>NZ_JBSYOT010000002.1:0-4800000 GCF_058244745.1 Streptomyces sp. SL06 | reverse complement strand
TTCGCCACCTACGCCGAGGCCGCCTGCCAGTCCGACGCGCCGGGTTCGAAGTGGCCGCACTCGTGGACGACCTTCGCCAACCAGATGAAGACCTGGGCGTACCGGCAGGACCAGCTGCCGTCCACGCACCCGATCATGGCGGACATCAGCGACCTGGACGACGTGCTCGTCAACTTCGACGGCATCACGTACGCGAAGGGCGCGAGCGTCCTCAAGCAGCTCGTCGCGTACGTCGGTGAGGACGCGTTCTTCCAGGGCGTGCAGGCGTACTTCAAGCGGCACGCGTTCGGCAACACGCGCCTGTCGGACCTGCTGGGCGCGCTGGAGGAGACCTCCGGCCGCGATCTGAGGACCTGGTCGAAGGCGTGGCTGGAGACGGCCGGGATCAACATCCTCCGCCCGCAGATCGAGACCGACGCCGAGGGCGTCATCACGTCCTTCGCCATCCGCCAGGAGGCCCCGGCGCTGCCCGCGGGCGCCAAGGGCGAGCCCACGCTGCGCCCCCACCGCATCGCGATCGGCGCCTACGACCTGGACGCCGGCGGCAAGCTGGTGCGCGGCGACCGCGTCGAGCTGGACGTGGACGGCGAGCTGACGGCCGTACCGCAGCTGGTCGGCAAGCCCCGGCCCGCGGTGCTGCTGCTCAACGACGACGACCTCTCGTACGCCAAGGTCCGCCTGGACGAGCGGTCGCTCGCCGTCGTCACCGAGCACCTCGGCGACTTCACCGCGTCGCTGCCGCGCGCCCTGTGCTGGGCGTCGGCCTGGGACATGACCCGGGACGCGGAACTCGCCACCCGGGACTACCTCTCGCTGGTGCTCTCCGGCATCGGCAAGGAGTCCGACATCGGTGTCGTGCAGTCCTTGCACCGCCAGGTGAAGCTGGCCATCGACCAGTACGCCGACCCGAACGCCCGCGAGGCGCTGCTCACCCGCTGGACGGAGGCCACGCTGGCCCATCTGCGGGCCGCCGAGGCGGGCAGCGACCACCAGCTGGCGTGGGCGCGGGCGTTCGCGGCGACGGCCAGGACGCCGGAGCAGCTCGACCTGCTGGACGCGCTGCTCGACGGCACGCAGACGATCGAGGGCCTGGCCGTCGACACCGAGCTGCGCTGGGCGTTCGTGCAGCGGCTCGCGGCCGTGGGCCGGTTCGGGGGTTCGGAGATCGCGGGCGAGTACGAGCGGGACAAGACCGCCGCCGGTGAGCGCCACGCCGCCACCGCGCGTGCCGCCCGTCCGACCGAGGCGGCCAAGGCGGAGGCCTGGGAGTCGGTCGTGGAGTCCGACAAGCTGCCGAACGCCGTGCAGGAGGCGGTCATCGCCGGCTTCGTCCAGACCGACCAGCGCGAGCTGCTGGCGCCGTACACGGAGCGGTACTTCGAGGCGCTGAAGGAGGTCTGGGACTCCCGTTCCCACGAGATGGCCCAGCAGATCGCGGTCGGCCTGTACCCGGCGGTGCAGGTCTCCCAGGAGACCCTGGACCGCACGGACACCTGGCTGACCACCGCCAACCCGAACGCGGCCCTGCGCCGCCTGGTCTCGGAATCCCGAGCAGGCATCGAACGCGCCCTCCGCGCCCAGGCGGCGGACGCGGCGGCGTCGGCCGGATAGGCAGCGTCACACGGCAAGGGGGCGCCCGGTGTTGTGCCGGGCGCCCCCCTTCGGCCTCTGGAGGACACGGTGAGCGACAGCGCATGGGTCAGTACCTCACTGCCGTATCTGAGCGCACGCGAGAAGGGGAGGCCCGACGCCTGGGCGGCCGAGGCCGCGGCCCGGGGCGGCAAGGGCACACAGCGCATCGAGTACGCCGGCGAGACGACGCCTCCGGAGGAAGTCCTCGCACTCCTGGGGCTGCCCTCGACGGAGACCGCCGTTGTGCGTCGCAGGGTGATCGAACTCGACGGCCTCCCCTGTGAGTTGACGGACACCTACTACCCCGCGAACATCGCCCGGGGCACCCGCCTCGCCGAGAAGAGGAAGATCCCGGGCGGTGCCGTGACGTTCCTCGCCGAGCGCGGACACGTCGGCGCCCGCGTGCGCGAGGACGTGACCGCGCGGATGCCCAGTGCGCAGGAGCGGGACATCCTGCGCCTGGGGAAGGACGAACCGGTCCTCCACCTGACCCGGGTGACGCTGGACGGTGACGACCGCGCCTTTCAGGTCGACATGATGGTCATGCCGGCACACCGGCAGCGTCTGAGCTACGAGATCCGGATCGGATGACAGTGCCCCTGCCCGCCCACACCGACTCCCCGGACCGGCGGTCGCTCCATGAGCGGATCGCCGCCGACCTCCGGGACGACATCATGAGCGGCGACCTGGCACCGGGCGCCAGGCTCCCCTCCACCGCGCGGCTCAAGGAGCGATTCGACGCCTCGAACGCGACCATCCAGAAGGCGCTGCACCTCCTCAAGGACGAGCAACTCGTGGTGGGCCGCGCCGGATCCGCCGTCACCGTGCGCGAGCACCGGCAGCGAACGGTGCGTCCGGCGTCGTAGATGGCTCCCGCCGAGCCGGGAGAGCCTTACCGCTGGCTGACCGAGGCCGCGAACCTCGGCGGCGCCCAGGCACTCAGCACCCTGCTCGACGTGGCCGAGACCCGCCCTCCGGCCGATGTCGCGTCGGCACTGGGCCTCGGCGACACCGAGACTGCGGTGCTGCGCCACCAGATCCTCTCCATCGACGGCGAACCGGTCGAGCTGGTCAAGTCGTACTACCCTCTGTCCATCGCCCGCGACACCGCCATCATGGCCAAACGGAAGATCACGGGCGGCACCCCCACCCTTCTCGGCCAACTCGGACACCCACCACGCCTGAGCGTGGACCGGGTCTCGGCCCGGGTCCCCACCCAGGAGCAGTACCAAGCCCTGAGCCTGCCCAGCGACCTCCCGGTACTCCGCACCCTGCGCGTGGTCTACACCGACGACGACCGCCCGGTGGAAGCCACGGTCATGGTCAAGGCGGGCCACCTCTACGAGCTGCGGTACGAGTTCACACCCGACGGGCAGGAAGCCGTCCTGGGGCGGCCTGGCGCTACGGCTTCGGGGGTGGGGGTGGGGCGGCCTGGCCGGTGAGACCGTGCGGGGGCGGTCTGAGACATCATCCCCGCAGGTGCGGGGAGCAGACCTGGTGTCGACGTCGATCCCGTGGCGTGGCCGGGGACCATCCCCACGCGTGCGGGGAGCAGCCGATCGCCATGTTGTCGACGCCGCGCAGGACGGGACCATCCCCACGCGTGCGGGGAGCAGACCCACCCCTCCGGCTGGCTGTTCCAGTTCGAGGGACCATCCCCACGCGTGCGGGGAGCAGGTGAGTACGACAGCCGCGACACGCAACCCGGTGGGACCATCCCCACGCGTGCGGGGAGCAGCGCCCTCGGGGGCGCCTGGGTGCAGGTCCAGAAGGACCATCCCCACGCGTGCGGGGAGCAGTCGTAGACGACACGGAGCCCGAACCCCTTGTAGGGACCATCCCCACGCGTGCGGGGAGCAGTCCCGGTCGACGATCGTCAGGTCGAAGCTCGCGGGACCATCCCCACGCGTGCGGGGAGCAGCGCCGACACCCAGGCCTGTGAGGTCAGGCCGGAGGACCATCCCCACGCGTGCGGGGAGCAGAACGCGATCGTCCGCGACATGGACGACCCCAGGGGACCATCCCCGCGCGTGCGGGGAGCAGAGCTCCAACACGCACTCCCTGCACGGCGGCTTCGGACCATCCCCGCGCGTGCGGGGAGCAGGATGCCGGTGGCGAGGCCGGGGAGTGCGGCAAGGGACCATCCCCGCGCGTGCGGGGAGCAGTCCGGCCGGAGCCGTTCCACTTCGTCTCCCGTGGGACCATCCCCGCGCGTGCGGGGAGCAGCGGCCTTGAAGCCGGTGTGGCTCATCTCGAACAGGACCATCCCCGCGCGTGCGGGGAGCAGGCGTAGTGGGCCTGGTTCAGTGCCTGGTTGCCGGGACCATCCCCGCGCGTGCGGGGAGCAGCCACAAGGTCGGCTGGTGGGTGGTGAGCGGGAGGGACCATCCCCGCGCGTGCGGGGAGCAGACTGTTTGACCTGCGAGTCTATGGCCGCAGGAATGCACTTTCAGCAACTTTTGCAGATTCCGGCAAATAGGACATCGGGGTGCCCGCCGAGGCTACTATAGGACGACCCAGACAGCCGGATATCGGCGTATCGGCCGTCGTCCGGCGGGGGCGATTGGGTGCGGCCCGGCTCGAGCCCCCAGTCGTATGCCTGCACGACGTTGGTGTGCTGCAACTGCTCCAGTCGAAACCAGCTTTGATGTTCTGGAAGCAACCCGGCTGACCGCCAACTTTCCTCGACGTGAGGTCATCGGCGGCAATATCGGCATCACCGACCGGAGGACACGGCAGCGCAGCAGATGCCGGGCCACAAGCGCGGTCACGGACGGCTCCGGATGAACGCCTCCCCGCGTCTGAGGCCCGTTGCCAACGCTGATGTGCTGCGGGCCGCTTACCGGTTGAGGTCCAGGACCGGAACTCCGAGGCCGCCGTAGCGGTCGGGCGCGACCGTGGCGACAAGGGCACCGTCAGGGCGGTCCAACGTGGGCCGGGTGGCGTGCGCGGCGGCCCCTACACCAAAGGGGACATTCCGGTGATATAGGTCGGCGACCGCATGGGCCGTCGCGTAGTCAGCGTCCAGGGTGTGCAGGACATCGAGGATGCCCAGGTAGTCGACGATCCCGGACCGTTCACGTTCGGCCTCCAGCACACACACGATGGGGACCCACAAACGCACCGTGGGGTCCCCCGCAGCAACATGGATGAGCCCGGAGACCTGCTTGTTGCCCCCAAGGGCAAGGAGCGTGGGACTGTCCAGGATGTAGTGCTCGACGATCACGCCGCCGTACCCCGGAACCGGGCCTGCCCGGCACTCTGCGCCTGACGCATCCGCTCACGCAATGCGCCGGCTTCGTCATCGCTGACCTGGTGCCCGAACTCCGCGTCCAGGAATGCGTCCGTGCGCTCGGCTCGCTCACGCAACTGTGCGGGAGTAAGCGCGGTTGCAGCGAACTCCTCGATCAACGCCCGCATCGACATGTTCCTGGCCTCAGCCAGGGCCGCGAGCTTGTCACGGGTCTCCGCACCGATCTTGATCGTCGTATCCACACGAAAAGTATACCGCCGTGAATACCCATGAGTCATGGACGTCATCCCCACCGACGCAGGGAGCAGCTACTCGCCGGCGCCGCCGCCACGTTCGACGTGGGACCATCCCCGTGTATGCGGGGAGCAGCTGCCGAACCCCGCGCTGGAACCCGGTGACATCGGGACCATCCCCGCGTGTGCGGGGAGCAGATGACGCCCTCGGAGGTGTCGTTGGCCGTCCGGGGACCACCCCCGCGCGTGCGGGGAGCAGTGCTTCGGGCGGATCAGCGCGATGACCGTCTCGGGACCACCCCCGCGCGTGCGGGGAGCAGAGGCACCCGCAGCGATTTCGCCGAGCCTCGCCGGGACCACCCCCGCGCGTGCGGGGAGCAGACTGCGTGACCTGCGCGTTCATGGGCGCAAGAGCCCACCCTCAGCAACTTTTGCAGATTCCGGCAAATGGGGCATCAAGTGGTGTCCGAGTTCGTCGGCGCTTCCAGGGTCAGCCGGTCATCATACGTCTTGGGAGTGGGGTCTTTCAGGGGATCCTTCTGTTTGCTTGTTCTGGGTGTGGAGAGCCGGCCCGGTCGGTGTGGGCCAAGCATGATCGGGGCAGTGACGGTTGGCTGCCGCCGTCCGGGGCGCTGCCGGGCGGAGAGGCAGGACGCACGTGCCCTTGCCGTGTGGCTCGCCGGTGTGCAGGACATCGGCAAGGCCACCCCTGCCTTCGCGTGTCGGGGCGATCAGCTCGCCGGCGCGATGCGCGGTCAAGGGCTGGGGCCGGATCGGCGGGTCGCGCCGTCCGGCCGGGCCGGTGTTGGAGGAACCGCACGGGTGGGCGGACATCACGGTGTGCCGCCCGAGCACGGTCAGATCAAGGCCCGAGGCCCTTTGATGAGCAGGAGGAGTTGCTGCGCCTGTGCCGAGCGGCCTCGGTGTGGCCCGGCGGCTGAGTGCATGGCGGAGGGGCAGACTGCCGCAGCCGGTGCAGGTGTTGCTCGCCGCTCTGGTCAACGGCCGTTACTGGATCGCCGGCAACCCTGACCTCTTCCCGTACCTCCCCGACGGCGCGCCCCGCGACGACCACGAGCGTCTTGCCGCGGCCTGGCATGAGCTGGACCTCCCGGATCCCTGGGCGGGCCGAAGAACCGGACAGCAGTGCCCAGGAGTTGTTCACCTCCCGGTCCGAACTGCCGGTGGGAGCAGGCGTACGCCCTTTCCAGGAAGCCGCTTTGGAACTCGCCCGGTCTGATGGTCGTCGAGGCGCCGATGAGGGAAGGGAAGACGGAGGCCGCCCTCGACGAGGACTTCGCCGGACTGATGGCCCGTACCGGAGGAGTCGTGGCCGTCGACGTGGCCGAAGCGGCGCCCCCGTCCCGGCGGAAGCTCGACGAGCGGCACCGCGCGGGGGCCGAACTCGTGGCGCACGTCCGGCTACGGGGACGTAAGAAGGCCATGCCGGCCTCGATCTGCCGCGGGACGCGACGCCGACAGGGTTCGCGGCCCGTACGAACTCCGCCGCTTCGGAAGAGGCAGATACGGGTCGAGTCACGTATGCACTATTTGCCGGAACCAGAGAAAGTACTCGGAAACCGCCTCCGGCCCCCATGGAATCGCAGGCCACCCAGCCTGCTCCCCGCACCCGCGGGGACCCCCCTCCCCCGCTAACGACCACTTCCCGCAACCCGCCACCCCCGCACCCTCGCAGGCCACTTCCTTGCAGCCCGGCGGCACCGTGCCGATACTCGTCCCATGGTCGAGAGCCCCGAGCGCCGCAAGGACGCCGTTGATGTCGTCGTCGGCCAGTGGGCCGTGGTGCGGCCCGATCTGGATGGCGTCGGGATGGAGGTGTTCGGGCGGGTCTTCAGGGTGGCCCGGGGTATGGGGGACCGGCTGGAGGAGGCGTACGGGCGGTTCGGGATCTCCCGTGGGGAGTTCGACGCCCTGGCCACCCTGCGCCGGGCCGGTGAGCCCTACACGCTTTCGCCTCGCGAGCTGTCGGCCGCCCTGATGCTCACCACCGGTGGCATGACGGGGCGGCTGGACAGGCTGGAGCGGGCGGGGCTGCTGCGCCGCTCGCCCGATCCGCACGACCGCAGAGCGCTGCGGGTCAGCCTCACCGACCGGGGGCTGGAGTTGATCGACGAGGCGGTCGGCGCCGGCGTCGCCGCACAGGGCGAGGCCCTGGCCGCCCTCGGCTCCGAACGGGCCGCGCAACTGGCCGACCTGCTGCGGGACCTCCTCGCCGGCACCGAGAAGCGGCAGCCGGTGAGGTGAGGGGTCAGGCCTTCGCGTCGGCCTTCGTCTTGATGTTGCGGGAGGTCACCCGGTGCTTCTCCTGGGACCTGTCCAGGACCATGACCAGGCCCGTGATGATCGCGAACAGCGCGATCGGGGCCAGGACGTACAGGCCCAGCGTCTCGATGACGCTCAGGCCCGTGCCGGGGTCGTCGCCGTCGTCGCGGGTCAGCGCGAGCGCGGGGGACGACATGAGCAGCATCATCAGCGTCGTACCGGCTGCTAGGGCGCCGGCGCGCAGGGCGTTCTTCTTGTCCACGGTGCAAAGTTAGCGAACGGCCGGAACAGGCGCGCGCCCGGGGTGCCGTACGGGGCGCGCGGGCGGCGGGCTCAGTCGCCGGCGCGCTCCCGTACGACGTTGATCAGGGCGTGCAGCCGGGGCGAGGCGGCCAGGTCCTCCAGGGTCACCGGGCGGCCCTCGGCGTCGGCCACGGGCAGGCGCCAGTTCGGGTACTGGTCCCAGGTGCCGGGGAGGTTCTGCGGGCGGCGGTCGCCGACGGCGTCCGGGAGCCAGATGCCGACCATGTGGGCGGGGGTGCGCAGCAGGAAGCGGTGGACGGCCTGGACACCGGCCTCCTCGGAGGGGGTGCCGCAGTCGCCGCCCGTGCCGTGCAGCAGGCCGAGCCGGGCCAGTACGTCCAGCCACTGGGCGATGTCCGCCGAGGCCTCGGCGCGTTCCTCCTCCAACGGGCGGGTGAGCAGGCCGAGGCGCGCGCGGAGTTCGACGTGCTCGCCGGTGAGGCGGGCGGCGGTGGACGGCAGGTCGTGGGTGGTGGCGGTGGCCAGGCAGTCGGCGCGCCACCGCTCGGGGGGCAGCGGGCTGCCGTCGCCGGTCCAGTCCCGCTCGAACCAGAGCACCGACGTGCCGAGCACCCCGCGTTCGCGCAGCGCCTCGCGCACGCCGGGTTCCACGGTGCCCAGGTCCTCGCCGATGACAAGGGCGCCGGCCCGGGTGGCCTCCAGGACGAGGACGGCGAGCATGGCCTCGGCGTCGTAGCGGACATAGGTGCCCTCGGTGGGCAGACGGCCCTCGGGGACCCACCAGAGCCGGAACAGGCCCATGACGTGATCGATCCGCAGCGCCCCGGCGTAGCGGAACAGGCCTCTCAGCAGGTCCCGGAAGGGCGCGTAGCCGGCGTCGGCCAGACGGTCGGGGCGCCACGGGGGCAGGCCCCAGTCCTGGCCGCGGGCGTTGAAGGCGTCGGGCGGCGCGCCCACCGACATGCCGGCGGCGAAGTACTTCTGCTGGGCCCAGGAGTCGGCGCCGTGCGGATGCACGCCCACGGCGAGGTCGTGGACGATCCCGACCGGCATGCCGGCCTCGCGGGCGGCGAGCTGGGCGGCGGTGAGCTGGGTGTCGGTGAGCCAGGTGAGGCGGGAGTGGAAGTCGACGCGGTCCATCAGCTCGCCGCGGGCGCGGTCGGTGTCGGCCGAGCGGGGATCGCGCAGGCCCTCGGGCCACCGGCGCCAGTCGGGGCCGTGGACCTCGGTGAGCGCGCACCAGGTGGCGTGGTCCTCCAGGGCGGTGCCCTGTTCGGCGAGGTAGTCGCAGTAGGCGGCGCGGCGGCCGGGGCCGAGGGGGACCTCGCGGACCAGTTCCAGGGTGTCGCGCTTCAGCTCCCACACGGCGTCCCGGTCGATGAGGGCGCCCTTGTCCAGTACGGCCTCGCGCAACCGCCCGGCCCGCTCCCGCAGGGCCCGGACACGCTCGTGGTCGGCGATGTACGCGAACTCGGGCACGGCCTCGATCCGCAGGTGCACGGGGTCGGGGAAGCGGCGGGAGGAGGGCCGGTACGGGGAGGGGTCGGTGGGAGTGCCGGGCACGGCCGCGTGCAACGGGTTGACCTGGACGAATCCGGCGCCGAGGGCGCGTCCCGCCCAGGCGGCCAGCTCACTGAGGTCGCCGAGGTCGCCCATGCCCCAGGACCGGCGGGAGACGAGGGAGTAGAGCTGCACGAGGAGCCCGTGGGAGCGTCCGGCGGGGGCGGGCAGCCGGGCGGGCGCGACGATCAGGTGCGCCCGCGCGATCCGGCCGTCGGGCGCGGTCGCGGTCAGCCGGTGCACGCCGGGCGGGAGCCCCTCGATGCCGCCGCGAAGCCCGCCGGGCGGGAGCCCCTCGACGCCGTCCCGAAGCCCGCCGACCGGTAGTCCCTCGACGCCGCCGCGAAGCCCGCCGGGCCCGGCGCCGTCGCGCGTCCCACCCCGGACGATGCCGTCCCGAAGCTCGCCCCCCACAGCGCCCTCACGCACCTCACCCCCCACAGCGCCCTCACACACCTCACCCAGCCACGCGGTCTCACGCGTCCCGCCCCGCTCCGTATCCACATCCACGCGCAGCCGTGTCCCCTCGGGCAGTGCCGTCAGGGCAGCCGGGATGCCGGTGCCGGTACCGGTCCACGCGACGACGGTGGGCGGCAGCAGGCGCTCGCGCAGCTCCTCGTCACGCGCGGCGAGCGCGGCCCGTACGGTCTCGGGCGTGCTCGTGTCCACGCCGAGGGCGGCCAGCGCGAGGGTGACGGCGGTGGCCGTGGCCGGGACGGTGCGGTCCGGGGAGGGGCGGTAGGAGGTGGCGACGCCGTACAGGGCGGCGAGCCGGGTCAGGTCCTCGGTGGGGGGCTCGGCCGGCCGGGCTGCGGGCATCTGCGACCTCTATGACCTCGTGGGTTCCGGGACGGCGAAGGAGGGGCCGCCCTGCTCCGGCACGTCGGCCGTGAGTTCGGGCGAGGACTCGCTGGTCAGCGGTACGGCGTCGGCGAACGGGGACTCGCTGGTGAGGGGCTCGGCGTCGGGCAGCGGGGGCTCGCTGGTGAGCGGTGCCCCGGCGCAGCTGCCGGTGGCGCCGAAGACGCGGTAGTGCGGGGTCTCGGAGTCGGCGGAGGGCTCCGCCCAGAGCAGGGGCGGCTCCGCCGCGGGTTTGGAAGGGGCCGGGAGCAGAAGGGGTGCCAGTGCAGCCACGGAGGTCTCCTTTGTGTCGAGCACGCTTTTGGCGGGTTACGGCAGCCCTACCCAGAAGGCGCCGGGGCAGGCCCCCCGACACCGACAACGTGCTCCTGGTCACATTCCACCTCCCCGGAATGCCTGTGAAGCGGTCGAAAATCACCTAACCCGCTCACGGAGCATGCAAACCGGCTCACCCGTCGCGGCCGAGTGCCGCCCGGATCCGACCGAGCCGCTCCGTGCCCATCCGGCGTCCGTCCGGGAACCGGTCGTCCCGATCCCAGCGCCACGTGGTGACCATCGCCAGTACGAGGATCCGGCACTGGCGCAGCACGTCCCGGTCGACACCCGGATACCGTTCGCCGACCTCCTCGGGCGCGTGGGCGAGGTCGAATTCGACGGGGCCGCGGCAGCATGTCTCCAGGTCGATGAAGAGCGGCCCGTTCTCCGTGGCGAGCACGTTGCCCGGGTGCGGCTCGCCGTGCAGCAGTTGCCCGGCGCCGCCGCGCTCTCCGATCGCCCGGCGCAGGCCGCGCAGCGTGTCGCCGAGCAGCTCACGGTCCGCGTCGGCGAGCGCGGGGGTGCGGTCGCGGTCCGCCACGAGTCGCCGGGCCAGTTCCACCCGGTCCGCGAAGTGCGGCGCGGGGACGTCCAGCTCGCGCAGGCCGGCGTGCAGCCGCTCCAGCGCGTGGGCGTAGTCGGCCGGCGGGATCCCGCGCGGTGTCACGGGCTCGTGGTAGGTCCACAGCGTGACCACGAAGCCGTCGCGCTCGTGGACGCGTGGCTCCACCCGAGGGTCGAGAGCGACCACCGGGCATCCGGACGCGATAAGCCGCCGGGCCACCTCGACCTCGAACCGCGCGACCTGCTGCGCCACGGGAGCCACCCGGGCCAGCACGTCACAGGGCAGCAGGCGAAGAGTGAGCTTGTTGGAGTCGTGGAGCACGATCGCGTCGTCGGCCGGCAGACCGAGTGACGAGGCGATCGACATGGCCGCGGCCACCGCGCGCGGGAACTCCGGCTCCTGCACCCTCGCCCGGCCCCCTCCCTTGAACACGGCCCTTGGCCACGACCGGCCACGACCGGCACGACCGGCACGACCAGTGGGCGCCACCGGAAAACCCGGACCGTCAGGCGGAAATGCCGTCGATCCGGGCCATGGCGTCCTCCGCGCCGTACGGCTGCAAGTACGGCAGCCAGCGCGGGTCCCGGTGACCCGTGCCGATGATGCGCCAGGCCAGACCGGTGGGCGGGGCCGGTTTGTGGCGCAGGCGCCAGCCCAGCTCGACCAGATGGCGGTCGGCCTTGACATGGTTGCAGCGGCGGCAGGACGCCACCACGTTCTCCCACGCGTGCACGCCCCCGCGGCTGCGCGGGATGACGTGGTCGACACTGGTGGCGACGGCGCCGCAGTACATGCAGCGGCCTCCGTCGCGGGCGAACAGCGCCCGCCGAGTCAGCGGGACGGGCCCCCGGTAGGGCACCCGTACGAATCGCTTGAGCCGGACCACGCTGGGTGCGGGCACGGTGACGGTCGCGCTGTGCAGATAGGCGCCGGATTCCTCAAGGCATACGGCCTTGTTCTCCAGCACGAGGACGAGCGCGCGGCGGAGCGGTACGACGCCGAGCGGCTCGTACGACGCGTTGAGAACCAGGACATGCGGCACGGGTGCCTCCTTGGGCGTCGGCGGCGCGTGGCTCGCGCCGGGACGATCTGGTTCAGTCTCCCCTCATGGCTGGTGGAAGCGCCACCATGTCCCGGTAACGGGCTGGGAGTGTTTTCGACCACACGGGCGAGGGCACGGGGCCCGCCCGCACGGCCGTGACCAGTCCGGCGGCGGGTGAACGCCGTCTCTCCTGTGCTCTTCGCGCCTTGGCACCCACGGTGCCCCGTTAGTGTGGTGGTTCTGCCCGTCCGGTGACCTTTCCGTGACCTTGGACCGGACAACGGACCGACCACGGACCCGCTCCGGCCGGGACCGTCCACACCGCAGACGGGCCGCCGCACCTGGAGGTATCCGCCGTGTCCCTGTCCGCCGCCGTCCTGTCGGCCGCCGGTTCGTCGCCCTCGCCGTCACCGTCCCCGACGGTCCCGGTGGTGCCCTCGCTCCAGGACGCCCAGGAGCACGCGACGAACGCCGCGGGCTGGGTCGAGGAGAACTGGTCGACCTGGCTCGCGATCGGACTGCAGGTGCTGCTGATCGTGGTGATCGCGGCGGTGCTCAGGGCGGTGGTGCGGCGCGGGATCACCAAGCTGGTGGACCGCATGAACCGCCGGCCCACCTCGGCGGGCGGCACCGCGCTGAGCGGCCTGCTGGTCAACGCCGAACGGCGCCGCCAGCGCTCGGAGGCCATCGGTTCCGTCCTGCGTTCGGTGGCCAGCTTCCTCATCCTCGGCACCGCGGCCCTGATGGTCCTGGGCACCTTCCAGATCAACCTGGCGCCGCTGCTGGCCTCCGCAGGTGTCGCCGGCGTGGCCATCGGCTTCGGCGCCCGCAACCTGGTCACCGACTTCCTGTCCGGCGTCTTCATGATCCTTGAGGACCAGTACGGCGTCGGCGACAGCATCGACGCGGGGGTCGCCGCCGGCGAGGTCATCGAGGTGGGGCTGCGGGTGACCAAGCTGCGCGGCGCCGACGGCGAGATCTGGTACGTCCGCAACGGCGAGGTCAAGCGGATCGGCAACCTCTCCCAGGGCTGGTCGACGGCCACTGTGGACGTGACCGTCCGCTCCGACGAGGACCTCGACAAGGTGCGGGAGACCCTCGCCGGGGTCGGCGAGCGGATGAGCAAGGAGGAGCCCTGGAACGAGATGCTCTGGGGCCCGATCGAAGTTCTCGGCCTGGAGTCCGTGCTGCTCGACTCCATGGTGGTGCGGGTCTCCGCGAAGACCATGCCGGGCAAGGCCCTCACCCTTGAGCGCGAGCTGCGCTGGCGCGTCAAGCGGGCCTTCGACGCGGCCGACATCCCGATCGTCGGCGGTGGCACGGCCCCGGTGGAAGAGGCCCCCGAGCCCGACCCGACCGCAGGTGTCGCGGCGCCGTCGGCGTACGCGAGCGCGGCGTCGCCGCAGTCCATCGCCGCGTCCCCGATCCCGCCGCCGAGCACCGCCAAGTAGCGGTTCCGGCGCCCCTCTTCGCGCCCCCGGGGTTACGACCGCGTTGCCCCGGGGACGGTCTCTTGACGGCCCCTGCCCGGCGGCCTACGTTCTCGACCAACAGGAAACTTTCCTAACAGACGTTTCCCGGCGGTCGGTGCGGCAGGCACCCCGTGGGCTTCCAATGAGCCCGCGGTGGACTTCGCCCTCCGCCCCCTGAAAGGCTGAGCGGCCGAGAGGCAGGTGTGGACTCGCATGGCAGGAACCGCCGGCACACCGGGCACCCCACGCGTCCTGCGCGCCATGAACGACCGGGCCGCCCTCGACCTCCTGCTGGAGCACGGGCCGCTGTCCCGGACCCGGATCGGCAAGCTCACCGGCCTGTCCAAGCCGACCGCCTCCCAGCTCCTGGCCCGCCTGGAGGCCGCGGGGCTCGTGCTGGCCGGCGGCACCACGGAGGGCCGCCCTGGACCCGGCGCCCAGCTCTACGAGGTCAACCCGGCCGCCGCGTACGCCGCCGGCCTCGACGTCACCCCGGACCGCGTCCTGGCCGCGGTCGCCGACATCACCGGCCGCACGGTCGGCCGGTACCGCCTCCCCACCCCGCGCCGGCGCGCCGCCACCCCTGTCGTCCGGCAGGTCGCCGACGCCCTCGACGGCGCGGTGAAGGCGGCCGGACTCACCCGGGACAACGTCCGCCGCCTGGTCATCGGCACCCCGGGCGCCTTCGACCCGGGCACCGGGCGGCTGCGCTACGCCTCCCATCTGCCCGGCTGGCACTCCCCCACCCTCCTCGGCGAACTCGCCGCCGCGCTGCCGATGCCGGTCGAGTACGAGAACGACGTCAATCTCGCCGCCGTGGCCGAACAGCGGCTCGGCGCCGCCCGGGGGCACGAGGACTTCGTCCTGCTGTGGAACCAGGAGGGCCTGGGCGCCGCCCTGGTCCTCGGCGGCCGGCTGCACCGCGGCTGGACCGGCGGCGCCGGCGAGGTCGGGTTCCTGCCCGTGCCGGGCGCCCCGCTGGTCCGCAAGGTCAGGCGCACGGGCAGCGGCGGCTTCCAGGAGCTGGCCGGTTCCCAGGCGCTGCCGGGACTGGCCCGGGAGCTGGGCGTCCCCTCGGTGCCCTCCGGGCCCTACCCCGAGGCCGCCGCCGCCCTCGTGGCCCGCGCCGCGGAGGCCGGCGACGACCCGCACCGCCGCCTCCTGCGGACCTACGCCACCCGCCTGGCCACCGGCCTCGCCTCCCTGGTCTCCGTGCTGGACCCCGAACTGGTCGTCCTGAGCGGCACCTCGCTCACCGCCGGCGGCGAGGCGCTGCGCGACCTGGTCCGGGACGAGCTGGAGGAACTGGCCGCGTCCCGGCCCCGGCTCGTGGTCGGTGGCGTGACCGACCACCCCGTCCTGCGCGGCGCGCTGGAGAGCGCACTCGCGACCACCCGCGACGAGGTCTTCGACACCTCCCGCTGAGCCCGCCCCACCCCGCCCCTCCTCGGCACCCCGCACCACTCCGTCCCCGCCCCAGGGAGATCCGCCATGCCCGGAATATCCAGAAAGGCGGCCCTCGTGGTCGCCGCCTCCGCCTCCCTCGCCCTGCTCGCCACCGCCTGTACCGGTCAGGCGGACGGCCCGGCGTCCGGTGCCACGGACGACCCGGACGCCGAGACGACCATCGCCTTCTGGCACGGCTGGAGCGCGCCCGCCGAGGTGAAGGCCGTACAGGCGAACGTGGACCGCTTCGAGAAGGCGCACCCCAACATCAAGGTCGAGGTCGTCGGCAACATCAACGACGACAAGCTCAACCAGGCCCTGCGCGCGGGCGGTTCCAGCGGCCCCGACGCGGTGTCCTCGTTCACCACCTCCAACATCGGCAAGTTCTGCTCCTCGGGCGCCTTCCTCGACCTGAAGCCCTTCATCGAGAAGTCGAAGCTCGACCTGGACGCGCTCATCCCGAAGCCGATGCTGGAGTACACCCAGTTCGAGGGCACGCGCTGCGCCCTCCCCCTGCTCGGCGACGCGTACGGCCTCTACTACGACAAGGACGCCTTCGAGGCGGCCGGCATCAAGGCCCCGCCGAAGACCTGGTCGGAGTTGGCCGAGGTGGCGAAGAAGCTGACGAAGCCCAGGGGGGACGGCTACGAGCGGCTCGGCTTCATGCCGAACTACCACGGCTACGAGACGGTCGTCGACCACTACATGTCCCAGTGGGACCACGCCTACTTCGACGCGGACGGCAAGTCGAACATCGCCAAGGACCCGGCGTTCGCGGAGATGCTCACCTACCAGAAGAAACTCGTCGACGACCTCGGCGGATTCGCGAGACTGGAGCGGTACCGCAACACCTTCGGCGACGAGTGGGGCGCCGAACACCCCTTCCACACCGGCCAGGTGGCCATGCAGCTCGACGGCGAGTGGCGGCTCGGCATGGCGAAGGACGCCGGGACGGACTTCGAGATCGGCACCGCGCCGATGCCCGTCGCCGACGACGAGGTGGACGAGTACGGCAAGGGCTTCCTTTCCGGCACGGTGATGGGCATCGCACCGCGCAGCAAGAAGCAGAACGCGGCGTGGGAGCTGGTGAAGTACATGACGACCGACACCGACGCGGTCGTCGCCTTCGCCAACGCCATCCGCAACGTGCCCTCCACCTTCGACGCCCTGAAGTCGCCCGGCCTGAAGACCGATCCGGCGTTCCAGACCTTCCTGGACATCGCCCAGCACCCCGAGTCGAACTCCCCGCCGGCCGCCGTCAACGGCGCCACGTACCAGCTGACGCTCCAGGACTTCGGCTACCAGTACGAGTCGGGCAGGGTGAAGGACCTGGGGGCGGGGCTCAAGAAGACCGCCGAGCAGATCGACCGCGACATCGAGCAGGCGAAGTAGCGGTCCATGGCCACCAACACACTCCGCGCCAAGCGCCGTTCCTCGGCGCTTGGGACGGTGGCCTTCATGTCACCGTGGCTCGTCGGGTTCGGCGTCTTCTTCGCCTATCCCCTGGTGTCCACCGTGTACTTCTCGCTGATGAGGTACGACGGCTTCGGCGTCCCGGAGTTCCGGGGCCTGGGCAACTGGGCGTACGTCTTCCAGGACTACCCGCTGTTCTGGCCGGCCCTGCGCAACACCCTGTGGCTGGTCCTGGTGATGGTGACCTGCCGGGTGGTGTTCGGGCTCGGCGTCGGCCTGCTCGTCACGAGGATCAGATCGGGTGCGGGGGTCTTCCGGACCCTCTTCTACCTGCCCTGCCTCGCCCCGCCCGTCGCCGCCACGCTGGCCTTCGTCTTCCTCCTCAACCCCGGCACCGGACCGGTCAACTCCGTCCTGGAGGGCCTCGGTCTGCCGGCGCCCGGCTGGTTCACGGAGGCCGCCTGGTCCAAACCGGCGCTGACCGCGCTCGCGGTGTGGGGCGTGGGCGACCTCATGGTCATCTTCATGGCCGCGCTGCTCGACGTGCCGAAGGAGCAGTACGAGGCGGCGGAGCTGGACGGGGCCTCGGCCTGGCAGCGGTTCCGGTTCGTCACGCTGCCGAACATCTCGCCCATCGTGCTGTTCGCCGTGGTCACGGGCGTGATCCAGACGATGCAGTACTACACGCAGCCGCTGGTCGCGGGGAAGGTCGCCTCCGGGATCGTCGGCGGCTCCGGCCAGTCCTTCGAGCCCGGCTACCCGGACAAGTCGACCCTCACCCTCCCCCAGCTCGTCTACAACCTCGGCTTCCAGCGCTTCGACTACGGCGCCGCCTGCGTGGTCGCGCTCGTGCTGTTCGCGCTGGCCATGGCGTTCACCGCGCTGCTGATGCGCCGCCGGGGCGGTCTGATCCAGGCAGGTGACCGATGACCCGGGTACGGGAACGCCCCGTGGCGGCCGGCACCCCGCCCACCGAACGGCGCGCGGCCCGCCGGCGCGCCCTGCTGGAGTGGATCGCCGTGCACAGTCTGGGCGTTGCCGCCGCCCTCTTCTTCACCCTGCCGTTCGTGTTCGTGGTCCTCACCTCGCTGATGAGCGACCAGCAGGCCCTCACCCGCGACCTGTGGCCGCACACCTGGCAGTGGGGCAACTACCGCGCGGTCCTGGACACCCCCGGCTTCCCGACCTGGTGGCGCAACACGCTGCTCTACGCCGGTTTGGGCACCGTACTGACCGTCGTGTCGTCCGTGCCCGTGGCGTACGCGCTGGCCAAGTTCCGGTTCCGGGGGCGGCGGTTGTCCCTGATGCTGGTGATCTCGATGATGATGCTGCCCCCGCAGGTGGTCGTCATCCCGATGTACCTGTTCTGGGCGAAGCAGCTCGACCTGTCGGGCACGCTGTGGCCGCTGATCGTCCCGACGGCCTTCGGCGACGCCTTCTCCATCTTCCTGCTGCGGCAGTTCCTGCTGACCATCCCGGACGAGTACCTGGACGCGGCGAAGGTGGACGGCTGCGGGGAGCTGCGCACCCTGCTGAAGGTCGTCCTGCCGATGGCAAGGCCCGGCATCGCGGCCGTGGCGCTCTTCCAGTTCTTCTACGCCTGGAACGACTACTTCGGCCCGCAGATCTACGCCTCGGAGAACCCCGGCGCCTGGACCCTCTCCTACGGACTGGAGTCCTTCAAGGGCGCCCACCACACCGACTGGAACCTCACCATGGCCGCGACCGTACTGGTCATGGCCCCCGTGATCCTCGTGTTCTTCTTCGCGCAGAAGGCGTTCGTCGAGGGTGTCACGCTCACCGGAGTGAAGGGTTGACGACATGAAACTCACCGTGGTCGGCGGCGGTTCGACCTACACGCCCGAACTGATCGACGGCTTCGCCCGGTTGCGGGACACGCTGCCGGTCGAGGAACTGGTCCTCGTCGATCCGGCGGCGGACCGGCTGGAGTTGGTGGGCGGCCTCGCCCGCCGCATCCTCGCCCGGCAGGGGCACGACGCCCGGATCGTCACCACCTCCGACCTGGACGCGGCCGTCGACGGCGCCGACGCCGTCCTGGTCCAACTGCGCATCGGCGGCCAGGCCGCCAGGCAGCAGGACGAGACCTGGCCCCTGGAGTGCGGCTGCGTCGGCCAGGAGACCACCGGCGCGGGCGGCCTCGCCAAGGCGCTGCGCACCGTGCCGGTGGTGCTGGACATCGCCGAACGGGTCCGCCGGGCCAACCCGGACGCCTGGATCATCGACTTCACCAACCCGGTCGGCATCGTCACCCGCGCCCTGCTCAGGGCCGGGCACCGGGCGGTCGGCCTGTGCAACGTGGCGATCGGGCTCCAGCGCAGGTTCGCCACCCTGCTCGGGGTGGCACCCGCCGACCTCCACCTCGACCACGTGGGCCTCAACCACCTCACCTGGGAGACCGCCGTCCGGCTCGGCGGCCCCGAGGGCAAGGACGTCCTGCCCCGGCTGCTGGCCGTGCACGGGCACGAGATCGCCGCCGGCCTCCGCCTGCCCAGGCCCCTCCTGGACCGGCTGGGCGTCGTCCCCTCCTACTACCTGCGCTACTACTACGCCCACGACGAGGTCGTGGAGGAACTGCGCACCAGGCCCTCGCGCGCCGCCGAGGTCGCCGACATGGAGCGGCGGCTGCTGGAGATGTACGGCGATCCCGCGCTGGACGAGAAACCGGCCCTGCTCGCCGAGCGGGGCGGCGCCTACTACTCGGAGGCGGCCGTGGACCTGGCCGCCGCCCTGCTCGGCGGCACCGGCTCCCCCTACCAGGTGGTGAACACCCTCAACCGGGGCACGCTGCCCTTCCTCCCCGACGACGCGGTGATCGAGGTGCAGGCCGCGGTGGGCGCCAAGGGCGCCGCTCCCCTGCCGGTGCCCGCCGTGGACCCGCTGTACGCGGGGCTCATGGCCAATGTGACGGCGTACGAGGACCTCGCGCTGGACGCGGCCCTGCGCGGCGGCCGGGACCGGGTGTTCCGGGCGCTGCTCGCCCACCCCCTGGTCGGCCACTACACGTACGCCGAGCGGCTCACCGACCGGCTGATCGCGCACAACCGGGAGCACCTGGCGTGGGCGTGACCGCGAGTCTCCTCGCCGTCGACGCGGGCAACAGCAAGACCGACGTGGCCGTGGTGGCGGCCGGCGGGGAGGTCCTCGCCACGGCTCGCGGCGGTGCCTTCAGGCCGCACGCGGTGGGCGTCGGGCGGGCCGTGGACGCCCTCGCGGAGCCGGTGACGCGGGCCTTCGCGCAGGCCGGCGTGACCGCCGTGGAGCATGTCTCGGCGTGCCTGGCCAACGCCGACCTGCCCGTGGAGGAGGAGCGGCTCGCCGCCGCGCTGCACGCGCGCGCGTGGGGCACGAGTGTGGACGTACGCAACGACACGTTCGCGATCCTGCGGGCCGGGGTGCGCGAACCGCTCGGTGTCGCCGTCGTCTGCGGGGCCGGCGTCAACTGCGTCGGCATGCGCCCCGACGGCCGCACCGCCCGCTTCCCCGCCGTCGGACGCCTCTCCGGCGACTGGGGCGGCGGCTGGGGGCTGGCCGAGGAGGCGCTGTGGCACGCGGCGCGGGCGGAGGACGGCCGGGGAGGGCCCACGGAGCTGGCCCGCGCCCTGCCGGCCCACTTCGGGCTCGACTCGATGTACGCCCTCATCGAGGCCCTGCACCTGCGGCACATCGAGCCGGCCCGGCGCCACGAGCTGACCCCCGTGCTGTTCGCCACGGCGGCGGACGGCGACCCGCTCGCCCGCTCGGTCGTCGACCGCCAGGCCGACGAGGTGGTGGCCATGGCCACGGTCGCGCTGGCCCGCCTCGGCCTGCTGGCCGAACCGGCGCCGGTCCTGCTGGGCGGCGGTGTGCTGGCGGCACGGCATCCGCAACTCGACGACCGGATACGGGAGCTGCTGGCGGCCCGCGCCCCCAGGGCCGTCCCGCGCGTGGTGACGGCCCGGCCCGTGCTGGGCGCGGTGCTGCTGGGCCTCGACCGGGCGGGGGCCGCTCCCGGGGCCCACGCGCGGGCGCGGGAGCACTTCGCCGTCTGAGACTCCGCCGGACGGGAGGGGCTGGAGGGGGCGGGCGCGGGGCGGGGGAACCGAACCGGTTCCGGTGGCGTATTCATGGGCAGGGGTGGTGCGGAACGCCGGGACGCATCAAGATCGGGTGAAGGCCGGTGCGAATGTCGGTGCGGGCAGCGATACTTGCGGCGACGGATGACCATGGGGGAGGTCAGCAGTGACTCAACCGCCGAAGAGCGGCGCGGCGCCGCCGCCGCGCACGGGTGCGTCCACCCTGCCCGCCGCGCCGCCGCAGCCCCCGCCGATGCCGCGGCAGCGCTCCGGCGGCGGCTCTCCCCTCGCGCCCGCCTCCCCGCCCGCGGCGCCCCGCCGTACCGCGTTCGCCGAGGGCGTGGACCGGCTGCGCGCGGCGGCGGTCACCGAACCGGGGCGGCTGCGCATCATCGGCGCGCTGCTCGCCGCGCTCGTCGTCGCCTTCGGCGCCGTCACCGCCTGGCAGATGAACGACCGGTCCGCGGCGGCCGACGACGTGCTCCACCGCAGCCAGCCGCTCAGCTCGGCCGCGGCCGACATCTACCGCTCCCTCGCCGAGGCCAACACCGCGGCCTCCAGCAACTTCCTGGCCGGCGGCCAGGAGACCAGGGACTCCCGCGACCGGTACGACAACGGCATCCGGACCGCCGCCGAGGGGCTCGTGAAGGCGGCCGCCAACTCGGACGCCGACTCACCGGCCGCGGCGACCATCGCCGAGCTGAACCGCCTGCTGCCCGAGTACAAGGGCCTGGTGGAGCGCGCCCGCACCTACAACCGGCAGGGCTTCCCGGTCGGCGGCGCCTATCTGCGCTACGCCAACGAGAAGATGCAGCAGGAGATGCTCCCGGCGGCCGAGGACCTCTACAAGCGGGAGAACCAGCGGCTGAACGCCGACTACGGCGACGCCAAGCCCTACCCCTGGGCGGCGATCACCCTCGGCCTCCTCGCCCTGGCCGCGCTGGCCTGGGCGCAGCACCGCAACTACCGGCGCACCAACCGCGTCCTGAACCACGGCCTGGTCGCCGCCACCGCCGCCACCGCGATCGTGCTGCTGTGGCTGGTCGTCGGACACGGCGTCGCCCGCTCGAACCTGACCGCCTCCTACGAGCACGGCGTGCGCTCCCTGAACGCGTTGAACGAGGCCCGCATCGCCTCCCTCAAGGCCCGGGGCAACGAGAACCTCACCCTGGTGTCCCGCGGCGCGGAGACCAAGACCGTCGGCGACAAGACGTACGACGCCTACGACTGGACCTTCGGGCAGAACATGAAGGCGCTCGGCGCGGGCCTGGCCGAGGCGGAGCGGCTCGCCGACGACGCGGCGGGCAGAGAGCCGGTCCAGGCGGCCAACGACAACATGGCCGAGTGGAAGAAGCGGCACGCGTCGGCCCGTGAGCAGGACGAGTACGGCAACTACCAGCAGGCGTTGAACCTGGTGATCGGCGGCGAGGGCGCCACGGTCGAGTGCTTCGACGGCGTCGACGACTCGCTCGCCCTCGCCATCGCCCACGAGGAGAAGGAATTCAAGCAGGCGGCGGGCGACGGCCTGGGCGCCCTGGGACATCTGCCGGAGGGTGCGGGCGTCCTCGCCGTGCTGGGCGCGGCCGGCGCGGTGCTGGGCATCGGCCGCAGGCTGTCGGAGTACCGGTGAAGCGGGGCGCGGACCCGGCGGGCCGGTGGGAAGGGGTGGCCGTGAAAGAGGGCTTGAGCACGTGTGCGCGGCGGTTGCGGACCGGCCTCAAGGGCTGGGGCGGAGTGGGGGCGATGGCGTTCGCCTGCGCCCTCGCGGTGCTCTTCGCCCTGCTCCTGCCCATGGTCCGCTCGCACGGCGCGGCCGGCGCGGGGACCACGGGCGGCCACGGCGCGGCGCACGGCAGCCAGGCGCGGGCCGCCCAGGAGTGCGCGGCACCGGAGAAGCAGACCCTCTCCCCGTCCGCGGCCGCCGGCCCCACCATCGAGGCCATCCAGAACCGCAAGGGCGAGAAGCGCAAGCTGATCGTCGGCGTCGACCAGAACAGCTACCGCTGGGGCTACCGGGACCCGAACCGCGGCGGTGACGCCGAACTGGAGGGCTTCGACATCGACCTGGCGCACCGCATAGCGCAGGACATCCTCGGCGACCCGAACGCCGTGCAGTTCAGGGCGATCCCCACCAACCAGCGCGAGCCCGCGATCCAGCAGGGCCGGGTCGACATGGTGGTGCGCACCATGACCATCACCTGCGACCGCCTGGACAAGGTCGCCTTCTCCGCCCCCTACTTCAGGACCGGCCAGCAACTGCTGGCCCCCAAGTCGTCCCCGATCACCGGCTACGACGGCACCCTGGCCGGCAAGAAGATCTGCACGGCGGCGGGTTCCACCGCGTTCAGCACGCTGAAGCGGGACCTGTCGGCCGGCCGGCCGGCCGCCGACGCCGATCTGAGCACCACCGTGCCCAACCAACTGGACTGCCTGGTACGGCTCCAGCTCGGCGAGGTCGACGCGGTCGTCACCGACGGCGCGCTCGCCGCGAGCCAGGCCGCGCAGGACCCGACGGTCGAACTGAAGGGCGAGGCCTTCACCACGGAGTACTACGGCGTGGCGATGAAGGACGACGCCGACGATCTGGTACGCCGGGTCAACCGGATACTTGAGGAGTGGCGCGCGGACAAGTCGGAGGGCTGGCAGCACTCGTACAAGGAGTGGCTGTCGAAGACCATGGGCGCCGACCCGGCGCAGTCCGAACCGCCGGCCCCGGAGTATCTGCGCACGAGCTGACCGAGAACCGCACCGCAGGCAAAGAGCACGCACAAGTCCGCGACAGCGAGAGGTGATCGATGGGCGACACGGGACCCACCGGGCCGGTGATGGACCGGGACGAGGTGGACCGTGCGCTGGCGCGGCTCGGCGCGGAGCACGAGGCCATCGAGACCTCGCTCCTCGCCCTCCAGGACCACGCGGGCCGCAGACTCCTCGAAGGCGCCGAACTCACGGGCGTCACCAGCGAGCGCTGGGCCGCCGCGGAGGCGTCGATCACGCTGCTGTGGACCTACTTCGACGCCTACGCGGGCGCGCTGCGCACGGCCCGGGAGATCCGCTCCCGGCGCCGCTGGTCCAGCCGCGAGGACCTGGCCGACCTGACGGAGCTGCTGCGCGGCGAGGCGGTCACCGTGGCCGGCGCCGCCGCCAACGCGCCGGCGCCGAACGGCGGTCCCGGCCGGCTCAGCGAGCGGTACTCGCTGGTGGCGCTGGTGGACCGGATGAACCAGCTCTACGCGGCCTCCCTCGACATGGTGGTCGCCGCCGACGCGGTGTGGTCGGCGCTGCCCGCCCGGATCGATCTGCTCGCCGCCGAACTCCAGCGCACCCGCCGCCTCGCGCACTCCGTGGGCGTGCGCCCCGGCGAGCACCCGGCCGGTGACGACCTGGAGCGCATCACACGCACCCTGACGAGGCTGCGCGAGCGGGTGGTGTCCGACCCGCTGGCCTTCTGGCTGCCCGCCGAGGGCAGTTCGGCACCGGGCGGCGGCCGGCCCGACACCACGGTGTACGACCGGGAGGCGCGCGCCCTTGAGGACGTGCGCCGCGAGATCGACGCCGTACTGGCCGTGCGCCAGGACGCCGAGCAGCGGATCGTGCGGCTGCGGGACGTGCTCTCGCGCGCGGACCGCACCCTGGCCGAGGCCCGCACCGCGCGCGGCGAGGTGCTCGCGAAGATCGCCGCCACGGAGGTACCGGTCGTCGGCGGGCCGCCGATCGTGCTCCAGGAGCAACTGGCCGCCGCCGCCGAGTACCGCAGGCACGCCCAGTGGCACCGGCTGTCCCCGCTGCTGGAGTCCCTTGAGGAGAAGGCCGAGGACGAACTGCTGCGCGCCCGCGAGTCATTGACGGCGGTCACCGCACCGCTCGCGGTCCGCGCCGAACTGCGCGGCCGGCTCGACGCGTACAAGGCCAAGGTGGCCCGCCTCGGCTTCGCCGAGGAACCCGAGCTGGTCGAGAAGTACGAGAAGGCGCGCCGCATGCTGTGGAGCGCGCCCTGCGACCTGCGCGTCGCCGAACAGGCCGTGCTGCGCTACCAGCACGCGGCGGTCGACCTGCTCGGCTCCGCCCGGCGCGTGCCCGGTCAGGGCGGGCCGGTGGACCGGACGGGGCCCGGCGCATGAGCGAGAAGGGGGAGGCAGCGTCATGAGTGAGGCACAGCAGACGTGTCAGCGTCCCGGCTGCGACGGCTCGTACGAGGACATGGGCGGCGGCGAGCTGTACTGCGACACGTGCGGTCTGGCGCCGGTCGTCGCCGCGGGCGGCATGATCGGTTCGACGCCGACCGGCGTCACCGGGGGCGGCCGGGGCTCGCGCGGTTCGACGGGCAGCGGCGGTTCACGCTCCGGCGCCCGCAGTTCGCGTACGTCGTCGCAGTCGTCCCGGTCGTCGCAGTCCCCCCAATCGTCCCAGTCGTCCCAGTCTTCGAAGTCTCGGCGCTCCGTGTCGGGCCGGCTCTCGCGGGCGGTGTCGGGCCGGTCGACGGGGCGTTCGGTGTCGGTGCGCAGCTCCGGTTCGAGCACCGGTTCCTCCGGGCGCGGGCGGCTGGGCGCCGGGCTCGTCGAGGTCCCGGCGGTCCCGCGGCCCGACCCGCGCGCGATGGTCATGGACCGTCCCGAGGTGCAGGAGCGGAAGCGGTTCTGCTCCCGTTCGGACTGCGGGGCGCCGGTCGGCCGGGGGCGCGGTGACCGGCCGGGCCGCACGGAGGGCTTCTGCACCAAGTGCGGCCACCCGTACTCGTTCGTGCCCAAGCTGACGGCCGGGGACGTCGTGCACGGCCAGTACGAGGTGGTGGGCTGCCTCGCGCACGGCGGGCTCGGCTGGATCTACCTCGCCGTCGACAAGGCGGTCTCCGACCGCTGGGTGGTCCTCAAGGGCCTGCTGGACACCGGCGACCAGGACGCGATGGAGGCGGCGATCTCCGAGCGGCGGTTCCTCGCCGAGATCGAGCACGCCAACATCGTGCGGATCTACAACTTCGTCGAGCACCTCGACCAGCGCACCGGCTCCCTCGACGGCTACATCGTCATGGAGTACGTCGGCGGCAAGTCGCTCAAGGAGATCGCCAACGCGCGGCGCTCCCCGGCGGGCAGACGCGACCCGCTGCCGGTCGAACAGGCCTGCGCGTACGGCATCGAGGCGCTGGAGGCGCTCGGTCATCTGCACAGCCGCAAGCTGCTGTACTGCGACTTCAAGGTCGACAACGCCATCCAGACCGAGGACCAGCTCAAGCTGATCGACATGGGCGCGGTGCGCCGGATGGACGACGACGAGTCGGCCATCTACGGCACGGTGGGCTACCAGGCGCCGGAGGTCGCCGACGTTGGCCCCTCGGTGGCCTCCGACCTCTACACGGTCGGGCGTACGCTCGCCGTGCTGACGTTCGACTTCCAGGGCTACACCAGCGTCTACGCCGACTCGCTGCCGGACCCCGACACGATCGACGTCTTCCGGCACTACGAGTCGTTCTACCGGCTGCTCGTGCGGGCCACCGACCCCGATCCGGCCCGCCGGTTCGCCTCCGCGCAGGAGATGGCGGAACAGCTCACGGGTGTGCTGCGCGAGGTGGTCTCCCTCCAGACCGGCCGCGCCCGGCCCGCCGTGTCCACGCTGTTCGGGCCCGAGGTCGGGGTGACGGACACCGAGTTGTTCCCACGGCTGGACGGGGAGGTCTCCCGGCTGGGCGCCCGCACGCCCAGGCCGGGACGCCGCCGCACCCCGGCCGGGCCGCCGCTCGGCACGGCACCGGCCCCCGCCCTGCCGAGCGGCACCGGCGCGGCGATCGGAGCACCGGGCGGCACGGGGACGGCGGTCGGTACGTCCGGCGGGGCGTACGGCGGCGCGGGCGTCGGGGCGCGCGGCGGGGTCGGGGTCGGCTCGGCCGGTGGGGCGGGCGGTCCGGTGGCGGGGGCCGTGGGCGCGGGCGGCGGTCTCGGCGGTGCGGGCGGGGGTTTCGGGCTGGTGAAGTCGGCCGACGCGGCCACCGCGGCGCTCGCCCTGCCGGTCCCCCGGGTCGACGCCGCCGACCCCAACGCGGGTTTCCTGGCCGGCCTCATGGCCTCCGCGCCGGCCGAGCTGCTGACCGCGCTGGCCGCCGCGCCCGCGCCGTCCACCGAGACCCGGCTGCGGCAGATCCGGGCCCGGCTGGAGAACGGCGACGCGCCCGGCGCGCTGGAGGCGCTGGAAACCCTGGAGGGCGAGCACCCCGACGACTGGCGGGTGGTCTGGTACCGCGGTCTGGCCGGGCTGGTGACCGGCGACCACGAGGGCGCCGCGCTGGCCTTCGACGCGATCTACGACGCCTTCCCCGGCGAAATCGCGCCCAAGCTGGCACTCGGCCTGTGCGCGGAGGTGCTGGGCCAGCTCGACAACGCCGCCGAGTACTACCGCCTGGTGTGGTCGTCCGACCCTAGCCATGTCAGCGCGGCGTTCGGGCTGGCCCGGGTCCAGCTCGCCGGCGGCGACCGCACCGGTGCCGTACGGACGCTGGAGTCGGTGCCGGAGTCGTCGATCCACTGCACGGCCGCGCGCGTGGCGGCGGTACGGGCGCGGCTGCGGCAGCGCACGGCGGCCGCGGGCGACCTGGTGTTCCTGGACGATCTGAGCGCCGCCGCGCGGCAGGTCGAGGCGCTGGACGTGTACGGTCTGGATCCCGCGCGGCGCGAGCAGTTGTCGGCCGAGGTCCTCGGCTGCGCGCTGGACTGGGTACTCTCCGGAGGACGGGGTTCCGTCCCTTCCGCCGCCGGGGGACGGACGCTGCTCGACAGCGGCCTGGACGAACGGGGCCTGCGCTTCGGCCTGGAGCGTTCGTACCGCACGCTGGCCCGCCTGGCGCGGGACGGCGAGGAGAGGATCGACCTGGTGGAACGTGCCAACCGTTACCGCCCCCGGACGTGGGTGTAGTTGATGTCGCAGAAGCCCCAGCAGGCCGCTGTGTCGAAGTGCCCGAGCTGCGCGGAACCCGTCGAGTCGGGCGACCGCTTCTGCGGTGCCTGCGGACACGACCTGTCCGCCGTGCCCGCGCGGCCCGCGGACAACCCGACGATCGCGATCAACGGCGCGGTGCCCGCCCGGACACCCGCGTCGCACGGTGTGGACTGGCCGGCGGCCCGGGACTCGGACGGCCACGGCCGTCCCGCCCCGGTGCACGCGGCGGCCGAGGTCCCGGGCACCGACTCGGGCGGCTCCCCGCTGCCGCCGCCCGCACCGCCGGCGGAGTCGACCGCGCCCGGGGTGCGCTTCGACCGCCCGAGCGAGCCCGACGAGTACCCGCTCCAGGCCCCCGACCCGCGGCCGACCGCCGAACCGGCGGCACCGGCCGCCGGTGACAAGGTGTGCGTGGCCTGCCGCGCCGGCCGGGTCGACGGCGACGGCTACTGCGAGAACTGCGGACACGCCCAGCCCCGCGAACGCGACCACATGGAGCAGGAGTCCGGCCCCGTCGCCGCGGTCAGCGACCGCGGTCTGCGCCACCACCGCAACGAGGACGCGTTCAGCGTCGGCTGCACCGCGCTGCCCGACGGCGCCCCCGCGAGCGTGGCGATCGTCTGCGACGGCGTGTCCTCCGCGACCCGCCCCGACGACGCCTCGCTGGCCGCGTCCCGGGCGGCCGGCGCGTCGCTGCTCGCCGCCCTGCCCCGCGGCACCCACCCCCAGCAGGCCATGCACGACGCGATCCTGGCCGCCTCGCACGCCGTCAACGCGCTGGCGGACGAGCCCGCCACCGCCCTCGAACAGGCCCCGCACCAGAACGCGCCCGCCTGCACCCTGGTCGGCGCCGTCGTCACCGCCGGTCTCCTGGTCGTCGGCTGGGTCGGCGACAGCCGCGTCTACTGGGTGCCGCTCGACCGCGCCACCCCGCCCGCCCGGCTCACCGAGGACGACTCGTGGGCCGCGCAGATGGTCGCCGCCGGTCTGATGAGCGAGGCCGAGGCGTACGCCGACGAGCGCGCCCACGCGATCACCGGCTGGCTGGGCGCGGACGCCTACGAACTGGAGCCGCACACCGCGTCGTTCAAACCGGACCGCCCCGGTGTGGTCGTGGTCTGCACGGACGGCCTGTGGAACTACGCGGAGTCCGCCGAGGAGATGGCCGAGGCCATGCCCCTGGACGCCGCCGCGCGCCCCCTGCACGGCGCCCGCGTTCTGGTCGGCCACGCCCTGGACGGCGGGGGCCACGACAACGTAACAGTGGCCCTCCTGCCGTTCCCCGCCCCGCCCCAGGGGGCAGGATCGGCCTGAGAGGCCGCGCCGTGGCCCGGCACGTCAAGTCCGGCCGGCACGACAGGCCCGGCACATACGGCGAGTACGCGCACGGGACGGCCTCGCGGGCCGCAGGGGGCGGTCCGCGCCAGTAGCCAACACACCCCACCAGCGTGGGGACGTAAAGGGGGATGCGACCCGGCATGGCCAATTTCTCGAAGTCGAACGTGCCGCAGTTCGCGGTGGACGTTTACCAGAACGAGTACCTGCCCGAGGGCGGCCGCGAGGTCAACGCCATCGTGACGGTCACCGCGACCGGCGGCGGCACCATCGGGAGCGCGGCCGCCGCGCCCCATCTGTACTCACCGGGCGAGGGCCCGTCCGCGGCCGTGGCGCTCATGGTCGACTGCTCGGGCTCGATGGACTACCCGCCGACCAAGATGCGCAACGCCCGCGACGCGACGGCCGCCGCGATCGACACCCTGCGCGACGGGGTGCACTTCGCGGTGATCGGCGGCACCCACGTGGCCAAGGAGGTCTATCCGGGCGGCGGCCGGCTCGCGGTCGCCGACGCCACCACCCGGGAGCAGGCCAAGCGGGCGCTGCGCACACTGAGCGCGGGCGGCGGCACCGCCATCGGCACCTGGCTGCGGCTGGCCGACCGGCTGCTGTCCTCCGCGGACGTCGCGATCCGGCACGGCATCCTGCTCACCGACGGCCGCAACGAGCACGAGTCGCCGCAGGACCTCAGAGCGGCGCTCGACGCCTGCGCCGGGCGGTTCACCTGTGACGCCCGGGGCGTGGGCACCGACTGGGAAGTGAAAGAAGTCACAGGGATCGCCTCCGCCCTGCTCGGCACCGCCGACATCGTCGCCGATCCGGCGGGCCTCGCCGCCGACTTCACGCAGATGATGGAGACGGCCATGGGCAAGGAGGTCGCGGACGTCGCCCTGCGCCTGTGGACCCCGGTCGGCACCACCGTGCGGTTCGTCAAGCAGGTCGCTCCCACCGTCGAGGAACTGACCGGGCGCCGCACCGAGGCGGGTCCGCGGGCCGGGGACTACCCCACCGGTTCCTGGGGCGACGAGTCCCGGGACTACCACGTCTGCGTGGAGGTACCGGCCGCGGACCTGGGCCAGGAGATGCTGGCCGCCCGCGTCTCGCTGGTCATCCCGGAGCCCGGGGGCAGCGTCCAGAACCTCGGCGCGCAGGGTCTGGTGCGGGCCGTGTGGACGGACGACATGACCGCCTCCACGTCGATCAACCCGCAAGTCGCCCACTACACCGGGCAGGCCGAACTGGCACAAGCCATCCAGCAAGGGCTCGATCTGCGCAAAGCGGGAGACATCGACGGAGCAACGGCCAAACTGGGCCGGGCGGTTCAGCTCGCCGGAGTCTCCGGAAACGCGGATACGGCGAAACTGCTTGCGAAGGTGGTGGACGTGGTGGACGCGGCGGCGGGTACTGTGCGACTGAAAGCGAAGGTCGAGGAGGCCGACGAGATGACTCTCGAGACCCGGTCCACAAAGACTGTTCGTGTAAAGAAGTGACGCAGGACAACACACGCGACACGCCGCAAGAGAGGGAAGCTCCGACATGCCGACCTGCCCGAACGGACACCAGTCGGGTTCCGACGACTGGTGCGAGGTCTGCGGTCACCGCATGGCCGGTGCCGTGCCGCCCCCTCCGCCGCCGCCCCCACCGGGCGGCTACGGCTTCCCGCCGCCCGCCGGTCCTGGTGCCGAGCCGCAGTTGTGTCCGCAGTGCCGCACGCCGCGTGAGGGCGGTGCCCCGTTCTGCGAGGAGTGCCGGTGGAACTTCCTCACCAACACCGCCACCTCGTACACCCCGGCCGCCCCGCGCCCGCAGGCTCCCGGTCCGGCGCCGCACTACCAGCAGCCGCCGGCCGGGCCGTCGTACGGCGGCGGTGACGGGTACGACTACCAGGGCTCCCGCCCGTCCCAGATGAACCGCCCCGCCGAACCGATCCCGCCCGGCCAGCCCTTCGGCGGCGACCCGTCGGGCCGCGGTGGTCCGGGCCAGGGCGGACAGGGCGGTCCCGGCGGGCAGGGCGGCTTCGGAGGTCCGGGCGGTCCCCCCGGCCCCTTCAGCCCCGGAGGGCCTGGCGGTCCCGGAGGACCCGGCGGTCCGAACGGGCCCCATGGCCCCCACCACCCGCAGGGCCCCGGCGGTCCGAACGGCCCCTCCGGTCCGCCGGCCCCGCCCGGTTTCGGCGGCGACCCGTCGCGGCCGGTTCCGCCGCCGCCCGGCCCCGGTGGGCAGGGGGGCGCCCCGCAGGCGTACCAGTCGGGTCCGCCCGCGCCGCCCGCGTACCCGCGGGAGACCAACCGCCCGCAGCAGGGCGGCCCGTCCTTCGGCGGCGGTGACGACGACTGGGTGCTCTCCCCGCCGTCCTCCGGGCAGGGCGGTCCCGGTCCGGCCCAGGGCGGCTACGGCTATCCGCAGCCCGGCGCCACCCAGGCCCCGCCCGGCCACGGCTTCCCGCAGCAGCAGTCCCAGCAGCCCCAGCAGTCGATGAACTGGTCGGCGACGATCGGTCCGGACCGCGAGTACTTCATGGCGATGATGCAGCGCTCCGGCCCCGAGGCCGCGGGCCTGAACCTGCCCGCGTACTCGCCCGAGCAGCAGCGCGCGCTCACCGGCAACCAGATCACCATCGGCCGCCGCAGGCACTCCACCGGCGACACCCCCGACATCGATCTGGCGGTGCCGCCGGAGGACCCGGGCGTCTCGCACCAGCACGCGGTGCTGGTGCAGCAGCCGGACGGCAGCTGGGCGGTCGTCGACCAGAACTCGACGAACGGCACGACGGTCAACGGCGGCGAGGAGCCGATCCAGCCCTTCGTGCCGGTGCCGCTCCAGGACGGCGACCGGGTGCACGTCGGTGCCTGGACGACGATCACGATCCACCGGGGATGACCGGGCGGTGCCCGTCAGCCCGTGCCCGTCAGCCCGTCAGCCCGTCAGAGGAAGGGCCAGGCGTAGGGGCCCCCGGGGTCGTCCAGCCACGCCCAGGCCCGCTCGCCGCTGACGGTGATGCCGTAGCGCTCGCGGCGCGGGGCGTCCTCGCGCTGCCACAGCGCATACGCCTCCTGCGGGTCGAGGCTGCCCCGGCTCAGCGCCAGCAGAAAGCGGAACAGGTCGTCCTCCCGGGCCCGGCGCGGCACTCCGCCGAGGCCCGGGGTCTCCGGCTCGCAGCGGTCCGCGCCGCGCAGCGGCACGAAGTACGCGGGCGTGTGCAGGAACCGGCCCTCGGCGTGCTCGGCGTCGCGCACGGTCAGGACGACGAGCCCGGTGGCGAGGGGCGTCAGGATCCGGCCCCCGGGGCGGCACTGGGCCGGCCAGGCGCGCGGCACCGAGGGCAGCGCGCAGGTGGCGAGGATCCGGTCGTAGGGGGCGCGCTCGGGCACACCGCGGGCACCGTCGCCGGTGACGACGGCGGGGTGGTATCCGGCCTCGGCCAGGTGCCGGCGGGCCGACTCGGTGATCTCGGGGTCCAGGTCGACGGTGGTGACCAGGTCGTCGTCGCCGAGCCGGTGGGCGAGCAGGGCGGCGTTGTAGCCGGTGCCGGCGCCGATCTCCAGGACCCGGTCGCCGTCCCGCACGTCCAGTTCCACCAGCATCATCGCCATCAGCGACGGCTGGCTGCTGGAGGAGAGCAGTTCGCCGTCGCGCAGCCGGGTCGCCAGCGGGGCGTCGGCGTACGCGCCGCGCACCCAGCGCTCACGGGCCTCCCGGTCGGGATCCTCGCCCCACCGGCGCTCGTAGCCGCCCCGGACGCCGACGTAGTAGTACGGCACGAACAGATGGCGCGGAACCGTCTCGAACGCCTCCCGCCACACCGGGTCGGCCGCCCAGGCACCGCTCAACTCGATCTCCCGCGCCAGCTCCGCCCGCGCGGAGACGGCGAGGCTGTCCAGGTCCGGGTGCTCGCCCATGTCTCCACAGTACGGGCCCGGCGGCGGTACGGGCCGGTACCGGGGCCCCAGGTCTTGAGTCCTACGCCCACGCGTCTGAGACCATGGACGACGTGAATGAGATTCGGCGCGGCACGCTTCAGGAGCAGACCTTCTACGAGCAGGTCGGCGGGGAGGAGACCTTCCGCCGACTCGTCCACCGTTTCTACCAGGGGGTGGCCGAGGATCCGGTCCTGCGGCCGATGTACCCGGAGGAGGACCTGGGCCCGGCCGAGGAGCGGTTCACGCTCTTCCTGATGCAGTACTGGGGCGGTCCGACGACGTACGGCGAGCAGCGCGGCCACCCGCGGCTGCGGATGCGGCACGTCCCCTTCGTGGTCGACCGGGCGGCGCACGACGCCTGGCTGAAGCACATGCGGGTCGCCCTGGACGAGCTGGGCCTCTCCGAGGAGCACGAGCAGACGCTGTGGAAGTACCTGACGTACGCGGCGGCCTCGATGATCAACACACCGGGCTGACCCCCGGGTCGACCGGGCGCGCGGTGAGCGCGTCCCGGGCGGCCGGCGCTGCTCGCGGGCGGGTCAGCGCACGCTGAGGCCCAGGGCCCCGGCGGCTCCCGCCCGGCGCAGGGCGACGGAGCCGTAGGGCGTGCGCAGCCGCAGCCACGCGCCCGAGGAGAACAGCCCCGGCGTGTCCTCGCCGAGCGCCGCCGGGGAGCGCAGGAAGCCCAGGGACTGGGCCGCGTGCACGGCCCGCACCGGCAGCCCCGTCTCCCCGACCGTCCGGGACCAGATGTCGCGGCCGATGCGGTCCAGCTCGGCGCGGGTGCGCCGCTCGGGCGTCAGTTCCCCGGTGCGGGAGCGGAACTCCGCCACCGCGGCGGCGACCAGCGCGCGCAGGGCGTCCGGGGCCGGCAGTCCCGGCTCGGGCCGCCAGCCGCCGCGCGGGGGCAGCACCCCGGCCCACGGGGGCCCGGTCACCGTGTCCGGAACACCCGCGGTCGCGGCCGGCTCGTCCACCGTCTCCGCAAGCTCACCTGCGGACACGGTCACGTCCAGCGCGACATCGAGCCCGTTCTCGTACGGCTTGGCCAGGCGCACCGCGCGCACCGCCAGCACCTCGAAGGAGGGCGGCCGGCCGAAGACGGCGAGCGCCGTGCCGGCCCCCTGCACCCGCACCGCCGCCGCACGGTCGTAGTGGAGCAGGCGGGAGAGGAAGGCCACGAGATCCGCGGCCTCCCCCTCGTCGGCGAGGTGGAGCACCGTCATGCGGCGACGGCCCCCTCCTTGTCGTCCGTGTACTCCCGCAGGAACTCCCGTTCCTCCGCGGTGATCCGGCGCGGCGTCTGCTTCTCGAAGTCGAACGGCACGATCACCGTCGAGGCGCGGACGTAGACCTGGTCGCCGTCCTTGACCTCGTAGGAGAGCGTGAAGGAGGCGGCCCTTATCTCCGTCACCCACAGCTCGATGTCGACCGGGTGGTGCCGGTGGACGAGCTGCCGTTTGTAGTCGATCTCGTGGCGCGCCACCACCGACCCCTGCTTGAAGTCCTTGTCCGGGCGGAACAGGAAGTCGATACGGGCCTCCTCCAGGTATCGGAGGAAGACCACGTTGTTGACGTGGCCGTACGCGTCCATGTCCGCCCAGCGCAGTGGGCAGCGGTAGATGTGCCGCAAGGTCAGCCTCGGGTCAGCTTCTTGTAGGTGGCGCGGTGCGGGCGGGCGGCGTCGGGGCCGAGCCGCTCGATCTTGTTCTTCTCGTACGACTCGAAGTTGCCCTCGAACCAGAACCACTTGGCGTCGCCCTCGTAGGCGAGGATGTGGGTGGCGACCCGGTCGAGGAACCACCGGTCGTGGGAGACGACCACGGCGCACCCGGGGAACTCGAGCAGGGCGTTCTCGAGGCTGCTGAGGGTCTCGACGTCGAGGTCGTTGGTCGGCTCGTCGAGGAGGAGCAGGTTGCCGCCCTGCTTGAGGGTGAGCGCGAGGTTGAGCCGGTTGCGCTCACCGCCGGACAGGACGCCGGCCGGCTTCTGCTGGTCCGGTCCCTTGAAGCCGAAGGCGGAGACGTACGCCCGCGAGGGCATCTCGACCTGGCCCACGTTGATGTAGTCCAGCTCGTCGCTCACGACGGCCCAGAGGGTCTTCTTGGGGTCGATGTTCTCGCGGCTCTGGTCGACGTAGGAGATCTTGACGGTGTCGCCGACCTTGATGGAACCGGAGTCCGGCTCCTCGAAGCCCTGGATCATCTTGAAGAGCGTGGTCTTGCCGGCGCCGTTCGGGCCGATCACACCGACGATGCCGTTGCGCGGCAGCGTGAAGCTCAGGTCTTCGATGAGGACCTTGTCCCCGAAGCCCTTGCTGAGGTTGTTGACCTCGACGACCACGCTGCCCAGGCGCGGACCCGGCGGGATCTGGATCTCCTCGAAGTCCAGCTTCCGCATCTTGTCGGCCTCGGCCGCCATCTCCTCGTAGCGGGCCAGCCGCGCCTTGGACTTGGCCTGCCTGCCCTTCGCGTTGGAGCGCACCCACTCCAGCTCGTCCTTGAGGCGCTTCTGCCGCTTGGCGTCCTTGGCACCCTCGACCTTGAGGCGGGTGGCCTTGGTCTCCAGGTACTTGGAGTAGTTGCCCTCGTAGCCGTGCAGCCGGCCGCGGTCGACCTCGCAGATCCACCCGGCCACATTGTCCAGGAAGTACCGGTCGTGGGTCACGGCCACGACCGTGCCCTCGTACTTGGCGAGGTGCTGCTCCAGCCAGTTGACCGACTCGGCGTCGAGGTGGTTGGTGGGCTCGTCGAGCAGCAGCAGGTCGGGGGCTTCGAGCAGCAGCTTGCACAGCGCCACGCGCCGCTTCTCACCACCGGAGAGGTTCACCACGGGCCAGTCGCCGGGCGGGCAGCCCAGCGCGTCCATGGCCTGCTCCAGCTGGGCGTCGAGGTCCCAGGCGTTGGCGTGGTCCAGCTCCTCCTGAAGCTTGCCCATCTCGTCGAGCAGCGCGTCCGAGTAGTCGGTCGCCATCTGCTCGGCGATCTCGTTGAACCGGTCGAGCTTGCCCTTGACCTCGGAGACACCCTCCTGGACGTTCTCCAGGACGGTCTTGTCCTCGTTCAGCGGGGGCTCCTGGAGCAGGATGCCGACCGTGTAGCCCGGCGACAGGTACGCGTCACCGTTGGACGGCTGCTCCAGCCCCGCCATGATCTTCAGAACGGTCGACTTGCCGGCGCCGTTCGGCCCGACCACACCGATCTTCGCGCCGGGCAGGAAGCTCAGGGTGACATCATCGAGGATCACCTTGTCGCCGTGCGCTTTGCGCGCCTTGCGCATGGTGTAAATGTACTCAGCCAAGAGAAACCGTCCGGCAGCTTGATCAGGCAGTGGGCAGATACACCCCATCTTGCCGCACCGCCACCCCTGGAAGGAAACCAGTGCCGGGGGGCCGCCGCTCCGGGCGCCGGAGCGTGGGCACGCAGGGCTATCCGGTGCCTACTGTTCGTTCTTCCTGCGCAGGAGGAGCAGGACCGCGCCGCCGATCATGACCAGGCCGATGGCCGTGCCGCCGATCAGGGGGGTCGCGTTCGAGCTGCCGGTGTCGGCGAGGTTGGGGTTCGTGGCCGGGGGGACGACCGGGGTCGGGGCGGGTTCGCCGAGGGTGTGGGTGTCGTCGGACGCGGCGCTGAGGGTCACGCAGTCGAGGACGCCGGTGAAGCGCTGCTCGAAGCCGGCCGGGCCGCGGATGGTGAAGTCGTAGGCCCGGTCCTCGGGCAGCGGGACCGTCACCGTCCGGGTCTCGCCGGGGGCGATGGAGTACTCGGTGTCCAGCAGCTCGAAGGTGAACGCCTCGTCGCCCTTGTTGGCGGTGGTGATGTCCAGGGCGCCCTCGGCGCAGTTCTTCCGCGCGGACAGGGCGGGTATCGCTCCCCGGGCGGCCCAGGTGGCGGTCGCCGTCGCCGCGACCGTGGACTCGCTGGAGCCGGCCAGGATCTGGGTCTGGCTGCGGCTCTCGGAGGCGAAGGCACGGCCGACCGGCACCGTGGTGGACGCCTGGACGGTCAGCCCGGTGGTGCCGGCCTCCGCGTCCTCGGGCACGTCGAAGAAGACCTGGGTGCCGTTGGTCACCGAGGTGACGGGGGCGCCCTTCTCGTCGACGATCTGCACCCCGCTGGTGGCGGAGTCCGCCGGGGGCGCCACCGTCGCGCCGCCGGCGTTGGTGCGGACGGTCACCGGGCCGAGCCGTTCACCGGGGCGGCCCGAGACCGCGGGCGGGTCCAGGGTGAGCGAGGCCGCGGGCTCCGCGAGGTCGCGGGCGTTCTTCTGCAGGTAGTCGGCGAGCCGCTCGGCCTGGGGGCGGGCGGCCTCGACGTCCACGTCGTCCGAGTAGCGCCAGATGGCCACCTGTGTGCCGACCGCCGCGTCCTGCTCGGTCAGCCCGCCGCGCACTCCCGCCTTCTTCGCGAGCGCGGCGAGGTCGTTGACCTGGGGGTAGGAGTTCTCCAGGATCCAGCGGACCCGGCCGGCGTCCTTGTTGACGCCGAGCGACGTGCCGCTCCACGGCGTCTCGTAGTACTTGGCGTCCTTCTGCGTCGGGTTCTGGATGTCGACGCAGTACGTCTGCAGCATGCCGCCGCCCTCGACGGACATCTCGAACAGGCCGGCCTGGACCTCCTGGTCGCCGTCCTCCCCGTGGACGATCGCGGTGCCGTGCGTCTTGAGGGCGCCTATCGTGGCCGTCGCCCCGCCCTGGTCCCGCGCCACCTCCTGGGCGGCGGCCGGGCCCGCGGCGGTCACCACACCGGCGGCGGCGAGCGCGGACGCCAGCACCGCGGCGGCCAGACGCGCCGTCCCCCGACCGGAACGTGACGGCGCGGCGAGCGAAGAAGTGAGCGAAGAAAGCACCAAATTCCCCTTCGAGCAGGACCCGTTGGCTTGGGGGGAAGGGTCCCACCAGCAGAATCAGCAGCCCCTGGGGGCTCGTTCGGCATCCTAAAGACATGACGGACCACGCTTGCCGGGGATGTTCGCCCCTGCGGTGATCCGACTCGGAATCGTTATCGCCGACAGCGTCCGTGAGCTGGGCTTATCGACAAATCCACCCGCGTTTACCCGGGCGCATTCGCCTATAAGCCGTACTTCGGGCAGTTCCGATGGATCGGTGATCCGGCGTATTCAGCGGACCCAGTGGATTCCGGCTTCGGCGGCATCGGCCGGCAGGTGGTTCGGCGGTGTCAGGCCACCGCGGCGGCTTCCGGCCGCTGTTGGGGGGCCGGGTCGGCCGGCTCCCCCGCCGGGGTCTCCCAGTTGGGCTCCGGCTGCGGTGGGGAGGCCGACGCCTCCGCCCTGCCGGTCCGGCGGAACGCCGCAGTGCCGCGTGCGAGGTCGTGGCCGATGGCCACCGCGTCGATGTCCGCCGAGGTCCAGTTCTGCCCCTCGCGCACGTCCGTGCGCACCTTCAACCGGCCCTGGACGACGACGGGGTCGCCCACCGTCAACGACGCCGCGGCGTTGGTGGCGAGCTGCCGGTTGGCCCACACCGTGAAGAAGTTGGTGTGGCCGTCCGTCCAGGTGCCCTTCTCCCGGTCCCAGTACCGCGCGGTGACCGCCAGCCGGAACCGGGCCGACGGCCCGTTCACCAGGTCCCGGAACACCGGCTGCGTGGCCACGTTGCCCACGGCGCAGATCATCGTCTCGTTCATCGCGAGTCCTCCCTCCCGTACGGGTCTGTCCCGTACGGCCGCGAAGCCAGACTGCCTCCTTCCGAGCCGCCCCGCAGAGGGCTGTGGACCGGCCCCGGGCCTGTGGAAAACTCCGCCACTCCTGCGGGTGGGGTCTCCGTCCGGGGTCCCCGTCCGGGGTCCCCGTCCGGGGTCCCCGTCCCTACCGCGCCGCGGCCCCTACCCCCGTGACCCGCCCGTACTGCTCCCGCACTTCCCGGTACCGCAGCAGTTCCGCCGCCAGCGGATCCAGCACTCTGGCCCGGCCGCATCCGGCGGCCGCCTCCCGCAACAGGCGTTCCGCCTCGTGGCCGTAGCGCCTGGCCGGTCCGCGTGCCGCCAGGCGGCAGCTCCACTCGATGAGGGGGCCGCCGACGATGCCGGCCACCATCAGCAGCACCGGCACACCGAGGTTCGGCGACATGAAGCCGATGATCTGGCCCAGCAGCCACAGGCCGCCCACCACCTGGAGCAGGGTCATGGACGCCTGGGCCAGCACGGCAACCGGCCACCACCCCGGCCGCGGCGGACGCCCCGGCGGCTGCCCCGTGCGCACCGCCAGTTCGTCCAGGGCCTCGGGGAGTCCCTGGGCGCCCCGGACGGCCGCCTCGCGCATCGCCTGCGCCCACGGCGCGGGCAGTCCGGCCGACGCCCGGTCGGCCACCGTACGCACCGCCTGTTCGACGCGCTGACGGGCCGTGGCCTCCTCGTCCGCCTGGGCGCGCGCGGAGAGCCGGCCCGTGGCGGGTCCGCGCCGGTCGTGGTACCAGCGCCACAGTCGCAGCCAGGGTGTGCCGCACGCGCGGTTGGCGTTGCGCAGCCACGCGCGTTCGGCCGCCTCGCCCGCCGCGGTGGCGCCCACCGCGTCCGCGAGCCGGTCCGCGAACTCGTCCCGCGCCTCCTCGCTGAGCCCGGAACTGCGCCCGGTGACGTACACGGGCCGCAGTTGCCGGGCGGCGGCGTCCACGTCGGCCGAGATACGGCGTGCCGGGGCGTGCCGTTCGGCGACGAACTGGCCGAGCACCTCGCGCAGTTCGCCGATGCCCTCCCCGGTGAGCGCGGACAGGGCGAGCACGGTGGCGCCGGGTTCGTCGTACTCCCCCAGGGCGATGCCGTCCTCGTCGAGCAGGCGGCGCAGGTCGTCGAGGACCTGTTCGGCGGCCTCGCCGGGCAGCCGGTCGACCTGGTTGAGGACGACGAAGGTGACCTCCGCGTGGCCCGCCATCGGCCGCAGATAGCGCTCGTGGAGCACGGCGTCGGCGTACTTCTCCGGGTCGACGACCCAGATGACGGCGTCGACCAGGGCCAGGATGCGGTCCACCTGTTCGCGGTGCTGCACGGCCGCCGAGTCGTGGTCGGGCAGGTCGATCAGGACCAGCCCGCGCAGCGGCGATTCGGCGTCCGGGTGCTGGAGCGGGCGGCGGCGCAGCCGGCCGGGGATGCCGAGCCGGTCCAGGAGGCTGGCCGCGCCGTCGCTCCAACTGCACGCGATGGGGGCCGCGGTGGTCGGCCGGCGTACGCCGGTCTCGGAGATCGTCACCCCGGCGAGCGTGTTGAACAGCTGCGACTTGCCGCTGCCGGTCGCGCCGGCGATGGCGACGACGGTGTGCTGCCCGGAGAGCCTGCGCCGCGCGGCGGCCTCGTCGAGGACCCGGCCCGCCTCGGCCAGGGTGTCGCCGTCGAGCCGGGTGCGGGAGAGCCCGACCAGCTCGCGCAGCGCGTCGAGCCGCGACCTGAGATGTCCGTCGTACGCCAGCGGCATCAGGGCGGTCGAGGAGGCGGCGGGCCTGCTGGGCAGTACGGCGTACTGCTCCGCCGCGCCGTTCTCGTCCACCCGCCGCGCGATCAGCCCGTCGCCCCAGGCGCCTTCCCCGTCCCTGCCACCCGTACGCTCGTCCCTGCCACCCGTACGCTCCCGGGCCGCCCCACGCTCCTTGGGCTCCACGGGCGCCTGGGACCCCCGGTGTCCCCCTCGCTGCGTACGTCCTTCACGCTCGTCCCCCCTGCTCCCGTCCCGGTCCGCGTCCCCTTCCCGGCGGGACGCCCCCGCGTCCTCCACGCGCGCGTGGGAGCCGTTTACGCGCGCGCTCCCGCGCTCCCTCGGGCGTGTCTCCTGCCCGGCGTCCGTGGCGGCGGCGTCCTTCGCCCCGGGGGCCTCCTCCCCGGCGGAACGCCCCGCCCGGTCCGCCCGGTCCGTCCGGCGCTCCTCCTCCGGCGGGTCGTCGGTGTGCTCGGTGGGGTCCTGGTCAGTGACGGCGGTCACCGGTCACCTCTCCTTCTGCAGTACGGACAGCGCGGCGATGAGTTCGGCCTGTGGCTCGGGGTTGACCTCCAGCCCGTCGAGCGGCGCCAGCCGGCGTTCGCGCTCGACGTGCATGACCCGGTCGACGTGTTCCTCGAGCAGCCGCCCGCCCCGGTCGCGCAGCCTCAGCGCGCCGTGGGCGCCGATCCGTTCGGCGAGCCGCTCCCCGGCGACACGCGCCCGGCGCCCGCCCAGCAGCACGGTGGCGACCAGGCCGGCGACCGTCCCGGGGTCCGGCGCCATGCTCCGGTCCAGCTCGCGCACCTCCTCCTCGGCGTATTCCTCCAGCTCGCGCCGCCACCGCCGTACGGCCATCCCGATACGGTGCTCGGCGCTCTCCGGGACGGTGTCGGGGGCGGCGAGTTCGGGGGCGCCCGCCGCCGGTTCGCGCCGCCAGGCCTCGTCGACGCGTTCGTCGGCGGCGGTGACGGCGCACAGCAGCAGGGTGCTCAGGCTCTCCACCAGCGAGTCGAGGAGTTCCTCGGGGGAGCAGTCGAGCGGGAAGGCCCGCCAGCGCTTCAGCGCGTCCCCGGCGAGTACGGCGCCCGCCTGCAAACGACCCTGCACGCGCGCGTGCTCGCCGTCGTACGCGGCGTCGACGGCGGCGGTGAGCCGCAGCGCGGCGGCGTACTGGGCGGCGGTGGCGCCGGCCAGCTCGGGCATCCGGGACTTGAGGGATTCCAGGATGCCGTGCGCCGTACGGGCCATGGTGTGGTGCCGGGCCTCGAAGTCCTGTGCCCGGTGGGCGAGCCAGGCCCGCAGCGGCGCCACGGCGGTGGCCGGCAGCAGGCCGCCGCCCCAGGCCGACTCGGGCAGTTCGGGCACGGTGAAGCGGGGTACGTCGCCGAGCCCGGCCTTGGTGAGGAGGGCCCCGTACTGCCGCGAGACCTCCGACACCACCTGGTGGGGCACCCGGTCGAGCACGGTGACCAGGGTGGCGTCGTACTCCTTGGCGGTGCGCAGCAGATGCCAGGGCACCGCGTCGGCGTACCGGGCGGCGGTGGTGACCATCACCCAGATGTCGGCGGCGCAGATCAGCTCGGCGGCCAGGACGCGGTTGTCGGCGACGAGGGAGTCAACGTCGGGGGCGTCCAGGAGGGCGATGCCGGGCGGCAGGGTGTCGGCGGTCTCGACGCGCAGCACGCGCGCGGGGTTCTCACCCGGCAGGAGCAGGTCGTCGTCGGGTTCCCGGTGGGGCACCCACACGCGCGTGAGGTCGGGCAGCACCCGCATGCCGCTGAACCAGTGGTGGTCCTCCGGATGACACACCAGCACCGGCGTCCGGGTGGTGGGCCGCAGCACGCCCGCCTCGCTGATCCGGCGCCCCACGAGGGAGTTCACCAGGGTGGACTTCCCGGCGCCGGTGGAGCCGCCCACCACGGCCAGCAGCGGCGCTTCGGGGTCTTTCAGCCGGGGCACCAGGTAGTCGTCGAGCTGCGCGAGCAGTTCGTCGCGGTTGGCACGCGCGCGTGGAGCCCCCGACAGGGGCAACGGGAAGCGTGCGGCCGCGACACGGTCGCGCAGGGCGGAGAGTGCGTCGAGCAGCTGAGGCCGTACGTCCAAGGTCACCACATGGGAAGAATGCCCAATTTTAGGGGAATTCTGAAGCATATGGGCATGTCTGCGCGCCGACCAGACACTCCGGGCGCAAGGGACTACTGGGACGCGAGGGCAGTCCAGGCATAACGAGTGCACAACACCCGATGCGCGAGGCACCAAAAGCGATGCACGATTCGTACCTGCCTGCGATTATCAGGACCGCTTCACCGAACCTCCACATCGAGCCACGGAGGTGAAGCGTCAGGGACATGGAGTCGGGAGCCCTATCCTTGTTCCCGGCAGCGTCACGGATCGGCCCACACCGGGCACCACGACCGAGGCCACCACACCAGGCCCCCGTAGCTCAGTGGATAGAGCAGGCGCCTTCTAAGCGCTTGGCCGCAGGTTCGAGTCCTGCCGGGGGCGCTTCGCAACCTCTCACCTGCGGAAACGCGTGAGGGGTTCTTTCATGTCCGGATGCGCATCATCCCAAGAGCAAGCGCGCAGCACCACGTAGCACCATGTAGCACATATTCGCTATCGTGGTCGTCATGACAGCGCAGCCCGAGATCACTCAGCGCGATCTACGCACTCGCTCCAAAGAGATCATGGACGCCGTCCAAGGCGGACAGGCCTTCACGGTCACTCGTGACGGGCATCATGTGGGCGAGCTTGTCCCGCTGCGGCGCCGTCGCCGTTTCGTCCCCCGCGCCGAGTTCGCGGCCATGTCGCGCACCGCACCCGACATCTCCCTGGACGCCTTCCGTGACGACCAGGACGACGCCGTCGAGCAGGATTTGGACGACCCGTATGGCCGTTGAGCACGAGCAGGGTCTGCTCGACACGAACATCATGATCCTGCGCAGGTGGATCAACGCCGACGAACTGCCCGCCGAGGTGGCCATCGCCGCCATCACCCTCGCCGAACTCTCCGCGGGCCCCCACCAGGTACGCGGTAGCAATGAGCAGAGCGACTACGACGATCATGCCGAACGAGCCCGCCGCATGGACGTCTTGCAGCGCGCAGAGAACGAATTCGACCCCATCCCCTTCGACGTGGAGGCGGCCCGCTTCTACGGCAGAATCTGCGCCGCCGTCGTCTCCGCAGGTCGCAAACCCCGCCGGCGCGTGGCCGACCTGATGATCGCGGCTGTCGCGGCCGCCGAAGAACTCCCCCTCTTCACCACCAACCCCGACGACTTCAAGGGCCTCGAAAACTTGATCACCATCGTGCCGGTCACGCGCCCCAAGATCCTGCACGACCGGTAGCACACGCCCGAGCAGGTTCGCCGCGCCGTCTGTTGCACCGCTCGCAATGACCGCTCGTACTCCAGCCGTATTTCGTGATCTCGACGGTGAGGGCGCCGAGGAGTCGGACGGCCGGTGTCGATCATCCGGCCAAGATCGACCACACCGCGGAAGGGCCTTGTCCGCCTACGCGAGTTCACCGGGACATGCGGAGGGCATCCTCGATCTCGCCGAGCTTCGCGGAGGGCAGAACGGCTGCCCGCTCGATCAGGTCGTCCCGGGACATGGTGGTCAGCCACGTGCAGGGGGTGAAGCCTGGACGCGGGAACGCGAACCGCAGTACGCCCTCAAAAGGCAGCCCTTCCACGGCGCCTACGTGCACTTCGACGCCCAGACCGCTGATGTCGACGCCCGCCGGCGCGACGACCTGCATCGCCCGGATCCCGGACGCGTCGTCCGCCGACAGCAGTACGACCAGCCGCCGCTCGTCGAACTCGACCCACCAGACTTCGCCACGCTGCAAGTGTCCTCCTGTCCAGGACGGCAGACGAACACCGATCATGCGGTGGCCGCAGGCCCCAGCGTAGGCCCTGCCCGCCGGCAGGAGGCGTTCGAGGGATGTTGAGCCGGATCGCAGGCCGGTTCACGCGAGTCGAACCCCGGTGCAGGGCCGGACGGTTGGTGCTCCGGCTGCCAGTCGGACCCGCCGCGTGAGAACTGCTGAACCATCGCCGAGTGGGCCGAGGAGGCCACCCCGGACGACAAGCCACTCAGGCATGCCGGGGCGCCTCGCAGCAGGACGGCGCCCGTTCCCCCCTCCGAGGTGTACCCACCACCACCCCGTACTCGGGTCATGGGCCCAGTGCGCCGGCGGGACGTGGTCCATAGCGTCATGGGGGTGGCGCGGTGCGCGCCCGGTGACCGATGGAGAGGACTGCCGATGTCGCGTCGTACGAGCGGGTCAGGGCCCGCCCGGAGCGCCGAGGCGCTGCGCCTGGTCGAGGTGCGCAAGGTCTACGGCACCGCGGAGGCGGCCGTGACCGCCCTGGACGGGGTCGGCCTGAGCCTTCCCTCGGGGAGTTTCACCGCCGTCATGGGGCCGTCCGGCTCCGGCAAGTCCACCCTCCTGCAGTGCGCGGCCGGGCTTGAGCGGCCGGACAGCGGGACGGTCGTGGTGGACGGCGAGGAGATGACGGGCGGCAGCGAGGCCGCGCTGACCAAGTTCCGGCGTCGGCGCATCGGCTTCGTCTTCCAGCAGTACAACCTGCTGCCCACGCTCACCGTGGCCCAGAACACGGTGCTGCCGCTCAGGCTGGCCGGGCGGCGTGTCGACGGGGACCGGACCCGGGAGATCCTTACCCAGGTCGGTCTCGGCAACCGTGCCGACGCTCTGCCCGATCAGCTCTCCGGCGGCCAGCGCCAACGCGTCGCCATCGCCCGCGCGCTGGTCACCGAGCCCAGCGTGGTCTTCGCGGACGAGCCGACCGGGGCGCTCGACACGCGCAGCGCCGGGGACGTGCTGCGGCTGTTGCAGGAGGCGGTGCGGCTGCACGGCCGGACCGTCGTCATGGTGACGCACGATCCGGTGGCCGCCTCGTACGCCGACTCCGTGCTGTTCCTCGCGGACGGCCGGCTGGCCGGGCGGATGACCGCGCCGAGCGTGGACCGCGTCGCCGAGCGGCTCGCGCACCTCGGCGACCACGCGGGCGACGGCGTCGAGCTGGAGGTGTGAGCCGTGTTCTTCCTGGCCATGCGTTCCGTCAGGCACCGTCCCGGGCGCTTCGTCGCCACGCTGCTCGCCGCGTTCCTCGGCGCCACGATCATCATGGTGTTCAACTCGATGCACGACACCGCGGGAGCGCCGGGTGTCGACCACGTCAGCTCCGAGTCGCTCGGCCTCGCCGCGAGTGTGGTGGGCGGTTACGGCACTCTGCTGGTGTTCTTCGCCGTCGCGTCCACGCTGACCGTCAACGTCCGCCAACGCGGCGAGGAGATCGCCCTGCTGCGCAGCGCCGGCGCGACCCCGGCACAGATCCGGTGGATGGTCGTCGGCGAGGCCGCCGCGGTCGCCGTGGTGGCCGCGCTGCCGGCCGTCGGCCCCGCGATGCTCGGCGGACACGCCCTGCTGGGAGCCTTCCAGGACAGCGGACAGGTCGCCGAGGACGTGGACCACGTGTTCGGGCCCATCGCGCTGGGCACGGGATTCGGCGTCACCGTGGCCGCCTCGACGGGTGCCGCCTTCCTCGCGGTCCGCCGGGCGACGAGAGCCGCGGCCGGCACCGCCACGTCCTCCGGACGGGCACGGAGGCTGGGCGGATGGGCGGCGCTCGTCGGCGGGGCGGCGGCCGTGTGCGCCACGTTCTCGTTCGACGCGACGGACCCCGCCCTGATGGCCGCCCCGGCGTACGGCGCGATCCTCCTCGCCGTCGGGCTCGCCGTCTTCTCGCCGTCGCTGCTGCGGGCCGTGCTCGGCCGGCTGGAACGTCCGCTGAGCGCGCTGTTCGGGGCGAGCGGTCATCTGGCCGTGCACAACATGCGGCAGCGCGTGGCGCAGTTGTCCGGCATGCTGATGCCGCTGGTGCTGTTCACCGGCATCGCGACCGGAACGCTGTACATGCAGTTCATCGAGAACGACACGATCAAGGCATCCGGCCTCACCCGGTCCGTCGAGGACAAGAACCTGGAGACCCTCAACCTCACGGTCGTCGGCATCATCGCGGTCTTCTCGTGCATCATGCTGATCAACAGCCTGTACGCCGCGACCTCGTACCGCCGCCGGGAGTTCGGCCAGCAGCGCCTTGCCGGGGCGACGCCGGGTCAGGTGCTGGGCATGGTGGGCGTGGAGGCCCTGGTGCTCACGGTGTTCGGAGTGTTCTTCGGCAGCGTGGCCGCCGTCGCCGGAATCCTGCCGTTCAACTCGGTGCGCACCTCCGCCCTCCTGCCGGACCAGGGGCCGGGGGCCTGGCTGGGCATCGTGGCGGTCGCCGCGGGAGCGACCCTGGTCACCGGTGTCGGTACGGCCCTGCGGATGCTGCGTGTGCCGGCCGTCGGTGCGGTGGCTGCGGCCGGCTGACGCCCCTGCGGGCCGGGCCGCTATCCTTGGGCGCCGCGCCCCGCCGGGGCGTCACTGCCCGCTCGGCGAGAGGGACCGGACGACGTGCGACTGCGCTGCGCGGTGCTCGACGACTTCCAGCGGGTGGCGACCGAGGTCGCCGACTGGTCCCCGGTCGCGGGCGACGTGGACGTCGTCTCCTTCGACACCCATGTCACCGACGAGGACGCCCTCGCCGCCGCGCTCGCCGACTTCGACATCGTGGTCACGCTGCGCGAACGCGTGCCCTTCCCCGGATCGCTGATCGCCCGGCTCCCCCGGCTGCGGCTGATCGTCGCCTCCGGCATGCGCAACAGCGTCATCGACTACGCCGCCGCCGACGCGCACGGCGTCACCGTGTGCGGTACGGCGTCCTCCTCGACCCCGCCCGTCGAACTGACCTGGGCCCTGCTGCTGGGCCTGGCCCGCGGCATCGTGCGGGAGAGCGGCGCGCTGCGCGCGGGCGGCCCCTGGCAGCAGACGGTGGGCGCCGACCTGCACGGCCGCCGGCTCGGACTGCTGGGCCTCGGCAGGATCGGCAGCCGGGTGGCCCACGTCGGCCTCGCCTTCGGCATGCGGGTGAGCGCGTGGAGCCAGCACCTCACCCGGCAGCGCGCCGACGAGGTCGGCGTCGAACTCGCCCCCTCCAAGGAGGAGTTGCTCGCGACGGCCGACTTCGTCTCCGTCCATCTGGCGCTCGGCGACCGCACCCGCGGCCTGCTCGGTCCCGCCGAACTGGCCCTGCTCAAGCCGACGGCCTACCTGGTCAACACCTCGCGCGCGGCGATCGTCGACCAGGACGCCCTGCTCACCGTCCTGCGCGAGGGCCGCATCGCCGGCGCGGGCGTGGACGTCTTCGACACCGAGCCGCTCCCGGCCGGCCACCCGATGCGCACCGCCCCGCGCCTGCTCGCGACGCCGCACCTCGGCTATGTCTCGCAGGCCAACTACGCCACGTACTACGGCCAGGCAGTCGAGGCGATCCAGGCCCACCTCGCGGGCTCCCCCGTACGCCGGCGGCCCGGACGCCCGTAGATTCCGCCGTTCCGGCGCGGGTGTCTCACCCCTCCCTCACCCCTCCCTCTGTTCAAAAAGGGTGATCCTCACATTCCCCCCGTGACCCGCCTCGACCGGATGCGTTGAACCGGCAGTGCGGTGGCGCGTCCTGCTGCCGTGCTCCCCGAGTCAGAAGGAGAACGTGATGTCTCGCATCGCGAAGGTTGCCGGAATGGCCCTCGGCGCCGGTGCCGTGGTGCTCAGCGGCACCGGCCTGGCCATGGCGGACGCGGGCGCGGAGGGCGCCGCCGTCGGCTCGCCCGGCGTCCTGTCCGGCAACGTCATCCAGGTTCCGGTGCACGTGCCGGTCAACCTGTGCGGCAACACCATCGACGTGATCGGCCTGCTGAACCCGGCCTTCGGCAACGCCTGCGTCAACGGCGACACCCACCAGAAGAGCGGTGGCTACGGCGGCTGAGTCCTCCAGGCACCCGAGGAGCCCCGGCCTTCCCAGCCGGGGCTCCTCCCTTTTCCTCCCGGGCGCGGTGTTTTCCTCCCAGTTGTCCTCTCAGGCGTACCGGTAGATCTTGCTGTGGTCCTCCAGCGCGTCCGGCGTCACGTCCCACGGCGGCAGCTTCTCGTGCCGGGCGACGACCCGCCCGCGCTGTGCGTTGCCCAGACCGGGAGGCTCGGCCGGCAGATAGCGGGCGCCCCGGTGGCGGGCCTGCCAGCGGGACCACTGGAGGTCGATGAAGGCGTGGTGCAGCCAGAACACCGGGTCGTTGACGGAGGCGCCGCCGACCATGGCCCCGCCGACCCAGCGGTGCACGCGGTTGTGGTTGCGCCAGGAGACGCTGCCGCTGCCGCTCCCCCAACCCTCCAGCTTGTTGCGGAACCCCTTGCCGACCGTGGAGTCCCAGGGCGCGGTGTCGTACGCCGGGTCGTCGAGCGCCCACTCCAGGTCGCTCTTGGTGGGCAGCGCGATGGGGTCGGCGGCGCGTCCGAGGTCCCGGGTGAGGTACGCGGTGTCGGTGACGTTCACCTTGAGGGTCCAGTTGCCCTCGGCGTGGGCGAAGGGCCCGGTGGTGACCCGGTGGTCGGAACGCCGCCCGGTGCCGCCGAGGAGGTCGGCGGTCCAGGGCACCGACGTGCCGGTGCGGTTCTTCGTCCAGTCCCAGTACGGCACGGTGACCGAGGAGTCGACCCGGCGCAGCGCCTCCTCCAGGTCCAGCAGGAACCGGCGGTGCCAGGGCAGGAAGGACGGGGCCATGTGCGCCGTACGCAGCCCCCTCTCGCCGTCGGAGACGTAGTACTCGATGTGGGTGCGCACGAACTCGTCGTACTCGCCACGCCGTTTGATCTCCAGCAGCGCCTTGACGAACCGTCGCTTCTCGGCGGCGGTCAGCGTGCTGACGTCCTTACGCGTGTACGCCATGCCGCCCCCCGGAGTGGTCGTGGCCCGCGGGCGTGTCGCGCAGGCGCTCGCCGGGGCCGAGTTCGTCGACGGCGCCGCGGGCCGCGGCGAGCGGGGTGGGGTACGACTGGTAGTGGTCGACCATGCTCACCCAGCTGCCGTCTGCCCGGCGCATCAGATGCAGCGGCCGCCCGTCCACGGTGACGTGCCAGGTGCCGGCGCCGAGGGCCCGCCCCCCGGCGGACCGGATGCCGTGGATGCGGCGCCCGCGGTAGGTCTCGTCGAACGCGGTGTTGCTCTCGGCGATCTCTGCGGTCTCGGCGCTCTCGGCAATCTCGGCGGGTTCAACGCCCGTGGCGGACCGCGGCTCGGGGCCCATGGCTCCCGGCTCGCCCTTGGGGGTATCGGCCTCGGCGGGCCGGGAGGCGGCGATCAGGGGCGCGAGGGCCACGGCGAGGGCCGGGGCGAGCAGCCCCCGCATCATCTGCCGCCGTGTCCCGTGCGCGGGCCCGCCTCTCGCCGGACCCACCGCCTCCCGTTCCCGCTCCGCGTCGCTCGTCGCTCTGCCCGTACTGACGACCATGGCTCGCTCCTCGTCCGGTTCCGGTGATCCGCACCGCTAACCGAACGGCGGGCCCCTCGGTCACCGCGTACAGGGCCAGTCGGAGCAGGACCACACCCACCGGGCGGAGCGCGCGGGGTGGCTCAGCCGCCCAGCGGGAGGCCGCCGAGCAGGCCGCTCGCGGAGTTCAGCTGGGTGGTCGCGCCCTTCACGGTGTGCAGCACGGAGTCCTTGTTCTCGGTGTCGAGCGCGTCCGACTGGTGCTTCAGCGGCATCACGTTGATGGGCTCCGCGGTCAGCGTGTTCACTGCGCCGTTGAGGCTGGTGGGCGTGAGGTCGGCGGTGTCGTGGGCGAACGCGGGCACGGCGGAGCCGGCGGCGACCAGGGAACCGGCGACGACGGCGGCGGCCTTGAGGGACTTCATCGTGCTCCTTTCCTCGGCGACTCGCGTCACCGGAGAGAATGCTGACGCCATCCCTAACGACCTGCGCCGGGCGCGGAAACCCCGTGTCCGGAAGACATATGAGATCTCCGGGTCCCCCGATCCCTCGAACACGTGAAGGGCCGCCGCACCAACCCGCGAAGGGGGCGGCACGACGGCCCGGACGCCGTGGATCCGCAGCGTCAGGAGGGGTCCGCCGGCTGCGGGTTGGCCGGTACGGTCTCCGGTGCAGGCGCCTGCGGGGCGGTGGCGTCCGGCGTGGTGGCCTCCGGTGCGTTCGGCAGCGCGGGCAGAGCGGCCAGGTCCCCGGCGGGCAGCCCGCCGCCGACCAGCGTGGCGGCGACGACGTTGACGACGCCGGTCACCACGTCCTTGACGGCCGGGCTCACCTGTTCGGCGTTGCCGGAGGTGGTGGCCTTCACCAGGGCGTCGATCTGCTTCCGCAGGGCGGCGTGCGCGGTGGCGGTCGGGCCGGACGCCGCGGTGTTCTCGTCACCGCTCGCGGCCCCGACGGGAGCCGGCAGCGTGACCGGCGCCCCGGCCTCCGGCGCGGTGGCCGCGCCCTCGGTGTCCGTGCCCGGCGTGGTGACCGCGCCCTCGGTGCCGGTGCCCGCCGCGTCGGCCTTGGCGAGGGCGTCCTTGACGGCGGCGGCGAGCTTGTCCGCGTCGGTGGCGGAGAGCTTGCCGTTGTCGGCCTTGAGGACGGCGTCGAGCAGGTCGGTGACCGGCGCGAGCACTCCGCCGAGGCCGGCCAGGCTGCCGACCTGGCTCTGCAGTTCCTCCGCGTCGGGGAGGGGGGCGCGGGACGCCGCGTGGGTGCGTTCCCGGACCGATTCGCCGTCGGCCGCCGTCACCGCCGGACCGGAGAGACCGATCAGCAGGCCGGCGCAGAGAACGGACGTGGCGATTCGCCGTGCGGGCAGACGCATGGGGGTTCCTTTCGGTGTGCGTCGGGGTCGTCTGCCCACCGTGGAAGCGGCCATGGCGCTCTGCAACCGGGCGGGCGCACGCACCCCCCGTTCGGGGCGGCACACCGCCGTCCGCGCGGCAACGCGAACCGGCCGCCCGTGCGCGGAGGAACCACGGCAGGGACGGCCGGTGCGGGGAGTTTCGAGTCCGACGTCAGTCGTTCACGCACTGATTGCCGAACGCCGGGTTCAGCAGACCGGCGATGTCGATGGTGTTGCCGCAGACGTTGACCGGGATGTGGACCGGGATCTGTGCCACGTTGCCGGACAGGACGCCCGGGGAGTGGGCGGCGACGGCCTGCGCGCCGCTGTCGGCAGCGGCGACACCGGCGGTGCCCGCCACCGCGGCGGCGGCGACGGAGGTCAGGGCCAGGCCCTTCGCGATACGCGACATGGAGAAGTGCTCCTTGGGGTTGTCACAAACATCCGGGCGGGTGCCCGGCGCAGTGTCAACGCGTGGCATCCGCGCGAGTTGTGCCGCCAAAGGGGTGATCTGACGGCAGACCGGCGTTCACAAATCCAACACAGTTGCCCGGTTTCGGCGTATTAGTACGGATTGCGGCTAGAGTCCCACACCATTCGACGCATCCCTGTTGCACCACGGCCGGCACCTGCGGTGAGACGCGTTCCCGCCCGTCCCGAGCATCTTCCGTGAGCGAGGAAACGCGCATGCATCTGCCACCGCCCGGCGCCCGCCCAGGGGTTCTGCATGTCACACAGCCGGTGGACGGCGGGGTCGCCCGGGTCGTGACGGATCTGACGCGGGCTCAGCTCGCCGCCGGCCTTCGCGTCGCCGTCGCCTGTCCCGACGGATCCCTCGCGGACCGGCTCCGGGCCCTGGGCGCCGATGTGCGGCACTGGCGGGCGACACGGTCGCCGGGTCCGGCGCTGGTGCCGGAGGTGCGGCGGCTGGCCCGCGTGATCGAGGACGTACGGCCCGATCTGGTGCACGCGCACAGTGCGAAGGCCGGTCTGGCGGGGCGGCTCGCCGTACGGGGGCGGGTCCCGACCGTGTTCCAGCCGCACGCCTGGTCGTTCGAGGCGGTCGGCGGGGCCGCCGCGCTGCTCGCGCTCGGCTGGGAGCGGTGGGGCGCGCGGTGGTCGGCGCGGACGGTGTGCGTGAGTGAGGCGGAGCGGCTGCGCGGGGTGCGGGCCGGGGTCCGCGGGCGCTGGTCGGTGATCCCGAACGGCATCGACCTGGACCACTTCCGGGCGGGCGCCGACACCGGCGCCGTGCACGGCGTACGGTCCCCGCGCGCCCCGCTGGTGGTCTGCGTGGGGCGGCTGTGCCGGCAGAAGGGCCAGGACGTGCTGCTGGCCGCGTGGGCGTCGGTGCTGGCGCGGGTGCCGGGCGCCCGGCTGGTCCTGGTCGGCGACGGCCCGGACCGCCCCCGGCTGACCGCCCGCGCCTCGGCGTACGGCCTCCTCGACGCCGCACCGGACCCGGCCGGCCTCCTCGGTGCCGGACAGGCCCCGGGAGCCCGCCCCGGTGAGGACTCCCCGGCGTCCGTGATGTTCACGGGTGCCGTCGCCGACGCCGCCGCCTGGTACCGGGCCGCCGATCTGGTCGTACTGCCGTCGCGCTGGGAGGGCATGGCCCTGGCCCCGCTGGAGGCGATGGCCTGTGGGCGGCCCGTGGTGGTGACCGACGTGGACGGTGCCCGCGAGGGGCTGCCGCCCGCGCTCGTGCCGCACTGCCTGGTCCCGCCCGAGAACCCCACGGCACTGGCCGACGCGGTCACCGGCCTGCTCCTCGACGCACCGCTGCGCGCGTCCCTCGGCCGCCGGGGACACGCGCACGTCCGCTCCACCCACGACGTACGGCACACGGCCGCGGCGATCACCACGCTGTACGACACCGTCCTCGACGCCCCCCGAACGACCGGCCCGCACACCACCCGCGACACCCCCCTGGGCGCCACCCGACCGCCCACCCCACGCACCACTCCCGGCAGCAGCACCCGAGCCACCACCCCCGACACCCCCCGGACAACCGCCTCGCACACCACCCCCGACGACACGCGAACGACCGGACCGCGCACGGCCCCCGGCAACGTGCGAACAACCGACCCCCGCACCGCCCCCGGCGACCGGCCCGTGGCCGTGGGGCGGTCGGTCGTCGTGCCCATCGAGTACAGGGAGTCGACCCACCCGTGACCGCGGAACGCACCGTCCCCACCCCCGCCGGCCAGCCACGCGACCTCGGCTCGTCCTCCGTCTCGGTGCTGCCGCAGCGCGCCGGCACCGCGGGCGTCCGGTTCTCCGCCGGGCGCCCCGCGCCGCGGCCGGATTCCCCGCTGCCGCTGCTCGTCGCGGACGGCACGGCGGCCCTGCCGGGCTCGCTGGTCCTCACCGGCACCCCGCACCAGCCGCTGCTCACGACCCTGCTGGTCGCCGCCTCGCTGCTGCTGCGCCCGCACCCGGCCCGGCGGCTGCCGGGTGTACTGGACGACCTGCCCGCCCTGTGCGGCCGGATCGCGGTGCTCTGGCTGACGCTGGCGGCGCTCGTCGCGGCGTACGCCCCGCCGCACGCGCTGTCCGTCCGCACCCTGCTCTGCGGCTTCCTCCTGCACGCGGCGGCGGGCTGCGCCGGCCGGGGTGTCGTGCATCTGCGGCGCCGCACGGCGCTGGCGAACCGTCCACGCGCGGCCCTCGTCGTCGGGCCCGCCGCGACCGCGCAGCGGGTGGCCTCGGCGGTGCTGCGCCACCCGCGTTGCGGGGTGCGCCCGGTCGGGATCGTCACCGACGACCCGGGCGCCGCCGCGGGCCTGCCGGTGCTGACCACGGGCGAGGAGGCGCGGCGGGCGGTCGTGCAGAACGGCGTGCGGGACGTACTGGCCGTGGACCCCTCCGTACGGGCCCGGCAGGCACCGCTTCTGCGGACGCTGGCCGAGTCGGGCTGCGTGCTGTGGGAGGTCGACGCGGACACCCCCTCGCACACGGACGCCCCCGCCCCCGCGCACACCCCCCGTGACCGCCTCGCCGGGTTCTCCTGCCGGCGTCTCAAGGCCGGGCCGCGGCGGCCGGGCGGCGTCGGGAAGCGGGTGCTGGACGTGACGGTGTCCGGGGCGCTGTTGCTGCTGCTGAGCCCCTTGCTGCTGGTCTGCGCGACGCTGGTGCGGATCATCGGCGGGCCCGGGGTGCTGTTCCGGCAGGAGCGCGTCGGCAAGGACGGCAGGCCCTTCACGCTGCTGAAGTTCCGCACCCACCGCCCGGCCGACGAGCACGAGGCGGCGACCCGGTGGAGCGTGGCGGACGAGCGGCGGATGCCGTGGTTCTGCCGTTTCCTGCGGCGCACGTCGCTCGACGAGCTGCTCCAGCTGTGGAACGTCTTCCGGGGCGACATGAGCCTGGTCGGCCCGCGGCCCGAACGCCCGTACTTCGTGGCCCGGTTCAGCCAGACCTACCCCGGTTACGCCGCCCGCCACCGGATGCCGGCCGGCATCACGGGCCTGGCCCAGATCAACGGGCTGCGCGGGGACACCTCCATCGAGGACCGGGCCCGCTTCGACAACGCCTACATCGACGACTGGTCGCTGTGGCAGGACGTTCTGCATCCTGCTGCGCACGGCCGCCGCGCTCGTGCGCCCCACGGGGAGCTGAGCGCGGTGAGCCACGCCCTGCCCCTGCGCTCCGCGGCCCGTGTGCGGCGGCTGCCTCCCGTGCTGGCCGTGGTCGCGGTCGTCGCGCTGCTCGCCCTGCCGGTGGCGCCGGACGACGGGGGCGGCGCGCATCCGGCCGACGCGGCCTCCGCGCTGGCGGTGCTGTACTGCGCGCTGCGGCTGGTGCGCGACCGGCGGCGCCCGCTGTCCCGTACGGCGGCCGTGGTGCTGGGCCTGCCGGTGCTCGGGCTGGCCGTCGCCGCCGCGGGCGCCGCCTCGCCGGGGGCCGGGCTCGCCGGACTCGGCCGCTACCTCCAGGTCTTCGTCCTCGTCCCCGCCGCCGTACTGCTGCTGATCCGCGGCCGGGACGACGTACGGCTGCTCGCCTGGTCGATGGTCGGGCTGGCGCTCTGGCAGGGGGCCCTCGGTGTGCACCAGTACGTCACCGGGACCGGCGCCTCGTACCGCGGCGAGGCGATCCGGGCCGTGGGCACCTTCGGGCCGCAGGACGTGATGGGGATGGCGACCGTCGTCTCCCTGGGGCTGGTCTGCGCGCTCGGGCTGGCGCTGGGAGGGGAGCCGGTGCGGCACCGGCTGCTCGCCGCCGGGTGCGGGCTCGCCCTGCTGCTGCCGCTCGCCCTGTCGTTCAGCCGCGGGGCGTGGATCGCCACGGCGGTGACGTGCGCGGTACAACTGCTGCTGGCCGGGGTGCGCAGGGCGCTGGTGGTGGGGGCCGCGGTGGCCGCGGCGGCGGTGGTGCTGGTGGGCGGCCTCGGGATCGGCACGGCGATGCTCCAGGAGCGGGTCGGCAGCATCACCCGGGTCGCCGACGCCCCCGACCAGTCGGTGACCGACCGCTACACGATGTGGGCGGCGGCGACCGGCATGTGGGACGAGCGGCCGCTGACCGGCGTGGGGCTGAAGGGTTTTCCCGAACACCGGGACGCGCACGCCTCGCTGGCGCTGTCCTCGGGCAGCGAGACCGACGGCGCCGGCGCCGGCTACCGCAGGCAGCCGCTGCTGTCCCCGCACAACATGTATCTGCTGGTGCTGGCCGAGCAGGGCCTGATCGGGCTGGTGGCGCTCGCCGGAAGCTGGCTGGCGCTGCTCGTCCTCGGGCTGCGCAGGCTCCGTGCCGTGCGGCGCTCCGGGCGGGCCGGGCCGGACTGCGCGTTCGTCGCCTGCGGGCTGCTGGTGTGGCAGCTGACCGACTTCGCGTACGCCGACATCGGCGGCCCCTCGACCGTGCTGACGGCGGTGTGCCTCGGACTGGCCGCCTGGTGGGCGCTCGGGTCCGCGACGCAGACCGGTACGGAGCCCGGCACGGCCCCCGTGCCGGGCTCCGGTGCGGGGGCCGAGGTGGCGGCGCGGTGAAGGCGACCCCGCTCCCCCCGGCGGACCCGGCCGCGGCCGTCCCGCCGGCCCGGACCACCGCGCCGCGGGCGGACACCGGGGCGGCCGGCGAGGGCGGGTCCTCCGGGGGGTTCCTGGCCCGCGCCGCCCTGGTCACGGCCGTGCTTTCGGTGGCCGGGTCGGTGCTCGGGCTGGCCCGGGACCAGGCGCTGGCCCGGCTGTTCGGGGCCGGCGGCGAGACGGACGCCTTCCTGGTGGCCTGGACGGTGCCGGAGTTCGCGGCGACGCTGCTGATCGAGGACGGGCTGGCCTTCGCGCTGGTCCCGATGTTCAGCATGGCCCTGGCCCGCCGCGCGCAGGGCGCCCCCGGCGACCCGGTCCGCGCGCTGGTCGCCTCGACGCTGCCCCGGCTCGCACCGGCCTTCGTGGCGGTCGGCGCGCTGATCGTCGCCTGCGCGCCGCTGCTGGTCCGGGTGCTGGCGCCGGGCCTGCCGGACCACGCCCTGGCCGTGGACTGCACCCGGCTCACCGCCACCTGCGTGGTGAGCTTCGGGCTCGCCGGGTACTGCAGCGCCGCGCTGCGGGCGCACCGCCGGTTCCTGGCCCCGGCGGCGATCTACGTCGCGTACAACACCGGCATCATCACCGCGATGTTCGTGCTCGGCGGGCGCTGGGGGGTGCGCTCGGCGGCGGTCGGGGTCGCGGCCGGCGGGGTCTTGATGGTGGCCGCGCAGGTGCCCTCGCTGCTGCGGCAGTTGCGGCGCCCGGACGGCGGCGAGCGGCCGCAGGGCACCGCGGGCCCCGCCCATCCGCTGGCCCTCGCCCTGTTCGCGACCGTCCTGCTCTTCGCGCTGTGCCGGCAGTCCCAGATCCTCATCGAGCGCTTCCTCGCCTCCGGGCTGCCCTCCGGGGCCATCTCGCACCTGAACTACGCGCAGAAGGTGGCCCAGATCCCGATGACGCTGTCGCTGATGCTGTGCACGGTCACCTTCCCGTTGGTGGCCCGTGCGCTGGCCGACGGCGACGTCGAACGGGCCCGCGACCGCGTCGAGCGGGACGTGGCGCTGGCGGCCTGCCTGGTGCTGCTGGGCACGGCCACCGCCGTCGCCTGCGCACCGCAGATCATCGGTCTGCTCTTCGAGCGCGGCGCGTTCACGGCGGCCGACACGGCGGCGACCGCGGGCGTCATGCGCGTGTACGCCCTCGGACTGCTCGGGCAGACCGTGGTGGGTGCGCTGGCCCGCTCCTACTTCTCGGCGGGCCGGGCCAGTTGGTATCCGCTCGGCGCGATGGCCGTGGGCATCGCCACCACCGCGGGCGTCGGCGTCTGCGCGACCGGCCCGTGGGGCGTGAGCGGCATCGCCGCCGCCAACGCCGCCGGCATCACCGTCACCGCGGCACTGCTGCTCGCCGGGATGGGCCCGCGCAGCGTCCCGGTCCGTGTCCGGCGGGTGCTGGCCGACCTGGGCAGGCCGGTGCTGGCGGCGGCGGTGGCGACCCTCGCGGGTGCGTCGGCCGCGGCCCGGTTCGCCGCCCCGGGCGTCTCGCTGGCCGCCGGTGTCGCGACCGTCGTCGGCGTCTTCGTCCTCCTGGGCCTGGTCCTGGGCGTCCAGGGCGTCGGCCCGGCCCTCCGCGCCCTCGCCCCTCTGCGTGCCGTCACCGCCCTGACGTTCCCTCCGCTCCCTCCGCTCCTTCCGCTTCCTCCGCCCCGTCACACGAAGGCTCCCGCATGGCCGCTTCAGCTTCCGCAGATCCCGTTGACGCCCGTTCAGCCTCCGCGGATCCCGTGGACGCCCGCACCCGCACCGGCGTCGGTCCCCGCACCGGCCTCCGCCCCCGGTCCCGCGCCGTCCCCCGTCCCGGCGCCGTCCCCTGGGTGGCGATGTACCACTCCGTCGGCGACTGCTCCGACGACCCGTACCGCGTCACGGTCACGCCCGACCGGCTGGACGCGCAGCTCGGCTGGCTGCGGCGGCGCGGGCTGCGCGGGGTGCCGGTCGCCGAACTGCTGGCCGCCCGGGGCCGGGGCGAGGGCGGCGACCTGGTGGGGCTGACGTTCGACGACGGATACGCCGACTTCGTCGAGCACGCGCTGCCCTGCCTGCGTCGCTGGGGCTGCGGGGCCACCCTCTTCGTCCTGCCGGGCCGGCTCGCCGGCGTCAACGCCTGGGACCCGCTGGGCCCGCGCAAGCCGCTGCTGAGCGCCGACGGCATCCGGCACGCCGCCGCCGAAGGCGTGGAGATCGGCTCGCACGGTCTCACCCACGTCGACCTGACCGGGGCGGACGACAGCGTGCTGCGCGCCGAGACCACCGAGAGCAGAGCACTGCTCTCGGAGTTGACCGGTGCTCCGGTCACCGGTTTCTGCTACCCGTACGGCGCGGTCGACGCCCGCGCCGCCGACGCCGTACGCGCCGCCGGGTACCGCTACGCCTGCGCCATCGACCCCGGCCCCCTGACCGGCCCGCACGCCCTGCCCCGCGTGCACGTCGGCCAGCACGACACGGCCGTGCGGCTGCTGCTGAAGACCCGGCTGCACCGGCTGCGCCGGCGCCCCGTGGCGGGGGTGTGAGATGAAGGCCCTGCACATCATCACCGGCCTCGGCGTCGGCGGCGCCGAGCAGCAACTGCGGCTGCTCCTGCGCCATCTCCCCGTCGACTGCGAGGTCGTGACGCTCACCAACCCGGGCCCGGTCGCCGACGGGCTGCTGGCCGACGGTGTGCGCGTCGTCCACCTCGGCATGGCCGGCAACCGCGACCTGGCCGCGCTGCCCCGCCTCACCCGGCTCATCCGCGGCGGCGGCTACGACCTCGTGCACACCCACCTCTACCGCGCCTGCCTCTACGGCCGCCTCGCCGCCCGGCTGGCCGGTGTCCGCGCGGTCGTCGCCACCGAACACTCCCTCGGCGACTCCCAGATGGAGGGCCGCCCGCTCACCCCGGCCGTCCGCGCCCTGTATCTGGCCGGGGAGCGGCTGGGCAGCGCCACGGTCGCCGTCTCCCCCACCGTCGCCGACCGGCTGCGGCGCTGGGGCGTGCCCGCGCCGCGCATCGAGGTCGTCCCCAACGGCATCGACCTGGCCCGCTTCCGCTTCGACCCCGTGGCCCGCCTGCGCACCCGCCGCCGCCTCGGCCTGCCGCAGAGCGCGTACGTCGTCGGCGGGATCGGCCGGCTGACGGCGGGCAAGCGGTTCGACGTCCTGGTCCGCGCCCTGGCCCGGCTGCCCGGCGACTGCTGGCTGCTGCTGGTCGGCGGCGGCCCGCAGGAGCACCTGCTGCGCCGCACCGCCCACGAGGCCGGCGTCGCCGACCGCGTCCTGCTCACCGGCGAACGCCCCTATCATCCCGACGGCTCCCCCGGCCCCGACCTGCCGTCGCTGGCCGCCGCCATGGACGTACTCGCCTCCCCGTCCTCCGAGGAGGCCTTCGGGCTGGCGGTCGTGGAGGGCCTCGCGTCCGGCCTGCCGGTGCTCTACGCCTCCTGCCCGGCGATCGAGGACCTGCCCCCGCGGGCGGCGCCCACGGCCCGGCGGGTCACCGGCGGCGCCGAGGAGTTCGCCCGCGCCCTCGCCGCCGCCCGCGCCTCCGGCGGCCCGTGCCCCCGCCCGCGCACCGCCCCCGAGGCCGCCCGCCACTACTGCGTCACCCGCAGCGCCGCCCAGCTGATGGACGTGTACGCGGCCACCCTCACGCATCCGTTGTCCCCGGCACCCCAGGGAGTCAGTTCCGCATGACCGAGCCCCTCACCCAGTCCCCGGCCGAGCACACCGCCGGGCCCGAGGCACAGTACGAGGCCGAGCGGCCCGCCCGCCCCCGCCGCACACGTACCGCCCTGCGCCGTGTCCGCCGCCGCGTCCGGTCCCTGCCGGCCTGGTTCCCGCTCGCGGCCGGTGCCCTGGCCGGCGGGCTGCTCGGCGCCGGCTACGGCCTGGCCGCCACCCCGCAGTACACGGCGACCGGTTACGTCGTCGCCGTCCCCACCGACAAGTCGGACCCGGCGGCCGCGCTCGGCTTCGCCCAGGCCTACGGCCGGGTCGCCACGCAGCTCGCGGTGCTCGGGGACGCGCAGGTGTGGGCGGGCGTGCCGGTGGCCACGCTGGAGAAGAACGTCCGCACGGCGACCTCGCCCGACGCGCCGATGGTGTCCGTGACGGCCACCTCCGACCGCCCGGCGCGGGCCGCCGACATGGCCAACGCGGTCGTGCGCGCGCTGACCCTGCACGCGGCGGCCTCCGCCGGCGACACCCACGTGGAGCTGCGGCAGTTCGCGCGCGCCACCAAACCCACCGGGGCGTCCTCGCCCCCGGCCGAGGTGACGGCCCTGGTGGGCGCGTGCGCGGGCGGTCTGCTCGGCGGGCTGGCGCTGCTGGTCAGGCCGCGCCGGGCCACCCGTGGGCCGAGCCGCACGGCGGCGGCCGTACCCGGACCCGCCTCGGCGGCCGACGGACGCGGACAGCTGTGACGCACCCGACGACGTACACGACCGAACTGGTCACCGGCGAGCGCGCCTTCGCCGAACTGGCCCCCGAGTGGAGCCGGCTGCACGGCCGGTGCGGCGCCGCGACCCCGTTCCAGAGCCACGCCTGGCTGCACTCGTGGTGGCGGTCCTACGGTTCGGCCGGCCGGCTGCGGCTGGTGCTGGCCCGCGACGGCCGCGAACTGGTCGCCGCCGCACCGCTGATGCGGGTACGGCACCCGGTGCCGGCGCTGGTGCCGCTGGGCGGGGCGATCTCCGACTACGGGGACGTGCTGCTGGACGACGAGCGCGGCGCGGACGCGGTGGCCGCGCTCGCCGAGGGCCTGTCCGCGGCGGCCCGCACCGCGCTGATCGACCTGCGCGAGGTACCGCCCGGCGCCGCCGCCCAGCGCGTCTACGACCACTGGCGCGGGCCCCGGCACCGGCTGGCCGACTCGCTCTGCCTCGAACTGCCCGCCCTCCCGATGGACGAGCTGGTCGCCCGGCTGCCCTCGGCCAAGACCAGACAGCGGGTCCGCGCCCAACTGCGCAGGCTGGACACGCTCGGCGTCAAGAGCCGCGCCGTCCTGCCCGACGAGGTGGACGCGGCCCTGCACAGGCTGCTTGAGCTGCACCGCGTGCAGTGGCAGGGGCGGAAGGTGACCGGCGAGCACCTGCGGCCCCGGTTCCGCGAGCACCTGGTGCGGGCGGTGGGGCCGATGGTGCGTGCCGGGGACGCGGTGGTCACCGAGTTCCGGATGGACGACGAGGTGGTGGCCGTGGACGTGACGCTGCTGTCGCCCCGGCTGGCCGGCGGCTATCTTTACGGCGCCCATCCCCGGCTGCGGGAGCGCAAGGCGGACGTGGCGGTGATGCTCCTCGACGCGTGCGCCGAGCACACCCGGCTCCCGGGGCGCGGCACGCTGAGCCTGCTGCGCGGCAACGAGCCGTACAAGCACCACTGGCGCCCGGAGCCGGCGGTGAACCAGCGGCTGCTGCTGGCCCGCCGGCGCACGGCCCCGCTGCTGTGGGCGGCCCTGTGCGACGCCGCCGCCCGGCGCCGCGGCAAGGAACTGCTGCGGCGTCGGAAGGAGCGCGACGGTGGCCACGGCACCTGACCGGCGCCGCCGCCACCGCGCCGGCCACGGCGAGCGGCCCCTACCTGCTGCGCGTGAACCAGTCGAGGCGCATGCACAGCTTCCCGCCGAGCCAGTACTCGACCCAGTCGCCGAGCGCCAGCGGCGAGCAGTCGTCCGAGGGCCGGGGCGTGGTGGAGGGCGGCGCGGTGGGCTGCGGGGTCGCCGGAGCGGGCTCGTCGGTGCGGCCGTAGAGCACGGACCGGTAGACCGCGGTGGACCGGGGATTGTCGTCGCACTGCCACACGCCGTGCGGGCAGTAGTCGGTGACCGTGTTGTACACGGGTTTGTGCTCGTCCATCCAGGCGAGCATGCGCCGCATGTACTCGGCGTTGTCGCCGTTGCGGAAGAGCCCCCATTCGGGATAGGAGACGGGCTTTCCGTGGGCCTTGGCGAAATCCACGTGCGCCTGGAGTCCGTACGGTTCCTTCACCTGTTCGTCGAAACTCATTCCGCGTGGCTGGTCGTAGGAGTCCATGCCGATGATGTCGACGGTGTCGTCCCCCGGATAGCACCGTGTCCAGGCGACGGCGTCCCGGCCGCGGCTCGGTGCGAAGTCGAACCGGAACTTCTGGCCGGGCACCGCGCGCATGGTGGTGACGATCCTGTTCCAGTACGCCTTCCAGGCCTGCGGATCCGGTCCGCAACGATGGGTGTACGTCGTGCCGTTCATCTCCCAGCCGAGCACGAGGACCGTGTCCGGCACCTTCAGCTCCACCAGCCGTTCGGCCAGGGCCCTGTAGTGCTGGTCGAAACTTCCGGCGGCGCCCTGGCGCAGCAGCCGGCGCACCTCGTCGTCGCCGACCCGCTCCTCGTTGCGTTCCATCATGGGCACGTTGAGCACGAGCGTCCGGTCCGCCTTGCGGGTGCGCCAGTCGGCCCACACGTCGAGGAAGCCGGGGGCGCCCTCGATGTTGCTCCAGCGGTCGCCGGGCAGATAGGTGTGGCCGACGCGCAGTTCGGCGTCGCCCAGCCAGCGGCTCAGCTCGGCCATCCGGGCCACGCCGCGCGGGCCGTAGTCCAGGTACGCGCCGAACGCGGGAGTGGGTTCGGACGCCTCCGGTTCCCCGGCTTCACCGGCGGCGGTGCCGGGGCCCGCGGCCAGGAGCGCCGCCGCCGCGATCGCCGCCGCCACGACGTGGGCCGGCCGTCTGGACCGGGCCCGTGACTGCCGTACGGCCATGCCGGCTCCTTTGCTCTCCTCATCGATTACCTACTGACACTCAGTCATATGAGAAGCCATCACGCCACCGCCGTTACGGCTTTCGAGTGCGCCGATCGCCCGCACCGGTGAACCGAATCGCCCGACGGTCGAATACGAAGGAAGAATCCCGTGTCGCTGTACGACACCCGAGTCCCCGCCGTTCTGCTGCGGACCGACCGGAATCCCTTTCACCACGGAACGCTGGGTGCCGTGCGTTCGCTCGGCCGCGCGGGGGTGGACGTACACGTGGTCGCCGACTGCGCGCGGAGCCCCGTCGGCGCCTCCCGGTACGTGAGCCGGGTGCACACTCCCCCGCCGCCCGGCGCGTCGCCCGCCGACATCGCGGTGGCCCTGCGCCGTGTCGCCGCGCGGATCGCGCGTCCCGCCGTACTGATCCCGATGGACGACGCGTGTGCCGTGGCGGTGGGGCGGGCGCGGGCGGAGCTGGCGCCCTCGTATCTGCTGCCCGATCTGCCCGGCGCGCTGCCCGAACGCGTGGCGGACAAGGCGGAGTTGGCCGGGATGTGCGCGTCGCTGGAACGTCCCGCACCCCGAGACCCTGGTCCCCGACGGCTCGGCCGAGGCCGCCCGTGCCGCCTGGCGGCTGGGGCTGCCGGTGGTGGCGAAGTGGAGCCGGCCCTGGCTGGTGCCGGCGGGCGGCGGGCTGCGCAGCACCGTGCTGGTGCGCTCGGCCCGGGAGGCCCGGGAGCTGTATCTGCGGGCCGAGGAGGCGGGCAGCCGGCTGCTGCTCCAGGCGTATCTGCCGCCCGGGGCGGACCGCGACTGGTTCTTCCACGGGTACGCCGACCGCTCGGGCGCGGTCCGGGCGGGCGGTCCCGGCCGCAAGACGCGTGCCAGGCCGCGCGGCGCCGGCCTGACGGCGGTCGGCCGCTGGACGCCGAACCCGCAGGTGCAGGCGCTCTCCGAGCGGGTCGTCGGTGAGCTGGGCTACCGGGGCGTCTTCGACCTCGACTTCCGGCGCTGCGGTACGACGGGCCGCTATCACCTGCTCGACTTCAACCCGCGCCCCGGCGCCCAGTTCCGGCTCTTCACCGACACCGCGGGGCTGGACGTCGTACGCGCCCTGCACCTGGACCTGACCCACCGACCGCTGCCGGACGGGGCACCGCGGCCGGGGCGGGCCTTCGTGGTGGAGAACTACGCGCCGCTGAGCGCCGTGCGTCGGGCGCCCGAGGGGCGCGAGCTGGCCTGGCACGCCTCGGACGACCGGGCGCCGGGCCGGGCCCTGTGGACCCTGTGGGGCCGTCATGTGTCCGCCCGGCTGCTGGACCGCGCGCGCCGCGGGGGCGGCCACCCGCGCACCGGGGCTCCCGCCGGCGCCCGCGTGGTGCGCCAGGCGACCGCACCGCCCGCCGACGGCGCCGGCCTCCTCCCGCGGAAGGACCGGGCGGGCCGCCGCTGACGTGCCGTCCGCCGGGGGGGGTCAACCACGATCCCCGCAACTCCCTGGAGTCCAGGGTGTTGCGGGGATCGATGGAACCGGCCGCGCGGGGCGTCGGGGGCGTCGCGCCGAGCGGGGTCTGCCGGGGTCAGCGGCGGCTGACGCGGCTGCGGCGGTAGAGGATCGCACCGCCCGCGATCAGCGCGGCGGCCGCGGCCGTGGCGCCCAGCGTGCCCTCGCTGCCGGTCTCCGCCAGGACGGGCGGCTGCTCCGTCTGCGGGACCGGCGGGGTGTGCTCCTTCTCGGTGGGCGGCGGGGTCTCCTTGACCGGCGGAGGCGGCGGCTTCTCCTTCTCGCCGGGGGGCGGCTTCTCCTCACCGGGGGGCGTCACCGGGGGAGGCGTCTCGTCGCCGTAGCCGGGGGGCTCCTTCCCCTGTTCGCAGGAGTTGCCGAAGACCGGGTTCAGGAGGCCGACGAGGTTGATGCTGTTGCCGCACACGTTCAGCGGCACGTCGACGGGGATCTGCGCGTGGTTGCCGGAGCCGACGCCGGGCGAGCCCTCCGTCCCGCCGCCCGCGGAGGCGCCGGAGGGGGCTCCGCCGTCCTCGCCGTATCCGCCGCCGTATCCGCCGTCCTCGTCCGAGCCGTAGCCCGAGTCGTGGCCGCCGGAGGGGTGGCCGGAGGGGTGGTCCGAGCTGTTCTCGCACTCGTTGCCGAAGGCCGGGTTCAGGAGGCCGACGACGTCGATGCTGTTGCCGCACACGTTCACCGGGACGTTGACCGGCGCCTGGAGGGCGTTGCCGGACGCGACGCCCGGCGAGTTGCTGGCGGTCCCATCCGCTTGGGAGTCGGCAAGGGCGGGGCTGCCGCACAGGGAAAGGACGCTCGTCGCGGCGGCTGCCGCGACCATCCCCCTGCTCAGGGTCTGTCGCACTCTGGTTGTCTTCCTGCTTGTAGAGATGGCTGGAGAACGGGCTGGAGGACAGGCTGCAAAGAGGGGGAAAGCCGGCCCCGAACCAAACGAGTTGGCCAAGGCCGGCCGTGACGCAGCCGGTCGGTGCGTAACGACGTCAGTCGTTCACGCACGCGTTGCCGAATGCCGGGTTCAGCAGACCAACGACGTTGATGCTGTTGCCGCACACGTTGACGGGAACGTGCACGGGAACCTGGATGACGTTGCCGGACAGGACGCCCGGGGAGCCTACGGCGGCACCCTGGGCGCCGGCGTCGGCGAAGGCCGGGGCGGCCATGCCGAGGGCCATGATCGCGCCTGCGACGACAGCAGCGCTCTTCTTCATGAACTTTCCCTTCTCTGCGGTCATGCCTGAATGACGGCCGAAACCGCGCGAGCACAGCATTGATGGCTCGCACCATGACCTGCAGCCTGCAAACGAGGAATTGACGGCCGGGAAACTACCGAACGCGAGGCCCCACGAAATTCACTCGGATGCCTCACGAAACGGTCCGGCCGTTCCCCCAGGAGAGCGACGACGTCATTCCGCTCCCCGGCGAAATCCGGGTCCGCTGCGGCCGGGCGGCCCGCGGGGAGGTCAGCGGGCCGCCCGGACTCGGCGGGGCAGGGCTCAGCCCTGGCCGTTCGCCGACAGGACCGACAGGTCCTCCAGGATGTGCGACAGGGCACCGTCCCGCTTGGCCTGCGTGGAGTTGTCCGCGCACTGCTGGTTCAGGTCGTCCGCCAGGACGTTGACGTCCTGGATCGGGACGAGGTTGACCGCGGCGACGTTGATGTCCTCGACACCGAGGCACGGCTTGTTCAGCGTGCCCTCGACCAGCGACAGCTGAGGGCTCATGTCGCCCTTGGTCGCCGAGTTGCCGAACGCCGACGAGGCGCCGTTGCCGTTGGCCACGGCCGGCCCGTTGTCGTCCCCGATGGCAAGAGCCTGGGGAGCGGCGGCAGCCGACATGCCGATCACAGAAGCGGCAGCCGCCGCGGCGACCATTGCCTTCTTGAGCACTTCGCGTTCCTTTCGTCGTAGCGACGCACTGTCCTACGGCCTCATCAACCCGGTGCGCCATGATTGGTTGCGGGCGTTCACCCGGTTGGCCGCACGGGATCTCGTGGGAACCGGCGAAAGTCGCCGGAATCCGGCGAGGAAAAGCGGACCCGCACACATTTCCCGTTGTCCGCCGACGGAGTGAACGGGAGAAACCCGACCGGACCCGTGGAGTTGACCAGAGCGCTCCGGTGGACGGGGTTTCCTCAGAAAGGACTGGCCAGTGATCAAGAAGGTAGTTGCCTACGCGGCGATCGCCGCCTCCGTCATGGGTGCCTCCGCTGCCGCGGCCCCGCAGGCGATGGCGATCGGCGACGACAGCGGGCCGGCCGTGGCCAACGGGAACGGCGCCTCGCAGTACTTCGGCAACTCGGCGACCCACGGCAACATGAGCCCGCAGATGGCGCTCATCCAGGGATCGTTCAACAAGCCGTGCATCGCGGTCAGCGACATCCCGGTCAGCGTCGTCGGTCTGGTCCCGGTCCAGGACATCCCGATCCTGTCGGACGACCTGAACCAGCAGTGCGTCGAGAACTCCACGCAGACCAAGCGCGACGGTGCGCTGGCGCACCTCCTGGAGGACGTCTCGATCCTGTCCTCCAGCGGTCAGGCCGGCGGCGGGCACTGACCTCGGCCGAGGGGCGGGGCGCCGAACTGTTCGGCGCCCCGCCCCTTTCGCATGCCCCGGGCCGTGCGTGCCCGCGCCCGGAACCCGCGCTAGGAGACGATGTCCTTTCGCGCGAAGCCCCTGAAGGCCAGGGCGAACAGCACCAGGGCGTACGTCACCGAGACCGCCGTGCCCTGGATCATGCCCGCCCACTCGGGGTGCGGCTGGACGGCGTCCGCCCAGGCGAACTGCCAGTGCGCGGGCAGGAAGTCGCGCCAGTGCCCGAGGGCCGTCACGGCGTCCAGGACATTGCCGACGATGGTCAGGCCGACCGCGCCGCCGACCGCGCCGAGCGGGGCGTCGGTCCTGGTGGACAGCCAGAACGCGAGTCCGGCGGTGACCAGTTGGGACACGAAGATGTACGCCACGACCACCACGAGACGCTGCGCCGCCGTGCCCGGGGCGAGCGAGCCGCCCGTGGGGATGGCCAGCGGCCCCCAGCCGTAGGCGACCGTGCCCACGGCCAGCGCCACCAGGGGCAGCAGCACCATCGCGGCCAGGCTCAGCCCGAGCCCGACGGCCAGCTTGGACGCGAGCAGCCGGGCACGCGGCACCGGGGAGGCGAGCAGATAGCGCAGGGAGGACCAGCTCGCCTCGGAGGCCACGGTGTCCCCGCAGAACAGGGCGACCGGGACGACCAGCAGGAAGCCCGCCGAGACGAAGAGGTTGACGGCGGCGAAGTTGGCGCCGGACGCGGTGGCCGTGTCCATCAGGGTGACGCGGTTGCCTGGGCCGTCCGGCTCGCCGCCGATCGCGAAGGCGACGACCAGGACGAAGGGCAGGGCGGCGAGGATCGCGCCCATGACCAGGGTGCGGCGGCGCTTGAGCTGGCGTGCCAGCTCCACCCGCAGGGGCAGGGTGCGGGCCGCCCGGTAGCCGGGGGCGGACTCCGGCGCGGACCCGGACGCGGATTCGGAACCGGACCCGGACCCGGACCGGGACTCCGACTCGGACTCGGACGGCTCGGTGAGCGTGCTCATGCGGAACCTCCGATGAGGGTGAGGAAGGCGTCCTCCAGGCGGCGGTGCGGGCCGACCGACGCCACGGGCACCTCCAGCCGGACCAGTTCGGCGACCAGGCCGGGCGCCGTGCCTCCGGTGTCGAGGCGGACCAGGAGCCCGTCGTCGGTGCGCACGACCGAGGCCACGCCCGGCAGCGCGGCGATCTTCTCCACGAGCGGCTCGTCCACGGGCAGTCCGGTGCCGATCAGGAGCGTGTCGCCGGAGCCGATGATCTCGGCGACCGGGCCCGCCTGGACCAGCCTGCCCCGGTCCATGACCACGAGGTGCGTGCAGGTCTGCTCGACCTCGGCCAGCAGATGGCTGGAGACGATCACCGTGCGGCCGGCCGCCGCGTAGCGGATCATCACCTCGCGCATCTCGCGGATCTGCGGCGGGTCGAGGCCGTTGGTGGGCTCGTCCAGGATCAGCAGGTCGGGCAGGCCCAGCATGGCCTGGGCGATGGCCAGGCGCTGGCGCATGCCCTGGGAGTAGGTGCGCACCGCGCGGGCGAGCGCGTCGCCGAGACCGGCGATCTCCAGGGCCTCGTCCAGGTGGGCGTCCTCGGCCGGACGGCCGGTGGCCCGCCAGTACAGCTCCAGGTTCTCCCGGCCGGACAGATGCGGCAGGAAGCCCGCGCCCTCGACGAACGCGCCGACCCGGGACAGCACCGGGGCGCCGGGCCGGATGGCGTGGCCGAACACCCTGATCTCGCCGTCGTCCGGCTTGATCAGGCCCATCAGCATGCGCAGGGTGGTCGTCTTGCCGGCGCCGTTGGGCCCGAGCAGGCCGAGCACCTGCCCCTTCTCCACGCCGAAGGACAGCTCCCGCACCGCGTACCGCTCGGCGGACCCGGCGTACCGCTTGCTCAGGCCGGTGATCCGCAGGGGCACGTCGGCCAGGGCGGGGTCCGGGGCCGGTGCGGCGGCGCGGCGGCGGCCCGTCCACAGCAGGGCCGGCACGACGGCGGCGCCGGCCAGGGGCAGCCACCACACCCACGAGGGGAGCGGGGCGGCGGCGGTCGTCACGCCGGGGGCGGTCGGCACCTTCAGGCCGCCTTCGAGGGAGACGGTGTACGTCGCCGGGGCGAGCGGGGAGGCGTAGCCGAGGTCGGTGGAGGCCAGGACCAGGCGCAGGCGGTGGCCCTTGTCCACCTCGTGGTCGATGGCCGGCAGGGTGACCGTCACGTCCTTGCCCGCCTTGGCGCCCTCGACGCGGACGGGGGTGACGAGCTGGGAGGGGAGCACGGGCGACGTGCCGCCGGGGCCGACGTCGTACACCTTGGCGAACAGGACGGCGTCCTCGCCGGTGGAGCGGACGTGGACGGTGGCCGTCGGGGAGCCGGTGATGCGCAGGTTGTCGCGCAGGGGGGCCGACTCGAACGCGGCGTACTGGCCGGGGAAGTCCAGGGACACGCCGACGCCGAGGGAGGAGAGCCGGGAGAGCCCCGCGGCGCCGCCGATGCCGGGGAGGGCGGAGACGGCGGGCGGGTTGGCGCCCGCCGGGTTGTCGACGCTCTGCTCGCCGCCGCTCAGGGGCACCGACCGCGGCCCGTTCGCCAGGCCCGGGTAGCGGTCCGCGCTCGCGCCGCGCAACTGCGCCTGTCCGTCGGTGGAGTCGACGCCTCCGGTGCGGGTGACGCGGAAGGCCGGCCCGGTGTCGGCGCCCTTGTCGTCCTTGAGATACCGGTCGAACCAGCTCTCCACGCGCGCGTGCAGGCGGTCGGTCTCCGGGTCGCCGCCGTCGTGGCCGCCCGCGGTCCAGTCGACGTCGACGGGGGCGCCGTTCGCCCGGATCGCCTCGGCCGCGGCGTCGGCCTGGCCGAGCGGGAAGAGGGAGTCGGTCTGGCCCTGCATCAGCAGGGTGGGCACCTTGACGCGGTCGCCCACGGCCTGCGGGCTGCGCTCCTCAAGGAGCCCGACCGCCGCCGCGTCCGGTGTGCCGGACGCGGCGACCCGCTGGTACATGCGGCACAGGTCGGCCTCGAAGCGGTCGCAGCCGCCACCGGAGTTGACGAAGAGACCGGCCCACAGCTTCTTGAGCACACCGTCCGGGAACAGGGCGTCCGCGAGGTTCCAGTACGTGATGGCCGGGGCGATGGCGTCCACGCGGCTGTCGTACCCGGCGGCCAGCAGCGCGATCGCGCCGCCGTACGAGGCGCCCGCGACGCCCACGCGGGGGTCGCCCGCCTTGTCCAGCTCGACCTCGGGGCGGCCCGCCAGCCAGTCGATCAGCCGGGACACGTCGGCGACCTCGCCGTCGGGGTCGTTCAGTCCGATCTTCCCCGTGGACTTCCCGAAGCCGCGCGCGGACCAGGTGAGGACCGCGTACCCGTCGCGGGCGAGGCTCTCCGCCTGCTCGCGCACATCGGCCTTGCTGCCGCCGAAGCCGTGCCCGATCAGGACGGCCGGGCGGCGGCCGCCGGAGCCCGCGGTGAAGTAGGAGGTGTCCAGGCGCACGCCGTCGCCCACGGCCATGAGCCGGTCGGCGCGGTGCACCGCGGGCGGGTCGTCACCGGCGACGGCCGTCCACGTCCCGGCGCCGGCGAGTACGAGGACGGCGGCCGCGGCGCCGAGCATCCGGCGCGGCCCCCGCAGCAGCCCTCGCACGCGGGGCAGTCGAAGATCCATGCGTCAACCGTACGGGCCGCCGTCGGCTTCGGGGGCAGCCCGGGGGCTGAACCGCCGCCCCTCCCAGGGAAGTACGGGCTCCCTCCCATGTACCGCGGCCGTGGTACGCGGGAGGGGCCCCGCCCCGCCGTGCGGTGGGGCGGGGGGGCGCCGTGTGCGCGTCTCAGTGGTTGCGCGGGAAGCCCAGGTCGACGCCGGTGGGGGTGTCGGCGGGGTCGGGCCAGCGGGTGGTGACGACCTTGCCGCGGGTGTAGAAGTGGGTGCCGTCGTTGCCGTAGACGTGGTGGTCGCCGAAGAGGGAGTCCTTCCAGCCGCCGAAGGAGTGGTAGCCGACGGGGACCGGGATGGGGACGTTGACGCCGACCATGCCGGCCTCGACCTCCAGCTGGAAGCGGCGGGCCGCGCCGCCGTCCCGGGTGAAGATCGCGGTGCCGTTGCCGAAGGGGGAGGCGTTGATGAGGGCCACGCCCTCCTCGTAGGTCTCCGCGCGCAGCACGCACAGCACGGGGCCGAAGATCTCGTCCTGGTAGGCCTTGGCGGTGGTCGGGACCTTGTCCAGGAGCGAGATGCCGATCCAGTGGCCGTCCTCGAAGCCCTCGACGGTGTGGCCGGTGCCGTCCAGGACGACCTCGCAGCCCTCGGCCGCCGCGCCCTGCACGTAGGAGGCCACCTTGTCGCGGTGGGCCCTGGTGATCAGCGGGCCCATCTCGGAGGCCGGGTCGCTGCCGGGACCGATCCTGATCTTCTCCGCGCGCTCGCGGATCTTCTCCACCAGGGTGTCGCCGACGGCACCGACCGCGACGACCGCGGAGATGGCCATGCAGCGCTCCCCGGCCGAGCCGTAGGCCGCGCTGACCGCCGCGTCCGCCGCCGCGTCCAGGTCGGCGTCCGGCAGCACCAGCATGTGGTTCTTCGCACCGCCCAGCGCCTGCACACGCTTGCCGCCGGCCGAGGCGGTGGCGTGGATGTACCGGGCGACGGGGGTCGAGCCCACGAAGGAGACGGCCCTGACGTCCGGATGCTCCAGCAGCCGGTCCACCGCCACCTTGTCCCCGTGCACGACATTGAACACCCCCTCCGGCAGACCGGCCTGGGCGAGCAGCTCACCGAGCCGGTTCGCCGCCGACGGGTCCTTCTCCGACGGCTTGAGCACGAAGGTGTTCCCGCACGCGACGGCGACCGGGAACATCCACAGCGGCACCATCGCCGGGAAGTTGAACGGCGTGATGCCCGCGACCACCCCCAGCGGCTGCCGGATCGAGGAGACATCGACCCGGGTCGCCACCTGCGTCGACAGCTCACCCTTGAGCTGCACCGCGATACCGCACGCCAGATCGACGATCTCCAGACCCCGCGCGACCTCCCCCAGCGCATCGGAATGCACCTTGCCGTGCTCCGCCGTGATCAGCCCCGCGATCTCGTCCCGGTGCTCGTCCAGCAGCGCCCGGAACCGGAACAGAATCGACGTACGCTGCGCCAGCGAGGACTGACCCCAGGTCAGATAGGCGTCCTTGGCGGCGGCGACCGCCGCGTCCACCTCGGCCACGGAGGCGAAGGCGACCTTGGTGGTGACCGCGCCGGTCGCCGGGTCGGTCACCGGCCCGTACGTGCCCGAGGCGCCTTCGGCGGTCTTGCCGCCGATCCAGTGGTTGACGATGTTCGTCATGACCGAGAACTCCTTCACAGATGGCGGCGACGGGTCGAGACGTGCCGTTGGTGCTGCCCGCGGGCCGTGACCGGCGACGGTCCGGTCGCGGTCTCGGCCCCGACTCCATCCCAGCAGCCGGGCGCCGCGGGCGCGCCCGACACTGTGTCTGCGGTTTGGGCGTCCGCGTAGACACGTGGGGCAGTGTGGGCGGCCCGTCCCCGACGGGCCGCGGAAACCTCCGGCGCGGAGCCGGTGCGAGCGGGGAGTTGGCGCTCGTGCCTCGCTCCTGCCAGGGCGAGGCCGCCTTCCCGCGCCGGAGGCGTTCGGTGGGGGAACCGGCGCCCGGGGCCGTGTGCCATCAGGTCGTGCGCCATCGCGTTCCCTTCTTGCCCGCCCTTGCGTCTCCCCGGTTTCTAGCCCCGCGCGTGCGGCCTGTCAATGTTTTGTCCGGACATTCGGACGACTTGGTCCAAGTGGCGGCCCGGGGGCCGGTGCCACGGCCGTACGGCGGAGCACCACGGGCCCGCGCAGTCAACGCGCCACGCCTGAACAACGGCTGACGCCTTTGTGGCACTCGTGTCACAAAAGCACCCTCCCGGTCACACATGTCACGCGTACGCGGGTCTTCCGTCACACCCGGGAACGCTCCCCGACCGTCCGTCACTGCGCGTCGTTCACCTGGCACAGGCTTGGTGATCGCCAGCGCAGCGCCCGGCTCCCCCGGCGGCCGTCCCCGGTCGCCGCCGCGGCACGCGCAGGGAGGTGCAACTAGTGACCGACCGAAGGCTCTGGTCCTACAAGGACATCGCGGCCCACATCCGGGTGCAGACGGACACCGTGCGGTCGTACCGCAAGCACGGGCTCCTGCCCCCGCCCGACCACGTGGAGGGCGGAAAGCCCTACTGGTACGCGGACACCATCCGGACCTGGGTGGCGTCCCGCCCCCGCAACCGCAACCGCTAACCCGGACACCCGCTTCCGTGCCCCGCCCTCGCGCGGGGCACGGAAGCGGGTGTCCCACTTCTGTCCCCTCCGTACCGGCACTCATACCCCCTAGGGGTACAGTGGGGAACGCGTGGTCCACACCGGATCACGGGTACCCGCCATGCCCACCGCGACGAGGAGCAACGACATGACCGCCCAGACCGACACCCAGGGCTCCGTCACCACCGTCTACAAGGTGAACGGAATGAGCTGCGGACACTGCGAGGGCGCCGTCTCCGGCGAGATCTCCGAGATCGCGGGCGTCGGCTCGGTGCGGGCCGTCGCCGCCACCGGCGAGGTCACCGTCGTCTCCGAGGCACCCCTCGACGACGAGGCCGTACGCGCCGCCGTGGACGAGGCGGGCTTCGAACTCGTCGGCAGGGTCTGAGCCCGTCAGGAGTCCGGACCATGCCCAGCACCACCGCGCGCACACCCACGGCCCCCACGTCCGCCGAGCCCGACCTCGCCGAGGTCGAACTGCTCATCGGCGGGATGACCTGCGCCTCCTGTGCGGCCCGCGTCGAGAAGAAGCTCAACCGCATGGACGGGGTCTCCGCCACGGTGAACTACGCGACGGAGAAGGCCCGGGTCACCTACCCGGCGACCACGCCGGTGACCGACCTGATCGCCACCGTCGTCAGGACCGGTTACACCGCCGAGGAACCCGCGCCCGAGCCCGCCGAAGCGGCAGGGCCCGCGGAGGACGCCGACGACCCCGAACTGTCCGCCCTGCGCCGGCGCCTGGTCGTCTCCGCCCTCCTCGCCGCGCCCGTCGTGCTGCTCGCGATGGTCCCGGCGTTCCAGTTCGACAACTGGCAGTGGCTCTCGCTCACCCTGGCGGCGCCCGTCGTCGTCTGGGGCGGGCTGCCCTTCCACCGCGCCGCCTGGACGAACCTGCGGCACGGCGCCGCCACCATGGACACGCTGGTCTCGCTCGGCACCCTGGCGGCGTTCGGCTGGTCGCTGTGGGCGCTGTTCTTCGGGGACGCCGGAATGCCGGGCATGCGGCACGGCTTCGACCTCACCGTCTCCCGCGCCGACAGCGCCTCCTCCATCTACCTGGAGGCCGCCGCCGGTGTCACCGCCTTCCTGCTGCTCGGCCGCTGGCTGGAGGCCCGCTCCAAGCGCCGGGCCGGTGCCGCGCTGCGGGCGCTGATGGAGCTGGGCGCGAAGGACGTCGCCGTACTGCGCGACGGGCGCGAGGTGCGGGTCCCGGTGGACCGGGTGGCCGTGGGCGACCGGTTCGTCGTACGGCCCGGCGAGAAGATCGCCACCGACGGGACGGTGACCGAGGGCGCCTCGGCCGTGGACACCTCCCTGCTGACCGGCGAGTCGGTGCCGGTGGACGTGAGCGTCGGCGACAGCGTCACCGGAGCCACCGTCAACGCCGGGGGCCGGCTGGTCGTCGAGGCCACCCGGGTCGGCGCCGACACGCAGTTGGCGCGGATGGCGAAGCTCGTCGAGGACGCGCAGAGCGGCAAGGCCGAGGTGCAGCGGCTCGCCGACCGGGTCTCGGGCGTCTTCGTGCCCGTGGTGCTGCTGATCGCGGCCGGCACCTTCGGGGCCTGGCTGGGCGCCACCGCCGACACGGTCGCCGCGTTCACCGCCGCCGTCGCCGTACTGATCATCGCCTGCCCGTGCGCGCTGGGCCTGGCCACACCCACCGCGCTGCTGGTCGGCACCGGCCGCGGCGCCCAGCTCGGCATCCTCATCAAGGGCCCGGAGGTACTGGAGTCCACCCGGCGCGTCGACACGATCGTCCTGGACAAGACCGGCACCGTCACCACCGGCCGCATGACCCTCCACGAGGTGTACGCCGCCGAGGGCAGCGCCGAGGACGAGGTGCTGCGGCTCGCGGGTGCCGTCGAGCACGCCTCCGAGCACCCCGTGGCCCGCGCGCTCGCGGCCGGCGCCGAGGAGCGGTTCGGCACGCTGCCGGGCGTCGAGAACTTCGAGAACGTCCCCGGGCGGGGCGTACGCGGGCGCGTCGAGGGCCGCGAGGTGACCGTGGGGCGCCTCCACGACGACCTTCCGCCCCAGGTGTCCGGTGCCGTGGACGAGGCCGAGAAGAACGGCCGTACGGCCGTCGTGGTCGGGTGGGACGGCGTGGCGCGCGGGGTCGTCGCCGTGGCGGACACGGTCAAGGAGACCAGCGCCGAGGCGGTGGCCGAGCTGCGTCGGCTGGGCCTCACGCCCATCCTGCTGACCGGCGACAACCGGCGCGTCGCCGAGTCGGTCGCCGCGGAGGTCGGCATCGACGAGGTGATCGCCGACGTGCTGCCCGAGGACAAGGTCGCCGTGGTGGAGCGGCTGCGCTCGCAGGGCCGTACGGTCGCCATGGTCGGGGACGGTGTCAACGACGCCGCCGCGCTCGCCACCGCCGACCTGGGCCTGGCGATGGGCACGGGGACGGACGCGGCGATAGAGGCGGGCGACCTGACGCTGGTGCGCGGGGACCTGCGGGTGGCGGCGGACGCGATCCGGCTGTCCCGGCGCACCCTGACGACGATCAAGGGCAACCTCGTGTGGGCCTTCGGCTACAACGTGGCCGCGCTGCCGCTGGCCGCCGCCGGACTGCTGAACCCGATGATCGCCGGGGCCGCGATGGCCTTCTCGTCGGTGTTCGTGGTCACCAACAGCCTCAGACTGCGGGCCTTCCGCTGAGCCACCGAGCCCGCACCGCCCCCGCATTTCCCGCAGGTCGGGCGGGAACGCCTCTGGAGTCCGGCACGTACCTCACATAAGCTCTTCACAAGGCTCGCGCATCTTCCTTACGCTTGAGTCCCGTTCACCGTATCGGGGCTCTTGCGCACCAAACGGACAAATACAAGAGACGCAGATCACAGTGAAGCGAACGTAACCATCGAAGGGGTTCGAAGGTCTAAGTTGGCGATGTCAGGCAGCGTCTTGGGGGGCGTCACCTGACATCTGGGGACGTCTTGGGGGACTTTCCCAGAACTGCGTTGCCGGGACACGTACACCGGGAAGCTTTGAGCGGCCCTCCCGGGCGTGCGCTGTCCCGGCAGACCGCACGACAGGCACGACCGGCACGACGAGTTTTGCTCGTTGTGCTCAGCACAGCGATTCAGGCGCTGTCCCCGCAGACGCCCGGCCGGATCCCGTGGGGGGAATCCGCACCGGGACATGGGAAGGCGCCCTGGTTCGTCGGCCCGTGGGGGGACCGGCGCCAGGGCGCCTTCTGCTGCTCACGCCCTCTCCCCGCCCGGGTGGCGGGCGCCGGGCACGGAAAAGTCCCGTACCGCTCGCTGCGGGACGGGACTCTCCGGGCGTGTGCCGTGCGGGTGTGCGCGGGTCAGCGCTCCTCGACGGGTACGAAGTCGCGCTCGACGACGCCCGTGTAGATCTGGCGCGGGCGGCCGATGCGGGAACCCGGCTCCTTGATCATCTCGTGCCACTGGGCGATCCAGCCCGGCAGCCGGCCGAGGGCGAACAGCACCGTGAACATCTCGGTCGGGAAGCCCATGGCCCGGTAGATCAGACCGGTGTAGAAGTCGACGTTCGGGTAGAGGCTGCGCGAGACGAAGTAGTCGTCGGAGAGCGCGTGCTCCTCCAGCTTCAGGGCGATGTCCAGCAGCTCGTCGGACTTGCCGAGGGCGGAGAGCACATCGTGCGCGGCGGCCTTGATGATCTTGGCGCGCGGGTCGAAGTTCTTGTAGACCCGGTGGCCGAAGCCCATCAAGCGGACGCCGTCCTCCTTGTTCTTCACCTTGCGGATGAAGGAGTCGACGTCGCCGCCGGAGTCGCGGATGCCCTCCAGCATCTCCAGCACCGACTGGTTGGCGCCGCCGTGCAGCGGGCCCCACAGGGCGTTGATGCCCGCGGAGATCGAGGCGAACATGTTCGCCTGCGAGGAGCCGACCAGCCGGACGGTGGAGGTCGAACAGTTCTGCTCGTGGTCCGCGTGCAGGATCAGCAGCTTGTCCAGGGCGGCGACGACCGTCGGGTCGAGGTCGTACTCCTGGGCGGGCACCGAGAACGTCATGCGCAGGAAGTTCTCGACGTAGCCGAGGTCGTTGCGCGGGTAGACGAACGGGTGGCCGATCGACTTCTTGTACGCGTACGCCGCGATCGTCGGAAGCTTGGCGAGCAGCCGGATCGTGGAGAGGTTGCGCTGACGCTCGTCGAACGGGTTGTGGCTGTCCTGGTAGAACGTCGACAGCGCCGAGACGACCGACGACAGCATCGCCATCGGGTGGGCGTCGCGCGGGAAGCCCTTGTAGAAGTTCTTGACGTCCTCGTGCAGCAGCGTGTGCTGCGTGATCTCGTTCTTGAACGCGGTGAGCTGGTCGACGGTCGGCAGCTCGCCGTTGATCAGCAGGTAGGCGACCTCCACGAAGGAGGAGCGCTCGGCCAGCTGCTCGATCGGGTAGCCGCGGTAGCGGAGGATGCCCGCCTCGCCGTCCAGATACGTAATGGCGGATTTGTAGGCGGCGGTGTTGCCGTACCCGCTGTCCAGCGTCACCAGACCGGTCTGGGCGCGGAGCTTTCCGATGTCGAAGCCCTTGTCACCGACGGTGCTGTCGATCACCGGGTAGGTGTACTCGCCATCGCCGAACCGCAGTACTACAGAGTTGTCGCTCACGTCTTCCCTCACCGACGTAGTGCCTCATCTTCGAGGTGCCCTGACTGTCTCTACCATCCCCCACTTGGCTCAGGAGAGTGCACTCGGGGTCGACCATCGGGCCTATTGGCGGCACTCAGTGCCGCCAACTTGCTCATCCTGCCCGCTCGGCTGCCCTTCCGGAAGTGCTCTGTGACCTTTACGACTCGTTTGATCGATCATCTATTTCACAGGGGCCGGGAGGTTTACCGGAGGTTTCACGGTCAATGGCCCGCCAGCCGGAAATCCAGCGCCGTGCAGCGCCGTCCGGCCGACACCGTGCGCACCGCCTGTCCGATCGCCTTGCGGGAACCGACGAGGACGACCAGCTTCTTGGCCCGGGTGACCGCCGTGTACAGCAGATTCCGCTGGAGCATCATCCAGGCGCTGGTCGTCACGGGGATCACCACCGCCGGGTACTCGCTGCCCTGGGAGCGGTGGATGGTCACCGCGTAGGCGTGGGCCAGTTCGTCCAGTTCGTCGAATTCGTACGGCACCTCCTCGTCCTCGTCCGTCCGTACGGTGAGACGCTGGTCCACCGGGTCGAGCGAGGTGACCACGCCGACGGTGCCGTTGAAGACGCCGTTCTCGCCCTTCTCGTAATTGTTGCGGATCTGGGTGACCTTGTCGCCGACCCGGAAGACGCGACCGCCGAACCGCTTCTCGGGTATGTCCGGCCGCCCCGGGGTGACGGCCTGCTGGAGCAGCCCGTTCAGCGCACCCGCGCCCGCCGGTCCCCGGTGCATGGGGGCGAGGACCTGCACGTCCCGGCGCGGATCGAGCCCGAACTTCGCCGGGACGCGGCGCGCGGCGACGTCCACGGTGAGCCGCCCCACCTCCTCGGTGTCGTCCTCGACGAAGAGGAAGAAGTCCTTCATGCCGTCGGTGAGGGGGTGCTGCCCCGCGTTGATCCGGTGCGCGTTCGTCACCACGCCGGACTGCTGGGCCTGGCGGAAGACCCGGGTGAGCCGGACCGCGGGGACGGGGCTGCCGTCGGCCAGCAGGTCCCGGAGCACCTCCCCCGCGCCGACGCTGGGCAACTGGTCGAACGTCCCCGACGAACAGCAGGTGGGCGCCGGGGGCCACCGCCTTGACCAGCTTGTTGGCGAGCAGCAGGTCGAGCATGGAGGCCTCGTCGACCACCACCAGGTCGGCGTCCAGCGGCCGTTCCCGGTCGTAGGCGGCGTCGCCGCCGGGCTTGAGTTCCAGCAGCCGGTGCACGGTGGAGGCCTCGGCGCCGGTCAGCTCGGCCAGCCGCTTGGCGGCGCGTCCGGTCGGGGCCGCGAGCACCACCTTGGCCTTCTTGGCGCGGGCCAGCTCGACGACGGACCTGACGGTGAAGGACTTGCCGCAGCCGGGACCGCCGGTGAGGACGGCGACCTTCTCGGTCAGCGCGAGCCTGACGGCCGCCTCCTGCTCCGGGGCGAGGTCGGCGCCGGTCCGGCCCTTGAGCCAGCCGAGCGCCTTGTCCCAGGCCACGTCCCGGAAGGCGGGCATCCGGTCCTCGTCCGTGCGCAGGAGGCGGCGGAGCTGTCCGGCCAGGGCCAGCTCGGCGCGGTGGAAGGGGACCAGGTAGACGGCGGTGACGGGGTCGCCGCCCTCCGGGTCGGGGACCTTCTCCCTGACGACCCCCGGATCCTCGCCGTCCGCCTCCGGCTCGGCGGCCAGGTCGGCGAGGCACTCGATGACCAGGCCGGTGTCCACCTGGAGCAGCTTCACCGCGTCGGCGATCAGCCTCTCCTCGGGGAGGTAGCAGTGGCCCTGGTCGGTGGCCTGCGACAGCGCGTACTGCAGGCCCGCCCGGACCCGGTCCGGGCTGTCGTGCGGGATGCCCACGGACTGGGCGATCTTGTCGGCGGTCAGGAAGCCGATGCCCCAAACGTCGGACGCCAGCCGGTAGGGCTGGTTCTTCACGACGGAGATCGAGGCGTCGCCGTACTTCTTGTAGATCCGCACCGCGATCGACGTGGACACCTCGACGGTCTGGAGGAAGAGCATGACCTCCTTGATCGCCTTCTGCTCCTCCCAGGCGTCGGCGATCTTCTTGGTGCGCTTGGGGCCGAGGCCGGGCACCTCGATGAGCCGCTTGGGCTCCTCCTCGATGACGGTCAGCGTGTCGAGCCCGAAGTGCTGGGTGATCCGGTCGGCGAAGACGGGCCCGATCCCCTTGACCAGGCCGGAGCCGAGATAGCGCCGGATGCCCTGGACGGTGGCGGGGAGCACGGTCGTGTAGTTCTCGACGTGGAACTGCTTGCCGTACTGCGGGTGGGACCCCCAGCGCCCCTCCATGCGCAGGGCCTCCCCCGCCTGAGCGCCGAGCAGCGCGCCGACGACCGTGAGCAGGTCGCCGGCCCCCTTGCCGGTGTCGACACGGGCCACGGTGTAGCCGTTCTCCTCATTGGCGTACGTGATGCGTTCCAGAACGCCTTCGAGAACGGCGAGGCGGCGCTCACCCGGGGCCGCCGCGGGCTGGTTGGGCATGCTCCGACGGTACCGGTGGGGTGCGACAGCCGTGTGCTCGGGCGAGACGATGCTCCCAGCGCAGCGCGGGACCGCGCTCGATCCAGTACAGGTGCGAGCTGTCGGTGACGCGCAGCCGCACGGCCTCGATGTCCGGCTCGCCACTGTCCCGCCAGGCGACGAGGGCCCGCTCGACGTCGTCCCACAGGGCCACCGGGCCGCCCTGGCGGACGGTCCAGCCCCCGCCGTCGGCGGTGAACTCGGCGAACGACTCCCGCTCCGGGTCGAAGAGATACCGCAGCGCCGCGCCGTCGCCGCGGGTGGCCCGCACGAACTGTGCCCCCGGCGCCGCGAGTTGGGCCAGGAAGGCCGGCATCCACGCCTCCAGGGCGTCGGGAGGCACCAACGCGGGGCGAACGCTGTCCGCGTAGGCGGTCCGGGCGGAGAGATCGCCGGCCAGGGGCGTCACCGCCTGCGCCCGCGCCTGCATGAAGGAGGAGCGGGCGATGATCGCGCCCTCGGCGCTGCCGTCGTCGCCGACGGTGACCTTCGCCAGGCCGGTTCCCCACGGCCAGGAGCCGACCGTGGCGAGGATGACGCCGCCGGGCCTGGTCTGCCGGACCCAGGTGTACGGGATGCGGCGGACCGCGCAGGTGGCGATGACCCTGTCGTACGGCGCCCGGTGCGGATGGCCGAGCAGTCCGTCGCCCGTCACCGTCCACGTCGAGTGGCCGACGGATTCCAGGGCGGCGTCGGCGCGCGCGGCCACCTGCGGGTCGACCTCGACCGTGGTGACGTTGTCCTCCCCGACGTACCGGCACATCAGGGCCGTGGAGTAGCCGGTGCCCGTGCCGATCTCCAGGACGCGGTGTCCCGCCCCGACCTCCAGGGCCTCGATCATGCCGACGACGGTGGCCGGATCGGTCGAGGACGACGTGGGCACGCCCGCGACGCCTTCGCCGCACCGGTCGGCGGTGAGGTGGCCGTCGAGCTGGCTGGTGAGAGTGGCGAGGCTGTAGACGATCCGCAGCCACTCGTCCGGACCGGCTCCCCGCTCGGTGACAGGCCGCCAGGTCCGCCCCTCGTCGAGAAAGACCCCGGCCCGCAGAAACCGCTCCCGCGGCACGGCCTCGACGGCCTCGCGCAGCCAGGGGGACTTCAGGACGCCCTTGTCCGCGAGCAGCGCGGCCATACGACGCCGCGCGGCGGCCGCATCGGTCATCGGTTGTCTCCCTGTTCCCGGGCTGGATACGACCCTTGTGCCGGCGTCACGGCTGCCCGCTGGGTCCCTTCACGCCTTTCGACGAACGAGGCGAAGGCCTTCGGCGGGAAGGTGAGGGTGGCGCGGGTCGGGACCTTGGAGTCTCGGACGGCGACGCGGGTGGGACAGGTGGCGATCTCCACGCACTCGTTGCCGTCACCGGGGCCGGAGTAGGACGACTTCCTCCAGTTGTCCATGGGATTCCTATAGCTCCTTTCGTCTCATTTTGATCGCCTCGACAAGAGCGCCGAAAGCCGCCTGCGAGAAGGTGAGGGTGGCGCGAGCCGGGGCCTTGGAGTCTCGGACGGCGACATGGGTGGGGGAGGTCGCTATCTCCACACACTCGTTGCCGTCGTCAGGGCCCGAGTAGGACGACTTACGCCAGTTGCCCATGAGGTGCCTCACAGCTCCTTCGCCAGCCGGTTGATGAAGTCACACGAGCGCTCGGGGTCGAGTGATGCGGCTTCTACTTTACGGAAGCGAGTTCGAAAGGCGCTGAGCTGGGCTTCGGAGTCGATGAAGGACGAGCCATGGGGTACGTCACGCACCACCGTGTCCAACTTGGGCACAGGGCCGCCCACATACGTCATGGTGCTGGCGGCTCTCGCGAATCCGTCCAGGTCGAACGGGACCACGCGCACGGTGATGTTGTCCGCTTCGGAAAGCTCCAGGAGCCTGGTGAGCTGTGCCCGGGAAGCGGCACGGTCGCCGACTCTGATGCGCAGGGCGGCCTCATGGATCACCAACTCGTAGGGGATGGTGATCTCCTGGCACGCCATGCGGTGGTGGACTCGCAAATCCAGTTCCTCAGTGGTCAGTTCGGGGACCCTCCCGGAGAAGACGGCACGGGCGTACTGCTCTGTCTGGAGCAGGCCCGGCACGTACAGAACCGCCACGTCGCGCCGGAACAGGGCGTGGTGATTCAGTTCCGAGAGATCCAGGAACGACGTGGGCAGCAGGCCCCGGTACTCCTCCCACCAACCCCGTACGCGTTCGGTCGCCATCCTTGCCAGGGCCTCTACGAACTCCTCGTCCACACAGGCGTAATGGGAAGCCAGGCGGCGGAGTCGTTGTTCGCTGACTCCTGAAAGTCCTGCCTCGATCTGGCTGATCTGGACGTTGCTCACACCGAGCAGGGCCGCGGCCTGCCGGGCGTTGAGGCCCGCCGCCTCACGGAGTCTGCGCAGTTCTACCGCCAGGCGCAGCTGCCGCGCGGTGGGTTCGCGCCTCGTGGGCATGGGTCGCTCCTCACTTCAACGCGCCTCGTTCGGGGTCAGATTACGCGACCGGCTTACCCCGCCGAAACTTTAAGGTCTACCGTCAGTGACGTGACGCACACCGTGCGAAACACCCGGGCGCCGGAAGTGCACCGCTTCGTCCTGCCATGACGGCTGCGGCAATGACACCGCCCCCTGACTCCCCCGCTGACCGAACGGAGTTGCCGCATGTCCGAAAACGAACCGTGGGAGTACTCCCTCTACATCCCCAACGATCTCCGAGCCGTCACGGTCAGCCGCCGGACCCTGCGGCTGATCCTGACCATGCACGGTCTGATCCGGCTCGTCGATGTCGCCGAGCTGCTCGCGACGGAGCTGGTCTCCAACGCCGCACGGCACACGAAGGGGCCCGCCGCGCTGCGGGTGCGGTGGGCTCCGCCGGGAACGTTGCGGATCGGGGCGTGGGACGCGGATCCCGAACCGCCCGAGCCGCCGGTGGAGTTCGGGCGGGTGGAGGAGTTGGAGGAGGGGCGGGGGCTGGCGCTGGTGCGGGCCTGTGCGGATGTGTGGGGGTGGCATCCGTTGGCCAGACACGGCAACCGAGGCAAATACGTATGGTGTGAGCTGGTGGCAGGGCTGAAGGTGCCGGCTCCGTAACTCACTTGCCCTGGAGGCTTCCCGGGGTTGCGGCCGTTGGTTAGGGGGCGTTGTCGTGGGGGTCGATTGAGATGTGGGCGTGGGGCCGCCCGCTTCCTTGTCAGTGTCGTGCTTCCGCGATCCGCGTCAAGGGCGCTCCGCTGGCGCTGCGCGTCGCCTTCGGCGATGGCCCTGCGGGCCACCCTTGACCCGGATCACTCCAGCACGGGGAAGAAGCGAGCGGGCGGCCCGGAGGAACGGGCGGCCAACCTGCAACGGCCCCTTCCGCCAGCTACCCAGCCACCCGGCATAGGGGGACGCGTCAGCGCCTCGCATGCACCCCGGGCCGTCTCGGCGGCCAACCGCGAGTGGCCAGGACACCCCCCTTGAAAAGCGTGAACACTTCGGGCCGAAGTGTTCACGCTTTTCAAGACCACCCCCCCGCCCACCGTTAGCCGCTTAGCCCGCGCGGCGTGCATGCGAGGCGCCGACGCGCACCGCCCGCGCCGGGGGCGATGCAACGGACGGCTGATCGTGAACCCGGGTTGGCCACCCGTTCCCCCCGGGCCGCCCGCACGCTTCTCACCCGTGCTGGAGCGGGCCGGGTCAAGGGTGGCCCGCAGGGCCATCGCCGAAGGCGACGCGCAGCGCCAGCGGAGCGCCCTTGACGCGGATCGCGGAAGCACGACACTGACCAAGAAGCGGGCGGCCCCACGGCCACTCATCGGGCGAGCAGCCCCCTCACCCACCTCCCCACCCCGGGTCACGATTAGGTTTCGGCAACCTCACACCCCCTTGCCATCCCCCCATGTAATCGTTTCCAATCCTCCGTGTAATCGATTCCACGAGGAGGTGGAAAGGCGATGGCAAGCATCAAGGACGTCGCCGCCGAGGCAGGCGTGTCCGTCGCGACGGTCTCGCGCGTGCTGAACGGCCACCCGTCGGTCAGCCCCGCCGCCCGCACGCGTGTGCTGACCGCCGTCGAGACGCTGGCCTACCGGCCCAACGCCGTCGCCCGCTCGCTGCGCACCGACCAGACCCGCACCCTCGGCCTGGTCATCAGCGACGTCATGAACCCGTACTTCACCGAGCTGGCCCGCTCCGTCGAGGAGGAGGCCCGCGCGCTCGGCTACAGCGTCATCATCGGCAACGCCGACGAGCGGCCCGATCTCCAGGATCATCATGTGACGACCCTGCTGGACCGCCGTATCGACGGACTCCTCGTCTCCCCCACCGACGGCGGCTCCCCGCGCATGCTGGACGCCGCGCGGGCCGGGACGCCGATGGTCTTCGTCGACCGGTGGATTCCCGGCGTGGACGTGCCCGTGGTCAGGTCGGACGGGCGAACCGCCGTACGGGAACTCGTGGCGCACCTGCACGGGCTCGGGCACCGGCGGCTCGCCATCATCGCCGGGCCCGCCGCCACCACGACCGGCCGCGAGCGCGTCGACGCCTTTCGCGAGGCGCTCGGCGCGTACGGGCTCCCCCTGCCCGACGCCTACATCGGCCAGGGCGACTTCCAGGCCGGCAGCGGGCGCCTGGTCACCGAGGGCTTCCTCGACCTGCCCGAGCCGCCCGAGGTCGTCTTCGCCGCCGACAACCTGATGGCGCTCGGCGCGCTGGACGCCGTACGCGCGCGCGGACTGCGGGTCCCCGAGGACATCGCGCTCGCGGCGTTCGACGACATCCCCTGGTTCGTGCACACCGACCCGCCGGTCACCGCGATCGCCCAGCCCACGGGCGACCTCGGGCGGGCCGCCGTACGCGCGCTGGTCGACCGCATCGCCGGTCGGCCCGGCGAGTCCGTCACCCTCCCGGCGCGGCTCGTGGCGCGCCGGTCGTGCGGTGAGGCGCCGCACCCGCACACCCCATCCCCGTCCCCCGTACAAAGGAGTACGCCGTGAGCAGCCGTGATCCGGACGAGTTGCTGCGCATCGAGGGCATCCGCAAGACCTTCCCCGGTGTGGTCGCGCTCGACAGCGTCGACTTCGACCTGCGCCGGGGCGAGGTGCATGTGCTGCTCGGTGAGAACGGCGCGGGCAAGAGCACTCTCATCAAGATGCTCTCCGGCGCCTACACGCCCGACGCCGGGCGGATCCTGGCCGGCGGCGAGGAGGTGCGCATCCATGGTGCGCAGGACTCCGAGCGCCTCGGGATCGCCACCATCTACCAGGAGTTCAACCTCGTTCCCGATCTCACGGTCGCCGAGAACATCTTCCTGGGGCGCCAGCCGCGCCGCCTGGGGATGATCGACCGCAAGAAGATGGACGCGGACGCCGAGGTGCTGCTCAAGCGGGTCGGCGTCAACGTCCCGCCCCGCGCCCGGGTGCGTGAACTGGGCATCGCGCGGCTGCAGATGGTCGAGATCGCCAAGGCGCTCAGCCTCGACGCGCGCGTGCTCATCATGGACGAGCCGACGGCCGTACTGACCTCCGAGGAGGTCGAGAAGCTGTTCGCCATCGTGCGGCGGCTGCGCGAGGACGGCGTCGGGATCGTGTTCATCACCCATCACCTGGAGGAGATCGCCGCCCTGGGCGACCGGGTCACCGTGATAAGGGACGGCCGCAGCGTCGGCCAGGTGCCCGCCAGCACGCCCGAGGACGAACTGGTACGGCTCATGGTCGGGCGCTCGATCGAGCAGCAGTACCCGCGCGAACGCGCCGAGGCCGGTGAGGCCCTGCTCAAGGTGGAGGGGCTCACCCGGAACGGCGTCTTCCACGACGTCGGCTTCGAGGTGCGCGCCGGTGAGGTCGTCGGCATCGCGGGCCTGGTCGGTGCCGGGCGCACGGAGGTCGTCCGGGCCGTGTTCGGGGCCGACCCCTACGACAGGGGGTCCGTGCAGGTCGCGGGCAGCCCGCTGCGCGGCCACGACGTGAACGCCGCCATGGCGGCCGGAATCGGGCTCGTGCCCGAGGACCGCAAGGGGCAGGGGCTCGTCCTCGACGCCTCCGTCGAGGAGAACCTCGGGCTCGTCACCCTGCGTTCCACCGCCCGCGCGGGACTCGTCGACCTCAAGGGGCAGCACGCGGCGGCGGAGCGGATCGCCGGGCAGCTCGGGGTGCGGATGGCCGGGCTCGGCCAGCACGTGCGGACGCTGTCCGGCGGCAACCAGCAGAAGGTCGTCATCGGCAAGTGGCTGCTGGCCGACACCAAGGTGCTGATCCTCGACGAGCCGACACGCGGCATCGACGTGGGCGCCAAGGTCGAGATCTACCAGCTCGTCAACGAACTGACCGCGGCCGGTGCCGCCGTGCTCATGATCTCCAGCGATCTGCCCGAGGTGCTCGGCATGAGCGACCGGGTGATCGTCATGGCCCAGGGCCGCGTCGCGGGCGAACTCGACGCCGAACAGGCCACCCAGGACGCCGTGATGGCGCTCGCCGTCAGCACACCCACCACCACCGCGACCACAGCAGAGACCGGAGATTCCGGAGAGGAGGCCTCCCGTGGCCACTGACACGCTCAAGAACAAGCCGGGCGCCCAGGGCGGCGCGACGGGCGGCCTGCGCCGTCTGCTGCTCGACAACGGCGCGCTGACCGCGCTGATCGTCCTCGTCATCGCCATGTCGGCGCTGTCCGGGGACTTCCTGACCACCGACAACCTGCTGAACGTCGGCGTCCAGGCCGCCGTCACCGCCATCCTCGCCTTCGGCGTCACCTTCGTCATCGTCTCCGCGGGCATCGACCTGTCGGTCGGCTCGGTCGCCGCCCTGTCGGCCACCGTGCTGGCGTGGAGCGCCACCGAGGCCGGGATGCCGGTCGTGCTCGCGGTGGTGCTGGCGATCGCGACGGGCATCGCCTGCGGTCTGGTGAACGGCTTCCTCATCTCGTACGGGAAGCTCCCGCCGTTCATCGCGACGCTCGCCATGCTGTCGGTCGGGCGCGGCCTCTCGCTGGTCGTCTCGCAGGGTTCGCCCATCGCCTTCCCCGACTCCGTCTCCCACCTCGGTGACACGCTCGGCGGATGGCTGCCGGTGCCGGTGCTCGTGATGATCGTGATGGGTCTGATCACCGCGTTCGTGCTCGGGCGTACCTACATCGGCCGCTCCATGTACGCCATCGGCGGCAACGAGGAGGCCGCGCGGCTGTCCGGTCTGCGGGTGAAGCGGCAGAAGCTCGCCATCTACGCCTTCTCCGGCCTGTTCGCCGCCGCCGCGGGCATCGTGCTCGCCTCCCGGCTCTCCTCCGCGCAGCCGCAGGCCGCGCAGGGCTACGAGCTGGACGCCATCGCCGCCGTCGTCATCGGCGGCGCCTCACTGGCGGGCGGCACCGGCAAGGCGTCCGGCACCCTGGTCGGCGCGCTGATACTGGCGGTGCTGCGCAACGGCCTCAACCTGCTGTCCGTCTCCGCGTTCTGGCAGCAGGTCGTCATCGGTGTCGTCATCGCGCTGGCGGTGCTTCTTGACACCCTGCGGCGCAAGGCGGGGGCGATCACGCCCGCGGCCGGGGCAGGCGGGGTCGGGGGCGGCAGGGGCAGGCAGGCCCTGACGTATCTGATCGCGGCGGTCGTGGCCGTCGCCGTCGTCGGCGCCACCTCACTGCTGCACAACGGCTCGGACGGCAGGAACCAGAAGATCGGTCTGTCGCTGTCCACGCTCAACAACCCGTTCTTCGTGCAGATCCGGGACGGCGCGCAGGAGCAGGCGAAGAAGCTGGGCGTGGACCTGACGGTCACGGACGCGCAGAACGACGCCTCCCAGCAGGCCAACCAGTTGCAGAACTTCACCAGCGGGGGCCTGTCCTCGATCATCGTCAACCCGGTGGACTCCGACGCCGCGGGCCCCGCGGTGCGCTCGGCGAACAAGGACGACATCCCCGTCATCGCCGTGGACCGCGGCGTCAACAAGGCGCGGACGGCCGCGCTGGTCGCCTCCGACAACGTCGAGGGCGGTGAGCTGGGCGCGAAGGCGCTGGCCGAGAAGCTCGGCGGCAAGGGCACGATCGTCATCCTCCAGGGCCAGGCCGGCACCTCCGCCAGCCGGGAGCGCGGGACGGGCTTCGCCGCCGGTCTGAAGAAGTACCCGGGCATCAAGGTCGTCGCCAAGCAGCCCGCGGACTTCGACCGCACCAAGGGCCTGGACGTGATGACGAACCTGCTCCAGGCGCACCCCGACATCGACGGCGTCTTCGCGGAGAACGACGAGATGGCGCTCGGCGCGATCAAGGCGCTGGGTTCCAAGGCCGGAAAGTCGGTCCAGGTCGTCGGCTTCGACGGCACTCCGGACGGGCTGAAGGCGGTGCAGACGGGCACATTGTTCGCGTCCGTCGCGCAGCAGCCGAAGGAACTGGGCAGGATCGCGGTGCAGAACGCGCTGCGCGCGGCCGACGGCGAGAAGGTGGACACCATGGTGAAGGTGCCGGTGAAGGTGGTCACCCAGGAGAACGTGGCCGGCTTCGAGGGCTGACGCGGCGCGCACGGGCGGGCGGACGGGCGGACGGTCATCTCGACCGACCGGCCGTCCTCCCGCCCGCCCTCCTCACTCGGACTACTCGGCTTCACCCGGGTTCACTCGGATCGGAGAGCGATTCATGTACGACTACGACCTCCTGGTCGTGGGGTCGGCCAACGCCGACCTCGTGATCGGCGTCGAGCGGCGGCCGGACGCCGGCGAGACGGTGCTCGGCTCCGACCTGGCCGTCCACCCGGGCGGCAAGGGCGCCAACCAGGCGGTTGCCGCCGCCCGGCTCGGCGCCCGTACGGCCCTGCTGGCCCGGGTCGGCGACGACGGCCACGGCCGGCTGCTGCTGGACTCGCAGCGGGCGGCCGGTGTCGACACGGTCGGCGTCCTGGTCGGCGGGGCCCCGACCGGGGTCGCGCTGATCACCGTGGACCCGTCGGGGGACAACAGCATCGTGGTCTCGCCGGGCGCCAACGGCCGTCTGACACCGGGTGACGTGGCCGCCGCCGCCAGTCTCTTCCACGCCTCCCGCGTGGTCTCCACCCAGTTGGAGATCCCGCTGGAGACGGTCGTACAGGTGGTGCGGAGTCTGGCGCCGGACAGCCGCTTCGTGCTGAACCCGTCGCCGCCGCGCCCCCTTCCGCAGGAGGTGCTGGCGGCCTGCGACCCGCTGATCGTCAACGAGCACGAGGCGAAGGTGATCCTCGGCGACGCCCGCGTGGGCGAGCGCCCCGAGGACTGGGCCCGCGTCCTGCTGGCCAAGGGGCCGCGCTCGGTGGTCGTGACGCTGGGCGCCGAGGGGGCGCTGGTGGCGTCGGGCGCGGGCGTCGCCCGGGTCCCGTCCGTGCGGGTGGAGGCCGTGGACACGACGGGCGCCGGTGACGCGTTCACGGCCGCGCTCGCCTGGCGGCTCGGCAGGGGTGAGTCGCTGGCCGAGGCGGCGGCGTACGCGGCCCGGGTGGGTGCGGCGGCCGTCACCAGGGCGGGGGCGCAGGAGTCGTATCCGACGGCGGCGGAGGCCGAGGCGCTGTGAAGAAGGCCGGGATACTCAACCGCCACCTCGCGGGCGCCCTCGCCGAACTGGGCCACGGGGACGGGGTGCTGGTGTGCGACGCGGGCATGCCGATTCCGCAGGGGCCGCGCGTGGTCGACCTGGCCTTCCGCGCCGGGGTGCCCTCGTTCGCGGAGGTGGTGGACGGTCTGCTGGCCGAGCTGGTCGTCGAGGGCGCGACGGCGGCGGCGGAGGTCCGGGAGGCCAACGCGGAGGCCGCCGCGCTGCTCGACGGGCGCTTCCCGGCGCTCGGGCTCGTCCCGCACGAGCGGCTCAAGCAACTCGCGGCGGGGGCCCGGCTGGTGGTGCGCACCGGCGAGGCCCGGCCGTACGCGAACGTGCTGCTGCGGTGCGGGGTCTTCTTCTGAGCGGACTTCGAGGGGGCACGGTCGACGACCGGGCCCCCTCGGTTTTCCCCTCCCCCGTCTCCCCCGTCGGAACCCCGTGAATCCCCCCCCCGGGTCCCCCCACAGGTGTTCCGATGCCAGGTACGACCCGCCGGGCCGCGGAACGGTTGCACGGACCGCCGGGATTTATTCTTCCGGCGCCCCGCCGCCCGCGTGCGCGGCGAACCGTGCCGCCGTCTCGGCGAGCACCTCCCGCCCGTCGCGCGCCCACAGCCCCTCGTTGAACAGCTCGACCTCGATGGGGCCGGTGTACCCGGCGGCCTCCACGTACCCCCTCCACTCCCGCATGTCGATCGCCCCGTCCCCGATCTGACCGCGGCCGTTGAGGACGCCCTCGGGCAGGGGGGTGGTCCAGTCGGCGAGCTGGAAGGCGTGGATACGGCCGCCCGCCCCGGCACGGGCGATCTGCTCGGGCGCCCGGTCGTCCCACCAGATGTGGTACGTGTCCACGGTGACGCCGACCTGGTGGGCCGGGAAGCGTTCGGCGAGGTCCAGGGCCTGGGCGAGGGTGGAGACCACGCAGCGGTCGGAGGCGTACATGGGGTGCAGGGCCTCGATGGCGAGCCGTACGCCGTGCCGCTCGGCGTAGGGGGCCAGTTCGGCCAGCGCGTCCGCGACGCGCTCCCGGGCGGCGCGCAGGTCCCTGTCCCCGGCCGGGAGGCCGCCCGAGACCAGGACGAGGGTGTCGGTGCCGAGGGTGGCGGCCTCGTCGACGGCGCGGCGGTTGTCGGCCAGGGCCCGCGCGCGTTCGTCCGCGTCGATCGCGGTGAGGAAGCCGCCGCGGCACAGGGTGGTGACCTTCAGACCGGCGTCGCGGACGAGTGCGGCGGCGGCCTCGACGCCGTGGGCCTGGACGGGTTCGCGCCACAGGCCTACGTTGCCGATGCCCAGTTCGCGGCAGGCGGCGGTCAGTTCGGGCAGCGGGAGCTGTCTGACCGTCATCTGGTTGATGCTGAGGCGCGTCGGGTCCGGGTCCGGGCCGGTGCCGGTCACTGGTTCACTCCGTACAGGTCGAGCAGGGTCCTCATGCGCTCCTGCGCCCGCTTCGGGTTTGGGAACAGGCCCAGGCCGTCGGCGAGTTCGTAGGCGCGGGCGAGGTGCGGCAGGGAGCGGGCCGACTGGAGGCCGCCGACCATCGCGAAGTGGCTCTGGTGGCCCGCGAGCCAGGCCAGGAACACCACGCCGGTCTTGTAGTAGCGGGTGGGGGCCCGGAAGAGGTGCCGGGAGAGTGCGACGGTGGGGTCGAGCAGGGCGCGGAAGCCCTCGGTGTCCCCGGTGTCCAGGACGCGGACCGCCTCGGCGGCGAGCGGGCCCAGCGGGTCGAAGATGCCGAGCAGGGCGTGGCTGAAGCCCTGTTCGTCGCCGGCGATCAGCTCGGGGTAGTGGAAGTCGTCGCCGGTGTAGCAGCGCACGCCCCGCGGGAGGCGGCGGCGCAGCTCGATCTCGCGTCCGGCGTCCAGGAGCGAGACCTTGATGCCGTCGACCTTGCCGGGGTGGGCGGCGACGACCTCCAGGAAGGTGTCCGTGGCCGTGTCGAGGTCGGGTGAGCCCCAGTAGCCCTTCAGGGCCGGGTCGAACATGGGGCCGAGCCAGTGCAGGATCACCGGTTCGGCGGCCTGGCGCAGGAGGTGGCCGTAGACCTCCAGGTAGTCCTCGGGGCCCCGCGCGGTCGCGGCCAGGGCGCGGGAGGCCATGACGATCGCCTGGGCGCCGGACTCCTCGACGAGGGCGAGCTGTTCCTCGTAGGCCGCCCGGACCTCGGCGAGGGTGCCGCCGGTGAGCTGGTCGGTGCCGACGCCGCAGGCGACGCGCCCGCCGCTCGCCCTCGCCTCGGCGGCGGAGCGGCGGATCAGTTCGGCCGCTCCGGTCCAGTCCAGGCCCATGCCGCGCTGGGCGGTGTCCATCGCCTCGGCGACGCCGAGCCCGTGGGCCCACAGGTGGCGGCGGAAGGCGAGGGTGGCGTCCCAGTCGACGGCGGCAAGGCCGTCGGGCGTGGTGTCGGCGTACGGGTCGGCGACGACGTGCGCGGCCGAGAAGACCGTACGCGAGGTGAAAGCGCTTCCCGGGTTTTCGCGGACGACGGCGAGGGGTTCGGCGCGGGGTTCGTAGGCGCGCAGGGTGCCGTGCGCGTCGGGCAGGCGGAGGGTCACGGCGCGATCTCCGGCACGTCGAGGCGGCGGCCCTCGGCGCTGGAGCGCAGGCCCAGTTCGGCGAGCTGGACGCCGCGGGCGCCGGCCAGCAGGTCCCAGCGGTAGGGGGCGTCGGCGTAGACGTGTTTGAAGAACAGCTCCCACTGGGCCTTGAAGCCGTTGTCGAACCCGCCGTTGTCCGGGACCTCCTGCCACTGGTCGCGGAAGGCCTCGGTGGCGGGGACGTCCGGGTTCCAGACCGGCTTGGGGGTGGCCGAGCGGTGCTGGACCCGGCAGCCGCGCAGGCCCGCGACCGCGGAGCCCTCGGTGCCGTCGACCTGGAACTCGACGAGTTCGTCGCGGTTGACGCGGACCGCCCAGGAGGAGTTGATCTGCGCGACGGCGCCGCCCTCCAGCTCGAAGACGCCGTAGGCGGCGTCGTCGGCGGTGGCGTCGTAGGGCTTGCCGTTCTCGTCCCAGCGCCCGGGGACGTGGGTGGCGGTGAGGGCCTGGACGGACTTCACGCGGCCGAACAGCTCGTGCAGGACGTACTCCCAGTGCGGGAACATGTCGACGACGATGCCGCCGCCGTCCTCGGCGCGGTAGTTCCAGGAGGGGCGCTGGGCGTCCTGCCAGTCGCCCTCGAAGACCCAGTAGCCGAACTCGCCGCGCACGGACAGGATCCGGCCGAAGAAGCCGCCGTCGACGAGGCGCTTGAGCTTGAGCAGGCCGGGCAGGAAGAGCTTGTCCTGGACGACGCCGTGCCTGATGCCCCTGGCCTGGGCGAGGCGGGCCAGTTCCAGGGCGCCGGTCAGGCCGGTGGCGGTGGGCTTCTCGGTGTAGACGTGCTTGCCCGCGGCGATCGCCTTCCTGATCGCGTCCTCGCGGGCCGAGGTCACCTGGGCGTCGAAGTAGATCTCGACGCCGTCGTCGGCGAGGACCGCGTCCAGGTCGGTGGAGAAGTGCTCCAGGCCGTGCCGTTCGGCGAGCGCCCGCAGCGCGTGCTCGCGGCGGCCGAGCAGGACCGGCTCGGGCCACAGCACGGTGCCGTCGCCGAGGTCGAGGCCGCCCTGTTCGCGCAGGGCCAGGAGGGAGCGGACCAGGTGCTGGCGGTGGCCCATGCGCCCGGTCACGCCGTTCATGGCGATACGCACCGTCTTGCGTGTCACGTCAGTCCTTTCGTACGGGCGATGCCGCGAGCCGTAGGGCGAGCCATTCAGCAAGCGCTTTCTACATCTGACGAAGCTAGCCTGTGGACAGTGGTCTGGACAAGACCGTGATTCGGGTGAGTTGTTCGAGGGAGCGAACGGCGGCGGACGGTGGACGTAAGGTCACCCGGGACGGCGTTCGGACACGCGCGATGCAAAGGACGAGGACATGACGGTGACACTGGCGGACGTGGCGGCCCGCGCCCAGGTCTCCCCCGCGACGGTGTCGCGCGTGCTGAACGGGAACTATCCGGTGGCCGCCTCCACCCGGGACCGGGTGCTCAAGGCGGTCGACGAGCTGGACTACGTGCTCAACGGCCCCGCGAGCGCGCTGGCGGCGGCCACCTCCGACCTGGTCGGAATCCTCGTCAACGACATCGCCGACCCCTTCTTCGGCATCATGGCCGGCGCGATCCAGTCCGAGATCGGGGGGCCCGGCGGCAGGGCGGGCGGCGAGAGACTCGCCGTGGTCTGCAACACCGGCGGCGCCCCGGAGCGCGAACTGACCTACCTCACCCTGCTGCAACGGCAGCGCGCGGCGGCGGTCGTGCTGACCGGCGGGGCGATGGAGGACCCGGCGCACCAGGCGGCCGTGGCGGCGAAGCTGCGCAGGCTGGCGGAGGCCGGGACACGGGTGGTGCTGTGCGGGCGGCCGCCCGCGCCGGACACCGGGGCGATCGCGCTGACCTTCGACAACCGCGGGGGCGGCCGGGAGCTGACCGAGCATCTGCTCGGGCTCGGGCACCGGCGGCTCGGCTACATCGCGGGCCCCCAGGAGCGGACCACGACCCGGCACCGGCTGGAGGGGCACCGCGCCGCGCTCGCCGCGCACGGTGTCGAGGAGGACCCCCGCCGGACGGTCGACGGCCGCTACGACCGGCAGTCCGGCTACGAGGCGACGCTCGAACTCCTGCGCAGGGACGCCTCCCTGACGGCGGTCGTCGCCGCGAACGACACCGTGGCGCTCGGCGCGTGCGCGGCGCTGCGCGACTCCGGGCTGCGGATCCCGGACGACGTGTCCGTGGCCGGCTTCGACGACCTGCCCTTCAGCATCGACGCGGTGCCCGCGCTGACGACGGTGCGGCTGCCGCTCGCGGAGGCGGGTGCGCGGGCCGGGCGGATCGCGATGGGGCGGGAGGAGGCGCCGCCCGGGGGGATCGCGACGGTGCGGGGGGAGTTGATGGTGCGGGGGTCCTCCGGAGGGCCGCGGCTCTGAAGGTGCGGGTGGGTCGACTCGTGCGCCGTGCTGGGGCGGGCCTTGCTGGGGGCTGCGCCCCCAGAGCCCCCTTCGGCCTGAACGGCCTCGCCCTCAAACGCCGGACGGGCTGGATGAGGCCTCGTGGCGGGTACGCTCCGTGGTCATGAAGCTGGCGTTCTCCACTCTCGGTGTTCCCGGACTGCCCCTGAGCGATGTGCTGGGGCTCGCGACCGCGCACGGCTACCACGGTGTCGAGTTGCGCGCCCATCCGGGGGAACCGGTGCACCCGGGCCTGTCCCCGGACGAACGGGCCGCGGTGACGGCCGCCTTCCGGGCCTCGGGCGTCGAACTGCTGAGCCTGGCCGGATACGTGCGGGTCGCCGCGCCGGGCGACGACGACACGGTCGTCGCCGAGATCCGCGACCTGCTCGCACTCGCCCGCGACCTGGGCGCCCCGTACATCCGGGTCTTCCCCGGCGGCGACACCGGACAGAGCGCCGAGGACGCCGACGCGACGGCCGCCCGGCGGCTGGGCACCGCCGCCGAGTACGCCGCCGAACTGGGCGTGGGCATCCTGCTTGAGACCCACGACTCGCACCGCACCGGCGCCGACGCGATGCGCGTCCTCGGTCTGGTCGGGCACCTACGGGTCGGCGCGCTGTGGGACGTGATGCACACCTGGCTGGGCGGCGAGCAGCCCGCGGAGAGCTATCTGGCCCTCGCCCCGCACCTCGGCTACGTCCAGGTCAAGGACATCGCCTCCGCCGAGGACACCACCCCGCTGCCGCTGGGCGCCGGGGTGCTGCCGCTCACCGAGGTCGTGGACGTCCTCTCCCGGCACGGCTGGGACGGCTGGCTGTGCTGGGAGTACGAGAAGCGGTGGTACGAGTCGGCCGCCCCGCTGCCCGAGCTGCTGGACGGCGGGCGCGAGCACCTCACTCGGCTGCTCACCGACGCGGCCTGAGCGCCCCCGGGTTCAGGCGCCCCGCGCCGACGCCGCCGGCGCCGGGTCGGTCGCGATCGCGTCCGGCATCCGGTCCCGGGGGCCGCGCCGCGCGGGGGTGAGGGTCGTCAGGGCCACCCCGCCGACCAGCAGCGCCGCCGCGCACCAGCGCAGTGCGGTCACCGGCTCGCCGAGGAAGAGCGCCGCCGACGACATGCCGAAGACGGGGACCAGCAGGGAGAACGGCGCGACCGTGGACGCGGGGTGACTGCGCAGCAGCCGGCCCCAGGCGCCGAAGCCGAACACGGTCGAGATCCAGGCGACGAAGAGGATCGTGCCGGTGCCCTGCCAGTCCAGGCCGCGCAGGGCCGCGAGGTCCTCCGCCGGGCCCTCCGTCAGCAGGGAGAGGGCCAGCAGGGGGAGCACCGGGACGGTGCAGACCCACACCATGAAGTTCAGCGCGTCGGGCGGGGAGGCCTTGCGGGTCAGGACGTTGGACACGCCCGCTGCCGGCCGGGGTGGTGGAGGTGCCGCTCGACCCGATGCCGGTACGGCGCCTGTACGCGCTGTGGCGCGCGGGCGCGGCCCGCCGCCCGGCGATCGCGGAGACGGTACGCACCCTGCGGGCCCACACGGACCCGTCCGCGGCCGGCTGAACCCCGCTTCCGTACCGGCCGGTTCGCGGCACACCCGTCCCGGTGCTCCCCTTCTGCACCGACTTGGGGGAATCCGGGCCGGTACGGGAACCCACGGCCCGTCGCGGTCGTCCAATGCGCGCGTTGCCGGGAGAGTCCCCGCGGTGCGGTGTCGGTCTCGCCGACGGCCGCGATCGCCGACCACCCCTCTCCGCCGTACCGCGACCGGCAGCCCGCCGTCGTCGGCGCACACCCCTCCCTTGCGCCGACGGCGGCCCCTCCCGCCGGCCGCCCGCGGCTTCGGCGACTCCTGTGCGCTCCCTTGACTGGCAGAAACTTCCCGGATATTGCTGTCCCTTTGGAAGTTTCCTTCACCAGCTCTCCGGAAGGAGCGCACGTGCACCACAGCAGCACGGCCGGCACGGGAAGCACCGCACCCCCCTCCAGACGAACCGTCCTGACCGCCACCGCGGTCGCCGCCGCGGCCCTGGCGGCCGGCACCGGCACGGCGTACGCCGACGCCCGCCGGCCCGACGACGCGAAGCTCCGTTCCCTCGTCTCCCGCATGACGCTGGAGGAGAAGGTCGGCCAGCTCTTCGTCATGCGGGTCTACGGCCACTCCGCCACCGACCCCGACCAGGCCGACGTTGACGCCAACCTCACGGAGATCGGCGTCCGCACCGCGGCCGAGATGATCGCCAAGTACCGGGTCGGCGGCATCATCTACTTCGCCTGGGCGCACAACACCCGCGACCCGCAGCAGATCGCCGACCTGTCCAACGGCATCCAGAAGGCCTCCCTGGAACTGCCCCGCGGCCTCCCGGTGCTCATCTCCACCGACCAGGAGTACGGCGCGGTGGCCCGCGTGGGCCGGCCGGCCACCCTCTTCCCCGGCGCGATGGCACTGGGCGCCGGCGGCTCGCGCTCCGACGCCCGCACGCTCGGCCGGATCGCGGGCGCCGAACTGCGCGCGATGGGCATCCGCCAGGACTACTCCCCCGTCGCCGACGTGAACGTCAACCCGGCCAACCCCGTGATCGGCGTACGCTCCTTCGGCGCCGACCCGCGCGCCGTGGCGGGTCTGGTCGCCGCCGAGGTGACGGGGTACCAGGGCTCCGGCGTCGCCGCGTGCGCCAAGCACTTCCCCGGGCACGGCGACACCGCCACCGACAGCCACACCGGTTTCCCGGTCATCACGCACAGCCGCGAGCAGTGGGAGGAGCTGGACGCGCCGCCGTTCCGCGCGGCGATCGAGGCCGGCATCGACTCGATCATGACCGCGCACCTCATGGTCCCCTCGCTCGACGACTCCGGCGACCCCGCCACCCTCTCCCGCCCCATCCTCACCGGCATCCTGCGCGAGGAACTGGGCTACGACGGCGTCGTGGTCACCGACTCCCTCGGCATGGAGGGCGTACGCACGAAGTACGGCGACGAACGGGTGCCGGTGCTGGCCCTGAAGGCGGGCGTCGACCAACTCCTCAACCCGCCCGACCTGGACCTCGCCTGGAACGCCGTCCTGACCGCCGTACGGGACGGCGAACTCACCGAGGCCCGGCTCGACGAATCGATCCTGCGCGTGCTGCGGCTGAAGGCGAAGCTGGGCCTGTTCCAGGACGCCTACACCAGCCGTCGCGAGGTCGACCGCACCGTCGGCACCCGCGCGCACCTGGCCGCGGCCGACCGGATCGCCGAGCGGACCACCACCCTGCTGGTCAACGAGGGCCGGCTGCTGCCGCTGTCGCGGCGCGGGCATCGCAGGCTGCTCGTCGTGGGCGCCGATCCCGCCTCGCCCTCCGGCACGACCGGGCCGCCCACGGACGTCCTCGCCGGCGCCCTGACCGAACTGGGCTTCACGGCCACCGCCCTGTCCACCGGCACCGCACCGTCCGCCGCCGTCGTGGACCGCGCGGTCGCGGCGGCCCAGGACGCCGACGCGGTCGTGGTCGCCACGTACGACGTCACCGCGGACAGCGGCCAGCGGACGCTGGTCGCCCGGCTGCTGGAGACGGGCAGACCCGTCGTCGCGGTCGCGATCCGCAACCCGTACGACGTGGCCCGGCTCCCCGGCGTCCCCGCCCAGCTCGCCGCCTACTCCTGGACGGACGTCGAGGTGCGCGCCGCGGCCCGGGTGATCGCGGGGCGGGTACGGCCGCGCGGGAAGCTGCCGGTGCCGGTGGTGCGGGCGGACGATCCGGACACGGTGCTGCTCCCCCTCGGGCACGGGCTGTCGTACCGGCCGTAGGGCGTGGCGCGGCCCCCGCCACGCGCCGGGGGTGCGCATCCCGCGCGTCTGGCGTGCGCCCGCCCCGGCGGGGCACGCTGGACCGGGGATCCGGGGGGACGGCGATGCGTGAGAGAGGGTCCGCGCGGGTGTGCGGCGCGCTGTCGGCGCTGTGCGCCCTGCTGCTGACGGGCTGTCAGAGCCCGCCGGCCCCGGCGTCGGACTCGCGTCCGGGTCCGGCGTCGGCCGCCGTGCGGCCCTCCGGGTACGGGGCGGTGTTCCTGGCGGCCGGCGAGTGCAGCTCGTTCGGGACGGTCAGCTTCACCGAGGTGCCGTGCGACAGCGAGCGGGCGGCGGCCCGGGTCGTGGCCCGGGAGGACGGCCGCGCGGCCGACGGGCCGCCGTGCCCCGACACCACCGACTTCGTCCTGCACATCAGCGAACAGCGCCCCTCGGCCGACGAGGACGGCGACGGCCTCGTCCCCCAGGGGTACGCCTGCATGCGGGGGCTCCAGCCGCCGCACCCCGGCGACCCGGGCGCCGGGGGCGGCCCGCGCACCATCGTCGGCGACTGCGTCTACGAGGCCGGGCACGGCAAGGTCCGCGAGACCGCGTGCGACGGCACGGGCGAGCGGAAGCCGCGGTTCAAGGTGGTCGACGCCGTCGCCGACCGGGCCGGCTGCCCCGCCTCGACCGGCCTGTACGTCCGTCTCGGCGGCGAACGTCCGGTGGGCTGCGCCCGGCCCCTGTGAGCGCCCCCGATCGCGGCGTCTCGTCGGTGGCCGGGCACAGCCGGCGTCCTGCGGGCTACGGGCTACGGGCTACGGGCGCAGCACCGGCTCGCGCTGCACGTCGCGCTGGTCGAGGCGTGCGTCGAAGGCCGCCAGCGGCTTGGCGGCCGACGGGTTCTCCTGGACCGCGGCGGAGGCGACGCCCGCCCAGTCGAGGATGCGGGCGGTGGCGAGGGCCTTCTGCTCGGGCACCAGTCCGTCGACGTTGGCGCCGTGGTTCATGCCGGGCGCGGTGAAGACGTAGGAGTCACGCGCGCCGTGGCCCAGGCGGAAGCGCTCGGCACCCCACGGGTCGTTCTCCCCGTACACGAACAGCATCTGACGGGCGTTGTGCTGGACCCAGGTGTCGACGTCCCGCATCGCCCCCGACTGGAACCGCATCGGGATCGACCGGGGCACGAAGTCGCGCGGCGGCTGGTAGCCGTAGCGGACGTACTTCTTCTCGATGTGCGGGAAGTGGATCGTCGGCGCGCCCAGTTGGGTGCCCGCCTGGTAGTAGTACGGCGTGTACGGGTCGAGGCCCTGGTCCGTGTAGAAGGGGAAGCCGGAGATCGTGTCGACCGAGTCCCAGATCGCGTCGTCGGTGGCGTTCTTGGCGTCGGCCGGGATGTCGGCGCAGTCCTTCAGGGTGCTGTACTGCCAAAAGCCCCAGACGTAGTCGAGGACGACGGCCTCGTAGGCGCGGTCCAGGCTGCCGATCGTGTCGAAGGTGTAGCCGTTGTCGGCGGCGTACGCGGCGTACTTCTTCTCGAGCGGCGCGCGGCGCACCAGTGCCTCGCGCTGCACGCCGTTGAGCCGGTCGCGGCACTCCTTGGTGCCGACGCGGGCGAAGAAGCGGTCGTAGGCCGAGTCCTCGTCGTTCACCACGTCGTTGGGGGCGACGTAGGCGACGACGCCGTCCATGTCGCGCGGGTGGAAGCGCTCGTAGTAGGTGGCGGTCATGCCGCCCTTGGAACCGCCGGTGGAGAGCCAGTTCTTCGGGTAGAGCGGCTTGAGCGCCTTGAAGATGCGGTGCTGGTCGTCGGCCGCCTGCCGGATGTCCAGCTTGGACCAGTCGGCCGGCTGGGGCCGGGACGGGGTGAAGTAGCGGTACTCCATGGAGATCTGGTTGCCGTCCACGATCTGGGTCGGTTCGCGGCGGCTGGGGGTCGTGGAGAGGCCGTAGCCGCCGGTGTAGAAGACCGTCGGGCGGTTCACGTCCTTGTGCAGCACGCTGATCCGCTGCTGGAACGTTCCCTTGGACGGGTGCCGGTGGTCGACCGGCTGGGTGTAGTTGAGGACGAAGAAGCGGTAGCCGGTGTACGGCTTCTCCTCGATCAGGCTCATGCCCGGTATGGACAGCAGCCGGTCCTTGATGTCGACGGCCTTCGGCTCGGCGGCGGTGGCCGCGCCCGCCGTGCTGACGGTGCCGATGAGCACCACGAGCGCCAGCAGCCATCTGAGCGCCTTGCGCATGCACCCTCCCTGTGAAACGGATGTGCGCCGGAAGCTATCGGAGCAGGACGCCAACACACCAGGGGAGGTGGGGAAATGACCGGCCGGCCGCCGTCAGTGCAGCGCGCCCACCGGCTCCTCGGGGCCGGCCGCTCCGACGAAGGTCCGCCACAGCCGCGCATACCGTCCGTCGAGCGCCAGCAGTTCGTCGTGCGTGCCGTCCTCGGCGACCCGCCCGTCGGCCATGACGACGACGCGGTCCGCGCGGGCGGCCGTGGTCAGCCGGTGCGCGACCACGAGCGTGGTGCGCCGCCCCGCGATGCGGTCGGTGGCCTGGTTGACCTGTGCCTCCGTGGCCAGGTCCAGGGCCGCCGTCGCCTCGTCCAGGAGCAGGACGTCCGGGTCGACCAGCTCGGCGCGGGCCAGCGCGATCAACTGCCGCTGCCCGGCGGAGAGGTTGCGGCCCCGCTCGGCGACCTCGTGGAGATAGCCGCCCTCCAGCGTGGCGATCATCTCGTGGGCGCCGACCGCCCGCGCCGCCGCCTCCACCTCGGCGTCGGTGGCGTCCGGGCGGCCGTAGGCGATGGCGTCCCGCACGGTGCCGGGGAAGAGGTACGCCTCCTGCGGCACGACGCCCAGCCGGTGCCGGTAGGAGGTGAGGTCGAGGGCGCGCAGGTCCCGCCCGTCGACCGTGACCCGGCCGCCGGTCGGGTCGTAGAACCGGGCCACCAGCTTGACCAGGGTCGACTTGCCCGCGCCGGTCTCGCCGACGAAGGCGACGGTCTGCCCGGCCGGGATGCGCAGGTCGACACCGGTGAGGGCCGCCTCCGCGTCCTCGGCGCCGCCGTACGCGAAGTGCACGTCCTCGAAGGCGATCTCCCCGCGCAGGGCCGTGACCTCGGACGGCTGCTCGGCGGCCCGGGTCGAGGCCGGCTCGCGCAGCAGTTCCTGGATGCGGCCCAGCGAGACGGACGCCTGCTGGTAGCCGTCGAAGACCTGGGAGAGCTGCTGGACGGGCGCGAAGAACAGGTCGATGTAGAGCAGGTACGCCACCAGCGCGCCGGTCGTCAGCGTCGCGTCGTCGATCCGCGCGCCGCCGACGACCAGCACGGCAACGGCGGCGGCCGAGGACAGCAGTTGCACGAACGGGAAGTAGACCGAGATCAGCCACTGCCCCCTGATCCGGGCCTGCCGGTAGCTGTCGCTGTGCTCGGCGAACCTCCGCGCGCCGTCCCGCTCGTGCCGGAATGCCTGCACGATCCTGAGCCCCGCCACCGACTCCTGGAGATCCGCGTTGACCGTGGACACCCGCTCCCGGGCCAGTTCGTACGCCTTCACGCTGGCCCTGCGGAAGAAGTACGTGGCGACGATCAGCGGCGGCAGCGTCACGAACACGATCAGCGCGAGCTGCACGTCGATCACCAGCAGCGCCACCATGATGCCGAAGAAGGTGACGACCGAGACGAAGGCGGTGACGAGCCCCGTCTGCAGGAACGTCGACAGCGCGTCCACGTCCGTCGTCATCCGGGTCATGATGCGGCCGGTCAGCTCGCGCTCGTAGTAGTCCAGGCCGAGCCGTTGGAGCTGGGCGAAGATCTTCAGGCGGAGCGAGTACAGGATCCGCTCCCCCGTCCGGCCGGTCATGCGGATCTCGCCGGTCTGCGCCGTCCACTGGGCGAGCACGGCCAGCAGACCCAGCAGCGCCGCCGCCCAGACCGCGCCGAGGGCGGCCCGGGTGACGCCCTCGTCGATGCCGTGCCGGATCAGGACCGGCAGCAGCAGGCCCGTGCCGGCGTCCACGGCGACGAGGGCGAGGCTGATCAGCAGGGGCGCGCGGAAGCCGCGCAGCAGGCGCCGCAGACCGTACGACTCCTCCGGCCGCACCGCCCGCGCCTCGTCGATGTCCGGGGTCCCGTCGGCCGGGGGCAGCGCCTCGACCCGGGCGAGCAGTTCCGCGGTGGCCGGGCTGCCTTCGAGGGCGGTGTCCCTCGGCGCGCGGTCCCCGGTCCACAGCCGTGGGGTGACCCCGCGCTCGGCGTCGAACTCGGCGTCCAGCTCGTCCCGTACGGAGGTGTCCTCCGCGGGTGCCGCGGGCCGGGCGTGCCCCGGTGAGACCCCGCCCAGCTCGTCGGGGTCGGTGAGCAGCCGCCGGTACAGGGCGGAACGCCTCTGGAGTTCCTCGTGCGTGCCGAGGTCGGCGAGCCGGCCGCGGTCGAGGACGGCGATGCGGTCGGCGAGGCCGAGCGTGGAGCGGCGGTGGGCGATGAGGAGCGTGGTGCGGCCTCGCATGACCTGCTTCAGCGCCTCGTGGATCTCGTGCTCGACGCGGGCGTCCACGGCGGACGTGGCGTCGTCGAGGACCAGCAGCCGCGGGTCGGTGAGGATCGCGCGGGCGAGTGCGACGCGCTGGCGCTGGCCACCGGAGAGGGTCAGGCCGTGCTCGCCGACGGTCGTGCCGTAGCCCTCGGGCAGCTCGGTGATGAAGCCGTGGGCCTGCGCGGCCCGCGCCGCGGCCTCGATCTCCTCGTCGGTGGCGTCCGGACGGCCGTACGCGATGTTGGCGCGCACCGTGTCCGAGAAGAGGAAGGAGTCCTCGGGCACGAGCCCGACGGCGGCCCGCAGCGAGTCGAGGGTCAGCTCGCGCACGTCGTGTCCGCCGACGAGGACGGCGCCGCGTGTCACGTCGTAGAAGCGCGGCAGGAGCAGCGAGACCGTGGACTTGCCGGAACCGGAGGAGCCGACGACGGCGAGGGTCTCGCCGGCCCGGATCTCGAAGGAGAGTCCGTCGAGGACGGGCCTGACCGTGCCCGAGGCCGACGCGTAGCCGAAGGCGACGTTGTCGAACTCGACGGTCGCGGGCGCGTCGGCCGGCAGTGTCTTCGCGCCGTCCTTGATGGCCGGCTCGGTGTCGATCAGCTCCAGGACGCGTTCGGTGCCGGCGCGGGCCTGCTGCCCGACGGTGAGGACCATGGCGAGCATGCGGACCGGGCCCACGAGCTGGGCGAGGTAGGTGGAGAAGGCGACGAAGGTGCCGAGCGTGATGTGCCCGCGTACGGCCAGCCAGCCGCCGAAGGCGAGCATGGCGACCTGGCCGAGCGCGGGGACGGCCTGGAGGGCGGGGGTGTAGGTGGCGTTCAGCCTGACCGTCCGCAGCCGCCCGGCGAAGAGTCTGCGCCCGACCTCCCTGAGCTTCCCCGTCTCCTGCTCCTCCTGCCCGAAGCCCTTCACCACGCGTACGCCGCTCACCGAGCCGTCGACCACGCCCGCGACGGCGGCGGCCTGGGCCTGGGCGTACCAGGTGGCCGGGTGCAGACGGGTGCGGCTGCGGCGGGCGATGAACCACAGGGCGGGGGCGACGGCGAGCGCGACCAGCGTGAGCGGCGGGGACAGCCACGCCATGATCCCCAGGGAGATCAGGAAGAGCAGGACGTTCCCGACGGTCATCGGGAGCATGAACAGCAGGCCCTGGATCAGCTGGAGATCGCTGGTCGCCCGTCCGACGACCTGCCCCGTGGACAGTTCGTCCTGGCGCCGCCCGTCGAGCCGGGTGATCGTGTCGAACATGTCGGTACGCAGGTCGTACTGGACGTCCAGGGCGAGCCGTCCGCCGTAGTAGCGGCGGACGTAGGTGAGGCCGTAGACGAGGGCCGCGGCGCCGACGAGGAGACCGGCCCAGAGGGCCATGTCCCTGGTCTTGGCGCCGATCACGTCGTCGATGATCACCTTGGTGATCAGCGGGACAAGGGCCATGACGGCCATGCCGCCCAGGGAGGCGCCGAGGGCGAGGAGGACGTCCTTGGGGTAGCGCCAGGCGTAGCCCGCCAGCCGTCGTGCCCAGCCCCGTTGCGCGTCCACGCCGTGCCCTCCGGTCGTCCTGATCCACCTGATCTACCGGAAGGCACCAACGCGGGCGAGTCGGGATTTCATCCCGCTGCAACAATTCGGGGCCGCGGCTCTCTCAGCCCAACCGCGCGCCGCGGCTCTCCGCGATGCGGTGCACGTCGGTGAGCGACTCGCGCATCCGGGTCAGCAGAAAGCGCAGCTGTTCGGGCGTCGCCCGTGGAGCGGCGAGCAGGTCCGCGGCGTGGTCGAGCAGTTCCTCCGCCATGTCGAGCTGCGTGGTCTCGATCACGTCGGCGAGGCGGGACAGTGGTCCGTCGCCGTCGGTCAGCAGATAGCAGGGCTTGCCCTCGGAGCCCGTCCAGGGCAGCAGCCGGGCCCGGCGTGTGCCGTCGTTCACCGGGCCACCCCCACACCGTGCACCGCGAACAACGGGGCGGGCGTGCCGGTGCCGGGCGGTGCCGCGCGCTTCGTCGCCGGGCGTCGTCGCCGGCGGCGGCGTCCCGAGGCGGGCAGCAGGAGTTCGAGCAGCAGAAGCAGGGGCGGCCCGGCGAGGCGGGCGATACGGTGACGCATGTCGTCGACTCCGTGGTGGTCGGTGGCCATGCCCCCGGACCGGTGCGACGGTCGCGGGGGCGTCGCCTTGAGTAGCGATCCGCGTACAGAGTGAGACGGCCGGAGCTAGGCTCGCCAGAGGTACGGATGTGACGACGGATTTGTCACGCGGGGGTCGAACGGATGAGCAACATCTACGGCGACTGGCTCAAGCAGCAGCGCGAGGCGGCCGACCTGACGCAGCAGCGGCTGGCCGACATGGCCATCATGACGCGGTCGCACATCGCCCATATCGAGGCGGGCCGCCGAGTGCCGTCGAAGGAGGACGCGCGGCGGCTCGACTCGGCGTTGAACACGGGGAATGTGCTGAGCAGCTTCCTTCCGGAGGAGGCGGCGGTCGCGGATTACTTCGAGGCGGCGCGGCAACTGGAGCAACAGGCCGTGATGATCCGCGAGTTCGCGCTGGCTCTTGTCCCGGGTGTCCTGCAGACGGAGGGGTATGCACGTGCGGTTCTGAGTACGGCGTTCCCTCGCGTGGGTGAGGATGAGCGTGACAGACGCCTTGTCACACGCCTTGAGCGCGCGAAGATCCTCGACGATCCCGTCCTGCCCGTGGTGTGGGCGCTGCTCGATGAGGCAGTGCTCCGCCGTCGGATCGGTGGGCCCGGCGTCATGGCGGAGCAGATCGGCCACCTGGTGCACCTCGCGGAGAGCGGCCGGATCCAGGTGCACGTGCTGCCGTTCGCCCTGGGCACCCATCCCCTGCTGAGCAACATGCTCACCCTGATGTGGTTCGAGGACCAGCCGCCCGTGGCCTACGCCGAGGGTCTGCACATGGGCATGCTCCACGACACCCCGTCCGTGGTCCAGGAATTGCAGCATCGCTACGATTTCGCACTGGGCGATGCCCTGCCACTCAGGGAAACGCTGGCTCTGCTCAAGGCAACGGCAAGGGGCTACGAACGCCATGACTGATCGGAAAATCCGCAACGCCGCGGCACTGCGGGGCTGGCGGAAGTCCTCCCACAGCAATGATCAGGGGGAAGCTGTGTGGAGGTGGTGGACGGGCATCGTTGGGGGATACCTGTTCGGGATTCGAAGGTGCCGTGCGGGCCGGCGGTTGTCTTCTCGGCGGGCGGGTGGACGTTGTTCATCAACGCCCTCAAGAACCACCCCCTCTCCCAAAAACCGTGAACACTCCGCCCCCTTCTGTCCTCCCCTCCCTCATCCGAGTGGCCACCTGACAAAACCGCCCCAACTGCTCACAGTTTTTCGACCATGGGTCCATGACTCCCGCTCCGTGGCACGACCGCGACCCTCACAGCACAGGGCATGTGATCAGCACGGTGCGCACACTCATGCGCACCGATGGACTGGACGTGTCCCTGACCGCCATCGCCCGCGCCTGCGGGACTTCGCGCAACTTCCTCTACTCGAACTGGAAATCCGCCTCCGCGCTGCATCTGCGCGCGCTGACGACCGAACTGTCGAGCGCCTTCGACACCGCGGACCGCACCCATCCCAGCGACGGCACGGTTCGGGGAATCACCGAGCACCTGACGCAGGTCGTACGCGTCGTCCGGCGACATCCGACGACGGCGGCCGTCGCCCGGACCTCCCGTACGGCGATCGCGAAGGCGCACACATCGACCGACGGCCCTTTGGTGGGGGTCGTGACGGAACGCGTCGGCGATCTGCTGTACTCCCTCGCCCCGCACGGCGGGATCTGGGGCGATCCCGTACTGCACTCCCGGCCCTGGAAAATCCTGTGGATCGCCCGCCCCGCCGCCCTGTGCCCCGAGGCCGTCGGAGACAAGGAGCGGGAGGCCACTTTGGACGGTGCCTTCGCCGACCTGCTGCGCGACCTGCTCGCCCCGTGGGAGACCGCCCCTGAGTAACCCACCACGGAATGCACAGCCCGCACACGGCCACCGAGCCGCCCGCATCGTCCCCGGCACACCACGATGGTCGCGGCCAGCCCCGGCGGCGATCCTGGCCTTGACGGTCGTGCGTCTGTCGTGCCGACTCTTCGGATACGGCACCCGGCAGATGATGCTGCCGACGCTTGTGGCCGCCCCAGGCACGATCTGATCCCTGCAGCACTCGGCGAAACGGGTGTGGGGCCACGGCGCGGCGGCGGTCCCCGCGCCGGCCTGGTGGCGGCCGGGGCCGCATCCCGCGGACCCCGGCTGGACGAAACGGCCCGGGAACCTGGCGCCCGCCGCGCAGCGGCCGCACATCGGCGGTTCGGCCGACGGGCACGGCCTGAGATCTGGTCATGGGTCACAACGGCCTCCGCCGGATACTTGGGGCCGGATCTCCTGGCTGCTGCCGTTCGCGGGCATCGCGCTCGGCGGCGGCCTGGCACCAGGCGGGCCGCTGCGCTACCCGACCTCCGCCATGGCCGAGTGCACCGTGCACCCCTACGACGACCGCGCTCGCGCCCGGGATCGCGGCGCTGTGCGGGGGCGGCGGTGTCATGCTGCCCCTCGCCCTCGGCGCCACCGGCGTGTGGGCCATCGTGCTGCTGCGCCGTGCCGCCGGCTGGAACACCTGGCCGTGGCCGGCAGTCGCCGTGGTCATGGCGCCGGCGATCGCGGCGCTCCTCGTCTCCCGTTCGGGGCGCGGGGTGCGGTTGCCGGCGGTGTCTGCGGCCGCGACCGTCGTCGCGGGGTGGCCGGACCAACGGCTCATGCCTGGTCGGTACCGTCCGGTTCGGGCAGCGCCACAACCGGCACCAACCCGACCGCGGGCCCGTCGACGAACGGCGGCATGGGCGTCCCGGGTGGAGCCCGGGGCGGCTTCGCAAACTGCGGAGGCGGTAAGGCGCCCGCCCCCGGCGCAGGCCAACGGCCGGGCGCACGGGACGGCCGTCTAGCGACTGGACCCCTCCGACGTGACCCGACCCGGCACACAGTCACGTAATCATCACGCTCCGCACACCCCACCTCCAACATGTCCATGTCACGATCGATCTACCGCTCTCATCCACACGCGTAGATCGGACACCCCACATGCTCGCGATACGCACACGGCGCCGAAAAGCCACCGTCCTCGCCACGGCCGTCGTCCTCGCCGGCCTCGGCGCCCCCGCGCTGACCGCGGCCCCGGCCACGGCGACGACAGCGACGGCGGCGGCCTCGGCGGCGGACTACGACTCGACGTACTACAAGGACGCGGTCGGCAAGACGGGCGCCGACCTCAAGTCCTCGCTCCACACGATCATCAGCGACCAGACCAGGATCTCCTACTCGGCGGTCTGGGACGCGCTGAAGGCCACCGACGAAGACCCCGCCGACAGCGACAACGTGATCCTGCTCTACTCGGGCGCCTCCCGCAGCAAGTCGCGCAACGGCGGCGCCACCGGCGACTGGAACCGCGAGCACGTGTGGGCCAAGTCCCACGGCGGCTTCGGCACCGCGACCGGGCCCGGAACCGACCTGCACCATCTGCGGCCCGAGGACGTCCAGGTCAACAGCGTGCGGGGCAACAAGGACTTCGACAACGGCGGCAGCGCCGTCAGCGACGGCGGCGGCAGCCTCTCCGACTCCGACTCCTTCGAGCCCCGCGACGCCGTCAAGGGCGACGTGGCCCGCATGATCTTCTACATGGCGGTCCGCTACGAGGGCGGCGACGGCTGGGCCGACCTGGAGGTCAACGGCAGCGTCGACAACGGCAGCGCCCCGTACATCGGCAAGGTCTCCGTACTGAAGGAATGGAGCGCCGAGGACCCGCCGGACGCCTTCGAGGAGCACCGCAACCAGGTCATCTACGACGACTACCAGCACAACCGCAACCCGTTCGTCGACCACCCGGAGTGGGTCGAGGCGATCTGGTAGCCGATCCTCACCCCGGGTAGGGGACGGCCTCGCGCGCCGTGCGCAGCGCCCCCGCCCACCAGGCCAGTTGCTCAAGCAGGGTCTTGGCGTACCCGGGGACGGCGGCGTCCAGGGGACGGCCGTCCTGCCACGCGGTGAAGCAGTTCGGGAAGGCGAGACCGTCGCGGACGGTCACCGCGTGCAGTTCGGTCAGCACGTTCTCCAGGTGCAGCACCGCGTGCCGGCCGCCCGCCGCGCCGCCGTAGCTGACGAAGGCGACCGGCTTGGCCTGCCACTGGGTGAAGTGCCAGTCGATGGCCGACTTCAGGGACGCCGGGTAGCTGTGGTTGTACTCCGGCGTGACCAGGACGACCGCGTCGGCGCCCGCGAGCGCGGAGGTCAGGGGCGCCATCCCGGCCGGGCGGGGATAGTCCTCGCCGGCGTGCTTCGGGGACGCGGCGGGCAGCGACAGGGGGATGTCGATCTCGGCGAGGTCGACGACCTGCACGTCGAACGCCCCGTGCGCGCGGGCCTGTTCGGCCACCCAGGACGCCACCACGGGACCGAAGCGTCCCTCCCGGACACTGCCGACGAGGATCACGAGCCTGTGCTTGTCGTTGTTCATGCCCTCACCGTCGGGGGCCGCCCGGGGGCGGGCAAGACCGTGCTCAGGCTGGCCCCGGCAGGGCCAGCCTGAGCCCCGCGGGAGCGGGCGGGGGCGTCCTATGCTCGAACGCATGGGGACACCACTGGGGGACTTCATCCGGGCCAGACGGGACAGCACCCAGCCGGAGTCGCTCGGCCTGCCGGACCACGGGCGCCGGCGGTCACCGGGGCTGCGGCGCTCGGACGTGGCCGCGCGGGCCGGGATCAGCGTCGAGTACCTGACCCGCATCGAGCAGGGCCGGGACCGCCGGCCCTCCCCCGCCGTGCTGCGGGCGATCGGCGACGCGCTGAGCCTCGCCCCCGCGGAGCGCGAGCATCTGCGCTACCTGTCGAAGGTCAGCGGCGGTGAGTGCACCGCCCACACCCGGCCCGACCCGCCGCGCCGCGAGGTGCGCCCCTCCGTCCTGGAGACCCTGCGCCTGCTCGAACCGGGGATCGCCCTGGTCACCAACCGGCTGGGCGACATCCTCGCCCGCACCCGCGCGTACGAGGCGGTGACGGAGGGTACGGGACTGCTCGACGGCGCCGCCGCGAACCTCACCCGGTACGTCTTCACCGATCCCCGGGCCCGGACCTTCTTCGCCGACTGGGACGACGTCGCGGACGAGCAGGCCTTCGACCTGTGGCTCGGGCCCTTCGCGAAGAACGCGCAGTGGTTCGCGGCGGACCTCGCGCCCGAGGCCGGGCCCGAGTTCACCCGCCGGCTGAACGGGCATGTCGTCCCCGCACGGGGCGTACTGCGGCTGCGCCACCCCCGCGGGCCGCAGCTCCGGCTGCGCCGCGAGACGCTCGACCTCACCGCGGACGCGCAGCAGTTGGTGGTGCTGCTGCCCGCCGACGAGGAGACGGCGCGGGCCGTCGAACGGCTCGGCCGCGCCTCCCACGGGGGGCTGCGGGCGATCTCCTGAGCCGGGGCGGGTCAGCCGAGGTGGGTGGGCGCGAACATCCGCAGGACGGCGGGGAGGACGACCACCGAGGGGCCGGGTGAGGCCAGCGCCTTCGCCAGGTCCGTCTCCAGGGCCTGCGGCGACGTACGCACGCCCGGCACCCCGAAGGACTCGGCGAGGGCGACGAAGTCGGGGCGGGTCAGCTCCGTCGCCGTCGGCTGCCCGAAGGTGTCCGTCATGTACTCGCGCAGGATGCCGTAGCCGCCGTCGTCGACGATCAGCCAGGTGACGTCGAGGTCGTACTGGCGGGCGGTGGCCAGTTCGGCGACGGAGTACAGGGCGCCGCCGTCGCCGGAGACGGCCAGCACGGGGCGGGTGGGGTCGGCGGCCGCGGCGCCCAGGGCGGCGGGGAGGCCGTAGCCGAGGCCGCCGGCGCCCTGGGCGGAGTGCATGGTGTTGGGGGCCTTGGCGTCGAAGGCCGACCAGGCCCAGTAGGCGAGGACGGTCATGTCCCAGAAGGACGGGGAGCGGGCCGGCAGGGCCTTGCGGACGGCCGCCAGTACGTCCTGCTCCAGGGTGAGTTCCTGGGCGTCGAGGCGGGCGCGGACCCGGTCGAGTACGGCGCGTACGCGCTCGGGGGCGGTCGGGTCGCGGCGCTGCTCCTCCACCGTCTCCAGCAGGGCCTGGAGGGCGAGGCGGGCGTCGGCGTGGATGCCGAGGGCCGGGTGGTTGGACTCAAGTTTGCCGAGGTCGGCCTCGATCTGGATCACACGGCCGCGCGGCTTGAACGTGTGGTAGTTGGAGGAGAGTTCGCCCAGACCCGAGCCGACCACCAGGAGGACGTCGGCGTCCTCCAGGAAGTCCGTCGTGTGGCGGTCCTCCAGCCAGGACTGGAGGGAGAGGGGGTGCGTCCAGGGGAAGGCGCCCTTGCCGCCGAAGGTCGTGACGACGGGGGCCTGGAGCCGCTCCGCCAGTTGCCGCAGCTTCCCCGACGCGTCCGCGCGGACGACTCCCCCGCCGGCGATGATCGCGGGGCGCCGCGCTCCGGCCAGCAAGTGGGCGGCGAGGGCGGTGAGTTCGGGGCGCGGGGGAAGTTCCTCGGGGAAGGTGTCGCCGCCCGTCACCACGGGGAGCGGGGTTTGGGCCAGGAGGACGTCCTGCGGGATCTCCACCCACACCGGGCCGTGCGGGACGGTCAGTGCCGAGGTCCACGCCTCGGCGATCGCGGACGGGATCTGGGACTGGGTGCGGACGGTGTGGACGGACTTCACCACGCCGCTGAAGGAGGCCGCCTGGTCGGGGAGTTCGTGCAGGTAGCCGTGGCGGCCGCCGCCGAGGCCGGCCGTCGGGACCTGGCCGCCGATGGCGAGGACGGGCGCGGAGGCCGCCCGCGCCTCCTGGAGCGCGGCCAGCGAGGTGAGCGCGCCGGGGCCGGCGGAAAGGAGCAGGGGGGCCGCCTCGCCGGTGATCCGGCCGTACGCGTCGGCGGCGAATCCGGCGTTGTTCTCCATCCGCAGGCCGATGTAGCGCAGGTCGGAGCGGCGCAGCGCGTCGAACACGCCGAGGGTGTGCTGGCCGGGCAGGCCGAAGACGGTGGTGGCGCCGAGTGCGGCCAGGGCCTCCACGACCAGGTCTCCGCCGTTGCGGCCGGGGGGAGGGTTCAGCGCGGCCTCCGTCTGGGCGGCGGTCGGACGCAGTACCAGGTCGTGGTCGTGGGTCACTTGGCTTCGTTCTCCTGGTCCGTCGCGCGCGACCGCGCGATCTGGCGGCTCATGATCGTGGTGAGTTCGTACGCGGTGTGGGACGCCGCGATGGACGTGATCTCCGCGTGGTCGTAGGCGGGGGCCACCTCGACGACATCGGCCGACACCAGGTTGCAGGATGCCAGGCCGCGCAGGATCTCGAGGAGTTCGCGGGAGGTCATGCCGCCGGCCTCGGGGGTGCCGGTGCCGGGGGCGTGGGCGGGGTCCAGGCAGTCGACGTTGATGGAGATGTAGAGGGGGCGGTCGCCGACGCGCTGCCTGAGCTGGTCGGCGACCTCGTCGGCGCCGCGCCGGTAGACATCGGCGGAGGTGACGATGCCGAAGCCCATCTTCTCGTCGTCGGTGAGGTCCCGCTTGCCGTACAGGGGGCCGCGGGTGCCCACGTGGGAGAGCGCGGAGGTGTCGAGGAGGCCCTCCTCGACCGCGCGCCGGAAGGGGGTGCCGTGGGTGTACTCGGCGCCGAAGTAGGTGTCCCAGGTGTCCAGGTGGGCGTCGAAGTGGAGCAGGGCGACCGGGCCGTGTCTCTTGGCGACCGAGCGGAGCAGCGGGAGGGCGATGGTGTGGTCGCCGCCGAGGGTCATCAGGCGGGCGCCGGTGCCCAGGAGGTCGTCGGCGGCGGCCTCGATCGTCTCGACGGCCTCGTTGATGTGGAAGGGGTTCACGGCGATGTCGCCGCCGTCCGCGACCTGGGCGAGGGCGAAGGGGGAGGCGTCCTGCGCCGGGTTGTAGGGGCGCAGCAGGCGGGAGGCCTCGCGGATGGCGTTGCCGCCGAAGCGGGCGCCGGGACGGTAGGAGACGCCCGAGTCGAAGGGCACGCCCACCACGGCGACATCGGCGGTGGCGACCTCGTCGAGACGGGGCAGCCGGGCGAAGGTCGCGGGGCCGGCGTACCGGGGGACGCGGGAGGAGTCGACGGGGCCGCGGGGCGTCTCGTTGCTGCTCATGCACTGCCTTCCTTCTTACGCTTCGTCGCGTATGTACTACTGCTGTCCGACTGTACTGGTGTGCCTGGACCGGGAGTTCCGGCATGGTCCGGGGTCTCCCGGTCAGGTCGACACTAGGTGGCCGAAAGGCGACTGTGAAGTGTACGTTTCATCCATTCGGGATCGATACGACGGAGGAAACGTCCACCATGCAGGAGTCCGCCGCCCCGCCCGCGCCTCCCACCCCGCCGGTGCCGCTCGCGGCCCTGCTGTCGCGCGAGGACCTGGCCCTGCGGCAGATCGCCGGGCCGCCGGCCGCGGGGGTGCCGGTGCGCTGGGCGCACGCCTCGGAGATGTCCGACCCCTTTCCCTACCTGCTGGGCGGCGAGCTGCTGCTGACGGCGGGGGTGCATGTTCCGCGGGGGGCGGGGGCGGCGTACTTCGACGGGTACGTGTCGCGGATCGCGGCGGCGGGCGGCGCCGCGCTCGGCTTCGGGGTGGCGCCGGTGCACGACACGGTGCCGCAGGCGCTGGTCGCGGCCTGCGAGGAGTACGGGCTGCCGCTGGTGGAGGTGCCGCAGGGGACGACGTTCTCGGGCGTGGCCCGTGCGCTGTGGCAGTTGATGGCGCTGGCCCGGCTGGCCGAGGTGCGCCGGGTCTCCGAGGCGCAGCAGGGGCTGGCCGCGGCGGCGGCGCGGCCGGATCCGGTGCCGTCGGTGCTGCGCCGGCTGGCCGCGGGGCTCGACGGGCTGGCGGTGCTGTTCGGGGCGGACGGCGCGCGGATCGCGGCGGCGGGGCGGGAGCCCGCGGAGGAGGCGCGCCGGGCGCTTACGGAGCTGGCCCGGTTCGTCGGCGGCGACGCCACCGCCTCCACCACCGCATCGGACACCGTCGCCGGTGTCCGTCTGGCCGCGTACGCGCTCGGCACCGGGCCGGGTTTCGTCCTCGGGGTCGCGACCGCACGCCAGGAGTCCGGCGACCACACCATCGCCTCGGTCGCCGCGGTGCTGCTGTCCCTGCTCACCGGCGAGCACCGCAGCGGCACGGGCGCGGCCCGCTCCTCCGCGCTGGTACGGCTGCTGCTGGGCGCCCGCCCCGAGGAGGTGGCCCCGCTGCTCGGCCAGGACGCCACCGGCTGGCAGGTGGTGCACGCCCGCCCGGCCGGCGGCGCCCCGGACCGGATCTCGGCCTCGGCGCTGGGCACGGCCCTCGGCTCCTGGCTTGTCGACCCGTCGGGGGAGGTCGTACGGGTGCTCGTCCCGGCCGCGCCGGGGTCCGCCGCCGGGGCGGGTCCGGGGCCGCAGGCCGGGTGGACGCTCGGGGTCAGTGGAGCCGTCCCGGTCGCCGAGTTGCCGGTCGCGGACGCTCAGGCGGGGCGGGCGTTGGCGCGGGCCAGGGGGGCGCGGCTGCCGGTGGTGCGGCATCCGGACCGGCCCGCGCTGGCCGATCTGGTGCCGGCCGGCGAGGCCGAGGCGCACGCGCGGGCGCTGCTCGCGCCGATCGCGGCCGTACCGGCGCTCACCGAGACGCTGCGGGCCTGGCTCTCGCTGCACGGCAGCTGGGACCGTACGGCCGTCGCGCTGTCCGTGCACCGCAACACCGTCCGCCAGCGCGTCGCCCGGTGCGCGGCGCTGCTGGACAGCGACCTGGACGACCCGGACGTGCGGATGGAGCTGTGGTTCGCGCTGCGCGCGTGAGACGTGTCCCAGCGGGTGACGTGCCGGAGACTCCCGCGGGCGGCTGCCTCACAATGGAAACATGCCGATACCCGGGACACCCAGCCGCGCCGAACTCGCCGAGCACCTCGTCAGGACCCGTATCGCGGGCGATGTCGCCACGCCCCGCGAGAACAATCTCTCCCACTACCGGAAGCTGGCGAACGGCGACCGCAACTTCTGGCTCGGCCTGGAGCTGGGCGAGCGCTGGTCCGACGAGCAGGACGTGCTCGCGGTGATGGCGGAGCGGGTCGGTGTCAACGACGACCCGGAGTACCGGTACGGGCAGGACACCATCGACCCGGAGCTGACCGTGGCCGCGCTGGAGCGTCTGGCCGGCCGGCTGCGCAAGGCGGCGGACGGCGGGCAGCGGGTGCTGTTCGCCACCGGCCACCCCGGCGGCCTGCTCGACGTGCACCGTGCCACGGCCGACGCGCTGCGCACCGCGGGCTGCGAGATCGTCGTGATCCCGGAGGGGCTGACGACGGAGGAGGGGTATGTCCAGCAGTTCGCGGACGTGGCGATGCTGGAGCACGGCGCCTCGTTGTGGCACACCCACTCCGGTGAGCCGATGAAGGCCATCCTGACCGGTCTGGAGCGCGCGGGCCGCCCGCTGCCGGACCTGGTCGTCGCCGACCACGGCTGGGCCGGTTACGCCGCCCAGCACGGCGTGGACTCCGCCGGCTACGCCGACTGCAACGACCCGGCGCTCTTCCTCGCCGAGTCCGAGGGCACCCTCCAGGTCGCGATCCCGCTGGACGACCATGTGGTCAGCCCGCGCCACTACGACCCGATGACGGCGTACCTGCTGACGGAGGCCGGGCTGAAGTGACCGGCGGGCCCGGTCACGGCCAGGGGTTCAGCCCTTCCGCGCGGCGCTGGGCGAATCCGGGCGTCGGGTCCAGGTAGACCCGGCGCACCACGGGGAACCTCTCGCGCAGCCGCTGTTCGGCCCGCTCGCACGCCCACTCGATCTGCGCCGCCGTGGACACGTCCCGGAAGTCGACCTTGGCGGCGACCAGTGCCTCCTGCGGCCCCTGCACGAGGGTGGTCAGTTCAAGGACGGCCTCGATGTGCTCGACGGCCACCAGTTCCGCCCGGATCCCGTCCCGTACGGCGCGCGGCAGCGGGCGGCCGACGAGGAACTCGGCGTTGGAGCGGCCCAGCACCCAGGCGACGTACAGCAGTAGCGCGCCGATGCAGAGCGAGGCGACGCCGTCCCAGACGCCGGAGCCGGTGAGCTGTGCGGCGAGCAGTCCGCCGGCGGCCAGCAGCAGGCCGGCCAGCGCGGCGGAGTCCTCCATGACGACGGCTTTGACGGCGGTGTCGGGGGTGCGGCGCAGATAGCGGCCGAAGGGCACCCGGTGGTGGGCCGCCTCGCCGCGCACCTGTTTCAGGCCGGTCCGCAGCGAGTAGCCCTCCAGCAGGAAGGCGACGGCCAGGACGATGTACGCGATCAGCGGGTCGCCGAGGTCCTCGCCGCGGGCGAGGGTGTGGATGCCGTCGTAGAGGGAGAAGACGGCGCCGCCGACGAAGGTGGCGACGGCGGCGAGCAGGGCCCAGACGTAGCGCTCGGGGCCGTGGCCGAGCGGGTGGTCCTCGTCGGCGGGGCGCACGCTGCGTTTGAGGGAGGTCAGCAGCAGGACCTCGGTGACGGTGTCGGCCACCGAGTGCGCGGCCTCCGAGAGCATCGCGCTGGACCCGCTGAGCAACCCGGCCACCGCCTTGGCGACGGCGATGCCCAGGTTGGCGAGGGCGGCGACGATCACCGTGAAGGTGCTGTCGCCGCCGCCCGTCGTGCCGCTCGTGGTGTCCGCCATGCCCTCAGTCTTCCCGAGGGACGCGGACCACGCCCTCCTGCACGACCGAGACGGCGAGCCGGCCGTCCTGGGTGTAGATGCGGGCCTGGCCGAGGCCCCGGCCGCCGGACGCGGACGGCGACTGCTGGTCGTACAGGAGCCATTCGTCGGCGCGGAACGGCCGGTGGAACCACATGGCGTGGTCGAGGGAGGCGCCGACGACGTCCCCGACGGCCCAGCCGCCGCGGCCGTGCGCGAGCAGCACGGAGTCGAGGAGGGTCATGTCGGAGACGTAGGTGGCGAGGACGACGTGCAGGAGGGGTTCGTCGACGGCGCCGCCGAGTTTGCCGTTGGTGCGGAACCAGACCTGGGAGTGCGGCTCGCGCGGGCTGCCGTAGTCGCCGAAGGGCGGGTCGGCGACGTGGCGCAGGTCCACGGCCGCGCGGGCCTCCAGGAACCGCTCGACGGTCTCGGCGGGCAGGTGCGGGTAGCCGCGCAGCCGCTCCTCGCCGGTGGGGAGGGTCGCCGGGTCGGGTGCGGGCGGCATCGGGGCCTGGTGGTCCAGGCCCTCCTCGTGGGTCTGGAAGGACGCCGACAGGGTGAAGATCGGCTTGCCGTGCTGGACGGCGACGACCCGGCGGGTGGTGAAGGAGCGGCCGTCGCGCAGGCGGTCGACGTTGTAGACGATGGGGGCGCCCGGGTCGCCGGGGCGCAGGAAGTACGCGTGCAGGGAGTGCGCGTGCCGCTCCCCGGGGACGGTGCGGCCGGCGGCGACCATGGCCTGGGCCGCCACCTGCCCGCCGAAGACGCGGGGGATGACGGCGGGCCGGGAGTGGCCGCGGTAGATGTCCTCCTCGATCCGCTCCAGGTCGAGCAGATCGAGGAGCGACTGGAGTGCTTCGCTCATGTGCCGCGGGTCACAGACCCATGTTCTTCGCGATGATCATCTTCATGACCTCGCTGGTGCCGCCGTAGATGCGGTTGACGCGGTTGTCCGCGTACAGGCGGGCGATCGGGTACTCGTTCATGTAGCCGTAGCCGCCGTGCAGCTGGAGGCAGCGGTCGATGACGCGGTGGGCGACCTCGGTGCAGAACAGCTTGGCGGAGGCGGCCTCGGCGGGGGTCAGTTCGCCGGCGTCCAGGGCCTCGGTGGCGCGGTCGGCGACGGCCTCGGCTGCGTCCACCTCGGCCTGGCAGGCGGCCAGCTCGAACTTGGTGTTCTGGAAGTGGGCGACCGGCTTGCCGAAGACGGTGCGGTCCTGGACGTAGGCCTTGGCGAAGGCGACGGCGGCCTTGGCCTGGGCGTAGGCGCCGTAGGCGATGCCCCAGCGCTCGGAGGCGAGGTTGTGGCCGAGGTAGGAGAAGCCCTTGTTCTCCTCGCCGAGCAGGTCCTCGACGGGCACCTTGACGTTGACGAAGGCCAGCTCGGCGGTGTCGGAGGTGCGCAGGCCCAGCTTGTCGAGCTTGCGGCCGACGGAGTAGCCCTCGGACTTGGTGTCCACGGCGAACAGGGAGATGCCGAAGCGGCGGTCGTCCTCGCGCGGGGCCGAGGTGCGGGCGCAGACGATGACCCGGTCGGCGTGCACGCCGCCGGTGATGAAGGTCTTGGCGCCGTTGAGGACGTAGTGGGTGCCGTCCTCGGAGAGCTTGGCGGTGGACTTCATGCCCGCGAGGTCGGAGCCGGTGCCCGGCTCGGTCATCGCGATGGCCCACATCTCCTCGCCGGTGACGAACTTGGGCAGGTAGCGCTTCTTCTGCTCGTCGGTGGCCAGCATCGTGATGTACGGCAGGGCGAGCAGCACGTGCACGCCGGAGCCGCCGAACTGGACGCCCGCGCGGGCGGTCTCCTCGTAGAGGACGGCCTCGAACTTGTGGCTGTCCAGGCCGGCGCCGCCGAACTCCTCGGGCACGTTGATGCCGAAGATGCCCAGCTCGCCGAGCTTGTAGTAGAACTCGCGCGGAGCCTGGCCCGCGGCGAACCACTCGTCGTAGACGGGGACGACCTCGGCCTCGATGAAGGCCCGGAGGGTCTCCCGGAACGCCTCGTGGTCCTCGTTGAACACCGTACGGCGCACCGCGCCACCTCCAGGATACGAATCTAAGCGCTTGCTCAGACTTCACCGTACCGGCGGGTAGCCAGAGACGTCCAGAGCGGGAGGCGGGTAACCCTCGTCACTCGGCGGCCACGGACCGCGGCGGCCGCGTCCCCACCGCCGCGAACGCGCCCCGGGCCATCCGGTGCAGCAGCGAGGCCGTGACCGCGCGGCCCGGCAGGGCGCCGGGGCGGCCCAGGTGCGGGGTGGAGTTCAGCAGGCCGAAGACCGAGTGGACCGCCGAGCGGGCGGCGGGTTCGGCGACCGCCGGGTAGACCTCGCGCAGCACGCCGACCCACAGCTCGACGTACTGCCGCTGCAACTGCCGCACCAGCTTGCGGTCGGCGTCCCGGAGGCGGTCCAGCTCGCGGTCGTGCAGGGTGATGAGCGGGCGGTCGTCGAGCGCGAAGTCGATGTGCCCCTCGATGAGCGAGTCGAGGACCGCCTCGGGACCGGTCGCCGGGTCCGCCTGTGCCAGCCGCCGCTTCGCGCCGCTCAGCAGCGAGTCGCTGATCCCGACCAGCAGCTCGGCGAGCATCGCGTCCTTGCCGGCGAAGTGCCGGTAGAGGCCGGGTCCGCTGATGCCGACCGCGGCGCCTATCTCGTCGACGCCGACCCCGTGGAAGCCGCGCTCGGCGAAGAGCCGGGCGGCCTCCTTGAGGATCTGCTCGCGGCGGGTGGGGGCGTCGGTTCTGGTGGCCATGGAGACGATTCTAGACAGGGAGGTTAGCGGTCGTTAACCTGAGCGAAACGCGTTAACGCTCATTAACTGGTGGACCACTGGGTGAGGGGACCGCAGGATGCACGAGGCACCGGAGCTGACGACGGCGGCAGATCCCGCCTCCGAGGCCTTTCGGGCCAACGAGGAGGCGCACCGCGTCCTCGTTCGGGAGCTGCGCGCCAAGCTCGCGGCGGCCCGGCTGGGCGGCGGCGAGCGGGCGCGGGCCCGGCACACCGCGCGCGGCAAGCTGCTGCCGCGCGACCGGGTGGACACGCTGCTCGATCCGGGCTCGCCGTTTCTGGAGCTGGCACCGCTGGCGGCCGACGGGCTGTACGACGGACAGGCCCCGGCCGCCGGTGTCATCGCCGGAATCGGCCGGGTGGGCGGCCGGGAGTGCGTGATCGTCGCCAACGACGCCACCGTCAAGGGCGGCACGTACTACCCGATGACCGTGAAGAAGCACCTGCGGGCGCAGGAGGTGGCGCTGGAGAACCGGCTGCCGTGCCTGTATCTCGTGGACTCGGGGGGCGCGTTCCTGCCGATGCAGGACGAGGTCTTCCCGGACCGCGAGCACTTCGGGCGGATCTTCTACAACCAGGCCCGGATGTCGGGCGCCGGCATCCCGCAGATCGCCGCCGTCCTCGGCTCCTGCACGGCCGGCGGCGCGTACGTCCCGGCGATGAGCGACGAGGCCGTGATCGTCCGCGGGCAGGGGACGATCTTCCTGGGCGGCCCGCCGCTGGTGAAGGCGGCCACCGGCGAGGTGGTCACGGCGGAGGAGCTGGGCGGCGGCGAGGTCCACTCCCGGATCTCGGGGGTGACCGACCACCTGGCCGAGGACGACGCGCACGCCCTGCGGATCGTGCGGCAGATCGTCTCCACGCTGCCCACGCGCGGCCCGCTGCCCTGGACCGTGCGGCCCGGCATCGAGCCGAAGGTCGACCCGCAGGGGCTGTACGGCGCGGTCCCGGTCGACTCCCGCACCCCCTACGACGTGCGCGAGGTCATCGCGCGCGTGGTGGACGGCTCGCGGTTCGCCGAGTTCAAGTCCGAGTTCGGGCAGACCCTGGTCACCGGCTTCGCCCGCGTCCACGGCCACCCGGTGGGGATCGTCGCCAACAACGGCATCCTGTTCTCCGAGTCGGCCCAGAAGGGCGCCCACTTCGTCGAGCTGTGCGACCAGCGCGGCATCCCGCTGGTGTTCCTGCAGAACATCTCCGGCTTCATGGTCGGCCGCGACTACGAGGCCGGCGGCATCGCCAAGCACGGCGCCAAGATGGTGACGGCGGTGGCGTGCACGCGCGTGCCCAAGCTGACGGTCGTCGTCGGCGGCTCGTACGGCGCGGGGAACTACTCGATGTGCGGGCGGGCCTACTCGCCGCGCTTCCTGTGGATGTGGCCCAACGCCAAGATCTCCGTCATGGGCGGCGAGCAGGCCGCTTCGGTGCTCGCCACGGTCAAGCGGGACCAGTTGGAGGGGCGCGGGCAGGACTGGCCCGCCGAGGAGGAGGAGACCTTCAAGGCGCCGATCCGCGCGCAGTACGAGCGCCAGGGCAACGCCTACTACGCGACCGCCCGCCTGTGGGACGACGGGGTCATCGAGCCCGCCGAGACCCGGCAGGTGCTGGGGCTGGCCCTGACCGCGTGTGCCAACGCGCCACTGGGCGAGCCCCGGTTCGGCGTCTTCCGGATGTGAGGAGGGGACTTGATGTTCGACACGGTACTGGTGGCCAACCGCGGTGAGATCGCGGTGCGCGTCATCCGCACACTGCGCTCGGCGGGCGTGCGCTCGGTGGCGGTCTTCTCCGACGCCGACGCGGACGCCCGGCATGTGCGCGAGGCCGACGAGGCGGTGCGGATCGGACCGGCGCCCGCGGCACAGAGCTATCTGAGCGTCGAGCGGCTGCTGGCGGCGGCGGCCCGCACGGGGGCGCGGGCCGTCCACCCGGGGTACGGCTTCCTCGCCGAGAACGCCGGTTTCGCGCGGGCCTGCCAGGAGGCGGGGCTGGTCTTCGTCGGGCCGCCCGCCGACGCCATCGCGCTGATGGGCGACAAGATCCGCGCCAAGGAGACGGTGCGGGCGGCCGGGGTGCCGGTGGTGCCCGGCTCCAGCGGCGGCGGGCTCAGCGACGGGCAGTTGGCCGAGGCGGCCCGCGGGATCGGGATGCCGGTGCTGCTGAAGCCGTCGGCCGGCGGGGGCGGCAAGGGCATGCGGCTGGTGCGGGACGCCGCCGTGCTCGCCGACGAGATCGCCGCCGCCCGCCGCGAGGCCCGCGCCTCCTTCGGCGACGACACGCTGCTCGTGGAGCGGTGGATCGAGCGGCCCCGGCACATCGAGATCCAGGTCCTGGCCGACGGCCACGGCACCGTGGTGCACCTGGGCGAGCGCGAGTGCTCGCTCCAGCGCCGGCACCAGAAGGTCGTCGAGGAGGCGCCGAGCGTGCTCCTGGACGAGGCGACCCGCGCCGCGATGGGCGAGGCGGCCGTGCAGGCGGCCCGCTCGTGCGGCTACCGGGGCGCGGGCACGGTGGAGTTCATCGTGCCGGGCGACGACCCCTCCTCGTACTACTTCATGGAGATGAACACCCGCCTCCAGGTCGAGCACCCGGTGACCGAGCTGGTCACGGGCCTGGACCTGGTGGAGTGGCAGTTGCGGGTGGCGGCGGGCGAGCCGCTGGGGTTCGCGCAGGAGGACGTCCGGCTGACCGGGCACGCGATCGAGGCCCGCCTGTGCGCGGAGGACCCGGCGCGCGGCTTCCTGCCGTCCGGCGGCACCGTGCTGCGGCTGCGCGAGCCGCAGGGCGAGGGCGTGCGCACCGACTCGGGGCTCGGCGAGGGCACCGGGGTGGGCAGCCTCTACGACCCGATGCTGTCCAAGGTGATCGCCCACGGCCCCGACCGGGAGACCGCGCTGCGCAGGCTGCGGGCCGCCCTCGCCGGGACGGTGACGCTGGGCGTGCAGACCAACGCCGGGTTCCTGCGCCGGCTGCTCGCCCACCCGGCGGTGGTGGCGGGCGAGCTGGACACGGGGCTGGTGGAGCGCGAGGTCGACGGGCTGGTCCGCACGGACGTGCCGGAGGAGGTCTACGAGGCGGCGGCGGCCGTACGGCTGGACGCGCTGCGTCCGCGCGGCGGCGGCTGGACGGACCCGTTCTCGGTGCCGAGCGGCTGGCGCGCCGGGGGCGAGCCGAAGCCCGTCGCCTTCCCGATGCGGGTGCCGGGACTCGAACCCGTCACGCACACCCCGCGCGGCACCCACACCGTCACCAAGGACCGGGTGTCGGTGACCCTGGACGGGGTCCGGCACACCTTCCACCGCGCCGCCGACTGGCTGGGCCGCGACGGCGACGCCTGGCAGGTGCTCGACCACGACCCGGTCGCCGCCTCGCTCACCCGCGCCGCCCACGCGGGCGCCGACTCGCTGACCGCGCCCATGCCGGGCACGGTGACAGTGGTGAAGGTCGCCGTCGGGGACGAGGTGAGCGCGGGGCAGGGCCTGCTGGTCGTGGAGGCGATGAAGATGGAGCACCTCGTCCGCGCCCCGCAGGCCGGCACGGTCGCCGAGCTGGACGTGACGCCGGGCACGACGGTCGCCATGGACCAGGTACTGGCGGTCGTCGCACCCGCCGACGAGAAGGAGACGGCATGAACGCCCCGGAACTCGGCCTGCCCATGGTCGTACCGGCCGAGGGCCTGCCCGCCCGCGTCAAGATCCACGAGGTCGGCGCGCGCGACGGACTGCAGAACGAGAAGGCGACCGTTCCCACGGTCGTCAAGGCGGAGTTCATCCGCCGCCTGGCCGACACGGGCCTGACCACCATCGAGGCGACGAGCTTCGTGCACCCCCGGTGGGTCCCCCAGTTGGCGGATGCCGAGGAGCTGTATCCGGCGGTGTCCGGCCTGCCGGTGTCGCTGCCGGTCCTGGTGCCCAACGAGCGCGGCCTGGACCGTGCGCTGGCGCTGGGCGCCCGGCGGGTGGCGGTGTTCGCCAGCGCCACCGAGTCCTTCGCCAGGGCCAACCTCAACCGCACGGTGGACGGGGCGCTGGCCATGTTCGAGCCGGTGGTGGCGCGGGCGAAGGCGGCGGACGTCCATGTCCGGGGCTATCTGTCGATGTGCTTCGGCGATCCGTGGGAGGGCGCGGTCCCCGTCGGGCAGGTGGTGAAGGTCTGCCGGGCCCTGCTGGACATGGGCTGCGACGAACTGAGCCTGGGCGACACCGTCGGAGTGGCCACCCCGGGCCATGTCACGGCGCTGCTCACCGCGCTGACCGGGGCGGACGTGCCGGTGTCCGCGCTGGGCGTCCACTTCCACGACACCTACGGCCAGGCGCTGGCCAACACGCTGGCCGCGCTGCGGCAGGGCGTCACCACGGTCGACGCCTCCGCCGGCGGGCTGGGCGGCTGCCCGTACGCGAAGTCCGCCACCGGCAATCTCGCCACCGAGGACCTCGTGTGGATGCTGCGGGGCCTCGGCATCGACACCGGGGTCGACCTCGGCCGTCTCGTCGCCACAAGCGTCTGGATGGCCGCGCACCTGGGCCGACCGAGCCCGTCCCGCACCGTACGAGCCCTCTCCCACCAGGAGCAGTGAACGCCATGGACCACAAGCTCTCCCCCGAACTGGAAGAACTGCGCCGCACGGTCGAACAGTTCGCGCACGACGTGGTGGCGCCGAAGATCGGCGACCTCTACGAGCGGCACGAGTTCCCGTACGAGATCGTCCGCGAGATGGGCCGCATGGGCCTGTTCGGGCTGCCGTTCCCCGAGGAGTACGGCGGCATGGGCGGCGACTACTTCGCGCTGGGCGTGGCCCTGGAGGAACTGGCGCGGGTGGACTCGTCGGTGGCCATCACGCTGGAGGCGGGTGTCTCGCTGGGCGCGATGCCGATCCACCTGTTCGGCACCGAGGAGCAAAAGCGCGAGTGGCTGCCCCGGCTCTGCTCGGGCGAGATCCTGGGCGCCTTCGGGCTGACCGAGCCGGACGGCGGCAGCGACGCGGGCGCGACCCGCACCACCGCCCGTCTGGACGAGGCCACGGACGAGTGGGTGATCAACGGCACCAAGTGCTTCATCACCAACTCCGGCACGGACATCACGGGCCTGGTGACGGTCACGGCGGTCACCGGCCGCAGGCCGGACGGCCGCCCGCTGATCTCGGCGATCATCGTCCCGTCCGGCACCCCGGGCTTCACGGTGGCCGCCCCGTACTCGAAGGTCGGCTGGAACGCCTCGGACACCCGTGAGCTGTCCTTCTGCGAGGTCCGGGTCCCGGCGGCGAACCTGCTGGGCGAACTGGGGCGCGGCTACGCCCAGTTCCTGCGCATCCTGGACGAGGGCCGGGTCGCCATCGCCGCGCTGGGCACGGGGCTCGCGCAGGGCTGTGTGGACGAGTCGGTGGCCTACGCGAAGCAGCGGCACGCCTTCGGCCGGCCCATCGGCGCCAACCAGGCCATCCAGTTCAAGATCGCCGACATGGAGATGAAGGCCCACACGGCCCGTCTGGCCTGGCGCGACGCGGCCTCCCGTCTGGTGGCGGGGGACCCCTTCAAGAAGGAGGCGGCGCTGGCGAAGCTGTACTCCTCGACGGTCGCGGTGGACAACGCCCGGGACGCGACGCAGATCCACGGCGGCTACGGCTTCATGAACGAGTATCCGGTGGCCCGCATGTGGCGGGACGCGAAGATCCTGGAGATCGGCGAGGGCACCAGCGAGGTCCAGCGGATGCTGATCGCACGGGAGCTGGGGCTGGTGAGCTGAGGCACCGGCGGTCCGGGGGCGGGGCGCGGGGCCCCACCCCCGGACAGCAGGCGAGGTTAGGCTAACCTGCCTTCGAATTGTCCTGCGGGCGCTCCGCACCGTTCGAAAGCAGTCACACCATGTCCAACGCCAGAGCCACCCACCCGACCCGTCGCGGCATCCTGGCCGCCGGCGGCGCCCTCGGCCTCGGTGCCGCGCTCGCGGCCTGCGGGGACGACGACGCGAAGAGCGGTGACTCGAACGACGGGCCGGCCGCCGCCAAGTCCGGCCCCTGGTCCTTCAAGGACGACCGCGGCACGACCGTGAAGCTGGACCGGGTGCCGACGGCCATCGTCGCCTTCACCGGTGTCGCCGCCGCCCTGTACGACTACGGCGTCCAGGTCAAGGGCGTGTTCGGGCCCACCACGACCAAGGACGGCAAGCCGGACGTCCAGGCCGGCGACATGGACGTCAGCAAGGTCACCGTGCTCGGCAACGAGTGGGGCAGGCTCAACGTCGAGAAGTACGCCTCGCTGGCCCCCGAGGTCCTCATCACCACGACCTTCGACACCGCGGGCACCCTCTGGTCGGTGCCGGAGGACTCCAAGGACAAGATCGCGAAGCTTGCCCCGAGCGTGGCGATCTCGGTCTTCGACCGCCAGCTCACCCAGCCGCTCCAGCGCATGTGGGAGCTTGCCGAGTCGCTCGGCGCGGACATGAGGTCCGCGAAGGCCGCCGACGCCAAGAAGGGCTTCGAGAAGGCCGCCGCCCGGCTGCGGGCCGCCGCCAGGGCCAAGCCGCAGATCAGGGTGCTGGCCGGCTCCGCGAGCGCCGAGCTGTTCTACGTCTCCGGCACCAACCTCTCGGTGGACCTGGAGTACTTCAAGGCCCTCGGCGTGAACTTCGTCGAGCCCCCCGAGAGCGCCAAGAAGTCGACCGGCGGCTGGTTCGAGAGCCTGAGCTGGGAGAACGTCGACAAGTACCCGGCCGACGTGATCATCATGGACGACCGGTCCTCGACCATCCAGCCGGCCGACATCACCGAGGGCACCTGGAAGCAGCTCCCCGCGGTCAAGGCCGGCCAGGTCATCCCCCGCTCCCCCGAGCCGATCCTGTCCTACGACAAGTGCACGCCGCTGCTGAACAACCTGGCCGAGGCGATCGAGAACGCCAAGAAGGTCGGCTGACCCGCAGAGTGACTTAGGTTAGGCTAACCTAAGCAAAGTCGCGCTCCAGGAGTCCGCCCCATGAGCACCACCACCGCCGTCGGGACGCTGAGCCTGCGCCCCCTCGACCCGCTGACCGACGCCGAGCTGCTGCACGGCTGGCTCACCCGCTCCCGGTCGGCGTACTGGACGATGCGGGACGCGAAACTCGTGGAGGTCGAGCGAGCCTGCATGGGACTGGCCGCCGATGCGCACCGGGAGGCCCGCCTCGGCCTGCGCGACGGCGTCCCCGCCTTCCTGATGGAGCGGTACGACCCGGCCCACCGCGAACTGGTCGGCCTGTACGAGCCGGAGCCGGGCGATGCCGGCCTGCGCCTCCTGGTGAAGCCGTGCACGGGCCGGCCGGTGCACGGCTTCACCCGGGCGGTGCTCACCACCGTGCTGACCGAGCTGTTCGCGGACCCGGCGACCCGGCGGGTCGTCGCCGCACCGGACATCGCCGACACCGCCGCCCACGCCCTCAACGCGGCCGTCGGCTTCGTGCCCGAGGGCGAGATCGGCGCGCCGGACAAGCGGGCGCTGCTGAGCTTCTGCACCCGCGAGGGGTTCGAGCGGGCGGTGTCCGGCCGAGCCTCGCCCACGCCGCGGCGGCGATCGGCGGCGGGCCCGTGAGCGGCCCCCGAAAAGCGGGCGGGCACCCCGGAGACGGTCCTCCGGGGTGCCCGTCGGACTACGAACCGGTGCCGGTCCAGGGCACCTGCGGCGAGGGGTAGTACCCGATCCCCAGCGCCTCCCAGCGCGGCGCCTGCCCGGCGAGCCGCACCCTGTAGGCGTCCCAGTCGTGCGTGGACGCCGGTGACCAGCCCAGCTCGGCGACGCCCGGCAGCCTCGGGAACGCCATGTACTCCAACTGGTCAGGGTTCTCCAGGGTCTCCGTCCACAGCGGCGCCTCGACCCCGCGGACCGCGGAGGCCGGGGCGCCCGGCAGATAGGCGGCCGGGTCCCAGTCGTAGGAGCGCCGCACCTCGACGTAACCGGCCCAGGACAGGCCCAGCGGGGTGTCCTCGGTGTACTTCATGTCCAGGTACGTCCGGTCGGCCGGGGAGACGATCAGCCCGGTGCCGTTCCGTGCCGCCTCGGCGACCTGGGCCTTCTCCGCGGCGCTGGTACCGTCCAGGCCCCAGTACTGGACGAGCGCGCCCTCGGCGGGGGCGGCGCCGGCCAACTGGTGCCAGCCGACGACCGTCTTGCCGTATTCCGCGACGACGGGCTGCACGCGCTCCATGAAGGCCACGAAGTCCTCGTGCGGGGTGGAGTGCGCCTCGTCGCCGCCGATGTGCAGGTAGCGGCCGGGGGTGAGCGCGGCCAGTTCGCGCACCACGTCGTCCACGAAGTCGTACGTGATGTCCTTGTCCACGCACAGCGAGCTGAAGCCGACGCCGGTACCGGTGTAGAGCGGGGGTGCCACGCCGTCGCAGTTCAGCTCGGCGTAGGAGGCGAGGGCCGCGTTGGTGTGGCCCGGCATGTCGATCTCGGGGACGACCTCCAAGTGGCGCGAGGCGGCGTAGCGGACGATCTCCCGGTAGTCGGCCTTGGTGTAGTGGCCGCCGGGTCCGCCGCCGACCTCGGTGGAGCCGCCGTGGGTGGCCAGGCGGGGCCAGGAGTCGACGGCGATGCGCCAGCCCTGGTCGTCGCTGAGGTGCAGGTGCAGCTTGTTGAGCTTGTAGAGGGCGAGCCGGTCGATGTACCGCTTGACCTCGTCGACGGTGAAGAAGTGCCGGGAGACGTTGAGCATGGCGCCGCGCCACTCGAAGCGCGGGCTGTCCTCGACGGTGCCGCCCGCGACCAGCCAGGGTCCCGGCTGCGCGGAGTCCTTCTCGACGGCGGCGGGCAGCAGTTGACGCAGCGTCTGGACGCCGTGGAAGAGGCCGGCCGCCTCGCGGGCGGTGATGGTGACGCCAAAGCGCCCGCTGTCGAGCCGGTAACCCTCGTCGCCGTAGGGGCCCTTCGCCAGGCGCAGCCGGATGCCGCCGGGCCCGTCGGAGGTGACGGGCAGTCGGTGGCCGGTGGCGGGCCGCAGGAGGCCGGCGAGGTAGTCGCCGACGCGGCGGGCCTCCGGCGAGCCGTCGACGCGGATGCGGGTGCCGCCGGTGACGCGGTACGGGGCGCCGCCCGGGTCGACCGCGGCGGGGGCCGGGATCACCTGGTCCAGGGGGGTCGGGCCGGCCTCCTTGCGGTCCGGTGCCGCGCCGGTGGTGACGGCGCAGGCCGCCGCCACCAGCAGCAGTGATCCCAGCAGCCGGGTCGTGCGGGGAGTCGTGCTGTGGTGCCGTCGATGAGGTCTCACGTGCGCTCCCTTCGCGAGGGGTGCGGAAATGGGTGTAGACCACTCTCCCGTACAACCGCCGCACGCAGAAGCGGTGAAACAATCCGCGCATGGCGGAAATCATCCAGAAGGACGGAACGTGGGTCTTCGACGGCGACACGCTGCGGCTGACTCCCGGCAGGGACAAGAACGTCAGTCTGCTGCGCAGAGAACTGGGTGAACTGGTCGTCCCCCTGGCCGCGTTGGCGGGCATATCGCTGGAGCAGGGCAGGAAGTCCGGACGGCTGCGGCTGCGGCTGCGCGACGGCGCCGACCCGCTGCTGCACGCGACGGGCGGCAGACTGACCGAGCCGCACGACCCGTACCAGCTCGTCGTGGAGTCCGACCGGTACGGCGTGGCCGAGTACTTCGTGGACGAGGTGCGCAACGGACTGCTGCTCGACCAGGTTCCCTCCGGCCCGGTGGACGCCTATCTGCTGCCCGGCCCCTCCGTGCCGCTGTCGGTGTCGGCCGGGGACGGCACCGCGAACTTCGACGGCGAGCGTGTCCGGCTGGAGTGGCGGTGGCAGGCGGAGGACGTCAAGTCGGCCGTGGGCCCGCGCACCATCCCGCTGGCCGACATCGCCGGGGTGGAGTGGCAGCCGACGGTCGGCCTGGAGAACGGCCACCTGCGGTTCACCGTGCGGGCGGCGCCGGCCAAGATGCCGCCCAAGTACGACCCCAACGCCGTGGAGCTGTGGGGCTTCAAGAAGGACCCGCTGATGGCTCTGGTGGCAGCGGCCGTGCAGGCCCGCCTCCCGCACCCCGCGGCCCAGGCCGCCGCGGAGGAGGCCCGCCCGGCCGAGGACGCGCCCGCCCCGGCGCCCGCCGCCGAGGACGACCACGACGCGCTGCTGCGGCGGCTGCGGGAGCTGGGCGAACTGCACCGCTCCGGGGTGCTGACGGACGCGGAGTTCGCGCTGGCCAAGCAGGCGGTGCTGAGGCGGATGTAGGCACCCGCCCAACAGGTCTGCCCGGAATCGGGCAGGATTCTTGCGTAAGCGTCTCCCTTACCCCAGGATCTACCGGGTGCACGACGAACTCGTTGATCATCTGACGCGGTCCACCCCGCTGAACCGGGGCGAGGCGCTGCGGGTGGTCCAGGACGTGCTCGCCTACTTCGACGAGACGACCGAGGAGTACGTCCGTCGCCGCCACCGCGAGCTGCAGGCCCAGGGCCTGGTGAACGCGACGATCTTCGAGCGGATCGCGGCGGAACTGAAATACCGCGCGGTGGCACCGCCGGAGCTGTCGCTCCGCCAGTTGCGCCGCATCGTCTACGGCTGAGCGGGCCGAAGAGGGACACGAGGGATACGTATACATGTGCGGAATCGTCGGATACATCGGCAAGCGTGACGTCGCGCCCCTGCTCCTGGAGGGCCTCCAGCGCCTGGAGTACCGGGGCTACGACTCGGCGGGCATCGTCGTCACCTCGCCGAAGGCGGCCGGTCTGCGGATGGTCAAGGCCAAGGGCCGGGTGCGCGACCTGGAGGCCAAGGTCCCGGCGCGCTTCAAGGGCACCACCGGCATCGCCCACACCCGCTGGGCCACCCACGGCGCCCCCTCCGACGTGAACGCCCACCCGCACATGTCGGCCGACAACAAGGTCGCCGTCGTCCACAACGGCATCATCGACAACGCCGCCGACCTGCGCCGCAAGCTGGAGGCGGACGGTGTCGAATTCCTCTCCGAGACCGACACCGAGGTCCTCGTCCACCTCATCGCCCGCTCCGAGGCCGAGAAGCTCGAGGACAAGGTCCGCGAGACCCTCCGGGTGATCGAGGGCACGTACGGCATCGCCGTGATGCACGCGGGCTTCCCCGAGCGCATCGTCGTCGCCCGCAACGGCTCGCCGGTCGTCCTCGGCATCGGCGAGAAGGAGATGTTCGTCGCCTCGGACATCGCCGCGCTGGTCGCCCACACCCGGCAGATAGTCACCCTCGACGACGGCGAGATGGCCACCCTCACGGCCGACGACTTCCGCACCTACACCACCGAGGGCACCCGGACCACGTCCGAGCCCACCACCGTGGAGTGGGAGGCCGCCTCCTACGACATGGGCGGCCACGACACCTACATGCACAAGGAGATCCACGAGCAGGCCGAGGCCGTGGACCGTGTGCTGCGCGGCCGGATCGACGACCGCTTCTCCACCGTGCACCTCGGCGGCCTGAACCTGGACGCCCGCGACGCGCGTGCCGTGCGCCGGGTGAAGATCCTCGGCTGCGGGACCTCGTACCACGCCGGCCAGATCGGCGCCCAGATGATCGAGGAGCTGGCCCGCATCCCCGCGGACGCCGAGCCCGCCTCCGAGTTCCGCTACCGCAACGCGGTCGTGGACCCCGACACCCTGTACGTCGCCGTCTCCCAGTCCGGTGAGACGTACGACGTGCTGGCCGCCGTGCAGGAACTCAAGCGCAAGGGCGCCCGCGTCCTCGGCGTGGTCAACGTGGTCGGCTCGGCGATCGCCCGCGAGGCCGACGGCGGCATGTACGTGCACGCCGGGCCCGAGGTCTGCGTCGTCTCCACCAAGTGCTTCACCAACACCTGCGTCGCCTTCGCGCTGCTCGCCCTGCACCTGGGCCGCACCCGCGACCTGTCCGTGCGCGACGGCAGGCGGATCATCGAGGGGCTGCGCAGGCTGCCCGCGCAGATCTCCGAGATGCTGAAGCAGGAGGAGGACATCAAGAAGCTGGCCGAGCAGTACGCGCAGGCCCGCTCGATGCTCTTCATCGGCCGCGTCCGCGGCTATCCGGTCGCCCGCGAGGCCTCCCTGAAGCTCAAGGAGGTCTCCTACATCCACGCCGAGGCCTACCCGGCCTCCGAGTTGAAGCACGGCCCGCTCGCCCTGATCGAGCCCGCCCTGCCGACGGTCGCGATCGTGCCGGACGACGACCTGCTGGAGAAGAACCGCGCGGCCATGGAGGAGATCAAGGCCCGCAGCGGCCAGATCCTCGCCGTCGCGCACCAGGAGCAGGAGAAGGCCGACCACACCGTCGTCGTCCCGAAGAACGAGGACGAACTCGACCCCATCCTCATGGGCATCCCCCTCCAACTCCTCGCCTACCACACGGCCCTGGCGCTGGGCAGGGACATCGACAAGCCGAGGAACCTCGCGAAGTCGGTGACCGTGGAGTAGGCGGAGCAGGCCACGGCACGAGCGCCGCCCGTTACGGAATGACCACCACGGGCCGCTTCGCCCGCTTGGCGAGGCGGCCGGCGACGGAGCCGAAGAGGCGGCCCACCAGGCCGTGGCTGGAGCCGACGACGATGGCGTCCGCCTCGTACTCCCGGCCCACCTCCTCAAGTTCGTGGCAGATGTCGCCGCCGCGCTCGACCAGGATCCAGGGCACCTCGGCGAGGTAGTCCGCGCACGCCAGCTCGAGACCCAGCACCTCGGTGCGGTGGTCCGGCACGTCGACGAAGACCGGGGGTTCGCAGCCCGCCCACACCGTGGTGGGCAGCCGGTTGGCGACATGCACGATGACCAGGCCGGAACTCAGCCGGGACGCCATGCCGATGGCGTACGCGAGGGCACGCTCGCTGGAGGTGGAGCCGTCGAAGCCGACGACGACGCCGTGCTTGAAGGCTGGATCGCACGACTGGCGTGGCTCTCCGGCCGCCAGGGGCTCGGCCGCCGTAGGTTCGGCGACGGGCCGCTTGCGGTCCGCGGGTTCGAAGAATTCGTGACCGGCCATGGCTGTCTCGGCGTTTTTATCCTCTATGGGGGACAACAGTGGGCGGCGGAGCTGTGTCCGGGAATGCTCTTCCCCACCCCATACCCTCAAGGGTACGGCGGCACGCCTCCTTCTCCCAGATCCCGCGCAGGGTCCGCCGCGGGGTTCACCGGAGCATGCCCGAGGGGCGCCCGCAACGCAATGGTTGCTGCGCTGTACAGGCGGTTTGCACGGGATTCAACGGTCCGTGACCGGCCGCGACCGGTCGTGACCGACGCGCCGCACGGGCGTTGATCCCCGTGCCGCAAGCTTCAGGGAGCACCCGTGTCCGGACCGCACCAGCCCGCCCAGCCGTCGCCCACCGCCCCCGACCGCGCCCGGCCGGCCGCACCGCCCCGGGACGGCGTCACCGACCTCGTCCGCTGGGCGGCGTTCAGCTGCTTCCTCGTACCGGTCGCACTCCTTTGGTACGGCACCTCGTTCGCCGGCGCCGCCGGTACGGCCCTGGGCCTGGCCGCCGTCACCGGCGTCTGCCGTCTGCTGCTGCGGCGCTCCGAACGGGTCGGACGGGTCGGACGGGTCGGACGGGTCACAGAGAAAAACACACCGGTCGACTGACCGGTTTCCGCGCCTCGTTCCGCTTCTTTTCAGCCAACTTCCACGGGTGTCTCATCCTTGCCCCCCACCACCCCCCAACCCCCGTTCCACCTGCACGAAAAGGGGATCCGGGACCCTCCGCACCCTATGGGGATTGGCCACTGACACAAGGCGCACTTCCCTGCGGCGCCCCAGAGTGCAACGCTTCGTGATCGACTGCTTCACGCCAAGTTGCCATGTCGACAATGCCCCAAGTGCCGAACCGGCCACCTCGGCGCTACGGGACACAGTAGATTCGATCTTGACTGTCTACGGCGGGGGACTCGTGCAGGACCGAGGGGAAACGTGTTGGAGCGACAGACCCGAAAGGATCAGGGCGCCGCGGCCACCGAGGGGGGCTTAGCAGTATGAGCCACGACTCCGCTGCCGCGCCTGAAGCCGCGACCCGGAAGCTCTCCGGGCGACGCCGCAAGGAGATCGTCGCGGTGCTGCTGTTCAGCGGCGGCCCCATCTTCGAGAGTTCCATACCTTTGTCGGTGTTCGGGATCGACCGCCAGGACGCCGGCGTGCCGCGCTACCGGCTGCTGGTGTGTGCCGGCGAGGAAGGCCCGCTGCGGACCACGGGGGGCCTGGAACTCACCGCGCCGCAGGGGCTGGAGGCGATCTCCAGGGCCGGCACCGTCGTGGTGCCCGCCTGGCGGTCGATCACCTCGCCGCCGCCGGAGGACGCGCTCGACGCGCTGCGCCGGGCGCACGAGGAGGGTGCCCGCATAGTCGGACTGTGCACCGGGGCCTTCGTCCTCGCGGCGGCCGGACTGCTGGACGGCCGTCCCGCCACCACGCACTGGATGTACGCGCCGACGCTGGCCAAGCGCTATCCGTCGGTGCACGTGGATCCGCGTGAGCTGTTCGTGGACGACGGCGACGTGCTCACGTCCGCGGGCACCGCGGCCGGCATCGACCTGTGCCTGCACATAGTGCGCACGGACCACGGCAACGAGGCGGCCGGCGCGCTCGCCCGCCGCCTGGTGGTCCCGCCGCGCCGCTCGGGCGGCCAGGAGCGCTACCTCGACAGGTCTTTACCGGAGGAGATCGGCGCCGACCCGCTCGCCGAGGTCGTCGCCTGGGCGCTGGAGCACCTCCACGAGCAGTTCGACGTGGAGACGCTGGCGGCCCGCGCGTACATGAGCCGCCGCACCTTCGACCGCCGGTTCCGCTCGCTGACGGGCAGCGCCCCGCTCCAGTGGCTGATCACCCAGCGGGTCCTCCAGGCGCAGCGGCTCCTGGAGACCTCGGACTACTCGGTGGACGAGGTCGCGGGCCGTTGCGGCTTCCGCTCGCCGGTGGCGCTGCGCGGGCACTTCCGCCGCCAGCTGGGTTCGTCGCCGGCCGCCTACCGGGCCGCCTACCGGGCGCGCCGCCCCCAGGGCGACCGGCCGGTGGACCCGGAGTCCGGCGTCGCGGGAGCCTCCCGGGCCCTCGCGGTGCCCGAGAGCGGCCCGCCGCCGTCGGGGCTGCCCCCGGAGAACGCGGTCCCGTTCCAGACCCGCCGCACCGCCGGGCCACTGCCGGCCACGGCGGCGACGGTCCCGGGCCAGCGCAGCGCGGCGCCGTGAGGTGACGTGAGGTGACGTGAGACGCCGGGCGGGCTGAGTGGGTCGGCCCGTCCGGCGTTTGAGGACGGGGCCGCCCGGCCCGCGGTGGGCCCGCACCAACGCCGGGGGTCCGGAAAACAGGCGTCCACCGTAAGGTGTCCGCATGAACGATCGCATGGTGTGGATCGACTGCGAGATGACCGGCCTCTCGCTGTCGGACGACGCGCTCATCGAGGTTGCCGCCCTCGTCACCGACTCCGAGCTGAACGTCCTCGGCGAGGGCGTCGACATCGTCGTCCGCCCGCCGGAGCGGGCCCTGGAGACGATGCCGGAGGTCGTACGTCAGATGCACACCGCGTCCGGCCTCCTCGACGAGCTGTCCGGCGGCACCACACTGGCGGACGCCGAGGCGCAGGTCATGGCGTATGTGCGGGAGCACGTGAAGGAACCCGGCAAGGCGCCCCTGTGCGGAAACTCGGTCGGCACCGACCGCGGCTTCCTGCTGCGGGACATGCCGACGCTGGAGGGATACCTCCACTACCGGATCGTCAACGTCTCCTCGATCAAGGAGCTGGCCCGCCGCTGGTACCCGCGGGCGTACTTCAACAGCCCCGAGAAGAACGGCAACCACCGCGCGCTCGCCGACATCCGCGAGTCCATCGCCGAACTGCGCTACTACCGGGAGGCGATCTTCGTCCCGCGGCCGGGCCCCGACGCGGAGACGGCCAGGGCGATCGCCGCGAAGCACGTCGTGACCGCCCGGTAGAACCGTCCGCCGGGGCCGTGAACGACACCGGAAAAGCCGGGCGCGAGCACCCCTTCGGACCCTGTACACTTTTCTCAGCCGGTCGGGAACCCGCGCCATGCGGGATGCGAGCACCGGCCTTGGTGGGTGTAGCTCAGCTGGTAGAGCACCTGGTTGTGGTCCAGGATGCCGCGGGTTCAAGTCCCGTCACTCACCCTGATCGATCAAGGGCCGACCTGCGGAAACGGGTCGGCCCTTGATCGTGTTCGGGCACCTCGGGAACTGTTGGGAACCGGCGGACCGCAGTTGACCCGCGCCAGACTCATCTCGGTGTGCGGCGATGGCGTGGGGCGGGTCAGTGCCGCTCAGCCCGGTCGTAGACGGCGAGGTAGCGGTCGGTGGTGCGGGTCCAGCTGTAGGTGTTCTCGACGTGGGCACGGCCGCCGGTGCCGCGGCGCTTGCGTTCACGTGTGTCGAGGAGTGCGGCGGTCAGGGTGTCGGCGAGGTGGTCGGCGTCGTCGGGGGCGACGAGCCAGCCGGTTGCGTCGCGGCCGTCCGGGGTGATGGTGCGGGCAGGGCCGCCGGTGGCGGTGGCGATGGGCGGGGTGCCGCAGGCCATCGCTTCGAGGTAGACCATGCCGAAGGGTTCGTCCACGGCCGGGGCGACCATGAGGTCGGCGCAGTTCAGTCCGGCAGGCAGTTCGTCGTGACCGCGCCAGCCGATGAAGAACACGTCGCGCTCGATGCCGAGTTCGGTGGCGAGGTGGGCGGGATGGTCGCCTTCGCACTCACCGGGGTAGCCGCCCCACATCAGCAGGACGGGCGCGGGGTCGAGGCGGGCGCGGGCCGCGGCGAAGGCCCGCAGCAGCACGGGGACACGTTTGAAGTGAAGGAAGCGGCCGACCCACAGCAGCAGCGGGCGGAGCCGGCCGTGCTGGTCGTGGAGGCGGCGCAGGTCGGTCTCGGTGTAGCGGATGCTGCCCGGGGCGCCGCCGGTGGTCCAGCCGCGCGGGTCGGTGACGAGCCAGCGGCGCAGGTGCTCGAGGCGCTGGGCCTCGTCGAGGTGCTGGGGCCGGAAGGTGTGGGTGTCGACGCCGTTGGGGATGACGGGCGGCGCGGCGCGCAGGCGGAGCAGGCGGGTGGCGAGGTGCCGGTCGTGGTCGGAGACGACGACCGGCTGCCCGGCGTGGGCGGTGGCCCGGCGCAGGCGGGTGAGCCAGTGGGCGGAGTGGGCCCACTTCTGCCAGGCGGTGGTGGTGAGCAGTTCGGTGTCGTCGTCATTGAGTCCGGCGGCCTTGGCCAGGCGGGCCGCTTCGGTGGTGCGGTGGGGGTTGTCGCTGTGGAGAAGACGGGCGAGGTCGCCGGGGCAGGAGCCGGTGCGCTCGGCGAGGCGGATGCGCTGCTCCATGGCGTCGATGAGTTTGAGTTCAGTGCCGTGGAGGGTGGTGACGCGGGGCACGCCGGGGTATGCGGCACGGGCGGCCGTCTGGAGGTGGCTGAGGTGGTGGAGGTGCAGCAGACGGGTGTGAGGGCTGCGGTGGGCGGCCAGGTGCCGGGTCCAGGCGCGCGTGAGGTGGTGGGCGGCCTGGGGCGGTACGGCGCTGAACAGCGGGTCGGGGCAGATGCCCCGGTCCTCGTAGGAGGGGTGGAAGGGCGGGTCGGCGCGCTGGGGGTCCTCGCCCCGGGTGAACGCCGCGAGCGCGTCGTTGTGGTCGTAGGGGTGCAGGTCCAGGCCCTGGTAGAAGCTCGGCGCGTGGGAGGGATCGCCGGGGTTTCCGAGGGATCCGGCGTGCAGGCGGGTGGCGAAGCCCCGGGTGTCGAGTTCGCGCAGGAGGTAGCGGATGACCTGGGCACTGCCGCCGCGGGGCCAGAACAGGACGGCGGTGTCCATGGTGTCGGAAGGCATGGTGGTCCCCTGGAGTCGGCGCTGGAGAAGCGGAGTTCTACGGGCGGGTGTCGATGATCAGCGGCTGTCCGCCGGACAGGCGGCCGGGCCAGTACCGCTCGCCGGGGTCCTGGCGGGAGCGGACGGTGAGGTCGAGGACCTGGGCGAGGTTGTGGCGGTCGCGCAGCGGGACCGGTTCGCCGAGGACCAGGGTGCGGGTGGCCGGGGTGAGGGTGTAGGGCAGGCCGGAGTGCCCGATCTTCGTGAGGTGCCGGTCGACGTCCGTCCTGGTCACCGCATGCCGCCCGGGGACGCTGTGCCGACAGGTCTCGCGCTGGGCGGCGGGGCAGCGGTTGGCGCTCAGGCAGGTCGGGGTGTTGAGGACGCCGGCGCGGTCGGCGCGGCCCAGGACGTGGGCGAGGGCGCAGCTGTTGGTCTGGAAGAGGGGATGGCCCGCGTAGCGGTCGGGCAGGTGGTGGAGCCAGTCCCAGGTGGTGCGGGGCCAGACGGAGTCGGCTGCCTGCGGGTCCAGGTGGGGGTCGGCCAGCTCCGGCCACAGCCCGGTGATCTGGTCGAGGGCGGTGGGCTTGACCTTGGTGCCCACCGCGACGGTGCATGCGGCGTACCGGGTGGTCCAGTCCATGACGTGCTCGATGACGTTGGGGGTGCTGTTCTGCGGGAGGGCGGGCCGCCAGTAGTGGATGACGGGGATGGCGGCGGCGTGCAGGCGGGGGAAGTTGGCGCGCAGCGCGGTGTGGTCGATGCCGCGTTCGATGTCGGGGCCGAGGCCGGAGTAGCTGAGGTAGACGAGGATGGGCAGTCCGGCGTCCCGGTTGCGGGTGATGCAGGCGATGACGTCGTCCCCGATCGCGCACTTGGTGATCAGGCAGACCGGGTTGTGGAGGGTGGAGGCGCCCAGTACGTCGAGGAGGGCGGTGAGGTGGGCGCGGGTGGCGGGCGTGGCCAGGGCATCGGTGCAGGTGTAGAGGGCCAGTACCAGCTCGGGGTGGTAGTAGCGGTGGGCGAGGAGCTGGTTGAGCGTGTCCTCGGGCGTGGCGAGGACGGTGGGCTTGGCGCGGGTCAGTCCCAGGTCCTTGAGGTAGCAGTAGGTGCAGCCCTTGGGGCAGCCCTGGACGGGGTTGACCGCCAGCCAGGTGTCGTGCTGGTCGATGACGGGTTCGAAGGCAGGCGGGGGTGCCATGAGTGCTCCCTCGGGGCCGGCCGCTCACCGTGGCCGGTGGCCCCGAGGGAGCGGCGGATCAGGTGGTGGTGTTCTCCGTGCCGGGTGCGGAGTGCTGCCCGTCGCCGAGTTCGCGGGCGAGGCGGCGCAGGATCGGTCCGTACTCGGGGTGGGCGAGGGCGGAGGCCATCTGGGCGACGAGGTAGTCGGCCGGGTTGCCGGTGTCGTACCAGCGGCCCTGGATGACCTGCCCGTACACGGCGCGTCCGGCGGCGTAGGCGTTGATGGCGTCGGTCAGGTAGATCTCGCCGTTGCGGTGCTCGTACCAGCGGTTGGTCTGCTCGCGCAGTTCGTCGATGATGCCGGGGGTGATGACGTAGCCGCCGATGGCCGCGTAGGCGGAGGGGGCGTCGGCGGGCTTGGGTTTCTCGACCAGGCCGGTGATGCGCAGCAGGCCGTCGTCCAGGTCCTCCTTGACCACGGGTACGCCGTAGCGCTGGGAGTCGTCCGGGTCCATGGGCAGCAGGGCCAGGACCGGGCAGTTCGTCGCCTCGTACGCGCGGATCAGCTGCTGGGCGCGCGGGACGTTGGCCACGAACACGTCGTCGGGCCAGAGCACGAGCATGGGCTCGTCGCCGAAGTTGCGGGCGGCGTTGAGGACGGGGGTGCCGTTGCCGTACGGACCGTGCTGGTCGAGGTAGGTGATGTGGCCCTGGCGGGCCAGTTCGGCGACTTCCTCCACCGCGTCCGCGTAGGCGTTCTTGCCGTCGGCACGCAGTTGCTCGACCAGGGCGGGGTTGGGCCGGAAGTGGTCCTGGATCAGCGATTTGCCGCCGGAGACGACGATGGTGATGTCCGTGATGCCGGACGCCACCAGTTCGCGCACGGTGTGCTCGATCACCGGTTTGTCGCCGACCGGCAGCATTTCCTTCGGGGTGGCCTTGGTCAGGGGCAGGAGGCGGGAGCCGAGTCCGGCGGCGGGGATCACAGCCCTGCGGATCGTCGGGGGCATCAGGTCTCTCTCGGTCGAACGGCACACCATGCCGGCCGGCGCGGCGTCCTCCGACGCTATCAACGCCGCCGTCTCCGTCCGGGCGGCATCCGCCGATCCGGCACGGCCCGGCGGTCACCGGCACAGGAAGGAGCCGGTGTACTTCGTCACCGCGAAGTACCCGCTGGTGTCGATCGCCCGGCCGACCTGGGCCCGTACCCTCTCGCGCAGTTCCGCGAAGAAGTCCTCGGTGAGGCGCTCGTCCTCCTCGGAGGAGGCACAGCAGTGGTTGTGTCCGACCTCGTAGAACCGCATGAACGGCTCGGGGTCGGTGAAGCGCAGCTGGTCCTGCCACGTCACGGTGTCCACCCGCTCGAAGTGCTCGCTGAGCAGGCGGGCACCGTTGGCCAGCGACAGCCGCCCCTTGGGGCTCGCCTTGAACAGGTGCTGCGGTGCGCCCATCGCCTGCAGGGCGGTGAAGTGGACGTCGTACATCTCCAGCATGCTGTCGGTGCGGTCGGTGGTGAGCTGGAAGATGCCGCCGGGGCGCAGCACGCGGCGGACCTGGGCGAAGCAGCGATCGAGGTCCGGCACGTAGTGGATCATGTAGTTGGCCATGACGCGGTCGAAGGTGTCGTCGTCGAGCATGGACAGGTCGTCCGCGCTGCCCTCGATCCACGTGCTCGGGGTGGCGGTGCCGTGCAGGCGCCGCCGGGCGGCTTCCAGGACGGCCGGGGCGATGTCGAGTCCGGTGATGGAGCCCTCGGCGAGGTGGGGGCGCAGGTGCTCCAGGACGAAGCCGTTGCCGCAGCCGAGGTCGAGCAGGTCCTCGGTGCCGGTGAGGGCGAGGTTGCCGAGCATGTGGCCGAGCATCGATGTCGGGTTGGTGCGGAAGGCGTTGTGAACCCACTGCTTGACGTCCAGCATGCGGGTGTCGTTGAAGAAGCGGTCGCGGGCGGTGGCGGCGGAGAACTCGAAGTGCTGGTCGGGGATGATCTTCTTCGCCAGGGCGTCCAGGGCCGGAGTGCGGAAGTCGGTGTTCATTGCCGGCGTCTCCTTGTTCAGGGGCGGTTGAGGGCTGCGGACCACTTGGTGCCCACGTATTTGTGGGGCAGCAGGCCGTCCAGGGGTGTCAGTACGGCGTGGGTGCCGTCGTGGACGACGGCGTGCAGGCCGGGGGCGTGGTCGAGGAGGAGTTCGCGGCACAGTCCGCACGGCGGGACGACGCGGGCCACGGCTGCTTCGCCGGGTTTGGGGTGGCGGACGGCGGTCACCGCGACCAGCTCGGTGCGGGTGGCCAGCCTGGCCGCGGACAGCGCGCCGGCCTCGGCGCAGACCGCGGCCCGGCCGACCATGGCGTCCAGGTGGAGGCCGAGGTGGATGTGGCCGTCGGCGTCAAGGATCGCGGCCGCGATCTGGTGGCGGGCGGGCACGTAGCGGCTGCTGATGGCGGCGAACGCCGCGGCGACCAGGGCGCGGGCGGCGGGGTCGGGGCAGCCGTGCGCCGGGTCCTCCACGCTGCGGGCGGTCACCGGGGGGCCGCCTCGGCGGTGTCGCGGTGGATCTGCGAGGGCTGCGGCCCGCGCGAGCCCTGGTACTTGCCGTCATAGAGCGTGATCTCGCCCCGGGGACGCCAGAACGTCACCTGGGCCAGCCGGTCGCCGGCGTGCACCCGCACGGGCTGGACCGCGTGCAGCTGGAACGTCGACTGCCCGATCGAGCCGATGTCGATCAGGTCCGCGGTGACGTGGACGAACAGGCCCAGCCTCGCCGCCCCCGAACGGGAGCGGATGACCGGCACCAGGTGGTCGCTGCCCAGGACCTCGACGCTGGAGCCGAGGTAGATGCGGTCCGGCTCCAGCACGAACCCTTCGTCGGGTATCCGCACCACCGTGAACGGGTTCTCGCGGCGGGTGTCCAGCACTGTGCCGGTGTAGGACGCCAGGGTGGGCCCGAGCGCGAGGTTGTAGGAGTTCGGCTGGACCTGTGCGGGGTCGAACGGGTCCAGGACGAGACGGCGCCGCTCGCGTTCGCGGGTGATCTCCGGTCCGGTAAGGATCACGGCAACTCCTCTCTCATGTCAGAGCGTTGAGGGGTCGGGGTCAGCGGGCGGCGGCCGGCAGGCCCGGCGGCGGGAGGGTGGCCTCGTCGGTCCGCCCGAAGGGCCCGGAGTAGGCGAGGGCGGCGCCGACGGTGGCCCAGAAGGTCACCTGGCCCGCGGTCATGCCCGCGTAGACGCGGGTGGGCTGGACAACCTTGATCTCCAGCGTCCAGCGGTGGCACGATCCGACGTTGCCCAGGTCGGCGCTGTACTGGAGGAACACCCCCAGCCGCCCCAGGGAGGAGCGGCCGATCAGCGACGGCACGAACACCGAACTGCCGATCTCCTCCACCGTGGTGCCCAGGTACACCGTGCCGGGCTGAAGAACCATGCCGCCGTCCGGGATCGCGCGGTCCTCCAGTTCGTTGGCGGCATGCGTGTCGATCACCTGGGCGCGGTGGGTCCGCAGGAGCGGGCCGAGCCGGTAGTTGTAGGAGACCGGGTTCAACTGGCCTGCGGTGAACGGCTCGATGGTCAACCCGCCGCGCTCGCGCTGCCGTACGATCTCGCGGCCGGTCAGGATCACCGCAGCACCTGGCCGGCCAGCTCCGCGGCCCGCTCGCGCAGGCCCTTGAGACTGCCGGTGTTGTCCACCCGCCGCCACGGCGTCGCTTCGACGGGTGCCTCGGTGGGGTGGTGCTCGTCGCCCGCGGACAGGTCGGCCCTCCGCCGCTTGCGTGCGAGCCGGACCGTGTCGGGTGCGGTGACCTCCACCAGGACGAACCCGAGACCGGTGACCGCCTCGACGTCCGGGGCCCGCAGATCGTCGCAGAGCAGCACGGCCCGCGGTCTCGTCTGCTCGGCCTGCCGCACGCGCTCTGCGAATGTCTCGGTCAGCGCCCGCGGGTTGATGCGCCGCAGGTGGGTGCCGAGAGAATTCAGCAGCCGGCCGTCCTGCTCGCTGCCGTCGAGCAGCGGACGCCCTGCCATCGTGTGCACGACCGCCTGGAGTTCGTACAGCGGCGCCCCCACCTTCAACGTCAGCACGTCCGCGCCGACGTGGGCCAGCTCCCGCGAGAGCAGACCGGCGAACGTGCTTTTCCCGACCCCGGGTCTGCCGTACAGGGCGATCCTGCGCATGACGGGGCTCCTCTCAACGGCTGCGGATGAAGTCAGGCGGCCCCGCGATTTCCCGCAGCCCGGCGCCTTGGCCGGCCTGCGGTGCGTCCCTACGCTCAGGGCCCGTGACGACCATGGTGGCCGCCCGCCCCGTCCGTGGGCAGGGTCCGGCTGTCCGCACTTGTCCGCAGCCCGCCCAAGGCCCGCCTGTACGGCGGCAAGCGGGTGTGTGCTGGTCACAGCAGCGCGACCGGCTGTCCGCAGGCCGTGCGGACAGCCGGATCACCACAAGGACGTGGAGGTAGGCATGCCGGAGTCCGACGAGGAGACCTTTGCCGCGGCGCTGCGGCGGCTGCGGGGGACCCTGACACTGCGGGAACTCGGGCGCCGGGCCGCATGCAGCAAGAGCATCATCAGCGACCTCGAACACGAACGCAGATCGCCGACGCTCCCCATCGCGTTGGGTCTGGACAAGGCCCTTGGGGCAGGCGGCAGACTGGTCTCCCTGGCCAAAGCCCAACGACGCTTGAGCGAGCAGACAACCGCAACGGCTCCGGACCATGCCGTGGACGGTCTCCTGCGGGAATGGGACGACGTGTGGCGCAGAGACTTCCTCAAGGGTGCGGGCGCCGCCGGTGCCGCCCTGGCCACCAATCCGGGCACGGCCGGCGCGGCAGCCGCGGGCGGCCGTGACCTGATGGATGCCCATCTCGCCCTGCGCGCCGCCCACGGCCGGCTGGACAACTTACGCGGAGCGTCCGCCGTGTACACCCACGCCGTCGGCCACCACCAGCAGATCCTCGCCTGGCACGCCGGCGTGGCCGGCCCTGCCGAACGGCGGCAGGTCGCGGCGCTCGCCGCCGACACCGGCGGCTTCGTCGGCTTCCTCACCTACGACCTGGGCATGGCCGAGAACGCCGCCACGCACTACCGTGACGCCGCCGCCCACGCCCGGCAGGCGGGCGACCTCTCCTCCTGCATCAACCTCATCGGCCAGATGAGCCGGATCCTCACCGACCAGGGGCACTACCGCCGCGCGCTCGCCCTCGCCGACGGCGCCCTTCACCTGGCCGGCACCAAAGCCCACCCCGCCGTACGGTCCTGGCTGCACGCGGTCCGCGCGCACCACCGTGCCTGCCTCGGCGACGCGCGCCCCGCCCAGACCGATCTCGCCGCCGCCTGGACACTGCTGGAGAGAGCGGACGACGGCGAGAAACCCACGTACATCGGCTACCTGGACGCCGCCGAACTGCACAAGTGGACCGGCCACGCCATGATCCGCCTCGGCGAGAGGACCCCGTCCTTCCTGCGCACCGGCCGGACCGCTCTCGCCGAAGCTCTCGCAGCCTGGCCCGCCACCAGTGTGCGCGGCTCGGCCGAGGTGCTGACCGCGAGTGCCCGTGTCCACGCGGCCTGCGGCGACCGGGACACCGCCGCCGACCTCGCCTCACAAGCGGTGGCCATCGCCACCGCAACCGGATCGGCACGTAACCTGCGCGGCGCCCTGACCGCCGTGAGTGGATGAGTACAGCCCGCGTGCGAAGGAAGGCACCGTGTCCGAATGGATCGACCCCCGTTACGCGGACCCCGTCGCGGCGTGGAAGCGTGCGCTGCGGTCGGCGGCGCGGGAGTCGCAGGGGCGGCGGCCGGTGCGGGGGTTCGTGGTCCCGCGCGAGCCCTGACCGCGTCACCGGCCGAGCGGGCCGCCCCGCGCCGGGAGCGCCAGAAGCCGCGTCGGCTCTCCCGTGCCAGCAGCACCAGCAGATACGCGCCGCCGGCGCACACCGTGACCTCGCCGGTCGGCAGGATCACGCCCGGGATCGCGTGCTGTGCCGCGATGTCCGCGCCGAGCAGCAGCACCGCGCCGACGAGTGCCGAGCCGGCGAGGTCGACGGACGTTCCGTGGCCGGTGAGGCGGCGGGCGATCTGCGGTGCCGCCAGCGCCACGAACACGATGGGGCCCGCCGCGGCAGTCACCGCGGCCGTCGCGACCACCCCGAGGACGACCAGCAGCAGCTTCGTCCGCTCGACCGGCACCCCCAGCATCGCCGCCGTGTCGTCGCCGAGTTCGAGCCGCCGCATCCTGCGCTGCGCCACCGGCGCCGCCGCCGCGACCACCGCGAGCACGGCGGCCATACCGACGGCGTGCCAGTCGACGGCGCTCAGCGAGCCGGCGTTCCACACCGCGGCGCGCAGCGCGGTGTCCACGTCGGCCTTCACCGAGGACCAGGTGTTGACCGAGGCGAGCAGCGCCCCGACCGCGATGCCCACGACGATCAGCCGGAAGCCCTGCACCCCGCGCCGGAACGCCAGCAGATACACGCCGAACGCGGTCGCCAGGCCCCCGGCCGGCGCCCCGGCCGCGAGCGCCGAGTAGCTGGTCGCCCCCGCCAGCAGGGTCAGTACGACACCGGTGTACGAGCCGGTCGTGAAGCCGATCACGTCGGGGCTGCCGAGCGGGTTGCGGGTGAGGGACTGGAAGATCGCGCCGCCCACCGCGAGGGCCGCGCCGAACAGCACGGCGGCGACGATGCGCGGCGCCCGCCACTCCAGGACCACCCTGCGGACACTGCCGCGCGCGGTGCCCGTGAGCGCGGAGGACAGGTCGCCGAGGCTCAGCGGGAAGCTGCCCAGGGTGAAGGCCCACAGGGCCAGCCCGGTCAGCAGCAGCCCCAGTACCGCGCATACGACGGCGGAGCGCCGCGCCACCCGCAGGCTCACCGGTCCGGCCCGCAGGACGAGCGTGCCGCTCACAGCGCCCTCGCCCGTCGGCCGCGCACCAGCACGATGAGCATGGGCGCGCCGATGAGCGGCATCATCACGCCGACCGGCAGCTCCGAGGGGATCACGACGACCCGGCCCAGGACGTCGGCGGCCAGCACGATCGCCGGGGCGAGGACGGCCGAGTAGGCGAGGATCCAGCGCCAGTCGGGCCCGGTGAGCCATCGCACCGCGTGCGGCACCATGAGCCCGACGAACATCAGCGGGCCCGCCGCGGCCGTCGCCGCGCCGCACAGCAGCGTCACCGCGATCACGACGGCGAACCGGGTCGCGCCGATGCGCAGCCCGACGGCTCGCGCGGCGTCGTCGCCGAGCGCGACCGCGTTGAGCGGGCGCGCGCAGCAGACGGCGACCAGGAGACCGGCCAGGACGAAGGGGGCGATCGCCGCCGCGGTGCCTCCCGGCCGGTCGGCGATGGAGCCCGCGCCCCAGAACCTCATGCGGTCGAAGTTCTCCGTGTCGATCAGTGCGAGTGTCTGGGAGATGCCGGAGAGCACCGCCGTGAACGCGACTCCGACGAGCGTGAGCCGCAGGGGCGAGGGTCCGCCCCGTCCGCCGCTCGCGGCGAGGTGGACCACGGCCGAGCCGGCGATCGCCCCGGCGAACGCGAAGGGCAGGTACTGCTCGATGCGGGTGACCCCGAGGACGGCCACGCCCAGGGTGACGGCGAAACCGGCGCCGGCGTTGACCCCGAGGACCCCGGGGTCGGCGAGCGGGTTGCGGGTGAGCGCCTGGATGAGGGCGCCCGCCACGCCCAGGGACACCCCGACGAGGATGCCGAGCACGGTGCGGTCGACGCGGGCCTCGCCGACGGTGGCGTGGGACGCGGAGCCGTCGGGGGCGGTGAGCGCCTGCCACACCACGCCGGGCGAGAGCATCGCCGAGCCGACCGCGATGCTGAGCAGCACCGCCACGAGGAGCACGCCGACGGCGGCGCCGAGGCCGAGCAGCCGGCGCGCCGCGGGGCGCGGCGACCGGGCCGGTGGGCGCGCGGCCGTCGCCGCGAGCGCCTGTGCCATCCAATCTCCTTGAGCTGTCCGCCCGTACGGGCGGACCGGCCGACGGCTTGCGCACACCGGCCGAACCCCATGAACAGACGTGCTTCCGCCCGAGCCCCCGGACCCGCTTCAGCGGCCGCCGAGCGCGCCCACCGCGTCCGCCGTGAGCGCGTCGGCCGGGATGCCGGACTCCCGGCTCAGCGCGCGCAGCAGTCCGGCCCGGGTCGCGTAGCCTGCCGCCCTGGCCGCCGCCGTCAGCTCGCCGCCGCCGAGGATGTGCTCGACGGCCACGAGCGGGAGGAGTACGTGGGCCAGGAGGCCGAGTTGCTGCTCGCGCTCGCCGGGTTCGCTCCCGCGCTGCGAAACGGTGTCCCGCCCCGGCAGGAGGCCACCCGGACGACCCTGCACGACACGGTGTCCTGCGACGCCGAACGGTACGGCGAACTGGTCGAGGAATGCGAGCAGTTGGTGTTCCTGCTTGCCGGTCTGACGGCCGACCCGCTCTGGGACGGCGTCGAGAGCTGTCTGCTCACCGGGCCGGGCAGCGCCTCCGTGGCCGCCGCCCTCGACGACGCCGGGCGCCGGCCGCGGCTGCGCGTCGCGGAGGGCGAGGTGCCCGCCGCGGTGCTGCGCGGGTCGGTGCGGGCGCCGGAGCGCTTCGACTGGTCGGCGGGGCCCGCGGATGTCGCCGTCACCGCGAAGGCCCTCGCGTACCGGACCGACGACGAGGCCGCGCGCCTGCTCACCGAGCTGGCCGCCTGGACCTCCACGGCGATCGTCGTCGAGGCCTCCCGCCCCGACGGCCTGAGCCCGCGCGCGGCCGAGGCGGCACTGCACGCCTACGCCGCCACCGGCAGCCCGCTGCGCGACTCCGCCGCCGTCGCGGCCCTGGCACGGCGGACCGGCTGGCACGTCACCCGCGTCGTCCCCCTCGGCTGGGGCACGGAGGCCACCCTCCTGCACCGTCCCTGACACGCCCCGCGCACCGTCCCGCCCCGGCCCACCGCCCGGCAGAGGGCCGGGCACCACCACCCCGGACCGGCTCGCGGGCAGCACTCCGGCGAACGGAGCCACACCCGCCGCACCCGCCGCGACGCGGACGCCCCGCCCGAACCCACCGCACCTACGGCACCCGCAACACCCGCGCCCCGGACGGCATGGCACACGTGAGGGCGGCCCCGGCAAGGCCGGGAAGGCAGGGCGCGGCACCACCGTAAGGACAGGGCCCGGCGCACGAGGCGCCGCGTCCCGTGCTCGCCGGAGGGTCAGGACGACGCGCGTTCCACCAGTTCCGTCGCCAGTACCACCTGGTGGCGTTCCAGGCCCCGCGCGGCCGCCGGCCGGCGGTCCGCGATCTCGGCCAGCAGCAGGTCTATCATCGCGCGGCCCATCTCCTCGATGGGCTGCCGCACGCTCGTCAGCGGCGGATCCATGTGGCGGGCGATGGCCGAGTCGTCGTAGCCGACCAGCGCCACGTCGTCCGGGATGCGCCGGCCCGCCTCGCGCAGGGCCTGGCGGGCGCCCGCCGCCGTGACGTCCGAGGCGGCGAAGACCGCGTCGACGCCGGGACGGCGGCGCAGCAGCTCCGCCATCGCGCGGCGCCCGCCCTCCTCGGTGAAGTCGCCCGCCTCGATCAGCCGTTCGTCCGGTTCGTGGCCCGCGTCGCGCAGGGCCTCGCGGTAGCCGTCGACGCGTCGCTGGGCGCCGTAGACATCGAGGCGGCCGGTGATGTGGGCGATGGTCCGGCGCCCCCGGGACAGCAGGTGCTCGACGGCCGAGCGGGCGCCGCCGTAGTTGTCCGAGTCCACCGAGGCCAGCGACTCCCCGGCCGAGCGCGGGCCGCTGATCACCGCCGGGATCTCCAGCTGGCTCAGCAGGTCGGGCAGCGGATCGTCGGCGTGCACCGAGACCAGCAGCACGCCGTCCACCCGGTGTGCGGCCAAATACTGGGCGAGCCGTTCGCGCTCCCGGTCGCTGCCCGCGAAGATCAGCAGCAGTTGCATCTCGGTGTCGGACAGCTCGGAGCCGACACCCTTGAGCATGTCCGAGAAGTACGGTTCCGCGAAGAAGCGGGTCTCCGGCTCGGGCACCACCAGGGCGATCGCGTCCGTGCGGTTGGCGGCCAGGGCGCGGGCCGCCGTGTTCGGGACGTAACCGAGTTCCGCGACCGCCGCCTCGACGGCCGCCCGGGTGGCGTCGCTGACCCGGGGCGAGCCGTTGATCACCCGGGAGACCGTGCCTCGGCCGACGCCCGCCCGTGCCGCCACCTCTTCGAGGGTGGGCCGGCCACCGCTCCGCCCACGCGCTCCGTGGCCTGCCATCGGCTCCGCCTCCCGTCCAACACCCCCGCACTCTGCGGCTGGCCTGGAATTTAACAGGCCGGTCGGGTGTAATGACCGGCTCCGGGGTCCCACGGTCCTGCGGGGTGCCTCCGGGCCGCTCGCAACGTCCGGTTAACAGGCCGATAACTGAACGCAATTGGTCGTGTCCGCTCCCTTGACACCCCCGCCCGGACCGACGACTCTTCAACACATCACTTGTGGGAGCGCTCCCACACTACCTGGCACATACACATCCCGCACGTTCCCCGCCCGAGCCGCAGCGACGAACGAACGACATGAAGCAGCGGGTCCAACCACGGAGTTGGCCGGGGGGTCGGCACGTCAGGGCAACAGGAGGACGCAATGCGAGCAGCACGTACACGATCCGCCCGCAAGGTGGTGGTCATGGCGGCCATCGCGTCGCTGGGCGCCGGGCTGCTGGCCGGCTGTGCCGACGACGGGAGCGACGAGGACGGCTCCTCGTCGGGCGGCAGCAGCGGCAAGACGACGATCACCCTCGGTCTGTTCGGCACGATGGGCTTCAAGGAGGCCGGCCTCTACAAGGAGTACGAGAAGCTCAACCCGGACATCAAGATCCAGGAGAACGTCACCGAGCGGAACGAGAACTACTACCCCGCCCTGGTGAACCACCTCACCACCAACAGCGGCCTCCAGGACGTGCAGGCCATCGAGGTCGGCAACATCGCCGAGGTCGTCGCCACCCAGGCCGGCAAGTTCGAGGACATGAGCAGGGCCGAGGGCGTCAAGCCGGAGAACTGGCTGGACTGGAAGTGGCAGCAGGCCACCACCAAGGACGGCGCCACGATCGGCCTGGGCACCGACATCGGCCCCATGGCGGTCTGCTACCGCAAGGACCTCTTCGAGAAGGCGGGCCTGCCGACCGACCGCGAGGAGGTCGGCAAGCTGTGGGCCGGCGACTGGAAGAAGTTCATAGCGGTCGGCGAGAAGTACAAGAAGGGCGCCGGCAAGGGCACCTACTTCATGGACTCCCCCGGCGGTCTGATCAACGCCGTCCTCAGCAGTGAGGAGGAGAGGTTCTACGACGCCTCCGGCAAGGTCGTCTACAAGACCAACCCGGCCGTCAAGGACGCCTTCGACCTGACCGCGGACGCGGCCGAGAAGGGACTGGTCCAGTCGCAGACCCAGTTCCAGCCGGCCTGGGACCAGACCATCTCCAACAGCCTGTTCGCCACCGTCGCCTGTCCGCCGTGGATGCTCGGCTACATCAAGGGCAAGTCGCAGCCCGACGCGGCCGGCAAGTGGGACGTGGCCGTGGCCCCGAAGTCCGGCAACTGGGGCGGCACCTTCCTGGGCGTGCCCAAGAGCGGCAAGCACGTGAAGGAGGCCCAGAAGCTGATCACCTGGCTGACCGCGCCGGAGCAGCAGGCCAAGCTGTTCGCCGTGCAGGGCAGCTTCCCGAGCGCCCCGGGGGCGTACCAGTCGTCCGAGGTGACCGGCGCCAAGAACGACATGACCGGTGACGCCCCGATCGGCGAGCTGTTCGCCAAGGCCGCCGAGGCGATCCCGACCCAGGTCATCGGCCCGAAGGACCAGATCATCCAGCAGGGTCTGACCGACAACGGCGTCATCCTCGTCGCCCAGGGCAAGTCGCCCAAGGACGCGTGGAACAACGCCGTGAAGACCATCGACAACAACCTGGAGAAGTGACCGGAATGGCCACCCGGCACGACACCGCCGCGTCCCCCGTCAAGGGGGGCGCGGCCCCGGGCCGCCCGCCGGGCTCCGGGGCGTCGCAGGAGGCGGAGCAGCGCAAGAGGGCCCGGCTCTCCCGCCGCTGGCAGCGGGACATGCGCTGGAGCCCGTACGCGTTCGTCTCACCGTTCTTCCTTCTCTTCCTCGCCTTCGGCCTGTTCCCGCTGATCTACACCGGCTGGGCCTCGCTGCACACGGTGGAGCTGACCGCGCCCACCGACATGAAGTGGGCGGGGCTGAACAACTACACCCGGATCTTCGACGACGAGTTCTTCTGGAACGCCGCGCGGAACACGCTGACCATCGGCATCATCTCGACGGTGCCGCAGTTGCTGATGGCGATGGGCCTGGCACACATCCTCAACTACCGGCTGCGTGCCTCGACGTTCTACCGGGTCGTCATGCTGGCGCCGTACGCGACGTTGATCGCCGCGGCCTCGCTGGTCTTCGTGCTGCTCTTCGGCCGCGACTACGGCATGATCAACTGGATACTGGACTCGGTCGGCCTCGACAAGGTCGACTGGCAGAACGAGAAGTGGCCCTCCCAGTTCGCCGTCTCCTCGATCGTCATCTGGCGCTGGACCGGGTACAACGCGCTGATCTACCTGGCCGCGATGCAGGCGATCCCGCAGGACCTCTACGAGTCGGCGGCGCTGGACGGCGCGAGCCGCTGGCGGCAGTTCCTCCACGTCACGCTGCCCTCGCTGCGGCCGACCATCCTGTTCACGGTCGTCGTGTCGACCATCGGCGCCTCGCAGGTCTTCGGCGAGCCGCTGCTGTTCGACGCCAACAAGGGCGCCTCGGGCGGCTCCCAGCACCAGTTCCAGACGCTCGGCCTCTACCTGTACGAGCAGGGCTGGGTCAACCAGCACCTGGGCCGCGCCTCCGCGATCGCCTGGGCGATGTTCCTGATCCTCATCCTGATCGGGATCCTCAACTCCGTCATCTCGCGCCGGCTGCGCGCCAGTAGTTAAGGAGAACCGGCCGTGACGACGACCCTGACGAAACCCCCGGCCGACGCGGCACCCGAGCCGCCCCGGCGGGGCCGGCGAGGCTCCAAGGCGTCCCGGGCCGGCGGGCAGTTGCACGCCGGGCCGATCGCCTACCTCATCCTCGCCGTGTTCACCATCGGCTCGCTGTTCCCCCTGGTGTGGACGGCGATCGCCGCCTCGCGCGACAACCAGCGGCTCGCGCAGACGCCGCCGCCCTTCTGGTTCGGCGCCAACCTGTTCGACAAGCTGGAGGTCGCCTGGCGGGACGCCAACCTCGGCGAGGCGTTCCTCAACACCACCATCGTGGCCGGGATCTCGGCCTTCACCATCGTCTTCCTGTCGACGATCGCCGGGTTCGCCTTCGCCAAGCTGCGGTTCCGGGGGCGCAACGCGCTGATGCTGATCGTGATCGGCACGATGATGGTGCCGCCGCAGCTCAGCATCATCCCGCTGTACATGATGGTCGCCAAGCTGGACTGGTCCGACCAGCTCCAGGCGGTGATCCTGCCGTCCCTGGTGAACGCGTTCGGCGTGTTCTTCATGCGGCAGTACCTCCTCCAGGCGCTGCCTGACGAGATCATCGAGGCGGCGCGCGTGGACGGCGCGAGCAGTTGGCGGGTGATCTGGCACGTGGTGTTCCCGGCGGCGCGGCCCGCGATGGCCGTGCTCGGCATGCTGATGTTCGTGCAGTCCTGGAACGACTTCCTGTGGCCGTTCCTGGTGCTCACGCAGAACGGCAGTCCGACCGTGCAGGTGGCGATCGCGGGACTGGGCCGCGGCTACACCCCGGACCAGTCCCTGATCATGGCCGGCGCGCTGCTCGGCACGCTGCCGCTGCTGCTGGTCTTCGCGATCTTCGGCAAGCAGATCGTGGGCGGCATCATGCAGGGCGCCGTCAAGGGCTGACCTCTCACCCCGGGGACCGGGCCGCCGCCGCCCCGGCCCCCGGGTCTTCCCTTCCCTTCCCCTCTTCTCCTCGTCCCCTCTTCTCCTCTTTCTCCCTCTTCCCCCCTCGTCCTTCTCACCCGCCGGTCTTCCACGACCCGTCACGAATCGCCGTTAATGGGAGCGCTTCCATGCTTGAGTCCGCAACGCAGGTGACCCCGGTCACCTTCCCCCCTGCCTTCCTCTGGGGCGCCGCCACCTCGGCGTACCAGATCGAGGGCGCGGTGCGGGAGGACGGCCGCACCCCCTCGATCTGGGACACCTTCAGCCATACGCCGGGGAAGACGGCCGGCGGGGAGACCGGTGACATCGCCGTCGACCACTACCACCGCTACCGCGACGACGTGGCGCTGATGAAGGACCTGGGCCTGGGCGGCTACCGCTTCTCCATCTCCTGGCCCCGGGTGCAGCCGACCGGCCGCGGCCCCGCCGTCCAGCGCGGCCTGGACTTCTACCGCCGCCTGGTGGACGAGCTGCTGGCCGCCGGGATCAAGCCGGCCGTCACCCTCTACCACTGGGACCTGCCGCAAGAGCTGGAGGACGCGGGCGGCTGGCCGGAGCGGGACACCGCGTACCGGTTCGCCGAGTACGCGCAGATCGTCGGCGAGGCGCTCGGCGACCGTGTGGAGCAGTGGATCACCCTCAATGAGCCGTGGTGCGCGGCCTTCCTGGGCTACGCCTCCGGTGTGCACGCCCCCGGCCGCACCGACCCGGCGGCCTCGCTGCGCGCCGCGCACCACCTGAACCTGGCGCACGGCCTGGGCACCGTGGCGCTGCGTTCGGTGATGCCGGCCCGCAACTCGGTGGCGATCAGCCTCAACACCTCCGTGGTCCGGCCGCTGTCGCAGAGCCCGGCGGACCTGGCGGCGGCCCGGAAGATCGACGACCTGTCCGGCGGCGTCTTCCACGGCCCGATCCTGCACGGCGCCTACCCGCAGTCCTTGCTGGAGGCGACGGCGCCGGTCACCGACTGGTCGCACGTCCAGGACGGCGACCTGGGCCTGATCCGCCAGCCGCTGGACGCGATCTGCCTCAACTACTACACGCCCACCGTGGTCTCGGCGGCCGACGCCGACTCCCTCGCCCCGCGCGCCGACGGTCACGGCTCAAGCGACCACTCGCCGTGGCCCGGCGCGGACGACGTGGCCTTCCACCAGCCGCCGGGCGAGCGTACGGAGATGGGCTGGAGCGTCGACCCGACCGGCCTGCACGAGCTGATCATGCGCTACCACCGGGAGGCCCCCGGCCTGCCCCTGTACATCAGCGAGAACGGCGCCGCCTACGACGACAAGCCCGGGGCCGACGGCACGGTGCACGACCCCGAGCGGGTCGCCTACCTGGACGGCCACCTCAAGGCGGTCCGCCGGGCCATCACCGACGGCGCCGACGTGCGCGGCTACTACCTGTGGTCCCTGATGGACAACTTCGAGTGGGCCTACGGCTACGAGAAGCGGTTCGGCGCGGTGTACGTCGACTACGCCTCCCAGCAGCGCACCCCGAAGTCGAGCGCCCTGTGGTACGGGCGGGCGGCCGGCACGGGGACGCTCCCGCCGGTGGAGTGGGCCGGCGAGTAGCCGGCCGCCCGGACGGCGGGGCCGGGAAGACGCGGGGCGCGGCGTCCCGGGGTGGGATGCCGCGCCCCGCTCGCAGGACCGGTGTGGGGGGAGCCCGGTCCTACTGGTAGGCGGCGAAAGCCTTCGAAAAGGCGTTCTCCTCCTGGTCGATGGAACTGCACGTGGCGTCGGCCGAGGGCTTCGGACCGCCGGGGCAAACCTTGTCGCGGGTCGCGGACCACATCGACAGCCCGCCGAGGCCCCTGGACTTCGCGAACTCCACCAGCTGGGTGGCGTCCTCGACCTGGAAGACCTCGGTGGCCACGTCGTTGACGCCGATCATCGGGGTGACGGCGACCGTGTTCCAGGCGTCGTCGTCGGACAGGCCGAGGACGCCCTTGATCTGGGCCTGGGTGGCGGTGGCCGCCTGCTCGGCGTAGGTGCCCATGTCGTCGCTGTAGGCGGGGCCGTAGTCCATCGCCATGATGTTGACGGTGTCGGTGCGCACTCCGTTGTCCTTGGCGTCGGCGAGGAGGTCGACGCCCGCCTGGGTCAGGCCCTCGGGCATGACGGGGAGGGTGAAGGAGACGTTCAGGTCCGGGTGCTGCTTCTGCAGCGCGGCGATGGCCTGGGAACGCCGGGTGTTGGCGGCCGTGTCGGGCAGCGCGCCGCCCTCCACGTCGAAGTCGACCTTGGTGAGCCCGTAGGTGTCCACGACCTCGCCGTACGCCGCGGCCAGCGCGTCCGCCGATGTGCAGGCCGTGGCCAGCTCTGAGCCGCTCGCGCCGCCGAAGGAGACGCGGACGTTGCCGCCCCTGGCGCGCAGGGCGCCTATCTGGTTCGCCACGGCGTCGCTCGCGAGGTCGGTGACGCCGCCCCACTTGGGGGTGCAGCCGCCGCCGTCGGTGACGAAGGCGAGGGTGTAGTCGTTCACACCGGTCGCCTCGGCGCCCGCCACCAGGTCGAAGGCCGGGTAGAGGGAGGTGTCGACGTACGGGGCGAAGCCGGCCCCGGTGGCGGTGCCGCTGCCGGGGGTCCCGGTGGGTGCCGGTTCGGCGGTGTCGGTGTCGGTCGGCGTGGGGGCCGGGGTGGCCGTGGGGGCCGGGGGCTCGGTGGGGCGGCCACCGGGCTCGGGGACGGCGCCGTCGTCCGTGGAGCACGTGGCGTCGTCGATGAGACAGCCGGCCGGGTCCGCGGTGCCGTTGACGACGAAGCCGATCGTGACGGCTTCGCCGGCCCGCAGACCGTCCGTGTCCCACTTGGGCGGGGTCACGGTGACGTGCTGCCCGGCGACCTTCGACTCGGCGTTCCACAGCGAGCCGAGCTTCGTGCCCTCGGGCAGGTCGAACTCCAGCGTCCAGTCCTGCTTCGTCTGCCCGCTGTTGTTGGTGACGACGTACTGGCCGGTGTAGCCGGTCGACCACTCGCTGGTCTTCGTGTAGACGGCGTCGGCTCCGGCCGCCTGGGCCGCGCCGGTGAACATCAGCGCGCCACCGCCGGCCACGGCCGCCGCGACGAGTGCGCCGATCGCCTTGTTCCTGCCGCTGACCTTGCGTCGGTGCGTCATCACGTGCCTGCCTTCACTGTTCACGGTGCCCCCGCCGGGGGCTGCGTGGGGGGAGGGGGTGCGACAGCACGCTAGCGGGCCGGAACCGGGCAAAGAGCCTGTACCGGACGGGGGTTGGGGTTCTTAGGGTGGGCTTAAGGAAGGGATCGGGACCGATTAAAGGTCGCGGCCGGCCGCAGGTGCCGGCGCCGCCGCACCGCCCCCCGGTGCCCGCGCCGCACCGGCGCCGTCCGCCCGTCCAGCTGGATCCAGATCCGCACCTCGGTGCCGCCGAGCACGGACGAGCCGATCCGTACGTCGCCGCCCGTCGACTCCGCCAGCCGGCGCACGATGTCCAGGCCGAGCCCGGTCGAGCCGTCGCTGCCCGAACCCCGGCCGCGGGCCATCGCCGCCTCGGGGTCGGGTATGCCGGGGCCCGCGTCCGACACGAGCACGATCACCGCGTCCTCGCCGTTGTGCAGGTCGACCGCGAAGGCCGTGCCCTCGGGGGTGTGCCGGAAGACGTTGCCGAGCAGGGCGTCGAGGGAGGCGGCCAGATCGGTGCGGGCCACGGGTATGCGCACCGGCCGGTCGGCGCCGGCCACCCGCCACTTGCGGCCCTCGTCCTCGGCGAGCGCGGACCAGAACCCCATCCGCTCCCGGACCACCTCGGCCGCGTCGCACCCGGCGCCGGGACCGGCCGCGGCCGTCTGCGGTTTGGCGTCCCGGGCGGTGCGGATGATCGTGTCGACCTCGCGCTCCAACTGCTCGACGGCGGCCCGGGTCTGCTCCGCGGCCGGTCCGTCGCCGAGGGAGGCCGCGTTGAGCCGCAGCACGGTCAGCGGGGTACGCAGCCGGTGGGACAGGTCCGCGGCCAGCTCCCGCTCGTTGGCGAGGAGTTGCACGACCTGGTCGGCCATGGAGTTGAACGCGACCGCCGCGAGCCGCAGTTCGTTCGGCCCCTCCACGGGCACCCGCGCGCCCAGCTTGCCCTCCCCCAGTTCGTGCGCGCCCTCGACCAGGCGCCGCGCGGGCTGCACCATCCGTACGCCCAGCCGGTCGGCGACCGCGACCGAGCCGACGATCAGGGCGGTGCCGACCGCGGCGAGCACCGCCCAGGCCGTGCCGACGCCGTTGGTGACGGCGGACTCGGGGACGTACACCTCGACGACCGCGATCTCGCCGGAGCTGAGCGCGACCGGCTGGAGCAGGGTGGAGCCGCCGGCCACCTCGGCGGTGGAGGCCCGCCCCATCTCGCGTACGGCGGCGATGTCCTCGTCGGTGGCGCGCTGCCGCCCGATGTCGGTGGCGCCGCCGGCCCCCGAGGCGGACGCCGGTATGTGCACGGCCATCCCGGTGTCCGAGCCGGCGGAGGCGACCACGCGCTCCAACTGGTCGCGGTCGGTGGTGATGGACAGCGCCGGGGCGACGGCGGCGGCCTCCCGTTCCGCGTTGGAGAAGGCGCGGTCCCGGGCCATCTCGCGGATGACGAGTCCGAGCGGGACCGCGAAGGCGACCACGACCATTGCGGTGACCGCCAACGACACCTTGACCAGGGCCCATCTCATCGTGGCGGCTCCGCTCCGGGCAGCCCCGCGGCCGGCTCGGCGGGCGGCTCCAGCTTCACTCCGACCCCGCGCAGGGTGTGCAGATAGCGCGGCCGGGCCGCGGTCTCGCCCAGCTTGCGCCGCAGCCAGGACAGGTGGACGTTGATGGTCTGGTCGTCGCCGTAGGACTGCTGCCAGACCTCGGCGAGCAGCTCCTTGCGGGGGACGACGACGCCCGGCCGGCCGGCCAGGAAGGCGAGCAGGTCGAACTCGCGGCGGGTCAGGTCGAGCCGCACACCGTCCAGTTCGGCCTGGCGGCGCAGCGGGTCGACGGTGAGGCCGCCGACCCGGATGACGGTCGACGGCGCCGCCTGGGCGGGGTCGGTGCGGGCCCGGCGCAGTACGGCCGCCATGCGGGCCGAGAGGTGCTCGACGGAGAACGGCTTGGTGAGGTAGTCGTCCGCGCCCGCGTTCAACAGCCGTACGATCTCCGTCTCGTCGTCCCGGGCGGTGGCGACGATCACCGGTACGTCGGTGATGCCGCGCAGCATCTTCAGCGCCTCGGAGCCGTCCAGGTCGGGCAGTCCGAGATCGAGGACGACCACGTCGAAGCGGAAATGGGCGACCTCGCGCAGCGCCTCCAGGGCCGTACCGACGCTGCGCACCAGGTGCGAGGCGTCGGTCAGATGCCGGATGAGCGCCGAGCGTACGAACTGGTCGTCCTCGACGACGAGCACACTTGCCATGGGCGGCACCGTACGCCATGCGGACCGACCCGGTGCGGGCCTGTGGACAACTCCGGTCGGCCCCGATTCCCGCCTCGTTCCCACTCCGTTGGGGCGACACCTGTGCGACGGGTGAGGCAGTATGGCCGCGATGCGCAGAGGACTCGTACACGTACTCGCCTGGCTGCTCGCCACCGGCGCGGCGGTCACGCTGTCGTGGTGGGGCGTCCGCACGGTGATGGCGGGCACGGCCTACGACGCCCCCCGCGCGCTGCCCATCACGGCGGCCGACGCCGACAGGCGGGACCCGCGGGACGCCGAGGACTCTCAGACGCCGGCCTCCTCCACCCGGCGCCCCTCGCCGTCGGGCAGCCCGTCGCCGACCCCGAGCCGCACGCCCCGCGAGCCGGACCCCGCGCCGTCACCGACCGCGCCCTCCACCACGCCCCCGGCGCCCGCGGGCCCGAGCCCCTCCCCCAGCACCTCGGGAGAGGTCAGGAGTTACGACACGGACGGCGGCCGTGCGGTGTTCGACCTCGGTACGTCGTCGGCGTCCCTGGTGTCGGCGACGCCGGACGCGGGCTGGTCGATGCAGGTGTGGAAGACGGAGTCGTGGATCCGGGTGGAGTTCACCTCGGGCGCCGACCGGGTGTCGGTGTTCTGCACCTGGCACGACGGGCCGCCGCGGGTGGAGATCGGCAACTACTGAATCCACCGCCGAGCCGGCCGCCGGGTCACCCGAAGGCGGAGGCCGGCGGTGCGGGCGAGTCCACCGCCGACGCGTCCGTCACGGGTACGGCGCCGCCGGTGAAGTCGGTCAGCCCCCGGCCGTGTTCCACGCGCGCCGGGTGCGGGTCGCAGGCGGCGCGGCGGGTGAGTTCGGCGACCGGCAGCGGGTGGTCGCAGGCGACGAGGACCGCGTTGCCGAAGCGTCTGCCGCGCAGCACGGCGGGGTCGGCGACGAGGGCGAGTTCCGCGAAGCGGTGGGCGGCGGTGGCGATCTGGCCGCGCAGATGGGCGAGCGGCGGGCCGTCGGCGAGGTTGGCGGCGTAGACCCCGCCGGGCGCGAGCGCGCGCCGGACCTCGTCGAGGAACTCGGCGGACGTGAGGTGGGCCGGCGTACGGGCCCCGCCGAAGACGTCCGCGACGATCAGGTGCGCCCAGCCGTCGGGCACCTTGGCCAGTCCCGCGCGGGCGTCGGCGGAGCGCACCCGTATCCGCGCGCCGGGATCGAGGGGCAGCTCCCGGCGGACCAGTCGGACGAGGCCGGCGTCCCGCTCGACGACCTGCTGGGTGGAGCGGGGCCGGGTGGCGGCGACGTAGCGGGCGAGGGTGAGGGCGCCCCCGCCGAGGTGCACGGCCCGGACGGGCCTGCCGGGCGGGGCGGCCAGGTCGATGACGTGCCCGATCCGGCGCTGGTACCCGAAGGACAGGTACGTCGGGTCGTCCGGGTCGACGTGGGACTGCGGGGCGCCGTCGATCAGCAGCGTGCGGGCCCGGGGCCGGTCCCGGTCGGGGACCAGCTCGGCGAGGCCGCCGTCGACGTGCTCGACGACGGTTTCGGCGGCGGCGCGCCCGCGGCGGGCCTTCCCGGACTTTCCCATCGGGCCATTATCGGCGGCGCCGGACCCCGCCGTGCCCCGGGGACCGGGGACCGGCGGCAGCGGGATCAGCGACAGCTGTCCGCGGCCCTGATCAGCCGGGCCGCCTCGCCCAGCGCGGCCCGCAGTACGGCGGGGTCGGTCGCCGGGTCCGCCTCGCCCGGCGGCAGCAGCCAGTCCGAGCCCTCCACGGGCGGCTCGGACTCGACGTTGAGGCTCAGTCCCCGGCCGTCCGTCTCCACGCAGGTGCTCCCCGGCACGTCCCAGGCGGCGGCCGTGCCCGGCGGCACGAGGAATCCCAGCGTGTCGCAGCCGTCGTCGTGGATCACGGAGCCCACCCCCTCACCGGCTCCCCGCCTGAGAATGTCGACCGCCTCAAGACCCTGCCGGGTCGGCACGGTGACGACATCACAGGCGTCGCAGGGGACAAAGCTGATTGGGCTGGTTTCCATCCCGGCCTCCACCACGGAACTCCTCCTCGGACGAGCGGGTCGGGAGTCGGGAGCCTCCCGGTCCACCCGGTTCAACGCGCGAGACCGTCAACGGCTACGGCGCAAATCAGCCGCAAAGGATGGCAGTTCATGGCAGATCGTGGGTGATACATCCGGTTTGTGACCAAACGGTGCGTGGTGAATCCGGCACGGTTCGACGGTCCGCACGAGAGGACCTGGCCATGGCGACGTTGACGGTGGCCTCCGCCCGGCCCGAACGGCCGCCGCGGCCGAACCCCGCCTTCAGGCGGTCGCGGGGTCAGCTGCCACAGCCGACCAGGTGTCCCAGGTCGTTCCAGCTCTCCAGGGCCGGTTCCCCGTAGGCCCAGCCCAGCACCGAGAGCGATGTCGGGTTGAGGCGGATCCGTGCCGCGAACTCCAGCGGCTGTCCCAGCCAGCGCGCCCCGATCGAGCGCAGGATGTGCCCGTGGGCGAAGACGAGGACGTCCCGGTCGGCCTCCCGCGCCCACGCCACCACCTCGTCCGCGCGCGCGGTGACCTCCGCGAGGCTCTCCCCCTCGGGAACCCCGTCCCGCCAGATCAGCCAGCCGGGCCGCACCGCCCGGATCTCGTCCGGCGTCATGCCCTCGTACGCGCCGTAGTCCCACTCCATCAGCGTGTCCCACACCCGGGCGCGCTCGCCGAAGCCCGCGAGTTCGCAGGTCTCCCGCGCGCGGACCAGCGGGCTGGTCCGCACCTCCGCGTCGGGCAGCCCCTTCAGCGGCGCCCGGTGCAGCCGCTCGCCGAGCAGTCCGGCGCCGCGCCGGCCCTCCCCCAGGAGCGGTACGTCGGTCCTGCCGGTGTGTCTGCCGGACAGCGACCACTGCGTCTGTCCATGCCGGGCCAGCAGGATGCGCGGTGCCATGAAGAGGCCTTTCCGGAGAAATGTCGCGGGGTCGCCCCCATCATCCCGCACCCCCCGCACGGGCAACCCGGGGGGCGATCCCGGCGTCTATCCGGTCCGAAGGCGCTCCGTGAGGCGGGCGCACGGAGGCCGTAGAGTGGCACGCCCGTGTCCGTCCAGGCGCGCGAGAAACACGAAGGGGGAGGGCGATCGGATTGCCGCACACCGAGACACCGGGCACCGAGGCAGCCCCGCAGACTCGGCTGCGCTGGTGGACCGAGCTGCCGCTCATCGTCCTCGTGTACGCCTGCTACTCGGCCGGCCGCCTCCTCGTGCGCGGCAACGTCTCCGACGCGGTGGACCACGGCCTGGCCATCCTGCGCGTCGAGCAGGCGGTGTTCCTCAACGCGGAGCACCCGCTCAACCGCCTCTTCACCCGCGAGCCCTGGCTCGGCGTGCCGGCCGACTTCTGGTACGCGTCGCTGCACTACCTGGTCACCCCGGCGGTCCTGATCTGGATCTTCCGCTCCCGCGCCGTGCGCTACCGGGCCGCCCGCACCTGGCTGATGACGTCCACGTTCATCGGCCTCATCGGCTTCACGCTCCTGCCGACCTGCCCGCCCCGGCTGCTGGACGCGAGTCACGGCTTCGTCGACACGATGGCCCAGTACAGCTCGTACGGCTGGTGGGGCGACGAGGCGAGCGCGCCGCGCGGTCTGGGCGGCATGACCAACCAGTACGCGGCCATGCCGAGCCTGCACGTGGGCTGGGCGCTGTGGTGCGGGGTGATGCTGTGGCGCTACGGCGGCACGCGCGCGACGAAGGCGGCCGGCGTCGTCTACCCGCTGGTGACCGTCGTCGTGGTGATGGGCACCGCCAACCACTACTTCCTGGACGCCGTCGCCGGCGCGGCCGTGATGGGCGTGGGGCTGCTGCTGACGCCGTTCGTGCTGCGGACCGCGGGCCGGGTGCGGACGGGGATCGCGGCCCGTTTCACACCGGCCACGAGGGGCCCGGGCGGCGCGGGTTCCACGATTGTCAGTGGTGGATGCCAGACTTCCGCGGGTGAGCGATTCCCACGGCAGCGCGAGCAGCGGTTCGGACCGGGAGCCGAGCCGGACCCCGCCCCCTCGGACGCGGGGGACGAGACTCCGGCACCGGCTCGCTGAGCTGCGCGGTCCCGACGTACCGGCCAAGGCACTCGACGCGCGCGCCCTGGCCGCCCTCGCCGCCAACCCCGGGTGCCGCCGGCGCGCGATCCTCGACGGCGCCGGGGTGGACAAGGCCTCGCTCGCGAGCGCGCTGGGCTCGCCCTCGGCCTTCGGGCAGTCGCAGTTCGCCCTCACGCGGGGCAACGCCTTCGAGGCGCGGGTCAAGGCGGACGGCGGCGCCGAACTGCTGAGGCTCGCGCACGAGAAGCTGGACCGGGGCGCCGAGCCGCCCGCCGAAGCGCACGTGCCCGACCTGTCCGCGACCGGCCCCGAGGGGCGCGCGGCGCGTACTTCGCTGGCACTGCGCGAGGCCACCAGCACTCCCGGCGCCTGGACGCTGCTCGGCCATCCGATGCTCGCCCTCGATGTCGCCGGTTCCCCCGCCTTCCTGGAGCCGGACGCGGTGGTGGTGCATCCGGACGGCAGTTGGACGGTCGTCGAGATCAAGTCCTTCCCCATGCTGGACGGTTCCGCCGACCCGGCGAAGGTCGGCGCCGCCGCGCGACAGGCCGCGGTGTACGTACTGGCCCTGGACCGGGTCGCCGCCCGCCTGGACCCCGCTCCGCGCGTACGCCGCCGGGTGCTGCTCGTCTGCCCCAGGGACTTCTCCAACCTGCCCACCGCGTCCGCGGTCGACGTGCGCAAGCAGTGCGCGGTCACCGACCGCCAGCTCGCCCGTCTCACCCGCATCGAGGACATCGCCGACGCGCTTCCCGAGGGGGTCTGCTTCTCCCCCGGGCTGCCGGCCGAGGAGCTGACGGCGGCGGTCGAGTCGGTTCCGGCGACGTACGCGCCCGAGTGCCTGTCCGCCTGCGAGCTGGCCTTCCACTGCCGTGCCCGGTCCCGCGAGGAGGGCGCGGTGACCTCGCTCGGCCGCCCGGTGCGGGCCGAACTCGGCGGCCTGTCGACGGTCGAGGAGGTACTGGCCGCGGCCCGCGGCGAGGCCGGCGACCCGGACGACCCGGCGGTGGCGGCCCTGCGCCGCGCGGCGCGGCTGCGCACGGAGGCCCTCGCGACGGCCGCCGACAGGCTCGCCCCCGGGACGCCCGTCGGGGGGACCGCTGCGACGGGCGTTGCCGGCACCCGCGCCACGGGCGGCGACCGGGGCGACGCCGTGGCCGGCGGCCCGGCCCGTGCGGTGGGCGTTGCCGGTGGGGTGGGGTCCGCCATCGGCGGTGGCGGGGTCGGTGGGGTGGACGGATGTCGCTGATCACCACGCTCGCCCGGCTGGAGGCCGTGCGCGCCGGGCGTGCGCAGCCCGCCGCCACCGTCCGGCACCGGCATCTGTCCGACCGGCCGCTGGTCTTCGTGCCGCTGATCACCGCCGGTGAGGCCGGTGCCCCGCTGGGCGCGCTGGCCGGCACCGACCGGGACGCGCCGCGGCTGCTGGTCGTCCCGCAGCCCCGCGACCGCGACCTGCGCTTCGCGTTCCTGGCCGAGCTGGCCGACATCGTGCTGCCGCACATCGAGGCGTACGCCGACCGGGTGGAGGCCGCCGAGCGCACCGAGACCGACCCGGAGACGGGCAAGCGGGTCAAGGTCGAGGTCGACCTGTGCGCGGACGCCGCGCAGCTGATCGTGCCGAGCCGCGCGGGCGTCGACTTCGTACGGCTGCTGGGGCGGTCCATGCGGTTTCGGCGCACGGCGGAGCAGGACCCCGAGACGCCGTATCCCGCGCCGCCGAGGGTGCCGCTGCTGGGGCGGTGGCTGACCCACTACGGCGAGCGGTACCGGGTGCCCGGTTCCTCCCTGCTCCTCGCCATGACCGACCTGCTGGGCCGGCACTGGGCGACCGGGCAGTCCACGCTGGAGGACCAGCACCTGGGGGCGCTGCTCGCGTGGATCGCCCCGCGCGAGGGCGAAGGGACCGGCGCCCAGGCCGCGCGCCTGGCCGAACTCGCGCGCGACGCCGACGGACAGTTGCTGTGCCCGCCGGCGGGACCGGCGACCGACCCGGCCTTCGACAACAAGCTGCTCGCCCCCGCCATCGAGCGCTACGACCGCGCGCGTACCGCCCTCGCCGCCGCCGAGGACGGCGTGGCGGCCGACGAGCGGCTCGGCGCGCTCACCGCCGCCGAGCGGGATGTCCGCGACCTGGTCGCCAGCCGGACCCGCCCCACCTGGGACGCCGTGTGGCGCGGCCTCGACCTGCTGCGGGAGCTGCCCGCCGGGGCGCATGTCGAGGAGCGCCGGACCCGCGACCGCTGGTCGTTCACCTCCCACCGGGACCGCATCCTGGCCGGCGAGCCCCCGCAGCCGCGCCGCGACGACGCGGTGACGGCGGCGAACAAGCTGGCCACGCGCGAGCGCGAGCAGGCCCGGCTGGAGGCCCAGGAGGCGCTGGACGACCCGCTGGTGATGGCCGGGCGGCGGCTGTCCGGGGAGGCGTTCGCGGGGGAGGTCACCGATGTCGTGATGGCGTACAGCGAGAGCAGGCGGCCGAGTCCGCGCCCGCTGGTTACGGTCCGCACGGACGACCGGCCGCATCTGGGCGAGCGGGTCAAGGTCTACCGGTCGCTGGGCGGCAGGCCGCAGACGGCGGAGTACGTCGGGCCGGGGGGCGACCTGGACGACGGGCTGTTCGTCGTGCGGATCGTGGACAAGATGGGCCGCGGCAAGGAGCCCGAGGCGGGTTCGGTGCCCGAGAAGGGGGACCTGGTCTGCTTCACGCTCTTCGAGCACGAGCAGCGGGGCGGCGCGAAGCTGCCCGACCCGGAGCGGACGCCGTGGACGCACGGCGGCCCGCCGGGTGAGACGGCCGCCGTGCCGGAGGCCGCCGACGCCCAGACCGAGGAGGACCTCCTGTGACCGCCGACGCCCAGACCGAGGAGGACCTCCTGTGACCGCCGACGCCCCCTCGGCGTCCGCCGCCCCTGCCGGCCCCTTCGACCCGGGCGCCGAGGCAGCCCGCGCCACCGCCGCGATCCTCCACGACACCCTGCACGGCACCCGGCGGGGTGTGGTGGTGGACTCCCCGCCCGGGGCCGGCAAGTCCACGCTCGTCGTCCGGGCGGCGCTGGAGCTGGCGGAGGCGGGCCGGCCCCTGATGGTCGTGGCGCAGACCAACGCCCAGGTCGACGACCTGGTCCTGCGCCTCGCCGAGAAGAACCCCGAGCTGCCGGTGGGCCGCCTGCACAGCAGTGACGCCGACCCGTACGACAGGGCGCTCGACGCGCTGGAGAACGTACGCAAGTCGGCGAAGGCCGCCGACCTCGCCGGGCAGGCGGTCGTCCTGTCGACCGCCGCGAAGTGGGCGCACGTCACGGTGGACGAGCCGTGGCGGCACGCGATCGTGGACGAGGCGTACCAGATGCGCTCCGACTCGCTGCTGGCGGTCGCCGGGCTGTTCGAGCGGGCGCTGTTCGTGGGTGACCCGGGCCAGCTGGACCCGTTCGCGACGGTGGGCAGCGAGCAGTGGGCGGGCCTGTCGTACGACCCGTCGGCGTCCGCCGTGACGACGCTCCTCGCCCACAACCCGGACCTGCCCCAGCACCGGCTGCCGGTGTCCTGGCGGCTCCCGGCGTCGGCGGCGCGCCTGGTCTCCGACGCGTTCTACCCGTACACGCCGTTCCGCAGCGGCACGGACCACGGCGACCGGAGTCTGGCCTTCGCGGTGCCGTCGGACGGCTCGGGCCCCGACCGGGTGATCGACGAGGCCGCCGTCTCGGGCTGGGGCCTGCTGGAGCTGCCCGCCCGGCACACGCCGCGCACCGACCCGGAGGCGGTGCGGGCGGTGGCGGCGGTGGTCCGGCGCCTCCTGGACCGTAAGGGCGCGGCGACCTCCGAACGCTCCCCCTCCCCGGTCCCCCTGACCGCCGCCCGCGTCGCCGTCGGCACCGCGCACCGGGACCAGGCGGCGGCGGTGCGCTCCGCGCTGGCCGACCTCGGGGTGCACGAGGTGACCGTGGACACGGCGAACCGCCTCCAGGGACGCGAGTACGACGTGACGGTCGTCCTCCACCCCCTCTCCGGCCGCCCCGACGCCACGGCCTTCCACCTGGAGACCGGCCGCCTGTGCGTCCTGACCTCCCGCCACCGGCACGCGTGCGTCGTGGTCTGCCGCGAGGGGGTGGACGGGCTGCTGGACGACTATCCGTCCACGGAACCGGTCCAACTGGGAACGCTGGTGAAGTTCCCGGACGGCTGGGACGCCATGGCCACCACATGGGATCACCTTCAATCCCATCGAGTGTCTTGGCGCCCCTGAGCCACCCGGCGTCGCCTGCCACCGGTCATGCGCGCCTGGGCTGCAAGCCCTCCCCCACCGCTGGTCAGCAGGCAAGTGCCCTGACTCGCGCCCACCAAGTTATGCGGGTACGTGACTGAAGGGCGGGCCCACCTTGTGTCGTGGGAAAGCCATCCGTAGCTTGCTGACCACACCAGACCGGAGAGGGTCTCAGTGGACGAACTACGCATGATCGCGGGCGGCCCGTGCACGAGCGACGACGACAAGTGCGGGAACGGCGACTGCCCGACCGTGTACGAGGCGCCGGAGCCCGGGATGTTGGCGATCCAAGGCTACGACGTGACCCACCCGACGCCCGATGGCGAATCGGTCGTGTTGATCCCGGAGGAGATCCTGAAGGAGGCGGCCCGTGCCCGTGGATGGCTCTAGCCCCGTGCTGCTCGACGGCGACGCGTGGCAGGCGTACTTCCGCGACTTCAAGCGTTCCGCCTTCCGGCTCGAAGTGCACCAGACGTACACCATGCCCGCCGAGGCCGAGTCGGTCCGCGACTTCCTTGCGGGAGCCGGGCGGCCGGAGGGGTTCAACGCAGCGTGGCACCAGACGATCCGGGGCCATGCGGCGGCCGGTCGGACGATGACCCGTGCCAAGATCGTGCGCCGTCCGCTCACCCCGTACAGCCGGTACCTGTTTGAGTGGTGCATCCCCGGCAACGTCGAGGCCGGGGAGGACTATCAAATAGTTGATTTGACCGACCGCCCGAACCCAGGACTGCCGGAACAAGACTTCTGGTTGTTCGACGAATCGACGGTCGTTCACCTCAACTACCGCCCCGATGGAACACAGATCAATCGGGAGCTGATCCAAGACCCGGACACCGGTAAGTATCTCGCCTGGCGGGATCTCGCCCTAGAAAGTGCCGTGCCATTCAGTGCCTATCGAACCTGAAGCACAAGCACGGGAGCGGAAGGATTTGGCGGAGGCCCTTCGGGGTCTCCGTCGCGCTTCCGGCCTGAGCGGCGAGCGCTTGGCGCTGCGCTGCAACATGAGTCAGACGAAAATCAGCCGGATTGAAACCGGCCGAGCGCTGCCCACAGTGATCGATGTGGAGCGCATCCTCAAAGCTCTCGCGGTCCCTGATGAAGTTGCCGACGAGCTTCTACGGTTGGCGCGTCGGGCGAACGTGGACTACGCATCCTGGCGCGCGTACGCCCGCGTCGGGCTCTACCACAAGCAAGCTGAGTTGAAGGCGCTCGAGTCGTCCTCGCGCGTGATGCGGCACTTCCTGCCGGCCATCCCGACCGGTCTCCTGCACGTCCGCGAATACGCCGTTGAGACGCTGACGCCCATGGTGCCCAGCGATCCGGCCAGGGACGTCGCCAGGGCCGTGCAGGCCCGCATGGACCGACAAGCCATCCTGGACGACTCGTCTCGCTCCTTCTGGTTCCTGCTGACGGAGCAGGCCGTGAAGTGGCAGCGGGCGAGCCTCGGAGCCATGGCGGCGCAGTGTGCGCATATGGCGGAGGTCAACCGGAAGCCCAATGTGGAGATTGGGATAGTTCCGCAGGGCGTACAGGTTCCGGGTACCCCGATGAATATTTTCGTCGCCTATGACGACCGCCTGGTGACGGTCGAACTGTTCTCCGGGGAAGTGATCCTGCGTGACCCTCGCGATATCACCCAGCACCTGAATCTGTTTGATTTGTTCTGGTCGCACGCCCTGACGGGTGAAGCCGCTTCAGTGTTTCTCCTCGAAGCATCCGAGGCATTTATGCATCAACGCGACTAGCTCTTCCTCGGGCCTCATTGGAGCCTGACCATGGATTCATGGCGAGCGAAGCGAAGACCCCGCGAGGCTGGCGACTTGACCCGATCCCGAGCCGGAAGGCGTATCGGGATGACGACGGAAACGTTCGGGTCCCCATGTGGATCACCCGTAACGGGAAGCACGTGGCCGACACGGAAATGGTTCTCCTGCCTTCCGAAGCGGAACTCTTGAGCGAACGACTTACCGACGCGGTGGGCGGCTCCCGCTCGATCCTTCAATAACCCTTCCGAGGACGGGCGACCTCCGCGCACGCCCCGGTGTCGCGGTGGTTTCCAAGCTCTCCCACACGGCCTGAGACGGCCTCTCTCCTCCATGACTTCCGCCCGGCACGGGCGGGGGACAGTCCCGCCCTTGGACTGTCGTCTACTCAGGAAGGCACACGATGACCGACCTGTACGAACTCCCCATCTCCGAGACCGCCGTGTTCAACAAGGCGTGCGGCGGCCCCTGCACCGAAGGATGCGTCACCCTCACCAAGATCGGTGAGGGCGCCTGGGCGCTGGGCGACAGCAAGAAGCCCGACCTGACGCCCCTGCGTTTCACCACTGAGGAACTGGACGCGGCCGGTATCGACCCGGCCCGCTTCACCGTCTCCGCCTGACGGCCACCCCATCTCCGACCGGTCTCCGCCCCCTCCAACAGGAGGAGACCGGCCGGACTCCACTCCCTTGCGCACCCCGAAGGGGAACCAGCGGTGCACCACCATGGGTATCTGTGGACCGGTTCCAGAGAACGGCTCGACCACGAAGGAGACCGGCGGCCCCCGCACCCCAATCCGCCTCCCCCGCCAGCAGGTGAGGACGACAGGGACGGGCACAGGCTCAATCAGCGCTACCGAGAAGCCGCGGCCGAGTTCCGCTCGGGCAATCTGCCTCCGATGGAAACGGCCTTCTGGCTCATGAAGCCCCCCGCCCTGATCCAAGCGACGTGGGACGAGCCAAAGGAAGCTGCCGAATGGCTCGGGGAACGGCTCGCCGAGTACGCGCCCCGGTTCATGTCCGACGCCGACCGTGACAGCACTCATCTGGCGATACTGGTCAACTCCGCTGCCGAACGCCTCCGTTGGGGCGGGGATGTGTCGCACGGCTGCTACCTGGAACGCCCCTCGTTCCTGTCCCTGGCTCTGGTGTGCTGTTCCCCGAACCGCTCGGCTCCGGAATTGGGCTGCCCGGCTCAGTAGGCCCACTCAGCAACGAAGCCCCGGACGCTCTCTCCCCCCCCGGTGATCCCGAGAGGTACGGACTCCACCCGGGCAGTCGCACCGCGGCGTCACACCGCCCTGGTCGGCGCGATCCTCGTGACAGCGCTCACCCCGGCGTGATCTGCACCGTCCACGCCCCGGACGCCGTACGCCCCTCCACCTCCACCCGTACGCCCTCGCCCGGCACCGTGAAGCTCTCGCCGAGGCCCACCGGGGCGTCGGCGAGCGGGGGGTGGACCGAGTCGGACCAGCAGGCCGCGGTGTCCGGGTGGGCGTCGACCACCTCGACCGGCCCCTCCCCGGACTCCGCCCCGCTGCGCACCCGGTACACCAGCACCCCCGCCCGGCACGCGGAGGCGTCGTTGCCGACCGGCGTGCGGACCTCCAGGGCGAGCACGCTGTCTGCGCCGGTGCGCACCACGGCCAGCTTCGTGCCCTGCCCGAGACCGAAGGCCGGCGCCCCGGCGGCGCCGGTCACCTCCACCCCGGGCCCCGCGGCCAGCGGTTCCAGGGTCAGCCGCGTCGGCCCCCTGCCCCGTACGCACGCCACCTGCCGGGGCCCCAGCCAGCCCAGCTTCCACTTGTGCCAGCCGAACAGGTCGGGGGCGAGTCCGAACTGGCTGCCCATCAGGTCCCAGTCGCCGACATGGGTGTCCCAGTCGCCCTTGCCGTCGACGGGCCGGTGGTAGAGGTCGGGCAGGTCGAAGACGTGCCCGGTCTCGTGGGCCAGGACCAGCCGGTCCGGCGGATGGTTCTCGAAGACGGTGACGACCCGCCGGATGTCCGTGCCGTCGGCCCGCATCGGGGTGTCCATGTTGACGACCTTCGTGGCGTCGGAGTCCACGCCGGGCGCGTCCGGGTCCGCGACGAAGTAGACGACGTTGTAGCGGGAGAAGTCGACGTACCGGTCGGCGGCGGCGAGCGCGTCGCGCAGATAGGCGGCCCGGTGCTCGGGGCTCCAGTCGCGCCGTATGGCGTACTCGGTCGACGCGCTCGGCATCGGGATCCAGTGCCGCAGCGGGTGCGGGCGCAGCGTGAACGCGCCGTACGAGGCCCGCCGGAAGAAGTCGCCGGTGGCCGGGAAGTGGTCGGCGGCCAGTTCGGCCGGTGCCGTCAGCGGCCGGGAGTCGGGGAAGGACAGGAACACCATCACCGCGTCCAGGGTGCGCACCGGCCGCGGATAGGCGGTGTCCCAGGTGTCCAGGCCCTCGGAGTGGTGCACCCCGGTGCGCTGGAGGGCGCAGGGCTCCGGGGAGAAGGGCTCGGCGACGGAGGGGGCGGTGATCAGGGAGGTCGCGGCGAGCGCCGACAACGTGGTGCACACCGCCGCCGTACTGCGCAGCCTCGGCCGGGCCGCCCCCGGCGCCCGGCGGCCCGCGCCGAACCCCTTGAGGGCCTCCCGGGGAAGTCTCCTCAGCGGGAGCTGGCGCGGCACATGAACCTCCGGACGCGGTCGACGGGACACCGCACCCAGCTTGTGCATGATTGTCGTACTACGCCCTGTTCGCCTGCACCGGACGGGTGAGCTGTCGGGAGCGGCGGCGGAGGTCTCCGGGCCGACGCTCCGGGCGCATTCACGGAACGTCACAACTGGTCGGAGGCGTAAAGAACCGGTCCAGGTGTGAGCAGAAACGATCGCTCGGAGCGGTCGCCCGGTCCAGAACACGGAACGGCGGCTGGAAGGCCCGGGTGTCAGCCTCTATGATCGGCACACTTTCCTGCGCGAACAGAGCACGAACAGAGATCGAGGCACTGCGGGAGCGAGCGGTGAACGGAACCTCCGAAGGGCCGGCGCCCGCGGCAGACCTCGACCGGTCGGCCGTCACAGAGAGTGACAATAACCTGGCTCCTCGTACTCCGCGTACGGGACCCCCGACCTACCGCTCGGCGTTCACCGCCGCCCCCCTTGCCATGGCCGTCGTCGACGCCGAGGGCCTGGTCGTCAGCGCCAACGACACCCTGGGCACCCTGCTCGGCACCGACCCGGCCGCGCTGGCCGGCTGCGCGGCGGCCGACCTCGTCGACCTCGCCTCCGACGCCGGCACCTGGCACGCGTACCGCGAGGTGCTGCGGGGCGTGCAGCCCCGGCTGCGCTGCACCCGGCGGCTGAAACGGGCCGACGGGCACTCCCTGTGGGCGCAGGTGACGGTCGAACCCCTGGCCGACTCCGGGTCAGGCTCCGGCTCCGGCTCCGGCGACGCCCCGGGCCTGCTGCTGTCCGTCGTCGACATCAGCGCCCGGCGCGAACTCCAGGCCCGGCTGCGCCACCTCCAGATGCACGACCCGGTGACCCGGCTGCCCAACCGCGCCCTGTTCTTCGAACGTCTGACGGCCGCCCTGGAGGCGGAGACGTACGAGCACGGCGGCACCGGCCGGATCGGCGTGTGCTACCTGGACCTGGACGGCTTCAAGGCCGTCAACGACACCCACGGCCACCGCGTCGGGGACCGGCTGCTGGCCGCCGTGGCCGAACGCCTGACGCGGTGCGCGGAGGAAGCCGCCCACGGCCGGTCCCGGGCACCGCTGGTGGCCCGGCTCGGCGGCGACGAGTTCGCCCTCCTCGTGGAGGACTCCACGGGCACCGACCAGCTCGCCGACCTGGCCGAATCCGTACTGACGGCGCTCCAGCCGCCCTTCGAGCTGTCCGACCGCCGCCTCTCGGTCACCGCGTCCGTCGGCGTCGTCGAACGCCACACCGTCGGCACCACCCCCACCGCCCTGATGCAGGCGGCCGACACGACCCTGTACTGGGCCAAGGCCGACGGCCGGGCCCGCTGGACCCTCTTCGACCCCGAGCGCAACGCGAACCGCATGACCCGCCAGGCGCTGGCCGCCACGCTCCGCCCGGCCATCGACCGCGGCGAGTTCGCCCTGGAGTACCAGCCGCTGGTCGGCATGGAGGACGGCCGGGTGCGGGGCGTCGAGGCGCTCATCCGCTGGAATCATCCTCAGTTCGGCGTACTGGCGCCGAATCGGTTCATCGCACTGGCGGAGGAGGATGGATCAATCGTTCCGCTCGGCCGCTGGATCCTGCGCACGGCCTGCCACCAGGCCCGCCGCTGGCAGCTGGCCCACCCGGACGAGCCGCCGATCTTCGTCAGCGTCAATGTGGCGGTCCGCCAGGTCTGGGACTCCGACCTGGTCTCCGACGTGGCCCGGACCCTGGAGGAGACCGGCCTCCCGCCGCGGCTGCTGCAACTGGAGCTGACGGAGTCGGCCGTGATGGGCTCGGCGGGCCGCCCGCTCCAGGTTCTCAAGGCGCTCAGCCGCATGGGCGTGCACATCGCCATCGACGACTTCGGCACGGGCTACTCGAACCTGGCCTACCTCAGCCGGCTGCCGGTCTCGGTCCTCAAGCTGGACGGCGCGTTCGTGCGGGGCTTCCAGTACGACACCGTCCCGGACGGCCCCGGCGCCGTACCCGACGCGTCCGCCGCCAACCCGGCCGACGAGGTCATCGTCGAGGCGATGGTCCAGCTTGCCCACCGGCTCGGGCTGACCGTCACCGCCGAGTGCGTGGAGACCTCCGACCAGGCGACCCGCCTGCGCCGCATCGGCTGCGACACCGGTCAGGGCTGGCTGTACTCCCGGCCGGTGGCGCCGGACCGCATCTCCGCGCTGCTGGACGCCGCCGGGCCCGGGGCGGCCGGGGTTCAGGCCGGTGCGGGCAGCCCGTAGGCGTCGGCGATCAGCTCGTAGGAGCGCAGGCGTACGTCGCCGCCGTGGGCGTTGGCGGTGAGCATCAGCTCGTCGGCGCCGGTGCGCTTGTGCAGGTCGTCCAGGCCGGCGCGGACCTCGTCGGCGGTCCCGTGGATGACGTTGGAGTTCCAGGACCGCACGAACTCCAGCTCCGTCGGGCTGAAGTCGTAGGCCTCCGCCTCCTGCGGCGTCGGCACGAGCCCGGGGCGCCCGGTGCGCAGCCGCACCATGTTCAGGGCGGCGGCCAGCACCTGCCGGCGGGCCTCCTTCTCGTCGTCGGCCGCGAGGGCGGAGACTCCGATGAGGGCGTAGGGCGCGTCCAGGACCGCGGACGGCTCGAAGGACTCCCGGTACAGATCGAGGGCCGGCACGGTGTTCTGTGCCGAGAAGTGGTGCGCGAAGGCGAAGGGCAGCCCCAGGGTGCCGGCCAGCCGGGCGCTGAAGCCGGAGGAGCCGAGCAGCCAGACCGGCGGCCGGTGCGGGGACTGGACGCCGCCGGGAGAGGTCGCCTGCACGGGCCCCGGGACGGCGTGGATACGGCGGTAGGGGTGCCCGTCCGGGAAGTCGTCGTCCAGGAACCGGACCAGCTCGACGAGCTGCTGCGGGAAGTCGTCGGCGCCCTCGTTGAGACGGTCGGTGCGGCGCAGGGCCGCGGCGGTGGCACCGTCCGTGCCGGGCGCCCGGCCGAGGCCGAGGTCGACGCGGCCCGGCGCCATCGCCTCCAGCGTCCCGAACTGCTCCGCGATCACCAGCGGCGCGTGGTTGGGCAGCATGACGCCGCCCGACCCGAGCCGGATGCGGCCGGTGTGGGCCGCCAGATGGGCCAGGATCACCGCGGGCGAGGAGGAGGCGACGCCGGGCATGGAGTGGTGCTCGGCGACCCAGTACCGGTGGAAACCGCGGGACTCGGCGAGCCGGGCGATGTCCACGCTGGTCCGCAGGGCGTCGGTGGCGGTCCGGCCGGCACCGACGGTCACCAGGTCCAGTACGGACAGGGGGACGGGCGCGCTGCCGTGGGCGGTGCCCCGGATCTCCTCTGCGGCGTCTGCGGCCATGGTGGGGTGCCTCCTGTTGTGGTGTGACGTACGCGGTTCGCTGCGCGAGCCAACAGGAGGGGGCCTCCGGTTATTCCCCGGGAGGTGCGGGTCCTTGGCGGCTAGTCGACGGGCGAGACCCGGATCAGGTTGCCGTCCGGGTCCGTGACGACGAACGTGCGGCCGAAGACCTCGTCGTGAGGCTTCTCGAGCACGGTGACGCCCTTGGCCGCCCACGCGGCGTGGAGGTCGTCGACGGCCGCCGAGGAGCCCGGGACCATCAGGCCGACCTCCGAGGTGCGCGGCGTCCCCGGTGCGACCTGGTCCGCCCGGCCGCTCCAGAGCGCGAACAGCACGCCGGGCGCGACCTCGAAGGGAACGTAGCGCGGGGTGGTCATGACCGGCTCGATGTCGAACAGGTCGCGGTAGAACGCGGTCGCGCGCTCCACGTCGGTGACGTAGACGAGGAAGAGGTTGGGTGCGGACATGGGTGCCGGGCTCCTTCCGAGCGGGCCGGGTTTCGGCCGTCGCCGTCAGCTTCGCGTGAGAACCTGACACCATCTGTCGTGTTCGGGTGAGGAAGCCGTCGGATGGGTCGACCGCAACGCTTGATCGAACTCCTCGCGGTGCTGCAGGCGCGTCGCCGCACCACCGCCGAGTCGCTGGCCGAGGAGCTGGGGATCTCGACCAGGACGGTGCTCCGCGACGTGCGGGCGCTCGTCGACGCGGGCATCCCCGTCTTCACCGAGCGGGGCAAGTACGGCGGCATCGGCCTGCTGCCCGGCGACCAGGTGGACCTGTCGAAGCTGACGACCGGCGAGGCGGACCTGCTGCGTGCGGTCGGGCTCGATCTGGACCGGGCCCGCCATCTCGGCGGCGAGGCGACCGCGCGGTCGGCGCTGCGCAAGCTCACCCCGCGCCGGTCGGTGCCGTCCGCCCGGGACGACCTGCCGCTGGCCCTGACGGACGTGATCGCGATCGACAACCGGCCCTGGTTCGAGGACCCCGCGCCGATGCCCGACGTCGCCGGCCTGGTCCGGGACCTGCGCACGGCCAGGCGGCTGCGCATCGGCTACCGGCGCAGCGGTGCCGCGACCCTCCAGGAGCACGTGGTCGACCCGTACGGGCTCGTGCAGCGGGCCGGGCGCTGGTATCTCGTGGCCGACCGCGACCGGCGGCCCCGCATGTTCGCGCTGTCCCGCCTGGGGCACTGGGCGCTGCTCGACACCGCCCGCCGGCTGCGCCCCGGCGCGGATCTCGTCGGCACGGCGCGGGAATTGGGCGAGGCGCTGGAGGAGAGGCGGCGCGTCGTCGTCACGGCACGCCTCGACGCCGACCGCCTCGACCTGGCCCGCCGGGTGCTGGGCGCCCGGCTCGGGACGGCGGGCGACCCCGGGCAGGACGGGCGGGTCGAGATCACCGTGGCGTACGACCGGCTCGACGGGGTGCGGCAGTTGCTCCAGTTCAGCGACCACATCGAGGTCGTCGCACCGGAACCGGCCCGCCTGCTGATCCACCGGCTCGCCACCCGGATCGCCGACGCGCACACGCCTGGCGGCGTTGTCGGCGGCCCGTGATTCCGTGGCGAGGAAGAGAGTCCGCCTTGACGACCCTGCCCGGCCGGCCCCACACCGCACTGCTCGTCATCGACGTCCAGAACGGCGTGGTGACGGGCGCCCCCGACCGCGACGCCGTGATCGCGAACATCGACACCCTCGTCGGCAGGGCCCGCGCCCAACACGTCCCCGTGCTCCGGGTGCAGCACTCCGACGACGAACTCGAACAGGCACCGAGCCCCGGCAGTACGTGCCCGAGCTGGTCCGCGGGGAAGCGGAGCCACTCGTCCACAAGAGCTGCGGCGACTCCTTCGAGGGCACCGCCCTGGAGGCCCTCCTCGCCGAACGCGGGGTGGGCCGGCTCGTGGTGACGGGCGCCAGAGCGACATGTGCGTGCGCTCGACCCTCCACGGCGCCCTCGTCCGCGGCTACGACGTGACCCTGGTCGGCGACGGTCACCACGGACCGGGTGAACTTCTCGGCGGACCAGGCGGACACGGCACCGGCCTGACCACCGCCCGAACCACGAGGCGGATCAGCCCTGGACCGGGCGACCGTTGAAGCCCGGTGCACCGTGGCCGGGACAGGGACAGGGACAGGGAACGGTGCCCAACGACAAGGGGGTGCGGGTGGCGAAGCCCCCGCCACGCGCGGCGAAGCCGCGCACAAAACAACGATGGCGAGACCGGTTCGCGCATTCCGCGAACATGCCTCGCCATCGACAACGTGCGCCGCCAGGGACTCGAACCCCGGACCCGCTGATTAAGAGTCAGCTGCTCTAACCAACTGAGCTAGCGGCGCCTGCTGACGTCGTAGACCTTAGCACCCTGGTCGGCGGAGGGAAAAATCGAAATCCGCACCGCCGTGCGGGCCGCCCGCACGGCCGCCCAGAGCAGGACCTCCGGGCCCGGCAGCCACGGCCGGCGGGTGTCAGGGGCCACCAGCCAACGGGAGTCCGAGCGGGCCGGCGCGCCCCCGGGGGCGGGTACGGTCACCGCGTCTCCGGCGCCGTGGCACAGCAGCGGCGGCACCGAGCCGGCATGGCCGTCCTCCCGGCCGCGCGCGCTCCACTCCTCCCACTCCAGCAGCGAGGGCAGCCGCTGGGCCGTGCCGGGCGCGGCGAACAGCAGCATCCGGCCCCGGAACTCGGCCACCGGTCCCGACCCCGGGCCCTCTTCCCACATCCGGTCCAGCATCCGGCGGCCGAAGATCGCGGGGGTGCTCACCACGTCGAAGACGCAACCGCAGGGCAGGACCACGGGGGCCGCGGGCCGCTCCTCCCAGAACGCGAGCGTGCCGCGCGGATACGCGCCCGCCGAGGCCAGCCAGGCGGCACCGGCCGAGGTGACGTCCGAGGCGTGGGGGGCGGCGTTGCGTGTGCTCCTCATGTCGCATACATCTACCCGGCGTGAGGAACCCGCTGCGCTGGGTTGCGGGAAACCGGGACAGGAGGGCGGAGGCAGGAGTATCTTGCCCAGCCTCCTGGCATATTCGGGCCCACCGCCCGGCCGGCCTCGCGGGTCACATCGGGTCGGCGTGGCCCCGGGGGCCGCCCTCGCCGTCGCGCATCAGGTCCCGCCCGAACTCCACCATCTTCTTGGCGTAGTCCTCGGTCCACTCGGCCCGCTCGGCGATGTCCGCGGCCGTCAGCCGGTCGAACCGCCGCGGATCCGCCAGTTGCGCGGCGGCGAGCGCCTGGAACTCCATCGCCCGGTCGGCCGCCGACCGGAACGCCTGGGTCAGTTCGGTGGCCCGGTCCAGCAGCGCCCGGGGGTCGTCGATCGACTCGAGGTCGAAGAAGTGCTCCGGGTCGGCGGCCGCCTCCGCCGGCTCGAAGAGCAGGGGCGCGGGGCGTAGCCGCGGTTCGTTCCGACGCGGCGTGGGCTCCGCCATGTCTTCTCCTCCTCGTGCGTGACGACGACCTCCCCGTGTGCGGGGGCACCCCGGTGGAGTGGGCCGTCGTCCATTGTCCCGCGTCCGTGCAAGGGGGCGGGGCACGTGTCCGCTCCCGCGTTCCGGACACACCCCGCCCGCCCTCGCGGGACCGCCCGGCGGCTACCCGGCGTAGGTCTCGTACTCGGCGATCCTCGGGGTGCCGGAGGAGCCGGTGATCTCGAAGGTGATCTTGCGCAGGGAGGTGGGCGGGAAGGTGACGGCGCCCGCTCCGCTGCCGGAGGCGAGGACGGCGCCGGTGTCGGCGTCGACGACCCGGTAGGAGCCGACGCGGCCCGTGGCGTCCGGCGACTCCCGGATGTCGATCCTGGAGACGGTGGTGGCGGCGCCCCACTTGACGGAGATGGCGCCGGTCGGGCCGGCCGGCGACCAGTAGGTGCTCATGTCGCCGTCGCGTACGTCGCCGTAGCTGGTGCCGGCGGCCTTGCTGGAGCCGTCGGAGTCGGCCCCGATGCTGAGGTTGGCCCCGCTGGGCGGACCCGTCGGGTCGGTCGGGTCGGTCGGGCCCGGCGACGGGGTCTGCGGCGAGCAGTTTCCGTCCGAGACCCGCAGCCCCTTGCCCGCGCCCGCGGTGGCGCTCACCACGCTCGGCACGCAGGAGGCGTCGTCGAGGCTGTAGGGGTAGGGGACGGACACCGTGGTGTTGGACGTTGGGTTCGGGCCTGCGGGCTGGTTGTCGCCGCTGGGGGCGGACCAGGTCACGTTGTCGAAGATGTTGCCGCCGACCTGCCAGTACCCGGCCTCGCTGGTGTAGAAGGTGCCGAGTACGTCCTTGGAGTCCTCGAAGTAGTTGTTGTCGACCTTGGCCTTCGCGCCCGCCCGGGAGTTGATGCCGGACGCGTGGAGGTCCACGTAGTGGTTGTTGTAGATGTGCGAGACGCCGCCCCGCAGCAGCGGCGTACGGGAGTCGATGTTCTCGTACAGGTTGTGGTGGAAGGTGATGTGGCCGTTGGTGAGGTCGCTCTCGCTTGAGCCGATCAGTCCGCCGCGGCCGGAGTTGCGCAGGATGCTGTAGGACAGGGTCACGTACTGGGTGTTGGCCTTCAGGTCGAAGAGGCCGTCGTAGCCCTCCGCCTCCCCGCCGGAGGCCTCCAGGGTGGTGTGGTCGACCCAGACGTTGCGCACGTCGCTCTCCATCCCGATGGCGTCGCCGCCGTTGGAGAGGGGCGAGCCGGACTTCTTGACGTTCCGGACCGTCACGTTCTGGATGATGATGTTGTGGGCTTCCCGGATGTGGATGCCCAGTTGGTCGAAGACGGCACCGCCGCCCACTCCGATGAGCGTGACGTTGCTGATCTGCTTGAGTTCGATCTTGTCGTCGGCGGTGTTGCAACTGCCGCCCGACACCTTGCTGGTGTTGCCGTGGTTGATGGTGCCCTCGACCTCGATGGTGATCGGGGTGCTGCTGCCGGCCCGGCCGCACAGGGCCTGGTGGATCGCGGTCCCGGTGGTGGCCCGGACCGTCTGTCCGCCCGCGCCTCCGGTCGTGCCGCCGTTCTGGGTCGCGTAGCCGGTGGCGTCACCGGCCGCCGCTGCCGCCTCGGGCGCCGGCAGCAGTACGCCGGTGGCGGCCGCGAGGGCCAGTGTGCCGAGCGCCGCCTGGAGTCGCAGCGCGACTGGTCGTCTCATCCTCGGTCTCCCCTTCGCCTTCACATGCCGGAACGACCGCCATGTCGTGATCATGTCAATACGACCAGGCGGGAAAGCGCTTTCTCGGCGTGAGAATAGGACTGCCCCCGAGGGCTGACAAGGGTTCAGGTTCGTTCAGATTGAGGAATCATGGCCATGGACATGAACCGGAGGGCGTCGATGTGCACCCCGGCCCAAGCTGCGGTACGATCATCCTGCCTGAACAAGGGGGCCCAACCCCCGGCAGCGGGTAGTGCGTTGGTGGTCCAAGGAAAGACGCCTCACTTCCCGTGAGGAAATGCAGGTGCAAGGCCTGCCCAGCGCTCGACGAGAACCCCGGCCCCGCTCTCGCGGGACCGGGGTTCTTCCGTGTCCGGTCGTGCTCTGCAGCGTCCGCCGCTCAGGCCTGCACCAACGGCTCCCGCGTGAACAGGGCGCCCAGTTCCGGCGCGTTGACCCGGCGGTCCGCCAGCCGCAGGCCCTCCCAGATGGTGACCTGGTTCGCGGTGAGGACCGGCTTGCCCACCTCCTTCTCCAGGGCCGGGATGTGGGCCGCCGTGTGCAGGGCCGTGTCCGGGAGCAGGATCGCCTCCACGTCCGGGCGGTCGGCGGCGCGGGCCAGCGCCAGCACCTCCGACTCGGTCCAGGTGCCGACCTCGGCCGCCGTGATGATGCCCGAGCTGACGACGTCGGCCACCTCGATGCCGGCGGCGCCGAGGAAGTCCGCGAAGAGCCGCGCCACGTCGTCCGGATAGGTCGCCCCGATCGCGACGCGCCGGACCCCGATCTCCTCCACCGCGCGCACGAAGGCGAAGGACGTGGACGAGGCTGGCAGCCCCGCCGCCTGGGCCAGGGAGCGCACCTGCTCCTGGGCGCCCTCCCAGCCGCGTACGAAGCTTCCGCTGGTGCAGGCCCACACCACGGCGTCGGCACCCGAGAGCCGCAGTTGCGCCACGCCCGCCGCGAGCCGCTGCGGCGAGCCCATCTCGCGCAGCGCGTCGACCCGGTGCGCGTCCTCGCCGATGTCCGTGTGCACCAGGTCCACCCGGATGTCGCTGCCCAGGAGCTGCTCGATGCGTGGATAGTCGTCCTCGCCGGAGTGGCCCGGGTACAGGAATCCCAGTGCTGTCATGTCCACCCTTCCTGCTGCTGTTCCGTGTCCGGGGCGTCGCCGACGCCCGGGATGTCCGCCACCGCGGGACCGACCGGACCCGCCACCGCCGGACCCACCGGGCCCGGCACCGTGGGACCGGTGCGCGCAGCCGGATCGGTCAGCGCCTGATACGGCCCCACCGCAGGAGTACCCAATCGGCGCAGTGCCGCCCACATCGTCACTTGGTTGGCCGAGATCACCGGGATTCGCAGCTCGGCCTCCAACTGCGGGATGACGTCGTAGGTGGGCAGGTTCGTACAGGAGATGAACAGGGCGTCCGCCGCCCCCGGGGCCGGCACCGCCTGGCGTGCCATCTCGGCCACGTCCCGGTACGGGACCTTCCAGATGTGCCGGGTCAGCCCCATGAAGGCGCAGCCGGTGACCGTCACGCCGGCCTCGGCGACATACGCCTCCAGCGCCCGAGTCACGGACACGGTGTACGGGGTCACCAGCGCGACCCGGCGTACGCCCAGCTCGGCCAGCGCGTCCAGCAACGCGCCGGAGGTGGTCACGGACGGGACCGCGCCCGCCCAGGTCATCGCCTCGCGCATGGCGCGTTCGCCGGTGATGCCGCCGACGAAGCTGCCCGAGGTGCAGGCGTAGGCGACGACGTTGGGCGCGATGGCGGTGAGGGTGCGCACCGCCTCGCCGAGCGTCTCGTGCTCGCTGACCAACCGGGCGAGGTCCAGACTGACCTCGACCGGCACGTACGGAGTGCGCGTCACATGCAGCGAGACCTCGTCGGGCACCCATCGCCACAGCTCGCGATCGAGTGCGAAGTCGAAGGGGGCGACCACGCCGACCCCGCGTTGCGGAGCTGGTCCGCCGAGAAAGGAGATGTCCATGGCACGCACCGGCCTCACACTGAGAAAGGGGAGGACAACGCACCGTTACGCACGGCCGTGTTGACGAAGGTAGGTTGCGGTGCGAGCGTGGTCAATCCGCCCGCGTCACCTCCAGGTCAACAGCCGGTTAACTTCCCCGTCAACACCTGAACCGCCCGTGCCCACCCACCGGAGACAGGCCTGCCGATGACCACGCCCACGCTCCTCGTCCTGGACGCCGAACCCCTCCCCCGGCTGGGCCGGCTGACCGGCCGGGCCCGCATCGAGCACACCGACGGGCAGGACCTCGCCGAGCGGCTGCCGCACGCCGACGTGCTGCTCGTGTGGGACTTCGCCTCGCACGCGGTGCGCCGGGCGTGGCCCGGCGGCGGCCCGCGCCCGCGCTGGGTGCACACGGCGAGCGCCGGGGTGGACCATCTGATGTGCCCGGAGCTGGCCGATTCGGACACGGTGGTGACCAACGCGCGCGGTGTCTTCGACCAGCCGATCGCCGAGTACGTCGCCGCGCTCGTACTGGCGATGGCCAAGGACCTGCCCACGACCCTGCGGTTGCAGGGCGAGCGGACCTGGCGGCACCGCGAGTCGGCGCGGGTGGCCGGAACCCGCGCCTGCGTGGTCGGTTCCGGGCCGATCGGGCGGGCGGTCGCGCGGACGCTGGAGGCGCTCGGCATCACCACCGCGCTGGTCGGCCGCACCCCCCGCCCCGGTGTGCACGGCACCGGCGAGCTGGACCGGCTGCTGGCCGGCGCCGACTGGGTGGTGGCGGCGGCGCCGCTCACCGACGAGACGCGCGGCATGTTCGACGCCCGGAGGTTCGCGGTGATGCCGCCCGCCGCCCGGTTCGTGAACGTGGGGCGGGGGCAACTGGTCGTCGAGGACGATCTCGCCGAGGCGCTGACCGGGCGCCGGATCGCGGGCGCCGCCCTCGACGTGCTGGACCACGAGCCCCTCGCGCCCGACAGCCCGCTGTGGGAGGTGCCCGGCCTGATCATCTCGCCGCACATGAGCGGGGACACGATCGGCTGGCGGGACGAGCTGGGGGCGCAGTTCGTGGAGTTGTTCGAGAGCTGGGCGGCGGGTCGGCCGCTGGCGAACGTGGTCGACAAGAAGCGCGGATACGTGCCCGGACACTGAACGTCCCCCAGGAAACCCGGGAGGGTGCATGACCGACCTCACCGAGCTGACCGCGGTCCAGCTCGTCGACGGCTATCGCAAGGGCGGGTTCAGCCCCGTGGAGGTGACCCGGGCGGCGCTGGAGCGGGCCGGGGAGAGCCTGGCGGAGGTGAACGCGTTCGTCCGGCTGACCGGCGAGGAGGCGCTCGACGAGGCCCGGCGGGCGGAGGCGCGGTGGCGGCGCGGGGAGCCGTGCGGGCGCCTCGACGGGGTGCCGGTCACGGTCAAGGACATCCTGCTGATGCGCGGCCACCCGACGCTGCGCGGCTCCCGGGCCGTCTCGCCGGACGGGCCCTGGGACGAGGACGCGCCGTCCGTCGCCCGGCTGCGCGAGCACGGCGCCGTGTTCCTCGGCAAGACGACGACGCCCGAGTACGGCTGGAAGGGCGTCACCGACTCGCCGCTGTCCGGCGTCACCCGCAACCCGCACGATCCGACCCGCACCGCGGGCGGCTCCAGCGGGGGCGCGGCGGCGGCCGTGGCGCTCGGGGCGGGGCCGCTGGCGCTCGGCACCGACGGCGGGGGCAGCGTGCGCATCCCGGCGTCCTTCTGCGGCGTCTTCGGCCTGAAACCGACGTACGGGCGGGTGCCGCTCTACCCGGCGAGCGCGTTCGGCACCCTCGCGCACGTCGGTCCGATCACCCGGGACGCGGCGGACGCGGCGCTGATGCTGGACGTCATCGGCACGCCCGACGCCCGGGACTGGTCGGCGCTGGGGCCCGCGCCCGGGTCGTACACCGAGGCCCTGTCGGGCGGGGTGCGGGGGCTGCGGGTGGCGTACTCGCCCTCGCTCGGCGGGCAGGTGGCGGTGCGTCCGGCGGTGGCCGGCGCGGTGCGGCGGGCGGTGGAGCGGCTGGCGGAGCTGGGCGCGTACGTGACGGAGGCCGATCCCGACTTCACGGACCCGGTGGAGGCCTTCCACACGCTGTGGTTCAGCGGGGCGGCGCGCGTGGTGCAGCATCTGCGGGCCGGGCAGCGGGAGCTGCTCGACCCGGGGCTGCGGGAGATCGTCGGGGTGGGGGCCGGGTACTCGGCGCTGGAGTACCTGGCCGCGGTGGACGTCCGGATGGAGCTGGGCCGGCGGATGGGCCTCTTCCACGAGACGTACGACCTGCTGGTCACGCCGACCCTGCCGATCACCGCCTTCGAGGCGGGGATCGAGGTGCCCAAGGGCTCGGGGCACCGGCGGTGGACGGGGTGGACGCCCTTCACCTATCCGTTCAACCTGACCCAGCAGCCGGCGGCGACCGTGCCGGTGGGGGTGGACGGGGACGGGTTGCCCATCGGCGTGCAGGTCGTCGCGGCGCGTCACCGGGACGATCTGGTGTTGCGGGCGGGGCATGCGTTGTGCGAGGCGGGGGTTTGAGGGGGTAGGTGCGTCGCGTGTACGTCGGTCGAGAGGTGGCCGGCGTGGGGGTGGGCCGGGGGGGTGTCGCGGCCCGGCGTTTCGGGGGCCGCTGCGCCCACCCGTGCCGCCCCCAGCGGCATGACTGCCCGCAGCTGGGGCGGCATGGCGGGTCCGCAGCTGGGGGCGGCACGGGTGGGCGGCTGCGAGGGATGGATCTACGCTCGGCGGAAGCTGAGGGTTTCTCCCGCTGCTCCTGTGCGCCACAGGTCGTTGCAGGCCTCGGCCATGGTGTCCAGGCCCTCGACGATCTGGCCCCAGACGGTGCCGGGGACCCAGCCGACGTTGGCGTTGAGCAGCAGGTTGTTCCGCTCGTAGAAGAGGGCCAGGTCGACGAGGGTGGCGCCCGGCCGGACCTCGCGGTCGTAGCCGTACGCCTTGGTGCCCAGCTCGGCACCCGCGAAGGCGAAATAGCACAGATCGCCCGGAATGGGAGTGACCGTGGGATTCTCCAGTGGCGGTTCGGACGGGGCGAAGGGCGGGAAGAGGGCGTAGATCTCGTTGCGCGCGTACTTGGCGTGATACACGTCGCTGCCGAGAGGGAGCGCGTCCCAGACCGCCGCGCAGGTGATCGGGGCCCGGTCGTCCAGCAGTTGGGCCGTGCAGGTGATTCCGCGCTTGACCAGCGAGACTTCGATGTAGCGATCAGCCATACCCTCCATGGCAGTGCCCCGCGGCCCCCGGGTCAAGGGCGCCGGGCCGAGATATCGGACTGAAAAAGATCGGCATAACCTGCCCCCCTTCGGGTAGCTGCGCGCCCATGGCTCGACCACACAGAACCCTGCCAAGGGGTATATCCGTCCATACATCCGGACCCACACGCCGGTCGCTGCTCGCGGGGGTGGCGGCGCTCGGCGCACTGGGGGCGGCCGGCTGCTCCAGGGTGGCCACCGCGTCCGACGTGAAAGGCGGCGACCTTCTCGAGCGGCTCAAGGCACAGGGCGTGGCCCGGCTCGGCATCGCGGGCGAGATCCCCTTCGGGTACATCGACAAGAACGGCGAGCTGACCGGCGAGGCGCCGGAGCTGGCGAAGGTCATCTTCAAGCGGCTCGGGGTGGACCGGGTGCAGCCGGTGCCGACGGAGTTCGGCTCCCTCATCCCGGGGCTCGCCTCGCAGCAGTTCGAACGTCGTGGCGGCCGGCATGTACATCAACGCGGACCGCTGCGAGCAGGTCATCTTCTCCGACCCCGACTACCAGATGCTCGACGCCTTCATCGTGCGCAAGGGGAACCCCCTCGGGCTGCACGACTACAAGGACGTTGTGGAGAAGAAGGCCAAGTTCGCGACCGGTACCGGCTACGCCGAGATCGCCTACGCGACGGAGGCCGGGTACAAGGAGAGCGACATCCTCATCGTGCCCGACCAGGTGGCCGGCCTCAACGCCGTCGAGGCCGGGCGCGTGGACGTTTCGCGGGCACGGCGCTGACGGTGCGCGAGGTGGTCAAGAAGTCCACCAAGGCCGAGGCGACGGAGGCCTTCCATCCGCTCGTCGACGGCGAACCGCACACCGACGGCGGCGGTTTCGCCTTCCGTCCGAACGAGACCAATCTGCGCGACGCGTTCAACGTCGAGCTGCACAAGCTCAAGAAGAGCGGCGAGCTGCTGCGCATCCTCAAGCCCTTCGGTTTCACCCAGGACGAGATGACCGATCTGACCGCGAAGGAGCTGTGCGGCGGATGACATCAGGACTGTGGGAACTCGTACTCAGGGGCGTCTGGGTCACCCTCCAGCTGCTCTTCTTCAGCTCGCTGCTTGCGGCGGCCGTCTCCTTCGTGATCGGCATCGCGCGCACCCACCGGCTGTGGATCGTCCGCTTCCTCGCGGGCTTCTACACCGAGGTGTTCCGCGGGACCTCCGCGCTGGTGATGATCTTCTGGGTGTTCTTCGTGCTGCCACCGGCGTTCGGCTGGCAGCTGGTGCCGATGTGGGCCGGCACGCTGGCGCTCGGTCTGACCTACGGGGCGTACGGCTCCGAGATCGTGCGCGGCGCGCTCGGCGCGGTCGACCCGGCGCAGCGGGAGGGCGGCATCGCGCTCAGCTTCACGCCCTGGCAGCGGATGCGGCTGATCCTGCTGCCGCAGGCGGTGCCCGAGATGATCCCGCCCTTCTCCAACCTGCTGATCGAGCTGCTCAAGGGCACCTCCCTGGTGTCGATCATGGGCATGGGCGACCTGGCCTTCAGCGGCAATCTGGTGCGGCTCGCGCTCCAGGAGAGCGCTGAGATCTACACGTACATCCTGCTGATCTACTTCGTGATCGCGTTCCTGCTCACGCGGGTGATGCGGGGTCTGGAGAAGAAGCTGAAGGCGGGCGTCGGGAAGGTGCCGCAGAAGAAGACGGCCGCCGTGCCGGTGCCCGAGGGAAGTGGTGTGTCGTGAACTGGGACTGGAGCGCGGTCTCCGACTTCATGCCGCACTTCTGGGACGGTCTGCTGGTCACCCTGCAGATCCTGGTCCTCGGCTCGCTGGTCTCGTTCGGTCTGGGTCTGGTGTGGGCGCTGCTGATGCGGGTGCCGAGCCGCTGGGTGACCTGGCCGATCGGGGTGGTGACGGAGTTCGTCCGGAACACCCCGCTGCTGGTGCAGTTGTTCTTCCTCTTCTACGTGCTGCCCGAGTGGGGCATCACCTTCTCGGCGCTGACCACCGGTGTGGTCGCGATCGGCCTGCACTACTCGACGTACACGATGCAGGTCTACCGGGCCGGCATCGAGGGGGTGCCGGTCGGCCAGTGGGAGGCCGCGACGGCGCTGAACCTGCCGCTGCGCAAGACGTGGACGGCGGTGATCCTGCCGCAGGCGATCCGCCGGGTGGTGCCCGCCCTGGGCAACTACGTGATCTCCATGCTGAAGGACACGCCGCTGCTGATGGCGATCACGGTGCTGGAGATGCTCGGCGAGGCACGGCTGTTCTCGCAGCAGAACTTCCAGTTCACCGAGCCCCTGACGGTGATCGGTGTGGCCTTCATCCTCATCTCCTACCTGGCCTCCCTTGCCCTGCGAGCCCTGGAGCGACGCCTTGTCCACTGACACTCAGCCCAACCCCGAGAAGAGCCCCGAGCGCGGCGGCGACGAGCTGATCCGGCTGGAGCAGGTCACCAAGCGGTTCGGGGACAACATCGTCCTCGACCATCTCGACTTCTCCGTGGACGCCGGCAAGCACGTCACCCTGATCGGGCCGTCGGGTTCGGGCAAGACGACGATCCTGCGGCTGCTCATGACGCTGCTCAAGCCCGACGAGGGCACGATCACCGTGGGCGGGCAGCGCCTGTTCCCGGCCCCCGAGAAGCAGCGCCGCGAGGTGCGCAAGCAGATCGGGATGGTGTTCCAGCAGTTCAACCTGTTCCCGAACATGACGGTGCTGCGCAACATCACCGAGGCACCGGTCACCGTGCTCGGCATGTCCAAGGACGAGGCGGTGGAGCGGGCCAACGGCCTGCTGGACCTGGTGGGCCTGGCCGACAAGAGCGGCGCCCACCCCGCCCAGCTCTCCGGCGGCCAGCAGCAGCGCGTGGCGATCGCCCGTGCGCTGGCGATGCGGCCGAAGGTGCTGCTGCTCGACGAGGTGACCTCGGCGCTGGACCCGGAGCTGGTCGCGGGCGTCCTCGACGTGTTGCGGGACATCGCGCGCACCACGGACATCACCATGCTCTGTGTGACCCACGAGATGAACTTCGCGCGGGACATTTCGGACCAGGTCCTGATGTTCGACTCGGGCCGGGTCATCGAGGCCGGTCCGCCGGAGAAGATCTTCAGCGAGCCGGAGCACGACCGGACCCGGGAGTTCCTCAGCGCGGTGCTGTAGTCGCGCCGCGTCGCCGCCCCAACGTCCGAGGCCGGGACGCTGGGGCGGACCGGGGGCCCTGGAATACCGCCAACAACCCCTCGCACCGCACCCCTTGACGGCTATCGTTGAAGGGATCCGCTGTCCGGGTCGGGGGCAGGGCAGGCCTACCAGCCAGCACAGGGGGAGACCACCGTGGCGCTGGAGCACAAGCCGACCGCGCCGCACCACTCGGCCCAGGACGCCCTGCGTGTCCTCGAGACGGTGGCGCGGCACACCTCCGGAGTCACCTGCACGGAACTCGCCCGGCACTCCGGCCTCGACCGGGAGCGACTGGCCACGCTGCTGGTCATGCTCGGCCGCGAGGGCTACGTCGAGGAGACCGCCGACGGCGCGTACGTCACCGGGGAGGCCCTGGCCCGGCTGGGTTCGGCGCACGGCCGTGAGCAGGCCCAGCATGCCAAGCTCCAGCGCACCCTGGACGGGCTGCGCGACGCGACGGGCGCCGCCGTCTACATCAGCCGGTACGTCGACGGCGAGGTCAGCGTCACCCAGTACGCCGACAGCCCGGCCACGCCCAGGGTGAACGAGTGGGTGGACTTCCGGGTCTCGGCGCACGCCACCGCGGTCGGCAAGAGCCTGCTGACCCAACTGGACCACGCCGGGCGCCGCGACCATCTCGCCCGGCACAAGATGGCCCGTCTGACCTCGCGCACCATCACCAGCGACAAGCTTCTGCTGTCCCGGCTGGAGTCCCAGCCGCCCACCGTGCCCGTGCTCGACCTCCAGGAGTACGCGGTGGGCACGGTCTGCGCGGCCGTCCCGATCACCGCCGGTTCCGCCGTGGGCTGCCTGGCCCTGTCCCTCCCGGTCGAGCACGCGCACCGGCTGCGCCGGGCCGCGGACGAGCTGAACCGCAGCGCGGCGCCGGTGCTGCTGTCGCTGGCGATCTAGGGGATGCGCGGGCCCCGGCCGGCGCCTGGTCGGGAGCACTGCCGGGGACCGGGTAGTATTTTCGTCGTCGTCGGCCGCGGAAGCGGACGGCGGGAGTCATGCGCCGCTAGCTCAGTTGGTTAGAGCAGCTGACTCTTAATCAGCGGGTCCGGGGTTCGAGTCCCTGGCGGCGCACTTCGAAGGAGCCCCTCGCGACGGCGGGGGGCTCCTCGCGTGCGCCCGGGGCCCCTCCTAGAACGTGACGTCCGAGCAGGCGTAGAACGCGTTGGCGGTGTCGGCCACCGTCCACACCGCGACGACGACGTGGTGTCCGCTCAGCCCCGACGGCAGTGTGCCGCTGTGGGAGAGCGTCTCCGGCGGCTGCTGGTTGTTGTAGGGCACCGTCAGGAACGGCGTGAGGTTGAGGTCGGACCGGGCCAGGTTGTGATTCTGGTCCCAGCCCGCCCTGGTGACGTAGTACTTGAAGTCGGTCGTGGCGTGCCGGGCGGTGAACTGCCAGCGGAAGGTGTAGCTCTGCCCGCCGTTCACCTTGGTGGTCGGCCACGCCTGGCCGTTCGGCTGCCTGGGGCTGTCCAGCGGTGCGAACGGGCCGTTGCCCGCCGAACAGATCGCGCCGTCGGCCGGTCCGCCCGCCGGGAAGCCCTTGGGCCCCTCGACGCTCTGCGGCTCCCACTGGATGGCGCCGCAACCGCCGACCATGCCGTTCTGGCACACCTTCTGCCGGCTGACGGGCAGGTCGGTGTAGCCGTGGCCGCTGGCGCCGCCGGACGAGAGCACGAGGGCTCCGGTGGTCGCCATGCCCACCGCGGCGGCGTAGAACTTGGTCCTTGTGCGCATACTGCTGCTCCCTGGGACGTGGGGAAGTTCAGTGAGCCGTGCAGGTCTAGACCAAGTCCCAGATTATTGCCGTCAATTGAACATGTCCATACCAATCGAGGAACGTGTCAGGGCCCCGTGTCCCCGCGCCCCGCGCAGAACGCCACCGTGAGGTCCTTCACCAGTACCTTGCGCTCGTAGTTGTCGAGTTCGACCAGCCCGCGCACGGTCAGCCGGGTCACCGTGTCCTCCACCGAGTCCACGACCGAGGTGAGCACGCTCGCCCGCTGCGCCGCGTCCAGCGCGGCGATCCGGCGCCGGTGCATCGCGGCGGCGACCTCGGGGGCGTACTCCACCCGCACCGGCCGCACCGAGAACACCTCGATGCCCACCGGCGCCGCGTCCGCCGCCACCAGCCGGGTCAGCGTCTCGCCCGCCACGTCCGCCGAGCTGCGGACCGTGCCGAGCGGCTCCACCGGGACCCGGGCCAGCGCCGCCTCGACGCACTCGCGCAGATAGGTCTCGTGGTCCTCGACACCCAGCGTGGCCCGCGCGGTGTCGCGCACCCGCCACACCACCAGCGTCACCGCCCTGAGCGCGACCCCGTTGCCGTCGGCCGCGGGCATCGGCTCGCTGCGCCAGTGCCGCAGCCGCACGTCGACCCGGCGGCGAAGCAGCAGCGGGTTCACCCACATCAGGCCGGTGCGCCGCACCGTCCCCCGGTAGCGGCCGAACAGCCCGAGCACCCAGGCCCGTCCGGTGCGGCCCCGGGCCAGCCCGCCGAACCCGAAGAGACCCAGCGCCCCGGCGGACGCGTACGCCGCCCACTGTGCGGGCCCGAGCCCGGCGCCCGCGTGCACCGGCACCCCCAGCGCCTCGGCCGCGAGCGGCGGTACGAGCCCGGCCCACCAGGAGGTGAGCGCACAGCCGGCCGCCCCGCACGCCCCGGCGAGCACGCCCGCCGCGCCGGGCAGCACCCGGGCCGCACGCTCCGTCAGCTCCGGGTCCACCCGCGGCGCCGGGCGCGGTCGCGCCGTGACGGGGCGCCGCGCCCGGGGCTGCTCCCCCGTGCCCTGCCTGCGGCCGACCACCGCGGACCGCAACGGCACCGGGGCCGGGTCGGGATCGTCGCGGAACAGCAGGTGGACGGGGATCTCGGTGGTGGCCTCGTTGTGGATGAGCCGGGCGGCCCGGTGGCCGCTCTCCGGCGCCGCCGCGCTCTCGTCGGCGGCCGCCGACGTGGTCTCCGGGTTCGTTGAAGATGTCGTACTCATGCGTGCTCCAGCCTCCGCGCCAGACGCGTCATGAACGGGTGATCACCGCGGGGCGGACGCTCAGGAGAAGAGCCGCCGCCAGGTCTCCGGGCCCGGGTAGCCGTCCGCCGCACCGCCGCGCCACCCCTGGGCGCGCTGGAAGGCCTCGACTGCCCGCCGGTCCGCCTCGCCCCAGCGCGGCCCCGGTCCGGTCGTGTAGTGCGTGCCGAATCCCTTCTTCACCAACTGCCGGCCGAGCCGGGTGACGTACGGGTTGTCCGCACCCGGCCGGAACAGCGCCCGGCCGGGATACCCGGCCACCCCGTGCGAGGCGGGGTCCGCGGCCGGGGCGGGGACGTCCTTGCCGCCGCCCTCGGCCAGCAGCCGCCAGGTGCCGGGGCCGGGCAGCCCGTCGGCGTCCGCGCCCCGCCACCCCTGGGCCAGCTGGAACGCCTCGGTCGCCCTGCGGTCCGCCTCGGACCAGCGGGGACCCGGCCCGGTGGCGTAGAAGCGTCCCGCGCCCCGGGCCACGAGCAGCCGGCCCAGCTCGGTGACGTGCGCGTTGTCCGCGCCCGGACCGAAGGCGGACGCCCCCGGATAGGAGGCGGCCCCGGCCGGCGCCCCGCCCGCCCCGGCCGCCGCGACCCCCTTGTAGCGGTAGGGCAGGTACTTGGCGGAGTCGCTCCAGTAGGCGTAGGGCGTGGTGAGCGCGCGGGCGTGCGGCGGGGTCTGCTCGTAGGCCGTGTACGCGGTGTGCGTCCGGTCCGTCCAGCCGCCGAAGATCACCACGTGGGAGCCGCCGTGGGGGTCGGAGGCGTTGTGGAACAGCAGCATGTCGCCGGGCTGGAGTTCCTCCTTGGTGATCCGGTCGGCGAAGCCGGCGAGGCTCCCGGTCCATTCGTTCGCGGGCAGCTTCCAGGCCATCGACACGAAGCCCGAGCAGTCCTGCCGGTAGCCGTCGGGCGAGTAGGCGTTCATGCCGTACGGGACCTTCGCACTGACCCAGCTCCTGGCCCGGTCGACGATCTCGGCACGGGTGACGGTGGCCAGTTCCGCGTCGGACCCGGGCAGCGCCGGACCGCCCGCCGCGCCGTGCAGCGGCGCCCGGGGGCCCTGGGGGGTCCCGGGCTCGGTCCCGGGCCCGTCGTTTGCGGCGACGCCCGGCAGGCGGGGCGCGTGGACGGCGGCCGGAACCGCCGCGGCCTGGCCCACGCCGAGGGCGGAGACGGCCGTGACGGAAGCGGCGGCGGTCGCCGCGACCAGGGCGCGGTGGGCCGCCGGGTGGGCGGGCGCGCGGGCGGCCGGGGAGTGCGGCAGGACGCGGCGCCAGTGGCGGCAGCCGGGACAGTCGCAGTCGCTCGCGGGATCGATCTCCTCGAATACGGGAGCCTCCATGCGATTCCCCTCACACTCCCGGCGGAAATGTCCGCGATGATGCGCTTCGGTACATGTTGATCAGCTTCGCAACTGTCTTCCTCGCCCGCATGTTGACGGTCCGAATGATGTACGCCGGGGCGGACGCGCCCGTCCGCGAGCCCCCGTCCGCCCCATGGCCCGTGGTCCGGAGCACCGGTCGGCATCGGGTAGAGTTGTGCAGGTCAGCAGGCGCCGCTAGCTCAGTTGGTTAGAGCAGCTGACTCTTAATCAGCGGGTCCGGGGTTCGAGTCCCTGGCGGCGCACCGACGATCGAAGGCCCCTCGTAGCACACGAGGGGCCTTCGGTGTATCCGAGGGCAGGGCATCTTGCGATCATGGCGAACGCCGTAGAACCCTGGTCCGGTTGGGGGGCCGGATGCCAAGGGGGGCATCATGCAACCGGGGGCCACCATTCCCTGTCTAGATAGGGTGTGGATGGTGTGGTGAAAGCTACCCACCACTGTGACGTCCGTGACGGTCGAGGGGGACCGGTGCAGGCGAAAAATGCGACGAAACACGCCTGACCGCGTGTGGGGGGATGATTCATGACGGCGACGCCGACGGGCGCCGGGCAGGACCACGACCCGTCCCAGACCACCCAGCTCAGGGTGCCGGGGCACCGGAACTGGAGCACCGGCTCGTTCCGCCGGATAAAGAAGACCCTGCCGAAGTACGACTACGAGCACTACAGCCGGCTCGCGGGCCCCCTCACTCAGCCCGACCCGCAGGCGCCCTACCGGGTGCAGTACCGCTCGCTGATATCCCAGGAGCCCCACCGCTTCCGGGTCGCCCTGATGCTGGCCGCGGCCCCGCTGCTCTCGGTGGTGCTGCTGGTGTGGCTGCTCCAGCCGGAGCACTGGACCGAGCGCGACTACCCGGCCTTCGACTGGCTGCCCACGCTCGACATCGTGATGCTCGTCGCGATCGGCCTGATCGAGCTGTTCCGCTGCCTGAACGTGCTCTCGAACGCGCACGCCACCCTGGTCGCCCGCGACCCGGTCCCGGTGGTGCCCGAGACCGGCACCCGGGTCGCCTTCCTCACCTCCTTCGTGCCCGGCAAGGAGCCGCTGGAGATGGTGACGAAGACCCTGGAGGCGGCCGTGAAGATCCGCCACCGCGGTCTGATGCACGTCTGGCTCCTCGACGAGGGCGACGACCCCGAGGTGAAGGAGGTCTGCGCGCGCCTGGGCGTGCACCACTTCTCCCGCAAGGGCGTCGCCAAGTGGAACCAGAAGAAGGGCCCGCACCGCGCCAAAACCAAGCACGGCAACTACAACGCCTGGCTGGACGCGCACGGCGACGACTACGACTTCTTCGCCTCGGTCGACACCGACCACGTGCCGCTGCCCAACTACCTGGAGCGGATGCTCGGCTTCTTCCGCGACCCGGACGTCGGCTTCGTCATCGGCCCGCAGGTGTACGGCAACTACGACAACCCGATCACCAAGGCCGCCGAGTCGCAGCAGTTCCTCTTCCACGCGCTGATCCAGCGCGCGGGCAACCGCTACGGCTCGCCGATGTTCGTGGGCACCTCGAACGCCGTGCGGATCAGCGCGCTGAAGCAGATCGGCGGCCTGTACGACTCGATCACCGAGGACATGGCGACCGGCTTCGAGATCCACCGCCACAAGAACCCGGCCACGGGCCGCAAGTGGCGCTCGGTCTACACCCCGGACGTGCTCGCGGTCGGCGAGGGCCCGAATGCCTGGACGGACTTCTTCACCCAGCAGATGCGCTGGTCGCGAGGGACGTACGAGACGATCCTCAAGCAGTACTGGAAGGGCTGGTACTCGCTGCCGCCGGGCAAGCTCTTCAACTACACCATGATGATCATCTTCTACCCGATGTCGGCCCTCAACTGGATCCTGGCCGCACTGAGCTGCGCCCTGTTCCTGGGCCTCGGCGCCTCGGGTGTGAACATCGACCCCGCGGTCTGGCTGATGCTCTACGGCAACGCCTCCGCGCTGCAGATCGGCCTGTACGTCTGGAACCGCCGCCACAACGTCTCGCCGCACGAGCCCGAGGGCTCCGGCGGCGTGGCCGGCATGGTCATGTCCGCGCTGTCGGCGCCGCTGTACGCGAAGGCGCTCATCGACTCCGTGCTGCGCCGCAAGAGCAAGTTCGTGGTGACGCCCAAGGGCGACTCGGCCAGCCCGGACACGCTGTTCGGGACCTTCCGGTACCACTGGTACTTCATCCTGATCTTTGCCGGTTCGATCACCGCGGGCTTCGCCCTGGGGCACTCCCACCCCGCCATGATCATCTGGGCCTCATTCGCGCTGCTGATCACCGCCTCGCCGATGTTCGCGTGGCGCCACGAGCTGCGCAAGGCGAAGAAGCGGCCGCCGGCCCCGGCGGCGGAACCCGCGCCGCAGGTCCCGCCGCAGCAGCAGCCCGCGCACGGGCGGCACGCGGCGCAGCCGAAGCCCAGTTGGGCGGCCCCGGCCGACGGGGACAACGACCAGACCATGCAGATCGCCCTTGGTGGACTTGGGGGACGTAAGGAATGAAGGACCGTGCCGGCCGCCGCCGGGCCCGTCGCTTCGCGATAGGCACGGCGGTGGTACTCGTGCTGGCCGGGATGAACGGGCCGTGGCTCTACCGCTTCGGAACCGAGAAATACCACCAGTACAAGATCAATCAGCCGGAGTACAAGGCCGCCAACGGCAAGTGGGAGACCGTCGAGTTTCCCGAGGAGTACCGGCAGAACACCATCCACGCGGCGCTGCTGCGCACCGGCAAGGTGCTGCTCGTCGCGGGCTCGGGCAACAACCAGGACAACTTCGACGCCAAGCGGTTCGACACCCGGATCTGGGACCCGGTCAAGGGGACCATCAAGAAGGTGCCGACCCCCTCCGACCTGTTCTGCACGGGCCATACGCAGCTCGCCAACGGCAATCTGCTGATCGCGGGCGGCACCAAGCGCTACGAGAAGCTCAAGGGGGACGTCACCAAGGCCGGCGGCCTGATGATCGTCCACAACGAGAACCCGGACAAGCCGATCACCCTGCCGGCGGGCACCAGGTTCACCGGCAAGGAGAACGGCAAGACCTTCGTCTCCAAGGACCCGGTGCTGGTGCCCCGCGCCGAGAAGGTCTTCGACCCGCAGACCGGCGAGTTCCTGCGCAACGACCCGGGCCTCGGCCGGATCTACGTCGAGGCGCAGAAGAGCGGCGCCAAGTACGAGACGGGCACCCAGGACAACTACCGGATCCAGGGCCTGTCGGGCGTGGACGCGCGCAACACCTACGGCATCGCGGAGAAGCTCGCCCTCGACAAGAAGGACTTCCAGGGGATCCGGGACGCCTTCGAGTTCGACCCGGTCGCCGAGAAGTACATCAAGGTCGACCCGATGCACGAGGCCCGCTGGTACCCGACGCTCACCACGCTGGGCGACGGCAAGATCCTCAGCGTCTCCGGCCTCGACGACATCGGCCAGCTGGTCCCGGGCAAGAACGAGGTCTTCGACCCGGAGACCAAGAAGTGGACCTACACCGACAAGGTCCGCCAGTTCCCGACGTACCCGGCGCTGTTCCTGATGCAGAACGGCAAGGTCTTCTACTCGGGCGCGAACGCCGGCTACGGCCCGGACGACGTGGGCCGCGACCCGGGCATCTGGGACGTGGACACCAACAAGTTCACCAAGATCCCCGGCATGAGCGACGCCAACATGCTGGAGACCGCGGGCACGGTGCTGCTGCCGCCCGCGCAGGACGAGAAGTACATGGTGATCGGCGGCGGCGGGGTCGGCGAGTCCAGGCTGTCCAGCGAGAAGACCCGGATCGTCGATCTGAAGGCCGACGACCCGAAGTTCGTGGACGGGCCGTCGCTGGAGAAGGGCACGCGCTATCCGCAGGCCTCGATCCTGCCCGACGACAGCGTGCTGGTCTCCGGGGGCTCCGAGGACTACCGGGGCCGCGGCGACTCCAACATCCTCCAGGCCCGGCTGTACCACCCTGACACCAACGAGTTCGAGCGGGTCGCCGACCCGCTGGTGGGCCGCAACTACCACTCCGGTTCGATCCTGCTGCCCGACGGGCGCCTGATGTTCTTCGGCTCGGACTCGCTCTACGCCGACAAGGCCAACACCAAGCCGGGCAAGTTCGAGCAGCGCATCGAGATCTACACGCCGCCGTATCTGTACCGGGACTCGCGCCCCGACCTCTCGGGCGGGCCGCAGACCATCGCGCGCGGTGAGTCGGGCACGTTCACCTCGCGGGCGGCCTCGACGATCAAGAAGGTGCGGCTGATCCGGCCGAGCGCCACGACGCATGTCACCGACGTGGACCAGCGGTCGATCGCGCTGGACTTCAAGGCCGACGGGGACAGGCTGACGGTGACGGTGCCGGAGGGCAAGAACCTGGTGCAGCCGGGCTGGTACATGATGTTCGCGACGGACGGGGACGGGACGCCGTCCAAGGCGGAGTGGGTCAAGGTGCCCTAGCTGTATGGCCCTGTGAGGTGGTGACCGGGGGTGCGGGAACGCCGCGGCCGATCGCGCCGTTCCCGCGCCCCTAGGTGTCCGATTCCCGCGCCAGTCTCAGGGCGTAGGCCGGCCACCACTCGCCCGCCTTGGGGCCGCCCTTGCACTCGCCGTCCGACTCTCCCGGGCGCTTGACCCACAGGTAGGCGTCGACGAGGGGGTCGGCCGTGTCGGTGGTCGGGGTTTCGCCGAGGGCGCGGCCGGGCGGGTTGCACCAGCGTTCGTCGGGGGCGCCGCCGGTGTAGGGGCCGTTGCCGTTGCGGCTGGTGTCGACGACGAAGTGCTTGCCGCCCACCTTGGCGGAGAGCTGCTTGCCGTAGGTGACGGAGTCCTCGGTGGTGTAGAAGTTCGACACGTTGACCGCGAAGCCGTCGGCCCGGTCGACGCCCGCCCACTTCAGCGGCTCGAAGATCTGGTCCGGGTGGCCCCAGCCCGCGTTGCCCGCGTCCAGGTAGACCTTGGTGCTCTTCAGGGCGGTGAGCTTGCCGATGGCGTACTTGAGGAGGTCGTAGCGCTCCTCGTGGAACTTCTCCGGGGTGCAGCCGTCCACCAGGTGGAGCACCGCGTCCGGTTCCAGGACGACCGTGGCGGCACGGTCGCCGATGCCCTTGGCCACCCCGTCGACGAAGGAGCGGTAGGCGTTGCCGTCGGCGGCGCCGCCGCCCGAGTACTGGCCGCAGTCGCGGTGCGGGATGTTGTAGAGGACGAGCAGCGCGGTGCGGCCGGCCCGGTCGGCGGCCTCGGTGAAACCGCGGGCCTGCTCCTCGGGGTTCTCCGGGCTGATCCACTCGCCGGTCGGCTGCTGGGCGATCTTGCGGATCTGTTCGGCCTGGTCCTTCTTCCCCGACCGGGACAGGGACGCCACGTGCCGCGCGGCGTTGCCGTCGGGGTTGACCCAGAACGGGTCGTCCTCCTTGGGCTGCTGGGTTATCCCGGCCCCCGCGTTCTTGTCCTTGTCGTCCCCGTCCCCGTCCCCCGACGAGGAGCAGCCCGCGAGCAGCAGTGCCGCCCCCAGCACCGCCGCGGCCGCCTGCCTCGTGGACAAGGTTCCGGCCCCCCTGCTGCCGTGCATCCAACCCCCCTGTGTACCTGTTCCGAGGCTCAATCCTGACATACGCCGTAGGCACTCACGGGGTTCCCGGACGGGCTCCCGTGCGCTGTGCTAGGAGGCGGTTCCGGTCAGGTACGCGGAGACGACCACGTTGGCCGTGTAGCCGCCGGTGGCGCGGTCGAAGGTGCCGCCGCAGGTGATCAGGCGCAGCTCGGCACGGTCCGTGCCGCGCGGTCCGTAGGCCTGCCTGGCGTCGAAGCCGTCGCGGGTGAGGACCTGGACGTCGTCGACGGTGAACTCGGCGATCCCGGCGTCGTCGCGGGCCACCCGGACCCTCTCGCCGGGCTTCAGGGTGCTGAGCCGGTAGAAGACGGCGGGCCGGGTCTCGGTGTCGACGTGTCCGACGATCAGCGCGGTGCCGACCGCTCCCGGGGTCACGCCGGCCGCGTACCAGCCGACGGAGTCGGGCCGCTCGAAGGGCGGTGGTTCGATCGCGCCCTTGGCGTCGAGGCCGCGGGCCAGCACCGGGGCCTCGATGTCGAGTCCGGGGACGTCCAGCCGCTGCGGCAGGGCGTCGCCGAGGGGCGCGTGGGCGGGGGGCAGCGGTAGGTCGGGGGGCCGGCCGGCCGCCGCCATGTCGCCGGTGGCGGGGCGGGACATGCCCTCGCGTACGTCGGTGGCCTCGCGGCCCCACAGCCACAGCCCGAGGAGCAGCACCGTCCAGGCGATGCCGGTCACCAGGCGGCCGCCGGGAACGGCGGTGCGCTGCCCGTCCTGTGCGGCGCCGCCTCGCGGGTCCTGTTCGGACATGGTCAGTCCGTCCCGCGGCTCCGGCTGCGGACGGACCGCAGCGCGACGGCGACGGCGGCGATGCCGGCGAGGACCAGGCCGGTCACCGTGTGCGCCGTGCCGGGCGGCTCGGAGCGGGCCTCCTGCCCGGTGCCGGCGGCCAGCCGCGCGGTGCCGCCGCCGCCCGCGTCGACGGGGGCGACGGGAGAGGCGGGCGCGGTCGGACGCCCGGACCGGCGCCGCTCGTCGCCGATGGTGACGGTGCCCCTGCGGGCGTGGTCCCCGCACGTGACCTGCACGGCGTAGGCGCCCGCCCGCACACTGGTGCCGACCCGGCCGGCACCGACGAGGACGCCGTCCCCGGCGGCCAGGGTGAGCCGGACGTCCGACTCGAACGCCGCGGACACGGCGACGGCACTCTTCTCGGCGCAGTCCCTCACCCGCAGGTCAACGTCGCCGCCGGGCGCCGGAGAGGACGGCGACACCGAGACGCCCGCGCCGTCCACCGCGTACGCGGCCGGTGTGAGCGCCGCGGCCGGTGCGCACGCCGCGGCCAGCGCGGCTCCGGCACAGACAGTGACCTTCAGTGAGCGCATCATGTACCTCCAGTTATCTGGAGGCTCCCCCGCGGGACCCGCCCCCGCATCCCGCGGGGGGTCCGGCTGCTCCGAACGGGTCATGGGGCGGGCCTGCGGGTTTCAGCTGCCACCGGGCGATCCCTGCGAACGTATGACTGCATAGCATGGGCCTTCCACAGCCCACGCACGGCAGGAGTCCACCCCCATGACAGAGCGCAAGCCCATCGCATCGTGGCTCACCGACATGGACGGGGTGCTGATGCGCGAGGGGGTCCCGGTTCCCGGTGCGGACGCCTTCATCAAGAAGCTGCGCGACTCGGGGCGGCCGTTCCTGGTCCTCACCAACAACTCGATCTACACGGCCCGGGACCTGCACGCCCGTCTGAACCGGATCGGCCTTGAGGTGCCCGTCGAGAACATCTGGACCTCCGCCCTGGCCACGGCGTCCTTCCTGGACCTCCAGCACCCCGGCGGCACCGCCTATGTCATCGGTGAGGCCGGTCTGACGACGGCGCTGCACGACGCGGGCTATGTGATGACCGACACCGACCCCGACTTCGTGATCCTGGGAGAGACCAGGACGTACTCCTTCGAGGCGCTGACGAAGGCCATCCGCCTGATCAACGACGGCGCCCGGTTCATCGCCACCAACCCGGACAACACCGGACCCTCGCCGCAGGGCGCGCTGCCCGCGACGGGTTCGGTGGCCGCGCTGATCACGAAGGCCACGGGCAAGGAGCCGTACTTCGTCGGCAAGCCGAACCCGCTGATGATGCGGACGGGCCTGAACGTGATCGGCGCGCACTCCGAGACCAGCGCGATGATCGGCGACCGGATGGACACCGATGTCCTGGCCGGTCTGGAGGCCGGGATGGAGACCTTCCTCGTCCTGACGGGGCTGACGACGCGCGAGGACCTCGACCGCTACCCGTACCGGCCGACCAAGGTCGTGGACTCCATCGCGGACCTGGTGGACCTGGTCTGAGGCGGGGCGGGCGTCAGCGGCGTCTGCGGACCAGCAGTACGGCCGCGCCGCCGGCGGCGACGAGCAGGGCGGTGGCGGCCAGAGCCGTGTCCATCCGGCCGAGCCCGGTGCCGGCGAGTTCGTCGGCGAAGGGGATGCCGGAGCCCCGGCCGTCCGGGGTCGCGGCGACGGAGGGGGTGGCGGGGTCGTCGGTGCTCCGTCCGGCGGCGGACTCGCCGGTCCCGACGCGGAAGCGGTAGTCGTTCGACTGGCCGATCCACTCGCCGTCCTCGCCGCGCCGCTGGACGACGGCCGCGTTGGCGGTGACCTCGTTCGGGGCGGCGTCCGAGGTGAGCGCGAGCCGCAGCTTGACGGTGAGGGTTTTGCCGGGGCCGACGGTGAAGCCGGCGAAGCCGTCACCGCCCGCCTCCGCGCCCTCGCCGAAGGCGCCGATCAGCTCGTCCCGGTCGGTCGCCTCGAAGACCACGGGGGTGGGGCTGTCGCCGTCGTAGAACTCCAGGCGGGGCTGCGAGGCCTCCAGGGCCCGTTTCTCGTCGACGAGGACGACCACCGGGTGGACGCCCTCGCAGGTGCGGGAGGTGGTGTTGGTCAGCTCCAGGTACCAGGTGCCGAAGCCGCCGCCCGCCTCGTAGCCGGCGGGGCCGCCGTGGATGCGGGTGGTGAGCGGGAAGGTGTGGTCGTCCGGGGCCGTGCAGGCCGGCAGCGGGGCCGGGGCCCGGGGGTCCGCGTACGCGGGGACACCGGGCACGAGGACGGCGGTCGCGGAGGCGGCGAGGAGGGCGGCTGTCGCCGCCGGACGGGGGGACACGGGCGTGAACAGTCGCATAAACACATGAGCGTGTCGGATGGTCGGGACCGACGGCACCGCCGTTCGGGACACCTCCCCCGAACGGCGGTGCCGGTGCCCTCGACCGGCCCACCCGCCTCGCGGGCCCGCTCGCACCGTCCGGCTCAGGACCGGCCCCCGTCCCCGCGCCCGAACAGCGGCGCGAGCAGCAGTTGGGCCGCGCCCTCCGCGACCCCGCGCGTGCCGCCGGGCGCGACGCGGACCGGTACGGCGCCGTCGTGGCCGCCCTCCCGCCCCGCGCGGGCCTCCAGGACGGCGGCGACGCCGTGGACGAAGGCCTCGGGTGCGGCGGCGACGGTCCGGCCGCCGAGCAGGACCAGGTCGATGTCCAGCAGCCCGGCGAGGTTGGCGGCGCCCGCGCCCAGCACCCGCGCCGCCTCCGCGAGGTCGCCGCGCGCGACGGCGCCGAGGCACAGCGCCTCCACGCAGCCGCGGGCGCCGCAGGTGCAGGGCGGCCCGTCCAGTTGGACGACCTGGTGGCCGAACTCCCCGGCCCCGGTCCTGGCCCCCCGGTGCACGCCGCCGCCGAGCACCAGCCCGGCACCGAGCCCCGTACCGAGGTGCAGATAGGCGAAGGAGCCGCCCGTGCCGCCGAGCACGAGGCCGAGCGCCGCCGCGTTGGTGTCCTTGTCGACGACGACCGGCACGCCGAGCCGCCGCTCCAGCGCGTCCCGCAACGGGAAGCCGTCCCACTCCGGGAAGCCGGTGACCCGGTGCAGCACACCCCTCGCGTGGTCGAGCGGGCCAGGCAGGGCGACTCCGAGACCGAGGAGGGTGGGGGCGGCGGCGAGCGGGGCGTCCGGCGGGTGCGAAAGGTCCGCGGCCAGTTTCCCGGCCGCCCGCGCCACCGCCTCCACCACGGCCGCCGCGCCCGCGCCCAGGTCCAGCGGGGAGCGCCACTCCCCCACCACCGCGCCGTCGAGGTCGACCAGCACCGCCCGCAGCTCGTCCCGGTCCAGGTGCACACCGAGCGCGTGGCCCGCCCCCGGCACCAGGCGCAGTACCGTGCGCGGCTTGCCGCCCGTGGACGCGCGGCGGCCGGCCTCGGCGGCGAGGCCCTCCTCCCGGAGCCGGGCGGTGATCTTGCTGACCGCCTGCGGGGTGAGCCCGGTCCGCTCGGCGAGTTCGAGCCGGCTGATGCCCTCGGCACCCGCGGTGCGCAGCAGGTCGAGCACCAGGGCCGTGTTGTGGCTGCGCAGCGCGGGCAGGTTGGCGCCGTCCGTCCTGTTCACCTCCCCATTGTCTCCGGCGCTTGCACTTTGGCAACACCGTTGCCAAAGTGGGGCCATGACTGGTACTCCTCCCGGCAATCCCACCGGCGGCGCCCGGAGCGGCCCGCTGCGCGTCGGCCTCGTCGGCTACGGACTCGCGGGTTCCGTCTTCCACGCCCCGCTGATCGCCGCCACCGAGGGCCTGACCCTGGACACGGTCGTCACCTCGGACCCCGGCCGGCAGCGGCAGGCCCGCGACGCGTTCCCGGACGTACGGACCGTCGCCGGTCCCGACGAGCTGTTCGACCGGGCCGCCGAGCTGGACCTGGTCGTCGTCGCCTCCCCGAACAGGACGCATGTGCCGCTCGCGACGACGGCCCTGGAGGCCGGTCTGCCGGTCGTGGTGGACAAGCCGGTCGCGGGCACGGCGGCCGAGGCGCGCGAGCTGGCGGCGCTGGCCGAGGAGCGCGGCCTGCTGCTCTCCGTCTTCCAGAACCGCCGCTGGGACAACGACTTCCTCACCCTGGCCAAGCTGCTCGCCGAGGGCGCGCTCGGCGACGTATGGCGCTTCGAGTCCCGCTTCGAGCGCTGGCGGCCGCGGCCGAAGGGCGGCTGGCGCGAGTCCGGCGACCCGGCAGAGATCGGAGGTCTCCTGTACGACCTCGGCAGCCACGTCGTCGACCAGGCCCTCGTCCTGTTCGGCCCGGCCACCCAGGTGTACGCCGAGTCCCTCGTCCGGCGCGCGGGCGCGGAGGCCGACGACGACACGTTCATCGCGATCACGCACGCGAACGGCGTCCGCTCCCACCTCCACGTCTCCTCCACCGCCGCCCAGCTCGGCCCCCGTTTCCGGGTGCTGGGCTCGCGGGCCGGCTATGTCAAGTACGGCCTCGACCCGCAGGAGGCGGCGCTGCGCGAGGGCAAGCGGCCAGGACCCGGCTGGGGCGAGGAGGACGAGTCGCTGTGGGGCCGCGTCGGCTCCGGTGAGTCCCCGGTGACCGGCGGCGGACGCGTGGAGGCGACCGTCGCGGGCGACTACCCCGCCTACTACGCGATGGTGGCGAAGGCCCTCCTGGCGGGCGGCCCGAACCCGGTCGGCGCCCGGGAGGCCGCCGCCGCCCTGGACGTGCTGGAGGCGGCCCGCCGGTCGGCCCGCGACGCGACGGTGGTGATCCTGTGAGCCCCGACGGGCGGACACCCGCCCCGAGCGTGGCGGAGATGGAGGCGCAGGAACGCCGTCTGGTCTTCCGCCGGTTCACCCACGACGACGCGTGGGCGCTGGGCTCCCTCCTGGTCGAGCTGGCCCGGGAGCGCCGGGCGCCGGTGGCCGTCGACATCCACCGCTCCGGCCAGCAGCTCTTCCACGCGGCCCTGCCCGGTTCCACTCCCGACAACGACGCCTGGATCGCCCGCAAGCGCCGGGTGGTGGAGCGCTACGGCTCCGCTTCGTACCTGGTGGGCGCCCGTTTCCGGGCCAAGGGCACGACGTTCGAGGAGTCCTCGCGGCTCGACCCCGACAGGTATGCGGCGCACGGCGGCTCCTTCCCGCTCGCCGTGGCCGGCGCCGGGGTCGTCGGCGCGGTGACGGTGTCCGGGCTTCCGCAGGTGGAGGACCACCGGCTCGTGGTGGAGGCGCTGGAGCGGTTCCTCGGCGAATAGCCCGGCCGGCCGCTCGGGAATCGCCCGGTGGGTACCTGTGGTTGGCAGGCAGGTACGCAAGTGATCACGGTGCCCACCGGAGGGATCAGAACCGATGAACGACGCGACGGCTGCTCTGAAGGAATCGGTCGGACGGTACGGCGTCTGGAGCACGCAGTTGCGCTCCGAGGACCCGGACCGCGCGGGCGAACGCGCCGAGGCCGCCGCCGAGCTGGAACGGCTCGGGTTCGGCGCCCTGTGGCTGGGCGGCAACAGCAGCGCCGAGAACGCCGCCCCGCTGATCGGGGCGACCTCGCGCATCGTCGTCGGCACCAGCATCCAGAGCATCTGGGAGCACGAGGCCCCCGCCACCGCGGCTGCCTTCGCCGAGCTGGAGGTGGCCCACCCCGGCCGCTTCGTGCTCGGCCTCGGCGTGAGCCACGGCCCGCGGGTGGCGGGGTACGGCCGCCCGTACTCGGCGATGGTCGGCCACCTCGACGCACTGGACCGGGCCGGGCTGCGGCCCGAGCACCGGGTACTGGCCGCGCTCGGCCCGAGGATGCTGGAGCTGGCCCGGGACCGGGCGGCGGGCGCGATCCCGTACCTGGTGACGCCCGAGCACACCGCGCGGGCCCGCGAGATCCTCGGCTCCGGCCCGCTGCTGGCACCGGAGTTCAAGGTCGTCCTCGATCCCGATCCGGCCCGCGCCCGCGCGACGGCCCGCGCCTACCTCGCCCGGTATCTGGAGCTGCCGAACTACACGAAGAACTTCCTCGCCCTCGGCTTCACCGACGCCGATGTCAGCGGCGGCGGCAGCGACCGGCTGGTCGACGCCGTCTTCGCGTGGGGCGACGAGGACACGATCCGCGCCCGCGTCGGCGCCTTCCACGACGCGGGCGCCGATCACGTGGCCCTCCAGTTGGTGGCGGACGACATGACATCGCTCCCCACGGAGGGCTGGCGCAGGCTGGCCGCGCTCCTGGCGTGAGACGTGAGAGGGGCGGCGCGCGCCGTCAGGCGTCCTTCAGCTCCTGCCGCTGCCGCCCCAGCCCTTCGACCTCCAGCTCGACGACGTCCCCGGCGCGCAGATACGGCCTGGGCTCCGGGTGCCCCATCGCCACCCCGGCCGGCGTCCCCGTGTTGATGACGTCACCGGGGTACAGCGTCATGAAGTGGCTGACGTACCGCACGACCTCCCCCACGGGGAAGATCTGCTGCGCCGTCGTCCCGTCCTGCCTCAGCTCCCCGTTCACCCACAGCCGCAGCGAGAGCCGCTGCGGGTCGGGGACCTCGTCGGCGGTCACCAGCCACGGTCCCAGCGGGTTGAACGTCTCGCAGTTCTTGCCCTTGTCCCAGGTCCCGCCGCGCTCGATCTGGAACTCCCGCTCGGACACGTCGTGCGCGACCGCGTACCCGGCGACATGGGCGAGCCCGTCCCGCGCCGACTCCAGGTAGCGGGCGGTACGACCGATCACGACCGCCAGCTCCACCTCCCAGTCGGTCTTGGCGGAGCCGCGCGGCACGAGCACGGTGTCGTGCGGCCCGACCACCGTGTCCGGCGCCTTGAAGAAGACGACGGGCTCGGCGGGCGGCTCGGCGCCGGTCTCGCGGGCGTGGTCGTGGTAGTTGAGCCCGATGCACACGATCTTGCCGATCCGCCCCACGGGCGGTCCGACGCGCAGCCCCGCGCCGTCCAGGGCAGGCAGCTCACCGGCGTCGGCGGCGGACCGTATCCGGCCGAGCGCGGCCTCGTCGGCGAGCAGCGCTCCGTCGATGTCCGCCACCACACCCGACAGGTCGCGCAGGGTCCCGCCGGCGTCGAGCAGCGCGGGGCGCTCCGACCCCGCCGTACCGACTCGCAACAGCTTCATGATCCCCAACTCCTCGGTCTCGGGCAGTCCGCCCGATGAGGTGCGACCTGGATGCGGCAGTGCGCAGCCATCGGAGGACTGGTCGATCGTCCAAGCTCGCAGTCCACTCCGCAAGACCCCGTTCACGCACTGGACCGCGGCCGCGCCGTCCGCCCGTTTCCTCACCGGTACAGGACGGCCCGCTCGACGGCGCTCCAGGTCGTGCTGGTGATGACGTACAGCGCGGCGGCCAGCGGCACCACGGCCACGGTGACCAGCGTGAAGAAGGACATGAACGGCATGATCCTGCCGATCGCCGCGAGTCCCGGCGACTGCGACCCGTCACCGGCGCCGGCCGCCGGCAGCGGGTGCTCGGCCGCCCTGCGCCGGGTGAGCCGGTAGTTGAAGAGGGCCACCCCGGCGACGAGCGCGAACAGGACGGCGTACACGAGCCCGGCCCCGCCGGCCGGCCCGCCGCCCGCGAGCGCGTCGGCCCAGCGCCCGCCGAGCGGCGCGGCGAGAAGGCTGTGCGAGAGCAGCGCGTTGGCCTCGCCGCCGATGGAGGAGCTGGAGAACAGGTGGTAGAGGACGAAGAAGGCGGGGAGCTGGAAGAGGCTGGGCAGACAGCCGGAGAGCGGGGACACCTTCTCCTCGGTGTGCAGTTCGAGTACGGCCCGCTGGAGCTTCTCGGGGTTCTTCGCGTGCTTGCGGCGCAGTTCGGCGATTTTCGGCTGGAGTTCGGTGCGCGCCTTCTGTCCGCGGGCGGCGGCCCGGGACAGGGGATGGACGAGGAGCCGTACGAGGGCGGTGAACAGGACGATGGCGGCGGCCGCGGCGGACGCGCCGAACAGCGGCTGGAGCAGGTCGGCGAGGCGCTCGACCAGGCTGGCGAAAACGGACATGGGTGGGTGAGCCCTCCGGGGGTCTCGTCGTGCCGGGATGACGGGATCAGCGGCATGACGACACGACCCGCGCAGGGGGCCTCGGGTGGAACGGGTGGGGTGTGCCCTACGCGGTGGTCGCCGGGAGGGCGTGTCCGGGCGCTCGGGGCCGGCGTCGGCCGCGGGCGTCCGGATCGCGTTGGGGCAGGAAGGCCGTCCGCAGGTCCCGGTCCCTGATGGCCGTACGCACCCGGGTGGGCGGTACGACGGGCGCGCACCGTGCGGCGATGACGGCGCAGACGGCGAGCGCGGAACCGACCGCGGCGGTCGCGGCGAGCGCGACGGTGACGGAGAGGCTGCCCACGTCGACGAGTGCGACGGGCAGGAGCACGAGCAGCAGGACGAGCAGGGGGCGCGGGACGGTCCGGTCCCGGGTGTCCCGAGTCATCGGCCGCTCCTCTCTCGTAGGCTCGCAGGCGCCTCTCGTACGCGTGTTTGCCTCAGTTATACAGGACCCGCCGCCGGCCGCTCGGTCTGCTCCGTGTCGATCGGCTGGAGCAGCCGGCGCCGGCCGAGCAGCGCGCGGCCGACCGGGTCCGCCGGGTCCGGGTCGAGCCCGGGGCCGGGCAGCATGTCGATGTCGCGGACGGCCACGACCCTTCCACAGGCGGGGCATTCGTTGTACGGGCCGAGTTCGGTGTCGCAGTCGGCGTGCCGGAAGGTGCGCAGCTGCTCGCCGCCGAGGTGCTCGCGCCCCCACACGCCGAGCGCCCGCAGCGCCGGCCACAGGGCGATGCCGCGGTCGGTGATGACGTACTCGTCCCGGGGCGGCGACTCCTGGTAGCGGCGCTTGTCCAGGATGCCCTCGGCGGTGAGCGCCTGGAGGCGGTTGGCCAGGACGGCGTGCGGGATGCCGAGGTGGACGAGAAAGTCGTTGTAGCGCCGGACGCCGTAGAGCGCGTCGCGGATCACGAGCAGCGTCCACCGCTCGCAGACGACCTCCTGTGCGCGGGCGATCGAGCACTCCTGCGTCGCGTAGTCCTTGCCCAGTGCCATGACGCACACGTCCCAGGATGAGGCGGATACCCATGAGCGACATCGGCACGGATCCCATCGCACCCGCCGTCGGAGCCGCGCTGACCAGCGCCGCGACCACCGTGGCCCTGATGACGTACACCGCGCCCATGGTCACGCTCCCCGAGACGGCCGCCGACCTGCACACCCCGCTGTCCGCCCAGGCCTGGCTGCTGAACGGCACCCCGCTGGGCCTGGCCGCCCTGCTCCTGGTCGCCGGCAGCCTGGCGGACGACTACGGGCGCCGCCGGATCTTCGTCTCCGGCACGCTGGCCCTCGGCATCACCACCGTCCTGGGCGCGTTCGCCGCCACGACCTGGCTCTTCACCCTGGCCCGCATCGCGCAGGGGGCGGCGAGCGCGGCGCTGCTCACCAGCAGCCTCGGCCTGCTCGTCCACACCTTCCCGACGCCCGCCGGACGGCTGCGCGCGACCGGCGTGTGGGGTGCCTTCGTGAGCGGCGGCATCGCGGTGGGCCCGCTGCTGGTCGGGGCGTTCCCCGACTGGCGGACGGCGTACGGCGTCCTCGGCGCCGCCGCCCCGGTCACGGCGGGACTGGGGGCGCGGAGCCTGTCGGAGTCGCGCGCACCGCGGGGCGGCCGGCCGGACCTCGCCGGCGCGGTGACGTTCGGGCTGGCGCTGGTCGCGCTGGTGGCGGCGCTGACGCTGGGCCGGGACGGCCGGCTGCGGGCGCCGGTGGGCCTGTTGCTGGCGGCGTCCGCCCTGCTGGGCGGGGTGTTCGCCGTACTGGAGCGCCGCGCGGGCACCCCGATGATCGACCTCTCCCTGCTGCGCCGCCCGCGCTTCCTGGCCTCGTCCGCCGGCGGACTGTTCACGGGGCTGGCGGTGATCGGCCTGCTCAGTTTCCTGCCGGCGCTGCTGCAACAGGCGCTCGGCCTGTCCCCGATGGACACGGTCTGGCTCTTCCTCCTGTGGTCCGGCCTCTCCTTCACGGTGGCCCTCCAGGCCCGCCGCCTCGCCCACCGCGTCTCCGCGCGCCATCAACTCGCCCTCGGTTTCGCCCTGCACGCGGCCGGGGTCCTGACGATGCTCGGCGCGGTCGGCGCGGGCTCCTGGCACCGTCTCCTGCCCGGCCTGGTCGTGGCCGGCGTGGGCAGCGGCCTGCTGAACGCAGCGCTGCCGCTGCTCTCGGTGGAGTCGGTACCGGCGGCACGGGCGGCGATGGGCTCGGGCGCGCAGCAGACGTTCCGCTACATCGGCTCGTGCGCCGGCGTCGCCCTGACGATCGCGATCGCGACGTTGGCGGGGAGTCCGGGCCGGGGCGCGGACGTGGCGCTGTGGGTGTCGGCGGGACTGTCGGTGCTGGCGGGTGTGCTGGTGGGGGCGCTGCGGGAGCGTGACTGAGCCCCGACGGGCCCCGGCACCGCCGAGGCCCGTCTCCGGTCCCCCGGCACCTCACCCTTGTCACCTCGCGGCAGTACGGTGTCCCCCATGCGCCCCGACACGCCTGCCGAAAACGTCGACCACACCGCCGAAGCGGCCCGTCTGGAGCGGACCGCCGGTCTGTATCCCGAGGACGCCGAGGCCCTGCTCCTACGCGCCGCGGCCCATCTGGAGCTGTCCGGCGACCGCCCCGCGGCGACCAAGCTGTACGACCGCCTGCTGTCCGCCCCCGTCGGCTCCCCCGGGCTGGAGAGCCCGTCCCTGGTCCGCGCCCTGAAGGCGTCGAACCTGTGGGAGTACGACCACGAGGCGGAGGCCAGGGCGATCATCGACGGCGTCCGTGCGGCGGCGCCGCGCGACCCGGCCCCCTGGGTGATCGTGGCCGAGGCCCTGGAGTCCCACGACGAGCTGGAGGCGGCGCACGAGACGTTCACGGAGGGCGCCCGCCTGCTCCTGGCGGACGCGCCGGAGCCCCCGTACTCGACGCACCCCCTCCTCTACGGCCGTCACCGCGTCCGCAGGATGCTGGGCCTGGCCCACGACGAGTGGGACGCCCTCGCCGACACCCTGCACTCGATGCCGGTGACGCTGGACGAGTTGCACGACCCGAAGCGGGTCTGGTCCCTGGGCTCGGACGACCCGGCGGACCTGGAGGCGGAGATCTCCCGCCTGCGCGCGGAACTGGGCGCCTACCGCGAGGCCCTCTCCCGCCCCTTCCCGGTGGCCATGCTCCACTGGCCGGCCGACGAACTGACCGAACTGCTCGACGCGTACCCGCCGCTGGCCGCCGAGTACCCCTCGTACGAGGAGCACGTGGCGGCCATAGAGGCGGCCCTGCGCGAGCTGGCGTCCTCGGGCACGCCGAACCTGGGCGTCGTACAGGGCACTGTCCCCTCGTACGAGGCCTTCGCGGCCTCGGAACACGCGTCACCGGCCGACCCGGCCCTGCTGCCGCAGTACGCGACGACCCTGGCGGCCCGCGGCCGCGCGGTGCCGTGGCCGCCACAGCGGGGAGCGTCGTGCTGGTGCGGCTCCGAGCGACCGTACGGGGAGTGCCACGGCGTCCGGGGGAGCGCGGCGGCGGACCGCTGAGGTTCCGCGCCGGCGGGTGGGGGCACCTGTGCGAAAGTGTGAACACTTACCGGCGAAGTGTTCACGCCCCGCTCATCCTGTCGTCCGGCACCTGACGCGGCGCCGCGATACCTTGTCGCGGCTCCCCGCTTTCAGTGACCCGAGATCGACGAAGGCGTCGAAGTGATGCGAACCGCCCACCCCGAGTCCGTACTTGGGAAGCCGACCGAAGAGCTCGACCACTGCGGCCCTGCCGAGTACCACCGGTGACGGCATCCGGGGCCGTTCTGCCCCTCGACGACGTCACGGGAGCCCGTCAGGAACTGACCGTCGTCCTGCCCGCACGGCTGCGCCGGGACCCCGGCTGGTCGCAGGGCCCGTTCCCGTTCGAACTCGGCAGCCGCCGCACGGACACGGCGACGCGGTCCACGTACTTCGCTCCCGCCTCCGCCCGCGCCCTCTACGGCGCTCCCGGGCGGCCCCGCCGCTGGCATCTGCCGACGGATCTCGAGCACGACGGGCTACGACTGCTCGGCGTGGAACTGCTCCGCGCGGCCACCGCACGCGACCCCGACCACGCCCTGGCCGTCCTGCACTTCAGTGTGGAGAGACCCCTGCTTCCGGTGCTGCGGGCCGTCGCCGGCCGGGGCTCGGCCACCGTCGACGAACCGCTCGCCGGACTCACGGGCCCGTTCGACCCGGCCCTGCTCCTGGACGGCATCGCCGATGTCCGCGACCCCGGCGCGCCCTTCGCCATCGCCCGGCCCTACACGATCGCCTTCCTCACCCCGACGGCACACCACACCCCCGCGCTCCGCGACGGCCCCGAAGCGGAGCTGCCCGCCACAGCGGATCGTTGGCTGTGGCAACTGGCCTCCCGCTCCAACGCTCAGGACTTCCCCCTGGCCCCGGAGACGGCCGGCGAACACCTCAAGGACGCCGTACGCGTCTCCGCGGACTGGAGCGCCCTGATACTGCGACAGGGCGCCGCCTTCCTCGGCCACCGGCCGGACACCGGCGAAGGCGACTTCTACGGATTCGGCGCGCTGCACTCCCGTACCGTCTACCTCGACGCCCTGCTGCTCGGTTCCCTCCAACGCGACCACATCGACGAACTCACCGACGAACTCTCCGAGGTCTTCACCTCCCCCCGGCGGCTCGCCCGCCGCGTCACCGCCCTGGAACGGAACATCGCACTCTTCCGCAGCGGCTACTGGCGGCAGCACCTCACGGCCCACGGCCCCGCGAACGAGCTGCTCCTCGCCTTCCAGAACCAGCACCGGCTGCCGGCCCGCTTCAACGAGATCCTCGCCGAAGCCGCCGACTACAGCCGCCTGGTCCAGACCCAGGAGAGCCAGCAGATCAGCGGTGCCCTGGGAGTCCTCACCATCCTCGGCCTCCCCCTGGGAACAGCCCTCGGCATCCTCCAGGTCCTGGGCGACACCTCACCGACCCATCTCCTGATCGCCCTGGCCCTGTCGGTGGCGGCGACGGGGGCGGCCCTGACCACACGGTACGGACGGCTGGTGGTGTCTTCGCTGCGGGGCGGGTCCGACACAGACCAGCGGTAGCACTGTTCGGTTGCACGGAAACGGTGGGCACGACTGCTCTTGGCGGCCTCTGCGCCGTTGATCTGCGGGTACAGCTAAGGGCCAGCCATCGACAGGTTCGCCTCCTCGATTGTCAGTGGCTCCTGTTAGAACTGAGTCACATCGCTGGGTGGTCGAGGGGAATGTCATGGGCGACACGGAGGGATCGGCGCAACCGGTCGCGGGAGTCTACGAGCGACTCATCACAGATCAGGTGCAAGGCGAACTGGAGCACCTCAAGGACGCGGGGTGGCAGGCCATCGACGCCGCGGTCAGCGCTGAGTCCTCACCTCACGTGCTGGCTCGACACATCGGCGACATGGTGGCCCGTCGCCTGAATCAGCTCCCGGCCGAGCAGCGGGTTCCCTTCGCGAACCGGGTCCTGGAGTCCTTGGCCGCCGGTCCCGGCGAGCAGGACGACACCGAGCCCGTCAGCACGATCGTCGAGGGGCCTCGGCAGTTGCTCGCCCTGGCGGAGCAGGAGGCTCCTGGGGCCTACGCGATCCGACCGCTCACCCCGCTCTCCGAGACCTCGTTGCTCACCAACTCGCCGGAGGACCTCAGCCTGGGGTCGGAGCTCAGAGCCGAGTTGGCCACCGCGGACCGTATCGACCTGCTCTGCGCGTTCGTGAAGTGGTACGGCATCCGCGTGCTGGAGGACTCCCTGCGCGCCGCGAAGGAGCGCGGCGTACCGATCCGAGTCATCACCACCACCTACATGGGCGCCACGGACCGCCACGCGCTCGATCGCCTCGTGCGCGACTTCGGCGCCACCGTGAAGGTCAACTACGAGATCCGCTCGACCAGGTTGCACGCCAAGGCTTGGCTCTTCCGTCGCCGGACCGGGTTCGACACGGCATACGTCGGCAGCTCGAACCTTTCTCGCGCGGCGCTACTCGACGGCCTGGAGTGGAACGTACGCCTGTCGTCCGTGGCCACCCCCGCGGTTCTGGACAAGTTCGAGGCGACCTTCGACGCCTACTGGAACGACACGGCCTTCGAGACCTACGACCCCGATCTCCACGGCGCACGCCTCGATGGAGCGCTGGCCCAGGCGAGTGGGACCGCGTCGACCACCGACGTGCGGATCAATCTGTCCGGCCTTCAGGTGCACCCCTTCCCGCATCAACGGGACATGCTGGAGCGGTTGAGCGTCGAGCGCGACATTCGTGGACGGCACCACAACCTCCTGGTCGCCGCTACCGGTACCGGGAAGACCGTGATGGCCGCACTCGACTACCGCAGCTTGAGTAAGGAGTCGACCGGCGGCCGGCCGAAGTTGCTGTTCGTGGCGCATCGCAAGGAGATCCTCAAGCAGTCCCTACGCACCTACCGGGAGGTGCTGGACGACGCTTCGTTCGGTGAGCTGCTGCACGGCGGCGCGGATCCACACGAGTGGGCCCACGTCTTCGCCAGCGTCCAGTCCCTCAACGTCCAAAGGCTGGAGCAGTTGGCTCCGGACCACTTCGACGTCATCGTCATCGACGAGTTCCACCACGCCACGGCCTCCACCTATCGGAGGGTGCTCGACCATTTCGCGCCCAAGGAGTTGCTGGGGCTCACCGCTACTCCGGAGCGCATGGACGGGCGCAATGTTCAGGATGAGTTCTTCGATGGCCGCATCGCCGCCGAGATGAGACTCTGGGAAGCGTTGGAGAACGACCTGCTGTGTCCCTTCCACTACTTCGGCATCCCGGACGGCACGGACCTGACGAATCTCAACTGGCAGAAAGGTTCGTACGCGGATCAGGAACTCGGCAATCTCTTCACGGGCAACACCGCGCGGGCTCGTATCGTCGTGAAGCAGATCCGGGACAAGGTTTCCGATCCGGGCACCATGCGCGCACTCGGCTTCTGCGTCACCAAGGCGCACGCTCACTTCATGGCCGACTTCTTCCGCAAGGCCAATCTTCACGCCGTGGCGCTCGACAGTGACTCACCCGCCCACGTGCGTGCTCGGGCCCTGTCCGACCTGCGGGACGGCAAGCTCCAGGTGATCTTCTCGGTGGACCTGTTCAATGAAGGCCTCGACATTCCAGACGTTGACACCCTGCTCCTGCTGCGGCCCACCAACAGCGCCACTGTCTTCCTCCAGCAGCTTGGGCGAGGGCTGCGGCGTACCGAGACGAAACCAGTCCTGACGGTGCTCGACTTCATCGGTCAGCATCGAGCCGAGTTCCGCTTCGAGGAGCAGTTCCGGGCCCTGACCAATCTGTCGAGGAACCGGCTGGCAGAGCACATCGAACGCGGCTTCCCGCAGTTGCCGTCCGGTTGCCAGATCATTTTGGAGGGCAAGGCGAAGGACCTCGTCCTCGACAACATCCGGACCCAACTGAGCGCCACAGTGAAGACACTGGTGAAGGAGGTCAGGGAGTACAGCACTCCCCGTCTCGCTGACTATCTTCGGGAGAGCCGCCGCGAGATCAAGGAGTTGTACAAGAGTGAGAACTCCTGGACGACTGTCCTGCGCAGAGCCGGTCTGACCACCGAAACCGCCCCCGCGGGCGAGACGGCACTACTCAAGAGGGTTCATGCCTTCCTGCATGTGGACGACCCCGAGCGCGCGCAGGCCTACCTGCGTCTCCTGGAGGACGAGGCCCCACCGTACGAGACGCTCGGCCCGACCGATCAGGCTTACGCTCGCATGCTGTTCTTCAACCTGTGGGACAACGCGGGCGGTTTCACCAGCTATCAGGAGGGTCTTGCGTCGCTGCACCCGCAGCGTGCGCTGAGGGACGAGGTCCGCCAGGTGCTGTCGTACGTCATCGAGCGGGCCGACCACTTCCCGATCGCACTGAACGATGGCCTGAGCCAGGTCCCGCTGAAGGTGCACAGCTCGTACAACCGGTCGGAGATTCTGGCCGCACTCGGAGTCGCGCGCTTCGGCGGACAGATGCCGAGGTCCTTCGCACAGGGTGTGCAGTGGGTCGAGGAGCTTCAGACAGACGCCCTGCTCGTCACGCTCGAAAAGAACGAGAGGGACTTCTCACCCACTGTCCGCTACAAGGACTACGCGGTGAGCCCGACTCTCTTCCACTGGGAGTCCCAGAACGCGACATCAGCCGACTCCCGCACGGGTCTGCGCTACCAGCAGCACGCACGTCGCGGCAGCCACGTCCTGCTGTTCATGCGCCGCTACAAGAACACGGACATAGGCAAGTCCCAGCCCTGGATGCTCCTCGGCCCGGCAACCTACGTGGAACACACCGGCAGCAAGCCGATGGCGATCACCTGGCACCTCGCTCACGAACTCCCGGCCGACGTGTGGACGTACTCGGCCATCCAGGCAAGCTGACCGCGCGCAGCCCTTACCAGCACCCCCACCCCAAAGGCCAACTCCTTTTCAGTCAAAAGGAGTTGGTCTCCATCCGCCGAGTATCTGCACGTCAGCGAAACCACGCTGACGCGATACCTCCAGGGCCAGCGTGTCCCGCCGGAGAAGGGGGCCGCCGCCATCTTCAACACCGCTTGCGGGGACGCGGGAGGCAGCCAGAACATCGGCATCACGAGAGAAAGGTTTCTGGAGCTGCGTGCGAGAGCCGAGCAGGAACGATGCGCCAACTGCTCGCGACACAGGGATGCGGTACGTGCCGCTGGCCAGAAACTCCGGGCGTTGCAGAGCGCCAATGAACAGCTTGAGCGGTCGGCGGCAGAACAGGCCCGGGAACTCGGGGAACTCCGCCAGCGCGCCGCCGTCCTGAAGGAGGAATCCCGGCGGGTGAAGGCCTCCCGGCCGACACTGGCAAGTGAGGCCGGCCCGCAAAAGGTCCGGGGTGCGGCGCGACCCGCAACTCTGTTGCCGGTCCCCCGCCGACAGGGGGACCGGCAACAGAGCCAAAAGGAAGCCTTGGCAGCCCGCGTGGTCGGCCGCCGCGCTGAAGAGCTGCTCCACGGCGGCCGGCCGGACAGCACTCTCGCGCTGCTGCGGCATACGGCGGAGGCTTGCACACCCCTGGAAGTGGCCTTGCTGGTAGCGCTGCTGCGGGCCCAGGGGCAGGACGAACTGACCGACAACCTCGTTCACATCTATGCGCGCGACCGCAATGACCGGGAAGTGGTGCAGGCAGCACTAGTAATGCACGAGCAGCGGGCCGTCGCGGACGCGGAGGCGCTTCTGCGTACGGCCGCCTCTCACCCGGGACCGGCACTCTCCCAGGACGTACGGACCGGACCTCTCAGGTAATTGCCCTGCCCCGCCGGCCCAGTGAACCCATCAGGCGGCGACGCCCTCCTCGGCCTCGTAGTGCATCTGCGCCTGGTCCAGGACATCCTCCGGGTCAAGACCACATGCTGCCGTCCAGCGCAGCAGGTCGGCGATCAACTCGACCGCAGATACCTTGAGGGCGGTGTCGCGCATCCGGCCTTCCTGAGCCATGCCTCCGCCCGGGTTACGGTAGTTCTCCAGCACCGCGGCGGCCCGTTCCACCCGTCGGCACGCCCGCTCGGGCCCAAGCGCGATCTCGCACCACACCGATTTCCCGATCGCCGTCACAACCGTTCCCCAGTTCGCCGTCACGGCGGCGAGCAAGTGCAGGCCGCGCCCGCATTCGTCGTCACAGCCGGCTGCTGGCAAGGACGGCACTGAGTGGCTCGTGTCGTGGACTTCGACACGCAGCCGCTCACCCTCCCACTCCAGGACCAGCGTGGCGGATGTGCCCTCGCCCACATGCTTGATGACGTTCGCCGCCAGCTCCGTGACCACCAGCTCGGATTCCTCCACGGCTTGGGACATACCCCACCGCCGCAGCTGCGCCGCGGTGGCCTGCCGCAGCAGCCGTACCTCAGCCGGCACTGCCCTGAAGGGCAGAACAGACCGGTGCCGGTATCGCCTGACCCCGTCCTCTGGCATACGAACTCCTCCTTCCCGAGCCACGCACATGCTGCGCCTGCCGTGTCCGTCCGGCTGCACTGCGTAGCGGTTCGTAAGGAGGATGACACAGAGAAGTCTCGCTATGTAACTTCTCATGAGAACTCGTCGGGTGAATCTGATGGTGGGAGGTCTTCTCACTGCCTAGCCTGATCAGGCCCGGAGCGACCGCCCGGCGCACGCGCAGAAGGAAGTCCGCATGACCGTGAGGGCCACCACTCGCCGCCGCCAACTGGGGGCGACCTTGAGGAAGTTGCGAGCTAACAAGGGGTTGACCCTGGAGGAGGCCGGCCGGCTTGTCGGAGTCTCCAAAGCGACGGTGAGCCGCTACGAGACGCAGGCGGGGCCCGTGAAGTGGATCGTGGTTGATGCCCTGTGCCGGGAGTACGGGGCCAACGACGCTGAGCGCGAAGCCGTCGTACGACTAGCCAAAGACGCCAAGCGGCAGGGCTGGTGGAGTTCGTTCGCCGACTCCATCCCGGAGAGCATGAACCTGCTGCTCACCCTCGAAGACGAGGCCGTACACGAGAATCACTTCTCCTGCGTGTACGTCCCCGGTCTCCTCCAGACACGTGCCTACAGCACCGCCCTCCAGCAGGCCAACGAGGTTCCCTTGTCGCCGGACGAGATCGAACGGCTCGTGGACATCCGCATGAAACGGCAGGAGATCCTTACCCGCCCGAAGCCGCTGCGCCTGTGGGCGATCATCGACGAGTCCGTCATCCGTCGCGTTGTCGGGTCACCCCAAACGATGAACGAGCAGCTGGACCGGCTGCTCGCGGCGAACGAATCCCCTCACACCACACTCCAGGTGCTCCCCTTCGCGAAGGGCGCTCACGCCGCGGCCCTCGGAAGCTTTGTCATGATCGGCGGCGCTGAGCCCGCCCTCGATGTCGTATACGTCGACTTCCACACCGGGTCCCTCTTCCTGGAGAAAGACGAGGAACTGGAGCGCTACCGGCTTGCGTTCGAGTACCTGCGCGCACAAGCGTTGGACATGGAAGCTTCGTCCGCCCTGATCCACCGCGTCCGCAAGGAGCTGTGAATGTCCCCCGCTCTCCAGGCCGCCTCCGGCCTTGTGTGGTTCAAGTCGTCGTACAGCGGTGGCAACACCACCGAGTGCGTCGAGTGCGCCTACGCTCCGCCCGGAACCCTGATACGCGACTCAAAGTGCGCGGACAGCCCTGTCCTGTCCGTAGGCACCGAGGCCTGGCGCCGCTTCGTCGACGCGCTGTAACAGAGCTAGTGAGCCCCGAGAGGCCGGGCTCGTAGAAGTCCGTGCAAGTAACTGGCACGCGGAGTCACGACCGCGGAAGCCTGGTCACCTCGACAGACATCGCTGCAACTGGAGGACACCATGGCGCTGCGCCGCCTGGGCAAGGATCCCGAGAGTCCCAACAACGGCTCTCCGACCGTGTACCTGGACGATGAAACGGGGAACTACATCCTTCAAGGATGGCGGGTCACAGACGCTGAGCGCCTGGCCCAGTTGGACATCCCCGGGCACGAGACGGTCATCGAGTTCCCCAGGCGCATGATGCGGTTCTTCCCGGAGGTGAGCGGCAGTGCCGCAGCCGACGTTTGAGGAACTCTTCCGGTCGGCCCGGCACAGCGCCTATCACCTGGAGATGCGCGACGCCTACGGTCTCGACGAGGACTACCAGGAGTGGTCAGCGGGGCACCGGTTCGATCCTGCGGAGCGCTGGCCCTGGTGGATCGACCTCGTTTCCTCTGCGGTGGCCCGGGGCGTGGCCGTGCACCGCGCTCGCGTCGTCTCCGAACCCCTGTCCTCCTACGCCCGTTACGAGTACGAGCTGACGGACGGGCACAACGTCAAGGCCGGCGAAGACGTGCGCTGGCTGCCTCGCAGGCAGGCTTCGGGCCTTGCGCTGCCGGGGAACGACTTCTGGCTCTTCGACGGCACGTCCGTCCTGTTCAACCACTTCGCGGGGGACGGGACGATGACGGGTGAGGAACTGGTGACGGACCAGACTGTCGTCAGCCTGTGCTCCTCCGCGTTCGCTGCCGTCTGGGAGCGGGCGATCCGTCATGAGGAGTACCGGCCGGCCTGACGTGACCCGCCCGCCACACCCCATGTCTTCGTCATCCAGCATCCGGCAGGCCCGAGAGGCCCTGGGCAAGCGACTGCGCGAAATCCGCAAGGACTCGGGGCTCACCGCGCGGGAGCTTGCCTCCAGGGCGGGCTGGCATGAAAGCAAGTGCAGCCGCATCGAGAACGGCCGTACGCCACCGTCCGATGACGATCTGCGCGTGTACGCACTCCACTGCGCCGCGGCCGACCAGACGGCTGACCTGATCGCCACAGCGCGCAACATAGACGGTGCTTACGTCGAGTGGCGGCGTATGGAGCGTTCCGGGCTGCGTCGTGCGCAGGAATCGGTCCTTCCGTTGTGGGAGCGCACCCGGCACTTCCGGGCGTACTCGTCGTGGCTCATACCCGGACCGCTTCAGACACCCGCGTACATCAGGGCTCTGCTGATGTCGATCCGCGACCGTCGCGGGGTGCCCGATGACCTGGAGGCAGCCGTCGACGTTCGCGTGAACAAGCAGCGCGTCCTATACGAGGGAGCACGCCGGTTCGCCGTGGTCCTGGAGGAGAGCACGCTTCGGCACCTGATCGGTGGTCCGGAGACCATGGCCGGGCAACTCGGGCACCTGCTGTCGCTGGCGACGCTCCCCAACGTCAGCTTGGGCGTGATTCCGCTGAGCACGGACCGCACCGCACTGTGGCCGGCAGAGGACTTCTGGATCTTTGACGATTCCCAGGTCAACGTCGAGCTGGTCTCTGCCTTCCTGACCATCACGCAGCCCCACGAGGTCGGCATGTACGCAAGGACCTTCGCCGCTCTTGCCGACTCGGCTGTCTACGGCGCCCCCGCGCGCACGCTGATCACGTCGGCCATCGACTCCCTGGGGTAACTGCGCGCAAGTCCACGCGTGCTCGTTGCAGCGTTCCTCCACGTGTTCCTCACTTCGTCGTCGTGGAACCCGGCGTGGGGCCGTCGAAGCGGCCCCCTCGGCGAGGTCGGCGTAGGTGGTCCAGGCGACCGGCCCGACGCGGCAACCGGCGCGCGCAGCCCCTACCAGCACCCCCACCCCAAAGGCCAACTCCTTTTCAGTCAAAAGGAGTTGGCCTCCATGCGCGCATTTTTCGTGTCAAACCCCCGGCGGATCGGATTCTCAGTCACCAAGCTGACACAACGCGTGAGCGCAAGCGGTATGGTCCCTGCCGAACGCCGCTTGTGGGCAAGGGAGTTCAGGCGCGGTGGCGGTGCGGTTGTGTGCTGCTCCGGGTGCCCGGCTCCTCGTTGCCCCCGCCCGTACAGGCCCTCGCCCGTTCCTTGGAGATCCATGTCGTGCGCCCTCACCGTCGTCCGCAGCGCTGAACCCCCGGCACATGGTGGCCCGACGAGGGCGCGGGTCCGTCGCCGCGTCCCTCGGCAGGGCGGGAGACACCGGTTCGCTGCGGACTGTTGAGGACGCCCCCGGGCGGCACCCGGCGTCGCCGCGCCCTCGCGCCCGCCGGGCTCGGTGACTTCGGCTCCGGGAGGCCCCGGGCGGCCCCGCCCGGACGCCACCGGGTCGGGCGCGGCCCCATCCCCCCACACCGACGGCTTTTGATCCGTGAGGACCTGATGACTGAACTGCTGTTGACCGTCGCCTCGTTGCTGACGGCGGCCGGACTCGGGGCCGCCTGGCGATTCCGGCGCAAACGCGATCAGGCCCGGCGCCAGGCCGAGTTGCTGCGCGAGCACGCCGACCGGCTCACCCTGCAACTCGTCGCCGCCGAGCAGTGCGTGGGGCAGCTCGCGGCCACCGTGGTCCCGGCGGTGGCGGGCGCCGGGCAGGGGGACGGGCTCGTCGTACCGGCTCAGCTCCACGGCACGCCGCTCGCCGAGCGCCTGTCCGCCGTCCCCAAGGCGCTCGCCTCGGCGGTCGAGGAGGTCAGGACCCAGGAGCGGGCGGCGGCCTCCCAAGCCGTCGAACAGGCCGTCGAACAGGCTGTGGATCAGGCCGTCGGCCGGGTACGGCAGGACGCGGAGCGGCAGATCGCGCAGGTACGGAACGAGTCCGTGGGCGTGGCCCGAGCCGCCGTGCGCGGCTTCGCCAACAACATCGTGGCGCGGTCGGCGAGGCTGGGCCGGGCCGTCAGCCAGGGCGTGCGGCGGCACATCTCGGACGAGGCGTACGCGACGCTCGTGGAGATCGACCATCTCGCCCAGCAGATGCTGCTCACCGCCTCGGGATACGCCGTGCTCGCCGGGGACAAGCTGTCGCGGCGCTGGCCCGCCACCACACTGACCGACATCGTGCGGGCGGCCATGGGCCGGATCGAGGGATACGAGCGGATCAAGCATCCCGAGATGGGTTCCGTCATGGTCGAGGGCCGCGCGGTGGAGGCGGTCGTGCACGCCGTGGCGACGCTGCTGGACAACGCGCTGCGTTACTCGCCGCCCGCCGCCAGTGTCCACGTCTCGCTCGAACAGGGCCACCACGCCTGCTTCCTGATCGTGGACGACGCCGGGCTGCGCATGGACGACGAGCGGCTGCTGTGGGCCAGCGACGTGATGTCCGGCGAGCAGCGCGACGACATCACGCGCCTGGGCGCCCACCCGCAGACCGGGCTGCGCGTGGCGTCCCTGCTGGCGGAGAGCTACGGCTTCCGGGTCGAGCTGACCGCGCCGAACATCTACCAGGGGACCCGGGCCATGGTCGTACTGCCGAAGAACCTGATCGTCGACCCCGCGACGGCCGCCCCCGCCGCCACCCCGGCCCTCGCCACCCCGGCCGTCGCCGCCCCGGCCGTCGCCACCCCGGCCCTCGCCGCCCCCGCGCTGTCGGCCTCCGGCACGCAGCCCGCGCCAGAACCGGCCGCCGAGCCCGAGCGGCCCCCCACCCCGGCGACCGGCACACCCGCACCCCGCACGCCCTCCACCCCCGGCCCCGGCCCCAGCCCCGCCCCCGCCCCCTCAACCAGCACCACAACCGCCCCCACGACCACCACCGCCAGTGGCCTGACCGTCCGCCGCCGTTCCTCCGGCCCCGCGCCGTCGCGCCGTACCGCCGCTTCCGCCGAGGCCGGGCCCGGCCGGCCCGCGGTCGCCGCGGCCTGGGCGGCGGGCACCCGCCGCGGCCGGCAGGACGAGCCCTCTTCGACCTCCGCCGGACCGGACACCGCACCCGACGCCGGTCACGACGCCGCACACGACGAAGGACACTGACCGTGCAAGACACACACACCAACAGCCTGGGCTGGCTGCTCGACCAGGAACTCGGCACCGTCGAGGGCGTCCGCTACGCCGTGCTGATGAGCAGCGACGGCCTGCTGAAGGCCCGTACCGAGACGATCAGCCAGGACGACGGGGAGAAGTTCGCCGCGCTGACGGCGGCGCTGCGGGCCGCGGGCAAGGCCTGGGACGAGTTCACCGGCGGTGCGGGCATGCGGCAGTTGCTGATCGAGTCGGCCGGCTGCATCGGGCTGACGACCACCGCGGCGAAGAACACCATGCTGTCCGTGTGTACGACGGGTCCGGAGGCCGACGTCGGACTGATCTCCCATCACATGGTGCTGCTCGCCACCCGGGTGGGGCACGAGATGGCCACCGCGGAGCGCCTGCCGGCCGCGGAAGGCGGCTCGCCGGCATGACGGGGCCGCGGCGTGACCCCGACATGGTCAGGCCCTACGTCCGTACCGGCGGTCAGGTCCGCGCCCGTGACGACGTGCGCCTGGAGAGCGTGGTCATCGCCGCGACCGGCCCCACGGACACCCTCGGCCCGGACGCCCGCCGGGTGATGCGGCTGTTCGCCGGCGCGGAGGGCGGCCTGGCCGTCGCCGACATCGCCGCCGCGCTGGAGCTGCCGCCCTCCACGGTGCGCATTCTCGTCTCCTCGCTGATGGACTCCGGCCACCTGTCCAGCCCGGCACCCGCGACCGACCACCAGCCCGACTTCGACCTGCTCCAGGAGGTACTCCGTGGACTGCGCGCCATGGTCTGACCCGCCCGTCACCTACGTCCCGGCCACGGTGACACGGTCGGCCAAGATCGTGGTCGCGGGGGGCTTCGGCGTCGGCAAGACGACCCTCATCGGCAGTGTCTCGGAGGTGACACCGCTGCGGATGGAGGAACCCATCACGCAGGCCAGCGCAGGCGTCGACGACCTGCGCGGCGCCCCGCACAAGACGACGACCACCGTGGCGATGGACTTCGGCCGCATCCACATGGCCGGGGGCAGAATCGCGCTGTATCTGTTCGGGCTGCCGGGGCAGTCCCGTTTCCAGCCGCTGTGGGAGGACCTGGCGGAGGGGGCGCTCGGCTGCCTCGTCCTGGCCGACACCCGCGACCTCGACGCCTCCCACGACGCGCTCGGTCTCCTGGACGGCGCGGGCATCCCGTACGCCGTCGCCGTCAACACCTTCCCCGGCGCGCCGGTCTACCCCGAGGCCGAGCTGCGCGAGGCCCTGGCGCTCGACGCCCTGACCCCCCTGACGACCTGCGACGCCCGCGACCGCACCTCCGCCCTGCACGCCCTGATCACGCTCACCGAGTACCTCACCGAGCACCGCTCGGCCGCCCTTCTGGAGTCCCGCCGATGACGCTGCCCTCCGCCGAGCCCGCGCCCACCAGCCCACCGGGCCGGATCGCCCTGTACGCACCGGAGTTCGCCGCCGACCCGCACGCCGCCTACCGGCGCATGCGGCGCACCCACGGCCCGCTCGTCCCCGTCGATCTGGCGCCCGGGGTACCCGCGACGCTGGTCATCGGCTACTACCAGGCCCGCCGCATCCTCAACGACCCGCTGCACTTCCCCGCCGATCCGCGCGTCTGGGAGCGGCTGATCCCGGCGTCCTGCCCGGTCAGACCGATGATGGAGTGGCGTCCCAACGCGCTGCGGTCCGGCGGCGCCGAGCACGCCCGCTACCGTTCGGCGAACACCTCCGCCATCGACCGGGTCGACCAGCACGAGCTGCGGGCCCTCGTCGAGAAGGTCGCCTCCTCTGCCATCGACGAGTTCCGCGCCCTGGGCGAGGCCGACCTGCTGACCCAGTACTCGTTCCCCATCGCCTTCCGCGTCCTGAGCGCGCTGCTGGGCTGCCCGGACGAGATCGGGCAGCGCATCGCGGACGGCATGGCGAAGATCTTCGACACCACCAACGCCGAGCAGGGCAACCGGATCCTGGCCCAGGCCGTGTCCGACCTCGTGGCGCTGCGCCGGCGCCACCCCGGCGACGACATCACGTCCCGGCTGACCCTCCATCCCGCCGGGCTGAGCGACGAGGAGATGGGCCATCAGCTGGTCACGCTGTACGGCGCCGGGATCGAGCCCCTGACCAACCTGATCAGCAACACCGTCCTGAAGATCCTCACCGACGAGGAGTTCTCCGCGGACCTGCACGCGGGGCTGTCCACGGTGCGCGACGCGCTCGACGCCGTCCTGTACACCGACCCGCCGATGGCGAACTACTGCATCTCGTATCCCCCGTACCCCATCGACGTGGAGGGGGTGCTGCTGCCGGCCGACCAGCCGGTGGTGATCTCCATGGCCGCCGCCAACAACGACCCGGCGCTCACCCGGGGCGTGCCCGAGGGCCGCCGTACGGGCAACCGCGCCCATCTGGCCTGGAGCATCGGCCCGCACTCCTGCCCCGCCCGCTCGCACGCCTATCTCATCGCGGAGACCGCGGTCACCCATCTCCTCGACGCGCTGCCGCAGACGGACCTCGCCCGTCCCCTCGGCGAACTCACGTGGCGCCCCGGCCCGTTCCACCGGGCCCTGGAATCCCTGCCCGTCGCCTTTCCCCCCACACAGTAAGGAGCCAGGCCATGGCGGCCCAGCAGCCTCCCCTCGTCCTCGACCCCACCGGTACCGGTCACCTGGCCGAGCACCGCGCCCTGCGAGCCCGCGGCCCGGCCACCAAGGTGGACGTGCTCGGTGTGGAAGCCTGGTCGATCACCGACCCGGCGTTGCTCAAACGACTGCTCACCAGCCCCGACGTGTCCAAGGACGCTCGGGCGCACTGGCCCGCCTTCGAGCAGGTGGTCGGCACCTGGCCGCTCGCCCTGTGGGTCGCGGTGGAGAACATGTTCACCGCGTACGGCTCCGACCACCGCAAGCTGCGCCGGCTGGTCGCCCCCGCCTTCAGCGCCCGCCGCATCGCTGGCCTGCGGCCGGCCGTCGAGGAGCTGGTGGGCCGGCTCGTGGACCGCCTCGCCGGCCTGCCCGCGCACGAGGCCGTCGATCTGCGCCAGGAGCTGGCCTATCCGCTGCCCATCGGGGTGATCGGTCACCTCATGGGCGTCCCCGAGGAGCGGCGGGAGGGCTTCCGGGCCCTGGTGGACGGCGTCTTCGACACCACGCTGAGCCCCGCCGAGGCACAGACCAACACCGTGCGCCTGTACGAGGTGCTGGACCAGCTCATCGCCGCCAAGCGGGCCGCTCCCGGCGACGACATGACGTCCCTGCTCATCGCCGCCCGGGACGACGAGGAGGACGGCTCCCGCCTCGGCCCCGAGGAACTGCGCGACACCCTGCTGCTGATGATCAGCGCCGGCTACGAGACCACCGTCAACGTCATCGACCAGGCCGTCCACACCCTGCTGACCCAGCCCGAGCAGCTCGCACTGGTCCGCAAGGGCGCCGTCACCTGGGAGGACGTCATCGAGGAGACGCTGCGTCACGAACCGGCGGTCAAACACCTGCCGCTCCGGTACGCCGTCACCGACATCCCCCTGCCGGACGGGCGGACCATCGCGCGCGGGGAGGCGATCCTCGCCTCGTACGCCGCCGCCAACCGCCATCCCGACTGGCACGACAACGCCGACACCTTCGACGCGGCCCGCACGGTCAAGGACCATCTGGCCTTCGGCCACGGCGTCCACTTCTGCCTCGGCGCGCCCCTCGCCCGGATGGAGGTCGCCCTCGCGCTGGAGAGCCTCTTCGAGCGCTTCCCCGACATCCGTCTCGCCGAACCTGCGGCCGAACTGCCGCCCGTGCCCTCCCTGATCAGCAACGGCCACCAGCGGCTCCCGGTCCGCCTGTACGCCGAGTGAACGTCGGGACGGCTCGCCCTCGTTCGGGTGAGCCGTCCCCGGCGGCGTCGGGGACCGGGCCCGTCAGCCGAACATGCCGGGCTCGTAGTCGCCCGCCGGCTGCTGGGTGATGACGTTCAGCCGGTTGTAGGTGTTGATGACGGCGATCAGCCCGACCAGCGCGGTGAGCTGCTCCTCGTCGTAGTGCTTCGCCGCGTCCGCCCAGGCCTCGTCGGTGACACCGCCGGAGGTGTCGGCGATGCGGGTGCCCTGCTCGGTCAGTTCGAGGGCGGCGCGCTCGGCGTCGGTGAAGACCTTCGCCTCCCGCCACGCGGCGATCAGGTTGAGGCGCAGCGAGGTCTCCCCCGCCTTCGCGGCGTCCTTGGTGTGCATGTCGAGGCAGAAGCCGCAGCCGTTGATCTGGCTGGCTCGGATCTTGACCAGCTCCTGGGTGGTGGCCGGCAGCCCCGAGTCGGCCACGGCCTTGCCCGCGGAGTTGATGTGCCGCAGGATCTTGCCGGCGAGCGGGCTGGCGAACATGTTGAGACGAGCTTCCATGGTGGTTCCTCCGTCGGTGTCACGTCTTCGCGCTTACACAGCTACGACGGAGCCCGGGGGGTGCGATGTGACAGCCCCGGCAAAGACATCGATGTGACCTGCGTCTCACCCGTCCGGCGCAACGCCGCTCCCCCTGCGACCCCCGCTCGGGCGCCGGGTCCGGCGGGCATTAGCCTCGGTTGCACCGGTCGGCGCGGCAGGAGCAGGAGGCGGAGATGGCGAAGGTTCCCAGTGCGGTGATCGCCGCGGGCGGGCTCGTCGGCGGGTACGGCGTGGCCCGCTGGAGCGGGAAGCGGCAGCTCGGCGGGGTCGTGCTCGCCGCCGCCGGGGCCGCCGCCGCGCGGCAGTGGCGGCAGCGGGCCGGCGGCCGGGCCGCGGGGGCGCTGAGCGCCGCGTACGTCGCAGGATTCGCCGGGTCCCACCCGCTGGCCAAGAAGGTGGGCGCCTGGCCCGCCGTGTTCGGCGTCGCCGGTGCCGTGGCACTGGCCTCCTGGGCGGTCGCCGACCGACGGGCCTGAACACCCGGCGGAGGACGGACCATGGCCGGACGCGTCAGGGCCGGTTGTGCGTCATCACGTTGACCACCCGGCCGTTGGGATCGCGCACGAAGAAGCGCCGTACGCCCCACTCCTCGTCCTGCGGCTCCCGGACGATCTCCGCGCCCGACGCGACCACCTGGTCGTACACCTCGTCGACGTTTTCGACCTCCACGCTCATGTCGGGGACGACGGAGGCGGTGCGCTCCTCGGTGAAGAGGCCGATCTGGGCGGTGGGGTTGGACGGGGAGGCCAGGGTCGTCACCCAGCCCATGTCCATGACCTCCTCGAAGCCCAGCAGACCGTAGAAGTCGCGGCTCGTGTTCCACCGGTCCTCGGCCTGGACGTGGATGTTGGGGACAACCCTGCGGATGGTCATCAGCTGGCTCCTGACTGCGTGGTTCCCTGCGACTGTGCTCCCACCGTGGACAGCGGCTGCGCGATGTCCTCCAGCGAACGGCGCTCCGCGTTCACCGCCAGGAACGCCGCCACCAGACCCGCCGCGCACATTAGCCCGGCGCCGATCTGGAAGGCCAGCACCGTGTCGCCGACCACGCCGGACTCGGTGAGGTCGGCGAAGAGCAGCGGGCCGCTGATCCCGCCGGCGGCGGTGCCGAGGGCGTAGAAGAAGGCGATGGCCATGGCCCGGGTCTCCATGGGGAAGATCTCGGAGACGGTCAGGTACGCGCTGGAGGCGCCCGCCGACGCGAAGAACAGCACCACGCACCAGCAGGCCGTCATCGTCGTGGCCGTGAGCGAGCCGCGGTCGAAGAGCCAGGCCGTGCCGAACAGCAGCAGGCCGGAGAGCAGATAGGTGCTGGAGATCATGATCCGGCGGCCGACCGTGTCGAAGAGGTGGCCGAGCAGCAGCGGGCCCATGAAGTTGCCCGCGGCGATGACGGCGAAGTAGTAGCCGGTGCTGCCGGTCGGCACGTCGAAGAAGGTGATGAGGATGGTGCCGAAGCCGAAGGTGATGGCGTTGTAGAGGAAGGCCTGGCCGACGAAGAGCGAGAGGCCGAGGACCGCGCGGCGCGGGTAGCGGCCGAAGACGGTCTTGGCGATCAGGCCGAACCCGACGCTCTTGCGCTGGTGGATGGTGATCTCACCGGCCGGTGGCGGCAGCTTCTCGCCCTTCTCCTCCTCGATCCTGCGTTCGACGGAGGAGACGAGTGCGTCGGCCTTCTCACCCTGGCCGTGGATGAACTGCCACCGCGGGCTCTCCGGGACATGCCGGCGCACCAGGAGCACCAGCAGGCCCAGGAGCACACCGAGGGAGAAGCTGAGCCGCCATCCGAGGTCCTTGGGGAAGATGTCGGTGTCCAGCATCACGATGGACAGCAGGGCGCCGCCGATCGCGCCGAGCCAGTAGCTGCCGTTGATGACGAGGTCGACCCGGCCCCGGTAGTGGGAGGGGATCAGCTCGTCGATCGCGGAGTTGATCGCCGCGTACTCGCCGCCGATGCCGAAGCCGGTGAGGAAGCGGAAGAGGAAGAACCACCAGGACTCGAAGGAGACCGCGGTCAGCGCGGTCGCCGCCAGATAGAGCACCAGCGTGATCATGAACAGCTTCCTGCGGCCGTGGCGGTCGGTCAGCCAGCCGAAGAACAGGGCGCCGGAGCATGCGCCCGCCACGTACAGGGCGGCGGCGAGGCCGGTGATCTGGGCCGAGCTGATGGCCAGGCCGCTGCCGTCCTCGGCGATGCGTCCGGCGATGTTGCCGATGATCGTGACTTCCAGGCCGTCCAGGATCCAGGCGGTGCCGAGGCCGATCACGATCATCCAGTGCCAGCGGGACCAGGGCAGCCGGTCCAGGCGGGCCGGGACGGCCGTGGTGACGGCCCCGGTGAAGGCGGGCTCCGAGGCCGACGACGACTCTCCTGCCATGGCTCCCTCTCCGTCGGACGAACGCCTCCCCCCGCGCCTGTGCGCAGGAGAAACACGCCCGCCGTGCCGGAGACCCGGGTCTGCCGGGCGGGCTCTACGCCCCCAGCATGCGGGAGAACGTGTAGATCAGCAGCCCGGCCAGCGAGCCGACCACCGTGCCGTTGATGCGGATGAACTGGAGGTCGCGGCCGATGTTCGCCTCGATCTTCCTGGTGGTGTGCTCGGCGTCCCAGCCCGCCACCGTGTCGGTGATCAGGGAGGTGATCTCCCGGCGGTAGGTGGTGACCACGTACACCGCGGCGCCCTCGACCCACCCGTCGACCTTGCCCTGCACCTTGGGGTCGGAGGCCATCCGGGCGCCCAGGGACAGCAGCGAGGCCCGTACCCGCAGCCGCAGTTCGCTGCGCTCGTCCTCCGCCGCCGAGACGATCATGGATCGTACGGCCGTCCAGGCGGACGCGATCAGGTCCTGGACCTCGCCGCGGCCCAGCACCTCGGTCTTCAGCCGCTCCACGCGCGCGCGGGTCTCCGTGTCGGACTGGAGGTCGGAGGCGAAGTCGGTGAGGAAGCGGTCGAGGGCGCCGCGCGCGGGGTGGGCGGGCATGTCGCGCATCTCGGTGACGAAGCGCAGCAGCTCCTTGTAGACGCGGTCGCCGATCTTCTTGTCCACGAACCGGGGCGTCCATCCGGGTGCCCCGCCCTGCACGGCGTCCATCACGGAGTCGCCGTGCAGGATCAGCCAGTCGTGGGCGCGGGAGACGATCAGGTCGACGGCGCGCCGGTGGCCGCCGTCGGTGACGACCCGGTCCAGCATCTTGCCGATGCCGGGGGCTATCTCCTGCGCGTCGGCGCGGCGGGTGATCGCCTCCCCCACCACCGCCTGCACGTCCGAGTCCCGCAGCACGGTCAGGGCGCCGCGCAGGGCGGCCGACAGCTCGGCGGTCACCCGGTCGGCATGCTCGGGCACGGCGAGCCAGGCGCCGAGCCGGCTGCCGATGCCGACGGCGCGCAGCCGGCCGCGTACGAACGTCCTCGGAGAGGAAGTTCTCGCCGACGAACTCGCCCAGCGAGACGCCCAGCTGGTCCTTCTTGGTGGGGATGATCGCGGTGTGCGGGATGCGCAGCCCCAGCGGGTGCCGGAAGAGGGCGGTGACCGCGAACCAGTCGGCGAGCGCGCCGACCATGCCGGCCTCGGCGGCGGCGGAGACATAGCCGGCCCAGGCGCCCGCGCCCCGGTGGGCGGCCCACTCGGTCAGGGCGTAGACCACGGCGACGAACAGCAGCATGCCGGTGGCGGTGAGTTTCATACGGCGCACGCCGCGCTGTTTGACCTCGTCGGCCGGGCTGAAGGAGGTCATCGCACGGTCGCGGACGGCGCCGGTCGCGGATCCCGGCGCGGTGGTCCGGCCGCCCTCCGCCGTGTCCTGCCCGGCCGCCCCGGAACTCTCGGGCAGTTCCGCTTTCGTGCGTTCCATCCACTCCACCGTTCGCTCATCCGTCCCGTACACATTGTCCCTTCCTGACCGACTCCTGGAACGGAACACAAGTTCCCGGCGTCTGTCCGGGAGGGGAACGCCCGGGGCTCCCGCGGCCTTCCCCCGGCCCATGCCGCATCATGGATTCATCGGACCGGAGCCTCGGGGCTCCCCTCGCCCGAGGAGAACACCACAGCATGACCCGGGGTCGTCACGGGAGTGCGGGGACTCCCCCCACCAAGCACCGTGCCCTGCTCGCCGCGATCGTCACCCTGATAGTGGCGATCTCCGCGGCGATATACGTCGGCGCGTCCACGGACGACGGCGCCAAGGACCACGCACCGGTCGCGGGCGGCCGTGCCCCACGGGGCGAGGCCGCTCCCGCGTCCACGGGCACCTGGGTCGGCGCGTGGTCCACCGCGCCGGCCGCGGCCGAGCCGGGCACCGGGACGACCGGCATGGCGGGCCGCTCGGTGCGCAACGTGGTGCATGCCGGGATCGGCGGCACCGGCGCGCGGATCACCCTGTCCAACCTCTACGGGCAGTCGCCGCTGACCGTCACGCACGCCTCCATCGCCCTCGCCGCGGGCCCCGGCTCCGCCGCCGCGCTGGCCAAGACCATGCGCCGGCTCACCTTCGGCGGCAGCCCGCGGGTGAGCATCCCCGCGGGCGGACAGGTGACGAGCGACGCCGCCCGCATCGCCGTGCCGTACGGCGCGGACGTCCTGGTCACCACGTACTCCCCCGTGCCGTCCGGGCCGGTCACCTACCACCCGCAGGCACGGCAGACCAGCTATCTCGCCGTCGGCGACCGCACGGCGGACGCCGGCTCCGCCGCGTACACGACCGAGACGCCGTACTGGCGGTATCTGACCGCGCTGGACGTGCTGAGCCACGAGGCCGACGGCACCGTCGTCGCGATCGGCGACTCGATCACCGACGGCTTCGGCTCCGCGCCGAACGCCAACCGCCGCTGGACCGACGTGCTCGCCGGGCGGCTGCACGAGGCGGCCGGGAGCCGGCGCGGCGTCCCCCACTACGGCGTCGTCAACGAGGGCATCAGCGGCAACCGGATCCTGACCGGCAGGTCGGGCCGGCCGCCCGGCAACCCGAGCGCGGTGAGCCGCTTCCAGCGGGACGTGCTGGGCCGCACCAACGTCAAGGCCGTCGTCATCGCCCTCGGCGTCAACGACATCCTGCACAGCCCGGGACTCGCCGACCGCGACGGCATCCTCGCCGGCCTGCGCGCCATGACCGACCAGGCGCACGCGCACGGGCTGAAGGTCGTCGGCGCGACGATCACGCCGTTCGGCCGTCACAGCGGGTACACGCGGGCCCGCGAGGCGATACGGCGGTCGGTCAACGAGGAGATCCGCTCGGGCCGCGTGTTCGACGCGGTCGTCGACTTCGACAAGGCCCTGCGGGACCCCTACGACCCGCGCCGGCTGCGCGCCGACTACGACAGCGGCGACCATCTGCACCCCAGTGACAAGGGGTACGCGCGGATGGGCCGGACCCTCGATCTGAACACCCTGAAGGGCGCGGCAGCGGCCCGCCTGTGACCCGCCGGGACCCTGGACTGCGCCCCCGGTTCGTCCTAGTCCTTGTGGCGCCTGCGGTGGTCGCGGTGGTCGCGCAGCAGGTGGTGCTGGTCCCTCATCAGCTCGCGCCGGCGCTCCAGCATCTCGCGCTGGGTCTCCTCCGCCTCCTCGCGGTACGCGGCGTGCAGTTCCTGCCGGGCGGCCCTGCGGTCCAGCTTCTCCTGGCGGCGCTCCTCCTTCAGCCGCTGCCGCTCCGCCCGCCGCAGCTTGCGTTCGACGCCGACGCCGCCCCAGAAGGCGAAGCCGGTCACGACGACGCGCGGTGCGCCCGGTTCCCCGGAGACGCCCTCCTCGCTGTGGTCGAAGCCGCCCATGATCCCGATGCCGCGCACGACCACCTCGACGCCCTGCGGCACGACCACGTTCATCCCGCCCATGATCGCGATGCAGTTGATCACGACCTCGCGCTCGGCGAAGAGCGCCTCGCGCAGGTCGATCTCGCCGCCGCCCCAGAACGCGAAGGAGGTGAACCGCTTGGGCACCGTCCAGCGGCCCTTGCGCTGGAACCCGGACATCACGGCGACCGCCCACGAGGACGACGCCTCGCCGCCGGTGATCCGGTCCGCCCAGTTCTCGCCGCCGGGCCCGGGTTCCTTGGTCATCGACACCCGGGGTGCCGGGCCCTTCGCGCCGGTCGGCAGGTCGCGGGTGATCGGCGCCAGCTCCCCGTAGGTCCGCGCGCTGTACGTGGCGTCCAGCCGCTCCTCGAATTCGGTCATGTCCAGACGCCCCTCCGCGAGGGCGTCCCGCAGGACCTCGGCGACTCGTTCACGGTCGGCGTCGGATGCGCGGAGTTCCGGGGCGTCGTCGGTCATGTACAGCAGCCTACGAGGTCGCCGCGCCGGAGACTACGCGCTCGTGCGTTCCGCATACATCTTGGCGATCACCGACTCGATGTCCGGCTCCCGAACCGACAGGTCCACCAGGGGATACCGGGCCGCGATCCGCGCCACGAGAGCCGCCGCCGAGGCCGACGCCGGGAACGCCAGCCACTGCCGGGGCCCCTCCACCCGCACCACCCACGCGGGCGTCGGCGCCTCGATCGGCGGCAACTCCCGCTCCAGGTCCACCACGAGCGTCCGCTCGCTCTCCCCCGCCTCGTGCAGCCCGCCCAGCGCGCCGTCGTACATCAGCCGCCCGTGGTCGATGACCATCACCCGCGAGCACAACTGCTCGATGTCCTGGAGGTCGTGCGTGGTCAGCAGCACCGTCGTGCCGCGCTCCGCGTTCAGGTCCCGCAGGAAGCCCCGCACCTTGGCCTTGGACACCACGTCGAGGCCGATCGTCGGCTCGTCCAGGTACAGCACCTCGGGATCGTGCAGCAGCGCGGCCGCGATGTCGCCGCGCATCCGCTGCCCCAGCGACAGTTGCCGCACCGGCACGTCCAGCAGCTCGTGGAGCTGGAGGAGTTCCACGCAGCGCTCCAGGTTCTCCCGGTAACGGGCGTCCGGGATGCGGTACATGCGGTGCATCAGCCGGTAGGAGTCGGCCAGCGGCAGGTCCCACCACAGGGTCGTGCGCTGCCCGAACACCACTCCGATGCGGTGCGCCAGCCGCATCCGCTCGCGGGACGGGTCGATGCCGGCCACCCGCAGCCGGCCCCCGCTCGGCGTCAGGATGCCGGTGAGCATCTTGATCGTCGTCGACTTCCCGGCGCCGTTCGGGCCGATGTAGCCGACCATCTCGCCGCGCGCCACGGTGAACGACAGCCCGTCCACGGCCCGCACCCGCCGCAGCTCCCGTTTCAGAAAGCCCGTCTTCTTGCGCACGTCGAAGACCTTCTCGACGCCGTCCAGCTCGATGAAGGCCCCGGTACCCGGCCCCGCGGTGTCGCTCTCGGCCAACGCTCTCAACTCCCCGTACTCCGATACGAACGAAGGCCCGCCCGCCACGCCAGCCCCGCCGGCACACAGCAGGCCACGGCCACCAGCGGCGGCGCGAACGCCACCCACGCGGGCAGGTCGAGCGGATAGGGCCGCCCCAGCACATAGCTCGCCGGCAGCCAGTTCACGAAGGCCAGCGGCAGCACGAAGGTCACTCCCCGCACCAGGTCCGGCGCGAACACCGCCGGCGGGTACTGCAGCATCGTCGTACCGCCGTAGGTGAAGGCGTTGGACACCTCGGAGGCGTCCTGCGCCACGAACTGGAAGGCCGCCGCCGCCACGAACACCGCGCAGAAGATGCCGGCCCCGCTGAGCAGCGCCACCGGAATCAGCAGCAGCTTCGCCGCCGTCCAGTCGATGTCGACGACCACCAGCGCGTAGCCCAGCACCAGCAGCCCCTGCGCCACCCGGCCCAGCCGGCGCAGCCCGAAGCGGTCCGCCGCGACCTGGGCGAGGACCGGCACCGGGCGCACCAGCAGCGTGTCCAGCGTGCCGTCGCGCACCCGGCGCCCCAGCCGGTCCATCGAGCCGATCGCCAGGTCGGCGAGGCCGAAGGCGACCCCGGACAGCCCGTACAGGAACGCCACCTCGGGCAGCGACCAGCCGCCCAGCACGTCGACGCGGGAGAACATCAGCAGGATCGCCACGAAGTCCAGCGCGGTCATCGCGAAGTTCCCGAAGGTGGTCAGCGCGAAGGACGCCCGGTAGGTCATCGTCGACCGGATCCACATCATGGCGATCAGTCCGTACGCGCGCAGCCCCTCCGCGGCCCGGCCGCGCCGCACCCGTGTGCCCGTCGCCTCAGCCACCCTGGACCACCACCCGTCGCGTCGCCGCCGACTGCACCAGCCGCCCGAGCGCCAGCAGCGCCACCGCCCAGGACGCCTGGAAGAGGAACGTCCCCAGCGGCTCGGCCTCGCCGAGCAGCACGTCGGCCGGCGCCTGGAGCAGCGACGACCACGGCAGCGCCCGCACGATCTCGCCGAGCGTGCCCGGGAACACGTTCAGCGGCAGCAGCATCCCCGAGCAGAACATCCCGGCCAGCCACGCCATCTGCGTCACCCCCTGGCCGTCGAGGAGCCAGAACGCCGAGAGCGCCACCAGATACCGCAGCGCGAAACCCACCACCATCGCCAGCCCCACCGCCACCAGGAACGCCATCCAGGTGGCGGCCTCGCGCGGCAGCGCCATCGGGAAGAACAGCGCCCCGAAGGCGAACGGCAGCACCCCGCGCCCCGCCAGTTGGAACAGCGCCCGCCCCACGTCGGCCGCGAGCCACCACAACTGGAGGTCGGCCGGCCGGTACAGATCGACGGCGATGTCACCCGTACGGATGCGCTCCATCAGCTCGTCCTCGAATCCGCCGCCGCCGATCGCCACCGCGGCCAGCAGGGCCTGCCCGAGCCACACATAGGTCACGGCCTGCGCCTGGTCGTACCCTCCGAGCTGCGGTTTCTCGTCCCACAGAGCCAGATAGGTGTACACCAGGATCAGTCCGAAGACCGTGTTGGTGAACACCCCGGCGGCGGTGGCCGCCCGATACGTCGCGTACCGTCGGAATCCTCCCGCCGCGACGGCCACGTACAACCGCCCCGAGCCCGCATCCACCGTCCTCCCCCTCCCGACCGGCACCAAAGCGCAGGAGCCTACGGGGAACGCGGCGTTCCGTGCCACGGAATTTCACGGGTGTGCCGTCGAGTGGGAACGGAACGCCCGGTGCGAGAGTCTTCTTCAGAGGACCTCAGAAGGCGTAGAAGCCGCAGAGGACGCAGAGGCGTACAAGGCCGTACGAGACCAGACCGTACGACGCGAAAACCGTACGATGCGAAAACCGTACGAAGTGAAACAGGAGTCCGTGCACGAGATGAGCGACGAGCCGCAGCCGGAGCAGCCGAACCAGGGCTGGGCGCCGAGAGAGCCACGGGCGGCCGGCGAGGGTCCGGCGGGGCAGCCGGGCAGGACGCCGAAGCCCAAGCGGCCCAAGCGCACCGGATGGCGCCGGCTGATCCCGACCTGGCGCATCGTGCTGAGCACCGTCGTCGTCGGCCTCCTGCTGGTGGTCGGCGGCTTCTTCCTCGGCTACCACCTGGTCCAGATCCCGGCCGCCAACGCGCTCGCGACCAAGCAGAGCAACGTCTACCTGTACGCCGACGGCAGCGTCCTCGCCCGCGACGGCGAGGTCAACCGGGAGAGCGTCGGCCTCTCCCGCATCTCCAAGGACGCCCAGCACGCCGTCCTGGCCGCCGAGGACCGCGACTTCTACAGCGAGTCCGCCATCGACCCGGGGGCCATGGTCCGGGCCGGCTGGAACACCGCGACCGGCAAGGGCAAGCAGTCCGGCTCCACCATCACCCAGCAGTACGTCAAGAACTACTACCTCGCCCAGGAGCAGACCGTCAGCCGCAAGGTGAAGGAGTTCTTCATCTCGATCAAGCTCGACCGGGAGAAGAGCAAGAGCGAGATCCTGGAGGGCTACCTCAACACCAGCTTCTTCGGCCGCGGCGCCTACGGCATCCAGGCCGCCGCCCAGGCCTACTACGGCATCGACGCCAAGGACCTCACCGCCGGCCAGGGCGCCTACCTCGCCTCCCTGCTCAACGCCCCCAGCCAGTACGACGTCGTCGCCCACCCCGAGAACCGGCCGGCCGCCGAGGCCCGCTGGAACTACGTGATGAACGGCATGGTCGACAAGGGCTGGCTCAGCGCCTCCGACCGCGCCGCCGCGAAGTTCCCGGCGCCGAAGGCGAACACGGTCTCCACCGGCATGTCCGGACAGCGCGGATACGTCGTCGGCATCGTCAAGGACCACCTGGTCAAGAACAAGATCGTCGGCGAGGAGGAACTCGACCGCGGCGGCTACCGCATCACCACCACCCTGCAGAAGGACAAGCAGGACGCCTTCGTCAAGGCCGTCGACGACAAGCTCATGTCCAAGCTGGACAAGGAGCGCAAGGTCGACGCCTACGTCCGCGCGGGCGGCGCCTCCGTCGACCCGAAGACCGGCAAGGTCGTCGCGATGTACAACGGCATCGACTACGTCAAGCAGTACACGCCCAACGCCACCCGCCGCGACTTCCAGGTCGGCTCCACCTTCAAGCCCTTCGTGTTCACGTCCGCCGTCGAGAACCACTCCCGGACCCAGGACGGCCGTGTGATCAACCCGAACACGACCTACGACGGCACCAGCGAGCGCCCCGTCCAGGGCTGGAGCGGCGGCCGCTACGCCCCGGAGAACGAGGACCACCGCGACTACGGCAACGTCACCGTCCGCGAGGCCACCGACAAGTCCATCAATGCCGTGTACGCCCAGATGGCCGTGGACGTCGGCTCCGACAAGGTCCAGCAGACCGCGATCGACCTGGGGCTCTCCAAGAACACCCCCGAGCTGACCGCGTCCCCCTCGATCGCCCTCGGCGTCGCCACCGCGAGCCCCCTCGACATGGCCGAGGCGTACGCGACCATCGCCAACCACGGCAAGCACGGCACGTACACGCTGATCGAGAAGGTCACCAAGGACGGCAGGCAGGAGATCGCGCTGCCCGAGCGGCGCGAGCGCCAGGCCGTCAGCCGCGAGGCCGCCGACACGACCACGTCCGTGCTGCGCAGCGTCGTCGAGAACGGCACCGCCACCGCCGCCCAGGCCGCGGGCCGGCCCGCGGCCGGCAAGACCGGCACCGCCGAGGAGGACACGGCCGCCTGGTTCGCCGGCTACACGCCCGAACTCGCCACCGTCGTCTCCGTCATGGGCCAGGACCCGGAAACCGCCGCCCACAAGTCGCTGTACGGCGCGCTGGGCCTGCAACGGATCAACGGCGGCGGCCCGCCCGCGGAGATCTGGGGCCAGTACACCCGCGACGCCCTCAAGGGCGAACCGGTCACCGACTTCGACCTGCGACTCCAGACGGGCGCCGAGGTGACCGCGCCCCCGTCCGGCGATTCCTCCACCACGCCGGGCACCGGCGACGAGAGCGGCACCCCGGACGACGGAGCCACCGGCGACGAGGGCACCGGCAGCCGGGCCCCGGGCAACACCGGCGGCGCGAGCACCCCGCCGGGCGACACCGGCGGCGACACCGGCAACCCGCCGGACGGCGGCGCCACCACCGGCGGCGACACCGGCGAACCCGGTCCCACGGGCGGCGGCGACGGAGGCGGCGACGACGCGTCGAACGGCGGCGGCACCGAGGGCGGCGACACCACGGGCGCCGGCGGCGGCGACCCGGACACCGGGACGATCGCCGGCATCCCCATCACACCCCGGCGGCCGTGACGGCGCGCGGTGCCGACAAGCGGAAAAAGGGGCTGGTGACCGTGGTCACCAGCCCCTTTTTCCGACTGCCCTACAGATACAGCCCGGTGGAGTCCTCCGAGCCCTCGAAGCGGTCCGCGGCCACGGCGTGCAGGTCGCGCTCGCGCATGAGCACATAGCCCACGCCCCGCACCTCGACCTCCGCGCGGTCCTCCGGGTCGTACAGGACCCGGTCGCCCGGCTCCACGGTCCGTACGTTCTGTCCCACCGCGACGACCTCGGCCCAGGCCAGCCGGCGGCCGACGGCCGCCGTGGCGGGGATCAGGATCCCGCCCCCGGAACGCCGTTCGCCCTCGCTGGTGTCCTGCCGCACGAGTACGCGGTCGTGCAGCATCCGGATGGGCAGCTTGTCGTCCGGGGAACTGTGCTCGTTTCTCTTGGCGCTCACGCCCTGAACCTACCTGCCCGCGCTCAGCGCCTGCGCCGCCGGGTGCCGCCGAGGGCGAGCAGCCCCACCACGCCGGCCACGACGAGCGCGGCGGGCACGACCCGCTCCAGGCGCGGCGAGCCCTCCTCGTCCACGAACTGCGACCTCACCTCGCTGACCACCCTGTTGACCTCGACGTACGCCCGTCCGAGGGTGTGGTCGACGCTGGAGGCGACCTTGGCCTTGGCATCGCCCACGATCGTCTTCGGGTGCACCCGCATCCCGATCTCGTCGAGCGTCTCGGCCAGCACCTCGCGGCGGCGCTTGATGTCCGCCTCGATCTGCGCCGGGGTTCTGATGTCCGACGTGTCCGCCACCGTACGGCCTCCGAAGTCTGCTGACGCTGTTCCGGACAGTCTGTCAGCTCCGGCCCTCGCCGCACTGTCAGGACCCCCGGTTACGCTGGATCGATGAGCGAGCGACTCCAGAGCGGGGACCCGGCCCCCGCCTTCACCCTCCCGGACGCCGACGGCAACGAGGTGTCCCTGTCCGACCACCGGGGCCGCAAGGTCATCGTCTACTTCTACCCTGCCGCGCTTACCCCCGGCTGCACCAAGCAGGCCTGCGACTTCACGGACAACCTCGACCTGCTGGCCGGCGCCGGGTACGACGTGATCGGCATCTCGCCGGACACGCCGGAGAAGCTGGCCAGGTTCCGCGAGAGCGAATCCCTCAAGGTGACCCTCCTCGCCGACCCGGACAAGAAGGTCCTGGACGCGTACGGCGCCTTCGGCGAGAAGAAGAACTACGGCAGGACGTACCTGGGCGTCATCCGCTCGACGGTCGTCGTGGACGAGGACGGCAAGGTCGAACGCGCCCTGTACAACGTCCGCGCGACGGGCCACGTGGCGAAGATCATCAAGGACTTGGGGATCTGACGGTGCCGCCCGGCCAGTAGCATGGCCGGGCAGCAGCGCCGGGCGGCCGTGGTGGAATTGGCAGTCACGCTGGGTTTAGGTCCCAGTGGGGTAACTCCCGTGAGGGTTCGAGTCCCTCCGGCCGCACCAGTATGTTCGTCGGCTGCTCAGCCGAGCAGGTCCCGCACCACCGGCACCAGTGCCCGGAACGCCTTGCCGCGATGGCTGATCGCGTTCTTCTCCCGCGCGCTCAGCTCGGCGCAGGTACGGCTCTCGCCCTCCGGCTGGAGGATCGGGTCGTAGCCGAACCCGCCCGTGCCGGCGGGGGCGTGGCGCAGGGTGCCCCTCAGCTGTCCCTCGACCACCCGCTCCGTGCCGTCGGGCAGGGCCAGGGCGGCCGCGCAGGCGAAGTGGGCGCCCCGGTGCTCGTCGGCGATGTCGGCGATCTGGGCGAGGAGGAGGTCGAGGTTGGCCCTGTCGTCCCCGTGGGTGCCGGACCAGCGGGCGGAGAAGATGCCGGGCGCGCCGTTGAGCACGTCGACGCAGAGGCCGGAGTCGTCGGCGACGGCGGGCAGGCCGGTGGCGCGGGCCAGGGTGTGGGCCTTGAGGAGGGCGTTCTCGGCGAAGGTGACGCCGGTTTCCCTGACATCGGGGAGGTCGGGGCAGGCGTCCGCGCCGACCAGGTCGTGGGGCAGGCCGGCGTCGGTGAGGACGGCCCTCAGTTCGGTGATCTTCCCGGCGTTGCGGGTTGCGAGGATCAGGCGGGTCATGAGGGCCAGTATCCGGGACCGCGGAGCCCGTCCGTCACGGCGTGCAGACCTTGGTCAGTTCACCCGCCGCCTCGGTGACGGGGCTGAGGTCGGGGGTGGTGTCGCCGTTCTCGACCGAGGTGCGGACGTTGTCGACCGCCTCGCCGAGGCCGTCGACCGCCTTGTCGAGGTCGGCGTGGTCGGTCCGGTCGCCGATCCTGCCGAGGTTGTCGTCTATGGAGTCGAGGGATTCCTCGAGTTGCGTCGGGTCGTCGGACGCGTCCTCCACGGCCTGCTGGAGTTCGGTGACACTGTCGGCGATGGCGTCGGCGGTGCGGACGCAGTCGAGCGCCTTGTCGACGGCGTCGCAGCCGGTGGTGAGCCCGGCCGTCAGGGCGAGGGCCGCCGCGGTCGCGACGGTGACGGCGGTACGGCGAAGGCGGCGGTGGCGGGTCGCGCCCATGCTTCTCGGTCCTCCCCTGGGGACAGGGCCGGACGGCCCGGGTACGTGCGGCTTCGGACGTACGGTGGTGGACCGTACGTCCGTACTGCTAGTGACGCGGCGGCGGCCGGCGGAGTTGCGCCTTCAACCGCCTTTCCTTGGGACGCCCTTGGTGTCCTTGGCGTTCCCTTTGCCGCTGGTCGCCTCCTAGCGCTCGCCGAGGACCGTGTCGAGGGCCTCGCGCTGGAGCCGGGCGAGGTCCGCGCAGCCGGCGGCGGCGAGGTCGAGCAGGGCGTTGAGTTCGTCGCGGTCGAAGGGCTCGGCCTCCGCGGTGCCCTGGATCTCGACGAAGCGGCCGTCGCCGGTGCACACGACGTTCATGTCGGTGTCGGCGCGGACGTCCTCCTCGTAGCAGAGGTCGAGGAGCGGGGCGCCCGCGACGATGCCGACGGAGACGGCGGAGACGGTGCCGGTGAGGGGCTTGCGGCCGGCCTTGACGAGCTTCCTGCCCTGGGCCCAGGCGATGGCGTCGGCCAGCGCGACGTAGGCGCCCGTGATCGCCGCCGTGCGGGTGCCGCCGTCGGCCTGGAGGACGTCGCAGTCCAGGACGACGGTGTTCTCGCCGAGCGACTTGTGGTCGACGACGGCGCGCAGGGAGCGGCCGATGAGCCGGCTGATCTCGTGGGTGCGGCCGCCGATGCGGCCCCTGACCGACTCGCGGTCGCCGCGGGTGTTGGTGGCGCGGGGAAGCATGGCGTACTCGGCGGTGACCCAGCCCTCGCCGCTGCCCTTGCGCCAGCGTGGGACGCCCTCGGTGAGGGAGGCGCTGCAGAGGACCTTGGTGTCGCCGAAGGAGACGAGGACGGATCCTTCGGCGTGTTTGCTCCAGCCGCGTTCGATGGTGACGGGGCGGAGCTGCTGGGAGGTGCGGCCGTCGATGCGTGACATGCGGGAGAGCTTAGGGGGTGCCGTCCGGATCATGCCGCGGACGTGGGGCCGCAGGACTGCCGCGACCCGATCCGGACAACACCCCCGGGCGGTGGCTCACATCATGTCTTCGATCTCCGCGGCGAGCGGATCGGCGTCGGTGCCGATGACGACCTGGATGGCGGTGCCCATCTTGACGACGCCGTGGGCGCCGGCGGCCTTCAGGGCGGTCTCGTCGACCAGCGCGGGGTCGTTGACCTCGGTGCGCAGGCGGGTGATGCAGCCTTCGATCTCGTCGATGTTGTCGATGCCGCCGAGGCCGGCGACGATCTTCTCAGCCTTGCTGGCCATGTTCCTTCTCCCTGATCCGGACCGCTTTGTCGCAGTAACCCACAGTTGGCCCAGCTTCGCGAGCGACCATGCGGCGGGTACCCAATGATGGCGTCACGACAGCGGAACCGTCCGTCAGCTGGTCTACACCACCTTACGACGGCTGCCCAACCTCCTCCCGCACAAGGGGACTCCCGAGCGACCGGATGGAGACCGGATGAGTGCCGACAGCGCGGCCAGTCCCGCCCGAGTCCACTGGAACAAGGCGTTCCAGGGCTTGCAGAAGATGGGCCGCAGCCTTCAGTTGCCCATCGCGGTCCTGCCCGCCGCGGGCATTCTCAACCGGCTGGGGCAGCCGGACGTGTTCGGGGACGACGGCCTCGGCTGGTCGAACGTCTCGAAGGTGATGACCGGCGCGGGCGGCGCGCTGCTCGACGGGTCGCTGGGGCTGCCGCTGCTGTTCTGCGTGGGCGTGGCCATCGGGATGGCGAGGAAGTCCGACGGTTCGACGGCGCTGGCGGCGGTGGCGGGGTTCCTCGTCTACTACAACGTGCTGCGGCAGTTCCCGGAGGACTGCCCCTCGGGGTCGGAGGCGATCCCGCAGATCGGCTGCCGGCTGACCGACGGCTCGGGGACGGTGACCGCGTTCACCTTCCAGAACCCGGGTGTCTTCGGCGGCATCGTGATGGGGCTGATGGCGGCGTACTTCTGGCAGCGCTTCCACCGCACCAGGCTGGTGGACTGGCTCGGCTTCTTCAACGGGCGGCGGCTGGTGCCGATCATCATGGCGTTCGTGGCGATCGTGTTCGCCGCGCTGTGCCTGTGGGTGTGGCCGCCCATCGGTGACGCGCTGGAGAGCTTCAGCGACTGGCTGACCGGGCTGGGCGCGTGGGGCGCGGGCGTGTTCGGGCTGGCGAACCGGGCGTTGCTGGTGATCGGCCTGCATCAGTTCCTGAACGTGCCGATGTGGTTCCAGTTCGGTTCGTACACGAAGCCGGACGGCACGGTGGTGCACGGGGACATCAACATGTTCCTGGCGGGCGATCCGAACGCGGGTCAGTTCACGACCGGCTTCTTCCCGATCATGATGTTCGCGCTGCCGGCGGCGGCCCTGGCGATCACGCACTGCGCGAAGCCGCACCGGCGCAAGGAGGTCGGCGGTCTGATGCTCTCGGTCGCGCTGACCTCGTTCGTGACGGGGATCACGGAGCCGCTGGAGTACTCCTTCCTGTTCATCGCCCCGCTGCTGTACGCGGCGCACGCGGTGCTGACGGGTGTGTCGATGGCGGTGACGTGGGGGCTCGGCGTGAAGGACGGGTTCAGCTTCTCGGCGGGGCTGATCGACTACGTCATCAACTGGAACCTGGCGACGAGACCGTGGCTGATCATCCCGATCGGCCTGTGCTTCGCGGCGGTGTACTACCTGGTCTTCCGGTTCGCGATCACCAGGTTCGACCTGAAGACCCCGGGGCGGGAGCCGGAGGACGAGGTGGAGGACGTCACGAAGGTGTAGACCTCGCGTACCCTTGGATCCTGGTCTCGCGAAGGCCCTCGGACCGTTGGTCCGGGGGCCTTCGGCATGCCCTCGCCGGGGCCCGGCAGTGCCCCGGATCCGGCACGGGGCGTAGCCTCCCGGTCGCGCGATCGCGGGTTCCTCACCCGGCCTTCATCGTGCTACAACAGGTCTACACCACTCAGTGGTTTAGACCTGCGCCAACGCCGTCCCCATCCACTCCGTACGACCGGGCGGCGCGCCCTGCCCCCTGGAGGATGCTGTGACCACGCCCAGTGCCGCGCCCGCGGCCGAGAAGAAGAAGGGCGCCGGCGTGATGGCCGTGCTGCAGCGCATCGGCCGCAGCCTGATGCTGCCGGTCGCGGTGCTGCCCGCCGCCGCGCTGCTGGTGCGCCTCGGCAACACCGACATGCTGGGCCGCCCGGAGTTCCCCACGTTCCTGACGAAGATAGCCGGGTTCATGGCGGCCGGCGGCAACGCCATCCTCGACAACATGGCGCTGCTGTTCGCCGTGGGCATCGCGATCGGCTTCGCCAAGAAGTCGGACGGCTCGACGGCGCTGGCGGCGGTCGTCGGCTACCTGGCCTTCAAGAACGTACTGGCCACGTTCACCGACAAGAACCTGCCGCAGGTGGCGCAGGTCGTCGACGGCAAGGTCGTCATGACGGACGCGCCCGTGGACGCGAAGGTCCTCGGCGGCGTGGTGATGGGCCTCGTGGTCGCGCTGCTGTACCAGCGCTTCTACCGGACCAGGCTGCCCGACTGGGCAGGCTTCTTCGGCGGCCGGCGCCTGGTTCCGATCCTGTCCGCCTTCGCGGGCCTGATCCTCGGCATCGTCTTCGGCTACATCTGGCCGGTCCTCGGCACCGGCCTGCACAACTTCGGCGAGTGGCTGGTCGGCTCGGGCGCGGTCGGCGCGGGCATCTTCGGTGTCGCCAACCGCGCGCTGATCCCGGTCGGCATGCACCACCTGCTGAACTCCTTCCCCTGGTTCCAGGCCGGCGACTACGAGGGCAAGAGCGGCGACATCGCCCGCTTCCTGGCCGGTGACCCGAGCGCCGGTCAGTTCATGACGGGCTTCTTCCCCATCATGATGTTCGCGCTGCCCGCCGCCTGCCTGGCGATCGTGCACTGCGCCCGCCCCGAGCGCCGCAAGGTCGTCGGCGGCATGATGTTCTCGCTCGCGCTCACGTCGTTCGTCACCGGTGTGACCGAGCCGATCGAGTTCACCTTCATGTTCATCGCCCCGGCGCTGTACGCCATCCACGCGGTGCTCACCGGCGTCTCGATGGCGCTGACTTGGGCACTGGGCATGAAGGACGGCTTCGGCTTCTCGGCCGGCGCGGTCGACTTCTTCCTGAACCTGGGCATCGCGAGCAACCCATGGGGCCTGGCCCTGGTGGGGTTGTGCTTCGCGGCCGTCTACTACGTGGTCTTCCGGTTCGCGATCACCAAGTTCAACCTGCCAACGCCCGGCCGCGAGTCGGACGAGGAACTCGCCGAGTTGCAGAAGGCGGAGGGCAAATAGGCGTCACCCGCACGCGCTCACGCGGCGGGGCCCGGCCGTCACCGGCCGGGCCCCGCCTTTCGCGCGTTTCGCGCCGTCAGATCTCGTACACCGCGCCGGGCGCGGCGACCTCCACCACCCCGTCGTAGACCTCGCGCGCGTGGGTCAGGTTGACCCGCGGGTCGGTCCACGGGGGGATGTGGGTGAGCACCAGGCGCCGGGCGCGGGCGCGGGTGGCGGACTCACCCGCCTCGCGGCCGTTGAGGTGCAGGTCGGGGATGTTCTCCTTGCCGTGGGTGAAGGCGGCCTCGCACAGGAACAGGTCGGTGTCGCGGGCGAGTTCGTCCAGCGTGCCGGTGACGCCCGTGTCGCCGGAGTAGGTCAGCGACCTGCCGCCGTGCTCGACGCGGATGGCGTAGGCCTCCACGGGGTGGGCGACGCGCTCGGTGTGCACGGTGAACGGGCCGACCTCGAACGTGGACGGCTTGATCGTGTGGAAGTCGAAGACCTCGCTCATGGACGAGGCGGAGGGCGTGTCGGCGTAGGCGGTGGTGAGCCGGTGCTCGGTGCCCTCGGGTCCGTAGACCGGGAGCGGGGCGCAGCGGCCGCCGTCGTACCGGTAGTAGCGCGCCACGAAGTAGGCGCACATGTCGATGCAGTGGTCGGCGTGCAGATGGCTGAGGAAGATCGCGTCGAGGTCGTAGAGACCGCAGTGGCGCTGCAACTCGCCGAGGGCGCCGTTGCCCATGTCGAGGAGCAGCCGGAAGCCGTCGGCCTCGACGAGGTAGCTCGAGCAGGCCGATTCCGCGGACGGGAACGACCCCGAGCAGCCGACGACGGTGAGCTTCATGAAGCAGAAACCTCCGCTGGCGCGTGTGGAGAGACGGGGGTCGTGCGGTCCGTCGAGCGTAAGGCGCAAAACCTCGGGTCGCTCCTCCGCCAGGGGCCGTTGTGGGCGAACTCACCTGCGGCGTCACCGGTTCGGCTGGAAGTGGGGCGCACGGGACCGCCGAAGGGGCGCGCGACGGCGAGGGCGCGCCGGTACCGTCGTCGGTATGGACACGTCCTGGTGGCTCGCCTTCGCGGCGGTGGTACTGCTCGCGCTCGTCGCCACGGTCGTCGACGGCTGGGGACGCGGCCGTCGGCCTCCCCGGCCGGGCGGCAGCCGGCGGCCCCCCGGCCGGCCCACGGGACGCGGGCGGGAGGCCGGGCCGCGGCCCGCGGAGATCTGGTGGGCGAACGTGCCGTACGAGGACTCCGACGGCGCGAAGGACCGGCCGTGTCTGGTGATCTCGGTGCGCGGGCGGCGGGTGCTGGTCGCGAAGATCACCAGCCGGCACCGGGAGGGGCGGGCCGGGGTGATCACGCTGCCGCCGGGCTCGGTCGGTGACGCGGCGGGGCGGACGAGCTTCCTGGAGACCGGCGAGCTGCGGGAGGTGCCCGTGCGGGACTTCCGGCGCCGGGTGGGCGTGGTGGACCCGGCCCTGTGGGACCGGGTCCGTCACCTCGCCGGCTGAGGGATCAGGAACGGCTCAGGCCCAGAGCTGGCCCTGGAGGGCCTCGATGGCCTCCTCGGTGGTGGCGGCCGTGTAGACGCCGGTGGAGAGGTACTTCCAGCCGCCGTCGGCGACGACGAACACGATGTCCGCGCTCTCGCCGGCCCGCACCGCCTTCCTGCCGACCCCGATCGCCGCGTGCAGCGCGGCACCGGTGGAGACGCCCGCGAAGATGCCCTCCTGCTGGAGCAGCTCGCGGGTGCGGGTGACCGCGTCGGCGGAGCCCACCGAGAAGCGGGTGGTGAGCACGGAGGCGTCGTACAGCTCGGGGACGAAGCCCTCGTCGAGGTTGCGCAGCCCGTACACCAGGTCGTCGTAGCGCGGCTCGGCGGCGACGATCCGCACGTCCGGCTTGTGCTCGCGCAGATAGCGGCCGACGCCCATCAGGGTGCCGGTGGTGCCGAGTCCGGCCACGAAGTGGGTGACCGAGGGCAGGTCGGCGAGGATCTCGGGGCCGGTGCCCGCGTAGTGGGCGCCCGCGTTGTCCGGGTTGCCGTACTGGTAGAGCATCACCCAGTCCGGGTTCTCGGCGGCGAGTTCCTTGGCGACCCGTACGGCGGTGTTGGAGCCGCCCGCGGCCGGGGAGGCGATGATCTCCGCGCCCCACATGGCGAGCAGGTCCCGGCGCTCCCGCGAGGTGTTCTCGGGCATCACGCAGACGATGCGGTAGCCCTTGAGCCTGGCGGCCATGGCCAGCGAGATGCCGGTGTTGCCGCTGGTCGGCTCCAGGATGGTGCAGCCCTTGGTGAGGCGGCCGTCCTTCTCCGCCTGCTCGACCATGTGGAGCGCGGGACGGTCCTTGATCGAGCCGGTGGGGTTGCGGTCCTCCAGCTTGGCCCACAGGCGCACGTCGTCGGACGGCGAGAGCCGCGGCAGGCGCACCAGGGGGGTGTTGCCCACCGCGGCCAGCGGGGAGTCGTGGCGCATCGGGTATCAGGCCATACCGCCGGCGACCGCCGGCAGGATCGTGATGCTGTCGCCGTCGGCGAGCTTGGTGTCGATGCCGTCCAGGAAGCGCACGTCCTCGTCGTTCAGGTAGACGTTGACGAAGCGGCGCAGCTGGTCGCCGTTCTCCTTGTCGACGAGGCGGGCCCGGATGCCCGCGTGCCGGGTCTCGAGGTCGGCGAAGAGCTTGGCGAGGGTGTCCCCGGTGCCCTCCACCGCCTTCTGGCCGTCGGTGTACTGGCGGAGGATGGTCGGGATGCGGACCTCGATGGCCATGGCTGAGGGCTCCTGTCGGAAGTTTGTCGTGGGTACTGAGAGCACGCGGCGGCACGCGGCAGCGCGCCGCGGCTCACGGCCGCACGGCGGCAGCCGAAGATCAACAGATGGCGCTTTCCAGCCTGCACAGGTCGACGTGCAGCCGCGCCACGAGCATCGTGCCCGGCGCCTTTTCGCTCACGTCGAGAAGAACCATGGGCTCATCGTATCGATTCCCCCTCCGGCTCCCGGAGTGTGATCCCACGCACCGGACGCTTTCTGTCCGCCATGTGGCATCAGTACGCCTCCACGACCTCGACCTCTTCCTCGGTGACCTCGCCTTCCAGGATCCGGAACGAGCGGAACTGGAATTCACCGGCGTCGTCGGTGTCCGCCGTGGAGACCAGGACGTAGTGGGCGCCGGGCTCGTTGGCGTAGGCGATGTCGGTGCGGGAGGGGTAGGCCTCGGTGGCCGTGTGGGAGTGGTAGACGATCACCGGCTCCTCGTCCCGGTCGTCCATCTCCCGGTAGAGCTTGAGCAGGTCCTGCGAGTCGAACTCGTAGAAGGTCGGCGAGCGGGCCGCGTTCAGCATCGGGATGAACCGCTCGGGGCGGCCCCGGCCCGCGGGGCCGGCCACCACGCCGCACGCCTCGTCGGGGTGGTCCTCGCGCGCATGGGCGACGATCTGGTCGTACAGGGCCTGGGTGATGGTCAGCATGCGGCCAGCATAGGCAACGGGCCGGTCCGTACCGGTGGGTGGTACGGACCGGCCCATATGCCGGACGCCCTGAGCGGTGGCCGCGCCGGGTGCCACGAGCACCCCGGGCGGCCGGGCGTCCGCGAGGCGCGCGAACGCGCTGGTCGGGGGCGTCGCCCGTCAGCCGATCTGTTCGAGTTCCGGCTCGCCGCGCGGCTCGGTGATCTCCGGGTTGCGGCCCTTGAGCACCGCCCAGCCGATGCCGAGGGCGGCGGCCCAGCCGGCCATCACGTACAGGCAGACCCGGGCGTCGGCGTCGTAGGCGATCAGGCAGGTGACGAAGAGCAGGAAGGCGATGGCGACCCAGGAGCACACCGAGCCGCCCGGCGCCGGGAAGGAGGAGGCGGGCAGGCGGCCCGCGACGACCCTGCGGCGGTAGCGGACGTGGCTGATCAGGATCATCAGCCAGGTCCAGATGCCGGCGGCGGTGGCGACGGAGGTGACGTAGCCGAAGGCCTTCTCCGGGACGATGTAGTTCAGGACGACGCCGATGCCCATGAAGACCACCGAGAGGGCGATGCCGATGGCCGGGGTCCTGGTCGAGGACAGCCGCTTGAAGACCTTGGGCGCCTCTCCGTTGTCCGCGAGGGTGCGCAGCATGCGGCCCGTGGAGTACATGCCGGAGTTGCAGGAGGACAGGGCGGCGGTGAGCACCACGAAGTTGACGATGCCGGCGCCGGCCGGGATGCCGATGACGGTGAAGGCCTTCACGAAGGGGCTGACGCCCTCGGCGAACTCGGTCCACTTCACCACGGCCAGGATGACGGTGAGGGCGCCGACGTAGAACAGCGCGATGCGCCAGGGCAGGGTGTTGATCGCCTTGGGGAGGGTCTTCTCCGGGTTCTCCGACTCGCCGGCGGTGACGCCGACCAGCTCCACGGCGAGGTAGGCGAACATGACGCCCTGCAAGGTCATCAGGGACGAGCCGATGCCCTTGGGGAAGAAGCCGTCGAACTCCCACAGGTTGGAGACGGCGGCGGTGTCGCCGGCCTGGCTGAAGCCGAGGGTGAGCACGCCTGCGCCGATCACGATCATGCCGATGATGGCGGTGACCTTGACCATCGAGAACCAGAACTCGATCTCGCCGAACAGCTTCACCGAGATCAGGTTGGCCACGAACAGCAGGACCAGGAAGACCAGGGCCGACACCCACTGCGGGATGTCGGGGAACCAGTAGTGGATGTAGATGGCGGCGGCGGTGAGTTCCGCCATGCCGGTGACCACCCACATCAGCCAGTACGTCCAGCCGGTGAAGTAGCCGAAGAAGGGGCCGAGGAACTCGCGCGAGTACTCGGCGAAGGAGCCGGAGACCGGCCGGTAGAGCAGAAGCTCGCCGAGCGCCCGCATGATGAAGAAGATGATCAGGCCGGCCAGGGCGTACATGAGGATGATGCTGGGGCCGGCCTTGGCGATGTTGGCCCCGGCGCCCAGAAAGAGGCCGACGCCGATGGCGCCGCCGATCGCGATCATCTGGACCTGGCGGCTGTTGAGTCCGCGCTCGTAGCCCTCTTCGGGGGCCTTCTCCGTGTCGACCTGCGCAGAGGTCATGTGTGATGCGCCTTTCTCCATGCCGACCCGGGCCTTTCGTCGGCCTCGGATCGGGTCTCGATCCCCCCGGATGATGGAGCTGAGCGGGCCTCACATCCCGCTCGGTGCCTGGCCGGCGGTCAACCGGCTCGGTGGCGCACCCGGCCGAACATGCGGGTGGTGTTCACCGGGCGGTCGTGAAGATCTACCACGGTGACGGCGCTGATCACAGGGGCCACCTGTGATGTGTCACACAGACGGAGGCGGACAAAAAGCGCCCCTGGGGTGCAAAAAAGGGCGCGTCATTTGACGGGATCGTTATCCGGATTTGAGGCTCCGCTGAGCGGACACCGGGCCCGGTCGAACCGCCGCGTTCAGGGCATGAGGGTCGCGACGAGGGACTCCTGGAGCCCGCCGAGCCACAGGTACGCCATCACCATCGGCTTGCGCGGGTCCTCGTCCGGGAGCCGGTAGAGCAGGTCGGTGTCGTCCTCGTCGGCGATCTCGAGGCGGGAGCCGATCGCCAGGCGAAGGTCGTTCAGGGCGCTCAGCCACTGCCTCGACTCCTCCGCCGACAGCTTCAGCACCGCCCCGCCGTCGCCCGCCGACCCGGACGCCACGGCGTCCAGGGTGCGGATCACCAGGAGGGCGCTCTCGCGCTTGCCGGCCCGCAGGTCGTTCTCGGTGTAGCGGCGGAACTCCGCGGAGTACGCCCGCTGCTCCTCGGCCTCCCGGGCCTGCGGGGTGCCCTCGGGGTCGCCGTAGGCGTCCGGGAACAGGCGCCGCAGCACCGGGTCGGAGGGCGGTTCGCTCGGGCCGTCGGTGAACAGCTCGGCGAGCGGGTCGTCGGAGGCGTCCTCGGCGGGACCCGGGCCGATCAGCTCCAGGAGCTGCACGGCCAGGGAGCGGATGATGGAGATCTCGACGTCGTCGAGGGCGACGGCGGCACCGCCGCCGGCCAGCGGTTCGAATTGTCCGGGCATGAGGGCGATTCAGCTACTTCCGTCCTGCGGGCGGGCGTGGGTCATTTCCGGTCCTGCTGGAGGGTGGCCCACAGACCGTAGCCGTGCATGGCCTGGACGTCCCTTTCCATCTCCTCGCGCGAGCCGCTGGAGACGACCGCCCGGCCCTTGTGATGGACGTCCATCATGAGCTTGGTGGCCTTGTCCTTCGAATAGCCGAAGTAGGACTGGAAGACGTACGTCACGTAGCTCATGAGGTTGACGGGATCATTGTGGACGATCGTCACCCAGGGCACGTCGGGCTCGGGTACGGCGAAGACCTCCTCCGCCGGCTCGGTCTTCTCGATCTCCATGGGTGCGGCTGACGTCACACCACCCATGCTGCCACCACAGGTGGGCACCCGCACAAACGGCCTTGTGGGCGGCGTCACGCCCCACAAATCGTCAGACTGACGAAATGGGGGTACGATCCTCATCATGAACACAGCCGACCATGGGCTGCCGGTGGACGTCCCGTCGACGGCGCTCTTCACGGACCAGTACGAACTGACCATGCTCCAGGCCGCCCTGAAGGCGGGCACGGCCGCACGCCAGAGCGTGTTCGAGGTCTTCACCAGGCGACTTCCGGACGGGCGGCGCTACGGCGTGGTGGCCGGCACCGGACGCGTACTGGACGCGGTGGAGAACTTCCGCTTCGACCCGGGCGTCCTGCGCTTCCTCCGGGAGAAGGACGTCGTCGACGGCGAAACCCTGGACTGGCTCGCGCAGTATCGTTTCAGCGGTGACATCTGGGGCTATCCCGAGGGCGAGGTGTACTTCCCGGGTTCGCCGATCATGCGGGTCGAGGGGTCCTTCGCCGAGTGCGTGCTCCTGGAGACCGTGATCCTCTCCATCCTCAACCACGACTCCGCGATCGCAGCCGCCGCCTCCCGCATGTCCTCCGCGGCCGGGGAGCGCCCGCTGATCGAGATGGGCGCCCGCCGCACCCACGAGCTGGCCGCCGTCGCCGCCGCCCGCTCCGCCTACATCGGCGGCTTCGCGACCACCTCCGACCTGGCCGCCGGCTTCCGCTACAACATCCCCACCGTCGGCACCTCCGCCCACGCCTTCACCCTGCTGCACGACAGCGAGCGCGACGCCTTCCGGGCCCAGGTCGACTCGCTCGGCAGGGACACCACGCTCCTCGTGGACACCTACGACGTCGCCGAGGCCGTCCGTACGGCCGTGGAGGTCGCCGGGCCCGAGCTGGGCGCCGTGCGCATCGACTCCGGTGACCTGCTGCTGGTCGCCCACCGGGTGCGCCAGCAGCTGGACGAGCTGGGCGCCACCGAGACGAAGATCGTCGTGACCTCCGACCTGGACGAGTACGCCATCGCCTCGCTGGCGGCGGCGCCCGTGGACGCGTACGGCGTCGGCACCCAGCTGGTGACCGGGTCCGGGCATCCGACGGCCTCGATGGTCTACAAGCTCGTCGCCCGCGCCGAGTCCGGCTCCGCGGGCGAGGCGGCGCCGCTGGTGGCGGTGGCGAAGAGGTCGACCGGCGGCAAGACCTCGATCGGCGGGCGCAAGTGGGCCGCCCGGCGGCTGGACGCGTACGGCTACGCCGAGGCCGAGGTGGTCGGCACCGGTCCGGTGCCCGACGGTCTCTCCGACCGGCAGCTCCTGGTCGAGCTGGTCAGGGGCGGCGAGGTGGTCGCCCGCGAGCCGCTGGACGCCGCCCGGGACCGGCACGCGGCGGCCCGCGCCAATCTTCCGCTCTCGGCCACCCAGCTCTCCCGGGGAGAACCCGTCATTCCCACGGAGTACGCGCACGGGGGCTCGGGTAACTAAAGCGGTGCGCCGTGAAACGGCGCGCGCACTCCGCCCGCCCCCGACCGTCCCACCGAATTCCGCAGCCGATCCAGTCGAAGGACACCGACCATGCGCCGCGCCCTGATCGTCGTCGACGTACAGAACGACTTCTGCGAGGGAGGCAGCCTCGCGGTGTCCGGCGGTGCCGACGTGGCCGCCGCCATCACCGAGCTGATCGGGCAGGCGCCCGCCGGCTACCGCCACGTCGTGGCCACCCGCGACCACCACATCGCACCGGGTGGCCACTTCGCCGACCACCCCGACTACGTGCACTCCTGGCCGGCGCATTGCGTGGCAGGCACCGAGGGGGTCGGCTTCCACCCGAACTTCGCCCCCGCCGTCGCCTCCGGCTCGATAGACGCCGTCTTCGACAAGGGCGCCTACTCGGCGGCCTACAGCGGCTTCGAGGGCACCGACGAGAACGGCACGAAGCTCGCCGAGTGGCTGCGCGCCCGGGAGATCGACGAGGTCGACGTCGTGGGCATCGCCACCGACCACTGCGTACGGGCGACCGCCCTGGACGCCGCCCGCGCGGGTTTCCGCACCCGGGTGCTGCTCGACCTGACCGCCGGGGTGGCCGCGCAGACCACCGAGCGGGCACTGGAGGAGCTGCGGGAGGCGGACGTGGAGCTGTCCGGCAGGCCGGTCGTCCGGTAGCCCAGGCCGGGTCGGAGGGGAACTCCGTCGCCGGAACTCCTCGCCTCGTGTCGCCGGTTCACCGGCCTCGTCCAGGAGTGGTCCGGGCGCGGCGAGTCGTCAGGAAGTCACGGACCTCCGCCTTTGCGTCCACGCGTGCCACGGTGGCCGCCGTCCGCGTCGTGAGGGAGGCTGTGCTGGTACCCGGACGAGCAGGGACTGCTGCCCGTGCGGGACAGGCCGTGTCATGGATGTCGCACGCGGGGAGCGCGAGACGCGCCTGCCGCGGTCGCACGGCAGCGGCACACGCGTCGAGAGGGGACCGACATGACGAACGAAGATCTGCGGCCCGCCGCGGTCGGCCTCGGCACCTGGGCCTGGGGCGACAGCGGGCGGAGCGGCGACGGATACTTCGGCAGCGAGCTGAGCCGGGCGGTCCTGGCAGAGGTCGCCGACAAGGCCCAGGTTGCCGGGCTCACCCTGTGGGACACGGCGCTGGTCTACGGCATGGGCCGCTCCGAGCAGGTGCTCGGCGAGGTCCTGAAGCGGTACGACCGCGGCGACTACCGGATCTCGACCAAGTTCACCCCGCAGATCGCGGGCGACGGCGAGAACCCGGTGGCCGACATGCTTGAGCGAAGCCTGGCGAATCTCGGCACCGACTACGTCGATCTCTACTGGATCCACAACCCGGCGGATGTCACTCGGTGGACGGCGCATCTGGTCCCCCTGCTGGAGAGCGGCAGGATCCGGCACGTCGGCGTCTCCAACCACGGTCTGGAGGAGATCCGGCTCGCCGACCGGATCCTCGGCGAGGCCGGATTCCGCGTCGAGGCCGTGCAGAACCACTACAGCCTGCTCTACCGAAGCTCCGAGGAGGCCGGGATCCTGGACCACTGCCGCGAGAACGGCATCCGCTTCTACGCCTACATGGTGCTTGAGCAGGGCGCGCTCACCGGCCGGTACGACACGAAGAGCCCGATGCCGCAGGGCAGCGTCCGCGCTCGGGCCTACAACGCCGTGCTCCCCCGGCTGACGGCGTTGACCGACGGGCTCGCCCGGCTCGGACGGGCCCGGGAGGCGTCCGCCGCGGACATCGCGACCGCGTGGGCGATCGCGAAGGGCACCACGCCGATCATCGGAGTGACCAAGCCGCAGCACATCGACGGCCTCGTGCGCGCCACCGGCGTCGCCCTCACCGACGACGAGATCACCGAGCTGGAGTCCCTCGCGGCTGCCGCGCAGGTGAACACCCGCGGCAGCTGGGAACACGAAATGTGATCCCTGGCCCCGCGCGTCGCTCGAAGCCGGCTCATGGCTTTCGGCCGTGCCTCTTCCGCTCAGGCAGCCGATGTCGGGCGTCCGAGCAGGGCCCGGATCGGGTGCCACAGCTCCTGGACGAGGTCGGGACCGCCCACCGCGCCGGCCACCGGAGCCGTGCGCCATATCAGGCCGTCGGGGTGGTGCAGGACCGCCGTGACCTCGTCCGGGGTCGGCGGGGCCGCGTTGCCCCGCAGGTAGACCGCGCGCAGGCCCAGATTGCGCAGCCTGGTCAGGGCGCGCGCCCGGTTGCGGGCGTGGACCAGTACGCGCACTCCCCCGGGGGTGTGCGCGCCCCGCCGACGGCGACGGGGCGCGGCAGGTTGAGTGCCACCACCACGGTGCCGTTCGGCAGCTTGCAGAAGCCTCCTGCGGCCATGCGGTCATACCCCCGTGTCAGCCGGTGCCGGTCCGGGTCTCGGACCTGGTGTCAATAAGAGAACCACAGGAGGCACCTAAACACGGATCGGCGGCGACCCGCCAGGGGGCCACCGCCGATCACGCTCTGACCTGCGAAGACGCTATTTACCTGCCCGCAGGGCCGACCTCAAGCTCGATCGTCGAGCCATTCTTGGCCTCCTTCAGGATCTTGATCTTCGTGTTGGTGTCAGTGATCTTGACACTGCCGGCCGGGTTCGCCTCGTCGTAGTAGTCGCTCTTGCGGTCGTTGAAGACCGAGACGCCCTTCGAGCCCGGGACGGTCTTCGCCACGCCCGCCTTGTGCAGCGTCATGCCGCCCGTGGGGTAGAGGCTGAACGCCGAGTCGTAGGTCTGGAAGCGGTTGCGCATCAGCGTGCCGTCCTTCCACTTCAGCGCGGTCGGGTGCGAGTCGACCGGCAGGACCAGACCGGCGCCCGGGTGCTGGCTGGTGTTGTTGTCCGCCTGGGAGGTGTCCCACTTCCAGATCAGCAGGCCGTTCTGGTACGCGTAGTGCTCCACCCAGTTGGGGCGGTCCGAGAAACCGAAGTTGTACGGGCCGGTCTTCAGCGTCTTGTCGTACGACTCGTACTGCCGGTTCTCGGCGATGTAGTACTGCGCGTAGTCCTTGGTGAAGGACGCGCCGACGCGGGAGAAGCCGGTGGCCGTCCACGCGTCGTCGGCGGTCTCCGCGTCGTCGGCGAAGAGGGTCTCCCCGTCGGCCGTCACCGTGATCTCGTCGGCCGCGAAGCCCTTCTGGGCCACGCCGCCGTCGGTCTGGTAGCGGAAGCGGAGGTCGATCTTCTGGCCCGCGTAGGCGTCCAGCGGGTAGACGAGCTTGCCGTAGGCGTCGACGGTGGCGCTCAGGGCGGGCTTGCCGCTGCCGTCGCGCTCGATCGGGCGGCCGTCGAACGTGCCGTCCACGGCGGTCCAGTTGGCGCCGCCGTCGGTGGACACCTCGGTGTAGAGGTAGTCGTAGCCGGACTCGATGTCGTACCAGCCGTCCAGGGTGAGGGCGGCGGACGACCTGCCGGTGAGGTCGACGCCTCGGGTCAGCGTGTTTCTGAGGTCGTCACCGCTGCCGCTCCACCACTGGGTCTCGCCCTCGGCGGGGGTCACGATCTCGGTGGTGACTGCCTTCTTCGGCAGCTCGACGACCAGACCCTGCTTGTGCTTGGTGTTGTACTCGGCCACGCCCAGCTTGTGCCAGGAACTGACGCCCGCCTTGGCGGTGTCGTAGTTGAGCCAGCCCAACTGGAGCTTGTCCCAGGCGTTCATGTCGCCGGGCAGGTCGCCGATCTCGTTGCGGCCGGTGCCGAGCCAGGAACCGGAGGACATCAGCGTCCAGAACCCGGTGGAGTTCTCGCCGCCGGCCGTGTCGTAGTGGTCCGGCAGGCCGAGGTCGTGGCCGTACTCGTGGGCGTAGACGCCGAGTCCGCCGTTCTCCGGCTGGATGGTGTAGTCGCCGACCCAGATGCCGGTGTCGCCGATCTGGGTGCCGCCGAGCTTGTTCTGGTCGGGGCCGGTGGCGCCGGCGTCGGTGCCGAAGGCGTACCAGCGGTGGGCCCAGATCGCGTCCTCGCCCTGCGCGCCGCCGCCCGCGGACTCGTCCTCGCCGGCGTGCACGATCTGGAAGTGGTCGATGTAGCCGTCCGGCTCGTTGAAGTCGCCGTCGCCGTCGTAGTCGTAGCGGTCCCACTGGTCGTACTGGGCGAGCTGGGACTTGATCTCGGCGTCGGTCCGGCCGGCCGCCTGCTGCTGCTCGACCCAGGCGGTGACGCCGTCCTGCACCGCGTACCAGGCGCAGGTGTCGGGGACGCACTTGTTGGAGCCGTAACGGGCCTCGTTGTAGGGGACCTTGACCCAGTCGGAGACCTCGCCCTCGACCGAGTAGCGGCCGGAGGACTGCTTCTCGTAGTACGTCTTGACCGAGTTGACGCCCTTGCCCGAGCCGAAGTACAGGTCCTGGAAGTGCTCCCGGTTGTAGTCCGCCTGCCAGGCCGTGGAGTTGTCCGTCGCGCGGTCCGGCTCGGCTATCTCGTTGTGCAGCGGGCCGGGGTCGCCGCCGTAGCGGCTGTCGACCTGGTCGCCGAACTCGACCAGGATGGTGAAGATCTTGTCCGTCTTCTCCCGGCCCAGTTCGACGTACTTGCTGTCGCCCTTCTTGCCCTTGAGCTGGACGACGTTGGAGCCGCCCTTCTTCTTCACCGAACTCTTGCCGGATATGACCTGGCTGAGGGCCTCCTCGCGCTGGGCGGCCTGAGTGTCGCTCAGGGGGCCCTTGAGGTCGTGGGAGCGCGTGCCCTTCTCCGGGTGCGGGTCGTGGCGGTCCACGCCCTCCGGCCGGGCCGGCGAGTCCGCCTGCGCGACACCGGCCGCGGAGAGCGAGACGGTGGCGGCGGCGAGCGCGACGGTGGCCGCTGCCGCTCTGAACGTCCAGGATCTACTGGTCACTTGATTTCCTCCCCCGCGTCGACGCGCGCGGATGGGGGGACAAGGTCGGTGCGAAGTCCGCGCACGCGTGTTCAACGCGTGTAGTCAAGTGACGACATTTGACTAGAGGTTCGACTGAAAAGACAGACCTTGACTTGAGCAGGACAAGTGCACTAGGCGGAGCCGTCGTTCGCTCCGCGGACCACGGACCGGTCGGCCGCGGCGCCCGACGGGCGCGCGGGACCGTCCACTTGCCGGATGCCATGAATCCGTGCGCCCCCTGTGCATCGGCACTGTCTGTCGGGTCACGCTTACTAGCGGTTCCACTCGGGCACACAGCCGGTTAGAGTCGCTTGGCGGAACGCCCGGAAGCCGGCGGAATGCCAGGCCGACAGCCGGTCACACTTCAAGATCGTCTTCCGAGGACACGATGGCCATGCCCCGTCCGACTGCCGCACAGTTCGCCTACGGTTCGTGCACGGTGATCTTCTCGACGCTCGCCATGCTGCTGTTGTCCCGGACGAGTTCGGGTCCGGGAATCGCCCTCGTCACCGTCGCTTCGCTGGCCCTCGGGCTGCTGGTCGCCCTGGCGGTCCCGCAGCCCGGGACCCGTCCCGTGACCGCCGTGCCGTCCCGCGGGCCCGCCGCGGCCCGGGAGCCGGTGCCGGCCGCGGCCCGGGTCTCCGCGGGTGCGGGCGACTCGGCGCGCGGTCGGGCCGCCTGAGCCTTCGCGGGCGTCCGTGTCGTCAACGGGCGCTGACCACGACCGTCTTGGCTGCCTTGTCGTGCAGGCCCTGCTTGTAGGGCCGGTCGAAGAAGCTCCAGCCGCCCGCGATGATGGTCCACACGCAGGCGCAGCAGAAGGCGAACGGGATCCACAGCACCAGGGCGCGGACCAGTGACGTCCGCACCGAGGGCGTGGCGCCGTTGTCCAGGTTGGCCACGCGCAGGCCGAGCCACTTCTTGCCGAGGGTCTGGCCCGTCTTGGTGATCATGTAGGTGTCGTAGCCGATGTAGAGCACGGCGGCGATCACGGACTGCCCGAAGGACTTGCCGACCGCGATGTCGTCGCCGTCCACCTGGTACTCCTGGACGTTGAACGCCCAGCTGAGCAGCCAGACCACGATGCCCACGAGGATCATGTCGATGATCCGCGCGAGCGTACGCCGCCCGCTGTCGGCGAGCGGGGGCATGCCGGACAGCGGATCGGCGGGGTAGGAGCCCCCACCGTACGGGTCACCGCCGTAGGGGCCGCCGCCACCGGGGGGTTGCCCGCCGTAGGGCCCGCCGCCACCGGGAGGCTGAGCGCCGTAGGGCCCGCCCTCACCGGGGGGCGGGCGTTCGCTGCCGCCGTACGGCGGGGGCTGGCCGGCGTCTCCTCCGGGCGGGGGCGGACTGTCGTACGGCGAGCCCGTACCGCCCGCGCCGGGGCCGGGGCCGGGGTCCCGGCCCGGTTCGGGGGACGAGGGAGGCTTCCTGAACGGGTCGTCTTCCGGCGGCTGCCCGCCGGCTCCGGTGGGCGGTTCGCTGCTCATGGCCCGAGTCGACCCCGAACCCCTGGACGACGCATCCGGCGAGCCGCCGTCCGGAGTACCGGGGCGCGCCTGCGGGCACGGGAGGCGCGGCGTGGCCCCGGGGGCGAGGGGTCCGGTGGGCCCGCCGCCCGGTGCCGGGGACGCGGCCCGCCGCCCGGAGCACCCGGGGACGGGACCACAACGCCGGGCAGGCGACTCAGACGCCAGCGACCAGCGGAGCCACACCCGGCACCAGACCGCCACCCAACACCGCAGCGACAGCAACCCGATGAGCCACCACCCGGAACACCCGAGGGCGCGGGCGCCGCTCCGGACACGCGGCGCGCAACACAAGCCGGAGGCCGACGGGACAGCGGACCGCCGCCCGGCACCAAAGACACGGCAACCCAGCGAACCACCACCCCGAGCACCCGGGAACGGGACCACAACGCCGCGCAGGCGACTCAGACGCCAGCGACCAGCGGAGCCACACCCGGCACCGGACCGCCACCCAACACCGCAGCGCAGTAATCCGGTGAGCCACCGCCCGGAACACCCGGGGACGCGGCGAACCGCCGTCCGGAACGCCCGAGGGCGAAGCCCCACCCCCGGGCACCCCGCGCAAACCCCAGCGACCGACGGCGCCACCACCCGGCGCCGGAGCGCGGCAACCCAAGCGTGTGGGTGCCGCTCCGGACGTGTGGCGCAGCCGGGCGGTGGGGTCAGGTGGCTACGAAGGTGCGGGACGCCTTGTCGTGCCAGCACTGGTGCCAGGGGCGGTCGAAGAGGCACCAGGCGACGCCGACCACGCCGACGACCAGGAGGCCGGGGACCGCGTAGACCAGCCAGCGGCGCAGGGACGCGCCGAAGGTCGGGGGCTCGTGGGCCTCGATGTCCCGTACCTCCAGGCCGAGCAGCTTCTTGCCCAGGGTGCGGCCCCACTTGGCGGTGGGCAGCGCCTCGTAGACGACGCCGAAGAGCAGCAGGACGGCCAGGACGATGCCCAGGTACGTGGACGTGGTGCCGTCGAGCAGCCAGACGGTGACGGTCTCGCCGGAGAGCTTGGCCCGGTCGATCTTGTCGTCGACGTGGTCGATCGCCTTGACGCCGAGGGGTACGGCGGCCACACCGGTGACGCCCGCGAGGACCGCGGTGTCGATCAGACGGGCGGCCAGCCGCTTGCCGAGCCCGGCGGGGCGGGCCGACGCCTGGCGTCGGGCGGCGGCCTGGAACACGTCCTCGACCGGCGGCTTCCAGGGCGCGACGGGCGGCTCGTCGCCGCCCCCGGCGAGCTGGTGCACCTGCTGGGCCCAGGAGGGCTGACCACCGCCGGGGCCGGCCGAGAGCGGGGCGGAGGCCGCGGGCTTCGGCGCGGCGGCCTGGCGCGGGACGGCCGGACCGCCCGGACCGGTGGCACCGCCCGATCCCGTCGGACCGCCCGATCCCGTCGGACCGCCCGTCTGCTGCGGCCCTGCGGGGGCCGTGGGTGCGGACTGCGCGGCGGCTCGGGCGGCTGCCGCCTTCCCGGCGTCGAAGCCGGGAACGCCCGGGGCGCCGACCCGCGGGGGGACCGCGCGGAAGGTGATGGTCCCCTCGTCGTCGTCCGCGGCGCCGCGCGGGGCCGGCTTGCCCTGGGGCCCGGCCGCCGGGCGCTGGAAGACGAAGGTGTTGCCCGCCCCGGCCTGCGCGTCGCCGGACGTGCCCTCGGCCGTGGCGTCCGTCCGCGCGGAACGTGCGCTGCCACCCCGCGCGGGCCGGTCACCGCCCGCGGGGTCCCCGGTCCGGGAGCCGCTCCCGGCGGCCCCGCCACGAGCACCGCTCGGCGCGCCCGCACCGCCGACGGGCCCCGGTCCGCCGGGCACGCGTCCGTCCTGAGCCCCGCCGGCCCTCCCCGCACCGGGTCCACCGGCGATGCCGGGCCCGGAGGCCGCGGAGCCGGCACCACGGGCGCCACCCGGACCCCCGCCACCGGCGGGCACGGCGCCACCCGAGCCCCTGCCGCCGGCCACCCCGGCGCCGCTCGGCCCGTCGGCTGCCGCCCCACCCCGTGGGTCATGAGGAGCCGCCCCGCCTCCGGCACCCGGCCGTACCGGGCCACCGCGCGCACCGCCCACCGGCCCGGCACCCGCGTCGGCCGGTGCGCCCCCGGGCGCCGCCGGACCGGCCGGGCCCGGGGCGTGCGGGATCCGCGGGTCCGGGCCCTGGGCCGTGCCCGGCCAGGCGACGCGGCGGTTCGTGTCGTCGGCGAAGCCGGACTGGTGGGAGCGGTCGGCGCCCCAGGCCGTGGCCGGCTCCGGGCGGCTGCCGTGCTGGGACGCGGCGGCCGGCGGCGGTTCCTCGACCGGGTCCTCGTCGAAGAAGTGCGGGCCGGTCTCCTCGACGGAGGGCCGCGCGCCGGGCGGCGGCGCCAGCGACTCACCGTCCCCGGGGGCGGGCCGGCTCGTGCCCGACACCCAGGAGGCGCCGTTCCAGTAACGGACATATCCAGGAATGGACGGGTCCGGGTAAAACCCTTCGCGGGGCCTGTCGTCACCGGGGGCCGGGGTTGGGGCGCTCATGTCCGTCGTCCCGTATCTGCTCGGGGGTTGGTATGGGGGCCTCAACATCTATCAGACGGGCGCAATCCGCACCGCCGGTCCGGCAGGACGCGCCCCTTTCCGGGCAACCTCGTGCATGGACCTTCACTCCGGGGACAGAGTCCGGAAAAAAGTTCGGCGAACCCGCGTAATGCTCACGGCCCCGGCCGCTCTCACTCGTGCGGGCCCGTTCCAGGCGGCCCGTGCGGACCCGTACGAGAGAGGAAACCCCCGCCATGCACCCCACCGTCGTTGAACGCGAACTGGAGCTGAGGCTCATCCTGTCGCCCGAGTGCGGCATCCCGGTGCCGGCCCGGCTCGCCTACCACGCGGACGACCCCTACGCCGTCCACATCACCTTCCACATCAACTCCGGCCACCCGGTGCACTGGACGTTCGCCCGCGACCTGCTGGTGGAGGGCGTCTTCCGGCCGTCCGGGCACGGGGACGTGCGGGTGTGGCCGTCGAAGGCGGACGGCCGCAGCGTCGTCCTGATGGCGCTGAGCAGCCCGGACGGCGACGCCCTCCTGGAGGCGCCCACCCCCCAGGTGTCGGCCTGGCTGGAGCGCACCCTGCGGGCGGTGCCGCCGGGCACCGAGGGCGAGCAGCTCGGCATCGACGACGGGCTGGCCGAGCTGCTCGCCCGGTGAGCCGCGGCACCGGTCAGAAGAGCTTGCCCGGGTTGAGGATGCCCAGCGGGTCGAAGACCTGTCTGACGGCCCGCTGCATCTCCAGGCCCACCGGGCCCAGCTCCCGCGCCAGCCACTCCTTCTTCAGCACGCCCACCCCGTGCTCGCCGGTGATGGTCCCGCCGAGTTCCAGGCCGAGTGCCATGATCTCGTCGAAGGACTCGCGGGCCCGCCGGGACTCGTCGGGGTCCGACGCGTCGAAGCACACGGTGGGGTGGGTGTTGCCGTCGCCCGCGTGGGCGCAGACCCCGATGGTGAGGTCGTGCTCGACCGCGATGCGCTCGACGCCCTCCAGCATCTCGCCGAGCCGGGAGCGGGGCACGCACACGTCGTCGATCATCGTCGTGCCCTTGACGGCCTCCAGCGCGGTGAGCGCCGACCGGCGTGCCTGGAGGAGCAGTTCCGACTCGGCCGCGTCGTCGGCCGGGACCACCTGCGTGGCACCGGCCGCCTCGCACAGCGCGCCCACGGCGGCGAGGTCGGCGGCCGGGTCCGAGGTGTCGAAGGCGGCGAGGAGCAGGGCCTCGGTGGTCTCGGGCAGGCCCATGCGGGTGAGGTCGTTTACCGCCTTGACGGTCGTACGGTCCATCAGTTCGAGGAGGGACGGCACGTGCATGCCCTCCATGATCCGGCAGATCGCGTCGCACGCGGCGGACGCCGACGTGAACTCGGCGGCCAGCACCAGTTGCTCGGGCGGCCTGGGACGCAGGGCGAGCACGGCCCGTACGACGATGCCGAGGGACCCCTCGGAGCCGACGAACAGGCGGGTGAGGTCGTACCCGGCGACGCCCTTGGCGGTGCGGCGGCCGGTGGACATCAGGCGGCCGTCGGCGAGGACGACGTTGAGGCCGAGGACGTACTCGGCCGTCACCCCGTACTTGACGCAGCACAGGCCGCCGGAGGCGGTGCCGATGTTGCCGCCGATGGTGCACGTCTCCCAACTGGAGGGGTCCGGCGGGTAGTACAGACCGTGTTCGTTCACCGCCCGGGAGAGCGTGGCGTTGACGACGCCCGGCTCGACGACGGCGACGCGGTCGACGGGGTTGATCTCCAGGATGCGGTCCATCCTGGTCAGGCAGAGCACGACACAGCCCTCGGTGGCGTTGGCCGCGCCGGACAGACCGGTGCGGGCGCCCTGCGGGACCACCGGGACGCGCAGGGCGGTGGCGGTGCGCATGACGTGCTGCACCTCCTCCACGGTGCGCGGCAGGACGACCACCGCGGGGGCGCCGGCCGGACAGAAGCTCGCCATGTCGTTGGCGTAGGAGGCCGTGACGTTGGGGTCGGTGAGGACGGACTCGGCGGGCAGAGCGGCCCGCAGCCGGTCGACGAGGGTGGCGTCGACGGCCGTGGCCGCGCCGGTCCCAGGGGGTGCGTCGTCCTTGTCGCGGGGCGCTTCGATGCGGCTTTCGATGCGGCTCATGAATCAGAGGTTCGCACCCGGGGCCATCGGTGTGAACCCCGTCGACGGCGCCCGCCACCTGCCCGGTGCGCTCATCGTATTGACGCACAGTGAGCGCCATGGACGCCATGGACAGGGAGACCGGACAGGGGCGGCGATCCCGCCGCGGACGCCGGGCGCTGATCGCCTCCGTCGCCGGGGCCGCCGTACTCGGCGGGGTCCTGGTGCTGCTGCCCCGGGACGGGCGCGGCGCTCCCCGGCCCGCGCCGGGGCCCGAGGCGCTGGCGCGCGGCGCGCTCACCACGGGGGTGCCGGCCGCGCTGGGGGACCTGGCCGTGCTGATCGGCGACCGGGAGGCCCATCTGCGGGCGCATCCGCGGGACGGGGCGTCGTGGGCGGTGCTCGGGGCGGCCTACGTGGAGCAGGGGCGCCGGACGGCGGACAGCGCGAACTGGCCGAAGGCCGAGAAGGCGCTGAACACCTCGCTGGAGGTCGGGGCGGGGCGCGACCCGCAGGCCATGGAGGGGCTCGCGGCGCTCGCGGTCGCGCGGCGCGACTTCCCCGGTGCGAAGAAGTGGGGCGAGAGCGCGGTCCGGGCGGCGCCGAAGCGGTGGACGGCGCACGCGGTGCTGATCGACGCGTACACCGGGCTCGGCGACGACAAGGGGGCGGGCCGGGCCCTGGACAGAGTGCTGGAGCTGCGTTCCGGCACCCCGGCCGCCAGGGCGCGGGCCGCGGCCGTCTACCGGGACCGGGGCTGGCGCGAGGACGCGGCGGCCCAGATCTCCGACGCGGTGGCCACGGCCGGGGCGCCGGCCGAGCGGGCGGCGTATCTGGAGCAGGCCGGGCGGCTGGCGTTCGAGCGCGGGGAGCGGGAGGAGGCGCTGCGCTTCTTCCAGGAGGCGCTGCGCACCGACCCGGACCAGCGGGCGGCGCAGGCCGGGCAGGGCAGGGCGCTGGCGGCGCTGGGCCGGACCACGGAGGCGCTGTCCGCGTACCAGGCGGCGCTGGCCAAGCGGCCCAACCCGGAGTTCGCGCTGGAGCTGGGCGAGCTGTACGAGTCGCTGGGCCTTGAGCAGGCCGCGCGGGTGGAGTACGACCTGCTGCGGGAGCGGGTGCGGGGCGCCGCGGCGGCCGGGGCCGACGAGGAACTGGTGCTGGGGTACCTGGAGGCGGACCACGGGGACCCCGAGGAGGCGGTGCGGCTGCTGCGGGCCGAGTGGGGGCGGCAGCCGGGGATCGCGGTCGCCGACGCGCTGGGCTGGGCGCTGCACCGCACCGGTGCGCACGAGGAGGCGCTGGAGTTCGCGACGATCGCGACCGAGGGCGACCAGGGCGGCGGGGTGCGCAGCGCGCCGTACGCCTTCCACCGGGGGCTGATCGAGCGGGAGCTGGGGCGGTCCGGGTCCGCGCGGCGCCACCTTCGGGAGGCGCTGGTGATCAACCCGTACTTCTCGCCGCTGCGGGCGCCCGAGGCGCGGCGGGCGCTGACGGAACTGGGCGAGCCCTCGATGGAGGGCCCGCCCAAGTAGTGCCCCGCAGGACCCCGCGGGGCCCCCGGGGTCAGAGGTTGCCGCGCTTGTCCTGCTCGCGCTCGATCGCCTCGAACAGGGCCTTGAAGTTGCCCTTGCCGAAGCCCATCGAGCCGTGGCGCTCGATCATCTCGAAGAAGACGGTCGGACGGTCCTGGACCGGCTTGGTGAAGATCTGCAGCAGATAGCCGTCCTCGTCGCGGTCGACGAGGATCTTCAGCTCCCGCAGCGTGTCGACGGGCACGCGGGTCTCGCCCGCCCACTCGCCGAGCGTGTCGTAGTACGAGTCGGGCGTGTCCAGGAACTCGACGCCGGCCGCCTTCATCGCGCGCACGGTCTGCACGATGTCGTTGGTGTTCAGCGCGATGTGCTGGACGCCGGCGCCGCCGTAGAACTCCAGGTACTCGTCGATCTGGGACTTCTTCTTGGCGACGGCGGGCTCGTTGATCGGGAACTTGACCTTGAGGGTGCCGTCCGCGACCACCTTGGACATCAGCGCGCTGTACTCGGTGGCGATGTCGTCGCCCACGAACTCCTTCATGTTCGTGAAGCCCATGACCTTGTTGTAGAAGCCGACCCACTCGTTCATGCGGCCGAGTTCGACATTGCCGACGCAGTGGTCCACGGCCTGGAAGACGCGCTGGGCGGGCGGGGCGACCATCGGCCGGGCTTCGACGTATCCGGGCAGGTAGGGGCCGTCGTAGCCGGTGCGCTCGACGAGCGTGTGGCGGGTCTCGCCGTAGGTGGCGATCGCGGCGAGGACGACGGTGCCGTGCTCGTCCTTGGCCTCGTGCGGCTCGGCGAGCGAGCGGGCGCCGTGCTCGACGGCGTAGGCGTGGGCGGCGCGCGCGTCCGGGACCTCGATGGCGAGGTCGACGACGCCGTCGCCGTGCTCGGCCACGTGCCGGGCGAGGAAGCGGCCCCAGTCGGTCGTGGGCTTGATCACCGAGGTGAGGACGAAGCGGGCGGAGCCGCTCTCCAGGACGTAGCTCGCGGTCTCCCGGCTGCCGTTCTCCGGTCCGGAGTAGGCGACCAGGCGCATGCCGAAGGCGGTGGAGTAGTAGTGCGCGGCCTGCTTGGCGTTGCCCACGGCGAAGACGACCGCGTCCATTCCCTTGACCGGGAAGGGATCGGCCTGCCGGGCGGTGTCGGGAGTGTGGTGTGTGGTCTGCGTCATAGCCGCAGGTTCTCCCGTGTCTGCAAGGTGCGCAATAGTTTGCGTATCCAGTGGGCAACCTGACCAGCGATACGCCGGCGGGAGCGGGCGATCTGTACAGGATGACCAGCCGGGAGGGTGAGGGATGGCGATCGATCGACTGGACGGGCGGATCCTCGCACTGCTGGCCCGGGAGCCCCGGATCGGGGTGCTTGAGATGTCCCGGCGGCTGGGGGTGGCGCGCGGCACCGCGCAGGCGCGGCTGGACCGGCTTCAGTCGAACGGAGTCATCCGCGGTTTCGGTCCCGACGTGGATCCGGCGGCCCTCGGCTACCCGGTGACGGCCTTCGCCACGCTGGAGATCCGGCAGGGCCAAGGGGCCGACGTACGGGCGCACTTGACGACCGTGCCGGAGGTGCTGGAGCTGCACACCACGACCGGCACCGGGGACATGCTGTGCCGGCTGGTGGCCCGCTCCAACGCCGATCTCCAACGGGTGATCGACCGGGTTGTCGGTTTTGATGGCATCGTCCGGGCCGCCACGGCGATCGTCATGGAGAACCCCGTTCCGCTGCGGATCGTCCCGCTGGTGGAGCAGGCGGCCAAGGACAGCGAAGGACCCGACTGACACAGGCCCGATCCCGGAGGTGAGCGGAGTTGAACTTCTGGGAGTTCCTGGGCAGCCGCCACCAGCAGTTGCTCACCGACGGCTACCAGCACGCCAGCGCGGTCTTCCAGTGCATGGTCGTGGCGACTCTGCTCGGGGTCGTGATCGGCGTCGTCACCTACCGCAGCGAGTGGGCGGGCAACCTGGCGACCCTGACCACGTCGACCATCCTGACCATCCCGTCGCTTGCCATGATCGGTCTGCTCATCCCGATCGTGGGCCTCGGCGTCGCGCCGACGGTGACCGCGCTGACCCTGTACGGGCTGCTGCCGATCGTGCGCAACGCGATCGTCGGCCTGCGCGGGGTGGACCCGGCGCTGGTGGACGCGGCCAAGGGCATCGGGATGTCGCGTGCGGCCCGGCTGCTGAAGGTGGAACTGCCGCTGGCCTGGCCGCCGATCCTCACCGGGATCCGGGTCTCGACGCAGATGCTCATGGGCATCGCCGCGATCGCCGCCTACGCCTCCGGTCCGGGCCTCGGCAACGAGATCTTCCGCGGGATCGCCTCACTGGGCAGCAAGAACGCCCTCAACCAGGTACTCGCGGGCACCCTCGGGATCATCGTCCTGGCGCTGCTGTTCGACGCGGCGTACGTGCTGCTCGGCCGGCTGACCATTCCGAGGGGGATCCGTGTCTGAGAACGGCCACAACGACACCACCGGGGCGACCATCGAGCTGGAGTCCCTCACCAAGGTCTACCCCGGCAACCCGCAGCCGGCCGTCGAGAACGTGTCGATGGAGATCAAGGCCGGCGAGACGGTCATCTTCGTCGGCCCCTCGGGCTGCGGGAAGTCCACCACCCTGAAGATGATCAACCGGCTGATCGAGCCGAGCGGCGGACGCATCCGCATCGGCGGCGAGGACGTCACCGACATCGACCCGGTGAAGCTGCGCCGCCAGGTCGGCTACGCGATCCAGTCCTCCGGCCTCTTCCCGCACATGACCGTCGCCCAGAACATCGCGCTGGTGCCGAAGATGATCGGCTGGTCCAAGTCGCGGATCAGGTCACGGGTGGAGGAGATGCTCGACCTGGTCGGTCTCGACGCCGGGGAGTTCCACGGCCGCTATCCGCGCCAGCTCTCCGGCGGCCAGCAGCAGCGGGTGGGCGTGGCGCGGGCCCTGGCGGCCGATCCGCCCGTACTTCTGATGGACGAGCCGTTCGGAGCGGTCGACCCGATCACCCGGGACCACCTCCAGGACGAGCTGATCAGGCTCCAGCACGAGCTGCACAAGACGATCGTCTTCGTCACCCACGACTTCGACGAGGCGATCAAGCTGGGCGACCGGATCGCCGTGCTGCGCGAACGCTCCCACATCGCGCAGTTCGACACCCCGGAGGCCATCCTCACCAACCCGGCGGACGACTTCGTCTCCGGCTTCGTGGGCGCCGGGGCGGCCCTGAAGCGGCTGAACCTGACCCGGGTGCGGGACGTGGGGATCACCGACTACCCGACGGTGACCGTGGAGGACCCGCTCCAGCACATCTTCGAGCGGCTGCGGAAGTCCGGCAACAACGAGATCCTGCTCCTCGACCGGCGCGGCCGGCCCTACAAGTGGCTCAGGCGCGGCGACGTGATGCGGGCCAAGGGTTCGCTGGCACGGGCCGGGACGCTGGTCAACGACACGGTGACCCGGGACGCGACGCTGCGGGACGCGCTGGAGGCGGTGCTCACCGACAACGCGGGGCGGGTCGCGGTCACCGGGCGGCGCGGCGCGTACGAGGGGGTCGTCGACATGGAGACGCTGATGAACTCCGTGCAGGAGCTGCTGGAGGCCGACCGGCTCGACGCGCTGGAGCACCAGCAGGACCTGGAGGAGATCCGGGCCACGCAGACGCACTCCGAGCAGGAGGGCTTCGGCATCAAAGGAGACGGGGGCACGGTGTGAGTACCTCGTCCGGCCCCTCGTCCGGCTCCTCCTCGGGGGCCTCCCGGCGGCGGCCCGAGGGCGAGCGCGAGGTCAAGGCGCTCGCCCTGCGGGACGAGGCCGAGGAGGAGCAGGAGTCGCCCCCGCCGCCCCCGCCGTCCCCGGGGCCCGCGGGGCGCCGGATCGGCTGGCGGAAGCTGACCTTCCTGCCCACGGTGCTGATCGCCGTACTGCTGGCGACGTGGCTGTGGTTCCGGCAGGCCCACCTGGACGCGCTCAGCGAGAACGCGCTGTCGAACGGGCAGGTCACCAAGGCCCTGTGGCAGCACGTCCAACTGACCGTGATCTCGACCTTCTTCGTGCTGATCATCGCCATCCCGCTGGGCGTCCTGCTCACCCGCGGGATGTTCCGCAGGGCCACCCCGGTGGCGATGGCCTTCGCCAACACCGGCCAGGCGACCCCGGCCATCGGCCTGCTCGCGCTGCTGGTGATCTGGCTGGGCATCGGCCGCCGGGCCGCCCTGATCGGCATCATCATCTACGCCGTCCTGCCCGTGCTCTCCAACACCATCGCGGGCCTGCGGGCCAACGACCCGACGCTGCTGGAGGCGGCCCGCGGCATCGGCATGTCCCCGCTCGGCGTGCTCACGCGGGTGGAGATGCCGCTGGCCGTCCCGCTGATCCTGGCCGGCGTGCGCACGGCCCTGGTGCTGAACGTCGGTACGGCGACGCTGGCGACCTTCGGCGGGGGCGGCGGCCTGGGCGTGCTGATCACCACCGGGATCACCAGCCAGCGGATGCCGGTGCTGGTGCTCGGCTCGGTCCTCACCGTCGCCCTCGCGCTGCTGGTGGACTGGCTGGCCTCGCTCGCCGAACTGCTGATGCGCCCGCGCGGGTTGGAGGTGGAGACATGAGCCGGCCGCAAGTGGGGACCGTGAGCCGCCGTACGTGCCTGCTGCTGACCGCCTCGCTGCTGGCGGCCACCGCCGGCTGCGGCCTGACCAGCGGCTCCCCCATGGTCGACGACGTCGGGCCCGGCTCCATCGGGAAGGGCCGGCCGCTGGAGGGCGCCGACCTCACGGTCACCTCCAAGGAGTTCACCGAGCAGCTGATCCTCGGCGCAATCATGGGCATCGCCTTCGAGGCGGCCGGCGCGCAGGTGCTCGACCGCACGGGCATCCAGGGCTCCGTCGGCACCCGGGCGGCGGTCGAGAACGGCGACGCCGACGCCACGTACGAGTACACGGGCACCGCCTGGATCACCTATCTGGGCCGCAGCAAGCCGATCCCCGACCCGCGGCAGCAGTGGGAGGCGGTGAAGGAGGCCGACGCGAAGAAGGGGCTGACCTGGCTGACGCCGGCCCGGCTGAACAACACCTACGCGCTGGCGATGAACCAGGCCAACTACAAGAAGTACGGCACGAGGACGATGTCGGAGGTCGCCGAGCTGGCGAAGTCCGACCCCGGCGCGGTGACGCTGTGCGTGGAGGGCGAGTTCGCCAACCGCGCGGACGGTCTGCCGGGGCTGGAGAAGGCGTACGGGATGAGGATCCCGGCCGGGAACATCACGCAGATGGACACCGGCATCATCTACACCCAGACCGCGAAGGGCTCCGGCTGCACCTACGGCGAGGTGTACACCACCGACGGGCGGATCAAGTCCATGAACCTGGTGGTGATGGAGGACGACAAGAAGTTCTTCCCGAACTACAACGCGGCGCCCATGGTCCGCACCGCCACCCTGAAGAAGTGGCCGGCGATCGCGTCCGTCCTCGACCCGGTCACCGAGGCGCTGACCAACGACGTCGCGCGGACCCTGAACGCGAAGGTCGACGTGGACGGCGAGGATCCGCACCAGGTGGCGCTGGACTGGATGAAGGAGAAGGGCTTCGTGAAGGAGGGATAGCCGACTTCAGCGGACTCCGGCAGGCTTCAGCAGGCGGGAACGTCGCCCTTGCCGCTCTCCAGGGCCCTGAGCGAGTCGACCGCGCCCTTGAGGGTGGTGACGGGGATCAGCCGGAGCCCCTTCGGCAGTTCGGCCCGCGCGTCCGAGCACTCCGCCTTCGGTACGAGGAAGACGGTGGCTCCGTCCCGCCGCGCGGCCTGCGTCTTGAGCGGCACCCCGCCGACGGCGCCGACCTTGCCGCCGTCGGTGATGGTCCCGGTCCCGGCGATGACCCTGCCCCCGGTGAGATCACCGGCGCCGAGCTTGTCCACGATGCCGAGCGAGAACAGCAGCCCGGCGCTGGGCCCGCCAACGTCCTCCAGCCGCAGCCGAACGTCGATGTCCTTGCCGTCGAGGTGCAGATGGTCCAGTGCCGCCGTGGTGGCCGAGTCCTGCGACTCCTTCATCTGCTCCTGGTTGTACTCCTCGATCTCGCTCACGTCGTCGCCGCTCGGGTACACGGCGTCGCGCGGCATGACGGCCCGTTCGGTGTCGAACCAACCGCTGAGCACGTCCCCGAGACGGATACTCGCGTCGGGCCCGGTCGCCTCGATCGTGGTCATCCGCAACTGCCCACTGGTGTCGTGCGTCGGCGCCCCCTTGATCGTGATCACCGGGGCGCCCTGGTTCTGCCCCAGCACGTCCGCCGTCAGCCCCGGCTGCGCCACGGAGAACGGCAGGGGCGCGAACACGGCGGTCACGAGCAGCGCCACGACGGGAAGCGCGCACACGGCGAGGAACTGGGGACGCGTGAGACGAGAGAGCACGGGCTCAATCTAGCGCGAGCGCGCTTGCGCCCCTGTCGCGGGCAGCCGTACCGCTGCCTCGCCCCGACGCCGCTTCCCGGGATCGGGGGCACCGCGTGACGGCTGCGCCGGGATCTCCCGCACGCACTGCCAGGAGGTCACCGCAGCGCCTCCGCCACCTCCCGTGCCGCGTGCATCACGCGTTCGCCCACGCGTTCCGGGACGACGTCCGACAGCATGACCACGCCCACACTGCCCTCCACCCCCGTCACCCCGAGCAGCGGCGCCGCCGCCCCGCAGGCACCGGCCTCCAGTTCGCCGTGGGTCAGGGTGTATCCGGGCGGCTCCGTCGTGCCGTCGGCGGGCTGTGGGGGCCGGCGGGCGGAGAGTATGGCCTTGCCCGCGGCTCCCTGGCCCAGGGGATGGCGGAAACCCGCGCGGTAGGCCACGTGGTAGTCCGTCCAGGTCGGCTCGACGACTGCCACGGCCAGGGCCTCGGCACCGTCCACCAGGGTCAGATGGGCCGTCGCCCCGATGTCCTCGGCCAGCGAGCGCAGGGCCGGCATGGCCGCCTCGCGGACCAGTGGGTGCACCTGGCGGCCCAGGCCGAGGACGCCGAGTCCGACCCGGGCGCGGCCACCCAGGTCCCGGCGTACGAGTGCGTGCTGCTCCAGCGTGGCGAGCAACCGGTACACGACGGTCCGGTTCACGCCCAGCTTGTGGGACAGCTCGGTCACGGTCAGCCCGTGGTCCGTATCGGCCAGCAGCTTGAGGACCCGCAGTCCCCGGTCGAGCGTCTGAGAGGTCTCCGCGGTCACGACGCCCACTCCTTAGTGGTGAGGTCGGCGGCCCCCTCGCGGCGGATGCGTCACCGAGTCCCGTCCGTGACGTGCTTCAGAGGCCCCCGATCGGCTGACGGCCCGGCCTTGTGCCCGGACCCAGTCGCTTCACGGCTGCGCTCCGCGGCGGCGCTGCCACGGGGCGTGTGCGTAGCGGGACAGTAACTACCAGGTCCGCTCAGCGGAAGGCTCCGTCCAGAATCCGGGCGCCAACCGTTATCGAGTGTCGGCATTCGTCCCGATATGTTCCGCCGGTACGGACAGGAAACCCACAGCCCCGTGCCCCACTTTTTCACTTCATGCGGGTAGCCCACTCCTGCACCTTGGCGATCCGCTGGCGCAGTTGTCCGCCGGTGGCCTCGGCGCTGGGCGGGCCGCCGCACACGCGGCGCAGTTCGGTGTGGATCACGCCGTGCGGCTTGCCGCTCTGGTGGGCGTAGGCGCCGACCATGCTGTTGAGCTGCTTGCGCAGCTCCATCAGCTCCTTGTGGGAGACGACCGGGCGCCGGTCGGCGGGCAGTTCGAGCAGGTCGGCCTCGTCGTCGGGCTTCTTGCGGCTGTGCGCGATCTGGCGGGCCTGCCGCTTCTGGAGAAGCATCTGCACCTGGTCGGGCTCCAGCAGGCCCGGGATGCCCAGGTAGTCCTGCTCCTCATCGCTGCCGGGGTGGGCCTGCATGCCGAACTCGGCGCCGTTGTACATCACCCGGTCGAAGACGGCCTCGGACTCCAGCGCCTCGAAGGAGAACTGCTCCTGTTCGCCGGTGTCCTCGTCCTGCTCCCGGTTCGCCTCGTCCATCTCCTTCTCGGACTCGGCGTAGGGGTCCTCCTCGCCCGCCTTCTTGGGCTTGTCGAGGACGTGGTCGCGCTCGCGCTCCATCTCGCCCGCGAAGCCGAGCAGGTCGGGCACGGTCGGCAGGAAGACGGACGCCGTCTCGCCGCGCCGCCTGGACCGTACGAAGCGGCCGACGGCCTGGGCGAAGAAGAGGGGGGTGGAGATGGTGGTGGCGTACACGCCGACCGCCAGACGCGGCACGTCGACGCCCTCGGACACCATGCGGACGGCGACCATCCAGCGGTCGGTGCTGCCGCTGAAGTCGTCGATGTTCTTGGAGGCGCCGGTGTCGTCGGACAGCACGACGGTGGCCTTGCTGCCGGTGATCTCGCGGATCAGCTTGGCGTAGGCGCGGGCGGAGTCCTGGTCGGCGGCGATGACGAGGGCGCCGGCGTCCGGGACGGCCTTCCTGACCTCCGTGAGCCGCTGGTCGGCGGCGCGCAGCACGGCGGGCATCCACTCGCCGCGCGGGTCGAGCGCGGTGCGCCAGGCCTGGCTGACGGCGTCCTTGGTCATGGGCTCGCCGAGGCGCGCCGCGATCTCGTCGCCCGCCTTCGTGCGCCAGCGCATGTTGCCGCTGTAGCTCATGAAGATGACGGGGCGCACGACGCCGTCGGCGAGCGCGGAGCCGTATCCGTAGGTGTAGTCGGCGGCGGAGCGGCGGATGCCGTCGTCGCCCTCCTCGTACGCCACGAAGGGGATCGGGTTGGTGTCCGAGCGAAACGGCGTGCCGGTCAGCGCGAGGCGCCGCGTGGCCGGCTCGAACGCCTCCAGGCAGGCCTCGCCCCAGGACTTGGAGTCACCGGCGTGGTGGATCTCGTCGAGGATGACGAGGGTCTTGCGCTGCTCGACGCGGTTGCGGTGCAGCATGGGGCGTACGCCGACGCCCGCGTAGGTGATGGCGATGCCCTGGTACTCGCGGCTGAGCGGGCCCGCGCTGTACTCGGGGTCCAGCCTGATCCCTATCCGCGCGGCGGCCTCCGCCCACTGCTTCTTCAGGTGCTCGGTCGGCGCGACGACGGTCACCTGCTGCACGACGTGGTGGTGCAGCAGCCAGGACGCGAGCGTCAGGGCGAAGGTCGTCTTTCCGGCGCCGGGGGTGGCGACCGCCAGGAAGTCCCGGGGCTGGTCCTGGAGATACTTCTCCATCGCCCCCTCCTGCCAGGCCCGCAGCTTGCCGGCGGTGCCCCAGGGGGCACGGCCCGGGAAGGCCGGGGACAGGTGGTGCGAGGTGCTGGAGCTGGCGGTGGTAGTCACGGTCTCCGAAGGGGGTAGAACGGCTCGGCCACGTATGACAACCGGGCCACCCTACCGGCGCCCCACCCCGACCGAAGCGCGCCCCGGGGTGGGTCACCCCCGGGTGGGACGGACGTCACAGTGGGCGCGCGAACCACGGCAACCGGGTGGGGGGCTACGGCGGCCCGGAGCCTGGCGACCCGACGGCCCGCACCAGAGGCAGGGCACCCGAGAGATGTGCCCAGGCAGTGGGCAGCTCGCCCAGTGATCCAGCCTTGACCGGCCCCGCCCGTCCGCACCCGCCCCATGCGGACGGGCGGGACTTCGCTCGGTCGTGTCACAACTCGGCGCCGCCGACTGGGCAGCAGGCGTTCGTCCGGCCGGGGTCGAACCTGTTACGCATGTCGGGCTCCTGACCTCGTCGTGATGGTGTGACCAGTGGTGCTGAGCGCTTCCCGCGTGACAGTCGGCGGGGAGAGTCAGAGCTTACGCACGTACGCCTTCGCGCCGCTGTGGAAGACGAGGGTCATCCCCTGGTCGTCGCCTCGGTCCTCGCGGATGGACCAGCGTTCGATGCGGGCGATCTCCGGGGACTCGGCACGGCCGATGGCAGCGGCGAGCCAGCCCTCCGGGTTGTCGCCCACCGCGTCCGTCCACGCGGCCGGTGCTCCCTCGACAGGCGCCTCGGCGTGACCGTGGCGCTCTCCCTCGGCGAGCTGGCCGATGATCTGCCAGCGAGCCTCGCCGTCGGCCGTCGTGACCGCGACGCCGTACGGGTGCTTGGTGTCGCCGGCCTCGGCCAGAGTCCGCACCTGCACGACTCCGGGGGTGTTCTTCAGAGTGTCGAGGACGGATGCCCGACGGTATGGGTGGACCCGGAGGCCGGCGACCTGCTGATCCAGGGGTACGACGCCGACGAGGAGACAACGGCGACGTGCGACGCGCTGTCCCCGGCCAGGGCCCCGATTCCGGACGGCGAGTCCGTCATCCGGGTTCCGAAGCGGATGATCCCGATCATCAGGAAGGCGTGCGATGAACTCGATGCCTGAGTTCAGCGAACTCATCGCACGCTGTCAGCACAGCGCCGTCCACCTGGAGACGCGGGACGTTCTACTACAGCAACCCGCGCTTCGAGGCCTGGCTGCGAGGGGAGCGCACCGACTGGGACGACAAGGCCTCCTGGTGGCGTCCCTACCACCAGAACATCGCGGACGCCGTCAGCCGTGGCGTCACCGTACGGCGCGCCCGCGTCGTCTCCGAACCGGTCACGGACTACATCCGCTGGGAGCATTACCAGACCCGCGCCAACACCGAGGCGGGTGAGGTGGTGCGCTGGCTGCCCCGCCGCACGGCAACGGCCGTGCTCCTGCCGGCCAACGACTTCTGGATCTTCGACAACCGTCTGATCCGTATCCACCACTTCTCCGGAGACGGAGAATGGATCGCCAAGGAACCGTGCGAGGAGCCGAGCGTGGTCGACTTGTACTCAACCGCGTTCGAGAATGTCTGGGACCACGCCATCGCCCACGACACCTACGAGGTCGAGTAAACACGTCATGCGTCCCTCCCCCACGTCCAGCGTGCAGGAAGCACGCGCGGTCCTCGCAGGCCGCCTGCGCGAGCTGCGCCTGGACGCGGGCATCACCGGCAGGGAACTCGCCGCGCGCTGCGGCTGGTCCGTCGCCAAGACATCCCGTATCGAGAACGCCAACACGCCTCCGTCGGACGCGGACATCAGGGCCTGGTGCTCGGCGTGCGGGGCCGAACACCAGGCGGCGGACCTCGTCGCGGCCAATCGGCAGGCCGACTCCATGTACGTCCAGTGGAAGCGGCTCCAGCGCAGCGGCATGCGCCATCTCCAGGAGGCCTCCGCTCCCCTGTACGAGCGCACTCGGGTCTTCCGCGTGTACGCCTCGCACGTCATCCCCGGATACCTGCAAACCCCCGGCTACGCCACCGCGCTGATGCGCACCATCGCGGACTTCCGCGGCACCCCCGACGACGTGGCCGAAGCCGTCGACGCACGCATGCGCCGCTCCCACGTCGTCCACGAGGGAGACCACCGCTTCGCCACCCTCATCGAGGAGAACGTGCTGCGGCACCGGGTGGGGGACACGGAGGTGATGGCCGGCCAGCTCGGCAGTCTCCTGGCCGCCATGAGCCTGCCGCGTATGTCGCTGGGCATCATCCCCGCCTCGGCGTCCCGCGAGGGCATCATGTGGCCACTCGAACAGTTCACGGTCTTCGACGACACACGCATCCACGTCGAGCTGCTCGCGGCGAAGGTGACCGTGACCGCCCCGGGCGAACTCGACATCTACCTCCGGGCGTTCGCCAGGCTCACCGACGTCGCCGTGTACGGGGCCGAGGCGCGCGCCGTCATCCTCCGGGTCATCGAGTCCCTGCGCTGACGCGGTGCGCGCGCGAGCCCTCGTTCGTGAACGGCGTGTGGCAGTCGCGTTGCGGAGGCTCCGGATGTCTTGAGCCTCTCCCCCGCGCCGATCTACGGTCGAGTCAACGAGTTCGGGACCGTCTCGGCCCCAGCTCGTGACACGGCCGTGTGCCCGAGTGGTTGAGGGGCTCGCCTGCAAAGCGAGTTACGCGGGTTCGATCCCCGCCACGGCCTCCAGTCGCGCCGTGCGGCGCAGTGCCCAGAGGGTGAGGGCGAGGGCGGTGACGTCCGGCGTCAGGGGGCGCGGGGCGGTGTCGGGGGTTCGCCAGGTCAGGATCGCGCCCGTCGTGCCGTCGAGCACCACGTGATGGCCGTCCGTCAGCCGGCCCAGGCGTATGAGGTGGTCCGCGCGGTCGGGCGTCCGGTGTTCGGGGAACTCGCCGCAGTACTCGGCCAGCGTCGGCAGCGCCAGGTCGTCCGGGTCACCGTCCCGGCGGAAGGGGTGGGCATCCTCCGGCAGGCCCGTCTCCCGCAGGAAGCGGCGGGTGGGTTCGTGCCGCAGGGTCCTCGGGAAGTCCACGTCCTCGAAGCGCGTCACCCCGCGCCGGCCGAAGTCCCGGTCCAGGAACCGGGCCGGCAGCTCCCGCGACGGCCCCGGCGCGGTGCGGTGGCCCGCCGTCAGCAGCAGGCAGCCCATCAGCGTGGACGTGTTCCACAGCGACGGCCCCTCGCACGCCCCCGGTGCGCGCCGTGCGGCGCCGCGCGGCCACCGCGGGTCCTCGAACGAGGTCGCCAGACGGACCCGGGTCACCAGCGACGGCGCCGCCGGGCACACCGTGGTCGTCGTCTCGTCCATGACTGCGTGCATGTTCTCCCCCGAGAATGTGTGCCTGCCCGTGCGCGGGCGGCCGCCGTTCCCACTCCTGCGGAGCCTACGCGCCACCACTGACAACGCCTCAGCGCGCGCACCCCGCCCACCCCTCAAGACGCGCCGGACACCCCCGCCCGTTGCCTCGCGCGGCTCAGTTCCCGGTGACCACCGCGGCCTGCGGCCGGATCGGGAGCCGGTTGACCGGGCGTCCCGTGGCCGCGCGCACGGCGGAGGCGACGGCCGCGGGGGAGGCCACGACCGGCACCGCGCTGACCGCCTTGGCGCCGAAGGGCGCGACCACGTCGCGTTCCTCGACGAGTTTCACGATCCGGATGTCCGGGGTGTCCAGCGCGGTCGGCAGGGCGTAGCCGGTCAGGTCGGGGTGGCGGATCAGGCCCCGCGGGGTGCGCAGGTTCTCCGTGAGCGCGATGCCGACGCCCTGCGTCACGCCCGCCTCGATACGCGCGGTGAGCTGGGCCGGGTTGAGCACGCGGCCCACGTCCTGGGCGACGGCCAGCTCCACCACCCGTACCGAGCCGATCTCGATGTCGACGTCCACCACCGCGCGGATCGCGCAGAAGGCCATGCCGACGAAGGCGTCACCCTGCCCGGCCTCGTCCAGCGGCTCGGTCGGGTGCGGACGGCACTGGGCGGTGGCCCACAGTTCCTTGCCGTCCAGCGCCTCGGTGACCGTGGTCGAGAGCACACCGTCGTACGAGGTGATCTTGCCGTCGGCGATCTGGAGCAGCTCGGTGGACATCCCGAACTGGTGCGCGAGGGGCTGGAGGAGCTGGGTGCGGACCATCTTGGCCGCCCGTTCCACCGCGCCGCCCGACACCCAGGTGTGGCGGCCCCGGCATCCCGGGCCGGCCGAGGGCTGGTCGGTGTCGACCGGGGCCACCCGCACCTCCTCGACGCCGAGGGTGTCCTGCACGATCTGCCGGGCCAGCGTGGTGAAGCCCTGGCCGGTCTCGACGGCCGCGCACAGCACCGTCGCCACGCCGTCCTGGACCTTCACGGTGGCCGTGGAGACCTCGTCGGCGCCCTCGGCACCGAGCATGTGCACCATGCCGATGCCGTAGCCCACGCCCCGGCGCACCGCGCCCGGTTCGCCCGCGCCCTCGGGGCCGCCGGGCAGCAGCCACTCGTCCTCGGGCGTGTCCTTGGGCAGCGGAGGCAGCGGGAAGTCCCGTACCGCCTGGAGGAGTTCGGCGACCGGGGCCGGGCAGGTGACCGTCTGGCCGGTGGGGAGCACGTCGCCCGTGGCCAGCACATTGCGCAGCCGTACCTCGGCCGGGTCCAGGCCCAGCTTCTTGGCGACCTTGTCCATCTGCGCCTCGTAGGCGGCGCAGACCTGCATGGCGCCCTCGCCCCGGACGTGCCCGGAGGGCGGGTTGTTGGTGCGCACGGCCCAGCCCTCGATGAAGGCGTTCGGGACGACGTAGGGGCCGCAGGCGAAGGCCACCGCGGCGGCCAGGGCGTCGGAGGAGGTGTCGGCGTAGGCGCCCGCGTCGAGCAGGATCTGCGCCTCGACCTTGACCACCCGGCCCTCGGCGTCCGCGTGGTGGCGGTAGCGCAGGAGGGTGGGGTGGCGGTGGGTGTGGCCGAGGAAGGACTCCTCGCGCGTGGCGGTCAGTTTCACCGGGCAGCCGGTCTTCAGCGCCAGCATGCCGAGCGGCAGCTGGAAGCCCTGGTCCTCGCGGTCGGCGGTGGCGCCGGGCACCCCGGTGACGACGATCTTCACCTGCTCGGGCGCGAGGCCGTAGCACGCGGCGGCCGTGTCGCGGTCGCCGTGCGGGTCGGTGGAGGCCAGGTACAGCTCCACGCCGCCGTCGGGTCTCGGCACGGCGAGGCCCGCCTCGGCTCCTATGGGGGCCGGGTCCTGGCGGCCGATGCGGTACAGACCCTCGACGACGATGTCACCGGCGGCCTCCGGGTCGCCGTGCCGCAGCGGGATGTGCCGGATCAGATTGCCGTCCGGGTGCAGCGGCTCGGCCTCGAAGGCCTGCTCCGGGTCGGTCACCGGGTCGAGCACCTCGTACTCGACGATGACGGCGGCGGCGGCCATCCGCGCGGTGTCCGGGTGGTCGGCGGCGACGGCGGCGATGGGCTCGCCGTGGTGGCGTACGACCTCGGAGGCGAACACCGGGCGGTCGGCCCGGCCGCGTCCGTGCACCGGCGTGCCGGGCACGTCCTCGTGGGTGACCACCGCGCGGACGCCGGGCATCTCGCGCGCGTGGGTGGTGTCGATGGACACGATGCGCGCGTGCGGGTGCGGTGAGCGCAGGACGGCCGCCCACAGCAGGCCCTCGGCCCACAGGTCGGCGGCGTACGGGAAGGTGCCCTCGGTCTTGGCGCGGGCGTCGGCGGGCGGCAGGGACACGCCGAGGCCGTGCGGGATCGGGTCGGGGGCGGGGGCGGCCGCCTCGGCGGTTCCCGCGGCCTCCGCAGTCGCGGCGTCGTTGCTCACGCGTGGCCTCCGTCCCGGCCGTTGGGCTGGTCACCGTAGGTCTGGTCGCCGTAGGACCGGTCGTCGTAGGGCTCGCCGTGCGGGCCCCGGGAGTGCGGTCCCTGGGAGTGCGGTCCCTCGGCCGTCCCGGGCGGCCCCTGGGGCTCGAACGCCGACGGGTTGACGCCGCCCGCGCCCGGCCCCGCCTGGTGCGGGATGCGGGGCGGCTCGTCGGCGTCCGCGGCGTGCGCTTCGGCGGCATGCGCCTCGCGCTCGGCGACGACCTCCTTGACCGCCTCCAGGACGCCCCGGTAGCCGGAGCAGCGGCACAGGTTGCCGCACAGGGCCTGCCGGGCCTCCAACTCGGTCGGCGCCGGGTTGCCCTCCAGGAGGTTGTGCACGGTCATCGCCATGCCGGGCACGCAGAAGCCGCACTGCACCGCGCCGCGCCGGGCGAGCGCCCGCTGCACGTCGGACGGCCGTCCGTCGGCGGCCAGGCCCTCGACCGTACGCACCTCGCTGCCTGCCGCGGTCACGGCCGGGACCAGGCAGGAGGCGACCAGGCGTCCGTCGACCTGTACGTTGCACGCGCCGCACTCGCCCTGCGAGCAGCCGTCCTTGGCGCCCGCGAGGCCGAGCCGCTCGCGCAGCACGTACAGCAGCGACTCGCCGATCCAGGCGTCGGTGACGGGCCGGTCGGCGCCGTTGACGCGCAGCACGTAGGAGGCGAGGGGGTGTTCCTCGTGCGGTCCCTCGGGGGCCTGCTCCCCGGCGTCGGCATGGTCGGCGACCGGATCGGCGGCTGGGCCGACCGCCGCGCCGGCCGCCGGGTCGTCCCGGGGGGCGGTGCGGGGCTCGGCCCCCGGTCCGCGCTCGCCGTCCGGCGCGGATTCCCGCGCTGCTTCCCGCGTCGCGCCGGGCTCCTGCGCGGCGGCCGGTGCCGGGCCCGCCAGAGGCTCCTGGGCGGCCTTCGGGCGGGTTCCCGATGCAGAGTTCCCGATGGAGTCCGCCGAGGGCTCTGCGGGCCTCTCAGGGGCCTCCTCGGCCCCCTGGGGCTCCTCGGTCACCGTCGCGTCGGCCGGCCGTGCCGAGGAGACGGTCTCCGCGGCGCGCTCCGCCGGTGCCCCCGCGTACGGACCGGCACCGGCACCGGGCGCGGACGCAGCCCCGCCCGGCCGTTGTCCGCCGGCCGGTCCGGCGTCCGCCGCGCGGTCGTCCCACGGCTGGGCGGGCGGCTCGGCGGCCCACGGTGCGGAGGCGCCGCCGGGCAGGGTGGCCGGCGCGGCGCCGCCCCACTGCTCGGCCAGCGACGACGTGGTGAACTCGCCCGACTCGTCCGGCAGGTCCCCGTCGGCGACGGGGATGGACCACTGGCCGGTGACATCCTGGCCGGTCACGTCCTGGCCGGGCCCTGGTCCGGGCGCCGCGTCCGCGTTCCCGGGGAAGTCCCACTGGCCGGTGCCCTCGGGCCGGTGGGCGAACCGGTCGCCGTCGCCCCGCCCGGCGTTCGGGTCGTAGGGCGCGGCCCCGCCGTACGGGTCCCGCCCCGGGTAGGCGTCGTACCCCTGGTGCGCGCCGGGGTCCTGGTGACCGGTGTGTCCCTGCCCCGCCTCCGGGACGTGCCACTGGGTGCCGTCCACGGGTGCGGACGGCGCCGCCGGCATCGCCCAGGAGCCGTTGCCCGCCGGGTCGGCGCCGTCGGTCGGCGCAACCGTGATCTGCGGCGGCACATAGCCGTGTCCGGGCGCGGCGAGCGGGGTGTCCGCGGAGGCCAGGAGCGCTTCCACGCCGCCCTCGGGGAGCTTCACGAAGGCGGTGGCGCCGTCGTCGTACTCGCCCTGGGGCAGCGGGTCCCAGCGTCCTCCGCTCGGGGGCGTGCCCTCTCCGTGCTGGTCGTCGGTCACGACAGCGCCCTCCCCAGTGCTCGTCGGGCCAGCGCGGCGACGGTGCGCCGCAGGTGCAGTACGCCGGGCGGGAGCTGCGGTACGGAACCGTCCTCGGCCGGGGCCGCGTCGGGGATGCAGGCCGCGGCGACATACTCGCCGAAGCCGTGCAGGGCCTCGGGGACTATCGCGCGGCCGTTGTCCCAGTCGATGAGCGAGGCCACCCACTGCTCGGCCTCCAGGGGCCGCAGCGGCATCGGCGCGATGGCGCCGACGGCGCACCGCACCCCGCGCCTGGCGGGGTCGAGGACCAGCGACACGGAGGCCGTGGCGCGGCCGGGTCCGGTGCGGCCGGTCGCCTTCAGGAAGACCTGCGGCGCGTGCAGCAGCGGCACGCGCACATAGCCGATCAGCTCGCCCGCGCGGAGCATCTCCATGCCGGCCAGCAGGTGCGAGACCGGCACCTCGCGGCGGGCGCCGTCCTGGCCCGCGATGATCAGTGTTGCCTCAAGGGCGGCCAGCACCGGCAGCGCGTCCCCGGTGGGGGCGGCCGAGGCGATGTTGCCGCCCAAGGTGCCCGCGTTGCGGATCTGCGGCGGCCCGGCGGCGCGCGCGGCGGCGGCGAGCGCCGGGATGAGCGCGGCGAAGTCCGGGCGGCCCATGCGGGCGTGGGTGAGTCCCGCGCCGAGGAGCGCGTGCCCGTCCTGGTACTGCCAGCCGCGGATCTCGCTGATCCGGCCGAGGCCCACCAGCGCGGCGGGCCTGAGCTGGCCGGAGTTGACGGCGGTCATCAGGTCCGTGCCGCCCGCGACCGGAACGGCGGCGGGCATGGCGGTGAGCGCCGCCACGGCCTCGTCCAGTGTCGTGGGCAGCGTGACGGCCTGCGCCGCCCGCGGTGCGTGCGTGGTCAACCCGACTGCCCCTTCCCGCTGTCCCACCTGGTCCCGCCCATGAGGCCGTACGGTACGACCTGACAGGGCGGACGTGGCAACTCTGGCACATCTTTGCAGGGCCCGAACGCAGGGGTCCGCTAGGAGGCATTCGCCCACCTCATCAGTGACATGGCCCGTTTTCGCATGGGATGGCCGGTGATCGGTGGTACGCGCGGTGCGCACGAGTTGCCACTCTTCAGTGGCGTTTCGGGGCTTTCTCCTTACTTGTTCGGCGGTGGCCCGTCGATCGGCCGGCCGAGCACCCCGGGCCGCCGCTGCCAGGGCAGCGGACCGGCGGGCGGCCGGTAGCCGACGCCCAGGGCGTCGAGCCGCCGGTAGTGGGCGGCCATCCGCCGCTCGAATCCGGCGAAGTCCCGGTCGGGCGGGGCGGGCAGGTCGCTCCAGGCGACCTCGGCGAACGCGGCGAGCCTCGGGAAGGTCTGGTAGTCGACGCGCGCCTGGTTCTCCATCACCTCGGTCCACACGTTCGCCTGGGTGCCGATCACATGTCCGGACTCGTCCGGCGTCAGTTCCGGGGGAACCGGCTCGAACCGGTAGACGTCCTCCAGGGTGCGCACGAAGCCGATCGGCACGGGCTCGTCCTCGCCGGCGTGCTGACGGTGGTCCAGGTACACCTGCTGCTCCGGGCACATCACGACGTCGTGCCCCGCGCGCGCGGCGGCGACCCCGCCCGCGTAGCCGCGCCACGAGGAGACGGCCGCGCCCTTGGCCAGTCCGCCCTCCAGGATCTCGTCCCAGCCGATGAGCCGGCGCCCGCGTTCGGCGAGCCAGGTGTCGAAGTGCTGGATGAACCAGGCCTGGAGTTCGTCCTCGTCGGCGAGTGCGAGTTCCTCGATGCGGGCCTGCGCGGTGGGCGAGCGCCGCCACTGGTCCTTGGGGCATTCGTCGCCGCCGACGTGGATGAACTCCGAGGGGAAAAGCTCCAGGAGTTCCTCGAAAACGCCCTCGTAGAAGCGCAGTGTGCGCTCCGTCGGGGCGAGTACGTTCTCGGAGACGCCCCAGGTGTCCCAGACGGTGAGGGCCGCGGTGTCGACGACATCGGTGTTGCCGAGTTCCGGATACGCGGCGATGGCGGCCTGCGAGTGTCCGGGCACGTCGATTTCGGGGACGACGGTGATGTGCCGTTCGGCGGCGTAGGCGACGATCTCGCGGATGTCGTCCTGGGTGTAGTAACCGCCGTGGGGTTTGTCCTCCCAGAGCGGAGAGGCGCGGTGGCCGTATTTGGTGCGGGCCCGCCAGGAGCCGGTCTCGGTGAGCCTCGGGTGGCGTTTGATCTCGACCCGCCAGCCCTGGTCGTCCGTCAGATGGAAGTGCAGGACGTTGAGTTTGTGCGCCGCCATCAGGTCCAGGTAGCGCAGGACGCCGTCCTTCGGCATGAAGTGCCGGGCGACGTCCAGCATCAGGCCGCGCCAGCGGAAGCGGGGCGCGTCCTCGACGCGGACCAGCGGCAGTCGCCACCGCCGGCCGGGAAGCGGCGCGCGCCGGAAGGCGTCCGGACCGAGCAGTTGCCGCAGCGTCTGGGCGCCCCGGAAGAGGCCGGCCGGGCTCCCGCCGGCGAGGTGCACGCCGGCCGGGGTGATGTCGAGGCGGTAGCCCTCGGCGTCCAGTTCACCGTCGAGGGACAGGCGGATGACGTCGCCGTCTCCCGTCCCGGGGGCGAGCGGCAGGCCGGTGGCCGCGCCCAGGGCGGCGCGCAGCCGGCGTTCGGTGTGCTCCGTGCCGACGCCCGCCACGATTCCCGTGTCCGGGCCGAGGGCGAGGAAACCGGGCCCCCGCGAGGTCACTTGCCGTGGCTGGGGAATGAGGTCCGTCACGTCAGTCCTTCACCGCTCCGCCGAGGCCGGAGACGAGTCGTCGTTGTACGAGTACGAAGAAGACCAGCACCGGAATCGTCATCACCGTCGAGGCCGCCATCACGCCGCCCCAGTCGGGATCGTCCGGCTTGTAGAAGACCAGCAGCGCCATCGGCAGCGTCGACTGGGAGGTGTCACTGATGATGAACGACTTGGCGAACAGGAAGTCGTTCCAGGTCGAGATGAAGGAGAAGACGCTGGTGGCCACGAGGCCCGGCAGGACCAGCGGGAAAAGGATCTGCCACAGGAATCGCGCGCGGCCGGCTCCGTCGATGTACGCGGCCTCCTCCAGCGCTTGTGGGACCGCTTTCACAAAGCCCCGCAGCATCCAGATCGCGAACGGCAGCGAGAAGGCGATGTGGGGCAGGATCAGCGAACCCAGCGTGTTCAGCTGGCCGAAGTCCCGCATGAGGAAGAACAGCGGGATCGTGAGCGCCTCCACGGGCACCATCTGGGCCACCAGGAACATGATCAGCAGGGTGGTCCGGAAACGGAACCGGAAACGCGTCACCGCGGTCGCCGCGAGGAACGCGATGAGCGCCGAGGCGATCACGACGGTGCCCGCCACGATCAGGCTGTTGAGAAAGTAACGGCCGAATTCCTGCTGCCCGAAGACCCGTCGGAAGGAATCCAGCGAGGGCGTCAGCGTCCACGGCCGCGGCCGGCTCGACGCGATCTCCCCGGCCGGTTTGAAGGCGCTCAGCACCATCCAGTACAGCGGGAAGGCCACCACGACCGCGATCAGCAGCGCCGACGCCTCCGCCGCGAGCCGCCACGGACGGCGCACACGCGCGCGCGGAAGATTCACAGCTCCTCCCCCTGGCGGCGCAGCAGCCGCAGGTACACCAGCGTCACGGCGAGCAGGATCAGCAGCATGACGACGCCGATCGCGGAGCCGAGGCTGTACTGCGAGGACGCGAACGCCTTCTGGTAGGCGTAGACGTTGAGGACGAGGTTCTGGCCGGCGATGCCGCCGCCGTTGGTCATGACGTAGATCTGGGTGAAGACCTTGAAGTCCCAGATGACCGACTGGATGGTGACGACCACCAGGATCGGCCGGAGCATCGGCGCGAGCACCGAGCGCCAGATCCGCCACTGCGAGGCGCCGTCGAGCGCGGCGGCCTCCAGGACCTCGGAGGGCACGGCCCGGATCCCGGCGTAGACGGTCACCATGACGAACGGGAAGGAGCACCAGACCACTTCGAGCAGGACGAGCAGGAAGGCGCTGTAGCGCCCGTACGTCCAGGAGTGGTCGCCGAGGCCCAGCATCCGGTTGACGGGCCCGAAGTCGGCGTCGAACAGCAGCAGCCAGACCGTCGAACCGGTGACCGCCGGGGTCGCCCACGCGCCCAGTCCCGCCAGCATCAACGCGAGCCGCGGCACGGCCCGCACGCGGGTGAGCAGCACGGCGAGCGCACAGCCGACGGCCAGCGTCGACACGACACAGGCCGCCGCGAACACCACGGTGGCGAGCAGCACCCGCCAGAACTCGCCGTCCCCGAACAACTCGGCGTAGTTGCCGAACCCCTGAAAGGTCGTCGGCTCCCCACCGGAGACCTGGGCCTGCGTGTACTCCAGGAAGGAGATCAGCCCGAGCTGGTAGACGGGATAGACGAGCAGCCCGCCGAGGACGACGAGAGCGGGCGCGAGATACAGCCAGGGCACACCGGAGGAGCGCCCGAAGGGGCGCGGGGAACGGCGCGGCGAGCCACCGCGAACCGCTCCCCCCGGCCCGGAGGGTGCCACACTCATCCGGCGGAGCCGAACGCCGCGTCCATCTTCTTCGCGGCGTCCCCGGCGGCGGCGTCCACGTCCTTCTTGCCGCTGACGACCTCCTGGAACATCGTCGGCAGCACCTGCGAGGAGTCGATCGTCGCCCAGGCGGGCGAGGCCGGCACGAACTTGGTGCCGGCGGCGAGCGTGTCGACGAACGGCTTCACGTACGGCTCCTTCGCCGCGACCTGCTGCCGTACGTCCGTGAAGGTCGGCAGGAAGCCCATCGCGTCGAACAGTTCGCCCTGCGCCTTCTTGGAGGCGAGCCGCTTCATCAGGTCGACGGCGAGGGTGCGGTGCGAAGTGCTCTTCAGGACACCGATGTTGTTGCCGCCCGCGAAGGCCGGGGCGGTGGAGCCGGACTCGACGCCCGGCAGCGGCACGACCGCGTACTTGCCCTTGACCGCGCCGGACTCCACGGCCTGGTGGCTGAAGTCGCCGCCGATCGCCATGGCCGCCTTGCCGGAAGCGAAGGCGGTGATGGTGTCGTTGCCGGTCATGCCGGCGCACTTGGCGGCGGGGCAGTTGTCGTCGCCGAAGAGGGACGTGTACGCCCCGATGCCCTTTCGGGCGGCGGCGCTGTCGATCGCCGAGGCGTACGAGCCTCCCTTGCCGGTGGCGAGTTCGCCGCCGTTGGCCCAGATGAACGGCATCGCGCCGTAGGTGTAGGCGCCGCCGACCGCGATGCCGTAGAGGCCCGGCCTGGCGGCCCGGACCTTCTTCGCGGTGGCGGCCAGTTCGTCCAGCGACCGGGGGGCGTCGAGGCCCAGTTCGTCGAAGACGTTGGTCCGGTAGTACAGGGCCCGGACTCCGACGAAGTAGGGGGCGCCGTAGACCTTGCCGTCCACGGTGACCGACTGCCGGGCGGTGGGGTCGGTGTCCTTGGCCTCGGCCCAGGCCCCGAACTCCGCGCCGACATCGGCGAGTCCGCCGTCCTTCACATAGCCGGCGGTGTCCGTGTTGCCGTACTCGATCAGGTCGGGGGCGCTCTTCGGGTCGTTGAAGGCGGCCTTGATGCGCTGGGCGCGGGTCTCGACGGGGATGTACTCGACGGTGACCTTCGTGTCGTCGTGGGCCTTCTCGAAGCCGGCCAGGACCGCGTCGACGACCTTTTCCTTCGGCTTGTTGTTGACCTCCTGGAAGAGCCAGATCCGTAGTGTGCCGCTCTTCTCGTCCTTGCCGGAGGAGGAGTTGTCGGACGTCTGGGGGGCGCACGCGGTCGCGGAGACGACGGCGGCGGCCAGCAGTACGGCCAGGCGGGGGGCGAGCTTCATGGAGTCTTCCTCCGGGCGTGCGTTGCAACATATGCAATGACGATTTCGCTCTGCACAACATCCAGGAGGGTATGGACTACATGAACATGTCCACAAGAGGTCTCAACCAGTTCGTGACGCACGAAGACCCCCGGAGCGCGCGCGGGCACACTCCGGGGGCCCCGGGACCTCGGGCGGGAAGAGCCGCTACTTCTTGTCGCCGCCCTTGCCCTCGTCGCCGCCGCCGCTCATCGACTCGTAGATCTCCTTGCACATGGGGCAGACCGGGTACTTCTTCGGATCGCGGCCCGGTACCCAGACCTTGCCGCACAGCGCCACGACGGGCGTGCCGTCGAGGGCGCTCGCCATGATCTTGTCCTTCTGGACGTAATGGGCGAAGCGCTCGTGGTCGCCGTCGCCGTGGGACACCTGCGGCGTCGGCTCTACGAGGGTCCCCGTACCAGTCCCGCGCTCGGGCTCGAGAGTGCTCATGCATGCCAGGGTACTGAAAGCCGGGGTATCGAACCTCACACGGACCGGGTGAGGTGCCGGGCGGCGGATCAGTTGAGCGAGGGATCGTCCGGGTACGTCGCCACCATCGCCAGATCGTTGCGCTGGCGGCGCAGGACCTCGCGCCAGAGTCTCTCGGGCCAGGGCGAGGAGACGTCGCCGGGTTCGGACTCGACCACGTACCAGGCGCCCTCCGTCAGCTCGGACTCCAGCTGGCCGGGGCCCCATCCGGCGTATCCGGCGAAGATCCGCAGCGCCCCGACGGCGGGCGCCAGCAGCTCGGGCGGCGCCTCCAGGTCGACCAGCCCGATGGCGCCGTGCACCCGGCGCCAGCCCAGCGGCGCCCGCTCCCCCGACGCGCCGCCGGGGACGACGGCGACCCCGAGGGCCGAGTCGAGCGAGACGGGTCCGCCCTGGAAGACGACGCCCGGTTCGCCCGCCAGGTCCGCCCAGTCCTCCAGGATGTCGCCCACGTCGACCGGCGTGGGACGGTTGAGGACCACACCGAGGGAACCCTCCTCGTCGTGGTCGAGGAGGAGCACCACCGCACGCTCGAAGTTCGGGTCCGCCAGGGCGGGGGTTGCCACGAGCAGCCGCCCCGTGAGCGAGGACACCTCGGTCATGCCTGACATGATCCCGCATGTTCCCCTCCCTTGGGGAGGCAATCGGGGCGCGCGGGCGAACGCACGGCCCGCGCACGCCCCGCGGCCGTGACCCCCCGTACGCGCCGGTGAACACCGCGTGTTGTGACGAATCCATGACGTCGCCGGACCGTGCACAGGCTTAGTGAAGGGGGGTACAAGGCGACTACCCTTTCCCTTCCGGCCCCCTTCCCGACCCCACGGAACGCGAGATCCATGACCGTCAACGGCACTGATGACGTACTGCTAGTCCACGGCGGAACCCCGCTGGAGGGCGAACTGCGGGTCCGCGGTGCGAAGAACCTCGTGCCCAAGGCCATGGTGGCCGCCCTGCTGGGCAGTGCGCCGAGCCGGCTGCGCAATGTGCCGGACATCCGCGACGTGCGGGTCGTACGCGGACTGCTGCAACTGCACGGGGTGACCGTCCGTCCGGGTGAGGAGCCCGGTGAGCTGGTGCTCGACCCGACCCATGTGGAGAGCGCGAACGTCGCCGACATCGATGCCCACGCGGGCTCGTCGCGCATCCCGATCCTGTTCTGCGGCCCGCTGCTGCACCGCCTCGGGCACGCCTTCATCCCCGGTCTGGGCGGCTGCGACATCGGCGGCCGGCCCATCGACTTCCACTTCGACGTGCTGCGGCAGTTCGGCGCGAAGATCGAGAAGCGGGCGGACGGCCAGTATCTGGAGGCCCCGCAGCGGCTGCGCGGTACGAAGATCAACCTGCCGTATCCCTCGGTCGGCGCGACCGAGCAGGTGCTGCTGACGGCCGTGCTCGCCGAGGGCGTCACGGAGCTGTCCAACGCGGCCGTGGAGCCGGAGATCGAGGACCTGATCTGCGTCCTGCAGAAAATGGGCGCGATCATCGCGATGGACACCGACCGCACGATCCGCGTCACCGGTGTGGACGAGCTGGGCGGCTACACCCACCGCGCCCTCTCGGACCGCCTGGAGGCCGCCTCGTGGGCCTCGGCGGCGCTGGCGACCGAGGGGAACGTCTATGTCCGGGGCGCCCAGCAGCGCTCGATGATGACCTTCCTGAACACCTTCCGGAAGGTGGGCGGCGCCTTCGAGATCGACGACGAGGGCATCCGCTTCTGGCACCCGGGCGGCCGGCTGAAGTCCATCGCCCTGGAGACGGACGTGCACCCGGGCTTCCAGACGGACTGGCAGCAGCCCCTGGTGGTCGCCCTGACGCAGGCCACGGGCCTGTCCATCGTCCACGAGACGGTCTACGAGTCCCGGCTCGGCTTCACCTCCGCGCTCAACCAGATGGGCGCCCACATCCAGCTCTACCGGGAGTGCCTCGGCGGCTCCCACTGCCGCTTCGGCCAGCGCAACTTCCTGCACTCGGCCGTCGTGTCGGGCCCGACCAAGCTGGAGGGCGCCGACCTGGTCATCCCCGACCTGCGCGGCGGCTTCTCGTACCTCATCGCCGCCCTCGCGGCCCAGGGCACCTCCCGGGTCCACGGCATCGACCTGATCAACCGGGGCTACGAGAACTTCATGGACAAGCTGGTCGAGCTGGGCGCGAAGGTCGAACTCCCGGGCAAGGCGCTGGGCTGACAGCCGCCCCGATACGCCGATGGGGCGGTCACCCGGACCCGGGTGACCGCCCCATCGGCGTTGGCTCAAGCGCCTCTGCAAAGGGCGCGGGGAACTGCGCGACCGGCCACATACGGCCCGCAGTCACCCTGCGCTCGAAGCGGAGCGCTTACTTGCCCTTGGCGGCTTCCTTGAGCTTGGAGCCCGCGGAGACCTTGACGCTGTAGCCGGCCGGAATCTGGATCGGCTCGCCGGTCTGCGGGTTGCGGGCGGTGCGAGCGGCCCGGTGGGTGCGCTCGAAGGTCAGGAAGCCGGGGATGGTGACCTTCTCGTCACCCTTGGAGACGATGTCGCCGACAACCTCGGCGAACGCGGCCAGAACGGCGTCGGCGTCCTTGCGGGTCACCTCGGCGCGGTCGGCCAGCGCGGCCACCAGCTCACTGCGGTTCATGTTGTTACTCCCGTGTTCTTCTTGCCGTTGAGGCGTGCCACGCGGCGGAGCCGCATGTTGGGCACAGCGATGCCGATGCTGCCAGGGTCCTCGGACACTCCCCGGACCCGGGTCGGTCGTCAGACCCTCGCGCCCAGGGAGGCATCCTGCCTCCACCTGCGGCGGTAAAGCCAATCCGGCACCCCCAGGAGTCGTGAGAACCCCCTTGGGAGTCACACGAAGAGAGGGCCTGAGCCTTGCGCCACACTAGAGGGCGACACAAGGTGCGCCGTCCCGCGACGCGCCGGTGCGGCGGCCCGCCGTGGTGATCCTCACCACCACGCCGCAGGCCGCCCTCCCCCGCCGGGGGAACCTACGCCACCACTCCGGCGGCCTTCGCCGCGTCCCGTACGGCGCCCGCGACGGCACCGGCGACCTTGTCGTTGAAGACGCTCGGAATGATGTAGTTCGGGTTGATCTCGTCCTCGGTCACCACGTCGGCGAGGGCGTGCGCGGCGGCCAGCATCATCTCGGTGTTGACCGTGCGGGACTGGGCGTCCAGCAGACCGCGGAACACGCCCGGGAAGACGAGCACGTTGTTGATCTGGTTCGGGAAGTCCGAGCGTCCCGTGGCCACGACCGCCGCCGTCCGGCGGGCGACCGCCGGATCGACCTCGGGGTCCGGGTTCGCGAGCGCGAACACGATCGCGCCCTCGGCCATCGCGGCCACGTCCTCGCCGTCGAGGACGTTGGGCGCGGAGACGCCGATGAAGACGTCGGCGCCGTGCACGGCCTCCTTGAGAGTGCCCGTGAGGTTCTCGGGGTTGGTGTTGTCGGCGATCCAGCGCAGGGCCGAACCGGGCGCGGCGTCGACCAGGTCGGCGCGGCCGGCGTGCACGACGCCGTGGATGTCGGCGACGACGGCGTTCTTCACCCCCGCGGCCAGCAGCAGCTTGAGGATGGCCGTACCGGCGGCGCCGGCGCCGGACATCACGACCCGTACGTCGTCGATGCCCTTGCCGACGACGCGCAGGGCGTTGGTCAGGGCGGCCAGGACGACGATGGCGGTGCCGTGCTGGTCGTCGTGGAAGACGGGGATGTCGAGGGCCTCGCGCAGCCGGGCCTCGATCTCGAAGCAGCGGGGGGCGGAGATGTCCTCGAGGTTGATGCCGGCGAAGCCCGGGGCGATGGCCTTGACGATCTCCACGATCGCGTCGGTGTCCTGGGTGTCGAGGCAGATCGGCCAGGCGTCGATGCCGGCGAAACGCTTGAACAGGGCCGCCTTGCCCTCCATCACCGGCAGCGCGGCCTTCGGGCCGATGTTGCCGAGGCCCAGCACCGCGGAGCCGTCCGTCACGACCGCAACGGAGTTCCGCTTGATGGTGAGGCGGCGGGCGTCCTCGGGGTTCTCGGCGATCGCCATGCAGACCCGGGCCACACCCGGCGTGTAGACCATGGAGAGGTCGTCACGGTTGCGGATGGGGTGCTTGGACTGCATCTCGATCTTGCCGCCGAGGTGCATGAGGAAGGTACGGTCGGAGACCTTGCCCAGGCTGACGCCCTCGATGCCGCGCAGTTGCTCGACGATCTCCTCGGCGTGCGAGGTCGAGCCGGCCGCGATGGTGACGTCGATACGGAGCTTGTCGTGGCCGGAGGCCGTGACGTCGAGGCCGGTGACCGATCCTCCGGCGGACTCCACCGCGGTGGTGAGCTGCGAGACCGCGGTCCCGCCCGCGGGCACCTCCAGTCGGACCGTCATCGAGTAGGAGACGCTGGGCGCCGTTGCCATGGCCGACTTCCTCTGCTTTCACCGTGTAACTGTGTCGTGCCGTCCGATCGTCGCACCTACCAGCGAGTACGTGGTAGTCGCCCCCGATTGCGAACGTTGAGTTCATGCACACTTTCGGAAAATGACTTCCACCATACGAGAACTGGTCTCTCGGCGAAAGAACCCGTGGGACGGGAATTGTCTTGCGAGGATCGTTTGTTACCTTGGATGTGGCACCGGCTCGATCCAAGCCCCCGGGCCCAACCATCGTCGCTACGAGCGACCACTTGCCGCGAGGCGAGCATGGCGGGCCGGTGCCACTTGAACGAAGCAGTGCCGAAGATGTGAAGACGTGGGGCCCGCGCCGTGTGACGGCGCGGGCCTTGCGCGTGCGTGCCCTCCTCGGCCGCGCCGGCGGCCTCGGTCTCAGTCGCGGAGCAGGTCCGGCACCCCCGCGGCGTCCGGCTCGTCCCGCTCCGCGGAGACGACCGTCAACTGCTGGGTGGCCCGGGTCAGGGCGACGTACAGCACGCGCAGCCCGGCGGGCGACTCGTCGGCGATCTCGGCCGGCGAGACGACGACCGTGGCGTCGTACTCCAGGCCCTTCGCCTCCAGGCTGCCCAGCGCCACCACCCGGTCGCCGAGCCCGGCCAGCCAGCGCCGGGCCTCCTCGCGGCGGTTCATGGCGACCACGACGCCGACGGTGCCGTCCACGAGGTCCAGCAGCCGGGCCGCCTCCGCCCCGACGGTCGCGCCGAGGGAGTCGCGCACGACCGCGAAACGCGGTTCCACGCCCGTCGAGCGCACCGCCCTCGGCGACCGGGAGCCCGGCATGGCGAGGGCGAGCACCCTGGCCGCCAGCTCCGCGATCTCCGCCGGGTTGCGGTAGTTGACGGTCAGTTCGAAGCGGCGCCGCGGACGGGTGCCGAGGGCCTCGTCCCGGGCGGCCGCCGCCTCGTCGGGGTCGGACCAGGAGGACTGGGCCGGGTCGCCGACGACGGTCCACGTGGCGTGCCGGCCGCGGCGGCCCACCATCCGCCACTGCATGGGGGTGAGGTCCTGGGCCTCGTCGACGATGACGTGCGCGTACTCGGTGCGTTCCTGCGCCAGCCGCTCGGCGCGCTCGCGCTGGGTCTCCTCGCGCTGCGGCATCAGCTCCTCAAGACCGGTGAGCTGGTCCAGCGGGTCCTGCTCGCGGCGCTTGCGGGGGCGGGCCGGGGTGCCGACGACCGCCTGGAGTTCGTCCAGCAGGGCGATGTCGTGCGCGGAGTGGCCCTCGCGCCGCAGCGAACGGGCCACCTTGCGCACCTCGCCCGGGTTCAGGACGCGCCGGGCCCAGCGGCCGAGGCGCCGCTCGTCCGCCATCGCCGCCAGCACCGCGCCCGGCGTCAGCTCCGGCCACCAGGCGTCGAGGAAGTCGATGAAGGAGTCCTCCAGGCTCACGTCCTCGTCGAAGGAGGAGCGCAGCTCGGCGGCCAGCTCGGGGTCGGTGTGCCGGGCGGCGGCGCCCGACCTGCGCCACAGGGCGTCCAGGAGCAGCCGGCGCGCGCGGGGGCGCAGCAGGTTGACGGGCGCGGTGCCGCCGAGGGCGGTGCGGCGGATGTCGGCCAGCTCCTCGGCCTCCAGTTCGAGGCGGCGGCCGAAGGCGACGACCCGCAGCCTCGTCGGCGAACCGCCCGGCTCCAGGGCTCCGCGCGCGGCCCTGCGCAGCACCCTGAGCATGCGGGAGGAGCCCTTGGCACGGGCGGTGGCCGGGGAGTCGTACAGCGTGGCCTCGGCGCCGTCGACGAGTGAGCCGATGGCGCGGATGGCGACCTGCCCCTCCTCGCCGAGGGAGGGCAGCACGCCCTCGGTGTACGCCACCAGCAGCGGGGTCGGCGAGACGATCAGGATGCCGCCCGCGTAGCGGCGCCGGTCCTGGTAGAGCAGGTACGCCGCCCGGTGCAGGGCGACGGCGGTCTTGCCGGTGCCGGGGCCGCCCTCGACCTGGGTCACGGAGGCGGCGGGGGCGCGGATCACCCGGTCCTGCTCGGCCTGGATGGAGGAGACGATGTCGCGCATCGTGTGGGTGCGGGCCTGGCCGAGGGCGGCCATCAGGGCGCCGTCGCCGACGACGGCCAGTTCCTCGCCGTCCAGGCGGGCCTTGACCTCGGGCCGCATGAGGTCGTCCTCGACCCCGAGGACGCGCCGTCCCTTGGAGCGGATCACCCGGCGGCGCACGACCCGGCCCGGGTCGACCGGCGTGGACCGGTAGAAGGGGGCCGCGGCGGGCGCCCGCCAGTCGATGACCAGCGGGGCGTACTCCTCGTCCAGGACGCCGATGCGGCCGATGTGCAGGGTCTCGGCGATGTCGGCGGTGTTGTCGGGCCGCAGGGCGCCCTCGGCGGGCTCCACCGCCGTGTACGCGCCGTCCGGGCCCTTCTTGCCGTCCTTGCCGAGAAGCAGGTCGACCCGGCCGAACAGGAAGTCCTCGAACTCGTTGTTCAGGCGGTTGAGGTGGATGCCGGCCCGGAAGACCTGCGCGTCGCGCTCGGCCAGCGCGCCGGGTGTGCCGACGTGGCCGCGCTGAGCGGCGTCGTGCATGAGGAACTCGGCCTCGTGGATCTTCTCTTCCAGCCGGCGGTACACCCGGTCCAGGTGTGTCTGTTCCACGCTGATCTCTCGGTCCCGTACGGAATCGGGTACGGCTCGCGCCGCCGCGCCGTGAACCGAGTCGACCGCTGAGTCCTGTTGAGCCTGTGCGGCCACCGGGCCCCCTTCTGACGTGCTGGGCAGCCGTCAAAGGTACGCGAAGGGGACCCGGTAAGGCTACGGCCGGTCCGGCCCGGCGGCCTACGCGTCCACCTCGACCAGCCGCTTGCCGTCGAAGGTCATGACCTCGAAGTGGTCGATCTGGTTGGGCTCGAAGGCGGCGCCGCCGTGCACGTACAGCGGCTTCTTGGCCTTGTCGGTGGTGGCGTCCGGGATGCCGTAGCCCCAGTCGGGGACCGTCCAGGAGGTGAGCGTCTCCCGTTCGCCGTTCTTGCCGACGGCGATCAGGGAGCACTTCTCGGGCCCCTTGACGTTCTTCAGTTCCAGCACCGCGTCGGTGCCCCAGGCCTTCTTCTCCAGCGCCACGGTCGCGCTGACCTCGGTGGCCGGGTCGGTGGCCGTGACCCGGTCGGGCATGGCGGCGAAGGCGGACTCGGCGGGCGTGGCGACCGACTGGGACGCCTCGGTCTTGCGTCCGCCGGTGTCGTCACCGCCGCCCGTGGTCGCCACGGCGGCGAACGGGCCGCCGATGATCAGTGCCGCCGCGGTGCCCACCAGGTAGAAGTTGCGGCGCCGCTTGCCCGCGCGGCGCTCGGCGACCTCGTCGACGAGCTTCTCCGCGAGCCGCGCGGAGGGCTTCGCGGTCAGCGACTCGGCGATCGCGGGCGTGCCGGTGCCCGGCAGGTCCGCGAGGGCGGCCATCATGGGCTCCATGCCGGCCAGCTCGTCGAGCTGCTGGGCGCACCACTCGCAGGTGGCGAGGTGGGCCTCGAAAGCGGTCGCTTCCGTGTCGTCGAGAATGCCGAGGGCGTAGGCGCCGACGGTCTCGTGTTCGTTCGGCGCCGGTGATCCCTGCATGGGGGCAGACCTACCCGAATCACCCGCGTTGAATCCCCGAAGTCCCCCGTACCCGCTCATCACGCAGTCACCCCCCGCTCCTCCAGTGCCAGCTTCATCGAACGCAGGGCGTAGAACACCCGGGAGCGAACGGTGCCGCTGGGTATGCCCAGTGTCTGCGCCGCCTCATTGACGGTACGCCCCTTGAAGTACGTCTCGACGAGGACCTCCCGGTGAGCCGGGGTCAGGTCGTCGAGCGCGTCCGACAGCGTCATCAGCCACAGCGCCTTGTCGATCTCGTCCTCCGCGGGGATGACCTCCAGCGGCGACGGATCGACCTCCTGCGGCCGGGCCTGCCGGCTGCGGTGGCCGTCGATGACGATGCGCCGGGCGACCGTCACCAGCCAGGGGCGTACCGATCCGGTCGCTCGATTGAGCTGACCGGCGTTCTTCCAGGCACGGATGAGCGTTTCCTGGACGACGTCCTCGGCGCGCTGGCGGTCCCCCGCGACCAGCCGCAGCACATAGGCCAGCAAGGGGCCGGCGTGCTCGCGGTAGAGCGCGCGCATCAGCTCCTCGTCGGGTTCCGAGGACGACTGAGACATGCGATGTCGGGCCCTGGCACCTTGCTCATTGGCCACGACGGAATCCTTGCGCACGCCCACCTCCGATGTCCGGGGGTTCCCCCAGTCGGTCGCTCGCCCATTCGGTACGGACGCGAAGTGCGGCGTGTTCAAAGCGAGATGACAGTTTTCTCGGCGGTGGCGCGGCAAGGGGGACACGGGGGCACATAACCGCCCCTTTCTCTTCACATTTCTGTCACACCGATGAGGATGGTCGACACCCTACGGGTCACCGGGCGAGGGCGGCGCGGCGGCGGTGCCTGGCGACGCGTTCGCGGTTCCCGCAGATCTCGCTCGAGCACCAGCGCCGGCGGCGCCCGCGGGACGTGTCCACGTACACGATGGGGCAGTTGTCGCCCTCGCACTGCCGCAGGCTCGCCCGCGCGACGGGGTCGGTGAGCAGCTCCACGGCGTCCCGGGCGAGGGCGCCGAGCAGCGCCGCACACTCCGGAGGGCCGGTCAACTCCCGTACCAGCGAGCCGTCCTCGCCGCGCACCGCGCGCGGGGCCGGGGGCGCGGCGAGGGCGAGGCCGTTGACGCGGGCGAGCGCGAGGTCGTGCGGGCGGGTACCGGGCGCCGGCCGGCCGCGCACCAACCTCGCGGTCTCGCGGCGCAGTTCACGGAAGCCGGTGAGCCAGGCGGCGTCGGCGTGGGCCAGCGGGGTGCCGGCCGGGACGAGTCCGGCGCCGGTGATCCAGGCGCGCAGCACCTCCACCGAACCGAGGCGTTCCACGGGGTGGGTGGTGGCGACGAGGTCCAGACAGATCCGCCCGGTGTCGAACCGCAGCTCGTACGGGTCGGTGGCCGTGCCCAGTGCCATGTTCCTGTCACCGCCTAGGGATGGCCCGGCGAGGTGCGGGCTGGAAAGGGGAGCAGGTGGACCGCTCCTCCTACAGTGCCTGCCCCCGTCCGCGCCCGGAACCCCTCGTACCACTCCCGCGTGGACGCTCGTGTGTGCGCCCGCGCGCGGGGGCGGCGGCGGGCGGTGCCGGCGCGTTCACCGGTCCGCTCGGGTGGCGTCCGCCGCCGGGTCCAGGGCCAGGCGGTAGCCGCGTTTGACGACCGTCTGGATCAGCTTCGGGGCGCCGAGGGACGCGCGCAGGCGGGCCATCGCCGTCTCCACGGCGTGTTCGTCGCGGCCGGTGCCCGGCAGGGCGCGCAGGAGTTCCGCGCGGGGCACGACCCAGCCCGGCCGCCGGGACAGGGCACGCAGCAGGGACATGCCGGCCGGCGGCACGGCCCTCAACTCCCCGTCGACGAGCACCGCGTGCCCGCGGATCTCCAGCCGGCGCCCGGCGACCGGCAGGACCCGGGCGCGGGCCGGGAGTTCCCGGCACACCAACTGGACCAGGGGGCCGAGCCGGAAGCGTTCGGGATGGACCGTCTCGACGCCGTGTGTCCGCAGCGCCGCCGCGGTGACCGGACCGACACAGGCCGGCAGCACGTCGCGGCCGAACGCGGCGAGCAGCTCGGGCAGCAGACCGCGCTCCTCGGCACGGCGCAGCAGGGACGCGGCGGCGGGCGCGCTGGTGAAGGTCACGGCGTCCAGGCCACCCGACAGCGTGACGTCCAGCATCCGGTCCACGGGGCCGATGTCCTCGGGCGGCAGCCACCGGTACACGGGCACGCCGACGGCCTCGCCGCCGCCCGCCCGCAGCGCCTCCATGAACCCCGGCAGCGGCTCACCGTGCAGCTGTACGGCGATCCGGCGGCCCTCGACGCCCTCCTCCAGGAGCCGGTCCAGCACCTCGGCCATGGACTCGGACTCCGGCGACCACCGCTCCTTCAGACCCGCGGCCCGGACCGCGCCCTTGACCTTGGGACCGCGCGTCAGCAGCTCCGCCGCGCCCAGCCGCTCCAGCAGGGCCGCGCCGAGGCCCCAGCCGTCGGCGGCCTCCAGCCATCCGCGGAACCCGACGGCGGTGGTGGCGACGACGACGTCCGGCGGCCGGTCGACGAGCTGCCCGGTCGCGGCCAGCAGCTCGCTGTCGTCGGCGAGCGGCACGATGCGCAGCGCCGGCGCGTGCAGGACGACGGCTCCGCGCCGCTGGAGCAGCGCGCCCAGTTCGTCGGCCCGGCGGGCCGCGGTCACGCCCACGGTGAACCCGGCCAGGGGTCCGTGACCGGGTGGCCGCTGTCCGTCGTCCACGTCGTCCATCGCTCGCCGCGCTCCGATCGTTCACACCCGCGTGCGTGCACACGCGCCGGCCGAGCCTGTCAACGGCGCGTGACGGGCTCGGTTCCGCCTCATGTCACCAGTGTTACGCCCCCACGCCAGCGAGCCGCCCGGCGCCCCCGGCCGGGAGGCGAAGGTATACCGCTCAGCCCTGCGGGGGCTGGGGCTGCCCGTGGGGGTTCTGCTGGGGGTGAGGCCGCGGCGGGTAGGGCTGCTGCGGCTGGGGCGGGCCGTACGACGGGTACGGCTGCGGCTGCGCGTACGGCGGCTGCTGCGGCTGCCCGTAGGCCGGCTGAGCCGGGTACGGCTGCTGGGGCTGCTGGGGGGCGTACGGGCCCGGTGCGGGCTGCCCGTGACCGCCGGGTGCCGCGGGGGCGGCGGGCGCCTGCGGACAGCCGTACGGCGCTTCCCCGGCCACGGGCCCGCCGACGCCCCCGAAGGGGTTTGCGTGCCCCGGGAGCCGCGCCCCCGGCGCCAGGTACCGCACCCGGCCCGTCTCGTCGGCCACCGGCACGAACCCGGCGGCCCGCAGCCTGGCCGCGAACCTGGCGTTGCGCTTGCGGGTGACGAGGAAGCCGACGCCCAGGACCGCCAGGAGGAACAGCCAGATGATCGCGGCCAGTCCGAAGTCGTCGGGCGAGCCGCCCGCGCGGAAGGCGAGGACCACGCAGCCGACGGTGACGCCGAGCGCGCCGTACCCCATCCGCTTCTCGGCGCTCCGGCCGGTGAGGTCGAAGTTGATCCGCGCCTTGAGCAGTTCGAAGGCGTCCGGCACGAGCGGCGGCACCGACACCCCGTCCCCGGCGTTCGGGTACTGCGCCCAGTTCTGCGCGGCGCGGGTCCGGGCCTGCGGGCCGGGGTCGGGGACGAGCAGCATCGTGAGCGCGCCGTTGCTCCCGCCGCCCTGTCGCACGTCCGCGTACTCATACCCGAACTGCTGGGCGACGAAGGCGAGTCTGGCGAGCTTCTTCACGGACGCCATCGGGCTGGTGAACTCGATCGGCTCCCCGCTCGCCATCAACCGCAGCAACTTCTGCGTCTGCCGTCTGCTCATTCCGCCCGCTCCCCCCGACCGGCTCACGCCGCCCTGTTCACTTCCGCAACCGGGGCAGTCTCGCACGCGGGGGTGACACCCGTCAGCCCCGGTGTGCGGCCCTCGCCCCGGACGACCTGCCGCCGGAGCGCTGTGTGCCGTTCGGCCACAGCCGCGGTCTCCGCTTCGCCGCGAGGTCCTCGATCCAGCCGACGGCGAGCACCGCAAGCCCGATCAGCGGCCAGACCAGGGCGAACATCCAGATCGTATACGTGCTGTCGATGGCGCTCATCCCCCGCTCGCTCTGCATGAACGGGATCCGGTACAGCAGGTCGACGAGCGGGACCGTCGCCATGATCAGCATGTTGTGCCACAGGTAGATGGTGACCGCGCGGTTGTTGGAGAGGGTCACCAGCTTGTCCCACCTCGCCAGGCGCCCGGGAAGCTCCTGCCAGGACGGGGAGTACTGGAGCAGGATCACGACGAAGCCGAACGACCAGGCGGCCTGGGCCAGCGGGATGTCGTTCAGGTCCCAGCCCGCGGAGCCCAGATGGCGCGAGGCCCACCACAGGCCGAAGGCCATCACCAGGAAGGCGCAGGAGACGGAGACGTACCTCGGGATCTGCTTGAGCATGCCGTCGTGGTGGGCGAAGCCCAGGACCCAGCAGCCGCCGTAGACCGCGAAGTCGGTGACCGCGTTGCCCGTCTCACCGGGGATGGTCACCAGGCCGGTGCCCACGACCGCCGTCAGGCCGAGCGGCGCGAGCAGCGTCGGCCAGGGGGCCCGGCGGAACGCCCACAGCAGCAGCGGGGAGGCGACGACGAACCACAGGTAGGCGCGCAGGTACCACAGCGGCCCCACCGCCTGCTCCGCCCAGGAACTCTCCAGCCAGCCCAGCGGCGCTCCGGCCTCCAGGGGGTAGGCCGGGGCCCCGATCGGGACGATGTAGTTGATCACCTTGACCAGGCCCCAGGTGCCGCCCTGGTCCGGGTCGCCCGACGGGCTCCAGCCACCCGCGAACAGCAGCCCCAGCGCCACCGCCGAGAAGGCCCACAGGGGCGGCAGGAGCCGGCGGATCCGGCTGCGGATCACGCCCATCGCCGGACGCTTCAGCGAACGCGCCATCAACGAGCCCGCCAGCGCGAACATCACGCCCATCGACGGGAACAGCACCGTCAGCCAGGCCCAGCCGAAGAGGTGGTACACCACGACGCGGACCAGCGCGATGGAGCGCAGCAGGTCCAGGTACCGGTCGCGGCCCGGCTTCTTCGCGGCCGGGGCGGCGGGCTCGGGCGCGGGCTCCGTCACACGCTGCCGCGGGACGGCGTACGGCACTCCCGCGGACGCGTTCGGGGGGCCCGTGTACGGGGTTCCGTAGGGGCCGGCCGGCTCCGGGTCCCTACCCGCGCCTGTCGTGTATCCGTGGGTCATGCCACGGGCCTCCGATCGTCGCCGCTCTTGGCACGCTGGGCCGGCACGGAGCCGCCGGGTGCCTCCACTACGCCGGTGCGCCGCAGCTTCTGCCAGCGCAGCCGGCCGCCGGTGAGCGCGGTGATCCAGGACTGGAGCAGCACCACGTACATGAGCTGGCGGTAGAGGATCTGCTGCAACGGCAGCGAGATCAGGTGGGTCATGCGTTCGCGGTCGAGCCGGAAGGCGTACGCCGCGCAGACCGCCTGGATGGCCAGGACGCCCAGCCACGCCACGATGGTCTTCTGGGTCGGGCCGAAGACGATGCCGTAGAGCAGGAAGACGTTGATCAGCGGGGCCAGCAGCGGGGCCAGGACCATGAACAGGGAGACGAAGGGCAGGCCCACGCGGCCGAAGCGGCCCGAGGGGCCCTTCTCGATCACCGCGCGGCGGTGCTTCCAGATGGCCTGCATCGTGCCGTACGACCAGCGGTAGCGCTGGGACCACAGCTGCTGGACCGTCTCGGGCGCCTCGGTCCAGGCGCGGGCGTTCTCGGCGTAGACCACGCGCCAGCCGGCCCGGTGCAGCGCCATGGTGACGTTGGTGTCCTCGGCGAGGGTGTCGTCGCTCATGCCGCCGATGGGCTCCAGGGCGGAGCGGCGGAAGGCGCCGACGGCACCGGGGATGGTCGGCATGCAGCCGAGGACGTTGTACATCCGGCGGTCCAGGTTGAAGCCCATCACGTACTCGATGTGCTGCCAGGCGCCGATGAGGCTGTCCCTGTTGCCGACCTTCGCGTTGCCGGCCACGGCGCCCACCCGTTGGTCGCCGAAGGGCTGGACGAGTTCGCGGACGGTGGACGGCTCGAAGACGGTGTCGCCGTCCATCATCACGATGATGTCGTGACTGGCGTTGGCCAGTCCGCGGTTGAGCGCGGCCGGCTTGCCCGCGTTGAGCTGGCGGATCACCCGGACGTTGGGCAGGCCCATCGCCTCCACGATCCGGGCGGTGCCGTCGCTCGAACCGTCGTCGATGACGATGACCTCGATCGGGTGGTCGCTCTCCATCAGGGAGCGGACCGTGTTCTCGATGCACTTGGCCTCGTTGTACGCCGGGACCAGCACCGTCACCGGTTCGGTGATCGCCGGCCCCCAGCGGAAGCGTCTGCGGCGGACCCGGCGGGCGTGGACGGCGGAGAGCAGCAGCATCAGCACGAAGCGGCTGATGACCAGCGTGCCGATGATCGCCAGGCCGACCACGAGGCCGTCGGTGATCTTCTCCGAGGCCTGGACCAGGAAGACCCAGGCCCTGCCCTTCCACAGTTCGGCGCCGGTCACCGGGGTCATGGCGCTGGGCGCGTCCAGGGCCTCGGTGAGGTTGTCGAACTCGTAGCCCTTGTCCTTGAGGCCGGGCAGGAACTTGTCCAGGGCCCGCACGGTCTGGCTGCGGTCGCCGCCCGAGTCGTGCATCAGGACGATGGCGCCCTTGCCGTGCCGGGGCGTGGCACGGCGGATGATCTCGTGGACGCCGGGCCGCTTCCAGTCCTCGCTGTCGGTGTTGTTGACGACGGTGATGTAGCCGCGGCTGCCTATGTACTTGGTGACCGGCCAGGACTTGTTGTCCATGGCGTCGGCGAAGGACGAGTACGGCGGGCGGAAGAGCGAGGTGCGGACGCCGGCCGCGCCGGTGATCGCCAACTGGTTCTGCGACAGCTCCCAGTCGATGCGCTTCTTGGACTGGTAGGCGAGGTCGGGGTGGTTGAAGGTGTGCAGGCCCACCTCGTGGCCCTCGTCGACCATGCGCTTGACGAGGTCCGGGTAGCGGGAGGCCATCGTGCCGGTGACGAAGAAGACCGCGTGCGCGTCGTGCTTCTTGAGCACGTCCAGCACCTTGGGCGTCCAGGTCGGGTCCGGGCCGTCGTCGAAGGTCAGGACCAGCCGGTGGTCGGGCACCCGCAGACTCTGGGTCTGGCCGCCGCGGACGTTGATGACCGGACCGCCGTCGAGGATCTTGTCCGGTACCCGGGTGGTCGGGGCGGGCTTCTGGATGCGGTGGTCGGCGAGGATCTCGCTGTGCACGTATCCGCGCAGCATGAGCATCGCCACCAGGGCGACCAGAACGAGCAGGGGAAGCAGCAGGCGCAAGGGCAGGCGGCGGCGGGAACCCTCACGGGCGCCGCGCGCGGCCCCGTGACGGCGGGTGCGGGATGCCATCAGAGGGTGTTCTCCGGGGACAGGGAAGTGGACGTGGAGGTGCCGCCGGGACCGGCGAAGACGGGCGCGGCGGAGCCCCCGGCGGCGACCGGGGACGGGTCGCTCGCGCCGTTGACGCCGGCACCGCCCGCGCCCGGGTCGTCGTCCGTGGGGTCGGCGGGCGGATCGGTCGGCTCGACCGGGGTGTCGCCGCCGCCGGCCGGGGTCGACGGGCCCGCGCTGCTGGGCGGCGGTGCCTGCGTCGACTGCGTCGGGCCCGGGTTGGTCGCGCCGCCGCCGCCCGGCTTCGGGTCGGTTCCGGTCGTCGAGGACCCGGCGCCGGTGCCCGTACCGGGCTGTCCGGTGGTGCCGGATCCGCCGGTGGTGCCGGCCGCGGGCGCGTCGGCCCCCGGTGCCGTCGTCGCGTCGGCGCCGGCCGAGGGGCTGGTCTGCGGGGTGGCGCTGCCGGTCTCGGAGGGCTGCGCCGACTTCGAGGGCAGCGGGGTGGTGTCGACCTGGCCGGCCGGCTTGCCCTCCTGCTGGCCCGGCACGGGCAGCCAGGGCGCGTCGGAGTTGCCGGACAGCAGCGTGGAGACGATGACGACGGCGTAGATCGCGCAGGCGACGCCGACGAGTATGCCGAGCCTGCGGTAGAGGCGGCTGCGGCGTCCGGACTCGTCGACGAAGACGGGGCCGTCGGAGGCGTCCGGGCCGCTGCTCCTGCGGTGCCCCTTGTCGGCCCGGTGCAGCACACCGTCGCCGAGCTGGACGGCGTCGAGCTGGACCGTCACCTCGTGCGGGTCGTGGGTGTGACCGTCGGCGTCGCCGTCCGCGCCCGGGGTCTCCTGCCAGGGGTCGCGGAGGGCGGCCGTGGCGCCACCGGGTGCGGGGAGCATGCGGGTGGCGGCGGCCGGGTCGGCCGCGGGCAGGACATCCGTCCGGTCGGTGTCCGGGGCGCTGCCGCCCCGGCCGGTTCCGGTCGCGGCGGCACCGGCACCGTCGCCGGGGTGCGCGCCGGGCGGGATCGCCCCGTTCCGGGCGGCCCGGTGCGGGTTCGGCCCGGCCGGGTTCGGTCCGGGCGGGTTCGGTCCGGGCGGGTTCGGTCCGGGCGGGTTCGGTCCGGGCGGGTTCGGTCCGGGCGGGGTGAATCCGGGCGGACGGGAGCCAGTCGGATTGACGCCGGTCGGGCTCATTCCGGGCGGGCTCATTCCCGTCGGGTTCACACCCGTCGCGTACGCCCCGGTCTGGTTCGGCGCGCCCCAGGTTATCCGGCCCTCAGCCAGCGGATCACGGCCGCGCTCCGGCTCCGGGCGCCCGCCGGAACGGTCCCGCGGTACCCGGGAACCGAGGATCTCCGTCTCACCGGCGTCGGGGTGACGGGCCTGCGCTCCCCCGGCCTGTCCGGCGGGGCGAGCGGCGGCGCCGGAGTCTGCGAACCATCCCGGCCCGCTCCCGGCGGGTCCACCGGGCCTGCCGGACGCCGCGGTCATCGGGAGATCCCCGGCCGACGGGTGGGCCCGGGTCGCCGGAAACACCTCGGTGGCGTCGGCATTCGGTCTCGCCTCCGAGCGGTCACGAGCCCCGGACTCGGCCTCGGGCCATTCCGGTTGAGCGTCTTCTTGCCATTTCTTCACGCGCGCGCACTTCCCCCCACGGAACACTTCCGGGTGCGCATACGACTCCGAGCACTCGTCGGCCGAACCGGCCCCCACCAGGTTCGAGCGCCCCCTGTATCACACCGTGCCCAGGCCAAGAATGTAGCGCACGCGGAGGATGTGTGGTTGCCGCGTGTCAGTTATGGACACACATCACAGCGGCGTCGACGGCCGGAATCCATCCTTCGACAGGGGCACGAAGCCAGCCGTTTTCCGCCGCGACCTGCGCAGCGGCCCGGCGCAGCGCGTCGAACGCGGGGTGCGCCAGTCCTTTTCGCCAGATCAGTGACACCGGCGACAGCGGCACGGGATCGACAATCGGGCGCACCACGGTCGACCCCATGGCCGGAAAGGTTTCCACCACGAGTACCGGATTGCCTGTCTTGTCCATGATCCGCTGAAATTCCTCGTCGCCGACGGCCAGCGGAACGGGTGGCGCCACGTCGATGCCGCGTCCCTCGAACAGGCGGTGCGCGAGGTCGGTCCACTCCGGCGTGCGCGGGTTGCCGGCCCCGGCGTACACGGTCTCCCCGGCGAGGGCGTCGAGCGGCACCTCCGGCAGCCGGGCCAGCGGATGGCCCTCGGGCAGGACGACCGCCATGGGCTCGTAGCGCACCGGCTGGTGGCCGAGTCCGGCCCGCAGCGCCGACGGGAGACCCGCGAACCTGCCGAAGGAGGCGTCGAGGCGTCCCGCGAGCAGTTCGGCGGCGGCGTACGTCAGCCCGCTCTCGTAACGCGCCATCAGCTCCTGCTCGGGCGCGAGTCCGCGGGCCCGTTCCAGGACCAGGCGGCCGGTGGCCAGGCCCGGGGAGTTGAGGTCGACCAGCAGCGGACGGGCCTGTCCGAAGGCGGCCAGCAGGTCGTCCTGCGCCTGGAGGACGCGGCGGGCGTACGGCAGCAGCCGCTCGGCGTCGGCGGTCGGTGTCACCTGCCGGGTGGTACGGACGAACAGGTCGGCGCCCAGTTCCCGCTCAAGTCGCCGCACGTCCCGGCTGAGCGCCTGCTGGGCGACGTAGAGACGGGCGGCGGCCCGGGTGAAGTGCAGTTCCTCGGCGACGGCGACGAAGGCGCGCAGGAGGCGGGGGTCGAGGTGGGCGGGCATCCGGCGAACTTACAACAGGGGTGCGTGAATGGGCGCGGAGAAGGTGTTGGACCCCCTGACCGCTCCCGGGCGACGGTGAGCGCATGCCGCAGCCGACCTCCGCACGCCCGTGCCCGCCCGCCGTCCTCCCCTCCGTCACCGCCGACTCCCTGGTCGTCGCCGACTTCCGCCCGCGCACCCGGCACCGGCCACCCGGCCCGTACCGGCGCCTCCTCGCCATGCCCGGCGCCCGAGCGTTCACGATCGGGAATCTCATGGCCCGGCTGCCCATGGGCATGTTCAGCGTGAGCGCGGTCCTGATGATCGCCGGCACCCGTGGTTCGTACGCCCTCGCCGGCGCCGTCACCGCGACCGGGCTGGCCTCCACCGCGCTCGTCGCCCCGTTCACCGCGCGGCTGGTGGACCGGTACGGCCAGGCCCGAATCGCCGTGCCCGCCACGCTGGTCGCCGCCCTCGGCTCGCTCGCCCTGCTGCTGTGCGTGCGCCTCGGCGCGCCCGCCTGGACCCTGTTCGCCGCGTACGCCGCCACCGCGACGACGCCCAACACCGGCGGCATGGCCCGCGCCCGCTGGTCCCACCTGCTGAGGGGCGACGCCGACGCGCTGCACACCGCGAACTCCTTCGAGCAGGCCGCGGACGAGCTGTGCTTCATGTGCGGGCCGGTGCTCGCCGCGTTCCTGTGCACGGCGCTGTTCCCGGAGGCGGGCACGCTGGTCGGCGTGGTGCTGCTGGTGAGCGGCATGCTGCTGTTCACGGCCGGGCGCTCGACCGAGCCGCCGGCCCGTCCGCGCCCGACGGCGAAGGCGCCCCTGCGCGCCCCGGGTGTTGTGCCGCTGCTGGCGGTGTGCCTGGCGACGGGCGGGGTGTTCGGTGCCATGGAGGTCGTCACGATCGCGTTCGCGGACGCACAGGGACACCGTGCGGCCGCCGGTGTGGTCCTCGCGCTCCAGGCGGCCGGTTCCTGCGCGGCGGGTCTGCTGTACGGCACGCTGAGGCCGGCCGGACCTGCCGGGCACCGCCTGCCGTGGTGTGTCGCCGCGATGACGGCCCTGCTGACGCTGCCGCTGCTCGCCGCGTCCCTCACCGGCTCACTGCCGCTGGTGGCGCTCGCCCTGCTGGTGGCCGGGACGGCGACCGCCCCGACGATGGTGACCACGATGGCACTGGTCCAGCTCCGCACCCCGCAGGGCCGTCTGAACGAAGGGATGACGCTCGCGGCGGGCGGCCTGCTCGGCGGCATCGCCTGCGGCAGCGCGGCGGGCGGCTGGACGGTGGAGCACGCGTCCCCCGCGGCCGCCTACGGCATACCGGTCACGGCGGCGGCCTCGGCCCTGCTGCTCGCCCTGGCCGCGCAAAACGACGAGGGCGATGTGTCTCGCGCTTGACGCGAGCCACATCGCCCTCGACCTCGTGGAGATGGCGGGAATCGAACCCGCGTCCAACGGTGCGGAATCAGGGCTTCTCCGTGTGCAGTCCGCTTCGATTTTCTCGGCCCCGGAGATCACGCGGACAAGTCTCCGACGGGCTCAGTCACTGTTTGATTTCCCTCTACACCCCGTGACCGGGTTTAGAGGTTTAGTCCCCTAGCTGATGCCAGGATCCGGGTCGGGAACAGCCCCGGGCTGACACTCCCTTGATAGGAGGCTCGCTTCGCTACCTGAGATCAGGCAGCGAGGGCGAAGGCCTGCTGGGAGGAATCGCGCTTGGTATTGGCGATTATTTTTTTCGGCCTGTGGTTTACGAGATCATGGCCGCTTCCTCGACACGCTTCCCCTGCTTCGACAGCCGCTGTCGAAACCGATCATCCCCATGTTGATTTTTCAAACCCTCCGGAGAGGGTGTGCACCCGCGGTGGAGTGCGACTGCCATCGTACGTGACCAACGCACGAGGGTGCCACCGTATTCCCGGCCGTCAGGCCCGCTGCTTGCGCCGGATCGCCGAGATCGTCCGCTCCGCCTCGCGGCGGTCCTGCTTCTCCCGGAGGGTCTGGCGCTTGTCGTACTCCTTCTTGCCGCGCGCCAGCGCGATCTCGACCTTGGCCCGGCCGTCCTTGAAGTAGAGCGCCAGGGGCACGATCGTGTGACCGGACTCCTGGGACTTCGCCTCCAGCTTGTCGATCTCCACGCGGTGCAGCAGCAGCTTCCGCTTGCGGCGGGCGCTGTGGTTGGTCCAGGTGCCCTGGCTGTACTCCGGCACGTGCACGTTGTGCAGCCACGCCTCGTGTCCGTCCAGCTGCACGAACCCGTCGACCAGTGAGGCCCGCCCCTGGCGCAGCGACTTCACCTCGGTGCCGGACAGGACCAGTCCGGCCTCGTAGGTGTCGAGGATCTGGTAGTCGTGCCGCGCCTTCTTGTTCTGCGCGATCAGCTTGCGCCCTTTTTCCTTAGCCATAGTGCAGCCCATTTTGGCACTACGCAGGGGGGCGGCGGAAAGCCGATTACCGCGGGGAGGGCTACCGTCCCAGTCCGCTGAGCACCGTCCGCGCCCGCTCCAGGGCCGCGGCCGGGTCCGTCGGGCCGACCTCCAGGTCGGGCGTGATGCCCGTGCCGTCGACGCCGCGGCCCGAGGGGGTGCGGTAGTGGCCGACGGTCAGCTCGGCCACCGAGCCGCCGGGCAGCCGGCTCGGCATCTGCACCGAGCCCTTGCCGAAGGTGCGGGAGCCCAGGACGACCGCCCGGCCGCGGTCCTGGAGCGCGCCGGTGAGGAGTTCGGCCGCGCTCATCGTGCCGCCGTCGACGAGCGCGACCAGGGGCCTGGTGGTGTCCCCGCCGGGTTCGGCGTGCAGGGCCCGCTGGTCGCCGTCAACGTCGTACGTGGCGACCAGGCCGCCGTCGAGGAAGGCGGAGGCGGCGGTGACGGCCTCGGTGACCAGGCCGCCGGAGTTGCCGCGCAGGTCGAGGACGACTCCGGCGCCGGACGGCACGCGCGCGACGGCGGCGCGGACCTGCGCGCCGACGCCCTTGGTGAAGGAGGCGACCTTGACGACGGTGACGCCGTCGGCGAGCGTGCGCACGCTCACGGGGTCCGTGGAAAGCCTGGCCCGGCGCACGGTCTCGGTCCACGCGCGCGTGCCGCGTTCCAGACCGAGCCGCACCGCGGTGCCCGCGGGCTCCTGTTCGGCGTCGCCGCGGAGTATGGAGACGACCTCGGTGACGGGGCGCCCGTCGACCCGCTCGCCGTCGACGCTGCGCACCCGGTCGCCCTCGCGGATCCCGGCGTCGGCGGCGGGCGAGCCGGAGCGCACCTGGGTCACCTCGATGCGGCCGTCGCGCTCGCGGCGCGCGGAGAGCCCGACGCCGGTGTACCGGCCGTCGAGGGCTTCCTCCAACTCCTCGTACTCGCCCTGGGAGTAGACGGCGCCCCAGCGGTCCCCGCTGCGGCTGACGGCGCGTTCGGCGGCCTCCACGGGGGACTTGCCGTCGGCCATCGCCTCGGCGGCGGCCCGGACCACGTCCTCGTGCCGTCCGGCGGGAGCGGCCGAACGCGCCGTGCCCGTCCCGGGCTTCCGGTCCGGCCCGGGGAACGATCCGGTGGCCGCGCCCGCGGCGAGCACGCCCGCGAACACCAAGGTCAGGGCGGCCCCGTGGCGTACGCGACGGGGCTTGCAGAACAGGTCACGACCTGACATGCGGGTGAGTCTAGGACAACGCGAGAGGGCCGAACGGTCGCTTGACCGTTCGGCCCTCTTGGTATGCGTCACACCTTCAGGTACTTGCGCAGCGCGAAGAACGCGGCCAGCGCGGGCATCAGCAGACTCGTCGCCAGGATGAGCGGCAGCTTCGTCAGTACGGCGTCCCAGCCGATGAAGTTGATGAGGTTCAACTTCTCGGACAGGGCGAGTCCGTGGTCGATGATGAAGTACCGGGCGATCACCAGGAAGCCGCAGGCGACACCACCGCCGATGAGCCCGGCGACGGCCGCCTCCATGATGAACGGCGCCTGGATGTAGAAGCCCGAGGCGCCCACGAGGCGCATGATGCCGGTCTCGCGCCGCCGGCTGAACGCCGAGACCCGCACGGTGTTGACGATCAGCATCAGCGCGACGACGAGCATGAGCGCCATCACCGCGCGCGCGGCCCAGTTCATGCCGTTGAGGAGGCCGAAGAGGTTGTCCAGGATGCCCTTCTGGTCCTGCACGGACTGCACGCCCTCCCGGCCGTCGAAGGCGGTGGCGATGACCTGGTACTTCTCCGGGTCCGTCAGCTTGATCCGGTACGACTCCTGCATCTGGTCCGGCGTGAGGGAGCTGGCCAGCGGCGAGTCGCCGAACTGCTCCTTGTAGTGCTTGTACGCGTCGTCCTGCGACTCGTACACGACCTTGTCGACGACCGCCATCTTGTCGAGGTCGGACATGATCTGCTTCTTCTGGTCCGCGGTCACCGCGCCCTTGGCGCAGTTGGGGTCGGACTCGGCGTCGCTCTTGTTGCAGAGGAAGACCGAGACGTTGACCTTGTCGTACCAGTAGCCCTTCATGGTGTTGACCTGGTCGCTCATCAGCAGCGAACCGCCGAACAGGGCCAGGGACAGGGCGACGGAGACGATCACCGCGAAGGTCATCGTCAGATTGCGGCGAAGACCGACACCGATCTCCGAGAGCACGAACTGGGCGCGCATGGCGTCTCGTTAAGCCTTTCGTTCCTCGTCGTCAGTGCTGGTAGCCGTAGACGCCGCGCGCCTGGTCACGGACCAGGCGGCCCTTCTCCAGCTCGATGACGCGCTTGCGCATCTGGTCCACGATGTTCTGGTCGTGCGTGGCCATCACCACGGTGGTGCCCGTCCGGTTGATGCGGTCGAGCAGCTTCATGATGCCGACGGAGGTCTGCGGGTCGAGGTTGCCCGTGGGCTCGTCGGCGATCAGCAGCTTGGGCCGGTTGACGAAGGCGCGCGCGATGGCGACGCGCTGCTGCTCACCGCCGGACAGCTCGCCGGGCTTGCGGTCCTCCTTGCCGCCGAGACCGACCAGGTCGAGCACCTGCGGCACGGACTTGCGGATCTCGCCGCGGGACTTGCCGATGACCTCCTGGGCGAAGGCGACGTTCTCACCGACCGTCTTGTTCGGCAGCAGGCGGAAGTCCTGGAAGACCGTCCCCAGCTGGCGCCGCATCTGCGGCACCTTCCAGTTGGACAGGCGGGCGAGGTCCTTGCCCAGGACGTGCACCTGGCCGTGGCTGCACCGCTCCTCGCGCAGGATCAGCCGCAGAAAGGTGGACTTTCCGGAGCCGGAGGACCCGACGAGGAAGACGAACTCGCCCTTCTCGACCTCCAGGGAGACGTCCCTGAGGGCTGGGTGGCTCTGTTTGGGGTAGACCTTGGAGACGTTGTCGAATCGGATCACGGATGCACCACGGGTCGCCGGGGGTAGATGTGCGTGACCATACGCGAACCGGGGAGGGCCCCGCAGTCACCGGTCTGGGTTGCGTATCAGTTGCGCGTTTTGTCCGGGCCCGCGGGGCGCGCGGGGCTCCACGGAACCTGGCACAGTGGAAGGGGAACGTTCGTGCCGTCGCGGGCGTTGTTCTGACAGAGCCGGTGGCAAGGAGGGCGAGCGCATGACGTACGACCGGTTGGTGTGCGCGAACTGCGCGGCGCCCGTGAACGAGGGCAGGTGCCCGGTCTGCCGGGCGAACCGCGAGCGGCTTCAGCAGGGCAACTTCTTCGCGGGGCTGAATCCGATGACGCTGATCGCGCTGCTGGCGGTGCTGATCGCGGCGGTGGCCCTGCTGGCCCACCAGACCGCCTGACAGGCCCGGAGAGCCCCACAGGGCCCCCGCGGGGACCCGGGACGGGGTCCGCAGGCGACAAGGGCACAGGGGCAGAGACACGGAAGGGGCCCGGAGCGATCGCGCTCCGGGCCCCTTCGCGTGTTCGTGCGGGTGTGCCGTGCGTAGGCGGACGGCTACCGTCAGGCAGCCGCTCCGCCGCGGCCGTTCATCATGCGCGGCAGCAGGCGGAAGCCGATGCCACCGGCGATCATCGTGGCGGCGCCGACCAGCAGGAACGTGGTCTCCGCGGCGCCGGTCTCGGCCAGCTCGGAACCGTTGCCCTGGGCGGCGGTGTCGGAGGCCTGGGCCTCTTCGCCGGTGTCGGTCAGGGCCGAGGAGCCCTCCTCCTGGGCGACGTTGTCATTGCTGCCGCCGTCGGGGGTGGTGCCGGAGTTGCCACCACCGGAACCGCCGGTACCCGGGCTCTCCGTGGAGCCGCCCGGGTCGGTGGGCTGGGTCGGGTCGGTCGGGGTGCCCGGGTCGGTGGGCTCGGTCGGGTCCGTCGGCTCAGTGGGATCCGTCGGGTCGGTCGGGTCCGTGGGATCGGTCGGGTCCGTCGGGTCCGTCGGAATGGTGGGCTCGTCCGTCGGGTCGTTGGGGTCCGTCGGGATGGTGGGGTCGTCCGTCGGGTCGTCCTCCTGAACGCCCAGGCCGAGGTCGACACCGCCCTTGTCGGCGCCCGCGCTCACCCCGATCTCGAGCGCCGAGGCGGCACCCGCGGCGGTCAGGGAGGCTCCGGCGGCGATGACCGCGCCGGCCGCGATGCGCGCGACACGGATGCGCGTCTTCTTCGTCATGTAGTTGCTACCCCCAGTAGCTGATTAGTCAGTGAGGCCGCACTCGGGGGCCGTGATCGACGGGGGTGGCTGCGCTCGTACTCCCCGGTTCACATGCGCCCCAGAAATACGCATGCCGAACCTCACCCTTACGAATGTTCAAAGCAACGTCAAGGCCGTTGCGCACGCGATGTCCTGGTACGGGATGTATGCCGGACACAAAGGGGTGTGAGTGTGACGCGAAACCCTGACATCACGCGGGAGTCAGCGGGGTGACAAAAGGCAACTGCCGCCAGAACGGCGGCAGTTGCCTTGTCGACAAAGTGGCGTCCTCGCCTCGTGCTACTTCTCCCGCTGCTTGCGCCAGCGAATGCCGGCCTCCAGGAAACCGTCGATCTCGCCGTTGAACACGGCCTCGGGGTTGCCCACTTCGTACTCCGTGCGCAGGTCCTTGACCATCTGGTACGGGTGCAGGACGTACGAACGCATCTGGTTGCCCCAGGAGTTGCCCCCGTCGCCCTTGAGGGCGTCCATCTTGGCCTGCTCCTCCTGGCGGCGCCGCTCCAGCAGCTTGGCCTGGAGGACGTTCATGGCGGTGGCCTTGTTCTGGATCTGGGAGCGCTCGTTCTGGCAGGAGACCACGATGCCGGTGGGGATGTGGGTGAGCCGCACCGCGGAGTCGGTGGTGTTCACGCCCTGGCCGCCGGGGCCGGAGGACCGGTACACGTCCACCCGCAGCTCGGACTCGTCGATCTCGATGTGGTCGGTCTGCTCGACCACCGGGAGGATCTCGACACCCGCGAAGGAGGTCTGGCGGCGCCCCTGGTTGTCGAAGGGCGAGATGCGCACCAGCCGGTGCGTGCCCTGCTCGACGGAGAGGGTGCCGTAGGCGTACGGCGACTGCACGGCGAAGGTGGTCGACTTGATGCCGGCCTCCTCCGCGTACGAGGTCTCGTAGACCTCGGTCTTGTAGCCGTGCTGCTCGGCCCAGCGCAGGTACATCCGCTGGAGCTTCTCGGCGAAGTCCGCGGCGTCCACGCCACCGGCCTCGGCGCGGATGTTGACCAGCGCCTCACGGGCGTCGTACTCGCCCGAGAGCAGGGTGCGGACCTCCATCTCGTCCAGTGCCTTCTTGACGGCCGTGAGTTCGGTCTCGGCCTCGGCACGGGTGTCCGGGTCGTCCTCCTCCTCGGCCATCTCGAAGAGCACGCCGAGATCGTCGATCCGGCCGCGCAGGGCCTCGGCCTTCCGCACCTCGGCCTGGAGGTGCGAGAGCTTGCTGGTGATCTTCTGCGCCGCCTCCGGGTCGTCCCACAGGGAGGGCGCGGCCGCCTGCTCCTCGAGCACGGCGATGTCTGCCCTCATCCTGTCGAGGTCCAGGACGGCCTCGATCGACTCCATGGTCGAGGAGAGGGACTTCAGCTCTTCGGATACATCGACGACTGCCACGCATCCAGCCTAACGGCTCCACCCACCGACCTCCGCCGACCCACCCCGGACACCGCCCCCGGCCTGCGAAGAAGACCCACCGGGCAGGCCGAGGCCGCGCTGGTGCCGGGCTCGTGAGGGAGGTGGTGCCCGGGTGTCGGGCGGGGTCAGGGGGAGGCCGGGGCCGAGTTCCGGGTGTCCTGGGGGGCCGTGCCGTCCTCGTCGCCGGCCGTGGCCAGCCACGTACCGACGCCGATCGCGGCCACCAGGGCGACGGCGCCGACGCCCACCGTGAGCCTGCGGCGCCGTGCGGCGGCACGGTTGCGGGCGGAGCCGGGGCGCGGGGCGCCGGAGGCGCGCGGGGCGCGGGCCGTGCCACGGGCGCCGCCGGCCAGCTCGTCCGGGGCCGGTACGCGCATCGAGGTGTGCGTGTCGCGGTTGGAGTCGGCCGGCTTCGCGCCCGGCACCAGCGGCACCGCCCCCCGGCGCCGCACCGGCTCCCCGGCGGGCGCGGGGGAGGCCGGGGGCTCCTCGGGCGCGTCCTCCTCCTGGTCCGCGCCGGACTCGTCCACGTCCAGCGGGCCCATCCCGGCCAGCATCGGCAGCAGCTCGCGCAGCCGGGCGCTCAGCTCGGAGGCGCGCAGCCGGGAGGCCGGCGCCTTGGCGAGGCACTGCACGAGCAACTGCCACAGCTCGTCCGGGATACCGGGGAGGGGGACGACCCTCTCGGTCACATGGCGGCGCAGCACCGCGCCGGGATGGCCGCCGCCGAACGGCGTGAAGCCCGCGAGCAGCTCGTACAGCACCGTGGCCAGCGCGTAGATGTCCACCGCCGCGCGCGGGGGCAGTCCCTCGACGATCTCCGGGGCCAGATAGTCCGGCGTTCCGATGATCTTCGTGGCGCGGGTGCGCCGCGGGGTGTCGATGAGCTTGGCCACCCCGAAGTCCGTCAGCAGGGCCGGGTGCGAGCCGCCGGGACCGAGCGGGCCCTGCATGTCCAGCAGTACGTTCTCCGGCTTGACGTCGCGGTGCACGACCCCGGCGGCGTGCGCGGCGGCCAGGCCGTCGGCGACATCGGCGACGACGGCCACCGCGGCCTCGGGGGCCAGCCGCCGCTCCCGGTCGAGGCGGGTGCGCAGGTCCGTGCCGCGCACCAGGTCCATGACCAGCGCGAGGTCGTTGCCGTCGACCACCAGGTCGCGCACGGAGACGACGTTGGGGTGCTCAAGGCCGAGCAGGGCGGTGCGCTCCTGCACGAAGCGTGAGACGAGTTCCTGGTCGGACGCCAGGTCCTCACGCAGCAGCTTGATCGCGACGGGTCCCTCGGGCCCCTCGCCCAGCCACACCGTGCCGGCGCTGCCCCGCCCGAGGATCTGGTGGGCGGTGTACCGGCTGCCGATCTTCCGTGCCAAGACTGCTCCTACCGACGCGTGTTGCGCCTAAAAGTACGCGTCCGTGGAGCCAACCTTCACAGCGGAGGCGGAAATCACCCGCTGGATGTCGACATGTCTCCCGCGTCGCCTAGGAACCGCCGCCCAGGTCGCCGAACCAGTCCTTCGTGGCGGTGAACCAGTCACCGATCTGCTCCCAGTAGCCCTTGCCCGTACCGATCCAGTCCTGCAAGGGGCTCAGCTCCCAGATCAGCCAGCCCGCCACGAACAGGATGACGATCGTGAACAGGCATCCCTTGAGGCAACCGAGCCCGGGGATCCGCATGGGGTTGGCGCCGCGCTGCCGCGGCGGCCGGGGCTCGCGTCGGGGCCGCTGCGGCTCGGGCGTGGGCGGCGGGGCGTACCGCTGCGGCTGGGGCGGGGGCGCCTGCTGGGGCTGCTGCGGCTGCGGAGTGACGTACCGCTGCGGCTGTTGCTGCTGCGGGTAGCCGTAGCCGGGCTGCTGCTGCGGCGGGCGGGCGACCTGCCGCTGGGGGCGGCGGCGCAGCGGGTCGTCGTTCGGGTCGAGGTACTGGACCTGCGTCTGCTCATTGCGGTCGCGGGCGGCGCGCAGTTGGTTCTGCCAGGGGTGCGGGTCCTCGGGCCCGCCCGGCTGTCCGGGCTGTCCGGGCGGCACGGGCGGCATGACGGCGGTCGGGTCGGCCGCGCCGTGGCTCGGGAGTACGGCGGTGGGGTCGGCGGCGCCCGCGGCGTTGCCGGTGTGCGGCAGGACGCTGGTGGCGCCGTTCGGGTCGTAGGCGCCGTTCGGGTTCTGTGGGAGGACCTGGGTGGGGTCGGCGGCGCCGGGGGCGCCCGGCACCTGCGCGGGCGCCGGGTCGGGGGCGAGGAGCATGCCGACGCTCTCGGCGGCGCCGATCTGCGCGCTGTTCGCGTGCACGCCGATGCCCTCGGCGACGACGCGCAGGCCGCGGGCGAGGTTCTCGGCGCCGGGGCGCTCGTCGGGGTTCTTGCGCAGGCAGCGCTCGATGACCGTCCACAGCGGGTCGGGGACGGTGGAGGGGCGGCGCGGCTCGGCGCTCAGGTGCTGGTGCAGCACTTCGAGGGCGGAGCCTCCGCCGAACGGGGGCCGGCCGGTGACCAGCTCGTACAGCAGGATGCCGGCGCCGTAGACATCGACCGCGGAGGTCTGCGGGCGGCCCTCGGCGGACTCCGGCGCGACGTACGCGGGCGTGCCGACGAACTCGTGGGTGCGGGTGAGGCCCGGCGAGTCGGCGAGGCGGGCGATGCCGAAGTCGGTGAGCATCGGGTGCATCTCGCCGTTGGTCTGCTTCAGCAGGACGTTGGCCGGCTTCAGGTCGCGGTGGACGACGCCGTCGGTGTGGCTGGCGGCGAGGGCGTCGGCGATCTGCGCGGTGAGCAGGGCGGCGGCAACCGGGGTGAGCGGCCCGTTTTCGCGCAGATAGCGGTGCAGGTCGGGACCGTCGATGAGATCCATGACCAGGGCCAGCAGCTCGCCCTCGACGACCAGGTCGCGGACCCGGACGATGTTGGGGTGGGTGAGCCGGAGCAGGACGGAGCGCTCCCGCAGGAAGCGCATCACGATGTCGGGATCGCTCGCGAGTTCCTCCTTGAGGACCTTGATCGCGACGGTCTCCCCGGGCTGTCCGGCCACGGCCGCCTCGGCGCCCGCGGTCTCCCGCTGGCGGGCACGCCAGACGGTGCCCGTGGCGCCGCGACCGAGGGGCTCCTCGAGGAGGTACTTGCTGCCTACCGGCCGCACGTCATGCGCTCCCTGTTGCTTGCTGGCTGTTCGGACCCACTGTAGTGCCGCGGTCCCGGCGCCGGGCTGTCCTCATTCTGTGGTTCCCATTGGTCCGCCGGTGCGTCTTACGTTCCGCTTCCGGGCCATGTTCGAAGGAAAGACGCTCGACCCGGTCCCTTGGTTGCCGGGCTCGCGCGTGACCGATCTCAAGCCGACACCATTCGATCACCGGCACGTCACTTGCCAGGCACTTTTGCGGGCAGAGCCGACCAATCAAGATCATTTGGCGGCGGACGGCGAGCGCGTTGTCAGTGGCAGGTGCGAGGATGCGTGCAGTACTGGCCGACGTGCTCGTGTGGCGGTGGGGGAAGTCCGCGGTGGGGGACCGTGGTGGCGGCTTCCGTCCCGGTGTGCGGGCTCCCGCGCGAAGGGACCGCTGACGGCGATGCAGATCCGGCTGACCGTCATAGACCCGCTGGGCCCGCATGCCGCGGCGGGGGGCCGCGCCGCGAGCTGCGACGTGCTGGTGACCGCACCGGCCGGCACCGCCCTGGCCTCGGTCTCCTCCGCGCTGGCCGCGGCGCTCCCCGGGGGCGAGGCCCCGGGCTCCGGTCAGGTGGTGCTGTACGCCGGGGCGCAGCGGCTGGACGCCCAGCGCAGCACCCTGGGCGAGCCGCCGCTGATCGACGGCGCCGTGCTCTGCCTGGGCGCCCCCGGCGAGCCCGATCCGCACACCGAGCCGGCCGACACGCCGGCCCAGCTCCACGTGGTCGCGGGCCCCGACGCGGGCGGCGTCCACCTGCTGCACGGGGGCCGGGTCAGGCTCGGCCGCTCCGCCGACGCCGATGTGGCGCTCGACGACCCGGACGTGTCCCGGATGCACTGCGCCGTGACCGTCGGGTCCGACGGCGGCGTCTCGGTCGCCGACCTCGGCTCGACCAACGGCACCACCCTGGACGGCACCCGCGTGGGCGAGCGCCCGGTCCGCTTCGCGCCGGGCGCGCTCCTGCGGATCGGCGAGTCGGCCCTGCGGCTCGCGCCGGCCCGCCGGGAGCCGACGGCACGGATGGCGACGACACCGGACGGGGAGGGGTATGTGCGGCTCTCCGGTGCGCGGTCGTCCCCGGACGGCGGGGACGAGGCGACCCACGCGCGCGTGCCCGACGGACCCGCGCACCGGGGCGGGAGCGACGGGGCGTCCCGGACCGACGGCTCCGCGGCGGCGGGGTGGGACACGCCCACCGGACGGACCCACCGCACCCACGGCGCGTCGGGTTTCGGCACCCGTCCGGCACCCGCCGAGCCGACGCAGGTACCCGGCCAGGGCGGCGCCCCCCGCATCGAGAGCCACGGCACCGGCCCCACGGCGGGCGCGCCTCGCCAGACCCACCCGATGGGCGAGACACACGGCGGCACGGGCAGGTACGGCGGGCCGTCCGGCGCGGGCAGGCGGGACGGCGACCCGTACGAGGCGAGGCCGGCCGGGACAGGCGGACGAGACGCGGATCCCTACGCCGGCCGCTACGACGACCGCTACGGCGACCGCAGCCCCGGCACCGGCCGAGCAGACACACGCGGGCCGGACCCGGACCCGTACAGCACGAGGCCGGCCGGGACAGACGGGCCGAGGACGGACGCGTACGGCGCGGGCGCGGGCGGGCGGGGAGCGGACCCCTACGACGACCGCGGGCCAGGCACCGGCCGGGCGGGCTCCGGCCGGCCCGGCAGGAACGGCGCGGGTGCGCCCGGAGCCGGCAGGCAGCCGGCGGATCCGTACGGCGACGGCGGCCCGGACGCGGGACCGTACGACGGCGCGAGTACCTCCCGCTCACGCAGGCGCGGCACGGACACCCACCGCACCGGCGAGCCGGGCACGGCGCCGTACGACACGGGCGCGTCCGGAGCGGACAGGCCCGCCGCGGACGCCCACGGCGCGGGCGCGCCCCGCGCGAACACGCGCCGCGCGGGCAACCCCGGCACGGATCCCTACGGCGCAGACGCGCCCGGCGAGGTCGCCGAAGGCCCCGCCGTCGGTGTCGGGGCCGGGCGCAAGGGGACGCCGCTGCGTGGGACCGACGTGCCGCAGGGGATGCGCAGGCGCGGCGGGATAGGTGCCTGGGCGCGCCGGCTGGCCGGCGGGCGCGGGGAGGCGCAGGACGCCGCGGCGCCCGGCGCGTACCCGCACCCGGACGGCGAAGCGGCGGGCGGTCCCGCACCGACGGCCCCGACCGGCACCGCGCACACCCCGGAGACCTGGCCGGACCCGGCGTCGCTGCTGCTGACGGCGCTGGGGCCGGGCCCCCGGCTGTGGGAGCGCGGCCCCGGCCACCCGGAGGCGCTCACCGTGCGGCTCGGTACGGCCGACCGGGTGGCGCCCGGCGGCGGCACACCGCTGCCCGCCGTCCCGGTGACCGCCGCACTGCGCGAGGTCGGGGCGCTCGGGCTGGCCGGCCCGCGGGCGCGACTGGCCGGGCTGGCCCGCTCGGTGCTGGCCCAGCTCGCCGCACTGCACTCCGCCGACACCCTGGAAATCGTCCTGATCAGCGCGGACCGCTCCCGTCCGCTCGCGGAGCGGTCCGCCGAGTGGTCCTGGCTCGGCTGGCTGCCCCAACTGCGCCCCGGGCACGGCCAGGACTGCCGCCTGCTGCTCGCCTACGACCGCGAACAGGCCGCCGCCCGCGCCCACGAACTCCTGCGCCGGCTGGAGGACCATCTGACGGACACCGGTCCCGGAGCACGGCCCCCGGCGTACGACGGCACGGTCCCCGCCCGGCAGCCCTCCCGGGCGCCGCAGGACGCCGATCCGACCGGCGGCTTCGCGGGGCCGTACACCGTGGTCGTCGTGGACGGGGACCCCGGCGGCGCGGACGTGCGCGAGACGGTGGCGCGGCTGGCCCTGGAGGGCCCGCGGGCCGGCATCCATATCGTGTGCCTCGCCGAGACGGCCCCGGCCTCCCCCGCCTCCCCGGCGGCGGACACCTACGAGGCGGCCTGTACGGCGTCGCCGCTGTTCCGGGAGTGCGGCGCCGTCGCGCTGCTCAGCGGGGACGTGGCGACGACCCTGCGGCTGCTGCGCGTCGCGCGCGCGGGCACCCCGGCCACCCCCGGCACCCCGGCCGCTCCCGCAGGACCGGTCGGTCACGGCACGCTCGGCACGGTCGACGCCGTCTCCCTCGCCTGGGCCGAGCGGTTCGCCCGCGCCCTGGCCCCACTGCGCACCGACGGCACCGTCGGCGGCGAGCGGCACGCGCGCGTTTCCGCGCCGCTGCCCCAGGTGGCCCGTCTCCTCGACGAACTGGGCCTCGCCCGAGCCACTCCGGCGTCCCTGATGGCCCGTTGGGCCGACGCGGCCGACGACACGGAGGCCGGCGGCGGACGCGCGCACGCGGTGCTGGGCGCCGGACCGCGCGGCCCCGTCGCGGTCGACCTCGCCGCGGAGGGACCTCACCTGCTGATCGAGGGCCCGCCCGGCAGCGGCCGTACGGAGCTGCTGCGGGCGCTCGTCGCCTCGCTCGCCTCGGCCGAACGCCCCGACCGCCTCGGCATCGTCCTGCTGGACGGCCGCGACAGCATGGGCGCGGACGGCGGACACGGCGAGGGCCTGCGCGTCTGTACGGACGTACCTCATGTCACCACCCACCTCGTCGCCAACGACCCCGTCCGCATGCGGGAGTTCGCCCAGTCGCTGAGCGCCGAGCTGAAGCGGCGGGCCGAGTTGCTCGGGCGCTCGGGCTTCGCCGAGTGGCACACCGGGCGCGAGGTGTCGGGCCGGCTGGTCTCCCAGCGCACTCCGGCGGGCGGCGGTCCCGGGGCGACGGCGGGCACCGGGGACCTCGACTCCCCGCCCAGTGCCACCATGCGGCTGCGTCCGGGCGCGGCGCGGCGCCGGACCGGGGCCGTGCCGCCGCTCCCCCGCCTCGTCGTGGTCGTGGACGATCTCGACGCGCTCGTCACTCCCCCGCTCGGCTCACCCGGGCGGCCCGCGGCGGGCTCGATGATGCGGGCGCTCGAAGCCGTCGCGCGGGAGGGCGAGCGGCTCGGGGTGCACCTGGTGGCCGCCACCGCGCCCGGCGGCCGTACGGCACAGACGGAGCCCGCCCTGCGCGCCACGCTGCGCGTCACCCTCGACGCCCCGGTGCCCGGACCGGACGAACCGGCGCCGGGGCGCGGGCGGTTGGACCGCCCGGACGGCCGATCGGTGGCCCTCCAGGGTGGTCGGGTCACGGGGCGCATCCCCCGTACGGCGACCCTGCGGCCCACGGTCGTCCCGCTGGAGTGGCACCGCATGGGCGACCCGCCCGCCCGGCGCACCGTGCGCGAGTTGGGCAACGGCCCCACCGACCTGGCCCTGCTGGCCAGCGCGTTGGAACGGGCGACCCGAGAGGTGGCCGCGGCGCGGATGCCGTCCCTGCTGCCCTGAGCCGGACTCCCGGCGAATCACGACGCGGTCACGATCGCCCCGTTGACCGCGAACGCGGTCTTGCCGCTGTCACCCCCCTGGCGTACACCAGAGCGCACGGAACAGCGCTGGACGTTCGACGAGGAACGATGAACGGGGCAGTAATGCGCACGAGCAGCACCATGCGGTCTCGCGGCACCCGCGGGACGCTCAGCAGGACCACCCGGGCCGCCGCCGGCCTCGCCGCGGGAGCGCTCGCGCTCTCGCTCACCGCGTGCGGTGGCGACGACGACAACGGCGGTGGCGGCAGCGGGGGCACGACGGGCGGCGACAAGAAGCCGGCCTCCTCCGTCACCCTCCCGAAGCTGGACGGCGAGAGCCTGGAGGTCGCCGCCGTCTGGACCGGCGCCGAGCAGGAGAACTTCAAGAAGGTCCTCGCCGAGTTCGAGAAGCGCACCGGCGCCCAGGTGACCTTCGTGCCGGCCCAGGACCCGATCATCAACTTCCTCGGTTCGAAGATCGCGGGCGGCGCCCCGCCGGACGTGGCGATGCTCCCGCAGCCCGGCGCCATCAAGCAGGCCGTCGACAAGGGCTGGGCCAAGCCGCTGGGCGCGGAGGCCGCCAAGGAGCTGACGGAGAACTACTCGCAGGGCTGGCAGGACATCGGCAAGGTCGGCGGCAAGCAGTACGGCGTCTACTACAAGGCCGCCAACAAGTCCCTGATCTGGTACAACGCCCAGGTCTTCGAGAACGCGGGCGCGGCCGAACCCAAGACCTGGGACGAGCTGCTCACCACCGCCCAGACGATCTACGACTCCGGTGTCACGCCGTTCTCGGTCGGCGGCGCGGACGGCTGGACCCTCACCGACTGGTTCGAGAACGTCTACCTCTCGCAGGCGGGCCCGGAGAAGTACGACCAGTTGGCCAAGCACGAGATCAAGTGGACGGACCCGTCCGTCAAGGAGGCGCTGACCACGCTCGCCCAGGTCTGGGGCAAGAAGGACTTCGTCGCGGGCGGCGCGTCCGGCGCGTTGCAGACGGAGTTCCCGGCCTCGGTGACGCAGACCTTCACCGGCGGCGACCAGCCCAAGGCGGGCATGGTCTACGAGGGTGACTTCGTGCAGGTCAACATCGGTGAGACCGACGCGAAGATCGGCACGGACGCGAAGGTGTTCCCGTTCCCGGCCGTCGGCGACACCGCGCCGGTGGTCTCCGGCGGCGACGCGGCCGTGATCCTGAAGGAGTCGAAGGCGGCGCAGGCGCTGGCCACCTTCCTGGCCTCCCCGGACGCCGCGACGATCCAGGCGAAGCTCGGCGGCTACCTGTCGCCGAACAAGAACGTCGACTCCTCGGCGTACCCGAACGACGTGCAGAAGAAGATCGCCGAGGCGCTGGTCGCGGCCGGCGACGACTTCCGCTTCGACATGTCGGACCAGGCCCCGCAGGCCTTCGGCGGCACGCCCGGCAAGGGCGAGTGGAAGACGCTCCAGGACTTCCTGAAGAACCCGAAGGACGTCTCCGGCGCCCAGGCGAAGCTGGAGTCGGACGCGGCCGCCGCCTACGGGGACTGACGCGATGACGTCGGCCACGGCGGCAGGGACCTCACCCGGCCCTGCCGCCCCCAAGTCGCGCAAGAGCGTGACCGGCACTCGCAGGACCGTGGCAGCCCTGTTCCTGCTGCCCGCCCTGGTGCTGCTCGGCGCGCTCGTGGTCTACCCGATCGGGTACTCGCTGATCCGCAGCTTCTACGACCAGTCCGGCGACTCCTTCGCCGGATTCGACAACTACGAGGCGCTGTTCACCGACGACGGCATCCGCACCGCCCTGAAGAACAACATCATCTGGGTGGTGTTCGCGCCCACGGTCGCCACCGCGCTCGGTCTGATCTTCGCGGTGCTGACCGAACGGGTGCGCTGGGGCACGGCGTTCAAGCTGGTCGTCTTCATGCCGATGGCGATCTCGATGCTGGCGGCCGGCATCATCTTCCGCCTCGTGTACGACCAGGACCCGGACAAGGGCGTCGCGAACGCGGTGTGGGTCGGGGTGCACGACACGTTCGCCGAGTCGTCCGCGTTCCCGAAGGCGCACCCGGGCCGTGAGTCGCCGCTGAAGCCGGCCGGCGGGGGCGCGTTCATCACCAAGCGGCCGGTCGGCGTGGGCGAGGTCGTCGCGCTCCCCCTCGTCGGCGTCGCCCCGGATGTGCTGCCGGACGGCGCGAAGAGGGCCCGAGCCGCCGAGCCCGCGGACGACAGGATCACCGGCACCACCTGGCAGGACTTCACCCGCGGCAAGGGCGTCGGCAAGCTCAACGGCGTCGACGCCACCGAGCTGGGCTATGCCGGGATGAAGATCGAGGCCGTCAAGGACGGCAAGGTCGTCGCGTCGACGAAGGCGGCCGGCGACGGCACCTTCACGCTGCCGGCCGCGGCCGACGGGGCGCTGCTGAGACTGCCCGCCGGCAACTTCGAGGAGCCGTACAACGGCCTGAACTGGCTCGGCCCCTCGCTCGTCACCCCGGCGATCATCGGCTCGTACGTGTGGATGTGGGCGGGCTTCGCCATGGTGCTGATCGCGGCCGGTCTCGCCGGGGTCCCCCGGGAGCTGCTGGAGGCCGCCCGGGTCGACGGTGCCAACGAGTGGCAGGTCTTCAGACGGGTCACGGTGCCGCTGCTCGCGCCGGTCCTCGCGGTCGTCGTCGTCACCTTGATGATCAATGTGCTGAAGGTCTTCGACCTGGTCTTCATCATCGCCCCCGGCTCCTCCCAGGACGACGCGAACGTGCTCGCCCTGGAGCTGTACCGCAAGGGCTTCGCCTCGGACCAGCCGGGCATCGCCAGCGCCATCGCGGTGTTCCTGCTGCTCCTGGTCATCCCGGTGATGTGGTTCAACGTACGGCGACTGCGGCGGGAGGTGCGGCGATGAGCGCGGACGCGGGTGCCCTCGGCGGGGCGGCCACGGAACCCCCGGAGAGCGTCGTCAAGGGGAGGCGGTCGCTGGGCACGCGGCTCGCCGAGACCGTCAGCGGCGGTCTCGTCCAGGTGTTCCTGATCGTGGTGGGCCTGTTCTGGCTGGTCCCGACGATCGGCCTGCTGCTCTCCTCCCTGCGCACACCCCGGGACATGGCGGCGAGCGGCTGGTGGGAGGTCTTCACCAAGCCGTCCCAGCTGACCTTCCAGAGCTACGAGGAGCTGCTGAGGAACGGCGACATCACCTCCTCCCTCCTCAACACCGTGCTGATCACGGTCCCGGCGACGGTCCTGGTCGTGGTCATCGGGTCGCTGGCGGGCTACGCCTTCGCGTGGATGGACTTCCCCGGCCGCGACTGGTGGTTCCTGGCCGTGGTCGGGCTGCTGGTCGTCCCGGTCCAGGTCGCGCTGATCCCGATCGCCGAACTGTTCGGGAAGATCGGCCTCTTCGGGTCGGTTCTCGGCGTGATCCTCTTCCACGTCGGCTTCGGTCTGCCCTTCGCGGTGTTCCTGCTGCGGAACTTCTTCGCGGAGATCCCCAGGGAACTGCTGGAGGCGGCCCGGCTGGACGGCGCGGGGGAACTGCGGCTGTTCGTCCGGGTCGTGATGCCGCTGGGCGGGCCCGCGATCGCGAGCCTCGGCATCTTCCAGTTCCTGTGGGTGTGGAACGACATGCTGGTCGCGCTGATCTTCTCGGACTCCGGGAGCCAGCCGATCACGGTCGCCCTGCAGACGCAGGTGCGGCAGTTCGGCAACAACATCGACGTGCTGGCGCCGGGAGCGTTCATCTCCATGGTGATCCCGCTGGCCGTGTTCTTCGCGTTCCAGCGGCAGTTCGTCTCCGGTGTGATGGCGGGCGCCGTCAAGTAGGCGGCGAAGCACGACCCTTGAGGGGGCGGACGGATGACCGGTCCGCCCCCTCCGCCGTGCGCGCGGGATCCCCCGAATGCCGCAGGGATCGTAACCAAATCACTCCACCGACCGTTCACCCGAACACCCGCACCGCCGACCCAGGACGCCGCCGTGCAAAGGTTCTGTGCCCTTGTCCCCACACACCGGTTCGAACCGCTCCGCCCATCGGGTGACGGCCGGCGCCCACGTTCGACCACGCGGGCCCGGACCGATCGGTCGTGCCCCCGCGACCACGCCCGATCGCCGTTTCTCCACAGGGAGTTCACATGTCGCACGGCTCGTCGCGCCCCGCTCCGACCAGGCCGTCCACCTGGCGCCCCACGGGAGGACCGGGCAGGAAATGACGGCCCGGACAGCCGGTAGCCTGATCCGTCCGGGAGAGTTCCCGACATACCGGAAAGAGGAGAAAAAAGCAGTATGCCCCGTTTCAGCATCGTCGTCCCGACCCATGGGGTCACGGGCCGGCTGTCCCAGACGCTGGATTCGGTTCTCGCTCAGTCCTTCGGTGATTTCGAACTGATCCCGGTCTGCGACGCTCCGGAGTGCACCGCGGCGGAGATCGCCGGCGCCCGCGCCGAGCGGGACCCCCGCGTGACCCCCGTGCACTCGCCGCCCTCGGCCCAACTTGCCGGGGCCCGGAACACCGGGATGCGCGCGGCGACCGGCGCGTATCTGCTGTTCCTCGACGGCGACGACGTACTCGAACCCGGCGCGCTGGCGGCACTGGACGCCCGGCTGACCGAGACCGGCGGCGTCGACGTGCTCTACTTCGAGCACCAGCGGGTCCCCTGGTGGCTGGACCCCCCGACGAACCCGGCCGCCCCGCTGCTGGCGAGGACGCCGCGCGGGGCCTTCGCCCCGGCCGAAGCCCCGCACCTCACCGGCGTACAGCTCCCGGCGTGGAGCGCGGTCTACCGCCGCGCCTTCCTGGCCGAGCGGCGATTGGCCTTCCCCGAGCGGAATTTCACGGATGTCGGCTTCGGGGCCCTGGTCGCGGCGGACGCCGAGCGCATGGCGGTGCTGCGCTCCGTCGTCGTACGGCATCTGGTACGCCGCCAGGGCAGCCGGCTGAACGCCCCCGGCGATCACCACGCGGACCTGCTCGACCAGGCCGGGCTGGCCCTCGCGCACGCCGCCGAGCGCGGCCTGCCGGAGGAACGACACGCGCGGTTGTTCGAGCAGCTCTTCGCGATGGTCCTCAAGACGGCCACCCATGCACGCCGCCTGACGCGTCGCGGGCGCCGCGAGTTCTTCACCCGGGCCGGTCACCTCTACCGGCAGCACCGCCCGCCCTCCTTCCGGCCGCCGGGCGGCCGGCTCGGCGTGCAGTACCGGCTGCTGGCGTCCGGGTCGTACACCGGGTTCCGCACCCTGCGCGCCGCCAACCGGGCGGCGGCCGGGACGCTCAGGCGCCTGCCGCGCCCGCACGGACTGCGCACCCGCCTGCTCTACCGGCGCGAGCTGCGCCGGCCCCTGGACGAGAACCTCGTCGTGTACTGCGCCTACTGGGGCCGCGGCTACGCCTGCAACCCGGCCGCGATCCACGCCAAGGCCCGCGAACTGGCCCCGCACCTGCGGGCGGTGTTCCTGGTCGAGCCGGACCAGGCGCACACCGTGCCCAAGGACGTCGACCACGCCGTCATCGGCAGCCGGCGCGGCTGGGAGGTGCTGGCCCGCGCGAAGTACCTGGTCAACAACGCCAACTTCGCCGAGGGCGTGGTCAAGCGGCCCGGCAGCGTGCATCTGCAGACCCAGCACGGCACGCCGCTGAAGACGATGGGCGTCGACCAGTCGACGTACCCGGTGGTGGCGGCGGCCACCGGCAGCTTCGCCAAGCTGCTGGGCCGCGTGGACCGCTGGGACTACAACCTGTCCTCCAACCGCCACTCCACCCAGATGTGGGAGCGTGCCTTCCCCGGCTCGTACGAGCAGTTGGAGTACGGCTACCCGCGCAACGACGTCTACCTCACGGCGACCGCCGAGGACGTGGCCCGCGCCCGCCGCGCCCTGGGCGTCCCCGAGGGCAGGACCGCCGTCCTGTACGCGCCCACCCACCGCGACTACGAGACCGGTTTCGGCGCCGGAGGACTGGACCTGGAGGCGTTCTGCGCGGCGGCGGGCGAGGACGTGGTGGTGCTGCTGCGCGCCCACTACTTCTACGACCGCGGCGGCGCGCGCGGCAGCGGCCGGATCATCGACGTCACGGCGCACCGTTCCTCCGAGGACGTGTGCCTGGCCGCGGACGCGCTGATCACCGACTATTCGTCGATCATGTTCGACTACGCCAACCTGGACCGGCCGATCGTCGTCTACGCCGACGACTGGGACATCTACCGGGAGACCCGCGGCGTCTACTTCGACCTGATGGCGGCGCCCCCGGGCCCGGTGGCCCGGACCCCGGAGGAACTGGCCGGGGTCTTCGCCGACGGCACGTACGCGGGCCCGGAGTCGACGGCCCTGCGGGCGGCGTTCCGGGAGCGGTTCTGCGAGTTCGACGACGGCCGCGCCGCCGAGCGGGTGGTGCGCAGGGTGCTGCTCGGCGAGCCGCCGGAGGCGATCCCGCCGGTGACGCCCCTCGCCGAGCGCGTCCCGGCCCCCGCCGCCGCCACCCTGGTAAGGAGCTGACCCCGCAGTGCCCCGCTTCAGCGTCATCATCCCCTGCTTCAAGGTCCAGGGCTTCCTGCGCGAGTGCCTCGACTCGGTCCTGGACCAGTCCTACCGGGACATCGAGGTCATCGCCGTGGACGACTGCTCGCCGGACGGCTGCGGCGCGATCCTCGACGAGTACGCGGCCCGCGACGACCGGGTGCGCGTGCTGCACCTGGAGGAGAACGTGGGCCTCGGCCGGGCCCGCAACGCCGGGATGCCGCTCGCCACCGGCGACTACCTCTTCTTCCTGGACAGCGACGACACCCTCACCCCGGGCTCGCTGCGGGCTATGGCCGACCGGGTCACGGAGACGGACGACCCGGACGTGCTGGTCTTCGACTACGCGCGCACCTACTGGTGGGGCGGCACCCGGCGCAACGTCCTGGCCCGGATCCTCACGGAGGCGGGCGGGGGCACCTTCACCGCCGCCGAGTACCCCGAGATCCTCAGCCTGCTGATGGTCGTCTGGAACAAGGTCTACCGGCGCGACTTCGTCGAACGGGAGGGCTTCACCTTCCCGCCGGGCTACTACGAGGACACGCCCTGGACCTTCCCGGTGATGTTCAGCGCCGAGCGGATCGCCACCCTCGACCGCATCTGCCTGCACTACCGCCAGCGCCGCCAGGGCAACATCCTGTCCACCACCAGCCGCAAGCACTTCGACGTCCACGGGCAGTACGAGCGGGTCTTCGCGTTCCTCGACGACCACCCCGAACTGGCGCACTGGCGGCCGTTCCTGCACACCAAGATGGCCGAGCACTGTCTGGACATCCTCACCAAGCCGGACCGGCTGCCCCCGTCCGACAAGGCCGAGTTCTTCCACCGCACCGCCGAGATGTTCCGCGCGCGCCGGCCGGCGGGCGCCGGGACCCCGGCCGGGCTGCGGGTGCTGGAGCACGGCTACCCGGCCTACCAGGTGTGGCGGCAGTCGGGACGGGCGGGCCGCGAGCTGCGCCGCAGGGCGGGCCGCACCCGCGACGCGGCCGTCGGGCGGCTGGGCCGGGTCCGCTCCGCCGCGGCCGGCCACCGTCCGCCGGACCCCGCTCTCGCCGTGTACTCGGCCTTCTCGCACCGCGGCATACTGGGCGACCCGGCGGCGATCTACCAGCGGGCCCGGGAGATCGCCCCGCATCTGCGCGGGGTGTGGGTGGTCCGCGACGAGGACACCGCGGCCCTGCTGCCGCCCGGCACGGAGTATGTGCTGCCGGGCAGCTCCGCCTACCGCCGGGTGACCGAGCGGGCCACCTTCTTCGTCAACAACGTCAACTGGCCCGGGGCCGTGGCCAAGCGGCCCGGCAGCGTCCACATCCACACCCACCAGGGCACCCCGCTCAAGTACATGGGCGCCGACCTGCTGGACAAGCCCGGCGCCCGGCTCGGTCTCGACGTGCCGCAGATGCTGCGCCGGTCCGACCGCTGGGACTACAGCCTGGTCGCCAACCGGCACTCGGAGCGGGTGTGGGAGCGGGCGTACCCGTGCCACTTCACGTCCGCGCGCACCGGCAGCCCGCGCAACGACGCGCTGGTGAACGCGGGCCCCGAGGACGGCCGCCGGGTCCGGGAACGGCTCGGCGTGCCCGAGGGCGACACCGTCGTGCTGTACGCGCCGACCCGTCGCGAGTACCGGCGCGGCGGGCACGTCGAGCGCGTCGACCTGGCCCGGCTGGCCGCCGACCTCGGCGCGGGCCACACCCTCGTGGTCCGGCTGCACCCGTCCCTCGCCACCGGACCGGCCCGCGGCATGGGCCTGTCGGAGCTGCACCGGCGGGGCGTGCTGATCGACGCGACGGACGAACCGCACGTCGAGGACCTGATGCTCGCCTCCGACCTGCTGATCACCGACTACTGCGCCCTGATGTTCGACTACGCGCTCCTGGACCGGCCGATCGTGATCCACGCCGACGACTGGGGCGCGTACACGGCGAGCCGCGGCGCCTACTTCGACATCACCGCCGAGGCCCCGGGCCAGGTGTCGCGCTCCTACCCGGAGCTGGCCTCGCTGCTGGCCTCCGGGGCGTGGCGGAACGAGGAGTCGGCGCGGCGGCGGTCCGCGTTCCGGGCCCGGTTCTGCGAGTACGACGACGGCCGCGCGGCCGAGCGGGTCGTCCGCACGCTGATGCTGGGCGAGTCGATGCCCGAGCCCGAGCCCTGCGCCGTCCCGGGTGCCCGAGTCCTCGCGGCGGGGCACGGCCTGCTGCCCTCTCCATGAGGCCGCGCGGCTGGGTGCTGGTCCTGGCCGCGGTGTTCGCCGTGCTCCAGCTCGCGAACATCACCGGCCGGGACACCCCCGACACCAAGAACTACCTGTCGTACGCGCTGAGCCTGAGCGGCGAGGGCAAGCGGGAGGCCGCGGCGGCCACCATCGACTACGTGTGCGCGAGCCGGGCGGCGCGGGCCCGCCGGGAGCAGAGCGTGCACGTGGTCCGCTTCCACCGCCCCGACCCCACCGAGCGGGTGGTGGACCAGTGCCGGGAGCAGGAGTGGCGGCTGGTGGAACCGCGGCTGGCGGCCGGGCAGACCGGCGGGCACACCGTGCCGTACATGCCGGAGCGCTTCATGCGGATCTTCGAGGTGCGGCCGGGCTATCCGGTGTTCCTGGTGCCGTTCGTCATGGCCTTCGGGGTGACCTGGGGGCTGTGGGCGGCGGGCGTCGTCATCACGTGCGCGGGCGGCGTCCTGGCCTTCCTGATCCTGCGCACGCTGTCCGTGCCGGTGCCGCTCGCGCTCGCCGGACAGGCGCTGTACTACGTGCTGCCGTCCGGGACGACCGCGATGCGCCCGATGACCGAGGGTCTGCTGATGGCGCTGACCCTGGCGGCGGTGTGGGGCTGTGCGCTGGTGCTGCGGGCCGGACGCCCGCGCGCCGGGGCGGCCCTGGTCGCCGGATCGCTGCTCGCCCTGTTCACGGTCAAGCACTCCCAGGCGCTGTTCCTCGGGCTGTGCCTGGCGGGGGCGGGCGCGCTGATCGCATTGCGGCGCCGGCGCCGGGGCCGGCCGGCGGACCGGGGCGTGCTCGCGCTCGCGGCGGTGGGGCTGGCCGGCGTCGTGGTCACGCTGGCGCTGGCGCGGCTGCTGCACTACCCCTCCGAGTCCGACAGTCTGCAAGACCTGCTCACCGACCACTTCGCGCTGCCCGACCGGGAGCGTCCGTGGCCGGAGTTCTGGCGGTTGCAGGGCAACTTCTGGGCGGAGTGGCTGCGCCGGCAGGCGTGGCAGCCGCTGTTCGTCGCGGCCCTGGGCGCCGGGGCGTGGGGGGCGCTGCGGCGCGGGGGCGCGGTCGGCGGCTTCCTGGTCGCGGCGGCGTGCACCGGGTTCCTCACCCAGGCCGGGCATCCGGACATCAACATCTGGGGCGAGCGGCTGATCGTGCTGGCGTGGCTGCTGCCGGTGGTGGGCATCCCGCTGCTGCTGGAGCCGGTGGTGCGGGGCCGGGCGGCGCGGCCGGCGGCGGGGCACGTCGACCGGGTCGACCGGGTACCCGCCGCCGGCTGAGCATCACCCGTTGAGGTGACTTGGGGTCATGCCACCGACCCCGCCGGGAACATACGACAAATGCCCCGAATGTCACATCTTCTTCTCGCCCGGTGAGCGCCGGCGCCCTCGTCCGGCGGTCCGCGCTCGGTGCGACGGCGCTGCGCCCCCGCCGCGTCTGGCGTCCCACTCCGTACCAGGTCGTCGGCCTCCTGTTCTTCCTGCTGATGTCGCTGGCGTACTGGGCGGTGCCGCTGTGCTGCGACGCCGGGCAGCACGCGGCCGTGGTCGAACGCCTCAAGGCCGACCTGCTCCACCCCCGCCACCCGATGGCCGACCTGCCGGGCGAGGGCAGCGCGTACTACTCGCCGTACGCGGTGGCGCAGGGCGTGTTCGCGCGGCTGACCGGGCTGGGCGGCTGGGAGGTGGTGCGGCTCGCCGGGCCGGTGAATCTGCTGGTGCTGCTGACCGGCCTGAACCGCTTCGTGCGGGTGCTGAGCCCGCGGCCGTGGGCGCCGGTGCTGGCACTGGGCGCGATGACGCTGCTGTGGGGCACCGAGCGGGCCTGGTGGAGCGGCTATCTCGGACTGCTGTCGATGACGGGCAACCTCGGCTACCCGTCGGCGTTCGCGATCGGGCTCACCTTCTGGGCCTGGGCGCTGACCGGGTCACTGGCCCGGGACACGCGCCGGGTGCGGTACGTGGGGCCGGGCGGACTGCGCGGGCTGCCCGGGTACGCGGGGCTCGGCGTCCTCTACGGCCTGATCCTGCTGATCCACCCGATCACCTCGGTGGCGGCGGTGCTGGGCGCGGTGGCGCTGGTGGCCGGATGGCAGCGCGGATGGCGCCGGGAGGTCGCCGGGCGGTGGGCCCTGGCGGGCGCGGCGGCGGTGGCGACGGGGGCGGTCTGGCCGTACTTCAACGTGTTCGCGCTGAGCGGCGACGGCAGCGTGGACGAGATCCACCGGGTCCTGTATCTGCGCGTGCCCGGGGAGTTCTGGCTGACGCTGCTCGGGCTGCCGGCGCTGTGGATGCGCGGGCGCCGCTCGGCACGGGACCCGCTGGTGCTGATGTTCGTGCTGGACTGCGCGGTGGTGGCGTACGGCTGGTTCAGCGGGCACTACACCTATGGCCGGATCCTCGGGCTCACGGTGGTGCCGTTGCAGTTCGCGCTCGCGGTGGAGCTGGCGGCGCCGCGGCCGTGGGGGCGGTGGCGGCGGCTGCTGGGCGGGGCGGCGGCCGCGGGGGCGCTGCTGGGCTTCCTCACGGTCCACGCGGGGGCGCTGGTGCCGCGCTCGCTGGACCCGGCCGGCCTCACCAGCCACCCGCCGCGCTGGCCGTCGTACGAGTGGGCGACCCGGTACATCGGCCCCGGTGAGGTCGTGCTCACCGACGGCTACTACGCCCGCCGCGCCCTCGCCGGGTACGGGCCGAACCTCGCGGCGCCCCCCTGGCCCGACCCGGCGCTGGACGAGCGGGAGCGCGAGCGGCGGGTGGCGGCCGTCGAGGCGTATCTCGGGCCCGGCTCCACCCGCGCCGAGCGCGCCTCCGTCGTCCGCCGCTACCACGTCCGCTGGCTGCTGCTGACCCGCCGGCAGCGGGTGCCGCAGGAGGCGGTGGTGGTGGCGTGGAGCGAGCGGACGGGGGAGGTGCTGGCGCGGGTCGGGGGCGGTCGGTGACTACTCGACGACCAGCTCGACCGGGATGTTGCCCCGGGTGGCGTTGGAGTAGGGGCAGACCTGGTGGGCCTGCTCGACCAGCTTGCGGCCGGTCTCCGCGTCGAGGCCCTCGGGCAGTTCGACGCGGAGGGTGACGGCGAGCGCGAAGCCCTCGCCCTGCTTGCCGATGCCCACCTCGGCGGTCACCGCGGCGTCGCTGACGTCGACCTTCGCCTGCCGGCCGACGGCGCCGAGGGCGCTGCCGAAGCAGGCGGCGTATCCGGCGGCGAACAGCTGCTCGGGGTTGGTGCCCTCGCCGTTGCCGCCCATCTCGACGGGGGTGGCGAGCGCGAGGTCCAGCTTGCCGTCGGAGCTGACGGCGCGGCCCTGGCGGCCGTGGGTGGCGGTGGCGGCGGCGGTGTAGAGCGCGTCCATGGGGAACCGTCCTTCTGAGTCGAGGCGGGCCGGCGTCCGGCGCCGGTCTTCCGGTACCGACAAGTAGAGCACACTATTAAGTTGCGTACAACTAAATGACGGGCAAGGCCTGTCGGTTACCCTGGAGCGCATGACCACGCCCGGCACGGACCTGCTCCGCCTCGACCAGCAGATCTGCTTCTCCCTGAACGCCGCCTCCCGCGCCTTCAACGGCGTCTACCGGGTGGTCCTCAAGGACCTCGGGCTCACCTACCCGCAGTACCTGGTGATGCTGGTGCTGTGGGAGCACGGGGAGCTGCCGGTGAAGAGGCTCGGCGAACATCTGCGGCTCGACTCCGGCACGCTGTCGCCCCTGCTCAAGCGGCTGGAGGCGGCCGGTCTGGTCCGCCGGGAGCGCAGCGCCCGCGACGAGCGCTCGGTGGAGGTGCGGCCGACCGCCGAGGGCGTGGCGCTGCGCGAGCGGGCCCTGGAGGTGCCGCGCCGGATCGCCGCGGCGACCGGCCTGGACCTCGCGGAGGTCCAGGACCTGCGCACCCGTCTGAACCGGCTCACGGCGGCCATCGACGCCTACACGACGGAACCGCCCGCCTCCCGGACCGCATCCTGACGACTGGGTGCCACCGGGGAACCGTATGCCGGATCATGAACCGCGGGGGACCGACCGAGACTTCACTGACGAGGGGACGGCCGCAATGACCTGGCTGATCACCGGCGGCGCCGGATACATCGGGGCGCACGTCGTACGGGCGATGACCGAGGCGGGCGAGCAGGCGGTCGTGTACGACGACCTGTCCACCGGGATCGCCGAGCGCGTGCCCGACGGTGTCCCCCTCGTGGTGGGCTCGGTCCTGGACGGCGAGCGGGTGGCGCGCGCCCTCACCGACCACTCCGTGACCGGTGTCGTGCACCTCGCGGCGAAGAAGCAGGTCGGCGAGTCGGTGGAGCTGCCGCTGCGCTACTACCGGGAGAACGTCGAGGGCCTGCGCGTCCTGCTGGAGGCGGTCACGGCGGCCGGTGTCCCGTCCTTCGTCTTCTCCTCCTCCGCCGCCGTGTACGGCATGCCCGACGTCGACCTGGTGACCGAGCAGACGCCGTGCGCGCCCATGTCGCCCTACGGCGAGACCAAGCTGGCCGGTGAGTGGCTGGTCCGCGCGACCGGACGGGCGTCGGGCCTGTCCACGGCCGCGCTGCGCTACTTCAACGTCGCGGGCGCGGCAGGCCCGCAGCTCGCGGACACCGGCGTGCACAATCTCGTCCCCATGGTCTTCGAGAAGCTGACGGAGGGCGCCGCCCCGCGGGTCTTCGGCGACGACTACGCGACGCCGGACGGCACCTGCGTCCGCGACTACATCCACGTCGTCGACCTGGCCGAGGCCCACGTCGCCGCGGCCCGCGCCCTCCGGGCCGCCCCGGGCCGCGCCCTCACCCTCAACATCGGCCGGGGCGAGGGCGTCTCCGTCCGCGAGATGATCGACCGCATCAACGCCCTCACCGGCCACGACCGCCCCCCGACGGTCACCGCCCGCCGCCCCGGCGACCCGGCCCGCGTCGTCGCCTCGGCCGACCGCGCCGCCGCCGAACTGGGCTGGAAGGCCAAGTACGACATCGAGGACATGATCACATCGGCATGGACGGGCTGGGTACGGCTGCACCCGGGGGCGGCGCGGGAGTAGACCCTCGCGTCGGATCCCCGCCCGCCCGGCCCGCACACTCGCCGCCCCGCCAGGACTCCCGCGCGGCCCCGCTCCGGCGCCCTGCGACCACGCACACCGGATGCCGACGAGCCCGCGCCCTCCGGGCGGGCGGCGGGAACGCGGCGACGGGGCGCGGCCCGGGACCGTCCGCCGACCCGGCACCCGGCACCCGGCACCCGCCGACCGGCGGCCTCGGCCGCACGGCGGTCACGGAACGGAACACCGCCGCGGCCACGCGAGCCGCGCGGCGCCCGGCCCGCACCGGCGGCTCTGCCGCACGATCCGATCGCCGTGGGCCCATGGGCCGGGGCCGTGTGTCCTGACGCCCCCCGCGCTCTCTCCGCCGAAGGCCCCCGGCGGTTTCAGAGCGCCTTGAGGGCCTCGGCCGTGGCGCGGGCCAGCGCCCCCAGGTAGCCCTTGGGCAGCTTCGGGCTGCGGATCACCACCGAGCGCCAGTACAGCGGGCCCGAGATCAGGTCGAGCGCCAGGTCGGTGTCGACGGTGGGGGCGAGTTCGCCGCGCTCCGCCGCCGCCGCGAGGATCTTGCTGGCGACGCCGTCCTGGCCCTCCCGCAGGGCCTTCCGCAGCGCCTCGGCGATGTCGGGATTGCGGGCCGCCTCCGCCTGGAGGTCGGGGATGATCTGCGAGGCCACCGGGTGGCGCAGGGCCCGGGACGTCACCTCGTACAGCAGCCGCAGGTCGCCCTCCAGGGCCCCGGTGTCGGGCGCGGGAAGGCCCTGCACGGCGAGCGCCGAGACGATGTCGAGCACCAGGTGCAGCTTGGAGCGCCAGCGCCGGTACACCGCGGTCTTGCCGACCCCCGCACGGCGCGCGATCCCCTCGATGGACATCCGCGCGTAGCCGACCGCAGCGAGTTCCTCGAAGACCGCCGCCCTGATGGCTTCCGTCACGTCCTCGCGGAGCACGGCCGCCCCGGCGGGGGCCCGCCGGCGGCGCGGGCGCGGCTGCGGCTCGTCGGCGTTGGTCGTCATGCGCGCCAAGCATAGGGGCGTCACGACGGAACGGTTGCGTTCCGGCGTGGCCACGTCCTACGCTCACGTCACGACGATACGGTCCCGTCCCGACGTAAGTGAACCCCCGGGATCACTCAGGTGAACGACGGGTGCCGCCCCCCCCTCCCTCCCCCCGAGCGAAAGCAGCGGATGTGAGTCAGGTCCTCCACACACCGCCCCCGACAGCGGACCCGCCGGCCCCCGGACCCGCCGCCGGCCACGACCTCGCGGCCCTCGCCGCCCGGCACGGCCTGTCGGTCAGCGGCGCCCGCCCCTCCCTGCCGGAGTACGTCCGCCGGCTGCGGGAGCGCCGGCACTTCATCACCGCCTTCGCCTCCGCCAAGCTCACCGCCCAGTACACCCAGGCCAAGCTGGGCCAGGTCTGGCAGGTGATGACGCCCCTGCTCAACGCGGCGGTGTACTACTTCATCTTCGGCGTGCTGATGAACACCAAGCGGGGCGTGGAGGACTTCGTCCCGTTCCTGGTCACCGGCGTGTTCGTGTGGACGTTCACGCAAAGCTCGATCATGGCGGGCACCCGGGCCATCTCCGGCAACCTCGGCCTGGTCCGCGCGCTGCACTTCCCGCGCGCCGCGCTGCCGCTCTCCTTCTGCCTCCAGCAGCTCCAGCAGCTGCTGTTCTCGATGGCCGCCCTCGTCGTGATCCTGCTCGCCTTCGGCGTGCCGCCCACCCTGTCCTGGGTCCTCGCGGTTCCGGCGCTGGTGCTGCAGTCCGTGTTCAACGCGGGCCTGGCGATGGTCATGGCCCGGCTGGGCTCCAAGATCCCCGACATGGCCCAGCTGATGCCGTTCCTGCTGCGCACCTGGATGTACGGCTCGGGCGTCATGTTCAGCATCCACCACCTGACCGGCCCGGACAGCGACCTGCCGTCCTGGGTCGGCACCGCCCTCCAGCTCAACCCCGCGGCCGTCTACATCGGCCTGATGCGTTTCGCCCTGATCGACAGCTACGGCGGGGACCAGCTGCCGCCCCACGTGTGGGCGTTCGCGGCGGCCTGGGCGCTGCTGGCCGGGATCGGCGGCTTCATCTACTTCTGGAAGGCCGAGGAGACGTACGGTCGTGGCTGACAACAACACCGGCAGCACCGCCCGGCAGACGGGCGAGCGCGTCCCCACCGTCATCGCCGACGGCGTCGACATCGTCTACCGGGTCAACGGCACCGGGGCCGGCCGCGGCACCGCGACCGCCGCCCTCAACCGCATACTGCGCCGCGGGAAGACCGAGAAGGCGGCGGGCGTGCGCCGGGTGCACGCCGTGCGGAACGTGTCCTTCGTGGCGTACCGGGGCGAGGCCATCGGCCTGATCGGCACCAACGGCTCCGGCAAATCGACCCTGCTCAAGGCCGTCGCGGGCCTGCTCCCGGTGGAGAACGGCCGCATCTACACGGACGGCCAGCCCTCGCTCCTCGGCGTCAACGCCGCCCTGATGAACGACCTCACCGGCGAGCGCAACGTCTACCTCGGCGGCCTGGCGATGGGCATGTCCCGCGCACAGATCAAGGAGCGCTACCAGGACATCGTCGACTTCTCCGGGATCAACGAGAAGGGCGACTTCATCACGCTGCCGATGCGCACGTACTCCTCCGGCATGGCGGCCCGGCTGCGCTTCTCCATCGCCGCCGCCAAGGACCACGACGTCCTCCTCGTCGACGAGGCCCTGGCCACCGGCGACCGTTCCTTCCAGAAGCGCTCCGAGCAGCGCATCCGCGAGCTGCGCAAGCACGCCGGCACGGTGTTCCTGGTCAGCCACAGCAACAAGTCCATCCGCGACACCTGCGACCGGGTGCTGTGGCTGGAGCGCGGTGAGCTGCGCATGGACGGACCGACGGACGACGTTCTGAAGGAGTACGAGAAGTTCACCGGCGGCCCGGACAGGACGGCAAAGCCGAAGGCCCGCCCCAAGCCCGCGGCCAAGCCCACGACCGACTCCGCGGCCGACCCCGCGCCCCAGGCGAAGGCCGCCCTGTGACCGCCCTGCCTCCCTCGGGAGGCGCATCCTCGATTAACCCTTTTGTCCGATCAATGTCACGATGACCGAATAGAACCGGCCAGTAGGAGCGATCCGGGAGCGACGAAGGCGAAGGAGTCCCCCGCGATGTCCGAGATCCCCGAACTCAGCGTCGTCGTCCACGGACCCAACGTCCAGGGCCATCTCGCCGCGCTCCTCGACTCCCTGGACGCCCACCCCCTCACCGGCGTCGAGGTGATCGTCGCCGCCGTCGGGGACTGGGCCCGGGAGACGGCGCGGCGGCACGCGCCCGAGTTCACCGTGCTGCCCCTGCCGGACGGGGCCGGCGACGCCGCCGCCCGCTCGGCGGGGGCGGCACGGGCGCGGGGCCGGTGGCTGCACTTCGTCCACGCCAAGGACGGGCTGCCCCCGGGCGCCCCGCGCACGATCGCCCGGCACACCGCCGGCCTCGCCGACTCCGTGGACGTCCTGCTGTTCGACCACGTCCGCAGCACGTGGCGGGCCGCCAACCTGCCCTCCCCCGACGGCCCCCGCCTCGCCCGCGCGGGCCGCGCCGGCCTCGCCCTCGACGAGCACGCGGCACTGCTCGAAACGGCCCCGCTGCTCGGCAACCGCGCCGTGCGCGCCGGCTTCTGGCGGGCGCGCGAACGCCTCCTCACCACCGACGACGAGCCCTTCGCCGCCCTCGCCGCGCTGCTGCTCGCCGACCGCGTCGCCTGTCTGCCCCACCCCGCGTACGAGGACCGCCGGCTGCGCCCGGAGAGCCTCCCGCCCGCCCCGCCGGAGCAGCGCTGCGCCCTGGTCGACCGCTACGAGACCCTCCTCGGCCTCGCCGCCGACCGGCCTGCCGCGCACGCGGTGCTGTACGACGTGATGGTCCGCGACTGCCTGCACACCTTCGCCCGCGCCGGGATGCCGGACGACGTGGCACGGGAGTTCTTCCGCCGGGCCGCCCTGGCCGCCCGGCGCCACCTCCCCGACGGCGGCCCGCGCCCGGCCGGCCTCGAAGGGGTACGCCGGTCGCTGCTGGAGGAGGGCGCCTACTCGAAGTACCGCGCCCTCCAGGCCGCCAACCGCACCCGCCGGCAGGTGCGGTCGGCCGTGCGCACCGGCAGGCACCGGGCCGGCAGCCGGGTGCGCGCCCTCCAGTACCGCAGGGCGCTCGCCGGCCCCGTCGACCCGCACCTCGCCGTCTTCTCGGCGTACTGGAACCGCGGCGTGGCCTGCAACCCGGCCGCGATCGCCGCCAAGCTCGCCGAACTCGCCCCGAACGTCCACCCGGTGTGGGTGGTCACCGCCGCGGGCGCCGCCCTGCTGCCGCCCGGCACCGACCACGTCGTCCCCGGCACCCGCCGCTGCTGGGAGGTGCTGGCCCGCGCCAAGTACCTGGTCAACAACGTCAACTTCCCGGACCCAGTGGTCAAACGCGCGGGCACCGTCCACCTCCAGACCCACCACGGCACCCCGCTCAAACGCATGGGCCTGGACCAGTTGCCCTACCCCGCGGCCGCGCGCGGCCTGGACTTCCAGGCGCTGCTGGAGCGCGTCGACCGATGGGACTACAGCGTCTCCGCCAACAGCCACACCACCCGCATGTGGCAGCGGGCGTACCCGTCCCGCCATGTCTCCCTCGACCACGGCTATCCGCGCAACAACGTCTACTACACCGCCGGCGCCGAGGAGGTCCGCGCGGTCCGCGAGCGCCTCGGCATCGCGCCGGGCCGCAGGGCGGTCCTGTACGCGCCCACCCACCGCGACTACGAGGCCGGCTGGACCCCGCGCCTCGACCTCGCCGCGCTCGCCGAGCACCTCGGGGGACAAACGGTCCTGCTCGTGCGCGCCCACTACTTCTACGAGCCCGCCTCCGTCCCGTCCGCCGCGCTGACGGACCTGCGCCGCACCGGCCGGATCATCAACGTCTCCTCCTACGAGCCGGTCGAGGAACTGTGCCTGGCCGCCGACGCGCTGATCACGGACTACTCGTCGATCATGTTCGACTACGCCAACCTCGACCGCCCGATCGTGATCCACGCCGACGACTGGGAGACGTACCGCACCACGCGCGGCGTCTACTTCGACCTGATGGCCGAGGCGCCGGGACCGGTCGCCCGCACCCAGGCGGAACTGACGGAGATCCTCACCACGGGCGCCTGGCGCGACGAACGCGCGGCCAAGGCGCGGGCCGCCTTCCGGCGCCGGTTCTGCGAGTACGACGACGGCCGCGCCGCCGAACGCGTCGTGCGCCGGGTCTTCCTCGGCGAGGACGAGCGGACGCTGCCCCCGGTACTGCCGATCGAGGAGCGCACCCCGGCCCCGAGCCCCGAGGAGGCCACCGCGTCATGAACACAGCCACCAGTCCGTCGACGAGCCCGCCGACGCCCCGGCCCGTGAGCGCCCCGGACGTCACCGTCACGGTCATCGTCTACAACGACGCCGAACGCCTCCCCCGCGCGGTCGCCTCCGTGCTCCGCCAGAGCCACGCGAACATCGAGGTCGTCATCAGCGACGACCACTCGACGGACGCCACCCCCGACGTGGCACGGGAACTGGCGGCCCGCGACCCCCGCGTCGTGTACCTCCGCCTGCCGGAGAACAGCGGGGGATGCGGCGTGCCGCGCAACCGCGCCCTGGAGATCGCGCGGGCGCCGTACCTGATGTTCCTGGACAGCGACGACGAACTCCCCGAGCACGCCGTCGAGGCGCTGCTCGCCGCCCACCGCGAACGCGACCTCGACTTCGCGATGGGCGCGGTGCACCGGATACGCGTGGACGGCGGACGCCGTACGACCTGGATGCCGCACCTGGTCGCCGAGCGCCGCACCCTCGACGGCGTGGCGGCCGACCCGCGGCTGTTCTTCGAGCACCTGTCGACCAGCAAGATGTACGCCCGCGCCTTCCTCGACCGGCACGGCCTGCGCTTCCCCGAGGACATCCACTACGAGGACCAGCTCTTCTCGGCGCAGGCGTACTGCCTGGCCGAGCGGTTCACCGTGATCCCGGATCCGGTCTACCGCTGGTACATCGCCCCGTACGCCGCCGCCGAGAGCGCCTCCATCTCCAACCAGCGGCACAAGCTGACCAACGTCCGCGACCGCGTCCACGTCCAGCGCCTCATCGACGCGTTCCTCGCCCGGAGCGGAAACGAGGCGCTGCGCGAGGACAAGGACTTCAAGTTCCTCAAGCACGACTTCCGGATGTACGCCGGTGACCTCCCCTACCGGGACGACGCGTGGCTGGCGTCCTTCGCGGACATCATGACCCCGTACCTCGACACGCTCGCCCGGGGCGCCTACGCCCGTCTGCCGCGCGACGAACGGGTCGTGCTCCGGCTGCTGCGCGACCGGCGCCTGTCCGACGTACGCACGGCGGCCCGGGGCCTCGGCCACGCGGTGGCACCGCCCCGGGTGACATGGGACGAGGACAGCGGCCGGACCTACTGGGGCGAGGGCGTCCCGCCGTCCGACGAGGCCCGTCGCGAGCTGGACCTGACCGACCTGGAACTGGACACCCGGCCGTTCTTCACCGCCCTGCTCCGGCACGAGATCACCGGAATCGCGCGAGGGCCCGGCGCCTCGGTCGACCTCACCGTACGCACCCACGACCCGGCCCTGCGCCTCCCGGTCGGCCCCCTGCGTGCCGTGCTCCACCTCTCCCCCGGCCGGCGTCGTCTGACGGTCCCCTTCCGCCTCTCGCCCGTCCGGCCCGGCCTCTTCGAGGGCCGCGTCCGCCTGGACCTGGCGGCGGCCCGCCTCCCCCTCCAGGGCTTCGAGGGCGTACGCCACCCCGTGCTCCGCCTCCACCACCAGGGCCGGAACCACACGGGCATCCTGCTGGCCCCGCCGTCCTTCCCGCCCCTCACCGCCCGCGTCCCCTACCGCGCCGGCACCACCCCCCACCGGGTCACGGTGGAACCCGAGGGCCACAACCCCGGCCGCCTCCGGATCGGCTGGCACCCGACCGGCAGCACGGCCGCCCTGATCCGCCCGGCCCTGCACCGCCTCTCCACTCCCCGGACAAGAAGAGCGGCCCGCCTGGCGGCCGCCATCCTGCGCTGACCCGCGCCGGACGACGCAAGGTGCCCCGGGCACATCACCCGGGGCACCTCACGTCACGTCACACACCCACGCTCACGCTCACGCCGTCACGCATGCGTGCGCAACAGCGTCCGCATGGTCCGCATCGCCACCGACAGGTTGGAGAGGTCAAAGGCGTCCGACCCCTGAATCTCCTCCAGCGTCGTACGCGCCCGCCCGAGAATCGCCGCGTTCTTCTTCTCCCACGCCTCGAACCGCTGCTCCGGCGTGGCCGTACCGTCCCCCGCCGCCAGCACGTCCGCGGTGAGCGCCGCGTGCGCCGAGTACAGGTCCTCGCGGATCGCCGCCCGAGCCATCGACTGCCAGCGGTCGGACCGCGGCAGATCACTGATCCGGTCCATCAGCTGAGTGACACCGAGCCGGTCAGCCAGGTCGTAGTACACCTCGGCCACGTCCAGCGGCTCCCGGCCCATCCGGTCGGCCACCGACACGATGTCCAGCGTCGGGAAGGCCGAGGAGAACCCGGCCACCCGCGTGGCCGGCTCGTCCGGCACACCGGCGGCGGTCAGCTCGTCGTAGATGTGCTGATACCACCCCGCGTCCGCGCCCCGCAGCAGCTTCGGCAACTGCGTCCAGACCTGCTCGACGCGCTCGGCGAAGAACTCCACGGTCTCGGCCAGCTCCAGCGGCTGCGGCCGGTTGTTGAGCAGCCAGCGCGTGCCGCGCTCGACCAGCCGGCGCGAGTGCAGCCGGATGCGGGTCTGCACCGCCGCGTCGACCTTGGTGTCCAGGGCCTCCACCGCGTCCCACACCGGGGCGGCGCGGAAGATCGCCCGAGCCGCGGTCTGCGCCCGCACGATCTCCTCCAGGGAGGCGCCGGTCTCCTCGCGCATCCGGTGCAGATACGTTGTACCGCCCGTGTTGACCGTGTCGTTGACCAGGACGGTCGTCGTGATCTCCCGGCGCAGCGGATGGCTGTCGAGGTGCTCGGGGAACCGCTCGCGCAGCGCTGTCGGGAAGTACGAGTGCAGCAGGGCCTTGAGGTAGGGGTCGTCGGGCAGCGAGGTGTGCAGCAGCTCCTCGGCGACCGTGATCTTCGTGTACGCCAGCAGCACGGCCGTCTCCGGGCCGGTGAGGCCCTGCCCGGCGCCGATGCGCTCGCGGATCTGGCGGTCGGTGGGCAGGAACTCCAGGGCCCGGTTGAGGTGGCCCTCCCTGACCAGGTGCCGCATGAAGCGCTGCTGCGCGTTGACCATGTCCTTGGACTGCGCCAGCGCGTTGGCGATCGCCGTGTTCTGCGCGTAGTTGTTGCGCAGGACCAGCGTGCCCACCTCGTCGGTCATCTCGGCGAGCAGCTTGTTGCGCTGCTTGACGGTCATGTCGCCGTCCTTGACGAGACCGTTGAGCAGGATCTTGATGTTCACCTCGTGGTCGGAAGTGTCCACGCCCGCGCTGTTGTCGATGGCGTCGGTGTTGACCCGGCCGCCGTGCGTGGCGATCTCGATCCGGCCGAGCTGGGTCAGCCCCAGGTTGCCGCCCTCGCCGACGACCTGGACCCGCAGGTCCTTGCCGTCGACGCGGATGGCGTCGTTGGCCTTGTCGCCGACATCGCCGTTGGACTCGGTGGACGCCTTGACGTACGTACCGATGCCGCCGTTCCACAGCAGGTCCACCGGGGCGGTGAGGATCGCCTTCATCAGCTCGGCCGGGGTCATCTTGGTGACGCCGGGCTCGATGCCGAGGGCCTCGCGCATGTGCGTGTTGACCGGGATCGACTTGGCGGTACGCGGGAAGATCCCGCCGCCGGCCGAGAGCAGCCCGGTGTCGTAGTCCTCCCACGAGGAGCGCGGCAGCTCGAACAGCCGGCGGCGCTCGGCGTACGACGTGGCCGGGTCCGGGGTCGGATCGACGAAGATGTGCCGGTGGTCGAAGGCGGCCACCAGGCGGATGTGCTCGCTGAGCAGCATGCCGTTGCCGAACACGTCGCCGGACATGTCGCCGATGCCGACGACGCTGAATTCCTCGGTCTGGGTGTCCACGCCCAGCTCCCGGAAGTGCCGCTTGACGGACTCCCAGGCGCCGCGGGCGGTGATGCCCATGCCCTTGTGGTCGTAGCCCGCGCTGCCGCCGGAGGCGAAGGCGTCGCCGAGCCAGAAGTTGTAGGCCTCGGCGACCTCGTTGGCGATGTCCGAGAACTTCGCGGTGCCCTTGTCGGCGGCGACGACGAGGTAGGTGTCGTCCTCGTCGTGCCGGACGACGTCCACCGGGTGGACGACCTCGCCGGCCACCATGTTGTCGGTGATGTCGAGCAGCGCCGAGATGAAGGTCTTGTAGCTGGCGATGCCCTCGGCCATCCAGGCGTCGCGGTCGACGCTCGGGTCGGGCAACTGCTTGGCGACGAAACCGCCCTTGGCGCCGACCGGCACGATGACGGTGTTCTTCACCATCTGCGCCTTGACCAGGCCGAGGATCTCGGTGCGGAAGTCCTCCCGGCGGTCCGACCAGCGCAGGCCGCCGCGCGCGACCTTGCCGAAGCGCAGGTGCACGCCCTCGACGCGCGGCGAGTACACCCAGATCTCGAACGCCGGGCGCGGCGCGGGCAGGTCGGGGATGGCCGTCGGGTCGAACTTCATGGAGACGTACTCGTGCGGCCTGCCGCGGCTCGCCTCCTGGAAGAAGTTGGTCCGCAGCGTCGCCTTGATGACGGTGAGGAAGGACCGCAGGATCCGGTCCTCGTCGAGGCTCGCGACCTGGTCGAGGGCCGCGTCGGCCTCCTCCAGCAGGGCGTCGACGATCTCGCGTCCGGCCCGCTGGCGCGACGGCGCCATCCGTGCCTCGAACAGGGAGACGAGCAGGCGCGTGGTGTGGACGTTGTTGCGGAGGGTGTCCTCCATGTAGTCCTGGCTGAACGTCGAGCCGGCCTGCCGCAGGTACTTGGCGTACGCGCGCAGCACCATCGCCTGCCGCCAGGTCAGCCCGGCGCTGAGCACGAGGGAGTTGAAGCCGTCGTTCTCCGCCTTGCCGTTCCAGGTGGCGGCGAAGGCGTCCTGGAAGCGCTCGCGGGCGTCGTCACCGAGGTGGTCGGTGCCGCCGGCCGCCGAGGTCGGCATGCGCAGGCCGAAGTCGTAGATCCAGGCCGTCGTGCGGTCCGCGCAGCGCAGTTCGTAGGGCCGCTCGTCGGTGACCTCGACGCCGAGCCGGCTGAGCACCGGCAGCACGGCGGACAGGGAGACCGAGCCGCCCTTCTGGTAGATCTTGAAACGCCGCTCCTCGGGTGCGGCGCCGACCGGCTCGTACAGGCTCAGCGCGAAGGTGTTCTCCTCGTCGAGCCGCTCCAGGTGGCCGAGGTCGGCGACCGCGGAACGCGGGCCGTGGTCGGCCTTGTAGCCCTCGGGGAAGGCATTCGCGTAGTGGCGCAGCAGCTCCGCGGACCGCTCCTCGCCGACCTCGGCGGTCAGCGCGTCGGCGAATCCGTCGGACCAGGAGCGGGCGGCCTCGACGAGACGGGCCTCGATGCGCTCCTTGTCGGCGTCGGACAGCTGCGGCAGCTCGGTGCCCTGCGGCACCCGGACCACGAAGTGCAGCCGGGACAGGATCGACTCGGTGTTCCAGGCCGTGAAGTCGACGCTGGTGCCGCCGAGTTCCTCCTTGAGGATGTCGATGATCCGCAGCCGGACACCGGTGGTGTAGCGGTCGCGGGGGAGGTAGACGAGGGCCGAGTAGTAGCGGCCGTACTCGTCCTGGCGCAGGTAGAGGCGCAGACGGCGCCGCTCCTGGAGGTAGAGCACGGAGGTGACGATGGTGCGCAGCTCGTCGGGCGGGGTCTGGAACAGCTCGTCGCGCGGGTAGGTCTCCAGGATCTGCAGCAGGTCCCGCCCGTCGTGGCTGTGGGGCGAGAAGCCGGCCCGCTCCAGCACCTCCTCCACCTTGCGCCGGATCACCGGGACCCGGCGCACGGACTCGGTGTAGGCGGCGGAGGAGAACAGACCGAGGAAGCGCCGCTCGCCGACGACGTTGCCGTTCTCGTCGAACTTCTTGACGCCGATGTAGTCCAGGTACGACGGCCGGTGCACGGTGGCCCGGCTGTTCGCCTTGGTCAGCACCAGCAGCCGGTGCTCGCGGGCCTTGGCCCGAGCGTCGGCCGGGAGCCGCTCGAAGGACGGGCTGACCGGGTGGCTCTCGTCGATCTCGTGGTGCGGGTCGGAGCGCAGGATGCCGAGGCCGCTGCCGGCGATGGCGGCGAGCGAGTCGTCGTCGCGCAGTTCGTACTCGCGGTAGCCGAGGAAGGTGAAGTGGTCGTCGGCGAGCCAGCGCAGCAGCTCGCGGGCCTCCTCCAGCTCCCGCGGGGGCAGGTCCTCGGGGGCCGGCTCGGTCGGCAGCCGCTCCGCGATGCGGACGGCCGCCTCGCGCATCTTGCTCCAGTCCTCGACGGTCTCGCGGACGTCGCTGAGGACGCGCAGCAGGTCGGCGGTGATCTGCTTGAGGTCGCCGCGGTCGGTCTCGCGGTCGATCTCGACGTGGATCCAGGACTCGATGTGCGCGTCGTGCGGCAGGTCGGCGGCGGGCCGGCCGGGGAGCACCTCGATCAGCTTGCCCGCGACATCGCGCCGCACCACGATCTGCGGGTGGACGACGACGTGGATGCCGCGGCGCTGACGGGTCAGCTCGTTGGTCACGGAGTCGACGAGGAAGGGCATGTCGTCGGTGACCACCTCGACGACGGAGTGGCTGCACGTCCAGCCGTTCTCCTCGACGGTCGGGGTGTGCACCCGCACGTTGGCCGTGCCCTGCGGGCGGTTCTCCGCCAGCCGGTAGTGCGAGAAGGCGGCGCCGAAGATGTCGACCGGATCGCGGTCGGCCAGGTCCTCCGGGGCGGTGTGCCGGTAGTAGCGCTGGAGGAACGCGAACACCGATGCGTGATCCGGGGTGCCCTGGGCACCCCGGGTGCCGGGGCCGGGAATCCCCTCGCTCGTGGTCCCGGTCGGTAGCTGCCCCCCGACCGGGCTGTTCTCAGCTACCCGTGCGGCCCTTTCGAGCAGCTCGGCCCTGGCTTCGTCCAGCTTGGTCTGCATTGTCCTCTGACTCCTGTCGCGCGCCGTTGCGTGACGTAGAAGGAAGTACGGTCTCCTGCCTTCCGGCATGACGTCGGGACACGGGGTGTCCGGTCTGCTCCGACGCTATGCCGCGAGGTGGAAGGAGCGGGGGCATATCGGCCAATGTCGCCGCGCTCACCGGGTGTGACATCGCTCTCGCCGTCACGGTCCGGGTGGTGCGCGGCGCCGTACCGGGGGGCTTCGATGCCCCGTCCCGCCCGCGAAGACCAGCGACCGCCGCCCGGACACGGATGTCGTCCGTGCGCACCGGGCGCGGGGCGGGGACACCAGTGCCCCCGCGAGCTATCGCGCTGATCACGCCACAAGGCTATCGCCCCGCGCGGGGCCCTCGTCACGAGCCGCTTGTGTACAAAACCACGGCCGGAACTTGGACGTTCCGCACAGCTTCGGCAGTGCGCCGGGGCTCCACGGGCGACGGCGGCTACCGGCTCGCGAGAGCCAACCGCTCCGCCACCACCACGGCCTCCCCCAGCGTGTCCACCACCGGCACCCCGGCCCCCTCGAGGCTGGACCGGCTGTGCGACCCCCCGGTGTACAGCACCGCCCTCGCGCCCACGTGCCCCGCGGCCACCGCGTCGTCCGCCGCGTCCCCGATCACCACCGTCCGGGTGGGCTCCACCCCGGCCAGCGCCAGTTGGGCGAGGTGTCGCACCATGTGCTCGGCCTTGCTGCCCCCGGACGGCCCGGTCCGCCCCTCGACGCGTATGAAGTGCGTCTCGATCCCGAAGCGCTTGACCAGCGGCACCAGCTCGTCATGGCCGTACATGCTGAGAATCGACTGGCTGCGCCCCGCCGACCGCCACCCCGCAAGCAGCTCCGTGGCGCCCTCGGTGAGCCCGCACCGCACCCGGTGCTCGGTGTAGTGACGGTGGAAGGCCGCGTCCATGACCTCCCACTCGGCCTCCGTGGGCAGCCGTCCCATCAGCCGCTCGTAGAACTTCGGCACCGGCACGCAGTACAGCGCCCGGTACTGCTCCATCGTGATCGGCGTCAGCCCCAGCTCGGCGAACGCCGCGTTCGTCGCCTCGATGATCGCGTCGTTGTCGTGGAACAGCGTCCCGTTCCAGTCCCAGACGATGTGTGCGCCTGTCTGCATCCCCATGCCGGAAAACGTACCCGCCGCCACTGACATTCAAGGCGCAGCGGGGTCAGGGCCCCGGTCAGTGGCCCTGACCCACCAGGTTCGGGACCTCCTGCGTCGCGTACCAGAGCAGCTCGTGGTCCTCCGCCCCGTCCACCACGAACCGGGCGTCGTCGTCCCCGCCGTCCGCCGCCGCGAGGGCCTCGGCCGCGGCGGTGACGTCCGCCTCCGCAGCGGCGGCGTCGATGTGCACCGAGGCCGCCTCGGCCAGCCGCAGGGGCTCGGCGACCCGCACCTCGCCCAGCGCCGCCGGGTCGAGCCCCCGGTCCGGGTCGGCCCAGGTGGCGCCGTCGGGCACGTCGGCGGCGACCACGACCCGGCGGCGCGCCGCACCGGCGTCGGCGGCCAGCAGCCGCAGCGAGGCCAGCGCGGCCCGGTTGAGGGCGGCGTACTCCAGCTCCTCGATGTCGTCCGACAGGTACCACTCGCGCAGCGCCGGTGTGACGGCGTGGGCGAGAAGCGGCCCGGTCCCCAGCCGTCCCGTCCTGTGCGCCTCGGCGAGGCCGGAGAGGGTCAGCGGGACGTAGACGCGCATGGGATGCCGCTTTCGTGGTCGGGGCCTTCGCCGAAGTCCTCGGACGGCCCGGGGGTGACTCCTGGATTGGTCCGGAGGGGCCATCAGGATACGTGCGGGTGTCCCCTTTCGGGTTCCCGCCCATGGCACCCGACACGTCCACCTCGGGCCCCGGAACTCACCCGGTCCAACCGCTCCACGCCGGGCCCCGCGACCGCCCCGGTCACTCTGATAGGTGAACTTCCGGACCCCCTCGACCCGCCCCTCTGCCTCCTTGCCGTCCCGCCACCCCACCCCGTACAAGATCCCCGACCGCTAAGTTACTGCCCGGTATCACCCGGGCCGCCGAACGGGGACCCCCATGCGCAAGGTCATGACCAGAGCCCAGCTCCGCCCCACCAGCCCACCCCTTCCCACACCGAACCCCCCACACGCCCCGGCCGCACGACTCGGCCCGGACGACACACCCACCTCCCACACACCGGATGCCATGTCACCGTCCGCCCCCGCCGAGGTCCCGTCCGGCACACCCGGCACCACCCCACCGCCCGGCGGCACGCCCTCCCGCACACCCGGCACCACCCGGCTGTCCACCCCAGGCGTCACCCCACCGCCCGCTTCCGCCGAGGCGCCCGCCTTCCACACCCCAGGCGCCACGCCACCGTCCGCCCCCACCGACGCCCCGTCCCGCGCCCCCGGTGGCGCGCCGCCCCGCAGGCCCGGTGGCAGTGTCGTGCGTGCCGGGGCCCACGGTGGGCGTCCGCCGGGGGCCCCGGGCCGGACCGCGCGCTCTCGTACCAGGCCGACGGACACCCGCCCGCCCACGGCGCCCGCGGGCCGGACCAGGACGGGCCCACGCCCGGTCGCGGACGCCACCACGGCACGCCCCGCGGGCACGCCCGCCGCGCCCCCGGCGGCGCCTCTCGTCCCCGCCCAGACCCCGCGCCGCCCCGTCCCTCAGCTCCTCCCGACCGACCGTTTCGCCGAGCTGCTCCTCAACGTGCTCAGCGGCCGGCGCCCCGTGCACTCGATGCTGCGCCACACCGCCGGCCGCGCCTACGACGACCTGGCCCACCTCGCCGAACGCGGCCCCCTGCGCACCCGCGGCACCCACCCCGTCGTCCGCGACATCGGCTACTTCGAGCCCCGGCCCGGCGCCCTGGAGGTCTTCGCCCGCATCGGCGCGGGCGACCAGCTGCGTGCCATGGCCTTCCGCCTGGAGCAGGGCCGGGACCTGCGCTGGCGCTGCACGGCGGTGGAACTGGGCGGCCCCCGCAGGCCGCACACGGACGACGACTGACGCCGGACGGGCGAAGGGCCGGTCGCCCCCGTGGGGTGACCGGCCCCTCGGACCGCTACGGCACCCCGAAGGCGCCGCAACGTCACTTCTTGCGGCGGCGTCCGCCCTTGGCCTGCTTGCGGCGCTCCGCGCGCGTGAGCCCGTCGGACTGCGCCTGCGCGGGCTCGCCGTCCGAGGCGAACTCGCCCTCGACGACACCGCCCTCGCCGTCCACGGTCGGCGCAGAGAAGTGCAGGTCCCGGCGCTGCGGGGCGTCGAGTCCCTTGGCGCGGATCTCCGGACGGGCACCCGCCTGGGCCGGAACCGCGTCCTGCGGGGCCTTGTCGAGCGACGGCGCGGTGTCCTCGACCGGCACCTCCTCGACCTGCTGCTCGACCTGGACCTCCAGGTTGAACAGATAGCCGACGGACTCCTCCTTGATGCCCTCCATCATGGCCTGGAACATGTCGAAGCCCTCGCGCTGGTACTCGACCAGCGGGTCCTTCTGCGCCATGGCGCGCAGGCCGATGCCCTCCTGGAGGTAGTCCATCTCGTAGAGGTGCTCGCGCCACTTGCGGTCCAGGACCGACAGCACGACCCGGCGCTCCAGCTCGCGCATGATCTCGGAGCCGAGCTGCGTCTCACGCGACTCGTACTGCTCCTGGATGTCGTCCTTGATGGACTCCGCGATGTAGTCGGCGGTCAGCCCGGCCCGGTCGCCGGCCGCCTCCTCCAGCTCCTCGACGGTGACCTTCACCGGGTAGAGCTGCTTGAAGGCGCCCCACAGCCGGTCCAGGTCCCAGTCCTCGGGGAAGCCCTCGGCGGTCTCGGCCTGCACATACGCGTCGATCGTGTCGTTCATGAAGTGCTGGATCTGTTCCTGGAGGTCCTCGCCCTCCAGGACGCGGCGCCGCTCTCCGTAGATGACCTCGCGCTGCCGGTTGAGGACCTCGTCGTACTTCAGGACGTTCTTGCGGGTCTCGAAGTTCTGCGTCTCGACCTGCGACTGGGCGGACGCGATCGCGCGCGTGACCATCTTGTTCTCGATCGGCACGTCGTCCGGGACGTTCGCCATCGACATCACGCGCTCGACCATCTGGGCCTTGAACAGCCGCATCAGGTCGTCGCCCAGGGAGAGGTAGAACCGGGACTCGCCGGGGTCGCCCTGACGACCGGAACGACCGCGCAGCTGGTTGTCGATACGCCGCGACTCGTGCCGCTCGGTGCCCAGCACATAGAGCCCGCCGAGGTCCTTGACCTCCTCGAACTCCGCCTTGACCGCCTGCTCGGCCCGCTCCAGCGCGGCGGGCAGGGCGGCGGCCCACTCCTCGATGTGCTGCTCGGGGTCGAGACCGCGCTGGCGCAGCTCCGCCTCGGCGAGGTCCTCGGGGTTGCCGCCGAGCTTGATGTCCGTACCACGGCCCGCCATGTTCGTGGCGACCGTCACGGAGCCCTTGCGGCCCGCCTGGGCGACGATCGTCGCCTCCCGGTCGTGCTGCTTGGCGTTCAGCACCTCGTGCTGGACACCGCGCTTGCTGAGCTGCTGCGAGAGGTATTCGGACTTCTCGACCGAGGTGGTGCCGACGAGAATCGGCTGACCCTTGCGGTGCTTCTCCTCGATGTCGTCGACGACCGCCTCGAACTTCGCGACCTCGGTGCGGTAGATCAGGTCCGACTGGTCCTTGCGGACCATCGGCCGGTTGGTCGGGATGGGCACCACACCGAGCTTGTAGATCTGGTGGAACTCGGCGGCCTCGGTCATCGCCGTACCGGTCATGCCGGACAGACCGGGCTGTTCCTTGCCGGTGTGGTCGTGGCGCTTGTAGAGGCGGAAGAAGTTCTGGAGGGTGATCGTGGCGAGCGTCTGGTTCTCGTCCTTGATGTCCACCCCTTCCTTCGCCTCGATCGCCTGGTGCATGCCCTCGTTGTAGCGGCGGCCGGCGAGGATACGGCCGGTGTGCTCGTCGACGATCATGACTTCGCCGTCGATGACGACGTAGTCCTTGTCCTTCTTGAAGAGTTCCTTGGCCTTGATGGCGTTGTTCAGATAGCCGACCAGCGGGGTGTTCACCGACTCGTAGAGGTTGTCGATGCCCAGCCAGTCCTCGACCTTGGCGACACCCGACTCGTGGATGGCGACCGTGCGCTTCTTCTCGTCGACCTCGTAGTCGCCGGTCTCCTCGATGCCCTTGAGGGTGTTTCCGGCCTCGCCCCTCTTCAGGCGCGTGACCAGCTTGGCGAAGTCGCCGTACCACTTGGTGGCCTGGTCGGCCGGGCCGGAGATGATCAACGGCGTACGGGCCTCGTCGACGAGGATGGAGTCGACCTCGTCGACGATGGCGAAGTTGTGGCCGCGCTGGACGAGTTCGTCCTTGGACCACGCCATGTTGTCGCGCAGGTAGTCGAAGCCGAACTCGTTGTTCGTGCCGTAGGTGATGTCGCAGCCGTACATCTCGCGGCGCTGGGCCGGCGTCTGGTTGGCGAGGATGCAGCCCACGTTCAGACCGAGGAACTTGTGGACGCGGCCCATCATCTCGGAGTCGCGCTCGGCGAGGTAGTCGTTGACCGTGACGATGTGCACACCCTCGCCGGACAGGGCGTTCAGATAGGCGGGCAGCGTGCCGACGAGGGTCTTGCCCTCACCGGTCTTCATCTCGGCGACGTAGCCCATGTGCAGGGCGGCACCGCCCATGATCTGCACGTCGTAGTGCCGCTGGCCCAGGACGCGCTTGGCGGCCTCGCGGACGGTGGCAAAGGCTTCGGGAAGCAGGTCGTCCAGGCTCTCACCATCGGCGTAGCGCTGCTTGTACTCATCGGTGAGGGCCCGCAGCTCGGCGTCGGAGAGGTCGACGAAGTCCTCTTCGATGGAGTTGACCTGGTCCGCGATGCGGTGCAGCTTGCGCAGGATCTTGCCTTCGCCTGCACGCATGATCTTCGAGAGGACGGACACGGGGGTTGGTCTCCTTGCCGGTCGGGCCTGGGACGGTCGGTTTCCTTTGACGGACTGAGCAACGGCCATCGTATGCGAGGACCCCGCCACCCCGGGAGGCCTGCCGCAACGGGGACCGCGTGCTCCTCATATCCGGCTTCCGGTCGCCGGCACCGTGTTCAACGTCCAAGCCCCGCGGATGGTGCCGCGCCGGTCGGCGAATTGCGCGTAAAGCGACTGTCTGTTCACGCAGGGCAAAAAAATGGCGCCCGGCGCGGGGCTCCCCGCAGAATCGGCCGATGGAACCCGTCACGCTCACCACCGACCGCCTCGTCCTGCGCACGGTCGGCTCCCGGGACACCGAGGCCGTGTACACCGCCGCGCAGGATCCCGACATCCAGCGCTGGACCACGATTCCCTCGCCCTACCTCCCCGAGCACGCGCGCGGCTTCACGGAACAGATGGTCCCCGACGGCTGGGCGAACGACTCGATGTTCACCTTCGGCCTCTTTCTGCCCGCCGGGGACCTGGTGGGCATGCTCGGCATCACGATGATCTCCCTGGGCGCCGGCGAGATCGGGTTCTGGGGCACCAAGGAGTACCGGGGCCGCGGCTACATCACCGAGGCCGCCGTCGCCGCGTCCCGCTGGGCCTTCACCGAGCGGGCGATCGACCGCCTGGAGTGGCGCGCCGAGGTCGGCAACGCGGCCTCCCGCGCGGTGGCCCGGCGCACGGGCTTCACCATGGAGGGCACCTTGCGCTCCGCGACCAACAACAACGGCGTGCGCCGCGACTGCTGGATCGGCTCCCTCCTCCCCTCGGACCTCTCCCTCCCCTCCACGTCCCCCTACCTCCCGGCCCCGCCCGCCTAGCCGCGGCCTGCCGTGCCTCCCCCAGTGCCCGAACGGCCCGGGAGGCACCCCGCACCGCCGGGCCGCCCCGCTGTCAGACCCACCCTCTATCGTGCCGACGTATGACGACCCTCCCGCCCCCCGCCGTGGAACTCTCCGCAGCCGAGGCCCGCCGCCTCGCCCTCCGCGCCCAGGGCTTCCTCGGCGCCCCCGACCGCCGCGCGGGCGTCCGCGGAGTCCTCCGTCACCTGGGCGCGGTGCAACTCGACACGATCTCGGTCCTCGCCCGCTCCCACGAACTCATCCCGTACGCCCGCCTGGGCGCGGTGGGCCGCGGCACGGTCGAGGACGCCTACTGGACGGACACGCACGCCTTCGAGTACTGGTCCCACGCCGCCTGCATCCTCCCGATCGAGGAGTGGCCGCACTTCGCGTTCCGCCGCCGCGCCTTCCGCGACCGGCCGCACTGGAACCACCACCTCCCCGACGGCACCTACGACCAGGTCCTCAAGCAGCTGCGCGCCGAGGGCCCGCTCACCGCGACGGAGCTGGGCGGTGCGAAGAGGACCAGCGAGTGGTGGGACTGGTCGGGCACGAAGGTCGCCGTCGAGCGCGCGCTCATGTACGGCGAGGTGGTGTGCGTCGAGCGCCGCGGCTGGAAGCGGGTGTACGACCTGGCCGAGCGCGCGGTCCCGGCCGCGCTGCTGCACGACGACCTGGACGACACCGAGTGCCTGCGCCGCCTGGTCCGCCTGGCCGGCCGCTCCCTGGGCGTCGGCACGCGCGCGGACATCGCCGACTACCACCGCCTCAAGGGCGAGCAGGTCGAGGCCGTGATCGCCGACTCGGGCCTGGTCCCGGTCACCGTGGAGGGCTGGGGACGGCCGGCCTGGGCGGACCCGGAGGCCCTGGAGACACCCCCGCGCGGCCGGCACCGCACGACGCTCCTCTCGCCCTTCGACTCCCTGATCTGGGAGCGGGCGCGCACGGAACGGGTCTTCGGCTTCACCCACCGCCTGGAGGCGTATGTGCCCAAGCAGAAGCGGGTGCACGGCTACTTCGCGATGCCGGTACTGGCCGGCGGCCGGCTCGTCGGCCGCGTGGACCCGGCGCGCGAGGGACGCACCCTGGTCGCCAGGCAGGTCAGGCTGGACGGTGCCAAGGCCGTCCCGGCGGTGGCCCAGGCCCTGGTCGAGGCGGCGAGCTGGGTGGACTGCACGGATGTGCGCGTGGAACGGGTCGAGGCGCCGGACCTGCGTACCCCCCTCGTGAGCGAGCTGGCCCGCCTGCTCGCCTGATCCGCGCTAGCGGATCTCGAGAATCTTCTCCCGCATCGCGTACACCACGGCCTCCATCCTGGAGTGCAGCTGCAGTTTCTCCAGGATGTTGCGCACGTGGTTCTTCACGGTGTTCTCGGAAATAAACAGTTCTTTCGCGATGTCGCGGTTGTTCATTCCCGTGGCGACGAGCTTGAGGACCTCCAGCTCGCGATCCGTGAGCCGCGGCGCGGGCACCAGTCGGCGTTCGTCGGTGCGCTGAATCATCGACTTGAACTCGGTGAGCAGTTTCGACGCCATGGACGGGCTGATCTGCGACTGTCCGTCGGCCACCGCGCGAATGGCGGTGGCCACCTCGTCCGTCGAGATCTCCTTGAGGAGATAGCCGGTCGCCCCCGCCTTGATCGCGTCGTAGAGGTCGGCCTCCTCGTCGCTGATCGTCAGCATGATGATCTTGGCACTGGGGGCCACCTCCTTGATGGAGGTGCAGGCCTCGATACCGCCCCGCTTGGGCATCCGCACATCCATCAGGACGATGTCCGGCAGCAGGTCGGCGGCCTTCTCCACAGCCTCGGCGCCGTCACCGGCCTCCCCGACGACCTGGATGTCCTCCTCGGCCGCGAGCACGATCTCCAGGCCGCGGCGGAACAGGGCGTGGTCGTCCACGACCAGGACCCTGATCGGCTCCTTGCGCGCGACACCCGCGTCCGGGCCCATGCCGGCGGCGCCGTCGTCGACTCCGTGGTCGACGCCCTCGCCCCGCATCGGTCCGAAACTGTCCGCCATCGTTCCTCCCCCTGAAGGCTGCGGCCCATGGTTCTGAGCCAACGCCAACCCAGAGCAACGACCCACCGGTTGGGCCGTTGACACCATGATTCCATGCCCGGCCGACGCCGGGGTGCCCGAGCGGGCCGCGAAGGGGTCGCATGCCCACGCGCACCGTCGCACACCGATGCCCCTGGGGGCGCACACGCGCTCCAGGGGCACCGGCCCGCTGTCACCGGACGGTGTCAGCCGCCGAGCGCGTCGCCCGCCTCGGGGGCGTGCGTCTGGGCGACCATCGTGTCCGTGGTGAGGTGGATCACGCCGTAGTCGTAGGCGTGCCGCCGGTAGACGACGCTGGGGTCCTTGGTCTCGGAGTCGACGAAGAGATAGAAGTCGTGCCCGACCAACTCCATCTCGTAGAGCGCCTGGTCGAGGGTCATCGGCGCGGCCACGTGGGTCTTCTCGCGGACGACGAGCGGTCCGTCGCCCTGGACCTCCAGCGAGCCGATCTTCTTGGTGGGTACGTCGTCCTGCTTCTCCGTCGGGACGACGTTGCCGCTCCCGTTGAGCGTCGCCGCGCCGGGGACGTGGTCGGCGACCTCGGCCGCCGAGATCCGGCGCGAACCGCGGCGCGAGAAGCGCTTGTCGTGCTGCTTGCGCAGCCGTGCGTCGAGCTTCTCCGCCGCCAGGTCGAGCGCCGCGTACGGGTCGCTCGCCGCCGCCTCCGCCCGGATCACCGGACCGCGGGAGCGGAGGGTGATCTCCACTCGGTCACAACGGTCCGCCTGCCGGGGGTTCGGCTCCTTCGACACCTCGACGTCGAGGCTGATCACCTTGCCATCGAGCTTCTGGATCTTCTCCAGCTTCAGCTTCTCGGCCACGTGCTTCCGGAACCGCTCGGGCACCTCGGTCTTGCGGCCCTTGACGACGATGTCCACGCAGAACTCCGTTCCCGGATCGCTCCGTCTCGACGGCGGAGCATCTCCCTTTTGCACCAGATTCCGGTCCATCCCGGAACCGCGGACTCGGTGACGTCCACCTCCTCCCCCGCGGGCGAGATCTCCACTCCACCGGCGCGGGCGATAACGCAAAACCCACAGCACAGCATTCGGATTTGCGAGGTGCGGCCTGCGGCTTTTCCTCACAACCGAACATATCTCGCTCGGACGGGCGCCGTCACCCTCTCCTGCGCTCTACCTCCGTTCCAGTGAATTGACCCTCTCATTACCTGCAACGACGCAACTACTCAGTCAGTTCCGGTTTATTTCGAAAGAGTCCGGTGAAGCCGCGACCACTGCCGCGCAGATCGCTTCACCGACCACGCCACCGCCTCCGTTCGGGTCCCTCGTGCCGGACCCGGTGTCCCGTTCCTCTCTGCCTTCCCCCGCGGCCCACGGATACACTGCCGATCTCGCCGTCCAGTACGTGCCCGGCCCCGCCCGCGACTCAGTCGCGACGGCCCCCTCCGCGACCGCCCCCGCGCGCACGGCACGCGCCGCTTCCGTCAGGGACGCCCCCGTGGTCATCAGGTCGTCGACCAGGACGACCGGCCCACCGCCGCACAGCAGCCGCCCGCCGCCGGGGACCACCGCCAGCGCCCCGGCCAGATTGGCCAGCCGCTGCCCGGCGTCGAGCCCCGACTGGTCGGCGACGGTGTGCCGCTGCCGCAGCACGGCCAGCACCCGGGCGGAGGTCCCGGTCCGCCGCAGCTCACCCGCCGCCGCGTGGGCGATCCGCCGCGCCGGGTCGTGCCCACGTGTCCGCACCGCCCGGCGCGCCGAGGGCACGGGCACGAGCAGCACGGGCCCCCGCACCCGCCCGGCGCTCACGTCGCCGGCTCGCACGTCACCGGCGCCCGCCCACGCCTCCCACAGGCCTGCCCGCACCGCTCCCGCCAGAGCGGCGCCGAGCGGTGCCGTGAGCGCCAGCACGCCCCGCTCCTTGTGGGCCAGCAAAGTGGCCCGCACCTCGTCCGCGTACCGGGCGGCCGCGTGCACCAGCGGCAGCCCCGGCGGCTCCGGCACCGGCCGCACCGGACTCGGCGCGGCCCCGCTCAGGGCCGCACGGCACCGGGGGCACAGCACCGCCCGAGCCCTGCCGCAACCCCCGCACTCGGCCGGCAGCACCAGGTCCGTGAGGTCCCGCCACCATCCCCGCAATGTCCCCGATCCCCGCATGGCCACCACTGTGCCAACGCCCGCGGAACCCCGCCAGGCCTGTGGAAAACGCCGCCCGGCTCCCTGTGGACAACTCCGGCCGCCGCCCGCCGCGCATCCCTCTCACGAGTGAACGCCCGCTCCCGGAACAGCCGTCCGCGTCACCCCGGATAGACCGGCGCGCTCCCCTCCGTCACCTTCTGCCACTGCGACCCGGACGGCAGCCGGACGATCACGTCCTCCGAGTACGCCACGAGCGGCAGCCGCTCGTCCTCGGTCGCCGCGATCTCCTTCACGCCGGTCAGAGCCGCGGGCACCGAAGCCTCCGGCGTGGAGCCGTCGACCTGGACGTATCCGATCTGCTGGACGCCGCCGCGCTCGCGCCCGACCACCACGAGCCGGCTGTCACCGGCCCACGACATGGCCGTGACCTCCTCCAGCTCGGGGGTCGCGGAGCGCAGTTCGAGGACGGTGACCGCGGCCGGTTCGCCGTCCCTCGCGTCCCGTTCGATCCGCCCGATGAGCAGCGACCGCTTGCCGTCCTTCTCCACGACGAGCGCGATCCGCACCCCGTCGGCCGCCACCCGCACGGCCTGGATCCGCCCGTCGAGGCCCGGTGTGCGCACCTCCACCGGCTCACCCGCGCCCTGCTTCAGGAACAGCAGGCGCGGAGCGGCCGGGTCGCGGTCGGCCGTCCACAGGTCGCCCTGCGCGTCCCAGCTGGGCGGCGTCAGCCGGTCGGTCTCCGCCTTGCCCTTGCTGACCAGCACGGGGTCGCCGAGCGAACCCCCCGGCACCAGCGAGCCGACGTACAGCGACTTGCTGTCGAGCCCGAGCCCGGCCGCGCTGTGCTCGTCGCGCGCCACCGCCACCGACCGCAGAGCCGTCTCGCCCTCGCCCAGCGGACCGGGCACGGGTTCCGCCCGGGTCGCGTTGCCGCCCGCGGCGATCCGCGCCAGGCGGTCCTCCTCGTCGACGAAGTACAGGTAGTCGGGCCGCTGGGCGGAGCCGCGCGTCGCCACCGTCTCGGCCCGGTCCTCGGTGAGCGAGCACAGTTGCTCACCGCCCGAGCGCAGTTCGACCTCGTCCACCGCCGGGGTGAGGTTCTGCAACGTGAACAGGAGCTGGGCGGCCATCTCGTCGCACTTGTCGGCCCCGGCCCGCGCCACCTTGTCGTTCAGCGGCACGGTCAGCCTGTTGTGGTCGTCGGGCGTCAGCGAGACGACGTTCTTCGCCAGCGCCGTTCCGGTCGGGAAACTCGACCTGACCACGGGTCCGAGCAGGCTCGTCGGACCGCTGATCAAAGAACGCACCACCTGCGTCATGGGGTCCACGCGCCGGCGCACGTAGACGGGGTCGGCGACGGCCGCCGGCTGCCGGCTGGTGCCGGCCTCGGCCTTCACCGCGGTGTTCGAGGCGAAGTAGTAGCGGTTGACCGACATGTAGTTGCGCTGGAAGTCCGACTTGCCCATGACGACGCCCTGGGGCAGCGCGTCGATGCGCCACTGCCCGCTCTTGCCGTCCCGGGTGAGGTGCACCGACGTGCGGTAGGAGCCGTCGGCAGGCGAGTACGACTGCTGCGCGTCCACCGTGGCAACCTTGGTGCCGGTCAGGATGACCGAGTAGTCGTTGGCGTCCTCGCGGCTGCCCGAGTGGTCGGACTCGGTGCCCGGCCCGCCCGCGAGCACCGTCGCGGACCGGTCCGGCCGCCAGTTCTTCGCGGCGTCCCCGGTCAGATACGTGCGCGCCGTCTCATAGTGCGGGTCGTCGCTGGTCAGCGCCTCCAGGAAGCCCTGCACGATGTCGGAGGGCGGGGCGTCCTCGCGCGGCGGCATCGCGAACACCCGCACCTGCGGGTCCTGCCGGGGCGTGGACTCCACCCCGCGCAGATCCCCGCTGTCGGGCATGGACGCACATCCGGCCAGCAGGACGCCGCCGCAGACGGTGAACGCCACCACGCGCGCCGGCACCCGCCGACCGCCCCTCTCGCGGTCAGCGCCCACGAGATGCCTCCCCTTGCCTGCTCGAGTCCTCCGGCTCGGCGTCCGGGCGGCTCGCCGCCTCGGGCGCGGGCCGTTCGTCCTGGCTCCGGGCGCCCGACACCGGCCTCGCCACCACGCGCGCGCCGTTGCCGGGCAGTGCCGTCGGATCGGCCGTGGGGGCCGCCGCGGCCGACCGGTTGGGTATCGGGTCCCGGGCGGACACCTGGGGTGCCCGCGACGCCTGTGCCGGGACGTCCGCCGCCCCGTCCGCACCGTGCGCGGTGTCGTTGAGGCCCGCGTCGCTGAGCCCGCGGTTGCGCCGCGAGTCCGTCGGCTCCAGGGGTATCGGCGAGCCGCGCAGGGGCTCGTCCGCGGTCCTGGGCAGCGTCAGCCGGAACTGCGAGCCACCGCCCGCCTCGCCCCAGGCCTGCAGCCAGCCGCCGTGCAGCCGGGCGTCCTCCAGGGCGATCGACAGCCCCAGCCCCGTACCGCCGGTGGTACGCGCGCGTGCCGGGTCGGCCCGCCAGAAGCGGCTGAAGACCCGGGTGGCCTCGCCCGGCTTGAGCCCGACGCCGTAGTCGCGCACCGCGACGGCGACCGCGCCGCCGGCCGCGGCGAGCTTCACGACGACGTTGTTGCCCTCGCCGTGCTCGACGGCGTTGACGACGAGGTTGCGCAGCACACGCTCCACCCGCCGGGCGTCCGCCTCGGCGACGACGGGCTGCTGGTCGCCGACGACACGTATCCGGGTGCCCTTGCGCTCGGCGAGCGGTTCGGCCCCGCTGACGACCCGCCGTACGACTTCTCTGAGGTCTATCGGCTCCGCCTCCAGCGCGGCGGCGCCCGCGTCGAAGCGGCTGATCTCCAGCAGGTCCGCGAGCAGCGTCTCGAACCGGTCCAGCTGGTCGGCGAGCAGCTCGGCCGACCGCGCGGTCACCGGATCGAAGTCCACGCGCGCGTCGTGGATGACATCGGCGGCCATCCGTACGGTCGTCAGCGGCGTCCGCAGCTCGTGCGACACGTCGGAGACGAACCTCCGCTGCATCCGCGACAGGTCCTCCAGCTGGCTGATCTTGAGCTGGAGGTTCTGCGCCATCTTGTTGAAGGCCTCGCCGAGGCGGGCGATGTCGTCCTCGCCGGTGACCTTCATACGCTCCTGGAGCCGACCCGCGGACAGCCGCTCGGCGATGCTCGCCGCCATCCGCACGGGCGTGACGACCTGGCGCACCACCAGCCAGGCGATGGCCCCGAGCAGGACGACGACGAAGAGCCCGGCCGTCGCCAGTGTGCCCCTGACCAGGCTGAGCGACTTCTCCTCCTGCGTGAGCGGGAAGAGGTAGTACAGCTGGTACGGCTCGCCGTTCGGGTCGTTGACCTGCTTGCCGATGACCAGTCCGGGCTGGGAGTCCTGGTCGGAGTTGTAGACGATGCGGGTGTAGCTCTGGGCCGCCGCGGTACTGCCGTCGATGCGCACCCGCAGGTTCTCGGGAACGCTGGCGGACCAGTCGACCAGGCCGGAGGCGCGCGGGCCGCGCCCGCTGCCGCTGTCCCCGCCCATGGGGAGGGTGACCACGTCGAAGGCGCCCTGGCCGCCGCTGGAGAGCGACTTCACCAGTTCGCTCATCCACTGGATGACGTTCTGCGAGGGGCGGCCGTCCGCCGGCGTGTTGTCGTCGCCGTCGGTGCTCGCCGCCTCCTCGGCCTTCTGCTTGGCCGCCGTGAACCCACCGGTGGCCTGGCTCTGGGACGCCTTCACCTTGGCGTCCAGCAGTCCGTTGCGGACCTGTCCGATCACCACGAAGCCCAGCAGCAGCACCACGCCCAGCGACATCAGCAGTGTGGTGACGACGACCTTGAGCTGGATGTTGCGCCGCCACAGCCGCATGACGGGCAGCAGTGGACGGCGCACCCAGCGCGCGAACAGACGGAGCACCGGGCTGCCCTGCACCCCGCCGTGCAGCAGCCCGCTCTCCAGCAGGACGCCGAGGCGCGAGCCTGCGGGCGGGTGGCCGACAGGCCGTCCGGCGCGGGCCCCGGACCCGGACGCCGAAGCGGCACTGTCCCCGGTCACGTCAGCTCGGTCCGGCCTTGTAACCGACGCCGCGGACGGTCACCACGATCTCCGGCTTCTCCGGGTCCTTCTCGACCTTGGAGCGCAGCCGCTGCACATGCACGTTGACCAGCCGGGTGTCGGCGGCGTGCCGGTAGCCCCAGACCTGCTCCAGGAGCACCTCGCGCGTGAACACCTGCCACGGCTTGCGGGCCAGCGCCACCAGCAGGTCGAACTCCAGCGGCGTCAGCGCGATCGACTGCCCGTCCCGCTTCACGGAGTGACCGGCCACGTCGATGACCAGGTCGCCTATGGCGAGCTGCTCCGGCGCCGGTTCCTCGGACCTCCTGAGACGCGCCCTGATACGGGCCACCAACTCCTTCGGCTTGAACGGCTTCACGATGTAGTCGTCGGCACCCGACTCCAGCCCCACCACGACGTTGACGGTGTCGCTCTTCGCCGTCAACATCACGATCGGCACCCCCGACTCCGCCCTGATCAGGCGGCACACCTCGATGCCGTCCCGACCGGGCAGCATCAGGTCGAGCAGCACCAGGTCGGGCTTGGCCTCCCGGAAGGCGGCCAGCGCCTTGTCACCGTCGGCTACGAACGATGGCTCAAAACCCTCACCACGCAGCACAATGCCGAGCATCTCGGCCAGTGCGGTGTCGTCGTCGACGACAAGGACTCGTCCCTTCATAAACGACATCATCCCATTAGCTAATCGTTACCTGGCGTGACCTGGCACACAGCTCCGCCAGGGCCTCGGTCGTCACGGGCGAAACCGCGCCCTCCTCGGTGACGATCGCCGTCACCAGTTCGGGCGGAGTCACGTCGAACGCCGGGTTGTACGCCTGGGTCCCCAGGGGTGCCACCGGAATCCCGCCTCCCGCTCCCGTCACCGGCACCTGGGGTGCTGTGACCTCGGTCACTTCATATCCGGGGCGCTGTTCCACCTCGATGGACGCCCCGTCCGGCGTGTCCGGATCCACCGTTGTGACGGGTGCCACCACGATGAACGGTACGTGGTGGTACCGCGCGAGCACCGCGAGCGGATAGCTCCCCACCTTGTTCGCCACCGAACCGTCGGCCGCGATGCGGTCCGCGCCGACCAGCACGGCGTCCACCTCGCCCGCCGCGAACAGCGAACCCGCCGCGTTGTCGGTGAGCAAGGTGTACGCCATGTCGTTGCGGGCCGCCTCGTATGCCGTCAGGCGAGCACCTTGCAGCAAGGGACGCGTTTCGTCCACCCACAGGCGTCGCAGCCGCCCCGACCGGTGTGCCGCGAGCGCCACCGCGAAGGCGGTCCCCTCACCGCCCGACACCAGCGAGCCGGTGTTGCAGTGCGTGAGGACGCGGTGTCCGCCGGCGGGCAGCAGCTCGTCCAGCAGCGCCAGTCCGTGCACGGCCATCCGCGCGCTGGCCTCGGCGTCCTCCCGGTGCAGCGCCCGCGCCGCGGCCAGTGCCGCCGCGCCCGCCTGCCGGGTGTCACCGGTCCTGGCCAGCGCCTCCTGGTGGGCGGCCTGTGCCCGGCGCACCCCGACGGCGAGATTCACCGCGGTCGGACGGGCCGCCGCCAGCGCGACCGCGGCCTCCTCCACCTCGAAGCCCCGCACGGCGGCGAGCGCGACCCCGTAGGCGCCCGCGATGCCGAGCAGCGGCGCCCCGCGCACCGCAAGCGAACGGATCGCCTCCACCAGCGCGGACGCGTCCGTGCAGACCAGCTCGACCTCCTCGGCCGGCAGCCTGGTCTGGTCGAGCAGGACCAGCACAGGGCCCTCGGGGGGTTCTTCCCAGCGCAGTGCCGGGATCTCGGTCGGCCGCTTGTTCTCGCCGCTGTGCGCGTACTGATCAGCCATACGTTCAGTCTGCCCCGTCTGCGACGGACCATTGAAGGCGCGCAGCCCAGACCGTGCCCGGTCCGCACCCGACCGCCCCATGGCACGATGGCTGCCAACCTGCCACCGCGACCGCGGACGGGCACCGTGAAGGAGCGACGATGAACGACACTCCGGGCTGGACCTCGCCCGGATCCGCCCCGTCCGACGGACGGGAGCCCGGCACGTCGGGCCCCGCCGAGCCCGCCGACCGCCCCGGCGGCCCCGGCCGGGCCGCGGACCGGCCGGGTGCGGAACCGACGAGCCCCGGCACGAAGTGGTCCAAGGAACAGCCGGCCCCCGGCCAGTGGTCCGCACCCACCGGCCCCGCGGACCCCGCCCAGCCCCCGCCTCCCCCACCGCCCGGCCCAGGCTGGGGCGCCCCGCCCCCCGGTCCTCCCGGAGGCGGCTGGGGCGGGTACGGCGGCCGGGGCGGAGGCTACGGCGCCCCCGGCGGCTGGGGAGGCGGCTGGGGCGGTCCGCCGCCCGCGGCCAAGCCCGGCGTGATCCCGCTCCGCCCCCTCGGCGTCGGCGAGATCCTCGACGGCGCGGTCTCCACCATGCGCGCCCACTGGCGCACGGTCCTCGGCATCTCGCTGACCGTCGCCGTCTTCACCGAGGTCATCGTCGTACTGCTCCAGGGCCTGGTCCTGGACAGCACCGGCACCGAGGCCCTCAACGACCCCGACGCCACCCTGAGCGAACTGGGCGACGCCCTGGCCGACACCACGATCAACTCGGGCGTCGTCTTCCTGATCTCCCTGATCGGCACCGTCCTGGCCACCGCCCTGCTCACGACGGTCACCAGCCGCGCCGTACTCGGCAGGCCGGTCACCGCCGGCGAGGCCTGGCGGGACGCCCGCCCCCAGGTGCTGAAGCTGTTCGGCCTGATCATCCTGCTGCTGCTCATCGTCTTCGGCATCATCGCGGCCGGCATGACCCCCGGTCTCCTCGTCACGGCCGCGGCCGGCGGCGACGCGGGCCTGGCCCTGACGATCCTCGGCTTCATGGCGGGCGGCGTCGTCTCGGTGTGGCTCATGGTGCGCCTCTCGCTGGCGTCCCCCGCGCTGATGCTGGAGAAGCAGGGCATCAAGAAGGCGATGGGCCGCTCCGTGAAGCTGGTGCGCGGCTCCTGGTGGCGGGTCTTCGGCATCCAGTTGCTCGCCACGATCATCGCCAACGTCGTCGCGTCGATCATCGTCATCCCCTTCGCCTTCCTCGCGGCGGCCCTCGGCGGCGACGGCATCGGCGGCTTCCTGGAGGGCACCGGGGATCTCGGCTGGACCTTCCTCATCGTCAGCGGCATCGGCTCGGTGATCGGCTCCATGATCACCTTCCCGATCACGGCGGGCGTCGCCGTGCTGCTCTACATCGACCAGCGCATCCGCCGCGAGGCCCTCGACCTCGAACTGGTCCGCGCCGCAGGCGCCCAGGGCACCGCGGCTCCCGGCGCCGTCCCGGGGAGCTGATGCGGTGAGCCCGGCGGGGGGAGTTCTCACACAGGTCACAGAGGTGCTGTCGCGCGCCGCCGTACGGACGGCGGCGCGCGCCGGCGACACCTTCGTACCGGCACTGTCGCGCGCGAGCGACGAACCACCGGTGACGATTCCGCGCGATCCCGCGCGGAAGGCCGCGCGGGACGAACTGTCCAAGCGCATGTACCACGAGAACGACCCCAGCTGGTTCCAGCGGGCCCTGAACGCCTTCTGGGACTGGATCGGCGAGCTGTTCAGCAGCGCGGCCGACGCGACCCCCGGCGGAACACTCGGCCTGGTCGTCGTCATCGTGGCCGTCCTCGCGGTGCTCGGCGCGCTCTGGTGGCGCCTCGGCACCCCGCGCCGCCGGCCCGCCTCGGCCCCCGCCCTCTTCGACGACCGCCCCCGCAGCGCGGCCGACCACCGCGCCGCCGCCCAGGCACACGCCGCCCAGGGCCACTGGAACCAGGCCGTCCAGGAACGCATGCGGGCCGTCGTCCGCGCTCTGGAGGAACGCGCCCTGCTCGACATCCGCCCCGGCCGCACCGCCGACGAGGCCGCCACCGAGGCCGGCCGCGCCCTGCCCGCCCACGGCACCCGGCTGCGCGCCGCCGCACGGGACTTCGACGACATCACATACGGCGGCCGCCCCGGCACCGAGCAGTCGTACCGGCGCCTCACCGAACTCGACCGCGACCTGGAGCGCAGCAAGCCGCACCTGGCGGGCAGCACGGCAGGCGGCCACGCCGACGACACGGACCGCGACACCCGCCGGGGAGCCGCCGGATGACCACCGAGGCCACGCCCGCCACCACCTCGGCCTCGCCCACCGCCCGCCAGCTGTGGACACGCGCGCGGGGCGTCGCACTCGCGCTCGTCGTGCTGCTCGTCGGGGCCGTCGCGATCGCCGTCGTCCGCTCCGACGCCCGGCACGGCGAACTCGACCCGCGCTCCGCCGACCCCAACGGCAGCCGAGCCGTCGCGGAACTCCTGGCCGACCGGGGGGTGTCCACGCGCGTGGTCAACACCCTGGACGACGCACGCGCCGCCGTCGGCCCGGACACCACCCTGCTGGTCGCCGTCCCCGACCTCCTGACCGAGCGCCAGCAGACGCGACTGCACTCCGCGGTCACCGGCTCCGGTGGCCGCACCGTCCTCGTGGCCCCCGGCGGCCCGGCCGTCGAACGGCTCGCCCCCGGTGTCACCGCCGACCCGGCGCTCAGCTTCGACTCGACACTGGCCCCCGCCTGCGACCTGCCCGCCGCCCGGCGCGCGGGCACCGCCGACACGGGCGGCGTCCGCTACACCGCCCACGTCGAGGCCGACGCCTGCTACCCCAGCCGGCGCCTGGCCACGCTGCTGCGCATACCCGACCCCTCCGGACAGGCGCCCCAGGACGGCACCCCGGGCGACACCGTCGTCCTCGGCGCCCCCTACATCCTCCGCAACAACCACCTCGCCGAGCACGGCAACGCCTCCCTCGCCCTCCAACTCCTCGGCTCCCGCGACCACCTGGTCTGGTACCTCCCCTCGCTCTCCGACACCACCACCCCGGACGACGAACGCGGCTTCTTCGACCTGCTCCCCTCCGGCTGGCTCTGGGGCACCCTGCAACTCTTCGTCGCCGCGGCCCTCGCGGCCCTGTGGCGGGCACGCCGGCTCGGCCCCCTGGTGCCCGAGAAACTCCCCGTGGCGATCCGCGCCTCCGAAACCGTCGAAGGCCGCGCCCGCCTCTACCGGAAGGCGAACGCCCGCGACCGCGCGGCCAGTGCTCTTCGCTCCGCCACCCGCACCCGCCTCGCCCCCCTCACAGGCGTCTCCGTCGCCCAGGCTCACTCGCCCGAGGCCCTGCTCCCCGCGCTGTCCGCCCACCTCCACGGCGACGGACAGTGCCTGCACACCCTCCTCTTCGGCCCGCCGCCCGGCGACGACGCGGCCCTCATCGCACTCGCCGACCAACTCGACGCCCTCGAAAGAGAGGTACGCCGTCCATGATGGACCCGACCACTGACAACGCGGGGCGGACCGGGGCCCCGGGCAATGCCCGCGCCGCCCTCGAGTCCCTGCGCGCCGAGATCGCCAAGGCCGTGGTCGGCCAGGACGCCGCCGTGACCGGCCTCGTCGTAGCGCTCCTGTGCCGCGGCCACGTCCTGCTGGAAGGCGTCCCCGGAGTCGCCAAGACACTCCTCGTCCGTGCCCTCGCCGCGGCCACCGAACTCGACACCAAGCGCGTCCAGTTCACCCCCGACCTGATGCCGAGCGACGTGACCGGCTCGCTGGTCTACGATGCCCGCACCGCGGAGTTCTCCTTCCAGCCCGGCCCGGCCTTCACCAACCTGCTGCTCGCCGACGAGATCAACCGCACGCCCCCGAAGACCCAGTCGTCCCTCCTGGAAGCCATGGAGGAACGCCAGGTCACGGTGGACGGCACGCCCCGCCCGCTTCCCGAGCCCTTCCTCGTCGCGGCCACCCAGAACCCGGTCGAGTACGAGGGCACCTACCCCCTCCCGGAAGCCCAGCTCGACCGCTTCCTCCTCAAACTCACCGTCCCTCTCCCCTCCCGCCAGGACGAGATCGACGTCCTCACCCGCCACGCCGCCGGCTTCAACCCGCGCGACCTGCACGCCGCTGGCGTGCGCCCCGTCGCGACCGCCGCCGATCTGGACGCCGCCCGCGCCGAGGTCGCCAAGACCACCGTCTCCCCCGAGATCACCGCCTACGTCGTCGACGTTCTGCCGTGCCACCCGCGAGTCGCCGTCCCTCACCCTCGGCGTCTCCCCGCGCGGAGCCACGGCGCTGCTCTCGACCGCCCGCGCGTGGGCCTGGCTGACGGGTCGCGACTACGTCACCCCCGACGACGTGAAGGCCCTGGCCCTGCCCACCCTCCGGCACCGCGTCCAGCTCCGCCCGGAGGCCGAGATGGAGGGCGTGACCACGGATTCCGTCATCAACGCGATCCTCGCCCACGTCCCCGTCCCCCGCTGATGGCACTCACCGGACGCGCCGCGCTCATCGCGGCCCTCGGCTCCGTACCCATCGGCATCTGGGAGCCCGGCTGGACGGGCCTCCTCGCGGTCAACGCCCCGCTGGCCGCGGCCTGCGCCTGCGACTTCGCCCTGGCCGCCCCGGTACGACGCCTGCTCCTGACCCGCTCCGGCGACACCTCCGCACGCCTGGGCGAGACCGCCGACGTCACCCTGACGGTCACCAACCCGTCCAACCGTCCGCTCCGAGCCCGTCTCCGCGACGCCTGGCCGCCGAGCAGCTGGCGGCCAGGCACGGAGACCGCGGCCTCCCGCCACCGCCTGACGGTGCCCGCGGGCGAACGCCGACGCGTGACCACCCGTCTGCGGCCCACCCGGCGGGGCGACCGCCAGGCCGACCGCGTCACGATCCGCTCGTACGGTCCGCTGGGGCTCTTCGCCCGCCAGGGCACTCACCGGGTCCCCTGGACGGTACGCGTCCTGCCTGCGTTCACCAGCCGCAAGCACCTGCCGTCCAAGCTGTCCCGGCTGCGAGAACTCGACGGTCGCACCAGCGTGCTCACCCGAGGAGAGGGCACGGAGTTCGACAGCCTGCGCGAGTACGTTCCCGGCGACGACACCCGCTCCATCGACTGGCGGGCGACGGCACGCCAGTCCACCGTCGCCGTACGTACCTGGCGCCCCGAACGCGACCGGCACATCCTGCTCGTCCTCGACACCGGCCGCACCTCGGCCGGCCGTGTGGACGACGCCCCCCGCCTCGACGCGTCCATGGATGCCGCGCTCCTGCTGGCCGCTCTGGCCTCCCGCGCCGGTGACCGCGTCGACCTTCTCGCATACGACCGGCGGGTACGCGCTCTCGTGCGGGGCCGCACGGCAGGGGACGTACTCCCTTCCCTGGTCAACACGATGGCGACCCTGGAACCGGAACTCGTCGAGATGGACGCCGGCGGTCTCGCCGCCACCGTCCTCCGGTCGGCTCCTCGCCGCTCTCTGATCGTCCTGCTCACCACACTCGACGCGGCGCCGATCGAAGAAGGGCTGCTCCCCGTCCTGCCACAACTGACTCAGCGCCACACTGTCCTGCTGGCTTCGGTGGCAGACCCGCACATCGCCGGAATGGCCGAGGCCCGCGGTCACACGGACGCCGTCTACGAGGCCGCGGCGGCCGCACAGGCCCAGGAGGAACGCCGACGCATCGGGGACCAGCTCCGTAGGCACGGCGTCACGGTCGTCGACGCGACCCCGGACGAGCTGGCTCCGGCGCTCGCCGACGCCTATCTGGAACTGAAGGCAGCAGGCCGTCTATGAGCGGGCGGGGTGAAAAGAACCCCGCACGCATTTGAACCACCCCTGAAACGCAGAAAACCCCGCACCGTTTCCGGTGCGGGGTTTCCTCGCAATAATTGTTCGGCGGCGTCCTACTCTCCCACAGGGTCCCCCCTGCAGTACCATCGGCGCTGTAAGGCTTAGCTTCCGGGTTCGAAATGTAACCGGGCGTTTCCCCTACGCCATGACCACCGAAACCCTAATGGTTTCGAGCGAACAAGCACACTCTTTAATTGTCTGTTCAGCTCGAAAGCCGACAACTGTTCGTTGTCTCAGAACTAACACAGTGGACGCGAGCAACTGAGGACAAGCCCTCGGCCTATTAGTACCGGTCACCTCCACACCTCACGGTGCTTCCAGATCCGGCCTATCAACCCAGTCGTCTACTGGGAGCCTTACCCCATCAAGTGGGTGGGAGCCCTCATCTCGAAGCAGGCTTCCCGCTTAGATGCTTTCAGCGGTTATCCCTCCCGAACGTAGCCAACCAGCCATGCCCTTGGCAGGACAACTGGCACACCAGAGGTTCGTCCGTCCCGGTCCTCTCGTACTAGGGACAGCCCTTCTCAAGACTCCTACGCGCACAGCGGATAGGGACCGAACTGTCTCACGACGTTCTAAACCCAGCTCGCGTACCGCTTTAATGGGCGAACAGCCCAACCCTTGGGACCGACTCCAGCCCCAGGATGCGACGAGCCGACATCGAGGTGCCAAACCATCCCGTCGATATGGACTCTTGGGGAAGATCAGCCTGTTATCCCCGGGGTACCTTTTATCCGTTGAGCGACGGCGCTTCCACAAGCCACCGCCGGATCACTAGTCCCGACTTTCGTCCCTGCTCGACCCGTCGGTCTCACAGTCAAGCTCCCTTGTGCACTTACACTCAACACCTGATTACCAACCAGGCTGAGGGAACCTTTGGGCGCCTCCGTTACTCTTTAGGAGGCAACCGCCCCAGTTAAACTACCCATCAGACACTGTCCCTGATCCGGATCACGGACCCAGGTTAGACATCCAGCACGACCAGACTGGTATTTCAACGACGACTCCCCCTGAACTGGCGTCCAAAGTTCACAGTCTCCCAGCTATCCTACACAAGCCGAACCGAACACCAATATCAAACTGTAGTAAAGGTCCCGGGGTCTTTCCGTCCTGCTGCGCGAAACGAGCATCTTTACTCGTAGTGCAATTTCACCGGGCCTATGGTTGAGACAGTCGAGAAGTCGTTACGCCATTCGTGCAGGTCGGAACTTACCCGACAAGGAATTTCGCTACCTTAGGATGGTTATAGTTACCACCGCCGTTTACTGGCGCTTAAGTTCTCAGCTTCGCCACACCGAAATATGACTAACCGGTCCCCTTAACGTTCCAGCACCGGGCAGGCGTCAGTCCGTATACATCGCCTTACGGCTTCGCACGGACCTGTGTTTTTAGTAAACAGTCGCTTCTCGCTGGTCTCTGCGGCCACCCCCAGCTCAGACCGTAAAGATCATCACCAGGTGTGGCCCCCCTTCTCCCGAAGTTACGGGGGCATTTTGCCGAGTTCCTTAACCATAGTTCACCCGAACGCCTCGGTATTCTCTACCTGACCACCTGAGTCGGTTTAGGGTACGGGCCGCCATAAAACTCGCTAGAGGCTTTTCTCGACAGCATAGGATCATCCACTTCACCACAATCGGCTCGGCATCAGGTCTCACCCACATGCCACCCGGATTTACCTGGATGACGGGCTACACCCTTACCCCGGGACAACCACCGCCCGGGATGGACTACCTTCCTGCGTCACCCCATCACTCACCTACTAACCGCTCGGTTCAGCGGCTCCACCACTCCCCTTCACCCGAAGGCTCCAGGGCGGCTTCACGGCCTTAGCATCACGATGCTCGATGTCTGACGCTCTACAGCGGGTACCGGAATATCAACCGGTTATCCATCGACTACGCCTGTCGGCCTCGCCTTAGGTCCCGACTTACCCTGGGCAGATCAGCTTGACCCAGGAACCCTTAGTCAATCGGCGCAAACGTTTCCCACGTTTGTATCGCTACTCATGCCTGCATTCTCACTCGTGAACCGTCCACAACTCGCTTCCACGGCTGCTTCACCCGGCACACGACGCTCCCCTACCCATCACAGCCAGCGTTAGCCGTATTGCTGCAATGACACGACTTCGGCGGTACGCTTGAGCCCCGCTACATTGTCGGCGCGGAATCACTAGACCAGTGAGCTATTACGCACTCTTTCAAGGATGGCTGCTTCTAAGCCAACCTCCTGGTTGTCTGTGCGACTCCACATCCTTTCCCACTTAGCGTACGCTTAGGGGCCTTAGTCGATGCTCTGGGCTGTTTCCCTCTCGACCATGGAGCTTATCCCCCACAGTCTCACTGCCGCGCTCTCACTTACCGGCATTCGGAGTTTGGCTAAGGTCAGTAACCCGGTAGGGCCCATCGCCTATCCAGTGCTCTACCTCCGGCAAGAAACACACGACGCTGCACCTAAATGCATTTCGGGGAGAACCAGCTATCACGGAGTTTGATTGGCCTTTCACCCCTAACCACAGGTCATCCCCCAGGTTTTCAACCCTGGTGGGTTCGGTCCTCCACGACCTCTTACAGCCGCTTCAACCTGCCCATGGCTAGATCACTCCGCTTCGGGTCTTGAGCGTGCTACTCAAACGCCCTCTTAGGACTCGCTTTCGCTACGGCTACCCCACCCGGGTTAACCTCGCAACACACCGCAAACTCGCAGGCTCATTCTTCAAAAGGCACGCAGTCACGAGACACCAAGCAAACTTGATGCCCGACGCTCCCACGGCTTGTAGGCACACGGTTTCAGGTACTATTTCACTCCGCTCCCGCGGTACTTTTCACCATTCCCTCACGGTACTATCCGCTATCGGTCACCAGGGAATATTTAGGCTTAACGGGTGGTCCCGCCAGATTCACACGGGATTTCTCGGGCCCCGTGCTACTTGGGTGTCTCTCAAACGAGCCGCTCATGTTTCGACTACGGGGGTCTTACCCTCTACGCCGGACCTTTCGCATGTCCTTCGCCTACATCAACGGTTTCTGACTCGTCTCACGGCCGGCAGACCGTAAAAGAGAGATCCCACAACCCCGCACACGCAACCCCTGCCGGGTCTCACACGCATACGGTTTGGCCTCATCCGGTTTCGCTCGCCACTACTCCCGGAATCACGGTTGTTTTCTCTTCCTGCGGGTACTGAGATGTTTCACTTCCCCGCGTTCCCTCCACACTGCCTATGTGTTCAGCAGCGGGTGACAGCCCATGACGACTGCCGGGTTTCCCCATTCGGACACCCCCGGATCAAAGCCTGGTTGACGACTCCCCGGGGCCTATCGTGGCCTCCCACGTCCTTCATCGGTTCCTGGTGCCAAGGCATCCACCGTGCGCCCTTAAAAACTTGGCCACAGATGCTCGCGTCCACTGTGCAGTTCTCAAACAACGACCAACCACCCATCACCCTGCCACTCACGACAAGTTCACTGGGGCCGGCAACTGAGGCAGCCTCACGGCCATACCCTCAGACACCCAACAGCGTGCCCGGCCCAAACCCGTCCGATGATCATGCCTTCCACACTCCGAAGAGCAGTACTGACAGCCACCGGCCCGAATCCGGACCGAATAGTCAACGTTCCACCCATGAGCAACCGTGCAAGACATGCGCTTGCAGTCGGCCATGTGCTCCTTAGAAAGGAGGTGATCCAGCCGCACCTTCCGGTACGGCTACCTTGTTACGACTTCGTCCCAATCGCCAGTCCCACCTTCGACAGCTCCCTCCCACAAGGGGTTGGGCCACCGGCTTCGGGTGTTACCGACTTTCGTGACGTGACGGGCGGTGTGTACAAGGCCCGGGAACGTATTCACCGCAGCAATGCTGATCTGCGATTACTAGCGACTCCGACTTCATGGGGTCGAGTTGCAGACCCCAATCCGAACTGAGACCGGCTTTTTGAGATTCGCTCCACCTCACGGTATCGCAGCTCATTGTACCGGCCATTGTAGCACGTGTGCAGCCCAAGACATAAGGGGCATGATGACTTGACGTCGTCCCCACCTTCCTCCGAGTTGACCCCGGCGGTCTCCCGTGAGTCCCCAACACCCCGAAGGGCTTGCTGGCAACACGGGACAAGGGTTGCGCTCGTTGCGGGACTTAACCCAACATCTCACGACACGAGCTGACGACAGCCATGCACCACCTGTACACCGACCACAAGGGGGCGACCATCTCTGGCCGTTTCCGGTGTATGTCAAGCCTTGGTAAGGTTCTTCGCGTTGCGTCGAATTAAGCCACATGCTCCGCCGCTTGTGCGGGCCCCCGTCAATTCCTTTGAGTTTTAGCCTTGCGGCCGTACTCCCCAGGCGGGGCACTTAATGCGTTAGCTGCGGCACGGACAACGTGGAATGTTGCCCACACCTAGTGCCCACCGTTTACGGCGTGGACTACCAGGGTATCTAATCCTGTTCGCTCCCCACGCTTTCGCTCCTCAGCGTCAGTATCGGCCCAGAGATCCGCCTTCGCCACCGGTGTTCCTCCTGATATCTGCGCATTTCACCGCTACACCAGGAATTCCGATCTCCCCTACCGAACTCTAGCCTGCCCGTATCGACTGCAGACCCGGGGTTAAGCCCCGGGCTTTCACAACCGACGCGACAAGCCGCCTACGAGCTCTTTACGCCCAATAATTCCGGACAACGCTTGCGCCCTACGTATTACCGCGGCTGCTGGCACGTAGTTAGCCGGCGCTTCTTCTGCAGGTACCGTCACTTTCGCTTCTTCCCTGCTGAAAGAGGTTTACAACCCGAAGGCCGTCATCCCTCACGCGGCGTCGCTGCATCAGGCTTCCGCCCATTGTGCAATATTCCCCACTGCTGCCTCCCGTAGGAGTCTGGGCCGTGTCTCAGTCCCAGTGTGGCCGGTCGCCCTCTCAGGCCGGCTACCCGTCGTCGCCTTGGTGAGCCATTACCTCACCAACAAGCTGATAGGCCGCGGGCTCATCCTGCACCGCCGGAGCTTTCGACCCCCACAGATGCCCGTGGAGGTCAGTATCCGGTATTAGACCCCGTTTCCAGGGCTTGTCCCAGAGTGCAGGGCAGATTGCCCACGTGTTACTCACCCGTTCGCCACTAATCCCCACCGAAGTGGTTCATCGTTCGACTTGCATGTGTTAAGCACGCCGCCAGCGTTCGTCCTGAGCCAGGATCAAACTCTCCGTGAATGCTTTCCAACATCACGGGAGCGGAACAGTCGGAGGAATAATCCGACCGTTCACAGCGTCCTCGCTGTTGTATTTCAAAGGAACCTCAACCCGATCGGATCAACCGATACAGGTCGGGGTATCAACATATCTGGCGTTGACTTTTGGCACGCTGTTGAGTTCTCAAGGAACGGACGCTTCCTTTGTACTCACCCGAGAAACTCTCAGGCTTTCCTCCGGGCGCTTCCCTTCGGTCTTGCGTTTCCGACTCTATCAGATCTTTCCGACCCGATTTCCTCGGTGCTTTCCAGGTTCCCGCTTTCGCGTTTCCCTTTCCGGCAGCTCCGACTTTATCAGAAGTTCCGGGCCGGTCTGACCGGCCATTCATTTCCGATTCATCGGGAGAGTGCTTCGTCGAATTCCATGATCCGGAAGAAGCAGATAGATGTTCAACCTTTGCCCTCTAGGGTGAACCCGTCTACAGGCAACTGTTCTAATCTACCTCCCCGCTCGGTCCGTGTCAACGGCCCTTGCGGGAACGAAGAGGACAGTAGCAGCTCACCGGGGGTGGATGCACATCAGGCGGCCGTCGGCACGGTGGCGCTGCGCTCGGCCGCCTCGACGTCGCCCGTGTCGCCGGCGCGCACCGCACGTCCGCCCAGGATGTAGACGTAGGCCAGGAAGGCCGCCTCGGCGACGGCGCCGATGGTGATGCGGGCCCAGGTGGGCAGTCCTGACGGGGTGACGAAGCCTTCGACGGCACCGGAGACGAACAGGACCAGGGCGAGTCCGATCGCCATGCCGATGGCTGCGCGGCCCTCCTCGGCGAGGGCGGTGCGGCGGGTGCGTGGGCCCGGATCGATCAGGGTCCAGCCGAGCCGCAGCCCCGTGCCCGCGGCGACGAAGACCGCGGTCAGTTCGAGCAGACCGTGGGGCAGGATGAGGCCGAGGAAGGTGTCGAGGCGGCCGGCCGACGACATCAGACCGGCGCCGATGCCGAGGTTGAGCATGTTCTGGAACAGGATCCAGATGACCGGCAGTCCCAGGAAGACGCCCAGGATCAGGCAGAGCGCGGCGGCCCAGGCGTTGTTCGTCCAGACCTGCGCGGCGAAGGAGGCCGCGGGGTGGCTCGAGTAGTACGTCTCGTACTGGCCGCCGGGCCGGGTGAGCTGCCGCAGTTCGCTGGGTGCCGCGATCGTGGCCTGGACCTCGGGGTGGGTGCCGATCCACCAGCCCAGGAGTGCCGCGACAGCGGTCGACAGGAGTGCGGTGGGGACCCACCAGTGGCGTGCCCGGTAGACGGCCGCCGGGAACTGGTGGGTCAGGAAGCGGGTGACATCGCGCCAGGAGGCCCGGCGGGTGCCCGTCACGGCACTGCGCGCGCGTGCGACCAGTTGGCTGAGCCGTCCGGTCAGCTGGGGGTCGGGCGCACTGGACTGGATCAGGGAGAGATGGGTGGCCGTGCGCTGGTAGAGGGTGACGAGTTCGTCGGTTTCGGCACCGGTCAGCCGGCGCCGGCGCCTGAGCAGGGCGTCGAGGCGGTCCCACTCCGCGCGGTGGGCGGAGACGAAGACGTCGAGGTCCATCGGTGTGCCTGCTCCTCGGCTATCGTCGGCGGCTCGTCGTGGATCAGCTTGTCGTACCGCGGCGCGGTGCGTCCTCAGCTTGGCAGACTGGCGGGGACGGGGGCAGCCAGGGGAAGGGTGGCGGGCGTGAGCGAGCTGGTGACCGGCGAGGCGGTGGCGCTGGAGCTGCGCCCCGCGAGACTGCCCAGCAGGGCACTGGCCGTCCTGCTCGACCTGGCGGTGGCCGTGGCCGTCTACGTGGCGGTGACCGTCGCCGTGGTGGCCTCCACCGCCTCCCTGGACATGGCGGCGCAGACCGCGCTGTCGATCGCGGTGTTCGTCCTCGTACTGGTGGGGGCGCCGATCGCCGTGGAGACGCTCAGCCATGGGCGGTCGCTCGGGAAGTTGGCGTGCGGGCTGCGGGTGGTGCGGGACGACGGCGGTCCGATCCGGTTCCGGCATTCGCTGGTGCGGGGCCTGATCGGGGTGATCGAGATCCTGATGACGTTCGGGGTCGTCGCCTGTATCGCCTCGCTGGTGTCGGCGCGGGGGCGGCGGCTCGGTGACGTGTTCGCGGGCACTTTGGTCGTACGGGAGCGGGTTCCGGTCGCGTCGGCGGGTTTCATACCGCCTCCTCCGCCCTGGCTGGCGGGGCGGTTCGCGGCGCTCGACCTGTCCGCGGTGCCCGATGACCTGTGGCTCGCCGTGCGTCAGTATTTGACGCGGATGGGGCAGCTCGATCCCCGCGTCGGCTGGGCGATGGCCGAGCGGCTCGCCGCCGATGTGGCGGCCCGTACGGGGGCTCCGGCACCGCGCGAGGTGCCGCCGGCCGCGTATCTGGCGGCGGTGTTGCAGGAGCGGCGGGCCCGGGAGGCCCGGCGGGCGTTCGGGGACGTGCCGGCGGGCCCAGGGCCCGAGGCGGCGGCGCCGATCCCGGCGGGTCCGCCACCGGCCTTCCCCGCGGCGCCGCCGGTGCCGCCGGCCGTGCCGCCGCGGGATGCCGTCAGGCCGGAGCGGGAGGTGCCGTCGCGGGACGTTGCGTCGGACGACCGCCCCGGCACCGGGTTCGTGCCGCCCGCCTAGGTCGGGCGGCGACCGCGCTCGAAGCGGCCCGCGGCTCCGGTGGCCGGGCGCCGGTCATGGGAACACGGACGGTGGTGACTCCAGGTCCTCCAGCTCGATGCCGGGGGCCGCGAGCACCACGTCGCCGGCGATGTGCACGAGGTGCTGTTCGCCGGTGTCCAGGGCTGTGACCTGGTATTCGTCCACGGTGAGGGGTCCGTTGTCAGTGGTGTGTGCTTCTCTTTTCAGCAAGGCCCAGGACTGGTCCACGGTGCGGGGGGCGAGGACCGGATCGGTGAGGGCGACGAGGCGTACGCGGGTGGCTGGCACAGAGGGGGTGAGGCGCAGGAGACGGGTGGTCGCGACAAGGAAGGCCGGAGACGTGCCGGTGAAGGCGTTGGCGCGCGCATTGCCTTCGGCGGCGTGGATTCCGGTGGGGTCGGTACGGACCCAGGTGACGCCGTCGATGGCCGCACCGCGCACCTGCCAGCTCGCGGCGTGGAGTTCGAGGCGGATGGGGCGGCCGAGTTCGTCGAGGGCGAGGTCGACGGAGCCGTGGTCGTCCCCGGTGGGTGTGGTCAGCCGGGATACGTAGCGCCAGCCGGAAGGGCCGGGGGCGCACTGGAAGTGCTCTTCTGCGAGGGAGGTGTGGTCGTGCGGATCGTGGAGCGAATATCGGCCGCGGGGCATGGTGGTCCTGGTTGGTGACGGTCTGCTGGGCCCGTCGCGGAGCGCCAACGGGGCAGGCCCCCGGCACGGGGGTGCGGGGGCCTGTCTCGGAGGAGCCGGCAGGGCTCAGTAGCGGTAGTGGTCCGCCTTGTAGGGGCCCTCGACCTTGACGCCGATGTAGTCGGCCTGCTCCGGGCGGAGCGTGGTCAGCTTGACGCCGAGCGCGTCGAGGTGGAGGCGGGCGACCTTCTCGTCCAGGTGCTTGGGCAGCACGTAGACGTTGGTCGGGTAGGCGTCGGGCTTGGTGAACAGCTCGATCTGGGCCAGGGTCTGGTCCGCGAAGGAGTTGGACATCACGAACGACGGGTGACCGGTGGCGTTGCCCAGGTTCAGCAGGCGGCCCTCGGACAGGACGATGAGGACCTTGCCGTCGGCGAAGGTCCACGTGTGGACCTGCGGCTTGACCTCGTCCTTGACGATGCCGGGGATCCTGGCGAGACCGGCCATGTCGATCTCGTTGTCGAAGTGGCCGATGTTGCCGACGATGGCCTGGTGCTTCATCCGGGCCATGTCGGAGGCCATGATGATGTCCTTGTTGCCGGTCGTCGTGACGAAGATGTCGGCGGTCTCGACGACCTCGTCCAGCGTCGTGACCTGGTAGCCGTCCATCGCCGCCTGGAGCGCGCAGATCGGGTCGATCTCCGTGATGATCACCCGGGCGCCCTGGCCGCGCAGGGACTCCGCGCAGCCCTTGCCCACGTCGCCGTAGCCGCACACGACCGCGGTCTTGCCGCCGATCAGCACGTCCGTGGCGCGGTTGATGCCGTCGATCAGGGAGTGGCGGCAGCCGTACTTGTTGTCGAACTTCGACTTCGTCACCGCGTCGTTGACGTTGATCGCCGGGAACAGCAGGGTGCCGTCGCGGTGCATCTCGTACAGGCGGTGGACGCCGGTCGTGGTCTCCTCGGTCACGCCGCGGATCTCGGACGCCAGCCGGGTCCACTTCTGCGGGCTCTCGCCCACGGTGCGGGTGAGGAGTTCGAGGATGACGCGGTGCTCGTCGGACTCGGCGGTGTCCGGCGAGGGGACCTTGCCGTCCTTCTCGTACTCGACGCCCTTGTGGACGAGGAGGGTGGCGTCGCCGCCGTCGTCCAGGATCATGTTCGGGCCGCCGGTGGGGGTGTTCGGCCAGGTCAGCGCCTGCTCCGTGCACCACCAGTACTCCTGGAGGCTCTCGCCCTTCCAGGCGAAGACCGGGACGCCCTGCGGGTTGTCCGGCGTGCCGTTCGGGCCGACGGCGATGGCGGCGGCCGCGTGGTCCTGGGTGGAGAAGATGTTGCAGGAGGCCCAGCGGACCTCGGCGCCCAGGGCGACCAGGGTCTCGATGAGCACGGCGGTCTGCACGGTCATGTGCAGGGAGCCGGTGACGCGGGCGCCGGCGAGCGGCTGCGCCTCGGCGTATTCCTTGCGGATCGCCATCAGGCCGGGCATCTCGTGCTCGGCGAGGGTGATCTCCTTGCGGCCGAACTCGGCCAGGGAGAGATCGGCGACCTTGAAGTCCTGTCGGTTGTCGACAGTCGTCATTACGGGCTGCTCCTCGGGTTGGGTCGAGGTGGGTACGGCTGACCTGCGCGGCGGCGGACACAGGGGTGCCCCGAAGAGGACACGGGCATGCCCGCGTGCGCGCAGCGCAGTCCGTCGGAGGCCCTCTCTCCCTCGGCCGGTCCGTACTGGACCGCCCGACCGCCATCAGCAGCGACGTCTGGCTCCGCCCCAAGCTACACCGCGGGCCCCCGCCGTCCCCAGTCCGCCTCCGAACACTTCCGGACGTTCACGAAGCGTGACGGCCGACGGTGCCTGGGCACGGGTGCGGGCGGTCAGTGGCCGGTGGGCGGTGTGGCCGGGCCGCCGGGGGTCGCCTCGCGGTCCGGGCCCTTGGCGGCCTCGGACTCGCTGTAGATGTCGGGTTCCAGGTAGATGACGCGGGCGATCGGGACGGCGTCGCGGATACGGGACTCGGCGGCGTCGATCGCGGAGGCGATCTCGGTGGCCGTGCCGTCGTGGCGGACGGCGATCTTGGCGGCGACGAGCAGTTCCTCGGGGCCGAGGTGGAGGGTGCGCATGTGGATGACGCCGGTGACCGTGTCGCCCGCGACGATCGCGGCCTCGATCCGCCGGACCGCGTCGATGCCCGCGGCCTCGCCGAGCAGCAGGGACTTCGTCTCGACGGCCAGGACCAGCGCGATCAGGATGAGCAGCACGCCGATGCACAGGGTGCCGATGCCGTCCCAGACGCCGTCGCCGGTGAGCAGGGCGAGGCCGACGCCGCCGAGGGCGAGGACCAGGCCGACGAGGGCGCCGAGGTCCTCCAGAAGGACGACCGGAAGTTCGGGGGCCTTGGCGTGGCGGACGAAGTCCTTCCAGGACTCGTTTCCGCGCAGGGGCCCGGCCTCCTTGACGGCGGTCCGGAAGGAGAAGGCCTCGGCGAGGATCGCGAAGGCCAGGACGCCCACCGGCCAGTACCAGTGCTCCAGTTCGTGCGGGTGCTTGATCTTCTCGTAGCCCTCGTAGACGGCGAACATGCCGCCGACCGAGAAGAGCACGATGGAGACGAGGAAGGCGTAGACGTAGCGCTCGCGGCCGTAGCCGAAGGGGTGTTGCGGGGTGGCCTCGCGCTGGGCACGCTTGCCGCCGATGAGCAGCAGTCCCTGGTTGCCCGAGTCGGCGAGGGAGTGCACGGACTCGGCGAGCATCGACGACGATCCGCTGAAGAGGAACGCCACGAACTTCGCTGCCGCGATCGAGAGGTTGGCGAGCAGTGCCGCCACGATCGCCCTGGTTCCGCCTGACGCGCTCATGTGTCGCGTTGTCCCTTCGCCTTCGTCTGCGTGCGAACGCCGTTGGGAGCGCGGCCGGTCGTCGGCCGTGCCCCGCCTGCGCGGTGCGCCATTGTTGCAGCCGCCCCGGCTCCGGCGTGCCGCGCGATCCGACGTGTGCCCGCCGGGCGGGACGTCAGACGCGCACGGTGGACCGGAAGAGCGTGCCGTTTCCGGACACCTCGGCCTTTTCGCCCGCCGGTACGAACACGGACTGGCCGGGGGCCAGTTGGTGTTCGCCCGCCCGTACGGTGCCGGCCGTGCAGAGCAGGATCTGCGGGGTGGTCAGGGTGAGGTCGTGGACGCCGGAGCCCTCGGGCAGGACGTGGCGGGACAGGCGGAACTCGTCGATCGGGGTGTCGTAGACCTCCTCGCCGTCGGGGGACGCCTCCGGGCGGAGGATGCCGGGCTCTCCGGCCTCGAAGCGGACGACGCGCAGGAGTTCGGGGACGTCGACGTGCTTGGGGGTCAGGCCGCAGCGCAGGACGTTGTCGGAGTTGGCCATGATCTCGACGCCGAGGCCGCTCAGGTAGGCGTGCGGGATGCCGGCCCCGAGGAAGAGGGCCTCGCCGGGCTGGAGCCGGACGTGGTTGAGGAGCATGGCGGCGAGGACGCCGGGGTCGCGCGGGTAGTGGCGGGCGATGTCGGCGTAGGGCGCGTAGGCGCCGCCGAGGCGGTCGCAGGCGGCGGCGGTCTCGGCGACGGTGCGGGACATCTCCTCGGGTTCGGCGGTGAGGATCGCGGTGAGGACCTCGCGCAGGGCGGCGTCCTCGGGCCGGGCGCGCAGCAGGTCGGCGTAGGGCTTGAGGGAGGCGATGCCGAGGCCGTCGAGCAGGTCGGCGGTGGCGGCCGGGGCGCGGAAGCCGCACAGGCCGTCGAACTCGGTGAGGGCGCAGATCAGTTCGGGCTTGTGGTTGGCGTCCTTGTAGTTGCGGTGCGGGGCGTCCAGGGGTACGCCCCGGCGCTCCTCGTCCGCGTAACCCGCCTCGGCCTGGGCCACATCGGGGTGGACCTGGAGGGAGAGCGGGGCGCCGGCCGCGAGGAGCTTGAGGAGGAAGGGAAGGCGGGGGCCGAATTTGGCCACCGAGGCGGGGCCGAGTTCCTTCTCGGGGTCGGCGTCGACGACCTCGGCGAGGGTGCCACGACCGGTGCGGGAGGGGGCGCCGGGGTGGGCGCCCATCCACATCTCCGCCTGCGGCTCGCCGGTCGGCTCGGTGCCGAGCAGGGTCGGGATCGCGGTGGTGGAGCCCCAGGCGTAGGGGCGGACGGTGTTGTCGAGGCGGTCCATGGGCTCTCTCTGCCGGTGCGTGCGCGGTGCGTTGTCCTGTGCGCGGGGGCGTGCTGGTCGGTGCCGTACGGGCTGGGCGTGCGGGTCTGCGCGTACGGCGATGATGCGTACGGATCTGGGCGTACGGCGATGGTGCGGGCGGGATCAGGCTCCCGAGGCGAGCGCCAGGTAGACGGCGGCGAAATCCGTGATGGCGATCAGTTCGGCGAGGGGTTCCAGTTCCCCGCCCGCCTCGGGTTCCAGTTCGCTGATCGGCGTGTCGTGACCGAGGGCCAGGTCGCGGGCGTTGGGGGCGGCGGTGAGGCCGCCGGTGGGGCGGTCGCGCAGGAGCACCACGCGTGCGCGCAGGGTGGGTGCCTCCTCGACGCGGTCGCGGAAGAAGTCGTCGGGGTCGGCGCCCGCGGCGAGCCGGCCGGCGAGCAGGGCGCTGTGCGCGGCGAGTGCCTCGGGCAGTTCGGCGACGAGGGCGGGGGTGCCGGACAGTTCGGCGAGCGCGGCGGCGAAGCGGCGGCCGGCCGGTCCCGCCGAGGTGCCCTCGGTCCAGATGACCGGGAGGGATTCGGCCAGCTCGGACGCCAGGGTCTTGGCGGGGTTGCTGTAGGTCACGACGGCGGGCCCGCAGCGTTCGGCGACGCTGTCGAGGCGGTCGGCGACCCTCTCGATGGCCTCGGGCGGCGCGTCGAGCAGGGCGGTGCGGTCCAGCAGCGCGAGCAGCGGGGTGAGCAGCGCCCACAGGACGCCGGGGGCGGCGCCGGCGAGGGGCTCGTCGTGGTCGTAGGGAGCGGTCGCCATCGGGATGAACAGGCCGTGTGAGGTGCTCACCGACTCGCTGAGCGGGGACCGGGCGGGGGCGACGGCGACGACCGTGCAGCCCCGGCGGTAGGCCTGTTCGGCGAGCAGGGACAGGCCGGGCTCGGTGCCGTCGGGGGTGGCGATCAGCAGGAGGTCCACGGAGCCGGCCCAGCCGGGCAGTTCCCAGCGCAGGGCGCCCGCGGCGGGGGCCACGCCGGTCGGGGCGAGGCGGATGACGGGGCTGCCGGCGCCGGCGAGGGTGCCCAGGAGGTCGGCGGCCTCGGTGGCCGCGGCGCCGGGACCGGCGATCAGGACGGCTCGGGGGCGTCCGTCGGGCTTGAGGCTGCCCACGCCTGCCTCGGCTGCGTGCCGGGCGGCGGTGCGTACGCGGGCCCCGGCCTCGGCGGCGCCGCGGAGCAGGCCGCGGCGGTCGGCCTGGGTGAGGCGCTCCGGGGCGTCGAGGAGTGATTCGTCGAGCATGGCGGCAGTCTCCGATCGCCGGAAGCGTTCGTGCGGGTGCGCGGGGTGCCCGGCCGTCGTTATCCGGGGCGGCGGGCCTCGTCGACGAGCAGGACGGGGATGCCGTCGCGCACCGGGTAGGCGAGGCCGCAGTCCTGGCCGGTGCAGATCAGCTCCGCGTCCTGCTCCTTGAGGGGGGCGTGGCACGCCGGGCAGGCGAGGATCTCCAGGAGGCCGGCTTCGAGCGGCATGGGGGTTCCCTTCGGGGATGGTGGGGCTTGTGCGGATGTGCTGGTCAGGGTACCGCCGGTGATGGGCCGGGCGGAGGGGCGCAGCCGCTGCGTGCCCCCGGCTCCCGTCCCGTGTCCGCCCGTCTGCCCCGGCGGGCCCCTCCTCACGCCCGGATGATTGCCAGCGCCTCGTCCCGCACCTTCGCCATCGTCGCCTCGTCGCGGGCCTCGGCGTTGAGGCGCAGCAGGGGCTCGGTGTTGGAGGGGCGGACGTTGAACCACCAGTCGGCCGACGTGACGGTGAGGCCGTCCAGGTCGTCCAGGGTGACGTCGTCGCGGCCCTCGTACGCGGCGCGGACCGCGGCGAGGCGGGCGGCCTGGTCGTCGACGGTGGAGTTGATCTCGCCGGATCCGGCGTAGCGGTCGTACTGGGCGACGAGGTCGGACAGCGTGCCCTGCTGTCCGCCGAGGGCGGCCAGGACGTGGAGGGCGGCCAGCATGCCGGTGTCGGCGTTCCAGAAGTCGCGGAAGTAGTAGTGCGCGGAGTGCTCGCCGCCGAAGATGGCGCCGGTGCGGGCCATCTCGGCCTTGATGAAGGAGTGGCCCACGCGGGTGCGTACCGGTGTGCCGCCGTTCTCCCGCACGACCTCCGGCACGGACCAGGAGGTGATCAGGTTGTGGATGACGATGCCGCTGCCGCCGTTGCGGGCGAGTTCGCGGGCGGCCACGAGGGCGGTGACGGCGGACGGGGGGACCGGGTCGCCGTTCTGGTCGACGACGAAGCAGCGGTCGGCGTCGCCGTCGAAGGCGATGCCGAGGTCGGCGCCCTCCTCGCGGACGCGCTCGCGCAGATCGACGAGGTTGGCCGGGTCGAGCGGGTTGGCCTCGTGGTTGGGGAAGGTGCCGTCCAGTTCGAAGTACATCGGCACGAGGTCGAGGGGGAGGCCGGCGAAGACCGAGGGGACCGTGTGACCGCCCATGCCGTTGCCCGCGTCGACGACGACCTTCAGGTGCCTGATGGCGGTGAGGTCGACGAGGGAACGCAGGTGGGCCGCGTAGTCGGCGAGCGTGTCGCGCCGGGTGACCGTGCCCGGCCGGGCCGCCGGCTCCGGGGGTCCCGAGACGCTCCAGCGCTCCACGAGGGCGCGGATCCGCGCGAGGCCGGTGTCCTGGCCGACGGGCGCGGCGCCCGCGCGGCACAGCTTGATGCCGTTGTACCGGGCCGGGTTGTGCGAGGCCGTGAACATTGCGCCCGGCAGGTCGAGCGCGCCGGAGGCGTAGTACAGCTGGTCGGTGGAGCACAGGCCGATCCCGGTCACGTCGGCGCCGCGGGCCGCCGCCCCGCGTGCGAAGGCGCCGGACAGGCCCGGGGAGGACGGGCGCATGTCGTGGCCGACGACGACGGCGCTCGCGCCGGTCAGCTCGACGAAGGCCGCGCCGAACAGTTCGGCGAGCGGCTCGTCCCACTGGTCCGGGACCACACCGCGTACGTCGTACGCCTTCACGATCTGCGACAGATCAGCAGCCACGGCCAACCTTCCTGAAAGTCTCGTCGGTGCCCACAAACTACCCGCAACCGCCGACCGGGGGTCGCGCGGTTCCGGAAGGTCAGGGCAGCATCCAGCCCAGGACCGGCGTGGACTGTCCGACGACGATCAGGCACATCACCAGCAGCAGGCCCAGGCTCCAGGGCAGCACCTTGCGCAGTACGTCTCCTTCGCGGCCCGCGAGTCCGACGGCCGCGCAGGCGATGGTGAGGTTCTGCGGGGAGATCATCTTGCCGAGGACGCCGCCGGAACTGTTGGCGGCGGCCAGCAGTTCGGGCGAGAGGCCGGACTCCCGCGCGGCGGTCACCTGGAGGGCGCCGAAGAGCGCGTTGGCCGAGGTGTCGGAGCCGGAGACGGCGACGCCGAACCAGCCGAGCACGGGTGACAGGAAGGCGAGTCCGGCGCCGGCCGCCGCGACGAAGTAGCCGATGGTGGCGGCCTGCCCGGAGAGGTTCATGACGTAGGCGAGGGCCAGTACCGAGGTGACGGTGAGGATCGCGAACCGCAGTTCGTACACGGTCGCCAGCCACTCCTTGACGGCCACGCGCGCGTGCAGGCCGAGGACGACGGCCGTGGCCGCTCCGGCGAACAGCACGAGCGTGCCGCCGGTGGAGACGATCGGCCAGGAGAAGACGTTGCCGCCGACCGGACTGCCCTCGGGGTCGGCCACGTCGAGGAACGGCCAGTCGTAGGTCTGGGTAGCCCCGGCCAGCCAGTCCTTGACCGGCGGGATCTGCGCCACGGAGAAGACGGCCACGATCAGCGCGTACGGCGCGTAGGCGCGCGCGACCTCCCGGCCGGAGTCCTCCTCGTCCAGTTCCTCGCTCCGTACGCCGGTCAGCACGGAGGTCCGTACGGGCTCGGCGGCGGGCCGGCGGGAGTGCGGCACGGCGACCAGGGCGCCGGCGCCGACCAGGGCGGCGGCGATGTCGGCGAGCTGGGCGGAGACGTAGTTGGACGCGACGAACTGGGCGAGGGCGAAGGCGACCCCGCAGGCCAACGCGGGCACCCAGGTCTCGCGCAGTCCGCGCCGCCCGTCCACCAGGGCGATCAGCAGCAGCGGGACCACGAGGGCCAGCAGGGGTGTCTGGCGGCCCACCACGGAGGCGACGACGTCCAGCGGCAGCCCGGTGACCTGGGCGAGCGTCACCACCGGGGTGCCCATCGCGCCGAAGGCGACGGGCGCGGTGTTGGCGACCAGCGACACGACCGCCGCGCGCACGGGGTCGAAGCCGAGGGCCACGAGCATGACCGAGCAGATCGCGACGGGCGCCCCGAACCCGGCGAGGGCCTCCAGCAGGGCGCCGAAGCAGAAGGCGACGACCAGGGCCTGGATGCGGGGGTCGTCGGAGAGCCGGCCGAAGGAGCGGCGCAGGATGTCGAAGTGCCGGGTGCGGACGGTCATCCGGTAGACCCACAGGGCGTTCACGACGATCCACAGGATGGGGAAGAGTCCGAACACGGCGCCCTGGACGGCGCCGGACGCCGTCTGGTCCAGCGGCATGCCGTAGACCAGCCAGGCGACGAGCACGGCCGCCAGCAGACCGATGAGACCGGCCAGGTGCGCCTTCATGCGGACGCCGCCCAGCAGGACGAGGACGATCACCAAGGGCAGGGCCGCCACCAGGGCGGACAGCCCGAGTGAACCGGCGACGGGTTCCAGTTCCTGGACGTACACGGGCGCCTCCCCGGGTTCCGCCATGCGAAAGTGAGTTCTCGCGGCTCCCGGAATGGTCGTGTCCGCGACAAGGAGACGTCAATGGGTCTGCGGCAACGGATGCCGACGGACGTGGCCGGCGTGACTCAGTTGTCGGGCGAGCGCAGCACGCGCAGATGGCCGCGGCGCGCGACCTCCATCGGGTCGGCCGCCCGTGGGCCGCCACCGGCCTCGGCGGTCCGCTCCTGGGGCCGGGCCGCCTCGCGCACCGCGTTGGCGAGGGCCTCCAGGTCGTCGCCGCTGGGGCGGGCCGGGGCCGAGCCGTCCAGCAGCCGGACGACCTCCCAGCCGCGCGGGGCGGTGAGGCGCTCGGAGTGCTCGGCGCACAGGTCGTAGCAGTGGGGTTCGGCGTAGGTGGCGAGCGGGCCGAGGACCGCGGTCGAGTCGGCGTAGACGTACGTCAGCGTCGCGACGGCGGGACGGCCGCAGGCGGTGCGCGAACAGCGACGTACAGGGCTCACGATGTTGGACGGTACCGCACTCTTGAGCGGGCTGCGACGACTCTCCACGAGGTCACACCACCGTGTCGTGGCGTGAAATGGCCCATGACCCCCTGCGAACACGCCCAGTTGACCTGCGTGGACGCCGGTTCCCGAGCGGCCGGGCGGCTTCGGAAGCGGTCACGGCCCTATGCAAACAGTGACATTTGCCTTGAGTTCCACGGTCGCGGAAGGGTACTGAATTGAGCCCAACCTTGGCTGGAATGGTCATCCGGCGACAAGCGGCAGAGGGTGCCCCGGCGCCGTCCGGTATGCGTGTGCGGTCCGGCGCGCGACCTCGGCGGGGACTACCCTTCACCAGTGATGGACAAGCCCGTGACGCCCCGTGATGCCGGCCGCCCAGGGCCCCGCCGCCGTGATCGCCACGGCCGGGGCATGCGCGGCCCGATCGCACCCCCGCAGGTGCCGCTCGCCGCGAGCCGCGGCGAGGTCTTCGCGGACCTGGTGCAGGACTCCGTGGAGCGCCTGGAGCGGCGGTGGCCGCAGCTCGCCGACATCGATTTCCTGGTGCTCGACGTGCCCCGGCTCCAGGGGGCCGGCACGACGTGGAACGACGAGGCGGTCCCGCTCGGGGGCACGGTGCCCTCGCACGACGGCGGCCGGGGCCGGGTGGTCGTGTACCGGCGGCCGGTCGAGATCCGGACCAAGGGGCGGGACGAGCGGGCGGCACTCGTGCACGAGGTCGTCGTGGAGCAGGTCGCGGAGCTGCTGGGCCTGACGCCCGAGACGGTGGACCCGCGCTACGGGGAGGACTGACCGGGCGCCTGGGCGCCGCGCGGAGGCTACCGCTGGAGCACCGACAGGTCCTCGTCCGCGTTCGGCACCGAGACCGTTCCGCCGTCGTCGGGGAGGGTCTGGACGGTGAAGGACGCCACACCGCCGTCCGATCCGGTCAGGGTGCGGGAGGCGTGGACCGGGCCGCCCGAGACGGTCTCGACGGTCAGCGCGTAAGTGCCCTTGAGCCCCTCGAGGACCGGCACCTCCACATTCTGCGTCGTGCCGCCCTTGACCGTGTACGTCCTGGTCGCCGCCGTGCCGCCCCCGGTGCCCGCCGACGCCGTGACCTTGACCCGCGCGGCCTCGCCGGTCGCGGCCAGGGACAGGAACGTGCCCTTGGCCCGGTTGTCCACGGCCGTCGCGCGCGCGCCCACCGGGTCGCAGGCCGGGATGAACGCCGACTCCTGCTTGCCGCCCTTGCCCCGCACCACCCGGACCGCGGCCACCACCGGCACCGACCGGTCCGTCGGTGTCAGCACCAGCGACCCCGCCTCGCCGCGCGTCACCTCGCCCAGGTCGACGCCCGTCGTCATCCCCGCCTTGACATGCACCGTCTCGTGACCGGCGGGGGTGATCAGCCCGGACGGCGAGGCGAGCCGCACCTTCAGGTCGGCGTCGGTGCCACCGGGCGTGAACAGCACCAGGCGCACGGCGGTGGCGTCCTTCGGGAGGCCCGGCAGCACGAGGCTGCCCGCCGGGTCCGCGGCCGCGGTCAGCCAGTCGCCGCCGGTCTTGTCGTCCAGGGCCTGCACCGCGGCGCCGACCCGCCCGCTGCGCACACCGACGTGCACGGTCAGGTCGGTCTGCTCCACGTCGCTGAGCGTGGACAGCAGGAGGTCCTGAGCGGCGTGCGGCGCGACCGTGATGCCCTCCCCCACCGTGGACTTCAGGGCACCGTCCTTGCCGTAGAGCTGGATGTCGACGACGGCCGCCGAGTCGTCGGGGTTGGTCAGGTGCACGTAGTCGGTGCGGCCGGCCGCCGTGCTGGCGCCCGGGAACCAGAACTCCGTGTCCGGGGCCGTGCAGTTGACGCCCTGGAGGCCCCGGCCCGTCCCGGCGGCGACCTCGGTGGTCTGCTGGACCGTCCAGCCGGGCGCGAAGCTGCCCTCCGCGGTGCCGATCAGTGCGGGTGCGTCGGCGCCGGAGGTCTTCCCGGTGACCGGGGTGCCGGGCGCCTTGGGCTGGACGACGGGCTTCTCGGGCTTCTTGCCGGTCTTCTTGCCGTCCCCGGCGTCCGTGTCTGCGTCCGCGTCGCCCGACTCCGCCGCCTTGAGCGCGGCCTCGCCCTTCTCGTCGGTGCCCTTCGTGACGGGCGTGAACGAGGTGTACGCGGTCTCGGCGAGGTCGGAGGTGCTGGGCGCCGGGCACAGCAGGCTGGTGCGCTCCACGGGCAGCAGGCCGGCCGGCGCGGCGGTGTCCGTGCCGGAGGTCTCCGGGGCGGACACCGCCGCGAATCCGGTGACGGCGGCGAGCGCGGTCGCGCAGGCGATCAGGGACAGGGTCGTGCGCTTCACTGCTGGCTCCCGTCGGGCCGCTCACTGCCCGTGCCGTGGGGGTGGTGGGGCTGGGAAGGGTCGTACGGCGTGTCGTATCCGTCCCGGCCGTACGCCTGGTCGAAGGCGGCGGGGTCGTACCCGCCCTCCTGAGCCTGGGCCTGGGCCGGGTCGCCGTAGCCGTACGGGTCGTACTGCCCCGTGCCGTACTGGGTGGCCTGGCCGTCCTGCCCGCCCTGGTAGGCGTCGGCCTGGTACGGATCCGCCTGATACGGATCCTCCTGATACGGCTGCTGGGCGTAGGCGCCCTGGTCGTACTGCTGGGCGCCCCGGTACTGCTCGCCGCCGTACGTGTCGTAGGTGCCGTACCCGTCACCGGCGTACCCCGCCGAGTCCCACTCGCCGTACGCCGGTTGCTGCGGGATCGGCACCGGTGCCGCCATGGGCGGTTCCGGCTCCTCGGACCCGTCGTAGGGGCCGTCCGCGTCCTCGGGCGCCGGCTCGGTCCCCGCGGCGGCCTCGGCGTCGGCCTCCGCCTGGGCGCGCAGCCGCCGTGCCCGGCGTCCCTCGCCCTCGACGGCCTCGGCCGGGACGAGCGGCTCCTCGGGCAGGTCGTCGTCCACGTCGCGGCGCCTGCCGGGCAGGGCGAGGACGACCAGGACGACGGCGAGCAGGCCCTGGGCCCACAGCCAGGCGGTGTGGGTGAAGGGGGCGTCGTAGGTGATGTCCAGCTTTCCGCCGGAGGCGGGGAGTTCGAAGCCCTGCGCCCAGCCGTCGACCGTGGTGCGGGCGAGCGGCCTGCCGTCCAGGGTGGCCGTCCAGCCCTCGGCGGCGGTGTCGGCGAGGCGCAGCACCCGCCCCTCGGAGCCGGCGGGGATCTCGGTGTGGACCTCGACGGGTCCGGCCGCCACGGGCTGCGGCCGGCCGGCATTGGAGGTCTCGCCGGACACGATGGTCGCGCGCGCGACCTCCTGGTCGACCCGCCACAGTCCGCTGCCGTCCTGCTGGCTGAGCCGGCTCAGACCGGGCGTGGCGTCCAGGACCCGGGTGACCTCGCGGGGCGCGCCCTTGTGCACGAGCACGTAGCGCACGGCGAAGCCGCCGAGCTGCTGGGCCTGGTCGGCGCCGGAGCCGGCCACGAGATTGGCGACGGTCTTGTCGAGTCCGCTGTTCCCGCCGTCGCCGGTGGCCAGTTCGCCGTCGCCGAGGCGGGCCCCGGAGCCGCGGACCAGCATGTAGCCCACGTGGGCGGCGGAGTCGCTGTCGAGCACGAGGGTGCGGGCCTGGTCGCGGGTCTGGCTCTCCTCGGCGACGAACGCGGGCACCTGTACCGGGTCGCGGCGCTCCAGGGGGCCGTCGGCGCCCCCGATCATCCAGCCGACGGCTGCGATCAGCGGGCCGACGGCCGAGGCGAGGGCGACCAGGGCGGCGACGGGCTGGCGCCAGCCGAAGCTCTGCTCGGCCACGCGCGAGCGTGCCCCGTCGGCGCCGAGGACGGCGGCGGACAGCAGGGCGATGCCGTAGACGAGGGTGGCGGGTCCCGCCCAGGCCGAGCGGTTGGCGAGGACCGCGAAGACGAGGGCGACCAGGGCGACGGCCCACGCCGCCCGGATGCCCGACTGGCGTTCCGAGCGCAGCAGGGCGGCAAGCGCGGCCAGCACGATGCCGATGAGGACCAGCCCGCCGACCGTGCCGGGCCCGCCGGGGCTCGCCCCGAGCAGGTCGAGGGCGGAGGCGGCCGAGGAGCCGTACTCCAGACCGGCCTCGTCGAAGAAGCCGAACGGGAGCAGCGACAGCGACCAGGGGGCGAGGAGCAGCAGCGGGGTGCCGAGCTGGGCGAGGAAGCGCGGCCCGTACGCCGTGATCTCGCCCCGGCGCAGGGCCAGGACCGCGACGCCGAGGACCAGCGCGACGGGCCACACGACGGGCGTGAAGGCGGTGGTGATCGTCAGCAGCAGCGCGTACGCCCAGGTGGCCCGCCAGCTGCCGCGGGCGCCGGAGGGGCCGGTGAGGCCGGCCGCCGCGACGCCCGCGCGCGCGATGAGCGGCAGCAGGACGGCGAGGACGGCGGTGCCGACGCGGCCGCCGGCGAGTGCGCCGGTGACGGCGGGCAGGAAGGCGTAGGCGACGGCCGCCCAGGCGCGCAGCAGCCGGGAGGTGACGAGCGGGCGGGAGGCGAAGTACGCGGTGACGCCGGCCAGGGGCACCGAGCCGACCAGCAGCAGGGTGACGGCGAGTCCGGTCGAGCCGAGCAGCACGGAGGACAGCGCCGCCAGGATCGCGAGGTAGGGCGGCGCGGAGGCGGTGCCGCCCGTGCCGACGGTGTGCCAGGCGTCCGTGTACCGCGACCACAGCTCGCCGGCGCCGGCCGGGGCGGGCAGCAGCGCGCCGCCCGCCAGCGCGCCGCTGCCGAGGAACGCGCGGCAGGCGGCCAGCGAGACCAGGAGCAGCACCAGGAAGAGCACCGGGCCGGGTTTGCGGGCGACGCGCTTGAGGCGGGCGAACTGCTCCACCTCCAGGAAGTCGGCGTCGTCACCGCCGGGTCCGGACTCGATGGCGCCGCCGTGCCGTCCGGCGCCGGTGGCCGCCTCGGCCTCGGAGCTGCCGGAGAGATTGCCCGCGACCTGTTCGACGGTGACGCGGATGGTCGCGCCGGGGGGCGGGAACAGGGGGCGCAGTTCGTCCTTCTCGACCTGCGGGCGGCCGCGTTCGCGCCGTGCGGCGATGATGCGCTCGGGGCGCAGCAGGACGCCCAGCAGGCCCCGGATCTCGTCGAGTGCCTGTCCGGGGACCTTGCCGACGAGGTAGGCGAGGGTCCGCAGCAGGGTGCCGAGGACGATGCGCAGCAGCACCCAGGGCAGGGCGGCGGTGCGGACGTTGGCGAGGAGGGTGTGGACGGCGCCGGCCTTGTCGACCTTGTGCGGGGAGGCGGTGGTGCGCCCCGCGCAGTCCACGGCGCGGCGTTCCCGGGAGGCCGCCTCGGCGTGGCGTACGACCGCCTCGGGGGCGATGAGGACGCGGAATCCGGCGGTGTGCGCGCGCCAGCACAGGTCGACGTTGTCGCGCATCAGGGGCAGCCGGCGGTCGAACCCGCCGAGCTGCTCGAAGACATCACGCCGGATCAGCATGCCCGCGGTGGACACCGACAGGACGGACCGGACGTGGTCGTGCTGGCCCTGGTCCTGTTCGCGGCGGTCCAGGCCGGTCCAGCGGCGGCCGGAGTTGGCGATGGAGACGCCGACCTCGAGCAGTTGCCTGCGGTCGTACCAGCCGCGGAGCTTGGGGCCGACGACGGCGACGTCCTCGCGGCCGAGTTCGTACTCGGTGTCCACGACGCGCAGCAGCTCGGACAGGGCGTCCGGTTCGGGAGCGCAGTCGTCGTGCAGCAGCCAGAGCCACTGCACCGGCTCTCCGTGGGGAAGCTCCGGCAGGTCGTAGGCGTCGTCGCGCCAGGTGCGCGTGACGGGGTCCCAGCCGCTCGGCCGCCGCAGATAGGGCAGGTCGTCGGGGGTGAGGACGGGGGCGGTGCGGGCGGCCTCCTCGACGGCCTGGCCGAAGCCGGTGCGCCGGGCGAGGTGGAGCACGTGGTCGTCGCCGAGCACGTCGCCGACCAGCCGGGCGGAGTCGTCGGCGCTGCCGGTGTCGGCGGCCACGGCGTACTGGACGGGGCGCTCCTGGCCGAGCAGCCCGGCGAGCGCGTCGGACAGCCAGCGGGCTCCGTCGTGGGCGACGAGGACCGCGGTCACCACGTGACGCGGGAACTCAGGTGTGGCAGCGAGGTCTTGCTGCGCTGCCGTGTGACTCTGCACGGACATCGAGGTACGGGCCCCGGTTCGGTGGACTGCGGTGGACGCCCGTGCCCGTTGAGGGTGGCGGGGCGTCTCGGACGAGCGCCCACACTATCGGCTGGGCAGGAAGAGGGCCCGCCACCTGTGGACAACCCACCCGCGACAGGCCGTTCCCGCAGTTCGGGAGCCGTTCGCGCCGCTCTGTCAGACGGCGGCCTTTTTCAGGCGGCGGCGTTCCCTCTCGGACAGGCCGCCCCAGATGCCGAAGCGCTCGTCGTTGGCAAGGGCGTATTCGAGGCATTCGGAGCGGACCTCGCAGGCGAGGCAGACCTTCTTGGCCTCCCGGGTCGAGCCGCCCTTCTCGGGGAAGAAGGACTCGGGGTCGGTCTGGGCGCACAGTGCGCGCTCCTGCCAGCCGAGTTCCTCGTCCGCGTCGTCGACCAGCAGTTGCTGCACCAGCTCGGTCATGTGCGCCCCTCGTCTGTCTTTCGCGTCCCCGTGATCCAGCCGTTATCGATTCCGGCTGAACGACACGAGTGAAATTACAAGTGTGATGCTCCGAGCGAGTCAAGCCGGGATCTGCTATTGAGCCCCTTATTCACTCTGCGGAACCAAGGCCAAGCGGAAAGTGTTCAAATCGCCATAAACCTTGACACACCAATGAGGCCCACGAGGACGCCCGACCGGCACAGCACCTGCACCGGGAAGGACGCCCCGGCGATCGATCCCGTTCCGATACACACGCCGAAGCGAACCTGATCACATTCGGATCACGGGATCGCAACGGGGGTTGTGCGCCCGGCTAGTGCGCCATGTGTCCCGGAAGCCGTCTGAGCAAACCTTTCACCTATGAGATGAACCGGATGAGGTGAAACATGTCCCACATAACGGGCGCCGAGTTGACAGTGCTGGTGTGAACCGCTGTTCTTGTGGGCATGCTCGCGAACTTGGCACTCACCTCGACCCGCACCTCCGGGTCCCGCGGTGCTGCCCACGCTCGCTGTAGCTGTTGCCGCTGTTCCAGCTGTTGAGCCCACCGCGCTCCGGCTGTCCCCGAGTCCACGCGACTCGCCGGTCCGTCCCGCCCCACCAGGGCGTTCCGCGTCATCCGCTCCGCTCTCCGCACTCATTTGCCGAGGAACCACCGCACCCATGAACAGCGACAGCGACCTCCAGATCGCCGGCGACATCCTCGAAGTACCCCACCTCCTCCAGGCTCCGCGCGAGCACCCGGCCACCGTCGCCGAGTTCGCCGGCCTGGCCCGCTCCATCGCCGCCGACCGCTCCGCGTGGGAACACCTCGTCAGGTACGACGCGACGACCCGCTGGTACCACCGGCTGCGCACCGGCCCCGGCTACGAGGTCTGGCTGCTGTCCTGGGTGCCGGGGCAGGGCAGCGGACGCCACGACCACGGACCCTCCTCCGGCGTGTGGACCGTCCTGGAGGGCGCCCTCACCGAGCACACGGAGCGCGGCACGCGCGCGTTGCGGTCGGGAGGGCAGCGCGTGTTCGCGCCGGGGTACGTGCACGAGGTGATCAACGACACGCTGGAGCCCGCGGTCAGCCTGCACGTCTACTACCCGGGCCTCACCGCGATGCCCATGCACTCGCCGCAGTGCTCCACGGCCGCGCCGCGGGGCACGGACGCCGGTGCCGTGACGACTGGCTGACGCGCTGTCGTACCCGCCTGCAAGACTGGGGCCATGCGCATTGTGGTTCTGGCAGGCGGCATCGGCGGTGCCCGGTTCCTGCGTGGTCTGAAGCAGGCCGCGCCGGACGCGGACATCACGGTCATCGGCAACACCGGGGACGACATCCACCTCTTCGGCCTGAAGGTCTGCCCGGACCTCGACACGGTGATGTACACGCTCGGCGGCGGCATCAACGAGGAGCAGGGCTGGGGGCGGGCCGACGAGACCTTCCACCTCAAGGAGGAACTGGCGGCGTACGGCATCGGGCCCGAGTGGTTCGGCCTCGGCGACCGCGACTTCGCCACACACATCGTGCGGACGCAGATGATCACGGCCGGTTATCCGCTCAGCGCGGTGACACAGGCCCTGTGCGACCGCTGGAAGCCCGGGGTGCGGCTCATCCCGATGACCGACGACCGCGTGGAGACGCACGTCGCCGTCGAGCTGGACGGGGAGCGCAAGGCGGTCCACTTCCAGGAGTACTGGGTACGGCTGCGGGCCTCGGTGCCCGCCGAGGCGGTCGTACCGGTCGGCGCCGAGCAGGCCAAGCCCGCGCCCGGCGTCCTGGAGGCCATCGCCGAGGCGGACGTGATCCTCTTCCCGCCCTCCAACCCGGTCGTCTCGGTCGGCGCCATCCTCGCCGTGCCCGGCGTCCGGGAGGCGATCGCCGAAGCCGGGGTGCCGGTGGTCGGCCTCTCCCCGATCGTCGGGGACGCGCCCGTGCGCGGGATGGCCGACAAGGTGCTCGCGGCGGTCGGCGTGGAGTCCACGGCGGCCGCGGTCGCCGAGCACTACGGCTCGGGACTGCTCGACGGCTGGCTGGTCGACACGGTCGACGCGGAGTCCGTCACGCGCGTGAAGGCGGCCGGCGTCCTCTGCCGCGCCGTACCGCTGATGATGACCGGCCTCGACGCGACGGCGCAGATGGCCCGGGAGGCGCTGACGCTGGCGGAGGAGGTGCGGGAGGCGTGAGCGACGACGTGCGCGACGGAGCTTCCGGCCCGCCGCAGGGCTACCGGGTGTGGGCCCTTTCCGGCCTGCCCGAGGTACGGCCGGGCGACGACCTGGCCAAGCTGATCGCGGCGACCGAGCCGGGACTCGCCGACGGGGACGTGCTGCTCGTCACCTCCAAGATCGTGTCCAAGGCCGAGGGACGCGTCGTCCGGGCCGCCGACCGGGAGGACGCGATCGACGCGGAGACCGTGCGGGTGGTGGCCCGGCGCGGCGCGCTGCGCATCGTCGAGAACCGCCAGGGCCTGGTCATGGCGGCCGCCGGGGTCGACGCGTCCAACACCCCCGCCGGGACGGTGCTGCTGCTCCCCGAGGACCCGGACGCCTCCGCGCGCGGCATCCGGGACGGACTGCGCGACACGCTGGGCGTGCGGGTCGGCGTGGTCGTCACCGACACCTTCGGGCGGCCCTGGCGCGCCGGGCTCACGGACGTGGCGATCGGCGCCGCCGGGGTACGGGTCCTCGACGACCTGCGCGGGGGAACGGACGCGCACGGCAATCCGCTCGGCGCCACCGTCGTCGCCACCGCCGACGAGCTGGCCGCCGCGGGCGACCTGGTCAAGGGCAAGTCCGCGGGGCTGCCCGTCGCCGTCGTGCGCGGGCTGGCGCGGGCGGTCACCGAGGACGACGGCGAGGGCGCGCGGGCGATGGTGCGCGGCGCTCGCGACGACATGTTCCGCCTCGGCACGTCGGAGGCGGTACGGCAGGCGGTCGCCCAGCGCCGTACGGTACGGGCCTTCACCGACGAGCCGGTCGACCCCGGTGCCGTGCGCCGGGCGGTGGCCGCGGCCGTGACCGCTCCGGCGCCGCACCACACGACGCCGTGGCGGTTCGTGCTGCTGGAGTCGGCCGTCTCCCGTACCCGGCTGCTGGACGCGATGCGGGACGCCTGGATCGCGGACCTGCGGCGGGACGGCAAGAGCGAGGAGTCGATCGCCAAGCGCGTCCGGCGCGGGGACGTCCTGCGCAACGCGCCCTACCTCGTCGTCCCCTGTCTGGTCATGGACGGCTCGCACACGTACGGGGACGCGCGGCGCGACGGGGCCGAGCGGGAGATGTTCGTGGTCGCCACCGGCGCCGGCGTGCAGAACCTGCTCGTCGCGCTCGCCGGCGAGCGGCTGGGTTCGGCGTGGGTGTCCTCGACGATGTTCTGCCGGGACGTCGTACGGGACGTGCTGGGGCTGCCGGGCGACTGGGACCCGATGGGGGCGGTGGCGGTCGGGCATCCGGCGCAGGAGCCGAAGGCCCGGCCGGAGCGGGACGCGGGGGCGTTCATCGAGGTGCGGTGATCCCCTTCTTCTCCTGGACGCTCTCTCCGCTCCTCACTCCCAAGGACCTCACTGGTGGCAGGACGTTTCGCTCCCCGGCCCGCGCGTGCCCCGGTACGCGGCGGGGACGCCGTCGTGCCCCGGCAGGCCCCCGCGCCGGGCAAGGTGCGGGTGTGGGTGCCGGACGGGCCGCTGGACCTGGGGCTGGTGCTCGGTCCGCTGCGGCGCGGGCTCGGTGATCCGACGTTCCGGACGACGCCGGACGGGTCGGTGTGGCGGGCCAGCCGGACGCCCGCCGGGCCGGGCACGCTGCGGGTCGCCGTGCGCGGCGGGGAGGTTCGGGGCGAGGCCTGGGGGCCGGGGGCCCAGTGGCTGCTGGAGGAGCTGCCGCGGATGCTGGGCGCCGACGACGACCCGTCCGCGTTCGTGCCGCGGCACCGGCTGCTGGCGCTGACGCGGCATCGGCGGCCGGGGCTGCGGTTGTCGCGGACCGGTCTTGTGCTGGAGTCGCTGATCCCGTCGGTCCTGGAACAGAAGGTCACGACGATGGAGGCGTACCAGGCGTGGCGGCTGCTCGTCCGGAAGTTCGGGGAGCCGGCGCCCGGACCGGCTCCCGGGCGGATGTGTGTCATGCCGTCGGCGCGGACGTGGGCGCTGATCCCGTCCTGGGAGTGGCATCTGGCCGGGGTGGACAACAAGCGGGCGTCGACGATCCTGCGGGCCGTGCGGGTCGCTGCGCGGCTTGAGGAGGCGGCCGGGATGGAGCCGGTGGCGGCGCGGGAACGGCTGGAACTCGTGTCCGGGATCGGGCCGTGGACCTCCGCGGAGACGGTGCAGCGCAGTCATGGGGCGCCGGACGAGGTGACGGTGGGGGATCTGCATCTGCCGGGGATCGTGGGGTTCGCGCTGGGCGGGGAGCGGTACGCGGACGATGCCGCGATGTTGCGCCTGCTGGAGCCGTATGCGGGGCAGCGGCATCGGGCGGCTCGGCTGGTGCTGTTGAGTGGGCGGGCGCCTGGGCGGCGGGCTCCGCGGATGGCTCCGCGGGGGATTGAGCGGTTGTGAGCCGGGGTCACTGTCCGGTGCCCGGCACGCTGTGGGCCGGGGGGTGGGTGACGCGGGCCGGTGTTTGCCGGGTGCCCGGCGTGCTGTGGGCCGGGGTGGGTGACGCGGGCCGGCGCTGGGCGGGTGCCGCTGCGCCCGCCCGTGCCGCCCTGGGGGTACCTCCCAGGGCGTTCAGGCACTGGGGGAGGCACGACTGCCCGCAGCTGGGGCGGCACGGTCAGACGCGGCTGGGGCGGCAGGGTGGTGGTTGCGGCTCTGGTCGTGTGGGGCTACGTGTCTGAGGAGAAGCGCAGGGATGCCGGGGGGATGTGGGCGTCGCACCAGATTCTGGCGCCTGAGCGGAGTTCGTTGTCGGCGCCGATGATCGCGCCGTCGCCGATGACCGTGTCGCTGAGGACCGAGCGGGTGCCGACGCGGGCGCGGGTGCCGATGAGGGAGTCGGTGATGACGGCGCCCGGCTCGATGACGGCGCCGGGGAGGATCGTGCTGCCGAAGACGCGCGCACCCTCCGCCACGAACGCGCCCTCGCCGACCACCGTGCCGCCGGCCAGCTTGGCGTCGGGCGCGACCTGGGCCGTGGGCAGGACGAGGCGGTCGCCGCAGCGGCCCGGTATCGCCGGCGAGGGGGCGCGGCCCAGGACCAGGTCCGCGGAGCCGCGTACGAAGGCCGCCGGGGTGCCGAGGTCCAGCCAGTACGTGGAGTCGACCATGCCCTGGAGGTGCGCCCCGGTGGCGAGGAGTTCCGGGAAGGTCTCGCGTTCGACCGAGACCGGGCGCCCCGCCGGGATCGTGTCGACGACCGAGCGGCGGAAGACGTACGCCCCCGCGTTGATCTGGTCGGTGACGATCTCCTGCGGGGTCTGGGGCTTCTCCAGGAAGGCGAGCACCCGGCCCGTGTCGTCCGTGGGGACCAGCCCGTACGCCCTCGGGTCGGTCACCTTCGTCAGATGCAGGGAGACGTCCGCGCCCGTCGTCGCGTGGGTGCGGACCAGCGCGCCGATGTCGAGCCCGGTCAGGATGTCGCCGTTGAAGACGAGGACCGGTTCGTCGGGGCCGGAGTGCAGCCGGGAGGCCACGTTGCGGATCGCGCCGCCCGTGCCGAGCGGCTCCTCCTCCGTGACGTACTCGAGGTGCAGGCCCAGCGCCGAGCCGTCGCCGAAGTACGGTTCGAAGACCTCTGCCAGATAGCTCGTCGCGAGCACGACGTGCTCGACGCCCGCCGCCCTGGCCCGCGCCAACTGGTGTGTGAGGAACGGCACTCCGGCGGCCCGGACCATGGGCTTGGGCGTGTGCACCGTGAGCGGGCGCAGCCGTGTGCCCTTGCCGCCGACCAGGAGTATCGCTTCTGTCACCTGTCGTCTCTGCTTCCTGCCGGGCCGGCCGAACTGTCCTTCGGCCGGCCAGTGTATGCAGCCCGCTTCCTCGCGCCTTCGCCGGCCGGGCGGGGTCCGGCCCTCAGCGCCCCTGGTACTTGGCCGCCGTCGAACGCGCCGAGCCGAGCTTGCCGTAGAGCTTCCCGCCGGGGCAGCTCGTGGCGAAGCCGTCCCGGTGACCGGAGATGACGTTCAGTCGTACGTTCTTGCCTTTTCGGTAGAGATTCCCACCGCCGGACTTCAGGTATGTCCTCCCGCGCGGATTCATGCCGGAGAGACCGAGCTTCCACGCGGTGAGCCGGGCGATCGCCTTCACGGCGGCCGACGACGGCTTCGTGGAGTTGTAGGTGCCGAGTACGGCGACTCCCATGCTGTTGGAGTTGAACCCCAGGGTGTGGGCGCCCAGTACGGCCCTGGACACGCCCCCGGCCCGGCCCTCGTAGATCTTTCCGCACTTGTCGACGAGGAAGTTGTAGCCGATGTCGCGCCAGCCCATGCTGTTGACGTGGTAGCGGTAGATGCCGCGGATGACCGACGGGGCCTGTGAGCAGCGGTAGTTGTTGCCGGTGTTCGAGTGGTGCACGAAGGCCGCCTTGACCTTCGTGGTGTACACGGGCTTCTTCACGCGCAGTTTCTCGTCGGCGCCCCAGCCGCGGCGTGTGGTGATGCTCGGGCGGGGGCCGACATACGGCTTGGCCCGCTGCCGCGCGCCGAGTTCGGCCTCGGTCCGGGCGCGGCTCAGGGCCGGGATCTCGGTGGCGCCCGAGGTCGTGGCCGCGCTGCGGGGGCCCTGCCCGGATCCCGGGGCCGGCGCGGGCGCGGTGCCCCCGCCGGGGTCGACGAGTTCGAGGCGCAGGCCGGTCGGGAGCGGGGCGGCGGCCTCGGTGGTACGGCCGGAGCCGGGGCCGCTGTCCGCGCGCACCCGTACCTCCACGCCGTCGGACTCGCCCACCCACAGCGGTGCGGTGGCGCCGCGGACCCGGCCGGAGGCGCTCTCCGGGGTGCCGGGGTCGGCGGCGTGGTCGGTGTTGTGGGTCTCCAACTCCTGCCGGCCGGACCAGGTTCCGGTGCCGGTGGCGCGGGTACGGACCTCGACGCGGCCGTGGAGTTCGGTGCCCGGGTTGTCCCAGACGACGCCGACCAGCGAGAAGTTCCGTACGTCCTTGCGGGGCACGCCCTGTTCGGCGGTGCCGGGGGTGCGGTCGCGGGCGAGGGGGGCGAGGGGCAGCGACTGGGTGCCGCCGGGGACGTACGCCTCGGGCCGCGCCGTCGTCCCGGTCGTGGGCGGGGCCGAGGAGGTGGCCGCCGCCGCGGGTGGGGTGAGCGGGAGGGCCAGGGCCGCCGCGCACGTGACACCGATCGAGGAAGCAAGGAATCCACGCATGCCCCTGATCCTGAACACCGTCAGACAAATATGTCCATTTGGGATCTGACGGGCCGTAGGGCGTTTTGGTCCGATCCGGTGGTGGCGCGGTACGCCGTCCGCCCGGTGCGCGGCTTTGGGCCCGCGTACGCTTGTCCGGGTGAACGCGACCGACCGCACCCCTGCCGACCTGCTGAGTTCCGCGCTCGCCGCGGACCCGGGACGCCCCCTGGTGACCTTCTACGACGACGCCACCGGCGAACGCGTCGAACTGTCCGTCGCCACCTTCGCCAATTGGGTGGCCAAGACCGCGAATCTCCTCCAGGACGAACTGTCCGTCGAACCCGGTGACCGGGTCGCGCTGCTGCTGCCCGCGCACTGGCAGACGGCCGTGTGGCTGCTGGCGTGCGCGTCCGTGGGTGTCGTCGCCGACATGGCGGGTGATCCGGGGGCGGCCGACGTGGTCGTGAGCGGTCCCGAGCCGGAGTCGCTGGAGGCGGCGCGCGCGTGCTCGGGTGCGCGGATCGCGCTGGCGCTGCGGCCGCTCGGGGGGCGGTTCGCGCCGGGTCCGCCGGAGGGCTTCGCCGACTACGCGGTGGAGGTGCCGGGGCAGGGGGACCGGTTCGTACCGTACGCGCCGGTGGATCCGGAGCAGCCGGCGCTGATCGTGGCCGGACGGGAGTTCAGCGGGGCGGAGGTCGTGGAGCGGGCCCGGTCGCAGGCGTCGGGGCTCGGGCTCACGGGTCCGGGGACGCGGATCCTGTCGGGGCTGCCGTACGACACGTGGGAGGGGTTGAACGCGGGGTTGTACGGGCCGTTGGCAAGTGGCGGGTCGGTGGTGCTGTGCCGGCATCTGGAGCAGGCGGGGCCCGGGGTCATGGACCAGCGGATCGAGACGGAGCGGGTTTCGGCGACGGCGCGGTGATGTGACCGCGGGGTGTCGGTGAACCGGCGTCGGGGTGAGGGGCGTCGCCGGTCCGGCGCCCGGCGTTTGCGTCGACAGCGGGCGGAGCTGATCCGGCGCCCGGCGTCGGGGGCGGGCCGGGGGTGGGGAGCGTGGCCCGGCGCTGCGGGGTGCTGCCTGCGCCCACCCGTGCCGCCCCGGGCAGCACAACTACCCGCAGGCTGGGACGGCACAGCCACCCGCAGGCTGGGCAACCCGATCACCCCCACGCCGAGACGCCACAACCGCCCACAGGCTGGGCCGGCCCGACCGTCCGTACACCGGGGGCAACCGAGTACCCGCGGCCCGGACAGCCCGTGCCCCCGTCGTCGTGACCCGTTCGGCTCATCCCCGTTCCGTCCCCGGGGGTCGGTCGGGGCATGGTCGTAGGAGCGTGCGGGTGTGGACGGAGGGAGACGTGAGCGGTGATGCGGGCGCGCCGCCCGACGAGGGGGGCCCGGGGACGGGGGCGTCCGCTACCGGGGACGGGCTGAAGCGGCGGCGTCGCAGGCGGCGGCTGAGGGGTGCGGCGATCGTGGCCGCCGTGCTGGCCGTGGGCGCCGTGGGCGTCGGGTGGGCGGTGTACGCCAAGCTGAACGGCAACATCACCTCGGACGAGGCGGCGGCCGCCGAACTCGCCCGGTACGACAAGGACCGGCCCACCGCACTGGTGCGCGGCGCGCAGAACGTCCTGCTGATCGGGTCGGACTCGCGCTCCGGCGAGGGCAATGAGCAGTACGGGCGGGACTCCGGGACGGAGCGGTCGGACACCACGATCCTGCTGCACCTGGCCGCGGGCCGGGACAGCGCCACCGCCGTCTCCCTCCCCCGCGACCTGATGGTGGACGTGCCCGGCTGCCACCGCTCCGACGGCTCGCGCACCAGGCCGGTGTTCGCCCAGTTCAACTACGCCTTCGAGGCGGGCGGTTCGGCGTGCTCGATCCGCACGGTGGAGAAGCTGACCGGAATCCGGATCGACCACCATGTGGTCGTCGACTTCCAGGGCTTCAAGAAGATGGTCGACGCGCTCGACGGCGTCGAGGTGTGCCTGCGGGAACCGGTCGACGACAAGGACGCCAAACTGAAACTGCCCGCGGGCCGGGTGACGCTCCACGGGGAGCAGGCACTCGGTTACGTCCGCGCCCGCAAGTCGCTCGGCGACGGCAGCGACACCGAGCGGATGGACCGGCAGCAGCGTTTTCTGGGGGCGCTGGTCAGCAAGGTCCAGAGCAATGACGTCCTGCTGAATCCGGTGAAGCTGTATCCCGTTCTCGACGCCGCCACGTCGTCCCTCACCACGGACCCGGGTCTGGCCAGTCTGCGCGGGCTGTACGACCTCGTGCGCGGGCTGCGCGACATTCCCACCGAACGCGTGCAATTCCTGACCGTCCCCCGGGAGTCGTACGCGGCCGACGCCAATCGGGACCAGCTCGTGGAGCCCGACGCCGGGAAGCTGTTCACCCGCCTGCGGACGGACGAACCCGTGGAGATCGCGGCGCCCCCGAAGAACACACCGACGCCGGGAACCGGTTCCGGAACGCCCCGCGCGTCCTCGGACGGCGAATCCCCGGCGCCGACATTCAGCGGAAACACCGCCGGCGAGGACATCTGCGGGTAAAGCGCGGCCCTTTCTCCGAAGAATGCCGGGGATTGCCCGGTTGTAAGGGGCCATCCGGTGTCTGCCGCCGCCCGGCTCCACGGCGCCGCCCGCCGACTTCCCCGCCCTTTTCCCTGTGGACCAGGTGACCAGGCGGGCCACTCTCGCGTCCTACATGGCAGCCGCGCCGCGGCTCCGGCGGGAGAGCGGGCGGGAGGAATCCGCCGGGACGGCCGTACAGCCAATGACGGGGCCCGTACGTCCAACTGTCGAAACTGGGCGCGCGCTCGGGCGGTTCACGGGCGCGAGGTGGGAGAGAAGGAAATGACGCGGAGCAGCGTGCACGAGGAGGGAACACGACCGGGCGCCGCCCGGCGCGCCCGGGGCACCAAGGAGAGCGCCACCGGCGAGGCCGCCCCCCACGCGGACGGGCGCGAAGGAGAAGGGGACCGCGGGGACGCGGGGCGGGGGAAGGGCAGACGGACCGGGCGACGGCGCCGCACGCTCAGGTGGTCCGCGACGACCCTCGCGCTCCTGATACTCGTGACGGCCGGGGCCGGATACCTCTACTACGAGCACCTGAACGGCAACCTCGAGAAGGGCGAGCGCAGCAGCGGCGACTCCAAGGCGCACAGGACCGAGCCGAACGCGACCGGGCAGAGGCCCCTGAACATCCTGCTGGTCGGCTCCGACAGCCGCGCCTCCGACGCGAACGTGGCCCTCGGCGGCGCCAGGAACAACCGCGACAGCCCGCCGCTGGGCGATGTGCAGATGCTGATCCACCTGGCCGCGGACCGCAAGAGCGCCGCCGTGGTGAGCATCCCCCGCGACACCCGGGTGGACATCCCCCAGTGCACCGACCCGGACAGCGGCGACACGTATCCGGCGACCAACGACATCATCAACGTGTCGCTGAGCCGCGGCGGCGCCGGCTGCACGCTGGCCACCTGGGAGAACCTCACCGGGCTCTACATCGACCACTGGATGACGATCGACTTCGCGGGCGTGGTGCAGATGGCGGACGCCGTCGGCGGGGTCGAGGTCTGTGTGAAGCAGAACGTGTGGGACCGCCCGCTGCCCACCCTGTCCGGCGGATCCGGTCTGAAGCTGACCGCCGGCCGCAAGAAGGTGCAGGGCGAGCAGGCGTTGCAGTGGCTGCGCACCCGGCACGCCTGGGGCAGCGACCTGATGCGGGCGCGGGCCCAGCACATGTACATGAACTCGATGATCCGCACGCTGAAGCAGCAGAACGTCTTCACCGACACGGGCCGGCTGATGAAGCTGGCCGAGGCGGCGACGAAGTCCCTGACGGTCTCGGAGGAGATCGGCACGGTCAAGAAGCTCTACGACCTGGGAGCGCAGCTCAGGACGGTACCCACGGACCGCATCACCATGACGACGCTGCCCACGCGAGAGGACGACCGGGACCCCAACCACCGGCTCGCGGACGGCGCCGGCGCCCAGGAGATCTGGGCGATGCTCCGTGACGACGTGCCTTTCGACGACAAGGACGACAAGGGCGCCCGGAACGCCGAGGACGCCGCCGCCGGAAAGGAGGCCTCCGCGAAGCCGTCCGCCGGTTTTGCCTCCACCACCGCCGACGCCAGGATCGGCGTCCTGGTGCAGAACGCCACCCGGTCCGCCACGCTCGCTCCGGTGACCGGCCGTGCGAGCGCGGTCGCCGGGACGCTGGTGCAAATGGGATTCACCGCGGCGAACGCGGACACCTCGGCGCCGCACTCCGAGGAGAGGACCGTGGTCCGTTATCCGAGCGCCGAGTTGGCGAACGGGGCCGGGCGCGTCGCCGAGGCCCTGGGAATTCCCGCGAGTGCCGTACAGAGGTCGACCGACGTGTCCGGTATCACACTTGTCGTGGGGACCGATTGGCGCTCGGGCACGTCTTATCCGAAAGAGAAGACGCCCAAGGCCGGTGACCTGCCGGAGAGCAGTGACGCCATCAACGGGTCGGACACCAGCACGTGCATGGAGGTGTACGAGCCCTACCGATGGTAGGAGTTCATGTAAATAGGAGGGATTGCCCTGTTGTAGGGTCGTCGAATTTGTCACCTGTGTCGTTGCACGCTGAACTTGGCGGATAGTGTGAGCGCTCCAGTGCCCCCGCCGCGAGGTCAGCCCTGGCGTTCGTGCACTTGTTGACCCTTTACCGTGCGCCTTCCGGGAAGGTGCCGCGTGGCCCCGACGGAGGATTGGGAGACCGTGGACGCGCAAGGACATGGGCGGGCAGACGATGTCGATCCCGCAGACCAGTGGGTGCTGAATCCGCAGACCGGTGAATACGAACTGCGACTGCCTCCCTCCGCAGCGCAATCGGCACCCCGGCCCGCACCGCAGTCGGCCGTCCCGGGCCCGCGCAGACCCGCCCCCCGTGAATCCTCGGCCGCCAACGACGCTCCCGGCACGACACGCCGTCGTACGGCCGCACCCGAGCGCGAGGTCCCGCCGCAGCGGCGACGCCGTTCGGCACCCGAGGAGCCGGCCCCCGGGCGGCGCGGACGCCGGCCGGCGAAGAAGAAGTCGCGGAGCGGGAAGATACTGCTCTGGACCGGCGGCACCACGGCCTTCGTCGTCCTCGCGGCCGGCGTGGGCGGCTACTTGTACCTCAAGCACCTCGAAGGCAACGTCACGACGACGGATGTCGGCAGCGCCGGCAGCAGCAGCTTCAGCAAGGACGAGGCCTTCAACATCCTCATCATCGGCACCGACAAGCGCACCGGCGCGGGCAACGAGGGCTACGGCGACAGCGGGAGCGTCGGCCACGCCGACACCAACATCCTGCTGCACGTCTCCAAGGACCGTACGAACGCGACCGCGTTGAGCATTCCGCGCGACATGATCGTGGACATCCCGGACTGTCCGACGAAGCAGCCCGACGGCTCGGAGAAGGTGATTCCGGGCACGCCCGGCCAGCGGTTCAACGTGAGCCTCGGGCAGGACGGCCGTGACCCCGGGTGCACGATGCGCACCGTCGAGGAGGCCACCGGCATCGAGGTGGACCACTTCATGATGGCGGACTTCAACGCGGTGAAGACGCTGACGACGGCCGTCGAGGGAGTGGAGGTGTGCGTCGCCAAGGACGTTGACGACGACGACTCGAAGCTGCACCTCGCCGCCGGCACCCACACCATCGAGGGTGAGCAGGCGCTGGCGTTCGTGCGCACCAGGCACAGCTGGGGCAACAAGGGCGATCTCGACCGCATCGGGGTGCAGCAGCAGTTCCTCAGCTCGCTCATGCGCAAGATGGCCTCCAGCGACACCCTGACCAGCCCCACCAAGCTGGTGAAGCTGGCGGAGGCGGCCACCAAGGCACTCACCGTCGACACCGCCATCGGCAATGTCGGCACGCTCAAGGACGTGGCCCTGGAGCTGAAGAAGGTGCCGCCGAAGAACATCACCATGGTCACGGTCCCCGTGCAGGACAACCCGGCGGAGAAGGTCAAGGCGACCGTCGTCGTCGACCAGGCGACGGCCCCCCAGGTCTTCGACATGATCAAGAGCGACATCTCCTTCACCGAGGTCAAGAAGCAGAAGAAGAAGGAAGCCGCCGCCGTCGCCGCCCGCCTCAAGGGCGAGAAGTCCGACCCCTCCGAGGTCCGCGTCCGCGTCCTCAACGGCGGCGCCGCCACCGGCAGCGCCCAGCAGGAACTCGCCTACCTCCAGACCAAGGCGGGCGTCACCAAGTCCGAGAACGCGGGCAACGCCGACGCGGATGTCGCGAAGACCACCCTGGAGTACGCCCCCGACCAGGCCGACCAGGCCCGCGCCCTCGCCGACATCCTCGGCCTGTCGGGCGGCGCCATGAAACCCGGCAAGAGCGTCACCAACTCCCAGGGCCTGCCCACCATGACCCTCACCCTCGGCAAGGACTTCAAGGGCGCCGGGGTCAAGCTCAACTCCGCGTCGGCCGAGACCCCCGACGTTCCCAAGTCCACGGCCGACAAGGTCGGTTGCGCCAGCTGAACCGCGGGGCCGGCTACGGAGTGGTGGCGCGGACCGCGGGGCGGCGGCTCGCGATCACCTTGCGGGCCAGTGACCGCGGGCTGGTCAGGAAGCCCCAGCCCCACGACATGTGCATGGTCGCCAGCGCCACCGGCACCTGTGCGCGTGCCTTCGGGCCCAGCCCCCTGCCCGCCGGGAGCGAGCCGGCGACGATCGCGGCCAGATAGCCGCCGGGTATCACGAAGGCCCACGGGGTCAGCGCCGCGCCCAGCACGAGACCGGCCGCGATCGCGCACACGGCGGCGGGCGGGGCGAGGTAGCGCAGGTTGATGGAGCCGGAGTGGTAGCGGGCGACGACGTGGCGCCAGCGGCCGTAGTCCTTGTACTGCCGGGCCAGCGCCCGCATGCTCGGCCGGGGCCGGTAGGACACCTTCAGCTCGGGCGAGAACCAGATCAGACCGCCGGCCTCGCGGATGCGGAAGTTCAGCTCCCAGTCCTGGGCGCGGATGAACTCCTCGTTGTAGCCGCCCTGCCGCTCCAGCGCCTCGCGGCGGAACACGCCCAGGTACACCGTCTCGGCGGGGCCGGCCCGGCCGCCCGTGTGGAAGGCGGCGTTGCCCACGCCGATCCTCGATGTCATCGCGGCGGCGACGGCCTCTTCCCAGGCGTTCTCGCCCTCGGCGTGCATGATGCCGCCGACGTTCTGCGCGCCGGTCTCCTCCAGGAGCCGTACGGCCGTGGCGATGTAGTTCGGCGACAGCATGCCGTGGCCGTCGACGCGTACGACGACCGGATGGCGGGAGGCCTTGATCGCGGCGTTCAGCGCGGCGGGCGTACGGCCGGTGGGATTCGGCACGGTGTGCACGCGCGGATCCTCGCGGACGAGTTCGGCGGCGATCTCCTCCGTGCGGTCCGCGGAGGGACCGACGGCGATGACCACCTCCATCTCGCCTGCGTACTCCTGGGCGAGGATGGCGCGGACGGCGCCGCGCAGGTGCCGCTCCTCGTTGAGGACGGGCATGATCACGGAAACGGCGGGCGGCCGCACGTCGGACTTGGCGTTCATCGGTGCTCACGTTACCGCGAACGGGGGACACGAGTGCGCGCCGCGGGGGTCACAACCCGGGCAGCAGATCGTATGGGCCTACGGTGCTCACGGTTCCCACGTCCGGCCTCGGGGTCCCTCCCCCAAGGGCCCGTCCTCGCGGAGGTGTCACCTTGCCCACGCCGCCCCGCTCCCCCCGGGTCCCGGCCTCGACGGCCCGGGGCGGTCCCCCCGCCCGGCGCGGCGGCTCCCGCCCGTCCCGGCGACCGCCGCGGCCCCCCGTACGGCGCGGCAGACCGCGCTGGGCCATGCGGGCGGTGACGGCGCTGTCGGTGGTGGTGCTCGCCTCCGCCGGGATCGGGCACGCGGTGCTGTCGAGCCTGGGCTCGGACATCTCGCGGGTCGACGCCTTCAAGGACATGAAGAACCGGCCGCGGGCGGGCGACGGCATGAACGTCCTGATGGTCGGCACCGACGGACGCGACCGGATCAGCGAGGAGGAGCGGCGCAAGTACCGGCTCGGCGGCGCCCCCTGCCACTGCACGGACACGATCATGATCGTGCACATCTCGGAGGACCGGGAGCGGGCGAGCGTGGTGAGCCTGCCGCGCGACTCGTACGCCGAGACGCCCGACCACACCGACCGCACCACCGGCGAACACCACAAGGGGCACCCCCTCAAGCTGAACGCGGCCTACGCCGAGGGCGGCCCGCAGCTGACCATCCGCACCGTCGAGAACATGACCCGGGTGAAGATCGACCACTATCTGGAGGTCGACTTCACCAGCTTCATGAAGACCGTGGACGTGCTGGGCGGCGTGCAGATCTGCACCGCCCAGCCGCTCAAGGACAGCTACACCGGGCTGGACCTGCCGGCCGGCACGCACCGGCTGATGGGCGGGCAGGCGTTGCAGTACGTCCGCTCCCGCCACCTCGACGGGGCCTCGGACCTGAGCCGGATGACGCGCCAGCAGCGCTTCCTGGCCGCCCTGATCGACCGGACGACGTCCTCCGGGATCCTGCTGAACCCGCTCAAGTTCCGCGACGTCACCCGGGCCGTGCTGGGCTCGGTGCGGGCGGACGAGGGCTTCGGCACCGACGAACTGCTGGCGCTCGGGCGGGCGATGCGGAACTTCTCGCCGTCCTCCTCCGAGTTCACCACCGTGCCGATCGGGCAGATGGGCTACGCCGTCAAGGGCGTCGGCTCGACCCTGAAGTGGGACCCCGCGAAGTCGGAGCGGGTCTTCGACGCGCTGCGCGAGGACAAGCCGCTGGCGGCGCACAAGCCGCGGTCGGGGGGACCGGCGCCGGTGCGGGTGCCGGTGGACCCGAAGCAGATCCGCGTCCAGGTGGAGAACGGCACGGGCACGGCCGGGCTCGGCAAGCAGGTGGACGACGCCCTGGCCGCGACCGGGTTCGGCACCACGCGGGCGCCCGGGAACGCCGCCGACCGCGCGACCGAGCGCACCGTCGTCTCCTACGACCCCCGCTGGGACCAGTCGGCGAAGTCGCTGGCCGCCGCCCTGCCCGGCAGCGAGCTGCGGCCGGTCAAGGGGCAGGGGGCGACGCTGAAGGTGACCGCGGGCGCCGACTTCAAGGAGGTCGTGAAGGTGCGGCCGGCCGACCCGCCGCAGGAGTCGGGCACGGTGGTGCGCGGCGACGAGGTGGTGTGCGGGAAGCGGTGACCGGCGTCCGGCCCCGGCTCAGTTGCCGGAGACGGTGACCTTCTCGTCGTTCTTCAGCTCCTCGACCAGCTTCTTCACCTTGGCGTCGTCCCACTTGAGGTTGGAGCCCACGCTGCCCGAGATCGGCATGTTCATCGACGTGCCGTCGCCGCCGCTGACGCTCTTCATCGCCCAGAACATGCGGGCCAGGCCGAACAGGCCCATGTCCTTGTCGACGACGAGGGAGTCCAGGCCGGCGCCCATGGTCGGGTACAGCTTGAACGGGTTGAGCACCGTCGAGGGGGTGGCCACCTGGCTCGCCAGCGCCGACAGGAACTTCTGCTGGTTCTTCGTACGGTCCAGGTCGGATCCGGCCAGCGCGTACCGGGTGCGGACGAAGGCGAGGGCCTCCTCGCCGTTCAGGGTCTGCTTGCCCTTCTTGAGGTCGGCACCGGACTTCTTGTCCTTGATGTCCTGCGGGATGTCGATGTCGACGCCGCCGACCGCGTCCACGATGTTCGCGAAGCCGGCGAAGCCGATCTCCACGTAGTGGTCGAGGCGCAGCCCGGTGTTGTACTCGATGGTGCGCACCAGCAGCTCGGGGCCGTCCTCCGCGTAGGCGGCGTTCAGCTTCACGTGCCGGCCGGTGCCCTGGTACGTCTTGCCGGACTCGGAGCCGACGAAGGAGGGGATCTCCACGTCCGAGTCGCGGGGCAGGGAGACGAGCGTCGACCCCTTGGCCCCGGTGTGCAGGATCATCATCGAGTCGGTGCGCTTGCCCTCGGCCGACCCGGTGTGCAGGTCCTTCTTCTGCTCGTCGGTCATACCCTCGCGGCTGTCGGAGCCGACGATCAGGTAATTGGTGCCCTTGCCCGCGTCGGGCCGCTCGATGACCTTGGACAGGTCGACCTCGCGGTTGAGCTTGGAGTCGGCCCAGAAGTAGGTGCCGACGGTGGTGACGACGAGCACGGTCACCACCGTGATCGCGGTCCACTTGATCCGGCGGCGCCAGTTCGGCGCGGGCCGGTCCCGGTACTCGCCGCCGGGGCCGGGGCCCTGGCCGCCGGAGCCGCCGTAGACCTGGCCGGTGTTGTAGCCGCTGTCGTAGCCGTCCTGGCCGCCGTGGCCGTCGACGTACGACGGCTGCCGCGGTACCCCGGCGCCGTACGGCGGGGCCGACTGGCTCGGGCCGGGCGGCGGCGCGCCGCGGCGGACCTGCCGCATCACGCGCGCGCTCTCGGGCTGTGCGCTCGCGCTGCCGCGTCCGTACCGGCCGGCGCGGTTGTCACCGGACCATCCCTCGGGCCAATCATTCATGCGCACCAGTGTGCAGGGCCGCGCTGTGCGCCATACAGGGTCGTCGGAAAATAGGGCCCGCGCTGTTGCGAAGCTGACACAAAACCGCGCTGTCGTCGGCCCGGCATAAGGTGGAGGCCATGACAGACCAGGCACAACAGGCCTCGGCCGGGCCGTCGGCGACACCGGAGATCCCGGGCAAGCCGACCTCGGCGGCCCGCACCACCCTCAGCCACATCATGACGCACAGCGACACCAATCTTCTGGGGACGGTGCACGGCGGCGTGATCATGAAGCTGGTCGACGACGCGGCGGGCGCCGTGGCCGGGCGGCACTCCGGCGGCCCCGCCGTCACCGCGTCGATGGACGAGATGGTGTTCCTCGAACCGGTCAGGGTCGGCGACCTGGTCCATGTGAAGGCACAGGTCAACTGGACCGGCCGCAGCTCCATGGAGGTCGGCGTCCGGGTCCTGGCCGAGCGCTGGAACGAGTCCACCCCGGCCACCCAGGTCGGCTCGGCCTACCTGGTCTTCGCCGCGGTGGACGCGGACGGCAGGCCGCGCCAGGTGCCGCCGGTCCTGCCGCAGACGGAGAAGGACAAGCGCCGCTACCAGGAGGCCCAGATCCGCCGCACCCACCGCCTGGCCCGCCGCCGCGCGATCATGGAACTGCGCGAGCGACGGGCGGCCGAGGGCTACGAGGACTGAGCCCGAAGCCCACCACCGGAACCCGCCCCCGTGAGTCTTACGGCAGGTTCCTCGCCATGACGATGCGCTGGACCTGGTTGGTGCCCTCGTAGATCTGGGTGATCTTGGCGTCGCGCATCATGCGCTCCACCGGGTAGTCGCGGGTGTAGCCGTAGCCGCCGAGGAGCTGGACCGCGTCCGTGGTGACCTCCATCGCGGCGTCGGAGGCGAAGCACTTGGCGGCGGCGCCCTGGAAGGTGAGGTCGCTGTCGCCGCGCTCGGACTTGGCGGCGGCCGCGTAGGTGAGCTGGCGGGCGGCCTCGATCTTCATGGCCATGTCGGCGAGCATGAACTGGACGCCCTGGAAGTCGCCGATCGGCTTGCCGAACTGCTTGCGCTCCTTGACGTAGCCCTTGGCGTAGTCGAGGGCGCCCTGGGCGATGCCGAGGGCCTGGGCGGCGATGGTGATGCGGGTGTGGTCCAGCGTCTTCATCGCGGTGGCGAAGCCGGTGCCCTCCTCGCCGATCATGCGGTCGGCGGGGATGCGGACGTTGTCGAGGTAGACCTCGCGGGTCGGGGAGCCCTTGATGCCGAGCTTCTTCTCCGGGGCGCCGAAGGAGACGCCCTCGTCGGACTTCTCGACGACGAAGGCGGAGATGCCCTTGGAGCGCTTGGTGGGGTCGGTGACGGCCATCACCGTGTAGTACTCCGACTCGCCCGCGTTGGTGATCCAGCGCTTGACGCCGTTGAGGATCCAGTGGTCGCCGTCGCGGACCGCCCTGGTCTTCATGCCGGCCGCGTCCGAGCCCGCGTCGGGCTCGGAGAGGCAGTAGGAGAACATGCCGTCGCCCTTGGCGAGCGGGGTCATGTAGCGCTTCTTCAGCTCCTCGGAGCCGGACAGGATCACCGGGAGCGAGCCCAGCTTGTTCACCGCCGGGATGAGGGAGGAGGACGCGCACACGCGGGCCACCTCCTCGATCACGATCACCGTGGCCAGCGCGTCGGCGCCCGAGCCGCCGTACTGCTCGGGGACGTGCACGGCGTGCAGGTCGTTCGCGGTCAGGGCGTCGAGGGCCTCCCGCGGGAAGCGGGCCTCCTCGTCCACCGCTGCGGCGTACGGCGCGATCTTCGCCTCGGCCAGCGAGCGAACGGCGTCCCGGAGCATGTCGTGCTCCTCGGACGGGCGGTACAGGTCGAAGTCAGCCGATCCGGCCAAGGTCTCTCACACTCCAAAACGCAGTGATGCTGACGCTAATTACCGTTAAGTAACTCTGAATTTTAGGCTCCCTCCACGTTCGTGGATAGGTGAGCTTGGCGACAGCGGGAAACCTGCCCGCCGAAGCGCCCCGCGACGCCCCGGATATGCTCGGGCGCGCAGCCCGCCGTACACCTTCAGGAGCACCCCCATGGCCCCCAGGATCACCGTGATCGGAACCGGCTACCTCGGCGCGACCCACGCCGCGGCCATGGCCGAACTCGGTTTCGAGGTGCTGGGCCTGGACGTGGTGCCCGAGAAGATCGAGATGCTTGAGCGGGGGCGGGTCCCGATGTACGAGCCGGGGCTGGAGGAGCTGCTGCGCAAGCATGTCGCGGGGATCGAGGGGTCCAGCGGGCGGCTGCGCTTCACCACCGACTTCGCGGAGGTCGCGGCCTTCGGCGACGTGCACTTCCTGTGCGTGAACACCCCGCAGAAGCACGGCGAGTACGCCTGCGACATGTCGTACGTCGACTCCGCGCTCGCCTCGCTCGCCCCGCACCTGCACGGCCCCGCGCTGGTCGTCGGCAAGTCCACCGTGCCCGTGGGCTCCGCCGACCGGCTGGCCGCCTACCTCGCCGAGCACGCGCCGGCCGGCGGCGACGTTGAGCTGGCCTGGAACCCGGAGTTCCTGCGCGAGGGCTTCGCCGTCGACGACACGCTGCACCCCGACCGGATCGTGGTCGGCGTGCGCGGCGAACGGGCCGAGAAGCTGCTGCGCGAGGTGTACGCGACGCCGATAGCGGAGGGCTCGCCCTTCGTCGTCACCGACTTCCCGACGGCCGAGCTGGTGAAGACGGCCGCGAACTCCTTCCTGGCCACCAAGATCTCCTTCATCAACGCGATGGCCGAGGTGTGCGAGGCGGCCGGCGGGGATGTCGCCAGGCTGGCCGAGGCGATCGGGTACGACGACCGGATCGGAAAGAAGTTCCTGCGGGCCGGGATCGGGTTCGGCGGCGGCTGTCTGCCGAAGGACATCCGGGCGTTCATGGCGCGCGCCGGCGAGCTGGGCGCCGACCAGGCGCTGACCTTCCTGCGCGAGATCGACTCCATCAACATGCGCCAGCGCGGCCAGATGGTGGAGCTGACCCGGCAGGCGCTGGGCGGCGGCCCGTTCCTCGGCAAGCGGATCGCGGTGCTCGGCGCCACCTTCAAGCCCGACTCGGACGACGTGCGCGACTCCCCCGCGCTGAACGTCGCCGGACAGGTCCACCTCCAGGGCGCCCAGGTCACGGTGTACGACCCCAAGGGCATGGACAACGCGCGGCGGATCTTCCCGACGCTCGGTTACGCCGGCTCCGCGCTGGAGGCGGTGCGGGGCGCCGATGTCGTCCTGCACCTGACGGAGTGGCGGGAGTTCCGCGAGCTGGACCCGCGGACGCTGGGCGAGGCGGTGACGGCCCGGGTGATCCTGGACGGACGCAACGCCCTGGACCCCGGGGCATGGCGCCGGGCCGGCTGGACCTACCGGGCGATGGGCCGCCCGACCGCCTAGGAACCCCGGTCAACAGGTGACGCCGGTTCGGCCGAGGCTCAGTCGGCCGAACCGGCGTCTGTCGCATTCTGCACCACGGGGCGGCGCGGCGGCCGGTGAATCCCGTGTGGTTCACGTCCCCCTGGCCCGGTAGCGGCGCATCTTGGCGCGCGCCCCGCACACCCGCATCGAGCACCAGCGGCCGCGTCCGGCCGGGCTGCGGTCGTAGTAGGCCCACAGGCAGTCGGCGGCCTCGCAGGCCTTGAGGCGGCTCCAGGTGCCCGCGATCAGCGCCTCGGCGACGGCGGCGGCGACGCGGGCGGACAGCGGGCCCGCGCGGGCCGGGGCGAGGGCGGCGGAGCCGTCGGCGGTGTCGACCGTCACCACCAGCGGCGCCGCGGACAGCAGCTCGCCGAGCGGGGTGACCGTGCGGTGCGGCGGATGGCCGGCGTGGGCCAGCAGGGTCGCGCGCAGCGACTCGCGCAGTTCGCGGGCCGCGGGCAGGTCGTCCTCCCCCAGACCGAACCGCGTCCGGTTCTCCGGTGTGTCCAGCGAGTCGACGCCCGTCTCGACGTCCAGCGTGTTCACCAGGGCCCGGACCAGCTCCAGGCCTCCCGGCGCGGGCGATCGCTCACTCATGCTTGCGACGTTACCGCCAATGGGGCAGCATGCAGTAACCGTTACCGGTTACCCGGCAATTCAGGTAACAGCAGCAGGTGACGGCAGACCGTGGATCTCAAGGAGGAAGTCATGGCTGTCGCCGAACTGGGCGCCGTCGTCCTGGACTGTCCCGACCCCCGTGCACTGGCCCGCTTCTACGCCGGCGTGCTCGGCGGCACCGTCGAGGACGAGGGCGAGGAGGACTGGATCGACCTGAACCTGCCGGGCGGAGGGGTGCTGTCGTTCCAGGCCGCCCCCGGGTTCGTGCCGCCGAAGTGGCCGGCGCCCGACGACTCGCAGCAGTTCCACCTCGACCTCGCCGTCAAGGACCTGGACACGGCCGAGAAGGCCGTCCTGGAACTGGGCGCGAAGCCCCTGGAGACGGAGGACCGCGCCCGCACCTTCCGGGTTTACGCCGATCCCGCCGGGCACCCGTTCTGCCTCTGCGCCTGCTGAGCGCCGGCCCGCTTCTACGCGGCGGTCGCGGGCGGCACGCCCGACGAGCAGGACGCGGACCGGGTGGTGCTCCCGGTGCCCGGCGGGCCGCGGGTGTCCTTCCGGCGCGCGAGCGGCCTCACCGCACGAGAAGGTGCTCGCGCTGGGCGCCCGGCCGCTGGACCTCGACGACCGGGAGGAGAAGGACTTCATGGTGTACGCCGATCCGGCGGGGCATCCGTTCTGCCCGTGCCGGATCGAGCACCCGTGACGCCCGCGCGGGCGGCTATCCGTCGAGGTCGGCGATCGTCGCCGTGGACGGCCCTCGTCGCGCCTGTGCCGCCCGTGCGGTGAAGGCCGCCGCACGCAGCACACGCTGGACGTTGCCCCAGGTCAGCAGGGCCACGTCCGACTCGGCCCAGCCGCGGCGCAGCAGCTCGGCGACGAGCCTCGGGTAGCAGGAGATGTCGCCGAGTTCCAGCGGGTGGGCGGTGCCGGTGTCGAAGGTGCCGGACAGGCCGACGCCGCGCGGGCCGGCCACCGTACGGACGTGGTCGAGGTGGTCGGCGACGTCCCGGACGGTCGGGCCGGTCTGCTCGGCGGTCAGCGGCACCATGCACAGGCCCCCGGCCGCGCCCAGCTCGGCGAGCAGGTCGTCGGGGAGGTTGGCGGGGTGCGGGCGCAGGGCGCGGGCGGCGGAGCGGGTGAACAGCACGGGCGCCCTGGAGACGGCGAAGGTGCGGCGGACGGTCTCGGTGGAGGCGCCGGAGAGGTCGGCGACGACACCGAGCCGGTTCATCTCGCGGACGACCTCCTCGCCGAACCGCGTCAGACCCGCCTCGCCCGCCCATGTCACCCCGGTCAGCGTCACCGCGCGCAGCCCGAGGGCGTACAGGCAACGCAGGACGCCGAGGCTGTCCCCGAGGGCGGCGGCGCCCGCGGGGCCCGGCAGTACGGCGACCCGGCCGCAGTTGCGGGCGTCGATGGTCTGCCCCGCGTCGTGCGCCAGGCGCAGCCCCTCCGGGTAGGCCCGCACCACCGACTCGACCAGGTCCAGTTGGTCGAGCGTGGCGCCGACGGCCCGGTCCCCGTCGGGGGCGTCGGGCAGGTGCAGCGACCAGAACAGCGCGCCCACGTGGCCCGCGCGCAGCCTCGGCACATCGGTTTCGACGGCGTTCTCGCCCAGCTCCAGGTCGTACCAGGGCAGGTGCTTGAGCGCCCAGGGCAGACCGCTGCAACCGTCGGCGACGGGGTGGGCGGCCAGTACGGCGTGGGCGCGGACCGACGGTTCGCCGTCGGGGTCGCTGACGGGCGCGTGGGGCTCCGGCGGGACGACCTGCGCGGTGGGCGGGGCGGACAGGTCGTCGAGCCCGTCGGCCTCGGTGGCGGTGTGCAGGTCGTCCTGGAGGTCTGCCATCGCGAAGCTCCGTACGGTCGTCGTGGGTTACGGTCACCGTCGCACGGAGCGGAAAGGGCCTCCTGGTGGGTGGGGCGTTCGGGGTACGCACGCCCCACCCGGGCACAAGCGGGGTGCTCAGCCGTCCAGTTGCCCGATGGTGGCGTTGGACGGCCCCCGGGTCGCCCGGAGCCCGCGGGCCACGGCCTCGGCGGCGTCCAGTACCCGGACCGCGTTCTTCCAGGTCAGCTTGGCCAGGTCGGCCTGGGACCAGCCGCGGTCGAGCAGTTCGGCGATCAGGTTCGGGTAGCCGGAGACGTCCCCGAGGCCGTCCGGGGTGAACGGCGTCCCGTCGTAGTCGCCGCCGATGCCGAGGTGGTCGACGCCGGCGACCTCGCGCATGTGGTCGAGGTGGTCGGCGACCGTGGCGACGGTGGCGACCGGGCGCGGGGTGTGCTCCTCGAAGGCCTGGTGGACCTTCATCGCCTCGGGGCCGGCGTCGAGGTGGTGGAAGCCGTGCGCGCGCATGTTCTCGTCGGCCTCGGCCGTCCAGTCCACGGCCGCCTGGAGCACGAACTTCGGCACGAACGTCACCATCGCCATGCCGCCGTTGGCCGGCAGCCGCTCCAGGACGTTGTCCGGGATGTTGCGCGGGTGGTCGCAGACGGCCCGTGCGGAGGAGTGCGAGAAGATCACCGGCGCCGTGGAGGTGTCCAGCGCGTCGCGCATCGTCGTCGCGGCCACGTGCGAGAGGTCCACCAGCATGCCCTCGCGGTTCATCTCCCGTACGACCTCGCGGCCGAAGGCCGACAGACCGCCGACGCGGGGCTCGTCGGTCGCCGAGTCCGCCCACGCGTTGTTGTCGTTGTGGGTGAGGGTCATGTAGCGCACGCCGAGCGCGTACAGCCCGCGGAGCGTGGCGAGGGAGTTGTCGATGGAGTGGCCGCCCTCGGCGCCCATCAGGGAGGCGATCCGGCCCTCGGCGCGCGCGGCCTCCATGTCGGCGGCGGTCAGCGCGGCACGCAGGTCCCCGGGATGGCGGTCGATGAGCTGCCGTACGCAGTCGATCTGCTCCAGCGTCGAGGTCACCGCGCCCGGCAGGTCCGAGCGCACGTACACCGACCAGTACTGGGCGCCGACGCCGCCGGCCCGCAGCCGGGCCAGGTCGGTGTGCAGGTGGGCCGACTGGTCGGCGGCGATGTCGCGGGCGTCGAGGTCGTAGTGGACCTGCTCGCGCAGCGCCCAGGGCAGGTCGTTGTGCCCGTCGACGACGGGGAACTCGCGCAGCAGTTCCCGGGCCTGGTCAAGCGAGGTCATCCGCGTGCCTTTCCGTCTTTCTTCGTCACTTGCGTCTCTTCGGTCGCGTGCGTCTCTTGCGTCACGTGCCGAATCCGAAGCCGGCCGCGGAGTTCGCGACCTTGTTGCGCAGCCGCCTGCCCTTCTCGGTGGCCTGGTCGCCCAGTTCCTGCTGGAAGTCGCGCATCCGGCCCAGCAGCTCCTCGTCGTGGGCGGCGAGGATGCGGGCGGCCAGCAGGCCGGCGTTGCGGGCGCCGCCGACCGAGACGGTGGCGACGGGGACGCCGGCCGGCATCTGCACGATGGACAGCAGGCTGTCCATGCCGTCCAGGTACTTCAGCGGCACCGGCACGCCGATGACCGGCAGCGGGGTGACGGAGGCGAGCATGCCGGGCAGATGGGCGGCGCCCCCGGCCCCGGCGATGATCGTCTTCAGTCCGCGTCCGGCGGCCTGCTCGCCGTACGCGATCATCTCGCGCGGCATGCGGTGCGCGGAGACGACGTCGACCTCGTGGGCGATCTCGAACTCGTCGAGTGCCTTGGCGGCGGCCTCCATGACGGGCCAGTCGGAGTCCGACCCCATGACGATGCCCACGACCGGGCTTACCGGGCTCATTCGGTGATCGTCCCTCTCAGATAGCCGGCAGCGTGACGCGCGCGCTCCAGCACGTCGTCCAGGTCGTCGCCGTAGGTGTTGACATGGCCCACCTTGCGGCCGGGCTTCACGTCCTTGCCGTACATGTGGATCTTCAGCCGCGGATCGCGGGCCATGCAGTGCAGGAACGCGGAGTACATGTCCGGGTAGTCGCCGCCGAGGACGTTGACCATCACCGTCCACCCGGCGCGCGGGCGCGGGTCGCCGAGGGGGAGGTCGAGGACGGCGCGGACGTGGTTGGCGAACTGCGAGGTGATGGCGCCGTCCATCGTCCAGTGGCCGGAGTTGTGCGGGCGCATCGCCAGTTCGTTGACGAGGATGCGGCCGTCGCGGGTCTGGAACAGCTCGACGGCCAGGTGTCCGACGACGCCCAGTTCCTTGGCGATGCCGAGGGCCATCCGCTCGGCGTCGAGCGCCAGGTCCTCCGGGAGGCCGGGCGCGGGCGCGATCACCGTGTCGCAGACGCCGTCGACCTGCCGGGACTCGACGACCGGGTAGGCGACGGCCTGGCCGTGCGGGGAGCATACGACGTTGGCGGCCAGCTCGCGGACGAAGTCGACCTTCTCCTCGGCGAGCACCGGCACCCCGGCGCGGAACGGCTCGGCGGCCTCCTCGGCGGAGTCGACGACCCACACGCCCTTGCCGTCGTAGCCCCCGCGCACGGTCTTGAGGACCACCGGGAAGCCCTCGCCCTCGGCGGCGAAGGCGGCCACGTCGGCCGGATCGCGCACGATCCGGTGCCGCGGGCAGGGCACGCCGATCGCGTCGAGTTTCGCGCGCATCACGCCCTTGTCCTGGGCGTGCACGAGCGCGTCGGGGCCGGGGCGCACGGGGATGCCGTCCGCCTCCAGGGCCCGGAGGTGCTCGGTCGGCACATGTTCGTGATCGAAGGTGATCACGTCACAGCCGCGCGCGAACTCGCGCAGCGTGTCCAGGTCGCGATGGTCGCCGATGACGACGTTGTTCACGACCTGCGCCGCAGAGTCCTGGGGAGTGTCACTGAGAAGCTTGAACCTGATGCCCAACGGGATGCCCGACTCGTGTGTCATACGAGCGAGCTGGCCCCCGCCGACCATGCCGACTACCGGGAAAGTCACACCCCTAGCGTATCGGCCGCGCGGAGCCCACCTGTTTACCGGCCGTTTCCCGGCCGTCCCGCCGCCTGTTCCGTCTCGCGCCGAGCCCGTCCGCAGGAAGATCGCGCGTCCGGGTGGTTAGCATGACTGGATTGACGCCAACCGATGGACGGGGGCCTGCACGACCATGGGACATGGTTCCTCGGGTGCTCATACGGCTCCCCCGGCGCCGCCCGCACCCCGCGGCGCGCTACGGGAGCGGATCGACCGGCTGACCCGCGAGGTCGCGAAGTTCGGCGCGGTGGGCGTCGCGGGGGTCGGGGTCAACCTCCTCGTGTTCAACCTGCTGCGGAACACCACCGATCTCCAGGTGGTGCGGGCCAGCATCGTCGCCACCGTCGTCGCGATCGTCTTCAACTACCTGGGCTTTCGCTACTTCACCTACCGGGACCGCGACAAGAGCGGCCGCACCCGCGAGATGTCGCTGTTCCTGCTGTTCAGCGTGGTCGGGCTGGTGATCGAGAACGGCGTGCTCTACACGGCGACGTACGGCTTCGGCTGGGACAGCCCGCTGCAGAGCAACATCTTCAAGTTCCTCGGCATCGGGATCGGCACGCTGTTCCGCTTCTGGTCGTACCGCACCTGGGTCTTCCGCGCGCTGCCCGCCCGTGAGGCGCTGACACGGGCCGAGACCTTCCTGGAGCACGAGCACCCGACCGCGATGCGCACCGTGGACGGCGCCCCCGCGGCCCACCGCTGACGACACCCGCTAGCGGACCGTCTCCCCCGCGTCCCCGGAGGACTTCTTCGGGGGCGGGGTGCGGGACAGGAACAGGCCGAAGACCGGGGGGCGGCCCTGGAGCAGCTCCAGCCGGCCGCCGTCCGCCTCGGCCAGGTCGCGGGCGACGGCGAGACCGATGCCCGTGGAGTTCCGGCCGCTGATCGCGCGCTCGAAGATCCGTGCCCCGAGGTCGCCCGGGACACCGGGGCCCTCGTCGGTGACCTCGACCACCGCCTGGTTGCCGGTCACCCGGGTCCGCAGGGCCACCGTGCCGCCCCCGTGCATCAGGGAGTTCTCGATCAGCGCGGCCAGCACCTGCGCCACCGCCCCGGGGGTGCCCACGGCCGTCAGATGGCGTTTGCCGGAGCTGACGATGGCCCGCCCCTCGCTGCGGTAGGCGGGGCGCCACTCGGCGATCTGCTGCTGGATGACGTCGTCCAGCTCGAAGGTGACGGCGGAGCCGCTGCGCGGGTCGCGGGCGTTGGTGAGCAGCCGTTCCACCACGTCCGTCAGGCGTTCCACCTGGGTCAGCGCGATCGTCGCCTCGTCCTTCACCGTCTCCGGGTCGTCGGTGAGGGTGATCTCCTCCAGCCGCATGGACAGCGCGGTCAGCGGCGTACGCAGCTGGTGGGAGGCGTCGGCGGCCAGGCGGCGCTCGGCGGTGAGCATCCGGGCGATGCGCTCGGCGGAGGAGTCCAGCACGTCCGCGACCCGGTCCAGCTCGGGGACCCCGTAGCGCTTGTGCCTGGGGCGGGGATCGCCGGAACCCAGGCGTTCCGCGGTCTCGGCGAGGTCGGTGAGCGGGGAGGCGAGGCGGTTGGCCTGGCGGATCGCCAGCAGTACCGCGGCGATCACCGCGAGCAGCGCCACCAGGCCGATGATCAGCAGGGTCCGGCCGACCTCGCGGGTCACCGAGGACCTCGGCTCCTCGACGAGGACCGTCTCGCCCTCCTCGCCGGTGGACCTGCCCCGGATGACCTCGCCGGAGGGCCTGTCGCCGACCTCCATGACCGGCTTGCCGGGGATGCGGATCACGGCGTACCGGGCGTCCCGCAACTGCTCCCGCAGGAACCCGGCGTCGACGGAGCCGGTGCCGAGCAGGCGGCTGTCCACGATGCCGGCCAGCCGCACCGCCTCCAGGTCGACCCGTTCCTGTGCGGTGCTGCTGATCGTCCGGGCCTCGACGATCACGAGGGAGACGCCGAAGACGGCGATCACGACGAGCACCACGGCGAGCGTGGACTGGATCAGTCGACGGCGCATGTCCTCTTACCCGGGCGGGCCCTGCGGGCGCCCGGTTCCTCGATCGCGGCTCGGTTCTTCTTCTTGATCGCGGCTCAGTTCTTCTCGAAACGGAAGCCCACGCCGCGCACGGTGGCGATGTAGCGGGGGTTCGCCGCGTCGTCGCCCAGCTTCTTGCGCAGCCAGGAGATGTGCATGTCCAGGGTCTTGGTCGACGACCACCAGGTGGTGTCCCAGACCTCGCGCATCAGCTGGTCGCGGGTGACGACCCGGCCCGCGTCGCGCACCAGCACCCGCAGCAGGTCGAACTCCTTGGCGGTGAGCTGGAGTTCCTCCTCGCCCATCCAGGCCCGGTGCGACTCCACGTCGATGCGCACACCGTGCGTGGCGGGCGGCTGCGGGGTGTCGACCGCGCCGCGCCGCAGCAGGGCGCGGACCCGGGCGAGCAGCTCGGCGAGGCGGAAGGGCTTGGTGACGTAGTCGTCGGCGCCCGCGTCCAGGCCGACGACGGTGTCCACCTCGTCGGCGCGCGCGGTCAGGATGAGGATCGGCACGGCGTGGCCCTCGGAGCGCAGCCGCCGGGCGACCTCCAGCCCGTCCATGCCCGGCAGGCCGAGGTCCAGCACGACCAGGTCGACGCCGCCCTGCAGTCCGGCGTCGAGTGCGGTGGGTCCGTCCTCACGCACCTCGACCTCGTACCCTTCCCGGCGCAGTGCGCGGGCCAGCGGCTCCGAGATGGACGCGTCGTCCTCGGCGAGCAGTACACGGGTCATGAGCTGATGGTAGACCGCTCGGAGCAACGCCCGGGGCATGATCGCGTCCCGGTCCTCTTACCCATGGACAAGCCGGGCACCCGCCGCGCGGCCCGTCCGGTGGGCCCCACGTGCGAACCTGCGGCTGTGGGATGCCATCCTGTGCTGGACCTTCGAAAGATCGTCCACGGTTCCGTCATTACCTGTGATTCGTGTCTCAAGTCCTTCCATACCGGGTGTTGTCCTGCCGTATGGTGAATCAGCGCCTGTAGCACCCAGGGGACCTTTGGCGGCAGTTCGCTGCCGAAGGTCTCTTTTGTGTGCGGGCCGGTCCACGGCCGGCCCCGAAAGGAATGACCTGTGGCCGGGCCTCGTCGCGTGCAGTCACGCGCGGAGGCGTGGATCCCGGGGGTCGCCGTCCACGCTCCGCGATCCGGAGCGCAATCCCTCGGGCGTGGGGTGGGCGGACGCGGGCCCGCCGGTGCCGGCCGCCCCCCACCGGGCGCGCATCGCCTCGTGAGCGCGTCCCGACCAGCAAGGAACGACCATGGCGTCCAGCCTGACGAAGGACTCGGTCACCCCGGGCACCCCCGGACCCGAACAGACCTTCCTCGGCCACCCCCGCGGACTGGCCACTCTCTTCATGACCGAGATGTGGGAGCGTTTCTCCTACTACGGCATGAGGGCACTGCTCCCGCTGTACCTCGTCGCCCCGGGCGGGCTCGGCCTCGGCGCCGGCACCGCGACCGCGATCTACTCGGTGTACCTCTCGCTGGTGTACCTGCTCACGATGCCGGGCGGCTGGTTCGGCGACCGGGTCTGGGGCCCCCGCAAGACCGTCGCCGTCGCCGGCGGCGTCATCATGCTCGGCCACCTCACCCTGGCGCTGCCGTCGGCCGGCACGTTCTACGCGGGCCTCGGCCTGGTCGCCATCGGCTCGGGGCTGCTGAAGGCCAACATCTCCACGATGGTCGGCCAGCTCTACAGCGGCCCCGACGACCCGCGCCGCGACGGTGGCTTCACCGTCTTCTACATGGGCATCAACCTCGGTGCCTTCGCCGCGCCGCTGATCATCGGCACCATCGGCGAGAACGTCAACTGGCACCTGGGCTTCGCGCTCGCCGCGGTCGGCATGGGCCTGGGCGTGGTCCAGTTCCTGCTCGGCAGCCGCCACCTGGCCCCGCGCTCCAGCCTGGTCCCGAAGCCGCTGTCGGCGCGGGAGAGGACCTCGACGCTGCGCAAGGCCGCGTTCTGGGCCGCGCTCGCCGTCGTCTTCTACGCGGTCGTCGGCTTCTCCGGCAGCTACACCCTGAACTGGATCCTGGTACCGCTGACCCTGCTCGGCGTGATCATCCCGGTGCTGGTGCTGACCAGCATCAAGCGCGACAAGTCCCTGGACCGTGCCGAGCAGTCGAAGATGTCGGCGTACATCTGGTTCTTCGTGGCTGCCGCCGTCTTCTGGATGATCTACGACCAGGGCGGCTCGACCCTGTCCCTGTTCGCCGACTCCTCGGCCGAGAACAGCGTCCTGGGCTGGGCCTTCCCGGTCTCCTGGTACCAGTCGGTCAACCCGGTCATCATCATGGCCCTGGCCCCGGTCTTCGCCATGGCGTGGCTGGCGCTCGCCAGGCGGGGCAGGGAGCCGAGCACGATCGTCAAGTTCTCCTTCGGCCTCGTCCTGGTCGGCGCGTCCTTCTTCCTCTTCCTGGCCCCGCTGTCCATCGCGGAGGGCGGCCACAAGGCGGCGGCCCTGTGGCTGGTGGCGATCTACTTCGTCCAGACCTGCGGTGAGCTGCTGCTCTCCCCGGTCGGTCTGTCGGTCACCACGAAGATGGCGCCGGCGAAGTACGCCTCGCAGATGATGGGCGTCTGGTTCCTGGCCGTCACCGCGGGCGACGCCACGACGGGCCTGCTCTCCATCGCCGGCGTCGACCTGAACAAGACGGGCGTCGTGGCCATGGAGGCCACCCTCGCCGCGGTCGCAGGCGCCGCGATCTGGATGTACCGCAAGCGCGTGAAGGAACTCATGGGCGACGTGCGCTGACCCCGGCAGAGGGTGCCTTTCCACGGAGGGCCCGAGGAGGCAAGCGAGGGCCGACCCCGTCCGGGCGGACGGAGTCGGCCCTCCGGGCGCTTCAGCTCCGTTGGCCGCCCGGCCGACCGGGACGGGTGGGAAAGGGGCCGGAAAAGGACCGCCTGCTACGCCGGAGTGCCCAGTTCCGCCCAGACCCGCTTGCCCGCGACGCCCGGCGTCCGTACGACGCCCCAGTCCAGGCACAGACGCTGCACGATGAACATCCCGTGCCCGCCCGGCCGCCCGGCCCGGTGCGGGGTGCGCGGCGCCGGCTGTCCCGTGCCGCGGTCGGAGACCTCCAGCCGGATCACCTTCTTCTCGCAGGTGATCCACAGCTCGTCGGGGCCCTCGGCGTGCAGACAGGCGTTGGTGACCAGCTCGGACACCACGAGCAGTACGTCCTCGGCGGCGGCCCGCTGGTCCGCGGTGGCGGAGGGCAGCCAGCCCCAGGCGTACAGCGCCTCGCGGGTGAAGTCACGCGCGAGCGGGACGACCCCGCTGCGGTCCTCGAAGCTCAGCCGCCGGACCTGCCGCCCGCCGCGGCCCGCGGGCGCGGCCCCGGAGGCGGACGTGGACCCGGGCGCGGCTCCGGGGGCAGGCGCGGACCCGGGCGCGGCCCCGGACACGGGCGCCCCCATCACGGCGGCCTGCCCGCCGGGCACGCCGCCCTCGGCGGGCTCCCCGGTCCCGGGCACGCCCCCCTCGGACGCCCCGGAAGCGCCGCTGGGCTCCGGACCACGGTCGCCCGGCGAGTAGGGCCGGGTGGTGCTCATCAGCGCTTCACCTCACCGATTCACCGGTTCACGTTTCAAAGTCAGTGGACAGCAAAGTCGTACACAGCCGGTTCAGGGTCTCTCCTGCCCGACCGGACCGTACGAACACCCCTGTATTCGGCACGAAACACGGGACGGGCCGGGAACGCCCGTCCCGTGGAGCGCGCGAGACCTCCGCCGGCCGGACAAGGACCGGCTCAGCCGGACTCGTCGGACAGGGCGGCCGCGAGCGTGTCGTGAAGGGTGAAGACCGCCTCGGCCCCCGTGATCTCGAACACGCGGGCCACCACCGGCTGCATGGCCACCAGATGCACCCCGCCCCCCGCGGCCTCCGCCTTCAGCCGCGCGCCGAGCAGGACGTTGAGTCCCGTGGAGTCGCAGAACTCCAGCCGCGAGCAGTCGACGACAAGCCGGTTGAATCCCTTGGCGAGGCATTCCTCCAGCGGCTCGCGCAACAGATCGGCGGTGTGGTGATCCAACTCACCCGCCGGGGTCACGACGGCACTGGGGCCCTCTTCCCGTACCTCGACCAGAAGCCGGCCCGACTGGGCACTGCCGACCGTCCCGCGGTCCATGCCGTTTCTCTCTCCCGAGGTCATGACTGCTTGCTGACGCCCTCGAACACTACGCCTTCCCACCGCACTCCGACACCCGAACAACCACACAGAAACGGACATACTCGCACATAACACACTTGCGGTCCGCTCGGTAAACCCGGTAGGCCTAGAGAGGAACACGAAAACCGACACGGCCGGCTTTGGAGGCGCCGCACACCGCAGTGCACGCAACTGGCTTCGGCAGCCGTATGCCGAGAACGATGGAGGACATCATGTCACCCCGGCTCGACGGATCGCGTACCCACCAAGCGACGTCGACACTCCCTCCGGAACATCTGGATCCCATCGAGCACCATGACGCGGTCGTCGACCACGACGGCGCACTCGCCGGGCTTCCGGACATCCCCGCGTACGACGAGGTGGCTCCGGCGGACGCCCGGGTCCTGTCCAAGACCCTCTTCGAGCGGCTGGAGTCGCTGGAGGAAGGCACCCACGAGCACGCGTACGTGCGCAACACGCTCGTCGAGCTGAATCTGGCTCTGGTCAAGTTCGCCGCCTCCCGCTTCCGCTCGCGCAGCGAGCCGATGGAGGACATCATCCAGGTCGGCACGATCGGCCTGATCAAGGCGATCGACCGCTTCGAGCTGTCCCGCGGGGTGGAGTTCCCCACGTTCGCGATGCCGACCATCATCGGCGAGATCAAGCGCTTCTTCCGCGACACCTCGTGGTCCGTGCGCGTCCCGCGCCGCCTCCAGGAGCTGCGGCTCGACCTGGCCAAGGCCGGCGACGAGCTGGCCCAGCGGCTGGACCGCGCCCCCACCGTGGGCGAGTTGGCCGAGCACCTCGGTCTGTCCAAGGACGAGGTCGTCGAGGGCATGGCGGCGTCCAACGCCTACACCGCCTCCTCGCTGGACGCCCAGCCGGAGGAGGACGACGCGGAGGGCGCCCTCGCCGACCGCATCGGCTACGAGGACCACGGACTCGAGGGCATCGAGTACGTCGAGTCGCTCAAGCCGCTGATCGCCGAACTCCCCTCCCGGGACCGGAAGATCCTCTCGCTCCGCTTCGTCGCGGGCATGACCCAGTCGGAGATCGGCGAGGAGCTGGGCATCTCCCAGATGCACGTCTCGCGGCTGCTGTCGCGGACCCTCGTACGGCTGCGCAAGGGGCTCACGGTCGAGGAGTGATCCCGACCGGGTGACGCTTGTCCTCCAGGGGGCGGTCCGAGGCCGGGCCGCCCCCCTTCGGGCTGTGCGGACACCGGCCCGCGGGTCACACCACGCGTACGCCGCGCCGCCAGACCCCGCGGACCAGCGGGACGCCCGGCCGGTAGGCGAGGTGGACGTGGCTCGGCGCGTCGAGGAGCGTGAGGTCGGCGCGGGCGCCAGGGGTCAGGCGGCCGATGTCGTCCCGGCGCAGGGCCGCCGCGCCGCCCGCGGTGGCCGACCAGACCGCCTCGTCCGGTGTCATCCCCATGTCCCGTACCGCGAGCGCGACGCAGAAGGGCACGGAGGACGTGAAGGACGAGCCGGGGTTGCAGTCGGTGGACAGGGCCACCGTGGCGCCCGCGTCGAGCAGGCGGCGGGCGTCGGGCCACTCGGCGCGGGTGGAGAACTCGGCGCCGGGCAGCAGCGTGGCGACCGTACGGCTGTGCGCGAGGGCGTCCACGTCCGCGTCGGTGAGGTGGGTGCAGTGGTCGGCGCTGGCGGCGTCGAGTTCGACGGCGAGCCGGACGCCGGGGCCGTGGGAGAGCTGGTTGGCGTGGATGCGGGGGTGCAGGCCCCTGGCCTTCCCCGCGGTGAGGATCGCGCGGGCCTGGTCGCCGTCGAAGGCGCCTTTCTCGCAGAACACGTCGATCCAGCGGGCGTGCGGGGCGCAGGCGTCGAGCATCTCTCCGGTGACGAGGTCGACGTAGGCGGCCGGGTCGCCGGCGAGTTCGGGGGCGACGACGTGGGCGCCGAGAAAGGTGACCTCGTCGGTGTGGCGTGCGGCGATGCGCAGGGCGCGGGACTCGTCGGCGGTGGTCAGGCCGTAGCCGGACTTGGTCTCGAAGGTCGTGGTGCCCTGGCGCAGGGCCTCGTCGAGGTAGCGGGTGAGGCCCGCCTCCAGCTCCGCGTCGCTCGCTGCGCGGGTGGCGGCGACCGTGGTGCGGATGCCGCCGGCGCTGTAGGGGCGGCCGGACATGCGGGCGTTGAACTCCTCGGTGCGATCGCCGCCGAAGAGCAGGTGGGAGTGGGAGTCGACGAAGCCGGGCAGGACCGCCCGGCCGCCGGCGTCGAGGCGATTGTCAGTGGCGGGTGCTTTGCTTGATTCACCGGTCCACGCGATGCGGTCGCCGTCGATGACGACGGCCGCGTCCCGGACCAGTCCGAGGGGAGAGTTGCCACCGAGGGAGGGGTCGTTGGTGATGAGTGCGGCGATGCCGGTGATGACCGTGCTGCTGCTCATGGTGTCCGTCGTGTCCTTGTGGGGGCGGGTGCGGGTGGTCATGCGCGCAGGGCCTCGACGGCCCCCGCGAGAGCCCGCGGCACATCGGGTACGAGCGCGTGCGCCCCGTCGCGCACGACGTGCCGGCCGCCCACGACCGTGTGCCGTACGTCCGCCGCCGTCGCGGCGAATACGGCCGTCTCGGCGCCGAGCCTGGGCAGCGGCCCCGCCGTTCTGACCGAGTCGAGCGCGAGGGTCGTCAGGTCGGCGCGGGCCCCGGCCTCGATGCGGCCCGTGTCGTCCCAGCCGAGGGCGGCGTGGCCGTCGCCGGTGGCGGCGCGCAGCAGGGCGGCGGCGGTCCAGTGGCCGCGGGTGCGGGTGCGCAGGCGCTCGTTCAGCTCCATGGCGCGCGCCTCCTCGAACAGGTCGAGGACGGCGTGGCTGTCGGAGCCGAGACACAGCGCCGAGCCCGCCCGCTGAAGCGCGGCCGCCGGGCCGATGCCGTCGGCGAGGTCGCGTTCCGTGGTCGGGCACATGCAGGTGCCGGTGCGGCTGCCGCCGAGCAGGGCGATGTCCTCGTCGGTGAGGTGCGTGTTGTGGACCCCGGTGGTGCGGGGTCCGAGCACGCCGTGGTCGGCGAGGAGGCGGGCCGGGGTGCGTCCGTGCGCCCGCAGGCAGGCGTCGTTCTCGGCGGTCTGCTCGGACAGGTGCACGTGCAGCGGGGCCCGCCGCTCCTCGGCCCAGCGCGCCACGGTCGCCAACTGGTCGGCGGGCACGGCCCGTACGGAGTGGATCGCGGCCCCGATCCGTGCGTGATCCCGTTCCTTGAGAACTGCACAGCGTTGCGCCCAGGCGTCCGCCGTCCCGTCGCAGAAGCGGCGCTGATGGGTGTTCGGGGGCTCGCCGAAGCCGGAGGACAGATAGCAGGTGTCGAGGAGGGTGATGCGGACACCGGCTTCGGCGGCGGCCTCGATCAGGGCCTCGCCCATCGCGTTGGGGTCGGCGTAGGGGGTGCCGCCGGGGGCGTGGTGGACGTAGTGGAACTCGCCGACGGTGGTGATGCCGGCCAGCGCCATCTCGGCGTACACCGCGCGGGCGAGGTCGTGGTACGTCTCGGGGGTCAGCCGGTCGGCGACGGAGTACATGAGTTCGCGCCAGGTCCAGAAGGTGCCGGAGCCGACCTGGACGGTGCCGCGCAGGGCGCGGTGGAAGGCGTGCGAGTGGGCGTTGGCCAGCCCCGGCAGGGTGAGGCCGCGCAGGATCTCGGCGCCGGGCGGCGGGGTGGGGGTGTCCGTGCGGACGGCGGTGACCCGGCCGTCCCGCACGTCCACGGCGACGCCCGGCTCGACATAGGTGTCGAGCCAGGCGTGCTCCAGCCAGTACGTCCGTGCGGTGGGGGTCACGTGCGGGTCAGCCCTTCCAGTACGTCGGCGAGTGCGTTCACCCCGGCGAGGCAGTCGTCCTCGGCGGCGTACTCGGCCGGGGAGTGCGAGACGCCGGTGGGGTTGCGCACGAACAGCATGGCGGTCGGGACGCGTCCGGAGAGGATTCCGGCGTCGTGTCCGGCGCCGGTTCCGAGGACGGGCACCGTGAGGTGCGTGCCGGTGCCGAGGATGCGGGCGAGTTCGTCGCGCAGGAGGTGGTCGAACTCGACGACGGGCGTGAAGGACTCGCGGACCACGTCCAGGTCGACGCCGTGGGCGGCGGCGTACTCGCGGGCGGCCTTCTCCACCTCGCCGACCACGGTGTCCAGGCTCTCCTGGTCGGCGGCTCGGGAGTCGAGCCAGCCCCGCACCAGGGAGGGGATGGCGTTGACGCCGTTGGGTTCGACGGCGATCTTGCCGAAGGTGGCGACGGCGCCGGCGAGTTCGGCCTCGCGGCGGGCGGCGAGGACGGTCTCGGCGTAGGGCAGCATGGGGTCGCGGCGGTCGGCGAGCCGGGTGGTGCCGGCGTGGTTGGCCTCGCCCCGGAAGTCGAACCGCCAGCGTCCGTGCGGCCGGATGGCACTCGCGACGCCGATCCGGTCGCCGGACAGGTCAAGGGCGCGGCCCTGCTCGACGTGGAGTTCGACGAAGGCGCCGATGCGGGCGAGCCGTTCGGGGTCGGGGCCGAGGGCGTCGGGGTCGTGTCCGGCGGCCTCCATGGCCCGCGGAAGCGTGATGCCGTCGGCGTCGGTGAGGCGGTGGGCCCGCTCGGCGGTGAGCGCGCCCGCGGTGAGCCGGGAGCCGACGCAGGCGAGGCCGAAGCGTGCGCCCTCCTCGTCGCCGAAGTTGACGATGCCGAGCGGCCTGGTCGGGTGTGTCCCCCGGGCGCGCAGTTCGTCCAGGGCGGCGAAGGCGGAGACGACGCCGAGGGGCCCGTCGAAGGCGCCGCCGTCGGGCACGGAGTCCAGGTGGGAGCCGGTGACGACGGCGTTCCCGGCGGCCGGGTCGCCGAGCCAGGCCCACTGGTTGCCGTTGCGGTCCACCTCGTGGGCCAGGCCGCGCCCCTCGGCCTGTGCGCGGAACCAGGCCCGGCAGTCGGCGTCGGCGGCGGTCCAGGCGTAGCGGCGGTAGCCGCCGGAGGCGGAACCGCGGCCGACCGGCAGCAGCTGCGCCCACATGCTGTGGAAGCTCACGCCTCGTCACCCTCGCGCATGGGCACCCGCACGCCCCGCTCTTCGGCGACGGACTCGGCGATGTCGTATCCGGCGTCGACGTGCCGGATGACGCCCATGCCGGGGTCGTTGGTGAGCACCCGGCGGATCTTCTCCCCGGCCTGCGCGGTGCCGTCGGCGACCGTCACCTGTCCGGCGTGGATCGAGCGGCCCATGCCGACGCCGCCGCCATGGTGCAGGGAGACCCAGGAGGCACCGGAGGCCACGTTGACCATGGCGTTGAGCAGCGGCCAGTCGGCGATGGCGTCGGAGCCGTCGAGCATGGCCTCGGTCTCGCGGTACGGGGAGGCGACGGAGCCGCAGTCGAGGTGGTCGCGGCCGATGACGATCGGCGCGGCCAGCTCGCCGCTCGCAACCATGTCGTTGAACCGCTCGCCCGCCTTGTCGCGCTCGCCGTAGCCGAGCCAGCAGATGCGGGCGGGCAGGCCCTGGAAGTGGACCCGCTCCCCGGCCAGCTTGATCCAGCGGGCCAGCGACTCGTTCTCGGGGAAGAGGTCGAGGATCGCCTTGTCGGTCTTGGCGATGTCGGAGGCCTCGCCGGACAGGGCGGCCCAGCGGAAGGGGCCCTTGCCCTCGCAGAACAGGGGCCGGATGTAGGCGGGCACGAAGCCGGGGAAGGCGAAGGCCCGGTCGTATCCGGCGAGCCGGGCCTCGCCGCGGATGGAGTTGCCGTAGTCGAAGACCTCGGCGCCGGCGTCCTGGAAGCCGACCATGGCCTCGACGTGCCGGGCCATGGACTCGCGGGCGCGGGTGGTGAAGCCGGCCGGGTCCTTGGCGGCGGCGTCCGCCATGTCCTCGAAGGCGATCCCGGTGGGCAGGTAGGCCAGCGGGTCGTGGGCCGAGGTCTGGTCGGTGACGATGTCGATGGGGGCGCCCATGGCGAGGAGCCGTGGGACCAGGTCGGCGGCGTTGCCGAGGACGCCGATGGACAGCGGTTCGCGCCGGTCCCGGGCCTCGGTGGCGAGCCGCAGGGCGTGGTCGAGGGAGTCGGCCCTCACGTCGAGGTAGCGGTGCTCGATGCGGCGGTCGATGGCGCGCGGGTCGCAGTCGACGCAGACGACGACGCCGCCGTTCATCGTCACCGCCAGCGGCTGCGCGCCGCCCATGCCGCCGAGGCCGGCGGTGAGGGTGATGGTCCCGGCGAGGGTGCCGCCGACCCCCTTGCCCAGGGAGTGCAGCTTCGCGGCGACGGCGGCGAAGGTCTCGTAGGTGCCCTGGAGGATGCCCTGGGTGCCGATGTAGATCCAGGAGCCGGCCGTCATCTGCCCGTACATGGTCAGGCCGAGGGCCTCCAGGCGGCGGAACTCCTCCCAGTTGGCCCAGTCGCCGACGAGGTTGGAGTTGGCGATGAGGACGCGCGGGGCCCATTCGTGGGTCTGCATGACGCCGACCGGGCGGCCGGACTGGACGAGCATCGTCTCGTCCTGCTTGAGGGTCCCCAGCGTGCGGACCATGGCGTCGAAGGAGCGCCAGTCACGGGCCGCCTTGCCGGTGCCGCCGTAGACGACGAGCTTGTCGGGGTGCTCGGCGACCTCGGGGTCGAGGTTGTTCTGGAGCATCCGCAGGGCGGCCTCCTGCTGCCAGCCCAGGGCGGTCGGCCGCGTACCGCGCGGCGCCCGGACAGGACGCGGGGGCGGCTCGGAGGGGCGGGGTCCGGACATGGTCTGCCTCCTGGTGGTCTGCTCCCGGCGGACTGTTACTGCGGATATTCATATCCTCGCTTTGTGAATAGACCTAGTCAACACGGCGTGTTCCTTCCCACGTGCGTCGCGGGTGTTCGACTGGACGGTTTGGGCAGGTCACAAGGTATGAGAGATGACGTGAGTGACGGGACCGGCGGCCTGGGCGGCGCCGACGCGGGGCGGGCGGCGCGGCGGCACGAGGCGGTACGGGCGGCCGTGGAGCAGGGGCTGCTCGGGCCCGAGTCCCCGATCGTCGGGCTGCTGGACGTCGCCGGGGTCCGGGAGTCGGCGGCGGCCCTGCGGGCTGCGTTCGAGGCGGTGACGGCGCCCGGGACGCCCGTGCTGCACGCGTTCGCCGTGAAGGCGACCCCGCTGGCCCCGGTGCTGCGGCTGCTGCACGAGGAGGGCGTCGGCGCGGAGGTCGCCAGTCCGGGCGAGCTGGCGCTGGCGCGGGCGGCGGGGGTGCCGTCGGAGCGCACGGTGCTGGACTCGCCCGCCAAGACGCCGGGCGAACTGCGGGAGGCGCTGGCGCTGGGCATCGCCGTCAACGCGGACAATCCGCAGGAGCTGGACCGCATCGACGCCCTGCTGAAGGACTCCCCCGACACCGCCTCGCCCCTCGGGATCCGGGTGAACCCGCAGATCGGCGCCGGTTCCATCGAGGCGCTCTCGACGGCGACCGCGACCTCGAAGTTCGGGGTGGCGCTGCGCGACGAGGGGGCGCGCGAGTGGGTGGTGCGGGCGTATCTGGACCGGCCGTGGCTGACCCGGCTGCACGCGCACACCGGGTCCCAGGGCATCCCGCTGGCCCTGATGTCCGAGGGGGTGCGGGAGGCGTACCTCCTCGCCGAGGAGATCAACGAGCGGGCCGGCCGCAGGCAGGTCGACACGCTCGACATCGGTGGCGGACTGCCGGTGAACTTCGCGTCGGACGAGACGGCGCCGACGTACGCCGAGTACGCGCGCGTGCTGCGCGACGCGGTGCCTGGGCTGTTCGACGGACGGTACGGGCTGGTCACCGAGTTCGGCCGGTCGCTGCTGGCCAAGCACGGCACGATCGTGGCGCGCGTGGAGTACGCCAAGAGCGCCGGCGGGCGGCCGGTCGCGGTGACGCACGCGGGCGTGCAGGTGGCGACGCGGACGGTGTACGCACCGGGGGCGTGGCCGCTGCGGATCGCCGCGTACGACGGCAAGGGGCATCCGAAGGAGGGGCCCGACGTGGTGCAGGACGTGGCGGGCCCCGCGTGCTTCGCGGGGGACCTGCTGGCCGCGGGGCGTGCGCTGCCGCTCCTGGAGCAGGGGGACTACGTGGCGGCGCTGGACACGGGGGCGTACTACTTCGCGCACCACTACGCGTACAACTCGCTGGCCCGGCCCGGGGTGCACGGGTTCGTGGCGGACGAGGACGGCGGGGTCGTCTTCGCGACCGTGCGGGAGGCCCAGACGGTCGAGGAGATCGTGGCCGAGGCGGGCGGACGGCACGTCGACGCGCTGACGTCGGCTCCGCGCGAGGTGCGGTAGCCGCCCACCGGGGGCGGGGTGGCCGGTCGCGCCCACCCGCGCGCGGCACAGCCGCCCCGTGTCACGGCCCCCGGGCACCCGGGGCCGGCCTCCCGGCCCGGACACGGCCGCGCGCCCCGGGCCGGAGCGAGGCAGGACGGGGCGGGGCTCCGCGCCCCGCCCCGTCGGTCAGACCAGCGCCGCCGTCTTCCGCCTGGCCCCGCCGGGGGCCGCGTCGCCCGCCGCGATGCCGGTGCTGCGGTAGCCCCTGACCGCCTTGCCCGCCGGGCGGCCGGCGTTGCGGGCGAGCCAGTCCACGCGCACCCACAGCAGGGCGTCCTGCGACTGTTCGCGGCGGCCGATCCAGCCGGACTTGAGCCACAGTCCGGCGCCGCAGCCGGCCATCAGCAGCCCGACCGCGGCGGGCACCGCGAAGGCGCTGCCGAGCGCGGCGGCGAAGGCGAGGAGCAGCCACCAGCGGTGGCCGCGGCGCCAGTTGCGTACGGTCACCGCACGGTCCTGGAGCACGTCGTACTTGCTCGCGCGGGCGGCCGAGCCGGCCAGGGCCGTGTAGCGCCGCCGGCGCACCGACGCCACGACGGCCGTCGCCACGATGAACAGCGCGGCGCCTGCCAGTACGCCGATCCGGCGTCCGGTCAGTCCCGGCACCAGCACCCCGATGCCCGCCGCGAAGACGCCCAGCCACCACAGCGGTGCCGCTCCCGCCCGTACGACGACGGCGACCCGAGCCAGCCCCTGTCCTCCGCGCGCCACGTCCGGCCTCCTGTCCCAGTCCTGTCCCTGCGATACGTCTCAAGGGTGTGAGGCGAGGCACGTTAACGGGAGAAGGTGAGACGAGTCTGAGAACACGGCCGCGGGTGGCGCGTCGCCGCCCGCGTCACTCCACGAAGAGCCCTCGCGCCGCGGCCCGGGTGTCGAACTCCTCCAGCCGGGCCTGCGCGTCCGGCAGGCCGTCGCACATCGCCTCCAGCAGCACCCGGCCGAGCAGCATCGGCGCGCAGGCGGTGTCGAAGGCCAGGCCGGTGCCGACGGCGGCGGGCAGCAGCAGGTCGGACACCTTGGCGACCGGCGCGAACGCGGAGTCGGCGACGGTCACCACCGTGAGCCCCGCCTCCTTGGCGTGGGCGAGCGCCTCGACGACCTCGCGCGGATGCCGGGGCAGGGCGAAACAGAGCAGGGCCGTCGCGCCGGCCCGGACGGCGGCGTCCACGCGGTCGTGGAGCATCGTGCCGCCCTCGCCGAGGAGCCGGACGTCCGGGTGGACCTTGGCGGCGAAGTAGGCGAAGCCGTGGGCCTGGGCCGCGGCGGCGCGCAGTCCGAGCACCGGCAGCGGCCGGCTCCCGGCGAGGAGACGGCCCGCCTCCCGCACCGGTCCCGGATCGGCCAGCGCCTCCGCCAGGTGCCGCAGGTTCTCGATCTCGGCCGCCACGGCCTGCTGGTACTCATTGCCGGAGCCGGTGTCCGCGGCCGGTTCCGCGGGCGCGACCTCGCGCAGGTGACGGCGCAGCGCGGGGTAGCCGTCGAAGCCGAGGGCGACGGCGAAGCGGGTCACGGACGGCTGGCTGACCCCGGCCAGCTCGGCCAGCTCCACGCTGGAGAGAAAGGGCACGTCGAAGGCGCGGCGGACCATGCTGTGCGCGATGCGCCGCTGGGTCGGCGTCAGCCGGTGTCCCTCGAAGAGCGCCTGCAGCCGCGCGGCCGGACTGTCGGTCCCACCGGCCCCACCGGTCCGGTCGGCCCCGCCGGTCCCGTTCATGGCGTGCTCCCCCTCCACCTATTCACATGCCTCGATATCTGCATACTGTTATACAGCGGGGCGGTGGAACGGACGACGCCGAGCGTCCTTCGCGGCCCGCCCCCCAAGGGTCTTCCCCCACCGGTCCTCCCCCGCCGCAAGCGGGGGGCTATCCCCAGTGCCCGCGCCGTCCCGGCTGTCTACCGTGGGGGCATGACGGGAATGGACGGGCGGGACACCGACCTCAAGAAGGAACTCGACGCCACCCTGCGGACCCGCAGGGAGCTGGGTGAGGAGTACGAGTCGGCGCTGGTCGACTCGTTCCTGGAGAAGGTCGATCAGCGCATCGACACCGCGGTCGAGCGCCGGGTGCGCCGGCAGCTCGCCGAGCAGCAGATGGCCGCGGCCCGGGACAGCCGGGCGCCGCGGACCACGGACTCCTTCGGCGAGCGCTTCGGCTTCGGCATCGTCTCGCTGGTCCTCGCGGTCCCGTTGTCCGCGATCGGCGGCGGCGTCGCGCACCTCCCCGGGCTGCTGGTCGCCTGGGCCGGGATCGTCGGGGTCAACGTCGTCCAGGCCGCCCGCACCAATCCGGGCCTCTTCGGGCGCCGTCGCGCGGACAAGGACGACACCTGGAAGGACTGAGGGACCGAGGGGCGGCCGGGAGAAGACTGCGCGGGGACCGCCGCACCCCCATTACTGAGGGGCGGGACGACGGCGGTCCCCGCGGGGGACGCGCGATACCGGGCCTCACGGCCGGGTGACGCGTCCGTGGCGTCCTTGGAGGTCCGGGAGCCGCTCCGGAAGGTCCGTGACGCCGTTCGGCGCCGGCGGGACCGGGGAGCCGCTCCCAGTCCCTGCCGACATCCCTCACTCTGCCGGTCCCGTGTTAAGCGCCTGCTGCGCCCACATGACGTGCGCGTTCCACTTCCGCGAAGTCCACGAAGATCACCGGCCGAGGGGCCGGCACCGGCGGCTTGCCGCCCTCGGCGAGGACCGGCGCTACTTCCCCTTGGCCAGGAAGGACAGCAGGTCCTGCCGGCTCACCACGCCGGTCGGCCTGCCCTCGACGAGGACGATCGCCGCGTCGGCGACGCCGAGCACCGACATCAGGTCCGCGACCGGTTCGCCGGAGCCGACCTGCGGCAGCGGGTCGGACATGTGCTTCTCCAGCGGGTCTTCGAGCGAGGCCCGCTTGGCGAACAGGGCGTCCAGCAGCTCCCGCTCCACGACCGAGCCGACGACCTCGGCGGCCATCACGTCCGGGTGGCCGGCGCCGGGCTTGACGATCGGCATCTGCGAGACGCCGTACTCGCGCAGCACCTCGATGGCCTCGCCGACCGTCTCGTCCGGGTGCATGTGGACGAGGGAGGGGATGTGGCCGCCCTCCTTGTGGTTCAGGACCTCGGCGACGCGCGCGCTGGGACCGGTGTCCTCCAGGAAGCCGTAGTCGGCCATCCACTCGTCGTTGAAGATCTTGCTGAGGTAGCCGCGCCCGCTGTCCGGCAGCAGGACGACCACCACGTCGTCCTCGCCGAGCCGTGCGGCGACCTCCAGGGCGGCGACGACCGCCATGCCGCAGGAGCCGCCCACCAGCAGGCCCTCCTCCTTGGCGAGGCGGCGGGTCATCTGGAAGGAGTCCTTGTCGGAGACGGGGACGATCTCGTCGGCGACATCGCGGTCGTACGCCGTCGGCCAGAAGTCCTCGCCGACGCCCTCGACGAGGTAGGGCCGCCCCGAGCCGCCGGAGTAGACGGACCCCTCGGGGTCGGCGCCGATCACCTTCACCGCGCCGTCGCTGGCCTCCTTCAGATACCGCCCGGTGCCGGAGATGGTGCCGCCGGTGCCGACGCCCGCGACGAAGTGGGTGATCTTCCCCTCCGTCTGCTGCCACAGCTCGGGGCCGGTCGAGTGGTAGTGGGAGAGCGGGTTGTGCGGGTTGGAGTACTGGTCCGGCTTCCAGGCGCCCGGCGTCTCGCGGACCAGCCGGTCGGAGACGTTGTAGTAGGAGTCCGGGTGCTCGGGGTCGACCGCCGTCGGGCAGACGACGACCTCGGCGCCGTACGCGCGCAGCACGTTGATCTTGTCCGTGGACACCTTGTCAGGGCAGACGAAGACGCACTTGTAGCCCTTCTGCTGGGCCACGATCGCGAGGCCCACGCCCGTGTTGCCGCTGGTCGGCTCGACGATCGTGCCGCCGGGCCGCAGCTCTCCGCTCTTCTCCGCGGCCTCGATCATGCGCACGGCGATGCGGTCCTTCACCGAGCCGCCCGGGTTGAAGTACTCCACCTTGGCCAGGACGGTCGCCCTGATGCCCTTGGTCACGCTGTTGAGCCGCACCAGCGGGGTGTTGCCGACGAGGCTGATCATCGAGTCGTGGAATTGCACCGTGGTCTCCGGATGCTGCAAAAGAATGGTCGATATCGGTACCGCCAGCCTATGGCCTGCCGGCCCGCCGATGACTCGTGGCGGTCGTTCACTCCCCGTTGAGATTGGGCGACCGTCCGTACGGGGCAAGGAGTGGGTGTACGGGTTGGAGGAGGTGGCGGGGACGTATGACGAGTATGTCGAGGGCGCGGGTGGCCCGGCGGATCGCGGCCGGCGCGGCGTACGGCGGTGGCGGCATCGGGCTGGCCGGGGCGGCCGCGGTCGGCCTGCTCCTTGCGGAGGTGCAGCTGGCCAGGCGCCGGGTGGGCATCGGTACGCCCGACCGGGTGCCGGAGGCGCGCGGACTGTACGGCGGCACCCTGCCGACCGCGGGTGAGCCCGCGCTGCGGCTGATGATGCTGGGCGACTCCACGGCCGCCGGCCTCGGCGTGCACCGGGCCGGACAGACGCCGGGCGCGCTGCTCGCGTCGGGACTCGCGGCGGTGGCGGAGCGGCCGGTGGAACTGGGCTCGGTCGCCTCGCCCGGGGCGTGCTCGGACGACCTGGACCGGCAGGTGGCGCTGGTGCTCGGGGATCACGGGCGGGTGCCCGACATCTGCGTGATCATGATCGGGGCGAACGACGTCACCCACCGGATGCCGGCGACCCGCTCAGTGCGGCACCTGTCGGGTGCGGTACGGCGGCTGCGCACGGCAGGCGCGGAGGTGGTGGTCGGCACCTGCCCGGACCTGGGCACGATCGAGCGGGTGCGGCAGCCGCTGCGCTGGCTGGCCCGGCGGACCTCGCGGCAGTTGGCGGCGGCCCAGACGATCGGGGTCGTGGAGCAGGGCGGGCGCACCGTGTCGCTGGGCGATCTGCTCGGGCCGGAGTTCGCGCAGAATCCGCGGGAGCTGTTCGGCCCCGACAACTACCACCCCTCGGCGGAGGGATACGCCACGGCCGCGATGGCGGTACTGCCGTCCGTGTGCGCCGCGCTCGGCCTGTGGCCGGCCGAGGAGGAGCACCCCGACGCGCTGCGCCGCGAGGGCTTCCTGCCGGTGGCCCGAGCGGCGGCCGAGGCCGCCTCCGAGGCGGGCACGGAGGTCGCGGCGGCGATGCCTGCCGGACCGCGCGGGCCCTGGGCGCTGCTGAAGCGCCGTCGGCGGCGGAGGGTCGCGGAGGCGGAACCCACCAGCCCGGTCGGGGGTGCCCCCTCCGGGGGAGGCTGAGGACGGGGCCGACCGGTCCTGCGGGCGGGTCCGGGGCGCCGTCCCCGGACCCGCCCGCCACGACTCCGCGCAACACCGCACTGCTCCGCGCGACTCCGCGCAACACTGCACTGCTCCGCGCGACTCCGCGCAACACCGCACTGCTCCGCACTGCTCCGCGCGACTCCGCGCGACTGCGCACTGCTCCGCATGTGAGCACCGCTGCCGGAGGTCAAAGCAAGCGCTTGGACAGTTGCGGTCCATGTCACACCACCGCCCCCGTGACCCGGGCCATACGTCCGGGTAACTTCCCAACCAAGCCCTGCCCACTCGCCACTGGAGCCGTGATGCCCGAAGCCGTGATCGTCTCAGCCGCCCGCTCCCCCATCGGCCGCGCTTTCAAGGGCTCCCTGAAGGACCTGCGCGCCGACGACCTGGCCGCCACCATCATCCGGACCGCGCTCGCCAAGGTCCCCGAGCTGGACCCCCGGGACATCGACGACCTGATGCTCGGCTGCGGCCTGCCCGGCGGCGAGCAGGGCAACAACCTGGGCCGGATCGTCGCCGTCGAGATGGGCATGGACCACCTGCCCGGCTGCACCGTCACCCGGTACTGCTCCTCGTCGCTCCAGACCTCCCGCATGGCCCTGCACGCCATCAAGGCCGGCGAGGGCGACGTCTTCGTCTCGGCCGGCGTCGAGACGGTCTCCCGGTTCGCCAAGGGCAACTCCGACAGTCTGCCCGACACCCGCAACCCGCTGTTCGCCGAGGCGGAGGCCCGTACCGCCGCCGTCGCCGAGCAGGAGGGGACCACCTGGCACGACCCGCGCGAGGACGGCCTGGTCCCCGACCCGTACATCGCGATGGGCCAGACCGCCGAGAACCTCGCCCGCGCCAGGGGCATCACCCGCCAGGACATGGACGAGTTCGGCGTCCGCTCGCAGAACCTCGCCGAGGAGGCCATCAAGAACGGCTTCTGGGAGCGCGAGATCACCCCGGTGACCCTCCCCGACGGCACCGTCGTCGCCAAGGACGACGGCCCCCGCGCCGGCGTCACCCTGGAGGGCGTCCAGGGCCTCAAGCCCGCCTTCCGCCCCGACGGCCTGGTCACCGCCGGCAACTGCTGCCCGCTCAACGACGGCGCCGCCGCCCTCGTGATCATGAGCGACACCAAGGCCCGCGAGCTGGGCCTGACCCCGCTCGCCCGCATCGTCTCCACCGGCGTCTCCGGCCTCTCCCCCGAGATCATGGGCCTGGGTCCGGTCGAGGCGAGCCGGCAGGCCCTCTCCCGCGCGGGGCTGACCATCGACGACATCGACCTGGTCGAGATCAACGAGGCCTTCGCCGCGCAGGTCATCCCCTCCTACCGCGACCTGGGTGTCCCGTTGGAGAAGCTGAACGTCAACGGCGGCGCCATCGCCGTCGGCCACCCCTTCGGCATGACCGGCGCGCGCATCACCGGCACGCTCATCAACTCCCTCCAGTGGCACGACAAGCAGTTCGGCCTGGAGACGATGTGCGTCGGCGGCGGCCAGGGCATGGCGATGGTCGTCGAGCGCCTGAGCTGACCGGCCGGGGGCTGAATCGCAGGACGGTCGGTAGCGCGCGGGAGACCCAGCGTGACGCCGCGGCCCGGAGCCCCGTACTCCCGGGGTTCCGGGCCGTTTTGTGACCCAATCTGCCCCAGGATGTGACCTACCTCTCCCGCCCCCTTGATTTACGCAGGTCAGAGCGGCCACACCGGCATCCCCAGGGCCCAAAGTCCTGTCCGTTTCGTGACGTTACGCACTGACAGACGATTAGTCCTCCATTCAAGCTGATGTAGGAAGTCGGGGGTCTACCTTGAACCGGGAGTACGTCAGTGAGCGCCATGCCGATCGCCCTGCTGCTCACCACGGCCGCCACCGGCGCCGTGGGCGTCGCCGTCCTGCGCAGCGTTCTGGTGCTGCGCGGGCAGGTGACGGCCCTGCACGCCGAACTGGCCGAGAGCCGCGCCGCCGCCACGCGAGGCCGCGTGCCCGCCGCCCGCACCACCGCCGACGCCGAGGAGATACGCGCCGCCGTCGCGGAGGCCCTGGCCGAGGAGCGTGAGCGGGAACTCGCCGAGGCGCGGGCCTTCTGGGCAGCCCAGGAGTCCCGGGACGTCCCGGACGCGCCCCTGCTGCTCGGCCTGTCCGACAGTGAGCTGTTCCTGCCCCGCCAGACCGACTTCGTGGGCCTCGAACCGGTGATCGAGCCGGGCACGGACCCCGAGGAGCCGTCCGCCAAGGACGCCGTCCACGGGGGTCACGCGCCCCGGGAGTCCGCCGAACTGGCCGCCGCCCGCCGCCGCCACCCCTCGCACCCGGACTTCGTGCCGAACCCCTCGCCTGCCGTCAACGACCACGAGCGCACCGTCGCCACGCTGGAGGAGCTGGCCGAGTCCAGCGTCGCGCTGGCGGACGTCCGGCCGGGCCCGCTGGGCACCCTCGACGTGTACGTCTTCGCCGACGGCACCACCCTGTGCATGACCCCGGGCCACCGCGAGACCGCGGAGCGCCTGGCCGCCGCGCTGGGCGCGGGCCAGACGCCGTACCTCCTCGGCGGCTCGGGGATCTCCGGCGCCTACACGCTGACCTTCGCCTGCGGCGAGGAGAGCGTGTACATCCTGGCGGACCGCGTCATCGCGTCCCTGTAGTTGGCCGGTCCTCCCGTCCCCGGGCGGCCCGCGGCCTCAGACCCCGGCCCGCTTGCGCGCCTCCTCCACGAGTCCCGCCGCCTCCTCCACCTGGCCCTCGTCCTCCAGCACGAGGGCCAAGTCGTGTGCGGCGACGGCGATCTGGTCGGCGGCGGCGAACATCCCCGCGTCCGGCATCTCCCGCGGCCGGGCCCCCGGTTCCTCCACGAGCTGGGCACGCCGGGCCAACTCCCTGGCCAGGCCCAGCGCCTCGGCGGCGGCGCCGCGTTGGAGCCTGCTCTGCGGAGCGGCCCGCAGCCGGTCGGCGAAGTCGTCCACGGCACGGGTCAAAGGCGTCGTATCAACCACGGCGCGAGCGTACGCGGCCCTGCGGGACTGTTGCCAACGGGCGAACGCTCAGGCACGGTGACCTGAAGGACCGGCTCACATCCCCTTTCGCCCGGAGGCGCCGATGTCCCAAGTCTTCTCCGAGGAGACCCATCGCAATCTGCTCGCCCGCATCCCCCAGTGCACCGGCCGTGAAGTCTCCGACTGGCTGCGCGCCGTCGAGGACGGCCCCGCGCTCTTCCGCTTCGAGGAGAAGGTCAGCTGGCTCCGCCACGAGCACGACCTCTCGTACGGCTACGCGAAGGCGATCGTCCACGAGTACGACCTGAGAAGGGCCGCGCGCAAGCTGCGGTGAGCGCGCGTCGCCGGCGCTCCAGCGCTCCAGCACGGCGAAGGGCCCCGGGTTCGCACCCGGGGCCCTTCGGCGGTCGTACTGGTCCGACGGCCGTCGCCGGCTAGTCGTTGCTGTTCAGGATCGCGATGAGGCGCAGGAACTCCAGGTAGATCCAGACCAGCGTCAGCGTGAGGCCGAAGGCGGCGAGCCAGGCCTCCTCGCGGGGGGCGCCGTAGGCGAGTCCGTCCTCGACCTGCTTGAAGTCCAGGGCGAGGAAGCAGGCGCCCAGGATGATGCCGATGACACCGAAGACGACACCGAGCGCACCGCTGCGGAAGCCGAGGCCGTCACCGCCGCCGAAGACGGCGAACAGCAGGTTCACCATCATCAGGAAGACGAAGCCGAGCGCGGCGGCCATCACGAAGCCGTAGAAGCGGCGGTTGACGCGGATCCAGCCGGCCTTGTAGGCGATCAGCACACCGGCGAAGACCGCCATCGTGCCGATCACGGCCTGCATGGCCGCGCCGTCCGCGATGCGGTTGTCGACGACGCTGGAGACGACGCCGAGGAAGACGCCCTCGAACGCCGCGTACGCCAGGATCAGCGCCGGCGAGGCCTTGCGCTTGAAGGACTGGACGAACGCCAGGACCATGCCGATCAGCGCGGCACCGATGCCGATGCCGTACGAACGGCTGATGTTGGCGTCGTCCACCGGCAGCAGCGCCCACGCGAGCGCGGCCGTCACCACGAGCAGGCCGAGCGTGCTCGCCGTACGGATGACGACGTCGTCCATCGTCATCCGGCCGGTGGTGGCCGGCGCCTGCGGCGGCGCGCCGTACTGCTGGTCCTGCTGGGCGTACGGGTTCTGTGCGTAGGGGTTCCCGACGGGCTGGGCGTACGGTGCGCCCTGCGCGTACGGGTTGCCCTGCGTGGCGACGGCGGGTCCCCCGGCCTGCGGCGCGGCGTTGAAGCCCGCGTAGCCGTTGTCGCGGCTGAACCCCCGTCGCGAGAAGACCGGGTTTCTGCTCCTCATTTCACTCCTCCATGGCCACACGGCGCAGCCTTGGCTCAAGAGTAATAGAACGGCAAAGGAATGACCCTACTGCTTGGGGAGGATCTTTCCCTTGCCCTGCCGCTCAACACGCTACGCCGATCAGTGATTCCCCTCACGCCCGGGGTCGCGCGGGCCGTTGGGCGCGGTTCACCCGATCGGAAACTTACTCCGTTCTCACCGGCGCGAGTTCCGGCCCGCGGGCGCGCCGCCGTCGTCGGCCGGTGTGCTCCGGAGGATGACGTGACGGCCCGACAGGTCAAGGGCGGGCGCGGGCAGCGGGATCCGCACCGGCCGGGCGGCGCCGCCCTCGGCGTGGCGGCCGAGGCCCAGGCCGGACCCCCAGCCCCACAGCCCGCCCTCGGTGTCGATGGCGAGTCCGGTGAGCCCGAAGGCGGCGATCCGGCGGATCTCGGGCAGGCCCTCGACGCGCACCGGCCTCGCCGTGACGTGGTCCGAGGTGTCGCCGTCGCCCACCGCACCGCCCGCGCCCCGGCCCCAGGCGTGGACCACGCCGTCCTTGTCCAGCGCGTAGGCCACGTCGTTGCCGCCCGCCACCTCGACGACGTTCTCGAGTCCGCGCACCAGCACCGGGCGTCCCGTCTGTCCCCCGCGCGGCTCGACGGCCAGCAGACCGTGCGCGTTGTTCCCCCAGGCGCAGACCCGCCCGTCGGCCCGGACGGCGACCACGGCCTCGCCCGCCGAGGCCACGCCGACCACCCCGCCGACTCGGCGGACCGTCGTCAGGCGGGTGCCGTCGACGTCCCCGAGGACATCGGTGAGGTTGATGCCCCAGCCCCGCACCCGCCCGTCGGACCGCACGGCGAAGGCGTTCAGGGAGCCGGGCCCCATCGAGACCACGTCCTTCAGGCCGGGAACCGGCTGCGGGACCGGCACGCCGTCGTAGCCCTCGCGCTTGCCGCCCTTCACCAGGAACCGGTCGCTCCCCCAGGCCTGCACGGTGCCGTCCCGGAGCACGACGTAGAACGTCGCCCCGTTGCCGTACACCGCGCGCGCGTCGTCGATGCCGTTCACCCGCCGGGGTTGCGCCTCGTAGTGGCGCTCGCGGGAGCCGTGGCCCAGGGAGCCGCCGACATTGGTGCCGTACGACCACACGGTGCCGTCGGCACGCACCGCCACGGTGGTGTACCCGGCGTCCGCGATGGAGACGACGTCGGTCCAGCCGGGCACCGCGCCCTCCCGGCGGCCACCGACGGGAGCCCCGAACGCGGGCTCCCACGCCCAGGCCGTACCCGCCTCCGCCTCGCGCGGTGCCGGCCGCGCTGAGCGCCCCTCGGGGCACGCGGGCGCGCCGGCCACCGCCCGGTCGGCCTTGCTGCACCCGGCGAGTCCGAGCACGGCGGCACCCGCGACCAGCACCCGCAACCACGACATGACGGCCATACGACACTCCACTCGCGCCCGGACGACGCCCGGCGCGACCGGCGCCGGGCGGAGAGGCGACCCTCCCCGCCCACCACCCTGCCGGACGCGGCCCGCGCCGGGCAGGGCTCACCTGCTCAGCCGGGAGCGGGAGTCTTTGGGGAGCCTGAGTACCCGGCGCACCGGCGGCCTGAGTACGAACGCCCACGCGGTCCGGCGGGCGGGGCCGGTCGCGTCAGTGGTCGTGGGCCAGGTGCAGGGCGAGGAGATCCTTGCCGTAGTCGTTGCCGTTGGGGGTGCGGATGATGGCGTGGATGTGCCGCTGGGTCATCCCGGCCTCCCATCCCGCCGCCTTCCCGATGGGCCCGAGGTCCTGGGAGTCGAGTTCGATGAGTACGACGGGGCTGTGGACGCGGTAGTACATCGGCGTGTCGTCGGTGGTGGCGCCGTGCCAGGAGAAGTGGGTGTCGTCCTTGTGCTTCTTGATCTCGGCCATCCTGATCCTGGCGTGACGCTCGTCGACGTTCCCGACGAACAGCTCGACGATCTTCCACAGCTTCGCCAACTGAGCGGAGTTCAGTTCGCCGGCCGCGATGCCCTCGTACGGCATGACCGCGTTGTCCGAGTACGCGCCGGCCGTCAGGTCCATGTCGCTGGTGGCGCTCGTGGTGACCGCGACCGCCCGCTGGTCCGCGCTCAGGGAGCGCAGGAGTGCGTAACCGGCGGCCAGCTCGTCCTCGAAGCTCTTCGTGCCCTCGTACTCGCTGTCGATGCCGTAGTCGGCCACGCGGGGTTCGGTCCCCATGAAGGTCGGGGTCATGACGACCTGGTCGCCGAGGACGAAGTAGTTGATGACCAGGTGGTGCCCCTCGAACTGCCAGCCCCAGGGCTCCGTGGCCGACGGGGTCCCCATGATGGTCAGCCAGTACAGCTCGTCGTTGAACTGGTCGGTGAGATCGACCAACTGCCCTCCGTAGAGGTTGAGATGACGCACCTTGTCGGCGTTCTCCAGCCCGCGGGCGCTCATGCCCGCCTTCAGGATCGCCAGCGCCCTGCGGCGCTGGGCCTTCGTCATGTCTTGCAGGCTCAGGCCCGCGTCGCGGTCGCCGTCCACGTTGGTCCACAGGCGCCACTGGTCCTCTGTGTAGTCGGACGCCTGGACGGGGAAGGTCACGGCCTCGCGCTGCGCGGCCGTGAGGGAGGCGAGCCATGCCTTGGCCGCGGCCACGCTGCGCCCCGTGGACACGCCGGTCCTGTGGAGGGTGTAGAGGTCCTCGATCACGGTGCCGTCCGTTGTCACGCCCACGAACTCGTCCTTGATCCCCATGCCACCGCCGGGCCCGCCGGGCCCCCCGCCGCCGGGCCCCCCGCTCGGCGCACCCGAGGGGACGCCCGATGCGGTGGCCGCCGGGGTGGCCGTCGAGGCGGCCGACGACGCGTCCGAGGACGCGCCCGCCCTGGAGACGGCGGCCATCGTTCCGAAGGCGGCGACGCCCGCCGCCGCGAACGCGTGCCGCATGAACCGGCGCCGCGACGCGAATCCGGGCGACCCGGGCTCGTGCCGCCGGTGCCCGTGGGCGTCCGTACCCTCACGGTCCTCGTGCTCTGTACGCGGTTCAGTCACGGAGTGCTCCCTCTGCTGCTCTCCTCCGGCCTCACGACAGGAGGCGGCCATGTGCTCTCGCCGGGCGAAAGTAGCCGGGGGACCTGTGGATTCGGTGTCAGAGGGCTTTGCGCGCGGAGTGCTTTCGAGAAACCCGGAGCCTTCGGGCGAGGATCAGGCGGCGGGCGGGCTCGCGGAGACTGGTGCGCCCGGCCGTGTTGCTTCGGACGTGGGCGGTATTCGCCGGACGGCCGGCCGGTCACGTCGAGGTCGGGCCACGGCTCCCCGACCGCGTCGACGAGCCAGGCCGGGGCGGGCTCGGCGGGGTCGTGGCTGCGCAGTTCCCCGTACCGGGCCTCTGGCAGGAGGGCCCCGCCACGGTTGCCTGGCCGCACGAGCGTCTGCTGTTCCAGGAACGGGCCGACGATCAAGAGTGCAGGAACAACTCCTCGGTGGGTTGGTGCCGCACCCGGCCGTACGCACGGGGCAGCACGGCAAGGAGCGGAAGGCCGATGGTCAGGACGGTGTGGACAGGAGAGCGATGGCCGAGGAGAGTCCCCTCTCGGTGATGGTGATGCAGCGCGAGCCGGGCGCCGTACTGGCGGGGCCCCTCAACGGAGTGCCCCCGGAGCCGGTACGGACCCTGCCCGCCCCTGTCCGGCCCCGGCGCGGACCGTCGCCGTCCGGGTACGACACCGCCACGGACACCGCCGACTGGCTCGCCCACCAGCAGAGGACCGAGCGCCCCGACGACTGGCTCACGGGCTGGCTCAACGGCCGTTCGGTGGTGGCCGTCGCCGCCCGCCAGGGCGACCGCAACCGGATACACGGCCCTCCAGGACGACGCAGGCGAGGCCGCCAACCTCAACTACTGGGCGTACTGGGTCGGCGAGATGCAGCACCCGGAGACCGGCTGCTCGACCACCTCGTCCAGGGCCTCGCACCTGGGCACGGATACGTGGCCCTCAACATCCACAGCGTGTGGTCCCTGCTCCAACTCCGTCCCAACCTCCTGCGCTCAGGAGCTGCCGCACGCGCCCTGCGCGACCGGCTACCGATCATGTTGGATGGCCGGGAGCCCTCGTCACGTGGCAGACGGGAGCTGGAGAGCATCCACTGTGCAATCCGCCTCGCCGAGGCGTGAGAGGAACCCGAAGTGTCAGACGACCTTTCCGCGGTGGCGAACTTCCTGTACGAGGCGGGGACGCTCAAGCAGACGAAGCGCACCGGATGGTGGATGGCGGGCGTCAAGGACCCAGAGTCGGTGGCCGAGCACTCGTGGCGCACCAGCCTGATCGCGTCCGTCATCGCCAAGCTCGAAGGAGCCGACCCGGCGCGGGCCGCCTTCCTCGCCGTCTGGCACGACACCGGAGAGACGCGCACCGGGGACGTCAACCACCTCGGCAAGAAGTACACCGCCGGCGAAGCCGACCCACGTGCGATCGCCGCCGATCAGGTCGCCGGCATGCCCGAGGCACTGGCGCAGACCGTGGCCGACCTGATCGGCGAGTACGAGGCACGCGAGTCGCCCGAGGCGGTGTGCGCCAGGGACGCCGACAAGCTGGAGTGCATGATCCAGGGCATCGAATACCGAGCCCAGGGATACGAGAACGCCCAGCGGTGGATCGACAACAGCCGCGGCCGGATCGTCACCAAGAGCGGCCAGGCCCTCGCGGACGCCGTCCTGGAGACCGGTTCGCTCGACTGGCTCCGCGCCGCCCTCGGCGAAACGAAGCGCTGACCGGGCCACACTGCCGCCCTGCACACCCGGGACAGTTCAGAAGAGCAGAGACGCCTCGGCGAGGCTGTCGTCGCAGACAAGCGAAGTCTTGGAGTTGGTGCCCGGAGCCGGACTTGAACCGGAGCGTCTTCCCAGGTCAGAGCGCTGACCTGCACCTTCACCCCCGCCTGATCCTGTCTCAGGCCGTCTCAGGTGGCCTCATCCTGTCTCGTGCGCCCGTCTTGGGCGCACCGGGCGCACGGCCTGAAATCAACCCCTGGCGGGGCGCACGGACGCAAGGGCCGGCCGCCGGTCCTCGCCGTGGCTCACCCGGCACCGCCACGCCCCCGTGCGCCCGGGTGAGATTGGGGACACCGGCAACCGAACTGGTCCGGGGCTCCGTATACATGGCAGTGGGCCCGGCGATAAGAGCGCCGGGCCCACCTCGTGACGACCCCTCGCCCTACCTGCGGAGTATGGAAGGGGCCGCCCTGCCCGACGCCACGGGGGACGCCGGGAGCCTGCCCACGTCACGGCCAACTGGCCGAAACGTGGCTGTCATTCTGCATCCCAGTGAACATACTGGCCACGGGAAAGCAGGCACGGGGCACTAGTCACTCGAACGTGTGACAAGTTGTTCCACGTTCGACTAAATCCACCCGCCTCGCCGGCGCCCGATCAGGCGCCCACGGCGGAGAACCCGCCGTCCACGTGCAGCACCTGGCCCGTGATGGCCCGGGCTGCGTTGCTCAGCAGGAAGGCGACGGTGTCGGCCACGGGCGTGGCGTCCGAGGTGTCCCAGCCCAGTGGCGCCCGCTCGGGCCACGCCTTCGCGAGCTCGTCGAACCCGGGGATGCTCTTGCCTGCCATGGTCGTGATCGGCCCGGAGTCCACGGCGTTGACGCGGATGCCCTTGGGGCCCAGGTACCGGGCCAGGTAGCGGTTGGTCGCCTCCAGGGCGGCCTTGGTCGGGCCCATCCAGTCGTACACCGGCCACGCGACGGTCGCGTTGAAGGTGAGGCTCACGACGGACGCCCCTGCCTCGCTCTTCTCCAGCAGCGGCAGCACGGCCATCGTCAGGCCCTTGAGGGAGTAGGCCGAGACGTTCATGGCGGTGGCCACCGACTCGAACGGGGTGTTGAGGAAGTTGCCGCCGAGCGCGTCCTGGGGCGCGAACGCCACGGCGTGCACGACGCCGTCCAGCCGGTCCCAGTGGCCGCCGATCTCCTCGGCCAGGGCGGCCAGGTCGTCCGGCTTGGTGATGTCCGCCGACAGGCACGCCACCGAAGCCTTGGGCAGCCGCCCGGCGATGCGGCCCATGATGGAGCTCGGCCGGCCCGGGGCGTTGGCGAGGATCACGTCAGCGCCTGCGCGCACGGCCGCCTCGGCGATCTTGAAGCCCATGCTGGTCTCGGTGAGGACACCGAAGACGAGGATCTTCCTATCGGTCAGGTCCACTTCAGTCCTTTCGCCACAGGCCGCAGATACCGTCCTGGTAGCGGCCGTAGAAGTTGTGCAGGCTGGTGGTCAGGCCCCACCCCTGGAGAGTCTTCTCGTCCAGCGGTGTCACGTGGGTGGGGTCCTGCGCCAAAACATCCACTACGTCACTGTTGGGTGTCGTCACGACGAACCCCTTCAGCGTGGTTTCCTTCATCCGGCGGACCAGGTCCGCCGGGTCCTCCAGGTGCTCCAGCACCTCCAGGGCCGCGTACCAGCCGACCGGCCGCGCCGGACGCCAGGTGCCCAGGTCGAACGTGCCGTCCACCCAGGCGTCCATGGGGACGTACCGGCCACGCCACCCGTACTCATGGCGCAGGTAGAAGTCCAGCTCTGTGTAGCCGGCGCCGAGGTCCACGAGGATGTCGGCGTCGTCCAGGCCGCTGGCGCGCAGGCGCTCGCTGGCCGCCCGGAAACGGCCGGCCCGCTCGAAGTGCGCGCTGGTGTGGCCGAGGAGGTATGCCTCCGCCTCCGCGATCCGGCTCACCGCGCCGCTCGCGCACTGCTGCACCGCCTCCTGGAGGTCGCCGACCGTGGCCAGTTGCCCGGTGATCTCGTCGGGGATCGAGCAGTCGGCCACCTTCTCCAGGGCCGTCACTGTCTCCATCAGGGCCAGGCTATCCAGGCCGAGACCGTGGAACAGGTGCAGGTCCCGGTTCCGGCACTCGCTTTGCGGCTTGCCGCTGACGGACATGAGGACGCCCGTCACGAGATTCTCGATCACGCGCTCTGCCCCTCTCGCACGGTCAGGCCCTGGAGCGGGATGAACGTGGGCAGGCGCCCGCCGGGCTCCTGCTGGCCGGTCGCCGCCTCGAAGCGGTCGATGAGCAGCTTGCAGGAGCCGCAGAAACTGCCGCACGTCATGCCGTCGGTGACCGCCCGTGGGATGACCTCGCCCACGCCCTTGAGGCCGCCGCCGGCGCGCACCGTGCGTACGTACGCGCTGGAGTTGACGCGGGCCAGGATCTCCCGGAACTCCTCGCGGAACAGGTTGCCGAACCCGAGTTTCTCCGGGACGTTGAACGCCGCGCAGGAGTACAGGTCCCCGCTCACCTTCATGAGCGCGCACGGCAGGACATACGTGCCGACCGTGGGTGCGAAGCAGTCGTAACAGGAGTTCATCCACCGGGTGACGGTCGTCGTGCCCGGCCGGTTGATGGGGGCCTGGTCCTCAAGGCGCTCGTTCTCCAGGTAGACCCGCATCGTGGAGTGGACCCGGTCGTGGGGGAAGTCCCCGTAGGTCTTCTCGTACAGGTCGAGCAGTTCGTAGATGCGGTGCTTGCGGTCGTCCGGGGCCGCGAGGCTGGACACCGCGATGCCCAGCTCCCGGTCGGTGTACTCGGTGGTGGCGTGGTGGATGATCCGGGCGATCCGGTCCAGGGGCGTGGTCTGCTCGCCGACGGACACCATCAGCAGGGGCACGAAGAGGCGGGTGTCCAGGAAGCCGTTGGCGGCCAGGCGCTCGAAGACGTGCGGGGTGCCCGTCGGCGTCCCCCAGATTCCGTTGGTCGTCAGCTTGCCGATCTCCACCGTGCCGCGCGCCATGTCCATGAACCGGTACAGGGCCCGGCTGGACACGAACGGCTCCCCGCCCGTGATGGCCACGGAGGACAGGCCCACGTCGGCGAACTGGGTCACCAGGCGGTCGAGCTGGGCGTCCGACAGGGTCACGCCCTCGGACACCGGCCGCGCCCCCATGCCGCAGCTCCTGCAACTGTCGTTGCAGCGGTCGGTGAGTTCGAACTCGACGCGCAGCGGACGGTAGGCGTACCCGTCGGAGACGCCGGCCGCGCGCCACCGGTCGCGGATCACGGCGAACGGGTCCTCTACCTTGACCGCGTACTTCCCCGTGTAGGGCACCACGGAGCCTTGCCCGTCGATGTAGGTGTGTGCGCCCTCTTTGATCATGGGTTTCCTCATGGGAGGTCGGCCGCCCTGGTCAATGACGGCGGTCTGCCAGGTCAGCCCCGACCACCAAGGGGTCCAGGCGGCCGGGGCCGTGGTGTCCCGGCCGCCTCACTCCCCCACGGAGGGCCGGCCGGAACACTGCCCCGCCCCGGGCCGGGGACCGCGCGAGGGGGCGGGTCCAGGCAGGGAGAGCCAGTCGGTGTGCCGTACCGGCCCAGGGCGGGAGTCTCAGGGGGTCAGGTGGTGGCGGCGAGCAGCAGCGCCGCGAGCAGCGCCGCGCAGGTCACCGAGCACACGACCACTTCGGTTCGCGTCACAGGGGGCCTCTCCTCACCACACGCAGGTGGCGGCCGGGGCCGCCGCGGACCATCTCCCGCCAGCAGGGCGGGCAGGCGTGCACCTCCCAGCCGGGCCCCGCGTCGCCGAGGTGCCGCGCGAGCAGGCGGCCGTCCCGGGTAGGCGCCCCGCAGGAGATGCACACCTGTATGGGCTCCGCGTCGCCGAGGGGGCCCAGGACCCACTCCAGGCCCAGGCGCAGCAGCCGTGCGTCCGTCTCCCAGCTGCGGGGCGTCGGCACGCGCAGCCAGCGCATCCCGGACCGGTAGCCGTCCAGACCGCACACGAACAGTTCCGCCGCGTCGCCGTGCACCTGCACCCCGGCCGCGGTGGCGTCCGGCCAGGCGTCCGCGCCGCCGGGAGGGATCACCCACAGCAGGTGGCCGGCGGCCGGGTCCTCCAGGACTGGCCCGGTCCGTTCCGCCAGCACCTCCAGGACCAGGTGCCCCCAGGTGGCAGGCACGGTGACGGCATTCCATGTGCCGTCCACAACCGTCATGGCCAAGAGCGCGTCCTCACGCGGCAGGTAGGGCGGCCGCAGCACCGCGGCGGTCGTCACGACGCGGTCACCTCCGCCCACACCTGCTTGCCCCAGGGCAGCGGAATGACGCCCCAGTTACTGGACAGCGCATCGACCAGGCGCAGGCCCCGGCCGGACTCGGCCAGCGGGTCCCCGACCTGGAGCTGAGGCATGGCCTGGCACTTGTCGGTGATGGACACCCGGACGCGGTAGCGGGCCGTCCTCGTCACCGCGATCCGTACGACCGTGCCCCTCGCGTGCCGGGCCGCGTTGCTCGCCAACTCCGACACGACCACCTTCAGGTCGTCCGCCAGCCGCTCCAGGCTCCACACGGCCAGCACCGTGTCCACCATCTGCCGGGCGTCCTCGGCGACCTGGTCGTCCCTCTGCAGGACTCCGCTGTACGCCGGGTCACCGGTCGAGGAAGCGACCGGCCGCCAGGTCGGCCGTAGCCGGTCCACCGTCTCGCTGTCGCGGGTGGTAGTGCTCGCCATGCTGACGCCCCCAAGCGGCTGTCGTGCATTTACGGAGACGGGCCCAAGGGGCCCGCCCTCCAAGCCAACAGCCGGACAACGCCGCCGCGCGGACGTGCAGGCGGACATTCAGGCGGACATTTTCGTGCGAGGGGACATCCCGTATCTGCGGCACCGGCTACGGTCGGTAGACGGTCGGACGAGTGGAGTTACGACGTGGCCGAGGGGCCAACGCTTTTCGAGCAAGCGTGTATCGCTCAGGGCTGGGACACAACGAGCAAGTTCGTCCGGGCCTTTGACTCGACAGCCGCCCTCTTGGGCGAGGCCGTCACCGTGACCAGCCGTCACGTCCGCCGCTGGAAACACGAAGTGCCGCCCCCAACTCCCCGGGCACTGACATGGCGAGTGATCCATGCCATGTTCGGCGTAGACCCTGTGGAGCTTGGTTTCCACAACCCCCCAGCCGGTGTCACCGTGAGAGGAGCAACGCTCCTCGCACAGGAAGGCACCAGCGTGCAACGACGGGCATTCCTCTCCGACTCCATCGGCGTCACCGCCGCCGTCGCCCTGCCGCACCGAGAGACCCCCATTACGCCGCCGAGCAGCACGGGAGCCGTCGGCACCGCCCACGTGCTGGAGCTGCGTGAAGGACTCCGGTCCCTGTACCACCTGGACGACGCCTACGGCGGCGGCGACGTCCTCTCCCTGGCCGCCAAACACCTCCGCCGCGTCCGCCGCGTCATCAACACCCGGGAGTTTCCCGAGACCATCGGCCGACAGTTGCGCCTGCTCGCCGGCGAGACCGCCGAGCACTGTGCCTGGCTGCACTACGACGTCGACGACCAGGGCGCGGCCACCTCCTACTGGGGGGACGCCTTGACCACCGCCACGATGCTCCGGGAGGCCTCCCTGGAGATTCTCGTGCTGGCCTCCCTGAGTATGCAGGCCAGCTACACAGGACGCCCCCGCGACGGCTACGACCTGGCACGCGCCGCCCAGGAACGGGCCACCCGCTACGGCTCTCCCGTCCTCCAGTCCCTCATCGCCTCCCGGGAGGCCCGGGCGCTGTCCCTCCTGCGGGACGGCTCGGCAGCCCGTCAGCGCCTCGCTGAATCCATGCGCCTGGTGGAGCGCGCCGACAGAGGTCGGCCCGCCCCGGACTGGGCGGCATTCCACGGCCACGCCGAACTGGACTACGCCCAGGGCTTGCTCTACACAGAGACCGGTCACCACGGCCGCGCCGTCGCCTTCCTGCGCGCCGCCCTCGACCACCAGGACCGCACCTACGGCCGCAACCGCGCTCTCTACCGCCTCACCCTCGCCCGTAGCCTGGTGACCTGCGGCGAGGTCGACGAGGCAGCCGCCCAGGCCACCGAGAGCCTGGGCCACCTGGAAGAGGTGGAGTCCGGGCGGGTCCTCCGTCGCCTGTCCGAGGTGGTGGACCTCCTCAGCGACGTGGACGCCGTCTCCGCGCGCCAGGCCGCCGAGGAGCTGACGGAGTACGTACAGGAGAGGAAAGCCGCATGACGCCCGAGGGGTTGGCCTACACCCGGCACGACGGTCCGGACGCCGCTACGGCCCTGGACGCGTTCCTGCCGGCGTACGAGGAGATCTATGCCGCCCCGCCCTACCTGGAGGGCCCTCGGGACATCGCGGATTTCATCGAGCACTACGCCGTGCAGGCCAAACGCACCGGCATGCGCCTCGTCCTCGCCCACGACGGCGACCAGGTCGTCGGCTTCACCTACGGCTACTACCTCGCCCCCGACACCCGATGGTGGACCAACCTCCAGGACGTCCAGCTTCCCGCCGAGGAAACCCGCGAGGACGGCCGGCGCACGTTCGTGATCATCGAACTGGCTGTGCGCAGCGCCTGGCGCCGCCAGCACGTCGCCGCCCGCCTGCACAGCCTGCTCCTGGAGGACGTGCACGCCGAGCGCGTCACCCTGACCGTACGACCCGAGCCCGAGGCCGCCCCAGCTCGCCGGGCTTACCTGGCCTGGGGGTACCGCCGCGTCGGCACCTCCCACCCGTGGGAGGACGCCCCCCTGTACGACTGCATGGTCCGCGACCTGCAACCGGCCGAGCCGGCCACCCGCCCTACGACGCCAGGGCCGGCCGAGTAGCGGGCAGGGGCCGCCCCCAGGTCGTCACGGCCTCGGCGTCGCAGTAGTCGCACAAGGGGCTGCGTGCACCGGGGCCGTACTTAGCCGTACTCATGGGTGGTCCGGCGGCACCGTGCGCAGGGGACACGCTGGTCGCCGGGGCAGATACGGGCGGAGGCGTCCGGCTCGGTCACCGGCGGCACGGGAGCGGTCATGATCAGTCCGTTCTGGGGCGGCCACACACCGGCCACCTCGAACGCAGAATAGAACACACCCGGCCGGTGACCGATGTCAGACCCGCCCCATAACGTGGCGGTATGCCCTCCCCGTGCCCGCCCTGCGGTCGCCCCTGCCTGTACACGACGAGCGTCAACGAAGCGATCCGCGCTCTCATGTCCCAGCCGGCAGACGAGAGCCGCGCGACGGAGTACGGGCGCCTCCTGGAGCTGTGGGCGCAAGTCCGCGACCAAGGCACCGGCATCTGGACGAACTCCTGACCACATGGGTGCGCCCACGGTGCGCCCAAACGGCAAAAGAGAAACGGCCCCATGGGGCCGTTGTCGCTGGTCACGCGCGGTGACAGTGGTTGTGCCCGGAGCCGGACTTGAACCGGCACGCCCTCAAGGGGGCAGCGAGGTTTAAGCTCGCCGTGTCTGCATTCCACCATCCGGGCAGGCCATGGGCTCCGCGTCGAGCGTCTTGAGCCTATCGGGACGCATCTCCCGAACAGCGGGCGGGAGGACCGATGTTGTCTTATTTTATTGGCGCCTGAGTGGGCATCAGCTCCCGGGTCAGGCCATCAGCACATGCCAACAGCCTTGCGCGCGGCGGCCGGCGACGCATGCGGAATGACGGGAATTCACCGTGTCGAGAAGGACGCCCGCCCCGTTCTCGCCCGCGCCCTCCTCGCGCCCCCGCGCGCCCTCCCCGCTTCCCCTCGATCCCCTTTGCTCCCTCCCGCTCCCCCGCGCTCTCCCCTGCTCCCCCCTCACACTCACCGTCACTCCGCTTCGCCTCCCCCCGGCCGCCCTCCCTCCGGCCCGGCGCGGCAGCGCCCCCTCGGGGGTGGTCGTCATCCGCAGGTATGACGCCGGCCCCCGGTGTCCGACCGAAGTCGCCCCCCGGAACCGGAACAGCGGCTGACTACACGGCGCCCTTCGGACGGGACGATGGATGGAACGTCCCCGAGCACACTCCGTACCGACAGGAGCGCCCTTCCATGACCACCGCACCCATCGCCGACCGGTCCACCACCGTGGCCGCACGCGCCACGGAGCTTTCCAAGATCTACGGCCAGGGCGAGACCCAGGTGGTCGCCCTCGACCGGGTCTCCGTCGACTTCCGGCAGGCCGAGTTCACCGCGATCATGGGCCCCTCCGGCTCCGGCAAGTCCACGCTGATGCACTGCGTCGCCGGGCTGGACACCTTCTCCTCCGGCTCCGTGCGCATCGGCGAGACCGAACTCGGCTCGCTCAAGGACAAGCAGCTGACCAAGCTGCGCCGGGACAAGATCGGCTTCATCTTCCAGGCGTTCAACCTGCTGCCGACGCTCACCGCGCTGGAGAACATCACCCTCCCGATGGACATCGCGGGCCGCAAGCCGGACAAGCAGTGGCTCGACTCCGTGATCCGGATGGTCGGACTGGCGGACCGGCTCGGCCACCGCCCCTCCCAGCTCTCCGGCGGCCAGCAGCAGCGCGTGGCCGTGGCTCGGGCGCTGGCCTCCCGGCCGGAGATCATCTTCGGTGACGAGCCGACCGGAAACCTCGACTCCCGTTCCGGCGCCGAGGTGCTGGGCTTCCTGCGCAACTCGGTGCGGGAGATGGGGCAGACGGTCGTGATGGTGACCCACGACCCGGTGGCCGCGGCCTACGCGGACCGGGTGGTCTTCCTCGCGGACGGACGCATCGTCGACGAGCTGCACGGGCCGACGGCCGACTCGGTGCTGGACCGCATGAAGCGGTTCGACGCCAAGGGCCGCACCAGCTGACGCCCGTCCTCGCGGTCCCCTCCTCTCCCCTCCCCTCCTCTCCCCTCCCCCGCCCCGTACGTCCGGACAGAGAAGGCCCATGTTCCGTACCGCCTTGCGCAACGTGTTCGCGCACAAGGCCAGGCTGTTGATGACCGTGCTCGCCGTGATGCTCGGCGTGGCGTTCGTGTCGGGCACCCTGGTCTTCACCAACACCATCTCCGACGCCCAGCAGAACAGCTCCGCCAAGGGCTTCGACCACGTCGACGTCGCCGTGACGACCGAGTACCAGCACGCCGAGGGCGACAAGGTCGGCGAGGACCCCGAGCTGACCGACGCCCTGCTCGACGACAGCGCGAAGGTGCCCGGCGCGGCCTCCGCCGTCGGCGTGGTGTCCGGCTTCACCGCCGTCGCCGACAAGGACGGCGGCCTGATCGGCGACGGCTGGAGCACGAAGGGCGGCAACTACTGGGGAGCCGAGGACGCCCGGTACCCGCTGGTCGACGGGCGCGCCCCGAAGGGCGAGGGCGAGATCCTCATCGACTCCAGGACCGCCGAGCGCACCGGCTACGGCGTCGGCGACACCGTGCGGATGTCGGTCGACGGCCCGGTGCTCACCCCGAAGGTCACCGGCGTCTTCACCACCGACGACGGCAACGTCGCGGCCGGCGGCAGCCTCACCCTGTTCGACACGGCGACCGCGCAGAAGCTCTTCGGCAAGGCGGGCACGTACGACGAGATCGACGTCAGGGCGAAGGACGGTGTCTCGCAGGCCGCGCTGAAGGCGCAGCTCGACGAGGCCCTGCCGAAGGACCTCGTCGAGACCACCACCGGCAAGGAGCTGGCCGACCGGCAGGCGAAGGCGATCGCCGCGTCGATGGAGGGCTTGAAGCAGGGGCTGCTGGTCTTCGCCGGCATCGCGCTGTTCGTCGGTACGTTCATCATCGCCAACACCTTCACGATGCTGGTGGCCCAGCGCACCAAGGAGCTGGCCCTGATGCGGGCGGTCGGCGCCTCCCGCCGGCAGGTCACGCGGTCGGTGCTGCTGGAGGCGTTCCTGGTCGGCGTCGTCGCCGCGGTGACCGGCCTGCTCGCGGGCATCGGCATCGGGGCCGGGCTGCGCGCCCTGATGGGCTCGCTGGGCGAGGTGCCCGACGGGCCGCTGGTGGTCTCCTCCGGCACGGTCCTCGCGGCCCTCGCGGTCGGCGTCCTGGTCACCATGGTGGCGGCGTGGCTGCCGGGCCGCCGGGCGGCGAAGATCCCGCCGGTCGCGGCGATGAGCAGCGTGCACGCCAAGGCGACGACCAAGTCGCTGGTCCTGCGCAACACGCTGGGCGCGCTGTTCTCGGCCGCCGGTGTCGCGGTCGTCCTCGTGGCGACGACGATGGACGGCAGGGACGGGCAGGCCCCGATGGGCATGGGCGCGGTGCTGCTGATCATCGGCGTGTTCATCCTGACGCCGCTGCTGTCCCGCCCGCTGATCGCCGCCGCCGCGCCGCTGCTGCGCGTGTTCGGCGTCTCGGGCAAGCTCGCCCGGCAGAACTCGGTGCGCAATCCGCGCCGCACCGCCGCCACCGCCTCCGCGCTGATGATCGGCCTCACCCTGATCACCGGCATGACCGTGATGGCGGGCAGCCTGCAGAAGGCGATCGACAAGATGGCGTCGGCGTCGATCAAGGCCGACTACGTGGTCTCCATGGCCAACGGCAACTGGCTCGCCCCGGATGTCGCGGGGAAGCTGGCGAAGGCCGACGGCGTCACCGCCCTCAGCCCGCTGCGCGACGCGGAGTCCCGCATCGGCGGGGAGACCGAGTACCTCATCGGAGTCACCGGCTCCACGATCGGCGAGCTGACCGACCTGAAGGTCGTGCAGGGGGCCTTCGAGATCGGCGGCACCGATGTCGTCGTGGACGAGGAGACCGCCAAGGAGCACGGCTGGAAGGCCGGCTCCGCCTTCACCGCCTCCTACGAGGACGGCGCGAAGCAGCGGTTGAAGGTCGCCGGGGTCTACGAGGGCAACGAGATGATCAGCGGCATCATGGTCGACCTCCCCACCGTCGCCCCGCACCAGTCGGAACCGGTCGACATGCAGGTGATGGTGAAGATGTCCGGCGGGGCCTCGTCGGCCGCGAAGGACAGCCTGGTCAAGGCGCTCGACACCAACCCGGCGATCAAGATCCAGGACAAGAAGGACCTCTCCAACGAGATCGCGCAGCTCTTCACGCTGATGCTGAACATGCTCTACGGCCTGCTGGCGATGGCGGTGATCGTGGCCGTCCTCGGGGTCGTCAACACCCTGGCCATGTCGGTCTTCGAGCGCTCCCAGGAGATCGGCATGCTGCGGGCGATCGGTCTGGAGCGCAAGGGCATCAAGCGGATGGTGCGCCTGGAGTCCCTGGTGATCTCCCTGTTCGGCGGCGTGCTCGGCATCGGCCTCGGGGTGTTCTTCGGCTGGGCGGCCGGTGAGCTGCTGGGCGCGTCGATGGCGACGTACGAACTGGTCCTGCCCTGGGGCCGGATGGGCGTCTTCCTGCTGCTGGCCGCCGTCGTGGGTGTCCTGGCGGCACTGTGGCCGGCCCGCCGGGCGGCGCGGCTGAACGTGCTCCAGGCCATCAAGGCGGAGTAGCCGGCGGGTACGCGAAGGGCCCCGTTTCCCGGGTGGGAGCGGGGCCCTTCGCGTACCCGGAGGGGGCGTACGGCGTGCTCAGTGCCAGGTGCGGGGGCGCAGCGGCAGACCGGAGCCGCCCGAGTCGGGGGTCTTCACGGCGAGGATCTGGTTGACGCCGATGCGGTTGCGCTCGAAGGCGAGCGCGGAGGCCGCCATGTACAGGCGCCAGACGCGGGCGCGGCCCGGGGTGACGAGCCGGATGGCGGTCGCCCACTCGGACTCCAGGTTGGCGACCCAGCGGCGCAGGGTGAGCGCGTAGTGCTCGCGGATCGACTCCACGTCGCGCACCTCGAACCCGGCGCGCTCCAACTGGGTGACGGTGGTCCCGACGGGGGCCAGTTCGCCGTCGGGGAAGACATAGGCGTCGATGAACTCGTCGACGTTGTAGGCGGACTCGTCCCGCTGGGGGCGGCGGGCGATCTGGTGGTTCAGCAGCCGTCCGCCGAGCTTGAGGAGCCCGTACAGGTCGGTGGTGTAGTCCAGGTAGCGTTCGGCGCCGACGTGCTCGGCCATGCCGATGGAGGAGATGGCGTCGTACGGCCCGTCGGTGACGTCCCGGTAGTCCTGGACGCGGATCTCCACCCGCTCGGTGAGGCCCTCGCCCGCGACGCGCTTGCGGGCGTACGCGGCCTGCTCCTGGGAGAGCGTGACGCCGACGACGCTCACGCCGTGCTCGCGGGCCGCGTGGATCGCCATGGAACCCCAGCCGCAGCCGACGTCGAGGAGGCGCTGACCGGGGCTCAGGCCCAGCTTGCGGCTGACGAGTTCGAGCTTGTCGCGCTGGGCGTCCTCCAGGGTGCCGCCGTCGGCCGGGAGGGCGGGCCAGTAGGCGCAGGAGTACACCATGGACGGGCCGAGGACGAGTTCGTAGAAGTCGTTGCCGACGTTGTAGTGGTGGCTGATGGCCCGTCTGTCGCTGCGCTTGGTGTGCAGGTGGCCGCGGACCCGGCGGACCTCCTCCGGCGGCGGGGCGGGCGGCAGCGGCGGCCCGGCGAGCTTGACGAGGCCGCGTACGGCGGCCCGGACCTCGGGGTCGCGGAGCGCCTCGACGAGGCCGCGGGCGTCCTCGCCGCGCTCCCAGACGAGACCCGCCATCAGGCCGAGGGCGGTGTAGAGGTCGCCGTCGATGTCGAGGTCCCCGGCCACCCAGGCGCGGGCCAGGCCCAGTTCGCCCGGTTTGAACAGCAGGCGGCGCAGAGCCCTGCGGTTGCGGACGACAAGGGTCGGTGCGCCGGGCGGACCCGCCTGCGAACCGTCCCAGGCGCGGATGCGCACCGGCAGGGGCGCTCCCAGCAACTGTTCGAAGAGGTTCTGCAGCCGCAGCGCGGCGTCAGCCATGGCATACCTCCGTGACAAGCGATCCCGGAATGTCCGACACCACGTAAACACCTGGAAGCCCGGCGTACACTCCCCGGCACGCGTTACAACTCGGCAAAATACCTGTACACACCACCGGAGTCGCCGCCCGCGCAGCGCGAAGGGGCCGCCCGCACCACGGATGGCGGGCGGCCCCTTCGAGGCCCTGCGAGTACGGCGGAGGCACGGCCGGCGCCCCCGGGGTACTACGGGTGCCGGGCGGGCCGGTGACCGGAGGTCAGGAGGCCTTGGCCTTCTCCTCGGACTTCTCCGACCTGGCGGCCTTCTCGCTCTGGTCGGCGGTGGCGGCCTTCGGCACGGCCGGCGCCGGCTTGGCGGCCTCGTAGAACTCCTCGCGCGGGGTCTCCATCGCACCGAGGGAGACGACCTCGCGCTTGAGGAACATGCCGAGCGTCCAGTCCGCGAAGATGCGGATCTTTCGGTTCCAGGTCGGCATCGCGAGACCGTGGTAGCCACGGTGCATGTACCAGGCGAGGCGTCCCTTGACCTTGATCTTCATCTTGCCGACGACGATCATCGCGACGCCCTTGTGCAGGCCGAGGCCCGCCACCGCGCCCTTGTTGGCGTGGCTGTACTCCTTCTGCGGGAAGCCCCGCATGCCCGAGATCACGTTGTCGCCGAGGGCCTTGGCCTGGCGCAGCGCGTGCTGGGCGTTCGGCGGGCACCAGGCGTTCTCGTTGCCCGCCTTGCGGCCGACCAGGTCCGGCACCTGGGCGTTGTCGCCCGCGGCCCAGATGTAGTCGGTGCCCTTGACCTGGAGCGTCGCCTCGGTGTCGACGTGGCCGCGCGGGCCGAGCGGCAGGCCGAAGCGGGACAGCGCCGGGTTCGGCTTGACGCCGGCCGTCCACACGATGGTGTTGGAGTCGACCTCCAGGCCGTTCTTCAGCACCACGTGGCCGTCGACGCAGGAGTCCATGGAGGTGGACAGGTAGACCTCGACGCCGCGGCCTTCAAGGTGCTCCCTGCCGTACTGGCCGAGCTTGGGGCCGACCTCGGGGAGGATCTTGTCGGCGGCGTCCACGAGGACGAAGCGCATGTCCTCGCGGGAGACGTTCTTGTAGTACTTGGCCGCGTCGCGGGCCATGTCCTCGACCTCACCGATGGTCTCCGCGCCGGCGAAGCCGCCGCCGATGAAGACGAAGGTGAGCGCCTTGCGGCGGATCTCCTCGTCGGTGGTGGAGTCGGCCTTGTCGAGCTGTTCCAGGACGTGGTTGCGCAGCCCGATGGACTCCTCGATGCCCTTCATGCCGATGCCCTGCTCGGCGAGGCCGGGGATCGGGAAGGTACGGGAGACCGCGCCCATCGCGATGACCAGGTAGTCGAAGGGCAGCTCGTACGCCTCGCCCACCAGGGGGGCGATCGTGGCGACCTTGCGCTCCTGGTCGATGGTGGTGACCCGGCCGGTGAGGACCTCCGCCTTCGGAAGCACGCGCCGCAGGGGGACGACGACGTGCCGCGGGGAGATGTTGCCGGCGGCGGCTTCGGGGAGGAAGGGCTGGTAGGTCATGTACGACCGCGGGTCGACGACGGTGACGGTCGCCTCGCCGTAACGCATCTTCTTCTGGATGCGTCGAGCTGCGTACAGGCCTACGTACCCACCGCCTACTACGAGGATCCTGGGACGCTCCGTGGTGCTCATGCCATCGAGTATCCACCCGGTCGAGGGGGGTCGATCGTGCGCCCCTTCACAAGGTTCGGCGGCAGCTGTGCTACTATCCGCCGCCCACGTGACGGAGATCATGGCGGGCGGCGGAACCGGCGCCCGGGAGACCCCGTTGTCAATGCCGCGTGAGCTGCCCATCCGCCCTTCCCGGGGCGGTGGACCACCCCTTCGCGCGGGCTCTCCGCGGCCCCTTCGGGGCACCGTACTGAACATGTTCAAAGGGCAGTTGAACCCCCAAAAGGGTCAAGGAGCGCGCTTTCCTCGTCCGACAGGGCGCAATTCCTTGTGAAGAACTTCACGAAGGTTCTCGGCAGCGCGCCGCCGAGGACCCCCGAAAGGCCCCCCGGCACCCGCTCAATCGTTGTCACCCCTGCTCAGACGGCTGTTCCCCGCCGCCTGCGCGATCGACCACGCGATGCCGTCCCGCGCCGGATACCGCTCGGTCATCCGCACACACAGCGTGGGGAAAGGGGTGCCGTCGGGCAGCCGCGGCGCCGTCTCCATCGGCGGGCCGCCGTTTTGCGTTCTGCGGTACGGTCGCGCCACACCCGAGCCGAGAGGGGGGACCGTGGCCGATCACCTCGCCGTTCTCACCACGACCGACGCCGAGGACAAGGCGCGGAACCTCGCCGCGACAGCGGTCGACAAACGCCTCGCCGCCTGCGCACAGATCGACGGACCCGTGACGAGCGTCTATCGGTGGGAGGGGAAGATCGAGACCGACACCGAGTGGCGGGTGCTCTACAAGACGACCGCCGCCCGGTACGACGAACTTGTCGCGCACATTCAGGCCGTGCACGACTACGACACACCCGAGGTCATCGCAACGCCCATCACGAAGGGCAGCGACGAGTACCTCGCATGGCTGGACTCGGAGACAAGCGGCTAGCCGAGAGCCGCGACCAACTCGCCGCGCAGCTGCCCCGCAACCGTGTTGGTCGTGGGCAGCCGCGCGGCGAGCGCGCCGAGGCGTTGCCGCCCGAGTGTCGCCTCGGCCTGCTGGGTGACGGCAAGCGCCTCGCGCGCCACTTCGGCCCCCCGCTCGAACTCGCCCTGCACCACGTAGGCCGTCGCGCCGGCACCCCGGGACGCTCCGGTCGTGTCTCCATCTACCTCCGCACCAACAGCGCCGGCTTCCTGCCGGCACGCATCCCCGCCGACACCGATTTCGCCCTCGCCGCGATACGCGGCAGCCTGCCGACGAACGAAGTCCACTTCACCGGTGGGGAACCCACCCTTCACCCCGACCTGCCCGGCCTGATCACGGTTGCCCGCCGGCTGGGGCTCACCGTGGGACTCACCCCGAACGGCGAGAACGGCGCCGCCGTCCTGCCCGCCGCCGCGAAGGCCGGCCTCGACCGCATCAATCTTTCCGTGTTCGGCACCACCCCCGAAGAACTCGCCGCCGTACAAGGCCCGCGCCTCGCCTCCCCGAAGCTCGCCGAACGCAAGCTTGCCGCCCTCGACTCCACGGTCGAGGCCGCGACAGCGCACGGGGTCAAGGTGTCCGCGAACATCGTGATTCCCCACCGCAGCCACGTCGAGCGCGTACTGCGCGTCATCGAGCGTCACAGCCGCTCCGCCGTCGTACGCATGCTCGTGTCACTTGGAGGACGGGGGCGCCTCTCTCGACGCCATGCAGGCCGTCGTCGACCACCTCGGCGCCGTACCCGTCCGCCGCATCGTCACAGCCGGCGCGTCCGATCAGCGGGTGCGGTACCGCCTGCCGGACGGACGCACGCTGTACGCGAAGAGCATCCGCCCTGTACGTCTGCCCGAGACGTGCACCGGGTGTCGGTTCAACAACGACCGGGACTGCCAAGAGGGGTACTACGGGGTCCGGATGTACCGCGCCACCGATGGGCCGTTCATGGTCGGCGTGTGCATTCAGCGCATGGACCTGTGTATGACCCTCGGCGAGTTCGTCATGAGCCAGCGCTGCCGCGAGGTCTCCGCCTTCCGCGACGACGAGGTCGCGCGCCTTGCCCGACTGCACGCCGGGAGGGTCGCAGCCGGCTGAGCCCCTCCTGGACGAGCGGCGCGCCCACCGCAATCTCCTCCGCCGGGGCGCCCGCGCGATGCCGCGGGTCAGTCCCCGTCCTTCTCCTGTTTCCCGCCGCCTACGCGATCGACCACGCGATCCCGTCGAGGATGTCGTGCTCGCTCACGACGACCTCCTCGGCGCCCGTCCGTTCCATGATCGACAGCAGCACGAGCGCGCCCGCCCCGATCACGTCCACCCGGCCCGGGTGCATCGAGGGAATCGCCGCGCGCTCGGCGTGGGTGGAGCGCAGCAGCCAGTCGGTGATCTCCCGGACCCGGTCGCGGGAGACCCGGGAGTGGTGGATGGCCGCCGAGTCGTACTCCGGCAGGTTCTGCGCGATCGCGGACACCGTCGTCACCGAACCGGCCAGCCCGACCAGCGTGCGCGCCTCGCCCAGCGGCACCGTCTCCTCCGCCAGGTCCAGGGCCGCCCCGATGTCGGCCCGCATCGCCGCGACCTGCTCCCCGGTGGGCGGATCGGTGACCGCGCCGTCCCGCACCAGATGCCGCTCGGTCATCCGCACGCAGCCCACGTCCACCGAGCGGGCCGCGCGCACGCGGTCCTCGCCGACGACGAACTCGGTCGAGCCGCCGCCGATGTCCACGACCAGGTAGGGCTTGTCCAGGTCGTCCCGCCCCCTCAGTTCCCTGGTGGCACCGGTGAAGGAGAACTCGGCCTCCTGGTCGCCGGAGATGACCTCCGGCTCCACGCCGAGGATGTCCAGCACCCCGCGCACGAAGTCGTCCCGGTTCTCCGCGTCCCGGGAGGCGGAGGTCGCCACGAAGCGCAGCCGCCCGACGCCGTGCTCCTCGACGACCCCGGCGTACTCGCGGCAGGCGGCGAAGGTGCGCTCCAGCGCCTCCGGGGCCAGCCGCCCGGTGCGGTCGACGCCCTGGCCGAGCCGCACGATGGTCATGCGGCGGTCCAGGTCGGTCAGCTCGCCGGTGGCGGGGTCGGCGTCCGCGACCAGCAGCCGGATGGAGTTCGTACCGCAGTCGATGGCGGCGACTCGGGTCACTTGCCGTCCTCCTCGTCCAGGGGTCCGTCCTTCGGCGACACGCACGGCCCCTTGCGCCACCACTCGGGCAGCATCGCGATCGCCTCGTCGCCCAGCGGATTGACGCCGGGACCGGCCGCCAGCGAGTGGGCGACCAACACGTGCAGGCACTTCACGCGGTCCGGCATGCCGCCCGCGCTCGGGAAGCCGGTCAGCTCCTCGATCTCGTCGCGCCGCCGGATGTAGTCCTCGTGCGCGGCGCGGTGGGCGGCGGCCAGCTCCGGGTCGGTGGCCAGCCGCTCGGTCATCTCCTTCATCACGCCGTTCGCCTCCAGCGTGCCGATCGCGGAGGCCGCCCTCGGGCACGTCAGGTAGTACAGCGTGGGGAAAGGGGTGCCGTCGGGCAGCCGCGGCGCCGTCTCCACGACGTCGGGCTGTCCGCACGGGCAGCGGTGCGCGATGGCACGCAGGCCGCGCGGCGGGCGGCCCAACTGCTGCTTGAAGGCCTCCACGTCCGCGTCGGTGGGCTCGGTGCGCGCGGTGGTGGGCGGGGGAGTCTGCATGACTGTCTTCTGCTGGTCTTCCTGTTGGGTCACTGCCGGCGCGTACGTCACCGCCGGCGGGCTGCTGCGGCGTCGGCCTTGTCGACCCCGTCCCAGATGTTCCGGTACCAGGGGCGGTCGGCGGCGCCGAGACCGGCGCGCGCCTGCTCGGCCGTTTTCGGATCGACGACGACGAACCCCGTCTCGCCCGGCATCACGTAATGCAGCCGCAGCCGGATCTGCTGCTCGGCGTACGCATCGTCCTGCCAGCGCGCCTTGAGGTCGCGCAGATCCTCGACCCGCTGCCGGGTCTCGTGCTGCGCGCGCCGCAGATCGGCGATCTCGGCGCGCTGGGCGACGTACTGCCGTATCGGGTAGGCGAGTGCCACGACGAGCGAGCAGAGCACCATCGCGAGCAGCGCGGCCCGGCCGGTCAGCCGGGAGCGGCGGGCCTGGCGCCTGGTCTGCGAGCGGTAGACCCGGGCCGCGGTCTGCTCCCCGATGATCCGGATCCTGGTCGTGGTGGAGAAACGGTCCCGGCCGGTCACGGAGTCCCGCCCCGCGTGCCCGCGTCGGCCGCCTCACAGCCCGGCCGGGGGTCCGGGGGTCGTCCCCCGGGACAGCACAGCACCGCCATGTCCCCGTCTCCCGTCCACCTTCATACGTGCGTACGTCCCCGCACACGGTACGGGACCGAGTACGGGGACGTACGTACGACGCTTCCTGCGGCGGTGGCACTCAGCCCTTGAAGCGCGGGAACGCGCTGCGGCCGGCGTACACCGCGGCGTCGTCGAGGATCTCCTCGATGCGCAGCAGCTGGTTGTACTTGGCGACGCGCTCGGAGCGGGCCGGGGCGCCGGTCTTGATCTGGCCGCAGTTGGTGGCGACGGCCAGGTCGGCGATGGTGACGTCCTCGGTCTCGCCGGAGCGGTGGGACATCATGCACTTGAAGCCGTTGCGCTGGGCCAGCTCCACGGCGTCCAGGGTCTCGGTCAGGGAGCCGATCTGGTTGACCTTGACGAGCAGGGCGTTGGCGCTTCCCTCCTCGATGCCGCGGGCCAGGCGCTCCGGGTTGGTGACGAACAGGTCGTCGCCGACGATCTGCACCTTGTCGCCGAGGCGGTCGGTGAGGACCTTCCAGCCGGCCCAGTCGTCCTCGAACAGCGGGTCCTCGATGGAGACCAGCGGGTAGGCCGCCACCAGCTCCTCGTAGTACTCGGTCAGCTCGGCGGCGGAGCGCTCCTTGCCCTCGAAGAGGTACTTGCCCTCCTTGTAGAACTCGGAGGCGGCGACGTTCGAGCGCCAGGGCGATCTGCTCGCCGGGGATGTAGCCGGCCTCCTTGATCGCCTCGAGGATGAGGTCGAGCGCGGCGCGGTTGGACTCCAGGTTCGGGGCGAAGCCGCCCTCGTCGCCGAGGCCGGTGGCCAGGCCCTTGGACTTCAGGACCTTCTTCAGCGTGTGGTAGACCTCGGCGCCCCAGCGCAGCGCCTCGGAGAAGGACTCGGCGCCGATCGGAGCGATCATGAACTCCTGGATGTCCACATTGGAGTCGGCGTGCGAGCCGCCGTTCAGGATGTTCATCATCGGCACCGGCAGCAGGTGCGCGTTGGGGCCGCCCAGGTAGCGGAAGAGCGGCAGGTCGCTGGCCTCGGAGGCGGCGTGGGCGACGGCGAGGGAGACGCCGAGGATGGCGTTGGCGCCGAGCGAGCCCTTGTTGTCGGTGGCGTCCAGGTCGAACATGGCCTGGTCGATCAGGCGCTGCTCGGTGGCGTCGTAGCCGACCAGCTCCGGGCCGATCTGCTCGATGACGGCGAGGACGGCCTTCTCGACGCCCTTGCCCTGGTAGCGGTTGGGGTCGCCGTCCCGCAGCTCGATGGCCTCGAAGGCGCCCGTGGAGGCGCCGGAGGGAACGGCGGCACGACCCGTGCTGCCGTCGTCGAGGCCGACCTCGACCTCGACCGTGGGGTTGCCTCGGGAGTCCAGGATTTCCCGGGCTACGACGACGTCGATGGACGGCACGAGCATCTCCTTCTTCAATGTGACGCTTCGGTGTGACGCGCGGGTCCGCAGGACCGCAGCGGCTCTGCGGGACGAGCCTAACCGGCTCCGGGCGATCGGCCAGCCCATCGCCCGCCCGCCGGACCGAACCGAGAGTAAATTGTTTCCGAACGAAACAAATCCGCTCCCCCAACCCGGGCCGGACCCGGAGGCGGGACAGGCGCGAAAATCCCGCCCCGGTGCGTACGGGGGAACACGCACCGGAGCGGGAGACAGGGGCGCCGCGGTCTACTTGAGGTGCAGCTGCTGGCCCGGGTAGATCAGGTCGGCGTCGTCGACGATGTCGTCGTTCAGCTTGAACAGCTTCGCCCAGCCGCCCTTGACGTGGTGGCCCTCGGCGATCGAGCTGAGGGTGTCGCCCTTGACGACCTTGTACTCGCCGTCGCCCTTCTCGACCTTCTTGCCGGTCGGGGTGGTGACGGTCTTCTTGACGGCCGGGCGCTCGGAGGAGCGGGAGGCCTTCTGCCCGGTGGAGCGCTCGGTGGTGGAGCCGCTGCTCTGGCCCTGCGCGCTCTCGGAGCTGCTGGAGCCGCCGGAGCTGCTGGAACCGCTGGAGGAGCTGCCGGAGTTCTGCGAGGAGCCGCCCTGGCTGCTGGTGGAGCCGCCGCCGGTGTACGCGGCGCCCGACAGGCCGGTGCCGCAGACCGGCCAGGCACCCTTGCCCTGGCCCGCGAGGACCTTCTCGGCGATCTCGATCTGCTGCGCCTTGCTCGCCCGGTCGGCGCTGGAGGCGTACTGCGTACCGCCGTAGGCGGCCCAGGTGGAGGCGGAGAACTGCAGGCCGCCGTAGTAACCGTTGCCGGTGTTTATGGACCAGTTGCCGCCGGACTCGCACTGGGCGACGGTGTCCCACTCGGAGCCGGTGGCGGCGGAGGCGCTGCCGACCGCCATCAGCGGGGCGGCGACGGCGGCACCGGTGACGCCGGCGACGGCGATGACGCGGGTGGCCTTGGACGGGCGGCGGTGCTTGCCCTTGCCGGAAAACAGCATGGTTGATCCCCTCACCGACGCCTACGAGGTGAGCTGTCGGGTTCGGGCCGGTTGAGTTGCCCGGCCGGGTTCCTCGCGGAACTCGGCTTCACCCCTAGCCGCACCGGCCGAACTGCCCGGTGCGGCACCTACCTTGGGTCCCCCGCTCCTGCCTGCGGCGCTTGACGCGACGACTGTTCCCGGACGGCCGCTGGCAGGATTCGGCGTTGCGGCAGCCGGAGCCCGCGATGGCGAGCGGTCCTGACCGTAGCCACGCCCTCCGCGGATTTTCAAAGACGATCACGGCTTCTGAGACCTATCTCTCACGAGATCCAAAACGGACATACGATCCCGAACCGTGACGTGAACTCCCTCTACTTTTCGTCTGATTCGCCCGGGACCGTGAGCGTCTGACCGGGCAGGATGTGGTCCGGGTCGACCCCGACGACCTTCTCGTTGCCGGTGTAGAGCGCACGCCATCCGCCGTCGAGGCCGAGGGAGTCGGCGATGTCCCAGAGACTGTCGCCGGAGCGGACGGTGTAGGTGCCGTCCGCGACCTCCCGCGGGTCACTCTCGCCGCGCGAGGCGTGCCGCCCCGAGTCGGGCGTACGTCCGTCCGCCGAGCCCTCGTCGGCGCTGTCGCCGCGGTGCCGGCCGGGGCTGGACGAGCCGCCGGCGCCCCGGGGTTCACTGCTCGCGGACAGGCCGGATTCAGGGGATGTGTCCGACTTGGTGGATTCATCCTCATCGTCGGACGAGGAATCAGAAGGGGACGAAGCGGACGAGGAAGAGGGCGAGGGGGACGAAGAGGGCGCTTCGGAAGCCGAGCCCGACGAGCCCGATGAACCTGACGAACCCGACGACTCGGGCGAGTCGGACGCATCGGGGGCGTCCGACTCCCCCGAGCCCTCCGCTCCCGCCGACGAGTCGTCACCCGCCGCGCCCGTGCCCGCCGGGTCGCTGCCCAGACCCGCGACCAGGCCGCAGGTCGGCCAGGCGGCGATGCCCCGCTCCGCGTGTATCTTCTCGGCGATTCTTATCTGCTGGGAGCGGCTGGCCTCGTCGGCGCTCGGGGCGTAGTCGAGTCCGCCGTAGCGCTCCCAGAGGTCCTGGGACAGCTGGAGGCCGCCGTAGTACCCGTTGCCGCTGTTCTCGCTCCAGGCTCCGCCGGTCTCGCACTCGGCGACCCGGTCCCAGGTCGCCGCGTCGGCCGCGTGGGCGCCGGTGGCGCCGAGGAGCGGGATCGCGATGGCGGAGCCGGTCACTCCGGCGGCGACGACCAGGGCGGGAGCCTGGCGGGGGCGGCGGTGACGACCGTTCCCGGAGAGCATGCGACGACCTTTCACAAGACGACGGGGACGCGCGGTGGATGACGCTCGACACCGCGCTGATCCGTGAAGGTATAGGCAGATGATCGCTTGTCACAAGTTCATCCCGCACAGATCACGTGAAGATCACAGAGGTGAGCGTGTGTCACTTTTCCGTCGGCGACGGACCGTTGCCGGACGATGACGCGGACGGTGTGAACGAGACGGGCAAGCTTCGCAGACCTCGCATGATGAGCCCGCCGCGGCGGCGCAGTTCGGCCGGTTCACCGGCCAGGCGCAGATCCGGCAGCCGGGTGAGGAGCGTGGCCAGCGCGGTCTGCCCCTCCAGCCGGGCGAGCGGGGCGCCGAGGCAGTAGTGGATGCCGTGGCCGTACCCGAGGTGCTGGGTGTCCCGGCGGGAGAGGTCCAGGGTGTCGGGGTCCGTGAACCGCTCCGGGTCCCGGTCGGCGGCGGCGAGGACGACGAGGACGGGATCGCCGGTCTCGATGGCCTCGCCGCCGATGGTGAGCGGCCGGGTGGCGAAGCGCCAGGTGGCCAGCTCCACCGGTCCGTCGTAGCGCAGGAGTTCCTCCACCCCGGTCTCCAGCAGGCCGCGCTCGCCGGCCGCGAGGGAGGTCTGGAGGCGGGCCCGCTGCTCGGGTTGGGTGAGCAGGGCGTACGTGCCGTTGCCGATGAGGTTGACCGTGGTCTCGAAACCCGCGAACAGCAGGATGAAGGCCATCGCCGCGGCCTCGTTCTCGCTGAGGTGCTCACCGTGGTCGGAGGCGCGGATCAGGCCGGAGATGAGGTCCTCGCCGGGGCCCGGCTCGGGCGGCAGCGCCGCGCGCTTGCGGTGGATGAGATCGGCGAGGTAGGCGCGCATCTTCTTCACCGACCGCGCGACTCCGCCCCGCGGGCCCTTGCCGTGACGGATCATCATGCCCGCCCAGTCCCGGAAGTCGTCCTGGTCCTCGCGGGGCACGCCGAGCAGGTCGCAGATGGCGTAGATGGGCAGCGGGAAGGCGAACTCGTGGATCAGGTCGGCGGAGCCGGTGCCCGCGAACCCGTCGATGAGGTCGTCGGCGAGTTCCCGCACCCGGGGCGCGAACTCGGCGACCCGGCGGGGTGTGAACGCCTTGCTGACCAGCCGCCGCAGCCTCGTGTGGTCCGGCGGGTCGATGTTCAGCAGGTGGGTCGTCAACTCGGCCTGCCGCTCCCCGGGAATGCCGGTCTTGCCCCGGGCGTGGGCGGGCTCGTGGTGGTGCGCCGGGTTCTTGGACAGCCGCGGGTCGGCGAGGGCCTGCCTGGCATCGGCGTACCGGGTGACCAGCCAGGCCTCCACCCCGCTGGGCAGCCGCGTCCGGTGCACGGGGGCGTGCTCGCGCAGCCAGGCGTAGGCGGGGTAGGGGTCGCTCGCGAACTCCCGGGTGAACAGCTCGGGGGCGGGCCGGTCGGGCGTGGGGTGGTCGGTCACCCCCCGACCGTATCCGGGCGGCCGCGGGCGCCCGGGAGGCCCCCGGAGGGCTCCGGCCCCCTCTCAGTGGCCGCTCAGTGGCCGCTCAGTGGCCGGTGGGCTGCTCCGTCTCCCTGATCGCGTCCCGGTAGGTCCGGGCCGCCGCTCTCAGGGCCGCCTCCGGGTCCGTGCCCTCGGCCTCGGCCCGGACCGCCAGGGCCAGGAGTTCATAGCCGACGCCCTCACCGGAAGGCAGCGGGACCGGAAGGCCCGCCGTGCGGACGCGGGAGGCGAGCTTGGCGGCGAGGGCGAGGCCGGGCTGGGCGAGGGGGACGCCCTCGGTGACCGAGGTGCGCCGCTTCTCGGCCGCCTTGGTGCGCAGCCAGTGCGCGCGCACCTCCTCGGGGGTGGTCGCCGTCTCCTCGCCGAAGACGTGCGGGTGGCGGCGGATCAGCTTGTCGACGATGGTGCCGGCCACGTCGTCGACGGAGAACGGGGCGTCGGGGTCCTCCTCGGCGATCCGGGCGTGGAAGACGACCTGGAGGAGCACGTCCCCCAGCTCCTCGCGGAGTTCCTCGCGGTCGCCGTCCTCGATCGCCTCGACGAGTTCGTACGCCTCCTCGATGGCGTACTTGGCGAGCCCCTCGTGGGTGCGCTCGGACGACCACGGGCACTGGACGCGGATGCGGTCCATCACCTGGACGAGGTCGAGCAGGCGGGCGCCCGGGAGGTCGTAGGAGGCGGGGAGCAGCTCCAGCTCCGGCATCGGCACCCGGCCGGTGCCGGCGAGGCGGGCCAGTCCGTCGGTGAGGGCCGGGTCGCCCTCGCCGGCCGTCACGACCACCGCGGTGTGCCCGCCGGCGCAGGCGGCGACCAGTTCCTCGGCGGTCGGCGCCGCCTCGTCGACCCGTATGCCCGCCTCGCGCAGATACGGCAGCTGCGGGTGCGTGCCGTCGGCGCACAGCACGCGGTCGGCGGTGCGCAGGGCCCGCCAGGCGGGCCAGGACAGCAGGCCGGGGGCGACGCGATGGCTGGTGGTGAGCAGGACGACGCGGCCCTGGGCCGGGACGGTGCCGGGGATGGTGTCGGCGGCGGTTGCGTTCACGCTCCGAACGTAACGCATGCCGCGTGCGGCCCCCCGAGTTGTCCACAGGGGGCCGGACGCGGACCCGTCAGGCCGGCTGGTCCGGCTGCGCCGCCGAGACCTCGCGCAGCCAGGGCAGCTTGGTGTCGACGCGGCTGCTCTGCTGGAACGTCCCAGGCGCCGTAGCGCGGGTTGAGGTCGACGTGGAGCTGGTCGGAGGCCTTGGAAAGGGCCTGCCAGAACTCGGGCCGGCTGGTGTCGGTGCCGAGGCTCTCGGCGAGCTTCTGGGCCTCCAGCTGGAGGTGGAGGTTCTCGTCGAGGCGGTCGGGTGCGACGCCGTACTGCTGCAGCCAGGCGGTCTCCAGCTCCTTGGCGCCGCCTGCCTGCTCCTCAAGACCGCCGCGCATCTGCTGGACCTCCCTGCGGGTGACGCTCACGCCCGCGTCCTCGGCGGCGCGGTGCAGGACCCGGTCCAGGATCATGCTGTGCAGGGTGTCGCGGGTGAGGGTGCCGGTGCGGGCGACGACCTGCCGGTACTGGTCCTCGTCCGGGACGGCGGCCCGCTGCGCCTCGCGCACCTCGTCGACGCGGTTCTCCAGCTGGGAGACGGTGATCCGCTGGTCGCCCACGACGGCCGCCGCACCCGGATGCGCGTCGTTGCCGCAGGCGGTGAGCAGTGGCGCGGCGGCGAGCAGGAGCGCGGTGCGACGGCGGCGGTGCAAGGAAACCTCCCGTTGGAGATTGTGCGGCGGTGCACAAAGTCTTGCAGTGATCGATGTTAGGCAGTGGCCGGGCTCTGGCCAACCCATTGGACCAACGATTCACCAGGACTTCGGGCACCGCCTCGCCCCGGCCCGGGTGGCGGGGTCAGCCGCGCATCTGGCCGAGCCACTGCAGGGTGCGCCGGACCTCGGCCGCGAAGGGGTGTCCTGGTCCGTGCAGGCGCTCCACGTCGTGCAGCAGCCGGGCCAGCGTCTCGTGGGCGGCGGGACGGTCGCCGAGGGCGAGCAGGAGGTGGCCGATGCGGCGGCGGACGTCGTGGGCGAGGTCGGGGTCGCCCGCGACGTACTGGTTCTCGTAGTACGGCAGCAGCGCGCGGTACTCGGCGAGGGCGGCGGCCGGTTCGCCGAGCTGTTCCAGGCACTGGGCGGCGTCGTAGCGGTGGCGAAGGGACTGCGGGTCGGCCCGGCCTGCCTCGGCGGCGCGTTCGTCGGCGAGGCGGCGCAGCTCGGGCAGGGCGCGCCGGTACTGGCCGTCGTCCATGAGGGTGGCCGCGTACTGCTTGCGCAGGGTGCGCACGACCGGGGAGCGCTCACCGTGCTGGTCGGCGGCCACGGGCAGGATCGCGCCGAGGATGTCGACGGCCTGGGTGATGCGGCCCTCGCCGAGGAGGCGCTTGACGTCGTCGACGGCGCGGGCGATGTCCGGCTTCTCGGCCTCGGCGACGGGCGGGACCGGGGCCGGCTGGGGCGCGGGCGTGCGGGCCCGGTCCGGCCACGGGGCGTGCGGGCGCACGAAGGGCCGGGTGGGGTCCAGGGAGCCGCCGGTGGGCATGCCGCGCGCGGGCAGCAGCAGCGCCAGGTGCTCGTAGACCTCCTGGGCGGAGGCGGGGCGGTGCTGCGGGTCCTTGGCGAGCAGGCTCAGGACCAGGGCTTCGAGCGCTTCGGGGACCTCGGGGCGGACGCGGCGCACGGGCAGCGGCGCCTCGTACAGGTGCCGGTGGAGCACGCCGAGGGCCGTGGATCCGGCGAACGGGACGTTGCCGCTGAGCAGTTCGTGCAGGAGCACGCCGAGTGCGTACAGGTCGGTGTACGGGCCGACCGCGCCGCCCATCGCCTGTTCCGGTGCCATGTAGGCGGGCGAGCCGATGGGGGTGCCGGTGTGGGTGAGGCGGGTGGTGTCGGCGTCCATGACGGAGGCGACGCCGAGGTCGAGGACGGTGACGGTGCCGTCCTGCTTGACCATCACATTGCGCGGCTTGAGGTCGCGGTGGACGATCGGCACGGCGTGCACGGCGCTGAGCACGGCGCACAGCTGGGCCGCGACGGCGACCGCCCACTGCCAGGGGTAGGGATCGCGCTCGGCGAGGTGGTCGGAGAGGTCGGCGCCGTCGACGTACTGCATGACGAGGAACAGCTCCTCGCCCTCGCTGCCCGCGTCGTGCACCGTGACCAGGCCGGGGTGGTCGACCTGTGCGGTGACCCGGCACTCGCGCACGAACCGGCGGCGCAGTTCGTCGGCCTCCTGGCCGGCCACCTTGTCGGGGCGCAGCAGCTTCACCGCCACGCGCCGGTCGAGCCGCCGGTCGTACGCCGTCCAGACCTGTCCCATGCCGCCCTGCCCGATGAGCATGGACAGCTCATACCGGCCGGCGACCACGCGCCCTGCCGACGGGGTCATCTTCCGCCCTCGTGGCCGCTGTTGCCGTCGTGCTTGCGCAGGTAGTCGCTCAGCTCGTCGAGTTCGGCGCGGACCTGGTCGATGCGGGCGGGCTGGGGTGTCTGCCGGGGCGGGGGCGGCGGCACGGGGGTCTGCGGCCGCGGGACGTCAGGCGCGGGGCCCGGCGGGGTCGGGTGCGCGACGACCGTCGGCTGCGCGTGCGCGGGGAGGTGCGGGTAGGGGGCCTGCGGGTAGCCGTATCCGGCGGCCGGGGGCTGGTGGGGCAGGGGGCCCACGTGGTGCGGCGGCTGGTGGTGGCGTACGTCCCTGTACAGGAAGTAGCCCGCGCAGGCACAGGCGTTGAGCAGCAGGATGACCATGCCGGCGTTGCCCTCGGAGCTGCTGAGGTCGTCGGTGTCGTCCTGGGCGAGGAAGCCGAAACTGACCGCCATGACGACGACGGACGCCGCGAAGACGCACCAGTCGCGCGCCCGGCGGGTCTCGATGGCCGCCCACAGCGTCGAGACCCAGGCCAGGAACCCGATGCTCAGCAGCGGAAGGGCCACGAAGAGGACGCGCAGCACGACCAGTACCGCCGTCGAGCGTCGTCGCGGCGGCGGTGGCGGCACATAGCCCTGGCCGTGCATGGCTTCTCCCGGAGACCTGATGAGACCGGACGCACACCGGATGTGGCGCCGTACCGGTGTGGGGTCGAGCGTATAGGCCGGGGCGGACAACGGGTCACCGGTTGTACCGAACCGTTGTCGTACCGATCACCGCGCGATCACCGCCCGATCATCACCGATCACCGCCGGGATCCGCGGGCAGGGCGGGCGGAGCGGTCCCGCGGCGCGTGCCGCAGCCCTCGCGGAAGCCGTGGGCGGCAGGACCGCCCCTTTGCCGCTTTGCCCCTTTGCCCCTTGCCGTCGGTCCGCTCAGCCGCCGCACTGCCGCAGCATCGCCTGCCGGTCCGGCTCGGTCACCGCCATCTCGTACTTGACGGCGACCTGCGCGAACCGGACGGCGTACGCGCACCGGATCGACTTGTCGGGCGGGAGCCAGGCCGCGGGGCCGGAGTCGCCCTTGGCCGAGTTGGCGCGGCCCTGGACGGGGAGCAGGTTGAGCGGGTCGTTCGCCAGTTGCTTGCGCTTGCCCTCCGCCCATCGCGAGGAGCCCATCTGCCAGCTGTACGACAGCGGCACGACGTGGTCGATCTGGACCTCGCTCGCCTTCTCCTTGCGGAAGTCGATGACCGTGCCGGTGTACGGGTCGTCCAGCGTCATGGCGACGACCACGCAGTTGGAGCCGGAGCGGAAGCGCACGTCCTCGCCGTCGCGCTTCAGTACGTCGTTGCGCGTTATCTGCATCCTCTTCTTCCTCGTGATTGACGTGAGCGACAGCCGTGTCCTCTCCCTGTGCCTCGCCGTTATCAGTCATACCAAGAGGCACATGAGTGACATTACTTAACAGAGGATGACTCAGTGGGATTGCGTACCGAGAAGGCCGTCTCGCCCACCACGGGAGAGGTCACCTGGCTACTCGTCGACGAGGAGACGTACCGCCCCCATCCGGAGGCACGGGAGTTCGCGCTGTATCTACGCGGTGCGGGGCGCTCGCCGCAGACACAGCGTGCCTACATCCCCCGGATCGGGCGCTTCCTCAACTGGTGCCAGGGGCGGGGCACCGACTGGAAGGCCGCGGCGCTGGGCGACATGACCCGGTTCAAGTTCCACGTCGAGCGGACAGCGACGCGGCGCGGGCAGCCACCGTCGGGCAAGACAGTCAACGCCGTCCTCACCGCCGTGTGCGAGTTCCTCCGGTTCTGCGCCATCCATGGCCACGTTGCCCACGAGGTCGCCGCACGGCTCAGCGAGCCACGTCTACTGACATCAACGCCGATCGGCTTCGCCCCGGGCGAGGGCGGCCAGCACCTCATGGTCAAGGCACGCGTGCTGAAGGCACCCGAGATCGAGAGGGCTCCCTCGATTCTCACCTCGCCCCAGGTCGCGGAGGTCCTGAGCGCGGCCCGGACAGCTCGGGACCGGCTTCTCCTGACCGTGCTTGTGGAAGGAGGACTGCGGATCGGCGAGGCTCTGGGGCTGCGTCGGGAGGATATGCACTTGCTGCCTGACTCCACGCACCTCGGGTGCCGGACTCGTGGTGCTCACCTGCACATCCGGCCCCGCCAGGACAACGCGAACGGTGCGCGGGCCAAGTCAGGCCGCCACCGGGTGGTGCCGTTGGCGGAGGGCACGGTGTATCGGTACCGGGACCACCTCTCCGAACGGGAGAAAACAGCCGAAGCCGACGCCTGCGACTACGTGTTCGTGAACCTCACCGGCATGCACGTGGGCAGGCCCATGACGTACTCCAACGCCAAACAGATCGTCGAGCGGATCGGGGACCGCTGCGGCTTTCGCGCACGGCCACACATGATGCGGCACACGGCGGCAACCCGCTGGATCCGCAACGGAGTGGCACCGGACGTTGTGCAGACGCTGCTGGGTCACGCTTCGTCGGCGAGCACGGCTGTATACCTGCACGCGCAGGACGATGACCTGCGCGCCGCTGTCGACCGTGTCTCCGCGGAGGCCGGCCGATGACTCCGTCCGCGCGCCTGGCCTCAGGCTCGCTACCACTCCAGGACGCACCCGGCTGGGCTGACTGGCTGTCGGATCATCTCCTCTCCGGCTGGCGGGCCGCCGAGTGGGACGAGGCCGAGCTGCTCTTCACAGCGGATCCCGGCAACCCGGCCACCAGTGTTTTCACCTGCATCGTGGTCGCCTGCACCACCCACGTCGCCAGCAACGGGAGTCGTTGTGACGCCTGCCGGAAGGCCCGCTGGCTCCAGGGCACTCCTGAGGATTTCGAGACGACCTACGTTCCGGTCCAGGCTCGCCGCAGACCCAATGTCAGGAGTGGTGCCCGTCCTGGGGTCTCCCAGTTCTCTCTGTGCGGGCTCTCTTCGGCCGTATGCCATGAGCTGCTGTACGGCATTCAGCAACGCGACGCGGCCGGGATCAGTCTGGTCCCGCAGCGCATCCGTCGCATCGTCGCCGGACTCCCCACAGGGCTGCTCTCACTCCTGGACCTCGACGAGAGTTTCGTACGTGGCCTTCCCCCAGCTGCCTCCGGGGTTCTGAACGGCATGCTCACTCACGTCCGCCGCGCACGGCTCGAGTTCGAGGGTGCCGATCCGACGTCAGGCGACGTTTGGGAGTGCTCCCTTGTGGGACTCACAGCGGGACGTGGACACGGGCGCGAGTACATCGCCGTACATGGCGTCATCGACTTCCGGCCGATTCGACAGGGCTGGTTGCGAGAGCTGGTCAAGGAGTACGGACGCGCGGTCCGTCCCTCCGTGCTCGATCTGAGACAGGCCGTGTACGCCGCGTCAATCGCCTCCAAGGCCCTGGCCAACCGGCCGTGCGGCAATACGCCGGAAGAATTGTCCATGGCGGACATGAGCGCCGTGGTGGACACACTCCGCATCGCAAAGCGCCCCGAGGACGGCCACGACTACTCAACCAGCCACCGCCGGGCACTACTCCGCGCCTGGCGGGCGTTTCTCGAGTACGCACGGCAGGCAGGACTGATGGACCATGTGCCCGGCGGGTTCGCCCTGAACCCCAAGTTCCACGCCATTGCCGCCGTCGAAGCGTCCGAGGACGACATCGGCCGTGCGATCCCAGAGCATGTCATCGCCCAGCTCGATGCTCACCTCCCTCGCCTCGGCACTTCCACCGCCTACGAAAGCGGTGGCTGGAGAGCGGCCGACTTCGCGCGGATGTACCAGGTGGCGTACACAATCCTCCGCGACACCGGCCGCCGCCCCGGCGAAGTCACCAGCTTGCACCGAAGCTGCCTGGAGTGGGTCGACGGCAAACCGACTCTCCTCTACGACAACCACAAACGGCGTCGTCACGGCCGCCGTCTGCCCATCAGCGAGGTAACTGCCAAAGAGATCGAGTCCTGGCAAAGGGAACTGGACCGGCTGCCTCCCGTACCCAGTTGTGAACAGTGGCTCTTCCCTGCCCCGGGCCAGCGCAACCGTCCTCGGCGTGGCCACATGACCACACCGAACTTCTGCAACAGGATCTTCCGGGCCTGGGTCGACGAACTGATTCCGGATCTTGTCGACGACCGGCTGGACGACGACGGCAAACCATGTGCCTACGACCGCACGCAGATCGTCCCGTACGGCTTCCGGCACGCCTACGCCCAGCGTCATGCGGACGCCGGGACCCGCCCGGAACGTCCTCCGGGAGCTCATGGACCATCGCTCTCTCGACGTCACCATGGGCTATTACAAAGTCTCGCTCAGCAGAAAGCAGGATGCCGTCAAGACGGTGGCGAGGCTCGCGGTCGACCGGCACGGTACCCCTCAAGGCTTCGGCGACGCGCTGGCCTACGAAGTCGAGAGCGTTGCGGTGCCATACGGCGGCTGTACCGAGCCCAGCAACGTGAAGGCGGGCGGCGGCCACTGCCGAATCCGCTTCCAGTGCGCCGGTTGTGACTTCTACCGGCCCGACCCTTCCTACCTCCCGGCCTTGGAGCAGCAGGTGGCAGATCTTCGGGCCGACAAGGAGGCGGCCGTGGCTATGGACGCCGCCGACTGGGTCGTGCGCAACTTCGACGACCAGATCCGTGCCTACTCGAAGTCGGCCGACGAGATGCGGCACAAGCTGGACGAAATGCCACCGGAGGAACGGGCCACAGTCGAATCGGCCTCGCGTGAGCTGCGTAAAGCTCGCTCGGCCGCAGCCTTCTTCCCGGTGCAGGCGCTGACGACGCGGAGCTCCGAATGAAACACCTCGCCATCTCCGGCTCCGACGGCCGGGCCGCTCGGGTCGAACGCTTGCGAGCCGCCCGCGCCCGGGACAGCGAGGCCAAGACGGCACGCGCGATGGAAGCAGTACGCGGCCTCCTCAGTTCGGGTCAGCGCGTCACCGTTGCCCGGGTGGCCCGTGACGCCTCGGTGTCCACCTGGTTCGTCTACAACCAACCCCGGGTGCGGGACACCGTCCAGGCCGCCATTCACGAGCAGCGGGAGCACGGCCGCCAGACCTCTCCGGCGACCCACGGACAGCAGGTCACTCCCGCCGGTCTGCGCACCGAACTCGCCCTCGCCAGGGACGAGATGAAGGATTTGAGGAAGGAGCGTGACCGGCTCCGGGAGCGTGTCCAACTCTCCCTGGGTGCAGAGCTCGACGAAGTCGACCGAGGCCAGTTCGTGCGACGTATCCAGGAGTTGGAGCAGCAGAACACCGACCTGAACCGTGACCTGTCAGACGCCCGAGACCAGCTGGCCTCTCTGGAGTGCCGACTGCGGGAATCAGAGGACGACCTCATCGCCGCCAGGGCCGGCCTCCGCCGGGCGATGCGGGCCGTGCCCTCCAAGTGATCTCGTGCCAAGCAGTCGCACTGTGTATCCGGCCGGTCTCTCGGATCCGGCCGCACAGACATGCCGACGGCGTCCAGCTCAAGAGGGCGCGATCTGGTGGCGCTGGTGGCGGCCGGTCAGTTGGTCACCGAGGGAGCTTCGGCGGTACAGAACCTGCCGTCCGTCGCGAGCCCGGGTGACCAGACCCGTGGCATGGAGCACGCGCAGGTGCTGGGACACGGCGCTCGGGGTCACACGGAAGCGTCGGGCGATCTCAACTGTGGCGAGCGGCTCTTCGAGCAGGGTGAGCAGCCTTGCCCGTGGTGCACCAAGCAGCGACGCAAGAGCCGTCGCATCGACGGTTGGCGGGGTGGCCCACAGCGTGGCCACCCCGCGGACCGGATAGACGAGCCGGGGCGGCTCTTCCGGACCGACCGGAGGCGCCGGCTTGTGCGCGAACACGGACGGCAGGAGCAGGAGGCCCCGACCGGACGCAGCGACACGGTGCCTGCTGATCATCTTGTCGATGTGCAGTACGCCGTTGTGCCAGCGCAGGTTTGGGTGCATGTCGGCGAACAACAAGCGGGCGCCTCCCACTGCCAGTTGCCGTGCTCGGTAGGTCATATCGGCTTCAAGGAGCAGCCGCATCCGCCGCCACTCCGGCTCGATGGCCACCTCCCAGAACTGCCGCAGAAGCTCGCACACAGCATCGCGAAGTCTGACGACGGATACGGCGTCGGCGACAGTGGCATCATGCAGGGCTACTGGAAGCGGGTCAGGAGCGTGCGCGGTCAGCAGGTCATGGCGAACCCGCGCAGGTGACGCCTGACGGACGACGGCCAACTGCTCGTCGAAGGTCGGCGCGAAGCTCGTGGGCTGCGGGGTAAGGAAGTCGGGGATGGTGCGCCTGCGGGCGACCAGCGCCATCAGCAGCTCGGTATCGAGCGGGCCGATCCTGCCGACCACGGACCTGCGCCAGGGGATGTGCAACGCGGACAGCCCCGGGTCTTGCAGCACCCGCAGGCTGAGCAGAGTCTCGTGCAGTGGTGACACGGCGAAGCGCGTATCCGCAAGGTCCTCGACGCCGAGCACAAAACTGATCATTAAGCCATACGCTACATCGATTGGCCCAGGAACGTCGATGCAGTGGACTTCCGCGCATGACACACCCAACTCAGGGACAGCACACGGCAATTGTCACTGGTGCGGCACGCGGAATCGGCGCCGCGGTGGCCAGACGGCTGGCGCACGACGGAGTGGCGGTGGGCGTGATCGACCTGGACGAGGCGGCCTGCGTCGCCACCGTCGAAGCCATCACCAGCAACGGCGGATCAGCGACAGCAGTCGCCGCCGATGTTTCCGACGAAACTGCGGTGACGACCGCCATGGCCCGGATCGCCGCCGAACTGGGGCCGCCGACAGTACTGGTCAACAACGCCGGCATCGGCCCCCGTGCCGAGCTCGTCGAGATGACCACGGAGCAGTGGGACACAGTCACCGGGACCAATCTGCGCGGCCCGTTCCTCGCCACCCGTGCCGTTTGCCCACACATGATCGCGGCCGGCTGGGGACGGATCGTGAACATGTCGAGCATCTCTGCGGTCGGCGATGCCGCCCGCGTCGACTACGGCAGCGCGAAGGCCGGTCTGATCGGCTTCACCAAGTCGCTCGCCCTTCAACTCGGACGCCACGGCATCACCGCCAACGCCGTCGCCCCGGGCTTCGTCGTGAGCGATATGACCAGGGCATCCGCCCGGCGACTCGGCCGCGACTTCGAGGAATTCCGGCGCAGCGCGGCGAAGGCCATCCCGGTCGGACGAGTCGGCGAGCCGGAAGACATCGCTCACACGGTGTCCTTCCTGGTGAGCCGCGAGGCGGGATTCGTCTCCGGCCAGGTCATTTACGTCGCCGGCGGACCGGTGGACTGAGGATGAGTCGTCGGATGGCCCTGCTCCTGGCCGTGACCTGCGCGGTGGCCGTGGGCAACATCTACTTCCCGCAGGCGATCATTCCGCTCGTCGCCACAGGACTGCACACCTCGCCTGATGCGGCCTCCCTGGCCGTGACCGCCACCCAAGTCGGCTACACGGCCGGAATGTTCCTGCTGGTGCCGCTCGGTGACCGGCTCCCGTCCCGCTCGTTCCTCGTCGTCCTGCTCGCCCTTACCGGTCTGGGCCTGCTCACCGCAGGCTGCGCTCCAACCCTGCCGCTCCTCATCACCGCCAGCGCCCTCACCGGCCTCACCACCGTGGCCGCTCAGGTCGTCGGTCCGCTGGCGGCCGGACTCGTGCCCGCCGACCGCCGTGGCGCGGTGATCGGCACCCTGCTGAGCGGGTCGATCGGCGGCATGCTGCTTGCCCGGGCTTTCAGCGGTTCGCTGGGCGAATGGCTGGGATGGCGGGCCCCCTATCTGGCGGCCGCGGCCCTGACCCTGCTGCTCGCAAGCATTCTGGCTCGCACGGTGCCCGTCGTGACCCCGCGCTCGCGTCAGCCGCACCCAGCGCTCCTGACCGAGTCACTGCGTCTGCTGCGCACCGAGCCGGACCTGCGTCGCTCCTGCTTCTACCAGGCGACGGTCTTCGCGGGGTTCTCGGCCGCGTGGACCTGCCTGACGCTCCTCCTCACCGGTCCGGTCTACGGCATGGGCGCCCAAGCCGTGGGACTGCTCGCCCTGATCGGCGGCGCAACCATGCTCTGCACCCCGCTCGCCGGACGCCTGGTGGACCGCCACGGCCCGGACCCGGTGAACCTCGTCTGCATGCTCGCGGTCCTCGTCTCAGCCGCGGTCCTGACTGCCGGCGCGTGGGGCGACGTACCGGGGCTGACCGCTCTGGTCGTCGGCACGCTGCTGCTCAACGTCGCCATGCAGTCCGGCATGGTCGCCAACCAGGCCCGGGTCTATGCCCTGCGCCCCGACGCCCACAGCAGGCTCAACACCGCCTACATGACCTGCGCCTACCTGGGCGGCAGCGCAGGATCATGGCTCGGGGTACGCGCCTACGGCCGAGTCGGGTGGTGGGGCGTGTGCGCGCTCGTGGCATTACTCACGGTGCTCGCCCTCGCCTGCCACGTGGTGGAGCTACGCAGCCGGAGGCCCGGAGCTACGAGAAGCCAGTCACAGGTCGCCGTCGAGGATCAGCCGATCCGCCCTCGATGAGGTACCCGTACTGCTCGTCAACCGCCGCACTGGCGCAGCATGATCTGCTTGTCCGGGGCCGTCACCGGCATCTCGTACTTGACGGCGACCTGGGCGAACCTGACCGCGTACGCGCACCTGATCTGCTTGTTCGGCGGCAGCCAGGACGCGGGTCCGGAATCGCCCTTGGCGCTGTTGGCGCGCCCCTCGACCGGGATCAGATTGAGCACGTCGTTCGCGAGCTGCTTGCGCTTGCTCACCGGCCAGCGCGAAGAACCCATCTGCCAGCTGTACGACAACGGCACCACATGGTCTATCTGTACCTCGGACGCCTTCGCCTTGCGCCATTCGATGGTCGTCCCGGTGTACGGATCGTGCAGCGTCATCGCGATGACCACACAGTCGGAGCCGGCTCGGAGGCGGAGGTTCTGGCCATCACGGTGGATGAGATCGTTTCGCGTGTCACATCCGTTCCTCGCGAGCGGCACACCGTCGGCCGTGTCCATCCAGGCATAGCCGAACTTGTCCCGCGCGTAGCCCGTCTTGGGCCCCCGCCCCTTGGTGGAAACCTCCTCGATGATCTTGCGGGCCGCAGCCTTGTCCGCGTCCGTCGTCACGGGTGCGAGTCCCGGTTTCGTACCGTCTGGATTCTTGAGCGGACTGACCGCCCGTCCGTCCGGTGCAGCGGGCCCTGATCCGGTCGAGGAGGTGCCTTCGTCGAGACCTTCGCATCCCGAGACGACGAGCACGGCGGCGACTGCCATCACTGCGATGCGAAGGAGGCGTGTGTTCCCGATCCCCCTGTGCCTCATGTCCCTCTCAGTAAGCACAGCCCACCACTCCCTGCGTGAGCTGTATAAACGCCTCGACCGCACGGTGAGCCATAGAGATAATGCGCGTGTCGCAGCCGTTGCGGGCCAGCGGCACGCCGTCGGCCGAGTCCATCCAGGCGTAGCCGAACTCGCCGCGGTCGTAACCCGTCTTGGGGCCGCGTCCCTTGGTCTTCAGGCCGTCGATGAGCTTGCGGGCCGACGCCCGGTGGGTGTCGCCGGTGACCGGGGCGAGGCCCGGTTCGGTTCCGTCCGGGTTGCCCAGCGGGCTGACGGCCTGTCCGGCGGCCGGGGCGGCGGCGCCGCTGCCCGAGTCCGAGGCCCCGCCCTCCTCAAGGCTCTCGCACCCGGTGCCCAGAGCCAGAACGAGGACCGCGCCCGCGGCCCATCCGGTACGAATCCTGCCGTGCCGCCTCATGCGCGCCCTCCCCTTGCCGTTCACCGGTACACCGTAGCGACGGAGAGGTCCAGACCATAGTGGACCTTAATGGGCATGCGAGACATATGTGACGTACCTTCGAGAGTGAGTCACGTCTCGGAAGGAGCTGCGCATGGGCATCCTCGACAAGGTCAAGAGCATGGCCGGCATGGACAAGGACAGGTCAAGGAAGCTGTCCGACGCCGCCGAGCGCCAGGTAAACGAGCGGACCGGCAACAAGCACGAGAAGCAGGTCGACGCCGCGCAGCAGCAGGCCGAGAACAAGCTCGGCTTCGGGCGCGAGGGCGACGACCGCAAGGACCGGCACTAGCGCGTTCGCGCAGGCCGACCCCGTCGAAGCCGTCCGCGGCAGGCCCCGCGGACGGCTTCGGCGTCGGGTGGCTACGACCCCAGGATCGAGGTCAGGAACTCTCCCACCCAGCCGAGCAGTTCCCGTCCGACCAGCGGCCTGCCGCCCACCTTCGCGGTCTTGGGACGCGGTACGAGCACCTGGTGGGCGCCCGCCTTGACGACGGTCCCGGGGTAGAGCCGCCTGAGCCTCAGCTCCTGGGATTCGCGCAACTCGACCGGGGCGAACCGGATGTTGTTGCCTTGGAGCACGATATCGCCGACGGCGCACGCCCGCGCGAGCATCCGCAGCCCCGCGACCAGCAGCAGGTTCTCCACCGGTTCCGGCAACTTGCCGTAGCGGTCGATAAGTTCCTCGCGTACGGCCTTGACGTCCTCCTCGCTGTTGGCGGAGGCGATGGACCGGTACGCCTGGAGCCGCAGCCGCTCGCCCGGGGCGTAGTCGTGCGGGACGTGCGCGTCGACGGGCAGCTCGATCTTGACCTCGAGCGGCGGCTGCTCCTCGACACCGCCCTCCAGCGAGGCCCGGTAGTCGGCGACGGCCTCGCCGACCATGCGTACGTACAGGTCGAAGCCGACGCCCGCGATGTGGCCGGACTGCTCGCCGCCGAGCAGATTGCCCGCGCCGCGGATCTCCAGGTCCTTCATCGCCACGTACATGCCCGCGCCCATCTCGGTGTGCTGGGCGATGGTGGCGAGCCGCTCGTGGGCGGTCTCGGTCAGCGGCTTCTCCGGCGGGTAGAGGAAGTACGCGTAGCCGCGCTCGCGGCCCCGGCCGACCCGGCCGCGCAGCTGGTGCAGCTGGCTGAGGCCGAAGTTGTCGCCGCGCTCGACGATGAGGGTGTTGGCGTTGGAGATGTCGATGCCGGACTCGACGATGGTCGTGGAGACCAGCACGTCGAACTTCTTCTCCCAGAAGTCGACGACGACCTGCTCCAGCGCCTGCTCCGACATCTGGCCGTGGGCGGTGGCGATGCGCGCCTCGGGGACGATCTCGCGCAGCTTGGCCGCCGCGCGGTCGATGGACTCGACGCGGTTGTGGATGTAGAAGACCTGGCCCTCGCGCAGCAGCTCGCGGCGGATCGCGGCGCCGATCTGCTTGTGCTCGTAGGGGCCGACGAAGGTCAGCACCGGGTGGCGCTCCTCCGGCGGGGTGGTGATCGTGGACATCTCGCGGATGCCCGTGACCGCCATCTCCAGGGTGCGCGGGATGGGGGTGGCCGACATGGTCAGCACGTCGACGTTGGCGCGCAGCTTCTTCAGCTGCTCCTTGTGCTCGACGCCGAAGCGCTGCTCCTCGTCGACGACGACCAGGCCGAGGTCCTTGAATCTGGTCTCGGAGGAGAACAGACGGTGGGTGCCGATGACGATGTCCACCGTGCCCTCGCGCAGGCCCTCCAGGGTGGCCTTCGCCTCGGTGTCGGTCTGGAAGCGGGACAGCGCCCGCACGTTCACCGGGAACTGGGCGTACCGCTCGCCGAACGTCCCGAAGTGCTGCTGCACGAGCAGGGTCGTCGGGACGAGCACGGCCACCTGCTTGCCGTCCTGGACCGCCTTGAAGGCGGCGCGCACCGCGATCTCGGTCTTGCCGTAGCCAACGTCGCCGCAGATCAGGCGGTCCATCGGGACCGTCTTCTCCATGTCCTCCTTGACCTCGGCGATGGTGGTGAGCTGGTCCGGGGTCTCCACGTAGGGGAAGGCGTCCTCCAGCTCGCGCTGCCAGGGGGTGTCCGCGCCGAACGCGTGCCCCGGCGCCGCCATCCGCGCGCTGTACAGCCTGATCAGGTCGGCGGCGATCTCCTTGACCGCCTTCTTCGCGCGTGCCTTGGTCTTGGTCCAGTCGGCGCCGCCGAGGCGGTGCAGGGTGGGGGACTCGCCGCCGACGTACTTGGTGATCTGCTCCAGCTGGTCGGTGGGGATGTAGAGCCGGTCGCCCGGCTGGCCGCGCTTGGCGGGGGCGTACTCCACGACCAGGTACTCGCGGGTGGCGCCCTGCACGGTGCGCTGCACCATCTCGATGTAGCGGCCCACGCCGTGCTGCTCGTGGACGATGTAGTCGCCCGCCTCCAGGGTGAGCGGGTCGATGGTCTTGCGGCGCCGGGCGGGCATCCGGGCGCCCTCGCGGCCGGCCGCCTTCTGACCGGTCAGGTCGGTCTCGGTGAGCACGGCGAGCCTCAGCGCCCGGTCGACGAAGCCGTGCTCGATCGAGCCGCAGGAGACGTGCACGACGGAGGGGCTGAGCGTGCCGAGGTCGCTGTCCAGGCGGGCCGCGATGCCCTCGCCGCCGAGGACCTCGACGGTGCGGGCCGCCGGGCCGTGGCCCTCGGTGAGGTAGACCGCGCGCCAGCCGTCGGCGAGCCAGCCCTTGGTGTCGGCGAGTGCCTTGGCGGTGTCGCCGCGGTAGGTGTCGGGGGCGTGCATGCCGAGCTTGAGGGTGTCGGCCTCGTCGAGCACGTCGTCGGCGGCGAACGGCGACACCGACCACCACATCATGTCCAGCTCGCGGGCCCGCTCCCGGACGTCCGCGATGGACCACAGGGAGGCCGCGTCCACGTCGATGGGTGCCTCGCCCCCGCCCGCGGTGGCCGCCCAGGACGCCTGGAGGAACTCCTGCGAGGTCGCCACCAGGTCGGCGGCCCGGGTCCGCACCCGCTCGGGGTCGCAGACGACGGCCATGGCGCCCTTGGGCAGCACGTCGAGGAGCAGCTCCATGTCGTCGACGAGCACGGGGGCCAGGGACTCCATGCCCTCGACCGCGATGCCCTCGGCGATCCTGCCGAGCAGTTCGCCCAGCTCGGGGTGGTCCTCGGCGAGCACCCGCGCGCGCTCCCGTACGTCCTCGGTGAGCAGCAGCTCGCGGCAGGGCGGGGCCCACAGTCCGTGGCCGGCGATCTCCAGGGAGCGCTGGTCGGCGACCTTGAAGTAGCGGATCTCCTCCACGTCGTCGCCCCAGAACTCGACGCGCAGGGGGTGTTCCTCGGTCGGCGGGAAGACGTCCAGGATGCCGCCGCGCACGGCGAACTCGCCGCGCTTCTCCACCAGCTCCACGCGCGCGTACGCGGCGGCGGCCAGTGCCTTGACGATCTCCTCCAGGTCGGCGCTCTGCCCGGTCCGCAGTGCCACGGGCTCCAGGTCGCCCAGGCCCTTGACCTGCGGCTGGAGCACGGAGCGCACGGGCGCGACGACGACGGAGACCGGGCCGGTCTCGGGGTCGTCGGGGCGGGGGTGGGCCAGGCGGCGCAGGACGGCCAGGCGGCGGCCGACGGTGTCGCTGCGGGGGCTGAGCCGCTCGTGCGGGAGGGTTTCCCAGGAGGGGTACTCCACGACGCCCTCCGGCGGCAGCAGCGAGCGCAGGGCCGCGGCCAGGTCCTCCGCCTCACGGCCCGTCGCCGTCACCGCCAGTACGGGGCGGGTCGTCTCGCGGGCCAGGGCGGCGACCGCGAAGGAACGGGCTGCGGGCGGGCCGACCAGGTCGACGTGCATGCGGTTGCCGTCCGCGGCGGCCGAGATCGCTTCCGCGAGGGCGGTGTCCTTGACTACGGCGTCGAGCAGACCGTGCAGGCTCATGGAGGGGGTGCTTCCGTCCTGGGGTGGGGCAACACGAATAACCCGACGCGGTGCGGGCCGGGGCAATCCAGCGTACGTCGGTCCGCGCGACGGCGTCGGGGGCTGTGGATCGCGCCGGGTGCGTGGTGGGCGGCGGGGTGCGGCCGGGCTGGACGGTGGACCACGAAAAGGCCCGGCGGCCGAGTCCTCCAGGACTCGGCCGCCGGGCCCTCCCCCGCAACCCCCGTGTGCGGTGGCCGTCCGGTGCTACTCCGTCGCGATGGCGTTCAGGACGTTCATGCGGCCCGCCCGGAAGGCCGGGACCAGCGCGGCGAACAGGCCCACGAAGGCCGAGCCGATGAAGACGCCGATGATCGTCGGCCAGGGGATGTCGAGGACGTCGAGTCCCTCCAGGGCGAGCAGCTTCTGCGCCGTGGCGCCCCAGCCGAGGCCGAGTCCGAGGCCCAGCAGGGCACCGAAGAGGGCGATGACCACGGACTCCAGGCGGATCATGCGGCGCAGCTGGCGGCGGGAGAGGCCGATCGCCCGCATCAGGCCGATCTCCCGGGTCCGCTCGACCACCGACAGCGCCAGTGTGTTCACCACACCGAGGACCGCGACGACGATCGCCAGGGCGAGCAGGCCGTAGACCATGTTCAACAACTGGCCGACCTGGTCCTTCAGCTCCTGCTTGTAGTCGGTCTGGTCGGAGACCTGGTACTGCGGGTAGGGGGCCAGCGACTTCTTCAGCGCCGCGTACGCCTGGTCGGCCCGGCCGTCCCGCGCCTTGGCGAACATGATCGTGTTCGGCGGGACGGCGTCGGCCGGCAGGTACTTCCGCATCGTCTCGATGCTGATGTAGCGGGCGCCCTGGTCGATGGCCACGTCGTCGCTCGTGATCGCGGCCACCTTGAGCTTCGCGGTCTCGCCGCCCTTGAAGGCGACGGTGAGAGTGTCGCCGACGTGCACGCCGTGCTTCTCGGCGTAGTCCGAGCCGACCGACATGGCGTCGGTGCGGTAGGCGGCGCTCAGCTCGCCCTCCGTCGTGGCGCGGCGCACGTCCCGGGCGTAGGTCGGGTCCGCGGCCGTGAGGCCGTCGTCGTCCGTCCTGCCGTCGGGCGAGGTCAGTGTGGCGTCGAGCACCTTGTAGCGGGTGACGTACTCCAGGCCGGGCGTGTCCTGCATGGCCTTCTCGGCCTGCGGCACGATCCGCTGGTTGCCCTGGACGATGAAGTCCGCGCCGACCGTCTTGTCCAGCTCGCTCGTGGCCGAGGCGACCATGGAGGAGCCGACCACCGACAGACAGGCCACCAGCGCGAGGCCGATCATCAGGGCGGCGCCCGTGGCACCGGTGCGGCGCGGGTTGCGCAGGGCGTTGCGCTCGGCCAGCCGGCCCACCGGACCGAAGGCCCGCAGCAGCACCGCGCTGATCGCCCGCACCACGACGCCCGCCAGCAGCGGGCCGACGACGACGAAGCCGACGAGGGACAGCACGACGCCCGCGCCGAGCATCAGCGAACCCTCGCTCGCCTTGTCGGCGGCGGCGGCCGTGAACAGGGCCGCGGCCCCGGCGCCGGTGAGCACCAGGCCGATCAGGCCGCGTATCCGGCCGGCCCTGCCGTCGGCGGGCGTGCCGGCGTCGCGCAGGGCGGCCATCGGGGAGATCCTGCCCGCGCGGCGGGCCGGCAGATAGGCGGCCATGACGGTGACCACGACACCGAGGACCAGGCCGACCACGGGCGTCGCCGCCTTGATGGTCAGGTCGTCGGTGGACAGGTTCATCCCCGCCGCCGACATCAGCTTCATCAGGCCGACGGCGATTCCGACGCCGGCCGCGACACCGAGGACGGAGCCGACGACGCCGAGGAGCAGCGCCTCGACCAGCACCGAGCGGTTGACCTGCCGGCGCGAGGAGCCGATGGCCCGCATCAGGCCGATCTCCCGGGTGCGCTGGGCGACCAGCATGGAGAAGGTGTTGATGATCAGGAAGATGCCGACGAGGAAGGCGATTCCGGCGAAGCCGAGCATGGCGTACTTGATGACGTCCAGGAACTCGCCGATGTCCGCGCGGCTCTCGTCCGACGCCTCCTTCGCCGTCTGGACCTTGTACGTGCCGGCGCCCAGTGCCCCGGAGACGTTCCGCTTCAGCTGCGCGTCGCTGACCCCGGACGCGGCGGTGACGTTGAACTGGCTGAACCGGTCGGCGCCGCCGAGCAGTTGGCGCTGGGCGGTGGGCGTGTCGAAGTAGACGACCGCGGCGCCGGGGTTGGTGACGGTGAAGGTGGCGATGCCGACGATCCGCGCCTTGAAGTCGCCGGTCTGCGCGATGGTGCGCAGCTCGTCGCCCACCTTCAGGCCGTGCTTGTCGGCGGTGTCGGAGTCGACCATCGTCTCGGTCGGGCCGCGCGGCGCGTGCCCCGAGGTGATCTTCATGGACCGCAGCTCGTTCTCGGTCCAGTTCCCCGCGATGGTCGGGGCGCCGGTGGTGGCGCCCACGTTGTCGTTGTCGGCGTCGACGACGGTCACGTTCATCGAGACGACCGCGCCCTCGACCGACTCGACGCCCTGCACCGAGCGGATCTTCTCCAGCGTGGACGCCGGCAGCGACTCGGGCACTCCGCTCTGCGGTGTGTCCTCGGCCCCGGCGTTCTTCGGGGCGACCGTCACGTCCGACGAGGTGACCGCGAAGAGCTTGTCGAAGGTGGTGTTCATCGTGTCGGTGAACACCAGGGTGCCGCACACGAACGCCACCGACAGCAGCACCGCCACCGCCGAGAGCGCCATCCGGCCCTTGTGCGCGAGGAAGTTGCGCAGCGAGGTCTTCACGACGGTCATGACGTGCGCCCCCGGGCGTCGAAGTCCTTCATGCGGTCGAGGACGGCCTCCGCGGTCGGCTTGTCCATCTCGTCCACGATCCGGCCGTCGGCGAGGTACAGCACCCGGTCCGCGTAGCCGGCGGCCACCGGGTCGTGGGTGACCATCACGATGGTCTGGCCCAGTTCGGTGACGGAGCGGCGCAGGAAGCCCAGCACCTCGGCGCCGGCCCGCGAGTCGAGGTTTCCGGTCGGCTCGTCACCGAAGATGATCTCGGGCCGGGAGGCCAGCGCCCGCGCCACCGCGACCCGCTGCTGCTGGCCGCCGGAGAGCTGGCTCGGGCGGTGCTTGAGCCGCCCGGCGAGGCCCACGGTCTCCACGACCCGGTCCAGCCAGGCGCGGTCGTACTTGCGCCCGGCCATGTCCATGGGCAGCGTGATGTTCTCGATCGCGTTGAGCGTCGGGAGCAGGTTGTACGCCTGGAAGATGAAGCCGATCCGGTCCCGGCGCAGTTGCGTGAGCCTCTTGTCCTTCAGACCGGTGATCTCGGTGTCGTCGAGGTGGATCTGCCCGCTGGTGACGGTGTCCAGGCCGGCCAGGCAGTGCATCAGCGTGGACTTGCCGGATCCCGACGGCCCCATGATCGCGGTGAACCGGCCGCGGGCGATGTCCACGTCCACGTGGTCGAGGGCGACCACCCGGGTCTCGCCCGATCCGTAGGCCTTCACGACCTGCCGTGCCCGCGCGGCAACGGCCGTACGCCCTCCCGTGCTCCCCTGCGTGGAGATACTTACGGCCGATGTCATGTCAAGTCTCCTATGTCGGTCATCGAGTGGGCCGCCGGTACCGCGACACGTCGCGGTGTCCCCACCGCGGGGTGTGTGCCGTGCCGTGCTGCGGTCTCGAAGAAGTCTGGCCGGAACCGCGGGTCGACCGCGCTGGTGCTCAGCGCACTCCTGTACGGGGGCAAACCCCACCCCCGCGGGTCCGGCCCGCCGCCCCCCCAGCGGCGTAAAGCCAGATTAAGGACGCCGCACGGCCCGTCTCGTCCTCCGTCGGTACGAACCCTCCCCGAGCCGTAGTACGGAGATACCCCTAGGGGGAGTCCACCCTTCGGTGGAGTGGATCTCGGGGTAGCCCTCCACCCGCGGGCGCAGCGGGCGTCCACCCCGACGCGGTGTCACTCCACCGTGCGGCCCGTCAGCGAACTGAGGCTGCTGCGTACGGAGGCCATGTGGGCCTGGAGTTCGTCCCACCGCTCCCCGTGCTCCCGCAGCACCCGCTCGGTCTCACGGGCGATCCGTTCCCGGCGCACCCGGGCCCCGGCGACCAGCTCGGCCGCCCGGGTCCCGGCCTCCTCCTGCCGGCGCGCGGCCTCCTCCCCGGCGTCGGCCAGGGCCCGTCGCGCCGCGCACGCCTCCTGCTCGGCGCGCGCCTCCAGTTCCGCGTGGCGGGCGTCCAGGGCCCGCGTCCGCCCGGCCTCGGTCCGCTCGGCGTCGGCCCACCGTTCGGCGTGCTCGCGGCTCTGCTCGGCGAGCATCCCCTCGGTGCGCCGGCGCGTCTCGCGCAGCGCGGAGAGCGCCTCCGCACGCCCCGCCTTGACCTCGCGCCGTGCCTCGATCCGCGCCTCGTCGGCCTCCGCGCGCGCCGCGAGCAGCCGTTGCCGGGCCCGTTCGTCGGCCTCGGCGCGTACGGCGCCCGCGTACTCCCGCGCCTCAGCGCGCACCTCGGCCGCGTGCGCCCGCGCATCCTCCACCAGGCGCTCCGCCGCGCCGCACGCCCGCTCCCGTACGGCCTCGGCCTCCTGCTCGCCGAGCCGGAACAGGTGCCGCGCGCGCTCCCCGAGCACCTCGTAGTCCTGTGCGGTGAGCCCGGCGACCGCGTCCCGCAGGTCCGCCAGCTCCTCCTGCATCTCCCGGGCCAGCACGGTGAGCCGGGCGGCCCGCTCCCAGGCCGCGTCCCGCTCCCGGGACAGGGCCGTGGCACAGGCCTCGGCCTGCTCGGGACGGTAGCCGCGCCCGCGCCCGGGTACGGTCACGAAGCCGTGGGGAGACGCCGATGCGCCGCTCATGCTCTTCACCCCTGTGTGGTGAACCCGATGTGGTGAACCTGCCGCACTGAATGGACTCGACCGACCTTATGGACCGGACGTAAGCCCCCGTAATGCGACACACCGCACACAAAGGGCGGGGCCCGGCCGACCGTCAGGTCGACCGGGCCCCGCCCGTCGGGTGCGTCAGCGGCGCCGCCTCACAGCAGCCCGTCCCACATCTGCTCAAGGAGCACCGACCACCAGCTCTCCGGCGACCCGAGCGCCGCCGGGTCCAGCGCGGCCAACTGCGCCTGGAAGTCCACCGTCCAGCGGCCCGCCTGCTCCTGGTTCAGACCGAACCTGAGCCGCCACATCCGGCCCAGCAGCGCCAGGCAGCGCGCGAACTCCGGCAGCCCCGTGTTCACGAACTGCGGCGGTACGGGCGCACCGCCCGGCCCCGCCTCCACCGGCACCGCCACGATGGCCGCCGTGCCGTACTGCACGCAGACCGCCCGGCCGAAGTCACTGCCCACGACGAGGTACGAACCCGCGTCCGGGGCCGGCTGCACCCCGCGCTCGGCCGCCAGCTCCGCCAGCGTCGGCACCGGGCGCCCCGGCTGGGCCTGCGCCCAGAAGAACGGGCCCATGTCCACCGGCAGCCCCGCGGCCACCAGCGTGTGCGCCACGATCGGCGGCACCCCCTGCCGGGACACCGCGGCCTGCTCGAACCGGAAGACACCCGGGCCGAACGCGCCGCCCAGCTCCTGGCCGACGACCTCCGGCGGCACCGGCGGGGCCGGCGGCACCTGCGGCAGCGGAGCACGCACCGGCGCCGGACGCGCCGGACCGTCGGCCACCTGGTGCAACTCGCCCTGATGCGCCAGTAGTTGCTGCATGCCCTGCTGCCGGCTCGCGTGGTCGGTGCCGTACGGCGCGATCGAGGTGATCCGCGCCTGCGGCCACTGCTCCCGGATCATCCGCGCGCAGTACGCGCCCGGCAGCTCGCACGACTCCAGCTCGGTGTGCAGCTCAAGCACCTGGTCGGGCGGCACGTTCATGGCCCGCAGCTCGTGGAACATCTGCCACTCCGGGTGCGGCGTACCCGGCGCGGAACGCCGGATCAGCTGCTGCTCGGAGCCGTCCTGTGCGCGGTAGCGCAGCACGGCCTGGTAGCCGGGGCCGACGGTCGGCAGGCCGACGGGCTGCTGCGGATAGCCGTACGCCCGGCCGGGCACGGGACCGCCGGGCGGCGGCACGGCACCGGGCGGCACGGGCGGCGCGCCACCGGGGGTGCCGGGAGCGCCCGGGGGCGGCGGAGGCGTGCCGGGGCCGCCCACCGGGGGCCCGGCCAGCATCGTCTGCGCGTGGTGCACGGCACCGCCCGAGGAGCCCTGCGGACCGGGCGTTCCCGGCGCGCCGGGAGCGGCGGGCGCAGGCGGCGTCCCCGGACCGGCGGGAGCGCCGGGCGCCCCGGGAGGTGCGGGGGGCCCGGGAGGCTGGGGCGGTCCGGGGGGCTGGGGCGCACCGCCGCCCGTGCGGCCCGGGTCGGCCAGCATCGTGGCGGCGTGGTGCATCCCGCCCGGCGGTGTCGTCCCGCCGGGGGCGCTCGGCGGGGGCGGCGTGGTCGGGCCGCCCGGACCCTCGGGTTCGAGCGGGGACACCAGCTGCGTCGGCACGTAACCGCCCGCCGGTGCGCCCGGCGCGGGGGGCGCCTGCGGCGGGGGCGTACTCCCCCAGCGTGCGCCCGGCGCACCCGGCACGCCCGGCGGGGGCGGTGTGGTCGGGCCCGTGCCACGGCGCGGCGGAGGCGCCGCCTTGCTGGTCGCGGCGTCGGCGATGTCCCCGGCGTTCGGCGCGAGCGGCCGGGACGGCGTGGGAGGCGCGCCCGGACCGGCGGGCGGCGGCACGGGCGGCGGCGTGCCCGCTCCGGCGGGCGCACCCGGCGTGTTCGGCTCGTCGAGCGCCGGTGTGAGCGCCGTCGGCGGAAGCCCGCTGCCGCCCGACATCAGCGCCGTCTTGGCGTCCGGCGTCGCGGAGGGCGGCGGCGTGTCGTCGTCGGCGCTGAGCGGCGGCGCGAACACGGTCTGGGGCAGCGGTACGGAACGGTCCTCGCCGGCGTCCGCGTTGGTGTCCGTCCCCGCCCAGGGCGTCGCCCCGGCGGGCGCGCCGGGCGCAGCCGGGCCCGTCCCGGAGCCGCCGCCACTCGTCCCGGCGGCGGGCCACGCCGCACCGCCGTCCCGCTCCCCGGCCGCGGCCGGCGCCGTCGGCACCCCCGCCTGCGTCTCGGGAAGCGCGGCCCCGGCACCGCTGTCGGCATCGCGCCTGCGGTCCGGGATGCCCAGCTTGTCCGCCGCCTCCTGCAACCACTCCGGCGGACTCAGCAGGAACGACGTTCTGGTTCAGGTCCACCCGGGCCGCGGGCGCCGGTGCCGGCTGCGCGGCCTCGTCGGGACGGCCGTACTCCTCCTCGTACCGGCGGATCACCTCGCCCACCGGCAGCGAGGGCCACAGCGTGGCCTCGCCGCTGTCCCGGGCGATCACCAGCCGCTGCGCTCCCCCGTCCGAACGCGGCCCGTCGGCACGGTCCTCGGCCCACACCACGAACCCGAGTTCGAACTCCCGCACCCGCACCTCACGGTGCTGGTACGCCGGCAGCTCGCCGTTGACCCACTCCTCCGCGCGCTCCTGCGCCTGCGCGTACGTCACCATCGTCAGCTCACTCCCCTACGGACGCCGGTGTCACGGGCACCGCCCGCGCAAAGCCGCCGTCCACCATCAGGTTCGCCACCGTCTCCAGCTCGGGCGGGGACCCCGCCAGCCGCGACAGAAACGCGTCGAAGTCCTCGCCGCAGGGCAGCAGCAGCCGCTCCACGCGATCCGGCGCCGGCAGCGAGGGATCCACGTCCCGTACGTCGTCGTAGGCGCAGAACCACACCGAACCGGTCCGCTCGCCCTTCACCTTCACGGCGAGCAGGCCGCCCTGGACGAACGTGACGCCCAGGTAGTCCTTCGTCAGGTGGTCCCGCAGGCACTTGTTGACATAGACGAGGTCGTTGACCGCCGCCTCCTCACGCACCGTGAAGAACGGCTGGTCGACCAGCAGGCCCAGCTCGGCGTCGAGCGCCGTGCCCACCGGCGCGCAGCCGCCCGCCGCCTTCAGGAACGAGCGGTACGCGCCCGGCAGCCGGTATCCGAGGTCCTCCTCGACGCCCTGCACCTGCTGCTCCGAGACGGCGACACCCGACTTCGGCAGTCCGAAGTGGGCGGGGCGCGTCTCCTGCAACGGGCGCGTCCCGCGCTTGTCCTGGTCCACCGCCGCCGTGGCGATCCCGCCGTGGTGCCGCAGCAGCGCCTTCACCTCGACCGGGACCAGCTCCATCCGCCGGGTCCCGGCCACGTGGTGCCAGGTCCAGCCGTGCGGGGTCGCCACCGCGGGCACGGTGTCCCACAGTTCGTGTCCCGAGGCCGACAGGGCCGCGTTCGCCGAGACGTAGTCCGTCAGCCGCAGCTCGTCGACGCCGAACCCCTCCGGCGGGTCCGCGATCTCCGCCACCGCGCGGGCGTACGGCGAGAAGACGGGGTAGCCGCCCTCGTCCACCCGTACTCCTCTCGGGTGACGTGCCGCCCGCACCGGATCCGGGAAATGTACGACCTGCCCGGCATAGGCCGCGTTCGGCGGCGCGGCGTGTCCCCCGGCCTGGCGGCCGGGAGGTGCCCCCAGCCCGAGCCGACCTGTCGTCATGGCGGTTGCCCCCTGCGGCGTCTGTCTGTTCTGTCTGCACTGTCTGCACTGTCTGGTCACCGCATCCTTCGCGGTGCCGACAGCCTATGCGGTACTACCGGAGGGGTCACCGGCGCCGGACCCCGCACCCGACGCGCGGGCCTCCGCTTCCGTGACCTGCCGTCACCCTCTCGTGACACACCGCCCATAACCGGGCGTGTCGCCACGCCCCAGCTTCCACAGCGGCCTCGGGATTTGGCAGTCTGTGACCTTCGGGGGGATGCCCAGGAGGGGAAGACGATCATGAGTGCGACACAGACGGGGCCGCACACCGGGCGGTCCGAGGACCCCCGCGGCGGCGACCCGCGCATCGGCTGGAGCGCCGCCGACGCCCGCCACGCCCCCGCCCTCCAGCACCGTCGCGACGGCATACTCCCCACCGTCGCCGCCGCCCTCTCCGTGCGCGGCACCACCCTCACCGGCACCGCCACCCGCGCCGACGCGCACCCGGCCCTGCACCACCTCGTCCAGGACTTCCTCGACACCCTCACCAGCGGGCAACGAGACCGTTACACGGGCCGCTGCGCCGAGACCATCCTCATCTCCCGCCATCTGGCCACCGCCGACACCGCCCGCAGCAAACGCGCGGCCCGAAAACCCATGACCAACGGCGAAGCCCGCAAAGCACTCAAGCACGCCAAACTCACCACCCGCCGCATCCGCGAGGACGGCGACCCCCTGCACGGCAGCTTCGCCCCGCCGTGCCGCGCCTGCGCCGCCCTCAGCGCCCACTTCGGGGTCCGCGTCGTCGACCCCACGGCGAACGAGGACTGACCCCGCGGCGGCCCGCCGCCGACGACCGGGCCGCGCGACGCGAAAGAGCCGACCGCGCCGCGCCGCACGACAAAGCCGCACGACAGAGCCGACCGAGCCGACCGAAACGAACCAAGGGACGATGCAAGCCGACCGCACCTCCACCACCCGCTTCCCCGTCCCCGTCGACGCCGCGCTGCGCGACGCCGGCTGGCAGCCGGGCCGCTGGGACATCAAGCAGGCCGAGATCTGGGCCGACACCCTGCGCGAACACATCTCGCCCGCGGGGCACCGGCACACCGTCTTCCCCGCCGCGGTGGAGGCCTGGGCCGAGTTCGGCGGCCTCCACGTCAGGCCCACGGGACCGGGCCGCCAGCTCGCCCCCGCCGCCCTGCACCTGGACCCGCTGCACGGCCTCCACATGGCCCGCACCCTGGGCGACCTCGGCCGCGCCCTCGACACCCGGATCTGCCCCGTGGGCACCGAGACCGACAGCGAGTCCCTCCTCGCCATCGACAACGAGGGCCGTGTCTACGCCCTCGACCACACCGGCGACTGGTATCTCGGCCCCGACATCGACCAGGCCCTCGCCGCCCTCGTCACCGGCACCCGCCCGACCCGCCTCACCACGGGCTGACTACGACGCCGGGATCACCGCGGACACCCGGAAACCCCCCGCGTCGGTCGGCCCCGACACGAACACGCCTCCCAGCGCGGCCACCCGCTCCTTCATCCCGACCAGACCGTTGCCGCCCGAGGGCAGCCGCGCCGAGGACGCCGACGAGACCTCCGGCGGCGGTTCGTTCTCCACCTGCATCGCGATCTCGGAGACCCGGTGCGCCAGCCGCACATACGTCTTGGCGCCGGCCGCGTGCTTGTGCACGTTCGTCAGCGCCTCCTGCACCACGCGGAACGCGGTCGACTCCACCTCCGAGGCATACGGCCTCTCCTCCCCCTCCACGGAGAGGTCCACGACCATCCCGGCCGCCGCCGACTGCCCGATCAGCTCGTCCAGCTCCGACAGGCACGGCCCCTCGCCGTCCTCCGCCGCCCGCGAGGCCGCCGCCGCGGCGGCCACCCCCACCGCGGCCAGCGGCACCGACGCCCGCTCGGCGCGCCCGCCGCCTCCGCCGCTGCGCAGCACCCCGAGCATCTCCCGCAGCTCCGTCAACGCCTGCCGTCCCATGTCCCCCACGAGGGCCGCGTTCTTCACCGCCTTCTCGGGGTCCTTGCGGGCCACGGCCTGCAACGCGGCGGCGTGCACCACCATCAGGCTCACCCGGTGCGCGACCACGTCGTGCATCTCCCGGGCGATCCGCGTCCGTTCCTCGCCCCGCGCCCACTGCGCGCGTTCCTCGGCCCGCTCCGCGAGCAGCTGCAACTCCCGCTCCAGGCTGTCCGCCCGCTCCCGCAGACTCTCCATCAGCCGCCGCCGCGCCCCGACATACATGCCCAACAGCACCGGCGGGGCGGTCACCCCCAGGGAGGTCGCGATCGACGCGAAGGGGATGAACCAGTCCCCGATGTCCAGGTCGTCGTGCGCCATGTCCTGCCGCAACCGCACGAACGTCACGATCAGCATGCCCACCAGCGACATTCCGGCCAGCGCGCCGATGATCCGCCGCGGCAACTCCGAGGCCGCCAGCGTGTACAGGCCGACGATGCCCATCAGGACGCCCATCTCGGCCGGCGTGACGGCGATGGTCACCAGCACGACCGCGATCGGCCACTTCCGCCGCACCACCAGCACCGAACCGGCCAGCACCCCGAAGACGACCCCCGCCGCCCACGGAATCCCGGCGTCACGCGCGAACGGAACGCCCTCGGCCGCGCACTCCAGCGCGGACACGGCGGCGAGGCCCACATCGAGCACCGCACCGCGCCGCCTGTCCCACCACCAAGGCCCACCCCGGGCCGGTGCGTGTTCTTCCCCCGTCGTGGTCATGCCTCCCAGCCTACGGGCGGTGGGCGGCCGTTTTCCGGTGACTTTCGGCAAACGATAGGACGCGATACCCCTCGACCTCGCGCGGTCGCCGCCCCTGCCGAACGCCCGCCCGCCGCCGGGTCCCGACCGTCGCACGGAAGGCGCCCGGTACGGCATAGTGTTGGGTGCCGCCTCGGCGACCTGACGCGATGTCCGGATCCGTCGAGTTCCATCCCCCATGGTGTAATCAGGCAGCACTGAGGGTTTTGGTCCCTTAAGTTCAGGTTCAAATCCTGATGGGGGAGCCGGCGCACCCGGGCCCTGACATCACTGTCGGGGCCCGCACTCATGTCCGCCCTGAACCGCCCCGGTATCCTGCGGATGTCCACCCCCACCCCCTCAAAGCCGAAGGGCATCCCGTGAGCGCCATTCGCCCGGCAGCCGTCGTCGTTCTCGCAGCGGGTGAGGGCACCCGTATGAAGTCGGCCACGCCCAAGGTCCTGCACGAACTGTGCGGCCGGTCCCTCGTCGGACACGTGCTCGCCGCCGCCGGTGAGCTGGACCCCGAGAACCTGGTCGTCGTCGTCGGGCACGCCCGCGAGCAGGTCACCGCGCATCTGCGCGAGGTCGCCCCCGACGTACGCACCGCCGTGCAGGAGCGGCAGAACGGCACCGGGCACGCCGTGCGGACGGGCCTGGAGACGCTGGGCGGCGGCGTGGACGGCACGGTCGTGGTCGTCTGCGGCGACACCCCCCTCCTCACCGGCGAGACGCTCCGGGCGCTCGCCGCCACGCACTCCGCCGACGGGAACGCCGTCACCGTGCTGACCGCCGAGGTGCCGGACGCGACCGGTTACGGCCGCATCGTGCGGGACGAGGCCTCCGGCGCCGTCACCGCGATCGTCGAGCACAAGGACGCCTCCGAGGCACAGCGGGCCGTCCGCGAGATCAACTCGGGTGTCTTCGCCTTCGACGGACGACTGCTCGCCGACGCGCTCGGCAAGGTCCGCACGGACAACAGTCAGGGCGAGGAGTACCTCACCGACGTCCTCGGGATCCTGCGCACGGCCGGTCACCGGGTCGGCGCCTGCGTGGCGGGCGACCACCGGGAGATCGCCGGCATCAACAACCGGGTGCAGCTCGCCGAGGCCCGCCGCATCCTCAACGACCGCCTGCTGACGCACGCGATGCTGGCCGGCGTGACCGTCGTCGACCCGGCGACCACGTGGGTCGACGTGACGGTGACCTTCGAGCGGGACGTCGTCGTCCACCCGGGCACGCAACTGCACGGCTCCACCCACCTCGCCGAGGGGTCCGAGGTCGGGCCGAACTCCCGCCTCACCGACACCCGGGTCGGCGCGGGCGCGCGCGTGGACAACACCGTCGCCCTCGGCGCCTTCGTCGGCCCGGAGGCGACGGTGGGCCCGTACGCGTATCTGCGTCCCGGCACCCGGCTCGGCCTCAAGTCCAAGGTCGGTACGTACGTCGAGACGAAGAACGCCTCGATCGGCGAGGGCACCAAGGTCCCGCACCTCTCCTACGTGGGTGACGCGACGATCGGCGAGTTCACGAACATCGGTGCCGCGAGCGTGTTCGTGAACTACGACGGGCAGGACAAGCACCACACCACCGTCGGCTCCCACTGCCGTACGGGTTCGGACAACATGTTTGTGGCTCCTGTCACGATCGGGGACGGTTCCTACACCGCCGCCGGCTCGGTCATCACCAAGGACGTGCCGCCCGGTTCACTGGCCGTGGCCCGCGGCCAGCAGCGCAATATCGAGGGCTGGGTGGCCCGGAAGCGTCCGGGGAGCGCGGCGGCGAAGGCGGCCGAGGAGGGGTCCCGGGAGGCGGACGGCGAAGGCTGACCGGAAAGCGACGCGCCGAACACGGCGTACCGTGATAACTGCACATCCGCACCCCACCAGCTGAGACGCCTCCCGCAACCAGTCGGGAGAGGGCCGTGACGCTCAGCTGCGACACCTCTGAGGAGAAAGTGCTGTGACCGGGATCAAGACGACCGGCGAGAAGAAGATGATGTTCTTCTCCGGCCGCGCACACCCCGAGCTTGCCGAGGAAGTCGCCCATCAGTTGGGTGTCGGGGTCGTCCCCACGAAGGCCTTCGATTTCGCCAACGGCGAGATCTATGTGCGGTATCAGGAGTCGGCGCGCGGTGCGGACTGTTTCCTGATCCAGAGCCACACGGCGCCGATCAACAAGTGGATCATGGAGCAGCTGATCATGATCGACGCGTTGAAACGCGCCTCGGCCCGCTCCATCACCGTCATCGTGCCGTTCTACGGTTACGCGCGGCAGGACAAGAAGCACCGCGGACGTGAACCCATCTCGGCGCGTCTGATCGCGGACATGATGAAGACGGCGGGTGCCAACCGGATCCTGACCGTGGATCTGCACACGGACCAGATCCAGGGCTTCTTCGACGGCCCGGTGGACCACCTGTTCGCGCTGCCGCTGCTCGCGGACTACGTGGGCGCGAAGGTGGACCGGGACAAGCTGACCGTGGTGTCCCCGGACGCGGGCCGGGTGCGGGTGGCGGACCGCTGGTGCGACCGGCTGGGCGCGCCGCTGGCGATCGTGCACAAGCGGCGCGACAAGGACGTGGCGAACCAGGTGACCGTGCACGAGGTCGTCGGCCATGTGCAGGACCGGATCTGCGTGCTGGTCGACGACATGATCGACACGGGCGGCACGATCTGCGCCGCCGCGGACGCGCTGTTCGCGCACGGTGCGGAGGACGTCATCGTGACGGCGACGCACGGTGTGCTGTCGGGTCCGGCGGCGGACCGGCTGAAGAACTCGAAGGTGAGCGAGTTCGTGTTCACGAACACGCTGCCGACGGCGAACGAACTGGAGCTGGACAAGATCACCGTGCTGTCGATCGCGCCGACGATCGCGCGCGCGGTGCGCGAGGTGTTCGAGGACGGCTCGGTGACGAGCCTGTTCGACGAGCAGTGAGCGTTGTGCAGTAACCGTTCTGCAGAGCGTTGTCCCTGATCGTTTTGGGTGCGGCCTCCCTCTCCGAGTAGACTGGCGAAGTTGCTCGGCGAGGGAGGCCGTGCCCGTTTTCCGGGTGCGGCGGTCCGTTATCGACGCGCTCTTCGTAGCAGGCCGTTCGTGGCCGGGTGACCACGTCCGTTCCTGATTTCCACGAGGAGTGATCATGTCCGAGGTAAAGCTCTCCGTCGCGACGCGCACCGAGTTCGGCAAGGGTGCCGCGCGCCGTATCCGCCGTGACAACAAGGTCCCCGGTGTGCTGTACGGCCACGGTTCGGACCCGCTGCACCTGACCCTTCCGGGCCACGAGCTGCTGCTGGCGCTGCGTACGTCCAACGTGCTGATCGCGCTGGACATCGACGGCAAGACCAACGAGCTGGCGATCCCGAAGTCGGTCCAGCGCGACCCGATCAAGGGCTTCCTGGAGCACGTCGACCTCCAGCTGGTGCAGCGCGGCGAGACGGTCTCGGTCGACATCCCGGTGCAGGCCGAGGGCGAACTGGCTCCCGGCGGCTACCTGCTGGAGTACGTCCTGGACGCGCTGCCGGTCGAGGCCGAGGCCACCCACATCCCGCAGCAGGTCACCGTGTCGGTGGCCGGCCTCGCGGCCGGTGACTCGATCCTGGCCAAGGACATCGCGCTGCCGTCCGGCGTGAAGCTGGGCGTCGAGGACGACACCGTCGTCCTCCAGGTGCTGTCCGCGCAGGCCGAGGAGGCCCCGGCCGAGGGTGCGGAGGACGAGGCCGCCGAGGCCTGATCCGCCCCCTGCGGTCAACGTGGGGTCGGCCGCTGTTCCCGTGCGGGGCAGCGGCCGACCCGTATGTGTGGACAGGCATGAAGGATACGAAGGAGACACCGACGTGACGACGGACGCGAGCGCTCCCTGGCTGGTGGCCGGCCTCGGCAACCCGGGCCCCGAGTACGCCTCGAACCGGCACAACGTCGGCTTCATGGTGGCGGATCTGCTCGCCCGGCGGATGGGGGCCCGGTTCAAGCGGCACGGCAAGGCGCAGGCGCAGGTGGTCGAGGGGCGGATCGGGCCGCCGGGGCCGGGGAGCCGGCGGGTGGTCCTGGCGAAGCCGATGTCGTTCATGAACGTCTCGGGCGGCCCGGTGACGGCGCTGCGGGACTTCTACAAGGTGCCCGTCGGCAACATCGTGGCGGTGCACGACGAGTTGGACATCGACTACGGCGTACTGCGGCTGAAGCTGGGCGGCGGGGACAACGGGCACAACGGGCTGAAGTCGATCACGAAGGCGCTGGGCCCGGAGTACCACCGGGTGCGGTTCGGGATCGGCCGGCCGCCCGGCCGGATGCCGGTGGCCGACTTCGTGCTGCGGGACTTCTCCCCGACCGAGCGCAAGGAGCTGGACTACTTCGTGGACCGGGCGACGGACGCGGTCGAGGCCCTGGTGATCGAGGGGCTGGAGCGGGCGCAGAGCGCGTACAACTCCTGACTTGTCCGTCGATGCCCCAGGGGCGAGTTGACCGAGCGCACAGATATGGCCAATGATCCCGGCCATGCCCGCCTCCGCCGCCCCCGCTCGTCCCCGCCGGGCCTCGTACGTCCTGCTGCGGTTCGGCCGGATCGCGGCGATGGGCACGGTCACGGCGCTGATCCTGATCGCGGGCGTGTGGGCGTCCTGGGGCACCGCGCAGCACGTGCTGCTGACCAAGGGCCGGGAGCAGGGCACGATCGAGGTGACGGGCTGCGGCGACGGTGTGTGCAGCGGGCCGTACACGCCGGTGTCGGCGGGGTCGCGGGAGCGGGAGCGGGTGTTCATCGAGGACTCGGTCGCGGTGGCGAAGGGGCGGACGTACACGGTCGTGGTGAAGCCCGGCAGCGACGAGGTGGTGCGCTCGGGCCCGGCCGGGGTGCTGTACGCGTGGGTGCCGCTGGGCGGTGCGCTGCTGCTGGCGTCGGTGGTGGTGGCCGGCGGTCTGCGCCGGACCCGGCCGGCCTGGGCGATGGCAGGGGCGGGTGTGGCCCTGCTGACGGCGGCCTTCTTCGCGCTGTGAGTCTCCCGCGTACGACGTGCGGGTGCCCCCGGGCTCCGGCTGAGCCCGGGGGCACCGGTGTTCGTGCGGGGTGTCAGCCGGTGTTGCGCAGGCCCGCGGCGACGCCGTTCACCGTGAGGAGCAGGGCACGGGCGAGCAGCGGGTCGGCCTCCTCGCCCGCGGCGGCGGCCTCGCGCTGGCGGCCGAGAAGCGCGACCTGGAGGTAGGAGATCGGGTCGAGGTAGGCGTCGCGGATCGTGAACGTCTGCTTCAGGACCGGGTCGGCGTCGAGCAGTTCGCGCTCGCCGGTGACGCGCAGGACCTCGGCGACGGTGAGTTCGTGCTCGGCCCTGATCCGGTCGAAGACGTGCTTGAGTTCGTCCGGCACGAGGGTGTCGACGTAGTGCTGGGCGATGCGCAGATCGGTCTTGGCCAGCGTCATCTCGACGTTGGAGACGAAGTTGCGGAAGAAGTGCCACTGCTGGTGCATCTCGTCGAGGACGGTGTCAAGACCGGCCTCGCGCAGGGCCTTGAGGCCGGAGCCGACGCCGAACCAGCCGGGGACGATCTGCCGCGACTGGGTCCAGCCGAACACCCACGGGATGGCGCGCAGTCCGTCGAGTCCCGCGCCGGTGTCGGGCCGGCGGGAGGGCCGGGAGCCGAGGTGCAGGTTGCCGAGCTGGTCGACGGGCGTGGACGCGAAGAAGTACGCGGGCAGGTCGGGGTCCTCGACGAGCCCCCGGTAGGCCGTGTGGGCCGCGTCGGAGACGACGTCCATGGCGGCGTCCCAGCGGGCGAGGGCCTCGTCGGACTGGCGGGGCGCGGTGTGCAGGGCGGAGGCCTGGAGGGTGGCCGCGACCGTCAGTTCCAGGTTCTCCCTGGCCAGCGACGGGATCAGATACTTGTCGGAGATGACCTCGCCCTGTTCGGTGACCTTGATCTCGCCCTCCAGGGTGCCCCAGGGCTGGGCGAGGATCGCGTCGTGGGTGGGGCCGCCGCCGCGCCCGACGGTGCCGCCGCGGCCGTGGAAGAGGCGCAGCCGCACCCCGTAGCGGTGGGCGACGTTGCGCAGGCGGCGCTGGGCGCGGTGGATCTCCCACTGCGACGTGGTGATGCCGCCGAACTTGGACGAGTCGGAGTAGCCGAGCATGACCTCCTGGACGTCGCCTCGCAGGGCGACAAGCCGCCGGTAGGAGGGGTCGGCGAGCAGGTCCTCCAGGATGGTGTCGGCGGCCTTCAGCTCGTCCGTCGTCTCCAGCAGCGGCACGATGCCGATCTTCGCCCAGCCGGCGTGCAGGTCGATCAGGCCGGCCTCGCGGGCGAGTACGGCGGCGGCGAAGACGTTGTCCGCGCCCTGGCACATCGAGATGATGTACGACTCGATGACCTCGGGACCGAAGACCTCCAGGGCGCGCCTGACGGTCTGGAACACGCCGAGGGTCTTCTCGCCGGCCGCGTCCACGGGCGCCGGGGACGGTGCGAGGGGGCGGCGCGAGCGCAGCTCCTTGGCGAGCAGCTTGGCGCGGTACTCGCGGGGCATGTCGGCGTAGCGCCAGGACTCCTCGCCGAGCCGGTCGAAGAGCTGGCCGAGCGCGTGGTGGTGGGCGTCGGCGTGCTCGCGGACGTCCATGGTGGCGAGCTGGAGGCCGAAGGCGGCCAGCGTGCGGATGGTGCGGGCGAGGCGGCCGTCGGCGAAGAGGCCGCCGCGGTGCTCGCGCAGGGAGGTCTGGACGATGCGCAGGTCGCCGATGAGTTCGGCGGTGCCGAGGTAGTCGCGGCCCTCCTCGTGGGGGATGCCCCTGGCGAGCCGCTGCTTGGTGTTCTCCAGCTTCTGCCGGATGCAGGTGGCCTTGAGCCGGTAGGGCTCCTCGGCGTTGAGGCGCTTGTAGCGGGGGCTGATCTCCGGGAGCCGGTCGAGGTCGGCCTGGAGGGAGGTGAGCAGTTCCTCGGTGGCGCCGGTGTAGCGGATGGAGTTGGAGAGGAAGCCGCGCAGCTCGTCGATCATCTCCAGGGCGTCGTTGATGCCGTGCTCGTGCTGGAGGATGAGGACGTCCCAGGTCACCTGGGGGGTGACATTGGGGTTGCCGTCGCGGTCGCCGCCGATCCAGGTGCCGAAGGTGAGCGGGCGGGTGTCGTCGGGGAGCTTGACGCCGGCCCGCTCCAGCTCGGCCGTCAGGTCCTCCAGGACGTCACCGACGGCGCCCGCGTGCAGCTCGTCCAGGTAGTAGATGGCGTTGCGGGCCTCGTCGGCGGGCTCGGGGCGCACGACGCGCAGTTCGTCGGTCTGCCAGACGAGGTCGATGTTCTCGGCCAGCCGGGTGTCGAGGCGGCGCCGGTCGGAGACGATGACCGGGGTGTCCAGGAGGGCGGCGATGCGGCGCAGCTTGTTGAGGACGGAGCGGCGGGCTGCCTCGGTGGGGTGCGCGGTGAAGACGGGGCGCACATTGAGGTTGCGGACCGTCTCGCGCAGGTGCTCGGGGTCGGCGTCCTTCAGGCGGTCGGCCGTACGGGCGAGCAGTCCGCCCTCGGCGGCGCGCCTGGCGCCCAGTTCGCGCCCGCGGTGGACCTGTTCGGTGACGTTGGCGAGATGGAAGTAGGTGGAGAAGGCGCGGACCAGCTTGACCGCGGTCGGCAGCTCGGTGCCGCGCAGCAGTTCCGCGGCCGCCTCGCCGTCCTCTCGGGTGAGTCGGCGTACCTTCTCGACGAGTTCGAGCAGCTCGGGACCCTCCTGGCGGACGAGGGTCTCCCCGAGGAGATCGCCCAGCCGGCGGATGTCGGCCCGCAGATCGGTGTTCGTGGTCGCCGTGGACACAGTCTGGTCGTCGGCACTGCTCACAGGTGCGGCTCCTTGCAGTGTTGAAGCTCGTCCGGGAGGGAACCCGTACGGCCGTCTCGCGCGGCGGGCGCCGCTTACCGGGCCGGACGTCCGGGAAGAAATCAGAGCGGACCGCGCTGTCCGACCGACTCCAGGATAGGTGTCGGCCCGGACGCGCAGGCCTTCGGGCTCCTGCCGCGCGGCAACGCGCTGCCATACTTACGTCGCCGTAGGTTACGGAAGCGTAGGAAACTGTGCACGGCTCCCGCGGCCCGGCACCGGACACGACCCTCGACCCCCCAGGGGACGCGCATGACCACGAGTTCCGATGTGATTCCAGACGCTCCGAAGCCCTCCGACGACATCTCCGACGACATCTCCGCGCCCTCCGCCACGCTGGGCGGCGAGCAGAAGCGGTCGATCGAGCAGATCACCCTCCTGCTGTTCATCACCGTCCCCTTCCTGGCACTGGCGGCGGCGGTTCCGCTGGCGTGGGGGTGGGGTGTGAGCTGGCTGGATCTGGGCCTGCTGGTCTTCTTCTACTTCCTGGGCTGCCACGGCATCACCATCGGCTTCCACCGCCACTTCACCCACGGCTCCTTCAAGGCGAAGCGGCCACTGAAGATCGCGCTGGCGATCGCGGGCTCGATGGCGGTCGAGGGGCCGCTGGTGCGCTGGGTGGCCGACCACCGCAGGCACCACAAGTTCTCCGACGACGAGGGCGACCCGCACTCGCCGTGGCGGTACGGCGAGACGGTGCCGGCCCTGCTGAAGGGCCTGTGGTGGGCCCACATCGCATGGATGTTCGACGAGGAGCAGACCCCGCAGGACAAGTACGCGCCGGACCTGATCAAGGACCCGGCACTGCGCGCCGTCTCCCGGCAGTTCGTCCTGTGGACGCTGCTGTCCCTGGCCCTGCCGGCGCTGATCGGCGGCCTGGTCACGATGTCCTGGTGGGGAGCGTTCACCGCGTTCTTCTGGGGTTCACTCGTTCGGGTGGCGTTGCTGCATCACGTGACGTGGTCGATCAACTCGATCTGCCACGCGGTGGGCAAGCGCCCCTTCAAGTCGCGGGACCGCTCGGGGAACGTGTGGTGGCTGGCGGTCCTGTCCTGCGGTGAGTCCTGGCACAACCTCCACCACGCCGATCCGACCTCGGCGCGGCACGGGGTGGAGCGCGGCCAGCTCGATTCCTCGGCCCGTCTGATCCGCTGGTTCGAGCAGTTGGGGTGGGCGTACGACGTGCGCTGGCCGTCACGCTCGCGTATCGATTCCCGCCGCAACACGGACCAAGGCGGCGCCCGCCGCCGGAAGGAAGCCGCAGAGGCGGCATGATGGTCGCTGTGGCGACCGACTCCAGTACTCCCAGCAATGAAAAGCCGCGCCGTGCGCGTCGCACCCGGATGACCGGTGCCGAGCGCCGCCAGCAGCTGCTGGAGATCGGTCGCACCCTCTTCGCGGAGAAGGGCTTCGAGGGCACCTCGGTGGAGGAGATCGCGGCGAAGGCCGGGGTCTCCAAGCCGGTGGTCTACGAGCACTTCGGCGGCAAGGAGGGGCTGTACGCGGTGGTCGTGGACCGCGAGATGCGGCGGCTGCTCGACATGGTGACCAGTTCGCTGACCGCCGGCCATCCGCGCGAGCTGTGCGAGCAGGCCGCCTTCGCGCTCCTCGACTACATCGAGGAGTACACGGACGGCTTCCGCATCCTGGTCCGCGACTCCCCCATCCCGCAGTCGACGGGCACCTTCGCCTCGCTCATCTCCGACATCGCCACCCAGGTGGAGGACATCCTGGGCCGCGAGTTCAAGAACCGCGGCTTCGACGCCAAGCTGGCCCCGCTGTACGCGCAGGCGCTGGTCGGCATGGTGGCGCTGACCGGCCAGTGGTGGCTGGACGTACGCCGCCCGAAGAAGGCGGAGGTGGCGGCGCACCTGGTGAACCTGGCATGGCACGGCCTGGACGGCCTGGAGCCGAAGCCGCGGCTGATCGGCCACCGCAAGAGCTAGCGGGGGCGGCGGGCCGCACGTGATCGACAGCGGTGATCACCGGCACCCCGCCTTCCCGGCATCCCCGCCCGTCCCGGCTCCTCCGGCTCCCCGGGCTCCCTGGGCTCCTCCGGCTTCCCCGACACCCCGGGCTCCCCGGCCCCCGGGCTTCCGGGCCACGGCGAAGATGCGGCGGAAGGGGAACGGCGTGCCGTGCGTCCCGGGCGGATAGGCCGTGCGCAGGGCGGTTCGGTACTCCTCGACGAAGGCGTCGCGGGCCTCGGGGTCGTCGTCGAGCGCGGTGAGCACGGGCCGCAGTCCCGTCCCCTTCACCCAGTCCAGCACGGCGTCCTCGCCGGTCAGCAGATGGACGTACGTCGTCTCCCACACGTCGGCGGCACAGCCCGCGTCCGTGAGGCGGGCGAGGTAGGCCTCGGGGGTGAGGACGGCGTCGTCGTGGCGCAGGACGCCGGCGAGGCGGTCCCGCCAGCGCCGGGAGTGGGCGAGTTCGCGCATCAGCCGGTGGCTGGGGGCGGCGAAGTTGCCGGGCACCTGGAAGGCGAGGGTGCCGCCGGGGGCGAGCCCGGCGATCCAGTCGGCGAGGCGCTCGGCGTGGCCGGGGACCCACTGGAGGGTGGCGTTGCTGACGACGAGGTCGTACGGCTCGGCGGGGGTCCAGGTGCGGAACGTCGGCCGGGACGAAGTCGAGGTGGCCGCCGCCGGGGGTGGGTCCTGCGTGCACCCGGGCCCGTTCGAGCATCCGGGGCGAGTTGTCGTAACCGGTGATCCGGGCGGCGGGCCAGCGCTCGGCGAGCAGGACCGTGACGTTGCCGGGGCCGCAGCCGAGGTCGGCGATGCGCGGCGGCCGCGAGGGCAGGTCCGGGACCCGGGCGAGGAGGTCGGTGAAGGGGCGGGCGCGGTGGCCGGCGTGACGGAGGTACTGGGCGGGGTCCCAGGTGGGGGCGGTGGCGGGCATGGAACCTCCAGGGGGCGGCCGTGCGGGACGGGTACCCAGCGTCACCCCCAAGGTATCTTGACGTCAAGACAGTCAACATCAAGAGACTTCACGTCGACACAACCACTACACTGATCGTCATGGAGGACGAGGTCGATCGACTGGTCGCAGCGTGGCGCCGGGAGCGCCCGGACCTCGACGTGGAACCGCTCGAGGTGCTGAGCCGGGTCAGCAGGCTGGCCAGGCACCTGGACCGCGCACGTCGGCTGGCCTTCTTCGAACACCAGCTGGAGCCCTGGGAGTTCGACGTGCTGACGGCACTGCGCCGCGCGGGCGACCCGTACCAGCTCTCGCCCGGACAGCTCCTCACCCAGACCCTGGTCACCTCGGGCACGATGACCAACCGGATCGACCGGCTGACCAAGAAGGGCCTGGTGGAACGCCTGCCCGACCCCAGCGACCGGCGCGGCGTGCTGGTCCGGCTCACGAACGAGGGCCGCGACCGCGCCGACCAGTCCCTGGCGGGCCTGCTGGCCCAGGAGCGCGCGATCCTGGCCGAACTCTCCAGCGCCCAGCGCGGCGAACTGGCGGCGCTGCTACGCCAGCTGACCGCCCCGTTCGACAACGTCCCCGGCTGAGGACAGGTCGGCGGGCCCCACCCCGGCCCGCCGGGCCAGTGCGACGGCGGCGAGGGTGGAGTGGACGCCCAGCTTGCCCAGGACGTTCTGCATATGGGTCCGCACGGTGTGCGGGGACAGATACAGCCGCTCGGCGACCGCCTTGCGCCCGAGCCCGGCGACCATGCAGCGCAGCACCTCCCGCTCGCGCGGGGTCAGCGACTCCACCAGCTGCTCGCTCTCGGTGCGGTGCTTGCGGGCGGCGGTCAGTTCGCGCAGGACGCCGGTGAGCAGGGCGGGCGGCAGATGCGTCTCGTCGCGCAGGACGCCCCGGATGACGCTGAGCAGCCGGGACAGCGAGCAGTCCTTGGCCACCCAGCCGCAGGCGCCGGCGCCCAGCGCGAGGGCCGCCCGCCGGGGGTCGTCCTTCTCTGCGAGGACGACGATCCGTACGCCGGGCTGTCCCGAACGCACCCCGGCGACCAGCGAGATCCCGTCCACCAGCCCGTCCTCGTTGGCGTCCCGCACGGGCACGGCCGGGCGCGTGCCGGGCACGTGGCCGCCCAGGTCGGCGTCGACGAGCAGCACGTCGAAGCGCCGCCCCTCGGCCGCGGCCCGCTCCAGGCAGCGCAGTGCGGCCGGACCGCTGCCGGCCGCGGAGACGTTCACGTCGGGCTCGGCCGCCAGGGCGGCGGCGAGCGACTCGGCGAAGATGCGATGGTCGTCGACGACCAGGACTCGGATACGAACCACGAAACCCCCTCCCCCAAGCTCCTGGTGGAGCAGGGGTACCCATCGTCTGGCCGTCCTCGGAAGACGGCACCGGCACAGGTACGACGCCCGAGGCCCCCGTGTCCAACTGTGTGCTCGTTGCTCCGGGGACGGGTCGCCGCAGCCGCACGGCCGCCGTGCAGTAACTGCTACCCCCGCCCCGGCCGCCGTACCCGGCTGCTCGCCCCCCGAACGGCACCGGCCCCCACCGGTGCTGCTCATCAGAGTACGGGCGGGCGCCGGGAGCGGAAGGTTATTTGCAGAACTGACAGCCCGGCGCGCTTATGGTGAGCCGCATGTTTCGTCTCGTGACAGAAGTGGACAAGGCTCGGCGCAATCTGCTGCGCACCCGCCTGCGGGAGACGAACACGGCGGCCTCCTCCGTCCTGCGTTCCCTGCGCGGAACCCCTCACGAACGCGAATTCCCGCTGCACGTCTGGGCCCTGACCGAGACCGGCGCCCTGGCCGGCGGCCTGGTCGGCCACACCTGGGCGACCTGGCTGCACGTGACGTACCTGTGGGTGGACGACGGGTGCAGAGGCCTGGGCCTGGGCTCGGCCCTGCTGACCCGGGCGGAGCGAACCGCCGCCGACGAACACGCCTGCACGGCCTCCCGCGTGGAGACCTGGGACTTCCAGGCCCCCCACTTCTACACGAAGCACGGCTACACCGTGATGTCCGTGATCCCCGACTACCCGCCGGGCGTCACGGAGTACACCCTGACCAAGCGACTGGGGTGAGACGCGGCCCGGCGTGCAGGACCCCGGCAGGTCAGACCACCCGCCGCGCCCCCGCCGAGGGCACCGCCCCGAAGACGCGCGGGGACCTGAAGCCCGCTGCCGTGAAGGCCTCTTCGACCGCCTTGGTGACGGCGTCCACGCCGGCGGTCTCCGCCAGGACGATCGCCGAGCCGCCGAAGCCGCCGCCGGTCATGCGGGCGCCGAGGGCGCCGGAGGCCAGGGCGGTGTCGACGACCAGGTCGAGTTCCGGGCAGGAGATGCGGAAGTCGTCGCGCAGCGAGGCGTGGCCCTCGACCAGGACCGGCCCGATGGCGCGGGTGTCGCCGGACTCCAGGAGCCCCACCACCCGCTCGACCCGCTCGTCCTCCGTGACCACGTGCCGGACGAGGCGCAGCACCTCCTCGTCGTCGGCGAGGCGTTCCAGCGCCGCGTCGAGGTCCGCGTAGGGCACGTCCCGCAGGGCGTCCACGCCCAGCAGCGCGGCGCCCTTCTCGCAGCCCGCGCGGCGCTTGCCGTACTCGCCCTCGCTGTGGGAGTGCTTGACCCGGGTGTCGACGACGAGCAGGCGCATGCCCTCGGCCGCGAGGTCGAAGGGGATCTGACGCCGGGACAGGTCACGGGTGTCCAGGAACAGGGCGTGGCCCGCCTCGCAGCAGGCGGAGGCCGTCTGGTCCATGATGCCGACCGGCGCGCCCACGTACACGTTCTCGGCGCGCTGGCACAGGCGGGCGAGCTGCCAACCGCGCAGCCCGAGGGCGTACAGGTCGTTCAGGGCGAGGGCGACGACGACCTCCAGGGCCGCCGAGGAGGACAGGCCCGCGCCCGACGGGACCGTCGAGGCGAGGTGGATGTCCGCGCCGGTCACCTCGTGGCCCGCCTCGCGCAGCGCCCAGACGACGCCCGAGGGGTACGCGGTCCAGGACTTGTCCGCCCCCGGGGCGAGGTCGGCGACGCGCAGCTCGGCCGGGCCCCCCGCCACGTCGGCCGAGTGCAGCCGCAGGATGCCGTCCTCGCGCCGGGAGACCGCCGCGACGACCGTGTGCGGCAGGGCGAACGGCATGACGAAGCCGTCGTTGTAGTCGGTGTGCTCGCCGATGAGGTTCACCCGGCCCGGCGCCGCCCACACCCCCTGCGGCTCCGCCCCGTACAGCTCCCGGAACCGCTCGCCGACAGCTCCTGCGACAGCCTCGCCCATGCCCTGGCCCCTAGCCCTTCGTCGAGTCCTGGCCCGCGCGCCGCCGCGCGAACTCCCACGCGTCCGCCACGATCCCCGCGAGGTCCGTGCGGGACGGGCGCCAGCCCAGTTTCTCCCGGGCGGCGTCCGCCGACGCCACCAGGACCGCCGGGTCGCCGCCCCGGCGGGGTGCCACGGTCTCGGGGATCGGACGGCCCGTCACCCGGCGGACGGTCTCGACGACCTCGCGCACGGAGAAGCCGTTGCCGTTGCCCAGGTTGCAGATGAGGTGCCCGCCCGCGGGGGCCGCGGCCAGGGCCAGCAGATGGGCCTCGGCCAGGTCGGCGACGTGGATGTAGTCGCGGACGCAGGTGCCGTCCGGCGTCGGGTAGTCGTCGCCGAAGACGGAGATCGCCTCGCGCCTGCCCAGGGCCACCTGGAGGACCAGCGGGATGAGGTGCGACTCGGGGTCGTGGCGCTCGCCGTACGCGCCGTACGCCCCCGCGACGTTGAAGTAGCGCAGCGAGACCGCGCCCAGGCCGTGGGCCGCCGCCTCACCGGTGATCATGTGGTCCACGGCGAGCTTGGAGGCGCCGTACGGGTTGGTCGGCCGCGTCGGCGCGGACTCGGTGATCGGGACCTGGTCCGGCTCGCCGTACGTGGCGGCCGTCGAGGAGAAGACCAGCCGGCGTACGCCCGCCGTGCGCATCGCCTCCAGCAGGGCCATGGTCCCGCCGACGTTGTTCTCCCAGTACTTCTCGGGCTTCACGACCGACTCGCCGACCTGCGAGAAGGCGGCGAAGTGCAGGACGCCGTCGAACGACGGGTCAAGCCACTTGGCGGCGTCGCGGATGTCCCCCTCGATGAACGAGGCACCCGCGGGCACGCCCTCGCGGAAGCCCGTCGAGAGGTTGTCGAGGACGACGACCTCGTGCCCGGCCTCCAGCAGGTGCTGGGCGACCACGCCGCCGACATAGCCCGCCCCGCCCGTCACCAGGTACTTCCCGCTCATCGGCTCGCTACCTCTCGCAGTCGCTCGGCCGCGCGCTCGGGCGGCACGTCGTTGATGAACACGTTCATGCCGGACTCGGAACCCGCGAGGAACTTCAGCTTGCCGGCCGAACGGCGGATGGTGAAAAGTTCGAGGTGCAGCGCGAAGTCGTCCCGCGTCACGCCCTCGAACTCCTCCAGCTGCCCGAACGGCGCCTGGTGCCAGGCCGCGATGTACGGCGTCGGGGGCTCACCGGTCCCGAAGATCCGGTCGAAGCGCCTCAACAGTTCCAGATAGACCTGGGGGAACTCTGTGCGCGCCGCCTCGTCGAGCCCGAGCAGGTCGGGCACCCGCCGCTTGGGGTAGAGGTGCACCTCGTACGGCCAGTGCGCGGCGTACGGCACGAAGGCGGCCCAGTGCTCACTCTCCAGGACGACCCGCTCGCCGGAGAGTTCCTCCTCCAGGACCGCGTCGAACAGGTTCTCCCCGCCGGTCGCCTCCTTGTGCGCGGCCAGTGAACGGAGCATCAGGGCGGTGCGCGGAGTGGTGAAGGGGTAGGCGTAGATCTGCCCGTGCGGGTGACCCAGCGTCACGCCGATCTCGGCGCCCCGGTTCTCGAAGCAGAACACCTGTTCAACGGAGGGCAGATGGGACAGTTCGGAGGTGCGGTCCGTCCAGGCGTCGAGCACGAGCCCGGCCTGCTCCTCGCTCAGGTCGGCGAAGGAGGCGTCGTGGTCGGAGGTGAAGCAGACGACCTCGCAGCGGCCGGAGTCGCCGGCCAGCGAGGGGAAACGGTTCTCGAAGACCACGACGTTGTACGACGAGTCCGGGACCTCGCTCAGCCGCTCGCCCCGCGAAGGACACAGCGGGCACTGGTCGGCCGGCGGATGGTAGGTGCGGCCCTGGCGGTGCGAGGCGACGGCGACCGAGTCGCCGAGCAACTGGTCGCGGCGGATCTCGGAGGTGGTGACGGTCCGCTCCAGCGGGCGGCGGTCCACGGCCTCGCGCACGGTGTCGTCACGAAGGTCGTAGTAGACGAGTTCACGACCGTCGGCCAGCCGGGTCGAGGTCTTCTTCACTGCCTGACTCCTCTACGCCCACACCCAATCACTCAACACAATCAAACATAACACGTCACAACTCACCAGCCCCCGCCGCTCATCACGATCAAACAAAGAACATCACCAAAAGTGTTCAATTGCTGAACGCGGAGGCGTAGGTTCCGCTCCGGATCAGTTCGCGAACGAAGCGAGTGCTCAATGCAGACCCCCACAAGCACCACATATCTAGCCGCAGAGCTTCGACTCCCCACCAACTGGCTCGACTACACGATCCTCGGTATCTACTTCGTCGTCGTCCTGGGCATCGGCTTCGCCGCCCGCCGTTCGGTCAAGACCAGCCTGGACTTCTTCCTGTCCGGCCGCTCCCTGCCCGCCTGGGTCACCGGTCTCGCGTTCGTCGCGGCCAACCTGGGCGCCACCGAGATCCTCGGCATGGCCGCCAACAGCGCCCAGTACGGCGTCTACACCACCCACTGGTACTGGATCGGCGCCATCCCGGCCATGGTCTTCCTCGGCCTGGTGATGATGCCGTTCTACTACGGCTCGAAGGTCCGCTCGGTCCCGGAGTTCCTGCTCCTGCGCTTCGACAAGGCGGCCCACCTGCTGAGTTCGGTCCTGTTCGCCGTCGCCGCCATCCTGATCGCCGGGGTGAACCTCTACGCCCTCGCGATCGTCGTCGAGGCGCTCCTCGGCTGGCCGGAATGGGTGGCCATCGTGGTGGCGGGCTTCTTCGTCCTGGCCTACATCACGCTCGGAGGGCTCTCCTCGGCCATCTACAACGAGGTCCTCCAGTTCTTCGTGATCCTGGCCGGCCTCATCCCGATCACCGTCCTGGGCCTGAAGAAGGTCGGCGGCTGGGACGGGCTATCCGACTCCCTCTCCCAGTCCCGCGGCTCCGACTTCATGACGGCGTGGGGCGGCACGGGCATCGGCAGCGACAACCCGCTGGGCGCCAACTGGCTGACCATCATCCTCGGCCTGGGCTTCGTCCTGTCCTTCGGCTACTGGACGACGAACTTCGCCGAGGTGCAGCGCGCCCTGTCGGCGAAGAACCTCTCGGCGGCCCAGCGCACGCCGCTGATCGCCGCGTTCCCCAAGATGTTCATCGTCTTCGTGGTGATGATCCCGGGCCTGGTCGCCGCGGTCCTCGTGCCGAAGATCGGCACGCCCGGCTCGGACCTCCAGTACAACGACGCGATCCCGTACCTCATGCAGCAACTGCTGCCCAACGGTGTCCTCGGCATCGCGGTGACCGGTCTGCTGGCCGCGTTCATGGCGGGCATGGCGGCGAACATCTCCTCCTTCAACACGGTCTTCACCACCGACATCTGGGCGAAGTACGCCGTGAAGGACCGCGAGGACGGGTACTACGTGCGCTTCGGCCGCCTGATCACGGTGATCGGTGTCCTGGCCTCGATCGGCACGGCCTTCCTGGCCTCGTCCTTCTCCAACATCATGAGCTACCTCCAGACGCTGTTCTCCTTCTTCAACGTGCCGATGTTCGTGGTCTTCATCATCGGCATGTTCTGGAAGCGCGCGTCCATGAAGTCCGGCTTCTGGGGCCTGATCGCGGGTACCACGGCGGCAATGGTGAACTACTTCGTCATCTACAAGCAGGGCATCATCGAGATCCCCTCCGACCAGGGCGCCAACTTCGTCTCCGCGATCGCGGGCTTCGTCGCCGGCGCGGTGGTCATGGTCGCGGTGACCCTGTTCACCGCGCCGAAGCCCACGGCCGACCTCCAGGGCCTGGTCTACGGCACCACCTCCCCCGGGATGACGGAGGCGCCCGCCAAGGGCGACGACGCGTGGTACCGCAAGCCGGCACTGCTGGGCTGGGGAGCGGTCGTACTGGCCGCCGCCTGCTACATCCCGTTCTCGTTCTGATCGCGGGAGGATGGAGAGAGCATGTCTGATTCATACTCCGAAAAGGACGTCCAGGACCACGTCTCCGAACTGGAGACCAAGTCCGTCACCGCCGCACGTCTGTTCGACATCCGGCGGATCATCGGCGGGCTGTTCGTGGTCTACGGCGTCATCGTGACGATCGCGGGCTTCGTGGCGTCCGACGCCGACATCGACAAGGCGCAGGGGGTGAACATCAACCTGTGGACCGGGCTGGGGATGCTGGTGCTGGGCCTGTTCTTCCTCACCTGGCTCAAACTGAGGCCCACGGCCCCGCCCCCTCCGCCGATCGAGGACACCCCGGAGGACTGACACCCGACGAGGAGGCACCTCCCGAGGCACCCGGCGCGAGCCGGGTGCCCGCGGCCGGGGAGATGTCCCGCTCAACCGCCGGAGGCCCTCGCCCGCTCCAACAGCCCCGTCCGAGCGGCCAGCGCGGCCGCCTCCAGCCTCGACCCCACGCCCAGCTTCATCAGCACCCGCTGCACATGCGTACGCGCCGTGGACGCGGCGATCCCCATCCCGGCCGCGATCAGCCGGGTGTCCTCACCGTCGGCGACCCGGACCAGCACCTCCACCTCCCGAGGCGTGAGCATCTGCAACAGCCGCTGCCCCTCGTCGTCGGGCTGGGCCGCCGGATTCAGCAGCTCGCTGAAGGCCCCCTGCAACAGTCCGGGCGCCACCGCCGCCTCCCCCGCCCGCGCCTTCATGATCGCCCGCTCCACGCCCTCTATGCGCTCGTCGTGCCGGACATACCCCGCCGCCCCCGACGCGAACGCCGCCGCTATCCCGCGAGGGCTCGGCACCGGCCCCAGCACCAGCACCGCCACCTGCGGACGCTCCCGCTTGATCCGCACCACCGGATCGAAGATCCCCGGCTCGGCCGGTGTCGCCGTCCCCAGCAGACACACCTCCGGCGCCCGGCTGATCACCAGCTCCGCCGCACCCGCCGCCGGCGCCGCCGCGGCCAGCACCCGGTGCCCGCGCAGCTTCAGCGCCGAGGCCAGCGCCTCGGCGAGCAAGCGGTGATCGTCGACCACCATGAGCCGTACTCCCATGGAGCAACCCCCCAGTCACCCGGTCCCCCGGCACGGCCGACGAAGACCCCGGCTCCCCCGCCCGCCCTCGCCCCACCCGGCCCCGCCCTTCATGCCCCCGGAAGCTACACGCTCGTAGGACGTCGCGCTGCCCCTCCCGGCGAGAACCGCCCCGGATCCCCGAAATCCCGCGCGAAACGGCCCCGCCCCTGAGCAGGGACGGGGCCGCGGGGCACCGAATGACGCACCGGACGCTCTCAGCCGCCGGTGCCGAATCCGATCGCCAGGTACCTCGTCCGGTCCGCGCTGGACGGCTTGCTGGCGTACACCTGCGACATGTACAGGTGCCCCTGGGAGTAGATGAGTTCGGAGTAGTCCGGCGACATGCTGGACTCCACGTCCCGCACCGCCTCGGTCGACGGGTTCTCCAGCAGCGTGGTCTGCTTGAACGACCCTCCGTCGATGCTCACGATCTGGCCGCCCTTGTTGTACGGCGGGCGCTTGTAGGCGATCACATTGCCGCCGTCCATCCGCAGCGGGGTGATCGTGTAGTTCTCGCCGCTGTCGGCCCGCTGCCCGGTCTGCTTCCCGGTGGCCAGGTCGAAGGCGACGACCTCGTTGATCCGGCTGTAGCCCTCGCCGCCCCCGTCGTGCTCCTCGGTCGGGATGTAGAGCCGGTCGTTGCCCACCGCGAGCCCCGTGCAGCGCTCGATCTTGGTGATCGTGTCGCAGCGGGCCGCGTACTGCTTGCCCGGCGCCGAGATGCGGGTGCGCAGCTCGCCGGTCTTGTTGTCGATGGAGAAGAAGTCCGAGATGCCGCTGCCGTCACCGGCGGAGTCGCCGACGTCGGCGGCCACGACCAGCGGGTCGGTCGACACGACGCCCGCGTACTCGATGCCCTTGGCCATCTTGTACTCGGAGATCACCTTCCCGCTCTTCGGGTCGATGGTCTGGATGTGCAGCTCCCGGGCGTCGTACGAGCCGCACTTGCGCACCGCGACCAGCTTCTCGCCGCCGCCGTACCCCGCGTCGTAGCAGGTGTCGGTCCCCTTCGGCGACCAGAGGATGTCACCCTTGGCGATGTCGAAGGCGACGCCGCCCCGGGTGCTGCCGGCCGCCACGGTGTCCCCGCTGATCGTGACGTTGTTGAAGGAGATCGGCTGGTCGCCCGCGGTCTTCGTCCACAGCGTCCGGCCCGCGTCCAGGTCGATGGCCGCGACCTGGGTGCAGCCGTACGAGGGCTTCGCCTTGGTCGGCATGGCGGGCTGGTGGAGGATGACCGTCTTGTTGTCGTCGGTGACGTGCGAGCTGGCCGCGCAGACGGGGCCGGCCAGCTTGATCGTCCACTTCTTGCCGCCGTTGTCGGGGTCGTACCCGACGATCTCGGCGACGCCGCTCTTGGCGTACACCTTGTCGGTGAGCCACGAGCCGTCGACGACGACGCTGCTGTCGTCCTTGCCGATCGCGGGCGTGGGGACCTGGAAGAGCACCTTGGCGGCGGGGTCGTCGGGCGCCTTCTCCTTGCCCGCGGCGGAGGTGCCGCCCGAGCCGCCCTTCTGGTCGGTGCCGCCGTCCTCGCCGCCCTGGCCGCCGTCGGAGTTCGCGGTGTCGTTCTTGCCGTCGTCCTTGCCGGAGGAGCTGGAGTACCAGACACCGCCACCGATGATCAGCGCGATCGCGACGACGGCCGCCACGATGATGGCCACCTGCGCGTTGATCTTCCGTCCGCCGCCGCCCGGCCCGCCGACCTGCGGCTGCATCGGCACGGTCGGCTGCGGATAGCCGTAACCGGGCGGCTGGCCCGGCTGCCCGTACGGCGGTGTCGGCTGCCCGTACGGCCCCGGCTGCTGACCGGGGTGGCCGTAACCGGGCTGGGGCTGCGGCGGGGCCTGCGGATACCCGTACCCGGGCTGCGGCACCGGCGGGCCCGCTGGGGGTGTCTGCGGGGCCGCGGGCGGCGTCTGCGGGTAGCCGTACCCCGGCTCGGGCGCCTTGTCGAGGTTCGGCCCGCTGCCCGAGGGCGGGGTGGGCGGCTGCGGCGGACCGAAGCCGCCCTCCTGCGGGGGCTGGTTGGGCGGCGGGGGCGGCGGCTGGGTCATGGCGTGAGCACCTCGGGAAACGAAGACGACGGGGCGGACCGGGCGGGACGCAAGAGGCGGACGGAGAAGATCACTTGCCGTAGGCGAGCATCAACTTCTCCTTCGACTCCTCGTTCCCGGTCAGGCGGGTGGTGGAGATGTAGAACCGCCCGTCGACCCAGTCGACCTCCTTGGAGTAGAAGCCGTTCTCGATGTCCGAGACGCCCTCGGGGTTCTGCAGCAGCTTGGCCGGCGTGTGGCTGCTGCCGCCGGTGGCGATCGACACGACCTGGCCGCCCGCGTTGTAGGACGGCCGGACGTACGCGATGAGCTGGTCGCCCTCGACCTTCAGCGGCATCATCGACTGGTCCGCGGGGGACTTCGCGCGCCACTTCTCCTTGCCGGTGGTGAGGTTGATCGCGACGACCTCGTTGGCGCCGCTGGTCGCCTTGGTCGGCAGGTAGAGGGTGCCGGCGTCGGCCGCGACGCCCGAGCAGCCCTGGAGGTCGCGTTCGAGGATGGCCCAGCCGCACTCGGGGGCGAACTCCTCGTCGACACCGACCTGTTCGAGGACACTGCCGGCGGAGGTGAAGGTGGAGATGTTCCAGACCTTCTTGTCCTCGTCGGTGGCGTAGACGACAAGCGGGTCGACGGAGTAGGTGCGGGCCACCCGCCAGCCCTTGTCGTACTTGTAGGTCCACAGGGCCTTGCCGGTGCTCGGGTCGAGACCCTGGATCTCGTCGTGCGCGTTGTTGCCGCCGGCGCCGCAGGAGGCGACCTGGACGAGCTTGGTCGCGCTGGTCGCGAATCCGGCGGGGAAGCAGGCGTCGCCGTACCGCTTCTTGTCGTAGAGCTTCTTGCCGCTGGTGACGTTGTAGGCGGTGCCGGACTGGGAGCGGCCGACCACGAGCGTCTTGCCGCTGACGTTCAGTTCGAGGGAGAGCGTGGAGTCGAACAGCTCGCCGTCCTCGACCTTCGTCGTCCAGCCCTTCTGACCGGTGGCGAGGTCGATCTCCTGGAGCTGGTTGCACTTGGCGCGGTCGCTCGAACCGCTCATGTAGGCGACGACGATCTTGTTCGCGGCCGTCTTCTCCGGGGTGGTGGCGCAGATCTTCTGCGGGAACGCGACCGGCTCCCAGGTGGGCTTGCCGTCGTCGACGTTGTAGGCGAAGACCTGCTTGTACGCCGCCTTCACCGCGGCCCTGTCGGTGATCCACATGCCCTCGGCGTCGGCGCCGGAACCGGGGGCGTCGGGCGCCTCCTTGTACCAGAGCACCTTGGCCTCGCCGGCCTGGCGGCCCTCGTTGAGGTCCTCGGCGCCCTCGTCGCCGTCGCCCCGGCCGTCACCGGGGTTGACCGGGGCGCCGCCGGATGCGGAGGGCTTGGGGTCGTCACTCTTGCCTGCGACGGGCTTCTTGTCCGTGTCGTCGCCGCTGTTCGCGGTGACGGCCCACACACTGCCGCCGATGACGAGCAGGGCCGCGACCACGGCGCCGACGACGAGGGCGGGTCTGCCCTTGAAGGGGTTGCGGGAACCGGGCCCGCCGGGCGGCGGGGTGCCGGGCGCGCCCGGGAACTGCGGCTGCGGATAGCCGTAGCCGGGCTGCTGGCCGTACGGCCCCGGCTGCTGGGGCTGGGCGTACGGGCCCGAGTTGTACGGTCCCGGCTGCGCGTACGGGCCGGGACGGCCCGGCTGCTGCGGATAGCCGTACCCCGGCTGCGGCGGCGGTCCGGACGGCGGGCCCTGCGGAGGCGGCGGCGTCTGCGGCGGGCCCTGCGGGGGCGGCGGGGTCGGTGCCCCGAAGCCTCCCGGCGGTGGATCCTGCGGTGCTCCGAAGCCACCCGGCTGCGGCGGCTGGTTGGGCGGCTGGGTCATCAGCGCGTTCCCCCTTATGACTCACTGATTTTTAGCCACGCCCCGAGGTACGCGCTGGCCTCGGAGTCGTCTGCCGACAATCGTTCGGACTGTCCCGAACAGTCCTCGGACGGCCTTTCTATCACCCGGGGCCGACAAGCCACCGGGCCGCGTCCACCCCTGTTCCCAAGGGAGGACCGGCCCGTGATGCCCCTGTTACGTGCCTTCACGGCCTCTTCACGCCGCGCACGCCCGCACCGCGCAGGACTCAGGCGTCCTCCGCGAGTTCCAGCCACCGGGTCTCCAGCTCCTCGCGCTGCCCGGCCAGTTCCCGCAGCTCGGCGTCCAGTTCGGCCACCTTCGCGAAGTCCGTGGCGTTCTCGGCGATCCGCGCGTGCAGCCTGGCCTCCTTGTCGGAGACCTTGTCGAGCTGCCGCTCGATCTTCTGCAGCTCCTTCTTGGCGGCGCGTACGTCGGCGGCGCTCTTCTCCGTCGCCTGCGCGGCCGGCTTCGCCGCCGGGGACGGGACGCTCGCCGCTGCCGCCTCCTCCATGCGCCGGCGCCGCTCCAGGTACTCGTCGATGCCGCGCGGCAGCATCCTGAGCGCGCCGTCGCCGAGCAGGGCGAAGACCCGGTCGGTGGTGCGCTCGACGAAGAACCGGTCGTGGGAGATGACGATCATCGAGCCGGGCCAGCCGTCGAGCACGTCCTCCAGCTGGGTCAGGGTCTCGATGTCGAGGTCGTTGGTGGGCTCGTCGAGGAAGAGGACGTTGGGCTCGTCCATGAGGAGCCTGAGCAACTGGAGGCGGCGCCGCTCACCGCCGGACAGGTCCCCGACCGGGGTCCACTGCTTCTCCTTGCCGAAACCGAAGGTCTCGCAGAGCTGTCCCGCGGTCATCTCGCGCCCCTTGCCGAGGTCGACGCGCTCACGGACGCGCTGCACGGCCTCCAGCACCCGCCAGGAGGGGTCGAGTTCGGCGACCTCCTGCGACAGGTAGGCCAGCTTGACGGTCCTGCCGACCCGCACCTGCCCGCCCGCGGGCTGCTGGTCCCCGTCGCTGTACGCGGCGTCGGCGAGGGCCCGCAGCAGGGAGGTCTTGCCCGCTCCGTTGACGCCGACGAGGCCGATGCGGTCGCCGGGGCCGAGCTGCCAGGTGATGTGCTTGAGCAGCACCTTGGGGCCGGCCTGGACGGTCACGTCCTCCAGGTCGAAGACGGTCTTGCCGAGCCGGGACGACGCGAACTTCATCAGCTCGCCGCTGTCCCGGGGCGGCGGGACGTCCGCGATCAGCTCGTTGGCGGCCTCGACCCGGAAGCGCGGCTTGGAGGTGCGGGCGGGGGCGCCGCGCCGCAGCCAGGCCAGCTCCTTGCGGACGAGGTTCTGCCGCTTGGTCTCCTCGGTGGCGGCGATGCGCTCGCGTTCGGCGCGGGCGAAGACGTAGTCGGAGTAGCCGCCCTCGTACTCGAAGACGTCACCGCGCTGCACGTCCCACATGCGGGTGCAGACCTGGTCCAGGAACCACCGGTCGTGGGTGACGCAGACCAGCGCGGAGCGGCGCTCGCGCAGGTGGCGGGCGAGCCAGGAGATGCCCTCGACGTCAAGGTGGTTGGTGGGCTCGTCGAGGACGATGAGGTCCTGTTCCTCGATGAGCAGCTTGGCGAGCGCGATACGGCGCCGCTCGCCGCCGGAGAGCGGTCCGACGACGGTGTCGAGGCCCTGCGGGAAGCCCGGCATGTCGAGCCCGCCGAACAGGCCCGTCAGTACGTCCCTGATCTTGGCGTTGCCCGCCCACTCGTGGTCGGCGAGATCGCCGATGACCTCGTGCCGGACGGTGGCCCGGGGGTCGAGGGAGTCGTGCTGGGTGAGCACGCCGAGCCGCAGTCCGCCGGAGTGGGTGACCCGCCCGGTGTCGGGATCCTCCAGCCTGGCCAGCATCCGGATCATGGTCGTCTTGCCGTCGCCGTTGCGCCCGACGACTCCGACGCGGTCCCCCTCGGAGACGCCGAGGGACACGCCGTCGAGAAGCGCACGGGTGCCGTACACCTTGGTGACGTTCTCGACATTGACCAGATTGACGGCCATTTCTCTCCTGACTGGGGGATCGATCAGCCTTCCAGCGTAGGCCCTCCGGGGGGTGGGGTGACGCGGACGGGGGTGGTCAGTCCTCCCGGACCACCGTCGCCCCCGCCGCCGGTCCCGTCGCCGTACGCACGTCGCGGCAGGTGCCCGAGGCCCGCAGCACCCCGGCGATGTCGGAGGCCGACCGGGCGTCCGGGGCGAGGAAGGCGGTGGTCGGCCCGGAGCCGGAGACCAGCGCGGCCGGCGCGCCGGCCGTCCGGCCCGCCGCGAGGGTGTCGGAGAGTTCCGGGTACAGGGAGAGCGCCGCGGGCTGGAGGTCGTTGGACAGGGCGCCGGCGAGCGCGGCGGGGTCGCCCTTGGCGAGCGCGTCGAGCACCGCCCGGTCGGCGACCGGTTCGGGGATCTCCCGGCCCCGCGCCAGCCGGTCGAACTCGCGGTAGACGGCCGGGGTGGACAGTCCCCGCGCGGCCGGTGCGAACACCCAGTGGAAGGCGCCGCCGACCTCCAGCTCCGTCAGCTTCTCGCCCCGCCCGGTGCCGAGCGCCGCGCCGCCGGCCAGGCTGAACGGCACGTCGCTGCCCAGCTCGGCGCAGATCGCGAGCAGTTCGTCGCGGGAGGCGCCGGTGCCCCACAGGGCGTCGCAGGCGAGCAGCGCGCCCGCGCAGTCGGCGCTGCCGCCCGCCATGCCGCCGGCGACCGGGATGTCCTTGGCGATGTGCAGGTGCACGTCGGGCGGGCGGCCGTACCGCTCGGCGAGCGCCTCGGCCGCGCGGGCGGCCAGGTTCGTGCGGTCGAGGGGCACCTGGCCGGCGTCCGGGCCCTCGCAGGTGACGCGCAGTCCGCCGGCCGGGGTGGCGGTGATCTCGTCGTACAGGGAGACCGCGAGGAAGACGTTGGCCAGGTCGTGGAAGCCGTCGGGGCGGGCGGCGCCGACCGCGAGCTGGACATTGACCTTGGCGGGGACCCGGACCGTCACGCTCACTTGCTCGTCACTCCTTGTGTTCGGCGATACGCGCGAACTCTTCCACGGTCAGGGCCTCTCCACGCGCCTGCGGCGACACTCCCGCGGCGACGAGCGCCGACTCGGCGGCGGCCGCGGAGCCCGCCCACCCCGCGAGGGCGGCCCGCAGGGTCTTGCGGCGCTGGGCGAAGGCGGCGTCGACGACGGCGAAGACCTCCCGCCTGGACGCGGTGGTCTTCGGCGGCTCACCGCGCCGCACGAGCGAGACGAGTCCGCTGTCGACGTTGGGCGCGGGCCAGAAGACGTTGCGGCCGATGGCGCCGGCCCGGCGGACCTCGGCGTACCAGTTCGCCTTCACGGAGGGAACGCCGTACACCTTCGAACCGGGTCCGGCGGCGAGCCGGTCGGCGACCTCGGCCTGCACCATGACGAGGGTGCGCTCGACGCTCGGGAACGTCTCCAGCATGTGGAGCAGGACCGGCACGGCCACGTTGTAGGGCAGGTTGGCGACCAGTGCGGTCGGGGCGGGGCCCGGCAGCTCGGTCACCTGCATCGCGTCGCGGTGGACGAGCGCGAAGCGGCCGGCCCGCTCGGGCAGGCGGGCGGCGACGGTGGCGGGGAGGGCGCCGGCGAGTACGTCGTCGATCTCGACGGCGGTGACCCGGTCGGCGGCCTCCAGCAGGGCCAGGGTGAGCGAGCCGAGACCCGGTCCCACCTCGACCACCACGTCGTCGGGGCGTACCCCGGCGGTGCGGACGATACGGCGGACCGTGTTCGCGTCGATCACGAAGTTCTGGCCGCGCTGCTTGGTGGGGCGCACACCGAGGGCCGCCGCGAGTTCACGGACGTCGGCGGCGCCCAGAAGGGCGTCGGGGGTGGGGCTGCTCACTCCGCAAGGGTAGCCGGGGCCGGACCCGGGACGACCGGCCGTCGTACGGGCGGGCACCGGGGGCCGCCGCGGTGGTCAGCCCCGGAGCCGGGAGCCGCAGTGGGGCCAGGGGGCGGTGCCGTTGCGGGCGTACAGCTTTTCGGCCCGGAGGGTCTGCTCCGCCGCGGACGCGTCCTGCGGGCGGCCCGCGCCGCCGAGGCTGCGCCAGGTGCGGATGTCGAACTGGTAGAGGCCCCCGTACGTCCCCGAGGGGTCGACGGCGTCCGGACGGCCGCCCGACTCGCACGCGGCCAGGCCCTGCCAGTCCAGGTGGTCGGCGCCCCGTACGGACACCGGCCGGGCGCGGGTGCCGACCCGCACGATCTGCGGGCGGGGTTCGCGCACCACCTCGGTGCGCAGCCTGCGCGGCTCGTGCCGGACGCCGTTGACGGTGCGCACCGCGTACGTGGTCCGCCGCAGGCCGGGCTGCCCCGCCTGCTGGACGACCTCCGTGCCCCGGTCGAGGGCGGGGTCCTCGGTGCGTCGCACGGCGAACGGGACGGGATCCTCTCGGATCTCCTGGGAGCGGGTGATCCGCAGCACCGTCACGGTCTGCCCGTCGCGGGGGAAGCCGCTCTCCGGGACGGAGGTGGTGTCCTGGCCGCGCAGCGTGACCCCGGCCGCCTCGACGGCCTCGCGCACGGTCGCGGCGTTGGTGCGCACGGTGCGGGCCCGGCCGTCCGCCATGACCGTCACCACCCGCTCGGTGCGTACGTTCAGCGCGAGTCCCTCGCGGCCGATGCGCCGGGAGCCCTCGGTGGACAGGTGGGCGCCCTCCGTCCGCACGCCGAGCCGCCGAAGTGCCTCCTCGACCGTCTCCGCGGTCGTCCACACCTGGCGCCGGCGGCCGTCGAGGGTGAGCAGGACGGGCCGCCCGTAGCGGACGACGACCTCCCCGCCGCTGGTCAGCGGGGTGCCGGGCGCGGGCACGACCACGTCGTGGGCGCCCGGCCTCACGCCTTCTCGCGCGAGCAGCTCGGTCACGTCGCCGGCGAAGGTGTGCAGTGTGCGCGGCGTGCCGTCGACGGTCAGCTCGACCGCCTTGTCGTTGGCGACGAAGGCGGTGGTGCCGCCCGCGAGGAACGCCACGACCAGCGCCCGCGGCAGCAGCCGGCGCAGGGAGCCTTCCGCGCGCCCGGTGTACCGCGCCCGGCGCCGGCGCGCGGCCCGCCCGGCGCCGGGCCGGTACGTGGCGCCGTAGGGCAGGGTGGGCGCGCTGTGCACGTCGTACGGTGCGGGGCTCCCGTACGGCTCGGGCACTGCCTCGGATGTCTCGAACTGCGTTCCGCTCACGCCGACACGCTCCAGGGGTCCGGATCGGGCCCCCAGAACCTAGCCGAGCGCCGGTCACTCTCCAAAGCGGAACGGCTACACAGCGTGGCGCGTCACTGTCCGAAGGCGCGGGCCGTGTTGGCGGCGAGGGCCGCGGCCAGCGTGTCCTCGTCGACGCCCCGCACCTCGGCCATGGCGCGCACGGTGACCGGCACCAGGTAGGGGGCGTTGGGCCGGCCCCGGTGGGGCACCGGTGTCAGGAACGGCGCGTCGGTCTCGACCAGGACCAGTTCCGCCGGGGCCGCCGCGAGGGCGTCGCGCAGGTTCTGGGCGTTCTTGAAGGTGACATTGCCGGCGAAGGACATGTAGTACCCGGCGCGGGCGCAGATCTCGGCCATCTCCGCGTCGCCGGAGTAGCAGTGGAAGACGGTGCGCTCGGGGGCGCCCTCCTCCTTGAGGACGCGCAGCACGTCGGCGTGGGCGTCGCGGTCGTGGATGACGAGGGTCTTGCCGTGCCGCTTGGCGATCTCGATGTGGGCGCGGAAGGAGCGCTCCTGCGCCTCCTTGCCCTCGGGGCCGGTGCGGAAGTGGTCGAGTCCCGTCTCGCCGACGCCTCTGACCTGCGCGAGCGCCGCCAGCCTGTCGATCTCCGCGAGGGCGTCGTCGAGCGCCGCGTCCCCGCCGGGCTCGCGCGCTCCCTGCCTCGACCATCCGTCGGGGTCCCCGTGCACGATGCGCGGCGCCTCGTTGGGGTGCAGGGCGACCGTGGCGTGGACGGCGTCGTGCGCCGCCGCGGTCTCGGCCGCCCAGCGGGAGCCCGCCAGGTCGCAGCCGACCTGGACGACGGTCGTGACGCCGACCGAGGCGGCCTTGGCGAGCGCCTCGGCCACCGTGCCGGACTGCATGTCGAGGTGGGTGTGCGAGTCGGCGACCGGCACCCGCAGGGGCTCGGGGAGCGGGGGCGCGTCGTCCTTGCCGGACCGGCCCGAGGCGTTCGAAGACATGCCTCAGATCCTACGAAAGCCGCCGCGGACCCCGGGCCCGCTAGGCCGCCCGACGGTGGAGGTGGAGGGCGTGCAGCAGCCCTGCGAGGCGCGACACCCGGCGGCCGGACGCGCCCGCCGGCGCCTCCGGGGGACCGGCCGGCGGCACCCGGTGGAGGCCGTGCGAGGTGCCGCGCACCGAGGCGACCCGGCCCGGCCGCATGATCCGTACCACGTGGTTGTCGCAGTTGGCGCAGGTCGGCCGGGTCAGCGGGGAGGGCACGACCCGGCCGTCCGCGACGTAGCGCACGAACTCGTTGCCGTCGGCGCCCCTGCGGTGCTCTATTTCGAACGACTGTTCCCACCCGTGCCCGCAGCGCATGCAGGCGAAGGAGTACGACTCGTGGACGACGGCGGTGGCTCCGGCATGCACTCCGGACCGCGCCGTGCTCTCACTCATGCTCATCCCGGCTCCCTCGGTTCGTCGCCGTTCCTTCGTCCAGTGGACTCCTCCACCAGCGGGAAAGCACCAGGGGCTGCCGAGTGTTTGGGCCGATTTGGGGTGCCCTTGGCGCAAGGGCCCCCAACGTCAGGGGCGGGTCAAGACCGGGTGGTCACACCCCCGCGTTCTTCGCCGCCACCACCGCGTCGAACACCTCCCGCTTGGGCACGCCCGCCTGGGCGGCCACCGCGGCGATCGCCTCCTTGCGCCGCTCCCCCGCCTCCTCGCGCACCCGCACCCTGCGCACCAGTTCCTCGGCGCCGAGTTCCCCGGGCGCCTTGTCCGGGGCGCCCTCCACGACGACGGTGATCTCGCCGCGCACGCCCTCGGCGGCCCACGCGGCCAGCTCGCCGAGACCGCCGCGCCTGACCTCCTCGTAGGTCTTGGTCAGCTCCCGGCAGACGGCGGCGCGCCGGTCGGCGCCGAAGACCTCGGCCATGGCGGCGAGGGTGTCGTCGAGTCGGTGCGGGGCCTCGAAGTAGACGAGGGTGCGGCGCTCCCCGGCCACCTCGCGCAGCCGGGTCAGCCGTTCGCCCGCCTTGCGGGGCAGGAAGCCCTCGAAGCAGAACCGGTCGACCGGCAGCCCGGACAGGGCGAGCGCGGTGAGCACGGCGGACGGGCCGGGCACGGCGGTGACCTTGATGTCGCGCTCGACGGCGGCGGCGACCAGCCGGTAGCCGGGGTCGGAGACGGACGGCATCCCGGCGTCGGTCACCAGCAGCACCCGCGCGCCGCCCGCCAGTTCCTCGACCAGCTCGGGAGTGCGGGCGGACTCGTTGCCCTCGAAGTACGACACGACACGCCCGCCGGGTGTGACGCCGAGCGCCTGGGTGAGCCGGCGCAGCCGCCGGGTGTCCTCGGCGGCGACGACGTCCGCGCCGGCCAGTTCCTCGGCGAGCCGTGGCGGGGCGTCCCGGACGTCGCCGATGGGAGTGCCCGCCAGTACAAGGGTTCCAGTCACCTCCCCATCCTCCCAGGGGCGGACGGACGGGGACGCAACCGGACCGGTGGGGGCCATGCGCGGGACGCGCACAGCACGGTTCCCTACGATGGCGCGGTGACCAGTACCGCGTCCTCCATGGACACCCGGCAGGACCAGGCCCCGCTCGACGAGCGGTCCACCTGGCAGCAGCGGCTGCGCCGATTCGGCCACACGGCGGGGCCGGCGGCCGGTGACGTCCGCGACCGGCTGGTGCCGCCGTACACGCGCCCCGGTCCGCGTCTGTGGGTCTTCCTGGGCCTGTCGAAACCGTTCGCCGACCGGATCGTGCGCTGGTCGTCGTGGGGCGGGCCGCTGCTGGTGACGCTGCTCGCGGGCGTGCTGCGGTTCTGGCACCTGGGCAGCCCGAAGGCGGTGATATTCGACGAGACGTACTACGCGAAGGACGCGTGGGCGCTGATCCACCGGGGCTTCGAGGTCAACTGGGACAAGAACGCCAACGACCTGATCCTGAACTCGGGCGGCGACGTGCCGATCCCGACGGACGCGGCGTACGTCGTGCATCCGCCGGTCGGCAAGTACGTCATCGGCCTCGGCGAGCTGCTGTTCGGGTTCGACCCGTTCGGCTGGCGCTTCATGACGGCGCTGCTCGGCACGCTGTCGGTGCTGCTGCTGTGCCGGATCGGGCGCCGGCTGTTCCGGTCCACGTTCCTGGGGTGCCTGGCGGGCGCGCTGATGGCGGTGGACGGGCTGCACTTCGTGATGAGCCGCACCGCGCTGCTGGACAGCGTGCTGATGTTCTTCGTGCTGGCGGCCTTCGGCTGCCTGGTCGTCGACCGCGACAGGGCCCGGCGGAGACTCGCCGCCGCGCTGCCGGTGGACGACGACGGCCGGGTCCGCCCGGACGAGCGGGTCGCGGAGACGTTCCGGTTCGGGTGGCGTCCCTGGCGGCTGGCGGCGGGGCTGATGCTGGGGCTGGCCGCGGCCACCAAGTGGAACGGCCTGTACATCATGGCGGCGTTCTGTGTGATGGCCGTGCTGTGGGACGTCGGCACCCGCCGGGTCGCGGGCGCCCGCAGGCCGCATCTGGCGGTGCTGAAGCACGACCTGGGCTGGGCGTTCCTGTCGACGGTGCCGGTCGCGCTCGGCACGTACGTCCTGTCGTGGCTGGGCTGGATCCTCTCCCCCTCCGACGGCAGCGGCGGCTACTACCGCGACTGGGCGGCGACCGACGGCTCGCACAGCTCCTGGTCCTGGCTCCCGGACTGGGTGCGCAGCCTGTGGCACTACGAGACGCAGGTGCTGGAGTTCCACACCCACCTCACCTCGCCGCACACCTACCAGTCGAACCCGTGGAGCTGGATCGTCCTGGGCCGTCCGGTCTCCTACTTCTACGAGTCACCGGCGCCCGGCACGGACGGCTGCCCGGCCGACGCGGGCGAGAAGTGCGCCCGCGAGGTGCTGGCGCTGGGCACCCCGATGCTGTGGTGGGTGGGCTGCTTCGCGCTGCTGTACGTCCTGTGGCGCTGGGCCTTCCGCCGCGACTGGCGCGCGGGCGCCATCGCCTGCGGCATCGCGGCCGGCTATCTGCCCTGGTTCCTCTACCAGGAGCGCACGATCTTCCTCTTCTACGCCGTCGTCTTCCTGCCCTTCCTGTGCCTGGCGGTGGCGATGCTCCTCGGCGCCGTCATCGGCCGCCCCGGCTGCGGCGACGCCCGCCGCGTCGCGGGGGCGACCGGCGCGGGCGTACTGGTCCTGCTGATCGCCTGGAACTTCATCTACTTCTGGCCCCTGTACACCGGCACGGCGATCCCGATGGAGCAGTGGCGGTCACGGATGTGGCTGGATACGTGGGTGTAGCCGAGCAGACCCGGCATATCGCCCGGTCCCGGGTCTCGGTGCCGAGGTGCCTGGGGGAGCGGCGGTCGGGTAGCGTGCGGGCCATGTCGAGTCCTGAGTCGGATCGGGTGGGGGCTTTCGGTCACGCCGTCAGCCCCCTGAACCACTGAACTTGTAGCCCTGCCGCCGCGCCGCGTTCTGCGGTCGGACGAGGGTGCCCATGGGGCTGACCGCGGTGACGAGATGACCTTCTCGTGCTTCTCTTCACCTCGGAGCCACTCGATGCCTCTCGCGCTGTATCTGCTTGCCATGGCGGTCTTCGCCATGGGTACCTCGGAGTTCATGCTCGCCGGCCTCTTGCCGGACATCGCTTCGGACCTCGGCGTCACCGTCGGGACGACCGGCACACTCACTTCGGCCTTCGCGATGGGCATGGTCGTCGGGGCCCCGCTCATGGCGGTACTTGCCCGTAACCGGCCCGCACGGTCGAGTCTGCTCGGGTTCGTCCTCGTGTTCCTGGCATCCCACGCCGTGGGCGCCGCCACCTCGAACTTCCCGTTCCTGTTCGCAACCCGGGTAGTCGCGGCACTGGCCAACGCCGGATTCCTCGCCGTAGCCATGACGACCGCTGCCGCGCTCGTCCTGCCCGACAAGAGGGGTCGGGCGCTGGCCGTCCTGCTGTCGGGCACGACGGTGGCCACGATCGCCGGGGTTCCGGGGGGAGCGGTGCTCGGCACGCTACTGGGCTGGCGGGCCACGTTCTGGGCTGTCGCCGCTCTCTGCCTGCCCGCGGCCATCGGCGTTCTCACAGGAATCCCGGCGCGCCCCGTGGAGGCGGACGAGCGCGGGGGGCCGGCCTTGCGGGCGGAGTTCGCCCGGCTCAAGAGTCCGCGGTTGCGCCTGGTGATGCTGCTCGGCGCGTTGGTGAACGCGGCCACCTTCGCAAGTTTCACCTTCCTCGCCCCCGTCGTGACCGACACCGCCGGGCTGGGCGAGCTGTGGGTCTCCGTGGCTCTGGTGCTCTTCGGTGTCGGCTCCTTCGTCGGCGTCACCGCTGCCGGTCGGCTGTCCGACCGGCGCCCCGGCCTGGTCCTCGCGGCCGGCGGTCCGCCGCTGCTCGTCGGCTGGCCGGCGCTGGCCCTGCTGGCCGACAGGCCGGGCGCTCTGCTTGCCCTCGTGTTCGTGCAAGGAGCCCTGTCGTTCGCGGTGGGCAGCACGCTGATCGCGCGGGTCCTCCATGAGTCGGCAGGAGCCCCCACCATGGCCGGTTCCTACGCCACCGCAGCACTCAACGTCGGCGCGGCTCTTGGACCACTCATCGCCGTGACCACCCTCGGCTCCACGGCCGGGGACCTCGGGCCGCTGTGGACAAGCGGGCTCCTGGTCACGGTCGCGCTGCTCATCGCGGCATGCACCGGATCGTGCGCGTGGTCACCGACGACAGCACCTACTACCAGCCGCACGTGAGCACTTCACGCACTACTGCACTCGACGCGCTCGTATGAGCGGGTGGATGACAGAGGGCGGGGTGGTGCGCAGGGTTGGGTGGGGGTGCGGGGTTCCGTGGTGGCGTGTGCCGCGGCATCGGCCCCGGCGCGCGCCGACACGGTCGGTTCACCGCAACCCGCTCAAGCCATCCCCGCTCAGTTGGTCCCCGCCAAGGTTTCCACCGCGGGGCCGACGGCGACCTCGGCCCAGACCGTCAGCCCTCCGCCCGCCCGCCGTGTCCCCCACCGGTCGGCCAGCGCCTCGGTGATCAACAGGCCTCGCCCGCTTTCGCACTCCGCCCCGGACGTACCGACCGGCGCGGAGATCACCGGCGTACCACCACTCCCGCCGTCGTCGGTCACGCCGACCGTGACGGTGTCGGCGGTGAGGGCGCAAGTGACCGCGACGGTAAGGCTGTCGGTGTGCTCCAGGGCGTTGGCGACCAGTTCACCGGTGATGGCCACGAGGTCGTCCGCCGTATCGGCCGGCAGACCCCACGACCGGCACGTGTCACGGACGTGGTGCCGTGCGGTCCGGGCGGAGGCGAGGTCACCGCCGGGGAGCTTGAGCAGGCCGTACGCCCGAAGCATCGGCGACGCCCCGTCCACCGGTACTGCCCCCGTTCGCCCGAGGCGCGCACCCCGGGACTCGGCGATGAGCAGGGCATCCGCGAGCGCGTCCGTCAACTGACCGATCAGAAGGCGGAGTTCCCCGGCCCTCGACCGCTCCCCCGCCAACACGTGCCGCGCCCGACCGAGCAGCCGCTCCCCCAGCCCGAGTTGCACCGCCTCCATCCGGTCGGCAAGCCGGGAAACGGGCCCGTCTCCGTCCGAGAGAAGCAAAGCGGTACGCCCGTGAACACCGGGCAGGATCCGTACCCACTCCGACTCACCATTCATGACGCCGCCGCCAGGCAGACAAGGACATCACAACGCAACCGCTGCACACGGGCCTTCTCTTGGTACTCGCACGCGGTGAGGTTGGGGCGGACGAGGGGAGTGGAGACGACCTCACCCGGCGAAAGGCCAACAGGCCGCGGTACCGGTGGCCGGTCTGCACGATGACGCCCAGCGGGAAGGACCGCCATCTGTAGCCGACGGATCAGGAATTGCGCGAGTCCGACCATGATCTCAACCCCTCGTCGTCCTGAGAAACGATGCAGGGGAAAACTCTCACGGGAATCCCATGACGGGTTGCTCTGTGAAGGGAGTTCACTGATGTGGGTGACGGGGGCTCGAATCCTCGTCCGATGTTCCACAAGAACCCATAAGGTCACGGCCGTTGACCCACACGGATCAGTCGGATCAACGCGGCCCCCAAGCGGAAGGATCTGGAACATGAGCGCTACACAGACGGGTCCGGCGGGTCGCATGCAGATCGCACGGGGCCTGACCTCACTACGCGAACGCTGCGGGCTCACTCAGACACAGGTGGCGGCCCGAGCGGGCGTCAGCACCACAACGGTCAGCCGGTACGAGGCGTGGCAGGATCGCGCCCGCATCCGCTGGGCCACGGTGAAGGCGCTGGCGGACGCATGCGAGGCCACCGCCCAGGAGCGCGACGCCCTCGTGGCGGTGGCCAAGTCACAGGCCGACGGATGGTGGGTCGGCAACAACGCGGTGCCCGAGTGGTTGGATCCGCTCGTCTCGTTCGAACACCAAGCGGCGTACGAACACGTCTTCGCGAACACGGTCATCCCAGGTCTGTTGCAGACGCGCGACTACGCCCTCGCCATCCATCAGGCCAGAGAAGTCCGCAGCCCGAACGAGAGCATCGAGCGGATGGTTGAGGCCCGAATGCAACGTCAGAGCATCCTGATGCGCGATCCGGCGCTGCACCTGTGGGTGGTCCTGGACGAGGCGGTGCTTCGCAGGACGGTGGGAAGCACCGGCATCATGAACCAGCAGCTCAAGCATCTTCACGAAACGGCTGAGAGCCGCAACGTCGACCTCCAGATCCTTCCGTTCAGCGCGGGAGCGCACGCCGCCGGAGCCGGACACTTCGTGATCCTCGGGCGCGACGACGAACGGGAGCCCCTCAACTCCATGGCGGTGGTGTACATCGAAATGCGCCGTCGCGGGGTGTACCTGGATGACGCGGAGGACGTCAGCGCTTATAAGTTGACGTTCGACTACCTTCGTTCGCAGGCTGCCGACGTCACCATCTCGTCGCGGCTGGTCGCCAGAGCACGACAGGAGCTGTCCTCATGACCGGCATAGCGCCTTCCCTGACCGAGCGCGGAAGCATGGAGTGGTTCAAGAGCAGTTACAGCGGCGGCGAGGGCAACGAGTGCGTCGAGGTCGCCGCCCGCGGCTCATCGGTGGGCGTACGGGACTCGAAGAACCCTAGTGAAACCCTCGTCTTTTCCACCTACGCATTCACCTCGTTCGTCGAGAATCTGCCGATGCCCCAACCCGGCAGGTCCCCGTCCCTGGAGAAGCCCTCGCGCTCCAGCGTCCGCATGAAGCCGAACACCGCAGCATCTACGCTGGTCAGCGAGACCAGGCAACTGGCTCCCTTGCTCCCTTGAAGAGAGACGCGGAGATATTTGCCCCTCGCCGGGACGGCAAGGCGTACTTGGCCGAGACGCCGACGCGTTCACCTTCAGGCGTGAGCAGATGGCCAAGCGCGATGCGCGACCTTGCGCCCGGCACGGAGTCCAACGGTGCGGAAGACCTCGCTTGAGCAGATGCAGCGCCCTTGGCCAGTGCAAGTTCCGTTCGCCGGGCTGTTCACCGCGGAGCTGGGCCGCGCCTCGCTGCCCCGCCCCCGATGGCAGCCCAGTGGGTGCGCGTCGAGGCTTCGCCGTTGTCCGGACAGGCACTCTTGACAGGTTCGTCCCGGAGATTGAGGGTCCTAGAACGATGTAGAACCCGCAGCTAGCCGGAGGCGACCATGGCACTACGGTTCATCGCGAAAGACCCCAACACCGACGGGGCGAACTGTCCGACGGTATGGGTTGATGAGGAGCGTCAGGAACTCTTGTTCCAGGGCTGGGACGCAGACGGCGAAACGCTCGCTGACTGCCTCAAGGCTGGGCCGATTCCTGACGGTGAAGGCGTCGTTCGGCTGCCCATGCGAATGGTGGCCGCTATCCGGGAGGCATGTGATGTGGCGGAGCGCTCCACCGTTCGGTGAGCTGCTGGCGGCGTGTCGGAAGTCGGCGTTGCACCTTGAGATGCGCGACCACTACGACGACCCGGACGAAGCTCCCCGTGTCGAGGCATGGAAGACAGGGAGGCGACCGGACCCGAACGATCGGGATTCCTGGTGGCGTCCATGGCTGGACATGGTTTCGGAAACCGTAGAGCGCGGGGTGGAAATCCGGCGAGCACGGATCGTATCGGAACCCGTCAGCGAGTACACCCGCTATCTCTATGACGGAACCTTCACCAACATCGCCGCTGGCGAACAGATTCGCTGGTTGCCCCGCAAGAAGGCTTCGGGAATCGCTTTGCCGGGCAACGACTTCTGGCTGTTCGACGGCCGGTTGGTGAGATTCGGCTATTTCTCGGGAGAGGGTACCTACCTGGGAGACGAGGTAACCGACGACCCTTCGATTGCCAAGCTCTGCGCCGAAGCGTTCGAAAGCGTATGGAGCAAGGCGACACCGCACGAAGAATACAAGGTCTGACGGATTCCACGACTCATGCCCGCGTCGCCCTCATCGAGCGCCCAGGCTGCCCGCAAGGCAGTCGCCGACCGGTTGCGGGAGATCCGCCGGGACGCCAACCTCGCGGCCAAGGACGTGGCCGACCGAACCGGCTGGTACAAGTCCAAGGTGTCTCGCCTTGAGAACGCCGTTACGCCTCCGTCGGATGACGATATCCGGGCATGGTGTCGCGCCTGCGAGGCCGACGGGATGGCCGCTGATCTGATAGCGGCCTCCCGGACGGCCGACAGTGCATACGTCGAGTGGCGCAGATTGCAACGCACAGGATTGCGGCGGCTGCAAGAATCCTATGTCCCGCTCTTCGAGCGTACGCAGACGTTCAGGATCTATTGCTCGAACGTGGTTCCTGGACTGCTTCAAACGGACGGGTATGCCACAGCACTGCTCGGCTCCATCGCCGCTTTTCGCGGAACGCCGGACGACGTAACGGATGCGGTCACTGCACGGATGGAGCGTTCCCGGGTGATCCGTGAAGGGAATCACCGATTCGCGTTGCTCGTCGAAGAAGCAGTTCTGCGGCATCGAGTCGGCGGGGCGGAAGTAATGGCCGGCCAACTCGGCTATCTCCTCTCCGTGATGGCTTTTCCTTCCGTGTCGTTGGGCGTGATCCCTTTCTCCGCTGATCGGCGTATGTGGATGATCGAGACGTTCAGCGTTTACGACAAGCAGCACGCACAGGTGGAGACGCTGACCGCGCAAGTGAACGTGACCGCTCCGTCAGAGGTGGACGAGTACCTCAAAGCCTTCGGTGAGTTCTCGAAGCTGGCCGTGTTCGGATCAGACGCCCGATCCTTGATCACCTCCGCCATTGACGCGTTGGGGTGATGCCCATGGAACTCTGTGGAACCGACTGTGAGTTGGAACCTCTTCGTTCCTAGCGTGATGTCCAGACGGACGACACGAAGGGGTCGGCATGAGCGAGCCGAGAACGTACCCGAGCGCACCAGTGACCTTGCCGCTGAGGCTGGACCCTGAGCCTGCCCCGGTCGATGGGTGCGCCGGGTGCGCGGAGCTTGCCAAGGTCCGGGACTGGGCCCGTGCGGGGAACGATCAGACCACCGTGACGGACTGCAACGTACTCATGGCGCGGCATCCGGACGGGCACTGATGACCACAGCGCCGGAGCGACCCCGCTCTGCTCCACGTCGGGCGCCCCGACTCCGCACGTCGCTGCGGGAAGAAGCGCCCTCCCACCCGAAGCCCCGCGCGGGACGAACCGGCGGGGAACCGCGTTGGTCTCTCCGGGACTTCGGTGACCTCTGCGGGACCTGTTCCGGGCACCGTGCCATCTGGTGTGACGGGTGCTGCGGCTTCGCTGGATGCGAATGGTGCAACTTCACGTTCAAGCGCCCCTGCCCGTCATGCGCAGGGGGCGACGCGGAGCCCATCCGCTGGTAGGTCCTCCCTGGTCTCCTTTGGGCCACCAAACGGAAACATCCGCATCGCCGTTCACTCCGTGCACATAGAGTGCAGTCACAGCTACTTCTGAACGCGTTCAAGAGGGCGGGCGGAAGGTCCAACGGGGAGGGGACTGCCGATGGGCAGGGGGGTGAAGGCCGCCGTCATAGGTGGCGTGTTCGCCGTGATGGTGGGCGGGGCCGGGTACGGCGCCTACAACATCGTCTCGGCGCTGAACGGCGGCTCGCAGGCCGCGGGGGCGTCGGTCAAGACGGGGCCGCCGAGCGGGGACGAGGTCGAGGAGACGGCTCGGAAGTTCCTCGCGGCCTGGGCGAAGGGGGACGCGGCGACCGCGGCGTCGTACACGAACAACGCCACGGTCGCCGGGACGCTGCTGACGGCCTACGGCGAGGAGGCGCACATCACCGGCGTCGAGATCACGCCCGCCACGGCCACCGGCGCCGACGTGCCGTTCAGCGTGCGGGCGAAGGTGTCCTACAAGGGCACGTCCAAGCCGCTGACGTACAAGAGCGAGCTGACGGTGGTGCGCGGCGAGACCAGCGGACTGCCGCTGGTCGACTGGAGGCCGTCGGTGGTCCACCCGGCCCTGAAGGACGGGGACTCCCTGGTCACCGAGGAGTCGGCGACGCCGCAGGTCCAGGCCGTCGGCCGGGACGACACCGTGCTGACGAGCAAGGAGTACCCCTCGCTCGGCCCGGTCCTCGCCACACTCCGGGAGAGGTACGGCGACAAGGCGGGCGGCACCCCCGGCGTCGAGCTGGCGGTCCGCCACACGGACGCCGAGGCCCCCGACACCCCGCTGCTGACCCTCACCGAGGGCGAGCCCGGCAAGCTGCGCACGACGCTCAGCGCGAGCGTGCAGGCGGCGGCCGAGAAGGCGGTGAAGCGGTACGGCGAGTCCTCGGTGGTCGCGGTCGAGCCGAGCACCGGCGAGGTGCTGGCCGTGGCCAACAACCGGGCGGACGGCTTCAACGCGGCCTTCGAGGGCCGGGTCGCCCCCGGCTCCACCATGAAGATCATCACCGCCGCGATGCTCATCGACAACGGCGTGGCCTCGATGAACGGTCCGGCGCCCTGCCCGGACACGGCGGTCTGGCAGAGCCAGACCTTCAAGAACCTCACCGGCATGCAGCCCGACGAGGGCGCCACCCTCGCCAACACCTTCATGCGGTCCTGCAACACGGGCTTCATCAAGCTCGTCGACGAGGAGCCGCTCACCGACGCCTCGCTGACCGCGGAGGCCGAGGAGCGCTTCGGGCTCAAGGGCGACAACTGGCAGACCGGCATCATCTCCTTCGACGGCAGGGTCCCCGCCTCCGGCGGCCCGGACCGCGCGGCCAACGCCATCGGTCAGGGCGAGGTCCAGATGAACCCGCTGAACATGGCCTCCGTGACGGCGACCGCCATCACCGGCGAGTTCCGCCAGCCCTACCTGGTCTCCCCCGAGCTGGACGGCCGGGAACTGGCCACCGCCAAGGGCCTGCCGCCGAACACCGCCGCCCAGCTCAAGCAGATGATGCGGCTCACCGCCACGCAGGGCACCGGCGCCGCCGCCATGGCCGGGCTCGGCGGCGACGTCGGCGCCAAGACCGGGTCGGCCGAGGTCGACGGGCAGACCACGTCCAACAGCTGGTTCACCGGCTTCCGGGGCGACATCGCGGCGGCGGCCATGACCGAGGAGGGCGGCCACGGCGGCGACGCGGCCGGCCCGATCGTGGCGGACGTGCTGCGGGCGGGGGGCTGACGCGGACCGGCCGCGACGGATGCCTCTACTGTGGTCGGCGTCGCTGGAAGCAAGAGGCAGTCAACAGGCAATGAGGGCACCGGATTTCCGGGCGCCGCGGAGGAACGGGACGCAGTGGGCAGCAGAAGGGCCGCCACCGTGCGGCGCAGGACAAGACCCGCCGTGGTCGGCGGTGTCGCCGCCGCGGTCGTGGCCGGCGCCGGGATCGGCGCGTACGCGATCTACGGCGGCGAGGCCGGCGCCGAGGACACCGCGCGGACCAGGACCGCGGCGGCCGAGGAGAAGGTGAAGTCGGGCCCCCTGACGGCGGCCGAGGTCACCACGACGACCCGGCGGTTCCTGACCGCCTGGCAGCAGGGCGACATCGCCTCGGCGGCCGCCGCGACCGACGACGCCGAGGCCGCCGTGGCGCTGCTCACCGGCTACACCAAGGACGCCCGCGTCAAGGACCTCACCCTCACCGCGGGCACCCCGGCCGGGGAGAAGGTGCCGTTCTCCGTGCGGGCCACGGTCGCCTACGAGGAGACGGCCCGGCCGCTGGCGTACGACAGCGAGCTGACCGTGGTCCGCCGGGCCGGCGACGGCGAGCCCCGCGTCGACTGGCACGCCGCCGTCGTCCATCCGGAGCTGGAGGACGGCGACAGGCTGGTCACCGGGGAGGCCGGCACCCCGCCGGTCAAGGCGCTGGACCGGGACGGCGCGGAGATCACCACCGCGAAGTACCCCTCGCTGGGCACCGTCCTGGACAGCCTGCGCGAGAAGTACGGCGAGAAGGCCGGCGGCACCCCCGGCATCGAACTGCGCGTGGTCCGCGGCAAGGAGTCCAAGAAGGCCAAGGCCTCCGACAAGACCCTGCTGGAGCTGCGCGAGGGCACGCCCGGCGCCCTGAAGACGACCCTGGACCCCGCCCTCCAGGCCGCCGCCGAGGGGCAGGTGGCGGGCAAGGCGCGGGCGTCGGTGGTCCTGCTGCGCGCCTCCACGGGCGAGATCCTCGCGGTCGCCAACGGCGGCCACGGCTTCAACACCGCCTTCCAGGGCTCGCTGGCCCCCGGCTCCACGATGAAGGTCATCACCTCCTCGATGCTGATCGAGAAGGGCCTCGCGTCCGTGGACAAGAAGCACCCGTGCCCGAAGTACTTCAGCTACGGGGGCTGGAAGTTCCAGAACGACGACAAGTTCGAGATAAAGGACGGCACCTTCAAGGCGAGCTTCGCCCGCTCCTGCAACACCGCCTTCATCAGCCAGGCGCCGAAGCTGACGGACGACGACCTGACCCGGCAGGCCAAGGAGGTGTTCGGCCTCTCGATGGACAACTGGGCGGTCGGCGTGTCCACCTTCGACGGCTCGGTGCCGGTGCAGAGCAAGGCCCCGATGGCCGCCTCCCTGATCGGCCAGGGCGGGGTGCGGATGAACCCGCTGAACATGGCGTCCGTGTCGGCGACCGTGAAGACGGGCAGCTTCCACCAGCCGTACCTGGTCGCCCCGTCGGTCGACGGACGCGCGCTCGCCACGGCCTCCCGCACGATGTCCGCGGCCACGCTGGCGCAACTGCGGGAGCTGATGTCCTACACGGCGGCGTACGGCACCGCGGCCGAGGCGATGGCCGGGGTGAGCGGTGAGGTCGGCGCGAAGACCGGCTCGGCGGAGGTCGACGGGCAGAAGAAGCCCAACGGCTGGTTCACCGCGTACCGGGGCGACCTGGCCGCGGCGGGCGTCGTCCAGCAGGGCGGCCACGGCGGCGAGACGGCGGGGCCGCTCGTCGCGGCGCTGCTCAAGGCGGGCGGCTGACGGCGCCGAAGGGCACGGCCGACGGCTCAGTGGGCCACCGGCTGTGCCAACGCCGTGTAGGTGCGGCGCAGGAACCGCATGAGCGCCCGGGTCTCGAACTGGACCACCGCGCACCCCTGCGCGGAGTGGAACTCGACGACGGCCTGCACCCGCCCGCACGGCCACACCCGCACCTCGCCGGACCCGGCGGGCGCGCGCAGACCCTGTTCCAGCAGCGCGCGGGGGAAGGTCCACTCGCGGGAGCCGGGGCCGCGGCCCCGGGCGGGCAGCCCCACGCGGACCGAGAGCGGATCGCGGTCGGGGTCGTAGCGCAGTACGACGGGTATGGCCCCGCCGTCGTCCTGCTCGGGGAGGTCCGCGCCCGTCAGGATGTGGGCTCGTACGTGCTGTTCGACTACGGACATCGGACCGCCCTTCACGCTGTGCCGTCTCTGCGAAAGCTGTGCGCCCGCCCCATTCCAATGTCCCATATTTTCCGATTGACACATTCCCGCGAGGAGAAGGTGCGATACAACGACGACCTCGCTCTTGCAAAAGCTTTGCAACAAGCCTCTATCATCGAACCGTGCATGTACCTGACGGATTCATCAACGCCCCGACCTCCGCCGTGACCGGAGTCGTCGCCGCGGGCGCCATCGCGGTCAGCCTGCGCGGCGCCCGCCGCGAACTGGACGAGCGGACAGCACCCCTGGCGGGGCTGGTCGCGGCGTTCATCTTCGCGGTACAGATGCTGAACTTCCCCGTCGCCGCGGGGACCAGCGGACATCTGCTCGGCGGCGCCCTCGCCGCGATCCTCGTGGGCCCCTGCACCGGGGTCCTGTGCGTCTCCGTCGTCCTGCTCATGCAGGGCATCCTCTTCGCCGACGGCGGCCTGACCGCGCTCGGCGTGAACATCACCGACATGGCGATCGTCACCACGGTCGTCGCCTACGCCCTCTTCCGGGGCCTGGTGAAGGTCCTGCCGCGCACCCGCCGCTCGGTCACCGTGGCCTCCTTCGTCGCCGCGCTCGTCTCCGTCCCGGCCGCCGCGCTCACCTTCACCCTCCTGTACTGGATCGGCGGCACCACCGACGTCGCCATCGGCAAGGTCGCCACCGCGATGATCGGCGTGCACGTGCTGATCGGCATCGGCGAGGCCGCGATCACCGCGCTGACCGTCGGCGCCGTCATCGCCGTACGCCCCGACCTGGTGTACGGGGCGCGCGGGCTCCAGCGGCGGCTCAGACTGCGGGTGAACGGCGAACTGATCGACGCCCCCGACGCCCCCGACGCCGAACCGGCCGCCGCGCCCGTCGCCGCCCGCTCGCACCGCAAGCTGTGGATCACCGGCCTGGTCACCTCGCTGGTCCTCGCCGGCTTCGTCAGCTTCTACGCCTCCGCCGATCCCGACGGCCTGGAGAAGATCGCCGCCGACAAGGGCATCGACAAGAAGGCCGAGGAGCACACGAACGCCGACTCCCCGCTCGCCGACTACGGCGTCGAGGACATCACCGACGCCCGGATCTCCGGCGGGCTCGCGGGGGTGATCGGCGTCGGCGTCACGGTCGCCGCGGGCAGCGCCGTGTTCTGGACGGTGCGCAGGCGGCGCGCCGACGACACGTCCCCCGCCGGCACGACGACCGGCACGGGCAGCGGCGCCGACCGCGGCGCGAGCGTCTGACATGGGTGCCGGACACGCCCACCGGCTCTACCGGCACGGGCACTCCCCCGTGCACGGCCTGCCGCCGCACACCAAGCTCGCCGCGACCTTCGCCTTCGTGGTCGTCGTGGTGTCCACCCCGCGCGAGGCGATGTGGGCCTTCGGCCTCTACGCGCTGCTGCTCGCGACGGTGGCGTACGCCGCCCGCGTCCCGGCGTCCTTCCTGCTCAAACGGCTGCTGATCGAGGTGCCTTTCGTCGCGTTCGCGGTGCTGATGCCGTTCGTGGCGGAGGGCGAACGCGTCGAGGTGCTCGGCCTGTCGCTGAGCGTGAACGGCCTGTGGGGCGCCTGGAACGTCCTGGCCAAGGGCACCCTGGGCGTCGCCGCCTCCGTCCTGCTCGCCTCCACCACCGAGCTGCGCGCCCTGCTGCTCGGCCTGCAACGCCTGAAGCTCCCGCCGCTGCTGGTGCAGATCGCGACGTTCATGATCCGCTACGGGGACGTGATCGCGGACGAGATGCGGCGGATGCGGATCGCCCGGGAGTCGCGCGGCTTCGAGGCGCGGGGCGTACGGCACTGGGGCGTGCTCGCCAAGTCGGCCGGGGCGCTGTTCATCCGCTCCTACGAGCGCGGCGAGCGCGTGCACCTGGCCATGGTCAGCCGCGGGTACGCCGGTTCGATGCCGGTGATCGACGAGGTGACCGCCTCCCGGGCGCAGTGGTCGTACGCGCTGGCCCTCCCGTGTGCGGCGCTGGTGGTCTGTCTGCTGGGATGGACGCTGTGACCGACACCCCGGCCGACGCCGTGCCCGCCTCCCTCGATGTCTCCGGCCTCGCCTTCGCCTACCCGGACGGGCATCAGGCCCTGTTCGGCGTGGACTTCTGCGTCGCCCGCGGCGAACGGGTCGCGCTGCTCGGCCCGAACGGCGCGGGCAAGACGACCCTCGTCCTCCACCTCAACGGCATCCTGACCGGCGGCGCCGGCACGGTCACCGTCGCCGGACTGCCCGTGGGCAGACGGAACATGGCCGAGATCCGGCGCCGGGTCGGCATCGTCTTCCAGGACCCCGACGACCAGCTCTTCATGCCGACGGTGCGCGAGGACGTGGCGTTCGGACCGGCGGCGGCCGGGACGAAGGGGGCGGAACTGGAGCGGTGCGTGGAGCGGGCGCTCACGCTGGTCGGCATGGCGGAGTTCAAGGACCGGCCCCCGCACCACCTCTCGTTCGGCCAGCGGCGCCGGGTGGCGGTGGCGACCGTACTCGCCATGGAGCCGGAGATCCTGGTCCTGGACGAACCCTCCTCCAACCTCGACCCGGCCTCCCGGCGCGAACTCGCCGACATCCTGCGCTCCTTGGACGTCACGGTCCTGATGGTCACCCACGACCTGCCCTACGCCCTGGAGTTGTGCCCCCGCGCCCTGGTCCTCAGCGACGGCGTGATCGCGGCGGACGGCCCGACCGCCGACCTGCTCTGCGACGACGCCCTGATGCGCGCCCACCGCCTGGAGCTGCCCTTCGGCTTCGACCCGCGGTCGGTGTCGGCCCGCGGCTGAGGAATCGCGGGCGGCCCCGGGCGGTTGCACCCACTGTCGCGGGCGAGCGGAAGGGACGTACCGAGGTGGACGTGGACGTGCACGGCACGGTGGCCGAGGGCTTCGAGCCGGTGAGGGACGCGTTCGCGAGGAACTTCGCGGCACTGGGCGACCGGGGCGCGGCCGTCGCCGTCTACCGGCACGGGCGCAAGGTCGTCGACCTGTGGGGCGGCACGAAGGACGTTGACGGCACCGCGCCGTGGCGCCGGGGCACCGCCCAGGTCGTGCGCTCGGCGACCAAGGGCGTCGTCGCCGCCGTACCGCTGCTGCTGCACCGGCGCGGGGAGCTGGACCTGGACGCGCCGGTGGGCGAGTACTGGCCGGAGTTCAAGGCGCACGGCAAGGAGCGGGTGCGGGTCAGGCACGTGCTGAACCACCAAGCCGGGCTGCCGGTCCTGGACCGTCCGCTCACTCCCGAGGAGGCGCTGGACCCGCTGCGGGGCCCGCGGGCCCTCGCCGCCCAGCGGCCGGTCTGGGAGCCCGGCACCGGCCACGGCTACCACGCGCTGACCTACGGCTGGCTGCTCGACGGACTGGTCCGCCGGGTGACGGGCGGGCGGGGTAGCGGTGAGTGGCTCGCGGACGAGATCGCCCGGCCGCTCGGGCTGGACCTGTGGCTGGGGCTGCCGGCCGCGGAGGAGGCGGCGGGCCGGGCCGGGCGGGTGGGACGCGTCGAGGACCCCGAGCCGTCGGGCGACGGCCCCCGGCTGCGGCCCAAGCGGTCCGTCACCGCGGCCTACCGGGACCCGGACTCCCTGACCCGCCGCGCCTTCGCCGCGATCACGCCGTTCCCCGACCAGAACGACCCCGCCTACCGCGCGGTGGCCCTCCCGGCGGCAGGCGGTATCGCCACGGCCGACGGACTGGCCCGCTTCTACGCGGCGCTGATCGGGGAGGTCGACGACGTGACGCGGCGCGTGCGGCTGTTCGACCCGGCCACGACGGAACTCGCCCGCGCCGAGGAGTCCGCCGGCCCCGACCGGGTCCTGGTGGTCAACACCCGCTTCGGCCTCGGTTACATGCTGCACGGCAGCGCGTCCCCGTTCCTGGCCCCCGGCTCCTTCGGCCACCCGGGCCGCGGCGGCTCCCTCGGCTTCGCCGACCCGGACTCCGGGATCGCCTTCGGCTATGTCACCAACGGCTTCCGCAAGACGGTGACGGCGGACCCGCGGGCGCAGGCGCTGGTCCGGGCGGTGCGGGCGTCACTCGGCGGGGCCGGCCGCTCAGACGTGGATGGGGTGTGAGGTCCTCCCCGACTCCGCGTCGATCTCGTCGTGCGCCTTGGTGAGCAGCCGCATCGCCAGTTCGTTCAACGCCCGCGCGCCCGCGATCTCCTCGCCGACCCGTGGCTGGTGGGGATCGACGCGGTGGCGGCTGGCGTGGCCGTGCGCGCGGACCTCGCCGCCGTCGGGGAGCCGCACCATCGCGACCGCCCGCGTGTGCTGGTCGTCCTCCGTGAACTCCAGCTCGACATGCCATCCCACTGCGGTGTGCGTCATGACGATCACCTCCGGAACCTCTCCTTCCAGCATGCGCCTGGCGCACCGTCCCGGCTATCCCGTGTGCAGCATCAGCCCGATCCCGACGACCAGAAGCCCGGCCGCGGCGATCCGGGGCGCACCGAACCGCTCCTTGAACACGAACGCGCTCAGTGCCGCGCCGACCAGGATGGAGGACTCGCGCAGGGCGGCGATCGGGGCCAGTTCGGCTCGGGTCTGGGCCCACAGGACCAGGGCGTACGCGGTGACGGACAGGGCCGCGCCGAGCAGCCCGAGGGCGGCGTGCGGGCGGAGCAGTCCGGGGGCGGCGGCGCGGTGGCGGTGCAGGAAGTACGCCGGGACGACCGTGCCCTGCACCGCCATCAGCCAGGCGACGTACCCGAGGGAGGTCCCGGAGGCGCGTACGCCCAGTCCGTCGACGACCGTGTACGCCGCGATGGTCGCCCCGGTCGCCAGGGCCGCGCCGATCGCCGCCCAGTCGGGCCGGCGTCCGCGCAGTCCCCACAGGGCGACGCCGCTCAGCCCCGCGCAGGACAGCAGGATGCCCGCGCTCGCCCAGCCGTCCGGCACCTCGCCGGCGAAGACGGCGGCGAGGACGGTGACCAGCAGGGGCGCGCTGCCGCGGGCGATCGGGTAGGCCTGCCCGAAGTCGCCGAGCCGGAAGGAGCGCATCAGCAGGGCGTAGTAGGCGATGTGGATGACGGCGGAGACCAGCAGGTACGGCCACGCACCGGCCGCCGGGAACGCCGTGAACGGCAGCAGGGCGAGCCCGATGAGCATGCCGCCGCCCGAGATCAGCGCGAAGCCGGTCAGCTTGTCCGTGATCCGGTGCGCGATGGCGTTCCAGCCGGCGTGGGTGACCGCGGCGAGCAGGACGGCGCTGGTGACCAGCGGAGTCACGCGGAGTGCTCGCGCACGTCCACGAGCACGGCACCGGCGGTGGCGACGAGGTCCTTGGGCTCCATCGGGAAGACGGCGTACGGGGTGCCGGCGGCGGCCCAGACGACCTCGTGCGCGAGCAGCGACCGGTCGGCGAGCACCCGGGTCCTGGTGCGGTGCCCGAAGGGCGGCACGCCGCCGATCGCGTACCCGGTCGCCTCCCGTACGACGTCGGCCTTGGCCCGGGTGACCTTCTGGGCGCCGAGTTCCTCCCGGACCCGCTCCAGGTCGACGCGGGAGGCGCCGTCCATGAGGACCAGCACGGGCACGCCGTCCGCGGCGAAGATGAGCGACTTGCAGATCTGGCTCAGCTCGCATCCGATCGCGGCGGCGGCCTCGGCGGCGGTGCGGGTGGCCTCCGGGAAGCGCCGGGCCCGTCCGGCCAGGTCCCCGAGGCCCAGCTCGTCGAGGGCGGCGGCGAAACGCGGGTGGGCGGCGGAGGCTTCGGAGGCGTCGTCGGTCGTCGTCATGGACGGCACCGTAGCGGTACGTGTAGCCGGCAGGCGACCGGGTTGCGGGGCCCGCACGCAGGAAGCCGGTGAGGGCGGCCCCGTCCCCACGGTGCCCTCACCGGCTGGTCCGTCGTCCTCCTGGCGGAGGTGGCGCGTCAGGTGCGCACCAGGGCCCGGTCCTCGTCGGGGTCCGCGCGCCGCTCCTCGATCGTGCGCAGGCCCTCGCCCTCGACATCCACGTTGGGCAGGGCGCGGTCCAGCCACTTCGGCAGCCACCAGGCCCTCTTGCCGAGCAGGGCGAGGACGGCCGGGACGATGGCCATGCGGACCACGAACGCGTCGAAGAAGACGGCGATCGCGAGGCCGAAGCCGATCATCTTGACCATCGACTCGCTGGAGCCGATGAAGCCCGCGAAGACCGCCATCATGATGACCGCCGCCGCCGTGACGACCCGTGCTCCGTGCCGGAAGCCGGTGACGACCGCCTGCTGGGGCTTCTCGCCGTGGACGTGGGCCTCCCGCATGCGGGTGACCAGGAAGACCTCGTAGTCCATCGCCAGGCCGAAGACCACGCCGACCATGAAGATCGGCATCATCGACATGACCGGGCCGGTCTCCTCGACGCCCATCAGGCCGGACAGCCAGCCCCACTGGAAGACCGCGACGACCGCGCCGAGCGCCGCCATGACGGAGAGCAGGAAGCCGAGGGCCGCCTTCAGCGGGACCAGGATCGAGCGGAAGACCACGATCAGGAGGAGGAAGGCCAGGCCGACGACCAGGACCAGATACGGCACCAGCGCGTCGTTGAGCTTCTGGCTGACGTCGATGTTCATCGCCGTGGCGCCGGTGACCAGGGTCTCCGCGCCGGTGTCGGCCCTGATGTCGCCGCCCGCGTCACGGATGGAGTGCACCAGGTCCTCGGTCTGCACGGAGGACGGCTTGGAGTCCGGGATCACGGTGATGGTCGCGGTGTCGCCGCCCTTGTTGGGGGCGGGCGGGGTCACCGCCACGACGCCGTCGAGCCCCTGGATCTCGTCCGAGACATCGGTGAAGGCGTCCTTCGGGGCGTCGCTGCCCTTGGCGTCGACCACGACGAGCAGCGGGCCGTTGAAGCCGGGCCCGAAGCCCTGCGACAGCAGGTCGTAGGCGCGGCGCTGGGTGGTGGAGGTGGGCTGGGAGCCGTCGTCGGGCAGGCCCAGTTCCAGGGAGGCCGCGGGGATCGCGGCGGCGCCGAGGCCGATGACGCCCAGGAGGAGGACGGCGAGGGGGCGGCGGACGACGAAGCTCGCCCAGCGGGTGCCCAGGTTGGCCTTCGGCCGGCCCTCCGGCTGCTCCGCGCCCTTGCGGAAGCGGCTCAGGAGCCTGCTCTTGGCACCGGCCGGCTTGACCCTGCGGCCGGCGTAGCCGAGCAGCGCCGGGATCATCGTCAGGGCGATCAGGACCGCGATGGCGACGGTGCCGGCCGCCGCGACGCCCATCTTGGTGAGCATCGGGATGTTGACGACCGCGAGGCCCACCAGGGCGATGACGACCGTGAGGCCGGCGAAGACCACCGCCGAGCCCGCGGTGCCGACCGCCCGGCCCGCGGCCTCTTCGCGCTCACGCCCCTCGGCGAGTTCGGCGCGGTAGCGGGAGACGATGAACAGGGCGTAGTCGATGCCGACCGCGAGGCCGATCATCATCGCCAGGATGGAGGTGGTCGAGCCCAGTTCGAGCGCACTGGCCAGCGCGGTGATCGAGGAGACGCCGATGCCGACGCCGATCAGGGCGGTGAGCAGCGGCAGCCCGGCCGCGACCAGCGAGCCGAAGGTGATGACCAGGACGACGGCGGCGATCGCGATGCCGATGACCTCCGTGGCGCCGGTCTCCGGGACGGCCTGGAGCGCGTCACCGCCGACCTCGACGGTCAGCCCCGCGTCGCGCGCCTGCTGGGCGGCGTCCTCCAGGGCGTCCTTGGTGGACTCCTCCAGCTCCATGCCGGAGACGTTGTACCTGACCGACGCGTAGGCGATCGTGCCGTCCTTGCTGACGGCGTTGCCCGTGTAGGGGTCGGCGACCGAGGCGACCTCGGAGCCGTCCGCCAGTTCGTCGACGGTCGTCTCGACAGTCGCCTTGTGCCCGGCGTCCGTCATCTTCTGACCGTCGGGTGCCTTGAAGACGACGCGTGCGGTCGCCCCCTCGGCGCTCTGGCCGGGGAAGCGCTGTTCCAGCAGGTCGAAGGCCTTCTGGGCCTCGGTGCCGGGAATGGAGAAGGAGGAGTTGCCGGCGGGCGGGGCGCTGGCCGCGCCGACGCCGGCGAGCGTCAGCAGGGCCACCCAGATCAGGGCGACGAAGTGCCGTCGGCGAAAGGCGAGCCGGCCGAGTTTGTAGAGGAACGTGGCCACGGGGGCGTACTCCCGGTCAGGTCGTTGGATCTTCAGGGCAGGTGTGATCAGCCCGACGACGTGAGCGGTGACGTCAGGTGGGGCTCAGGGGGAGGGAGGTGTCAGGGGGTGGAGACGCCGAGAGCGGGGAGGATCACGGCGTCGATGTAGGTGGCGAGGAAGTCGCGGGTCGGCGGCTGGTCCTCAAGCAGCATGCGGGTGGCGAGGGCGCCGACCAACATGTGCACGAGATAGTCCAGGGCCGGGCAGTCCGCTCTGATCTCGCCGCGGTCCACGGCGCGGCGCAGCACGCGCCGGAAACTGGCGATCTCGGGTTCGACGATCTGCTCCCGCAAGGCCTGGAGCAGGTCCGGGTTGTGGTGGATCGCCATGGCCAGGCCCCGCATCAGCGCGGAGTTCTGTTCCATGGTGCAGTCGTCCTCGCGCGCCACCAGGGCGTGCAGGTCGCCGCGGAAGGAGCCGGTGTCGATGTCACCGATCTCGCCGGGCTTGTCGTGCCGCACGGCCCTGACGACCAGTTCGGGCTTGCCGCCCCACTGGCGGTAGAGCGTCGCCTTGCTGGACCGGGTGCGGGCGGCGATGGCGTCCATGGTGAGAGCGTCGTAGCCGACTTCCCGGAGCAGGTCGAGCACGGCCCTGTACAGCTCGGCCTCGCGCTCGGGAGTGATCCGGCTTCGGCGCGCGGTGGCGGCCTCCGTCATCTCGCCCACTCCTCTCCGTTCCGTCCTGCCACGGCGTCCTCCGAACGACACCGTTTCGTACATGACGAAGGTACCCCACTCCCCTAGCGAAACGAAACGGTTTCGTTCGTGTTCTGGGTCACGGTTGTCGGCACCGCATAAGTTGCCGGTGCTCCCGGCCCGGCAAAGCATGGGGTGGGTGAGCTATCTGCGCCTTCCGCACCTCAGCGGCGACCAGCTGTGCTTCGTGGCCGAGGACGACCTCTGGCTCGCGTCGCTCGACGGTCCGGGCCGTGCCTGGCGGCTCACCGTCGACCGCACCAAGACCGGTCACCCGCGCTTCTCGCCCGACGGCCGGCACATCGCGTACACCAGCTGGCGCAGCCTGGCCCCCGAGGTGCACCTCGTGCCGGTGGACGGCGGCCCCGGACGGCAGCTCACCCACTGGGGCGGCCTCGACACCCGGGTCTGCGGCTGGTCGCCGCCCGGTCCCGACGGCGGCGGCGCCGTCCTCGCCGTCGCCTCGCACGGCGAGCCCTTCTCCCATCTGACCTGGGCCTACAAGGTCGGCTGCGACGGCGACCCCGGCCGCAAGCTGCCCTGGGGGCCGGTCACCGACATCCAGGCCGCCGACCTGGACGGGGAGCGCAGGACCCTCCTGCTCACCGGCACCCCGCCGCACGAACCCGCCGCCTGGAAGCGCTACCGGGGCGGCGCCACGGGCCGGCTCTGGCTGCACGGGCGGCGGCTCCTCGCCGACCTCGACGGGCATCTGGCCTCGCCCATGTTCGTCGGCGGCCGGATCGCCTTCCTCAGCGACCACGAGGGCGTCGGCAACCTCTACTCGTGCGCGTACGACGGCTCCGGCCTGCGCCGCCACACCGACCACGACGACTGCTACGCCCGCAACGCCGCGAGCGACGGCACGCGGGTGGTGTACCAGTGCGCGGGCGACCTGTGGCTGGTCGACGACCTCACGCCCGGCTCGGTGCCGCGCCGGCTCGAACGTCCGGCTGAGCGGGCCGCGCGCGGGGCGGCGTACGTACCAGGTGCCGGCCGCCCAGCACGTGGGCGGCGTCTCCGTGGACGAGACGGGCCGCGCGAGCGCCGTCGTCGTACGCGGCAGCCTGTACTGGCTCACCCACCGCGACGGCCCGGCCCGCATCCTCGCCGACACCCCGGGCGTACGGGTGCGGCTGCCGGAGATGCTCGGGGAGAGCGGGCGGATCGCGTACGTCACGGACGCGGAGGGCGAGGACGCCGTCGAGATCGCCCACCTGCCCCGGGCCACCGGCGGCCGCGCGCCCCGCCGGCCGGCCTCGGGCCGGCTGGGCCGCGTCCTGGAGCTGGTCTCGGACCCGGCGGGCGAACGCCTGGCCGTCGCCGCCCACGACGGACGCCTGCTCCTCCTCGATGTCGCGGAGGAGGACGCGGAGGTCGCCCGGAGACTGGAGGCGGTGGTCCCGGCGGGCACCGATGCCACGCGGGGCGGCCTCGCGAGCGGGGACCCGTCCGCCGAAGCCCCGTACGCCGGCCCGGACGGGGACGGCCCCGGGGAGAGCGGCGGGCCGCCGGAGGGCAACGGCACCGGTGCCGCCGCGGGGCGTGTCACCGAGCTGGTCCGGTCCGACAACGGCCCCGTGGCCGACCTCGCCTTCTCCCCGGACGGGGCCTGGCTCACCTGGTCGCACCCGGGCATCGGACGCTCGCTGCGGCAGATCAAGATGGCCCGCATCGACGGCCCCGAGGGCCCGCTCGTCGTCGATGTCACCAACGGCCGCTTCGAGGACGAGAACCCGGTGTTCACCCGGGACGGCCGCTACCTCGCCTTCCTGTCCTGGCGCGGCTTCGACCCGGTGTACGACGTGCACACCGGGGACCTGTCCTTCCCGCTGGGCTGCCGCCCCTACCTCGTACCGCTGTCCTCCGCGACCCCCTCCCCCTTCGCGCTGAACCCCGAGGGCCGCCCCGCCGCCGGCGGCCTCGACCCGCTGGAGGACGAGACCGGCGAGGGCGGCACGGTGACCGTCGAGGTCGAGGGGCTGGAGAGCCGGGTGACACCGTTCCCGGTCACCGCGTCCAAGTACTCGGCACTGCAACCGGTCGCGGGCGGCGGCCTGGTCTGGCTGCGCTGGCCGATCTCGGGCGCGCTCGGCGAGACCTTCGCCAACCCCGCGGACCCGAGCGAGCGGCCCACCCTGGAGCACTTCAACCTCGCCAAGGCGAAGAAGTCCGAACTCGTCGACCACCTGGACTGGTTCCGGGTCAGCGGCGACGGCACCCGGCTCGTCGTGCTCGACGAGGGCGACCTGAGCGCCGTACCGGCGACCGAGGTGGCCGACGGGGACTCGACCACCTGGATCGACCTGCGCCGCATCCTGCACGAGGTCGACCCGGCCGCCGAGTGGCGCCAGGCGTACGACGAGGCCGGCCGCCTGGTCCGCGCCTACTTCTGGGACCCCGGCATGTGCGGCGTCGACTGGGACGCGGTGCTGGCGCAGTACCGCCCGCTGGTCGAACGCGTCGCCTCCCCCGACGAGTTCGCCGACCTGCTGCGCGAGGTGCTCGGCGAACTGGGCACTTCGCACGCCTACGTCGCCGCCGCCCGCCGCGACGAGGGCCCGCCGCACTACCGGCGCAGGCAGGGCCTGCTCGGCGCCAACTTCGTGTGCCGGGACGGACGGTGGCTGGTCCGGCGCATCCTGCCGGGCGACTCCTCCGACTCCAGGGCCCGCTCCCCGCTGGCCGGCACCGGCATCCGCGAGGGCGCCGTACTGACCCACGTCGACGGCCGCCCGGTGGACCCGGTGACGGGCCCGTATCCGCTGCTGGCGGGCGCGGGCGGCACGACGGTCGAGCTGACCTTCACACCCGCGCAGGACGGACCGGGCCCGGCCCGCCGGGTCGCCGTCGTACCGCTCGTCGACGAACGGCCGCTGCGCTACCAGGACTGGGTGGCCAAACGCCGCGAGGTGGTGCGGGAGTTGAGTGGCGGACAGTGCGGCTACCTGCACATCCCCGACATGGGCGGCTCCGGCTGGGCCCAGTTCAACCGCGACCTGCGCATGGAGGTGTCCCGGCCCGCACTGATCGTGGACGTGCGCGGCAACGCGGGCGGGAACATCAGCGAACTCGTCGTCGAGAAGCTGACCCGCACCATCCTGGGCTGGGACCTCACGCGCGACGCCCAGCCGGTGTCGTACGCCTCGAACGCCCCGCGCGGCCCGGTCGTCGCCGTCGCCGACGAGGCCACGTCCTCCGACGGAGACATGATCACGGCCGCGTTCAAGCTGCTGCGCCTCGGCCCGGTGGTCGGACAGCGCACCTGGGGCGGGGTGGTCGGCATGACCGGCCGGCACCGGCTCGGCGACGGGACCGTGATCACGGTGCCGATGAACGCGGCCTGGTTCGACGTCTACGGCTGGTCCGTGGAGAACTACGGCGTCGCCCCCGACGTCGAGGCGCTGCGCACCCCGCTGGACTGGGCCGAGGGCCGCTACCCGGTGCTGGACGCGGCGGTCCGGCTGGCACTGGAGCTGCTGGAGACCAACCCCCCGGCCACGCCCCCCGGCCACCCGGACGTACCGGACCGCTCCCGCCCGCCGCTGCCGCCGAGGCCATGAGAAGGGGCGCCCTCCCCGTGGAAGGGCACCCCTTCTGCTCAGCGGCGGCGCGTCAGGCGTCGAAGTTCTCCTCGACGCGCTCCTGGCCGTCCCGGCGACGCGGGGACGAGTCCGCCTCGTCCTCGCCACGACGGCGGTCGCGGTTCTGCAGCTGGTCCTTGGCCTGCTCGGCGCGCTGCTTGCCCTGCTGCTGCATGCGCTCGGCCTTGTCCTGGAACTGGTCCTTGATACCCATGTGGGTTCACTCCTGTGCTGATCGGGCCCGACCGGATCGGCCGGGTTCGATCAGATTCACACGAGCGGTGACCCTGCGCATCTCGATCACTTACGCACCGTAGCCGACTCCGCCCCTCGCTGTTCGTCGGCGGCCCCGCCCGCGCCGACCAGACCCGTGCGCACGCCGCCCAGCCGGTCCCCGAACCGCCGCATCTCGCGCTGCCCGACGGTGCCGACGACGGCCGGCAGGAAGCCGCGCACGCCCTGCATGCCCCGCAGCCAGCGCTGCCCGTAGACGTGGGCGGAGCGGCGCTCGATGCCCTCCACGAGCCGGTCGACGGCCGGGCCGAGGGGATAGGTCCTGTTGGACGGCCAGGGCAGCCGCTGCCGCAGCTCGCGCATGACCTCGTCCTGGTCGGCGCCGCGCACCATGTCGGTGTCGGTCCACGACAGATAGCCGACGCCGACCTTCACGCCCCGGTGCCCCACCTCGGCGCGCAGGCAGTGCGCGTACGCCTCGACACCGGACTTGGAGGCGCAGTAGGCGCTCATCATCGGCGCGGGAGTGAGGGCGGCGAGGGAGGCGATCTGGAGCAGATAGCCGCGGCTGTCCAGCAGCGCGGGCAGGAAGGCGCGGGCGGTCACCGCCGACCCGACCAGGTTGACCTCGATCACCCGCCGCCAGGACCCCGGGTCGGAGTCGGCGAAGGGGCCGCCTGCGGCGACGCCCGCGTTGGCGACGACGATGTCCGTGCGGCCGAACCGCTCCTTGACCTGCCGGGCCACCTCGGCCATCGCCTCGTGGTCGGTGACATCGGCGTGCCAGTGCTCGCTCTCGCTGTGCAGCCGGGCGGCGACCCGCTCCAGGGCGTCGGGCTCCAGACCGACCAGTGCCACCTTCACCCCGCGCGCGGACAGCTTGCGGGCCAGCAGTTCCCCCACGCCCCGCGCCGCTCCGGTGACGACGGCGACCCGTCCTTCCAGACTCACCCTGCTCATGCGCTCTCCTCGGCGTGTTCGGTCGGTTCGGCGGCTATGTGGGCGGCGGCGAGCGCGCGGATCTTCCCGGTGACCAGGCCGGGTGCCTCCACCGGTGTCATGTGGCCGAGTCCCGGAAGTTCCGTCAGGCCCACGCAGTTGGGCAGCGCGGCAACCAGCGAGCGGGCCTGCGCGGGCGGGGTCAGCCGGTCGGCGGTGCCCACCACGACCTCGACCGGCATCCTCAACTCCCGTACGCCGTGGTCGAGGTCGAGCAGGTCGAGCACCCGCGACCAGGCGTGGCGCACCCCGCGCGGGCAGGCGTGCACGACGCGGGCGCAGGCCTCGACCATGTCGGGGCCCGAACCGGGGCCCATCGTCCCGTACTTGAGGATCCGGCGGGCGAGGGGCGTGACCGGTCCGAGCGGCGCCCGGGAGCCGAGTATCCGCCGGGTCAGCCAGGTCCGCACCCGGCCCTCCCCGAGCGGCAGCACGGTCGCGGACGCCACCAGCCGTGAACTGCCCGTGCTGCACAGCAGTACGGCCGCCGCGTGCTCGCGCACCGCGGGGCGGGTCGCCGCGGCCATCACCGTCATCCCGCCCATGGAGTGCCCGGCGATCACGGCCTGTTCGCCGGGCGCGAGCGTGGCCCTCAGCACGGCTTCGAGGTCGTCGGCGAGGGGTTCGGTGCCGCACGCCGGGTTCGCCGGGCTGCGGCCGTGGCCGCGCTGGTCGTAGGCGATGACGCGGTGGTCGGCGGCCAACTCGCGTATCTGCGCCGCCCAGAAGGCGGTCGAGCAGCACCAGCCGTGCGCGAGGACGACCGCGGGCGCCTTCTCGGGTCCGTGCACCTCGGTGTGGATCCGGGCGCCGTCGGCGGCGACGACGCTCAGCTCGCGGGCGGGCACGGGCGGGGCGTACGGCCCGGCGGCGACGTGCGGGAGGCGGCTCACGCGCCCACCTCCGAGGCCGGGGCGGCACCGGGGGCCGGACGGGCGGCGGGCGCGCGCAGCACCTCGTACTCCGCGGGGTCCACCCGCCGCGTCACGCGCCGGAACTCGGCGGTCGTGCCCGGCCAGACGGTGGTGTTGCGGCCGCTCGCGTCCAGGTACCAGCTGGTGCAGCCGCCGGTGTTCCACACCGTGCGCTTCATGCGCTCCTGCACCCGGTGGTTCCAGTTCCGTACGGCGGCGGGGCGGGCGTCGAGGGCGGCGCGGCCGCCGAGGGCGGTCAGCCTGCGCAGATAGTCGGCCAGGTAGTTCAGCTGGGACTCGATCATCAGGATCATGGAGGAGTTCCCGAGGCCGGTGTTGGGCCCGATGATCGTCATGAAGTTGGGGAAGCCGGCCGCCGAGGCACCGCGCAGGGCCTGCATGCCGCCCTTCCAGGTCTCGGCGAGGGTCCGCCCGTCCGCGCCGACGACGCGCTCGGCGATGGGCATGTCGGTGACGTGGAAGCCGGTGCCGAAGATGATCGCGTCGGCCTCGGCCTCGGTGCCGTCGGCGGCGACGAGGGTGGAGCCGCGCACCTCGCCGAGCCCGCTCGCGACGACGTCCACATTGGGGCGGACGAGCGCCGGGTAGTACTCGCTGGACAGCAGGATCCGCTTGCAGCCGATGCGGTAGTCGGGGGTGAGCTTGGCGCGCAGGGCGGGGTCCTTGACGGCGGCGCCCATGTTGCGCCTGGCGATCCGCTCGACGAAGCCCAGCTCGTCCGGGTGCTTGGTGAACGCCTGGACCTGGAGTTCCCGGATGCCCCACAGCAGCCCGCGGCGCAGCCGGGTGGTGAGCGGCAGCGCCCGGTGCAGGGCGCGCTCGGCGCCGCTGATCGCCCGGTCCATGCGGGGCATCACCCAGGCCGGGGTGCGCTGGAAGAGGGTGAGGCGGGCGGCCTTCGGCTGGATGGCCGGCACGATCTGGATCGCGGAGGCCCCAGTGCCGATCACGGCGACGCGCTTGCCGGTGAGGTCGTGGTCGTGGTCCCAGCGGGCCGAGTGGAAGACCTTGCCGGGGAAGGTGTCCAGTCCGGGGATGTCCGGGACCCTGGGTTCGGACAGCGGCCCGGTCGCGGACACGACGACATCGGCGGTCAGCCGTCCCCGCGCGGTCTCGATCCGCCACCGCAGCAGCTCTCCGTCCCACACCATCCGCTTCACCTCCGAGCCGAGGCGGAGGTGGGGGCGCAGCCCGAAGGTGTCGGTCACGTGCTCCAGGTAGGCGCGGATGTGCCGCTGCCCGGAGAAGGTGCGGGGCCAGTCGGGGTTGGGCGCGAAGGAGAAGGAGTACAGGTGGGAGGGGACGTTGCAGGCGCACCCGGGGTAGCTGTTGTCCCGCCAGGTGCCGCCGACGCTGTCGGCCCTCTCCAGTACGACGAAGTCGGTGATCCCTTCGCGCCGCAGCCGCACGGCGGCCCCCAGCCCGCCGAAGCCGGACCCGATCACCGCCACCCTTACGTGTTCGTGAACCTGCTCGTGCTCGGCCATCCCGGAGCCTCCACGCTTCGCCCGGACCATCTGGAACCACGCCAGTGAACACTGGCGCGATTGGAGCGTAGAACAGCTCCGTACTCATGGGTAGGGGGCGTGGCAAGGAAAGTTACCCGTGGTACGACTTAGGGTCGGGGCGTGACCGAGAAGCGTGAATACCGCATGGAGGAACTGGCCCGGCGGGCCGGCATCACGGTGCGCACCCTGCGCTTCTACCGCGAACGCAAGCTGATCCCGCCGCCCCGCCGCGAGGGCCGCATCGCCTGGTACGACGACCACCACCTGGCCCGCCTGCGCACCATCGCCGCCCTGCTGGACCGCGGCCACACCCTGAACGGCATCGCGGAACTCGCCGACGCCTTCGACCACGGCCGCGACGTCGGCGACCTGCTGGGCCTCGGCGAGCCCACCGAGGAGACCCCGGTCCGCCTCACCCCCGAGGAACTCGCCGCCCGCTTCGAGGGAGAGGTCACCCCCGAGAACCTGGCCGCCGCGATGGAACTGGGCTACCTCGGCACCGACGGCGACGAACTCGTCCACATCAGCCACCGCCTGCTGGAGGTCTCCTCGGCCCTGGTCCGCGAGGGCATCCCGCTCGGCGAGGTCCTTGAGGCCGGCGCCCGCGTCCGGGAACACGCCGACGCCCTCGCCGCCCTCTTCACCGACCTGATCCTGCGCCACGCCCCCGAACGGGACCTCGACCGCCTGCGCCCCCTGGCCCGCAGCGTGGTGGAGGCGGAACTCTCCCTGGCCCTGGACCGGCGGACACGGCAGCGGGACGGGCGGTAGCTCAGCGGTCGTAGACCACCGTGACCGGCGCGTGGTCGGACCAGCGCTCGGCGTGCGTGGCGGCCCGCTCGACGTACCCCTTGACGGCCCCGGCGGCGAGCCCCGGGGTGGCCACGTGGTAGTCGATCCTCCAACCCGCGTCGTTGTCGAAGGCCCGCCCCCGGTACGACCACCACGAGTACGGTCCCTCGGTGTCCGGGTGCAGGGTGCGCACCACGTCCACGTAGCCGCCGTCGGCCGGGTCGAGGACGCGGCTCAGCCAGTCGCGCTCCTCCGGCAGGAAGCCGGAGTTCTTCCTGTTGGCGCGCCAGTTCTTCAGGTCGGCCTCGCGGTGGGCGATGTTCCAGTCGCCGCAGACGACGACCTCGCGGCCGTCGGCGGCGGCGCGCTCGCGCAGTTCCTTGAGGTGGGCGAGGAACTCGCCCATGAAGCGGACCTTCTCGTCCTGGCGCCCGGTGCCGACCTCGCCGGAGGGCAGGTAGAGGGAGGCGACCGTCACACCGGGCAGGTCGGCCTCGACGTAGCGGCCGCTGGTGTCGAACTCCGTCGAGCCGAAGCCGACCTGGACGCGGTCGGGTTCGCGGCGGGTGAGGAGGGAGACGCCGGCGCGGCCCCTGGCGGCGGCGGGGGCGTGCGTCACGTACCAGCCGTCGGGTGCGCGGACGTGCTCGGGCAGCTGCTCGGGCTCGGCCCGCACCTCCTGGAGGCACAGCACGTCGGCGGAGGTCCCGGCGAGCCACTCCACGAAGCCCTTCTTCGCGGCGGCACGCAGTCCATTCACGTTCACGGAGGTCACGGTAAACACCCGGGCACGATACCGGCAGATCCATTTACGGTGGGAAGCATGAACATACGCCGGGTCCCCTTCGACCACCCCGACGCAGTGAAGCTCAACGACGAGGTCCAGGCCGAGTACGACGTCCGCTACGGCGACGGCGGCGACGCCACCCACCTGGACCCCGCGCACTTCGCACCCCCGAACGGCCTGTACCTGGTCGCGTACGACGACCACGACGTCCCGGTCGCCACGGGCGGCTGGCGCGTCCAGGACGCCAACGACGAGGGCCATCTCGACGGGGACGCCGAGCTGAAGCGGATGTTCGTGATCGAGCAGATGCGCGGCCGCGGGCTGGCGCGCCGCATCCTGGCCGTCCTGGAGGAGGACGCCCGCGCGGCCGGCCGCTCCCGGATGGTGCTGGAGACCGGCATCAAGCAGCCGGAGGCCGTGGCCCTGTACACCTCCAGCGGCTACGAGCCGTGCCGGAAGTTCGGCTACTACCGCTTCCACGAGGAGAGCCTCTGCTACGCGAAGGCCCTCCAGGTCCGGTAGCCGCCGCGCCCCGGAAACGACGAAGGCCCCGCCCGATCGTGATGATCGGACGGGACCTTCGCTCATGTGCGTGGACCTGAGGGGATTCGAACCCCTGGCCCCCTCGATGCGAACGAGGTGCGCTACCGGACTGCGCCACAGGCCCTTGCAACGAGTGAAACTTTAGCACCCCGGCCGTCCGGCTCAAAAATCCCTTCCGGGGCCGCGACGTGGGCGGCCCCGGCGGGCTACTCGTTGGCCGCGCGGGGGCGGTCGCCGTCCTCGTACTGGTCGAAGAGGGGGGTGCGGCCCCGTTCCCGGGCCCGGCGGGCGGACGCGGCACGGCGGGCGTCGCTGCGGCCCGGGGTCTCCGGCCGGTCCTCGTCGTGGGCGGCCGGCCGGTCCGGCGCGGGGGCGGCCGGCGCGGCCTCCTGCTCGGGGGCGACCGTGCTGGAGCGTGCCGAACTCCACGCGTCCGGGCCCGCGAGGTCCACGTCGGGCGTGGCACGGGGGGCGACCGGCGCGGTCACATAGGTGGGCAGGGGCACCGGCACGGGGTCCCAGCTGTCGCCCTGCGGATGCCGGCGGCGCTCGCGCTGCTGGTCGACCCACTCGGCGTGGTCGGTCTGCTCGACCAGGGCCCGCCGGTCCGCGGCGAGCGCCGAGAGGCCGGCGTCGAGTTCCGCCTCGGGTCCGTCGTCGGGTTCCTCTGCGTCGGGGTCGCCGACGGTGTCGGCGGGGCCTGCGGGCGTGCGCCTGCGCGGCCGGTGGTCGCGGTTGCGCAGCCGCTGTGCGGCGACCTCGGCCTGGCGGCGGTCCATCTGGAAGGCGAACCGGCGGCGCTCCTGCGAGCGCAGGTAGGCGATGTAGGCGCTGAGCAGCACCGCGGGCACGCCGGGTGCCCACAGGAAGGCGAGCCCGCCGACGGCGGCGACCACCGAGCCGAGGGTGAAGGCCAGGAACAGCATCACGGTCGTACGCCGGCGGCGCGCGAGCACCCTGGTGCGCCGGGCCCGCGCCGCGGCCGCCGGTGAGAGGGGGGCGCGTCGCGCCTGCGGTACCCGGCCGCGCGCCGGTGCCGCACCGGGTCCGGCCTCGCGGCCGGGGTCGCGGCCGGGGTCGCGGCCGGGGTCGCGGCCGGGCTCAGGTGAGGGCGCGGGTCTGGGTTCCGGGGACTGCGCGGACCCGGGGCCGGGCCCGTGTCCGCCGGTCTCCTGGGCTGCCGGTGCGGGCCGGTCCGCGGTGTGCTGCGGTGCGGTCGGCCGGGGGTGCCGTCGGGTTCTGGACACGGCGAAGGCCCGGACGTCCACCGAGTCGGTGACGGCGCCCGGGGCGTCGGTGTCGGGCTCCGCCTCGTCGGCGGGGCGCGACCGCAGGTCCTTGGCGTATCGGCGCTCCATGCCCGCCCGTCCGGACAGCAGCCGGATGGCGGTACTGAAGCGTTCCGTGGGACGGGCCTCGTTCAGCTCGTCCTGCCTACGGAGCCACATCGGCACCAAGTAGGCGGCCCAGGCCCCGACGATGACTGCGTAGATGAGGCCGCTGCTGCTCACGCCTCACACGGTAGAGGGGTTTACGTGGGGCCATCCGCCAATTGAGCCGGTGTGTCGCACGATCTGGCTGATATTTCGAACTTTTCTTGCGACCCATACGATCAACAGACTGTCAGAGTCGCGAAATTATCCGTTTCGGGGCGGTCGAGGCCCGATCAATATCGAACATTCATTCAATTCCCGGGCCCGGCCGGGCCGCATTCCCCGGAGTGTTCCGCGTACTGCCCTCCTGGGAGCGGTCGCGGGAGCGGTGCCAGCGCCGCAGCAGACCCTCCGGAACCTCTTCCGCGGTGAGCGCGAAGACGAGGTGGTCGCGCCAGCCCCCGTCGATGTGGAGATAACGCGGCCGCAGGCCCTCCTCGCGGAATCCGAGTTTCTCCACGACCCGGCGACTGGGCGCGTTCTCGGGGCGAATGCAGACCTCGACGCGGTGCAGTCCGACGGTGCGGAAACAGTGGTCCACGACCATCGCCACGGCCGTCGGCATCACCCCGCGGCCGGCCACCGCCTCGTCCACCCAGTAGCCGACGTGTCCGGAGCACATCGAGCCCCAGGTGATGCCGGCCACCGTCAACTGCCCGACCAGGCGCCCCTGGTACTCGATGACGAAGGGCAGCATCCGGCCCGCGTTGGCCTCGGATCTCAGGTGCCGCACCATCTGGCGGTAGGTGGGCCGGTGGGTGAGCGGGCCGCCGGGGCCGGGCGGCGGAACGGTGGCCTCCCAGGGGCGCAGCCAGTCGCGGTTGCGCCGGTTGACCTCGCGCCAGGCCCGCTGGTCGCGCAGCTTTATCGGCCTGAGAACGATGTCGCCGTCCACCAGTTCCGCAGGCCAGGCCGGGCTGTTCAGCTCGCACCCCCGGCACCGTCGGGTCTGGGGTGGTCGCCGCCGCGCAGCTGGTCCACGGCGTGCCCGAGCAGCGGCCCGAGCACGGCGAGGCCGTCCTTGACCCCGCCGGAGGAACCCGGCAGGTTGACGATCAGCGTCCTCTTCGCCACTCCGGCCAGTCCCCGGGAGAGCGCCGCGGTGGGCACCTTGTCCCGGCCGTACGCCCGCACGGCCTCCGCGATGCCCGGGACCTCGTGGTCGATCACCGCCCGCGTCGCCTCGGGGGTGCGGTCGGTGGGCGAGAGGCCGGTGCCGCCGGTGGTGACGATCACGTCGTAGCCCGCGTCGGCGCCCGCGCGCAGGGCGTCCCGCACGGGCTCGCCGTCCGGGACGACCCGCGGGCCGTCGACGGCGAAGCCGAGGCGGCGCAGGCCCTCGGCGACCAGCGGGCCGCCCCTGTCCTCGTAGACCCCGGCGGCGGCCCGGTTGGACGCCGTGACCACGAGGGCCCGGTACGGGGCGGCCGGGGCGCCCGGGGCCGACGCGTCCTGTGTCATGACCGGCTCCAGTCGCCCGACTTGCCGCCGGTCTTCTCCTCCACCCGCACGTCCGTGATGACCGCTCCCTTGTCGACCGCCTTGACCATGTCGATCACGGTGAGCGCGGCGACGGAGACCGCGGTGAGCGCCTCCATCTCGACACCCGTACGATCCGTCGTCCGCACCGTGGCGGTGATCTCCACGGCGTCGTCCGCGACCGACAGGTCCAGTTTCACACCGGAGACCGACAAGGGGTGACACAGCGGGATCAGATCCGGGGTGCGTTTGGCGCCCATGATGCCCGCGATGCGCGCGGTGGCCAGGGCGTCGCCCTTGGGGACGCCCTCGCCGCGCAGCAGTTCGACCACGCGGGGGGCGACGAGGACGCGCCCGCTCGCGCGCGCGGTGCGCGCGGTCACGTCCTTGCCGGACACGTCCACCATCCGGGCGGCGCCCGCCTCGTCGATGTGTGTCAGCCGGTCCTGCGGGTCCCGTCCGCTGGGCGGGGGTCGGTCCTGCGTACTCATGCTCGTGTGGCGCTCCCGGTCCGGGCCCGGCGCGGTGCGGTGCGTGGGCCTGCTGTGCGCGACACGGTACCGCCAACCGGGCGGGGTCAGCCGAGCAGGACCACCTCGACGTCGGTGCCGGGTTCGACGGACTCGGTGTCCTCGGGGACGACGATCAGCGCGTCGGCGTGCGCGAGGGCGGCCACGAGATGGGAGGCGGAGCCGCCGACCGGGCTGACCGAACCGTCCGCGTAGGTGCCGCGCAGGAACTGCCGGCGCCCCTTCGGCGAGGTCAGCGCCCGGTCCGCGGCCAGGGACGCGGTGGTGGTGGGGCGGTGCACGTCGGGCAGGCCCATGAGGGTGCGGATCGCGGGGCGCACGAACAGCTCGAAGGAGACGTACGACGACACCGGGTTGCCGGGCAGCGCGAGCAGCGGGGTGTGGTCGGGGCCGACGGAGCCGAAGCCCTGGGGCTTGCCTGGCTGCATGGCGAGCCTGCGGAAGTCCACGCCGCTGCCCGGCTCGTCCTCGTCGGCGACGTGCGCGAGCGCCTCCTTGACCACGTCGTACGCCCCGACGCTGACCCCGCCGGTGGTGACCACGAGGTCGGCGCGGACCAACTGGTCCTCGATGGTGGCCCGCAGGGACTCGGCGTCGTCGGCGACGGCGCCCACGCGGTAGGCGATGGCCCCGGCGTCGCGGGCGGCGGCGGTGAGGGCGAAGCTGTTGGAGTCGAAGATCTGACCGTGGGTCAGTTCCTCGTCGGGCTGGACGAGTTCGCTGCCGGTGGAGAGCACCACCACGCGCGGGCGCGGGCGCACCCGGACCGTGCCCCGGCCGATCGCGGCGAGCAGGCCGATCTGCGGCGGGCCGAGGACCGTGCCGGCCTCCAGGGCGCGGTCGCCGGACCTGACGTCGCTGCCCTTCGCGCGTACGTGCGCGCGGATCTCGGCCGGGCGGTAGACGTGCACCTGGCCCTCGGCGCCCTCGGGCGCGAGGCTGCGGGCGCGCATGCCGGTCACCGGGCCCTCGCCGAGCCCGCCGTCGGTCCACTCGACGGGGACGACGGCCTCGGCGCCGGGCGGGAGCGGGGCGCCGGTCATGATGCGGACGGCCTGGCCGGGGCCCACGGAGAGCGGGTCGGCCTGGCCGGCGGCGACGTCCCCGACGACTTCCAGGACGGCGGGGAACTCCTCGCTCGCGCCCGCGACATCGGTGACCCGCACCGCGTATCCGTCCATGGAGCTGTTGTCGAAGGGCGGCAGGGACAGCGGCACCGTGATGTCCTCGACCAGGACGCAGCCCTGGGCGTCGAGCAGCTGCAGCTCGATGGGTTCCAGGGGGCGGACGGCGGTGAGGATGTCGTCCAGGTGGTCCTGCACCGACCACAGGTGGTCCGGGCCGAAGCGGCGGTCCCGGCCGTTGTCGTCGCGGCCGGTGTCACGGTGTGCGGTGCTGCTCAACTTCCCTGCATCTCCTCGGCTACGTAACGGCGAAGCCAGGTCCGGAAGTCCGGGCCCAGGTCCTCACGTTCGCATGCGAGTCTGACAATGGCACGCAGGTAGTCGCCGCGGTCACCGGTGTCATAGCGGCGGCCCTTGAAGACGACGCCGTGCACCGGTCCGCCCACGGACTCGTCCTCGGCGAGCTGCTGGAGGGCGTCGGTGAGCTGGATCTCGCCGCCGCGGCCGGGGTTGGTCCTGCGGAGTATCCCGAAGATGTGCGGGTCGAGGACATAGCGCCCGATGATGGCGTAGTTGGAGGGGGCGTCGGCCGCCTCGGGCTTCTCGACCAGTCCGCCGACCCTGACGACGTCGCTGTCCCCGGTGCTCTCGACGGCCGCGCAGCCGTAGAGGTGGATCTGCTCGGGCTCGACCTCCATGAGGGCGATCACACTGCCGCCGTACTGGTCCTGAACGTCGATCATGCGCTGGAGCAGCGGGTCGCGCGGGTCGATCAGGTCGTCGCCGAGCAGGACCGCGAAGGGTTCGTCGCCGACGTGCGGGGCGGCGCACAGCACGGCGTGGCCGAGGCCCCTGGGGTCGCCCTGGCGGACGTAGTGGATCATCGCGAGGTCGCTGGACTCCTGGACCTTGGCCAGCCGGCTCGCGTCACCCTTCTTCTGAAGGGCGGACTCCAGTTCGTAGTTGCGGTCGAAGTGGTCCTCCAGGGGGCGCTTGTTGCGGCCCGTGACCATGAGGACGTTGCCGAGACCGGCGGCCACGGCCTCTTCGACCACGTACTGGATCGCCGGCTTGTCGACGACCGGCAGCATCTCCTTGGGAGTGGCTTTGGTGGCCGGCAGGAACCGGGTACCGAGCCCGGCCGCGGGGATGACAGCCTTGCTGATCCTGGGGTGGGACTGAGTCATGCGCGCCACCCTATCCGGTGCCTATAGGGAGAATCTGTGACTCCGGATGATTGACGCTCATATGAGCACATTAGAACGGTACGGGAGTCGACCATTGCCTCACACCGGTCCTGCGAGCCAGCCTGACAAGCGAACCTTGCGGCGGGAACTCCTCGCGGTGAGAAACAGATTGACGGCGGATGACGTGCGGAAAACGGCGGATTCGCTGGCCCGGCAGGCGCTCGCCATGCCGGAGGTCGCGGGGGCGCACGCCGTCGCGGCGTACGTCTCCGTGGGCGCCGAACCGGGCACTCGCGCGCTGCTCGACGCGCTGCGCGCGCGGGGCGTGCGTGTCCTGCTGCCCGCGCTGCTGCCGGACAACGACCTGGACTGGGGCGAGTACACCGGGGAGGGCTCCCTCGCGCGCGTGCGGCACGGCGGCCGGATGGAGCTGTTCGAGCCCACCGGTGAGCGCCTGGGGCCGGACGCGGTGACGGAGGCGGGCGTCGTGCTGCTGCCGGGTGTGGCGGTGGACGGGCGCGGCCTGCGGCTGGGGCGCGGCGGCGGGTCGTACGACCGGGTGCTCGCGCGTCTGGAGCGGGCGGGCGCGCGTCCCGCGCTGCTGGTGCTCCTGTACGACCGCGAGGTCGTCGCGCGGCTTCCCGCGGAGCCGCACGACCGGCCGGTGGACGCGGTGGTGACACCGTCGGGGGTGCGGCGGTTCCGCTGAGGCCTGCGCCCCGGCACGGGAACGGCCTCCACGCGTGCGTGGAGGCCGTTCCCGTGCCGGGGACGCGTGCTCAGGGCTTGAGCACCAGCGAGTCGCTCGTGCTCTCGTCGACCGCCTTCTTCGAGAAGGACCACGGCAGCAGCTCGCCGTTGGCCCACTTGTCCGTCTGGTCGGTGTAGTGGGCGCTGTAGGCGTGTCCGGAGGCTCCGGTGAGGTTGATCCACCGGGACTTGTCGAGGTCGCCGAGGTTGACCACCATCCGCATGGACGGCACCCACACCACGCCGTAGCCGCCGGCCGCGTTCCAGCCGGAGGCGTTGACCGCCGCCTCGCCGCCGCTGAGCTTCCACGGGCCGCGGTTGAGGGCGTACTGCAGGAAGCCGGGGCCCTCGGTGCCCAGGGTCTGGTTCTTCAGGAACAGGCGGTGCAGCCGGCCCCAGTTCCAGGTGTCGATGTCCTTGCCGAGTTTGGCGGTCAGCTCCCAGCGGGCGTCGGCCATGGCGCGCTTGAACAGGTCGTCGCGGTTGTCGGCGCCCTTGCGGGTGCCGGAGGCCGGCGTCGTCCACCAGTCGCTCTTCGGGTCGTCCATCAGGGTGCGGACCACCTCGAACCAGCGGTCGCCGCCGTCCGGCTGCGCCTGGTCGGCGGCGCGCCGGCCGCACTCGTAGACCTTGTTCGTCTTGTCCGCGGGGCCGGTGGTGTTCACCGGGTCGACCCACAGGCACTGGCCCTCGACGCGCAGCTCCTTGGGCAGCTTGTTGCCGAAGGCGAGCTTGAGGATGTTGCGCCAGACGGCGTTGAAGTAGGCCGCGGCCGCCGAGTCGGCGTCCTGGGTGTAGTCCCAGCCCTCCAGGAGCTTCTGCGCCTCGCGGACGTCCTTGTCCTCGACGTTGATCTTCAGCAGCTGGGGCACGAGCAGCTTGGCGATCTCGCTGCTGTTGTCCAGCTGCATCTGGCGCATGTCGTCGGTGGAGACCTTGCCGCCGTCCTTGATCTTCTGCTCGATCAGGGAGGTGATGCGCTGGCTGCGGGTGCCGTAGCCCCAGTCCGTGGTCAGCGTGTACGGGTAGTCGTCCGCGTCGACGACGGCTTGGTTGGCGGTCACGATGTAGCCGCGGTCCGGGTCGTACTCGTAGGGCAGCTCGTCCTGGTCGATGTACTTGCCGGTCCAGCGGTACTTGGAGCTCCAGCCCGGCGCGGGCAGCGAGCCGTCGTGGCCCTTGGCGCGCACCGGGATCTTGCCGGGCAGCGTGTAGCCGATGTGCTCGCTGTCGGCGTAGACCAGGTTCTGCGAGGGCACGTCGAACAGCGCGGCGGCCTCGCGGAAGTCGTTCCAGTCCGTCGCCCGGTCGATCGCGAAGACGGCGTCCATGGTGGTGCCCGGCTCCAGCGCGGTCCAGCGCAGCGCGACCCCGTAGCCGTCGCCGCGGTCGGGTGCCGAGGCGCCGACGGTGGCCCGCTTGCCGGTCTGCACCAGCTCGTCGTCGCGGTCGGAGAGCAGGGGGCCGTTGTTGGTCTCCCGGACGACGATCTTCTTGGACCGGCCGCCGGCGACCTTGATGGTCTCCTCGCGCGTCTCGAAGGGGATCACCTTGCCGTCGTACTGGTAGCCCTCGCCGGTGATCTTCTCCAGGTAGAGGTCGGTGACGTCGACGCCGGAGTTGGTCAGGCCCCAGGCGATCTCCTGGTTGTGGCCGATGACCACGCCGGGCATGCCCGCGAAGGTGTAGCCGGCGACGTCGTACCGGCACTTCGCGGAGACGGTGCGGCAGTGCAGCCCCATCTGGTACCAGACGGAGGGCAGCGACGGCGACAGGTGCGGGTCGTTGGCCAGCAGCGGCTTGCCGGTGATGGTGTGCTCGCCGGAGACGACCCAGGAGTTGGAGCCGATGCCGTCGCCGTTCACGCCGACGGCGGTGGGGAGGTCGTCCAGGACGTTCTGGAGGCTCGCCAGCTGGCCCTGCAGATCGCTGCCGGTGCCGGTGCCGGTGTCCGTGCCCGTATCGGTGCCCGTGCCCGTGCCCGTGTCCGTGCCGGTGCCCGTGTCCGTGCCGGACCCGGAGTCGCCGTCCCCGTCCCCGCCCGATGTGCCGCCGCCGTCGAACGTGCCGGTCAGCTCGTCGTACTGGCCCTCCTGGACGATCGCCTTGTTCCGGCTGTACGGATACGCCGGGTACAGGTCGGCGATCTGCTTGGGGCCGAGGCGGCTGGTCATCAGGGCGCGGTCGACCTCGTCCTGCATGTTGCCGCGCAGGTCCCAGGCCATCGCCTTCAGCCAGGCCACCGAGTCGACCGGGGTCCACTCCTGGGGCTTGTAGTCGTTGGTGAACCCGAGCGCGGCGTACTCCAGGGAGATGTCCGCGCCGTCCTTGCCCTTCAGATAGGCGTTGACGCCCTTGGCGTACGCCTGGAGGTACTTCTTCGTGGAGTCCGACAGCTCCTCGTCGTACTCCTTCTTCGCCACCCGGTGCCAGCCCAGGGTGCGCAGGAACGCGTCGTTGTCGATCTGGCTCTTGCCGAACATCTCCGACAGGCGCCCGGCGGTCATGTGCCGGCGCACGTCCATCTCGTAGAACCGGTCCTGCGCCTGGACGTAGCCCTGCGCCATGAACAGGTCCGCCTCGCTGGAGGCGTAGACCTGCGGGATGCCGTAGCCGTCGCGCTTGACGTTGACGGGACCCGACAGGCCCTCCAGCGTGATCGAGCCCTTGGTCTGCGGGAAGGAGGCGCGGACGGTGCTGATGGACCAGTACGCCCCGTAGGCGAGGCCACCGATGATGGCCAGGACCAGCACGAGGACGAACAGGCGCGCCTTGCGCCCCTTCTTCCTGCCGGTCGTGCCGGGCTGCTGACCCGTGGAGGCGGTAATGGTGGGGGGCATCGCTGTCCTTGCTGTCCTAACACGAGCGGCAGGGGCGGGCTGTGCTTTGCGCTGAACGCTTGAAACGCTGGAGCAACTGTAGGCGCAGCCCTCGCCCGCCCTTGACGCGGAGTCGGGTACAGGCACGTACGAGCGTTCGGTCTTGCCAAGACGACCGTCAAGAAAACGTCAAGAGTTAGGTAAGGTAACGAAGTAGTTGTCCGCAGAGCACTGCGGCTTCGTGTGCCATGGGGGTGCGCTCCGCACTCCGAGCGGGCGCACCCGCCCGCGCCGTGATCCGTGCTGTGCGCCAGGGAAGGAAACGGCCGCTGACTGTCCACCACCTCAACCAGCTCCTGCTCGTCTGCTCGCTCGTCCTGCTCGTCGCCGTGGCGGCGGTCCGCATCTCCTCGCGCAGCGGGCTCCCCAGCCTGCTCGTCTACCTTGCCATCGGCGTCGCGATGGGCCAGGACGGCATCGGCGACATCAAGTTCGACAACGCCGAACTGGTCCAGGTCATCGGCTACGCGGCCCTGGTCGTGATCCTGACCGAGGGCGGCCTCGGCACGAAGTGGAAAGAGGCGAGACCGGTCCTGCCGGCCGCCTCCGCGATGGCCCTGGCCGGAGTCGCGGTGAGCGTGGGCGTGACCGCGGCGGGCGCGCACTACCTGACCGGGCTGGAGTGGCGGCAGGCACTGATCGTCGGGGCGGTGGTGTCCTCCACGGACGCCGCGGCCGTCTTCTCCGTGCTGCGCCGGATCCCGCTGCCCAAGCGCATAACGGGCATGCTCGAAGCCGAGTCCGGCTTCAACGACGCCCCCGTGGTGATCCTCGTGGTGGCCTTCTCCACGGCCGGGCCGATCGACCACTGGTACGTGCTGCTGGGCGAGATCGCCCTGGAGCTGACCATCGGCGCGGCCATCGGGCTCGCGGTGGGCTGGCTGGGCTCGTGGGGACTGCGGCACGTGGCGCTGCCCGCCTCCGGCCTCTACCCCATCGCCGTCCTGTCGATCGCCGTCACCGCCTACGCGGCCGGCGCCATGGCCCACGGCAGCGGCTTCCTGGCCGTCTACCTCGCCTCGATGGTCATGGGCAACGCCCGGCTGCCCCACTGGCCCGCCACCCGCGGGTTCGCCGACGGGCTCGGCTGGCTCGCCCAGATCGGCATGTTCGTCCTGCTCGGCCTGCTCGTCACCCCGCACGAACTGGGCGCGGACATCCTGCCCGCCCTGGTCATCGGACTGGTGCTCACCATGGTGGCGCGCCCGCTGAGCGTCGTGCTGTGCCTGGCGCCCTTCCGGGTGCCGTGGCAGGAACAGGTCCTGATGTCCTGGGCCGGGCTGCGCGGCGCGGTGCCCATCATCCTGGCGACGATCCCCATGGTGCAGGCGGTCGACGGCAGCCGCCGGATCTTCAACATCGTCTTCGTGCTGGTCGTCGTCTACACCCTGATCCAGGGACCGACCCTGCCCTGGCTGGCCGGCAAGCTGCGCCTCGGCAAGGGCGACGAGGCCGACGACCTCGGCATCGAGTCGGCGCCCCTGGAGCGGCTGCGCGGGCATCTGCTGTCCGTGACGATCCCCGAGGGCTCCAGGATGCACGGCGTCGAGGTCGGCGAGCTGCGGCTGCCGACCGGGGCCGCCGTCACGCTGGTCGTCCGCGGCGGGACGTCGTTCGTGCCGCTGCCGACGACGGGCCTGCGGCGCGGCGACGAACTCCTCGTGGTCGCCACGGACCCGGTGCGGGACGCCGCCGAGGCGCGGCTGCGCGCGGTCGGCCACGGCGGCAAGCTGGCCGGCTGGCTGGGCACGGGAGACACCGGCGCCAATCGCAGGTGAACGCCTGGAGGGTGCTCCCTTTCACAGGTGGTGACCCTCTTGATCCCTGTACGATGAAGGCGGCACCTGATCGAACCAACTCTGCCTGACGCAGAGCTGGCGCGACCGTATGGCGGCCGGAACACCCCCTCATCCGCACGGGCTCCGGCATCTACCGCAGTCCGCGCAAGAGGACAGCTCTCGGCGCTCCCGCACGGCGACAGCCGTGCGCCGGACCGCGCCACCAGGCGGCAGAAAGGCACGGGCCGTGGCATCCACGGTCACCCCGTCGAAGTCGCCGCGGGGGGCGCGCCGCACCGCGTCCGCCCGCCCGGGATACGGACAACTGCTGCGCACCCGCGGCGCCTGGACGTTCCTGCTTCCCGGCTTCGCGGCACGTCAGCCGTTCGCCATGCTGACGCTCTCCATCGTGCTGCTCGTGCAGCACACCACCGGCTCCTACGGCGTCGCGGGCGCCGCCGCGGCCGTCACCGGCGTCTCCATGGCCCTGTTCGCCCCCTTCGGCGGCCGGCTCGCCGACCGCTACGGGCAGCGGGCCGTCCTGCTGCCCGGCGTGCTCGTGCACGCCCTGTCCGGTCTGACGCTGACCGCGCTCGCCCTCGCGCACGCGCCGCTGTGGGCGCTGTTCGCGGCAGCGGTGCCCACCGGGGCCTCGGTGCCGCAGGTCGGGCCCATGGTGCGGGCCCGCTGGGGCGTGAAGCTCAAGGACTCGCCCCTGATGAGCACGGCCGCCGCCTTCGAGTCCGTCACGGACGAGCTGACCTTCGTCCTCGGCCCGCTGGTGGCGACCGCCCTGTGCACGGCCGTCGACCCGGCCGCGGGCCTGGTCACGGAGGCCGCGCTCACCCTGGTGGGCGGTCTGCTGTTCGCCGCGCGCAAGAGCACCCAGCCGCCGGTCGGCGGGGACGGCGGCGACGGCCACGCGCGCGTGGAGCACGTTTCCGCGCTGCGCGTCCCCGGGGTGCGCGTCCTGATCGTGGCCTTCCTGGGCATCGGTTCCGTCTTCGGCGGCATGCAGGTCTCGCTGGCCGCGTACACCGAGTCGATCGGCGAGCCCGGCCTGAACGGCGTCCTGTACGGCGTCTTCGCCGCGGGCAACATGATCTCCGGCCTGGCCTGCGGCGCCATCGCCTGGAGGGCCGCACCGCAGCGGCGCCTCCTGGTCGGCTACGCCGCCCTCGCGCTGACCGCCTCCGGCCTGTGGGCCGCCGCGTCGGTGCCGGTGCTGGCCGGTCTCGGCCTGCTCGTCGGCATGTGCGTGGCGCCCGCCATCGTCACCGGCTACACGCTGGTCGACGCACTGGTCCCGGCGGGCGCCCGCACCGAGGCGTTCACCTGGCTGACCGGCGCCGTGGCACTGGGCCAGGCGGCGGCCGTGACCGTCGCCGGGCAACTGGAGGACCGGTTCCGCGACGGCGCCGGATTCCTGGTGCCGATGGGCGGCACGGTGCTCGCGCTGGCGGTCCTGGTGGCGCTGCGGTCACGGCTGGCGGCCCGGCCCCGCGGCCGTACGGTGGCACGTGGCGTCGGTCACCGCGCGCCCGCCGCAGTGGACTGATCCCGAGGAATGCGTCACTATGGACCGTCGTTAGCACTCATCGAGTGAGAGTGCCAGGAGGAAGACAAGTGCCGACGTACCAGTACCAGTGCACCGAGTGCGGCGAGGGCCTTGAGGCGGTGCAGAAGTTCACCGACGACGCCCTGACCGAGTGCCCGAACTGCCAGGGCCGCCTGAAGAAGGTGTTCTCGGCGGTCGGCATCGTCTTCAAGGGCTCCGGTTTCTACCGCAACGACAGTCGCGGCAGCTCCTCGACCAGCTCTCCGTCGACCTCGAAGCCGGCCTCGACTCCGTCCTCCTCGACGTCCTCGTCCTCCTCGGATTCGGGCTCGTCGTCGGGCTCGGGTTCGTCGTCGGACTCCGGCAGCTCCTCCAGCAGCAGCACCGCCGCCTAGGACTTCCCGGCCGGGCAGAGTTTCCCGGCCGCGTGGAGCCGCCACGAGACCCTGCCGTCCTCCGACGGCGGGGTCCTCGCGTTTGCGCACGGCGCCTTTCGCGGCCCCGTGACAACACGCCTAGGGTGCGGTCATGGCGAACAAGGTGAATGCCGAGATCGGCGTGATCGGCGGCTCCGGTTTCTACTCATTCCTCGACGACGTGACCGAGGTCGAGGTGGACACCCCGTACGGGCCGCCCAGCGACTCCCTCTTCCTCGGCGAGGTCGCCGGCCGGCGGGTCGCCTTCCTCCCCCGGCACGGCCGCGGCCACCATCTGCCGCCGCACCGCATCAACTACCGGGCCAACCTGTGGGCGCTGCGCTCGCTCGGCGTGCGCCAGGTCCTCGGCCCCTGCGCGGTGGGCGGACTGCGTCCCGAGTACGGGCCGGGCACGCTGCTGGTGCCCGACCAGTTCGTGGACCGTACGCGGTCCCGGCCGTCCACGTACTTCGACGGACTGCCGACGCCCGACGGCTCCGTGCCCAACGTGGTGCACGTCTCGCTGGCCGACCCGTACTGCCCCACCGGACGGGCCGCCGCGCTGGAGGCGGCCCGGGGCCGGGAGTGGGAGGCGGTGGACGGCGGCACCCTGGTCGTGGTCGAGGGGCCGCGCTTCGGAACCCGGGCGGAGTCCCTGTGGCACCGTGCGCAGGGCTGGTCGGTGGTGGGCATGACCGGCCACCCGGAGGCGGCACTCGCCCGCGAACTGGAACTCTGCTACACCTCACTGACCCTCGTCACCGACCTCGACGCCGGCGCGGAGAGCGGCGAGGGGGTCTCGCACGAGGAGGTGCTGCGGGTGTTCGCGGCGAACGTGGACCGGCTGCGGGGCGTCCTGTTCGACGCGATCGCCGCGCTGCCGGCGACCACTGCCCGGGACTGCCCGTGCGGGGCGGCACTGGGCGGGATGCCTCCGGGGATTGCGCTGCCTTAACGGGGCCCTGGCGGGGCCGCCGGGCCGGCTGCGGGGGCGGGCGTGCGGGCGTGCGGGCGTGCGGGCGTGCGGGCGTGCAGCGGGGCGTACCGGAGACGCTGCGGGGCGGCGGCGAGGGGGCGGAACGGCTCGTTCGGGTGGCTGAGTTGTCCACAAGCGGCCGGGGGTCCACGGGCTCCGGCGGGGGGCGGCGAAAAACGTCATCGTGGACGCGCAAGCCGATCCCTCGTCGCAGGTGGTGGTCACCGTGTCCCGCTCCGCCCTCCGCTCCCCCGCTCCCGCTCCTTCTCCCTCCCCGCTCCCCCTCGGCGGCGACGCCCCGCCCACCTGCGAGGTGCCGCACTTCGCCCCGGTGCGGGTGCGTGGCGGACGCCATCCGCTGCACCGGCTCGCAGGCCACCGGCGGCGCGCCCTGGCCGTCGGACTCGCCGTCACCGCCGCCGCGCTGGTGGCCGCGGGCCCGGGGACGAGCGGGCAGGACACGCGGCGGGCACGCGGGCACCCGGTGGCCGAGCCCGCGCGCGAGCGGCCGGACACCCGGCGGGTGGCGGCCCCGGTGCGGATCGCCGACGCGGAGACGGTGCGGCTGCTCAGGCCGGGCGACCTGGTCGACGTTGTCGCGGCGGCGGACGGCGGCGCGGGCGAGGCCTCCGTGCTCGCGCGCGGCGTGCGGGTCGCGAAGGTGCCGGAGCCTCTGGACGGGACGGCGGCGGGCGGCGCCCTGGTCGTGGTCTCGGTGCCGCGCGCCACCGCGCACCGCCTGGTCGGCGCGGGAGCGACGGCGCGGTTGGCGGTGACCCTGTGCTGACCCTGTCAAGTCGCTCGTTAGAGGGACCCGACTGGACAGGATGGCCCAACGCTGACGTAGGTTACGGAGCGTTTTGTTCCCCCACCTGTTCCAGCGAGGAGAGCCCCCAAGGTGAGCGAGAAGAACGAACCGAGCCTCTGGCAGGGCTTCAAGGCCTTCCTGATGCGCGGAAACGTCGTCGACCTGGCGGTGGCGGTGGTCATCGGAGCCGCCTTCACCAGCATCGTCAACTCGGTGGTGCAGGGGGTCATCAACCCGCTGGTCGGGGCGTTCGGCACGCAGAGTCTGGACAGCTACAGCTCCTGCCTGAAGGGCCCGTGCACCGGCACCGGGGACAACGCCACGGGTGTGCGGATCCTCTGGGGCTCGGTGCTGGGCGCCACCCTCACCTTCCTGATCACCGCGGGCGTCGTCTACTTCCTCATGGTCCTGCCCATGTCGAAGTACCTCGCCCGGCAGGAGGCCCGCCGCAAGGCGAAGGAGGGCGCGGAGGAGGTCATGGAGGTCTCCGAGCTGGAGGTGCTCAAGGAGATCCGCGACGCGCTGATCGCGCAGCGCGGTTCCGGTCACGACCGCACGTAGCGGAGGCGGCCGGGAGGCGGGCCGGGGCCCGCGCGGCTCACAGGTGGTGGGGCGGCTTCTCGTCGAGGAAGCGCTTCAGGTCGGCCGCGCTGTCGCCCTCGGGCCGCTCGCCCCAGCCGCGGTCGGTGTCGTCCGAGGTCTGCTGGTCCAGCGGGTCGTCGAAGACCAGCGCCGGCCTGGGCACACGGGGCTCGGGGTCGGGGATGCCGCTCATGGCTCCAGAGTACGGCCCCCTCCGCGAACCGCGTTCCGCCCGCCCGGTGCGTCCCGACGGCCGGCGGGGCCTCCGTCCGCAAGCACATCCGCATCGTCTCTGCTGTCCTGGGAGTCATGATGTCCAGTCCGTCCTCCGCGGACGCGCCCTCCGGCCCGTCCGAAATCCAGCCGCCGATGCGCAGGCTGAAGGCCCGCGCCCGGCACGAGCCGCACCGCGTGGCCACTCCGCTGGAACTCCTCTTCGACCTGTGTTTCGTCGTCGCCATCGCCCAGGCGGGCGTCCAGCTCGTGCACTCCCTCACCGAGGGCCATGTCGGCGAGGGCATCCTCAACTACGCAATGGTCTTCTTCGCCATCTGGTGGGCGTGGATGAACTTCACCTGGTTCGCCTCGGCGTACGACAACGACGACGTGCTCTACCGGGTCGTCACCCTGGTGCAGATCGCCGGTGTGCTGGTGCTCGCGGCCGGGATCTCCCGGGCCTTCCAGGACCACGACTACCTGGCCGTCGTACTCGGCTACGTGATCATGCGGGCCGCCATGGCGGCGCAGTGGCTCAGGGCGGCGCGTTCGGCCGGGGCGGCGGAGCGCATCATGGCGCTGAGATACGCCGGTGGTGTGCTGCTCTGCCAGATCGGCTGGCTGGGGCTGCTGTTCTTGCCGCAGGGCGGCCGCGGCTGGCTGTTCCTGGCGATGGTGGTGCTGGAGCTGTGCGTACCGGCCTTCGCCGAGCGCGAGCACCCGTCGTCCTGGCATCCGCACCACATCTCCGAGCGGTACGGCCTGCTCACCATCATCGTGCTCGGCGAGAGCATCGCGGGGGCCACGGTCGCGGTGAAGTCGGGAATCGAGGAGCACGACGCGCTGGGCGAGGTGCTGCCGATCGCGATCGGCGGGCTGCTGATCGTCTTCGCCGCCTGGTGGATCTACTTCGTGATCCCCGCCCACAGCCATCTGCGGTCCAACAGGCAGGCGTTCCTGTGGGGTTACGGCCACTACCTGGTGTTCGCCTCGGCCGCGGCGATCGGGGCGGGGATGGAGGTGGCGGTGGAGCAGGCCGTGGGCAAGGCGCACATCTCGACGCTCGCGGCGTCCGCCGCGGTGACCCTGCCGACGGCGCTCTTCCTGCTCACGGTGTGGGCGCTGCACGCGCGGCACTTCAAGGTGGGCATCGCCGAGCAGCTCGTACTGCCGACGGCCGCGCTGCTGGTGATCTGCTGCACCTTCCTCGGTGACCGGGCCGTGCTCGTGGCCGGCATCGTCCTGACGCTGGCCGTGGCGGCCGGGGTGGCACTGACCGCGCGGCGCGGCGCGCGGGAGCGGGACCCGGCGACGCCCGCCACCTGACGCCGCCGCGCCCCAGGCCCACGCCCAGGCCCCGCGCCCCACGTCCCGCCGCGCGCCCCGCGCCACCGCCATCGCTGCCGCCACCGCCACCGGTGCCGGTCCCGCCCGTCCGGCGGCTCCTGGACGACACTGGCGGCATGACGGTTGACGCATTGACGGACGTCGGCGGCCTGTTGGTGGGGCATGCGACGCGCATCGGCGGCGGATGGCTCACGGGGACGACGGTGGTCCTCGCGCCGGAGGGCGGGGCGGTCGCGGCGGTGGACGTGCGTGGCGGCGGTCCCGGCACCAAGGAGACCGACGCGCTCGACCCGCGCAACCTGGTGCGGGGGGTCCAGGCGGTGGTGCTGACCGGCGGCAGCGCGTACGGGCTGGACGCGGCGTCGGGGGTGATGGCCTGGCTGGAGGAGCGGGGCCGCGGGGTGCGCGTCGGCCCGGACCCGGCGCACGTGGTGCCGGTGGTGCCCGCGGCCTGCGTCTTCGACCTGGGGCGCGGCGGCGACTTCCGGGCCAGGCCGGACGCGGCCACCGGACGGGCGGCGGTCGAGGCGGCCCACGCGAGCGCGCCGGGCGCGGAGGTGGCCGAGGGCTCCGTCGGCGCGGGCACGGGAGCCGTGGTCGGCACGATGAAGGGCGGGGTCGGCACCGCGAGCACCGTGCTGGACTCGGGGATCACGGTGGCGGCGCTGGTGGTGGCCAACGCCGCGGGGTCGGTGGCGGACCCGGAGACGGGGGTGCTGTACGGGGAGCTGTTCCGGGGCGGGCGGGTCCGGTACCCGGCGCCGGAAGTCCACGAGGCCGCGGGGCGGCGGCTGGCCGAGGTCGCGGCGCGGAACGCGACGCCCCCGTTGAACACGACGCTCGCCGTGGTCGCCACCGACGCGGACCTGTCCAAGGCCCAGGCGCAGAAGCTGGCCGGCACGGCGCACGACGGCATCGCGCGCGCCGTACGGCCGGTGCACCTGCTCAGCGACGGGGACACGGTGTTCACCCTGGCGACCGGGGAGCGTCCGCTCGACGCGGGGCAGCCACTCGCGCTGAACGAGGTGCTGGCGGCCGGCGCGGACGTGGTGACCCGCGCGATCGTGCGCGCGGTCCGGGCCGCCGCGCCGGTGGAAGGTCCGGGCGGGGCGTGGCCGTCGTACGGGGAGCTGTACGGCGGCCGGAGCGGGAACGTCCGGGCGGAGTGAGGAGTTTGCCGCCCCGCCGGTCTGCCGCCTTGCGGGATGTGGCGCGCCACCGGGCTCTGAGCAGCGGATTTTGACGGTTCGTCGGCTCGCGCGGGAACTTTTCACGCGGCCCGGGGGTTTTCCGTGCGTACGTTTTCTCGGTTCTCGGACATGATGCCCGGCCGAGAGGCTACGGTATGCATCCACAAGGTGACATGCAGCAACGCCGGGAGAAACCTTGAGCGTTCCGTACGAGACCGCAGCGTACGAACCACCCGAGTCGCCCGAGTCTCCGGAGGAGCACCTCATGCGACTGCTGGGTCGCGCCCTGAACTCGTTCGAGCTGCCCGACGAGACGATACGGCACCTGGAGTGCGCGCTGGCGCACGACGGCTCACTGCACTCCGCGCACCACAGCGCGGGGCTGCACCGCGAGACGTACCGCCACACCTGGCTGCTCGCCGACGGTTCGGCGCTCACCCTCTGGGAGCTGGTCCACAACACCGCCCCGGGCAGTGAGCCGCAGCACGAGGTGTATGTGGACGAGGAGGAGTTGCGCACCGCCACGGCCCGGCTGGCGCTGCCGCTGGTCACTCCCGACTTCGAACTGCCGGTGCAGGTGCCGCTGTCCCCGGTCCCCACCCCGCGGCACTCCTACGTCCCCGACGCCTCGGCGGACCACGCCCGCAGGCTGCTGCGCCGCGCGGAGAACACGGACCGGCCGGGCGCCGACCTCGCCGCCCTGCTGACGACGGCGGCCGCGCACCAGATCACCCAGGCCTTCGGCGGCCCCGGCCGCGCGGGCCGCGGCCGGATCGGCTTCTCGCTCTACGAGCACGCCTTCCTGCTGCGGGACGGCGTGGAGGTCTCCCTCTGGGAGGTCGAGCACACGGCCACGCCCGACGGACGGCACATGTGCGAGGTCTACGACAGCGAGGACACCGCCCGCCGGGCGATGGACCGCCGCGCGGCGCGGGTCTCCCGGTAACCGACCGGCACGCCAAGAGGGGCGCCAAGAGGCACGCCAAGCACGCCAAGAGGCACCCCGTGGAGCGTCGCCGGGACGCGGCCGGGCCGGGTCCCCGAAGGAACCCGGCCCGGACTGTGCGGTGCCGACCGCGCGGTGCTCACCGCCTCCCGCGCGCTACGCGGCGACCGGCTGCTTCGTGCCCGGCGTCGAGGCCGACGGGTCGGCGCCGTCGGGCCCCTGGGCCGCGGCTCCCCGCGCCGGCTTGCGCAGCCCCTTGAGGACGATCACGAGGGCGGTGGTGACGCAGACCCCGGCCGCGATGGCGACCAGGTAGAGCAGCGGGTTGCCGATCAGCGGGACCACGAAGATGCCGCCGTGCGGGGCGCGCAGCGTGGCGCCGAAGGTCATCGACAGGGCGCCGGTGACCGCGCCGCCGACCATCGAGGACGGGATGACGCGCAGCGGGTCGGCCGCGGCGAACGGGATCGCGCCCTCGGAGATGAAGGAGGCGCCCAGTACCCAGGCGGCCTTGCCGTTCTCGCGCTCGGCGGCGTTGAAGAGCCTGCCGCGCACGGTGGTGGCCAGGGCCATCGCCAGCGGCGGGACCATACCGGCCGCCATGACCGCCGCCATGATCTTCATCGCCGAGTCGCTGGGACTGGTGACGGCGATACCGGCGGTGGCGAAGGTGTAGGCGACCTTGTTGACCGGGCCGCCGAGGTCGAAGCACATCATCAGGCCGAGCAGCGCGCCGAGCAGGACCGCGTTGGCGCCGGAGAGCCCGTTCAGCCAGTCGGTCATCGCCGACTGCGCGGACGCGATGGGCTTGCCGATCACCACGAACATCAGGAACCCGACGATCGCGGCGGAGATCAGCGGGATCACCACCACCGGCATGATGCCGCGCAACGCCGCCGGGATGTGCACCCGTTGGATCGCCATCACCACGGCACCGGAGATCAGACCGGCGGCCAGACCGCCGAGGAAGCCGGCGTTGATGGTCAGCGCGATCGAGCCGCCGACGAAGCCGGGGACCAGGCCCGGCCGGTCGGCCATGCCGTAGGCGATGTAGCCGGCCAGCACCGGGACGAGGAAGGCGAAGGCCACGCCGCCGATCTGGAACAGCAACGCGCCCCAGCTGTCCGCCTGGGTCCACACGAAGTGGTCCATCACCGACGGTGCTTCGTTGATCTCGTAGCCGCCGATCGCGAAGCCCAGGGCGATCAGCAGACCGCCCGCGGCGACGAACGGGACCATGTAACTGACGCCGGACATCAGCCACTTGCGGAGCTTGGTGCCGTAGCCCTCGCCGGACTCGCCGTCGCGCTCGACGGGTGTCGTCCCGCCGGGAGAGGCCGCCGTGGCCTCGCCGCGGGCCGCCTTCTCACGGACCTCGGCGATCAGCTCGCCCGGCCGGTTGATGCCGGCCTTGACGCCGGTGTCGACGGTGGGCTTTCCGGCGAAGCGCTCCTTCTCGCGCACCGGCAGGTCATGGGCGAAGATCACGCCGTCCGCCGCCGCGATGACCGCCGGGTCGAGCCGGGTGAAGCCGGCCGAGCCCTGGGTCTCGACGACGACCTCGACGCCCTCCGCGCGGCCCGCGTTCTCCAGCGACTCGGCCGCCATGTAGGTGTGCGCGATGCCGGTGGGGCAGGAGGTGACGGCAACGACACGGAAGGGGCGCTCGGGTTCGCCCGACTCCGCCTCGCCGTCGCCGACCGTGGCGGCCTCGGCGGAGGCCGCCGCCGAGGCCGCCACGGAGTCCCCGGAGTCCCCGGAGTCCTCAGAGTCCTCAGAGTCCGAGGATCCCGAAGATTCCGAAGATTCCGAGGAGTCCTCGGGACCGGCCGCCGGTTCCTGACCGCGGATCAGCGCGGCGGCGGCGGCCGGGTCGGCCACGGAGCGCAGCGCGCCGGTGAACTCGGCGTTCATCAGCTGTCTGGCCAGCGCGGAGAGGATCGTCAGATGGGCGTCGTCGGCGCCGGCCGGCGCGGCGATCAGGAAGATCAGGTCGGCCGGACCGTCCGCCGCCCCGAAGTCGACGCCGGCCGCGCTGCGGCCGAACGCGAGGGTCGGCTCGGTGACGTGTTCGCTGCGGCAGTGCGGGATGCCGATGCCGCCGTCGAGGCCGGTCGGCATCTGCTCCTCACGGGCGGCCACGTCGGCGAGGAAGCCCTCCAGGTCGGTCACCCGGCCCTGGGCCACCATCCGTTCGGCAAGGGCGCGCGTCGCCGCTTGCTTGGTGTCGGCGGACAGGTCGAGGTCGACCAGGTCCGCGGTGATCATGTCGCTCATCGCGGGCTCCTTAGCTCGCGTATCGCCCGGAACGTGGGGTGGTGGGCGGGGGCGGGGAGGGGGACGGGGGCAATGCGGTGGGGTCTGGGGTCGGCCCCGGGAAGGGGGCCGAGGCGGCCGGGGGCGCGGTCGGGGTTCATGACGCCGGCTCCTTCAGTACGCGGTCAACCGGCACCTCCGCCGTGACCGTCACCGCGGCCGGGTCCAGGTCGGACGGCGTCGGCATCACGCTGCCGGGCAGTTGGACGGCGGCGGCGCCGTGCGCGACGGCGGAGGCGAGGGCGCCCGGCCCCGCGCCGCCGGCGACGAGGAAACCGGCGAGGGAGGAGTCACCGGCGCCGACGTTGCTGCGTACGGCGTCCACGCGGGCGCTGCCGAACCAGGTGCCCGCGTCGGCCACGAGCAACTGCCCGTCGGCGCCCAGGCTGGCGAGCACGGACCGGGCGCCCAGCTCCCGCAGTTCCTCGGCGGCCTTCACGGCGTCGCCGACCGTGGTCAGGGAGCGCCCGACGGCCTCGGCCAGCTCCTCGGCGTTCGGCTTGACCACGTCGGGTCCCTCGCGCAGCCCTTCGAGCAGGGCGGGGCCGGAGGTGTCCAGGGCGATACGGACGCCCGCGGCGTGGGCCCCGGCGACCAGCGCCGCGTACCAGGAGGGGGCCAGTCCGCGGGGCAGGCTGCCGCAGCAGGCGATCCAGTCCGCGCCGGGCGACTGGCGCCGTACGGTCTCCAGGAGCAGGTCCCGTTCGGCCGGCGACAGTTCGGGGCCCGGTGCGTTGATCTTCGTCAGTACGCCGTCGGACTCGGCGAGCGCGATGTTGGAGCGGGTGGCCCCGGCGATCGGCACCGGCGCGACCCGGATGCCCTGCGCGTCGAGCAGGTCGGCGACGAGGGCGCCCGGGGCGCCGCCGAGCGGCAGCACCGCGACGGTGCGCTGTCCGGCCGCGGTCACCGCGCGCGAGACGTTCACGCCCTTGCCGCCCGGGTCCACGCGCTCGCCGGTGGCACGGACGACCTCGCCGCGGTCCAGGGAGGGGACCTCGTAGGTGCGGTCCAGGGAGGGGTTGGGGGTGACGGTGAGGATCATGCGCGTACTACTTCCGTGCCGGCGCGCTCGATGGCGGTGGCGTCTTCGGGGCTCAGCCCGCTGTCGGTGATCAGCAGGTCCACGTCGCTCAGGCCGCCGAAGCGGGCGAAGTGCTCCTGGCCGTGCTTGGAGGAGTCGGCGAGCAGCACCACGCGGCGGGCGGCGGACACGGCGGCCCGCTTGACCGCGGCCTCGGCGAGGTCGGGAGTGGTCAGACCGTGCTCCGCGGAGAAGCCGTTGGCCGCCACCACGGCCAGGTCGGCGCGGATCTCGCCGTACGCGCGCAGCGCCCAGGCGTCCACGGCGGCGCGCGTACGGTGTCGCACGCGCCCTCCGACCAGGTGGAGCTGGATGCCGGGGTGGTCGGCGAGGCGGGCCGCGATGGGCAGGCTGTGGGTGACGACGGTCAGCGGGGCCTCCGGCGGGATCGCCGCGGCCATGCGGGCCACCGTCGAACCGGCGTCGAGGATCATCGTGCCCTCGGTGGGCAGTTCCGCGAGGGCCGCCTTGGCGATCCGGTCCTTCTCGTCGGCCGCCGTGGACTCGCGCTCGGCGAGGTCCGGCTCGAAGTCGAGCCGCCCGGCGGGGATGGCGCCGCCGTGCACCCGGCGGATCAGACCGGCGCGGTCGAGTGCCTTGAGGTCGCGGCGGATGGTCTCCGCCGTCACCTGGAACTCCTCGGCCAGCGACACCACGTCCACCCGGCCACCGTCCCGGGCGAGCCGGAGGATCTCCTGTTGCCGCTCCGGTGCGTACATGACCGTTCACCTCCGACCAGTGCCCGAACCTGTGGTTTCATTCGGAGGCTACGCCCGGTTTACCGGAATGTAAACCGGAAACCGGAAGCACACGGATCCAACCGGGCATGAACGGACATAGAGCGGGAAGGGGTGGGTCCGGCGCCGAAGTGCCGGACCCACCCCATTTGCCCCGCCCCACCGGTCAGATCAGCGCGGGCTCCTTCTCCCCGGCCGGGCCCGCTTCCCGGGCGCCGTCCCGGGCCCCCTCCACGTGCTGGGCCGGCCGCCGGGGCAGCGCGAACATCAGGAGGAAGATGACGACCAGTACCCCGGCCACCCAGCCCAGCGCGTTCTGGAAGGCGTCGGTGTAGGCGGGGCCGACGCGGGCGGGGGTGAGGCGGTCGCTCATCGTGCCGAAGAAGACCACCGACACCAGCCCGAGCCCGAGCGCGTTGCCCATCTGCCGCACGGTGTTGATGAGCCCGGACGCCGCCCCGGCGTGCTCGCGCGGCACCTGGGAGAGCACCGCGTCGGTCAGCGGGGCGACGATCAGGCCCATGCCGAGGCCCATCACGGCCAGCGGCGGCGCCATCTGCCAGGACGTGATGCCGGGCCCGTAGTGACCGGACTCCGCGCTGTAGAGCAGCACTCCGGCCGCCATCACCAGCGCGCCCGCCTGGAGCACCTTGCGTCCGAAGCGCGGGACCAGCTTCTGCACCGAGATCCCGGCCGCCACCGAGACGGAGACCGAGAACGGCAGGCCGGTCAGACCCGTCCGCAGCGGGCTCCAGCCCAGCCCCTCCTGCATGTACAGCGTCCACACCAGGAAGAAGATGCCGAGTCCGACCCCGAAGACGGTCTGCACGGCGATGCCCGCCGCGAAGCTCTTCACCCTGAACAGCGACAGCTCGACCAGCGGCGACCCGTCCCGCGCGCTCTTGCGCCGCTGGTGGGCCACCAGCACCGCGAGGACCACCAGCGAGCCGGCCATCGAGACGTACCCCCACAGCGGCCAGCCCAGCTCGCGGCCCCGGGTGAGCGGGTAGATCAGCATCAGCAGGCCGAGGGTGACCAGCGCGACCCCGACCAGGTCGAGCCGGAGGGCGCGCGGCGCCCTGGACTCGGTGATGAAGCGGCTGCCGAGGACCAGTCCCGCGATGCCGACCGGCAGGTTGATGAGGAAGATGGGCCGCCATTCGAGTCCGAGGAGATTCCACTCGGTGAGCAGGGCGCCCAGCAGCGGGCCGGAGACGGCGCCCAGTCCGACGATCGCGCCGAACAGCCCGAACACCTTGCCGCGTTCGTGCGCCGGGAAGGTGGCGTGCACGATCGACAGCACCTGCGGCACCATCAGCGCCGCCATCCCGCCCTGGAGGACGCGGGAGGCGACCAGCATCTCCGGGTTCGCGGCCAGGCCGCACAGCGCGGACGCCGCGGTGAAGCCGCCGATGCCGACGAGGAACACCCGCTTGCGGCCGTGGATGTCGCCGAGCCGCCCGCCGGTGATCAGACCGGCGGCGAAGGCGAGGGCGTAACCGGCGGTGATCCACTGGATCTGGCTGAAGGAGGCCCCCTCGTCCCGGCGGATCGACGGGACGGCGATGTTGACGATGGTGACGTCGACCAGGTCCATGAACGCCGCGGTCATCACGATCGCGAGGGCGAACCAGCGACGCCGGTCGACCGCGTCGGGCCGGGCCGGGGACGGGTCCGGGGACGGGTCCGGGGACGGGTCCGGGGTGTGCGTGAAGGTCATGAGAGGAAGCTATGCGGCCGGTAGGACAGTTCATGTCCTAGATTTGCGGCATCCTCGGATCCATGACGACGGACACTCCGGCCCGGCTGCTGACGCTCCTCTCCCTGCTCCAGACGCCCCGCGAATGGCCCGGCGGGGAGCTGGCCGGCCGGCTCGGGGTCTCCCGCCGCACGGTCCGGCGCGACATCGACCGGCTGCGCGAGCTGGGCTACCCGGTGCGGGCGACGAGGGGCTCCGACGGCGGCTACCGGCTGGTGGCCGGCAAGGCGATGCCGCCGCTCGTCCTCGACGACGAGGAGGCGGTGGCCATCGCGGTCGGGCTGCGCGCCGGGGCCGGACACGCGGTCGCGGGCCTGGACGAGGCCTCGGTGCGGGCGCTGGCCAAGCTGGAGCAGGTGCTGCCGTCGCGGCTGCGGCACCGCGTCGCCACGCTCCAGGCCGCGACGACCCCGCTGACCAGCGGGGACGGGCCGAGCATCGAACCCGGGACGCTGACCGTCATGGCCTCGACGGTCGCCGGGCACGAGCGGCTGCGGTTCGCCTACCGCGCGGCCGACGGCACCGGGTCGCGGCGCCTGACGGAGCCGTACCGGCTGATGTCGACGGGGCGCCGCTGGTACCTGGTCGCCTACGACCTCGACCGGGACGACTGGCGGACCTTCCGGGTCGACCGGGTGAGCGAGCCCTTCGCCACGGGTGCCCGGTTCGCACCGCGTGAGCTGCCGACCGGAAGCGCGGCCGAGTACCTGCGGCGCTCGATGCGGCGGCACAGCGACTCCTACGAGATCGCGGTCGTCTTCCACACGCCGGCCGAGTCCCTCGCGACACGGTGGCCGCACTGGCTGGGAACGCCGGTGGCGGCGGAGGACGGCGCGTCGTGCGTCCTGCGGGCGACCGTGTCCGACCCGGTGGAGTGGATCGCGGTGCGGCTCGCGATGACCGGAGTGGAGTTCCGGGTCCAGGAGCCCGCGGAACTCGTGGAGCGGGTGAGGGAGTTGGGGGCGCGCCTGGGACGGGCGACGGAGGCCGGCTGACCGCTTCTCACCCCGGCCCCGCCGGAACGTTCTCCTCCCGGTCCCAGGAGAAGCTTCGCAGCACCTCAAGGTTCCGCAGGGCCGGCTCCAGGGGGCTCCGGGTTCCCTCGGAGGAGGCCGCCCAGTACTCCGCGGCGACGCGTACGGCCGCACTCGCCACGGCGGACGCGAAGTGCAGTCGGGGAGTGGCCGCCAGTCGTGCGGCGGCGTTGTCGTCACCGCCGGACATCCGGGCGGCCAGCGCCTCCAGGAGCCCGCGTTCCGTGGTGTGGCACACCTCGGCCCACACCTTGCGCAGCGCCGGACTGCTGTCGCTCAGGCGGATGAGGGTGCGGGCCCACTCCCAGGAGGACGCCGAGACCCCGACGCCCGGCGTCAGCGTGTACCGCACGGCGTGTTCCAGGGCCTCGGGCGGGGACAGTCCGGCGGGGGCCTCGCGCACCGCCCGCACCCAGCGCTCGGCGCCCAGGGCGTAGAGCGGGGCGACGGCTTCCTCCTTGGCCGCGAAGTAGCGGTAGAAGGTGCGCGGGGCGATGCCGGCGGCACGGGCGATGTCCTCGGCACGGGTGGCCCGCAGGCCCTGGCCGACGAAGAGGCGGGCCGCCGCTCGGGCGATCTCCATCCGGGTCTCGGCCTTGCGCCGCTCGGTCAGGGAGACCGGTCCCGGCCCCGGATCGGGGGATGCTGGAATGGTGCTGCTCACTTCGGCAGGCTATGCCGCTGTGGCACAATCTGCCATTCGGCGGGCCACCCCGGGGTTCAGGTTCGGGGTGCCCCGCCTCCCCGCTCTGCCCAGGCGCATCGGCCGTCCGCGCGCGGGCCGTGGAGAGGCCGGGCCCGGCGCCCCGGGGGGAGAGGCGCCGAGCCCGGCTCGGGAAAGTCCCGGCGCCGGGGGGAGTGCGTCGGGACGTGGTCCAAAGGGGCGGAGGCCCGGTTCGGGCCCCGGGCCCGATGATTCGGGTTCCGGCTCAGGGTCCGGTTCCGGCTCTGGATCCAGGTCCGGGTCCGGTGGTCCGGTCGGCCCCGGACGGTCGGGGCCGGGGTTTCGTGGCCGCCGGTCCCGGCTCCGGAGAGCCGGTCCGAGGTTCTTGTTCCCGGCCTCCGCCGGATTGAAGCAGCGTAGTACGGCCATGTTCGCGCGGGGTCGGGCCACCGGCGTACGCCCCACCCGCCACGTCACGCCCCCGCGTCACGCGGCAGGCGACCCGGGCGATCCGGCCGACCGCCCCGCGCCCTCGCTTATGCCGCCGCCTCGAAGCCGGTGTCGCGGGCCAACTTCTTCAGCTCCAGCAGCGCGTGCTTCTCGATCTGCCGGATGCGCTCGCGCGTGAGGCCGTGCTCCTTGCCGACCTCGGTCAGCGTACGCTCGCGGCCGTCGTCGATGCCGTACCGCATCTTGATGATGGAGGCCGTGCGCGGGTCGAGGCGGCCGATCAGGTCGTCCAGCTCCTCACTGCGCAGCAGCGTCAGCACCGACTGCTCGGGCGACACGGCGGAGGTGTCCTCCAGGAGGTCGCCGAACTGGGTCTCGCCCTGGTCGTCCACCGCCATGTTCAGCGAGACGGGGTCGCGGGCCCAGTCGAGCACGTCGGTGACGCGCTCCGGCGTCGAGCCCAGCTCCGCCGCGATCTCGGCGGGCTCCGGCTCGCGGCCGTGCTCGCGGTTGAACTCGCGCTGCACGCGCCGGATCCGGCCCAGCTCCTCCACCAGGTGGACGGGCAGCCGGATGGTGCGCGACTGGTCGGCGATGGACCGGGTGATGGCCTGACGGATCCACCAGGTCGCGTACGTCGAGAACTTGAAGCCCTTGCGGTAGTCGAACTTCTCGACCGCGCGGACCAGGCCGGCGTTGCCCTCCTGGATCAGGTCGAGGAGCGGCAGACCGCTGCGCGGGTAGCGGCGGGCGACCGCGACGACCAGCCGGAGGTTGGAACGGATGAAGACGTCCTTGGCCCGCTCGCCCTCGTCGATGAGGGCCTGCAACTCCTCACGGGTGGCGTCCGCCTCGGTCTCGGCGCATCCTTCGAGGACCTGCCGCGCGAAGACACCCGCCTCGATGGTCTGGGACAGCTCGACCTCCTTGGCGGCGTCGAGCAGCGGTGTCCGTGCGATCTCGTCGAGGTACATGCCGACCAGATCGCGGTCGGCGAGTTCTCCGCCGTTGGCGCGGACGCTGGTTGCCGCGCCGGAGGTCTCGCCGGTGGCGGACTTACGACGGGCGACGGCACGGGTTGCCATGCGTGCTCCCTTGCGATGGTGGTTCAGCAGGTGGTCCGGTGGACGGTCGGGCGCCGTGTGGAGTTGTCTCCGGATCTCTCTCGGGGGATCTCTCTCGGGACTCTCCTCGGGTGCCCTGCATCCGATGGAAACAACGACTGGAATCCGGACAGAATTCCCAACCCGCCCGTCGAATTTTCTGATCATGCAGTACCCTGTGCCGCCACATGAGGAGGCACGATGTCGTCGGGATGCGCGGAGGTCCAGGTCAGACCGGGGTTCGAGGAGGATCTCAAGGCCCTCACCGATCTCTACAACCACTACGTACGTGAGACACCCATCACGTTCGACACCGAGCCCTTCACTCCGCAGGAGCGCCGCCCCTGGCTGCTCTCCCACCCTGAAGACGGTCCGTACCGGCTGAGGGTTGCCACGGACGCGAAGTCACAGGAGATCCTGGGGTACGCCACATCCAGCCCCTACCGCGCGAAGCCCGCCTACGGCACCTCGGTGGAGACCACCGTCTACGTCGCCCCGCGCTCCGGCGGCCGCGGCGTCGGCACGCTGCTCTACACGTCCCTCTTCGAGGCCCTGGCCGGCGAGGACCTGCACCGCGCCTACGCGGGCGTCGCACAGCCCAACGAGGCCTCCGACCGGCTGCACGCGCGCTTCGGCTTCCGGCCCGTCGGCACGTATCGCGAGGTGGGCCGCAAGTTCGGCCGCTACTGGGACGTGGCCTGGTACGAGAAGCCGCTGTAGCCCCTCTGCCCTTTCCCCCCTTACTGCGCTTGTCCTGGCGGTCAGCCGAACTGCACCGACCGCTTGGCCAGCCCCATCCAGAACCCCTCGATCACGGACTGCCGCAGATCCAGCTCACCGGCCGCGTCCGCCGCGCCCATCGTCACGAACAGCGGGGCGAAGTGCTCGGTGCGCGGGTGGGCGAGCCGTCCCGCCGGGGACTTGCCGGCGAAGTCGAGCAGCCCGTCCACGTCCCCGGCCTCCAGCGCGCGCCGGCCCCAGTCGTCGAACTCCGCGGACCAGGAGGGCACGCCCATCTGGCGCAGCGCGGCCAGATTGTGGGTGAAGAAGCCGGAGCCGATGATCAGTACGCCCTCGTCGCGCAGCGGCGCGAGTCTGCGGCCGATCTCCATGAGCCGGGTCGGGTCGAGGGTCGGCATGGAGACCTGGAGTACCGGGATGTCGGCGCCGGGGTACATCTCGACCAGCGGGACGTACGCGCCGTGGTCGAGGCCGCGGTCGGGGACATCCTGCACGGGCGTGCCGGGGGCGCGCAGCAGCTTGCGTACGGACTCGGCGAGTTCGAGGGCGCCGGGTGCCTCGTACCGCACGCGGTAGTAGTGCTCGGGGAAGCCCCAGAAGTCGTATACGAGGGGGACGGTCCGGGTGGCGCCGAGGGCGAGCGGGGCCTCCTCCCAGTGGGCGGAGACGACGAGGATCGCCCTGGGGCGCGGCAGTCCGGCCGCCCAGGCGGCGAGTTCGCCGGGCCAGACGGGGTCGTCGGCGAGCGGCGGGGCGCCGTGGCTGAGGTAGAGGGCGGGCATGCGTTCCGGCGCGGCGGCGGTCATGGGAGCGGCTCCGATACGTCAGTACTTGAAGTCTCAATCTCTTCTCGGTACAAATCTACTCCGATCTTGTTTAACCTTCAAGAAGTCGTTCCGTACAGTAGGACCCATGAACACGGCACCCGTTCCCGCCCACGGCGACGAGCCCCGCTGGCTCACCGCCGAGGAGCAGCTCGTCTGGCGCTCGTACATCGAGGCCGTCACCCTCCTTGAGGACCACCTCGACCGGCAGCTCCAGCGCGACGCGGGCATGCCGCACGTCTACTACGGCCTGCTGGTCAAGCTGGCCGAGTCACCGCGCCGGCGGCTGCGCATGACGGAGCTGGCCAAGTACGCGAAGATCACCCGCTCCCGTCTCTCGCACGCGGTCGCCCGCCTGGAGAAGAACGGCTGGGTCCGCCGCGAGAACTGCCCCTCCGACAAGCGCGGCCAGTTCGCCGTGCTCACGGACGAGGGGTACGAGGTGCTGGGCCGGACCGCGCCGGGCCATGTGGACGCCGTACGCCAGGCCGTCTTCGACCGGCTCACCCCCGAACAGCAGAAGTCCCTCGGCGAGATCATGCGGATCGTCGCCGAGGGACTTCAGCCGAGCGAAGCGGGTGCGGACCTGCCCTGGCTGCGCTGAGCGCGCGGCCGGGACAGGTCCGGGGAGTCGTGCGTGCGGGGCGTCCCCTCCCCGTACGCACGAGTGGATCAGGTGGCCCGAGGGGGTATCGGCACCGCGGTCCCCGTCAGTGGGAGACGACCGGCAACGGCAGTTCGTCCTCGGCCGCGTCGCCCGCACCGGAACCCGTGACGACGGGGCGGCCCGGACGGCCGGCGTTGACGAGGGTCAGGGCGATCGCCGCCGCCACGACCAGGATGCCGACGGCGAACCAGATCGCGCTGGTGTACCCGTGCACCTGGGCCTCCAGCTGGACCAACTGCTGCTGGGACCGGGAGGCCGCGCCGCCGACGTGGTCGGTGATGTAGGACGCGGTGGCCGAGGCGGCGATCGTGTTCAGCAGCGCCGTACCGATCGCACCGCCCACCTGCTGCGAGGTGTTGACCATCGCCGAGGCGACACCGGCGTCCCGCGGCTCCACGCCCATGGTGGCCATGGACATGGCCGGCATGAACGCCGTACCCATGCCGAGGCCGAGCAGGAGCATGCCGGGCAGCAGTACGGAGGCGTAGGAGGTGTCGATCTCCATCCGGGTCAGCTGGAGCATGCCGATCGCGGCGACCAGGAAGCCGGGGCCCATCAGCAGCCGGGGCGGGACCCGGGTCATCAGACGGGCGCCGATCTGGGTGGAGCCGGTGATCATGCCCGCGATCATCGGCAGGAAGGCGAAGCCGGTCTTCACCGGCGTGTAGCCCTTCACGGCCTGGAGGTAGTAGGTCAGGAAGAGGAACAGGCCGAACATCGCGATGACCGCGAGGCCGAGCGAGAGGTAGATCCCGCCCCGGTTGCGGTTGGTGATCACGCGCAGCGGCAGCAGCGGGGCCTTGACCCTCGACTCGACGAACACGAAGGCGGCGAGCAGCACGGCGGCACCGGCGAACATGCCGATCGTCACCGCGTCGCTCCAGCCCTCGGACTCGGCGCGGGTGAAGCCGTAGACGAGCGCGACCAGGCCCAGGGTGGACAGGATCACGCCGGGGATGTCGAGCGGCGAGCGGTTGCGGCTGCCCTTCGGCTCACGGATGACGAAGTACGCGCCGGCCGCGGCGACCACCGCGAACGGGACGTTGACGAAGAACGTCCAGCGCCAGTTCAGGTACTCGGTGAGGAAACCGCCGAGGATCAGACCCACCGCGCCGCCGCCACCGGCGATCGCGCCGTAGATGCCGAAGGCCTTGGCGCGCTCCTTGGCGTCCGTGAACATCACGGCGAGCAGGGAGAGCGCGGCGGGCGCGAGCAGTGCGCCGAAGACGCCCTGGAGGGCGCGGGAGCCGAACATCATCGCCTCGTTGGTGGCCGCGCCGCCGAGCGCCGAGGCGACGGCGAAGCCGCCCAGGCCGAGGACGAAGGTGCGCTTGCGGCCCCACAGGTCGGCGATCCGCCCGCCGAACAGCAGCAGACCGCCGAAGGCGAGGGCGTAGGCCGTGACGACCCATTGCCGGTTGCCGTCGGAGATACCGAGGTCCTGCTGGGCGGAGGGCAGGGCGATGTTCACGATGGTGGCGTCGAGGACGACCATCAGCTGGGCCAGCGCGATGAAGACGAGCGCTTTCCAGCGTCCGGCGTCCGGTGCGTTCGAGGCGTCGGACGCCTTGACGGCTGATTGAGACATGGGGATACCCACTTCGGGACTTCGTGACGGAAAAAGGTGATTAAGGGGACGACTCGCCTACGGCGACGGCCACGGGGCCGCCGTCCGCCGGTCGGACGGTCAGAGGTTGCGGAAGTGTCGATCGGTCAGGAGTCGCGGGACTCTCGGACGGTCGGTGGTCGAAGGCCCGCCCGCCGGACAGCCGGTGTCACGCTTTGTTGCTGGTCGCTTGCCTCTTGTTGCTGGTCGCTTGTCGCTTGTCGCACGGAAGCGTCGTCGTTGCCGCTCGGAAGCGTCGGCCGCTGTCGCTCGCGGAACGTCGTCGTCGGCGCTCGCGGAACTCCTCGCGGGGTCGGCACTACTCGCAGGGTCGGCGCAGATCCTCCAGAGTCACGGCCGTGCCCGGCAGGGCGGACCGGGCGGGAGCCCGCAGCCCGTCCAGGAACAACTGCAGATGGCGGTGGACGAAACGGTCGGCGCTCACACACCCCGTACCGGCCGGGGGCCGGCTGAGCTGGGCCGCGGCGACCATCAGATCGCCCACCCCCACGTCACCGCGGAGCTGGCCGGCCGCCTTCGCCCGGTCCATGATCTCGGCGACGAGCCGCTCGACTCTTTGGCGCGCCGCCTCCAGGTCGGGGTGGTGCCGGTCGAACGTGCCGGCCACCATGGGGCACAGCGCGCTGATCCGCTCGTCGGCGGAAACGTGCACGAAGCGCTCCAGCGCCTCGAACGCGTCGCCGCTCTGAGCGAGGGCCAGCTCGGCCGCCCGCGCCGTACGGTCCATGACCGAGCAGACGACCTCGCGGACGAGGGCGTCGCGGTCGGGGAAGTTGCGGTACACCGTGGCGTTGCCGACACCGGCCCGGCGGGCGACGTTGTCGAACGGCACATCGGGGCCGTGCTCGACGAACATCTCCCGGGCGGCGGTGACGATCCGCTCCCGGTTGCGCAGGGCATCGGCGCGGGGCCGGGTCACCTTGCGCTCCTCAAGGGTCGCGGTCTGCACGGCGTACTCCTTGGACGATGGGGTTCGCGATGCGGGGAGCAAGTCCCCGTTTCGCTCGGACACAGGGATAAACGGGGAAACGATCCCCGGTTATTTCCCGAGTCCGAAGAGTTTTCCAGTGACCCGCGTCACATGCCCCTGCGTGACCTCCACTCCCCTCCCCGTGACCCGTGCCGTGCCCCCCGTTCGGCGGCTACCGGCGAGAAACCCACGATCGGCCGCTCCAGCGCGCGCCCGCCGACCCCCCGGCACAGGGTGATCGGAAGGGCGCAGCCGGTGTCGGGCGGCTGCCGTGGTCCGGGGAGGTCCGCATGCAGCCGCACGCGCAGCCGCCGAGCCGTCGCATACGCCCGCGCAGGCCGGCCGCGATCGGGGCCGTCACCGTACTGACCCTGGCGCTCAGCACCTCGGCGGGCACCGGCCCGCTCACCCCGGGCACCACGACGGCGGGCCCCGGCCCGGCGGCCCTGTCCCGCTCCTCCGCGCACGGCCCCTGCATGATCAGCGGCGGCTCCGAGATCCAGATGTCCGAGGGCGTCCCGACCAGCGCCGGCTACGCCCGCTCGACCGGCACCGTACGCGCCCTGAACCTGATGATCGACTTCTCCGACGCGCCCGGCGAGGGCAAGGCGCTCGACCGTTACGGGGAGTTCTTCCCGCAGACCGTGGACTGGTTCCGCACCAGCTCCTACGGCCGCCTCGACTACCGCCCCGAGACCCCGATCCGCGACTGGCTGCGCATGCCGAAGCCGTTCGCCGAGTACGGCATAGAGCGCGGCGCCCCCTTCGAGCCCGGCTATCGCAAGCTGGTCCAGGACATGGTCGCGGCCGCGGACCCGAAGGTCGACTTCCGCGCCTACGACCTCCTGAACGTCCTGGTCACCCCGAACGCCGGCCCCTCCGCCCTGGACACGGTCCTGTCCGTCACCTTCGCCGGCAACGCCGATGCCCCGGTCGCCGACGGCGTCCCGGTGGCCAACGCGTCCTTCCTCTACTCCCGCCAGGACGACGGCTCCGGCTCCTACGACAAGACCGGCTACCGCGTACTCCCCCACGAGAACGGCCACGTCTTCGGCCTGCCCGACCTCTACACCCAGGAGGGCGGGGGCGCGGCCGGACACTGGGACATCATGAGCGAGGACTGGGGCGCCAACAACGACCTCCTCGGCTGGCACAAGTGGAAGCTGGGCTGGCTGGACCCGTCCCAGGTGCACTGCGCGTCGGCGTCCGGCACGACGGAGTACACACTGACGCCGCTGGCCCGCAAGGGCGGCGACAAGCTGGTGGTCGTCCCGCTGAACGGCAAGTCCGGTTACGCGGTCGAACTGCGCACCCGCGAGGGCAACGACGAGGCGGTGTGCCGGCCCGGCGTACTGATCTACAAGGTGGACGCGGACGTGGACACCGGAATGGGCCCGGTGAAGGTCTTCGACTCCCGCCGAAACAGCGGCGGCTGCACCCGCAGCCCAAACGTCCACGCAGAACTCTCGGACGCGACCTTCACTCCGGGCGAGACCTTCAAGGACCCACGGCGGGGGGTCGCGATCACGGTGTCGGGGATGGATGGGGAGGGGGGGTATCGGGTGCGGGTTCGTCGGGGGTGAGGGGGTGGGGCGGGGGCTGTACGGGGGGCGAGGTCGAGGGGGTGCGTGCGGGGGCCGCGGAGTGCGGAGCGTGTGCCGGCGGGCCGGCGCCCCGCATGAGGGCAGACCACCAGGTGAAGGACCGCTTCCGCAAGATCCCCTCACCTGACGGCCCACCACCCCACCCGCTACACTGTCGCCGGGGCACCCCACCGTGCCACCACCGGCCTTCGTAGCTCAGGGGATAGAGCACCGCTCTCCTAAAGCGGGTGTCGCAGGTTCGAATCCTGCCGGGGGCACAACGCGTTACCGCTCTGACCTGGAGTTTATCCCCAGAGAGGGCTCCTACTCGGCCTCGGACTCCTCGTCCGGGGCCGTTTGCGTGAGCGGACGGATCGCCACTTCCCTGTCCTTCTCCGGATCGATCAGCACCACCTAGCACAGGCTCAACCTCGCATCTTGGGCACCGCCGGGCTCCGATTTGGCTTCGGTGCCTTCGGCATCCCTTGCCGGACGCGATGAGCGACGAAGCACGCAGCAGCCTCGGCAATCACCAGATCAGTCTCCGGCAACAGGCTCGTATCGGTGTCCGCCACGATGCCTTCCAGGCCGACCTCGGCCAGGTGCGCCAGCGCCGCGGCACCGCATCGCAGAGCCCGACAGGGCGGTGATGCTTACCGACGCGGCGAAGCCAGCACCAGCCCCTTCCCAAACCAGCCCCTGCTGACCAGACGCGTTCGCCTGTCTCGCGTCGCCGCCCCGCCCTGCCAGCCCGCCACCGGCACAGTCCCTGCCCACCCGCAACCCGAGGATGAACCCTCGGCCGCATCGACGACCAGGCGACACCGCATCACATCACGAACGCCAGCCCTTCGCCGCCATCGGCGGGAATCGCAGTTGCCCATCCTCTCAACGGCAGTCCGACTGATAGAGAGTCACATGAGTTACAGCATCAACTCGTTGCACACCATGTAGCCGCCTCGCTACCCTTGGCACCGAGCGACTTGTTCGATGACTCCGCGCTATGACGGATCAGCTTCCTTGGCTTGTGCTTTACCGGGTCGAGCAGCGGAACCGTCTTACTGTGCTCCCTCGGGTATGAGGTTCATGTCCACCTCCCCCCCCTCGGGCCGGATGGTGCGTGGCTCGGACGGCACCAGAGGTCCCGGTGGCAACTGTTCCGCGGACCGACACGGGTGGAGGTCGGCGGTCGACATGTCCGCGCTCTCGCTCTGCCGGGCGCACCCGCGACTTGGCAGCACGACGCCGACATGCCGGTGCCTCAATCGGCCGACCTTCACGGAGAGCTGTTCCGTGTCCGACATCATCGCGTTCTCCATCCCCCTGGACCAGGGCGAGGTTGGCCTCGTCGCAGCTGTTCTCCAGCAGGCAGCCGACGAGTGCCGCGCCACCCCCTCTCCCGAATCCCCAAGTGATCAGGGCTCCGAAATCACGCTCGGCCGCCTGGCATCGCACTGGGCCGGGATCGCAGAGCAAGAACTGCACTGCGGCATCGTCAATCTGCATGGCGAGCGGTTGTATATGGTCACCCTGTCTTCTGAAGGGTGGTACCAGGTTCGTGCGGCACTCAGCGAGCGCGCCGCGCGGCTTTCGCTGACTCCGGTAGACACGCCAGCAGGTCGTGAGGATCGAAAGCAGGCGCGCAGAGCACTCCTCCTTGTGGATCGGATTACGGGAGCAAGCAGTGACCGATGAGTCCGTCGACCAGCCCTTCGACACGGGCGAAGGTTGGCAGCCAACGCAGTGGACGCTTCCCCGCGGCGCTGCCGTCGACAAGCTTGCCTCCTCGCTGTTCGGGCAAGGTTTTTCCGATGGAATTGTCCGGATTCTCTCACGCGCTGCAGTACGTCCCGACGAAATGCGCCGGAAACTGACCGAGTCCGTCGAACTGCGTGTACAGGGTGCCACTTTGTTGATTGTCGAGACCAGGTTGTGGTCCGCATCCGTGGTGCCGCATCCGGCTAACCCGCGGGAGTACGGGCGCCGGACTTACGCACTGGGTGGAGCCGGTACAACATTGCCCGAGCCAAGGTCGGCACCGAGCAAAGGCGCGGAGCTAGAGATTCATGTGGAGGATCCGAGTGCACTCGCGCAGCGGCTGGAAGATGCCAAGGGCCGTTTGACGAAGGAGAACCCCCTAGGCGAGGACATTGCGGTGGAGGGAGTACTCCAACCGCTTACTGTCGTGCCACTGACTGTAAATCACCAAAATGGTCATCCAGCTGCCTCGCTCTTGATTGCCGCCGATGGCTCCAGCCGCATCAGCGCGGTGCACGATCTACTCGGATATTCCCCGTCGAAACTTGCATACGAGTGGGGTGGAGACGATCGTAAATTTCGTCAGGAAGTAAACCGTTGGATCCGGCTAGTCCGGAAGCAGGGCTGGGACAGCCTTAGCGAGGAGGAGCAGGCAAAGGCGCGCGCCCTCACCATCCCCGCGCGTGTTGTCGTCGGGTTCCGCTCTGATGCTCGATCAAACCAACTCTTCCATACGGCCGTACGCAACTTCATCGGCTTGACGCATATCCGCCCGCCCAAGCCGTACGGCCCTGCCGTGGAGAACGAGGCCAAGGCAGACGCTGTTCTCGACGTCCTAGCACAACCCACAACTACGCGGCCTGCCCGTATCTCTGTATCAGAAAAGCAGTGGTTCGCTGGGGTGATCACTGAGCATGACGCCTTGACCGAGGGGTTCAGCCGACACCGTGATGTTCGGGCTGCAGAGATCGTCCGAGCCGTTCTGGGCGGGGGAATCGGCACAGCCCGTCGCGTCAACGACGGGATTCGCTCGTTGACAGCGAAGCAGCGGCCAAAGCGAGAAGATCGTGTAGATATTGCAGTTGAGCTAATCCTTCGCCCGGTTCGCACCGAGAAGAGTGATGCGCTCCAGTTCGTTCGACCGCGCCGCGCGGTGCTGCAACGCGCCTACCGAATGCCCGAGATCGAGGCGCTTCCTTCCGACTCGCCCCTGGAAGGGACCGCAGAGGACCCACGATCGCTTGAGGACCTACGTGATGAAGCCCTAGAGGAGGTGGAGCATGGCCTAGGCGACAGCGGGCGTCTAGGCGTCGCCCAGACAGAACTCGCGGTCAAAGCGGCTTACTACATGGCGATTGCGGAACCTATGGCTTTGCAGCGCGAAGTTTTCGGCGGATCCGGTGACGAGGACGATCGCACTCTGCCTGTCGTGGTACGCGCCATGCTCTCGCGCCGTCGGGGTGTATTCCAGGCATACGAAATCGTGCGAGCAGGCCGACTTGGCCAGAAGCTGTACGAGGTCGACGAAGCCGAGATGCTGATGCTCACAGTCGGAGGCGAAGCCCGCGAGTTGACCGACTCGCTAGTGCGCCACACATACAACGGCGAGCCACTGGCAGAAGTCGCGAGCGGGTTCAAGGCTGCAAGTCTGTGCTGGGCCGACGTGACCACGACTGTCGAGGCCCTCAAAAAGGCCGTTGCCAGCATGACGAGGGTCCCCATCCACGCGGGCGGGGCCAGCCTCGTAGAGCGGGACGGATGGGATTCAGTCCAGGTCTCGTCCCTTCGCCAGAGGCTCGACCGTATCGACCGCACCCTGGCCAATTGGGCCGACTGGTATGACGACCTGAACGAGTCCGGCGCTCGAGAGCCCGAGGAACACGCTTAGAGGCTGTCTCACGTGGTGGGTTTTGCGAGCTTCTTGTAGCAGGTCAGGGCTGCGGCCAGGCCAAGGAAGGCGAGGAAGTGGCTGCCCTTGCGTTCGTATCGGACCGTGAGCCGGCGGTAGCCGAACAGCCAGGAGATCGACCGCTCGATCTTCCAGCGGTGGCGGCCGAGCCGCTCGCCGGACTCGATTCCCGGACGCACAATCCGCGGGATCAGGCCGCGGCCGCGGACAGGCCAGGTGGTCAGCAGAGTAATACGCCTTGTCCGCCCGGATTTTGACCGGTCGCCGTCGGCGCGGTCCGCGTCTGGAGCGGATGGCGGGTATCGCCAGGATCAGCGGCTTGAACGCCTGGCTGTCATGCAGGTTCGCCCCGGACACCGCGACGGCCAGCGGGATGCCCTGAGCGTCGGACAGAACGTGCAGTTTGCTGCCCTTCTTGCCGCGATTGACCGGGTTCGGCCCGGTCAGCGAGCCCCCCTTTTCGCACGGACGGACGCGGCGTCGATGATTGCTGAGGTCCAGTCCAGCGCACCTCTGGCACCGAGTTCCTCCAGGACCGCCCGGTGCAGCCGGCGCCACAGACCGGCCCTGGTCCACGCCGCGAACTGGCGATGCGCGGTGGCAGGCGAGGTGCCGAACGTCGGCGGAAGGTACCGCCAGGCACAACCGCTGGTCAGCACGTACACCACCGCCGTGAACACCTTCCGATCCGCCACCGGTACCGTCCCGCTACCCTGCTGTCTGGGCCGGAACGGTGGTATCAGCGGCGCGGCAATCTTCCACAGCCCATCGGGGACAAGGTCCCGCGCAAGATCCACAGCCATAGCGGACGATCATGCCCCACGCGGGGCCGGTCGCCCGTCCTCAGGCAGTGTGGGAATAGAGGTTGATGATCGAGCCCCACGACTTCTAACCTGCACAAATGACCGAAGACGGCCCTGCGGTACGTGTGGGAGACACCGGACCGCGACCGGTCCACCTGCTCTTCTCCGAGCCGGCAAGACCGTTCGAGAACGACCCCACACTCGACTTCGTCGTGAAAGCTCGCGGGCAATGGGTCAGTATCGAGACCCTGGTTCGGACATGGGACGGCGACGGCCTCGACACCTTCCTCTCCTCACTGGCCGAGGATTTCCACGGCTGGGAAGGAGCACGCGCCTGGCGCTCCCTGGAACGCGACCTGACGATCTCGGCGGAACACCACTCGCGCGGCTACGTACACCTGACGTGGGGCATCCACGATCGGCCTCCGTCCGAGGAGTGGCACTTCGAGACCACCACCGTGCACGCGGCCGGCGAGGAGATGCGAAACCTCGCCGCCGAGCTCCACACGTTTCTCACGAGCACAGTCGAGTAGCTGGGGCAACACCACGTGAGACAACCTCTAAAGCGGGTGTCGCAGGTTCGAATCCTGCCGGGGGCACAACGCATTACCGTTCTGAACTGGGGTTTCTTCCCCAGGGAGGGCTTCTACTCGGCCTCGGACTCCTGGTCCGGGGCCGTTTGCGTGAGCGGTGCGTGTGAGCGGACGGAAGGTTGAACTACGAAATATCTCCCAACGGATCAGCACCGTTCGGCACGGATTCCGCGTCGGGCTCCTCCCCACCCTCGGGGTCGGGTGCCGCTTCAGAAGCGGTGTTCAGATCGGCCCCGGCCGCGTGAGTCGACCGTGGCAGAACGGGCAGCAAGCCTCACTTGATCACCGACGCCACCGGCATCCCGCTCGCCGCGACCCTGACCGGCGGCAACCGCAACGACGTCACCCAGCTGATCCCGCTCCTCCAGGCCGTCCCCCCCCCGTGCGGGGCAAGCACGACCGGCCTCGTCGCCGCCCGGATATGGTGCCGGCCGACCGTGGCTACGACCACGACAAGTACCGCCGCTTGGTGTGGGACCTCGGCGAAGAAGCTCCGAACGCGTTAACTTTCGTCGCCATGGGCGGGCCCTGAAACCGCGATCTTGGATCACCGGGAGGACTTGCTGTGTGGTGGTGATCCAGGCATCGATGTCGGCGTGGAACGACCTGATGGCGTTGATCAGCGCCGCTACCACCTCCAGCTTCGGCTTGCCGACGTTCAGGCTGAGCTCGTCCATCGACACCTCTTGGTACGACACGACCAACTGCCACCAGAACCGCATGAGGAAGCGGCATTCCTGCGGGTCACGGTCGTCTGCGAGACGATCATGAATGACCCTCTGGACGCGCCGCCGCTGCTCATCATCACGAAAGCCGTTGCTGAGATCAGTCAAGGTCACATCCGGACGGTAACAACCACGCTCGTTCACGACACCGAGCAAGCCCTCAAGCCCGCACAGAGCATTTCGTTAGGGGGTTCTGAGCAGACCGGAAACGGTCGGCTCCCCTCGGTGCCTCCATCGCCTACCGAACAGCAGCACCGACAGCGCCGGTAGACATCGTCAGAACCGGACGGGTCGCGTTCCTCCGGGATCGGAGGAACGCACGAGGCTTTCCCGGATCACGCCCTCGCTGGCGCGCAGAGCCGCCGTCAGCTCTCCTCGCAACTCGTCCGGGACGATCCCAGCGCCGAGGGCGCAGGCGCGCACCAGCGCGCGACAGTCCTGCACTTGCCGGTCCGTGGCGATCTCGGTGAACATGAGGGTGAGCCAAGTTCTCGCGGGCCGCGTAGCCGTCTGCGGCGTCCGTCGTCCTGCGGTGGAGGTCCTCGACGATGCGGCGCGCGACGAGCGCCCCGGCGGAACCGATCGCGTCGAGAATCGTAAGTCCGAGCCGGGTGTCGAAGACAGTCGTCCCGGGTTCGGTCTTCCGTGCGAGGTAGGCCGTCACCAGGTCCGCCAGGTGACCGTCGATCGGCTGCCCGGCGTCGCGGCGGCCTAGAACGGTCAGGCATGCAGTGACGGCTTGCTCCCACGGATCGCCGGGCACCGTGTCGGCAAGGAGGACATCGGCCCACGTGGTGTCACCCGCGGTGAGGGCGGCGAGTACGGCGACCTGTCGGCCGTCGAGCATCCGTTTTCCGATGCCATGGTGGGCTTCGATGTGCGCCAGGGCCTCGACCCATTGCCCCTCGGTGGTGAGGGTGCGTGTGCCGTCGGCGAGGAGGACGCGCCACAGCCAGGCGCGAACCTCCTGGCGGTCTTCGTCGGTCGTAGTGAGGTCCGCGGGTACGTTGACGCCGTCGAACCGGGCGGCTGTGCCCGCCTTGACGGCCTTGTACAGGTCGAGCAGTCGCTGACGCCCCTCATCTGCACGGCCGGCGCGGATGTGGAGGCGGGCCAGGTTGACGACCGGTTCCAACCCTCGGATCGCGCTCATGCCGGGGAGGGGGCAGGCGTGGAGGTAGGCGGCGGCGTGCTGGTGGCACATCTCGCGGGCGAGATCGGGAAGGCCGAGGTCGGAGGCGATGAGCGAGACCGCGCGCACGCTCGGGCAGGGGCAGGCAGGCGGGCCGGAATCGGGCGACGAGCGGGAAGCGCTGGGCTGTGGGACCGTGCGGATCCATGTGTCCCCCAGTGTGTGAGTGAGGGCTGGTGGGGCGACGGTGCCCGCCGACTGCGTGCCGTAGGCACCGTCCGCTACACGTGGGGCGTCACCGCCAGTCGACGACGATGCGGTTCAGCGGGGTGTCAAGGGCGAAGAGACCCGGGCGCTGCTCGATCTCGGGGGCGTCGAGAGGCTGGATTTCGAACGTGGCCTCACGGTCGCGGTAGTCGCTGTCCCAGGTGCGGATGGCGTCGGCGACCCTCGCGGCCAGCTCATCGCTGCCGGGACCGTGGCCAACGACACCGAACTCCCTGAGCTTGCCACCCTCGGGGGTCTTCTCCTTGCTCACGCGCCGGGCCGAGCTGGGCGACGACCGGGCACGGTTCGCCGACGCCAGGGCGCTCAAGTCGTACGCCGGATCCGCCCCCATCACCCGGGCCTCCGGCAAGAAGCGTTTCGTCGGCCGCCGGTTCGTCAAGAACACTCGCCTCATCAATGCCGGCTTCCTCCGGGCCCTCACCGCCTCACCGGGAGCGAACGCACACTACCGACGCCGACGCGAGCATGGTGACTGGCATGCCGCCGCACAAAGGCACTTGCTGAACCGCTTCCTCGGCCAGCTCCACCACCGCCTTCAGCACGGCCAGCTTTTCGAGGAGGCCGTCGCTTTCCCCATCGCAGCCGAGGCTCTCGGAGCATAAGTTCCCTCAGCCACCGACGGCACGGGACCAGTGCTCTTGGATGACGGCCTGCTTCCGCTCGAGTTCGGCATCCATCACGCGATTGGTGAGGGTCCCCGGAATCGTGAGCGAGCGTCCATGGGTCCTGATGACACGAAGGTCCGACCAGGTTCCGCTCCGTCTCACCCGCCGCCGCTCCTCGATGCGCGCGACCTCGCTCCAGGGAACCACTCGCCTACTCACGAAGGTGTGGAGTTCCAACCCCGCCATGGTCAGTAGGACCTGGCCATAGATCGTGTTGATCGTGCTCAAGACCACCACTATGGAGAAGGCCCCCAGGCCACCGAACCACCACCATTTGCCCGGTTCATGTGTGGTCAGGCTCATCGCCACCATCACACCAGCGAGCGCCAGCGTCAGGATGCCCGTCCGCCACCAGTACCGCCGCCGATCACGAGCGTTGAAGCCGATCCACGCCTCGGGCATGTCCATAACACTACCGAGGCACACTCGAACAACGACCACCCTGGCTATTGACGAACAGCACGCCTTCGCACCGCTCCTGTCACCCCCGAATCGAGAAGCCGGCTTGACTTCATAGCCCCCTGAGATGTCTTTGGCGCGAACGGAGGCCGCGTCGACGATCGCCGAGGTCCAGTCCACCTCGCCCCGGACCCCGAGTTCGTCCAGCACCGCCCGATGCAGCCGACGCCACAGGCCGACCTCGGTCCATACCATGAAGCGGCGATGCGCGGTGGCGGAGGACGTGCCGAACGTCGGCGGCAGATGCCGCCAGGCACAGCCGCTGGTCAGCACGTACACCACTGCGGTGAACACGGCCCGCTGGACGCGGAGCGGTCCCGCCACCTTGCGGTCGGGCCCCGAACGGCTGAGCGTTCCGCCCCCGCAACACCGTGCCAGCTCCGCGTGCTCCTCTGAATGGTCTGGCTTGACCGCGTGCTGCGACGTTGCCTCAGGATGCCGGCTTCGTGCGTGCGCGATGCGTGAGTGGACCGTCCAGCACAGGCTGTCATAAGCGGATCAAGCACTCAGCAGCCGTCACGCTGACCAGCGGCGTGTGCGGGGATGTAACGCTAGGCGACGTCCTGGTTACGGGGTTTCCACCGACCCCATGGGGGCGTCGGCGGCCTCCTGCTAGAACTGGGGGCATCAGCTAGGTACAGGTGTCCGTTTGGCTCGCGATCACCTCAACCGGAGAAGTGACCGCTCACCTCGCGGCGGGAAGTACCTCCAAGGTCAGCTGGATCAGTCTGTATGGCGCCGCCTGCCGTCTGGACCACCCGACGAGGTTGGCTGAGTCGAGCCCGTCACCGCCCGGCAGCGGCCTGGCTGGCCCTCCATTCAGGAGCCTCGGGCGTGTCCTGGAACTCCAGGAGGTGCTGTCCGGCGAGCCGCTGCAGGGCGGCGCGTACGTCTGCCGGTGTGACGTAGAAGAACTCCCGTCGTAGGTTTACCCGGTTGACGCGGCGGGACTCGAACTCCTGGTGCAGGCGGCGTTCCAGGCCGACGGCGTCCCCACTGAAGATCAGGGCGTGTACGTCGAAGCGGAAGGGGACGGACGCGTCCCCGAGTTCGATGACGCGGTCCATGGGATCGAGGCGCCGGGTCATACCGATCTTGACCATGCGTTCGCCGAACGCTCCGACGTTGGAGATGACGTAGACGTATCCGGCCCGGATGTTGGCCTCGCGGGCCTCGACCGTCTCCAGCTCGGCGCCCAACTCGGCCAGTTTTCCTTCAAGTTCGGCGATGGCGGCCTCATCACCGGTGCCGGAGCGCAGGCGGCGCAGGGCGCCCTCGTAGTGGCTGCGTTCCTTCTCCAGCCGCTGCCGCTCGCGCTCAATCTCGCGCTGCAGGCGCTCCTCCTCGCGCTGCTGGGCTCGTAGCTCTCGCTGCTCCTCCCGCTCGGTCTCCTTCCTCACCAGGTAGTCCGCCGTCAGCTCCAACTCCTGTACCCGCAGCTGGTGGTAGTCATCGCCGATGCGGATCTGCATGGTGGCGCCGAGCCGGGCGATCGACTCCCGCGTCTTGCCGAGCCGGTCGATCAGCGAGTCGAGCCGGTGGGGCTTCATGCCGCGCACTGCGTTGTCCGCCTCGGCGTTGTACGCGCGCAGCATCAGCTTGGAGAAGTCACGGACCATCTTGCGGCCCTTGGCAGCTGAGCCGTCCACCATCCAGTACTGGTTCCCGAGCACTGCCCGATCGTCCCTCGCCAACTGCTTGTAGCGGGCCTTGAGGCTGTCGAGCCGGTCCTTGTAGGCGAGCGCGTCGGCGAGTGGATGGCGGTACTCGTAGATGCCGGCCTCTTGCAGCATCCGCGTCTCATCGGTGAGCACCAGATCCCGGCGCGCGGCCGTGAGGCGCTGTTCGGCCTCCGCCGTCTGGCGAGCCATGTCGTCGGCTTGCCGGCGCACGTCGACCAGGGACTGCGCGGCGCTCTCGGCGGCGTGCTCTATCTTCTCGTCGAGGAGAGCGTCGATCCGTCCGATCTCTTGGAGCTTCTCCTCATGCGCGCGGCGCAGTCGCTGCTGCTCGGCGGCTATCTGAGCGCTGTCGGCCCCGATGAGACGACTCAATTGCTCTGTCAGGTGACGGTTGTCGTCCTGTAGTCCGCGTACCTGTGTTTCCATCAGCGCCAGCTCGCCCGCCAGACGCGCCGCCTCGGACTCCGCTTGCTTACGGCGCCGACCGAACAGACCCCCACCTGTGGCCGGGACCGTCACCTGGGGACCGTAGGGGGACTGCTGAGGAACGGGTGCGCTCGACTGCGGCACGGCCCCTTCCGGGATCCAGATCTGCCAGCCTGGGGGTGTGGGCCATGCGGGATCCGGTTCCCAGCCCGGTGGCGGGCTCCACCCCTCCGGCGGGGCGGGCCAGGTGGGCGGCGGGTTGAACCGGTAGGTCATGGGGCAACGACTCCTGTCGCGAGGGCGAGAGACGGCCGGCGTAACCCCGATGCCGTCCGGCAGCCAGCGGGCCGAGTCGAACGTACTCGGCCTTGTGGACCTTCGTCCTGCCATCTCCTGTTTTTGGCTCTCCTGGCAGCAGATCCGACGAGGTCGGTGAGCCGCAGGGAGCCGTTGGACTCCGGCCGCTGTCAGGACGGGCCCTCCGCCGGCAGCGAAGTGCCCTTCATCCCCGGGGGACCGGTCCGGCGCCCCCGGGCACGGCCGACCGCCCCTGACGCACCGGGTGAAGGCGAAGCGAAGGTGGCCACCCCTCTGTCCGCGGACAAGTTCCTGTCCGTTCTCAAGAACGCACGACTATGAACGGGGTGATGATCCACCACACGGGCGCGTACTCCTCCGCGTCTTGTGCCTCCCCCTGGCCACGCCGCGCGCGCCGCGCCCGCGACCTGTGGCACGAGGTCGCGCCCCCTGCAGTCGGCCCGGAACGGATTCAGCACACATGAGGCCGGGAAACCCTCGGAACCTGCAAGAACCACCGAGACATGTTTCTCCAGGTCAAACGCGGTCATGGGGGAGTTTCCCCAGGTCACGACCTTGATCAGAGAAAACTCCTAGAGCGGGTGTCGCAGGTTCGAATCCTTCCCGGGGCACAGGAAAGGGCACCTACAGTTTTTTGTGGGTGCCCTTCGTCGGTTCAGGTGACGTGTGCGTCGACTTCTTCGATGGTCAGGTTCAGTGTGCCGTCCAGGGCCCTGGCCAGGCGCCGCAGCAGCGGGAGCGTCGGCACGGTGTCGCCGCCCTCCATCCGGGAGACCTGGGGCTGGGTCATCCCGGCCCGCTCCGCCAGCTCCGTCTGGGACAGGCCCAGCTCGATCCGACGGTCGTAGACCGCCTGCCCGAGGTCGCCGGCCAGGCGGGCGTCGACGTACTCCTGGTCGTACTCCACCGCCTCACCCGCGAGCCGGCGAGTCCGGCGCGTCCTCCATGTGCTGTGATTCATCAGCTCTCCCTGCGCCGCTCGTAGACGTGCTGGGCGTGGCCGCTCGGTCCCGCAGGCCTCAAGGCAGAGGAATCGCAAGGCCGGCCTCGCTTGCCGGCATTTGTCACGAGCCGGTACTCATGCAAGAGTACTCGTATGTCATCGATCAGGTTGTTCATCCTCGACACGTTTGCGAGGAACGGCGAGATGCACGGGCACAAGGTCCGTCTCCAGGCAGAGCGGGAGCATCTGCACCTGTGGACGGACGTGTCGGTGGGCAGCCTGTACCAGGCGATCAAACGGCTGCTGTCCGAAGGGCTGCTCGCTGAGATACGAGTCGAGCGGGAGGGGAATCTGCCCGAGCGTCAGGTGTACGGCATAACCGACGAAGGGCGGCGGCGGCTACGAGAGCTCCAGTCGCAGGGGCTCAGCCACGTATGGATGAAGCCGGACCCCTTCGACCTGGCCCTCACTCGCCTGGACCCCGGGAAGCTGGACGATCTCCACGCCGTGATCGCCTCGCGGCTGGACGAAGTCTCCTCCATGCTGTCCACCACCGAGGCGCTGAACGCGCAGGCCATCGACAGCGGCCAGCTGACGGTGAGCGAGTCCCTCGCGGTCAGCCACGGCGCGCACCGGCTGCGCGCCGAAGTCGCCTGGCTCCAGGAAGTCCTGAACGCGGTGCCCGCGATCGTCGCCGACGAGCGGACCCGCCAGCCCGGCAACCCCTGATTGCCGGGCACCACCCCAGCACGTACCGCCCCGCGAACTGCGCGGCCGACGTGCGGACCATATGGAGCATGCGCCATGTCGGAACTGATCGAGCCCTTCACGCTGTCCATTCCCGACGAGCAGCTGACCGATCTGGCTGAACGTCTCTCCCGCACACGGTGGCCCGACGCCGAAACCGTGCCCGACACGAGCCAGGGTCCCCAACTGGCCAAGGTTCGCGCCCTGCACGACTACTGGCTCCACACCTACGACTGGCGGCGCTGCGAGGAGACCCTCAACGGTTTCGGCCAGTCCCGCACCACCATCGACGGCCTGGGAATCCACTTCCTCCACGTGCGCTCGCCGGAGCCGGACGCCCTCCCCTTGATCATGACCCACGGATGGCCCAGCTCGGTCCTCGACTTCCACAAGGTCATCGGACCGCTGACCGACCCCGCGGCCCACGGCGGCGATCCGCGCGACGCCTTCCACCTCGTGGTGCCGTCGCTCCCGGGATTCGGATTCTCCGACCGGCCGACCGCACCCGGCTGGGGATTTCCCCGGATCGCCGGCGCCTGGATCACCCTGATGGACCGGCTCGGGTACCAGCGGTGGGGTGCGCAGGGCGGCGATCTCGGCTGCGCGGTCACCGACGAGATCGGTCGCGCGGCCCCGGACGGCTGCGTCGGACTGCACCTCAACTTCGCCATGTTCCCGCCCACGCCCGAGGAGATCGAGGACGCCACCGCGCAGGAACAGGCGATGCTCGACAGCGCCGGCTGGTTCTGGGAGAACCTTTCGGGCTACGCCAAACAACAGGCGACCCGTCCGCAGACCATCGGCTACTCCCTCGCGGACTCGCCCGTCGGCCTGGCCGCCTGGATCTACGCGATGTACCAGGACACCTGCGGCACACCAGGAGACGCGGAAGCGTCATTCACCCTGGACGAACTGCTCGACACCGTCATGCTGTACTGGCTTCCCGGCACCGGAGCGTCCTCCGCCCGAACGTACTGGGAGATGGCCCAGGCGCCCCGCCCCTCCGCGCCGTCCCCCGCCGAACCCATCACCGTGCCCGCCGGGTTCAGCATGTTCCCCGAGGAGCACGTGCGAAAGTCCAGGCGCTGGATCGAGCGCCGCTACAGCAACGTGATCCACTTCAGCGAGCCCGCCGCAGGAGGCCACTTCGCGGCCCTGGAGCAGCCGAAGCGCTTCGCCGATGACGTCCGGGCCACTTTCCGATCCGTGCGCTGAGCACGGATGCCTGCGCCGCGGCCTCCCTCCACCGACCTCCTTGCGGAAGGGCACGATCTCATGGCGGCTCTGCCGACCGAACTCCTCGAACTGCTGCGGCGGCCGAGTCCCTGCTTCATCGCCACGACGATGCCCGACGGCTCGCCCCAGCTCACGCAGACCTGGGTGGACACCGACGGCGAGAACATCCTCGTCAACACCGTCGAGGGCTACCGCAAGGCGAAGAACGTACAACGTGACCCGCGCGTCGCTCTGAGTATCGCCGACCCCGACGACACAACCCGCTACTTCGGGGTGAAGGGGCACGTGATCGCCGCCACCACCGACGGTGCCGCCGAGAACGTCGAACACCTCTCCCAGAAGTACACCGGTCGGCCCTACACCTCCTACGGCGGCCCGGGACAGACTCGGATCCTGCTGACCATCGCCGTCGACACCGTCATTCACGCCCCCACGCACTGACGAGTGCGTGCACCGGAGGATCACGGGCCTGTCGGCCAACGTGATGGCTGAACTGGTGGCAGAGCTGGGTCCGTTGTGGCGCGAACGGCACCGGGCCGAGCGTGCGTCCCGTCCGCGGAAGCGCGCTGTGGGCGCGAGTGCGAAGCATCGGTCGGCGATCTCCCCCCGTGCCAGGGTGTGACCATACAATCACCGCATGTCGATCCTCTCGCATCTGTACCACGGTGAGTTGAGTGACTGGTGCGAGACACGGTTGACCGGATCGGCCGAGGTGGCGCGGGATTTGGCGGTGCGGGTGCGTGGGAGTGAGATCACTCGGCCGGAGGGACAGATCGACCGTCACCACTGGAGCCAGGCCGGCCGGGCCTTCGCTCTCCGGCTTGCCGCCCTGGTCCAACCCGCCCCGCCCTACTCCTCGTTGCTCGGGCTGGCCGGTGCCGGGCTCGTCTCGCGTTCCTGGGCCGATGAGCAGGCGACGCGTTATCCGACTCACGCCCGGTTGCCGGAGTATCGGCGCGAGCGGGCGTTGGACATGCGTCCTACGCCGGGCGACTGGGTCGACCTCAAGGTGGCGCGCGACGCGGGGGCGACGGTCGGCATGGTGTTCAGCCCCGGGGAGCGGCGACACCGCCGCTTCTCGCGTCCCGGTCTGCCGGACGAACCGGTACTGAGCGAGCTGTTCGAGCGGATGCGCCGGTACTTCGCCGAGCACGCGACGCTCGGCCGGCTCGGCGGGCCGGGTGCCGAACGGGGGCTGGCCCGGCTGTGCTGGATCCTCGCCGCGTTCCAGTACGCCTACCGCAACGACAGCATCGAGCACCCGCTCTTCCGGGTGTTCCGCGACGATGTGCCGAGCGTCGCGGAGTTGCACCGCAGCGCGGACGACGACGCGATCGCCGATCCCCTGGCCCTCACACGGCGGTTGAGTACCTCGGGCGCCCTTGAGCAGATGCGCGGCCTGGCCGGTGATCCGCCCGTCGGCGCGCCCTGGGGCATCAACTGCCCTGTGGTCTTCGACCACTGGGACGACCAGACCTTCCTGCTCAACGGCCCGGACGGGGCGACCCTGTTGGAGACCGCGGCCGTGGTCAGCGCCGATGTCGCGCGCCGGGGGCGCCGCCGTATCTGGAAAATGCTCGCCGGCGCGTGGCTGGACACCGCCAACGTCTTCCGCATCCGCACCCTCGCCGTGTACTTCGTACGACACGGCGTCCTCGTCACCTGGCCGGTGGCCTCCCTGACGGAGCTTCTGCTCGAGGGCCGTGATCCGCGGGAGGCCAGGAACGAGTTCGTCGGACTGGCAACGTGCCTGCGCGACAAGGACCGTGCGCGTCGCTCCGCCTGGCGTGAGGGCGGCGGCGGCCAGTAGCGGGGCGGGCCCCGAAGCGGCAAGGGGCGTCGACGCGCCGAGATGCCGCCTGGGACACCGGGTCCCCGGTCCTGCGCGTCGTCGCCCGCGGAACCGGCAGTGCGCCGCCTTCCGGGGCGCTCGGGCGCGTACCCCGGCCGCTTCTCCAGCCAACCGGCCCGCAGCGTGGCCGGTGCGTCCGTCGCCGTCCTGGATTCCTGCTTGCCCTCGGCTGCACGGCAGCAAAGGAACGCGTCGTGTCCGCACCCACGGCCTTCATCACCGGCGGGGCCACGGCCGAACCGCTCCACAGTTCGTCACCGTCTTCTTCGCGACCCGGGCGGCGTCGCCCGGTCGCCTGGTCGGAGATCCGCTGCCGCGGCTCACGCTTCTCGGTCTCCGCAGCGTATTTGCGTTGACGGCGCCGAGTCGTCCTGCCTAGCGTCGCCCACCGATGAAGAAACGTACCGAGGAACATCCCGTACTCGACTGGGTGAGCGCGCCCGGCGCCGGGGAGCGTCGGGGCGGCGCCGTCATCTACGTGCACGGCGGCGGCTTCGCCCACACCATGCCGGACGCCGAGCGTGCCGTCGCCCGCCGGCTGTCGCGGGCCACCGGGCGCCCCGTTCTGCGCGTGGACTACCGGCTGGCGCCCGCCCACCCCTACCCGGCGGCCCTGGAGGATGTCCTCGCCGCCTGGGCAAGCGTGCTGGAACAGGGCGTTCCCGCCGCGCGCGTGGCGTTCTTCGGGGAGTCGGCCGGGGCGACCCTCGTACTGTCCGCCCTGCTGGAGATCGAGCGGACCGGCGGCCCCCGGCCCGGCGCCGCGGTCGTCGTCTCGCCCCTGACGGACCTGGCGCTCACCGGCGCCTCCCTGACGGCCAACGAGGGCAAGGACGTCCTCGGCACCACCGTCCTCACCTCCGTGTGCGCCCAGTACCTCGCGGGCGCGGCGGCCGACGAGGCGCCGCAGTCACCGCTGTACGGCGATCTGCGCGGGCTGCCCGCGCTGTTCGTCGCGGTGGGCGGCGACGAGGTGCTGCTGGACGACGCCCGCCGGCTCGCACGGGCCGCGCGGGACGCGGGGGTGCGTGTGCGGTTGCGAGTCCACGAGGGCATGCGGCACGCCTTCCACCTCTCCGAGGAGGACGGCGCCGAGCTGTTCGAGGAGGTCGGTCGCCTACTCGCCGACCCGGTACGGGAGTTCGCCGTGAGCGACCCGGACGCCGGGCCCTACGCCCTCGTCGAGGGACCGGACGGCGCCCTCTGGTTCACCCTCGTCCACCGGGGTGCCGTCGGCCGCAGGGACCCGGGCGACGGGCGGATCACCGTCCACCCGGTCGGGGACGGACCGACCGTGATCGCACAGGGCCCGGACGGGGCCCTGTGGTTCACCGAGTACCGCACGCACCGCATCGGCCGGATCACTCCAGACGGCTCCTACTCCTCCTTCGCGCCCCTCTCCGCCGAGGGCGGGCCGTACGGGATCACCGCCGGGCCGGACGGTGCCATGTGGTTCACGCTCTCCGCCGTGGACCGCGTCGGCCGCGTCACCATGGACGGCGTCGTCACCGAGTATCCGGCGCCCGGTGCCTTCCCCTCCGCCGTCACGGCCGGTCCGGACGGGGCCCTGTGGTGCACCCTCAACCAGCACAACGCCGTCGGGCGGCTCACCACCGACGGACACGGCACCGCGTACCCCCTGCCGACCGAGGGCGCCGCGCCGGTGGGCATCGCCGCGGGACCCGACGGCGCCCTGTGGTTCACCGAGATCGGGGCCGGCCGGATCGGCCGGATCACGGTGGCCGGCGACATCACCGAGTACCCGCTGTCCGACCCCGCGGCCAGGCCGCACGCGGTCACGGCGGGGCCCGACGGTGCGCTGTGGTTCACCGAGTGGGGCAGCGGCCGGGTCGGCCGGATCACCGTCGACGGCAGCGTCACCTCGTACGCGCTCTCCCGCCCCGACAGCGAACCGCACGGCATCGCCGAGCACGGCGGCGCCCTGTGGTGCGCCCTGGAGACCGGTTCCCTGGCCAGGGTCGCGGTCCTGCCCTGACCGCCCCCGGTCGTCGTCACGCCGCCTCCGCCGCCCGCGTCGGCAGCAGCCCTCCGTCGGACGTGCCGCGTCGGCTCGCCGCCGTGAGAGCGAGGGTCACCGTGAGCGAGGCGAGCGCCATCACGGTCATGGCCGTCGCCGGAGAGCTGAACTGGGCCACCGTGCCCGCCAGGGTTGCTGCGACGCCCTGCATCGTGAGCATCCCGGCGGAGTGCAGACCGAGGGCGTGCCCGGAGAGTTCGTCGGGGGTCAGGGCGACCAGACGCTCCTGCTGCACCAGGCTCGCGCCGAAGCCCACGGAGGCCAGCGCGACCAGCGCGGCCGTCAGCGGCAGTGGCGGGCGCAGGAAGAGTACGAGGTACGGCGCGGCCAGCAGCACCAGCAGCGGGATGCCCAGCCGTGGGCGCAGCCGGGCCGGCAGCAGTCGGCCGACCGTCACGTCCCCGGCCAGCATGCCCAGCGCGGCGCAGGCGAACAGCGTGCCCGCGGCGCGGGGGTCGTAGGAGACGTACAGCGACTCGCAGCCGACGACAAGTCCGTTGGGGATCCACAGGACCAGGTACACGTGGCGGCGTGGACGGGCGGACCACAGCAGGGCGTTGGCGCGCCGGGTGGCGGCCACCGAGGGGCGGCCGGAGGCGCGCGGCGGGCGGCGGGTCAGCCGCAGGGCGAGGCCGGCCGCCGTGCCGTACAGGCCCGCCGCGAGCAGCAGGCACAGGCGCGGTGACAGAAGGGCCAGCAGGACACCGCCGGTCGCGTAGCCGGCGATCTGCATGAGGCCGCTCATCATGTTGAAGAGCGAACGCCCGGTCAGATAGCCGTCCTTGGAGAGGATCTCGGTCAGCAGTCCCCAGCGGACGCCGCCGCCGAGCGAGGCGATCAGGCCCTCGGCGAGGACGATGGCGAGCATCGCCCAGACCGGCAGGCCGGGCAGGGCGAGGGCCGCGGTGGCGGCGGCGAAGGCGAGCGAGAGGCCCGCCAGCGTCGCCCGCGGGGCCAGCCGGTCGGCGCCGGAGAGGAAGAACGTGGCGCCCACCACCTGGGCCAGCGACGGGCCGAACATGCTCAGCGCGGACAGCAGCGGCGAGTCCGTCGCCCGGAACACCAGTGTGCCGAGGGCCAGACCGCTCACCGTCTGGGCGGCGATGTTGGCCGAGGAGGAGAGGAAGAGAGGGCTGAACTCGGGGGTGCGGAAGAGGCTCCCGTAGCTCTTGCGGCCCGTGCCTGGTGGGCTCGGCGGGCCTGGCTTGTCCGGGGCGTCCGGGGCGTCTGGGGTGTCGGGCATGCGGGGGAGTCTGGGACGGTCCGGGAGCCGGACGTTATTCTTTCGCTTCCACGCGAAAGCCTGCCGGGAAGGGCCGGCGGGAAGGGCTGTCGGGAAGGGGAGCGACCGCATGGGCTGGTGGCACATCAACGCGGACACGCTCGCCCGCAGCCGTTTCGTGCTCTCGCCGCTCGCCGAGACCTTCGCCTGTCTGAAGCTGCTGCACGCAGGCGCGGCCGCGCACCCCGGCGAACGCGCCTGGCTCGACACCCACTTGCCCGGCTACCGGCGCCGGCTGGCGGACGATCCGGTGACCGCGCTGCTCGTCCGCTCGTCGCTCGGACGGGAGTGGATCGCCGACTTCCTCACCCCCACCCCGCGCGCGGACGAGACCTTCGAGGAGGGCCTCGCGCGGGTCGCGTCGGCCCGCCCCGAGGAGGCCCGCGCCCATCTGACCGTCTCCCTGGCGGGCCCGCTCCCCGCCGCCCTGGACCGCGACGACCTGCCCGAACGCGCCGCCGCGCTCCTGGAGTACGTGTGGACCGAGGCCGTACGGCCCGACTGGGACCGGCGTCGGCGGGTCCTGGAGGCCGATGTCGTCGCGCGGACCGCGCAGGTGAGCCGGGGCGGCTGGGCGGCCGTGCTGGACGCCCTGCGGCCGGGTACGCGCTGGCTCGGCGACAACCGGCTCCAGGTCAATCTGCACGAGTATCCGCCGCGCGAACTCGCCGGTGCCGAGCTGATCCTCGTACCGGTCACGCCGCAGCGGCACGGCTGGGTGTCGTGGGAGGAGGCCGAGCGGTACGCGGTGGTCTACCCGTGCACGGGCGCCCTCGCGGACGACGGGGCCCGTGCCGTGCCCGCGGCCCTGGGCGCGCTGCTCGGCCCGGCTCGGGCGGGGGTGCTGGTGCTGCTCGGCTCCCCCATGAGCACCAGCCAGCTGGTCGGCGTGACCGGGCAGGGCCTCGGGTCGGTCGGGCGGCATCTGCGGGTGCTGCTGGACGCGGGGCTGGTGGCACGGCGGCGGGCGGGGCGGTCGGTGCTGTACTCACGGACGGCGGCCGGGGAGGTGCTCGTCGAGGCGGGCGAAGCGGGCGGCGACCGGCGGGCGTGAGGGGGCGCGGGGGCGCGGGGGCGCGGGACTAGCATCCGTTCCATGACGACCTCACAGAACGAGAAGAACACGCGGAACGACGACAGCCTCCCCCTCGATGTCGGGATCGGCGCCCTCCAGGGCGGGTCCGCGGATCTCGCCCAGTACGCGGGCCGGGTCGTGCTGGTGGTGAACGTGGCCTCCAAGTGCGGGCTCACCCCGCAGTACTCGGGCCTGGAGCGGCTGCACGAGCGGTACGCGGAGCAGGGCCTCACCGTGCTCGGCGTGCCGTGCAATCAGTTCATGGGCCAGGAGCCGGGCGGCGCCGACGAGATCGCGGAATTCTGCTCGGCGACGTACGGCGTGACCTTCCCGATGACCGAGAAGGTGGAGGTCAACGGGGAGGGACGGCATCCGCTGTACGACCGGCTGACCGGGTTCGCGGACGCCGAGGGGCACAGCGGCGACGTCCGCTGGAACTTCGAGAAGTTCCTGATCGGGCGGGACGGCAAGGTCGCCGCCCGGTTCTCGCCGCAGACCGAGCCGGAGGCGGCCGAGGTCGTGGCGGCCGTGGAGGAGCGGCTGACGGGCTGACCGGACGGGCCCCCGGACGCGCCCGGGGTCGTGTCGTGAGGTGTGCTTCGCCGACGGGGAGACGGTGGGCCCGCGGGACCCGGTGTGCGACGTGGCGCTCCCGCTGACGTGATTCGACGGGAGCCCCACCGGACAGAGCCCTCTCGGCAAGGTCGGCGAACTGGTCGAGAGGGCTCCGTCGGCGGTACCACGGGATGACGCCTGGAGGCGTTACCCCTTGACCGAGGTCACGAACGTGTTCCACGCCTTGGCCGGGAAGGCCAGGACCGGTCCCTCGGTCACCTTGGAGTCGCGGACGGCGAGTGCCGTCACGACCGATGACCTGACCTCGACGCACGCGCCGTTTCCTCCGGAGTAGGAGGACTTGGTCCATGAATCCGTGGCGCCCTGAAGAATTGCCATGTCTGCTCCGATGGCGAGTTGCTGAGTACGGTTTACGCCAATGTCTTGTGATCGTTGGCGTGATCCACGCTACTCGCTGACCTCACCGACCGGAGCAGCCATTCACCCGACCGGATGACATATTCCAGGTGACTCTTCCAGTAGTGCGTGCCGATGGTGTATCTTCCCGCCGCCCGTCAGCGTGCGTACTCCTTCGCCACATCCGCGATGCACTGCCGCGACTGCTCCACGTTCAGGGCCTGGGCCCGCAGATGCTCGTACATCACCGTGTACTTCTGCACGTCGGGCGCCTTCTCCAGGTACAGGTCACTGGTCACGCCCTCGATGTACACCACGCTGGAGTCGGCCGCGTCGGCGAACTCCAGGATCGAGTACTGGCCGATGATGCCGGGGTGCGCCCCGACGTCGAAGGGCAGCACCTGCACGGTGATGTGCGGCAGCTGCGACATCTCGGCGACGTACTCCAACTGCTCGCGCATCACCTGCTTGTTGCCCACCACCCGGCGCAGACAGGCCTCGTCGAGGACCACCCACAGCCGCAGCGGGTTGTTCTCGGCGGAGACGCGCTCCTGACGCCTTATACGGACCTGCACCCGCTTCTCGATGTCGGCGACCGAACGTCTCGGGCAACGCGCCCTGGATGAGCGCCTCGGCGTACGTCCGGGTCTGCAACAGGCCGGTGATGATCTGCGGTTCGTAGGTCCGCAGCGACTCCGCGTCGGTCTCCAGGCCGATGTAGACGCTGTACGGGATGTCCCCGAAGGCGTGCCACCAGCCCTGCTGGCGCGAGTCCTTCGCCATCTGCATCAGCGAGTCGACGATCCGCCGGTCCTCGACCTCGTACACCCCGCACAGGTCGCGGACGTCGCGCTGGCTGATGCTGCGGCGGCCGTTCTCCAGGCGGCTGATCTTCGACTGCGAGACCAGCAGCCGCTCCGCCACCTCCTCGGCCGTCATGCCCTTGAGCTCACGGAGCCTGCGCAGCTCCTGGCCCAGCCGGCGTCGCCTGACGGTGGGATTGACATTGGACGCCACGGGACGTGCACCTCCGGCTGCGTGACTCACACTGTGCCACTTTGCGTATCTGCTGCTGAGCAGACTGCCACCAAGGTGCTTTCTACCGCTGGGAAACGGTCGATATGCGCCGCGCACCCGCCTGTTCGGGGTGCCGCCCGTACACATGGCCGCGCGGGGCGACGGGACCGGCCGCCGTCCGGGCGTGCCGGACGTACGGTCGGCCCCGCCGCCCCGCGCGGACCCGCGGCTCCCGTGACCGGGTCTCGGGGACTGGTGGTGCGGCGGTGCGGTACTGCGCGTGCGTCACCGAGGTGCGGCGGTGCGGCCCGGGGTGCTCAGTGGGCCACCGCGCGCGCCATGGATCCGTGGCGCGGTTGCGCCGGAACGCCGCGGGCGGGTTCCGGGGCGGGCCTGGCCCCCGGTCCCGCGGCCTGGCGGCCGGCCGGGGCCGGAGTGCGGCGCGGCTGCGCCGCCGCGCCGTTCTGGACGTCCATCACCGCGTGCGCCACCAGTCCGCCCATGGGGTCGTGCCTGATGAGGTCCCGCAGCCGGGACCGCGACGAGCGTCCTTCGTTGCCCGGGTAGAGGTGCTTGCCGAGTCCGACCGCGTGGGCCAGCGCGGCGAGCGCCGCGGTCCGCGGGTCCGGCGGAACGCCGGTGCGGATCGCCGAGTCCAGCCGGGCCTTGATCTCCCTGCTGATCGCCGTGTCCGTCGCCTGATAGCGAGTCGTCGGCAACACCCCGCACATCTGGCCCTCCACGGCATGCACCATGCCGCATCGCTCCAGATGCGAGAGGTAGGTCTGGCGCAGCCCCAGGCGGGGCCCGCCAATCCAGTTGACCGCCCGTACGGGAGCGCCACGCCTTCGCAGCAACTCCAACGCGCAGTCCAGTGTTGGATCTCCTGTCGGCCGTGGTGCCACCACGGCGATACGATCCCCGTCTGGGGCTATCCGTCCGGCCAGCGCCAGCTCCACCAGCTGTGCTCCGGCCAGACCGAGGTCGAGCGACTGCGGCTGCGCGGTGGTACCCGTGGTCGGGTCCAACGCCAGCAGCAGAAGCTCCTCCGGAAGTGTTCTGCGGCTCCTGCCCATCCATGCCTCCCCGCGTGGATGAAAGACAGGGTGACCCCTCTCACATTGGTCTGTCGAGGGTGCGTGACCGGTTCGTAGTGGAACCGGTAGGTATGTCGTTCTCGTCTACCGCGTGGGTTCCACCCGTACACAGGACACTGGTACATGGTTCGATACGCGGTTCGGTAGGCGCACACAGGACGTGCGGCGCATGGAGGAGGCATCGGTGGCGGGCGAGTCCCCCGACAGGTCGAAGCAGCGCGAGTCGTCGGAAGAACCGACGTCGGGGAGCGCGGGTCCGGTTCCCGAGGCCAGGGCCGGGGCGAGCGAGCCGCGTGATCCGCGGCTGGCGGTGGCGCGGGAGGACGCGAAGTCCTCGGCGTCCGCCGGGCCCCGCGGGGGCGTCGACACGGCGACGCGGGTGCTGTCGGTTCCCGAGGCGGAGGCCGAGGCCGACGGCGACGGCGACGGCGACGGCGACGGCGAGGACACGGGCGCCGCCGCCGACGCCGACGCGGAGGACTCCACCGGGGATGGTCCCTCCGGGACATCCGATACGTCCGACGCCCCGGACGCGGCCGAGGGCGGGCCCACCGGCAAGAGCGACGGGCGGCTGCGGGAAGTCGTCGCGGCCTGGGTGGCCACCGCGGACGAGCGGGCCGCCGCGAACGAGCGGCCCGGCGACGCGGAAGCCGAGACCGACGCCTCCACCGGGGACACGCCGGACGCGGGGGCCGGGCAGGAGAGCGGCGGTGCCACGGACGCCGGTACGGACTCCGCGGAGCCGGACGCCGACGCCCCGGACGAGGCCTCACGGCCCTCCGGGAAGCCCGGCACCGACGCCCCCAAGGGCAGGAGCACCACCGACGCGGGCCCCGAGGAACCGGCGGGTGACGCTCCGCGGGCCTCCGGGAAGGCCGACGCGCGGGACAAGTCCCCGGAAGACGGCGAGGACGGCGAGGACGGCGACACCGACGCGGGCCCCGAGGGCGGCCGTGCGGCCGTTGCGGCGGCCCCTGGGAAGCGCGGGGACGGCGAGTCCGGCACGGGTTCCGACGACCGCGGCGGGCCCGGCGACGACTCCGACGCGGACACCGACGCCCGCCCGGACGACCCCAGCGCCTCCGGCGACGGAGCCGACACCGACACCGACGGCGACGCACGCCCCGCCTCCGACGACGGCCCCGACGCGGACGCGGACGAAGACGGCTCCGCCGAAGGTGGGAAGCGGTCCGTCGATCAGCCCACCGCCGTTTTCAAGGCGCCCCGGCCCCCCGCCGAGCGCCCCGTCGATCAGCCGACGACCACGCTGAAGGTCGGCGGTGCCGCGAGGTCCGGCGAGGCCCCCGCCGAGCGGACCAGCAAGTTCGTCGCGCTGCGGCAGCCGGACGACCCGGCGACACGCAAGCCGCCGCAGGCTCCGCCGCCGCCCCCCGGGGCGCCGCAGGCGTTGCGTACCGGGGCCGTCGCCGAAGTGCCGCAGGCCGGGGCCGAGCTGACCAGGCAGCAACCGCTGCCGCCGAAGCCGCCGCTGGACCTGCTGGCGGAGCTGACCAACACCCCGCCTCCCCCGGAGACCCCGCTGCGCACGGCGGTGCGCCGGGTCAAGATCTGGACGCCGCTGGTCGTCCTGCTGGTGATCGTCCTGGGCATCGTGCAGTCCATGCGCGCGCTGCCCGCGCCGGAACTCGACCTCACGGCGCAGGACAGCTTCACCTTCGGGGGCGGCAAGCCCGAGATCCCGTGGCCGTCCGGCGGACAGGCCGCGCTCGACGTGCAGGGCATCGGCTCGTTCGGTTCGTCCGGCGACCAGAAGCCCGTGCCGATCGCGAGTGTCGCCAAGGTCATGACCGCCTACGTCGTGCTGCGCGACCACCCCCTCAAGAGCGGCGCCGACGGCCCGAAGATCAAGATCGACCAGGCGGCGGAGGACCAGTCGGACGCCGGCCAGGAGTCGACGGTCAAGGTGACCGCGGGCGACTCGATCAGCCAGCGGGAGGCCCTGGACGCCATCCTGATCGCATCCGCGAACAACGTGGCGCGGCTGCTGGCCCGCTGGGACGCGGGGTCCGAGAAGGCGTTCGTGGAGAAGATGAACGCCGCCGCCGAGGACCTCGGCATGGCCAACACGACGTACACCGACCCGTCCGGTCTGAACAACACGACGGTGAGCACGGCCGTGGACCAGGTCAAGCTGGCCAAGGCGGCAATGAAGTCGGTCGCCTTCCGCGAGGTCGCCCAGAAGATGTCGTACGACGACTACAAGGGCGTCAACCACTCCAACTGGAACCACCTCGTCGGTCACAACAACGTCGTCGGCATCAAGACCGGCACCACCACCTCCGCCCTCGGCAACCTCGTCTTCGCGGCGACCAAGGACGTCGACGGCGAGACCAGGACCATCGTCGGTGCCGTGGTGCGGCAGCCGGCGGGCGGCTCGGACAACACCATCCTCGCCGCCGCGCTGGAGTCCAGCGACAGGCTGATCCGGTCCGCGCAGGACGCCCTGGAGTCGTCGACGATCCTGAAGAAGGGCAGCGTCGTCGGGTACGTCGACGACCGCCTCGGCGGCCGTACGCCGGTCGTCACCACGCAGGACGTCAAGGCCGTCGGCTGGGCGGGGCTGACCGTGAAGCTGACGTTCGAGGCGGACGAGGTGCCGCACACGGCGAAGGCCGGTACCAAGGTCGGCGCGCTCACCGTCGGCGACGGCGGCACCAGCGGCGCGGTGAAGGTGCCGGTCGCCCTGCGGGACGAACTCGTCGAGCCGGGCCTCACGGCCAAGCTGACCCGCCTGGGGTGACACCGGTCGGGACCGCCGCCCCGCGCCCCCGCGACCACCGGCCGCGGGGGCGTTCGCGTCCCGGGCGGCCGGCCCGAGAGGCGCGGGGGCCGCGGCGGGCGGCGAAAGGGAAAGGCCCCGGCGCGGGCCTGCGTGCTAGCGTCACGAAACGGGGCAGGTCGCCGGTCGCGGGAACGGGACACGGCCCGAAGCAGAAGACGGGACACGGGGAGTGCCTTCAGGTGGCCACTGCGGAGCCGACACGCGCCGACGACGCCGATCCGGGGACGGGAGCCGGTCCGCGGCCACGCGTGCCCGCGCCCCGCGGGGACGACGGGGAGAGCGCGGACGGCGGGCGGGCCGGCCGGGATCCGGCGGACGGCGGCCGTGAGCCGGAGGGTGCCGGGCGGAAGGCGCCGTCCGCGGTGAACGCCGTCCTCCTGGCCGTGCGCGAGCGCATGCTGCGCCACCCCGTGCTGTCCGTGACCGCCCTGGCCGGGGCCCTCCACGTCGTCTGGTTCTTCACGTTCGCGAACAGTGGCGGCGACCTCGCCGCGCAGGACGCGTGGGCGGAGTTCGTCGGCCGGCACCCGGACTCGGCGTACAACCTCGCCTGGTACGGCGGCATGCATCCGGTGTCGTACAGCGTGGTCTCGCCGTATCTGATGTCGGTGCTCGGCGTGCGGACGACGATGATGATCGCGGGCACGGTGTCGGCCGGGCTGCTGACGGTGATCCTGATCCGCGGCCGGGTGGTCCGCAATCCGCTGTGGGCCTCGCTCGCGGGCCTGTTCGCGCTGCTGGGCAACGCGGCGTCGGGGCGGGTGACGTTCGGCCTCGGCATGATGTTCGGTCTCGGCGCGGTCGCCGCGGTGTTCTGCTGGCCCCACCGCTGGCGGCACGAGCGCTGGGCCAAGGGGCTCTGCGCGGCGCCGCTGGCCGCGCTGTCCACCATGGCCTCGCCGGTCTCGGGTCTGTTCGTGGGCCTGGTGGCGGTGGCCCTGTTCCTCCAGAAGCGCCGTCCGGGCGCCTGGTCGCTCGGGCTGGCCCCGGCGGTGGTGGTCGCACTGTCGGCCTGGCTGTTCCCGTTCTCCGGCACCCAGCCGATGTCCTTCGGCTCGGCCTCCCTGCCGATCCTGTACGCGGGCCTGGTGTACGTCTTCGTGCCGCGCACCTGGCGGACCGTGCGGATCACGTCGGCGGTCTACGGCCTGTCCGTGCTGCTGGTGTGGGTGATCAGCTCGCAGATCGGCTCCAACATCACGCGCCTCGCGATGCTCTTCGCCGGGGTGGCGCTGGTGGCCGCGCTGCCGTTCACGGTGCCGAGGTCGCGCAAGTGGTACGCGCTCGTGGCCGCGATCGCCGGCTTCGTGGTCTGGATCGGCTTCAAGTCGGCCGACAACGTCATCCACACCACGCCGGCCGCGTCCTGGGCGCGCGAGCTGGCGCCGCTGGTCAACGAACTCCAGGAGGTCGGCGCCGAGCGGGGCCGGGTGGAGGTCGTGCCCGCCCGCTCCCACCGGGAGGCGTCGGCGCTCGCGCCGTACGTGAACCTGGCCCGGGGCTGGAACCGCCAGGCCGACATGGAGCGCAACCCCCTCTTCTACGACGACACGCTCAACTCGGCGAACTACCACGAGTGGCTGCGCCGCTGGGCCGTGCACTTCGTCGTGCTGCCCAAGGGCGAGCCGGACGGCGACGGCGGTGAGCGGGAGCGGGAGCTGGTGCAGCGGGGTCTGCCGTATCTGAAGCAGATCTGGGGCGACGCCAACTGGCAGCTCTTCGAGGTGACCAACCCGACGCCGCTGGCGGAGCCCGACGCGGTCGTCCAGCGTGCCGAGCAGGGCGAGTGGACGATCGACGTGAAGCAGCCGGGCCGCATCCTGGTCCGGGTGCCGTACTCGCCGTGGCTGAGCCTCGTCGACGCCGAGGGCAACAAGCTGCAACCGCCCCAGGAGACGGAGACCTCCAAGAACAGCCCGGAGGGCACACCGAAGACGTACGACAACGTCCACGGCTGTGTGACGGAGGCGGAGGAGACCGCCGACGGCGACAAGTGGACGCTGCTGGTCGCCCCCGTGGAGGGTACGTACCGGCTGGCGGCGCCGTACGGGCTGCAGCGCGGGACGCCGTGCCCGCAGGAGCTGAGGTAGCCGGCGCGCGGCGGCTCCCCCCTTTCTTCCTCCTTCCTCCCTCTTCCTCCCCCTTCCTCCCCCGGTGAACTGCCGTTCATGTAGGTGAACCAAGGTCAGCAAGTCGAACCTTTTTACCCCCTCTTGACTTCCCTCTTCCTTGTCGTGCCCACGTCGACGCAACCACGATGAGCGGGCGCTTCGCGGCCTGCCTCGCCCCTACCCCGCTCGTGCGAAGTGCCAACCGGTTGAGCGGAGTTCACAAGGCGGACCCCGGAAGGGGGGCACATGAACGGTCTCGACTGGTCCGTGCTCATCGGCTACTTCGCCGTCATGGTGGCGATCGGCGTCTGGTCGCACAAGCGCGTGGAGAACGTCGGCGACTTCTTCACGGCCGGGGGCCGGATGCCCTGGTGGCTGTCCGGCATCTCGCACCACATGTCGGGCTACAGCGCGGTGATGTTCACCGGGTACGCGGGCATCGCCTACACCTACGGCGTCACGTCCTTCGTGACCTGGTCCTTCCCCATCGCACTCGGCATCGCCATCGGCTCCAGGCTGTTCGCGCCGCGCATCAACCGGCTGCGCTCGCGGCTGCACGTGGCCTCGCCGCTGGAGTATCTGAAGAACCGGTACAACCTGCCCACCCAGCAGGCCCTCGCCTGGTCCGGCATGCTGCTGAAGATCGTGGACGTGGCCGCGAAGTGGGCGGCCATCGCCACGCTCCTGGCGGTCTTCACCGGCATCAGCCTCAACCAGGGCATCCTGATCACCGGCGTCATCACCGGCATCTACTGCACGATCGGCGGCCTGTGGGCGGACGCGCTGACCGAACTGGGCCAGTTCGTCATCCAGTTGCTCGCCGGGGTCGCGATGTTCGTGGCCGTGGCCATGCGACTCGGCGACCACGGCGGCTTCCTCGGCGCCTGGGACGAGCCCGCCCTCCACGGCCACGGCAAGCCGCTGGTCGGCCCGTACGGGACGGTGTTCCTGCTCGCCTTCCTGTTCATCAAGCTCTTCGAGTACAACGGCGGCATGCTCAACCAGGCCCAGCGCTATATGGCCACGAGCAACGCCCGTGAGGCCACGCGGTCGGCGCGGCTGTCGGCGGTGCTGTGGCTGGTGTGGCCGGTGGTGCTGTTCTTCCCGATGTGGATGTCGCCGCTGCTGGTCGAGTCGCAGAAGGCGGACGGGTCCGACTCCTACGCGCTGCTGACCGAGCAGTTGCTGCCGCACGGGCTGCTGGGCCTGGTCGTCGTCGGCTTCTTCTCGCACACCATGGCCATGTGCTCCTCCGACGCCAACGCGATCGCGGCGGTGTTCACCCGTGACGTGGCGCCGGTGCTGTCCTCGCGGGCGCGGGCCTGGGGGCAGCGGTCCGGGCTGCTGGCGGCGCGGCTGACGACGGTGGTCTTCCTCGGGCTCTCGATGGCGGTGGCGACGCAGGTCGACTCGCCGGCGTTCAAGGACATCATCACCGTCGTCATCAAGTGGGTCGCCGGTCTGATGGGGCCGATCGCGATCCCGATGATGCTCGGTCTGCTGCGGCCCTTCCGCCGCTCGGGCCCGACGGCCGCGCTCACCAGCTGGGCGCTGGGCCTGCTCGCCTTCTGGCTGGTCAACTACCCGATCAGCCGACACGTGGCGGGCGGGGTGCCGCTGGAGTACCAGGTCTCCATCCCGCTGGCCGTGTCGCTGGTCCTGTACGTCCTGGTCGGTTTCCTGAAACCGGAGGACACCCCGGAGCGGCTCGCGATCATCGAGCGGGTCAACACGGACGACGACGCCTGCGGCGCGGCGGCCGCGGTCCCGGCGCCCGCGGGCGGGGTGGAGGACGCGGTGGGCTCAGCCTGACTGCTGGATGCGGATCTGGTTGCCCGCGGGGTCGCGGAACGCGCAGTCGCGCACGCCGTACGGCTGCTCGGTCGGCTCCTGGACGATCTCGGCGTCGCCGGCCCGCAGCTTCTCGAAGGTGCCGTCGAGGTCCTTGGTGGCCAGGAGGAGCCAGCCGTAGGTGCCCTTGGCCATCATCTCGGCGATGGTGCGGCGCTCGGCGTCGGTGATGCCGGGGTCGGCGGCGGGCGGCGCGAGGAGCAGCGAGGTGTCCGGCTGGTCCGGGGGCCCGACCGTGATCCAGCGCATCCTGCCGTTGCCCACGTCCTGGCGGACCTCGAAGCCGAGCACGTCGCGGTAGAAGGCGAGGGACGCGTCCGGGTCGTCGTGCGGGAGGACGGTGGTGTGAATGCTGATGTGCATACCGGTCACACTAGCCGCGCCCCCGGACCCCGTCGCCTCCCGCGCCGCGCCCCCTATGCCCTCGGGTAGCGGGTCAGCCAGGCCGGGGAGGAGCCCGCCGGGCCGTGGAGCGCGGGGCCCTGGGTCATCTCCATGGCGAAGTCGTCGGCCAGTTCCAGCATCGTCGGGCGGCCCTCCAGCTCGGTCAGCCAGGCCGGCGGCAGGGCCGTCTCGCCGTGCAGGGCGCCGAGCAGGCCGCCCGTCAGGGCCCCGGTCGCGGCGGAGGGGCCGCCGTGGTTGACGGCGAGCCGCAGCCCGTGCCGTACGTCCTCGCCGACGAGCGCGCAGTACACGGCGGCGGCGACCAGTGACCCCGCCGTCCCCTCGCCGATCAGCTCGCTCACCCGCGCCGGGCCCGGCAGCCCTTGGCGCACCGCGTCCAGCGCGTGGCCCAGGGCGTCGGTCACGGGCTCGTGCCCCTGGCGGGCCGCCAGCAGCGCCAGTGCCCGCCGCACGGCGGCGTCCAGATTCTCGCCGCGCGCCAGCCCGTGCACGATCACCGCGTACGCGCTCGCCGCCAGGTATCCGCCGGGGTGGCCGTGGGTCTGCGCCGCGCACTCCACGGCGAGCTGGGCGACCAGTTGCGGCTCCCAGCCGACCAGGAGCCCGAACGGCGCCGAGCGGGCGGCGGCCTCGGGACCGCGCTCACCGGGGTTCTTGGGCACCTCCGGCGTACCCATCGTCTCGTCGCCGAGCCCGACCAGCAGCCCGCGCGGGGCGTCGCGGCGGGCGTACAGCCACTCCTCGCGGGCCAGCCAGCCGTCGTCCTTGCGCCGCAGGTCGGGCCCCCAGTCGCGCTGGGTTGCGGCCCAGCGCCGGTACGCCCGGTGCAGGTCGGTCGGTGGGTGCCAGGCGCCGGTGTCCCGCCGTACCTGCGCGCGGATCAGCCCGTCCACGGAGAACAGCGTGAGCTGGGTGAGGTGGGTGACGGCACCGCGCCGGCCGTGGGCGGCGGCCAGGTCGGTCAGGCCCTCCGCGCCGTGCGCCTCCCGGATGCCGTCCAGGTCCAGCCCGTCGACGGGGGCGCCGAGCGCGTCCCCGACGGCCACGCCGAGCAGCGTCCCGCGCACCCGGCTGCGGAAGTCCTGCTGCTCGGCCCGCCCCCAGACGGCACCGGCTGTCGCGCCCACCTGGACCTCCCCTCGGCACCGTCCGTACATACGACGTCCAGCACTTTATTCGAACGCAGGTGGTCGGTTCAGGGCCGAATCGGGCCGGAGCGGTGTGGAAAGGTTCACGGCCGGGCGGAACGGCGTGATCACGATCCGCGAACCGGGCCACCCCGGGGCTCCGGTCCTGGGAACATCCCTGTCATGTCCAACACCCCTCGCACCCCTCGCATCCCTCGCACCTTCCCCCTCGCGGCCACCGTGCTGACCGCCACCCTCGCCCTCTACATCGCGCTCGTCGCCTTCGGGAACATCACCGATTTCGGCACCAACCAGGACTTCGTGCGTCATGTCCTCGCGATGGACACGACGTTCAAGGACGACGACCTGATGTGGCGGGCGATCACGAGCAAGGGCCTTCAGGACGCCGCGTACGTCGCGATCATCGTCTGGGAGACGGTCTCCGCACTCGTGCTGATCTACGCGACCTGGCTCTGGATACGGCGGGACCACGAAGCCGCCCGGCGCATGACCACCTACGGCACGCTCATGCTCATGCTGCTCTTCGGCGCCGGGTTCATCGCGATCGGCGGAGAGTGGTTCGCGATGTGGCAGTCCGGCGACTGGAACGGGCTGGACGCGGCCACCCGGGTCTTCCTGCTCAGCGCGGTCGTGCTGATCGTCGCGCACCTGCCCGTCGCAGAGGGCGGGGTCAGCCGACGACCGTGACCTTGGTGCCGGCCGTCGCGAACGCCCAGACCGCCGTGCCGTCGGCCTTGTGCAGCCGTATGCCGCCCGTCTTCACACCGGAGGCGGGCGGCGGGGGCGAGGAGCCGTCGACGGCGTTGGAGAAGGCCACCGAGACGCCGTCCTCCAGGGCGAAGTAGACGATCCGCTCGATCCGCACGCCGTCGGACCCGGTCGTGGCCCCCTCGGTGCGGGTGCCGACCGTGTAGCTGCCCGGGGCGGGACTGACCGTGCCCGGCCACACCGTGAACGTCCGCCGCGCGGCGTCGCTGGCGTCGACCAGCCAGACCCGCTTCTGCCCCAGCGAGTACACGATGCGCCGCCCGGTGCCGGAATCCGCCGGCACCGGGGCAGGACCGGTCTCCTTGGGCGTCGGGTGCGCGTCCGCCGACACGGAGGGGCTCGGGTCGGCGGCCACCGCGGTGGGGTGGGGGCCCCGGTCCGCCTGCACGGCCAGGACGGTCACCGCCGCGATCGCCCCCACGGTCAGTCCGGAGACCCAGGCCCATGAGGGAAGCAGGGCTGGCACGGGCACGCATCTCCTCAGCTACAGGAACCCCGATGCACCGGGGGCCCGATCATCGTACTGCGAGCGGCCCGTGCCCCTGTCCCGGTCCTGCTCCCTGTCCCGGTCCGGCCCCGCCCGGTCCGGCCCGCGAGTCAGTCCAGCACCGGCAGCAGCTCCGGCAGGTGCCCGTCCGACTCCCGCGCCGCCCGCCTGCGCTCGTCCGGCACCGGCCCGTACAGCGTGGTGCGGGGCTTCGCCGGGCGGCCCGCCGCCTCCGCGACCGCGATCAGGTCCTTGACCGACTTGTACGACCCGTAGGACGAGCCCGCCATGCGGGAGATCGTCTCCTCCATGAGGGTGCCGCCGAGGTCGTTCGCGCCGGAGCGGAGCATCTCCGCCGCGCCCTCCGTGCCCAGCTTCACCCAGCTCGTCTGGATGTTGGGGATGTGCGGGTGCAGCAGCAGGCGGGCCATCGCCGTGACCGCGCGGTTGTCCCGCATGGAGGGTCCGGGGCGCGCGATGCCGGCCAGGTAGACCGGCGCGTTGGTGTGGATGAAGGGCAGCGTCACGAACTCCGTGAAGCCGCCCGTGCGCTGCTGGATGCCGGCCAGGGTGCGCAGATGGCCCAGCCAGTGGCGGGGCTGGTCGACGTGGCCGTACATCATCGTGGACGAGGAGCGGATGCCCAGTTCGTGGGCGGTCTCGATCACCTCGATCCAGGTCGCCGTCGGCAGCTTGCCCTTGGTCAGGATCCAGCGGACCTCGTCGTCGAGGATCTCCGCCGCCGTGCCGGGGACGGAGTCCAGGCCCGCCTCCTTCGCCGCGCCCAGCCACTCGCGGATCGACATCCCGGTGCGGGTCGCGCCGTTGACGACCTCCATCGGGGAGAAGGCGTGCACGTGCATGCCGGGGACGCGTTCCTTGACCGCCCTCGCGATGTCGAAGTACGCCGTGCCCGGCAGGTCCGGGTGGATGCCGCCCTGCATGCAGACCTCGACCGCGCCCACGTCCCAGGCCTGTTGGGCGCGGTCGGCGACCTGGTCCAGGGAGAGGGTGTAGGCGTCGGCGTCCGTGCGGCGCTGGGCGAAGGCGCAGAAGCGGCAGCCGGTGTAGCAGACGTTGGTGAAGTTGATGTTCCGGGTGACGATGTACGTCACGTCGTCGCCGTTCACCGACTTGCGGAACGTCGTCGGCCACCTGGCACAGCGCGTCCAGCGCCGGTCCCTCGGCGTGCAGCAGCGCCAGCGCCTCGCCGTCCGTCAGCTTCGTGGGGTCGTCGGCTGCCGTGGCGAGGGCCTGGCGTACGTCGGTGTCGATGCGCTCCGGTGCCATGCCGGGGGCGGCTGCCTCGCGCAGGGCGCCCCAGTCGCCGTACACCTCGTCGAAGTCCTCGCGCCGGTCCGAGGTACGGCCCTCGGTGTCGATGGCCGTGTGCAGGTCGGTGCGGCCGGTGGCGGTGAACGCCTCGTCCGGCTCCTGCCACGGGTGCCCCTCGACCACGGCGTCCTCGCGGGCCAGGCCCGTGGCCGGGTCGGCGAGGGCCGCCACGTGCGGGCGCAGGCGCGGGTCGAGCCAGGGTTCGCCGCGCCGGACGAACTCCGGGTACACGCACAGACGTTCCCGCAGCTCGAAGCCGGCCGCCCGGGACTTCTCGGCGAGTTCGTCGATCTGCGGCCAGGGCCGCTCGGGGTTGACGTGGTCGATGGTGAGCGGCGAGACCCCGCCCCAGTCGTCGACGCCGGCGCCGATCAGCCGCTCGTACTCCGCGTCCACCAGGTTCGGCGGGGCCTGGATGCAGGCGGCGGGGCCCATGATGTGCCGCGCGACGGCCACCGTGGCGACCAGTTCGTCCAGTTCCGCGTCGGGCATGCCGCGCATCGCCGTGTCCGGCTTGGCGCGGAAGTTCTGGATGATCAGTTCCTGGACGCCGTGGTAGGCGCGGGAGACCTTGCGCAGGGCGAAGAGGGACTCCGCGCGCTCCTCGTGGTTCTCGCCGATGCCGATGAGGATGCCGGAGGTGAAGGGGACCGAGGAGCGGCCGGCGTCCTCCAGGACGCGCAGCCGTACGGCCGGTTCCTTGTCCGGGGAGCCGTGGTGCGGGCCGCCGGGCTCGGACCACAGGCGGGTCGCGGTGGTCTCCAGCATCATGCCCATCGACGGCGCGACCGGCTTGAGGCGCTGGAAGTCGGTCCAGCTCAGCACGCCCGGGTTGAGGTGCGGGAGCAGGCCCGTCTCCTCCAGGACGCGGATCGAGATGGCACGCACGTAGGCGATCGTGTCGTCGTAGCCGTGCGCGTCGAGCCACTCGCGCGCCTCGGGCCAGCGGTCCTCGGGCTTGTCGCCGAGGGTGATCAGCGCCTCCTTGCAGCCGAGGGCGGCGCCGCGCCGGGCGATGTCGAGGACCTCGTCGGGCGACATGAACATCCCGTGGCCCGCCCGGCGCAGCTTGCCGGGGACGGTGACGAAGGTGCAGTAGTGGCACTTGTCCCGGCACAGCCGGGTCAGCGGGATGAAGACGCTCTTCGAGTACGTGATGACACCGGGGCGCCCGGCCGCCCGAAGGCCCGCGTCCCGGACCCGGGCGGCGGACGCGGTGAGCGCGTCGAGGTGCTCGCCGCGCGCCTGGAGCAGCACCGCGGCCTCGGACACGTCGAGGGCGACGCCGTCCCGCGCGCGTTTGAGGGCGCGACGCAGGGAGTTCTCGGTGGGGCCCGTCGGGCCGGTTCCGGAGGTCGCGGAAGTCGTCATCCTTCGAGCATACGAGCGCCATGATCGGGGCGCGGCGCCCGTCCGCGGACGCGAGCGCGCGGTCGGCCCGCTCTCAATCCCCCGAACCCCTTTCCTTGCACGGGAGTTCACGACTCGGTACGAGGGTTGCACGCACCATCCGGCGCCACCCGTGTCAGATCACTCACGCCACCTTGGGAGCGGCAGCATGTGCGAGGACGACCACACCGGGATCGGCAGGCGCGCGGTGTTCGTGACGGGAGCCGCCGCCGCGCTCACCCTGGGCGGCGTGGGCTTCGCCCCGGCGGCGCCCCGGGAGCGGCGGACCGAGGCGGTGCGCGGCACCCTGCCGGCCGGCTCGCCCGACTTCGTGTACGTCCCCGTCGAAGTCCCGGCCGGCGTCCGGGAGATCCACGTCGCCTACGCCTACGACCGTCCCGCCGTCCCGGCCGGCGCTCAGGGCAACGCCCTCGACATCGGCCTCTTCGACGAGCGCGGCACCGGCCTGGGCGGCCGGGGTTTCCGGGGCTGGTCGGGCGGGGCGCGCACGGAGTTCTTCCTTCGGGCGGACGACGCGAGCCCCGGCTGTCTCCCCGGCCCGGCGCGGGCGGGCACCTGGCATCTCGCGCTCGGCCCGTACACGGTGGCCCCGCAGGGGCCGTCGTACGAGATCACGATCACGCTGACCCACGGCGAGCAGGGCGAGACGGTACGGCCGGTGTATCCGCCCTCCCGGGCCCGGGGGCGGGGGCGTTCCTGGTACCGGGGGGACTGCCCTCCGCACTCCGAGTACGCCGACGGCCGCTGCACCCTCGCCGAGATCGCGGCGCTCGCCCGCGCGGCGGGCCGCTGCCGGGGTCCGGCGCGGGCGTCGTGGAGTGGCGGACGACCGCCTCGTACGCGGCGTACGTACGGGCGGAGTTGCGGCACGAGGCGGCGGCGGGTCCGCTGCCGGGGGCGCCGGCGGCGTTCACCAACCCGGTCTTCCTGGGGCGGTAGCCGGCCGGCCGTCGTCCAGGTCGGCGACGACCGCCGCGTGGTCGGAGGGCCAGACCCCGTGGACGGGGCCGTCACCGGCCCGCCGCACCGCCAGGACCCGGCCGAGTCCGCCGGGTCCCGGCGGGCCCACGTGGATGTAGTCGATCCGCGCGCTGTGCTCGCCGTCCGCGTGCGCCACGTACGGGTTGGCGGTGTCCCAGGTGCCGGACGGCAGTCCCGGTTCCGCGTGGTCCCAGGCGTCGTGGAGCGGCGCCGCGCGCAGCAGGCGGACCTCCGGCGAGTCGGGGCGGGCGTTGAAGTCGCCGGTGACGACGGGCGGGAAGCCGGTGGCGTGCCGCTGCACGGCGACGAAGTGCGCCAGGGCGGCCGACTGCCCGCGGCGTACCGCGCAGGCGCGGGCGCCCGAGGTCAGATGGGTGGTGAAGAAGGGCACCCGGTGGCCGGGCGCGTCCAGCAGGGCGTGGAAGGCCAGCCGCCCGTCGTCCAGTTCGCCCGGCACCGGCAGCCGCAGCACCGCCCGCTCCACGACCGGCCAGCGGCTGAGCACCGCGACGCCGATGCCGACGCTGTCGTCGCCGATCCGCCGCTGCCAGCGCTCGGGCGCGGGAGAGGGCGCCCAGGCCCAGTGCAGGCCGAGTTCACCGGCCAGCCACTCGGCCAGGTTCTCCCCGTCGTCGACGGCCCACACCTCCTGGAGGCCGACGGCATCGGGCCGCAGCTCCCGCAGCACGTCGAGGATGGCTCCACGCCGGCCGGGCCACGGGCCGAACCGCCACCACAGATTCCAGGTCACGACCCGCACGCCCGCACCACCCGTCTCCCGACCGCACTTGCACCCCGCCCTCCAGAGGTTTTCCGGGGAACATGGGAGACACACACGACGGGAGAGTGAACGAACAATGTCGCAGTCGCCCCACCCCGAGAAGCGGACACCGCCCGAGGAGACGCCCGGGACGCCGCCCGAGAAGGCGCCCGAGAAGCCGTACGAGAGGAAGTACCGGACCGTCACCGCCTTCCAGCGCCGTCTCAACGCGGTCATGCGCCGCCTGCCCGGCCAGACGCTCCTGGAGACCACCGGCCGCGTCTCCGGACTCCCCCGCCGCACTCCGGTGGGCGGGCGCCGGGAGGGGGACTCCTTCTGGCTGGTGTCCGAATTCGGCGAACGCTCGCAGTACGTCCGCAACATCCGGACCGACCCGCGCGTACGGGTGCGCCTGCGGGGCCGCTGGCACCCGGGAACGGCCCATCTCCTGCCCGACGACGACCCGGCCGCGCGCCTGCGCAGCCTGCCCCGGTTCAACAGCCTGGCGGTACGGACGATGGGCGCGGGGACGGGGCTGCTGACGGTACGGGTGGACCTGGAGGGGTAAGGGAGCAGGTGAGGAACCTGTGATCGGCGTCTCCCACGGCTGACGTGGTCGGCATGAGCAAGGCAAACTGGCGTGGTTGCTCAGGATGTCTAGGGGGACGGCATGGACGGTGTACCGCGGGTTCCGGAGCAGCGGCATCCCGGATCCCCGGCAGAACCGGAGAGGTCGGCCGCGCTGCGCTTCGGCGTACTGGGGCCGGTGCGTGCCTGGCGCGGGGACGAGCCACTGGCCACCGGCTCCCCACAGCAGCGCGCGCTGCTGGCCGCCCTGCTGCTGCGCGAGGGCCGTACGGCCACGGCGGCCGAACTGATCGACGCCCTGTGGGGCGAGAAACCGCCGTCGCAGGCGCTGGCGGCGCTGCGGACGTACGCGTCACGGCTGCGGAAGATCCTGGACCCCGGGGTCCTGGTGAGCGAGTCGGGCGGGTACGCCCTGCGCGGCCTCGCCGACGGGGCGTCGGACCTCGCGACGGCCAGGGAGCTGGCCGCCCAGGCCGAGCGGGCGCGCAACGCCGGGGACCTGTGCCACGCCCGTGACCTGCTGCGGCGGGCGCTGGCGCGGTGGGACGGCGAGGCACTGGCCGGGGTCCCGGGGCCGTACGCCGAGGCGCAGCGGGTCCGGCTGGAGGAGTGGCGGCTCCAACTCCTGGAGACCTGCCTGGACATGGACCTGGAGCAGGGCTGCCACGCGGAGGCCGTCTCGGAACTCACCGCGCTCACGGCGGCGCACCCGCTGCGGGAGCGGTTGCGCGAGCTGCTGATGCTGGCGCTGTACCGCAGCGGGCGCCAGGCGGAGGCCCTCGCGGTCTACGCGGACACCCGGCGCCTGCTGGCCGACGAGCTGGGCGTCGACCCGCGCCCCGGCCTCCAGGAACTCCAGCAGCGCATCCTGCGGGCCGACCCGGGCCTCGCCGAGCCGACGGAGCCGGCCACGGGGGCGGCGCCCGCCCCGGTCCGCCCGGCCCAGCTTCCGGCGACGGTCCCGGACTTCACGGGACGCGCCTCCCTCGTGCGCGAGCTGAGCGGCATCCTGGCCTCGGCCGCCGGGCAGGAGGACGCGGGCCGCGTGATGGCGGTCTCCGCCCTCGCGGGCATCGGCGGCGTCGGCAAGACCACCCTCGCGGTGCACGTCGCCCACCGGGCGCGGGCCGCCTTCCCGGACGGGCAGCTCTACGTCGACCTCCAGGGCGCGGGGGCGCGGGCGGCGGAGCCGGAGACGGTACTGGGCGCCTTCCTGCGCGCGCTGGGCACGGCGGAGTCGGCCGTCCCGGACTCCCTGGAGGAGCGGGCCGCCCTGTACCGCTCCGTGCTGGACGGCCGCCGCGTCCTGGTCCTCCTCGACAACGCCCGCGACGCCGCGCAGGTGCGCCCGCTGCTGCCCGGCACGGAGGGCTGCGCCGCGCTGGTGACGGCACGGGTCAGGATGGTGGACCTCGCCGGGGCGCATCTGGTCGACCTGGACGTGATGTCGCCCGAGGAGGCGCTGGTCCTGTTCACGAGGATCGTGGGCGAGGAGCGGGTGGCCTCGGAGCGGCAGGCCGCACTGGACGTGGTGGCGGCGTGCGGCTTCCTGCCGCTGGCGATCCGCATCGCGGCGTCCCGGCTCGCGGCCCGCCGCACCTGGACGGTCTCGGTCCTCGCCGCCAAGCTGGCCGACGAGCGCCGCCGCCTGGACGAGCTGCAGGCCGGCGACCTGGCGGTCGAGGCCACCTTCGAGCTGGGCTACGGGCAGTTGGAGAGGGCGCAGGCACGGGCGTTCCGGCTGCTGGGACTGGCCGACGGCCCGGACATCTCGCTGGCCGCCGCGGCGGCGGTGCTGGACCTGCCGGCGCGGGACACGGAGGACCTGCTGGAGTCCCTGGTGGACACCTCGCTGCTCGAATCGGCGGCGCCCGGCCGCTACCGCTTCCACGACCTCGTCCGCCTCTACGCGCGTGCCTGCGCGGAACGGGACGAGCATCCGCCGAGCGAGCGGGGGGCCGCGCTGTCGCGGCTGCTGGACTTCCATCTGGCCACGGCGGCGGGCATCTACGCGATGGAGCGCCCCGGGGACCGGCTGGTGGACCACCTCGAACCGACCCGGCACGAGGGTCTGCGGTTCACCGAGGGGACCGCGGCCCTGGACTGGCTCTACACCGAGGGAGAGTCCCTGCTGGCCTCGGTGCGGCAGTCCGTGGGCACGGACCGGCTGCGGCGCGGAGTGGATCTCCTGTGGGCCGCCAAGGACCTGGCCGAGTCGGGCGCCAACGCGCGTCAGTACGAGGCCACCGCGAGCGCGGTGTGCGAGGCGGCCCGGGCCGCGGGGGACACCCGTACGGAGGGCCGGGCGCGGGCGACCCTCACCAACGTCCTTCTCGTGTCCGGCCGCATCCACCGGGCGGAGCAGGAGGCGAGGCTCGCCATGGACCGGGCCGCCGCCGCGCGGGATGTCGCCGCGGGCAGTTGGGCCGCCAACGACCGCGGGCTCATCTCGCTGCACCAGCACCGGTACGCGGACGGCAAGGTCTTCTTCGACCAGGCCATCCGGGGCTTCAGCGAGGCGGGCAACCGGGCGGGCGAGGCGACGACGTCCTTCAACCTGTCGCGTGCCCACCTGGCCATGGGCAACATCGGCAAGGCGGTCGACATCGCGCGCGACGGGCTCACCCTGCTCGCGGAGCTGGGCCGGACGATGCGCCTGGCCAACGGCCACTACGCCCTCGGCGTGGCGCTCACCGAGGCCGGACGGCACACCGAGGCCCTCGGCCAGTTCAACGACGCGCTGACCGTCTTCGTGGACCATCGCCAGCGGCTGTGGGAGGGGACCACCCACTTCCGGATCGCCGGGGCGCATGCGGCGGCCGGGCGCCCGGCCCGAGCGGCCCAGCACGCCGAACAGGCCCTCGCCATCGGGTGCATCGGCGGCGACCGCATGCGCGGCACCGTCCTCACCCTGCTCGGACGCTCGCTCGCCACACTGGGGCAGGCGGACCGGGCGCGGGCCTGCTGGCGCGAGGCGCTCAAGCTCTACGAGGAGACCTGCGCGCCCGAGGCCGACGACGTACGCGCCCTGCTGACGCCCGCGGGCGCGGCCTGAGCGGGCCGGCGCCGCGCGGGGGCGGCGGCGTTCAGCGTTCGTTTATCTCCCTCCGCAATGCTTCCCATCGCCAGGCCGTCGCGTCGGGGGGCAGACGGTCACCTGGGGAGCCGGCCGAGTCAGTGTCCGGCTCCGAACGCCCGTCCGGCGGCCCTCGGGGGAGTTTCCGGGCGGGCGTTCCGCATCCGACCTCGTAGTTGCAGAGGAGCACGAACCGATGAGCGAGCAGAAGGCGACGCCCGTCAAGCCGCAGGACAACCAGATGCCGGCGCCGCCGGCCGGGGACGGGGCCGTCACCGCGCAGGACAACCAGATGCCCGCCCCGCCGGCCAAGGACGGGGCCGTCACCACGAGGGACAACCAGATGCCCACCCCGCCGGCCCCGGACCGGGACGGCGAGTAGACCCTTTTCCCACACGGGGATCGGCCGCGGCGGCGCGGAGGGGAGCCGCCGCGGCCGACGTGTGTCCGCGCGCCCGGCCCGCTCTCACGTCGTGCGGGACGTCCCCGTGCCCTTCTCCGCGTCCAGCGCGTACACGCAGCGGTCCTTGCTGCACGCGTACACGATGCCGTCGCGCACGACCGGGGCGCCGGTGATCTCGCCGCCGGTCGCCAGCTTCCAGCGCAGCCGGCCGTCGTCGGCCTTGAGGGTGTACAGGAGGTGGTCCGTGGAGCCGAAGTGGATGCGGCCCTCGGCGACCGCGGGCGCGCCCACGATGTCGCCGCCCGCCTGGAAGCGCCACTTGGGCGTGCCGGTGACCGCGTCCAGGGTGTACAGGCCCTTGCCGCTGCCCACGTGGACGTGGCCGGCGGCCACCAGGACGGGGTCGGTGGAGGAGCGGGCCTCGGTCGCGATGCGCCAGCGGTCGCGGCCGTCGGTGGCGTCGAGGGCGTAGACCGTGCCGAGGTAGTCGGCCAGGTAGACGCCGCCGCCGGTCACCGCGGGGCCGGGCACGAAGGTGGGCGCGGCGAGGAAGACTGCTGGGGCCTCGAAGTGCCAGCGGACGTGCCCGGAGGCGACCTCAAGGGCGAGGACCCGGGTGCCGGCGGCGACGTACACGTAGCCGTCGGGTGCCTGGGTGACGCGGACCGGGACCCCGCCGCAGGAGGCGGCGTCGCCGATCGGGTACGACCATCTCTCGTCGCCGGTACGGGCGTCCAGGGCGCGCAGCCGGGCGTCCTGCCAGACGTACACGGTGCCGTCGTGGACCGCGGCGCCCGCCTCCGCGGACTCGAAGTCGGTCTGGGCGCCGGTGATCTCCCACAGCTTCTGGCCGCCCGAGGCCTCCCAGGCCTGTACGCCGCCGCCGCGGGTGGCGGTGACGACCGTGCCCCGGTCGGCCTGGAGCGAGTACACCCAGGCGTCCGTCTGCAGCCGCCAGAGGTCGGCGCCCTCGCGGGCGTCCAGGGCGAAGAGGGTGGGTCCGTCGGAGGCGTGGATACGGCCGTCCGCGACCGCCATCGACCAGGCCACGTCCCGGGTCTTGAAGCGGCGGCGTCCGGTGCCCACGTCCAGGGCGTGCACCTCGAAGGAGGTGACGTAGACGAGGTCGCCGGCGACCCGGGGCGTGCCCCAGACATCGTTGGACATGCGAAAGCGCCAGGGGCGCCAGCCGGCCGGCGAGGCCTCCGGGGGCGCGGGCGCGGCGGCCGGTAGGGCGGGGTCGGCGCCGTTGACGCCGGTGCGCGGCCGGGACCAGGACGCGGCGAGGGCGGACTCCGGCGGGGGCGCGGCGACGGCGGCCGAGCGCATGTCGGCGACGCGCGGGCCGGGGCCGATGGGCACCGCCGCGCCGGCCAGCCGGACCGGGCCGGCGTCGGGCCCGACGGGCGCGGGCACGGCCGGTCCGTGCGCGGGCGGCGCCGGTACGACGGGGTCGTGTGCGGGCGGGGGCGGCAGCGGGGGCGCGTGGCGGGCCCCGGCCGGGCCCGCCCCGCGGCCGCCGGCCGTCGTGGCGGGTCTGGCCGGCGGGCGGCCGTTGCGGCGTCCCTCGATCAGGCCCACCGCGCTCTCGGGCAGCCACGCCGACGCCGTACCGCTGTCGTCGGAGCCCGAGCCGAAGAGGTGCGGGGCGAGCTGGGACTGGAGGTCGGCGGGGTTGGGGCGGCCGGTGGCCTCCATCTGCATGCAGGACTCGATGAGCGGGCGCAGCTCGTCAGGGAGGCCTTCGAGGTCGGGGCCCTCGCGCAGCAGCATGAAGACCGTCTCGACCGGGTTGGCCCCGTGGAAGGGCGGGTGCCCGGTGGCGGCGAAGACCAGCATGGAGCCGAGCGAGAACACGTCGCTCGCGCCGGTGACGCTGCGGGAGTCCTTCGCCTGCTCCGGCGACATGTAGGCGGGGGTGCCGACGGCGACGTTGGTCATCGTCAGGCGGGTGTTCGAGACACCGGAGGCGATGCCGAAGTCGATCACCCGGGGGCCGTCCTCGACGACGAGGACGTTGGAGGGTTTCAGGTCGCGGTGGACCAGGCCGGCGCCGTGGATCGACTGGAGCGCCTCCGCGACGCCCGCGGCCAGCCAGCGCACCGCCTGGGCCGGCAGCGGCCCGCACTCGTTCACTATCTCCTCGAGGGAGGGCGCGGGCACATAGGCCGTGGCCAGCCACGGCACCGCGGCGCGCGGGTCGGCGTCGACCACCGCGGCCGTGTAGAAGCCCGAGACCGCGCGGGCCGCCTCCACCTCGCGCGTGAACCGCACGCGGAACAACTGGTCCTCGGCCAGTTCCGTGCGCACCGTCTTGATCGCCACGCGCCGCCCGGACGCCGAGCGCGCGAGATAGACCAGCCCCATGCCGCCGGCCCCGAGCCGGCCCAGCACCTCGAACGGCCCGATCCGCCGCGGATCGTGCTGCGTCAGCTGATCCACCACTTGCCTGCCACCTCCCCGTACGAGCCGCGCCACCCACATATGTACGCGACCGAAGTGCAGCGTCTCACCACCGCCCGTCCGTGGCGCCACGCACCCCGATTCTTCCTGTCCGAGGCGCCGGTGGCGAACCTGGGGACAATCAGGGTGTCTCCCCTCATCCCGGGCGCTTCAGTCCTGTGCACGCCGCTCTGTTCAGCGTTGGAGCAGCGCGAACGACGCTCCCTGGCCGTCCGAGACCACGGCCACCCGCCCGTACGACGTCTCGAACGGCGGTACCCGCACCCGTCCGCCGAGCCGGGCCACCGCCCCGAGCGCGGCCTCGCGGTCCTCGACCAGGAAGTGGACGAGGAAGTGCGGCGGCATCTCGGCGGGGAAGACGTCGCGGACCGCGGCGCGGCCGAAGTCGGGCGCGGCGTCCGGGCCGAAGAGGGCGTCGTGGAAGAGGTCGCCGTAGAAGGCGTTGGCGGCCTCGGTGTCCCGGGTGTACAGCTCGGCCCAGGCGAAGGTGCCCGGCGCGGGCCGGCGTCCGAAGCCGGTGAAGCCGGCGGGTTCGTCCGGGTCCGCTGCGGCGCCCGGCTGCCACAGGGCGAGGACGGCGCCCTGGGGATCGGCGACGAGGGCGGCCGTGCCGAGGGCGCCGACCGGGTGCGGCGGGGTGACGACCTGGCCGCCGCCCGCCCGGATCCGCTCGGCCAGCGCGCCGGCGTCCGGGGTGTGGAAGTACACGGACCACACCGTCGGCATCCGTCCGTCCCTCTTGCGGACCAGCGCGGCGACGGGCTCACCGTCCAGGCACGCCCGTACGGTCTCCGCCGCCGTCCCCTCGCCGGCCGGCTCGAAGGTCCAGCCGAACAGCCCGCCGTAGAAGCGCTTGCCCGCCTCCAGGTCGGGAAGCTGCGCGTCCACCCAGCAGGGGACGCCCTCCGGGCGGGCGGACGCCCTCTTCTCGGATGCCCCGTTTTCGGCCATGCCGCCAACGTAACCGCGCCGCCCGCACCGCGCAGACCAGGCACACCGGCCCCGCTCCGCCCCCGCACCCCATTTGCAGTCGGCCGAATCGCGCTCAGATCACCCGTCGGTAAGCTGACGGCATGACAGGACAAGTGCGTACCGTTGACGGCCGCGTGGCCGGTCGACGTGGGCAGGCGACCCGGCAGAAACTGCTCGACTGCCTCAGCGAAATGCTCAGCTCCTCTCCCTATCGCGATGTCAAAGTCATCGATGTCGCCCGCCGGGCGGGCACCTCGCCCGCGACCTTCTACCAGTACTTTCCGGACGTCGAGGGTGCCGTCCTGGAACTCGCCGAGCACATGGCCGCCGAGAGTTCCGGGCTGGCCGAGCTGACGGCGGGCCGTTCGTGGGTCGGCAAGGCCGGCTGGCAGACGGCGCAGGAACTCGTCGACGGATTCCTGGAGTTCTGGCGGCGCAACGACGCGATCCTGCGCGTCGTCGACCTGGGCGCGGCCGAGGGCGACAAACGGTTCTCCAAGATCCGGATGAAGGTCCTGAACTCGGTGAACTCCCCGCTCACGGACGCCGTCGCCGAACTGCAGGCCAAGGGCAGGGTCGACAAGGACGTGAACCCCGCGGCGATCGCCGGTTCCCTGGTCGTCATGCTCGCGGCCGCCGCCTCGCACCAGAAGGGGTTCTCCTCGTGGGGCGTCAAGCAGGCCGAACTCAAGCCCCATCTGGCCCTGTTGACATATCTGGGCATCACCGGCAAGAAGCCCACCAGGTAACTCCCCGAGCAGCAGCGGCACTCCCCCGCGACAGCCTGTCATCGCCGCTCGCGCCGCCGTGTCCACAGCCACCCCCCTCCAGCCCCTCAGCCACCCGCCGGCCGCCCGCTCGAACTCGGCGCCCGTGTCCCGGCCCCCGGCCCCCGGCCGCACCGACACGACGACCAGCGCCTCGAAGTTCAGCCCCGCGGCGGCCCGCCGCCGGGAACACCCGCCCGCCCGGCCGATGTTGTGTTCCGCACCTGTGCCCGCACCCGCTGGAGGAGACCGCGATGGCCCTGAACCGTGAAGAGCGTGAGAAATTCCTGGCCGAGCCCCACGTCGCCGCGCTCGCGGTCGACGCGGGAGCCGGCCGCGCCCCGCTGTCCGTGCCGATCTGGTACCAGTACGAAGCCGGCGGCGACGTATGGATCATGACCGGGCTCGACAGCCGCAAGAACCGGCTGATCACCGAGGCCGGCCGGTTCACCCTGCTGGTCGACCGGCTGGAGCCCACCATCCGGTACGTGTCCGTGGAGGGGCCGGTCGTCGGGACGACCGCCGCCACCGAGGCGCATCTGCGGGAGATCTCCGCCCGCTACCTCCCCGCCGAGAAGGTCGAGGGATACATCGCCTTCGCCTCGGCGAACCACGGCGATCAGGTCGTCGTCCGCATGCGCCCCGAGCACTGGGTCTCCTCCGACCTCGGCTCGCTGTGAGCGCCGGGCCCCGTCGCCCGTGACAATCGGGGCATGGGAACCGATCTCCACGAACTGCTGAGGTCGCTGCGGGTGTGGGACCCCGCGGTCACCGAACTGCCGCCCCTCGACCCGGCCACGGCGCCCGCCGACCCGCTGGAGCTGTTCACCCGCTGGTTCGCCGACGCGGTGGCCGCCGGGCAGAGCGAGCCGCACACGATGTCACTGGCGACGACGGACGCGCGGGGCCTGCCGGACGCGCGTGTCGTGATGCTGCACGGCGCGGACACGGACGGCTGGGCCTTCGCCACGCACGCCGACAGCCGCAAGGGCGGCCAACTCGCCGCCCGCCCCTACGCCGCGCTCGTCTTCTACTGGCCGGTGCTGGGCCGCCAGGTGCGCCTGCGCGGCCCGGTCGCCGCCGCCCCGGCCGAGGAGTCCCGGGCCGACCTGCGCGCGCACTCCACCGGCGCCCTGGCCGCCGCCCTCACCGGCCGGCAGAGCGCGGAGCTGGCGTCGTCGGACGAGCTGACCCGCGCCTCCGAGGCCGCCTGGACCCGGGCCCGCCGGGAGCCGGACGCGCCCGTCCCGTCCTGGACGCTGTACCGACTGCGCCCGCAGGAGGTGGAGTTCTTCCAGGGCGACCCCGACCGCCGCCACGTACGCCTTGCCTACCGGCGCGCCGGGGACGACGCCTGGCGGACGGGCCTGCTGTGGCCGTGAGCGGCGCTCGCCCCGCGCTCACCGCCCGTCCGGCGCCGCCGGTTCCGCGTCCGTCGCCAGTCGCGCGTGCAGGTGTACGTCGCGGAACGCGTCGTGCCGGCCGGCCTCGAACATCGCCTCGCGCAGGGTGCCCTCGGCCAGGTAGCCGGAGCGCTCGGCGACCCGGCAGGAGACCTGGTGCGTCACCGCGTGGCCCAGTTCCAGTCGGTGCAGCCCGAGTTCCGCGAAGGCCCAGCGCGAGGCGAGCCGCAGGGCGCGGGTGGCGACGCCGCGGCCCCGGGCGTCGGGGAGCACCCAGTAGCCGACCCGCGCGACCTTCATCTCCCGGCTGATCTCGTTGACGCCGATGTGCCCGAGCGTCGTACCGCTCTCGTCGTCCGTGATCCGGAGGGACACCGACTTGCCGGCCGCCGCGTCCCGGGCCCGTGCGCGCAGCGACTCGCGGGCCCCGACGAGGTCGGTCCACCGCCTGAGCGGCGTGTTCCAGCGCTGGAACTCGGGGTCCAGACAGCCCCGCAGCCAGGTCGCCACGTCGGCGTCGGAACCGGCGTCCCAGGCGCGAAGGCGCAGGCCGTCGCCGCGGGGCTCGGTGAGGGCGGGGTCGAGGGTGCGCACAGGTGTATGGGCCATCCGGCCATTCAACCCGACGTCGGCAGTCGTGACCGATCCGCAACCGATTTCGGCCTTGACCGAGACCCATCAAGCGTGAGTGAGATTACGCTCGCCGCATGGTCGACTCCACCGCGTCCGCTGAACCGCCGTCCGCACCCGCAACGGACCACCCCGTGTACGTCATAGGCGCCGGGCCCGGCGGCCTCGCCGTCGCCCACGCGCTGCGCGCGCGGGGCCTGCGGGCCGTCGTGCTGGAACGGGCCGACCACGTCGGCGCCTCCTGGCGGCGCCACTACGACCGGCTCCGCCTGCACACCACCCGCCGTCTCTCGGCGCTGCCCGGCCTGCCGATGCCGCGCCGCTTCGGGCGGTGGGTGGCCAGGGACGACGTGGTGCGGTATCTGGAGAAGTACGCCGAGCACCACCAGCTGGAGATCGTCACCGGTGTCGAGGTCTTCCGCGTCGAGCGCGCGCCCGACGGCGCCGGCTGGCTGCTGCACGCCTCCGGGGGCCGTGAGCTGACCGGCGCCGCGGTCGTGGTCGCCACCGGCCACAACCACACCCCGCGCGTGCCGGACTGGCCCGGCCGGGACACGTACACCGGGGAGTTCCGGCACGCCGCCGAGTACCGCGACGCGGGCCCCTATGCGGGCCGTGACGTCCTGGTCGTCGGTGTCGGCAACACCGGCGCGGAGATCGCCGTGGACCTGGTGGAGGGCGGGGCCGCGCGGGTGCGGCTGTCGGTGCGCACCCCGCCCCACATCGTGCGCCGCTCGACCGCCGGGTGGGCCGCCCAGTACAACGGCGTCCTCATCCGGCGGCTGCCGGTCGGCCTGGTCGACCGGATGGCCCGGCCGCTGGCCAGAATCAGCGTGCCCGACCTGTCGGCCCACGGGCTGCCGCGTCCCGGCGCCGGGCTCTACAGCCGGGCGAGGCAGGGCGCCATCCCGGTGCAGGACGTTGGTCTGATCGACGCGGTGCGCGAGGGGCGGGTGGAGATCGTGGCCGCCATGGAGGGCTTCGAGGACGGCAAGGTGCTCCTCGCCGACGGCACCCGCGCCGCCCCGGACGCGGTGATCGCGGCCACCGGCTACCGGCGGGGCCTGGAGGGTCTGGTCGGCCACCTCGGCGTGCTGGACGCCTCGGGCAGGCCGCTCACCCACGGCGCCCGCACCCCGGCCGACGCCCCCGGCCTCTACTTCACCGGCTTCACCAACCCCATCAGCGGCATGCTCCGCGAACTGGCGCTCGACGCGGTACGCATCGCCGGGGCGATCACGAAACGCGGGGGCGACCGGGTCGCACGGCTGCCGCGCTGAGGGGGCCCGGCACTCAGGCGGCCCCGAGCGGCGGCGTCGGGCGGCGGCGGATCACCAGGGCCAGCAGGGCCGCCGCCGCGCACAGTGCGCCGGAGGCGTACCAGACGACGTTGTAGGAGCCGAAGGCGTCGCGGGCGGCGCCGCCGAGGAAGGCGACGAGGGCGGCGCCGACCTGGTGGGAGGCGAGGACCCAGCCGAAGACGATCGCGCTGTCCTCGCCGTAGTGCTCGCGGCACAGGGCGAGGGTGGGCGGGACGGTGGCGACCCAGTCGAGGCCGTAGAAGACGATGAAGAAGATCATCGGCGGACGGACCTCGGGCGCGAGCAGCATGGGCAGGAAGAGGAGCGAGACGCCGCGCAGGGCGTAGTACACGGCGAGCAGGCGGCGCGGTTCGAAGCGGTCGGTGAACCAGCCGGAGGCGACGGTGCCGACCACGTCGAACACGCCGATGACGGCCAGCAGCGAGGCGGCGGCCGTCAGCGGCATGCCGTGGTCGTGGGCGGCGGGCACGAAGTGGGTCTGGATCAGGCCGTTGGTGGAGGCGCCGCAGATCGCGAAGGTGCCCGCCAGCAGCCAGAACGGTCCGGTGCGCACGGCGGAGAACAGGACCGCGAGGGTGCGCCGGGCGGCGCCGGGCACGGGGGCGGGCTTGGGCACGAACTCCTCGGCGCCGTACGGCTTCTGGCCGACGTTCGGCCGGGTGGTCGTGCAGCAGGAGCCAGACGAAGGGGATGACGGCGAGCGCGGCCAGGGCGACGGTGACGGCCGCCGGCCGCCAGTCGTACGTCTCGACGATCCAGGACAGCAGCGGCAGGAAGATCAGCTGCCCGGAGGCGGAGGCGGCGGTGAGGACCCCGGTGACCAGGCCGCGCCGCTCGGTGAACCAGCGGTTGGTGACGGTGGCGGCGAAGGCCAGGGCCATCGAGCCGGAACCGAGGCCGACCAGCAGGCCCCAGCACAGGATGAGCTGCCAGGCGGAGTCCATCCACACGGTCAGTCCGGAGCCGAGCGCGATCACGGCCAGGGCGACGGCGACCACCCGCCGGATGCCGAAGCGGTCCATCAGCGCGGCGGCGAAGGGCGCGGTCAGCCCGTAGAGCGCGAGGTTGACGGAGACGGCGGCGCCGATCGTGCCGCGCGACCAGCCGAACTCCTGGTGGAGCGGGTCGATGAGGATGCCGGGCAGCGAGCGGAAGGCGGCGGCCCCGATGATCGTCACGAAGGTGACGGCGGCGACCCACCAGGCGCGGTGCGTCCGGCGGCGCGGTCGGGCGGGTTCCGGCTGGTGCAGGGGTGCTGCGGCTTCGGTTGTCTCGGTCACGCCGTCGAGCATCCGCCGCGGGAGCCGCCCGATCGAGTGGCCCGAAAGACAGGGTTAGCTAGGATCGGGCCATGACACCCGATCGCCCGCTCCCGGCCGCCGACACGGACCAGCCGCACCGCGCCGACCGCCCGCACCGCGTCGTCGTGCTCGCCCTCGACGGCATCCTGCCCTTCGAGCTGGGCATCCCCCAGCGCATCTTCGGTCTCGCCAGGGACGAGCGCAGGCGTCCCCTGTACGAGGTGGTCACCTGCTCGGTCCGGGCGCCGGGGCCGGTCGACACCGACGCCGACTTCGCGATCGTGGTCGGGCACGGCCCGGAGGCGCTGGCCACCGCCGACACGGTCGTCGTCCCGGCCTCCTACGAGCTGGGCCCGGTCTACGAAGAGGGCCTGCTGACCGAGGAGTTGGCCGCCGCGCTGACCCTCGTCCGGCCCGGCGCCCGGCTGGTCGCGATCTGCACGGGCGGGTTCGTGCTGGCCGCCGCCGGGCATCTGGACGGCCGCCCGGCGACCACGCACTGGGCCTCCGCCGAGCACTTCCAGCGGCTGTTCCCGAAGGTGCGGGTGGACGCCGACGTGCTGTTCGTCGACGACGGCGACGTGCTCACCTCGGCCGGGGTCGCGGCCGGGATCGACCTGTGCGTCCACATCGTGCGCCGGGACCACGGCACGGCCGTCGCCAACGACGTGGCCCGCCGCACCGTCGTACCGCCCCATCGGGACGGCGGGCAGGCGCAGTACATCGAGCGGCCGGTGCCCGATCCGCAGCAGTCCTCCACGACCAGCGCCCGCGCCTGGGCGCTCGGCCGCCTCCAGGACCCGATCCAGCTGCGGGACATGGCCGCCCAGGAGGCGATGTCGGTACGCACCTTCACCCGCCGCTTCCGCGAGGAGGTCGGCGTCAGTCCGGGCCAGTGGCTCACCCGGCAGCGGGTCGAACGGGCCCGGCATCTGCTGGAGTCCACCGCCCTGTCCGTCGACCAGGTGGCCCGCGACGCGGGTTTCGGCACGGCCCAGTCGATGCGGCAGCATCTCCAGGCGGCGCTCGGGGTCACGCCGACCGGGTACCGGCGGACGTTCCGGGCGGAGTTTTCCACAGCCTGTGGACAGTAGGAGGCCGCCCCCGGGACTTGCCGGTCGGCGGCGCGGCGCTGTCCGCCCCGAGCACGGCATCGCGCGCCGCCGCCCGACTCCGGCGCTCCCGCCCGGCTCCCGTCGCCCCCGAGGGAACCGCCGCCGACATACGACCCACACTCGCCAAGGGCTCCGTCACCGAACCCTCGTCGTCCCCTCGCGGCGAATCGTTGCCTACAAGCGTGAGGAAGCGGTCACGATCCGTCAACCGGCCCGGGGTTGTTCATCCCTTATGTCCGGGTTCGCGAAGGACGCGCACGGAAGCACACCCGGCGCACTGCCGCATCGCCCCGGGTGAGTACAGAGCCTCGTGCACCCCGCGCGGCACACGTCGCCGGGCCCGCTACACGACTTCGTACGTGAACCCCCCGTACGCCACCGCGCCACCGTCGCCGCCGCGGACCGGCACGGCGTCCTCGCGCTCGGCGCAGCGGTCCAGTTCGCACCAGATGCGCTTGCCGGTGCCCTCCCGGCTCCAGCCCCAGCGGTCGGCGAGACCGTCGACGAGGGCGAGGCCCCGGCCGCCCGTCGCCTGGCCGTCCACACAGCGGGGCACCGGGGCCCGGTCACTGGCGTCGTCCACTTCGAGGCGGACGGTGGCCTCCCCGGTCCCCTCGCTCACCGCGCCCGGCAGCACCAGCCGCAGCACGGCCGAACAGCCGGTGTGCACCACGGCGTTGGTGACCAGTTCGGAGACGATGAGGACCAGCGTCTCGGCAATGGGCTCGTCGGACCGTATCCCCGAACCGGCGAGCCGCGAGCGCGCCCACCGCCGGGCACGCCCCACTTCCGAGGGGTCGGGTCGTACCTCCAGCTGCACTTGAAGCACCTGCACCGCTCACACCATCCGAACCGGCGGACACAAAGGCTCGCGCCTCATGAGGGCCACGATCGTAGCCATAGCCAACATGACCAGAACAACGGCCGGGGAAGGGATCACGGAACGTGAATCCCTTGCGAGACAGCATGGTTGACGTTCCGTCACCGCAACAAGCGCTTCAGGCATATTCCAGCGCGAAGGAGTACCCGTGCGGCATACTGTGCGACGCCCGATCCGGGAAGTCGAACGGACGGCGGCCAACGGCCCCTCCGCCCTGCGGGGCAAGGCGCGCGCCGTCGGTTCCGGGGCCGCCCCGGGGGCGACGGCGGCACGGTCGGCGCTCGGAGGCACTCGCATCCACCACAAGGTACCGGAGCGTGGCACCGACTCCGGTCCGTGACGGGTCACATGGCGGACACAACCCGGTATCAACGCTCTGTGACGCTCCTGCGCCACGATCCGCGACATCCGCGCGGGAGGTCCGGAGCTACGCGGACAGGGACCGCGGCTCGTCCCCGGTCGCCGAGGCGAGGTCGGGGTGGCAGTCGAAGAGCCGGCGCACTCCCAGCGCGCCGAGGACGCGGTTGACGTGGGAGCCGTCGGCGGCTCCCTGGGCCGGCAGTATCAGGCGCAGCCGGCCCTGGCAGGAGCGGATGAGCCGCCGGGAGGCGATGAGCACGCCGACGCCGCTGGAGTCGCAGAACAGGACCTCGGAGAGATCCAGGACGAGGCTGTGCCGCCCCTCGGCCACTTCGTCGTGCACGCGCTGCCGCAGCACCGGCGACGTCACCAGGTCCAGTTCGCCCGACACCTGGAGCACGGCCCACCGGCCCCGCTCGCCGCCGGTCACATTGAACGCCACCACCATGCCCTTCATTCGCCGTACGTCTGGATTCACCCGAAACGGAAGACATACTTACGCTTCCTGGGCGCGCGCCTGCCCAGCGGCCGTTCCCGCAAACGCCCGGTCGAAAACGGGGTTCGATCAGAAGAGGCTTGTTTCAGACGGTTTCGATCCTGTTCGGTCGGATCTGATCGCACCATAGGGGGTGGGCGAGGCGTTTATCACCTGCGCCCCCTCGGGGGCGCGCGTTGGCACAAAGGGGCGTGCGGCGCCGGACATGCCGACTACATTCTGGGAAGCGGTGGCCGCAGGCTGGTGAACCGGGACGGACGGGAGGTGGCGGGGCCGCATGGCGAAAAGGGACGTACCACCGCGCTGGGACCGCAAGATGCAGCAGCGACTCGCGCGCGGCGAGGCCGCCGCCCTGGGCGAGCTGTACGACCGGTTCGCCTCGCTCGTGCACGGTCTGGCGCACCGTGTGCTCAATGACGAGCGGGCCGCCGACCGCATCACACGCGACGTGTTCGCGTACGTCTGGGAGTATCCGGACACCTACGACCCCCGGCAGGGCCCGCTGCGCACCTGGGTGGCGACGCTGACCCACCGTTTCGCCGTGCGGCGGCTGCGCGCCACGGAGACGGCCGCCCTCGCCCTCGGCGGTCCCGGCACCGCCGAGGAGCTGGAGAGCAAGGTGCGCCACGCCTCGGTCGCCGCCCGCGCCGACTACATCGTGCAGTCCATGCCGGCCCCGCTGCGGGACGCCCTGGAGCTGGCCTACTTCCAGCGCCGCGACTACCGCCAGACCGCCGCCGACCTCGGCGTCACGGAGGACGAGGCCCGGCGCCGCCTCCGGCTGGGCCTCCAGCTCCTCGCCACCGCCCGCGACGCCGGCACCGCCCCGGACCCGCCCGGGACTCCGCCGGAGTACGGGGGTGCGGCGTGAATGGCCCGTACGAGGAGCACGAGGACAAGGACGGCCGCGGCCGGCTCTGCGACGGCTTCGGTGCCGCCGGGGCCGCCGGGGCCCCGTACGACCACGGCGGCTCCGCGGCGCGCGTACCGCTGCCGCGGGCGCCCGTCGAGGACGACGCCCGGACACCGCCCGAGGTGGTGCCTGCCGTGCTGGAGCACCAGGTGCTCACCTCGCTGCTCGGGGCGTGGGCGCTGGCCGCCTGCTCGCCGCAGGAGGCGGCGGCCGTCGAGGCGCACCTCGGGGAGTGCGAGGCCTGTGCCGAGGAGGCGCAGCGCCTGCGCGAGGCCGTCGGGCTGCTCCAGCGCCCGGAGAACCTCGATCTGGACCCCACCCTGCGCACCCGCGTCCTGGACGGCTGCCTGGAGCGGCGGGCGCCGGTCATCCCGGTGCCCGAGTGGGCCACGCCCTACGACGCCGAGGCGGCGCGGCTGGACGCGCTGCTCCAGGACATCGGGGACGCCGAGTGGCACGCGCCGGTCCGGCTGCGCTGGTTCGAGGCCGACGGCGCCGCGAACCGCCGTACCACCGTCGCCGGGGTCATCGCGCATCTGCTGACGGTCGACGGGATGGTCGCGGTCTCCCTGGGCCTGGCCGACCCGCTGGGCGACATCAGCGCGCCCACCGCGGCACCGGCCGGCCGCACCGAGGCGTACTGGAAGGCCTCGCACCGTCCGCCCAGCCGCGCGGTGCGGGTCCCCTGGCGCGAGCAGAGCCACGGCATCGTCCGGACGGTGTCGTTCACCGACGACGCGGGCGGGATGCCGGTCTCGTACGGCGACTTCGAGCTGCCCCTGCACGACGCGATGCTGGACCGGGCGTTCGAGTGCTGGGTGCACGCGGAGGACATCGCGGACGCGGTGGACTACCCGTACGAGCCGCCCTCCGCGCGCCATCTGAACCGCATGATCGACCTCGCGGCCCGGATGCTGCCGGGCGTCCTGGCGGCCCGCCGCCGGGCCGGGCTGAGCGCGCCCGGCGAGCGCCGGCACCTGGTCGCCGCCGGTGCGCCGGGGCGCAGTCTGCGGCTGGAGATCGAGGGTTCGGGCGGCGGCGAGTGGCTCATCCCGCTCGACTCCCCCGCGGCGGTGGGCTCCGCCGACCACGAGGTGGCCCATGTCGCGCTGGACGGGGTGGAGTTCTGCCGGCTGGCCGCGGGCCGGGTGCCTCCGGCGGAGGCCGTGGCGGGGCAGGTCGGGGACCGGGAGGCGATCCGGGACGTGCTGTTCGCGGCGGCGAGCCTGAGCCGGATGTAGGGGGTGGGCCCGGATTCGTCGGCGACCGCGGGTGCGTGGGGGGGGCCGTTCGCGCAGTTCCCCGCGCCCCTTGAGGTACGTGCCCCGAAGGGGCGCGGGGAACTGCGCGACAAGCCACCGACTGCCCCGGCCGCCGACGGGACGGAACCCCCGGGCTGCTAGGCGAAAACGACCGTACGACGCCCGTTCAGCAGAATCCTGCGCTCCGCGTGCCACTTCACGGCCCGCGCCAGCGCCTGGCACTCCACGTCCCGCCCGATCGCGACCAGCTGGTCCGGCGTGACGTCGTGGCCGACCCGCTCGACCTCCTGCTCGATGATCGGCCCCTCGTCGAGGTCGGCCGTCACATAGTGCGCGGTCGCGCCGATCAGCTTCACGCCCCGCGCGTGCGCCTGGTGGTACGGCTTGGCGCCCTTGAAGCTCGGCAGGAAGGAGTGGTGGATGTTGATGATCCGCCCGCTGAGCTGCTTGCACAGGTCGTCGGAGAGGACCTGCATGTAGCGGGCCAGCACGACGAGTTCGACGTTCTCCTCGCGCACGATCTCCAGGAGCCGCGCCTCGGCCTCCGCCTTGGTGTCCCTGGTCACGGGAATGTGGTGGAAGGGGACGTCGTACGACCCCACCAGCTCGGCGAAGTCGGTGTGGTTGGAGACCACCGCGGCGATCTCCACCCGCAGCGCGCCGGTCCTGGCCCGGAAGAGCAGGTCGTTCAGGCAGTGCCCGAACCTGCTGACCATGAGCACCACGCGGGTCTTCTCGTCGGCCCGGTTGATCTGCCAGTCCATGTGGAAGGAGTCGCCGATCGCCGCGAAACTGGCGCGCAGCTTGTCCACGGTCACCGGCGCCTCCGCCGAGAAGTGGACGCGCATGAAGAACAGTCCCGTGTCGTGGTCGCCGAACTGCTGGCTGTCCTCGATGTTGCAGCCGGTCATGAACAGGTAGCTCGACACGGCGTGCACGATGCCCTGCTTGTCGGGGCAGGACAGGGTGAGGACGTACTGGTCGGCCGGGGCGGCGGGCGCGGAGGACTGCTCGTTCATGCGGGACAGGGTCCCACACCGGGGCCCGGTGACCGAGCGCCGTCCCGGCAGTCGGACCCCGGCCGCCCGCTCAGGCCGACCGGGTCAGGATCTGCAGCACCTCCAGCGTGCGCGGCTCCGTCTCCGGGTCCTCGCCGTCGCTCGTGGCCAGCCGTACGTGCGCGTCGCGCGCCGCCCGCACCGCCTCCGGCCAGTCGGGGTGGTCGAGGTAGGCGTGCACCGGCGCGTCCGGACCCACGTGGTGCATGATCCGCAGGACCCGCAGCACGGCGGTGTCGACAAGCGCCGCCTCCTGCGAGTCGCGGAAGACCGTGCCCACGTACTTCTCGGCGGACCAGTGATCCAGCCAGGTGTCCTCGACCAGCCGGTACACCGCGTCGGTGACGTCCCCGTAGCCGTCCACACCGGCCAGCCAGACGTCCCGCTGGAAGGCGGGGGCGGAGAGCATGTGGAGCGCGGAGCGCACCTGGCTGCGCCAGCGCCACCACGGCATGTCGTTGAGTGGCATGCCGCCCATGGTGGAGGAGCGACGGCCGCGACGGGAAGAGTTCTCCGAACCTTGCACGGTCGTCGATCGTACGTTCCGCTCTGCGCGCACCTCATCGGCCCCCGCAATTCACCTCCGCGTCACCACGTGTTGACCCCAAGTCACTTCCGGGTTGGCCGGGTGGGGGAATCGTGCGGGTGCATGACCGGCAGGCGACCCATCCGCAGCACGTTCCCCGACGGCCTCCGCGACCGTACCCGGGCCCTTCGCACCACCGCGCTGTCCGCGGGCGCCCTGGTGGCGTGTGCGTCGCTCGTCGCCGGCTGCGGGGTGGTCCCCGGCACCAGCGCGGACTCCGGGGACGACACGATCACCGTCATGACCTGGGCGCCGCAGGACACCGGCGCGACCGACAAGCCCGGCATGCCCGCCTTCGCGCAGGCCTACGCCCGCTGGATCAACGACCGGGGCGGCATCGGCGGCCGCAAGCTCAACGTCCTGACCTGCAACGACCACAACAACGGCGTGGACGCCGCGAAGTGCGCCCGCCGGGCCGTCAAGGAGAACGCGGTCGCCGTCGTCGGCTCCTACAGCCAGCACGCCGACTCCTTCTTCACCGTCCTCGAGGGCGCCGGCATCCCGTACGTCGGCGGCTACGGCATCACCAACAAGGAGTTCACCAGTCCGCTGTCGTACCCGGTCAACGGCGGACAGCCGGCGCTGCTCGCCGGCCTCGGCAGCGCGCTGGCCGGCCCGTGCGGGCCCGTCACCCTCGTCCGGCCCGACACCATCACGGGCGACCAGCTGTCCGTGCTGCTCGACTCGGGGCTGACCTCGGGCGGGCACGAGCGCTCCCACGACCAGCGGGCGGCGGAGGACGCCACCGAGTACGACGGCCAGTCCGAGCAGGCGCTGGGGCGCTCGGCCGGCGACGCGGACGAGCCGGGGTGCGTCGTGCCCGTCCTCGGGGACCGCACCGGCACCTTCATGGACTCCTTCCGGCGGGCCCGCGCGGACCGTTCCGGCATACGGACGGCGACCGTGCTCGGCAGCGTCGACCAGAGCACGGTCAACGCGAGCGGCGGGGCGTCCGGCCCCTACGAGGGGGCGTACGTCACCGGCTGGTACCCGCCGGTGAACGACCCGGCCTGGGACGGGATGAAGAAGGTGATCAAGGAGGAGGCGTTCGGCGACAACGACATCGACGAGGCGGACGCCGGGGTGCAGACGACCTGGATCGCGTACACCGTCCTCAAGGAGGTCGTCGAGTCGCTCGGCGACGGCGCGGTCGACTCCGGCACGGTCAGGCGGGCCCTCGACGGCGGGCTGAGGGCCGACACGGGCGGACTCACGCCGACCCTCCAGTGGACCTTCGCGGACAAACTGGCCTCGGTCGGCTTCCCCCGCCTGGTCAACACCGAGGTCACCCTCCAGGTCGTCCGTGACGGCCGCCTGGTCTCGGCCCGCAAGGGCACCGTGGACACCGTCCGCATCCTCCGGAACGCCGACGTGCTCTGACCGAGCCGCGACGGCGGGCACACGGGCCGCTCGCCCCGGCCCTCCCCGCCCCGCCCCGTGTGTCAGAGCTGGGTCGGCTGGCGTTCCGTGAGGCCGTACTGCTTGGCTATGGCGTTCCAGAGTTCGGCGGCCTTGGCCTTCTCCTGGCTGGCCGTGCCGCTCTCCCGGTTGCCGGCCAGGGTCTGGTCGGTGGTGCGGGCCTGGCCCTTGCGGCAGCCCTTGCGGCCGGCCGTCTGGTCGGCCCAGGCCGCGTAGTGGTTGTCGGCCGACGCCGAGGCCTGCCACGCCTTGGTGAGGGCGGTGGTCAGCTCGGTGTGCCGGGGCAGCTGGTCCACGGACAGCTGGGAGAGGCTGTTGACGAGCCCCGTGCGCTGCTTGGCGGCCTCGCGCAGGTCCTTGGCCGCCTGGGGCAGGTTGTCGCAGGACTTCACGTTCCCCACGGCGTTGATCACCGTGCTCCGGCCGGTGCCGCTCTCGGCCAGCAGCTTGTCCAGCTCGACGGCCTGCTCCCGGACCGGATCGGCGGACGGCGTCTGCGGGGCCGAAGCGGACTCGGAGACCGGGGCCGTGGCGGACACCGTCTGGTTGGCGTCCTTGTCGTCCTCGCCGCCCCCGCCGGCCATCATCGCGCCGGCTCCGACACCGACGACGGCGATGCCCACGCCCACGGCCGCCAGAAGCGGCACACGCGAACCGGTGCGCCCGCCCCGGCCTCCCCGGCCGCCGCCGTCGTTCCCGCGCCTCCTGCTGCCGCCACCGCCGCCTCCCGGGCCCTGCGGGGCGTACCCGGAGGGGTCGGCGGGGCGCTGCGGCTCGTCGAAGCGGGGCATCTGCTGGGTGGCCGCGGCCGGGCCGTCGGCGCCCGGCGCGCCGCGGAAGAGGCTGTCGAACTCGGCGGGCGGCTGCCGCCCCTCGTCACCGCCGGGCGCGGCACCGTACGGGGCGCCGGCCGGGCCGCCGGGCACGGGCGCGATGAACTGGGTGGGCTCGGCGTCCGGGTCGGGCGCCGGCTGCGCGGGGTACTGCGGTGCCCGGCCGAGGAACCGCGTCGACTCGGCGTGCGGCTCGGCGGGGCTCTCCGGAGGCAGCGCCCCCGGTCCCACGGGGGGTATGTACTGCGTCGCGCCCTCGTCGGCGGGTATCCCGACCGGCGGCAGGTACTGCGTGGCGCCCTCGTCGCCGGGCGGCGGCGGGGACGCCTGGCCGTACTGCTGCTGCTCGTAGGGCGGCCGGGAGCCGTAGGACTGGCCGCCGTACGCCGGGGGCTGCGCGTCCTCCGGGGGCAGCGGGCCGGGGCCCGCCTGGGGCGGCGGGGCGCCGTGCGGCTGCGGGCCGTCCTGCGCGGGCTGCCAGGCCTGCGCGGCGGGCTCCGAAGACCCCCAGGGCTGGGCGGTGGACGGCGCGGCCCACCCCTGCTCCGGGGGCGGGCTCTGCTGCTCGGGGCCCCACGGCCGGTCCCAGGCCTGGCCGTCGGGCGGCGCCGAGGCGGGTACGGGCCGGCCGGCCTGCGGGGCGGCGGGCCCGCCGGGCGGACCCGGCAGCAAGGGCTCGCCACCGTCCGAGGGCAGCACGATGCCTTCGTGCGCGAACCGCGCCGAGGGCTCCTCGCCCTGTCCACTCTGCGTCACCGGGACTCCTACGAATGGGGGACCTTCGGAATCGTCGGCTCACGCTACCGGGTCCCCGGAGCCCACTGCCACGCCGCAGGGGCGTGCACTCCTTCCCTGTGACGGCGGTAACAAAACCGGGCGGCGGCACGGTGTTCGTCTCCCTGCCCGCCCACCGTGCCGCCGGCCGGGGCCCGTTCAGGTGCGCGAGGGGCGTCGGCTCACGCCGCGGCCCGCAGATCGAGCCGCGCCCCGAACTCCCTGACCACCGCTTCCTCCCGGTACGGCTCCAACCGCGCCTGGAAGTCCTCCAGGTACTCGGCGCCCCGGTTCGAGCGCAGCGTCGCGAGGAGTTCCACCGCCTTCGTCGCGGTGGAACAGGCCTGTTCGATCTCGCGCTGCTGCACCTGCGCAGTGGCCAACAGCACATGTCCGATGGCCCGTCGGCGGGCCCGCGACTCGGGATGCCCGTCCAGGGACTGCCGCGCGTACCGCGCCGCCGCGTCGGCCTGCCCGAGGTCACGGTGACAGTGCGCCAACTCGTCGGCGAGGTAGGCCTGGTCGAAGTGGGCGATCCACACCGGGTCGTCCCCCGAGGCGGGATCGGCCGCCTCCATCGCGCCGACCGCCCGCCCGGCCGCCTCGTGGGCCGCCCGTACGTCGCCGAGGAGCGCGTGGCCGCGGGCCTCGGCGGCGTGGAACATCGCCTCCGCGCGCGGTGTGACCCGCCCCCGCGCGCCCTCCTGCGCCGCCCGCGCCAACTGCGCGATCTCCCGCGGGTTTCCGAGCTGCGCGGCCAGGTGGCTCATGGACGCGGCGAGCACATACCCGCCGTATCCGCGGTCGCCGGCCGCCTGCGCGAGCCGCAGCGACTGGATGTAGTACCGCTGGGCGAGGCCGGGCTGGCCGGTGTCGACGGCCATGTACCCGGCCAGCTCGGTCAACCGGGCGACCGTGGCGAACAGTTCCCGCCCGACCGCCTCCCGGTAGGAGCCCGCCAGCAGTCCGGAGACGACGCTGTTCAGATAGTGCACGAGCACCGGGCGGACATGCCCGCTGCCGTACTGGTGGTCCAGGTCCACCAGCGCCTGCGTCATCGCCCGCACGGCCGCCACGTCGGACCGGCCCACCCGCGGCCCGGCCGAGCGCGACACCTGCGAGTCGGGGGCGGAAATCAGCCAGTCCCGGCTGGGTTCGACGAGCGCGGAGGCGGCGACGGAGGAGCCGGACAGGAAGTCCCGGCGCCCCACGTCGCTGCGCCACAGCTCGCAGACCTGCTCGATGGCCCCCAGTACCGTCGGCGAGAACTGGAGACCGACGCCCGAGGCGAGGTTCTTGCCGTTGGCCATGCCGATCTCGTCGATCGTGACCGTGCGGCCGAGCTTGCGTCCGAGCGCCTCGGCGATGATCGCCGGTGCCCGGCCCCGCGGTTGCTGCCCGCGCAGCCAGCGGGCCACGGAGGTCTTGTCGTACCGCAGATCGAGACCGTGCTCGACCCCGCACATGTTGACCCGGCGGGCCAGGCCCGCGTTCGAGCAACCCGCTTCCTGAATGAGCGCCTGCAGTCGTTCGTTCGGCTGCCGCGCGACGAGAGGCCTTGCGGCCATGGCGTAACCCCCATGCGGTCTCATGCGGTCCCGATGCTGTCCCGGCGGACGAGAAGATCCGGCTGGGAAGATCAATGCCCCGTCGATGTGCCGACAATGCGAGACTTGCGAAGCTTGCCTGTATTGCCGGGGTGACGGTCGCCGCCGGCCCCAGACCTGGCTACCCAGCTCCCACGGCGAATCCTCCTGCGCGCCCCCACGTATGCACCCATGCGCCCCGAATGCGGCATCGGTGCCCCTCCCCCGCGCGCAACGGAAGGCGCGGGCCCCGTAACCCCCGGTGGGCGCGGGAGTTGAGTCCCACGTGGAAGAGACCATCCCGGGCACCGAAGCCGCCCAGATCCCGCGGCAGCGCGGAACATCCCTACTGGAGACCGCCGTACGCTATGCCGAGGAGCGCCACTGGGACGTGCTCCCCGGCACCTGGGTGGAGGCCGCCGACGGAGTGCGGCAGTGCTCCTGCGGGAACCCCGACTGCCCCGCCCCCGGGGCGCACCCGCCGCGCGAGGACTGGGCGGTCCGGGCGACGGGCAGCGCGACCGTCGCCCGCCGGATGTGGCAGCAGCAGCCGTCCGCGTCGATCCTGCTGCCCACGGGACGCACGTTCGACGCGATCGACGTGCCCGAGAGCGCGGGGTTCCTGGCGCTCGCCCGCATGGAGCGGATGGAGCTTGCGCTCGGCCCTGTGACCCTCGCGCCGGACCGGCGGATGCGGTTCTTCGTCCTGCCGGGGGCCGCGGTGAAGGTGCCCGATCTTGTGCGGCGGCTCGGGTGGTCGCCCCGGGCTCTGGATCTGGCCGTGCTCGGGGAGGGCGCGTACGTGGCCGCGCCGCCCACGCGGTACGGGCTGTGGGGGGCCGTGCAGTGGGTCCGCCGGCCCACCGCGGCGAACCGGTGGCTGCCGGACGTGGAGGAGTTGATCTCGCCGCTGGCGTACGCGTGCGGCAGGGACCGCTAGGCGCGCCTCTTCGACTGCCCTGCCCTGCCCTGTCCTTCCGCCGCCGTTCCCCGCGCTCCTTCGGCGGCGCCGCTCCCCCGTAGGGTGCATGGGAACGGAGGGAGACGTGGTGAGTGCGAGTGCGGTGCGGGTGCGGGGGCTCTGGAAGCGGTTCGGTCAGCAGGTCGCCGTGGGCGGGATCGACCTGGAGCTGCCCGCGGGCAGGTTCATCGGGCTCGTCGGGCCGAACGGGGCGGGGAAGACCACCACCTTGTCCATGGTGACCGGGCTGCTGCGGCCGGACCAGGGATCCGTCGAGGTGGTCGGGCACGACGTGTGGCGCGATCCGGCCGAGGTGAAGGCCAGGATCGGGGTGCTGCCCGAGGGGCTGCGGCTGTTCGAGCGGCTGTCGGGGCGGGAACTGCTCGGCTACACGGGCCGGTTGCGCGGGCTGCCCGGCGCCGAGGTCGACCGGCGGGCCACGCAGTTGCTGGACGTGCTGGACCTGGCCGGGGCCCAGCACAAGCTGGTCGTCGACTACTCGACCGGCATGCGCAAGAAGATCGGGCTCGCCTCCGCGCTGCTGCACAATCCGGAAGTGCTCTTCCTGGACGAGCCGTTCGAGGGCGTCGACCCGGTCTCCGCGCAGACCATCCGGGGCGTCCTGGAGCGCTACACCGCCTCCGGCGCCACCGTCGTCTTCTCCTCCCACGTCATGGAGCTGGTGGAGTCGCTGTGCGACTGGGTGGCCGTCATGGCCGCCGGCCGCATCCGCGCCACCGGCCCGCTCGCCGAAGTGCGCGGCGAGGCGCCCACGTTGCAGCAGGCCTTCCTCGAACTCGTCGGCGCCGGCAGCCGGGACGCCGGGCCCGACCTGGACTGGCTGGGCGGGGGGTCGCGATGAGCGCGCCGGCCACGCCCCTCATGTCCGCCGCGTCCGGTCCGCCCGGCCCGTCCGCCGCCGGCACCGCCTCCGTCACCTCCGTCTTCGTACGGCTGAAACTGTCCCTGCTGCGCAACGGACTGCGGCAGTCCGGCGGCCGGCGGGCCGCCTACATCGCCTCGGCCGTCGTCTCCCTGTTCTTCGCCGCGCTCCTGCTGGTCGGCCTGGTCGCGCTGCGCGGCCACGCGCACGCGGACGCGCTGGTGATCCTGCTGGCGGCGGTGCTGGGCCTCGGCTGGGCGGTGCTGCCGCTGTTCTTCCCGAGCGGCGACGAGACCCTGGACCCCACCCGCCTGGTGATGCTGCCGCTGCGGCCCCGCCCGCTGGTCCGGGCCCTGCTCACGGCCTCGCTCGTGGGCCTCGGACCGCTGTTCACGCTGTGCGTGTTCGCCGGCTCCGTGGTCGCGGTCGCGCACGGCGGGGCGGCGTACGCCGTCGGCGCCGTCGGGGCCGTCCTCGCGCTGCTGGTGTGCGTGACCCTCGCGCGGACGGTGGCCGCCGCCAATGTGCGGCTGCTGACCAGCCGCAAGGGGCGCGACCTGGCGGTGCTGAGCGGACTGTTCGTCGCGGTCGGCGCACAGCTCGTCAACTTCGGCGCCCAGCGGCTCGGTTCGTCCGGTCTCGGGCAGCTGGACACACCGGCCGACGTGCTGCGCTGGATCCCGCCGGCCGCCGCGATCGGCGCGACGGACGCGGCGAGCGACGGGTCGTACGGCGTCGCGCTGGCCCAGCTCGCGCTGACCGCGGCGGCCCTGGTGCTGCTGCTGCGGGTGTGGTCGCGCCATCTGACGCGGCTGATGACCACGCCCGACGGCTCCACGCTGCAGAGCGACGCCCGGCCGGTCCGCGAGCGCGGCTCGTCCGGCCTGGCCCGGCTGCTGCCGCCCGGCCGCACCGGCACCACCATGGAGCGCACCCTGCGCTATGGGTGGCGCGACCCCAAGACCAAGGCCGCCTGGGTGACCTCGCTGGCCATCGGCCTGATCGTGCCGGTGTTCAACGCCTGGCAGGGCACCGGCTCGGTGTACTTCGCCTGCTTCGCCGCCGGAATGCTCGGCATCCAGATGTTCAACCAGTTCGGGCAGGACACGTCCGCGTTCTGGATGGTCGCGATGACGATCTCGTCGCCGCGGGACGCCTACGTCGAGCTGCGCGCCCGCGCGCTGGCGCTGCTGCTGATCACCCTGCCGTACGCCACCCTCGTGACCGTCCTGACCACCGCGATGCTCGACGACTGGCGGACCCTGCCCGAGGCGCTCGGCCTGTCCTACGCACTGCTCGGCGCGCTGCTGGCGGCCGGCGCGTGGACCTCGGCGCGCTTCCCGTACTCGATCCCGCAGGAGGGGTACAAGAACATCGCCCCCGGGCAGGCCGGGCTGGCCTGGATCTCGATCTTCGGCGGGATGGCGGGCGCGGCCCTGCTGTGCGCTCCCGTGATCGCGCTGACCATCTGGCTGAACGTGAGCGCGGGCGCCGGCCGTGGCTGGCTGCTGCTGCCGGTGGGCGCGGTGTACGGCGCCGCGCTGACGCTGCTCGGCCTGCGGCTGGCCGCGCCGCGCACGTCGCAACGGCTGCCGGAGATCCTCTCGGCGGTCAGCAAGGGGTGAGGCGGCCCGTGCGGGGCCCGGCGGCGCTCAGGCGTCCCTGAGCGTGTCCAGGAACGGTTCGATGGCCGCCCGCCAGGCCTCCGGCTGGTCGTAGTGGACGAGGTGGCCGGCGTCGGCGACCTCCGCGTACTGGCCGCGCGGCAGCACCCGGACCATCTCCTGCGCCTCGGCGCGGCCCAGCTCGCCGTCGAGGCCGCGGACGACCAGGGTCGGGCAGCGCACCTGCGCCAGCTCCTCCCAGTGGGCGTCGTACACCCAGGTCTCGCGGGACCTGAGCATCTGCTCCGGCTCGAACACCGGCCGCCAGCCGTCCGGCGACTCGGACATCACCTCGGCGTAGAACTCGCCCCTGGCCGGATTGGGACGCTCCACCCACGGATCGTCCTCGCCGAACCACTTGCGTACGTCGGCGAGCGTGGCGAACGGAACCGGCCAGGCGCGGAACCACTCGGTCCAGGTGTGCTGCGAGGCGGCACCGAGCGCCGAGGCCCGCATGTCGCAGATGATCAGACCGCGGACCAGGTCGGGGCGTTTGGCGGCGAGCTGCCAGGCGGTCAGCGCGCCCATGGCGTGGCCGATCAGGACGGCCGGGCCGAGGCCGAGCTGCTCCAGGGCGGCCTCGACGTCCTCGACGTAGGCCTCCCGGGTGTAGGACGCCCGCGGGGGCTTGTCGCTGCGGCCGTGACCGCGCTGGTCGAGGGCGACCGCCCGGTGGCGGGCGGAGAGCCAGCGGGCCGTGGGCGCCCAGTGCGAGGCCCGCCCCATCAGACCGTGCAGTAACAGCACGCCCGGAAGCCCTCCGGGGCCGTCCGCGGGGGGCGTGCTCCGCGTCCGGTCGGTCTTGGGAGGGTCCCCGAACTCCCAGGCCGCGAGGCGTACCCCGCCCGCGCCGGTCACGTCGATGCGCCGCGCCATGGATCCTGGCACCCCCAAGCTCCGCTCGGACCGTCCGCCCCTGCCGGGCCGGCCGGTCCTGTGAACCGTGTCCTGCCTGCCGTGCCTTGCCGTTCCCGCCGCCCTGCCGACGGCCGCTCGCAGAGTATCGAATGCCTATTCGAAAAATCCGTCCCAGTGGGTAACAACCCTCAATCGAGTGACACCCCTCGGGGATTGATCGCCGCCGCCCGGGGGAGATCTCCAACGGGAGGCGGACCGCTCGGGGAAAACGGTCCGACGGGATTGACCCTGAGAGCTCGGGGCTCCGGGTCAGCACAGGGGAGGACAGGCCCCGGCGCCGCAAGGCGCCGGGGCCCTCTCCGTCTCTCCGGCACGTTCTCCCCCTCTCCGACCGGGCGACATCCCTGTCAGGCCACGGCCAAGAGCCCCTCCCTCATACGCCTCACGCCACAGCCTCGCACGGGAAGCGCCCGAGCGCTGCGATTCGGCGTACTGAGACCCGGAATCGACGGGATCCACGCGGTACGCCCCTCCCGTCCGAAGGCCGGGGCGGGACGGCCCGGGAGCCGGTCCGCTCAGCGCTTGGCGACGAACACGTGGGAGGCGGTGTCCGCCTCCAGCTCGGCCGCCTCGCCGCCGCTGCCCACCAGCACCCCGCCCGCCGACTCGGTCACGCTCACCACCGAACCGGGCTGCACACCCGCCCGGCGCAGCGTGTACATCAGCTGCGCGTCCGTCTGGATGGGCTCGCCGATCCGGCGCACGACGACCGTCTTGCCCTCGATCCCCGGGTCGAGATCGGCCAGCGAGACCATGCCCACGTCCAGGAACGGATCGGCGGCGTCCGTCTCGCCCAGCTCCTCCAGGCCCGGGATCGGGTTCCCGTACGGCGACTCGGTCGGGTGCCGCAGCAGCTCCAGAACGCGGCGCTCGACGGCCTCGCTCATCACGTGCTCCCAGCGGCACGCCTCGGCGTGCACCTGCTCCCACTCCAGCCCGATCACGTCGACGAGCAGGCACTCGGCGAGCCGGTGCTTGCGCATCACCCGCGTCGCCAGCCGCCGGCCCTCCTCGGTCAGCTCCAGGTGGCGGTCGGCCGCCACGGACACCAGACCGTCGCGCTCCATGCGCGCCACCGTCTGGCTCACCGTCGGGCCGCTCTGGTCGAGCCGCTCGGCGATCCGGGCGCGCATCGGGACCACACCTTCCTCCTCCAGCTCGAGGATGGTGCGGAGATACATCTCCGTGGTGTCGATCAGTCCGGACATACGTGCCCCTTGATGAGATTGCCGAGGGCTACGGCCCACCGGCTCGTGCGCTGGCCCTGAACCCAATTCTGACGCATACCACCGACAAGCGTGCCTCGCCGCCGAAAGCCGGGCCCGCGGCCCCCGTCCCGCCGTATTGACACCGCACTGGTCCAGACCGCACCGTGATCCGCGACGCAGCCACACCGAAGGGGCCCCGCATGAGCGACCGCAAGCCGGCCGGCCAGTACCTCGACGCGGCGATCGACCTGCTGCGACGCGTCCGCGACGAGGAGGCCGAGACCATCGGGGCGGCCGGCACGCTGCTCGCCGACACCGTACAGAACGGCGGGCGGCTCTTCGCCTTCGGCGCCGGTCACTCCTCGCTCGCCGCCCAGGACGTGGTCTACCGCGCCGGCGGACTCGCCCTGATGAACCTGCTCACCGTGCCCGGCGTCGTCGGCGTCGACGTGATGCCCGCCACGCTCGGCTCCGCGCTCGAACGCGTCGACGGTCTCGCCAGTGCCGTACTGGCCTCCTCCCCGCTGCGCGAGGGCGACGCCCTGGTGATCGTCTCCCTGTCCGGGCGCAACGCCCTGCCCGTGGAGATGGCCGTGAACGCCCGCGCCCTCGGCGTCCGGGTCATCGGCGTGACCTCGGTGGCCTACGCGTCCGAGACGGACTCCCGGCACGTCTCCGGCACCTTCCTCAAGGACCACTGCGACATCGTGCTGGACTCCAAGATCGCCGTCGGGGACGCGGAACTCACCCTCGACACCGTCCCGGCGCCCTTCGCGCCCGCCTCCACGGTCGTCACCAGCGCCCTGCTCCAGGCCGTGATGGCGACGGCGGCCGGCACCCTCGCCGAGCGCGGCGTCGAACCGCCGCTGCTGCGCTCGGGCAACGTCGACGGCGGCCACGAATGGAACGGGCGCGTGCTGGACGAGTACCGGGACCGCATCTTCTACCGGCGCTGAGCGGCCCGCGGACGGCACCGCGCGCCCCCTGCCCGGCACCACGCCGCCGCCCCGCTACCGCTTGTCCACCGCGCCGGCCAGGTCCAGCGCCGTCGCGATCCGGACCGCCACGTCCTCGGCGTACATCGCGTCGGACCGCTCGAACGCGCTCCGCCCCCCGCTGCGCAGGAACGTCACGACGCCGAGCGTCCGCCCCCGGCTGCGCAGCACCGCGCACAGGCCGTGCACCGTGTCCGACGGCCACTGGCGGGCCTCGGCCCACGCCCGCGCCTTCTCGGCAGGCACCGGCCGGACCCCGGCGCTGGCCCGCACCGAGCCCACCCGCTCCACGCACTGCACCGCCGGATGCGACTCCCCGTAGCGCACCGGCATCCCGGACGTACCGGACGGCACGCTCGGACCCGGCGCGCCGGACGGCGTGGCCACGACCCGGACCAGCCGGACCGGCTCCGCCTCGTCGGTGTCCACCACCGAGCCGCCCACGACCCGGTCGATCAGCGCGTGGTCGGCGAACCCGGCGAGCGCGAAGTCGAGATGGACGACCGCCGCCTCCGCCGGGTCCTCGCACTCGGCCGCGGCCCGCGCCGCCCGGTGCAGCTGATTGGCCCGGAACCGCAGCAGAGCCGCCTCCTGCTCGCCCTGCTTCCACTCCGTGACGTTCCTGGAACAGCCAGCCGACGCCCAACGGCACCGGCTCCTCCGCGAGCGGCGAGGCCAGCCGCACGAACCCGCTGCGCCAGCAGCGGCGGCGCTCCCCCTCCGGGGTGCGCACGCTCACCCAGACCTCGGCGGGCGCGGGCGGCGTCCCCTCGGCCAGGACGTGCGTCAGCGCGTTCTCCACCTCCTCGACGCCCTGGACGAGCAGGTCGCCGAGCGGCCGCCCCAGCACGGAGGCGCGCCCGGCCCCCAGTGCCCGCGCCGCGTGCGCGTTGACCACGGCCGGGCGCAGGTCCGCGTCGACCAGGACGACCCCCCAGCTCGCGTCCTCCAGCAGGGCCTCGCTCAGCGCGATGGAGCGCTCCAGGTCGATCTGCGCGTGCACCTCGCTGAACGCGCAGTACACCCCCGCGGGCTTCCCGTCGGGACCGCGCACCGCCGCGGACTGGGTGCGCACCAGGACCCGCCCGCCGTCCTTGGTCAGCAGCGCGAACTCGTTCACCTGGCGCCCCGGGGCCCGCATCGCGGACAGCAGCCGGTCCTCGACCTCACCGGCGTCCGCCCTGCGCACGGCCCACCCCGCGAAGCCCTGCCGGCCCACGGCCTCCTCCGCGCTCCAGCCGAGGATCCGCTCGGCCTCGCGGTTCCAGTGGGTGACGACGCCGTCCGCGTCGAAGGCGCACAGGGCCGCGTCCATCCCGTCGAGCAGCGCGGCCAGCAGGTCCGCGCCGTCCCGCTCGGGCTGTTCCGGCTCGTCCGGCCCCAGCTCGTCGGTGGCCCCACTATGCCGGGAAGCACTCACCTGGACCCCCTGCGCGCTGTGTCCGCCGTACCGTACGTCGGTTCGCTCACTGGCCTTCATTCAACTCGAACGTGATGCAGCACACACCGAGTTCCCGCAAGTTCGCGGAAATCGTTGTACTGCGGAAACCCGGCCCACGGGACAGCGGGGGCGAATCGGATCGGAAAACCGATTGATCGGTGCCCGGCCGCTTCTTATGGTGGGCCGTACACGAGAAGGGAGGTGGTTCGGCAGATGTATGAGAACCGGACGCGTGAGGTGGCTGCGGGCTAGCGGCCCGGCATCCACTCTGTGCGGTGCCGGACCAGCGCGTGGAAGATGGCGTGCGGCCGGCCCAATCCCGAGCAGTCACCCGACCCGCGAGTCGCCGGTACGTCCGGCCGGCTCCTCCAGTGGAGGAACCAGACTCGCGGGTCGTCTGCGTTCGCGGGCGGGGTCAGGCCGTGATGCCGGTGTGGCCCTCGATCTCGCGGGGGTCGCGGGAGCCGGGGCCGGTGTAGCGGGCGGAGGGGCGGACCAGGCGGCCGGTGCGCTTCTGCTCAAGGATGTGGGCGGACCAGCCCGCGGTGCGGGCGCAGGTGAACATCGCGGTGAACATGGGGGCCGGGACCTCGGCGAAGTCCAGCACGATCGCCGCCCAGAACTCGACGTTGGTGGCCAGGACCCGGTCGGGGCGGCGGGCGTGCAGCTCGGCCAGGGCGGCCTTCTCCAGGGCTTCGGCGACCTCGTAGCGCGGGGCGCCCAGTTCGCGGGCGGTGCGGCGCAGGACGCGGGCGCGGGGGTCCTCGGCGCGGTAGACGCGGTGGCCGAAGCCCATGAGGCGTTCGCCGGCGTCGAGGGTCTTCTTGACGTAGGCCTCGGCGTCCCCGGTGCGCTCGATCTCCTCGATCATGTGCAGGACGCGGGAGGGGGCGCCGCCGTGCAGCGGTCCCGACATGGCTCCCACCGCCCCGGAGAGGGCCGCCGCCACGTCGGCGCCGGTGGAGGCGATGACGCGGGCGGTGAAGGTGGAGGCGTTCATGCCGTGCTCGGCGGCGGAGGTCCAGTAGGCGTCGACCGCGGCGACGTGCTTGGGGTCGGGCTCCCCGCGCCAGCGGACCATGAAGCGTTCGACGACCGACCGGGCCTTGTCGATCTCGCGCTGCGGGACCATGGGCCGGCCCTGGCCGCGGGCGGACTGGGCGACGTAGGACAGGGCCATGACGGCGGCTCGGGCGAGGTCCGCGCGGGCCTGCCCCGCGTCGATGTCCAGGAGGGGTTTGAGGCCCCAGACCGGCGCCAGCATGGCCAGCGCCGACTGCACGTCGACGCGGATGTCACCGGAGTGCACGGGGATCGGGAACGGCTCGGCGGGCGGCAGGCCGGGGTTGAAGGCCCCGTCGACGAGCAGGCCCCACACGTTGCCGAAGGAGACGTGCCCGACCAGGTCCTCGATGTCGACGCCGCGGTAGCGAAGGGCGCCGCCCTCCTTGTCGGGTTCGGCGATCTCCGTCTCGAAGGCGACGACTCCCTCTAGCCCGGGTACGAAGTCGGACATCAGGCGGCTCCTCGTGATCGTGATCTTCGGCGACCTGGGCGAAGGCGGTGCGGCGCCTCCAGGGATCCACGGTCTCGTCCTCGACTCGCGGTCCCGGCGGTCACCTCTGGGATGCCCCGTACGGCCGTCGGTCGTACGGCCGGAGCGGGACCAAGCACCATATCCCCGAGTGCCCCGGTTGGGGAGGGGTCGCGGCACTCGGTGCCACGGCGTGACGAAGGACACCGCGGGTGCCGGGGGGCCGGGCGGGCCGCGGTGCGCATACGGCAGGATGGGCGCCGTGACCGACCGCGAAGCCGCCTCCGCCGTGCCGTTCGATCTCGCCTCGATGCGCAAGCAGTACCGCGCCGAGGGGCTGTCCGAGGCCGAGCTGGCCGCGACCCCCGTCGAGCAGTTCGCGCGCTGGTTCAAGCAGGCCGCGACGGAGGGCGGGCTGTTCGAGCCGAACGCCATGGTCGTCTCCACGGCCGACGCGCGGGGCCGGCCCGGCTCCCGCACGGTGCTGCTGAAGCACTTCGACGAGCAGGGGTTCGTCTTCTACACCAACTACGACTCCCGCAAGGCGCACGAGCTGGGCGAGAACCCGCATGTCTCGCTGCTGTTCCCCTGGCATCCGATGGCCCGGCAGGTCGTGGTCACGGGCGTGGCGCGGCGCACCGGCCGGGACGAGACCGCGGCGTACTTCCGGACCCGGCCGCACGGCTCCCAGCTGGGTGCCTGGGCCAGCGCGCAGTCCTCGGTGGTGGCCGGCCGGGACGCCCTGGACTCCGCGTACGCGGAGCTGGCGGCGCGCTACCCGGAGGACGAGCAGGTGCCGGTGCCGCCGCACTGGGGCGGGTTCCGGGTGGCGCCGCGGGCGGTGGAGTTCTGGCAGGGCCGCGAGAACCGGCTGCACGACCGGCTGCGGTACGTGTCCCGGGCGGACGGCGGCTGGCGGGTGGAGCGGCTCAGCCCGTGAGGAGGTCGGCGAGGCGCGCGCCGGGTGGCCATGGTTCGTAAAAAAGCGTGAACACTTTCGAGGAAAGTGTTCACGCTCCGCTCGGCTGAGCGGTGGGCGGGGCCAGGGTCACCCCACGTCGGCCTCCGGCCCCGGCAGCCGGCGCCTCCCCCGGCTCCCCCGGCCCACCTGGGTACGCACCGCCCCCATGCTCGCCGCGACGACCAGGGCGATGGCGGCGGACTGGGTGGCGGACATGGCCTGGTCCAGGACGAGGAACCCGGCCGTGGCGGCGATGGCGGGCTCCAGGCTCATCAGTACGGCGAAGGTGGGGGCGGGCAGGCGGCGCAGGGCGAGGAGTTCGAGGGTGTAGGGGAGGACGGAGGACAGGAGGGCGACCCCTGCCCCCAGTGCGAGGGTCACCGGGTCGACGAGCTTGGCGCCCGACTCCGCGATGCCCAGCGGCAGGAAGAGCAGCGCCCCGACGGCCATCGCGAGGGCCAGCCCGTCGGCCTGCGGGAAGCGGCGGCCGGTGCGCGCGCTGAAGACGATGTACGCCGCCCACATCGCGCCCGCCGCCAGCGCGAAGGCGGCACCGGCCGGGTCGAGGCCGTCGAAGCCCCCGCCGCTGAGCAGGACGACGCCGGCCAGGGCGAGCGCGGCCCAGAGCAGGTTGACCGCGCGGCGGGAGGCGAAGACGGACAGGGCGAGCGGGCCGAGCACCTCCAGGGTGACGGCGGGGCCGAGCGGGATGCGGTCGACGGCCTGGTAGAAGAGGCCGTTCATGCCGGCCATGGCGACGCCGAAGACGACGACCGTGCGCCAGTCGGCCCGGGAGTGGCCGCGCAGCCGGGGGCGGCAGACCAGGAGCAGGACGACGGCGGCCACCACGAGCCGCAGGGTCACCACGCCGAGCGCCCCCGCCCGGGGCATCAGGCTCACCGCCAGCGCGGCGCCGAACTGCACGGAGAGCCCGCCGGCGAGGACCAAACCGACCGGCCCCAGGGAGCCCCGCCCGCGCGGGGCGCCCGCCGGGGCCGGCGTGGAGCCCCCGTCCGCCACGGACGCGGCGGGCCGGGTGGGCGGGATGGCGGCACTGGGGGTGGTCACGGGGCCTTCCTGGGGGCTTGGCGCGGCTGACGGAACCCTGCCGGGCATCGCGCACCGCACTGCACCGGCCGGTCCAGGATAGTGACCTGCGGACAGGACCGTACAACGCCCATGTGCCTGACGATGAGTCCCTCGCCCCACCCGGGTCAAGCCCGTCCGTCATACGGACCGAACGGCAAGGAAGGAGGGGGAACAGCGGGAGGGGACGCGCGCGGCGGGTACCGTCCCCCTGGCGAACCCGTCACCCCATCGCGCTCCACCCCACACCCCGAGGTCCCGTGCGACGACTCCTTGTCCGCCTCTGGCGGCTGCTGCGCCCCTTTCAGAGCCGCGTCATGTGGCTGCTGCACACCAAGTACGTGGTCGGCGTGACCGGCGTCGTGCGCGACGACGAGGGACGGGTCCTGCTGCTGAAGCACCGGATGTGGCCGCCGGGCCGCCAGTGGGGTCTGCCGAGCGGCTTCGCGCGCAGGGGCGAGGACTTCCGCAAGACCGTGGTCCGCGAGGTCAAGGAGGAGACGGACCTCGATGTCGAGGTGGGCCGCCTGGTCATGCTCAACAGCGGCCTGCGCACCCGCCTGGAGGTGGCGTACGAGGCCCGGCTGCTCGGCGGCGAGCTGCGCCTGGACCCGTCGGAGATCCTGGAGGCCCGCTGGTGCCGCCCGGACGACCTCCCCGAGGAGGTCCAGCCGGTGTGCCGCCCGCTGGCCCGGGGCGAGACGGCGCTCTGAGGGGCGTGTCCGGGTACGGCCTCGGGGTGCGCGCCGGTTGTGCTGTCCGGGGAGCCGCGGTTCTGCTCGATTGAGCGGGTGGAGGACAGAGGGGGTGGTTTTGTCACTGGTTTTTCGGGGAGGGGTCGAGTCCTTCGGCGAGGATCTCTGCCAGGTGCCGCCCCCGCACCCCGGCCAGTTGCTCCAGCTGAGTGCGGCACGAGAAGCCGTCCGCCAGGACCACCGCTTCGTCCGGTGCCTCGCGCACCGCCGGGAGCAACTGGTCCTCCGCGCAGGCGGCGGAGACCTCGTAGTGGCCGTCCTCGAAGCCGAAGTTGCCCGCGAGACCGCAGCAGCCGCCGGCCAGCTCACCGGTCAGGCCCGCCGCCTCGCGCAGACGGCGGTCGGCCGTGTCGCCCAGGACCGCGTGCTGGTGGCAGTGGGTCTGGCCGGTGACCGGGCGGTCCAGGACGGGCGGCGTCCAGTCGGGGGCGTGGCGCTCCAGGGCCTCCGCGAAGGTGAGGACCCGGGCCGCGAGCCGCGCCGCCCGCGGGTCGTCGTGCAGCAGCTCGGGGAGGTCGGTGCGCAGCGCGGCGGCGCAGCTCGGCTCCAGGACGACGACCGGCGCGGCCGTCTCGAGCACCGGGGCCATCAGATCGAGCGTGCGCCGCAGCACCGCGCGGGCGCGGTCCAGTTGGCCCGTCGACACATACGTCAGCCCGCAGCAGACCCGGCCCCGGCGGGCGCTCGGGAGCGGCAGGAGAGAGGCCGCCGATCTCGACGTACCGTCGCCGACCGCGGCACGTCCCCGCAGCGTCGGCGGCAGCGCCACCCGCAGCCCCGCCGCCTCAAGGACCCGTACGGCCGCCCGGCCGACGGAGGGCGAGAGGTGCTCGGTGAAGGTGTCGGGCCACAGGACCACCAGGTCGCCCCTCGGCCCGGCGGCCGGACGCCGCCTGCGCCACCACCGGCTGAACGTCTCCCCCGCAAGACGCGGCACCTCCCGCTCCCCCGCGATCCCGCCCAGCCGTTTCGCCACGGCGGCCAACGGGCCCACGGACGCGAGCGCGTTGACCAGCGGCGCCACCCGCGCCCGTGCCGCCCAGCGCAGCCACACCGGCAGCCAGCCCATCGCGTAGTGGGCGGCCGGGCGGCGGCGCCCCGCGTAGTGGTGGTGCAGGAACTCCGCCTTGTACGTGGCCATGTCCACCTCGACCGGGCAGTCGGAGCGGCAGCCCTTGCAGGACAGGCAGAGGTCCAGGGCGTCCCGGACCTCCGTCGACCGCCAGCCGTCCGTCACCAGCTCCCCGGCGAGCATCTCGTGCAGCAGGCGGGCCCGCCCGCGCGTCGAGTGCTCCTCCTCGCCGGTCGCCCGGAACGACGGGCACATGACCGACGCCCCCGCCGCCGATGTCGTACGGCACTTGGCGACCCCCACGCAGCGGCGGACCGCCGCCGAGAAGTCGCCGCCGTCGGACGGGTAGCCGAACTCCACGGCCACCGGTTCCCGCGGCAGGACGGAGAAGCGGAGGTTCGCGTCGAGCGGGGCCGGGCGGACCAGCATGCCGGGGTTGAGGAGGTCGTCCGGGTCCCAGACGGCCTTCGCCCGCTCGAAGAGGGCCACCGTCTCCTCGCCGTACATCCTCGGCAGCAGCTCCGCCCGCGCCTGCCCGTCCCCGTGCTCCCCCGACAGCGAGCCCCCGTGCGCCACCACCACGTCCGCCAGCTCCTGCGAGAAGCGGCGGAACCGGGCGACGCCCGCCTCGCTCAGCAGGTCGAAGTCGATACGCACGTGGATGCAGCCGTCGCCGAAGTGCCCGTACGGCGTGCCGCGCAGTCCGTGGGCGGACAGCAGGCCCCGGAAGTCCCGCAGGTAGGCGCCCAGCCTGGCCGGCGGCACCGCGCAGTCCTCCCAGCCCGGCCACGCCTCCGAGCCGTCCGGCATCCGCGTCGCCGTACCGCTCGCGTCCTCCCTGATCCGCCACAGCGTCCGCTGCCCGGCCGGGTCGGTGACCACCAGCGCGTCCACGACGTCCGCCGCCCGCACCACCGCCCCGGCACGCGCGCGTGCCTCCGTCTCCGTGTCGCCGCCCGTCTCCACGAACAGCCAGGCCCCGCCCCTCGGCAGGCCCCGCGTGGAGGGCACCAGGTCCACCGCCATGCCCTCCACCGTCAGCGGTCCGAGCGGCAGCAGCCCGGCCGCCGCCTCCGCCGCGCCGGCCTCGTCGGCGTAGCCCAGCACCGCCAGCGCCCGCGCGCGGGGCGCCTCGACCAGGCGTACGACGGCCTCCGTCAGCACGCCCAGCGTGCCCTCCGAGCCGCAGAAGGAGCGGGCCACGTCCGCGCCCCGCTCCGGCAGCAGGGCGTCCAGCGCGTAGCCGGAGATGCGGCGGGGCAGGTCGGGGAAGCCGGTGCGCAGCCGCGCCAGGTCGCCGTCCACCAGCTCCCGCAGGCCCTCCGGCGCCCCGGCCCAGTCCGGCCCGAGCCGCAGCCGCCGCCCGCGCGCGGTGCGCACCGTCAGCTCGCGCACACTGTCCGCCGTCGTGCCCCAGGCCACCGAGTGGGAGCCGCACGAGTTGTTGCCGATCATCCCGCCGAGCGTGCACCGGCTGTGGGTGGAGGGGTCGGGACCGAAGCGCAGCCCGTGCGGGGCGGCGGACCGCTGGAGCCGGTCGAGGACCAGCCCCGGCTGGACGACGGCCGTGCGCGCCTCCGGGTCGAGCGAGACCAGCCGGTTCATGTGCCGGGTGAAGTCCAGCACCACACCCGTACCCGTCGCCTGCCCGGCGATCGACGTACCGCCGCCCCGCGGCACGACCGGCACCCCGTGCGTCCGGCACACCTCCAGTACGGCCGCCACGTCGTCGGCGTCCGCCGGTGCCACGACACCGAGCGGGACCCTCCGGTAGTTCGACGCGTCCATGGTGGTCAGCGCCCGGGACGTGATGTCGAACCCGACCTCGCCGCGGACGGCCCTGCGCAGTGCTGCCTCCAGATCGGTCATGCCTCCAGCATGAGCGCTCACGGCCCGGCACAGGTCCGCACGGCGGATATCCCGTCTCATCGGACGGACATGACTTCGTCCGGTTTCGCCGAGGGGATACGCTCCGGCTCGTGGCTGAGATCCAGATTCCTGCTGACATCAAGCCCGCGGACGGTCGATTCGGCGCGGGTCCCTCCAAGGTGCGGGTGGAGGCGCTGGACGCCCTGGCCGCCACCGGTACGTCCCTGCTCGGCACCTCCCACCGCCAGGCCCCCGTCAAGAACCTGGTCGGGAAGGTCCGCGAGGGCATCCGGGAGCTGTTCCGGCTCCCCGACGGCTACGAGGTGATCCTCGGCAACGGCGGCTCCACGGCGTTCTGGGACATCGCGACCCACGGTCTGATCGAGAACAAGTCGCAGCACCTGAGCTTCGGCGAGTTCAGCTCCAAGTTCGCCAAGGCGGCCAAGCTCGCCCCGTGGCTGGCCGAGCCGACCGTCGTCTCCGCCGACCCGGGCTCGCACCCCGAGGCACGTGCCGAGGCCGGCGTCGACGTGTACGGCCTCACGCACAACGAGACCTCGACCGGTGTCGCCATGCCCATCGAGCGCGTGGCCGGTGCCGACGAGGGCGCCCTCGTCCTGGTCGACGCGACCTCCGGCGCCGGTGGCCTTCCGGTCGACATCGCGGAGACCGACGTCTACTACTTCGCCCCGCAGAAGTCCTTCGCCTCCGACGGCGGCCTGTGGATCGGCCTCTTCTCCCCGGCCGCGATCGAGCGTGCCGAGCGCGTCCACGCCTCCGGCCGCCATGTCCCGGAGTTCTTCTCCCTGCCCACGGCGATCGACAACTCCCGCAAGAACCAGACGTACAACACCCCGGCGCTGGCCACGCTCTTCCTCCTGGGCGAGCAGTTGGACTGGATGAACGGCCAGGGCGGCCTGGACTTCACCACCGGCCGCACCAAGGACTCCTCGACCCGCCTGTACACCTGGGCGGACGAGTCCAAGTACGCCACCCCGTTCGTCTCCGACCCGGCCAAGCGCTCCCAGGTCATCGGCACCATCGACTTCGCCGACGACATCGACGCCGCCGCCGTCGCCAAGGTCCTGCGCGCCAACGGCATCGTCGACACCGAGCCCTATCGCAAGCTCGGCCGCAACCAACTCCGCGTCGCGATGTTCCCGGCGATCGCCCCGACGGACGTCGAGGCCCTCACGAAGTGCGTCGACTACGTGATCGAGAAGCTGTAGCCTCCGGCAACAACAGCCAAAGGGCGCCCGGCGATCGAATCACCGGGCGCCCTTCGCGCATCCGTACGCTCTACTCCTCGACGAACAGTTCCTCAGCGCGCGTCACGCCGAGGGAGCGGTCGAGCCAGGTCCCCAGCACGTCGAGATCGGTGCAGTCGGTGACCCGCTCCCGGACGGAGTCGGAGACCTCGATACCCCGCGCCTCAAGGATGTGCAGAATGGCCTCCGCCTTGCCTTCCGCCTTGCCTTCCGCCTTGCCCTCGCTCTGGCCCTTGGCGCGGCCTTCGAGCCAGGACTCCTCGACGATCGTGTTGCTGCCCGGAAAGTTCGGGGTGTAAGTGGCCATCAGATGCCTCCAGTACTCACGACCCGGGCCCTCGCCCAGACCGATTTCGACGATCTCCGCCCAGTCCACACGGTCCACGTCCCCGCGCTCGTCCATCTCGCGGTTGCCCCTGGACCCGGACTTCTCGGCGTCTTCCGCCACTCCTGACGCCAGCGCGTCCAGTATCGCAGTCAGCCCCGGATCCTTGGCGTAGGCGAGCGCGGAGAAGACGGCGACTCCAAGGTCCCGGGCCGCCTCGTCCGCGTCAGTGATCACGGGGAGAACTCCAGGGCCCAGCACCAGCGGGAAGACGACCATGCTCGTGTGGAACCCGCGCCCGACACGGATCGGTTCCGCCGCCCACGACGCGGTTGCCTTGTCCTTGCACACCACCAGAAGGAACGGCGGCACCCGGTACTTGGCATACATGTGGGCCAAGTAGTACGTCCAGCTGTTGTGCTTGTCCGGATCGGGCTTGCCCTGCGACTCGACGGCGAGCACGAAGCCGCCCTCCTCGCCGGCCACATGCACCCGGAACACGCTGTCCACTCGGCGCTCAAGTGGCCTGATCTCGGTGAGATCCGTGTCCAGGGGCTCGATTGCGGCCTACGCCAGAAGGCGCAGACGCCACCGGTACGACGACGAAGGGCGCCCTCCGTGTGTGCGAAGCCCTACACGAACTGACGCAGGAAGGCCTGCCAGCCCTCGCGGGAGACGGTGAGCAAGGGGCCATCCTGCCGCTTGCTGTCACGGACAGCCCGACCGCCGGGTGCTGTGTCGGCGACCTCGACGCAGTTGCCCTCTCCTGCGGAGTACGACGACTTCCGGAAGATGCTTACGACCTCGGTCACGATGCGTTCTCCTTGCTACTACTCAGCACGCTCCTAATGAGGCGCGCACTGGTCTCCGGTGCCAGCGCTGCCGATCGTAGTTGGTCGAACGCATTGGCGTAAGCGGCAAGATCCTCGGGAGCTTCCAAGACTGAGGTACCTCGCAGGTTCTCCATGGTTACGGCTTCGACGGTGGGCTCCGACTCGAAGCTGAAGGAAGAAAATGCGTAGGTCGAACCGGCCACCGCCCCGGCGCTGAATGGCAGCACCTGAATGGTGATGTTCTTCCGCCTGCCGACCTCAAGAATCTTGGACAGCTGTTCCTCGTGAATCCCGGTGCTCACAATCGGCTGCGTGATGATTGCCTCCCAGAGGATGGCCGTGTATGTGGCGCCACCTTCCTCGATCTTGGCCTGCCGAGCCTCGCGCACACTCACTAGCTGAGCGATCCGTTCAGGAGCGATGTAGTGAGGCGTTGCCGCGACGACCTCTTTTGCGTAGGCAGGCGTTTGCAGCAGCCCCGGCACCAATACGGGCTGCCACTCACGGATGTACGTCGCGTCATCCTCCAGAGCGATTTGATCCACGTAGTCCGGCCGCAGATGCGCCGCATGCTCAAGCCACCAGCCACGGCGTTTCGACTTGCGCGCCAGTTCCTCAAGCTTGGCCCGGACGTTGGGATCGTGTACCGCATACGCATCCAGTAGGGCGCGAATCTCCAGCGGACGCGCGGACACATGCCCGGTCTCTATACGACTGACCCTGGTCTGATGCGCCGCGATCACCTCGGCCGCCTGCAACTGGTCCATTTTCGCGGCCAGTCGGTATGTCCGCAGCGCGGTGCCAAGTCGCCTGCTGCGCACGGTCGGTCGTCCCCCAACGGGCATCCCAGCCACCTCTCTCCATCGCAACCAGACTCTAGAGCAAGCCGAAGCCGAACATACATCCAACAGCATGTATGCACCTCGATAGGTTGCGAATACGCCACAGGCAGCAATAGCCTCATGAACCAACGCAGCTTGCCGCTTCGCAACTTGTCACTCCGTCAGGAGGTCGGCACACCCATGCCCGCAACCGAGACCTTCCGCATCCCCAAGCACCGTCGTCACGTCCCCGGCGCACGACAACGCGCCCGCAAAACGCTCGCGGACTGGGGCGTCGCCGACGACCTGGCCGACCCCGTGGTGCTGCTGGTGAGCGAGCTGGTCACCAACGCCGTGCTGCACTGCCAGGTCTCGCACGCCCAGGTCAGGGTGACCCTCACCATGAATGGCACCGAGCTGACGCTTGAGGTGTCCGACCCTGACCGGGACCGGCAACCCCGTCCGCACACACCGGCGTTGGACGAGGAGGGCGGACGCGGCCTGGCCCTCGTATCGGCGCTGTCGGACGACTGGGGCTGCCGGCAGGACCCGTACACGAAGTGCGTCTGGGCGCGCCTCACGCTCGCGGGGAGGCGCGATGCGGCTCCGGCGGCTCCGTGAGGCCCTCACCCGGCGGCGCGGCGACAGAGCGGCGGCGGCCCTCCTCCGCGAGGTACGCGAACCGGACCCGTACGTGTGGCCGCTCCCCAGCCCGTACGACGCCCGCTGGCGCCGCTGGCACAAGCGCTGCCGCGCGGCGGGCCGTTACCTTCCGTGGCCGACCGACGAGCCCTGCTGGACGCAGCCGGATCCCCCACCGCCCCCGCCCCGGCCGGCCGAGGACGACGTGGTGCGGCCGTACGTCCTCAGACCTTGACACTCCGGCGCACCCGCGCGATCACCTGCTGCGCCTCGGCACCGTAGACGGCGGCCTCGGCGAAGGTCTCCCACACCCGCCGGTAGAGGGCAATCGTTTCGGCGTCGTCGAGCCAGAGTTCGGCATGCCAGTCCTCCGCGACGACCAGCCGGTCGTCCAGAATCCAGAACGGATTGCCCGGCGGCAGACGCAGCGCGGCATCCAGGGGCACGATGCCCATGTTGACGGTACTCATGCCCACCACCCCGTGCAGTCGGTCGAGTTGGGCGGTCAGTACGTCCGCAGGGCACACGCGCGAGTGCAGCGCACCCTCGCACATGATCAGGTCCAACCGCTTACCCGGCCGGTACAGCCACTCCTGCCGTTTCATACGAACCCTGACCGCTTCCTCCGCGTCCCGCGGGGACCTCTGGAGTTCGGCATGGCGCTCGAACACGTGCCGGGCATAGTCGGCCGTCTGGAGCAGACCGCAGATGGTGCCGTGCTCCCACACACGCAGGGTTCGCGAGCCGGAGACGAGGGTGTTCCACCTCTCCTGAACCGGGCGATGCCCCGCCGCCAACTGGCGCCGCCAAGAGCGGATGTGGCTCTCGAAACCCCTGAGCCTGCCGCGAAGTTCGTCGTAGACAGCGGCCTGGCCGGTCGCCTCGGCCCACGCCAGCAGGTCACCGTCCGTGGGGGTCTGGCGGCCGTTCTCCAGCTTGCTGACCTTCGACTGCTGCCAGCCAAGACGCTGAGACAACTGCGTGCCGGTGAGACGGCCCAGAGGGCTTTCGACCCGGAGTTCGCGGAGCCTGCGCCCCAGTTCCTCGCGCGCCCTTTGATAATCCGTGCTCACCGGTACCCGCTCTTGCCCTTACGTGTCGCCGCCCATTTCCACCGCGAACCGCTCCCGCGACACGGCGTGATGCCAAGCAGCATCGCGCACCCTGGAGCAACGCACCACCTCTGCCGGTTCGGTGATCAGATCCACATGCGTGAGCTGATCGTCGTCATCGAACCGCAGGAGCGCGACGAGGCGGCTGTCGAACAGCCAGAAGTCCTCGGCGGGGAGCCGGAGTCGGTCCGCGTCGGCTCGCCACATGTTGCGAATGTCCTCGCCGTTGCCGATGTTCCACTTGGCGGAGTCGAAAAGGTAGCGCTGTCCGGTGGTGGCGGGCCGGTCCACAAGGCGTACCCGCTCGATCCGCTTTCCCTGGGCGACCTGGGCGCGCACCATGTCGCCCCACCTCTTCACCCCCTCACTCTCAACCCAGGTCTCGCCCACCGAACCGGTCTCGACGAACTGCGCCCAGCGGTCGCCTGCCTCGTCGCTCGCGTACCGCTGCCGCGTCTCCAGCCGCCACGCAGTGTGCTCGAACTTGTCGAACAGCCCGGAGAACTCCTTGAGCCCGATGGTCTTCACCTCGCGCGTCCGCTCCTTCGGCGACCAGTCCACCAGCAGGTCTCGGGGCACGACCACCGCCACCTCGCCCTCCGAGCGGTCCTGGAGCCGTGCGAGGTCCCCGGGGTCGGTCAGCGGCGGACCGTGCACGATCACCTCACCACTGTCCAGATCCTCATGCACCGACGGGCATCCGCCCCCCAGACTTCCGTTCCCGTTGAAACGCAGCCTGCGCGTCATGTGCGACAACTCCCTTGGCTCTCGACGATGTTGCGCACCCAGGATGCGGGTGACTCTGTGTGCATGTCCATGCATGCAGAGTCACCGGGTGAGAATAATCGAGAATATTCTTCCTCCCGCTCCCCTCCCCCTCCCTACGGTCTCCCCGAAGCCACACCAAGCAGAAGGGGACGACATGCCGTACCGAGACGACCTGTACCGACTCGACCTCTCCAACGCCTCGTTCACGAAGGCCTGCGGAGGCCCCTGCAGCGAGGGATGCGTCACTCTCGCCCGCATCGGCCCGAACGCCTGGGCCCTCGGAGACAGCAAGCGGCCGGACGCCGAGCCGCTGCGGTTCACCTCGGAGGAGCTGAGCGTGGCCGGGATCGACCCCACCCGGTTCGGACTGCCCCTCTGAACCACCGCCTCTCGCCCCCCCCTTCCCGGCCGCCCGGTCGGGAAGGGGCACACCGAAGGACCCCCGGTGCATCACCACGGCTACCTCTGGGTCGGCCCCAAGCCCCGCTTCGATCAGGAGGCCCTGCGGCGCCCCCCGCATCCCGAGCCGCCGCCCGCCGGAAGCCGGCCTGAACTGATCCAGCGCTATCGCGAGGTCGCCGCCGAGTTCCCCTCCTGCGACCTGCCCCCGCTGGAAACACGCGACTGGCTGCGCAAACCCCGCGCACAGGTACGCGGCACCTGGCCGGACCCGGCGGACGCGGCGGCCTGGCTCCGCGACCGACTCGCCGAGTACGCACCCCGCTTCACGTCCGACGCCCAGCGTGACGCCCACCGCCTGACCGCCCTCGTCGCCTCGGCGGAGGCCCGGCTGAGGTGGGGCGGGGACGTGTCGCTGGGCTACTACCTCGAACGCCCCGCGTACCTCTCCCTCGCCCTGGTGAACTGCTCCCCCGGCGACGAGCCCCGCACCCTGCCCTGCCCCGAGGACACCCCCACGTCCGCGCAGCGCTCAGCTGCGTCGGAACAGCCGTCGTAGCCCGAAGAACACCGCGGCGCACGCGACGAGCAGGCCGACCGTCCCGACCTTGAGCCTGTCCCCACCGGGGCCCGCGGACCCCTCGGAGTCCTTCCCCGGGCCCGAGGACGGGCCGCCGTCCGCCCCGGGTGCGTCCTGGGCCTTGACGGGGCTGTTGACGCCCTCCATGCCGAGCAGCAGTTTCTTGCCGTCGATGGTGTAGGTGGCGGACTCGCCCTGCCCGAGGGGCACGCTGATCCGCCCCCGGCGCTTGATCTCGCCGTCGTTCCAGTCGTACCAGATGCCCCCGAGGTAGCCGCGCACGGTGAGTTGCCCGCCGTCCGGGGAGAACGCCACGTCGGTGGCCCACAGGTCGACGGGGACGGTGGGCCGGAAGACGTTGGTGCCGGACGGGGAGAGTTTCGCCGGGCCCTCGTACAGGTGCCCGCCCTCCTCGTTCTTGTCGATGATGTAGACCCGCCCGGTCTTCGGGTGGACGACCATCGACTCCGCGTCCCGGGGGCCGTCGGAGTACTTCACGACGTACTGCGTCGCCCGCACCGTCTGGTCCTTCAGCTCCGTCGGCTCGGGCAGCTCGTAGATCCACACGTACGGCCAGGTGCCGCCGAGGTTGTCCCCGATGTCCCCGACGAAGATCCTGTTGCCGGGCCCGATGGAGATCGCCTCGACATCGCGCGGTGCGCCGACGCCGGACATGGCGACCCGGGCCACGGTCTCGCCGGTGGCGCCGTCCACGGCGTAGAGGTAGGGGCCGGTGTCCTGGTCGTTGTGCGTCCAGTAGACGCCGGGATGCAGACGGGAGGCGGCGAGGCCGCTGGACTCGGTGATGCGCGGGTCCTTGATCGTGAACCCGCCGCTCCCGGCGGGCCCCTCGTCCCCGTCGGCCGCCGAGGCGGGCACGGCGAACGCGCCCACAAGAAGGGCCGAGGCGAGGAGGGCGAAGGGTCGGCGCATGCGCCAAGCCTGCCATCCCGCACGGTTGTTCACGCACGAGGTCACCCCGGGTGGCCGGGCTCACATCGCGCCGACCAGGCCGATCGTCCATGATGAGCGGATGCTCAGGTTCATGTTCGTCGGTGACTCCATGACGATAGGGAGCGCCGGCGAACACACGTGGCGCTACCGGCTGTGGCAGCATCTGTGCGCCGAGTACGGCCGCCCCTTCACCCTCGTCGGCCCGCGCGAGACACTGCACGACCGCACGACGGACGCCGCCACCTCGTACGCCTACGCCGATCCCGGCTTCCCCCGCGCCCACCTGGCCGGCTGGGGCGAGGGCTGGCACCACATGGCCCCGGTGATCGGCGAGACGGTACGCGCCCACCGGGCGGACGCGCTCCTGGTCTCGCTCGGCCTGATCGACCTCGGCTTCTACACGAACGCGGAGCAGACCGCCGACAACGTCCGGGCCTTCGTCGCCGGGGCGCGCTCGGCCAACCCGCGCATGCGCATGGCCGTGATGCCGGTGCTCCCGAACATCCGCGTGGAGGCCGACGCGTCCTTCGCCGAGCAGGTCGCCCACTTCAACGAACTCCTCGCCAAGACCACCGCCGACCTCGACGAACCGGCCTCCGCGCTGCTGCTCGTCCCGCCGCCGCAGTCGTACGACTTCCACACCGACACCTACGACGGCACCCACCCCAACGAGAGCGGCGAACACCGCATCGCGGAGGCCTTCGCGGAGGCGATGCACGAGGAGTGGGGCCTGGGCGGGCCGTACCGCGCCGCCCCGTAGGCCGGATCGGCCGGTCCTGCGGACACTCCGCTTGCCTGGAGCGCACTCCAAGCCGTTGGCTGGGAGCATGAAGTACACGCAGCTCGGACGCACGGGACTCAAGGTCAGCCGGCTCGTCCTCGGGACCATGAACTTCGGTCCGCAGACCGACGAGGCCGACAGTCACGCGATCATGGACGCGGCGCTGGACGCCGGTATCAACTTCTTCGACACCGCCAATGTGTACGGCTGGGGCGAGAACAAGGGCCGTACCGAGGAGATCATCGGCAACTGGTTCGCCAAGGGCGGCGACCGGCGCGACAAGGTCGTCCTCGCCACCAAGGTGTACGGCAGCATGGGCGCCGACGGCGAGGCGTGGCCCAACCACGACAAGCTGTCCGCCGTGAACATCCGGCGCGCGGTCGACGCCAGCCTGAAGCGGCTCCAAACGGACCACATCGACCTGTACCAGTTCCACCACATCGACCGCGCCACCGGATTCGACGAGATCTGGCAGGCGATCGACGTACTGGTCCAGCAGGGCAAGGTGCTCTACGCCGGATCCAGCAACTTCCCCGGGTACAAGATCGCCCAGGCCAACGAGACCGCCGCCCGGCGCGGCGGCACCATCGGCCTGGTCAGCGAGCAGTGCCTGTACAACCTGGCCGAGCGCCGGGCCGAGATGGAGATCATCCCGGCCGCGCAGGAGTACGGCCTCGGGGTCATCCCCTGGTCGCCGCTGCAGGGCGGGCTGCTCGGCGGGATCCTCAAGAAGGAGGCCACGAAGGGGCGGCGCGCCTCCGGGCGGGCGGCCGAGACCCTCGCGGACCCCGCGGGCCGGGCCCGGTTCCAGGCCTACGAGGACCTGCTCGACAAGCACGGTCTCGAACCCGGCGAGGCCGCGCTGGCGTGGCTGCTGACCCGGCCCGGCGTGACCGGCCCGATCGTGGGCCCGCGTACCGCCGAGCAGTTGGCGTCGGCGCTGCGGGCGGTGGAGCTGGAGCTGTCGCAGGAGCTGCTGTCCGGACTCGACGAGATCTTCCCGGGCCCCGGGCCCTCTCCGGAGGCGTTCGCCTGGTAGCCGGCGGGGCGGGGCGGCGGCGTCCGGGGGCTGTTACCCGAGCGCCGCCGCCAGTGCCACCACGACGAGCATCAGCACGAGCACACCGGCCATGATCCGGTTACGGGTCTTCGGGTCCACGTCCCCGAGCCTAGCCGGACGCGCCGAGCCGGTGGTGGGCGACCGCCTCGTAACGGGGCCGCTCCCCCGGCACCCCGGACCTCGGCAGGCGGCTGCGCACCAGGGCCAGGTCCGTCACCGTCCAGGCGCGGCTCGTGAAGCCGTCCAGCGCCTCGACACAGCGCCGCACGTCGTGGGCCTCCCGGCCGCGGGCCGGCGTCAGGTGGGCCCGGTGCTGCCGGTGCTCCCCCATCGGGACGCCCGCCCCGCGCGCCCCCGCCTCCGCGCGGCCGGCCAGTATGCGCAGGGCGGGCAGGTCGCCCCGCACGCCCACCCACAGCACCCGCCCGTGCCCGAAGTGGCCGCCGCCGCGCAGGGCCGGCGGGAAGGGCGCGGTGCGCCGGGCGGCCCGCTCCAGGCGGGCCGACAGGGCGGGTACGAGGCCGTCGTCGACCTCGCCGTAGAAGGCGAGTGTGAGATGCCGGCCCGCGCGGCCGGTCCAGCGCAGCCCGTCCGCGCCGGGCAGCCCGCGCAGCGCGGCCACCTCGGCGGCGAGCGCGGCGGCGATGTCCTCGGGCGGCAGCACGGCGGCGAACAGTCTCATGCCGTCACCCTCCCAGGGCTCCCCCTCCCCGGACCGGGCGGCTAGGCCGCCGACGCCAGTTCCTCGTGGCGCTCGCGCGGCACGAAGCGCACCTGCGGGTGGCCGCGGCGCCAGCAGACCGACAGGCGCAGGTTGCCCACCCGGGCCAGCACCAGGCCGATCACGAGCGCGGCGCCGGCCGCGACGGCGCCGCCCGCGGCGAGGCCGACCCGGGCGCCGTAGGTGTCCGTGACCCAGCCGACGATGGGCGCGCCGACCGGGGAGCCGCCGAGGAAGACCATCATGTACAGGGCCATGACGCGGCCCCGCATGGCCGGGTCGGTGGACATCTGGATGGTGGTGTTGGCGGTGACGTTGACCGTCATGCTGAAGACGCCGATCGGGACCATGAGCAGCGCGAAGAGCCACAGCGCGGGGGCCGTCGCGGACACGATCTCCAGGGTGCCGAAGGCCAGCGCGGCCGCGATCAGGACGCGCAGCCGGGCCGTGCCGCGCCGGGCGGCGAGCAGGGCGCCGGCCAGCGAGCCGACGGCCATGAGGGTGTTGAAGAGGCTGTAGGCGCCGGCGCCCGCGTCGAAGATGTCGTCGGCGAAGGCGGACAGGAAGACCGGGAAGTTGAAGCCGAAGGTGCCGATGAAGCCGACCAGGGTGATGGTCCAGATCAGCTCGGGGCGTCCGGCGACATAGCGCAGGCCCTCGCGCAGCTGGCCCTTGCCGCGCGGGGTGCGCTGGACGACGTGCAGTTCGCGGGCGCGCATGAGCAGCAGGCAGCTGAGCGGCGCGACGAAGGACAGGCCGTTGGCGAGGAACGCCCAGCCGGTGCCCACGCCGGTGATCATCAGGCCGGCGACGGCGGGGCCGACCAGGCGGGCGGACTGGAAGTTGGCCGAGTTGAGGCTGACCGCGTTCTGCAGCTGGTCCCGGCCGACCAGTTCGGAGACGAAGGACTGGCGGGCGGGGTTGTCCATGACGGTGGCCAGGCCCATCGTGAAGGCGGCGACGTAGACGTGCCAGACCTGGACGTGGCCGGTCAGGGTGAGGACGGCGAGCGCGAGCGCGGTGACGGCCATCGACGACTGGGTGGCGAGCAGCGTGGGCCGCTTGCGCAGCCGGTCGACGAGGACACCGCCGTAGAGACCGAGGAAGAGCATCGGCAGGAACTGCAGGGCGGTGGTGATGCCGACGGCGGCCGAGGAGCCGGTGAGGCTGAGCACCAGCCAGTCCTGGGCGATGCGCTGCATCCAGGTGCCGATGTTGGAGACGACCTGCCCCATGAAGAACAGGCGGTAGTTCCTCACCCGAAGGGAGGCGAACATCGACGTCCTGCGCGGGGCGCCGGGGTTGGTCGGATCGTCCTGGCCGTCCGGTGCGGGGGCGGAAGCTGCTCCGGATCCCGTACTCAAAAGGTTCGCCTCCTCGTGAATGCTGCTTACCGGTGTGCGAGCTTCTCCAGCACGGGGGCGGCGGCGCGCAGTTTCGCCCACTCGTCCTCGTCGAGTCCCTCGATCAGCGTGGCCAGGAACGCGTTCCGCCTGCGGCGGCTCTCCTCAAGCATGACCACGGCCTGCTCGGTCTGCGTCACGACCTTCTGGCGCCGGTCCTCGGGATGGGGGTCCAGCCGCACCAGTCCCTTGGCCTCCAGGAGGGCCACGATGCGGGTCATGGAGGGCGGCTGGACGTGTTCCTTGCGGGCCAGCTCGCCCGGGGTCGCGCTGCCGCAGACCGACAGGGTGCCAAGCACCGACATCTCGGTGGGGCTGAGCGACTCGTCGACCCGCTGGTGCTTGAGCCGACGGGACAGCCGCATCACGGCGGAGCGCAGGGAGTTCACGGCGGCGGCGTCGTCGCCATGCTTGAGGTCCGGCATGTTCCTTAGCGTAACTCATTAGGCTCGCGAAATACCACCGCTTGCCCGCCCGCACACCCGTGACACGGGCCACTGAAACCCAGAGTTCACCCGTACGAGTGAGCTGATTCCGGAAATGCGAGCAACACCCGGCCGACGGGGGCGACTCTCGTGCGTATGGGGACCAGCGTGCTCAGCCTGCGGATGGACGGGGAGCTGCTCGACCGGCTCCGGGACCATGCGGCGAAAAGAGGAATGAGCGTCCAGGACTATGTCGTCCGGACGCTCATTCGCGATGACTTCGACGAGCGGTTCAAGACCGCCGTCGAGGAGACGGAGCGCTTCTACGGGGTCACGTGAGCGTGCCGCCGCACCGCCGCGGGGATCAGGTCAGGCCCAGGGCCGGCATCAGGTAGTAGAAGGCGAACACCGCCGACACCACGTACATCGCCACCGGGACCTCCCGGCCCCGCCCGGCCGCCAGGCGCAGCAGCGCGAAGGTGAGGAAGCCCATGCCGATGCCGTTGGTGATCGAGTAGGTGAACGGCATCATCAGCATCGTCACGAAGGCCGGCATGGCGATCGTGAAGTCGGACCAGTCGATCTCCGTGATCGAGCCGGCCAGGATCAGGAAGCCGACCGCGATCAGCGCCGGGGTGGCCGCCTGGGACGGGACCATCGTGGCGACCGGCGTGAGGAAGAGCGCCACGGCGAACAGCGCGCCGGTGACGATGTTGGCGAAGCCGGTGCGGGCGCCCTCGCCGACGCCGGCCGTGGACTCCACGAAGCAGGTCGTGGCCGAGGAGGAGCTGGCACCGCCCGCGGCGACCGCGATGCCGTCGACGAACAGGACTTTGTTGATGCCGGGCATCTGGCCCTCGCCGTCGGTCAGCTTCGCCTCGTCGCCGACGCCCATGATCGTGCCCATCGCGTCGAAGAAGCACGACAGCAGCACGGAGAAGACGAACAGCACGCCGGTCAGGACGCCGACCTTCCCGAACCCGCCGAACAGGCTGACCTCGCCGATCAGGCCGAAGTCGGGGGTGGCGACCGGGTTGCCGGGCCATTCGGGAGTGGTCAGGCCCCACGAGGCGATGTCGGTGACGGCGTTGAGGACCACCGCGACGACGGTCATCACGACGATCGAGATCAGGATGGCGCCGGGCGTCCTGCGGACGATCAGCGCGAGGGTCAGCAGCACGCCGAGCACGAAGACCAGCACCGGCCAGCCCACCAGGTGACCGCCGGTGCCCAACTGGAGCGGGACGGTGGTCTGCGCGGCGTCCGGCATCCGGGTGACGAACCCGGAGTCGACGAGCCCGATCAGCATGATGAACAGGCCGATACCGATGGCGATCGCCTTGCGCAGGCCGTAGGGCACGGCGTTCATCACGCGCTCGCGCAGACCGGTGGCGACCAGCAGCATGACGACGAGGCCGGCGAGCACCACCATGCCCATCGCGTCCGGCCAGGACATCCGCGGGGCGAGCTGGAGGGCGACGACGGAGTTCACGCCGAGCCCGGCGGCCAGCGCGATGGGGACGTTGCCGACGACGCCCATCAGGAGCGTGGTGAACGCCGCCGTCAGGGCGGTCGCGGTGACCAGCTGGCCGTTGTCGAGCTGGTGGCCGTACATGTCCTTCGCGCTGCCCAGGATGATCGGGTTCAGCACGATGATGTAGGCCATCGCGAAGAAGGTGGCGAAGCCGCCGCGGATCTCGCGGGGCAGGGTGCTGCCGCGCTCGGAGATCTTGAAGTAGCGGTCGAGACCGTTCTTCGGGGGGTGCCGGTCTTCGGACGGGTCGGGGGACGGGGGGACCTTGGCAGACGCCGAGGTGGGCATGCTGAACCTCGTCACCAACAGGTTCCCCCACGGCCTGATTGGCGTTTCCTACGAATGAAAGCGGTCAGAGACAAACGGATTCAGTATGAACGTATGAGCCATGGATGGCCATCTCCGCGCGTAGATGCGGGCGGGGCCGCGCCGACCGCGCGGCCTCGTCCTCCTCGTCCTCCTCGTAAGCTGTACGCATGAAGAAGTGGACACCCACACACGAGGCACCGGAGCCCTTGGAGGGCCCCGTGGTCCCGACCATCGTCGGCGGCACCATCCTCTGGTTCGTCCTCTTCCTGGCGCAACTGCCCTTCTACGGCTGGTACGACGACCGCGGGCACGCCTGGTGGGTGTGGACCTGCCTGGCCGGCGCGGGGCTCGGCCTGATCGGCATCTGGTACGTCCGCAGGCGCGAGGCCGCGATCAGGCGCGACGCCGCCGCGGGGCGGACGGGCGCGGACTCGCCCTCCGCGTAGTACCAGGGCAGCACGGCGCGCGGGGCCGTCTCGTCCCCAGGTCGGATCTTCGCCGTATTCGGCGAGTGAAGGCGGAAAACCGCACGTACCGTCGAGGGCATGACGCATCTCGACGCGGGCGGTCGGCTCGATCCGGCGGACCCCGTTTCCGCCTCTTCCCCGGCGACCGGTCTCACCGCGGCCGAGGTCGCCGAACGGACCGCCCGCGGCCAGGTCAACGACGTGCCGGTGCGCAGCAGCCGCTCGCTGACCGGCATCGTCCGCGCCAACGTGTTCACCCGGTTCAACGCGATCATCGGCGTCCTGTGGGTGATCATGCTGTTCGTCGCGCCCATCCAGGACGGCCTGTTCGGCTTCGTGATCCTCGCCAACACCGGCATCGGCATCGTGCAGGAGTGGCGGGCGAAGAAGACGCTCGACTCGCTGGCCCTGATCGGTGAGGTCCGGCCCACGGTGCGCAGGGACGGGAAGGCCGCCGAGGTCGCCACCTCGCGGATCGTGCTGGACGACATCATCGAGATCGGGCCCGGGGACAAGGCCGTCGTCGACGGGGAGTGCGTCGAGGCGGACGGGCTGGAGATCGACGAGTCGCTGCTGACCGGCGAGGCCGACCCGGTCGTCAAGCAGCCGGGGGACCCGGTCATGTCCGGCAGCTTCGTGGTCGCGGGCGGCGGCGCCTTCCGCGCCACCAAGGTGGGGCGCGAGGCCTACGCCGTCCAGCTCGCCGAGGAGGCCTCCCGCTTCACGCTGGTCCAGTCCGAGCTGCGCTCCGGCATCTCCACGATCCTGAAATACATCACGTGGATGATGGTGCCGACCGCGATCGGCCTGGTGCTCAGCCAGTTGCTCGCCAAGGAGAGCAACCTGGACGACTCGATCGCGCGGACGGTCGGCGGCATCGTGCCGATGGTCCCGGAGGGCCTGGTCCTGCTCACCTCCGTCGCCTTCGCGATCGGCGTGGTCCGGCTCGGCCGCAAGCAGTGCCTCGTGCAGGAACTGCCCGCGATCGAGGGCCTGGCCCGCGTCGACACCGTCTGCCTGGACAAGACCGGCACCCTCACCGAGGGCGGCATGGACGTCACCGAACTGCGCGTGCTCGACGGCGCCGACGAGGTCTACGTCCGCACGGTGCTCGGCGCCCTCGGCGCGGCCGACCCGCGCCCGAACGCCTCCCTGAAGGCCGTCATCGAGGCCTGCCCGGCGGACGCCGGCTGGCAGCACACAGACACGCTGCCCTTCTCCTCCGCCCGCAAGTACAGCGGCGCCACCTTCACCGAGGGCGACGGCACGTCCCGCACCTGGCTGCTCGGCGCGCCGGACGTGCTGCTGGCCGAGGACCACCCGGCGCTCGCCGAGACCGGGCGGCTCAACGAACAGGGCCTGCGGGTGCTGCTGCTCGCGCGCGCCGCCCACGCCCTGGACGCCCCCGCGGTGGGCGAGGGCGCCACGCCCGCCGCCCTGGTCGTCCTGGAGCAGCGGCTGCGGCCGGACGCGGCCGACACCCTGCGCTACTTCGCCGACCAGGACGTCCGCGTCAAGGTCATCTCCGGGGACAACGCGGTGTCGGTGGGCGCGGTGGCCGCCGGGCTCGGGCTGTCCGGCACCGTCGTCGACGCGCGCCGGCTGCCCGCCGGGCGGGAGGAGATGGCGGAGGTCCTCGACCGGGGCACGGTGTTCGGGCGGGTCAGCCCGCAGCAGAAGCGGGACATGGTGGGCGCCCTCCAGTCGCGCGGCCACACCGTCGCGATGACCGGCGACGGCGTGAACGACGTCCTGGCGCTCAAGGACGCCGACATCGGCGTGGCGATGGGCTCGGGCTCGGAGGCCACCCGGGCGGTCGCGCAGATCGTGCTGCTCAACAACAGCTTCGCCACGCTGCCGTCGGTGGTGGCCGAGGGCCGGCGGGTCATCGGCAACATCACCCGGGTCGCGACCCTGTTCCTGGTGAAGACCGTGTACTCGGTGCTGCTGGCGATCCTGGTGGTCTGCTCGCAGGTCGAGTACCCCTTCCTGCCCCGCCACCTCACCCTGCTCTCCACGCTCACCATCGGCATCCCCGCCTTCTTCCTGGCCCTCGCCCCGAACCGGGAACGGGCCCGGCCGCACTTCGTACGGCGGGTGATGCGGTACTCGATCCCGGGCGGGGTGGTGGCGGGGGCGGCGACCTTCGCCACGTATCTCCTCGCCCGGCACCACTACTCCGGCCCGGGGGCGCTGGAGGCGGAGACCAGCGCGGCGACGCTGACGCTGTTCCTGGTCTCGATGTGGGTGCTGGCGATCATCGCCCGGCCCTACACCTGGTGGCGGGTGGTGCTGGTGGTGTCGATGGGCGCGGCGTTCCTGCTGGTGCTCGTGGTGCCCTGGCTCCAGGACTTCTTCGCGCTGCGGCTGGTGGGCGTGACGATGCCGTGGACGGCCGTCGCCGTCGCGGTGCTCGCGGCGGCCGTCCTGGAACTGGTGTGGAAGTGGACCGACCGCCGCTTTCCCGCCTAGGCGGCCGGGGCCGGTGGCTCAGTCGAACCAGCGGTCCCGGGCCAGCTCCTGGGTGCGTGAGGGGTCCTCCAGCAGCGCCGCGACCTCGAAGCGGCGCGGCCACTGACCGGCCGCCCACGCGAGCCCGGCGGCCACCCCCTCCAGGGTCGCGGCGTGCGGCACGCCGTCGTCGGTCAGCCGCCAGTCGATCGCCACGCCGTCGACGACCAGTTCCCCGTGCTCCACGTACGACGCCGGGGTCCGCGCCCCGAGCAGCACCCGCACCGGCTCCGGCACCTCGTGCTCGGTGCCCTCGGAGTCCACCCGGCCGGTGACGGACTCGCTCAGCCGCCGCACCTGGAACAGCTCCGCCAGCTCGGCGGCCCTGGCCGGCCGCACCGGCAGCAGCGGCACGCCCGACGTGAAGGGCAGCAGGTCGGGCGAGTCGACGACCACGGCGTCGGCGGCGTCCACCACCTCCACCCGGCCGTCGGTCACGGCCCGCAGCTCGTCGGGCAGGGTGACCCGGTCCGGGTCCAGTTCGGCCAGCGCGCCGTACAGGGCGTGCAGTTGGGCGGCCGTGACCGGGCGGCCGGGGTCGGCGAGGCGGTCGAGGAGTTCGGCCGCGCCGCCGGGCTCGTCCAGGAGGGCGGCCACCGAGGTGCGTACGCCGAGCGCGCGCAGCACCTGCTCGTCCTCGAAGCCGGTGGCGTCGGCCTCGTCGTACAGGCCCCGCAGCAGCGGGTCGCCGCCCGCGGCGCGCAGTCCGGCCGGGCGGCGCCCGCCGAGCACCGGGTGCCCGCGCAGCCACCACGCGGTGTACGGCCGTACGACCTCGTGGGTGCCGTCGGGCAGCAGGACCCGTACGGGCTCGACGAGCGCGTCGCGCAGCGGGGGCCGGGAGAGCAGGGCGAGGGCCTGGGGCCAGCGGTCGTCGTCCACGAGGTCCAGGTCGCGCACGGCGGTGATCTCGGTGGCGACCGGGGGGACGGGGGTGTCCGGGAAGCGGTCGAGGACGTCCTCGCTCCACACGTCCACGGCGTCCAGCAGTCCCGCGTCGTCCGGCTCGGCGAAGTCTCCCTCGCGGGGCTCCAGTTCGTCCGGGTCGAGGACGACGTCGGTGGCGCGGACCAGCGCGAAGGTGACGAGCACGCCGCAGGCGGCCAGCGGCTCGGGGCCCCACTTCTCGGCGAGTTCGCCGTCCACGGCGGCGAGTTCGTCCTCGCGCATGACCTGGGCGAAGGGGCCGCCGGGGAAGACGAGTTCGCCCGCGGGGGAGAGTTCGCCGTCCTCGTCGGGCAGGGCGAGCGCGCCGAGCCAGGGCTCGTCCCCGGCGTCGAGCCCGGCGTCGCGCACCAGGCCGAGGACGGTGTCGGCCAGTTCCTCGGCGTCGGGTCCCTCCTCCTCCCAGTTCGCGGCGCCCTCGTCGTCGAGGGAGGCGGCGACGGCGGCCCTGACCTGCGGGGTGGTGAGCACGGCACGCGGGGTGGCGGGCAGCGCGCCGAGCTTCTCCAGGAGCGGGTGGGCGGCGTCCGGGTGGGCGACCTTCAGGCCGAGGCGGGTGAGGGCCTCCGGGGCCGGGGAGGCGGTGTCCGGGGAGGGCAGCAGCACCTGCCGGGGCCCGATGGTCGTACGGCCGTCCGCGAGCGGCACCGGCAGCCCGGACAGCCGGTCGGGGTCGACGCCGGCGAGGCTGTCGTAGAGCCGCCGCCACCAGGTGGGGGCCTTCTCAAGACCCGCCAGCCGGTCGACGGCGTCGGTCAGCGGCACCCGGGCCACGCCCAGGGTGCGCAGCTCGGCGCGGCGCTCAAGCCCCGCGGGCAGCAGGGTGGGCAGCACCTCGGCGAGGACGCCCACGGTGTCGGCGCCCGCGCCCTCGACCACCTCGGCGTCGCGGGGCCGCAGGGACTCGGGCAGGTCGGGGTCGTCCTCGCGCGGCCGGACGGCCGGCGGCAGGAAGGAGGTGCGCGGCAGCCGCGCGAGGATCGCCTGCCGCAGCGTGCCGTCCAGCTCTCCCCTGCCCAGCGGGCCGGGCACCAGGTCGATGATCCCGGCGGTGACCGGCCGCCAGTCGGCGAGCAGCGCCGCGTAGGCGTCGGCCGCCCGCTCGGTCAGGAAGTCGGTCAGCGGGCCGGGCGCGGCGTGCCGCCGGGTGGAGTCCAGCGGGAAGGAGGCGATGAGCAGCGCGGGCACACCGAGCGGCTCGTCGCTGGGGGTGGGCGCGTGCACGACGGGGCTGGTGCGGGGCCGCGCGGGGCTGCCGTCGGTGTCGACGGGCACCGCCCAGGTCACCGACCAGTGGGGGCGCAGCCGCTCCTCCACCGGGCGGTCGGCGAGCAGGTCCGGGGTGAGGGGCCCGTGCGCGGCGCGGGTGCGCCAGCGGGTGACGCCCTCGCGGGAGTCCTCGACGACGGTCAGCGAGTCCTCGGTGCGGCGGGACAGGGTGCGTACGTCGTCGGCCACCTCCAGCACCACCTCCTCCAGGCCCGGCAGGGCCAGGAGCAGGGCGTCGTCCACGGCGTGCAGGAGCCGTTCGGCGAGGTCGGCGGCGGCCGGGTCGCGCAGCGGGAGGATGACGGCGGTGTCGTAGGGGCCCGGTGCGCTGCCCTCGGCGGAGAACGGCAGCCGCAGCAGCGGGACGTGTCCGTCGCGCCGCCGGATCTCGTCCCCGAGGCCGGGGCTGTGCCGGACGGTGCCGGCGGCCAGGTCGCGGGCCTCGGCCAGGGACCAGCGCACGCCGCCGTGCCGGCCGACGACGGCGGGCTCGTCGGTGACGGCCAGGACGGCGGCGAAGCCGACCCCGAACCGGCCGACCGAGCCGTCCTGGGCGTCCCGCTTGGCGGAGGCCCGCAGCGTGGACAGCGACTCGACGCCGACCGCGTCCAGCGGGGCGCCGGTGTTGGCGGCGACGAGGACGCCGTCGCGCAGGGTGAGCCGGAGCCGGCCGGGCACGCCGGCCCGTGCGGCGGCGTCGGCGGCGTTCTGCGCGAGTTCGACGACCAGCCGGTCGCGGTAGCCGCCGAGGACGAGGTCCTCCTCCGCGTTGGCGTCCTCACGGAACCGGGCCGGGCTCGTCGCCCAGGCGTCCAGCACCCCGCGCCGCAGACGTGCCGTACCGAACGGGTCCGCACCTTCGGCGGCAGGCCGTACGAACATGCTCACGGTGACTCTCCTCATCGACGGACCATGAAGGTACCGCCGATCGGAACACCGACCACTGTCAGCCCGTCCGGCGTTTGAGGACGAGGCCGTCAGGCCGATGGGGGTCTGGGGGCGCAGCCCCCAGGAACCCCCGCCCCCACGCACCCGCACCCGCGAACGGCGCCGCGCCTAAGAACGCCCCGGCTCCGCCGACGCGGGCCGCAGCGGAAACGGATCCACCCGCGTCTCGTCGATCACCGGCGGAGCCACCCGCGGCGGCGTCGGCATGACCGCCGCCTCGGAGTGCCCGCCGCACCCGTAGGCCAGCGACACCACGTGCCCGTCCGCGGGGGAGAACTCGTTGGCGCACACCCCGAAGGCCTGCCCGAGCGAGCCGCCGATCCGGGCCAGGAAGCCGCAGCTGACGCAGGGCGCGGGGGCGGCCTGGGCCATCGCGGTCTTCGGGCCGAAGCCCTCCTCCCAGCGGTCCGCGGCGATGTGCAGGCCGTACCGGGAGAGCACCCGCGTACGGTGCAGGCCCAGCTCCTCGGCGACCGCCGAGATCGTGCCGCGCGCCGGTACGGTCGTCAGCTCGGCCGGCGGGCCCGCCGTGACCTCGGCGTCCTCGGCCTCCACCAGCTCGGCCATCTCGTGCGAGACGGCGGAGTTGGGCGGCGGCTCGTCCTCGCCGGTCCAGCCGGGCTCCAGCCGCAGATCCTCCGCGTCGGTGGGCAGCAGATCGCCGGGCCCCATGTCGCCGGGGCGCAGCCGCTCGCTCCACGGCACCCACTCGGGTGCGAGGAGCGCGTCCTGGCCGGGCAGCAGCACCGCCTCGTCCACCGTGACGATCTTGGCGCGGGAGGCGCGGGCCACGGTCACCGCCCAGCGCCAGCCGCGGTATCCCAGCTCCTTGCAGGCGAAGAAGTGGGTGACGACACGGTCACCCTCCGACACCAGGCCCTCGTGCTCGCCGACGACGCCTGGTGCGGCGGCCTCCTCGGCTGCGGCGCGGGCGAGGTCGACGGCCTCGGCGCACAGACGGTCAGGGGTGCGGCTTCGCGTTGTCGCTGCGCTCACAGGTATCGCTTCTCTCCATACGCCGTCTCACGAGTGCGCCGCTTCCTGCGAGGGGGCGGACGGAGCGGACCTGTGGACCGCGTCGACGTCCGCGCCCGATCGCGCTCGGGCACACCTACGTCATCCATTCTGCGGGATGGCCGTAAGGCGCGCGGCCGAGAACGTTCGCCACGGCGCGCTAGGCACGCTACCTGCTCACGTGCGCTGGGCCTACACCGACGGGAGTTTCGGCGGGGTACGGTACCGCGATCCGCGGGTGTGTCATCCGACTCGATCACCGCCATCCGGACCGTATCGACGCTATAGCCCGCGCTGTCGGGGCACTATGACGGGGTGGCAGCCGCACGGACGGAGTTCAGGGGCGGGAGCCGGAGGCGGGGCCCCGGCTCCCGGTTCCGCGCGCTCGGCCGGGTGCTGCGCCTGCCGGTGACCGGGACCGTGCGCGGCATCCGCCGGGCGACACACGCGCACGGCGCCGGCGAGTCCGGCCTCGGCAAGCTGATCGAACTGCACGGGGTGAACGGCGCGGGCGACGTCATGATCACCGTCGCGCTCGCCTCCACCGTCTTCTTCTCCGTGCCCACCGACGAGGCGCGCGGCCGGGTCGCGCTCTACCTCGCGATCACCATGGCGCCTTTCACACTCCTCGCGCCGGTGATCGGCCCGCTCCTGGACCGTCTGCCGCACGGCCGCCGGGCGGCGATGGCGGCCGCGATGGCCGCACGGGCGCTGCTCGCGCTGGTGCTGTCCGCGGCGGTCATCGGCGGCGGCCTGGAGCTGTACCCGGCCGCGCTCGGCGTACTGGTCGCCTCGAAGGCGTACGGCGTGGTCAGAAGCGCGGTGGTGCCGCGGCTGCTGCCGCCCCGCTTCTCCCTGGTGAAGGCGAACTCGCGGGTCACCCTGTGCGGGCTGCTGGCCACCGGTGTCGCCGCGCCGATCGGGGCCGGGCTCCAGCAGGTGGGCCCGCGCTGGCCGCTGTACGGCGCCTTCGTGATCTTCGTGGCGGGCACCGTCCTGTCGTTCACGCTGCCGCGGAAGGTGGACTCGGCACGCGGCGAGGACCGGGCGCTGCTGGCCGCGGACGAGCGCCATCTGCCCGGCCCGCTCCGCAAGCCGGGCAAGCGCCCCGGCCTGCGCACGGTGGGCCCGGCGGTGACGCACGCGCTGGCCGCCAACGCCGCCATCCGCTGCCTGACCGGCTTCCTGATCTTCTTCCTTGCCTTCCTGCTGCGCGTGCACCCGATGACGGGCCAGAGCGCGGCCGTGTCCCTGGGGATCGTGGGCGTCGCGGCCGGCGCGGGCAACGCGCTGGGCACGGCGGTCGGCTCGTGGCTGCGATCGCGGGCGCCGGAGATCATCATCGTGACGGTCGTGGCGATCGTGGCGGGCGCGGCGGCGACGGCCGCGGTGTTCTTCAGCGCCGCCCTGGTGGCGTGTCTGGCCGCGGTCGCGGGGTTCGCGCAGGCGCTGGCCAAGCTGTCCCTGGACGCGCTGATCCAGCGGGACGTGCCCGAACTGGTCCGCACCTCGGCGTTCGCGCGCTCGGAGACGCTGCTCCAGGTCGCCTGGGTGCTCGGCGGGGCGGTCGGCATCGTGCTGCCGCTCAACGGCACGCTGGGTCTGTCGGTGGCCGCCGCGATCATCGCCGCCGGGTGGCTGACGACCGTACGGGGGTTGCTCGATTCGGCCCGGCACGGCGGACCTGCCCGACCGAGGGTGGCGTGACCACGCCACGCCGCACCCAGGTGGGGAGACGGCACGGAGCGCCATATAGCCTTCGGACATGACCACGTTGCCCCGCGGCACCGCCGCTCTCGGACACCGCGCTGTGCGACGCCGCCGTGCCGTCGCCGCCGTCGGCACCGTATCCGCCGGACTCCTGCTGCTGTCCGCCTGTGACGAGCCGACCGCCATCTCGACGATCACGGTCGGCAGCGACTCGATCAGTTCCGAGGCCACCTGCGGCGGAAAGGGCGAGACCCTCTCCGAGGCCGAGATCACCAAGTGCCTCCAGGACAAGGACGCGGAGTCCATCACCGTCGACCAGGACGAGACCGTGCGCTTCGGGGTCGACCCGGAGATCGCCGACAAGCACTGGACGATCCTGATGAACGGTCAGCAGTTGGTCGAGGACAGTTCCAAGACCTACCGCACCGTCCCGGGCAGCGTGTTCTTCAACGCCCAGTACGGCGCCCAGGGCAACTCGACGAACGTCGCCGTCGCGGCCCGGGACGGCAAGGACGGCAGCGAGAAGATCACCGGAGTGTGGGTCTTCGAGCTGAAGAAGGACGACTGACCACGTCCCCCGCACGCGTCCTCGTGGCCACCGCGGTCCCCGTCGAACGGGACGCGGTGGCTCGGGCGTTCCCGGAGCCGGGCACGCGGGTGCCCCGCCCCGGGGTCGCCCTGCACCGGCTCCCGGGCGGCTGGGACCTGCTGGCCGCCGGGGTCGGCCCCGCCCTCGCCGCCGCCTCCACCGCCGCCGCCCTGACCGCCGCGGCCCTCGACGGCGCCCCCTACGGACTGGTCGTCTCGGCCGGCATCGGCGGCGGCTTCGTACCGCGGGCGCCCGTCGGCTCGCTCGTCGTCGCCGACGCGATCACCGCGGCCGACCTGGGCGCCGAGACCGCCGACGGCTTCCTGCCGGTCACCGAACTCGGCTTCGGCACCGTCACCCACCGGCCGCCCGCCGGCCTCGTCCGCGCCGTCGCCGCCGCGAGCGGGGCCCGTCCCGGCACCGTCCTGACCGGGTCCACCGTCACCGGCACCGCCGAACGCGCCGCCCTGCTGCGCGCCCGCCACCCGGGTGCCCTGGCCGAGGCCATGGAGGGCTTCGGCGTCGCCGAGGCCGCCGCCGCGCACGCGGTGCCCGTGCTGGAGCTGCGCGCGGTCTCCAACCCCGTGGGCCCGCGCGACCGCGCCGCCTGGCGCGTCGACGAGGCGCTCACGGCCCTGACGGACGCCTTCGGGAAGCTCGCACCCGTCCTCACGAGTTGGAACCCACATGAGCGCTGAGACCCTGCAGATCGCGTACTCGCCCTGCCCCAACGACACCTTCGTCTTCGACGCCCTCGCCCACGGCCGCGTACCGGGGGCGCCCGCCCTCGACGTGAGGTTCGCGGACATCGACCTCACCAACGGCATGGCCGAGCGCGGCGAGCGCGACGTGCTGAAGGTGTCGTACGCCGTGCTGCCGTACGTCCTCGACGACTACGCCCTGCTGCCCTGCGGGGGCGCGCTGGGCCGGGGCTGCGGGCCGCTGGTGCTGTCCCGGGAGGCGGACGCGGACGCGGGGCTGCGGGGCCGCACGGTCGCGGTGCCGAGCGAGAACGTCCACGGCGTACCTGCTCTTCCGGCTCTGGGCGGCGGACACCGTGCCCGGCGGGGTCGGGGAGATCGTCGTCATGCCGTTCCACGAGATCATGCCGGCCGTGCGGGACGGGAAGGTCGACGCGGGCCTGGTGATCCACGAGGCGCGCTTCACGTACCGGAACTACGGGCTGCACAGGCTCGCCGACATGGGCGAGCACTGGGAGCGGACCACCGGGCTGCCGATCCCGCTCGGCGCGATCATCGCCAGGCGGTCGCTGGGCGGGGAGCGGCTGACCCGGCTCGCCGACGCGATCCGCGCCTCGGTGCGCGCGGCCTGGGACGACCCGGAGGCGTCCCGGCCGTACGTCATGGCGCACGCCCAGGAGATGGACCCGGCCGTCGCCGACCAGCACATCGGGCTGTACGTCAACGAGTTCACGGCCGACCTCGGCGAGGACGGCTACGCGGCGGTCCGGGGCCTGCTGACCCGCGCGGCGGCCGAGGGTCTGGTGCCGGCCCTCGGCCCGGACGCGCTGGCCTTCCCCTGACGGGCCCCCGGGGTCAAACGTTCGAGCTGGTCGGCGACCGCGCGGAGCAGGCCGGCGATCTTCTTGCCCGCGGTCTTCTCGGGGTAGCGGCCCCGCTCCAGCATCGGGGTGATGTTCTCCAGGAGGGTCGTCAGGTCCTGGACGATGGAGGCCAGTTCGTCGGGCTTCTTGCGCTGCGCGGCCGCGACCGACGGGGCCGGGTCCAGCAGGGCGAGGGAGAGGGCCTGGTCACCGCGCTGTCCGGCGACGACACCGAACTCGACGCGCTGTCCCGGCTTCAGTGTCTCGACTCCGGCGGGGAGGACCGAGGAATGGACGAAGACGTCACCGCCGTCGTCACGGGAGAGAAAGCCGAAGCCCTTCTCACTGTTGAACCACTTGACCTTGCCGGTAGGCACGTCTGTCCTCGTCCTCGTACTCGTCGGAAAACTGCTCGGAAATGTGCTCGGAACGGCTTTTGATAGCACTTGGGCGGGTCGTCCGGACCCGCCGGTACCAAGGCTAATGGTCTTCAGTCCGGTGACAAACGTCACCCGGCTGTTCCCTCGGGCTGGGAACTACCCTGGTCGGGTGCGTGACAAAACCCAAACGAATTCCGCCGCGGCCGGTGACCGACTGATCCGCGCCGGTGCGATCGTCTTCTTCGTCGGCACCGTGGCCACACTGGTCACGGTGGCCCCGCTGTTTCTGGGGACGACGCCCTTTCCCACCTACATGTTCGGCTTGAGCATGCTGATGGGAGTGGGCTTCCTCGTCGCCGCGGCGGGGGTGTTCCGGTCCATCGCGGCCGGGCGGCGTCAGGCGCGTGCCGCGTCGAGCCCCTCGGCGTCGCCCTCGCCGTCCCGGTAGCCCGCGAGCCACCGCGGGAACCGGGTCAGGTCGGCGAGGACCACGTCGGCGCCGGCCGCGCGCAGTTCCTCGGCGTCGCACGGGCCGCTGGCCACGGCCACGGAGTGGGCGCCCGCGGCGCGCGCCCCGCGTACGTCGCCGACGTGGTCGCCGACGTACACACGCGCGCCGTGCTCGCGCAGCGCGACGGCCTTCTGCTCGGCCCACAGGTCGCCGATCACGGCGTCCGGTTCGATGCCGAGGTGCGCCAGGTGCAGTACGGCGTTCGGCTCGTACTTCGCGGTCACGACGATCGCCCGCCCGCCGGCCTCGCGCGCCGCGGCGACGGCCTCGCGGGCGCCGGGCAGCGCGGGCGTGGCGGCGACGGCGTACGCCGGGTACATCGCCCGGTACAGATCGGCGGTGGCCCCGACCTCCTCGGCCGGGAACCAGCGGGCCAGCTCCTCCTCCAGCGGCGGCCCGAGCCGCGTGACGGCCAGATCGGCGTCGACGTACGTCCCGGTCCGCTCGCTCAGCGCCAGGTAGCAGGCGCGGATGCCGGGCCGCGAGTCGATCAGCGTCATGTCGAGATCGAAACCGACGGTGGGCGCGGGGCGGGTCGCGATGGCCATGGCTCCCATTGTGCCGGTCCCTGCCGGGAGCGGCCGGGACGACTGGACGTGGGCCCGCGTCCGACGAGGGCCCACCCTCGCCCCGACTCCGGCCCCGGCGCGGGGCCCTTGCCCACTGGCCCCGGTGCAGGGCCGTGCCCGGGTGCCGGGCCCCTGTCTGCGCCGCCGGTACCGGGCCCGTGTCCCGACACCCGAGCCACTCCCCGACACCGGGAGCACACCCCACCGCCGGGCCCCTGTCCACGCCCCCGGCACCGGGACCGTGCCCCGACACCCGAACCACACCCCGACACCGGGACCACACCCCACCGCCGGGCCCCTGTCCACGCCCCCGGCACCGGGACCGTGCCCCGACACCCGAACCACACCCCTGTGCCAGGCCCGCGCCCCGACACCGGGACCACACCCCACCGCCAGGCTCCTGTCCACGCCTCCGGCGCCGGGCCCGTGCCCCGGCCACGCCCCGGCGGGGTGGGAACCCGATGATCCCCGCCCGCCGCGGACGGCGACGCCCCAGGGCGGTCGGCGGGCGGGGCCGGGCCGGGTGGTGCCGGGAGTGTCGATGGCGTCCCGGTCAGCCTCGGGGGCGGCGGGTGTGCCACAGGAGGTACAGGGCCGTTGCGACGGCGGCGGCGCGCAGGACCCAGGGCCAGGTCTCGGTGACGGCGTCGTTCATGTGGCCCTCGGGGATCGCCTCGCCCCAGCGGCCCTCCGTGCGGCCCCACAGCCAGACCACGCCGGCGGCGGCCACCGTGCCGGGCAGGCCCAGCACCGCCCACTTCGACTGGGCCGGGGTCAGACGGCGGGAGAGGTAGGCGATCAGCCAGCCCAGGCCCAGCGGGACCAGGCTGCCGAGGACCGCGCCGGCGACCAGGAGGGCGGCGGCGAACAGCAGCAGCGGGTTGTTCCAGCCGCCCCGGGGCCACAGCCGGGGCAGGCGGCGCCACCTCCGGCCCGTCTTCTCGGCGTCCGGCTCCGCGACCTCCTCCACCGCCTCCACGGCCGGCTTCCCGTCCGTACCGGTGCTCTTCTCCGCCTCGTCCTGCTTGCGCGGCGGAGGCCTGAGCAGCTCCGGGATCTCCACCCCGCCGACGAACCCGGGCACGCTGTCGCCGACGCCCCCGAACAGCCCCGCCTCCAGCCGCCACCAGTCGGGCCGCACCCCGACGCCGTCCCCCAGCTCCTGCGCGCTCGCCAGATGCGGCGGGGACGCGGCCGGCTCCGGCGCCGCCTCGGGCGCGGCGGGCCGCGGTCCGCGCCGCAGGCCCTTGCGCGGCGCGGCCTCGCGGTCCCGCTGCACGGGCACCGCGGCGGGGGGCGGCTCCGGCCGCGCCGCGCCCTTCGAGCCGCCGCCCCCCGCCGCGTCGACGATGTCGTCAGGGCTGCCCAGCCGGTCCAGGATGCGCCGGACGGCGGCGGGACTGTCCACGGCGGTTCTGGCCCGGTGCCGGTCGATCTCGTTGCGCAGCTCGGAGACCAGCCGCATGCGGGTGGCCGACGGCAGCTGCCGCTGCTGGGCCACGTCGCCGACGCGGCTCAGATACTCGAAGACGACCTGGTCGCTCTCGATGCCCACGAACCCCTCCGGGGCGGTGTGTTGTGGTACCTCGCCGGACGAAGGTACCGAATCCCGCGGTGTGCGGCGGACCCGCACCGCGCCGCACACGCGCTGCCCAGCGCCCTACCCACCCGCTAACGTGGGCCGGATGAGCACCGAGGAGAAGTCCGCGGCCCCCCGATCCCTCGCGGAGGCGCTCCGCGTCAGGGACGACGTCTCGCTGGCCGCCCTCCTGCGCAGCCGCCCCGACCTCGTCACTCCCGTGCCCACGGACCTCACGCAACTCGCCACCCGGGCCGGCACCCGTGCCTCGGTCGTCCGGGCGCTGGAGCGGCTGGACCGGTTCGCGCTGCAGACGGCGGAGGCGCTGGCGGTGGCGGCGGACCCGGCGCCGTACGGCGAACTGCTCGCCCTGATGGCCGGGGACCCCGGCGACACACAGGACCCGGCGGTCCCGGCGGCGCTGCCCCGGGCCGTGGCGCTGCTGCGCGAGCAGGCCCTGGTGTGGGGCGCGGACGACCGGCTGCGGCTGGTGCGCACCGCCCGTGAACTGCTCGCGCCCTCCCCGCAGCACCCGTCCCCGACGGGGCTCGGCCCGACCGTGCGGGAGGCGACGGCGGGGATGTCGCCGGGCCGGATCCAGGAGATCCTCACCACCGCCGGTCTGCCCTCCACCCACGACTCCGTCTCCGCGGTGTCCGCGCTCGGCGCCCTGTTCACCGACCGGCCCCGGATGGCGGCGCTCCTCGCCGGCCTGCCCGAGGAGTCCCGGCAGGTGCTGGCCCGGCTGATGTGGGGGCCGCCCTACGGACAGGTCACCCACGACCCCGCCCCGCATCTGCGCGCGCTGCTGGACCGCGGCCTGCTGCTGCCGACCGCGCCCGGCACGGTGGTGCTGCCCCGCGAGGTCGCCCTGCACCTGCGCGCGGGCCGGGCGCACCGCACGCCGGAGCCGGTGCCGCCGCCGGTGGAGGCCGCCGGCACGCACCGTCCGCAGGTGGTGGACGCCACCGCCGCCGGGCAGGCGCTGACGGCGCTCGCGACCGTCGACGAACTGCTGAAGGAGTGGCACGAGGGCGGCCCCGCGGTGCTGCGGGCCGGCGGGCTGAGCGTGCGCGACCTGAAGCGCACGGCCGTCGCCCTGGACGTGCCCGAGCCGGTCGCCGCCTTCTGGGTCGAGCTGGCCCACGCGGCCGGCCTGGTCGCCTCCGACGGCGAGGCCGACGAACGGTACGCGGCGACCCCGGCGTACGACGAGTGGCGCGAGCTGCCCACCGCCGAGCGCTGGGCGCGGCTGGCCGGGGCGTGGCTGACGGCCACCCGGACGCCGGGTGTGGTCGGCGGGCGGGACACGAAGGACCGTACGCTCTCGGCGCTCGGCCCCAACCTGGACCGTTCGGCGGCGCCGGAGGTGCGGCACCGGGTGCTGGCCCTGCTGGCGGGGCTGTCCGAGGGCGCCTCGCCCACCGAGGAGTCGGTGCTGGCCCGGCTGCGCTGGGAGCGTCCGCTGCGCGCGCCCCAGCGGGAGCAGCGGCAGCAGCCGGAGGAGGACCTGCGCACCCGGCTCGCCCGGTGGACGCTGTCCGAGGCCGAGCTGCTCGGCGTCACCGGGCGCGGTGCGCTGGCGGCGCCGGGGCGGGCCCTGATCGGCGTGCCCGAGCCGCGGCCCGCGGCCCCGGCGCCCGAGGGTCCCGGCGACAGGCTTCCCGTGCACCACCGCACGCCGTCCCCGCCCGTCCCCCCGACCCCGGCGGAACAGGCCGCCGCCGCGGCGCGCGCCGCCCGGCTGCTGGCGCCGCTCCTGCCCGAACCGCTGGACCACGTCCTGCTCCAGGCCGACCTGACGGCGGTGGCGCCGGGCCCGCTGGAGCGTGCGCTGGCCGACGTGCTGGGGGTGCTCGCGGACGTGGAGTCCAGGGGCGGGGCGACCGTGTACCGGTTCACGCCGGGCTCGGTGCGCCGGGCGCTGGACGCCGGGCGGACCGCGGCCGACCTGCACGCGTTCCTGGCCCGGCACTCCCGCACGCCGGTGCCGCAGCCGCTCACCTACCTGATCGACGACGTGGCCCGCCGGCACGGGCGACTGCGGGTGGGCGCCGCCTCGGCGTACGTGCGCTGCGACGACGAAGCGACGCTGGACGAGATCCTCGCCGACAAGCGGGCGGCGGGCCTCGGGCTGCGCCGCCTGGCACCGACCGTGCTGGCCGCGCAGGCCGACCCGGCGGGGCTGCTGGAGGGGCTGCGCGCGATGGGGTTCGCGCCGGCCGCCGAGTCCGCCGCGGGCGACGTGCTGATCGCCCGCGCCGACGCCCACCGCACCCCGCCGCGCACGGCGCCCGAGCCGGTCCCGGAGGGTCCGCCGGTCCCCGACGACACGCTTCTGGCGGCGGCGATCCGCGCGGTACGGGCCGGCGACCGGGCCTCCACCGCCCCGCGCAGGCAGGTCCCCGGCAGCGGCGAGCTGCCCCGCACGGGTGCCGCCGAGACCCTCGCCACCATGCAGGCGGCCGTCCTGACCGGCGAGGCGCTGTGGATCGGCTACGTGAACGCCGAGGGCGCGGCCAGCCAGCGCGTCGTCGCCCCGATCCGGGTCGAGGGCGGCTTCGTCACGGCGTACGACCACACGGCCGACGAGGTGCGCACCTATCCGCTGCACCGGATCACCGGTGTGGCCGAACTCGCCGACGGCACCACGTGACATGGCCTGCGGTGACGTGATCTCCGGGCTTCACACCCGCGCGGGCCGCATTCCGTGTCCTGCCGCACTTTCGGGCGTACGGGCCCTTTCATGCACGCCACGCCGGGTCTTTACCACCTGAGAGGGAGCTTCTTTCGGATTCCGCATCAGATCGGTCAGGGTCGGGCAGCCACGGGGTGCTTCCCGTAAGGGAACAGTCCCCCGCCCCCGAGCTTTCCGAAAGGCCGGCTTCCCCATGCGCTCCGAACTCCCCGAAGATCCCGACCGCTCCACCACCCGCTCCGCCGTCGCCGTCTCCGTCGCCGCCCTGATCACCGCCGCGGCCCTGTTCGGCGCACTCACCCCCAAGGCCACCGCCCACCCACTCCCCCACCCGACCACGGCCACCAGCACTCTCCGGTAGCCCGGCCCCGCGATCAGGCACACTGGACGTTTGGCCGAGTCGTCAGTCGGCCGCATGTGTGCGAAAGGGTGCCGCCCGTGAATGGTCCGCTAATCGTCCAGTCCGACAAGACCCTGCTCCTCGAAGTCGACCACGAGCGGGCCGGCGAGTGCCGTCGGGCCATCGCGCCGTTCGCCGAGCTGGAGCGGGCACCGGAGCACATCCACACCTACCGGGTGACCCCGCTGGGGCTGTGGAACGCGCGGGCGGCCGGGCACGACGCCGAGCAGGTCGTGGACGCGCTGGTCGAGTACAGCCGCTATCCGGTGCCGCACGCGCTGCTCGTCGACATCGCCGAGACGATGGACCGCTACGGCCGCCTCACCCTCTCCAAGCATCCGGCGCACGGGCTGGTGCTGACCACCACCGACCGGCCGGTGCTTGAAGAGGTCCTGAAGTCGAAGCGGATCGCACCGCTGGTCGGCCATCGCATCGACCCCGACACGGTGGCCGTGCACCCCTCCGAGCGCGGGCAGATCAAGCAGACGCTGCTGAAGCTGGGCTGGCCCGCCGAGGACCTCGCCGGATACGTCGACGGCGAGGCGCACCCGATCGAGCTGGCCGAGGAGGGCTGGGCGCTCAGGCCGTACCAGAAGCAGGCCGTGGAGAACTTCTGGCACGGCGGCAGCGGCGTCGTCGTACTGCCCTGCGGCGCGGGCAAGACGCTGGTCGGGGCCGGTGCGATGGCGCAGGCCAGGTCGACGACGCTGATCCTGGTGACGAACACCGTCTCCGCCCGGCAGTGGAAGCACGAGCTGGTGAGGCGGACGAGCCTGACCGAGGACGAGATCGGCGAGTACAGCGGCACCAAGAAGGAGATCCGGCCCGTCACCATCGCCACGTACCAGGTGCTGACGACGCGGCGCAAGGGCGTCTACCCGCACCTGGAGCTGTTCGACTCCCGGGACTGGGGACTGATCGTCTACGACGAGGTGCATCTGCTGCCGGCGCCGGTCTTCAAGTTCACCGCCGACCTCCAGGCACGGCGGCGGCTCGGCCTGACCGCGACCCTCGTCCGTGAGGACGGCCGCGAGTCGGACGTGTTCTCCCTCATCGGCCCGAAGCGCTTCGACGCGCCGTGGAAGGAGATCGAGGCGCAGGGCTACATCGCGCCCGCCGACTGCGTGGAGGTCCGGGTCAACCTCACCGACTCCGAGCGGCTCGCCTACGCCACCGCGGAGACGGAGGAGAAGTACCGCTTCTGCGCGACGACCGCGACCAAGCGGAAGGTCACGGAGGCGATCGTGCGGCGCTTCGCCGGGCAGCAGATCCTCGTCATCGGCCAGTACATCGACCAGCTCGACGAACTGGGCGAGCATCTGGGCGCACCGGTCATCAAGGGCGAGACGTTCAACGCGCAGCGGGAGAAGCTCTTCGAGTCCTTCCGCCAGGGCGAGATCAGCGTCCTGGTCGTGTCGAAGGTCGCGAACTTCTCCATCGACCTGCCGGAGGCGACGGTCGCCGTCCAGGTGTCGGGCACCTTCGGGTCCCGGCAGGAGGAGGCCCAGCGCCTGGGCCGGGTGCTGCGTCCGAAGGCCGACGGGCATCAGGCGCACTTCTACTCGGTCGTCGCCCGCGACACCCTCGACCAGGACTTCGCCGCCCACCGTCAGCGCTTCCTCGCGGAGCAGGGATACGCCTACCGGATCATGGACGCCGACGAGCTGCTCACGGAGAGCTGAGCGGGCGCCGGCAGCGGGCACACCGGCAGCAGGACGGACAGCGGCGGCGCGAGGAGCCGGGGCGGGCCCGGGTCACCGGCGGCGGACGCCGGCCTCCTCGCCGTACTCGCCGAGCACGACCACGTCGAAGGCGGCACCCGCGAACACCTTGACGGCGCGCAGGGCGTCACCGAACCGGTGCCGGTGGCTGCCGGCCACGGGCGTGGCACCGGACGCGCGGCCCGGTGCCGGGGCGGGGGAGATGGTTGCTGCGCTCATGTCTCCATGGTGCGACCGCGGACACCCGAACGGCATCGGTCGGCGGACCTAATCCTGCCCCCGCCGCGTACGCCTCCGGGGGGACCCCCTCCCCCCGGGCGGGAGGGCCCCGCCCCCTAGGGGTCGGAAAACCCGTTGGCCCGCGCGGCCCCCGCTCCCCTAGACTCTCCGCTCTTGCCCGCCTCCCCACGGAGCGCCGTCGTCCGGACGGAAACCGGTCGGCACCGCGCGGCATCCGCGCCCACCACACCGCAGGTCATCCGGAGGCACCCCCTTGTCCACGCCCGTCCACGACGATCCTCTGTCCGGCCCCCTCTGCGACCCGCTGGAGCGAGAGCGCTCCCATCTGGCCGCCTCGCGTTCCGCGCTGCGCGCCATGCGTGAGGACGCCGAGTCCCTCGACATCAGCGACGTCACCGGCGAACTGGGTCAACGCCGCGGTCCTGCAGAACCAGATCGACCAGCGCGTCAAGGCCCTGGCCGACCTCAGCGAGACCCCGCTGTTCTTCGGCCGGCTCGACTATCTGCACGCTCCGGGCGTGGAGCTGGCGGAGGGCGGGCAGGGCGAGAGCTTCTACGTCGGGCGCCGGCACGTGCACGACGCGGCCGGCGACCCGATGGTGGTCGACTGGCGGGCGCCGGTCTCGCAGCCGTTCTACCGGGCGTCCAAGAAGGCCCCGATGGACATCGCGCTGCGCCGCCGCTTCGGCTACACGGGCGGCGACCTCACGGCCTACGAGGACGAGCACCTGAGCGACCCGGCCGAGGCCGCGGTCACCAGCAGGCTGCTCCAGCGGGAGATCGAGCGGCCCCGTGTGGGTCCGATGCGCGACATCGTGGCGACCATCCAGCCCGAGCAGGACGAGATCGTGCGCGCCGGACTGTCCGGCTCCGTCTGCGTGCAGGGCGGCCCCGGTACCGGGAAGACCGCCGTCGGCCTGCACCGGGTCGCCTACCTCCTGTACGCCCACCGCGAGCGCCTCGCCCGGACCGGCACCCTGGTGATCGGGCCGAACCGGTCCTTCCTGCACTACATCGAGCAGGTGCTGCCGGCCCTCGGCGAACTGACGGTCCGCCAGGCCACCGTGGACGACCTGGTCGGGCATGTCGAGGTGCGCGGCGCGGACGAGGCGACGGCGGCGGTGGTCAAGGGCGACGCGCGGATGGCCGAGGTGCTGCGGCGGGCCCTGTACTCGCACGTCACGCTGCCCACCGAGGGGGTCGTCGTGGTGCGCGGCTCGCGCCGCTGGCGGGTGGCGGCGTACGAGCTGGAGGAGATCGTCCGCGAGCTGCTCGCCCGGGACATCCGCTACGGCGCCGCCCGCGAGGCGCTTCCGCAGCGCATCGCGCACGCCGTGCTGGTGCGGATGGAGCGGGCGGGCGAGGCGCCGGACGACCGGGTGCAGAACGCGGTGGCGCGCGACGGAGCCGTGAAGGCGGTGGTGAAGACCCTCTGGCCGCAGGTCGAGCCCGCGAAGCTGGTCCTGCGTCTGCTCTCCGACGCGGACTTCCTCGCCGAGCACGCCGCGGGCGTCCTCACCGAGGACGAGCAGAGGGCCGTCCTGTGGGTCAGGCCGGCCCGCTCGGTGAAGTCCGCCAAGTGGTCGGCGGCCGACGCGGTGCTGATCGACGAGGCCACCGACCTGGTCGAGCGCACGCACTCGCTTGGGCACGTGGTCCTGGACGAGGCGCAGGACCTCTCCCCGATGCAGTACCGCGCGGTGGGCCGGCGCTGCACCACCGGCTCGGCGACCGTCCTCGGCGACCTGGCGCAGGGCACCACGCCGTGGGCGACGCGCAGCTGGTCCGAGGCGCTGGGGCACCTGGGCAAGGGCGAGGCGGTGGTCGAGGAGCTGACGGCCGGTTTCCGCGTGCCGACGGACGTCATCGCGTACGCCTCCCGGCTGCTGCCGTACATCGCGCCGGGTCTGACCCCGGTGGCGTCGATCCGTGAGAACCCGGGCCTCTTCGAGGTCCGGGAGACCGAGGCGGGGGCGGCGGAGGTCGTGGCGGCCTGCCGTGAGCTGCTGGAACGCGAGGGCTCGGTCGGTCTGATCGCCGCCGACGCCCGGGTGCCGGAGCTGGCGCGGGCCCTCGCGGCGGCGGGGATCGGCCATGTCTCCCCGGGCGAGGAGACGACCCGCGCCACCCGCCTCACCCTGGTTCCGGCCTCGCTGGCCAAGGGCCTGGAGTACGACTACGTGGTCCTGGACGAACCACGCGCCGTGGTGGCCGCCGAACCCGACGAGCGGACGGGGCTGCGCCGCCTGTACGTGGCGCTGACCCGAGCGGTGTCGGGCCTGATCGTGACCCACGGGACGGGGCTGCCGCCGCAGCTCACCGACCGGTAGCCGCGAAGAGCCGTCCCGTCCCGGCGGCACGAACGCCCGGGGCGGCCTTTCAGCCCCCCAGCACCCGCCGCCACTGCCCCACCGCGTCCGCGGAGACCGGCCCGCCCCAGCCGCAGGGCCGCGCCGCCCCGCCGATGTGAAACGCGTCGATCCCCGCGTCCAACAGCCCCGGCACATGCTCCAGCCGCAGCCCGCCCCCCACCAGCAGCTGCTGCCCGTACCCCGGCTCCCCCCGCCGCCCGGCCTCGGCGACCAGCACCGCAAGGCCCTCGTCCACCCCGCCGGCCGCCCCGGCCGTCAGATACGTGTCCAGCCCAGGAAAGTCCGCGAGCCGCTTGCGCAGACCGTCCCGGTCCGCGGCGCGGTCGATCGCGCGGTGGAACGTCCACGGGCACCCGTCCAGCACCCCGGCGACCCGCTCCACCGCCCCGAGGTCCACCTCGCCGTCCGCGTCGAGGAACCCGAGCACGAACTGCGTGGCCCCCGCCTCCCGCAGCCCGCCGGCGACCCGCGTCAGCCGCTCGACGTCCCCGGCGGCGAACCCGTCCGCGAGCCGCAGCATCACCCGTACGTCGATGTCGACGGCCGCCCGGATCGCGGCGACGGTCGCGGCCGGCGGGGTGAGTCCGTCGGCCGCCATGTCGGTGACCAGTTCGAGGCGATCCGCGCCTCCGGCCTGGGCGGCGACCGCGTCCTCCACGTCGAGGGCGATCACCTCCAGGACTGCACGCTTGCTCATGGGACCCCATTCGTCGGCCTGTTACAGGTCTAGTCCAATCCAAGACTACGCCCAGACGGCCGGCCGGGGCCCCCTCTCACGCCCGGACGGGTCGCCGCTCAGCCGCCGAAGAACTTCAGCTCCGCCGCCTCCACCCCGGCCAGCTCGTATCCGGCCGCACCGTCCAGCGGGCGGCCCGTGTACAGCCGTACGAGGGTGGCGGCGTCGCCGATGTAGCGGCCCGGCGGCCGTTCCCCGCTCACCTCGCCCAGTTTCAGGGGCTCGTCCAGGTCGTCGAGGTCGGCGTGGAGCGGCACATGCCGGCGCCTGCGGGTGAGCGCGCCGAGCAGCGTGAGCGCGTCCGGCAGTCCGCGCCCCGCGTACGCCCCCGGCTCGCCGAGGGCCGCCCGCACATCACCCGCGTGCACCCACTCGCCCAGCGCGAGCCCGTCCAGCGCGCCGTCCGCGCGGCCGATCACCGGACCGGCCTCGGTCATGCCGTGCTCCAGCTCGTCGACGACGCGGGCGTGCGTCCAGTCGGCGCGTTCGGCGATGTCGCGCTCGTTGGACTCGGGTGAGAAGACGCCCTCCTCGAAGCGGTCCTCCAGCACCCGCAGCAGCGCCGAGGAGCAGTGCGCCAGCACATCGCGCACGGTCCAGCCCGGACAGGCGGCCACCGGCAGCGTGAAGTCCACGTCGGCCGTGGAGCGCAGCAGGGGGACGAGTTCGTCCCGTTCGACGGCCAGCAGCCGTCCGGGCAGTTCGGGGTCGCGTACGTCGTGCACATCAGCGGGAGTCGTCATGGACTCCACGTTAGGGCCGGGCACGGCCCGCGGTCGGCGTCCCGGCGGGCGCCTCGCCCCTGTCGTGCCGCCCCGCTGGAAGAATGCGCGCATGGCCGACCCAGACGCCCTGCGTTCCCGTTTCGCCCGCGCCCTCGACGGTGCCCGAGGCCCCGTCCCCGGGCCGGACCCCGCGCCGTACGCCGACAACCTGCTCGCCCGCTGGCGGGAGCCGCAGCGGCACTACCACACGCTCACGCATCTCACCTCGGTCCTGGACCACGTCGACGTGCTGGCCGAGTACGCCGCCGACGCCGACGCCGTACGCCTGGCCGCGTGGTTCCACGACGCGGTCTACCTGCCCGACCGCTCCGAGAACGAGGAACGCTCGGCCCGGCTCGCCGAGCGTGCGCTGTCCGAGGCCGGGGTCCCGGCGGACAGGGCCGCCGAGGTGGCCCGGCTGGTCCGGCTCACCGTCACCCACGCCCCGGCCGACGACGACCGCGACGGGCAGGTGCTGTGCGACGCGGATCTGGCGGTCCTCGCCTCGCCGCCGTCGGCGTACGCGGCGTACACGGCGGCCGTCCGCGAGGAGTACCACTTCGTGCCGAACGAGGCCTTCCGCGAGGGCAGGTCGGCGATCCTGCGCCGGCTCCTCGGTCTGCCCCGCCTCTTCCACACCCCGCACGGGCGGCGGGAGTGGGAGGCCACCGCCCGCTACAACCTCACCGGCGAGCTGGAAATGCTGTCGCCCCGAGCCGACCCGGCCCTCTAGCCTGCCCGGCATGCGGAGCATGGGCGGGGACCAGGTGGAGGAGGCCGTCACGGGCGCCGTCGCGCTGCTGCGGACGGCCACGGACCGGGACTGGCGGGCGACGCCGGCCGGCTGGAGTGGAGCTGCCGGTACACGGCCGAGCACGTCGCCGGCGGCCTCATCGCCTACGCCGGCCGGCTCGCCGCACGCGCCACCGAGGCGTACGTCCCCTTCGAGATCGCCCTCGACGAGGGCACCGGCAACGAGGACGTCCTCCAGGTGATCGAGACGACCGGCGCACTGCTCGCCGCCACCGTCCGCACCACCCCGCGCGAGGTCCGCGCCTTCCACCGCCACCCCCACCGCAGCGCGCACCGCGAGGGCTTCGCCGCCATGGGGATCACCGAGGTGCTCGCGCACACGCACGACATCGCCGAGGGTCTCGGCCTGGCCTACGAGCCGCCCGCCGAGCTGTGCGCGGGCGTCCTGGCCCGGATATTCCCGCACGTCCAGCCGGGCGCCGACCCCCGGCGCACCCTGCTGTGGGCCACCGGCCGCGGCGACCTGCCCGGACGCGCCCCGGTCACCGAGTGGCGCCTGCGCAACAACCTGGTGGTCCCGGCCGGACGGCTCACCCTCCAGGGCGTCACGCCCGCCGCCGCCCACGACCTCGCCGCCGGCGGCGACGGCGGCTTCGCCTGGGCCGGGGACGGCCCCTTCGAGGGCACCCGGTCCGCCGCCGGGATGCTGCTGAAGGCGTACGAGGAGGGGGTGCACCGGCCGGAGTGGGGGGTGTTCGCCCTGGTGCGGAGCGAGGACGGGCGCGCGGTCGGCGGCATCGGCTTCCACGGGCCGCCGGACGAGGACGGCCGGGTGGAGGTCGGCTACGACCTCACCGAGGCCGCCCGCGGCAACGGCTACGCCACCGAGGCGCTGCGCGCGCTGTCCGCGTGGGCGCTGGCCCGCGAGGAGGTGACGTCCGTGTTCGCGACGACCGAGCCGGACAACACCGCCTCCCAGGCCGTCATCGCGCGCGCCGGTTTCACCCGGGTCGCCGGCCACGACACGCAGGGCTCCGAGCAGTTCGCCTACGAGCTGCGCGGCTGAGCGCCGGTGCCGGAGCCCTTGCGGCGGCGCAGCCCCGCCCCGTGCAGCAGGCGCACCACCTCGCGGCTGCTGACCTCCAGCGCGCCGGCGGACACGGCGTCGGCGTACCGCTGGGCGGGCAGGTCGTAGTGGTCGCGTTCGAAGGCGCGGCGCGGCACGCCCAGGGCCGCGGCGAACGCGTGCAGTTCGGCGTAGGAGTCGTCACTGACCAGGTGGGACCAGAGGCGGCCGTGGCCCGGCCAGGTCGGCGGGTCGATGTAGAGGGTCAACGGGCCCGCCTCACGAGGCCCCGGGGCCGTCGGCGGACCCGCCCAGCGAGCCCACCGGCGCGACCTTCACGCCCGCTCTGCCGCACACCCAGTGCGGGTCGGGCCCAAGCTCCGGCTCGACGTCCAGCGCGTGCGGGTCGCCGGAACCGCACACCGGGCACAGCGGCCAGCGGCCGTACCGCTCCAGCAGGGCGTCCTGCACGTCCTGGGCGACCAGACCGGCCACGAACTCCGCGCCCTCGGGCCACTGCTCGACCCACCAGCGCCGCTGTACGACGGACTCCTCGACCAGCGACACGACGTCCGGCTCGGCGACCCGGCCCGCGACCAGGTCGGCGAGCACCCGGGCGCGCGCGGCGTGCAGCGTCTGCTCCAGGGGGCTGATGGGGTCCATGCCCCCATTGTGCGCACTCTTGACCCGCGGACCGAAACGAAAATATCTTTCAAGAGTGACCGATGAAGTGAAGGAAACTTTCGCGAACGCCTCCGGGGGCCGCCGCGCCGCCGGAAGCGGGAGCGCGCCGCCCGCGCCCGCCGCCCTCGCGGCCAAGGTGCGCACGCTGGCGCCGACGATGACCCGTTCCATGCAGCGGGTCGCCGAGGCCGTCGCGGGCGACCCGGCCGGCTGCGCCGCCCTCACGGTCACCGGCCTGGCCGGACTGACCGGCACCAGCGAGGCGACCGTCGTACGCACCGCCCGGCTGCTCGGCTATCCCGGCTACCGCGATCTGCGCCTCGCGCTCGCCGGACTCGCCGCCCAGCAGCAGTCCGGCCGCGCGCCCGCCATCACGACCGACATCGCGGTCGACGACCCGATCGCCGACGTGGTCGCCAAACTCGCCTACGACGAGCAGCAGACCCTCGCCGACACCGCGGCCGGGCTGGACACCGTCCAGCTCGGCGCGGCCGTCACCGCGCTCGCCGCCGCCCGCCGCACCGATGTGTACGGCATCGGCGCCTCCGGTCTCGTCGCCCAGGATCTCACCCAGAAACTCCTGCGCATAGGGCTCATAGCCCACGCCCCGAGCGATCCGCACCTGGCCGTCACCAACGCGGTGCAACTGCGCACCGGGGACGTGGCCCTCGCGATCACCCACTCCGGGTCGACGGGGGACGTGATCGAACCGCTGCGGGTCGCCTTCGAGCGCGGCGCGACGACCGTCGCGATCACCGGCAGGCCCGACAGCCCCGTCACGCAGTACGCCGACCACGTGCTGACCACGTCCACGTCGCGCGAGAGCGAGCTGCGGCCGGCGGCGATGTCGTCCCGGACCAGCCAACTACTCGTCGTGGACTGCCTGTTCGTGGGGGTGGCGCAGCGGACGTACGAGTCGGCCGCACCGGCTCTTGCGGCCTCCTACGAGGCGTTGGCACACCGGCACGGGGCGCTTCGCGGGAGACCGTAGGGGTGATCCACCCGCCCCTGGGCAAGTACAGACACCGAAGTCGAAAAGAGCCGCATCCTCATGACTGCCACCCCTCATCGCCCCGACCTCCGTTCCCAGCTGGAGACCCTGACCACCGAGGCGTTCCGGCCCGAGCTGGCCGAGATCGACCGGCTGGCCACCGTCGACATCGCCCGGCTGATGAACGGCGAGGACACCACCGTGCCCGCCGCCGTCACCGAGCGGCTGCCCGAGATCGCCGCCGCCGTGGACGCGGTGGCCGCCCGTATGGCGCGCGGCGGACGGCTGGTCTACGCGGGCGCCGGCACGGCCGGCCGGCTCGGCGTGCTGGACGCCTCGGAGTGCCCGCCCACCTTCAACACCGCACCCGGGCAGGTCGTCGGCCTGATCGCGGGCGGCCCCGACGCCGTGGTCACCTCCGTCGAGGGCGCCGAGGACTCGCCCGAACTGGCCCGCGCCGACCTGGACGCCCTCGGTCTCACCGCCGACGACACGGTGGTCGGCGTCTCCGCCTCCGGGCGCACCCCGTACGCCGTCGGCGCCGTCGAACACGCCCGCGCGCTGGGCGCCCTGACCGTCGGCCTCGCCTGCAACCGGGGCAGCGCCCTGGCCGCCGCGGCCGACCACGGCATCGAGGTCGTCACCGGACCCGAGCTGATCGCCGGCTCCACCCGTCTGAAGGCCGGCACCGCGCAGAAGCTGGTCCTGAACATGCTGTCGACGATCACCATGGTCCGCCTCGGCAAGACCTACGGGAACCTGATGGTGGACGTCCGCGCCTCCAACGAGAAGCTGCGCGCCCGCTCGCACCGCATCGTCTCGCTCGCCACCGGCGCCGCCGACTCCGACATCGAGCGCGCGCTGGCCGCCACCGACGGCGAGGTCAAGCCCGCGATCCTGGTCCTGCTGGCCGGCGTGGACGGCCCGACGGCCGCCCGCCTCCTGGCGGACTGCGACGGCCACCTGCGCGCCGCGCTGGCGTCGGCGGCCCACTGACCGCGCCGCCCGGGGCCGTCGGCGCCGTGTGCGATTCTGAAGGACATGAACCACGCCCAGCTGACCGCCCTGGGCCGCGCCCTGCGTCTCCTCGGTGAGCACGGCGAGGCCCTGACCGCCGACACCCCGGACACCAAGCTGCACGAGGTCCGCGCGGACCTGAAGCGCGCGCTGGACCAACTGGAGGAGAGCGTCACGACGGCGGCCCCCAGCACCCGCTGCCCCGAGCACCCCAACGGTCCGGTCGACAAGGCCGCGCCCGACCTGTGCCTCCTGTGCGAGACCCGGCGCCGCAGCGCCCGCCGCGCCGAGTACAACGGCGGCCCCGTCCCCGCCCCGCCCGCCGAGCCGGTCCAGTCCCGGTACGGGGTGCGGGGCGACCGGCCGCAGCCCCAGCAGCGCTGGCTGCCCGAGCTGTGGAACGGGCAGGCCTGGCAGTTGTGCGGCACCCCGCGCCGCGACCGCCGCGAGGCCGAGCTGTACATCGCGGCCCAACTGCGCGCACCGCGCGCGGCCATGGCGTACCGGCTCGTCCACGAGTTCACGGACTACGAGGTACTGCGGGTGTGGGGGACGCCGGTACGGGTGGAGATCGAACCGATGGGCGGTCTCTGAGCGACGCCGGAATACCGTACGTCGTGCTGCTGCGCGAACTGGTCGACCGCCAGACCGCCCGCCGGGGTCAGATCTGATTCTCACCGCCGTCGACGTACCAGTTGGCCCCGAGGACGAAGCTGCTCTGCCCCGAGGCGAGGAAGGCCACCACCGCGGCGACCTCATCGGGTCGCCCCATCCGCCCGATCGCGGTGTCCCCGGCGAGCTTCGTCCGGACGGCGGACGCCTTCTCCGCACCGAAGAGGTTCGTTATCCCGGGGGTGTCCACGGGGCCCGGGGAAACGGCGTTGACCCGGATGCCGCGGCCCTTGAGTTCATTGGCCCAGCCCCGCGCGAAGGACCGGACGGCGGCCTTGGAGGCGGCGTACAGACTGAACGCCTCCGCGCCGTTGTCACCGGCGGTGGAGGCGTTGAGAATCACCGAGGCGCCGTCGTTGAGCAGCGGCAGCGCCTTCTGCACGGTGAAGAGCGTGGCCCGCACGTTGACGCCGAAGATCTGGTCGAACTGCTCCTCGGTGATCTGCTCAAGCGGCACGAGCGAGGCGGCCGCCGCGTTGGCGAAGACGACGTCCAGTCCCCGGCCCCGGGCGCGGACCGCGTCGTAGAGCCGGTCCAGGTCGGCGAGGTCGGTGATGTCACCGGCCACCGCCGTGGCCTTCGCCGACCCGATGGTCTCCACCGCCGCGTCCAGCTCGGCCCTGCGCCGGCCGGTGACGAACACGTGCGCGCCCTCGTCCGCCAGCCGCGCCGCGGTCGCCAGGCCGATTCCGGTGCCGCCGCCGGTGACGACGGCGGTCTTGCCTTCCAGCTGTCCCATGCGAATGACCTCCACGAAATTCAGTACCGATCGATACTGAACTGGACCGTAGCACATCTGCACCGACCGGTACCGAAGTCGTAGACTGGGGGCATGACGACACGACGGAAGGGACCGGTCGGCCGGCCGAGGGGCTTCGACGCCGACGAGGCCCTCGAACAGGCCATGCGGGTCTTCTGGGAGCAGGGCTACGAGGGCGCCGGCCTCACCGATCTGACCAACGCCATGGGCATCACCCGCACCAGCATGTACGCGGCCTTCGGCAACAAGGAGGAGCTGTTCCGCAAGGCCCTGGAGCGCTACGAGGAAGGCCCCGCCGCCTATGTGGCCCGCGCCCTGCGGGAGCCGACCGCCCGCGAGGTGGCCACCGCGTTCCTGAACGGCGCCGTCCGCACCAACACGCGCCCCGACTGCCCCTCCGGCTGCCTGGGCGTCCAGGGCGCCATCGCCGCCGGCGACACCGGGCGCTCGGCCCGCGACCTGCTCGCCGCCTGGCGCAACGAGGGCGTCTTCCGCCTGCGGGACCGGTTCCGCGAGGCCGCCGACGCCGGCGACCTGCCGCCCGGAGCCGACCCCCTGGACCTCGCCCGCTATCTCATGACCGTCACCAACGGCATCTCCGTCCAGGCGGCCGGCGGTGCCACCCGGGAAGAACTCCAGCGGGTCGCCGACATGGCCCTGCGCAACTGGCCGCCCGCCTGACGAACTCCGCCAGGGGCAGCCCCAGTTGTCAAGTGGCCGTGGGGCCGCCCGCTTCTTTGTCAGTGTCGTGCTTCCGCGATCCGCGTCAAGGGCGCTCCCTGCGGTCGCGTCGCCTTCGGCGATCGGCCTGCGGCCGACCCTTGACCCGGCTCACTCCAGCACGGGTGAGAAGCGTGCGGGCGGCCCGGGGGGAACGGGTGGCCGACCCGGGTTCGCGATCAGCCGTCCGTTGCATCGCCCTCGGCGCGGGCGGTGCGCACCAGCACCTCGCAAGCACGCCACGCGGGCTAAGCGGCTTGCGGCGCGTGGGGGGGACATACCCCTTGAAAAGCGTGAACACTTCGGGCCGAAGTGTTCACGCTTTTCAAGACCACCCCCCCCACGGTTGGCCGCCGAGACGGCCCGGCGTGCTTGCGAGGTGCTGACGCGTCCCCGTATGCCGGGTGGCTGGGTAGCTGGCGGAAGGGGTGTTGCAGGTTGGCCACCCGTTCCTCCGGGCCGCCCGCTCGCTTCTTCCCCGTGCTGGAGCGAGCCGGGTCAAGGGTCGGCCGCAGGCCGATCGCCGAAGGCGACGCGACCGCAGGGAGCGCCCTTGACGCGGATCGCGGAAGCACGACACTGACAAGGAAGCGGGCGGCCCCACGGCCACTCATCCAGCGGGCGGCTCCCTCAACACCCCCGGCGGCAGAGACAGAGGCAGCGCAGCAAACTCGTACCCCTCCCAAAGCCGCCGAGACACCTCCTCCGGATAGGGCACGACAACCGGCTCACCGCCGGACAGCACCTGCACAAGCCGCCCTTCGAGGTCGTACGCCGGCCACCCGGGATCGCCCGTGCGCGCGAACGCCGTCCACGAGGACCGGAAACGCGCGGACAGGGCCAGCGCCTCCGGCGACGGTTCCGCCCCGGCGAACAGCAGCAGCGCCAGATCGGCCTGGAAGGTGCCGAACAGGAGCGGGATGTCCAGGCCGTGGCACGCGCCGAAGGCGCCGCCGTCGGCCGGGGCCGGCCAGGTCAGCTCGTAGGCGTACGAACGCCCGCCGCCCGCGAGGTGGGCCTCGGCCAGATGCAGCGAGGGCATGGCGAACAGCCAGTCCGTCTGGACGCGTTCGTACAGGTCGTTGGCGCAGGCGTCGGGGAACGCGGCCCGGTAGGCCGCCTCGCCGCCCGGCGCGTACAGACTCAGGGCCTCGCTCGCGCGTTCGCCGGTGATCCGGCCGAGCCTGCCCGCCATGGCGCTGAACAGCCGGTTCTCGTCCCGGTTGTGGCCGACGACCAGGTCGACGTCCCGGGACGCGCCGGACGCCAGCGCCCGCCACGGCACGAGCGGCAGCACGTCGCCGTCGACGACCGGCGAGTACGGGGTGACCGTGGGCGCGGCCTGGCCCCAGCGGGCGACCTGTCCGGGCATCTTCGGGGAGAGTGCCTGCCCCGCCTTCACCAACTGGCCCGGGGGCACGGCCGACAGGTCGGCGACGGTGGGCCGCAGGCCGATCTCGGCGGCCAGGGCGGCACCGATGTCGCGGGCGAGTTCGGCGGAGAAGTACGTGCCCGGCACGCTCTGGGCGATGGCCCGCCGGAACAGCCCGGCCGCGCGCGGCATGGCCAGCAGGGAGGCGACGGAACCGGCGCCGGCCGACTCGCCGAAGACGGTGACCCGGTCCGGGTCGCCGCCGAACGCGGCGATGTTGTCCCGTACCCATTCCAGCGCGGCCACCTGGTCGAGCAGGCCCCGGTTGGCGGGGGCGCCCTCGATGTGGGCGAAACCCTCCATGCCGACCCGGTAGTTGAAGGTGACGACGACAAGGTCGCCGTCGGCGGCGATACGGCGGGCGTCGTAGCCGGGGCTGCCGGAGTGGCCGAGCCGGTAGGCGCCGCCGTAGATCCAGACCATGACCGGGCGGCGGGCGGCCGGGTCCGGGGCGGGGGTCCAGACGTTGGCCGTCAGCCAGTCGTCGCCCTCGGGGGCGTCGAGGGTACCGCCGCTGCCCTGGATGCCGAGATCCTGCGGGGGCGGCGGCCCGAAGGCGTGGGCCTCGCGTACGCCGTCCCAGGCGCGGGCGGGGCGGGGGGCGGCGAACCGGGCCTCCCCCACCGGGGGTTCGGCGAACGGGATGCCGCGGAAGACGGTCAGACCGTCCTCCCGCCGCCCGCGCACCGCACCGGCGACGGTGCGCACCACGGCCTCGGGGGCCTCGGGGTTCGTCATCGATCACTCCCTCACTGGACGCCGGGTGATCTCACGGACCCTACGCCGCGGTGCGCGTCCGCAGCCGGTCGGGTCAGCTCAGGGTCTTGAGCGACGCCGCCTCGAACGGGGCCAGCTCCTCGAAGCGGCCGGAGAGGACCTTCTGGGCCCAGTGCGGGTCCTGGAGCAGCGCGCGGCCGACGGCGACAAGGTCGAACTCGTCGCGCTCCATGCGGTCCAGGAGGTTGTCGAGGCTGCCGAGCGGGGCGCCCTCGCCCTGGAAGACCTTGCCGAACTCGCCGTCGAGGCCGACCGAGCCGACGGTGATGGCGGTCTTGCCGGTCAGCTTCCTGGTCCAGCCGGCGAGGTTGAGGTCGGAGCCGTCGAACTCGGGGTGCCAGTAGCGGCGGGTGGAGGCGTGGAAGGCGTCGACACCGGCCGAGGCGAGCGGGGCGAGGACGGCCTCCAGCTGCTCGGGGGTCTCGGCGAGGCGGGCGTCGTAGGCCTCCTGCTTCCACTGGGAGTAGCGGAAGATCACGGGGAACCCGTCCGAGACGGCGTCCCGCACGGCGGCCACGATCTCGGCGGCGAACCTGGTGCGGGAGACGGGGTCGCCGCCGTAGGCGTCGGTGCGGCGGTTGGTGCCGGACCACAGGAACTGGTCGACGAGGTAGCCGTGGGCGCCGTGGATCTCCACGCCGTCGAAGCCGATGCGCTCGGCGGCCCCGGCGGACTCGGCGAAGGCGCCGATCACGTCGTCCAGGTCGCGCTGGGTCATCACCTTGCCGGTGGCCTCGTCCTCGCCGATCCGCAACCCGGAGGGGCCGACGGCTGGGGCGTCCGCGAAGGGCGGCTCGCCCTGCTTGCGCACCATGCCGATGTGCCACAGCTGCGGGACGATCGTGCCGCCCGCCGCGTGCACCGCCTCGGCGACCTTGGCCCAGCCGGCGAGCTGCTCCTCACCGTGGAAGCGGGGCACCCGGTCGCTCTGTCCGGCGGAGTCGTGGCCGACGTACGTGCCCTCGGTGACGATCAGTCCGACACCGGCGGCGGCGCGGCGCGCGTAGTACGACACGACATCCTCGCCGGGGACGCCGCCGGGCGAGAACATCCGGGTCATCGGCGCCATGGCGATGCGGTTGGGCACGGTCAGGCCGTTGATGGTGGCCGGGCGGGCGAGGAGCTGCGCGGCGCGTGAGGCGGTCTCGGGGGTGGTGGCGGTCACGTGGGGGCTCCTTGGGAGGGACCGGGTGGTATGTGCGCGTGCATTCATCACGCTTCAGCGACAACGGGCGTACCCCGCACGGCAATTCCGCCCACCACCCACGGTCTGCTGTGATCCGCGCCACAGCTTGGCGGGCCCGGAAACGCCCGAGGGCGGCATCCCGGCCGTGGCCAGGATGCCGCCCTCGGTACGTGAAGGACGGTCGATCAACCGGAGGTCGATCAGAAGTCCATGTCACCGCCCGGCATGCCGCCCGGAGCACCGGCCGGGGCGGCCTTCTCCGGCTTGTCGGCGATGACGGCCTCGGTGGTGAGGAACAGCGCGGCGATGGAGGCGGCGTTCTGTAGAGCGGAACGGGTCACCTTCGCCGGGTCGATGATGCCCTCGGCGATCATGTCGACGTACTCACCGGACGCGGCGTTCAGGCCGTGGCCGACGGTCAGGTTGCGGACCTTCTCCACGACGACGCCGCCCTCGAGACCGCCGTTGACGGCGATCTGCTTCAGCGGGGCCTCCAGGGCGAGCTTCACGGCGTTGGCGCCGGTCGCCTCGTCACCCTCGAGCTCCAGCTTCTCGAAGACCTGGGAGGCCTGGAGCAGGGCCACGCCACCACCGGCGACGATGCCCTCCTCGACGGCCGCCTTCGCGTTGCGAACGGCGTCCTCGATGCGGTGCTTGCGCTCCTTGAGCTCGACCTCGGTGGCGGCACCGGCCTTGATGACGGCCACGCCGCCGGCCAGCTTCGCCAGGCGCTCCTGGAGCTTCTCGCGGTCGTAGTCCGAGTCGCTGTTCTCGATCTCGGCGCGGATCTGGTTGACCCGGCCCTGGACCTGGTCGGCCGAGCCGCCGCCGTCCACGATCGTGGTCTCGTCCTTGGTGATGACGACCTTGCGCGCCTTGCCCAGCAGGTCGAGCGTGGCGTTCTCCAGCTTGAGCCCGACCTCCTCGGAGATGACCTCGCCGCCCGTGAGGATGGCGATGTCGCCGAGCATGGCCTTGCGGCGGTCGCCGAAGCCCGGGGCCTTGACGGCGACGGACTTGAAGGTGCCGCGGATCTTGTTGACGACCAGGGTCGACAGGGCCTCGCCCTCGACGTCCTCGGCGATGATCAGCAGCGGCTTGCCCGACTGCATGACCTTCTCCAGGAGCGGCAGCAGGTCCTTGACGTTGCCGATCTTGGAGTTGGCGATCAGGATGTAGGGGTCGTCGAGCGACGCCTCCATCCGCTCCATGTCGGTGGCGAAGTACGCCGAGATGTAGCCCTTGTCGAAGCGCATGCCCTCGGTGAGTTCCAGCTCCAGACCGAAGGTCTGGGACTCCTCGACGGTGATGACGCCTTCCTTGCCGACCTTGTCCATGGCCTCGGCGATCAGCTCGCCGATCTGGGTGTCGGCGGCGGAGATGGAGGCCGTGGAGGCGATCTGCTCCTTGGTCTCGACGTCCTTCGCCTGTTCGAGCAGGGCGGCGGAGACGGCCTCGACGGCCTTCTCGATACCGCGCTTCAGGGCCATCGGGTTGGCGCCGGCCGCGACATTGCGCAGGCCTTCCTTGACCAGGGCCTGGGCGAGAACGGTCGCGGTGGTCGTACCGTCACCGGCGACGTTGTCCGTCTTCTTGGCGACTTCCTTGACCAGCTCGGCGCCGATCTTCTCGTACGGGTCCTCGAGCTCGATCTCCTTGGCGATGGACACGCCGTCGTTGGTGATCGTGGGGGCGCCCCACTTCTTCTCGAGGACGACGTTGCGGCCCTTGGGGCCGAGCGTCACCTTGACGGCGTCCGCGAGCTGGTTCATGCCGCGCTCGAGGCCGCGCCGCGCCTCCTCGTCGAACGCGATGATCTTGGCCATGTGAAGTGGTCCCTCCAGGACTGGGGGTGATTCCTTCGGACCGCGCCCGCGCCCGCGACGGACGGCTCGCCGGCCTCGTGGTTCCTTCCCCACCCGGCCTGCGGGCCTCACCGACCCGGTCCTTCGTTGTCACTCTCACCTTCAGAGTGCTAACGCCAATGATTAGCACTCGGCATGGTCGAGTGCAAGCGCCATACCGGGATCGGCGGCCCGCCGCCCCGCCTCCACCACCTCCTGACCCCGGGAACACGAAGGGCCCGCACCCCCGTGCGGGGGTGCGGGCCCTTCGATGAAGAACCGTTCGCTTGCGGTGGCCGAACGTCTCAGGCGCTGAGGCGAACCATGTCGGCCTGCGGGCCCTTCTGACCCTGCGAGATCTCGAACTCGACCCGCTGGCCTTCTTCGAGGGTGCGGTAACCGTCCATCTGAATCGCACTGTAGTGGACGAAAACATCCGCACCACCGTCGACCGCGATGAAGCCGTACCCCTTCTCCGCGTTGAACCACTTGACGGTGCCCTGAGCCATGCCTAACTCCCCTATTACTGGCCCTTGCACAGATCCGCACTTCGCGGACCCGGGTCAGACCTCACCCCCCACGACTGGGGGCGTGCGCCGGAACGCGTCGACCGCGGCCGAATGTATCTGCCCAACTGCCGTCTGCAACAGGTCAGTCGGACGAGAAATCTGGACGCGCCCGGTCCGGAATGTGGCGAGAATTCGTCCGAATTCAGGTCAATTCGGGGCACACAAAGGGAACAAAAGCCGCGAAATACGTCCACACTTTGGCTGCTTCTTGTCGGACGTGCGGCAGGAATTAAAGGTTCCCGACCTTGCGATCGGGAGCGCGTTCCCCAACTCTACCGTGCTCAACCACATGGAATTGCCCCCTCCGCTTCTCTTACGGAGAGGGCAATTCGCACTACGAGGGGTATCAGCCGCCGGCGACCGCGGGAATGATCGAAATGCCCGCGCCGTCCGGGGTCGCGGTCTCCAGGCCCTGCTCGAATCGGACGTTGTCGTCATTGACGTAGACGTTGACGAAGCGGCGCAGCCTGCCCTCGTCGTCCAGGACGCGGGCGGCGATGCCGGTGTGGTTCTTCTCCAGGTCGGAGATGACCTCGCCCAAAGTGGCGCCTTCGGCGCCGACCTCGGACCTGCCGCCGGTGTAGGTGCGCAGGATGGTCGGGATGCGAACGGTCACGCTCATGCGAGGCCAGCCTCTCGGAAGGAGTCCAGGTTCGGGCGGATGGTCGCGGTCAGGCCGGTGCCGGCCACCGCGTCGAGGGTCTTCAGGCCGTCGCCGGTGTTCAGGACGACGGTGGTGAGCCTTGGGTCCAGTACGCCGTCGTCGATCAGCTTCTTCGTCACGCCGACCGTCACACCGCCCGCCGTCTCCGCGAAGATGCCCTCGGTGCGGGCGAGCAGCTTGATGGCGTCCACGACCTGCTCGTCGGTCACGTCCTCCACGGCGCCGCCGGTGCGCCGGGCGATGTCGAGGACGTAAGGGCCGTCGGCCGGGTTGCCGATGGCCAGCGACTTGGCGATGGTGTCCGGCTTCTGCGGACGGACCACGTCGTGGCCGGCCTTGTACGCGGTGGAGACCGGCGAGCAGCCCTTGGCCTGCGCGCCGAAGATCTTGTACGGCTTGTCCTCGACCAGGCCGAGGTCGATCAGCTCCTTCAGCCCCTTGTCGATCTTCGTCAGCTGGGAGCCGGACGCGATCGGCACGACGAGCTGGTCGGGCAGCTTCCAGCCGAGCTGCTCGCAGATCTCGTACGCGAGGGTCTTGGAGCCCTCCGCGTAGTACGGCCGCAGGTTGACGTTGACGAAGCCCCAGCCCTCGCCGGCCGGGTCGCCGATCAGCTCGGAGCAGAAGCGGTTCACGTCGTCGTAGTTGCCCTCGATGCCGACCAGCTCGCCGCCGTAGACGGCGGCCATGACGACCTTGCCCTGCTCCAGGTCGTGCGGGATGAACACGCAGGAGCGGAAGCCGGCGCGGGCGGCGGCGGCGCCGACGGCGCCGGCGAGGTTGCCGGTGGAGGAGCAGGACAGGGTGGTGAAGCCGAAGGCGCGGGCGGCCTCGATGGCCTGGGCGACGACGCGGTCCTTGAAGGAGTGCGTCGGGTTGCCGGAGTCGTCCTTGACGTACAGACCGCCGGTGACGCCGAGTTCGCGGGCCAGGTTGTCGGCCTTGACCAGCTTGGTCCAGCCGGGGTTGATGTTCGGCTTGTCGGCCACGTCGGCGGGGACGGGCAGCAGCGGGGCGTAGCGCCAGATGTTCGCGGGGCCCGCCTCGATGCGCGCGCGGAGTTCCTCGGTGTCGTGGGCCGAGAAGTCGTAGGCGATCTCCAGCGGGCCGAAACACTCCTCGCAGGCGAAGACGGGGCCGAGCGGCACGCGGTGCCCGCATTCGCGGCAGGAGAGCGCGGCGGCGGGGCCCAGATCGACGGGGGAGGCGGTGGACGCGGAGGCGTCGGCGTGGTCGGTGGCGCTGGTGACGGTCTGCACAGCCATGGAGGCGAGGCCCTTTCTCCTCATCTTCCTCACGACGCATCTCGCCGTGAGACGGATTTGGCACCTTCCCTAGCCGGGAGCCTCGCCACGTCCGTGTGACAGGAACCGACTGGAGGGTTGCCGGGGCTTCATCGGGCCGTATCCCTCTGCCCCTCTGGATGAGCGGTATGTAGTTGTTTTTCCGTGGTGCGCGCGGCGGCCCCGGCATGCGGTGGCCGACCGTGTTGTTCAAGACTGTAACCGAAGGCCAAGGCGGTCGAGACAGTCGTCCGAACCGCGAGATGGATCACAAAGGGAGCGACGGGACGTGCTGGAAGAAGTCGAGCGCTGGCTGAGCGCGCGCTCCTGGTCCGTGGCGGACCGGCCGCTCCAGCGGATCCTTTCCGCCAAGCGCGCCACCGGGCAGACGGTGAGCGTGGTGCTCCCCGCCCTCGACGAGGAGGCCACGGTCGGCGAGATCGTCACGGTGATCCGCCGGGAGCTGATGGGGCGGGTGCCGCTCGTCGACGAGGTCGTGGTCGTGGACTCCGGGTCGAGCGACCGTACGTCGCAGGTGGCCGCGGCGGCGGGCGCGCGGGTCGTGCACCGCGACGCGATCCTGCCCCGCGTCCCGGCGGTGCCCGGCAAGGGCGAGGTGCTGTGGCGTTCGCTGCTGGTGACCGGCGGCGACATCGTCTGCTTCGTCGACGCCGATCTGCGCGAGTTCTCCGCGGACTTCGTCTCCGGGATCGTGGGCCCGCTGCTCACCGACCCGGACGTGCACCTCGTCAAGGCCATGTACGACCGTCCGCTCGGCGCGGCCGCCGGGCAGGGCGGGCGGGTCACCGAGCTGATGGCCCGCCCGCTGCTCAATCTGCACTGGCCGCGGCTGGCGGGCTTCGTCCAGCCGCTCGGCGGCGAGTACGCGGCCCGCCGCTCCCTGCTGGAACGGCTGCCCTTCCCCGTCGGTTACGGGGTGGAGCTGGGCATCCTGGTCGACTCCCTGCACCTGGTGGGCCTGGACGCCCTCGCGCAGGTCGACGTGGGGGTCCGCAGGCACCGGCACCAGGACGAGCGGGCGCTGGGCCGCATGTCCGCGTCGATCTACCGCACCGCCCAGCTCCGGCTGGCCCGCGGCCATCTGCTGCGGCCGGCCCTCACCCAGTTCGAGCGGGGCGCCGACGGCTTCGAGCCGCGCACGTACGCCGTGGACGTGGAGGAACGGCCTCCGATGACGGAGATCGCGGAGTACGCGGCCCGGCGGGTGGCCTGAGCGTCAGCCGGGTACGCCGTCCGACCAGCGCCAGATGCCGCCGGAGTCCTGTGCGCAGGTCAGGTACTCGCCGCCGCGGCCGTGGGTGCTCAGGCCGTGGTGCTTGTTGGCGCAGAACTGGCCGTCGGCGTAGCAGTTGCCCGCGGGGCTCATGAGTTCGCAGGCGCCGGTGCCGCCCCCGCCTGTGCCACCTCCGCTCGTGCCACCTCCGCTCGTGCCGCCCCCGCCCGTGCCGTTGTCCTGAGTCTTCGCCGGTTCCGGGGCCGGCTTCGGGGTGTGCAGGAGGCGCCCGGCGCAGTCGCGGCCGTCGCGGGGGACGGTGAAGGTCACCGGGCCGGATCCGCCGCTCTGCTCGCAGACCTTCTCGCCGCTGCCCCAGGAGGAGGCCCGCTGTCCGGTGCCCTGGAGGTGGACGGCGAAGTCGGTCCTGGCCTGCTTCGCGGCGCTGACGGCCGACCCGACGCTGCGGCCGGTGAAGTCCGGCAGCGCGACGGCCACGGTCGGCGTGGGGGTCGGGGTCGGGGTGGGGGTCGGGGCGTCGGTGGTCGGGGACGCCTCCGGTGTGGGACTGGCGCTGTCGCTCGGCGTGGCGGTGGCCGCCGCGGGCCGCCCCTCCGCCTTCGTACCGGCGTCCCCGTCGCCTTCGCCGCAGCCGGCCAGTGCCAGCGCGGAGGCCGCGACCAGCGCCGCGGCGCCGGCGAATCTGCGCATGCGCGTATGCATGGGCATAGAACTGGGCATAGAACGCCCACCCCCCAGAAAGTTGAAATGTTCACCGCGCATCCTCGACCTCTTCACATCTTCCGCACAAGTCGCTTGACCGAATCGGCCGCGACGTGACATGGAGGAACGTTTGAGGTTTTGGGGGCCGGGCTAGATTGAGGCGTATGGCTTCAAGCTTCGGTGCTGCTCAGGTGGTGGTCGCCTCCAACCGGGGGCCGGTCTCGTACGAGGTGCGGGAGGACGGTTCGCTGCACGCCAAACGGGGCGGTGGCGGGCTGGTCTCCGGGCTTTCCGCCATCGGGCCGGACGCCGGGGCGCTGTGGGTGTGCTCGGCGCTGGGCGACGGCGACCGCGAGGCGGTGCGGCGCGGGGTCGGCGAGGACGGCGTACGGATGCTGGACGTGCCGGCCGACATGCACGCGGACGCGTACAACGGGATCGCCAACTCCGTGCTGTGGTTCGTGCACCACATGCTCTACCAGACGCCCCTCGAACCGGTCTTCGACGCGGAGTTCCGTCGGCAGTGGGCCTCCTACGAGGCGTACAACCGGGCCTTCGCCGAGGCGCTGGCCGAGGAGGCGGCCGAGGGCGTGGTCGCGCTCGTGCAGGACTACCACCTGGTGCTGGTGCCGGGGATGCTGCGCGAGCTGCGCCCCGACCTGCGCATCGGCCACTTCTCGCACACGCCGTGGGCGCCGGTCGACTACTTCCGGCTGCTGCCGGACGACATCGCCGAGCAGGTGCTGCGCGGCATGCTCGGCGCCGACCGGCTCGGCTTCCTCACCCGGCGCTGGGCCGACGCGTTCACCGCGTGCTGCGACGCGCTGGTGGGCGGTCTCGGCGGCACGGAGATCGGCGTGCACGGGCTCGGCGCGGACGCGGACTTCCTGCGCAAGCGGTCGCACGAGGCCGATGTCGACGAGCGGATGGCGGCGCTGCGGGAGGAGATCGGCGAGGGGCGCCGGACGATCGTCCGGGTGGACAGGACCGAGCTGTCGAAGAACATCGTGCGGGGGCTGCTGGCGTACCGGGAGCTGCTGGCGGAGCGTCCGCAGTGGCGCGAGCGGGTGGTGCACGTCGCGTTCGCCTACCCCTCGCGGCAGGATCTCGCCGTGTACCGGGACTACACCGCCGAGGTGCGGCGGGTGGCGGACTCGGTCAACGCGGAGTTCGGGACGGCGGGGTGGACGCCGGTCGTGCTGCATGTGAAGGACGACTTCGCGCGGTCGCTCGCGGCGTACCGGCTGGCCGACGTGGCGCTCGTCAATCCCATCCGGGACGGGATGAACCTCGTGGCGAAGGAGGTGCCGGTCGTCTCCGACGCGGGGTGCGTGCTGGTGCTGTCGCGGGAGGCGGGGGCGTACGAGGAGCTGGGCGAGGACGCGGTGGTGGTGAACCCGTACGACGTGTCGGGGACGGCGCGGGCACTGCACGAGGCGCTGTCGGTGGGGGCCGGGGAGCGCGCGGAGCGCTCGAAGCGGCTGGCCGCGGCGGGGACGGCGTTGCCTCCGGCGCGCTGGTTCCTGGATCAGCTGGACGCGCTGAGGGCCTGACGCGGGTTACTCCTACGCGAGGTGGGCCGCCAGGGTGCGCAGCAGCGCCACCACTCCCGTCGGGCCGTCGACCACGAGGTCGGCCCTCTCGCGGAGTTCGGGGACCTCGTCGCTGCCGCTGCACACCAGGAGGCCCGGGGTGCCCTGTGCGCGGAGGGTGTCGACGGCCGTGAAGGCGGGCAGGTCGCCGAGGTCGTCGCCCGCGTAGAGGACGGATCCGGCGTCGAGGGAGCGCACGTGCTCCCTCAGCGCGGCGCCCTTGTCCATGCCGGGCGGGCGCAGTTCGAGGACCATGCGGCCCGGTTCGACGATCAGGCCGTGGCGTTCGGCCAGGTCGGTGAGGGGGGCGCGCAGGGCGTCGAAGGCGGCCTGCGGGTCGGGGGCGCGGCGGGTGTGGACGGCGACCGCGTGGCCCTTCTCCTCGATCCAGGCGCCCTGCCGCGCGCCGGCCCGCTCGATCAGCGCCGGCAGCTCGGCGCGGACGGCGGCGACGCCGGGGTGCGGTGCAGGGGTGGTGAGGGTGCCGGTGGCGGCGTCCCAGCGCTCGGCGCCGTAGTGGCCGAGGACGACGAGGTGTTCGAGGCCGGGGGCGTCCGCGAAGCCTCCGTGGCGTACGGCGACCTCGGCCGGGCGGCCGGTGATCACCGCGACGGAGGCGACCTTCGGGGCGAGCACGGCGAGGGCGGGCACCGCGTCCGGGTGGGCCCGCGCCCGGTCGGGGTCGGGCACGATCGGGGCGAGCGTACCGTCGAAGTCGAGCGCGACCACCGCCCGCTCGGGCCGCGCGAGAAGCGCGTCGAGCCCTTCCCTTCCGGCCCGCGTCACGGGCGTCGGCAAGTCGTCCCGGCTGAAGTCTTGATGGCTGCCCATACGACGAACCTATCCCGCCGCCACGAAACCCACGCCCCACGCAGGCCCCCGGGGTCGTCGGCTCAGCGGTCCGTGCGGCGGGATGCGCGGACGCGGCGCAGGCGGTTGACCGTCACGGGGTCGGTCGCCAGGGCCCGGGGGTCGTCCAGGAGGGCGTTGAGGAGCTGGTAGTAGCGGACGGGGGCCAGGCCCAGTTCCTCGCGGATCGCGCGTTCCTTCGCGCCGGGGCCGGGAAAGCCCCGGCGCTCCAGCGCGAGGATGCTCCGCTCCCGCTCGGCCAGCTCACCCAGGTCCATGTACGGCACCGTAACGCCCGCCGCCGACAGCGGACGCTACCGCGTCCGCATCGCCGTCGCCTGGATCCGGTCGAGCACCGCCTCGGGGCTGCCGCCGGGCGCGACGGCCTGGCCGATGCGCTTCTTGACCTCGGCGCTGACCGAGGCCCAGGAGGCCTTGCCGACCGGGTACAGCTCGGAGAGCAGCAGTTGGTCCAGGAAGGGCTGGAGGTTCTTGTCCTCGGCCGCCGTGCTCATGACCTGGGACGCGGAGGTGGTCACCGGCAGCAGGTCGTACTCGCGGGAGAAGCCGAGAACGTTCTCGTCGCTGTAGACGAAGTCGAGGAAGTCGCCGATCTCCTCCTGGTGACCGTTCTCCTTGAAGGCCGTCATCCAGTCGGACACGCCGAGCGTGCTCCTGCTCTCGCCGTCGATGCCCGGGGTGGGCACCATGCCGTACTTCACGCCCTTGTCGGACGCCGTCTTCATCAGCGAGGGATGCCCGTTGAGCATGCCAACGTCACCGTCGGCGAAGGCGGCGAAGGCGTCGGCCCGGTTGAGCCCGCCGGGGGCGACCGGACCGGTGAGGCCCTTGCCGACCAGTTCGTCCTTGAGCCACGTGAAGGTGGTGACGTTCTGGGGCGAGTCGACGGAGTAGGTGCCGACCTCGTCGGTGTAGCCGCCCCCGCCGCTGAGCATCCACTGCATGGTCTCGGCCTGCGCCTCCTCCGCGCCCAGCGGCAGGGCGTACGGGTACTTCACGCCCTTGTCCCGGAGCGCCTCGGCGGCCTCGGCGAGGTCGTCCCAGGACCCCGGCGGCGTGATGCCGGCCTCGTCGAAGAGGGTCTTGTTGTAGAAGAGCACGCGGGTGGAGGCCGCGAAGGGCAGCCCGTACTGCACCCCGCCGACCTGGCCGGCGCCGGCGAGCTGGGAGACGAAGTCGGCCTGGACCGGGATGGAGAGCACGTCGTCGGCCCGGTAGAGCAGCCCCTGGTCCGCGTAGTCGGAGTACGCGCCGATCTGCGCCATGTCGGGCGCCCGGCCGGCCTCGACCATCTCGCGGACCTTGCGGTCGACGTCGTTCCAGGAGTGGACGGTGACCTCCACGTGCACGCCGGGGTGCTCGGCCTCGTAGGACCGGACCAGCCCGTCCCAGTAGTTCTGGGAGCTGTGCCCGCCGTCGCCGTAGTCGGCGGCGACCAGCCGCAACGTCACCTCGCCGGAGTCGCCGGTGAGCCCGCAGCCGCCGAGGACCGCCGTCATGCCCAGCGCGGACACCACCGCGATCGTTCCTGTCCTTCGCCGCTGCACCGTGACTTCCCCAACCCTGCCGACGACCGCGTCGTCCACCGCACGTTCATGTGTTCGCTTACCGGATTAAGGTCTACACCACGCGAGTGGACTAGACCTCTCCCGGGTCGACGGGCCACACTGTCCCTGTGAGACATGTCATCGCCCTCGATGTGGGCGGCACCGGGATGAAGGCCGCCCTCGCGGGACCTGGGGGCGAGCTGCTGCACCGGGCCCGCCGGGCCACCGGCCGCGAGCAGGGACCCGAGGCGGTCGTCGCGGGCATCCTGGACTTCGCCGCCGAACTGCGGGCCCTCGGCGCCGACCGCTTCGGCGAGCCCGCCCGCGCCGCGGGCGTCGCCGTCCCCGGCATCGTCGACGACGAGCACGGCACCGCCGTGTACGCGGCCAACCTCGGCTGGCGCGACGTACCCCTGCGGGCGCTGCTCGCCGACCGGCTGGGCGGCATCCCGGTCGCCGTCGGCCACGACGTGCGCACCGGCGGGCTCGCGGAGGGGCGGATCGGGGCCGGAAAGGGCGCCGACCGGTTCCTGTTCGTGCCGCTGGGCACCGGCATCGCCGGCGCCATCGGCATCGACGGGCGGGTGGAGTCCGGCGCCCACGGCTTCGCGGGCGAGATCGGCCACATCGTCGTACGCCCCGGCACCGCCCCGTGTCCGTGCGGGCAGCGCGGCTGTCTGGAGCGGTTCGCGTCCGCGTCGGCGGTCGGCCGGGCGTGGGCCGAGGCCTGCGGCGACCCGGCCGCGGACGCCGCGGGCTGCGCCGGGGCGGTCGAGTCGGGGGACGCCCGCGCGCTCGCCGTGTGGCAGGACGCCGTGGACGCGCTCGCCGACGGGCTGGTCACCGCGCTCACTCTGCTGGACCCGCGCGTACTGATCATCGGTGGCGGCCTCGCCGAGGCGGGGGAAACCTTGTTCACACCGCTGCGGGAGGCCGTACGCCGGCGGGTCACCTTCCAGAAGCTCCCGGACATCGTCCCCGCGGCCCTGGGGGACACCGCCGGCTGCCGGGGTGCCGGGCTGCTGGCCTGGGACCTGCTCGGCACCGGCCCGCAGGACACCGCCGCGCCCGGCACCGCCGCGCCCGGCACCGCTGCCACGACCGCGACTCCCCCGGAGGTAACCACCTGATGGCCCCAAGCAAGGTTCTCGCCGGTGCCCGGGTGGTACTGCCCACCGGGACCGTGGACGACGGCCGCGTGATCGTCGAGGGCGCGCGGATCGCGGACACGGCGTCCCCGGGGGCGGAGGTCCTCGACGTGTCGGGCCACTGGGTGGTCCCCGGCTTCGTCGACATGCACAACCACGGCGGCGGCGGAGCCTCGTTCGCCACGGGCGACGCCGAGGACATCCTCCAGGGCGTCCGCACCCACCGGCGGCACGGCACCACCACGGTGGTCGCCTCCGCCGTCACCGGTGAGCTGGACTTCCTCGCCCGGCACGCCGGGGTGCTCGCCGAGCTGGCCCAGCAGGGCGACATCGCCGGCATCCACTTCGAGGGGCCGTTCATCTCCCCGTGCCGCAAGGGCGCGCACGACGAACAACTGCTGCGCGAGCCCGATCCGGCCGAGGTCCGCAAGCTGATCGACGCGGCGCACGGCCACGCGAAGATGATGACGCTGGCGACCGAGCTGCCGGGCGGCCTGGACTCCGTACGGCTGCTCGCCGAGCACGGCGTGATCGCGGCGGTCGGGCACACCGACGCCACCTACGAGCAGACGCTTCAGGCCATCGACGCGGGCGCGAGTGTCGCCACGCACCTGTTCAACGCGATGCCGCCGCTCGGCCACCGCTCCCCCGGTCCGATCGCGGCACTGCTGGAGGACGAGCGGATCACCGTCGAGCTGATCGACGACGGCACGCATCTGCACCCGGCCGCGCTCCAGCTGGCCTTCCACCACGCGGGCGCCGCCCGGGTCGCCTTCATCACCGACGCGATGGACGCGGCCGGCTTCGGCGACGGCCGCTACCTGCTCGGCCCGCTGGAGGTCGAGGTCGCGGGCGGGGTGGCCCGGCTGGTTGAGGGCGGCTCGATCGCGGGCTCCACGCTCACCCTTGACCGGGCCTTCAAGCGGGCGGTGACGGTGGACGGGCTGCCCGTGGAGGATGTCGTCGCGGCGATCTCCGCCAACCCGGCGCGGCTGCTCGGCCTGTCCGACCGGATCGGCTCGCTTGAGCCGGGCAGGGACGCCGACCTGGTGGTCCTGGACAACGCCTTCGACCTGGTGGGCGTGATGCGCCGGGGCGAATGGGTGGTCGATCCCGGGCTGGGCTGATCCGCTGCCGAGGGTGGCCGAACCGGGGACTGGGCCGACCGCCGTCCTTTTGGCATGATCGTGTCCCCGGGACAACACGGGTTCCGGGGCACACGGCGGCAGTCGCGAGCGATCGGGGGGAGGCCGGCACGATGATCCTCACAGTCACGCTGAACACCGCTCTCGACATCACCTACCGTGTCCCGGCCCTCATGCCCCACGCCTCCCACCGGGTCACCGAGGTGACCGAGCGGCCCGGCGGCAAGGGGCTGAACGTGGCCCGCGTGCTGGCGGCCCTCGGGCACGAGGTGACCGTCACCGGCTTCGCGGGCGGCACCACCGGGGCCGTCGTGCGCGAGAGACTCGTCGGCGTGCGCGGGGTGGCCGACGCGCTCGTGCCGGTCGTGGGCGCGACCCGGCGCACCATCGCCGTCGTCGACGAACGCACCGGCGACACCACCCAGCTCAACGAACCCGGCCCGGTCGTGGCGCCCGCCGAGTGGGACGACTTCCAGGAGGCGTACGCGGATCTGCTCGCCGGTGCCGCCGCGGTGGCCCTGTGCGGCAGCCTGCCGCCGGGCGTCCCGGTGGGCGCCTACGCCGGGCTGGTGCGCACCGCGCGGACGGCGGGTGTGCCGGTGCTGCTCGACACCGGCGGGGAGCCGTTGCGGCGGGGCGTCGCCGCCCGTCCGGATCTCATCAAGCCGAACGCCGAGGAACTGGCCGAGCTGACCGGCTCGCACGAGCCGCTGCGGGCCACGCAGTCCGCCCGGCGCCGCGGTGCCCGCGCGGTGGTCGCCTCGCTGGGCGCCGAGGGGCTGCTCGCGGTGGTCCCGGAGGGCCGCTGGCGGGCCGCACCGCCCGCCCACGTCCACGGCAATCCGACCGGCGCGGGCGACTCGGTGGTCGCGGGCCTGCTGTCCGGACTGGTGGAGAACCTGCCCTGGCCGGACCGCCTGGCCCGCGCGGTCGCCCTGTCCGCGGCGACGGTCCTGGCACCGGTGGCGGGCGAGTTCGACCGGGCGGCGTACGAGGAGCTGCTCGCGCGCGGGGTCGCGGTGACGGCTCAGGCGGGCGCGGCCTGACGCGCTACTGCTTGACCTGGCCCTGCTTCAGGGAGAACTGGTCCAGCAGAACGTCGCACTTGTCGCCGTCGTCGCAGGAGAGCGAGATGGTGTTGGTGCCCTTGTTGAGGGTGGGCCAGGCGTAGGTCTGGGTCCAGCCCTTGGCGAAGTCGCCGTCCTTGGCACCGGCGAAGTTGCTCAGGTTCAGCTTGTTGCCGAAGGGCTTGCCGTTGATCGTCAGCGTCATCGACTGGTCCTCGCCGGCCGCGCTGTAGCGGGCGAAGAGGGTGTAGGCGCCGGCCTCGGGGATGCCGTCCACGGTCCAGGTGACCGAGGCGCCGGGCTGGTTGAGGTTGGCCACATAGGCGCCGCCCTCCGACTGCGCGCCCTCGACGTCCGAGGCCGTCGCCGCGCCGCCGGACAGCTGCAGTCCCGTCGCGTCGCTGGCCGGCAGCTCCACCTCCTGCTCGGCGTCGTCGCCGGCCGAGGGGCTCGGGTCGGTGCTCTCGGACTGGGTCGGGGTGGGGCCGGCGCCGGCCTCGTCGCCGTTCTTGTCGTCCTCCGAGCCACTGCTCGTCATGGCCACGGCGATGCCGATGACCACGGCGGCGACGACCGCGACCGCGCCGATGAGCAGGCCCTTGGTGTTGGGGCCGCGGCGCCCGCCGCCCCCGCCGTGCCCCGAGCGCTGCGGGCTCGTGGGCGCACCGCCGCCGGGGAACGACTCCGGCGCGGCGTAGTGCGCGTTCGGCTGCCCGTAGGAGCCCTGCTGCGGCGGGGCTGCCTGCCCGTACGCGGCGGTCTGGGTGCCCTGCTGCTGCGGTGCCCCGTACTGCCGTGTCCCTACGGGACGCACCCGGTTGACGGAGTTCGGGTAGCCGTAGCCACCGGACGGCGGCTGGGCCCCGTTGGCCTGCCCGTCGGCGTAGAGGTAGCCGAACGGGTCGTCGTCCTCGGGCGTGCTCGCGCCGTTGTTGCCGGGCGTCATCCCTAGGTCTCCTAACCAGATGCGGTGCGTGTGCGGTACGGGTGGTGAGAGGGCGAGCCTACCCGGTCGAACTGACCCGAGCGGGTGACTCGGGCCGCATCAGCGCACTGACCTGCTGATCATCCCGCGCGGCGGTGCTGTTTGGGACGAGATCGTTTCTCGACGTACATCCGTTCGTCGGCGGACTTCAGGACTTCGTCCGCGGTCATGCCGCAGTGGGCCCATCCGATGCCGAAGCTGGCTCCGACCCGGACGGCCCGGCCCTCGGCCCTGATCGGCTGGATGATCTCGTTGCGCAGCCGTACGGCGAGGTCCTCGGCGTCGGCCCGGCCGAGCCCGTTGGCGAGGATCACGAACTCGTCGCCGCCGAGCCGGGCCACCGTGTCGCCGTCGCGGACGCCGCCGCTGAGCCGACGGGCGACCTCGATGAGCACGGCGTCGCCGGCGTTGTGCCCGAACCGGTCGTTGATCGACTTGAAGCCGTCGAGGTCGCAGAAGAGCACCGCGAGCCCCTTGGTGCCGTCGTCGCGGCCGTCCTCGGGGGCGACGGCGTGCACATGGTGGTCGTAGGCGTCGTACGGCTCGGGAGCGGTGAAGTCGAAGGTGTGGCCGCCGGAGTCGAAGACGGCGGACGGGCCGTAGGCGGCGTCCACGGCGTCGACCACGGCCGCGTGCGGGGACTGCGGGCGCCGGCACAGCCGGGCGGCGAGGCGGGAGCGCAGCTCGGCGGAGTTCGGCAGTCCGGTCAGGGAGTCGTGGGAGGCGCGGTGGGCGAGCTGGAGTTCGCGGCGCTTGCGTTCCTCTATGTCCTCGACGTGGGTGAGCAGGAAGCGCGGCCCGTCGGCGGCGTCGGCGACGACGCTGTTGCGCAGCGAGACCCAGACGTAGGTGCCGTCGCGGCGGCCCAGGCGCAGTTCTACCCGGCCGCCCTCGGCGGAGGTCCGCAGCAGGGTGCCGATGTCCTCGGGGTGGACGAGGTCGGAGAAGGCGTAGCGGCGCATGGCGGAGGCGGGGCGGCCCAGCAGCCGGCACAGGGCGTCGTTGGTGCGCAGGATCCGGCCGTGCTGGTCGCCGCCCATCTCGGCGATGGCCATGCCGGAGGGGGCGTACTCGAAGGCCTGGCGGAAGCTCTCCTCGCTGGCTCTGAGGGCCTGCTGGTCGCGCTCCAGGCGGACCAGGGCGCGCTGCATGTTGGAGCGCAGCCGGGCGTTGCTGATCGCTATGGCGGCCTGGAACGCGTACATCTGCAGGGCCTCGCGGCCCCAGGCGCCGGGGCGGCGGCCGTTGCGCGGCCGGTCCACGGACAGGACGCCGATCAGCTCGCCGCTGGCGCCGCCGCCCTGCGGTCCCGGCGCGTACATCGGGGCGAAGAGCCGGTCCGAGGGGTGCCACTCGTCCTCGAAGCGGGGTGCGGGCCCGTCGGTGTACCACTGGGGGACGTTGTCGTCGTCGAGGACCCAGCCCTCGGTGTGGGGTATGAAGATCAGGTCGCCCCACTGCTCGCCCATGTTCAGGCGTCGGTCCCAGGACTCGCGGGAGCCCGCGCGGCCGGTGATCAGCGCCTCGGCGGCCTGGTTGCCGGCGAGGGCGGCGACGACGAGATCGCCGTCGGGGCGGACCAGATTGACGCACGCCAGCTCGTACCCGAGGGCCTGGACGACGCCGTCGGCGACGGCTTGCAGGGTGTCGGCCAGGCTGCGGGCCTTGTTCATGTCGGCCATGGCCTGGTGCAGTTGCCGCAGGGACGCAAGACGGACATAGGGCTCCGACTCGGTCTCCATGCTCGCCCTCCCCCCGAGACCTCGCAGCGAATCAAGGGTTCTCTTCGGCGCCTTTACTGATGGTGCCCTTGCAGGTTCCCCGCCACTGAATCACAGCGCGCTCCGCACTCGGTACACAGGGTCAACAATTACCGCCCCTTGTGACTCAAGTCACAGCGAAACATGAACAATTGGGCGGCGTTTCCGCGGTTTCCCCGTACGTTTGCCGAACGCAAAGTCCGTCAGTACGCGCACGCCTCCTTCTGTGGTCCTAGGTCCCGGTTCGGACCTGGGGCCGATGCCCGGCCGACGGACGCAGATTAGCGTGACGGAGTGCCGAAAACGCCGAGAACCCTGTCTTCCACGACCCACGCCTCCCCCGCGCTCCCGTCGCAGTCGCCCGCCCGCGGGCATGCTGAGGGGGTGAGCAACGAGGAGTTCCGTGCCGCCATGTCCCGGCTGGCCTCGGGCGTGGTCCTGATGACCGCGCAGGAGCCGCCGCTCGACCCCGACGACCCGCTGGCGCCGGGCGGCGAGGACGTGGGGATGACGGCCACGGCGTTCCTGTCCGTGTCGCTGGACCCGCCGTTGGTCCTGGTCAGCCTGCGCGAGGGCTCCCGCATGGACGACCTGCTCGACGAGCAGCCCCTGTGGGGGGTGTCCGTCCTGTCCGAGAGCCAGCGGCACATCGCGGGCCGCTTCTCGATGAAGGGCCGCATCAGCGACCGCCTGCTCTTCGCCGACATCCCCTCCACGCGGGGCGAGGCGACCGGGGCGCCCCTGGTGGGCGGGGCCCTGGCCACCCTGGAGTGCCGTACCGAGCAGCGGGTGCCGGCCGGCGACCACACGCTGGTGATCGGCCGGGTGCTGACCGCCGGGCTGCCGAGCGCGGACGGGGGGCCGCTGGCGTACTTCCGGGGGAAGTACCGGCAGTTGGGGTGAGCGGCCATGCGCTCGGGGCGAACGCTCCGACGCCGCGCCCACGACGGTCGCTTCCGCGAACTCGGGGGCCGCGACTGGCTCGGGGGTCAGTCCCAGTTCTTCGGGGAGCGGCCCCGCTTGGTCTGCGAGCGCTGCTTCTTCTCCCGCAGCCGGCGTTCGTTGATGCCGCGTGGGACGCGGGTCGCCCGGCGGGGCTTGGGCGGGGGCGCGGTGGCCTCGGCGAGGAGGGCCGCGAGGCGTACGGCGGCGGTCTCGCGGTTGCGCCACTGGGAGCGGTGCTCGGCGGCGCGGACGGTGACGACGCCGTCGGTCAGGCGCCCGGCCAGCCGCTCCAGCGCCCGCCGCTTCCACACCTCGGGCAGGGCCTCGGTCCTCGCCAGGTCGAAGCGCAGCTCCACCGCCGTGTCCGTGGTGTTGACGTGTTGTCCGCCGGGTCCCGAGGAGCGTGAGAAACGCCAGACCAGCTCGGCCTCGGGCAGGGAGACGGAGCCGCGGATGACATGGGGACCGGACATGCCTTCCATGGTCCCGCCCCGGAGCGGCCCGCGTCACCCGAATATGCGCCGTCCCGGTCACGGACGTGGTCACGGCCTCGGTCTCGACCTCGGTCACGGTTTCGGTAAAGAAAGTAAAGAGGGCTGGAACCTTGCGTACCCCTCTCGTCGTTCATGGTGGTAGCTGTAGCTTTCTTGCCGTACGTAAACGAGGGAAGGGACTCCCAACAATGGCTGTAAGCCTGTCCAAGGGTGGCAACGTCTCGCTCACCAAGGAGGCTCCGGGCCTGACCGAAGTCACCGTGGGGCTCGGCTGGGACGTCCGCACCACCACCGGCACCGACTTCGACCTCGACGCCTCGGCGATCGCGGTCAACGCGGAGGGCAGGGTCTACTCCGACGGACACTTCGTGTTCTTCAACAACAAGCAGACGCCGGACAACACCATCGTCCACACCGGTGACAACCGCACCGGCGAGGGCGACGGCGACGACGAGGCGATCAACGTCAACCTCGCCGGCCTGCCGGCCGACGTCGACAAGATCGTCTTCCCGGTCTCGATCTACGACGCCGAGAACCGCTCGCAGAACTTCGGCCAGGTGCGCAACGCCTACATCCGCATCCTCAACAAGGCCGGCGGCGACGAGATCGCCCGCTACGACCTCTCCGAGGACGCCGCCACCGAGACCGCCATGGTCTTCGGCGAGCTGTACCGCAACGGCGCCGAGTGGAAGTTCCGCGCCGTCGGCCAGGGCTACGCCTCGGGCCTGGTGGGCATCGCCCAGGACTTCGGCGTGAGCGTCTGAGGTCCATCCGCTCGTTCGTTCCGCACGGAGGCCCCCGGTCGTGCGCCGGGGGCCTCCGTCGTGGGCGTCCGGGGCACGCGCTCGCACAGTGGCTCCGGGGCGCTCCCGCAACGGTCGGCATGGGGCGTTTCACGTGAAACGCCCCATAGGATCACCCCCGTGCGCATCACGCCCCGCCCGCTCGCGGTCACCCTCGCCGCCGCCACGGTCTTCTCCCTCGGCGCCTGTGGCGGCAGCGGCGCGGGCGGCGCTCCCGGCGGCTCCGGTGTGCACGACCCGTACTTCCCGAAGGCGGGCAACGGCGGTTACGACGTCGGCCACTACGACCTGGTCCTGGCCTATGAGCCCGACACGGGGCACCTCACCGGCACCGCGACGATCACCGCCCGCGCCACCCGGGATCTGTCCGCCTTCAACCTCGACCTCAAGGGCCTGGACGTCGAGAAGGTCACCGTCGGCGGCCGTGGCGCCCGCTTCCAGCGCTCCGGCCAGGAGCTGACGGTGAGTCCGCCCGACGGGGTGGACGAGGGGGAGACGTTCCGCGTGGCCGTCCGCTACTCGGGCCAACCGGTGACGGTGACCGACCCCGACGGCTCCGAGGAGGGCTGGCTGCCCACCGCGGACGGCGCGGTCGGACTGGGTGAGCCGACCGGCTCGATGGCCTGGTTCCCCGGCAACCACCACCCCTCCGACAAGGCGACGTACGACCTCGTGGTGACCGTGCCGGAGGGCCTCGGCGCGGTGTCCAACGGCGAGTTGACGGGTGAACGGACCCGTGCCGGCAGGACGACGTTCACCTGGCACACCGCCGAGCCGATGTCGAGCCACGTCGTCACGGTCGCCGTCGGCGACTGGGAGATCGAGCGCTCCACCACGGACGACGGCCTGCCGGTGTACACGGCCGTCGACCCGCAGCAGGCCGATGCGAGCCGGAAGACCCTGGGACGGATTCCCGAGATCATGAAGTGGGGCCAGGAGAAATTCGGTCCCTACCCCTTCTCCTCCACCGGCGCGATCGTCGACCGCGTCGAGGACGCCGGCTACGCCCTGGAGACCCAGAACCGGCCCTATTTCCCCGGCGCACCCGACACCGTCCTGCTCGTCCACGAACTCGCCCACCAGTGGTACGGGAACTCCGTCAGCCCGAAGACCTGGCGGGACATGTGGCTCAACGAGGGCTTCGCCACCTACGCCGAGTGGCTGTGGGCGGAGGACCACGGGGGCGACAGCGCGCAGCAGACGTTCGACGCGCTCTACAACGGGACCTACTATCCGGACCGGGGTGCGAACGACTCCGTCTGGGCGTTCCCGCCCGCGGACCCGCCCGACGCGGAGCACATCTCCGCGAGCCCCGTCTACCAGCGCGGCGCGATGGTCCTGCACAAGATCCGCGAAACGGTCGGCGACAAGGCCTTCCTCGCCCTGCTGCGCGGCTGGTCCGCCGCCCACCGCCACGGCAACGCGGACACCGAGGACTTCACGGCCTATGTGGAGAAGTCGGCGCCGGACAAGGACTTCACGGCCGTCTGGTCGGCCTGGCTGCACGGCGAGAACCGCCCGAAGAGCCCGTAGGCACCGGGAGTCAGGAGGCCTGGCCCGGCAGGCCTTACAGGTCCGACAGGTCGGAGAGGTCCAGTACGAAGCGGTGGCGTACGTCGTTGCGGCCGAGGCGGTCGAGGGCCTCGTTCACGTGGGCGGAGGGGAGCAGTTCGATGTCGGCCGTGATGTCGTGCGCGGCGCAGAAGGCCAGCATGTCGGCGGTGGCCGTGCTGCCGCCGCTGCCCGCGGAGCTGAGTTTCTTGCGGCCGATCAGCAGGTCGAGCATCTCCACGGTGACCGTTCCGAGGTGCCCGAGGTGGCTGAGCGTGCCGTCCATGGCGACCAGGCGGAGGTAGGGGGCGAGGTCGTGCGGGGCGGAGATGGTGTCGATGACGATGTCGAACCGGTCGCGGGCGGCGGCCATCTGCTCCGGATCCGTGGAGACGACGAGTCCCCGGGCGCCGAGGCGGCGCGCGTCGTCGGCCTTGTCCGGTGACCGGGTGATCACCGAGGTGTCGGCGCCGAGGGCGACGGCGAACTTGACCGCGAGATGGCCCAGCCCGCCCAGTCCCGCGACGGCGACGCGTGTGTCCGGCCCGGCGCCGAGGGCGCGCAGGGGCTCCCAGACGGTGATCCCGGCGCACAGCAGCGGCGCGGCGGCGGCCGGGTCCAGGCCGGCGGGGAGGGCGTGGGCGAACCGCTCGCGGACCACGTACTCGCGGGAGTAGCCCCCGAGCGTGGTCGAGCCGTCGACGCGGTCGGTGCCGCCGTAGGTCAGGGTGGGGAAGGCGTGGCAGAAGTTCTCCTGGCCGGCCCGGCACATGGCGCACTCGCCGCAGGAGTCGACGATGTTGCCCACGGCGACCGGGTCGCCCGCGCGGAAGCCGGTGGCCCCGGGTCCGGTCTCGGTCACCACGCCGGTGAACTCGTGCCCGGGGACCAGCGGGCTCCGGTCCGTTTCGGGGTTGCGGGCGCGGACGGCGTGCAGGTCCGTGTGGCAGACGCCGCAGTAGTCCACCCGTACGGCGATGTCGTCAGGACGCAGGTCGCGCCGGTGCAGCCGGGTCCGCCGCAGCGTCGTCGTCACACCGCCGTCCGTGGCGCTTGTGGCGTCGGTGCTGTGTGCCTGCCAGCCCTCGGTGGTCCTCATGGCGTCTCCTCAAACAGACTGTTCTGTCTATTTGAGCGTAGCGCCTCTGCGGGACAAGGCAAACCAACTGTTCTGTTCGGTAATCTGGCCGCATGCCCGACCAGCCCCTGACCTCGCGCGGAGCCGCCACCCATCGGCGCATCCTCGACGTCGCAACCCGGGAATTCGCCGAGCACGGGATCGCCGGGGCGCGGATCGAGCGGATCGTGTCCGCAGCGCGCACCAACAAGGCGCAGCTCTACGCCTACTTCGGCAGCAAGGAGGGGCTCTTCGACGCCATCTTCTTCGGCTCGCTGGAGCGGATCGTGAACGTCGTCCCGATCGACGCCGACGACCTCGCGGACTGGGCCGTGCGCCTCTACGACGAGTATCTGCGCCGCCCCGACCTCATCCGGCTGGCCACCTGGGCCCGTCTGGAGCGCCGCCCGGCGGGGCGCCTGGTCGACGACGCCCACCGGCTCGACGACGCCAAGCTGCGCGCCATCGCCGAGGCCCAGGCGGCGGGGCGGGTGCGGCAGGGCGACCCGTTCGACGTGCTGGCCCTCGTCATCGCCATGTCCATGGCCTGGTCACCGGTCAGCAACGTCTACGCGGCGACCGCCGACGAACCCGCGGAAGTGCACGAACGCCGTCGCGCGCTGCTGCGCGACACGGTGCGCCGCGCCACGGCGCCCGGCTGACCGGCCCGTGCCGCTCAGACGTTCCCGGTGATGCGGGCCTTTTGCAGCGAGCTGATCCGGGAGACGAAGAACACGGCCACCACCGTGCTCAGGATGCCGACGACATTCGTGGCCTGCGCGTTGAGGATGGTCCCCATGGCGTCCCCGGCGAGCAGGTCCTCGTCCCAGCTCCTGTAGTCGCTCAGCATCGACGCGAAGTGGGCGAGCCAGCACCACCACCACAGATGCAGCAGCCAGCGGCCGGCGCCGCTCGGACGGCCGGTCGTCGCCGTCCAGATGTCGTTGGCGATCTGCTTGGGCATGAAGACGTTGACGACGGGGATGAACCAGGCCCCCACCGCCAGTCCGGCGCCGTAGCGGATGCGTCCCGGCGCGAACCACTCGGCGTTCAGCCGCAGTCGGTGGAACCAGCACACCCACACGAGCGCCACGACCATGCTCATCACCAGCGAGACGCCGGCCGCCGCGAGGTCCCCGAAGCGCAGCTCGTCGAAGCCGTTGACGAGGCTGGTGCGGGAGTCGGCGGGCCGCCCGGCGAGCCGGACGTAGGTCTCGGTGAGGAGCACGGTGCGCAGCAGCAGCGGCACGGCGTACAGGACGAGCAGGACGTTCAGGGCGATGGCGAACCCGCGCACCGAACGCGCGGGCTGCGCGCCGAAGGGGGAGGCCAGGGGCGCGGCGCCGCGCCCGGGGGCGGGCGTGGAGTACGGCGAGGGCTCGGGGACACCCTGGCGGGCGTCGAACGGCGGGGTGCTCTGCCACTGCGGCGCCGGGCGGTACGCGGTGGGCGGCGGCCCGAAGCCCGCGACGGGCGCCCCGACGGGTGTGCGGTCCTCCGGGTCCTCGCTGTCCAGGAGCTGTACGGCGTGCCGGCCCAGCTCCGCCAGCACCTCGCCGGGCAGCCACGCACCGCCGGAGGTGGCGTCCGCGCCCTCCATGTCCTCGATCAACGTCAGCAGTTCGGCCGGGGTGGGGCGCTTGGCGGCGTCCTTGACCAGGCAGGCCGCGATCAGGCCGTGCCAGGGATCGGGTATCCCGGTGAGGTCCGCCTCCTCGGTCGCGATGCGGAAGAGCAGCGCGTGCATCCCGCCCTCGTCGGTGCCGAAGGGCATCCGGCCCCGCGCGGCGTAGGCCAGCACGGCGCCGAGGCAGAAGACGTCGCTCGCGTACGAGACCTTCTCGCCGCGCACCTGCTCGGGGGACATGAATCCCGGCGACCCCACGAGGGCGCCCGGCTTGGTGAGCCCGTCGGCGGACTGCGTGGACGCGTCCAGGGCGCGTGCGATGCCGAAGTCGATGACACGGGGGCCGTCGATGGTCACCAGGACGTTGGAGGGCTTGAGGTCGCGGTGCACGAGACCGGCGCCGTGGATGGCCTGCAACGCCCGTACGAGTCCGGCCGCCAGCACCCGCAGCGAGGCGGGGGGCAGGGGTCCGTACTGCCGCTCCACGACCTCGGCGAGCGAGGGCCCGGCGACGTATCCGGTGGCGACCCAGGGTGTCGACGCGTCCGTGTCGGCGTCCAGCACGGGCGCGGTCCACTCGCCGCCGACGCGCTGCGCCGCCTTCACCTCCTGCGCGAAGCGCCGCCGGAAGTCGGGTTGGCGGGCCAGCTCCTCCCGGACGGTCTTCACCGCCACCGTGCGGCCCCGGTCGGAGCGGGCGAGGTAGACCCGGCCCATGCCGCCCTCGCCGAGCCTGCCGAGCAGCCGGTATCTGCCGATCCGTTCGGGATCGCCCGGCTCCAGCCCGTCCATGTGTGCTCCCTCTTCCCTGGCGACACCGTGCGCACGAGGATAGAGACAGGAAGCATCCTGGGAAAACCCGGTACTCCAGGGACAGTTGACGCGCTCCCCGGCCCGTCTCACGGCGCCGCCCGGCCCTGCGGCGGGTGTCCGGCCGCGCGTCGTGACACCATCACCCGCGTGCTCGACATCGGTTACGCCCTCTCCACCCGCTTCCCGGATCCGCCGCAGACGGACTACCGCCGCGTGGACGTCCACGCCCTGCGGCACGACCTGTTCTGCGGGGACGTGTATCTCGCCGACACCAGGGCGGACCGGGAGCTTTCCACAGCCTGGGGATGGGTGCCGGTGCTCGACTTCGCCTGGGCGCTGTGCGACATCGTGGAACGCGTCGACCGGGACCCGGCGGGCTCCCGCGCCGCCCGGCCGCAGCGGGCGGAGCTGGACTTCACCGAGTCCACCGACCGGCTGCTCTTCGAGCGCCGCTTCGGCTGGGTCGACATCGAGGCGGAGTGGCTGCCCGCGGACGAGCCCCCGCTCTCCTTCTCCCACGCCGAACTGCGCCGGGAGTCCCGGGACTTCCTGCACGACCTGCTCGCCGACCTCACCGACCTCCACGAGTCCCTGGCGGACAACCCGGCCCTGTGGACCCTCCAGGCCCGCTTCCCCCGGGTCTCCTGAACACCGTGGCCGCCCTGGTCTGCGAGGACGACGACGGCGGCCCGACCCCACTGACGCCGGGGTCGGGCCGCCGTCTCTCGCCCACGGCCGCCTCACCTCACGGCGCCCGCGGGTTCAGGCCAGGTGGTCGAACGCTCCCGCCTTCGCACCGGCCAGCATCGCCGCGATCTCGCCCCGTGTGCAGACGAGCGGGGTCTGCTCGGGCCGCTTGGAGTCACGCACGGCGATCAGGTCGCCGATCACGCCTGCGGGTCTCGGGCGGGGGATCCACACCGCCCCGCGGGCCTCCGCGCCGGTTCGCAGCGCCCCCGCTACTCCACCCCCACCACCCGCACCCCCAACTCCGCCGCCAGTGCCGGTGCCAGGTCGAGCAGTTGGGCGGGGCTGATCACCGCGCCCGACAGTCGGTCGACGCCCCGGGTCAGTTCCAGGGGGGCGGCGCCGCGCAGGTCCACGTCGGTGAGGGTTGCCGCGCCGAGGTCGGCCTCCTTGAGGGCGCAGTCCACGAACTCGACCCGTTCCAGGCGGGCGCCGCCGAAGTCCGGTTCGACCAGGACGCAGCTCTCGAAGACGACGTCCTTGAGGCGGGCCCGGCGCAGGTTCAGGTAGTCGATCTTTCCGCCGCGCACCAGGACCCGTTCCAGCACGGCACCGTGCAGCTGGGTGCCGCCCAGGCGGGCGTCGACCAGCTCGATGTCGCGCAGGGTCGCCTCGGCCAGGTCGGTCCCCACGCCGCGTACGCCGGTGAGGACCGAGTCGAGCAGCCGGGCCCGCCGCAGCGACGCCTCGTCCAGCGCGCACCCCGTCAGCGCGCAGTCCATGAAGCGGGCGCCCGCGCCGTCCTGGCCGGTGAGGTCCGTCCCCCGGAACTCCAGCGCGTCGTAGTCCCCGTCCCGCTCCAGTCCCCCGCCCTCGTACGGCTCCAGCGGCGGCAGCCGCAGCCGCGGCCGCCGTGCCGCCCGCACCGTCGTCGTACCCCGCCCGTTCGCCGCTCTGCTCGCCATGCCCCCATGCTGCACCCCACCACTGACATCCCGCGCCGGGCAGGGCTTCCCCGGCCGGGCTTGACCTCAAGTATGGTCGAGGTCGTTTGGTGGGGTCCGTACGCGCAGCTCTTCCGTTGGGGGACCGTCATGCACGCCATCCGTCTGCACGCCTTCGGCCCGGCCGGGAACCTCGCCCTGGAGGAGGTGGCGGATCCGCGGCCGGGCCCGGGACAGGTCCGCGTCGCCGTCCGCGCGGCGGGTGTCCATCTCCTGGACACCGCCCTGCGCGAGGGCTTCCGGGGCCCGGCGCCCGCGCTTCCCGACCTGCCCACGGTCCCCGGCCGGGAGGTCGCCGGTGTCGTCGACGCCCTCGGCGAGGGCACGCCCGCGAGCCTGCTGGGCCGGCATGTCGTCGTCCACCTCGGCTTCGCCCCCGGCGGCTACGCCGAACTCGCCGTCGCCGACGCCGCCCGCCTGCACGAGATCCCCGGCGGCCTGGACTTCGCCGGGGCCGTCGCCATGATCGGCACGGGGCGTACGGCGATGGGGATCCTGCAGTTCGCCGACCTCGGCCCCGGCCGCGTGGCCGTGGTCCCGGCCGCCGCCGGAGGCATCGGCACCCTGCTGGTGCAGTACGCCAAGAACGCCGGCGCCACCGTGATCGGCCTCGCCGGCGGCCCGGAGAAGGTGGCCCGGGTCGCCGCGAACGGCGCCGATCTCGCCGTCGACTACACGGACCCCGCCTGGCCGGCCGAGGTCCGCGCCCATCTGGGCGGCAGTTCCGCCACCGTGGTCTTCGACGGCGTCGGCGGCGAGGTCGCCCGCGAGGCCGTCGCCCTGCTCGGGCCCGGCGGCAGCCACCTGGTCTTCGGCTGGTCGGGCAGGGGCCTGCGCGACGGCGCCCCCCACCTCGTCGACGGCGTCTCCCAGCAGGTGCTCGGCCCGGCGATGACGGCGCGGGCCGGCGGCCCCGACCCGCTGCGCACCCTCGAACTGCGCGCCCTCACCGAGGCCGCCGAGGGCCGGCTCGTCCCGGCCGTGCAGCGCTTCCCGCTCGCCGAGGCCGCCGCCGCGCACCGCGCGCTGGAGAACCGGCGGACGACCGGGAAAGTGGTCCTGGAACCATGACCGGCGCCGGGCGGAAGGGACCCGCGCGACCGGTTCGGCGACGGGACACGCGACGGGAGCACAACGGGATGCGATACGCCCCGATTCATGGTCTTCTGTCCAGATGAGTGGCACCCGGACAGGTGAACCGCCCGCCCCCGCACCGGTCGACCCGCACCGCTGGTGGGCGCTGGTGGTGATCGCCCTGGCCCAGCTGATGGTCGTCCTCGACGCGACCATCGTGAACATCGCGCTGCCCTCGGCACAGCGCGACCTGCACATGTCGGACGGCAACCGCCAGTGGGTGATCACCGCCTACACCCTCGCGTTCGGCGGTCTGCTGCTGCTCGGCGGCCGGGTCGCGGACCTGATGGGACGCAAACGCACCTTCGTCATCGGGCTGATCGGCTTCGCCGCCGCCTCCGCGTTCGGCGGCGCCGCGACGACCTCGGCGATGCTGTTCGGCGCCCGCGCCCTCCAGGGCCTGTTCGCCGCCCTCCTCGCGCCGTCCGCGCTGTCCCTGCTGACGACCACCTTCACCGACCCGCTGGAGCGCGGGAAGGCCTTCGGCATCTACGGCGCGCTGGCCGGCAGCGGCTCCGCGATCGGCTTCATCGTCGGCGGCGTCCTCACCGAGTACCTGAACTGGCGCTGGTGCCTGTACGTCAACGTCCCCATCGCCGTCGCCGCCGTGATCGGCGCGTACGCCCTGCTGCACGACCGCCCCGGCAACTCCGAGGCCCGCCTCGACGTGCCGGGCGTGGTCCTCGGCTGCGGCGGTCTGGTCGCCCTCGTCTACGGCTTCAGCGAGGCCCAGCCGCGCGGCTGGAGCGACCCGTTGGTGCTGGCGCTGTTCGCCGTGGGCGTCGTACTCCTCGCCGTCTTCGTGTGGTGGCAGACCCGGGCGCCGATGCCGCTGCTGCCGCTGCACGTCATCCGCGAGCGCAACCGCGCCGGCTGCTTCCTGACGATGATGCTGGCCGTCATCGGGATGTTCGGGCTGTTCCTGTTCATGACCTACTACCTCCAGGTCATCCTCGGATACTCCCCCGTACGGACGGGTCTTGCGTTCCTGCCGATGACGGTGGCCATCGTGATCGGCTCCACCCAGATCTCGGCGCGGCTGCTGCGCTATGTGAGCCCGCGCACGCTGATGGTGCCCGGCATGCTGCTCGCCTCCGGCGGCATGGTGATCCTGACGCAGATGACCGTGCAGTCCGAGTACGTCGGCGAGATCCTGCCCGCACTGATCCTGATGGGCCTCGGCATGGGCCTGACCTTCATGCCGGTCTTCTCCACCGCCACCGCCGGGGTCGCCCCGCACGACTCCGGGGTGACCTCCGCGACGGTCAACACCTCGCAGCAGGTGGGCGGTTCGATCGGCACGGCGCTGCTCAACACCATCGCCACCAGCACCAGCGCCTCGTACATCGCCTCGCATCTCACCGACCCCTCCCGGCGGGAGCTGATCGTGCGGGAGGGCATCGTGCACGGCTACACGGTCGCCATCTGGGTGGCGGCCGGCATCATGCTGCTGGCGGGCGTGGTCGCGGGTGTGATGGTGACGGCCAAGGCCCCCGGGAGCGGCACCCCGGGCGACCGGCAGGTACCCGAACCGGCGACCTGACCCGGCCTGACCCGGCCGGCGGGTGCCGCACGGGGCGTGCCGGTAGCGTCGGGCGGTGTGGTGGACGTTCCGGACGGGCTCGCCGTCGCGCAGGTCAGGTACAACGGGGAGGCGGGCCGCGCCTTCGTCGCCGCGCTGCCCGCGCTGGCCGACGGTTTCCTCGACCGGTGGGAACTGCGTCCGGACGGTGCGCCGATGCACGGCCGGGTGGCGCTCGTACTGCCCGTCCTGCGCCGGGACGGCACTCCCGCCGCGCTCAAACTGCAACTCCCCGACGCGGAGACCGAGGGGGAGCCGCTCGCCCTGCGGCTGTGGGACGGCGACGGGGCGGTACGGCTGCTCGACCACGACGCGGCCACCGGCACCATGCTCCTGGAGCGCCTCGACCCGGACCGCATGCTCAGCCGGGTCGAGGACTCCCGCGCGGCCGTCCTCGTCGTCGCCCGGCTGCTCGCCCGGCTCACCGGGACCCCCGCGCCGCCCGGCCTGCGCCGGCTCGGCGATCTCGCGCACGGCATGCTGGAGCGGACGCCACGGGTCCTGGCCCGCGTCCCGGACCCGGCGGACCGGCGCCTGGTCGCCGACTGCGCCGCCGCCGTGCGCGAGGTCGCGGGCGAGAGCGGCGACCGGCTGCTGCACTGGGACCTGCACTACGAGAACGTCCTGGGCGCCGACCGCGCCCCCTGGCTCGCCATCGACCCCAAACCGCTGGCCGGCGACCCCGGCTTCGACCTGCTGCCCGCCCTGCACAACCGCTACGACCCGGGCGAGACCCGGTGGCGTTTCGACGCCATGACCGGCGTACTCGCGCTGGACCGGCACCGGGCCCGCGCCTGGACCCTCGGCCGCGTCCTGCAGAACTGCCTGTGGAGCGTCGAGAACGGCGATCCGCCGCCGGCCGTGCAGTGGGAGATCGGGCGGCTGCTGCGCGCCGGCTGAGGGACCGAAACGCATGTCAAGAGGGACTGGATGCACCGTAGTTGAACGTCCGAAGTGGTCTTGGCGACGATCTTCCCGGGAGCCGTCGCGAGCCTCGTGAGGGCCTCGTCGCGTCCATACGCTGACGCGCGTGGCAGGACAGCGGCAGGGACAACAGCAGGAACAGCGGCAGGCCAAGGAGCCCCCGGTCGGCCCCCGGGGACAGCAGCAGGCGCCGCGCACGGAGCGCGCCCCGTGGGCGGCCACGGACGGCGGTGGCGGGGCGCGTTCCCTGCTCGGACTTCAGCAGAGCGCCGGCAACCGGGCCACCACGAGGGCGCTGGCACGGCGCGGGGCGGCCGGGGCCGGGCCGTCCGGACATCCGCTGGGCGCCGTGTCCGAGGTCGACGACCGGATCATGCAACTGCCCCCGTACCTGCTGCACCTCCAGGCCGCCGGGCTGTCCTCGACGAGCGGGCTGACCGGGCAGGACTTCGTACGCAACACCGTGGCCGCCGCGGTCGGGCGCCGGGACGGCGCGGTCGCCGAGATCGCGGCGGAGCTGTCCGGGAGGCCGGAGACGTTCTACGGCCAGGGCCGCGCGTTCTCCGTCGAGGGGGCCGGGGGCCGGGGCTGGTACAACGTCACCGTCACCATCTCCCCCGAACAGGGCGAGCAGCCCCCGCAGATCGAGGGCCCCGCGCTCGCCCGCTCCAAGGGCGAGGCCACCAAGGTCGACGTCCACCACAACACCGCCGCGACGGCGGCCTCGACGGCCGGCGGGTCGGCCGGTCACGGCGTGGGCGGCGGCGTCTTCGCCCTGGCGCCCGTCGTACCCGGCTTCTACGCGGGCGGCGTCGGCATGGCCCAGGCCCAGCCCTGGCAGTCGTCCCGGGAGAGCCGCGGCCAGAAGAGTGTCGCCGAACCCCGGGTGCTGCGCGGCGACTCGGGCTCGGTCGAGGTGCCGAGACGAGTGCGGTACGGGGTCCGGGTGCGGCGGCAGGACGCGGGCACCGCCGCGGGCCCCGCCCCGGTGTACGGCTCGGGCACCCTGACCCTGCGGGTGCCGACCGAGACCCTGGTGCCGTTCGGGCACTCGGGCCCGCAGGCGGCGCGGCCCCTCGCCGGCCCCGCCGAGGCGAAGCGGCTGCGGCAGGCGGGCTCGCTGGCCCCCGTGGCGGTCACCGACGACGGCACGGCACCGCACGCGGGCGGCGGGGGCCTGTTCGACGCGGTCGCCTCCGTGCTGCCGTCCGCGCTCACCGCCCCCGGCAGTCCCGGGCGGGACCGGATCTACCGCGACACCACGACCTCGGCCGTCCTGGAGGACATGCCCCGACTGCTGGCGGGCGGCGTCGTCAGCGAGGACCTGACCGGGCCCACCCCGCACGTCCACGGCGCCTACCGGATGCGGGCCGACGTCACCGATCTGGCCCCCGGCTGGTCCACCGGCACGACCCAACTGCGCACCGGCGCCCAGTCCCAGCACACGGCGGCCGGCGCCACGGGCAAGGGGCGCTCCGGCGCGGTCGGCGCGGGACCGGCGATCGGGGTGGGCGTGGCCGCGAACGCCGCCGTTGCCCGGGGCGGCGTCATGGGCACCGCCTCGGCGCGCAAGGCCCGCTTCACCCAGTACGACCAGACGACGACCCGGCGTATCGGCGCGGAGGTCCGCGGCGACAAGGTGCTCTACCTGGCCACCGTGGACCTCACCGTGGAGGCGACGGGCACCGCCTCGGAGGCCTCGCTGCTGGGCCGGGGTGCACGGGTGGCGCACCATCCGATGCGGATGTGGATGACGCTGCGCGCGGACGAGGCCCAGGACATGGGCCTGCCGCTGCCCCCGGGGGTGGCGGCCGGGCCCATGGTCACCAGGCCGAGGAGGACGAACGCCGAAGGAGAGGAGGAGGACGTGGAGCGTCATCTGCCCTTCGGTGCCACGGGTGCGAGCGTCGCGCTGGACCGGCTGGACACCTCGGGGATGCTCGCGTCCATCGAGGCGATGTTCGCCACCGATCCCCGGCTGGAGGGCTATCTGCCGTCCTTCGGCGACCGGCGCGGGAAGCCGGTCGTCCCTCCGGGGGAGGCCGAGGCCCAGCGGCACAACTACCGGGAGCTGGTCACCCGGCTCTCGGAGACCAACCTCAAAGCCAACAAGGACCAGTTGCTGTCCGACGGCGTTCCGGTGCGGCTGCGGCGCAAGAGCCGTATGCACTCCCACGACGTGACGATCCGGGTCACCGGCCGGCTCGGGCAGACCCGCTACGAGGGCGACATCGACAAGTGGCTGGTGCGCAGCCACTCCGGCGTCACCAGCAACGCGCAGAGCGGTCGGGCGAGTTCGCGCAGTGTGGGCTGGTCGGCGATCGGCCAGGTGCGGATCGTCCCCGGTGTCCTGACCGCCTCGGCCCGCCGTGACCGCAACCGGGTCGGCAGCCGCCGCAACCAGGCGGGCCCCACCACCCGCAGCGACATCCTCACCAACGGCTCCGAGGACGCGAGCGCCTTCACCGCACCGCTGGACCTCGACGTGCAGGTGACCATGACCCACCGCCAGCGCAAGGCCAGGCGCTCGGTCCTGCCCGGCTCCCGAGGGCGCGACGTTCCCGAGGCCCAGCTCGTCGGCGGGCTGCACATGGAGCAGCAGGACGTGCGGCTGCTCACCCCGACGGCCTTCACGATGGACGGCGAGCAGAAGGAGCGGCTCGACGCGGCGACACAGGCGCGCGGCCGGCGCGCCGGCAGGCCCGAGTGGCAGGTGGAGGCCTCCGGCATCGGCGAACTGGCCGGTCTTTCGCCCCGCCCGGCCAGTGGCCGGGCGCTGCGCGACTGGACGCTGGTGGAGACCGTCGGCTCCGGCGCGGAGATTCGCGGCCTCGCCTTCGACCTGCTGGCCAGGGCGGCGGCGCGGGACGACGGGGTGCGCGAGGACCGGGCACTGCAGACCGAGGGGCTCGCCCCCCGGCAGGCCATCGAGGAGCGGTTCGGCCCCGGTGCCCTCACCGGGGCGCTGCGGCAGGCGGTGTCGGCGGGCTGGGTGGTGAAGGATCTGCGCTACCCGCGCCGGCTGGCCGCCCTGGACGGCGCGGTGGGGACCCGGCTGACGCTGACCAACCCGCGGGTCGTGCACGAGGGTTCGGGCCCCGGCACGGAGACCTTCCTGCTCGGCGGCCACCAGTCGGGCGGCCAGCAGGGCAGGGGCACCACCACCACGTACCAGGGCGGTCTGATGGGCCTGGAGAACGGCGCCGAGTGGCGCACCGGGCAGGGCGCGTCGGTGAACCGCACCAGCGGGGAGAGCGGTTCCGAGGCCCTCGCCGTGTCCGGCACGGTGGAGCGCAACGCCCACACCCCGCGCAAGGCGCCGCTGTACCTGGTCCAGTGCGATCTGCTGGTCACCATGATCGCCGAGGTCAAGGTGACCGGCGGCGGCCCGTACGTGACCAGGGCGGCGCGGTCGCTGCCGGCCGAGGCGGGGGTGTGGCTGACGGCCGAGCAGTTGCAGCGGCAGGGGTTGAAGCTGCCGAGGTCGGCGGCCGAGGCACTGGGTCTCGACAGCGTCCTGACGCCTCGTCAGGAGCGGTCGGACACGGCGGCCGAGGGGTCGAGGCGGGCCGGCGAGCGGCCGGCCGGCAGCGGGAGCGAGGCGCGGTTGCCGCTCGCGCCGCTGCTGCCGCCCGCCGATCCCGCCCGTGCCCCGCAGAACCCGGTCCCCGACCTCGCCGCGGACCTGCCGCTCGGCCTGGGCATGATCGAGCAGCTGCCGAACTTCGTCCCGCTGCTCGCCGCGCTGCGCCGGCGGATCGCCCTGAAGGACAAGAACCTCGCGCGGGCCCTGCTGCCGCAGCGGCAACTGGACGACCCCCACGACAACGTGCAGCGGCTGCTGCGCGTCCTGGACCGGGACGGCGCCGAGGGGCTTCTGTCCAGCGCCATGGACGGCGGAGTGAGCGTGGAGTTGTTCGACGACCGCAGGACACCGCACTGGGCGGTGTTCCGGGTCCGGCGGGCGGGACCCGGCAGGTTCGAGGAAATGGCCGCCGACAAGCGGGACATGGAGTACATCACCTCGGCCACCGTCCAGCAGGGCTCCGCGCGGGAGGAGGGCGTCTCCCTCGGCGCCGAGGCGGTGGCCGCGGCCTCCGCCAAACCGGACGGGGGCGCCGGGGCGCTCAAGAGCACCGGCGGGGTGGCCGGCCTGGGCGCGGCCTCCGGTCAGTCGCGGCGCAAGGGCTCGGCGAGCCGCGGCCAGACGGGCATGAAGCTGGTCGCCGACTCCTCGTCGAAACCGGCGAAGATGCGGGTGCCGATCGACGCCCAGCTCGAACTGGTCTCCGCCAAGGGCCGGGTGGCGCTCGTCGATCTGGGTCGCAAGCAGATGACCCACCGGGTGCCGAAGGACGACCTGACCGCGCTGGCCCGGCTGGAGCCGGTCACCCGGCAGCCGGTGGGCGAGCGTCCGCCGGGCGCCCCGGACGCGGCCCCGGACCGGCTGGACGCCTGGCGTGCGGGAGGGGTGCGACTGCCGTTGGAGGCGCAGGTCAACGGGTTCCAGGGGGCGCCGAGGGTACGGCGCCTGATCGACGACGCGGTGCGCGAGGCGGGCGGCGGGCGCCGGTACCGGGAGAAGGGGCAGTCCGCCGCCTACACCCTCCAGGAGGCGGTTTCCACGGAGTGGCTGATCTCGGCGCTGCCGCTGCTGACCAACGCGGGGGCGCAGTTGCCGCCGGTGCACGCCAGTGCGGCCCAGGGCCAGGATCTACGGGCCTCCGTCCACGCCCGGCTGCGCGCCGGGAAGGTGCTCGGGGCCGGCGCGAAGATGTCCTTCGAGGCGATCGCGCCGAGTGGCCCGGACGGATTCCGGACCACTCAGGAGGACAGCCAGTCCGCGGCCAACCACGGGCGCTCGGGCCGCGGCGTGTTCGGCGCGGGCGTGCTCAACGCCACCGAGTTCCGCCTCAACCAGGCGCTGGCCAACGCGGACGGCGCGGGCGGCACGGCCGGACTCGGGGCGGGCGGCTCCGGTTCGATGCCGGTGCACAAGCCCAAGCAGCGGTCGGTCCTCGTCCAGTTCACGGCGGACATCAGGGTGGTGGCCGAGGTCACCGACCGGGGCACGCACCGCACCGGGACGGCGGTACGGGAACTGACCCTGCCCGCACCGGTGGTGGTCCGCATGCCCGAGCCGGTCCTGCGACGCCTGCTGGACACCGTGTCGGACGACGACAGACTCCGGGTACCGGAGGGGCGGTTGGCGGCCGACGATCCACAGGGCTGAGCAGGGCGCGGGCCGGCGTCCTTCGTCAGTTCTGCGGTTCGGGGTGGGCGTCGCGGTTCAGGGCGCCCGGGAGTTCGGTCCTGCGGCGTATCCGCAACTTGCGGTAGGTGCTGGTCAGATGGGTCTCGACGGTGCGCCGGGCCAGGTGCAGCAGTTCGGCGATCTCGGTGTTGGTGCGTCCGTCGGCGGCCAGTTCGGCGATCCGGCGCTCGCTGCCGGTCAGCGCACCGGCGCCGGTACGGGAGACCACCGGGCGGCGGGCACCGCCCGCGCGCAGGGCCTGGCCTGCCTGGACGAGCCACCGCAGGGCGCCCTTGCGTTCGGCCAGTTCCGCCGCCTCGCGCAGACGGGCGCGGGCGCGGCCCCGGTCGCCGGCCGCGAGGAGCTGACGGCCCTGGGCGAGCAGTGCCGGTATCAGCTCCATGTCGGTGTCGGTGGGCGCCTCGCGCAGGATCTCCACCGCCTCCTCGGCCAGTTCGAGGCCGTGGCGCCCGCCCGTCGCGGTGCCGAGCACACGCAGCGCGCGGCCCACGGTGCGCGGGGTGTTCCACACCCGGGCCAGCCGCAGTTCCTCCGTCGCCAGAACCAGCGCCTCGGGGCCCGCGCCCAGCGTCAGCCGGCACTCCGCGACCGCTGTGCGCCACGGGGTGACGACCGGGCTGACCACCTCGCGGGCGCTCTGGCGCCGGCCGCACTCCAGGAAGTCGTGGAGCGCCCCCGCCGGGTCGCCGGTGGCGGCGCGCAGCACACCCCGCGCGTACAGGTAGCGGTTCAGCTCCCAGTTCTCCGGCGCCTCGCGCAGGTCGAACCGGTCGGCGAAGCGCAGTGCCTCGTCGGTGCGGCCGGTGTGGACGAGGGCCATCAGGGCGTGGGCGTCCCGGTTGGTGGGCCCGGTGCCGGGGCCGGGATCGGCGGCTTCGAGCAGCCGTGCGTGGTCGCCGCGGGCGGCGGCGATGTCGGCGCGGGTGTTCAGGAGCGCCTGCTGCATCGGGTGCAGCAGGGCGGGGTGCTGTCCGGCCAGGCCGCGCTCCACGAGCCGGTCCGCCTCGTCGAGTTCGTCGGCCCACTGGGCGACCGCGGCGGCCGTGCCCAGCAAGAAGGGTTCGGCGAGCGGGTCGGTGGGCTGCGCGAGCAGGTCCCGCACCCGGGCCATCGCCTCGTCTGCGGAGATCAGCGCGGCCGTCGCCGCGTACCGCACCAGCAGCGCCTGCCCGGCGGTGCCGACCAGTTCCGGGGAGTGCCGGCCGGTCTCGGACAGCCACCGGTACACCTCCTGCCGGGTGGCCAGGTCCTCGTCGGAGAGCAGCGCGATGGCGGTCTGCACGGTGCGGGCGAGGCCCGGGTGGCCGGACAGCCGGCCCTCCGTGCGGCGCAGTACCTCCATCGCCGTACGGATCTCACCGCGGCCGGCCAGGGCGGTGCCGAGGGCGACGGCCGTACGCACCTGGTTGCGGGGGTCGGCCGGCAGGTGCTGGGCCTCGGCGAGGCGGGCGATGGCGGCGGGGGCGTCCGCCGACGCGTACTGCAGCGAGCCGAGTTCGGTCAGCAGCCGTTGGCGCAGGCCGTCGGGGAGCGGCTCGTCCAGTGCCCGGCGCAGATAGCCGACGGCGTCGGCGGGCCGGGCGTCGTGCACGGCGACGGTCACGGCGTCCCGCAGGACGCGCAGCGCCCAGGGAAGGCGGACGGCCGGGGTGCGCATCAGGTGCCGGGCGACCGCCTCGACCCGGTCGCCGCGGCGCAGCATCGCCTCGGCCGCCGCCCGGTGCACGGCCTCCCGGCGCGGCCGGGGCCAGCCGGTGAGCACGGCGTCGCGCAGCAGCGGGTGGGCGTAGCGGGGCCGGCCGCCGGCGTCGGGGCGCAGCAGACCGAGCCGCGTCATGGCGGCGAGCCAGCCGGCGATCCGGGCGGGGTCGGCCCCGACCGCCTCGGCGAGCACGTCGACGGGGTCGCCGGCCCCCGCCGCGCAGGGAGGGGAAGGGGTGCGCCACTGCGTCGTACGGTCCGGCGCGTGCGGCGGCGGATCGGTACGGCCGTAGGCGGCGGGCTCGGCGGCGTGCGGAGGGCCGTCGTAGCGGACGTGGGAAGGATGCTCCGGCCCCTGCCCCGCCCCGCCCTGCCCCGACGTGCCCTGCGGCGCCGGGGGCTCCCGGCGGTCCGCGGCGCCGGGGGGCGGCGTCGGCGCGAGGGCATGGCGAAGCCGCCCCTGGTGCGGCGGCGGGCCCGGGGGCCAGGCCTCCTCCAGGGCGGCGAGGCTGCGGGCCACGTCGGCCGTGGCGGGGCCCGCGCTGTTCAGCCACCAGGAGACGGCGGCCGGATAGGACCCGGGGTACAGCGCGGCGCAGGTGTCCGGCACCGGCGGGACGCCGTCGGGGTGCGGGGTGCCGCCGAGGTCGTCCAGCAGGGCGTGCAGGAGCAGCGGACTGCCCGCGCCTGCCCGTACGCACTCGGCGGTCCACTGCGCGCACGCCTCGGGGAAGGCGGCGCGGACCAGCCCGGCCGCCGCCGCGTCGCTGAGCGGGGCGAGGGTGTGGGTGCGCACGAGGGACGGCGAGAGCGCCTGGGTGAGTCCGGCGGGCCGCGGGTCGATGTCGTACTGGCTGCGCTCGGTGGCGACCAGCAGTAGCGGTAATCGGTCGACGCGCCGGGCCGCCTCCGCCAGCCAGCGACGGGAGGACTCGTCGGCGAGGTGGACGTCGTCGACGGCCACCAGCAGCGGGCTCTCGGCCGCGTAGGAGCGCAGCAGCCGCCACAGCCGGGCCGCGCTGACCCGGTCGTCGTCACCGGGCGCCACGTCCGTGAAGTCCGGCACCGGGCCGAGGAGTTGGAGGATCGTGGCGAAGGGGACCGCCGTGTCCTCGGGGGAGCAGCACACGCGCAGCACCCGCAGCCCGCGGTCCTCGGCGTGCCGGGCGGCGGTCTCCAGTACGGCGGTGCGGCCGGTGCCGCTGGCGCCGCGCAGCAGGACGAGGCGGCCGGTGCCGGCCCGTGCGCGCTCGATCTCGGCCGCGAGGAGCGCGTGGGCGTCGTCGCGTTCGCGCAGCGGTCCGGTCATCGGTGCCTCCTGTGGTGGATGTTGCTCCCCCGGTCTGTGAGACGTGTGAATACTCCGCCGGGTCGCATGAAGTCGGGCGCCCGTGGGAAGCGCTTCTCACGGGACCGGCGGCGGGTGTGGCGGGGCTCACGGTGGTGCGCGGCCCTCTCCACGGGCCCGCGCCTTCCCGCACGCACCCTCCTGGCCTGCTGAAACACCCACCGTCGAGCCGTTCTTCGCGGCTGTCGCGCTGGTCTCGTGGTGTGCCTCGTGGTGGTCCACGATTGCGAAGTCCCAGCCGCCACAGAAGTGTGGAACACGCACATCCGCTACCGGCTTGTGCCAGGTAACGGCCTCGTGAAAAGGGGGGAAACGGTTGCTCAACTCACCCCGGAACACCACCACTTCCACCTTCGGCACCGGCGGATCCGGCGGCCTCCCCGACCGGCGCGTCCCGGTGGCGGTGTCCGCTCCGGACCCGATCAGCCGCGAGGGCGCGGTCAGCCAGTTGCGCCGGCACCCGGAGATCGACCTGCGCGAGGAGACCGGCCCCGGCACGGTGGCCCTGCTCATCGAGGACGCGCTCGACGACGCGGCGCTCACCCGGCTGCGCCGGGTGGTGCGCAGCGAGGGCGCGCGGGCCGTGCTCGTGACCGGCGCGATCCGCGAGAGCGAACTGCTCGATGTCGTCGAGTGCGGCGTCGGTGCCATCGTCTGGCGGCACGAAGCCACCGCACACCGGCTGGTGCAGGCGGTACTGGCCGCCTCCCGCGGCGACGGCGACCTGCCCGCCGACCTGCTCGGCAGGCTCATCAGCCAGGTGGGCACCCTGCACAGAGGCGCCGCGGGCCGGGCGGGCGCCCCCTCGCTGGGTCTCGCACCCCGGGAGGTGGACGTTCCTGCGGCTGGTCGCCGAAGGTCTCGACACCGGGGAGATCGCAGGCAAGTTGTCCTACTCCGAACGGACCGTCAAGAACGTCATGCACGGACTCACGACACGGCTCCATCTGCGCAACCGCGCGCACGCCGTGGCCTATGCCCTGCGGGAAGGCTACATCTGACCGAACGGGCAATCGAAAGCGGACCCCCGGGACCGCGGGGGCAGCGTGTCCTGCCCCCGCGTCGTCCCCGACGCGCCTGCGGGCGGGACGGCACCCGGGGCACGATCGGTGACAGGCGGCGGCCACGGGCGGGCCGGCCGGACTCAAGTGCGGGCAGGGCGGGAGCGCGAGCGTGATCCACGAGGTGGACGAGGTCCTCAAGACCCTCCTCAAAAGTGGTGCGTTGACGGGCTCCGGCATCGACGTGGCCTTCGAGGCACCCACCCGTGACTGGGCGGCCCGGCGCAACGCCCCCGTCGTCAACACGTACCTGTACGACATCCGCGAGGACATCGGCCGGCGCCAGCGCGGTCAGATGGCCGTGCGCGACGAGGACGACATCGTCGTCAAGCGCCGCCAACCGCCGCGCTGGTTCCGGCTGTCGTATCTCGTGACGGCCTGGACGAAGACCCCGCAGGACGAACACCGGCTGCTGTCGGCCGTACTGGCGACCCTGCTGCCCCGCGAGATCCTGACCCCCTCCGAACTCCCCGGCTCGCTGCGCGCACTTGGCCTGTCGGTGCCGCTGACGGTGGCCGGCATCCAGACCGAGTCCCGTTCCCTCGCCGAGATCTGGTCCGCGCTGGGCGGCGAACTGAAGCCGTCCCTCGACCTGGTGGTGACCGCGCCCTTCCCGGCCTTCCCCGAGTACGACGCCGGTCCCCCGGTCACCGAGGGCGCGACGGTCCGGGTGGGCGGCATCGAGGGCGACCCGCCGATGTCCACGGGACGCTCCCACCGGCCGCACCAGGTGGCGGCGGCCCGCGCCGCCCGCAAGGACGCGCCGGACCGCCGCACGGGCCAACGGTGAACGCCTCCGGCATCCCGGTGTCCGGCTCGTACGACGATCCCGCCCCTGTGCTGCTCGCCCGCCTCGCGGTCCTGCGGGACCGGGTGACCGCGCTCGTCGAGCACCGCGCCGCCACCGATCCCACGGCCGACGACCCGCTGCGCGGCCTGTACCTGTCCGACGAGGCCGTCCACCACCTGCTGCACACCTGGCCGTCCACCACCGCCCGCGCCGCGGACGGCGAAGTCGCCGAGGTCGCCGAGGTGGCCGCGCACCCGTTCGCCGACGGCCCGGCCGGCGGCGGGGACCGGCTGGCGTGGCTGGCCGGGCGCACGGGGCTGACCGAGCTGGACACCTCCCTCCTGCTCATCGCCCTCGCCCCCGACATCGACCGCACCTTCGAGTCGCTCTACGGCTACCTCAACAACGATGTGAGCCGGCGCCGCGCCACCGTGGGCCTCGCCCTGGACCTGTGCGGGGTGCCCGCACATCTGGCGGCGGCCCGCACCCGGCTTCACGCCTCGGCGCCGCTGGTCTCCCTCGGCCTGCTGGAGGTGGAGGAGCCGGAGCGTCCCTTCCTCACCCGTTCGCTGCGGGTCCCGGACCGGCTGCTGGGCCATCTGCTCGGCGACGACACCCCGGACGCCGCGCTCCTCGGCCGGCTGCTGCCGATGCCGGACGCGCTGCCCGCGCCCGGTGCCGACGACTTCGTACGGCGCATGGCCGCGCTGCTGGCCGAAGGCCCGCTCACCGCCTATCTGCGCGAACCGCGCGAGGGCGACGGCCTGGCGGCCCTGGCCTCGGTCCTGGACGCCGCGGGCATCCGGGCGCTGCGCTGCTCGGAGCCCGACGACCACGTCCCCGAGCTGCTGCGCGAGGCCCGGCTCAGCGGCCGGGCGGTGGTGGTGTCGGGCCTGCCGGAGAAGCCGGGCCCGCTGGTGCGGGCGCTGGCCGCGGCGACGGACGTGACCGTGCTGCTGACGGACCCCCGCCCGTACGACCCGCACTGGTCCCCGACCGACCCGCTGGTCCTGGACGCGCCGGGCCGCCGGGCCGGCGGCGTGGCCGTCTGGCAGGCGGCGCTGGGTCCGGAGGCCGTCGGGTTCGACCTGGCGACCGCCGTCGCCCACTACCGGCTCGGCGGCGACCGCATCCAGCGCGCCGCGCACACCGCCCGAGCCCTCGCCGCCTTCGACGGCACCCCGGTCACCGCCGACCACGTGCGGCTCGCGGCCCGCCGGCAGTCGGCCTCGGGTCTGGAACGCCATGCCCGGCGGATCCGGCCGGCCGTGGACTGGCGGGACCTGGTGCTGCCCGACAAGCCCCTCGTCCAACTGCGCGAACTGGCCCTGCGCGCCCGCCACCGCGACCGGGTCCTCGGCGACTGGCGGCTCAGCGCGGGCGGCGGACGCGGCCGGGGCGTCCTCGGTCTGTTCGCGGGCGAGTCCGGCACCGGCAAGACCCTGTCGGCGGAGGTGGTGGCGGCCGACCTCGGTCTCGACCTCTACGTCGTCCAGCTGTCGTCGGTCGTCGACAAGTACGTCGGCGAGACGGAGAAGAACCTCGAACGGATCTTCACGGAGGCCGACCGCACCGACGCCGTGCTCCTCTTCGACGAGGCCGACGCCGTCTTCGGCAAGCGCTCCGAGGTCAAGGACTCGCACGACCGGTACGCCAACATGGAGAGCGCCTACCTGCTCCAGCGGCTGGAGTCCTTCGACGGCATCGCCCTGCTGACCACCAATCTGCGCGCCAACATCGACGAGGCGTTCACCCGGCGCCTCGACCTGGTGGTCGACTTCCCCTTCCCGGACCCCGGGCAGCGGCTCGCGCTGTGGCGGCACGGCCTCTCGCACGTCCCGTCCGCCGACGGCATCGACCCGGACCCGCTGGCACGGGACTTCGAGCTGGCCGGCGGTTCGATCCGCAGCGCGGTGGTCACCGCCGCCTATCTCGCCGCCGGACGCGACGACGTGGTGACGGCGGACGACCTCCTGGAGGGCGCCCGCCGTGAGTACCGCAAGGCCGGGCGGCTGGTGCCCGGCGAAGGCGGCTGGTGAGCCGGGGCCCGGCCGCCCTCCCGCTCAGCCCTGCTTGGGGTGGATGATCTGCCACTCCTGGTCGTCGATGTTGGTGCAGTCGGAGATGTTCAGCTTGGCGTCGAGACCGCCGGTCCCGTTGCCCTCCACGTTCAGGCACTTGTTGTTGCTGGCGAAGTTGCGGATCCAGTAGTCGCCGCTCTCCTGCTTGTCGGCCCACCAGAGCTGGTTGTCGGCCATGGTGCCGTCGCAGTAGTACTCGATGATGCCCGTCCCCACCGGACGGGCGCCGTACTCGCCGAGGTCCATGCACAGCCTGTCCTTGACGTTGCGGATCTGGAACAGTGGGGCACCGCCGGGGCCGCCGTCCTCGTACCTGACTTCGAGGTCCCACATCTGGTTGTCCTCGTCGCCCGGGATGCACATGGACTGCTGGACGCGGTCGTTGATCTTCCCCTTCTCGCGTCCCACGAGTTCGGCGCACATCTTGGTGGTGGTGTTGCGCAGCATGATGTTCTTGGCAGGCACCACGGACGGCTCCTCGGGCTCCTTGGACTCGCCGCCGCCCTTGTCGTCGTCCTTGTCGCCGTCCCCGCCGGCGTTCTCAGGTTCCTGCGTGACCGGCGGCTGGGGCTGGGGCTGCTCGGCGGGGGCCGACGGAGCCACGCTGGGCGGGGGCTCGGGGGTGGCGCTCGGGCTGGGGGCGAGCGCGATGCCCGCCTGCTGCGTCTGCTCGGTCGCGCTGGTGACCACCTGGGGCTTGTAGGCGATCCAGATCATGACGAAGGCGAGGGACAGCGCCAGCGCGATCCCGAAGAACGTGGCGAGCCAGCGAGGAAGAAACCCCCGCTGGACATACGTCCCCTCGACCTCCGTCGGATCGACCCCGGAACGCCGCACCGCCAGCTTGTACGGCCGCTCCTCCTTCGCCCCGAACCAGATGATCCGCCGAGGCTTCAACGTCGCCCCGACGAACGCGGCACGACCCGGCTCGATCTGCACATTGCCCGGACGGATGTCGTACGACAGATGATCCCCAGTGTCACTGCCGGAGATTGAGGCCGTCACCTTCGTATTGCCGAGATTGTCCACCGCCAGCCGAGGACGCCCCCGGAACCGCCCCTTCACCGTCGGCGGCACCAACTCCGCCCGCACCTCGGCGAACGGAGTGATCGTCAGATTCCCCTCGGGAACCGTCACCGCGTCCGGATGCTCCGTCGGCGTGATCCGCACCGCATACGGATTCGGACCCGCCACCGCATCCGACGTACGCGGCGGAGCAAACGTCAACTCCACCGTCCCCGTCGTCCCCGGATACAGACGCAACGTCTGCGGCTCGACCGTCGTCCAGGGCGCCACATCCCCGAACGGCTCGAACCGGTACTCGTCCACCACATCACCGGTATTACGCACCCGTAGGCGCACACGCGTACTACTGCCGGGGTCCACAGTCGCGGACGCGGGCTCCAGCGAAGTCCACAGGCTCACCCGGCGAGGCTACGGTCGGCCTCCCGGACCGTCAGCGGTCCTCGGGGCACTGGTGCGTGCCCCGAGGTGCCTGACGGCGCGGCTTCCCGGACCGGGCCGTCACTCCCTCGTCGGGTGAACGATCCGCCACTCCTGGTCGTCGATGTTGGTGCAGTCGGAGATGTTCAGCGGGGTCTCGGTCGGGCCGTTCTGGCCCTTCACGTTCAGGCACTTGTTGTTGCTGGCGAAGTTGCGGATCCAGTAGTCGCCGCTCTCCTGCTTGTCGACCCACCAGAGCTGGTTGTCGGCGGTGGTGCCGTCGCAGTGGTACTCGGTGATGGGCGTCCCCACGGGACGGGCGCCGTAGTAGCCCAGGTCCATGCAGAACTTGTCGGTGACGTTCCGGATCTGGAACAGCGCGGTACCGCCGGGGCCGCCGTCCTTGTACCTCACCTCCAGGTCCCAGTACTGGTTGTCGCCGGTCTCGTGGCAGTTGGCCTGCTGGACGGTGCCGTTGATCTGCCCCTTCTCCCGTCCGGGGATGTCCGCGCACATCTTGGTGGTGGTGTTGAACAGCATCACGTTCTTGGCGGGCACCACGGACGGCTCCTCGGGCTCCTTGGACTCCCCACCGCCGTCACCGTCACCGCCGTCACCGGCGCCGTCGGTCTGGGGTGGCTGGGAGGGCTCCGGCGGCGGTTGCTCGGCCGGAGCGGATTCGGGGGCGCTGGGGAGGTCTTCCGGGGTGGCGCTGGGACTGGGCGCGAGCGCGACGCCGGCCTGCTGCGTCTGCTCGGTGGCCTTGGAGGTGACCTGGGGCTTGTAGGCGATCCAGATCATGACGAAGGCGAGGGACAGCGCCAGCGCGACCCCGAAGAACGTGGCGAGCCAGCGAGGAAGAAACCCCCGCTGGACATACGTCCCCTCGACCTCCGTCGGATCGACCCCGGAACGCCGCACCGCCAGCTTGTACGGCCGCTCCTCCTTCGCCCCGAACCAGATGATCCGCCGCGGCTTCAACGTCGTCTCCACGAACGCGGCACGACCCGGCTCGATCTGCACGTTCCCCGGACGGATGTCGTACGACAGGTGGTCCCCGGTGTCGCTCCCCGCGACCGAGGCCGTCACCTTCGTATTGCCGAGATTGTCCACCGCCAGCCTAGGACGCCCCCGGAACCGCCCCTTCACCGTCGGCGGCACCAACTCCGCCCGCACCTCGGTAAAGGGAGTGATCGTCAGATTCCCCTCGGGAACCGTCACCGCGTCCGGATGCTCCGTCGGCGTGATCCGCACCGCATACGGATTCGGACCCGCCACCGCATCCGACGTACGCGGCGGAGCAAACGTCAACTCCACCGTCCCCGTCGTCCCCGGATACAGACGCAACGTCTGCGGCTCGACCGTCGTCCAGGGCGCCACATCCCCGAACGGCTCGAACCGGTACTCGTCCACCACATCACCGGTATTACGCACCCGCAGGCGCACACGGGTGGTGCTGCCGGGGTCGACGGTCGCGGACGCGGGCTCCAGGGAAGTCCAAAGGCTCACGCCGCGACGCTACGCCATCCGTGAGAGTGCGTCAGGAGTCGCGAGGGCAAACCCGCTTGCCCTCGCCAACACCGTCAGACGGTGATCCGGACCGCCTCCAGCTGAAGCTTGTCCTTCTCCATGTTGCTGCCGAAGTAACGCCACTTCGGCGTGGTGCAGCCCTGGTCGAGCCAACCCTTGTTCTGGACGTGGGCGTTCACGCAGACGGTGCCTTCCCCGGTCGCGAGGGTGAAGCCCTCCATCGGCGAGACCGCCTCCTTGGTGCTGCCTAGGTACATGTCGATCTCGTCGCCCGCGCTCGACCACTTGGCGCCGGTCAGCCAGCCCTCGACGACGTGGGCTCCGTTGCCGTTGACGCCCTTGGTCCTGGCCACGGCGATGTTCAGGGCCTTGACCGGGAGGCTCTTGCCGACCGTGCCTGCCTCGGCGCCGTCGCACACCGGCTCCTGCCAGCCCTGGTCCGCCACATAGGCGCGGTAGCAGACGTGCCGGCCCTCGCTGCGGGCGGCGATCTCCTTCACCGCCGTGGCCGCGGTGCGCACCGGCGGCGGCTCGGCCTTCTTCGACTCGCCGCCGCCCTTGTCCTTGTCGTCGTCCTTGTCGCCGCCCCCGCCGGCGTTCTCCGGTTCCTGCGTGACCGGCTGCTGGGGCTGGGGCTGCTCGGCGGGGACCGACGGAGCCACGCTGGGCAGAAGTTCGGGGGTGGCGCTCGGGCTGGGGGCGAGCGCGATGCCCGCCTGCTGCGTCTGCTCGGTGGCACTGGTGCGGACCTGGGGCTTGTAGGCGATCCAGATCATGACGAACGCGATCGTCAGGGCCAGGGCGATCCCGAAGACGGTGGCGAGCCAGCGGGGCAGGAAGCCGCGCTGGACATACGTCCCCTCGACCTCCGTCGGATCGACCCCGGAACGCCGCACCGCCAGCTTGTACGGCCGCTCCTCCTTCGCCCCGAACCAGATGATCCGCCGCGGCTTCAACGTCGTCTCCACGAACGCGGCACGACCCGGCTCGATCTGCACGTTCCCAGGACGGATGTCGTACGACAGATGATCCCCGGTGTCACTGCCCGCGACCGAGGCCGTCACCTTCGTATTGCCGAGATTGTCCACCGCCAGCCGAGGACGCCCCCGGAACCGCCCCTTCACCGTCGGCGGCACCAACTCCGCCCGCACCTCGGTGAACGGAGTGATCGTCAGATTCCCCTCCGGCACCGTCACCGCGTCCGGATGCTCCGTCGGCGTGATCCGCACCGCATACGGATTCGGACCCGCCACCGCATCCGACGTACGCGGCGGAGCAAACGTCAACTCCACCGTCCCCGTCGTCCCCGGATACAGACGCAACGTCTGCGGCTCGACCGTCGTCCAGGGCGCCACATCCCCGAACGCCTCGAACCGGTACTCGTCGACGACGTCACCGGTATTACGCACCCGCAGGCGCACACGCGTACTACTGCCGGGGTCCACAGTCGCGGACGCGGGCTCCAGCGAAGTCCACAGGCTCACGCGACGACCATAGAGATGCCCCCGGGGCCTGTCTCAGGACCGGGGGCAGAGTCGACTGCCCGAAAGGGCACGCCCGGCGGGCGGCCCGTCCGCTCACAGCGGGGACTGGCCCCGGGCCATCCGCGCGCCGGCCTCCGCGGCCTCGACCTCTTCGGAGTGGCCCGGGTCGGAGACGGACTCCCCGAACCCGTTGTTGCTGCCCGCCACCTGGCCCTGGGACTGCTGGTAGACGTGGTGGGCCTCGTGGAAGAGCGTCGCGTCGTCCAGGGACCGCTGGGCGACGATGTGGGAACCGCTGGTGTAGGCGATCGCGTTGAGGTCCATGGCCGAGCGCTGCGCCACCGGGTTGTCGTGCATCGTCACATGCCCGAAGCTCATCCCGTACGCCCGCTCGGCCGGTTCGCGGATGCGGGACGGGAGCGGTTTGCCGGGCGAGCTGATCGCGTCGTTCACCGAGACCCGCGGCTCCTCCAGGAAGCCGTTGTCCGCCGACACCCGCCGCTGCACGTCGGCCGTCTCCGGCTCACCGTGGCCGCATCCGGGGCCGTGCTCGTGCCGGGCGCGCTGGACGGCACGGCTCACCGCCGCGTTGCCGGCCTGGCTCTGGAGTGCGAGCATCCGGCCGGCCGTGGTGCCCGGCGTCGTGGAGCGCCTGGCCGGGCTCCGCGCACCGGCCCGCTGGGCGGCCTGTGTTTCGTGTGCGTGCACAACGCTCCCTCGGCAGACGCTCGTTCGGCACGTGGTGATGGGGCTCCTCGCAGGTCTACCCGGACCGGCCGCGCGGCGCAACGGCCGCACGGGCAGGCTTGGGGGCAAGGCGGGCCGAGGAGGACACGGAGTGACACCGTCGGTTCGCTCCTTCCCCGGCCGCCCTGCCCTCTCGCGGTCCTCTCAGGGTCCGGTCAGCCCGAGGAGAGCTGGCTGGTGATCTCCTTCTCCCAGGCGCTCTGCTGCGCGGGGTCGTTGAGCGAGTTCTCCCACTCCTCCTGCGACCGCCTGTGCTGCTCCGGGCCCGCCTTGAGGACGACGAGCAGCGCGCGTGCCGAGGCGCGGATGTCGTCGGGGACGTCCCGGCCCACCCGGACATCCGGTCCGGCGGCGAGTGCGTACAACTCCTGGGCCATGAAGTGGCGTTCGCCCTGCGAGACGGACTTCGTCACCTTGAAGAAATCCTTGAGGGCGTCGCCGCGCCGGGCGCCCGCGGCCTCGGATCCCTCGGCCCTTTCGCCCTCGTTCTCGTCCTGGGCGAGCGTGGGCCGGGCCCACCGGTCCGGATGCCGCGCGGCGACATACCGGTTGGAGCCCGCCCTGACCGCCTTGTAGACGGCGCCGGAGAGCAGGAGGCCCGCCGCCACACCGGCCACGGCGGGTGCGGCCGGGCCGCTGACGGCGCCGGCCGCGGCAGCGATCGCCAGGCCGCCGGCGGCGGTACGCACCGAGTTGCCGCCCAGGTTGGCGACGCGCTTGCCGAGTTTGGTGTGCTGCTTGTGCCGTGCGTACTCGGTCAGGTGGACCAGTTCGGCCTGCAACAGGCCGTTGAGGCGGGCGACTTCGGCCGTGAAGTCCGCGATTTCCCGCTCGGCCGCGGCGGCGGGCCCGGCCTGGTCCAGTCGCGCCTGGGCCCGCCCCAGCTGGTCGAGTACGTCCTGGAGCATCTCCGCGGCCCGCTGTGCCCCGTCGGGGGCTTCCAGGTCCACGGCCTTGAGCGCGCGGTTCTTGTTGTAGGTCTTCCAGATGACGGGGATCTCCCGGAGGACCGCGATCATGGAGAAGACGATGGTGGCACCGCCGGTCACCTCCCCGAGCGCGGTCACGCCGCTCAGGTTCCCGGCGTTCTTCACCGCGGCGTTGGCCATGCTGCTGATATCGCCGACGACCATGCTGGAGCCGGAGGCCACGCCGAGAGGCTTTCCCCTCATGTCCTTCCTGGACTTGTGGGACGCCGGTCCGGTGTCGTTGCGGGTCTTGCGGGCGGTGTTCAGGGTGCGCAGGTCGTTGAGCACGCCCAGGGCGTCGGTCACGGAGTTGATGCCGCTGCCGACCTGTCCCATGATCGCGGTGGCCTGCATCTCGCCGTTGTCCGACGTGGCCTTCGCGTGCGTCCGTATGCCGCCCTCCGTCGGCGCGTTGAGGCGGGTGGCCATCGTGTCGGGCGTGTCGAGGATCTTCTTGCCCTTGTCGGCCTTGGACTCGGTACCGAGTATCCGGTCGATCGCCTCGTTGACCTTCTTGAGGTTCGCCCCCAGACCGACCAGCCGCCGCCGCAGCCCACTTCCGCGCCGCTGCTCCAGAGCCTCCTCGTCCCGGGCCTGCTCACCCGAGGCACGCCGGTCCTGGTTTTGGTCCTGGTCCTGGACCTCGACCGGCGGCACCCCCTCCTGGACCCGGGCCCGCTCACCCGAGGGACGCTGCTCCTGATCCTGATCCTGGTCCGGCGGCACCGCCACCTCGTCCCGGGCCCGCTCACCCTCAACCCGGACCGGCGGCACCCCCACCTGGTCCTGGACCTGCTCACCCGAGGCACGCTGCTGGTCCTGGACCGGCGCTCTCCCGCTCTCGACACTCGCCCGCCCACCCGGGACCTGGACCGGCGGCACCACCTCCTGATCCCAGACCGGCACTCTCCCGCCCCCAACACTCGCCCGCCCACCCGGATCCTGGACCGGCGACACCCCCTCTTGGACCTGCTCAACCGGAGCGCGCCCCTCCTGGCCCTGGACCGGCGGCGCCACCTCCACGCCCCGGACCGGCGGCACCTCCACCTCCCGGACCGGCGGCACCCCCACCTGGACCTGCTCAACCGGGGCACGCTGCTGGTCCCGGACCGGCGGCACCTCCACGCCCTGGACCGCCGGCGCCACCTCCACGCCCTGGACCGGCGGCACCCGCTCCACGCCCGGCGCCCGCCCATCCGGGCCCCGGACCGCCCCGGCCTCTGCGCGGCGACGCTGGCCCTCCGGCGGTGTCACTGGCTCCTGGCGACGCCGCTCCTGCTCCTCAAACCGACGCACCTCCGCGGCCGCATGCGCACCCAAAGTAGCCTTCTGCCGCCTACGCTCCGCCACCGCACCCATCCGCCGGAGCCCCGCCTCAGCCGCCTCACCACTCACAGCAGCCACCCGCCGCTCCTGCGCCACCTCCTCACGCCGACGCACCTCCGCAACCGCCTCCCCCGCCAACGCACCCACCTGACGCCTACGCTCCGCCACCCCATCCATCCGCCGACGCCCCGCCTCAGCCGCCTCACCACCCACAGCAGCCACCCGCCGCTCCTGCGCCACCTCCTCACGCCGACGCACCTCCGCAACCGCCTCCCCCGCCAACGCACCCACCTGACGCCTACGCTCCGCCACCCCATCCATCCGCTGACGCCCCGCCTCAGCCGCCTCACCACCCACAGCAGCCACCCGCCGCTCCTGCGCCACCTCCTCACGCCGACGCCCCGCCGCAGCCGCATCCTCCGCCACCGCGCGATGCCGTTCCCGGTCGGGCTGCGGAGCGGCCGAGGCCAACTTGGCGGGGGCGGAGCCCGATCGGGCACGGCCGGTCGCCGGGGCCGCCGGTTCCGGGGAGACGATGCCCTGCTGTTCCGTCCAGGAGTTCCGACGAGAACCGCCCGCCGCACGCTGGACCACTTCGGCGACGGCCCTGTTCCCCGCCGCGGCCTGCAGAGCGGCCATGGCGGGCCGCGGTCCCCGAGGGCGGGGCCGGGCCGGAGCGGCGGCGTCCGTGGCACGTCTCTGCGTCTCGTGCAAGCGGTCCGACACGGGCAACTCCTTCTGGAGGATCGGGCTGCACCAACGCGGAAGCCCCGACGAGGCGTGCTCGGCCACGGCGGGCCGGCGCACCCCGGACCGGGGCATAGCCACAAGATGACATCCTGGCGAACTGACGCTCAACACACGATGGTGCGGCAGAAGGGGCGCCCACTCCCAGTGCCGACCGCGGACTCTGCCCCAACGGGCACGGCGGAGGTCGGACGGGGCAACCGACGTGCCCCGGGCCCGGCCCCGGAGGACGTTTCGGCGGCGGCAACGCGCGCGCGAGGCTGAGGGGCGTCCTGTCTCGTACCCCGAGGAGAGCAGAGCATGCCGTCCTACCTGTCGCCCGGCGTCTACGTCGAGGAGGTGGCCAGCGGCTCGCGCCCGATCGAGGGAGTGGGCACCTCGGTGGCGGCCTTCGTCGGTCTCGCCCCGACCGGCCCGCTGAACGAGCCCACGCTGGTGACCAACTGGACGCAGTACGTCGCGGCCTTCGGTGACTTCACCGGCGGGTACTACCTCGCGCACTCCGTCTACGGGTTCTTCAACAACGGCGGCTCCGCCGCCTACGTCGTCCGGGTCGGCGGCTCCGCCGAGGACGCGGCCGCCCACGACGCCGCGGACGGCGCCGCCGCGCCCGCCGCCGTCACCGGCAGCGCCGCCAAGGCCGCACTGCCCGCCGCCGAGCCCAAGCAGCTCGGCACCTTCGCCGTGACGGCCAACGCCGCCGGCCAGAGCGGCCCGCTGACCGTCGAGGTCGCGGACCCCGAGGGCGAGGGCCCCGCCGAGCGCTTCAAGCTGATCGTCAAGGACGGCGGCAAGCCGGTCGAGACCTTCGACGTGAGCGCCAAGAAGGGCAACCGCTCCTACGTCGTCACCCAGGTCAAGGAGCGCTCCAAGCTCATCACCGTGACCGAGGCCGCGCCGTCCGCGCAGCTGGCCCGTCCGGAGAACCAGACCCTGACGCTGCCCGCGCCGCCGTCCGCCGCGCCCGCCGTTCCGGCCGGTCAGGGCGAGAGCGCGCACCCCGGCCCGGCCCAGTACCTCGGCGACTCCTCGGACCGTACCGGCTTCGGCGGTCTGGAGGCGATCGACGAGATCTCCATGGTCGCCGTGCCCGACCTGATGGCCGCCTACCAGCGGGGCGCGATCGACCTGGAGGCCGTCAAGGCCGTCCAGCTCGGTCTCATAGCCCACTGCGAGCTGATGGGCGACCGCGTCGCCATCATCGACCCGCCGCCCAGCCAGAACGCCCGTCAGATCCGGGTCTGGCGCCAGGAGACGGCCGGCTACGACTCCAAGTACGCGGCCCTGTACTACCCCTGGATCAAGTCCTTCGACCCGGCGACCGGCCAGTCCCGCCTGGTCCCGCCGAGCGGCCACGTCGCCGGCATCTGGGCCCGCAACGACTCCGAGCGCGGCGTGCACAAGGCCCCGGCCAACGAGGTCGTGCGCGGCGCCGTCGACCTCGAACTGCAGATCACCCGCGGCGAGCAGGACCTGCTCAACCCGATCGGCGTCAACTGCATCCGCTCCTTCCCCGGCCGCGGCATCCGCGTCTGGGGTGCCCGCACCCTCTCCTCCGACCCGGCGTGGCGCTACCTGAACATCCGCAGGTACTTCAACTACCTGGAGGAGTCGATCCTGATCGGCACCCAGTGGGTGGTGTTCGAGCCGAACGACCACAACCTCTGGGCCCGCATCCGCCGCAACGTCTCCGCGTTCCTGGTCAACGAGTGGCGCAGCGGCGCCCTGTTCGGCCAGAGCCCGACCGAGGCCTACTACGTCAAGTGCGACGAGGAGACCAACCCGCCGGAGTCGGTCGACCTCGGCCGGGTCGTGTGCGAGATCGGCATCGCGCCGGTCAAGCCCGCCGAATTCGTGATCTTCCGGCTGGCCCAGTTCTCCAGCGGCAGCGGGGAGTTGGAGGAGTAGGCGCTCCGCCCGTTTCGGTAACCCCCGCGCGCCGACCCGGCGTCGCCCCGTACGCCGTCGTCGTACGCCATCGTCAAGCAGCCTCAGAAGGACAGCGAACACATGAGTCTCAACCCGGGTGACTCCCTTACTTCACACAATTTCGGTCTCCAGATCGACGGTGTGATGGTCGAGTACCTCGCCGAGGTCAGCGGCCTCACCCTTGAGCAGGACGTCATCAAGTACCCGCAGAACAACGGCGCGACCGGCAAGAACGAGATCGCGCTGCTGCCGGGCACCCAGAAGGACGGTCAGTGCACCGTCATCCGCGGTATGACCCAGTCGGCGTCGTTCACCCAGTGGATCAACGACTCCATCAACGGGCGCATGGCCACCGCCCGCAAGAACGCCTCGATCATCATGATGGACTTCGAGGACAACCCGGTGAAGCGGTACAACCTGCGCAACGCCTGGTGCAGCAAGATCGACACGAGCACGGTGAAGGCCGGCGAGGCCTCCGCGCTGACCGAGACCGTCACCATCGTGTTCGAAGAACTGGTCATCGAGTAATGCGGCGTACGCCTGCCAAGGCACCCGCCGCGGCACCCCGGACCGCGGCGGCGGGAGCGGACTTCCCCCGTTCCGCTCCCGCCGCCGCGCCGGCGGAGACACTGGCCGCGCCTCCGGCCGGTCCTCCCGTCGACGCGGCGCCGCGGCAGCAGTTGCGGACCGAGTTCCCCTTCGAGCTGCCGCGCGGGTACGTCGACGAGTCGGGCACGGTGCACCGGGACGGTGTGATGCGCCTGTCGACGGCACGGGACGAGCTGATCCCGCTGCGCGACGTGCGGGTGCAGGAGAACCCGGCGTATCTGTCGGTGGTGCTGCTCGGCCGGGTCATCACCCGGCTGGGCACGCTGGCGATGGTGCACGACGGGATCGTGGAGAACATGTTCGCCTCCGACCTGGCGTTCCTCCAGGACTTCTACCGCCAGATCAACGCGGAGGGGCACACCCGCGCGGCCGTCGAGTGCCCGCACTGCTCGGAGCCCTTCGAGGTGGAACTCGGCGGGAGCCGCCTGGGGGAATCGTGACGTACGCGACCGACCGGCTGCACGAGGAGATCGCGTACGTCGCCTACCACTTCCACTGGAGCCTGGAGGCGATCCTGGACCTGGAACACCAGGATCGCCGCCGGTACACGGACCAGATCGCGTCCCTCGTGACGCGTGGCACGGCGGAGGGCTGATCGGTGGGATTCCTGGACCGGCTGCGGGGTCGTCGAGACGGCGTCGGCGAGGGCGAGACCGCGTCCGCGGGCTCGCCCCCCGACACGGGCGCGGGCGGGAGTACGGCGGACACGTCCGGCCCCGCGCCCGTGGCCGTCGCCGCCTGGACGGGCCTGCCGCCGATCCAGCGGGCGACGGGCGGGGCGGGTACGGGCGTGGCGGACGCCGGGTTCGGCGGTCGCCTTCCGACGTGGCAGAACCCGTCGTTCACGGGGGCGCCGTCCCCCGCGGTGCTGAACCCGGCCGCGGGCGACAGCCTCCTGTCCGGCGCCTTCGCCCCGTCGGCCCGGCAGACCCCGCCCGTCTCACCGGTGTCCCGGCCCGGCACGCCACCGGTCCAGCGGATGCCGGTCGCTCCGCTGCGGGCGATACCGGCGGACACATCGGCTCCGGCCACCGCGCCGCGGTCGGCGCCGGGTGGGCGGGGCGGTCCGGCTGCCACGCCGGGGGCGCGGACGGCTTCTTCCTCCATGCCGGGGGCGCGGGGCGGTTCGTCCGGTACGGCGGCGTCGGCGGCGTCGGCTCCTCCGGCTTCTTCGGCTCCTCCGGCTTCTTCGGCGTCCGCGTCCGGGGGTGCCCCGGTCCAGCGGGCGCGTTCCGTCGGGTCGGCGGCGTCGTCCGCGGCGCCCGTGAGCACACCGGCCCAGGCCGCCCGCGGGGTACGGGTGACACCGGTGCCGCCCGCCGCGCCCCGTCCCCGGCAGGCCGCCCTGACCAGGGCCCCGTCCGGGGCGTCGGCCGTGCAGCGCCGGATGCTGCCCGCGAGCCGCCGGACGACCGACTCCCTCCCGGAAACCTCCGGAACGGCATCCTCGTCGGCGGACGGCGACCGAGCGGACCCCGGCTCGGCACCGGCGGGGGACGCCTCCCTGCCCCACGGTTCCGGCGCCGCGCCGGTGCGGCGGGCCGCCGCCGACGCCCCCGTACAGCGAGCGGCATCCCGGCCCGGGGCGACACCGGTAGCAGGCGCCCGGGGCAACACCCCGGCAGCGAACACCGGTTACGGTCCCACCGGCCTCACGGCACCCGGCGCCCCGGTGCGCCGGGCCGCGGAACAGCCAGGTGGCGGTCCGGCATCCGGTACGCCGACGCAGCGCTCCGCCGCAGCACCGAGCGGGACGACGGGTGGCGGCGGCGCGTCCGGCGGCCCGGTACAGCGCGCCACCGCGCGGTCCGGCGGCGGCACGACGCCCGCCTCCGGCAACAGCCCGGCCTCCGGCACCCCGGTCCAACGCGCCGCCACACAGCCCGGCGACAGCGCCGCACCCGCACAGCACCGCGCCCCGGCCTCCGGCACGCCGGTACAGCGAGCCACACCCGGCAGCGGCAGCGGCAGCGGCAGCGGCAGCGGCAGCGGCAGCGGCAGCGGCAGCGGCAGCGGCAGCGGCAGCGGCAGCGGCACGATACCCACCACGCCGGCGCAACGCGCCACCACACAGCCCGGTGACAACGCCGCACCCGCACAGCACCGCGCCCCGGCCTCCGGCACGCCGGTACAGCGAGCCACACCCGGCAGCGGCACGACGCCCACGCAACGCGCCACCACACAGCCCGGCGACAGCGGCACGCCCGCACCGGGCAACAGCACCACGCCCACCGGCCCGGTACAGCGCTCCGCCGCGACCTCCGGCGGCGACACCGCGCCCATGCGACACAGCGCCTCGTCCTCCGACACGCCCGTGCAGCAAGCCACGCGCGGTCCCGGCGACAGCGCCACGCCCGCACCGGGCGACAGCGCCACCCCCGGCACCCCGGCCCAACGCGCCACCGCACACCCCGGCCCCGCGCCGACGCCCCGCCCCGTCCCAGGGGCCGCTCCCTCCGGTGAGCGCGGGTCCGCCTCACCGGGCGCCACGTCGTCCGGTCCTCCGGTGCAGCGGGCGGTGTCGCGGCCCAAGCCCGGTCTCGGGCCGGCCATTTCCTCCCGACCCGGCAACGGCAACGCCAACCGGACGACGCCCGCACCCGGCAACGACACCGCGTCCGGTACGCCCGTACAGCGAGCCGTACCGCAGCCCGGCCCCACGCCGAGCGGCGCGGCAGGCGAACTCCCGGTGCAGCGGGCCGCGTTCGGATCCACGCCCGCCTCCACCCAGCAGCCCCGCAGCACTCCGACACCCCCCTCGGCCCCCGGCGCAACGCCCACCCCGGCCGAGAGCACCGCAACCGACCTCCCGGTGCAGCGAGCAACGTCCGGATCCACGCCCGCCTCCACCCAGCAGCCCCGCACCACCCCCACACCCCCCTCGCCCCCCGGCGGAACACCGGTACAGCGAGCGGCGTTCCGGCCCGCGTCCGGAGCCGACGCCCCGTCCACCGGCCCTGCGGCGGCACCGTCGCCGTCGGCTGGAGGCACCCCGGCAGGGGCCCCCGTCCAACGGGCCTCGTACGACGGCCCCGCCGCCAACCGATCGGCGGCAGCACCCGGCGCCGGTACGTCGAGCGGTGCCCCGGCGCAGCGAGCGGTCGGCCGGTCCGACGGTTCCGCCCCGGCCTCCGAGCAGCGCGACACGGGCGCCCCGCCCCCGTCGGTGCAGCGCGCCGTGGCCCACATCAACCCGGTGCCCGCCGCCTCCCGACCGACGGCCGGCACCGGAGCGCCGGGGTCGGCGACGCCCTCCCCGTCGGCGAACCGGCCCTCCGCCGCCCCCGTCCGTCCCGGTACCCCGACCGGCGCGCGGCCCTCCGTCCAGCGGCAGGCAGCAGCCCCCGGCCGGCCGAGGCCGACCCAGGCCGCACAGCCTTCGCAGGCTTCCCCGTCCACGCACACCCCGTCGTCCCGCCAGGCCCCGACGCTCCCGGCCACGACACCGCAGCCCCCGGTACAGCGCGCCGCGAACCCGCCGGCCGGCACACCGGGCGCACCCTCCACCGCCCCCACGCCCGACCGCCACGCCCTCGCACCGCAGCCCCCCGTACAGCGCGCCGCGAACCCGTCGACCGGCGCATCCAACGCGCCCTCCACCGGCCCCGCCCCGACGCCCCCGGTCACCGCACCGCAGCCTCCCGTCCAGCGCACCACGGACCCGTCGACCGGCGCACCCTCCACCGGCCCCGCCGCACCGGACCGCCACGCCCCCGCCCCGACACTCCCAGTCGCCACACCGCAGCCCCCCGTCCAGCGCACCACGGACCCGCCGACCGGCGCACCCAGCGCGCCCTCCACCGGCCCCGCACCCGCACCGAACCGCGCCGCCCCCGCCCCGTCGTCCCCCGCCGTCCAGCGGTCGGCCCAGAGCCCGAGCCCCGGCCCGGCCGCCGCCGTACCGCTCTCCCGGCCGGGAACCGGCGGTCCGGCCACCCCGGCGCGCCCCGTGCAGCGCAGCGCGGCGGCGCCCCGTGCGGGTCTCGGCGCCCCCACCTCGTCCGCGCCCTCCGACGCCGTACGCCCAGCCATGACGCCCGCCGCCCCGGCGTCGTCGGCCCGGCTCCCGCTCGGCGCCCCGCTCCCCGTGTCCCCCGACGCCACGCGCCCGGCCTCCAACACCGCGGCCACCGACGGCCGTACGCCCCCGCCGGTCCAGCGGGCCACCGCGCCGGCCCACCCGCCCGCGGCCCACTCCGCGGCACCGGCCGTCACGACCGCCACTTCCGCCTCGGCCGCGCCCTCTCCCCTCCCGCCGGCCTCGCCGGTCCCCGGGACCTCCGTCGCGCCGGCCCTCGCGCCGCCGCTCCCCCCGTCCGGCGGCGCCACCGTCCAGCGCGCCACCACCAGGACCACCGCCCCGACCGTCCAGCGCGCCACTACCAAAGCCGTCCCCCTGCGCCGCCCGGCGTCCCCCGGTGCCGTCGGGACCGGGGCCCCGCTCCCGGTGGCCCCCCTCACACCGCCCCCGCCGTCGGCGCCCCACCCGGTGCTTCCGGTCGGCACGCAGGCGGCACCGGCGCAGTCCCCCACGGAGACCGCCACCGCCGCCGCCTCCTCCACCACCACGGCCACGGCCGCCGCCCCGGTGCAGCGCGCGTTCGGCCGTACCACCGGTGCGCTGGCCGCCGCGGCGGCCTCCACCGTGGCCTCCACCCTCACCCGCTTCCGGGCCCCCTCGTCCCGGCCCACCCCGGCCAGACCCCTGTCGCCGCAGAGCCCGCCCCCGCCCGACGACCCGCCCCCGTACTCGGCCGGTTCCGCGATGCTCCCTCCGGGAGACGGCGACCGGCCGCCCGGGTACGCGGCGATCCCGCAGGGCGGGTTCGACCCCCGCGAACTCACGGACTTCCAGCTCGACGAACTGGTGCACCGGATCATCGGCCGCGTCACCCGACTCGTCCGCACCGAACTGCGCATGGACCGCGAACGGATCGGCAGGCTGCGCGACCCCCGCTGACCGCCCGCCCGCGCACCACCGATCACCCGACAGAAAGGTCGCCCCCGATGACCCGCCAGGACCCGGGCTCCTCCATATGGTTCAGCCTCGCCATCGACGGCGAGAGCCTCGGTTACTTCAACGGGTGCGAGGGCCTGTCGACCCAGGTGGAGGTCGAACAGCGCCAGGAGGGCGGCAACAACGGGTTCGTCTGGCAACTGCCCACCCGCGTCACCTTCACGAACATCCGGCTGACCCGCCCCCTCACCCCGGACACGGCGAAGGTCGCCAAGTGGATCTCCTCCGTGCAGACCGGCATCAAGCGGCCCACCGCGCAGATCTCGGCGCTGCGCGCGGACGGGTCGCTGGTCGCCCGCTGGGGGCTGATCGACGTACTGCCCGTCAGCTGGCAGGGCCCCAGCCTCGACCCCGGCAACATGTCCGTGGCCACGGAGGTCCTGGAGATCGCCCACCACGGGTTCACGGACTGACGGCGCCACAGAGCAGAGAGGAAGACCCATGGCCACCAGCACGGGCGCCGGCAAGAGCCTCGTACGCGCCAGCCTCGCCATCCACGAGCCGCCCACCGGCACGACCACCACGCCCGGCGCGCTGATGCGGACGTTCGGCTTCGAGTTCAACCCGGCCCAGCTGTCCATGACCCAGCGCGCCCAGTGGAAGACGACGCCGACCATGGCCGTGCGGGACGGCTCGAAGCCGGAGTTCATGGGCGCGGACCCGCGGGAGATGACCCTGGAGATCTTCCTGGACTCCTCGATGAAGCCCAACGGCAACACCGTGATGAAGAAGGTCGAGTCCCTGCTGCTGTGCTGCGAAGTGACCGCCAAGAGCATCCTCGCCAAGCAGCCGTCGCCGCCCTGGGTGGTCTTCGAGTGGGGTTCCTTCTCCACGGCGCGGTTCACCGCGTACGTCTCGTCCATCGAGGCGCAGTACAGCCTCTTCGGCACCACCGGTGTCCCGATCCGCGCCACCTGCCAGGTGTCGCTGGTGGAGATCCCCGGCCCGACCCAGGGCCAGAACCCGACCTCGGGCGCCCTCACCGCGCAGCGCGTGCACCGGGTCGTCGCGGGGGACTCGCTCCAGTCGCTGGCCTGGAGCGAGTACGGCAGTGCCAACGCGTGGCGGGCGATCGCCGAGGCCAACGGCATCGACGACCCCTCCCGCCTGCCGACCGGCACCGAACTCATGCTGCCCGCCGCAGAGGAGGTGCCTCACTGATGGTGCGGCACGCGTTTTCCAGCATCGTCGAGGTCAAGATCGGCGGGGCGAAACTGCCCACCGACATCGCCCCGATGCTCGTGGAGGGCTGGGTCGACCAGGGCGTCGGCGTGCCCGCGGCCTTCCGCCTCACCTTCCGCGACCCCTACCGCCTGGTCCTCGGCAAGCTGAACGTGCAGTTCGGCACGAAGGTCGTCATCACTCCGATCGCCGACGGGCAGGGCATCGGCAACCCCCTGCTGACGGGCGAGGTCACAGGTCTTGAGGCCGACTACGACGGCACCGGCAGCTTCACCGTCATCCGCGGCTACGACTACGGGCACCGCATGATGCGCCAGCGCCGGGTGGCCGCGTACCGCAACCAGAAGGCGTCCGACATCGCCCGCAAGCTGGCCGCCATGGACGGCGTGTCCATCGGCCGCATCCAGCCGACCAAGGGCACGTACACCTTCATCAGCCAGTCCAACGTCACCGACTGGGACTTCCTCTCGCGGCTCGCCGACGAGAGCAACATGGTCATGTCCCTCGACGCCAAGGGGAAGTTCCGGTTCGTCACGCCGAAACCGTCGGCCGGCGCGCCCTCCCCGAAGACGGACGGCGACAAGAGCACCTTCGTCCTCCAGGCCGGCCACGACATCCTGCGGCTGCGGGCCGCCGTCACCGCCGCCGACCAGGTCGGCAAGGTCGAGTCGCGCGGCTGGAACGTCACCACCAAGAAGAAGATCACCGAACTCGCGCCCGCCACCACCGACCCGGGCATCAGCATCGGTTCGACGCCCGGCGAGGCCTCCGGCAAATTCAAGTCCGCCAAGCTCGTCGAGACCGCCAACCCCTACGACAAGCAGGACGAGGTCCAGTACGCCGCCAAGGCCCTCGCCGCCGACGTGACCTCCTCCTTCGCCGAGTTGGAGGTCGCCGTCTACGGCCACCCCGACCTGCGGCCCGGCGTCCCGGTGGCCCTCTCCGACGTCGGCAAGCCCTTCGAGGGCAAGTACACCGTCACCTCGGTGCGCCACGTCTTCGGCGACGGCAAGCACTACGAGTCCTGGATCACGGTCAGCGGACGCCAGTGGCGTTCCCTGTACGGGCTGGCCTCGGGCGGCAGCGGCGGCGTGGACCCGGCGAGCGCCGCCCGGCTGCCCAGCGTCGCCAACGCCATCGTCACCGACGTGCAGGACCCCCTCAAACAGGGCAGGGTCAAGCTCCAGTTCCCGTGGCTCGACGACGCCTACGTCAGCGACTGGGCGCGCAGCGTGCAGATGGGCGGCAAGGACGGCGGCGGCGTCTTCCCGATGGATGTCGGCGACGAGGTGCTCGTCGCCTTCGACCGGGGCGCCCTGGACCACCCGTTCGTCATCGGCGGCCTCTACAACGGCCGGGACCTGCCCACCAAGGTCACCGACGTCCCCCTGCACGACGGCCTGAAGAAGAAGGCCGTACGGCACACCCTGTCCGACCGCCAGGGCAACCGCGTCGACCTGCTCAGCCAGCAGACCGGGGGGCGCAAGCAGGGCGTCCGGATCGCCAGCGGCAACAACAAGCTGATCATCAATCTCGACCGCACCAAGACCGAGATCACCGTCGACAGCAAGGGCAGCGTCAGCATCACCGGCAGCCGTTCGGTGTCGGTGGAGGCGGGCACCAGCCTCCGGCTGCACGGCCGCCAGTCCGTCATGATCGACAGCGGCGGCCCGCTCACCCTGAAGGGCAAGGGCCTGGTCAGCCTCACCTCCCTGGGCGGCGCGGTCAACGTGAACGCGATGGGCGGCGCCATGAATCTGTCGTCGACCGGCATGACGTTCGATCAACGCCACCGGCATGGTGTCGGTCAACGCCGTGGCCAACGTCAACATCAAGGGCATCAAGGTCGATCTCTTCGGCGCCGTGTTCGTCAACACCATGAAGTACCCCCTCCCGGCATGACCGGACAACCGCCGTGCGCACGCGCCGGGTTCGCGGGAAGCACAGGAAGAAGAAGGCAGGTGGCCCTCTGATGGCCGAACAGTTCGTCGGCTCCGGCTGGGCATTCCCCATGCGCATCGGGCCCACCGGCGGCATCGCCCTCGTCAGCGGCGAGCAGGAGGTGGAGGAGGCCATCCGGCTGGTCCTCGCCACCGCCCCGGGCGAGCGGCCGATGCGGCCCGAGTTCGGCTGCGCCATCCACGACCTCGTCTTCGCGCCGGTCAACGAGCAGACCGCCGGCCGCATCCAGCACGAGGTGCACGTCAGCCTGGACCGCTGGGAGCCGCGCATCGAGGTCCATGACGTTGACGTCAGCACGGGGGGCGACCAGAGCGTCCTCTACATCGACGTGCGCTACTCGATCCGCGGCACCAACAACCCGCGCAGCCTCGTCTTCCCGTTCTACGTCATCCCCTCCCACGACGAGCCGGACCTCCCCGACGGTCCCGCCGGCCACCCGGGCCCTCCCGAAAGCGACCGCTGATGTCCCTGCCCTCCCCCAACCTCGACGACCGGCGCTTCCAGCAGTTCGTCGACGACGCCAAGCGCTACGTCCAGCAGCGCGCCCCGGAGTGGACCGACCACAACGTCTCCGACCCCGGCGTCACCCTCATCGAGACGCTCGCCCACATGGCCGACCAGATCGTCTACCGCCTCAACCGGGTCCCGGAGAAGAACCACCTCGCCTTCCTCGACCTGGTCGGCATCACCCTCTTCCCGCCGTCCGCCGCCCGCACGGACGTCACCTTCTGGCTCTCCGCACCCCAGGAGGAGCCGATCCTGGTCCCGCTGGGCACCGAGGTCGCCACCCTGCGCACCGAACGCGACGAGGCCGTCGTGTTCGCCACCGAACGCGACCTGACCGTCGTACCGTGCGGGCTCGGCCGCCTCGTGGTGCAGCGCCGGGGCGAACCCGTCGCCGACCGCACCGCGGACCTCGCCGAGGGCAAGGACCTGATGTGCTTCTCCGAGTCGCCGGCCCCCGGCGACTGCATGCTCATCGGCCTCACCGCCGCCACCCCGCACTGCGCGCTCGCCCTGGAACTCGACAGCCGCGTCGACGGCGTCGGCGTCGACCCCCGCCAGCCGCCCCTGGTCTGGGAGGCCTGGACCGAGGACGGCTGGCAGCCCTGCGAGGTCGACCGGGACGGCACCGGCGGTCTCAACCGCCCCGGCGACATCGTGCTCCACGTGCCCGGCGGCCACGTCCTGTCCCGCAATGGCGGCCACGAGGCCGGCTGGATCCGCTGCCGGGTCACCGAACCCCTGCCCGGCCAGCCCTTCTACACGACCTCGCCGACCATCCGCTCCGCCGAGGCCTACACCATCGGCGGCACCACCGGCAGCGTCCACGCCGAGACCGTCTACGACGAGGCCCTCGGCGAGTCCACCGGCCTGCCCGGCCAGCGGCTGAAGCTCGAACACGCCCCCGTCGTCGCCGACGACCCGCCCGTCCTCCTCCAGACCGCCGCCGACGAGGGCTGGCAGGACTGGCAGGTCGTCCCGCACTTCGCGGCCTCCCACCCCGACGACCACCACATCACCCTCGACGCCGCCACCGGCGTCATCGCCTTCGGCCCCGCCGTCCGCGAGGCCGACGGCACCCTGCGCCAGTACGGCACCGTCGCCCCCAAGGGCGCCGTCATCCGCGCCCGCCGCTACCGCACCGGCGGCGGCCGGTCCGGCAACGTGGCCCGCGGCGCGGTACAAGTGCTGCGCACCTCCATCCCGTACGTCTCCGAGGTCGTCAATCGCGAGGCCGCCCGCGGCGGCGTCGACGGCGAGAGCGTCGAGGAGGCGAAGCTGCGGGCCCCGATCACCCTGCGCGCCCAGGAACGCGCCGTGACGCTGCGCGACTACGAGGAACTCGCCCGCCGCGCCGCCCCCGAGACCGCCCGCATCACCTGCCTGGAGGGCGAGGAGAACGAGTACGGCGCCCACGCCGTCCGCGTCCTCGTCGTCCCCCAGGCCGTCCCCGACCCCGGCGGACGGCTCCGCTTCGAGCAACTCGTCCCCGGCGACGCCCTCCTGGGCCGCATCACCCGCCACCTCGACGAACGCCGCCTCATCGGCACCCGCCTCGCCGTCGGACCGCCCTACTACCAGGGCGTCACCGTCGTCGCCACCATCCACGCCTTCCGCGGCGTCGACGCCGACCGGGTACGCCGCCAGGCCCACGACGCCCTCTACCGCCACCTCGACCCGCTCACCGGCGGCTCCGACGGCAAGGGCTGGCCCTTCGGACGCCCCGTGCAGACCGGCGAGGTCTTCGCGGTGCTGCAACGCGTCCCCGGCGTCGAACTGGTCGACGAGGTCGTCCTGCACCCCGCCGACCCGCTCACCGGCAAGCGCGGCGACCCCACCGACCGCATCGACCTCGAACCGCCCTCGCTGGTCTTCTCCTTCGACCACCGGGTCCGAGTGATCGGGGACGGCACGTGACGGCCACCTCGTACCGGGGCTCCGTCGACGGACTCGGCTCCTCGCTGCCCATCAGCTCGATGCTGCCGGCCGTCTTCGCCGACGACGACCTCGCCCTGCGCTTCGTCAGCGGGCTCGACGACGTGCTCGCCCCCATCCTGAACGTCCTGGACTGCCTCGACACCTACTTCGACCCCGCCCTCACCCCGGCCGACTTCGCGCAGTGGCTCGGCACCTGGGTCGGCGCGGAGACCGACGGCACCGAACCCGAGCCCATGCTGCGCGCGGCCGTCGCCGCCGCCGCCCGGCTGCACCGGGTACGGGGCACCCGGCAGGGCCTGTCCGAGGCCGTACGGCTCGCGTTCGGCGTCGAGCCCGACATCACCGAGAGCGGCGGCGCCGACTGGAACGCCCGCCCCCTCGGCCCGTTCCCCGGCACGCCCCGCCCGCATCTGCACGTCGCCCTCCGGCTGCCCGACCCCAGGCCCGGCGACACCCACCGCCTGGACTCCCTCGTCTCGGCCGCCCGCCCCGCCCACATGCCCTACACGGTCGAAGTGACCGCCTCCGAAAGGACCCCGGAGAGATGACCACGCAGAACTGCGCCGAGTGCGGCACCCCCGCGGAACCGGGCCAGTCCTTCTGCGACGCGTGCGGCGCCGTACTCAGCTGGGAACAGGTCGGCGCCCGCACCGCGCAGCCGGCGGCCGCAGCGGCCGAACGCGGCTCCGGGGGCAAGCCCCCGGCCCCCGCCAAACGCCCCGCCCCCACCGGGAACGGCGGCACGGACGACCTGGCCGACGGCACGGAGGACAACCCGACCCTGCGCCAGCCACCCCACCCGACGCACGCCCCGACCACCCCGGCCGCCCCCGCCACCGCGCCGCACAACGCCGACGCCGGCGCCAACGGGGCACGGGACGCGGGCCGGACGGCGGGAAGCGGGGGGACGGGCGGACCGGGAGGCGCGGCGGCCGGGACCGCGGGGGCTGCGGGTGCTGCGGGGGCTGCGGGGACCGCTGGCACCACGGGCACCACGGGCACTGCTGGGACCACCGGCACCACCGCCACCGACAGCGCGCCCGCCACCACCGCAACTGCCGCAACCGTTGCTACGCCCGCCACCGCCCCCGACGTGGACGGGACCGCCCCCACCACCCCGGTGGCCACCGCCCCGAACGCGCTCACCGACACCATGTCCGACCGCGCCCGCTCCCTCCTCGTCCCGGTCGCCGACCCCGAGGCCCCGGCCCCCGCGCCGCCGCCCGCCGTCGCCCCCGTCCTGCCCGGCCGCCCCGACGCGGACCGGCCGCAGGTCCGCCCCCTCAGCCACCAGCCGGACATCGCCAACGGCCCGCCCTGCCCGTGGTGTTCCACCCCCAACCGCCCCGACCGCCACTACTGCGCCCGCTGCGCGATGCCGCTGGCCGCCGGCGGCGACCAGGGCGCGCGGCGCGCCCCGTGGTGGCGCCGGCTCTTCGGCGGCCGGCGCCGCGAGACCCCGTGGGCGGGCGACCGCCCCCGTCTGCGCCGCGTCTTCGACCGCATCGGCACCTGGATCACCGCCGTCGTCGTGATCACCCTGGTCGTCCTCGGCTTCGTCTACATCCCCGACGGCATCCAGAACACCCGCGACCACTTCGCCAAGCGCGCCCCGGTCTCCCCGGACGGGATCAAGGCCTCGCACTCCTACACCGGCCACAAGCCCGCCCTCGTCATCGACAAGCTCAGCAACACCTGGTGGGGCCCGGGGATCTCGCAGTCCGGCCAGGGCGAGTGGATCGAGGCCACCTTCACCGAGCCGACGCGCCTGCTGGACGTGATCATCACGCCCGGCGTCTCCACCCGTGCCAACCAGCTCAACGAGTCGGCCCTGCCGCACCGCATCAAGGCGACGATCACCACGAAGGACGGGAAGACCAAGACCCGCGCCCTCACCCTGGACCAGGGCGCGGGCGGCCAGCGACGCGCGTTCCGCGTCGGCGAGGTCACCAAGGTCCGGTTCACCATCGAGTCGGCCCACGCGGCGTCCGCGGACAAGCAGGTGGCCATAGCGGAGATCGAGTTCTTCGGCCCGTCCAGCGCCAACCGCTCCTGACCCGGCCCCGGGCCACAGCCAGGCAAGCAACCCGACAAAACACCGGTGCCCCCACGACCCAGGATCGCGGGGGCACCGGCCTGCACTCCCAGAGCCCCCTGTCGGATTCGAACCGACGACCTACGCATTACAAGTGCGTTGCTCTGGCCATCTGAGCTAAGGAGGCACTCGCGCGGCGGCGCGCGCGGAGGCTGCTCCACTGTACACAGAGCCGGTGAACGATGGGGTTCGAGGATTTCGGCGAAGTTCACAGTCCCCCAGCTACTGACAGACCAGGTGAACGCCAGGTACCGTCCTGCCCAGCTTCACCCGTGTGGAGTACACCACCACCTTCCTACAACGGATCGTCCGGCACGTTCCTGCCGGTAGAAGGGGGCCTTTCACCATGGCCACAGTTACGTTCGACAAGGCGACCCGTGTGTACCCGGGTTCCACCAAGCCCGCCGTCGACGGTCTCGACATCGCCATCGAGGACGGCGAGTTCCTCGTCCTGGTCGGCCCGTCCGGTTGCGGCAAGTCCACCTCGCTCCGCATGCTCGCGGGGCTTGAGGACGTGAACGGCGGTGCCATCCGCATCGGCGACCGCGATGTCACGCACCTGCCGCCGAAGGACCGGGACATCGCCATGGTGTTCCAGAACTACGCGCTGTACCCGCACATGACGGTCGCCGACAACATGGGCTTCGCACTCAAGATCGCCGGCGTCAACAAGGCGGAGATCCGGCAGAAGGTCGAGGAGGCCGCGAAGATCCTCGACCTCACCGAGTACCTGGACCGCAAGCCGAAGGCGCTCTCCGGCGGTCAGCGCCAGCGTGTCGCGATGGGCCGCGCGATCGTGCGCGAGCCGCAGGTGTTCCTCATGGACGAGCCGCTGTCCAACCTGGACGCCAAGCTCCGCGTCTCCACCCGTACGCAGATCGCCTCGCTCCAGCGCCGCCTCGGCATCACCACCGTCTACGTCACCCACGACCAGGTCGAGGCCATGACGATGGGCGACCGGGTGGCGGTCCTCAAGGACGGTCTGCTCCAGCAGGTCGACACCCCGCGCAACATGTACGACAGGCCCGCCAACCTCTTCGTCGCCGGCTTCATCGGCTCCCCGGCCATGAACCTGGTCGAGGTCCCGATCACCGACGGCGGCGTGAAGTTCGGCAACAGCGTCGTCCCGGTCAACCGCGACGCCCTGAAGGCCGCCTCCGACAAGGGCGACCGCACGGTCACCGTCGGCGTCCGCCCCGAGCACTTCGACGTGGTGGAGCTGAACGGCGGCACGGCCAAGACCCTCTCGAAGGAGGCCGACGACGCCCCGGCGGGCCTCGCGGTCTCGGTGAACGTCGTGGAGGAGACCGGCGCCGACGGCTACGTCTACGGCACGGCCGAGGTCGGCGGCGAGTCGCGGGACCTCGTGGTCCGGGTCAGCAGCCGCGCGGTGCCGGAGAAGGGCGCGACCGTCCACGTCGTACCGCAGCCGGGCGAGAGCCACGTCTTCTCGTCCTCCACGGGCGAGCGTCTCACCGACTGATAACCCTCGCGTCGGTAGCGCGACCGGGTGAATCTCACCCCGGACAGCGGAAAGAGCCCCGCGGCCTGCTGCGGGGCTCTTTCCGCTGTCGACAAATACCCCGATGCAAGGGACGTTTCGACCCATGTGCGTCAACGCCCTACCCATTTCGGAACCACTTCTTATCCCCCGAACAGGTGACTAAATGTCGCCAAATCATTACCGGGCGCTACCCTCACTCGCGTGAAGCACTCCGTGAAGCACTCCACCACCCGACAGACGCGACGCGGCCGGGGCCCCGCCCACCGGATCGGCCGCTCTCTCGCCCTCGTCCTGCCCGTCGTCCTGGTGCTCTCCGGGACCCTCGCGGTCACCCGGGTCAACTGGTCCGGGGACCCCTCGGACTCGGTGCTCGCCGCGTCGGAGGCGTCCTCGTCCAAGGCGTCCTCCCAGGCCGCCGCCCGCGCACCGCACGAGGTGCTGCGCGACCGGCTGCTGACCGAACTGCGCGAGGAGGACCCGGGCGTCGCCCTCACCCACCTCCAGCAGGCCGTGAACGAGCGCCCGTCGCTGGCCGGCCACTGCGCGTCCATCGCCCGCGCCCTCGGCCGCGCCGCGGTCAAGGTCTACGGCCCGAACCGCGCCCAGTCGTACGCGCGCCCCGTCTGCGACACCGCCTTCGCCTCGGGCGTCCTGGCCGCGCACGGCTGAGGACCCTTCGGAAGCCGGTGGGGCGCCGCGTACAGTTCGGGCATGACCGATCCGAACGCCGCGTCCCGCCGCCCCGTTCAAGCCGTCGTCCTGGCCGGCGGACAGGGTTCCCGGCTGCGCCCCTACACCGACGACCGGCCCAAGCCCATGGTCGAGATCCCGGGCACCGGGACTCCGATCATCGGCCATCAGCTCGCCTGGCTCGCCGAGGAGGGCGTGACGGACGTCGTGGTCTCCTGCGGTCATCTGGCCGAGGTGCTGCAACAGTGGCTGGAGAGCGCCGACCTGCCGCTCTCCGTCACCACCGTCGTCGAGACCGAGCCCCTCGGCCGCGGCGGCGGCCTCAAGTACGCCGCCGCCCGCCTCCCCCACCCGGATCAGCCCTGGTACGCCACGAACGGTGACATCTGGACCCGTTTCTCGCTGCGCGACCTGGCCGACTTCCACGCCGAGCGGGACGCCGTGGCGACCCTCGCCCTGGCCCGGCCGCGACTGCCGTGGGGCGCCGTGCAGACGGACGGCTTCGGCCACATCACCGACTTCTTCGAGGCACCGCCGTCGACCTTCGAGATCAACGCCGGTGTGTACGTCTTCTCGCCCGCCTTCGCGGCGATGCTCCCGGAGCGCGGCGACCACGAGCGGACGACGTTCCCGAGGCTGGCCCGCGAGCGCCGGCTGGCCGGCTTCCCGATCCCGCAGGGCTCCTACTGGCGAGCGATCGACACCGCGAAGGACCTGACAGAGGCAGCCCGGGAACTGGCGGCCCTGGCAGGCCGCTGAGCGGCTCGGCCCGTGGACGACGACAGCTCGCCACTGACTCTTTCGATGTGGACGAGCCCGTACGGGGTGACGTAATCCAGCAGGCGAGTGGTCAGATTGCGCAGCACATCCCAGGCTGGCCGCGAGACCCGTCTCGGGCGGGCTGCAATGACTCGGACAGGACTCGGATTGCGTGAGCATCTGGGCCGATATTGTTAGGGTGACGCTCAGATGCGCGGTTCGTGAGCACTTCTCAAGGAAGTGCTCACGCACTTGGTCGGTATGAGACTGGGGACAGGATGCTGCCCTGGGACTCCGGCATCGTCGAACGCCACGTCCAACCGGATCGACTGAGCCCGGGGCACGCGAAGCCCGACTGATCCACCGGGAGTTCTCACCGACCGGCACCCTTACCGCAGCAGGCTCACCCGGATCCACCGGCCCTTCGTGAACCGGCGCGGCCGAGTCGAATGTCCCAACCTGTCCGGCCTGCCGTTCAGCCTCCGGCCAAGCCCCCCTCGTCTGCGGCGCCAGGCGTGGTCGTATGTCATGCCCGGCCGACCGCGTTGTCGTTCGAGGGCGGCTCGGAGGCTGGTAAGTGGGGCGAGCAGCGCCGTACACTGCGTGTCGGTCTGACGCGCTGGGGAGCCACCCCTTGCCGAGTGCGGCTCCTCACCCACACGGGGAATACCCTCAATTGAGGGTGTAATGACTCAACAAGGCCATTCCAGCCATTAACAGCGCGGCCAGAAGGAGATCTCCTAAGAGGCGCACCAGCCTGAGCTTCCGGTCGGCCAGCCGCGAAAAGACCCGCAGTCGACGCTCCTCCCACCGTCGCTGTCCGGCCGTACCGTCCGACGCACCCTCTCCCGTGCCGCCCACGTCGGCCAGTTCGGTGCACAGCCCGGCTGGCGGCATCGCCGGACGCAGCGCCAGCAGCGATGCGGCGACCGAGACGCCGAGCAGCAGACAGACGCCGAGCAGCAGGCTGCCCAGCATTCGGGAGAGCCCGCCTTCCCGTGTCAGCTCAGCCACGGAGAGCGCCAGCAACCCACCGGTGAGGCCGCACAAAGTCGCCGCTTTCGTGTCTGCCCGCTGTACCTCGACGAACGCCTGTCCGGCCCGCTCGCGCGTGAACACGTCCAAGCGTCGGCCGGTTCCCTCACTGCACCCCATGTCCGCGCTCCCTTGGTCGACACCGCCGCGAGGGCACCCACTGTGCCGGGCGCGGGCGGGCGCGGCTGCCCAGCAACAGGCACAGGTCATGCGACACCCGTCACCGCACACCCCCGACGAGGTGTTGGGGGCCGGTGGGCTCATCTCGGCAGCCTGGGAGGACGTCAGGAAGGTCCGGTACTCAAGGAAGATCCGAGACTTGACCCGTCTGGAAGCGCAGGCCGTCGAGCTGACTGCATACGGCACTCACAACCTTCACGGCCTGCTGCGGACAGCGGACCGCATGCGCGCCCTGTTCGATCGAGATGCGTCGGCCTGCGTACTCCCAGGACGAGGTGGAGCGGCCGGTCGGTACGCGTGGGAAGATTTCCTGACATACACGTCGGAACAGTAACGCGTCAACGGCACCTGCTCCGCGCCCGGTTGTCACCGGGCGCGGAGCGCGGACACGACGGGCTAGCCCAGCAGGCCGCCCACCAGGCGGCCGCCCGGCTCGCCCGTGGTGGTGGAGGAGTCGTCGCCGCCTCCGTCGTCGTCACCGCCGTCGCTGCCGGCGCCGCCGGTCGAGCCGCTGCTCCCGGTGGTGGCGCCGCCGGCGGTCGGTCCCGTCGTGGTGCTCGGCGCCTGGTTCTGCGGGACGGACTGCTGCGGCGGGACCTGGCCCGTGGTGCCCTGGGTCTGGCTGGGGGTGCCGCCGGTGACGGTGCCGCTGTCGCGGGTCGCTCCCGGGGTGGTCGCGGCCTCCGAGGAGGGCGTGGCCGCGTCGCCGGTGGCGCCCTGGGTGGGCGAGGTGGAGGCCTCCGGGCTCCTCGGCTCGCGCGTGCCGGGCTCCTGCGGGAGCGGGGAGCCGGGCAGTTCGTTGCGCGGGCCCTCGCCGGGGCCGGGGACGACCACACGGTCGGCGTCCCGGACGGCACCGCCCAGCAGCGAGCCGACCAGGAGGGTGACACCGGCGACGAGGAAGGTGACGACGGCGCCGCGGCGCAGGACGTAGCGGCGCAGGTCCCAGATGGCGGCGCGGGGACCGAGCCGGCGCCAGGCGCTGCCGGCGAGCCTGCCGTCCACGGAGTACACGGGCGCGCCGGCGATGATCAGCGGGGACCAGGCGGCGAGGTAGATGATGTCGGGCGCGTCGTAGACCGGGACGCTCTTCCAGCTGACGGTGACCAGGAGCGCGGCGGACAGGGTCGCGCCGATGGCGGCGGCCACCCGCTGCCAGCAGCCCAGGACGGTCAGGACGCCCACGAGCACCTGGAGGAAGGCGATGACGAGCCCGGCGCCCACGGGGTGGTCGAGGGCGAACTGGCGCAGCGGCTCGGCGACGTCCCAGGGGTGCAGGCTGTTGAGCCACTTCACCATGGAGCCGCGTTCGCCGCCGTCGAAGTAGACGGGGTCGCAGAGCTTGCCCATGCCGGCGTAGATGGAGATGAAGCCGAGGAAGACCCGCAGCGGCAGCAGGACGACGCCGAGGTTCATCCGGCGGCCGGGGAAGTAGGCGTGCCGGGACGGGTCGTCGGCGCGGTGCCTGCTGCGCGGCTCGGACCGGTCCGGGTCGTCGTCGCCGTGGCCGTCGGGGCCCTCGCCGTCCTGGCCGGGGCCGAAGTCCTCGCCGGCGTAGGCGGGTTCGTCGTAGGCGCTGCCGACGGTGCGCATGGCGGGCAGCAGCCTGGTGCCGTGCGGCACGGGGCCGCGCTGGGCGCCGACGAGGGGCGTCTCGAGCGTCTGGGCCGCGGGGTCGTCGTCGAGGCCGACCCGGGGGATGACCTGCGTGGCCCCGGCGTCGGCGGGGCTCTCGACGTGGTGGCCGGCCCCGGCCCGCACCGCCTGGAGCAGCCGGTGGGCACCGGTGTCGTCCGGGTCGGACCGCCCGCTCCACACGACGGCACGGCGGCGGCCGGCGGCGCCGGGCATGCGGGCGGTGTCCTGGGTGGCGCTCAGGTGCCGCGCGATCCGCGGGGACTGGGTCCGCCGCGCGGAGGCACCGAACTGCACGCGGAAACTCGCGTGGTTGACGATGACCTGGGCCGGATCGCTCGGCACCTTCACCATGCTCAGCGCGGGAGCGTCGTCGATTCCCGACGAGCGGTCCCCCGTGGGTGTGCGGGGTGTTCTGGTGTCCACACTCATCTAACCGAGTGATGTGTCGTTAGGACACTGCCTTGACCGCCCCCGATCTGTCCGGACCGCGTCAAGCCCACCCGAATCGCCCGGAACGCCCCCGTCGAGGGACGAACCCGAACGCGCGTTCCCGCGTCAACCGGTCCGGTCAGCCCCGCCGGCGCGCCGCCTCGTACAGCACGATCCCCGCGGCCACACCGGCGTTGAGGGACTCGGCCCCGCCCGGCATGGGGATGCGCACCCGGTGGTCGCAGGTCTCGCCGACCAGGCGCGAGAGCCCCTTGCCCTCGCTGCCGACCACGACGACCACGGGCCCGTCCAGGGCCTCCAGGTCACCGAGTGCCATCTCGCCGTCGGCGGCCAGGCCGACGACCGTGATCCCGGCCTTCTGGTACGTCTCCAGGGCCCGGGTGAGGTTGGTGGCGCGGGCCACCGGCGTACGGGCGGCCGTGCCGGCGGACGTTTTCCACGCGCCCGCCGTCATACCGGCCGCGCGCCGCTCGGGCACGACGACGCCGTGGCCGCCGAAGGCGGAGACGGAGCGGACGACGGCACCGAGGTTGCGCGGGTCGGTCACGCCGTCGAGGGCGACGATCAGCGGGTCCGCGCCCTCGTCGTGGGCGGCGGCGACCAGGTCCTCGGGGTGCGCGTACTCGTACGGCGGGACCTGGAGGACGAGCCCCTGGTGGTTGAGCCCGTTGGTCATCCGGTCCAGCTCGGGGCGGGGGGCCTCCATGAGGTTGATCCCGCCGCGCTCGGCCGCGAGCTGGAGCGCCTCGCGCACCCGCTCGTCGTTGTCGATGAACTGCTGGACGTAGAGCGTCGAGGCGGGCACGCCCTCGCGCAGCGCCTCGTAGACGGGGTTGCGGCCGACGACGAGTTCGGACGTTCGACCGGCCGCCCCCGCGCCGCTGCGGCGTGCGTCCCGTGGCGCGGCGGGCCTTCGCGTTGGCGGCCCGCTGCTTGACGTGCCCCTTGCGCATCTCGGCGGGGGGCGTCGGCCCCTTGCCTTCCAGGCCCCGGCGTCGCTTGCCGCCGCTGCCGACCTGCGCGCCCTTCTTGCCGGACATGCGGCGGTTGTTCGCGGCCATGAGTTACCTGTCTCCGCTCTCTGCGTCTGTGCGCGGGTGGTGCGCGATGTCTTGCGTCTTGTGCAGTGTGCCGCCCGGAGGGCCGGGCGGCACAATCGATCTACGGGACCGGGCCTCGCCGCCCGTCCGGGTCAGCGGGAGCCGAGGCTCCAGCGGGGCCCCTGCGGGCTGTCCTCGATGACCAGACCGGACTGCCCGAGCCGGTCGCGGATGGCGTCGGCGGTGGCCCAGTCCTTGCGCGCCCGCGCCGCCTCCCGCTGTTCGAGCACGAGGTGTACGAGGCTGTCGACGACGTGCCGCAGATCCTCGCCCTGCTCCCGCTCCCCGGCCCAGTGCGGGGCCAGCGGGTCGAGCCCGAGCACGCCGAGCATGGCCCGCACCTCGGTGAGCCGGGCGACCGCGGCCTCCTTGTCGTCGGCGGCCAGCGCGCTGTTGCCCTGCCGGACGGTGGTGTGCACGACCGCGAGGGCCTGCGGGACGCCCAGGTCGTCGTCCATCGCCTCGGCGAAGGCGGGCGGCACCTCGGCGGCGGGCTCGACGGTGCCGCCGGCCAGCTCGGTGACGCGCTGCACGAAGCCCTCGATCCGCGCGTACGCCGACTCGGCCTCGCGCAGGGACTCCTCGCTGTACTCGATGGTGGAGCGGTAGTGCGGGGTGCCGAGGTAGTACCGCAGCACGACCGGCGGCCACTGCTTGACCATCTCGCTCACGAGCACGCTGTTGCCGAGCGACTTGGACATCTTCTCGCCGCTCATGGTGACCCAGGCGTTGTGCACCCAGTACCGGGCGAAGGCGTCGCCGAAGCCGCGGGCCTGGGCGATCTCGTTCTCGTGGTGCGGGAAGATCAGGTCGATCCCGCCGCCGTGGATGTCGAACTCCTCGCCCAGGTACTTGTGCGCCATGGCGGAGCACTCCAGGTGCCAGCCGGGCCGCCCCCGCCCCCACGGCGTCTCCCAGCTGGGCTCGCCGGGCTTGGCCGCCTTCCACATGGCGAAGTCCCGCGGGTCCCGCTTGCCGGTCTCGCCGTCCTCGGAGGGCTGCCGCAGGTCGTCGAGGTCCTGGTTGGACAGCGACAGGTACCCCGGCAGGGACCGTACGTCGAAGTAGACGTTGCCGTCGGCCTCGTAGGCGTGGCCGCGCTCGATGAGCCCGCGCATCATCTCGACCATCTCGGTGATGTGCCCGGTGGCGCGGGGCTCGTACGTGGGCGGCAGGCAGCCGAGGGCGTCGTAGGCGTCGTTGAACGCCCGCTCGTTCTCGTACCCGATGGACCACCAGGGGCGGTTCTGCTCGGCCGCCTTCTTGATGATCTTGTCGTCGATGTCGGTGACATTGCGGATGAACGTGACGTTGTAGCCGCGGTAGGCGAACCAGCGGCGCATGATGTCGAAGTTCAGCCCCGACCGGATGTGCCCGATGTGCGGGGCGGCCTGCACGGTGGCGCCGCACAGGTAGATCGAGACACACCCGGGCTGCAGGGGGGCGAAGTCACGGATCTGCCGGGTGCTGGTGTCGTACAGACGAATAGTCACGGGTCCAGGGTAGTAGGCCTCGGCCAGTGCCACAGGCGCCGCTGCCCACTTCCCCCGCCCAACCCGCCCCGCCGGGCCCCTCGCCCTCCCCCGAGCGAGTCGGGTGCCGGGTGGGCTCCGCCCCGCACGGCACGCCGCACCCCGCGTCCCGGACCGGCCCGGACCGGCCCGGCAGCTAATCCACCCGCACCACCAACGCCGTGGCCACCGCCATCAGCCCCTCCCCCCGCCCGGGAAACCCCAGCCCGTCCGTCGTCGCCCCCGACACGGACACCGGCGCCCCCACCACCTCGGACAGCACCCCCTGCGCCTCCTCGCGCCGCTTGCCGATCTTCGGCCGCGGCCCGACGACCTGCACCGCCACGTTCCCGATCCGGAACCCCGCCGCCCGCACGATCCGCGCCGCCTCCCCCAGCAGCGTCACCCCGGACGCCCCGGACCACTCCGGCCGCCCGGTGCCGAAGTGCTGCCCGAGGTCGCCCATCCCGGCCGCGGAGAACAACGCGTTGCACGCCGCGTGCGCGACGACATCCGCGTCGGAGTGCCCGGCGAGACCCGCACCCTCGCCCTCCCACTTCAGCCCGGCGCACCACAGCTCGCGCCCGTCCTCGAACGCGTGGATGTCCGTGCCGATCCCGACCCGCGGCAGCGGGGGAAGCCCGGCCGTCTCAGAACCCATCGTTGAGCCTCCTGCGCGCCAGTACCGCCTCCGCGAGCACCAGGTCGAGAGGGCGCGTCACCTTGAACGCCTCCTCGTGCCCCGGCACGACCATCACCGTCAGCCCGAGCTGCTCGACCATGCTCGCGTCGTCCGTGACGTTCTCGGTCACCGTCTCGTGGGCCCGTACCAGCGTCGCCCGTTCGAACCCCTGCGGCGTCTGCACCGCCCGCAGCCTCGCCCGCTCCGGCGTCGCCACCACCGGCTCCGGCTCCCCCGGCACCGCGGCGGGCTCCACCCGCTTGACGGTGTCGGCGAGCGGCAGCGCCGGCACCACGGCGGGCGCGCCCTCCCGTACGGCCTCGATCACGGCGTCCACCGTGTCCACCGGCACCAGCGGCCGGGCCGCGTCGTGCACGAGGACGACGCCGTACTCCGGCGGGAGCGCGTCCAGACCGAGCCGTACGGACTCCTGCCGGGACTCGCCGCCCGGTACGACGAGGAAGTCCGTCCGTTCGGGCAGGGCGTGCATGTCGAGCAGGCTCTTGACCTCGGCCGCGCCGTCGGGCGGGGCGACGATCACGACGAGGGAGACCCCGCGGGAGGCGGCCATCGCCCGGACCGCGTGGATGAGCATGGGCGTGCCGCCGAGCGCGCGCAGGGCCTTCGGGGCACCCGGGCCGAGCCGTACGCCCCGCCCGGCGGCCGGAATCACGGCGGCCGTCCTGGCGCCGGCCCGGCCCCCGGCGGAGGGCGGGGGTTCGGCGGAGGTCTCGGCAGCCGGCCTCGCGGGCGTCTGCGCGGGCGAGGGACGCGATTCGTCAGACATCGGTTCCTGTCAGGTTTGTGTGCTCGACCTAGTTGGGTATGGCCTCACCGTGCCGGGCGTGACGCCTCGACCGGACCCTTCCGTGACCCTGGTCGAGCCAGCAGCGCGGGCCCGGCACGCCAGGACCCGGGGGAGGCCTCCCCCGGAGATGAGCGTACGAGGATCACGGCATCCGCACGTATGGAACGCATCCGGGTACGGACATGCCGCAGCGCCCGGCGACAGCAGCTGTCATCGGGCACCACGGCATTATCAGTGCGCTGAACCGAGCGGGCGGCCGCAGCGGTCCGTTCTTTACCTCGTCAGGAGGCGAGCACCTCGTCGAGCAGGGCTTCCGCCTTGTCCTCGTTGGTGTTCTCCGCGAGAGCCAGCTCACTCACCAGGATCTGGCGGGCCTTGGCGAGCATGCGCTTCTCACCGGCGGAGAGTCCGCGCTCGCGCTCACGGCGCCACAGGTCGCGTACGACTTCCGCGACCTTGATGACGTTGCCGGAGGCGAGCTTCTCCAGGTTTGCCTTGTAACGACGCGACCAGTTCGTGGGCTCCTCGGCGTACGGCGCGCGCAGCACCTCGAAGACCCGGTCCAGTCCGTCCTGACCGACCACATCACGCACGCCGACGAACTCCGCATTGTCCGCTGGCACACGTACCGTCAGGTCGCCCTGGGCGACCTTCAGCACCAAGTAGGTCTTGTCCACGCCTTTGATCTGGCGAGTTTCGATAGCCTCGATCAGCGCGGCCCCGTGATGGGGATAGACCACGGTGTCGCCAACCTTGAACGTCATGTGACAGGTACCCCTTCCGTGGCTATCCAGAGTAACACGGATACGGCGTCTTCTGAATGGCGTTTTCGCAGGTCAGGGCATATCTCGGGGCTTGACAACAGCAACAGGAACGTGCTGCGCCGGGCGAGCGGAAGAAAGTATTCGCAGGTCGGAGCGGCTCTTCAGGCCGAGTGAAACACGCACGTCACACACATCCGGAGCCTTGCCCACCTCCCTGAAGATCCCGATATGTCTGGTTCCATGCGTGCGACTTCCGCTACTCCGTTCGGTGACCGGTGTGGGGTTCCGGACGAATCCGAAATTGATCACATGGCGCCCCGGCCGCCCCACCGGTGATCAATTTCCCGGCCGTCCGCGCATTCCTTCACGGAAATCTCGCGCACCGCCGGACTACCGGTATGACGGAGGGCTTCTTATGTGAATGACCGACGAGTACGGGCCGCAAAGCGACCCGGCGCGGCCCGGGACGCGGCGCGCCGCGGTATCCCGCGCGCGTCCCCCGTCTGCCTCCTGCCGGGCGAAGCCGGGCGTCTTCGGGGAGGGTCGGGTGCGGCGGCCCGGGAACGGCTCGGTAGCCTGAAGCCGCTGACAGTCACTTAGGGCGGCTTTATCCGTGCCGCCACCTCGTTCGAGTCCAAGGAGTTGCCGCCGCCGTGAGCAGCAGCCTTCGACGCGGTGTCCTCGCCGCCGCCGCCATCGCGTTCTCGATCGCCTCGCTCGCCGCGTGCGGTGCCGGTCACAACGCCCAGACGCTGGAGATCAAGCCGGACAACGCTGCGACGGCCGTCGGCGACATCAAGGTCCAGAACGCGCTGGTCATCACGCAGCCCGACCTGGAGTCGACCGGCCCGGCCGCGGTCACCGCCACCCTGTTCAACAGCGGCAGGACGGACCAGACGCTCGAATCCGTCACCGTGTCGGGCACCGGCAAGTCCGCCGAGCTGAAGCCCGCCAAGGGCGAGACGGGCGGCCTGGTCGTCCCGGCCGGCGGATCCCTGGTCATCGGCGGCACGGACAATGCCGCCGCCGTCCTGCCCAGCAGCCGCGAGGCCGTCCAGGACGGCAACGCGCAGAAGATCACCTTCTCCTTCAGCAAGACCGGCGACGTGAGCCTGCGCGCGCTCGTCGTGCCCGCCGAGAGCTTCTTCTCCGAGTGGGGCCCGAGCGCGGTGCCGTCGGCGTCCGACGCGTCGGCACAGCCCTCGCCCGAGACCTCCGGGGAGCCGTCCGACGGCGAGTCCTCGGGCCTCCCGTCGGACGACGCGTCGGCCTCCGCGGACACGGAGGGCGCCGGAACCGGCCACTGAGCCGCGTACGGGGCGCGTCCCGCAGCCGCGACGAAGGGCGGGGCCTCTCTGCTGGAGAGAGGCCCCGCCCTTCGTCGCGGCTCGCGCCGGCCTACGGCTCGAACTTGTAGCCGAGCCCCCGCACCGTCACCAGGTACCGCGGCGCGCCCGGGTCGGGCTCGATCTTGGCGCGCAGCCGCTTGACGTGGACGTCGAGGGTCTTGGTGTCACCGACGTAGTCGGCGCCCCACACCCGGTCGATCAGCTGCATGCGGGTCAGCACACGGCCGGCGTTGCGCAGCAGCATCTCCAGGAGGTCGAACTCCTTCAGCGGCAGGTCGACCTTGGTGCCGCCCACGGTCACGACGTGCCGGTCGACGTCCATGCGGACGGGGCCGGCCTCCAGCGCGGCGGGGGCGACCTCCTCCGGCTCGCCGCGGCGGCGCAGTACGGCGCGGATGCGGGCGACCAGCTCGCGGGAGGAGAAGGGCTTGGTGACGTAGTCGTCGGCTCCTATCTCCAGTCCGACGACCTTGTCGATCTCGCTGTCCTTCGCGGTCACCATGATCACGGGGACGTTCGAGCGGCCGCGCAACTGGCGGCACACCTCGGTGCCCGGCAGGCCGGGCAGCATCAGGTCGAGAAGCACGAGGTCGGCGCCGTTGCGCTCGAACTCGTCGAGTCCGTCGGGGCCGGTGGTCGCGACGGCGACCTCGAAGCCCTCCTTGCGGAGCATGTACGACAGGGCGTCGGAGAAGGACTCCTCGTCCTCGACGACGAGCACACGGGTCACGGAAGGACCTCCGGGGCGGGAAGCGATTCATACGGGGATGTCTGGGGGGACATGGGGGGCCGCCCGGTCTCGACAGTGAGCCCGGCGCGGTCGGAGCGCCGCGGTGCGCGGTCGCGGGACGGGCCCGACTCCGGCAGTCGCAGGGTGAATGTGGAGCCCTGGCCTTCGGCACTCCACACCGTGACCTCCCCGCCGTGCGAGGCGACCACGTGCTTGACGATCGCGAGACCCAGACCGGTGCCTCCGGTGGCCCGTGAGCGGGCCGGGTCCACGCGGTAGAAGCGCTCGAAGACGCGCTCCTTGTCCTTCTCCGAGATGCCGATGCCCTGGTCGGTCACGGCGACCTCGACCAGGTCGCCGCCGGGGGCGCCGACCCGGCGGGCCGCTATGCCGACGCGGGTGCGGGCGGGCGAGTAGTTGACGGCGTTCTCGACGAGGTTGCCGAGGGCGGCGGCGAGCTGGCCCCGGTTGCCTCGTACGTACAGATCCGCCGTGCCTCCGGCGGCCATGGTGATCTGCTTGGTGCCGGCGGCGTGCCGGCAGCGGTCGATGGCCTCGGCGACCAGCTCGTCCACGCGGACGGGCTCGGCGTCGTCGAGCGGGTCGTCGTTCTGGACCCGGGACAGGTCGATGAGTTCCTGTACGAGATTGGTGAGCCGGGTCGCCTCGATCTGCATCCGCCCGGCGAACCGCTCCACGGCCTCCGGGTCGTCCGCGGCGTCCATGACGGCCTCGGAGAGCAGGGAGAGCGCGCCGACCGGGGTCTTCAGCTCATGGCTCACATTGGCGACGAAGTCGCGCCGTACGGCCTCGATGCGGCGGGCCTCGGTGAGGTCCTCGACCAGCAGCAGCACCAGCCGCGACCCGAGGGGCGCGACGCGCGCGGAGACCGCGAGGGCCTCGCCCCGCCCGGTGCCGCGCCGCGGCAGATCCAGTTCGACCTGCCTTATCTCGCCGTCCCTGCGGGTGTCCCGGGCCATCTGGAGCATGGGGTCGACGGCGAGCCTGCCGCCCCGGACCAGGCCGAGGGCGTACGCCGCCGAGCTGGCCTTGACCACCGCGTCGCCCTCGTCGAGGACGACCGCGGAGGACCGGAGCACCGACAGGACCGTGTCCACGCCGGGCGGGAGCACCGGGTCGGTGTGCAGGGAGGTGCGGGTGGGGCGCTTCTGGTCGCGCTCGCTCCAGCGGAACGCCAGCATGGCGATGACGCCGGTGAGCACTCCGGCGATCGCAGCCACTGCGGCGATCGCCGCGTTCACGTCCATGCGTCCAGGTTAGGCATGCCGAACGGTCCCACCCCAGCCATCGGGGTGCGACCTCGAACACTCGTCGCCCAGAGTTCACCTTGGAGCCAGTGACGGTTCACTTGTGGTGCCGGAAACGGACGCGTACAGGCCGGAACGTGTAAGCGTGGGGGCACGGCGAGGGGTGCGTGCCGGTGCGAGCCCCCTACTACGGACGTATGAGAGGGAATCCTGATGCGGGACGCGTACCACGAGGAACTGGATTCGATCGGTGACGGTCTGGTCGAGATGGCCCGGCTGGTCGGGTCGGCGATCGGGCGCGCCACGACCGCGATCCTCGACTCCGACCTGAAGCTGGCCGAGGCGGTCATCGAGGCCGACCAGAAGGTCGACGAACTCCAGCACGACCTGGAGGCACGGGCGATAGCCCTGCTGGCCCGGCAGCAGCCGGTGGCGACGGACCTGCGGATCGTCGTCACCTCGCTGCGGATGTCCGCCGACCTGGAGCGCTCGGGCGACCTGGCCCAGCACGTGGCCAAGCTGGCCCGGCTGCGCTACCCGGAGCGCGCGGTGCCGCACGACCTGCACGCGACCATCCTGGAGATGGGCCAGCTCGCGCAGCGCCTGATGGCGAAGGCGGCCGAGGTGATCATCACCAAGGACGTTGACCTGGCGCTCCAGCTGGAGCAGGACGACGACGACATGGACCTGCTCCACCGCACGCTCTTCCAGCACCTGATGGACGACCGCTGGAAGCACGGCATCGAGACGGCCGTGGACGTCACCCTCCTCGGCCGCTACTACGAGCGCTACGCCGACCACGCCGTCGCGGTCGCCAAGCGGGTGGTCTACCTGGTCACCGGCGAGCACGCGGACGCCCTCCAGGCGGACATCCAGCCGGCGACGCAGGTCGAGGGGGCCTGACCCCGGCGGGGCGGGCCCGCGGAACCGGCAGAGCGGGGGCGCGCGCGGGCGCCTCAGTGCGCCGTTGATGCGACCACGGCGCCGGGCGTCCAATGGGCACAGGCACCCCAGCCATCAGGAGGAACCATGGCCGATTCCCCCGGTACCACGCCCGATCCCGCGCAGGAACGCCCCACCGAGCAGCCCGTCGAGATCCGCAGCCTGCCGCTGATCGCAGCGTGCGGCTGCGGCTCCGGCTGCGGCTGCGGCTGTCAGTCGGGCAACCCCTGCCAGTGCGGCTGACACACATCTCCGTAGGACGCCGTCCCGGCCTGAGTACGGGTACTCAGGCCGGGACGGCGTGCCCCGTCCGACCCTGGAGACAGGACGACGACCCACGGGGAGATCCGATGAAGACCGGCACGATACGCACCTTCGCCCGAGTGACCTTCGCCAACCGCGCCTCGGCGGTCTACCTCGCCGTGGTAGGCGGCGCGATGACCGTCGCCGCGCTGGAACCGCTCTTCGCGACCAACCCGGACGCGTCCCTGATCTGGGTCTGGCCGGCCCTGTTCACCTTCCCGGCCTTCGGCTTCGTGGCCTGGCTCGGTGAGGCGACGTGGGGCGGCGACGCCCCGGCGTGGTTCTTCATCGGCGGCATCGTGCTCGCGGCCCTGGTCCAGTCCGCGGCGCTGGGGGCGGCGTGGCGGACCCTGCGCGGGCAGCGCGGGCGGCGGCTGACGACGGCGGGCTGAGCCGCGGTGGCGCCGGCACGGGCCCGGTGCTCACGCCTTCCGGTCCGCCCGGCGGCCCAGGTAGTGGAGCAGGGCGGCGGGTTCGTCCGCGCCGGGCTCCGACTCGACCGCCGGGCCGAAGGCGAATCCGCGCACCGGCTCCACCACGGCCTCCGCCACCGGGCGCAGCTTCCGGGCCAGCGAGGGCGTCAGGGGCGAGGGCTGTCCCGTGGCGACGGCGATGTCCCAGGCGTGGATCGCGAGGTCGAGCGCGGCGACGCCCACCGCCGGCTCGGCCTTCAGCTGGAACGGCGGGATCGGCACCGGCACCGCGTCGGCGGCGGCGACGGTCCCGAAGGCGGCGGTGGAGTCGGCCGGCGCGGCTTCCACCAGGTCGCCGGGTGCGCCGTCGAGCGCCGCGGGCGGTGAGAACGGGTCGATCGACGGCCCAGGCCCCCCGGTGATCTTCGAGGAATAGGCGGCCTGGTCCGCGAGGGCGTGCCGGAGCACCTGGGTCACGTCCCACTTCCCGCAGGGGGTCGGCAGGTGCCAGCCGTCCGCGGGGACCGACGCGACGACGGTCCGTATCGCGAGGCCAACCAGGAATGTGGCGTTCCGTCCCGGCTTCCGCCGAACACCAGAAGGATCCGCCGAACACCGGAAGGATCCGCATTGACAGCCCAGGCTAATGACCCTAGCTTGTAGCTAACACAGTTAGCCGAAGTTGGGGAAACCGGAGGCCGTCATGCCCGAGTACCTGTCCGTGGACGGCGGCACACTCGCCTACGAGGTGTCCGGGTCCGGTCCGCTCATCGTGCTCGCGCACGGCATGGGCGACAGCCGCGCCGCGTACCGTGCCGTGATCCCGCGGCTCGTGGCGGCCGGCCACCGGGTCGCCGCGGTCGACCTGCGCGGCTGCGGCGAGTCCAGCACCGACTGGCCGGCCTGGGACCGCACCGCCGTCGCCGGCGACCTGCTCGCCCTGATCCGCCACCTGGGCGGCCCGGCCGTCCTGGTCGGCCACTCGGTCTCGGGCGGCGCCGCCACCATCGCCGCGGCCCGGGAACCGTCGTTGATCAGCGCGGTCGTGGAGCTGGCGCCGTTCACCCGCAAGCAGTCGGTACGGCTCGGCGACCTGCGGGTGAAGCGGTTCCGGCAGGGCATGCTGCGACTGCTCGGCGCGGGCGTGTTCGGCAGCCGGCGCCTGTGGCGCTCCTACCTCGGCCTGGCCTACCCCGGCGTCAGACCGGCCGACTGGACCGAGCGGCTCGACCTCATCGACTCCCGGCTGCGCGAGCCGGGCCGGATGAAGGCCATGCGGGCCATGGGCCGCAGCGCCCCGACCGACGCGGGCGCGCAGCTCGGCAACGTCCGCCGCCCGGTCCTGGTCGTGATGGGCACGCTCGACCCCGACTGGGCCGACCCGCACGCCGAGGGGTCCGCGGTCGTGGACGCGCTCGCGCCCGGCCTCGGCCGCCTCGAGACGATCGAGGGCGCGGGCCACTACCCGCACGACCAGTTCCCCGACCGGGTGGTCTCGCTCGTGCTCGACTTCCTCCGCTCGGACGCCGTACGTGCCTAGGGCCGGCCTGGACCGGGCCGCCGTGGTCGCGGCCGGTGCCGCCCTCGCCGACGAGGTGGGCCTCGCCAACCTGACGATGGGCGCACTGGCCGCGCGGGTGGGCGTACGCACCCCGTCCCTGTACAAGCACGTGGCCGGCCAGGAGGACCTGAACCGGCGCATCGCCGCCCTGGCACTGGCGGAGGCGGCCGACGCCGTGGGCGACGCGGTCCGCGGCTACGCCGGCCGCGACGCCCTCGCCGCCGCGGCCCGCGCCTTCCGCGGCTACGTCCTGGAGCACCCCGGCCGGTACGCCGCGACGATCGGCCTGGAACCGACCGGCCCGGACGACCCGCTGGCCACGGCGGGCCAACGGCTCCTCGACTCCCTCACCACGGTCCTGCACGGCTACGCCGTCGAGGAACCCGACCTCGACCACGCCCTACGCCTCCTGCGCAGCCTCTGGCACGGCTTCGCCACCCTCCAGGCGGCCAACGCCTTCCAGTGGAGCGCCGACATCGACGAGAGCTTCGAGTGGCTGATCGACTTCGTGGACCGGGGGTTGCGGGCGGGTTGAGGATGCCCTTGAGGCCTCCTTAGGAATACACTCCTTAGGGATGTACTCCTAAGGACAGGTAGATGCCACGTAGCGAACGTCCGGACAAGCCGTCCCACGTCTTCGATCGCGGTGCCGAGTGGCAGGGCCTTTCGGCCTTCGTGGACCGGCCCGTGCCGCATGCCATGCTCGGCATCGTCAGCGGCAGGCGGCGCATGGGAAAGACGTACCTGCTGCGGGCTCTGGTCGAGCGACACGGGGGCTTCTACTTCGGGGCCACGGCGGGGACGCGGACGGAGTCGCTGCGCCAGTTCGCCGCGGCCCTCGCCGAGCACGTCGGATCCCCGGTGCCGTTCTCGTTCGCCACCTGGGACGACGCGATCTCGTACCTGTTCGGGCTCGCCGCGCCCGAGCGCGGGGAAGCACCGCTGCTCGTGGTCGTCGACGAGTTTCCGTACCTGGCGAAGACCGCACCTGAGCTGCCTTCGCTGATCCAGCGGGAGATCGACCGATTCCAGGTCGAGGAGAGCCGGATGCGGCTGCTCCTGTGCGGGTCGGCGATGTCCGTGATGGGCGGACTCCTCGCGAGCACCGCGCCGTTGCGGGGGCGTGCCCAGCTCGAACTCGTCGTGCGCCCCTTCGGATACCGGGCGGCCGCCGACTTCTGGGGGGTGGCCGACAGTCCTGCCCTCGCCGCGCGGCTCCACTCCGTGGTCGGCGGCACACCGGCGTACCGGCGGCAGTTCCTGGCCGACGACGTTCCGGGCAGCCCGGAGGAGTTCGACGACTGGCTCTGTCGTACGGTCCTGTCCCCCTTCAGCCCTCTGTTCCGGGAGGCCAGGTACCTCCTCGCCGAGGAGGCGGACATCCGGGACACCGCGCTGTATCACTCGGTCCTCGCCGCGGTGGCTCAGGGCAACACCACGAGGGGTGGGATCGCGGGGTACATCGGCCGTAAGTCGGTGGACATCTCGCACCCCCTCAACGTGCTGGAGGACAGCCACCTGTTGGTGCGGGAAGCGGACATCTTCCGGGCCGGGAAGTCGCGGTACCGCATCACCGAGCCCCTGATCAATTTCTACGAGTCCGTGATGCGGCCTTCCTGGGCCCGACTGGAGGCCGGCCAGGCCCCGGACGTGTGGGCACAGTCGGCGGAGCGCTTCGCGGCCCAGGTCGCGGGGCCGCACTTCGAGACGATGTGCCGGGAGTACGTCCTCGGGCCGGGGCGGTCGCTGCTCGGCCCCGCTTTGGGCCAGGTCGGCGGCGGCGTGGTGACCGACCAGGCCGCACGGAGGCAGATCGAGATCGATGTCGCCGTGGCCGAACCCGGGTCCGGTGGCAGGAGGCCGACGGTGCACCTGCTCGGCGAGGCGAAGTGGGGCACGGTCATGGGGATGAGCCACCTGGAGCGGCTCGTCCGGGCGCGAGAACTCCTCGCCGGACGCGCCATGGACACCACCCGGTGCGCGCTCGCCTGCTTCAGCGCCGCGGGCTTCAGCGACGCGCTGCGCGCCGAGGCGGAACGCGGTGACGACCGCGTGCTGCTCATCGGCCTCGACGAACTCTACGGCCGGGCGGCACCTGCTTCACGCTTCTGACAACCGGGAGTTCCGGTGAGCGACGGCTTCCGCCACGTAGCCGAAGATGTCGTGTCCGTGAGCCTGCGAAGCTCCGCCTTGCCTGTCCGGGGGGGGCGACCCGGAGACTCGAACTCACGGCTGTTGGTGCCGGCCGCCGATGTCGGGCAGCAAGTGCCCCTTGCCGGGCGGCCCCTCCGCCCGCTTCCCCGCACAGAGCATCTGGTGAGCCGGTATCACGAAGTCTCCGGGCAGCGGATCGATGCCGCGGACTCGCACGGCCACGACATCGACGACCACAGGCGACCGAGGTGTCCGAACCTTGACAAGTCGCCACCGGAAGCGCTCGGGCACGGCCTTGGCCGGCATTTCTGCCGTCGCCAGGCTGACCCAACGGTCGTAAACCGTTGGATAGACACGGATGTCGGCGTCGCACAGGGCACAGGTCCGCGGCCCGATGAACGCCACGTCGTCGGGATCCGGCTCCGGCCGGGGTGACGCTGTGGCGCCCTCGTCCTGTGCCATCTCGTTGGCGAGTTCGTTCCAGCACGGATCGCAGAGTTCGGCTATGAGATCGATGCGCCCTCGACTGCGGACAGTCGAGCCGGGTTTTCCACAGCGCTGACACGAGCGCTCGACACGGTCATCCGTCGCCCCCATACATATGAGTGTGAGCGAATCCGAGCAAACGGCAGTAGGTCGCAAATCGGCCTTAATAGCAGGTCAATCCCGCATCACAAGCCTTTGCCCTTCACTGCCCGCCGGTGAACCGCGACCTTTCCCACCACTCACCCCAACTCCCATTTCGGTGCCGGCCGCCCCCCGCCGAGGGCGTCAGTCGGGACTCGGCGCATCGCCCGCGGAAGTCCTCGGGCCCGCGTCGAAGTCGTACTCCAGGACGTACGAGGCGGCGTCCAGTGTCATCTCGTTGACCTCGACCGGGCGTCCGCCGTCCGTGAAGGCGGTGCGGCAGACGAGGATGACCGGAGTGCCCGCGGACATGCTCAACTGCGCCGCCTCGTCCTTCGATGGCATGCGTGAACGGACCTCCTCGCGGAAGTGCACCGGCTCGTGGCCGAGTTCGGCGAGTCTGGCGTACACACCGCCCGGTCCGGTGTCCTCCCTGGTGACCGCGGATCCGGCCACCAGGGGCAGGGGGGAGATAACTCGTCGCGAGAAGAACCGGCTTGCCGTCCAGGACGAAACGCCGACGCCTGACGCATGCCGTCCCGTCGCCGGGCAGGTCCAGGACCGCGCGGACGCGGTCGGGCACCGCCTCCTCGGACACGGTGACCCGGTCGACCTCGAGTGCGCGGTTCCCGACGTCCGCCGACCAGATGGAACGGCCGTTGCCCCACTGGTCGCGGGCCAGCCGGTCGATACCCCGACGCCGAATCGGCCGGAACGCCCGAACGAACACTCCGGCCCCCTTGCGGGCCTCGGCAACACCTTCGTCCCGGAGGACGCCCAGGGCCTGGCGGGCTGTCATACGGGCCACACCGTGCGTGGCCATGAGGTCGTTCTCTCCCGGAAGCCGATCACCGGGACCGTATGCGCCCGACTGGATCGCCTCACGCAGGAAGTCCGCGATCCGCTGGTACTTGGGCCGACGGTCGTCGCCGGTAGTAGCCATTCCGGAACCCTCCTCGCATCTCTAGACACCTTAGGCCACGCGGTAGCAGCAGCGGGGAGGGAGCGCGGATGACCTTCGTAATCGACCGACACCCCTGTGAGGACTCGCCGAGGCTCGGGGCGATGGCCTTACAGCCGACCCCCGAGTCCGTCCCCCGAGCCCGGCGCTGGTTCCGGAAGTTCATCGCCCCGTACGACCCGGCCTGCTCGATCGACGACTGCGTACTGATGATCTCCGTGCTGATCACGAACGCCATCCGCTACGGCAAGTCGGAGGAACCGTGGCTCGTTCGGGTCGAGTGGTTCCGCGAGGAAACCTCACTCCGCGTCGACGTGCACAACCCCGGCTTCCCCGCGAACGTACGACTACGACACCCCGACGCCGACGACGCCCACGGACGCGGCCTGCTCCTCGTCGACTCCATCGCCGCCTCCTGACACTCCGGCCCCAGCCACCTCGGCGGCACCGTCGTCACATTCGTCATGTCTGACGCCTGGCCCTCCTGAGAGACCTGAGCAGGGTCGGCCACCCCGGTTCGGCCGCGCGCCGGACCGCTTACCCGTGCGCCGGCCAGGACACAGATGAGACACGAACGCGGTCACCGCGGGAACCGCGAGGTGCGTCACGGCCAGGCGGTGATGAGGTCGTCGGGTGTGAGAGTGAGGCCGCCGTCGGCCGTGCTCCCGCTGCGGGCGACGGCGAGCAGGGGGGTGGAGTCATCGGCGCCGGGCAGTTGTGAGCGATGGGTGACGAGGCGGGCGAGGTCGCGGTTGTCGAAGGGCTTGTTCTCCAGCCACTTGATCGATCCGACAAGGGTGATCTTCTTGGCGATGGGGGAGCGGTCAGCGCCGACGAGGTCGATTTCCGGGTCGTTGGTACGGGTCCAGTAGCCGCCGATCGCATTGGTGCCCTCGGGCAGCCGGTCGTCGGTCAGGCGCCACAGGGCCTCGCGGATCACGGGTTCGACAGCGCGGCCCCGCCAGGAACGTCCAACTGGCGCGGATCGATTCGAGTACACGGTCTCCACGCCCCCGCTCGATCATGGGGATGCCTGGCCCGATGAAGGAGAGCCAGAAGCGCAGGTACGGGTCGGCGACGCGGTAGCGGCTCTCACGGCTCGGCCTGGTGGACAGCGGAAGATCGGCCGCCACCATGCGTCGGCCGGTGAGGAGTTGCAGGGACCGTTTCACGGAGCCCGGGTTGAGGTCGCCCGCTGCCCGGCCGATGAGGGTGAAGGTGCGTTCCCCGTGTCCGATGGCGCTCAGCACGGTGCGGGCCTGTGCCTCGGCGGGGAACTCGGCGGCCAGGGTGCGCTCGCCGCTGACGAGGAGAGCGGATGTCGGACGAGCCAGTGCCTGTTCCAGGTAGTCCCCGGGGGTGGCACCCGGAGGCCATTCTTCGAGGATGAGCGGGAGGCCGCCGGAGACCAGGAAAGCGTCGAACGCCTCAGCCGGCGGGAGGCCGAGCATGGCGCCGACCTCGGCCGGATTGAGCGGAGGTACGACCATCTCGGTGCCGCGCTGGTAGAAGGGGCGGCCGTAGGTGTTCAGCCGCTCCATCATCGCGATGTCCGAGCCGATGAGGACGAGTAGTACGGGGAGCTTGGACAAGGTCCGGTCGAAGGCCTTCTGCAACGCGCCCTCGAACGCGGGGTCCTCGCGTACGAGATAGGGCATCTCGTCGAGCACGACGACGCTGGGCGTGTCCCGAGGCAGGACACCGGCGAGCAGACCAAAGGCCGCGTCCCAGGTCTGCGGGGTGGCGAAATCCGCGATCCGGTCGGCGTCCGGGAGCGTGGAGGCGGCGAGTTCGGCGGCGAAGCCCGCAAGCTCCCCGGCCTTGGAACCGCCGACCGCGGTGAAGAAGACATGGGGAAGCCCGCTGCGTTCCAGGAACTCTTCCACGAGCCGGGATTTCCCGACGCGCCGCCGTCCACGGATCAGCACGGCGCGACCGGGCCGCCCACCGCGTCCACCGGTCCGTACGGGCACCAGCAGGTCGTCCAGAAGACCAAGCTCCGCACGACGCCCAACGAATCCGTTCACGGGCTCACCTCGCCGATCGTTCACCATTCGGTGAACAGTTTACTTGCATGAATGAAAGTTTCGCAAGCGCAATTCTTCCCGCCTGTGCAACGCGCCACAGAGGCGCCTCGTACCGTTCCGGCCGTCCAGTGATGAGCAGTCGCCGCAGCTCCTCGCGTTGCACGCCGCCGAGGTGCAGGGCCTCGGTGAGGCGGCGGAACGTCGTGTGGGTGACTCCGCGAGTGCGGGCTTCGGTCTCGAACCGGTTCAGGTGCGTACGGATCGCGGGCGGGTCCAGACTCTTCGGCTGCTGCTCCTTGAGCGAGAGCGCCTTGTCGCGCTCGTGGTCGATCTCCGAGTGGCCGCAGATCTCGCGGCTGCGTGCCTCGGCCTCGGCCAGGTCGGTGGTTGCCATGAGGGCTTGGGCCAACCGGTTGCGGCGCAGGGCGTCGTCCAGGGCGACCTCGTGCACCGTCGGGGTCTCGTCCGTGAGCGGTACGGGGAGCCCCGCGTCCCGGATCTCGCATGTGCCCCGTACGCCTCGGGCCGCCGCCACGAGGATTCCGGTCGCCTCGGACGGGTGCCACTCCAGGACCGTGCCGACGGTGGCCGTGTCCTTCGCGGTGAAAGTGTGGACGACGGGGCCCAGCACGGTGGCCATGTCCCCCGGCGGGAGTTCGCCGTCCGCACCCGGACCCGCCACGAGCAGCCGTACGGGCACGCTCAGCCGACAGCACGCGGCCAGTGCCAGGGCGTCGCCAGTGGGCTCTTCAGGGTCGGCTCGTTGCCCCGGGCGAGGATGTCACCGCCCACGTCCAGGAGATCGATCGACGCGGGCTCCAAGTGGTCCACGAGGGATTCGAGCTGGCGGGTGAGGCCGGTCGCTCCCCGGTGGGGGTCGAGCAGTGCGATGGTCTCCGGGAGTTCCGCTGCCAGTCTGGGGAGTGTGGAGCCCGCCGGTTCGATCGGGCGGGACCGCGCCGAAACTGACCGGACGGTCGGGGTGAGGTGTTCCAGGCCGGTGAAGTCGGCGGGGCGCCGCGGGCCCGGCAGCGGGTCGATCAGGAGGCGGTCCCAGGCGTACGTGAGGATCACCGCCCGGTCCCTCTCGCCGTAGAGGGCGGTGTGCAGCATTGCGGCGGCGACTGCGTCGCCCCCTCCTCCGGCTGCGACGATCAACCGCGTCATGCGACCAGACTCCGAAGATTGCCGAGTGGCCAGTCACCCTCTAGTGGCCAACGGCCATAGCCACTTGGGCAAGGAGGAGGGGACGTGCCTCAGATCGAGGAGGCTCAGCCGAAGTACCTTCAGATCGCGCCGAGATCGCGAGGGCCAGGTGGAAGTTGCCGGATGTCTGACCGCTGGCCGTGTCCCGGGTCCAGCGGTGGGCCCTGCTGGTCTCCTCCGGAACCCTGGGCAACTGAGCCCCCGGACCCGGGCGTTATTCATATGCGGCGGGTTCGGGCTGGACGAGTTTCACGCCGTCGTGGGCGCGGACGGCCGGTGGGGACGCCGTGTCGAGTGCGTCGAGGACGCGGATCGCGTATGCCTCGTCGGTGAGTTCGGTGACTTCTTCGCGGGTGGCCCAGCGCAGGGCGCGGGTCTCGTCACCAGTGGTGGGCACACCGTCGGCGGCTTCACAGCGGAAGACCAGCGAGACGATCAGGCCCGTCATGTTCTTGTAGACGCCGGTCAGGGTCGCGGGAAGCACGATCTCGATGCCGGTCTCTTCGAGGACTTCACGCTGAAGGGCCTCGGGAATGGTCTCCCCGCGTTCCAGGACTCCGCCCGGGGGCTCCCAGTGGCCGTTGTCGCGGCGCTCGATCAGCAGGGCCCTGCCCCGGTAATCGACGACGACTCCGGCGACGCTCACGGAGTGCGGGCGTACTGTGCTCACGTTCCTCGGCCCTCCCGGCCGGCCAGGCACGGCGGCTCGCCTCCGGCCGGTTCGCCCGGCGTCCGCCGGTAGCTGCTCGACGGTCGGCCGGTCGAGTTCGCCACGTCGTACCTCCCGCTCGACACCGCCCGCGGTACACAGATCATGCGTGCAAGCCCCCCACTTGCGAGAAACCGCAGGCAGGGGGCTTGACGAGTACCGTCTACTTCTTCTTGCCCTGGTTCTTGACCGCCTCGATCGCCGCCGCTGCCGCGTCCGGGTCGAGGTATGTGCCGTGCGGGTTCAGAGGCTTGAACTCGGCGTCCAGTTCGTAGGAGAGCGGGATGCCGGTCGGGATGTTCAGGCCCGCGATGTCGGCGTCGGAGATGCCGTCGAGGTGCTTGACCAGGGCGCGGAGCGAGTTGCCGTGGGCGGCGACCAGGACCGTGCGGCCGGTGAGGAGGTCGGGGACGATGCTGTCGAACCAGTACGGCAGCATGCGGGCGACGACATCCTTGAGGCACTCCGTCTGCGGGCGCAGCTCCGGCGGGAGCGTCGCGTAACGGGCGTCGGAGAACTGGGAGTACTCGGCGTCGCGGTCCAGCGGCGGCGGCGGGGTGTCGTAGGAGCGGCGCCACAGCATGAACTGCTCCTCGCCGAACTCCGCGAGGGTCTGCGCCTTGTCCTTGCCCTGGAGGGCGCCGTAGTGGCGCTCGTTCAGGCGCCAGTGGCGGTGGACCGGGATCCAGTGGCGGTCGGCGGCCTCCAGCGCGAGCTGGGCCGTGCGGATCGCGCGCTTCTGGACGGACGTGTGCACCACGTCGGGCAGCAGACCGGCGTCCTTGAGCAGCTCGCCGCCGCGCGTCGCCTCCTTCTCGCCCTTCGGGGTGAGGTTGACGTCCACCCAGCCGGTGAACAGGTTCTTCTCGTTCCACTCGCTCTCGCCGTGGCGGAGGAGGATCAGCTTGTACGGTGCGTCGGCCATGGCTCCGAGCGTAATCCAAGCCCTTGATCCCCCGCGCGGTGCGCCCGATGGCCGGACGGTTGACGGGAAGTGTTAATTGGCTGGCTCCGCCGCTCGGCGCTTTCGTAAGTTGTGCCTGCCGCACCGGCCGCTTACATCGGCGGCCCGCATCCATCCGCACGGGGGTCCCATGTCTGTCGCCGGTCTGAGACGCGCCGCACGCGAGACCGTCTCCGGGCTCCCTCGCGAGTTCTGGTGGCTGTGGACCAGCACGCTGGTCAACCGGCTCGGCGCGTTCGTCGCCACCTTCATGGCGCTGTACCTGACCATCGACCGCGGCTACTCCGCCTCGTACGCCGGTCTGGTCGCCGCCCTGCACGGGCTCGGCGGCGTCATCTCCTCGCTGGGCGCCGGCGTGATGACCGACCGGTTCGGGCGGCGGCCCACGCTGCTCGTCGGGCAGACCTCCACCGCGCTGTCCGTCGCGCTGCTCGGCTTCATGCGGGACCCGGTCGCCATCGCGGCCGTCGCGTTCCTGGTCGGCATGGCGAGCAACGCCTCCCGGCCGGCCGTGCAGGCGATGATGGCGGACATCGTGCGGCCCGAGGACCGTATCCGCGCCTTCTCGCTCAACTACTGGGCCATCAACCTCGGTTTCGCGATCTCCTCCATGGCGGCCGGGTTCATCGCGGAGTACAGCTACCTCGCCGGGTTCCTGCTGGAGGCCGGCATGACCCTGATCTGCGCCGTCCTCGTCTTCGTCAAGCTGCCCGAGTCCCGGCCGGAGCGCAGGGACACCACCGGCGGCCCCGGCAAGGACCCGGCCGTCTCCCTCGGGACCGTGCTGCGCGACGGGCGCTACATGAGCGTCGTCGGGCTGTCCTTCCTCGTCGCCGTGATCTTCCAACAGGGGTATCTGGGACTGCCGGTGGCCATGGGCGAGGCCGGGTTCACGCCCGCGGACTTCGGTCTGGCGATCGCCGTCAACGGCTTCCTGATCGTCGTCCTGCAGATCCCCGTCACCCGGTTCATCGAGCACCGCGATCCGCGGCTGCTGCTCGTCGCCTCGTCCCTGCTGGCCGGGTACGGCTTCGGACTCACCGCCCTCGCCGGGTCGGTCGGCGTCTTCGCCCTCACCGTGTGCGTGTGGACGCTGGCCGAGATCGTCAACGCGCCGACCCAGACCGGGCTCGTCGTACGCCTCTCCCCCGTGCACGGGCGCGGACGCTACCAGGGCATGTACACCATGTCCTGGGCGGTCGCCGCCCTCGTCGCCCCGCTGATGTCCGGCTTCGTCATCGATCACTACGGTTCCGAGTGGCTGTGGGGCATCTGCGCGGTCGTCGGCACGGTGGCGGCGGTGGGGTACTGGGCGCTGATGCGGGGGCTGCCGGAGGACGAGACGACGGTCCTCCCCAAGAAGCCCGGGGAGCCCCGGGAGCCCACGCAGGCCCAGGACCCCGAGGCTCCCCGGACCGCCTCCCCGAAGTCCGAGATCGGCACCCCCTGAACGACCGCCGCCCGCGGCCCCTCACGGATGCATCCGCGCCCCCTTCAACACCTTGTCCACCGCGTTCCTCGGCCCGTACACCGCCAGGCCCACCAGGTCCAGGTCCGCCGTGGACACGGCCCGTACCGCCGCCCGGTTGTCGCGGTCGTTGCCCGTGGCGAAGAGGTCGGACGTGAACAGCGCGCGGGGCAGGGCCCGCGACAGCGCCCGCCCGTGGGCCCTGGCCAGCGTCTCCTTCGTGCCCTCGAAGACCAGCACCGGCTGGCGGAACATCGACAGGTAGCCGACCGCGTCCGCGTCCTCGTACGGCTCCCCGATCACCTCGGGGAACTGGGTGCCCAGGCCGCTGACCAGGAAGGCGGTGACATTGAGGCGCTGCCAGGTCTCCAGGTCCTCGCGCAGCAGGACGGCGATCTTGGTGTCGAAGCGGACAGGGGCGTCGGGGGCTGCGTCGTGCGTGCTCATACGGTGAGACTGCCGAGCCGCACCCCGCCCGGTCTTGTACGTTTTTTGCATGGCCGGCCGGCGGAACCAGGAGCGGAGCGTCTCCGCATGGCGACCCCGCGTCCCGGGCGTCGTCGAGGTCTTCCACGCCCACTACACGCGGTACGCCTATCCGATGCACGTCCATGACGCGTGGACGCTGCTCATCGTCGACGACGGCGCCGTACGGTACGACCTGGACCGGCACGAGCACGGCACCCCGCACGACACCGTGTCGCTGCTGCCGCCGCACGTGCCGCACAACGGCTCCCCCGCCACCCCGGACGGCTTCCGCAAGCGCGTCCTGTACCTGGACGCCTCCCGGCTGGGCGACGACCTGATCGGCCCCGCCGTCGACGGCCCCGACCTGCGCGATCCGGTGCTGCGGCGGCGGGTCGGGCAGCTGCACGCCGCGCTCGCGCTGCCCGGCGACGAGCTGGAGGCGGAGAGCCGGCTGAGCCTGATCGGCGAGCGGTTGCACGCCCATCTGCGTCCCAGGCTCGACACGGGCGGCACCCGCCGGGACCCCGTCCTCGCCCGCCGGCTGCGCGAACTGCTCGACGAGCGGGTGGTCCGGGGCATCGGCCTGGAGGAGGCGGCCGCGCTGGTGCCCGCCCATCCGGCCCACCTGGTACGGGCGTTCAGCGGCGCCTACGGCATCGCACCGCACCAGTACCTGATGTCCCGCCGGGTGGACCGGGCCCGGCGGCTGCTGCTGGCGGGACGCGCCCCGGCGGACGTGGCGACCGCCACCGGCTTCTACGACCAGGCCCATCTGACCCGGCACTTCAAGCGGCTGGTGGGCGTCACGCCCGGCCGCTACCGGTCCGGCGGCGCGGGAGACTGAGGCGCGTCAGTCCCCGGAGCGTTCGATCAGGTGCCGGAACGCCTCCAGGTTCCGCGTGGACTCCCCGCGCGAGGTCCGCCACTCGTGCTCCTTGCGGATGGCGGACGCGAAGCCCAGCTCCAGCAGGGTGTTGAAGGCTCCGTCGGTGGCCTCGAAGACCTGGCCGAGGATGCGGTCGATCTCGTCGGCGGTGACGGCGGCCAGGGGCAGCTTGGCGGTGACGTAGATGTCGCCGAGGCGGTCGACGGCGTACCCGACGCCGTAGAGCTTGAGGTTGCGCTCAAGGAGCCAGCGGTGGACGGCCGGTTCGTTCTCGTCGGGGTGGCGGACGACGAAGGCGTTGAGGGAGAGGGAGTGCCGGCCGAGCAGGAGTGAGACCGTCGTCGACAGCTTGCGGGTGCCGGGGAGCTTCACGACGTAGTTGCCGGGCTCGGGGCTCTCCCACTCCAGCCCGGCGTCCTTGAGGGCGCCTTCGAGGACCGCTGCCGTCTTGTGTGCCTCAGCCATGGTGGGAGCGTACGCGACGGCGGTGGGCCTGGATCGCGGCCGTGTAGACGTCGGCCGTGGCGGCGGCCGCGCAGTCCCAGCCGAAGGACTGGGCGTGCCGGGCGGCGGCGTCGCCCATCCGGGGCGTCAGTTCCGGGTTGTCGGCGAAATCGCGCAGCACGCGCGCGTACGCGGCGGGATCGTGGCCCTGGACGAGGCGGCCGGTGTGTCCGTCGCGCACGGCGACCGGGAGGCCGCCGACCGCGGCGGCGAGTACCGGCGTACCGGCGGCCTGGGCCTCTATGGCGACCAGCCCGAAGGACTCGCTGTAGGACGGCATGACCAGCACGGACGCGGCCCGGAACCAGTCGGCGAGCTGGTCCTGCCCGACGGGCGGGCGGAAGCGTACGACATCGGCGATGCCGAGCCGCGCGGCGAGTTTCTGCAGGCCCTCCGGCTTGGCGAGGCCGCTGCCGCTGGGGCCGCCGACGACGGGGACGAGGATGCGGGAGCGCAGCTCGGGGCGTTCGTCGAGCAGCACGGCGACCGCGCGCAGCAGCACGTCGGGGGCCTTGAGGGGCTGTATGCGGCCGGCGAACAGCGGGATCAGCGCGTCCTGCGGCAGGCCGAGGCGGGCCCGCGCGGCGGCGCGGGCGGACGTGTTGTCCCCGGGGGCCGGTTCGGAGCCCTTGGGGAAGGGGCGGAACCGGTCGAGGTTCACGCCGGGATGGACGACGGCGACCTTGGCCGGGTCGGCGGCGTAGTACCGGACCAGTTCGTCGGCCTCCTCGGCGGTGTTGGCGATCAGCCGGTCGGCGGCGGCGACGATCTGCGTCTCGCCGATGACGCGCGCGGCCGGTTCGGGGGTGTCGCCGTCGGCCAGGTTGGCGTTCTTGACCTTGGCCATGGTGTGCATGGCGTGCACGAGGGGGGCGCCCCAGCGCTGGGCAGCGAGCCAGCCGACGTGGCCGGAGAGCCAGTAGTGGGAGTGGACGAGGTCGTAGTAGCCGGGGCGGTGCCCGGCCCAGGCCTGCATGACGCCGTGCGTGAAGGCGCACAGCTGGGCCGGCAGCTCCTCCTTGGCCAGCCCCTCGTAGGGGCCGGCGTCCACGTGGCGGACCAGGACGCCGGGCGTCAGCTCGACGACGGGCGGGAGCGCCGCGGTGGTCGCGCGCGTGAAGATCTCGACCTCGATGTTGATCGCGGCGAGGCGCTGCGCGAGTTCGACGATGTAGACGTTCATGCCGCCTGCGTCGCCGGTGCCGGGCTGGTGGAGCGGCGAGGTGTGCACGGAGAGCATGGCGACGCGTCGGGGCCTGCGCAGCAGCCGGAGCCGCTGGGAGGCCGCCGGTGAGCGACGCCCGAGCCTGCTCACGTACTGGCTCACGGGCCGTCCCTCCTAGCTGCGGGCATGCCGGTCCGAGGACGCTTCCCCGCCCTCCAAGGAGTGCGAACACGGATACGGGCTGCTCCATTTCCGGTTTCCCGACCTTTGCCGAATCATTACCGCAGGTCGATCAACCGTTCGAGGTCCGGCTGCGTGCCGCTTGCGGTCGGGACTCCGGCCCCGGCCGGCTCCCCCGCGCCCGCTCCGGGGGCTCAGTGCCCCCAGACCGAGCGGGCCGTCCGCACGGGTCCGCGAGCACGGGGGCCCAGGTCAGCGGGCCCACGGCGCAGAGCGCCAGGCGGTAGGGCCGACGGCGTCGGCCGGCGGGACGCGGGTGGGCGCGGGCGCGCCGCATACCCTCGTACGCATGCCATCCACCCGCCCCGTCGGCACGGTCACGCGCGGGACGACGAACCCGAACCGCCTGCGCCGCATGGACCGCTGGATCGCGGCCACGCACGGGGCCGAACTGCGTCGCGCCGCCGATCCCGTCGCCGTCGACCTCGGCTACGGCGCGGCCCCCTGGACGGCCGTCGAGCTGCTGCACCGCCTGCGCACGGTCGCGCCGCACGCGCGCGTGGTGGGCGTCGAGATCGACCCGGCACGGGTGGCGGCGGCCGAGCCGTACGCGCGCCCGGGGCTCGCCTTCCGGCACGGCGGCTTCGAGGTCCCCGTCCCCCGGCCCCCGGTGCTGATCCGCGCGGCGAACGTGCTGCGCCAGTACGACGAGACGGAGGTCGCCGCCGTCTGGCAGCGGCTGTGCGCGCGGCTCGCGCCGGCGTCGGAGCACTCCCGCGGCGGACTCCTGGTCGAGGGGACCTGCGACGAGATCGGGCGCCGGCACGTATGGGTGGCGCTCGGGCCCGAGGGACCGCGCACGGTCACCTTCGCGACCCGGCTCGGCTCCCTGGAGCGCCCCTCCGACCTGGCGGAACGCCTGCCGAAGGCGCTCATCCACCGCAATGTCCCCGGCGAGCCGGTGCACGCCTTCCTGCGCGACTTCGACCGCGCCTGGGCCGCCGCCGCGCCGTACGCCTCCTACGGCGCACGCCAGCGCTGGCTGCGGACCGTGCGGGACCTGACGGCCGACTGGCCGGTGACGGACGGTCCGGCACGCTGGCGCCAGGGCGAAGTGACGGTGCGGTGGGGGGCGTTGGCGCCCCGCACATGAGGCGGCACCACCTGGCGCCACCTGGCGCCACCTGGGTGCTGCCCGGCGGTGCTCGGCGGCCGGGTGCCGCCGGGAACGATCTAGGTGCGGCGTTCGTCACACAGTGGGGGAATCGTCTTGCCGCGCGGCAGAAGGGAGGAAGCCGGAGGGAAGCGCAGGGAAGCGCAACCTCTGTCGCTTTCCGCGCCGACATGGCACGATCCCCCCGGACGAGCCATGTTACTGACGGTTAATCAGCTTGGGGGCGGTATGCGTACGCGGAAGCACGGCCTGACGACCGCTGCCGTGACCGTGGTCTGCGCGGTCACCGTGCTCGCGGCACCCGGCACGGCGTTCGCGGACCCGGGACCCACGCCGTCACCGGGCGCGCCCAGCGCCTCCCCCGCCCCGGCCGCCCCGGACACCACCGCCGGCAAGGACCTCGAAGCCGTACGCAAGAAGCTCGACAAGCTCTACCGCGCGGCGGCCTCGGCCACCGACGAGTACAACGCCGCCGAGGAGAAGGCGGACCGGCAGTCCGCCGAGATCGTCGACCTGGCGAAGAAGATCGTCAAGGGCCGGGCGAGGCTGGACGAGCTGAAGGACCGCGCGGGCGCCGCGGCCCGCTCCCAGTACCGCACCGGCGGCCTGCCCGACGAGGCCAGGCTGATGCTGAGCGACGACCCCGAGGGCTTCCTCGACAGCACCGGCCGGGTGATCCAGGGGCAGCGCGCGACCAAGGGCCTGCTCGGCGAGATGACGCGCACCCAGAAGAACCTGAAGGCCTACGCGGCGGACGCCTCGGCCCGGTTCAGGAAGCTGGAGGCGAACCGCAAGGCCAAGGCCGCCGCCCAGAAGAAGATCGAGAAGCAGATCGCGGCGGCCGAGAAGCTGGAGTCCGAGCTGGAGCGGGAGGAGAAGGAGCGCCTCGCCCAACTGGAGCGGGAGGCTCAGGCCAGGGCCCAGACCGCCTGGCTCGACTCCGGCGTCGTCAAGGACCTCGACACCAAGGCGACCGAGCGGGGCAGGAAGGCCGTCGAGTACGCCACCGCCCAGATCGGCAAGCCGTACCAGTGGGGCGCCGAGGGCCCGGCGTCCTACGACTGCTCCGGCCTGACCTCACAGGCCTGGGTGTCGGCGGGGCAGCCGATCCCGCGCACCTCGCAGGAGCAGTGGAGGCAGCTCAGGCACGTCGACATCGAGGACATGCGCCCCGGCGACCTGATCATCTACTTCGACGACGCCAGCCATGTCGGCATGTACGTCGGGGACGGCTCCGTCGTGCACGCCCCGCGCCCGGGGCGCCCGATCACCATCGCGGGGGCGGGCTCGATGCCGATCCTCGGCGTGGTCCGGCCGGACACGGCGCCTGCGACGGACACGGCGACGCCGACGCCGGAGTGACGCGGGGCACGCTCTCCGCACCGGGAACGTGAAACGGGCCACGTGACCCAGTCCACGCCCGGTTCCCCGCCCCGCGTGACGTTCGTCATCCCCGGCCCCCCGCCGACCTGTCCAACTGCGGTGGATAACTCGGCATATGACAGTGGCGGATGGCCGCTCGACGTGTTCTTGACCATTCCCCAGCGGCGCCGTCACCCGCTATGGTCCCCGTCGGTGGGTCGAGGTCCCTCGCCCCGCCGTGCCCTCGGGGGGAGGGAAGGAAACCAGGACCATGCCCGTACCCGTACCGCGGCAGAGGGCGATCCCGGCCGCCGAGTGCGGTCAGGCGCCCGCCGCGTCCCCGGACGGCGGCCCTCCCGAGGAGCAGGCCCCGCCCGGGACGAACCCGGCCGAAATCCCCGCCGCCCGGCAAGAGAACACCACGGAGAAGCGCGAGAAGCCCACGGACCCGACCACGGACAAGAGCACGGGCACCGGCACCGGCACCGGCACCGGCACGCACCCGGACCCCGGCGCGGAGCGCCGCGAGAGCGCCGTACCCACCAACCTGACGCTGCTGCTGATCGAGGACGATCCCGGCGGCTCGCCGATCGTGCCCGACCTGCTCGACCAGGCCGGCAAGCCGATCCGCGTCCGCACCGCCCGCAACCTCACCGAGGCCGAGCGGCTGCTGACCGACGACGTCCACTGCATCCTGCTGGACCTCGCCCTGTCGGCCCCCGCAGCCCCGGTCCGCACGAACGCCGGGTCCAACGGCAGCGGCGGCGAGCGGGACGACGAACTCGCGGTGCTCAGGCACGTACTGGAACTGGCGCCCCGGCACGCCGTGCTCGCCCTCACCTCATCGAGCGACGCCGAGCGCGGCGCGGAGGCCGTGGCGGTCGGCGCCCAGGACTATCTGTTCCGCGACGAGCTGGACGGCCGCCTGCTGAGCCGGGCCATCCGCTACGCCGTCGAGCGCAAGCGGTCCGACTCGGCGGAGCGGCGGCTGGCCGAGGGCCGGCTGCGGGCACAGGAGAACGCGCGCCTGGAGCGCGGCCTGCTGCCGACCCCGCTCCTGGAGGGCTCCACGCTGCGCTTCGCCGCCCGCTACCGTCCGGGCCGCTCGCGCGCCCTGCTCGGCGGCGACTTCTACGACGTGGTGCGCACCCCGGACGGCACCGTGCACGCCATGATCGGCGATGTCTGCGGGCACGGCCCGGACGAGGCGGCGCTCGGCGTGGAACTGCGGATCGCCTGGCGGGCGCTGACCCTGGCGGGGCTCTGCGGCGACGAATTGCTCGGCACGCTCCAGCAGGTGCTGGAGCACGAGCGCTCGGACGACGAGATCTTCGCGACCCTGTGCGCCGTGGACATATCCCCGGACGGCCGCCACGCCGGCCTGTGCCTGGCCGGGCACCCGGCTCCCCTGCTGGTCGGACCGGGCACGCCCGCACGACTGCTGCCGTACGACGACAACGGCCCGGCGCTGGGAATGCTGCCGGGCGCCCGCTGGCCGCACACGGAGGTGGAGCTGGGGGCCGAGTGGAGCCTGATGCTCTACACCGACGGCCTGATCGAGGGCCGTATCGGCCGGGGCCGGGAACGGCTCGGCCAGGACGGCATGGTGGAGATGGTCCGCCGTCAGCTCTCCGAAGGGCTGCGCGGGGAGGAACTGCTGCGGGCGGCCGTCAGCGAGGTCCGCGAACTCAACGGCGGCGAACTGGCCGACGACGTGGCGGTGGTCCTACTGGACCGTCTGGACCGGACGGACCTGCCGACGACAGGCCCGACGACGACGGGACGGACGACGACGAGACGGACGGCCTGAGCCGCGCCGGTGCGCACCGGCGCGGCGGCCGGCTCAGCGTCCGCCGTTGTACGGACCGTAGGGGCCGTCGCTGCTGGAGCCGCGGCGGCTGCTGCGACCGCCGCCCGGCAGACCGCGCAGCGCGGGCCGTACGTCGACCATGTACACAATCGTCGCGATGAGCCCGATGATCGGCAGGAACGACAGGATGTTGAAGATCAGGTTCACCACGAAGGCGAGCCCGAGGACGATCAGCCAGAACGGTTTGCTCTTCTTGTCGGCCGCGCGGTAAGCGTCCTCGCGGCGCGTGGCGGCGTCGATCAAAGCGAAGCCGCTGAAAACGATCAGGGCGATGCTCAGCAGCCACATGAAGCCTGCGAACCCCTGCATCAGCACAACGTCCACCACCAGACTCGGGTCGTCCTTACGCGGTCACCGTACCCGGAGAACGGTCCGGGCATCCCAAGGGTGCCCGGACCGTCCGGTTACTTGGCGGTGGGCGGCGTGGTCTTCTTGGCGGTGGCGTTCTTCTTGGCCGGAGCCTTGCGCGCGGCGGAGGTCTTCTTCGCCGCGGCGGGCTTCTCCTCGGTGGCCTCGACCGGCTCGGGGCCGGTGGTCCGGGGCTTGGCCGGCTCGACGGCGACGGCGAGTTCCTCGACATCCCCGGCGATGTCCTCGATGCCGTCGGCGGCCTGGCCGCGCCAGGTGCGCACCGCGTGCTCGCCGCGCTCGGCGACCTTCTCGTAGGTCTCCCGGGCCTTGACGGCGTACTCGGCGGCCACGCCGACCGAGCGCAGCGCGAGGTCCTGGGCGGTCTCGCCGAGCTTCTTGAAGTCGGCGTCGAGGGAGCCGAAGAGTTCGTTGGCCTTGGTCTGGAGGGTGCCCTGCGTCTCCTTGACGCGGGCGGTCGCCTTCTCCTGGACGGCCTTCGGGTCGGTGTTGCGGACGGCCTCGATGCGGGCCGGGGCCTCCGCACGCAGCTGCTCCACCAGCACCGGCACCTTCTTGGCCTGCTGGAAGGCCAGGTCGGCGGTGCCGGCGGCGAAGTAGAGCGGGGTGGGGTCGCTGAAGGTCTTGCGCAGGTCGTCGGTGATGGCCATGGTGATGGTCCTCCGGAATTGCTTTCGTATGAGGGTTTTGTGGTGGTCCCGCGTCCGGCCGACCGGCCGCCGCCTCGCGCTCACCCGGCCGTCTGCCGCGGGCCGGCGTCACTGCCGCCGCTGGTACGGGGTCGGCGCTCGGGTATGTCGGGCACGGGCATCTCGGGCACGGAGGCGTCGTCCGCCGGTCTGTCCCCGTCGGCGCCGAATCCGTTCTCCTTGCGGAAGGACTCGTAGATCTGGAGCAGCACCTGTTTCTGCCGCTCGTGCAGCGAGGGGTCGGCGAGGATGACCGCACGCGTCTCCACGTCCTCCCGGTCCCGCTCGGCGTCGAGGATCCCGGCGCGGACGTACAGCGTCTCGGCGGAGATGCGCAGCGCCTTGGCGACCTGCTGGAGCACCTCGGCGCTCGGCTTGCGCAGCCCGCGCTCGATCTGACTCAGGTACGGATTGGACACCCCCGCGGCATCGGCGAGCTGCCGCAAGGACAACTGCGCGTTGCGCCGCTGCTCGCGCAGATACTCCCCGAGATTGCCGACATTGAGCGAGGCCATGCCTCCACCATGCAACACCCTGCTAACTATTGCAAGCGCCTGCTTGCAAAAGTACCTCTGCGCTACCAGCTCCGCCTCTGTGACTCGTCACGTTAACTGTCGTGTTGGCGAGCCATCTGTCGTGTGGGGGTCGCGTGTGTCCTGTTCTCCGTGATGTCCGGGCAGTCTCGGAGATCTCCGGGCAAGTGACCTGACGTCTCAGTCGTCTCCGGGCACTTGGTGGGGTGTCTCGGTCTTCTCCCGGTACGCCGCCTCAGCAACTGTCCCGTCTCGCTGAGCTTGGAGGAGTCTCACTGATCTGTGCGGGGCGGCCTTGCGTCTCATGTCTGGTGGCTGTTGTCGAGGGTGCGGTCACCCACAGGGGTGACCCGCGTCCCGTTCCGTGTGGCTTGTCTCACCGCTCGTCAAGTCTCACGAGTAGAGGGCTTTCCTTGCCGGGTCACATCCCGGTGGAGCCGTCGATGCGTTCCCGCAGGAGATCGGCGTGGCCGTTGTGCCGTGCGTACTCAGCGATCATGTCCACCATGATCCTTCGCAGTGAGATCGGCTCGCCGGTCCTCTTGCGGATCCCTGTTTCATCCAGCGATGCGGCAGCGGCCGTGATCTGCCTGGAGTGCTCGCACTCCATCCGCCAGACGGCGAACGCTTCCTCGACATCACCGTCCAGGCTGTCGAAGTCCTGGTCGGGGTCCTCGTCGGAGTAGTAGAGCATCGGAACGTCCTCGCCGGCGAACTGGATGCGGAACCACCAGCGCTCGACGCCGGCCAGATGCCGCACCATGCCATGCAGGGACAGGCCGGAGGGCGGCACCGCCCGTTCGGACAACTGCTGCGGAGACAGGCCGGCGCACTTGAGCTCGAAGGTTGCCCGGTGCCAGTCCAGGACCGCGCCCAGGGTCTCCCTCTCGCCACCGACGGCGGGCGGGATCGGGCGGGTGTCGTCGTTCCACCTGGGTGCATAGTGCTTGGGGGCGGCTGTGTCGGTCATCGTCTGCCTTCCGGGCCGGGATGGGCCGAGTCTGACAGGCACCACTGACATCGGACCTGACCTGCGGGTTGTTGCTTGACGCCGATGACCGGCAACAGTGCGGCGATGAGGGGAACACTCAACTGGCGGGGTGTCGGCCCGGCTGAGGCGGGAACGCCGGTGACACCGGAAACTGCCACCTTCACTGCGAATCCTGGAAGCAGGCATCTCACCATCCTGACGAGGCCCAGCTCAGGAAGCACCACCCTCGCCATGATCGATGAGACGCGCACCCGACACTGGCCGAAGCCCTCCCGGGACGCCTTCTTTCGCCCTCCGTGAGTCGCGCCTCAGCATGTCACCCCGCAGGTCAGCGGCCCCACCTCTGCAAGATCTAATGAGACAGGACAGCAACCCCGAAGGCGTCCCCACATTCATCGCCAACTGAGCCAGCGCAGCCGCGACGGAACTATGCACAACGAGCTCAGCGTCCATCCCGACATACAAGATCACGGATGGCAACGGAGACCCGGGACATGACGGACACAGCTGCTCGATACCTCTACCTCGCTCGGCACGGTGAAGCGTCACAAGATGAGACGACCCTGACGGAAAGCGGTCGGCGCCAAGCCGTTCTGCTCGGTGAACGGCTCCAGAACACCCCGCTCTCGGCGATCTACCACGGTCCGCTGCCCCGGGCGCAGCAGACGGCCCGGCTGATCAGCGCACAACTTGACACCGTCCCACTGCACGAGTCGGAACTGGCCGGCGACTACATCCCCTACTTACCTACGAAGGACGAGCTGCCGCCGGATTCGGCCGACGCCATGCTCGCCTTCCTCGCCCAGGTTTCCGACGAGGAGCGCCACCACGGTGCAGCACTGGCCCGGGAAGCACTTGCAGAATTCACAGGTCCGGTCGACGGCGATCGCCCCCGCCACGAACTGCTCGTCACCCACAACTTCCTCATCGGATGGCTGATCCGAGCCGCACTCGACGCACCCGAGTGGCGCTGGATGGGCCTCAACCACGGCAACGCGGCTCTGACGGTCATCCGATACGCACCCGGCAGGCCGTCCTCCGTGCTGTTCTACAACGACATGCGGCATCTACCCGCAGAACTGCGCTGGAGTGGCTTCCCGCCCGAACTCCACATCTGACAAAGAAGGCCGCTTGCCCGGACTTGAGTGAGACGACCTCGCGAAACCCGTCTCACTCAAGTCCGGGCATCGCAGGTCAGGGGCCCGCCTCGTCCGGACTTATCCGAGACCGGAGAGCGCGGGTCATACCGGGGTGCTTGAGAATCAGGTCTGCGCGACTCGGAAGCTGGTGTGCGGCCCAGGGCCGTTGGTCGTGTCGGAGCGTCGCGCGGAACGGCACGGAGGCTCGTCGGGTGCTGCGGAACTGGTAGCCCAGACGCGAACCGACACCGTTCGAACGTTCGATCACGCCTTTGAGTGCTTCGTTGGCGGTCTCTTCGTCGGGTGCGGCCAGTAGTCGCTCGGCGATTCCCAGGACTGCGGCGGAGGCCAGGGGGTTCTCCGGCGGGATCGTGTAGATGCGCGAGCGGGGCTGCTTCCCGTGACCTCGGTAGGTCGGGTGGTTCTGTCGGCGCTGGTTGGCTTCTTCGTCCATGATGTCCGCCAGTGACGGCGTCTCTGCCAGTGGTCGGCATTCCGGCCAGGTCAGGAAGATCAGCGCTGACAGTGCCCAGAGGTCGAAGAAGTAGATGCCGACAGGGACATGCCAGCCGAACGTCGCGGTCGCGCCGTCAGAAGCTGTGGTGAGCAGGGTCTCGATTCGTTCTTGCAGACGGAGTAAGACGTTGAGGGTGCGGGCATCGGGCGGGTGCCCGGAGGACGGGTCCGTCTGGTCATAGCGGGCGCCGCAGGGGGTGCTGGTGCGGGTGCCCTTCGGCGCGGTGTTGTTCCTGCATTGGAGGGGATGCAGACCCTCGACCGTGAGATGGGGTATCGCGTGTCCGGGTTTCGACACCTGCGCCGGTTGCCCGCAGCCGGAGCAGCGGGTGGACAGAATCCGCCGATGGCGACAACAGACGAAGACTGCCGGGACGCGCCAGAGCCTTCGCCAGGCTCCCCCGAGGAGTTGCTCGATCTCGGTGCCGCTGCCGGACAGGCACTCGGGGCAGTACCTGGTGTTGCGGAAGGAAGCCCACGCGTTGCCACTGATCAGGGACTGGGCCGTCCTCCCCTTGGTCAGTGATGGGTCGAGCGGTCCATAGCGAGGGGCGAGGCCGGCGAGAAGAAGGCTCCTGGCTTCGGTGGGCGTGAGGCTGGTGGCGGTGGAGAACGCCTGAAGCTGACCGGGGTCGAGGTCGTGCAGGGGTCGTAGTGACAGCCCGGACAGTTCCGTTCGGCGCAGGCCGGTGCGGACCGTGATCTCGGCCGGGGTGCTTCCGGCGCGGTAGGCGAGTCTGAGTACGTAGCCCACAAGGGATTCGTCGTGGAGCGGGTCGAGACTCCGAGGCAGCGGTTGCGGGGCTGGCCGGTGGTTTTTCATGCGTCTGCGGCGGGCCGTTGCCCGCGGTCGTCGAAGACGGTGTCCCGTCCCTTGCGTCGTGGGCCGGTTCGGCGTTTCCCGTCCGTCGTCTCGGTTGGAATGTCCGGGATCTCTCCGGCGGCTCCGTCACGTCCGGGGACGTTTCCGAGGTTGATCGTGATCTCTTCGAGCAGATCCTCGGTGAGGGCTTCCCGTCCGGTTTCCATGGCCCGGGTGCATCCGTCCTCGATGAGCCGCTTGAGCAGTCCGACGATGCCGTGGGTGCGGTTGAAGAGGTACTCGGGCATGGTGCCCGTGGTCAGCATTCCGTCCGGTGTGTCGAACAAGCGTAGTTGGTCTTGGATGCCGGCGAGGTGGTCGACCCAGGCCGCGATGTCCGGCGGGGTGTCATAGCTGAACGGATCGAGGTTGATCAGGTCGAAGCGGCGCTCGGTCTGGGTAGCGGCTTCGTCGTTATGGCTCTTGCCTCGTTTGGCCGGTGGGAAGACGACCTGGCCGGTCCGGGGGTCGTGGCGGCCTTCGCGGAGGAGTCCGGAGCCGGGGATGTTGACGCCGATCAGTACGAGGGTCACGTTCAGACTCATCAGGTCCCGGATGAGGTCGAGGGTGTCCTGGTCGTCCTCGCGGTGCATCTTCAGCCGGGTGATGTCGTCCAGATTACCGACCGCAGGAGCTCGGATACCGGCTCTGAACTGCGACGATTCATAGACTACATGTCCGCGACGGGGAGTCGGGGAGTGGGGGCCGTTGCCGAAGTTCATCCAGGTGGTCTCATGGGGCGGCCCGTCCACCGGGACGGTGGACGGGCCGCGATCTGGTCAGGAGGACGGGATCAGGTGGCCGATCCCGGGTCGGTGATGCGGGCCTCGAGGTCGGCGACGCGGCGGTCCTGGAAGCGGAGGTTGGAGCGGGCTGCCTTGAGGCGCTCGTCCAGGGTGCGGTTGTCGGCCGTGAGCTGACGGACTCGTTGTTTGAGGGTGGTGTTCTCGGTGGTGATCCGCTGGATGGCTTCCTCGGTCCATTCGGCTTCCAAGTCCCTTATGTCACCGAGGAGTTCACCGATCCGCGTGCGCTGGGCGAGGATCTCGCCGCGGGCGGTCTTGAGGGCCTCTTCGGCATTCAAGGCGCGTTCGCGCCAGGTCGCCTCACGTTCCTCGTCTTGGTCGGCGAGCAACTGGGTCCGGCGGCCTCCGGCCTCGGCCATCGCGGAGGCGATGACGGCTCTGGCCTCGGGATTGTCGTAGAGGAAGGTGCGGGAGACGTTCCGCGCGGCGGGCGACGGCGGCGACGCTGACCTGGGCTTTCTCACGCCGGAGCCGGGTGATGGCTTCGCGGACCCGCTGCAGGGCGGTCTCGGTCTTGTGGCGGCGGGCTGCCAGGGCAGCGGCTGTGCGGGGTTGGGGAACGGCAGCGGTCTTCATGCGATGTCCTGCTCGGGGTCGTTGTCGTCAGTTGTGTACGTATCGCTGTACTCGCTCTGCTCTTCGTCGCCCGCGTCGGCGAGGTCGGCGGCGCGGAAGGCCGTGGACCAGACGCGGTGGAAGTAGTCCTGAGGTTTGCGCAGGTCCAGGGCGAGGGCGTCGTCGAGGAGGCCGAGGCCGGCCAGGGCCTTCTCCAGGCCGTCGATGGCACGGGCGGTGGGCTCGAAGTAGCGGTGCAGGTAGTCGGCGGTCACGTCGTCCGGGGCGCCCTCAGCCAAAAGTCGCCATTGTTCACGCTTGCGCCGCCAGTAGAGGAGATCGGCGCCGGACAGCACGAACTTGTCGCAGTTGTGGCAGTCGAGGTTCCAGGGGCAGGCGCCGCCGTCGACGACCGGCTGGAAGGTGCAGAACCCGCCCTCGGCGGGAGTGCTGCGGCGGGCGAGGTCGATGGCGAGAGCCTGGGCCCGCTCCCGGGTGAGCGGGGTGGTCTCGCCTGCGAGGAGTTCGCCGGGTTGTGCGGTGCCGGGGCCGGTGACCCAGACGTGCTGGAGGACGTTCTCCAGGTCTTCGCTGGTCAGATGTACGTAGTGCTCTGCCATTCGGTCCGAGACCTGGCCGAGATAGCGGCGGATGTGAGTCAGGGTGGCTCCCGCCCGAAGCAGGCTGGTGGCCAGGGTATGGCGAGCCTGATGGGGCACGAGCTGACCGAGGTCGAGCTCGTTGATCCACTCCCGGAACCGCCGGTGGAACCACTGGTAGGACAGGGCGGTGGAGCCGTCGGGGTTGCGGACCTTGCTGGTGAACAGGGCGAGTTGGGTGCGTTCGGCACTGGTCGGACGGCGTCCATGCCGGGCGACGAAGCGGTCCATCGTCTTGCGCTGCCGCTCGGCGAGGAGGTCGTAGAGCCGGTCGGGGATGCGTATCGCGGTGTCGTAGTTGCCGACCTTGGTCTGGTCGTGCCAGAACATCGCCAGGCCGCCGTAGCGGCCGATGCAGTTCCAGCGCACTTTGAGGACCTCGTTCACGCGGCGGCCGGTAACGACGATGGTCTCCCAGAACGTCTCGCATCCCCTGGTCGTCGGGATCGTGGTTCTGTGCGAGCTGGGCGAGGTTTACCTCGTCGGCCAGGGCTCGGGCGACCTCGTCGGGGAAGGGCCGCCGGGCCCGCAGTGGCTCACCGCCGGCGAACGGCATGGCGATGATGAACTCGCGGTCCAATCCGAGCCGTTCGGCGGCGCCGTTTTCCAGTGTGTGCCGCAGCAGCTTGCGGACTCCGTTGAACACGTCGGTGCGGGTGACGGAGGTGACCGTCGACAGCTTGCCGTAGAGCCCCTTCATCACCAGCGAGGGCAGCCCATGGCGTTCACGGTGCTGCTGATCTGCAATGAAGCGGTGCATGATCTCCACCCGCAAAGAGCTCGGGTCATGGCCGCCGCCGGGGGCATCGACCTCCATGAACGCGCTCAGCTCGGTGCAGGCCCGGCGGATGCCGTCGATGGGCTGTGCGGTGCGCGGGCGCTGGGGCGAGCGGATCAGCTCCGCGGTGTAGTCCCAGAGCAGGTCACGCAGCCAACGCTGAGTGATGCGGGTCAGGTCGATGTGGCTGGCCCGGTGGGGGAAGCGGATGCCGAAGTGGTCGGTCTCCAGGAACCCGGCATCTCGCGTCTGCTCGGGGGTGAAGTAGACCAGCCGCAGGTAGTGGAGCATCTTCTTCACGATCGAGGTGTGAAACCGCGGGAAGTCGTCCAGGTCCAGGTCGGTCAGCGAGCCGGCGTCGCGTTCACGCGCGAGGTTGACGAGTTTCTGGATCCAGTCCAGGCGCCAGATGCTGTGCCGGTCCTGCTGGGTGTGGGCGAACAGGGTGTACTGGATCTCGGCTCGCAGCAGCGGCCGCAGACCGCGCAGGTTGACCAGTCCCGGCCGCGGAGCCGGATCGGCCGTCGCGCACCATCCGCGGAAGGCGTTCTCGTCCGTGCAGGAGACGGGGACGGGGTGGCCCTGGCTCTCGTAGCGCTGCCACCAGCTGCCCGGAAGGGCCGCCCCGCCGGGGCGGCGGTCGCGCTTGTAGCGGTGCCAGTGCCAGCTGCACAAACCCAGCGGCGACTCTGCCTGCCCGGGGCAGACCGTGACCTCGCAGTTTCCGTAACCGTCGCGGGGCGCCTGCTCGGCGACCCACTGCTCGAAGTCCGCCGCGGAATCGCGCGGGGCGACGTAGTACTTCCAGGAGCTGTAGTGGTAGCGACACAACCGCAGGTCTGTTCGCGGCTCCGCCGGTCGATCGGGGCAGATCAAGCATGGGCCCTCGCGTTCGAACTCGGCCCGGGGCAGCGGCTGTGCCGCGGTGAGGAACTCGGCCCGGGTCGTGCCTGATTCCCGCACCTGTCCCCACTGCCGGAGGTGGTTGGAGCACAGGTCTGTCCCTCCGGACCGGACGCGTTCGCAGGCGCCGACGACGCATCCCCACTGGTAGACGGGGTGGTCTTGGGGAACCCGTACGAGTACTCCGCGGAAGATCGGATCGAAGGACGGGGCACCGATCAGCGCGGTGAGGATCTCCAGCCGGTCCCGGCCCTCGCGGTCGGGGCGTTCGGTGTAGAGCGGCAGCAGCGAGTTCGCGGTCACTTCGTCTCACCCCAGACCGTGCGAAGCGCGGCGTCGAAGACCGGGTCGTGGACGTTGACATGCCCGTAGACCTCGTCGACCATCGCGGCCGAGGCCCAGCCGCCGGCGTCCCGGGCGATCAGGGTGTTGCCGTCCGCGGCATCGAGGACCGCCGAGGTAAAGGTGTGCCTGAAGGCATGAGGTTTCACCAGTCCCAACCCGGCGCGTTTCCCGGCCCGGCCGAGCATCCGGCGGGCGCCGACCGGTGCCCACGGCTGGCCGGTATCGGCGCCGTGCAGCTGGACCAGGAGCATGCCGTGCCCGGCGCCGCGCGGGTACTCGGTCGTCATGTACTCGAAGTAGGAGTGCACCATCGCCGGGCTGACCCGCTTGATCAGCCCGCCGGTCACCGTCCCGCGCTCGACCCGCCAGGAGTGCTTGGTCTTGGCCTCGGCCCGGTTCGGGTTGCCGGGCCGGTGGCAGACGTGCAGGTGCGGGGTTCGGCACTCGCCGCAGGCCGCGTTCTCCCGCAGGTGCAGGTCGACCAGGTGCAGCCCGCAGAGCTCGCCGATCCGAAGCCCGCCGTCGGCGAGCCAATCGACGACCAGCCGGTCCCGGGCGGCGTTCACCGTCTCCAGAAGCCTCTCCCTGGCCCCCTCGGGCAGCATCTTCGGGTGCCGGCGGTGCGGTCCTTTAGGTGCCAGCGGGTTGGTCGGCAGCGTGTTCTTCACGTGCCCGAGGAACGAGCGGCGCTTGTCCGCCCGCGTCGGCAGCCGGGACTTGTCGAGCTTCTTGCCGAGCTCGCCGTTGATGCCGCGAGAAGCCTGCTGCAGGTAGAAGCCCTTCAGGCACGCGGCCGCGGTCGACAGCGCCGAGCGGCCGTAGGGGCGCTTGCCCACACGCCACGGTTCCCCGAGCGGTATGCGTACCTCGGCGCCGACGATGCCCATGTACCGTTCCAGGTCCCGCAGCTTCACCGTGTCGAAGGCCAGGCACTCGCGCTCCAGCCACCGCAGGTGGTCCACCAGGTAGTACGCGTAGGTCTTCTGCGTGCCCGAGCCCTCGTGCTCACGCAGGAACCGGTCCGCCTCCTTGTGTAGCGTGCCCTCGGGCCAGACGATCGTCCACGACCGCTGCCCGTCCTTCCGCTCGATCCGCTGGACCCTCAGGTCCCCGACCACAACGTGCCGTACCACTTGTCCTCCGTACCGACTCCAGAACATGACAAACGTCCCGGACACGGTCGGTAAACAAGTCCAGGACGTGCTGGTCACAGTCCCAGACGGACATCACGGGCAGGACTACGGGCGGTCGGTAAAGTCCAGCAGGAGAACGGTGGTGCAGTGGGCGTGCAGCGAGTCGCGGAGGTTGCGGACGCGGCCCCGGAGGTTTTTCCCGTAAGGGGCTCCGTAGAAGTCCAGGACCGCTTCACACAGTCCCATCGGTGTCGCCTTCACCGGCGTCTGGCAGTAGGCCACCGGCGCGTAGAGGTCGCGGGTCCCGGCGAGAGCATTTGGGTTGACCTGGTGATGCAGGTCGCGCCAGAAGTCCTCGAACGCCGCGGCGGTCTCGCAGGCAGTCGCCGTCTTGCCCTGATAACCGCCTCCGTTGATCATCAGTCCGTCCAGAGTGCCCGGCTCGAACTTCAGCGCGTTGTTCTGGATCCGGGTGCGCATCAGGGACGTGACGCGGGCACTCATCGGGGTCTCCTGCATCCGCAGGTTCACGTGGGTCGCGGCCCGGTGGATGTCGTGGAGGGCACGCTTGCGCGGGCTCATGGCCCGGTATTCGTCCAGGGACACTCTCGGCGCGGGCACGAAGGTGTCACGGACCGCGCGCCACTGCTGCCAGCCCTGATGCGTCAGCCGGTTCGGCGGCGGGCCGAACCTCAGGAACGGCAGCACCCCGTCCGCGTTCTGTGTTTCCTCAGCCGTCATCGTCACCGTCCTCACCCTCGTCCGGCAGGACGAAGAGGTTGCGTGTGCGGAAGCTGGCGCCCAGAGGCGGTGGGAGACCCGCACCGGGCTGTGTTTCCCGCTCACGGCGGCGACGCCGTTCCGCGTCGACGGCGTCCGTCACCTGCCGGGACCGCTCGGGCCATTCCAGAGCGACGACATCGGCGACGGCTTCGGGCTCCCGAGGCTCCCCGGTGCTCACAGCGGGGCGGTCCGCAGCAGCGGCTTTCGCCTGCATGGTCTCCCTGGCGTACTGAGTGCGCTGAGCCTTGGTCAGCTGACTCGGCCAGTTGCTGACAGGGTCGTACGGGCCGAGCAGTCTCAGCAGGACAGGCAGGAGTTCGGTATCGCTCTTCGGTTTCAGGCCGGCCTGGCGGACCCGGGTGAGCAGTTCCTCCACGCGCACGTCCCCGAAGGCGGGAACCTCACCCTCCGGCGGCAGACCGGTCCAGCGCAAAGGGCGCCACTCGTGGGAGACGGGGTCCTGGAAGAAGACGACGCGCCGGTCCCGGGGCTCGCGGTGGACGATCCACATCTGCTTGTGCCGTCCTCCGCGGCTCGACGCCCGGTCCTTGTAGGGCTCCAGGGCGTCACCTGAATACCACAGCCCCTTGATCTTCACCCCGCGTCGGCTGTCGATGCGCCTGACCTGGTGTTCGGGCAGGAACCGGTAGTAGAGCTCCGGTGAGGGGATCTCCATCCCGAAGCCAGCTTGGGCAAAGGAGGCGGCGAACAGAGAGTTCGGGCTGTGATCCCCACCGGGGTCCCAGCTCGGGGCGTACTCGCCCAGTCTCCGGGCCTGCCAGATCCTGACAACCCAGGTCGCGATGAGATGCTCCATCGCCTCGACGGTCAGCTCACTGTCGGCCTCCGGATCGGCCCCGCGGTCGGCAACGTCGACACCGGTGTAGCCGGGCAGGTGCTCGAACAGCAGCGAACGGATACTTCCGAACACCCGCTCGACCGCATATTTGTCGGTGGGCCGCAGGACCCTCGCGGGAAGGATTTTGCAGCCGATGACCTCCTGGACATCGACCAGGTGATGGTTGCGGTAGACGCTCCCATGGTCGGTCGTCACCGTCTCCGGGGCGAAGAACGGCAGGCCCGCCACCTGATACCCGGCGAACTCCGCCACCACGGCGGCGGGAAGCCCGGGGTAGGGCCACTGCATGTCCTCGTCCCAGTCCGCCCTCATCGGCAGCGGGAGCATCACGTCCCGCAGGACCATCGCCACGTCCACCGAGGTGTCCGACACGAGGGTGAGGCGGAACGCACAGATCGAGTGCGTGTAGACGTCCAGGGCCAGGGTCAGGTGAACCGTCACCGGATCACCGAAAACACTCTCGCGGACCATCACCGGCAAGACCGTGGTGTCCAGAGCGACCACCTGCCCCGGCCGGGTAACGAGCATATGCCCGTTCTTCTCGGGCAGTTGGGCCGACCGGTCGTAGCGGGACCGTGCACCACCCGGTCCGAACCATTCCTTCCAGACCCTCAGCAGCGTCTCGTAGCTGGGGATCTCGATGTCGGGATCCTCGAAGGTCTCGCGGATGTAGCGGTGGATCATGGTCTCGCGGGTGCGGGCATCCACCCGGGACCGGTGCAGGGTCTCCTGACGGACCGCGAGAATCGCTTCCCTGACCGGCTCGGTGACGCTGGGATGGCCGCCGCTCTCCCGCAGCCACCGGCTGTCGGCACAGCCGATCAGCCCGAACCGCCTGCGGTTCCTCTCCCACCGCTCCAGCGTCCGGACCCCCACCCGGGCCAGGCCCAGCATCCTGGCCTCTGTAGGGGCCATCGCCTCCAGCTCCATCGCCTTCGCCCGGCGCCGCTCGGTCAGCGTGGTGCGGTCCGGATCGTACTCGGGCCTGGGCTCACCCGGCCGGGGACGGAAAGGATCGCCGCTGCGGAAACCGCAGTTGACCTCCATCAGGTGCTCGAACCGCAGTTCCACCAGGGCGACCTTCTCCGGCTTCAGATCGCTCAGCGTCATCTGCTGGCGTCCTCGGTTCGCCCCTTGTGAGGATGTGCGCGATGAGGAACGGCAGTGCGGGTGATTCAGCAGGAAGCGGTAGCTGAGGCACTCACGGGTGCCGTCGTGGCTCACGAGATGTACTCGTCCCAGATGCGGTTCCTGCCGTTCGACCAACCATTCCTCACTGTCCAGGACGACTGCCGCCCCGGGCGAGAGGTCCAGAGCCTCCGCGGTCACCTCACGCCTCCCGCCGCGACCAGCCAGGAGCCGTCCGTGAGCGGCCGGGACAGGTCCACCCCGAGGCGGCGGTGCCAGAGCAGATGGAGCAACTGAGCGCGGGCCACCGGCCAGTAGGGTCCGGCCGCGAGTTCGCCGAATCTGCCCCCTCGCTCAGCTCTGGCCAGCAGTGTCGGCTGGAGCTGGAGCAGATCGCGCGTCGGCCTGCGACCGGCAGCCAACGTGTCGAGTGTCGTCATGGCGTGCGGTTGCCAACGGGCCGCGACCGCGTAACGCCAGCCGCAGGACAGCACCATCTCCTGCGTCGCCGCGAACGACTCCAGGTCTCCTGCCTTGATCAACCGCTCAGGGCGGACATCGATCAGCCATGTCCCCGCCGCAGTCACCGCGAGGAAGTCCGGCGTGTGCTTCCGCCACTTGTCCGCCGTCTGGAACCTCATCTCCAGCGGCTGCGAGAGGACCTCCACCACCTCACCGCAGAAGTCCAGGACCAGCAGCAGTCGGTCCTCCTCCAAACTCTCGAAGCCGTGCTGGCGCCGCGTGCTGACCAGATACTCCAGACCGGGACGATGACGCTGGTCCCGCCGCCACGTGAACCCGCGTACAGGGCCGAGGCCGGAACGCGGCACCGCGGCCAGATCATCTACCGAGCACGTGACCTTGTCCCCGGCGTACCGCCATGTTGCCGTCCAACGACGCTGCCAGCCCTCAGTCAGCACCAGGAACCGCCGCCCCGGAGTGAGCGACACAGGCACCAACAGGTCTTCCCAACCGCACGAATGCGACCACAACACCGCCGCTGAACTGCTTCGCGGATCAGCCGACGAGTACGAGGCACCAGAACCACGCGGATCGTCCACCATGCCAGGGAAACCGGTCCGGACCCCGGCGCGGGCGCCCTCTTCGAAGTTGACGACAACTTGCGTGCAAACACTCTCTACACGACAAGAATCGTGCCGATCTGACGACAGTTAGCGTGCCATTCCCATCTCAAGCCACCAGGTCGCCGGTACACGAAACGACATCTAGCGTGACGAGTCACAGCCTCTTGTGACTTCACGCGGTATGTCCGTTCCCAGCGCTTGTGAGGGTTTCCCGCTGGATCTGCGCGGCGAAGTCTCCCGTGAGCCGAGCTACGGACGTTCGCGCGACGAAGACGAACTCCTTGCCCGGCCTGTCGGGCGCGTCGCGTACGTCGTCCACCACGTATCCCTGCGCGATCAGCTCCGCCTCGACCTCCTGCCGCTCGCGGAAGCGCAAGGTGGAGTCCGACGTCATCACCTCCCCGTCGGCAGCGAACACGTAGGTCCAGCGGAACGTCACCAGCGGTTCGCGCACCTCAATCACCTGGACCCAGCTCTCGACGGCGCCGACATCCGGGATCTCCGTCACGCGGTATGAGGCTTCGCGGTTCCACCCCTCCCAGGCGCGTCCGGCTGGATCCCGGGTCTCGAACACCAGAGGGCCGCCGGGCCGCAGTGCTTCGTACGCGCCACGCAGGGTCGCGCGCCATGCCTGCGGATCTGGGATTTCCTGGGCGGCGTTCGCCGTCATGGTTGCCAGGTCGACCCGCATCGGCGGAAGTGTCGTGGCATCGCCGCAGATCCAGCGCACTCGCTCGCCGCCCGGCTTGGCTCGGGCCACGTCGATGGACGCTTGAGCGGGATCGACGCCCACGACTTCGATCCCGCGTTCAGCCAGCAGAAGCGCGAACACGCCTGTTCCACAGCCGATGTCCAGCACGTCACGTGCCCCGAACTCCTCCGTCATCCGGACGTACGCGTCGAGATCGCTGCGATCGGGGTCGAGTGGGTCATAGATCGCGGCGAGCCGTGGATGCCCGAAACACTCGTCAGCCATGCGGTCGAACGTATGGGCTACTGAGCTGGAGCGCCTGCTCATTACGGATGAACTGGTGGAACGTGTCGATGATCAAGGTCGGATGCTGGGGGTGGTCAGCCGCCGGATTCTCGTCCACCGGCGGTCGGAGCGGGTGTCCCTCTTCCCCGGGCCGGCCGAAGAGCTGGGGGCTCGTGTGTCGCGTACGTCAGCCGCAGTGGCCTGAGTCCGCACTGGCTCGGTGTGCATGAGGCCGTGGTGCCGGGCGCCGTCGTCCCCGATCCCGATGAGGTCGACTGGCACGGCCGGCTGAGCGAGCCGGAGCTTGGCTCGGCCCTGCTGGAGTGGCGTTTCACTCCCGACAGCCGCGAAGCCTTCCGGCGGTATCGCGCGTTTCGGACCTCGCGGCCCTGACCGTGCCTGGTCGGCTCGCCCTCCTTGAGCAGGGCGGCGGCACCGGAGTTGCCCGTCCCGGGGACAGGGGCGGAGTCACGTCCGGGGTGGTGGCAGTGCGCCGGCGACGACGGTGGTCACCATCCTGTGGACGGCGGCGGTCGGCGGCGGGGCGCTCGACCGGTCGGCGAACAGCAGGTGCCCGGCCCCGACGAGGGTGGGGGCGAGGGTGTCGATGTCGGCGTCACCGGCCAGGCGCCCCAAGTCCCGCTCGGCGGTGAGGTACTCGGCGAGCATGACGGTGCCCTGCGCGACCAGTGGGATGCCGGTCAGACCGGCCTCGCGCAGCCGGGCGCGGGCGCCGTCGCGGAAGGTGATGAGCGCGACGATCGCCACCGTGACCGGCCCGAACAGGTCCCGCAGTGCGTCGGCGAGGTTGTCCACCACGCTCCCGGCGCCGGCGGCGGCGCGCAGAGTCGTCGTCCGTTCCTCGACGCCGCGGACGCGGTCGAGGACCAGTTCCGCGAGGAAGGCGTCGAAGTCGGTGAAGTGCCGGTGCAGCACACCCTTGGCACAGCTCGCCTCCTCCGTGACCGCCCGGCTGGTCAGCGCGTCGGGCCCGTCCCGCAGCAGAACGCGCTCGGCGGCCTCGAACAACTGGCCGCGCACGTTGTGGATGTGCACCCCTGACGGCATTGTCTCCCTTTCCGCGCCGCCCCGCCTTAACAAGTGGGCAACCGCCCATTAGTGTGGGCGTATGCCCACTCTATCGCAGGGACAGCCGGACACCCCCGGACCCGAGCCCCACCGCCACCGGCTGACGGCCGAGTCGTTCGGCGTGGACGCCGAGCGCTACGACCGCGCCCGACCGCCGTATCCCGAGGCCCTGGTGGACAGGATCGTCGCGGCGAGCCCCGGTCGGCGCGTCCTCGACGTCGGAGCCGGGACCGGCATCGAGGCCCGGCAGTTCCGGGCGGCCGGGTGCACGGTGCTCGCTGTCGAGCCCGACGAACGGATGGCCTCCTTCGCGCGACGCGACCGTATCGAGGTCGAGGTCGCCAGGTTCGAGGACTGGCAGCCGGCCGGGCGGCGGTTCGACGCGGTCGTCGCCGGTACCGCCTGGCACTGGGTGGACCCCGTCGCCGGCGCGGCCAAGGCGGCCCGGGTGCTCGGTCCCGGCGGCCTGCTCGCCCCCTTCCACCACGTCCCCCAACCCCCGGCCGAGGTGATCGACGCCCTCGCCGAGGCACTCCAACGGGTCGCCCCCGGCTCCCCGTTCAACCCCGGCGTGCTGAAAGGCTCGGCCGTGGACGCGTACCAGCCGCTGTTCGCGAGGATCGCCGACGGGATCCGGCGGACCGGCGGCTTCAGCGAGCCGGAGCAGTGGCGCTTCTCCTGGGAGCGCACCTACTCCCGAGCGGAGTGGCTCGACCAGCTCCCCACCTTCGGCGGCCTCACCCAACTCCCCGCGGACAGGATGGCGGAGGTCCTGGACAGCGCCGGGGCCGCGATCGACAGGCTCGGCGGCCACGCCACCATGCCCTACACATCCGTCGTGATCGCCTCCACCCGCTCCCCCGCGACCTGACCGCCGCGACCAGAGGGACGTGGCGGGCCGGTCCGTCAGAACGGCAGTGGCCGCGCGTGCACCACGTCCAGCCGGGACACCGCGCGGGTGAGGACCACGTAGAGCCGGTGCAGGCCCCGCCCTCCCGGGCCCTCCGCCTCCGCGATCGCCGCCGGTTCGACGGCGACGACATGGTCGTACTCCAGGCCCTTGACGACGCCCGCCGGCACCACGGCCACCCGGGCGCCCGGCGACTCCGGTCCCGCCGCCGCGATCCCGGCCGCGGCGAGGGCCCGGCGCAGCCGGGGCAGGTCCGGGTCGGCGACGACGACACCCACCGAGCCCTCCCGGGTGAGCGCGTCCCGTACGGCGTCCACGACCGCGTCCGCCACGGCGCCGGGCGCCACCTCGCGCAGCCTCAACTCGCCGTCCCCGCGCAGGGAACGGGCCTCCGGCACGTCCACGTCCAGCCGTGCGAGGAGCCGGTTGGCGAGGCCGACGACCGCCTGCGGCACCCGGAATCCGGTGGTCAGCGGCACCACGGCCGCCTCCGGCCTGCCCAGGTGCGCGAGCAGCGTCGGCCAGGACCGCGCGGCCCACGGCGTGGTCCCCTGGGCCAGGTCCCCGAGGACGGTGAGCGAGCCGAAGGCGGACCGGCGGGCGATGGCCCGGCACTCCATCGGGGAGAGGTCCTGGGCCTCGTCGACGACGATGTGGCCGTAGCCTGCGGGGTGTTCGAGGAGCCCGGCCACCTCGTCGAGCAGGACCAGGTCGGCGGCCGACCAGCGCGCCGACCTCCACGACCGCGGCGCCCGGCCCGTCCACAGCAGCGCCTTCTGCTCCTCGTCGTCCAGCAGCCCCTCGGCGGCGCGCGCCAACCCGCCCGGATCACCGAGCAGTTCGGCGACGACCTCCTCCGCGCGCACCCGGGGCCACACGGCGTCGAGGCAGGCGCCGACCGGGCGGGCCCGTTCGATCCGGCGCACCCAGGCGTCGGTGCGCGGGCCGCTGCGGCGTTCGGCCCGGTCCTGGAGGTACCGCACGATCCGGGCCCGTACCCGCTCGCGCCCGACGGCGTAAGGCGGTTGCTCCTCGCGTACGTCCGCCACGATCCGGGCCAGTTCCTCGGCCGGGACGCGCCGGCGGTACGAGCCGTCCGGTACGACGAGGGGGCCTGCGGCGCCGGGGTCCACGCGCGCGTACAGGGCGCGGCGCAGCACCTCGGCCGTCCGGGCGTCGTGCTTGACGGCGGCGGCCCGTTCGTCGTCGGTGCCGGTGACGGGGTGCCGGGCGATCTCCTGGGGGAGCGTGGACTGCCGTACGCCGGTCTCGCCGAGGGCGGGGAGCACCTCGGCGATGTAGGCGAGGAAGGTGGGGTTGGGGCCGAGGATGAGCAGTCCGCCGCGCTGGACGCGCCGCGGGTGGGTGTAGAGCAGGTACGCGGCCCGGTGCAGGCCGACGGCGGTCTTGCCGGTGCCCGGGGCGCCCTGGACGCAGACGGTGGCGGTGAGTTGGGCGCGGACGAGGTCGTCCTGCTCGGGCTGGATGGTGGCGGCGATGTCCCGCATGGGCCCGACGCGGGGGCGTTCGATCTCCCGGGCGACGATGTCGCTCGTGCGCGACTCGCCCCGGCCGAGGTGTTCGTCCTCCAGTCCGGTGAGGTCGGCCGGGTCCCCGCTGCCGCCGGGCGCCCAGCCGAAGCGGCGGCGGACGGCGACGCCGTGCGGGTCCCGGGCGGTGGCCTGGTAGAAGGCGCGGGAGACGGGGGCGCGCCAGTCGACGACGAGGGGCGGGGCGGCGGGGTCCTCGGTGATCCGCAGCCGGCCGATGTGCAGGGCCCGTCCCCCGTCCACGGCCGACTCCGCTGCCATCTCCGCCGCCGTCTCCGTGAAGTCCAGCCGCCCGAAGAACAGCGGCCCCTCGGGAAGTTCGCGCATGGCCTTGGCCCGGCTGCGCAGCCGGTACCCGAGAACCTCGGCGTCGGCGCCCGAGGCGGAGGCGTCCGCACCGGTGACGACGTGTTCCTGGGCGTCCTCGACCATCGCGGCGAGGACGGCGCGGCAGCGCTCGTGGTGGGCACGTTCCCGGTCGAGGGCGTGCCGGAGGGCGGGGTCGGGTGGCGTCATTGGGCCGAGCGTACCCGAATAGCGTGACTGAGTTACATTCTTATCCCGGTCACGAAACACTCCACTGTCGCCGTCCCCGCCGCCGCCGGGTCACGCGTGCCGCGGCAGCCCCTTCGCCAACGCCCCGAACGCCCGCTCCGCCGCCGCCACCGCGTCCCCCCGTACGTCCGCCGCCCGCTCCCCGGCCGCGATCCGCCGCCAGTTCTCCTGGGCGAGGATCCGCTGTACGGCGATGATCTGACCGGCGGCCAGCCTGGCCTCCAGGTCACCGCCGAGGGCCTCGGCGAGCGCGGCCTCGGACCGCTCCAGGTGACCGTGGAGACGGGCGACGAGGGCGGGGGTGCCGTAGAGCAGCCGGTGGAAGGCGAGGACATCGGGGGTGTCGTTGAGCCCGGTCACCGGATCGCGGCGCTCCAGCCCCGCGAGGAAGTGCCGCCGCAGCGCATCGAGGGGCGTCGGCCCCTGCCCGGCGACCCGGGCCGCCTCGCCCTCGTGGTCGGCGATGCGGTGCAGGACGAGGTCCTCCTTGGCCGGGAAGTACCGGAAGAGCGTCGGCTTGGAGACCTCGGCCGCGGCGGCCACCTCGGCGACGGAGACGGCGTCGAAGCCGCGCGCCACGAAGAGCCCGACGGCGATGTCCGACAGCGATTGAATCGTGCGCTGCCTCTTGCGCTCACGCAGACCGGGGTCGCTCATGGGGCGAGCCTACGCACCGGCGCCGCGCGGACTCGCCCCGCCGGGTTCCGACACCGCCGCCCAGACGGAGCGCACGGCCTCCCGGAGCCTGCGCGGCGCCGGTCGCGCACCGACGGCCGGCCGGCCGAGTCCGTCGCGACAGGCGGTCCCCGCGGCGACGACGCGGCTCAGCGCCCGTCGGCCCAGCAGGACGGCCACGTCCACGACCTGGCGAAGGGTCCCGGTCGCACGCAGCACGGCGCCCGCGCCGAGGAAGCCGCGTTTCCGGCGCCGGACTCCCGGCGCGCGGGATCCGCCGGTGTGCTCGGTCCGGGGCTCCGGACCGCGACGGGGCCTTCCGGGAACCCGGGACGGCCGGGGACCGGTCCGGAGGCCGGGCGCGCTCGGCTCCCGTCCGGACAGCCATTCGGCCAGGGCGCCCTCGACCTCGCTCGGGCCGGGCACCCTCGCGAGGTCGAGCGGCTCCCGGGCCTTCTCCAGGGCCCGGCACACCTGCTCCGTCGCGGCGGCCATGCCCTCCTCGTCGGCCTTCCCCCGCAGGGCGAGAGCGGCCCGTACCAACGTCCGGGTAGACGGACTGGGCGCGCTCGAAGCCGACGTAGTGCGGCAGATCGGGTTCCAGGTCCCTGGCGGCGTCGGGGCAGGCCTCCCTCATCGTCCTCGCCCAGACGGCGATCACCTCCTCCCGCTGGTCGTCGGGGTACCGCATGCGTTCGAGGTGCGTCGCGAGGTCGTGCAACGGGTCGCCGTAGGTGCCCAGTTCCATGTCGAGGGGCACCACGCGCGGCTCGCCGCCCTCCGTCAGGAGCGCGTTGTCGCGGTGCAGGTCGGTGTGGAGCAGGCCGAACGGCCGGGGGGCCATGCGCGGCACCCTCGCGGCCATCCGCGCCATGGCGTCCGGGGGCACGCCGAGTTCCTCGAACAGCGCCTGGAAGTCCGGCCGGTTGCGGCGCACGATCTGCCGGTCGACGGCGTGCGCCTGAGTACGCAGGAAGCCCTGGCCGTCCCCGTCGGCGGGCCACCCCCGGGGCAGGGGCGGCAGTGCGGGGGACTTGACACCGTGGATGAGGACAAGGATTCCGACCAGCCACTCGATCCCCCACCCGTCGACGGGCTTGCCGTCCTCGTACCGATGGGAGAGCGGGACGCCGTCCACATGGCTGTGGACGGCGAAGTCGTCGTACTGGGCGAGGCAGTCCGGCGCCCAGGGGACGGCCTCCCGGACGGCGTGGACGAGATGCCCTTCCTGCCACAGGGGCCAGGTCCGGATCACCACGGCCGGCGACCCGGACACCGGCACCCGGACTATGGCCCGGCTGCCGGGCTCGCACCCGAGCCTGAGGGCCAGGCGCCGCGGCAGGGGCCGCACGTGGTTCCGGTTGTGGTGGCCGCCCTTCGCCGTGCCCTCGGCCAGGGCGCGGTCGCGGAACTCGCGGGCGAGCGCGTCGGACGGACGGGGGCAGCGTGGGCAGGGAGAGGCGTGTGCGCTCATGGGCGCTCCCGAGGGGTGTCGTGCCGAGGGTGAGCGGGAACCAAGCGGGAGGAATGTACACGCGAGCGGCAGTTGCGACATGCCCGTACCGCGGTACGCCGGTGAGGAGGAGAACGTTGCCGGGAAGAGGGAACGCCACTGGGGATGCTAGCGCTTCGCGGTGCGGGTTTCCCCGGCCCGCGCACCGGCCGTCTCACAGTGCCAGCGCACCAGCGCCGCCATCACCTGCCGGCGGTTCGGTACGTCCTCCAGGCCGAGCGGCACGGCGGCGGCGGCCAGGGTGTCCCGCAGTCTCCCCGCCACCCGCGGGAGCGCGGCCCAGCGGAAACCCGCCTCGTCGCGCAGGGACTTGGCGGCGCGGACCGTGTCGGTGAAGACGGACTGGCCCTTCTTGAAGCCGGTGATCAGCGGCAGGTCGTGCTCCCACGCCCGGGAACTGCCGGGACGGATCTCCTCCACGACCTCGCGCCATGCCCCGATCAGGCGCTCTTCCTGGCCGGCGGGATACCGCATCAGATACAGGTGGGTGGCGAGGTCGTAGAGCGGGTCCCCCACCATCGCCAGCTCCCAGTCGATGGTCCAGAGACCGCCCTGCGGGTCGATGATGAAATTCTCGCGGTGCAGATCTCCGTGGAGCAGGCAGAAGGGCCTTTCCGTGAGTCCGGAGACATTCTTCTCCAGATGCGCGAGTGCCTCCTCCCGTACTCCGAGTTCCGCGAAGAGCCCGCCGAATTCCGCCCGGTTGGCCGCGTAGACCTGTTCCTCGACGAAGACGACGAGGCGTTTCAGGAAGGCGTCAGTGTCCCCGTCGTCCGGGGCGTCCTGCGGCGAGCAGCGCCGCTCCACGCGCAGGGTCTCGGCGGTGATGGGCACCATTTGCCGGAATACGCCCACGATCTGCTCGAACACCGCGTCGGGCACCTCCCGGCCCCACCACCGGTGCGCGCCGAGGGTCCGGCCCTCGATGAACGTCTGGAGCCCCATGCCCTCGACATCGACGACATCGGGGACCCGGTCGACGCGCCCCTTCAGGCCGCGGAGCAGTTCCTCCTCCGACTGGAAGCACCTGCGGTCGAACCACAGGCTCGTGGCACGCGGCTCACGCAGTTTGACGCGCCCGGTCCCGCCCGGCGGCGACAGTACGTACGTCTCGTGGTGGTACCCCTTGAGAGGTCCCCTGACGAGAGACATGCCGTCGTTCAGCGCTTCGGCTCGCTGTCTGACGGGCGAGAGCAATCGGGGTGCCATTTCGTGCGTTCTACCCATCCCGGTGGCGCCAATGGGGTAAGAGGGATGCACGTTACTCCACGGTGCTCGACCGCACGCGGAGAACCCGGCCCTCCAAAGGAGACCTGTGGGAGACGCCTTCGACGGCACGGCCGCCCTCGCGGCCCTGATTCCGCCCGTACGAGCCGTTCTGTTCGACTTCGACGGACCCGTGTGCGACCTCTTCAAAGGGGCCTCCACCGCGGATGTCGCCGACCGGATCAAGGAGAATGCGCGGCGTTACTGGAATTCCCTCGATCCGGACGTGAGTGCCTGCCGCGACTCCCACGGAATTCTCCGGCTCCTGAGAGCGATGTACGAACGCCGGGCACCGCGGGCAGGCGATCCGAGGCCGCTCGCGATCGCGGAGGACATCGTCGCCGCGCAGGAGCTGGCCGCGGTCCGTTCCGCCGCGCCGACTCCGGATTTCACCACGCTGGTCCGCGCGCTGGACGCCCTCGGCGTACGCATGGTGATCGTGAGCAACAACGCGGAGGGGCCGATCCGCGACTATCTCGAACGCCGGGAGATGCACGGCCTTTTCGAGGCGGTCTGCGGCCGGGACCCCGCAGACGCCCGCCGCATGAAACCGCATCCCGACTGTGTGCACCGCGCCCTCGCGCACCTCTCGCTGCCCGCCGGGGCGTGCCTTGTGGTCGGGGACCAGATCACCGATCTGACAGCCGCCCGCCGGGCCGGGACGCGCTTTCTCGGGTTCACCGCGGACGAGGTCCGCGCCAAGGAGATGCGGCACCACGGGGCGGACGCGGTGGTCTCCTCGCACCGGCCCCTCGCCGAGGCCGCCCGCGCGCTCGCCGCAGGGCGTCCGTCGCTCACCGCGCGGCGCTGAGGTGCTCCCAGACGGAGTCGAACCAGGCCTGCATGCCCTCCACGAACACCGTGTCCTGCGCATGGGGGTCGGCGTCCTTGACGTGGTGGGTGAGCCGCGCGCCCAGGCCGAAGACGTCGGTGGCCACGACCTCCCGGCCGTCGTCCAGTTCGATGGGGCGCTCGAAGACCTCGTAGAGGCCGTGCAGTGCCGCGGACTCGTTGATCAGATAGAGCTTGAAGGTCGGCATCAGCGGCACCCAGCGGATCGAGACGTCGACCGAGGGCACCAGTCGCATCTGCCGCCAGTCGTTCAGCACGGTGCGCAGTGACAGGGTGTGCCGGTGCGCGATGCCCAGGAGTCGCTGCTTCAAGGCCCGGTCGTCCTCGGGGTTCCCGGTCCGCCAGTAGGGGGGATCCAGGTCCTCCGAGGGCAGCAGCATGCGCAGGGCGATGCGCCGGGGTGCGATCTGCCCGGCCCGCAGGCGCTCGGTCTGCGTCCGGATGTGCGCTTCCAGCGACTCCGACGTCAGCGTGTAAACGTCCAGGACGACTTCGCTCTGCTCGAAGGCCTCGTTGATGAGGGGGCCCAGCGTCACCGTGCGGTCGGGCCGCCCGCTGCTGGTCGGCGAGTGGATGTACTGCGTCCTGACGACTCGGGAACCGCTGCCCTGGCGCGTCTCGATCCAGCCCTCGTTCACCAGCTCCCTGAGCACGCGCTGCACGGTGTCCCGGGAGACGCCGAAGAGGCCGGCCAGCTCACGCTGGGGCGGCAGGTACGCGTTGAGGCCGTAGGTGCCGTTGGTCATGCGCGCCCGCAGCTCTCCCGCGACGCGCTCGAACTCCCTGCCTCCGCCGTCCCCGGCGTTCCCGCCCTTCACCCACCGACCGTACCTCTCCGCGTCCGGCAGCACACCACTTCCGGTCAACCAACCAGTCCATTTTGCAGGCCAGTTAAGGGATCTCGTCGACCGGGAAGCATCCAGACAGCGACAACCAGTCCAATTGGACCGCATGTTGCGCGCTTCTCGCATAGTGACGCTGGGGGAGTCATGGTGCTCACACAGATCCTGTCCGCAGTCCTCATGATGGGGCTCGACCAGGTGATCGGCTCGCGGTACGGCGCCCTGGGGCTGCTGTGCCTGTGCCTGCTCGCGATCGGCATGCGGGCCCGGAACACGACCTGCGTGTCCGTGGGCGTCGTGCTCTTCCTCCTGCTGATGGCCCAGGCGTGAGAGCGGCTCAGCCGACCGGTCGGCCCCGCAGCAGGTGCAGGAGCGGTTCCAGGGAGTCCACGACCGTGTCCGCGCCGGCCTCGCGCAGGTGCTTTGCCTTGCGGTCGTTGCGGGCGTAGCCGAGGAACGGCACCCGGGCGCGCCTGGCGGCCTCGCAGTCGGAGGGGGAGTCGCCGATGAACAGCGAGGCCGACGGTTCGGCACCCATCGCGCTCAGGGCGCGCACGAGGGTGTGCGGGTCCGGCTTGAGCAGCCGCAGTTCCTGGGTGCGGCCGTAGATGTGCGGGGTGAAGCACGGCAGCAGGCCCCGGCCGGCCAGGTAGGCGCGCACGACGCGCGGGGAGTTGTTGGTGGCGACGGCCAGCCGCACCCCGACGGCCGTCCAGGTGCGGATCAGCGGGTCGGCGTACGCGGTGGGCATGGCGGAGGCGGTGGCCCGCAGCTCCTCCTGGGTCAGCCGTTCCTCCAGTTCCTCGACCAGGTCGCTGCGTGGGTGGCGGCGGTCGACCGCGCGGAGTACCGCGTGGGGGTCGGGCGACTCGCGTTCCGGCTCGCTGAGCAGGCCGCGCAGTCCCCGGCTGCCGAGCCAGTCGACGAGGTCCGCCGCGACCCCTTGTGCCGTGTGGCCGGCGAAGAGGCGGCAGATCGGTCCGTCGAAGTCCCACAGCACGAAACGGGCGTCGCCCACCAGGCGCCCGAGCCGTTGCGTGTCCGCCGCCGTTGTGGTCCGTGTCGCGTCAGAAGTCACTAGGAGAGTGTCATGTCCGTGCTGATGGTTTCCCAGAGGGCGTCGAACCACTTCTGTGATTCCGCCACGAAGACCGCGTCCCGGTGGCCCGCCCGTTTCAGGAAGGAGAACAGCAGCGACTGGGAGCCGAGGGCGTCGTACATCTCCAGGGTGCGGCTCTCGTACTCCTCCTCGCGGCGGGTCAGCAGATAGTGGCCGAGGAGGGCCTCCTCGCCGTTGAGCAGGTAGAGCTTGGTCAGCGGGGTGAAGGGCAGGGCGCGGAAGGCGATGTGCACGTCGACGTGGTGGGTGGAGCGCACGGCGTGCAGATTGTGCTGGAGCACCCGGGCCTGGGCGTTGCGCATCTGGAGCCAGCGCTGGTGGACCGGGTCGTCCTCCTCGTCCTCGACCAGGACGGGGAAGGCCAGGTCGATGTCCCGCGACGGCATCAGGACGCGGAAGTCGATGGACTCCGGGTGGACGCGGCCCTCGTGGATCAGCCGGAGCGGCTCGCTGAGGGCCAGCATCAGCGTCTCCGAGGTGTGGCACACCACGTCGACCCGCACGCGCCGGGCCGAGAACGCCTCCGCCAGCCGCGGTCCGAGCGCCACCATCGTCGGCTGCGGCTCGCCCCGGGGCGTGGCGGGCTCGGCGATGCGCGGCGGACTGCCCTTGCTGACGTTGGTGAGCAGTCCGTCCTCCTGGAGTGCCCGCAGGGCCTGGCGGACGGTGCCGCGCTCCACCCCGAACTCGTCGGCCAGCTCGGCCTGGGTGGGCAGGCGGTCGCCCGCCTTGAGGTCTCCCCCGCGGATCCGTTCACGCAGGACGTCGGCGATCTCCTGCGACGAGAGCCTTCTGCTGCCGTTCACGGACACGTTCTCCTGAGTCACGACCAAACGCTACAACTTCGACCTACCTACAGGAAGTTGTTTAAAACTTGTTTATAGATAGCAGCCAAGTGGGGACAACCTAGGGAGAGTTGGTTGCCAACCTGGTCTAGTTGGCGGAAGTTTACCGTTCCGGACTTCCGAAGGGGGAAAGACCATGCCCGTCCTCGCCCTGGTCTCCGCGGTCCTCGTCGTCACCCTTGAACAGGCCGTCCAGTGGAGGTACGGCACCCTGGGCATCGTCGGTCTGCTGCTGCTCACCGTGGGTGTCAAGGCCAAGAGCCCGGCCGTCAGCTCCGCCGGAGCCGTCCTGCTGGCCCTCCTGGTCACGGGGCCCGCGCTGTGACCCGGGGATGATCAGGCGGTGAGCAGCAGATCCGAGCTGATCGTCCCCCACAGCGCGTCGAACCACAGCCCCGACTGCTTCACGAACCCCGCGTCGCGCAGGCCGCCGCCCTGCCCGAAGGCGAACAGCGTCGAGCGGACGCCCTCCGCGTCGTACAGCTCCAGTCGCTCGTGGTCGATCTCCTGCGCACGCCGGCTGAGGGTGTAGTACGCGAACAGGGCCTCCGTGCCGTTGAGCACGTACAGCTTCACGAGCGGGGTGAAGGGCAGCGCGCGGAAGGAGACGCGCACGTCGATGCCGTGCGTGGCGCGCAGGCTCAGCAGGTTGTGCCGCAGCACCTGCCCCTGGGCGTTGCGCATCGCCAGCCACCGCTCGTGCAGCGGGCCGCCGGCCGCGCCGCCGGTCACCGCCACCGGGAAGGCCAGGTCGATGTCGCGGCTCGGCAGCAGGACGCGGACATCGACCTTGGCCGGTTTCAGCCGCCCCGCGTGGATCTGGCGCAGCGGTTCGCCGATGGCGAGAGTGAGGGAGACCGAGGTCAGACACACCGCGTCGATCTCGACGTGCGGGACGGCGAAGGCCTCGGTGATCCGGGGCGCGAGGGCGACCGTGGTGGGCATCGGCGGCGCCTGCGGCCCGGTCAGGGCGCCGCGCGGGTCCGGTGCGACGGTCGCCGGGCTCCCCCTGGAGACGTTGGTGAGCAGACGTTCCGACTGCAGGATGCGCAGGGCCTGGCGGACGGCGCCGCGCTCCACGCCGAACTCGTCGGCCAACTGGGCCTGGGTGGGCATGCGCTGGCCCGGCCGCAGCCGGCCGGTCCTGATCCGGGCACGCAGTTCGTCGGCCACCTCGCGATGTGTCGCCTGTGGCCGCTGCGGTCTCTTCCGTCCCTTGACGGGGGCATGTTCCGGCTCCACGACCAAACACTACAACTTCTCGCCATCTTTAGGCAGTTCGCAAGAAGGTGGTTATGAGCCGCTTCCAAGTGGAGATAAGGAGAGTAAAGTTGGCAGCCAACTTGAGCAACGTGGTCAGACCTTTCGGGGGGTTGGCCACCGCGGTGACAGGGACCACCGTGCTGCTCGCCCAGTCCGGCTGAACCGGCGTACTGCTGTCCGGGCCCCCTTCCGGAGGGGAGCCGGGAGCCCGGACAGTCAGTCGGCACCACACAACACAACAGCACACACGCACCACGACAGGCACAGCCACAACCGCATACGGCACATCGCACAGCCACAACCGAAAAGCACGGCCACAACCGAAAAGCAGCAAGAGCACGCGCTACGGATGCGCACACCCGACCGTCACCGGCAGAAGGGAGTCGGCTCAGAACATGTCCGGGCACCAAGGCCGCCTGGACGTACGCAGCAGGGCGTCGACCACACGGGCGGCGCCCGCTCGTTCTTCCCCGACCCGGCCGAGCGCGGCCAGCCGTACGGCCGACTCGTCGCCCAGCCACAGCGTCCCCAGCTCGGCCACGTCGAGCACGAGATGGGCGCTCTCGGTGGTCGGCGTGCAGGACGCCCCGTCCGCTCCGGCCTCCAGCCGCCACCGCCCGCCGGTCAGTCCGCCCGGGTCGGCGACCTCCAGCACCAGCGACCCCTGCCCCTCGTACGTCCGCGCCTCCAGCGCCCGTACAACGTCCAGGATCCGCACCCACAGCCAGTCCGCCCGGGAGGTGATCCTGGCCGCGCGCGGGTCGGGCAGGAGGTGCGGGAGCAGGTCGTCGGGGGCCCGCCGGCCGCTCTTCACCGTCACGATCCAGTCGATCGAGCACAGGTAGTGCCACAGCGCGCGCTCGGCGGCCGGGGTCACGGCCTCCAGCCAGTCGACGGTCGCCGTGTTCAGCGGCTGCTTGGCGTCGCCCCAGTGGTCGTCGGTCCGGTAGGAGACGATGCCCTCGGCCTCGCCGGCCGCCGAGCGGTACACCGCGAAGAAGGGCTCGACCCAGGGGGTGCCGTCCACGGCGACGGCTCCGGTCCTGGTCTGCCACCACAGGTCCGCGCGGCTGACCGCGCCCGGCTGGGCCCGGCGCAGCCGCTCGTGCAGCTCGGGGCCGAGTTTGCGGATGTCCCCGGGGTCCACGAGGTCGATACGGCCGCCGTCCGCCGGGACCGCCCGGCGCGGGTCGAGACCGGCGCGGGGCACGTCGACCGCCCACTCGGCCGCGGTGGTGGCGGGGCCGAAGCCGTACCGGCCGTAGATCGGGTACTCGGCGGCGATCAGGGTGGCGACCACGTCACCGCGGTCCTTCGCCGCCGTGAGGTCCTGGGCCATCATGCGGGTGAGCAGGCCGCGGCGGCGGTGGGTCGGGGTGACGGTGACGTTGGAGATCGCGTCGGCCCTGACGAGCGCGCCTCCGACGGCGGTGACCTCCTGGTCGAAGGACCGGTAGGTCGCCACGCAGCGCTCTCCGTCGAAGGCGCCGAGCAGCCGGCCCGGCACGAACTGGGCCCGGCGGCCCTCCAGTTGTTCCTCGGGCACGTTCGGGGGTCTCAGGAAGCCGGTGTTCAGGGCGCGGTTCCAGTCGGCGAACTCGGCCTCGGTGATGGGACGTACGTCAATGTCGGCACGGCGGGTCATGCCCTCACCGTAGGTCGACGACCGCACCGTGGTCGCGCGGATTTTCGGGCCCCCGGACGACCGCGCCCCTCACCCGGCCGCCCCACGCCCCTCAGAACGCCGCCCTGATCTCCCCCACCACACCCCCGCCCCCCAGCAGCGGTGCGTGGCCGATGCGGGTGACTGCCGGGGACGTCACGCCCAGCAGGGTCAGCGCGCGGGACAGTACCGGGCCGAGGGCGCGGGTCGCGCCGTCCTCCACCTTGAAGGCCAGGGCGCGGCCGTCCGGGAGGGCCACCGCCTGGACGGCCTCCGCGCCCATCTTGGACAGCGTGCCGGGCACCTCGCGCATCAGCCAGGTGTCGGCGCGGCGGGTGCCGGCGACGTACTCGGGGTGGGCGCGCATCGCGTCGGCGACCCGGCGCTCCGGCGAGCCGGGCTCGGCGCCGACGAAGGAGCGGAAGGCGCGGGCCAGCCCGACCAGGCTGATCGCCATCAGCGGCGCCCCGCACCCGTCCGTACCGACGGCCGCGACCGGCTCGCCCGCCGCGTCCTCCACAACCCTGTGGACGATCCGCTGGAGCGGGTGGTCCGGGTCGAGGTACGTCTCCAGCGGCCAGCCCCGCAGGGCGCAGGCGGCCAGCATCGCGGTGTGCTTGCCCGAGCAGTTCATGGTGATGCGGTCGGGCGCCGCCCCCGAGGCCAGGTACGTCGTCCGCTCCTCGGGGTCCAGCGGCAGGTCGGCCGGGCACTGGAGCAGGCCCGGGTCCAGACCGTGCTCGCCCAGCATCCTGCGGACCAGGTCCCGGTGGAAGGGCTCTCCCGAGTGGCTCGCGGCGGCCAGCGCCAGCCGCTCCCCGGCGAGGTCGAGGCCGGCCCGCAGCACGCCCGCCGCCTGCATCGGCTTGTTGCAGGAGCGCGGGAAGACCGGCTCCGTCACCTCTCCGAGCGCCAGCTCCACGGCCCCGTCGGCACCCAGCACGACCAGGCTCCCCCGGTGCCGCCCCTCGACGAAGCCGGACCGCACGACCTCGGCGAGGACGGGCGCCACGACCGGCGAGAGGGCGGAGGTGGGCGCGTTCCTGGACGGTTGCGGGGGCTGGGGCGCGGGCATCGGCGATGGCCTTCCGGACGGGTGACCCGCCACGGCGACGGCCCGGGATCACCGGGCCCCGCGGGGCGGCGCGCTGGGCCGCCCCGCGTGTCACACGAGCAGGTCGTCGACTTGTGCTTCCCCCTCACGGTACCGGCGCGTGATCTCCGCGCCGCAGCCGTCGGCGGTGCGCTGGAGCCGCTGCCTGCGCCGGGAGACCTGCTGCTCGTAGCGTACGAGGCGGCCCATCCCGGCGGTCAGCTCGACATCGGTGCGGGCCGTCAGATCGGACAGCCCCACCTCGCCGAGCATCTCCGCGGCCAGCCGCCGGCACTCCTCGGTCCGCGGGGTGCCCAGCGTCACATGGCGGGCGGAGGAACGCTGCCGGGCCGGGGCGTCGGTCAGGATCTCCGACAGCCGCTCGACCACGGGCCCGGTCGTCGCGGTGGTCAGCACGGCCGCAGGACCGCGCCGCGCCAGCTCCGCCCGCAGGATGTCGATACGGCCCTGCAACAGCCGCCGTACATAGCTGAGGTCGGCCTCCTCGCGCTGGGCGTCCCGGCGCAGGGTGCGCAGCTCCGGCAGGCTCAGTGCGGTCAGGTCGCGCGCCGGGGGAGCCACGGGCAGCTCCGGGCTGTCCGTGCGCTGCACGGGCGGCCGGGGCGCCTCCAGGCCGTCCGGACATGTCAACGCGACAGCGCCAGGCGGCTGCTGCCCCGTACTCGGTGTGCTCATGTACCTCAACCGTCCCCTCGACCGGCGTCCGGAGAGCATCGTGCCACCCCCGGTACCCGCTATGTGACCGAGTGCCCATGATCGGCCCCAGATGGGGGGTTACGGAGCGAAAAGAATGCCCCGTACGGCCCGCCCGCGAGGTGTCCGGGGCCGCACGGCATCATGGGCCTCATGCGTGCAGTGGTGCAGAGGGTGGACGGCGCGAGCGTCGTCGTGGACGGCGAGACCGTGGGCGCGATCGAGGGCGAGGGCCTGTGCGTCCTGGTCGGTGTCACCCACGACGACACCGGGGAGAAGGCGGCGCAGCTGGCCCGCAAGCTGTGGTCGCTGCGGATCCTGGCCGACGAGAAGTCGTGCAGCGACACGGCGGCCCCGCTGCTGGTGATCAGTCAGTTCACCCTCTACGGCGATGCCCGCAAGGGCCGCCGCCCCACCTGGAACGCCGCCGCGCCCGGCGCCGTGGCCGAACCGCTCGTCGAGGAGGTCGTGGCCCGGCTGCGCGCCCTGGGCGCGACGGTGGCGACGGGCCGCTTCGGCGCGCGGATGCGGGTGGCGCTGACGAACGACGGCCCGTTCACCGTACTGATCGAGGTCTAGGCCGCTACGGCTCGACGACCGTCTCCTGGGCCGCCGCCGTGTCCTCGGCCATCAGCCGGGCGTCCACCGGGATGTTCCGCTTCACCAGGGCGAGGGCGACCGGTCCCAGCTCGTGGTGGCGGGCGGACGTGGTGACGAAGCCGATCCTCCGCCCTTCGGGGCCGTCGTCGGCCAGGCGCACCTCGGCGCCGCTCGGCGGCAGGCGGACCTCGCTGCCGTCCAGGTGCAGGAAGACCAGGCGGCGCGGCGGCTTGCCGAGGTTGTGCACCCGGGCGACGGTCTCCTGCCCGCGGTAGCAGCCCTTCTGGAGATGCACCGCCGTACCGATCCAGCCCAGCTCGTGCGGGATGGTCCGGTGGTCGGTCTCGAAGCCGACGCGGGGCCGGTGGTGCTCGACGCGCAGCGCCTCGTGGGCGAGGATCCCGGCCGGCGGCCCGGCCTCGGCCGCGAACGCCTCCAGCTCGTCGCGCGGCAGGAACAGATCCCTGCCGTACGGCGTCTCGCGCACGGCGACGCCCGCGGGGGCCTCGGCGATGGACCCGGCGGGCAGGTGCAGGACCGCGATGTCGGCGGTGCGGTCGGCGACCTCGACCCGGTAGAAGAACTTCATGGACTCCAGGTAGGCGATCAGCGCCTCCTGGCTGCCCGGTTCCACATGGGCCCAGACGGTCGTGCCGTCGTCCACGAGGTACAGGGCGTGCTCGATGTGTCCGTTGGCGGAGAGGATCAGCGCCTCGGTGGCCTGGCCTGCGGGCAGCTCGCTGACGTGCTGGGTGAGCAGCAGGTGCAGCCAGCTCAGCCGGTCGTCGCCGGTGACGGTGACGACGCCGCGGTGCGAGAGGTCGACGAAGCCGTTGCCCTCGGCGAGGGCGCGCTGTTCGCGGAACAGGTCGCCGTAGTGGGCGGCGACGCCTTCGTCCACGCCCTCGGCGGGGACCGCGCCGGGCAGGGACAGCAGAGGGCTCTTCATACGCCTAGCCTACGACTCGGCGGCCGGGCCCTTCAGGGAGCAGTCCCGGCACCGCCCGAAGATCGCGAAGTGCTTCATGTCGGTGTCGAAGCCGAACTGCTCGCGCAGCTTGGCGGTGAACTCGGCGGCCACCGACAGATCGGCCTCGATCACATTGGTGCAGTCCCGGCAGACCAGGTGGATGTGGTGGTGCCGGTCGGCCAGGTGGTAGGTGGGCGCGCCGTGCCCGAGGTGGGCGTGCGAGACCAGGCCCAGTTCCTCCAGAAGCTCCAGCGTGCGGTAGACGGTGGAAATGTTGACCCCCGACGCCGTCTTCCTCACTTGGCCGAGGATGTCGTCGGGGGTCGCGTGCTCCAGGGTGTCCACGGCTTCGAGCACCAGCTGCCGCTGCGGGGTCAGCCGGTAGCCGCGCTGTCTGAGGTCGCTTTTCCAGTCGGTGCTCACCACACCCCTGAGTCTAGGACTACTTGAAGAAGGCGATGCCGTCGTCGGGCATGTCGTCGGGCAGGGCCTTGGCCCAGCGCTCGACATCCTCCGGGGTGACGACCCTCTTCAGGTGCGCCGACATGTACGGGCGCAGCTCGACCTCGGGGGTCTGCTTCTCGCCGACCCACATCAGGTCGCTCTTCACATAGCCGTACAGCCGCTTGCCGCCGGTGTACGGCCGGGAGGCGGCCGTGCGTGCCACCGCGTCGGTCACCAGGTCGATCTGGGGCTTCTGGTCGGCCAGCTCGCCGTACCAGATCTCGATGACGCCGTCGTCGCGGGTCATCGTGACCTCCACCCTGCGGTTCGGGTCGATGCGCCAGAAGCCGTGCTCGGACTCCAGCGGGCGGACCTTGTTGCCGTCCTGGTCCAGCACCCAGGTGTGCGACTGGTACTCCAGGAAGTCCCGGCCGTCGTGGGTGAAGGAGACCTCCTGTCCGAAGTTGCACTTCTCGTCGCCGGGGAAGTCGTGCACGCCCGCACCGGCCCAGTCGCCGAGCAGGAAGACGAGCGGGACGAGGTCCTTGTGGAGGTCGGACGGGATCTCGATCATGAGCGGTACTTCCTGGCGTCGGTGATCAGCGCTGGCCCTGGTACAGCTTCTTCACGGTCAGACCGGCGAAGGCGAGGACGCCGACGCAGACCAGGACCAGCAGGGTTTCGAAGAAGATCTCCACGGGGTGCTCCTTGACCGGGGGCATACGACAGGGCCGCCCCCAGCTTACGCGGCCCACCTCGGCTCTTCTCGCCGGACTCCGTCCACGAAGGCGGCCCACACGGGCGCGGCGAACACGAGCGCACCGCGAGCGGGATCCTTACTGTCCCGCACAGGCACAAGGGAGGGAAGATTGTGGGCGACCTCGACGCAGTCACCGCCGCTCGCGTTGCTGTAGCTGCTCCGATGCCAGTCGGCGGCGCGAAGGAGGTCGTCGGAGACCTCGACACACTGACCGCCATCGGAGTTGCTGTAGCTGCTCTTGCGCCAGCCGACAGCGCTAAGGAGATCGTGGGAGACCTCGACGCAGTCACCACCGCTCGTATTGCTGTAACTGCTCCGGTGCCAGGTGATCGTGCTCAGGTCGATAGCCCGCATCGTGCTTCCTCCAGCATCCGCTCGATAAACCTACGCAGCCCCTCCCGACCCCTCCCGCCGCACTCCGTCCACAAAGGCAGCCCACACGGGCGCGGCAAACACCAGCGCACCGCGCGCGGGATCCTTACTGTCCCGCACAGGCACAAGGGAGGGAAGATTGTGAGCGACCTCGACGCACTCACCGCCGCTCGTATTGCTGTAACTGCTCCGATGCCAGTCGGCGGCGCGAAGGAGATCGTCAGAGACCTCAACGCACTGACCGCCGTCCTGATTGCTGTAGCTGCTCTTGCGCCAGGTGATCGTATTCAGGTCGATGGCTCGCATGGCGCTTCCTCCGGCATCCGCTCAATGAACTCCCGCGACTCGCCCGGGGACAGGGCCGTATCGCGCACCCGATCGTATCGGAGCTGAAGCTGGTCGACTGCCGTTGTCTCCTGTACCAGTTCGCCCGAGTAGCCCGTCTCGACCCAGGCTACGGTCCGGCCGTCTGGCCCCCGCAGGAACATGGCGTCGGTGTTTGTCAGCCCGTGCAGCCCCTCACTCCAGGGCAGCACCTGGATGATGACATTGGCGCGCTCAGTCATCGCGGCGAGATGGCCGAGCTGCGCCCGCCATTCGCCCTGGTCACGTAGCGGACTGCGCAGCACCGCCTCGGAGAGGATGGTGCGGAACTGCGGGCCGTCGGGCGCCAGCAGTAGCTCGCGCCGTCCCAGGCGGGCCGCTACCTGGGCGTCCAGCTCCCCGCCATCGAGTCCGCCCTGTTTGAGCAACTCGGCCGCGTACTCGGCTGTTTGAAGCACCCCAGGCAGGTTCGAGGCGGCGTAGTGCCACATACTCACCGCCTCGGCCTCAAGGATCATGTACCGCCGATATCGCTCCTTGAACTGCGTCGGATCGGCCACCGCCAGCTCCCACAGTGTGAGCAGCATCCCGGTCGTGCCGTAGTACTGGTCCAGCGCCTCCACGATCTCCGGGCCGCCCAGCGTATGGCCGTTCTCCATCTTTCCGAACTGGGACGCGTCCCATCCCACCGCCTCCGCCACGACCCGCAGGGACACGCCCCGCGTGCGCCGGAGCAACCTCAGCTCCTCCGCGAACCGTGCCCTCGGTTCCTGACTGCGACCCGTGATCGCCCTCCGCTGCGGCACCGGCACCCCTCCCGGCTGTGGAATTTGTGGAATGTGGAGCGCCCGTTGTGGCACTAGCGGCTGTTTCGAGCTTGGCGACCCCCGGTCTGGGTCATGCTCTTACTGCCCACCGCTACGCAGAGTAGGGCAACTATCGCATTCCGTATAGATGTTGACGTAAGGAGCGACCCGTGGGTGTGGAACCGGCCACCTTCGAGCCCGGCACCGTGCTGTACGACCCCGTCACCGAGAAGGTCGGTGAGTACCGGGGCCTGACCGGGCCCCACGCGATGCTCCGCCCGCTCGGCGGCGGCCGGGAGTGGGAGGCGGAACCGGCCGGGCTGCGCAGGGCCACCGACCGGGAGCGCATCAGGGCGGGGCTGCGCGCCGCGAACGAGCGCACGTCGGCCCGGCCGCCGGCCCCGGGCGACCCGGACCGGCCGCCCGTGCCCGTCCCCGGCTGCGACGCCTGCGCCTGGCTGGCGGACCGGCGGGAGGCCGCGCGGGCGGAGTTCGACCACAGCGCGGTGACGGACGCGAACGTCCTGCTGCGCCAGCACCGGCGCAAGGAGCACGCGGGATGACGCGCGACGACGGACTGCCGTACGAGGAGTGCCGGCGGGCGCAGCGGCTCGCGCCCCGGCGGGACAAGGCTCCCCTCTCCCCCGGCTTCGGCATCCCCCCGTTCCACCCGGCGCACCCGCCGAGACACCGGGCCAGGCGCCGGGTGCGGCTGGACGGCGCCACCGTCAGCGGCCTGCTCACCGTCCTGTGCGTGGCGACGCTGCTGGTGACGATCACCTTCTCGGTCTGACGCCGCCCGCGAGGGCTACGCTTCCGGCATGGCGAAGAAGCTCGTGATCAAGGTGACGGCGGGGGCGGACGCGCCCGAGCGGTGCTCTCAGGCGTTCACGGTGGCGGCGGTGGCCGTGGCCAGTGGGGTCGACGTGTCGCTGTGGCTGACCGGTGAGTCCGCGTGGTTCGCGGTGCCGGGCCGGGCGGCCGAGTTCGAGCTGCCGCACGCCGCGCCGCTGCCCGACCTGCTGGACTCGCTCCTGGCGGGCGGCCGGGTGACCCTGTGCACGCAGTGCGCGGCCCGCCGCGACCTCACGGAGAAGGACGTCATCGAGGGCGTACGCATCGCGGGCGCGCAGGTCTTCGTACAGGAGGCACTCGCCGAGGACACCCAGGCCCTCGTCTACTGAGGGGGCCGCCGTCCGTCACGACGGCGGCCGGCGTCGTCGGAGTCCGCGTCGTCCGGGGGTCGTCCCACCAGCGGTCCTCCGGGCCGCGGCGGTTGGCGACCACCGCGGCCACCGGCGGGATGACCATGGCCACCACGCACATGCCCACGGCCGCCGGGACGGACCACAGGCGTACGACCCCCCAGGCCAGGACGAAGAGCGCGATGCAGATCCCCATCATGGCGAAGTAGACGTGCCGCCGCCGTGCGTACATACGTCCAGCGTAGATCCGGGGCGCGGACACGGCGAAGGGGCCGCATCCCGGGTGGAAACCCGGGGGTGCGGCCCCTTCGTGCCGTCGTCAGACGGCGATCGCGACCTCCGCCAGGCCGCCCTGCCGGGCGATGACCGTGCGGTCGGCGGTGCCGCCGGGGACGAGCGCTCGGACGGTCCAGGTGCCCTCGGCCGCGTAGAAGCGGAACTGGCCCGTCGCGGAGGTCGGGACCTCCGCCGTGAACTCGCCGGTGGCGTCCAGCAGACGGACGTAGCCCGTCACCGGCTCGCCGTCGCGGGTCACGTGACCCTGGATCGTGGTCTCACCGGGCTTGATCGTCGAGGCGTCGGGGCCGCCGGCCTTCGCTCCGCACATGTCGTACTCCTGAAGGGTTGGGAAAGGTCGGTCGGGTGGCTTACTTCGCGGCGCCCAGCTCGATCGGCACGCCGACGAGGGAGCCGTACTCGGTCCAGGAGCCGTCGTAGTTCTTGACGTTCTCCACGCCCAGCAGCTCGTGCAGGACGAACCAGGTCAGGGCCGAGCGCTCACCGATGCGGCAGTAGGCAATGGTGTCCTTCGCCAGGTCGACCTGCTCGTCGGTGTAGAGCTGCTTCAGCTCGTCGTCCGACTTGAAGGTGCCGTCGTCGTTGGCGTTCTTCGACCACGGGATGTTGCGGGCGGACGGGACGTGGCCCGGACGCTGCGACTGCTCCTGCGGGAGGTGGGCCGGGGCGAGCAGCTTGCCGGAGAACTCGTCGGGCGAGCGGACGTTGACCAGGTTCTGCGCGCCGATGGCGGCGACGACATCGTCCCGGAAGGCGCGGATCGCGGTGTTCTGCGGCTTGGCCTTGTAGTCGGTGGCCGGGCGCTGGGGCACCTCGTCGCCGGGAACCAGCTCGCGGGCGTCCAGCTCCCACTTCTTGCGGCCGCCGTCGAGAAGCTTGACGTTCTCGTGGCCGTACAGCTTGAAGTACCAGTAGGCGTAGGACGCGAACCAGTTGTTGTTGCCGCCGTAGAGGATCACCAGCGTGTCGTTGGCGATGCCCTTCGCGGAGAGCAGCTTCTCGAAGCCCTCCTGGTCGATGAAGTCACGGCGGACCGGGTCCTGGAGATCCTGGGTCCAGTCGATCCGGATCGCGTTCCTGATGTGGTTCTTCTCGTAGGCGGACGTGTCCTCGTCCACCTCGACGATCGCGATGTCCGGGTCGTCCAGGTGGTCCTGCAGCCAGTCGGCGTCGACCAGGACGTCACTGCGGCTCATGATTTCTCCTCCGGGGCAGTTGGCGGGGGGGGGGCGTGCGGTGCGAGGGAGTGCGCGCTCAGGCCGGTGGCGGCGCGCGGGCGCCCTGGTCAGGGCGGGCGAGCGGAAAACGGACGGCGGCGGGGCCGTCCGCTCAGAAGGCGCGACAGAGCATGGCGGCAACGCGGCACAGGTCCACTGCCCGCCGCTTCGTGAGATCCGCCTGTCGCTTCATGATGCCGATCGTAGGGAGGGAAAGCGTGCCATGTCACCGATGTGTCGCATTCTGAGACACGATCGTCCGGGATGCGGGATCGGTACCCCTTCCGGAAGACCGCCGGGCGTCGGCCGGCCGGGACGCGCGCCGTCGCATCTACGGTACGGACGGCGCCGTCTCGCCTGTCGGACGCCGCTCGGCGCGCCGCCCGTCGTCCTACCCGGCCAGCCTGACGTTCGAACCCTTCACCGTGATCTCGACGCCGCCCTTGGCCGCCTCGACCTTGTCCAGCTCTATGCCGCCGGGCAGTTCGTCGATGGTCTGCTGAAAGTCGGTGATGGCCCGGATCCGGGACTCGGCGAGCTGCTTGCCGCCGATCTTCGGCAGGCCGTCGGCGACGACCTCGACGTTGTTGTCCTTGACCGTGACCGAGCTGAGCACGTCGACCGGCTCGGGCACCTCGACGCCGAGGACCGTGGCCCGCAGCGACACCTTGATCTTGCCGTTGCCGCCGTCGGAGAGGCCGACGACCTTGGCGCTGACGCCGGGCGCGATGTCCGTGGGCTCGGACTTGGCGGCCTTCATCAGCTCGTCGTAGCCGACGGTCGCGGTGCCGGTGGCGGTGGACGCGGTGGCGGAGCCGAAGTCGCCGGAGAACTCGACGCCCTTCATGTGCGCCCGCAGGTCGTCGATGCGGATCTTCTCGCCGCCGTCGCCCGTGGATGCCTCGTAGCCGTCGATGCCGACCTCCACGTCGTCCAGCTCGCCGCGGGCTACCTGGGTGAGGAAGGGGAAACCGTTGATGGACACGTCCGGCGTCGAGGACAGGTTCTCGCTGCTCCGCAGCTTGTCGGCCACCTTGCCCTCGGCGAAGTTGACCGCGACCCGGTCGGCGATCACGAAGAGGCCGCCCAGGATCACGACGACGATCAACAGTATTCGCAATGCACGCATGTGGTGTTTTCCCCCACCTTGGACGGTCGACGAACGGCGGTGCCCGACGACCGGCGGCCGCCCCGCGCGAGACTAACCCGACCGGCAACGATCACCGGGGTTTTGTCGACCACCTGTGACAGGGCGCGCCCCGGCTCAGCCGAGCGCCCGCCCCAGGACGTACACCGCCGGTGCCGCGGCCGCGAGGGGCAGGGCCACGCCCGCCGTGAAGTGGACGAACCGGGAGGGGTAGTCGTAGGCCGCCACCCGCAGGCCGATCAGCGCGCAGACCGCCGCGCCCGCGCCGAGCAGCGCGCCCGGCGCCCCGAGGTCCGTCACCGAACCGGCCGCGGCGCCCGCCCCGGCCGCCGCGAGCAGCGCGACGGCCACGGAGACCGGCGTCGGCAGCGGCAGGGCGCGCACCACGGCGGCCACGGCCACCGCGATCGCGCCGACCGTCACCGCGTCCGCGGCGGCGGCCAGGTACCCGCCGGCGAGGACGGCGAGGGCCGCCGCGGCGACGGTCGCCATCAGGCCGTGGATCCGCTCGTCGGGGTCGGCGTGCGAGCGCAGTTGCAGCACGAGGGAGAGCAGCACCCACACCCCGAGCGTGCCGAGGAGCGCCGCCGGGGAGCGGTCCGACACCAGCATCGCCGCGTCGGCGGCGAGCGCGGCGGCGAAGCCCAGCGCGATGCCCTGCCGGGCGGGCCACATGCCGTTCAGCCGGAACCAGCCGGCCGCGGTCACCGCCTGGAGGGCGACGAGCGGGACGAGGAGGGCGTAGGTGCCGAGCGCCGCAGCGCCGGCCAGCAGCAGCCCGAGCAGCGCGGTCAGCAGGGCGGGCTGCATCCCGGGGTCGATGATCGGCGAACGCCCCTCGGCTCGGGCCCGCTGCGCGTCCGTGACCCGGGCGTTCCCGACGACGGTCGCGGGACCGTACCCGGGGCCCTCCGGGGCGGCCGGGGGCGCGGGGAACGCGTACGGCTGGGGGTGGGGCTGGGGCTGGGGGGCCTGGGGGGCGTACGTCTGCGGCGGTGACTGGTAGTACGGCTGCTGCTGCGGCGGATACGCCGTCTCCTGCGCGGGGACCGGCGGCTGCACCTGCGTCTCCCAGGTCTGCCCCTGCCACTGCTGCGTGTACTGGGCGGCGTCCGGGTCCTCATGGCCCTGGTACGCCCGCTGCCCGTGCCACGCCTGGGCGTCGTAGCCCTCGTAGCCCTCGTAGCCCTCGTAGCCCTGATGCGGCTGATGCGGCTGATGCGGCTGATGCGGCTGGTTGGTCATCTCACCCTCCTGCGAACGGCGGGAGCACCTCGACCGTGCCGCCGTCGGCCAGCCGTACCGTCTCATGCCCGCGGGTGCCCACGGGATCCCCGTCGACGAGGAACGAGCAGCGCGGCAGCACACGGGTGAGTTCGCCGGGGTGCCGCTCGCGCACCGCGCCGAGCGCGTCGGCGAGCGTGGCCGCCTCGTACGGCTCGTCGGCCACCCCCGCCGCGGCCTTCGCGGCGGCCCAGTAGCGCACCGTGACCTTTGCCATCTGCTTCCTTCGTCGCCGGTGCCGATCGGCGTCCGTGCCGATCGGCGGTGAACACGTCATCAGGCTAGCCCGCCCGGGAGGCGGCCCAGTCGCCGATCCGGTGCAGCAGGGCCTCGTCCGAGGCGTGCTCGGCGTGGCCCATGCCGGGCTCCAGCCAGAGTTCGCCGTGGTCACCCGCCGCCTCGGCCAGCATCCGGGGGTGGTCGACGGGAAAGTAGCCGTCCCGGTCGCCGTGCACGACCAGAAGGGGCGTCGGTGCGATCCCGGGCACCGCCTCCACCGGCGACAGCGGCACCGGGTCCCACTGGCGGTGGTGGATGCGGGTACGGAGCCCGTAGCGGCCCACCAGGCGCCCGGCGGGCCGCATCACCAGCCAGTGCAGCCGGCGCATGGGGGCCGTACCCCGGTAGTACCAGCGGGCGGGGGCGCTCACCGACACGACGGCGTCCGGGCGGGCGTCGCCGTACAGGGCGGCGTGCCGCAGTACCACCGAGCCGCCCATGGAGAAGCCGACGGTCACCAGGCGCGCGTGCCCGAAGCCCCGCGCCCAGGCGACCGCCGCCGCCAGGTCGAGCACCTCGCGGTCGCCGACGGTGGAGCGCCCCCCGGAGGCGCCGTGCCCCCGGAAGGAGAAGGTGACCACCGCCCCGTGCCGCGCGAGGGCCGCCGCGATCCGCCTCACGTGCGGCCGGTCCGCGTCCCCGGTGAAGCCGTGCGCGACGACGAACACCAGATCAGAGGCGGCGCGGTCGCCCGCGCCCGGTTCGTATACAGCGTCGATCCGGACCCCGTCGGCGGTGCGGAGGAAAGTGCGTGAGGGCGTGCGGCGCGGCGCCTCTCCAGGCGTCTCGGGATCCGGACGAATGGTGGAACGCGCCACATGACCTGCCGGTCGCTTGCTCATGTCGGCTATTCTGCTGGGCAGAGGACTCGGGCAACGTAGCCCCCGGGTCCTTTCGTGCTTTCGGGAGCGTCGAGCGGCGTTCACCTCCCGGACGCACGGCGGGCCCCAAGGTCACGGGATCCGCACCCGTACGAAGCAGTGCCGTAAACGTCCTCGCAGGGACCGGGAGGAACCAGACGTTATGGGCGAGCGAACCGTGCACGACCGCAGGACAACCCAGGCAGGTGGAGCGCGATGAGTTCTCTCCTGCTCCTGACCAACGCCCTTCAGCCGTCGACGGAGGTGCTTCCCGCCCTCGGCCTGCTGCTGCACAACGTCCGGGTCGCCCCCGCGGAGGGCCCCGCACTCGTCGACACCCCCGGCGCCGACGTCATACTCGTCGACGGGCGCCGTGACCTTCCCCAGGTCCGCAGCCTGTGCCAGCTGCTGCGCTCGACCGGGCTCGGCTGTCCGCTGATCCTCGTCGTCACCGAGGGCGGCCTCGCCGCCGTCACCGCCGACTGGGGCATCGACGACGTGCTCCTCGACACCGCCGGACCCGCGGAGGTCGAGGCCCGGCTGCGGCTGGCCATGGGCCGGCAGCAGATCGTCGGCGACGACTCCCCCATGGAGATCCGCAACGGCGACCTCTCGGTGGACGAGGCGACCTACTCCGCCAAGCTCAAGGGCCGGGTCCTCGACCTGACCTTCAAGGAGTTCGAGCTGCTGAAGTACCTCGCCCAGCACCCCGGCCGGGTCTTCACCCGCGCCCAGCTCCTCCAGGAGGTGTGGGGCTACGACTACTTCGGCGGCACCCGCACGGTCGACGTGCACGTACGGCGGCTGCGCGCCAAGCTCGGCCCCGAGCACGAGTCGCTGATCGGCACCGTCCGCAACGTCGGCTACCGCTTCGTCACGCCGGAGAAGCCCGAGAAGACGGAGCGCTCCGCGGAGGACGGCAAGGCCAGGTCCTCCCAGGCGCAGACGCCCGAGCAGGAGCAGACCGGGGCACCGGCGGCGGCACCCGCGGCGGACGCCGCGGAGGCCAGGCCATCCAAGGTGTGATACTCCCTGCCCGGAGCGGGTCCATCCGCGTAGACTCCGCGCGTGGCCAAGGTGACTCGGGATGACGTGGCGCGGCTGGCGGGGACTTCGACCGCCGTCGTCAGCTATGTCATCAACAACGGACCCCGGCCGGTCGCCCCGGCCACGCGCGAGCGTGTCCTCGCCGCGATCAAGGAACTGGGGTACCGGCCGGACCGGGTCGCCCAGGCCATGGCCTCGCGGCGCACGGACCTCATAGGCCTGATCGTGCCGGACGCGCGCCAGCCGTTCTTCGCGGAGATGGCGCACGCGGTCGAGTGGGCCGCCTCCGAGCGCGGAAAAATGGTGCTGGTCGGCAATTCGGACTACGTCGGCGAGCGCGAGGTCCACTATCTGCGCGCCTTCCTCGGCATGCGCGTCTCCGGGCTCATCCTGGTCAGCCACGCGCTGAACGACAACGCCGCCGCCGAGATCGACGCCTGGGACGCCCGCGTCGTCCTGCTGCACGAGCGCCCCGAGGCCATCGACGACGTGGCCGTCGTCACCGACGACCTGGGCGGCGCCCAGCTCGCCGTGCGCCACCTGCTGGAGCACGGGTACGCGTACGTGGCCTGCATGGGCGGTACCGCCGAGACCCCGGCCGTCGGCGACCCGGTCTCCGACCACGTGGAGGGCTGGAAGCGCGCGATGCAGGAGGCCGGGCTGCCGACCGAGGGCCGGCTCTTCGAGGCGCCGTACAACCGCTACGACGCCTACCGCGTGGGCCTGGAGCTGCTGGCCGGCCCGCAGCGCCCGCCCGCGATCTTCTGCTCCACCGACGACCAGGCGATCGGCCTGCTGCGCGCGGCGCGCGAGCTGCGCATCGACGTCCCCGGAGAGCTTGCGGTCGCCGGCTTCGACGACATCAAGGAAGCCGCGCTGGCCGACCCGCCGCTGACGACGGTCGCCTCGGACCGGTCGGCGATGGCGCGCTCCGCCGTGGACCTGGTCCTGGACGACGGACTGCGGGTGGTGGGCTCCCGGCGCGAGCGGCTGAAGGTGTTCCCCTCGCAACTGGTGGTACGGCAGTCCTGCGGCTGCGCGTAGCTCCCCGGCGGGCGTCCTTACATCGGGCATACGAGCTTCTGCCGGGCTTCTCAGGCGGCACTCAGGGTGCTCTCATCCGGGGGCGGGAAGCTCATGGACATGACCGAGAGCCTCCGCCGCAACGGCGAGTACGAGCACGCGAACCCGTACCTGGGAACCCACCAGCACGCCTCTTCTCCCGTCAGCCCCGAGTGGCCGCCCCCGCCGGCCCAGCCGCCCGAGCCGCCGACCGTGCACCACGGGCAGCCCGAGCAGCCGCACAGGAAGCGCGGCGCCCGGCGCGGACCCGTCGCCCTGCTCGCGGCCGTGGCCATCGTCGCGGCGGCCGTCGGCGGCGGCACCGCCTACGGCATCCAGGAGCTGACCGGCAGCGACACCGTCGCCTCCAGCGCCACCAGCACCAGCGTGGTGCCCTCCAGCCAGAAGGGCACCGTCTCCGGGGTCGCCGCGGCGGTCAGCCCGAGCATCGTCGAGATCAGCGCCACCTCGAACGCCGGTTCCTCCACCGGCTCCGGCGTGATCATCACCAGCGACGGCGAGATCATCACCAACAACCACGTGGTGTCCGGCGCCTCGTCCGTCAAGGTGACCACCAGCGACGGCAAGCAGTACACCGCCCAGGTCGTGGGCACCGACAGCGGCAAGGACCTCGCGCTGATCAAGCTGGAGAACGCCTCCGGCCTCAAGACCGCGACCCTAGGCGACTCGGACGGCCTCGGGGTCGGCGACCAGGTCGTCGCCATCGGCTCCCCCGAGGGCCTGACCGGCACCGTGACCAGCGGCATCGTCTCGGCCCTCAACCGTGACGTGACCGTCTCGACGGACGAGAGCCAGCAGCAGCAGGAGCAGCAGCAGGGCGGCGGCTGGCCGTTCGAGTTCGGTGGCCAGCAGTTCAACGGCGACACCGGCTCGTCCACGACGACGTACAAGGCCATCCAGACCGACGCCTCCCTCAACCCGGGCAACTCCGGCGGCGCGCTGATCGACATGAACGGCAACATCATCGGCATCAACTCCGCGATGTACTCGGCGACCGACTCGTCCGCCTCCTCGGGCAGCGTCGGCCTCGGCTTCGCGATCCCCATCAACACGGTCAAGGCCGACCTGTCCGCGCTGCGGGCGGGCGCCGACAGCTGAGCGGGCACGAGAACGTGCGACGCTGAAGACGTTGTCGGCCCCGTACCCCACCGCACCCGAGGAACCCGAGCCCATGAGCCCCGCAGAAGGCGACCGTGACACCCAGCGCATCCTGATCGTCGACGACGAGCCGGCGGTCCGCGAAGCCCTCCAGCGCAGCCTCGCCTTCGAGGGGTACGACACCGAGGTGGCCGTCGACGGCGCCGATGCCCTGGAGAAGGCGGCGGCCTACCGGCCCGACCTGGTCGTCCTCGACATCCAGATGCCCCGCATGGACGGCCTGACCGCCGCCCGCCGGATCCGCGGCGCGGGCGACCTGACCCCGATCCTCATGCTCACGGCCCGCGACACCGTCGGCGACCGGGTCACCGGCCTGGACGCCGGCGCCGACGACTACCTGGTCAAGCCCTTCGAACTGGACGAGCTGTTCGCCCGTATCCGCGCGCTGCTGCGCCGCAGCTCCTACGCGGCGTCGGTCTCCGCCGGCACGGCGGACGACGACACCCTGGCCTTCGCCGACCTGACCATGGACCTGGCGACCCGGGAGGTCAGGCGGGGCGGACGGCCGGTGGAGCTGACCCGTACGGAGTTCACCCTCCTGGAGATGTTCATGGCGCACCCGCGCCAGGTGCTCACCCGGGAGCAGATCCTCAAGGCGGTCTGGGGCTTCGACTTCGAGCCGTCGTCCAACTCCCTCGACGTGTACGTCATGTATCTGCGCCGCAAGACCGAGGCGGGCGGCGAACCGCGCCTCGTGCACACCGTCCGCGGTGTCGGCTACGTCCTGCGGCAGGGCGGCGCGGAGTGAGGAGGCTCGTCCGCCGGCTCCGTACGCTGCCCATCCGGGCGCGGCTGTCGCTGCTGGTCGCGGCGGCGGTGGCGTTCGCGGTCGCGGCGGCGGCGGTGGCGTGCTGGTTCGTGGTGAAGAGCGTGCTGGTGAGTTCGCTGGACGAGGCGCTGAAGGCGAACCGCATGGACAAGCAGCAGGTCAGCCAGTACGTCAATCTGCGCACCGGCCTGTGCGCCCACGACCCCGTGGCACACGAGCAGAACCCCTTCGGCTCGTCCGTTCAGCTCGTGGACCGGCAGGGCGGCAGCTGTCTCATCATCGGCACGGAGGAGGTTCCGCTCACCGACGCCGACCACGCCGTGGCCGAGGGCGCGTCCTCCGACGCGCTGCACGACGCCACCGGCTCCGACGGCACCCAGTACCGCGTCTTCACCTACGCCGTGCCGGATCTGTCGGGCGTCGCCGTCAGCGCCGCCCGTCCGCTGAGCGAGGTCAACAGCTCGCTGAGCAATCTCGCGCTGGTGCTCGTCTTCGTCGCGGGCGCGGGAGTGGTCGGGGCGGGTGCCGCCGGCCTGTGGGTGGCCCGGACCGGTCTGCGCCCCGTGGACGAACTGACCCGGGCCGTGGAGCACGTGGCCCGCACCGAGGATCTCACCGTCCGCATCCCGGTCGAGGACGACAGCGAGGACGAGATCGCCCGCCTCTCCCGCTCCTTCAACAGCATGACCTCGTCCCTGGCCAGCTCGCGCGACCTCCAGCAGCAGCTCATCGCCGACGCGGGCCACGAGCTGCGCACGCCGCTCACCTCCCTGCGCACGAACATCGAACTGCTCACCCGCAGCGAGGAGACCGGCCGCCCGATCCCGGAGGCGGACCGCAAGGCGCTGCTCGCCTCGGTGAAGGCGCAGATGACCGAGCTGGCCGCGCTGATCGGCGACCTCCAGGAGCTGTCCCGCCCCGACACCGGCCAGCACGAGGGCCGCACCCGCATCCTGGCCTGGCACGATGTCGTCGAGTCGGCCCTGCGGCGGGCCCGCCTGCGCGGCCCGGAGCTGACGATCACGGCGGACGTACGGCCCTGGTACGTCCGGGCGGAGCCGGCCGCCCTGGAACGCGCGGTCGTCAACATCCTGGACAACGCGGTGAAGTTCAGCCCCGCGTCCGGCAGCATCGAGGTGCGGCTGGCCGACGGTGTCCTCACCGTCCGCGACCACGGGCCCGGCATCCCCGCCGACGAACTCCCCCACGTCTTCGACCGGTTCTGGCGCTCTCCGTCGGCCCGCGCGCTGCCCGGCTCGGGCCTGGGCCTGTCGATCGTGGCGCGCACGGTCCAGCAGGCGGGCGGCGAGGTGACACTGACCCCGGCGGCCGGGGACGGCGAGGGCGAGGGCGACGGGACGGTGGCGACCGTACGGCTGCCGGGGGCGCCGGTGCCCCCGCCGGAGGTGAACCCGGCCGACGGGGGTCAGTGGTCGTGAACTCCCGGGGACTCGCGGGGCTCACGGGGACTCACGGAAACCGGCTACCGGCTACCGGCTACCGCACGACCGTGATCCGGTCGGCCGCCGGCGGGGCGATCGGGTCGGCCGCCGAGGAGTTGGCCGCCAGATAGTCCGCGAGCGCCGTCAGGTCGTCCGCGCCGACGAGTTCGTTCGTGCCCTCGCCCAGCGTCGTGAAGCCGTCGCCGCCGTCCGCGAGGAAGCTGTTCGACGCGACGCGGTAGGTGGCCGCCGGGTCGATGGGCTCGCCGTCGAGGCGGATGGAGTCCGCGACCACCCGGTCCTCGCCCGTCTTCGTCAGGTCCAGGGTGTAGGTCAGGCCGGACGACACCTGGAGGATCTTCGGAGCCGCCTCGTTCACGCCGCCGACCTGCTCCTTGAGGACCTGGACCAACTGGGCGCCCGTGTAGTCCTGGAGGTTCACCGTGTTGGCGAAGGGCTGGACCGTGAAGCCCTCGGCGTAGGTCACCACACCGTCGCCCTCGTCGCCCGTGGACGCGTAGGTGAGGGGCGCGCGGATGCCGCCCGGGTTCATCAGGGCCAGGTCGGTCTCCGGGTCCTGCGCCCTGCCGTGGGCGAGCTGCGCGTCGGCGATCAGGTCGCCCAGCGGGGACTCCGTGCCGTCGCGGGAGATGTCGCCGGAGATGTAGCCGATGGGGCGGTTGCCGATCGGGGCGGCCAGCGTGTTCCAGTCGCTGATCAGGCGGGTCATGTCCGGCGCCTTCGGCACGTCCCGGGTCACCACGTGGTTCGCCGACTTCACCGACGTACGGGCGATGTCACCCGTGCGGCGGTCGTAGGTCAGCGTCGTGTCCGTGTACAGGCGGCCGAAGGAGGCGGCCGAGGTGACCATGCGGGGCTTGCCCGAGGGGTCGGGGATGGTGCAGACGTACGCGTTGTGGGTGTGGCCCGTGACCAGCGCGTCGACCTGCGGCGAGATGTTCCTCGCGATGTCGACGATCGGTCCGGAGACGCCGTCGCCTGCGCCCGGGGAGTCGCAGTCGTAGTTGTAGGAGGCCGAGGCCGGGAAGCCGCCCTCGTGGATGAGGGCCACGATCGACTTCACGCCCTGGCGCTGGAGTTCCGCGGCGTACTTGTTGACCGTCTCGACCTCGTCCTTGAACGTCAGGCCCTTGACGCCCTCCGCCGAGACGATGCCCGGGGTGCCCTTGAGGGTCACGCCGATGAAACCGACCTTGACGTCCTTGTGCTTCCACACCCAGTACGGCTTCAGGATGGGCTTCTTCGTCTTCTCGTCCAGGACGTTGGCCGCCAGGTACGGGAAGTCGGCGCCCTTGAACCGCTTGTCCGTGTAGCAGCCCTCGGTGGGGTGGCAGCCGCCGTTCTGCAGGCGCGCCAGTTCCCTCGCGCCCTCGTCGAACTCGTGGTTGCCGACGGTCGTCACGTCCAGGTCGAGCTTGTTCAGCGCCTCGATGGTCGGCTCGTCGTGGAAGAGACCGGACAGCAGCGGGGACGCGCCGACCATGTCGCCGCCGGCCGCGGTGACGGAGTACGGGTTGCCCTTGCGGGCCTGGCGCAGATGCGTGGCCAGGTACTCCACGCCGCCCGCGTCGACCGTCTCCGTCGTGCCGTCCGGGTGGACCTCGGTGACCTGGCCCGAGGAACCGGCCGGGGGCTCCAGATTGCCGTGCAGGTCGTTGAAGGAGAGGAGCTGGACGTCCTGGTAGCGGCTCGGCGTGTGGTGCCCCTTGCCGTGGCCGCCGCCCCGCTGGCTCCCGCCCGCGCTCGCGGACGCCGGCAGCGCCGCGGCGGCGAGCGCCCCGGCGGTGACGACGGTGGCGGCGACGGCGAGGAGACGGTTCGTACGGCGTCTGCGGCGCGTTCGGTGCGTCGGTGCTGTGGCTGGCATGCGCCCCCCTGTGGGTGTGCGTGGCGCGAGCCGCTGAGGAGACGGCTCGTCGGCGCAGCAGCCTATGGTCAACGCGCGTAGCGCGACAGGGGGTTCCGGGTTACATCTGGGTTTACCCTTCCGCCCGTCCGCCCCCTTCCCTTCGCTCCGACCGCCCCGCTTTCCCGGATCCGCCCCTTACCCTCGTACGCATGACCAGCAGCGACGACACCGCGCGGCCCGGCCGCCCCCGCTCGATCGAGACCCTCGCCGAACTCACCCCGGAGCAGACCGGCGCCGTACTCGCCCTGCTCGCCGAGGCCGCCCGCGAGGACGGGCAGCACGCCGTGTCCGAACAGGGGCGGCTGCAACTGCGCGGCGGCGCACGGGAGGGCGTGGCGCACCTGCTGCTCACCGTGGACGGCGGCGAACTCGTGGGCTACGCCCAGCTGGAGGACACCGACCCGGTGGAGCCGCCGGCCGCCGAACTGGTCGTCCACCCCGCGCACCGGGGGCACGGGCACGGGCGCGCCCTCGGCACCGCGCTGCTCGCCGCGTCCGGCAGGCGGCTGCGGGTGTGGGCACACGGCGGCCACCCCGCCGCCCGGCATCTCGCGCAGGCGCTCGGTCTGCGCCTCTTCCGCGAACTCCGCCAAATGCGGCGCCCGTTGGCCGACCTGGTCCTGCCGGACCCGCGCCTGCCCAAGGGCGTGAGCGTGCGCGCCTTCGTGCCCGGCCGGGACGACGCGGCCTGGCTCGCGGTGAACGCCGCCGCCTTCGCCCACCACCCCGAGCAGGGCTCCCTGACCCAGCGGGACCTCGACGACCGCGAGTCCGAGGCGTGGTTCGACCCGGCGGGGTTCTTCCTGGCCGAGCGGGACGGCGAGCTGATCGGCTTCCACTGGACGAAGGTGCACGCCGAGGAGCGGCTCGGCGAGGTGTACGTCCTCGGCATCCGCCCCGACGCGCAGGGCGGCGGCCTGGGCAAGGCGCTGACCACCATCGGCCTGCGGCACCTGGCGGAACAGGGCCTGCCCACCGCGATGCTGTACGTCGACGCCGACAACAAGGCCGCGGTGGCCGTCTACGAACGCCTCGGTTTCACCACCCACGAGACGGACCTGATGTACCGCACGGAGACCTGAGCGCCCCTCACCACCCCACGGGGGTCAGGGCCTCGCCCGGCCTCACGCCGGTCCGCCCGCCGCGCGTGCCCGTGTTCCGCGTGCCCCGCCTCCCAGCGGCTCCGGCCCGCACAGTGCCCACACCCCGGCCGCCACCGCCGGCAGCACCGCCCACCGGTCGTGCGCCGCCGCCCACCGCGGGTCGCCGGGCGGTACGAACAGCGCCCAGCCCTCCGGCGTGAGCGGGGGCGCGAGGACGGCCGTCAGGAGCAGGGCCGGGGCGACGGCGGGACCCGGACGCGTCTCGTCCGTCAGCCGTACCACCGCCGCGGCACCGGCGAGCGCCAGGCCGCACACCGCCGCCGCCTCCAGCGTGACGCCACCGGCCGGGGGCCGGGACGCCGGGGGGACGAGCAGCAGCGCGGCCGTCCACCACAGGGCGGCGAGCGGTGCGACCAGGGCCGCCCGCAGCGCCTGCCGCAGGGGCCGCCCGGCCGGTACCGGAGCGGTGAGGTGCCGGGCGGGGTCGTCCAGCAGGAAGGCCAGCCCGAGCGCGCCGGTCAGGGCGACGAACCGCAGCAGCAGGAGGGCCTGCCAGGGCGTCGGTTCCACGCCGGTGGCGGCCGGCGCACCGGCGAGCAGCAGCCCGAGGGCGCCGGCCGCGGCCATGGCCCGCCACGGCAGCGTGCGCCACACCGGGCCGATCAGGGCCCGTGCCACTACGCGCACGAGTCCACCCGCCCCGGTCCGGCCACGCCCAGCAGTTCCGCGGCCCGGTCGGTCGTGACGCCCGGCTCGGTCAGCTCGGCCCAGTGCGCCTTGACCCGGTCGCCCACCCCGGACCGCGGCTTCTCCAGCAGACGGCGTACGACATCGGTCTGACCCGCCGTCATGGACAGCGGCTCGGTGGGCGACAGGACGAGCGCGGGCCCCTTCACACTGTCGTCGAGACGGACCCGGCGCAGGGTGTTCACCGGGTCGTCCTGCCAGCTCACCGCGAGCCACATGAGGGTGACCGTCCGCCCGTCGCACAGCTCGCTCGCGGTCCTCTCGTCGCCCGTGACCAGGACGGCGGCGACGGCGGTGGAGAACTCGGGGACCCGGTTGCCGCCCCAGGCGGTGCCCACGGTCACCCGGCCCGGCCCGGCCGGCGGGGCGAGCGCGGTGTCGGCCCCGAGTCCGTGCCGGGCGTCGATCCGCTGCCGTACGACGAGCCGCCGGTCGTGCGCGGAGCCGCCGGCGAGGGCCTGGACCCGGTCCACGACCCCGGCCCAGGTGCCGACGCGGGGCTCCCACTCGGGAAAGGCGCAGTACGTCGAGCCGCCGCGCTCGACGCAGGTCTGGTCGGGACGGACCGAGGCGCGCTCGCGGGCCGCGGTCAGCGCAGGCGACGGCGCCACGCCGCCGGCCTGGAGGACCCCGCCCGTCACGGCCAGCGCCAGGCCGGCGGCGACGCCCGCGCCGACGGCCGGTTTCCGCCCGCCGGAGGCGAGCACCGCGAGGAAGGCCACGCACAGGACGGCGCCGACCAGATACAGGGCGTGCCAGGCGGCGGGCCGTCCCAGCAGGTCGGAGGGCAGGGCGTGGGAACCCTGCTCGAAGACGACCGGCGCCAGCCACGTCAGCCCCTTCGCGCCGCCGGTGGGCGCGCCCAGGACGACGGTGAACAGCAGCAGGGCCACGAGCAGCGGCCCGGCGAGCGTCACCCGCACCACCCGGCCCAGCAGCACCCCGAGCATCCCGAACAGCAGCACCGTCAGCGGCCCGACGGCCAGCTCGGCCGGCGAACCGTGTCCGACCGCACCCGGCTTGAACGCCTCCCAGGCGAACTGCCCGGCCACCAGCACCGCGGTGAGCAGGGCGGCCGGTACGACGGACAGCGCGTGGGCGGCCGTCCGGCGCCAGGGCGGCATCGCCAGCACACCGAGCTGGTGCCCGGTGCCGTACCGCACGGAGCGCAGGGCGGCGAAGTCGGCGGACAGCAGGACGGCGAAGCCGACCAGCATCGGCACGCTCTGGGTGGACCGGTCGACGTCCTGGAGCGCCGGGTACCCGTCCCAGGAGTCCCGCGTGTGCCAGACGATCCACGCGGCGTGCGCCACGTAGGCGACGACCACGGGAACCCTCGTGAGCAGCCTGCGCGCCTCGAACAGGGCCAGGGCGAACACGGCCCGCACCCCACCGGGCGCGGCGGCCCGGACCGCGGGCGGGGCGGGGGTCAGTACGGCGCTCACGCGGCCACCTCCGCGTCGGTGCCGTCGAGGGCGAGGAGGTAGCCGTCCTCCAGGGTGGGTTCGAGCAGCTCGGCGCCGTCGGGCGGGCTGCCCACGTTCCGGAAGGAGCCGGCCCCGGTCCGCCACCCGGCCTTGGCGCCCGGGTCACGCTCCGCGCTGCTCCACACGCATCCGGTGGCCCGCGCGGTCAGCTCGGCCGGGGTTCCCTCGAACCGCACCGACCCCGCGGCCATGACGACGACCCGGTGGCAGAGCATCGCCACGTCCTCGGTCTGGTGGGTGGACAGCAGGACGGTCCGCCCCTCCCCGGCCCCGGCGATCAGTTCCCGAAACCGCATCCGCTGCCGCGGGTCCAGCCCGACGGTGGGCTCGTCGAGCACCAGGAATCCGGGCTCCCCGACCAGCGCCGCCGCGAGGGCGACCCGCTGGCGCATGCCCCCGGACAGCTTCTTGATCTTCCGGCCGCGCACCTCCCCGAGGTCGACCTCCTCCAGCACCCGCCGCACCTCGCGGTGCCGGTCCTGGCGGCCGGTCATCTCCTTCAGGACGGCCACGTAGTCGACGAACTCGAAGGCCGTGAAGTCCGGGTGGAAGCCGGGGGTCTGCGGCAGATACCCCAGCCGCCGCCGCACCTCCTGCCGGCCGCGCGAGGTCCCGGGGTCGTGCCCGAGCACGGTGACGGCGCCCCGGTCGGCGGGCACGGCGGTGGCCAGCACGCGCAGCAGCGTGGTCTTGCCGGCCCCGTTGGGGCCGAGCAGCCCGGTGACGCCGGGGGTCAGCCGCAGCGACACGTCGTCGAGGGCGCGGGTGCGGCCGTAGCTCAGACACAGTCCGGCCGCGGAAACGGTGGGGGTCATAGGGAACTCCCGTACAGGAAAGAGATCAAAAGGGGATCAAGAAGGGAGGATCAAGAAGAAGGAGGGGCTCACGCGGCACCGCGCGCGAAGACGTTGAACCGGTCGCGCAACAGGAACAGCAGCCCGCCGGCCAGCACGGCGACCAGCCCCGAGACGCCCTGTCCGGCCGCGGTGAACGGCGCCAGCGGGTCGCCCTCCGCGCCGCGCGCCGAGTCCGCGGCCAGCAGCACGGCCACCCAGACCCCCGCGACCACGGACGGCGCGGCCACCGGACCCAGCCGGGGGGCCAGCGCGAGCCCGGTCGCGGTGAGCGCGAGGCCGGGCAGCAGCCAGGCCAGCGCGCCCGGCCCGTACTGCGGCAGGGCGAGGGTCGCCACACCGCCGACCCCCAGCGCCACGACCAGCACGGCGACCGTACGGATCATCAGCAGCCGGAACCCGTGCGTCGGCGAGACGACCGCCATCTCGTACGTCGGATCCAGCGCGGGCCCGTAGGCGAGCGCCACCCCGGCCAGCGGCAGGAGCGGGGCGAAGGCGAGGAACACGGTGGGCGCGCCGACGGCTCCGGCCGCGAAGGCGGCGGCGAAGGCCAGCAGCAGCACCGTGACGACCGCGCCCAGCCAGGAGCCGCGCAGTACGGGGGTGGCCGCGAGCAGCCGCGCGGTGCCGTCTCCGACGCCGCACCGCACCAGCAGCCCCTCGAACCGGCCCGGCCGGGGCGCGTCCAGCTCGGCGTCGAGCCGCTCCCACCCCGCGTCCAGTGCGGCGATGTCACCCACTTGGGCGAGCACGCCCCGGCAGCGCGCGCAGGCGGCCAGATGGGCGTCGGCGGACCACAGCGCGGGCACCGCGAGACCGCCCCGGGCGTAGGCCCGCAGATCGTCCTCGTCCACATGCCAGGTGCCCCGGCGACGGCTGTCCTCGGTACTCATGCCAGCGCCTCCCGCAGCTGCCGGCGGGCGCGCATCGCCCGCGTCTTGACCGTGCCCGGCGGAATGCCGAGCAGGACGGCCGCCTCGCGGGTGGTCAGCCCGTCGACGACGGTGGCCTGGAGCACCGCGCGAAGCTCCGGGGAGAGCCGCACCAGCGCGCCGGCCAGGTCGCCGTGCTCCACCCCGGCAAGCACCCGCTCCTCGGCCGAGACCTCGTCCCGGTGCCGCAGCCGCGCCAGCGCCTGCCGCAGCCGGCCCCGCGCCCCGTCGCCGCGCAGTGCGTCCACGAGCCGCCGCGATCCGATCCGCCACAGCCAGCCGGCCACGTCCCCCTCCCGCCGGTAGCGCGCGCTGCCGCGCCACACCGCGAGGAAGGTCTCCTGCACGACGTCGTCGACGACGGCGGTATCCGCGCAGCGACCGCGCATACGGGCGGTCAGCCAGGGCGCGTACCGGCGGTACAGCTCCTCGAAGGCCCGCCGGTCGGCGTCGGCGGCGACGGCCCGCAGCAGCTCCCCGTCGCTTCTCGTTTCGCTCACGTCTCCTCATCGCGCGAACCCGGCCGACCGGTTCACACGAGCGCAGAGGAATTTCGCGCAGGGATTCTCCGGGCGGGGGGGCGACCACCGGAGGCAGCCCGCCGATAGCCCGCACGCCATGTCCCCGTAACCATTGGTTCAGACAGTCTTGCGACGCTCACCGAATGAAGCCGACCGAGCCGGAACCTTCCGCGCCCTCCGACGCGCCTGTCCCGCGCGTGGCGCGGAAGAATGGGTTCATGAGGCAGCCGAACACCCAGGCAAACGTCCAGCACACGCAGCCCTCCGTAGGCTCCATCGCCGCGCACCGTTCGCACACCGTGGCCGCCACCGTCTCCGACCTGGAGCCCGACATCGACGCAGACCTCGACGCGTACGAGGAGTCGGAGGAGTCCCAGGCCGGCGGCGCCCGGCTTCCGCAGGGGCGCTTCCTGGACCGCGAGCGCAGCTGGCTGGCGTTCAACGAACGCGTTCTCGAACTCGCCGAGGACCCGGACACCCCGCTCCTCGAACGGGCCAACTTCCTCGCGATCTTCGCCAGCAACCTGGACGAGTTCTTCATGGTCCGCGTCGCCGGCCTCAAGCGGCGTATCGCGACCGGTGTCGCCACCCGCTCCGCCTCCGGCCTCCAGCCCCGCGAGGTGCTGGACATGATCTGGGCCCGCTCGCGCGAACTCATGGCCCGGCACGCCGCCTGCTTCCACGAGGACGTGGCCCCGGCGCTCGCCGACGAGGGCATCCACCTGGTGCGCTGGAGCGAACTGGCGGAGAAGGAGCAGGCCCGCCTGTTCACCCTCTTCAGGCACCAGATCTTCCCGGTCCTGACCCCCCTCGCGGTCGACCCGGCCCACCCCTTCCCGTACATCTCGGGGCTCTCCCTCAACCTCGCGGTCGTCGTGCGCAACCCCGTCACGGGCAACCGCCACTTCGCCCGCGTCAAGGTCCCCCCGCTGCTCTCCCGCTTCCTGGAGGCCGCGCCCGGCCGGTACGTCCCCATCGAGGACGTGATCGCCGCCCATCTGGAGGAGCTGTTCCCGGGCATGGAGGTCCTGGAGCACCACGCCTTCCGCCTCACCCGCAACGAGGACCTGGAGGTCGAGGAGGACGACGCCGAGAACCTGCTCCAGGCCCTGGAGAAGGAGCTGATGCGGCGCCGCTTCGGGCCGCCGGTGCGCCTGGAGGTGGAGGAGTCGGTCGACCGCGAGGTCCTCGACCTGCTGGTGCGCGAGCTGAAGATCGGCGAGGCGGAGGTCTACCCGCTCCCCGGCCCCCTCGACCTCACCGGGCTCTTCCGCATCGCGGGCATCGACCGCCCGGAGCTGAAGTACCCGAAGTTCGTGGCCGGCACCCACCGCGATCTCGCCGAGGTCGAGTCGGCGTCGGCGCCGGACATCTTCGCCGCCCTGCGCAGCCGCGACGTGCTGCTGCACCACCCGTACGACTCCTTCTCCACCTCCGTGCAGGCCTTCCTTGAGCAGGCCGCCGCCGACCCGGACGTCCTCGCGATCAAGCAGACGCTGTACCGGACCTCGGGCGACTCCCCCATAGTCGACGCGCTCATCGACGCGGCCGAGTCCGGCAAGCAGGTCCTCGTGCTGGTCGAGATCAAGGCCCGCTTCGACGAGCACGCCAACATCAAGTGGGCCCGCAAGCTGGAGGAGGCCGGCTGCCACGTCGTGTACGGGCTGGTCGGCCTGAAGACCCACTGCAAGCTCTCCCTGGTCGTCCGCCAGGAGGGCGAGACGCTGCGCCGCTACAGCCACGTCGGCACCGGCAACTACCACCCGAAGACGGCCCGCCTCTACGAGGACCTCGGCCTGCTCACCGCGGACCCGCAGGTCGGCGCCGACCTCTCCGACCTGTTCAACCGCCTCTCCGGCTACTCCCGGCGCGAGACCTACCGCCGGCTCCTGGTCGCCCCGAAGTCGCTGCGCGACGGCCTGGTGTCCCGGATCCACAAGGAGATCCAGCACCACCGCGCCGGCCGCCCCGCCTACATCCGCATCAAGGTCAACTCGATGGTCGACGAGGCCGTGATCGACGCGTGCTACCGCGCCTCCCAGGCCGGCGTCCCGGTCGACGTGTGGGTGCGCGGCATCTGCGCGCTGCGCCCGGGGGTGCCGGGCCTGTCGGAGAACATCCGGGTCCGTTCCGTCCTCGGCCGCTTCCTTGAGCACTCGCGCGTCTTCGCCTTCGGCAACGGCGGCGAGCCGGAGGTCTGGTTCGGCAGCGCCGACATGATGCACCGCAATCTCGACCGCCGGATAGAGGCCCTGGTGCGGGTCACCGACCCGGCCCACCGGGCGGCCCTCAACCGGCTGCTGGAGAACGGCATGTCCGACGGCACCGCCTCCTGGCACCTCGGCCCGGACGGCGAGTGGACCCGGCACGCGACCGACGCCGACGGTCAGCCCCTGCGCAACATCCAGGAGATGCTCATAGACGCCCGGAGGCGCCGGCGTGGCACAGCGACACCTTGACCCGACGGACCCCACGGCCACCGCCGGGCCACCGGTCCCCGCGGACGCGGGCACCCTCGCGGGCTATCTGCGCGCCCAGGCCACTGAGTTCCTGCGCGCCCTGCGCCAACACCGCGAGTCGGGGGCGGGCGCGAACGGCGCGAACGGCCCGAACAAGGCGGCCCCGCCCGCCGCGGGACAGGTGGACGCGGCCCGCGCCCTGCGCCGCGCGGCCCGCCGCCTCAGCGCCACCCTGCACACCTTCCAGCCCCTGCTGGACGCCGACTGGGCGGAGGGCATGCGCCCCGAGCTGGCCTGGCTGTCCGGCACGCTGGCACTGGAGCACGCCTACGCCTCCCGCCTGGACCGCCTGCTCCACGCCCTGCACCGGCTCTCCGGCTCGTCGGCGTTCCCGGCACCGCGCCCGGCGGACCGGGCCGCCGCGACCGTGCCGCCCGCCGCGCCCGCCGACGCCCGCCCCGCGCCCCAGGACCGCGGCAATCCGACCGTGGGCGCGGCCAAGGCGGGCGCACTGCTCGACCGCCAGCTCACCCTGGCCCGCACCCGGGCGCACTCCACCGCCCTCCAGGCCCTGGGCAGCAGCCGCTTCCACGCGGTCGCCGACAAGGTCGCGCTCCTGGCCAGCGAGGTCCCCCTGCGCCCCGCCGGCCCCGGCTCCCCCACCGACCTGCGCCCGCTCGCCCAGGCCGCGCGAGAGCGCCTCACCGACGCCGTGGCCGCGCTCCCCCTGGTCACCGCGGGCAGCCCGTACAACGCGGAGGCGCTGGTCCACGGACTCGCCCCGGACCCGGCGCCGCACCCCCAGGACGCCCCGTGGCACCAGGTGCGCCTGCTGCTGCGCCTGCACCGGTACGCGCTCGAGGTGCTGGCGGGCGAGCACACCGACGGCCGCGCCGACGTACGCCTCCTGGCCGCCGGAGAGGCCCTGGACCGCCACCGCGACGCCGCGGAGGCGGCCGCGGCCGCGGCGCAGGCCGCCCGCACACCGCGCATCGCCCCGGCGACGGCGTACGCGCTCGGCGTGCTCCACGCCGACCAGCGGCATGAGGTGGAGGCGGCGAGGTACGCGTTCCAGCACAACTGGCGCAAGGAGCCCCTCGGACTGCCGTAGGGGCGGCCCAGGACAGGAGACGTGAAGCCACCGTGAGCCCGGCCGACGACCCCACCACCGTCCACGCGGCGGGCTGCGTCCTGTGGCGCCCGGCCCCGCGGCCCGCCGGCCCCGGCCTGGAACTCTGCCTCGTCCACCGCCCGAAGTACGACGACTGGTCGCATCCCAAGGGCAAGCTGGAGCCCGGCGAGGACCCCCTGGCGGGCGCCCTGCGCGAGGTCGCGGAGGAGACGGGGTACGCCGCCGCGCCGGCCGCCGAGCTGCCCACCGTGCGCTATTTCGCGGGCGGGCGCCCCAAGGAGGTCCGGTACTGGGCGGCGGCGGCCACCACCGGCGCCTTCGCCCCGTCCGACGAGGTCGACCGCATCCTGTGGCTGCCCCCGGAGGCCGCCCGCGCCCGGCTCACCGAGCCCCGGGACCGCTCCCTGGTCGACGCGCTGCTCGCCACGCACCCCCTCGGAACCTCTCCGTGTCCTTGACGTAAGCGTTCCGTGACCTCACCGCACCGACCACAGGGGTTCACCCGCCGTTCATTCACGCCCATCGGCGCCTTCACCTGATCTGCCTAATTTCGGCATTACCCGATACGGGCGCGCTTTTCGAAAACGCGGCCGTATCACCCGGTCTTCGACATCCTCATCGGCTTCAACGCCACTCCTCGCACGCCGCCGATTCAGGACGGCGGCTCCTGGAAGGAACTCCCTCAAGTGAAGCTTCAGCGCATGAACCGGCGGGCCCTCGCTCTCGGTGCTCTCGCCGTCTCCGGCGCCCTGGCCCTCACGGCGTGCGGCTCCGACGACACCAGCGGCGGCAGCGGCGGCGACTCCAGCACCGCGGGCGCCGCCGCCAAGAGCGACATCACGTGCGACGACGCCAAGGGCCAGCTCCAGGCCTCCGGCTCCTCCGCCCAGAAGAACGCGATCGACGCCTGGGTCAAGCAGTACGTCACGGCCTGCAAGGGCGTGCAGATCAACTACAACCCGACCGGCTCGGGCGCGGGCATCACCGCGTTCACGCAGGGCCAGACCGCGTTCGCCGGTTCGGACTCCGCGCTGAAGCCCGAGGAGATCGAGGCGTCGAAGAAGGTCTGCACCGACGGCCAGGCCATCGACCTGCCGATGGTCGGCGGCCCGATCGCCGTCGGCTTCAACGTCCCCGGCGTCGACGCCCTCGTCCTGGACGCCCCGACACTCGCCAAGATCTTCGACAGCAAGATCACCAACTGGAACGACGCGGCGATCACCAAGCTCAACCCCGACGCCAAGCTGCCCAACCTGAAGATCCAGCCCTTCCACCGCTCGGACGAGTCCGGCACGACCGACAACTTCACCAAGTACCTGAAGGCCGCCGCGCCCAAGGACTGGACCTACGAGGGCGGCAAGTCCTGGGAGGCCAAGGGCGGCCAGTCCGCGCAGGGCTCCTCGGGCCTCGCCCAGCAGGTGAAGCAGACCTCGGGCGCCATCTCGTACTTCGAGCTGTCGTACGCCAAGGACGGCGTGAAGACCGTCGACGTCAAGACCGAGGCCGCCGAGCCGGTCAAGGCCACCGTCGAGAACGCCACCGCCGCCATCGGCGCGGCCAAGGTCGTCGGCACCGGCCAGGACCTCGCGCTTGAGCTGGACTACACCCCGAGCGCCGACGGCGCCTACCCGATCGTCCTCGTGACGTACGAGATCGTCTGCGACAAGGGCAACAAGGCTGAGTCCCTGCCCGCCACCAAGTCCTTCCTGAACTACGTGGCCTCGGAGGACGGCCAGGGCCTGCTGGCCGACGCCGGCTACGCCCCGATGCCCACCGAGATCATCACCAAGGTCCGCGAGACCATCTCGGGCCTGAGCTGACCCCGAGTGCGGTCCGGCCCCCTCACCGGGGCCGGGCCGCACCGTCCGGTGCACCGCCGCCAGGAGCCCCCGCCGCAGGACGGCTCCGCCCGAGCCGCCGACCACGGCGGCTCCGCAGACCGGAGAACCGATGGACATGACTACGGACACCCAGACACCAACCTCCCCCCCGCCCCAGCCGCCCACCCCGGCGGACAAGCGCGCCGCCCGCGGCGCCACCCGTCCCGGCGACCGGATCTTCCTCGGGCTCTCCCGCGGATCCGGCATCCTCGTGCTGGTCATCATGGCCGCCATCGCGGCCTTCCTCACCTACCGCGCCTCGCTCGCGATCAGCAAGGACGAGGCCAACTTCTTCACCAGCTTCGAGTGGAACCCCAGCGGCAGCCCGGTGCAGTTCGGCATCGCGGTCCTGGCCTTCGGCACCATCGTGTCGTCGATCATCGCCATGGCCATCGCGGTCCCGATCTCGGTCGGCATCGCCCTGTTCATCACGCACTACGCGCCCCGCAAGCTGGGCGGCACCATCGGTTTCGTGATCGACCTGCTCGCCGCCGTGCCCTCGATCGTCTACGGCCTGTGGGGCGCGCTCGTCCTCGTGCCGCACCTGGACGGGCTCTACGGGTGGATGGACGAGTACCTCGGCTGGACCGGGATCTTCGCCTGGGACGGCGGCCCGGCCCGCTCGCTGTTCACCGTCGGCATCCTGCTCGCGATCATGATCCTGCCCATCATCACCAACGTCAGCCGTGAGGTCTTCCGGCAGGTCCCGCGCATGCACGAGGAGGCCGCCCTGGCCCTCGGCGCCACGCGCTGGGAGGTCATCCGGATGTCGGTGATCCCCTTCGGCCGCTCCGGCGTGATCTCCGCCTCGATGCTCGGCCTCGGCCGCGCGCTCGGCGAGACGATGGCCGTGGCCATGGTGCTCTCCCCGACCTTCGACATCAGCGCCAGCCTGCTCGACCCGGGCGGCGGCACCTTCGCCCAGAACATCGCCAGCAAGTTCAACGAGGCGACCGTGATGGGCCAGGACGCGCTCATCGCCTCCGGCCTGGTGCTCTTCGTCATCACGCTGCTGGTCAACGGCGCGGCGCGCATGATCATCGCCCGTCGCAAGGAGTACTCGGGGGCCAACGCATGAGCCACGCAACCCTTACCCCCAAGAACCGCGGCTCGCTGCGCGGCACCACGCTGCCCAAGTGGTTCCCCTGGGCGGTCGTGGCCGGCTCGGTCGTCGTCGGCCTCGCCATCAGCACGGCGGCCGGACTGCACAGCAGCATCCAGTGGGCGCTGATGGCGGCGGTCCTCTTCGTCCTCGGCACCTACGGCATCTCGGCCCGCGTCGAGGGCACCCGACAGGCCAAGGACCGGGTGGCCACCAGCATGGTGTGGGTCGCCTTCCTCGTGGCCCTGATCCCGCTGCTCTCCCTGATCTGGGAGACCGCCAAGCGGGGCGTGAAGGTCCTCGACGGCTTCTTCCTCACCCACTCGATGGGCGTGGTCGCCGACGACGAGGTGGGCGGCGGCATCTACCACGCCATCATCGGCACCCTGGAGCAGGTCGGCCTCGCCACCCTGTTCTCCGTGCCGATCGGTGTGCTCACCGCGATCTACCTCGTCGAGTACGGGCGCGGCAGGCTCGCCAAGGCCGTCACCTTCTTCGTCGACGTGATGACGGGCATCCCGTCGATCGTCGCCGGTCTGTTCATCCTCAGCCTGTGGGTCCTGATCCTGGACATGGGGCCTTCCGGCGTCGCCGGCTCGTTCGCCCTGTGCATCCTGATGATCCCCGTCGTCGTCCGCTCCACCGAGGAGATGCTCAAGCTCGTCCCCAACGAGCTGCGCGAGGCCTCCCTCGCACTGGGCGTGCCGAAGTGGCGCACGATTCTCAGGGTGGTCCTGCCGACGTCGATCGGCGGCATCACGACGGGCGTCATGCTCGCCGTCGCCCGCATCACGGGGGAGACCGCCCCCGTCCTGCTGCTGGTCTGGGGCACGAACTTCATCAACGCGAACCCGTTCTCCGAACCGCAGGCGTCACTGCCGATGTACATCTACCTGCAGTACGCCAACAGCGGCGGCGCCGGCGCGGCCTACGACCGTGCCTGGGCGGCGGCCCTGACACTCATCGCCTTCATCATGATCCTCAACCTCGTGGCCCGCGGCATCGCCCGCTGGAAGGCGCCGCGCTAACGACGTGCGGCTTCGCCGCGCGGCAGGTCACCGACGCGGCCGGCACACCACAGTCCGCGACCGGACCCGAAAGAAGCAGTGATTCCCATGGCCAAGCGCATAGATGTCAGCGGCCTCAACGCCTACTACGGCTCCTTCCTGGCCATCGAGGACATCTCGATGACCGTCGAACCCCGCTCCGTGACCGCCTTCATCGGCCCCTCCGGCTGCGGCAAGTCCACCTTCCTGCGCACGCTCAACCGCATGCACGAGGTCACGCCGGGCGGCCGGGTCGACGGCAAGGTCATGCTCGACGACGAGAACCTGTACGGCGCGGGCGTCGACCCGGTGGCCGTGCGGCGCGAGGTCGGCATGGTCTTCCAGCGTCCGAACCCGTTCCCCACGATGTCGGTCTACGACAACGTGGCCGCGGGCCTGCGCCTGAACGGCAAGTACAAGAAGTCCCAGCTGGACGATGTCGTCGAGAAGTCCCTGAAGGGCGCCAACCTCTGGAACGAGGTCAAGGACCGCCTGAACAGGCCGGGCTCCGGCCTCTCCGGCGGCCAGCAGCAGCGCCTGTGCATCGCCCGCGCGATCGCGGTCGAGCCGAACGTCCTGCTCATGGACGAGCCCTGCTCCGCACTCGACCCGATCTCCACCCTCGCGATCGAGGACCTGATCGGCGAGCTGAAGGAGCGCTTCACGATCGTCATCGTGACGCACAACATGCAGCAGGCGGCGCGCGTCTCCGACCGCACGGCGTTCTTCAACCTGGCCGCGGTGGGCCAGCCCGGCAAGCTGATCGAGATCGACGAGACGGAGCGCATCTTCTCCAACCCGTCGGTCCAGGCCACGGAGGACTACATCTCCGGCCGCTTCGGCTAGACCGTTCCCCCGGTCCCCTCGCGGTGCTGCATGGCGGTGCCACCGCGAGGAGCACAAGGGCCCGCCCCCGGACTCCGGGGGCGGGCCCACTCTCCCGGACGCCGGGCACCGCTACAGGAACAGCAGATCCACGACCCAGTAGGACACCGCCGCCACCACCGCGGCCGCCGGCATCGTGATGAACCACCCCATGATGATGTTCTTGGCGACGCCCCACCGCACGGCGTTCACCCGCTTCGTCGCCCCCACACCCATGATCGCCGAGGTGATCACATGCGTCGTGGAGATCGGCGCGTGGAACAGGAACGCCGACCCGAACATGATCGACGCGCCCGTCGTCTCGGCGGCGAAACCCTGCGGCGGATCCAGCTCGATGATCTTCCGCCCCAGCGTCCGCATGATGCGCCAGCCACCCGCGTACGTGCCCAGCGACAGCATCAGCGCACAGGCGATCTTCACCCACACCGGAATGGGGTCGCCGTAGTCCTCGACATCGGCGATGACCAGCGCCATCACCACGATGCCCATCGTCTTCTGCGCGTCCTGCAGACCGTGCCCCAGCGCCATGCCCGCCGCCGACACCGTCTGGGCGATACGGAAGCCGCGCTTCGCCTTGTGCGGGTTGGACCGCCGGAAGATCCACATGATCGCCGTCATGACGAGATAACCGCCGATCAGACCGATCACCGGCGAGACGAACATGGGGATGACGACCTTGTCGACGACCCCGTGCCAGTACACGGTCGTACTCCCGGCCAGCGCCGCCCCGACCATGCCGCCGAACAGCGCGTGCGAGGAGGACGAGGGCAGACCGAAGTACCAGGTGATGAGGTTCCAGACGATGGCGCCCACGAGCGCCGCGAAGAGGATCCCCATCCCCTTCGAGCCCTCGGGGGTCTCGATCAGCCCCTCGCTGACGGTCTTGGCGACCCCGGACCCGAGGAACGCGCCCGCGAGGTTCATCACGGCCGCCATCGCGAGCGCCGCCCGAGGCGTCAGCGCACGCGTCGACACCGATGTCGCGATCGCGTTCGCCGAGTCGTGGAAGCCGTTGGTGTACGTGAAGAAGAGCGCGACCCCGATGGTCACGATCAGAGCGAAGGTGTCCATGAAGGGGTCAGGACTCCTTGACCGCGATGGTCTCCACCGTGTTCGCCACGTGCTCGAAGGCGTCGGCCGCCTCTTCCAGTACGTCCACGATCTGCTTCAGCTTCAGCACCTCGATGGCCTCGTACTTGCCGTTGAAGAGGTGCGCGAGCAGCTTGCGGTGGATCTGGTCGGCCTGGTTCTCCAGCCGGTTGACCTCGATCCAGTACTCGGTGAGGTTGTCCATGGTGCGCAGGCTCGGCATGGCCTCGGCGGTCAGCTCGGCGGCCCGTGCCAGCACCTCGATCTGCTGCTCGACGCCCTTGGGGAGTTCCTCGACGTTGTAGAGGACGACCAGGTCGACGGCCTCCTCCATGAAGTCCATGATGTCGTCGAGGGACGAGGCGAGGTTGTAGATGTCCTCGCGGTCGAAGGGCGTGATGAACGAGGAGTTCAGCTGGTGGAAGATCGCGTGCGTGGCATCGTCGCCCGCGTGTTCGGCGGCCCGCATACGCTCTGCGATCTCGACTCGGGCGGATGCGTCCGCCCCGAGCAGTTCCATCAGGAGCTTGGAGCCCGTGACGATGTTGTCCGCGGAGGCGGCGAACATGTCGTAGAAGCTCGTCTCCCTGGGGGTCAGACGAAAGCGCACGTGGGGTCCTCGGGATGCATCGGTTTCGGTCAGGCTGATGCTAGGCGCATCATCCGGCCACGGCTAACGGGCCGTCTCCCAGTGTCGCCCATCGTGCAAAGTGATGAGCAGGGGGGCGGTGCCGGGTGCTCCGCCGAGGTCCACCTACCCAGCAAAGTTCGTTACGATATACCCGCCAGGGGTATATGTCCGTGGATCCCCCGATCCCCCCTGATCCGCCCGATCCGCCAACAACCAGGAGGACGCGATGACGACCACCGAGGCCGGCGCGGCAGGTGCGCCCTCCCCCGCCGTGGAGTCGGACGGGACGGACGCCGTGACCGACCACGACCGCGGGGTGCACGGGTACCACGAGCAGAAGGACGAGCACCTCAAACGCCTGCGCCGCATCGAGGGCCAGATCCGCGGCCTCCAGCGGATGGTCGACGAGGACGTCTACTGCATCGACATACTCACCCAGGTCTCCGCCTCCACGAAGGCCCTGCAGTCCTTCGCCCTGCAACTCCTGGAGGAGCACCTGCGCCACTGCGTCGCCGACGCGGCGGTCAAGGGCGGCGCCGAGATCGACGCGAAGGTGGAGGAGGCCACGAAGGCCATCGCCCGCCTACTGCGCACATGAGCGCTCCTCGGCCACGCGCAGCACCTCGTCGATGCTCTCCAGGCTGAGCCGCTCCCGGGCGGCCGACGCCGCGATGATCAGCTCGCCGCACAGCTCGATCTCGGCGAGGGCCACGTGGTCCTGAACCGTCGTACCGCCGACCGGAGCCACGCACGTCACCTCGTCTCTGCCGTCACCGACTTCCTAGAGTAGGGAGCGGCTACAGACCGCGCATGGCACGTAAGGGCTAGTCCTTGCCGCCCGCCCCCGCGCCGCCCGGTGCCGCTTCCGGCTCCGCTTCCGGCTCCGCGGCGATCCGGCCGGCGTAGATGTCCCGCTCCTCGGGCAGCCGTACACCGGCGGCGGCGCCGAAGTCGTACAGCAGGGTCGTCGAGGAACGTCCACGGTGCCCGGGTCCCGCCCGTTGGAGAAGCTGAAGCGGTGCCGGACCTTGCGGATACGGCCCTCGTCGTCGAGGTAGGCGTCGAACGGCACCTCGGCGGTGGCGAACCCCTCGGCCGCCGCGGCCAGGGACGCCCTGTTGTCGGACGTGGCGTTCCGGGCGGCCCGCGCGAGATCGGCGGTCCCCCGGTAGTGCCGCACCCCGGTGCCCGCGACCTCGGTCCGCCCCACGTACGTCGCGGTCCGCGTCCCGCGCAGCACCTCGGCCGCGGCAAAGGGGTCGGTCGCCCCGCCGGTCACCAGATTCCCGTCGGACAGCGAGGCGGTCTCCACCCGCACCCACTTGTCGTCGGGCACACCGGCGCCCCGGTTCTTCATGAACAGGGCCCCGGGTGCGAGCAGTTCGGTGATCGGCCGGTGCTCGCTCGATCCCGCCGGGTCCTGCGGCAGCCGCACCTTCAGCCGCCCGAGCCGCCCCTCGAAGTCGTACACACCCTCGCCCCGGATGGTCACCCGGGTCCCGCCGCTGGCCATCTCCATCGCGGTGCGCGTCCTGGCGCTCCCGGCGGCCACCAGCCGGTCGGCGGCCCGGTGCAGCACGGCGACCGGATCACCGGTGTCCGGACCCGACTCCTGCACGGCGGTCCCCTGCCCGGAACACGCCCCGCCGGTCAGACACACGCACACCACGCCGCCCACGACACCGAGACCGCCGCCCGTCCTCCTGCCCCGCCGCTCCCTCTGCCGCCCGACCATCGCCACCTACTCCAAGCGTCACACCACTTCCGGACCCTCCTGCCGTCCCCGTTAACGAGGGGCAGGTGACCCCGGTAACGTTGTGGGCGTGGCGCACCAGGACGGTCTCGAAGCTCCCCAGGACGCACCCGAGCACCTGACGACGACGGTCGAACAGGGCCCCTTCTGCCTCGCCCGCTGCACCTGCGGCTGGCGAGGCCCGGCCCGAAGAGCCAGAAGCCAGGCCCGCACAGACGCAAACACCCACGTCGCCACCTGACCCGCAGCGCCGACTACGGCCCACGCGCCCCAGCTGCGGGCAAGTCGTGCCTCGCCGGGCGCCCCGCCGGTGGAACCCGCACCCCCCAACGCCCCGTCTCCACCCACGAACCCCCACGGGACGCGGAGGCACCATGCACCGGCGCACATTCCTGGGCGGCACGGCCGCCACCCTCGCGGCAGCGACAGCCGCCTGCACAGGCAACCCCTCCCCAGACCCGGCGGATCCGGCGGACCCGGCACCGGGAAAGAACCCGGAAGGCACCCCCCGCCTCACCCCCACCGCGCCGGCCACCCCCCAGCCCCCCGCCACCTGGACCGCCCTGGCCAAGTCCCTCGACGGCCCCCTCGTCCGCCCCGGCGACCACGCCTGGCAGACGGCCCACCAGCTCTACAACACCCGCTTCGACACCCTCGAACCCACCGCCGTCACCTATCCCGCCCACCCCGACGACATCCGCACCGCCCTCTCCTACGCCCGCGCCCACCACATCCCCGTGGCGATCCGCAACGGCGGCCACTCCTACGCCGGCTGGTCCTCCGGCAACGGCCGCCTGATCATCGACGTATCGAAACTCAACCGCGTCCGAGCCTCCGCCGGCGAGGCGGTCGTCGGCGCCGGCGCCAAGCTGATCGACGTCTACCGCGCCCTCGCCGCGAAGGGCGCGACCATCCCGGCCGGCTCCTGCCCCACCGTCGGCGTCTCCGGCCTCACCCTCGGCGGCGGCCACGGCGTCGTCTCCCGCGCCTACGGCCTGACCTGCGACAGCCTCACCCGGGCCACCCTGATCACGGCGGACGGCAAGCAGCTCACCGCCGACGCCACCGACCACAAGGACCTGTTCTGGGCCCTGCGCGGCGCGGGCAACGCCACCTTCGGCATCGTCACGGAGTTCCGCTTCCGCACCCACCCCGCGCCCCAGGCCGTATCGGCGTACCTGACCTGGCCCTGGCCCAAGGCCGCCGCCGTCGTCCGCGCCTGGCAGGAGTGGGGTCCGGACCAGCCCGACGAGATCTGGTCCTCCCTCCACCTGGAGGCCTCCCCCGGCCGCACCCCCACCGTCTCGGTCTCCGCCTTCTCCCTTGGCACCCACGGCGAGTTGCAGAACGCCCTCGACCGCCTCGCCGACCGCGTCGGCTCCCCCGCGGGCAACGTCTCCCTCAAGCGCCGTACGTACGAGGAGTCGATGGAGATGTACGCCGGCTGCTCGTCCTTCTCCGCCGACGCCCGCTGCCACCTCCCCGGCACGGACCCCGGCCGCTCGCCCGAGGGCGCCCTCGGCCGCGAGACGTACGCCGCCCGCTCGGACTTCTTCGACCGCTCGATCCCGGCCGCCGGCATCCGCGCCCTGCTGTCCCAGCTCACCTCGGTCCGCGGCGGCGCCGGCAGCATCGCGTTCACGGCGCTCGGCGGAGCGGTGAACCGCGTCTCCCCGACGGCCACCGCGTTCGTGCACCGCCGCTCCCGGACGCTGGCCCAGTACCTCGTCTCCTGGCAGGCGGGCACGAGCGGCGGGCCGGCCCGCTCCTGGCTGGCGTCCGCGCACGGGGCGATGCGCCCGTACGCGTCCGGCGCCGCCTACCAGAACTACACCGACCCGGATCTGACGGACTGGCGGAAGGCCTACTACGGAGACGCGGCCCCGCGACTGGCGCAACTCAAGCGCCAGTACGACCCGGACCGCGTCTTCACTCACCCACAGGCGCTGTAGGCGCCGCTCCTCGCGTCAGGCGGCGAGATCCCGCTCGCCCGCCTCCGCACTCTCCTTGCCTGCGCCCGAGACCACCGCGTTCCGCCCGGCGGCGCCCTCTCCGGCCCGCGCGGCGACCAGCCACCCCACCCGCGGCGACCGCTCGACGGCCCGGGTCAGCGGCGTCAACAGGGCCATGGCGACCGGCGACAGCAGCAGCGCGACCGCCGTACCGAGGGCGAAGCCGCCCACGACGTCCGTCGGATAGTGCACGCCCATGTAGACCCGGGCGAAACCGCCGAACACCGCCAGCACGATCGCCACGAGCCCGAACTTCCGGTTGGCGACGAACAACGCGACGGCCAGGGCCATGACGAGCGTCGCGTGATCGCTCACGAAGGAGAAGTCGTCCTTCCCGTCGATGAGCACCTCGAGACCGTCATGGGTCTTGAAGGGCCGGGGCCGCTCGACGAAACCCCGTATCGGCACGTTGATCAGCACCGCGACACCGGCCGCGAGCGGCGCCCACACCAGTGCCGCCACGTTCGAGGCCGCGTCCTCACCGCCCCGCCGCCGTACGGACCACCAGCACCACAGCACCAGCAGCACGATCGCGAACAGCAGTCCGTACTCACCGACGAACTCCATGACCCGGTCGAACCAGTGCGGCGCGTCCTTGGCCAGGCCGTTGATGTCGTAGAGCAGCTCGACGTCGGGGTTCGACCCGGATTCGGCGAGTCCAGCCATGGTGCTGCGGCCCCTTCGTCATGTCCTCCGGCGCGCCGAACGCGCGCCTCTTCCGCCACCCCCGTGGTCGTAGATCCGCCGGTTCCTGTTGTCCCGCACACCTACACGCCAACAGGAACGCACGGCCCCCGTTGATACGTTCCACACTCCACTGAAAGATCACGCAGACGTTATCGAAGAGAGACACGTCTGCGCAGCTCAGGGCATGGGTTCACGCTGGGTTCAAACCATGGCATTCACACCGTGGTGGGCAGCGCTTTCGCGCCATCCTCGGTCACCCGGGTCGCGCCGAAGTAGTCGGGGGTGTCGATCGGGTCGAACCGGATCACGGCACCCGGCCGCGGCGCGTCGATCATGTACCCGCCACCGACATACATCCCCACGTGCCGGATGGCCCGGGAGTCGGTGAGATCGTCCGAGAAGAACACCAGGTCACCGGGGAGCAGTTCGTCCCGGCCTGGATGCGCCCCCGCGTTGTACTGGTCGTTCGCCACCCGGGGCAGCTCGATCCCCACACTCTCGTAGGCCGCCTTGGTCAGCCCCGAACAGTCGAACCGCCCACCCTGGTCGGCCGTCCCGTTCCCGCCCCACAGATAGGGCGTGTCGAGCTTCTGCTGCGCGTACGCGATGGCCGCGGCGGCCTGCTCGGAGGGATCGACCCGGGTGGTGGGCGCGGCGAAGCTCTTCTCCAGGGTGGTGATCGTCTTGACGTAGTTCCGCGTCTCCTCGTACGGCGGCACACCCTGGTACTTGATCACCGAGTAGGGCCCGGCGTTGTAGGAGGCCAGCATGTTCTCCGTCACATCCCCGGGCACGTCCTTGACATAGGAGGCGAGGGAGCAGTCGTACGAAGCCGCCGACGGAATCGCGTCGTTGGGGTCCCACACGTCCCGGTTGCCGTCGCCGTCCCCGTCGATCCCGTGGACGGCCCATGTCCCGGGGATGAACTGCGCTATCCCCTGCGCCGCCGCCGGACTCTGCGCCTTCGGATCGAAGCCGCTCTCCTGGTAGAGCTGGGCGGCGAGCAGCGCGGGGTTGAGGGCCGGGCAGAGATTGCCCCACTTCTGCACGAGCGTCTGGTACGCCGCGGGCACCGACCCCTCGGCGAGGTTCTTCGACCCGCCGCCGGCGCCGCCCGCCGGGGTCCCGGCGACGAGGTAGACCCCCACGACGAGCAGCATCATGAAGGAGAGGCCCGAACCGAGAACCACCGTCCCCGCGATCCACGCCTTACGCACCGTCAACCGCCCCTCGCCGTCCAGGAGTCGTCGCCGCCGTCAGTGTAGAGGCGGCCGGCCGGTGACGGACATCACCGGACGAACACCATCACGCCTGATCACCCGACCGACCGTCAGAACCTTTCGCCAGGACGCGAAAGAGGCCTAACGACCCAGCCGCACGACAGGTTTCGCCCAGGCCTCGTTGCCCGGCGTGACCTGCCGTGATACACAGAGTGACGATACGTCACTTCACCCAACCGTTCCGCGCCCGCACGAGCATCCTGCGCGAGGCGGTGGCAAGCTATTCGTACGAAACCCGCCAATCAATGACGCCAAGTCGACATACGACGGTGCCATTGTCGGCGACAATGAGGCCTGACCTCTGCACGTCCGCAGAGGGTGCGGAACTACCCAACAGGGGCGGTGACTTACATGCTCTTTGCGGCCGACGAGGGAGACATCAACACCATCATCGGGGGGATCGCCCCGGACTGGGGACCCTTCGGCAGCCTGGGCAACGAGGCGAAAGTGATGATCGAGGTGGTGATGGCCGTCGCCATCCTGCTCTGCCTCGGCATCGCCATCTGGGGCGCCGCCAAGCAGCGCATCGGCGCCACCGCGCTCCGGGACACCTTCAGCGCGGAACAGGGCAAGGGCCTCATCATCGCGGGGCTGACGGGCGTGTTCATCATCGGCTCGCTCGGCACGCTCTTCACCATCGTGTACGGGATGGCCGTGTAGCCCGGCGCGCGTCCGTCCCTCCCCTCCCATCCCACCCGCCCGTCGTGCCAACCGGCTGAGGTTGCGTTTCCCTGATGTCGAGTCACCACACCGCGCCCGCGCGGGAACCAGCACGGCTACCGTCGTACTACTACGGCAGGTACGACGTTGAGGGGGCGTACGCGGCATGAGTCTCGGAGACGACCAGCAGTCCTCCAGCGGTTACGGCGGCACCGGGCAGACCCGGACCCGGCTGCCCGACCGGGACGGCGACGGCCACGGCGGGCCCCGGCGCGGCGGCCGCTCGTCGTCCAGAAGCCTGGTCACCGTGGTCGGCGTCGTCGTCGTACTCATCGCCGCGATCGCCTTCGCGAACCGTGGAGGAGACGATTCCGCACCCTCGGACGACACCGCCGACAAACCAAGAACCTCCCCCACGGCCCCCACCGGCGTCCCCCCGGTACAGTCCGCCTTCGCCCACAACAACCAGGGCGCCCAGAGCGCAGCGGCCAACTATGCGGTGGCCCTGGGCTCTGACGGCATGTTCGACCCGACGCGGCGCCAAGAGATCGTGCGGGCCATCGCCGACCCCGGTTCGATCGACCGCCTCCAGTCAGGTTTCAACGCCGACTACTCGGCGGACTTCCTGAAGAAGATCGGTCTCGACAAGGACGGCAAAGCGCCTTCGGGGGTCACCTTCGTCAGCCGAACCCTGCCGGTAGGCACCAGGGCGACCTCCTTCAGCGACAGTGCCGCCACGGTCGAAGTGTGGTGCAACGGGCTCTTCGGGCTCACTGGCGAGAAGACGACCAATCCGGTGACGAACAGCTGGTTCACCGTGGTCATGAAACTGAACTGGAGCGGGAGCGACTGGAAGGTTCTGGAAACCAGCCAGAAGACCGGCCCAACCCCTGTCCCGGGGGACAACCCTGTTTCTGGGGCCGATGAGATGAGCAAGGCTGTCCAGGAGTTCGGAGGCTTCACATATGCCCGGTAACCAGCACCGCGCGCTGAAGCTCACCGGCTTGGTGGCTGCCGCGCAGGCAACCGTTGTACTGCTCTCCACGCGCGCCTTCGCCGAGCCCACTCCGACGCCGGCGCCGACGGAGGACGACCCGTGCTCGCTCATCGCGGGCCCGGCCAAGAAGTACTGCGAACGCGGTGAAAGCGGCTCCGGTGGTGGTGGCAGTGACGCCAATCTCACCTCCACCCTCGACCCCCTCTCCTCCCTCGCCAAGGGCTGTGCCGACGCCGCCTCCTGGACCGTCGACAAGCTCAGCGCCGCCGTACGGGACACCGCCAACGTCGACTTCACGAACTCGAAGTTCCTCCAGCAGTACGCCGTCGTCTTCGCGGCGTCGACGATCCTCACACTCGTTCTGTGGCTACTGGCGGTCGCCAAGCGCGCCGTGCGCGGCGTCCCCCTCACCACCGCGCTGTCCGAGGCGATCGGGTTCCTCTGGCTCACCGTCCTGGCGTCGGCCTTCACCCCGCTGATCCTCTACACCGTCGTCTCCGCCACCGACGGCGTCACCGACGTCCTCGCCAAGGCCACCGGCGACCAGACGGACACGTTCTTCGGCACATTCTCCGGCGCCCTGGCAAAGGGCGAGAACATCGGCGGCGGACCGATCATGCTGATCGTCGTCTCCCTGGTGTCGATCCTCGCCGCCGGCGTCCTGTGGCTGGAACTGGTCATCCGCGCCGCCCTGCTCTACGTCGGCGCCCTGCTCGGCACCGTCGTCTACGCCGGCCTGGTCGACAAGAACCTCTGGGGCCACGTCCGCCGCTGGGCCGGAATCATGATCGCCGTGATACTGGTCAAACCGGTCATCGTCATCGTCCTCGGCCTCGCCGGCGCCCTGTCCACCGACGACGGCCCCAACGCCTTCTCGGCCGTCGTCTCCGGCCTCGCCATCATCCTGCTCGCGATCTTCGCCTCGGCGATGATCTACCGCTTCGTCCCCGGCTTCGGCGACGAGATCGCCAACGGCCGCAACAACCGCATCATGCAGGGCGCCGAGAGCAAGGCCGCCGCCGTGATCAGCTCCCCGGCCAACCTCGTCGCCCAGGGCATCAGAACCCACAGCACCCGCCACAACGGCGACGGCGGAGGCGGCCAGTCCTCGTCCTCCGCGCCCCGCCCCGCCAACCCCGCCTCCGGCGGAGTCGCGGCACACAGCTCGCGCCCCTCGAACGGCGGCGGAAGCGTCCCCTCCGCCGCGCCCGCACCGCGCTCCGGCAGCCCGGTGAACACGCCACACGCCAGCAACACCCGCAACAGCGGCAACAAAAGCACGGGAGGTGAAGGGCGTTGACGACCGAGTCCCATCTGTCCCATCCGGTCACGCCCCGCCGTACGTATCTGATCGGCCGCGCCCGGCCGAACGCGATCGTCGGCCGCAACCGCGAGACCGGTGAGATCGCGCTGATCGTCGTGGGCGCGTTCCTCGGCATGATGAGCGGGCTCCTCGTCCCCTTCCTGACCCTGCGTATCGTGCTGCTCTGCGGCTTCCCGATGCTCGCGCTGGCGGCCGTCTACGTGCCGTACCGGCACCGCACGTTCTACAAGTGGTTCGAGATCAACCGCAGCTACAAGCGGACCCTGCGCAACGGCACGACCTACCGCTCCGGCGTCATCGAGGCCGGCACCCGGATCGACGGCCGCGAGATCGAGGTCGGCCCGCCGCCCGGCATCGGCCGCATCAACTGGCTCGCGGCCCCCTTCGGGCCGGACGAGATCGCCGTACTGCTGCACGCCGACCGCAAGACGGTGACGGCCGCGATCGAGATCGAGGGCCCCGGCGTCGGCCTGCGCGACTCCGAGGACCAGGAGGCCCTCGTCGACCGCTTCGGCACCCTGCTCAAGCACGTGGCCAACGGCGACGGCTTCGTCACCCGCATCCAGATGCTCGCCCGCACCCTCCCGGCCGACCCCGACGCACACGCCAAGGACGTCGCCCAACGCGGCGACGACAAGGCACTGCCGTGGCTCCAGCAGTCGTACGACCAGCTCCAGTCGATGGTGTCCACCAGCAGCGAGCAGCACCGTGCCTATCTCATCGCCTGCATGCACTACAACCGTGAACTGGCCGCCGAGGCGAACACCATGGCCCGCGCCGCCCGGCCGCACAACGGGCGCAAGCTCGACCGCGACGCCGGGCTCGCGATCGTGATGGCACGCGAGCTGACCGACATCTGCTCGCGCCTCCAGGAGGCCGACATCCGGGTACGCCAGCCGCTGGGCCAGGGCCGGCTCGCCTCGCTGATCCACGCCATGTACGACCCGGACCACCCGATCGACCACATCCAGGCGATGACCAAGCGCAACGCCTGGCCGGCCGAGCTGGACGCCATGGAGCCCACCTACCTCCAGGCCAAGACCCGCGAGTCCTCCACCCGCGCCCCCTGGTGCCACGCCACCGCCTGGGTCAAGGAGTGGCCGATGACCCCGGTCGGCGTGAACTTCCTCGCGCCGCTCCTCGTCCACACCCCGGACGTCATCCGCACCGTCGCCGTCACGATGGACCTCGAACCCACCGAGGTCGCCATCGAGCGCATGCTGACCGAGAAGACCAACGACGACGCCGAGGCCTCCCGCGCCGCCAAGATGAACCGGACCGTGGACCCCCGCGACATCGCCGCCCACGGCCGCCTCGACCAGCGCGGCGAGGACCTCGCCAGCGGCGCGGCCGGCGTCAACCTGGTCGGCTACATCACCGTCTCCTCCCGCTCTCCCGAGGCACTCGCCCGCGACAAGCGGACGATCAGGGCCTCGGCGGGAAAGTCGTACCTGAAACTGGAGTGGTGCGACCGTGAGCACCATCGCGCCTTCGTGAACACACTTCCGTTCGCCACCGGCATCCGAAGGTAGGGGCTGAGCCTGATGCGGGACCCGCTGTCCGTCCTCACCGACGCCTTCACGTCCTTCCTCTTCGGGAAGGTCGAGACGACCCGCCTCCCGGTCCGCACGTCCACGGGCCAGGCCCAGGCGGTCTACCTGCCGACGGCCGCGCCCGGCCTCGGCGACTCCGGCGTGATCATCGGCCGCGAGGTGTACTCGGGCAAGGGCTACATCTACGACCCCTTCCAGCTCTACGGCCAGCAGCTCCCGGCCCCGCACTGGCTGGTGCTCGGCGAGTCCGGCAACGGCAAGTCGGCGCTGGAGAAGACGTACGTCCTGCGCCAGCTCCGTTTCCGCGACCGCCAGGTCGTCGTCCTGGACGCCCAGGGCGAGGACGGCGTCGGCGAGTGGAACCTCATCGCCGACGAGCTGGGCATAACGCCCATCCGGCTGGACCCGAGGGCCGCCCTGGACCACGGCATCCGGCTCAACCCGCTGGACCCGGCGATCACCACGACCGGGCAACTGGCCCTGCTCCGCACGATCATCGAGGTCGCGATGGGGCACGGCCTGGACGAACGCTCCGGCTTCGCGCTCAAGGTCGCGCACGCCTACGTCAACGAGACCATCGTCCAGCGCCAGCCGGTCCTCACCGACATCGTCGAGCAGCTCCGCCACCCCGAGCCGGAGTCGGCCGAGGCGATGAACGTCGCCATAGACGACGTACGGGCATGGGGCCTGGACGTGGCACTGGTCCTCGACCGCCTCGTCGACGGCGACCTGCGCGGCATGTTCGACGGCCCGACGACGGTCGGCATCGACCTCGACGCCCCCCTCATCGTCTTCGACCTCTCCCACATCGACCGCAATTCCATCGCCATGCCGATCCTGATGGCCATCGTCGGAGTGTGGCTGGAGCACACCTGGATCCGCCCCGACCGGAAGAAGCGCATCTTCCTGGTCGAGGAGGCCTGGCACATCATCAACAGCCCCTTCGTGGCGCAGTTGTTCCAGCGGCTGCTGAAGTTCGGCCGCCGGCTGGGTCTGTCGTTCGTGGCGGTGGTGCACCATCTCTCGGAACGTCGTCGACGGGGCGGCGGCCAGAGAGGCCGCGGCCATCCTGAAAATGGCCTCCACCCGGACCGTCTACGCCCAGAAGGCCGACGAGGCACGGGCCACGGGGCGCGTACTCGGCCTGCCACGCTGGGCGGTGGAGATCATCCCCTCGCTCACCCCCGGCATCGCGGTGTGGGACGTCAACGGCAATGTGCAGGTGGTCAAACACCTGATCACCGAGACCGAGCGCCCGCTGGTCTTCACCGACCGCGCGATGACCGAGTCCTCCGCCGACCTCAACGACGACGCCCTGCGCGCCGCCGAACTGGAGGCGGAGGAACGGGCGGCGGCCTTCGTGGAACAGCACATCGGCGACTCGTCCGAATCGACGGTGGCGTAGGGAGACGGGGAGGATCCGACGCATGAGTCCGGACGACCGGCACGACCAGCGGCCGGCCCAGGGCGGCATCCCCGACGGCCTGCTGGTCGGCACCCTCGCCTTCCTGCTCGGGATGACCCTGCTGGTGTGGACGGCGACCGGCCTGTCCGCCCTGTTCGCCCACGGCTCCTGGCCCTCCGGCGTCGCCTTCACCGGCACCCCGCCGGCCATGCGCCACCTGATCGCCGAGCCCCACGACATCGCCGGCGCCTGGCCGAACGCCCCGGAGGCGGCCCTCTCCGGGTACGGGCTGTTCTGGGGGCTGTTCATCGGCCAGCTGATGGTGCTGGTCGTCCTGACCGTGTTCGTGATGGGGACACTGGCCCGCTGGAGGGCGGTACGACAACGCCGGCGCTCGGCGCCCGAGGCGACCCCGCGGGAGGCACCCGCGGCCGTACCCGAGACCGCGGTGCACGAGACGCCGGTGCCGCAGACGCTCGTGCACGAGACTCCGGCCCACGAGGTGCCGACCCCGAGGGCGCCGCGGCAGGACCCGGCGGACCGGCCCGAGCCCCCCGCCCTCATCGCCAACGGCAAACACCTGAGCGGGTGGGAGACACCCCGCACCGAAGGCGCGGTGCGCTACGGCCCCCCGGACCACCGCCACTCGACAGCCGCCCAGGCCCTGCGGGACGCAGAAGGCGCCGCCCTCGTCGTCACCTCGAACCCCGCCCTCTGGTCGGACACCAAGGACGCCCGCGCGAAACTCGGCCCCGTCCACCTCTACGACCCGAACCACCTCTGCGACACCCCGGCCCGCTTCCACTGGTCGCCCACCGCGGGCTGCGAGGACAGACAGACGGCCACGAGCAGGGCCGCCGCCCTCCTCACCCCGGTCCGCCCCACCGCCCGGCTCGACCAAGCGGTCGGCGACACCGCCGAGTTGCTCCTGCGCAGCTACCTCCACGCCGCCGCCATCGACGGCCGCACCGTCCGCCACGTCCACCGCTGGGCACAAGGCCTACAGATCCAGGACGCCGTACGCATCCTCCGTACCCACCCCAAAGCCGCCCCCGGCTCCGCGGGTGAACTCGAAGGCTCCCTCACCGCTCACCCCGAACGCCGGGACATGGCCCAGCAGCTCACCACCAGGGCACTCGCCGCCCTGTCCACGGTCAATATCCGCGAGGCCTGCACTCCCAACCGAACTGATGCCATCGCCTTGGATTCCTTCGTCCATGAACAGGGAACCCTTTACGTGGTGGGTGAATCCATCGAGGACCCTCGTACGAGCCCCGGCGCGATGCCGCTGCTGACGGCGCTCGTCTCCCACGTGGTCGAGTGCGGCCGGCGCATGGCCGAACGGTCATCCTCCGGCCGCCTCGACCCACCACTGACGCTCGTCCTGGACGACGTGGCGGCCGTGGCCCCGCTTCCCCAGCTCCCGGAACTGCTGGCCACCTGGACCGACCGGGGCATGCCGACCCTGGTCCTGCTCCGGTCCCGCGAACAGGGCAGGGCCCGCTGGCCCCACGACGAACTGCCGGTGTAGCGGCACCCGCGCAAACGCGTCAGCGCCCGAGCACGAATTCCAGCTCGAAGTCGCCGGGCCCGTCCGCCAGCGGCACCCTACGCCCGCTCGGCGTGAACCCCACCTTCCGATAGGCGCCCTGCGCCCGCTCGTTGTCGGGATGGACGAAGAGCCGTATCCGCTCAGCCCTGTGCGCCCAGGCCCACTCCAGCCCGGCGTCGAACAGCGCCTTCGTCAGCCCGCTCCCCCGCCACTCGGGCCGTACGAACACACCGGCCACATGCCCCTGCCGCCGATCCACGGAAAACCCCGCCCAGTCCGTCGTCCCGGGCTCCTCCATCAGCACGGTCAGCGTGCCGAGCCACACACCGTCGGGCCCCTCGGCAATGATCGCCTGCGCCCCGGACGCGCCCTTGCATCCACCGGCCGCCCGCTCCTGCCAGAAGGAGTCCGGCCGCGCCGCGGCCTTCTCGTACGTCTCCAGGTAGGCGAGATGCGCGACCGGGTCACGCAGCGCGCGCAGCCGCAGCTCCTTGACGGCACGCCACTCGTCGGCGCGTATGGAACGGACCGTGTAGTCACCGGGTACGGAGGCACTCATGCCGACCACTGTAATACCGGGTATTTCCTGCTGAACGCAGAAAACCCCGCACCGTTTCCGGTGCGGGGTTTCCTCGCAATAATTGTTCGGCGGCGTCCTACTCTCCCACAGGGTCCCCCCTGCAGTACCATCGGCGCTGTAAGGCTTAGCTTCCGGGTTCGAAATGTAACCGGGCGTTTCCCCTACGCCATGACCACCGAAACACTATGAAACAGACAACCAACCGGTGACCAACACAGTCAGATTGTTCGTGGTTTCAGAACCAACACAGTGGACGCGAGCAACTGAGGACAAGCCCTCGGCCTATTAGTACCGGTCACCTCCACACCTCACGGTGCTTCCAGATCCGGCCTATCAACCCAGTCGTCTACTGGGAGCCTTACCCCATCAAGTGGGTGGGAGCCCTCATCTCGAAGCAGGCTTCCCGCTTAGATGCTTTCAGCGGTTATCCCTCCCGAACGTAGCCAACCAGCCATGCCCTTGGCAGGACAACTGGCACACCAGAGGTTCGTCCGTCCCGGTCCTCTCGTACTAGGGACAGCCCTTCTCAAGACTCCTACGCGCACAGCGGATAGGGACCGAACTGTCTCACGACGTTCTAAACCCAGCTCGCGTACCGCTTTAATGGGCGAACAGCCCAACCCTTGGGACCGACTCCAGCCCCAGGATGCGACGAGCCGACATCGAGGTGCCAAACCATCCCGTCGATATGGACTCTTGGGGAAGATCAGCCTGTTATCCCCGGGGTACCTTTTATCCGTTGAGCGACGGCGCTTCCACAAGCCACCGCCGGATCACTAGTCCCGACTTTCGTCCCTGCTCGACCCGTCGGTCTCACAGTCAAGCTCCCTTGTGCACTTACACTCAACACCTGATTACCAACCAGGCTGAGGGAACCTTTGGGCGCCTCCGTTACTCTTTAGGAGGCAACCGCCCCAGTTAAACTACCCATCAGACACTGTCCCTGATCCGGATCACGGACCCAGGTTAGACATCCAGCACGACCAGACTGGTATTTCAACGACGACTCCCCCTGAACTGGCGTCCAAAGTTCACAGTCTCCCAGCTATCCTACACAAGCCGAACCGAACACCAATATCAAACTGTAGTAAAGGTCCCGGGGTCTTTCCGTCCTGCTGCGCGAAACGAGCATCTTTACTCGTAGTGCAATTTCACCGGGCCTATGGTTGAGACAGTCGAGAAGTCGTTACGCCATTCGTGCAGGTCGGAACTTACCCGACAAGGAATTTCGCTACCTTAGGATGGTTATAGTTACCACCGCCGTTTACTGGCGCTTAAGTTCTCAGCTTCGCCACACCGAAATATGACTAACCGGTCCCCTTAACGTTCCAGCACCGGGCAGGCGTCAGTCCGTATACATCGCCTTACGGCTTCGCACGGACCTGTGTTTTTAGTAAACAGTCGCTTCTCGCTGGTCTCTGCGGCCACCCCCAGCTCAGACCGTAAAGATCATCACCAGGTGTGGCCCCCCTTCTCCCGAAGTTACGGGGGCATTTTGCCGAGTTCCTTAACCATAGTTCACCCGAACGCCTCGGTATTCTCTACCTGACCACCTGAGTCGGTTTAGGGTACGGGCCGCCATAAAACTCGCTAGAGGCTTTTCTCGACAGCATAGGATCATCCACTTCACCACAATCGGCTCGGCATCAGGTCTCACCCACATGCCACCCGGATTTACCTGGATGACGGGCTACACCCTTACCCCGGGACAACCACCGCCCGGGATGGACTACCTTCCTGCGTCACCCCATCACTCACCTACTAACCGCTCGGTTCAGCGGCTCCACCACTCCCCTTCACCCGAAGGCTCCAGGGCGGCTTCACGGCCTTAGCATCACGATATTCAGTGTTTGACGCTTTACAGCGGGTACCGGAATATCAACCGGTTATCCATCGACTACGCCTGTCGGCCTCGCCTTAGGTCCCGACTTACCCTGGGCAGATCAGCTTGACCCAGGAACCCTTAGTCAATCGGCGCAAACGTTTCTCACGTTTGTATCGCTACTCATGCCTGCATTCTCACTCGTGAACCGTCCACAACTCGCTTCCACGGCTGCTTCACCCGGCACACGACGCTCCCCTACCCATCACAGCACCCGTTGGGGCTACACGCTGCAATGACACGACTTCGGCGGTACGCTTGAGCCCCGCTACATTGTCGGCGCGGAATCACTAGACCAGTGAGCTATTACGCACTCTTTCAAGGATGGCTGCTTCTAAGCCAACCTCCTGGTTGTCTGTGCGACTCCACATCCTTTCCCACTTAGCGTACGCTTAGGGGCCTTAGTCGATGCTCTGGGCTGTTTCCCTCTCGACCATGGAGCTTATCCCCCACAGTCTCACTGCCGCGCTCTCACTTACCGGCATTCGGAGTTTGGCTAAGGTCAGTAACCCGGTAGGGCCCATCGCCTATCCAGTGCTCTACCTCCGGCAAGAAACACACGACGCTGCACCTAAATGCATTTCGGGGAGAACCAGCTATCACGGAGTTTGATTGGCCTTTCACCCCTAACCACAGGTCATCCCCCAGGTTTTCAACCCTGGTGGGTTCGGTCCTCCACGACCTCTTACAGCCGCTTCAACCTGCCCATGGCTAGATCACTCCGCTTCGGGTCTTGAGCGTGCTACTCAAACGCCCTCTTAGGACTCGCTTTCGCTACGGCTACCCCACCCGGGTTAACCTCGCAACACACCGCAAACTCGCAGGCTCATTCTTCAAAAGGCACGCAGTCACGAGACACCAAGCAAGCTTGATGCCCGACGCTCCCACGGCTTGTAGGCACACGGTTTCAGGTACTATTTCACTCCGCTCCCGCGGTACTTTTCACCATTCCCTCACGGTACTATCCGCTATCGGTCACCAGGGAATATTTAGGCTTAACGGGTGGTCCCGCCAGATTCACACGGGATTTCTCGGGCCCCGTGCTACTTGGGTGTCTCTCAAACGAGCCGCTCATGTTTCGACTACGGGGGTCTTACCCTCTACGCCGGACCTTTCGCATGTCCTTCGCCTACATCAACGGTTTCTGACTCGTCTCACGGCCGGCAGACCGTAAAAGAGAGATCCCACAACCCCGCACACGCAACCCCTGCCGGGTCTCACACGCATACGGTTTGGCCTCATCCGGTTTCGCTCGCCACTACTCCCGGAATCACGGTTGTTTTCTCTTCCTGCGGGTACTGAGATGTTTCACTTCCCCGCGTTCCCTCCACACTGCCTATGTGTTCAGCAGCGGGTGACAGCCCATGACGACTGCCGGGTTTCCCCATTCGGACACCCCCGGATCAAAGCCTGGTTGACGACTCCCCGGGGCCTATCGTGGCCTCCCACGTCCTTCATCGGTTCCTGGTGCCAAGGCATCCACCGTGCGCCCTTAAAAACTTGGCCACAGATGCTCGCGTCCACTGTGCAGTTCTCAAACAACGACCAACCACCCATCACCCTGCCACTCACGGCAAGTTCACTGGGGCCGGCAACTGAGGCAGCCTCACGGCCATACCCTCAGGCACCCAACAGCGTGCCCGGCCCAAACCCGTCCGATGATCATGCCTTCCACACTCCGAAGAGCAGTACTGACAGCCACCGGCCCGAGTCCGGACCGAATAGTCAACGTTCCACCCATGAGCAACCGTGCAAGACATACGCTTGCAGTCGGCCATGTGCTCCTTAGAAAGGAGGTGATCCAGCCGCACCTTCCGGTACGGCTACCTTGTTACGACTTCGTCCCAATCGCCAGTCCCACCTTCGACAGCTCCCTCCCACAAGGGGTTGGGCCACCGGCTTCGGGTGTTACCGACTTTCGTGACGTGACGGGCGGTGTGTACAAGGCCCGGGAACGTATTCACCGCAGCAATGCTGATCTGCGATTACTAGCGACTCCGACTTCATGGGGTCGAGTTGCAGACCCCAATCCGAACTGAGACCGGCTTTTTGAGATTCGCTCCACCTCACGGTATCGCAGCTCATTGTACCAGCCATTGTAGCACGTGTGCAGCCCAAGACATAAGGGGCATGATGACTTGACGTCGTCCCCACCTTCCTCCGAGTTGACCCCGGCGGTCTCCCGTGAGTCCCCAACACCCCGAAGGGCTTGCTGGCAACACGGGACAAGGGTTGCGCTCGTTGCGGGACTTAACCCAACATCTCACGACACGAGCTGACGACAGCCATGCACCACCTGTACACCGACCACAAGGGGGCGACCATCTCTGGCCGTTTCCGGTGTATGTCAAGCCTTGGTAAGGTTCTTCGCGTTGCGTCGAATTAAGCCACATGCTCCGCCGCTTGTGCGGGCCCCCGTCAATTCCTTTGAGTTTTAGCCTTGCGGCCGTACTCCCCAGGCGGGGCACTTAATGCGTTAGCTGCGGCACGGACAACGTGGAATGTTGCCCACACCTAGTGCCCACCGTTTACGGCGTGGACTACCAGGGTATCTAATCCTGTTCGCTCCCCACGCTTTCGCTCCTCAGCGTCAGTATCGGCCCAGAGATCCGCCTTCGCCACCGGTGTTCCTCCTGATATCTGCGCATTTCACCGCTACACCAGGAATTCCGATCTCCCCTACCGAACTCTAGCCTGCCCGTATCGACTGCAGACCCGGGGTTAAGCCCCGGGCTTTCACAACCGACGCGACAAGCCGCCTACGAGCTCTTTACGCCCAATAATTCCGGACAACGCTTGCGCCCTACGTATTACCGCGGCTGCTGGCACGTAGTTAGCCGGCGCTTCTTCTGCAGGTACCGTCACTTTCGCTTCTTCCCTGCTGAAAGAGGTTTACAACCCGAAGGCCGTCATCCCTCACGCGGCGTCGCTGCATCAGGCTTCCGCCCATTGTGCAATATTCCCCACTGCTGCCTCCCGTAGGAGTCTGGGCCGTGTCTCAGTCCCAGTGTGGCCGGTCGCCCTCTCAGGCCGGCTACCCGTCGTCGCCTTGGTGAGCCATTACCTCACCAACAAGCTGATAGGCCGCGGGCTCATCCTGCACCGCCGGAGCTTTCGACCCCCACAGATGCCCGTGGAGGTCAGTATCCGGTATTAGACCCCGTTTCCAGGGCTTGTCCCAGAGTGCAGGGCAGATTGCCCACGTGTTACTCACCCGTTCGCCACTAATCCCCACCGAAGTGGTTCATCGTTCGACTTGCATGTGTTAAGCACGCCGCCAGCGTTCGTCCTGAGCCAGGATCAAACTCTCCGTGAATGCTTTCCAACATCACGGGAGCGGAACCGTCGGAGGAATAATCCGACCGTTCACAGCGTCCTCGCTGTTGTATTTCAAAGGAACCTCAACCCGATCGGATCAACCAATCAGGTCGGGGTATCAACATATCTGGCGTTGACTTTTGGCACGCTGTTGAGTTCTCAAGGAACGGACGCTTCCTTTGTACTCACCCGAGAAACTCTCTCAGGCTTTCCTCCGGGCGCTTCCCTTCGGTCTTGCGTTTCCGACTCTATCAGATCTTTCCGACCCGATTTCCTCGGTGCTTTCCAGGTTCCCGCTTTCGCGTTTCCCTTTCCGGCGGCTCCGACTCTATCAGATCCTTTCGGACTCTGATTTCCCGTCAGAGGGGGGTGCCGTCCCGGCCGTTGGGCCGTTGCGGCGTCTCAAACCTTAGCGGACCCGCTGGACGATTCCCAATCGGGGTCGTCCGGGCCGTCGAGTTCCCATCGAAATGGAATTCGGACATGCCGAAAACATTCCCACTGGGAGATCGCGCTGATGGTTTGGTTGCCGCTACCGCGGCGGGAGGTGCCACCGCAGAACCGTTACGGTCCCGTGGCAACCCGAAGAACTCTACGGATCCCGCAGAGGGCTGTCAAGAATCTCTGTCAAGATCTTTAATCGAGGTCGCTGAGCCGACCGCCGGCGTCGGGCTGGGCGTGCTCCACCCTGCGCAGCAGCCGGGTGAGGACCTCGCCGAGCGCGGTGCGGTCGTCCGGGGAGAGGTCCTGGAGCAGGTCTTCCTCGAACACCGTGGCGAGGCGCATGGCCTCCAGCCACTTCTCGCGTCCCTCCGCCGTCAGCTCGACGATGACGCGGACCCGGTTGGACTCGTCGCGCTCCCGGGTGACCAGTCCCTCCGTCACCATCCGGTCGATGCGGTGGGTCATGGCGGCGGGCGTCAGGCCGAGGCGCTTGGCGAGGTCGCCGGGCCCGAGCTGGTAGGGGGCGCCGGAGAGGACCAGCGCCTTGAGTACCTCCCAGTCGGTGGTGCTGATGCCGAGTTCCGCGGTCTGCCGGCCGTACGCGACGTTCATACGGCGGTTGAGGCGGGAGAGCGCCGAAACGATCTTCTCGACCTGTGGGTCGAGGTCCTGGAACTCGCGCTGGTAGGCGGCGATCTGTTCTTCGAGTGCCGGCTCACCGGCGCCGGGGATGTCGCCCATGGCCGCAGTATGGCATGCGGCCACATTGCCTCGAAGTCCTTCACTGTGTACTCTTTAATATCGAACTTTAGCTTCTAAGTCTTCAGCTCTAACGGCTGAGTGACCGACTTCACGAGAGGGTGAACGTGACCAGGGCAATGGGCGCGGCGATGCGCCGGATCCACGTGGGCAACGCGCTCAGCGCGTTCGGCCTCGGCTTCACCTTCCCCTACCTGTACGTCTATGTGGCGCAGGTACGGGGACTGGGTTCTGTCACGGCGGGCCTCGTGCTCGCCGTCTTCGCCGTGGCCGCGCTGATCGTGCTGCCGTTCGCCGGGCGCGCCATCGTCCGGCGGGGCCCGCTGCCGGTACTGCTCGGCGCCTTGGTCACCGCCGTGCTCGGGGCGCTGAGCCTCGGGCTGTCGGCGTCGGCGGCCACCGTGCTGCTGTCGGCCGCCGCGCTGGGTGCCGGGCAGGCCGTGATGCAGCCGGCGCTCGCGACGATGATCGTGGACTGCTCCACGACGGAGACCCGGTCGCGTGCCTTCGCCATGCAGTTCTTCCTGCAGAACCTGGGGCTCGGCGTCGGCGGGCTCATCGGTGGTCATCTGGTCGACACCACGAGCGCCTCGTCGTTCACCCTGCTGTTCGCGATCGAGGCGGCGATGTTCCTGCTGCTGGTCGCGGTGATGGCGACGGTGCGAGTGCCGCGGGCGCCGCGCATCGAGGTGGCTCCGGGCCGTTCCCCGGGGAGCGGCTGGAGGCAACTGCTCGGCAACCGGGCCATGGTGCAGCTGTGCGTGCTGGGCTTCGTGCTGTTCTTCGCCTGCTACGGGCAGTTCGAGTCGGGGCTGACCGCGTACGGCGTCGAGGCGGCCGGGATCTCGACATCCGCGCTGGGTACGGCGCTGGCGGCGAACACGCTGGTGATCGTGGTCGCGCAGTTCGCGGTGCTGAAGTTCGTGGAGCGGCGGAAGCGGTCGCGGGTGATCGGGGCCGTCGGGCTGATCTGGGCCGTGGCGTGGGCCGTGGCCGGGTACGCCGGGCTCGGGCACGGCAGCCGGACGATGGCGACGGCCGCGTTCATTTCGACGTACGCGCTGTTCGGGCTGGGCGAGGCGATGCTCTCGCCGACGCTGGCGCCGCTGGTGGCGGATCTGGCGCCGAGCGGGCTGGCCGGGCAGTACAACTCGGCCTTCGCCCTGGTGAAGCAACTGGCGCTGGCGATCGGACCGGCGGTGGGCGGTCCGCTCGGGGCCTCGCTGCACGCGCCGTACATCGTGGTGTTCCTGTTGTTCTCGCTGGGGATCACGGTGCTGGCGGTGCGGCTGGAACGGCAGTTGACGGACGTGCAGAACCAGCCGTCGTCGGCCGGGAGCCGGGTGGTCACGCAGGGCGGGCCGCCGGCCGACGCGGTGGCCGTCGCCGAGGCGTGAGCGGTGCCGTGCCGGGCCCTGGCCCGGCACGGCTCACGGCTTGGGCAGGAGGAACTCGCACCAGACCGCCTTGCCGCCCCCGGGTGTGCGCCGGGACCCCCAGTTGGAGGCGATCGTCGCGACGATGGCGATGCCCCGGCCGGACTCGTCCCCCGGTTCGGCGCGGCGGCGCCTGGGCAGATGGTCGTCCCCGTCGGTGACCTCGACGATCAGGCGGCGGTCGGTACGGCGCAGCCGCAGCCGCATGGGGGGCGTGCCGTGCTGGAGGGAGTTGGCGACCAGCTCGCTGGCGGCCAGGACGCCGAGGTCGTGCAGGTCGACGGGGAAGCGCCAGCTGGTCAGGACGCCGGAGGCGAAGGCACGCGCGCGTGGGGCCGCTTCGACACCGCCGAGCAGTTCCAGGGCGGCGTTGCGGAACAGCTCGGCCTCGGCGCCGGTGCGGGCCGGATGCCGGAGGACCAGGACGGCGACGTCGTCGTCGTGGTCCGGGGTGACGCCGGCCGAGCGGACCAGGCGGTCGCAGATCACCTGGGGGCTGCCGGTCGCGCCGGACAGGGCGCGCTCCAGGGCGGCGATGCCGTCGTCGAGGTCCTCGTTGCGGCGTTCCACCAGGCCGTCGGTGTAGAGGACGGCCGTCGAGCCGGGGGCCAGGGTGATCGAGCCGGACGTGTGGATCCAGCCGCCGGTGCCGAGCGGGGGCCCGGTGGGTTCGTCGGCGCGCTGGACGGTGCCGTGCTCGTCGCGGACCAGGATGGGCAGGTGCCCGGCGGACGCATAGACCAGCCGGCCCTCGTTCGGGTCGTGGATGGCGTAGACGCAGGTGGCGATCTGGTTGGCGTCGATCTCGGCGGCGAGGCCGTCCAGGAGCTGGAGCACCTCGTGCGGGGGCAGGTCGAGACGGGCGTAGGCCCTGACCGCCGTACGGAGCTGGCCCATGACGGCCGCCGCGCGGACGCCTCGGCCCATGACGTCGCCGATGACCAGGGCGGTGCGGCCGCCGCCCAGGGTGATCACGTCGTACCAGTCGCCGCCCACCGCGGCCTCGGTGCCGCCGGGGTGGTAGGTGGCGGCGACGCGCAGGTCGTCGGGTTCTTCCAGTTCCTGTGGGAGCAGGGAGCGCTGGAGGGTGACGGCGGTCTCGCGCTGGCGGCGTTCGCTCGCGCGCAGGCGGCCCGCGGCCTCCGCGTGGTCGGTGACGTCGGTCGCGAAGACGAGGACGCCGCGGCCCTCGCCGTCGGCCTCGGTGACCGGGGTGCAGGTGAAGGTGTAGGAGCGGCCGTCGGGGGCCTTGCGGGACTTGAGGGTGCGTGGTCTGCCGCTGCGCTGGACCTGGTCCAGCAGCGGGAAGAGGCCCGGTTCGTCGAGTTCGGGGAGGGCCTCGCGGGCTCGTTCGCCCAGGTCGCGCGTGCCGAAGGCGGCGACGTAGGCGTCGTTGACGTAGGCGAGGCGGTGGTCGGGGCCGTGCACGAGGGCGACGAGGGCCGGTACGCGGTCGAGGACGTCGCGCACGGGCAGCTCGTCGACGGCGGGTACGGGCGGGGCCTCGTCGGTCAGTTGTTCGGCGCGGGCTGCGGGTACGGAGCCCTCTCCCCGACGGTCCGGGGAGACCGTCTCGGTCCGCGCGGCTGCGCGGCGCTGTGTTCCGGGGAGTCGGGCGCTCCAGCGCGTGAAGTTCACGAATCCTTGCCTCGTGTCGTTGTCGGCGGCCGGAGACCGGGGCGGGCCGGGGCCGGCCGGGGCCCCGGGGGCCGCGCTGGGGCGAGCGGTGGCGCGCCCGCGGTGGTGGACCAGTCTGGCAGGGTGCCGACCGGGCCGACATCCGTCAGACGCCGGACGGGCCGGGGGAGTTCCGAAGTCCGGTCAGGACGACCCCTTCGGGTAGTCCGGAGGGTCCTGAGAAGGCTTTCCACCGGCCGCGAGTTCGAACTCCGCTCGTGGATGTTCGAGTGAGCCCAGGGAGACGATCTCCCGTTTGAAGAGTCCGGCGAGGGCCCATTCGGCGAGTACGCGCGCCTTGCGGTTGACGGTGGGGATCCGGCTGAGGTGGTAGGCGCGGTGCATGAACCAGGCCGGCCGGCCCTTCAGCTTGCGGCCGTAGACATGCGCGACGCCTTTGTGGAAGCCGAGGGAGGCGACGGACCCCGCGTGCTTGTACGCGTACGTGTCGAGGGGCTCTGCGCGCAAGGCGTGCGTGACGTTGTCGGCGAGGACCGCGGCCTGGCGGACGGCGTGCTGGGCGTTGGGGGCGCATTCCCGGCCGGATTCGGCGGTGAGGTCGGGGACGGCGGCGGCGTCCCCCGCGGCCCACGCGTGCGTGGCGCCGTCCACGGACAGGTGGGCGGTGCATTGCAGCCGGCCGCGGTCGTCGAGGGGCAGGTCGGTGGCGGCGAGGATCGGGTGGGGTTTGACGCCGGCCGTCCAGACGACCGTACGGGTGGGGAAGCGGGATCCGTCGCTGAGGACGGCGACGCGGTCGGCGCAGGACTCCAGGCGGGTGTCCAGGCGTACGTCGATGTTGCGGCGGCGCAGTTCGGTGACGGTGTAGCGGCCCAGTTCCTCGCCGACCTCGGGCAGGACGCGGTCGGAGGCCTCGACGAGGATCCACTTCATGTCCTCGGGTGCGACGTTGTGGTAGTACCGCGCGGCGTAGCGGGCCATGTCCTCCAGTTCGCCGAGGGCCTCCACGCCCGCGTAGCCGCCGCCGACGAAGACGAAGGTGAGGGCGGCGTCGCGCACGGCCGGGTCGCGGGTGGAGGAGGCGATGTCCAGTTGTTCGAGGACGTGGTTGCGCAGGCCGATGGCCTCCTCGACGGTCTTGAAGCCGACGCCGTGGTCGGCGAGGCCGGGGACGGGCAGGGTGCGCGAGACCGAGCCGGGCGCGAGCACGAGTTCGTCGTACGCCAGCCGGCGGGCGCCCGTGCCCTCCTCGTCGGTGGCGAGGGTGGTGACGGTGGCGATGCGCTTCGTGTGGTCGATGGACCGGGCCTCGCCGATGACGACATCGCACCGGCCGAGGACGCGGCGCAGCGGCACGACGACGTGACGTGGGGAGATGGAGCCGGCCGCCGCCTCGGGGAGGAACGGTTGGTACGTCATGTAGGGGTCGGGGGTGACGACCGTGATCTCGGCCTCGCCCCGCCGGAGTTCGCCCTTGAGGTTCCGCTGCAGACGCAGGGCCGTGTACATCCCGACGTAGCCACCGCCGACAACGAGAATGCGCGCACGTTCCTTCACCGTCCCATGACGCACCCGGCGCCTGCGTTTGTCCACAGGCTCGTCGATTTGTGTGACCGGAGATCGCCAAGGCGCCGGGGCGGCGGGGCCTCCGTGGCGGGATGCGGTCGCGCAGGTCAGCGGGGGTGGACGCGGGGGTGGAAGGGGGTGCATTCGGGGCGTATGCGATCCGTGGTCCGATCGCGGGACGCTCGGTGCGGAACATGCCCCTTCTGAATTGACCCCCGCTCAACTATGTTCTTTCCGACGGGGTGCAGGGGGATGTGCTCACCGGGTCCGCGACGGGCGGACCCGAGGACCGGGCCCGTTCCGCGCGCTCCGGCTTTCGATGGCGGGGAGAGTCTCCGGGGGGAGACGTCATTACCGGGGGATTGTCTATGCATGTTCAGGGCTCTCATTGGCCGTCCGCTTCGGCTGTCGCGCCCGGCGCGGTCAGCACGGCGGCGGGCGGCGCACGCGCGGAGGCGGCGCGGACCGCGCCCCTGCGGGTGGACGCCCAGCGCAATCTGGAGCACGTGCTGCGCGCGGCGCGCGAGGTCTTCGGCGAGCTGGGGTACGGCGCGCCGATGGAGGACGTGGCGCGGCGCGCGCGGGTCGGTGTCGGCACGGTGTACCGGCGCTTTCCGAGCAAGGACGTCCTGGTGCGCCGGATCGCCGAGGAGGAGACGGCCCGGCTGACCGACCAGGCTCGGGCGGCGCTCGGGCAGGAGGACGAGCCGTGGTCGGCGCTGTCCCGCTTCCTGCGGACATCCGTGGCCTCGGGCGCCGGCCGACTGCTGCCGCCGCAGGTGCTGCGGGTCGGGGTGCCGGACGAGGGTGACGGCCATGCCGCGGCCGGTGAGCCACGGGTGCCGCAGCAGCGGATACAGCCGGGCTCCGGTGAGCTGCGGCTGGTGTCCGACGGTGCCGCTTCGGCGGGCGAAGCGGGCGGGGCGCCGGGCGGGGCGCCGGTTTCCGTGGAGGACGACGACGGGGCGGCGGAGCTGCTGGATGTCGTGGGCCGGCTCGTGGAGCGGGCGCGGGCGGCGGGTGAGCTGCGGCCGGACGTGTCGGTGTCGGACGTACTGCTGGTGATAGCCACGGCGGCGCCCTCGCTGCCGGACGCGGCGCAGCAGGCGGCGGCTTCCTCCCGGCTGTTGGACATCCTGCTGGAGGGGTTGCGGTCGCGTCCCGTGTGAGACGGCCGTGCCGTCAAGGGGCGACGCGGTCTCCTTCGCCGAACGGCTGAGCGTTGCCGCCGCGTCACGGCAAGTCCCCACGGACGAGTGATGGTCACCCCTGGGGTGTCCTGAACAAAAGCCAATATGGCACGCTGACCCGGTGTTCGGACTGGCAGGTGGCGGGGGCTTTCCGCGATGAGCGTTGACGGGCGGGACGGGTCGGTCGGTGACGGCGGCCTCGGGCCCGGTGGCGCCGAGCCCGAGGGCTCGCCGCAGGTGCCGGGCCAGGGACGGCCGGGCCGGGCCCCGCGGGGCGGTGCCCCGGAGGGCGGCGGGCCGACGGAGCGTGGCGGGCCGCCGGAAGGCGGCGTACCGGCGCAGCGCGAGCGGCACCAGGACGGCGTCCTGCCGCCGCCGCGTGAGCTGTACGACGACGGCGTCCTGCCGCCGCCGCGTGAGCTGTACGACGACGGCGTCCTGCCGCCGCCGCGTGAGCTTCCGTCGTCCGACGCGGAGCTGATCGGGCGGATGCGCTCGGGCGACGACAGCGCCTACGAGGAGCTGTACCGGCGCCACGCGGACGCGGTGCGCCGGTACGCGCGCACCTGCTGCCGCGACGCCCACACCGCAGACGACCTCACCGCCGAGGTCTTCGCCCGCATGCTCCAGGCGGTGCGCGGCGGCTCCGGGCCGGAGTACGCGGTGCGCGCCTATCTGCTCACCGCGGTCCGGCGTGTCGCCGCCGGCTGGACGCGGTCGGCCGGGCGGGAGCAGTTGGTCGACGACTTCGCGGTGTTCGCCGCGCAGGCCGCGCACGCCCCCAAGGCGGCGGACGGCGACACCCTGGAGCTGGGTGCCGATGTGCGGGCCATGCACGAGGCCGAGCAGTCGATGGCCATGCGGGCCTTCCGGTCGCTGCCGGAGCGGTGGCAGGCCGTGCTCTGGCACACCGAGGTCGAGGACGAGTCGCCGAGCGAGGTGGCCATGCTCTTCGGGCTGGACGCCAACGGCACCCGGGTGCTCGCCAGCCGTGCCCGCGAGGGCCTCAAGCAGGCCTATCTCCAGGCCCACGTCAGCGAGACCCTCGCCACCGACGAGGACTGCGCCCGCTACGCCGACCAGCTCGGCACCTACGCGCGCGGCAGGCTCCGCATCCGGGCCGAGCGCGGGCTGCGCAAGCACCTGGCCGAGTGCGCCAGGTGCCGGCTGGCCGCCACTCAGATCGAGGAGGTCGCGAGCGGCATCCCCGCCGTGGTGCCGGTCGCGGTCATCGGCTGGTTCGGCGCCGCCGGGTACGCAAAGGCCGCGGGGCTCCTCGCCGGGGGCGCGGGCGCCGGTGCGGCGGGCGCGGCGGCCGCGGCCAGTGGCGGTTCGTCCGGCGGGGCGGGCGCCGGTGGCGGTGCGGCGGTCTCCGAGGGGCTGGGCGCGCCGGTGAAGGCAGGTATCGCGGCCGGTGTGGTGGCGGTGGCCGCCGCGGCGGCGCTGGTCTTCGCGCTGGCCGGCAAGGACGCCCCGGACGAGCCCCCGCCGCAGGCGGCCCCGCCCGTCTCCGCACCGGCGGCGCAGCCGGCCCCGGACACCCCCACGCCCCCGAAGCAGGCGCCCGCTCCCCGCCCGCCCGCGGCCGCACCCGAGCCGGTGCCGTCCGCGTCCCCCACCCCCCGTCCGACTCCCACGCCGACGCCGCCTCCCCCCGCGGCGCCCGCCCCGAAACCGACGCCGAAGCCGACACCGACCCCCACTCCCACTCCCACCCCGACACCGACTCCGACTCCGACTCCGGCACCCACTCAGCCCCCGCCCCCGCCGCCCGCCCCGACCGTCTACCAGTGGAACGAGCTGGCGTACGACGTGAGCGGTGACGGCACCGGGCCCGAGATGCGGCTGGCCGGGAGCAGCTGGGTGTGGCAGCGCTCCGCCCTGTCGGTCAACGACGAGAAGTACGCGCACGGCGTCACCGTGCACGGACGCTCCTCCGTCACCATCGACCTCAACCGCTCCTGCTCGTCCTACGACGCGCTGGTCGGTGTGGACGACCTGACGCTGAAGCTCGGCAAGGTCCGCTTCTCGGTCCGCGCCGACGGCGTCCCGCTGTGGAACTCCGGCGTGATCAGGGGCGGGGACCCGGCGGTGCCGGTCCATGTGGACATCTCGGGACGCGAGACCGTGCAGCTGGTGGTCGAGCCGCACCGGCCGTTCGACTCGGTGACGCTCGCGGACTGGGCGCAGTCGCGGTTCACCTGCGGGTAGCGGCCCGCGGGACCGGCCGGCCGTGCCGCACCGCCTCGTCCAGCTCGTCCAGGGCGTCCCGCGGTGTGAGGACGGCGCCCCCGGCCAGTTCGAGGGCGTACCGCTCAGCGCCGAGGGCGGCATGGGCGGCGGCGTCGGCCCGCTCGGTGTGCACACGGTCGGGCATGGGGCGGGGGCAGTCGCCGCGCCATTGGCCGGCCGCGCCGAACAGCCGCACCGCGCGGGCGTGGTCGCCGAGGTCGCACAGCAGGCGCGCCGCGCTGTCCACCAGGGTCGCCGCGACCAGGTCGGAGCACCGCTCCGCGACGGCCGTGCGGACGGCGTCGGCCAGCAGCGGCAGAGCCGCCCGCGGGCCCGACTCCGCCGCCGTCACGAGCGCGTCCACCAGCCCCAGCATCGCCAGGAACTGGGGCGGGGGCGTGCCGCGCGCGCACTGCTCGCGGGCCGCCTCCCACAGGGCGCGCGCCGGCGTGAACTCCTTGTCCTCCACCGCGAGCCCGGCCCGCAGCATCAGGACGAGGGCCTTGGAGTCCGCCACGGCGTACCGGTCGGCGGCGGCGCCGGCCTCGTCGAGCAGGGCGAGTGCCGTGCCGCGCTCCCCTTCGCGGTAGGCGACCTCGGCGAGCCGGGCGACGAGGAACGGCGACTCCGCGAACGCGCCCACCTCGTCGGCGAGCCGCAGCGCCTCCTCGTACTCCGCCCGAGCGTCCTGGTAGCGACCGCGCGCCATGGCGGCCTCGCCGAAGGCACTGCACACCTGGGCGGACACCAGGCGGTCGCCGACGCGGCGGCTGAGCAGTCGCAGTTCCGCCAGGTCGTCGTCGACGCCGGTGAGGGTGCCCGAGGTGTCGACCATCGTGTGGGCACGGAACATGAGGCTGGCGGCGATCTCCCACTCGCCCCCGTACACACGGCAGTTGGCGACGGAGGCGTCCATGGCGGGCCGGACGTCGTCCGGGTCGCTGACGAAGAACTCGGTCAGCGGCCAGATGAGGCCGGGTACCCGGGCCGCCTCCGGTCCGCCCGCCGCGAAGTGGTCCCGCACCCGCCGCACGTACCGCCCCATGCGCTCGTCCAGCAGGTCCTCCCCCTCCCTCGGCCCGGTCTCGAAGGTGAAGAGGATGTGCATCATCCGCACCCGCATGCGCGGCGAGTGCAGCGGATGCGGGCAGTCGCCCTCCCGGGTGGCGAGGAGGGCGTCGACGGGGTCGGCGCCGTCGATCCGGCGGGCGAGGATGTCCGCCGGCGGCACCCGGGCACCGCCGGCGTCCAGGGCGACCCCCAGCCGCAGCACCCGGTCGAGCCATTTGACGCCTTCGTGGCGGTAGTTGCGCAGCCACCAGAACCAGCCCATGCCGAGGCCGATGGCGATCGCCTCCCGCTCGTCGCCCGCGGTGAGGGAGCGGTGGAGCGCCGCGCGGATGTTGTCGTGCTCGGTCTCCAGGCGGGAGATCCACGGCAGTTGCCCGGCCGACCGCAGCTGGGGGTCGGCCTCCTCGGCCAGGGCGCGCACCCACGCGCGATGGGCCCGTTCGGCGGTGGCGCGCAGCCCGGGGATCTCGGCGGCGCGTTCGGCGGCGTACTCGTGGATGGTCTCCAGCATGCGGTAGCGCATGCCGGTGCCGTGCGGGCCGGGGTCGGCGACGACCAGGGACTTGTCGACGAGGGCCCCGACGAGTTCCGCGGCGGGGCCGGTGCCCACCGCCTCCGCGGCTTCGAGGTCCCAGCCGCCCGCGAAGACGGACAGTTCGCACAGCATGGTGCGTTCCTCCTGGTCGAGGAGGTCCCAGGACCAGTCGACGACCGCGCGCAGCGTCTGCTGGCGGGGCAGGACGGTGCGGCTGCCGGAGGTGAGCAGGCGGAAGCGGTCGTCGAGCCGGTCGGCGATGTCGCGCGGGGTGAGCAGCCGCAGTCGCGCCGCCGCCAGCTCGATGGCGAGCGGCAGCCCGTCCAGCCGCCGGCAGATCTCGGCGACCGCCTCACCGTCCTCCAGTACGGCGTCCGCGTCGGGGCGTACGGCGGTGGCGCGGGCGGCGAACAGGCGGTGTGCCTGGTCGGGGGTGAGCGGCTCGACCGGGCGCACCGACTCGCCGGGGACGCCCAGGGGTTCACGGCTGGTGGCGAGGACGGTGAGACCCGGGCAACGGGTCAGCAGGGTCTCGGTGAGCCGGGCCGCCGCGCCGATGAGATGTTCGCAGTTGTCGAGGACCAGGAGCAGGCCGCGCGAGGCGCAGTACTCGGCGAGGAGGGCGACCGGGTCGCCCTGCACGGCCGGCCGGTCGCCGGTCACCAGCACGGTCTCGCGCAGTCCGAGCGCGTTGACGACCGCGCCGGGCACGGCCTCCGGCCGGTCGACCGGGGCCAGCTCGACGAGCCACGCCTGCTCGATCGCGGCGGCGGCCTCCTCGGCGAGGCGGGTCTTTCCGGAACCGCCCGGTCCGGTGAGGGTGACCAGTCGTGCCGTGCGCAGTTCGCGACGGATGGCGTCGAGTTCGGGTTCCCGTCCCACGAAGGAGGTGAGCCGGGGACGGAGGTTGCCCCTGCGCTCGGGGGCCGGCGCGGGCCGTCCCGTGGCTCGGGCGCCCGTGCTCCGCGCGCCGAGCAGTTCGGCGTGCAGGGCGCGCAGCCGGGGGCCCGGTTCGGTGCCGAGGCCTTCGGCGAGGGCGCGGCGGGTGCTCTCGTAGGCGGCCAGGGCGTCGGCGTCGCGGCCGGTGGCGCGCAGGGCGCGGATGAGGAGGGCGTGCAGCGGTTCGTCGTACGGGTGCGCCGCGGTCAGTTCGCGCAGCCGCGGTACGGCGTCGTGGGCGTCGCCGAGGAGCAGGCCGGCCTCAATGCGGGTGCGGGTCGCCTCCAGGTGCAGGGCCTCGGGGCGGGCGGCGGCGGCACGGTCGGGCAGGTCGGCGAGTGCGGGTCCCCGCCACAGGCCGAGGGCCTCGTCCAGGTGCCGGGCGGCACTGGCGGCGTCGCCGCGGTCGAGGGCGGCGGTGCCCTGCCGGACGAGGCGCTCGAAGACGAAGAGGTCCACGTCGTCGTCGGTCGCCGTGAGCCGGTAGCCGCCGGGGGCGGAGACGACGGCGTCCTTGCCGACGGTACGGCGCAGGCGGCCGACCAGCGCCTGGAGGGCCCCGGGGGCGTCCTCGGGCGGCTGGTCCGCCCACACCTCGTCGATCAGGGTGGCGGGGGTGACGACATGTCCCGGACGCAGGGCGAGAGCGGCGAGCAGCGCACGCAGGCGGGGCCCGCCGGGGGTGCCGACGGTGCCGTGGTCCTCCGTCTGGGTGACGCCCAGGATTCTGTACCGCACCGGGTCATTGTCCCCGCCCCACCCCTGCGGGGCACATGGCGTCGGTGGTGAACCGGGGGTGGGTCCCCTGCCCCGGCTCCGTGGAGGCACCCGGCGTGGGTGCGGGCCGGGGGGCGTTGCGCAGCCCGGCGCCCCGGGGTGCCGGGCTGCGCCCACCCGTGCCGCCCGGGGGTACCTCCCAGGCCGTTCAGGCACTGGGGGAGGCACGACTGCCCGCAGTGGCCGGCGTGGCGACGGACCGCGGCTGGGGCGGCGTGGCGGCTGCCACAGCTAGGAGGCGGAGCGAGGGCCCGCAGCCGCGTACGGCGGGACACGGCTGCCCGCAGCTGGGAGGGACAGCCGCGCACGGCGGGAGCGGGGAACCACGTGGAGCGGACGGAAAGCCGCGTACGGCGAGGAGGGGGCGGGACGGGGGGTCCGCCCGCAGCGGTTGGCACGTCAACACCCCGCACTCGTACAAGTAACCGATTTCGCGCCGTTCCGAGGACGGACACCCCCCGGCACGCCCCCGACCCCCCACACAACCGAACGCGCTACCCGCACCCCCACCGAACCCGCACAGGCCGCCGCAGGCATTCCCGCGAAACCGCCGGAGGCACCCGCTCAAACCCGCCGCACAACCTCCCCCGCCCCACCCAGCGCCCCCCGCTGCGGCGCGATCCCCGCAGGTACCGCGCGCTGTCGGGCCGGAGTGCCCGTCCAGCAGGTGCCGCGGCGTGCGAGGAGGCGCCGGAGCCACAGTTCGAGGGAGACGATGTCGGCCAGCCCGTCCAGCGGCAGCGGCTCACCTGCCGCCGCCGCACGCACCGCCTTGCGCACGACCCGCGCCTCCACGATCCCCGCCTCCGCGAGCAGCGGCGTGTCGAACAGCCCCAGCAGCGAGTCCGCGGCGACCCGCAGCCCCGTCCGCGCGGCGGAGGCCGCCACCGTCTGCGTGGGCGCTCCCCAGCCGCTCGGCAGCTCGCTGACCCCCGCGCCCTCCAGCACCGTCCGCAGGATCGCCCCCCGCGCCCCCGGCCGCACCCGCAGCGCCTCCGGCAGCGCACGGCAGGCGCGGACGACCTGGTTGTCGAGGAACGGCGTGTGCAGCCGCTGGAAGCGGATCTCGGCCGCCTGCTCCAGTACCCGCACGTCCGCCGCATGCCGCGCCAGCGCCGCACGCGCCCGGAAGTCACCGGGCCGCTGCCCCGGCCCCACCACCCCGGACCGCTGGGAGGACGTTTGCAGGCGAACCGATACTTCAGCCAGCGCCTCTCCGGTCAGCCACCGCGCGGCCGGCCCCGCCCCGGCCCAGGTCAGCACGGCCAGCGACGCCTCCATCGCCCCGTCGCCCGGCGCGTCGAACCGCCGGCTCATCAGCCGTTCGGCGAGCACTTCGAGCCCGGTGCGGTACGGCGTACGCGCCAGCCGCCGGGCCGCGGCGTACACGCGCCCGGGGACCAGCACGGACCCGTCTGCCTTGGCCATCGCGGCGACCGGCCGCACGAGATGGCGCCGCTTGCGGTCCATCAGCAGGTCGGCCAGCCGCGCCGGATGGGCGTCCAGCACCTGCCGCGCCCCGTACCCGGTGAAGTGGTCCGCGCTGCCCGCGGCCAGCCGCGCCCGGTGCCGCGCGGCGGCGACCAGGGACGAGCCGGGTTCGTCCGTCAGCGGCCCGTCCAGCTCGGCGTACGGCAGCACCTCCTCGCCGCCGGTGACCACCACGTGGTGCAGCCGCGGGTTGGCCGCCAGCGCGCCCGCCCGCTCCAGCTCGGCCTCCTGCCCGCCGACGGCGAGGTCGTTGAAGGTGACCGCAAGGAGCCGCTCCCCGGCCCCGGTGCCGTGCCCGAGCACGGTCCCCGGCATCCCGGGCAGCCCGGCGGCCAGCAGCGCCAGCGTGCCCGAGGCGGGTCCGCCGGACAGGTCGGCCCCGATGCCCGGCACCGGCATGCCGCGCGCCGCGCGCCGTTCCGCGGGCCCCATGCCGGGGACCGGGCCGGGGTCGATGCCGTCCCCGGGGACGTGCCGCGGCGCGGCGAGCCGGGTGCGCACGGCCTCCACCAGGGCGTCCCGCACCCCGTCCACCGCCCGCTCGGGATCGGCGGTGGGCGCCGCGACCGCGAGCGAGGCCACCGGCTCGTACCCGGCGATCTCGCGGGCCCCGGCGCGCAGGATCAGCGCATGCCCCGGCGGAACGCGCTTCACGCCGTCGTACGGGGTGGAGTCGTCCAGCGCGGCCGGCACGTCGGGCGCGGCGAGCAGCGCGGCGAGATGGCCGAAGTCGAGGTTGGCCTCGACGAGGTCGGCCAGGGGCAGCGCGGCGGTCGCGTAGGCCGTGCCGCCCGCCCAGGGGGTGTGGAACACCGGGCGCGCGCCCGCGAGATCGCCGCAGACGGTGATCCGCCGCCCGACCTGGACGACGGCCGTGTAGCTGCCCGGCCACGCGGTCAGATGCCGAAGTGCCCCGCCGCGCGCGGCGAACAGCCCGACGCGCAGCTGCTCGTCGGTCGCGCCGCAGATGCCGAGGACTGCGACCCGGGTCTGCGGGTCGGCCGTGACGACGCGCACCTCGTCGGGGCGCCAGTCGCCGACCGCCCACAGCGGATCGGGGTCGCCCCACAACGGCTGGGAGCCCACGGGCTGCACGGTCTCGCCGTCGTAGCCGGTGGCCCCGGCGGAGCCACCCGCCGCGCCCGTGCCGGCTGCTCCCACGGCGGCGCTGCTCCACCCCACCAACCACCGCATCGACGCCTCCACAGGCTGGGGACAACCAGTGCACCGTACGAACTGGTTCCCCATGCTGCCATGAAGGGCGCGCCGCAGAGCGTCGGCGGAGCCGCAAGTGCTCCCATGAATGCGCCCGCGCGGAACTCGCACGCGGACGTCAACTCCCTCTCCGCGCCCACTCGGAGGGCGCGAAGACGACGCGAATGCGCCCCCGCAACGCGCCGTTTGGCTACCCAGCGCGCCCTCAACTCCCGTGGTGAGGGCGGTTGTACCCCGGAAATACGGGGGTCTATTTTCAGCCAATTCGGCGTCACGCAGACACGTTCGAATACGCTCCGTACAGGCTCTGCGCACCGCCTGACGGCGCGCAGTCCGGGAGGCGGGACTCGCCCCCCGGACCGGTCCGCCGCCCGCGGGGATGTAGGCGGCGGTGTCCCCCAGCCCGCTGGATCCAGTACAGCGGGCCGACCCACGCACCGACCATGGAACCGCTCCCCCCGTGGCCGGAGAAGAGCGCACGGACGGGCGCACGGCCACACAACGGGAGCACGCGGCAACGGACCGTGCAGGCGCCGCACTTCAGTACGGACCACAATCCCGCCATCCGGAACAATGCCTCTTAACGCCTGGGATGCGGCGAACTACGCTGGGTTTACGAATGCCGCGTGGTTATGCCAGCGCGGCAGCCGTCTGTGTCGAGGGGTGGCGCATGTCCAGGGAGCAACGCGGGCCGAACGAAAAACTCGGCGCCGTTCTCGCCCTCGCGGGAATCAGCAACGCAGGACTCGCCCGGCGGGTCAACGACCTCGGCGCCCAACGCGGGTTGACGCTTCGCTACGACAAGACGTCGGTGGCGCGCTGGGTGTCGAAGGGAATGGTGCCGCAGGGTGCGGCCCCGCATCTCATCGCCGCCGCCATCGGCCAGAAGCTCGGCCGCCCGGTGCCGCTCCACGAGATCGGCCTGGCGGACGCGGATCCCGCCCCCGAAGTGGGCCTCGCCTTCCCCCGCGACGTCGGCCAGGCGGTCAGGTCCGCCACCGAGCTGTACCGCCTCGACCTCGCCGGACGCCGGGCCGGCACCGGCGGCATCTGGCAGTCGCTCGCCGGGTCGTTCGCGGTCAGCGCGTACGCGACGCCCGCCTCCCGATGGCTGATAACCCCGGCCGACAGTTCGGTGGCGCGTGACGTGAGCCCGGCCGAGGGCTCCGGCGCACCGCTCAAAGTCGGCCACAGTGATGTGCAGAAGCTGCGGGAGGCCGCAGGGGACGCCCGGCGCTGGGACTCCAAGTACGGGGGCGGCGACTGGCGTTCGTCGATGGTCCCCGAGTGCCTGCGGGTCGAGGCGGCCCCGCTGCTCCTCGGCTCCTACTCCGACGAGGTCGGCCGCGCCCTGTTCGGCGCCTCGGCCGAACTGACCCGTTTGGCCGGCTGGATGGCCTTCGACACCGGCCAGCAGGAGGCGGCCCAGCGGTACTACATCCAGGCCCTGCGCCTGGCCCGCGCGGCGGCCGACGTCCCGCTGGGCGGCTACGTCCTCGCCTCGATGTCCTTGCAGGCCACCTACCGCGGTTTCGGCGACGAGGGCGTCGACCTCGCCCAGGCCGCGCTGGAACGCAACCGGGGGCTGGCCACGGCCCGCACCATGAGCTTCTTCCGCCTGGTCGAGGCCCGTGCACACGCGCGCGCGGGCGACGCGGTGGCGGCCGGCGCGGCCCTGAAGGCCGCCGAGAGCTGGCTGGAGCGGGCCCGGCCGGGCGACAGCGACCCGATCTGGCTGGGTTTCTACTCCTACGACCGGTTCGCCGCCGACGCGGCCGAGTGCTACCGCGACCTGAAGGCACCACGCCAGGTCCGCCGCTTCACCGAGCAGGCCCTGTCGAAACCGACGGAGGAGTTCGTACGCTCGCACGGCCTCAGACTCGTCGTGTCGGCGGTGGCCGAACTGGAGTCGGGCAACCTGGACGCGGCCTGCGAGCAGGGTGTGCGGGCGGTCGAGGTGGCCGGCCGCATCTCCTCGGCCCGCACCACCGAGTACGTCAAGGACCTCCTCCACCGCCTGGAGCCGTACGGCGACGAGCCGCGCGTGGTGGAGCTGCGCGAGCGCGCCCGTCCGCTCCTGGTGACTCCGGCCTGATCCACCGCCCCTCCCGGGTTTGAAGGCATTGTCAGTGGCGCAGTGCACTATCGAAGCCGGGAGGTGGACCGGAGATGGAACGAGTGCGGACCGCGAGCGCGCACGGCACCGCGCACCGCGTCGCGTACGACTGCGACGTGCTGGTGATCGGCGGCGGAATCGTCGGCCTGTCGACGGCGTATGCGATCACCCGCGCCGCACCGGGCACCCGGGTCACGGTCCTGGAGAAGGAACCGGGCCCGGCCCGGCACCAGACCGGCCGCAACAGCGGCGTCGTCCACAGCGGGGTCTACTACCGCCCCGGTTCGCTCAAGGCGCGCCACGCGGTGCGGGGCGCGGCCGAGATGGTCAAGTTCTGCGCGGAGTACGGCATCGCCCACGCCGTCACCGGCAAGCTGATCGTCGCCACCGACCGCGCCGAGCTGCCCCGGCTGCACGCGCTCGTGCAGCGCGGCCGGGAGAACGGCATTCCGGTGCGGGAGCTGGGCGCCGCGCAGATCCCGGAGTACGAGCCGGAGGTGCGCGGCCTCGCCGCCATACACGTCGGCACGACCGGCGTCTGCGACTACGTCGCCGTGGCCAGGCAACTGGGCGCGGCGTCCGGCGCGGAGATCCGCTACGGCGCGCGGGCCGGGCACATCGACCGGCGTCCGGGCCTCGGGGTCGCCGTCCGCACCCGCTCGGGGGACGTGCTGCGCGCCCGGGTCCTGGTCAACTGCGCGGGGCTGTACTGCGACACGATCGCCCGGATGACCGGGGACGACCCCGGCATGCGGGTCGTGCCCTTCCGGGGTGAGTACTACGAGCTGGCGCGTCCCGAGCTGGTGCGGGGCCTGGTGTATCCGGTGCCGGATCCGGCGTTCCCGTTCCTCGGGGTGCATCTGACCCGCGGTATCGACGGAAGCGTGCACCTCGGTCCGAACGCGGTGCCGGCGCTGGCCCGCGAGGGGTACGGCCGGGGTGTGGTGCGCCCCCGCGAGCTGGGCGCGACGCTCACCTGGCCGGGCTCGTGGCGGACGGCCCGGCGGCACTGGAGGTACGGGGCGGGCGAGCTGCGGCGGTCGCTGTCCAAGGGGGCGTTCACCGCGGCCGTGCGCAGGCTGCTGCCCGCCGTGGCGGAGGGGGACCTGGTGGCGTCGCCGGCCGGGGTGCGGGCGCAGGCGGTGCTGCCGGACGGGACGCTGGTGGACGACTTCCTGATCCGCGAGGGCGCCCACGCCGTACACGTCCTGAACGCCCCCTCGCCCGCGGCGACGGCCGCCCTCCCGATCGGCCGGGAGGTGGGCCGTAGAGCACTGGCCATGCTGGCGAAGACCTGACGCGCCCGGTCCGCCGGCGCGTCCAGCGGCGACGCCCCGGACGGCACCGGGACCGTCCGCCCCGAACGGGCACACCCCGCCTCGAACGGCGTGTCGGGGGCGAAGGACCTGACCGCGCGGGGCGGAACCGCTCCGCGCGCAGCCGTGCCGCGGGAAAGGCGTCCCGCACCGCGTCGAGCATCGGCACCGGTCCGCTATCCGAACAAAGATGCGATTCTCGTCGGGCTGCCGACCCGGCACCTCGACGCCAGGATCGCCGCCGTCCGCCGTCGCCGGGCCGCGGGCCTGCCCGGCTCGGTCGAAGGCGTCCTCCGGGCGCAGGTGCGGACCGCGATCGACAACCACCGCCGACAGCCACCGCGACGACCCGCATCTGCTGCGCGTCATGTTCGAGCAGGCGCCCCGCTCTCCCGAACTCATCGAGAAGATCTCCCGGCAGCAACGGGAACCGGTCGACCTCGTCGTCCACCAGCTGATCGCCGAGCCCGACCCCGTCGACGTCCCCGGTTCGAGAACGAACGGGTCGCCATGCTCCCGCGCTGTCTCACGGCGGCGTCGAAGGACGGCCACCACCCGTAAAATCGAGTCATTGTGTCTGACTCCCACCACACCCCCGAAGCCCCCCGGCCGCCGGCCGGCACCTCCGTGCGGCACAGCCGTGCCAAGGGCGAGCCCCGGTTCCCCGACGGGCCGAAGGCGGATCCCGCCGGGTCGCACTTCGAGCGGCGGATCCGCAGTTTCCAGCCCCGCCGCAGCCGGGTGACCGCCGGGCAGGCGGACGCGTTGCAGCGGCTGTGGCCCACGTGGGGGCTGGACATCGACGGGCAGCGGGTCATCGACCTCGGCGAGCTGTTCGGCGACGACCGCCCCGTCGTCCTGGAGATCGGCTTCGGCATGGGCGAGGCCACCGCCCGGATGGCCGCCGCCGACCCGGACACCAACATCCTCGCCGTGGACGTCCACACCCCCGGCCAGGGCAACCTGCTCGCTCTCGCGGACCGGAAGGGCCTGTCCAACATCCGGGTGGGCAACGGCGACGCGATCATCCTCCTGCGCGAGATGCTCGTCCCCGGCTCCCTGGCCGGACTGCGCGTCTACTTCCCCGACCCCTGGCCCAAGAAGCGCCACCACAAGCGCCGCCTGATCCAGCCGGAGTTCCTCACCCTGGCCGCGACCCGGCTGGCCCCGGGGGCCGTCCTGCACTGCGCCACCGACTGGGAGCCGTACGCCGAGCGGATGCTCGACGTGCTCACCGCACACCCCGGCTTCGAGAACACCGTGCCCGACGGCGGTTTCGCGCCGCGTCCCGCCCACCGGCCGCTGACCCGTTTCGAGGGCCAGGGACTGGAGAAGGGACATGTGGTGAACGACTTGCTCTTCCGCCGCGTACAGCACCCCGTACCGCACCGGTACGACCAGCACAAGGAGCAGCCTCCCACCGGTTAGGGTCCATGCCGTGGCCACCTGTCCCCCGTGTCCGACGTATCCGCCACATCAGCACTGGTGGCAGCGTGCCTGGGTGCGTCACGGCGCGCTGATCGCCCTGCTCGCGCTCTCCGGCCTGGTGATCCTCGCCCTGGTCCGCGAACAGACCGGCACCCGGGGGTTCCTGGTCGGACTCGGCCTCGCGGTGCTGCCCGTACCGCTGCTCATGGCCGCGTTCCGCTGGCTGGAGCGGGTGGACCCGGGGCCCTGGCGGAACCTGCTGTTCTGCTTCGCCTGGGGCGCCTGCGCTGCGGCGCTGATAGCGATCGTCGCCAACAGCTTCGCGACCCGGTGGATAGCGACCGCCACCGCCGATCCGGCCGGCGCGGACACCCTGGGGGCCACGGTCATCGCCCCGGTCGTCGAGGAGTCCGCCAAGGCCGCCGCCGTCCTCCTGGTCTTCCTCTTCCGCAGACGGGACTTCACCGGCGTCGTCGACGGCGTGGTCGTCGCCGGGGTCACCGCCACCGGCTTCGCCTTCACCGAGAACATCCTCTACCTGGGCACCGCCTTCGGCACCGACCAGCTCACCGGCGACAGCGGCATCACCTCCGTCACCGCGGCGACCTTCTTCGTCCGCATCGTGATGTCCCCGTTCGCGCATCCGCTCTTCACGGTGCTCACCGGCATCGGCTTCGGCGTCGCCGCGCTCTCGGCCGGCCGCCACCGGCTGCGCCGCGCCCTGCTCCCGCTGTCCGGCCTGCTGCTCGCGATGGGCATGCACGCCCTGTGGAACGGCTCGGCGGCATTCGGCGAGTACGGCTTCTTCGCCGTCTACGCGGCGTTCATGGTGCCGTCCTTCGGCCTGCTGACCTGGCTGGTGATCTGGACCCGGCAGCGCGAGCTGCGCACCGTGCGGGCCGAGCTGCCCGTCTACGTCCTGGCCGGTTGGCTGACGCCGGCGGAGCCGTACGCGCTCGGCTCGATGCGGGCCCGCCGCATCGCCCGGCAGCACGCCCGCCGGCACGCCGGGAAGAAGGCGGCACGGGAGGTGGCGCGGTACGAGGCGTGCGCCACCTCGCTGGCCTTCCTGCGGCGGCGCGGGCACCGGGGCGGGGCGGGCGCCGACTACGCCGTACGGGAGGGGGAACTGCTGGACGCCCTGTGGCGGCGGCGGGACGTGGCGCGCCCGGCCCTGGACTACGCGGCCCGAGCGACGGCACCGCCCCTGCCGCAGACGGCCGCACCACAGGCGGCCCACCCGCACGGGCCGTACCCGTCGTACGCGCCGCCGCAGTGGTCGTACGCGCCGTACGGGAGCACCCGCCCGGCGCCGTACGCCCCGTACTTCCCGCCCGACCGGCCGTAGCGCCCGCCCCGGCGCGGGCGGGCGCGGCGGTGGCTCAGGCCGAGGCCTCCGTCAGCTTCGCGACCTCGTCGTCCGTGAGACGCAGCTCCGCCACGCCGAGCAGCGCAGGCAGCTGCTCCACCGTGCGCGCGGACGCGATCGGCGCGACCACCGTCGGCTGCGCGGCCAGCCAGGCCAGGGCGACCGTGGCGACGGGGGCGTCGTGGGCCTCGGCGACCTCGTCCAGGGCGGCGAGCACGCGCCGGCCGCGCTCGGTCTCCAGGTGCTTCGCGGCACCGCCCGCCCGCGGGCTGTCGACGGCCGCGCCGGAGCGGTACTTGCCGGTGAGGAAGCCGGACGCGAGGGAGTAGTACGGCACGGCGGCCAGTCCCGCCCGCTCGGCGAGGTCGCGCAGCTCGCCCTCGTACGTGTCGCGTGAGACCAGGTTGTACTCGGGCTGGAGGGCGACGTACCGGGCGAGGCCCTCGCGCTCGGAGAACTCCAGGGACTGTGCGAGCCGTTCGGCGGAGATGTTGGAGGCGGCGATGTGCCGTACCTTGCCCGCCTTCACCAGCTCGTCGAGCGCGCCGATGATCTCCTCCACCGGTACCTCGGGCCTGTCGGCGTGGGTGTAGTAGAGGTCGATGTGGTCGGTGCCCAGGCGGCGCAGCGAGGCGTCGGCCGCCGCCTTGATGTTCGCGGCGGACAGGCCCTGGTAGTCGGGGTGCAGGCCGACCTTGGTGGCGACGACGACATCGCCGCGGTTGCCGCGGGAGGCGAGCCACTCGCCGATGACGGTCTCGGACTCGCCGCCGCTGTTGCCGTCGACCCAGGCGGAGTAGAGGTCGGCGCTGTCGACGAAGTTGCCGCCGGCCGCCGTGTAGGCGTCCAGGACGGCGAAGGACTGGTCCCGGTCGGCGGTCCAGCCGAAGACGTTGCCGCCGAGGGCGAGGGGGAAGATCTCCAGGTCGGAGGAGCCTAGCTTGCGCAGAGAAGTCATGTAACGCGTCAACAACCGCCCCGGATCCGATCATTCCGGGGACACGCGAAAATTCCGCGAACCGTGAACCGTGAACCGGCAGCCCTGACGTTCGGGGGGTTGCCGTCAGGACCGCCGGGGATCAGCGGGAGCGCGGAACGCCGCGGCTCAGGGAGCGAGGCCCTTGCTCTGCAGCCATGCCATCGGGTCGATGCCGGAGCCGCCGTCCGGGTGGACCTCCAGGTGGAGGTGGGCACCCGTGACATTGCCGGTGGCGCCGACGCGGCCGATGACATCACCGGTGGTGACCTGCTGGCCGACGCTGACGTTGATGGAGGACTGGTGGGCGTACCAGAGTTCGGTGCCGTCGTCGAGGGTGAGCACGGTCTTGTAGCCGTACGACCCGTCCCAGCCGGCCGACGTGATCGTGCCGCTGTGCACCGCCTTGAGCAGGGTGCCCGTGGGGGCGGCGAAGTCGAGGCCGGTGTGGTAGCCGGAGGACCAGTAGGCGCCGGCCTGGCCGAAGGTGGAGGAGATCGTGTACGCGGAGGTCGGCAGCGTGTACTCCTTGGCCAGCTGCGCGAGCCGCTCGGCCTCGGCCTTCTTCGCGGCCTCCTCCTCCGCCTTCTTCTTGGCGGCGGCGGCCTTGGCCTCGGCCTCCTTCTCCGCCTTGGCGGCGGCCTCCGTGGCCGTCTTCTCGGCGACGGCGACGGCCTGGGCGGCGGCCTTGGTCTCGACCTGGGCCTGCTGCTGCTCGGCCTGCGCCATGATCCGGGCCCGCAGCGTCTCACCGGCGTCGGTGGCGTCGGTGCCGTCCGCGGTGTCGGTGGCGGTCACGCCGATGCTGCTGAGCGGGGTGGCCGAGCCCTCCGGCTCCGGATCGTCGTCGGAGATGAGCGAGCCGACGTTCGGCAGGTCGGGGATGGAGATCGACACCGGCGGCTTGCCGGTCTGCGCGCTGGCCATGCCGCCCGCTCCGACAGCGGCTATGACACCGACACCGAGAACGGTGGAGCTGCGCGCGAGCCCGCCGCGCTGCTTGGCGACGCGGTGCCGGCCGCGCACCGGACGGATGGACTCCGCGGTGGGATTCCACTCTTCCCAGGGGCCCTCTTCGGTGCGGTGTCCGTCATGGCCGAAGGTGTCGGTGTCGTGCCCTCCGGGCACGAACGGGGCCTCTGGGGCAGGCCTGTTGGACGCCACGTGGGCGCACTCCTTTCCTTCCTTCCGCCTACCGGGTTAGCTGACGGGTTCGGAGCAGGAAGGTCTCCTACGCGCGTGTGCCGACCGTGTCTCCACGGCGCCATACGCCCGATTCACCCCAATGTGGTGGTTCCCCGGTTCCCTTGCGGGATTCGGCGTGTGCGCACGGAGCCGCCTTCTGTGACGGCTGGGACGACCGCGCTGCGTTATCGAACGTTAATAGACGCGGGGCTCGGATTCCAGCCGTTCCTCTTGATCATTAACAGAAACGTGCCACACGTACCCCCCATGACCGGTGAAAACCGGGCGAGTTGGCCCGGCGTGAGTATTCCCCGTCACGCCGTTTTCTTCTGACGGTACGTCAGTTGTTATGCGGAGGGAGTTCACTCCGTGACGGCTCGTGACGATGATCGGGATCGTCGCTCCCGGGGCGGCGTACGGCGAGCAGCGCCATGTCGTCCGTCATGCCGCCCCCGGAATGCAGGCGGACATCCTCGGCGAGGGTGTCGAGCAGCGTCATCGGATGACGGAAGACGCGGCCCGCCAGCCGCGTCTGCGGATCGTAGAACTCCCCCCGGGCGTTGCGGGCTTCCGACAGCCCGTCGGTGTACAGCAGCAGCGTGGCCCCGGCGGGGAAGGCGGCCTCCTCGGCCCGGTCGGGCCACACGCCCAGGTCGCCCATGCCCAGCGGCAGCGCCGACTCCCGGACCGGCAGCGGGCCCAGGGTGCCGTCGGCGTACAGCAGCAGGGGCGGCGGGTGGCCGCGGTTGACGACGCGGACGATCCCCTCGCCGTGCGGGAGTTCGACGAGGACGGCGGTGATGAACCCCTCGGCGGCGTCCAGTTCGTCGCGCCGGGTGTCCTCACGTGCCAGCGCCCGCTCCAGGCGCTGTGCCACCGCCTCCAGCGTCGCCTCCTGCTCGGCGGCCTCCCGGAAGGCGCCGATCACGACGGCGACGGCGGCGACCGCACCCATGCCCTTGCCCCGCACGTCCCCGACGATGAGCCGGACGCCGCGCGCGCTGTCCTGCACCGCGTACAGGTCGCCGCCGATGAAGGCGTCGGCCTGCGCGGCCTCGTAGCGGGCGGCGATCTCGAGACCGGCGATCCGCTCGGCGGGCTCGGGCAGCACGGCGTGCTGGGCGGCCTCGGCGATCTCACGGACCGAGACGAGGCGTTCGTCGGTGCGGCGGACCAGGCCGTTCACCAGGACGGCGAGGACGGCGACGGTCGCGATGGTGATCACCTGGGTGAGGGAGTCGACGTAGTGGAAGACGCCCTTGCCGAGCTGCAGGGCGATGACCGCGACGACCACCGTGGCACCGGTGATCGCCGTACCGCGGCGCGAGTAGACGGGGGCGGCGACCAGGGGTGCGGCGGTGTAGAAGGGGCCCGCGGTGATGTATCTCGGGGTGAACAGGTCGTACACGATGGCGACGACGACCAGCACCACGGGGAGCGCGCGGGCCAGGGCCCGCCCGTACGTGGACCGCCACGACCACGGTGGCCGGCCGGGCGGGCGGAGCCGCACCTCGTCGCCGGGGCCCGGGGCGGGCACGGGATCGCCGGGGAGTCCGCCGCCGGACCCGGCGTACGGTCCCTCGTCGTCCACGTCACCTGGCCGCACCACTCGTCTCCCGCCACCGCGCACGTCCACGCCGCTCGCCTGCCGTCCCGTACTCCAGGTTTGCCGCAGCGGGGCCGGGGGGCGAGCCGCGTGTGCCGATCGGATGACGCCGACTCCACGGGCGAAAGGGCCGGGAACGCACCGAGGGCCGGAATCCTCAAGGATTCCGGCCCTCGGCCTTCAGTAGCGGGGACAGGATTTGAACCTGCGACCTCTGGGTTATGAGCCCAGCGAGCTACCGAGCTGCTCCACCCCGCGCCGTTGTGTCTCCATTCTACGTCATCCCCGGGGTGGAATGCACATCCGTATCTCCCCGCCCCCCCAGATGGCGGTTCGGCGCCTTCGCCCGCTCCTCGAACTCCGGCAGTACGACGACGGCGGCGCCCCCGGCGGAGAGCACCCCGCCGCCGTCGGCCCCCGGCACGAAGGTGTCCGGCTCCCGCCAGGCGGTGACCACGCGGCGCACCCCGGCGTCGAGGATCAGCCGGGCGCAGGGGGCGGGCCGGGAGGCGCGGCGGGCGCAGGGCTCCAGGCTGCTGTACACGGTGGCGTCCGCGAGCCGGGCGTCGCGGGGATCGGTCTTCGCGAGCGCGGCCTCCTCGGCGTGCACGACCGGATCACCGCCCTCCCGCGAGTGCCCCCGCGCCAGCTCGCTCCCGTCGGCGGCGACCACGACCGCCCCCACGCTGAACGCCGTCCGCGAGGGCGGGCACAGCTCGGCCAGCTCGCAGGCGAGCGCCAGCCAGTGCCGGTCGGCCGCGGTCACCCGGCCACCGGTGCCGGGGGCGGTGGGCAGGTACCGGGTCAGCACCACGTCCTCGATGCGCCGCGACTCCACCAGCCGCAGCCGCCCGCGCTGGTAGGCGCCGGGTCCGAACAGCCGGGGCGCGTGCGGGTCCCCCACGAACAGCGGGGCGACGACGAGCTGGAGTTCGTCGGCGAGTTCCCGCTGCAACAGCTGGGTGTGGACGGTCCCGCCGCCCTCGACCATGAGCCGCCGTACGCCCCGCCGGTCGTGCAGGTACTCCAGCGCCGCGCGCCAGTCGAACGCGGCGCCGAGCGGCACGATGTCGGCGGCGATCCCCAGCGCGCGGGCCCGCCGGGCGCCGTCGTCCGCGGTCAGCAGCACCTTCTCACCGCCCGTGTGCCAGAACCGCGCCGCCGGGTCCAGCTCACCGCTGCCGCTGACGGTGACCTTGACCGGGTACGCCGCCTTGCCCGCCGCCACCCGCGCGGCCCGCCGCTCGGCGGAGTTCACCAGCAGCCGCGGATTGTCGGCCCGGATCGTGCCGGCGCCGACCAGGATCGCGTCGACGGACGCCCGCACCTCGTCGACCCGCTCGAAGTCGGCGGGACCGGACAGCAGCAGCCGGTCGGGACCGGTGTCGTCCAGGTAGCCGTCGAGGGAGACGGCGGCGGAGAGGAGGACGTGGGGCAGGGGCATGGGCGGCACTCCGGTGGGGCGTGGGACGGGCTGACCGGGGCGGGACGAGGCGCCACGGGCCCGTGACCGGCTCGCGGTGGCCGACACGGAACCGCCCTCGTCGGCACGCCGGCCATCCTGCCAGGCCGGCTCCGCGCACCGCGTACGGCGCTCTCCGCGTCTGTGACGAGCCGGTGACATTGGCGTCGCGTCGGCCGGTTGGCCGAACTCTCGTAGCAGCGACCGATCGCTGCTCGCGGCACAAGGAGCACAAGGAGCACAAGGAGCACAAGAGAGGAGGAGATATGACCGTCTCGCGTACCGCCATCGCCGTCACCGCGGCCCTCTCGCTCGCCGGGCTGGGCACCACGGCCGCCGTCGCGGCCGACGCCCGGCAGGCGACCCAGGAGTGCCGGCCCGGCACCCTGAAGGCGACCACGGTCGACATCGGTGACAGCCAGGAGGAGATGAACCACGAGGGCACCTACCTCAAGGTGACCAACTCCGGTGACACCACCTGCGTGTTGTCCGGCTACGCGGGTCTCGCGCTGGAAGGCGCCGGGCACACGGCGCCGGCGACCGACGCCGACCACGGCGACACCTACTTCGCCCAGGACCCCGGCGTGCGCCCGGTCACCCTGGAGGCCGGCGACTCGGCGTACGCCGATCTCCAGCGGACCCACACCGGCGCGGACAGCGCCGACGCGCACTACCTCCAGATCTCGCCCACCGGCAGCAACTCCCACAGCACGGTGCCCTTCGCGAAGCGGGTCGACAACAGCACGCTCACCGTGACCGCCTGGAGCGACACCCCGCCGACCGCCTGACACACCTGACCTAAGCCCTGCCGGATGGTTCCGGACGCCACTTCGGCGTCCGGAAGGCGCAGATGGGCCGCGCTTCACGAAGGAGGTCGATCAGCCACTGCCCGCTGTGCCGCTGCGACGAAGGCCGTCCTCGCCTCCTGCAACTGATCCAGCGCCTTGTGGCGCACCAGGCTGTCCATGAACCCACGTGCGGCGGCCACCACTTCATCCGGCCCTTCAAGGACGACACCGGCGTAGGCACGCTGCAGAACCAGTTCTTCGTCGCCGTTGCCCCGGCCGCTCCGCTCGGCGAGGATCCTCGTTTCCACGGCGCAGAGGAACTCGCCGTAGACCTGACGCCGGAGCACGAGCGCACGTTGGCCGTCGGCGCCCTGGAGTGTCATCCGGACGGACTCCAGCAGCGCTTCCGCCTGCCGGTCGGCCGCGTCACGGGCAGCCTGGGCCTGGCGTTGGCCAGCGCCCCTGCTGTACCAGCCCGTGACAACACTGCCCACGATCGCCGCGCCCGCGGCCAACAGCGCGATACCCCATTCACCCATGCGCCCATCCTCGGGCCATCGAGCCGCACCGCGCACTGTTCCGGCCACGTACGCGTCACCCGTGGACAACACCAGCAACACCCTGGCCAGTACGATCAGAACATGCCTCACGAGGACGCCGAGAAGGCATTCCAACTTGCGCAGTCCGCACGTGTGGGCGCGCAGTCTCGGCTGGAGGCGACGGGTGACAGGCGACAGGCGACAGTGCTGCTTGCCGCCCGTTCGACAGTGGCTCTGTACCGCCTGCTGGACGCGCTCCCCGCCCTCTCCGGTGACGACCGGATCACTCGGTTCTTCACCCTCGTACCCGGCTCCGACTTCGGCGTCGACGTGTTCTCCGCCATCGAGGGTGTCGGTGGGACGCTGGTGCCCTGGGACGAGGCGTGCAGCCGTTCGTACGACCTGGTCCTCTCGGCCAGCCCGAAGGGTGACCTGCGCCTGCTCCGTGGCCGGCACGTGTTGCTGCCGCACGGCGCCGGGTACAACAAGTCGATTCCCGGGGAGTACTCGGATTCTGCATCCGGGCTCGCCCCGGTACTCCTGCGCGGCGAGGGCGAAGGCAGCTCAGCCGTCACGCTCCATGCGGTTGCCCACCCCGACCAGGTGGCGCGAATAGCCGCCGTCGCCCCCCGGGCCGCCGAGCGGGCCAAGGTCGTCGGAGACCCGACGCTGGAACGCATTCTCGCCTCGCGTCCGCTGCGTGAGCGCTACCGTGCCGCCCTGGGAACGGGATCGCGCAGACTCCTGGTGCTGGCCTCGACCTGGGGCCCGGAGTCGCTGCTCGCACGTCGGCCCGACCTTCCCGCGGAATTGGCCGCCCGGCTCTCGTACGACACGCACCAACTGGCGTTGGTGGTACACCCCAACGAGCACAGTCGGCTGGGCACCTACGAGCTGGCCGAGCGGCTCGCCCCGGCCCTCGACGCCGGCATGGTCCTGGTACGACCGCACGAGGAGTGGGCATCCGTCCTGATCGCCGGCGACGCGCTGGTCACCGACCACGGTTCCACGGCTCTGTACTACTGCGCCGCGCAGGACCGGCCCGTCGTGAATGCCTATGAGGGCGGAGCCGAACTGATCCCGGGCACTCCCATGGACCGGCTCCTGGAGCGTGTTCCGCGGTTGGCTTCCGCCGACTCTCTGGAACAGGCCCTTCTCGGCTACCGGCCGGGAACGGCCGAGGAGGTTGCCCAGGCCGCGTTCGCCCACCGTGGCAGGGCACTCAACCTGCTACGCGCCGAGCTGTACGACCTGCTCGGCATGGAGCCTCCCGCCCCTGACCGTCCGCCCCGCCTCCTCCCCCAGCCGCACGCCGCCCAACGGGTGCCGACGGCTTTCGACGTGGACGCCGACACGAGCGGCCAGGGCATCCGCGTCGTTCGGCGTCCAGTGGGGATCGGCCCACCCGGCCACCACCTCGCTGCGGAGCACGGGGCCGCGGGCCAGGCGTTCATCCACTCCGCGGGACTGCTGTACCGGCGTCCGCTCGCCGTCCCGGCAGGCCAGTCCGGCCTCTCCTGGACGTCGGACGGCTGGATGCGCCACGCGCTGTCCGCGTACCCGGGCTGCCGCTCGGCCGCTGCCGTCCTGACCTCGGGCCTGTTGCTGTTCAGAACGCGTGGCCACCCCGACGCGTACGCCGTCAAGGTCCGGTCCCGAGACGAAGGCGGCCAGGTGACGCGCATCGACCCGGCCGCGGCAGCGTCGGCGGTGCATGCCTGGCTGCTGCACCGGTCCCCGGCCGCCACCGCCGCACCGAGCGAGCTGAGCTGCCTCATCGGCGACCGCGCCTACGCCCTCGTGATGCGCCACGCCACCGCCGACGAGGCGGCGGAAGTCTTCTGACTCCAGACACACCGTGGCAGACGCTAGGCGTCCAAGCCGCTGAGACGCCTGATGTCAGCGGCCGCCATACGGTGCTCCGCCGACTCGGCGGTCCGTCCCTCGATCTGGCACAGCTCGGCCAGCGCGTCATGGATCCGGGCCTCGTCGAACCCGGAGCGGCGGCGACGCGCGGCGCGCAGGGACTCCTCGTACAACGGGCGGGCCTCCGCCGGCCGGCCCAGGCGGCACAGTACGCCGGCGAGCGCGAAGCCGGTGCGGCGGCCCATCCTCTCGCGCTCCTGTGCCACGGCCATGTCGTGTGCCTCGGCGAGCAGTTCGCGGGCCGCTTCCAGCTCACCCCGCTTCGACCGTGCCTGTCCCAGCCGGTAGGTCAGGAGCATGATGCCGTAGGGGTTGGGGATCTCGACGTGCATGTGCAGGGACCTGGCGAACTCGGCGGCCGCGGTGCCCCATTCGTCCCGGGCTCCGGCAAGCATGCCGCGGAACTCCACAAGTGAGGCGGCGACCTTGCGGTCGCGTTCGTCGTCCGCCAGCAGCCCAAGCACTGCTCCCGCGTCGTCGAGTTGAGTCCCCGCCTCGTCCAGCAGGCCGGCTTCCCACAGATGCCGGGCGAGTTGGCAGCGCGTACGCACCAGCCAGGCGGCGCGGGCACCGTCACGGACCGCGGAGTCGACGGCGAGCCGCAGGGCCCCGATGACGTTGGCCTGGTGCGGGTGGTCCAGCGCGTACGTCCACACCGGCTCGGAGAGCGCCACCACCTCGGCGTCCATCTCCCGCTCGTGGGCCAGCCTCAGCGAGGCGAACAGCACGTGGCGCTCGTCGTACAGCCAGGCGGAGGCGCGGTCGGTGCGCTCCGTCTTCTCCGTGTCGTTCGACGCCTCTTGCGGGTCCTCCAGGAGAGCGTCCGGCGCACTGTCCACCGCGGGAAATGCGTCACCGACGACGAGGCGGGGACCGGCGGCAAACCGGTCGGCACGCTGGAACTGCCTGACCAGCCACCGGAGCAGCCGCACAAGGCCCTCTTGTGCCTCCTGCGGCCGGGCGTCCTGACGCGACCGGCGCAACGCGTGCGCCCGCAGCGGGCCGGGCAGCCGCATCCGGCCGTTCGCCGAGGTCAGCACTTCGCTCAGGTCCAGCAGTCCGACCCGGTCCAGCTCCTCAAGTGCCGCTTCGCACGCCTCCGGTCCCAGTCCGAGCAACGCGGTGGCGGAGTCCAACGTGAACGTGGTGGAGGGGTGGTGCGGCAGCAACCGGTAGGCCAGGGCGGCGGTGGGGGACAGGCCTTCGTACATGGTGTCCAAGAACTGGTCCACGCCGGGCACTCCGTTCTCCGCCCAGTCGTCCCTCAGCCGCGACACCAGGCGGGACAGGGGGCGCAAGCGATGTTCGCGCACCCACCCGGCGGCGACGTGAAGCGCCGCCGGGTGTCCTTCGCACAGGCGGACCAGTGCCCTGACGGACTCGGGGTCGGCTGTCAGTCGCGGATCGCGGACGACCAGTTCCAGCAGTTCGGTGGCTGCCCACTCCTTCAGCGGTGGCAGGGCGAGCCCCAGCGCGGCTCCGTCCTCCAGGTCGCGCAGCGGTGTGTGACTGGTGACGATCACGACGCTGTCACCGGACGCCGGCAGCAGCGGGACGATCTCCGAGGCGTACCGCGCGTTGTCCACGATGAGGATCAGCCGCGCGTTGTTCGTCCTGCTCCAGTACTGCTTGCATCTGGCCTCAAGGTCCTGCGAGACGAAGCCCGGCTCACCCGTGAGCGACACGAGGAGTTCCGTCAGCACGTTCCCGGGGTCCGCCCCGCTGCCCAGCCGGAAATCGTCCAGATCCACGGACAGGATCCCGTCGGGGTAGCCGTACTCGTCCCGCAGGACGCGGGCGAGCAGCCGGGCCAGTTCGGTCTTGCCGATGCCTCGCGGTCCGCTGAGCGTCACGAGCATCGGCCGCGACCGCTCCGTCCACTCTCTTCGCGCACGCAGCACATGCTCTCGTTGTTCCTCGCGGTCGACGAAGCACGCCGGCTCAGGAGGAAGCTGCACTCTCACGGCGCGTCCCAGCCCTTCACGTCATGGCACCGGTCGCCCGCAGGCACGACCGGACAAAGCGTTCCCAAGCCGTGTCGGGCTCGGACCTTGCAGGTAACACCTCAGCCTAGAGCTGTAGTTGGTGGCCCTCTGCTTGATCTCTCATGAATGGCCGAGATACTCCAGTCACCTCGGACGCGTCAAGCCTATGGACGAGGCCGCACTCTGTCAGAGGGATCGACGAACCAATCCATACCGGCGGCTTGGCGCTGACTCGCCTTGCAGGTTCCGTTGGGACAGGTTCCTTGACCTCGATGAGTTCCAGGCGGGCCAACTTCTTGAAGCCTCGCTCTGTCATGTCCGCCGACCACCGCACCAGTCCGGAGTCCGCTCGGGTGGCAGCGCGGAGATCGGCGAGACAGGGCAGACCGAGTGGAACCATGGCAAGCGCCGCCGCGCGCTCTGTCGTTGTGCCGGCGGTCCGGCAGGCGGCATGTCCTTCTCCGGCCGATACTTGATCGGGTGGATGGATCACCAGTGGTCAGGACCGTGCGGCTTGGCACCGGCGAACCGGTCGAGGTTCGGCCGTTCGCCGAGGGTGACTCGGTCGCACGGCTGACGCGTCTGCTTCACCGGGCCTATTCCGGTCACGCTGCCGAAGGCCGAACCTTCTTCGCCTCGTATCAGTCCGTGGAGGACACCGCCTACAGGTTGGGCGGGGGCGAGTGCTGGCTGGCTCTGGGGGCGGGTGAGCTGGTGGGCACCGTGACGGTGGCGGCTCCGCATGAGGTTCCGGAGGGGTATCCGGCTCCGGCGGAGTCCGGGTCGTTCTGGCAGTTGGCTGTGGATCCTTCGGCCCGAGGAACGGGCCTCGGCCGGCGGCTGCTGACCTTGGCGGAGGAGCGTGTCGCCGCGCTCGGACCCTCGCGGGTAGTGATCGACACGTCGACCGAGGCGGTCGACCTGGTCGGCTGGTACCGCAGGCGCGGTTACGTGCCGGTCGGGTCCTGGCGGTGGGACGTGACGAACTACGAGAGCGTGGTTCTCCTGAAAGAACTGGCACCACGCGGACCAGATCTGTGACACGGACTGCCGGTGCCACTCACCGTGGCACCGGCAACCCGGCGGGCTGCTACCGGCCGAGGGCGCGGGCGGCATCCTGGGCGGCGATCGTGAGGGCCTCGTCGAGGGCCCCGGTGCGGCGTCCGCCGGCGCTGGCGACGGGGCCCTTGCCGCCGGCTCCGCCGCCGACGGCGCGGGCGGCCGGGATGAGGATGCGGCCGGCGTCGACACCGGTGTCGTGCAGGCTGCCGGTGACCGCGGCGGCCAGGAGGGCCTTGCCCTGGTGTTCGGTGCCGAGGACGACGACAGCGTGGCCGGCGTCCAGGAGATCGGCGGTGCGGCGGGCCAGCGTGCGGAGTTCGTCCGGGCCGATGCCGGTCACCTTCCCGGTGACGATCCGGCCGCCGGCAACAGCGCGGGCCGAGTCGGCGAACTGCTGGGCGCGGTCCCGCAGCTCGGCCTCGCGGAGGCGGCCGAGTTCCCGCTCGGCGCAGGCGAGGGAGTCGAGGCGCTTGCGGAGGGCGTCGGGGGCGTCCTGGGGGCGGGTGCCGAGGAGGGTGGAGAGTTCGTCGAGGAGGCGGCGCTCGGTGTCGTAGTAGTTCAGGGCGTCACGGCCGGTGAGGGCTTCGATGCGGCGGAGGTTGGAGCCGATGGAGGCTTCGCCGACGATGCGGACGGGGCCGGCGTTGGAGCCGTGGCCGATGTGGGTGCCGCCGCACAGTTCGCGGGAGAAGTCGCCGATGTCGACAACGCGCACGTGGTCGCCGTACTTCTCGCCGAACAGGGCGGTCGCGCCGGCAGCCTCGGCCTCGGCGCGCGAGGCATGCCAGACGCGTACCTCGGGGTCGGCGAGGAGACTGTCGTTGACGAGGGTCTCGATGGCGGCGAGCCGGGTGCGGTCGACGGCGGAGAAGTGGGCGAAGTCGAAGCGGAGGCGGCCGGCGTCGACGAGGGAACCGTGCTGGCGGGCGTGGTCGCCGAGCGTGCGGCGGAGCATGGCGTGCAGGACGTGGGTGGCGGAGTGGGAGCGGGCGACCGCTTCCCGACGGGTGCCGTCCACAAGGGCTTCGGCCTGATCACCAGCCCTGATCTCGCCTTCGGCGACGCGGACGGTGTGGACGTGGAAGCCCTCCAGGCCGGGCTTGGTGTCCAGGACCTCAAGGAGGGTGCCGTCGGCGGTCCGGATGGTGCCGGTGTCGCCGACCTGGCCGCCGGACTCGGCGTAGAACGGGCTGCGGTCCAGGACCAGTTCGAGGGTGCTGCCCTGGTTGGCGCCGGGCACGGCGGTGCCGTCGGAGAAGAGACCGAGGACGGTGGCCTCGATGTCGAGGCGGTCGTGGCCGACGAAGTCGGTACGGCCGTGGCGGGCGGCCAGTTCGCGGTAGGCGTCCTGACGGCGGAGCGTCTCGGCGGTCTTGGCCTTGCCGCCCGCCTTGGCACGCCTCCGCTGTTCGGCGAACAGGTCGGCGAAGCGGTCCTCGTCGACGGTCAGGCCGGCGTCGCGGGCGGCTTCGACGGTCAGCTCCACGGGGAAGCCGAAGGTGTCGTGCAGCTCGAAGGCGGTCTCACCGGCCAGGAACGTGGACCGGCTCTCGCGGCTGCGGGTGATGGCGGCGGTCAGCAGCCGGGTGCCCTGGGCGAGGGTGCGGGTGAAGGACTCCTCTTCGGCGGTGACGACCTGCTCGACGAGGGCCGCCTGGGCGGTCAGCTCGGGCCACACGCCTCCCAGGTTGGCGATGACGCTGGCGGTCGTCGGGGCGAGGACGGCTTGGTCGATGCCGAGGAGGCGGGCGTGGCGGATCGCGCGGCGCATCAGGCGGCGCAGGACGTAGCCGCGCCCGTCCTTGGCCGGCAGGACTCCGTCGGCGATCAGGTAGGCGATCGAGCGGGCGTGCTCGGCGACCACCTGGAAGGAGACCTTCTCCTCGCCGCTGCCGGGGTAGTCGCGGCCGGCGCGTTCCTGGACGGTCATGAGGGTGGGTCGGAGAAGGTCGGTGCCGCAGACGTTCTCGAACGTCCTGGAGGATCGCGGCGAGGCGGTCGAGGCCGAGGCCGGTGTCGATGCTCTGCTGGGCGAGGTCCCCGAGGATCGGGAAGCCGCCCTTCTTGTCGCCGTCGCCGCGCTGGTACTGCATGAAGACGAGGTTCCAGATCTCCACGTACCGTTCGCCGTCGACGGCCGGTCCGCCCTCGCGCCCGAAGGCGGGCCCCCGGTCGTAGTTGACCTCCGAGCAGGGACCGCAGGGTCCGGGGACGCCCATGGACCAGAAGTTGTCCTCCATGCCCAGGCGCTGGATGCGGTCGGCGGGTACGCCGATCTTGCGCCAGAGTTGCTCGGCCTCGTCGTCGTCCTGGTAGACGGTGATCCAGAGGCGGTCCTTCTCCAGGTTGTAGCCCTTGGTGAGGAGTTCCCAGGCGTAGGCGATGGCGTCGGCCTTGAAGTAGTCGCCGAAGGAGAAGTTGCCCATCATCTCGAAGAACGTGGCGTGCCGGTTCGTACGGCCGACGTTGTCGATGTCGGAGGTGCGGGCGCACTTCTGGATGGTGGTGGCGCGCGGGAACTGCGGAGCGGCCTCGCCCAGGAAGTACGGCTTGAACTGGTTCATGCCGGCGTTGGTGAGCAGCAGGGTCGGATCGGAGGGGACGAGCGGGCTGGACGGGACCTGGCGGTGGCCGCGCGAGGTGAAGAAGTCCAGGAAGGTGGAACGGATCTGCGTCGAGCGCATGGTGGTGTGGCCCTCACGGAAGAGTCGTGGAGAGATGGGGGTCGATCACACGCCGAGCCGGGCCGAGAACAGGGACTGAGGGGTTCTCAGTTCTCCAGCTCGACGCAGATAGCTCGCGCCCCCGCGGTGTAGACCATGACTCCAGAGCCGTCGCTTGAGGTGGCGCAGCCGACACCGGACGCAAGGTTCCGCCGCGACTGCGCCACCTACCGTAGCGGTCCTGGAGTCGAGGTCGCTTGGCTTTATGTGCCCCGTCGCCCCGTGCGCGTCAGGGAGAGGAGCGTCCCGGCGAGGTCTTCGGCGTCGGGGAGCACGACGACGGCTCCGGCCCGGGTGAGCGTGGAGGGGGTGGAGAACCCCCAGCCAGAGCCGATCGGTGCCACGCCCGCCGCTCGGGCCGCGTGCATGTCGGACTCCATGTCACCGACGAACACGGCGGCGCCGGGCGACACATCGGGCTTGTCGAGGGCGAGCAGGAGGCCGTCCGGCGCGGGCTTCGGCGCCGTGTCCTCGTAGCAGACGACGACGTCGATCAGGCCGAGGACGGCGGGCGGCAGGAGCCGGTGGACCCGCTGACGGCTTCGCAGGGTCACGATGCCGGTGGCGACGCCGGCGGCGCGGAGCACGCAGAGCGTGTCGGCGACGAACGGGAACACCTCGGCGGCGAGGGTGGCGGTGGCCGCCGGCGTGTCCCAGCCGTCCTGACTGATCACTCCGGTGTGTCCGAGTTCGGCGAGTACGTGTTCGCGTGGCCTGGTCGCGGCCCGGGTCGGCAGGTCGGCGACGGTGACGCGTCGGCCGAGGGCGGAGGTCGCGAAGCCTGCCAGGGCGGCGAGTTGGGCGTGGCGGCTGTCGACGAGGACGCCGTCAAGGTCGAACAGCACGGCCCGTTTCACGTGAAACCACCCTTTGGGGACGCTTCTGGCAGGTCGGCCTCGGCGAGCAGGGCGTGGAGGGCGACGTTGTGTCCGGCCAGCAGCGTTCGCCCGCCGAGCGGGCGCTCGATGACACACAGCGCGCCGCTGACCGGGGCACCCGCGATCCGCAGGACGCGGGCCATGGCGAGCAGTTGTCCGCCGGAGCGCACCACGTCGTCGACGAGGACGGTTCGACGGCCGGTGAAGGCGGCGCCCTCGATCTGTCGGCGGGAGCCGTACCCCTTCGGACGGCGGCGCAGGAAGACGGCGGGCAGGCCGGTGGCGGCGGACAGGGCGACGACGAGGGGGACGCCGCCGAGTTCGACGCCGGCGAGGAGCTGCGCGTCTTCGGGGACGAGGGCGGTCATGGCGGCGGCGATGTCGCGCAGCAGCTCGGGGTAGGCGGCCAAACGGTACTCGTCGAAGTAGCGATCAAGCCTCGTGCCGTCGGCGAGGAGGAAGGGGGCGGTGACGAGGGCGGTCTCAGCGAGCCGGACGGTGAGGTCGGGCAGGCGCGTGCTGGTGGTCATGCTTCTCCGATCGGTGCCGTCTCGGACGTGTCGAGCATGTCGAGAGCGGCGAGGCGGACGCGGAAGGCGTCTCCGGACTCGGCGGTGCCGAGGAAGCCGAAGGGCCGCCCCGGGGTCTCGTACAACCACTTCTCTGCACGCAGGAAGGCGAGCAGTCGCCGTGCGCAGGCCCCGGCGAGGAAGATCGGTACGGGCCGGACGGTGGTCGCGTAGTACACGGCGGCGGCCAGCTCGTGGAGGGTGCCGACGCCTCCGCCCATGGCGACGACGAGGTCGGCGTGGTCCAGGTAGTGGTTGAGCCGGGCCCCGAGGTCGGGCAGGTGCACGGCCGTGGAGACATGTGGGTTGAACGCGCCCCATTCGTCGTGCTTGCCGATCAGGGTCACCGCGGTGATCAGGGCGCCTTGGGACGAGGCGCCGCGCGCAGCGGCTTCCATCAGGCCGTTGTAGCCGCCGTGCAGGAGCTGGTAGCCCGCTTTCGCCAGAGTCCGACCGATCTCCTCGGCCAGCCTCTCCTCCTCGTCGGAGGCGGGGCGGACCCCGCCGAAGAAGACGGCGGTCGGGCCCGCGAAGTGGAGCGCGTTCACATCAGCTCCAGGTAGGTGCGGTACGCGGCGATGGCGTTCTCCAGGCCGCGCAGGGCTTCGGGGCAGGCCCGCTCGACGAGGGCGAGCGTCCGCTCGACGGCCGCGTCGACATCGGCGGCGAGGGGGACGGCCGGTGCGCCGATCGCCGCATCCAGGTCGCCGAGGCAGGCCCGGCCGATCGGGGTGACGGCGATCTCCTCGCGCAACTGGTACCAGCCCCAGAACCGCGAGGTGGGGGCCAAAGCGGCCTTGACCAGGTCCTTCGTCGCGGTGTGGAGGCGGTGCCACTCGGAGTACGCGACGAACCGCTGGCCGCGCATGAGGCGCTTGTGCAGCAGGACTGCCAGGACCAAGTGCTCGATGAGCAGCTCGGTGCAGGTACGGGGCCGGGCGAGGAACTCGGCCGCGAAGCGCGCTGCCACCGTCCTCTCGGTGGGAGTGGCAGGTGGCGGCTCACGGTCGAGGAGTAAGGCCGTGGACACCGCCGACCGCAGTCCCGGGACGCGCGATGCGGGCACGAGGTACATGTCGATCTGGTGCAGGCGCCCGTCGTCTGGTACGAGGAAGACCATGCCCATTCCGCCGAGGTCAGGGACGATCGTGTCGCGCCAGCCGGGCAGCAGGGCGCCGGCCTCGATGGACATCAGGTCGTCCAGGGCCTCGACGAACGAGGGCAGGTCGGCGTCCCGGACGCCGACCACGAAGTCGAACGTCCGAGAGACGGTCGGCGGTGCCGTGGGCCAGCGATCCACGCACCATCAGATGCGTGACGGCCGGGGAAGCGGACAGGATCTCGGCGAGCCGGGAAAGCAGCGGGAGCTGAGTCAGGCGGTTGGCGTACGTGAGTGCGGCCAGTTGCAGGGTTGGCATAGGAGTCCTTCGTTCGGATTCGGCTTGCGGGGGCCAGGAGGTCAGGCCGTGAGGGCGAGGAGGCGGCGCTTGGCAGTCGTCCAGCGCGTGACGGCCGCCTCGTCGCCGAGGAAGGTGTGGAGTTCGGCGATCAGGTCGTAGACCGTGCCCTCGGGCAGCGCGTACTTGTAGAAGAGGCGCAACAACATCCGCTCGGCCGCGTCGGGGTAGCCGAGGCCGGCCATGCCGCGGGCGGCCTGGAGCCGCTCGGCGAGCACCGACGGGTCGGCGGTGGGCAGCGCCTCCGCGCCGACCGGGGCGAGCGAGGGACGCCGGGCCAGGCGCTGATAGGCGTCGTCGGCGTACACGTCGGCGATCAGGTGGATCCGGTCCGGTCCGAGCAGGTTGCACACCCCGTGGGCGTACGTCGGTGTCAGCCGCCAGATCCGCCCGCCGGTCATGTGGACCTTCGTGCCGCCGGTGACGAGGAACGCTGACGTGTTGGTCTGCAGGGGGATGTGCAGCCGGTGCCGCTCGACCTGGTCGAGCTCGTCGTAGCCGCGGTGCTCCCACAGGAAGGCGTTGGGCTCCAGCCGGGCGAGCCGTACCCACATGTGGTTCAGTCCCAGTTCGGCCAGGAGGGCGGCCGTGGCCGGCATCTGCGACAGCAGGTCGGTCGGCCGGGCGGCGCAGTCGCCGATCGTCACGTCGGCGGCATCGCCGGAGGCGTTCATCAGCGAGGTGGTCCACCAGCCCCCGGACTGGTAGGCGCTGTACTCCTCCCTCCATGGGGCGCGGGCCGTCAGGGCCTCGTGGCGCATCCGCTCCAGCTGAGCGGGGTCGACGGCGTCGAGCTGGACGATCTGCCCGGCAAGGGCGGTCAGGGTGTCCATCGGTTCCCTCCCGTCACCGGCCCGACGAGAGCGGGGCCAGTGGGTACGCGGTGCTGGATGGGGTGATCGGGCCGCGCCGCGGCTGCCGATCTCACGCTTCGCCACCGGAGATGCACACACGGCGAAGTGGCGTTCAGCATGGGGGAGGGCGGTGCGACATGGATACAACGTCACCGCCGCCATGGGACCGTCCTCGCCGCCGACGTGCGTCGGGCCCGCGCCCGTGCGGCGGCCGGCTCGCGTCATCGTGCGTCAGTACCACCGTCATGGCCGCCGTCATCTCGGCCCCGAAGCCGTCCGAACAGGTCCGCTGCCGATCGGCCGGGGCTATCGTCGGTTGCAGACGAACGGGTACGGAGAGGATCCGCCGTGGCTGAAACTCCCACGCTCTTACGGGTCTTGACGCTCCGGCGGCACTGGCAGGTCTACGAGACCTTCCGCCTCCGGTTCGAAGCGACGGCGAGAACGATCGCCGACGACGAGAACGATGCGCGGCTCCGGGGCCTGTCGGTTTCGAAGCGGCAGTTCGAACGCTGGTACGGCGGCGCGGTGAAGACCCGCCCCTACCCCGACCAGTGCCGGGTGCTGGAGGCCATGTTCGGCGTAGCGGTCGATCTCCTCCTCGCTCCCGCGCCGGCCGCCGCACGGACCGTGCCCGCGGCCGACCCCCCGCTCGTCGCCCCGCCACCAGGGCCAGCCCCCGTCCTCCTCTCCACCGAGCAGGCAGCGGCACTGCCTGCCGACGGCCCTTTCAACAGCGAGCCCCCTCCCTACGCGGGCACCACGGAATGGGAAAGGCAGGTCGCGATGGCGGCTCGTCGTGCGCTTCGGTTCACCGCTGTGGCAGAAGGCAGCGGCATCGGCCCGGAGACCCTCGGCCAGATCCATGACGAAGTGCGGCGCCTCACCGCCGCGTACCCGAGGCTGGCGCTGCCGACGCTGCTCGGCGACCTGGTCGAGGTGCAGGACCTCACCTTCCGGATCCTGGAAAAAGGCCGGGTCAAGCCCCTGCAAGCCCGCGAGCTGTACCTGCTCGCCGGCATCACCTCTGGCATGCTCGCCAAGGCCAGTCACGACCTGGGCAACCCGAGCGCCGCGATGATGCAGGCCCGTACCGCTTACGTGTGCGCCGACAACGCCGACCACCACGCCATGCGCGCCTGGGTCCGTTCCCTGCAGTCGCTCATCTCCTACTGGGCCGGACGCCCCGCCGAGGCGGCCGACTACGCCGTCCTCGGCCAGAACGCCGTCAGAGACGTACGCGGCACGACCAGCGTCTGGCTGGCCTGTCTCTCCGCCCGCGCCCACGCGCTGACCGGCGACGCCGATGCCACTCGTACCGCCATCCAGCAGGCCGAGGACGCCCGCGCGGCCGTCGAGCCTGACGACCTCGACGCCTTCGGCGGCATCATGACCTTCCCGGAGCCCCGGCAGCTCTACTACCTCGCCGAGGCCACCGTGCACCTCGGCGAGGACCCCGTGCTCGGCGAGAGCCGTTCCGAGGCCGCCGTCACCGCCTACCGGAGCGCCTCCGAGGACGAGTGGGCCTTCGGCGACGAGGCCGGCGCGCAGACCGACCTGGCGCTCGCACGCATCGCCCGGGGCGAGATCGAGGGTGCCGTCGAGGCCGTACGGCCCGTGCTCGATCTCCCCGTCGAGCAGCGGAACTTCGGCATCACCAGCAGCGCCCAGCGCGTCCACGCCGCCCTGCACGCCGACGGGCACCGCAGCGGCGGCGCGGCGGCCGGTCTCCGTGAGGAGATCGAGGCCTTCACCGCCACCCCGACCTCCGTCCTCGTCCGATGAACCCGCAGGGAGGCTCCGCGCCCATGACCCCAGTCCACCCGGCCGGCCCCCGCCTGGCCCTGCGCGAAGTCGAACCCGAGGACACGGACGCGCTCCTGGCCATCTACGGCGACCCCGAGGCGACCCGGCACCTCAGCTTCGAACCCCGCACTCCCGAGCAGGTCCAGGCGATCGTCGACCGGTCCATCGCCTCCGCCACGGCCACCCCGAGGACCGAGTACTGCCTCGCCATCACCCGGCGCGGCGAGCACCGGCTGATCGGCTACGCGCGTCTGGCGACTGAGCCTCAGCGGACGGCCACCATCGGCTTCGCCCTGCACCCGGCCGTGTGGGGCAAGGGCCTGGGCACGGAGACCGTCCACCTGCTGTGCGCACTCGGCTTCCAGACGCTCGGCCTCCACCGCCTCTGGGCGGCCCGCTCACCGCTCAACGAGGCGTCCGCGCGGACTCTGCTGCGGGCGGGCATGACCGAGGACGGCAGGATCCACGACCACGTCTTCGTCCGCGGAGCGTGGCGGGACTCGATCACGTACTCGATCCTGGAGCACGAGTGGACCCCGATCGACGACGCCGACACCGAAGGCCGCCCGCCCGTCACCTCGCCCGATGCGGATCGCGGACAAAACATGAGCCGGTGATCACCGAGCGGGCACTCGGCAAGAGCCTGCCGACGGTGTTGCGGCTGCCCGGGAGGGCACCCCAGGAGCGGACGCGAACACGAGGGACGGCCAAACGGACGCGCCCCCAGCTCGAACTGCCTCTGAGCTGGGGGCGGATCGGTAGGCCCTGTGGGACTCGAACCCACAACCAATGGATTAAAAGTCCACTGCTCTGCCAATTGAGCTAAGGGCCCAGGCGTTGTGTCGCACGGTGGTGCGTGATGTTGCCATACCGAGCATAGCCCGACGTGGCCGCAACTCCGATCGGGTATCGGGACACGGCCGCGCCGGGAGGGCGGATGGGCGGTGAGGGTTACGGGTCCACCGGCTCGGGGGTGTTCGCGCGGGCCGCCGCGCGGGCGCGGGTGCGTTCGTGGTCGGGGTTGAGGAACCAGTGCCGGGCCGAGGCCAGCCACCAGGTCGCGGCGAAGCCCAGGACGACCAGCACGGCGACCGGCGCGTAGTTGAAGGTCTCCCAGGTGACCGGGGAGACCTGGGGCAGCATGAACAGGACCGTGATGACGCCGACCCACGCCACCGCCACCACGCCCACCGGCTGCGACCAGCGGCCCAGGTGCCACGGCCCCCGGTCGAAGGCGGCGCCCTTGCGCACGCGCAGCAGGGTCGGGATGACGTACGCGATGTAGAGGCCGATGACCGCGATGGACGTCACCGCCGCGTACGCCGTGTCGTTGATGAGGTAGGGCAGGCCCAGGAGCAGCGCGCCCAGTGCCGCCAGCCAGACCGCCGCGACCGGCGTGCGGGTGTGCGGGTTCACGGAGTGCCAGACGTGGGAGAAGGGCAGCGCGCCGTCCCGGGAGAAGGCGTAGATCATGCGGCTGTTGGCCGTCACCGACGCCATCCCGCAGAACAACTGCGCTCCGATGACGACGAGGAGCAGGAGCTTGCCCGCGGTCGCGCCGAGGGCGTCGAGGAGGATCTGGGCGGGCGGTGCGCCGGTCGGGGACGTCAGGGCGCCCTCGTAGGACTGGATGGCGAAGGTGAAGCCGAGGAGGAGTACGAAGCCGGCTATCCACGAGGTCCAGATGGAGCGGACTATGCCCTTCGGGCCGGCCGTGGACGCGTCGTGCGTCTCCTCGGTCATGTGGGCGGAGGCGTCGTAGCCGGTGAAGGTGTACTGGGCCATCAGCAGGCCGATCAGGACGACGTAGACGCCGCTGCCCCAGCCGGTGTTGTTGACGAACTCCCCGAACACGAAGGACGCCGACTGGTGGTGGTCGGGCGCGAAGGTCAGCGCGCCGACGATGACCGCCACGCCGAGGACGTGCCACCAGACGCTGACACTGTTCAGCAGGCCGACGATGCGGACGCCGAAGGTGTTCAGCAGGCCGTGCAGGACCAGGATCGCGGCGAAGAGCAGCATCGTGCGGCCCGGTGTGACCCCGAAGTCGAACTGGAGGTTCAGGTAGGCGCCCAGGAAGGACGCCGCGCCGAAGTCGATGCCGGCGGTGACCGCGACCTGGCCCAGCACGTTGAACCAGCCCGTGAACCAGGCCCAGGCCGCCGCCGTGCGCGGGGGTGCGAGGCGGTGCGCCCAGAAGTAGAGGCCGGCCGACGTTGGGTACGCCGAGCAGATCTCGGCCATCGCCAGGCCGACGAAGAGGGTCATGAGGCCGACGCCGACCCAGCCCCACGTGATCACGGCGGGGCCGCCCGTGTTCATGCCGAACAGATAGAGGGTCAGGCAGCCGGAGAGGACCGAGATGATGGTGAAGGAGACCGCGTAGTTGGAGAACGCCGACATGCGGCGGGCCAGAACCTGGGTGTAGCCGAGCTGGGCCAGCCGTTCCTCGTCCGAGGGACCGCTCACCTTGGCGTCATCTGTCATGACCCCAGCAATTCCCATGGGGCGGGCGTGACATGCGTCACTCCCTGGCCGGTAACCGTCCGGAAATCCGGCAGCAAAACGCCGTGGCCTCCGCCCGAAGAGGGCGGAGGCCACGGCGCGTTCGGACCTTCAGAGGTCAGCTGTTGCGCTTCCAGCGCGGCTTGTCGTCACGGCGGCCGAAGGAGGAGGAACCTCGGTGGTCGTCACGGCGGCCGTACGGGCGGTCGTGGCCGCCGGCGCGGAAGCCGGGCCGGTCGGCCTGACGGTCGCGGTTGAACGGACGGTCGCTGCCGGGCCGGTCGGCCTGGCGGTCGCGGTTGAACGGACGGTCGCTGCCGGGCCGGTCGGCCTGGCGGTCGCGGTTGAACGGACGGTCGCTGCCCCGGTGTCCGCCGCGGTCGTCGCGGCGCTCGAAGGAACGCCCACCCCGCTCACCACCACGGTCGTCACGGCGCTCGTACGAACGGCCACCACGGTCACCACGGTCGTCCCGACGGAAACCACCACGGTCACCACCACGGTCGTCACGACGCTCGAACGAACGCCCACCCCGCTCACCACCACGGTCATCGCGACGGTCGAACGAACGGCCACCACGGTCACCACGGTCGTCCCGACGGAAACCACCACGGTCACCACCACGGTCGTCACGACGCTCGAACGAACGCCCACCCCGCTCACCACCACGGTCATCGCGACGGTCGAACGAACGGCCACCACGGTCACCACGGTCGTCCCGACGGAAACCACCACGGTCACCACCACGGTCGTCACGGCGGTCGTCGCGGCGCTCGAACGAACGCCCACCACGGTCCCGGTCGGCGTACCGGTCCCGGCCGCCGCCGCGCTCCGTCTTCTCCGCGTCCCGCGCGCCCGGCTGCTCGGGCAGCGAGACCTCGGGCTCGGACACCGCCGCGGCCACCTCGGCCAGCGCCGTCTCCGGGTCCTCGCCCCGCTCCCGCGCGGCCCTGGCGACCAGGCGGTCCGCCTCCTCGCGCAGCTCGGTCGCACGCCGCTGGGCCCGCTCCAGCTCCTTGGTGAGCTGGGCGACCTCGCGCTCGGCCTGCTGCGCCGCGTTGCCCGCGGACTCGGCCTGCACCTCGGTCATCGACCGGGCGCCGGTGATCTCGGCGACCTCCGGCTCGAAGGCCGCGCCGCCCTGGATGATGTGGCGCGTGGCGTCGACGCCCGCGTCCTCCATCAGCCGGAAGATCTGGCGGCGCTGGTGCGGCAGCGACAGGGAGACGACGGTGCCGGTGCGGCCGGCACGGGCGGTGCGGCCCGCGCGGTGCAGGTAGTCCTTGTGGTCACCGGCCGGGTCCACGTTCAGGACCAGGTCGATGCCGTCGACGTGGATACCGCGGGCGGCGACGTTGGTGGCGACCAGGACGTTGACGTACCCGTCCTTGAAGTCGGCCAGCGTGCGCGTGCGCGCGCCCTGGGTCATGCCGCCGTGCAGCGCGTCCGACTTCACGCCGGACTCGCGCAGCTGGTCGGCGACGCGGTCGGCGCCCAGCTGGGTGCGGACGAAGATGATGGTGCGGCCCTTGCGGGACGCGATCGCCGCGGTGACCGGCGCCTTGTCCTTGGGCTTCACGACCAGGATGTGGTGCGACATGGTCGTCACGGCGCCCTGGGCGGCGTCGACCTCGTGGAGGGCCGGGTCCTTCAGGTACCGGTCGACGAGGGTCTTGATCTCGTTCTCCATGGTGGCGGAGAACAGCATCCGCTGACCGCCCGCCGGCACCTGGTCGAGCAGTTCGGTGACCTCGGGCAGGAAGCCCAGGTCGGACATCTGGTCGGCCTCGTCGAGGACCGCGATCTCCACGTTCTCCAGGGAGCAGGCGCCGCGGTTGATGATGTCGCGCAGCCGGCCCGGGGTGGCGACCAGGATGTCGACGCCCCTCTCCAGGGCGTAGATCTGGTTGCCCATGGAGGTACCGCCGCAGACGACCTTCATCCGCAGCCCGACCACGTCGCCGTAGGGCTGGAGCGCGTCGGCCACCTGCATGGCCAGCTCGCGGGTCGGGGTGAGGATGACGGCGCGCGGCTTGTGCTTCTCGGTGCGCCCGCCGGCCAGCGTGGCCAGGGCCGGCAGACCGAAGGAGAGGGTCTTGCCGGAGCCGGTGCGGCCCCGGCCGAGGATGTCCTTGCCCTCAAGCGCGTCCGGAATGGTCGCGGCCTGGATGGGGAAGGGGGTGGTCACGCCGTTCTGCGCGAGCTTGCGCACGATGCCCTCGGGCAGCCCGAGGTCGGCGAAGGTGGCCTCGGGGGCCGCCGGGGCCTCCAATGTCTCGGGGGCCTCGGGGGCCTCGGACACGCCCTCGGCGCTCTCGGGCACGACGACGTGATCAGTACTGATGATGGACATGCGAATGCGAAACCTTCCGGAGTCTCTCGTCGGCACGCGCCCGTCAACTCCGTGAATCGCGATTCGCAATACGACCGCCTCAATGCGGTCAACCACGGCAGCAAAGGAGAGTACGCGCCACACGGCGCGCTCTGCGGTGGCGCCGGGCAAATGGGATCAAACGATCTACCACCATACGCACCCCCCACCCCCGATGGCAAACCGAGGACACCTGCCCAGCTCAGCGGCCCGCCGCCCGGCCCCCACAGCCCTCCCCGCCCTACGCCGGCGCCCCGGCCGCCGGTGCCGGCTCCCGCTGCGCCAACTGCGTCCCCGGCGGCTCGTGCGCCGACGAGGAGGGCTCCGCCACCGTCGGCTCCGGCGCCGGGGAGTCCGGCGGCTCCTCGGTCGGCGTCGGCTCCGGTTCGGCCGTACGCGTGGGCTGCGCCGGCTGCGTCCGGGTGGGCTCGGGACCGGCGTCCCCGCCCTTCGCCGGCGGGGCGTCCGTCCCGCGCGCGGACGGCGAGGCCGAGCGGGACGCGCCCTTGCGCTTCCCGTCCTCGCCCTTGCCCTTGCCGTCCCCCTCGCCCTTCTTCCCCTCGCCGCGCCCCTCGTCGGCCGCCGCCGCGCCGTACCCGGTGTTGCCGCCCGAGACCGCGGGGCCGCCGACGGACGCCTCACCGCCCCGCTCCCCGGCGGAGTGCGACGGCTCGGCGTCTCCTCCGGACTCGTCGTCGCCGACGCTCATGCAGCCGGCGGCAGCGGCGACGGCCACGGCCGCGGCGGCCAGACGGACGGGCAGGTACAAGGGGCGCACGGGCGGCCACCTCCGGGGTTCAAGGAGTCGACGTGCCCAACTCCCGTCACCCACAAGAGGACACGCGTCCCGCGGCCCGACCTTGACCCGAGCGCCTCAGCCGTACCCGAGGGCGTGCAACCGCGCGTCGTCGATCCCGAAGTGGTGCGCGATCTCGTGCACCACCGTCACCTCGGTCTCCGCGACGACATCCTCACGCGTCGCGCAGAACCGCAGCGTCGGCCCCCGGTAGATGGTGATCCGGTCCGGCAGCACCCCCGCGTACCACTCCCCCCGTTCGGTCAGGGGCGTACCCTCGTACAACCCGAGCAGCTCGGGATCCTCCGCCGGCGGTTCGTCCTCGACGAACACCGCGACATTGTCCATCAGCCGCGTCAGCTCCGGCGGGATCCGGTCCAGGGCCTCGGCGACCAGTTCCTCGAACTCCTCGCGCGTCATCTCCAGCACAGGACCATTGTCGGGTACGACCGTGGAGTACGACCCGCATATCCGCCCCGGGCCCTGGGCATACGGGATCAAGGGCCCGCGTCCCCGCCGCAGCCCCGCACGTCCTGCCCGAGGTGATGAACCCCATCCGCAACGCGCCCCGCACCCTCATCCGCCGGCTCCGCGCCCGCCGACCGTCCCCGACGCCCGAACTCGCCGGCCGGTCGCGCCCCTGGACCCGCGCCGTCGGCCTCGTCGCCGTCGTGCTGCTCGGGGCCTGGCTCGGGCTGCTGGTCGTGGGCAACGTACGCGTCCCGGTCGGGCCCATGAACACCACCATGACCCTGCGCCCGTCCCTCACCGGCGGCACGAAGATCAACGTCTCGCCGCTGGGCGCCCTCCAGCTCGACAGCCATGTCGCCCCGGTCCGCCTCGACGTCAACGTCGACCAGCTCGACCCCGACCGCGCCCAGGCCCTCGTCGACCACCCCGAGCGCCTCTCCGGCCTTCAGGACGAGGTCGCCCAGGATGTGGGACACGGCACCCTCGACCTCGCGGTCCGCTCCTGCGTCGCCGTCGTCACCGGCGCCACCGCTCTCGGCCTCGTCGTCTACCGCCGTCCCCGGCGCGCCCTCGCCGCCGGCGGCCTGGCCCTCACCCTCCTGGTCGCCTCCGGCGGCACCGCCTACGCGACCTGGAACCCCGACTCCGTCCTGGAACCGAAGTTCTCCGGTCTGCTCTCCTCGGCGCCCTCCCTCGTCGGCAACGCGCGCAGCATCGTGACCGAGTTCGACGTTTACCAGAAGGAGCTGGCCCTCCTGGTGACGAACGTGACCAAGCTCTACGACGTCACCTCCACGCTCCCCGCCTACCAGCCGGACCCGTCCACGATCCGCGTCCTGCACGTGTCGGACATCCATCTGAACCCGGCGAGCTGGAAGATCATCGCCTCGCTGGTGCGGCAGTACAAGGTGAACGTGATCGTCGACTCCGGCGACACGATGGACCACGGCACGGCCGCGGAGAACGGCTTCCTGGACCCCATCGAGAACCTCGGCGCCCCCTACGTCTGGGTCCGCGGCAACCACGACTCGCTCGTCACCCAGGAGTATCTGAAGGGCCTGAAGAACGTGCACGTCCTGGACGACGGCCGGGCCCGGACCGTCGCGGGCCTGCGCTTCGCCGGCATCGGCGACCCGCAGTACACCCCCGACCGCTCCAAGGAGGACGGCGCCGAGGCCTCCCAGGAACTGGCGGGCGCCCGCCTCGCCTCCGCCCTGCGCGACCAGCGCGCGGCCGGCACCCCCGTGGACGTCGCCATCGCCCACGAGCCGTCGGCCGCCCGCGAGGTCGACGGCGACGTGCCGCTCGTGCTCGCCGGTCACCTCCACCACGAGGGCATGGAGGTCATGAAGTACGGCACCCGGCTGCGCATCGAGGGCTCCACCGGCGGCAGCGGCCTGCGCGCGGTCGAGGGCAAGTACCCCGACCCCATCCAGGCGTCCATCCTCTACTTCGACCGGGACACCCGGCACCTCCAGGCCTGGGACCAGATCAAGCTGGGCGGCCTGGGCCTGACGACGGCCGAGGTCAGCCGCCACCTGCCCAAGGAGAACCAGCCGGGCGCGACCCCGTCCCCGACCGGTGGATCCCCCTCCGGGGAGGAGCCCACCCCGTCCGCCGGCGGCACGGGCCCCTCCCCGTCGGGCTCCACACCCACCCCGACCGGTCCGTCGCCCAGCGCTCCGTAAACCGTTTTGGCGTTACCTCCCGCCATCCCATATGCTTCTCACGTCCCCGACGCGCTGAGAAGCGCCCAGGCGGGCCGATAGCCCTCATCGTCTAGCGGCCTAGGACGCCGCCCTTTCAAGGCGGTAGCACGGGTTCGAATCCCGTTGGGGGCACAGTGCTTACAGTCCCCCTGACCAGCGGAAACGCCGGTCGGGGGGATTCTTTGTGTCCATAACGTCCCAGACCTCATACGCGCCTGGGTCAACGACTTGGAGGCGGGGCGGCCGGCGCCGCATCTGCCGGAGTGCGGTGGAGCGGAACCCACCCCCGCGGGCAAAGAATCCTTGCGCGGGCCATCTCGGCGCCCCCAAGACCAAGAAGGCCCGCCGGACGCTCGTGATCACCAGCAACCTGGACCAGATGCTCCGTGGGCGAGCCAAGGGGATCCGCTCCCAGCCGTTCAGGGCCGCCCCGGACACGAGTCCGTCACTGCGACCGTCGACCGATATGGCCACCTGCCCGACGCCCTGGACGACGAAGTCGTTGCCTCGGTCGACCGGGCCATGAACCCGAACGCACCGCTACCCGCGTACGGCGAGCGGTGCGACACCATCGAGGCGGCCGGAATACTCATTTCAGCCCGTCGCTCTCCGTCGGGCACAGTCACCCTCCGGCTCAGGCGCCGGCCGGGCTCTTGCTGATCGAGGTCCGGTTTCCTCAAGGCCCGGCGGCACCATCAAGCGGCGCGAAGCCCGGTGAGATGGATGCGGAGGAAGCGGCGCCACGGTGCGTCGTCGCCTTCGGGTGAGGCGGCGGCCACTTCTCGCATCGCGACGATGAGCGCCTTGATGTCGCCTGCTGTCACATCCTGCGCGAGGTACCCCGAGTCGACCGCCTTCTGTGTGAGCCGGCGGACTCGGTCCGCGGTTTGCGCGCTCACGCTGTCGTCGCTGGAGATCCGGTCGGTCAAGGCGGCGGCGTACCGGCGCTTCTCCGCGTTGAAGACCCCCACGAAATCGAGAAATCCCTCAAGCCCGGCGGCGGGGTCGGGATTTGTGAGAGCGGCTGCGGCGGCTTGGTCCAGCTCCTCGACGAAGAGCTGGGCGATGGCGTCGAGGAGGGCGTCCTTGCCGGCGAACCGCCGGTAGATCGTTCCGACACCGAGGCCGGCACGGGAGGCAACGGCTTCCATGCTGGCCTGCGGTCCTTGCTCGGCGAAGACCGCGCGTGCGGCGCTGATGACGATCGCGTCGTTGCGCAGTGCGTCGCGGCGCGGGGCACGACGGGATGCGGAAGGGCTGGTTCGTGGGCTCATCAGCGCCAGTGTACTCAAAGCGGAACCCACATTCCGCAACGTGTTAAAGTGAATATAGATTCCGCTTTGATGAGGAGGACCTGCCCATGAGGACCACGACCGGCTGGCAGAGCCTTGACCCCAGCAGCAACGCACTGACGCGCGTCACCATCGAGCGGCGTGAGCTGCGTCCCGATGACATCGCCGTGCGGATCGACTACTGCGGTGTCTGCCACAGCGACCTGCACCGCATCCACGGAATGCTCGGCGAGAGGGACCTCGTCCCCGGTCACGAGGCGACCGGCGTCGTCGTCGCCACCGGCCAGGAGGTCACCGGCTTCGCCGTGGGTGAGCGCGTCGCCATCGGCACGATCATCGACTCGTGCGGCGAGTGCGCCATGTGCCTGGCGGGGCAGGAGAACTACTGCTACAACCGCCCGACCACCACCTATGGCGGTACTGACCGGATAGACGGCACCCAGACCAAGGGCGCCTACAGCCGCGAGTACGTCCTACGCGAGAAGTTCGCGTTCCACCTGCCCGACGGACTCGACGCGGCCGCCGCAGCACCGCTCATGTGCGCCGGTGTCAGCGTCTGGGAGCCTCTGCGGGCCGCCGGCGTCGGCCCCGGCAGCCGGGTGGCCGTCGCCGGCCTCGGCGGGCTCGGCCACCTCGCCGTCAAACTCGCCGCTGCGCTCGGAGCCGAGGTCACCGTCCTCAGCCGCAGCACGGCCAAAACGCGGGATGCGCGGGCCCTTGGGGCGGCCGGACTGCTCGTGACGACCGACGAGGCTCAAGTCGCCGCCGCGCGAGGCAGCTTCGACTTCATCCTCGACACCATCTCGGCCGATCACGACCTCACGCCGCTCATCGGCATGCTGGACCTCGACGGGACCCTGTGCGTGCTCGGAAACCCCATGCTGGCCGGGCCAAAGCTCTGGGAACTGGGAGCCGGCCGCAAGAAGCTCACCTCCTCCGGCACGGGAGGACTGCGGCAAACCGCGGAAGTGCTCGAATTCTGCGCTGCGCACGGCATCACGGCCGACGTTGAGACCCTTCCCTCCAGCAAGATCGAAACCGCACTGGACCGCCTCGCCGACGGAGACGTCCACTACCGGTTCGTGCTGGACATGTCCGACCTCGACCAGTAGCCGGCCCCCGCGAGGCCGGGGCCGAAGACACAGAGCGTCCTGGCCCCGGCCTCGCCATTGGGTCCGACGGTCAACCGAGATCCGGATGACCACACGCTCGGGGTCCGGGGCCGGAGTGCGGCCATATCGCTGTCCTTGACTTGCTCCTCGGGCTGAAGCCCGAGGATTCTGGCCTTCTCGATCGTTGCTGTGCCGCTACGCGGCACGGGGTTCGGTCGGGAATCCGTGGCTTCCTGTTTCTTCGCGCTGTGCCGGGATTGCTCCTGGTCTTACCGGCGCTCCGCAGGCCGATACCGCCAGTCCGGCGGCCGTCTTCACGTTGATCGCGGCGTTGGTGTCCCGGTCGTGGACGGTGCCGCAGGCGGCACAGGTCCACTCCCGGACGCTCAGGGGTTTGGGGCCGTCCTTGACGCCGCAGGTGGAGCAGGTCTGGGAGGTCGGCTCGAACCGGCCGATCTTTACCAGGGCGCGGCCGTATCTCGCCGCCTTGTACTCGAGCATGCTGATGAACGATGACCATCCGGCGTCGTGCACGGACTTGGCCAGCTTTGTGCGGGCCAGTCCCGCCACCGACAGGTCCTCCACGGCGATCCCTTGGTTCTCGGAGATCAGCTTCGTGGAGAGCTGGTGGTGGAACTCGTGGCGTGCGTCGGTGACCTTGGCGTGGGCGCGGGCGACCTTGAGGCGGGCCTTGGCGCGGTTCTTGCTTCCCTTCTGCTTGCGGGACAGCTCCTGCTGGGCCTTCTTCAGCTTCTTCTCCGCGCGGCGCAGGAAGCGCGGGGAGCCGATCTTCGTGCCGTCGGAGAGGACGGCGAAGTGGGCAAGGCCGAGATCGATGCCGATGGTGCGGTCGGTTTCGGGCATCCGTGTCGCGTCGGCGGCGGGGTCGGTGTCGATGACGAAGGAAGCGAAGTACCTGCCGGCCGCGTCCTTGATGACGGTGACGGAGGCGGGGGTAGTGGGCAGCGTGCGGGACCACTTCACCTTCACCGCGCCGATCTTCGGCAGGTTCAGGCGGCCGCTGCCGGTGATGTTCCAGCGGGCGTTGGCGGTGAACCGGACCGACTGCCGGGCGTCCTTGCGGGACTTGAGCCGGGGAGGGCCAATCCTGGGGCCCTTGCGGGTGCCCTTGAGGGAGGCGAAGAAGTTGCGGTACGCCCTCTCGGCGTCCCGCAGGGACTGCTGGAGCACCACCACGGAGACCTCACCCAGCCAGGACCGTTGTGCTGTCCGCTTGGCCTCGGTGATCAGGCGCGTGGACAGCTCCCCGGCCTTCGGGAACGACTGCTCGGCCTTACGGGCGTCTTCACGGGCGCGGACCACGTCGTTGAACACGACACGGGCGCACCCGAACGCCTTCGCCAACGCGGTCTGCTGGCCGGTGTCCGGGTACATGCGGAAGCTGTACCGGAGCTGCACGACCGTCACCCTACCTACTTGGGTTATGGGTGAGATGCAGGAGATCAGAACTGGGCGTCACTGTGCCTTCGTGATGCATGTGCACTTGGTCTTCGTGACCAAGTTCCGGCACAAGGTGTTCACCGATGCCCACTTGAGGCGGATGGAGGAGATCATGCAGTCGGTGTGTACAGACTTCGAGTGCGACCTGGTGGAGTTCAACGGTGAGGACAACCACGTCCACCTGCTGGTGAACTTCCCGCCCAAGGTCGCCGTGACCAAGCTGGTCAACTCCCTCAAGGGTGTCTCCTCCCGCCGCCTGCGCCAGGAGTTCCCCGACCTGGTGCGCCACTACTGGCGGGCCAACAAGCTCTGGTCCGGGTCCTACTTCGCCGGAACCGTCGGCGGCGCCCCCCTCTCCGTCGTCAGGCAGTACATCGAACAGCAGAACCGGCCGGTGTGAGCACCACCCGGCGGGACCAGCCTTCCCGACGCTCCGCGCCGCAGGCAAAGAACTGCGGTGTCCAGCTCCGCCGGACCTGAGTCCGCGACGCTCCGCGACCACGATCTTCTGGCGCCGCAAAGAAGCCGGAAGAAATGGAAACAAGCCAAGCCCCGTTTTGCCGAGTTCGGCGAAACGCCGGGGGGTGGAGTTGCGACGGGTACTCTGCTGCGGTGATTGGATTCGAGCGTCTGGCCGTCTTCCTGACCATGGTGACCGTGCTGATCGCCGTGCCGGGGCCGAGTGTTCTTTTCGTCGTGAGCCGAGGGGTATCTCTGGGGCGGCGGGCCGCCGTGTCGACGGCGGTGGGGAACGAGGCGGGGCTGCTTGTCCAGGTGGTGCTGGTCGCGTTCGGGTTGGGTGAGGTGCTTGCCCGCTCCTATCTGGTGTTCTCGATTCTCAAGTTCGCCGGTGCTCTTTATCTCGTCTATCTCGGTGTCCAGGCATGGCGGCACCGCAAGCTGTTGATCGTGGCGGAGAAGCAGGGCGGGGCGGACGTGGGGCGGCCGGGGCGGGTGTTCCGGGAGGGTTTCGTCGTCGGGGTGAGCAACCCCAAGGGGCTGCTGATCTTCGGTGCGGTGCTGCCGCAGTTCGTCGACACCTCCGGGGGAAGCGCTCACTTGCAGTTGTTGTTGCTGGGGCTGATCTGCGTGCTGATCGCGCTGATTTCCGACGCCACCTGGGGCATCCTCGCCGGCACCGCCCGCAAATGGCTTGCCCGATCTCCTCGTCGGCTGTCATGGATCGGCGGGGGGTCGGGCATCGTGATGATCGGCCTGGGGATCCGGCTGGCGTTCAGCGGTCGTGACTGACCGATGACGAACGGATTCCGCCGGTCAGGCAGTCGACGGCATCGCGCAGTACACCTGGACGGGGCCCCGGGCAGGCTCAGCCGCGCGGCAGCACGCCCAGGAGTGTCGAGGTGAAGGAGAGCCGCAGTGCTTCGCGCAGCTCCATGTGGAGCATGCCGAGGGCGGGTTCCTCCGTGTAGGCGGCGAGGACGCTGGGCGGTGGCGGGACGTACGCCGCCAGAGCGCCCGCCGAGACCAGGCCCATCAGGCAGAACAACTGCGCGTCTTCGCCGAGTTCGGGCACATGGCGCCGCATCAGCTCGGACATGTCCGCGATCCTCTTGTGGGAGGACCGCTTGTGCCGCTTGACCGCCTCGACCGAGACATTGTGCTCAAGGACGCCGCCCTGCGCGCCGAGGAGGTCGCACAGCACCACCCGGCCCGCCAGTGACCGGCTGAGGATCTCGGCCAGCCGGCCCGCCCGCGCCTCCGGTGCCGCGTGCGCCTCGATGCCCGCGGCCAGCTCGTCCTCCAGCTCGGCGAGCCAGCTCCCCAGGAAGTCGTCCAGCAGTTCGAGCAGTACCGCCTCGCGTGACTCGAAGTACCGCAGGACGTTCGACTTGGCCAGGCCCACCCGCCGGCTGAGTTCATTGAGGCTCAGGTCGGCCACCGGCATCTCGTCGAGCATCGCCGCCGCCGTGTCCAGGATCGCCCGCCGGCGTATCTCCCGCTGCTCCTCGCTTCGCGCCCGCTGAAATGTCACACCTTCAGCCTAGCTTGAAGACCACCGGTCCCTTGTTAAAAGACCGGCGGTCCCTTACGGTGGTCCACATAACAGACCGGCGGTTTCTTAGGAGTGCGTCATGGGCGGCAAGTGGACCGAGCAGCACATCCCCGATCAGCACGGCCGGGTGGCGATCGTGACCGGCGCCAACACCGGACTGGGCTTCGAGACCGCCCGGATGCTCGCGGCGAGCGGGGCGACGGTGGTCCTGGCGATCCGCGACGCCGAGAAGGGCGAGCGGGCGGCCGCCCGCATCTCCGGCGACGCCACCGTCCAGGCCCTCGACCTGGCCTCCCTGGACTCGATCCGGTCAGCGGCGGCCGACCTGCGGGCGGCCCACCCGCGCATCGACCTTCTGATCAACAACGCGGGCGTGATGTACACCCCGCGGCAGACCACCGCCGACGGCTTCGAGCTGCAGTTCGGCACCAACCACCTCGGCCACTTCGCCCTCACCGGCCTGCTCCTCGACCGGCTCCTGCCCGTCCCCGGCTCCCGCGTCGTGACGGTCAGCAGCACCGGTCACCGCATCCGGGCCGCCATCCACTTCGACGACCTGCAATGGGAGCGCTCGTACAGCCGGATCGCCGCCTACGGCCAGGCCAAACTCGCCAACCTGATGTTCACGTACGAGCTGCAGCGCCGGCTCGCGCCGCTCGGCACCACGGTCGCGGTGGCCGCGCACCCCGGCGCGTCCAACACCGAACTCATCCGCAACACACCCGCCGCACTCCGCGTGCCCATCACCTGGATCGCGCCGCTGCTCACCCAGAAGGCCGAGATGGGCGCCCTGCCCACGCTGCGTGCCGCCACCGACCCGGCCGTCACCGGCGGGCAGTACTACGGCCCCGACGGGCTGGGGGAAATCCGCGGCTACCCGAAACCGGTCACCTCCAGCCGCGACTCCCACGACCGGGCCACCCAGCAGCGCCTGTGGACCGTCTCCGAGGAACTCACCGGGGTGACGTTTCCCGTGCGGTGAGGCGGTGACTCCACGGCGGAGGGATTCCCCGGCGCACGCATGAGGTACGCCTTCGCGCCCGGCCGCGCCGAGGGCGGGTGGCGGGTCAACAACCGGTTCGGACCCTTGCTCACCGTCGGGTATAGTCATGCGTGCGTTCAGGCGCCAGCGCCCGAATTCAACGCCAGGGTCGCAGCCCCTCATCCGGGCACGCGATGCTCATGGTCCTGTGGAGCAGTTTGGAGTGCTCGCCACCCTGTCAAGGTGGAGGCCGCGGGTTCAAATCCCGTCAGGACCGCTGCAGCCGCGAGGCTGCGTGGCTGGGTAGCTCAGTTGGTACGAGCGATCGCCTGAAAAGCGATAGGTCGCCGGTTCGATCCCGGCCCCAGCCACAGCCAAGGCCCCGATCCCCGGATCGGGGCCTTTCTGTATGCCGTGTGTGCCGCAGGGCGGCTTCGCTCCCGCCGTGTCGCGCGGGAAGCCGTCCGCGAGCGTCAGGGACCTGCGGCGGCTTCCAGGAGCAACTCGGTGAGCCGGCCGGGCATGGTGATCATGCAGTCGTGGCCGGTCGGCAGTCGCCACACCCGCGCCGGAGAGCCGTTGGGCTGCACCGCGGGGACGGGCGGCAGGGTGAAGCCTTCCCCGTTCGCGCCGTCACAGCGGATGTGGGTGCGCGGGATCGCGTGCGTGGCCGGGTTGTCCAGCCGGACCGGTTGCCGCAGGCAGCGCACCGGGTGGTCCGAGACCACCGTGCGCAGCCACGCGATGTCGGCCGGGTCGGTGACTCCGAACAGGCCGACCGGAGGCGGCTGTTCCGGGGGCGGCGCGATGAGCCACGGGCTCGCGGACCGCGCGGCCAGGTCGATCAGGACCTGGAGTTCGGGCAGGGCCTCGACGGGGGCCTCGCCGTCCTTCGGGACCATCGAGTCGACGTACACCAGGTGCGCGATCCGGTCGGGCACCTGGTTGGCCGCGGACGAGATGACCGCCCCCGCGTAGCTGTGTCCCACGAGCACCACGTCGGTCAGGTCCGCCTCGTCGATCAGCCGGACAATGTCGTCGACGTGTGTGTCGAGCCCCACTTCGGGGCTGAGCAGATGCGCCTTGTCGCCGTAGCCGGTCAGCGACGGGGCGAGCACACGGTGTCCGGCCGACTCCAGCAGCGCGGTCACACGCTCCCAGGCCCGTCCACTGTGCCAAGCACCGTGGACCAGCAGAAATATTGACATGACAGGAACGGTCTCTTCTCGGGGTGTCGAGGCGTCGAGATGCGTGGAACAGGCCGCGGCTACCCTTCGCATCTCGGTTCCCTTCGGGAACCACCGTCATCCTGGTGCGCCCGAGACGGCGCGGGCAATAAGGCACATTTCGGTGCCATGGTTCCCTGGAGGTAACGATGACCGCGACGGACAGCGAGCCGGAGCCGGTACGGCAGGACGCGGGTCGGTTCCGCGCGGTCCTCGGCATGGTCGGGGACAAGTGGTCGCTTCTGGTCGTGTGCAACCTCAAGGAAGGGCCGCTGCGCTTCTCCGAACTCAAGCGCACCGTCGACGGGATCAGTCAGCGCATGCTCACCGTCACTCTGCGCAATCTGGAACGGGACGGCATCCTGACCCGCACCATCCACAACGTCATGCCGCCCCATGTCAGCTACGCGCTCACCCCGATGGGCAGCACGCTCTGCTCAGCCACCCTGCCCCTCCTGGAGTGGACTGCCGAGCACCTGGCGCTCATCGACCGGGCCCGCACGGAGTACGACAGCCGCGCCGGTTCGGCCCCGACCCCGGCCCCGGCCCCGCATTCCCCGCGGCCGGGAGGAAATCGTTCGCCAGGAAATTCCCGGGGATGAGATCCTGGACTCCGTATGTCTACGCACCCCGCCCCCGCCCTCGGCGCCCTCGCCCCCCGCCTGACCGAGCTGTCACTGCGCGACACGCACCGGCTCGGCCGCAGGCTCGAGGGTGCGCGGAAGATCCGTAAACCGGAGGCCCGCTCCGCCGTCCTCGCCGAGATCGAGGCGGAGGTGGCCAAGGCCGAGCAGCGCATCGGTGAACGCCGGGCCCGCGTGCCCGCCGTCAGCTACCCCGAGCAGCTTCCCGTCAGCCAGAAGAAGGACGTGATCGCGGAGGCCATCCGCGATCACCAGGTCGTCATCGTCGCCGGTGAGACCGGGTCCGGCAAGACCACCCAGATCCCGAAGATCTGCGTCGAGCTGGGCCGTGGCGTGCGCGGCATGATCGGGCACACACAGCCCCGCCGGATCGCCGCGCGCACCGTCGCCGAGCGGGTGGCGGACGAGCTGGACACACCGCTCGGTGAGGCCGTCGGCTGGAAGGTGCGGTTCACCGACCAGGTGAACCCGGACGCCACCTTCATCAAGCTGATGACGGACGGCATCCTGCTCGCCGAGATCCAGACCGACCGCGAGCTGCGCGCCTACGACACGATCATCATCGACGAGGCCCACGAGCGGTCCCTCAACATCGACTTCCTACTGGGATACCTGGCCCAGTTGCTGCCCAGGCGGCCGGATCTGAAGGTCGTCATCACCTCGGCGACCATCGACCCCGAGCGCTTCTCCCGGCACTTCGGCGACGCCCCGATCGTGGAGGTCAGCGGGCGGACCTATCCGGTGGAGGTGCGGTACCGGCCCCTCCTGGAGGAGGACGGCGACGACGCCGACCGGGACCAGATCACCGCGATCACCGACGCCGTCGAGGAGCTGATGGGCGAGGGGAAGGGCGACATCCTCGTCTTCCTCTCCGGCGAACGGGAGATCCGGGACACGGCCGACGCCCTGGAGAAGAAGAAGTACCGATTCACCGAGGTGCTGCCGCTGTACGCGCGGCTGTCCCACGCCGAGCAGCACCGGGTGTTCCAGCAGCACACCGGGCGAAGGATCGTTCTGGCCACCAATGTCGCCGAGACCTCCCTCACCGTCCCGGGCATCAAGTACGTCATCGACCCCGGCTTCGCCCGGATCTCCCGCTACAGCCACCGCACCAAGGTGCAGCGGCTGCCGATCGAGCCCGTCTCGCAGGCCAGCGCCAACCAGCGCAAGGGCCGCTGCGGACGGACCAGCGACGGCATCTGCATCCGGCTCTACAGCGAGGACGACTTCCTCGCCCGGCCGGAGTTCACGGACGCGGAGATCCTCCGTACGAACCTCGCCTCCGTCATCCTCCAGATGACCGCGGCCGGCCTCGGCGACATCGAGAAGTTCCCCTTCATCGATCCGCCGGACCACCGCAACATCCGGGACGGTGTGCAGCTCCTCCAGGAGTTGGGCGCGCTGGACCCGGCGCAGAAGGACGTACGCAAGCGCCTCACGGACACCGGCCGCAAGCTGGCCCAGCTGCCGGTCGACCCGCGGCTGGCCCGGATGGTGCTGGAGGCCGACAAGAACGGCTGTGTCCGCGAGGTCATGGTCATAGCGGCGGCGCTGTCCATCCAGGACCCCCGGGAACGCCCGGCGGACAAGCAGGCCCAGGCCGACCAGCAGCACGCCCGTTTCAAGGACGAGAGCAGCGACTTCCTCGCCTTCCTCAACCTCTGGCGGTACCTGCGCGAGCAGCAGAGCGAACGCGGCTCGTCGTCCTTCCGCCGGATGTGCAAGCAGGAGTACCTCAACTTCCTGCGGATCCGCGAGTGGCAGGACATCTACACACAGCTTCGTACGGTCGCCAGGCAGATGGGCATCCGTCTCAACGACCTCAACGACCTCAACGACGAGAACAGCACCGCCCCCGACGACCGCGTGCACGTCTCGGTGCTGGCCGGGCTTCTCTCCCACGTCGGCATGAAGGACGTGAAGGACGGCGCGAAGAACGAGTATCTGGGCGCGCGCGGCGCCAAGTTCGCGGTCTTCCCCGGCTCGGCGCTGTTCAAGAAGCCGCCGCGCTTCGTGATGTCGGCGGAGCTGGTGGAGACCTCCCGGCTGTGGGCCCGGGTCAACGCGAAGATCGAGCCGGAGTGGGTGGAGCCGCTCGCCGGGCATCTCCTCAAGCGCACCTACAGCGAGCCGCACTGGGAGAAGGACCAGGCGGCCGTGATGGCGTACGAGAAGGTCACGCTGTACGGCGTGCCGATCGTGGCCCAGCGCAAGGTGAACTACGGGCGGATCGACCCGGAGGTCAGCCGCGAGCTGTTCATCCGCAACGCCCTGGTCGAGGGCGACTGGCGCACGCATCACAAGTTCTTCGCGGACAACCGCCGGCTGCTGACCGAGGTCGAGGAGCTGGAGCACCGGGCGCGGCGCCGGGACATCCTCGTCGACGACGAGACGCTGTTCGACTTCTACGACCAGCGGGTGCCCGAACACGTGGTCTCGGGGGCGCATTTCGACTCGTGGTGGAAGCACAAGCGGCACGAGCAGCCCGACTTCCTCGACTTCGAGCGCGAGATGCTCATCAACGAGAAGGCGGGGGCGGTCACCAAGGACGACTATCCGGACTCCTGGCGCCAGGGGCCGCTGAAGTTCCGCGTCACCTACCAGTTCGAGCCGGGCGCGGACGCCGACGGCGTGACCGTCCACATCCCGCTGCACGTCCTCAACCAGGTCACCGACGAGGGCTTCGACTGGCAGATCCCGGGGCTTCGCGAGCAGGTCGTCACGGAGCTGATCCGCTCCCTGCCCAAGCCGATCCGCCGCAACTACGTGCCCGCGCCGAACTACGCGCAGGCGTTCCTGGAGCGGGCCGTGCCCCTCCAGGAGCCGCTGACGGTCACCATGGCGCGGGAGCTGAAGCGGATGGTGGGGGTGCCGTTCGAGGCCGAGGACTTCGACTGGTCCCGGGTCCCCGACCATCTGAAGATCACTTTCCGGATCGTCGACGAGCGGCGCCGCAAGCTGGCGGAGGACAAGGACCTTGAGGCGCTGAAGCTGCGGCTGCGGCCGAAGGCGCGCAAGGCCCTCTCGCAGGCCGCGGCGGCCACCGCCGAGCGCAGTGGCGGCGAGTCCCTGGAGCGCACCGGGCTGACGGACTGGACGATCGGCACGCTGTCCCGGGTCTTCGAGACACGCCGGGCCGGCCAGCCGGTGAAGGCGTATCCGGCGCTGGTCGACGACGGACCCGCGGCGAACACGGTCTCCGTACGCCTCTTCGACACCGAGGCCGAGCAGGCGCAGGCGATGTGGAAGGGCACGCGCCGGCTGATCCTGCGCAACATCCCCGTCAACCCGGCGAAGTTCGCGTCCGAAAAGCTCACCAACCAGCAGAAGCTCGGTCTGTCCGCGAATCCGCACGGTTCGATCCAGGCCCTGTTCGACGACTGCGCGACGGCTGCGGCGGACCGGCTGATCGCCGACTTCGGCGGACCGGCGTGGGACGAGGAGTCGTACCGCAAGCTCTACGACAAGGTCCGCGCGGAGATCGTGGACACGACGGTCCGCACGGTGGGCCAGGTGCAGCAGGTACTGGCGGCCTGGCAGGCCTGCGAGCGCCGCCTGAAGGCCGTACGGAGTGCCGCGCTCCTTGCGAACCTCCAGGACGTGCGGGGGCAACTGGACGCCCTGGTGAAGCCCGGCTTCGTGACCGAGGCGGGGGTCGGGCGGCTGCCGGACCTGATGCGCTACCTGGTCGCCGCGGACCGGCGCCTCCAGCAGATGCCGACCGGCGTCCAGCGGGACACGTCCCGCATGGAGAAGGTCCACGAGATGCGGGACGAGTACGCGTGGCTGCTGGAGCAGATGCCGCGCGGCCGGCCGGTGCCGCAGCGGGTCCTGGACGTGCGCTGGATGATCGAGGAGCTGCGGGTCAGCTACTTCGCGCACGCGCTGGGCACGGCGTACCCGGTCTCCGACAAGCGGATCGTGAAGGCGATCGACGCGCTCGTGCCGTAGCGGATTGCCGTCACGGTGGCCGCACAGAGGGTGAGTTCGACCGTGGGCTCACCCTCCTGTACAGTCTCTTCTCGCAGCGCAACGCAGAAGAAGCGCCGCGAAACCTGGTCCTGTGGAGCAGTTTGGAGTGCTCGCCACCCTGTCAAGGTGGAGGCCGCGGGTTCAAATCCCGTCAGGACCGCAACGAGGCCCGCACCTGTTGGTGCGGGTCTTCTTCATGGCGCACCCGTCACCCGACCCCAAGACCCCCGCCACCTCGCCAAGGCGGAGGCCGCGCCCGCGGCGCAAGCCGCCATCGGACACAGCAAATCCCGTCAGGACCGCAACGAGGCCCGCACCTGTTGGTGCGGGTCTTCTTCTTTTGTGCGCCCGCCGGTGCGGGTCCCCTCTTTGTGCGGCCACCGGTGCGGGTCCCCTCTTTGTGCTCCCCCGTCACCAGCTCATCCTCCGGCCCCAGAAGCTCTCAGCGGCTCTCTCGCGGCCTTGACGGCGTCGCGTTCGCTCGGTACTCCAAAGGGCAGGGCACGTTCGCCGTGTGGCTCCTGGAGGTGGCGTATGGCGGCATCGGTCAGGCACGAGACGCGGGCCCTGCTCCGCGCGCATCTGTCGGCCGCCTCGTCCTACGGTCACCTGACGCGCCACTGCCCCATCTGCCACCGGCTGTTGCGGCTCGCGCTGGACTCACCGGGACCACAGCCCCCCACGGGTCGTCAAGAGGGCGTCGAGGACGGGAGCGCCTCCACCGTGTGAGCCCCGCCGGGTCCCAACACCCTTGCCACGCCGACCTCCTGGCGGTCACGCTCCCTTTAGCGCACGGATGCCGAGGTCAACAAGCACCCCGCCATGTGACGGGTGTCACAGCATGAGTTTTCGAAACCGTGGCACTTACCGCTCCCCTACAACTAGTCAATTTAATATGTGCAATTGCACCATCCTTCGCAGCCCCCGCACAGCTGATCCGACACCCCTCCCCAGACTCCGACAAGGCCGCTCACAGAACCCGTCGACAGCCCACCCACCAGGCACAGAAGCGGACACAAAAAGATCGCGCTGGACCCGGCGGAGTCCAGCGCGATCAACGACGCACCCCTGTTGGGGCAGGAACGGCGTCGCTTGGAGCTGTGGTTCCGAGCGCCTCGACAGATTGGGGGACCTGCCGTTTTGCCCGGTTATTCAGTTGTTCAGGCTTCGCTGCGCTGCTGCGGAATGCCCGCGAGCAGAGCGCGGACCTCGGCTTCGCGATAACGGCGATGCCCGCCGAGCGTGCGGATCGACGTGAGCTTGCCGGCCTTCGCCCAGCGCGTGACCGTCTTCGGGTCGACGCGGAACATGGTGGCGACCTCAGCCGGGGTCAGCAGCGGCTCGGCATCAGGGGTGCGAGCGGTCATGAGCGGCCTCCTCGGGAGAACCGAACCTTCTCGGTTCATTCCTCTAAATTCTGCACCTTGACCCGCGTTGCCCGAAATGGCGGACGCGGGTCGAGTCGGTTATAGGACGAACGGCTTGTCCTCGGCACTACAACTACACCATCTGTCCAGCCGCGTCGGCCAAACCGATGGAATTGCCCTCCCAGGTGTTCATCAGCGACGGAAGCCGATGGACCATGCCATAGCGGACAGTCACACCCCTGTGACGATCAGTCACAGGACGATCAGGAGCCACCAGATCCCCCAAAGCGTGCAAACCTGAGATTCCGCCCGCAGTGCATCACAGCAGGACGGAAGGAGCCCTCCCCGGACTCCTTGTCCTATTTTGGCATGAGGAGGGGGAAGGGGCGCAAGAGTGATGTACGTGCGGTCCGTCACGCTTGACACTTACGCCCGGATAGGGACCTACGTCCCTTGTCGGCAAAACGTCAGCCCACAGCGGGCACATGTCGGATCGGAAGACCAAACCCCACATCGGGCGGTACGTCAAACGTCAGTTCGCCGACCGCCGGTCCCGGACCGCCCGCCAGCGCTCCACGAGCCGCCCGTAGGCCTCCCCCGCGGTGGCCCCGTCGCCGTGGCGCAGCGCCTCGATGCCCTCGGCGACATCCGCCGCCGAGTGGTCGTCCTCCAACTCCCCGGCCGGCAGGGCGTGCACCAGCCCGCCGTAGTCCAACTCCACCAGTGAGCGGGGGTGGAACTCCTCCAGCCAGCGCCCCACGTCCACCAGGCCGTCGATCAGCGGCCCCTCGTCCACGGCCTCCTTCAGGGCCCGCAGCCCCCGCGCCACCCGCCGGCGGGCCTGCACCATCGGCGTCCGGTAGCGCAGCACCGGCGCGGCCGCCCCGGTGCTGCCGCCGCCGCGGTCGTACTCCCGCTCGGCGTCGGAGACCAGCACGAACCAGTTGATCGGCACCTGCCAGGTGGCCGTGCGGATCCACGGCCGGGCATCCGGGTTGCGCTCCAGCCAGCGTTCGTAGTCCTGCGCGCTCTGCCGGCGGACCACCGGCGGGATCAGGGCGTCAAGGACGGGCTCGGGGAAGTCCTCGGACAGTTCCCCGAGGGCCTGCCAGCCGCGCAGCCGGGTCCGCCAGGGGCAGACGCAGACCACGCCGTCGACCTCGGTCACGAAGGCGTCGGCACTCTCGTGCACCGGCACCGCCACCGGCGGGATGGGCAGCAGATCGGCCAGGGAACGGCGGAGTTCGTCCTGGTAGGAGGGCAGGTCCGGGCGGCGGGCATAGCGGGCCCAGTGGCCGCGCTCCGCCTCCGGGAAGGCGGCCAGCGGCTCGTACACGCGCAGGTAAGCCGCGTAGGGAATGATCACCTGGGACACCTTGGGCACGCCTGCTCCCTCCCCCGCGCACCGCCGCGAAAACCTGCGGCAACGGATCACAAACGCGCGGGAACCTCTGCAAATCGTCGCACGCCCGTACTCCGTGCGGAGGTGATCCTGAGCACTGGGCGGCGAGCGGGCGCGACCAGGCTCTAATCTCGTGCCACAGTCCCCGCCACCCGCACGGGAGCTGCCACCACCCGCCGCACTCGCACAGGAGTCACCACCGTGACCGACGTAACCGGCGCACCTGCTGATGTACTGCACACCCTGTTCCACTCGGACCAGGGGGGTCATGAGCAGGTCGTGCTCTGCCAGGACCGTGCCAGCGGTCTCAAGGCCGTCATCGCCCTCCACTCCACCGCCCTGGGCCCCGCGCTCGGCGGCACCCGTTTCTACCCGTACGCGAGCGAGGCGGAGGCCGTCACCGACGCACTCAACCTCGCGCGCGGGATGTCGTACAAGAACGCCATGGCCGGTCTCGACCACGGCGGCGGCAAGGCCGTGATCATCGGCGACCCGGAGCAGATCAAGAGCGAGGAGCTGCTGCTCGCCTACGGCCGGTTCGTCGCCTCGCTCGGCGGCCGGTACGTCACCGCCTGCGATGTCGGTACCTATGTCGCCGACATGGACGTTGTCGCGCGCGAGTGCCGCTGGACGACCGGGCGCTCCCCCGAGAACGGCGGCGCGGGCGACTCCTCCGTGCTCACCGCCTTCGGTGTCTACCAGGGCATGCGGGCCGCCGCCCAGCACCAGTGGGGCGACCCGACGCTGCGCGAGCGCACCGTCGGCATCGCGGGCGTCGGCAAGGTCGGCCGCCACCTGGTGGAGCACCTGCTGTCCGAGGGCGCGCACGTGGTCGTCACCGACGTGCGCGAGGACGTCGTGCGGGCGATCACGCAGCGGCACCCGTCGGTGGTCGCCGTCGCGGACACCGACGCGCTGATCCGGGTGGCCAACCTGGACATCTACGCTCCCTGCGCGCTCGGCGGCGCGCTGAACGACGACACGGTGCCGGCGCTGACCGCCAGGGTGGTCTGCGGAGCGGCCAACAACCAGCTCGCCCACCCGGGTGTGGAGAAGGACCTCGCCGACCGCGGGATCCTCTACGCGCCGGACTACGTGGTGAACGCCGGCGGGGTCATCCAGGTCGCCGACGAGCTGCACGGCTTCGACTTCGAGCGGTGCAGGGCGAAGGCCGCGCGGATCTACGACACAACCCTTGCCATATTCGCACGTGCGAAGGAAGACGGTATTCCGCCGGCCGCGGCGGCCGACCGGATCGCCGAGCAGCGGATGGCCGAGGCACGTACCGGGCGGTGATCTTCGCGGGTTTGACCGGTACCCGTCGGGGGGCAGTTGGAGAGAACTCTCACTTATCCCGGCGGGTCGACCGTCGAAAGGTGGTTAAAATCGGCGTTGACCAGCGAGGACGGGGCGCCTCGAAGGTTCTGGGCGCGGCCACGTCCTGCGGGCGACGTACCGTATGGGCGTGGGCTCAGGTACCGTGGAAGCCCTACGGACCGGTCTCTCCACGGAGAGCCCGTTCCGGACCATGAACGCGTGTCAAGACTCTGGGGCCGTCGAGCCCCGTCGTTGAGGGGGTCGAGCCATGGGGCGCGGCCGGGCCAAGGCCAAGCAGACGAAGGTCGCCCGCCAGCTGAAGTACAACAGCGGTGGGACTGATCTCTCCCGCCTGGCCGAGGAGCTGGGCGCATCGACGTCGAGTCCGCCACCGCCTAGCGGCGAGCGGTTCGAGGACGATGAGCAGGACGACGACGTGTACGCACGGTACGCCGACCTGTACGAGGACGATGACGAGGGCGAGGACGGCCAGTCCCCGCAACAACGTCGCGGCGCTTGACCTCGCACTGAACACCCGCCCGGTCGGTGACTCAGGTCACCGACCGGGTTCTGTGCTACCCGCGGAGCTTCAGCCGGCGTAGTCACCGATGAGGGCGGCGCCCGTGTCGTGGTCGCCGCGGTCGGTGATCTCACCGGCCACCCAGGCGTCCACGCCGCGGTCGGCGAGGGTCGTCAGGGCGATGTCCGCCGATTCCTCGGGCACGATCGCGATCATGCCCACGCCCATGTTGAGGGTCTTCTCCAGCTCCAGGCGCTCGACCCGGCCGGTCCGGCCGACGAGGTCGAAGACCGCGCCCGGGGTCCAGGTGGAGCGGTCGACGACGGCGTGCAGCGCGTCGGGGATCACGCGGGCCAGGTTGGCCGCGAGACCGCCGCCGGTGATGTGGCTGAAGGCGTGCACCTCGGTGGTGCGGACGAGGGCCAGGCAGTCCAGGGAGTAGATCTTCGTGGGCTCAAGCAGCTCCTCGCCGAGGGTGCGGCCGAGGCCGTCCAGATGGGCGTCGAGCGCCAGGCCGGCCTCGTTCAGCAGGACGTGGCGGACGAGCGAGTACCCGTTCGAGTGAAGCCCGGAGGACGCCATGGCGATCACCGCGTCACCCGTACGGATGCGATCGGGGCCGAGCAGCCGGTCGGCCTCCACGACGCCCGTACCGGCGCCGGCGACGTCGAAGTCCTCCGCGCCGAGCAGGCCCGGGTGCTCGGCCGTCTCACCGCCCACCAGAGCGCAGCCGGCCAGCACACAGCCCTCGGCGATGCCCTTGACGATCGCGGCGACACGTTCGGGATGGACCTTGCCGACACAGATGTAGTCGGTCATGAAGAGCGGCTCGGCGCCGCACACCACGATGTCGTCCATGACCATGGCGACCAGGTCGTGGCCGATGGTGTCGTAGACGCCCAGTTGCCGGGCGATGTCGACCTTGGTGCCGACGCCGTCGGTGGCGGAGGCGAGCAGGGGGCGCTCGTAGTGCTTGAGGGCGGAGGCGTCGAAGAGGCCCGCGAAGCCGCCGAGGCCGCCGAGGACCTCGGGGCGCCGGGTCTTCCTGACCCACTCCTTCATCAGTTCGACGGCGCGGTCGCCCGCCTCGATGTCGACACCTGCTGTCTTGTAGGAGGCCGCGGCGTGGCCGGCACCGGTTGTGTCAGGCATGGCGATGAGAACCTTCGTGTCGTACGGCAGGTGATGCGGACGGACGGCTACGGGCGACGGATGGCGTCGGCGGCGGCCGTTCCCGCGGGCCCGGCGGCCAGCTCGGTCTCCAGGAGCTGCTTGCCGAGCAGCTCGGGGTCGGGAAGCTCCATCGGGTACTCGCCGTCGAAGCAGGCGCGGCACAGGTCCGGCTTGGCGATGGTGGTCGCCTCGATCATGCCGTCGATGGAGATGTACGCCAGGGAGTCGGCGCCCATCGAGACGCCGATCTCCTCGACACTCATGCCGTTGGCGATCAGCTCGGCGCGGGTGGCGAAGTCGATGCCGAAGAAGCAGGGCCACTTCACGGGCGGGGACGAGATCCGGATGTGGACCTCGGCGGCGCCGGCCTCGCGGAGCATGCGGACCAGGGCCCGCTGGGTGTTGCCGCGGACGATGGAGTCGTCCACGACGACCAGCCGCTTGCCCTTGATGACTTCCTTCAAGGGGTTCAGCTTGAGGCGGATGCCGAGCTGGCGGATGGTCTGCGAGGGCTGGATGAAGGTGCGCCCGACATAGGCGTTCTTCACCAGCCCGGCGCCGAAGGGGATGCCGGAGGCCTCGGCGTACCCGATGGCGGCGGGGGTGCCGGACTCCGGAGTCGCTATGACCAGGTCGGCCTCGGCGGGGGCCTCCGCGGCCAGCCTGCGGCCCATCTCGACGCGCGAGAGGTAGACGTTGCGGCCGGCGATGTCGGTGTCCGGGCGGGCCAGATACACGTACTCGAAGACACAGCCCTTGGGCTTCGCTTCCGCGAATCGGGAAGTACGCAGGCCGTTCTCGTCGATGGCGACGAACTCGCCCGGCTCGATCTCGCGGACGTAGGAGGCGCCGCAGATGTCGAGGGCGGCGGACTCGGAGGCGACCACCCAGCCGCGCTCCAGCCGGCCGAGGACCAGCGGGCGGATGCCCTGCGGGTCACGGGCGGCGTAAAGGGTGTGCTCGTCCATGAAGACGAGGCTGAAGGCGCCGCGCACCTGTGGCAGCACCTTGCCGGCCGCCTCCTCGACGGTCAGCGGCTTGCCGTCGTCGTCCACCTGGCCCGCGAGCAGGGCGGTGACGAGGTCGGTGTCGTTGGTCGCCGCGACCCGCGTGGAGCGGCCGTCCTGCTTGGGCAGGTCGGCAACCATCTCGGCGAGTTGGGCGGTGTTGACGAGGTTGCCGTTGTGCCCGAGCGCGATGGAACCCTGCGCGGTGGCACGGAACGTCGGCTGGGCGTTCTCCCACACGGAGGCGCCGGTGGTCGAGTAGCGGGCGTGACCGACCGCGATGTGACCCTGGAGCGAACCGAGCGAGGTCTCGTCGAAGACCTGGGACACCAGGCCCATGTCCTTGAAGACGAGGATCTGGGAGCCGTTGCTGACCGCGATTCCCGCGGATTCCTGGCCCCGATGCTGGAGGGCGTACAGCCCGAAGTAAGTGAGCTTTGCGACCTCTTCACCCGGGGCCCAGACACCGAAGACGCCGCAAGCGTCCTGGGGGCCCTTCTCGCCGGGAAGCAGATCGTGATTGAGTCGACCGTCACCACGTGGCACGCCACCGAGTGTAGGCGAGATCGACCACTGGTCCGAATTGGGGACATGGGCTCACGATTGGATCACTGTTCGGCGACGGCTCGGACAGTCGTCCCGTCTTCGCTGGTCAGCGTGAGGGTTCCATGATCGATCCGGTAGTCGACCGGACCGCCGAAGAGGCGCAGTATCCGCTTCTCGGCATCCATGAGTGAGCCTTCGCACATCATTCGGGTGGTGGACGGGGCGCCGAGGGTGATACGTCCGTCGCTGACGGTGGCGTCGGCGTTGACGCGGTTGCAGGGCAGGCGGCCTGAGACGGTCTTCGCGTCCCGGTCGAAGGTGAGGTGGGCGCGGCCCTCGGGGGCCGGGACGGTGACGCTCCACTTCGTTCCGTCCAGGGGGGCGTCCTGCTGCCTGCTCAGCCGGACGGTGTCGCCCCCGGAGGTGGTCAGGGTCAGCCGCTCGCCCTCGTTCTTCGTGGTGAGCGAGCCGGTGGTGAGGGTCTGTCCGAGGGACTTCTCGAAGTCGACCGGCGTCTTGTCGCAGGCCTTCTCGGTGAACGTGGCGTCGCTGAGCCGGACGCTCCCGTCGCCGACGTTGGCGCGGGCGCTGAAGGTGTTGCACCCGGTGCTGCCCGACGCGTCGCCCTTGTCGCTGATCGAGACCCTCGCCGCGTCCGGCGCCTTGTGGGTGGTGCCGTCGACGGTGACGCTGTCGATGCTCCACTGGACGCCGGTGATGGATCGTTGCCCGGCGCCCACGGAGGCGCTGCCGTCGTCGGCCTTCTCGCTGCCGCAGGCCGCCGCGAGCGGGACGAGAGCGGCGACGGCCGCCACGGTCATGGTCATGCTGCGCTGCTGCTTCTGCCTGTACATGCCGATTCGACGGAGAGGGGGAAGGTCCGGTTCCCCTCAGCTCGGCAGCGGCAGCAGTTCCCCCAGATCGGCCCGCTCCCCGCTCGCGCTCACCCGCGCCCCGGCCACGGCGTCCTTCCAGGCCAGCCGTCCGGTCGCCAGCCGGACCCAGGTCAGGGGATCGGTCTCGACGACGTTGGGCGGAGTGCCGCGGGTGTGCCGGGGCCCCTCGACGCACTGCACGACGGCGTACGGCGGGATCCGCACCTCCGTCGAGCCGCCGGGCGCCTTCACGGCGAGCGCGTCGGCCAGCAGCCGGGTGGCGGCGGCCAGGGCCTGCCGGTCGTAGGGGATGTCGAGGCCGGGCACGGCGGCGGTGAGGTCGTCGGTGTGCACGACCAGTTCGACGGTGCGGGTGACGACGTAGTCGGCGAGCGGCAGGGCGCCCGCGCCGGTGGGGAGCAGCCTGCCGCCCGGGTGGGTGTCGAGGCACTCGGTGAAGCGCCGCTCGGCCTCGGCGAGGTGGGCGTCGGGGCCGGGGTGCTCGGCGGCGAGCCGGCGGGCGGTGCCGGCGTCGGCGTCGGCGTCGGCGGTGATCGCGAGGGGCCAGTCCGCCAGGCGCCCGTCCTGACGCGCGGGTTCGGGCTCGCCGAGCAGCCGGTCCACGGCGGTCAGTGCCGCCCCGACGTGCGCGACCAGCTCCCGCACCGTCCAGTCGCCGACCCGGGTGGGCAGGGCGAGCTGCTCGGGGGTGAGGGTGCGCACCGCCGCCCGTACGTTGCCGAACTGGGCGAGCACGGCGGCGCGGGTGCGGGCGGGGTCGTAGGCGCGGAGGCGCTTTCTGGCCGGGGGCATGCGGTGAGCCTATGCGGACGCGGGGGCCGGCGAGGGGCCTCGACGATCTCGCCGGTGCGGGGGGGGGGGGGGGGGGGGACGCCGATGCCGCGCCGGGCGGCGACCTGGCCCGGTCGCCCTCGCGGACTGCGAAGGAACCGCGCCGGACGTGGGAGTACATCGCGTATGTGCTGCCGCCGAGGTCCAGCACCGGATGGCTGCCGACGATGCGGCGGGCCCCGGTGGGCTCGCGGACCGGGCCCTCGACGAGCATCAGGTGGAGCAGAGCGGGCGGCGAGTCGCGGCCAGGTGGTCGCGCCGGCCGTCGTCGGCCCGTACGACCGTGCCGCCGGCCACCGCGAGGAGCGTGGCGCCGAACGCCGGGAGAGCGGCCACAGGGCGCGGAAGCCGGGCCCGGCGCCGGGCTCCGGTTCGACGACGAGGCCGACGGCGAAGGTCTGGCCGCAGGCGTGAACACCGCGGCTCGGAGTGCGGCCAGCCGGGCTGTCCAGCGCGGACCAGCACCCGGCGACGGGCAGGACGACCACGACAGGCTCACGCACCCTGCCGGAGGCGCCGAACGCCGGGAAGTCGCGTACGCGCCGGACGAGCGGCCACAGGGCGCGGAAGCCGGGCCCGGCGCCGGGCTCCGGTTCGACGACGAGGCCGACGGCGAAGGTCTGGCCGCAGGCGCGGACGCCGCGGCTCGGAGTGCGGCCAGCCGGGCTGTCCAGCGCGGACCAGCACCCGGCGACGGGCAGGACGACCACGACAGGCTCACGCACCCTGCCGGAGGCGCCGAACGCCGGGAAGTCGCGTACGCGCCGGACGAGCGGCCACAGGGCGCGGAAGCCGGGCCCGGCGCCGGGCTCCGGTTCGACGACGAGGCCGACGGCGAAGGTCTGGCCGCAGGCGTGAACGCCGCGGCTCGGAGTGCGGCCAGCCGGGCTGTCCAGCGCGGACCAGCACCCGGCGACGGGCAGGACGACCACGACAGGCTCACGCACCCTGCCGGAGGCGCCGCCGCCCCAGCGGTCGGCCACGGCGACCAGGGGGAGAAAGGCCAGTTGCAGGAGCCGGAAGGTGATCAAGGCGAGTTTGCGGTCGCGGCGGCCCCGGTCAGTTCCGGGGCGGTCGACAGCGCCACCAACAGCGTTACGACCCGCCCCGGCGGCACCTCGTGGCGGCCCCGGACTGCGGTGTGCGGCCAGCCGGCGCCGGTGAGCCGACGCAGGTGGTGGTAGACCTGCCCGGTCGCGCCCACCCCGTCCAGCTCGGCCGGCTCGGCGGTGGTGCGCCGGCCGCCGAGGATCTCGCGCAGCAGCCGCAGCCGCACCGGATATCCGAGCGCGGCGAACACGTCGGCAGCCGCGCCGACCCCGCGAACAGCGCCCCGCCGTCCGCGGCCCCCGGCCCGGCGAGCCGCTCCTTGAGCGCCGGTGCGCCGCCGGGCATGCAAAAGGGCCGCCCGGAAACCTCCGGGCGACCCTTCCGCATCCGTCCCGCCGCTACGCGAGCAGCCCCGGGATCGTGCCGTCGTGGGTCTCGCGCAGCTCGGTCAGGGGGAGGGTGAACTCGCCCTGGACCTCCACCGCGTCGCCGTCCACCACGCCGACGCGGGTGGCGGGCAGGCCGCGGGCGCCGCACATGTCGTTGAAGCGGACCTCCTCCGAGCGCGGGACGGCGACGAGCGCGCGGCCCGCCGACTCCGAGAACAGGAAGGTGAAGGCGTCGAGCCCGTCGGGGACGACCAGACGCGCGCCCCTGCCGCCGAGCAGCGCCGACTCGACGACCGCCTGGACCAGACCGCCGTCGGACAGGTCGTGCGCGGAGTCGATCATGCCGTCGCGGGAGGCGGAGATCAGGATCTCGCCGAGCAGGCGCTCGCGCTCCAGGTCGACCTTCGGGGGCAGGCCGCCGAGGTGGTCGTGGATCACCTGGGACCAGGCCGAGCCGCCGAACTCCTCACGCGTGTCGCCGAGGAGGTACAGCAGTTGGCCGTCCTCCTGGAAGGCCACCGGCGTGCGGCGGGCCACGTCGTCGATGACGCCGAGGACCGCGACCACCGGGGTGGGGTGGATGGCGGCCTCGCCGGTCTGGTTGTAGAGCGAGACGTTGCCGCCCGTGACCGGGGTGCCGAGCTGGAGGCAGCCGTCGGCCAGACCGCGCACGGCCTCGGCGAACTGCCACATGACCGCCGGGTCCTCCGGCGAGCCGAAGTTCAGGCAATCGGAGACCGCGAGCGGCTTCGCGCCGGTCGTCGCCACGTTGCGGTAGGCCTCCGCGAGGGCGAGCTGCGCGCCCGTGTACGGGTCGAGCTTGGCGTAGCGGCCGTTGCCGTCGGTGGCGATGGCGACGCCGAGGCCGGACTCCTCGTCCACGCGGATCATGCCCGAGTCCTCGGGCTGGGCGAGGACCGTGTTGCCCTGCACGAAGTGGTCGTACTGCTGGGTGATCCACTGCTTGGACGCCTGGTTCGGGGACCCGACCAGCCGAAGGACCTGGTCCCTCAGCTCGTCGGAGGTCACGGGCCTGGGCAGCTTGTTCGCGTCGTCGGCCTGGAGGGCGTCCTGCCACTCGGGGCGGGCGTAGGGGCGCTCGTAGACCGGGCCGTCGTGGGCGACCGTGCGCGGGTCGACGTCGACGATCTTGCCGCCGTGCCAGAAGATCTCCAGCCGGTCGCCGTCGGTGACCTCACCGATGACGGTCGCGATGACGTCCCACTTGTCGCAGATCTCCAGGAAGCGGTCGGCCTTCTCCGGCTCCACGACCGCGCACATGCGCTCCTGCGACTCGCTCATGAGGATCTCCTCGGGGGAGAGCGTCGAGTCGCGCAGCGGTACGTCGTCCAGCGTCACGCGCATGCCGCCTGAGCCGTTGGACGCCAGCTCGCTCGTCGCGCAGGACAGGCCCGCCGCGCCGAGGTCCTGGATGCCGACGACCAGCTTCTCGGCGAAGGCCTCCAGGGTGCACTCGATGAGGAGCTTCTCCTGGAAGGGGTCGCCGACCTGGACGGCCGGGCGCTTGGAGGGCTTCGCGTCGTCAAAGGTCTCGCTCGCCAGGATCGACGCGCCGCCGATGCCGTCGCCGCCGGTGCGTGCCCCGTACAGGATGACCTTGTTGCCCGCGCCCGACGCCTTGGCGAGGTGGATGTCCTCGTGCCGCATGACGCCGATGGCACCGGCGTTGACCAGCGGATTGCCCTGGTAGCAGGCGTCGAAGACGACCTCGCCGCCGATGTTGGGCAGGCCCAGGCAGTTGCCGTAGCCGCCGATTCCGGCGACGACGCCGGGCAGGACGCGCCGGGTGTCCGGGTGGTCCGCGGCGCCGAAGCGCAGGGGGTCCACGACGGCGACCGGGCGGGCGCCCATCGCGATGATGTCGCGCACGATGCCGCCGACGCCCGTGGCCGCGCCCTGGTAGGGCTCGACGTAGGAGGGGTGGTTGTGCGACTCGACCTTGAAGGTGACCGCGTAGCCCTGGCCGACGTCGACGACACCGGCGTTCTCGCCGATGCCGACGAGCATCGCCTCGGACCGCGGGGCCTTCTCGCCGAACTGGCGGAGGTGGACCTTGCTGCTCTTGTACGAGCAGTGCTCGGACCACATGACGGAGTACATGGCGAGTTCGGCGCCGGTCGGGCGGCGGCCGAGGATCTCCACCACCCGCTCGTACTCGTCCTTCTTCAGGCCCAGCTCGGCCCAGGGCAGCTCGACGTCGGGGGTCGCGGCCGCGTGCTCGACCGTGTCCAGAGGAGTCCGGCTCATGCGTTGACCAGCTTCTTGAGGATCGAGGTGAAGAACGGCAGGCCGTCGGTACGGCCCGTACCGATCAGCGGCTCGACAGCGTGCTCGGGGTGCGGCATGAGGCCGACCACGTTCCCGGCGGGGTTGGTGATGCCGGCGATGTCGTTGAGCGAGCCGTTCGGGTTTCCGCATCCGTCGGCGGCGTCGCCGCTCGTGACGTAGCGGAACGCGACCCGGCCCTCGGCCTCCAGCTCGTCCAGCGTGCGCCGGTCGGCGACGTAGCGGCCGTCCATGTTCTTCAGCGGGATGCGGATCTCCTGGCCGGCGGTGTAGTCGCCGGTCCAGGCGGTGTCCGCGTTCTCCACCCGGAGCTTCTGGTCGCGGCAGATGAAGTGCAGGTGGTCGTTGCCGAGCATGCCGCCGGGCAGCAGGTGGGCCTCGGTGAGGATCTGGAAGCCGTTGCAGATGCCCAGCACCGGCAGGCCGGCCCGCGCCCGGTCGATGAGGGTGTCCATCACCGGCGAGAAGCGCGCGATGGCACCGGCGCGCAGATAGTCGCCGTACGAGAATCCGCCGCACAGCACCACGGCGTCGACCTGCTTCAGGTCCTTGTCCTTGTGCCACAGGGCCACCGGTTCGGCACCGGCGACGCGGATCGCGCGCCGCGTGTCCCGGTCGTCGAGACTGCCGGGGAAAGTGACGACGCCAATACGAGCGGTCACTTCACCGCCTCCGCGACCGCGTCCCCGGACTCGACCTTGACGACGAAGTCCTCGATGACGGTGTTGGCGAGGAAGGATTCCGCAAGATCGTGGATGCGGGCGAGGGTGGCCTCGTCGACCGGCCCGTCCACTTCCAGTTCGAATCGCTTTCCCTGGCGGAACGTCGGAGATCCCTTCGAAACCCAGCCGCGGCAGTGCGCGCTGCACCGCCTGGCCCTGGGGGTCGAGGATCTCCGGCTTGAGCATGACGTTGACTACGACGCGTGCCACTGGCACTCCCGGTGTGTGGTGCTGAGCAGGTTCCTTCAGACTACCCGTACCAAATTTCTACGCGCGTAGCCTTGGAGGAAAGTACGTGACCCCTGTCACGATTCGGCATCGGCGGGAGACGGTCACGAAAAACTTCGGGAAAGATCCCGGATCGAGCACCGACTCCTATTGCGCGCCGGACACGCTGAAGGATTTAGTCGAGCTTCCCATTGCAATGCCGGGCACTGTACAAATGAAATGTCATTAGCCGATACTTTGCCCAATTACAGGCGAACAGTCGGCATCATCGCGGCGTCTCGGCACGTCATCGCGGAGATGCCGCACGAAGGGACCGATATTCGTGGCGCAGCGTGTCGTAGTCACTCTCTTTGACGACATCGACGGCTCGGAAGCGGCGGAGACGATCGCCTTCGGAGTCGACGGCCGGACGTACGAGATCGATCTGAACGAAGCCAATGCCCGGAAACTGCGCAAGGCTCTCGAACCGTACGTGTCGGCCGGCCGCAAGCGGTCGCGGTCCGGCAAGGCGTACCGGCAGACGGAGGTCGCCCCCGACCCGGCGGCGGTCCGGGCCTGGGCGCAGGCGAACAGGATGGACGTGCCCGCGCGGGGCCGTATCCCCAAGAAGGTGTACGAGGCGTTCGCCGCGGCGCAGTGAGCCACGCGCCCGACGGCCGCTCAGCCGCCCCTCGCGCCAACCGACTTGCGCAGCACCCCGGGTGATCAGCTAAAGTCTGGAGCACGCCGAGGGGCGAGGCCGAAAGGCCCGGCTCACGGAACACGCGGGTGTAGTTCAGTAGTAGAACATCCCCCTTCCAGGGGGAAGGCGCAGTGTGCAATTCCTGTCACCCGCTCTGCATCGCCCACCGACCGTCCACAGGGTCACTCCTGTGGATGTGGATCAGGTAGGCTGGTGCTCGCACCGATCGGTGAAGGCCGGTCGGGGGCAATGCGGACGTAGCTCAGTTGGTAGAGCGCAACCTTGCCAAGGTTGAGGTCGCGAGTTCGAGCCTCGTCGTCCGCTCGGGAATCAGACCCCGGTCCTCCTCGGACCGGGGTCTTTTCGTGCGCCCGCGGCCGGGTCCCGGCCGCGGGCGTCTGACATTTGTCATGCCGGGTGATGACGGGCCGCACTGTTCCCGGGCCCGGAGTGCCGGAACGCTTGAGGCATGCGATCAAACGGACACGAACACGTGATTGAGGTCACTGATCTGCGGCGTGTGTACGGGGGCGGGTTCGAGGCGGTGCGCGGGATCGACTTCTCCGTGCGCCGCGGTGAGGTCTTCGCGCTCCTCGGCACCAACGGCGCGGGCAAGACATCGACCGTCGAGGTGCTGGAGGGCCTCGCCGCACCGGCCGCCGGGCGGGTGCGCGTCCTCGGGCACGACCCGTACACGGAGCGGTCCGCCGTACGCCACCGCACCGGGGTCATGCTCCAGGAGGGCGGCTTCCCCTCCGAGCTGACCGTCGCGGAGACGGCACGGATGTGGGCGGGATGCGTGAGCGGGGCCCGCCCGCCGGCGGAGGTACTGGCACGGGTCGGGCTGGACTCGAAGGCCGACACCCGCGTCAAGCAGCTGTCCGGGGGCCAGCGGCGCCGCCTGGACCTGGCGCTCGCGCTGCTCGGCGACCCCGAGGTGCTCTTCCTCGACGAGCCGAGCACCGGACTGGACGCCGAAGGCCGCCGGGACACCTGGGAGTTGGTGAGCGGGCTGCGCGAGGGCGGTACGACCGTGCTGCTGACGACGCACTACCTGGAGGAGGCCGAGCACCTCGCCGACCGGCTCGCGATCATGCACGAGGGCCGGATCGCCGCCACCGGGACCCCGGCCGAGGTGACCGCCGCCCAGCCGTCCCGGATCTCCTTCGAACTGCCCACCGGCTACTTCGTGGGCGATCTGCCGCCGCTCGGTGAACTGGGCGTGAGCGGCCACGAGGTCGACGGCCGGATGGTCAGGCTCCGCACCCGCGAACTCCAGCGCGCCGCCACCGGACTGCTGGTGTGGGCCGGGCAGACCGGGGTGGAACTCAGCCGCCTCGACGTGCGCTCGGCCTCCCTGGAGGAGGCGTTCCTGGGCATCGCCAAGGAGGCGTCCGCCAGGTCGGCCCGGGGCACGGCCGAGGGCACGACGACCGGCACGAGCAAGGAGTACGCGGCATGAGCGCCACCGTCGTGAAGGACTCCGCGGAGCGCGGCACGAAGGCCCCGGTCACCACGCCGATGGGACGCATGGGCGCGCTCGCCCGCGCCGAGATGACCCTGCTCGGACGGAACAAGGGCACCGTCTTCGCCGCGCTGTTCGTGCCGCTGGTGCTGCCGTTCAGCGTGCGGTCGGCGGCCAAGGAGATGGACCTCGCCGAGGCCGGGCTGACCATCGGCACGCTCGTCCTGCCCGCCGCGATCGGCTTCTCCCTGCTGTTCGCCGTCTACTCCGCGCTCGTCGGCGTCTTCGTCGTGCGGCGCGAGGAACTCGTCCTCAAGCGGCTGCGCACCGGCGAACTGCGGGACGCCGAGATCCTTGGCGGATCCGCGCTGCCGGCCCTCCTCGGCGGACTCGTGCAGTCCGTGCTGCTCGCGGTGGGCTGTGCCGTCCTGCTGGACCTGTCCGCGCCGTCGGCACCCCAGCTCGCCGTCCTCGGCCTGCTGCTGGGGCTCGTGATGTGCGCCGCGCTCGCGGCGGTCACCGCGGGCTTCACCAGGACCGGCGAGAGCGCCCAGGTCACGCCGCTGCCCTTCATGTTCGTCTCGATGATCGGCTCCGGCATGTTCGTCCCGCTGGAGCTGTTCCCCGACCGGATCGCCTCCGTCTGCGAACTGCTGCCGCTGACGCCCGTCATCACCCTGGTGCGCGGCGGCTGGACCGGCGGCCTGTCGGGCGCCGAGACGCTGGGCGCCGTGGCGACCGCGCTGGCCTGGACCGTGGTCGCGGTGTTTGCTGTACGGCGGTGGTTCCGCTGGGAGCCACGACACTGACGTACGGGACGGGCAGGACGTACAGGGCGGGCGGGAGCGGCGGACGGATGCGCAGGCCGGGCGGCTGGTGGCGGCGGCAGAACACGCCGGAGAAGGTGGAGACGTACACCCGGTGGTCGTTCCACTTCTTCGGGCTGACCGAGATCGGCGGCGTCGGGCTGACCACCTACAGCCAGGTGGGGCCGCGGTTCGCGACCGTGCTGTCGCTGCTGGTCCTCGTCCATGCCGTGGCGTGCATGGCGACCGCCTCGCGAGTGCTGGACTGGACCCGCGGACGCCGTGCGCGGCCGGTGCGCGAGCTGTGGGGGTTCGGCACCCTCACCGCGGTCGTCGCGGTCGTCGCGGTCGCCCTCGCGGAGCACGGCCCCCCGGGCGAGAAGGCCGACACCGCGGCCCTCGGCGTGTTCGTGGGGGTGCTGGGCTTCGGCGTCGGCGTCATGGCGCTCGGGGTGCACCACGACCGGCGGCGCGTGGCCGGCCTGGTGGGCGGTTTCGCGGCGGGCGGGGGAGCCGTGTCGTTCGCGGCGGGACTGCCGTGGCTCGCCGCGCTGATCACGGCGTGCGTCCTGCTGCCGGTCGCGGCGTTCATGGCCTTCACCGCGGTGTTCTCCATCTGGCTCCTCGACGCGGTCTACGCCCTCGACGAGGCCAAGGAGACCCGGGTCCGGCTCGCGGTCGCCGAGGAGCGGCTGCGGTTCGGCCGGGACCTGCACGACGTGATGGGACGGAACCTGGCCGTGATGGCGCTCAAGAGCGAACTGGCCGTCCAGTTGTCCCGGCGCGGGCGGCCCGAGGCGGTGGAGCAGATGATCGAGGTGCAGCGCATCGCGCAGGAGTCGCAGCGGGAGGTCCGGGATGTCGTACGCGGCTACCGGGAGGCCGCCCTGGAGGTCGAACTGGCCGGCGCCCGGGGTGTGCTGTCGGCGGCCGGCATCGTCTCGGAGGTCACGGGCGAGACGGCCGCCCTGCCCGCCGAGGTGCAGTCGGCCCTCGGCTGGGTGGTACGGGAGGCGACCACGAACGTGCTGCGGCACGGGGACGCGAAGAAGGTCGCCGTGACGGTGCGGATCTCGAAGGGGCATGCGGTGCTGACGGTGGAGAACGACGGGGTGGCGGAACCGGCCGGGCAGGGCCCGGCCGCGGGTTCGGGCGGCTCGGGCCTCGCCGGGCTGCGGGAACGGCTGTCGGCCGTGGACGGGACCCTGGAGGCGGGGCCGGCGGGCGAGGGCCTGTTCCGGCTGACCGCCGAGGTACCGCTGCCGCCGGCTTCCGCGGCCGTACTGGAGGACGCGTCGTGACGACCCCCGTACGCGTGCTGCTCGCCGACGACGAGCACCTCATCCGCGGGGCACTGGCGGCCCTGCTGTCCCTGGAGGACGACCTCGTCGTGATCGCCGAGGCCGCCACCGGGCCGGAGGCGCTGGCGATGGCACGGGCGCACAGACCCGATGTCGCCGTACTGGATCTCCAGATGCCCGGCGCCGACGGTGTGAAGGTCGCCACAGCGCTGCGGGCCGAACTGCCCGTCTGCCGGGTGCTGATCGTGACCAGTCACGGGCGGCCCGGACATCTGAAACGGGCGCTTGCGGCCGGGGTGCGCGGATTCGTCCCCAAGACGGTCAGCGCCCAGCGACTCGCCGAGCTGATCCGCACGGTGCACGCCGGAAACCGTTACGTCGACCCCGAGTTGGCCGCCGACGCGATCTCCGCCGGGGACTCGCCGCTGACCGCGCGCGAGACCGAGGTGCTTGAGCACGCCGCCGACGGGGCGCCCGTCGCGGAGATCGCGGAGCGCGCCGCGCTCGCCGAGGGGACGGTGCGGAACTACCTGTCCTCGGCCGTGAGCAAGCTCGGGGCGGAGAACCGGCACGCGGCGGTACGGCTCGCCCGGGAGCGGGGTTGGGTATAGTGGCTCTCGCGCCGCGGCGCAGTGCGAACGTAGCTCAGTTGGTAGAGCGCAACCTTGCCAAGGTTGAGGTCGCGAGTTCGAACCTCGTCGTTCGCTCCGTGCGGGAAGGCCCCCGGTTTCGACCGGGGGCCTTCTGCTGTCCTGTGCTGTCCTTGGTCGCTGTCCTTGGTGTCCGGGGCTGTCAGGACCAGCTCAGGCCCGTCAGGCGTTCGTAGGCCTCCACGTACTTGGCGCGGGTGGCGTCCACGATCTGCTGGGGCAGCGCCGGCGGGGGCTGCTCGCTCTTTCGGTCCCAGCCGGACTCCGCCGAGGTCAGCCAGTCCCGCACGAACTGCTTGTCGTACGACGGCTGCGGGCGGCCCGGCTCCCACTGGTCGGCCGGCCAGAAGCGGGAGGAGTCCGGGGTGAGGACCTCGTCGGCGAGGACCAGGCCGTCCCCGTCGAAGCCGAACTCGAACTTGGTGTCCGCGAGGACGATGCCGCGGTCGCGGGCGATGTCCCGGGCGCGGGAGTAGACGGCGAGGGTCGCCTGGCGCAGGGCGGCGGCGGTGTCCGCGCCGACCTGGCGGGCGACCTCCTCGTAGGAGACGTTCTCGTCGTGCTCGCCGACCTCGGCCTTGGTGGCCGGGGTGAAGATCGGAGCGGGCAGCTCCGAGCCGTCGACCAGGCCCTCGGGGAGGGCGAGACCGCAGACGGTGCGGGTCCGGTCGTACTCGACGAGGCCCGAGCCGGTGAGGTAGCCGCGGGCCACGCACTCCACGGGGACCATCCGCAGCGACTTGCAGACCAGGGCGCGGCCCTGCCAGTCGGCGGGGGCTCCGTCGGGCAGTTCGGTGCTCAGGACGTGGTTCGGGACCAGGTCGACGAGCTGCTCGAACCACCACAGGGAGAGCTGGGTGAGGACCCGGCCCTTGTCGGGGATCTCGGTCGGCAGCACCCAGTCGTAGGCGGAGATGCGGTCGCTGGCGACCATCACGAGGTCGCCCGCCTCGTTCTGGTACAGATCGCGCACCTTGCCGGTGTGCAGATGCACCAGGCCCGGAACCTGGAGCGGCTCGGGCTTTTCAACGAATCCGGACACGGTTCCTCCCCGTGGTTCTGTCCAATGGCTCGATTGTCCCGTACATCCCGGGGAGGCGGGACGGCGGGGCGGTGGGGAGGGTGACGGTGGTCAGTCCCGTTTGCAGATGCGGTCCAGGAGGTTGGCGGTGGCCCGCTGGACGCGCGGGTCGACATGGCCCGGACGGTCCAGGGCCGGGGACCAGGCGAAGGTGCCGGACGCGAAGACCCAGGCGCCGGACGGGGCCCGGTACAGCGAGGTCTCCTGATGGCGCCGGGCGCCGCCGACGTTGGTGTACGGGGAGTGGGCGAGCAGGACCCGCTCGTCGTGCTCGGGCAGGGCGGTGCGCGGGAAGTAGCGGTCGGCCTCGCCCGCCACCAGGTCCTCGATCCCGTCGCCCTCGTGGGCGCCGGTGGCCTCCCAGAACCAGTGCCCGGCGTTGCGGACGATCATCGGGTGCGGTTCGGGGACGCGGCCGGCGTACTGGATGCCCAGCAACTGCTGTTCGGCGCGGTCGATCTCCCGCCACAGCGCCGGCCGGCCGGGACCCTGGCGTTTGCGGCAGGTCAGCAGGCGGTCGGGGACGCCGGACGGAGAGGGGGCCAGCTCCACCTGCCAGTACATGGTGTTGGCGGAGAGGAAGACCAGGGACGTGCCCTGCTCCCGGGCGCGTTCCGTGGTGCGGCGCATGGCGGGGGACCAGTACTCGTCGTGGCCCGGGAAGACGAGGCCCCGGTAGCGGGTCGGGTCGACGCGGCCGGAGTGCAGGTCGCGGGCGTCGGCGTAGGCGAGGTCGTAGCCGTAGCGCTCGGCGAAGCGGATGAAGTCGTAGGCGTGGCCGACGTGCAGCGGCAGCCCCGCGCCCGCGTACGGCCGGTCGAAGGAGACGGTCGTCGCGGCGTCCGCCTCGCCGAGGAGCCTGCCCTCCTCGTCCCAGGCGTGGTAGAGGCTGGCGCCGGTGTGGCCGTCCTCCGGGTAGAGGTTGTACGCCTGCCAGGTGACGTCCGGCAGCAGGAGGAGCAGGTCGGCCGGGTGGCTGTCGCGGACCGTGAAGGGGACGTGGGAGCGGTAGCCGTCGGCGGTGGTGAGGACGGCGACGTACGCGCCGATGTTCCAGTACGACGGGATCTGGAGCCGCCAGGACAGCCACCAGTGGTGGCAGGAGACCGTGCGGTCGGCGGTGAGCGGCGGGGGCTGGACCATGCCGGACAGACGGGGGCTGGTGGTGATCTTGGTGGCGCCGTCGCCGCCGTAGTGGCCGATCCGGTAGACGTCGACGCTGAACTCCTGCGGCGGGTCGACGGTGATGTGGAAGTCGATGGCCTCGCCGGGGGCGGCGGCGCCGGTCGCGGTGAAACCCTTGATCTGGCGGCCCACGTCGTCGGCGGCGCGGGGACCGCCGCCTCCGGCGGGGCGCCGGTCGCGGTTCCTCCCGTCGCGGTTCCCGTCCGGCTCCAGGTCGTCGTCCTGGTCCGCGTACCAGGCGACGACCTGCCCTGTGTCACCGAAGTACGTCTCGCCGCCGCGCAGCCAGGGGACGGGGCCCTGTCCGAAGGGGTCCGTCACGGCGTGTGCGAGTGCTCCCGACTCCCAGCGGCGGATCTGCTCGGACCCCATGGGACAGTCCCCTCCCTTGTGCCCCCCGTGGTCGTGCGGTGGTCGTGCGCCCGACGAACGCCGTTCCATGTGCGCGATCGGTCCCAGCACATCACATATCGCACGCACGCTGTCACTGTTCGTTGCGAAGTGGCCGAAAGTGGAATCTGGGGGTCCGATTCGGGGGTGGGGGGTGGGGGTGGGGGGTTGGTGAGGGGAGGTGGTTGGTGGCGGGTGGTCGGGTGGTGGGTAGGTCGGGTGACGGGTGACTGTCGGTCGGCTGGTGGTTGGTGGGCGGTGGCTGGTGGGCGACGGTGGGTCGATGGGCGAGGCAGCCGACGGGCAACAGGCGGTCAGCGGGCAGCAGGCGACCGGCGCGAGCAGCAGGCGGTTGGCGGGCGGACCGACCGGCAGACAGCGGCCGTTGGGGCGGCGAGGCGACCGGCAGGCGGCCCGCGGATCGACCGGGGGGCGGGTGGTCGCGCTCGGGGCGGGGCCAGGAGCCGAGGGCCGGGTGGTCCTGGTCTGCGGCCGGTGGTTGGCGAGCGGTCGACTGGTGGGCGGCGGGGAGGGCGGTTGCCCGGTGGGCGGTGGTAGGTCGACGGGCGGGGCGACCAGCAGGCAGCGAGCGGATCGACGGGCGGGCAGCGGCCGTTGGGGCGGCGAGGCGACCGGCAGGCGGCCCGCGGATCGACCGGGGGGCGGGTGGTCGCGCTCGGGGCGGGGCCAGGGGACGGGGGACGTGGCCGGGCGGCGGGTAGGCCGGGTCTGCGGCTGGTGGTTGGTGGGCGGTCGACTGGTGGGCGACGGGGAGCGGTTGGCCGGTGGGCAGCGGTGGGTCGACGGGCAGGGCAGCCAGCAGGCAACAGGCGGGCAGCAGGCGACCGGCGCAGGCAGCGGGAAGTTGGCGGGCGGACCGACCGGCAGGCAGCGGCCGTTGGGGCGGCGGGTCGGCCGGCAGGTGGCCCGCGGATCGACCGGCGGGGCGAGTGGGTCGCGCTCGGGGCGGGGGCCGGATTGGGCGGGCGGCGGGTAGGCCGGGTCCGGGTCAGACCAGGCGCACCGGCTTGTCCGGGCGTATCCCCAGTTCGGCCATCCAGTCGCGCAGGGGGCCCGGGTCGCCGGTCTCGACGAGGCTGAGGACGCTGGGGGCCAGGTCGGCGGCGCGGGCGCCGTCGAACAGGAGAGACGGTCCGTCGAGCCAGTCGAGGCCCGGGGACGCCCCGGCGGTGTCCATCGCCGCGCAGCACACCATCGCCGTGATGTGGGCGGTGAGGATCTCGCGGCCGGTGCGCGGGGGTTGCAGGGGCAGGAGGGGGAGCGCACGGTCGTCCCAGAGCGCGGCGTCGGGACCGGTCGCGCCCGCCCCCGTGGCAGCGGCCCGCACACCGACCGGCTCCGCCCGCGCCTCCTCGCGGGCGAGCTGGGCACTGAGCCCGGCGGCCAGGGCGGCACCGCGGTCCGTGGTACCGGCGAGGTCGTCATCGTCGACATCGGCGTAGGCATCGGCGTCGATGGAGTGGGCGGGGCGGTGGTCTTCGCCGCCGAGGGGTTCGCCGGGCAGGCTCGTGCGGTCCTGGGCGCCGGGGTGGCGGACGCGGCCGTCCTGGGTGGCGTGCTCGGTGGCGGTCGTGGACGACGTACGCCTTCGGGACGAAAGGTCGGCGGCCGACGAGGGCGGTGCGGTCGTGAGGTGGTCCAGGAGCCGGGCCAGGGTGGGGCCGGTGTCCTGGGCGGAGCCTTCGGTGGCGCGGCGGACGCCCAGGGTGTCCAGGACCCGGTGGAGGCGGGCCGCGTCCGTGCGCCAGGTCCGGTCGACGACCTCCTCGGGATACTCGTCCCACCCCACCGGAGACCAGTCGGGACCGGTCTCGGCGGGCCCCCCGTGGAAGAGGCGCGCGGCGAGGAGGGAGACCGCCTCGTCCATCGCGCCGGGCTCCTCCAGCAGGTCGCAGGCGGGACGCTCACTCAGCCGGGAGGCGAAGCCCTCGGCCAGGCGGTCACGGCGGGACAGCTCCGTCAGGGCGGCGACGACACCCACGTCAAGCCGGGAGGGCCAGCGGCCCATCCGCCAGGCGGGCAGCGCCACCCGGGTCAGCAGCCGGTCCCAGCCCGCGTAGGCGAGTCCGACCTGCTCCTGCGCGACGATCCGCAGCCCGTAGTCCACAGCCTGTGCACGCTCGGCGGCGGCCGCCGCGACCCCGCGCTCCATCTCGGCCGCATGGCCACGGCAACTGCGCAGCAGAAGCCGGGACACCCGGCCGAGCCCCGCGTACACCGCCCGGGACAACGGGTCGCGCCGGTCCGCCGAGGCCACCGCGACCGCGGCGTCCAGGCCCCGTATGAAGCGCCGGGCCGCGGCTATGTCGGGGTGCGCCGAGGGCCCCGTACCGGCGACGACCGGAGCGAGGACGGCGCGCAGCTCGCCCACGCGCATCCACCACAGGAAGGGTGAGCCGATGACGAGGACGGGCGCGGTGGCGCTCCGGCGGGGGGCGGGTCCGTCGACGCCCGCCACGTCGTCGTGCCGCTCCACGGGCGGCGGCGGGCCGTGGGACGGATGGGTGCGGTCCTCCAGCCAGCTGTCGCAGTCCGGTGTGAGCGCTATCGCGGAGGGGGCGGGGACGTTCGAGCCGGTCGGCCAGGTCGCGCACCATCCGGTAGAGGTCCGGCGCCGACCCCTCCGCGATCGTGACCGTGGGGGTCACCGCGGGCCGGGAGCGGGCCACGACCAGGGCGACCGCGGCGGCGGCCACCAGAACGACCAGCGCGAGGACGGACACGGTCCAGCGGGCTACGTCCCAGCCGCCCCCGGTGAGATGCCCGGTGGAGCCGCCCGCGAGAAGGATCACGGCGACGGCGGCGGGCAGCAGCGCGACGGCCAGCGCCCGGGAACGCACGCGCAGCACGGCCAGCGCCCGGGAACGCGCGGCCCGCGCGCCCATCTCCACACCACCGGTACCGGTCACTTTCTGACCTCACCCCCTCCTTGCCGCACTGGGCCTTCCCGCTGCTCTCCTGCTCGTGCTCACTCCCCCACTGTGGCACCCACCACTGACATCGCAATGCCGGTGGGCCAAGTGCCGGAACGCTTGCGCGGCACCATAGTTGGGGCCCTCGCGCCCGTCAGCCGTATGGCGCATCGGTCACCCGATGGAATGGCCTTGGGGAAAGGTGGAGGAAGGACAGCAAGGATCGGGCCCCGGTTCCTGAGCGGAGCCGGGGCCTGTCGGGGCGGTGCGGAAGGGGCACGGTGCGGAAGGTGCGCGGTGCGGTGCGGAACGGTCGTCTCCGTTACTCGCCCGGTTACTCGCCCGCCGCCTTCGCCGCGATGTCCGTGCGGTACTGGGAGCCGTCGAGGCCGATGCGGGCGACGGCCCGGTAGGCGCGGTCGCGGGCCTCGGCGAGGTCGGCGCCAGTGGCCGTGACGGACAGGACGCGACCGCCTGCGCTGACGACGGTGTCCCCCTCGCCGCGGGTGCCGGCGTGCAGGACGTAGGCGTGCGGGGCGTCCTCGGCGGCCACCTCGTCGAGGCCGGTGATCGGGTCGCCGGTGCGCGGGGTGCCGGGGTAGTTGTGGGAGGCGACGACCACGGTGACGGCCGCGTCCTCGCTCCAGCGCAGGGGTTCGAGGTCGGCGAGGTTGCCGGTGGCGGCGGCCCTCAGCAGTCCGGCGAGCGGGGTCTTCAGACGGGCGAGCACGACCTGGGTCTCGGGGTCGCCGAAACGGGCGTTGAACTCGATCACGCGGACACCGCGCGAGGTGATCGCGAGTCCGGCGTAGAGGAGACCGGAGAACGGGGTTCCGCGGCGGCGCATCTCGTCGACGGTCGGCTGGAGCACGCTCTGCACGACCTCGTCGACCAGCTTGGGGTCGGCCCAGGGCAGTGGCGAGTACGCGCCCATGCCGCCGGTGTTCGGGCCCTCGTCCCCGTCGAGCGCACGCTTGAAGTCCTGGGCGGGCTGGAGCGGGCGCACGTTCTCGCCGTCGGTGACGGCGAAGAGGGAGACCTCGGGGCCGTCCAGATACTCCTCGATGACGACGCGGTCGCAGGCCGCCGCGTGCCTGCGGGCCGCCTCGATGTCGTCGGTGACGACGACGCCCTTGCCGGCGGCCAGCCCGTCGTCCTTGACGACGTAGGGGGCGCCGAAGGCGTCGAGGGCCGTGTCGACCTCGGCCGGATTCGTACAGACGTACGAGCGGGCGGTGGGGACTCCGGCGGCGGCCATGACGTCCTTGGCGAAGGCCTTGGAGCCCTCCAGCCGCGCAGCCTGCCCGGAGGGGCCGAAGACCGGGATGCCCGCCTCGCGTACGGCGTCGGCGACCCCGGCGACGAGGGGCGCCTCCGGCCCGACCACGACGAGATGGGCGCCGAGCCGTGTGGCCAGCGCGGTGACGGCCGCGCCGTCGAGGGCGTCGACCCGGTGCAGTTCGGCGACCTCGGCGATACCGGCGTTGCCGGGTGCGCAGTGCAGCGCGGTGACGTTGGGGTCGAGGGACAGGGAACGGCACAGGGCGTGTTCGCGGGCACCGCCGCCGATGACAAGGACCTTCACGGGGTCAGCCTAATGGGAAGGGGCGGTGGCCCTTTGTGCGGGCTTCCGAAGGGCCGGGGTGCAGGGCTTGTGGGTTCCTCCAGGCGGGTCGGGAGAGGCGGGGCCACGGGGGTGGACCCCGCCCTACCCGTTACTCGTTACTCGTTACTCGTTGGCGATCTCCTCGACGACTGTCGCTCCCAGCTCCCGTACCAGCAGTTCCTTGCCGGAGAGGGCCGACTCGTCGAGATCCGGATCGTCGTCCTCCGGAATGTCGTCCTCGGGGGAGACCGGACGCGGCTCGGGCGCCGGGCGCCGGGGCGCGGGCGTGGAGGTGGCGGCGGGCGCCGGGGCGGAGGGCCCCGGAGCCGGAGAGGGGGCAGCGGGCGCGGGCGTCGACGGCCGGGGTGCGGGGGTGCCGCCACCGAAACCGCCACCGCCGGGCCCGCCACCGCCGAATCCGCCACCGGGCCCGCCGTGGCCACCGGAGGGACCGCCGGAGGGCGGAGGCACCGAACCGGCCGAGCCTCCGGACGGGTCGACGACGGCCTCGATCTTCCACTGCACGTTGAACTGCTCGGCCAGGGCCTGTCGCAGCACGTCCTCGCTGCCGCTGCTCACGAAGTTGTCGCGGGCACCGGCGTTGACGAAGCCGATCTGGAGGGAGGTGCCGTCGAAGCCGGTCACCTGGGCGTTCTGGCTGAGCAGGATCCAGGTGAACCGGCGGCGGTTCTTGACCGCCTCCAGGATGTTGGGCCAGAGCGAGCGGGGGTCGACTCCGGAACCGGGCGGCGCGGCGGCGGGTGCGGGCGAGGGCGGCGCGGGGGCGGCCGGCGTGGGTGCCGGGGCCGCAGCCGGAGCGTCGGGGCCGGAAGCGGCCGACGTACGGGGCTGTCCGCCGCCCGTGGGCGTCGGAGTGGGCCATCCACCGGGCCGGCGCCCGCCACCGGCGGGAGTCGCGGCCGGCCAGGCACCGGGCGCGGGCGCCGAAGGAGACGGCGCGGCGGGAGGTGGTGTGGCAGGGGTGGCGGGGACGGCTGAGGGTGGCGCGGCAGGGGTGGCAGGAGGAGCGGAGGCGGCCTGGGGCTGCCCGCCCCGGGCAGGACCGCCACCTTCTTCGGCACCGGCAGCGGCACCGGGTGCGGGCGCGGGTGTCCGTACCGCCGCCCGTGCCGCGGCGGGCCCGCCGCCCGGCGGAACCGGAGCGGCGGCGGGCACGGCGCCCCCGGCCCCGCCATGCGCCTCGGGTCCGGGCACATATCCCACGGCGGGCGCCCCCGCACCCGCGGAGAACTGCACTCCGCGCTCGATCCGGTCCAGGCGGGCCATCACCGAACGCTCGTCGCCGTACGCGGCGGGCAGCAGCACGCGCGCGCAGATCAGCTCCAGCTGGAGGCGCGGCGAGTGGGCGCCGCGCATCTCGGTGAGCCCCTCGTTGACGATGTCGGCGGCACGGCTCAGCTCGGCGGCACCGAAGGACCGCGCCTGGGCCTGCATCCGCTCGACGACGTTGGCGGGGGCGTCGATCAGCCCCTTCTCCGCGGCGTCGGGCACGGCGGCGAGGATCACCAGGTCCCGGAGGCGCTCCAGCAGGTCGGTGACGAAGCGCCGCGGGTCGTTGCCGCCCTCGATGACCCGGTCCACTACCTCGAAGGCGGCCGAACCGTCCCCCGAGACGAACGACTCGACGACGGAGTCGAGCAGCGAGCCGTCCGTGTAGCCGAGCAGGGCGGTCGTCATGTCGTACGTCACGCCCTCGGCGCCGGCGCCCGCGAGCAGTTGGTCCATGACGGACATGGAGTCACGGACGGAGCCCGCGCCGGCCCGCACCACCAGCGGCAGCACGCCGTCCTCGACCGGGATCCCCTCCTTGCCGCACACCTCGGCGAGGTATTCGCGCAGGGTGCCGGGCGGCACGAGCCGGAAGGGGTAGTGGTGGGTCCGCGACCGGATGGTGCCGATGACCTTCTCGGGCTCGGTGGTCGCGAAGATGAACTTCAGATGCTCCGGAGGCTCCTCGACGACCTTCAGCAGGGCGTTGAAGCCCTGCGGGGAGACCATGTGGGCCTCGTCGATGATGTAGATCTTGTACCGGCTGGAGGCGGGCCCGAAGAAGGCCTTCTCCCGCAGGTCGCGGGCGTCGTCCACACCACCGTGGGAGGCGGCGTCGATCTCGATGACGTTGATGGAGCCCGGCCCGGTCCTGGCGAGGTCGCGGCATGACTGGCACTCGCCGCACGGGGTCGGCGTGGGCCCCTGCTCGCAGTTCAGACACCGCGCCAGGATGCGGGCGCTGGTCGTCTTGCCGCACCCGCGCGGACCGCTGAACAGGTACGCGTGATTGACCCGGTTGTTCCGCAGCGCCTGCTGCAACGGGTCAGTGACATGCCCCTGCCCGATGACCTCGGCGAAGGACTCCGGGCGGTAACGGCGGTAGAGCGCGAGAGACGACACGCATACGAGGTTATAGGCGCCCACCGACAACCGGACCGCCCACCGAACGCAGACGCCCCCCACGCACCCGCCAGAGCCGACCTACCCTTGCTGCCTTCCGGCCCTGGGGGAGTTCAGTCAGATAGCGCCGCGTGAGGGGCTGGGCCACACGTTACCCGATGTGAGCCCCTCAGAACGAGTTCGCAAGCACTCCCCGGCGTCCTGTAATGTTCTCCGCGGAGGATTCGCCTAGAGGCCTAGGGCGCACGCTTGGAAAGCGTGTTGGGGGCAACCCCTCACGAGTTCGAATCTCGTATCCTCCGCCAGTGCCTCACCGGGCACGATGTCGAAGGGTCCCGCCGTTCGCGGTGGGGCCCTTCGTCGTTGTCCGTCTCAGTTTCCGTCTCAGTTGGTTTTTTCTTCGGTGCCGGGTGACTGCCAGAGGGCGTCGCCGACTTGTTGGGCGACCTTTCGGAGCATGGTTCCCGTCACGTGCATGTAGCGAGCGCGCATCCGGGCCGCTCCCCCGGGCTCCCAACCCATGAACGGGGTGGCGTCCTCCCGCAGGGCGACCGGCACTCTGAGGAGGCCGGACGGGAGCTTGCGGGTGCGGGGCATGCGGACCCGCCGCAGTACGTCGTAGCCGACGAGGCGGAGTTCGACGACTCCGGGCTTCACGGTGCTGACGTAGACGGCGTGAACTCCCCAGGCGTGGCGCAGCCGTTCGGCGGAGGCGGCGACGTTGGCGGGTTCCTGGCCCGGGGCGAGCCGCAGCCGTATCCGCAGTCCGGTCGTGGTGGGTCGGATGATGCCCCGGCGGGGCGGTACGGGGCGAACTTCGCGGCGGGTGGTGGCTTTGACGGCGAGGACGCGCAGCCGGGACGGAGCCACGGTCAGGCCGCACGCCTCCATGACCGAGCCGTACGAGCTGAGCAGGCGGGTTGTGGATATCGGCAGGCCGATCGTGGACCAGTACGCGGCCGGGTGCTTGGCCCGGGTGTAGGCAGCCCCACCGCCGAGTGCGGCGAGGGGACCACCCACCTCCAGGAGCGTCGTCAGGTCGGTCATCAGGCGGCGACCTCGGCGACGGCCGGGAACGCGGCCGGAGTGACGGCGGCGGCACGGAAGGCGATGCCGTGGCGCTGCTGCCCGTTGAACACGCTCTCCCAGGGGCGAGCGACGAGCCCAGGCAGCGAGACCGGGGCGCCGAGGGCGAGCCCCTCGGAGACACCGCCTTCCGGGACGGTGACCTTGATGAGGGAGGACTCGCCTTCCTCGATGTAGACGACGCCGAGCGTCATGAGCGCTTCGCCGCTGACGGCGTCCTTGGCGATCTCACCGGTCTGACGGTCGCGGACCTTCGGCTCGGGGGCCTCGGTCAGCAGGATCGTCGCGGCGGCGGTCTCAACACGGATGGTACGCAAGGAAGTTTCCCTATCCACTCGTCTATACATGTAGCGATCCGCGAACCCGATCTCCGGGTTCGTGCGGACCACCCTGCCACACAACTTGCCCACTCGTCTATACGAGTATGCACGTTGGGGTGTACGAGTTCGGGAAGCGTCCCCCGCGCACCACCGCCCCTCACGCGATCAGGTCGCCGGGAGCTGGTACGACAGCACGTACGCGTCCGCCGCCATGACGGTGTCGCAGACCTCCACGGCCCGCCCTTCCGTGTCGTACGCGGTGCGGACGAGGTGGATCACGGGCACGCCGGAGGCCAGCCGGAGCGTCTTGACCTCGGTGGGCGAGGGCATCCGGGCGCGGATCTCCTCCTCGAAGTGGTCGAGGTGGTGACCGAGTTCTTCGAGTCGAGCGTAGATGCCGCCGGGGCCCGGGTTGGGCTCGGCGATCTGCGTACCGCGCGCGATGTCGAGCGGGAGATAAGAGGTGGCGAACTCGACCGGCTTCCCGTCGAGCAGATACCGGCGCCGGCGGGCGAGCACACGCCGTACGGAACCGAGCCGAGTGGAGATGTCCTGGCTGGCCTTCTCCTCCTTCACCTCCAGACTGTCGACCTGGGGATGACTGCCGGCCGCGTCGGCCTCAACGATGAACGCGGACTTCCCCTGCTCACGATGCCGCCGGGCGAAGCGGTCGGAGGCGAGACGTTCGAACAGGCGGCCGGGGCCGGACAAAGACGCCCTTGCCGTGCTCGGCGTGCACCAGGCCCTCGCCCTGGAGGACGGAGAAGGAGTTGCGGACGGTCATCCGGGACACCCCGTAGTGCTCGACCAGGTCAGCTTCGGAGGGCAGCTTTTCGCCCTCCTTGAACCGCCCACGGTCGATCGCCTCGCGTAGCTGGTCGGCGATCTGCCGGAAGACCGCACGATCACTCGTGGGGTCGAGATCGCCGAGCAGGCCGGAACGGAGAGGGCTCACGTTGAGTACTCCTTTAGGTATCTAGACGAGTGGGCGAGTGTTGTTGCTACGGTGGAGAGCCTAGCCAGCCGGGAGGGCCGAGGAACGTGAGCACTGACCGTCCGCACTCCGTGAGCGTCGCCGGAGTCATCGTCGACGACCACGGCCGCGCCCTCCTGATCAAGCGCCGGGACAACGGCAAGTGGGAACCTCCGGGTGGCGTCGTCGAGCGAGACGAAACCCTCCCCGAGGCCCTTCAGCGCGAAGTCCTTGAAGAGACCGGCATCAAGATCGCACTCCCTGCGACCCTCACCGGCGTCTACAAGAACATGACCGGGCTGATCGTCTCCCTGGTCTTCCGCTGCCAGGCCGCCGACGGCGCACCCACCACCGGGGACGAGACCTACGCACTGCGCTGGGCCACCCGCGACGAAGTATCCGAACTCGCCGACGAGGCATACGCGATCCGCGTCCTGGACGCACTCGACGCGGCGTCTCCGCCGGCCATCCGCGCCCACGACGGCGTGAAACTCGTCTAGCCCGAACCCGCTGCACATGGCGGCCTACCAGCACGAAGGAACTTGTATGCACGAGTATACGAGCACTGCGCGGGTCTGGGGACTCACTTGCCCAGGTTTCCCCGAAGAGGTCAGCCGGGCGCGGCGCTGGACCCGCGACATCCTGCGCGGTTCCCCCCTGGCCGAGGACGCCGAACTGATCGTGAGCGAGCTGAGCGCGAACGCGATCCTGCATACGGCCAGCGGGCGAGAAGCCGGCAGCTTCCATCTGGCGCTCGCGGTGTCCTCGCAGGTGGTCGCCCTGTCGGTGACGGACGGCGGGGGCGCCGGGACGGCTCCGAAGGTCGAGCACCAGGACCAGGAGGCCGAGCACGGCCGGGGGCTGGGCATGGTCAGCGCCATCGCCCACCGGGTCGTGGTCCACGACAGCGACGGCGGCCACACGGTCACCGCGGAACTCTTCACGGACGTACGACGAGGAGGGCACCCGTGCTGAGCACGACGATCGGCCCAGGCTTTTGGTGCGAGTGCTGGACCCGGCACTTGGACGACAGCCGGCCGCCAAGGCTCTTCGGCTCCTACGACGCGCGCACAGAGAGCGAGGCGAACAACTGGGTCTCCGAGATCCTGCGCACCATCTCACCGGAACTCGACTCCGACGCCTCCCAGGAGGCATGGGAACGGCTCTACGACCACCGCATCAACACCCGACGGGCCCTGTTGCGCCGCGTGCCCTGGACGGTGTCCGTCATCCATGCCCGAACACTCATCACCTGGACCGTAAGCCCCGTGACCTTCCTGCCGCTGGCACACCGTCAGGCCGCAGAACTCCCCACATGTGCATACGACTTCAAGCCCCACACGCCCCAACCGACCGACTGAGTTACAACTTTCTCTACTGGTTCAAGGCCCGCGCACGGCGCGGGCGCGCGCCGCCGTGCGCGGCCTGCCTCCTGTCTGCGCCCCGGCTGGCCGCGCCCGGCGGCGCGTTGCGTGCATGCGGGCGAGGTGCAGGAGCCCAGCACCCAAGTCGTCAAAAGCCGGACAAGCACTCGCTGAAATGGCCATACTGACCCTCCAAGGAGGGTTGCAACATGAGTATTCGCCCCACGGTGTCGGCAATGATGCAGACATTCGACCAGCACGTTGCCGACCAGCTCAAGGCCACACCTGAAGTCGTCAACACAGAGGGCGAGATCGACATCTCCGACCTCTACATCGATGTTCCAAAGTGGAGAAAATACCCAAAGGTTACTTGCGTATTTGCCGATCTTGCTGGATCAACGAGTCTACGTCGAGGGAAGTGGGAAGCCTCGACCGCTTCAATCTATGAGTCAGCCATCAAACCCGCTGTCGTAATCCTTGATGATTTTGGCGCAGCCTTCATCGACGTTCAGGGCGATGCAGCCTTCGGGCTTTTCGTCGGCGACTACTCGCGTAATCGGGCAATCTGCGCAGGAATTACGATCAAGACTTTTGGCGCACATGTTCTACTACCCGCGCTCGAATCGAAGTGGCCGCACGATCCACCCCAGACAGGTTTTAAGGTTGGAATCGCGATCAGCGACCTCCTGGCGAAGAAGATCGGAATTTCGGGCACTACGCACAATGCCCCCGTCTGGGCGGGGAGGGCGGTTAACTACGCCGCTAAGTGCTCGCAGCAAGCAAAAGCGCACGAGATGATCGTCACTAAGCCCATCGCTGACGCGGTGCGAAAGAATGAATATCTTTTCTACTCATGTGCGTGCGGCGACTCATCCCCAGTCGAGCTGTGGCAGGATCGCGAGGTTGACAAAGTTTCAGGGAGCGACAGTCAGGGGCTGATCCTGAATAGCTCTTGGTGCGAAAACTGCGGAGACTCATACTGCGAGAAGGTCTGCGCTGGCTCATGGAAGCGGCCCGACCTTGACAGCTTCCGACACACAGGAATGCAGGACCAATACCTTGCGGTTATGAAATTTCGCGAGGCTAACGCACGACAGATCAGAAGGGGAATCAACGGGTGACCCGACGCTGCGCATCGGATACTTTGACCCTTATGAGCGTCAGCAAACCACTAATCACCAGGAAATTTCTTGCCCTTCAGAAGGCCCAAGCAACTCCAACAAGAGCCAAGTCCAAAATCCACCCCTAACCCGGATCAGGCATGGAAGGTCCTAGGGCTCGTAGTTGACTGGATCAAACACGCAGAAGCGAAAGCTGGAGCCACACTTGCCGCCACGGCAGCATCGGGTGTCATGCTATACAACCTCTCGAAGGAACTGAAAAGACCAAGTGTCCTCCTGGTTATTGCGTTGCTCCTATGCGGTTTTTCTCTGACGTTCGCAGGTGTTTGCGCAGGGCTCGTCCTATGGCCAAGACTGCGCACCAAGGAAGAGCCGATTAGCCACCTCTACTTCAGTCACACCGCGCGAGCCCATGCCGTCGACAGCACATACATCGACGCGCTCCTGATCCTTACGGGGAATCCAGAGGACCTCGTAAAGGAGATCGCAGCTCAAGGTTGGGCGAATTCAAAGGTCGCCCACAAAAAATACTTCTGGGGCGGACTTGCAATCCGCTTCCTTCTGGCCGGTCTCATACTGCTGGCAGCCTCAGCGACCGTGCGCGTACTCAGCTAGTCGACAGTCCAACGAGAAAAGCAGCGCCGCGGCCTACGAGAAACGCCCTCCCGGATTGTCCTGGGGCCGTGGAAGGGCGCTCGTTGGCGACCAGCACTGACAACTGGCGATGGGTGCGCCGCAGTTCAGAGCGGTGATCCAGTAGGCGGCCGCAGGCCGCGACCGTCCGTGATCAGTTGCCGCTGAACACTCGTCCACGTGTGGACAGCGCCGAGGCCGCGCCCCACGGTCAGGGCATGCCTCCGGCGGGGGATCGGCCGGCACCGGGTGGGAGGGGGCGCCGTTCCCCGCCGCGGGCACATCGTGGCGAGTGTGGTGGGCTCCCATCCCGTCCACCGTCGACCCAGGCAAAGCCGAGCAGACGCGGCCCATGGCGTCCAGGTCGTTCGTCCAGTGGGGCGCTCCACCTGGACGCCATGAACCACGCCCGCTCCACGGTGTGTGGGTCGACGGCGGACGGGATGGGAGCCGGGGAGAGTGGGGGTGAATGGCTGCGAAACTCAGCCCGTATCGATCACGGGGTGTTCAGTCGCCGGGAAGCCATGTCCAAGCGGCGTAACAGCAGGCTTCCAAAAGCAACCGCTTCGTAGGCTTCGGCTTCCTCTTCTTTGGGTGGGTTGCCATGAGCCCGAGGATTTCGCAGGCCAGCCATGGCCCCCATATATAGAAACTTAAATCCCGCCTGCTCACTCTGGCCCGACATTCCATGGGTTTTTCGCACGTCTAATCCCGTATCCGAGAACGCTTTAGCCATCAGCGATTGCCCCGAATCGGATAGCTCGCCTGTTGCCTTTTGGACTCGGAACTCAATGTGACGAAAAACCGCAAGGACGGCCTGGGTGAAGTGCCCGTCAGCCCAGAGTTCGCCAGCCGCAGAAATCACCTCCGGGTGCATTCCGTCGAGCGTGCGTCCCATACGTAGAGTGTCAGACCTGAGGATGAAATCTCCTCGCTTACGCCAATAATCGGCAATGCTTCGAGTCCCCGCAAAGAAGCGAATCCTGCTGTCCACCGACATCCCGGCAGGCACGTACACTTCCCAGCCGCCGCTCCGAGCAGCACCGACGCACCAGGGTTCGTGCGCCACGATCCCCATCAGGAAATCTACCGGATTACGGAAAGTGAGTCCCTCAAGCGCAGACTTGACTCGCTCAGCCTCACTGGGTGTGATGCTCACTCGCCCCAAGGTCCATCGACTTTCTTCCCGCTCCTTCTCTGCAGCCTCCGCGAGGATCTCGAAAAATAGCCGCAAGATCGCGTCAGCTCCTGCACAGTTGGCAACTCCCGCAAATGTCAAATGAACTTCACCTACCGAGTTGCGGATGTTGATTTCGTCTGCGGTTTCCCTTATGAGTCCTGAAGGTAATTCAAGGATAGCCTCAGCGAGAGACGTGCGGGACTTCTGAAGTAGCCGGTTAAGCTTTTTTGGACTTAACCCGCGACCGTCTCTCTTGTGTGCCGTGAATAAAGCCTGGAGGAGCAGTCTTCCGGAATTTCCGGCAGGTCGAGGAAATCCCTCGGGTAATTCGATTGAGGTGGACATACTCTTCAGTGCCCCCATTACGTGCCATTGTTTCAGCTTGCTCGAGAGACCGTTGGGCCACTCCCCACAGGTCAGACACTCAACTCCCCCTAGACAACCCGAGCTTCCCAAGCTAAGGGTGCCTCGTATCGATTCTATGAAGGAGATTGATCGGGCTCAGGGGCGCAGTCGACGCCACCAGACACTACGGTCGCGTGCCTGCTTCAACTGCCTGAGCAACGAAGAGAACGTTTCTGGGCGAGGAAGCCACTCCTGCTCCCAATTCCACTCAAGAACAACATAGGGCTCCACGACCGCAAGAGCATCGCGCATCTCTACAACGGCAGCCCTGAACTCCGCGAAACCGTCAAGGGGCATCTGTATACGTGCTGCGTGAGCGAGCGCCAGGTGCTCATCCGTCAGCACAGGCCAGTGCTCGATTGGTGAGGTTCCCACCTGCACGGGCAGCAACCAATCCTTGGCTACGCCTCGCAGGTAGTTGCGCCGCAGGTTCGCCTTCCTGGTGGCCACGATGGCGCGGTCCAGTGCCTCGCGCCGAGCCGTGACCCACGCCTGCCGGCGCGCTGCCCATGGGCTGACTATTGCGCCAGTGATCACGCCGATCAACGCGAACGTAGCGGTTACCCAAACCTCCACTGTGGCTCCTTCGGCAGCCTGTCTTCCCAGACGAGTCTGAGGCACGGCACTGACAGTCGTGCCCAGAAGAGCACAGCAGTCGGCGTGCCCCAGGCCATGAGCCTGCTACCATCGGCCGCCCACACGCTTCACCGCCGTCTCATTTTCCGTCTCATTCAGCTCCGTTCACGAGCGTTCAGGCGAGACCCGGAGCCGCCGCGGAACCAGCAGTCGACCTCCCATGAACGCATGTGAACGGCCTCGTCCGAGACCCCCAAGGCCACCACCACAGTTGGAAAGCGTGTTGGGGGCAACCCCTCACGAGTTCGAATCTCGTATCCTCCGCCAGTGCCTCACCGGGCACGATGTCGTCGGGTCCCGCCGCAAGATGGGGCCCTTCGTCGTTGTACCCGCTTCGCCCCTCCGGGCGGGTGCGGGCGGTCGGCGGTGTCCGCGCTCATGGCGGGACAGCTGTGGCCTTCCACCCCGCACGCGGGCGCGGACCGACTGGCCCAACGTCTGCTGGAGGCCCCGCCGCCGAACGAGAGCGCCTGCGGCGGACCGCGGCCGTCGCGGTCCTCGATTCAGCAACCGCTCCCACCACAGCAGGAGCCGGCCCTGCCCTCGCTGGAGGGCTTCTGGGTGACGGCACTCAGCACTTGGGCAGGCTTGGTGGCGCGGACGACGGCGGAGTGCATGCCGTCGGCGACGGCATGGGTCGGGGTGAGTTCGATGTCCGTGAAGCCTGCCGCCGCGAGGCCCTCGCGGTATTCGGCGAAGGAGAGGGCGCCGGCGATGCAACCGACGTGGTCGCCGCGTTCGGCGCGCTGACCGGGGGTGAGTGTGTCGTCGGCCACGACGTCGGAGATGCCGATGCGGCCACCCTGGGTCAGGACGCGGTACATCTCGGCGAAGACGGCGGGCTTGTCGGTGGACAGGTTGACGACGCAGTTGGAGATGACGACGTCGATGGCGTTCGCGGGCAGTGGGATGGCCTCGATGGTGCCCTTGAGGAATTCGACGTTGGTGGCGCCGGCCTTCTTCTGGTTGGCCAGCGCGAGGGCGAGCATCTCTTCCGTCATGTCCAGGCCGTACGCCCTGCCGGTCGGGCCGACCCGGCGGGCGGAGAGAAGTACGTCGATGCCTCCGCCCGAGCCGAGGTCCAGGACGCGCTCGCCCTCATGGAGGTCGACGGCGGAGGTGGGGTTGCCGCAGCCGAGGGAGGCGGCGACCGCCTCGGCGGGCAGGGCGCCGCGTTCGTCGGCCGCATACAGAGTGGAGCCGAAGTTGTCGTCGATCTCGATGGCCTGCGGGCCACAACAGGCGGTGCCGCCTTCGGCGACCTGGACAGCGGCAGCCGCATAGCGTTCGCGGACGGTTTCCCGCAGGTCAGTGGGCTGATCACTCATGGCATACCCCCTGGAAGGGATGGACGTCGGGTGTACTGATTCGAAGAATCTCGATGCAACCTTGCGCCCTGGATCGAGGTTCGTCAACATAGAGGCATGTCGAAACAAGAGCTGATCGTGCTCGGCCAGGACGCGAGCGGCTGCTGCCCCACCCTGCTGACCGCACCGCTCGACGAGGAGCAGGCCGTCGAGCTGGCCAAGGTCTTCAAGGCACTCGGCGACCCCGTCCGGCTCCGCCTGCTGTCGATGATCGCCTCGTGCGAGGGCGGTGAGATCTGCGTCTGCGATCTCACCCCCGCGTTCGATCTGTCGCAGCCGACGATCTCCCATCACCTGAAGCTGCTGCGGCAGGCGGGCCTGATCGACTGCGAGCGGCGCGGCACCTGGGTCTACTACTGGCCGCTGCCCGAGTTGACCGACAAGCTCGCCGGCCTCCTCACCCGCCCCGGAAACCCCGCCGCCGCGGAGGCCTCCTCGTGAGCGACAGCACCACCGACAGCACCACCGCGCCCCGCGCCGGTAACAGCGCGGCTGTCCCGGTGCCCGCCAAGGTCCGCCACGACCGCCTCGACACCGTCACCCGCGACCGCCGCCTGCTCATCCCGGCCCTGGTGCTGACTGGGCGCTCGGCCCGGGGCTGATGTTCGCCCTCGCCTGGATCCTCCTGCCGGACCCGCCCGCGTACCGCACCGGCCTGATCATCGTCGGGCTCGCCCGCCGCATCGCCATGGTCATCGCCTGGAACGACCTGCGGCGACCGCGAAGCCGCCGCCGTCCTGGTCGCGATCAACTCCGTCTTCCAGGTCCTCTCCGTGCCAACCCCGTCAGCTCGCAGCGGCCCGGCCGAAGAACTCCCTGATCAGTTCGGCTGTGTTCACGTCCTGGTTGGTTCGGCCGAGTACCGCTGGGGCCTTGGCCGGGCCGGGGATCGTGTGGCCGCCTCCGTGCACCGTGAGCAGGGTTACCGGTGGCCGTCCCTCCTGGCGGTAGTCGGTGCGCTCGGCCGAGGTCCCGCAGGCCCGCCCTGTCCGCTGCGGCAGGCGGCTGCTGACGGGCTCGTCGGTGATGCCGTTGCGCGCCGCGAAGTAGGCCGCGGTCTGCGGTGCCGAGAGGCTTCCGCCGCCCACCTTGAACAGCGCCCTGGCCCACCGGCTCATCTCGCCGCCCCCGTAGGGAACGATCGGGTCTTTCGTGCCGTGGACGATCAGCACCGGCAACGGCACGGGCGGGGTCTCCGCCGGCAGGTAGTTGTCCGGTGTGGGCAGTGTCGCCGCGATCACCGCGGCCCCGGCGATCAGTCCCGGCGTCTCGTGCACCAGGCGCATCGCCATCTGCCCGCCGTTGGAGTGGCCGACCGCGAAGACCCGGCGCGGGTCGATTCGGTGGGTGGTCGTGAGTTTCTCGATGACCACCCGGGTGAAATCGATGTCGTCGATGGCTTCCTTGCGGGCCGGGAAGGAGACGTTCCGGCGTGCGTCGTTCCAGTTCTTCCTGTACCCGTCGAGGTAGACGACCACCGCCGTGCCGTCGTCCGCCAGCGCGGCGTCATAGGCGGCTCCGGTGAACCTCCGGTGCGCCTCCCCTGTCTGTTTCGATCCGTGGAAGAGCAGGATCAGGTCGCGTCCGGGCTTCCCCTCCTCCGGGCCCACCACTGTGTAGGTGCGCGTCCTGCCGCCGGCTTCGACGCTGTCGTGCCGCATCGCTGCCGTCCTCCGCGCCGCGCGCGCCATCAGGCGAGGAAGCCGATGAGGGTCTTGGCGGTCCGCTCCGGCGCCTCCTCGGGCAGGAAGTGCCCCGCGCCCGGCGCCACTGCCCCGGTCACGTCGTCGGCGACCTGCCGTACGACCTGCTCGACCGCCTCGCCCGAACCGCGTTCGCCGCCGACGGCCGGCACCGGGATGGTCAGGGGACCGTCCGCCTCAAGGGCGGCGATCTGGGAGACCCCTTCCTCCGCCCGGTAGAACTCGAAGCTGGCGTGCAGGGCCGCGGGGTCGCGCAGCGCGTCGACGTAGACATCCACCGCGTACTGCGGAATCGCATCCGGGGCGGCGGCCTTCGACGCGAACTGGTGACCGAAGTAGATCTCCTCGCGCCCGGCCACCACGCGCTCGTTGATGTCCTTGAGACGGTTGAAGGGGAAGTGCCACAGATACTCGTTGAGGGCGGCGTCCATCAGGAGCGGCGGCGACTGAGAGAGCCCCGGGAGGATCGCCTCCGCCAGAGCCAGGCGCGTGACCCGGTCGCGGTGACGCGCGGCGAGCGTGTATCCGACGATCATGCCGAGGTCGTGGCCGGCGACGGCGAACCGCTCGTGGCCCAGGGCGGTCATCAGGGAGGCCATGTCCTCGGCGAGGGTCTCCGGGTCGTACCCGGTGGCGGGCTTGTCGCCGGCTCCGACGCCGCGCAGGTCGGCCGCCACGACCGTGAAGTGCTCGGCGAGTGCGGGCATCACCAGCCGCCGGCCGTACCAGAACTGCGGCCAGGCGGGCAACAACAGCAGCGGCGGTCCGTCCCCTCCGGTCACGGCGTGCAGGGTGAGGCCGTCCACGTCGACGGTGCGGCTGGTGAAGTGCCAGTGAAGCCGTCCGGCAGGTGCGGGACGCCGGTCACGGTGAAGGGCATGAGGGTCTCCGGAAGTCGGCAGGTGGAGTCACCCCGAGCAGGTAACCGGATGACTCATCCGTTTCAACGCAACACAAACGGATGAGTCATCCGGTTAAGCTGGGAGGCATGACCGCCGCCTCGCTCCGCAAGGACGCCGCCCGCAACCGCCAGCGCATCGTCGACGTGGGCCGTCGGCTCGTGGACGAGGGAACGCCGATCCAGCTCAACGACGTGGCACGGGCCGCCTCGGTCGGGGTGGCGACCGTCTACCGGCACTTCCCCACCCCCGAGGCGCTGCTGGAGGCCGTCGCCGCCCCGGGGTTCGAAGCGCTGGCCGACCATGCCGAGCGGGCGCTGTCCGGCAGCGACCCCTGGGCCGCGCTGAGCGACTTTCTGCACGCGACCGTCGACGTCCTGACCAGCGACGCATCGATCTCGGCGGTGTACTCCGCGTCCCAGGACGCGCTGCCGGAGACCACCGAGCTGAAGCAGCGGCTCACCGCACTGGCCGGACGGCTGTGGGCGCAGGCGCAGGCGGTGGCCTCAGCCGGTGCGGACGTGAGACAGACCGACCTGATGCCGCTGATGTGCGGCGTGGTGTACGCGGCGACCGTCCACCCGCCCACGGACACCGAGGACCGCTCCACCGCGGCCCACCGCTACCTCACCATCATGCTGCGCGGACTCGCCCCGGAGGGTGCCTGCGGCCGACCGGATGCTCCAGGCCTCCGGCCTCCCGGGCGGCCGGCCGCTCCTTGACATGTGGGTGGAGCCGTTCCCGGCGCCCGACCGTGCCCTCTCGAGCCGGTCGGAGCGGACCAGGTTTTCCGCATCAACGGCACTCGCGTCGCAGCGTTTTCCGGCACGGCCACCGATCTGCGCGACCTTCTCGTGGTCGGCAAGTTCAAGGAGTACCAGGGACTGGCTCAAGCCGGACAGTGTCGCCGACTGGGGCGGAACCTCTTTCCGACCCGATGGCACTGCACTCGCGATTCGTGTGGTGGGAGTAGGGCGTTGCCCGATGACGCTGGTCCGGGAGTCTCAGTTCTGGTCTCATTCATCCTCGTCCGGCCCCGTCCTAACATGGCCACCCCGAACGCCCCGCAGCAGGCCATGACGGGCGCGCCCTCCACCTGGCAGATGTCGGCCCGGACAGCATCGCTGTCCGGGCCGACATCGTTGCCTGGTTGCAGTTTGGGTTGTGGTCCGCTGCTTCAGGCTCGCAGCCCAGAGTGCGGACGGCACCCCGGACACCGGCTCCACCGGCAATGAGGCGGCAGACGATCGTCACTCCCCCGGGCATCCCGTCCGCAACAACGCCCGTCGGCCCTTCGGCTCGCTCTGTCGACAGGTGCGCGGCGCGATCAGATCAGCGCGCGGGCGCGGCGTTCCCAGTCCGCGATCCGGTTCATCACGCCGCTGACCTGCTTCACCGCTGCCGAGATGTCCCGGACGGGCGCCCTCAACTCCCGGCTCATCTTCACCACCCACCGCATGACGACCTCGACCTCGCCGAGCACGCCGATCACCTCGTGGGTGGACTCGGCGATGCTGATCATCTGCTCCAGGAAGCCGGTCGTCGAGCCGGCGCGCTGCTCTGGCGGCATCGCCTCGATGACGTCGAACACCGTCTGCGCTGCCGCATCCATCTCGACCATCTGCCCGGCGAAGCGGGTGCACGTCTCCCGGAGACCGGAGGCCGGCTCGGCCATCGACTTCGCCAGCTCGGTCATCGCCGGCAGCCACGCGCTCATCGGCACCCCGGGGTGGGATGCCTGCTCCATCACAGGACCGATCTGCAGGGCGACTTCGGCGATCACCGCCATGTACCCGCCGATCGCCTCCGCGGTCTCGCCCATCGCCTCCGTCTGCTCCTCCACCCGAGCGAACTGGTCGATCAGCCCGGGGGCCTCCGGGTCGTCGGGCTCCTCCTCGACCACAGCCGGCAGTGGCGCCGTCGCGGGCAGCCCGAACAGAATGCGGGCCGGAGTCAGCGGCTCGAACTCGTTGCGCAGGGCACCCTCCAGCGCGGTCTCCAGGTCCCGCCGTGCCTTGACCAGCCCGCTCCGGCTGCGCTTGAACATGATCGTCCGGATCAGCGAGAGGTCGAACGGCAGTTGCCCGTGCTCGCCGATGTGGATGATGGGCTTACCGGTCAGGTGCCGGATCCCGAGTTCATAAGTGACGTTGGCATTGCCCCCGGTGAGGTCGGCGATCACGATGTCGTCCTGCAACACATGGCGGCAGATCTGCTCGGTGATCTCGCCCGACTCGGCGATCCCGTCCGCCCGGACCGGGACGATGCCGTGCCTGGCGCAGGCGGGCAGGATCACCTTCTCGTAGAACTCCAGGTTCTCCTCGAACGCCAGGAGTTCCGGGCTCCCGTCCGGAGCGTGCTCGTTGCCGATGGGCGCGATGACGAAGCAGGTCGTCATCGGTGTCTCTTCGGGCTCCGGATCGGCGACGGCCATGATGCTCATGCGTAGTCCTCCGTTTCGAACTCGATTGCGCGATCGCGTTGTTCCGCGAACTCGACACCGGCTCGCAGGTCAGCCGGATAGACGGGGCGTTCCTCGATCCCGAGCGCCCGAAGCAGGTCGGCAGTGGGGATCCGGTACTGCCGCCCGAGGCGCAGGACCGGGCAGGGGAAGCCGCCTTGGTGGATGAGCTTGTAGGCGGTGGCGGGGCAGAGTCCGAGCGCGCGGGCGGCGGTGCGCAGATCGACGGCCAGCGGCAGGTCGAATGCCTCGCCGAACGACAGCCAGGTACCGAAGCGTGGGGTCATCGCCGCTCTCCGACCGGCCGCAGCGACAGGGTACCGATCCGGCTGCCCTCGCTCGGGCGTCGCGCCCGGTGCACGGTCTCTCCGAGGCCCAAGTGGCTTGCCAGCTCGCCCAGGCGAAAGCTCTCCAGACGCTCTGGCGTGACGCTGAACCGCACTGTCGCTGACAGGCCGTCCGGCCGGGCAGGCGGCGACACACGCAGTTCCCAGCCGTCCTGCCAGTCACCGACCGACGACTTCGCGGGCGCCTCGACGGCGAGGTGGGCGGCGGCCAACGCCGCGACATCCGCCACCGGCCGCTCCCGCAGGCGGGCCTTGGCGAACGCCCAGACCCGGTTGACGGCGGGGCGCAACAGTGCGCGATCGGTCTCCTGGGGATGCGGTGCCACCTCCGCGAGCACTGCCAGTAGGGCGAACAGTGCCTCGGATTCGAGCTCTGCCCGGTCGATCGGCCACCGGATCGCAATCCGGTGGATGGTACGTCGCATCACGGGCAGGGCCAGCCAGAGCACCAGCAGTTGGCCATGCCCGGCCGCACTGGTGTCGCACCGCGCCGCGTCGACGGCCTCGTGCCAGATCTCCTCACGGAGCCGCGGGTCAGCCGACCTGCCGTACAACGCCCGCCGGGCCGTCAGGGCAGAGATCCGTGTCGGACCGTCGGCGGTGGTGACCGGGAAGGGCAGGTCGGCGGGCAGGAATCGGTGCTCCAGAACGTCGAACACCCGGTTGTAGGGGATCAGTCCCAAAGTGAGCCTCCCGAGTCGACGGTGTCGTCACGCAGGTCGTCCACGATGCGCGAGCAGGCCCGGATGATCCGGTGCAGCTCCTGGCGCAACGTCTCGTAGGGGGCCGGCGAGAAGCCGGCCGTGCGGCGCAACGCGCTCGCGGCGGTGTGGTGGTCGCAGGCGGCGTAGTAGTGCACGTCGCCGGTCCTGCCCTGGACGGAGAGGCCCCGGGTGCCCTGCTGGCGGTTGCCGCCCGCCGCGTTGCCGCAGGAGATGCAGCTTCCGACGGGCGAGTCGTCGCTCATCGACCTGCCCGGCCGGGCCCGGGACCGTGGATGACGGACCCGTGGATCACACCCTGGATGGCGGTGCCGTGGACGCCGTGCTGCACAAAGCTCGGCTGCTCCCGTTCCACCTGGCGCGCCGGAGGCTGCGGCCCGTCCTCCGGCGCGCCCGGCGAGGGCTCCCGCGTGTCCCGCGGGTCCACACCGGGCAACCAGACCCAGCCGTACCCGGCGAACTCCTTCTGCCGCACGTGGATGCGGCGGTACTGGTCCGGGTCGAGTCCGTGGACTCGCGAGCGCACCACGTCCTGGTAGAGCCGGTCGGAGACCACCACGACCAGGCTCGCCGACCCGGCGGCTGCCAGGGCCTGCTTCGCCTCGGGCGCGTTCAGATAGCGCGCCACCGCGATCGGAGCGGGGCCGGAAAAGCCCAGGGCGGCCGTGGCGGCCACACCGGTGTCGATGGCCAGCCGAAGCCGCATCCGCTCGGCGGGCCGGCGGGTGGCGTTGTGGCCGCCGAGTTCGGCTGCCAAGTGCGTGACGTACTCGCCCAACACCAGTTGCTCGGGAGTGCCTGACGGGAGAACAGCGAACTCCAGGTCGCCCTGCGGCTGGGTGGACCACTTGTCGTGGTCCAGCCCACTGCGTTCGGCTGCCGCCCGCAGCATCCGGGCGAGTTGGGCCTGGGCGGCCTGCTGGTCCGGGATGTCGAAGCGGCTGTACTGCTCGATGTCCGCCGCCAAGCAGAGGCGGCGGGTGATGTTCGGTCGCGGCGTGCCCCAGGGACTGACGGTCGAGTGCGATGTCATGTGAACCATCACCTACTCATAGGTTTGGGCCGTTGAGTGAGTCGACGCCAACTGTGCTGCCGGTGGGCCCCAAAACCCCCACAGGCCGTAATAGTGCGGATTCCTCGGTCCTGTCAGCGGCCGGTCGCCGGCAGGCGTCCAATCTCGCGGAGGCGGTCCAGCTTGATCACCTCCATCCGACGGCTCCCGGTTTCGACGATCCTTTCGGCGCGGAAAGTCGCCAGAGCCTTCTGCACCGACTCCCCCGTCGATCCGATGAGCCCAGCGAGTTCGGTGTGGGTGAGGTTGATACAGATGACGGTGCATGAGCGGACGAGACGGCCATGATTCTCGGCCAGTTCGACGAGCACCCGGGCCAGCCGCACTTTGACGGAGAACGCTCCGAAGGCGATACGCCAGGAATTCGATGTGCGCAGGCGGCGATTGCTGAGCCTCGCGATCTGAATGGCAACCTCGGGGCACTTGTCGAGGAAGCTCCGCATCACTCGGCCTTGGACGACGTGGGCGTCGACAGCATCACACGCCGTGACCGTGGCCGACCTGGGGACGTTGTCGATCACGGCCATCTCTCCGACCACGTCTCCGCCGACCCGGACGCCGATCAGGGCTTCGCGCCCGTTGCCGAGCCTGCCGGTGACCTTCACGCAGCCGTTCCTCAAGAGCACCAGGTAATCGCCCGATGCCCCTTCCACCAGGATCTTCTCCCCGGGCAGATACTCCTGCGAGGACCCGATGCTCAGCAGTCGCTCCCGGACCGGCCCCGACAGGCTGCCGAGGAAGTGGGCAGGGCACCGCTCCCCGATGTCGTGCCTGCCGACCATTGATGTCCCGTGATTCGTACGTTCCATACCCCACCTCGCAGTCGGAACCGAGTGCCTTCCCAGCCAGGGAACTAGCATCGGATTCGCGCAGAAAGAGCGTGCGAGAAGCATTCGGTGTGGTGGGTGTGCACGGAGGGCGCGTCGGCGCAGGTACAGCGCCTGAGCCGTCGCCGCGCTGCGCATGGCCCGTGATCGTCATCCGCTGTCCGGCAGTGCGGCCCGTACGAGTTCGACCCGGCCACGGCATCACCGACCACGATCTCGGCTCCGCCGCGGGCTGACAGGACGCGTAGCCACGTTCCCTCACCGTTGGTTCAGAGCGAATCTCGTATCCTCCGCCAATGCCTCACCGGGCACGATGTCGAGGGGCCCCACCGTTCCCGGACACTGTTGGCGAATGTCCCTTCACTCCGCCTCACCGGATTTATCCGGTGAGGCGGAGTGCTGCGAAGTGTGAGGTGCGTGTCGGGGCGAGTGGGGTGCCTGTGAGCCAGGCGTCGAGGCGTGCGAGGTTCATTCCGGCTGGGGTCAGCAGGTGTTGCAGGTGGGTTTTGGGATGGCCTCAGTAGCGGGACCTGCGCAGCCCGAACGCGCGGACGCCCTGGGAGATGGTGCCCTCGATCCCGGCGCGGTGTCCGTAGCGCTGCTGCCACTGGTCGGTTTGCTGGTCGCGCCGGGCTGTGCGGAGCGCTTCGTGTTCGTCGCGGTGCCGCAGCGTGATCTCGCGTCCCATGTAGGTGACGCCGCGGGTGCACTGGTCGCGTGAGGGGCAGGGACAGCAGTCCGCAGGTGAGAACCTGGCGCGGATCACGGGGCCTGACGAGCGTCGCCCGTCAGGCTGCCACTGCCTGCTGGTCCTGCCGTTCGGGCAGATCACCTGCTTGTTGTCCCAGTCAACGGCGAAGTCGTCGATGCCGTAACCGCTGTTCGCGGCGGCCTGCCAGTGTTGGCGCCGACCGGTCCCACCTGTTCGATGCCGCGGTCACGGCGGGCGGACACCAGGTGCGCGGCATCGACGTAACCGGCGTCGGATAGATGGACGTCCGGCACCAGGTCCCGCCGGGCAAGACCGTCGTGGATCCGGTCGGTGACGTGGACGTTGGCAGCAGCCGCCGTCGTGGTGATGACCTCGGTGATCAGGTGCGGGGCATCGGGTTCGCAGGTCTCGGTCAGATGAACCTTGTAGCCGCACCAGGCCCGGTCGCGTTTGGCCCCGTTGCGGGCGTCCGGATCATAGACCGAGCGGATGCGTAACCGCCCAGGCGGGCAGTCCTTCGGCTTGCGCTACCCCACCTCACCGTCACTGACCTGGTATTCCTGCACCCACATCTGCCGCAGGAACTCCACCGCCGGCAGCTCCCGCAGCCACAGGGGCGCCTCGGCCGACCACACGCCCGCAAGAGCGTCATGCCGTCCTGGCCGACCTGCTCGGCATGACTGGGCCGGGCAGCCCAGCGGCTGGGGAACTTCGTGTCCTCCGGCCGGGCGGAGTACCGGTCGAACCATTCCGGCGGCGTCCGCTCGGCCAGCCATCCCGGCGCCGCGACCGCCAGTGCGTTCAGTGCCGCCCGCACCGCCTCCACCACGGACTCCAGCCGGTTCACCTCCCGCACTGCCGCCAGCACATGCGTGGCATCACTGCGCTGACGCCCGCCGGCCTTGAGCAGACCGGCCGCCGAAACACTCTCCAGGACCGCATCCAGCACCCCGGCCTCGACCCCACCGGCGATGAGCCGACCACGGAACTCGCTCAACACGGAGAAGTCGAAGCCCGGATCGGTCAGCTCCAGCCGTCCGTCAGGCGCCGCCGCCGGTTTGGTCAACCGGGCTGGGATTGCCGTCGATCGGTGTGCGGGATGTGGGGAATTGGTCCGCCTGCTGCTGCCCCGACTGGACCTGACGTGCCATTGACGAAAGTGCTTTGAAGTCGGGAAGCTTCTTGATGACGAAGATTGCCGCGATGGAAGAGGCCGGGAGGCCGCAGAGCAGGACGCCATATCCTGCCTCATGCGCCTCAACCATACGGTGCGCCACCCAAATAAGGGCACAAACAACCCCGCCGGCCATGAGGATTCCGAGCACTGTAGTGGCATGCCCGAGATACATGTCGATCCGCTTTGTGCGGGCCGTGTAGTTGATTTCTTTGAGGGCCCGCTTGAGACTGTCCTTTTTTACGTTACCCAGTCTTCCGGTCAGCTCGATGAGCTGGTCGATATTTACCTTCGAACCAGCCTCTCCCCCCGCTTCGGACATACTTACGGTGCTCCCTGCACATCTGATGCAAGCCGGCGTAGCATTTGAACCACAGGGTGATCGGCACTCGCCGTTCTCATGACTTGCTCTACGCTCACCTTCGGAGAGTGGGCCTCAGAGAGGGGAAGATTCTTGAGCCCACCTTCGTTGTATTCCGAGACGATCTCGATGAGTAGCGCGTTCGCCAGCTCCGGATTCGCCTTGCTGCGGCGAATCAGGCTTCGCGTCTCAAGGGAAGCGACCTGATTCTCGGCAATTTGCATGACCGCTTGACGCATCACCTCGCTGTCGCGGTGCTGCAAGCCTCGTTCCCGTTGCTTGAGCGAGTGCTGCAGGGCAACAAAGAAGGCTCCGATACCCACCGTGGCCAGTACCGAACTCCCAGATATGACGGCCACGGGCCAATTGGTCCCACTTGCCAGGGAAATGAGCCCCAATGCCGACGTCAGGACTGCCGAGAGGAAGCTCGCAGTCACGGCGACAAGACGCAAATGAGGTAAGGAGAGGGCTGTCCCCAGCCGTCGCATGCGCCGCCGGGACCCTCTGGCGGGCTCGGGGGGCTGCTCCTCCTCTGCGTCCAGCGCAGAGATAAGGGCCCTCACTCCGTCATCGAATGAGCGCACCTCAAGATCTGAGTTCGAACGTCCGCGCCGGAAAGACCTTTCCCGTTGGATCCATAACGGCGCGTGCACCAGTCCCGAAACTATCCCAACGCACGACAACCACCCCCGAAAAGTTTCCTCAGACTCGTGTGCGTACCCAAGGTAGCAGATCAATAACCCGCAGTGACCGAAGTTCTGTCATTCCCAGACCCGCCAGCACGTCAGACCTCAGAGGCCCCGGACTCGACCAAATGATCGATCAAAACTCGAACTGAATTTCCTCGCGGGTGGATATTTCCCCGGCTCAATAGCACGGACCGGGCAGCCCCGGCAGCGCGTGCGGGAACCGCGGACGGCGGGGCCACGGGTCAGGCGAGCTGGTTCTTGTAGATTCTGCCGCCCTTGACGATGAGCGCCAGGTTGGTCTCGGGGTCGGCCAGGAGGTTCACGTCCTGTGTGGGGTCGCCGTTGACGAGCAGGATGTCGGCCCAGGCGCCGGGGCGGATCACTCCGAGGGGTGCCTGGCGGTAGGGGTCGCGCTTGCCGGCGAGGCGGAAGAGTTCGGCGTTGCCCGAGGTCGCGATCTTCAGTGTCTCGGCCGGGGTGAAGCCGAACCTCGTGGTCAGCCGGATGAGCATCTCGCCCTGCTTGTGCGCCTCGGCGGGGTCGAGCAGGAAGTCCGTGCCGAAGGCGAGCTTAACGCCGTGGGCGCGGGCCCAGTTGAGGGTGCGCCGCACGCCGTCGCAGACCTGGCGGTTCTTCTCGGTCGAGTCCCGCGAGGCGAAGGTGTGGTCGCTTTCGAGCAGGGGCTGGGTGCTGAGCCACACGTCCTTCTCGGCGAGCAGGGCGATCGTCTCCTCGTCGGTGAGGAGGCCGTGCTCGATGGACTGCACGCCCGCCTCCACCGCCCGGCGCATCCCTTCGGGGGTGAAGACGTGCACGGACACATAGGTGCCCCAGTCGGCCGCTGCCTGGACGGCGGCCCGCAGCTCGTCCAGGGTGAACTGGACCGAGTCCAGGGGGTCGTAGGAGGAGGTGACACCGCCGCCGGCCATCAGCTTGATCTGGCTGGCGCCGCGCTTCAACTGCTCGCGGACCCCGGTCAGCACCCGCTCCCGCCCGTCGACGACCCGCATGAAGGACAAGGTCTCGGCGCGTGACGGGGCCCCTCCGAACAGCGTCGCCGCCTGGTGCACGTCGGAGAAGTCGCCGTGCCCGCTGGTCTGGGAGAGCGCCGCCTGGCTCGGGTAGATCCGCGGGCCGGGGAACAGCCCGGCGTCGATCACCTGCCGCAGCGCGACGGTGTCCCCGCCCATGTCCCGCACACTGGTGAAGCCGCGCATCAGCATCCGCCGCGCCTCCGCCAGGGCCTTGTAGTAGAGGACCCCGGTCGGTGCCATCAGCAGTTCCGGCATCGTGGCACCGGCCGCGAACAGGTGGACGTGCGCGTCGCTGAGCCCCGGCATCAGCACCCGGCCGCCGCCGTCGACGACCACCGCGTCCGAGTCGGGCCGCTCCGCCTCCCCGGCGATTCTGCCGTCCCTGAGATACACCGACCGCAGGTCGCCGAGGTGGTCGCTCACGCCGTCGAAAACCCGCACGTTCTCGATCAGGACGGGCGGCACCGCAGGTGGTTGGCTCATGGCTCGGTTCTAGCCGTGGCACCGGCCCGCGGCACGCCGGAGTGCGCCGTTCGACGGAAGGAGCCGGCCCGCGCGGAACATACCGCCCTCGTACCGCCCTCGTACCCGCCCGTCCACCGCGTCCTACCGCGCGATCCGGATCCGCCTCGTCTCGCTCACCTGGTCGACGTCCGACACCCGGACCGTCGTCCGCATCGTCCAGATGCCGGGGAACGGGAGGGTGAGGGAGTTGGCGCTCCAGTAGCCGCCCCGGTCGACGAGTTCCGCGTTCAGGGGGCCGATGTCCCGGTCGGGCAGGGTGAAGGAGAGGCGCAGCTCGGGTACGGCGGCCAGGCTGCCGTCGGGGCCGAAGACCACGGCCTGCACCGCGTTGTCGCCGGTGCGGCCGGGGTCCAGGGTGATCTGGACCGTGCCCCGGCCGGAGTTCCCGATCTCGAAGGGGATCGTGGTGACGGACGCGGGCAGCACCCCGCCCGCCGGTGCGGTCTGTGCCGCCTCGTCGGCCGCCCGGCCCGGCAGGGTACCGGTGAGCACGGTCGTCACGGCCAGGACGACGGCCGCGACGACGGCCTCGACCAGGACGGACCGGCGCAGCCCCCGCCGGTGTGCGTCCCCGGCGGGCGGCTCCGATCCCGGCTCTGGTGCGGGTGCGGGTGCGGGTTCGGGTGCGGGTGCGGGTGCGGGTTCCGGCTCTCCCGGCGTGCGGGGCGGCTCCGCGGTCCCGGCCGGCGGTCCGCCCACCGGTTCCGGCACCCGCTCGCTCTCGCGCAACCGCGTGTGCTCGTGCTCGTGCTCCCGCTCCTGTACGGCGCCCGTCCCCGCGCCCCCCGTCACCAGCGCCGCCGTCCACCGCCGGGACACCGCGGCCACGGCCAGCAGCACGGCCACCAGCGCCACCTTGGTGAGCAGCAGCCTGCCGTACGTCGTCCCGGTGAGCGCCTGCCAGGAACCGAGGCCGCGCCAGGACTGGTAGACACCGGTGACGACCAGGACCGTCACGCAGGCGAAGGCGATCCGGGAGAAGCGGGCGACCGTGGCGGCGTCCGGGGCGGAGCGCAGGGTGGCGAGCAGGGCGACGAGGCCGCCGAGCCAGACCGCGGTGGCCAGCAGATGCAGTACGTACGACGTCATCGCCACCGGTACCTGGATCCCGGCGGAGGCGTGTTCGGCGGCGGCCCAGGTCAGGGCGAGGCCGACGGCCAGTACGGCGCCCACCGCGGCGGCGAGGGGCGTGCGCCGCCGGTGCCGGTCGGCGCGGGCCATGCGGACGAGGAACAGCGCGACCGGCACCAGCAGCCCCAGCCTGACCAGCAGCAGCACACCGGGACGGGTCGTGAGGGTGCCGCCGAGCGCTCCCGCGTCGAGGGCGGTGGACGGCCCCGTCCCCGCCTCGTACGGGGCACGCAGCACCAGCAGGGCGACGGTGGCCCCCAGCAGGGTCCACCAGCCCGCCACCAGCGGCAGGCGCAGCGGGGCCGGGTCACGCGGGCGGCACAGGGCGACGAAGGCCGCCACGCCGATGAGCAGGGTGGCGGCGAGGTAGGAGAGATAGCGGGCGATCTTGTGGAGGGCGGCGGTCAGCGGGTTCTCCGTGGGGCCGGTGTCCACGGCCGCGGCGGTCGCGGAGGGCTTGCCCACGGAGAAGGTGAAGGCGCCGGAGACGGGGTGGCTGTCGGCCGACACCACCCGCCAGGCCACGGTGTAGGTGCCCTCGCCCAGCTTGCCCGACAGCGCGATCCGGGCCGTGTCGGAACGGCCGTCCGCGTGCCCGGCCTCGCCGGTGCGCACCCGGTGGCCGCCGGGGTCGAGGATCCGGAAGGAGTCGTCGCGCAGGCCGACGGACTCGCCGAAGGTCAGGGTGATGTGGCGGGGGGCGTGCTGGAGGACGGTTCCGTCCTCGGGGTCGCTGGAGCGGAGGGCGGCGTGCGCGGACGCGGTTCCGGTGCCGCCGAGGGCGAGCAGGACCAGCAAGGTGCCCAGCAGCACCAGCCCCCGGAATCCCCGTCGCCCGACCCGCCACCCGCCTTCTCGGCCCTCTCGCCCCTCTCGGCCCTCTCGGCCTCGTCGGCCCTCTCGCTCCCGGGCTCCAGCGCGCGCACCGCCACCACACCTCACGTCGCATCTCCGTCGTCCGGACCCACTGCCTCGGCCATACGTACGGACGCGGACCCCGCCCCGCTCACCGAAGCCCCGGCGCGGTCGGCGGCGGCATCACCCGGCGAACGCCGCCTCCCGGCGTGCGAAGGCGAGTCGCGCCTTCCCGCGGCGGGCGCCGGGCGGGTCCGCCTCCCGCTCCTGGGCGCAGGCGTACGGGGACGTGTGCGGGTCAGCCACCGGTCCCGGTCTCCTTCGTGAGCCGGTCGAAGTCGGTGATCACCGGGACGAGTTCCCCGCCGAGCCACAGGGGTTGCTGGTCACGGTGGTGGGGCGAGCCGGGCACGCCGGAGGCGCCGAACGGCACCACCCAGCGGCTGTCCCGCCGGTCGGCGAGATCCCAGACGTACCGGGCGGCCGGCCCGCGCGCGGCGCGGTCGGTGAGGCCGGGCACGGAGGAGGTGCACAGCACGCAGTCGTGGTCGCCGGACAGACCGGGTTCCGCCGTGTGGGTCCCGTGGCTGTCCTCCGGCAGCGCCCGCCGGGGGGTGAGGCGGTGCGTGTCGCCCCAGACGCCCGCCGGCTGCCGCGCGGCCACCTCCTCCAGGGCCGCGCGCACGACATCGGCGCGGTCGATGCCGTACAGGTCCCGGGCGCGCAGCAGGTGTTCGAGGGCGTGGGCGACGCGCGGCACGAGCGCGAGCCACGGCAGGAGCACCTCGGGGTAGGCGGGCGGGGCCGACGCCGCGGCGAGGACCGGGTGCGCCGCCAGCCGGCGTACGACCGCCGCGCGCAGGGCCGCGTACGCTGCCGCGTCGGTGCTGTCGGCGTCCATGCGCAGGTCCCAGGCCAGCAGCCGGTCGCGCAGGGCGCCGGCCTCGGGGGTGAGGTCGCCCAGGGCCTTCAGGTGGTCCAGGAGGGGGCCGGCCGAGCCGAGGTGGGTGTCGGTGTGGACGGCGGGCATGTCGGCGGCCGACCAGCACTGTTTCCCGGCGAGCAGGGCGGCGATGCGGTCGGCGCGGTGCGGCGGGGCGAACTCGACGCCGAGCGGGGTGGCGGGGCCGCGCTGGTTGGCCATCACCGCGACGCCGTCGGTGAGACCGGCGCGGGGCGGGGTGTGCCAGCCGGTCCACTCGTGGCCGGGTTCCCAGGCGAGCACCGGACGCAGGCTGTTGGCGGCCGGCCGCACCGGTACGCGCCCCGCCACCCGGTGCAGCAGCCCGCCCTCGGTGTCGGCGGCCTGCACGACGTTGACCGGCTCGGCCCACGCGTCCAGGGCGCGGTCCACGTCGGCGACCCGGCGGGCCCGCAGCAGCGGCAGCAGGGCGCTGAAGCCGAGGTCGGCGGTGACGCGGGGCGGGTAGCGCAGGCTGAGGGCGGCCGGGGTGCCGTCGTCGAGGCCCTCGGGTCCGCCGGCGACGACCGGGCCGCGGTCGGTCTCGATGACCTCGACCTCGACGGTGGCCTCGCCCGCGACCCGGATCAGCTCGGTGTGCCGGGTGGCGCGGTGCCAGGCGCCGTCGGGGCCGAGCGCCTCGACGCCGGCGCCGGTGCGGCGCAGTCGCTCGCGGTACAGGTCCTGGTAGTCGGCCATGGCGTTGGTGACGGCCCAGGCGACCGTGCCGGTGTGGCCGAAGTGGGCAATGCCGGGGACGCCGGGCACGGCGAGGCCGACGACGTCGAACTCCGGGCAGGACAGGTGGATCTGCTGGTAGACGCCGGGGTCCTCGATCCAGCGGTGCGGGTCTCCGGCGATGACGGCGTGTCCGGTCACGGTCCGCTCGCCGCTCACCAGCCAGCCGTTGCTGCCCGCGGTGCCGGGTCCGTCGGCGAAGAGGGCGACGGCGCCGGGGCCGAGGTGTGCGGTGATGTGCTCGCGCCAGAGCTTGGCGGGGAAGCCGGCGAAGAGGATGTGCGTGGCGAGCCAGACGCCGAGCGGGGTCCAGGGCTCCCAGCGGCCGGGGGCGAGGTCCACCCGGGCGAACTCCGGCGCCTCGCAGGCGGCCAGCCCCTCGTTCACGCCGTCGGCGTACGCCCGTACCCAGGCCGCCGTCGGCGGGTCCCTGTCCTCCAGGGCGGTGAAGCAGCGGCGTGCGGTGTCCGCGAGGCGGGCGCGGCGGGCGAGGCGGTCCCAGGACAGGGCCTCGGGTCCGAGGAAGGACGCGGAGGTGCCCTGGGCGCGGTGCCGTTCGACCTCCAGTTGCCAGGCGCGGTCGCGGGCGGTCACCCGGCCCTGGGCGCGGGCGAGTTCGTCCGCGCTGTCCGCGCGCAGGTGCGGGATCCCCCAGGCGTCGCGGAAGGTCTCGGCACTCACCCCTGTGCCCCCACTTTCTTTTAGGTTAGGCTTACCTAAGTTGAGGTTGTGGCCGAATAGTACGCGAAGGGTGAGGCGACGATGGCGCAGGGGCGGGGCTGGGAGGGCGCGGTCCTCAGACTGATGCGGGCGAAGGACTTCGAGTTCACCGTGACGGACACCGAGGACGTGGCCCCGGGCTTTCGGCGGCTGCGTCTGAGCGACGGCGGCATGCTCGCCGTGACCGGCGTCCACCCCACGATGTGGGTGCGGCTGTGGTTCGACAACGCCGGCAAACCCCACCAGCGGGGCTACACCCTGGTCGACCCGGATCCGGTGGCCGGCACCTTCAGCATGGAGTTCGCCCTGCACGAGGGCCGAGCGAGCGACTGGGCCAGGGCGGCGAAGCCCGGCGACACCATCGAGGCGACGGTCCAGGGCACCGGCTTCGAGGCCCCGGAGCCCGCCCCGTCCCGCCTCTTCGCGGTCGCGGACCCGGCGTCGCTGCCCGCCCTCAACTCACTCCTCGACGCGATGGGGGAGGTCCCCGCGACGATCTGGTTCGAGGGCGACGGCGACGGCCTCCCCTTCCGCACCGACCCCGACCGCCACGAGGTCCGCGCCGTGCCGCGCCGCGACGCCGGCGCGCATCTGGTCGCCCGGGTGAAGGAGGCGCTGCCCGAACTGGTGCGCTCCACGCCCGAGCCGTACGTCTGGATCGCCTGCGACACGGCGACGACCCGGGCGCTGTCCTCGTACGCCCGCAAGGAGCTGGGCGTTCCCAAGCAGCGGGTGAACGCGCTGGGGTACTGGCGAGCGACCTGAGCCCGCAGGCGCGATCATCGGGGGCATGGACGTCACACTTCATCTCGCCCAGGACCCCGAGGCCGACGAACTCCTCGGCCGCAGTCCGCTGGCCGCGCTGGTCGGCATGCTGCTCGACCAGCAAGTGCCCATGGAGTGGGCGTTCAAGGGCCCGTCGACCATCGCCCGGCGCATGGGCGCGGAGGACCTGGACGCGCACGACATCGCCTCCCAGGACCCCGAGGCGTTCGCGGCCCTGCTCTCCGACAAGCCGGCCGTGCACCGCTATCCCGGCTCGATGGCGGGCCGCATCCAGCAGTTGTGCCGGTACCTCGTCGAGACCTACGACGGTGACGCCGAGGCCGTCTGGCGGGGCGTCGACACCGGCGGGGAGCTGCTGAAGCGGCTCCAGGCCCTGCCGGGCTTCGGCAAGCAGAAGGCCCAGATCTTCCTCGCCCTGCTCGGCAAGCAGCTCGGCGTCCACCCCGAGGGCTGGCGCGAGGCCGCGGGCCCCTACGGCGAACCCGACGCCTTCCGCTCCGTCGCCGACATCACGGGCCCGGAGTCCCTGACCAAGGTCCGCACCCACAAACAACAAGCGAAGGCAGCGGCAAGGACCGCCTCCGGCAAGTAGCAGGGCCGATACGCCGGGGGCGGGGCCGGGCACGGGACGGGGTGCGCCGAGCGCAGGGCCGGGTGCCGGGCACGGGGCCGGGGTGCCGGGCACCGGACCGGGGCCGAGCACCGGCGTCGGCCGCCCGGTGCGGCGTCAGGCGCGCCATGAGCAACCGGGCCCGCCAGATCCAGCCCCAGCCTGCCGAGCGCGGCGTCGGCCCAGGGCCCCCGGGTCCGCCCCGAGCGCGGCCCCAGCCCACCGAGCACGGCGCCGACCGCCCAGGTGCGGCGTCAGGCGCGCCATGAGCAACCGGGCCCGCCAGATCCAGCCCCAGCCTGCCGAGTACGGCCTCGGCCCAGGGCCCCCGGGTCCGCCCCGAGCGCGGCCCCAGCCCACCGAGCACGGCGTCGGGTCCGCCGGGTCCGCCCTCGGAGCCCAGGTCCGGGCCTCCTGGTCCCCCACGGGTTGCCGGGTGCGGCCTCGGGCGCCCGGCGGCGGCGTCGGGCACGCCGTGCGCGGCGGCTGGCCTGCGGGATCCAGCCCCAGGCCCGCCGAGTACGGCCTCGGGTCCCCGGGCCCGCCCTCTCACCTTCCCGCCCAGAGCCTCAAGCCCATCGGGTGCAGTCGGCGCCCGTGTACGGCGTCAAGCCCGCCGGGTCCGCCCTCGGGCTCCCGGGTCCGCCCTCGGACCCGCCGACGCAGCGCCGAGCGCCCCGGGCCGGTGGGCCCAAGGCTCAGCCGGGTGGGGGGTTTCGGGTGGCGGGGGAGCCGTGGGTGTCGCCAGCATGGGGTATGACCGAGCCACCGAGTGGGGCCCCCGGAGGGCCGCCGTACGACGACCGTGGGGTGCACGCCCGGTACGGGGCGCGGCGCGAGCCCGAGCCGGCCTTCGAGGGGCCGTTGTCCCTGCTGTCCCGTGCCGCGTGGCAGACCGTGCTTCTCACCGGTGTCGCCTCCCTGATCCTGGGCGTGCTGGTCCTGCTCTGGCCCGGCGCCTCCCTGCTCGCCGCAGGAGTGCTCTTCGGCCTCTACCTGATCGTCAGCGGCATCCTCCAGCTCGCCGCCGCGTTCGGCACGCACAGCAGGACCTCGTTGCGGGTCCTCGCCTTCGTCAGCGGCGCGGTGTCGATCCTGCTCGGCCTGTTCTGCTTCCGGGGCCCGCTGCAGTCGGTGCTGCTGCTCGCGCTGTGGATCGGCATCGGCTGGCTGTTCCGCGGCATCACCCAGATCATGGCCGCCGTGCACGACCCGGCGATGCCCGCGCGCGGCTGGCACGTCTTCCTCGGTGTCGTCACCGTCGTCGCCGGCATCGTCCTGATCGACTCGCCGGTCGAGTCCGCGGCCGTCCTCATGCTGGTCGGCGGCTGGTGGCTCCTCGCCGTCGGCATCGTCGAGGTCATCACGGCCGTGAACCTGCGCGGACGCGCCGGCCGGGCCCCGCACACGCCGTGAACAGGGTCCGGTTCCGTCGAGCAGGCACGCAGTCTTCACCTTTTGACGTGGTTTGCCACGTCATTTCCGATGCCGCACTCCGGCGCCATGGCTGCGCCCGTGTCGTCTTGGCCGGTAGGCTTTCCGTGTGATCTTCAAGCGCATCGGAAACGGCCGGCCGTACCCCGACCACGGCCGGGAGAGCACCCGGCAGTGGGCGGACGTCGCTCCGCGCCCGATCCGCCTCGATCAGCTCGTGACGACCAAGGGCCAGCTCGACCTGGAGACCCTCCTCGCCGAGGACTCCACCTTCTACGGCGACCTCTTCGCGCACGTCGTGAAGTGGCAGGGCGACCTGTACCTGGAGGACGGCCTGCACCGCGCGGTGCGCGCGGCGCTCCAGCAGCGCCAGGTGCTGCACGCGCGGGTCCTCGAACTCGACTGACCGCCCCCGCCCGAGGCCCCGCGGCGGCTCCCGACGACCCTCGACGGCCCCCGGGTTGACCCTTTCGGGTTGCATTGCACCGAACCACCGAACGTCGACTGATCATCTAATAGGCATCCCCGCTCCGGCGCACTACGCTGCGCTCATGAGCATGCTGACTCCTCCCGGCATGGGTGGCCAGTACAAGATCACGGGGGACCGGTACCCGCGGATGCGCCCCGCCCGGCGACGCGGCAGGTTCGCGCTCGTCGCGGTCGCCTGCGTCACCGTCCTCGGAGTGCTCGGCTGGGGCACACTGCAGCTCATCGACGTCTTCACCGGCGGCGACAAGGCGTCCGCGGTCGGTACCGCCGGCTGCGTCACCACCACCGTGAAGGCGAGCCCCTCGCCCGCCGCGGTGGCCGTGCCGAAGCCGGGCCAGGTCACCGTCAACGTGCTCAACGCCACGACCCGCGGCGGCCTCGCGCAGCAGACCGCCGACGAACTCGAGAAGCGCGGCTTCCGCGTCGGCGACGTGGGCAACGCGCCCGCGGAGTACGACAAAAAGGTCGACGGCACGGGCCTCCTGCTCGGCCCCTCCGCCTCCCTGAAGAGTTCGCTCCCCCTGCTCGGCACCCAGCTCCCCGGCGCCGAGCAGCGCGCCGACGCGGCCCGCAAGGGCGCCGCCGTCGACCTGATCATCGGCGCCGGTTTCAAAGGACTGGCGAAGCCGGCGGACGCCGACACGGCACTGGCCAAGCTGACCGCGCCGCAGCCGACGCCCACCACCGAGAAGAAGAGCTGCTGAGCAGCCGTACCAGGACCTCGGGGCCTGCGCGGCCGGAGCCCTACTCCGCCGCTCCGTACATGCGGTCGCCCGCGTCGCCGAGGCCCGGCACGATGTAGCCGTGCTCGTTGAGGCGCTCGTCGACCGAGGCCGTCACGACCGTCACCGGGGTGCCGGCCAGCTCACGCTCCATCAGCTCGACGCCCTCGGGCGCGGCCAGCAGCACCACGGCCGTCACGTCGTCGGCGCCGCGCTTGATCAGCTCCCGGATCGACGCGACCAGGGTGCCGCCGGTGGCCAGCATCGGGTCGAGGACGTACACCTGACGCCCGGACAGGTCCTCCGGCATGCGGGTCGCGTACGTGGAGGCCTGGAGCGTCTCCTCGTTGCGGATCATGCCGAGGAAGCCCACCTCCGCGGTCGGCAGCAGCCGGACCATGCCGTCCAGCATGCCGAGACCGGCCCGCAGGATCGGCACCACCAGCGGACGCGGGTAGGAGAGCTTGACGCCGGTGGTCGGTGAGACCGGGGTCTGGATGTCGACCTGTTCGGTGCGCACGTCGCGCGTGGCCTCGTAGGCGAGCAGGGTGACCAGCTCGTCGGCGAGACGGCGGAAGGTCGCGGAGTCGGTGCGCTGGTCGCGCAGCGTGGTGAGCTTGTGGGCGACCAGAGGGTGGTCGACGACGTGGAGACGCATGTCCACCACAGTAACCGGGCCCCGCGGGACCGTCGTCCCCCCGGCGGGCAAGCCCCCGGACCACCGCTCCACCCGTTCGCGGGCGTCAAATCCCCCGGCCGGGGGAAGGTGGGAAGAACGGGACGCTGGGTGGTGACACTGTGACTGACGGGGACTTCCAGACCACTCCGCCGCCCGGCACGAGGCCGGGGACGGAGCGCGGCGGGACAGAACACGGCGGGACGGAGCACGGCGGGACGGAGCCGGGTACGGAGCCGGACCGCGAGGCCGAGCGCCGCCGGCGCCGCGCCCAGTTCCTGCGCGACCTGGCGGAGGCCAGGGAGCTGCGGGACCGCGTCCAGCCGCGCCGCGCCAAGGCCGCCCGGCTGCGCCACGCGCTGCGCATGCGCACCTTCCGCTGGTAGCTGCCGCTTTGCTGTTGCTATCGCTGTTGCTGTTGCTATTGCTGTTGCTGTCGCTGTCCGGTCGGCTCCCCGACCGGCGGCCGTCCTGACGGCTTCCCGAACCGGCCGGGAAGATCGCGCGCCGCGCCGGCGTTGGTGGGGACGGGCGTACGCGGCCGCCACGGACAGCCGCGTACGATCCGCACGTGGCGGCGAAGAAGGCGCTGATGGGGGGCTAACCGGGTGCGTACTCCCGGGACCATGGTCAAAACTGCCGGACACAGGGCGCCGAAGACGTCCCCTGAGTGCCTTGTTTCTGCCACGATTCCGAGTGGGTGGGGCTCGGAGCACCGCTTCCCCGCCCGTAACCTCCGCCGGGGGGACCCCCAACCGGCACGCCTAGGACCAGTGGGAGAGTCACGGTGTACTTCGCCGCACTGCTCGCGCGCACCGAAGACGGGTGGGAAGCGAGCGACACGGAACTCGACGATGTGGAGACCCTGTCGGATCTGGCCGACCTCGCCCGGGAGGCCTCTCCCGACGAGGACACGGTGCTCGTGCTGATCGAGCAGGAGGACGCGTGGTTCGGAGTCGTCCGGGTGGACGGCGAGGAGGACCCCCGCATCTACGTCTCGGACGCCGCCGCGGCGGCCCGCAGCAGCTACGGGGAGATCCTGCTCACCGACGAGCTGCTCGGCCGGGAACCCGGTGCCGACGGGGACGTCCTCGACGCCCTCGACCTCGACGGCACGGAGGACGGCGAGTCCGACGACGCCGAGGACTCCGACGACGGCGCCGACGCGGCCGCCGGCACCGGCGACGCCTCCGTGCCGCACGGCCCGGTCGGCGACCCGGAGGTCCTCGACGACCTCGGCGTGAGCGAGAAGGAACTGCGCTCGATGTCCGGGGACGCGGTCGGTGAGATCGCCGAGGCCCTGGGCGCCTCCGAGGTCCTGGAGACCGTCCGCTGACCGCGCCGCCCGAACGGGCCCGAGAGGAAGCCGTGGCCGACGTGGCCCACCACCGTGTACCGCCCGACCCGGTGCGCGACCGGTGGCGGGTCGCGATGCGGCTCGCCCTGGCCGAGGCCGGGCGGGCCGGGCTCGGCGGGGACGTCCCGGTCGGGGCCGTCGTACTGGCACCCGACGGCCATGCCGTGCTGGCGGCCGGGCACAACGAACGCGAGGCCACCGGCGACCCGACGGCCCACGCCGAGGTCCTCGCGATCCGGCGGGCCGCCGCGGCACTCGGCCAGTGGCGGCTGGCCGGCTGCACACTCGTCGTCACCCTGGAGCCGTGCACGATGTGCGCGGGCGCGCTCGTGCAGTCCCGCGTGGAACGCGTCGTCTTCGGCGCCCGCGACGACAAGGCGGGCGCGGCCGGCTCCCTGTGGGACGTGGTCCGCGACCGGCGTCTCAACCACCGTCCCGAGGTGATCGAGGGCGTCCTCGCGGCCGACTGCGCCCGGCTGCTCACCGACTTCTTCCGCGACCGCTGACCACCCTCTGCCGATTTCAAACCACGCCGCGCCGTGCTGTAAGGTCTGTCTCGGTAGCGTGTCCGAGCGGCCGAAGGAGCTCGCCTCGAAAGCGAGTGTGGCGCAAGTCACCGAGGGTTCAAATCCCTCCGCTACCGCCGAAGAAGGGCCCGGTCCGACGGACCGGGCCCTTCGCGTTGCGCCAAGTCGGAGACGCGTGGGGCGAATCGGCGACGGCGGCCGGGCATTGATCACCCATGGGGCCGGACAGTTACACTCACCGCCGGTAACGCAGGAGTCCGAGGGACAGTCCCAGGGGGAGGCCGCGGTGGCGGTGAACTCGAAGAAGATCGCCGTCTACGTGCTCGTGGTCTTCGTGCTGTATGTGATCATCACGGATCCGGCGAAGGCCGCCGACTACGTCCAGATCGGCTTCCAGGGCATATCCGACGCGGCGGGAGCCGTCGGCGACTTCATGACCTGGGCCGCCAACGGAGGAAACTGATGATCCGCCACCTGGTGCTGTTCAAGCTGAACGACGGCGTGGAGCGCGACGACCCGCGCGTCGTGCGGGGCGTCGAGGCGTTCCGGGCACTCGGCGACCGCATCGAGGAGCTGCGCTTCTGGGAGTGCGCCTGGAACATCAGCGACCGCCCCATCGCCTACGACTTCGCCATCAACTCGGCCGTGGACGACCCCGACGCCCTCGCGCGCTACGTGGACCACCCGGCGCACCAGGCGGGCGTCGCACTGTGGCGGGAGTTCGCCACCTGGGTGATCGCCGACTACGAGTTCTAGTACGACCGCGGCATCCCGGCCCCGCACCTCCCGGTGCGGGGCCGCTTCGCGTTCGCCCCCGCCCGCCACCTCGGCACTCGTTCAACACGGCGCTATACGGTGCTTGCACACAGTGCACATGTCTTGTGATGCTATGACCGCTTTTGACGGATGAGTTGACGGAAGAGTTGACGGATCACGAGGTGGAGTTGACCGTGCCGGCCAGTACTGCGCCTCAAGCACCGCCCGCACAGCCCGCGCCGCCCGCCCAGGCCCAGGCCCAGGAGCCGTCCGCGCGGGAGGCCGCGCCGCAGCGCAGCCGGGGCGCCGACACCCGGGCCCTGACCCAGGTGCTCTTCGGCGAGCTGAAGGGCCTCACCCCGGGCACACCGGAGCACGACCGGGTGCGGGCGGCGCTCATCGAGGCGAACCTCCCGCTGGTGCGCTACGCCGCCGCCCGCTTCCGCTCCCGCAACGAGCCGATGGAGGACGTTGTCCAGGTCGGCACCATCGGGCTCATCAACGCCATCGACCGCTTCGACCCGGAGCGCGGCGTGCAGTTCCCGACCTTCGCGATGCCGACCGTGGTCGGCGAGATCAAGCGGTACTTCCGCGACAACGTCCGCACGGTGCACGTACCGCGCCGGCTGCACGAGCTGTGGGTGCAGGTCAACAGCGCGACCGAGGACCTGACGACCGCCTTCGGGCGCTCTCCGACGACCGCCGAGATCGCCGAGCGGCTGCGCATCACCGAGGAGGAGGTGCTGTCCTGCATCGAGGCGGGACGGTCGTACCACGCCACCTCGCTGGAGGCCGCGCAGGAGGGCGACGGGCTGCCCGGACTGCTCGACCGGCTCGGTTACGAGGACCCCGCCCTCGACGGGGTCGAGCACCGCGACCTGGTCCGGCATCTGCTCGTCCAGCTCCCGGAACGCGAGCAGCGCATCCTGCTGCTGCGCTACTACAGCAATCTGACCCAGTCGCAGATCAGCGCGGAACTCGGCGTCTCCCAGATGCACGTCTCGCGGCTGCTGGCGCGTAGCTTCCAGCGGTTGCGGTCCGCGAACCGGATCGACGCGTAACCTCGACAAGGACTCGGGCGGCAGTCGAAAGCCCGAGCGAGGGGTCACCGGGACGAGCGAATCGCTCACCGGGGCCAATGCGGGCGGAATGGGGCCGAAAGACCGTCAGACCCCCTCTTTCCAGGGGCTATTCGCGTCTCAGATGTCGACATGTCACTACAGCGCGTTGCCGACATGTGACATTCTGCCGGAGACGCGTTTGCCGGAGCTTCGGCTCCGGTATTCAGGTGGAGGCTGCGTTCCCGCCGTGGGAGCGTGTGCCGTGACCGTCCCGCGACCCAAAGGGGGTGGCATGTCCGCAGACCAGGGCAGCTCGAAGGTGCTCGCGCTCGCGGAGAGCGAGACCGCGCCCGACACGCTCGGGGCACTCGGTCCCGTCGACGACGTGCAGGTCGTCGAAACCGTACCGACCCTTGACGCCGTGCCGGCCCAGACCCCTCCGGCCACGGAGGCCATCGACACCCGCACCCTGTCCCGCTCCCTGTTCCTGCGGCTCGCCGCCCTCGACCAGGACAGCCCCGAGCGTGCCTACGTCCGGGACACCCTGATCGAACTCAACCTCCCGCTGGTGCGCTACGCCGCCGCCCGCTTCCGCTCCCGCAACGAGCCGATGGAGGACATCGTCCAGGTCGGCACCATCGGCCTGATCAAGGCGATCGACCGCTTCGACTGCGAACGGGGCGTGGAGTTCCCGACCTTCGCGATGCCGACGGTGGTCGGGGAGATCAAGCGGTTCTTCCGCGACACCTCGTGGTCGGTGCGCGTCCCGCGCCGCCTCCAGGAGCTGCGGCTGGCCCTGACGAAGGCCAGCGACGAGCTGTCCCAGAAGCTGGACCGCTCGCCGACGGTGGGCGAACTGGCCACCGTGCTGGGCGTGTCCGAGGAGGACGTCGTCGACGGCCTCGCGGTGGGCAACGCCTACACCGCCTCCTCGCTGGACTCCCCGGCCCCGGAGGACGACGGCGGCGAGGGCTCGCTGGCGGACCGCCTGGGCTACGAGGACACGGCGCTGGAGGGCGTGGAGTACCGCGAGTCCCTCAAGCCACTCCTCGCCAAGCTGCCGCCCCGGGAGCGCCGGATCATCATGCTGCGCTTCTTCGCCAACATGACCCAGTCGCAGATCGGCGAGGAGGTCGGCATCTCCCAGATGCACGTCTCCCGGCTGCTGACGCGGACCCTGTCGCAACTGCGCGAGGGCCTCATCTCCGACTGATCCGGACCACGCCCACGACAGCCCGACTACGACAGCCCGACGACCGCCGCGGCCCCTCGGGGGTGCCGCGGCGGTCGTCGTCGTATGCGCCTGTGCTGCGCCTGTGCCGGTCCTACTTCAGCGCCAGCCAGGCCACGGCCGCGACGATGATCACGGCGGCCACGATGCCGACGATCAGGCCGATGCGGGGCCCGGAGGAGGCGGCGGGGGCCGCCTGCCGGGCCTGGGGGGCGTCGTCGACGAACGCGCGGAACATCTGGGTGCTGCCTGCGGGGTCGTTATTGCCCTGGGGGCCCTGGTTGTTAGCCATGGGCCGAGACACTAGCGAATCCGCGGGTGCGACCCAAGTGCGGGGCTCCCCAGTCGCCTTGCCCCCGCCCACCGGTTACCACCTGCGCATTTACTTTCGCAATACTTGCCTTTGCCAACTTTTTATTCCGCGACGCCCGCCTTTATTTGCCCGTAGCAACTAACTGCTTCTATGGTTGCCCTAAGCAACGAAATAGGGGAGGTGCGCATGGTCGGAGAGACGCAGTACGAGGAGCTGATCCGCCAGTTCAGCGCCTTCGGCGCGGTGAAGCGGGAGCTGGGCCGACTGCTGCCGGCCGACTGCCCCGGCGGATCCGCCGCCGTACTGACGTTGCTCGACCGCCATGGCGACATGCGCATGAGCAAGCTCGCCGAGCTGCTCGCCGTGGACATGTCGGTCACCAGCCGCCACGTCGCACACGTCGCCGAACGAGGCTGGATCGAACGCTTCCCCGACCCCGCCGACAAGCGTTCGCGCATTCTGCGCCTGACGCCCGCGGGCCGGGGCCTGCTCGACGAGATCGCCGAGCGGACCACCGAGATGCTCGCCCATCGGCTGAGCGACTGGTCCGACGAGGAGGTCGGCCAGCTCACCCGGCTCATGGCGCGGCTCCGGGCCAGCTTCGACGACTGCCGGGTCCCCGCGGCCCGGCCTCCCGCACCGCCCGGGGACGAACAGTCCCCCAGTACACCCCGTACACCCGCGATCACCACATAAGCAAAGGAAGTCCATGGCAACGACCACACCAGCCGGTGTGCGGGCTCATGCCAAGCACGGGGGAGGCTCCTCCGGAGACGCTCCGATGACGCACCGGCAGATCATGGAGGCCTTGTCCGGGCTGCTGCTCGGCATGTTCTGCGCGATCCTGTCCTCGACCATCGTCACCAACGCGCTGCCCGAGATCATCGGCGACCTCGGCGGCGGCCAGAGCGCCTACACCTGGGTCGTCACCGCCTCGCTGCTGACGATGACCGCCTCCACTCCCCTGTGGGGCAAGCTCGCGGACCTCTTCAGCAAGAAGGCCCTGGTCCAGATAGCCCTGCTCGTCTTCGTCATCGGCTCCGTCGTGGCCGGCCTGTCGCAGAACCCGGGCATGCTGATCACCGCGCGAGGCATCCAGGGCCTGGGCGCCGGCGGTCTGTCCGCCCTGGCGCAGATCATCATGGCCGCGATGATCGCCCCGCGTGAGCGCGGCCGCTACTCCGGCTACCTCGGCGCCACCTTCGCCGTCGCGACCGTCGGCGGTCCGCTGCTCGGCGGCGTCATCACCGACACCAGCTGGCTCGGCTGGCGCTGGTGCCTCTACGTCGGCGTGCCCTTCGCGATCATCGCGCTGATCGTGCTGCAGAAGACGCTGCACCTGCCCGTGCTCAAGCGGAAGGTCAAGGTCGACTGGGCCGGCGCCTTCTTCGTCACCGCGGCCGTCTGCCTGCTGCTGGTCTGGGTCACCTTCGCCGACGACAAGTACTCCTGGATGTCCTGGCAGACCGCAACCATGGTCGGCGGCGCGATCGCGCTGTCGCTGATCTTCCTCTTCGTGGAGTCGAGGGCCAGCGAGCCGATCATCCCGCTGCGGCTGTTCAGGAACCGCACCATCTCGCTGGCCTCGCTGGCCTCGCTGTTCGTCGGTATCGCGATGTTCGCGGGCACCGTCTACTTCAGCCAGTACTTCCAACTGGCCCGGGGCAAGTCCCCGACCATGTCGGGCGTCATGACGATTCCGATGATCGGCGGTCTGTTCCTCTCGTCCACGGTCTCCGGCATCGTCATCACCAAGACCGGCAAGTGGAAGCGCTGGCTGCTGGCCGGCGGTGTGCTGCTGACCGCGGGCCTGGGTCTGCTCAGCACCATGCGCTACGACACCCCGTACTGGCACATCGGCATCTTCATGGCGCTGATGGGTCTCGGCGTCGGCATGATGATGCAGAACCTGGTGCTCTGCACGCAGAACCAGGTGGCACCGGGCGACCTGGGCGCCGCGTCCTCCACGGTCACCTTCTTCCGCTCGCTCGGCGGTGCGGTGGGCGTCTCGGTGCTCGGCTCCGTGATGTCGACCCGGATCGCCCACCACGCCGCGGACACCATCGGGCAGCTCAGCCCGCAGGAGCAGGCGGCGGCCGCCAAGGCCTCCGGGAGCACCGCCCTGCCCGACATGGACCTGCTGCCCCCCGGCATCCGCGACTGGCTGGCGAGCGCCTACGGGCACGGCATCGCCGACATCTTCCTGTACGTCGCGCCGATCGCCCTGCTCGCCTTCCTGGTGACGCTGTTCATCAAGGAGGTCCCGCTGCGCACCACGGGCGCCTTCGCCCAGGCGGCGGAGGCCGCCGCCGAGACCGCACCTCCCGGGGCCCCGGCCCCGGCCGAGGCGGTCCGGGTCGCCGACGAGCCGGTCCCGGCCGGTGCGCCGGCGGATGCTCCGGTCGCCCCGGACGGCTCGGTCGCCTCGGTCGCCGACGCCGGTGCCCGGCCCGCGGCCACGCAGCAGCTCGCCGCCGTCGCCACGGCGACCGGTTCCGGTGAGCCGGAGGCACCCGTCTCCGGCGGCATCGCGGTCCGCGGCTTCGTCCGCGGCGCCGAGTCCGCCCCGGTCCCGCAGGCCGCGGTCACGCTGATCTCGCTGGCGGGCCGGCAACTGGGCCGCTCGGTCGCCCAGGCCGACGGCTCCTACACCCTCGACGCGCCGAGCGCGGGGTCGTACGTCCTGATCGCCTCCGCCGACGGCTTCCAGCCGCAGGCCTCCACGATCGTCGTGAACGACGAGCCGGTCGCCTACGACATCCTGCTCAGCGGCACCAGCGGGCTGACCGGACTGGTCCGCGCCCTGGAGAGCGGGCTGCCGGTCAAGGACGCCATGGTGATCGTGACCGATGTGCGCGGGGACCTGCTGGCCACCGCCGCCACCGGTGAGCAGGGCGAGTTCTCCTTCACCGAACTGGTGCCGGGCACGGTGACCGTCGCGGTCAACGCCCCCGGCTACCGGCCGCGTGCCCTGCCCGTCGAGGTCGGCGGCACCGGGGTCACCCACGTCGAGGTCGAACTCGACGCCGGGGCACAGGTCGAGGGCGTCGTGCGGGCGCCGCACGGTCCGCTGTCCGACGCCCGCGTCACCCTGGTCGACGCGGCCGGCAACGTGGTCGGCACGGCCACCACCGGCGCGGACGGGGCGTACGCCTTCACCGACCTGGACGCCGGTGAGTACACCGTCATCGCGACCGGCTACCCGCCGGTGGCGACGGCCCTGACGGTCGCCGGCCCGGGTGTCGACGGCCACGACATCGAACTCGCCCACCCCGGCGAGTGACCGGGCCCCGGCCCGCGGCGGCGTGCGCGCTCCGAGCGGAGACGCGTCCGCCGCCGCGGGCCGGTTTCTTTCATGACCAGTTTCAAGCCTTCGCAGGGAGAAAACGGGATGGGACTGACCGCGAGAATCCGCACGCGGGACGGATGGGCCGTGTCGCACGCGGTCGTCACGATGACCGACATGACCGGCGCTCAGGTGCTGCGCGCCGAGGCGGACCCCGAGGGCGCGGTCCGGGACACCACCACGCTGGCACCCGGTGCGTACACCGTCATCGTCACCGCCGTCGGCTACGCGCCCGCCGCCTCCAGCGCGATCGTCACCGCGAGCGGCCGGGCCGAGGTCGGCACCGTGACGCTGGCCCGCCAGGGCGGCACCGAGCTGCCGCCGCCCGGCCCGTGGACCATCGACCCGGCCCACTCCAGCGTGGCCGCCATCGCCCAGCACCTCGGCATCTCCAGCGTGCGCGGCCGGTTCACCGACTTCGCCGGCACGGTGGAGATCGCGCCGGACGACGTCACCAAGTCCCGGGTGGAGGCGGTGATCCGGGCGGCCACCATCGACACCGGCAACGGCACGCGCGACACCCATCTGCGCTCCGCGGACTTCCTGGACGTTCGAGCGGTTCCCGGAGATCACCTACCGCTCCACCGGGGTCTCGGAGACCGGGCCGGACCGCTGGACCGTCCGCGGCGAACTCGGCCTGCACGGCGTCGTCCGCGCCGTCGACCTGGACCTGGCCTACCTCGGCACCGGCGCCGACCCGTGGGGCGGCACCCGGGCGGCGTTCCGCGCGACGACCGAACTGTACCGCGAGGACTTCGCCATGAACTACAACCAGGTCGTCCAGGCCGGCATCGCCGCCATCGGCACGACACTCAGGATCGAGCTGGACATCCAGGCGGTCCAGGGGGAGTCACTGCCGGCCGCGTGAGGCGCCGCCGGACGCCCGAGCCACCAACTCTCCGCACAGATCCCGGAGCTTGACGTTCCGGTCCTGCGAGGCCCGGCGCAGCCGCTCCAGGGCACGGTGGGCGTCGATCCGCTCGCGGGCCATCAGCATGCCGACCGCCTGGTCGATGACGCTGCGGGAGAGCAGGGCGGTGCGCACGTCGGCCGCCGAGGCCTGCTGCCGCTCGATGCGCAGGGCCTCGTTCACGGCGGCCGCGGCCCGCCCCGCGAAAACGCCCGCCGTCTCGCGCCCGCTCGCGAGCGCGTCGGGTTCGAGGCCGTAGAGGTTGAGCGCGGCGCCCGTCTCGCCCTCGACGGCCAGCGGCAGCGCCAGGACGCAGCGCACACCGGCCGCGAGCGCGTACCGGGTGTAGGCGGGCCAGCGGGACTCGGTGGCCAGGTCGGGGGCGTAGTGCGCGCTCTCCGTCTCGGCGGCGTCCACGCAGGGGCCCGAGCCGTTCTCGTACTGCCGCAGGTCCAGGCCGCCGGGCAGGCCGGCGCTGCCCGCCAGGGTCATCAGCCGGTCGGCCCTGCTCACCGTGACCGAGCAGGCCACGGCGCCGGGCACCGCCGCGACCGCACGGTCGGTCAGATCGCGCAGCAGGGTGTCGAGGCCCTGGCTGCGTGCCATCGCCCGGTCGAGGGTGTCGGGTGTCTCCGAGGTCATGCCCGTACGGATATCCCCTCACCGCTCGTTGACGCCTCGTCCGCCCGCACCGGTGTTCGCGTCGACGATGCGGCGGGCGAGGTCGCGCAGTTTCACGTTCTCCCGCTGGGAGGCCCTCACCAGGGAGTCGAAGGCGCCGGCCGCGTCGATGTCCAGGCGCTCCATGAGGATGCCGGTGGCCTGGCCGATCAGGTCCCGGGTGCGCATCGCCTCGGTGAGCTGCTCGCGCACGGTCGCCGAGTCCAGAGCGAGGGAGACGTGCGCGGTGAACAGCCGGCCGATGCGGGTGGCGTCGTCGTCGAAGGCGTGCGGTTTGCGGGCGTAGGCCGTCAGCACCGTCAGGCGGCGCCGGTCGGCGCGCAGCCGCAGCGACAGCGCCGAGCGCAGGCCGAGGACCGAAAGGAGGTTCTCGCCGCCGGCCTCGCTGTCGGCCGTCCGCACCACGGGGGTGGTCCACAGGTGTTCCCAGTCCGGGTGCGGCTCGCGGACCCCGTGCCGGGGCTCGGCGGCGAACCGTACGGCCTCGTCGGTCCAGGCCAGTGTGCGGAGCCGGCCGCTGCGCTGTATCTCCGAGATGCCCGCGTGCTCCGCGCCGGGCAGGAGGCGCACCGCCAGCCCGACCGCCGTGTCCAGGGTGCGGTCCGGGGTGCCCGGCCCATGCAGTTGCCGAGCCGCCGCGGTCAGGGCCTCGGCCAGCTCGAAGCCCACCGGAAAACGCGGCAAATCAGTAAATTCGGACGCAGCCACCACGAACCTCTTCGGCATGCGCGGCCAAACGGCCGTGCGCAGGAGAGCTCCGCAGCACATTCCCGACTGCGAGCACAGGACGAACAGCACTTTAGCTGCTTGGTTGCGTGCCGGTGACGCCCGGCCGAAGGAGGGGCGGGCGCCTTCCGTACCGGCTCCTCGCGTGTTGGAATGGGACCGGGTCAGGAAGCGGCCCAGCCAAAAGCCCGACGGACGTTTGTCAGGTGAGTGCCGTGACCTTCCTTCCCCAGCGCCGCGAACCGTGCGAGCCGCCCGGCTGCGCCGTGCTCGCCATGCCCAGTGAGATCGACTTCTGCAATGCCACGGGGCTGCTCGCCCTGATCACGGCCGCCGTGGACCGGCGGTCCGAGGAACTGCGCCTGCTCGTCCTGGACCTGACCGAGACCCGCTTCATGGACTCCCAGGGCGTGCGCCTCCTCGACGCCGTCCACCGCCGGCTGCGCGCACCCGCCCGGCTGCGGGTGGTGGCCGCCCCGAAGGGCGTACCGAGCCGTGTCCTCGAACTGTCCGGCCTGCGCCGGGACGTGCCGGTGTACGACAACCTCGCCGAGGCCCTGCGGCCGGAGAACGGGGCCTGGAGCGGATCGGGGACCGGGCCGGAGGGCGGGGCCGCGGCCTAGGCTGGCGGCATGGCACCGAACATCGCGACGAACACCCGAGTCTCCCTGGACGAGTTGCTGGATTTCGTACGCCCCCGGCACCGGGCGGTCCTGCTGACCCGGCGGGCCGACGGCAGCCCGCAGGGGTCGCCGCTGACCTGCGGGGTCGACGACTCCGGCCGGATCGTGATCTCCACGTACCCCGAGCGGGCCAAGACCCGCAACGCCCGGCGTGACCCGCGGGTCAGCCTCATCGTGCTCAGCGACGAGTGGAACGGCCCCTGGGTCCAGGTCGACGGCACGGCGGAGGTCGTCGACCCGCCCGAGTCCGTGGAACCCCTCGTGGAGTACTACCGCAACATCGCCGGTGAGCACCCCGACTGGGACGAGTACCGGCGGGCCATGGTCGAGCAGGGCAAGTCGATCCTCCGGGTGACCCCGCAGAAGTGGGGGCCGGTGGCGACGGGTGGCTTCCCGGCCCGGTTGGCGTCGGACGGCTGACCGCCGGGGGCGCGGCGGCGGCCGAGCGCAGGCCGCGGGCCGGTCAGCCGCGTTCGGCCATCGCCTCGATGCCCGCCACGAGCAGGTCGAGCGCGAACTCGAAGTCCCGGTCCAGCAGATCCGCGACGGTGTCGCCGTCGCGGGCCGCCATGATGTCCCGGGACTCCGCGACGACGCCCGCGGTGCCCGGCGACCCGGACACCGCGCTCAAGGAGTCCTGGAAGTACTCGTCCGGCGTCAGACCGGTGTCCGCAGCGCGGGCCAGGAAGCGGCCCTCGACGGTGCCGTAGCCGTGGACGAACTGGAAGACGGCGGACAGGGCGCCGGTCACGCGGTGCGCGGGCAGGCCGCTGCGGCGCATGGCGGCCCGCACCGCCCGGGAGAAGGCCAGCGCGTGGGGCCCGATGTTGAGATAGGTGCCGAGCAGCGGGGACAGCCAGGGGTGGCGCACCAGCAGCGTGCGGTTCTCCCGGGCCAGCGCGCGCAGTTGTCCCCGCCAGTCCTCGTCCGCCTGCGGCCCGGGGTGGCGCAGTTCGCCGAAGACGGCGTCCAGGGCGAGTTCGAGCAGGTCGTCCTTGGTGTCCACGTACCAGTAGACGGACATCGCCGTGACGTTCAGCTCGGCGGCCAGCCGGCGCATGGAGAACCCGGCCAGGCCCTCGGCGTCCAGCAGCCGCACCGTGGCCTCGGTGATCCTGTCCCGGTCGAGGCCGGACGGCTGCCCGCCGCGCCGCCCGCCCCGGCGTTCCTCGCCCGCCAGCCAGACACTCGCCCGCGGCCCCTGCCGCTCCGACTTCACCATGCCCGCATTCTCCCCCGCCGCGCCGGGCGCCGGTCAGCCCGTCGGCCGGGTGAGGTCGTAGAAGGTGGCCGAACCGGCCGTGAGCTCCTTGAAGTTGGCCTGCACCCAGGAGGTGATCTGCGCCGAGCTGCCGGAGTCGCCGCCCATGGCGCCGCCCGTGCCCGAGCCGCCGATGAAGTAGTGGATGCGGCCGTCCGCCACGTACTTCTTGAACTGGGCCAGGGTCGGTGAGGGGTCCGTTCCGTTGAATCCGCCGATGGCCATCACCGGGTCGCCGGTGCTGAGCTGGTAGCTCGCGGCGTTCTGGGAGCCGATCGCGGCCGCGGCCCAGGTGTACTGGTCGGCGTCGGTCTCCAGCAGCTTCTTGGCCTGGGAGTCGACCTGGGCGCCGTTGAGCAGGCCGCCCATGGCGCCGCCCGCACCGCCGGCACCGCCGCCTGCCGGACCGCCCTCGCCGGTCTGCCCGTTCGGGGCCGTGGAGCCGTTCGGGGCCTGGCCGGTGCCGGGGGCGCCGTTGCCCTGTCCGTTCTGGCCCGGAGCGGTTCCGCCGCCGGGGAAGCCGCCGTTGCCGGGACCGCCCCGGCCCTGGCCCTGCCCGTTCGCGCCGCCGGGGAAGCCGCCGCCCTGGGGAGCACCGCCCCGGCCGCCTCCGCCACCCGGGCCGCCCATCGTGCTCGCGCCGGACGGGCCGGCCGTGACGATGGAGCCGCTGTGCCCCTCCCGCACGGTGCTCAGCGTGTACGCGGTGGGCGCGGCCAGCGACGCCGCGACGCCCAGGCCCGCCACCGCGAGCACGGTCCGCCGCCCCAGCCGCCCGGCGAAGACGAGCCCGAGCGCGGCGACCAGGCCGCCGACGAGGACCAGCCACCTCAGCCAGGGCAGGTACTCGGGTGTGCGGTCGAGCAGGACGTACCCCCAGGCCGCGGTCGCCGTGACGGCGGCGGCCAGCGCCAGGGACGCCCAGATCCGCTCGCGCCGCTCCCACAGCAGCGCCGCTCCCATCCCGACCACCGCCGCCAGGTAGGGCGCGAGGGCCACCGTGTAGTACTGGTGGAAGATGCCCGCCATGTAGCTGAAGACGGCCGTGGTCATCAGCAGCGAGCCGCCCCAGACCAGGAGGGATCCGCGGGCGGTGTCGGTACGGCCGGCCCGGCGCGTGGCGACCAGCCCCGCGACGAGCAGGATCAGGGCGGCCGGCAGCAGCCAGGAGATCTGGCCGCCGATCTCGGAGTTGAACATCCGGTCCCAGCCGGTCTCACCCCACTGTCCGCCGCCGCCCATTCCGCCGCCGCCCCCGACGCTGCCGGTCTCCTCGCCGCTGAGCCGGCCGAGGCCGTTGTAGCCGAAGGTCAGCTCCAGGAAGCTGTTGTTCTGCGAGCCGCCGATGTACGGGCGGGACGACGCCGGCCACAGCTCCACGATCGCGACCCACCAGCCGCCGGAGACGACGATCGCCGCGGTCGCCAGCGCGAGCTGGCCCAGCCGCCGCTTCAGCCGGACCGGGGCGCAGACGCCGTAGACCAGGGCCAGCGGAGGCAGGATCAGGAAGGCCTGGAGGGTCTTCGCCAGGAATGCGAAGCCGATCGCGACGCCCGCCCACACCAGCCACTTGGTGCGCCCGTCCTCCAGCGCGCGGACGACGAGGTAGCAGGTGACGGACATCAGCAGCGCCAGCAGCGCGTCCGGGTTGTTGAACCGGAACATCAGCGCCGCGACGGGCGTGAGCGCCAGCACGGCGCCCGCGATAAGTCCGGCCGCGGGGCTGAACCGGCGGCGCACGGACGCGTACACGACGGCGACCGTCGCGACGCCCATCAGCACCTCGGGGACGAGGATCGACCAGGAGGAGAGGCCGAAGACCCGGACCGCCAGTGCCATCGGCCACAGGGCGGCCGGGGGCTTGTCGACGGTGATGGCGTTGCCCGCGTCGAGCGAGCCGAAGAAGAACGCCTTCCAGGACTGGCTGCCGGCCTGCACCGCCGCCGAGTAGAAGGAGTTGGCGTAGCCCGAGGCGCTCAGGCCGTAGAGGTAGAGCAGGGCGGTGGCCAGGAGCAGGCCGAGGAAGGCCGGGCGCACCCAGCGCGGGTCCTCGGGGCGTCCCCGCCACAGTCTGCGGGGCAGCGACAGGGGGGACAGGGGGGACAGGGACCGGCGGGGCGCGGGCGGTGCCGCCGGCGGCGGTCCCCCGTCCGGGCCGTCCGGGGGACGCGTGTCCCCCGCGTGGGCCGTCGGGTCGTAGTGCGTCGTCATCGTGCGTCCCTCGGGTCGGTGTCGAAGTGCGCCGGCCGCGGCGGCACGGTGGTCTCGCTCCAGGCGCGGTACGGCTGCGTGAGGTGAGGCTCCGGTCCCGGCGTGTCCGGCGTGTCCGGCGTGTCCGGCGTGTCCGGGAACACCCAGGCGCGGAAGAGCAGGAAGCGCAGCACGGTCGCCGCGAGGTTGGCGGCGATCAGCACCGCCAGCTCGGTGGAGTGGTCCGGATCGGCGCTCGCCGCGCTCAGGGCCGCGAGCGAACCGCTGGTCAGGGCGAGACCGATACCGAAGACGACCAGCCCCTGCGCCTGATGCCGCACGGCACCGCCGCGGCCCCGCACCCCGAAGGTCAGCCGCCGGTTGGCGGCGGTGTTGGCGACCGCCGAGACCAGCAGGGCGAGCGCGTTGGCGAGCTGCGAGCCGGCGAAGAGCCGGAAGCCGCTGTAGAGCAGCAGGTAGCAGAGGGTGGACAGGGCGCCGACGACACAGAAGCCGACGAGCTGCCGGGCCAGCCCCTGCGGTACGTCCGTCAGCTCCCGGTCGCGCGGGTCGTCGCCGAACGGCCGGGCCAGCCGGTCCAGCGGCAGCGAACCGGTGGCCAGGGCCCTGCCGACCCGCCACACGCCCTTGAGGTCGTCGGTCGCCGTCTTCACGATGTGCACCGTGGAGTCCGGGTCGTCGACCCAGTCGACCGGCACCTCGTGGATCCGGCACCCGGCACGCTCGGCGAGCACCAGCATCTCCGTGTCGAAGAACCAGCCGGTGTCCTCCACCAGCGGCAGCAGCACCTGGGCCACGTCCCGGCGGATCGCCTTGAAGCCGCACTGGGCGTCGGAGAAGCGGGCCTGGAGGGAGCCGCGCAGGATGAGGTTGTAGGTGCGGGAGACGAACTCCCGCTTGGCACCCCGCACGACCCGCGAGCTGCGGGTGAGCCGGGAGCCGATCGCGAGGTCCGAGTGACCGGATATCAGCGGCGCCACCAGCGGCAGCAGCGCGTTCAGGTCGGTGGACAGGTCCACGTCCATGTAGGCGAGGACGGGGGCGTCCGAGGCGGACCACACGGTCCGCAGGGCCCGGCCCCGCCCCTTCTGCTCCAGCCGGACGGACCTGACCTGCGCGAGCCGCGCCGCCAGCCGCGCCGCGACGTGCGGGGTGGCGTCCGTGGAGGCGTTGTCCGCGACCGTGATGCGGAAGGCGTACGGGAACGTCCGCGTGAGGTGCTCGTGCAGTCTCAGGACGCACGGCCCGAGGTCCTTCTCCTCGTTGTAGACGGGGATCACTACGTCCAGGACAGGCGTACCGGCGTCCGCGGCCGGGAGGTGCTCCCGCGCCGGCAGGGAGCCGGGAGAAGAGTCGGTTCGCATGGCACCGACTCTCCTCACGTCCCCTGTCGCACCCGTGTGGCGAGGCTGTGCTGCGCCTGTGAGTGCGTTCGCGCGATGCCCTGGTCGCGGAGCGCGGGCAGATGCACGGTGAAGACCGTCCGCCCCGGCGCGCTGTCGACCGTCACGCCGCCGCCGTGCGCGGTCGCCACGGCCTGCACGATGGCGAGCCCGAGGCCCGTCGAGCCGGTCGCGCGGGACCGCGCGGAGTCGCCGCGCGCGAACCGTTCGAAGACGTGCGGCAGCAACTCGGCCGGGATGCCCGGCCCGTTGTCCTCGACGTCCACGCACAGCCAGGGCCCGTTGAACCGCACGCGCGCGGTGACGGTCGTACCGGGCGGGGTGTGGTTGCGGGCGTTGCCGAGCAGGTTGACCAGCACCTGCTGGAGCCGGGCGGCGTCCGCGCAGACCAGTGCGGGTTCGTCGGGCAGGTCGAGGCGCCAGTTGTGGCCGAGTCCGGCCGCGCGGGCGTCGCTGACGCCGTCCACGACGAGCGGTACGAGGTCGGTGTGCTCGAACCGCAACGGCCGCCCGGCGTCCAGGCGGGCGAGCAGCAGCAGATCCTCGACCAGCAGGCTCATGCGGCCGGCCTCGGACTCGATGCGGCCCAGCGCGTGCCGGGTGTCGGGTCCGACCTGTTCCCCTCCCCTGCGGGTGAGTTCGGCGTAGCCGCGGATGGAGGCGAGCGGGGTGCGCAGCTCGTGGCTGGCGTCCGCGACGAACTGCCGTACCCGGGTCTCGCTCTCCTGGCGTGCGTGCAGCGCCCCGTGCACGTGGTCCAGCATCCGGTTGAGCGCGGCCCCGACCCGGCCGACCTCGGTGTGCGGGTCGCACTCGGCCTCCGGGACGCGTTCGTCGAGGTTCACCTCGCCCGAGTGCAGGGGCAGTTCGGAGACCCGGGTGGCGGTGGCGGCGACCCTGCGCAGGGGGCGGGTGGCGACGCCGACGATGACGGTCCCGGCGAGGGAGGCGGCGACGAGGCCGGCGACGGTGACGCTGGCCTCCACGAGGATCAGGGTGTTGACGGTGCCGTCGACACCGGAGGTCGGGACGGCGACGTAGTAGCTGCCGCCGGCACCCGCGCGGTACTCCACGCGGTAGGTGCCGAGGTCGGCGACCTCCACGGTGTGCGCCCCGCCGTCCTTCGGGGCGGCGGCCAGCGCGGTGCGCTGCGCCTCGTCGAGGGAGACCGCCGTCATGCCGCTGAGGTCGGTGCTCTCGTCGGAGTCCTCGCCGAACTTGGCGTCGACGACCACCCCGTCGCGCACGTCGGCGACGATCGTGCCGCGCGGTTGCGGCCCGCGGGTGACGAACTCGTCGAGGTCCATCCGCTGCGGGCCCTTGTTCCCGCCCGCCGCGGGGTCGTCGGCCGGACCGAAGCCGGCCGCGCGGGCCACGACCTCCCCCAGCTGTCCGTCCAACTGGTCGTAAAGATGCGAGCGCAACGCGAGCGTCGTCACCGTGCCGATCACCGCGCACACCACCGCGATCAGCGCGACCGACGCGACAACGAGCCGTGTCCGCAGGGTCCGCGGCCTCGGTCGTCGCCGCCCGCTCATGACACCGCGGGCTTGATCAGGTAGCCGGCGCCGCGCCGGGTGTGGATCATCGGCTCGCGACCGGCGTCGATCTTCCGGCGCAGATACGAGATGTACAGCTCGACGACGTTGGCCTGTCCGCCGAAGTCGTACGACCACACGCGGTCCAGGATCTGCGCCTTGCTCAGCACGCGCCGCGGGTTGCGCATCAGGAACCGCAGCAGCTCGAACTCGGTGGCGGTGAGGTGGATGCCGTCGCCGCCCCGGGTGACCTCGTGGCTGTCCTCGTCCAGGGTGAGGTCGCCGACGACGAGCACGGATTCCGAGCGCCGGTCGGCGGCGCCCGAGCGCCGGATCAGTCCGCGCAGCCGGGCGACGACCTCCTCCAGGCTGAACGGCTTGGTGACGTAGTCGTCCCCGCCGGCGGTCAGCCCGGCGATACGGTCCTCGACCGCGTCCTTGGCGGTCAGGAACAGCACCGGCACGTCCGGCAGGTCGCGGCGCAGCCGCCCCAGCACGCTCAGCCCGTCCATGTCGGGCAGCATCATGTCCAGTACGACGGCGTCGGGCCGGAACTCGCGCGCGGCCTGGACGGCTCCGTGTCCGTCACCCGCGCTGCGGATCCGCCAGCCCTCGTAGCGCAGGGCCATGGACAGCAGCTCGGTGATGGACTGCTCGTCGTCCACCACGAGCACCCGGACCGGGCTCCCGTCCGGCCTCAGCAGTTCGGTGCGCCCCTGGGGCGAGATCGTGGTCATGGGGCCACGATGTCGGGGGGCTCTGAGAACACCCTTTCCCCAAGCTGTGATTTCTCTGAGAAACCCACAGGGGCCTCTCAGGAACCCGCTCGGCGCTCCGACGGCCCGAAGAACAGCCGGGCCGCGTTGTCGTGGCACACGCCCCGCAGCCACGCGTCCCCCAGCTCCAGCCGCTCCAGCGCGCGCAACTGGTGCAGGTAGGGGTACGGGATGTTGGGGAAGTCCGATCCGAGCAGGACCCGGTCGCCGAGGTCCGCCAGCCGGGGCAGCGCCCGCCCGGGGAAGGGGGCGAGGCGCTCGCCGAAGTCGGTGAACGCCATGGTCGTGTCCAGCCGCACCTCGTCGTACCGCTCGGCGAGGTCGAGGAAGTCCTCATACTCGGGCATCCCGAGGTGCGCGACGACCAGCCGCAGCCGGGGGTGCCGGGCCAGGACCCGCGCGATCGGCTCGGGCCCGGTGTGCTTGCCGGGCGCGGGCCCGGACCCGCAGTGCACGACGACCGGGACGCCCGCCTCCGCGAGGACGCCCCAGACCGGGTCGAGCAGCTCGTCGGCCGGGTCGTACGCCCCCACCTGGACATGCGCCTTGAAGACCCGCGCCCCCTCCTCGACGGCGCGGCGGACGTAGGTCTCGACGCCCGGCTCCGGGAAGAAGGTGGAGGTGTGCAGGCAGTCGGGGGTCCGCCGGGCGAAGTCCGCCGCCCAGCCGTTGAGCCACTGGGCCATGCCCGCCTTGTGCGGGTACAGCATGGCGGTGAAGGCCCGCACCCCGAACTCCCGCAGCAGCGCCGTGCGTTCCTCCTCGTCCCGCCGGTAGGTGATCGGCCACTCGACGCCGCCGGTCAGCGGGCCGAGGGCGTCGAAGTAGCCCCACACCTTGCGCAGCACCCGCTCGGGCATGAAGTGCGTGTGCACGTCGAGCAGTCCGGGCAGCCCGAGCCCTTCCCAGAACCGGCGGACCTGCCCGGCCTCGTGATCGCTCATGGGGCCACGATCGCGTCCGGCACGCCTGCGGACAAGGGGGCGAGGTCTGGGAACGGGGGAGAGGGGAGGTTGTGACAAACGAGGTCAGAAGAGGCCGTCCTGTACTCCGGCCGCTCGTTTGAGCGGTCGCACGGGGACGGTGCACGGCTCCCCCTCGGCGGACACCAGCTCCCACCCCGTCATCAGCCGCGTGTCGAGGACGACGACCCCGCGCTCCGTCGCCAGGTGCAGATCCGGCCCGGCGGCGGCCACCAGCTCACCGCCGACCGCCCCGCCAGCCACCAGCTCGGTCACCTCCCCCACGGCGGCCCGGCCGCGGTCCGCGTCCGCGATCCCGAAGACGCCCGCGTGGTCCACGCCCCGGAACGGCTCCGGCGTCAGCGACTCCGGCCGGCCGCCGAGCGCCGCCGCGCGCGCGTGCAGCTCCGCGATCTCGGCCAGCCGCTCCGCCCGGGAGACGGGCAGCGCGGCCCGCACCGCGCGCTTGTGGGCGTAGGGGATCCGGTCGGGCACCCGCAGCGCGGCCCGCAGCAGCTCCTCGGTCCGCCGGGCGGCCATCAGCGGTCCGCTGCCCAGCCAGCTGAAACAGACGGCCCCCTGCTCCAGCAGCCGGGCGGCTCCGCGTTCGTACGCGGTGATCCCCACCTTGACGAGCCCCGGCCCGAACCACGCCAGGTACACGCGGTACGGCCGGGGGTCGTCGGCGATCGTGTCGGCGGCCACGGAGTGCGCCCGGTCCAGCCGCGCGCACTCCTCGCACCGCGCCCCCGTACTGCGCCCCGGCACGGCCACCCCCGCCGGGCACGCGTGCCCCCGCGCCCCCGCACACGTGCGCACACCCCCCGCGACGACCCCGAAGGCCACCCGCTTCCCCCGGTCCAGCGCGCTGCGCCGCCCCCCGACCCACATCAGCCCGGGACCGTCCGCCGCCCACCGCAGCCCCGAGCACTTCCATGCCTGTGCCATCACCGTCGAGAGTAGAACCCACCACTGACAACGCCCTCGTACTCCGGGCGTCGGCCGGTACCGGCACCGACGTACCGTATGGGCATGGAAGAAAGTGACCCGCTGTGTCCCGAGCGCCTGGTCATGGAGCACATCACCAGCCGCTGGGGCACCCTGGCGCTGATCGCCCTGCTGGAGCGCACCTACCGCTTCAGCGAACTGCGCCGGGCGATCGGCGGGGTGAGCGAGAAGATGCTGGCCCAGACTCTGCGCACGCTGGAGCGCGACGGCCTGGTCCACCGGGACGCCAAGCCGGTGATCCCGCCCCGCGTGGACTACTCCCTCACGGACCTCGGCCGGGAGGCCGCCGAACAGGTCCGGGCCCTCGCGCGGTGGACGGAGCGGCGGATGGCGGCGGTCGAGAAGGCCCGCGAGACGTACGACGCCGCGAAGGCCTGACACACCGCCACCCGCTCCTGCTCTGTGCGCGCGGGCGTCACTGCTCCAGGACCGCCTTCATGACACTGCGGGCGATGGGCGCGCCGAGACCGCCGCCGGAGATGTCCTCGCGGGAGATGTCCATGTCGGTCGGGTCGATGAACACCGCCACGGCGACGGACGCCCCGTCCTGCTTCTTGCCGTAGGAGACGAACCAGCCGTAGGGCACCTCGTCGGCCACGTTGACACCGCGCTGCGCGGTACCGGTCTTGCCGCCGACCGTGATGCCGTCGATCTGGGCGCGGCGGGCGCTGCCCTCTTTGGCGGTGAACTCCATCATCTGCTGGACCTTCTGCGCGGTCTCGGCGGAGACCGCCTCGCTCATCACCGCGGGCTGGGTCTTCTCCAGGGTGCTGAGGTCCGGGCCGCGGATCTCGTCGACGACGTACGGCTGCATCAGCTTGCCGTCGTTGGCCAGCGCGGCGGTGACCATGGCCATCTGCATCGGCGTACTGGTGAGGCTGCCCTGGCCCATGCCGGTGAGCGCGGTGCCCGGTGCGTCGAGGTCCTCGGGGTAGAGGCTCCTGGTGGCGAGCAGGTCGCCGAAGTCATCGGAGTAAACGTCCTCGTTGAAACCGAACTTCTCGGCCGTCTCACGCATCTTGTCCTGCCCCACCCTGGAGGCGGCGTCGAGGAAGACGTTGTTGCACGAGTACTGCATGGCGGTCTTCATCGAGGCCTTCCCGCAGACCGCGTCACCGGCCTCGCTGCCGATCCTGTTGGAGGCCTGCGGCAGGGGGTACGGAGAGACGGCGTCCGTGGCGGCGTCGACATCGGTGACGACCCCGTGCTCCAGGGCGGCGGCCGCGGTGAGGATCTTGAAGGTGGAGCCCGGCGGGTAGGTCTCCCGCAGCGCGCGGTTGGCCAGCGGCTTGCTCTTGCGCTTGTCGAGCGCCACGAACCGGTCGGACTCCTTGAAGGTGCTGCCCGCGAACTCCGAGGGGTCGTAGGAGGGCGCCGAGACCAGGGCCAGCACCTTCCCCGTCGACGGGTCCAGCGCGACCACGGCGCCCCGGGCGCCCTTCAGGTCGGTCAGCCCCTTCCAGGCGGCCTGCTGCGCCTTCGGGTCGATGGTGGTGACCACCGACCCGGCGCGCCGGCCCTCACCGCTGACGATGTCGGCGAACCGCTGGAAGGCCAGCCGGTCGTCCTTGCCGGTCAGGATGGAGTCGTAGGTCTTCTCCAGCAGGGTCATGCCCTGGGCCTGCGACGCGTAGCCCGTCACCGGCGCGTACATCGGCCCGTCGGCGTAGGTGCGCCTGTACTTGAGGTCGGTGCCGTCCACCTCCGCGGAGCCGGTCACGGCCCGGCCGCCGACGACGATGTCGCCGCGGGGAGTGGCGAACTGCTCGATCTGCACCCGCCGGTTCTTCGTGTCGGAGGCCAACTCCGTGGCCCGGAAGTACTGCAGCCAGTTCGCACGGATCAGCAGGCCGAGCACCAGCAGGCCGCAGAAGATCGCCACGGCCCTCAGCGGCTTGTTCACCGGTGGCCTCCGTCGAGTCTCGACCGGTTGAGCGTGCAGGGGGATATGAAGACGGATCCTCGCAACATGCGCACACCCTAGACACACTTGGGAGCGCTGATCACTTCGGCGCCGAAACGCCGGAGCCGCGCCGGTCCCGCGACGGATCCGGGCGCGCACCGATGAGTTCTTCCGGCCCGGAGAGTCTCATCACCCATTGCCGCCAGCACAGGAGGAAAGGTATGGAACACATGACTCAGCTACTGAGAGTGCACAACTTGGGCGTATCGAGTGACGGGATCGGTGCGGGCGAGGAGCAGACCCTGGAGCGGCCGTTCGGCCATGTCGAGCCCGAGCGCCTGTTCGCCTGGGCCGGCGCCACGGCGCACTGGCCCAACCGCACCGAACCCGGGGGGAGCCGCGGCCTGGACGACTACTTCACGCGGGACTACGCCCGCAACATCGGCGCCGAGATCATGGGCCGCAACAAGTTCGGGCCCCAGCGCGGCCCCTGGCAGGACCACACGTGGCAGGGCTGGTGGGGCGACGAACCCCCCTTCCACACCCCGGTGTTCGTCCTGACCCACCACAAGCGCCCCTCGTTCACCCTCTCCGACACCACGTTCCACTTCGTCGACGGCGACCCGGCCACCGTCCTCGCGCAGGCACGGGAGGCGGCGCAGGGCAAGGACGTCCGGCTCGGCGGCGGGGTCTCCACCGTCCGGCAGTTCCTCGACGCCGACCTCGTCGACACCCTGCATGTGGCCGTCGCACCGGTGAAGTACGGGTCGGGAGTACGGCTCTGGGACTCCCCCGACGACCTGCTCGACCGTTTCCACCTCGACGTCGTCCCCAGCCCGAGCGGGGTGACGCACCACGTGTTCTGGCGAAGGTGACCTGCGGCGGGTTCGGCCGGCCGGCATAGACAAGGAAAAGGCCAGAGGCCCTGTGAGGTGATCCACAGGGCCTCTGACACGCTGTGCACTCGGCAGGATTCGAACCTGCAACCTTCTGATCCGTAGTGCAATGAAGGGCTTCCCGGCCTTCCATGTGATCCATGTGGAGCCCATGGGAGCCCTGCGCGTCACCGTCCGGCGGCCCTCTCTCCGCCCGTCCGTGAGACCCGTGTGAGACGCGCGTGAGACGACAAAAAGCCCCCGATCGCCATGGCGGGTGAGGCGATCGAGGGCCTTCTCATTGGCGGGAACCCGCTTCGGAAGGTGGTCTACGCGATGGCCGGAGCCTCCCTCGGGCTCGACCTGCTGCTCCTTCTCAGGGTCAGCCCGGGAGGTGTTTCCGCTACCACTGAATGACTAAACGACCGCGCGGACGAGAAGCGTCCCGATGTGCCCAGGGTGAGGCGCGTCGAGGACCTGCGCGTCGGCAGTGGCGAAACCGGCCCGGGTGAGCAGGCGCTCCCACACGGCCGGGCGGTAGCTGTAGCGGTAGGTGAACATCGCCTTGCCCGCGAAACCTCCCTTGTACATGCCCTGCGGCCCGTACGCGCCGGGGATGGCTGGAGGCTGAGAGAAGACAAAGACGCCGCCGGGCTTGAGCCGCTGGCGGACGAGCGGGAAGAGACGGCCCGGGTCGGTGAACCAGGCGGCTCCGAAGATCGAGTAGACGGCGTCGTACACCTCCTCGTGCTCGCTCAGGTACTCCAGAGCCTCTGAGCACACGAACTCCGCGCCGGTGCTGGCCCACTTCGTGGTGGTCTTCTTGACCATGACGGGAGACAGGTCAACCCCCCGAGCGGCGATGCCGCGCTGAGCAAGGTAGGCGAGGGCGCGGCCGGTGCCACAGCCGATCTCCAGTACAGAGCGCGGATCGCCGAGTGATTCTGGGCCAGGTCCGTGACCGGCGTACTGGGTCCAGCAGAAGCTCGGCTCCGCGTCTTCCTTGAAGGCGGAAGCGGCGAAGGTGTCCCACAGCTCAGTCTCGGCGGCGATGTCGTGTTGTGCGGGCAAGGCGATTCCTCTTCGCAAGGGCTGGCCCCTGTCCTCCGGGGGACCGAGGACAGGGGCCAGCGTAGGGCCGTTCAGTGGCTGTCGGGGACCTTGTTGTCGCACGGCGAGCAGTCCGTGCCGTCGATGGCCCACAGCTCCTCGTCGATGTCGAAGCCGATGGACTTCAGGAAGTCCGCCGTGCGCAGGCACAGCCCGTCGCGGCGACGCTCGATGAACGGGGCGTGGTGCTTGTAGCGGCCCTCGTTGTACGCATCGCACAGAGCCCACCACACGGGCGTGTCGAGGATGAGCTGGTGGACACCGATGTCGACGAGCTTGCCGACCCCGAGGTGGACCTCGGGGTGCTCCATGCAGCCGATGGTGTACATGACGGCGTTGCCAAGGATGCGTTCGGCCATGTCGCGGACCATCGTTTGGTCCCGCAGCAGTAGGGCGACCTCGCGGTCCCACAGACTCATGCCGCTGTCGAGGATGTTGACGGTGAGGTGCCTGATGTGCGGCTGGACGGCGTTGAGTAGCTCCTTCGGTTCCCTGGCGCGGGTGTGGGAAGGGCTGTCGAGCATGACAGTCATGGACGTTCCCTTTCTGGGAGGTGTCGTGCCGTGCTGGTAACCCGTCCCAGGCGCAACCTGTGCAGGGTGGGGTACCTGGGGCAGGGGCTGGAGACCCACCCCGCCGGAGGTTTGTGATCCTTCAACGGAACGGGTATCGGGGTGGGCTGATGTCGAGGCGCCCTGTCAGCGAGGACCTGGATGAGCTGCCCCGGTCGTACCGACGGGCGCGGGCCGCTTGCGGTTATAGGCGTGGTGGGGGCAGCCGCAGCGGCGGACGAGCCAGATGCCGTGGGCGTGGGGCAGCGGGATGTCCTCGGTCTGGCGGCACTCGCGATGAAGGTCCGTGTAGTCAGACTGGGCGGCGAGCGCGCACTCAGCCGACAGAGGCAAGGTCTCGGTGGCGGGCACGGTCATCCGAGGCGCTCCGCCCGGTTCATCTCGGTCACACGGGCGCGCAGCGCTTCGGTGTCCGTGGCCTGCCGGATGGCGTCGGGGTCCGCGTCCCACTCTCGTCCGCCGCCGGGGGGCCGGAGCTGGACGTAGGGGCCAGCGTGCCCCATCACGTAGCCGATCTTGTCCGTCTTCGTGTCGACGACCAAGGTGCCGTCGTCTTCTCTCGTTGCCATCACTCACGGCCCCCTCGCCGAAGTGTTGCTGCCAGTCGTTCGGCTACGTCGGCGCGGACGCGCCCCAGCTCGACGAGTTTCAGGTCGGGGTTCGCGAAGTCGACGCCGAGGGAAGGGAAGACGATCCCGACCTCGGTGAGCGCCGCCCTCAGAGACTCCACTGCCGCGTGCGGGTCGACGTCCCGCAGTTCCGTCGTAGGCATGAACAGGACGCTAGGGACGCAGAGTTGAGGACCGCCATGGAAGTTGCGCGAAGTTGCTTGACTACCTGGCGTGGTTGCGCAAGGTTGCTTACGCGGGTCGACGGAACCCCCAACAGGTGACGCTGACCTCGGGGAAGCTTGGGAGATCAGTCCCCATCGGAAGGACGTGATCATGGCCCGACGGCTGCGTTTCAACGGCACAGGCAGCGGAGTCAACGGGTGCCCGTCCATTCACGAAGACCTCGACACAGGTGAGGTCATCGTGCACGGCCCGGCCCTCACCGACCCTGACGACTTCGCCCAGCTCCGGCACCTCAACGAGGGTGAGGTGCCAATCGTGGTACCACGCGAACTGCTCGTCGACTTCGCTCCCAAGGAGGTGACCCGCGTGCCGGACATCATCGGACTGAATCAGTTCGACCGGCTCTTCACGCAGTTCGAACACACGGCGTGGCGCCTGGAGACCCGCCGCCGGTATGCGTCCGACGAGTTGACGGACACGTACGCGCAGTTCACCCGTGGTGAGCCCGTCAACTGGGAGGGCGTCGACGCCGAGTGGTGTGCGGAGCGCCGAGAGCAGACCGGGCTCGGCAAGCGGTTCGAGCGTGTCCGTATCGTCGACAACCCGCCTACCGCAGGCCAGCTCTATCTGCTCGACAACGCACGTCGCAACAGCGCCGTCGGCGAGAAGATCCTCAATCTCTGGCGAGCGAACGCCGATGGGCTCGGCCTGCCCGCCGAAGACTTCTGGCTCTTCGACTCCCGGCTGGTCGCTCTGCTCAACTTCGACGACGCCGACAACCTGGTCAACGTCGAACTGATCACGGAGCCTGCGGCAGTACTGCGGTACGCCATGGCGCGCGACGCGGCGCTGCATCATGCCATCCCGTACGAAGAATTCGCGGCACGGTTGACCGCGAAGGAGGACTGAGGCAGGTGCGTACCGGTGAGCACGGACTACCAACAGGCACGGGAAGCACTCGGGGTACGGCTGCGCGAACTCCGGCTCTCCGCCCCTGGGGGCCGGCTCACCGGTACGGAGCTCGCCGAGCAGTACAGGTGGAACAAGTCCAAGGTCAGCAGGCTGGAGAACGGCAGGCAGACTCCTACTCCCGATGACCTGCGCAAGTGGGCGGAGGCAACCGGCCAGCCCGAGGCGTACGACGAGCTGCTCGCGCGCCTCCGGGGCTTCGAGTCGCACATCCGGTCATGGCGGCGGCAGCTGGCCTCGGGGCACAAGGCGGTCCAGGACACCCACCTGAGCGCTCATGCCGACGCCTCGGTGTTCCGTGGCTGGGAATCCTCCATGATCTTCGGTATTCTCCAGACGCCGGACTACGCCCGGTCGATCTTCACGAGATACGCAGAGCTACAGCGCTCGCCGCGCGACACCGAGGAAGCAGTCCGGTCCCGCATGAAGCGGCAAGAAGCGCTGTACGACTCCTCGAAGCGTTTCCACCTCCTCTTGTGGGAGGCCGCCCTTCATTCCTTGATCTGTCCGCCGTCGGTGCTTGCGGCTCAGCTCGACCGTCTCGCAGGAGCCGTCGGCCTGGACACCGTAGAGCTGGGGATCATCCCGATGTCCGCCTCTCTCAAGATTCCCCCGGCCACCGCCTTCTGGATCTACGATGACCGCCAAGTGATCATCGAGAACTGGCACGCGGAGTTGTGGATCGACGACGAAGCCAGCGTGGACACCTATCTGCGGACATGGAAGACGCTCCGGGAGTCCGCCGTGTACGGCGTTGACGCGCAGAACCTCATCAATGCAGCGAGACGGGCGTTGAACTCACGCTGAGGCCGACACGTCCGAGAAGCAGCATGTACGTTCCAGGAATGCGCTCAGCTCACTTCGTGAGACCTACTTCTGGCAACTCTTCGGCGAACTCAACCAAATCCGGGTCCTGACACAGCCAACCACCGGCTCGCAATCGACCGACTGGCGTCGTGAGAGGGGTCAACCCGGTCGGGTGTCAAGGCGGCCATCTTCTGACCCCCACCAAACACAGAGTCTGTTGTGGGGCTGGTGGCGGTCAGCGAATGGCCACCAATGACCTCCCCGTCCAACCCCCTGATGACCTGCGGGGGGATCCGCAGGAGGTAGGTGTTGGCCAGGGTGCCGGAAGTCTTCTTGACCCCTACCCTCGATCAGCCTGGTCAGGGAGTTGGTGATCGTGCCTTTGCTCACCGAGGCCAGGATGGCCGGCTCTCCACGGGAGACGGTGACCTGCTTGTTCCTCCGGACCACGGCCAGGTTCTGGACGCAGGAGATGACCTTCCTCGGAGAGGAGGGCAGGGTGGCCACGTACGCCTGGGTCGCCTCGATGTGCTCCACCGGGGAGAACCCGAGCGACTCGACGTGCTGCAGCCGGTAACGCTGGATGTCGTCCAGCAGCCACCCCAGCGGATCCGACTTGCTCCGAACCTTGCTGGCCAGCGGGTGAGCCATGACCAACCTGGCGATCTCCATGTCCACCATGCCGACCGACAGGGCCCACCGGTACACCCGGAACAGGGCCTCGTTCCTCTGCCCTTGAGGGGCGTTCAGCGCTGCCAGCACCCGCTTCGGAAGGCACAGGTCCGACGGGTTGCTCTCCGGCGCCTCACCGGCCATCTCCTGCAGCCATTCCGGGGCCGGGGCGACCACGTCCGGGACGCTCGTGTACCGGCGACCGGAGGGGTGCGCTGACGGAGCGGCGACTACGTACCCGCCCTCCGCACGGATGTCGAGCCCCTCGGTCTTGAAGGAGCGCGACCGTAGGCGTCGGTCGGCCCGGAAGAATAGGTGCCGCCCGCCACCGTCGCGGCCGGTGACTTGAGACCAGGTGGAAGGGAAGCCGTGGCCCCTGCGGTGCATGGTCGCCACGGTCTCCTCGCCCCGGGCGCCATCCACGTCCAGGACGATGAGCCCGGAGTCGAAACCCGTGGCCAGGCCCAACCCGTCGGCCCGGTCCCACTGCGGCCAGCTCAGGATGGTCGTGAGGTCGGCCGAGGCACGGTTCTGCCACTGGCTCAGCAGCGGCTGCTTCTGACGGACGGGCAGGACGCGCCATCCGTACTGGTCGGCGTAGTTGGTGGCCGCTGCCTTCACGTCGCAGACGGTCGACTCCGCTATGCTCGTAGCGGTCATTACGTTGACGACCTCCCACTCAGAGGTTGTTGCTTGGAAGAGCCGCCCGGGGCGAACGGGCGGCTCTTCGCGTTTCGGGGCGTGGTGGCCGCCCTTGTTCTCCTCGCGTCAGCCGAGACGGGGCGTGCCCGACCTGCTGACGACGGCCTGATAGTCAGTCAGCGCCGTGGCGTCCTTCATGAAGTCGGCGAACGCGTCAGGCGCTGAGCAGCTCGCCGGAGGACGTAGGAGCCACGTCGCCGCTGAGGATCTGCACAAGCGACGCGGTGATGACGACCACCCTCTTGTCGAAGGACAGCGTCCGCACGGGCGCCTCTCCTCGGGCGATGAGGTCGTAGAGCTTGCTCTTGCCGCAGCCGAGTGCGCAGGCGGCCTGCTGCACCGAGACAGTCGCGGGCCAGGAGCAGACCTCGGCGAGCGTCGGCTGGGCGGTCACTCGCCTGCCTCCAGCAACAACGCACCGACAGCAACGTCGAGGCCGTTGGCTATCCGCTTGAGGGTCGCGGGACGGGGCTGGCGCTTGCCGCGCTCGATGAGGCTCAGGGCATCGATCCCCATGCCCACCTTGGCGGACAGCTCGCGCAGGGTCATGCCGTCCTCGATCCGCTTGCGGCGGATCGCAAGTCCGTTCGTCTTCACACCATCAACGAAATCACCAACCAGGCGCTAATGCAAAGAAATCAAGAGACGGATTTTGGTGTCAGGTTAGTGCTACATTAGCGCTCGACTGCTGGCCGCCACAGAGTGCACGGCGAGATTTGATAAGGAGGTGCCAACAACATCACCAACGCCACCGACAAAGGGAGACCACCGCATGCCCTGGACCAAGGACCCTGAAGCCTGGGTGCGCCTCGGAGCAGCGATCCGTGCGGAACGCGAGCGGCAAGGGCTGCTGCAGGAGGAACTCGCGGACACGGCTGGAGTCTCCGTCGGTACCGTGCGCAACGCAGAGACGGGCCGAGTACCCAAGGGCCTGCGCTGGCCGCAGAGCCTGACACAGATTGAAAAAGCTCTGGGGTGGAGCGTGGGCAGCATGGAGGCGGTCCTCGCAGACAAGGAGCCGAGCCGGCTCGACCTCGGTGCCCAAGAGCCCGAACCAGCGACCGCGACGACTCCGATTCCGTCCGGGCAGGTCAAGCTCCGCACCATCGGCTGGCTCCGTGAGCACGGCCGGGAGGTGTTGGAGGAAGCGCTACCCCCGGTGAACCAGTTCGGCCACCTCTGTGCCCTCTTGGATGCGCCACAACACGCCGTGGACGCCTACGAGAAGGCCGTCCGCGAGCTGGTGGGTGCCGTCAGCGCAGCCCAAGGGTGGCAAGCCTGGGCGCCGTTCGGAGAACAACAGGAAGAAGACTGATGGCAGATCCCATCAAGAAGATCACGCTCGGCAATGGATCGGTCCGCTACCGCTTCGTCATAAACGTCGGCAATGACCCGCAGACGGGCAAGCGCAAGCAGCTCACCGTCACCAAGGACACTAGGAAAGAGGCCGAGGCCGAGCACGCCCGCATCAAGCACCAGCGTTCCCAGGGAACGTATGTCGCCCCCTCAAAGATGACCGTCGAGGAGCTCGTTGACGCCTGGCTGGTGGAGGCGACCAAGGACGTCGAGGCCGCCACGAAACGCCCGTACGAGGACGCCATGCGCTACGTGCGCGTCCGCCTGGGCAAGAAGCCCGTCCAGGAACTCACCGAGGACGAGGTCGACGACCTGATCACGTGGATGCTCACGGAGGCCCGGCGCATCGGGGGCAAGCCTGGCACCGGCCTGAGCGTCCGTACCTGTGACCTCACCCTCGGCCGCCTGCGCGCCGTGCTGGAGCTCGGCATCCGGCGCCAGGTCCTCACCCGCAACGTCGCCCAGTACGTGAAGGTCCCCCGCGCTGCCCGCAAGGAGGCCCGCCGTAAGAAGAAGGAGAGGAAGCCCTGGGACGAGGACGAGGTCAAGACCTTCCTCTCCTCCTGCTCCGGAACCCGCCTGTACGCGGTGATGCTGATGTCCCTGATCGACCTGCGCCCTGCCGAGGTGGTGGGCCTGCGCTGGATGGACGTCGACCTGGAGCACGGCACCGTGCGCGTGGAAATCACCCGCACCCTGGTCGCCGAGAAAGTCATCGAGAAGGACACCAAGTCGGTGGCAGGAGACCGCTGGCTTCCGCTGCCCCTGGTCGTCCTGCAGGCGCTGAAGGCCTTCCACACCCGCCAGCTTCGTGAGCGCCTCAAGGCGGGCGACGGGTATCAGGCATCCGGCCGTGTCGTGGTCGACGATCTCGGCAAGGACTGGAAGACGGACAAGCTGCGGCGCGAGGCGTACAAGCTGATGGCCTCCGCCGGGGTCCGCCAGACCCGGCTGTACGACGCGCGCCACGCCTGCCTGTCGTGGATGGCGAACAACGGCATGCCGGACACGGTCGTCTCGGCGTGGGCCGGGCACAGCGACCTGTCCTTCACCAAGCGGACGTACGTCCACCCGGACCCGCAGTCGCTGAAGGCGGGCTCGGAAAAGCTGATGGAACTACTCGGCTGAACCGTAATCAACCAGTCACGGACGGTGACGTGTGAGATTCTGTGAGACGCCAACGCAAAGGCCCTGACCTCCACTTGGGAGAATCAGGGCCCTGACCTGGTATTTCTGTGTGCACTCGGCAGGATTCGAACCTGCAACCTTCTGATCCGTAGTCAGATGCTCTATCCGTTAAGCTACGAGTGCTTGTCTTCTTCTGTTTTTCTGCCGTTCCTGGCCCTTTCAGGCCGCTCGGGGCGACAGGAAGAACATTACATGACTGCCGCCGCCATGTGAAATCCGTTGGCCGCACCCCTTGTGAGCTGCGCGAACGCCTGTCGAGAGGTGCCGGCAGCAGCGAAGCCCCGGCTGTGTGGGCCGGGGCTTCGGTGTGGGTGCGGAGGCGGAGGGATTTGAACCCTCGATGGGCTTTAAGACCCAAACCGCATTAGCAGTGCGGCGCCATAGACCGGACTAGGCGACGCCTCCAGACAACATCACCCCTCGCGTGCGAGCGCGAGTGGCGCGTGCCGATGATGACACAGTTGAGCGCGCTGTCACCAATCGGCGCCCACGGTACTAGGCGGGCAGGCCGCAGGGCAAAGCATTACGGCGTGGCCGCGCAACGTCCGGCGGGCTCGCGCGTTGGGCAGGGCATGTTCCAGGTCACCCGTGTCACCGCCGCCGCCCGACTCCTCGGCGCCGCCGCCCTGTCCGTCGCCGCCCTCGCCACCCTGTCCGCCGCGCACCCGGCCGCCGCCGACGACGACAGCGGGTTCCCGTTCGGCACCCCCACCCCGGCCGCCACCCCGGAAGGCGATCACCTGACGGTCACCGTCCAGGACGCCGGCGCGCAGGCGGACGGGACCTACGAGCTGCGCTGCCACCCCGGCGGCGGCAGCCATCCCGACCCGGACGGCGCCTGTGCCGTCGTCGACGGCGGCACCCGGTGGGGCCAGGACACCTTCGCGCCGGTCCCGGAGGGCAGTATCTGCACCATGCAGTACGGCGGACCGGCCACCGCGCGCGTCACGGGCACCTGGGCCGGCCGCCCCGTCGACGTGACGTACGACCGCCGCGACGGCTGCGAGATCTCCCGCTGGGACCGCATGGTGCCGCTGCTGCCCGAGGTGGGGGCGCCGGGACCGTCGTAGGGCCTGCCGCCGCGGGGCGTGGGCCGCGGTCGTGAGGGGCGTGGGGAGGGCGTGCTCCCGGCCGGGGGTGGCCTCCCGGCGGTTACCGGTCACACGTTCTACGTCACTTCGTCGTGCGACCTCCGTCGCATCCCACCCCGCCCGCCGGGCCCCTGCCCTTAGACTCCCTCGCGTGACACGCTGCGGGCCCGATTGGCAAGATGGCCCAGGCGGTCGGCAAGTGCGGTAACAGGAGGGAAGCGTCTCGTGAGCAGCAGGCCATCCCGAGGCGCTGCTCGCCTCGCAGCCATACTGGACGCGCTGCCCGACGCGTTGGTCCTGGTCAACGCCAACGGCACCGTGGTCAACGCGAACACCATCGCGCTGGAGGCGTTCGAGACGCCGGGCACCGCGCTGGTCGGGCGCGGACTGCTGGACCTGCTTCCGCAGTTCGACTCGCGGCTCATCCCCGGCTCCATGCGGCGGCCGGACCAGGTCGATCCGCGGGCGCACACCAAGCCGACCCGGATGACCGCCCGGCGCACCGACGGCACCGAGTTCCCCGTCGAGGTCACCAGCGCCAATCTGGAGAACGCCCAGCAGGCCTACGACAACTACGGCTACACCGGCGACGAACTGCTGATGCTCGTCGTCCGCGACCTCTCCGGCACCGTCGACACCGAGGCCGAGCTGGCCCGCTCGCAGCGGCAGACCGAGATGATCCTGCGGGCCGCGGCCGAGGGCGTCGTGGGCACCGACACCGACGGACGGATCGTCCTCGTCAACCCGGCCGCCGCCCAGATCCTGGGCTATCGGGCCAGCGACCTCGGCGGCCGCGAGCTGCACACCCTCGTCCTGCACTCGCGCGCCGACGGCTCGCCCTTCCCGTACGGCGAGTCCCCGCTCGCCGACACCCTGCGCTCCGGACGCAAGCACCGGGTACGCGGGCAGGTGCTGTTCTCCAAGAGCGGCGACCAGGTGCCGGTCGACCTGACGACCGCGCCCGTGCGCGACGGCGACCAACTCGTCGGCGCCGTGATGACCTTCACCGACCGGCGCCCCTACGACGCGCTCGTCAAGGAGCACGAGGAGGCGGAGCAGCGGCACGCCGGGGAACTGGAGCGGCTCGCCGAGGAGCACGCCTCCGAGCTGACCGCGCTGCGCCAGCAGCACGTGCGCGAGCTGGAGGAGCTGCGGGAGCAGCACGCGGAGGAGATCGCCGCGGACGCCGACCGCTACGCCGCGCTCGGTGAGCGGGAGAAGGACCGGTACGACGCGATCGCCGGCCGGCACGAGCAGTTGCTCACCCTCCTCGGCGACTCCCTGCGCGGCCCCCTGGAGGAGCTGCGCCAGGAACTCGCCGCGCTGGCCGCGGACGACGCCGGGCAGCTGTGGCCCGAGGCCAACCAGGTGCTGCACCATCTGTCGGCCGGTTACTCGCGCATCACCACCCTCATCGACAACGTCCTCGGCTTCCAGCGCCTCGATGTCGGCAACGAGAACGTGGTCCGTACGAAGGTGATGCTCGACGCCGTCGTCGCCGCCGGGGTCGACGGGGCCGTGGAGCTGATCGGGCCGGGCCGGGTGCAGTTCGCCGTGCACGCGCCGCCCATCGAGGCCGAGGTCGACCCCCGGCTGCTGGCCACCGCGCTCGCCCATCTCGTCGCGGATGTCGCGGGCGTCGACGCCACCGGCAACTCGCCCGTCTCGGCGGCCGGCGGGTACCTGGACAACACCGTCGTGGTCGCGGCGGCGCAGCGCGGCGAGGTCGTACGCATCGAGGTGCGCGGGCCGTACGCCGGGGGAGACCCGGTGCACGAGCCGATCGTGCGCGGGATCGTGCGGGCGCACGGTGGCGTGCTGCAGACGCACGAGGTGCCGGGTATGAGCGGCAGCGCGTACGTGCTCGAGGTGCCCATCGGGGGTGGGGCGGGGGCCGTGGCAGCCCAGGCCCAGGTTCCGGCGCAGGTCCAGGATCAGGGGCAGGGGCAGGTCGGTCACGCCGCCGAGGTCGCCCGGGTCGAAGGCGCCGCGGGTGGCGCGGGCGCGGACAACGCCGTGGCCGTCCGGGAGCAGGCTCCCGGCGGCGGGCGGCGGCGCGCTCGGCGGGCGTCCGTCGACGCGTTCCTGGAGAGCGAGGTCACGGGCGCGGTGGGCGAGGGTACCGCCGCTCCCGAGGTCGGGGGTGCCGCGCCGACCGGGCGGCGCAGGCGGCGTGCGGCCCAGGCCCAGGAGCAGGCCGGGCAGGAACAGGCCGCCCAGGTGCCCGCCTCACTTCCGGTGCCCGCGCAGGCGGGGCCCGGCGAAGAGGCCGGTTCCGGCGGCACCGGGCGGCGGCGCGGGCGGCCGGCGGAGCCCGTGGGCACCGGCGTCGCGGAGGTGCCCGATCAGGGAGCGCTCGCCGGGGTGTCCGAGGGCGCCGTCGTCAAGGCGGGCGAACACGGCGGAGGGGCTGCGGCCTCCAACACCGGCCTGGGCGGGACCGTACCGCCGCAGGGCGTGCCCGCGCCCTCCGGCCGGCGTGCCCGGCGCGACGGTGGTGAGCAGCACGCGCTGCCCCCGGCACTGCCCGCGCAGGCCGGTGAGGCGGACCCGGCCGACGCGTCCCGGCCGACCGGCCGCCGTCGCCGTGCCCTCGCCTCCGCGAACGAGCGTGCCGCCGCACAGGAGGCGGCGCCGCGTCAGGTCTTCGCCCTGCCCCCAGCCGAGGCCGACCGCCCGGCCGACGGAACGGCGCAGGCGCCCGGTACGCCCGGAGCCCCGCAGGTACAGGTTGCCGGTGCGCCGGGGGCCGGGGTGCCCGGTGCGGCACCCGTCGGGCAGGTCGGGGGACCCGGCACCGCACCCACCGGGCAGGCCCCCGTACAGCCGGCACCCGGCGTGCCGGCGGCCGGGGTACCCGGTGCGGCACTCGCCGGACAGGTCCCGGGACAGCCGCAGGTGCAGGCTCCCGGCATGCCCGGCACCGCAGCACCCACCGGGCAAGCCCCAGTGCAACCGCAGATGCAGGCACCCGCAGCGCCCATGGCCGGGGCACCCGGCACGGCACCCACCGGACAGGTCCCGGGACAACCCCAGGTACACGCACCCGGCATGCCCGGCACCGCAGCACCCACCGGGCAAGCCCCAGTGCAACCGCAGATGCAGGCACCCGCAGCGCCCATGGCCGGGGCACCCGGCACGGCACCCGCCGGACAGGTCCCGGGACAGCCGCAGGTGCAGGCTCCCCGCATGCCCGGGACAGCGCAGGCGCCCGTACCCGGGACCCCCGCGGCCGGAGCGCCCGCCGGACAGGCGCCCGCGCAACCGCAGGTCCAGGTGCCCGGCGGCCCGGCCGTCCCCGGTGACGCCGTGCTCGACAACGGCCGCCACGACGCCGTACCGCACGACCAGGCCAACGACCACACACCGCCGCAGCCGCACCCGACCGAGGCGCCCACGGGCCGTCGCCGCCGGGCCGGGGCGGGCCGGGCGGTCGAAGAGGCGGCCCCGGTTCCGGTGCAGGGCGGCCCCGGGCAGGTGGCGCCGCCGATGCAGGCAGCGGCTCCCCTGCCCCCGCAGCACGCCGCCGCTCAGGCCGTACCCGCCGAGGCGGCCCGGCCCGCCGCCGCCACTCCCCCTGTCGCCACCGGCCAGCCCGCTCCCTCCCCCCAGCCGTGGCCCGCGGCCGCGGACGCCCAGGGAGCCGGCGCCCCCGTACCGCCCAACGGCGTCACCGGCCCCGTACCGGCGCCCGCTCCCGCGGCCCCGACGCCCTCGCCCGGCGTTCCGGTCACCACGCCGAGCCGGGGCACCCCGCTGCCGCCCGAGAACACCCCCGCCCCGCGCGCGGCGCAGCCCCTGCCCGCCGAGGCGTCCGCGCCCGCCGACCCGAACTCGACCCAGGGCCGGTCGATCAGCGTGCGGACGCTGGGCCAGGGTGTGCCGTTCAACCGGCAGGCGGTCCAGGTGCAGCAGCCGTCGGCCACCCCCGCCCCGCATCAGCCGGGCGGCGGCGGCCGGCGCCGCAAGCTGGGTACGCCGCCCGACCCGGCCTCCACGCGCCCGGAGCAGGCGGCCCGCCCGCACCCGGCGACCGAGCAGCCGCCCGCCGCCGGGCAGCCGAGGAAGCAGCCGCAGCCCCAGGGACAGGAGCAGCCCCCGGCCGGTACTCAGCCGCGGCCCGCACCGGTCACCGAGGGCGCCGGACGCTCGTACGCCATAGGCGCGCCGGACAAGAACGCCGCCGAGGGGCCCGAGCCGCTGGACGGGCCCGGCGGGGCCGTGGAGGTTGCGGACCCGCCGCGCCAGCAGCCGATGGACGACGAACTGCCGCCCGAGCCGCTGGACAACCCCCGTCGGCTGCTGGTGTGGCCCGCGCCGAACGTCTCCACCCAGCAGGCGCTCAGTGACCGCGGCTACCGGCCGGTGGTCGTGCACTCGCGCGAGGAGGTCGACGCGCAGATCGCGGCGTTCCCCGCCGCGCTGTTCGTGGACCCGCTGACCGGGCCGATCACGCGTACGGCGCTCCAGTCGCTGCGGCAGGCCGCCGTGGCGGCCGAGGTCCCGGTGCTGGTCACGGCCGGCCTCGGACAGGCCTCGCGGGATGCCGCCTACGGTGCCGATCCCGCCGTACTGCTGAAGGCGCTCGCGCCCCGGGACAGCGAGCAGCACCCGCCGCGCGTCCTGCTGATCGAGGAGCACGCGGAGATCGCGCTGGCGCTGACCGCGACGCTGGAGCGACGTGGGGTGCAGGTGGCGCGGGCGGCGAGCGACGCCGACGCGGTGACGCTGGCGGGGCAGTTCCGGCCGAACCTGGTCGTGATGGACCTGATGCAGGTGCAGCGGCGCCAGGAGGGGTCCGCGGGGATCGTCGACTGGCTGCGCGCGAACGGTCAGCTCAACCGCACCCCGCTCGTCGTCTACACCGCCGCCGTCGGCCAGGCCGACCTGCCGCGGCTGGCCTCGGGCGAGACCGTGCTCTTCCTGGCGGAGCGTTCGACCAGCGAAGAGGTGCAGACCCGGATCGTCGAGCTGCTCTCGCGGATCGGCACCAACTGACCGACGGGCGCCACCGTGCCGGCCGTCGACGGGCAACGGCCGGCACGAACGCGCCGGTCAGAACGTTGGTCGGACGGTCAGACGCCGGTCAGAGCCGGGTGACGTCCAGCCCGCCGTCGGCGTACTGCCTGCGCAGCACCTTCTTGTCGAACTTGCCGACGCTCGTCTTCGGCACCGTCTCGATGACCGTCCAGCGCTCCGGGAGCTGCCACTTGGCGATCTTGCCGTCCTCGGCGAGGAAGGTGCGCAGGGCGGCGAAGTCGGTGGAGGCGCCCTCCCTGAGAACGACGGTGGCCAGCGGACGCTCGCCCCACTTGTCGTCGGGCACCGCGACCACGGCGGCCTCGGCGACGTCCGGATGGGACATCAGCGCGTTCTCCAGCTCGACGGAGGAGATCCACTCGCCGCCGGACTTGATGACGTCCTTGGCACGGTCGGTGAGGGTGAGGAAGCCGTCGGGCGAGATCGTGCCGACGTCGCCCGTCTTCAGCCAGCCGTCCTCGCTGAACTTGTCGGCGGGCCGCAGCGGCTCGGCCGCGGGTCCGTTGTAGTAGGCGCCGGCGATCCAGTTGCCGCGGACCTCCAGCTCACCGGCGGACTCGCCGTCCCAGGGGAGCCGCTCGCCGCCGGGACCGGTGAGGCGGGCCTCGACCCCGGCCGGGAAACGGCCCTGGGTGAGGCGGTACGCGAACTCCTCCGGTGTGCCGACCGAGTGGGCCGGCGGCCGGGCGACCGTGCCGAGCGGGGACGTCTCCGTCATGCCCCAGGCGTGGCAGACCCGCATGCCGAGCGCGTCGAACGCCTCCATCAGCGACGGGGGACAGGCGGAGCCGCCGATGGTGACCTGAGTGAGGAACGAGAACGTCCCGGGGCCTGGCGGTCAGCTCGGCGAGCAGCCCCTGCCAGATGGTGGGCACGGCGGCCGCGTGCGTGGGCCGCTCGCTCTCGATCATCTCGGCGAGCGGGGCCGGCTGGAGGAAGCGGTCCGGCATCAGCAGGTTCACGCCGGTCATGAAGGTGGCGTGCGGCAGGCCCCAGGCGTTGACGTGGAACTGCGGGACCACGACCAGTGAGGTGTCCTCGTCGGTCAGACCCATCGACTGGGCCATGTTGACCTGCATGGAGTGCAGGTAGATGGAGCGGTGGCTGTAGACCACGCCCTTGGGGTCGCCGGTGGTGCCGGAGGTGTAGCACATGGCGGCCGCGGCGCGTTCGTCCAGCTCGGGCCAGTCGTACGCGGTCGGCTTCCCGGCGATCAGGTCCTCGTACTCGTGCACCTGGACGTCGGCCCCGGCCAGCGCGGAGCGGTCACCCGGGCCGGTGACGACGACGTGCTCGACCGTCTTGAGGCGCGGCAGCAGCGGGGCGAGCAGGGGGATCAGCGAACCGTTGACGATCACGACCCGGTCGGCCGCGTGGTTCACGATCCAGGTCAGCTGCTCGGGCGGGAGGCGGAGATTGAGGGTGTGGAGGACCGCGCCCATGGAGGGGATCGCGAAGTAGGCCTCGACGTGCTCGGCGTTGTTCCACATGAGGGTCGCCACGCGTTCGTCGTCGGCGACGGCGAGGTCCTCGCGCAGGGCGTGCGCCAGCTGGGCGGCGCGGGCGCCGATCTCGGCGTAGGAACGGCGGTGCGGCTCGGCCTCACCGGTCCAGGTGGTCACCTGCGAGCTGCCGTGGATCGTCGACCCGTGGGTCAGGATCCTCGAAATCAGCAGCGGTACGTCCTGCATCGTGCTCAGCACGGTGTCCTCCCGGGGCGACATTGCCTACGCGGCGGTAAGGGGTGCGCTGATTCTGCGCACATACCGCGCGGTATGTCACTAGTCCCGGGTGATCGATCAGTGCGCGATGCCCTACAAGGTCACCCACCAGGGCCGACCATAGGCGGACATTACTGAACAATCCCCAGCTCAGGGTCTTCGCGGAGCTTGCCGAGCGCCCGGGACACCGCCGACTTCACCGTGCCCACGGAAACGCCGAGCACTTCGGCCGTCCGGGCCTCGCTGAGGTCCTCGTAGTACCTGAGAACGACCATCGCCCGCTGCCGGGCGGGGAGCTTCATGATCGCCCGCCACATCGCGTCGCGCAGGGCCTGCCGCTCCGCCGGGTCGTCGCCGCCGTACGCGGGCTCCGGCTCGGGCAGCTCGTCGCAGGCGAACTCGTCGACCTTGCGTTTGCGCCACTGCGACGTCCGCGTGTTCAGCAGCGCTCGGCGCACATAGCCGTCGAGCGCGCGGTGGTCCTCGATGCGCTCCCAGGCCACGTACGTCTTGGTCAGCGCGGTCTGCAGCAGGTCCTCCGCGTCCATCGGATTCGCGGTGAGCGACCGGGCGGTACGCAGCAGCACCGGCTGGCGGGCCTTCACGTACGACGAGAACGACGGGTACGGGAAGGTCTGCGCCCTTGCCGTGGCCCTTGTTGCGGCCCTTGCTGTGCCCCTGGTGGTGACCGTGGCTGTGGCGGCGTTCGAAGCGCTGGTGCAGACGGGTGTGGTCATGTCCCAACGCTATGAGCGAGGCGACGTGCGGCGGATCGGCCGCAGGTCCCGAAGCCGGGTCCGCCTCAGGTTGTAGGGGTGGTGCTGTCCCCACCTCCTGTAGGTGGACGAGGGGAGGAGAGGTACTGCGGGTTGACCCCTGGGGGTCCTCGCGAGGCGGGGCCGTGGGGCACGGCGGAATCCTCGCGTGGGCGGCGAGGGCGAGGGGGCGGGCACGGGTGAGGGCGCGGGCGCGGGCGTGCGCGGAAACGCCTGGGCGGCGATACCGAAGTACCGCCGCCCGGACGCCTTGCGACCCCAAGAAGCACACCCGCACAAGAGACCACGGAGGACGGCGCGGGAGCGCGCCCGCGCCGTCCTCTCAGCTCACCACCACAGCGGGGAGAAGCTCACGGCCACATTGCCGTTGCCCTGGTTGATCGCCGTGAACGCGGAGTCGTCGACCTGCGCGGTGTTGCTCTGGTTCGAGGCCCCCGAGCCGACCGCCTGCTGCTGCGTGGTCGCCGCGTTGCCGTGGTTGTTCCCGCCGACGCCGCTGCCGAGGATGCCGGCGAAGGCCTCGGACGCGGTCGCGTTCGATCCGCGGTTCGCGAGGGCGCCGCTGTCCGCCGTCGCCGTGCCGCCGAAGAGGGCGACGGCGAGCGGAAGGGCGGCGACGGCGGCGACGACGCGGGCGGTACGGATGCTTGCCATGTTGTTCCTCCAGAACAAGTGCGCACCGGCTTCCAGCCGACAACGCGAGAAGTACGTGAAGCTGCCTGAATCTGCCTGAATCTGCGTGAAGCTGTCCGAAATGGAGCTTTTGCCAAGGCGGTTGGCCGACCGCCTCGACGCTGTGCACGACGTCGCGTGATCAGAGTTGCCCACCGAACCCCGGCGAACCACCCCGGAAGCCCTGATTCGCCCTCAAGCGTGAGGACAAGTCGATAAACCCCCTTGCTTCACTTCTGCCTCAGTTCGGAGCGAGTACGGACAGCTCCACCCCAAGCGCCACAAGAGGTGAAGCGTTCCGGCACTTCTTCCGGCCCGCCCCGCCCCTCCGGCGCGTCGCAGGCGTCACCCCTTCCCTTTTTCGAACGTACGTACGAACATGGAGTCATGGCCACCACCGATCGGCAGGCCACGACGCCGGCCCTCGCACACGCCCTGTCAGCCGCGGAACGCGGACTGGCGGTCATCCCGCTGTCCCGGACGAAGCTCCCGGCCCTGCGCTCGCCCCACCACGACGACCCGAAGCCGGAACCGTTCACCTGCCACGGCGAGTGCGGCCGCTTGGGCCACGGTGTCCACGACGCCTCCACCGACCCGACCCGCATCCGCGAACTCTTCGCCGCCGCGCCCTGGTCCACCGGCTACGGCATCGCCTGCGGTCTGCCGCCGCACCACCTCATCGGCGTCGACCTGGACACGAATTCGGACCCGGACTCCTCGACCGCCCTGCGCGAACTGGCCCTGCGCCACCTGTTCACGATCCCGCCCACGGTCGTCGTCCTGACCCCCAGCGGAGGCCGCCACCTCTGGCTCAGCGGCCCGCCCGACACGGTCGTCCCCAACTCGGCCGGCCGCCTGGCCCCCGGCATCGACATCCGGGGCGCCGGCGGCTACCTGGTCGGCCCCGGCTCACGCACCCGCCACGGCGTCTACACCACCGCCCCCGGTACGTCCCGTCTGGCGCCCGCGGCCTGCCCGCCCGCACTCCTGCGGCTCCTGATCCCCCCGCCCCGCACACACCGGCCCGCTCCCGCCACGACCGACGGACACGGCCGTGGACTCGTCCAGTTCGTCCTCGGCGCCCACGAGGGCCAGCGCAACACCCGCCTGTTCTGGGCGGCCTGCCGCGCCTACGAGGACGGCATCGGCCCGGCTCTCATGGGCCCCCTGCTGGAGGCGGCACGGGACACGGGCCTGACCGAACGCGAGGCCAGGGCGACGATCGCGTCCGCGGCCCGCATGACGGGCCACCACCCCTGACCGCCACACGCTGAATTCCTCCTCCCCTCCCCGCCCCACTCGGCACGACCCCGAAAGCCCCAGATGCACGACCGCCCCGAACCGCCCCCCAAAGTGCCGGCCATGTCACTGACCCGGGTCGTCCTGTCCTCCGGCCGCAGCGTCGACCTGGCCGAACTGCGCCTCACCTCGACATACGGCGGCATACCGGCGGACTACCCGTGCCGCCCCGTCAACGACCTTCGCATCGAGGCACTCCTGCGCACCGCCGAGCGGATGTTCCCCAGCACACCGGTGCATCTGCTCCCGCCGCCCCGCGAGTACCCGGACCAGTACGCGGGCGCCCACGGCCCCGTCGAGATCCTGCCCCGCGTGGCCTGCGTCGGCCGTTTCTCCTCCACGGCCCTGAACCCGGCCAACGACCCGGTCACGTACCGCTCGGGCCTGACCGTCCTCTGGTTCCAGCCCACCCCCCGCCTACCGGACACCCACCCCACGGACTCGCCCCTGCAAAACCTCGACTGGCCGACGCTGGCCCGCGACTACGAGCTGTAGCCACCGGGGATCAACGTCGGACCAGGTGTTCGGCGCGCGCAGGCACGCCTTCCCAATGCCGTGGCCGGATTGGTTCACCGGCTTGCCGGTACCGTCCGCGCATGAACCAGTTCCCCTGCGCTTTGGAAGCCCTCGTTGTGCGCACCGACTTCTCATCGGACGGCGCCTGGGAGACTCTGCGGGCGGCGCTGTACTCGCCCAGCAGGGACGGCTTCCTGGCCAATGTCGCACTCGTCGACGACCAAAGGTACGAGGGCTTGACGCTCGACCAGACCCTGGACCTGATCCCTGCGGAATACCGTCATCCACTTCTTGTCCTGGCGGACTCCGTGACTCTCGCCTCGACTGAACTGCCGCTCCTCGTAGTGCACTTGCGGAGTGAGCGTGGGCGGTGTGTCCGCGTTGTGGCAGCCGAACTGTGGGGCATCGAGAACAACCTCTTCGAGGCGAACATGGACTTCGAGGAATTCGCCGCCGCCGTCGACGACGACGGCGTCTTCCGAGACTTCTGAGCCACTGCCCGCCAGGCGGTGTCAGTTTGCGAGTGCGGGCTCGTTCTCCGCACTGAGCTGCGAGAACGATGGAACTGCCGCAACGGGGCCGAAGCGCGCCTCGGCCTTGTTCCGCTTCGCCCAGCGGCGGATGCCCACGCCGGTACGGGCGGAGAGGCTGTCCAGAACGTCGTACGAGATCCGCGGACTCAGCGACGAAAGCGCGACGCGATGCGACCGGGGCCTGTCCCACCCGTCCTCGTGCATCTGCTCCGGGCTACCAGCGACGACGAGCCCCGCCTACCGAATCAAGTCAGGAGCAGACCCGGCGGAGGTCGCCGCTCGCGTCGGCCATGGCACCGCTGTGTTGTACCGCTTCTACGCGAAGTTCCCCAAGGGGGAGAAGGGCTCCACCGACCTGATTTCTCGCGCGCTCGACGAGCGAAGCCGCGCCTGATCCTGACCCACGGATGCCCCATACGCACTGGTCACAGACGGAATGCGCACGGAAGGGGTGCCCCGCTGACCGGAACACCCCTTCTGACCAGCACTCAAGCTGACCTGCCTGCGGTGGGTGTGGGATTTGAACCCACGGTGACTCGCGCCACGACGGTTTTCAAGACCGTTCCCTTAGGCCGCTCGGGCAACCCACCTCTGCCCCGTCCCGCCTGGGGCGGAGCGGATACAGCGTACCGGCCGCAAGGCCGAGGCGGGCAGTCTGGTCCACACGGGGTCCACTGGCCGTCGTTCCGGCCGTCACGGGCGCCGCCGGCAATCAGTATCCGGTCGCGGGTTCCGCGCTAGCACGTTACACGTCCAGTCTGCTTGCACGTGGTAGTTGATCAGTCCCAGACATGGCTCGACGTTCTACAGTGGCCTGTGTGAGTCAGCTTCAGATTTAGAGGTGACTGGTGACAGATCTACCGCACACCGTTTTCATCAGCTACGCACACAACGACTCGTATCAAGCCAGCCGAATTGCAAGTGACTTGACCAAACGAGGATTCAAAGTCCGAACACCAGCAGAAACTGTTCCTGGCTCAGAGTGGATGGCAACACTTAACGACTCCATCGAAACAGCGGACACCGTCGTGGTACTGATCTCATCCCCCTCCGCCTGGCAAGACCGAGAAGTCAGCTACGCGCTGGATCGACGAGGGGTCGATGTTATCCCGGTACTCCTCAGACCAGGACCAATTCCTGAACCGCTGGCAAGCCGTCCAGTGATCGACATGACTGGAAGAGGAGTAACGATCGATGACCTGGATCGAAGGATCAAAGTTGGACACTCCCTAAACCTGATTAGCATGCCAGCCCTGGATTTCGAAAAACTCGTCGGAGACCTTCTTAACAGTGAAGGGTTCGACGTTACTCACGCCTCCTCCGCAAGCGATTCGGGATATGACCTGCTCGCCAGATCGCCAGGAGTCGATGCAGCGACGCAAAAGGAGTATGCAGTCCAGGTCAAAGCATACCGAGATGGGAGAAGGGTGTCGGTGGCAGGCTTGCATAGCATAGCCGCGGCAGTCATGAAGCAAGACACCGAGCGCGGTTCAATAATTGTGACAAACGCGCAACTCACGTCCATTGCCGCTGATACCCTTCGTGATCTAGCCGCTCGCCCTGGGGGCCCTGAGTTGCAAGTGATTGATGGAGTTCAGCTCAAATACCTGGTGCTGAAACATCCCAAGCTAGCACTCAAGTACAGCCGGCATACCGACGAGGGCCAGTGACATTGGTGGCTAGCAGCATCCCCCAAAGGAGTGGCCAACTACGCAATCAGCTCGATGCTTGTCCAGCCGGCGATTCCGGCTGGCGCACATTCGAGCAAGTCGCACTCAACACTCTGGCTTACCTTTTTGTGCCACCACTGGTTTCACCAGTACCACAGGCCCACACATATTCTGGAGTCGAACGCCGCGACGCCGTTTTCCCCAATCGATATCCTGACTTGACGAGCAATTGGGGTATCTTGCGCCATGACCTCGGGGCACGAATGATCGCGGTCGAGTTCAAGAACTATTGCAGGACAGGAATCGGAAGGGAGGAAGTGGATCAAACAGCAAACTACCTCCGCCACAATTGGGGTCAGCTTGCCATCCTATGCACCAATGTTGAACCGAACGCTTCTGCACACAGACGCAGAAACTCAATCTACAGCGACGACAAGAAGGTGATTCTGTTCGTAACAAAGCGCGATCTAATGGAGATGTTGGATATGAAGGATCGCGGCGAAGATCCTTCAGATTTCATCATGGACACCTACGAAAGATTCCTGATTCAGCACGAATGACGCACGGGCAGGCTCGAATGCCGCTTGCCGGAGCAGCACGGGACGATCAGATACTCCATGACCAGTAGTACTGCACGCGCGGTGCCCGGCCTAGGTACCGTCAAGGGTAAAAGCCCCGATGGATGGAGCACGATGCCTCGCCGCCCGCTGGACCGCCGGCGCCCTACCCCTAGGGGGGCGCGCTGATGCTGGGAGAAGCCGAAGAGATCGGCCGTCGCGTACGCCGCGCACGGCTCCGCCTCGGCATGACTCAGGCCGACCTCGCCGCCGCCCTGGGCAAGACACAGGGCTGGGTGTCCAAGATGGAACGCGGACACATCGAACTGGACCGTGTCGGCCTGCTCAACCTGATCGCCTCGGAGCTGCACGTACACCCGAACGACCTGATCGGGCGGCCGTACAGCAGCTCTCCGGCCGAGAATCAGTGGCAGGTCTCAGCCGCAGCGATCATGCGTGAGCTGCGCCGGTACGACCTCGCTCCCGTCTTCGACGGGACTCCCCGGCCGGCCGGTCAACTGTGGCAGGAGACCACGCGTCTACACCGTCTCCGAGACGCTGCCGCAAACGTGGCGATCATTCAGGTGCTGCCCGACCTGTTCCGTGAAGCGCGTGCCCTGGCAGAAGTCGCCACGGGGCACGAGCGGGAAGAGGCGTTCGCGATCTACGCGGTGTGCTGCAAGTTCGCTCACACCGCCGCCCACGCCCTCGGGCATCCGGAACTGATCGCCATGTCCTGCGAGCGGGCCGCGTGGTCCGCACGGCTCTCGGGCGACCCGGTGATGCCGGCTGTCGCTGACTGGATGCGCGTTTGGGACATGTGGGCCACAGCAGACTGGGACGACTCCATCGCCCTGTCGGACAAGGCGATCCGCAGCGTGCAGCAGGACTACGACCGGGGTGAACCGCTGGCTGTTCGGGCGTGGGGGTCACTGCAACTGCGCGCAGCCGTCTCGGCCGCACGGGGCGGTCGTAAGGCCGAAGCCAAGGATCGGATCAAGCACGCGCGGAACGCGGCCAAGCGGATGACGGAGACCGCCGGCCCCCCGATTTACGATCGACACAGCCTGACTTTCTCGCCGGGCAACGTGCAGATCCACGCGATCAGCGTCGCCCTGGAGATGCATGAGCAGCGCGAAGCCCTGTCGATAAACCGGCGCACGGGCAAGGAACTGATCGAGTCCCTTCCCAACTCCCGTCAGGGACACCACCACATGGATTTGGCACGTGCGTGGCTGTGGGACGGGAACCGCGACAAGGCATTGAAGGAGCTGGAGAAAGCTGAGGTCATCGCCCCCCAACTCGTCCGGAACCATCCCATCGCCCGGTCAACCCTGCGCAGCATCGTGTACGCCGAGCGGGCGAGTACTCGTGAGAAGCTTCGTCGCATGTCGGACCGCTTCCACCTCGACGGGTAGGGGTCGTATTCCTGCGATTCATATTGGGCTCCGCGCACCCGCCTAGCTTCGGGGCATGGCCGAACAGACCTCGAAGCAACTCCCCGTGCAGGGAACGGATTTGGTTGCGGGGACCCTATTCCATCCCCGCCTTGGCGACCTCGCCCTTGATCTCGCCAAGGGGGGACAGATCGGAGTCGTAGTCGCCTTGCCGGGCGACGACTCGGCGTCCTACCAGCTACGCCCACCCGGCGGGGGCGCGGACTGGCGTGCCAGATCCGACGGAGCAACCCTGCGGTCGGTACCCGTCCCGGCCACGCACGTCACGCCCATGCGGCGCGATGCCGTGTATGACCACCGAGCGCAGCAAGCCGCTCTCGCGGTGACTGTCCACTACGAGGACGGCGGCTCCTGCGAGGCAATGCTCATCCTCACCCCCGCGCAGGTCGAGCTCTATCACATCCAGTTCGAACGGCTGCTGGGCGCGAGGCAAGCCGCGCAGGAACGCAGGCAGTGAGCGTGGACGTGCTGATGATCGCCCCACCGGCTTCCGCACGTGCTCTCCGGCGATCCCCCGTCGCGTTCCGCTGCGAGGTGACCGCCTACGGCCTCGACGGCTCCCGTGAGATCTTGCTCGCCACCTATCGCGGGCGCTCCCCGCGCCTGGCCGCCCGCTGGGTGCGAGCATCCGCACTCCGTCTCGCCTCGCTGCTGGACCCAGCCCCGGAAGCCACGTATTTCCAGAGCGCACCACTCGTCCCGACAGAGCCAGAAGTAGCCCGACCCGATGTCAAGTTGCGTGCCCTGGCCAGCAGTGACCGAGCGTACGAGCAAGCGTTACGCGCCCTCGCCGCAGGTCGGCCGGTCACGTTCACGGTGACGGACTACGACGCCCGGTATTGCCTGCGCGTGTATCCGTTGCCTGCCCGCAGAGCGGCACCCGCGCCTCCCTCCGTCCCCTCCGGATGCCCGCCCCACCGCTCGGCAAGAACGGGTCGGCACAGGCGGCCCCACAGGTGGCGCGTACTTCAATGACCCCCGCCCCCGCGGCGCTCGTGGTCTCCCGGCGCAGAGGTCGGGACAACTGCTCAGTGTCTGCACCGGAAGGCCGCCGGCCTTCGTCAACGCCCCAAGATCTCCTCGTCCGTCCGTCGTTCCCCCGTGGCGGATGGACGAGGTCCAGTCTCTCCCCTCACCAGGAACCGCTTCCGAGAAGCCGACCTGGTGAGGGGAGACAACCGATGAAAGAGCGCCAGTGGCTTGTCAATTACCGCAAGGCGGGTCATGCAGTGGATGCGAAGAATGCAATCCCGAAATCTTTCTTCCAGCCCAAGATCCATACTCCACCAGAGGAGCTGAAGGTGTCGAACCGGGCTCAGACCAAGACCCCTTTGAGCAACCCGGTGGCCACCCTCACTGAAGATCTGAGGGCTCAAGGCCGGTTTCGGGTGACCGTGCTCTGTGCATGGAAGCTTCCCAAGGTCCCCTCGAAGGTCATGCGATGACCTTCCGATGCACGACGTGGGTCCTACTGGACAATGCCGTTCGAGCAAAAGCGGAACTGATTCATTCGCCTCACTCCTCCATCGAATGGACGCCATACACCGAACTTCAGTGCCTGGTTGAGGATGTCCCTCACGACTTTCACGCGGCCTTCCTCCGTACGGGCTCGCGTATCGATCCGGACTCGGACGTCTTCTTGTGCTGGACAGACAAGTCTCCAGCTCAGGCCCTGGCAGATCTTGAGTGCTGCATGAAACGCCGCACCGAGTTGAGCACGGGATGCACGCTCTTCAGGAACCATCCCGGGCGGTGCGAATGGGAGTACATCGATCCGGAATTGGTGGCCGCGCAGGCACAGGCCGATCAGCTCACCAATGAGCTGGGCCTCTCGAAGATCTTCCAAAACTTATGGGACGGCAACGTCCTTTGAATTCCGCTCCTGGCGGACCGAACCAGCATGATCCGTCTGAAGTGGAACGCACTACGCAGCACCTCGAATCGTGAATACCGAAACGAGAGGAAAGCGAATGACTGTCGTTGGAGAGGCGCCGATCACCAAGTGTGCCGGCGCGCTCGGTCTGGTGTGGCTGGACCTCACCCGGAAGTGTCAGCTCGCCTGTAGCCACTGCTACAACGAGTCCGGCCCGGACGGAACACACGGTTCGATGACCACCGCGGATTGGACGCGCGTGCTCGACGAAGCTGTCGCGGCCGGCGTCCCTCGGGTGCAGTTCACTGGGGGCGAGGTCACCATGCACCCCGACGCGCCGGCCCTGATCGAGTACGCGTTGAAGCTCGGCCTGGCGGTCGAGGTGTACAGCAACATGGTCCACCTGGACGAGAGCTGGTGGAGCCTGCTCCGGCGGGAGAACGTCAGCCTGGCTACGTCGTACTACGGCCCGGAGGACGCGCACAACGCGGTCACCGGGCGGAACAGCCACGCCCGCACCCGCGCGAACATCGTGAAGGCGGTGACGGGGAACATCCCGATCCGGGTGTCTGTGATCGTCTCTGATCCCTCCGACACCGGAGAGGAGACGAAACAGGCGCTGGCGGCCCTGGGCGTACGAAACGTTCGCATCGATCACGTTCGGCCCTTCGGGCGCGGGGCGAACGGGCAAGAGCCGTGCACGGACGGACTCTGCGGACGATGCGGGGACGGGCGCGCGTCCATCGGCCCGAACGGCTCGGTCTCCCCGTGCGTATTCTCCACGTGGCTGAGCGTCGGGAACGTCCAGGATTCGCCCCTGAGCGCTATTCTCGGCGGCCCCGAGATCGCCCAGGCCAACGCGACCATTCGAGCGGCGCGCAACGTCGACGGCTCCCGCGGCTGCGGCCCGGACAGCCCCTGCGGGCCGGACAACGACGACTCCCGATCCTGTACCCCCGACACCGACGACGAGTGCTCTCCGGGGACACCCGGAAGTGAGTGCACCCCGAGGAACTGAACGGAACATGGACACCGATCTCCCCGAATCCGCGATCCTCCCCTTGATCCAGGAGCACACGGGCTCCGTGGCCGCGATCCGCCGGACCGAGCGCGGCTTCGGCTCGGACCTGACGGCCGTGGTCGACTGCGCCAGAGGACCGTTCTTCGTCAAGGCGATGCGCAACCGGCCGGGCGGCCGACGGGAGTCCCTCATCAGGGAAAGGCTGATCAACGGGTACCTCGGGCGCATCTCCCCGCCGCTGCTGTGGGATGTGGAGACCGAAGACTGGTTGGTCCTGGGTTTCGATGTGGTCGACGGCCGGTCGGCCGACTTCGCGCCGGACTCGCCTGACCTTGCCCTGGTGGTCGACGCGATCGGCGAGATCGGTCGTCTGTCCCTGCCGCAGATCGCCCAGGACTGGGCCGAGACGCGATGGGACCGTTTCACTTCGGACAGCTCGGAGGCCGAGCTGTTCCGGGGCGACTCGCTTCTCTACACGGACATCAATCCGAGCAACTTCCTTGTGCAGAAGCGGCGCGTGTGGGCTGTCGATTGGGCGTGGCCGACCCGAGGCGCGGGGTTCATCGACCCTGCCCTCCTGGTCGTCCAGCTCATTGCGGCCGAGCACACCCCGGGCAATGCCGAGAAGTGGGCGGAGCGGTTGCCCTCATGGCATGAGGCGGCCCCTCATGCGGTCGATGCCTTCGCCGCCGCCAACCTGCGGATGTACCGGGCCGCTGTCGGCCGGAAGCCCGACGTGGACTGGCTGAAAGCCATGGTCGACGCGTGCCAGGCGTGGACCGAGCACAGAGGAGTCACGACGGAGTAGCACACAGGACCGGACCACCCTCAGCCGGGACAACGACGCGCCGGCACTCCGCACTCCGCCCGTACAACGCACCTCACCACCGGGTCGGCTCCCGGTGGTGAGGTGGAGACGGATCAGTCGTCGCCGACCTTGGAGCCGAGGGTCAGTTCGGCCGTGTGCTGCTTGCCGCCGCGTTCGTAGGTGACCGTGACCTTGTCGCCGGGCTTGTGGGTCCAGATCTCGCCGATCAGGGTCGGGCCGCTGTCGATCACGCGGTCGTCGAGCTTGGTGATGACATCGCCGGGCTTGAGGCCCGCGTCGGCGGCCGGGCCGCCCTTTTCGACCGGGTCGGAGCCGCCGACGCCCTGCTCGGTGAGCTTGGCGCCGTTGGTCGTCTCCTCCAGGGAGACGGAGGCGCCGATCTTCGCGTACACCGGCTTGCCGTTCTTGATCAGCTGCTGGGCGACGAACTTGGCCTGGTTGACGGGGATGGCGAAGCCCAGGCCGATGGAGCCGGACTGGCCGGTGCCGAAGCCGCCGTTGCTCGTGGACTGGATCGCGGAGTTGATTCCGATGACGTTGCCCTGCGCGTCCAGCAGCGGGCCGCCGGAGTTGCCCGGGTTGATCGACGCGTCGGTCTGCAGGGCGCTCATGTAGGACGCCTTGCTGTCGGCGCTGCCGTCACTGGAGGCCACGGGGCGGTTCTTGGCGCTGATGATGCCCGTGGTCACCGTGTTGGACAGGCCGAAGGGGGCGCCGATGGCGATCGTCGAGTCGCCGACGGCCACCTTGTCCGAGTCGCCGAGGGTCAGCGGGTCGAGGTCCGACGGGGCGTTCTCCAGCTTGATGACCGCCACGTCGTAGCCCTGGGCGTGGCCGACCACTTGGGCGGCGTACTTCTTGCCGTCGGGGAAGGTCGCGCTGAGCTTGCCGCCGTCGACCGCCTCGGCCACCACGTGGTTGTTGGTGACGATGTGGCCCTGCTTGTCGAAGACGAACCCGGTGCCGGTGCCGCCCTCGCCGTTGCTTCCCTCGGCCTGGATGGTGACCGTGCTGGGCAGCGCCCTGGCGGCCACGCCGGCGACCGTGCCCGCGTCGCGCTTGACGGAGCCGCCGGTGTCCGAGGCGGAGAGCGTGGTGGAGCCGGTCTCGTCGTTGTTCTTGGCCAGGGTGTAGCCGAGGCCGCCGCCCAGACCGCCCGCGACCAGCGCGGCGATCAGCACCCCGGCGACCAGGCCGCCACGCCCGCGGCCCGCCTTCGGCGCGGGCGGCTGGTACGACGCCCCCCAGCCGCCGCCCGAGCCGTCACCGCCTCCCTGGCCGCCGCCCTGACCGCCGTACGACGGAGTGCCGTACGACGGAGTGCCGGGCGGCGGGGGCGGGGGCCAGGAGGCGTCGGGGGCCGGGTGTCCCTGGGCCGCGGCCGGGTCCTGACCCGCCGTCGGGTCCTGGACAGCGCCCTGGTGCGGGGCGGGGACGGCGGGAGCGTCCACCGGTACTGCGGGAGCATCCACCGGTACTGGAGGTGCGGACGGGGCCGGGGGTACCGCGGTGCCCTCGTTCTCGGTGCTCACAGCTTCTCTCCTCGTTCCACGGCTGACTGTCGGTCACCCTGATCGCGCTCAGCCGCGCTCACGCGCTGCTCCACGGTCCGGCGCGATGCGGATGTACAGGTGTATTCGTATGCCATCAGCTTTTCCCACAGGCCGTCAGAGCACCATAAGCGGTTGCTGTGCGTCTCCGACCGTCCTTTATATGGGACATCAAAGACTAAAGGGACGCCTTACCGATACCGCCGGTGGTACGTCTACCCACCCACGATGGCACCATGACGCGGTGACCCACGCACCACAGCACCGGATTCAGGTCGTCGCCCACCGCGGAGCGTCCGAGGAGGCCCCCGAGCACACGCTGGCCGCGTACCGCAAGGCGATCGAGGACGGGGCGAACGCCCTCGAGTGCGATGTGCGCCTGACCGCCGACGGCCACCTCGTCTGTGTGCACGACTGGCGCGTCAACCGTACGTCGAACGGCCGCGGCGCGGTCTCGGCACTGGAACTCGCCGATCTGGCCGCCCTGGACTTCGGCGCCCGCCGGACCCGGGAGTTCTGGCGCACGCGCGACGAACAGCCCGACTGGGAGCACCGGCCCGAGGACCGGGAGGAGACCTCCGTCCTGACCCTGGAGCGGCTGCTCCAGCTCGTCTCCGACGCGGGGCGCCGGGTGGAGCTGGCCATCGAGACCAAGCACCCCACACGCTGGGCGGGGCAGGTGGAGGAGCGGCTGCTGCTGCTCCTGAAGCGGTTCGGACTCGACGCCCCGGCCTCGGCCGCGGAGTCCCCGGTGCGTGTGATGAGTTTCTCGGCCCGCTCGCTGCACCGGGTGCGCGCCGCCTCACCGACGCTGCCGACGGTCTATCTGATGCAGTTCGTCTCGCCCCGGCTGCGCGACGGAAGACTGCCGGGAGATGTCCGGATCGCGGGCCCCTCGATCCGGATCGTGCGCAATCACCCCGGCTACGTCGAGCGCCTGAAGCAGGCCGGCCACCAGGTGCACGTATGGACGGTGAACGAGGCCGCCGACGTGGATCTCTGCGCCGACCTGGGCGTCGACGCCATCATCACCAACCGTCCGCGGGCCGTTCTGGACCATCTGGGCCGCTGATTCGTCCCGAAGCCTTGACCCGGCGGCCCGGCTGCCGCATTCTCCGATCCCGGCCACACCGGCGAAATCCGGCCACTGATTACAGGGAGTGCTCCGGCGCATTCGGTGCGTGTTCGACCGTGTCGAATGCGTCACCGTGCGAGAGCGGGCCGGTTTCCGGCTCAGGCCGATGGGGCATCCACACCGTGGCGTGGGGCGAAGGAGGTCTCGGGGGTGGCGTTGGTGGTGGCACAGGAGGTGCCCACGTCGTCGAGCATGGCCGTGCCCCATGGCCCTGCGGGCGTGGGGGAAGCAAGACGCCGCATGCGTGATCAGTTGCGCAGTGGCGGCGTGGCGGAATCGGTCGTCGACGACGCTGTACTGGTCCTTTCGGAACTCTTGAGCAACGCGTGCAAGCACGGCCGCCCCCTGGGCGACGCCCTGGCCGGGGACGGTGCCGTCCGCGCCGCGTGGCGGGTGGACGCGGCCGGCCGGCTCGTCGTGGAGGTCACGGACGGCGGCGGCCCGACCCGCCCGGCACCGGCGACCCCCTCCGTCACCGCGCACGGCGGCCGGGGGCTGAACATCATCTCCGCGCTCGCCAACGACTGGGGCGTACGGGACAACGTCCGCGGCGAGGTCACGGTCTGGGTCGTCGTCCACGACGACGTGTACGACCCGGACGCCGGGCACCGGCGCGACGACTTCGCCACCCGGATCGCGGCACCGGCGGTCTCGGAGATCCCCGGCCTGGAGTTCGCGGACGCCCTCGACGACGTGGGCTGACGCGGCGGCCCGCGCGGGGCGGCCGGGACGTGGGCCGACGCGGCGCCTCGCCCGGGGCGGCCGGGGCGAGTTGTCCACAGCCGGCCCGTTGTCCACAGGGTCCCGTCGGCCGGGGCGGGAGCGGCTAGGCTCGCGGCCGTACGAGTAGAGCCGTAACCGGGAGACACCCACGATGGCCAAGAAGCGACCCCAGACGAAGGCCAAGCGGCCCCAGCTCGACGATGCCGAGGTCCCGGTCGTCGGGGCCCGCGAACCCTGCCCGTGCGGCAGCGGCCGCCGGTACAAGGCCTGCCACGGCCGGGCCGCCGCACAGGCCACGACCGCGCTGGTGCAGCGCCCGTTCGAGGGGCTGGCCGGCGAGTGCGACTGGGTGGCGCTGCGCGAGCTGGTGCCCGCGGCCACGGCCGAGCTGACCCTCAAGGACGGCCTGCCCGAGGGCGTCCCCTCGGTCGTGCTGGCCACGGTGCTGCCGATGGCCTGGCCCGCCCTGCGCCGCGAAGACGGCTCGGTCCTGCTCGGCCTGCAGAACGACACGGCGTCCGGCGACATCAGCCGCGACCTCGCCGACACCCTCCGGCGGGCGCTGACCGCCGAGCCGGGCACCCCGGTGCAGGGCCGCCGCGCCCCGGCCGACGGTCCGCGACTGCAGGACCTGCTCGCTCCCGAGGAGGCCCTCGAACCGGTGGTGCACGAGGGCTTCGAGTTCTGGGTGCCGGACCCGGAGAACGCCACGCCGGAGGTGGCCGCCTCTCTGGAGCGGGCCAACGCGGCGGCGATCCCGACCGTGCGGCTGCGGAGCGTGGACGCCGCGTACTGGTGCGAGACGCCGGAGAAGAACCATCTGCGCTGGGTCATGCCGCACGAGGAGGAGCGTCTTCTGGACGCTCTCGCGCGGCTGCACGCCGCGGGCCGGTCGTCCCTCGGCGAGGACACGCGTCTCGTCGGCTCCTTCCGCGCTCACGGGCTCACCGTCCCGGTGTGGGACCTGCCGGGCGAGATCTCCGCGCAGGACATCGAGAAGCCCGCGGCCGAGTTCGCCGAGCGTCTCGCCGAGGCCCTGGCCACGGACGTCCCGCTCACGCACGACGAGCGCCGGGCACGCGGCGGCCTGACCAACCGGCAGGTCACCCTCAGCTGACGCACCGCCGCGAGGACCGGTCGGCCGGTTGGCGGAGCCGCGGTCCGGGGCGGTTGGCTCCGCTCACAACTCCTGGCGGAGAAAAGCCAGTCGGTGACCGGAAAACAGGAGATCGAATTTGCTAACCGCCGATCTCTTGTTACCGTTCCAATAGCCCGGTTGCTGGTGCATCCCCCGTCGCCAGCAACCGGGTCTTTGCGTGCGCCCGGTCACGCACGCACCGCGACCGCCCGTCAACTCCCCGTTTCAGCAGGTGAGTTGCCCCCGCCGTCGGCACTGTCCCCGGCGGACCCGTTGCTCCTGTTACGCCTGTTACTCCTGACCGCTCCCGGCGCGCCCGTCGACCCCGTCGCCCCCGTCGCTCTCGTCGCCCCCGTCGCTCCCGTCGTTTCTGCTGCTCCCGGTTCGCAGCAGCAGCGGCCCGTGCCCGGCCCGGCTCGCGAACTCGGCGACCGCGGTGTACCCCAGCGGCTCGCCCCGGACGCGTTCCCGAGGCGTCTCGCAGGTGCCCGGCGCGTCCTCGGCACTCACCGCGCAGCGCATCCGCACACTGCGCCCGTCGGGGCCCATGAGGCTCAGCACGGATTCGAGCGGATCGCCGGTGGCGTTGCGGTAATAGGTCCGCGCCCAGGTCTCCGCGCCCCGGATCAGGACACAGGTCTGCGCCTCGACACCCTCGGGCGAGGTGAGTTCGGGACCGCAGCGCACGGCCGTGGCCTGGCCGAGGGGCAGCGGGGAGCGGGTGGGCGCGGCGGCCTCGGCCGGGACACGGCCGGCTCCCCCGGGTGCCTTGTCGTCGTCGCCGCGCGCGAGGACGCGGACGGCCGCGGGAGTGTCCTCGACGCCGCCCGAGGGCCCCGCGGACGCCACGGCGAACGGCAGCACGACCGCCCCCACCACGACCCCGGCGAGCCCGTACGGACGGGCCCGCCGACGGTCCGGCCCGCCACGGCGCGGCCCCGCTCGGCGCGGCCCTGCGCGGTGCGACCTGGCGGCGCGGAACTCTCGCGCGTGAAGCGGCATGGGGCGGACGATAACGACCGGGGCGGGCGCCGGCCCACGCGCGCGCCGGACACCCCTACAACTCGGGCGCGCTCACACCCGTACGAGTGAGGGCGTCGACCACCGCGTCCACCACGGCCTCCACGTCGGGCACCCAGGGCGAGGCGGAGCCGGGCAGCGGGGCCCGCTCCCAGCGGACGGCGCCCTCGCCGGTCTCGGTCGGGGGCAGCGCGAGATAGCCGCCCTCGCCGTGGAAACGCAGGGAGCCGGGGACGAAGTCCTTGGCGTAGAGCAGCTCGCCCAGTTGCTCCATGGAGTACGGCCTGACCAGCAGCGCCCAGCGGGTGGGCGAGGCGACGACCGGGCCGAGCCGCAGGCCGGCGCGGTCGAGCGCGGCCAGGGCGTGGGCGGCCGGCAGGGCGGGCAGGGAGACGGCACACGGGGCACCGCCCCCGGTGGCCAGGACGATCGGCGCGGTGGGCCGGTTGGTCCACCACCAGCGGATCATGCGGGCGTCGGTGGTGGCCGCGAGGAGACCGGGGTCGAAGGGATGCGCGCCCGGCACCGTGCACTCGGGGTCGGGGCAGCCGCAGCGGGACCGCGCCTGCGGATCCGGCGCCGCGCCCGGGAGTACGGGCCACTGCCATTGCGTCGCGTAGGTCAGGGCCGCGCCGATCAGCTCAGGCCGCCCGTCGTCGTGCCGGGACAGGAGCCTGCGTCGCTTTCCGAGGATCTCGCGCATGAGCGCTCGTTCCTTTCCGTTGCACGCCTGGCAACACCGTGGTCACATCACACCATGTGTCGATCACTTCGCTGTGCGTAGCTGGTGGCGCATCACACCCCTGCCAAGGGCAAGGGGAACCCCTGTGGGTCGAGCACTGACTGCGTCCGTGGCGGTTCCGTCCACACTGCGTCTATCAAAAGCATGGACGTGGCGCGGGGGTGGCGAAGTCTGGCGTTTTGCCGTCCCGCGTATTTCTCTCCGCCTCCGCCACGGGAGGATGGGGCACGGTCGTCGGTGGATAGGACGCCCGGGTCCGTCGCCAGGTTCCGGGTGACCCCCAACCACCCCTGGCTTTCTCCGAGTACGTACCCATCACGACCGCTGTGACGCTCCGTGAAGCACCCCCAGTCGACCGCAACAGGGCGTCCTCTGGGGCAGTTTCAAGCCAATTCCACTTTTCCGCAAGGGGTCGGGGAAGGACCACTCGCACCCCACGGACACCAGATATCCCGGCAGGACAATGCTGGACATCTCCTTACGAGTGCGTGTACATGTGGAGACGCTGCTAGCGGCGCAGAATGACATGGGGGTTTGCGATGCTTTTGAGCAGTAAGCGCCGGTCGAAAGGCCGGACGCCATGAACGCCCCGCACCCTGCGAAAGTGGCCGGAATCGATTCAACGGTCCCGGCCCCCGCACAAACTGTCCCGTCCGTCACCCCGGGTACCTCCCCGGCGCCGCCGCCAAACGCCGCGGACACCACGGACGCCCCGGGCACGCCCTGCGCCCCCGGCACCCTGCTCCAGGACCGGCTCGCCGGCTGGGTCTCGGACCTCACGACCCTGCACGAACTGACCGAGCGTCTGGTCCGTACGGACACCCTCTCCGAAGGCATCCAGGAACTCCTGCGCGCCGGAGCCGCCCTGGTGGGCGCCCCGCGCGGCCTCGTCGTCGTGGAACCGGCCGACGGACTGGGCCCGGACACCACCGTCGGCCTCGGGCTCACCCGCGCCGACCTCGGCCACCTCGAGACCGTGCCCCGAAGTGCCCTGTCCCACGGCCGGATTCTGGACGGACTGCCCGTGGACGGGGATGGGATCGCCGAGTCCGACCTGCTCGCCGACCAGGGTCTCGACCCCCGCCACCGCGAGGTCGCCGCCCGCCTCGGCTACGCCGCCAGCTACGCGCTCCCGCTGTCCGCCGAAGGCACCGGGCGCCTCGGCGCCGCCGTATGGCTCTACGACGAGCCCGCCGAACCGGACGCGCACCGCAGGCATCTCGCCGGCCTTTACGCCCGGTACGCCGCCGAGCACCTGGCGCGCCTGCTGGAAGTCGAGCGCACGCGCGCGTGCATGGCGACGATGACCGGGGAACTGCTGCCCTCCCGCCTGCCCCGGGTGCCCGGCGTCCAGCTCGCCGCCCGGCACCGCACCGGTCCGCGCGGCGGCGGCGACTGGTACGACGCGCTGCCGCTGCCGGACGCCGCGCTCGGCCTCTCCGTCGGGTCGGTCACCGGCTCGGGGCCCAGCGCGGTCGCCGCGATGGGCCGGCTGCGCGCCTCCCTGCGCGCGTACGCCGTGATGGAGGGCGAGGATCCGGTCGCGGTCCTGTCCGACCTGGAGCTGCTGCTGCGGCTCACCGAGCCGGCCCGCTCGGCCACCGCCCTGTTCGGCTACTGCGAACCCGCGCTGCGCCGGATCACCCTGGCCGGCGCCGGGCACAGCCCGCCGCTGCTGATCGGGGAGCGGCGCACGGAGTACGTCGAGAACGTCCGTCTCCGCGCCGCTCGGCATGCTCGCCTGCTGGGAGGCGCCCAGCGTGGAAGTCCGGGCCGAGCCGGGAGAGACGGTTCTGCTGTACACCGACGGGCTGCTGCACCGCACCGGCGACCCGGTCGACCGCGCCTTCGCCCGGCTGCACGCCGCGGCGGCCGGCGTACCCCGGGCCGAGCGCCGCGACCCGGACGCCGTGGCCGAGCACGTCCTGCGCACCGTGCTGCCGGACGGGAAGGCCGGCGCGGACTCCGAGGAGGACGTCGCACTGCTGGCGGTCCGGTTCGAATAACGGACACTGACGCCTCGCATGCCCCGGACAGCGGACGGTAGCGCCACCGTGTAACAGGCCCTTCGCCCCTGAGCCCCCTTCCGTACGACCGTACGATGGGGGTGGTCCAGTGCCGTATCAAGGAGGATGACCGTGGCGGAGGAGTTCACACCGGAGAAGCCGGAGACCCCGGAGATTCCGGAAGCCGTGCTCGATGACGCCGCCGACGCGGCGGACGAGGAGCCGGTCAAGCAGCGCAAGAACGGCCTGTACCCGGGTGTCTCCGACGAACTGGCCGAAAACATGAAGTCCGGCTGGGCCGACACCGAGCTGTACGACCTGGAGCCGATCGCCCAGACCGCCGAGACCGCCGCCCGGCGCGCCGCCCTGTCCGCCCGCTTCCCCGGCGAGCGCCTGGTGATCCCCGCGGGCAACCTCAAGACCCGCTCGAACGACACGGACTACCCCTTCCGCGCCTCGGTCGAGTACGCCTACCTCACCGGCAACCAGACCGAGGACGGCGTCCTGGTCCTGGAGCCCGAGGGCCGCGGCCACAGGGCGACGATCTACCTCCTGCCCCGGTCCGACCGCGAGAACGGCGAGTTCTGGCTCGACGGCCAGGGCGAGCTGTGGGTCGGCCGCCGCCACTCCCTCACCGAGGCGGAGAAGCGGTACGGCATCCCCGCCGCCGATGTCCGCGAGCTGACCGGCGCCCTGCGCGAGGCCACCGGCCCGGTGCGCGTCGTGCGCGGCCACGACGCGGGCGTGGAGGCGGCCCTGACCGACAAGGTCACCGCCGAGCGCGACGAGGAACTGCGCGTCTTCCTGTCCGAGGCCCGCCTGGTCAAGGACGAGTTCGAGATCGGCGAGCTGCAGAAGGCCGTCGACTCCACCGTGCGCGGCTTCGAGGACGTGGTGAAGGTCCTCGACAGGGCCGAGGCGACCAGCGAGCGCTACATCGAGGGCACCTTCTTCCTCCGCGCGCGCGTCGAGGGCAACGACGTCGGCTACGGCTCCATCTGCGCCGCGGGAGCCCACGCCTGCACTCTGCACTGGGTGCGCAACGACGGCCCGGTCCGCTCCGGCGACCTGCTGCTGCTCGACGCGGGCGTGGAGACGCACACGTACTACACCGCGGACGTCACGCGCACGCTGCCGGTCGACGGCCGCTACAGCGAGCTGCAGAAGAAGATCTACGACGCCGTCTACGACGCCCAGGAGGCGGGCATCGCGGCGGTGAAGCCGGGTGCCAAGTACCGCGACTTCCACGATGCCGCGCAGCGCGTGCTGGCCGCGCGGCTCGTCGAGTGGGGCCTGGTCGAGGGCCCCGTGGAGCGGGTGCTGGAGCTGGGCCTGCAACGCCGCTGGACGCTGCACGGCACGGGCCACATGCTCGGCATGGACGTCCACGACTGCGCCGCCGCGCGCGTGGAGTCCTACGTCGACGGCACGCTGGAGCCCGGCATGGTGCTCACCGTCGAGCCGGGCCTGTACTTCCAGGCCGACGACCTGACCGTGCCCGAGGAGTACCGGGGCATCGGCGTCCGCATCGAGGACGACATCCTCGTCACCGCGGACGGCAACCGGAACCTCTCCGCCGGGCTGCCGCGCCGGTCGGCCGAGGTCGAGGAGTGGATGGCCGCGCTGAAGAGCTGACCCGCGGTCCGACGGCCGGGTACCGCACGGGTGCCCGGCCGTCGGCATGCACAGGGCGGCGTTGCGGGGAGGGGCTTCCCCCGGCCGTCACGTGCCGTCAGACCGCCACCAGTGGCGCGTCCTCGCGCCACTTGAGGACCTTGTCGAAGCTCACCACGGCGCCGGCCCGCCCCGGCGCGGTGCCGATGTGGACATGGTCGGCCAGTTCCCGGATGAGACACAGGCCTCGGCCGTTCTCGGAGTCGGTGGACACCGGCCGGGCCACGCTCCCGGGCCGGCCGGGAGCGGCGACGGGGAAGCCGGGGCCGGTGTCGGCCACCTCGATGCGGCACCGTTCGCCGTCGAGATAGGCCGTGACGCGGTACGCCTCCGAGGGCCCGCCGGATCCCTCGTCCCCGCCGTGCTCAACGGCGTTGGCACAGGCCTCGCTCAGCGCGACGGAGAGGTCGAAGGAGATGTCGGGGTCGACGCCCGCCGTCTCCATGGTGCCGATCAGCAGGCGGCGGGCCAGGGGCACGCTCGCAGCCTCGCGCCGCAAATGGAGTGACCACCAGATGCTCATGCTCCAGCCTCCCGGCCGCGGCTCGACATACCGTTACGTATTGCCCCCCGTACACGGGCGTAAGCCCCGTCACCCCGTGACGCCGCCCATATGGCAGACGCGTCCCTGCCGCCGATCGGTGTATGTGGGACGGCCGACACCAGAAGGTGATCTTCCGCATCCTTCCGGTCGTACGGCATCTTGTGGACCTGCCGTACGGAGCGCGGGGCGCCAGTGCGATGATGAGCCCGCCATGACTGCCCCCCACTCGCCCACGGCGCGCTGCGGAACCGACCTCCGCGTCCTGCGGGCCGCGGTGTTCGCCGCGGTCTGCGTCGTGCTGGCCGCGGCGGGGCACGCCCTCGCCTCCTGCACCGCCGTTCCGCTGTGGTCGCTGAGCGCGGGATTCCTCGGGGCGGTCGTGGTCGCCGCGCCCCTCGCCGGGCGCGAGCGCTCGCTGCCGGGCATCGTGGTGCTGCTCGCCGTCGGACAGACCGCGCTGCACACCCTGTTCGGGCTGGGCCAGCACGGCACCACCGCGGCCTCGGCGTCCGGTACGGCCGCCGCGTCCACCGGCGGGACCAGCCCGCTGTCCGACGCCTCCCTGGTCGCGCAGGCCGCACGGCTGGTCTGCGGGACCACCGCGGCGGCGATCAGCCCGACCCGGGCCCAGCGGATCCTCACCGACGCGCGGATCGCCCCGGACGCGCACACCGGCGCGGCACACCACCCGGCCGAGACCCTGTCCACCGCCGGTGCCCCGGCCTCGCTGCTGCCGTCCCTGCCGATGCTGCTCGGCCATGTCCTCGCGGCCCTGGCCGCCGGCTGGCTGCTGCGGCGCGGGGACCTGGCCCTGGCCCGGCTCGTCGAACTGTCGGCGCACTCGGCCCACTCGGTGGCCGAGGCGGCGTTCGTCCGCGCCCTGCGCGCGGCGCTCTCGCTGGTCCGCGCCCTGCACGCCGGTCTCGCCGGCGCCCCCGGAACGGGCCCGCGTCCGCCGCACACTGCTGTGCCGGCCACACCGCACCCCCGTACCGGCGCACTTGAGCACACGGTGGTCAGGCGCGGCCCGCCGAGCGACGCGTTCGCCCTCGCCGCCTGACACGACGCGACCACCACTCCGCCCGCGCCCATCGGCCCGAGTCCGGAGGGGCCGCCGTCGTGCGGCACGCGCGCGTGCGCGCATCCCTCCCGTCACTCGTCACCGGCTCAGCACCGGTGCCCACTCGAAGCGGAGTACTCCGTCCATGAAGGCTTCCCGTATCGCCGCCGCCGGCGCCGTCTCCGGCATCGCCGTCCTCGCCCTGTCCGCCCCCGCGTTCGCGCACGTCAGCGTGCAGCCGGAGGGCACGGCCGCCAAGGGCGGCTACGCGGTCGTCGACTTCAAGGTCCCCAACGAGCGCGACAACGCCTCCACCACCAAGCTGGAGGTCAGCTTCCCCACCGACCACCCGCTGGCGTCCGTGATGCCGCAGCCGGTGCCCGGCTGGAAGACCGAGGTCACCACGTCCAAGCTGGACAAGCCCCTGGAGGCGCACGGCAAGCAGCTCACCGAGGCCGTGACCAAGGTGACCTGGACCGCCGACGGCAAGGGCATCGAACCCGGCTACTTCCAGAAGTTCCCGGTCTCCGTCGGCGCGCTGCCCGAGGACACCGACCAGCTCGTGTTCAAGGCGATCCAGACGTACTCCAACAAGGAGGTCGTGCGCTGGATCGAGGTGCCGCAGGAGGGCGAGGACGAGCCCGAGACGCCGGCGCCCGTGCTCGAACTGTCCGCCGCCGAGGGCCACTCCCACGGCGCGTCCGGTTCCAAGGCGGCCGACGACACCGAGGCGACCGCGCAGAACACCGCCGCCAACGCCTCCTCCGGCTCCGGCGGCAGCGACACCACCGCACGGGTCCTCGGCATCGTCGGCATCGTCGTCGGCGCGGCGGGCGTCGCGTACGGCGTGCTGGCGGGCCGCCGGCGCGACACCGGTGCGTCGGCGTAACCACGCCCGCGCCGGTGCGTCGGCGCGAGAGCGCCGACGCATCCCGCAGTCCGGTGCGCGCCGGACACCCTCCGTCGGTCCGACGGACCCCGGCGCGCACCGGAGCACCTCACATCTGGGACATTCCTCTATGCACAAGAAGACGTTCGCCGCGGCCGCCCTGCTCGCCGCGGCCGCCCTGACCCTTACCGCCTGCGGCAGCGGCGCCGACAGCGACAGCCCCGTCACCGTGGTCTCCGAGGACACCGGTCAGCAGGCCGCCACAGTCCTCGACAAGCCCTTCGAGAAGCCCGACCTGGTCCTCACCGACACCCGGGGCAAGGACTACGACTTCCGGGAGCGGACCGCCGGCAGGCCCACCCTGATCTACTTCGGCTACACCCACTGCCCCAACGTCTGCCCGCTGACGATGAACAACCTCGCCGTGGCCAAGAAGCAGCTCTCCCGGGCCGAGCAGGACAAGCTGCGGATCGTGTTCGTCAGCACCGACCCGGAACGCGACACCCCGGCCGCACTCGGCAAGTGGCTCAAGGGCATCGACTCGCAGATCGTGGGCCTGACCGGCGACTTCGACACCATCCAGGCCGGCGCCCGCACCCTCGGCATCTCCATCGACCCACCGGCCAAGGACAAGAACGGCAAGATCGTCTCGACGCACGGCACCCAGGTCATCGCCTTCTCCCCGAAGTCCGACGCGGGCTACGTCCTCTACGGCGAGGACGCCACCGTCGACGACTACACCAAGGACCTCCCCAAGCTCATCAAGGGGCAGAACCCGTGAGAGGGCGCCCCGCCCTCGCCACCGCGACGCTGATCGGCGCCCTGGCCCTCGCGGGCTGCGGCGGCCCGGACTCCGGCTCCCCGGCCTCCGGTGCCGAACTCTCGGTGGACGCCGGGTACATACCGCAGCCGGTCTCCGACTCGATGGCGGCCGGGTTCCTCACCATCACCAACGAGGGCGACGCGCGGGACGAGCTGACCTCCGTCACGAGCGAAGCCGGTGACGTCACCGTGCACGAGACCGTCGGCGGGACGATGAAGGAGGTCGACCGCCTCGAGATCCCGGCGCACGGTCAACTCGTGTTCAAGAGCGGCGGCAACCATCTGATGTTCGAGAAACTGAGGCGACAGCCGAAACAGGGACAGTCGGTCGCCGTCGAGCTGCACTTCGCCCACTCCGACCCCGTCACGGTCGAGCTGCCCGTGAAGGCGGCCACCTACCAGCCCACCAACGAACATTCCCAGCAATCCGGACACTGAGGGAGGGACCACCTTGACGCAGACCATCGCCCCGCGCGTCCGGACCCTGGTGCTGCTGCTCCTGGCCGCGGCCTGCGCACTGCTCGCCGGCGCCGCACCGGCCTCCGCGCATGCCGCGCTGACCGGCAGCGACCCCCAGCAGGGGGCGGTGGTCGACACGGCTCCGGCCCAGGTGTCGCTCACCTTCTCCGAGTCCGTCTCCATGGGCGACGACTCGCTGCGCGTCCTCGATCCCAAGGGCAAGCGCGTCGACGACGGCAGACCGTCCGGCACGGGCGGCACGACGTACTCCGTGAAACTGCACGCCGGGCTGCCCGACGGTACGTACACGGTGACGTACCAGATCGTGTCCGCCGACAGCCACCCCGTCGCCGGCGCCTACACCTTCTCCGTCGGCGCCCCGTCCGAGACCTCGGTCTCCGTCTCCGGCCAGGGGGCGGGCGGCGGGATCGTCGGAGGGCTGTACGGCTTCGGCCGGTACGTGTCGTACGCCGGGTTCGCCGTACTGGTGGGCGGCGCCGCCTTCGTGCTCGCCTGCTGGCCGCGCGGCTCCGGGGTACGGGTCGTACAGCGGGTCGTCGTCTCCGGGTGGCTCGCGCTGACCGCCGCCAGCCTTCTGCTCCTCCTGCTGCGCGGTTCCTACACGGGCTCCGGGAAGGTCGGCGACATCTTCGACCTGAATCTCCTCGGCGAGGTTCTCCAGACCAAGACCGGCGCCGCGCTGGTCTCCCGGCTGCTGCTGCTCGCCGCCGCCGCGCTGTTCATCGCCGTGCTCTTCGGCGCCTACGACAAGCGGGAGGACGAGGAGAAGCGGGACCTCACCTTCGGGCTCGCGACCGGCGGGTCCGTCGTGGCGGCGGGCCTCGCGGCGACCTGGGCGATGTCCGAGCACGCCTCCGTCGGCCTCCAGGCCGGCCTCGCCATGCCGGTCGACGTTGTCCACCTGCTCGCCGTCGCCCTCTGGCTCGGCGGGCTCACCGTCCTGCTCGTCGCCCTGTTCCGCGCTCCCGCGGACACGCCGGTGCCCGCCTCCGCCGTACGCCGGTTCTCGCGCGTCGCCTTCGCCGGCGTGGTCGCGCTGGTGGTGACCGGCGTCTACCAGTCCTGGCGCCAGCTCGGCTCCTGGTCGGCCTTCACCGACACCCGGTACGGACAGCTGCTCCTCGCCAAGATCGGGCTGGTGGCGGTGCTGGTCGGCCTCGCCTACTTCTCGCGACGGTGGACCGCACAGCTCGCGGAGGCGGGACCCGCCGTCGCCCGGCAGCGGGACAAGGAGCGCGTCGGCGCGTCCGCCGGCCGCCGGAACGGGAAGACGAAGACCGCGGCGAAGACCTCCGGAAGCGGCTCCGAGAAGGCTTCCGGAAGCGCCAAGGGGTCGAAGAAGAAGGCCTCCGGCGGCTCCCAGCGTGCCGCCCAGTTGGCCCGGCAGCGCGCGGCCGTGGACGCCGCCCGGCAGAAGCGGCAGCGGGACGCCGATCCGCACCGCTTCGGGCTGCGCCGCTCCGTGCTCGCCGAGGCGGGCGTCGCCGTCGTCCTGCTCGCCGTCACCACCGTCCTGACCCAGACCGAGCCGGGCCGGACGACCGAAGAGGCCAAGGCCGCCGCCCCGGCCGCCGACTCCGCGTCCGCGCCCTCCAGCGGCGCGGTGACCCTGGACATGTCCTTCGACACCGGCGGCCAGAACGGAAAGGGCGTCGTACGGGTCGATCTGGACCCCGCCCGGGTCGGCGCCAACGACATGCACCTCTATGTCGAGCGTCCGGACGGAACCGCCTTCGACGTGCCCGAGGTGAAGGTCGCCTTCACCCAGGAGGCCAAGGACATCGGGCCGCTGCCCGTCGCCCCGGACCGCATCGCCACCGGACACTGGTCGGCAAGCGGAGTGCAGATCCCGGTGGCCGGTGACTGGGAGGTCGCCGTGACCGTACGGACCTCCGGCATCGACCAGGTGACCGTCTCCAAGAACGCGCAGATCGGCTGAACCGCACCATGGCTGACCAGTCCATCCCGGAGGCCCGGATCCCCGAGGCGACCCGCGGGACACCCGGTGCTCCCGAGCCGCTCGGCTCCGGGGACACCACCGCCCGCGAGGGCATCTCACGACGGCGGCTGCTCGGCACCGCCGGTGCCACCGGGCTCGTGCTCGGCGCGGCGGGCGGCGCCGCGGGCTATGCCGCCGCGCCCTCCTCCGCGGCCACCCCTCTCAGCTCGCTCGGCAGCGGGCAGGCGATGTTTCACGGGAAACATCAGCCCGGCATCACCACCCCCTTGCAGGCCTGCGGACATCTCGCCGCCTTCGACCTCACGGCGGGCGCCGGGCGCAAGGAGGCCACCGCGCTGCTGCGCCGCTGGTCGGACACCGCCCGGCGGCTGATGGCGGGCGAGCCGGCGGGCACGGGTGACACGGACGTGGCCCGGGACTCAGGGCCCTCCTCTCTGACGATCACCTTTGGATTCGGGCACAGCTTCTTCGGCCGGACGGGACTGGACAAGCGGCGCCCGGCAGCCCTCGACCCGCTGCCCGACTTCTCCTCCGACCACCTCGACAAGAGCCGCAGCCACGGCGACCTGTGGGTGCAGATCGGCGCCGACGACGCGCTGGTGGCCTTCCACGCCCTGCGCGCGATCCAGCAGGACGCCGGATCGGCCGCCCGCGTCCGCTGGCAGATGAACGGCTTCAACCGCTCGCCGGGCTCCACCGCGCACCCGATGACGGCCCGCAACCTCATGGGCCAGGTCGACGGCACCCGCAATCCGAAGCCGTCCGAGGCCGACTTCGACCAGCGGATCTTCGTTCCCGGGAATCCCGGGGCGAGCGAGCAGGCCTGGATGGCGGGCGGCTCCTACGTCGTCGTACGCCGTATCCGCATGCTCCTCGACGACTGGGAGAAGCTCTCGGTCAAGGCCCAGGAGGATGTCATCGGCCGCCGCAAGTCCGACGGGGCGCCGCTGTCCGGGGGGACCGAGACGACCGAGATGGACCTGGAGAAGACGGACAAGGCCGGCGAACTCGTCGTGCCGATCAACGCCCACGCCCGTATCACCCGCCCCGACCAGAACGGCGGCGCGGCCATGGTCCGCCGGCCCTTCTCTTACCACGACGGCTTCGACGCCGACGGCGTGCCGGACGCCGGCCTGCTCTTCATCTGCTGGCAGGCCGATCCGCTGCGCGGCTTCGTGCCCGTGCAGCGCAAGCTGGACCGGGGCGACGCGCTGTCCCCGTTCATCCGGCACGAGGCCAGCGGTCTGTTCGCGGTGCCGGGCGGGGCCGCCGAGGGAGAGTACGTGGGGCAGCGGCTGCTGGAGGGGTGAAACCGGCCGGCGTCCCTCCGTGGAGGGGCGTGCGCGAGACACCTGGGCCGGTTCTCGCCGGGCCCATTAGGGTGAGGACATGCCAGCCAGTTACGCGTATCTCGGCCCCGAGGGCACCTTCACCGAAGTCGCCCTGCGCACACTTCCGGAGACGGCGACCCGGGAGCTGGTCCCGTACGTGTCCGTCCAGTCCGCGCTCGACGCGGTACGCACCGGCGAGACCGAGGCCGCGTTCGTGCCGATCGAGAACTCCGTCGAGGGCGGCATCACCACCACCCTCGACGAGCTGGTCGCCGGCCAGCCGCTGATGATCTACCGCGAGGTGCTGCTGTCCATCACCTTCGCGCTGATGGTCCGCCCCGGCACCAAGCTGTCGGACATCAAGACGGTCACCGCCCACCCGGCCGCCCAGCCCCAGGTCCGCAACTGGCTCAAGGCGCATCTCCCGGACGCGGCCTGGGAGTCGGCCGCCTCGAACGCGGACGGCGCCCGCCTGGTCCAGGAGGGCCGGTACGACGCGGCGTTCGCCGGCGAGTTCGCCGCGGCCCGCTACGGCCTGGAGGTCCTGGAGGCCGAAATCCACGACGCGGAGAACGCCCAGACGCGCTTCGTGCTGGTGGGGCGTCCCGCCCGGCCCGCGGCACCGACCGGCGCGGACAAGACCTCCGTCGTGCTGTGGCAGCGCGACGACCATCCCGGCGGCCTGCGTGATCTGCTGGGCGAGTTCGCCACCCGGGGCATCAACCTGATGCTGCTCCAGTCCCGGCCCACCGGTGCCGGCATCGGCCACTACTGCTTCTGCGTCGACGCCGAGGGGCACATCTCCGACCGGCGGGTGGCCGACGCGCTGATGGGTCTGAAGCGGAGCTGCCTCCAGGTGCGCTACCTCGGCTCGTACCCGCGGGCGGAGGTCGGGCCGGCGGACGTGGACACGCTGCGGCCTGGCACCTCGGACGAGGCGTTCACGGCCGCGGCGGACTGGGTGGCGCGCTGCCAGGACGGCCGGTTCTGACCCGATGAGTCGTACCTGCTGATTTTCGTTGTCCACAGAAGTTATCCACAGGTCTGCTTCTCGACCTGGGGACAAGTCGACAACGAAAGGCCATTCAGTCGACAAATCCCTCTACGGCCCCCACTTCGTCCACAGGGAAGCAGGTCACCCTTCGTTCACCTGTCCTTCCTCCCCCACCCCCCGAGGTGACGCGAAGCACCCCGTTTCCACTCGAAAGTGGGGCCCTGGAGGGTTTGACCGACCTGCTTGCCGGAATTAGGAATGATCACTTCCGTGAGTCCACAGAACTTTCGCACAGCCTGTGGATAACTTTTCCGGACTGTGGATTCCTGTGGACAGCCCGCCCCCAAATCCCGCTCTCCACAAGGAAATCCGGTCAATCCACCGTCCCCGCACTGCCTCCTTCCAGGGATCGGGTCACTTTCCTTGACGGACGGAAACACCCGTAACACAAGGGGCAATTCACGCATAACGGAACGCCGGCCCCGTGATCGGCAATAGTGGGTCGAGACCCGTCACCGCACACCGGTAGCCTTGACCACGTGATTGACCTTCGCCTGCTCCGTGAGGACCCCGACCGTGTGCGCGCGTCGCAGCGCGCCCGTGGAGAGGATGTCGCGCTCGTCGACTCCCTCCTGTCCGCCGACGAGCGCCGCAGGTCGTCCGGCGTCCGCTTCGACGAGCTGCGCGCCGAGCAGAAGAGCCTCGGCAAGCTCATCGGCAAGGCCTCCGGAGACGAGAAGGCCGAGCTGCTGAAGCGGGCGGGCGGGCTCGCCGCCGAGGTCAAGGCCGCCGACACCGAGCGCGACGCGGCCGACGCCGAGACCCAGGAGCTGCTCCAGCGGCTCGGCAACCTCGTCCACCCCGACGTGCCCGTCGGCGGCGAGGAGGACTTCGTCACGCTGGAGACGCACGGCACGCACCGCGACTTCGCGGCCGAGGGCTTCGAGCCCAGGGACCACCTGGAGCTGGGCCAGCTGCTCGGCGCCATCGACGTCGAGCGCGGCGCCAAGGTCTCCGGCTCGCGCTTCTACTTCCTGACCGGCGTCGGCGCCCTCCTGGAACTCGCCCTGGTCAACGCGGCGATCGCGCAGGCCACGGCGGCCGGCTTCACCCCGATGCTGACCCCGGCGCTGGTACGCCCGCAGTCGATGGCCGGCACCGGCTTCCTCGGCCAGGCCGCCCAGGACGTCTACCACCTCGACAACGACGACCTGTACCTGGTCGGCACGTCCGAGGTGCCGCTGGCGGCCTATCACATGGACGAGATCCTCGACGCCGACCGCCTGCCGCTGCGCTACGCCGGCTTCTCGCCCTGCTTCCGCCGCGAGGCGGGCTCGCACGGCAAGGACACCCGGGGCATCTTCCGCGTGCACCAGTTCGACAAGGTCGAGATGTTCTCCTACGTCCTGCCCGAGGACTCGCAGGCCGAGCACCAGCGCCTCCTCGAATGGGAGAAGCAGTGGCTGACGTCGCTGGAGCTGCCGTTCCGGGTCATCGACGTCGCCTCGGCCGATCTGGGCGCCTCGGCCTCGCGCAAGTACGACTGCGAGGCGTGGATCCCGACCCAGGGCAAGTACCGCGAGCTGACCTCGACCTCGGACTGCACCGAGTTCCAGTCCCGCCGGCTGTCGATCCGGGTCCGCGAGGACAAGAAGGTGCGTCCGCTGGCCACGCTCAACGGCACGCTGTGCGCCGTACCGCGCACGATCGTGGCGATCCTGGAGAACCATCAGCAGGCCGACGGTTCGGTGCGCGTGCCCGAGGTGCTGCGCCCGTACCTGGGCGGCCGGGAGGTCCTGGAACCGGTGACCAAGTGAGTGACTCCGGTTCCGCCACGGGGCCCGGCGCCGGCTCCACCGGGAATTTCCCGTACCGGCTCGTCGCGACCGACCTCGACGGCACGCTGCTGCGCAGTGACGACTCGATCTCCCCGCGCACCCGTACGGCGCTCGCCGCGGCCACCGCGGCGGGCGCGGCCCACATCGTGGTCACCGGGCGCGCGGTTCCGTGGACCCGGCACATCCTGGACGACCTCGGGTACGACGGGCTGGCCGTCTGCGGTCAGGGCGCGCAGGTCTACCACGCGGGCGAGCACCGGCTGCTGACCTCGGTCACGCTGGACCGTCAGCTGGCCGGGGTGGCGCTCGCGAAGATCGAGGCGGAGACCGGGCCGCTGTACCTGGCGGCGAGCCGCGACGGTCTGGACGGCGACGTGCTGGTCGGCCCGGGGTACGAGGTCGGGGGCGGCCTTCCCGCGGTGCCCTTCACCGACGCCTCGGACCTGTGGTCGGCCCCGCTGAACAAGATCTACATCCAGCATCCGACCCTGTCGGACGACGAGCTGGCCGAGGCGGCCCGGCGCACCGCGGGCGGCTTCGTCACGGTGACCATGGCCGGCGCGGGCGTCGTCGAGCTGCTTCCCCTCGGCCTGTCCAAGGCGACCGGCCTGTCGCTGGCGGCGCGCCGGCTCGGGCTGAAGGCCGCGGACACGATCGCGTTCGGCGACATGCCCAACGATGTCCCGATGTTCGGCTGGGCCGCCCGCGGCGTGGCGATGGCCAACGCCCACACGGAGTTGAAGGCCGTGGCCGACGAGGTGACCTCCTCGAACGACGAGGACGGCATCGCGGTGGTGCTGGAGCGGTTGTCGGCCTGACCGCCCCCGGGCTCGCGTACCGCCGGTGACCCGGCGCTGTCGGTGGCACGGTCCGGACGGCGTCGGCGTCCCCGTCGGTCGGCCCACGCGAGGCGTCCCGCGTGCTCGAAGCGGCCGATCGATCCGCCGACGCCGTCCGGCCTCGTGCACCCCCCACAGTGCCGTGCCCGCAAGCCGGGCGCCACCGATTAAAAGCGGACGTACGGCGCGTCAGCCCCGGCGCCACCTGCGGCGCCGGCCCTTGCTGAAGAACCAGCCGGCGGGCGGCTCGTCGGAGCGCCACGGCTGCGGCTCGGGCTTCTCACGGCTCCAGCGGGCGGCGAGCATCCGGGCGCGGGCGGACGGCTCGGAGGTCCCGGCCCCGCGTATGAACTCCTCGTCCAGGACGAGGCCGTCCCAGGTGTCGTCACCGGTGCTGTGACCGCTGCCGTCCCGGGCGCCGTCGCCGGCGGCGCCGTTCTCCGTGCGGTCCTCCGGCTCTCCGTGGCCGTACCGCCGAGGTGTGTCGTCCGCCATTCCGGTTCCTCCCGGCCTCGCGTCCGCGCGTGTCCCGCGCATGTCCGTCTCCCCTGCCCTTCCTCGACCCAGTGTGCCCGGACCGGGGTGAAGGCTCTGTCAGGACCGGCCCCTCACTCCTCCCCGGCGAGCGTCAGCGAGCGCAGCTTCTGGCCCGCGTACCAGGTCGCGAGCACGGTGACCCCGGCCAGCAGCACCGTCGCGGTCGGCAGGCCGACGTCGGAGGTCACCAGGTTCCCGTCGGCGACCTTGTGGGCCACGGCCAGCGACCACTGCTGGACGCTCAGCGTGCGGGCGCCCGGCACCAGGGAGCCGAACAGGGCCTCCCAGACGAGGGCGTAGACGAGTCCGAAGACCACCGCGTGCCGGGACACCGTGCCGAGCAGCAGGAACAGGGCGGCGTAGGCGATGGAGGCGACCAGCGCGGCGATCGTGTAGGCGACGGCGACCTGCTGGCCGTTTCCGTTGAGGATCAGGCCGGCGAGCAGGGTGGGCACGGCGGAGAAGACCATCGTCACGGCGATGGCGACGATCAGTTTGGTGAAGATGATCGTCGGCCGCTTGATCGGCTTGGACAGCAGGTACACCACCGAGCCGTCGTCGATCTCGGGGCCGATGGCTCCGGTGCCGGCGACGACGCCGATGAGGGGGACCATGGTGGCCAGGGCGAATCCGCCCAGCACGTCCGCCGCGGTCTGGTCGTCGGCTCCGGCCAGGGAGCGCACCGCCAAGGCGATGACGAGCAGCAGCAGGGGCAGCGCGCCCAGGATGAGGGCCCGGCGGCGGCCGAGCAGGGCTCGGTAGGTGAGCCTGGCGACTGTGGGGTCGTACATTGTTCGGCCTCCTACGCCGCGACGAGATACGAGAAGACGGACTCGAGGGACTCGTCGGACGGCGAGACCGTGAGCAGCCGGATGCCGTGGTCGCGGGCGACCCTCGGCAGCAGGGCCGTGAACCGGCCGAAGTCGACGGCCTGGATGCGCAGGGCGCCCTCGGCGAGGTCGACCTCGATGCCGGACGTCGACGGGTCGGCGATCAACGCTGCCGCGAGGGCCCGGTCGTCACTGGAACGCACCAGATAGCGGTGCGGCCGGTCGGTCATCAGGCGGCGGATCTTGCGGAAGTCGCCGCTGGCCGCGTGGCGTCCGGCGACGATCACCTCGATGTGCCAGGCGAGCTGTTCGACCTCTTCGAGGATGTGCGAGGAGAACAGCACGGTGCGGCCCTCGTCGCCCATGCGCCGCAGCAGGTCCATCAGCTGCATCCGCTGGCGCGGGTCCATGCCGTTGAACGGCTCGTCGAGCAGGAGCAGGGAGGGCTGGTGGACGAGGGCGGAGGCCATCTTCACGCGCTGCCGCATGCCCTTGGAGTACGTGGCGATCTTCCGGTCCTGCGCGTACTCCATCTGCACGGTGGCGAGCGCCTCCTGGGCCGCCCTGGCGCCCAGGCCGTGCAGTTCGGCGTTGGCGAGGACGAACTCGCGGCCGGTGAGGAAGTCGTACATCGCCTCGCGCTCGGGGACGACGCCGATGTGCCGGTAGATGGCCTCGTTGCGCCAGACCGGCCGGCCGTCGAGGGTGACGCTGCCGGTGGAGGGGGCGAGGAAGCCGCCCATCATGTTGATGAGGGTGGACTTTCCCGCGCCGTTGGGGCCGAGGAGGCCGGTGACGCCGGGGCCGATCGTCATGGTGATGTCGTTGACGGCGACCACGTTGCCGAACCAGCGGGAGACGTGGTCGATGTTCAGCGTGGTCACAGTCCCACCTTCTTGTAGCGGCGCACCAGCAGGCCGTAGGCGCCGGCGATCAGACCCAGGATGACGAGGACGTAGACCGCGCCCTCGCCGTTGCTCGGGCCGACCCCGCCGGGGAAGGCCGAGGTGGCGCCCAGGAAGGCGGAATGCACGCCGTCGACGAGGGTGATCGGCGAGAACAGGCCGATCCAGGCGACGGCTCCGGAGCTGCCCTGGACGTCCGCGATGGCCTGGAGCGTGGAGACCGCGCCGAAGGAGATGGTCAGTACGGCGATGACGGCCGCGATGCCGAAGCCGCGGCGCGGGGTGACCGACGCGATGACCAGGCCGAGGCCGGCGAAGAGCAGCGAGAGCAGTGCCACGGAGACAAGTCCCTGTGCGAACCCCTTGGTCTGGTCCGCGAAGTCGAGTTTGGCGAGCAGCGCGCCCACATAGAGCACCAGCAGAGGCACGGCGGTGAGGATGAACAGGGCCGAGGCCAGCGACGCGTACTTGGCGCGGACGTAGTCGGCGGCCCCGATCGGCCGTGAGAAGTACAGCGGCACGGTCTTGAAGCGCAGGTCGCGCGAGACGGCCTGGGGGGCCTGCGAGGCGACGTAGAGGCTGATGACGGCCTGCATGACGATCGCGTAGCGGGTGTATTCCAAGGGCAGGTCGTCGACCTTGGTGGCGACGGCGACGGCGACCATGATCGCCGCGGGCAGGCACATCACCACGAACAGCAGCATCGGCAGCACCTTGGACTTGGCCGAGCGGCCGAGGCCGTAGGCGCCGCGCAGGGACTGCGAGTACAGCGAGCGGCGGGCGTAGGCGCGGCCGAGGCGGGGGCCGTCGTAGCTGCGATAGCCGATGTTGTGGATGCGGGTCTGGTCGTCCGGGACCGTGGCTGTGGGCTGTTCAGTTGCCATGGCCGACCGCCTCCTTGCGTTCTGCGCCGCTGTCCTTGAAGACCTCCGAGATGTGGTGCCTGCGCTGTTCCATGCGCACCAGGCCGAGACCGAGGCCGGCGATGACGTCGCGGACCAGGTCGTAGGTCTCCTCGCCCGCCGCGGTGAGCAGCAGGACGTGGCCGGCGCCGGGCAGGCCGCTGCCGTCCTCGACGGTCACGCCGCGCGCGTCCAGCGCCTCGCGCACCGCGCGGGTGCCGTCGGGGTGCTCGTCGGTGTCGGTGACCTCGACCGCGAGGGTCGTCGTGGTCTGGGTGAAGTCCGTGGTGGAGCTGGAGCGCAGCAGCTTGCCGCCGTCCACGACGACGACGTGGTCGCAGGTGCGTTCCAGCTCGCCCAGCAGGTGCGAGGTGACCAGGACAGAGATGCCGAAGTCGGTGTGGATGCGGCGGATGAGGCCGAGCATCTCGTCGCGGCCGACCGGGTCGAGGCCGTTGGTCGGCTCGTCGAGGAAGACCAGCCGGGGGTCGTGCACGAGGGCCTGCGCGAGCTTGACGCGCTGCTTCATGCCGGTGGAGTAGCCGCCGATGGGCCGGTAGCGCTCCTCGTACAGGCCGACGTGGCGCAGGGTGTCGGCGGTGCGTTCGCGGGCGGCGGCGGGCGGCAGGCCGGACATGCGTGCCATGTGGACGACGAACTCGGTGGCCGAGACGTTGGGTGGCAGGCAGTCGTGTTCCGGCATGTAGCCGACCCGCTCGCGGATGTCGGCGCCCTTGGTGGCCACATCGAGTCCGAGCACTTCGGCACGGCCCTCGGTGGCGGGAGACAGACCCAGAAGGATCTTGATCAGAGTGGACTTGCCGGCCCCGTTGGCTCCGACGAGTCCGGTCACACCGGTTCCGACGTCCACGGAGAGCCGGTCGAGCGCGGTCACCCGGGGGAACCGCTTGCTCAGGCTTTCGGTCGCGATCACTGTCACATCCATGACCGTAGTGACGCCCGTCACCGCGGTCGTCAGCCCGGAGAGCCGTCTTGGCGTCAGCCTCCAGTCGTACGGGCCCGTAGGGGATGCCGTACCTGAGAGCCACGGGACGGGTCTCTCAGGCCGTGCGCAGCGCCCTATTGACGTCTGGTCTAACGACTGGGAGATTCGGCGGCGCCACGTTACGCGCGAGTAGCACGGTAGGCACGGACCGGGCGCCCATCACGTCCCCGTGCTCGTCGCGCCGGGCGTGGGGCAGAGCGGCGCTGGACGGAGGAGAGATGACGGTGCTGGACGGTGCGCGGGAACGCCGGGTGCGCACGGGCGGGGTGGAGCTGTGCGTGGCCGAGCTGGGCGACCCACGGCATCCCACGATCGTCCTCGTGCACGGCTATCCGGACAGCAAGGAGGTCTGGTCCGAGGTCGCCGCCCGCCTCGCCGGCCGCTTCCATGTGGTCCTCTACGACGTGCGGGGCCACGGCCGGTCCACCGCGCCGAGCCCGCTGCGCGGCGGGTTCACGCTGGAGAAGCTGACGGACGACTTCCTGGCCGTGGCGGACGCGGTCAGTCCCGGCCGGCCCGTGCACCTGGTGGGCCACGACTGGGGCTCGGTGCAGTCCTGGGAGTTCGTCACGGTCAGCCGCACCGAGGGCCGCATCGCGTCGTTCACCTCGATGTCCGGCCCGTCCCTCGACCACCTCGGCCACTGGATCAACAGCCGCCTCAAGCGCCCCACTCCGCGCCGGGTCGGACAGCTCCTCGGCCAGGGCGCCAAGTCCTGGTACGTCTACCTGCTGCACACGCCCGTCCTGCCCGAACTGGCCTGGCGCGGCCCCCTCGGCAGGCGCTGGCCCGGCATCCTCCGGCGCGTCGAGAAGGTGCCCGGCGCCGGTTACCCGACCCCGTCCCTGCCGCGGGACGCGGCACACGGGGCGTGGCTCTACCGGGACAACGTCCGGCCCCGTCTGCGCCGCCCGCGCGACGACGCCTACGCACACGCGCCGGTGCAGCTCGTCACGCCCCTGGACGACGCGTTCCTGTCCGAGCGGCTGTACGACGGACTCGAGCGGTGGGCGCCGCGGCTGACCCGCCGCACACTGCCGGCCAAGCACTGGGTGCCGCGCACCAGGCCGGACCGGCTGGCGGACTGGATCACGGAGTTCGTCTCCTCGGTCGACGGCGGCGGGAGCGCGACCGCGGCGAACGGGAAGCACGCCGACCGCTTCGGCGGACAGCTGGTGCTGGTCACCGGCGCGGGCAACGGCATCGGGCGGGCGACGGCGCTCGCCTTCGCCGAGGCCGGCGCGCGCGTGGTGGCCGTCGACCGGGACGCCGAGGCGGCCGCCGGCACCGCGGAGCTGTCCCGGCTGACCGGAGCGGCGGCGGCCTGGGCGGAGACCGCCAACGTCTCCGACGAACAGGCCATGGAGAAGCTCGCTGCCAGGGTCGCCGCCGAGTACGGCGTGGTGGACGTGCTCGTGAACAACGCCGGGATCGGCCTGTCGGGCTCCTTCCTCGACACCACGCCGGAGGACTGGAGGAAGGTCCTCAACGTCAATCTGTGGGGTGTGATCCACGGCTGCCGGCTGTTCGGCAGGCAGATGGCCGAGCGCGGGCAGGGCGGGCACATCGTCAACACCGCGTCGGCGGCGGCCTTCCAGCCCTCGCGGGCGCTGCCCGCCTACGCCACCTCCAAGGCGGCCGTGCTGATGCTGAGCGAGTGCCTGCGCGCCGAGCTGGCCGAGCGGGGGATCGGGGTCACGGCGATCTGCCCCGGCCTCGTCAACACCAACATCACCTCGACGGCGCGCTTCGCGGGCGTCGACGCCGACGAGGAGAGGCGCCGCCAGCAGCGTGCCGCGCGGTGGTACGGGATGCGCAACTACCCGCCGGAGAAGGTGGCCGACGCCGTCCTGGAGGCGGTCGTGCACAACAGGGCGGTGGTCCCGGTGACTCCGGAAGCGCGTGGCGCCCACCTCATGTCCCGCTTCTTCCCCCGGGCGCTGAGGCGTCTCGCGCGCGTGAACCCACCTCTGTAGTTTCCACAGGATCCCCCAATACCCCTGTGGATAACTGCACTTGACTGTGGATCAAACCTGGCCGCCGAAATCGCTCGCGTGATGTGCGTCTCTCTCGGCACGACTTCCGTCGCGCGCGAGGAACCCGACCACATGACCCCGTGACCGAGCGATGACGCATGGTGACGCCCGTGGATGTTTCACGTGAAACCGGGTCGGCCGCTTAGGCTCGGACCCATGAGTCTGCGCCTGAGCACCGTGATCCTTCCGTACCGCCGCTGGAACGAAGGCGGCCGTTCGGCCTGGACGCGTGCCGAGCAGCTCGGTTTCCACGCCGCGTACACCTACGACCATCTGTCCTGGCGGAGTTTCCGGGACGGTCCCTGGTTCGGCGCCGTACCGACCCTCACCGCCGCCGCGGTCGTCACCGAGCGGCTGCGCCTGGGCACGCTGGTGACCTCGCCGAACTTCCGGCACCCGGTGACGCTCGCCAAGGAACTGATCTCCCTCGACGACATCTCCGGCGGCCGGATCACGCTCGGCATAGGAGCGGGCGGCACCGGCTTCGACGCCACCGCGCTCGGCCAGGAGCCGTGGACGCCGCGTGAGCGGGCCGACCGGCTCGCCGAGTTCCTGCCGCTGCTCGACCGGCTGCTGACCGAGGACTCCGTGTCGTACGAGGGGGACTTCTACTCGGCACACGAGGCCCGCAACATCCCGGGCTGTCTGCAGCGGCCCCGGCTGCCGTTCGCGGTGGCCGCGACCGGTCCGCGCGGGCTGCGGCTCGCCGCGCGGCACGGGCAGGCATGGGTGACCACCGGCGACCCGAGGCTGTACGAGAACGGCACCCTTGAGCAGTCGGACCGGGCACTGCGCGAGCAGCGCGACAGACTGGCCGACGCCTGCGCCGAGATCGGCCGCGAGGTGAGCGAACTGGACCGGGTCCTGCTCACCGGCTTCACGCCGGACCGCAGCCGGCCGCTGGCGTCCGTGGACGCCTTCGTGGACTTCGCCGGCCGGCACCGGGACCTGGGCTTCACCGAGCTGGTCGTCCACTGGCCGATCCCCGACTCGGACTTCACGGCCGACGAGAAGGTCTTCGAACGGATCGCCATGGAGGCACCGGCACAGCTGAAGGCATGAGAGCCGTAGCTCACATGTGTGCGGACCCTCGCACGGGCGTGCGGGCATATGCGTGACAATGACCGGGTGACCTCAGCGACCCGACAGCCCGAGCCCCCGGCCGCCGCCACCCGGCCGCGCCTCATCGCCACCGACCTCGACGGCACACTGCTGCGCGACGACCAGTCGGTCTCCCCGCGCACGGTCGCCGCGCTGGCCGCCGCGGAGAAGGCGGGCATCGAGGTCTTCTTCGTCACCGGCCGTCCCGCCCGCTGGATGGACGTCGTCAGCGCCCACGTCCACGGTCACGGCCTGGCCATCTGCGGCAACGGCGCCGCCGTGGTCGACCTGCACGGCGGCCCCGGCGCACACCGGTTCGTGAAGGTGCGGGAGCTGGTCATGGAGAACGCGCTGGACGCCGTGCGGCTGCTGCGCGAGGCGGCGCCCGGCACGGTGTACGCGATCGAGCAGACGTACGGGTTCCACCAGGAGCCGGCGTACCCGAACATCCACATGGAGATCCCCGACAACCGCGCGCCCGCCGAGGAGATCCTGGCGCCGGACGGCAGCGGCTCCGGCGAGCCGGTGCTCAAGATCCTCGCCTTCCACCCCGAGCTGGACCCCGACGGCTTCCTGACGCTCGCCCGCCTCGCCATCGGCGACCGCGCGAACGTCACCCGGTCCAGCCCCAGCGCCCTGCTGGAGATCAGCGGACCGGAGGTCTCCAAGGCCAGCACGCTCGCCCTGTGCTGTGCCGAGCGCGGCATATCGCACGACGAGGTCGTCGCCTTCGGTGACATGCCCAACGACGTCGAGATGCTCACCTGGGCGGGACGGTCGTACGCGATGGGCAACGCGCACCCGGACGTGATCGCCGCCGCGTCGGGGCAAACCGTCGCCAACAACGACGACGGAGTGGCGGTCGTGATCGAGCGAATGCTGACGGACCTGCCCTAGCGGGTCCGCTCAGAGCCGCACCCCGCGCTGCGACAGCCACGGCACCGGGTTCAGCGCCGAGCCCGTCTCCGGTGTGACCCGTACCTCGAAGTGCAGGTGCGGGCCGGTGGAGTTGCCGGTGCTGCCCGACTGCGCGATCCACTGCCCGGCACCGACCCGGTCGCCCTGGTCGACGGAGACGGCGGCGAGATGGGCGTACTGCGTGTAGTAGCCGCCCGCGTGCTGGACCACGACCTGGATGCCGAAGGCGCCGCCGCAGGAGACCTTCACCACCCGGCCCGCGCCGACCGACCGCACCGGTGTCCCGACCGGGACCGCGAAGTCCTGGCCGGTGTGCCGGTTCGCCCACCGGGCGCCGCCGCTGCCGAAGGACGCCGACAGCTCGTACGACTCGACCGGTGCCACCCAGGACCGGCCGGCGCGTGCGTGCGGCTGGTCGAGACGGACCGCGCCGGGACAGGAGCCGGCGGCCACGGAGGCGTCCGCCTGTCCGGCCAGCCGCGCACGCGCCGCCTCCAGCTTGTCCTCGATCCCCTTTCTCAGCTCCACCAGGCCGGCGTTGCGCTTCTCCAGCGCCTTCCAGGCCGCCCGTGCCCTGGCCTCGTCGGCGGCGAGCCGGGCCTCGGCCCGCCGGCTCCTGCCGATGGCCTTGTCGACGGCCAGATCCGCGCGTGAGGCAGCTTGCTGACCGCTCATCAGCTCCTCGGGGTCGTCGGCGAGGATCATCCGCGCGGTGAGGGGAAGCCCGCCGCCGCCGCGGTACTGGGCGCGGGCGATCCGGCCCAGGTCCTCGTGCATGGCGTCGATCTTCTTCCGTTGCCGCTTGAGCTGTTTCTCGTACTCCAGGGCCTTCGACCGTTGCGCCTCGGCCGCGCGCCGCCCGTCCTCGTACTGCTGGGTGGCCTTGGCCGCGTCCTCGTACAGCCGCGCCAGCTGCGAGCCGGGGGCGGCACCGGATCCGCCGTCCCCGTCCCCGCCGTCGGCGGGCCGGGCGGCGAGCACGGCGAGCGCGCACAGCAACACCGGAACGAGCAGCGGATGTCGGCGAGGTGAGCGCATGTCAGCGATGGTGGACCTGCCGAGGGCGCGCGGCCCTGTTCATGTCGTACGAGTGGGGGACCCGTTGCTGCACATGGGTCAACGCGACTGCTGCGCATGGGGCAACACGGCGGGGACCGCGTTCAGTACGGCGCCTCCCACAGCACCGTCGTGCCGGCGCCGTCCGCCCCGATGCCCGGTCCGAGCCGGCTGGCACCGCCGACGGTCTCGGCACGGCGCTCCAGGTTGTGCAGGCCGCTGCGACGGCCGCCCTCGGGGATGCCGACCCCGTCGTCCGCGACGGTCAGCCGCACACCTCGCCGGCCGTCCGGCAAAGTGGCCGACGCGTCCACGACCACCTCGATCCGGGTGGCGTGGGCGTGCCGGAAGGCATTGGACAGGGTCTCGCGCAGCGTGGCGATGAGGTTCTTGCCGGTCAGGTCGCCGACGACGGTGTCGACCGGGCCGACGAACCGGTGCGCGGGGGTGAAACCCAGCGGCACGGCGGCCATGGTGATCTCGCGCAGCACCCGGGTGCGCAGTCCCGCGGGCGACTCGGCGGGCTGCCGCAGCGCGAAGATGGCCGACCGGATCTCCTGGATGGTGACGTCGAGTTCCTCGACGGCGCCGCCGACCCCGTCGCGTACTTCGGGCACGGCCGCCCTGCGCTGGGCGCTCTCCAGCAGCATCCCCGTCGCGAACAGCCGCTGGATGACGAGGTCGTGCAGGTCCCTGGCGATACGGTCCCGGTCCTCGTACACGGCGAGCCGCTCCCGGTCGCGCTGGGCGTCGGCCATCATCAGCGCCAGCGCGGCCTGCGAGGCGAACCGGTCGCCGAGCGCGCGCTCCGTCCTCGTGAACGGACGCCCGCCCCGGGAGCGGGGCATGGCGAGGCTCCCGAGGACCCGTCCGTCCCTGCACAGCGGGAGCAGCATGATCGGCCCGTAGTCGCGCACCGGTTGGCTGTCCAGGCGCGGGTCGCTGGCGGCGTCGTCCACGAACACGGGCCGGCCGGCCAGGAGTTCGGCGACGATGCCGTTCTCCGGGGGAATGACCCGGCCGAGGGCCTTGGTGCGGTGGGGCGCGGCGACGGCCACGATCTCCAGTCCGCCCCCGTCGGCCGGCAGCAGCACGATCCCGGCCGCCGCCCCCGAGAGCCGGCGGGCCTGCTCGGCGACGACCTGGAGGGCGTCGTCGCTGTCGCCGCCGGACAGCAGCGCGGTGGTGACCGCGACCGACCCGTCGATCCAGCGCTCCCGCTGCTGGGCGGCCTCGTACAACCGGGCGTTGCCGATCGCGATGCCGGCCTCCGTGGCCAGGACCCGGACCATGGCGAGGTCGTAGTCGTTGAACGGCTCGCCGGTGTGCTTGTCGGAGACGTAGAGGTTGCCGAAGACCTCGCCCTGCACACGGATGGGGACTCCGAGGAAGCTGCGCATCGGCGGGTGGTGCTCGGGGAAGCCGTGCGAGCGCGGGTCCTCGGACAGCTCCGCGAGCCGTACCGGCTCCGGACCGCGGATGAGGGCGCCGAGCAGGCCCTTGCGGCCGTCGGGCAGATGGCCGACGCGTCGGGCGGTCGACTCGTCGACGCCGTGGTGGACGAAGTCGGCGAGGTCGTCACCGTCCTCGCCCACGACGCCGATGGCCGCGTACCGGGCGTTCGCCAGGTCGGCCGCCGTCCGGCAGATCCGCCTCAGCGTGGAGTGCAGCTCCAGTCCGCTGCCGACGGACCGCATCGCGTCCAGCAGCTTCGGCACCCGGGCCAGGAGTTCGGCCGAGGTTCCCTCGCGGGGCGGCGGGAGGCAGGGGGGCGGTGCTGGGGGCATGACCCGAGCCTAATAAGACCTCATTGTTCAGGAAAGTCGGATTTCTCAGGTATTTCCTGGAGCCATGGTCCGGACCGGTCGGTCACCGCGCTCCCACCAGCAGTTCCGCCGCCGCCTCCCGCCCGGCCATCTCCCGCAGCGGCCCCGGCACGGCCACCAGCTCCGCGAACGTCCCGCGCTGCGCGACCCGGCCCCTGTCCAGCACGATCACCTCGTCCACGGCCCGGAGGCCGGCCAGCCGGTGCGTGATCAGCAAAGTCGTCCGGCCCTCGGTGGCGGCCAGCAGATCGGCGGTGAGCGCGTCGGCGGTCGGCAGATCGAGGTGCTCGGCAGGCTCGTCGAGCACGAGGACGGGGAAGTCCGCGAGCAGCGCGCGGGCCAGGGCCAGCCGCTGGCGCTGCCCGCCGGACAGCCGGGCCCCGTGCTCACCGACCAGCGTGTCCAGGCCGTCGGGCAGACTGTCGGCCCACTCCAGCAGCCGGGCCCGCGCCAGCGCGTCGCGCAGCTCGCCCTCGGTGGCGTTCTTCCTGGCCAGAAGCAGGTTCTCGCGCACCGAGCTGTCGAAGAGGTGCGCGTCCTGGGCGCACAGTCCCACGAGCCGCCTTACGTCGTCGCCGGCCAGGGCGTAGGCGTCCACACCGGCCAGCGTGTAGGAGCCCGCGTCCGCGTCGAGGAACCGCAGCAGCACCTGGGCCAGCGTCGTCTTGCCGGACCCGGACGGGCCGACCACGGCGATCCGGCGCCCTTCGGCCAACGTCAGATCCAGCCCGGCCAGGGCGTCCCGGTCCTGCCCCGCATGGCGTGCGGTCAGTCCACCGAGGACGACCGGGAAGGGCGACACGGGCGCCTGCCGGGGCGTTTCCGGCTCCCGTACCGGCTCGGGGGCGTCGAGCACCTCGTACACACGCTCCGCGCTCCTGCGCACGCGCTGCCGGTACTGCACGGCGAGCGGCAGTCCGAGTACGGCCTCGAAGGCGGCCAGGGGGGTGAGGACGACGACGGCCATGGCCACCCCGGCGAGCCGGCCGTCGGCGACCGCCCGGATTCCGACGAGGGCGGTGCCCGCGACGGTCAGGCCGCTGACGAGGGCGGTGAGCCCGTCGCCCAGCGCGGTGGCGGTGGCGGCGCGCGAGGCGATCCGAGTGAGCACGCCGTCGGCCCGCCTCGCCTCGGCGGCGCGCTCGGGCAGGGCACCGGCGACGGTCAGTTCGGCGGTTCCGGTGAGCAGGTCGGTCACCCGGGTGGCGAGCACGCCCCGGGCGGGGGCGAGCCTGCGCTCGGACCGCCGGGCCACGGCACCGGTGACGAGCGGAACCCCGACGCCGGCCGCCAGCAGACCTGCCGCGAGCACCGCACCGGCCGCCGGCAGCAGCCAGGCCGTGAATCCGACGGCCGCGGCGGAGACGACCACCGCGGCACCGGCGGGCAGCAGCCAGCGCAGCCAGTAGTCCTGCAGTGCGTCGACGTCCGCGACCAGGCGGGACAGCAGGTCGCCCCGGCGGCTGCGGCGCAGTCCCGCGGGGGCCAGCCGCTCCAGCCGCCGGTACACGGCGACCCGGGTGTCGGCCAGCATCCGCAACACGGCGTCGTGCGACACGAGCCGCTCGGCGTAGCGGAACACGGCCCGTCCGATACCGAAGGCGCGCGTCGCCGTCACGGCCACCATCAGGTACAGCACCGGCGGTTGCTGCGAGGCCCGGGAGATGAGATACCCGGAGGTGGCCATCAGGCCCACGGCGCTGCCGAGCGCGAGGCTGCTGAGCAGCAGGGCGAGGCCGAGCCGTCCGCGCCGGGCGGCGGACATGGCGCGGATCCCGGAAAGGACGCCGCCGCGGACCTCCGTCCCGGGTCCCGGCCGGTCGTCGGGCGCCGGAACAGGGGCTCCGGGGCTTTCCGCGACGACGTGCGCAGTCGATGCCCGGAGGGTGGCGTCGGACGTGGGGGCGCCGGCCGGCTCTTCCAGCCGCACCACCCGGTCGGCCACCTCCAGCAGCGCCGGACGGTGCACGACCAGCAGCACCGTGCGCCCCTTCGCCAGTCTGCGCACCGCGGCCACCACCTCGGCCTCGGTGGCCGCGTCCAGCGCCGCGGTCGGCTCGTCGAGCAGCAGCACCGGCCGGTCCGCGAGGAAGACCCGGGCCAGCGCTAGCCGCTGTCGCTGACCGGCGGACAGCCCGGTGCCGTCCTCCCCCAGCACGGTCTGCATGCCCTCGGGCAGCGCGTCGACGAATCCGAGCGCGCCCGCGTCCCGCAGTGCCCGCCGTACGGCGATGTCGTCGGCACGGGGACGGGCCAGCCGTACGTTCTCCGCGATCGTGCCGGCGTACAGATGCGGATGCTGCGGCACCCAGGCGACGTGTGCGTGCCACTGCGCCAGGTCGAGGGAGGCGAGGTCCGCTCCCCCGATCCGGACCCGCCCTCCGGCCGGGGCCACGAAGCCGAGGAGCGCGCTGAGGAAGGTCGACTTGCCCGCCCCGCTCGGGCCGACGAGCGCGACCGTCTCCCCGGGTGCGACGGCGAAGCTCACATCCGTCACGGCGTCGGCGGCGCGTCCGGGGTAGCGGACCGTCACGCCCTCGAAGGACAGGGTGCCGTCCGCCGGGACCGGGCCGCTCCCCGAGGCCGGTACCGGCCGCTCCAGCACCGAGAAGATCTCCTCGGCGGCGGAGAGCCCCTCGGCCGCCGCGTGGTACTGCGCCCCGACCTGCCTCAGTGGCAGATAGGCCTCGGGAGCGAGTACGAGCACCACGAGTCCGTCGTACAGGGCCATCTCGCCGTGGACGAGCCGCATGCCGATGGTGACGGCGACGAGCGCGACGGAGAGCGTGGCGAGCAGTTCCAGCGCGAAGGACGACAGGAAGGCGATCCGCAGAGTCCGCATGGTCGCCTGGCGGTATTCGCCGGTGATGCGTTTGATCGACTCGGCCTGTGCCTTGGCCCGCCCGAACACCTTCAGCGTCGGCAGTCCCGCGACCACGTCCAGGAAGTGCCCGGACAGCCGGGACAGCAGCCGCCACTGCCGGTCCATCCGGGACTGCGTCGCCCAGCCGATCAGCATCATGAAGACCGGGATGAGCGGCAGGGTGGCGACGATGAGGGCCGCCGAGACCCAGTCCTCGGTGACGATGCGGGCCAGCACCGCCACGGGTACGACCACCGCGAGACCCAGCTGCGGCAGATAGCGCGAGAAGTAGTCGTCGAGGGCGTCGACTCCCCTGGTGGCCAGGGCGACCAGTGATCCGGTGCGCTGTCCGCCCAGCCAGCCGGGGCCGAGCGCGGTGGCCCGCTCCAGCAGCCGGCTGCGCAGCTCCGACTTCACCGAGGCGCTCGCCCGGTGTGCGGCCAGCTCGGTGAGCCAGCCCACCAGCGCGCGACCGCAGGCGACGGCCACCAACAGCAGCAGGGGAGTGCGGAGTCCGGAGGCCGTCATGCCGTGCTGGAAGGCGCCCACCACCACCTCGGCGATGAGCATCGCCTGCGCGACGAGCAGTCCGGCCCCCAGGGCGCCCAGGACGACGACGGCCGTCAGAAAGATCCGGGTGGCGCGGGCGTACCGCAGAAGACGGGGATCGATGGGTTTCACGTGAAACAGGCCTTCCTGCCCCTTGAGGTGTGTTTCACGTGAAACACACCCCGGACTCAGTGCGCGGCGTCGGCGAGGTGCTGGGTGCCGATGCGCTTGCGGAACACCCAGTACGTCCAGCCCTGGTAGAGCAGGACGACCGGTGTGGCGATCACTGCCAGCCAGGTCATGATCTTCAGGGTGTAGGGGCTGGACGAGGCGTTGGTGACGGTGAGGCTCCAGTCCGCGTTGAGCGTGGACGGCATGACGTTCGGAAAGAGCGTCAGGAAGAGCATCGCCACGGCGGCCACGATCGTGACACCGGACAGGGCGAACGACCGCCCCTCGTGTCCGGCCTGGTTCGCCACCAGCGCGGCGACCAGGGCGGCGACGGCCACCACGAGGGCGACCAGGCTCTTGCCGTTCCCGCTGTCGGCCTGTGTCCAGACAAGAAAGACCAGGGCCAGCACTGCCGTGACAAGACCGACCCGCAGCGCCATGGTCCGCGCCCGCTCGCGGATCTCACCGACGGTCTTGAGCGCCGTGAACACCGTCCCGTGGAAGGTGAACAGCGTCAGTGTGACCAGGCCGCCCAGGAGCGCGTACGGGTTGAGCAGGTCCCAGACGGAGCCGACGTACTCCAGGTCCCGGTCGATCGCGACGCCGTGGACGATGTTGCCGAAGGCCACACCCCACAGAAACGCCGGGATCAGCGAGGTCCAGAAGATCGCGTTCTCCCAGTTGCGCTGCCACTTCTCCTCGGGCCGCTTCGCCCGGTACTCGAAGGCGACACCCCGGACGATCAGGCAGAGCAGGATGGCCAGCAAGGGAAGGTAGAACCCGGAGAAGAGCGTGGCGTACCACTCGGGAAAGGCCGCGAAGGTCGCGCCGCCGGCCGTGAGCAGCCACACCTCGTTGCCGTCCCACACGGGGCCGATGGTGTTGATCAGCACCCGCTTCTCGGCCCGGTCGCGGGCGAGCAGCTTGGTGAGCACACCGACCCCGAAGTCGAAGCCCTCCAGGAAGAAGTAGCCGATCCACAGGACGGCGATCAGAACGAACCAAACGTCGTGCAGTTCCATGACTGTGCAGCTCCCTCGGCCTAGTACGAGAAGGCCATCGGCTTGTCGGCGTCACGGAGGTCGCCGCCGATCTTCGTGGGCGGATTGAGGTCGTCCTCGGTCAGCTCGGGCGGGCCCGCCTTGACGTACTTGGCGAGCAGCCTGACCTCGATGACGGCCAGGACGGCGTAGAGCAGGGTGAAGAGGGACATCGAGATGACGACCTCGGCCGTGGAGACACCGGGGGAGACCGCGTTCCGGGTCTGCATCACCCCGTAGACGACCCAGGGCTGCCGGCCCATCTCGGTGAAGATCCAGCCCCAGGAGTTGGCGAGCAGCGGGAACGCCAGCGTCCACACCGCCAGAAGCCAGTACATCCGGGAGAGCCTCGCCCCGAGCGGCTTCTTCAGCAGCACCAGGTGCGGCACCTCTTCCTCGCCGGTGCGCAGGGCGGCCGGCAGCAGGAACCTCTTCCGGGTCAGCCACAGGCCCAGCAGCCCGAGGGAGAAGGACGCCATGCCGAAACCGATCATCCAGCGGAAGCTCCAGTAGGCGACGGGGACGATGGGCTTGTAGTCGCCGGGGCCGAACTCCTGCCGCAGGGCGTGGTTGGTGTCGTTGATGCCCGGCACATAGGACTCGAAGTCGCTGTGCGCGAGGAAGGACAGCAGTCCGGGGATCTCCAGGGCGACCTTGTTGTGCCCTTTGTCAACGTCTCCGTAGGCGAAGACCGAGAACGGCGCGGGCTCCTCGCCGTCCCACAGGGCCTCCGCGGCGGCCATCTTCATCGGCTGCTGCTCGTACATGACCTTGCCGAGGGTGTCGCCGCTGACCGCGGTGAGGATGCCGCCGACCGCCAGGGTGACCAGGCCGAGCCGGAGCGAGGTCCGCATCACCGGGATGTGCTTCTTGCGCATCAGATGGAACGCGGCGATGCCGACCATGAAGGCGCCGCCCGTGAGAAAGGCCGCCGAGAAGCTGTGGAAGACCTGGTTGAGGGTGGTGTTCTGGGTGAGGACCTGCCAGAAGTCGGTGAGTTCGGCGCGGCCCTTCTCGCCGTTGATCCGGTAGCCGACGGGGTGCTGCATCCAGGAGTTGGCCGCCAGGATGAAGTACGCCGAGAGCAGGGTGCCGATCGAGACCATCCAGATGCAGGCCAGGTGGATCTTCTTGGGGAGCTTGTCCCAGCCGAAGATCCACAGGCCGATGAAGGTGGACTCGAAGAAGAAGGCGAGCAGCGCCTCGAAGGCGAGCGGGGCACCGAAGATGTCACCGACGAAGCGGGAGTAGTCGGACCAGTTCATACCGAACTGGAACTCCTGCACGATGCCGGTGACGACACCCATGGCGATATTGATCAGGAAGAGCTTCCCCCAGAACTTGGTCGCTCTGAGGTACTTCTCCTTCTCCGTGCGAACCCAGGCGGTCTGCAGCCCGGCCGTGAGGGCGGCAAGCGAGATCGTCAGCGGGACGAACAGGAAGTGGTAGACGGTCGTGATGCCGAACTGCCATCGCGCCAGCGTCTCCGGCGCCAGGGCCATGTCCACTTCGTCACTCTCCTTACATCGCCACATCGCCGTGTTCAGCGGCGGTTTGAGCGTGTATGTCACGCCCATCACGGGATCAACCGGGACATGCTTGTGAACGCGTTCACATTCACAAGCAATTATGACGTACTGCTTTTCGCCATCGGAAGGGGGGTCCCCTGTGACGTCAGCCCCTTTGACACGAGGCCGACGATCTCGCGGGACGGCGAGCGCCGCCCCGCGAGTCGTGCGCCGGACCTGTCCGGCGACGGCGGCCTACAGCTCCTTGCGGAACTCCTCCGACACCTTCAGGAAGATGTCGTTCGCCTCGTTCTCCCCGATCGTCACCCGCACTCCCTCGCCCGCGAAGGGCCGGACAACCACACCGGCCTGCTCGCAGGCGCCCGCGAAGGCGACCGTGCGCTCCCCCAGCCGCAGCCAGACGAAGTTGGCCTGGCTCTCCGGCACCGTCCAGCCCTGTGCGCGCAGCGCCTCGACGACGCGCGTGCGCTCCTGCACCAGCGAACCGACCCTGCCGATCAACTCGTCCTCGGCACGCAGCGAGGCGATCGCCGCCTCCTGCGCGATCTGGCTGACCCCGAAGGGCACCGCCGTCTTGCGCAGCGCCGCCGCCACCGGCTCGTGGGCGATCGCGAACCCGACCCGCAGGCCGGCGAGGCCGTAGGCCTTGGAAAAGGTGCGCAGGACGCAGACGTTGGGCCGCTCGCGGTACAGCTCCACACCGTCCGGCACCTCGGGGTCGCGGATGAACTCGCGGTAGGCCTCGTCGAGGACCACCAGCACGTCGCCGGGCACCCGGTCGAGGAATCGTTCCAGCTCGGCCCGCCGCACCACCGTGCCGGTCGGGTTGTTGGGGTTGCAGACGAAGATCAGCCGCGTCCGTTCGGTGATCGCGTCCGCCATCGCGTCCAGGTCGTGCACGTCACCCGGCGTCAGCGGCACCTTCACGGAGGTCGCGCCGCTGATCTGCGTGATGATCGGGTACGCCTCGAAGGAGCGCCAGGCGTAGATCACCTCGTCGCCCGGACCCGAGGTCGCCTGGATCAGCTGCTGGGCCACGCCGACCGATCCGGTACCGGTGGCCAGGTGGGAGAGGGGCACACCGAAGCGGTCCGACAGCTCGCTCATCAGGGACGTACAGGCCATGTCCGGGTACCGGTTGAAGGTGGCGACGGCGGCCGTCACCGTCTCCATCACGCCCGGCAGGGGCGGATAGGGGTTCTCGTTGGAGGACAGCTTGTAGGCCACCGGACCGCCGGCCGCGGCGGGCTTGCCCGGCCGGTAGGTGGGAATCCCCTCCAGCTCCGCGCGCAGCTTGGGGCTCGTCTCGCTCACCGCAGTCCTCCTCGTGACCACCACCGGACCACCACCGGCTTCGAATACTTCTCACCCTATGAGGATTGGCGGCTGCTGCGTATAGGTGAGGCCAGGCCTCATCCGTCACACTGGCATCACGGGCATCAGTGCACGAAGGCGCACGATTCGGGGGGCGCGCCGCACATATATCTACGCGCCGGTGGCTCACGCCGTAGCGCGCATCCCTCGTGCAGGTGAGTTGAGACCTCTTCGCAACATCCGCCACTTGGCAGGCCCTCACTGGTCGGCGCGCCAGGTAACGGGGTGTACCTACCCAACTGGCTTGCTTTCCTAGGCCGTTACCACTTAACGATCATGCAGAAACGTGACTGTCAACGCATGCATATGCGGCCGCCCTACCCCACCCCATGAGCCCTACTATCGGCTCGCCATGACAGCAGCAGGGAAGCACCAGGTGAGCCGCGCGGAAACCTCACGTCGAGGCAGTCGGCCGGGCCGGGCGGGCATCAGGGACGTGGCCGCCGCCGCCGGAGTGTCCATCACGACCGTCTCCGACGCCCTCAACGGCAAGGGCCGACTCCCGGACGCCACCCGGCGCCATGTGCGCGAGGTCGCCGACCGACTGGGCTACCGGCCCTCGGCCGCCGCTCGCACGCTGCGCACCGGCAAGTCCGGACTCATCGGCCTGACCGTGACGACGTACGGGGATGAACCTTTCACCTTCACCGAGTTCGCGTACTTCGCCGAGATGGCACGCGCCGCCACGTCCGCCGCGCTCGCCCGCGGCTACGCCCTAGTCATCCTCCCGGCGACCTCCCGTCACGACGTGTGGTCCAACGTCGCGCTCGACGGCACGGTCGTCATCGACCCCTCGGACCACGATCCGGTCGTGAGCGAACTGGTCCGCCAGGGTTTACCGGTCGTCTCCGACGGCCGTCCGGCCGGCACGCTCCCGGTGACCGCCTGGGTCGACAACGACCACGAGGCCGCCGTACTCGGCATCCTCGACCACCTCGCGGACGCCGGCGCCCGCAGGATCGGCCTGCTCACCGGCACCACGACGGACACGTACACCCATCTGTCGACCACCGCCTACCTGCGCTGGTGCGAGCGCGTCGGCCAGGACCCGGTCTACGAGGCCTACCCGGCGCACGACCCGTGCGCCGGCGCGGTCGCCGCCGACCGGCTGCTCGCGCGGCCCGACCGGCCCGACGCGGTCTACGGCCTGTTCGACCCGAACGGCACCGACCTGCTCGCCGCCGCCCGGCGCTACGGGCTGCGGGTGCCCGAGGACCTGCTGCTGGTCTGCTGCAGCGAGTCCACCGTGTACGCCAGCACCGAGCCGCCCATCACCACCCTGTCGCTGAAACCCCGGCGCATCGGCACAGCGGTGATCCAGGTACTCATCGACGCCATCGAGGGGCTCGCCCCGGACCAGCCGGTCGAGCAGGTAATACCGACCGAGCTGATCGTGCGTACGTCCTCGCAGCGCCGCCCGCCCCGTACGACGGTCAGTCCGCCGCGGTCACCCGAGGGCGCGTAGGCGGTCGCCCCGGGCGCGCGGAACGCGGAACGCGACGCCTGGGCACGCGGGACACCGAGCCCGGCCGCCGCGCCCTCGGGGGCGGCGGCAGCGGTGTGCGGCCGGGGGGCGGGGCAGCGGTGTGCGGCCCGGAGGCGGGGGCGGTGTACGGACCCGGCGGGGTCGGCACGCGGGCCGGAAAGGACCGGAAGGACGGGGGCCGCGACGACACCCGGCGGGTCCGGAAGTCGTCAGGAACACGTCCGGACCACGGTCACGGACGGGCGAAGACCGGCCCAATCGGGGCGAATGCCACGGTGGACCGGAGTCCTGTTCTGATTCACCACCCCTGGGTCATCACACAGCGCGATCCGCATTCCTATGATGGGCCCACACACCGCGGGCCGCTGCGACCAGGCAGTCCGAAGCGGTGCAGATGCGGCGCGATGGTGGAGGGGTCGATGACTCAGGGGGCCGGTCAGGGACCCGAGGTGGAGCGCACGGCGACGGTGCGCGACTTCCGAGTGCCCGCATACGTCCACGAGACCGCTCCGTACGCCACCCCCGGCACGCAAGCGGGGGACACCGAGCCGCCCTCCGAGGAGACCTTTCCCGAGGGGTACACACCCACTCAGCGGGATCTGCCCATCATCCGTCGGGGTGACACGGTTCAGGTGACCGTCGGCCCCGAGCAGGTCTCGGCGCAGTCGCCCACCACGGGCCAGGGGCCGCTGTTCGTCGTCGGCGACGTGCACGGCTACCTCGACGAGCTGCTGGCCGCCCTGGAGGAGAAGGGCCTCGTGGACGCCGCGGGCCAGTGGTGCGCGGGCACCTCCCGCCTGTGGTTCCTCGGCGACTTCACCGACCGCGGCCCGGACGGCATCGGCGTCATCGACCTGGTGATGCGGCTGTCCGCCGAGGCCGCCGCGGCCGGCGGCTACTGCAAGGCGCTGATGGGCAACCACGAGCTGCTGCTGCTGGGCGCCAAGCGGTTCGGCGACACGCCCGTCAACTCCGGTGCGGGAACCGCCACCTTCCAGGCGGCCTGGCTGCTGAACGGCGGCCAGAAGACCGACATGGACCGCCTCCAGGACCACCACCTGCAGTGGATGGCCCGCCTCGACGCCATGGAAGAGGTCGACGACCACCTCCTGGTCCACTCGGACGCCACCACCTACCTCGACTACGGCCGCTCCATCGAGGAGGTCAACGACACCGTCCACGAGACGCTCACGCGCAACGACGCGGAGGAGGTGTGGGACCTGTTCCGCAAGTTCACCAAGCGCTTCTCCTTCCGCGACGAGGGCGGCGCCGACGCCGTGCGCTCCCTGCTGGATACGTACGGCGGCACCCGGATCGTTCACGGCCACAGCCCCATCCCCTACCTTCTGGGCGAAGTCGGCTCCGAGGAGAGCGAGGACGACACCCGCACCGCGGTCGAGGGACCCCACGTCTACGCCGACGGTTTGGCCATCGCGATGGACGGTGGTGTGACCATGGCCGGAAAACTGCTGGTCCAGCAACTGCCGCTCGACACCTGACGGTTCACCGGACGGGTTTTTCCGGGACGGCGTCCGCACGGGCCGGCACCCAATTTCCGGAAACCCCCTGTCACCGCGCGCCGTCACCGCTCTACCATCGGTCTATCCGTAGCAGGCTCCCCTCCGTTTCTGCCCGACGGCTCGTTGGCATGCGAGCCCCAAGCCCTACGGAGCATCGGGGGATGCACATGAACAGCGTTCCGCAGCACCTGTCGAACGAGGACCGCCTGGAGTACGAGCGGGTCCTCGACGAGGCGCTGCGCTCCGCACCACACCGCCCGGAGCTGGCCGCCGCGGGACAGCGGCTCAACTCCGAACAACTGCGCACCATGGCGCTCAACGCGACCGCCCTCATCACGGCGGCGGCCACCGCCGAGTACCAGCACTACGTGAAGGTCCGCGAGGAACTGCGCCACCCGGCGCCGTCCGTCCCGGACCCGGAGTCCACCGCACGCGAATCCGGCTCCGAGGAGCAGGGCACGGGCGCGATGGGACTCGCCGCCACCATGGGCGAGGTGGCCGAGGCGACCGGCGCGGGTGCGGTCGCCGTCGTCGCCGTCCTGGCACCCGTGCTGGCCGGCACCGCCGCGGTGATCTTCCTTCTCGTCGGCTACATCCTGAACGTGCTCGATCCGGGGCAGCCCTTCGCGCGGACCATGGTCACCACGGGATGGGTGTTCGGCGCCCTGACCGCGGTGGCGATCCTCGTCGCCGCGGTGGGACTGCTGCTCACCGCGCTGCGCAACCACCCCTCCGCCGAGTCCGGCCGCTACGCGGAACTCGACGAGGAAGTGGTCCGGGCCAGGGACGCCTGGCACGACGCCCTGCTCGAACGCGGCATCCTGCCCTTTCTGCGGGACGCGCTCGCCGAACCGGGCACGACGGCACTGCACCCGACGGGACCGGCCGCCCCGACGAACCGTATGCCGAGCCTCGGCTACGAGCGTCCGGGATTCACCAGCCCCGGCGACGGCCCGGCGGCGGGACCGCGCCCGCGCTACTCGAGCCCGGACTACAGCAGCCCGGACTTCGGCGGCCCGGAACACCGGCCCGACTAGGCGGCACCGGCCGGCCGGGCGGGCAACGGATCAGAGGATGCCCGCCCGGCCGGCGGCGGTGATCCAGGACGGGAACTCGGACAGCAGGCGGTCGTACAGCTGCGGGTCCGGGACGGTGCCGATGTCGTCCACGGCGAAGAAGCCGACGTTGTCGACCCGGCGGCCCGGCAGGGTGTCAAAACGTTCCAGCACCCCGTAGTTGGACCGCCCGAGGCCCACGAACTGCCAGAAGACGGGTTCCTCCACGGCCTTTCGCAGCTCTCGCTCGATCTCGGCGTCGCGGTAGACACCGCCGTCGGAGAAGAACAGCACGAGCGTCGGCACCGGTGCCGGATTGTCCCGGACGAAGGCGCGGACCTCGGCGATCACCTTCTGCTCCTCGTTCCCGATGCCGACCGCCCGCATGTCCACCTGCTCGGGGTGCAGGCCCTTCTTCCTGCCCCGTCGGAACAGGCTGATCTCCCCCACGCGCACATGCAGCCGCAGCCACTCGGGCAGTTCGCCCAGGCGCAGGTCGGGCAGGCGCGCCGGTTTCGAGGCGAAGGCCCATGCCTGCATCTCGCCGTCGTCGTCCAACTGGGCGGCGACGGCCGCCATCCGCTCCACGACATCCGCGACCACGCCCTTGGTGTAGAGGGAGGTCATGGAGCCGGAGGCGTCGAGGACGAGCACGACGCGGGCGGTCACGCCGCTCGCCCCGTGCTTGCTCAGGCTGACCGCGACCTGCTCCTTGCGCAGGGACAGCCGCTTGCGCATGTCCACGGGGAGGTGGTCCTCCCCCTTGGTGAGACGGGGGCCCACGGAGGACGCCTGCGGCGCCGGTGCCGCCGGGGGGACGGGAGGCGGGGGTGCCGACGGTGGTGCGGGTGATGCGGGTGATGCGGCCGGTACGGGTGGTACGGGTGCCTGCGACGGCACGGGCGGGGTCGGTGGCGTCGGGGGCAGGGGAGCCGTGGCCGTCGGCGTGGCGGCCGGGGTCGCGGCCGTCGCCGGGGGAGCCTCGTCCACCGTGATCCCGAAGTCGGTGGCCAGCCCCGCGAGTCCGGAGGCGTACCCCTGGCCGACCGCACGGAACTTCCACTTGCCCTGACGCCGGTACAGCTCGCCGCCGACCAGCGCGGTCTCCGTGCCGGCCGTCATGTCGAACCGGGCCAGCTCGCTTCCGGTCCCGGCGTCGAGCAACCGCAGGGACAGCCCCCGGACCTGACCGAACGTCCCGCCGTCCGCCGAGGCGCACAGGACGATGCGGTCGACGGCCGGTTCCACCGAGCGCAGGTCCACCTCGACGGCGTCGGTCGCGACGCCCTCGGCCGCACCGGTACCGGCCTGCCCGCCCAGGTGCTCCACCGCGCCGGACGCGTGGCGGGGCTGGTTGTAGAAGACGAAGTCGCCGTCGTCCCGCACCCGTCCGTCCGAGGCGAGCAGCAGCGCGGAGGCGTCGACCTCGGGTACGCCCGGCCCGGCGGCCCGGACGAGTTCGACACGCACCGCGGGGGAGTCGACGGCGAGGTTGGCGCCCTTGCTCAGTGAGGTGGCTGTCATGCGCCCAGTCTGCCGAGACGGAGCCCCGGTGGGGAGGGGCAGGCCAGGACGCGGCCCGACCCTCCCTCCCGCAGTCCGCTCAGTCCGCGACGGGCAGGTACACCCGGTTGCCCGCCTCCGCGAACTCCCTCGACTTCTGGACCATGCCCTCCTCGATCTCGGCCCTGCCGCCTCCGTGCTCACGGCGAATGTCCTGTGAGATCTTCATCGAGCAGAATTTGGGCCCGCACATGGAGCAGAAGTGGGCCGTCTTGGCGGGTTCGGCCGGCAGTGTCTCGTCGTGGAACTCCCGGGCCGTGTCCGGGTCGAGGGCCAGATTGAACTGGTCCTCCCACCGGAACTCGAAACGGGCGTCGGACAGGGCGTCGTCCCACTCCTGCGCACCTGGATGCCCCTTGGCGAGGTCGGCGGCATGGGCGGCGATCTTGTAGGTGATGACGCCGGTCTTGACGTTGTCACGGTTGGGCAGGCCCAGATGCTCCTTGGGCGTGACGTAGCAGAGCATGGCCGTGCCCCACCAGGCGATCATCGCGGCACCGATGCCGGAGGTGATGTGGTCGTACGCCGGCGCGACGTCCGTCGTCAGCGGGCCGAGCGTATAGAACGGAGCTTCATCGCAGATCTCCTGCTGAAGGTCGATGTTGTCCTTGATCTTGTGCATCGGGACATGTCCCGGGCCCTCGATCATGGTCTGTACGTTCAAACGCCTGGCGACCCGGTTGAGTTCCCCGAGGGTGCGCAACTCGGCGAACTGCGCCTCGTCGTTGGCGTCCGCGATCGAGCCCGGCCGCAGGCCGTCGCCGAGGGAGTACGTGACGTTGTAGGCGGCGAGGATCTCGCAGAGTTCCTCGAAGTTCTCGTACAGGAACGACTCCTTGTGGTGCGCCAGGCACCACGCCGCCATGATCGATCCGCCGCGCGAGACGATGCCGGTCTTGCGGTTCGCGGTGAGCGGGACATGAGGGAGGCGCACTCCGGCGTGGACCGTCATGTAGTCCACGCCCTGCTCGGCCTGCTCGACGACGGTGTCCTTGTAGACCTCCCAGGTCAGCTCCTCGGCCCGGCCGTCGACCTTCTCCAGGGCCTGGTAGAGCGGCACGGTTCCGATGGGGACGGGGGAGTTGCGCAGCACCCACTCGCGGGTGGTGTGGATGTTGCGGCCGGTGGACAGGTCCATCACCGTGTCGGCGCCCCAGCGGGTGGCCCAGGTCATCTTCTCGACCTCCTCCTCGATGGAGGAACGTCACCGCCGAGTTGCCGATGTTGGCGTTGACCTTCACCAGGAACCGTTTGCCGATGATCATCGGCTCGGTCTCGGGGTGGTTGACGTTGGCGGGCAGCACGGCACGGCCTGCCGCGATCTCCTCGCGGACCACTTCGGGCGAGACGTTCTCCCGGATGGCCACGTACTCCATCTCCGGTGTGACCTCGCCCCGGCGCGCGTGGGCGAGTTGCGTCACCGCGTTGCCGTCCCGGCTCCGGCGCGGCCGGCGCGGTCGTCCGGGGAAGACGGCGTCGAGGTTGCGCAGGCCGCCGCGCGGCGAGGTGTGCTTGATTCCGTCGTCCTCGGGACGGACGGGACGGCCCACGTACTCCTCGGTGTCGCCGCGGGCGACGATCCAGTGCTCCCGCAGTGGTGACAGTCCCCTGCGGACATCCGTGTCGACGAGCGGGTCGGTGTACGCGCCCGACGTGTCGTACAGCGTGACCGACTGCCCGTTGGTGAGGTGGACCTGACGGACCGGCACCCGCAGATCGGGGCGCGAGCCCTCGACGTACGCCTTGTGCCAGCCGATGGACTTCCCGGTCTCCGCGGGCTCCCCGGGCTCCGCCTGGGCGGATTTCCGCCCGGAGGCAGGCGTGCGTGCGTCCTCGATGGTCATGAGACCTACTCCCTACGCCGGCATTACCCGGTAACAGGTTCGGCGGTCGACGCAGCAGTTTCCGTCTGCTGACGCTTCGTGGGATACATCACTCGACTTCGGTGATGTTTCCCGTGAAACATCGCTGGGACGGAGGTCAGCGCCCTCTCAGCCCGGTGCTCCGAGCTCCCGCGTGTACTAAAGGTGCCTCCACGCTAGCGCCAGTTCGGGCGCGGTGAACAGAGGGCCCTCCTCGTTCTTGCGATGATCGGTCGGTGACCACACCGCAGCATCCCTCCTTTCCGCCGCACGAGCCCCGCCGAGGATCGGGCGCCGAAGAGGGCGCCGGCCACGCCCCCGTCGGCGCTCACGGGCACTCGCACGCCCACAGCCACGGTCCCGCGGCGCCCGTCTCGCGGCATCTGCGCAAGGTCATCGCCGCGGTCCTGATCCCGTTCGCCGCGGCGGTGGTGGTCGGGCTCGCGGTGCTGTGGCCGGGCGGTGCGCCGCCGCACGAGCGGACCGGGGTCGGCTTCGACCGGCAGACGCAGCAGGCCACCGTCACCAAGGTGGTCGAACTGAGCTGTCAGTCCGTCAACGCCTCGGGTGACACCCCGACCGGCGACACCTCCACCGCCGAGGGCTCCTCCGCGGTGCAGCAGGCCAACGGCGACTGCAAGCGGGCGACGATCCGTGTCGACACCGGCAATGACAAGGGCCGGACGTTCACCGAGATCGTCCAGCCGGACCAGTCGCGGCAACTGCACGAGGGCCAGAAGGTCGTGGTCGCCTACGAACCCTCCGCGCCGAGGGACCTGCAGTACTCGGTGACCGACATCAACCGCAAACTCCCGCTGTCCCTGCTCGCCGGAATCTTCGCCCTGGTCGTCGTGGTCGTCGGACGGCTGCGGGGCGTCATGGCCCTGGTCTCACTGGCCATCAGCTTCCTGCTGCTGAACTTCTTCATCCTGCCCGCGATCCTGCAAGGCTCGAACCCGCTGCTCGTGGCGGTGATCGGATCCAGCGCCATCATGCTGATCGCGCTCTATCTGTGCCACGGCCTGTCGGCCCGTACCTCCGTGGCGGTGCTCGGCACGCTGATCTCGTTGCTGCTGATCGGTGTTCTCGGATCGCTGTTCATCGGCTGGGCCGCGCTCACCGGCAACACGGACGACAACACCGGCCTCATCCACGGCCTCTACCCGTCGATCGACATGAGCGGTCTGCTGCTCGCCGGGGTCATCATCGGTTCGCTCGGTGTCCTCGACGATGTGACGGTCACCCAGACATCGGCGGTCTGGGAGCTGCACGAGGCCAACCCGACGATGGGCTGGCGGGGCCTGTACCGAGCCGGGATCCGCATCGGCCGCGACCACATCGCCTCGGTCGTCAACACGCTCGTCCTCGCCTACGCGGGCGCCGCGCTGCCCCTGCTGCTGCTGTTCTCCATCGCGCAGAGCGGCGTGGGGACGGTCGCCAACAGCGAGTTGGTCGCCGAGGAGATCGTGCGCACGCTGGTGGGCTCGATCGGTCTGGTGGCGTCCGTGCCGGTCACCACGGCCCTGGCCTCCCTCGTCGTATCGGCCGACCGGCCGGCGGTACAGGCCGAGGCGACGTCGGGATCGGGTGCGGCGCCCGTACGCGGGCGGGGGCGCCGTCGCAAGCGCTGACGGGCCGGGTGAAGCGTCATACCGGCGCCGCGGGCCTGCCGTAACGGTTCAGCCCGCGCTCTGCTCCTCCGCCAGGATGCGGTCCAGGGCCTCGTCGAGGTGGGTGTCGAAGTCGGCGAGCGCGCCCTCCTGGCCCAGCGGCACCAGCTTGTCGGTCCGGTCGAGGAACGCCACAAGAGGTGCCGCCGAGGAGCGGAACAGCGCCTGGTCGAAGCCGACCTGAAGGCGGATCAGCACCTCGGCGAGCGGCTCCGGATCGACCGGTGCGATGCGCACATCGCCGTCGCCGCAGGGCCGCCCCACCCCGTCGACCAGCAGCTCCCGGCCGAAGGCCCAGGTCACCGGCGCGTCACCGGGCAGGTGGAAGGTCAGGCGCACGGCGTAAGGATCACAGGTCTCGTAGCGCAGCTCCACCGGAATTCGGAAAGACAGCTCCTCGGACACGAGAAAGCTCATCATGACCTCTGCCTGTACGGACTCGCCCATCGCCTACCCCGTCATTCGCCGTCGACTGGCCGGGAAACAAACCTCTTACACTGGTGGCATCTTGCTTAACGTACACACCAGATCACAAGGAGTAAGTTTTCAAATACTGATAGAGATCGCGAGTGACCCCAGAAGCCGCCCCGCCTCGATCTGCAGTTGCCGCGCCGCGGGCAGCAGCCGGTCCGCCTGGTGGAGAGGCAGGGAGAGGGCCATCGTCGCGACCGTGGTGCCGACGGTCATCGGGATCGCCGCGCAGACCGCCCCCAGGGCGTACTCCTGGCGCTCGGTCACCGGCGTCATCCGCCGCGTGCACTCAAGTCGTCTCAGTATGCTGCGGCCGTCACGCACCGTGTACGGCGTGACGGGCTGGACCGGATAGCGGTCCAGATGGTCGCGGCGGGCGTCCTCGTCCAGCTGGGACAGCAGGCACTGCCCGACGGCGTGCGCGTGCCCGGTCTCGCGAAAGTCCGCCCACTCCTCGACCGCCGGATTGCCCGGGGTGTCGGAGATGCACATGATCTCGATCTCGCCGTCGCGGTACATGGCGTAGTACACCGGGGCGCCGATCGCGTCCCGCCAGCGTGCCAGCGCGTCGACCACCGTGCCGCGACGTTTCTGCTCGGCTCCGCTGCTGCTCAACCGCTCGGCGGCCTCGCCGAGGAAGAACAACCCCTTCTCACGGCGCAGATAGCCCTCGTGCACCAGAGTGCGCAGCAGGTGGTACGCGGTGGGCAGGGCGAGGCGTGTCTCACGGGCCAGTTGCTTGGCGGGCGCTCCGTACTCGTGCCCGGCGACGCACTCGAGGAGGCGCATCGCCCGCTGCACGGAACCGATCAGGGTCGCTGCGGGCGGGTCGGCGGTGGGCCGTACGGGGGGTGTCCGAGGCGTCGAGCAGGGCTGCACGGGCAGGGAGTGCAGCGGTGCGAGTGCGGTGTCAGCCGTGGCCAAGGGTCACTTCCGGAACACGAGGAGGCAGCCCGTGCGGGGAACACGGGTGGGGAAACGCCGTCCGCGGGGTGGTCCCGCGTGGAGTTTCGGACTCTAACCGCCGGTCACCGCTCACCGACGCCCCGTCCGGGAAACTTCCCCCGCCCGAGGGAACAGGCGATTCCTGTTACCGCCACCGGCGCCCCACGGCCCTCACCAGTCGCCGCGCGACGACGAACTCGACATGAACTTGCGTACGACGTAGATCAGTCCGCCGACCAGCGCCACGAAGACCAGCAGCTTGAACAGCAGTCCGACCACGAATCCGACCACGCTTGCGATCAGCCCGCCGAACACGACCAGGGCGATGACCGGCACCGCGATCCACTTCACCCACCACGGCATTCCCATGAAGATCTCTCGCATCGCCCTCGTCCTTACCTTTCCACCCGTTCGAGTGCCGGACCTTCGACGGCCCGGTCTCCCGCTGGGAATCCTCTGATGTCCTGCACTCGATGCTAGAGCCGCGAGAGCCCCGGCAGGGCCCTGGCATCCCTTGTCTCCCCCTGACCGGTCCCCTAGGGAATCCGGGGGGCCGCGGTCAGCTCTCGGGCGGAGAGAACACCACCAGGACCCGCAGATCCTCGCTGATGTGGTGGAACTTGTGGGCGACCCCCGCCGGAACGTACACCACGCTGCCACGGGCGACCTGGGTGGTCTCCATGTCCACGGTGATCGCGGCCCGCCCGCTCACCACGAAGTACACCTCGTCCTGCGCGTGCGGCTGCTGCGGGTCGGCCGTCCCCGCGTCGAGGGCGTACAGACCGACCGACATGTTCCGCTCCCGCAGGAACTGCAGATAGGCACCGTCGTTGGCGGCGCGCTCCGCCTCCAGTTCGTCCAGCCGGAATGCCTTCATCGCCTCGTCCGCCCCTACCTCACCGTTCGTTTCCGATCGCGTCTGCCACGATCAGACACATGAAGAATTTTCTAGTCAAGACGATCGCCAACGCGGGTGCCCTGGCAGTAGCCGTCTGGCTGCTCAACAAGATCACCCTGAGCGGTGGCAGCACCGGTGAGAAGGTCATCACCCTGATCGTGGTCGCCCTGGTGTTCGGCCTGGTCAACATGCTGGTGAAGCCGATCGTGCAGGTGCTGACCTTCCCCCTGTTCATCCTGACCCTCGGCCTGTTCACCCTGGTGGTCAACGCGCTCATGCTGTTGCTCACCTCGTGGCTGGCCGACAAGCTCGACCTGAGTTTCCACGTCGAAGGCTTCTGGACCGCCGTCCTGGGCGGACTGATCGTCTCGATCGTCTCCTGGGCCCTCAACGCGTTCCTGCCCGACGGGGACTGAGAGCGATGACCTACCGCGTCTGCTTCGTGTGCACGGGAAACATCTGCCGCTCCCCGATGGCCGAGGCCGTCTTCCACGCGCGCGTGGCGGACGCCGGGCTCGACGGCCTGGTCGAGGCCGACAGCGCCGGCACCGACGGCTGGCACGAGGGCGAGGGCGCCGACCCGCGCACGGTGGCCGTCCTGGCGGAGAACGGCTACGGCCTCGACCACACGGCCCGCCGGTTCCAGCAGTCCTGGTTCTCCCGCCTCGACCTCGTCGTCGCCCTCGACGCCGGGCACCTGCGGGCCCTGCGGCGTCTCGCGCCCACGGAGCAGGACGCGGCCAAGGTGCGGCTGCTGCGGTCCTACGACCCCGCCGCCGACGGCGGTGACCTGGACGTGCCGGACCCCTACTACGGGGGCGTGGACGGCTTCGAGGAATGCCTCGGGATGGTGGAGGCGGCGAGCACCGGTCTGCTCTCCTCGGTACGCGAGCAAGTGGAGGGACGGGCCGCATGAGCGATCCCCTGACGAACGACGGCACCGGTACGCGGGGCGAGGCGGCCCCTCCCGGCGCCGGTGACGGCACGCGCGCGGTACGGGCGGGACTGCCCGAGCCGGTCAAGCACGAGCCGACCCTGCCAGGACCCGTGTTCGCCGCCCACTTCCATCTGCCGGGCGACCCGACCGGCCCGTACACCTACGGCCGGGACGAGAATCCGACCTGGACCCACCTCGAGCGCGCCATCGGCGAGCTGGAGGCTCCCGGACACGACGATGTCGAGACGCTCGTCTTCGCCTCGGGCATGGCCGCAATCTCCTCGGTGCTCTTCTCGCAGCTGCGGGCCGGTGACACGGCCGTCCTGCCCGACGACGGCTACCAGGCGTTGCCGCTGGTCCGCGCCCAGCTGGAGGCCTACGGCATCGAGGTGCGCACCGCGCCGACCGGCGGGGACGCCCAGCTCGACGCCCTGGACGGGGCGAAGCTGCTGTGGATCGAGACGCCGTCGAACCCCGGGCTCGACGTGTGCGACGTACGGCGGCTCGTCGAGGCGGCACACGCGCGGGGTGCCCTGGTCGCCGTCGACAACACCCTCGCCACGCCGCTCGGGCAGCGCCCGCTGGCGCTCGGCGCCGACTTCTCGGTGGCCAGCGGCACCAAGCAGCTCACCGGCCACGGCGACCTCCTCCTCGGCTATGTGGCCGGCCGCGAGGCCGAGGCGATGGCCGCCGTACGACGCTGGCGCAAGATCGTCGGCGCGATCCCCGGCCCGATGGAGGCCTGGCTCGCGCACCGTTCGATCGCCACCCTTCAGCTGCGTGTGGACCGGCAGAACGCCACCGCGCTCAAGGTCGCCGAGACTCTCCGGGCCCGGCCCGAGGTCACCGGGCTGCGGTATCCGGGGCTGCCCGGTGACCCCTCGCACAAGATCGCCTCGCAGCAGATGCTGCGCTACGGATGCGTCGTGTCCTTCACGCTGTCCACGCGCGCGCGTGCCGATCGTTTTCTCGACGCACTGCGGCTCGTGGACGACGCGACGAGCTTCGGCGGTGTGCGGTCCACGGCCGAGCGGCGCGGTCGCTGGGGCGGGGACGCGGTGCCGGAGGGCTTCATCCGGCTCTCGGTCGGCGCGGAGGATCCCGAGGACCTGGTGGCGGACCTGCTGCGCGCTCTGGAGGAATCGGCCGACTGACCGACGCCGCACGGTCCAACCCTGCGACCGGGTAGACGGACGGTCCGAGCCTCCCCCCTCGTGGCTCGGACCGTCCTCCGGTTCCGCGCGCGAAGAACCGCGCGAACAAGGCTAGTTGACTGAATGTGAGTGTCCAATCACAGTAGCGACAGCAACCTATCGACATATTTATAGTTGGGCGCGGCCGAAGGCCGGAGGAGAGCTGAGCAGGGGGAAGGTGGTTTTCCGTGGATCTGGCCCTGCTGCGCACCTTCGTGACCGTGCACCGGGCCGGTTCCTTCACACGCGCGGCAGCTCTGCTCGGCCTCTCACAGCCCGCCGTCACCTCGCAGATCCGTACGCTGGAGCGCCAGCTCGGCCGTCCGCTGTTTCTGCGGCAGGCCCGCGGTGTGACCCCGACGACCATCGGCGACGAACTCGCGCACAAGGCCGCACCTCATCTCGACGCCCTGGTGGAGATCACGGAGACCGGTCTGGAGGACGACTCCTCCCTGCGCACCCTGCATCTCGCCGGACCGCCCGAGTTCACCGCCGAGAGGGCGCTGCCCGCACTCACGGAATTCAACGGCGAGGACGGGCAGGGCTTCGCCCTGCGTGCCTCGTTCGGGAACGCCGAGGAGGCCTTGGAGGGGCTGGCGGCCGGGCATCACGATCTGGCCATCGGGACGGCCCGCCCCCGTGGCGCGCTGCTCACGGCGACTGCGCTCTGCGACGAGGAGCACGTCCTGGTCGCCGCGCCGCGCTGGGCGGACCAGAGCGGTGCCGAAGGGCCGGGCGGCACCGACGCACCCGCTCTGGAACACGTCCCCGTGGTCGAGGTGCACGAGTCGCTGCCCTTTGTCGCCCGCTACTGGGCCTCCGTCTTCGACGCCCGCCCGGCCGCCCCGGGTACGGTCGTCGCCCCCGATCTGCGCGCGGTCCTCGCCTGCGCGGTCGCGGGCGCCGGGCTCGCCGTGCTGCCCCGCTATCTGTGCGCGGAGGCGCTGGAGCGCGGTGACATCGTCGCCCTGCACGACCCGGCGGTGCCGCCGCTGCGGACGTATTTCCTGGTGGTGCGCACCGGCACCCTGGCTGTGCCGCACATCGCCCGCGCCCACGACTGGCTGCTGCGCGCGGCCGCCGGCTGGAACTGAGCCGGCGGACTCCACGGGCAGGGGGCGCAGCGCGATGTTTCACGTGGAACCAGCCGGGCCACATTCCTCCCATGACCGTCCGACCCGTGGTCAAGCGCACCGCACGCGCCGTCCTGCTGGACGGCGGCCACTTGATTCTGATCAAGCGCACCAAGCCCGGCGTCGATCCCTACTGGGTCACTCCCGGAGGCGGGGTCGAGCCGGACGACACCACCGTCGTGGACGCCCTGCACCGCGAGGTGTACGAGGAACTCGGCGCCAAGATCACCGACGTGGTCCCCTGCTTCGTGGACACAGTGGAGCACATCGGTGAGGACGGCGGCGCGACCGGCGTGAAGGTGCAGCACTTCTTCGTGTGCCACCTGGAATCCATGGACCCGGCCCTGCGGCACGGCCCCGAGGTCGACGAGCCCGCCGGTGAGTACGAGATCGTCCGGGTGCCCTTCACGCGGGTCGGGATCGCCACCGTGCACCTCGTGCCGCTGTCGCTGCGGCACTATCTGGACGGCAACATCGAGGGCGTGCGTGCCCTGCACGCCCCCGACCTCGGCTGACGCCGAGGGTAACCGGGCCCCCCGCCGACCGCTGTCGCGGCAGGCTGCCACCCGGCCGCGGTGGACACGGACACGACATGGCCAAAAGCTCGCGTGTTCCGCGGCAAAGAGGTGGACGCGGACGGCCGGCGTCGGACAGCCTGACCTGCGTGTCGACACCTTCCCTCGCTTCTCTGCCGATCCGCCGTCTGACGCTCCGCGACCTCAGCGCCTGCGCCGACCTCTCCGAGGACCGGGGGTGGCCGCGCGAGGAGCACAAGTGGGGCTTCCTCCTCACGGCCGGGAAGGGGTACGGCATCGACGACCCCGACGGCGGTCTCGTCGGCGCCTGCACCGTCACCGAGTACGGGCCGCCCGAACACCCGTCCCTCGCCACCGTCGGCATGGTCCTGGTCGCCGAGCGGCATGCCCGCCAGGGCCTCGGACGCCGGCTGATGCGGCACGTCGTCACGGCTGTGGGCACCACGCCCCTGGCCCTGCACGCGACCTCGTACGGCCGACCGCTCTACGAGGAACTCGGCTTCAAGACCACCGGCGGGGCGGAGATGGTGCGGGGGCGTTTCACTCCGGGCGGGCAGGCGCCCAGGGCCGTCACCCGCGCGGCCACGGCCGAGGACCTCACCACGATCCTCCGGTTCGACGAGGAGGTGTTCGGCGCCGACCGCACCCACATCATCACGCGACTGCCCGCCTTCGCCGACCAGTTGCGCGTCGCCGAGGAGGGCGGCCGCCTCATCGGATACGCCGCGGCCTGGCCGAACATGGACACCCATGTCGTGGGCCCGCTGATCGCCCGGGACACCGAGACGGCGAAGGCACTGATCGGCTCCCTCGCCGCCCGCACCGACCGTCCGCTGCGCACGGACATCGACGTACGGCACGGAGAAGCTGCTGGCCTGGGTGAAGGAGCGCGGCCTCACCGCCGTCGCACCCAACGCGGTCATGACATACGGGATCACCGATCTGCCCGGGGACTGGAAGCGGCGTTTCGCACCGCTGACGGTGGCGGCGGGCTGACTCCCCACGGCCGGGGCCGTTCAGTGGCGGACGGTGGCCCGCTGGTCGGCGGGCACGGAGCCCGCGGCGATGACCAGTCCACCGAGCCGGGCGGAGAGCGCGTTGCCGAGGTTGAAGGCACCGATGTTCACGGCCGAGGCCAGTGTCGGGGCGCCGTGCGCGCGGTCCAGGACTCGCTTCTGGAGCGGCGGGACGGTGGCAAATCCCGGGGCGCCGATCAGGAAGATGGTCACGGCCGCCGCGATCTTGTTGTGTGCGGCGAGCGTGAAGAGGGCGAGCCCGGCGACCAGGGCGAAGGTGACCCGCCGGCCGGCGGACTGCCCGACGAGCGTCCCCAGCGGGACGCCGACGACGTTGGCGACGGTCAGTCCGGTCGGCATCGACGTGCATGGCCTGGGACCACCGCCTCTGCTTAGAGTGCGGTCATGGGAGATCTTGAGATACGACCCACCGCGGCCGAGGACATCCCGGCGGTCGTCGCGATGCTCGCCGACGACCCCTTGGGCGCTCAGCGCGAGTCGCCGGACGACCTGCTCCCGTACCTGGCCGCGTTCGAGCGGCTCAGCGCCGATCCGAACCAGCACCTGGTCGTCGCCGTCCGCGACGGCCGTGTCGTCGGCACGCTCCAGCTGACGATCGTCCCCGGCCTGTCCCGGCGCGGGGCGATCCGGTCGATCATCGAAGGGGTACGCATCCACGCCGACGAGCGTGGTGGTGGTCTGGGCACACAGCTCATCGAGTGGGCGGTCGACGAGTCCCGGCGGCAGGGGTGCCACCTCGTGCAGCTCACCTCCGACAACACCCGCACCGACGCCCACCGCTTCTACGAGCGCCTCGGCTTCTCGGCCTCGCACACGGGCTTCAAGCTCCAGCTCTGAGTGAAGGCACCCGTCGTGAGCACCCCGGTGCCATATGGCCTGTTTCACGTGAAACGGACTACATGGCACCGGACGACCGCTAGCCGATGCCTCGCCACCCCTGCGGGTCCACTCCACCCGGCACGGCGGATCCCTCGTCGTACGGCCGACGGGTGAAGACGAACGACCCGAGATCCAGATGGCTCACGGTCCCGTCCGGTCGCCGCACGGCTCGCAGCAGCTCACCGGCGTAGTAGCCCTCCAGCCCCGTCCAGCCGCCGTCGCCGTTCGCCCGGAACCGCGAGCGGCGGCCGTGGCCGGACAGCGGCTCCAGCGAGACTCCCCCACCGGGCGTCAACCGCAGGGCAAAGGCATGCGTCCCCCAGTACCACTCCCCGGCCAACTCCAGCACGGAGGCGTCGACTTCCGGCAGAGGGCGCCAGGGCTCGGGGATACGGGGCTCCGCCTCGGCGACGATCCGCACGAGGTCGGCACCGACTCCGGCAAGCAAGGGACCGGAGGTGCAGTTGGTCAGCACCACCGCGGCCACGTCGTCCTCCACTCCGATGGTGAGGTTGGCGAGGAAGCCCGGCAGGGAGCCGGAGTGCCCCACGAGCAACCTCCCGTCCCGGTAATGGATCTGCAGCCCCAGACCGTATGCCGCACCGTCCACCACATCCGTGGCCTCGGCCGGCGCGGCGGGTGCCCGCATCTCCCGCATGGTCTCCGCGCCGAGCACCTTGTCGTCGCCCTCCGTCAGGAAGACGGCGAACCGTGCCAGGTCCCCGGTGGTGGACCAGAGCTGTCCGGCCGCGGCCATCAGCCCGAGGTCTTCGGTGGGCTCGGGCAGCATCACGTCGGCCCACGGATGCACCGCCCAGCCATCGGCATGAGGAGCCCTCGGTCGGGTGGTCGTACGCTCCAGCCCGAGCGGTTCCAGCACCTCCCGCCGCAGAACGTCCTCCCACGAAGCACCGCGCACCTTCTCGACCAGCGCGCCGAGCAGGGTGTAGCCGGGGTTGGAGTAGTGGTGCCGACGGCCCACCGGGTGCACGAGCGGCTGCTCGCCCAGCACATCGGCGAGTTCGGGCCGCAGCGAGCCCGGTGTCCGCTCCCACCACGGCGCGGGCGACTCGGCGGCCAGTCCTCCCGAGTGCGCCAGCAGTTCCGCGATCGTCGCCTCGCCGGCCCCGGTGCCGGGCAGATGCTTCTCCAGACGATCCCCGAGGTCGAGCACGCCCTCGTCGCGCAGGCGCAGGACAAGAACGGCGGTGAAGGTCTTGGTGATCGAACCGATCCGGTACTGCACGTCCTCGTCCGGGCCATGGCCGTCGACCGAGGTGCGCGCCCCGTGCCACACGGTCCGCCCGCCCCGGACGACCGCCGCGACGAGCGACGGCGTGCGCCCTTCGGCCTGAGCCACGGCGATCCGGTGCAGCAACGCCCGGCGGGTGGTGGGAAGCAGCTCTTCCTGCGTTGTCGTCATGTCCCCAGTCCACCGGCCCCGCCACCCCACGTCGAGCCGATTACCCCACGCCACGGCCCGACGGACGATGACACCTCAGCGAAAAACGGCGATGCCCCGGGCGCGCCCCCGGTGAAGGCACTCGGGGCCCGGCCGAGGATCCGTTCCGCATCCGGACCAAAAGATCGCCGGGTACGCTCCTTGGGTGACCCGGCCAGGTGGACCCGTTCTGCGCACCCAGAGGCTTGTGATGGAGCCGATCCGCCGCGGGGACAGCGGTGATCTTTTCGAGGCCGTGGTCAGTCAGGACAGCGTCATGCGGTGGCTGGCGACCGGCCGGGCGGACAGTCGATCCGCGGCCGAGGCCATGTGCGACGGCCACGTCGCCCACTGGACCAGACACGGCTACGGCGACTTCGCAGTCAGGGACGCCGCGACGCACGCCTTTCTCGGCCGGGTGGGACTGCGCAATCGGGCCCAGCACGGAGTTGACCTCGGTTTCGCCGTGCACCCACGGGCCCAGGGCCGTGGAATCGCCGGCGAGGCGGGCCGTGCCTGCCTGGACCTGGCGTTTCGCCGCCTCTCGCTCCCCGCTGTTTTCGCGTTCGTCCTGCCCGGCAATACGGCTTCGATCGCGGTACTGCGCCGCCTGGGCGCCCAGGCGGACGGAGCTGTCCAGTCCAGCGGCCTTCATTGTCTGCGCTTCCGGTTCGGCCCCACGTCCGCGGTCGCTGCGGAGCCTGTGGTGGACGACGGTCGTGTGAACCTCCGGTTGATCCATGCTCCGGGCCCCGGATATCCGGATGAGGAACCCGCAGTCCGCGATGGTCTGTCCGACCCTTTCGGGGTGAACGGGCTCGGTCTGGTGTGGGCCGACAAGCAGCACACCCTCACCGCTGTCTCCGAAGGCCGACCGGTGGCTTCCGCGGGATGGCTGCTGCGGGACATGGCCTTCGACGGACTGCCGCGCCGCGCCGCGGGTCTGGGCGATGTGCTGGTGCACCCCGCCCATCGAGGGCAGGGCATCGCCCGGACGGTCATCAGCGTGGCGGTAGAACACGCGAGAGCGGCCGGCGCCGAGGCAGTGGTCCTGCTGTGCCGCCCGCAACTGGTCCCGTTCTACACAGGGCTGGGATGGAGCCGACTCTCCTTGCCCGTCACCTTCCAGCAGCCCGATGGCCCGCGGACCTCGCCACTGAACACCATGATCTACGACCTGGCCGGCCGGCCTCATCCAACCATCAGCGTGGACCTGCGGGGCCTGCCCTTCTGATGCGCTGAGCACAACGCGTAGCCAAAACCTCCCGGTTCGGAACCGACGGCCACCCCCTGTCCTCCACCAGGGCCTTGTCACCACGTCGGACACTCGGCCAGACCCGCGCGTTCCGAACCGGGCGATCAGGTCTGTGCCATGTCCACGAAACGCGAGTAGTGGCCCTGGAAGGCAACGGTGATCGTCGCGGTTGGGCCGTTGCGGTGCTTGGCCACGATGAGGTCGGCCTCGCCCGCGCGCGGGGACTCCTTCTCGTAGGCGTCCTCGCGGTGCAGCAGGATGACCATGTCGGCATCCTGCTCGATCGAACCCGACTCACGCAGGTCGGAGACCATCGGCTTCTTGTCGGTGCGCTGCTCGGGGCCACGGTTCAGCTGGGAGAGCGCGATGACCGGAATCTCCAACTCCTTGGCCAGGAGCTTGAGGTTGCGGGACATGTCCGAGACCTCCTGCTGACGGCTCTCGGAGCGCTTGGAGCCGCCCGACTGCATGAGCTGGAGGTAGTCGATGACGACCAGCTTGAGGTCGTTGCGCTGCTTGAGCCGACGGCACTTGGCGCGGATCTCCATCATCGACAGGTTCGGAGAGTCGTCGATGTAGAGCGGGGCGGCCGACACGTCGGGCATCCGGCGGGCCAGGCGGGTCCAGTCGTCGTCCGTCATGGTGCCCGACCGCATGTGGTGCAGCGCCACGCGGGCCTCGGCGGACAGCAGGCGCATCGCGATCTCGTTGCGCCCCATTTCCAGCGAGAAGATGACGCTCGGCAGATTGTTCTTGATCGAGGCTGCTCGCGCGAAGTCCAGTGCGAGCGTCGACTTGCCCATGGCGGGACGTGCGGCGATGACGATCATCTGACCGGGATGCAGACCGTTGGTCAGCGAGTCGAAGTCCGTGAACCCCGTCGGCACACCGGTCATCTCGCCGCTGCGCGATCCGATCGCCTCGATCTCGTCGAGGGCGCCCTCCATGATGTCGCCGAGCGGCAGATAGTCCTCGCTGGTGCGCTGCTCGGTGACGGCGTAGATCTCGGCCTGGGCGCGGTTGACGATCTCGTCGACGTCGTCGTCGGCCGCGTACCCCATCTGGGTGATCCGGGTGCCGGCCTCCACCAGGCGGCGCAGGACCGCCCGCTCGTGCACGATCTCCGCGTAATACGCGGCGTTCGCGGCCGTCGGCACGGTCTGGACGAGGGTGTGCAGATAGGAGGCCCCGCCGACCTTGTTGATCTCACCGCGCTTGGTGAGTTCGGCGGCGATCGTGATGGGGTCGGCCGGCTCGCCCTTGGCATAGATGTCGAGGATGGCCTGGTAGACCATCTCGTGGGCCGGCTTGTAGAAGTCGTGGCCCTTGAGAATCTCGACGACGTTGGCGATGGCGTCCTTGGACAGGAGCATGCCGCCGAGGACTGACTGCTCGGCGTCCAGGTCCTGCGGTGGCACCCGCTCGAACGACGGGCCGCCGCCGTCCCACGCAGCGCCGTCCGAGCCACGCTCGTGCTGCTCGTCGCGGCCGCGGCCCCCGTCACCGCGGCGGCGGGAAGCAGGTAGACGATCACTGGGACCGCTGTCGGCCCACGGGTCGTCCAAGGGCTCGGAAATGCTCACCGAGCCACCTCCTCCCGTCCGCCGAGCGGACCTCGCCGTGCCCCTCATTTCTACGGCACGGCACTGACAAATAAGACGCCCAACTCCGGTTCTGGCGCGTCGGTTTTGTGACGGTTCACAGGCCGACGGACGGAGCGGGCGCCGGACCACCGTAGGCCTGTGGGCACCGTCAGCCAATCTGGTTATCCACAGGTCATGTGGACGACGGGCCAGATGCTGTGGAGAACTCCTCCAAACCTGTGCACGACCCGGTGGACAGCCCTGTGAACAAGCATCCGCGCCGATCAGTGATACCGCTCTGAACTGCACATTTGCCATCCACGGCCTGTGCAGAAGAAAAACTTTCCCACTCGGATCAAGATCGCTTCGAGCCGTGCCCGGAAGTACACGGTGCGAGACGGTAGGTAAGGGTCGCAAAAGCTTTGCATCTCTTACCTGTGGACGATTAGATTAGTGCTCATGACACAGGCCCCCGAGCGCCCCCGGACCGTCCGGCGTCGGCACGACCGAGAGATCATCGCGCTGGCCGTCCCGGCCTTCGGCGCACTCGTCGCCGAGCCCCTCTTCGTCATGGCCGACAGCGCGATTGTCGGCCATCTCGGCACCGCACAGCTCGCCGGACTCGGCATCGCCTCGGCCCTGCTCACCACAGCCGTCAGCGTCTTCGTCTTCCTCGCCTACGCCACCACGGCGGCAGTGTCACGACGTGTCGGGGCGGGCGACCTGCAAGCCGCGATACGCCAGGGCATGGACGGCATCTGGCTGGCACTGCTGCTCGGCGCCGCCGTGATCGCCGTCGTCCTGCCCACGGCCCCCTCCCTCATCGGCCTCTTCGGCGCGTCCGACACCGCGGCCCCCTATGCCATCACCTATCTGCGGATCTCCAGCCTCGGCATCCCGGCGATGCTCGTCGTGCTGGCCTCGACCGGTGTCCTGAGAGGACTGCAGAACACCCGGACCCCCCTCTACGTCGCCGTCGCCGGCTTCATCGCCAACGCCGTCCTCAATGTCGTACTCGTCTACGGCGCCGGGCTCGGTATCGCGGGCTCCGCCTGGGGCACCGTCATCGCCCAGTGCGGCATGGCCGCCGTGTACCTGTGGGTGGTGATCCGCGGGGCACGACGACACGGGGCCTCCCTGCTCCCGGACATCGCCGGCATCAGGGCCTCCGCTCAGGCCGGGGTGCCGCTGCTCGTGCGCACCCTGTCGCTGCGGGCCATCCTCATGATCGCCACTGCCGTGGCGGCCCGTCTCGGCGACGCCGACATCGCGGCCCATCAGATCATCCTGTCCCTGTGGAGTCTGCTCGCCTTCGCACTCGATGCCATCGCCATCGCAGGTCAGGCCATCATCGGACGCCATCTCGGAGCCGGTGACGGCCAGGGGGCCCGCGATGCCTGCCGCAGGATGGTCGAGTGGGGTGTCGCGGTCGGGTTCGTACTCGGCCTGCTCGTGGTGCTGTCCCGCCCGGCCTTCCTGCCCCTGTTCACCGGCGACTCCGTGGTCAAGGACACCGCGTTGCCCGCCCTCGTGATCGTGGCCGTCTCGCAGCCGATCTGCGGAGTGGTCTACGTGCTGGACGGCGTCCTCATGGGCGCGGGCGACGGCCCATACCTGGCCTGGGCGATGCTGGTGACTCTGGCGGTCTTCACTCCGGCGGCACTTCTCGTCCCGGCCCTCGGCGGTGGGCTCACCGCCCTGTGGGCTGCGATGACGCTGATGATGGCAATGCGCCTGGTGACGCTGTGGCTGCGTACCCGGTCGGGTCGTTGGGTCGTCACGGGTGCCACACGCTGACCGTTTCACGTGAAACATCGTGCTTCGCGTGAAGAGGGGGCCGCATCTCCCAGTCGGGAGATGCGGCCCCCTCTCATCGCTTGAGCGAGAGCAAGGCTCTGACTCAGGCAGCGATGACCTCGATGCTGACCTTGGCGTCAACCTCGGGGTGCAGACGCACGGAACGTTCTCGTGAGCGCCCAGGGTCTTGATCGGCGAGCCCAGTTCGATGCGGCGCTTGTCGACCTCGGGGCCACCGGCGGCCTTGATCGCCGAAGCGACATCGGCCGGGGTGACGGAGCCGAAGAGACGACCGGCGTCGCCGGAGCGAACGGCCAGACGGACCTTCACGCCCTCGAGCTGGGCCTTCACCTGGTTGGCCTGCTCGATGGTCTGGATCTCGTGGATCTTGCGAGCACGACGAATCTGCTCGACATCCTTCTCGCCGCCCTTGGTCCAGCGGATGGCGAACTTCCGCGGGATCAGGTAGTTGCGAGCGTAACCGTCCTTGACGTTCGACGACGTCGCCCGCGGCACCGAGGCCGGAGACCTCGTGGGTGAGGATGATCTTCATGAGTCGGTCACCCTTCCCTTATCGCGCGGTGGAGGTGTAGGGCAGCAGCGCCATCTCACGGCTGTTCTTCACGGCCGTGGCGACGTCACGCTGGTGCTGGGTGCAGTTGCCGGTCACGCGGCGGGCACGGATCTTGCCGCGGTCGGAAATGAACTTCCGCAGCATGTTCGTGTCCTTGTAGTCCACGTACGTGACCTTGTCCTTGCAGAATGCGCAGACCTTCTTCTTCGGCTTGCGCACAGGCGGCTTAGCCATGATGTTTCTCCTGTGTGATCAAGAAGTGTGGGTAGAGCCCGCCCTAGAAGGGGGGCTCGTCCGAGTAGCCGCCACCGCCGCCACCGCCGCTGGAGCCACCGCCCCAGCCGCCGCCACCCTGGCCGCCGCCACCCTGCTGGCCACCGGCGGGAGCGCCGGTCGCCCAGGGGTCGTCGGCCGGAGCGCCGCCGCCCTGCTGGCCACCGCCGGGGCCGCCGCCCCAGCCGCCGCCACCCTGGCCGCCACCGCCGCCGTAACCACCCTGGCCACCGCGGCCCGAGGTCTTGGTGACCTTGGCCGTGGCGCTGCGAAGACTGGCGCCGACCTCGTCGACGTCCAGCTCGTAGACCGTGCGCTTGACGCCCTCACGGTCCTCGTAGGACCGCTGCTTCAGCCGGCCCTGCACGATGACGCGCATGCCTCGCTGAAGCGACTCGGCGACGTTCTCCGCCGCCTGACGCCAGACCGAGCAGGTGAGGAAGAGGCTTTCGCCGTCCTTCCACTCATTCGTCTGGCGGTCGAAGGTGCGGGGAGTCGACGCAACGCGGAACTTCGCGACGGCCGCACCGGACGGGGTGAAGCGCAGCTCGGGGTCGTCGACAAGATTGCCGATGACCGTGATGACGGTCTCGCCTGCCATGGGGGAACCTCTCGGCGGGTTTGCTGCTGGCTGCTTGTGCTGCTACTCGAATCCCGGGATCGGCTGAGCGGGAGGGCTCAGTGGTTCTCGGGACGGAGGACCTTGGTCCGGAGGACCGACTCGTTCAGGTTCATCTGGCGGTCGAGCTCCTTGACGATCGCAGGCTCGGCCTGCAGATCGATGACCGAGTAGATGCCCTCGGGCTTCTTCTTGATCTCGTACGAGAGACGACGACGGCCCCAGGTGTCGACCTTCTCGACCTTTCCGCCGCCGTCACGGACGACAGAGAGGAAGTTCTCGATCAGCGGGGAGACAGAACGCTCCTCGAGATCGGGGTCGAGGATGACCATCACCTCGTAGTGACGCATGTGGAACCCACCTCCTTCGGACTCAGCGGCCACGGTCGTTCCGTGGCAGGAGGGTTGCGATGCGTTGGCACCGGTATCAACGAGTAAACCAGGACCCACTGACAATCGGGTCCGACGATCGGAGTCTCCTCCGAGGAGGTCGCCCGGTCGCGGCCGGAAGTAGACACCAGTGCAGAAGGGACAGCCTACCCGCCCACCGGCCCGCGGTTGAAATCCGGCTGTGCGGGCAATCGACAGTCAGCGGATGCGCACTGCCTTCGGCAGGAGGTTCCCCATGGCACAGATCACGCGACCCGCCAAACCACGGACCGGCTTGCTGGCCACCGACAACAGGTCGCACCCCCTCCAGGACGCACTGCTGGCGGTGACCCTGGTGCTCGGAGTGCTCGCCCTGGCCACCGCGAGCTTTCGAGGGCTCCACATCCTCACCTCGTGGGCCGGACTGCTCGGTGTCCTGACCGGCGGATACGGCCAGTACGTCTCCGAGACGACCCGCGAGCGCTTCGGCCTGGTGCTGGGCCTCGGGGCCTCCGCACTCGGTCTGTACTTCGGCATCTACCACGGCGGGCTCTTCGGCTGAGCCCCGCCGCCGCCCGCCCGTCGGCCCTCCCCTTCCCGCCGTACGCCGGACGGGGCGCTCACAGGGCGCAGTAGGCTTCGCGCGAGAGCCGGAGCCCCTGTACCCATGGGGACACACCAGCCCGAGGAGCGCCCCGAATGAGCCTGACCCTGAGGACCATCAGTCGCGAGCAGCATCTGGCGTACATCCAGAGCCTGCCGGCGGCGAGTCACATGCAGGTCCCGGCATGGGCGGACGTAAAGGCGGAATGGCGCTCGGAGAACCTCGGCTGGTTCGACGGCCGGACCGGTGAGCTGGTCGGCGCGGGCCTCGTCCTCTACCGGCAGCTGCCCAAGATCAAGCGCTACCTCGCCTATCTCCCCGAGGGCCCGGTCATCAACTGGTTCGCGCCGAACCTCCAGGAGTGGCTGGAGCCCATGCTCGCGCACCTCAAGCAGCAGGGCGCCTTCTCCGTGAAGATGGGCCCGCCGGTGATCATCCGGCGCTGGGACGCCACGTCCATCAAGAAGGGCATCCAGGACCCCAACGTCAAGCGCCTGCGTGACATAGAGGCCGACCACATCGAGCCGCGCGCCTTCGAAGTGGCCGACAAGCTGCGCCGCATGGGCTGGCAGCAGGGCGAGGACGGCGGCGCCGGGTTCGGTGACGTGCAGCCCCGCTACGTCTTCCAGGTGCCGCTGGCCAACCGCTCCCTGGAAGAGGTCCACAAGAACTTCAACCAGCTGTGGCGCCGCAACATCAAGAAGGCCGAGAAGGCCGGCGTCGAGGTCGTCCAGGGCGGCTACCAGGACCTCGAGGAGTGGCAGCGCCTGTACGAGATCACGGCCGTGCGCGACCACTTCCGGCCGCGCCCGCTGTCGTACTTCCAGCGGATGTGGACGGCCCTCAACAGCGAGGACCCCAACCGCATGCGGCTGTACTTCGCCCGGCACAACGGGGTGAACCTCTCCGCGGCGACCATGCTGGTGGTCGGCGGGCACGTCTGGTACTCCTACGGTGCCTCCGACAACATCGGCCGCGAGGTCCGGCCCTCGAACGCCATGCAGTGGGCCATGCTGCGCGACGCCTACGCCCTGGGTGCCACCGTCTACGACCTGCGCGGCATCTCCGACTCCCTGGACGAGACCGACCACCTCTTCGGTCTGATCCAGTTCAAGGTCGGTACGGGTGGCCAGGCGGCCGAGTACCTCGGCGAGTGGGACTTCCCGCTGAACAAGCTGCTCCACAAGGCCCTCGACATCTACATGTCACGCCGCTGACCCACCGCTCATCCCCGAATCCGCACCTCTGACAGCCACGAGAAAGGTTCCAGGTCCGGCCATGGCGCTCACGCTCTACGTCGACACCGCGCGCTGGCGGGCGCATCACAAGCACGTCCAGGAGCAGTTCCCCGGGCTGGTCCCGGTCTGTAAGGGCAACGGCTACGGCTTCGGGCACGAGCGGCTGGCGGAGGAGGCCACGCGGCTGGGCTCGGACGTGCTCGCCGTCGGCACGACGTACGAGGCCGCCCGGATCAAGGACTTCTTCGGCGGTGACCTGCTGGTCCTGACGCCGTACCGGCGTGGCGAGGAGCCCGTGCCGCTGCCCGACCGGGTCGTGCGCTCGGTGTCGTCCATCGACGGCGTGTACGGCCTGGTGGGCGCCCGCGTGGTCATCGAGGTGATGTCCTCGATGAAGCGGCACGGCGTCAGCGAGCAGGATCTTCCGCAGCTGCACGCCGCCATAGAGAACGTCCGGCTGGAGGGCTTCGCCATCCACCTGCCGCTGGACCGTACCGACGGCTCGGACGCGGTCGAGGAGGTCATCGGCTGGATGGACCGGCTGCGCGCGGCCCGGCTGCCGCTGCACACCATGTTCGTCAGCCACCTCAAGGCCGATGAGCTGGCCCGGCTCCAGCAGCAGTTCCCGCAGACCCGCTTCCGCGCCCGGATCGGCACCCGGCTCTGGCTGGGGGACCACGACGCCACCGAGTACCGGGGCGCGGTCCTGGACGTCACGCGCGTCGCCAAGGGCGAGCGCTTCGGCTACCGGCAGCAGAAGGCGGCCTCCGACGGCTTCCTGGTGGTCGTGGCGGGCGGTACGTCGCACGGTGTGGGTCTGGAGGCCCCGAAGGCGCTGCACGGCGTCATGCCGCGCGCCAAGGGCGTGGCCAGGGCCGGCCTCGCCACGGTCAACCGGAATCTCTCCCCGTTCGTCTGGGACGGCAAGCAGCGCTGGTTCGCGGAGCCGCCGCACATGCAGGTCTCGATTCTCTTCGTGCCCTCGGAGGCGTCGGAGCCCTCGGTGGGCGACGAACTGGTGGCCCATCTGCGGCACACCACCACGCAGTTCGACCGCATCCTCGACCGCTAGCGAGAAGGCCGTACACGGTGTCGTCGTGTACGGCCCTTCATGTGTTCGCTCAGAGCGAACTTTCCGCGTGCCGCGGCGGGTGCGCCGCGGGGCCCAGGACGAAGACGTCCTCCGCGCCGTCGAGCACGCCGCCCGAGGGGTCGTCGTCCCCCGTCCGCCGGACCGGGTCCCGTTCCGGCATCAGGATGTCGCGCACGACCATGACGCACAGGAACAGCGTTCCCAGCAGATGCATGCCGATGGCCCAGTGATAGCCGTCCGTCGGCAGGCCCTTGTGGGCGTCGCCGCTGGTCGTGTACGCGAGATACATCCAGATGCCCAGGAAGTACGCCACCTCGCACACCTGCCAGATCAGGAAGTCCCGCCACTTCGGGCGGGCCAGCACGGCAAGCGGTACCAGCCACAGCACGTACTGCGGTGAGTAGACCTTGTTGGTGAGGATGAACGCGGCGACGATCAGGAAGGCGAGCTGGGCGAAGCGCGGGCGCCGGGGGGCGGTCAGGGCGAGGACCGCGACGGCTCCGCAGCACAGCAGCATCAAAAGCGTGGCAAGGGTGTTGACGGTCTCGGTGCTGGGCGGATTGCTGGAACTCTGGACCAGGATCAGCCAGAAGGACCCGAAGTCCACGCCCCGTTCCTGGCTGAACGTGTAGAACTTCGACCAGCCGTCGAAGGCGAAGAGCATCACCGGCAGGTTCACCACGAGCCAGGCGACGACCGCGCCTGCCAGGGCCGCTCCGAACTGCCGCCATTTGCCCGCCCGCCAGCACAGGACCAGCAGCGGGCCGAGGAGCAGGAAGGGGTAGAGCTTGGCGGCCGTGGCCAGCCCCAGCAGGATGCCGAAGGCCACTGAGCGCCCCCGTGACCACATCAGGATCGCGGCGGATGTCAGGGCGACCGCCAGCAGGTCCCAGTTGACGGTCGCGGTCAGCACGAAGGCGGGTGCGAGGGCGACCAGCAGACCGTCCCAGGGGCGTCGTGCGTGCGTCCGGGTCACGCAAACGGCGATGACGACGGCGCACACCATGAGCAGCCCGGCGTTGACCATCCAGTACCACTGCTCCTGGTCCTGGATGGAGCCGCCGCCCGGGGTAAGCCAGGCCGCGACCTCCATGAAGACACCGGTCAGCACGGGGTATTCGAGGTACTCCATGTCGCCGGGGAGCCTGTCGAAGTACGGCACGAGCCCGTCGCTGAACCCGCGTCCCTGGTAGAGGTGCGGGATGTCCGAGTAGCACGCGTGCGTGTACTGGGAGCTGGCGCCGAAGAACCAGGCGCCGTTGTAACAGGGTGCTTTCTGGACCAGGCCGAGGGCGAACATGCCGATGGCCACGAGCGCGATCACCCGCACGGGAGTCCACCAGGACGTCCCGAGCAGGGCACGTCGGCCGAGGGGACCGCCGATCAGCTCGCTGCCGGCCGCGGCGACCGCGTCCTCCCTGGTCGGTCGCGCCGGGTCCGGCTCGTGCACGCTCGCTGGCGTCGATTCAGCACTGGGCATGAGGCACATCCTGCCGTACGCGCCTGGGGATACGGCGGGGCCGCCGCACCCTCATGGATGCGGCGGCCCCTGTTTCACGTGAAACTTGCGGGTGTTTCACGTGAAACACCCATGTCGGACGTTCCGGCGGCTACCCGGTCGTACCTCTGAAGAAGCCACCGCCGCCATCCTGGCCTCCTCTGTCGCCGTCGTCCCCGGTCTCACTGGGCGAGGTCGAAGGTGACGGGCTGCTGTCCGAGCCCCCGGAGTCGTTGCCGGCCGAGTCGTTGCCTCCGTCGCCCCCGTCGCCACAGTTCCACTCGAAGACGCCACAGGTTTCGGTGGGAGCCGGAGCGGAGGGACTGGGCTCGCTCCGCGTGGGCGTCGGCGAAGGCGACGGCGAGGTCTCTTCCTCCTCCGTCTCGGAAGGAGAGGGAGACGGGCTGGGCGACGGGGTGTCGTTGATGACCTCGCCGATGGGCTCCGGGGTCGGGAACTTCACCGGCTTCGTGCCCTTCAGCGCCTGTTCCATGTAGTCCTTCCAGATCAAGGACGGGAAGGAGGCACCGTGGATCTTCTTCTCGCCGCCCGTCCCGTACATCTCCAGGAAGGTGCGGTTCTTGACGGATTCGTCGTCCGGGTAGCGGAACATGCTGATCGCGGTCGACAGCTGGGGGGTGTAGCCGACGAACCAGGCGGACTTGTTGCCGTCCGTGGTACCGGTCTTACCGGCCACCTCACGACCCGGCAGCTGCGCGTTGGAACCCGTTCCGTCGTCGACGACGGTCTTCAGAACGTCCGTGACGTTGTCCGCGACCTTCGCGGTGAACGCCTGCACGGTCTCCACCTTGTGCGTGTAGACCGTGCCGTCCTTGTTCGTCACCTTGGTGACGGAGAACGGCGTGCGCTGCTTGCCGCTGTCCGCGAACGTGGCGTACGAGCCCGCCATGCGGATGGCGCTCGGATCCGAGACGCCGATGGAGAACGACGGGTAGCCGGAGCCCGCCAGGCTGTCCTCCAGAAGCCCCGCATCGACGGCGGCCTCCTTGACCTGGTCCAGGCCGACGTCCATGCCGAGCTGGACGAAGGCGGAGTTCACCGACTCCCGCATGGCCTCACGAAGGTCGATCTTGTAGTCCGGCGGATTGCCGACCGAGTCCTTGCCGTCGTTCTCCTGACGCCACTGCTCGCCCTTCTCGTTCTCCCAGATCGTCCCGTCGTAGTCCTTGATCTTGAGGTTGTTCTGGCCGCTGTAGAGGCTCTTCGGGGAGACGACGGTGCGTTCGTCCTGCGGCTGGACCGCACCGCCCTTGGGATCGCGCACGCCCCACTTCATCGCCGCCGCGAGCACGAACGGCTTGAACGTCGAGCCGACCTGGGCACCGGTCACGTCGGCGTTGTTGGTGAAGTGCTTGGTGGCGTCCTGTCCGCCGTATATGGCCTTGATGGCGCCCGTATCGGGATCCACGGACGCCCCGCCGAACTGGACGTGGGTATCGGTCTCGGGACGCTCCTCGACGTTGATGTTCTTCTTGTAGACCTTGGTGACCGCGGCTTCGAGTTCGTCGACCTTCTTCTTGTCGAACGTCGTGAAGATCGAGTAGCCGCCCTGCTCCAGTTGCTTCTGCGTGACCTTGCCGGTCTTGATCACGGAGGCCTTGGCAAGGTCGACGAGGTAACCGATCTGGCCGCTCAGCTGGGTGTTCGACCGCGGGTTCTCCCACTTGGGGAGATCGGTGAACTTGGCCCGCTCCTCCGGATCGAGATGCCCGTACTCCACCATCTTGTCGAGCGTGTCCTGCATCTGGTTCTTGGCACGCCTCGAGTTGGCCTCCGGCGTGGCCGTCGTGTCGATCGAGGTGGCACCCGCCGGGTCGTAGTACGTGGCGCCCTTGAGCATCGCCGACAGGAAGGCGCACTGGCCGGCGTTGAGATCGACGGCGTCCACATTGAAGTACGCCCGCGCGGCGGCCTGGATCCCGTAGGCGCCGCGGCCGTAGTACGCGGAGTTCAGGTAGCCCGCGAGGATCTTGTCCTTCGGCTCGTTGGCGCCCACCTTGATCGAGACGAAGATCTCCTTGGCCTTGCGGGAGACCGTCTGCGACTGGTCGTTCAGCATCGCGTTCTTCACGTACTGCTGAGTGATGGTGGAGCCGCCCTGCGTGTCACCGCCCTTGGCCATGTTGACCACGGCGCGCGCGATGCCCTTGGGGTCGATGCCGCTGTCCGAGTAGAAGGTCTTGTTCTCCTGGGAGATGACGGCGTTGCGCATGTCCTTGGGAATCTGCGCGAGGTTGACGTTCTGACGGTTGCGCTCACCACCGGTGGCAACCATCTGGCTGCCGTCGGCCCAGTAGTAGACGTTGTTCTGCGCCGTGGCCGTCTTGTCGGGAACGGGAACGTCCACCATGGCGTAGGCGAGGCCCGCGGCAGCCACCAGACAGCCGAAGAACCCGATGCACAGCCCGGAGACGAGCCGCCAGGAGGGCACCCAGCGGTGCCACCCGTCCTTGTCATGGCGCGGGTAGTCGATCATCCGCTTTCTGCCGGGTACGGCGGCGCGACCCCGACCGGGCCCTTCCGAAGCCCGCCGACCGCGGCCCGGGTCGGCCGCTCTGCGACGGCCTCCTCCGTTCCGCTGCGCTGCGCGCCGAGCTTCGGCACGGCTCCCGTACTGACGCTCCTCGTCCTCCGGACCGTACGAGCCGGACGGAGACCCTGTGGCGCCTCGCGGTGCCGCGCGGCGGCCGGAGGACGAGCCGGACTGGCCGCGTCGGGCCGCGGCACGTCCGCCTCCCTGCGGCTGCGGCGGTTTGCGACGGTGCTCGCTCATCGAACGACTACTCCTCGGGCAGGCGCACCCCTGCGCGCCTGGTAAAGGCGGCTGATTTCCGGTCCCCCCGAAGTACGGATGCGGCCCCTTCCGCATTCACCCGTACTGCACCGAGGACAGGGACGCCCCCAGGCGTCACTCGGTTCCCGGTGGTCTGCATGGCGCACAGACTACGCACCGCCAAAACCCCCGAGCTCCGAAGTTCACCTCAAATCAGGCAACTTGCTCTCGTTGAAACCCTGATGTGATCCCGTTCACCAGCCCCCCTCTTGTCGCAGAAGGAAGCTCGTTCTATCGTGCTGATGTATCGACTCGATACATCAGCGCGGCATAAGGGCGAGAGGAGACGACGATGAGCCGGCGTTCCGGCATCCTCGAGTTCGCCGTACTCGGCCTGCTCCGCGAGTCCCCGATGCACGGCTATGAGCTGCGCAAACGGCTCAACACCTCGCTGGGTGTGTTCCGGGCGTTCAGCTACGGAACGCTCTACCCCTGCCTCAAGACGCTGGTCGCCAACGGCTGGTTGATCGAGGAACCGGGGAACGTCGACGAGGCGGCCGCTTCGCTCACGGGACGCCGCGCCAAGATCGTCTACCGGCTGACGGCAGACGGTAAGGAACACTTCGAGCAGCTCCTCTCACAGACGGGCCCGGACGCGTACGACGACGAGACCTTCGCCGCACGCTTCGCGTTCTTCGGGCAAACGTCGCGTGACGTACGCATGCGCGTGCTCGAAGGCCGGCGCAGCCGGCTGGAAGAGCGCCTGGAGAAGATGCGCGCCTCCCTGGCCCGCACCCGGGAGCGACTCGACGACTACACGCTTGAGCTCCAGCGCCACGGAATGGAGTCCGTGGAGCGCGAAGTGCGCTGGCTGAACGAGCTCATCGAGAGTGAGCGGGCGGGACGGGACCTGCGGGGTTCCGCCACCGAGGGGACCGCTCAACAGGACAGGACATCTGGAGCGACGGGCGGCCTGCCCCGGTCCGGGGACGACCCCCGGCCGGATACGCCCGGCGACACCACCACGTGAGCGCCCAGTCAGGGCCTCACTCGTACACACAGGGAGCAACCGGAATGGGTTCGGTTCGCGTAGCCATCGTCGGTGTGGGCAACTGCGCCGCATCGCTGGTGCAGGGCGTCGAGTACTACAAGGACGCCGACCCGGCGGCCAAGGTGCCCGGCCTGATGCACGTCCAGTTCGGCGACTACCACGTCCGTGACATCGAGTTCGTCGCCGCCTTCGACGTGGACGCCAAGAAGGTCGGTCTGGACCTCGCGGACGCCATCGGCGCCTCCGAGAACAACACCATCAAGATCTGCGACGTGCCGAACAGCGGCGTCCAGGTCCAGCGCGGCCACACGCTCGACGGTCTCGGCAAGTACTACCGCGAGACCATCGAGGAGTCCGCCGAGGAGCCGGCCGACATCGTCCAGGTCCTCAAGGACAAGCAGGTCAACGTCCTCGTCTGCTACCTGCCCGTCGGCTCCGAGAACGCGGCGAAGTACTACGCCCAGTGCGCCATCGACGCCAAGGTCGCCTTCGTCAACGCGCTCCCGGTCTTCATCGCCGGTACCAAGGAGTGGGCGGACAAGTTCACCGAGGCGGGCGTGCCGATCGTCGGCGACGACATCAAGTCGCAGGTCGGCGCCACCATCACACACCGCGTCATGGCGAAGCTGTTCGAGGACCGGGGCGTCGTCCTGGACCGCACGATGCAGCTGAACGTCGGCGGCAACATGGACTTCAAGAACATGCTCGAGCGCGAGCGCCTGGAGTCCAAGAAGATCTCCAAGACGCAGGCCGTCACCTCCCAGATCCCCGACCGCGACCTGGGTGCGAAGAACGTCCACATCGGCCCGTCCGACTACGTGCAGTGGCTGGACGACCGCAAGTGGGCCTACGTCCGGCTCGAGGGCCGTGCGTTCGGTGACGTCCCGCTGAGCCTGGAGTACAAGCTCGAGGTCTGGGACTCCCCGAACTCGGCCGGTGTCATCATCGACGCCCTGCGCGCCGCGAAGATCGCCAAGGACCGCGGCATCGGCGGCCCGATCCTGTCGGCGTCGAGCTACTTCATGAAGTCCCCGCCGGTCCAGTACTTCGACGACGAGGCCCGTGCCAACGTCGAGAAGTTCATCGCCGGCGAGGTCGAGCGCTGAGAACCTCGGACTCCGGTCCGCCGAGGGTCCCCGGGTCGCGTGACCCGGGGACCTTTCCCGTATGTGAGGCTGTGCCCCATGGCCGTCGTCCGTGACCTGCGCATCCTGTTGCGCCTGGAGGGGTTTCGGCGCCTGCTCGCCGTACGGCTGCTGTCCCAGGGCGCCGACGGCGTCTACCAGGTCGCGCTCGCCACCTATGTCGTCTTCTCCCCGGAGAAGCAGACCTCGCCCGGCGCGATCGCCGCCGCGATGGCGGTCCTGCTGCTCCCGTACTCGCTGGTGGGCCCCTTCGCCGGGGTGCTGCTGGACCGCTGGCGGCGCCGCCAGGTCTTTCTGTACGGCAACCTGCTGCGGGCCGTGCTGGCCTCGTTGACGGCGGCGCTGATGTTCGCCCCCGTCCCGGACTGGCTCTTCTACGTCTCGGCCCTCTGCGTCACCGCCGTCAACCGTTTCGTCCTCGCGGGACTGTCCGCCGCGCTGCCGCGTGTGGTCGACGCCGAGCGCCTGGTGATGGCCAACTCGCTCTCACCGACGGCCGGCACCCTGGCCGCGACGGCGGGCGGCGGCCTCGCCTTCGTCGTACGCCTCGTGGTCGCGGACTCCGACGCCGCCGTGGTGCTGCTCGGGGCCGGCCTGTACCTGTGCGGGGCGCTGGCGTCGCTGCGCATCGCCGTGGAACTGCTGGGCCCCGACCCGGCGCTCGTGCCGCCACGGCTGGCCTCGGCACTCGCCGGTACCGCCCGCGACCTGGTGGCGGGGGTGCGTCACCTCGCCGCACCCGCACGCCGGCAGGCGGCCTGGGCGCTCGCGGGCATGACGCTGATGCGGTTCTGCTACGGCGCCCTGCTGGTCATGCTGCTGATGCTCTGCCGGTATGCCCTGACCGAGGACACGGACGAGGGGCTCGCCCTGCTGGGGCTTGCGCTGGGCGTCTCCGGGGCGGGCTTCTTCATGGCGGCCGTGGTCACCCCCTGGGCAGCCGGACGGCTGGGACCGGGCCGCTGGATGGCCGTGTGCGCGGGCGCGGCCACGGTGCTGGTACCGGCGCTCGGTCTGCCGTTCGCCACGGCGCCGATGCTCGCCGCGGCGTTCTTCCTGGGCCTGACGACGCAGGGGGCGAAGATCGCGACCGACACGGTCGTGCAGTTCTCGGTGGAGGACGGCTTCCGTGGCCGGATCTTCTCCGTCTACGACGTGCTGTTCAACATCGCCTTCGTCGGGGCCGCCGGGGTGGCCGCGCTGATGCTGCCGCCGGACGGCCGGTCCGTGCCGCTGGTCGTGACAGTCACCCTGGTGTACGGAGCGGTTACGGCGGTAATAGCCAGGTTTGGGAGCCAGTAAGTGTCACATCAGTGCCACAGAGCCGCAGCGGACTACGGAGATGTCAGTGGGACCCGATAACTTACGTGCGTCTTATTCGCGCCATGTCCGCGATACGCACCTATGTTTCAGGGGGACCCCCAGTGACCAGTCAGCCGCCGCCCCAGGGCAATCCGTTCGCGCAGGACCAGCCGCAGGCTCCGCAACAGCCGCAGGGGCAGAACCCCTTCGCTCAGGGCCAGCCGGGCTTTCCCCAGCAGGCCGGTCAGCCCGGGTTCCCCCCGCCGGGCGCCCCGCTCCCGCCGCCGGCTCGCCGCCCCAACCGCGTCAGCAAGAAGCTGCTGCGCATCGGGGCCTTCCTCCTCGTGGCCATCCTGATCGCCGTGGGCAAGTGGTACTGGGGGCGCTCGGACGCCGAGACCACGTCGGTGGGAAGCTGCATGCACAACAAGGGCACGCAGAGCAGCCCGGACCTCAAGTCGGTCGACTGCTCCTCAAGTGACGCGGAGTACAAGGTCGTCGAGAAGTTCGACAACACCAGCGACGACGGCAAGTGCGAGGCCGTCAATGAAGCGACGATCGCTTACTACCAGACGGGCAACAACCACAACGTGGTGCTCTGCCTCAAGGAAGTGAAGTAGCTCCTGCTGGTCGCATGCGGAGTGGGCGGTGTTTCACGTGAAACACCGCCCACTCCGCATGCGACCCGGGGTCATGTTTCACGTGAAACATGACCCCGGCCCACGAGTCACGCTTTCTGCTCGGCCCACCACTCCCTGACCGCCGCCACCGCTTCGTCGTGCTCCATCGGCCCGTTCTCCAGGCGGAGTTCCAGCAGGTGCTTGTAGGCCTGGCCGACTGCCGGTCCCGGGCGGATGTCGAGGATCTCCATGATCTGGTTGCCGTCCAGATCGGGACGGATCGCGTCCAGCTCCTCCTGCTCCTGAAGCTGCGCGATCCGCTCTTCCAACCCGTCGTACGCGCGCGAGAGGGCCAACGCCTTGCGCTTGTTGCGCGTCGTGCAGTCCGACCGGGTCAGCTTGTGGAGTCGGTCGAGCAGCGGCCCGGCGTCCCTGACATAGCGGCGGACCGCGGAGTCCGTCCACTCACCCGTGCCGTAGCCGTGGAAACGCAGATGCAGTTCGACCAGGCGCGAGACATCCCTCACCAGGTCGTTCGAGTACTTGAGCGCCGTCATGCGCTTCTTGGTCATCTTGGCCCCGACCACTTCGTGGTGGTGGAACGAGACCCGGCCGTCCTTCTCGAAACGGCGTGTGCGCGGTTTGCCGATGTCGTGCAGCAGAGCAGCCAGCCGAAGGGTCAGATCGGGCCCCTCGCTCTCCAGGGCCATCGCCTGCTCCAGGACGATGAGCGTGTGGTCGTAGACGTCCTTGTGCCGGTGATGCTCGTCCCGCTCCAGTCGCAGCGCCGGCAGTTCGGGCAGAACCCGGTCGGCGAGGCCGGTGTCCACGAGCAGGGTCAGTCCCTTGCGCGGGTGGGGGGAGAGGATGAGCTTGTTCAGCTCGTCCCGGATCCGCTCGGCCGACACGATGTCGATACGCTCGGCCATGTCCTTCATGGCGGCCACCACCTCGGGAGCCACCTCGAAATCGAGCTGTGCGGCGAAGCGCGCGGCCCGCATCATGCGCAGCGGGTCGTCCGAGAAGGACTCCTCCGGAGTGCCCGGAGTACGCAGCACCCGCGCCGCGAGATCGTCGAGGCCGCCGTGCGGATCGATGAAGGTCTTCTCCGGAAGCGCGAGGGCCATGGCGTTCACGGTGAAGTCCCGCCGGACGAGATCCTCCTCGATGGAGTCGCCGTAGGACACCTCGGGCTTGCGCGAGGCGCGGTCGTACGCCTCCGACCGATAGGTCGTCACCTCGATCTGCCAGCTTCGGTCGGTGTCTCCGACGCGGGCGCTCTTGTGCGCCCCGACGGTTCCGAACGCGATCCCGACCTCCCAGACCGCGTCCGCCCAGGGCCGCATGATCTTCAGTACGTCCTGGGGGCGGGCATCGGTCGTGAAGTCCAGATCGTTGCCGAGCCGACCCAGCAACGCGTCCCGGACCGAGCCGCCGACCAGGGCGAGAGAGAACCCGGCCTCCTGGAATCGGTGGGCGAGATCCTCGGCGACCGGGGCGACGCGCAGCGGTTCACTCACCGCGCGGTGCTGTTCCCGACTCAGGGCACTGGGACTGACTTCGTTGGCGTTCGGCACAACAGAACAGGGTACGTGGCCCGGACGGATACAGGCGCCCCCATTGATCACACACCGAATCCCCCACTTGGACATCACTCCCTCTATAGACGCACATTCCAGGGCTGCCCCTGCCGGGCAGCGGATCTTGTGGTGTACTCCGCGGCACTTCCCCTCAGCCCGCATCGTTACCATGCGTGGACGCACATTCCGACGACCACTGATGACGACAAGGGACGGGCGAGCGCGTGGCCGAGGCGGCAGACTTCCAGGGGACCAGTCCCTCACCTGCCCGCCGGTGGCTCCGGCGCACCACGGCCCTGGTCGTCGGGGCGCCGCTGCTGGCCGGCCTGGCCCAGCTGCCCGCCACCGGCCCGGCACACGCACAGGGACAGAACGCGGCCGGCGCGGACGCCGACACGGGCTCGGTGTCCGTCGCCGTCGACTCCCTCACCCCCTCCACCCCCACGGACGGGGACACGGTGACCGTGTCGGGCACCGTGACCAACAACGGCAAGCGGGCCGTCACCGACGCCCACGTGGGCCTGCGCGTGGGCCCCGAGGTCGACACCCGCTCGTCCGTCGACGCGATCGTCAAGGAGGACGACGATCTCCAGGGATCCATCGCCCCGGAGATCGACGACAAGTACACCGAGAAGTTCTCCAAGCTCACCCCCGGCGTCGCCGAACACTTCAACATCTCCGTGCCGGTCGACGACCTGGGCCTCGGGGAGAACGGCGTCTACGAATTCGCCGTCTCGCTCTCCGGACAGACCTCCGCGCAGCCGTGGGAGCAGATCCTCGGTATCCAGCGGACCTTCCTGCCCTGGCAGCCGGGCGGGGCCGAACCCAGGACGAAGACGACGGCCCTGTGGCCGCTTGTCTCGACCACGCACATGGCCGCCGAGACGGGACCGAACGAGGAGCAGACACCTGTCTTCCTCAACGACGACCTGGCCAAGGAGATCTCCCCCGGAGGCCGTCTGGACCAGATGGTCACGCTGGGAAAGGACCTCAACGTCACCTGGGTGGTCGACCCCGACCTGCTGGCCTCCGTCGACGCGATGACCGGCAGCTACCGCGTTAGGGACGGGGACTCGACCACCGCCGGCACCCACCAGGCGACCGCCAAGCAGTGGCTCGCCGAACTGCAGGGCGCGGTGGCCGACAAGGAGGTCGTCGCGCTTCCCTTCGCCGACCCGGACCTCGCCTCCCTGGCCCACAACGGCACGGACGTCACCGGCTCGCTCAGCCAGCTCAAAGAGGCGACGGACGTCGTGGCCAACACGGTCGAGCCGATCCTCCACGTGAAGCCGAGCACGGAGTTCGCCTGGCCCGTGGACGGTGCCGTCGACCGCTCGATCGTCAAGGTCGCCACCTCCGCAGGCGCCGACAAGGTGATCGCCCGCAGCGACAGCCTCCAGGAGACCAACAATCTGCCGTACACACCCTCCGCGGCACGCCCCATCGGCGGCGGCACCACGGCCGTCGTCGCGGACGCCCGGCTGTCCACGGCGTTCGAGGACGACCTGACGAAGGCCTCCGCGTCCACGCTCGCGGTGCAGCGCTTCCTCGCCCAGAGCCTGGCCCTGGGCGAGCAGACCGACAAGCAGCGCAGCGTCGTCTTCGCCCCGCAGCGCACGCCCTCCGGAAGCCAGGCACGCGCGATGGCCGAGGCCCTGCGGGCCCTGGAGGGCGGCACCTGGTCCGAGGCCCAGAAGCTGTCGGCGACCGCCGCCGCCAAACCGGACCCGGACGCCACCACGAAGGTGCCGGGGACCTCGTCGTACCCGTCGGCGCTCCGCAGGAAGGAGTTGCCGCGGTCGGCGTTCGTGGAGATCGCGCGGACGCAGGACACCCTCGACAACTTCAAGGTCGTGCTGTCCGACCCGGCCCGGGTGGTGACCCCCTTCGGGCGCGCTCTGAACCGGGAGATGTCCGCCTCGTGGCGAGGCCGGGCCGCCGAGGCCGCGTCGTTTAGGGCCGACGTTAAGTCGTATCTCGACGGACTGACCGGCCGGGTCAGACTGATCGACAAGTCGGAGACGAAGCTCTCCGGCCGCAGCGCCACGATCCCGGTGACGGTGCAGAACAACCTGGTGCAGGATGTCGGCCCGCTGCTTCTGCGGCTCACCTCGACCAACCCGACGCGCCTCGAGATCGGCGGCGCCGACTACGAAGAGCAGCCGATCTCGGTCGCCGGCGGCCACAGCCAGTCGGTGAAGTTCACCACGTCGGCCAACGCCAACGGCCGGGCGACGGTGATCGCCCAGTTGTACACGACGGACGGGCGGAAATACGGTGAGCCCGTCACCTTCGACGTGAAGGTCACCGAGATCACGGCCACGGTGATGCTCGTCATCGGCGGCGGTGTCCTGCTGCTCGTCCTCGCCGGATTCCGGATGTACACGCAGCGCAAGCGGGCCGCGGCCCGTGACGCGGAGAAGAGCACGTCCGACGGGTCGGAGTCGTCGCAGGAGTCCGACGCCGGCCCCCGGGCAGGCGACCCGGAGCAGCCGAGTGACCCGACACCGGACACCGCAGCGGAAAGCGCCGACCCGTCCGGCACGGGTGAGAGAGTGGACCGTTGAGGATGTCGTGGCCGGTCGGCCCGGGACGATGAGGTGGGGTAACCATGAACGCGCCGTACGACGGTGACCGCGGTCAGACCGTGGACGGCCCGGGTCGCTCCGAGGGGCCACCGCCCGATCCCGGCGAGACATCGCCGCAGCCCCCTGACGCGTACCTCCAGGACGCCTACGACCAGGACCCCTACCGGGCGCAGGACCTCTCCGCCCAGGACCCGGTCTCCGAGGCGCTCTACGACCGCGCCGCGCACCCTCCGCCACCGCCGGGCACGCACGCGCCGCAGCAGCCGCTGTACTCCCGGCCCTCCCCGTCGCCCTACGCTCCCGACCCGCGCGTCTGGGCCCAGACCCCGGCCCCCGAGCCGGAGGGACCGACCCAGCACCTGCCGTACGGCGACGACCCTCGGACCACCCAGTTCGTCGGTGTGGACGACCTGGTCACCCAGGCCGGCGACCGGCGCCCCGAGCCCGACGCCTTCGCGCATCTGTTCCGGGACCAGCAGCACGGCGGCGGTCACTCCTCGTACGACGACCACACCTCCGTACCCGCCCCGGCCCCGGGACCGTACGGCGGGACACCGGGTACGGCCCAGTACGGCGGCCCGCAGGGACCCGGCCCGTACGGAAACGCTCCGGCACCCGGCCCGTACGGCGGACCCGCGCCGACGCCCCCACAGCCCGCGGCACCGGCGCCCGGTCAGTACGCGGTGGCACCCACCCCGGAAGCGGCCGAGCCCTCCCTCCAGGAGCCGGAGCCCGCACCGGCCGCCGCTGCCAAGAAGGGCGGGCGGGCGGGCGGCCTGCTGAAATCGAGCGCCGTGATGGCGGCGGGCACGATGGTCTCCCGGCTCACCGGGTTCATCCGCTCGGCCCTGATCGTCTCGGCGCTGGGCGTCGGCCTGCTCGGTGACACCTTCCAGGTCGCCTACCAGCTGCCGACGATGATCTACATCCTGACCGTCGGCGGTGGCCTCAACTCGGTCTTCGTACCGCAGCTCGTACGCTCCATGAAGGAGGACGACGACGGTGGCGAAGCATTCGCCAACCGCCTGCTGACCCTCGTCATGGTGGCGCTCGGCGCGCTCACCGTGATCACGGTCCTCGGCGCCCCCCTCCTGATCCGGCTCCTGTCCAACCCGGTAGCCACCGATCCGGCCGCGAACGAGGTCGGCATCACCTTCGTCCGCTACTTCCTGCCCTCGATCTTCTTCATGGGCCTCCACGTGGTGATGGGGCAGATCCTCAACGCACGCGGCAGGTTCGGCGCGATGATGTGGACCCCGGTCCTGAACAACATCGTCATCATCGTGACGCTGGGCATGTTCATCTGGGTCTACGGCACCGCCGAGAGTTCCGGGATGAAGGTCACGAGCATCCCGCCGGAAGGCGAGCGGCTGCTCGGCGTCGGGGTGCTGCTGGGTCTCATCGTGCAGGCCCTGGCCATGATCCCTTACCTGCGGGAGACGGGCTTCCGGATCCGGCCCCGCTTCGACTGGAGGGGCCACGGCCTGGGCAAGGCCATCACCCTCGCCAAGTGGACGGTCCTGTTCGTCCTCGCCAACCAGGCGGGCGCCATGATCGTCATCCAGCTGTCCACCGCCGCGGGCAAGGCCTCGCCCGTCGACGGCACCGGCTTCGCCGCCTACGCCAACGCGCAGCTCATCTGGGGCCTGCCCCAGGCCATCATCACCGTCTCCCTGATGGCGGCCCTGCTGCCCCGCATCTCCCGCTCGGCGTCCGAGGAGGACGGCGGAGCCGTCCGGGACGACATCTCCCAGGGACTGCGCACCACGGCCGTCGCCATCGTTCCGGTCTCCTTCGGTTTCGTCGCGCTCGGCATTCCGATGTGCACCCTCATGTTCGGCTCCTCGGGCACCAGCGAGGCCACCAACATGGGCTACATGCTGATGGCCTTCGGCCTCGGCCTCATCCCGTACTCCGTCCAGTACGTCGTCCTGCGCGCGTTCTACGCCTACGAGGACACCAGGACGCCCTTCTACAACACCGTGATCGTGGCCGTGGTCAACGCCATGGCCTCGGGGCTCTGTTACCTGCTCCTGCCGGCCCGCTGGGCCGTCATCGGCATGGCCGCCTCCTACGGAGTGGCCTACGTGATCGGCGTCGGGATCGCCTGGCGCAGGCTGCGCAAGCGGCTCGGCGGGGACCTGGACGGGGCCCGGGTGCTGCGCACGTACGCGCGCCTGTGCATCGCCTCCGTCCCGGCCGCCCTGCTCAGCGGTGCGGCCTGCTACGCCATCAGCCGTACGCTCGGGCAGGGCGTGTCCGGATCGGTCGCCGCGCTGCTGGCCGGCGGGCTGCTCCTGCTCGTCGTCTTCTTCGTCGCGGCACGGCGCATGCGCATCGAGGAGGTCAACTCACTGGTCGGCATGGTGCGAGGGCGCCTGGGACGCTGAGACCGGGGGTAGACGCACAACCATCGTCCGCCGCCGTGTGTCGTGCATAGCGGCGGACTGTGGGCACAATTGGGTTCGGCGTCGGACGCGCGCATACGGGTCGGCCGGCGCGCATCGAATGGGGAGGCAGGAACGACGGTGGCGGAACGGAGCACAGCTGCCGTCGACGTGGCAGACAACAGCGGCGATGAGCCGCTGACCGCACAGGCGGACCAGTCCACGGCCGACGGGGTGGCCAACAACCGGGAGCGGGACACGGACAGCGACGAGGCACAGGGGAACCCCACGAGCGAGGACTCCGGCAAGGCCTCGCCTCCCGAACTCCACAGCGGGCACAAGCTCGCCAGACGCTACCGTCTCGAGGAGTGCGTCACCCGTCTGGACGGCTTCAGCAGTTGGCGGGCCGTCGACGAGAAGCTGCGCCGCGCCGTCGGGGTCCACCTCCTTCCGGCGGACCACGCGCGCGCCCGTTCCGTGCTGGCCGCGGCACGCTCCGCCGCCCTCCTGGGCGACCCCCGCTTCGTCCAGGTGCTGGACGCCGTCGAGGACAACGACCTCGTCTACGTCGTGCACGAGTGGCTCCCCGACGCCACCGAGCTGACCGCGCTTCTCGCCTCCGGGCCACTGGACGTGTACGACGCGTACCAGATGGTCAGTCAGGTCGCGTCCGCCATGGCGGCGGCCCACCGTGAGGGCCTCTCCCATCTGCGCCTGAACCCCAACGCGGTGCTGCGTACGTCGACGGGACAGTGGCGGATCCGCGGACTCGCCGTCAACGCCGCCCTGCGCGGCATCAGTTCCGACACTCCGCAGCGCACCGACACCGAGGCCATCGGCGCCCTGCTGTACGCCATGCTCACCCAGCGCTGGCCGTACGAGAGCGACGCCCACGGCCTGGCCGGTCTGCCCAAGGACATCGGGCTGATCCCGCCGGACCAGGTACGCGCGGGCGTCCACCGTGGCCTGTCCGAACTCGCCATGCGGGCGCTCGCCAACGACGGCGCCACCGCCTCCCGCCACGAGTCCCCGTGCACCACGCCGGAGGAACTGGTGAAGGCGATCGGCGAGATGCCCCGCATCCGCCCGCCGGAGCCGGCGTACACCGCCCCGCCCGAGTACCAGCGCACGGCCTACCAGCAGGGCGCCTACGGACGTCCCGCACCGCGGCCCGGTGTCCCTCAGCCGGTGCCGACGCCGCCGCCCCCGTTGCAGAGCCGTACCGGCAAGGCACTGAAGTGGGGCGTCTCCGCCCTGCTGATCGCCGCGCTGGGGCTGGGCAGCTGGCAGTTGGCCGACGCCCTCATGGAGCAGGGCGGCAAGGCCGACGACCAGAACCAGACTCAGACGACGGACGACAACGACAAGGGCTCGAAGAAGCCGGTGGCCGACGGGAAGCCCGTCGCCATCAGCGGCGCGCGCGACTTCGACCCCCTGGGAGACGGCTCCGAGAAGCCGGCCGACATAGACAAGGTCTTCGACGACGCTCCTGGAACCTACTGGCAGACCGACTACTACAAGAGCGCCGACTTCGGCCGCCTGAAGTCGGGCCTCGGCGTCATCCTCGACCTCGGCAAGATCCAGCAGGTCGGGCAGGTGACCGTGTCCTTCCTGGGAACCACGTCCGTCGAACTGCGCAGCGCCGGCGCGGACACGGACACGGAGCCGCAGAGCCTCGACGGCTACACGAAGACGGCGGAGGGTTCCGGCACCACGGTGACACTCAAGCCGGGAGAGCCCCTCAAGACGCGATACCTGCTGGTCTGGCTGACCAAGCTGCCGTCGACGGACGACGGCACCTACCGCGGGAGGGTAGTGGACATCAAGGTGACCAGCTGACCCGTTCGCGAGTCGTCCGCGGAGGGAGGGGAGTCGTGCGAGAAGTGCGTTCACTCGGCGACATGAGCGATCAGGACCTCTTGTCCAGCCACGTCCAGGGCGACCCCGACGCCTTCGGTGAGCTGGTACGCCGGCATCGCGACCGGCTCTGGGCGGTGGCCCTGCGGACGCTGGGGGACCGCGAGGAAGCCGCTGACGCCGTCCAGGACGCCCTCGTCTCCGCGTACCGGGCCGCCCACACCTTCCGCGGTCAGGCGGCCGTCACGACATGGCTGCACCGCATCACGGTGAACGCCTGCCTGGACCGTGTCCGCAAGGCCGCCTCCAGGAAGACCGCCCCCGTCGACGACACCGAGCGCCTGGAGCAGCTCCTGGAGCCGCACGAGTCGGCCTCGGCGCCCGTCGAGCGCGACGACCTGCACCGCCAACTGCTGGACGCCCTGGGCACCCTGCCGGCCGACCAGCGGGCGGCCCTGGTGCTCGTGGACATGCAGGGCTACCCCGTCGCCGAGGCCGCCCGCATCCTCGACGTGCCGACCGGCACGATCAAGAGCCGCTGCGCCCGAGGCAGAGCCAGACTCCTGCCCCTGCTCACCCATCTGCGGCCGGACGGCGGCGGTGAGGACAGGAAGCCCGGCGCGGAGCGGAACCGGACGCAGGGGACATCCGTCCCACCCGCAGCGGGACCGCATCGTGCGGGTGCGCCGGACTCGGGGCCGAGTGATTCAACCGCAGTGAAGGGCGGAGGTGGACGAGCGTGACGTCGTCGACGACAGACATCACCGGGCACCCGGACGTCGCCGAGATCGCCGACCTCACCGAGGGCCTGCTCCCGGCCTCGCGGGCCACCGACGTACGACGGCATCTGGAGGTCTGCGCACTCTGCTCCGACGTCCACGCGTCGCTGGCAGAGATCCAAGGACTGCTCGGCACCCTGCCGGCACCGACGCGGATACCGGATGACGTGGCCGGTCGGATCGACGCCGCTCTGGCCGCCGAGGCACTGCGGAGCGCCGCCGCCCCGGAGACTTCGGAGACCATGGTCGACGCGGGGGCACCTGATGCGTCCGACACCTCCGACAGCGACGACGGCACGCGTGTTTCACGTGAAACAACGCCCCCGGCGGACCGGCCCACGGGGCACGCCCGCCCCTCCTCCACCGGTCCGGGCCGCAAGGACCGCCGCCGAGGCGGTCGGCGCAGGGTCGCCGTACTCGGCGCCATGGCCGCCGCTGCCGCCCTCGGGCTCGGCTCCGTCATCGTGTCCTCCCTGAGCGGGGGGAGTCCCTCCGACGACACCGCGCACGGACAGCAGTCCGCCCTCACGGACACCTTTTCCGAAGGACAGCTCAAGGACAAGGTCTCCGGACTCATCGCCGACCAGGAGGGCACGCAGAACGGCTCGCGTACGCCGCGCAGCCTCGGCGTGGAGTCGGAGAACGGTACCGAGACCGGTGCCGAGAACCATGTCTTCACGCAGCCGACGGTCCCCGAGTGCATTCAGAGGGGCATCGGCCGCGACGACCCGGCGATCGCCACGGAGGAGGGCGTCTACAAGGGCAAGGACGCACTGCTCGTGGTGCTGCCCGACGCCTCCAACGACAGTCGGGTCACCGCCTACATCGTCGAGTCGGCGTGCGTGACCGAGCCGGCCGTCAGCAAGGCCAAGATCCTTCTGACACACTCCTACGCGCGTTCATAAGGGACAGGCTTCCTTGTCGTCCTGCGCCCGGTCCCAGTCTCTGTGCGCCCGGACACGGCGGGAATGCGCGCCCCGTAGGATCCGTTAGGTGGGGTGAGAGTTCTGAGTGCAGCTCCACCCGGCCCTGAAGATTGCAGTCCAGAGACGAGGAATGAACCCGTGAGCGACGTTCCGAAACGTGATCATCATCGGCTCCGGGCCCGCCGGCTACACGGCGGCGCTCTACACCGCACGCGCGTCGCTGAAGCCACTCGTGTTCGAGGGAGCCGTCACCGCGGGCGGCGCCCTGATGAACACCACCGAGGTGGAGAACTTCCCGGGCTTCCAGGACGGCATCATGGGCCCCGAGCTGATGGACAACATGCGGGCCCAGGCGGAGCGCTTCGGTGCCGAGCTGATCCCGGACGATGTCGTCGCCGTCGACCTGACCGGTGAGATCAAGACGGTCACCGACACCGCGGGCACGGTCCACCGGGCCAAGGCCGTCATCGTCACCACCGGTTCCCAGCACCGCAAGCTCGGCCTGCCGAACGAGGACGCCCTGTCCGGCCGCGGCGTCTCCTGGTGCGCGACCTGTGACGGCTTCTTCTTCAAGAACCAGGACATCGCAGTCATCGGTGGCGGTGACACCGCGATGGAGGAGGCCACGTTCCTCTCCCGCTTCGCCAAGTCCGTGACGATCGTCCACCGCCGCGACACCCTGCGTGCCTCCAAGGCAATGCAGGAACGCGCCTTCGCCGATCCCAAGATCTCGTTCGTCTGGGACAGCGAGATCGCCGAGGTCCAGGGCGACCAGAAGCTGTCGGGTCTGAAGCTGCGCAACATCAAGACCGGTGAGCTTTCGGATCTGGCGGTGACGGGCCTGTTCATCGCGATCGGCCACGACCCGCGCACCGAACTCTTCAAGGGCCAGCTCGACCTCGACCCGGAGGGCTACCTGAAGGTCGACGCCCCGTCGACCCACACCAACCTGACCGGTGTCTTCGGCGCCGGTGACGTGGTCGACCACACCTACCGCCAGGCGATCACCGCCGCCGGCACCGGCTGCTCCGCGGCTCTCGACGCCGAGCGTTTCCTCGCCGCGCTCAGTGACGAGGACAAGGCCGAGCCCGAGAAGACCACCGTCTGACCCCATTCGCCCCACGCACCAACCAGTTAAGGAGCCCGCCGTGGCCGGCACCCTGAAGCAAGTGACCGACGATTCCTTCGAGCAGGACGTGCTCAAGAGCGACAAGCCCGTGCTGGTGGACTTCTGGGCCGCCTGGTGCGGACCGTGCCGCCAGATCGCGCCGTCCCTCGAAGCGATCGCCGCCGAGTACGGCGACAAGATCGAGATCGTCAAGCTGAACATCGACGAGAACCCGGGTACGGCCGCCAAGTACGGGGTCATGTCCATCCCGACCCTGAACGTCTACCAGGGCGGCGAGGTCGCGAAGACCATCGTCGGCGCCAAGCCGAAGGCCGCGATCGTTCGCGACCTTGAGGACTTCATCGCCGACTGACGTTTCACGTGAAACACGAATGGGCCGACCCGTCCGGGTCGGCCCATTCGTGTTCGCAGCAGCCGTGCTTACAGCGGCCGCAACACGGGTTCCTTCTGTACCGCTCCGAGCAGACGGTCCAGTGCCATCTCCACGTCTTCCTTCCAGGACAGCGTGGACCGAAGATCCAGTCGCAGCCGGGGATGGCGGGGGTGCGGCCGGACCGTCTTGAAGCCCACCGCCAGCAGATGATCCGCCGGCAGGACGCAGGCGGGCTCCTTCCAGCGCGCGTCTCCGAACGCCTCGATCGCCTTGAAGCCCCGGCGCAGCAGATCCTTGGCGACCGTCTGGACCATCACCCGGCCCAGCCCTTGGCCCTGGTAGCCCGGCATCACAAACGCGGTCATCAGTTGCACCGCGTCAGGTGAGAGAGGACTCGTGGGGAACGCCGTCGAGCGCGGTACATACGCGGGAGGTGCGTAGAGGACGAAGCCCACCGGCACCTCGTCGACGTAGACCACCCGGCCGCAGGATCCCCAGTCCAGCAGGACGGCGGAGATCCAGGACTCCTTCTCCAGGGCCGCGGTGCCCGCCTCTACCGCGGCTTCGCCGCTGACGGGATCCAGTTCCCAGAAGACGCACGAACGGCAGCGCTGGGGAAGGTCCTGAAGGTTGTCCAGCGTGAGCGGTACGAGCCGGCGCCCCATGAAGGCTGTTCCTCGCTTCCTTCGCCCGCCGCGTCGCGGGCCGCTGTGAGAGCGCTCCGTTCCCTGAGCAGGCTGCCGATGAATCCGCCGACCGCGCCCAGCCCCAAGCCCGCGCTCACCAGTCCGATGCGGCTCATCAATCGCATGGCCCCTGCCTTCCTCTCAGAGGTGCTGCCAGGTGATAAAGCCATCCTGATCGCATCGTATCCACGATGCGATGACCTCGACACCGAGGCAGAGCAAAGGGCGGACCGTGTTCCGGTATGCACCGGACACCGCCCGCCCTGTCGGCGAGGGAAGCCCCCGCCGAGTGCTTCTCCTGCCCCGGGGTTCAGGAGTCGAGGTCGTCGCCCTCGTCGCTCTCCTCGTCCAGGAGGCCCTTCTGTAGCACGGGTCCTTCGCCGGGAGCGAGGCTTCCAAGGATCCGCTCAAGGTCCTCCATGGAGGCGAACTCCACGGTGATCTTTCCCTTCTTCTGCCCCAGGTCGACCTTCACCCGTGTCTCGAAGCGGTCCGAGAGACGCGTTGCCAGATCCGAAAGCGCCGGGGAGACCAGGGAGCCGGCCCGCGGTCCCTTGGCTCGCTGCGGCTTCTGAGGCCGGGAACCCATCAGGGTCACGATCTCCTCGACCGACCGCACCGAGAGGCCTTCGGCCACGATGCGATGGGCCAGCCGGTCCTGCTCCTCCGGGTCCTCCACGGAGATCAGCGCTCGCGCGTGCCCCGCGGAGAGGACTCCTGCGGCCACCCGGGTCTGAACCTTCGGTGAGAGCTTCAGCAGACGCAGCGTGTTGGAGACCTGCGGGCGGGAGCGACCGATGCGGTCCGCCAACTGGTCGTGCGTGCAGTTGAAGTCCTTCAGCAACTGGTCGTAGGCGAAGGCCTCCTCCAGCGGGTTCAGCTGGGCGCGGTGAAGGTTCTCCAGCAGGGCGTCCAGGAGGAGCTTCTCGTCCTCGGTCGCCCGCACGATCGCCGGAATGGCGTCCAGTCCCAGCTCTCGGCAGGCCCGGAACCGGCGCTCACCCATGATGAGTTCATAGCGTCCCGGCCCTGTCGGCCGGACCACGACCGGCTGGAGAAGGCCGACCTCGCGGATGGACGTGACAAGCTCGGCCAGAGCGTCGTCGTCGAAGTCCTTGCGTGGCTGCTTCGGGTTCGGCGTGATGGCGTCGAGAGGCACCTCGGCGAAGTGCGCCCCGATGGGTGCCCTGAGCGACTCCACGCCGCTGAGGGCCGCCGACTCCTCTGTTTCACGTGAAACAGGAGGCAGTGTGGCCACCTTCGCCGCGGCCACCCCGCGCTCGTTCGGCAGCAGGGGCATCGCCCTCGGGGACGCGGGAGCCGCATTCCCCAGCGCCGCCGAAGCCACCGACTTCTCCGTCGGAGCATTGGGGATCAGTGCGCCCAGACCACGACCCAACCCCCTCCGTCGCTCACTCACTGGATCCCCTCCACCATGTTCGGATCATTCTGTGCGCCGAGTTGTGCGTGCGTCGTCGCCTCGTAGGTGACGCCCACACCCTTCAGCGCGATCTCACGTGCCGCCTCCAGATAGGAGAGGGCTCCGCTCGATCCTGGATCGTAGGTCAGAACCGTCTGCCCGTAACTCGGGGCCTCGGAGATGCGGACCGAGCGGGGAATGCTGGTCCGCAGCACCTCATCGCCGAAGTGACTGCGCACCTCGTCCGCGACCTGGGACGCGAGCCGCGTCCTGCCGTCGTACATGGTGAGCAGGATCGTCGACACATGCAGCGTGGGGTTGAGATGTCCCCGGACCAGATCGACGTTGCGCAGCAGCTGCCCCAGCCCTTCCAGCGCGTAGTACTCGCACTGGATCGGGATCAGCACCTCCTGGCCCGCGACGAGCGCGTTGACCGTCAGCAGCCCCAGAGAGGGCGGACAGTCGATGAGGATGTAGTCCAACGGCTGCTCGTACGCCGTGATCGCTCGCTGGAGCCGACTCTCACGTGCGACCAGAGAGACCAGCTCGATCTCCGCACCGGCGAGATCGATCGTGGCGGGCGCACAGAACAGACCCTCGACATCGGTGACGGGCTGGACCACCTCCGAGAGCGGACGGCTCTCGACCAGTACGTCGTAGATGGAAGGGACGTCCGCGTGATGGTCGATACCCAGCGCGGTGGAGGCATTGCCCTGCGGGTCGAGGTCAACGACCAGGACCCTGGCGCCGTGCAGGGCGAGTGACGCGGCAAGGTTGACGGTCGTCGTCGTCTTGCCCACACCGCCCTTCTGGTTGGCGACCACCATGACCCGGGTCTGTTCGGGACGCGGCAGCCCCTCGCCGGCGCGGCCCATTGCGTCCACCGCCAGTTGGGCAGCACGACCGATCGGAGTGTCGTCCATGGGAGGCGGTGTTTCACGTGAAACATCCGCCCCCATCGACTCGGTACGGGGACCGGGGACCGGATCGGTCATCGGTCCCGCGATATTGGCGTCGGACCGCAAGGATTCACTCTCCTCGACTTCAGGCTCGCTATGAACAGAGCCTCCCATGCCTTCGGGGTCATGAACCAGTGAGGCCCGGCGTTCTGTGGAGAAATCCACCTCTGTGGACAACTCCGTACCCTCTCCGAGCGACCCGAGAGGCTTTCGATCGCGGGGATCGGCCGCGGCGCGGCCGCGACTGATGATGCCGTGCAGCAGTGAGCGACGTTTCACGTGAAACACGATGCACAGCCGCCGATGCCGAACTGCCGCGACACTCCGGCATACGCAGGTAGGGCAGCTTGTGTGGAGTACGGCGGCCACCGGAACGAACCGGCACCGCCGCGCTCCCGTCGGCCACAACCAGTAGCGAGGCTATCCGCGACGCCGACGCGTCCGCCCCGTCCGAGCCGCCTTGGCTCGCTTGGCGGCAAAACGCACCCCGCCGGGGCTCTCCCCGACCTCGACCCGCACCACGGTGGACAGGGGATCCACGACGCCCTCACCCACATGCAGGATGGACGTCTCCTCCGCGCCCAGCTTGCTCAGCGCCGCGGTCGCCGCCTTCAGCTCCTCCTCGGCCGTGTCGCCCTTGAGGGCGAGCATCTCGCCGTACGGGCGCAGCAGCGGAATCCCCCAGGCGGCCAGGCGATCCAGCGGGGCAACGGCACGAGCCGTCACCACATGCACCGGCGGCATCTTGCCCATGACCTCTTCGGCCCGGCCACGCACGACGGTGACATGGTCCAGGCCCAGCAGCTCCACGACCTCCGTAAGGAAGTTCGTGCGCCGCAGCAGCGGTTCCAGAAGGGTGATCTTCAAGTCCTCCCGTACCAATGCCAGCGGGATCCCGGGCAGGCCGGCGCCCGAGCCGACATCGCACACGGTCACCCCCTCGGGCACGACCTCCGAGAGCACCGCGCAGTTCAGCAGGTGCCGCTCCCACAGGCGGGGAACCTCACGCGGCCCGATCAGACCGCGCTTCACCCCCGCCTCGGCAAGCAGTTCCGCGTAGCGGACAGCGTCCGCGTAGCGCTCGCCGAACACATCGCGTGCCTGCTCGGGTACAGGGGGAAGCTCCGCTGCCTCCGACACGGGGACCGTCCTTCCGTACGTCACCGGCAACCAGTCGCCGGTGCCATAACCACCAGAACTATCAGGCTGACAAAAACTCGGCCCCGCCTGCGCAACAGACGGGGCCGGAGAAGGGAGAACCGATCAGGCGGGAAGCACGACGACGAAGCGCTCCGGCTCCTCGCCCTCGGACTCGCTGCGCAGTCCCGCTGCCTTGACGGCGTCGTGTACGACCTTGCGCTCGAACGGCGTCATCGGCTTCAGCCGCAGGGACTCGCCGCTGCTCTTGACCTCGGCCGCGGCCTTGGCGCCCAGCTCGGACAGCTCGGCACGCTTGGTGGCCCGGTACTCCGCGATGTCGAGCATCAGCCGGCTGCGGTCGCCGGTCTCCCGGTGCACGGCCAGGCGCGTGAGTTCCTGGAGAGCCTCCAGCACCTCGCCGTCCCGGCCGACCAGCTTCTGCAGATCCCGGCTCTTGGTGTCGCTGATGATCGAGACGGAGGCACGGTCGGCCTCGACGTCCATGTCGATGTCGCCGTCGAGGTCGGCGATGTCGAGCAGACCCTCCAGGTAGTCCGCGGCGATCTCCCCCTCCTGCTCGAGGTGGGTGAGGGTGTCTGCACCCTCGGCAGCGGCGGAGGTGGTGCCTTCCGTCACGGGATGGACTCCTTCTTACTTCTTCGACGGGGACTTGGGCCGCTGCGGGCCCTTGCGCTGTCCGGACTGGGCCTTGCTGCGGCCACCGCCGGACTTCTGGGCCGGCTTCTTGGCAGCGGAGGCGGGCTTGGTCTCCTTCTGCTTGCCGTCCTCCGGCTCGTCCGGCTCGTCCGACTTGGTCAGCGAGGTCTTCGGCTCGGGCTCGCCGGCCGGCCTGGCCTGGCGCTGGGACTTGCTCTGCCGCTTGGGCTGCTGGCGCTTGGGCGTGCCCGCGGTTGCCGCCGTGGCGCCGTCCGCGCTCTGGGCGGCGACGGCGTCGTCGTTCTTCACGACGGTGCCGTCGGTCTGGGCCGCCATGCCCGCCTTGTTCAGACCGTTGATGAACTTCCGCTCGAACTCGTTGCGGTCTCGCCCCTTGGCGACGATGGCCTTCACGATGGCCCTCTCACCGCGGCTGCGCGTCTTGCCGTGCTGGGTGACGCTCTTGTGCAGTCGCTCCAGGTAGGCGGCCTGCGCCTTGGAACCCGGCGTCGGGTTGTTGCGGATGACGTACATCTGCTGGCCCATGGTCCACACGTTCGTGGTCAGCCAGTAGACGAGGACACCGACGGGGAAGTTGATGCCGAAGACGGCGAACATGACCGGGAAGACGTACATCAGCATCTTCTGCTGCTGCATGAACGGCGTCTTCACCGTCGTGTCGACGTTCTTGGTCATCAGCTGGCGCTGGGTGAAGAACTGCGACGCCGACATCATCACGATCATGATCGCGGTGACGACCCGGACGTTGGTCAGCGAGGACCCGAGGGCCTCCACCTTCGAGGAGCCGTCGGTGAACTTCGCGGCCAGCGGGGCGCCGACGATGTGAGCCTTCTGCGCGCTCTCCAGCAGGCTCTTGTTGATCACACCGATGGTGTCGTTCGACGCGATGGCGTTGAGCACGTGGTACAGGGCGAAGAAGAACGGAGACTGCGCCAGGATGGGAAGGCACGAGGAGAGCGGGTTGGTGCCCGTCTCCTTGTACAGCTTCATCATCTCTTCGGACTGGCGCTGCTTGTCGTTCTTGTAGCGCTCCTGGATCTTCTTCATCTCCGGCTGGAGCGTCTGCATCCCGCGCGTCGCCTTGATCTGCTTCACGAAGAGCGGGATCAGGCAAATACGGATGAGAATCACCAGGGACACGATGGACAGGCCCCAGGCCCATCCGGTGTCAGGGCCGAAAATGGCGCCGTACACGCTGTGGAACTGGACGATGACCCAGGAGACAGGTGTCGTGATGAAGCTGAAGAGGCTGGCAATCGTGTCCACTAATCATGCTCCTTGGGCATGGGACTGGGTCTCTGCGGCCGGGCTCGAAGGACCGGACGGACTCGCGGGAGCAGTCTGTCCTTCGATGGCCGGTTCGGCGGCGGAGGGCCCGCCCTTGCGTGCACGCCAGGCGCCACGCAGCATTTCGTGCCACCGCGGGCGCTTGCGCGGCGGAACATGGTCCACGCCGCCCGGCGACCACGGATTGCACCGCAGGATGCGCCAGGCGGTGAGCGCTGTGCCCTTGATGGCTCCGTGCCGGTCGATGGCCGTGTAGCCGTAGTGGGAGCACGACGGGTAGTACCTGCATACCGGCCCCAGCAGCGGACTGATCGTCCACTGATAGAGCTTGATCAGAGCCAGCAGCGGGTACTTCATCGCGCGCCCCCTCCCAGTAGCCGCTCCAGGGCGGCGTCCAGGTCTCGGGCCAGCTGTGCATGGTCGGCGTCACCCGCACCGGGTAGCGCTCGTACGACTACCAGGCTACCGGGGGGAAACAGGTCGATCCGGTCGCGCATCAGATGGCGAAGCCTGCGCTTCACCGTGTTGCGCACCACCGCGCCACCCACAGCCTTGCTCACGACGAAACCCGCACGTGTCCGGGGAGCGCTCTCCCCAGGCGCGTGCGGGTCCGTGGCACCGCTTCGAAGGTGGACGACGAGGGTCGGGCGGCCGGCCCGGCGACCCCGTCGTACCGCGGTCGCGAAGTCCTCGCGCCGCCTCAGCCGGTTCTCGGTGGGCAGCACGATGTCATGACCTGACCGGGATCAGGCGGACAGACGGGCGCGACCCTTGCTACGGCGGGTCGCGAGAATCGCGCGGCCGGCACGGGTACGCATACGCAGCCGGAAACCGTGGGTCTTCGCGCGGCGACGGTTGTTCGGCTGGAAGGTGCGCTTGCTCACTCGGGGGCTCCAGAAAGATTCGGGGTTGGCGGGGTGCCGTCCTGGCTGTCACCGTGCGCCCACGAGTAGCTCGCGTTACGCCCGAGTGCACCGCTTTTCGATCACCTTGGACGTGACCTGTGCCCATCGGAGGCAGGCGGCAGCAGCCATCGACAACTCGACCTGGTTACGGTACGTGCGACTGCGCCATTCGGTCAAACCAACGGTGACCGGAGGACACTTGTCCACAGGCTGGGGACAACAACTTGAACCCTACCCGCCGCGCTGACTACCTTGACTGAACTCCGATTCGTTCCCTTATCCCTGCCCCACCCGAGTTTCATCCCGACCCGTCCCCGAATCACACCTTCGAGGGACCCGTGAGAGAGCGTGCCCTGTGGCTGACGTACCTGCCGATCTTGCCGCAGTGTGGCCACGCGTACTGGAGCAACTTCTCGGGGAGGGCCGCGGGCAGGGTGTCGAGTCGAAGGACGAGCACTGGATCCGGCGCTGCCAGCCCCTGGCGCTGGTCGCCGACACCGCCCTGCTCGCCGTGCCGAACGAATTCGCGAAGGGCGTGCTGGAGGGCCGCCTCGCCCCGATCGTCAGCGAGACCCTGAGCCGCGAGTGCGGCCGGCCGATCCGCATCGCGATCACCGTCGACGACACCGCCGGCGACCCCGCCGGGCCCGCCCCGCAGGCACCGCCCGGCCGCCCCCAGCCCCGCTACGAGGAACCGGAACTGCCCGCACCCGGCCAGGGCCGCGACGAATACGAGGGGTACGGCCGCCACCGCGCCGACCAGATCCCCACCGCCCGCCCCGCCTATCCGCAGGAGTACCAGCGCCCCGAGCCCGGCTCCTGGCCGCGCCCGGCCGCGCAGCAGGACGACTACGGCTGGCAGCAGCAGCGCCTCGGCTTCCCGGAACGGGACCCCTACGCTTCACCGTCGCAGGACTCGTACGGCCAGGAGCCGCCGTACTCCCACGAGCCGTACCAGCAGGACTACCGTCCGCAGTCTCCGGAGCGGCCGTCGTACGACTCCCAGCGCGGCGACTACGACCAGGCGCGCAAGGACTACGAGCAGTCCCGCGGCGACTACGAGCAGCGCGGCCCCCGCCGGGACCTGCCGGAGCCGGGGCCCGGCTCCGGACACGTCCACCGCGGCGGCCCCGTCGGCCCCGGCCCCGCCACCGGTGCTCCCGGTCCGCTGGCCGCGCAGCCCGCGCCGGCCACCGGACCGGGCGAGCCGACCGCGCGGCTGAACCCGAAGTACCTCTTCGACACCTTCGTCATCGGGGCCTCCAACCGCTTCGCCCACGCGGCGGCCGTCGCCGTCGCCGAGGCACCCGCGAAGGCCTACAACCCCCTCTTCATCTACGGGGAGTCGGGGCTCGGCAAGACCCACCTCCTGCACGCGATCGGGCACTACGCGCGCAGCCTCTACCCCGGCACGCGCGTGCGCTACGTGAGCTCGGAGGAGTTCACCAACGAGTTCATCAACTCGATCCGCGACGGCAAGGGCGACAGCTTCCGCAAGCGGTACCGGGAGATGGACATCCTGCTCGTCGACGACATCCAGTTCCTCGCGGACAAGGAGTCGACGCAGGAGGAGTTCTTCCACACCTTCAACACGCTCCACAACGCCAACAAGCAGATCGTGCTCTCCTCCGACCGGCCGCCCAAGCAACTGGTCACACTGGAGGACCGGCTGCGCAACCGCTTCGAGTGGGGACTCATCACCGACGTCCAGCCGCCCGAGTTGGAGACGCGCATCGCGATCCTGCGCAAGAAGGCGGTGCAGGAGCAGCTCAATGCCCCGCCGGAGGTGCTGGAGTTCATCGCCTCCCGCATCTCGCGCAACATCCGCGAGCTGGAGGGCGCGCTGATCCGGGTGACGGCCTTCGCCTCGCTCAACCGCCAGCCGGTGGACCTGGGCCTGACGGAGATCGTCCTCAAGGACCTGATCCCCGGCGGCGAGGACTCGGCCCCCGAGATCACGTCCGCGGCCATCATGGGCGCGACCGCCGACTACTTCGGCCTCACCGTCGAGGACCTGTGCGGCACCTCGCGGGGGCGGGCACTGGTGACCGCGCGGCAGATCGCCATGTACCTGTGCCGCGAGCTGACGGACCTCTCGCTGCCGAAGATCGGCGCGCTGTTCGGCGGCCGGGACCACACCACGGTGATGCACGCGGACCGCAAGATCCGCAATCTGATGGCCGAGCGGCGCTCCATCTACAACCAGGTGACGGAGCTGACCAACCGCATCAAGAACGGCTGACGGCCGCAGCCGTCCGTCGCACGAGGCGCCCCCGGGAGGGGCGAATTCCAGGGGTCGTTGCAACACAGTGATCAACTGGCTGTGGCCAGGAGCCTAGCGAGACGCTCGGCTGGGGTTTCCCAGCCGAGCGTTTTGCGTGGCCGGCTGTTCAGTTCGGCGGCGACGGCCGCGAGGTCCTGGGCGGTGTGTGCGGCCAGATCGGTGCCCTTGGGGAAGTACTGCCGCAGCAGCCCGTTCGTGTTCTCGTTGGAGCCGCGCTGCCAGGGACTGGCCGGATCGCAGAAGAAGACCGGGATGCCCGTGGCGACGCTGAAGGACCGGTGCGCGGTCATCTCGGAGCCCTGATCCCAGGTCAGGGACCGCCAGAGGTGGCGCGGGAGGGACTCGATGCTCGCTGCGAGCGCGTTGCGGGTGGCCATGGAGCTGTGACCGGTGGGCAGGTGGACGAGCATCAGGTAGCGGGTGGAGCGTTCGACCAGGGTGCCGATCGCCGACTTGCCGTTCTTGCCGATGATCAGGTCGCCCTCCCAGTGGCCCGGGACGGCTCGGTCGGCCGCCTCGGCGGGCCGCTGGCTGATCATGACCATGTTCTTGATGGGGCCCGGCTGGCGCTTGTAGGCGTGGCGGTGCGGGCGGCGCATGGCGCGGCCGGTCCGTAGCGAGCGGGTCAGTTCCCGGCGGAGCTCTCCGCGGCCTTGGACGTAGAGCGCCTGGTAGATCGTCTCGTGGGTCACGTGCGTCTCCGGCCGGTCGGGGAAGCGTGCCCGCAGAGCGTGGCAGATCTGCTCGGGGCTCCAGCGCATCGCCAGATGTTCCTGGATGAAGTCGCGCAGTTCGGGGTTCTGGCCGATCTTGCCCACCTTGGGCCGGGGGCGGCGACATTCGGCCCGGCGGTGGGCGTGGAAGGGCTGGTAGGTGAAGCCGCCCTTGGGCATGGGCCGCCGGTTGCGGCGTATCTCGCGGCTGATGGTGGAGGGGCTGCGGCCCAGCTCGGCGGCGATCTGCCGGACGGACGCCTTCTCGCGCAGCCGGTCGGCGATGTGGATGCGGTCGCGCTCCTGGAGATACCGCGACGGCGCGGGAGGCAGTTCCTCCGAGCCCGCTGCCTGGACCTGCCCCGGGACCGGGTAGATCGGAGGAACTGCCTTCCGGCCGCCTGGCGGTGAGTGCCAGCCGTTGCGCCACCGCTTGCCGGTGCGCAGGTTGATACCAACTATCCGGGCGGCTTCCCGCGTGCTGTACCCCTGCTCCATGAGCTGGAAGTATGCGGCCCGCTCGCGGGTCATCCTTCGCCCGCCTCCGGGCCTCCGGTTCTCCCGGATCTCGAAGTCCATTGCATCCCCTGAGCTGGGGTGTTGCAACGACCACTAGAACTCAAGAGGACCTGGGGGCGCTTTTCCGTGCCCCGGCGCGTCCCGGGGGCCGGTCCTCGCCGGTTCCGTGCCCGTCCCGCCCCGCCCGCGCGGTGTTCGATTACCAGCCGGGTTACGGCCGTCGTCCACAGATTGGGCGACTTTTTTCCGTCCACACCTTGGGGACCGGGAAGTTGTCCCGATCTTGTCCACAGGCCAGGGTGTTGAGGGATCATCAGGGCAGGTCAACCTCCTGTGGATTCGTGGACAAAAGATATCCACAGCCTGTGGACACCGAAACGGTCCACAGGCTGTGCATCGAGTTGTCCACGGGCAACCCACAGGCTGGAGCGGGTTGTCCCCAGGGATCGGCCGCTTCTCCACATGCCTGTCCACTGTTCGGCAACATGACGCGCCTCGTCACCGCGTCGAGTGAAAGGCGTCACATCAAGGTGCCGGGTTGGCCTGTGGGAAACGTGGGTAAACCTGGGGACGACTCTGGGGAGAAGTCGGCCCTGCCTGTGCACGGAGTGTGCAGAACTTTCTGTTCTCCACAGATACGCCCGGTTGTCCACCGGCTCCGCCCACAGGCCCGGTGGATAAAATTTCCGGTCTGACCTGGGCAAACGAGGTTATCCACCGTATCCACAGGCCCTACTACTACTCCCGACTAGAGAGAGAGCGGAATCCGTTTCGAAGCGGGTCCTGTGCACAACTCGCCCTCTCGGGCCCGACCGCCCCTCGGTACGACTTGACCCCGAACGGCACCTACTGTCAGTGGGGTGCGTCAGACTGGTCCCCGGTGTCCTGCCCCTCACGGCGGCGGATGACACCGGGTCAGACGACGAAGGCGAAGCAGGGCGAGAAGCGCCGGCAACAGCAGGAGGCGGCTTACGGTGAAGATCCGGGTGGAACGCGACGTACTCGCGGAGGCAGTGGCCTGGGCGGCGCGCAGCCTCCCGGCCCGTCCGCCGGCGCCGGTCCTCGCGGGCCTGCTGCTGAAGGCCGAGGAGGGGCAGCTGAGCCTGTCCAGCTTCGACTACGAGGTCTCCGCGCGGGTGTCGGTGGAGGCGGAGGTCGAGGAGGAGGGCGCGGTCCTCGTCTCCGGCCGTCTGCTCGCCGACATCTCCCGTGCTCTCCCCAACAGGCCGGTGGAGATTTCCACAGACGGTGTACGGGCGACGGTGGTCTGCGGATCCTCGCGGTTCACCCTCCACACCCTGCCGGTGGAGGAGTATCCGGCGCTGCCGCAGATGCCGGAGGCGACGGGCACGGTCCCCGGCGAGGTCTTCGCCTCGGCCGTGCAGCAGGTCGCCATCGCCGCGGGCCGTGACGACACGCTGCCCGTCCTCACCGGTGTGCGCATCGAGATCGAGGGCGACTCGGTGACGCTGGCCTCCACCGACCGCTACCGCTTCGCGGTCCGCGAGTTCCTGTGGAAGCCGGAGAATCCGGAGGTCTCCGCGGTCGCCCTGGTGCCCGCCAAGACGCTCCAGGACACCGCCAAGGCCCTGACCAGCGGCGACCAGGTGATCCTCGCGCTGTCCGGCTCGGGTGCGGGCGAGGGCCTGATCGGCTTCGAGGGCGCCGGGCGGCGTACGACGACGCGTCTGCTGGAGGGCGACCTCCCGAAGTACAAGACGCTCTTCCCGACGGAGTTCAACAGCGTCGCCGTGATCGAGACCGCCCCCTTCGTGGAGGCCGTCAAGCGCGTGGCCCTGGTCGCCGAGCGCAACACCCCGGTGCGGCTCAGCTTCGAGCAGGGCGTGCTCATCCTGGAGGCCGGCTCCAGCGACGACGCACAGGCTGTGGAAAGGGTGGACGCCCAGCTGGAGGGCGACGACATCTCGATCGCCTTCAACCCGACGTTCCTGCTGGACGGCCTCAGCGCCATCGACTCACCGGTGGCCCAGCTGTCCTTCACGACGTCCACGAAGCCGGCGCTGCTCAGCGGCAAGCCCGCGGTGGACGCCGAGGCGGACGAGGCCTACAAGTACCTGATCATGCCGGTGCGGCTGAGCGGCTGAGCGCTTGCGTCGTCGGTGGCTGTCCACAGGGTGAGGACGAACCCGCAGGTGAGGGTGTACGTCTGAGCGCGTATGCCCACACCTGTGCGCGGGCGTCCGGGTTTAGGCTCGGACGCCGGTACGCAAGTGCCGCGGCACGCATCCGGCGGACAAGGACGTGCCGCCCGCCACCTCGCACACCTTAAGGAACGCAACTGATGGAGCTAGGTCTCGTCGGCCTCGGCAAGATGGGCGGCAACATGCGCGAGCGAATCCGCCGCGCGGGCCACACCGTCGTCGGATACGACCGCAATGCGGACCTCGCCGACGTCCACAGCCTGGAAGAGCTTGTGGGCAAGCTCAGCGCCCCGCGCGTGGTCTGGGTCATGGTCCCGGCCGGCGAGGCCACCCAGGCCACCGTCGACCGGCTCGGCGAGCTGCTCGAACCCGGCAACGTCGTCGTGGACGGCGGCAACTCCCGCTGGACCGACGACGAGAGGCACGCCGAGGAGCTGGCCGCCAAGGGCATAGGCTTCGTCGACTGCGGCGTCTCCGGCGGCGTCTGGGGCCTGGAGAACGGCTACGCGCTGATGTACGGCGGCGACGCCGAGCACGTCGCCCGGGTGCGGCCGGTCTTCGACGCGCTCAGGCCGGAGGGCGACCTCGGTGCCGTGCACGCCGGAAAGGTGGGTGCGGGCCACTTCGCGAAGATGGTCCACAACGGCATCGAGTACGCGATGATGCAGGCCTACGCCGAGGGCTGGGAGCTGCTGGAGAAGGTCGACTCCGTGGAGAACGTCCGCGAGGTCTTCCGCTCCTGGCAGGAGGGCACGGTGATCCGCTCCTGGCTGCTGGACCTGGCCGTCAACGCGCTCGACGAGGACGAACACCTCAACGGGCTGCGGGGTTACGCACAGGACTCCGGCGAGGGACGCTGGACCGTCGAGGCCGCGATCGACAACGCGGTGCCGCTGCCGGCGATCACCGCGTCGCTGTTCGCGCGATTCGCGTCCCGGCAGGACGACTCGCCGCAGATGAAGATGATCGCCGCGCTGCGCAACCAGTTCGGCGGGCACTCGGTCGAGAAGAAGTAGGCAACAACACCCGAAGGCGGGGGAGGTCGGCGCACGACCATGCACGTCACGCATCTGTCGCTGGCCGACTTCCGTTCGTACAGCCGGGTCGAGGTGCCCCTGGACCCGGGCGTCACCGCCTTCGTCGGTCCGAACGGGCAGGGCAAGACGAACCTCGTCGAGGCCGTCGGCTATCTCGCCACGCTCGGCAGTCACCGGGTCTCCTCCGACGCGCCCCTGGTGCGCATGGGCGCCGAGCGGGCGGTAATCCGCGCCCAGGTCCGGCAGGGCGAGCGGCAGCAGCTGATCGAGCTGGAGCTGAACCCGGGCCGGGCCAACCGCGCCCGCATCAATAGATCCACGCAGGTCAAACCACGTGACGTGCTGGGCATCGTGCGCACCGTGCTGTTCGCTCCCGAGGATCTGGCGCTGGTCAAGGGCGACCCGGGTGAGCGACGCCGCTTCCTGGACGAGCTGATCACCGCGCGGTCGCCGCGGATGGCCGGGGTGCGCTCCGACTACGACCGGGTGCTGCGGCAGCGCAACACCCTGCTGAAGTCGGCCGCGCTCGCCCGCCGGCACGGCGGGCGCACGATGGACCTGTCCACGCTCAACGTCTGGGACCAGCACCTCGCGCGCGCGGGCGCCGAACTGCTCGCCCAGCGCCTCGACCTGATCGCCGCCGTGCAGCCGCTGGCCGACAAGGCGTACGAGCAACTGGCACCGGGCGGTGGGCCCGTCGCCCTGGAGTACAAGCCGTCGGCGCCCGGTGAGGCGCACACGCGCGAGGACCTCTTCGAGCAGCTGATGGCCGCGCTCGCCGAGGCCCGCAAGCAGGAGATCGAACGGGGCGTCACCCTGGTGGGCCCGCACCGCGACGACCTGCTGCTCAAACTCGGCCAACTGCCGGCCAGGGGATACGCCTCGCACGGCGAGTCCTGGTCGTACGCGCTGGCACTGCGGCTGGCGTCGTTCGACCTGCTGCGGGCGGAGGGCAACGAGCCGGTGCTGGTCCTCGACGACGTCTTCGCCGAGCTGGACGCGCGGCGCCGGGAGCGGCTGGCCGAGCTGGTGGCGCCCGGTGAGCAGGTGCTGGTGACGGCCGCGGTCGACGACGACGTACCGCCCGTGCTCGCGGGGGCGCGGTTCACGGTGGCGGAGGGCTCGGTGGAGCGCGTATGAGCGCCGACGGACCGGCCCCCGGGGCCCCCGGGGAGCCTTCGTGCGACGGCGGCCCGAGCCCCGTGAGCCCGGAGCCCTCGGGTGTCGATCTCGCGCGGGTGGCGCTCAGGGCGGCCCGGGAGGCGGCACGCGCGCGTGGGGACGCGGCGCAGCAGAAAAAGCAGGCGCGGCGCGGCGGTCTGCGCTCCGGCGCGCGTGCCGACGGCCGCGACCCCATGGCGCTGGGTTCGGCGATCAACCGGCTGATCACCGAGCGGGGCTGGGAGACGCCGGCCGCGGTGGGCGGGGTGATGGGCCGCTGGCCGCAGATCGTCGGCGAGGACGTGGCGAAGCACTGCGTGCCCGAGCGGTACGACGAGGACGAGCGGGTGCTGGTCGTGCGCTGCGACTCGACGGCCTGGGCGACGAATCTGCGGCTGCTCGCCCCGACGCTGGTGGCCCGCCTCAACGAGGACCTGGGGCACGGGTCGGTGCGGTTGATCAAGGTGCTCGGGCCCGCTGGTCCCGGCCGTGGCTACGGGCCGCTGCGAGCCCCCGGAAGCCGGGGTCCCGGCGACACCTACGGGTGATCCGGCGCCCCGTCAGGGGTGGGTGACGGACCTCACAAAACTGGGCATCGGCGGTCGGTGCGAACCGTCGGCGCCCGCTTCGCCGCGCGAGCGTACGCGGCTGCGCGTCACGATCTGACTCCCAAGTAGCCAAGGGTTGACGCCTCGAAGCGCTGAGTGCCGTTGTGAGCCTCCTGGGGCCCCCTTCCGCATATCGGGAGTCGGACGAGCCGGGTTCAGGGCGGCACATGCGGACTCAGGTACCGGCAAACCCCCATCAGTGTCAGTGCTACCGGTAGAATGGAAGACAATCCCGCCCCGAACGTGGGGACCGTCCGGGACTAGCTGAGCAACGCTGATCAAGGCTTACCAACGCAACATGCCGCAGCCGCTCCGGCAACCTGCCGACGAGCCCGGCTCGTGCTGTGCCAGAAAGGGCGCTTCGTGGCCGATTCCGGCAACCCCAACGAGAACAACCCGTCCACCGACACCGGCGTGAACGACGCGGTGAGCACCTCGCACGTCGAGGCTTCCGCCTCGTACGACGCCAGTGCCATCACCGTCCTCGAGGGTCTGGACGCGGTCCGCAAGCGACCCGGTATGTACATCGGCTCAACCGGTGAACGGGGCCTGCACCACCTGGTGCAGGAGGTTGTGGACAACTCCGTCGACGAGGCGCTGGCCGGCCACGCGGACACGATCGACGTCACCATCCTCGCCGACGGCGGTGTCCGGGTCGTCGACAACGGCCGCGGCATCCCGGTGGGCATCGTCTCCTCCGAGGGCAAACCCGCCGTCGAGGTCGTGCTGACCGTGCTGCACGCGGGCGGCAAGTTCGGCGGCGGCGGTTACGCGGTCTCCGGCGGTCTGCACGGCGTGGGTGTCTCCGTCGTCAACGCCCTCTCCACGAAGGTCGCCGTGGAGGTCAGGACCGACGGCTACCGCTGGACGCAGGACTACAAGCTGGGTGTCCCCACGGCACCGCTCGCGCGGCACGAGGCCACCGAGGAGACCGGCACGTCGGTCACCTTCTGGGCCGACGGCGACATCTTCGAGACCACCGACTACTCCTTCGAGACGCTCTCCCGGCGCTTCCAGGAGATGGCCTTCCTCAACAAGGGCCTGAAGATCAACCTCACCGACGAGCGCGACTCGGCGAAGGCCACCGCCGGCGCGGACGAGGCGGGCGAGGACGAGAAGCACGAGGTCAAGAGCGTCTCGTACCACTACGAGGGCGGCATCGTCGACTTCGTGAAGTACCTCAACTCCCGCAAGGGAGACCTGGTGCACCCCACCGTGATCGACCTCGAGGCGGAGGACAGGGAGAAGAGCCTGTCCCTGGAGGTCGCGATGCAGTGGAACGGCGGCTACACCGAGGGCGTGTACTCGTTCGCCAACATCATCCACACGCACGAGGGCGGTACGCATGAGGAGGGCTTCCGCGCGGCGCTCACCTCGCTGATCAACAAGTACGCGCGCGACAAGAAGCTGCTGCGCGAGAAGGACGACAACCTCACGGGCGACGACATCCGCGAGGGTCTGACCGCGATCATCTCGGTGAAGCTGAGCGAGCCCCAGTTCGAGGGCCAGACGAAGACGAAGCTGGGCAACACCGAGGTCAAGACCTTCGTCCAGAAGGTCGTCTACGAGCACCTGACCGACTGGCTGGACCGCAATCCGAACGAGGCGGCGGACATCATCCGCAAGGCCATCCAGGCGGCCCACGCGCGCGTGGCGGCCCGCAAGGCCCGCGACCTGACGCGCCGCAAGGGCCTGCTGGAGTCGGCGTCGCTGCCGGGCAAGCTGTCCGACTGCCAGTCGAACGACCCGACCAAGTGCGAGATCTTCATCGTCGAGGGCGACTCCGCCGGCGGCTCGGCCAAGTCCGGCCGGAACCCGCAGTACCAGGCGATCCTCCCGATCCGGGGCAAGATCCTCAACGTCGAGAAGGCGCGCATCGACCGGATCCTGCAGAACCAGGAGATCCAGGCGATGATCTCCGCGTTCGGCACTGGTGTGCACGAGGACTTCGACATCGAGAAGCTCCGCTATCACAAGATCATCCTGATGGCGGACGCCGACGTCGACGGCCAGCACATCAACACCCTGCTGCTGACCTTCCTGTTCCGTTTCATGCGGCCGCTGGTCGAGTCCGGGCACGTGTACCTCTCCCGCCCCCCGCTGTACAAGATCAAGTGGGGCCGGGACGACTTCGAGTACGCGTACTCCGACCGCGAGCGCGACGCGCTGATCGAGATGGGGCGCAACGCGGGCAAGCGCATCCGCGAGGACTCCGTGCAGCGCTTCAAGGGTCTCGGCGAGATGAACGCCGAGGAGCTGCGCATCACGACCATGGACCAGGAGCACCGTGTGCTGGGCCAGGTCACGCTCGACGACGCCGCGCAGGCCGACGACCTGTTCTCGGTGCTGATGGGCGAGGACGTCGAGGCCCGGCGCGCGTTCATCCAGCGCAACGCCAAGGACGTCCGCTTCCTCGACATCTGAGTCGGTCTCAGCTGACCGCATCAGGAAGGATCTTCACCAGCAATGACCGACGAGAACACTCCTGTGACGACGCCCGAGGGTGACGCCCCGGCCATGCGTGTCGAGCCCGTCGGGCTCGAGACGGAGATGCAGCGCTCCTACCTCGACTACGCGATGTCCGTCATCGTCTCGCGCGCGCTGCCCGATGTCCGCGACGGCCTCAAGCCCGTGCACCGCCGCGTGCTGTACGCCATGTACGACGGCGGCTACCGCCCCGAGCGCGGCTTCTACAAGTGCGCCCGCGTCGTCGGCGACGTCATGGGCAATTACCACCCGCACGGCGACAGCTCCATCTACGACGCCCTGGTGCGCCTCGCCCAGTCCTGGTCGATGCGGATGCCGCTGGTCGACTCCAACGGCAACTTCGGCTCGCCGGGCAACGACCCGGCGGCGGCCATGCGGTACACCGAGTGCAAGATGGCGCCGCTGTCGATGGAGATGGTCCGCGACATCGACGAGGAGACCGTCGACTTCACGGACAACTACGACGGGCGCTCCCAGGAGCCGACCGTCCTGCCCGCCCGCTTCCCGAACCTGCTGATCAACGGCTCGGCCGGGATCGCGGTCGGCATGGCGACCAACATCCCGCCGCACAACCTGCGCGAGGTCGCCGCCGGCGCCCAGTGGTACCTGGAGAACTACGAGGCATCGAACGAGGAGCTGCTCGACGCGCTCATCGAGCGCATCAAGGGCCCCGACTTCCCGACCGGCGCCCTGGTGGTGGGCCGCAGGGGCATCGAGGAGGCCTACCGCACCGGCCGCGGCTCGATCACCATGCGCGCGGTGGTCGAGGTCGAGGAGATCCAGAACCGCCAGTGCCTGGTGGTCACGGAGCTGCCGTACCAGGTCAACCCGGACAACCTCGCGCAGAAGATCGCCGACCTGGTGAAGGACGGCAAGGTCGGCGGCATCGCCGACGTGCGCGACGAGACCTCGTCCCGCACGGGGCAGCGCCTGGTCATCGTCCTCAAGCGGGACGCGGTCGCCAAGGTCGTCCTGAACAACCTGTACAAGCACACCGACCTGCAGACGAACTTCGGCGCCAACATGCTGGCGCTGGTCGACGGCGTGCCGCGCACCCTCTCGCTGGACGCGTTCATCCGCCACTGGGTGAACCACCAGATCGAGGTCATCGTCCGGCGGACGAAGTTCCGTCTGCGCAAGGCCGAGGAGCGGGCGCACATCCTGCGCGGCCTGCTCAAGGCCCTGGACGCGATCGACGAGGTCATCGCGCTGATCCGGCGCAGCGACACCGTCGAGATCGCGCGCGGCGGCCTGATGGGGCTTCTGGAGATCGACGAGATCCAGGCCAACGCGATCCTGGAGATGCAGCTGCGTCGGCTGGCCGCCCTGGAGCGTCAGAAGATCGTCCAGGAGCACGACGAACTCCAGGCGAAGATCCGCGAGTACAACGCGATCCTCTCCTCCCCGGTCCGTCAGCGCGGGATCGTCAGCGAGGAACTGGCCGCGATCGTCGAGAAGTTCGGCGACGACCGCAAGACCAAGCTGATCCCGTACGAGGGCGACATGTCCATCGAGGACCTGATCGCCGAGGAGGACATCGTCGTCACGGTCACCCGGGGCGGCTACATCAAGCGCACCAAGACCGACGACTACCGGGCCCAGAAGCGCGGCGGCAAGGGCGTACGCGGCACGAAGCTCAAGGAAGACGACATCGTCAACCACTTCTTCGTGTCCACCACGCACCACTGGCTGCTGTTCTTCACCAACAAGGGCCGCGTCTACCGGGCGAAGGCGTACGAGCTGCCCGACGCCGGCCGGGACGCGCGCGGCCAGCACGTGGCGAACCTGCTGGCCTTCCAGCCGGACGAGTCCATCGCCGAGATCCTCGCCATCCGCGACTACGAGGCGGCGCCCTACCTGGTTCTGGCCACCAAGGCGGGTCTGGTCAAGAAGACGTTCTGAAGGATTACGACTCGCCGCGCTCCGGAGGCGTGATCGCCATCAACCTGCGGGAGCAGGAGGACGGTTCCGACGACGAGCTGATCGGAGCCGAACTGGTCTCCGCCGAGGACGATCTGCTGCTGATCAGCAAGAAGGCGCAGTCGATCAGGTTCACCGCCTCGGACGAGACGCTGCGCCCCATGGGCCGTGCCACCTCCGGTGTCAAGGGCATGAGTTTCCGCGAAGGGGACCAGCTGCTCTCGATGAATGTTGTTCGAGCCGGTACGTTCGTGTTCACTGCCACTGACGGCGGGTACGCGAAGCGCACCTCAGTCGACGAGTACCGCGTCCAGGGTCGCGGTGGCCTCGGCATCAAGGCTGCCAAGATCGTCGAGGACCGCGGGACGCTCGTGGGCGCGCTGGTGGTCGAGGAGCACGACGAGATCCTCGCCATCACCCTCTCGGGCGGTGTGATTCGTACGCGAGTCAGCGGAGTCAGGGAGACGGGCCGTGACACCATGGGCGTCCAACTGATCAATCTGGGCAAGCGCGATGCCGTCGTCGGCATCGCACGCAACGCCGAGGCGGGACGCGAGGCGGAGGAGGTCGACGGCGATGTGGTCGTCGACGAGACCGCCGAGGGTGCCGCGACCACCGGCACGGACGAGGGTGAGGCGCCCTCGTCCGAGTAACACGAGGAGAGAGTCATCGTGAGCGGAGCCACGGGCGCCGGATCGGCCGGTACCTCCACAGGTACGGAAACGGGCGGCGGCGGCCGTGGCTCCGCCGCGCGTGCGGCGGATTCGCACACGACTCAGCTGCGCAAGATCGAAGACGGCACGACCGGCGCGCACAAACCCCAGACTCATGGATCCCAGGGGGGAACTGTGACGGACACCCGAGGCCAGCAGACTCAGCAGGCGGCCTCGCCGCTGCCGGGAGAACGGCAGCCCCAGCAGCCCGGCGGGCCGTACCACCCGCCGCAGGCCTACCCGACGCAGGGCGGCAACGTGTCCGGTGCCGTGCGCCGCCCGCGCACCGGCGCACGCACCACGCCCCGCGTCCGCAAGGCGCGCCTGCGGGTGTCGAAGGCGGACCCGTGGTCGGTGATGAAGGTCAGCTTCCTGCTCTCCATCGCGCTCGGCATCTGCACCATCGTCGCGTCGGCCGTGCTGTGGATGGTCATGGACGCCATGGGGGTCTTCTCGACGGTCGGCGGCACGATCGCCGAGGCCACCGGTTCGAACGAGTCCAACGGCTTCGACCTGCAAGCCTTCCTGTCGCTGCCCAACGTGCTGCTGTTCGCGACGGTCATCGCGGTCATCGACGTCGTCCTCGCGACGGCCCTCGCCACGCTCGGCGCCTTCATCTACAACCTGTCCGCCGGCTTCGTCGGCGGGGTGGAGCTGACGCTCGCCGAGGACGAGTGATCCTCGCTCCCCGGTCCCGCGACAACGGATTTTGGGACTGCCCGCCTGGTGCGCTAATCTTCAGGAGTCAGCGCGCGGGACATACACCGCAGAGCGCGGCGGGGCTATAGCTCAGTTGGTTAGAGCGCATCCCTGATAAGGATGAGGCCACAGGTTCAAATCCTGTTAGCCCCACCGGTGTCAAGACCCCCAGTCGGATTCGGCTGGGGGTTTTTGGTGTGCGCTGTTTCTGACGGTGGGTGAAAAAACGCCCGACCGCTGGCGACGGGGGATGCGCCAGCGGTCGAGCTATGGCCAAGGCTAACAAGGCCGGGTGCGTTGCGGGGGCCGACTGGTCGGTCGGGGCCCGGGTATGTGCCCGGGATCACTCGCGACGGGGGAGGCGGGCGGCGTTCAGCGGTCGCACGTGGGCTCGTAGTCCAGGCGCGGCAGGTACTCGTGCCACCTGTCCTCGGTCAGTACGTTCCGCGTGGTGGAGCAGATGCGGTCGATGGCGTCGTCCACGTCCAGGCTCCACAGCCGGACGGTGTCCGTGCCGCTGGACACCCCGAGCAGGTGACTGACGGGATTGAAGGACAGAAAGTTCCCCGCCTTGGCGTTGGGGCTCATCGACCGGCCGATGGGGGCGGCCGCGGCGGGGTCGGCGACGTCCCAGAGCCGGACCGTGTTGTCGTTGGCCCCGCTGGCCAGGGTGTCGCCGTCCCGGCCGAAGGTCAGCGACACCACCGAGTCGGTGTGGCCGGCGAGCGTGGACTCCACCCGGGCCGGGCGGCCCGGGTCGGTGACGTCCCAGAGGCGGACCGTGCCGTCGTCGCTGCCGCTGGCCAGCGTGTGGCCGTCCGGGGCGTAGGCGAGCACGTTGACGGGCCCGAGGTGCCCGGTGAGGGGCGCGCCGAGCCGGGTGGCGTGCCGGGGGTCGGTGACGTTCCAGAGCCGTACGGTGTCGTCCGCGCTGCCGCTGGCGAGGGTGCGGCCGTCCGGGCTGAAGGCGAGCGTGTTGACGTATCCCTTGTGGCCGGTGAGCGGCTCGCCCAGCGGGCGGAGGCGGGCCGGGTCGGCGGCGTTCCACAGCTGGACGGTGCGGTCGTCCTGGGCCGCCGTGGCCAGTGTGCGGCCGTCGGGGCTGAACGCCAGCGCGTCGGGGCCCGCGTAGCGGGTGCGTAGCGCCACGGGCGGGGCGTGCGCGGTGGGCCGGGCCGGGTCCGTGACGTTCCACAGCTGGACGGCGCGGCTTCCGGTGAGTACCGCGAGCGTGTTGCCGTCCGGGGAGAACACCAGCGACCGGATGTCGCCCTCCCCCGGTCTGAAGGGCGCGCTCAGGGGCACGGGCCGGCCGGGGTCCGACACGTCCCACAGCCGGACCCTTCCGTCACGGGCCGCCGTGGCCAGCAGGTGTCCGTCCGGGTGGAAGGCGCCGATGCGGCCGATCATGTCCGACGACGGCAGCGACCACAGGCGGACCTTGCTGTCGCCGCTGCCGGTGGCGAGGGTGTCGCCGTCGGGGCTGAAGCCGAGGGCGTACATCTCCCCGCTGCCTCCGGCGAGGGGCACGCCCACCTGGGACGGGAAGGCCGGGTCGCTGACGTTCCACAGGCTGGCGGTGCTGTCCGCGCTGCTCATGGCGAGCATGCCGCCGACCGGGCTGAAGGCCACGGACCAAATGGGGCCGGTGTGCCCGGTGAGCGGTGCGCCGATGGGCCTCGCGCGGCGCGGGTCGGTCACGTTCCACAGCCGTACGGTGTCGTCCGCGCTGCCGCTGGCGAGCGTGTGTCCGTCGGGGCTGAAGGCCACCGAGTGCACCAGCGCGCCATGACCGGTCAGCGGCGTGCCCACCGGCTCGGGGCGGCGCGGGTCGGCCACGTCCCAGAGCCGGACCGTGCTGTCGTCGCCGCCGGCCGCCAGGGTCCGTCCGTCGGGGCTGAACGCCACCGAGCGCACCGCGGCGGTCGCGCCCGTCAGGGTGTCCAGCGCCTTCGGCCTGCCCGGGTCGGCCACGTCCCACAGGCGCGCCGTGTGGTCGTCGTGGGCGGAGGCCAGGGTGCGTCCGTCCGGGCTGAAGGCGAGCAGGTAGACGGTGCCGCCGTGACCGTCCAGGGGGGCGCCGAGCGGACGCGGGTGGCCGGGGTCCCGGATGTCCCAGAGCCGGATCGTGCCGTCGTCCGAGGCGCTGGCGAGGGTGCGGCCGTCGGGGCTGAACACCGCTGCGCTCGCCCAGCTCGTGTGGCCGGTGAGGGGCTTGCCCAGCGGTTCGGGGCGGGCGGGGTCCGACACGTCCCACAGCCGGACGGTCCGGTCGTAGCCGGCCGTCGCCAGGATCTTGCCGTCGGGGCTGAAGGAGGTGAGGTAGACGGCGCCCGTGTGGCCGAGGAGCGGTGTGGCCAGGGGCGCGTTCACTATCGAGATCAGCCGGTTCCTGACGTCCTCGTCGCCGGGACGCAGGCGGTGCGCGGCCAGGTCGAGCTGGGCGGACATCGAGGGGTCGGTGTCCTGGACGCGGTCCGCCTCGGCGACCACCTGCTCGAACACCGCGTCGTTGCGCTGCTGCCAGGCGATCACCGCCGAGCCGACCGCCACCAGGGCCAGGACGACCAGTGCCGACACCGCGGCACGGCTGATCAGCACGGTGCGTTTGCGCAGCCTGACCGCGGCGGCCAGGAAGTCCACCGCGCTCGTGGTCAAGGCGGTGCCGCCGGCCGATTTCGCCCAGCCGCGGGCCTGTTCGAGCCGGGAGCCCCGGTAGAGCAGCGAGCTGTCGCGGTCCGACTCCTCCCAGGCCCGGCCGTCCTCCTCCAGCCGCTGGCGCAGCAGGTTGCCGGCCCGGTCCTCGTCGATCCAGTCGCGCAGCCGGGGCCAGGCGTGGAGCAGCGCCTCGTGGGTGATCTCCACGGTGTCCGCGTCGAGGGTCACCAGGCGGGCACGTACCAGGGCTTCGAGGGACTCCTCCGTCTTGCCCGGGTCCCCCGACTCCTGCGCCAGCCGGCGCCGCGTGCTGCGTCGGCGGGTGGCCTGGGTGTCCTCGCTGAGCCGGACCAGCCTGAGCAGGAGCAGCCTCGCGGCCGTGCGTGCCGCCGGGTCGAGGCCCGACCAGGCCTGCTCGGCGGTCGCGGCCACCGCCCCCTGGATACCGCCGGCGGCGCGGTATCCGGCCAGTGTCAGCCGGCCCGCCTTGCGCCGCTGCCAGGTGGCGAGCAGGGCGTGCGAGAGAAGGGGGAGCACGCCCGCGTCGTGCGCTCCGCGCGGGCTGTCGGTGCTCACCTCGCGGATGATCAGTTCGGCGAGTCCCGGTTCGAGTTCCATGCCGACGGCCTTGGCGGGGGCGGTCACCGCCTCGCGCAGTTCCGCGGTGGTCAGCGGCCCGAGGACCATGTGCCGGTGCTGGAGGGCGTCGGCCAGTTCGGGGTGGCGCAGGCACTGCTCGTAGAAGTCGGCGCGCACGCCGAGCGCCACGAGCGCGGGTGCCGCCTCACCGGTGCGGCCGGGGGCGCAGGCGGCCTGGAGGAGCCGGATGAACGTGCGCCGGTCCGACTCGTCGGCGCAGAGGGTGAAGACCTCCTCGAACTGGTCGACGATGATCACCGGAGGGCCGGTCGGCGAGGCCTCGCGGGCCGCCCATGCCGCGAAGGCGTCCTCGGCCGCCTCCTGGGCCACCGGAGCACCTGACTCCGGTTCCGTCCCCTCTTGGGCGCCCTTCGCGCCGCTTATGCCTGTCTCGTCCGCCTCGTCCTTCGCGGTGTTCACGACGGACGCGAGCTTCGGAATCCGGCGGGTCAGTTCCCCGAGCGGATCGGCCCCCGGTACGAGCTGGAGCACCTCCCTCGGCGGGCCGGAACCGCCGTCGAGCGCGCCGTCGCGCAGGGCGGGCACGAGACCGGCGTTCAGCAGCGAGGACTTCCCCGCTCCCGAGGCGCCGACGAGCATGACCAGGCCGCCGGTGTCCTGTGCCGCGCGGAGCTGGGCGACGAGGGCGTCCGTGCTCCGCTCCCGCCCGAAGAACCAGTCGGCGTCCTGTCTGCGGTAGGCGGCCAGCCCGCGGTAGGGGCAGACGCCGCCCGGGGTCTCGGCCGCGGGGTGCTCCTCGGCCGCGGCGGACGGCGCGGGGCGGTCACCGCTCGGGTCGGCCAGCGCCCGCTCCCACAGGCGCTGCCACTGGGCCAGGTCGTACAGGCCGGCGGAGACCGGTACGGGGCGCGCGCGGCGGGCCTGGGGGATGAGGACGTGCAGGACCGCCGCGAGGGCGGGGAACTGGGCGGGCACGTTCCTGGCCCGCCGCCAGTCGCTGATCCGCTGGGCGGAGACCCGTACCGGCCGCCCCCGTTCGTCCACCCGCTGGAGGCGGACGACCGCCTCGGACACGCGCTTGAGGGGAGGGTTGCCGGCCTCCTTGTACAGCAGTGCGAGGCGTTCCGCGAAGGCCGTGCGTGCCCCTGAGTCGAAACTCAAGGTCTCCACTCCTCACTTCCCCCGCACCTGGACGTCCGGACCGGAAAACTCACTCTATATGCCTGACCTGCGGCTACATCGGGCCCGTGGGTCCGGAACCTCCTCGGCGCGGGCCGTGAATGGCAGGATCGCGTCACCGTGGCGAGTCGGCCGTGCGGCACCCGTACAGGTCAGAGGCTCAGCCCTCGGAGAACCACCCCACAAGGCCATCTGTTATCGGTCGGCCTTCGCCGGCCCAGCCTTCCCGACCCGTTCCGGCACCGCGTGCGGTACGCCGACGGCGTGGTCTGGTACCGGTCCCCACGAGGGGAGGGACCGGTGCCACATCAGGTCGCCGCGCGTCCGTGCGGGCGTCCGGGAACAGGCGGGCGGGTGGGGCGGGTTCAGCGCTCCGATCCGCGGGCAGGCAGGTCGTGATGGTTCCGATGCCGACCGCCGCGGGAGTGCGTATGAGGATCTCCGTCGACCCCGAGCAGTGCTACGGCTCCGGAGACTGCGTTCACCGGGCCCCGTCCGTCTTCACCCAGGAGGGCGGGCTGGGGGCCGTGATACCCGGGCGGGAGTACGACGTCGACGCGCCGCGGGTGCGCGAGGCGGTGGAGGGGTGTCCCGCTGCCGCGATCACTCTCGTGGGGACCGTGGGAGGGGACTGAGCTTCGGGGGCGCGCCGGGGGTTCCCTTCCGGGCGCGGCGGCGGCCCGGCTGCTCTGTCGAGCGGCCGGGCCGTTTCTCGCGTGCGGTGCTGTACGCAGATCGCCGTGACGTCGGGTCCGGGGGGTGGGCGCGGCGCGGCAAGGCCGTACGCGCGCCGGTTCGCTCAGCGCTGGAGGGGCGCGGTGTGCTGCTGGAGGGGTGCGGTGTGCTGGGTGGCGGTGTGCCGGGCCGGTGACTCGGCCGGGTCGTCGCACAGCAGGTCGGTGGCCGAGGCTGCGTCGGCGGGCGGGCGGTGGCGGCAACTGGGTGCCGAGCCGTGTGCCTCGGCGCGGATGCGCTGCTTCATGGTGGGGGGCAGGGAGCCGGTGCGTGACCAGGACCAGGGGGCCGCCGCCGCGGGGGCCGCCTCGGGGGAGGCGCTCTCGGTGTTGCTGTGCGTTCCGGTCTGCGGTACGGCCGCGGAGGCGGTCGTGGTGATGAGTCCGAGCGCCGTGCACAGCGCGAGGAAGGCGGTGACGATGGTGGTCCACAGTGTCAGGACCTTGTTCCGGGCCATGACCCCTCACTTTCGGGTTGGGCGATTTGCGTACTTTCCTCATGATGTGTATGTGGCTCGCGAAGTGATGGACCGACGCCCGTGGCGCGTCGATGTTCTGATGAACACCACTCGGATGGGTGCAAGGCATCTGAAAAGGTGCGCAGGCGGGAGAGAGGCGGGCAAAAGTCACCGCCTGTGAGGGTGTGATCACCCTTCGATCGGAACGGGCTCGTCCGCTTCTAAGGGGCCTCGATGACGGGCAGTTGGCCGCCGACGCAGGTCACCGATCGGTATCGGCCGGTGTGTATAGTCGGGCGCCAGAGGTCCCCTACGTCAAGGAAAGACGAGGTCGCGCGGTGAAGAAGCTTCTCCTGGTCGCACTGGCCGCCATCGGCGGGCTCCTCGTGTACCGCCAGATCCAGGCGGATCGCGCCGAGCAGGATCTGTGGACGGAGGCGACTGACTCCGTGCCCACGGGTTCGTGAGTACGACCGACATCCGGTCCTGAGCAGACCCCGGCCGTCAAACGGTCGGGGTTTTGTGTTGCCCGGATCCCCGTGCGGGGGCACGGGGGCGCGCGGCAGGATGGGGCACGTCCGTCCGGGGCGGGCGGCGGAAGTGCCGGTGAGCGCGAGGGGTGGCGGGTCGTGGGACGGTGGTGTACGGCTTGGGAGCGGGCCGGGTCGGGGTCGCCCGTGCGGACCTCGCGGTACGCGTCCTTACGCGCGGTGCCCGCGCGGCTGGCGGTCGTGACCGCCGTACTGGCAACGGCCGCCGCCCTGCCCGGCGGCGCGGCCCTCGCGGCCGGTACGTCCGCCGGTTACGCCTTCGCCGACGACGCCCGGACGATCGAGGGCGCGAGCGGCACCGCGGACGCCGCGCCGCTGGAGACCGGCCCCGCGTACCGCGGCTCGCTGCCGAGGAACGGCACCCTCTACTACCGCCTCGAACTGGACGCCGTCTCCAACGCGTACGTCTCCGTCACCGCCGTGCCCGGGTCCGACGGCGAGGTCACCGCCGTCGACGGCATCCGGGTCTCCCTGCAAGACGCCGACGGCGGATCGTGCTCCTCCGACAGCTCGACCTTCGGCGCCGCGCACAGCCCCCGTCCGGTCACGGCCTGGGGCAGGCGCGAGATCGACTCCCGCCAGAACCGGTGCCAGGACGCCGGCACCTACTACGTGACCGTCGAGCGCACCCGGCCCCAGGACTCCCCGCGGGAAGCCTGGGGCCTTGAGCTGACCGCCGCCACCGAACCGCCCCCGAAGCGGACCGGCGCGACCACGGCACCCGAGACCTGGGACTCCGCCTCACCCGAACCCCTCGCCGGTCGGCCGGAACGCCGGTCCGGCGGCGGCGGCTTCTCCCACGCCACCCCTCTCGGACAGGGGGTCTGGCGCGATGACGTCCGCCCCGGGCAGACCCTCTATTACAAGGTGCCGGTCGACTGGGGCCGCCGGCTCCACCTCACCGCCGACCTCGCCGGCTCCGGCGGCGCGTCCGGCTACGCCACCAGCGCCCTGCGCCTGGCCCTGCACAACCCCGTGCGCGGCGAGGTCGACCACGCCGCCAGGGGTTACACCGGCCGTCGGACCACCGTCGCCCTCGCTCCCCTGCCGCCCGTGGCGTACGCCAACCGGTACGCCACCGACGGACAGGTCGGCGCGCTGCGGTTCGCCGGCGACTACTACGTCGTGGTGCATCTCGCGGCGCAGGTGACCGGCGACTTCGGCGCGGGCCCCTTCGCACTGACGCTGCGCGTACGGCTGGACGGAGCGGCACGGACCGGTCCCGACTACGCGGGGGAGCCCCGGCCGGAGGGCGTCTTCGAGGCCTCGGCCCAGGACCGGGCGGCCGGGCCGCAGGGCGGGGGCGCGGACGGGAACCTCGCCATGAAGGCGGTCGCCGTGGGCGGCATCGGCACCGGCAGCCTGCTGCTCATGGGGCTGGCCGTGTGGACAGCGGTGGTCCGGCGCAGGTCCTGACGGCCCGTGCGGGGCCCGGATCAGATCCGGGTCAGCGCCCAGAAACCCACGGCGTAGCAGGCCAGCGCGAGGAGCAGGAGCGGGACCGTCACCCTCGCCGGGGGCCCGGGACGGCGGCGCCGCCGTGTCGCACGGTGCTGCGCGGGTGCGGCCTGCGGGGTCCGGGTGGTGTACGAGGCGGTGGGGACGTTGGCGCGCTGCTGCGGGGACGGCGCCGATGACTGCGCGGGCCGCGGTGGCGCGTACGGCGGCTGGTGGCGGGGGCCGCCCGGTGAGTGGGGGGTGTGCGCGGGCGGCTGCGAACCGGCCGCCGCCGGGGAGGTGACGGCAGCCTGCGGGGGCGGTAGTGGGAAACCGCCCGGCTCCGACACGGCAGTCGGCCGGACACCCCCGGGCGGTACCGACGACGGGGTGTCCACCGGGACGGAGGGTGCCCAACCGGGGCCGGCCGGGGTGCCGTTGGGGGCGGAGGGCGTCCAGCCGTCGGACGGTGTCCCGTTGGGGGCGGAAGGCGTCCAACCGGGGTCGGACGGTGTCCCGTTGGAGGCGGAGGGCGTCCAGGCGGCGTTGGGTGGGGGCCCGCCGAGGGGCTGCGGTGTTTCGGCCGGTGTGGGTGGGGGGCCGGCCGGGGGAGTCGGGGTGTGGCCCGGTGCCGGTGGTGCGGAGGGCGTGGGGCGGCCGGGGTCGGACGGGCGCCGCGGGTCGGTCGGTACGTCGTCCACGCCCGACGCCCGCTTGAGCGGACCGTCGGGTCCGAACCCCGGGGGCAGCGGGCCGACCTGGTCGAAGATCTCGATCAGCTCGTCGTCGGGTCCGGGCTCCGGCAGCAGCTCCGCCGCCGCGGCCAGCGCCTTGCGCGCCCCCGTGGCGGTACGGAACCTCGCCGGCGGATCCGGCTGCACCAGTGTCGCCACGACCTGCCACAGCGGTTCGGGAATCCCCTGCGGCGCGGGCGGCGTACCGTGCTCGGCGAAGTGCTGCACCAGCGCCTTGGCGTCCGGCTTGGCCCCCTCCAGCAGATACAGGGCGACGAGCCCCACCGCGAACAGATCCGCGGGAAAGTCCGGCTCGGCGCCCAGCATCTGCTCGGGCGCGAGATAACCCGGCGTCCCCACCACGAGGTTGGTCTCCGTCAGCCGGGGCTCCCCCAGCCGCATCGCGATGCCGAAGTCGGACAGCCTGAGCCGCGGCTGTCCCGTCCCGGTCGCCTCCAGCAGCAGGTTGGCGGGCTTGATGTCACGGTGCACCACGTCCTCCGCGTGCACCGCCGCCAGTCCCGCCAGGAGCTGGTCGAGCAGCGTGCACACGAAGGCGGGCGGCAGAGGCCCGTAGTCCCCGACCAGGTGGACGAGCGAACCGCCCGTGACCAGGTCCATGGTGAACAGGACCTGGTCGTCGTCGGCGGCCCAGCTGGCGGGCGCGAGCACATGAGGATGATCGATCCGCAGCGCCTGCTCACGGACGAACCGCAGCAGCGCGTGCGCGTCCCTCTGCTGAAGCACCTTTGCGGCCACATACCGTCGACGGCGGTGGTCCCAGGCACGCCAGACGGCACCGACCCCACCGCGGCCGATCGGGTCGACCAGCTCGTACCGTCCGGCGAAGACCTCACCCATGGCTGTGTGTCGCTCCTCCCCTCGCGCCACTCCCGGACCCGGTCGCAGGCCCCTCCCGGCGACCGGATCCCGGGATCAGTTCTGGTGGGACTGGTAGTGCGCGACCGCGTCCGAAGTACGGCCCGCGCCGTACACCCGCAGGAACTCCGCCAGCTCCGGATGCGAGGAGGACAGGGAGTCCGCCGCGTCGATGATGTCCCCGGCGGCCGCCACCGAGCGCAGCAGCGACTGGATCTCGCGCACCACCCGCTTGACCGTGGGCGCTCCCGAACTGCTCGTCGTCGTGGCGGTGTTGCTGAGCACCGAGCCCCCCTGCGACTTCTTGATCTCGTCCATGCGCTCCGTCGCCTCGGCCGCGCTCACGCTGCCGTCCGCGACCTGCCCCGCCAGGTCCTGGAGCAGCTGCACCCGCTGGACCACCGCGGGATTGCCGATCTTCGCCCGCTGGCCGCTCATCAGCTGCGACAGCATCGGCGCGGACAGCCCCAGCACCCCCGCGAGACGAGCCTGGTTCAGACCGAGATCGTCGATAAGCCTACGGAAGAGCGCCCCCAGCGGCTCTCCGTACCAGCTCCGCTGCAGTTCCCGCGCTCTTGCGGTGGCTTCCTGCTGTGCGGCGTCCATTGCGTCTCCCCATCGCTTCCCCAAAAACCGCAGTTCGCTCAAGCGAACCACGCCGAGCATCTTACGGAGCGTGGTTGTTCCCCGGGACCCCCAATCATTTGTGAGATCCGGGCGGTGACCCGGTACTCTTGTCCGGGGCGCCCGACGGTACGCGGTACCGACCGGACGCCACCTTCTCCGGGGCCTTAGCTCAGTTGGTAGAGCGCTGTCTTTGCATGGCAGATGTCAGGGGTTCGACTCCCCTAGGCTCCACCGTCGAGAGCCCGTTCGACCTGCGGTAACGCAAGATCGGACGGGCTCTTCCCGTCAACGGCGTCACCGACCGTGTCCGGCTGATCATCAATACCCGGACGGAAAGGGCCGGTTGACCATGTCAAACAGCCGACCGGCCCCTGCGTCAGAGCGGGAACGGGCTTGCGGGCGAGGGCTCCTCGGCACCGGAGTGGCGCTGGCCGCTCTTGATATCGTCACCCCACAGGGCACCAGCGCCACACCCCTGCGGGGCGGTGCCACGGGGCTCATCGCCGTCGGAGTTGTCCGGTCGCTGCCGACGAGGTGGAAGGGGTAGACCATGCGGGCGAAGGTACGGGCCATTCTCGATGCGCTCTATATGAAGCGGCTGGTCAGGGAGTTGGAGGGAACGTCCGCGCCCCCAGCACATCGGCATCATGCTCGACGGCAACCGTCGCTGGGCCAAGATGTCGGGCATCGACGACCCGCGCGAGGGCTACCGGGCCGGCGGGGCGAAGGTGCTGGACTTCCTGCGCTGGTGCGATTCCGCACAGATCGAGCACGTCACTCTGTTCATGCTCTCCGACGACAACCTCCACCGGCCCGAAGACCAGCTGAACCCGCTCATCGACATCATCGCCGAAGTCGTCGAGCAGCTCGCCGCACCGGGCAACCCCTGGCGCGTGGAAGCGGTCGGCGCCCTGGATCTGCTGCCCGCCGAGTCCGCGAGCCGCCTCAAGACCGCCACCGCCGCCACCCAGGACCGCAAGGGCGGTACCAAGGTCGATGTCGCCGTGGGCTACGGCGGCAGGCGCGAGATCGTCGACGCCGTACGGTCCGCCCTGACCGAGCACAGTTCCCAGGGCGGGGACATCGACGAGTTCATCGAGACCTTCACCATGGAGCACATCTCCAAGCACCTGTACTCCAAGACGCGGTCCGAGTCCGATCTCATCATCCGCACCTCCGGTGAACAGCGCCTCTCCGGATTCCTGCTCTGGCAGTCCGCCTACGCCGAGGTCCACTTCTGTGAGACCTACTGGCCGGACTTCCGCGAGATCGACTTCCTGCGGGCCCTGCGCTCCTACTCCCTGCGCGAGCGCCGCTACGGCCGCTGAGCGATGTTTCACGTGAAACATCGCCGCGGGGCGGAAGACCTGGAAGTCTTCCGCCCCGCGGCGATGCGGGAGGGCGGCGGCAGAACCGTCCGGTGAGGGTCAGCGGGGCTCTTCGTCCTCCGCCTCCTGCGCCTGCTTGGCCTCCACCTCGGGGTCGAGAAGCGCCTCGCCGGTGCCGTCCACCGAGGTCAGACGCGCCGACTCGGGGACCTCCGTCGCCTCCGGCGGCTCGACCAGCCAGTCCGGGTTGGCCTGCTTGTCCCACCACTTCCAGGCGGCGAAGGCGCCGCCGGCCACGACACCCGCCACCACCAGGACCTTGGCGATACGCCCGGCCTTCGCCCGGCGCCGGTGCTTGCGCGTCAGCCTGTGGATCTCCTTGGCGGTGACCTGACCTCGAAGCGCGGCCAGCGCGGCGACGCCCCGCGCGGTGGCCTCGTCCCGCACGGGGCCGGCCGCGGCCGCCGCCTGCTCAAGCCTCGGACGTGAGTATTCGGCCGCCTGCCGAGCGGCCAGCCGGGTACGGTGGGCAGCCTCCTGAGCGGCCGCGTCGACCTTCGGCGGAACATGCGTACGGGCCTGTTCCAGCCTGGGCGCGACATACGCGCCGTACTGGAGACGAGCCTGGTCTGCGGCCTGAGACACCTTGGGCGCCAGCCGTACGCGCGCCTCCTGTGCATAGTGAGCGGCCCTGTCCTTGGCCGTGTCGGCGTAGGGCGCCACCACTTCCGCGGCGTGCAGCACGCTGTCCTTCGCCGAACCGGTCGCGGCGCGCACGCTGTCGATGCGGGTCACGGGTTCCTCCTCCTCGGTGGCGTACGGTAATTCGACTTTCCACCCTTTTACGGATCATGCCTGCGGACGCACCCCCAGGCATGTGAGGGCGGGCATCCGGGTCACGGACGCTGCCTACGAGCCCTCCGGGGCAAGTGGTGATGAAGTCGCGAACAAGAGTCGATCAACCTCAATAACGGATGAATACCGGGCAACGGGAGCCTGCCGTCGACAATGCCACGGATCGGCGTCCAGCGCTCGTGACCCGGGGTATGAACCGGGTACGCGCCCTCGACCGTGCGAGGATCGGTGCGCACCACAGGACGACGGAAGGCACAACGTGGCCGAGCAGCTCTACGCCACCCTGAAGACCAACCAAGGCGACATCGAGGTCCGGCTGCTGCCGAACCACGCCCCCAAGACGGTCAGGAACTTCGTCGAACTCGCCCGCGGCGAGCGGGAGTGGACCCACCCCGCCACCGGCGACAAGTCCACGGACCGGCTCTACGACGGCACGGTTTTCCACCGGGTGATCAGCGGCTTCATGATCCAGGGCGGCGACCCGCTGGGCAACGGCACGGGCGGCCCGGGTTATCAGTTCGAGGACGAGTTCCACCCGGACCTCTCCTTCGACAGGCCCTATCTGCTGGCGATGGCCAACGCCGGCCCCGGCACCAACGGCTCGCAGTTCTTCTTCACCGTCTCCCCGACGACGTGGCTGAACCGCAAGCACACGATCTTCGGCGAGGTGACGGACGCGGCGAGCCAGAAGGTGATCGACACCATCGCCGCCACGCCCACCAACCCGCGCACCGACCGCCCCCTCGACGACGTCGTCATCGAGTCGGTCGCCGTCGAGCCCCGCGAGGGCTGATCCTCCGCACACCGGGCAGGAACCAATCGCCCCGCTCATCCGTAAAGATGGGCGGGGCGGTGATGTGCGTATCTCCGCCCACAGGACGATCGAGGGGAAGTCATGGATCACGCGGCAGCCGGCCCGCCGGAAGCTCAGAGCCTGCCCGGCTGCTACCGCCACCCCGACCGTGAGACCGGCATCCGCTGCACCCGCTGCGAACGCCCCATCTGCCCGGACTGCATGGTCAACGCCTCCGTCGGGTTCCACTGCCCCGACTGCGCGAGGGGCCGCACCGGCGGCGGGCCCGCGCCCGCGGCGTCCCGGCCCCGCACCCTTGCCGGGGGGACGGTCGCCGCCGACCCGCATCTCATCACCAAGATCCTGATCGGGATCAACGCGGCGGTGTTCATCGCCGTCCACGCGTTGCCGTCGTCGTTCCTGAGCGACATGGTGCTGATCGGGCGCTGGCCGCCCGCCCCCTTCGTCCCGACCGAGGGAGTGGCGGAGGGCGAGTGGTACCGCCTGGTGACCTCGATGTTCACCCATGAGGAAATCTGGCACATCGGCTTCAACATGCTGAGCCTGTGGTTCCTCGGCGGCCCGCTGGAAGCGGCCCTCGGCAGAGCCCGCTACCTCGCGCTCTACCTCGTCTCCGGCCTGGCCGGCAGCGCCCTCACCTATCTGCTGGCCTCGCCCAGCACGGCCACCCTCGGCGCCTCCGGCGCGATCTTCGGCCTCTTCGGCGCCACGGCCGCGCTCGTGCGCCGGCTCAACGCCGACATGCGGCCGATCGTCATCCTGCTGGTGATCAACCTCGTCTTCACCTTCACCTGGGCCAACATCGCCTGGCAGGCGCACATCGGCGGCCTCGTCGCCGGCGTCGCGATCGGCTACGCCATGCTCCACGCGCCGCGCGAGAGGCGGACGCTCGTGCAGTACGGCACCTGCGCGCTGGTCCTGGTGGTGGTCGTGGGCCTGTCCCTGTTGAGGACCGCGCAGCTCACCTGAGCAGCCGTTTTCCACAGCGGGTGCCGGATCTTGTGCACAGCGTGCGGGAACAGGTGTGCCCCCTGTCGCTGACTTGTGTTTCCGCAGGTCAGGCAGGGGGTGAACGTGTTTTCGGTTGCCGGTACTTCCGTCACACCGGCGTCAATGTCCCGTGGGTTATCCACAGATCGTCTTTCTTTTCCCCATGTGGATAACCGCTGTGGATAACTCGGTGGACAGCTCTGGGCAGAGCTACCGCGGGGCCGTCACCGGGCTACTTCCACTGGGTCGAGACGCCGAACCCGGCGGCGATGAAACCGAAGCCCACCACGATGTTCCAGTTGCCCAGATCGTCGATGGGCAGTGAACCGTCGGTGACGTAGAAGACGACGATCCAGGCGAGACCGATGACGAACAGGGCCAGCATGACGGGCGCGACCCAGCTGCGGTTGGTCAGCTTGATACTGGCCGCCTGCTTCGAGGGCGGCGGCGTGTAGTCGGCCTTCTTGCGGATACGTGACTTCGGCACGAGGGTCTCTCCTGTCGATGCGCTGCGTGGCCGCGCAGGGAACGGGGGGTCGGTCTCGGGGGCGGTGTACTGGGGCGACGGGGACTTCGAGCGCTCCCCCGGGCGTCCGTTAGCGTAGTCCTTCCGTGGCGCCGAAGGAGATAAGGGTACGTTGAGCAATTCTGCCGACTCCCCCGGGACGGGATCCAGTCCCGCCCGCAGCCGCCGTTTCCGGCCCGTGCGGGTGCTCACGGCGGCGGTCTTCGCTCTCGCGGGACTCCTGTTCTTCACCAGCTTCAACACCGCGAAGGGCACCAATATCCGCACGGACGCCTCCTTGCTCAAGCTGTCCGACCTCGTCCATGAGCGCAGCCGGGAGAACGGCGAGCTGGAGGAGTCCAACGCGACCCTGCGCGAGCACGTCGAATCGCTCGCCGCGCGCGACGACGGACGTACGAAGTCGGAGGACGACAGGCTCGCGGAGCTGGAGCACGAGGCGGGCACGCAGCCGCTGAAGGGCGAGGCGATCTCGGTCACGCTCGACGACGCCCCGCCGGACGCCACCGCCAAGCTCCCCGGCTATCCCGAGCCGCAGCCCGACTACCTGGTGATCCACCAGCAGGACCTGCAAGCCGTGGTGAACGCGCTGTGGCAGGGCGGCGCCGAGGGCATCAAGGTCATGGACCAGCGGCTGATCTCCACCAGCGCGGTGCGCTGCGTGGGCAACACCCTGATCCTTCAGGGCCGCGTCTACTCGCCGCCGTACCGGATCCAGGCGGTCGGGGACCCGGCGCGGCTGAAGAAGACGCTGGCGGCGTCCCCGGCCATCCAGAACTACATGGTGTACGTCAACGTCTACGGGCTCGGCTGGAAGGTCGAGGACGACGGGAAGGCCACGCTGCCCGGCTACTCGGGCACGGCGGACCTGCACTACGCCCAGCCTGTGGATTGAGGCCGTTCCGCAGGGCCCGGCGCCGTTAGTCTGGTGCAATACGGCGTGAGTCTGGCGCCGTGGTGCGACGGAAGGGACGGCATGTACGGCTGGATCTGGCGGCATCTGCCGGGGAACGCGTGGGTGAGGGCGCTGCTCTCCCTCGTGCTGGTCGTGGCCGTGGTCTACGTCCTCTTCCAGTACGTCTTCCCGTGGGCCGAACCGCTGCTTCCCTTCAACGATGTGACGGTGGACAACCAGTGAGCGCGCGCATCCTCGTCGTGGACAACTACGACAGCTTCGTCTTCAACCTGGTGCAGTACCTGTACCAACTGGGCGCCGAGTGCGAGGTGCTGCGCAACGACGAGGTGGCGCCGGCCCACGCCCAGGACGGTTTCGACGGCGTGCTGCTGTCCCCGGGCCCTGGGACGCCGGAGCAGGCGGGCGTGTGCGTCGAGATGGTGCGGCACTGCGCGGCGACCGGGGTGCCGGTCTTCGGGGTCTGCCTCGGAATGCAGTCGATGCAGGTGGCGTACGGCGGTGTGGTGGACCGGGCGCCCGAGCTGCTGCACGGCAAGACCTCGCCCGTCGAGCACGGGGGCAGAGGCGTCTTCGCCGGCCTGCCCTCCCCGTTCACCGCGACGCGGTACCACTCGCTGGCCGCGGAGCCGGGCACGGTGCCCGCGGAGCTGGAGGTGACGGCCCGCACGCGCGACGGGATCGTGATGGGGCTGCGCCACCGCGCGCTTCCCGTCGAGGGCGTGCAGTTCCATCCGGAGTCGGTGCTGACCGAGCACGGGCACCGGATGCTGGCCAACTGGCTGGTGGAGTGCGGCGACCAGGACGCGGTGGCGAGGTCGGCGGGGCTCGCCCCGGTGGTGGGCAGGGCCACGGCGTGACCGCGCTGCGCCCCGAGCGCGAATCCGGCGCGGCCGGTGACCAGGGGGGCTCGTACGGGCAGCCGTACGGGGGTTCCGGTGTGCTCGGGGACGACGAGACGGTGGCGCTGCGCATCCCGGTCCCGCCGCCACGGCAGTCGGATACCGCCTCCTCGGCGGACGCCCCCGCGGACGGTGGCCGCGCGGCCCGCAGGAAGGCCGCGAAACGGCGTCACGGGCGCCGTGGGGCCTCCCGGGGGGCCTCTGCGGTGGCCGAGTCGGCCGAGGAGCCGAAGGCGCCCCTGTCGCGCGTGGAGGCCCGGCGCCGGGCCCGTGCGCGCAAACCGGGTGCCGCGGTGATCGCCAGCCGCGCGATCGGTGAGCTGTTCATCACGACCGGTGTGCTGATGCTGCTGTTCGTGACGTACCAGCTGTGGTGGACGAACGTACGGGCGCACGCGCAGGCCGACCAGGCCGCGAGCAGCCTCCAGGACGACTGGGCGAACGGCAGGCGCAGCCCGGGGAGCTTCGAGCCGGGGCAGGGTTTCGCGCTGCTGCACATTCCGAAGCTGGACGTCGTGGTGCCGATCGCGGAGGGCATCAGCAGCAAGAAGGTGCTGGACCGCGGCATGGTCGGGCACTACGCGGAGGGCGCGCTGAAGACGGCGATGCCGGACGCGAAGACGGGCAACTTCGGGCTGGCCGGTCACCGCAACACGCACGGCGAACCCTTCCGGTACATCAACAAGCTGGAGCCGGGCGACCCGATCGTGGTGGAGACGCAGGACAAGTACTTCGTCTACAAGATGGCGTCGATCCTGCCCGTGACGTCGCCGAGCAACGTCACCGTGCTCGAACCGGTGCCGAAGCAGTCGGGTTTCACGGGCCCCGGCCGCTACATCACGCTCACCACCTGCACACCGGAGTTCACGAGCAAGTACCGGATGATCGTCTGGGGCAAGATGGTCGAGGAACGGCCGCGCAGCAAGGGCAAGCCGGATGCGCTCGTCAGTTAAGGGCGGATGACCAGTGGCAGCGACCACCGACACGGAGCACGAGGAGCACGCCGGCGAGGACGGCGCGCCGGGACCCGCGGCACACCGCCGCGGACGCGGTCCCAGGGGGGTCGTCGCACAGGCCGTCGGTGTCCTCGGCGAACTCCTCATCACCGCGGGCCTGGTGCTGGGCCTGTTCGTCGTCTACTCGCTGTGGTGGACGAACGTGGTCGCCGACCGCGCGGCGGACAAGCAGGCCGGCAAGGTCCGTGACAACTGGGCGCAGGACAGGGTCGGTCCGGACGGCCCCGGGGCCCTGGACACCAAGGCGGGCATCGGCTTCCTGCACGTTCCGGCGATGGGCAGGGGCGACATCCTGGTGGAGAAGGGCACGTCGATGAAGATCCTCAACGACGGCGTGGCCGGCTACTACACCGACCCGGTCAAGGCGACGCTGCCGACCTCCGGCAAGAAGGGCAACTTCTCGCTGGCGGCCCACCGGGACGGGCACGGCGCGAAGTTCCACAACATAGACAAGATCCGCGAGGGCGACCCGATCGTCTTCGAGACGAAGGACACGTGGTACGTCTACCGGACCTACGCCGTCCTCGCCGAGACCTCGAAGTTCAACGTCAAGGTCCTCGAGAAGGTTCCCGGGGAGTCCGGCAAGAAGAAGGCGGGCCACTACATCACGCTGACGACCTGCACGCCGGTCTACACGAGCCGGTACCGGTACGTGGTGTGGGGCGAGCTGGTCCGCACGGAGAAGGTGGACGGCGAGCGGACCCCGCCGGCGGAGCTGCGCTGATCCCCCCGTCATGACGGAGCCCCGGTCCCCGCGCGGGGACCGGGGCTCCGTCATGAGCGTGCGGTGGGTCACCCGCCGCCGCGCAGGCCACCGATGAAGCCGGCGCCGTTGTTGCCGCCGCCGTTGTTGTCACCGCCGCCCTGGCCGGCGGCGAAGAGGGTGACCTTGTCGCCCTTCTTGACCTCCTGGCCCTCGGGCGGGTTGCTCGCGAACACCACGGAGTTGTCGTCGCCCCCGCCCTCGACCTTCTCGAGTTCCAGGCCGTTCTGGCCGAGAACCTCCTTGGCCTGGCCGACGGTCATCTGCGTGACCTTCGGCATCGCGAGCTTCTCCTCCTCCGCCGGCGCCTTGGCGATCTTGATGTCGACCGTGCTGCCGCGGTCGACGTCCGTGCCCGGGGCGAAGCTCTGCTCGAAGACCGTGCCCTCGGCCTGGTCGGTGGACTCCCCCTCCGACTGGCTGCCGAGCACGAGGCCCTTCTCGTCCAGCAGCTTCTTCGCGTCGTCGGGGGACTTGCCCAGCAGGCTGGGCACGGTCACCTTGGAGGTCTCCTTGGCGACGGTGAGGGTGACGGTCGAGCCCTTCTCCTGCGACGAACCGCTCTTGGGGTCCTGGGAGAGCACGGTGTCCGGGCTCTCGGTGGACTCCTCGCTCTGCTTCTCGACGTCGAAGCCCTTGTCCCGCAGGGCCTTTTCCGCCTCGCTGAAGGAGAGCCCCTCGAACGTCCGGGATCTCGACCTTCGGCGCCCCCGTCGAGACCACCAGGTCCACGGTGGACTGCTTGTCGACGTCGGTGCCCTGCTTGGGGCTCTGCTCGCAGATGTTGCCCTTGGGCTGATCCTCGCAGGGCTGCTCTTTGAAGGTCAGTTTCAGGTCGACGTTGTCCGCCTGCTGCTGCGCGTCGCTCTTGCTCAGACCGATGAGGCCGGGCACCGCGACCTTGCCGTCGCCCGCTCCTCCACCGGTGAACGCGTACTTGCCGATCAGGATCGCGCCGACCAGGACGAGGACGCCGGCCAGCACCAGGAAGATCGTGGAGGTGTTCGACTTGCGCGGCTGCTGGCGGCGCCGGTCGGGGCGGTCGTCGTAGTTGTAGCCGCCGTCGTCCGGGTTCATGGGCGGCAGCATCGTCGTGGCGCCCGCGCCGCCGTCGGAGCGCAGGGCGGTGGTCGGCTGGTCGTCGGGGTAGGCGCCGTAGCCGCCGGCGGCCATGGCGCCCATCGCGGCGGTGGCGGCGACGGGCTGGCCGTCGAGGCAGGCCTCGATGTCGGCGCGCATCTCGTCGGCCGACTGGTAGCGGTAGTCGGGGTCCTTGACCAGGGCCTTCAGCACGATCGCGTCCATCTCGGGCGTGATCTCGGGGTCGAAGACGCTCGGCGCCTGCGGTTCCTCGCGCACGTGCTGGTAGGCGACGGCGACCGGGGAGTCCCCGACGAAGGGCGGTCGGACCGTGAGCAGCTCGTAGAGCAGGCAGCCGGTGGAGTACAGGTCGGAGCGGGCGTCCACCTGCTCGCCCTTGGCCTGCTCGGGGGAGAGGTACTGGGCGGTGCCGATGACGGCGGAGGTCTGGGTCATCGTCATGCCGGAGTCGCCCATGGCGCGGGCGATGCCGAAGTCCATGACCTTGACCTGGCCGTTGCGCGTGAGCATGACGTTGGCCGGCTTGATGTCGCGGTGGACGATGCCGGCCCGGTGGGAGTACTCCAGGGCCTGGAGGATGCCGATGGTCATCTCCAGGGTCCGCTCCGGCAGCAGCTTGCGGCCGGAGTGAAGCAGCTCACGGAGCGTGGAGCCGTCGACGTACTCCATGACGATGTACGGGATGGAGACCCCGTCGATGTAGTCCTCGCCCGTGTCGTAGACCGCCACGATCGCGGGGTGGTTGAGCGAGGCGGCCGACTGGGCCTCCCGGCGGAAGCGGGCCTGGAAGGACGGGTCGCGCGCGAGGTCCGCGCGGAGCGTCTTCACCGCCACCTGGCGTCCGAGCCGGGTGTCATGAGCGTGGTAAACCTCCGCCATGCCACCACGGCCGAGCACTGGGCCCAGCTCGTACCGGCCGCCGAGGCGACGCGGCTCTTCCATGGTTACCTACCAGCCCTCTCCGTCGGTCCCGACCGGCATGCTTGTACGGTCGGAGGCTGCCGTCCGGCCTACCGTACCCGGCTCGCTTTGTGTGCCTTGGCCAAGCCCGGCAGCCGATACAGGACCGGTATCGCAACGTGCGTCGATGTGCGGGGGACGTGACCGGAGTCACGTCCCGTTCATCGGGTGATCACTTCTTGCTGTTGATGACGGCCTCCATGACGTTCTTCGCGATCGGTGCCGCGAGGCCGCCGCCGGAGATGTCGTCGCGGACCGCGTTCTCGTCCTCGATCACCACGGCCACGGCGACCGGCGAGCTGCCGTCGTCGCCCTTGGCGTACGAGATGAACCAGGCGTAGGGGTTCTCGCTGTTGTCGACACCGTGCTGCGCGGTACCGGTCTTGCCGCCTACGGTGACGCCCCCGATCTGGGCGTTGGTTCCCGTGCCGTCCTTGACCACGGTCTCCATCATCGACTGGAGGATCTGGGCGTTGTCCGCGGAGAGCGGCTTGCTCATCTCCTCGGGGTCCGTCTTCTCGATGGTGTCGAGGTTGGGGGCCTGGAGTTCGTCGACCATGTACGGCTTCATCAGGGTGCCGTTGTTGGCGATGGCCGAGGTGACCATGGCCATCTGCAGCGGGGTGGCGGCGGTGTTGAACTGGCCGATGGAGGAGAGCGCGACCTGCGAGTCGTTCATGTCGTCGGAGAAGACCGAGGCGTTGGCGCGGACCGGGACGAACTGCTCCTCGGTGAAGCCGAACTTCTTGGCCGTCTCCAGCATCTTCTCGTTGCCGAGGTCGGCGCCGACCTTGCCGAAGACGGTGTTGCAGGAGACGCGCAGCGCCTCGCGGAGGGTGGCGTCCTTGCAGGGCAGGTCGCCCTCGTTCGCCAGTTCGGTGGTGGTGCCCGGCATGGTCCACGGCAGCGGGGAGTCGGTCTTGTCGTCCGCCGAGTGGTACAGGCCGTGCTCCAGGGCGGCGGCCGCGGTGAGCACCTTGAAGGTGGAGCCGGGCGGGTAGACCTCGCGCAGCGCGCGGTTGAGCATCGGGTCGTCGGGGTTGTTCTTCTTCTGGAGCTTGTTCCAGGCCTCGCCGGCCGCGTCGTCGCTCCCGGCGATGCCGGTGGGGTCGTACGAGGGGTAGGACGCCATCGAGAGGATCTTGCCGGTGGACGGTTCGAGCGCGACGACGGCGCCCTTGGCGCCCTGCTTCTTCAGACCGTCGTAGGCGGCCTTCTGGGCGGCGCTGTTGAGGGTGGTGACGACATTGCCGCCCTCGCGCTTCTTGCCGGTGATCATGTCGAGGGTGTTGCGGAAGAAGAGCCGGTCGTCGTTGCCGCTGAGGATGCCGTCGTCGATCGACTCGATCTGCGTGGCGCCGTAGGCCTGCGAGACGTAGCCGGTGACGGGCGCCCACATGGCGCCGTCCTTGTAGGTGCGCTTGTACTTGAAGTCGCCCTCGGTGGTGGCGTGGCCGGTGATGGCCTTGCCGTCGACGATGATGTCGCCGCGGGGACTGGCGTACCGCTCGATGGCGACGCGGCGGTTGTGCTCGTCGTCCTTGAGTTCGCCGGCCTGGACGTACTGGAGCCAGTTGTCGCGGATGAGCAGGGTGAGGACGAGGAGGCCGCAGAAGATCGCGATTCGGCGCAGTGGCTTGTTCACGGTCGGACCACCTGGGTCATCTCGGCGTCGGGGTTGGCGGGTGCGGCGGGCGCGGGTCTGCGCGCCGTGTCGCTGATGCGCAGCAGGATCCCGATCAGGGCCCAGTTGGCGATGACGGAGGAACCGCCGTACGCCAGGAAGGGCATCGTCATACCGGTGAGCGGGATGAGGCCCATGACGCCGCCGGCGACCACGAAGACCTGGAGCGCGAAGGCGCCGGAGAGGCCGATGGCGAGGAGCTTGCCGAAGGGGTCGCGGGCGGCGAGGGCGGTGCGGACACCGCGCTCGACGATCAACGCGTAGAGCAGGAGCAGCGCCATGAGGCCGGCCAGGCCGAGTTCCTCGCCGAAGGTGGCGAGGATGAAGTCGGAGTTGGCGGCGAAGCGGATCAGCTCGGAGTGGCCCTGGCCCCAGCCGGTGCCCAGCGTGCCGCCGGAGCCGAAGGCCCACAGGGCCTGCATGGCCTGCTCGGAGTGGCCGCTGACGCCCGCGCGGGAGAGCGTGTACTCCTTCATCGGGTCGAGCCAGGCATCCACCCGCTGCTGGATGTGGGGTTCGAAGCTGGCCACGCCGACGGCGCCGACCGCGGACATCAGCATACCGAAGACGATCCAGCTGGTCCGCTCGGTGGCGACGTACAGCATGATCACGAACATGCCGAAGAAGAGCAGCGAGGTGCCGAGGTCGGTCTCGAAGACGAGGATGAGGATCGAGACGATCCAGACGACCAGGATGGGGCCGAGGTCGCGGCCGCGCGGCAGGTAGAGGCCGATGAAGCGGCGGCTGGCGAGGGCGAGCGCGTCGCGCTTCACCATCAGGTAGCCGGCGAAGAAGATCGCGAGGACGATCTTGGCGAACTCTCCTGGCTGGATGGAGAAGGAGCCGACCTGGATCCAGATCTTGGCGCCGTAGATGTTCTTGCCGAGGCCCGGGACCAGCGGGAGCAGCAGCAGGAACAGGGCGCCGACCATGGAGATGTAGGTGTAGCGCTGCAGGACGCGGTGGTCCTTGAGGAAGACCAGCACGGCGACGAACAGCGCGATGCCCATCGCGGTGTAGATCAGCTGGCGGGGCGCGGCGGTACCGGCCTGGTCGATGCTCTGGAGCAGTTCGGACTGGTCGAGGCGCCAGATCGCGACGAGCCCGAGCCCGTTGAGCAGGGTGGCGAGCGGCAGCAGCAGCGGGTCCGCGTACGGCGCGAACTTGCGCACGACGAGATGGCCGACGCCGGCCAGCAGGCCGAGGCCGAGACCGTAGCTCAGCAGGCCCGCGGGCACTTCCTCATTGATGGCCAGCCCCACGTTGGCGTAGGCGAAGACCGGGATGAGGACGGCGAACACGAGCAGAGCCAGCTCGGTGTTGCGCCGGCTCGGGGCGCCGATGGCGCCGATCGTGGACGTGTGGTGCGTCGGCGAGTTGGTAGTACTGCTCATCGTGTGACAGGGCCTCTCACGGCTTGCCTACTGCTTACCGCACAGCGAGACGACCTTCTGCTCTTCCTCCGAGAGGGTCGGGCCGGGGCCTGGAGTGGGTGCGGTCGTGGACGGTGACTCGGACGATTCGGGCGCTCCCGACGGGTTCGGGCTCGGTGAGGCCTTGGACGTGAGGGAGGCGGTGCTGGTTCCCGTGGCGCCTTCGGCCTCGCCCTTGTCCGTCTTCGCGTTGTTCTCGGTGCCGGCGGTGCGCCGTTCGGTCTGCTTCTTGCAGGCGGAGGCCTGCACGGCCAGTTCCTCGATCTTGGCGCGGGCGTCGTTCAGGTCGCCCTCGGCGATGGTGTCCTTGACCAGCTTCTGCTGGTAGTCCGGCAGGTACTTGAGTTCGATCTCGGGGTGGTCCTTCTGGACCTTCGAGAGGGAGACCCAGGCGAGGTCCTGGCTGATGCCCCGGTACAGCGCCACGTGGTCGTCCTTGGTACCGACGTAGTACTGGGTCTGGGTCCAGCGCCAGCCGCCGTACGTGCCGCCGCCGATGACGGCGAGGGCGAGCACGGTGTACAGGGATCTCTTGAGCCACCTGCGGCTCTTGCGGGGTTTGACGAAGTCGTCGGGGCCGTAGTCGTCGAAGCCGCCGGCCGGGTCGTAGCCGGTGGTGTCGCCGCTGCCGGGCGGGCCGAACTCGCCGCCCCCGCCGCGCGGTCCGCCCTGGCGGCCGAGGCCGGCGGCGCGGCCGGCCGGGGTCTGCATGATGCCGTTGTCGCCCATCTGGGCCTGGTTCTCGGCGACGGCGCCGACGACCACGGGGGTGTCGGAGAGCTGTCCGGCGAGGGTGTCGCCGGTGTCGAGGTCGAGGACGTTGGCGACGATGACGGTGATGTTGTCGGGGCCGCCGCCGCGCAGGGCGAGCTGGATCAGTTCCTGGACGGTCTCCTGGGGGCCCTGGTAGCTGGCGAGGGTGTCCTCCATCGTCTGGTGGGAGACGACGCCGGAGAGTCCGTCGGAGCAGATGAGGTAGCGGTCGCCGGCCCGCACCTCGCGGATGGACAGGTCGGGTTCGACGTGGTCGCCGCTGCCGAGGGCGCGCATCAGCAGGGAGCGCTGCGGGTGGGTGCCCGCCTCCTCCTCGGTGATGCGGCCCTCGTCGACGAGGCGCTGCACCCAGGTGTGGTCCTGGGTGATCTGCGTGAGGACGCCGTCGCGCAGGAGGTAGGCCCGGGAGTCGCCGACGTGGACCATGCCGAGGCGCTGGCCGGTCCACAGCAGGGCGGTCAGCGTGGTGCCCATGCCCTCCAGGGCGGGGTCCTCCTCGACCATCTGCCGCAGTTGGTCGTTGGCGCGCCGCACGGCGACGCCGAGGGAGGTGAGCACGTCGGAGCCGGGCACGTCGTCGTCGAGGGCGACGATGGTGGAGATCACCTCGGAGGAGGCGACCTCACCGGCGGCCTGGCCGCCCATGCCGTCGGCGATGGCGAGCAGGCGGGGACCGGCGTAACCGGAGTCCTCGTTGCCCTCCCGGATCATGCCCTTGTGCGATCCGGCGGCGAAGCGCAGTGACAGACTCATGCGCACCTCGCCCGTCGGCTCCGGGTACAGCCGGTCGTGTCGAGCCACACTGCCCACCCTCCGGTCGGGAGCGCGCCGGGGCCCGGGGTGCCGGCCGCCGCTGCGTGCTCGCTCCGCTCGCGCTCTTTCATTGGTGTAGCACTACTTCCGCAGCTCGATGACGGTCTTGCCGATGCGGATCGGCGAACCCGGCCCGATCGGCGTGGGGGTCGTCAGCCGGGACCGGTCCAGGTACGTGCCGTTGGTGGAGCCCAGGTCCTCGACGATCCACTGGCCGTTCTGGTCCGGGTAGATCCTGGCATGACGGCTGGAGGCGTAGTCGTCGTCCAGCACGATCGTCGAGTCATGTGCCCGGCCGAGCGTGATGGTCTGGCCCTGGAGGGCAACGGTGGTGCCGGTGAGCGTGCCCTCCGTGACGACCAGTTTGGTGGGAGCGCCGCGGCGGCCCCGGCCGCCGCTCGACTGCTGGCGCTGCGGTGGAGGCGCCTGGCCCTGGCGCGCGGCGGCCTGCTGCGGTCGTGCGGCGTCGCGCCGCGCACCGCGCTGGGTGACCCGCGTACCGAACAGGTCGCTGCGGATGACCTGCACGGCCACGATCACGAACAGCCACAGTACGGCGAGAAAACCCAGCCGCATGACCGTGAGGGTCAGCTCTGACATTGCCCCCGGTTCACCCTTCGGCTTGCCTGTAGATAACGGTGGTGCTGCCCACGACGATCCGTGAGCCGTCGCGGAGCGTAGCGCGGGTTGTGTGCTGCCCGTCCACCACGATGCCGTTGGTGGACCCGAGATCCTGGATCGTCGAGGGCGTTCCGGTCCGGATCTCACAGTGCCGGCGGGAGACGCCGGGGTCGTCGATCCGCACGTCGGCCTCGGTGCTGCGGCCGAGCACGAGGGTCGCGCGGGAGATCTGATGGCGGGTGCCGTTGATCTCGATCCAGTGGCGGGTGCGGCCGCCCGGCGCGGGTGCGGCCGGGGGCTGCTGGGCGCCCGCGGGCTGCGGGTAGCCGTAGCCGCCGGGGCGGCCGGGCGGCGGCGCGGGCGGCATGGGCGGGGCGCCCGCCGGGGCGGCGGGCGGGTAGCCGTAGCCACCGCCCGCGCCGCCGGGCCGCCCGGCGGGGGCGGCCGGAGCGGCGGGGCCCGCGGGGGCCGGGCCGCCCTGGTGGCTGCTGGAGGAGGCGAGCGTACGGCTGCGCACCCGGTACAGGCCGGTGTCGAGGTCGTCCGCCTTCTCCAGGTGGACCTTGATCGGTCCCATGAAGGTGTAGCGCTGCTGCTTGGCGTAGTCGCGGACCATGCCGGCCAGCTCGTCGCCGAGCTGGCCCGAGTAGGGGCTGAGCCGCTCGAAGTCGGGCGTGCTCAGCTCCACGATGAAGTCATTGGGCACGACGGTGCGGTCGCGGTTCCAGATGGTCGCGTTGTTGTCGCATTCGCGCTGGAGCGCTCCCGCGATCTCCACGGGCTGCACCTCGGACTTGAACACCTTCGCGAAGGTGCCGTTGACCAGACCTTCGAGACGCTGCTCGAACTTCTTCAGGACTCCCATGGGGCACCTCCTCCGTCGCCGTCGTCCTGTTCACTGCCCACCTGGTACTGCTTACTGATCGTATCCACGCGCCGGTCGATCGGCTGGTTCCCCCTGTCGGCCCCGTCGACGGGTGTCGACGCCTCTCGGAGTTCCCGCCGAAGCTCCCCTTCGAACTCCCGGGGTCCTTCGGGATGCGCTCCCGCGGGTATTCCTGCCCAGGATCGTAGAGGCGGCCGCCGACCAGTGTCCCGCACCTGACCGCGGACCCCTACCGGCTCCTGGGGAGACGGGCCGGACCGGTACGAGGTTGATACGTGAACGGCCACGGGCCGGGACGAGTGCCCGAAGGAGGTTGGGCGCCCTGGTCCCGGGCCCGGAAGGGATGTGAATCCGTCCCGTCCAGCGTGCTAATGTTCTCGTGTCGGAGGGCGCCGGACCATACAGGACGGAGCCCGAGGACACACCCAATGCGCGGGTGGCGGAATAGGCAGACGCGCTGGATTCAGGTTCCAGTGCCCGAAAGGGCGTGGGGGTTCAACTCCCCCCTCGCGCACCAGTCGAAAGCCCCCCAGGTCTCGGACCTGGGGGGCTTTCGCATGCCCTGACGAGGGCGCGGAACTCCGTGTGCGGCGCGGTGCGTTGTGAGGAAGGTCTCAGGTCCCGGGTGCCGCGCGGGGCCCGGACCACGGCCCGTGTACCGGCGGTTCGCCCGGGGTACGGTCGTGGCGCGCCGCCGCCGCCGGGCGGGCGCGGCGCGGTCAGGGGCAGGGGCACGGCACAGGTGCGTACGAGTACGGGGAGGGCGGCCGGGATGACCGAGGCGACGGCGGAGGCCACCGCGCGGGGGACGACCGCGGGGGCGGTGACCGTGGTGGAGACGGGCGTGCGGGCGGGTGCGGGCGGGGGCCCGCGGGTGCCGGCCGTGCCGGGGTTCGCGCGCTATCCCGTGGGCGGCTCGGCGAAGGCGGCGGGCAAGGCGCTGCGTACGCGCGTTCCGCGGTCCGCGCACGCCGCGCTCGACGACCCGGACGCCTCCCGGCCGGACGCGGTGAGCGCGGTCGAGGAGTCCAACCGCGGCCGGATACCCGGGCTCACCCCGATCCGGGCCGGGCGGATGGCGGCCACGCCGTTCGCCTTCCTGCGCGGCTCGGCCGGCCTGATGGCGTACGACCTGGCGCGCACGCCGGTGACCGGGGTCGGCGCCCAGATCTGCGGGGACGCGCACGCGGCCAACTTCGGTCTCTACGGCGACGCGCGCGGCGGTCTGGTCATCGACCTGAACGACTTCGACGAGACGGTCCACGGCCCCTGGGAGTGGGACCTCAAGCGGCTCGCCACCTCGCTCGTGCTCGCGGGCCGGGAGGCCGGCGCCGACGAGGACACCTGCCGTGCGGCCGCCCGGGACGCGGCGGGCGCCTACCGGCGCACGATGCGGCTGCTGGCCCGGCTCCCGGCGCTGGACGCCTGGAACGCCATCGCGGACGAGGAGCTGGTCTCCCACACCGACGCCCACGACCTGCTGGGCACGCTGGAGCGGGTGGCCGGCAAGGCGCGGGCCAACACCAGCGGGCGCTTCGCCGCCAAGTCGACCGAGTCCACCGGGGACGGCGGGCGGCGCTTCGTGGACGCCCCGCCGGTGCTGCGCCGGGTGACGGACGCCGAGGCGGCGGCGGTCGCGGCCTCCCTCGGGCCGTATCTGGCCACCCTGTCCGAGGACCGGCTGCCGCTGCTGGCCCGGTACGCGGTGCACGACGTCGCCTTCCGGGTCGTGGGCACCGGCAGCGTGGGCACGCGCTCGTACGTCGTGCTGCTCCTGGACCACCGGGGCGAACCGCTCGTGCTCCAGGTCAAGGAGGCCAGGCCCTCCGCGCTGCTGCCGCATCTGGCGACCGCCGGGTTCGACGCCCCCGAGGCCGCGCACGAGGGACGCCGGGTGGTCATGGGGCAGAAGCGGATGCAGGTGGTCAGCGACATCCTGCTGGGCTGGACCTCGGTCGACGGGCGGCCCTTCCAGGTGCGGCAGTTCCGCAACCGCAAGGGCAGCGTCGACCCCGCCGCGCTGGCCGCCGACCAGGTGGACGACTACGGCCGCATGACCGGCGCCCTGCTGGCCCGCGCCCACGCGCACAGCGCCGACCCGCGGGTCATCGCCGGCTACTGCGGCAAGAACGCCGAACTGGACGAGGCGGTGGCCGCCTTCGCCGTGGCCTACGCCGACCGCACGGAGGCGGACCACGCAGGGCTGCTCGCGGCCGTGCGGGCGGGCCGGGTCCCCGCCGAGCCGGGGGTGTGACCATCGCGGTGGGGCCGGGCGGTTCGTGGCCTAGGCTGGTCGGGTGACGACCCCGGAAGCTGAGCAGGGTGAGGACGGCGCAGGCGCGGAGCGGGCGGCGCCGCCCGAGGACGCCGCGCCGCGCCCCGAGGAACGGCTGGAACAGGCCGTACGGGCCGCCGAGCAGGCACTCATCGAGTACGAGATCGCGTTGGAGACCTTCCGGGTGGAGGTCGAGAACTTCTCGCGGCTGCACGAACAGCGGCTCGGTCCGGTGTACGCGCGGCTGGAGGAGCTGGAGGCGCAGATCCTCGACGCCAGGGCGGCCCGCAGCGGGGACGCCGACGACCGGCGCCGGGCCGACGAGGCGCGGGCCCGGCTGATGCCGATCCCCGGGGTCGAGGAGCTGCTGAACGGCTGGATGGACGGGGACGGGCTGTTCCCGGAGGCCACGGCGATGCTCACGGACCAGGCGGTACGTCCTCCGCAGCGGGTGCGGCCCGGCGAGGAGGCCCGCAGGCTCTATCGCGAGCTGGCCCGCAAGGCCCACCCCGACCTGGCGCAGGAGGAGGACGAGCGGGTCCGGCGCGAGGAGTTCATCACCCGCGTCAACGCCGCCTACGCCCGCGGCGACGAGGCGGAGCTGCGGACGCTGGCCGAGGAGTGGGCGGCCGGGCCGGCACCGGAGCGGCGCCCGAGCCGAGGTGAGGAGCTGTACGTCCGGCTGGAATGGCTCGACCGGCGCAAGGAGATGCTCACGCTGCTCGCCAAGGAGCTGGAGGAGAGCGCGATCGGCGCGATGCTCCGGCTGGCCCCGGACGACCCCGACCGCCTCCTCGAGGAGATCGCCGAGCAATTGACGGCCCAGGTGAGCGAGCGGGAGACCGAGCTTGCGGGGCTGCTGGCGCAGTAGCCGCGGCGGCACCGTGAAGCCGGCCGACCGGCCTGCCGCGTCGGGTAGCGTCGGGGGCATGAGTTTCGGATCTGGTGTGCCCACGGTCGAGGTCACGGACCTCAAGGACGGCGACTTCCTGCTGGATGTTCCGTGAGGACGACGAGTGGCAGGCGGGCCATGCCGCCGGGGCGCTGCACATTCCCCTCAGCGAGTTCGTGGCCCGGTACGGCGAGCTGGCCGAGGCGGCGCCGCAGGACGGCCGGGTCCATGTGCTGTGCCGTGTCGGCGGGCGCTCGGCCCAGGCCACCATGTACCTGGTCCAGCAGGGCGTCGACGCCGTGAACGTCGACGGCGGCATGCAGGAGTGGGCCGCGGCCGGGCGTCCCGTGGTGGACGACAAGGGCGAGCCGGGGTACGTGCTCTAGGGGGTGTCGTCCGGATCAGGTCGCGGGAGAATCGGCGGTGCTCTCCCGGCGCCGGGCCCCGCGTCCGCGGCATGATCCAAACGACACCCCCTGGGCCGGCCGGGGGCTGTGCGGGCGGACGGTCCTGAGTACCGTTCCCGTTCGAACGTCGCCGAGCGCCCGCACGCGTGCCGTGCGGGCTCCCCGGGGCGGGGCGGCGGAACGACGGATCGGGGCGGAATGGACGCGTACGGCACGGGCTCGAACGCCCGGCAGGGGCGGGACGGGTCGAGCGGTGGTCCGGAGGAAACCGGTGGGTCGGCCGGGTCCGCCGGCGCCGCGGGTTCGTCCGAGGCGGCCGAGGCGGCCGAGGCGGACGAGGCGGGTGAGGCGGACGGTACGGCCACTGAGCCCCGTACGCCCGCCGAGCCCCGTGGCGGCCTCGCCGCGCTCTCCCCGCGCTATCAGGTCGGTGCCGTGCTCGCCCTCGCGGCCGTCGCGGTGGCCGTCTGCGCCCACATGGGCCTGGTGTTCCTGCACGTGGCGCCGTCGAACATCCTCACCAAGCAGCACGGCACCGCGGTGGACGAGTGGGTCTTCCCGGAGTTCGAACAGAACTGGAAGCTCTTCGCGCCCAACCCGCTCCAGCAGAACATCTCCGTCCAGGTCCGTGCCGAGGTGAGCACGGCGGACGGCGGGATACGGACGACCGGCTGGTACGACCTGTCCGCCGAGGACGGCCGGGGCATCGACGGCAATCCGCTGCCGAGCCACACCCAGCAGAACGAACTGCGCCGGGCCTGGGACTTCTTCGTCTCCACCCACGACTCCGACAACCGCCCGGTGGGGCTGCGGGGCACCCTGTCCGAGAGCTATCTGCGCCGCATCGCGGCCCTGCGCCTGGACCGCAACGGGGCCGCGGGAGCGGGCGGGGTCGTCGAACGCGTCCAGTACCGTTCCCGGACCACCAACGTGGAGCCGCCCCCGTGGAGCGGTGAGAAGGTCTCCGGACGGCCGACCTACCGCGAACTGCCCTGGTGGCCGGTGTCCGCCCGCGCGAAGGAGGGGGACGCCGCGTGAACGGCCTCGCCCGATCGGTCTCCCGCGGGATCGCCCGCGTCACCGGCGCCGCGCTCGGCCGGTACCAGACGGCCGTGATCCGGATCGGCTTCAGCGCCACCTGGCTGCTCTTCCTGCTGCGCGAACTGCCCCACCGCCACGAGCTGTACGGTCCCGACGGGCCCTGGAGCCACGACCTCGCCGAGCAACTGCTCGCGGACAACGGCGCCTTCACGGTGCTGATGTGGTCGGACGGGCGGGTCTGGTTCGAGGCCGGCTACGCGCTGGCCGTGCTGAGCAGCGTGCTGCTCCTGCTGGGCCTGCGCACCCGGACCGTGTCCGTGCTGTTCATGGTCGGTGTGCTCTCGCTGCAGAACCGCAGTGTCTTCATGGGGGACGGCGGCGACAACGTCCTGCACCTGATGAGCATCTACCTCGTCCTCACCCGCTGCGGCCAGGTGTGGTCGCTGGACGCGCGCCGGGCGCGGCGCGCGGAGGAGGCACGCGCGCGCGGGGAGTGTGTCGTGGACCGGGCCGGGCCGGTGCTGTGGTGCGTGTTCGGGTTCACGCTGCTCGCCGCGACCCTGGCGGGCGGGCTGGACGGCGACTGGTTCGTTCCGGTCCTGCTGTGGGCGGTGTGGGTCGCGCAGGGCCTGTGGTGGGCCGTGGGGCGCTGGGTGGGCGGTGAGCCGCGGATCCTGCTCGACGTGGTCGCCAACATCGTGCACAACGGCGCGCTGGCCGTGATCATGGCCGAGGCCTGTCTGATCTACGCGACGGCCGGCTGGTACAAGATCCAGGGTTCGCGCTGGCAGGACGGCACGGCGGTCTACTACCCGCTGCACCTGGACTACTTCTCGCCCTGGCCCGCGCTCTCCGACGCGTTGGCGGCCAGCGGCACGATGGTCATGCTCATCACCTACGGCACGGTCGTGGTGCAGGTCGCGTTCCCCTTCACGCTGTTCAACCGGCGGGTCAAGAACGTGCTGCTGGCCGTCATGATGACCGAGCACGCGGTGATCGCCGTGACGCTCGGGCTGCCGTTCTTCTCGCTGGCGATGATCGCCGCGGACGCGGTCTTCCTGCCGACCTCGTTCCTGCGCCGGCTGGGCGGCCGGGCGGCACGCGCGCGTGACCGGCTGCTGCGGCGCCGGGACGGCCGTACGGTGGCGCTCCCCGGGCCCAGGGCCGCCCCTGCCGCCGGTACCGGCGAGAAGGACGCGGCGGCGGACGCGGGGGACGAGCGGGGCCCCGAGCACACGCACGTAGGCTTCACGGCATGAGCCACCCCGCCCCCGAGGGCATCGACGGCCTCGGCGCGCCGGCCGCCTGGCGCCGGCACGCCGGGCGGTGTGTGCTGCTCGACGGCTTCCACGCCCTCAAGCACGCGCTGCGCTTCGGCGCCGAGGTCCCGGTGGCGGTGACCGGCGACCGCGCGGGCGCCCTCGCCCTCGCCGGGGAACTGGCGCCCGACCTGTGCGACACCCTGAACGGACTGCTGACCGAGGTGCCGCGCGAGGCGTACGCGTCGCTCGTCGCGCGGCCGCACCCCACCGCGGTGGCCGCCCTGGCCGTACGGCCCTCCCGGGCGGCCGCGCTGGAGGCGCTGGCGCACCTGCCCCGGTCCGCCCCCGTGGTCGTCCTCGACCAGCCGCGCAACCTCGGCAACGCGGGCGCGGTGATCCGGCTGGCCGCCGGTTTCGGGGCCACCGGAGTGATCACCACGGGCCCGCTGGATCCCTGGCATCCCACGGTGGTGCGCGGCGGTGCGGGGCTGCACTTCGCGACCGCCGTGGAGCGGCTGGACGTGCCGGAGCTGCCACCGGGGCCGGTCTTCGCGCTGGACCCGGAGGGCGAGGACATCCGCGGGACGAAGCTGCCCGACGACGCGCTGCTCGCGTTCGGCTCCGAGCGCAGCGGGCTGTCGCGGGAACTGCGCGCGCGTGCCGACCGCCTGCTGGCGCTGCCGATGCGCCCGCAGGTCTCCAGCTACAACCTCGCGACCAGTGTGGCCATGGCGCTGTACCACTGGAGCGCGACTTAGGCCTGGCGGCGCACCTCCACCACGCGGAAGCGGTTGGCCACGAACGCGCCGTCGCACAGGGCGGCGTTGGCCGCGGGGTTGCCGCCGGAGCCGTGGAAGTCGGAGAAGGCGGCCGTCTGATTGACGTACACCCCGCCGGTGAGGTTGAGGGAGAGCTGGGCCGGCTCCTCCAGGCAGACCTCCTGCACGGCCCGCTCGACCTCCTCGTCCGTCGTGTACGCGCCGACCGTCATCGCGCCCTTCTCCCGGATGCCGCGGCGCAGCAGCTCCACGGCGTGGCCGGCGGAGTCGACGGCGACGGCGAAGGAGACGGGGCCGAAGCACTCGTCGGCGCAGACGGCCGCGTCGTCGGGCTTGGCGGCGTCCAGCTTGACGATCACGGGTGTGCGCACGACGGCGTCGGGGAAGTCCGGGTTGGTCACCTCGCGGGAGGCGAGGGCGACCTCGCCGAGACCGGCGGCGGCCTCCAGGCGGGCCTTGACGTCCGGGTTGACGATCGCGCCGAGCAGGGAGTTCGCGCGCGCGTCGTCGCCGAGGAGTCCGTCGACGGCCCGTGCCAGGTCGGCGGTCACCTCGTCGTAGGACTTGTCGCCCTGGTCGGTGCGGATGCCGTCGCGGGGGATCAGCAGGTTCTGCGGGGTGGTGCACATCTGGCCGCTGTAGAGGGACAGGGAGAAGGCCAGGTTGGCGAGCATTCCCCGGTAGTCGTCGGTCGACTCCACGATCACCGTGTTGACGCCGGCCTTCTCCGTGAAGACCTGCGCCTGGCGGGCGTTGGCCTCCAGCCAGTCGCCGAAGGCGGTGGAGCCGGTGTAGTCGACGATGCGGATCTCGGGGCGGGTCGCCAGGGTCTTGGCGATGCCCTCGCCGGGGCGCTCGGCGGCCAGCGCGGCCAGGTTGGGGTCGAAGCCGGCCTCGGTGAGGACCTCGCGGGCCACCCGCACGGTGAGCGCGAGCGGCAGCACCGCGCGCGGGTGGGGCTTGACCAGGACCGCGTTGCCGGTGGCGAGGGAGGCGAACAGGCCCGGATAGCCGTTCCAGGTCGGGAAGGTGTTGCAGCCGATGACCAGGCCGATGCCCCTCGGGACCGGCGTGAACTGCTTGGTGAGCGCCAGCGGGTCGCGCTTGCCCTGCGGCTTGGTCCACTCCGCCGTGTCGGGCGTGCGGACCTGCTCCACGTAGGCGTAGGCCACGGCCTCCATGCCGCGGTCCTGCGCGTGCGGGCCGCCCGCCTGGAAGGCCATCATGAAGGCCTGGCCGGAGGTGTGCATGACCGCCTGCGCGAACTCCATGGTCCGGTCGGCGATCCGTTTGAGGATCTCCAGGCAGACCATCGCGCGCAGCTCCGCGCCCGCGTCCCGCCACGCCTTCTGTCCGGCCTTCATGGCGGGCAGCAGCACGTCCGGGTCCGCGTGCGGATACGTCACGCCCAGCTCGACGCCGTACGGGGAGACCTCGCCGCCCACCCAGTCGTCGGTGCCGGGCTGGCCCAGGTCCAGGCGGGTGCCGAGCAGGGCGTCGAAGGCGGCCTTGCCCGCCGCCATGTCCAGGCTGCCGTTGTCCCCGTAGGCCTTCGGGTGCTCGGGGTGGGGGGACCAGTACGCGCGCGTGCGGATCGTTTCCAGCGCCAGGTCCAGGGTCGGCCGGTGCTGGGCGATCAGCTGGTGTGCGGTGAGTTCGGCGGCCATGCGGGACCAACTCCTCGTCTCACGAACTCTCCGTCGAGTCGTGACCTGGGGTGACCTGGGCAGAATCAGGCGGACACGGCTAGAGTAACCGAACGATCGGTCGGGACAAGGGGGTCCGCCGCATCTGTGGAAAACCCCGTGCGGGAGGATCGCGCACATGACAGCACTCGACCTCAGCAGCCCCGTGGCCGTCGTCGGCACCGGCACCATGGGCCAGGGCATCGCCCAGGTGGCGCTGGTCGCGGGCCACACCGTCCGGCTGTACGACGCCGCCCCCGGGCGGGCCCGGGAAGCGGCCGACGCGATCGGCGCCCGGCTCGACCGGCTCGTCGAGAAGGAACGGCTCACCGGCGCCGGACGGGACGCGGCCCGCGCCCGGCTGGAGCCCGCCGGGTCCCTCGCCGAACTCGCTGACTGCGCGCTGGTCGTCGAGGCGGTCCTGGAGCGGCTGGACGTCAAACAGGAGCTGTTCCGTGCCCTGGAGGACATCGTCGGCGACGACTGCCTGCTCGCCACCAACACCTCCTCCCTGTCCGTCACCGCCGTCGGCGGCGCGCTCCGCGCCCCCGGCCGCTTCGTCGGCCTGCACTTCTTCAACCCCGCGCCGCTGCTCCCGCTGGTGGAGGTGGTCTCCGGGTCCGCCACCGACGCCGCGTCGGCCACGCGCGCGTACGAGACGGCCCGCGCCTGGGGCAAGACCCCGGTCGCCTGCGCCGACACCCCCGGTTTCGTCGTCAACCGCGTCGCCCGGCCCTTCTACGCCGAGGCCTTCGCGGTGTACGAGGAGCGGGCCGCCGACCCGGCCACCGTCGACGCCGTGCTGCGCGAGTCGGGCGGCTTCAGAATGGGCGCGTTCGAGCTGACCGACCTCATCGGGCAGGACGTCAACGAGTCCGTCACGCACTCCGTGTGGCAGGCGTTCTTCCAGGACGCGCGCTTCACACCGTCCCTGGCCCAGCGCCGCCTGGTCGAGTCCGGCCGGCTCGGCCGCAAGAGCGGGCGGGGCTGGTACGACTACCGCGACGGCGCCGGGCGTCCCGAGCCGCACACCGCGCGAGCGGCCGACCGGCCCGCCCACGTCCTCGTCGAGGGCGACCTGGGCCCGGCCGCCGAACTGATACCGCTGATGCGCGAGGCGGGCGTCGAGGTCCGTACGGGGGACGGCGGCGGCGAGGCGGGCCTCGTCCTGCCCGGCGGCGGGACGCTGCGCCTCACCGACGGGCGGTTGCCCGTGTCCCGGGACGTTGTCCACTTCGATCTCGCCCTCGACTACCGCGCGGCCACCCGGGTCGCCCTGTCCGCGTGCGAGGGCGTCTGCGCGCAGGTCCTCGCCGAGGCCACCGGCCTGTTCCAGGCGCTCGGCAAGAAGGTCAGTGTGATCGGCGCGGTCCCCGGCATGATCGTGGCCCGGACCGTCGCGCGGATCATCGATCTGGCCTTCGACGCCGTCGCCAGGGGCGCTGCCACGCGGGAGGACGTTGACACGGCGATGCGTCTGGGTGTGAACTACCCCCTCGGGCCCTTCGAATGGAGCCGTCGGCTCGGGGACGCCTGGGCCTGCTCCCTGCTGGCCGGCGTGCACCGGTGGGACCCGTCGGGGCGCTGCGTGCCGTCCCTCGCGCTCCAGCGCCACGCCTACGCCTGCGACGGCCGGGAGGGCACCTCATGAGCACCGCCAAGCGGGACACGTACACGCCCGAGACGCTGCTGTCGGTGGCCGTCCAGGTCTTCATCGAGCGCGGCTACGACGGCACCTCCATGGAGCACCTCTCCAGGGCGGCCGGCATCTCCAAGTCGTCGATCTACCACCATGTCTCCGGCAAGGGGGAACTCCTGCGCCGGGCCGTGAGCCGGGCCCTGGACGAACTCTTCGCGATCCTCGACGAGGAGCACGCGCGCGCGGGATCCGCCGCCGAGCGCCTGGAGTACGTCGTGCGGCGCATGGTCGAGGTGCTCATGGCCGAACTGCCGTACGTGACGCTGCTGCTGCGGGTGCGCGGCAACACGGACACCGAGCGGTGGGCGCTGGAGCGGCGGCGCGAGTTCGACCACCGGGTCGCCGGACTGCTCAAGGACGCCGCGGACGAGGGGGACGTGCGCGGAGACGTGGCGGTGCGGCTCGCGACCCGCCTGGTCTTCGGCATGATCAACTCGATCGTCGAGTGGTACCGCCCGGACGGCCGGGGCGGCGCGGCCGAGCGCGAGGTGGCCGACGCGGTGGTGCGGCTGGTGTTCGGAGGGCTGCGCGGGACCTCCTGAGCGGGCGGTCAGCTCTGCGGTTCGAGGTCCTCCGTCTCGAACACCAGCAGGGTCCGCGTGCTGAGCACCTCCGGGATGGCCTGGAGGCGGGTGAGGACCAGCTCGCGCAGGGCCCGGTTGTCGGGCGCGTGCACCAGGAGCAGCACGTCGAAGTCGCCGCCCACCAGGGCGATGTGGGAGGCCCCCGGAAGCCGGCGGAGCTGCGCGCGGACCGTGCGCCACGAGTTCTGGACGATGTTCAGGGTGATGTACGCCGAGGTGCCGTGCCCCGCGCGTTCGTGGTCGACACGGGCGCCGAAACCGCGGATGACGCCGTCCTCGACGAGCCGGTTGATGCGCGCGTAGGCGTTCGCGCGCGAGACGTGCACCCGCTCGGCGACCGACCGTATCGAGGCGCGGCCGTCCGCCTGGAGCATGCGCAGGATGTCCTGGTCTATGGCGTCCAGCGGGCGCGGGCGCGGGAGGACGGCCTCGTCCGGAGCACCGGGTTCCTCCGCGTGTTCGGCCATTTGTTCAGCTGCCATGTCCCCCCGCCTTCCCGCCATGGACGTACTGCGTCCATCTCAGGCTGTGGAGAACCGTTTGTCCACAGCCTGGGGTCGCGTGTAGCCAAATTGTGCCGACGACCGAACAATCGGTAGGTGAGGCCCGTCACACCCGTGGCGAGCCCACAGCCGCTCCCACGAGGAGGTGCCGTCATGACGGTCATGGAGCAGCGGGGCGCGTACCGGCCCACACCGCCGCCCGCCTGGCAGCCCCGTACCGACCCCGCGCCGCTGCTGCCCGACGCGGAGCCGTACCGCGTCCTCGGCACGAAGGCCGCGGACCGCGCCGACGCCGAACTGCTGCGCACGCTCTACGCCCGCCTGGTGCGCGGCCGGCGCTACAACGCGCAGGCCACGGCGCTCACCAAGCAGGGCCGGCTGGCCGTCTACCCATCGAGCACCGGGCAGGAGGCGTGCGAGATCGCCGCCGCGCTGGCCCTGGAGGAGCGGGACTGGCTCTTCCCCAGCTACCGGGACACGCTCGCCGTCGTCGCCCGCGGCGTCGACCCCGTCGAGGCCCTCACCCTGCTGCGCGGCGACTGGCACACCGGTTACGACCCCTACGAGCACCGGGTCGCCCCGCTGTCCACGCCGCTCGCCACCCAGCTCCCGCACGCCGTGGGCCTCGCGCACGCCGCCCGCCTCAAGGGCGACGACGTGGTGGCGCTGGCCATGGTGGGCGACGGCGGCACCAGCGAGGGCGACTTCCACGAGGCGCTGAACTTCGCGGCCGTCTGGCGGGCACCGGTCGTCTTCCTCGTGCAGAACAACGGCTTCGCGATCTCGGTACCGCTCGACAAGCAGACCGCCGCCCCGTCGCTGGCCCACAAGGCCGTCGGCTACGGGATGCCCGGCCGCCTGGTCGACGGCAACGACGCCGCGGCGGTGCACGAGGTCCTGTCCGACGCCGTACGCCACGCGCGCGCGGGCGGCGGTCCCACGCTGGTGGAGGCGGTGACGTACCGCGTCGACGCGCACACCAACGCCGACGACGCCACGCGCTACCGGGTCGACACCGAGGTGGAGACCTGGCGCCGGCACGACCCGGTCGAGCTGCTGGAGCGGGAGCTGACCGGGCGCGGCCTGCTCGACGAGGCCGGCGTCCGGGCCGCCCGCGAGGACGCCGAGACCATGGCCGCCGACCTGCGCGCCCGGATGAACCAGGACCCGGAACTCGACCCCATGGACCTGTTCGCCCACGTCTACGCCGAGCCCACGCCGCAGCTGCGCGAGCAGCGGGACCTGCTGCGCGCGGAGCTGGAGGCGGAGGCCGAGGGCGGGGCCGGGCCGGAAGGAACGCACCGATGACCACCGTCGCCGTCAAGCCGGCCACCATGGCGCAGGCCCTCACGCGCGCGCTGCGCGACGCCATGGCCGCCGACCCGGGCGTGCACGTCCTGGGAGAGGACGTGGGCACCCTCGGTGGCGTCTTCCGGATCACCGACGGACTCGCCGCCGAGTTCGGCGAGGACCGCTGCACGGACACCCCGCTCGCCGAGGCCGGCATCCTCGGCACGGCCGTCGGCATGGCGATGTACGGGCTGCGCCCGGTCGTCGAGATGCAGTTCGACGCCTTCGCCTATCCGGCGTTCGAGCAGGTCGTCAGCCATGTCACCAAGATGCGCAACCGCACCCGCGGCAGGATGCCCCTGCCGCTGACCATCCGCGTCCCCTACGGCGGCGGCATCGGCGGCGTCGAGCACCACAGCGACTCGTCCGAGGCGTACTACATGGCGACTCCGGGGCTCCATGTCGTCACGCCCGCGACCGTCGCCGACGCCTACGGGCTGCTGCGCGCCTCCATCGCCTCCGACGACCCGGTGGTCTTCCTCGAACCCAAGCGGCTGTACTGGTCGAAGGACACCTGGAACCCCGAGGAGCCGGCAGCCGTTGAACCGGTGGGCCGCGCGGTGGTGCGGCGCTCCGGCCGGAGCGCCACGCTCATCACGTACGGGCCGTCGCTGGCCGTCTGCGTGGAGGCGGCCGAGGCGGCCCGAGCCGAGGGCTGGGACCTCGAAGTCGTCGATCTGCGCTCCCTGGTGCCGTTCGACGACGAGACGGTGTGCGCCTCGGTGCGGCGGACGGGACGGGCGGTCGTCGTCCACGAGTCGGGCTCCTTCGGGGGTCCGGGCGGGGAGATCGCGGCCCGGATCACGGAGCGCTGCTTCCACCATCTGGAAGCGCCGGTGCTGCGTGTGGCAGGGTTCGACATCCCGTATCCGCCGCCCATGCTGGAGCGTCACCACCTGCCCGGTGTGGACCGGATCCTGGACGCCGTGGGGCGCCTGCAGTGGGAGGCCGAAAGCTGATGGCACACGCTTCTGATGGGCGCGGCCTGGAGTTCAGGCTGCCCGACCTCGGTGAGGGGCTCACCGAGGCGGAGATCGTGCGCTGGCTGGTCGAGGTCGGCGAGGTCGTCGCCGTCGACCAGCCGGTCGTCGAGGTCGAGACGGCCAAGGCGATGGTCGAGGTGCCCTGCCCCTACGGCGGCGTGGTCACCGCGCGCTTCGGCGAGGAGGGCACGGAGCTGCCCGTCGGCGCGCCGCTGCTGACGGTGGCGGTGGGCGAGGCAGCCGCCGACGGTCCGGCGCGGGAGCCGGGCACCGCGGACGAGGCGGCCCGGGAGCCGCACGGCGCGGCGGCCGGACAGCCGCAGGGCGCCGACCCCCGGGCCGAGCGCGCGAAGGCCGAGGGCTCGGGCAACGTCCTGGTCGGATACGGCACCTCCGAGGCGCCCGCGCGGCGCCGCCGGGTACGCCAGGACCGGCAGGCGTCCGCCGTGTCCGGGCGGGTCAACGGCCGGGTCCGTACCGCGGAGCCGGTGGACGGCCCGGTCCCCGTCATCTCCCCCCTGGTGCGCAGGCTGGCCCGGCAGAACGACCTGGACCTGCGCGAGCTGACCGGCTCCGGCCCGGACGGGCTGATCCTGCGGGCGGACGTGGAGTACGCGCTGCGCGCCGCCGCCACGCGGGGCGGGCGCACGGCGGTCCGGGAGAGCGAACCGGACCCGGCGGGCACGGGCGGCGCGGCGGCGCAGGCTCCGGCGGCCTCCGCGGCGCGGTCCGGCGGCCTCCGCACCCCCCTCAAGGGCGTCCGCGGCGCCGTCGCCGACAAGCTCTCCCGCAGCCGGCGCGAGATACCGGACGCGACCTGCTGGGTGGACGCCGACGCGACCGGGCTGACGCGGGCGCGCACCGCCATGAACGCAGCCGGCGGGCCGAAGGTCTCCCTGGTCGCCCTGCTGGCCCGGATCTGCACCGCCGCGCTGGCCCGCTTCCCGGAGCTGAACTCCACCGTCGACACGCAGGCCCGGGAGATCGTGCGGTTCGACCACGTCCACCTCGGCTTCGCCGCCCAGACGGACCGGGGCCTGGTCGTGCCGGTGGTCCGGGACGCGCACACGCGCGACGCCGAGGCGCTCACCGCGGAGTTCGCCCGGCTGACCGGGGCGGCCCGCGCCGGCCGGCTGACGCCCGGTGAACTGACCGGCGGCACCTTCACGTTGAACAACTACGGCGTATTCGGCGTCGACGGCTCCACGCCGATCATCAACCACCCCGAGGCGGCCATGCTCGGCGTCGGCCGCATCGCCCCCAAACCCTGGGTGCACGAGGGCGAGTTGGCGGTCCGCCAGGTGGTGCAGCTGTCGCTCACCTTCGACCACCGGGTGTGCGACGGCGGCACGGCGGGCGGTTTCCTGCGGTACGTGGCGGACTGCGTGGAACAGCCGGCGGTGCTGCTGCGCACCCTGTGACACGCTGACGGCGCGCACGGACCGGCCGCGCCCAGAACGACGGCGCGTCCGCGCGCACCCGGCCCGCGCGGCCTCCCCGCGTTCCCTGTGATCGCCCGGGGACGCATACTCGGGGGATGACCGCCCACGAGCCCCCAGGCAGCCCCGGCGCCACCGCCGGATCCGCACCGGGCCCCGACCCCGCCGGGTACGACGCCGTCGTACTCGCCGGCGGGGCCGCCCGGCGGCTCGGCGGCGCGGACAAGCCCGGCCTGCGCGTGGGCGGGCGGGCGCTGCTGGACCGGGTGCTCGCCGCCTGCGCCGGAGCCCGCACCACCGTCGTCGTCGCCGACCCCCGGCCCACCGCGCGCCCGGTGACCTGGGCGCGCGAGGACCCGCCCGGCGGCGGACCGCTCGCCGCCCTCGCCGCGGGACTGCGGCACACCACGGCGGAGCATGTCGTGGTGCTCTCCGCCGACCTGCCGTTCCTCGCCGGACCCGCCCTTGGACGACTGCTGTCGGCCCTCGCCGCGAGCGACGCCGACGGCGCGCTGCTCACCGACGCCGACGGCCGCGACCAGCCCCTCGTCGCCGTCTACCGCGCGCCCGCCGTACGCCGCGAACTGGCCGCGCTCACCCGGGACCCGGCGGGCCGGGCGGACCTCACCGGGCTGCCGCTGCGCCGCCTGACCGGCGCCCTCCGTCTCACCCGCGTCCCCGGCGCCGTCGCCTCCTTCGACTGCGACACCTGGGACGACATCGCCACCGCAAGGGCACGCATCAGGGAGCATGGTCACGTGTTGGATGAATGGATTTCCGCAGCCAAGGACGAGCTGGGCCTCGACCTGGACGTCGACACCGGCGTCCTGCTCGACCTCGCGCGTGACGCCGCCCACGGGGTGGCGAGGCCCGCGGCCCCGCTGACCACCTTCCTCGTCGGCTACGCGGCCGGGCGGGCCGGCGGAGGCCCCGAGGCCGTCGCCGAGGCCGCCCGCAAGGCCGCGGCCCTCGCCCAGCGCTGGGCACAGGAGGCCGCCGAAGCCGGTCCCGGCGCGGCCCCCGACCCCCGCCCGGACGTGTGATGACCTCCCCCCGTACGCGCGCCGACGAGGAAGCGGAAGACCTCGGCGTCGAGGAGGCACTCGCCCTCGTGAAGGAGATCCCCGGCCCTCCCGAGGGCGACCGCCACGCGACCGCGGCCGCCCGAGCCGCGCACCACGGGCACCACGGCGCCCCGCACGCCGCTGCGCGGTCCCACCACCGCGCGACCCCCTGGTCCGAGGCACGCGCGACCGCCGAGCGGGCCGCCCGCGCCGCTGTCCGCGCCGCCCGCCGCGCCCCGGTCTCCGTACCCCTCGACGCCGCCCTCGGCCGCACCCTGGCCGCGCCCCTCACCGCCCTGGTCGACCTGCCCTCCTTCGACACCTCCGCGATGGACGGCTGGGCCGTCGCCGGTCCGGGTCCCTGGGCCGTGCGCGACGAGGGCGTCCTGGCCGGACACGCGGAGCCCGCCCCCCTCGGCGACGGCGAGGCCGCCCGGATCGCCACCGGCGCCCGTATCCCCCCGGACACCACCGCCGTACTGCGCACCGAGCACGGCCGCACCGACGACTCGGGCCGTCTGCACCCCACCCGCGCGGTCGTCCACGGCCAGGACATCCGTCCGCGCGGTCAGGAGTGCCGCAGCGGCGACCAGTTGCTGCCCGTCGGCACCCTCGCGACCCCGGCCGTACTGGGCCTCGCGGCGGCCGCCGGTTACGACACCCTCACCGCGGTCGCCCGCCCCCGCGTCGACGTGCTCGTCCTCGGCGACGAACTGCTCACCGGGGGACTCCCGCACGACGGCCTCATCCGGGACGCGCTCGGCCCGATGCTGCCGCCCTGGCTGCGGGCCCTGGGCGCCGAGGTCCGCGCGGTCCGCCGGATCGGCGACAACGCCAGGGTCCTGCACCGCGCCGTCACGACCTCCGACGCCGACCTGATCGTCACGACCGGCGGCACCGCCGCGGGACCCGTCGACCACGTCCACCCGATCCTGAGCCGGGTCGGCGCCGAACTCCTCGTGGACGGCGTCAAGGTACGCCCCGGCCACCCCATGCTGCTGGCCCGCCTCAAGGACGACCAGCACCTCGTCGGGCTGCCCGGCAACCCCCTCGCCGCCGTCTCCGGACTGCTCACCCTCGCCGAGCCGCTGCTGCGCACCCTCGCCGCCCGCCCGGCGCCCGAGCCGTACACGCTGCCGCTGCGGGACGCGGTGCACGGGCACCCCTACGACACCCGGCTCGTCCCCGTCGTACTGCGCGGCGACGCGGCCGTGCCGCTCCACTACAACGGTCCCGCCATGCTGCGCGGCATCGCGGCGGCCGACGCCCTGGCCGTCGTACCCCTGGGCGGTGCGCGAGCGGGCCAGGAGGCTGAGCTGCTCGACCTGCCCTGGGCCAGCGCCGGGATCGGGGTGTGTTTCACGTGAAACTTCCGGGCCAGGACACGATCGCCCGCCAGGCGGACGAGCACCTCGTGACCCATCGGGTGAAACTCCCCAGGACACTGGTGGAGCACCCGATCCGCCAGGTCGGCAAACGGCTGTCCCTGGCCCTGGTGGTGCTGGTGGCGACCGCGTTCGTCGTCTACGCCGACCGCGAGGGCTACACGGACAGCTCCGACGGCTCCGTCGACCTCCTCGACGCCTTCTACTACGCCACCGTCACCCTCTCCACCACCGGATACGGCGACATCACCCCCGTCAGTGACGCCGCCCGGCTGACCAACATCCTGGTCGTCACGCCCCTGCGCGTGCTGTTCCTGATCATCCTGGTCGGCACCACGCTGGAAGCCCTCACCGAGCGCACTCGGGAGGAGTGGCGCCTGAACCGCTGGAGGTCCGCCTTGCGCGATCACACCGTTGTCGTCGGCTTCGGTACCAAGGGGCGGTCGGCGATCCAGACCGTCTGCGCGACCGGGCTGCGCAAGGAGCAGGTCGTCGTGGTCGACCCCAGCGAGAAGGCCATCGAGGCCGCGACGGCCCACGGCTACGCGGGCGTGATGGGTGACGCGACGCGCAGCGACGTGCTGAACCGTGCCGAGACGTTCCGGGCGAAGCAGATCATCATCGCCACCCAGCGCGACGACACGGCGGTCCTGGTGACGCTGACGGCCCGGCAGCTCAACCGCGGCGCGAAGATCGTGGTGGCGGTCCGCGAGGAGGAGAACGCGCCGCTGCTGAAGCAGTCCGGCGCCGACGCCGTGATCACCAGTGCCAGTGCCGCGGGCCGGCTGCTCGGGCTCTCCGTGCTCAGCCCCGCCGCCGGCATGGTCATGGAGGACCTCATCAGCCAGGGCAGCGGGCTCGATCTCGTCGAACGGCCGGCCATAAAGGCCGAGGTGGGCAAGAACCCGCGCGAGCTGGACGACCTGGTGGTCAGCGTGCTGCGCGGGCACCGGGTGCTCGGATACGACGATCCGGCGGTCGGCACCCTGGAGTTGACGGACCGTCTGATCACGATCGTGCGGGCGACACCGGCCACCCATGTGGCACCCGACGCCCGCCCGCTGCCCCGCGACTGACGGCCCCGAACCGCGCACGGCGCCCCGCGCCTCTCCCGCACGGGGCGCCGACCGCGTACCGCCACCGGCTACTTGCGGTTGTACAGCCGCATCGTGACCGGGCCGAAGACCAGCAGGAACAGGCCCGCCCAGCCCAGGGTCCAGGCGATCTCGGCGCCGGGCCGGCCACCCGCCATCAGCCCGCGCACCGCGGACGCCAGATGTGTGATCGGGCTGTTGTTGACGAAGACCTGAAGCCAGCCCGGCATGGTCTTCGGGTCGACGAAGACGTTGGACAGGAAGGTGAGCGGGAAGATCACCATCATGCTGACGCTCATCACCGACTTCTCGGTGCGCAGCATCAGCCCGAACATCGTCCAGATCCACGAGAAGGCGAACGAGAACAGCAGCAGCAGCGCGATCCCGGCGACCACGCCGGCCAATCCGCCGTCCGGCCGGTAGCCGAGCAGCAGCCCGACGGTGAGCATGACGACGGACGCGATGGTGTAGCGCAGCGCGTCGCCGAGCAGATAGCCGACCATCGCCGAGGGCCGCCAGATCGGCAGCGAGCGGAAGCGGTCGAAGACGCCCTTCTCGATGTCGACGTTCACCGAGACCCCGGTGTACATCGTGATCATCACGACCGACATCACGAGGATGCCCGGCAGCACGAACTGGATGTAGTCACCGGGCGAGCCCGCCAGCGCACCGCCGAAGAGATACGTGAACATCAACAGGTTCATGATCGGGAAGGCGGTGACGTTGAAGAGCTGCTCCGGCACATGCTTGATCTTGAGGATCGCGCGCCAGCCGAACGTCAGGGACGTGGACAGGGCGCTGGGCCGTGCCGGGCGCTCCTTGGTGACCAGCAGGGCGGCCAGCGACTCGGTGCCGACCGGGGTGAGTTCCCTGCCCTCGGTGCTCGTGACCGTACTCATGCCGCCGCTCCGTCCTTCGTGCCGGTGCCGGTGCCGGTGTTCTCGCCGGTGTCCGTGCCGGGGGTGGTGCCGGGGGTGGTGCCGGTGCTCCGGCCGGTGTCGTGTCCGGTCAGGGCGAGGAAGACCTCGTCGAGGCTGGGCTGTCCCAGGGAGAAGCTGTCGACGGTGATGCCGGCTCGGGCCAGCTCGGCGAGCGCCTTGGCGGCCTGGTCGGCGGCGGTGTCGCTCGCCGCCGCCCCCAGGCGCGCGGTGAGGGCCACCGGGTCGGGTTCCTTCTGCACCTCGGCGGCCAGCAGGCTCCGCAGTACCCGCTCGGCCTCCGGCCGCTCCTGCGGGTCCCGCAGCCGCAGATGGACGGAGCCGGCGCCGACGGACGCCTTCAGCTCGCCCTTGGTGCCCTCGGCGATCACCCTGCCGCTGTCGATGACGGCGATCCGGGATGCCAGCTGGTCGGCCTCGTCCAGGTACTGCGTGGTCAGCAGCACGGTGGTGCCCTGGGCCACGACCGCGCGCACGATGTCCCACACCTGGTTGCGGCTGCGCGGGTCGAGGCCGGTGGTCGGCTCGTCGAGGAAGAGCAGGTCGGGGGTGTTGAGGATGGACGCGGCGATGTCGATGCGCCGCCGCATGCCGCCGGAGTAGTGCTTGACCTGCTTCGCCGCCGCGTCCGCCAGCCCGAAGGCCGCCAGCAACTGGTCCCCGCGCTTGCGCGCGGCGGTCTTGCCGTGTCCGAGGAGCCGGCCCAGCAGGAGCAGGTTCTCGGTGCCGGTGAGGTCCTCGTCCACGGACGCGTACTGCCCGGTGAGGCTCACCCGGCCGCGTACCTCGTCGGCCTCGCGCACGACATCGCGTCCGAAGACGCGGGCGTGGCCGCCGTCCGGCCGCAGGAGGGTGGCGAGCATCCTCACGGTGGTGGTCTTGCCCGCGCCGTTCGGGCCGAGGACGCCGTAGACCGTGCCGGCGGGCACCGCGAGGTCCACCCCGTCCACGGCCCGGGTCTCACCGAACGTCTTCACCAGTCCCTCGGTCTCGATCGCGAGTGGGGACGTGTCCGTGCTCATGCTGGTGGTCCTTCCGCGTCCTTGGGATACGCAGGGGAAGACCTTCACCGTCGCGCAAACTCATCGGTCGCGCACACGGATACCCGGCGGACGGTCCCGAACAGGGGCGGAGGAGTAGCGTCGCCCCCATGCACGCGATCACGATTTCCGAACCCGGAGGCCCCGAGGCGCTGGTCTGGGCCGAGGTCCCCGATCCGGCACCCGGCGAGGGCGAGGTCCTGGTCGAGGTGGCGGCCAGTGCCGTCAACCGCGCCGACATCATGCAGCGCCAGGGCTTCTACGATCCGCCGCCCGGCGCCTCCCCCTACCCCGGCCTGGAGTGCGCCGGGCGCGTCGCGGCCCTCGGGGCGGGCGTGTCCGGCTGGTCCGTCGGGGACGAGGTGTGCGCGCTGCTCAGCGGTGGCGGCTACGCCGAGAAGGTCGCCGTCCCGGTCGGTCAGCTGCTGCCGGTTCCGGAGGGCATCGACGTCGGGCGGGCGGCGGCCCTGCCCGAGGTGGTCTGCACCGTCTGGTCGAACGTCTTCATGGTCGCCCACCTCGGCCCCGGTGAGACGCTGCTCGTGCACGGCGGCTCCAGCGGTGTCGGCACCATGGCGATCCAGCTCGCCAAGGCCGTCGGCGCCAAGGTCGCCGTGACGGCGGGCACCAAGGAGAAGCTGGAGCGCTGCGCCGAGCTGGGCGCCGACATCCTGATCAACTACCGGGAGCAGGACTTCGTCGCCGAGATGAAGGAGGCGACGGGCGGTGCGGGCGCCAACGTCATCCTCGACAACATGGGCGCGAAGTACCTTGACCGCAACGTCCAGTCCCTCGCCGTGAACGGTCGGCTCGCGATCATCGGACTCCAGGGCGGCGTGAAGGGCGAGCTGAACATCGGCGCGCTCCTCGCCAAGCGCGCTGCCGTGAGCGCGACCTCGCTGCGCGCCCGGCCGCTGGGGGAGAAGGCCGCCATCGTGGCCGCCGTGCGCGAGCACGTCTGGCCGCTGTTCTCCGGGGGCCATGTCCGCCCGGTCGTCGACCGCGAACTTCCGATGAGCGAGGCCGCCGCCGCACATCGGGTGGTGGAGGAGAGCGGCCACATCGGCAAGGTCCTGCTGCTCACGTCGTAGCACGGCGCCCCACGCCGGCCTGACCCACGGGGGCGGGACCTGCCCGACGCTGGCTCGCGGGGGTGGGGGCCCGCGCCACGCCGCCTCGCGCCACCCCGGGCCCGCGGAGGCAGGGCCCGCTCCACCTCGGCCCGCTCCACCTCGGCCCGCTCCACCTCGGCCCGCTCCACCTCGGCCCGCCCCACTCCGGCCCGCCCCACCTCGGCCCGCCCCGCGTGGCCCGCGTGGCCCGCGCCACTCCGGCTCGCCCTACGTCGGCTCGCGCCACCACGGCCCGTCGAGGTGAAGGCGGGGCTTGCCCCAGCCCGGCTCGCGCCGCCGGGTCGGCCCGCGGACCCAGCCTCGCGCCACCCCACCCGGACGGCGTGAGCTTCGTCCGGTCCGTCGATCGGGTCAGCCCCGGCGCAGGCGTAGGCCCACGAAGGCCAGGGCGAGGCCGAGGCCGATGAGGACCAGGCCGGTGCCCAGGGGGAGGACTCGCAGTACGGGCTCGGTCCGTGCCTGTGGCCGGGTTTCGGTCCGGGACGGGGAGGGCTTCGGCACCAGGGCGGCCTCGTCGGGCGGCGCGGTGGAGCGGGCTTCGGCGCGGGCGTCGCCCTCCGTCCGGTGAGCGGTGTTCTTGTCCGTGCCGTTCTGCGCCCGCTCCTCGGTCCGGCCGGGCCGGGGCCGTCCCTCGCCCGGCAGACTCCCCGCCCGGGAGGGCTCGGGCGAGGAAGAAGGGGAGGGCGTCGCGGAACCGCGCCCCGCGCCGCCCGCAGGAGCGGACGTTGGCCGGTCGTCCGGGCCGGATTCCGCGGCGGACGGGGAGGCGGGCCCGGCACCGGGACGCTCCGGGCGCTCCGGCGACGGGTGCTCCGGGTGTTCAGGGCGCCCCGGGCCATCGTGATCGTCGGGGCGCTCGGGCCGGTCGTGCTCGTCGGTGCCGCCGGAGCCGCCGGTGCCGCCGGTGCCGTCCGGATCGGCGGCCTCCACCGCCGGGGCGGGACCCGGCCTCGAAGGGGACGGGGACACCGCCGCGATCCCGGCGCCGTGCGCCGCCTCCGCCCCGCACGGCGACACCAGCGCGCCGACCCCCAGCGCCCCCACCAGCCCCGTCGCCCTCAGTGCGCGCAGCCATGGAGTCACACCCGTGACCCCCTCCCGGTGATGTCCAGTCGCGAAAATCAACGGTATAATCCTCACATCAGCGGACAATGCTGGCATTTCGGGCTCCCCCGAACGCGGTGGACGACGTTTCCACGGGGGCACCACCCGGCCCGGGTACACGGGTGCGAGACAATGGCGGCATGGAGATGCCGAGGAACGACAGGTCGCCGGAGAACCCCCAGATCCTGGTCGTCGGCCAGGACGGAATGGCGCTCAGTGGCGGCGGCGGGGACGACGACTCCCGCGAGATCCCGGTGACCGAGCAGGTGGAGCAGCCTGCCAAGGTCATGCGGATCGGCAGCATGATCAAGCAGCTGTTGGAGGAGGTGCGCGTCGCGCCCCTGGACGAGGCGAGCCGGGTCCGGCTCAAGGCGATCCACTCCAGCTCGGTGAAGGAGCTGGAGGACGGCCTGGCCCCGGAGCTGGTCGAGGAGCTGGAGCGGCTCTCCCTGCCCTTCACGGACGACGCCACCCCGACCGACGCCGAACTGCGGATCGCGCAGGCGCAACTGGTCGGCTGGCTGGAGGGCCTGTTCCACGGCATCCAGACCACGCTGTTCGCCCAGCAGATGGCCGCGCGGGCCCAGTTGGAGCAGATGCGCCGCGCCCTGCCGCCGGGCGCCGTCCCGGAGGGCGAGGAGCCGCACCCGGGCCCCGGCGGCGGCCGGTCCGGCGGCCCCTACCTGTAGGGACGCGCAGGCACAGCGACGATCCACCGACATCGTGAAGGGCCCGGCAGCGACGGCTGCCGGGCCCTTCGTCGCACGTCCGCGCCGGTCCCGCGATCAGTCGGAGGGCGGGTTGCCCGTCGAGACCTTGAGCTGGATCACCGGCATGTTCTCGGGGTCGACGTCCGTGCCGGCCGTGGGGAACTGGTCCCTGACCGAGCCCTCGCCATAGGTGTTCTCGTCGACCTCGACGACCTTCATCCGCCAGCCGGCGGCGTTGAAGCACTCCTTGACCGAGCCGATGTACCGGAAGGTGAAGTCCGGGACCTTGATCTTGTCGGGGTCGTTGTACGACTCATCGGGCTCCGTGCACTTGTCCTGATCGATCGTCTTCGTCCTGTCCGGCCCGCGATAGCCCGCCGCCTTCGACGGCGAGGCGCTGGCCGTGCTGTCCCCGCCCTTGGCGTCGTCGCCGTCCTTGTTCATCGTCAGCGCGCCGATCAGACCGCCGACGACCAGGACGGCGACCACGATCGAGCCGATGACCACCAGCTTGTTGCTCCTGCCGCCGCCCGGCGAACCGCCCGCGGGGGCGGACGGCGTCAGGTTGTACGGCGGCGGCGTGGACGCCCCCTGGTGCTGCGGCGGGTACGGCGAGGCGGCGGGCGTCGGGTAACCGCCCTGCTGCGGATAGCCGTACGAGGGCGCGGCGGGGGCCGGGGTGCCGTACGGGTTGGGACCCGGGGCCGGCTGGTACGGCGTCTGGACGGGGCCGGTGGGCGCCGGGGTGCCCTGGTCGACCGGCGGGAACACCGCGGAGCCGACGCCTGCGCCGCTCGGCGTGCTCGTGCCGGGCACGATGCTCGGCGGGGCCGGCTGGAAGGAGGCCGCCACCCGCAGGCACTCGTCCCGCATGGCCTCGGCGCTGGGGAAGCGCTCGTTGGGGTTCTTCTTCAGCGCGCGGGCCACCAGCGCGTCCACCGCGGGCGGCAGGGCGCGGTTGACCGAGGACGGGGCGACCGGCTCCTCCTGCACATGCGCGTACGCGATGGCCAGCGGCGAGTCCGCGTCGAACGGGAGGCGCCCGGTGACCAGTTGGAAGAGCATGATGCCGACCGAGTACAGGTCGGAGCGGGCGTCCACACCGCGGCCGAGCGCCTGTTCCGGCGAGAGGTACTGCGGGGTGCCGACGACCATGCCGGTCTGCGTCATCGAGGTCACGCCGGACTGCATGGCGCGGGCGATGCCGAAGTCCATCACCTTGACCACGCCGCGCTTGGTCATCATCACGTTGCCCGGCTTGATGTCCCGGTGGACCAGGCCCATCTCGTGGCTGATCTCCAGGGCCGCCAGCACATCCGCGGTGATCTTCAGCGCCTTGTCGGCGGGCATCGCGCCCTGCCGGCGGACATCCTCGTCGAGCACCGAGCCGAGCGGCCGGCCCTCGACGTACTCCATGACGATGTACGGCGTCGTCAGGCCGCCCAGATCGTCCTCGCCCGTGTCGAAGACCGAGACGATGTTGGTGTGGGTGAGCTTGGCCACGGCCTGGGCCTCGCGGCGGAAGCGCTCGCGGAAGGCCTGCTCCCGGCCCAGCTCGGTGTGGAGTGTCTTGATCGCGACCTGCCGGTCAAGCACCGAGTCGTACGCCAGGTGCACGGAGGCCATGCCGCCCTCGCCGAGCAAGTCGCGCAGCTGGTAGCGGCCGCCGGCGAGCGCGCGTCCCGCGTACCGGCCCTGTCCGGCGTCCTGGCTCATGTGTCTGCGTCCCCCATAGCGCCGGCGGCGGGGCGCGAGCGCTCATTGATCGAAAGTGCTATTCCCGGCCAAGTCTGCCCCAGGGCACTGACACGTCAAGCGTGGTGCCCGTTCCGTGACCGTACGCGAAAGAAGCGTCGCGGAAGCGTTACAGCCGGCGTACGGCCGGTACACGGAATTTGCACGACGGTACGGAACCAGGGTTTCATGACCGGTCCGTCTCATGTCCGGTCCCGGCTCCCATCCCGGACCGGAGGCCCCCGCGAAGGCTGTAGCGTGGCCGACGGAGACCGTGACAACACCGCGCGCACCGCGGGCAGAAACGACGGCGAGGACTGATGGCACAGCAGCAGCGCGCCCAGGGCCCGTCCGAACCCGAGGCGACTGGCGGCGGTATGTCTGACGCGCCGGAGACCTGGGGCAACGGCGGCTTGGTCGGCGACGGCCGGTACCGGCTGACCCGCAGACTCGGGCGGGGCGGCATGGCCGAGGTGTTCGCCGCCGAGGACGTCCGCCTGGGCCGGACCGTGGCGGTCAAGCTGCTGCGCGCCGATCTCGCCGAGGACCCGGTCTCCAAGGCGCGGTTCACCCGCGAGGCACAGTCGGTGGCGGGGCTCAACCACCATGCCATCGTGGCCGTGTACGACTCCGGCGAGGATGTCGTCGGCGGCCAGTCCGTGCCGTACATCGTGATGGAGATCGTCGAGGGCCGCACCATCCGCGACCTCCTGCTCACCGCGGAGGCGCCGGGACCCGAGCAGGCGTTGATCATCGTCTCCGGTGTCCTGGAGGCGCTCGCCTACTCCCACCAGCACGGCATCGTGCACCGCGACATCAAGCCGGCCAACGTCATCATCACGGACAACGGCGCGGTGAAGGTGATGGACTTCGGCATCGCGCGCGCCCTGCACGGCGCGTCCACGACGATGACGCAGACCGGCATGGTCATGGGCACCCCGCAGTACCTCTCCCCGGAGCAGGCGCTCGGCAAGGCCGTCGACCACCGCTCCGACCTGTATGCGACGGGCTGTCTGCTCTACGAACTCCTGGCGCTGCGCCCGCCGTTCACCGGCGAGACCCCGCTCTCGGTGGTCTACCAGCATGTGCAGGACATCCCGACGCCGCCGTCCGAGGTCTCCGACGCCACCCCGCCGGAGCTGGACGGGCTGGTGATGCGCTCGCTGGCCAAGGAGCCCGACGACCGTTTCCAGACCGCCGAGGAGATGCGCGGCCTGGTCCAGTACGGGCTGCAGATGCTCTACGAGCAGGGCGGCCACACCGGCACCTGGAACACCGGCCCGGTCGCCGGGCACGACGGCCGGCACGCGCCCGCGGCCGGTCTCGCGGGCACGTCGGTGCTGCCGAACCCGGACCACGGTGCGTCCGGCACCCAGCAGATCCCCCAGCCGATCCTGCCGAACCGCTACGGGAGCGACGACGGCGGTTTCGAGGGCGGCGGCGGCAAGAGCGGCGGACGCGGCAAGCTGTGGATCCTGGCCGTCCTCGCGGTGGTCGCCGTCGTCGCGGGCGTCGCGCTGGCCGTGAACAACAGCGGCGAGGGCAAGGGCGGCGGCAGCGGCACCACCCAGTCGCCCACCACCTCGCCGAGCACCGACGACAAGTCGCCCAGCCAGTCGCCCAGCGACGAGGCCACCGAGGAGACCACCGACCCGGGCACGGAGCAGGGCTCGGGCGGCGCGGGCACGGGCGGCGGGGGCTGGACGCCGCCCTACACGCCCTCCTACGAGCCGACGCACAGCGTGACGTCGGAGCCGACCCGCGACCCGACGGGCGACCCGACGGGGGACCCGACGGTGCCGACGGACGACCCGCCCTCGGACCCGACGGTGCCGTCGGGCGACCCGACCGGCGATCCCACGGGCGGCACCGAGGGCGGCAGCGGCGACACCGGTGGTGACCCGGCGGGCGAGTGACCGAAACCGCCCTCACGCGCGCGTGCGACCCGGAAACGGGCTCCACGCGCGCGTCGCGTTCACACGAGGCCGGCCGCACCGTCCGTGAAGTGCACGGTGCCGAACCGCGGCTCGATGCGCAGATACACCGGCTCGAACGGCACACCGCCCGCCCGGTGCGGCATGGGACCGAACCGCTCGATCTCCGCCGCGCTCGGTTCGTGGGCCTCGCACAGGCCCACGACCTGCACGGTCCACAGGCTCTCACCGGGCCGGGCCGAGCCCAGGTTGTCGGCGCCGTACGCCACGACGCTCCCCGTGCACACCTGGTGGTAGCCCCAGCTCCTCGGCATGCGCAGCAGGACCCGGCCGTCGGCCACGATGTGCCGTGCGAAGGCGAGGAAGGGCAGGGCACGCATGCTGGTGGCCGCCCGGCCGTAGTCGGTACGGCCGAGCAGGCCGACCGCGAGCTGTTCGTCGGAGGGCATGGAACTCACTGTGCGGGAGCGCGGGCGCAGCGGAACAGAGTCGCCCGCCCCGTGCGGCGCGGGACGTAAGTCCCGAATAAACCCGGCCCTCCGGGCCCGTTCTCCGGTTCTCAGCGGTTCTCGGCCTCTAGCCGGGCCACGAAAGCGGCCGCCTGCGAACGCCGTTGCATTCCCAGTTTCGCCAGCAGACTCGACACGTAATTCTTGATCGTTTTCTCCGCGAGATGCAGCCTTTCGCCGATCGCGCGGTTGGTCAGCCCCTCGCCGATCAGGTCCAGGATGCGGCGCTCCTGCTCGGTGAGGCGGGCGAGCCGGTCGTCGGCCTTCACGCCGCCGTCGCGCAGCCGCGCCAGCACCCGCGCGGTGGCCGACGGGTCGAGCAGGGACTTCCCGTCCGCCACCTCCCGTACGGCGCTCAGCAGCTCGGCGCCCCGGATGTCCTTCAGGACATACCCCGCGGCACCCGCCATGATCGCGTCGAACAGGGCCTCGTCGTCGGCGAAGGAGGTCAGCATCAGGCACTGGACGGACTCGTCCCGGGAGCGGATCTCGCGGCACACCTCGACGCCGCTGCCGTCCGGCAGCCGGACGTCCAGCACCGCGACGTTCCGGACGGGTGGCCGCGACCCTGGCCTGCGCGTCGGCCGCGGTGCCGGCCTCGCCCACCACCACGATGTCCGGCTCGGCCGAGAGCAGATCGTGCACCCCCCGGCGGACCACCTCGTGGTCGTCGAGGAGGAATACCCGGATTTTTCCGTCTTCGCGCACGCGCTCAGTGTCACACACCAACCCTTCCCGTGCCCGGGGTGGCCGGGATAACGTGCCGTTGTTCCGGCCCCCTGCGAGGCTGTGACCAGTAAAACTTCCGGCCTTCGCCGATTTACTTGGAAATCCGAGTAAAAACGCAGGTCAGGAGGGGTTTCACAGAAATGTGGAGCACTGGGTAACGTGCTGTTCGCAGGGCGCTCGCCGGGGCACCTGTCACGCCTGTTCCCGACCGGGCCGCACCCACCCCTGTGCGACCGGCCGGGCCGCAGGTGAGCCGCACTGGCTTCCGGCGAACCCGGGGGCCGGACCGACGGAGGAGCACACGTGACCGAGAGCACTGCCGCGCGCAAGCCGCGACGCAGCGCCGGAAGCAAGGCGACCGGTACCACCGGCACCAAGGCCGGCGCCGGTGGCGCCAAGCGCACCACCAGCACCACCCGCAAGGCTGCCGGGAAGGGCTCCGAGACGGAGCTGGTGCAGCTGCTGACACCCGAGGGCGAACGCGTCGAGAACCCGGCCTACGCCGAGTACGCCGAACACGTCGCCGACATCACCCCCGAAGAGCTGCGCGGCCTGTACCGCGACATGGTGCTCACCCGGCGGTTCGACGCCGAGGCCACCGCGTTGCAGCGCCAGGGCGAGCTGGGCCTGTGGGCCTCGCTCCTCGGCCAGGAGGCCGCCCAGATCGGCTCCGGCCGGGCCACCCGCGAGGACGACTACGTCTTCCCGACCTACCGTGAGCACGGCGTCGCCTGGTGCCGCGGGGTGGACCCGACCAACCTCCTGGGCATGTTCCGCGGCGTGAACCACGGCGGCTGGGACCCCAACAGCAACAACTTCCACCTGTACACCATCGTCATCGGCTCGCAGGCGCTGCACGCCACGGGCTACGCGATGGGCGTGGCCAAGGACGGCGCGGACTCCGCCGTGATCGCCTACTTCGGCGACGGCGCCTCCAGCCAGGGCGATGTCAGCGAGGCGTTCAACTTCGCCGCCGTCTACAACGCCCCGGTGGTCTTCTTCTGCCAGAACAACCAGTGGGCGATCTCCGAGTCCAACGAGAAGCAGACCCGGGTGCCGCTCTACCAGCGCGCCCAGGGCTTCGGCTTCCCCGGCGTCCGCGTCGACGGCAACGACGCGCTGGCCTGCCTCGCGGTCACCCGGTGGGCCCTGGAGCGGGCGCGGCGCGGTGAGGGCCCGGCGCTCGTCGAGGCGTACACGTACCGCATGGGGGCCCACACCACCTCGGACGACCCCTCCCGCTACCGGCACGACGACGAGCGGGCCGCCTGGGAGGCGAAGGACCCGATCCTGCGCCTTCGCCGCTTCCTGGAGTCCTCAAACCACGCGGACGAGGGATTCTTCGGGGAACTGGAGTCGGAGAGCGAGGCGTTGGGCAAACGAGTGCGCGAAGTGGTCCGTGCCATGCCCGACCCGGACCGGTTCGCCATCTTCGAGAACGTGTACGCGGACGGGCACGCGCTCGTCGACGAGGAGCGGGCCCAGTTCGCCGCCTACCAGGCGTCGTTCGCGACCGAGTCCGACAACGGCTTCGCCACGGGCGAGGGGGTCTGAGATGGCAACGGAGAAGTTGGCGCTGGCCAAGGCGATCAACGAGTCGCTGCGCCGCGCGCTGGAGTCCGACCCCAAGGTCCTGATCATGGGCGAGGACGTGGGCAAGCTCGGCGGCGTCTTCCGGGTCACCGACGGTCTGCAGAAGGACTTCGGCGAGGAGCGGGTCATCGACACCCCGCTGGCCGAGTCCGGCATCGTCGGCACCGCCATCGGCCTGGCCCTGCGGGGCTACCGCCCGGTGGTGGAGATCCAGTTCGACGGCTTCGTCTTCCCGGCCTACGACCAGATCGTCACGCAGCTGGCCAAGATGCACGCCCGCTCGCTCGGCAAGGTCAAGATGCCGGTCGTCGTCCGCATCCCCTACGGCGGCGGAATCGGCGCGGTCGAGCACCACTCCGAGTCCCCCGAGGCCCTGTTCGCGCACGTGGCGGGCCTGAAGGTGGTCTCCCCTTCGAACGCGGCGGACGCCTACTGGATGATGCAGCAGGCCATCCAGAGCGACGACCCGGTGATCTACTTCGAGCCCAAGCGCCGGTACTGGGACAAGGCCGAGGTCGACACCGAGGCCATCCCGGGCCGGCTGCACAGCGCCCGGGTGGTCCGGGAGGGCACCGACCTCACGCTGGTCGCCTACGGTCCGATGGTGAAGCTCTGCCAGGAGGTCGCCGACGCGGCGGCCGAGGAGGGGCGCTCCCTGGAGGTGGTGGACCTGCGGTCCATCTCCCCCCTCGACTTCGACACGGTCCAGGCGTCGGTGGAGAAGACCCGCCGCCTGGTCGTGGTCCACGAGGCGCCGGTGTTCCTGGGCTCGGGCGCGGAGATCGCGGCGAGGATCACCGAGCGCTGCTTCTACCACCTGGAGGCCCCGGTGCTCCGGGTCGGCGGCTATCACGCCCCGTACCCGCCGGCGCGGATCGAGGAGGAGTATCTGCCCGACCTGGACCGGGTGCTGGATGCCGTCGACCGCTCGCTGGCGTACTGAGGAGAGGGCCGTGACGACGATGACCGAAGGGTCCGTACGCGAGTTCAGGATGCCCGACGTGGGCGAGGGGCTCACCGAGGCCGAGATCCTCAAGTGGTATGTCCAGCCGGGTGACACGGTCACCGACGGCCAGGTGGTGTGCGAGGTCGAGACGGCCAAGGCCGCCGTCGAACTGCCCATCCCCTACGACGGCGTGGTCCGCGAGCTGCGCTTCCCGGAGGGCACCACGGTCGACGTGGGCACGTCGATCATCGCGGTGGCCGTCGGCGACGGGGCCGCCCCGGCGGAACCGGCGCGGGTCGAAAACGCGGCGGACGCGGCGGGCACGGCACAGACGGAGCAGAAGCCCGAGGGCTCGGGCCGCCAGCCCGTCCTGGTCGGCTACGGGGTGTCCACCTCGGCGACCCGCCGCCGCCCGCGCAAGACCGGGGAGACCCCGGTCCAGGAGGCGCCGGTCCAGGATGCCTCGGCCGCGATCCAGTCCGAGATGAACGGCCGTGGCCCTGCCGCCCCGGTCACCCGCGAGCGTCCGCTGGCCAAGCCCCCGGTGCGCAAGCTCGCCAAGGACCTCGGCGTCGACCTGGCCACGGTGACACCGACCGGCCCGGACGGCATCGTCACGCGCGAGGACGTGCACACGGCGGCGGCCCCGGCGCAGGCGGCACCGGAGCCGGCACCCTCCGTCGCCCCTGCGGCCCCCGCCCCTGCGGTGTCGTACGACACGGCGCGCGAGACCCGGATTCCGGTCAAGGGCGTGCGCAGGGCGACGGCGGCGGCGATGGTCGGCTCGGCGTTCACCGCGCCGCATGTCACCGAGTTCGTGACGGTCGACGTGACGCGCACGATGAAGCTGGTCGAGGAGCTGAAGCAGGACAAGGAGTTCACGGGCCTGCGGGTGAACCCGCTCCTGCTGATCGCCAAGGCCCTGCTGGTCGCCATCAGGCGCAATCCGGACGTCAACGCGTCCTGGGACGAGGCGGCGCAGGAGATCGTGGTCAAGCACTACGTCAACCTGGGCATCGCCGCCGCGACCCCGAGGGGCCTGATCGTCCCCAACATCAAGGACGCCCACGCCAAGACGCTGCCGCAACTGGCGGGGTCCCTGGGCGAGCTGGTGTCGACGGCCCGGGAGGGCAGGACCTCCCCGGCCGCCATGCAGGGCGGCACCGTGACCATCACCAATGTCGGCGTCTTCGGCGTCGACACCGGTACGCCGATCCTCAACCCGGGCGAGTCCGCGATCCTGGCGGTCGGTGCGATCAAGCTCCAGCCGTGGGTGCACAAGGGCAAGGTGAAGCCGCGTCAGGTGACCACCCTGGCACTGAGCTTCGACCACCGCCTCGTCGACGGCGAGCTGGGCTCCAAGGTCCTCGCCGACGTGGCGGCGATCCTGGAACAGCCCAAGCGCCTGCTCACCTGGACCTGACCAGAGGCAACAAAGCCGCCCGGCTCCGGCGCCCTCCCCTGCGGGGCGCCGGGGCCGGACGGAAAGCACGGCGTCGGCCGGCTCCAGCCCCGTGACACCTCGGAAGGGCCCGGCGGCATCAGGCCCGACCCGTTCCCCGCTTCCCGGGCACCGACACCGGACGGGAGGCCCGGCCGGATGGGACCCTCCCCGCCGGCCGCCCGGCGCCGGGACCGGTCCGCGCGGCCGTTCTTCGCCCCGGGTGCCGGTGCCGGAGGGAAGCACGGCGGCGGCCAACTCCCGCTCCGCGGCGCGTCCGGCGGGCACTCGGCGCCGGACCGGGCCGCCGTGAGCTGTTCCTCGCCTGCTGGGCGTCGGCGGCGGGCGGGGAGGTGCGGTCGTGGTCTGCCCGCTCCACCGCCCCCGGCGGGTGCTCAGCGTCGAGGTCGGTCCGCGCGGCTGTTCCTCGCCTCCTCCGGGGTGCCGGTGCCGGACGGAGAGTACGGCGGGCACCCGGTGTCGGAGTCGGTCCGCCGTGAGCTGTTCCTCGCCCCCCCCGGGCACGGGAGCCGGAGGGAAAGCACGACGTTCGGCGCCGGGCGGGAAGCGTGGCCATGGCCCGCTTCACCGCCCCCGTGGCGCTCCCCCCGCGCGGATGCTCAGCGGTGAGACCGGTTCTCGGTCAGTGCGTTGAGCAGGGCCGCGCCCCGTTGCGCGTCGTCGACGCTCACCGCGAAGTCGGCGCCCCGGCCGTGGGGTCGTATGACCAGGCACTCTCCGGCGCGCAGCATCACCGTGGTGCCGAGGCCGCTGAGGCGGTAGCCCCAGCCGCCGACCTGGGCGGGGCGGCGTACCTCCATGCGCGCGGAGTCGATGTCGTCGGGTCCCCAGCGTCGCGCGGGCCAGCCGAGGGGGCCGAAGGACACCTCCAGGCCCCGTTCCGAGACGCGCGCCTGCACCGACGAGAACAGGCCGGCGACCACGGACACGGTGGCGCAGCCGGCGAACACCCCCCACAGGCCGCCCGGCGCGGCCAGGCCGACCAGGGCGACGAGCGTGGCCGCCGCGGCCAGGCCGGTCAGGGCCGCCAGCAGTTGCATCCAGGGACTGGTGGTCCGGGAGAACCAGGCCAGCCGCCGGTCCTTGGGAAGGTCCAGCGCGGGAGCACCATCGCCGCGCGTCGCGTCGGCGTCGTCCGAGGCGGCCGGCCGCTGGGTGCCGAGCAGCCACGCGCCCACTCCCGTGAGCACGGCCAGTACGATGATCGCCACCACCCACACCGTCGGCTGCCGGGCCTCGTGCCAGTCCGCGCGGTCCAGGTTGGCCCGCACGATCGAGGCCTGCGCGCCGGTCAGGACGATGCCCGCGGGGAGCAGCATCGTGGTGGTCCAGGTGCGCGACGCCGGGCCGGCCCGCATCAGCGGGACGGTGACCGCCACCGCCGTCACCAGCCAGATCAGCGCAGGGAAGACGGACGCCGCCCACAGGGGCATCGATCCGTCGGGGGCCGAGCCCGCCAGGCCCCAGTGGGTCGCCAGCCGGTCGGGCAGTCGCTCTCGCGCCACGAGCGGCAGCCCGACGAGTACGGCCGTGACGCCGACCGTCCAGACCAGCACCGTGGTACGCGCCTTCACCGTCGTGTCTTTCACGGCATTCCCCTGATCATCTCGATGAGATCGGTCCTGCTGTAGCCCAGCCGAGCCGCCTCGGCGATCAGCTCCCGTACCCGGATCTGCAACCCGGAGTGCGGTCGGGCGCCCTCGGCCACGGTCACCCCCCGGCCCCGGCGGAACTCGAGCAGGCCCTCGTCCCGCAGGCCGCGCAGGGCGCGCAGCACGGTGTTGACATTGACGTTGAGGGCCTGGGAGAGATCGCGGGCCGAGGGCAGGCGGTCTCCCGGGCCGCACTCCCCCTCGGCGATGGCGCGCCGGACGGCGCCGGCGACCTGTTCGTGCAGGGGACGGATGTCGGTCTTGTCCAGACTCAGCAGCATGGTGCTAATGAAGATAGCACCATTCATGTCATCCGAACAGAGGAACGGGCCCGTCGCGACGGCGACGGGCCCGTTCTCGGTGCGGCCGGTGTGCGGCCGGTGTGCGGCCGGGCGTCAGCCCAGCTTGGCGAAGCCGTAGTTCATGAGCTTCGTGGCGTCCGTGGTGCGCTGCGTCGACGACGAGGAGGCCAGCACCGTCCCGATGACGGTCTTCCCCTTCCGCGTCGCGGCGAAGACCAGGCAGTACTTGGCCTGCGGACCCGACCCGGTCTTCAGACCGATCGCGCCGCTGTAACTGCCGAGCAGCGTGTTGGTGTTGGTCCAGGGCGCCATCGTCCGGGTGCCACCGGTCCTGGTCCTCGTCTTGGCCGTGTACTTCTTGGTCTTCACGACCGTGCGGAAGGTGGCGTTCTTCATCGTGCTGCTCGCCAGCTTCGTCAGATCGCGCGGCGTCGAGTAGTTCTTGCCGTTGCCGATGCCGTCGAACGAGTCGAAGTGCGTGTTCGTCATGCCGAGGCTCTTCGCGGTGGAGTTCATCTTGGCGATGAACGACTTCACCCGGGCCGCCCGCGTCGTACCGGCGCCGAACTTGTCGGCCAGCGCGTAGGCCGCGTCGCAGCCGGAGGGCAGCATCAGCCCGTACAGCAGTTGCCGGACCGTCACCTGGTCGCCGACGATCAGGCGGGCGGAGGAGGCGTTCTTCGACACGATGTAGTCGCTGTACGCCTTCTGGATCGTGACCTTGGTGTCCAGGTTCAGCTTGGGCTGCGCGAGCACGACCTTGGCCGTCATGACCTTGGTGGTGGAGCCGGTGGAGCGCCTGGTGTCCGCGGCCTTGCCGTAGAGCGACTTGCCGTTCGCGTTGTTCATCACGAAGCCGCCCTTGGCGACGATCGAGGGCACGGCGACGGCCTGCACCGGAGCGGCGACGGCTCGCCCGGGTGCGGCGGCCTGCGCGGGTGCGGCGGAGAGGACTCCGGTCGCGAGTACGGCGCCACTGGTCAGGGCGACGGCGACGGCACCGCGGAGACGGATGCCCTGAATGGTGTTTATCAACACAAATACCCCGATTGTAATGAATTCCCCTGAGAACCGGCCGAGTTGCGGCCGGCTACAGCATGGGCCGCGCCTGTCCGACACGTGAAGGGCGTGGAAGGTTGTACCGCCGTCGGCCGGGTCATCCTGATAAGTGGCCCCACGTCCGCATCGTGGACGTGGTCCTTCTTGTGTCCCTGTTGTATCTATCCTGTCGGCATGAGTACGGCAGTGAAGCAGCCCCCCGCGGCGGACCGCGTCTACACCCACGTCAAGAAGGGCGTCCTGGAGCGCCATTACGAGGGTGGGACCCTGCTCACCGAGGGCGAGCTGGCCGAGGCCGTGGGCGTCTCCCGCACACCGGTGCGCGAGGCATTGCTCCGGCTGGAGGTCGAGGGCCTGATCCGGCTCTACCCGAAGAAGGGCGCGCTGGTCCTGCCCGTCTCCGCGCAGGAGATCGCGGACGTGGTGGAGACCCGGCTGCTGGTCGAGGAGCACGCGGCCAGGAAGGCCGTACCCGCCCCGCCCGCGCTCGTGGAGCGGCTGACCGAACTGCTCGCCCGGCAGAAGGAGCAGGCCGCCGCGGGCGACTTCGCCGCCGCCTCCGTCACCGACCGCTGTTTCCACGCCGAGATCGTCCGCAGCGGCGGCAACGAGATCCTCTCCCGCCTCTACGACCAGCTCCGCGACCGCCAGTTGCGCATGGGCGTCGCCGTCATGCACTCCCACCCCGACCGGATCGCCAAGACCCTGGCCGAGCACGAGGAGCTTCTCGACGCGCTGCGCTCCGGGGACGCGGACGCGGCCGTCGGCGTGGTCGGCCGGCACGTGGGATGGTTCTCGCACCTGGCCCGCGGGGAGGTCCGATGAGTCCGGCGGGTTCGTCCTCGGGGGCGGGGACCACCCTGCCCGGTGATCCGCCGGGCGGCCGGCGCGCGGTCGCCGTCTGGAGCATCGGCGTCGCCGTCTACTTCGTCGCCGTCATCTTCCGCACCTCGCTGGGCGTGGCCGGCCTCGACGCCGCCGACCGCTTCCACGTCAACGCCTCCGCCCTGTCCACCTTCTCCATCCTCCAACTGCTGGTCTACGCCGGCATGCAGATACCCGTCGGCCTGCTGGTCGACCGGCTCGGCACGAAGAAGGTGCTGGGCATCGGCGTGGTGCTGTTCACGGCCGGGCAGCTCGGCTTCGCCTTCTCCCCCTCGTACGGCATGGCGCTCGCCTCGCGTGCGCTGCTGGGCTGCGGTGACGCGATGACGTTCATCAGCGTGCTGCGGCTGGGCACCCGCTGGTTCCCGGCCCGGCGCGGGCCGATGGTCGCCCAGCTCGCCGGGCTGGTCGGCATGGCGGGCAACCTGGTCTCCACCCTCGTCCTGGCCCGGCTGCTGCACGGCATCGGCTGGACGGCGGCGTTCGCGGGCAGCGCGCTGGCCGGCGTGGTCGTACTCGTCCTGCTGCTGCTCTTCCTGAAGGACCACCCCGAGGGACACGAGCCGGAACCCCTGCCGCACCAGGGGGCCGCGTATGTGCGGCGGCAGATCGCCATGTCCTGGCGGGAGCCGGGCACGCGGCTCGGGCTGTGGGTGCACTTCACCACCCAGTTCCCGGCGATGGTGTTCCTGCTGCTGTGGGGGATGCCCTTCCTCGTCGAGGCGCAGGGGCTGTCGCGGGCCACGGCCGGCGAACTGCTCACCCTGGTCGTGCTGTCCAACATGACGGTCGGCCTGGTCTACGGCCAGGTCATCGCCCGTCAGCACGGGGCGCGGCTGCCGCTGGCGCTGGGCACGGTGGGCGCGACGGCGCTCCTGTGGGCGGCGACGCTCGCCTATCCGGCCGACCACGCGCCGATGTGGCTGCTGATCGTGCTGTGCACGGTGCTCGGCGCGTGCGGGCCGGCGTCGATGATCGGCTTCGACTTCGCGCGCCCGGCGAATCCGCCGGAGCGGCAGGGCACGGCGTCCGGGATCACGAACATGGGGGGCTTCGTGGCGTCGATGACCACCCTGTTCGCGATCGGGCTCCTGCTGGACGCGACCGGGGACGACTACGTCGTCGCGTTCTCGTCGGTGTTCGTGCTCCAGGCGCTCGGGGTCACGCAGATCCTCCGGCTGCGCAGTCGGGCGGTACGACGGGAGCGGGAGCGGCTGGTGGCCAGCCGGGTGGAGACGGTGCACGTGCCCGTCTAGGCACCCGGCGCGGTGCGGACCGACCGGGGGCCGCCGCCCCCGGCCCCCGCTTCGATCCGGACGGCCTCGTCCTCAGACGCGGGACGGGCCGGATCCACTCACCGGGGTCACTGGGTCACCGTGAAGTTGCGCAGGATCGCGCCCGCCAGATCCTGGTCGCCCTCCGTCTTGATGCGGTCCGCCGCCGCCTCCGGGGTCACCCGGCCGCAGGCCAGGCGGAAGTACGTCTCCCAGTCGAGGGTGAGGGTGGCGGCGGGGCCGAGGGCGGGCGCCGTCTCCAGGGTGCCGCGGCCCTGGATGTCGACGCGGATCGTGCGCAGGAACTCGACCGGGCCGTGCACGTCGAAGACGACGGCCGAACTGCGCGGCGCGTCCGCCCGCTCGGCGACGACGGCGGGCAGCTCGCCGAGCAGCACGTCACGGGCGACGAGCGCGCCGGGGGAGTCGAGGTCGCCGGGGCGGCCGAGGGCCGTGCGCAGGTCCTGCTCGTGCGCCCATACGTCGAAGGCGTGCCGGCGCATGGCCTCCTCCAGGGTCAGCTCGGTGCCGAGCGGGCCGCGCACCTTCGTGCCGGGGTCCCGGGACTCGTTGCGCAGCTGGCGGTTGCGCCGGATGATCATGTACTCCAGCTCGGAGGTCATCTCCGGCGCCGTGTGGTGGCGGCGGACGTCGACCTGCATCTCCGTGTAGCGCTGGTGGTCGTTGGTGACGTGGAAGAGGTCGCGCGGGAGCGTGTGGATGGGCCGCGGGTCGCCGAGCATCTCGGAGTCCAGGCCCAGAATGTGCGAGACGATGTCGCGCACCGACCAGGCCGGGCAGGGCGTGCGGCGGTTCCACTCTGCCTCCACAAGCGGCTGGACCAGCTCGGATATCGCCTCGATGGAGTGAGTCCAGGCGTCGGCGTAGGGCTGGAGGGTGGGATGCAGACTCACGGAACGGGACCCCTCGGCGGTCGGTACACGGGCAGGTTCTGGCGGCGGTGCCAGTGGGCGGCGGTTGCGGTCGGCGGGCGTCTTGGGACGCTAAGTTACGCTGCTGTGCGGCACCCCGGCAGTGCTTTCGTGTGACGATCGTAGGCCCGTGTGGACGGCTCGAATGCCAGGACGGTGGTAGTGTGCACGCCTCTTTGATCCAAATCGCCGTGAACGATGACGAATCGGTCGAAGCGCGTCGCCTGCGGGCGGCGGCCCTGGTACGGGCCCAGGCGGGCGCCGATCTCGTCGTGCTGCCGGAGCTGTGGACCACGGGCGCCTTCGCCTTCGAGAGGTTCGCCCCGGAGGCCGAGCCGCTCCGGGGGCCGACCTGCGAGACGATGGCGAAGGCGGCGAGCGACGCGGGCGTGTGGCTGCACGCGGGGTCGGTCCCCGAGCGCGCCGCGGACGGACAGCTCTACAACACCTCTCTCGTCTTCTCCCCCGCCGGCGATCTGGCCGCCTCCTATCGCAAGATCCACCGGTTCGGCTTCGACAAGGGCGAGGCCGTGCTGATGGGCGCGGGGCGGGAGTGGGTGACGGTCCCTCTGCCGGACACGACCCTCGGTGTGGCGACCTGTTACGACCTCCGCTTCCCCGAACTCTTCCGTGCCCTCGTCGACGCCGGTGCCGAGACGCTCGTCGTCCCGGCGGGCTGGCCGGAGCGCCGCAGGGCCCACTGGACGCTCCTGGCACAGGCGCGGGCGGTGGAGAACCAGGCGTTCGTCCTCGCGTGTGGAACGGCCGGGACGCACGCCGGAGTTCCGCAGGCCGGTCACTCGATCGTGGTCGATCCCTGGGGCGAGGTGCTGGCGCGGGCCGGCGCGGACGAGGAGGTCCTCACGGTGGAGTTCGACCCGGCGCAGGTGGCGCGGACCAGGGAGCAGTTCCCGGCCCTGAAGGACCGGGTGCTGGGGCTGGCCGCGCCGCGGCGCTGACGGCCGCGCCGCTCGGCCCTCCCAGGCGGCTCAGCCGTCCTCCCGCTCCTTCTCCGCCAGATGGATCACGCACACCGTCAGCGCGATCAGCAGCGCCGGGTCGGCGTCGTCCCGTACGACGTCGACGCCGTAGGTGTCCCGGAGGGTCAGCCACCGGCGGGAGATGACGGCCAGCAGCTCACCGTCGTACTCGACGGCGAACTCCCGGTCGAGGATCTTGCCGCTGATGTCCAGCTCGGTGCCGTCGGCCAGGGTGACCCGGTAGTGGTTGCGCAGCAGGGACAGCCGTTTGCGCCGGATCCGCGCCAGGGGCTCGCCGTCCCGCTCGATCACCATCGTGTCGCGCAGGGCGAACATCTTCTGGCGGATGTCGATGAGCACGCGGCCCCGGGTGTCCTTCAACTCCCAGGTGTCGCGCAGCCGCATGGCCTTGCCGTCGACGAGGAACACCTTGTTGCCGTTGTCGTCCTCGATCCAGTAGTCGTCACCGATACCGAGGAGCCGGTCGTACACGAGGAATCTCATACCTGACGGCTTCCCCGCGAGGCCCCGGGGAACGCGGCCGGTAGGCCGAGAGGCTGAGGGAGGGTGCTGAGTGACGACGCGTAGCTATCCGAGGTAGGGCGTCGGCCGGTTCTCCAGGAAGTGCTGGATGCGTAGCCGCTGGGTGTGGTGCATGGGCAGTTCACTCATCTCGCCCGGGTCCACGAATCGGAGTTCTGTGCTCTCGTCCGAGATCGTCAGCGCCCCGCCGATGACGCGCCCGCGAAAGCACACGTTGAACTGCCGCCGCACCTCGCCGTCCGTGTACGCGATGATGTGGCGCGGGTCCGTGTACGTGCCGACAAGCCCCGTGATCTCCACGTCGAGACCCGTCTCCTCCTTGACCTCCCGGACGGCCGTACCGGGCAGGGAGTCGTCCATGTCCATGCCGCCGCCCGGCAGCGCCCACAGATCGTTGTCCCGGCGCCGTTGAAGCAGGATGCGGCCCCGCTCGTCGGTGACGACGGCGGAAGCCGCCACGACCAGGCTGTTGGGCCGGGGGGCGTTCGGATCGTCGTAATACTCGGTGCGTGCCATCGGCTCACCCTTCCACGGTCCGAGCTGTCTCCCACACGGCGTTGAAGCTGTTCGCGTAGGCGTCGAACACGCCTCCGTCGCCACTGCGCCGCAGGCGCCACACGGGCGCACCGTACGCGTTCACGCCCCACACGTGGGCATTGACCAGCACCTGATCGTCCGCGCGGTACAGGCTGTTGTAGAGCGTCGTTCCGTGCATCCGCAGTTCAATGCCCGGTACCCCGATGAGCGGCCGGTAGTGCATCAGTGCCAGTCGGCACCGGCTCTCGATCCCGTGACCGAACTTCTCTTCTCGGCCCCGCTGTTGCACGTTCTCCGCGTCCGCGTCCCCGAGAGCGATCCGGATCACGCATCCCTCGGCGGCCCGCTCCCGAAGAAGGTCATTCAGGCGTGGGTACGCCTCATGCAGGAACACCGCCGCGTAGACCAGTACGTCAATGTGCTCCCGTGCTTGGGCGAACAGCTCCACGTACGTGGAAACGGGCACGTCCGCCCGCTGGCCGTACAGCGCCACAAGTTCCGGGCTGACTGCCCGTGCGGCGCGTGCCTGCCTGAGCGCAGGCCAGAGCGCGTGCACGTCTTCCCCCCAGCGTCTCGGCGGCTCGCAGGGCTGTCGCGCGCCGTGGGGTGCGGCCAAGGTTGACCCACCGTTCCACGGACTTGGGGTCCACTCCCACCGACTCGGCCAGGCTCCCGTGCGTCCATCCTCCGGACGCCATGACGGCCCGTAGGCGTTCGTTGGGCATAGCCGGTCTCCCCCTGTCAGCGGACGCTGCTAGGGACGTTCTACCTGCTGCGGGACGTCCCGAAGTGGGAAACGTACGAGGTTCCCCCGTCCCGGCGACGGCTGGAGGATCGCCTCATGAGCGAGCCCAGGACGTATCCCAGTGCGCCGGTTGAACTACCGCTGCGGTCCCGGGCCTTGGAGCCGACACCCGTGGGCGGATGCGCCGGTTGCGCGGAGTTGGCCAACGTGCGCGACCGTGCGCGTGCCGGAGGGGACATGACCACGGTGTCCGACTGCAACGTCCACCTGCGACGCCACCCGGAGGGACATCAGTGAGTACGCGAGCGGTGTACCGGTTCGTGTCCCACACGATCCGGCATGCCCCGGAAGGCGGAGTCACCTGTGAAGCGTTCTGTACGGCTGCTGAGGGGCCGACGTGTGGTGACCGATCATGGGCGGGTGACCCGCGCCGGACAGCCGGGGAGAGGGATGGGCGAGCACCGGTAGTGGCACCCTTGGACGCATGAGCAAGCGACCTCGCGTCCGCGCCCCCGAGCTGCAAGGGCGGTCCTGGATCAACACTGGCGGCAAAGACTTGTCCCTGGCGGACTTCCGAGGTCGCACATTGGTGCTGGACTTCTGGACCTTCTGCTGCATCAACTGCCTCCACGTCCTCGACGAACTGCGCGAGCTGGAGGAGAAGCACCGGGACACGCTCGTCATCGTCGGTGTGCACTCGCCGAAGTTCGTGCACGAGGCCGAGCACCAGGCGGTGCTGGACGCCGTCGAGCGGTACGGCGTCGAGCACCCGGTCCTGGACGACCCGGAGCTGGCGACCTGGAAGCAGTACGCGGTACGCGCCTGGCCGACGCTCGTCGTGATCGACCCCGAGGGGTACGTCGTCGCCCAGCACGCCGGCGAGGGCCACGCGCACGCCATCGAGCGGCTGGTGACGGAGCTGGAGGCCGAGCACGCGGCCAAGGGCACCCTGCGCCGCGGCGACGGTCCGTACGTGGCGCCGGAGCCGGAGCCGACCACCCTGCGCTTCCCCGGCAAGGCCCTCGCGCTGCCCTCCGGGACCTTCCTGGTCAGCGACACCACCCGGCATCAGCTGGTGGAGCTGGCGGCGGACGGCGAGAGCGTCGTACGCCGCGTCGGGAGCGGGGTGCGCGGGTTCGCGGACGGTCCCGCCGAGGACGCCTCCTTCAGCGAGCCGCAGGGGCTCGCCCTGCTGGACGACGGCTCGGTGGTCGTCGCCGACACCGTCAACCACGCCCTGCGCCGCCTCGACCCCGCCACCGGCGAGGTCACCACCCTGGCCGGCACCGGCCGCCAGTGGATGCAGGGCGAACCCACCTCCGGGCCCGCCCGCGACGTCAGCCTCTCCTCACCCTGGGACGTCGCGTGGTGGAACGGCAGGGTGTGGATCGCCATGGCCGGCGTCCACCAGCTGTGGGCGTACGACCCGGACGGCGGCGGCGTCGCCGTCACCGCCGGGACGACCAACGAGGGGCTCGTCGACGGGCCGGGCGGTGAGGCCTGGTTCGCCCAGCCCTCCGGGCTCGCGGCCGCCGGCGAGCGGCTCTGGGTCGCCGACGCCGAGACCTCCGCGCTGCGCTGGGTGGACCTCGACGGCACCGTCCACACGGCCGTCGGCACCGGTCTGTTCGACTTCGGCCACCGCGACGGCGCCGCAGGCCAGGCGCTGCTCCAGCACCCGCTGGGCGTCACCGCGCTGCCCGACGGCTCGATCGCCGTCAGCGACACCTACAACCACGCCCTGCGCCGCTACGACCCGGCGTCCGGCGAGGTCACCACCCTGGCCACGGACCTGCGCGAGCCCAGCGACGCGGTACTGGCAGGCGACGACATCGTGGTCGTCGAGTCGGCCCGGCACCGGCTGACCCGGCTCAGGCTCCCGGAGGAGGCCGTACGCGTCGAAGCCGTCGCCCACCGCACACGGCGCGCGGCGACGGAGGTGGCGCCGGGCACGCTGCGCCTTGACGTGGTCTTCCGGGCGCCCGCCGGTCAGAAGCTCGACACGCGCTACGGCCCCTCGACCCGGCTCCTGGTCTCGGCCACCCCGCCCGAACTGCTGGCCGGCGGCGGGGGCGCGGGCACCGACCTCTCCCGCGTCCTCGAACTCGACCCGTCCGTGCCGGAGGGTGTCCTGCACGTCTCCGCGATGGCCGCCTCGTGCGACGACGACCCCGCCAACGAGTATCCCGCCTGCCATGTCCACCAGCAGGACTGGGGAGTTCCGGTTCGTCTCGCCGAGGGTGCCATGGACCGTCTGCCGCTCGTCCTTGCCGGGCTCGACGCCTGACGCGCGCGGGCGTCAGGCGCCGTAGCCGTCGTGGTAGCCGTCCCGCGTGTGGTGGTGGGGCCGTTCCTCGACGACCGGGGTCGTCGGCGGCATGACGACGCGCCGGCGCCGGGCGATGCTGCTGAAGGTCGCGACACCGATCAGGCCGACGATCATGAAGATGACACCGACCAGATCGAGGTTGACGCCCTGCATGTCCCAGTCGGTCGCGAACGTGAGGATGGCTCCCACGGCGATCAGGATGATGCACCCGCCGAGGCCCATGAGTGTTGCCTCCCTGTAGATCCGGTCGGTTCCGGGTCTCCGGTCGATCCGGCTCCGTTCGGGTACCCCCGGCCGGAACACCCATGCGGTGCGGGGGTGTTCCGGCCGCAGCGCGCTCGGGACCTCAGCCCTGGAGGAACGCCACCAGCGCGTTCGCGAGCAGGTACGGGTCGTCGGCGCCGCACAACTCCCGGGCGCTGTGCATGGAGAGGATGGCCGCGCCGATGTCGACGGTGCTGATGCCGTGCCGGGCCGCGGTGATGGGGCCGATGGTGGTGCCGCAGGGCATGGAGTTGTTGGAGACGAAGGTCTGGAAGGGGACGCCGGCCTTCTCGCACGCGGCGGCGAACACCGCGCGCCCCGAACCGTCCGTGGCGTAGCGGTTGTTGACGTTGACCTTGAGGATGGGGCCGCCGTTGGCGCGCGGCTGGTGCGTCGGGTCGTGCCGCTCGGGGTAGTTGGGGTGGACGGCGTGGCCCGTGTCGGAGGACAGGCACACGGTGCCGGCGAAGGCCCTGGCCCGGTCCTCGTACGAGCCGCCGCGCGCGAACACCGAGCGCTCCAGCACGCCGCCGAGGAGCGGGCCGTCGGCGCCGGTGTCCGACTGGGAGCCGGTCTCCTCGTGGTCGAAGGCGGCGAGGACGGGGATGTGGGTCAGGTCCGTGCCGGGGGCCGCGGCGGCGGTCAGGGCGGCCACCCCGGCGTGCACCGACAGCAGGTTGTCCATGCGCGGTCCGGCCACGAGTTCCTGGTCGCGGCCCAGGTACGCCGGTGGCTCCACGGAGTGGGTCATCAGATCCCAGCCGGTGACCTCGCCGCGGGCCAGGCCCGTCTCCTCCTCGATGAAGGCGATCAGGTCGCCGTCGCGCACGGTGTCGCTCAGGCCCCAGACGGGCTGGAGATGGCGCTGCTTGTCGAGCTTGAGGCCCTCGGCGGACACATTGCGGTCCATGTGGATGGCGAGTTGCGGCACGCGCAGCAGCGGGCGGTCGACGTTGACCAGGCGGGTGGAGCCGTCGCGCAGCGAGAGCCGGCCGGCCAGGCCCAGGTCGCGGTCGAGCCAGGAGTTCAGCAGCGGGCCGCCGTAGATCTCCACGGCGATCTGGCGCCAGCCGTGGGCCCCGGTGTCGGGGCGCGGCTTCACACGCAGGTTGGGGGAGTCGGTGTGCGCGCCGACGATCCGGAAGGGGGTGTGCGGCTCGGCGCCCTCGGGGACGTACCAGGCCACGATCGCGCCGCCGCGCAGCACGTACGAGCCGCCGGTCGTCCCTTCCCAGGCGTCCGTCTCCGCGACCCGGCGGAAGCCGGCCTTCTCCAGCCGCTCGGCGGCGCTCGCCACCGCGTGGTACGGCGTCGGGCTCGCCGCCAGGAAGGACATCAGGTCGTCGGTGTGGCCGCGGTCGAAGGTGAGGGGGGCGCGCGCAGCGCTCCGTGCGGGGGCGGCGGCGGTGGACGGGCGGGAGGGTGCGCTCATGGTGTTCACCTTAACGACGTACGAGGGCCCGCCTCCCGTCTGCCGGGAGCGGGCCCTCGCGCGGGCGTGCAGGGGACGCCGGGAGCCGTGGGAGGTGGCTAGAAGGCCGCCTCGTCCAGCTCCATCAGGTCCAGCTCGACGCCCTGGGCGACCTTGCGGGCCAGGGTGACGCCGGGCAGGACGTTGGCCGCGAAGAACTTCGCCGCGGCGATCTTGCCGGTGTAGAAGGCCTTGTCCTTGGCGGAGGCGGTCGGCAGCTTCTCGGCGGCGACGGCGGCGCCCTTGAGGAGCAGATAGCCGACGATCACGTCACCGGAGGCGAGCAGCAGGCGGGTGGTGTTCAGCCCGACCTTGTAGATGTTCTTGACGTCCTGCTCGGTGGCGGCGAGGTCGGTGAGCATGAGGCCGACGATGGCCTCCAGCTCGACGGCGGCCTTGGCCAGGTGCTCGCGGGCGCCGGACAGCTCCTCGCCGCCGGTGGCGAGGGCGAGGAACTTCTTGATGTCCTCGGCGAGCGAGTTCAGCGCGGCGCCCTGATTGCGGACGATCTTCCGGAAGAAGTAGTCCTGGCCCTGGATCGCCGTGGTGCCCTCGTACAGGGTGTCGATCTTGGCGTCGCGGATGTACTGCTCGATCGGGTACTCCTGGAGGAAGCCGGAGCCGCCGAAGGTCTGGAGCGACTGGGCGAGCTGCTCGTAGGCCTTCTCCGAGCCGTAGCCCTTGACGATCGGCAGGAGCAGGTCGTTGAGGGCGTGCTCGGTGGCCGCGTCCTCGCCGCCCGCCTCCTTGACCTGGATCTCGTCCTGGACGGAGGCGGTGTACATCACCAGCGCGCGCATGCCCTCGGCGTACGCCTTCTGCGTCATCAGCGAGCGGCGCACGTCGGGGTGGTGGGTGATGGTGACCTTGGGCGCGGCCTTGTCCATGAAGTTGGCCAGGTCGGGGCCCTGGACGCGCTCCTTGGCGTACTCCAGGGCGTTGAGGTAGCCCGTGGAGAGGGTGGAGATCGCCTTCGTGCCGACCATCATGCGGGCGAACTCGATGATGCGGAACATCTGGCGGATGCCGTCGTGCTTGTCGCCGATCAGCCAGCCCTTGGCGGGGTGGCGGTCGCCGAAGGTCATCTCGCAGGTGTTGGAGGCCTTCAGGCCCATCTTGTGCTCGACGTTGGTGGCGTAGACGCCGTTGCGCTCGCCCAGCTCGCCGGTCTCGAAGTCGAACTCGTACTTCGGGACGAGGAAGAGGGACAGGCCCTTGGTGCCGGGTCCCGCGCCCTCGGGGCGGGCGAGGACGTAGTGGAGGATGTTCTCCGACATGTCGTGCTCGCCGGACGTGATGAAGCGCTTGACGCCCTCGATGTGCCAGGAGCCGTCCTCCTGCCGGACGGCCCTGGTGCGGCCGGCGCCAACGTCCGAGCCGGCGTCCGGCTCGGTGAGCACCATGGTGGAGCCCCACTGTTTCTCGACGGCGACCGAGGCGATGTGCTTCTGGACCTCGTTGCCCTCCTCGAAGAGGATGCCCGCGAAGGCGGGGCCGGAGGAGTACATCCACACGGCCGGGTTGGCGCCGAGGATCAGCTCCGCGTAGGCCCAGATCAGGGAGCGCGGCGAGGTGGTGCCGCCGATCTCCTCGGGCAGGCCGAGGCGCCAGTACTCGGAGTCCATGAAGGCCTGGTAGCTCTTCTTGAAGGATGCCGGGACCGGCGCGGTGCTGGTCTGCGGGTCGAAGACCGGCGGGTTGCGGTCGGCGTCGGCGAAGGACTCGGCCAGCTCGTTCTCCGAGAGGCGGGTCAGCTCCTCCAGGACGCTTCTGGCGGTGTCCGTGTCCATCTCCGCGAACGGGCCCGTGCCGTACACCTTGTCACGGCCGAGTACCTCGAAGAGGTTGAACTCGATGTCGCGGAGATTCGGCTTGTAGTGCCCCATGGCGATGGCTCCGTTGAGAGATCGGCGAGGCACTGACTCCTCGCATCCGTACACATACCGACTACACGTACCAGGTAGTAGCTCCGATGATGCTACCCGTCGGTAATAAGTGGCAACCCCGAGCCGGACATCTGTGACCCGTTACTCGTTACGCTGTGCGGCATGTACGGCTACGACCAGACCGCGGGTCCTCAGCAGCAGCAGTACGCTCCGCCGCAGCAGCCGATGTCCGGCGGATACGGGCAGCAGCCGCCGCTGTACCCCGAGCCGTCCCCGCCCTCGCTCGCGGACGCGGTGCGCGCCTTCACCACCGGGCAGATGTCCGCCGAGGACTTCCAGCAGGTCTTCGCGACCTCGAAGGTGTACTGCCCGCGCGGCGACAACCCCGGCTTCCTCGCGCTGCACAACACCCAGCAGCCGGTGATCCCGATGTTCACGGGCCTCAAGGAGCTGCGCCGGTACGCGGGCAAGGAGTCCAAGTACTTCGTGATCACCGGCGCGGAGGTGATCGACCTGCTGCCCACCGGGTACGGCTTCGTCCTGGACATGGAGGGCGAGCATCGGATGGTGTTCGACGCGAAGGCCGTCGAACAAATGGTCGATTTCGCGATGCGCCGCATGTATGGCTAGGGGTCCCCGCTTCGTGAGCCCGGAGGGAATGCCCTCCGGGCTTTCTCGGTTTGGGATGGTAAGAAGTTCAACGCTCAACTAAAATGGGCGTACCCGAGGAGGTACCCACATGCCCGCAGTGACCGTCGAGAACCCGTTGACGCTGCCCCGCGTATCCGCACCCGCCGACGCCGTCGCACGCCCCGTGCTCGCCGTCACGACCGCGCCCAGCGGCTTCGAGGGCGAGGGGTTCCCGGTGCGCCGGGCGTTCATGGGAATCAACCACCGCCATCTCGACCCGTTCATCCTGATGGACCAGATGGGCGAGGTGGAGTACCAGCCCGGGGAGCCGAAGGGCACGCCCTGGCACCCGCACCGCGGCTTCGAGACCGTCACCTACATCATCGACGGGATCTTCGACCACAAGGACTCCAACGGTGGCGGCGGCACCATCACCAACGGCGACACCCAGTGGATGACGGCCGGCTCGGGCCTGCTGCACATCGAGGCGCCGCCGGAGCAGCTGGTGATGTCCGGCGGCCTCTTCCACGGGCTCCAGCTCTGGGTGAACCTGCCGGCCAGGGACAAGATGATGGCCCCGCGCTACCAGGACATCCGCAGCGGCTCCGTGCAACTTCTCACCTCCCCCGACGGCGGCGCGCTGCTGCGCGTCATCGCCGGTGAGCTGGACGGCCACGAGGGCCCCGGCATCACGCACACGCCGATCACGATGGTCCACGCGACGCTCGCGCCGGGCGCCGAGGTCACCCTCCCCTGGCGGCAGGACTTCAACGGCCTGGCGTACGTCCTCGCGGGCAGGGGCACGGTCGGTGCCGAGCGCCGCCCGGTCCACCTGGGCCAGACCGCCGTCTTCGGCGCCGGCGGCTCGCTGACCGTCCGCGCGGACGACAAGCAGGACGCGCACACCCCGGACCTGGAGGTCGTCCTGCTCGGCGGCCGCCCCATCCGCGAGCCGATGGCCCACTACGGCCCCTTCGTCATGAACACCCGCGAGCAACTGCAGCAGGCCTTCGAGGACTTCCAGAAGGGGCGGCTCGGCACCGTCCCCGCCGTGCACGGGATGACCACGAAGGGTCCGCAGGGCTGATACCGCGCCGGGCCGACGGCGCGCCCTCCCGAAGCCGCCTCACCCGGGCGGGCCGTTCGTGCAGGACAGCTCGTCCGGGGTGTGGTCGGCTGGGGTCGTGGAGTTGCTTCCCGGAGCGGTCCGGCGGTTTGCCGCCTGGTGCGGCGTCGTCCTGCTTGCCAGCGGTGTCGGCTACGTCGCGATCCGGCTGTGTGTCGAGTTCCGCACCGCGGTGACGCCGGCGCTGCTCGCGCTGCTCGGGACCGCTCTGCTGAGGCCGCTGCACGGGCGGCTGGTGAAGGCCCATGTGCAGCGGTCGCTGGCCGCGGGGCTCACGTGCGTCGCCGTCCTGGCCGTGGTCGGCGGCGCCGTGTACGTCGTCGTCTCCGCGCTCGTCGAGACCGGTGACCAGATCATCGCCTCGGTCCGGAGCGCGGCGAGGGGGGTCGCCGACCACTTCGGGGCGGCCGGCACCTCGCTGGACGACATGGCGTCCGACGCGCGCGGGCTGCTGGGCAAGTTCGGCGGCACGGCCGCCTCCGGGGTGGTCACCGGGGTCAGCGTCGTCGGCGAGATGCTGGCCATGGCCGTGCTCGCCCTGCTGCTCGTCTTCTTCTTCCTGCGCGATTCCGACCGGGCCGTCGACACGGTGCGGGCGCTCGTCCCGCAGCGGAGCGCCGACGTGGTCGAGGCCGTGGCCCGGCGGGCGTTCGGGGCCGTCGAGGGGTTCATGCGGGGCACCACGCTCATCGCCCTCATCGACGCCGTCTGCATCACCGTCGGGCTGCTCGTCCTGTGCGTCCCCGGCGCGGTCGGGCTCGGCGCGCTGGTCTTCGTCGGCGCCTACATCCCGTATCTCGGCGCGTTCATCTCCGGGACCGTCGCCGTGCTGGTCGCGCTGGCCGACCGGGGGCTCGTCATCGCGCTGTGGGCCCTCGGCGTGGTCCTTGCCGTGCAGGTGCTGGAGGGACATGTGCTCCAGCCGGTGATCCAGAGCCGTACCGTGCAGATGCACCCGGCCATCGTGCTGTTGGCGCTCACCGCGGGGGCGTCGGTGGCGGGCATCCTGGGGATGCTCCTCGCCGTTCCCCTGACCGCCGCGGCGTTCGGGGTCGTGCACGAACTCCAGGGGCGTTACGCGGGCTCGGGGGCGTCCGCGGAGCCGCCGCCGTCCCCGCCTTCCTAGGCGTCGTCCTGCGGGTCGTCCTGGGGGTCGTCCGCCGGGCGGGGGGACTCGTAGACCTCGTACCAGATGCTCTTGCCCTTGCCGCGCGGTGCGACGCCCCAGGCGTCCGCGAGCAGCCCGATCAGCATCAGGCCGCGTCCGGAGGACGCCATCTCGCCGGGGCGGCGCCTGTGCGGCAGGTCGTCGCCGTTGTCGGTGACCTCCACCCGGATCCGCCGTTCGCCCGGCTCCCCGGCGATCTCGGCGACCAGCAGGGCCTCGGCGTCGGTGTGCACCAGGACGTTCGTCAGCATCTCGGAGAGCAGGAGCACCGCCGCGTCCCGCTGCTCCTCGTTGGGCCAGTCGTGCAGCAGATCGCTCAGATGCTGCCGGGCGATGGCGACCCGCGCGGGCTCGGCCTGGGCGACCGTCAGCATCGTGCGGCGCACCGGGACCGGGGGCGCGGTGCCGTCGCCCTGGTCGCACTCCTCGCTCTGCCGGCGCAGCAGCACCAGGGCGATGTCGTCCTCGCGCCGGTCGGCCAGTGGACCGGTGGTGTGGTGCGAGGAGGGCCCGAGCACGGCCTGGACCAGGGCGTCGGCCAGCTCCTCCAGGCCGCCTTCGTGCTCCTCCAGGACCACGCGCAGGCGGTGCCAGCCGGTCTGCAGATCGTGGCCGCCGGTCTCGACCAGGCCGTCCGTGCACATCATCAGCGTGTCGCCGGGTTCCAGGGCGAGCTGTGTCGTCGGGTAGTCGGAGTCCGGGTCGATGCCGAGGGGCAGCCCGCCCACCGTGGCGAGGATCAGCGCCGTCCCGTCCGCCATGCGCACGACCGGGTCCAGGTGCCCGGCGCGGGCGCTCTCCAAGGTGCCGGTCGCGGGGTCGACCTCGGCGTAGTAGCAGGTCGCGAAGCGCATGTCCCCGGGATCCTCCTCGGACTGGGTCAGCCCGTGGAAGAAGTGGGAGGCACGGGAGAGCACCGCGTCGGGGCGATGGCCCTCCGAGGCGTACGCGCGCAGGGCAATGCGCAGTTGGCCCATCAGTCCGGCCGCCCGTACGTCGTGTCCCTGTACGTCGCCGATGACCAGGGCGAAGCGTCCCCCGGGCAGCGGGATCATGTCGTACCAGTCGCCGCCGACCTGGAGGCCGCCGCCGGTGGGGACATAGCGGGCGGCGATGTCCATGCCGGGGATCTCCGGGCCGAGCACGGGCAGCATGGTGCGCTGCAGCCCGTCGGTCAGCTCCCGCTGGGTCTCGGCGGCGCCCGCCCGGGAGAGGGCCTGCGCCAGCATCCGCGCCACGGTGGTCAGCACCGACCGCTCGTCCGGCGTGAAGGCGACCGGGTAGGCGAAGGCGGCCAGCCACGCGCCCATGGTGCGGCCCGCCACGGTCAGCGGCAGATAGGCCCAGGAACGGCGGCCGAAGCGTTCGGCGAGCGGCCAGGTGGTGGGGTAGCGGGACCGGTACTGCCGGGGCGAGGAGAGGTAGACGGCGCGGCCGGTGCGGACCACCTCGGCGGCCGGGTAGTCGGTGTCCAGGGGCATGTCCACGAACGCGTTGGCGTCGCTCTCCTCCTGCCCGTGGTGGCCGACGACCGTCAGCCGGTCGCCCGAGACCCCGAACACCGCGAGGCCGTCCGGGGAGAACCCCGGCATCGACAGCCCCGCCGCGACCCGCAGCACCTCCTCGGTGGAGCGCGCCTCGGCCAGTGCCCGGCCCGCGTCCAGCAGGAAGGCCTCCCGCGAGCGGCGCCAGTCGCCGGTGACCGCGCTGCGCCCGGCGGGCGTGCCGGGCCTCGGCTCGGTGACCTCCTGGAGGGTGCCGGTCAGCTCGTACGCCTTGCGCGCGGGGTCGAAGGACGGCTTGGAGCGGCTGCGCACGACGCGGACGATGTGGCCCCGCTCGTCCATGATCCGGATCCGGACCTCGGCGAGGGTGCCCTCGGCGACGGCGAGCTGGATCACCCCGGTGATCTCGTTCCAGTCCACCGGGTGCAGCCGGGCCCGCACCTGCGACTCGGTGAGACAAGCCCGTTCCGCGGGCAGCCCCAGCAGACGGGCGGCCTCCGCGTCGACGGTGACCTCTCCCGCGGCGGTGTCCCAGTGCCACAGGCCGGTCGCGAGAGCGACAAGGACGTCCCCCACGTCGCCAAGGGGCTCACCAGTGCGCATTGCCCCACTGTAAGAAGAGGTGATCGCAGGCTGCCACCGGTCGCTCCGGCGGCGACGGCACGTCCGCGGCACGTTTGCGGCACGTCTGCGGCGGGTCCGTGCCGCGTCCGCGGCGGGTCAATGGGGACGAAGGCAGCGGTGCCTGCCCGGTACGCTGGGGGTGTTTCACGTGAAACACCCCCCGATCCGCGAAGGCTGGATGAACGACGATGCATCGGTACAGGTCCCACACCTGCGGCGAGCTACGCTCGACTGACGTTGGCACCGACGTCCGACTGAGTGGCTGGCTGCACAATCGGCGCGACCTGGGCGGCATCCTCTTCATCGATCTGCGCGATCACTACGGCATCACGCAGCTCGTCGCCCGCCCCGGCACCGAGGCGTACGAGGCCCTGGACAAGCTGACCAAGGAATCGACCGTTCGTGTCGACGGCAAGGTCGTCTCCCGGGGTGCCGAGAACATCAACCCCGACCTGCCCACCGGCGAGATCGAGGTCGAGGTGGGCGAGGTCGAGCTGCTCGGCGCCGCCCAGCCGCTGCCCTTCACCATCAACACCGAGGACGGGGTCAACGAGGAGCGGCGTCTGGAGTACCGCTTCCTGGACCTGCGCCGCGAGCGCATGCACCGCAACATCATGCTGCGTACGTCGGTCATCTCCGCCATCCGCAGCAAGATGGTGGCCCTCGGCTTCAACGAGATGGCGACGCCGATCCTCACCGCCACCTCCCCCGAGGGCGCCCGCGACTTCGTGGTCCCCTCCCGTCTGCACGCGGGCCGCTTCTACGCGCTCCCCCAGGCACCGCAGCAGTTCAAGCAACTGCTGATGATCTCCGGCTTCGACCGGTACTTCCAGATCGCGCCCTGTTTCCGCGACGAGGACGCCCGCGCCGACCGCTCGCCGGGCGAGTTCTACCAGCTCGACGTCGAGATGAGCTTCGTCGAGCAGGAGGATGTCTTCCAGCCGGTCGAGCGGCTGATGACGGAGCTGTTCACGGAGTTCGGCAACGGCCGTGAGGTCACGTCCCCCTTCCCGCGGATCCCGTTCCGCGAGGCGATGCTGAAGTACGGCTCCGACAAGCCGGACCTGCGCGCCAAGCTGGAGCTTGTCGACATCACCGATGTCTTCGAGGGCTCGGCGTTCAAGGCCTTCGCCGGCAAGCACGTGCGCGCGCTGCCCGTGCCGGACGTCGCCTCCCAGCCCCGCAGGTTCTTCGACCAGCTTGGCGACTACGCCGTCTCGCAGGGCGCCAAGGGCCTGGCCTGGGTCCGCGTCGGCGAGGACGGGGCGCTGACCGGCCCGATCGCGAAGTTCCTCACCGAGGAGAACGTCGCGGAGCTGACCAAGCGCCTCGCCCTGGCCCCCGGCCACGCCGTGTTCTTCGGCGCCGGCGAGTTCGACGAGGTCTCGAAGATCATGGGCGCGGTGCGGGTCGAGGCCGCCCAGCGCGCCGGACACTTCGAGGAGAACGTCTTCCGCTTCTGCTGGATCGTCGACTTCCCGATGTACGAGAAGGACGAGGAGACGGGGAAGATCGACTTCTCCCACAACCCCTTCTCGATGCCGCAGGGCGGCATGGAGGCCCTGGAGAACCAGGACCCGCTGGACATCCTGGCCTGGCAGTACGACATCGTCTGCAACGGCGTCGAGCTGTCCTCCGGCGCCATCCGGAACCATGAGCCGGACATCATGCTGAAGGCCTTCGAGATCGCGGGCTACGACGCGGAGACCGTCGAGCGCGAGTTCGCCGGTATGCTGCGCGCCTTCCGCTTCGGCGCCCCGCCGCACGGCGGCATCGCCCCCGGCGTCGACCGCATCGTCATGCTGCTGGCCGACGAGCCCAACATCCGCGAGACCATCGCCTTCCCGCTCAACGGCAACGCCCAGGACCTGATGATGGGCGCCCCGACCGAGCTGGACGAGTCCCGGCTCAGGGAGCTGCACCTGACGGTGCGCAAGCCGCAGCCGAAGTAGCCGACGCGGCACAGGGGCCCGGCACCGATCACGGTGCCGGGCCCCTGTGTGCGCGGTCTAACGCGCCACGAACTGGGTCAGGATCGCCTGGACCTCGTAGATGTCGACGCCCTTGGTGAAGGTCTTCTCGACCGGGGTCGGGGTGCCGGAGATCCAGATCTTCAGCTCCGCGTCGAGATCGAAGTGGCCGGCCGTCTCGACCGCGAAGTGCGTGATGCTCCGGTACGGGATGGAGTGGTACTCCGTCTTCTTGCCGGTGATGCCCTGCTTGTCGATCAGGATCAGCCGCCGGTCGGTGAACAGTATGGTGTCGCGGATCAGCAGATACGCGGCGTGCACCTGCTCGCCGTGGCCGAGCAGACGCGCGTACTCCTGCTGGGCCTGGGCCGGGTCGATGCTGTGCGCGTTGCCGAACAGTGCCATGGAAGATCCCCCCACGTGAGCTGGCTGCGGGTCCGATCCTCGCAAAGCGGGGGGCCCGGGAGAAGGCCTGCCCTCCCCGGGCCCCGTGCTGTGGCGAGCGTGTTACGCGGTCGGCTTCTCTTCGAGACGGGGGAAGAGGACCGCGCCCTTGGTGATCGTCGAGCCGGTCGGGAGTCGGCCCCAGTGGGCCGAGTCCTGGATCCTCTGGTCCGCGAGGGCGCCGAGGGAGGTCTCGGCGCCGAGGGAGGTCCAGAGCTTCTGGGAGGTGTCCGGCATGATCGGGTTCAGCAGGACCGCGACGGCGCGGAGCGACTCGGCGGCCGTGTAGAGGATCGTCGCCAGGCGGGCCCTGCCCTCCGGGGAGTCGTCCTTGGCGACCTTCCAGGGTTCCTGCTCGGTGATGTAGCCGTTGACCTGCTTGACGAAGTCGAAGACGGCGAGGATGCCGCCCTGGAAGTCCAGCTCCTCACCGATCTTGCGGTCGGACTCCGTGACGGCCCTGGTCAGACCGGCGTGGATCGCCTTCTCCGCGTCCCCGTCGGCCGTCGAGGCCGGCAGCTCGCCGCCGAAGTACTTGTTGACCATGGCGGCCACGCGGGAGGCGAGGTTGCCGTAGTCGTTGGCCAGCTCGCTGGTGTAGCGGGCGGAGAAGTCCTCCCAGGAGAACGAGCCGTCCTGGCCGAACGCGATCGCGCGCAGGAAGTACCAGCGGTACGCGTCCACGCCGAAGTGCGAGGTCAGGTCCTGCGGCTTGATGCCGGTCAGGTTGGACTTGCTCATCTTCTCGCCGCCGACCATCAGCCAGCCGTTCGCGGCGATCTTCCCGGGCAGGGGGAGGCCCTGCGCCATCAGCATGGCCGGCCAGATGATCGCGTGGAAGCGGAGGATGTCCTTGCCGACCAGGTGCACGTCGGCGGGGAACGTCGACTCGAACTTCTCCGGGTTCTCGTTGTACCCGACCGCCGTGGCGTAGTTCAGCAGGGCGTCGACCCATACGTAGATGACGTGCTTGTCGTCCCAGGGGACCGGCACGCCCCAGTCGAAGGTCGAGCGGGAGATGGAGAGGTCCTGGAGGCCCTGGCGGACGAAGTTCACGACCTCGTTGCGCGCGGACTCGGGCTGGATGAAGCCCGGGTTGGCCTCGTAGTGGGCGAGCAGCTTCTCGCTGTACTCGCTCAGCTTGAAGAAGTAGTTCTCCTCGCTGAGGATCTCGACCGGCTTCTTGTGGATCGGGCACAGCTTCTGGCCCGCGTACTCGCCCTCGCCGTCGAGCAGCTCGCCGGGGAGCTTGTACTCCTCGCAGCCCACGCAGTACGGGCCCTCGTAGCCGCCCTTGTAGATCTCGCCCTTGTCGTACAGGTCCTGCACGAACTCCTGGACGCGGTCGGTGTGCCGCTTCTGCGTGGTGCGGATGAAGTCGTCGTTCGCGATCTCCAGGTGCTCCCACAGGGGCTTCCAGGCCTCGGTGACGAGCTTGTCGGCCCAGGCCTGCGGGGTGACCCCGTTGGCCTCGGCCGTGCGCATGATCTTCTGACCGTGCTCGTCCGTGCCGGTGAGGTACCACACCTTCTCGCCGCGCTGGCGGTGCCAGCGGGTGAGCACGTCGCCTGCGACGGTCGTATAGGCGTGGCCCAGGTGAGGAGCGTCGTTGACGTAGTAGATGGGGGTCGAGACGTAGTACGCCTTCGCCCCCTGCTTCTCGGTTCCAGTGGCCGCCATGGTCGAAATCCTACTGGTCCGGCGGAGGTCGGCTCACACGCGTTTCGGGGGGTGGACCGGGGGTGGTTCCCCGGCGCACCCCCCGACGGGCGGCGGTGGTGCCTACGGCCGCCAGGAGGCGAGTACGCCCTCGTACAGCTCCGTGTCGGTCAGCTCCTTGGGGGTCTCGCCGGCCAGGAAGTGGGACGCGTTGCCCGTCTTGAGCTTGCGGAGGTAGTCGAAGGCCTTGTTCTCCGGGTCACCGAAGGCGACGAAGGAGAAGTGGACGTTCGGGTGGTTCGCCGCCGCGTCCGTGAGGGACTGGGTGGCGGGGGTCTTGGCGTCGGGGGCGCCGTCCGTCTGGAAGATCACCAGGGCGGGGGTGCCGGGGGCTTCCTTCGCGTGGTGGGCGAGGACCGCTTCCACGGCGGCGTGGTAGCTGGTGCGGCCCATGCGGCCGAGCGCTGCGTGCAGCTCGTCGATCTTGTTCTCGTGGTGGGTGAGGGTGAGGTCGCCGGTGCCGTCCACTTCCGTGGAGAAGAACGTGACGTGGACCGTGGCCTCGGGGTCCAGGTGGGCGGCGAGGGCGAGGGTCTGCTCGGCGAGGGCCTGGGCGGAGCCGTCCTTGTAGTACGGGCGCATGGAGGCGGAGCGGTCGAGGACGAGGTGGACCTTGGCGCGGGTGCCGGTGAGGTTGTGGGTCTTGAGGGCGGTGGCGGCGGCCTTGTAGGCGGTGGTGAGGCCGGGGGCGTCGGAGTGGAGGCGGGCGGCGGGGGTGGCGGGGTGCGGGTCCGTCGCCGGTTGCGGGGACGCCTCGGCTTCGCCTTCGGCGGGTGTGTTCCCACCCGCACCACCCGTGCGGGATTCGTTGTCGGGTGCGGGTGGCCCCTGTGGGGCTTCCTCGCCGTCGGCGGCCGCGGGTTCGGCTGCCGCCTGGGGCTCCGGGGCGGGGGTCGGCTCCGGTTCCGAGGTCGGCTCGGGCTCCGCCTCGGGGGTCGGGGCCGGGTCCGGAGCCGGGTCCGCTTCGGCGGTCGGCTGGGGCTCCGCTTCCGGGGTGGGGTCCGGCTCCGCCTCGGGGGTCGGGTCGGGGTCCGGGGTCGGAGCCGCTTCGAGGGTCGGGGCCGGGTCCGCTTCGGGGGTCGGGGTCGGGGCCGAGTCCGGTTCGGGAGTCGGCCGGGGCTCTGCCTCGGGCTCCGTCGCGGGGGTCGGGTCCGCTTCCCGGGTCGGCTCGGACTCCGCCGCGGGGGTCGGGTCCGGGTCCGTTGCCGGACTCGGGGCCGGTTCCGTGGTGGGCTTGGGGGGTGTGACGTTGGTGAAGGCGGCCTTGACGAGGTCGTGTTCGTCGGTGGTGCGGGGCTCGGGGACCTGGGGGTCCGTGGCCTCCGGCCGGTCCGGGGCCTCGGTGGGCTCCGGGGGTGCGGTGGGCTGGGACGGGAGCTTCGGCTCCGGCGCGGTGGCCGGCGGTGCCGTCTCCTGCGCCGCACCCTCCGCCGGGGCGGCCTGTTCTTTGCGTGACCGGCCGAACGCGTTCCGCAGGAGAGTGAGAATGCCCATGTGCGCAACCCTTCGCGTGAGTTGGTGCCCGTGAATCCCTGGCCAGGACGGACACGTAAGGTTAGCGGCCCCGGCTTGTGATCTTGTGCAGGGTCTGCCATGAAAGCCCGGGTGCGTCAAGGGGACAACGAGACGCCCTGCCGATTCCCCTCCGGCCGCCGCGGATTCACCCGCCGTTCACCGCGGCGCCCGGCCCCGGCACGGATGTGCACCTACGGTCGCGCTGACACCAACGACACGCAAGGGTTTCTCGGAGGAGAACACTGTGCGCAAGCTGCTGCCGTCGATCGCAACGCCCTCCGGTCCGCATTCCGGCGGTCGATCCGCCATGACCTGCCGTTTCCGGTGCGGTGACGCCTGTTTCCACCAGGCGCCCAACACCAGCTCCAACGAGTACGCCGGCGACGTGATCGCCGGTGCGCTCAGCCGCCGCTCCATGATGCGGGCCGCCGCCGTCGTCACCGTGGCCGCGGCGGGCGCCGGGACCGCGGTCGTGGCGGGGGCGCCGTCGGCGCAGGCCGCGCCGGCGACCGGCAAGGGGCACGGGAAGGACCCCGAACCCCGGGGCGCGCGCGGGCTGCGGTTCACGCCCGTCGCGCCCAACACCGACGACACCGTCACCGTCCCGGCGGGATACCGGCAGGACGTGGTGATCCGCTGGGGCGAGCCCGTGCTGCGCGGTGCGCCCGCCTTCGACGCGGAGCACCAGACGGCCGCGGCCCAGGCCGGACAGTTCGGGTACAACAACGACTACCTCGCGCTGCTGCCGGTGCCCGGCGAGCGCGACCGGCAGCTCCTCGTCGCCAACCACGAGTACACCGACGAGGTGCTCATGTTCCGCGGCTACGACCCCGAGAACCCCACGCGCGAGCAGGTCGAGATCGCCTGGGCCGCGCACGGGCTCTCGGTCGTCGCCGTCCAGGAGGAGCGCCGCGGCGGGCGGCTGACGCCCGTGTCCCGGCACCGCCTCAACCGGCGCGTCACCGCGACGACCGAGTTCCGGCTGACCGGGCCCGCCGCCGGATCCGACCTGGTGAAGACCTCCGCCGACCGCACCGGCCGCAAGGTCCTCGGCACCCTCAACAACTGCTCCGGCGGCACCACCCCGTGGGGCACGACGCTGCACGGCGAGGAGAACTTCAACCAGTACTTCGCAGGCGGCACCCGGGAGACGGACCGGCGCTACGGCATCGGTGCCGGCGCCAGCGAGCGCAAGTGGGAGCGGTTCGACAGGCGGTTCGACGCCGCCCGGGAGCCCAACGAGGTGCACCGCTTCGGGTACGTCGTCGAACTCGACCCGTACGACCCCGACTCCACGCCCCGCAAGCACACCCTGCTCGGCCGCTTCAAGCACGAGGCCGCGACCGTGCGGCTGACCCGCGACGGACGCCCGGTCGTCTACACCGGCGACGACGAGCGGTTCGACTACTTCTACAAGTTCGTCGGCAGCAAGCGGATGCGGCACGGCAGCGGCCGGGGCGTGCGCGAGCACAACCTGTCGCTGCTCGACGAGGGCACCCTCTACGTCGCCGGACTCAGCGGCGACTCCCCGGCGACCGAGATCGACGGCTCGGGCACGCTGCCGAGCGACGGCGAGTTCGACGGCAGCGGACGCTGGATCCCGCTGGTCACCGCCACCGCGCACGGCGCCGTCTCGCACATCGAGGGCATGACAGCCGAGGAGGTCTGCGTCTTCACCCGGCTCGCCGGCGACCGGGCGGGCGCCACGAAGATGGACCGCCCCGAGGACATCGAGCCGTCCCCGCGGACCGGCAAGGTGTATGTCGCCCTCACCAACAACACCAGCCGCGGGGTCGGTTCGGACGCCGGGGCGGACGAGGCCAACCCGCGCAACGCCAACAAGCACGGCCACATCCTGGAGCTGACCGAGCGCGGCAACCGGGCCGAGAGCACGACGTTCGCCTGGTCGCTGTTCCTGGTGGCCGGCGACCCGGAGGACCCGGCGACCTACTTCGCGGGCTTCCCCAAGGACCGGGTCAGCCCCATCTCCTGCCCCGACAACGTCGCCTTCGACGACCACGGCAATCTGTGGATCTCCACCGACGGCAACGCGCTCGGCACCCACGACGGCCTCTTCGGGGTGGCGACGAAGGGGGACAGGCGCGGGGAGCTGAAGCAGTTCCTGACCGTGCCGACCGGCGCGGAGACCTGCGGTCCGCTCGTCCAGGACCGGCGCGTGCTGGTCGCCGTGCAGCACCCGGGCGAGGTCGACGGCGCCTGCGTGGAGAAGCCGGCCAGCACCTGGCCCGACGGGCCCGGCAGGATCGTGCGCCCGGCGGTCGTCGCCGTGTGGCGCGCGGACGGCGGCGGCATCGGCGTCTGAGCCCGCGGCGCGTCGTCCGGGGCCGGTCTCAGCCGGCCTCGTGCAGGGTGAGGTCCACGACCAGCGCGCGGTGGTCGGTGTCGGCCAGGTCCAGGAACCGGGCGCGGTGCGCGGTGAAGTCCTCCGACACAAGGACGTGGTCGATCTGCACGCCGAACGCCGGGGCGGTCCCGGCCGGCCAGGTGACCGTACGGTCGGACCCGGCCAGCCGGGCCGCGTCGCGCAGCCCCGCGTCGAGGATGCGGCGGAAGGCGGCGTGGTCCTGGGAGGCGTTGAAGTCGCCGGCGAGGACGGTGGGGGTCCCGCTGTCCTCGGCGTCGGCTGCGGCGTCGCGCAGCGCCCCCAGCTCCTTGCGCCACAGGCCCACCTGGTCGGGCAGCGGCGGCATCGGGTGGGCGAGCTGGAGCCGTACGGCGTGGCCGCGCACGTCGGCGATCGCGCCGGGCATGCCCATGGTGCCGGGGACGCCGGGCGCGGCCTTGAGCGGGAAGGCGCTGAGGATGACGGAGCCCTCGGAGCCGCCGCCCGACACGGCCCGCCGGTGCGGATAGTCGGCGGCGAGGTCGCGCCGCAGTGCCGCCTCGCACGTGTATTCGCACTCCTGTACGAACACGAGGTCGGGCCGTACGCGCCGTACGGCGGCGACCAGCTCGCCGGTGCCCTGTCCGAACTCGACGTTCAACGTCATCACCCGCAGCTCGGCGACGGGCAGTCCGATCGGGTCGCCGGTCTTGCCGTACGGCTCGATGAACCAGGCCAGCAGCCCGAGCAGCGCGATCCCCCACACCGCGCCGGTCCACCACCGGGCGAGCAGGCAGAGCAGCAGCCCGGCGCCGACCGGCGCGAGCAGCCAGGGCAGGAAGGCGAGGAGCTGCGGTACAGGAGTGACGCCGTCGCTGTCGGCGACCCGGCAGCCGACGACCACGCTCACGCCGGTGAACAGCAGCCCCACGCACCAGACCGTGAGGCGCCGTCCGGTGCGCCGGGCCGCCGGCTCCCCGTGGGAGTGGGTCCACTGGTCGCTCGCCGTGTCGGTGTCCAAGTCCCGGCCTTCCGTTTCGCGGGTGCGGCGCATGTCCGCGCGTTGCCCGAATCCTTCCTGAAGACGGACCCCGTGGACGGAAAGTTGCGCGGTCGTGCCCCGCCCGTGGAACTGCCGGGCCCTCAGAGGCGGGCGCGGGACGTCGGCCGGGGCACCGCCCGGTCGGCCGGAACCTGCCCGGACACCCGGCGCCGGCGCGGCAGGAATCCGTACCGGCCCGTGAGCCAGGAGGCCAGGGCGACCGTCAGACCGAGGCCGACCAGCAGCCAGGACGCCGTGCGCAGGGTCTCGGTGAGGGCGTCGTAGACGGCGCCCGCGGCCGGTGCGTCCACCGCGCCGGGGAGCCGGGTGAGGGTGAGCCTGCGGCCGACCACGACCGCGAGGGCGAGCAGGGCCCCGCCGAGGGCGGTGCCGATCCCGGCGGCCGTGACGGCACGGCGGCGGCAGGCCGCGACGGCGATGCCGGTGAGAGCGAAGACGACGGCCGCCAGCGGCAGCCAGAAGGCGGCGACGTTGAGCACGTGGTAGCCCTTCCTGAGCCGGTCCACCTCGTGGGCCGGGAGCACGGTGACGGCGGTGTGCCGCACCGGGATGCGCCGCGCGAACGGCACGTTGTCCTCGGTGAGGCGTTCTCGTACGCGCGCGGTGACGGGGGCCAGGTCGACGGTGACCGCGCGTCCGCCGGCCCGTTCGTCCCGCAGGGAGCGCAGTACGGCGTCGTGGACGGTGCGGTTGGCCGCGTCCCAGCCCTCCCGGAAGGCGTCGGTCCGGGTGAACGACCGTGCCGCGTCCTGGGCGAAGAGCCGCACGGTGCCGTTCACGGGGCCGGCCGCGACCTCGTCCACGATCCCGGCGCCCAGCGTGTCGGCGACCACGTCCCGTACGTCGGGATCGCCGGCGAGCGGTGCCATGGCCGCGACGTACCGTCCGGTGTCGGCCAGTCCGTACGCCGCCCAGCCCGCCAGCGTGCCGCACGGCACGAGCAGGCAGGCGAGGACGATCAGGACGGCCGACAGGGCGCTGCGAAGACGTGGGACCACCCTCCCAGGCAAGCCCCCGCACCCGCACCCGGCGACCGGCGTGACTGCATTCGGCCCCCTGCGGCGAGCCGTACGGGCCGCAGGGGGTCAGGTGACGCGAGGGGCCGTCGCGTCCTCGTGGGTGCCGGAGTGGTAGTACAGCGCGGTGGACACCGCCGCCGCGACCAGCAGGGACACGACGACGCAGGTGAACATGGCCACGCCGCTCTGGGCGTACATGAACCCCAGCGTGCTGCCCGCGAACGCGCCCCACAGCACCGCGTGCCCCTCCCGGGGCAGCCGCCGGGCCACCTCCCGGACCACGACGTGGAGCACGGCGAACGCGAGCGCGGTCAGGAAGCCGAACAGCAGATTGCGGCCGGTGATGGGGCCGCCGTCGCGGCGGACCGCCGCGGCCCAGTAGCCGACGACCAGGCCGAGCGCGACGGGCACCGCCCACTTCGCCGTCCTGTGGGTCCGTTCGCCGAAGACGTCGGGCGGCGTCGTACGGCCGCGCGTCCGCGTTCCCGTACCGGTGGAGGTGCCGCGTGTCGGTACCGCGTGAGCCATGAGAGCACTCCTCTCGCCTCGCCCCGACTACCAGGGCACACCGGCGCGGGACGGGAGGCAAGTCGGGATGCGGGCCGTGGGCGGGCGTGCTTCGCTGGCCCCGTGAGGGGTCGCGTCCGCAGGCCGGTACGCGGCCGGTGGCGGCTGCTCGGCCGGCTCGTCCACGCCGCCGGCCAGGGCGACGCCGTGTCCCGGCACGAGTTGCTCAGCATCCGCGGCCACAGCGTCGCCTGGGCGTTCCCGATGCTCCTGCTCGTCGGCATCGCCACCGCCGACATCACCACCGGCGCGTTCGAGATCATCTCCTGGACCGTCCTCGTACCCGGGATCGCCGCCGCCATCTGCGGGGTGCGGGGCACCGCCGTGTTCGCCGTGCTCGCGATCGGCGGGTACCTCCTCGCCGACACCGTCCGGCAGCACCGCGACGAGAGCGGACTGCCCGGCCTGGTCCTCGTCACCCTCGGCGGGGCCATCGCCGTGCTGGCCGCCGGGGTCCGGGTCGGCGGCGATCGGCGCATGCTGCACATGCGGGACATCGCCGACACCACCCGCCGCACCGTGCTGCGCCCGCTCCCGGTGGGCTTCGGCGGCCTCGACCACGCCGCCGTCTACCTCTCCGCGGACACCGAGGCCCGCGTCGGCGGCGACTTCTACGACATCCAGCCGGGCCCGCACGGCACCCGCGTCCTCGTCGGCGACGTGCAGGGCAAGGGGCTGGGCGCGGTGGACACGGCCGCCGCGCTGCTCGGCACCTTCCGCGAGGCCGCCTACCACGAACCGGACCTCGCCACCGTCGCCGAGCGCCTGGAGACCCGCATGGTCCGCCACCGCGCGCACACCGCGGCCCTCGGCCGGTCGGACGGCGACCGCTTCGCCACCGCCGCGCTGATCGGCTTCTCCCCGGACCTGCCCGACGCCGTGGACGCCGTCGTCTTCGGCCACGAACCCCCGCTGGCCGTCGGCCCCCGCGGCGTACGGGCCCTGCCGGTCGTGGGCGGACTGCCGCTCGGCATGGCCGAACTGGCCCCGGCGCCGGGCACCCCACCGCCGGTGCAACGGCTGGCCCTCGCCGCGGACGAGACGCTGCTGCTGGTCACCGACGGGGTGACCGAGGCCCGTGACCCCGGCGGGGTCTTCTACCGGCCCGCCGACGACATCGCCCGCGCCGTCGCCGCCGACCCGCCGAACGCCGCGCCCGGGAGGCTGGTGGCCCTCGTACGGGACGGCACGCTGCGCCACTGCCGGGGGCGCGTCACCGACGACACCACGGTCTTCGCGGTACGGCGCCGGCAGCCGTCCGCCGACCGCTGAGTGCCCCGCTTCGCAGCCGCAGCCGTTACCGTTCTGCCGTACGTGATCGACAGGGGGAGGGGACATGCCCGGAACCGTGCTGCTGCTCGCGGCGTCGCCCGTGGGCAGGGGGTGCCTGGTGGACGCCGCCTCCGTGCTCCCCGTGCTCGCCGCCGTGCCGCCCGCCGTGCTGTCCGGCACCGACACGGCGAACGTCGTCGAACTCGCCGACCCGCTGGAGCCGCAGGCCGTCCTCACCCGGCTGCGCGCCGCCGCGGCGGCACCCGGACCGCTGACCGTCTACATCGCCGGGCAGCTCCAGCTGGACCGGCGCCAGCGCCTGCCCCATCTGGCGCTGGCCCGTACCACCCCGGCGACCGTCCGCTACACCGCACTTCCCTGGCACTGGGTCCGCGAGGAACTGCGGCTGCGGCCGAGCGGCGCCACGACGCTGCTGCTCGACCTGCACGCCGACCAGGAGACCTGGCACTGGCTGCGGGCGAACCCGCTGGACTGCGGGCGCAACAACGCCGTCTACGGCCGCGTCGCGCCGCCGCCCGCACGGCGGACGGTGGCCGTCCCGTCGTACATGCGGACCGTCGCGACCATCCTGCGCAGCGGGCACCGGCCCCCGCTGGACCAACTGCACCAGCAGGCGCTGGCCCGCGGCGCGGCCGAGGGCGCGGGCGGCGGCGCGCCCTCCGGTGCCGACCTGGTGCTGACGCCACCCGGGCCGGTGGTGGGCGACCCGCACGCCGTCATCGCCGACGCCGTACGCACCGGGCGGCACGCGGACGCCGACGCGCTCGCCGCCCGGCACGAGATGGCCGCCGCCCACGCGCACGGGCCCGCCTCCGAGGAGGCGCTGCACTGGACGGAGGTGCGGGCCGACCTGGCGATGTTCGCGGGGGACCCGGCGCGCAGTTGCCGCGCCTGGCTGACCGTGGCCGAGGCCCGGCTGGGCGCCGGGCAGCCGCCGCAGGCGCCCGCCGTGGAGGCGGCCGTGGACCGGGCCCACCATCAGTGGGGGCAGATCCGCGACGCCGGCCGGGCCCGGGAACTGGGCGCGGCGCTCGCCGCGCTGCGCGGCCGGGTGCCGGGCCGGCGCGAGGGCGCGCTCGACCATGTGCGGCGGGAGCTGAACCGTTTGCAGACCCAGGGCTGAGGGCGCCCCGGTCCGCGTCACCTGTGCCGCTTCGTACCCGGCGGTCGCCTCAGCGGCTCACGGTGGCCAGGGAGTCCATGTCCGAGGTGGTGTCCCCGGCCGGGACGGGGGCCGGGACCGGGGCGCGTGCGGTGCCGGTCGGTCCCGTGTTCGCGGCCAGCAGCAGACAGGCCACGGCGACGAGCGCGGCGGCGACGGCTCTGGCGTAACGTTCGGCGGTGCGGCTGCGTTCGGGCACGGCGTCCTCTGTGGGATCCGGGGATCGTGTCAAGCGCTTAAGCACGCTTAATACGCGGTTTAACCTAGAGCCGTCGGACTCGAACGGCAAGAGGCCCAAGGGGAGTTGGCAGTGGGGGACCGTGACGACCAGGAGGCCATCGGGCGCCGGGTGCAACGACTGCGGGCCGAGCGCGGGATGACCCAGCGCCAGCTCGCGGAGCCCGCGTACACACCCGCGTACATCTCCACCCTGGAGGCCGGCCGGGTCCGCCCCTCCGACGACGCGCTGCGCCACCTCGCCGAGCGACTCGGCGTCGGCTACGAGGAGTTGGCCACCGGCCGTCCGGCGCGGCTCGCCACCGACCTGCGGCTCAGGCTCACCGGGGCACAGCGCACGCTCGCCACCGAGGGCGCCGGACCGGCGGCCGCGCAGTACGCCGAACTGCTCGCCGAGGCCGAGGAGTACGAGCTGGCCGAGGAGCGGGCCGCCGCGCTGCTCGGACTCGGGGAGTGCGCCGTGGAGACCGGCGAACTGGTCACCGGCCGCCGGTACTTCGAGCGGGCCGAGCAGTGCCTCACCGAGGCCGGCGCCCCGTTGCCCGCCCGGGTCCCGGCCCTGCGCGGGCGCGCCCTCGCCCACTATCTCGCCGGCGAACTCCGGTACGCCGTCTACCTCCTGGAGACCACGCTCGACGAACTGAACCGCGGCGGCCTGCACGACCCCGACGCGCTGCTGCTGCTCTACGCCAGCGCCATCGGCCCCTACATGGACATGGGCGCCCACGCGCGCGCCGCCCAGGCCGCCGAACTCGCCCTCTCCCTCGCCCCCAGCGCCGGCGACCCCGCCCTGGTGGCCCGCATGCACCGCTCGGTCGCCCGCACCCTGCTCGCCGAGGGGCGCCTCGCCGAGGCCGACGCCTCGCTGGCCAGAGCCGCCGAGCTGTACCGCACGCTGCAACTCCGTACCGAGCTGGCCAACTGCCACTGGATGCGCGGCTACGTCTACGCCCAGAACGGCGAACTCCCGCGCGCCGAGGAGGAGATGCGGGAGGCCCTCGGCATGCTCTCGGAGACCCGCGCCGCCCTCTACAGCAGCCAGGTCGCCGTCGAGCTGGCCGACGTACTGCACCGGCGCGGCAAGTCCGAGGAGGCCGCGGCCCTGCTCCACGGCGTGCTGGACGACCTCTCCTCCGAACGCGGCGCCGTGCACTCCGCGGGCGCGCACCGGCTGCTCGGCATCATCGCCGAGGACGCCCGGGACACCGAGACCGCCGAGGAGCACTACGTCCGCGCCATGAGCCTGCTGGAGCGCGCGGGCGCGGCCGGCGACCTGGCCGACCTGTGCCGGCTCCTCGGCGACCTGCTGCGCCGCACCGGCCGGGTGGAGGCGGCCCTCGACGCGTACCGCACCGGCCTCGGACACCGCACGGCACCCGGCACGACCACCCTGGGCCCGGCGCCCGCGCAGCCGCCGCTGTAGGGCCCCGGCCTGCGGCTCGTCCGGGTTTCCCCCGGTCGGGCAGGGGTAGTCGAGCCTGCGCTCCGCGCGAGTGAGGAGGCGGTGCGTGTGCGGCCCCACGACGAACCCCGGTCCTCGGACGGGTCACGCGCCGCCGAGGTGATCGCCGGGCAGGTGCGCGGCGCCCCGCCCGGTGAGGTGCCGGGGCGGCTGTGCGAGACGGCGCTGCGGCTGCTGCCGGTGACCGGCGCGAGCGCGTCGCTGCGGATCGAGGGCGTTCCGGTACGGCTGTGCGCCAGCGGCGAGCGGGCCTCGTACCTGGCGGAGATCCAGGCCACCCTCGGCGCCGGGCCCTGTGTGAGCGCCGCGGAGTCGGGCGCCGCGGTGCTCGCCTGCGATCTGACGGCCGGCGCCGACGCCGACCGGTGGCCCGTCTTCGCCCAGCAGGCGACGGCCGTCGGCGTCCGGGCGGTCTACGCGCTGCCGCTGGGCAGCGCCGCCGTGTGCCTGGGCACCCTCGACTTCTACCGGGACACCCCCGGCGCGCTGACCGGGCCGCAACTGCGCACGGCACGGCTCGTGGCCGGTGCCATCACGGTGGCGCTGATGGCCATGCCGCGCGGGGAGGGCGCCTGGCTGGACGAGGTGGCCGGTGACCACGACGAGGTCCAGCGGGCGGTCGGCATGATCATGGCCCAGCTCGGCATCGGCGCCGACGAGGCCCTGGCCCGCCTGCGCGCCGACGCGTTCGTCCGCGGCCGCACGGCCTACGACGTGGCCCGCGACGTGATCACCCACCGCAGACGCTTCGACGGCGACCGTTAGGTCCCGGCCCGCCCCCGCGGGTGCCGGGCCGGGACCTCGCACCCGGGCCGCCGACCGGCTGACCGGTCGGCCGAACGACGCTTCGGGGCGCCGCATCCGGACACCGAGTGGACGCGTATGTGGATGTACACGCGGGCGCGCACCGGCACACGCGGGGGCGCGCTTCCGGGCATGCACCGGGGCAGGCGTCCGGGCACGCACGGGCCCCTGCTGTCCCGGCGCCTGTCGAGGTGCACGTCCTGCACGCATCCGGGCATGCGCCTGGCCGCACACCCCGGCCGCACACCCCCGACACCCACCCGCACCCCCCTAGACCTGTGCCCGCCCCTGACGCCGGGCCTCCGTCAGGCGTTGGGTGCCCGTCTCGACGGCCCTCCGGGTGGCGTCGTCGGCCGGTTCGCCGAGGCTGCCGCAGGTGAGGCTGATGGCGTCGTCGCCGACGCGTACGACGACGAGGTCCAGGGTGAGGACGGCCTCCCCGGCGCCCGCCGCCGCACCGCTCACCGTCACCCGCAGGCCCTGCCGGGCGTCCCCCGGCGCGGGCAGCGGGATGCCGCCGACCCGGACGTCCCGGGTGGCGCCGCCGGCGGCCCGCGCCGTGAACCGCCCGCACGTGTCCGGCAGCGTGCCGAGCCAGGCCAGCGCCCGGTCGAGGTCGGCGGCGCGGTACGAGGTGACCCGGTAGTGCAGCTGGGCCCCGCCGTCCGCGTCGTCCAGCGCGACCGCGGCCCGGGGCGCCGGGGCGGCGCCGACGAGGTCCTCGGTGTAGAGGGCGTCGAGGAGCCGGCCGCAGTCCGGTGGCTCGGCGCCGGCCTTGAGCAGCTCGTCCCGCCAGGTCGCGGCACCCCGCGTCGGCCCCCACGCCGCCCCCAGGTCGTCCTGCGTGATCAGGGCCGCCCGCGCCTGCCCGTGGGTGAGAGCCGGTGCGGCGGGTGACGGAAGCTCGGCCGGGGACCGCGCGGTGCCGGTCGGCCGGGCCGTCTCGCGCCCGCCCGGCGAGCAGGCGGCCACCGACAGGGCCAGCGCCGCCGACAGCGCGGCGGCGAGCAGGGGGCGGGTGGCGGGGGCGTGCTGCATCGGTGCCTCCTGAAGGGCCGGTGCGACCGGCGCCGTGCCAGGAGCGGTCACGCGGTCACACCCTCCACGGCACCACCGCTCCCGCCCGGTCACCAGCGTGCGGGGCCGTCCGGGCGAGGGGCCGGTGAACAAATGCCTCGCGGCGGCGCCCGCCCGCCGGTACCGTCCCGTCCATGAAGCGCGCCCGCCCCTGCCTCACGACGACGCCGGAGAGTGTCCCGGCGCGCTGACTGCTGACCAGAAGTCCGAAGCCCCGGGGCGAGCGCCCGGGGCTTCTTCGCGTGGCGCTCGCCCTCCGACCCGAGGAGCGCACCCACCGTGCACGACCAGGACCAGCACCCCGTCCACGACCACCGGCGGCTCGGCCGCGAACTCGGTCTGTTCGGCACCGACCCCCTGATCGGCGCGGGCCTGCCGTACTGGCTGCCCGACGGCGCGATCGTCCGGCACACCCTGGAGGAGTACGTCCGCGAGGCGGAGCGCCGGGCCGGCTACCGGCACGTGTACTCGCCCGTCCTCGGCAAACGCGAGCTGTACGAGATCTCGGGCCACTGGGAGCACTACCGCGACGACATGTTCCCGCCGATGAAGCTGGGCGCCGAGGAGGTCGTGCTCCGCCCGAGCCTGTGCCCCCACCACGCCCTCGTCTACCGTTCCCGCTCCCGCAGCTACCGCGAACTGCCCCTGCGCATCGCCGAGCTGGGCGCCATGTACCGCTCCGAGCCCTCCGGCGTCCTCGGCGGCCTGACCCGCGTACGCGCCATCCACCTCAACGACGCCCACATCTTCTGCACCCCCGACCAGGCCGCGGGCGAGGCCCGCGCCGCCCTCGGACTCATCCGCCGCGCCCACGCCGACCTCGGCATCCGGGCCGCCCGGTACCGCCTGTCCCTGCCGGGTCCCGGCGGCAAGTACGTCGCCGACCCGGCGCTGTGGCAGCGGGCCACCGCGCTGCTGGAGGAGGCCCTGGACGGACTGCCGTACGAGGCGGTGGAGGGCGAGGCCGCCTTCTACGGCCCCAAGATCGACGTGCAGATCGCGGACGCCGCCGGACGCGAGTCCACCCTGTCGACCGTCCAGATCGACTTCCACCAGCCGGAACGCTTCGGCCTGCGCTACATCGGCCCCGACGGCGCCGGGCACCGCCCGGCCATGGTGCACCGCAGCGTCATCGGCAGCGTGGAACGCGCGGTGGCCCACCTGATCGAGGCGCACGGCGGCGCCTTCCCGGCCTGGCTGGCCCCGGTGCAGCTGGTGGTGCTGCCGGTGGCCGAGGCGCAGCGGGAGCGCGCGTACGACCTCGTACGGCAGGCCGCCGACCGGGGGCTGCGCGCCGAGGTCGCGGGCCCGGAGCGGGGGAGCCTCGGCGCCCGGGTCGGGGCGGCGCGGAAGGTGCCGTACCGGGCGGTGATCGGCGCGCGCGAGGCCGGGGGCGGCGATCTGGTCGACGTACGGCTGCGGGACGGCCGCCGGCCGGGGCAGGTGTCCGGCGCGGAGCTGCTGCGGCGGATCGCCGACCGGGTCCGGGCGCGCGGCCCGGAGCTGTGGGAATCCGCCTGAGCCCGCGTAGGGTCGCGGCGACCCGCGCCCCGCCGAGCCCGAGGAGCCCTCCCGCCGTGACGACCGCACCCGACCGGCAGCCGCCCATCCCGGTGATCATCGACTGCGACACCGGCGTCGACGACGCCCTGGCCCTGCTGCTGGCGGTCCGCCACCCGGGACTCGACCTGCGGGCCGTCACCTGCGTGGCCGGCAACACCGACGTGGCGGGGGTCGTGCGCAACACCCTGACCGTGCTCGAACGGGCCGGCGCCCCGGACCTCCCCGTCGCCCGGGGCGCCGGCCGCCCGCTGATCGAGGACGTGCGCACCGCCCGGCACGTGCACGGCCACGACGGCATGGGCGACCTGGGCCTGCCCGCGCCCACCCGGGCCCCCGTCGACGTGGACGCGGTGACCCTGCTGCGCCGGGAGATCCTCGCCGCCCCGCGCCCGGTCACCCTGATCCCCACCGCCCCGCTGACCAACATCGCGCTGCTGCTGCGCACCCATCCGGAGGTCACCGGCAACATCGAGCGGATCGTGTTCATGGGCGGCGCGGTGGCCACCGGGAACGCGACGCCGGTCGCCGAGTTCAACGTGTGGCACGACCCGGAGGCCGCCGCGATCCTGCTCACGGCCGGGGTGCCGATCACGATGTACGGGCTGGACGTGTTCGAGCGGGTGATCGTGCCCGGTCCTGACGTACGGCGGCTGCGGGCGAGCGCCGAGCCCGGTACCCGGCTCGCCGGCGAGCTGCTCGCCCACCGCGGCCCGGCCACCGACGCGTCGGACCCCGGCGGCGGCCTCGGCGACGCGGGCGCGGTCTGCGCGGTGATCGACCCCGGGGGCCTGACCACGCGCCGGCTGCCGGTCGAGGTCTCCCTGGCCCCCGGCCCGGCCCGCGGCCAGACCCTCGTCGACCGCCGCCCGCGCGCCGGCGAGTCCGAGCTGCACGAGGGCGTGCGCGAACAGTCGCTGGTGGACGTGGCGTTGGACGTGGACGTGGACCGGTACGCGGGGCTCTACCTGGAGGCGGTCGAGCGCACTGGGGCATAGCCCCCGGCGCGTCACGGGCGCACGGGTTCGCTTCTCGGGCGATCTGGACAGACAGCCCTGAAAGCCCCTGCCGGACTTGCCCGAGGGGCCCCGGAACGACGAGACAGAGCCACCGGAGCCACGAGACAGACCCACCACAACCACGAGGCAGAGCCCACCGGATCCACGGAACGGAGCCCACCGGAACCACCCGGAAGAGCCCGACGGATCCATTCGTGTCGCCCGCACGCATCGCGAAGGAGCCCGCGTGACCGTACGCACCGTCACCAGCACGCCCGATCTGTCGTCCAAGGACCCGAACTGGTGGCGGCAGGCCGTCATCTACCAGGTCTACCCCCGCAGCTTCGCCGACGCCGACGGCGACGGGCTCGGCGACCTGCGCGGCATCACCCGCCGCCTGACCCATCTGGCCGCCCTGGGCGTCGACGCCCTGTGGCTCAGCCCGTTCTATCCCTCCGAACTCGCCGACGGCGGCTACGACGTGGACGACTACCGCGATGTCGACCCGCGCCTCGGCACCCTGGACGACTTCGACGCCATGGCCGCCGAGGCCCACCGGCTCGGCCTCAAGGTGATCGTGGACCTGGTCCCCAACCACACCTCGCACCGGCACGTCTGGTTCCGGGAGGCCCTGGAGGCCGGTCCCGGCTCGGCCGCCCGCGACCGGTACGTCTTCCGGGACGGCCGCGGCGAGCACGGCGAACTCCCGCCCACCGACTGGCAGTCCGTCTTCGGCGGCAGCGCGTGGCGGCGGGTGCCCGACGGCCAGTGGTACCTCCATCTGTTCGCGCCCCAGCAGCCCGACCTGAACTGGGAGAACGAGCAGGTCCGGGCCGACTTCCGCACCACGCTGAGGTTCTGGTGCGGCCGGGGCGTGGACGGCTTCCGGGTCGACGTGGCGCACGCGCTGGTCAAGGACCTCAGCGAGCCGCTGCGCGACCTCGGCTCCCCCGAACTGAGCAGCGAGGCGGCGCTCGGGAGGTTCGCGCCGGGCACCCACCCGTTCTTCGACCGGGACGAGGTCCACGAGGTCTACCGCGACTGGCGCAAGATCCTCGACGCCTGCACCCCGCCCCGCATGGCGGTGGCCGAGGCCTGGGTCCCCGGCGCCCGGCGCGCGCTGTACGCCCGCCCGGACGAGCTGGGCCAGGCCTTCAACTTCGAGTACCTCCAGGCCGGCTGGGACGCGGCCCGGCTCCGCGAGATCATCACCGGCTCGCTGGCCGACGCCCGTGCCGCCGGCGCCTCGGCGACCTGGGTGCTGTCCAACCACGACGTGGTCCGGCACGCCTCCCGCCTGGTCCTCCCGCCGGACACCGACCCCGACGCCTGGCTGCTGTCCGGCGGCCACGCGCCCGCGGTCGACAGGGCGGCCGGTCTGCGCCGGGCCCGCGCGGCGACGCTGCTGATGCTGGCGCTGCCCGGCTCGGCCTACGTCTACCAGGGCGAGGAGCTGGGGCTGCCCGAGGTGGCCGACCTGCCCACCGAGGTCCTCCAGGACCCGATCTGGGAGCAGACCGGGCACGTCCGCAAGGGCCGCGACGGATGCCGGGTGCCGCTGCCGTGGACGACGCAGGGACCGTCGTACGGCTTCGGCGCGGGCCCGGCGTGGCTGCCGCAGCCGCCGGACTTCGCGTCCTACGCCGTCCAGGCGCAGGACGGGGTGGCGGGCTCGACCCTTGAGCTGTACCGCACGGCCCTGCGCCTGCGCCGCAAGCTGCTCGACGGGGAGTCGCTGACCTGGTCGGACGATGTCCCGGACGGCGTCCTGCGGTTCGACCGCCCGACCGGCTGGCGCTGCGTCACCAACCTCTCCACCACAACGGTCGACCTGCCGCCCGGCGAGGTCCTGCTGACCAGCACCCCACTGAACGACGGCCGCCTCGGCCCGGACACGACGGCGTGGCTGAGCCTGTAGACGGCCGCCCGCAGGGCCGCGGCGTGGCTCAGACGTGTCCCGGGCCGCCGCTGCCGAAGGCTCCGCTCGATCCCGGGAGCCAGCGGCGGCGTTTCTGGTTCTCGCCGCGGCGGCTGCCAGAGTGGTGCAGCTCGTAGGGCATGAGCCGGGGGGCGCCGTCCGTGTTGAGCGGGATCTCGTCGGGTTCCCGCATCTCGCGTTCCTCGTGGACGGCGCCGGTGGCGGGGAGGTGGGGCTGCTCGTCGGCGCGGGGGCGCCTGGGCTCCCGGTCCATGACCCGCATGCCCATCCGCACGGCCCAGATCAGCGCGCCGACGATCACCAGCCCGAGGACGAAGGGCACGACCACGTCGAGGGCGCCGGGGGACGCGGCCAGGAGTTCATACGATGCCGTACTCATGTTCACATTATGTACCCCCAAATGGGATAAAGCGCCCGATATGCCCGACTGATCTCGCCCAGGGCTGGTACCCGGCCGGTACGAGCAAGGGCGGTGCCGGCGTCGGACCCGCCGCCCCTCGCGCGTCGCAGGCGGAAGGAGCGCCCCCATGACCGCACCGCTGACGGCCGATGCCCGCGAACACGGCCTGGCCGGGGACGGCACCACCGACGACGGACCGGCGTTGCAGGCGCTGGTGGACGCGCTGGGCGACGCCACCGCCGAGGACGGCCGGCCGCGCACCGTGCGCGTACCCGCCGGGCGTTACCTGATCCGGGACCGGCCCGTGCTCTGGCGCAGCGGCGTCTCGCTGATCGGCGCCGGACGCGGCGCCACCTGCTTCGCGCTCGCCAACCCGGGCGCCCCCGCCCGGCCGGTCCCGCTGGCCTGGTTCACCACCGCCCAGCACGGCGCCGGACGGGACCACCACATCGCCGACATCACCTTCGCGCACTTCGAGATCGACGGCTCCCAGGTGCGGACCGAGGCGTACGACGTGCTGGCCAAGGGGCTCGGCATGCAGTACGTGCTGCGCGGGCGCTTCAGCGACCTGTACATCCACGACACCGCCGCCACCGGCTTCGGCTGCGACTTCCTCCAGGACACCGTCGTCGAGGGCGTGCTCGCCGAGCGGTGCGGACGGCAGGACCCCGGCCGGAAGATGGGCGGCGCGGGCCTCGGGATCGGGGTCGGCGGATGGGGGCCGGTCGAGCGGCTGGCGGTGACCGACTGCACCGCGCGCGGCAACGGCACCAACGGCATCTTCTTCGAACTCCAGCAGGAGCACTGGGCCCCGCCGCGCGGCATCCGGGTCACCGCCTGCCACACCGAGGACAACCGCTACGGCATCTCCGACTGGGGCGCCGACGGCCTGCTCGTCACCGGCTGCACGATGCTCGGCAACCACGTCGCCGGGTTCGACGTGTCGGCGCAGGGCACCACGAGCGTCGGCGGGCGCGGCGGCATCGTCACCGGGTGCGTCCTCGACGGCAACGCGGGGGACGGGATCGCGCTCGGCAACACCCCGGGTCCGTACGCCTTCCGCGGCAACCGCGTCAGCGGCAACGGCCGGTACGGCTACTGGCAGCACAACCTGGCCGGCGGCGACCAGGAGCCCGCCACGGACATCGTCCTGGACTGCAACGACCTGTACGGCAACGCCCTGGACGGCATCCGCGTCGACGCCCCGCTGCACGAGCCCGCGATCGTCGGCAACCGGATCCGGGGCAACGGCCGCCGTGCCGCGCCGGGCGCGGAAGGGGGCGGTACGGGCGTCCGCTGCGGTCCGCTGTCGCTGACCGACGAGCACGCCGACTGGCTGCCGGGCGGCCACCGCGGCAAGCACCTGACGGTCGGCGACCCGGGCGCCGAGGCCACCGCGGTGGTCGCCGACAACAGCGCCACCGTGCTCACCCTCGCGCCGGTGCGCCCCGGCGCCGACACGGCCTGGCCCGACGGCACCCCGCAGCCCGGCACCGCCTACCGCCTCCCCCACCCCCCGGCCCCGCGCGCCGGCCTCACCGCCGCCGCCGCGGTGACCCACCCGTATGTGCAGGGCAACCGGGTCCGGGACGACGGGCACCCGCGCACCCAGACCCACGCCGTGTGGATCGCGCCGCAGGCCACCTGGACCGGCGGCCGGGTGTGCGGCAACGACTTCAGCGGCAACGCCGCGGCGGCGACCCGTTTCGACTCGGCGCCGAGCGGCGGACGCTGGCGGGACAACGCCGGCTGACGCGCCGGCGCGGACTCGGCGGAACGTGCTCCAGTACCCGCGGCGTCCGCTCCCACGCTGCCGCGAACCGCCGGACCACCGCGCCGGATGCCCACGCAGATCCACCGGGGGTCCTCGACCGCCTGGTCCGCGCCCGCCACCGGATCGCTCAGCACCAGCTCCCGCCGACCGGCCTCGGGCGACGGAACGACGTGCTGCTCCGAGGCGCCGACCGTCCGCGCGCCGCTGGACGTGATCGCCCGCCGGGCGCGGGGGTCGGCAACGCGACGCTCCACCGCCACTTCCCCACCCTGGCCGCCGACCGCGGCGCAACGACCTCATGACCACCCGTCTGCGGCGTCGACAGCCTGGAGGCGGTGCACGAGCACAATCGCCTGACGAGAGCCTGGCCGGCCCGCGATCTGGACATCCCGGCGCGTCAGCTCGAATGGCCGGACGAGGTGAGCGCGCCGGCATTGGGACATCCCCGCGGAATGTGGCCGGAAGACGAACGGGTGGCGGGGAACAGATTCTCCCAGCCGTGAGAATCGTCCACCTCCGCACGCCCGGGACGGAGCTTGCGCGTCTGCCTCAGATCTGCGAAGTGCCCTCGGTGCCGGTGTCCTCGCGCTTGACGGTCTCGCCCTTGATGACGCGCGGCTCGCCGGCCGGCCTCCGCTCCTCGGGCTCGGGGTCCTCGGTCGCGCGGGCCTCGGACTTGAGGATGCGGGCCGATCTGCCGGCCGAGCGGGTCAGCTCGGGAAGCTTCTTGGCGGCGAGGACGGCTACGACGACGATGAGAATGATCGCGAGTTCGCTCAGTCCGAACACGGCGCTCCCCTGGTGAATGTGCGGTGCGGGCCCGCGGCACGGGCCCGCACGGAATCTACGGCAAAGTCCGCGAGCGTCAGAGGTCGAACTCGTGCGGCGGCAGGTCCAGGGCGAAGCACGCCTCGCGGACGACGCCCCGCTCGTCCTTGTCGAAGTCCCCGTCGGCGCCGCCGATCACGATGCCGATCTGGATCACGGCACGGGCCTCGGCGGGCTTCTTCTTCGCCTTGGCGATCTCCTGGAGGATGCTGACCTTGCCGAAGGCGAAGTCGGCGGTGAGCTTGTTGAGGTAGTCCTCGAAGCGCCGGCGCAGGTCGTCGGCGGGGAAGTTCTGCAGCACCTCGTTGGTCGCGATCAACTGCGCGACCCGCTGCCGCTCGGAGGGGTCGACGGTGCCGTCGGCGGCGGCGACCAGGGCGCACATCGCCATGCTCGCGTCGCGGAAGGCACCGCTCTTGAGGTCGTTCTTCTTCGCCACGAGCTGCGTCTGCATCTGCGACGCGGACTCCTTGAAACGGTCCCACAGGGCCATAAAAACTCCATACGGGTCGGAACGTTAGATTTCTACAGTCCTGTAGAAATTTATCAGGCCTCGGCGTCGTCCTCGCCATCGTCCTCGAAGAAGTCCCCCACCTCGTCGACGACTTCGGCCGCCACCAGCCCCCCGACGACCCCCACCGCGAGGCCGGCCGCGCCCGCCGCCACGGCGGTGCCGAGGCCGGGTCCCGACTGGTGCCCGGACTCGGCGGCGTACCCGGAGTCGTGGCCGTACACGGCGTGGGAGCCGTACGACGCCCGGTGCTCGACCAGCTCCTGGATCCAGCCGTCGACGAGGGCGTTCCAGTCCTGCGGCCCGGCCGCCGCCTCGTGCGGGACGGTGAAGCGGCTGAGGGCGTCGTGCCCGTCGCTGAAGGGGCCGCCGCGCTTGTCCGCCTCCAGCACCACTTCGAGGGCGCCGGGCACGGCCAGGAAGGTCAGCTCGATCTCGTTGAGCTGGTGGGCGTAGCGCGCGGGCGGGGCCAGCTCGATCTCCTGGTAGAAGGGGAGCTGCTGCCCGGTGCCGCCGATGCGGCCGTACTCCAGGTCGGCCGAGCGGAAGCCGAAGCCGAGCTGTCCGAGGGCCTCCAGAACGGCCTCCTGGGCGGGCAGCGGCGCCACGGTCAGCGGGTCCAGGTCGCCCTTGTCCCGGGCGCCGGCGACGGCCAGCTCGGTGCGCACGCCGAGCACGATGCCGAGCGGCTGCCCGTACAGCTCGGTGGCCGGCGTCTCCCAGGGCAGCGGCACCGTGAAGGGCACGCTGTGCCGCTCGCCCGCCGCCAGCCGGAAGGCCCCGCCGACGGTGTGCCGGTCGAAGGCGACGACGCCCTCGCCGTCCCCGTGCCCGGCGTGCTCGGTCTCGACGCGGGCCACCAGCTCCAGTGCGACGCGCTCGATGTCGTGGTCGGCGGTGCCGCCGGCCAGCCGGACCTGGCCCGACAGCACGCCCCCCGGGCGGACGGCGCCCGGGTCCAGGACCGTGTCCACCGTGGGCCCGCCCACGCCGAGGGAACCGAGCAGCCGCTTGAACACCATCGAGGCGTTGTCTCCTTCACGTTCACGTTCGGGCGGGAACAACCGGAAACGTCCGGCCGTTCTCTACGGGCGAGTAGAAGCATAGAGTCTCAGGACTCTCCCTGTCTTTGCTCGTCCTTTACCATATGAGGGAAGCCTCGGGCGGCCGGTCGGTACCGGCCCCCATCGACCCCGTTAAGGAGTCCCGTTCCGTAATGGAGCCTCCCAGTACCGGCCGTGCCTCGGACGGCCCGCCAGTCCCCTTGTACGTGCGTGAGGGAAGCGGGGTGGCACGGTGACCGAGGTCCTGCTGCTCCTGCTGGCCCTCCTTCTCACCTTGGCCTGCGCGCTCTTCGTCGCGGCCGAGTTCTCCCTCACCACCGTCGAGCGCGGTGACCTGGAGCGTGCCGCCGAGTCCGGCGAGCGCGGCGCCGACGGCGCTCTGCGGGCCGTGCGCGGCCTGACCCTCCAGCTCTCCGGCGCCCAGCTCGGCATCACCGTGACCTCGCTGGTCATCGGCATGCTCGCCGAGCCGTCGATCGCCGCGCTGCTGCGCGGCCCGCTGACGGCGACCGGCCTGGGCGGTGTCGCCTCCACGGCGGCGACCGTGCTCGGCGTGGTGATCTCCACCGTCGTCCTGATGGTCGTCGGCGAGCTGGTCCCCAAGAACTGGGCGATCTCCCGCCCGCTGGCCGTCGCGAAGGTGGTCGCGGGCCCGCAGCGCGGCTTCACCAGCGCGTTCGGCCCCTTCATCCGGCATCTGAACGGCACGGCGAACCGCTTCGTGCGCCGCTTCGGCCTGGAACCCGCCGAGGAGCTGGCGTCCGCCCGCAGCCCCGAGGAACTGGTCGCCCTGGCCCGGCACTCGGCCGCCGAGGGCGCGCTGGAGGCCGACTCGGCCGAGCTGTTCGTCCGCACCCTGCACCTGACCGAGCTGACCGCGCAGAACGTCATGACCCCGCGCGTGGACGTCAAGGCCCTGGAGGCCCACGCCACCGCCGCCGACGCCGCGAACCTCTCGCACGCCACCGGCCTGTCCCGCTTCCCGGTCTACCGGGACAGCCTGGACGAGGTCGTCGGCACCGTGCACATCCGCGACGTACTGGCCCTTGAGCCGGAGCGCCGGGTGGCCACCCCCGTCACCGAGCTGGCCACCGCGCCGCTCCTGGTGCCGGACAGCCTGCCCGCCGACCGCCTCCTGGAGCGCATGCGCCGGGCCCGCACCATGGCCGTCGTCATCGACGAGTACGGCGGTACGGCGGGCGTGGCGACCGTCGAGGACATCGTGGAGGAGGTCGTCGGCGAGGTCCGCGACGAGCACGACCCGGTCGAGACGCCCGACCTGCTGCCCGCCCCCGCCGGTGCCGACGGCCGCGCGGCCTGGGAGGCCGACGGCTCGCTGCGCCCGGACCACCTGGAGCGCATCGGCCTGACCGCGCCGGACGGGCCGTACGAGACCCTGGCCGGACTGGTCGCCACCCACCTCGCGCGGATCCCGGCCAAGGGCGACGTCATCGACCTGGACGGCTGGCGCCTCGTCGTGCTCGACGTCGACCACCACCGGGCCGACCGCCTGCGTGTCACGGCACCCGAGCCGCAGCGCCTCGCGGACGGAGCCGGCCGCTCCGACCGGGAGCCGGAGGTGGCCCGGTGACCGCCGTGCAGCTGCTCGTCGGCGCCCTGACGCTGCTGACCAACGCGTTCTTCGTGGGCGGCGAGTTCGCCCTGATCTCCGTACGCCGCAGCCAGATCGAGCCGCGTGCGAAGGCGGGCGACAAACGGGCCCGGATGACCCTGTGGGGCCTGGAGCACCTCTCGGCGATGATGGCCACGGCCCAGCTGGGCATCACCGTCTCCTCGCTGGTGCTCGGCGCGGTCGCGGAACCGGCCATCGCGCATCTGATGGAGCCGGTGTTCGAGGCGGTCCGCATGCCGCACGCGCTGGTCCACCCGGTCGCCTTCGCGATCGCCCTGACCCTCGCCACGTATCTGCACATGCTGATCGGCGAGATGATCCCGAAGAACATCGCGCTGGCCGCCCCGGCGACCACCGCGCTGCTCCTCGGACCGCCGCTGGTCGCCCTGACCCGCGCCCTGAAGCCGGTCGTCTTCGGCATCAACGCCTTCGCCAACGCCCTGCTCAAGCTGTTGCGGGTGGAGCCGAAGGACGAGGTCGGGGCCGTCTTCACCGACGACCAGCTGGCCCGCATGGTCGTCGACGCCAGCGAGGCAGGACTGCTCACCCCGGCCGACGGCGAGCGCCTGCGCGACGCGCTGGAGCTGGGCACCCGCCCGGTCGGCGAGATCCTGGTCCCGGTCCCGAAGATGCGCACGGTCCCGCACACGGTCACCCCGGCCGAACTGGAACGCCTGGCCGCCGAGGCGGGCTACTCCCGCTTCCCGGTCACCGGCCTCGGCGGCACCGTGCTCGGCTATCTGCACATCAAGGACACACTGGGCCTCACCGACCGCGACCGCCCCTTCCCCCGCGCGGCCCTCCACCGCGTCACCCGCGTCCGCATCGACACCCCCCTCGACGACACCCTCACCGCCCTGCGCACCGAGGACAGCCACCTCGCCGCGGTCACCGGCGAGACGGGCACGGTCCTGGGCTTCGTCACCATGGAGGACGTCCTGACGGAACTGGTGGGCCCGACACCGGTGGCCTGACTCCGGACGGGGCGAGGCACGTCGGGGCCGCGCCGGAAACCCGCTCTCCCCGCGTCACACCTCCCGCAGCGCGTCCGCCGGAGGTGTGCGCAGGGCGTGGCGGGTGGGGAGTTCGACGGTGAGGAAGGACGTGAGGGCGACCGTGGCGACCACCGCGGGCAGCAGCCAGGCCGGGCCCGCAGGCCAGGGGCGGCCGAGGAAGCCCTGGGCGAGGAGGGCGAGGGGGACCGCGGACAGGAGGAGGCCGCAGAGCAGCGCCGCAGCGGTGACGACGGCCGACTCGCGGCGCATCATCGCGCGGATCTGCCGCGGCGTCGTACCGACCAGGCGCAGGGCGGCGATCTCGGCCCGGCGCTGGGCGGTGGCGGCGACCAGCCGGTTGGCGATGCTCAGCAGCAGATGGCCGAGCAGGACCACGACGACCGCCAGGTTGATCCACACCTCGGGCGGCGCGTCCTTCCCGGTGGCGTCCGGGGACGTGTCCGACAGGGCCAGCCCCGCACGGCCGGCGGCCAGCGCGGCGAGGCCCCGGCCGGCCCCGGCCGTGCCGTCGGTGCGGACCAGGACGCTCTGGTCGAGGTCCGTCGTGGTGTGTCCGGCGGCCAGTTCGCGGGAGAGGACGACCGGACCGAAGCCCAGCCCCCGGCCGTACACGGCGACGACCCGGGCCGCCACCCGCGCCCCGTCGCCGAGCACCAGCCGCACCCGCTGCCCGAGCCCCGCCCCGCGGGTGCGGGCGGCCTCCTCGCTGACGGCGACCGTCGCACCCGTCAGCCGGTCCAGGCCGCCCTCCGTCACCCCGAGGTCGACGACGCCGCGGGCGTCCGGGCCGAGGATCATCGCCGGCGCCGACTCGGCCGTGGGATCGCCGAACTCCTCGTACTCCCACACCACCGTGGTCGTCCCCACCGGCGCCGCCGCCCGCACGCCGGGCACGTCCCGCACGGCGGCCGGGATGTCCGTAGGCAGCCCGCCCAGACCCGGCGCGCTCACCTCGTACTGGGCGAGCGTGCCGGCGCGGGTGTCGTCCGAGGCGGCGGCGAGCACCGTGGTCTGGGTGAGCGTGTACGTCAGGACGAACACGATCCCCATGGCCAGCGGGCCGACCACCCCCGACAGACGCAGCGCGTGGGCGCGCACGTTGGCCAGCGCCAGCCAGGTCGGCGCCGCGGCCCCGGGCCGCAGCCGCCGTACGGCCGTCTCCCCCGCGCGTCGCACCAGCGCCGGTCCCGCCATGGCCAGGCCGATCGCGGCGACGATGCCCGCGACGGAGGTGACCGAGGCCCCGACGACGGTCCGGGAGAACAGCGGCGCCGCCGACAGCACACCCGCGCCGAGGATCAGCAGCGCACCGGCGGCCGTCCGCCCCCGCGACGGCCTGCGCGGCTCGGCGCGCGACTCGGCGACCGCCTCGGTGGCCGGCCCGCGGGAGGTGCGCCAGGCCGCGCAGCGGGCCGCGAGCTGCACGGCCCCCGTCATCAGGACCAGCGTGGCGAGCGCGGGCAACGGGCTGAAGGTCAGGGGGAGTTCGTCCGGCAGCACCCCGTGTTCCACCAGCACCCCGCGGAACCGGTCCGCCAGCAGGAAGCCGGCCGCGACACCCGGCACCAGGGCCACCGCCGCCACGACCGTCGACTGCGCGGCGGCCAGCCGGCGGATCTGCCTCGGGGTCGCCCCGACCGCCCGCATCAGCGCAAGGTCGCGCCGCTGCCCGGCGATCGTCACGCCCAGCGCGCCGGCCACGACGAACCCGGTGATCAGCAGCACGATCCCGGCGAGCGAACCGGAGAGCACGACCAGCAGCGAGCGCGCCGAACCCACGCCGGGTGCCACGGCCCCGCCCCGGTCCGCGCCGGTGGTGACCTTCAGTCCCGTGCCCGCCACCCGGTCGCGGACCGCCGCGGCGACCCGCTCCTCGGCGCCGGCGGCCACCCGCAGCCCGATCAGGTCGACGGTCCCGGCCCGCGGTCCGTCCCCGCCGGCGTCCCGCCCGGCCAGTCCCGCCGCCGTCCGGTCGGCGAAGTAGAGGCCCGCGCCCGGCGCGTCGACCACCGCGGAGACCCGGTAGGACGCGGCGGGGCGGCCGTTCACGACGGCCTCGACCCGCTCGCCCACCCCGACACCAGCCGCCGCCGCCACGGCGACCTCGCCCCCGCCCGAGGGCGCCCGGCCCTCGACGCGCGGATCCGCCAGCAGCTTTGCCGAGGACCAGCCGTGGCCAGCTGTCCGCGGGTCCTCGGCGGCCGGTAGGACCCGTCCGCGCGCGTCGACCAGCGCGGCCGGGAAGCCGATGTCCCCGACCGCACCGGTGACACCGGGCAGGCCGGCCAGCCGGTCGGCCAGCGCGCCCGGGACCGCGGCGCGCTCGGGCAGCGCGATCGCCAGGTCCGCGGGCGCGCGGAACTCCTGGTCGGCCGCGACGACGACATCCGCGCCGCCGAGCCGTCCGGGCGGCAACCGGGAGCGCAGCCCGGACTCGGCCAGTACGCCGGTGGTGGTGATCAGCGCCGCGCCGCCCAGCACCGCGCATGCCACGGCGAGCAGTGCGGTGATCCGGTGCGCGGCCATCCGCAGGGCGAGGTGCAGCATGCTCTACCGCTCCCCCAACGCCACGAGACGCTCCGCGAGCCGCGGCGCGGTGGGCCGGTCGAGGGTCTCGACCACCCGGCCGTCGGCCATCACCAGCACCCGGTGCGCGCGGGCCGCGGCGGCCGGGTCGTGGGTGACCATCACCACCGTCTGGCCCAGGTCGTCGACGAGCCCGCGCAACAGGTCCAGGACCTGGTGCGCGCTGCGCAGGTCCAGCGCGCCGGTCGGCTCGTCGGCGAACACCACGGCGGGCCCGGCCGCCAGCGCCCGTACGACGGCCGCCCGCTGCTGCTGGCCGCCGGACAGTTCGGCCGGGCGGTGCGTAAGCCGGTCGGTCAGCCCGACGCGTTCGGTCAGGGTGCGCAGCCACTCCCGGTCCGGGCGCCGGCCGGCCAGGCGCAGCGGCAGCGTGATGTTGTCCTCGACGCTGAGCGAGGGGATCAGGTTGTACGCCTGGAACACGAACCCGACGCGCTCGCGGCGCAGTTCGGTGCGGCGGGTCTCGTTCAGCCCGGAGATCTCCAGCCCGTCGATGCGGACACTGCCCGACGTGGGGGAGTCGAGACCGGCCGCGCAGTGCATCAGCGTGCTCTTGCCCGACCCCGAGGGCCCCATCACGGCGAGGAACGTGCCCTTGTCCACGGTGAGCGACACGTCGTCGAGGGCGCGCACGTTCCCCGGGTACGTCCTGGTGACGCCGGCCAGCGCGATGGCGGGCGCCCTGCGGGCGGTGGCCGCCGCGACCGCGGTGCTCGTCCAGCTCATCGACGGCCCCGCAGACCGCGCACGAGGAGGACGGTCGCGGCGAGCAGGGTGACCACGCCGCAGGCCAGATGCGTCCAGGTGCCGGCGGCGGCGTAGGAGGCGACCATGTTGGCGACGGCGCTGATCACGACGACGGTCCACAGCAGCGTGCGGACGACCTCCCCGCGGGAGACGGTGTCCGGGCCGTCGCCGGGGGCGGGGAGCCGGGTGGTGGTCAGGCGGTAGGGGTCCTGGTGCGTCATGGCGGTGTCCTCCGTGGGCTGCGCTCTCGGGCCGTCAACGACGCTACGGAGCGGCACCCCCGCGGCCGATCCCGTCAGCCGCCCGGTCCGGGGTACAGCAGGCTGTACTCTCCGGCTCCGCACCCGTCGCCGCACCGGCCCGCGGCATAGGGTCGGGCACGCCGGAGTGCGGCGGTGGACGCGGAGGGAGGCAGCCGATGACGGCCCCGGGCACGCCCGTGCGGGAGACCGCCGTACGGACCCTGCGAGCGGCCGGCGCGGCGACCGGGCAGCTCGTCGGCGGGCTCGGTACGGCCGTCCTGGCGCTGCTGCTGCTGGTGCCGCTGGCCGTGGCCGCGGTGACCGCGCCGGTGGGCGTGGGGCTCCTGCTCGCGCCCGTCGTGCTGCGGCTCCTGCACGCCCTGGCCCGCCGGGAACGCGACCGCCTCTCCCACCGGGGCGTCGGGATCGTCCCCCCGGACCCGCCGCCCGCCCGGCTGCGTCCCGCCCTCGCCGACCCCGCCACCCGGCGCGAGCTGCGCTGGCTGCTCCGGCACGCGACCCTGGGGTTCCTGCTGGGCCTGCTCGGTCTCCTGCTTCCGCTCTTCGCCGTCCGGGACCTCACCTTCCCCCTGTGGTGGCGGCTCGGGCCCGAGGCGCTGACGACCACGTCCGTGGGGATCGGCACCGCGCGGACCTGGCTGGACGCGGTCGCGGCGGCCCTGCTGGGCGTGGGCTGGGTCGCGATCGTCCTGGGCCTGGGGCCGGGCATGGCGCGGCTCCAGGCCGCGGCGGCGCGCAGGTGGCTGGCCGCGGGCCCGGACACGGACCTGTCGCTGCGGGTGGCGGAGCTGACCGCGACGCGGGCGGCGGCGCTGGACGCGCACGCGACCGAGCTGCGCCGCATCGAGCGGTCGTTGCACGACGGCGCGCAGAACCGGCTGGTGTCGGTGACGGTGCTGCTGGGCGCGGCCCGGCGGATGGCGGCGCGTGATCCGGTCGGCGCGGACGAGTTGCTGGAGCGGGCGCAGTCGGCCGCGGAGCAGGCGCTGGCGGAGCTGCGTTCGGTGGCGCGGGGGATTCTGCCGCCGGTGCTGGCCGACCGCGGGCTCGCGGGGGCGCTGTCGGGCCTGGCGGCGGACTGCGGGGTGCCGTGCCGGATCGAGGCGGACGTGCCGGAGCGGTGTGCGGCATCGGTCGAGGCGACGGCGTACTTCGTGGTGGCCGAGGCGTTGACGAACGTCGCGAAGCACAGTGCCGCCGAGCGGGCCTCGGTCACCGTACGGGGCCGCGGGGGCCGGCTGCGCCTGGTGATCGAGGACGACGGCCGGGGCGGCGCCGACGAGTCCGGCGGTTCGGGCCTGACCGGCATCCGCCGCCGTGTCGCCGCCCTCGACGGCACCCTCCGGCTGACCAGCCCGCCGGGCGGTCCGACCACCTTGGAGGTGCAGCTTCCGTGCAGGGGGTGAGTCCGGGAGGCAGGGGGTCGCTTCGAGGGCCGGAGTACCTTGGAGGGACCGGGAGCCCGCCGTGCACCGGCACCCGACACCGGTGCCGCTCCCGGCGATCGACGACACCGGGCCCGCATCGCCCGAGCCCGGGGCAGGACTCGCCTCATGAGCGTGAACGTGCCGGTGCGGCCCACCACCACAGAACGTCACAGGCGGCAGCCCGGACCGCCGGGTCCGGAGCGGGGCGCCTCCCCACTGGCCGGAGAACGCGTCCGGCCGCTCACCCGGCGCCAGATCGAGGACCGGTTCGCCGACCTGGGCGACCTGTACGCGCAGACCTCCGGCGGCGGCCCCTGGGCGTGGAACGTGGCCCGCGAGACCTTCCTGCGGACGCTGGCGGCCGACGTACGGCGGCCCGGGTTCTCGCTGCTGATAGCGGAGGGCACCGCCCTGACCGGCTGCGCCTACGGCTACCCCGTACCCGGCGGCGCCGCGCGGGGCGGGCGGGGGCTGGAGGCGTACCTGCCGGCGAGCGTGCTGCCCGTCGCCGCGTCCGGACGGCTCTTCCTGGTCTCCGGGATCATCGTCCCGGCCCATGTGCGCAAACAGCACCGGGACCGCGCCTGGAACCTCGCCCGGCGCCTGCAGAAACGCCTGCTCGCCGAGCGCGACGCCACCCTCGGCGTCACCCTGGTCGACCGGTCCGACGACGCCACCGTCCAGGCCCTGCGCACCTGGGGCTGGCACTACGCCGAGGGCGACACCCTCCAGTCGTCCCTGCTCGGCCCCTGCGCCGTACTCACCCTCATCCCCTGAACGACGCCGCACGGAAGCCCCTGGCACCGGCGTTCCCGCCCCGGTTTTTTCCGTGCGTGGCACCGCATCGGCGTCCCCCGGCCCGGCGTCACGGCCCCCGAGCCCCCCCGGCGTACACCGTCCGCGCCCCCCTCTCACCCCGCGTCGCCCCCCGGCATCCGCAACGCGAGCAGCGCGATGTCGTCGGTGCTGCCCGGGGGCATCCGGGTCAGTACCTCGTCGCAGAGCGTGTCCAGTGGTTCGCGGGTGAGCGCGAGGGCGTTGCGGCGCAGGCGGCCGAGGCCGGTGTCCAGGTCGCCGCCGGGGACCTCGACCAGGCCGTCCGTGTAGAGCAGGAGCGTGGCTCCCGGCGGCAACGGCACCGTGGCGTTCGGCCGGTGGCCGTCGGCACCCAGGCGGGCGCCGAGCAGAAGGCCCTGCCCCTCCTCCAGGTACCGCGCCTCGCCGTCCGCGGTCAGCAGCAGCGGCGGCGGGTGTCCGGCGCTGGTCCAGCGCAGGGTCCACGGGCCGGTCGGCGGGCCCTCGACCCTGGCGAGGACGAGCGTGGCCATCGAGACGGTCGTGATGGCCGGCATGGCGTCGTCGAGCCGGTCGACGACGGCGCCCGGCGGCTCCGTGCGGTCCCAGGCCAGTGAGCGCAGGACACCGTGCAGCTGGGCCATGCCCGCGGCGGCGGTCAGGTCGTGGCCGACCACGTCGCCGATGACCAGCGCGAGCGCGCCGTCCTTCAGCTCGAAGGCGTCGTACCAGTCACCGCCGACCTGCGAGCCGGCCGGGGCGGGCTGGTAGCGGGCGGCCAGCCGCATGCTGCCCGGCTGGGGCAGCGGCGCGAGCAGGTTGCGCTGCATGGCCTCGGCGACGGCACGCTGGCGGCCGAACCGGCGGGCGTTGTCGATGAGCAGCCCGACCCGGCGGCCGACGTTGCCCACCACCTCCAGGTCCCTGGCGTCGAAGGGATGCGCGGGGTCGGTGCGCACCAGGGTCAGGGCACCGGTGACCTGCCGTCGCGGGCCCAGCGGCACCGTGAGGGCGGAGGTCGCGCCCACGGTCCGCAGAAAGCTGTTGTGCACGGCGGCCAGCGAGGAGTCGGGCGCCTCGACCGTCTCCTCCTGCCCCTGGAGCACGGGCTCGCCCCCGCTCAGCACCCGCGCGGGCGGCGAAAGCACCGAGTCCCCGTTGGTCGGCAGGGGGCCGCGCCAGCCCTCCCGTACCGGGTCCCGGCCCGCGGGTCCGGTCACCGCCACCCGGTTGACCCGCCCGGGGCCGGCCAGGAGATCCACCGCCGCCCAGTCCGCCAGCCGGGGGACCAGCAGACGGCCGAGCCGGGCCAGCGCCTCGTCGGTCTCCAGGGTCTGCCCCAGCACGTCCGTGATCTCCGCGACGAGCGTCAGCCGCTCGTTCAGGCTCTCCAGGGCGCTCGTGTAGGCGGTCCGCTCCCGCCGGGTCCCGTGGCCCGCGACGGTGTCGGTGAACAGCACGGCGGCGCCCCGGGGGACCCCGTCGTCCGCCAGCGGGGAGGAGGACCACGCCACCGGGGTCAGACCGCCGTCGCCCCGCAGATAGCAGTCGCCGTCGCCGCGCGCCGCGATCCCCCGGCCCAGCGTCTGGAGCAGCGGACACCCGTCCCGCGGGATCCTGTCGCCGTCCGCGGTCCGGTGGAGCAGGTCGTGCATGTCCGCACCGCGCATCGCCGCCGCCGTGCGGTCGAGCAGCCGCTCGGCGGCCCGGTTCACCGCGACGATCCGGCCGGTCGTGTCGATCACGGCCAGGGCGGTGCCCAGCTGCTCGGCGACACGCCGCCAGAAGTCCCGTTCTCCGGCCCACCGCGACCCCGCGCCCTCCGTACCGGGCACCACACCGTTCGCCACGTCACCGCTCCCCTTCAAGGCTTCAGTGGTCAGATCGTCCCGGACCCCGGCCCCGACCGGGACCGCCGACACACGACGGCTGCCCCCGCACGGCCACCGGAACCCCGCGGATATGTGTTCGCCGCGACAGGTATCCGACGGGCGCGACTAGAGTTCGGGTTGCGGGGGAACCGGATTCCCCGCGGCGGGCCGTGTCCCCCGGCGGTCCGCGGGAAGGTATGCATGCCCCCGGAGAGCAGGCCGAACGCCGAAGGTCGGCCGCAGGCCGCCGACCGGCTCGACGACGACCAGTACCCGGCGTACACGATGGGCAGGGCGGCCGAGCTGATCGGCGCCACGCCCGGTTTCCTCCGTGCGCTCGGCGAGGCGGAGCTGATCAGACCGACGCGTTCGGAAGGCGGACACCGCCGCTACTCGCGCCAGCAGTTGCGCCTCGCCGCCCGCGCCCGCGAGCTGGTGGACCAGGGAACGCCCATCGAGGCCGCCTGCCGCATCGTCCGCCTGGAGGACGACCTGGAGGCGGCGCTGCGCATGAACGAGGCGCTGCGCGGCGAGACCGCGCGGCCCACCGGCGTGAACGGAGCGCGGCACGGCGAGTGAAAATCTGACCTCGGTGAAACAGATATTCGCCGAACGCCGGAAAAACTATCCTGCGGTAAATCCACGGTGTTTTCCGGGCGATTCCTTTCCCGTGTCGCGGATTCATTTCGTGCTAGGCTGGACATCAGTTGCAGTTGTGGTTGCCATTTGTGTTACCGGGTTTCCGGGCAGGTGATCATCGCAGCGATGTGAAGGCCCGCACAGTGCGGGCCTCCAGCACTGCCTAGGAGTAAAAGACATGGCTTCCGGTACCGTGAAGTGGTTCAACGCCGAAAAGGGCTTCGGTTTCATCGCGCAGGACGGCGGCGGCGCCAACGTCTTCGCCCACTACTCGAACATCGCCACCCAGGGCTTCCGCGAGCTCCAGGAAGGCCAGCGGGTGAACTTCGACGTCACGCAGGGCCAGAAGGGCCCGCAGGCGGAGAACATCGTTCCCGCGTAACGCGCGCGAACCACGCATGAGGGCCCGCACCGCGAGGTGCGGGCCCTCATGCGTGTGCCCGGACGCCGTGCCCGAGGCTCCGAGGCCCCGCCCCCGGCCCGCCCCGTCCTGACTTTGCCCGCTCTTTACAACCCGCCCCGCCGCCGCCTCGTCTCTCCGTCCGATCCCCCACCGCACGCGACACACGCGTCGACCGACGAGAGAGAGCGACCCGATGCGCCGAACCATCCTCAGCGCCGTGGCCCTGGCGTGCACCGCCGTACTGGCGGGCACCGCGACGGCGTTCGCCGACGACCCCACCCCGGTCCCCTCCGCCCCCGCGACCGCCCAGGCCCCCGCCACCGGACCGAGCGCCGTGCCCTCGGCCCCCGCCGCCGAACCGGCCCCGGCGGAGGAACCGTCCCAGACTCCGGCCCCGGCCGGCCGGACTCCGGCCCCGGCCGACGGTCAGGTCTCCGCCGTGCCCGAGGGCGCGCCCGACACCGGAGTGGCCGCACCCGAGTCCTCCGGGACCGACGAGGGGCTCATCGGCGCGGGCGCCGGTGCCGTGCTCCTCGCGGGCGGCGCGGCCCTCTTCGTCGTACGCCGCCGGCGGTCGGCGACCGGGGCATGACGAGTCCGTTCTCCAGGCGCGCCCTCGCCGTCGCCGCGTTGGCCGCACTGCTGGCCGGCTGCGGCGGAGCGGGGGACGACGAGGCCGCGCCCGCGCGCCCCGCAGGCTCGGCGGCACCGTCTTCGCACGCCGCGGGGAAGCCGGTGCGGCCGCTGGAGCGTTCGGTCCCGGTCGCCCTCGGCATCCCGGCCATCGGGGTCGACACCCCCGTGATGCGGCTGGGGCTGGCCCCGGACGGCACGGTGGAGGTCCCGCCCGTCACGGACGACGACCGGGCCGGCTGGTACCGGCACTCGCCGGCCCCGGGCCAGGTGGGTCCGTCGGTGATCCTCGGCCATGTCACGGTCGGCAGCCACGGGGACGGGGTCTTCCGGCATCTCGCGCGGCTGCACCGGGCCGACCGGATCGAGGCGCGCCTGGCGAACGGCAGCGTGGCCGGGTTCGCCGTCACCTCCGTACGGACGGTCGCGAAGGCCGACTTCCCCACGGACAACGTCTACGGGAACGTGGCCGGTCCGGAGCTGCGGCTCATCACCTGCGGCGGCCCGCGGGTCGGCGAGGAGTACCGGGACAACGTGATCGTCTTCGCCGAGCTGGACTCGACGCGTCCCGCGACCTCCTGACCGACCGTGCGTGCCGTATGTCCCCACGACCATGGAGAGCGTTGAAACGGTCCCGTGACAGGGCGGCGTCCGAGCTGTTCGCCGCCCTGTATCCGCGCCTCGCCGGCTGGTGCCGCCGGCTCGTCGACGACGACGAGACCGCCCACGAGATCGCCTCGGAGGCCTTCACCCGGCTCTGGGCCCGCTGGACGTCCGTGGAGGAGCCCCGGGGCTTCCTCTACGTCACCGCCGCCAACCTCGTCCGGGACCACTGGCGCAAGCTGGAGCGCGAACGCCGGGCGGTGCGCCGGGTCACCGCCGAGGCCGCCGTACGCCCGCATCCCGAGCAGGCCGACCCCTCGGTGCGGCTGCTCGTGCAGTCCCTGCCGGAGCGACTGCGCGTGCCGATCCTTCTCCACTACTACGCTGACATGCCGATCCGGGAGGTGTCCGTGCTGACCGGGCGCAAGGAAGGAACCGTCAAGGCCGACCTCCACGCGGCCCGCGAACTGCTCCGCGTCCATCTGAGGAGAAGCCTTGACCACACGCCTTGAGGACGAGCCGGGGTTCGAACGGGACGACGACGATCCGCTGCTGGTCGTACTGCGTCCGGGCACCGACTTCCTCGGCCCGCCCCCCGGCCGCTACGAGGCGGTCCGCCGGGCGGCGTCCCGCCGGCGTCTGCTGCGTGCCGCGGCCGGCGCCGCCGCGACGGCCGCGGCGGCGGCGCTGATCGCGCTGCCGCTGCACTGGGCGGCTCCCGCGCCGCCCGCGCGTCCGACGGCTCCGCTGGCCCCGGCCCCCGCCGACCCCACACCGGCGACGACACCGGATCCGGCCCCGAGCGGCGACCCCTCACAGGCGCCCAGCCCGACGACGAAACCGCCCAGGCCGACCGCCTCCGCACCGGCGAGGGGGCCGAGTTCCGCGCCCACCGCGGACCAGGCGCCGTCGAGCGCGCCCGGCGCGGTGCCCACGCCGACGGAGTACGACGGCGTGGCTGCCACAACGGGACGATGATCTATCACGTGGTGCCGCTCGCCGAGTGGAGCACCGACCCCGGCCGGCCGTACGCCCCCGCGTCCCTCGCCGAGGAGGGCTTCGTGCACTGCTCGCCCGACGAGGCGACCACGCTCGCCGTCGTCGACGCGTTCTGCCGCACCGCGCCCCGGCCGCTGGTGGCGCTGGTCATCGACGAGGAGCGGCTCACCGCGAGGTGCGCGTGGGAGGCGGCCGTGCCCGCTCCGCCGCCCGGGGTCGCCGAGGGAACCCTGTTCCCGCACGTGTTCGGCCCCCTCGACCGGGAGGCCGTCCAGCGCGTGCTGGAGGTCCGCTGGGACGGAGAGGGCCGGGCGGCGGGACTGTCCTGACCGGGGCGGGAGAGCGGAGAGGGCGGGGACCCGGCGTGCGCCGTGGTCCCCGCCCTTCCTCACATGCTCTGGGCCGTGGTGCCGCCGAGCAGCGCGGACGCGGTCTCGACGGGGGTGGCGGCGGGCGCCGGCTCGGGCGCGGCCGCGGGGTCGGGGTGACAGGTGAAACCGAGGCGTGCCATGGCCCGGGTCACCTCGCCGCTGGAGAAGTCGCGGCGGTCCTGCCGGGTGACGACCTCGCCCACCTGCTTGACGGGGTAGCGGCGGCGGCCGATGGTCACCGACTCACCCGTGACGGGCTCGGGCGTGACGCCCTTCATCGAGTCCAGCACCCCGCCCTTGGTGAGGTCGAACGGGTACCGGGCGATGACACAGCGCATGATGCCTCCACAAGGGGGAGATGGGGCGGGTGGGTTGGCCGTTCGCCGGCTTGGCGGGGCTAGGCCGCCGAGCCACCGGCGGACTGGCGGCGCGGCCTGCGGCGCGGGGCTTCTCCGGCGGGCCGGCCCTGGGTGCCGCGACCCTGGCCGGTGCGGGTCTGTGCGGTGCGGCCCTGGGCGGCGGCACCCTGGCCGGCCCGCCCCTGCGAGCCGCGGCTCCGGCGTCCGCGGGACGAGGAACCCCCGCCGGACGAGGCGCGCCGCGGGCGCTCCACGACCGGTGCGGTGATGACGACGGGGACGCCGGAGGGGGCCTGCGCACCGGTGATGCGGGACAGTTCCGCCTCGCCCGAGCGGACCGGGGTGACCTGCGGGGTGATACCGGCCGAGGCCATCAGCCGGGTCATGTCGCGCCGCTGGCCCGGCGTCACCAGGGTGACGACGCTGCCGGACTCGCCGGCGCGGGCCGTACGGCCGCCCCGGTGCAGGTAGTCCTTGTGGTCGCTGGGCGGGTCCACGTTGACGACCAGGTCGAGGTTGTCGACGTGGATGCCGCGGGCGGCGACGTTGGTCGCCACCAGCGCCGTCACATGCCCGTCCTTGAACTGGGCGAGGGTCCGCGTGCGCTGCGGCTGGGACTTGCCGCCGTGCAGCCCGGCGGCGCGGACGCCGCTGTTCAGCAGGTGCTTCACCAGCCGGTCCACGGCGTGCTTGGTGTCCAGGAACATGATCACGCGGCCGTCGCGGGCCGCGATCTCGGTGGTCGTGCGGTGCTTGTCCGTGTCGAGCACGTGCAGCACGTGGTGCTCCATCGTGGTGACGGCGCCGGCCGACGGGTCGACGGAGTGGACCACCGGGTCCGTCAGGTAGCGGCGGACCAGCCGGTCGACGTTGCGGTCCAGGGTGGCCGAGAACAGCATCCGCTGCCCGTCCGGACGCACCTGGTCGAGCAGCGCGGTGACCTGCGGCATGAAGCCCATGTCGGTCATCTGGTCGGCCTCGTCGAGCACGGTGATGGCGACGTTGCCGAGGTGGCAGTCGCCCCGGTCGATGAGGTCCTTGAGCCGTCCGGGCGTGGCGACGACGAGTTCGGCACCGGTGCGCAGCGCGCCGGCCTGTCGGCCGATCGACATGCCGCCGACCACGGTGGCCGACCGCAGGCCCACGGAGCGGGCGTACGGGGTGAGCGCGTCGGTGACCTGCTGGGCCAGCTCGCGGGTGGGTACGAGGACCAGGGCGAGCGGGCGTCGCGGCTCGGCGCGCTGCCCGGCCGTACGGGCCAGCAGGGCGAGGCCGAAGGCGAGCGTCTTGCCCGAGCCGGTGCGGCCGCGGCCGAGTACGTCACGGCCGGCCAGGGAGTTCGGCAGGGTCGCCGCCTGGATCGGGAACGGCACGGTCACGCCCTCGTTGCCGAGCGCGGCCAGCAGCCGGGCCGGCATGTCGAGTTCGGCGAACGACTCGACGGCGGGCAGCGCCGGGGTGACCGTCTTCGGCAGCGCGAACTCGCCCTGGGGGGCGGCCGGGCGGCGGCCGGAGGTCTGGGAGCGGCCGGCCGACTGCGGGCGGCCGGTGGTCTGGGAGCGGCGGGGGCCGCCGCCGGAGCGGCGACGGTCGTTGGTGCGTACGCGGTTCATGGGGAACCCTCCTTGATACGGCACGTATCAAGGGAGACCCGCAGCGGAAGAACGGCGCAGGGAATCGCAAGAACGAGCCGACCCCGGTCGGTTCCGGCGCGGTGCGCCGAGTGGACCGGGAGAATTGACGAAGCCGGGAAAACTGAATGCGCGGGGGGAAATCCGGAACCCCGCAGGGCGCTGTGCGCCCGGAAACGCGGCGAGCTGGGTCCCGCACCCCAAGGTGCGGGCCCCAGCTGCGAAGTACGCGTGAGCGTCAGGCGGGAACGATGTTCTCGGCCGTCGGGCCCTTCTGGCCCTGGGCGATGTCGAACGTCACCTTCTGGCCCTCGAGCAGCTCACGGAAGCCCTGGGCGTTGATGTTCGAGTAGTGGGCGAAGACGTCGGGGCCGCCGCCGTCCTGCTCGATGAAGCCGAAGCCCTTTTCGGCGTTGAACCACTTCACGGTGCCGGAAGCCATAATTTTCTCCTTCGGTACGGTGCTCGGAGTTCACCCTGTGTGCACTCCGGTCGCCGTGATGATCACCCCGTCGGAAAAAACCTTCAGGCAACCACAACTGCAACTTCCCTCGACAGTAGCACGCCGTGATCGCCCAGGTGCTTCCAATAATCTTGCTCCGACCCCTCCCACCGGGGAATATTCCCTGGACGGCGACTGATTTCTGCCGCCGTCGCCGCAGATATCGCCCTCTCGGGGGCGCGGCGGCCCGGGTGGGAGACAAAGGACACGTCCGCCGCCCTCCGGGTCAGGCGAGGTCGGCGAGGTCCTCCTCGGTCAGGACGATCGATCCGGCGGCGGTGTTCTCCTCCAGATGGCGCAGCGAGCCGGTGCCGGGGATGGCCAGGGTGACGGGGGACGTGGCGAGCAGCCAGGCCAGGGCGATCTGCGGGACGGTCGCCCCGTGCCGGTCCGCGACCTTGGCGATACGGTCCTCGCTGAGGTCGCTCATACCGCCGCCCAGCGGGAAGTACGGCACATAGGCGAGGCCGGCCTCCTCGCACGCGGCCAGCACCTCCGCGTCTTCGCGCCGGCCGGTGTGGAACTGGTTCTGGACGGCCGCGACCGGCGCGATCGAACGGGCCTCGGCGAGGTGGCCGGCGCCGGCGTGGCTGAGGCCCAGATGGCGGATCAGGCCCTCCTCGCGCATCGCGGCCAGCGCCTCGAAGCGGGCGCCGACGGACTCGCCGTGCGGCGGGCCGCCCATGCCCCCGATGCGCAGATAGACCAGGTCGAGGCGGTCGACGCCGAGGGAGGCGAGGTTCTCCTCGACCAGTGGCCGCAGCGCGGCCGGATCGGTGGACGCCTCCGCGCCGCCGTCCGGGGTGCGCACGGGGCCGACCTTGGTCGCGACGACCAGACCGGCCGGATAGGGGTGCAGGGCCTCGCGGATGAGGTCGTTGGCGCGGACGGTGCCGTCGCCGCTGGTGTAGAAGGCGGCGGTGTCGATGTGGTCGACGCCGAGTTCCACGGCGCGGCGCAGCACCGCGCGGCCGGCCTCCGGGTCGCGGGCCGGGCCGAAGAAGCTGTTGGTGGCAAGGCGCATGGCTCCGAAGCCGAGCCTGCCGATCGGAAGGTCGCCGCCGAGGCGGAAGTCGTTGCTCATGACCCCAGCCTGCGCGGCCGGGCGGCGGGCCGCGAACCCCTGGCAGCTTGCTGCCAACCGGCCGCCGAAGTGCCGGGGGCCACCGCGGCGGCACGCGGCACAATGGATGTCATGGCAGAGACCGTGACGATCCACGGAGACCTGGAGTTCCTGGCCCGCGCCGGGCACCTCTTCTCCTCGGTCCGCGAGGAGTTCGTCTGCGCCGCCCGTGACCGGAACACCTGGCCCCGCCCGGCCGCCCGGCGGGTGGCCCGGGACCGGGTCCGGGCAACCGGCGCGCAGCGGGTCCGCAAACTGTTCAGCCCGGCCGCGCTGTCCGACGAGGCCGGGCGCGAGAACCTGCGCGAACTGGCCGGGCACGGTGCCCGGGTACGGATCGCCGCGGGCGCCCTCCCGCACGAGACGATCGTCATCGACCACCACTGGGCGATCATCGCCGGAGCGGACTCGCCCGGTGGACGCGAGTACACGGTGACCAACGCGCCCACCCTGGTCGGCGGCGTGTACGGGCTGTTCGAGGCCGCCTGGGAGACCGCCACCGACCCCGCGTCCTTCCTCCGCGGCGAGCAGCCCCACCTCGACGCCGGAAGCCGGAGAGTCCTGCGCGCACTGGGCTCGGGCGCCACCGACGAGGCCGCCGCGCGCGAGCTGGGCATGTCGCTGCGCACCTACCGGCGCCGCGTCGCGGAACTGCTCGGGGCCCTCGACGCCGGGTCGCGGTTCCAGGCGGGGGTGCGCGCGGGGGAACTCGGCCTGAGCGGCTGAGGGGTGAGCCGCCCCTTCGGGCGGCCCGGTCGACGTGGATGTGGTGGCCGCTCCCGGCGGCGGTGCCGAGCCCGCCGCGACCGGCCGGCGCACGCCACGCCTGTCGGCCCCGGGACCGCATCCGCTCCGGGGCGGGCGCCGGCTACTTGCTGACGGCGAAGCGCATCAGGGCGTGCTCGTCGCCCTGCTTGATCTTGCCCGTCTCGTTGATCACCTCCAGCTTCCACACACCGCCCACCCGCACGGCCTTGGCCACGGCGCAGCCGTTGTCCTGGCTGAGCAGGCTGGGCCAGATGTCGGCGACCTGCTGGGTGCTGCCCCCGGTCGCGTCGTAGACCTTGAAGCTGATGTTGCGGGCCTTCTGGAAGGAGCTGCCCTTCTTGTACGCGGCGGCGACGAACACGATCGACGTGATCGCGGACGGGAGTCTGGCGAACTCGACGGTCACCGTCTCGTCGTCCCCGTCGCCGTGTCCGGTCTGGTTGTCGCCGCTGTGCAGCAGCGAGCCGTTGCCCATGGGGTCGAGCGAGTCGAGGCCGGCGATGCGCACCGGGTCCCCGCCCTGGAGGGCGACGGCGATCAGGTCGAGGTCGGTGCCGCTCTTGCGGCGCAGCTTGCCCAGGACGCCGCCGGCGCTGCCTGCGGTGGGGTCCCAGGAGACGCCGATGGACAGGTGGGTCACTCCGTCCAGGTCCGCCGGGCCGTCTTCCTTGGTGAGCGTGATCATGCGTGAGCCATCCTTCGTCAGCGGGACTACAACGCAGAGTTTGCCTGGCGCGCCGAAGATCCGAAATGGCGGGTCTGCGCCGGGACGTGCGACCTGTCCCGGCGCGCGGGTGCCGGGACAGGTCCGCCATGCCCTGCCGCCGTCCGCGGCGACCGACCTCTGGGCCGATCCGCGAGGGGGATGCGAGAGTGTGCCGATGACGGCACCGGAACCCATGACCGTGACGGTCGACGAGGTCGAGGAACTTGCGGTGGACGGGCTGCGCTGGCTGACCGGCGCGGCACGCGAGACCCCCGGGGGAGGCCTCTCGTGGACGTCCCCGCCCTCGGACGACGAGACCGACCCGACCCTGTACAGCGGTACGGCCGGGATCGTCCCCGTACTCCTGGAGGCCTGGCGGCACTTCGGCGACGACTCCTACGCCGACGCCGCCCTGCGCGCCGCCCGCGGCCTCGCGGACGGCGTCGACGGCATCGGCGACGACTCCCTCTACTTCGGCCGCACCGGCGTGGCGCTCGTCCTGCGCGCCGTTCACGACGAACTCGGCGACACGGCGGCCGGTGCCGCCGCCGACCGCGCGCTGGAACTGGTGCGCTCACGCTTCGACGGAACCCGCTGGGGCGAGTTGTTCGAGCTGATGGGCGGCAACGCGGGGATCGGCCTCGGCGCGCTCGTGGCCGGCGACCCCGAACTGGCCGTCCTCGCCCTGGAGCCGTACCTGCGGACGGCGGAGCGGACACCGAAGGGCGTGCACTGGGCCCACCGTCCGGGCACCGAGGCCCGTCTGCACCACATCTCGCACGGCACCCTCGGCATCGTCCTGGCGCTCGCCTGGGTCGGCGCGGCCACCGGTCGCGCCGACCTGGTCGAGTCGGCGATGGCCGGCGCCGCGGACGTGGTGGCGCGCGACGAGGCGGGACCGGAGGGCTTCCTGGTACCGCACTCCACCCCGCAGTACCGCCCCGACGTGATCGAGCCCGTCAGCTACGGCTGGTGTCACGGGCCGGCCGGTGACGCCCAGGTCTTCCGGCTGCTGCGGGATGTCACGGCCGACCCCGTCTGGTCCGCCCTCGCCGACCGCTGCCGGCACACGGTCACCCGCTCCGGTCTGCCCAGGCGGCTGCGCCCCGGCTTCTGGGACAACAACGGCCGCTGCTGCGGCACCGCGGGCGTTCTCGCCCTGGCCTGCGACGGCATCGCCGAACAGCGGGACACGGACGACTTCGCCCGCGTCCTCGTCGCGGACCTCGTCGCCCGCGCGACCCGGGACGGCGACGGCGTCCGCTGGTCCAACTTCGAGCACCGGGCCACTCCCGGCGACCTCGAACCGCGCACCGGCTGGGCGATGGGCAACGCGGGCATCGTGCGCGAACTCCTGCGCTTCGTACGGATCGGCCGCGGGGGCGACCCCCGGTACGCGTTCGCCTGGCCGGACCAGCCCTCCGTGCCCGCCGGGCCCTTCGGGCCGGAAACCGGAAGGTGACCCCTCCGCCGCCGGCGGGGCGGACCGGTCCCGAGCGCGTCAGTCGCGGGAGTTGCCGAACAGCAGGCGGTAGCCGATCAGCAGCACGAGGGCGCCCACGATGGCGGACCCCCAGGTCGCGGCGTCGAAGAACTCCCGCTGCACCGGCCGGTCGAGGAACCGTGCCGACAGCCAGCCGCCCAGGAAGGCGCCGGCGATGCCGATCACCGTCGTACCCACGCAACCGCCGGGGTCCCGTCCGGGCAGGATCAACTTGGCGATCGCTCCCGCGAGTAGTCCCAGAACCAACCAGGCGACGACACCCATCTCCCCAGCGCTCCCTTCCACTGTTCTGCCCGTGAGGCGGTCTCTGCGCGCAGCTTAGCTTCTACAGTTGTGTAGAGGTTGTGGTGCGGGCCGGGAGCGCTCGCCGTGGCCGTGGACGGATCCGGGCGTCTATACGATGTCCGCCCGGGAGACGGGCGCTGCGCGGAAGGGAGACAGGACGTGGCGGATGACCGGCGCACCCGGCGGCGGGGCCAGGGCGAGCTGGAGGCGCTGGTGATGCGGTCGTTGCGTGAGACGGGCGGGCCGGCGACGGCCGGGCGGGTCCAGGAGCACCTGGGCGAGGACCTCGCCTACACGACCGTGATCACGATCCTGACCCGCCTGCTGGACAAGGGCATGGTCACCCGCGAGCGGGCCGGCCGCTCCTTCGTGTGGCGGCCCGTCGCGGACCAGGCGGGCCTGGCGGCACGGAAGATGCGCAAGGTCCTGGACGCCGAGAACGACCGGGAGGCCGTGCTGACCAGCTTCCTCACCGCCCTCGGCCCGGCCGACGAACGGCTTCTGCGCGGGCTGCTGGCCCATCCCCGCGGAGATGGGGAGGAGTGACATCCCGCCACCTTCTACATGACTGTAGAGTTCGCACGTTCGACGGAAGAGACGTCGGATGCCCCGGGGACACGGAACGGGGCGGCACGGCCGAGCGGAGGAACGATCCTCAGTGAGTGGCAGGGGCAGGCGGCGCGTGCCGTCGAACAGGGCGCCCAGGCTGACCAGGCGGGGCAGGATCCTGCTGTGGGTCGCCGGGGTGTGCTCCGTGCTCGTCCTCGGTGTCGCCGGGGTCGGCGCGTGGGTCTTCAACGACCTCAACGACAACATCAACTCCGCCGACCTCGACAACAAGCTCGGTGGGGACCGCCCGGTCAACCTCAGCCCCGGTTCGAAGAACATCCTGGTGGTGGGCTCCGACAGCCGGGACGGCGACAACGCCGAGTACGGCAAGGGCCTGACCACCATGCAGTCGGACACGCTGATGGTCCTGCACATTCCGGCGAACCGCGAGTGGGCCACGGTGGTGTCCCTGCCGCGTGACTCGTGGGTGCGGATACCCGCGTGCGAGAAGGGCGACGGCGGGGTGTCCGCCCCGCACCACTTCAAGATCAACGAGGCGTTCGCGATCGGCGGCAGCGGCGGCGAGGTGGCCGGCGCCGCCGCCTGCACCATCAAGACGGTGGAGGCCAACACCGGTCTGCGCATCGACCACTTCATGTCCGTCGACTTCCAGGGCTTCAAGGGCATGGTCAACGCCCTGGGCGGCATAGAGGTCTGTCCCGAGGAGGCCATCCACGACAAGAAGGCCCACCTCGACCTGGAGGCCGGCTGCCAGACCGTCAAGGACGAGAAGGCGCTCGGATATGTGCGGGCCCGCTACAGCGTCGGCGACGGAAGCGACGTCGGACGGATCGGCAGGCAGCAGGAGTTCATGGAGTCCCTGGCCGCCAAGGCGCAGTCCAAGCTGACCAGCCCCAGCGCGCTGTACGGCTTCCTCCAGTCCGCCACCAAGTCGCTGACCACGGACGAGGATCTGGCGGGCATCAAGCCGCTCTACGGCCTCGCGTCCGAACTCAAGGGCATTCCCGGCGACCGGCTCACCTTCCTCACCGTGCCGAACTACCCCCGCCAGGCCGACGTGGCCAGTGACACGGCCAACGTGGTGTGGCAGTACCCGCAGGCCGCCGAGGTGTTCACCGCGCTGGCCAAGGACGAGGAGATCGACAAGGACGGGCTGGAGGCGGAGGCCAAGGACGGGGTGTACGCCTCCTCCGTGCGCGTCCAGGTGCTCAACGGCACCGGGGTCTCGGGGCGCGCCGCCACCGTCGCCGAGAAGCTGCGCGAGGCCGGGCTGACCGTCGTCGGCACGGGCAACGCGCCCAAGAGCGCCCGCACCACGGTCGATTACCCGCCCGGCCTGGAGCAGCAGGCCGAGGTGCTCGCGACCAGGACCCCGGGTGCCCGGACCGAACAGGACGCGCAGGCCTCCTCGGGCCTGGTGACCCTCGTGGTGGGAACGGATCTCGACCCCGCCGGCATCCGCTGACCGGGCCCCTGAACGTGCGGACCGGCCGGGCGGGACTCAGCGCACCGGGAAGCCGAAGGAGCAGCCCTGCTCCTTGAGCCGGGGGAGGACCCGGCGCAGGGCCTCGACGGTCTGGGTGCGGTCGCCTCCCGCGTCGTGGAAGAGGATCGTCGGCCCGTTGGGGAGTTCCCGCTCGACGGTGGCGACGACGGCGTCCGTGCCCGGCTGCTCGAAGTCCTTGGTGTCCACGTTCCAGCCCAGCGGGCGCATGCCCCGGGAGGCGGCGAGCTTGCGGCTGTAGGGGGTGAACGCCCCGCCGGGTGCCCGGTAGTACATCGGCCGCACGCCGCCGGACGCCTCGACGATCATGCGTTCGGCGTCGAGGATCTCCCGTGACTGGTAGGCCTCGGACTTCTGGTCCATGGCGGTGTCGTGCGACACCGAGTGGTCGCACAGCCGGTGCCCGGCCGCGACGACCTCCTTCACGAGGTCCGGGTGGGCCCGCGCCTGCGTCCCCGTCACACAGAACGTCGCCTTCACGCCGTACTCGCGCAGCACGTCGAGCACTTGGGGGGTCCAGACGGGGTCGGGTCCGTCGTCGACGGTGATGTTGACGCCGCGCTCTCCGGCGTCCGAGGCGTGCGCGATGGTCACCTCGACCGGCGCGGCCCCGCCGCCGGGCGCCGCCGGCGCGGTCGCCTGCGGTGAGCCGCCCGTGACATCGGCCTGCGCGTTCCACAGCGAGGCACCGACGGCCAGCACCGTCACCCCGAGTGCCGCCCCGGCCAACTTGCCGTACCAGCCGTGCCCGCCACCGTGCCGCGCCATGTCCGCCCCGCTCTCGCCCAGTTCCCCGTATGTTCGTCGGTCGTCTTGAGACCAACCGGGAGGACGAAGGCCGGCGGCCACGGGATGCGCCCGTTACCGATCACGGACAATCCCGGCGGAGTTCGCGGACAACTCCGCCGGTGCCGCCTCTCATTCGGCCGCGGGGGCGTCGGTCAGCCTGGCCACCCTGGTGATGATGGCGTCGGCGATGCTCTCCGAGGGCCAGGGGAAGACGCGGGTGGCGGCGTGCTGGTGCGCGAGGCCGTGCAGACAGACCCAGAGGGTGACGGCGTCCAGCCCCGGGTCGGTGACCTTCGACTGCCCCGCGGCGACACAGTCGGCCAGGGTGTCGGCGAGGATCCGCATGGCCGAGGCGCCGAGCGTGGTGAGTTCCTCCTCGGTCAGGGAGCTGTCGCCCAGGGTCGGCATCCACAGGCCGCCGAACATCGTGCGGTAGCGCCCGGGGTGGTCCTGCGCGTAGCGGATGTAGGCCCGGCTGAGGGCGTACAGCCGGTCTCGCGGATCGTCGCCCGCCTCCCGCACGACGGCGCGCAAGTGGACTTCGAGCGCGGCGAACTCCCGTCGTACGACGGCCAGCATGATGGCCGGCTGGTCGGGGAAGTGCGGGTAGATCGACGGGGCGGCGATGCCGACCTTGCGGGCGACCGAGCGCAGGGTGATCGCCCGCTCGTCGCCGGTCTCGTCCAGCAGCGCGGCGGCGGCGTCGACGATGTCCTCCCGCAGCCGGCCGCCCTCGCCGCGCCGGTTGCGTACGCGGGAGGCTCGTTTGCCTGCGTCCTGACTCGTCACGTTGGTCTCTTTCATCCTCGTAACCTTACGCGCCAAAGTTTATTGACGTAACCCCTTGCTCGCCATGGCGTTACATGCGTAGCCTTACGGTCGTTAGGTCGGAGTGGTCGGAGCGGGGCAGCGCCGCGGAACGCAAGGAGAACGCCATGCCGGAACCGTCCGCTTCGCCGGTCCGCGGGGTGCGGCGCACGCCGCGGGCGGTGACCGTCGCCGCCTGGGTGGCCCCGCTCCTGGTGCTCACCGGGTTCGCGTTCGTCGCGTTCGTACCGGTCCTGGTCGTGCTGATCGGCGCCCTGGTCCGGGCCCGCGACACGGTGGTCAAGGCCGGCGCCGTGGCCCTCGCGGTCGGCTACGCGATCCCGTTCGTCATCTGGCAGGTGCGACCGGACGGTGCGCCGAGCCTGTCGAAGGACATCCATCCCGGCTTCGTCGGCCTGATCGTCGCCGCGTCGGCCGCGCTCCTGCTCACCGTCCACGGCGTCCGCCGCCGCTGACGGCCGGCCGTCACCGCCCGCGGGGCGGTACGCCCGTACGCAGCAACCACACTTGAAAGGTAGGACCCCCATGTCCGTCTCCCGCTCCCGCCGCGGCACGCGCCTCGCGGCGCTCGCCCTCTCCCTCGCCGCGGCCGGCGGTGTCCTCGGGGCCACCGCCGTACCCGCCCAGGCGGCTTCCGGTCCGGCGCACACCGGCCGGCACACCGAAGGACCGGAGTGCCGCGGACAGGGTGTCGACCCCGACGCCCTCGTGCGCTACGGGTCCCAGATCCTCATCGACGCGCCGGTGGGCACCGTGTTCAAGGCCCAGACGGACGTGGAGCGGTGGCCTGCCTGGCAGGACGCCGTCGAGACCAGCGAGCGGCTCGACTCCGGCCGCCTGCGCCCCGGTTCCGCCTTCCGCTGGACCACCCCGGTGCCCGCCACCCCGGCGACACCCGCCACCACCCTGACGGTCACCTCCACCGTCCACCAGATCCAGCGCGACGCCTGCGTCCGCTGGAGCGGGCCCGCGGTCGGCGAGGGCGTCGACATCGACGAGGGCACCCATGTGTGGACCTTCACCAAGGTCAGGGGCGGCACCCTCGTCCGCACCGAGGAGACCTGGACCGGCGAGCAGGCCGAGGCCGACGTCGACCTCTCGACCGGGGCGCTCGGCGCGGGCCTGGAGATCTGGCTGAAGGACCTCAAGGCCGTCGCCGAGGCCCGCACCGGCTGCTGAACCCGCGCCTCCCCGTTTCCCTTCTCGGCATCCCGACCCGAAGGATCCACCGTGACCACGACCCCGCCCGCGGACCCGAAGGCCCTGTTCGACGCCTGGCTCAGGCTCTGGAACGGCGACCTCTCCCTGGCCTCCGACATCGTCGCGGACGACTTCCGCTTCCACAGCGCCATGATGGACGGCGGTGACAGCGGCTCCATACGCAACGCCGCCGGCCTGACGGCCTACATCCAGGAAGGCCGCGTGCCCTTCCCCGACCTGACGTTCGCCGTCGAGGTCCCGCCGCTGTTCGACGGCGCCCACCTCTCCGTGCGCTGGACGGCCACCGGCACCTACGGCGGCGGTTTCCCCGGCGCCGGGGCCGCGCCCGGGACCGTGGTCACCTTCACCGGGACCGACACGCTCCTCGTGCGGGACGGCAAGTTCGTCGAGTACTGGCTCAACGCCGACTCGCTCCACATGCTCAGGCAGCTCAAGGCGCTCTGACCCCACGGCTCGACGGCCGGCCGGGTGGCACTTCGGCCACCCGGCCGGCTCCGTCGTTTCCAGGCTTCAAAAGGGTGTGAACTTACGCTGTAAGTTTATGGCCGTAGCCTCTTGTGGAGCGTGAACTAACACGTATAGCCTTACGGCCGTAAGCAAACGGGCCAACACCCCAGGAGTACGCCATGAGCAGCACCGCCACCACCTCCGTCACCGAGATCGTCCTGCCCGGCAGGGTCGAGCCGAACGGCCTGGAGCAGCGCGCCCGCGAGCTGCCGGCCCCGGCCAAGGGCCAGGTCGTCCTGCGGATGGAGGCGACCGGTGTCTGCTTCGCCGAGCAGCAGATGCGCCGGGGCAAGTACTACGACCAGCCGCCGTTCCCCTTCGTGCCCGGCTACGACCTGGTCGGCATCGTCGTCGCGGTCGGCCCGCAGGTCGACGCCGCGCTCGTCGGGCGCCGGTTCGCCGCGGTCACCAAGATCGGCGCCTGGGCCAGCCACCTGCTGGTCGACGCCGCGGACCTGATGCCCGTCCCCGCCGGCATGGACCCGGCCGCCGCCGAGACGGTGATCGTCAACGGCGTCACCGCCTGGCAGATGCTGCACCGCACCGCCAAGATCCGCGCCGGCCGGACGATCGTGGTCCTGGGTGCCAACGGCGGCGTCGGCTCCACCCTCGTCCAGCTCGCCCGGCACGCCGGCGTCACCGTGATCGGCACCGCCGCGCCCCGCCACCACGACACCGTGCGCGAACTGGGCGCCGTCCCCGTCGACTACCGCGACCCGGATCTGTACGCCCGCATCCGCGAGATCGCCCCCGACGGCGTCGACGCGGTCTTCGACCACGTCGGCGGCGACGCCGTCGAGCAGTCCTGGCAACTCCTGCGCCGCGGCGGCACCCTGGTCTCCTACGGCACCGCGGCCACCAAGGACGAGGAAGGCAACTCCCAGCTCCCGGTGCTGAAGCTGTTCGCCCGGCTCAACGCCTGGAACGCCCTGCCCAACGGCAAGAGCGCCCACTTCTACAACCTGTGGGCCGGCAGGCGGCGCTGCCGGACGACCTGGCAGCAGCGGATGACCGAGGACCTCGCCCAGGTGCTGCGCCTGGTCGCCGACGGCAGCCTCGTCCCCCAGATCGCCGCCAGGTTCGCCCTCACCGACGCCGTGGCCGCCCTCGAACTCGCCGAGTCCCGCACCGTCGCGGGCAAGGTCGTCATCCTCCCCGAGGTGTGACACCCGAACCACCACCGAGGCCGCCCGGCGTCGGCCGACGCCTCGCTCGCCGGGGCGCCCGTCGGTGCCGGTGTCTCGCTCGGCGGGGCGCGCGTCGTCGACGGTGCTTCGCTCGTCGTCGGGGGAGCCTCGGTCGCGGGGTCGTCCATCCGTCGACGGTGCCTCACCCGCCGGTCCGCCCCGCTGTTGCCGACGCCTCGCTCGCCGGGGCGCCCGTCATCGCCGGTGCTTCGCTCGGTGGGTCGCCTGTCCGTCGTCGGTGCCCTCGCTTGCCGGGCCGTTCGCTGTCGTCGGTGCCTCGCTCGCCGGGTCACCCGTCGTCACGGGAGCCTCGCTCGCCGGCCCACCCGCTGTAGCCGACACCCCACTCGCCGCCCCACCCGCTGTCGCCGACCCCTCCCCGCCGGGCCGCCCGTCATCACGGGAGCCCCACTCACCGGGTCGCCCACCCGTCACCGGCGCCTCCCCTGTGGGACCGCCCGCCGGCACCGGCCTCCCCCGCCAGGCCCCGCCCTCCTCCCGCGCACCATCTCTCGGACGCTTCACTCCACCACATACCCCCCCGGAGGCAATCGCCATGTCCCTCTCCGCCACCACCGCACCCGCCCCCGTCGACCAGCCGGCCCCGGACCGCCCCTCGACGGGCGACGTGGCCAACCTCGGTGCCTACGTCAGCTTCGGTCTCGCCTACCTCCTCGGTCACGGCTCCGCCGCACTCTCCCAGGGCGACACCCCCCTGCTCGACCTCCCCGGCTGGCTGCCCATGACCCTCCTCGGCACGGGGCTCGCCGTCGGCACCGTCCAGGCGACCCGCGCCGCCCTGCGCGCCCAGCATGCGACCACGGACCCCGACACCGTCCGCACCGGCCAACTCCTCGGCGCCGCCTGGATCACCGCCTTCGTGGCCCTCTTCCTCGTCATCACCGGCCTCGGCGCCGCCCTGGACAACCCCGACATCCAGACGCTGCTCTGGCCCACCGGCTCCGGCTTCGTCGTCGGCCTCCTCTACATCGCCGAGGGCGGCGCCCGCCGCAACGTCCTCCACTACACGCTCGGGACCTGGCTCGCCCTCACCTCCGCCGCCGCCCTCCTCCTCGGCACCCCGAACTTCTACTGGGTCCTCACCATCGCCGGAGGCGGCGCCTACGCCATCGCCGCACTCCTCGAACCCCGCCGGTCGGCCGCCGCCCCGCGCTGAGCCCGCAGCCGACCCGGACGAGAACAGACCAGAGCAAGCACGCCACGCCACCACCGAGGAAGGCACCGACACGATGAACACCCGACGCCCACTTCTGCGGGGCATGGCCCTCGCCGCGACCCTCACGGCGACGACTCTCTCCGCGCCGGCCATGGCGACGGCGCACGAGGCGCGGCCCGGCACCGGCACCGGCGCTTCGGCCCTCCAGGAATGCCGGGGAGTGACCGTGGACAAGGACGCCCCGGTCGTCGCACGGGCCGACCTTCTGATCAAGGCGCCGGTGCGGAAGGTCTGGGACCTGCACACCGACATCGACGCGTGGGACACCTGGATTCCCGAGATCACACCGGCGCGGAGGACAACGCCGGGCCCGCTGCGACCGGGCTCGGTCTTCGAGTGGTCTCCCCAGGGCATGCGGGTCGTGTCGACGGTCGACAAGGTCGACCGGAACCGGTGCGTCGTCTGGAGCGCGCCCGTCGACGGCCTCGACGGCGTGCACCTGTGGACCTTCAGGAAGGTCAGGGGCGGCGTGCTCGCCACCACCGAGGAGTCCTGGTCGGGCGCCCCCGTGGAGGCCGACATCCCCGGCAACCGGGCGGCCCTGGAGGCCGGCCTCGTCGACTGGGTGGACCGGCTCAGGACCACGGCCGAGGCGAAGACCGACAGCGGAAGCCGGCCGCCCGCTCCACGACCGAAGGCCACACGGTGAAGAAGTCCGGATCGGTGACGACCCCGGCCCCGGCGGGGCAGGACCGGCAGGTCCGTGCCCGCAACCGCCGTGGAGCGGGCGGGCGGCTGCGCGAGGAGATCATCCAAGCGGCGTCGGCACTGCTCGACGAGACCGGTGACCAGCGGGCCGTCACCCTGCGATCGGTCGCCCGTCGGGTCGGTATCGCCACTCCCTCGATCTACCCGCACTTCCCGAACCGGTCGGCCATCGTGCTGGCCGTCGTACAACGGGAGTTCGCCGCACTGGACAGACGGCTGGGCGCGGCGGCGGGCCGGGCCGGCGACGATCCGAGGCGACGGCTGCTGGCCGTCTGCGCGGCCTACCTCGACTTCGCCCGGCGCCATCCCCGGCGCTACCGCACCATGTTCGGCGACCCGGGGGCACCGGCACCCGCGGACACTTCGCTGCCCGAGACGAGCCTCGACATGCTCGGCGCGTCGTCGATGCTGGTGCTCGTCGAGGTCCTGGGCGACTGCGTGGCCGCGGGCGCGGTCGCCGGCACTGATGTGCACGCCGACGCGACGGCACTGTGGGCGGGCCTGCACGGACTCGCCCACCAGCGTGTCGTCTCCCCGTCCTTTCCCTGGCCGCAGGACATCCCCGAGCGCGTCATCACCACGCTCGCCCAGCTCACCGGAACCTGATCCCCGGCACCCTCCACCGCAGGAGCGGCCCCCGGCGGCCCGGTCAGTCGTAGTCGGGGAGGGCAAGGGCGCTGTACGCGGCATTCGGCTCCTCGGGCGGGAGGGTGGACAGGGTGCGCAGGGCGGCGTTGCGCCGCTGGAGGGCCTGCTCGGTGCGGGGGAAGAGTTCCGTGTCGCCGTGGTCGACCAGAGCCTGATTGAGGGTCACGAAGGGCCTCGTCCTTCGTTCGTAGGCGGCGAAGGCCTCGGTGTGGTCGGCATGCGAGGCCAGCTCACCGGCCAGCACGTAGGCGCCGGTCAGGGCCATGCTGGTGCCCTGTCCCGTGAGGTGGGACGGCGCGCAGGCGGCGTCGCCGACCACCGCGACCCGGCCCCGGGACCAGCTCGTCATCCGTATCTGGCCGGCGACATCGAAGTAGAGGTCGTCGGCGGCGCGCATCTCCGCGACCATCCGCGGAAGCTCCCAGCTGTCCTCCGGGAACGCCGCGGCGACCAGTTCGCGCTGTGCGTCGGCGTCGCGGACGGCGTCGAGGGGCGGCTCGGCGCGTGTGAAGGAGAAGAAGGCGTACACCTGTTCGCCGGAGTCCACGGCGTAGAGGGCGGCGCCCCGTCCGGGGCTGTTCCACAGCACGGCCTCGTGGGAGAGCCCCAGGTGGTTGGGCATGGTGAAGCCCGCGAAGCAGGAACCCAGGTAGTGGTGGAGGCGCTCCTCGGCGCCGAAGAGCAGCCGGCGGGTGCCGGAGTGGATTCCGTCGGCCGCGACGACGATGTCGAAGGCGCGGCGGGTACCGCTGCGGAAGGTCACCTCGACCCCGTCCGGGTGTTCGTCGAGGGCGGTGATGAAGTCGTCGAAGACGAAGGGGACCGCGTCGCGGACGGTGTCGCAGAGGATTTCGGTGAGGTCGCCGCGCGATACCTCCAGGTCCTCGTCGGCGCCGATGCCGATGGCCTCGGGGCGCGGAGCGGCGACGGTGGAGCCGTCGGCGTCCAGGAAGGTGAGGCGCCGGGTTTCGACGTGGACCTTCCGCAAGCGGGGCAGGAGGCCCATCCGCCGTACCACTTCGGTGGCGGTGCCGCGGATGTCGATCGGGTAGCCGCCTCCGCGGACGGCCTTCGCCTTCTCGACGACGGTGACGTCGAAGCCGTAGCGGTGCAGCCAGTGGGCGAGGGCGGGGCCGGCGATGCTCGCGCCGGAGACGAGAACGGAGCGGTGAGCCCTGCGGGGTGTTGCGGTCATGGTCGGTCCTTTCCGGCCGCGCCGGTGGGCAGCGCGGCAGGACATCGAATGCGGGTGTTCGTTTCGCGTGTGCGAGGGGCTGTCGTACGGAGCGCGGGTGCGGTGCGCGGCCGGACGTGTGGCGACGCCCTGGACCGGGACGAGCCTCGACGCTCGGGAGGCGTCTGCCGCTAGAGCCCTGCCCTGCCGGTGGCCCAGTACGGCTTGGTGGTGACGGCCCGGCGCGGAAGTATCCGGCTGTCGGTGAGCGCGCGCCGCTGACGCTGGACGGACTGGGCGTGGCCCAGCAGCAGGGCACCGTCGAGGGCGGTGAACTCGCCCTCGACGAGGGCCCGTTCGAGCCAGGACTGCAGGGCGTCTCCCGGCGCCGCGCCCGCGGCGAGGAAGTGGTACCGGGGCCGGTGGGCGGCGAGGGGGGCGACGGCCCGCGTCGGCACTTCGACGGCCACGATCGGCGCGTCGCCGCTTCGGGCGCAGGCGTCGAGGGTGCCCAGGGCGCAGCCGTCGCCGAGGTAGAGGCGCCGGGTGCCGTGCTCGCGCAGCGGTCTGTGCCGCCCGGCCAGCACCGTCGTCCGTCCGCCGGGGCGCAGACGGCGCAGCCACGCGGTGCCGGGACCCGGGGCCTCGGTGGCGGCCAGGATGCCGATGCGCTCGCGGTCCGGGCCGCTCACCGTCCGCACCGTGTAGCGGCGGCCCAGGGTGGGACTGACGCGGAACTGGATCTCGTGGCCGGGATGCCAGCCGCCGGGGGGCGCGGCGGCGTGCAGCTCCAGTTCGAGGAAGCCGGGGACGGGTTCGCGGACGTCGAGGACCTGGGCCCGGCGTCCCAGAGCGGACGCGACGAGGTCGCCGACGACGGCGGGAGCTTGGGGCACGGACGCTGTCCTCTCATGACGGGTCATGACGGGCCTGATCCCGGGGGACCGGGAGTGAGCGCCTCGGACGGGGCGACGGCGCGATCACGAGAACGACACTACACGGTGCGGTGTAGCAAGTAAACTGCACGGTGCAGTATGAAATCCCGCGCGATGCCGTATAGACTCCCCGCGGAGGTGCCGGTGAGCGCTGAGAGCACGGAGAAGGCCGAGAGCACGGAGAAGACGGTGCGCGAGGGGTCCGCGCAGAAGCGGACGGCGATCCTCGCCGCCGCACGAGAGCTGTTCGTACGCCAAGGCGTCGACCGCGTCAGCATGGATGCCGTGGCGGCACGGGCCGGGGTCTCCAAGCGCACGGTGTACGACTACTTCGGCGACAAGCGGAGCCTCTTCCTGGCCATCCTCGCCGACGTGTCCCAGTCGTTGTCGGCCAGTGTGCGCCGGGCACTCGACGAGCACCTCGCGAAGGACGCCCCGATCACGACCGTCTCGCAGCTGGAAGAGCGGCTCACCGCGCTGGCGACCGACCTCGGCGCGACGATCGTCGGCTCCGCCGACTACGCCGCCGGGTTCGCCCTCGTCGCCCAGCAGCGTCTGCAGTCACCGACGACCGACGACGACATCGTGACGACGGAGGTGGAGGAGGCGTTCACGCAGCGCCTCGCCCACTTCGCCGACGCCGGGCTCCTGGACACGGACGACCCACGTGTCGCCGCGTCCCAGTTCTTCGCCCTGACCGTCCTGCTGGCCTACGAGCGCCAGCCCGTACCCGCCAGGGCCGACCCGGTTCGGATCCGCCAGATCATGGTCGACGGCGCCCACACCTTCGTCCGGGCCTACGCCGCACGCTGACGCCCGCCCCCGGCGCCGACGGACACGCCCGGCCGCGGCAAGAGTGCTGCAAGGAAGGTGCAAGGAAAGCGCCGTGCGCACCGGGGCACCACCCTGCCGACTGTCGTACGCAACTACAAGCGACCGGGGGGCGCACATGGCTGTCGAGACGACGAAACCAGCGCTGATCGAACAGGGGCACTGGCTGACGGTACGGGATTGCAAGAGGGTTCTGGTGGTCGCGCACACCGTGACCTTCGCCCAACGACTGCGCGAAGTGTTCGAACTGCTGGAGACCGACCTGCGGGTGCAACTGGTCTTCACGGTCGCACCGCACGCCTTCGGCACCGGGGCCACCGAGTTCCTGCGGAGCCTGGGCATTTCCACGGTGCCCTGGGAGGAGGCGCTGCGGGCCGACTTCGACCTCGTGCTCGCCGCGGGCTCCCGCGGAGTGCACGAACTGCGGGCGCCGGTCGTGCGCATCTCGCACGGCGCGGGCCAGATCAAACTGCTCACCGACGTCAGCACGCTGGCACCGGGAGAGCGCAGGAGCCCCGGGATGCTCAGCCGCCAGCACCTGCTGCACGAGGGACGGCTGGTCCCGGCGGCGATCGGTTACGCCCACGAGCGGGATCTGGAGGAACTCGCTGTGTCCTGCCCCGAGGCGCTGCCGGTCGCCCAGGTGGTGGGCGACCCGTGCGTCGACCGGATCGTGGCGGGCAGGTCCAGGCGCGAGTACTACCGCCACGCGCTCGGCATCGAGGACGGACAGCGTCTCGTGGTCGTCACCTCCACCTGGGGACCGGCTTCCACGTTCGGGCGGTTGGACTCCCTGCTGCCGCAGTTGCTCAGCCACCTGCCGCGCGAGGGCTACCGCGTGGCGATGCTGGTCCACCCCAATGTGTTCGCGGGCCACGGCATCCGGCAGGTGCACGGCTGGCTGTCGGGCTGCCGCGGCCGGGGCATCGCGGTCGTCCCTCCGGAAGCCGACTGGCAGGCGCCGCTGATCGCCGCCGACTGGATCATTGGCGACCACGGATCCCTGACCGCGTACGGGACGCTCACGGACGCGACGATGCTGCTGACGGCCGGTCCCCGACGTGAGGTGTCGTCCTGCTCACCGGCGGCTCTGCTGGCCGCCGTCGCGCCCGTGCTCTCCCCGGGCTACCCACTGGCGGAGCAACTCGACTACGCGGCACAGTCGTACGATCCGGGCCGCTACGGCCATGTGGCCGCCGCGCTGTCGTCGGCACCGGGACTGTTCCACCGTCGGATGCGTTCGGTCGTCTACCGCATGCTCGGACTGGGCGAACCGGCCCGCCCGCCGTTCGTCGCGCCGCCGCCGCGTCCGCCGTCACTGACCCGGTGGGAGATCTCCGCGGCCGGCGGGGCGGCACGGTGAACGACCGTCCGACGGCCGCGGAGCCCGACGCCGCGTGGGCCACGGTGTGCCTCCCCGCGGCCCTGACGGGCCGGCCGCCCCGTCATGACGAGCGGGACACGCGGTCGTCCCTGGTCGTCTGGCGCTCGGACACGGGCCGGGGCCCCGCCCTCGTCCGGTCCGACCCGCTGCCCTCGTCCGCGACGCAATGCCCGCACCCGGCCGGCCCGTTGCCCTGCGACGTGCACCTGTGGGTCGACGCGGACAGCCCGGGACGCGCACCGCTGAGGGAACACGCCGACGTGCTCCTGAGCCGAGTGCCGCTGCCCTCCGCGTCGGCGCACCGGCGGGTGCGCGACCTGCTGGCGGGCCACCCCGGGTGCCTTGCCGCCGCCGTACCCGACACGGCCACGACGTGTGTGGTCGGGATACGGGACCGGACGGGCGCCGTGTCGTTCGTACGGCCGCACCCGGGTACGGCCGGCGCCCCGATCCCGCCGCACGTGCTCGTTTCGCTCGTGCACGCCTGGGCGGTGTCCGGGGCGTCGCCCCGCGCGCTGCGTTCCGTCGCACGGATGCCGTGTCGCTGACCGGGGGACGGCCGGCCGTGACGGTGTTCACCGTCACGGCCGGCCGTCCACGCGCCGGGTGTTCATGGCCGTCGCAGCCGGTCGTCCAAGCGCTGCGCGTCCGTTGGGCTCAGACGGCGGTAGAGAGCCCGTGCGGCCTCGTAGCGGCGTACCGATTCCGCGCGGTCACCACGTGACTCGGCGGCCTGGCCGAGCCATTCCAGACAGCGCGCCTCCCAGTGCTCGGACCGGGCCTCGCCGGCCCGGAAGCGCGCGAGCGCCTCGCGCAGACGCCGGTCGCCGCCGGAGTCCCCGCTCCGGTCCAGTACGTGGCCGAGCAGAGCCAGGACGCGGGCCGCCTCGTAGGTCTCGGCCAGGGACTCCAGTTCGGCGCCCGCCCGCCGCAACTGCTCGGCCGCGGCGGTCAGGTCGCCGGCGGCGAGAGCGGTCTCGCCAAGCCGCCGCCGGGAGAGGGCGGCCCCGCGCCGGTAGCCGATCGACTCCCTCAGCCGCAGGGCGTGCTCGAAGTGGTCGCGGGCCTCGTCGAGCCGCTGGGTCAGAAGACGGATGTGCCCCAACCCGTTCAGGGCCTGGGCCTGTTGGCGCACATCGTCGTCGGCCCTGGCCATCTGAAGTGCCTGCCGGTACCAGTCGGCCGCCTCCGTATACCGGCCCGCGTTGCGCAGACCGATCGCGCCGGAGGTGAGCATGCGGCCCTCCCCCTGTCTCGAACCGCTCAGGCGGGCCGCTTCGAGGCCGAGGCGGTGTGCCTCGACCCACATCTCGGACGGACGCAACCGGAGGAAAAGGGGCCATATGAGGTCCGTCAGCCGCCAGCAGGCGAAGTGCCGGCCGAGCCGGGCGGAGCATCGCACCGCCCCCATCAGTGTGTTGCGGTGCGTGTCCAGCCAGGCGAGGGCGTCCTCGGGACCGACGAGTGGGGCGGCGGCCACCGTCCCGGCGGGATGCTCGTACCCCGGCAGCGAGTGGCTCGGGGTCAGAATGCGCTCCGCCGCCGCCGCGCCGGACATGCACCAGTCGACGAAGCGGCGCAGCGTGCGCTCGCGCGTGGCGGGGTCCTCCAACTCCTCGCCGAGCCGCCGGGCGTGCGGCCGGACGAGGTCGTGGAACCGGTAGGTGTCCGGACCCGCCTCCTCCAGCAGGTTCGCCTCCACGAGGGTGTGGACGGCGGCGTCGGAGCCCCGGCCGGTGCCGGCCGTCGCCGCCGTGTCGGCGGTGAGGGCGGTGAGCAGCGACAGGTCGTGGCGGTCCGCGGGCAGCAGACCCGCCCGGCGGTACAGCACACGGCTCTCGTCCGGGAGAGCGTCGTACGACATGTCCAGCGCCGTACGCAACACGGCCTCCCCGTCCGCGCGGAGCGTTTCCACGGCGCCCTGGCCGCGGGTCAGGCTCTCGGCGAGGGCGGACACGGAATGGTGGGGGCGCAGGGCGAGCCGGGCGGAGGCCAGGGTCAGTGCCAGCGGCAGGCGTCCGCACAGTCTGACCACTTCCCGTGCGGCGGACGGCTCCCGTGCCACGCGTGACCCTCCGCCCACCGCCAGGAGTTCGAGGGCGGCCTCGGCGGGGAGCCCCTCCAGCCGGTGTATCGACGCGCCGTCGACGCGCAGTCCGGTCAGGTTGGTCCTGCTGGTCACCACGGTGAGACCGGTCGGCGTACCGAGCAGGAGCGGGCGCACCTGGGCGGCCGAGAACGCGCTGTCCAGGAGTACGGCCAGGCGCAGCCCCGTGGTCGTCGAACGCCACAGAGCGCTTCGCTCCGCGGTCCCGGCCGGTACCGAGGAGACGCCGAGTGCGACCAGGAAGGCCTCCAGAACGGTGGCCGGGGGGACGGGCCCGTTGTCCGCGTCGCCGGGCTGCCCGCTGAGGTCGGCGTAGAGCTGGCCGTCCGGGAAGCTGTCGGCGTGCTGACACAGCCATTGAGCGGCCAAGGAGGTCTTCCCGACACCGGCGAGTCCGCTCACGACCAGGACCTGCGGGGTGTGCGCCGGCCGCTGGGCGCGCAGGGCGTTCAGAACCTGCCGGTCGGCCTCGCGGCCGATGAACCGCGCGGTCACCGGGGGAAGTTGACGTGGCACGGGGAGGCGGGCCCGGGGCGCGGTGACGGGCAGGTGGAAGTGGATGCCGCCGTGGATGTCCCGGGCCTGCACGCTGGGTCCGTACACGGCGGAACCGCCGCCGACGAGGTTGTGGGTCGCGGCGGCGCCGCCTGCGGTGTGCGCGGGACCGGGATGGCGGCGCGACCACTCGCCCAGCGCGTGCCGGGTCGCCGGGTCGTGCGCGGCCAGGGCCACCAGGTTCTTCGCCAGTTCCCGCAGACGGACCTCCTCGACGGGTTGTCCCGCCGAGGTGTACGGGGGCCAGAGCCGGGCCACCGAGGGATCGGCCCCGGCCGCGACGCTCACCACACCGGCCAGGTCGCGCCATGCGGGGGACTCCGGGTCGGCGCCGCAGCCGGACATGGCCGACAACAGCGCCTCCGGTCCGTCCGAGGAGAAAGCAGGCATGAGCGCAACTCCTTTCCGGTGCCCAGGAGTCACTCCCCGCTCATTCTTGCCGTGAATCAATGAGGCCATATATCGGTCAACTTCAATCCCCTCGTGACTCCTTGTGGGCGCCTGTGCCAGTTTCGTGAAACTCTTGAATGCTCTGCACAACACAGGCCCTACCGGCGGGGAGGACGCTGGTGGAGTTCGAGATCAGGCTTTCGGGATCAGTGGAGATCCGAGCGGCCGGTCGCCGCAGTGATCTCGGTCCGACGAAGACGCGGCTGGCCTTCGCCGGTCTGGCCTGGGACGCGGGCCGCACCGTGAGCGTGGACACCCTGATCCACCGCATCTGGGACGATCACCCGCCCGGCAAGGCGAGGGAAGCGCTCTACACCCACGTCTCACGGATCCGCAGTGTCCTGCGGGCGGCCGGGAACGAGGCCCCCGCGATCGTCAGCCACACCAATTCGTACACCCTGGAGGTCGACCCGGACCGAGTGGACCTGCGGTGCTACACGGGCTGCGTCGAGCGGTCCCGTTCCCTGCGGGAGAGCGGGGACGAGGCGGCCGCCCTGCGGCTGCTGGACCGCGCGGACAGTCTCTGGCACGGTGAGCCGCTCGCCGGGATCACCGGAGCCTGGGCCGAGCACCTGCGCTCCACCGTCGCCGAGACCAGTCTCGCGGCGGCGATGACCAGGGCCGAAGTCCTCCTGCACGGCGGGAGGTTCACCGACGCGGTGCCCGTACTCCTGCCGTTGGCCGAGGCGCACCCGGTGGACGAGGCGCTGGCCGAACGACTGGCCGTCGCGCTGTACGGCAGCAACCGGACCGCGGAGGCGACCAGGCTGCTCCAGCGGACGCGGCAGCGGGTCGTCCGTGACATCGGGCTCGACGCCGGCCGCGGTCTGCACCGAGTCCACCAGGGTATCCTGGCGGGAGCGCCCGCGGCGGCCCTTCTCCCCGGCGCCGGGGGCGCGGAGAAGGCCGGGACCGCGGAGAAGCCGCCTCCGCCGGCGAAGCGTCACGTTCCGGACAATCTGCCACGCGACGTTCCGTGGGTCGGACGCCGCGACGAACTGCGCCGGCTCACCGCGGCGCTCCGCGAGGGTCCGGGGGCTTCGGACGTCGTGACTGTCGAGGCGATTCATGGTATGGGCGGCGTCGGCAAGACCAGCCTGGCCGTCCATCTGGCGCACCGCCTGCGCGACCGCTTCCCGGACGGGAACGTCTTCCTTCACCTGGGCGGGTGTTCCGCCGACCGGCCCCCGCCGGCGCCGGCCCGTGCGCTCACCGAACTCCTGCGCCTGCTCGGCATGCCCACCAAGGAGATTCCGCGCGAACTGGAGGAACTGACCGCGCTGTGGCGGTCGATGGCACGTGACCGCCGGATGCTGGTGATCCTCGACGACGCGGCCTCCTCCCAGCAGATCCGTCCTCTGCTGCCGGGTGCCTCCCCGACGGTCGTCGTCGTGACCAGCCGCCGACGGCTTCCGGGGCTGCCGGGAGTGCGGCCGGTGTCCCTGGACGTGCTGCCTCCCGATGACGCGGCGGTGCTCTTCGCCCAGCGGCTCGGGACGGAGCGCGAGGCCGACCCCTCGGACGTGGCGGAGATCGTCCGGTACTGCGGGCGCCTCCCGCTGGCCGTCGACATCGCCGCGAGCCGGTTGCTCACCCGCGCCTCGTGGACCACGTCCGACCTTCTGCGCCAACTGCGCGGCAGCGGTGGCCGGCTGGCCCAACTGCGGGATCTCGACCGAACGCTGATGCGCGTCTTCGCGGTCTCGTACGACGCTCTCAACACCGAGCAGCAGTTGGTCTTCCGGCGTATCGGGCTTCACCCGGGGGTGGAGTTCGCGTCGCGGGCGATCGCCGCGCTCACCGGATTGTCACTGGATATGACAGAAAATGTCCTAGAAGAACTCCTGGCGCATCACTTGGTGTCCGAGCCTGTGCCGCACCGGTTCACTATCCATGATCTCTTACGGGACTACGCGCGCTCCCTGGTCGAGGCGGGTGACGCCGATTCCGAGAGCGACGCACGACAGGCCGTACAGAATCTTGTGGATCACTACATCCAGGTGGCGGACCGGGCGGACCGGCTGGCCTATCCCTTCCGGTCGCGTACGGATCTCGAACTCGGCGAATCAGTCCCGCCACCGTGTCCGGAAATCGTCGACGCGCAGTCTGCCGAAGGGTGGCTGATCACCGAGTCGGCCAATCTCCTGGCCATTCTGAACTGGCTTGTCAGCCATGGAACAGAACACCAACTCGCCCTGTACGTCCATGTGTTGGCTGGTTTCTTGGACATGGAAGGGCACCTGGCAGCGGCCGAACCGCTGCTGCGGCGCGCCGCGGAGCACTGGAACGCCGCTGGTGACAGGGCTGCCAGGGCGAGATCCCTGCTCGACCTCTGCGCGGTGTACACCCATGGTGCTCAGTACGACGAGGCGATCTCGGCCGCGCGTGAGGCATGTGACGTTGCACGTTCTCTGGGGGACCGGGAACTGGAGAGCGAGAGCGTGCATCAGCTTTCGATCTCCCTGTGGCAGACAGGTCAGTACGCGCTGGCCAGATCGCTCCAGGAAGAGCAGCTAAATTCCCTACTGCAAACCTCTGATGTTCTGGGCATAGCGCGTTGCAGGAACCTGCTCGGGATAATCCATCTCCACTTGGCAGACAAGCAAAAAGCATTGGCGTTCTTCACTTCCGCTCTCGCCGACTTCACCGAAATAGGGGATGACCGCGGAAGGTATAGCACGCTCAACAACATTGCTGAGATCCATAGGAAGACGGAACGCCTGGAGGCGGCCGAAACGGCCTACCGAGAGGCAATGGCCGTGGCGGATCGGATGGGAAATCCCAGAGACAAGGCAATGCTCCAACTGAATCTCGCTTCAGTGATGGACGCGCTAGGCAGGACCGGTGAAGCCCTTGCTCTTATGGGCGCCGTGCTGCCGGCCGTGCAAGGGGTCGCGGACCGGCGGGCGGAGGCCATCGCGCTCACCCGGATCGGCCGGGCGCACCGGGCGGCCGGCCGACTTGAGGAGGCACTTCGCCACCATGTAAAGGCACTTCAGGTGGCACGTGCCATTCACGCGGCGGGCGAAGAGACCGATGTGCTTTACGATCTGGCCCAGGCCGAGCGTGATGCGGGACATACGAGTCGGGCCGTAGCCCACCTCGAGGAGTGCCTGGCGCTCGCCCGGCGTACGGGGGCCGCCGCCGAGGAGGCCCGTGCCGCGGGTTTGCTTGCCGACCTCCAGGGTGAAGTCACCGCTCAGTAAATATTGAGCGGCGGGTCTTGACCGCGGGGATTCCTACGTCAAACCAGACCGGAGTCCGTCACTGCTGCCTCGATGAGCGTCGTCCGCCGTCGAGGCGGTATTGTTTTCCCTGCGAGGAGCCGGACCACCGACCCTGCTCGGAGACCGGCCTCGCCATGCTCGAGGCGTCGAGCAGCCCTCTGTGGAAGAACGAAAGGGACGTAACTCCGTGAAGTCCTTGTACGTGGCCATACTTTCATGCATTGCGTATGCAATCAGCAATGGCCCCGGTTTGCCCCCCTTGAGCGGGTGAACGACCCGGCTGCCCGGTACCGGGCAGCCCCCCTCGGGGGGCGTACGAGGCGGACGGGCTCGCCATGTGCTACCCCTGGTCCGGCACGTCGAACCGTACGAACGGACCACTCTGAAGGCCGCAGTCGACCGAGTTGCGGACCCCTCCGTCCCCCGGCCTCCAGGCCCTCCGCCTGGTGTCGCCATCGCGTCAGTGACGCGCGGAGGCAGGGGGCCTGACCGCCAACTCGGTCGCCACCACCGCGAGATGACTCGCCAGGGACGGCTTCAGGCCAGTACCCCCGCGGTGCGACCGGTTCGGACCTGGCCGAGGTCGATCTCCGCCGCGAAGGGGGCGGTGATCTTCATGACGCCGGTGAACACGTCCCCTTCGCGGTAGGTCCTCGTCGCGGGGTCGAGCAGGTATGCGTACACCAGCGGCAGTCCCGTCGCGGCCTGCTCGATCCGCCAGCAGAAACCGATCCCGGCCCTGGCGTACTGGTCGACCTTCACGATCCGGTCCGTGGTCTCCGATCCCGGCGGCAGTCATGACATGCCTCCCGGACGGCAAATCGAGTGCGACAACCTGGACGAGCTGATCGCGGACTTCGACGAGGTGCACGGACCGGCCGACCCCGAAGCCGTGGCGGCCAAACGCGCCCGGCTGACCGGTGGTGGCGCGTCGAACGCTGGGACGACGGCGTGAGCGGTGCGTTGGTCCTGGACAGCGGGTCCTGGCAAAGGCCGTACAGCGCGATCGGGAAATCCACGAGTGGCTGACGGCGGCTCGCGACACGGACCTGCCAGGGATCACCTCGGCCGCCGTACTGGCCGAGGTGATCCACCCGAAGATCAACGACGTCGCCGCTTTGCTGCGTGCGGCGGGGCTGCACGGCCACAAGTACGCCATCGACGCCATGCTCTGCGTGACCGCATGGCAGCATCCCGGCCCGGTGACGATCCTGACTTCGGACGTGGAAGCCATCGGGCTGCTCACTGCCGGGCATCCACGCCTGAGCGCGGAGAAGGTCTGAGCCGGCATTCTGTAGCGCTTCGTCAGCCTGTATCGCTTCATCGGCACGATGACCGCACCCCTGGTCTCGGCCGGAAAAGGACCCAAGTCGATGACCTGGGCCTCATTCGCAGGGCACGCCATGGGCACGGACGTGACCAGCAGCCGGGTCACAGCGACGCGCGACGCCTACGCCGATCGGACCGCATAGTCTCTCGGGCTGATCTGGAGTGTCCGTCGCGACTGCGCATGCCGGGATCCGGCACTCGGGCGTGGACCAGTGAATGTTGGTGGCGTATTCTTCTATGTACATCACCAACATTGCGTAGGAGGTGCCGCATGTCCGTGACGCAGATCGACATCGATGACGATGCCCTGGAGCGCGCCATGACTCTGTCCAAGGTCAGGACCAAGAAGGAGGCGGTCAATCTCGCTCTGCACTTCTACGCCGAGCAGCAGGAGCGAGCGGCACGGATCAGCCGACACTTCGAGCGTGCGCGTGAGTGGGGTGCCGTCGAGGACGCCGAGCGTCTGCACCGGGCGGAGAAGAACAACCGGTGATCTACCTGCTCGACACGTCCGGCCTGGTCCGGCTGCTCCGCCATCCCAAGCTGCAACTGGCCTGGTACGACGCAATCGACGCCGGGGCTGTTGCGTCCTGCTACGCGCAGCGCGCCGAATTCCTCTACAGCGCCCGGAACAGGCGCGAGTACGACGAGATCGCGGAGATGTTCACTGACCTATACCCTGATGTGTCGGTGCCGAAAAACGCGGGGCGCTGGGTCAGCGCGGTGCAACACCGGATGGCCCAGGCTGGGGAGCATCGCAGTGCCTCGGCAGTGGATCTCATCATCGCCGCCACTGCTGCTCACCATGGCCTGGCAGTCCTCCACGACGATGCCGACTACCGCGCCGTCGCCCGTCATGCGTCCGACCTGAGCGAGCACAACGTCCACGACATCGCCTGAGGCGTCGGCGCCGCCCGACAGGTTGTGGCCCTCACCCTCACGCGCGAGGACGATCTGCTGTGGCGCGGGGGCGGATCAGGTCGGCCGCAAGGTCTGCTGCCGAGCACGATCGTGGCGAGTGCCCCGGCATGGGCCTGCGGATCGGTCTCGTCCAGGTCCCGCAGGATGTGGACTGCTTCGTCGGCGGGAGCCAGTGCCTCTGACGCCCTGTCCAGATGTACGGCCAGGCAGTTTCCGACGTTGTCCTGGAGGCCGGAAGGAAGGCGGAGGCGGGGCATCGAGAGCTGCGGCAAACTGACGGACGGCCTCGGAGAAGAGAGGCGCTGGGTCCGCACGATCAGCGTCCCCGTTTCGAATCTGTGGCTTTCGACGCCCGGACATGCCTTGCCCATACGGTCAGGTGCGACATTCAGGAACGCGACTGCTTTGCGAGGTCTGGTCCTCGTGGACAACAGACGGCCGCGCCGCTTGTGCGAAGGACTTCTGGTGCGGTCTTTTTCGCTCACCGGTCAAGACAAAAAAGAACCCCCGGGTCTCTGACCTGGGGGTTGCACATGGAGCGGGTGACGAGAATCGAACTCGCGCTCTCAGCTTGGGAAGCTGATGTTCTACCATTAAACTACACCCGCGTAAGACGCCGACCACGGTCGGTGCCTGGACGCTCGATCACTCTACCCCATCGCTGGCCCCCGGTGTTCTCGCCGTGGGGCCGGTGGTTGTTTCGGCGGGGTGACGCGGCTGCGGGGGCTCGGAGTTGAGGCGTACGGTGGGGGCGTCGAAGAGGGTGTGTGCGAGGGCGGAGTGCCGCCTGGAGAGTCGTCTCTTTCATCCCGTACTGTGGCTTTTGTCGTCAGGGTAGTAAGCCAGACGCGGCTCTTGGGGAAGGGACTTGAAGGACTTGATGGAGCGCACCGTCGTCCGCTGTGCCGATGGGCACGTGTTCACCGCCACCTCGTTCCCGATGCAGCAGGCCGAGCGCCTCGGCCCCGGTCGGCTCGTCCGATGTCCGCGGTGTGCGCGGCTGCGGAGTGCCGTACCGGTGGGTCTGCTGAAGCGGTAGCGGGACGGCCCTCGGGCAGGGAGACCCGGCAGGACCGGGGTGCGCGCGGGGCGGCGGCGGTTGTCGTCGCCCCGCGCGCCTTGCGTATCCTCGGTGCGTGCTTCTCTCAGACAAGGACATCCGGGCCGAGATCGACGCCGGTCGGGTCCGCATCGATCCCTTCGACGACTCCATGGTGCAGCCGTCGAGTATCGACGTGCGCCTCGACCGCTACTTCCGGGTGTTCGAGAATCACCGGTACCCGCACATCGACCCCTCTGTCGAGCAGGTGGATCTGACCCGGCTCGTGGAGCCGGATGGGGACGAGCCGTTCATCCTGCACCCCGGCGAATTCGTGCTGGCCAGCACGTACGAGGTCGTCTCGCTGCCCGACGACCTCGCCTCGCGGCTGGAGGGCAAGAGTTCGCTCGGGCGGCTCGGGCTCGTCACGCACTCCACCGCAGGGTTCATCGACCCCGGGTTCTCCGGGCACGTGACCCTTGAGCTGAGCAACCTCGCGACCCTTCCCATCAAGCTCTGGCCCGGGATGAAGATCGGGCAGCTGTGCATGTTCCGGCTCACCTCGCCGGCCGAGCACCCCTACGGGAGCGAGCGGTACGGGTCGCGGTACCAGGGGCAGCGGGGGCCGACGGCCTCGCGCTCCTTCCTCAACTTCCATCGGACCCAGGTATGAGCGGCGAGAGTGCAGGCGGGACGCGCGCATGAGTGATGTTCGGGAGAACCTGACCTACGAGCAGTTCGGCGTCGCCGTGCGCGAGCTGGCGCAGGCCGTCGCCGACGACGGGTACGAGCCGGACATAGTGCTCTCCATCGCCCGCGGCGGCGTCTTCGTCGCCGGCGGGCTGGCCTACGCACTCGACTGCAAGAACATCCATCTCGTGAACGTCGAGTTCTACACGGGCGTCGGCACCACGCTCGACATGCCCGTCATGCTCGCGCCCGTGCCGAACGTCATCGACTTCTCCCGGAAGAAGGTCCTCATCACCGACGACGTCGCCGACACCGGCAAGACGCTCAAACTGGTGCGGGACTTCTGCCTGGACACGGTCGCCGAGGTCCGCAGCGCGGTGATCTACGAGAAGACCCACTCGCTCGTCCAGTGCGAGTACGTGTGGAAGCGGACCGACGAGTGGATCAACTTCCCCTGGAGCGTGCAGGCCCCGGTCGTGCGCCGGGACGGGCAGGTGCTGGACGCCTGAGTCCCCGGGCGCGGTGACCGAAGGGCCCCCGGCGCATGCCGGGGGCCCTTGGCGTATCGCGTCCGGCGCGTACTAGAACGTGCCGAGCTTCACGATCGACAGCAGTGCGATCAGCTGGATTGCCGACGCGCCGAGCGCCTTCGGCCAGGGCAGGTCGTGGGAGCGGCTGACCATCAGGGTGAGCAGCGCGCCGGCCGCGACCCAGGTGGCCCAGCCCAGGATCCGGACGAAGGACGCGTCGCCGCCGGCGAACATCGCGACGACCAGGCGGGGCGCGTCGGTGATCGACATGATCAGCATGGAGAGGCCGACCGTGGGCTGCCAGGCGCCGTCGCCGCCGAGCTGGCGGGCCAGGGTGTGGGTGACCACGCCCAGCACGAAGGCGCTCAGCACCATCGCGATCGCCGTGATGAGGACGATCGGGACCGCGTTCGACAGCGTGGCGTTGATCGCCTCCTCGCGGGCGCCGTCGAAGCCGAAGACGGCCAGCAGGCCGTAGAGGAAGGTCACGATGAGCGCCGGGGCCCACATCGTGTAGTCCCGCATCTGGAGGAAGGTCTGGTTGGGCGTGAGGACGATGCCCTTCAGCAGGTCCTTCCAGTGCAGGCGGGGGCCGATCGGGCCGGGCGGCGCGGAGCCGGCGCGGTAGGTGCCGCCCTGGTTGTAGGGGTCGTCGCCGACGGTGAACGCCTGCGTGTGCCCCGGGCTGTTGGCCGCGTACGGGTCGTGCGGGCCGGGCCGGCCGCCCGGGTGGCCGCCGTCGCCGAAGTACTCCGGCTCCCCGTGCCCGCCGCCGTGCGCCTGCGGCCACGGGGAGCCGCCGGGGCCGGGTCCGCCACCCCCGTACGGCTGTTGCGGGTACGGCTGCTGAGGCGCGGCGGGGCCGCCGTACGACGGTCCCTGGGGCGCCTGCTGTCCGTACGGAGGGTGTTGCGGTCGCGTGTGAGGAGCGCCGTTGTCCCGGCCGCGTCCGATCCTGAATCCAGCCACGCCTTCGAACGTACCTGGTCCCGGAGAGTGACGTACGGGGCCCGGCCAATCGGGGCGGCCTTTGCGGCCGAGCTGTGACATCCCCTACGGGTGACCCCGAGGGGTTCCGCCGACGGCTCCCGCGGCCACCGGGCATCGGGCCGCCGTGCCCCCCGGGGGCCGGAAACTCCGACCTCGGGAACGTCACCGGCGGCCGGGGCCCCACCCGTCGCCGGCCGTCGGCACCCGCGTCCCGCCGGCCGCCGGGGACGGCACCGCGACCGTCCCCGGGCCGTGGGCCATTCGTGCGGCCCGGGAAGGCGCGCGGCCGGCAGCCGCCGGAGAAACACCGAGAACCGCCGCTACTTCACCGGCTCCGGTGTCGGCTCGCTCTCCGCCTCGGTCTCGCCGGCCGGGTCGGCCGGGGTCCTGACGGAGTCCAGCAGGAGCTGGGCGACGTCGACGACCTGGATCGACTCCTTGGCCTTGCCGTCGTTCTTCCTGCCGTTCACGGAGTCCGTGAGCATCACGAGGCAGAACGGGCAGGCGGTGGAGACGATGTCCGGGTTCACCGAGAGGGCCTCGTCGACGCGCTCGTTGTTGACGCGCTTGCCGATCCGCTCCTCCATCCACATCCGCGCGCCGCCGGCGCCGCAGCAGAAGCCGCGTTCCTTGTGGCGGTGCATCTCCTCGTTGCGGATGCCCGGTACGGCGGCGATGATCTCGCGCGGGGGCGTGTAGATCTTGTTGTGCCGGCCCAGGTAGCAGGGGTCGTGGTACGTGATGATGCCCTCGACCGGCGTCACCGGGGTGAGCCTGCCCTCGTCCACCAGGTGCTGGAGCAGCTGGGTGTGGTGGACGACCTCGTAGTCGCCGCCGAGCTGCGGGTACTCGTTGCCGAGGGTGTTGAGGCAGTGCGGGCAGGTGGCGACGATCTTCTTGGCCGACTTCGGCTTCCTGGACTCGTCGGTGACCTTGCCGTCGTCGTCCATCTCCTCGCCGAAGGCGGCGTTGAGGGACATGACGTTCTCCATGCCGAGTTCCTGGAAGAGGGGCTCGTTGCCCAGCCGGCGCGCCGAGTCGCCCGTGCACTTCTCGTCGCCGCCCATGACGGCGAACTTGACGCCCGCGATGTGGAGCAGCTCGGCGAAGGCCTTGGTGGTCTTCTTGGCGCGGTCCTCCAGGGCGCCGGCGCAGCCGACCCAGTACAGGTACTCGACCTCGGTCAGGTCCTCGATGTCCTTGCCGACGACCGGTACCTCGAAGTCCAGCTCCTTGAGCCATTCGAGGCGCTGCTTCTTGGCCAGGCCCCAGGGGTTGCCCTTCTTCTCCAGGTTCTTGAGCATCGTGCCCGCCTCGGAGGGGAACGACGACTCGATCATCACCTGGTAGCGGCGCATGTCGACGATGTGGTCGACGTGCTCGATGTCGACCGGGCACTGCTCGACGCAGGCGCCGCACGTGGTGCAGGACCACAGGACGTTGGGGTCGATGACGCCGTTCTCCTCGGCGGTGCCGATCAGCGGGCGCTCGGCCTCCGCGAGGGCGGCGGCGGGCACGTCCCTCAGCTGCTCCTCGCTCGCCCTCTCCTCGCCCTCCATCGTCCTGCCGCCGCCGGCCAGCAGGTAGGGGGCCTTGGCGTGCGCGTGGTCGCGCAGGGACATGATCAGGAGCTTGGGGGAGAGCGGCTTGCCCGTGTTCCAGGCCGGGCACTGCGACTGGCAGCGGCCGCACTCGGTGCAGGTGGAGAAGTCCAGCAGGCCCTTCCAGGAGAACTGCTCGACCTGGGAGACGCCGAAGACGTCGTCCTCGCCGGGGTCGGTGAAGTCGATCGGCTCGCCGCCCGAGGTCATCGGCTGGAGCGCGCCGAGGGCGGTGCCGCCCCGCGCGTCGCGCTTGAACCAGATGTTGGGGAAGGCGAGGAAGCGGTGCCAGGCGACGCCCATGTTGGTGTTGAGCGAGACCACGATCATCCAGACGAACGAGGTCCCGATCTTGATCATGGCGACCAGGTAGACCAGGTTCTGCAGCGCGGCGACGCTCAGCGACTTGAAGGCGAGGACGAGCGGGTACGAGGCGAAGTACGCCGCCTCGTAGTGGTCCACGTGGTGCAGGGCGCCCTCCAGGCCGCGCAGCACGTAGATCGCCAGGCCGATGGTGAGGATGACGTACTCGACGAAGTACGCCTGGCCCGTCTTGGAGCCCGCGAAGCGGGACTTGCGGCTCGGGCGCGAGGGCAGGTTCAGCAGCCGGATCGCCATGAGCACGGCGATGCCGAGCACGGTCATCACGCCGATGAACTCGATGTACATCTCGAAGGGCAGGAATTCGCCGATGACCGGCAGCACCCAGTCGGCCCGGAAGAGCTGGCCGAACGCCTGGGCGAGGGTCGGCGGCAGCGTCAGGAAGCCGACGGCGACGAACCAGTGCGCGACGCCGACGATGCCCCACCGGTTCATCCGGGTGTGGCCGAGGAACTCCTTCACCAGCGTCACACTGCGCTGGTAGGGGTTGTCCGTGCGGGTACCGGCGGGTACGGGCTGGCCCAGTTTGAAGTACCGGACGAATTGGCCGATGGCGCGCGCGAGCAGCGCGACACCGATCACGGTCAGCACCAGCGACACGATGATCGCGGCGAGTTGCATGAGGGCTCCTCGGGCCTGCGAGGCAATTCTGCAGCGGTTCAGCTGAGGTGATGCCGGACATTACTAAGCGGTAACTTACCCAGTCCGTCCGAGACTACCCGTATCTCCTGTCGCACTGTAGCCAGGGCAGCGGTGATCTGTGTCGCTGAGGCAAGCCTGACCGGCGGCCCCCTTCGCGGGCCCGGCGCCACGCCGGACCGGAGGCGACATTCCTCGCACATCATGATATTCGGCTTACTTTGGGCCCGTGCTCTACGGGATCGCTGCCGCCACCGCCTCATTCCTTCTCACCGCCCTGTTCGCCGCGCTGCTGAGGGCGCCCGCCCTGTGCCTGTCCCTCGTCGACCGCCGACGGCGGCGGCCCGTTCCGCTGCTCGGCGGCGTGGCCGTCGTCCTCGTCACCGGGCTGGTCGCCTGGGCCGGGCACTGGTCCGGCGTCGTGCCGCTCGGCCCGGGGGCCGGCCGGCTGCTCGTGGCCGCGACCGCCGTCGGCGCGCTCGGTCTGGCCGCCGACGTTCTGGCGGCTGCGGCGACGCTGGCTGGTCGCCGGTACGGCCGTGGCGGCGGCCTGCGTGGTGCCGTACGGCGAGACCGGGCCGGTGGCCGGGGCGCTCGCCGTGGGCTGGATCGCGCTCCTCGCCGCCGCCTTCCTGGGGCTCGACCACGCCGACGGGGTGGCCGGCACGGTGGGCGTCGTGACCGCCTTCGGCGTCGGTGCCTGCGCGGCGGCGGAGCTGATGGACGGGCTCGCGGTGCTGCTGCTCGCGCTGGCTGCCGCGCTGGCCGGGTTCCTGCTGCACAACTGGCATCCCGCGCGGATCGCGCTCGGCGCGTGCGGCGCGCTCTTCGCGGGCTTCCTGCTCACCGGGGCGGCCGTCCTCACCCGGGCGGGGCAGGGCTTCGCCGGCGGGGCGGGGGTGCTGTTCGCGCTGACCGCCGTGGCGAGTGCCGACGCCGTCCTCGTGCTCCTCTCGCGCCGCCCGGCCCGCCGGCCCCTCTCGCGCGGCGGGCCCGACCATCTCGCGCACCGGCTGCGGCGGCTCGGGCTCACCGCGCGGGGCGCCGTGGTGGTGCTCGGCGGCGCCTGCCTGGGCGCGGTGCTCGTGGGTGTGCTCGTGCACACCGGCCGGGTGGGGCAGCCGGCGGTGCTGTGGGTGGCGGGCGCGGCGGTCGCCGGGGTGCTGGGGCTGTCGCGGGTACGGGTCCACGGGCCCCGGCGGGCGGCGGCGCACGCGCCCGGCCGCCTGCCCCGGAAGGAGTCGCGGGAGCCCGCCGGGGTAGCCGGACACCCGGACGGCGCCTCCTCCGGAGGGACGATTTTTCCGGTTCGCCAGACCCGAGGCCCAGAGAATGCGCAGGTCAGCGCGTCATTGCGTGTAAGGAACGGATAAAGGTTGAGCCTGCCCGACTCACCTCTGTTGACCCGGCGATCGGCGTCGTGCACACTTGAGCCTGTTCCACTCAAGTCAGCTGGAGGTTATTCACCATGGCACGTGCGGTCGGCATCGACCTGGGCACGACTAACTCCGTCGTCAGCGTTCTGGAGGGCGGCGAGCCCACCGTCATCACCAACGCCGAGGGCGCCAGGACCACGCCGTCCGTCGTCGCCTTCGCCAAGAACGGCGAGGTGCTGGTCGGCGAGGTGGCCAAGCGTCAGGCGGTCACGAACGTCGACAGGACCATCCGGTCGGTCAAGCGCCACATGGGCACCGACTGGCGGGTCAACCTGGACGGCAAGGACTTCAACCCGCAGCAGATCAGCGCCTTCGTGCTGCAGAAGCTGAAGCGGGACGCCGAGTCCTACCTGGGCGAGAAGGTGACCGACGCGGTCATCACCGTCCCGGCGTACTTCAACGACGCCGAGCGCCAGGCCACCAAGGAGGCCGGTGAGATCGCGGGCCTCAACGTCCTGCGCATCGTCAACGAGCCGACCGCCGCCGCGCTGGCGTACGGCCTCGACAAGGACGAGCAGGTCATCCTGGTCTTCGACCTCGGTGGCGGTACGTTCGACGTTCTCGCTGCTGGAGATCGGCGACGGCGTCGTCGAGGTGAAGGCCACCAACGGCGACAACAACCTCGGTGGCGACGACTGGGACCAGCGCGTCGTCGACTACCTGGTCAAGCAGTTCCAGTCCGGCCACGGCGTGGACCTCGGCAAGGACAAGATGGCCCTCCAGCGCCTGCGTGAGGCCGCGGAGAAGGCCAAGATCGAGCTGTCCTCGTCCACCGAGACCTCGATCAACCTCCCCTACATCACCGCGTCCGCCGAGGGCCCGCTGCACCTGGACGAGAAGCTCACCCGGGCCCAGTTCCAGCAGCTGACCGCCGACCTGCTGGAGCGCTGCAAGACGCCGTTCCACAACGTCATCAAGGACGCGGGCATCCAGCTCAGCGAGATCGACCACGTCGTTCTCGTCGGTGGCTCCACCCGTATGCCCGCCGTCGCCCAACTCGTCAAGGAGATGACCGGCGGCAAGGAGGCCAACAAGGGCGTCAACCCGGACGAGGTCGTCTCGATCGGTGCCGCTCTGCAGGCCGGCGTCCTCAAGGGCGAGGTCAAGGACGTCCTGCTGCTCGACGTCACCCCGCTGTCCCTGGGCATCGAGACCAAGGGCGGCATCATGACCAAGCTGATCGAGCGGAACACGACGATCCCGACGAAGCGTTCGGAGATCTTCACCACCGCCGAGGACAACCAGCCCTCCGTGCAGATCCAGGTCTACCAGGGCGAGCGCGAGATCGCGGCGTACAACAAGAAGCTCGGGATGTTCGAGCTGACCGGCCTGCCGCCGGCGCCGCGCGGCGTCCCGCAGATCGAGGTCTCCTTCGACATCGACGCCAACGGCATCATGCACGTGACCGCGAAGGACCTGGGCACGGGCAAGGAGCAGAAGATGACCGTCACCGGCGGCTCCTCGCTGCCGAAGGACGAGGTCGACCGGATGCGCCAGGAGGCCGAGAAGTACGCGGAGGAGGACCACGCCCGCCGCGAGGCCGCCGAGTCCCGCAACCAGGGCGAGCAACTCGTCTACCAGACGGAGAAGTTCCTCGCGGACAACGCCGACAAGGTGCCGGGCGAGATCAAGACCGAGGTCGAGGGTGCCGTCGCCGAGCTGAAGGAGAAGCTCAAGGGCGAGGACACCGCCGAGATCCGCACGGCCACCGAGAAGGTCGCCGCCGTCTCGCAGAAGCTGGGCCAGGCCATGTACGCCGACGCCCAGGGCGCGCAGGCCGCGGGCGGTGAGGCCCCGGGTGCCGGCGGTGACAAGGCCGCCGACGACGATGTCGTCGACGCCGAGATCGTGGACGACGAGCGCAAGGACGGTGCGGCGTGACCGAGGAGACCCCGGGCTTCGACGAGAAGCCCGACGTCCCCTCTGGCGCCACCCCTGACGCCGCCGAACCGCAGGCCGCCCCCCACGAAGGGGCGGCCCCGGCCGGGGACGCGAACGAGAACGCGGGCCTGGTGGCCCAGCTGGACCAGGTACGCACGGCGCTCGGCGAGCGCACCGCGGACCTCCAGCGGCTCCAGGCCGAATACCAGAACTACCGCCGCCGCGTGGAGCGGGACCGGGTCGCGGTCAAGGAGGTCGCCATCGCGAACCTCCTGTCCGAACTGCTGCCCGTGCTCGACGACGTGGGCCGCGCCCGGGAACACGGCGAACTCGTCGGCGGCTTCAAGTCCGTCGCGGAGTCGCTGGAGGCCACCGTGGCCAAGCTGGGCCTCCAGCAGTTCGGCAAGGAGGGCGAGCCCTTCGACCCGACGATCCACGAGGCCCTGATGCACTCCTACGCGCCGGATGTCACCGAGACGACGTGCGTGGCGATTCTGCAGCCCGGGTACCGGTTCGGCGAGCGCACCATCCGCCCCGCGCGGGTGGCCGTGGCCGAGCCGCAGCCGGGCGCGCAGACCGTCAAGCCGGCCGAGGAGAACACCGAGGCACCGGCCGACTCCGCGGAGAACAAGGAGAGCGGTGGCCCGGAGGAGGGCTGAGGTCGTCAAGGACACGAACGCAGGAGAGGAGGGACGTCGGGGATGAGCACCAAGGACTTCATCGAGAAGGACTACTACAAGGTCCTCGGCGTCCCCAAGGACGCCACCGAGGCCGAGATCAAGAAGGCGTACCGGAAGCTCGCACGCGAGTACCACCCGGACGCCAACAAGGGGAACGCCAAGGCGGAGGAGCGCTTCAAGGAGGTCTCCGAGGCCAACGACATCCTCGGTGACCCCAAGAAGCGCAAGGAGTACGACGAGGCCCGCGCCCTCTTCGGAGGCGGGGGCTACCGCCCGGGTCCGGGCGCGGGAGCCGGCGGCACCTTCAACTTCGACCTGGGCGACCTCTTCGGAGGCGGCCCCCAGGGCGGGGGCCAGGGGCAGGCCGGCGGTTTCGGCGGCGGGCTCGGCGACGTGTTCGGGGGCCTGTTCAACCGCACCGGCGGCGGTCCCGGCACCGGCACGCGCACCCAGCCGCGGCGCGGCCAGGACATCGAGTCCGAGGTCACCCTGAGCTTCACGGAGGCCATCGAGGGCGCGACGGTCCCGCTGCGGATGTCCTCCCAGGCGCCCTGCAAGGCCTGTTCCGGCACCGGCGACAAGAACGGCACGCCGCGCGTGTGCCCGACCTGCGTCGGCACCGGCCAGGTCGCCCGGGGCTCGGGCGGTGGCTTCTCGCTCACCGACCCGTGCCCGGACTGCAAGGGCCGCGGTCTGATCGCCGAGGACCCCTGCGAGGTCTGCAAGGGCTCCGGACGCGCCAAGTCCTCCCGGACGATGCAGGTCCGCATCCCGGCCGGGGTGTCGGACGGGCAGCGCATCCGGCTGCGCGGCAAGGGCACACCGGGCGAGCGGGGCGGCCCGGCGGGCGATCTGTACGTGGTCGTGCACGTCAAGGAACACCCCGTCTTCGGCCGCAAGGGCGACAACCTCACCGTCACCGTCCCGGTCACCTACGTCGAGGCGGCCCTCGGCGGCGAGGTCCGGGTCCCGACCCTGGGCGGCCCGCCCGTCACGCTGAAGCTGCCGGCCGGCACGCCCAACGGCCGCACCATGCGCGCCCGGGGCAAGGGCGCGGTCCGCAAGGACGGCACCCGGGGCGACCTTCTGGTCACCGTCGAGGTGAGTGTTCCGAAGGACCTGACGGGGAAGGCTCGTGACGCACTGGAGGCGTATCGCGAGGCGACCGCGGACGAGGACCCGCGGGCGGAGTTGTTCCAGGCCGCGAAGGGAGCTTGATGGGGATGGACGGTCGTCGACGCAATCCGTATGAACTGACCGAGGACACCCCGGTCTACGTCATCTCGGTGGCGGCCCAGCTCTCCGGTCTGCATCCGCAGACCCTGCGCCAGTACGACCGCCTCGGCCTGGTCTCCCCGGACCGCACGGCCGGCCGCGGCCGGCGCTACTCGGCCCGCGACATCGAACTGCTCCGCCAGGTGCAGCAGTTGTCGCAGGACGAGGGCATCAATCTGGCCGGAATCAAGCGGATCATCGAACTGGAGAACCAGGTCGCGGCCCTCCAGGCGCGCATGGCCGAGTTGCAGGACGCCCTTGAGGGCGCGGCGACGGCGATGCGTCAGCGCGAGGCGGCGGTGCACGCCTCGTACCGCCGTGACCTGGTCCCTTACCAGGAAGTCCAGCAGACGAGCGCCCTGGTGGTGTGGCGCCCCAAGCGGCACGGACAGTCCACGGACTGACGGGCGCGCACGGGGAGAAGAGCGACGACAGGCCAGGAGGTTCGACCGAACCTCCTGGCCTGATCACAACGGTGCTGTCTCATTGGTCCGGTACTTCTTGACGATTTCGTGAAGAAGGCGTTGGCTTCCTTCACCTGAGTCCCGCAAGACTCGTGTGTCGGAAGGTAAGCGCAGTGAGCAGTCGAGCCCGTCGTACCGCCATGACCGTGGCCGCGTCCATGCTGACCTTCTCGCTGGCCTCCTGCGGTGCGCTGGGCGCTTCGGAGAGCGGCGACGACCCGAGCCCGACCAAGGGCGACGACCTCACCGTCGGGCTGCTGCTCCCCGAGAAGGAGAACACGCGCTACGAGCAGTTCGACTACCCCATCTTCAAGGCCAAGGTCGGCGACCTCACGCGCGACCAGGGCAATGTCAAGTACGCCAACGCCGAGGCCAGCGCCGCCAAGCAGGCCGAGCAGATGCAGCAGATGATCGACGACCGGGTCGACGTGATCGTCCTGGACGCGGTCGACTCGTCGGCCATCGCGGACAGCGTGCAGAAGGCGAAGGACGCCGCGATCCCCGTCATCGCCTACGACCGGCTGGCCGAGGGCCCGATCGACGCCTACATCTCCTTCGACAACGAACTGGTCGGCGAGGTCCAGGGCCGCTCCCTCGTCGAGGCGCTCGGTGACGGCGCGGACGACTCCGCCAAGATCGTCATGATGAACGGCTCGCCCACCGACCCGAACGCCAAGCAGTTCAAGACGGGCGCGCTGTCCGAGCTGAACGGCAAGGTGACCATCGCGCAGTCCTTCGACACCAAGGACTGGAAGCCGGAGAACGCCGAGGCGAACATGGCCGAGGCGATCTCGAAGATCGGCAAGGGCGACATCGCGGGCGTCTACTCCGCCAACGACGGCATGGCCGGCGGCATCATCAAGGCCCTGGAGGCGGCGGGCGTCACCGACCTGCCGCCGATCACGGGCCAGGACGCGGAACTCGCGGCGGTGCAGCGGATCGTGGCCGGCGAGCAGTACATGAGCGTGTACAAGTCCTACCCGCAGGAGGCCGAGAACGCCGCGGAGATGGCCGTGGCACGGGTCCAGGGCCGGGACATCCAGTTCGACGCGCTCGCCCGCGACAAGGTCGACAGCCCCACCCACAAGGGCATCCCCGCACAGCTCGTGCCCGTCGTCGCGCTGACCAAGGCCAACCTCGACGAGACCGTCGTCGCCGAGGGCTTCTACAAGGTCAGCGACATCTGCACCGCCAAGTACGCGGCGGCCTGCGCGAAGATCGGGCTGAAGTAGGCCTCTCGCGGTCCCGGGCCGGCCGCCCGGACATACCCGTCGTAACCCCTTCTTACCGGCTGCCGCTCCGGGCGGAGCCGTGTTGCGGACCCGGTCCCGGCCGCGCATAGTTGCGCTGCGGAAAGAGCCGGAACCGGGGGTGGGATGGGCGATGGCCGGGCACAGGGCTCAGGAGCATCCACACGGTGCCGACCGGCTGTGCGCCGCCGGGGACCGCGTGTACTCCAGGGCCGTACGGCGCGGCCGGGTGCCGCGCCGTGACGCGGAGCCGGTGCCCTGTCTGCTGGAGCTGGCCCTGCTGCATCCCGACCCCGACGACATGGACTGGCTCGTGCCGACCTCCCCGCAGGAGGTCATGACGCGGCTGCTGCGCGGGGTCCACGACGAGGTGAGCGCGAGCCAGCGGCGGGTGGGCTCGGCGGTGGAGGCCTTCGAGTGGTACGCGGGCCTGGGCCGGCAGATCCAGGCCTCGGCGGCGACGGAGGGCACGGCGATCCGGGTCCTGGACGGACTCTCCCGCATCCAGGCCGCGATGGACGAGGCGACGCAGGCGTGCACGTCGGAGGTGCTCACCGTGCAGCCCGGCGGCATCCGGCGCGAGCACGAGCTGTCGGAGGGGCTGCACCGGGCGCTGGCGCTGCGCGGGCGCGGGGTGCGGATGCGGGACCTGTACACGCACGTGGCCCGGCACGGCCAGGGCCTGCTCAACTACCTCGAACTGATGGGCGACGCGGTGGAGGCCCGTACTCTCGACGAGGTCATCGACCGGCTCATCCTCTTCGACCGCACGGTGGCCTTCATCCCCGCCAACACCGACCGCACGATGGCACTGGAACTGCGCCACCCCGCGCTGATCTCCTACCTGGTCACGGTCTTCGAACGCCTGTGGCGGCTGGCGATCCCCCTGACCGCGCCGCTGCCCGACACCGGCATCGAGGGCATCTCCCACCGCGAGCAGTCCATCGCGGCGCTGCTGGCGGAGGGACACCAGGACGCGGTGATCGCGGAGCGGCTCGGCATCAGCGTCCGTACGGCGCGGGCGCACATCGCCCGCCTCTCCGAGACCCTGGGCGCGGCCAGCCGGACCCAACTGGGCGTGCGCATAGCCCAGGCCGGCCTGGACGGCTCCCCCCGGAGTGCGGCACCGGCCGCCCCCGTCGGGGTTCCGCGGCCGGAATCCCCGACCGCCCGATGAGGCACCGCGGTTGAACCCGCACGGGAGCGGAGGGCGAGCCCCGTCTCATGGCCGGCCGTCCCCTCCCAGGCTCTGGTGGTCCTGCTCCAGGATTCCCGACTGCGCTATGAGGTAGCCGAGTTGGGCGCGGCTGCCGCTGCCGAGGACGGTGGCCAGCTTGGCGATGTGGGCGCGGCAGGTGCGTACGTTCATGCCCAGGCGCCGGGCGATGGCCTCGTCGACGTGGCCCTCCACCAGGAGTTTGGCGATGGAGTGCTGGATGTCGGTGATGCCGTCGGGGGCCGTCTCGTAGGGGGCGCCGGCGCTCAGCGGGACGGCGCGGCCCCACATGAACTCGAACACCTTGGTCAGATAGCTGACGAGGCCCGGGTGACGGATCTCCAGGGCCACCTGACGGTCGTCGCGGACGGGGATGAAGGCGACCGTGTCGTCGCAGATGATGAGGCGTTCGACCAGTTCGTCGATGGTCCGGTACTCCGCCTTCCCGTTGGAGAACCGGTCCACGTAGGCCAGCCGTTCGGCGCTGTAGCGGGCCGTGTGCTGGTACAGCGTCCGGATGCGCACCCCGCGCTCGGTCAGCGTCTTGTCGCGCTCCAGGCCCTCGACGAGCCGCCGCTCCGGATGGCGGGCGCTGGGCTGGACGGTCAGCACCTCGTTCTTGCACTGGTTCGTGGCCAGGTCGAGGGCGGAGTTGATGCGGTCGAGCCCTTCGAGGACGGTGATCGAATGGATCGGCGCCGCACCCTGCGCGCTGAGGGTCATGAACGGCTCGAAGGCCTCCGCCAGTTCGATCGAGGTCCGTCTGCGGTCCGCGATCTCCCGTTCGATGGGATTGAGCCGCTGCGCCAGCGCGGTCGACGGGGGGACCGGGCGCAGCCAGTTGGCGTCGTCGGGGTCGGGATGCAGGAGGGCGAGATCCATCAGGCACGGGGCCTCGGCCGCGTCCGCGCGGGCGATACGTCCAGTGCGCAGTGCGTTCGCGTAGAGACGCCCTCCCTCCTCGCAGAGTTCAGTAATCCCATGGGGATGTGCCTTATTGGTCCGATTTGTAGTCAAATCTCCACCCCCCAGGGTCCTGAACATGCAGGAACATGATGCACCGATCGTGTGGCCATGACGTGCCTGAATGAGCCATCGTCTTATCCGACGGGGGAAGAGGGGACCTTCAAGTGAGGACGAAGCCGACTATGTCTAAGAGAATGCTTCGCTCGGTGCTTGTCGCCGCCTTCTCTGCCGTTGTGGCCTTCGGAGCACTGAATGGCCTCGTTACTGCGCAGGGCGACGAGCGAGCGAACGGTGTCGAGTCAGTGACGGAGGTGTCCGCCGCGTCCGCCGGTCAGGACACGGCGTCCACCACGGATGACACGGTGTGGTCGTGACATGACTACTCCACCCGACGACCGCTCCTTCCGGCGGGAGATGGCCACCGCCTACCGTTCCGGCTGGCACTTCATCGACCTGGTCACCGCGATCCCCCACCCCGGTGACTCGCTGATGGTGACCGTCTTCGGTGAGCCGGTCGTCGTCACGCTGGACGAGGACGGCGACGTACGGGCGTACCGGTGTCTGCGGCGGCCTCGGGGGGCGCCGCAGCCCGTGCGGTGTGCCATCCGGTACGGAATGATTTTTGTGAACCTGGATCAGAGGGACCACCGGCTCGCGCAGCCGGAGGTCTCCGAAGTGAGGACCATCTCGGCCACCCCCCGCAGTGCCTGACGCGATTCCCCCGTCGTAACAGATCGCTCAGGTGCTTCCCCCCGGCAGCGGCGTCACCGTGACCTGAACACGGTGACGCCGCTGTCGTTTGCGTGGACATTTCGGGGTATCGCCCTGTTCTCAGCCTGTCCGAAAAGGCCCTCGCGCCGTGCGGGGACGACCGCGCGGCAGGACCCTGGTGCCACCCGCCCCGGAATCCGTGCCGTTTCTCCCTTGAGTGGAATAGACTCAACTTTGTGGACGTTGACTGAGTCAGCATCGCCAGCGATGTCAGCACCTTCAGGACTGGGAGACACGGCCGGACCGACGACGGCCGACGCGAGGAGGAGAGCCAGAACGTGGACGCCGAGCTGACCAACCGGAGCCGGGACGCGATCAACGCGGCCAGCAACCGGGCCGTGACCGAGGGAAACGCCGACCTCACCCCCGCCCACCTGCTCCTTGCCCTGCTCCAGGGGCAGGACAACGAGAACATCACTGACCTGCTCGCCGCCGTCGAGGCCGATCTGGCCGCCGTGCGCTCCGGCGTCGAGCGCATCATCTCCGGGCTGCCCAGCGTGACCGGGTCCACCGTCGCGCCCCCGCAGCCCAACCGTGAAATGCTCGCCGTGGTCGCCGACGCCCAGGCCCGCGCCAAGGAACTCGGGGACGAGTACCTCTCCACCGAGCACCTGCTCCTCGGCATCGCCGCGAAGGGCGGCGCGGCCGGAGAGGTACTGGAGGGGCAGGGTGCCAGTGCGAAGAAGTTGCAGGAGGCCTTCCGCAGGGCGAGGGGAGGGCGCCGGGTGACCACCGCCGACCCCGAGGGCCAGTACAAGGCACTGGAGAAGTTCGGCACCGACCTCACCGCCGCCGCCCGGGACGGGAAGCTCGACCCCGTCATCGGGCGGGACCAGGAGATCCGGCGCGTCGTGCAGGTGCTCAGCCGCCGTACGAAGAACAACCCCGTCCTCATCGGCGAGCCCGGCGTCGGCAAGACCGCCGTCGTCGAGGGGCTCGCCCAGCGGATCCTCAAGGGCGACGTGCCCGAGTCGCTGAAGGACAAGCGGCTGGTCTCGCTCGACCTGGGCGCCATGGTCGCCGGGGCGAAGTACCGCGGTGAGTTCGAGGAGCGGCTGAAGACCGTCCTCGCCGAGATCAAGGACTCCGACGGGCAGATCATCACCTTCATCGACGAGCTGCACACCGTCGTGGGGGCGGGCGCCGGCGGCGACTCCGCCATGGACGCCGGGAACATGCTCAAGCCGATGCTCGCGCGCGGCGAGCTGCGGATGGTCGGTGCCACCACCCTGGACGAGTACCGCGAGCGGATCGAGAAGGACCCCGCCCTGGAGCGGCGCTTCCAGCAGGTGCTGGTCGCCGAGCCGACCGTCGAGGACTCGATCGCGATCCTGCGCGGGCTCAAGGGGCGCTACGAGGCCCACCACAAGGTCCAGATCGCCGACAGCGCGCTGGTGGCCGCGGCGAGCCTGTCCGACCGGTACATCACCTCCCGCTTCCTGCCCGACAAGGCCATCGACCTCGTCGACGAGGCCGCCTCGCGGCTGCGCATGGAGATCGACTCGTCCCCCGTCGAGATCGACGAACTCCAGCGCGCCGTCGACCGGTTGAAGATGGAGGAGCTGGCGATCGGCAAGGAGACCGACGCCGCGTCCCGGGAGCGCCTGGAGCGGCTGCGCCGCGACCTCGCCGACAAGGAGGAGGAGCTGCGCGGCCTCAACGCCCGCTGGGAGAAGGAGAAGCAGTCCCTCAACCGGGTCGGTGAGCTGAAGGAGAGGCTCGACGAACTGCGCGGGCAGGCCGAACGCGCCCAGCGCGACGGCGACTTCGACACCGCCTCCAAGCTGCTCTACGGCGAGATCCCCACCCTGGAACGCGACCTGGAGGCCGCCTCCGAGGCCGAGGAGGAGGTCGCCCGGGACACCATGGTCAAGGAGGAGGTCGGCGCCGACGACATCGCGGACGTCGTCGCCTCCTGGACCGGCATCCCCGCCGGACGCCTCCTTGAGGGCGAGACGCAGAAGCTGCTGCGCATGGAGGACGAGCTGGGCAAGCGGCTCATCGGGCAGGGCGAGGCGGTACGGGCCGTGTCCGACGCCGTGCGCCGCAGCCGCGCCGGGATCGCCGACCCCGACCGGCCCACCGGATCCTTCCTCTTCCTGGGCCCGACCGGCGTCGGCAAGACCGAGCTGGCCAAGGCGCTCGCCGACTTCCTCTTCGACGACGAGCGGGCCATGGTCCGCATCGACATGTCGGAGTACAGCGAGAAGCACAGCGTGGCCCGGCTGGTGGGCGCCCCGCCCGGATACGTCGGGTACGAGGAGGGCGGCCAGCTCACCGAGTCCGTGCGGCGGCGGCCGTACACCGTCGTGCTGCTCGACGAGGTGGAGAAGGCGCACCCCGAGGTCTTCGACATCCTGCTCCAGGTGCTCGACGACGGCCGCCTCACCGACGGGCAGGGCCGCACCGTCGACTTCCGCAACACCATCCTGGTCCTCACCTCCAACCTGGGCAGCCAGTACCTGGTCGACCCGACGACCGGCGAGACGGAGAAGAAGCAGCAGGTCCTTGAGGTGGTCAGGTCCTCCTTCAAGCCGGAGTTCCTCAACCGGCTCGACGACCTCGTGGTCTTCTCGGCCCTGAACAAGGAGGAACTGGGCCGGATCGCCCGCCTCCAGATCAACGCCCTGGCCCGGCGGCTCGCCGAACGACGCCTCACCCTGGAGGTCACCGACGAGGCCCTGACCTGGCTGGCGGAGGAGGGCAACGACCCGGCCTACGGCGCCCGCCCGCTGCGCCGCCTGGTCCAGACCGCGATCGGCGACCGGCTCGCCCGGGAGATCCTCTCCGGCGAGGTCAAGGACGGCGACACGGTCCGCGTGGACCGCTTCGGCGACGCGCTGATCGTGGGACCGGCGAGCGGCAAGACGCTCTAGCACTCGCTCTTGCCGCGGTACGCCGCGCGGCCCGTCACCCCCGGTGGGTGGCGGGCCGCCGCGCGTCACGGGTCACAGGGTGAACGACGCGAACCGCACCAGCGCCGTCCCGGCGTCCTCGTAGACCACCCGTATCTGCACCACATGGGCCTCCACACCGTCCGGCAGACCCTCGTCGTAGTCCAGATCCAGACACAGATCGGCATCGTCCACGCACGCCTGCGTCCTGGGCGCGGGGGCGTCCGGATAGGTGTGCGCCACCCAGTCCTGGACACCCGTGCGCGGCATGCGGAAGGCGGCGCCGTAGTGCGTGTCGAGGAAGGCCTGGTATGTGCACGGCCCGACCGGACGCGCGCCGTCCGGGAGCGCGGCACCGCCGAAGGCCAGCGCCTCGGAGCAGGGCACGCGCGTGGGCGCCCGGCTGCCGGCGCCGTCGTCGTCCCACTCGGACAGGAGGAAGCCCACGAAGACGACGAGGAGTGGGATCAGGACCAGCGCGGGCAGCGCCACGAGCGCCGCGAACCGCCACCACCTGGTCCGCCCCCGGGGCACCTCGTCGCCGCCCCCGGAACCCGCCGCCGTGCGCCGTGACCGCCTCATGAGCCCGCCTCCGTCCGCCAGTGCGTCCACTCGACCGGCCGGATCATGTCAGCCAAGGGCTGACAGGCTACCGGCGGGCTTGCCACGCCCCTCCCCGCATGGGGGAGGATGGCCAGATCCGTACGAAGGGAAATTCACGGTGAGCATCGACCCGTCCTCGATTCCGAACTTCGGGGGCAAGCAGCCCGAGCCGCAGCCCCAAGGACCGGCGGGCCCCGTCGTCCCGGATCAGGATCTTGTGAAGCAGCTCCTCGAACAGATGGAGCTGAAGTATGTCGTCGACGACGAGGGCGACCTCGCGGCGCCGTGGGAGCAGTTCCGTACGTACTTCATGTTCCGCGGCGAGGGTGACCAGCAGGTCTTCTCGGTGCGGACGTTCTACGACCGGCCCCACCAGATCGACGACAAGCCGCAGCTGCTGGAGTCGATCGACGACTGGAACCGGCGCACCCTGTGGCCGAAGGTGTACTCCCACACCCACGACGACGGCACGGTCCGCCTGATCGGCGAGGCGCAGATGCTGATCGGCATGGGCGTCAGCCTGGAGCACTTCGTCTCCTCGACGGTCAGCTGGGTGCGGGCCGCGATCGAGTTCGACCGGTGGCTCGTGGAGCAGCTCGGTCTGGAGCAGGAGGTCAACGAGTCGGAGAAGCCGACGGACGAGGACGGCGAGTAGTCGCCGCCCCCGCGGCAGCAGGCGGCAGTACACAGGAGAGCCCGGCCCCCGGCGTCGCGGGGAGCCGGGCTCCGCCGTCTCCGGCGCAGGAAGCTCCGCCGGACGGTCGAGAGGGGGCTCATCCCCGCAGGCGCGGGGAGCGGGCTTTGTGAGGTGGGCTTTTGTCAAGGGGTGGGGTCTTGTTGAGCAAGGATGAGGGAAACGGACATATCCGCCATAGTCAATCGCGGCCTCCCGGTGGACCGCTGCTTCGGATGTGGTGTCTCCCTATGTGGGCGTGTCGCCGGACCAGCCGTCAGGTCCCTCTGCCCGAGTCCGGCGGGCGGGGTTCGGCGAACGACTGCGTCAGTCGGCGAGGTTACGTCCGGTTGCCGAATCGGCGGCGCTTGGACGCCTTGCTCCACCCTCTGGAAGTCGACGCGGGAGAAGGCGCGGAGCGGGCCGAGGGGCGAAAGATGAGGGTGAGGCCCTCGTGATCGACTGGATGCCACTTGTGGTCGTGGGTGCGGAAGGCGTAGCCCTGTTCGGAGTCGGTGGAGTAGGCGAGCAGCGCGCGACCTTGGCCGGCGTACTGCCGGACCTCGTCCCACAGAGTGTCGCGAATGCGGGCGGACGGGTTGCCCAGAAAGACACCGGGAGAGATTTCCAGCAACCAGCGGGTGAGGAAGCCACGCAGCCCTACCGGGCAGTGGGTGAGGACGATGACGGTCACCAGATGACTCCGTCCCGCGCCAGGCCGTCCTGCGCGCCGACGGTGGCGCCCCCGCGCTCTTCCTGATCACCGTAGTTGCGGCCGGCGGCCATCTCGGCACCCCGGTCGGACTGCAAGGTGACGTGATCACGTTCGTCCGGACGACCGGTGTCCGCAGGCGCGAGCAGCGCCTGGATGTCCCGTACGCACCGGTCGAGCAGTCGGGTGGAGTTGATGCGGTCCCGCAGCGCCCGTCGCGTGCGCGAGCCGATGTCCTCGGGCCCCTCCGCGGCGACCTCGAAGGCCAGGGGAATGCCGATGTCCGTCTTGTAGAAGTCGGCCACGTCCAGCACGAAGGAGAGTTCGTGGCCGGAGTGGACGAAGCCGAGACCCGGTGTGCACCCCAGGGCCGCGACGACGGCCTGGGCGATTCCGTACATGCACTGCGCGGCGGCGGTTACGGCCTGGTTGGGGGCATCGCCGGAGTCGAAGTCCCCCGGTGTGTACCGCCGGCCGTGCCACGGGACGCCGGTCCGGGCCGCCTGTTCGGCATAGCACCGCTTGACGCGGTCCCCCTCACGGCCGAGGAGCTGGCGGCGGGTGCATCCGGCCGGGTCCTCGTCCGGGAAACGGAGGCGGTACATGGCTCTGGCGACATCGAGTCGGGTGCGCTGGTTCGCCCAGGCGGTGGCCTGCGCCTCCAGGAGCGCCGAGGAACGGTTCAGCGCCCGTCCGCCGGCGTAGAAACGCACGCCGTGCTCACCGACCCACACCACCACCGCGCCGCTCTCACCCAGAACGGCCATGGCCTGGTGGGTGATCCGGGTACCGGGTCCGAGCAGCAGCGCACCGATCGTCGCGGACGGGATGTGGCGTATGCCGTCCGCGTCCTCGGCGGTGAGCGCGTTGGCGTCACGGTGGACGGTGCAGCGCTCCAGGTAGACGAAGGACAGCCGCTCACCGACGCGGGTGAGCTGTCGCGGACCGGTGGCGGGACGCCTGCTGACAGTGGCCACCCGCTACTCCGTCCGCGCCAGGGTCATGAGCCCGCAGCCGTACGCCTTGGCCTTGCCCAGGCCGGAGGTGAGGGTGCGGCGGAAGAGCGCGGGGTCGACGACGCGGAGGCGGCCGTCGAAGGTGACCCGGGTCAGTTTCACCCGGTGCGTACGGGTGTCCTCCTCATTCCGTTTCTGGAAGGTCAGATCCGTGCGGCTGTGGGCGACGACCTCGTGGGCGTCGACCGGAGGCCAGTCCCCCCGGCGTTCCGGCTTCTCCAGAACCGCGAAGCCCGCGTCCTGCTGCCGTTTGAGCAACCACTCCACCTGGTGGCGTGGGGTCATGTGCGCGGTGCGCTTGGTCGGCTCCGCGGGGACACGCCGGATGCTGTGCACGGGGTTGGCGGTGAGCCTGAAGGACCACACGCCGTCGGCTGTGATCCGGTCGAGGAACGTGGCGTACGGTCTCGTCTGCCAGCCTCCCGTCGTCGGCCACCCCGCCCGCTCGACGAGGTGGGTGAGGTCGGGCTCGTCCGGGCTGACGACGTAGAGGAGCACCTCGCTGCGGGCCGGCTGGTCCACTCGCCACAGCACGCGTGGGCCGCCTGCCCGCCGCTCCGGCACCTCCGCGAAGGACGCCATGACCGCCGCGTGCAGGCTCTGTGGCGAGCCGAGCAGCCGACGAGCGCCGATGCGCGCGGGGTTGAGCCGGAATCGGGTCAGGTACACGGTCATCCTCCCAGGAGGCGCATCGGGTCGTGGGCGGGCGGTACGAAGGCGCGGCGCGCGGCGCTCAGGGGATTGGGGACGGAGACCACGGTCGTACGCACCTCGCGCAGTCGGTACCTGCGGTGGCGTGGGTCGAAGCTGAGCGGCTGGTCCCGCTGCCGCTCCCCGGGGCCCTCGGCCGCGGCGAGGTCGCCGATCACCTCCAGTTCGACGCGCCCCTCGTGCAGACGTTGCCGCTGCCACCGGGAGGATGCCTGCCAGGGCTCGGACCGCAGTGCCTTCGTGAGGTCCCCGCGGTGGACGTGCAGATCGATCGGGCGGGACGGCGGGCAGGAACGGCGTCCCAGAAACGGCAGGAACACCGGGTTGCGGAGTGCGGCTTGCAGGGCGTCGACGAGATCCGCGGCTCCTTCCACGGCGGCGACGAAGACCGCGTCGGAAAGGTAGAAGCGCTCCGACACCGGCATGCGCTCCCCGGAGTCGAAGTGCCGTGCCGTCTGGAAGTCGCGCACGCGGGTGCCCGGCTGGTCGAGCCGGACGGCGAATTTGAGGCCGGCGAGATCGGAGAGGCCGGCGCCGCGCTCGCGTCCCTGGGCGGCGGCGAGCAGACCGATCACGCCGCTCTTGGTGGGTGCGCGCTCCGTCGAGCGCCGCGTGAACCGTGACGAGGTCCCCCATGCCTGGAGGGGGCCCGCGAGGCACAGCGTCAGGACACTTGTGCGCCGGTTCACGCCGGGGCCGTCCGGGCTTCGGGCATACGGGCGGACAGCCGCCCGGAGACGGACTCGCCCACCTCGTGCACGAGTTGCTCCAGGCTCACGGCGGTTCCGAGCGCCGCGAGCGGCTCGGTGACCAGGCCCGCTCTGAGCACCCAGCTCGGGTCCCCGCTCACCCCGTACGCCTTCTCGATGTCGGAGACGTACGCGAGCAGCTGGGAACACGCTCCGCGCAGGTGTCCGCCGACGGGGAGGGGGGCGACGACCGGTTCCTCGAACGCGCCGACGAAGCTGATCGGCCGGGCCGAGCGGAGGGTGACGATCACCGCGTCGGGAAGCGTCTGGTTGGCGAAGGTCTTGGACTTGCCGTCGGGCATGGACAGGACGAAGCCGCGCAGAAAGGCTTCCACCGCCCTGCGGACCGGCTCGCTCACGGATTCCTCGGGACGCAGACCAGCACCCAGGTTGTCCCGCAGCCGGTCCACGTCGAGAGCGGCGTAGCGATAGAGCGTCGCCGAGTTGAACTCGACGGTGCCGATCATGCCGGCGCCGGAGTCCTCCTCGCCCTCGTTCCGGTCGTCGACCGCTGTGAAGTAGTCCGATTCATTCTCCACCGCGTGCACGCTGAGGGCGTGAGCGACCTGCGCCGCCGCGTCGACGTTGATGTCGGTGGAGTCGGCGACCATGCGGCCGAACAGAGCGATGTCCACCGAGTGCCGGGTGTCGGCGATCCTCTTCGCCTTTTCCTTGTTCGCCTTGACCTTGAAAAACGCCTTGATGTCGTCGGCGCCCTCGACCGCGTGCCGCGCAAGCCCGTCGAGTTGCCGTGAGCTGAGGAACATCAGGTACGAGGATTCCGGCGGTGGCTCCGGCTCGCCTCTCTTCTTCGCGCTCTCCGCCTTGCGGGGCGGGACCTGGACCTTGGAGTTGGTCGCGGCGTAGAGCGTCTCGGCGGCCAGGGACAGGGCCTTCTCCTCGCCGAGTGCGGGGGCCAGGGCCGTGATGCGCTCCGCGAGCAGGGCCGCCACCCGCCGGGTCCGCACCCCGAGTTCCTGTGGGTCGACAAGCTCCTGGAACGCTCGCCTGGTCGCCCGTTTCCACGCCTGGCTGGAAACCCGGGCGCGGCGCACACCGCCGTAGACGGCGGTCTTCGGAGTCCCGGTGTCGTCGCGGTTCAGGTTGCTCGGTGGCACCGTCTGCAGCACGTGCACGTCGATGATGGTGCGGGTCACAGGGTGTCGTCCTCCGTCGTGGTCGGGTCGAGCGGTTGGTGGTCCTCGCCCGCGGCCGGGGTGCTGTCCTGCTTCAGGCCCGTCTCGGGGTTCTTGCCCCCGGCGGCCACAGCCTTGGGGCGGACGAGGTAGGAGCGGCCCCAGGAGCGGCGCACGCCCTGGGCACCGCCCGGGAGCACCCACTGGTGGAGCTGATCGGCGAGCAGCCCGTAGTCGAGCGGGATTCCTTCGCGGCGCAGTAGCAGTACGAGTTCGCGCAGCCGCGTGGCCAGCACCACGGGGGTGGCGGCCGTTCCCGCGCGGACGAAACGCTTGCGTGTCGGCTCGTCGACCGCCGCCCCGGGGGCGAGCCGCCGCACCGCGGTGCCGAGTTCGGGGCCGGGCCTGCGGTGCATCCGCGAGACGTGGTGCGACTGCTGGTGCAGCGACCACAGGGTGACGGCCGCGTGCGCCGCCTCCTCGGCACGCAGGAACTCCTCCTCGCTGAACTGCCCCTGCGCGTACCGCTCGTGGAGGGGTTCGATGCCGGTGAGGCCCCACAGGTCGGGTGTCTCGCCGACGGCACGGCCCACGCCTCGGCGCAACCGGGCCAGGGCGGCGACTGCCCCACTTTGGTCCTTGAGGTACTGGCCTTGCAGCGCGGTGATGTGCTGGTGGACCGCGCTGCCCACCGGGCCGAGCCGGGGAGCCCGGCGGGCGCTGCCGGAGGTGGTGGGGACGGGGAGCGAAGGGGTCATGCGGGTGACTCCACTGGAGCGGGTCGGGAGGAGGAGGGTTCGTCGTGCTCGGTGGTCAGGAACTCCCGGAGACGAGTGCGGAAGCGAAGCTCGGCCGCGGCGTCGTTCAGCCAGCGCGTGCCGTTTCCGGCCTCCACGAGGCGTCCCTCCCAGGCGGACTGCCCGGCCTCGTCGAGCAGCCTGTTGCCCAGCTCTGCGACGAGTCGCCGGACATCCCGCTTCCACCGGTCGCGGTGTTCCTCCGGATCGGAGACGCCGCCCAGGTCCCGCAGCCAGCGGCGATAATGCGTGTCGAGGGTCCCGAATCCCAGGTCCCGGGCGGTGCTCCGCCTCGAATCCGGATCGGCGCCGACGGCGAGGGCGAGGTCGGCGGCCAGCTGGGCGAGTGCGCCGACCGCTTTCTCGGCGTCGTGCAGGGCGTCTACGGCCTTGTCCCCGTAGCGCCGGTCCGTGTCGTGCAACAGGACCACGGGCATCAGCACCCCGTCGTCCACGACTTCGTCGATCACCGACTGCTGCGTGCCGTAGCGCGCGCCGATGACGCGGGTGCGGATCAGGTAACCCCGAGGGAGCAGCCCCTCGGTGGTGAGCCGCGCGGCCCACTGGACCACCCTCGGAGCCAGCCGCTGCGCGCCGTCCCGCCCCTGCCGGGTGCCGACCTCGCGGCCGGTGAGCAGGCCGTCCATGCCACGCCACGCCATGCGGGACGGGTCGTGCTCCCGCGGCAGGTAGACGAGACTCTCCTGACGCTTCTTCTCCTGCGCCGGGCTGCGGCGCCAGCCGGTCATCGGCTCGTGCCCCTGCCGGTTGTGCGGTTCGAGGCGGTCGCCGTACGCGAGGACCACGCCGTGCACACCGTCCGCGTCGTGGTGCAGCCGGATGCGGCGGGACTGCCAGGTGTACAGGTCGCGCAGGCCGTAGGGGCGCCGGCCGAGGTCCGGGGCCGCCGCGGGGCCACTCGGATCCCCTCGCCAGGCGGGGCGGTCGGCCTCGTCCGCGTGTACTCCTGCGGTGTCCCCCGCCATCAGGTTGAGCAGCAGCGTCTCGTGGAGGCTGTCCCCTTCCAGCAGGACACCGCCCAGGTTGCCCGCCCACGCCGGGCCCTGGGGATAGACCTTTCCGGCCTTCACCCGGGGGTCGCCCACCGCACCGGATTTGATGCCGGAGGTGTCGAACGCCTGGGCGTGCACGACCCAACGGGCCGCCTCCGCGAAGCCGAGCCGGTCGACACCGGGCCTGCGCATGCTGAAGAAGGGGTCCCCGTTCGGCACGTCGGCGACGAGGCGATTGAGCGAGAAGACCTCGTCCTTCGCCGTGTGCAGTCCCGCGGTCTGGAAGAACGGGAACTCGGCGTGGAGCAGGTCGAAGCGCTCGCGGTGGCGGTGCAGGTATGCGGCCACCGGGGCGGCGTAGGACGACTGCGACAGCCACAGCTCCTCCCACGCGTCGGTGTCGGCGGGGCCGACGGCCCCACCCGGTTCGGAGAGGGCGTCGTACAGGAGCGCGAGCAGCATGCGCGTCAGTGCGAAGTCCTGGGTCGGCAGGTCGCCGACGAGCCGACGGATGTCCCGCGCCTGGTCGAACACCTCCGGCAGGGACAGCTCACGCTCGGAGCCGTCTTTCAGGAGGACGGGCAGCCACGGCCGGCTGGTGAGGTCGAAGGAGGGGAGGGCGGAGTGCGGATCGGGCCCCCGCTCCTCGCCCGAGACCCGGCGCGTCTTGCGTTGCGCGGGTGGTTTTCCCTCCGCGATACGGCTCGTCCTGCCGTCCCCTGCGCGGCCCGTCGTCCCGTCCGCGTCCTTGCTCGTCACGAGCAGCCCCTCCTCGGCGTTGTAGGCGAGGTGCCAGTCGGCAAGGGTTGCCCGCCCCTCCTCGTCCAGAGCGAGGATCAGTTCCCCGGCGAGCCAGTGGCTCTCCTTCTCCTGCCAGACCGGGACATACAGCTCTTCCAGCTCGGCCAGTGCCCGGTCGAGCGTCCGGGGGAAGGAAAAGTGGTACGGCAGTCGCAGGCCGCTCGCCGCCACCGCCCGAGCGGCTCGTGCGGAGGGCACGGCGTCGACGGGCAGCTCAAGACCTCCCCGGCCCTTGCCCAGCCAGGGCAGGGTGCACAGGGTGCCGTCGGCGCGGCGCCTTACGACCAGGACTTCCAGGCTTTCCCGGCTGTCCCGGACCTGCGCGCGACCGGTGGGGGTGTCGTCCGCGTCTCCGACACCGGCGTCGATCCAGCCGATGAGGGGGCGCCCGGCCTTGCGCACCTCGTCCAGCCGGAAGACCTGAGCGCCTTGGCGTTGCCGCTCGCGCACGGTGCGGTGCTTGTCCCGGGCCGGGGCGAGCACCGGCTCCCACTCGGGCGGGCAGGGGTCCTCCTCGCCGTACGCCCGCTGTACGAGCGGACTGATGTCCTCGGGCAGGCGGAGGGGCCGCCCCGCTGTCCCGGGTGCCCCGAGGTGCGGAGCGAGTACGGCGAGGCTCCGCAGCAGAGGGTACGGACCGTAGACCGCGCCGGAGCCGTCGGCGGGGCCGGGGGCCGGGGTCGTGCTCCAGTCGACGCCGGTGACCAGACAGCGCGGTTGCCGCAGTCGCGCGGGACGCTGCTCCTGCCCCTGGCCGCGCGGATGCCGGTGGAGCCTTCCCATGCGCTGGAGCAGCAGGTCCACGGGGCACAGATCGCTCACGAGCAGATCGAAGTCCACGTCGAGTGACTGCTCGGCCACTTGGCTGGCGACCACGATCTGCGCGTCCCGCGGGCGTTGCGGGGAGCCGCCTTGGAGGTCGGGCGGGCCGAACCGGGCGAGCAGAGCTGCGTCCTTGCGCGCGCGGTCGAGGTCCACGAAGCGTGCGTGGGCCACGGTGACGTGGTCGGCCCCGAACCGGTCCCGCAGCACCGCGGCCGTGTTCATCACCCGGTCCACGGTGTTCCGTACCACCAACGCGCATCCGCCGTCGGCCAGCTCGGCGCCGAGCCTGTCCGCGAGCGCGCCGTCGTCGTCCTCCAGCCTCTCCAGCAGTACGTGGGCGCCGCGCCCGGACGCGGCAGCGGCACGCTGCAACGGTTCCCGGCCGGGCGCGACCGCCGTGAGGAGGGGGTAGCCGGACGCTTGGGCGAGGGCCGTCGCATCCTCCCCGGTGTACGCGGCCGCCAGTTCGGCGCGCCGGTGCGCGGGGAGCGTCGCCGACAGCACGACGACGGGAACCCGGTACGCGCCCAGCCACGCCAGCACGCGATCGAGGTAGACGTTCATGTACGTGTCGTAGGCGTGGACTTCGTCGATGACGACCACCTTGCCGGCCATCGCCAGATGCCGCAGCGCCAAGTGCCTGCTCTTGAGGCCCGCCATCAGCAGTTGGTCGATCGTGCCGACGGCGAACGAGGCGAGCAGCCCCTTCTTCCGGCCGCGCAGCCATTGATGCGCGACGAGTTCCGCGGGCGCCGCCCTCCGTGCTCCTTCCGCGCCCGGACGCCCCTCGTGGGAGCCGGCGCCGTCGGCGTAGGCGTCCACGGCGGCGATGGTGCGGTGGCTCTCGCGCATCAGCGTGGCGTAGTCCTCCTGCAACGCCGCCTTCGCGTGGGCCAGTAGGACGGAGCGCTGTTCGTGGTCGCGCCCCCCACTCGCGTGCGTGCGGGCAGGGCGGACGGGAAGGCGGTCGAGCCACCGCAGGAGCCTGGGGAACATCGCGTTGCTCGTCGCCATGGTCGGCAGGGCCACATAGCAGCCGCCGGCGCCCGAACGCGCGGCGAACACCTCCGCGACCGCGAGTGCGGCCTCGGTCTTCCCCTCTCCCATCGGCGCCTCGACGATCAGCATTCCCGGCCGCTCCATGTCCCGGGCCAGGGCGAGGGCCTGTTCCTGTACGGGCCGGACGACGGCATCGGGCGGCAGCGCGAAGCGGGAGGCGTAGAACTCGGCGGCGGGGGAGGTCGGCTCCTCGGGCTCCCAGGGGGCGGGGAGCAGGAGGCCCTGCCAGGCCGCGGCGACCCGCTCCGCCTCTCCGCGCGAGTGTTCCTCGGGGAAGTAGGGGAAGAGATCCGGATTGCTCGCGATCCAGTCGGAAACGATGACGGTCGCGGTGAGCAGTACCTGAACGGTCTGCGGCAGCTTCACCGCCCGCCATTCGGCGAGGCGCTCCTGAACACCGCAGGCGATGGCACACGCGTCAAGCAACTCGTCCTGCACAGCCCGCCACAGAGGCTCGGCGGGGCCCTGGGTGCGCAACAGTTCGGGATGTGCGTCGAGGTTGTGGAGCTGCACATGATCCGGGGGGACACCGTGGTGTCCGCCGGCCACGACGGCGAACTGGCCGGATGCCCTGTGCGTCCAGCCGTGCCGCTCCTCCAGCCATTCCTGCAGCAGAACCTGCCCGGCGAGCCCGTGCGGGGCCGTCCTGCGGTCTTCGCCGAGCTGCTTGCTGGTCCGCATGTCGAGCCCGGCCGCGCTCATCACGCCCGCCAGTTCGTCGACTTGGCAGGCGAAGGCCGGCGTGGCCTTGCCGATGTCGTGCGTCCCCGCCAGCCACACGCACAAGCACCGCGCGTCAGCTGCCCCACCTGGCAGTGGCTCCGCGATCAACTCCTTGATGTTCCGCGGCAGCCAGTGATCCCACAGCAGTGCCGCGACGGCGGCACTGTCCGCCATGTGCCGCCACAACGGCAGCCACTTCGCCGTGTCCCGATCGTGCTTGGCCCACACGGTACGAGCGGCACCGGTCAGCCGGTCGCCGAACGGTACGGGGAAATCAGAAGAGTCGGGCACGGCGGTCATTGAACAGGTAATCGGACGCCGGCACGCGCCGATAGCCAACGTCGGTCAGAATCCGTCAGTTGCGATCAAAAATGCATCTGGCTGCATATGGCTTGCATAGAAAACGCGGCTTGACCGAGGTAAGGTTCTTACCCATCTCGGACCAGAAGAGGTTGGATTCAGATTTCCGACGCGGTTCGGATGGGCCTTTGCAACTCGTGGCAGACGGCTTGCAGGGGCCGACTTGATGCGGCCACCGCTGGACTCGGGCCGCGGTGACAACTCCCGTCAGGTTGACGGTCCTTGCCGGTGCCGACACTCCTGACTCGGGCAACGATCACCGATCGTCTGCGAAGCAGCCGACGGAAAAATCACCGACTGCGCCTGGCCCAAGCCGCATTACTCATGTCCGGGATTCGGGGGCGAGGCCCTCGCCGGTGCCGGCTCGATATGAGCGCAGCCGAACGAGGCGGTCGGCGGCCTCTCGGAGAACGTCGTCCTTCTTGCAGAAGGTGAAGCGGACCTGGCTGCGGCCGGCGTCGGGGTCGTCGTAGAAGACCGAGTTGGGGACCGCGACGACGCCGCAGCGTGCGGGGAGGGTCCGGCAGAAGGCGTAGGCGTCCTTTTCGCCGAAGGGGGCGATGTCGGTGGTGATGAAGTAGGTGCCCTGGGGGGTGTAGACCTCGAAGCCGGCTGTGCGGAGGCCGTCCGCGAGGAGGTCGCGCTTGCGGCGCAGGTCCTCGCGGAAGCCGTCGAAGTACGTGTCCGGGAGGCGGAGGGCTTCCGCGACCGCGTGCTGGAGAGGGCCCGCGCTCACGAAGGTCAGGTACTGCTTCGCCGTGCGGACGGCGGCGATCAGGGGCGGGCTCGCCATCGCCCAGCCGACCTTCCAGCCCGTGAAGGAGAAGGTCTTGCCCGCGGAGGAGATCGAGACCGTGCGCTCGCGCATGCCGGGGAGCGCCGCGATCGGATGGTGGGCTGCCTCGAAGACCAGGTGTTCGTAGACCTCGTCCGTCACGACCAGCAGGTCGTGTTCGATGGCGAGGGCGGCGATGGCGCTCAGTTCCTCGGGCGTGAGGACCATGCCCGTGGGGTTGTGCGGGGTGTTGAGGAGGAGCAGGCGAGTCCTCGGGGTGATCTTCGCTCGCAGCTCGTCCAGGTCCGGGCGGAACGACGGGGCACGCAGGGTGAGCGGGACGCGCTCGGCGCCGGCCATCGCGATGCAGGCGGCGTAGGAGTCGTAGTACGGCTCGAAGGCGATGACCTCGTCTCCGGGTTCCAGCAGCGCGAGCAGCGTCGCGGCAATCGCCTCGGTCGCGCCCGCGGTGACCAGTACTTCCGCGTCCGGGTCCAGCTCGATGTCGTAGAAACGCCGCTGGTGGTCGGTGATCGCCTCGCGCAGTTCCGGCACCCCCGGCCCCGGCGGGTACTGGTTGCCGCGGCCGTCGCGCAGTGCTCGTACGGCGGCCTCCCTGACCTCCTCGGGGCCGTCGGTGTCCGGGAAGCCCTGCCCCAGGTTGATCGCCCCGGTCGTCAGGGCCAGGGCGGACATCTCGGCGAAGATCGTCGTCCCGAACCCGGCGAGCCGGCGGTTGAGGAGCGGGCGGGCGCTGGAGCGCGTGGAGGTCATGGCGGTCATCCTGCGCCGAAGCTCTGGACTTCCTCAACTCTGCTTTGGGGCGTGGCGGCGAGGGGCATCCCCCGTTCACGCAACGAGCTTCACGATGTGATCCACGCAGAGCGAGGCACCCGACGGGGGGTTGCTTCGGGGGAACGGAAGGAGGGTGACGCCATGATCACAGGCATCATCCTGATCGTCGTCGCAGCCCTGCTGATCAGGGGAGTCCTGGTCGGCCGGCGCGTCTCGCGCACCGTCCGGTCGAAGGGCGGCCGGGGTCCGCGGTGGGCGGGCGGCGGCGGGGGCGGCGACAGCGCAGGGGCCGGCAACAGCTGGTGGGCCGGGGACGGCGGCTCGTCCTCCGGCGGACATCACTCGGGCGGACACGACTCGGGCCACTCCTGCGGTGGCGGCTCGTCCTGCGGAGGCGGGTCGTCCTGCGGGGGAGGGGGCGGCGGCGGATGCGGCGGCGGCAGCTGACACGGGGCAGCTGAGCCGCCGGGGGGAACCGCGGTTCCGCCCACGGGGCCCGCGCCCGGGACCGGGCCCCGCGCCCCACCACGAGCGCCCGCCGGGCAGCACGCCCGGCGGGCGCTCCCACGCACCGGCGCGTTCCGCGCGGGCGGGGTGTGCGCCCTGGTTGAACAGTTGAGCTGGGGAGCCCCCTGACGGATGGAAACACCACGAAGTTGGGTAAAAACGCTGTGGCGGCACCACAGTTCATGATTCGCTCTCCATCACCAACGCAGCTCCTCGGACGACCTGTTGACCCCCCTCCTGACCGACCGACTGGGCTGAGCGGGCCGCATCCCCGGCACTGTCCGGGGTGCGCAGGCCCCACACCTTCCTCTCCTTGTGTGCTTGCGGAGCCGATCCATGCTCACGACCCTGAAAACCGCCTACACCGACACACGCGCCGCCGACCTGGCCTGGGCCCTGGGGCGCGAACCACTGCCCGCGCTCGCCTACCTCGATCTCGAACTGAAGGGCGCCAAAATGCAGTTGAGACTCCTGGGCGCATCCCACCAAGTCCTGCTCGAAGAGGAGCGGGGAGGTTGTTCGGAGACGGTGGCGTGCATCCCCGGCAGCAGCACCCCCCTTCCGCTGGGCGTCGCCAAGCGGGTGGGCGACTGGGAGTACGAGTTCGCCGCCCGCGTGGAGGTGCTCACGCCCGGCTCCTTCGCCGGGCGGGCCCAGGAGCTGCTGGCCCTGGTCTCCGACCACCCGCACGGCCTGGCCGGCGTCTTCCCCGGCAGCCCCCACGCCTTCACCGCGATGCTGGCCCAGCGGCGCGAGGGGCAGGTGCACTGGCGGACCTGGCACGCCTATCCGCAGGACGGCCAGTTGGTCGCGACCCGGACCCGGGTGGGCGTCCGGGTGCCGACGCCGCAGCTCAGCTCCTCCGGGGTGTGAAGGGGGCCGGGCCCGTCCGGCGGGCGCAAGGCAACGGGATAAACCTGCGGTGCCCCACAGAGCGCCAGTTTCACACGTGTGGGTGACGAAGCGCAGTGCCGACGTGACATAACGTCACTGCGTGATCGAACCGCACGCGTCCGCCCCGCCCGGCTCCCCGCCGTCCTGGGACGGCCCCGGCGGCTCCCCGGACGACCTCGACAGCCCCTCCGGCCCCCGCAGTTCCCCCGGTTCTGCCGGTGCGTCGGCGCGGCTGCCCGTTCGGCCGGCCACCGGGCGGTTCCTGGTCCTTGCGGGCGTGTTCGTCTGCGCGGCCTGCGGGCTCGTGTACGAACTCGAACTCGTCGCCCTCGCCTCGTACCTGATCGGCGACTCGGTCACCCAGGCGTCCGTCGTCCTGTCCGTGATGGTCTTCGCCATGGGCATCGGCTCGCTCGCCGCCAAACGGCTGCGCCCCCTCGCGGCGGCCGGCTTCGGCGCGGTCGAGGCCGTCCTCGCCCTCGTCGGCGGCTCCAGCGCGATGGTGCTGTACGCCGTCTTCGCCTGGACCGGCGGCTGGGGCGGCCTGTGGGCCGACGGGCCGCGCGTCCTCCTCGTCGCCTTCTCGCTCACCATCGGCGTACTGATCGGCGCCGAGGTGCCGCTGCTGATGGAGCTGATCCAGCGCGTGCGCCGCCAGGACGCGGGCGGCGCCGTCGCCGACCTGTTCGCCGCGGACTACGTCGGCGCGCTCGTCGGCGGCCTCGCCTTCCCCTTCGTGCTGCTGCCCTTCCTCGGCCAGCTCACCGGCGCGCTGATCACCGGCACGGTCAACGCGGTCGTCGGCGCCGCCCTGGTCCTCGGCCTGTTCCGGCGCGACATGACCCGCCGGGCCCGCTGGCTGCTGCTGGCGGCCAACCTCGTCGTACTGGCGCTGCTCGCCACGGCCACCGTCCTCGCCGACGACTTCGAACGCGCCGCCCGGGACGCCGTGTACGGCCAGAACGTCCGCGTGGCCCTCCAGACGGACGTGCAGGAAGTGGTCCTCACCGGCGACACCGACGGCCGGCCCCTCGACCTGTTCCTGGACGGCCGGCTGCGGGTCAGCGGCGGCGACGAGCGGCAGTACCACGAGGCCCTGGTGCACCCCGCCATGAGCGGTCCGCACGCACGCGTGCTGATCCTCGGCGGCGGCGACGGCCTCGCCGCGCGGGAGGTGCTGCGCCACCGCGGCGTGCGCCGCGTCGAGATCGTCGAACTCGACCCCGGGCTCGTCCGGCTGGCCCGGCGGGACCCCGGCCTGTCCGCGCTCAACGAACACGTCTACGGCGACCCGCGCGTCCACGTCACCACGGCGGACGCCTTCCACCGGCTGCGCTCGACGCCCTCCGCGACGTACGACGTGGTGATCTCGGACCTGCCCGACCCGGGCATCACGGCCAGCACCAAGCTGTACTCGCAGGAGTTCTACGGCCTGCTGCGGCGGGTGCTGGCCCCCGACGGGCGGCTGGTGGTGCACGCCGGGCCCCTCGCCACCCGCCCCCGGACCTTCTGGACGGTGGACGCGACGCTCCGCGCGGCCGGACTGCCGGCGGTCGCCTACCGCGCCGCCGCCCGGGACACCGGTTTCGCGCCGGGCCCCGACCGCACGGTGGCCGGTTCCCGCGCGCCACGCGACTGGGGCTTCCTCCTGGCCGCCCGCACACCCCCCACCCCGGGTCTCGACCCGGCGGGCCCGCGCCCCCGCACCCTCACGCCCCGGTCCCTGACCCGGGACGCCCGCGCCGCGTCCGGCACCCGGATCCCCGGACTGCCGCCCTCGACGCTGGTGCATCCGCGCTACTGAGCCGGCCCGCCGCGAGCGCCCCCGCGCGCTCCGGCGTACGAGCCCCGTGCGGCGGCCCGCCCCCCTCCCCCCGGACAAGGGACGGACCGCCACATCCCCCTGTGGATCGCTCGCACCGAGAACCTACGGCCGACCCGCCCGTCCCGGAATCCCGCCGTGGGTGGACCCGGGACCAAACCGGTGCGGTAGCCGCCCGGTTCCTGCGACTTCCGCGGTACGGCGGAAAGATGACGCCGCCGCCCGGCGGGCGGACCTACGCTGCCGCAATGCGCCCGCACCCCCTGGCGGCCGACGGCCTGATCGCCGCGGCGCTGACGACCGTGGCCGTGCTGCTCGGCACCGAGGCCGTCGCCCAGGGGTGGCCCGCGCTCGACCCGCTCGCCTGGACGCTCGTCGCCCTGCTGACCCTTCCGCTCACCCTGCGCACCCGCGCCCCCCTCGCCGTCTGCCTCGCCGTCCACGCCTGCTGGGCGCTCTACGTCACCCTCGGATACTGGCCCGTGGTCGGCTCCTTCGGCCCCATGCTCGCCGTCTACACCGTGGCCTCCCTGCGCCCCACCCGCACCGCCGCCGCCTGCGCCGCCCTGCTCGCCGGCGTCTGGATCTACGCCGGGGTGGTCAGCGACGCCGAGGCGATGGCGTCGGTCGTGGGGCAGGCCGTGGGCTTCCCGCTGGTGCTGTGGAGGTTCGGGTACGTCGCCCACCGGACCGGCGAACTCACCCGGCAGCTCCGCGCCGAACAGGCCGACCGGGCCCGGCGCGAGGTCGCCGAGGAACGCGTGCGGATCGCCCGCGAGCTGCACGACGTGGTCGCCCACCACATCGCCGTCATCAACGTCCAGACCGGACTGGCCCGCTTCGTCTTCCACTCCGACGCCCGCACCGCCCGCGAGGCCCTGGACACCATCGAGGGCGCGAGCGGCGAGGCCCTGGCCGAACTGCGCCGCATGCTCGGCCTGTTGCGGGCCGACGGAGTCCAGGGCGCGGACGGCGCCCCGGCGCCCGGCCTCGACCAGCTCGACGAGATGGTCGGCCGCGTGCGCACCGGCGGCGTGGGCGTGGACCTGCGGGTCACGGGCACACCGCGGGCCCTGCCGCCGGGCGTTCAGCTCTGCGTCTACCGGGTGGTGCAGGAGGCCCTCACCAATGTGCTCAAGCACGCGCCCGGAGCGGACGCCGCCGTCGAACTCGCCTACCGCGCGGGCGAGGTGACCGTGTCGGTGACCGACGACGGGCGGGCGACGGGAGACCGGGAGGGGGTGGATTCGGACACAATCGCCGAGCGCGGCGGCCACGGCTTGATCGGGATGCGGGAGCGGGCCAAGCTCTACGGCGGGACGATCGTCGTCGGCCCGCGCAGCGAGGGGGGATTCGGCGTGCGCCTGACCCTGCCGACGCCGGTACGGACCGCACGCCGGAAAGACGCCGTCAGGGAATGACCGACGCACAAGGACCGACGGACGGTCCGGCCCACGGTCCGGCGGCCGGCCCCGTCCGGCTGCTCGTCGTCGACGACCAGTTCCTCGTCCGCAGCGGACTGGCCGCGCTGATGCGCGCCGCCCCCGGCATGGAGGTCGTCGGCGAGGCGGCCGACGGCGCCGAGGCGGTGGCGCTGGCCGCGCGGACCCGGCCGGACGTCGTCCTGATGGACATCCGCATGCCGGGCATGACCGGCATCCAGGCCACCGAACGGATCCTCGCCGAGGCCGTGGACCCCTTGCCGCGCGTCCTCGTCCTGACCACCTTCGACCTCGACGAGTACGTGTACGGCGCCCTGCGGGCCGGCGCCTCCGGCTTCCTGCTCAAGGACGCGGGGCCCGAACGGCTGCTCGCCGCGGTCGCCGCGGTGCACGGCGGCGACGCGCTGTTCGCCCCCGCGGTCACCCGGCGCCTGGTGGAGGCGTTCACACGGATGTCCGACACACGCCGCGCGGACCCGCCGGACGCCGCTCCACCGCCCGAGCTGACGACGCTGACCACCCGTGAGTCCGAGGTGCTGCGGCTGGTGGCCCGGGGTCTGAGCAACGCCGAGGCCGCCGACCGCCTGTTCATCAGCGAGGCCACGGTCAAGACCCACCTCAACCGCACGATGACCAAGCTGGGCCTGACCAGCCGGGCCCAGGCGGTGGTGGTGGCGTACGAGACGGGACTGGTGGTGCCGGGGAGCGCGGGAGAGGCGTGACTTTGTGCCGACGGGGGGTGCGGCGGGCGCCCGCTGGGTAGGGTGCGGTGACATGGAGCATGAGGTGTTCGTTCCGGTCGCGGCCGAGCGGCTCAGGGACGTGCTGGCCGACCCCGTGGGGGTCGCCCGTGCGGTTCCCGGGCTCCAGCAGGACGCCGGTGCCGAGCCCGTCGCGGGACGGCTGAAGGTGCGTATCGGCAGTCATTCGATCACCTACCGGGGCTCCCTGCGCCTGTCCGCGCGGGAGGACGGCACGTACACCGTCGAGGGCGGCGCCACCGAGTCGCGCGGTACCGGCGAGGTCTCGCTCGCGCTCACCCTCCGCGTGCGGGACGCCGAGGGCGGCTGCGCCCTCGCCTTCGCCGGTACGGCCACGGCAGGCGGGCGGGTCACGGAGCTGCCGGCCGAGTCGGTGGCGTCGGCCACGACCCGGCTGCTGACCCGGTTCGCGCAGAACCTCGGCACGGCGGCGCGGGACGACGGGCCCCGGCCCGCCACGGAGGACCCGCCGGGCGAGGCGGAACCGCGGCCTGCCTCCGGCTCCGACCCCGAGATCCCCCCGCCCTCCCTCACGAACGGCGCCGAGGCCGGCGCCGAGGACGGGGAAGAGGCCGGGACCGAGGACGAGGCCCAGGACGAGGCAGAAGAAGGCCCGGACGACCTGGACCACTCCGACCACTCCGACGACCCCGACCACCCCGACCACCCCGACGCCCCCGACGACCCCGACGACCTGGACCTCCCCGAGGTCCCCGCCACCCCCGAGGCCGTCGTGCCCCCCGCCGAGGCCGCGCACGCGCGCCGCACGATGATCGGCCGCAGCGCCGAGGAGGTGGACCACGCCCCGCCGCGCGGCCGGTACGCCCCCGTCCCCGTGCCCCAGGCGCACCCGGCCGGCGCCTCGCTGCGCTGGGCCGCCCCCGCGGCGGCCCTGGTCGTGGCGTCCGCGATCGTGGTGGGCCGCGCGCTGCGCAGGCGCCGCTGAACGGCGGCGGTGGGGCGCCCTTGATCGCCCCAGTAGGGTCGTGGCGTGAGCAACGAACCCATCACGCTGACCGCGGGTGACGCGGAGGCGACCGTGCTGCCGGGCAACGGCGGCCGGATCGGCGGGCTCCGCGTCGGCGGCACGGAACTGCTCCGGCAGGGCGAGCGCTACGGCTGCTTCCCGATGGTCCCCTGGTGCGGGCGCATCCGCGAGGGCCGCTTCCGGGACGGCGCCGCCGTCCACCGGATGCCGCTCAACTCCCCGCCGCACGCCATCCACGGGACCGCCCGCGACGCCGCCTGGCACACCGCCCGCGTCACCGCGGACGAGGCCGTGATCACGTACGACCTCACCGACCCCTGGCCCTACACCGGCCGCGTCACCCAGGTGGTCGCGCTCGCCGAGCACGCGCTGACGCTGACGATGTCCGTGGAGACGTACGAGTCGTCGTTCCCGGCGCAGATCGGCTGGCACCCGTGGTTCAACCGCACCCTCGGCGGCGCGGACGGCGCGGGTGTCGCCATCGACTTCGACCCCGCCTGGCAGGAGGAGCGCGGCGACGACCACCTGCCCACCGGCAACCGCGTCGAGCCGAAGCCGGGCCCGTGGGACGACTGCTTCGGCATGCCGGACGGCGTCAACGTCACGCTCACCTGGCCACGGCGGCTGGAGCTGAGGGTGACGAGCCCGCAGCAGTGGGCCGTCGTGTACGACGAGCAGGAGGCCGCCGTCTGCGTGGAGCCGCAGACCGGCCCGCCCAACGGCCTGAACACCCTCCCGCGCCTGGTCACGCCCCTGGAGCCGCTGGAGGCCGGCACCACCTGGACCTGGCGCCGCCTCTAAGCTGGCGTACATGACGGACGTACGCGGCGAGCTGCTGCAGCAGATCAAGGACAAGGCCGTGGTGCACGGCAGGGTGACCCTCTCCTCGGGCCTGGAGGCCGACTACTACGTCGACCTGCGCCGCGTCACCCTGGACGGAGAGGCCGCGCCGCTGGTCGGGCAGGTGCTGCTGGACCTCACCGCCGACCTGGAGTTCGACGCCGTGGGCGGGCTGACCATGGGCGCCGACCCGGTCGCCGCGAGCATGCTGCACGCGGCCGCCGCGCGCGGGAAGCGCCTGGACGCGTTCGTCGTCCGCAAGGCCGCCAAGGCGCACGGCCTCCAGCGCCGCGTCGAGGGCCCGGACATCGAGGGCCGCCGCGTCCTGGTCGTCGAGGACACCTCCACCACCGGCGGCTCCCCGCTCACCGCCGTCGAGGCCGTGCGCGAGGCCGGTGCCGAAGTCGTCGCCGTCGCCACGATCGTGGACCGCGCGACGGGCGCCGCCGAGAAGATCCAGGACGGCGCGGGAGTCCCCTACCGGTACGTGTACGGCAAGGACGAGCTGGGCCTGGACTGAGCACCCGGCGAAGCGGACCGAGATCCACTCGGAGTATCCCGTTTCGTCTGGAAGGATGGGGCCGACGATGACGTCGCCCCCAGTCCTAGGTCAGGGCCACCAGCAGCACGCCGACCCGCACATACAAGGAGCGGACAGATGCCCATCGCAACTCCCGAGGTCTACAACGAGATGCTGGACCGGGCGAAGGCAGGAAAGTTCGCCTACCCGGCCATCAACGTGACCTCTTCCCAGACGCTGCACGCGGCCCTGCGCGGTTTCGCGGAGGCGGAGAGCGACGGCATCGTCCAGATCTCCACCGGCGGCGCCGAGTTCCTGGGCGGCCAGCACAACAAGGACATGGTGACCGGGGCCGTCGCCCTCGCCGAGTTCGCGCACATCGTCGCCGAGAAGTACGACGTCACCGTCGCCCTGCACACGGACCACTGCCCCAAGGACAAGCTCGACGGGTACGTCCGTCCGCTGCTGGCGGTCTCCGAGGAGCGCGTCAAGTCCGGCCGGAACCCGCTGTTCCAGTCCCACATGTGGGACGGCTCGGCCGAGACGCTGGCCGACAACCTCTCCATCGCCGAGGAGCTGCTGGAGCGCGCCCGCGCCGCCAAGATCATCCTTGAGGTCGAGATCACCCCGACCGGCGGCGAGGAGGACGGCGTCTCCCACGAGATCAACGACTCCCTCTACACGACGGTCGACGACGCGGTCCGCACCGTCGAGGCCCTCGGCCTGGGCGAGAAGGGCCGCTACCTGCTCGCCGCCTCCTTCGGCAATGTGCACGGCGTGTACAAGCCGGGCAACGTCGTGCTCCGCCCCGAGCTGCTGAAGGAGCTGAACGAGGGCGTCGCCGCCAAGTACGGCCGGCCGGCCGGCAGCAAGCCGTTCAACTTCGTCTTCCACGGCGGCTCCGGCTCCTCCGCCGAGGAGATCGCGACCGCCCTGGAGAACGGCGTGGTCAAGATGAACATCGACACGGACACCCAGTACGCCTTCACCCGTCCGGTCGCCGCCCACATGTTCACCAACTACGACGGCGTCCTGAAGGTCGACGGCGAGGTCGGCAACAAGAAGACCTACGACCCGCGCACCTGGGGCAAGCTGGCCGAGGGCGGCATGGCCGCGCGTGTCGTCGAGGCCTGCGGCCATCTGCGGTCGGCCGGCACGAAGCTCAAGTAGGGCCCCCGGCCACCCGGCCGCAGCCACGAGCCCGGCGCCTGCGCGCCGGGCTCGCTGTATACCTGGGGCATGCCCGATGTCCGGCTGGCCTCGTCGCAGGGCAGATGGATCCTGCTGACCACCGTCCTCGGTTCCGGCATGGCCCTGCTGGACTCGACCGTCGTCAATGTCGCGCTGCCCCGCATCGGCCGCGACCTCGACGTGGACCTCGCGGCCCTGCAGTGGACGGTCAACGCCTACCTGGTCACGCTGGCCGGTCTGATCCTCCTCGGCGGCGCCCTCGGCGACCGGTTCGGCCGCCGCCGGGTCTTCGTCCTCGGCGTCCTGTGGTTCGCCGGCGCCTCCCTGCTGTGCGGCCTCGCGCCGAACGCCGGCGTCCTGATCGCCGCCCGCGCCCTCCAGGGCATCGGCGGGGCGCTGCTCACACCCGGTTCCCTCGCCCTCATCCAGGCCTCCTTCCACGCCGACGACCGGGGCAGGGCGGTGGGCCTGTGGTCGGGGTTCGGGGGCGTCGGGGCCGCGGTGGGGCCGTTCCTCGGGGGCTGGCTGGTGGACGGGGCGGGCTGGCGCTGGGTGTTCCTGCTCAACGTCCCGCTGGCCCTGCTGTGCGCGCCGGTCGCGCTGCGGCACGTGCCCGAGTCCTCGGACGAGCGCGCCCACACCCGTTTCGACGTGCTCGGCGCGGTCCTCGGCGCGGCGGCCCTCGCGCTGCTCACCTACGCGCTGATCGAGGCGCGCGGGGCGTCCTGGACGGTCGCGTCGAGCGCGGTGGCCGGGGCGGCGGCCGCGGTGGCCTTCGTCGTCGTGGAGCGGCGCGGCAGGGACCCGATGATGCCGCTCGACATCTTCGCCTCCCGCCAGTTCACGGCCGTCAACCTGGTCACGCTGTGCGTGTACGCGGCCTTCGGCGGTTTCTTCTTCCTCACCGCGCTCCAGCTCCAGGTCGTCGTCGGCTGGTCCGCGCTGGCCGCCGGTACCGCCCTGCTGCCGACCACCGTCCTGATGCTGCTGCTCTCCGCCCGCTCGGGCGAACTCGCCGAGCGCGTCGGGCCGCGCCTCCAGCTCACCGCCGGTCCGCTGCTGTGCGCGGCCGGGATGGTGCTGATGCTGCGGGTCGGTCCCGGCGCCTCCTACGCCGCCGACGTGCTGCCCGCCCTGCTGGTGCTCGGCCTCGGCATGGTCACGCTGGTGGCCCCGCTGACGGCGAGTGTGCTGGCCGCCGTGGACACCTCGCGGGCCGGGCTGGCCAGCGGCGTCAACAACGCGGCGGCCCGTGCGGCGGGGCTCGTCGCGGTGGCCGCGCTGCCCCTGCTCACCGGTATGGGGGAGGGGGCCTACCGGTCGCCGCGGGCCTTCGACGACGCCTTCGGACCGGCGATGCTGATCTGCGCGGGGATCCTGGTGGCGGGCTCCGTGCTCGCCTTCACGACGGTGCGCCGCCCGGCGCCGGACTGCCGCCGTCCCGAGTGCCGCACCCACGGCTCGGTCCTGGCACCGCCGCTGGAGGGCGACCGGGGGCGCGGGGCGGCCCGGTGACCCGTGCGGCGCAACCGTGCGCATGGCGCAGACTTGTCCCATGTCCATTCACGAGAACCTCCTCGGGGGACCGCCCCCGACCCAGCTCCCCGACGACCCGGGCCCGCGCGAGCTGCTCGCCGCCGGCACGTCGGCCGCCGATGTCGCCGCGAAGTACCCGACCTCCTCGCTCGCCTGGGCCCGGCTGGCCGACGAGGCGTTCGAGCGGGGCAGCGTCGTGGAGTCGTACGCGTACGCCCGTACCGGCTACCACCGCGGCCTCGACTCGCTGCGCCGCAGCGGTTGGAAGGGGCACGGGCCGGTGCCCTGGGAGCACGAGCCGAACCGTGGCTTCCTGCGCGCCCTGCACGCCCTCGCCCGCGCCGCCCAGGCGATCGGCGAGAAGGAGGAGTACGAGCGCTGCGGCCAGTTCCTGAAGGACTCCTCGCCCACCGCCGCCGAGGTGCTGGGCTGACCGACCGCTCCGCAAGGCCCGCGACGGGCGGGCCTTGCGGTTTGCTGCGACGATTGCGGAGGATGCCGTTGGGGACCGGGGCCCCGTGCCGGTAACGGCAGGGCGGACCGCTACCCGTGCACATCAGGAGACAGCGATGTCCCACGACGAAGCCCCGAATCTCGACTTCGAGGGCAGCACGCCGTACGAGGACTACGTCAAGGCGGACGTGCTCACCCACCTCCAGCGCACCCTCTCCGACGATCCCGGCGAGATGGTCTTCCTGGTCACGACCCAGGTCATGGAGCTGTGGTTCACCGTCGTCGTCCACGAGTGGGAGACCGCCGCGCACGCCCTGCGCGAGGACCGGATCCAGGTGGCGACCGACGCGCTCAAGCGCTCGGTGCGGGAGCTGGAGGCGCTCAACGCCTCCTGGACGCCGCTCGGGCAGCTCACCCCGGCCCAGTTCAACTCCTACCGCGGCGCCCTCGGCGAGGGCTCGGGCTTCCAGTCCGCGATGTACCGCCGCCTGGAGTTCCTGCTCGGCGACAAGTCCGCGTCCATGCTCGTCCCGCACCGCGGCGCCCCCCGCGTCCACGCGGAGCTGGAGAAGGCGCTGCACGAGCCGAGTCTGTACGACGAGGTGGTCCGGCTGCTCGCCCGGCGCGGGTACGACATCCCGGACGCCGTGCTCCAGCGCGACGTCACCCGCAGGTACGAGGCCTCGCCCGAGGTGGAGGCCGCCTGGACGGCCGTCTACTCCGGCGACCAGAACAGCGAGCCGGCCCGCCTCGGCGAGGCGCTCACCGATGTCGCCGAGCTGGTGTGGCGCTGGCGCAACGACCACCTGGTCGCCACCCGGCGCGCGATGGGCTCCAAGACCGGCACCGGCGGCTCCGCCGGGGTGGCCTGGCTGGAGAAGCGGGCCCGGGGCAATGTGTTTCCCGAGCTGTGGACGGCGCGGTCCCATGTCTGAGCCGGCGGGTCTCGCGGGCGAGGCGGAGCGGCTGGACGCCGCCGACCGCCTTGCGGCGCTGCGCGAACGGTTCGTCCTGGACGACGTGACCTACCTGGACGGCAACTCGCTCGGCGCCCTCCCGGCGCACGTCCCCGAGCGCGTGGCGGATGTCGTACGGCGCCAGTGGGGCGGGCTGCGCATCCGGTCCTGGGAGGAGAGCGGCTGGTGGACCGCGCCCGAGCGGATCGGCGACCGGATCGCCCCGCTGGTCGGGGCGGGCGCCGGGCAGGTCGTGGCCGGCGACTCCACCAGCGTGAACGTCTTCAAGGCGCTCGTCGCCGCCGTGCGCATGGCCCAGGAGGACGGCGCGGGCCGGGACGAGATCCTCGTCGACGCCACCACCTTCCCCACGGACGGGTACATCGCCGAGTCGGCGGCCCGGATGACCGGCTGCGCCCTGCGTCCGGTCGCCCCGGCCGAGGTGCCGTCGGCGCTGGGCGAGCGCAGTGCCGCCGTGCTGCTCAACCACGTCGACTACCGCACGGGCCGGCTGCACGACCTGCCCGCGCTGACGGCCGCGGTGCACGCGGCGGGGGCGTACACGGTCTGGGACCTGTGCCACAGCGCGGGCGCCCTGCCGGTCGGGCTCGACGAGCACGGCGTCGACCTGGCCGTCGGCTGCACCTACAAGTACCTCAACGGCGGCCCCGGTTCGCCCGCCTACCTGTATGTGCGCCGCGACCTCCAGGACCGCTTCGACTCCCCGCTGCCGGGCTGGAACTCGCACGCCGAGCCGTTCGGCATGCGGCCCGGGTACACCCCCGCGTCCGGCGCGGTGCGCGGCAGGGTCGGCACCCCGGACATCCTCTCCCTGCTCGCCCTGGAGGCGGCCCTCGACGTGTGGGACGAGGACGGGGTCTCGGTGGCGGCGGTGCGCGCCAAGTCCCTGGCGCTGACGGACTTCTTCCTGCGCTGCGTCGGGGAGTACGTCCCGGGCGGCCGGGTGGGCTCCCTGACCCCGGCGGCACACGCCGAGCGGGGCAGCCAGGTCGCGTTGCGCTGTCCCGAGGCGGGCGAGGTGATGAAGCGGCTGATCGAACGCGGGGTGGTCGGGGACTTCCGGGCCCCGGACGTGCTGCGCTTCGGCTTCACGCCGCTGTACGTCGGCTTCGCGGACGCGGAGCGGGCGGCCCGGGTGCTGGCGGGGACGCTGGCGGGCTGAGCCGCGGGTCGAGCCGCGGGGGAATTCCGGGGTGAACCGCGGGACGGGGCCGGACGAATCGTCCGGTCCTCACCCAGCGTCACATCCCCATGTCGGCGCACGTCACCGGCCTGATACCGTCCCGCCAACGGCCGATTTCCTTCCCCCGGTCCGCCAACACCGTTTCGTCGCTGAGAGGTTGAGCATGTCGGATGCCGACGCAGAACCGGGCACCGCTGCCGCGAGGAACGCCGCGGAGGAGAAATCGGCCTTCTCGCACCCGGCGGTCGAGCCCGACAGCACCGCCGGCTACGGCGACCACCCCGACCAGGTGATCGACTTCTTCGCGCCGCGCGGAGCGCCGGGACCGGGCGGCGCCGCCCCCGTCGTGGCGGTCCTGCACGGAGGCGCGTGGCGGGCACCGTACGACCGCCGGCACGTCGGCCCGTTCGCCGGGTTCCTCGCCCGGCGGGGGTTCGCCGTGGCCAACGTGGAGTACCGGCGCGGGGCGCAGGCCTCCGGCGGGCGGGCCGGGGGCCCGGACGGTGCCCCCGTCGCGGGCCGCTGGCCCGACACCTTCGACGACGTGGCCGCGGCGCTGGACGCGCTGCCCGCCCTGGTGCGCCGGCATCTGCCGGAGGCCGACGCGCGCCGTGTGGTGCTCACCGGCCACTCCGCCGGCGGCCACCTCGCGCTGTGGGCGGCCGCCCGGCACCTGCTGCCCGCCGACGCCCCTTGGCGCATCGACCGTCCGGCGCCCCTGCGCGGGGTGGTCGCGCTCGCCCCGATCGCCGACTTCGAGGTCGCCGACAAGCTCGGCGTGTGCGGTGGCGCCACCCGGCAACTCCTCGGCGGGGCCGAGCTGTTCGCGGAACGCCGCCGCTACGCCGACCCCGCCCTGCTGCTGCCCACCGGCATCGCGACGACCCTCGTCCAGGGCCGCGCCGACGTGGACGTTCCGCAGGCGGTCGCCGAGGCGTACGCCGACGCGGCGGCGAAGGCCGGTGAGGTGGTGGGCGTGACGCTGCTGGAGGATGTCGGCCACTACCCGCTGATCGACCCGGCGGCGGACGCGTGCGCGGTGGTGGCGGAGGAGATCGCCCAGCTGGCCTGGTGAACACGCGGATCCCGGCCGGGCGGGGCGCGTAGTACCTGAGAGGGATACCGAAGGACCCCCCTCGCTGGTGACGACCGCGCCCCCGGGGCGGCCTACCGTTGCTCCCGTGACCGAGACGACCCAGACGCGGACCGCGCCCTCCTCGAACGCGGGCGCGGCGCGCAGCCCCGAGTACCGGCTGGCCGTGAACACCCTGAGCGGCCTGCGCGAGGACCTGTTCCACGAGGCCTTCGCCTACCGTCCGCTGCCCCCCGCCGCCGCGGACGGCCCGCTGGCCCGGTGCCTTCCCGCCCGGCTGCGGCGCCACTCGGCGCGCATCCCGCACGCGGCGGTGACGCTTGTCGCGCTGCTCTGCTTCTACGGCGGCCTGGTCAGCGGCGCCGACTACGGCGCGGCGGCCCTGCTGAGCGGGCTGGTGTGCGCGGTCCCGGTGCTGGCCACGCTGGTCAGGCCGGTCGGCGCCTTCTGGCTGTCCATGGCGGCGGCCCCCGTGGCCGTGCTGCTCGGCGGCTGGGAGGACTGGCCGTGGCCGGTCGGCGCGTTCCTGTGCCACACGGCGGTGCTGGTGATCGTGGCGATACGCACCCGGCCCCGGACGGCCGCCTGGATGTGGGCCCTGACCGCCGCGTACAGCTTCGTCACCGAGTCCTTCTGGGGCGCGGGCCAAAGCGGCGGCAACTCCGCCCCGCTGCTGGTTCTCACCGCCCTCGCGCTTCTCCTGGTCTCCCTGTGGCACATCCGCCGCGACGCCCGGCGGCAGGTGACCGCGCAGGAGACGGTCACCGCGCACGAGCGGTCCCGGCGCGCCCTGCTGGAGGAGCGCACGACCATCGCCCGCGAGCTGCACGACGTGGTCGCCCACCACATGTCGGTCGTCGCCATCCAGGCCGAGGCCGCGCCCTACCGGGTGGAGAACCCGCCGGAGGAACTGGAGCGGGCCTTCGCCACCATCCGGGAGAACGCGGTGGCCGCCCTGACCGAGCTGCGCCGCGTCCTCGGCGTCGTGCGCGCCGAGGACTACGAGGCCCCGGACGCCCCGCAGCCCACCCTCGCCGACCTGGACGCCCTGCTCGCCAATGTGCGCGAGGCCGGCCTGGACGTGACGAAGGCGGTGACCGGCGCGGTGCGCGAGCTGCCGCCCGGCGTGGAGCTGTCGGCGTACCGGATCGTGCAGGAGGCGCTGAGCAACTCGCTGCGGCACGCGCCGGGGGCCACCGCCCGGGTCGAGGTCTCCTATGTGCTGGGCGGCCTGGGCCTGCGAGTCGTCAACGGCTCGATCCCCGAGACCTCCCTGGTCAAGCCCTCGCCCGGGGCCGGCCACGGCATCACCGGCATGCGCGAGCGCGTCTCGATGCTGAACGGCGGGATGACGGCGGGACCGACCGGCGACGGCGGCTACGAGGTGGCGGTGTTCCTTCCGGTCACCGCGGTGAGCGAGGGGGACGCATGACCATTCGGGTACTGATCGCCGACGACCAGATGATGGTGCGCGAGGGCTTCTCGGTCCTGCTCAACGCGATGCCCGGCATCGAGGTCGTCGGCGAGGCGGTGAACGGCCGCGAGGCCGTGCGCAAGGTCCGTGAACTCGCCCCGGACGTGGTCCTGATGGACATCCGCATGCCCGAGCTGAACGGCATCGAGGCGACGCGGGAGATCGTCGCCGCCGACGCCGCGGCGAAGGTCCTCGTCCTCACCACCTTCGACCTGGACGAGTACGTGTACCAGGCGTTGCGCGCGGGCGCCTCCGGCTTCCTGCTCAAGGACGCCTCGGCCCGCCGGCTCGCGGACGGGGTACGGGTGGTGGCGGCCGGGGACGCGCTCCTGGCGCCCTCGATCACCAAGCGCCTGATCACCGAGTTCTCCAAGCTGTCCGACGGCCCGCGCACGATGACCTCGGCCCACGGGGCGTACGGCGACCTGACCGAGCGGGAGACCGAGGTGCTGGTGCTGATCGCGCAGGGCCTGTCGAACGCGGAGATCGCCGGACGGCTGGTGGTCGCCGAGTCGACGATCAAGACGCATGTCAGCCGGATCCTGGTGAAACTGGGGCTGCGCGACCGCACCCAGGCGGCGGTCTTCGCCTACGAGGCCCGGCTCGTCACCCCGGGCTGAGCGGTGCCCGGGGTTCCTGAGCCCCTGGTCAGCGGCGGCGTCACCGGCTAGCGTCCGTCCATGGCAGCCATCGACACCTTCGACCCGTGGGACCCGGCGTTCGTGGCCGACCCCTACCCCGCCTTCGCCGAGCTGCGGGCCCGGGGCCGGGTGCACTACTACGAGCCCACCGACCAGTGGCTGGTCCCGCACCACGCGGATGTCTCGGCGCTGCTGCGGGACCGCCGCCTGGGCCGGACCCACCGGCACCGCTTCACCCACGAGGAGTTCGGCCGCACCCCGCCCCCGCCGGAGCACGAGCCCTTCCACACGCTCAACGACCACGGGATGCTCGACCTGGAGCCCCCGGACCACACCCGGATCCGGCGGCTGGTGTCGAAGGCGTTCACGCCCCGCACGGTGGAGAGGCTGCGGCCGTATGTGCGAAGGCTCGCCGACGACCTGGTCTCCAGGCTGGTCGCGGCGGGCGGCGGCGATCTGCTGCGGGACGTGGCCGAACCGCTCCCGGTCGCCGTGATCGCCGAGATGCTGGGCATCCCGGAGTCCGAGCGTGCCCCGCTGCGGCCCTGGTCGGCGGACATCTGCGGGATGTACGAGCTGAACCCGTCCGAGGAGACGGCGGCCAAGGCGGTGCGCGCGTCGGTCGAGTTCACGCAGTACCTGCGCGCACTGATCGCGGCCCGCCGCAAGGAGCCGGGCGACGACCTGGTCTCGGGCCTGATCGCGGCCCACGACGAGGACGACGACCGGCTCACCGAGCAGGAGATGATCTCGACCTGCGTGCTGCTCCTGAACGCCGGTCACGAGGCCACGGTGAACGCCACGACCAACGGCTGGCTGGCCCTCTTCCAGCACCCGGACCAGCTGGCGGCCCTGCGCGCCGACCACCGCCTGATCCCGTCCGCCGTGGAGGAGCTGATGCGCTACGACACCCCGCTCCAGCTCTTCGAGCGCTGGGTGCTGGACGAGATCGAGATCGACGGCACGGTGCTGCCGAGGGGCGCGGAGGTGGCGATGCTCTTCGGCTCCGCCAACCACGACCCGGCGGTCTTCACCGCCCCGGACCGCCTCGACCTCACCCGCCGGGACAACCCCCACATCTCCTTCAGTGCCGGCATCCACTACTGCATCGGCGCCCCGCTGGCCCGTATCGAACTGGCGGCGTCCATGACCTCCCTGCTGGAGCAGGCGCCGACGCTGCGGGCGGCGGCGGAACCGCAGCGGCGGCCGAACTTCGTGATGCGGGGGCTGACGGAGCTACGGGTGGAGGTCTGAGCGCCGGCGCCGGGCCAGCAGCCAGGCGCCCAGCGCCCACCCCAGCGCGGGCAGCAGTGTGCCGCCGAGGACGACGAGGGGCAGTTCGGTGAGCACGGCGCCGAAGTCCTGCCCGTTGTTCTCGAACCCGTTGCCGAGATGCCGCTGGGTCCGGTCGGAGGCCCCCCACAGCCATACGGCTCCCACGGCCCCCGCCGCCGACACCAGACACCCACCGCACGTCACCGCGTCTCGCCCCATGCCTGTCAGGACGCCCCCGCCCGCCCCCCGGTTCGCCGCCCCGCCTCCACCTGGGCCCGCGTCGCCGCCCGTTCCGGTCCCCGCCGCTCACACCGTCAGGTCCCGCCGCCGCAGTCCCGCCAGCCCCACTCCCACCAGCACGGCCGCGATCAGCGTCAGCACCAGTACCGGCGGCCAGTTCATCTCCTCGCCCGGCAGCTTCGGCAGATGTGCGAACGGGGACGCGTCCAGCACGCCCTGCGGCACATCCAGCGCCGGCCCGACCCAGCCGAGCAGCAGCGCCGCCCCCGCGACACCCCAGGCGGCCACCGCGCCCCGAGGCAGCACCCCGTGTAACAGCACCGCCGCCCCGCCGATCACCCACACCGCCGGCAACTGCACCAGACACGCGCCCAGGATCGCCCCGGCGTCCCGCCCGTACCCGGCCGCGAAACCGGCCCCGGCGAGCAGCATGATGAGCGCCGCGCCGCCGAAGGCGATGACGAGATGTCCCGCGGCCCACCGCAGCCGCCCCACCGCACCCGCGAGCACCGGCTCCGCGCGTCCGGAGGTCTCCTCGCCGTTCAGCCGCAGCACCGACGCCACCGCGTACAGGGCGGCGACCGTCCCGAGTATGCCGATCATCGCCGACACGAAGGCATCGGTCAGCCCGGCCTGCCCGCCCATCCGCTCGATGACCTCGCGGGCCTGCGGGCTGTCCCCGACCAGACCTGCCGCGCCCTCGGTCATCCCGCCGTACGCGACCCCGGCCAGGAAGAAGCCGGCCCCCCACCCGAGGACGGCGCCCCGCTGCAACCGCCAGGCCAGCGCACCGGCCGTCGCCAGCCGCCCGGCGGCCGGTCCGGGCCGGGTCGGCAGGAAGCTCATGCCGAGGTCCCGGCGCCCGGCGAGCCGGTACGCCACCGCGCCCTGTGCGACAGCCGCACCGGCGATCAGCGGCAGCACCCACCAGCGTTCGCCGGCGAAGGCCCGCAGGTTCTCCAGCCACCCCAGCGGCGACACCCGCGTCAGCACGGACGAACCGTCCGTCGTGGCCGAGTCGCCGGCCGCGCGCAGGACGAACGCCCCGCCCAGTACCGCCGCGGTCAGCCCCCGTGCCAGTCGCGCGCTCTCGGTCAGCTGGGCGACGATCGCCGCCGCGGTCGCGAAGACCATCCCGACCCCCGCGATCCCGAGCGCGAGCGCCGCCGCGCCGGCCGCCCCCTGCCCCGCCAGTCCGGCGAACACCAGCAGTGCGAGGACGCCGTTGGCGACCGCCGCCGTGAGCAGGGCGGCGGTCAGCGGGGCCCGGCGGCCGACCATCCCGGAGGCGACCACCTCCTGCCGGCCGCTCTCCTCCTCGTCGCGGGTGTGCCGTACGACGATCAGCAGGCTCATCACGGCGGCGAGCACGGCGGCGTACACGCCGACGCGCCAGGCCGTGAGCGCGCCGAGGCTGTCGTCGAAGACGGGTCCGACCATCGCGCGCAGGGAGGAGTTGGCCTCCATCTGCCGCATCAGGCCGGCGCGTTCGGCGGGGGTGCCGTACAGGCTCTTCAGGGCGCCCGGCATGGACAGCACGATGAGCGCGTTCACCGTGACCCAGACCGGGATCATCACCCGGTCGCGGCGCAGGGCGAAGCGCAGCAGTGTGCCGGTGCCGGCCAGTTGGCGCGAGCCCCCGGGCCGGACCGCCGGGGCCGCGCTGGTGGCGGTGGTGGTGGTCATCGCGCCGCCGCCGCACCGGGCTCGGCGGTCTCCGGCCGGTAGTGCCGCAGGAACAGTTCCTCCAGCGTCGGCGGCCTCGACGTCAGGGACCGCACGCCCGACTCGCTCAGCGATCCGAGTACGGCGTCCAGCTGGTCGGTGTCCACCTGGAAGCGGACCCGGCGGCCCTGTACGTTGAGGTCGTGCACGCCCGGCAGGCGGGCCAGTCCACCGGGGGCGCCCACGAGTTCGGCGCTCACACTGGTCCGGGTCAGATGGCGCAGCTCGGCGAGCGAGCCGCTCTCGACCGTCCGCCCCTTGCGGATGATGCTGACCCGGTCGCACAGCTCCTCGACCTCGCTGAAGATGTGGGAGGAGAGCAGTACCGTCCGGCCGCGCTCGCGCTCCTCCTCCACGCACCGCTGGAAGACCTCCTCCATCAGCGGGTCCAGTCCGGAGGTGGGTTCGTCGAGGATCAGCAGGTCGACGTCGGCGGCGAAGGCGGCGACCAGCGCGACCTTCTGCCGGTTGCCCTTGGAGTAGGTGCGGCCCTTCTTGGTCGGGTCGAGTTCGAACCGCTCGATCAGCTCGGCCCGGCGCCTCGTGTCCAGGCCGCCGCGCAGACGGCCGTAGAGGTCGATGACCTCGCCGCCGGAGAGGTTGCGCCACAGCGTCACGTCGCCCGGGACGTACGCGATCCGGCGGTGCGCCTCCACCGCGTCCGCCCAGGGGTCGCGGCCGAGTATCCGGGCGGTGCCCGCGTCGGCGCGCAGCAGGCCCAGCAGGACGCGGATGGCGGTGGACTTGCCGGCGCCGTTGGGGCCGAGGAAGCCGTGCACCTCGCCGGTCTCGACCTCCAGGTCGAGCCCGTCCAGGGCGCGCGTGCGTCCGAACGCCTTGTGGAGGCCGGAGACACTGATTGCCTTCGTCATATTTTGGAAAGTACGCTTCTTTCAGAAATTTGTGAAGTTAAGGAAGAGTCAAGAGTGAGGGATGATCGTGGGATGAGGCAACCAGCGGATCGGGCGGAGGCGGGGCGCGACCCCGAGGCGGTGTCGAGGTTCGTGGAGGGCTTCGCGGCCCAGCTCGTCGAGGCCGGGATGCCGCGGATGCCGGCCCGGGTCTTCACCGCGCTGCTGGCCTCCGACCCGGGTTCACTGACCTCCGCCGAACTCGGCGACCGGCTCCGGGTCAGCCCGGCCGCCGTCTCCGGCGCCGTGCGCTACCTCGCGCAGCAGCACATGGTGTCGCGCGAGCGCGAGCCGGGCTCGCGGCGGGAGCGGTACCGGGTGCACAGCAACCAGTGGTACGAGGCGCTCACCAACCGCGAGGCCGTCATCAAGCGCTGGGAGCGCGCCCTGCGCGAGGGTGTCGCCAGCCTCGGCGCCGACACCCCGGCGGGTCACCGCATGGCCGAGACGCTCGCCTTCTTCGAATTCGTCGACGGGGAGATCGCGGCGATGATGGAACGCTGGCGGGACCACCGCGAAAAGTCCTTCGGCGCCGGCTGACCCCCTCACCGGGCCGGCAGCGTGAGTCCCCAGGCCCCCTCCCGTACCGTCCAGGTCCGGGTCAGTACCGGTCCCGAGACCACCGAGTCGGCGCGGTAGCGGAAGTGCGCCCCCGAGACGGTCACCGTCCGTCCGCTCGCCGTCAGACGGGACGCCTCCGCGCCCACCGACAGGGGCCGCACCTCCACCAGGGCCACCCCTCCGGCGCCCGGTGTCAGCGACACCGCCTCGACCGGCTGGTCCAGGTCGACCAGCGTCCGCCCGTCGACCTCCACCCGCAGCCGGGCCGGCCCGGACGCCCCCGGAGCGGACGCGACCCGGGCCGGACGCGAGGACGCCAGCGTCCGTACCAGGGACTGGCAGGTCCGCAGCCAGGGGTGGGCCGGGTGCGCCGGCCCGTCCCCGGCAGCGGACTCGCCGTCCGCGCCCTCGTGCGGCGGCACCGGCGGAATCCCCACCGCCCCGAGCACCACCCCGTCGCTGTCGTCGACGAGCAGGTCGAGGCGCCGTTCCGTCCCGTCCAGCACCGCCCGCGCGGCGGCCACCGCCCCGGTCGGCAGCCCCAGGGACCGGGCCAGGCCGAGCACCGACCCCACCGGCACCACCGACAACGCGCAGCCCGCCAGCTCCCGCTGCTGATGCAGCAGGGCGACGGCCCGCAGCAGCGCGCGGTCGTCGCCGACCACGACGGGCCGCCGCGAGCCGCGTCGCCGCAGCGCCCGCGCGAACTCCTCCGGGCTGTCGGGCAGACACACCTTCGTGTGCGACGCACCCGCGTTGAGCACGTCTTTCGCGATCCTGACGGACTCCCCGTCCAATCGTCGGGCGCGCGGATCGATGACCACCAGGAGCTGATCGGGCGTCGCGGAAGTCGCCACCTCGGCCGTGCCTCGCTTCCTCGGGTAGCATCTTTGTGCAAGAGCCCCTTGCGCTGTCGCGCCCAGGGGCTTCGTCTATTCCGGGGCATCCGGTCCGACGGTTGGCGGCCAACGACGGTCGCGGTGTACGCGGCTGCATACCCTCCGCGTACGCCCTCGACCTTGGACATGCCCCGCCCGGAAGGGGTGTACGCGCGTGCCCGCACTTGTGCTGCTCGGTGCTCAGTGGGGTGACGAAGGCAAGGGAAAGGCGACGGACCTGCTCGGTGGCTCCGTCGACTATGTGGTGCGCTACCAGGGCGGCAACAACGCCGGCCACACGGTGGTCGTGGGCGACCAGAAGTACGCCCTGCACCTGCTCCCTTCCGGAATCCTGTCTCCCGGCTGCACGCCGGTCATCGGCAACGGCGTCGTGGTCGACCCGTCGGTCCTGTTCTCCGAGCTGAGCGGACTGAACGAACGCGGCGTCGACACGTCCAAGCTCCTGATCAGCGGAAACGCGCACATCATCACGCCGTACAACGTGACCGTCGACAAGGTGACGGAACGCTTCCTCGGCAAGCGCAAGATCGGCACCACCGGCCGCGGCATCGGCCCGACCTACGCCGACAAGATCAACCGCGTCGGCATCCGGGTCCAGGACCTCTACGACGAGTCGATCCTCACCCAGAAGGTCGAAGCCGCGCTCGACGTCAAGAACCAGATGCTCACCAAGCTCTACAACCGGCGCGCGATCGCCGTCGGACAGGTGGTCGAGGAACTGCTGGGCCACGCGGACCGGCTCGCGCCCTACGTCGCCGACACCGTCCTGGTCCTCAACCAGGCCCTGGACGACGACAAGGTGGTCCTCTTCGAGGGCGGCCAGGGCACGCTGCTCGACATCGACCACGGCACGTACCCCTTCGTCACCTCGTCCAACCCGACCGCGGGCGGCGCCTGCACCGGCACCGGTGTGGGCCCGACGAAGATCAGCCGGGTGATCGGCATCCTGAAGGCGTACACGACCCGCGTCGGCGCCGGTCCGTTCCCCACCGAGCTGTTCGACGAGGACGGCGAGGCCCTGCGCCGCATCGGCGGCGAGCGGGGCGTGACCACGGGCCGCGACCGCCGCTGCGGCTGGTTCGACGCGGTGATCGCCCGCTACGCCACCCGGGTCAACGGCCTCACCGACTTCTTCCTCACCAAGCTCGACGTCCTCACCGGCTGGGAGCGGATCCCGGTCTGCGTGGCGTACGAGATCGACGGCAGGCGCGTCGAGGAGCTGCCGTACTCGCAGTCCGACTTCCACCACGCGAAGCCGGTCTACGAGACGCTGCCCGGCTGGAGCGAGGACATCACCAAGGCGAAGTCCTTCTCCGACCTGCCGAAGAACGCCCAGGCGTACGTCAAGGCGCTGGAGGAGCTGTCCGGCGCCCCGGTCTCCGCGATCGGCGTGGGTCCGGGCCGCGACGAGACGATCGAGATCAACTCGTTCCTGTAGGACCCGCGGGCGAGCCGGCGGCCGGGACCCCGAGCGGGGTCCCGGCCGCCCCGCGCCGGGGGCCGGATACGCTGGCGGTGCCAGCGGCGGACGGACAGCGCGGAGCGGATCGGAACATGCGGATCGGTAACCCCCTGCCCGTCGGTCCGCGTCGCAGGCCCACCCTCCGGACCTGGATCTGGCCGACCGTCGCCGTGGTCGCGGTCGTGGCCGCGCTCCTCTACGTCGACGGCCACCGCGTCTCCGCCGCCCCGCACGCCGACGACCCCAAGTGCGACAAGGTGGTCTCCCGCCTGCCGAACGACATACCCGGCGCCTCCCGCGACTGGGCCCTCGGACACGGCGTCGCGTCCTGGGGCGGCCAGAAGGCGGTGTTCCGCTGCGGCGCCGAGGAACTGCAGCCGAACATCAACCTGTGTGTCACCGCGGACGGCGTCGACTGGGTCCTGGACGAGGCGCGGCTCAAGCGCGACGGTGTGAGCGTGGTGCGGACGTACGGCCGCTCACCGGCCGTGGAGTTCACCTACCGCGGTCCGCGCGAGGAGGTCGGCGGCATCCTCACCGCGCTGAACCCGGCCGTGAAGTGGCTCCCGCAGGAGCGCAAGTGCATCGGCCTGGACGAGGCCGACACCCTGTGACCCCTCCGTCCGGCCCCCTTCGCCGGGCGTCGGCGCGGGGTGTGGTGTCGGATCGGGGACATGACCGACCGTGACCGCCCCGCCTCCTGCCCGGGTCCCTACGGCGGCGCGACCGGCACCGGGGGCTGCGGCGACCCGGCCCGATTCGAGGTTGCCCGGCATCTGAGGCCGCCGCTGCGGGTGTGCCCCGTACATCTGGGGCCGTCCCTGCTGCTGGCGGACGGGGTGCTGTGGCCGCCGGGGATCTCCCTCATCAGGTGAGCCGCCCGGGGTGATTCACCGGAGTGCTCGCCCCAGGGGTTCGGGGACGCGGAAGGGAGCCCCCCACGGCGCCCGGACGATCCGCCGCGATGGCGCGCCGGTTCGAGCTGGACCGGCCCCGGCTGCGGGCGGTCGCCCACCGGATCCCGGGCTCGCCCGGCGAGGCCGACGACGCCCTCCAGGACGCCTGGCTGCGCGCCGACCGCGCGGACACCTCCGACGTGGCGAACCTCTCCGGCCGGCTCACCACCGTCGTGGCCCGGGTCTGCCTCAACATGCTGCGCGCCCGGGAGACCCGCCGCGAGCAGCGCCTCGACGAGGGCGGCGGACCACGGGCCCGCCGCCCTCGCCGGATCCGCCGCCGACCCGGAGGAGGAGGCACAGCTCGCCGAGTCGGTCGGTACGGCGCTGCTGATCGTCCTGGACACCCTGGGGCCCGCCGAGCGGCTGGCGTTCGTCCTGCACGACATGTTCGACGTGCCCTTCGACGACATCGCCGCGACGCTCGACAAGACCCCGCGGCCGGCCGCCGACCGGCCGGCCGCGCCCGCCGGCGGGTCCGGGCCGTCCCCGCGCCCGCCGCCGGCCTGCCCCGCCGGCGCCCCGCGGCCGACGCCCATCCGGCGGCCACCCTCGGCGGCGACTTCGACGCGCTGGTCGCCCTGCCCCACCCGGATGTCGTCCTAGGCGCCGGCGCCCGAGCCCTTCTCCGTCACCGGCGTGGAGCGCGTGGCCAGGGGGGGCGACGGCCCAGGACGGCCGGCTGCGCGTGGTGCTCCGCTCACCTTCGCGGACGACGGCCGCATGAACGGCATCGACGTGATCGCGGAACCGGAACGGCTGACCGGACTGGACCTCGCGGTCCCGGACCGAGGCTCAGCTGAAGACGATCATCGAACCCTGCGCCAGGCTCCGCGTCGCCGCCGAGTGCAGCCCCAGCCAGACGTGGCGCTCCCGGGCGAAGGGGCTGGAGTCGTACGGCGCGGGCACGGCCGGCTCCTCCAGTTCCGTCGGAGCGGGCGGGGGCTGCGGCGGGGCCGGCGGGTTGGCCGGGTCGATGCCGAGGGCGGGGGCGACGGCTTCCAGCTCGCGCAGCAGGGTGTGCGAGGAGCCCAGCGGTCCGCCGCCCGCCAGGAGTTCGTCGCTGGAGAGCGGGTGCGGGAAGTCGACCGGGACGTAGGCGCCCGCGTGGTCGTAGTGCCAGACCAGGTGCGACTGCTGGGCCGTCGACTCGAACATCTCCAGCAGCTGCTCGTAGTCGCCGCCGAGGTCGTCCACCGGCGTCACCGGCAGCCCGCACACCTGGAGCAGATAGGCGCGGCGCAGGAAGTGCAGCGCGTCGTAGTCGAAACCGGCCACCGGGGCGACCTCGCCGGAGAGCCCCGGCATGTACTGGTACACCGGTACCGGCGGTAGCCCGGCCTCGGCGAGCACCTTGTCGTATTGCGCGAGTTCCTCGGCGAACGGATTGTCCGGCGTGTGGCACAAGACGTCGACGAGCGGTACCAGCCACAGGTCACAGGCCAAAAGAGGGCTCCTCACACAGCACGGCGGTCAGGGTCGGCGGACGGGCGGGGTGATCAGGAAGCGTAGTCGGTGCGGGTCGCGTGCAGGTCCCATACCCATCTGGCGCCGGACCACGACACGCGCGGGGTTGGTCATCCGCCGGTGAGCCGTTCGATGAGGGCGAGCGAGTGGGCGTTGTACGCGTCGACGAGTGAGCGCGCGCCGCGGGCGTCGCGGCGGGTGAGGGCGTCGACCAGTTCGGTGTGCCCGGACCACAGCGCGCCGCGCAGGTCGCTGAGCCGGCGCAGGTGCTGCACCGTGCACACCCAGCTCTGCACGCGCAGCCGGTGCAGGAAGTCGGAGAGGTAGGGGTTGCCGAAGAGGGCGGCAAGCTCGCGCCAGTAGCGCAGGTCGTAGCCGATGAGGACGGTCAGGTCCCCGGCCTCGGCGGCGCGCTGGGCCTCCTCGCCGCGCCGGCGGACCCCGGCGAGACCGGCGGCGACGCGCGGGTCCTCGACGCTCGGGCCGCGCCGCTGCCCCCCGGTGAGGGCGAGGAACATCCCGTCGGTCACGAGGCTGCGGGCCGCGACCATGCCGCGGAAGTCGTCCACCGAGTACTCGTGCACGCGGAAGCCGCGGTGCTGGTCGGCGTCGAGGAGTCCCTGCGCGGACAGGTCGACCAGGGCCTCGCGCACCGGGGTCGCGGACACCCCGTACTGCTCGGCGATCTCCTTGACCGTGAACTCCTGCCCCGGCTGGAGCCGTCCGGCCAGAACCTCGTCACGGAGAGCGTCGGCGATCTGCTGCCGCAGGGTGCTGCGCTTGACGGCACCGGTGCGGCTGGGGCCGGGCATGGTCGGGCGTCTCCTCGTCGCGTACGGGGGCGTACTCGCACACGTCTACCGTGCACGAGCCCGCCACCCTACGCTCCCGGGGCGGTGCCCCGGCCGGTAGGCCAGGGGGGCCCGCCGGCGCGCGGGCCCCCGCCCGCCGTACGCCCCCCACCGGGGCCTACTCGGTGTACTCGTCCGCCACCGAGAGTGCCGTGTCCAGGGCTGCCAGGCCCTCCTTCAGTTCGGCCTCGGAGGTGTTGCAGGGCGGTACCACGTGGGTGCGGTTCATGTTCACGAACGGCCACAGGCCGTGGGCCTTGGCGGAGGCGGCGAACGCGGACATCGGGGTGGCCGCCTGCCCGGTCGCGTTGTAGGGCACCAGCGGCTCCCGGGTCTCCCGGTTGCGCACCAGCTCCAGCGCCCAGAACATGCCGGTCCCGCGCACGTCGCCCACGCTCGGGTGCCGCTCGGCCAGCTCCCGCAGCGTCGGCCCGACGACATCCGCACCGAGCCGCGCCGCCTGCTCGACGATGCCCTCCCGCGCCATCACGCCGATCGTGGCGACGGCGGCGGCGCAGGCCAGCGGGTGCCCGGAGTAGGTCAGCCCGCCGGGGTAGGGCCGCTCGGCGAACGTCTCGGCGATCCGCGCGGAGATCGCGACGCCGCCCAGCGGCACATAGCCCGAGTTCACGCCCTTGGCGAAGGTCATCAGGTCGGGCACCACGTCGTACAGGTCCGCCGCGAACCACGTGCCGGTCCGCCCGAACCCGGCCATGACCTCGTCCAGGACGAAGACGATCCCGTACTTGTCGCAGATCTCGCGGACCCCGGCCAGGTAACCGGCCGGCGGCATCATGATCCCCGCCGTGCCCGGGATCGTCTCCAGAACGATCGCGGCGACGGTCCCCGGGCCCTCGAAGGCGATCGTCGTCTCCAGGTGCTCCAGCGCCCGCGCGCACTCCTGCTCCTCGGTCTCGGCGTAGAAGCGCGAGCGGTACAGGAAGGGCGCCCAGAAGTGCACGACACCGGCCGCGCCGCTGTCCGAGGCCCAGCGGCGCGGGTCGCCGGTGAGGTTGATCGCCTGCTGGGTGCCGCCGTGGTACGAGCGGTACGCCGACAGCACCTTCGGCCGCCCGGTGTGCAGCCGCGCCATCCGCACGGCGTGCTCCACGGCGTCCGCGCCACCGTTGGTGAAGAAGATCTTGTCCAGGTCGCCGGGGGTCCGCTCGGCGATCAGCCGCGCCGCCTCCGAACGCGCCTCGACCGCGAACGCGGGCGCGAACGTCGTCATCCGCGCCGCCTGCTCCTGGATCGCGGCGACGACCTCGGGGTGCTGGTAGCCGATGTTGGTGTAGACGAGCCCGCTGGAGAAGTCGAGGTAGCGCTTGCCCTCGTAGTCCCAGAAGTACGACCCCTCGGCGCCTGCCACGGCGAGCGGGTCGATCAGCTCCTGCGCGGACCAGGAGTGGAAGACGTGCGCGCGGTCCGCGGCCTTCACGGCGGCGCCGGCCTGGAGAGAGGGCTGAGGAGTCATGCGGCCGAGCGTAGATGTCCGCGATGCGGAAACGGAATCGGCGTCCTGTCTGCGGTCCGGGGCTTTCCACGACAGGTTGTCGACACCTCGGCGCTCCGGCGGTCCTCGAACACCTGTCGAAGGCGCTGGGAGTCCGGTGGCCCGCCTGTTACGCAACCGTGGACAAGACCGGGTCGACGCGTGGCAGCCCCGCACTATCCTCGGGCTGTTGCCCAGGTGCGGGGGGAAGGCGGCGCAACATGCAGAAGCTCGGGGACGGGGATCCGCAGCACACCGGTGTCTACCGGCTGCTGGGACGGCTCGGTGCGGGCGGTATGGGCCACGTCTATCTGGCCAGATCGGACCGCGGACGCACCGTCGCCGTCAAGCTGGTGCGCGAGGAGCTGGCCGCGATCGAGGAGTTCCGGGAGCGGTTCCGGCAGGAGGTCGAGTCCGCGCGGCGGGTCGGCGGCCACTGGACGGCGCCCGTGCTGGACGCCGACACCGAGGCCGCCGTGCCGTGGGTCGCCACCGGGTATGTCGCCGGTCCCAGCCTCCAGCAGGTCGTCGGGCACGACCACGGCGCCCTGCCGGAGCGTTCGGTACGGATTCTGGCCGCCGGGCTCGCCCACGCGCTCCAGGACATCCACGCCGCCGGGATCGTCCACCGCGACCTCAAGCCGTCCAACGTGCTCGTGACCATCGACGGCCCCCGGGTCATCGACTTCGGTATCGCGCGGGCCCTGGAGACGGTGACCGACGGCGGTCTCACCCGCACTGGCGCGGTGGTGGGCTCGCCCGGCTTCATGGCGCCGGAGCAGGTGCGCGGCGACCGGATCACGCCCGCGTGCGACGTGTTCTGCCTCGGCTCGGTCCTCGCCTACGCGGCCACCGGCGACCTGCCCTTCGGCACCGCCAACAGCGGCGTGCACGCGCTGATGTTCCGCATCGCGCAGGAGGAACCCGACCTGGCGGGGGTGCCCGAGGGCATCGCCGGCCTCGTGCGCGACTGCCTGCGGAAGGACCCCGCCGCGCGCCCCACCCTCGCCAACGTCCTGGAGCGCACGGGCGCGCAGGACACGGTCACCTACGGCCGCTCCCGCGAGCCGTGGCTGCCCGGCGCCCTGGTGGCCCAGCTCGGCCGGCACGCGGTACGGCTGCTGGACACGGAGAACCCCGAATCACCGGGTACGCCGGGAGCGCCGGCCGACGGCACGGTCCCCACCGAGAACCCGGCCGCCGCGAACCCGTACCAGGCCCCAAGCCCGTCCGGGGCGCCGAACCCGTACCCGGCACCGAACCTGTCCGGGCCACCGGCCCTGAGCCCGTCCCCGGCCCCGGACGGCCCCCCGGCACCGCGCGAGCCCGGCACCGGCGGCGACGGCGGCGACGGCACCCCCCTCAACCACCTCCCCACCCTGGTCGCGGGCCAGATCCCCCCGGCGCCCCAGCCACCCGCCCACGGCTACGCCCCGGCCCCGACCCCGGCCCTGCCCCCCGCCTGGTCCGCGCCGCCCGGATACCAGCCGTACGGAGGCGGCGGCCTCGGCTCGACCCCGCCCTACGGGCCCCCGCCGCCGTACGGCCTGCCGCGGGGGCCGTCCCACGGCCGCCGTTCCACCGTGCTGCTGATCGTCGTCGCCCTGGTCGTCGCGCTGGGCGCGGGCGGCGCGGTCTACGCGCTGATGAGCGGGGGCGACGACGCAGACCTGGCCGGCGGCGACTCCACGAGCAGTCCGACGGCCGGCGCGTCCCAGCACCCGGGACCGGATACGGGCGGCTCGACTCCGACGGTCGACGTGGACCGGCCGTCCCCGTCCCCGTCCCGGTCGGCCCAGGAGGGCACGATCCCGTCGGCCTACCTCGGCACATGGTCCACGACCATCGACAACGCCTCCGGTGTCCACACCCGCCGCCTGACCATCCGGCAGGGCGAGGTGGGCGACACGGTCCTCTCCCTGGTCGCCCAGGGCCCCGCGGGCAGCGGCACCTACCGCTGCGTCTTCCAGGGCACCCTCACCGACGCCCCGGGCCCCGACGGCCCCCTGAACATCGGCCCCTCCACCGTGCGGTCCGGCTCCCCCGCCTCCTGCTCGCCGGGCGACCCCACCCGGATCACCCTTCTGGCGAACGGCACCCTGGAACGCACCAACACGAACACCGACGAAAGACTGACCTACACCCGCCGGTGACCGCGCCGCCGCCCCGCCCGCCGACCGCAGGTCACCGCGGCTCGGGCGGTCGCTGTCGGGGCATGTTCGGCCGGGCCCCGTTCGACGGCACCGAGAAGCGGGCCGAGCCCCCGGTCCCCGGCTCCGCGCGCCCACCGCCGGACGCCGGAACCTGCAACCCCAGTGGGGCGCCGCCGCCCCGGAACCCCACCATCCAGTCCGCCGTCTCCGCCCGCACCAGCTCCGTCACGTCCTCCGAGAACCGCCGCAGCACCAGCAGGCACCGCTCCGCCGCCTCGCTCGCCGTGCCGTCCGCGGGGCCCAGCACCTCCCGCACGCTCTCCGAGGCCCAGTCGAACTGGAGCGCCTGAAGCCGCCGCTGCACCGCCTGCGCCGTGGCCACGTCCCGCATCCACCCGGACGTGACCCCGAAGTACCGGTCCCCGGCCACGCACGCCACCGCGAGGAGCAGCGCCAGATAGCCCCAGGGAGCGACCCCGCCCACCACGCCCGACATGTCCAGCAGCGGCAGCGCGGCCCCGGCGACCGCTCCCACCGCGGCCCCGGCCCGCAGCGCCACGGCACCCCGCCGCTTGCCCACCCGGTCCGCCAGATACCAGGCCGCGGTGTCCAGCGCGCCCCGCTCCACCCACCGGTACAGCTCGTCCAGCCGTTCCGCGGGCAGGGCCCAGTCGCCGAGCGGAAACGCCCGCCCGCCCAGGTCGCCCGGCCGCAGCCCGGCCGCCCCCTCGCCGCCCCGCCCGTCGTGCGGCGGCCCCTCGGGCTGCATCTCCGGCTGACCCACCCGGCACTCCCTACTGCTCACCGTCCGTGAAGACCTCATGCGCCGGGTCCCTTCCTACCGCCCAACGGGTGGCGGAACAGCGGGTTCCGCCGCTTTTCCGTCCGGAAGAGGGCGTTGATCAGGTATAGGGCCCGCCCGACATCACTCGAAAGAGTGCTGGGGCGAGGGCCGCGCGGACCACGTAGGCTCGTGCCGAACGGCAAAACCCGCGGCGACCCCGCGGTGACAGGTGACGGCGCAGACAGGAGCTGAACGTGATCCCCGGTGGTGGCCAGCCCAACATGCAGCAGCTGCTTCAGCAGGCCCAGAAGATGCAGCAGGATCTCGCCCAGGCCCAGGAGGAGCTGGCGAGGACCGAGGTCGACGGGCAGGCGGGCGGCGGCCTGGTGAAGGCCACGGTCACCGGCTCCGGCGAGCTGCGCGGTCTGCGGATCGACCCGAAGGCGGTGGACCCGGAGGACACCGAGACCCTCGCCGACCTGATCGTCGCCGCGGTCCAGGCGGCCACCGAGAACGCGCAGAACCTCCAGCAGGAGAAGCTGGGCCCGCTCGCCCAGGGCCTCGGCGGCGGTGGCATCCCGGGCCTGCCTTTCTGAGCCCGCCCTCCCCGCTCGCCTTTCTCAGACCGGGCGCGGCCCTCTACCGTACGTAGTGCAGGAACCTCACCCAGGAAGGACGGCAGTCCGTTGTACGAAGGCGTGGTCCAGGACCTCATCGACGAACTCGGGCGGCTGCCCGGCGTCGGTCCCAAGAGCGCGCAGCGGATCGCCTTCCACATCCTCCAGGCGGAACCGACGGACGTACGGCGCCTCGCCCACGCCCTGATGGAGGTGAAGGCGAAGGTCCGCTTCTGTGCGACCTGCGGCAATGTCGCGCAGGAGGAGCGGTGCAACATCTGCCGCGACCCGCGCCGCGACCCGTCCGTCATCTGCGTCGTGGAGGAGCCGAAGGACGTCGTCGCCATCGAGCGCACCCGCGAGTTCCGCGGGTGCTACCACGTGCTCGGCGGCGCGATCAGCCCGATCGACGGAGTCGGCCCCGACGATCTCCGTATCCGTGAACTGCTCGCCCGCCTCGCGGACGGCGCGGTCACCGAACTGATCCTGGCCACGGACCCGAATCTGGAGGGCGAGGCCACGGCCACGTACCTCGCCCGCATGATCAAGCCCATGGGCCTCAAGGTCACCCGCCTGGCCAGCGGCCTCCCGGTGGGCGGAGACCTGGAATACGCGGACGAGGTGACCCTCGGCCGCGCCTTCGAGGGGAGACGACTCCTAGATGTCTGACGCCACGCTGCACGCGACCAACCAGAATCCGGACGACTTCGCGGTCCAGATCGCGGACCAGATCGAGAGCTTCCTGGTCGCCGTCACCGAGGTCGCCAAGGGCGACGAACCGGACTCGGCGGTCCCCTTCCTCCTCCTGGAGGTCTCCCAGCTGATGCTGGCCGGCGGCCGTCTGGGCGCCCACGAGGACATCGTCCCGGACGAGCGCTACGAGCCCGACCCGGGCCCCGAGCTGGACGTGGACTCCCTGCGCGAGAACCTGGCCCGCATCCTTGAGCCGGTCGACGTCTACTCCGAGGTCTTCGACCCCTACGAGCCGCGCCGGGCCCGGGTGCCGGCCCGTATCTCCGACGACCTCACCGACGTCATCACCGACCTCCGCCACGGCATGGTCCACTACAAGGCGGGCCGCACCACGGAGGCCCTGTGGTGGTGGCAGTTCTCCTACTTCTCCAACTGGGGCTCCACGGCCTCCGCGACCCTGCGCGCCCTCCAGTCGGTCGTCGCCCACGTCCGCCTGAACCAGCCCCTTGAGGAACTGGACGGCCTCGACACCGACCAGGAACTCGGCGACGAGACCCTGGAGACGGAGGCCGGCAAGGTCATGGTGGAGGAGATCGCGGGCCCGCTGGGTCTGCGCCCGGTGCGGTAGTCCCCTGAGCGGGCCCCGCTTGTGAACGTGTGACTCACGGCACTTTTCCGAGTGACCCCCGTGCTCCTGGGCATGAGCCACCCCGAGCAAGGGGCGCCCGGAGGTCTCACCATGCGATACCGCAGGGGGGAAAACCGGACGCTCGGTAAAATGAGCCGACCGCAGTACATATATGTACGTGCGGAAAGAGACGGATTGAGCGAGGAGCGCACGTGGGCCTTGTCGTGCAGAAGTACGGAGGCTCCTCCGTAGCCGATGCCGAGGGCATCAAGCGCGTCGCCAAGCGGATCGTGGAAGCGAAGAAGAACGGCAACCAGGTGGTCGCCGTCGTTTCCGCGATGGGCGACACGACGGACGAGCTGATCGATCTCGCCGAGCAGGTATCCCCGATCCCTGCCGGGCGGGAACTCGACATGCTGCTGACCGCCGGAGAGCGCATCTCCATGGCGCTGCTGGCCATGGCGATCAAAAACCTGGGCCACGAGGCCCAGTCGTTCACCGGCAGCCAGGCCGGGGTCATCACCGACTCGGTGCACAACAAGGCCCGGATCATCGACGTGACGCCGGGGCGCATCCGGACCTCGGTGGACGAGGGCAATGTCGCCATCGTGGCCGGCTTCCAGGGCGTCAGCCAGGACAGCAAGGACATCACCACGCTGGGCCGCGGCGGATCCGACACCACGGCCGTCGCCCTCGCCGCGGCCCTGGACGCGGATGTCTGCGAGATCTACACCGACGTGGACGGCGTGTTCACCGCCGACCCGCGCGTGGTGCCGAAGGCGAAGAAGATCGACTGGATCTCCTTCGAGGACATGCTGGAACTCGCGGCCTCCGGTTCCAAGGTGCTCCTCCACCGCTGCGTGGAGTACGCCCGCCGGTACGACATCCCGATCCACGTCCGGTCCAGCTTCAGCGGACTGCAGGGCACCTGGGTCAGCAGCGAGCCGATCAAGCAAGGGCAAGGGGTAGAGCAGGTGGAGCAGGCCATCATCTCCGGTGTCGCGCACGACACCTCGGAGGCCAAGATCACCGTCGTCGGTGTGCCGGACAAGCCGGGCGAGGCCGCCGGGATCTTCCGGACGATCGCCGACGCCCAGGTCAACATCGACATGGTCGTGCAGAATGTGTCCGCGGCCGCCACGGGCCTGACGGACATCTCCTTCACCCTGCCGAAGTCCGAGGGCCCCAAGGCCATCGACGCGCTGGAGAAGAACCGCTCCGGCATCGGCTTCGACTCGCTGCGCTACGACGACCAGATCGGCAAGATCTCGCTGGTCGGCGCCGGGATGAAGAGCCACCCCGGCGTCACCGCCGACTTCTTCACCGCGCTGTCCGACGCCGGCGTCAACATCGAGCTGATCTCGACCTCCGAGATCCGCATCTCGGTCGTCACCCGCAAGGACGTGGTGAACGACGCCGTGCGCGCCGTGCACACCGCCTTCGGGCTGGACTCCGACAGCGACGAGGCCGTCGTCTACGGAGGCACCGGGCGCTGATGTCCGACATCCCGTGCGCCGGGCGCACCGGACGGCCGACGCTGGCCGTCGTCGGGGCGACCGGTGCCGTCGGCCCGGTCATGCTCCAGATCCTGTCCCAGCACGCGGACGTCTCGGGGCGACATCCGCCTGATCGCCTCGCCCCGCTCGGCCGGCCGCAAGCTGACCGTGCGGGGCGAGGAGGTCGAGGTGGTGGCGCTCACCGAGGAGGCCTTCGACGGGGTGGACGTCGCCATGTTCGACGTACCCGACGAGGTCGCCGCCCAGTGGGCGCCGCTCGCCGCCGCCGGGGGCGCGGTGGTGGTCGACAACTCCGGCGCGTTCCGCCTGGATCCGGACGTGCCGCTCGTCGTGCCCGAGGTCAATCCGCACGCCGTGCGGATGCGGCCGCGCGGGATCGTCGCCAACCCCAACTGCACGACGCTGTCCATGATCGTGGCGATGGGCGCGCTGCACGCCGAGTTCGGGCTGCGCGAGCTGGTCGTCTCCTCGTACCAGGCGGTGAGCGGGGCCGGCCGGGACGGCGTGCAGACGCTGCGCCGGCAGCTGTCCCTGGTGGCCGGGTCCGAGCTGGGGACCGCGCCCGGCGACGTACGGCGGGCCGTCGGCGACGACACCGGGCCCTTCCCCGAGCCGGTCGCGCTGAACGTCGTGCCGTGGGCCGGATCGCTCCGGGAGGACGGCTGGTCCTCGGAGGAGATGAAGGTACGGGACGAGTCCCGCAAGATCCTCGGGCTGCCGCGGCTTCCGGTCGCCGTGACGTGCGTACGCGTGCCGGTGATTACCACGCACTCGCTGACCGTGCACGCCCGCTTCGAGGACGAGGTCACCGTCGACCGGGCCCGGGAGATCCTGGCCACCGCGCCCGGCGTCGTCCTCTTCGACAACCCGGCCGCGGGGGAGTTCCCGACCCCCGCCGACGTGGTCGGCACCGACCCGACCTGGGTCGGCCGGGTGCGGCGGGCCCTGGACGATCCGACGGCGCTCGAACTCTTCGTCTGCGGGGACAATCTGCGCAAGGGAGCCGCGCTGAACACCGCGCAGATCGCGGAGTTGGTGGCGGCCGAGTTCGGCTGAGGACGGATCGGCCGGGCAGGACTCCACGGCCGCCGAGGCGTTCGCCGCCGGGATCCGTCGACGAGATGTGATCCGTAAGGCGGTCCGGACCACTTGTACCCGGGACCCGTGGCATCAGAGGATTTCCTCCCCGCCCTCCGCAACCGTGCGAAGGGCGGGGAGCGTCTTTGCGGTCACCCGTTTCAGGGCGCGGGGGCGTGCGTCGGCGTGGGGACGCCGGGAGCGGGCGTGGGGACGCCCGTTCGTATGGGACATAGGGAAGAGCGGGACGATGAGGGCCTATGACGCACCGTCCATCCGGCGGTTGCCCGAGCGGCGCGGGAACGTGACGCCCGGCACGTACAACCCTCATGGGGGCGGGCGTGTCCAACTGGCGTGGCAGAGGTACTCGAATTCTCCCTTGCTCTCGGCTCAGCCGTGCGCCCGCCGGTCCGGCCCCGTGCGGCCGGTCCGGCCGGTGGCATGCCGGTGATCGCGCCCATGCCCGCAGCGCGGCCCGCCCGCATGCCGAACCAGCGCGAGGGCGCGGAGGACACGGTGGCGGCCGGTACCACCGTCGACCACCTCACCGAGACCTACCGGACGCACTACCGGTCGCTGCTCGGCCTCGCGGCCCTGCTCCTGGACGACACCGCCTCCTGCGAGGACGTCGTCCAGGAGGCCTTCATCCGCGTCCACTCGGCGCGCAAACGCGTCCGGGACCCCGAGAAGACCCTCGCGTATCTGCGGCAGACCGTCGTCAACCTCTCCCGCTCGGCGCTGCGCCGCCGCATCATCGGCCTCAAGCTGCTCTCCAAGCCCATGCCGGACATGGCGAGCGCGGAGGAGGGCGCCTACGACCAGTTGGAGCGCGACTCCCTGATCAAGGCGATGAAGGGACTCCAGCGCCGCCAGCGCGAGGTGCTGGTGCTGCGCTACTTCGCCGACATGACCGAGGCACAGGTCGCCCAGACGCTCGGCATATCGCTGGGCTCGGTCAAGGCGTACGGCTCGCGCGGCATCGCGGCGCTCAGGGTCGCCATGGAGGCGCCGGCATGAGCGGGGGCAACGAGCCGCGGCGCCACGTCCACGACGGACACGGGCACGAGGGACACGACGGACACGGGGAGGACGACGGGGACGAGCCCCGGGACGGCTCCCCGCAGGGGCCCCCGCCGGCCGGTCCGGCCGATCCGAACGGGCAAGAGCAGCCGAAGCACACGCACGCTGGGAACGGAACTGTGAACCACGGCCCCGCCGACCAGGGCCCCGACACGCAGGGGCCCGACGGGCTCGACTCCGACGAGCCGGCACTGCGCCGGATGATGCACCACGCGGTCCAGGACGTACGGCCGAGCGACGGCACCCTGGAGCACCTGCGCCGCGCGGTACCCGCCCGACGGGCCCGCAGGCGCCAGGCCGCCGTCGGCGTGGCGGCCGCCGCCCTCTTCATCGGCACGGCGGTCCCGGCCCTCGTGCACGTCTCCAACTCCACCGGCCCCGGCGCCGACCCGTCCGTCGCGGGCAGCGCCTCGCAGGCGCACGGCGGTTCCTCCCAGGGCAGGGACCCGGGCGGCGGCCGGAGCGGCGGCACCGGCGCGGCGGGCACCGCCGAGGGCACGGACAGCACCGGCGCCGACGCGACGCCCGACGGCAGGGAGAGCGGCGCCGCGACGGGCTCGGCCCCGGGTGCCGCCCCCTCCGCCAGCACCGCCGCCGACATCCCCCCGTGCACGGCCGGGCACTTCGGGCCGGTCGTCGTCGCGAGCATCGCCGAGCCCGACTCCGCGGGCGTCGTCTACGGCTCGTTCCGCGTCACCAACGCCTCCTCGGACGCCTGCGCCGTCACCGGTCCCGGCAACGTGGTCACCACCTCGCTGGGAGCGGCGGACGTCGGCAGGATCGGCACCGCACGGCACTCCCCCGGGGACGCCGCGGCCGGGCTGCCCGATCCGTCCCTGGAGGCCGCCTCGCTGACGCTGGCCCCGGACTCCGGGTACGAGGTGCGGTTCGCCTGGGTGCCCTCGGAGACCTGTCCCGTCACCGGCGGTGGCACGGGCGGCGGCACCGGCGGGTCCTCGCCCGACCCCACGCCCTCCGGGGACACGACCGCCGCGGGCGGCACCACCACGGGCGGCGGCGACACCGGCGCCACGACCCAGCTGGTCACCGAGGACGGCCCGGCCGAGGGAAGCGTGTCGGTGACATACACCCCGGAGGGCGGCTCGGAGTCGGCCACGGCCACGGTGGCCGGCGCGTGCGCGGGGACCGTGTACTGGACGGGCGTGCTGGCGGGTACGTAGCGCCCGCGGCGGTGCGGCCCGGGGCCCGGGGAAAGCGGGCGAGCCCGGCGTCAGACGCCGGACGGGCTGGGCTGCGGCTCGGGCTCGTCCTCCGGCGCGAGGCCCAGTTCCGCGTCCCGGGCGAGTTCGACCTCGCGGCGCAGCAGCCGGAACCACATGAAGACGACGAAGCCCACGAAGGCGAACCACTCGGCGGTGTAGCCGAGGTTCTGGAACGCCTTCAGGTCGAGCCCCGTGTTCTGCGGCGCGCTGACGGGCACGGCCCGCATCCCGGAGTCGCCCTCGTTGAGCGTGACCCACGCGTCGTAGACGTTGTACGGCACCAGGTTCAGCAGGGTCGCCGCGCTGATCGCGCCGGTCTGTCCCGCGGGCCACCCGGAGCGTCCGCTGACGCCGTTCGCGCCGGGCGACTCGGCGGCCTGGAGCGCACCGGTGACGGTGACCTCGCCGGTGGGCGGAGCCGGGGCCCTGGCCGGGTCGGGGGCGCCGGGCAGCCAGCCGCGGACGACCGGCAGGGCCTTGCCGCCGTCGGTGCGCAGCAGGGTGAGGACGTAGAAGCCGTCCCGGTCGTCCAGCTTCCGGTCCGGGACGAGCAGCTGATCGTCGTACCGGCCCGTCACGGTGGTCTGCTTGCCGACCGTCGTCTGGTCCACGGGCAGCAGCTCGGCCAGTGGCCGCGCGGCTTCCCGGCGGGCCGCCTCGTGCTGTGTGGACGCGGTCTCGTGGTCCTGCACCCGGTCCTCGAACCGGCCCAGTTGCCAGGAACCCATGAAGACGCAGAAGGGGATGGCGAGGACGACGAAGACGTTGATCCCCCACCATCGGGGCGTCAGCAGAAACCGGTACACGCCCTCCACGGTACGGGGCGCGGCCGTGCGGCCCTGCCGCGGGGCTGTGGAAAACGTGGCGGAGGGCAAGCGGACGGGCAAGGTTTTCCACAGGCTGGGGATCTTGTCTGCGCGCCGTCCCCGGGTTGGGCAGTATGGGGCCATGACTGAGAGCAACGGGTCCGGGCCGGCGGACGAGCGGCAGACGCAGGGCGAGCAGATGCCCGACTGGGAGAAGCGGTTCCGGGCGCCGAGAGTGTCACTGCCCGACTGGGCCGAGGACGCCCCGGACCGCTCCCTGTTCGTGTCCAACGCGACGGGGACCTACGAGCTGTACGCCTGGGACCGGGCGACCGGCGAGCAGCGCCAGGTCACGGACCGGCCCAACGGCACCACGGACGGGGTGCTCTCGCCGGACGGCGAGTGGGTGTGGTGGTTCGACGACAAGGACGGCGACGAGTTCGGCGTCTGGCGCCGCCAGCCCTTCACGGGCGGCCCGGACGAGGTCGCGGTGCCGGGCCTCGGCCACTCCTACCCGGCGGGCCTCGCCCTCGGCAGGGACGGGCGCACGGCCGTGGTCGGCCGCTCGACCGACGAGGACGGTACGACGATCCACCTCACCCGCGGCGACGGCGCCGCCCCGGTGGAGATCTACCGGCACCGCGAGTCCGCGGGCGTCGGCGACCTCTCCCACGACGGCACGCTGATCGCGATCGAGCACACCGAGCACGGCGACGCCATGCACTCGGCGCTGCGCGTCCTGCGCCCCGACGGCACGACGGTCGCCGAGCTGGACGACACCAAGGGCGGCCGGGAGGAGCTGGGCCTGGAGGTCCTGGGCTTCGCGCCGGTCGGCGGCGACACCCGCCTGCTCATCGGGCACCAGCGCCGGGGCCGCTGGGAGCCGCTGGTGTGGGACGTGGCCACGGGGGAGCAGACCGACCTCGCCCTGGAGCTGCCCGGCGACGTCAGCGCCGAGTGGTATCCGGACGGCGGCGGCCTGCTGCTCGTGCACGGCTTCGAGGCCCGCAGCGAGCTGTTCCGCTACGACTTCGCGGAGCGCGAGCTGCTGGAGATCGACACCCCCGCGGGCACCGTCTCCGGGGCGACGGCCCGCCCCGACGGCACCGTGGAGTACCTGTGGTCGTCGTCCGCCGAGCCGTCGGCCGTCCGCTCCACCACCGGCCGGGTCGTCCTGGACCCGCCCGGCATGAAGTCGCCCCGCTCGGTCCCGGTGGAGGACGTGTGGGTGGAGGGACCGGGGGGCCGCATCCACGCCCTGGTCCAGAAGCCGGCCGGTGCGGCGGGCCCGCTCCCGACGGTCTTCGACATCCACGGCGGCCCGACCTGGCACGACAGCGACTCCTTCGCCGCGGGCCCCGCCGCCTGGGTCGACCACGGGTATGCGGTGGTCCGCGTCAACTACCGGGGCTCCACCGGGTACGGCCGCGCCTGGACCGACGCCCTCAAGCACCGGGTGGGTCTCATTGAGCTGGAGGACATCGCGGCGGTGCGCGAGTGGGCGGTCGCCTCGGGCCTCGCGGACCCCGGCCGGCTGATCCTCACCGGCGGTTCCTGGGGCGGCTACCTCACCCTCCTCGGTGTCGGCACCCAGCCCGACGCGTGGACGCTGGGCATCGCCGCCGTGCCGGTCGCCGACTACGTCACCGCGTACCACGACGAGATGGAGGGCCTGAAGGCCCTCGACCGCACCCTGCTCGGCGGCACCCCCGAAGAGGTCCCCGAGCGCTTCGAGGCCTCCTCGCCCCTGACCTACGTCGACCGGGTCAAGGCCCCGGTCTACATCTCCGCCGGGGTCAACGACCCGCGCTGCCCCATCCGCCAGGTGGAGAACTACGTACAACGCCTGGAGGCCCGCGGCGCCACCCACGAGGTCTACCGCTACGACGCGGGACACGGCTCCCTGGTCGTGGACGAACGCATCAAGCAGCTCCGCCTGGAACTCGACTTCGCGGCAAGGCACCTGCCTCGGCCGTAGCCTCCCCACCGCCGCCGGCCGGGGGTGTGGGGGGCGCCGCCCCCTACACGTCCGACCGCTGCCGCGACCGCCGCCCCAGTAACTCCGCGAGCCCCCGCCGGGTGGCCGCCAGCACCACCCGGTCCGCGCCCCGGAGGACATACGTGTCGGGCACCTCCCACACCAACCGGGACTCCCGCGCACCCTGCGCGCCCGCGCCCTGCGGATCCGCGCCCGCCCCGGCACCCGGGTCCCCCCGCTCCCCCTCGGAGACCTCGAGCGCCAACACCCGCCAGGCCCCCGGCCGAAAGGTCTCCCCGACCGTCCGGCCCTCCAGCTGCGGATGCCCCGCCACCTCCACCGCCGCGAACAGCAGCACCCGCCGTTCGACGGGGATCGCCCCGAGGATCTGCCGCCCCATCATCGCCCCGGCGAACGACGGCGCCGCCAGGTGCGTCACACTGCGGCTGCGGGTCAGCGCGTCCGGGTGCGCGGCCCGCAGGGTGCGGTACACGGCGGTCGCGAAGTCGTCGTCGTACAGCCGCAGCACCACCCGCAACTGCGACCGCACGGACCGCGCGTACAGCACCGCCTCCAGGTTGGTCGTGTCCACGCTGGTCAGCGCGAGCAGCGAGTGCGCGCGATGGACCTTGGCGGCCTCCAGGACGCCCTCCTGGGTGACGTCCCCGAGCACCACCGGCACCCGCAGCCGCCGCGCGGTCGCCATGCCCCGCGCCTCGGGGTCGGCCTCGACGCACACCACGGGGATGTCCATCTCCCGCAGCCGGGTCAGCACCCGCGTGCCGATCTTGCCGAGGCCGAGCAGGACGACATGCCCGCCGAGCCCGCGCGGCGGCTTGCGCAGGGCCGACGCGCTGCGGAACGTCCCGAGGGCCTCCAGCACGGCCGCCAGCAGCACCGGCAGCAGCAGCAGGCCCACGAACCCGGAGAGCAGTTGCAGAATCTGGCGGCCCACGTCGTCGTTGTGCGCGGGCTCGTTGATGGAGAACAGGTCCAGCAGCGTCACATACGTCGCGTGCAGCGGATGGTCGCCCGTGACCACCATCAGCGCCACGGCCAGCGCCACCACGCACGCCGCCAGACCGGCCAGCGACCACCGCAGCCGCAGGGAGAACAGCTCGCTGAACGGCGGCACGACGGCGCGCCGGGCCGGCAGCGGCGGCCCGGAGTACGACACCTGCTCCAGGGCCACCGTCCCCCGCCCGGTCGCCGCCGCCACCGCCGCCGCGTCGGGCAGCAGTTGCGGCCCCTGGTCGCCGCTGTCCTCGGAACCGTCGGCCCCGGCCGGGTCGTTGCTCGTCGCGGACAGCAGCGCGAGGGTGCACAGCCCGGGGTCGGCCACCTCACCGGGGCGCGGCGGGTGCCGTTCCACCGCGCGCAGCAGCAGACCGTCGGTCTCCACGACCTTGCTGGTGCCGACGAGGGCGGTGGCCGCGAGCGCCGGCGCGGCCGTGTCGGCGTCGGACAGCACGGTCGTCGAGGACTCGGCGCCGCCGGGCCCGCCCGCCCGTCCGGCGCCGATCGCCAGCGCGGCGCTCTGGTCGAGGAGTTCCTCGATGTGCTGGCCCAGACGCCGGTTGTACAGGCGCAGGACCAGCCGCAGCCGCGGATTGAGCCGGCGGGCGGTCAGGGCCGCGCGGATGTTGGTCTCGTCGTCGTCGTACACGAGGGCCAGCGCGGTGGCCCGGTCCACGCCGGCCTCCGTGAGCACCTCCTCGGTCGGCTCGGCGGCCTCCAGTTCACGACTGGTGCCGCCCTGGTCGCCGTTGCCGGTCCGGCTGACGGCCGCGTTGACCATGTCCAGCAGCGCCGCCGAGGCCGCGCGGGCCCGGCCCACCACCGGCTGGCGCACCCGGCCCCCGGAGGGCGGGACGACGAGGGTGACCTGTTCGCGGTAGACACCGCGCAGTTCGGCCGCCAGGCGATGCGCCAGCCCGTCGTCTCCGCACACCACCATGTGCGCGTAGGTGTCACCCTGCGGAACCTGGTTCGGAACGCTCCCCGTATGTGTCCCCATTTGTCAAAAGACAGTACAGGCGGCGGGTGCGGTTCCACGAGAGCCGGAAGAGAACGGGGACGGCATCGAGGGCGGGTGAAGATTGCCGGGACACGGCAATGACATGCCGGAGCGCCGCATGTGATGATTCGTTTCACCGTGGCTCGGCGACGGTCGGGAGGGGGAAGCGCGCATGGCTTGGTTTCTCGGGCTGGGTATCACGGGGGTCGTGCTGCTCGCCCTGGCGCTGATCTTCGACGGAGTGCTGGAGGGCGTGTTCGACGGGGTGCTGGACGGCGTCCTGGAGGGGTGGCTGTCGCTGCCGGTGGTCGCCGGGTTCCTGGCGATGACCGGCTTCGGCGGCGCCATCGCCCTCGGCACCGGCTGGACCGGCCCCGTGGGCGCCACCGGGGTGGGTGTGGCCGCCGGAGTGGCGGCGGGCTGGCTGACGTACCGCTTCAGCCGCGCGCTGATGCGGGACCAGACCGCCGTCACGCCCCGCACGAACGACCTTCTCGGCACCTCCGGCAAGGTCGTGACCGCCATTCCGGCGGACGGCTACGGCGAGGTGCTGCTCCGGCTGGGCGGTCAGCCGTTGAAGTGCGCGGCCCGAAGCGCGGAGCCGGTGGCGCGCGGTGCGGAGGTGTGGGTCGAGTCGGTACCGACGGGCACGTCCGTCGTGGTCCGCCCCGTCGACCGTTGACTGCTTCCCCTCCGGCACTTCTGGCCGTTCTCTCTGTTCTGTCTCTCACTTCTGTCTTTCACTCGCCTTTCTTCTTCCGTATTTCTGTCTCTTCCTGTGTTCCGTTGTTCCTCTCTGTGTTCTGTGATTCGGGGGCGTTGTCATGAGTCCAGTTGTCATCGCGGTGGTGGGAGTCGTCGTACTCCTGGTGCTGCTCGCGCTGGTGGTGGTCAGCCGCTACAAGGTGGCCGGCCCGAGCGAGGCGTTCATTGTCACGGGACGGCGTGGCAAGAAGTCCACCGATCCCGAGACGGGGCGCGTCTTCACCGACAACAGCGGCCAGAAGGTCGTGGTCGGCGGTGGCGTGTTCGTCGTGCCGTTCGTGCAGCAGAAGTTCACGCTCGACCTCTCCTCGCGGCACATCCCGGTCGCCGTGCGCGGCGCGGTGACGCTGCGCGGAGTGAAGGCCAACCTCGAAGGCGTCGCGATCGTCAAGGTCGGCGGCACCGAGGACGCCATCCGCGCCGCCGCCCAGCGGTTCCTGATGCAGCAGGACGGCATCGTCGGCTTCACCCAGGAGGTGCTGTCCGGCGCACTGCGCGCGATCGTCGGGCGGATGTCCGTGGAGGACGTCATCCGGGACCGGGCCGCGTTCGCCGGGCAGGTCGCCGAGGAGGCGGAGGCGAGCCTGTCCGGGCAGGGCCTGGTGCTGGACGCCTTCCAGATCCAGGACATCACCACCGAGGGCTCCTACCTGGAGGACCTCGGCCGCCCCGAGGCGGCGCGGGCCAAGCAGGAGGCCGACATCGCCGAGGCCGTGGCCCGGCGGGCCGCCGAGCAGGCGCGGCTGAAGGCCGAGGAGGAGATCGCGGTCGCGCAGCGGACCCTCTACCTGAAGCAGGCCGAGATCAAGGCCGAGACCGACCAGGCGTCGGCCCGCGCCAACGCCGCGGGCCCGCTCGCCGAGGCGGCCCGGGAGCAGGACATCCTCGCCGAGCAGGAGAAGGTCGCCGAGCGGCAGGCCGCCCTGAAGGACCGCCAGCTCGACACCGAGGTGCGCAAGCCCGCCGACGCCAAGCGGTACGCGGCCGAGCAGGAGTCGGAGGCCCGCCGGGTGGCGCGGGTCAAGCAGGCGGAGGCCGAGCGCTCGGCGGAGATCGCCGCGGCCCAGGCCGAGGCCGAGCGGGCCCGGCTCACCGGTGAGGGCGAGAAGCAGCGGCGCGGCGCGCTGGCCGAGGCCGAGGCCATCGAGGGCCTCAAGCAGGGTGAGGCCGAGCGTTCCCGGCGTGCGGCGATCGCCGAGGCCGTACGGCTCGAGGGCGAGGCGGAGGCCGCCGCGATCGGCGCCAAGGGCTCGGCCGAGGCCGAGGCGATGCGTCAGAAGGCCGACGCCTTCGGGCAGTACGGCGAGGCGGCCGTGCTGCAGATGCTGGTCGAGGTGCTGCCGCAGGTGGTGGCCAAGGCGTCCGAGCCGCTCTCGGCCGTGGACAAGATGACGGTCATCTCGACGGACGGCGCGAGCCAACTGTCCCGCACGGTCGCCGACAACGTGGCCCAGGGCATGGAACTGCTCGGCTCCACCACGGGCGTCGACCTCGCGGCCCTGCTGAAGAACATCATCGGCCAGAACCCGAAGCCGCTGCGCCCGACGGACACGACGGACCAGCCCGCCCGCCCGGCCAACGGCAAGGTGGAGATCACCGACTGACACCCCGTCCGACGGACCCCGTCCGGAGACCGGCCCGCCCAGACCTCCTGGGCGGGCCGGCCCTGTCCCGGGTCCCGACGACGGCCCCCGCTACCGTCCGGCCCGCAGCTCGGACTCCCCCCACTGCCCGACGGTCACGTCGTCCCCGACGCGGAGCGTGCCGGGTCGCAGCACGGAGAACTTCGTGCCGAAGGCGATGCCGCCCCGGGCGGCCCTGCGGTAGCCGGCGAGGGTGCGCAGCGGTTCGGGGCCCGAGGGTGTGCCGGACTCCTGCTCGACCATGGTGACGGCGCAGCGGACGGCGAGCTTGGCGTAGCCCAGTTCGGCCGTGCCGAGGGTGAGGTGATGGGCGCGGTCCTCGGTGTGCGGTGCGTCCCAGCCGTCGACGACGATGTTCGGGCGGAAGCGGTTCATCGGCAGCGGGGGTTCGCCGCGCTCGGCCAGCCTGCGGCACAGTTCGTCCAGGCTGGAGCGGGAGAGGACGTGCACGGCGCCGCTGTCGGCGTAGCCGGAGGTGCCCGGCGTCCTGCCGTCCGTCACCCGGTCGTGTTCCGGCGGCACGCGGACCAGCCTGCTGGGCGTGCCGAGCAGGTCCGAGAGCCACTTGGCCACCGCGTCGCCCTGGTCGATGCCGCGGTACGGCGTCCCGAACAGCTCGACGGGCCGCCGGGGGCCGGTCGTGTCCACCTCGACGTTGATGCGGTCGCCGCCCCCGTTCCCCCTGTCGCCCGGCGCGCGGAGGGTGAGTCGCAGGCCGTCGGCGCTGATCTCCGGCCGGATCACGGCCAGCCGCGGGTCCCGTCGCTGTGTGCGGAAGACGCCGTCGTCGCCGACGACCATGAAACTGCGGTCGTGCGCGAGTCCCGCGGGCGTCAGCGTCGCCTCGCGCGCCCGGACCCCGGCGCACCCTTTGACGGGGTAGTACGTCAGCTCGGCGACGCGGGCGGTCGTCACGGCTGCCGGTACGGCTGCTGCTGCGGCTGCCCGTACGACGGACCGCCGGGGCCGCCCGGCGTGCCGCCCGCCTGGGACCGGAGCCGCTCCGCCTGCTCCTTGGGCAGTTGCTGTTCGGCGCCGCAGAAGGTGCACTGCGTCGCGTACTTCGTGGAGAACGGGAACAGCGGCACGAAGAACAGCGTGAACTTCGTGACGCGCTTCCTGAGCGTGTGCGCGGCGGGGTTGCCGCACCGGCCGCACACCAGCGTCAGTATCGCGAGCTGGTACACGTATCTCTTGGTGCCGAAGATGATCACGAGGTGGTCCTTCTCGGGTCGGTCCCCGCGGGCGCGAGGGGCACACGGATCTTCTCCCAGAGTCCCAGAGTGCACCGCCGGGTCGGCGGGGGTGGTTCCGAGGCGGTCGGCGGGTTCGTCCACGGACGTCCCGCGCTTGGCCGGCATCACGTCGACGGCGGCGACGATCGGCATCGGGCCGCCCCGGCACGCGGGGCGGCAGGCACGGCAAGATCGCACGGACCCGGGGGCCGGCCGGCCCTCCGGGGCGGGCCAGGGGTCCCGGGGGCGTGACGCGGGCCCCATACACGCCTACACACCGCACGCGGGCGTATTTGGGTACCGCCCCGGATGGTGCCGTCACCCCGGGTGGGGGACGCTGGAAGCAACTCCCCTTCATCGGCCCCAGAGGCCGCCGCACTCGACGGCGGCACCGGCCGGTCGGCGGCGCTCGTACCGCGAAGGACGCGCCGGGCCCGCCAAGGCCCCGGCCACGGGCCGTCCGACCACGAGAGGAGCCCGCGCCGATGAACGCAGCGACACGACCGGACCGCACCGCCGGGGTCGGCCGCATCCCTGCCGGTCGCGGGAGGCCTTGCGGGCCACGGACCGATCGGTACCACCGTCGTCCCCGCGTGGACGGCCGCGTACGCGTGGACGTGCCGCTCCGTTTTGGCGTGATCGTGCTGTCCCACCCCGTGAGGAGAGCACATGGCCCGCCCCACTGACCGCGTCGCCCGCCCAGGGCCCCGCGCCGGGAGGAGGACACCATGCCCGTCCCCTACAACCAGAAGCTCAGCGAGATCGAGAACGGCCTGCACCGTGAGGACCCCCGGTTCGCCCGCGGCCTCGCCGACGGCCGCCCCTGCCGACCGCGCGAGTACCGCTCCCGCCGGGCCTGGCTGCTGCTCGCCGTGGCCCTGGGCGCACTGGTCATCGGCGTGGTCATCGCCCACGGCCTGCTCATCGCCGCCGGCCTGGTCTTCGCCGGAGTGGCCGGCGAACTCCTCGACCCCGACCGCCGCGAACGGAAACCCCGCAGCCCGACCCCGGGAGCATGACCCCGCCCATGCTCCCGGCCTCGCCCGTGGCCCTGTCCCTGCCCCTGGCTCCGCGCTCGGCTCCGGCCCAGGCCACCACCGCCGACCAGCCCGGCCCCGCCCCCGCCCCCGCCGGCGCCCCGCCCCACCCGCTCCGCCAGCCCGTTGCCGGCCGCCCCGGCATCGCGGCGCAGCGGCATGTCGCCCCGGCCGCGACCGGCCCGTACCGCCGGGCACGGCCGGTGTCGCCGCCCCGGGTGCGCCGAGCGCCGGCGGCATCGTCTCCGGCCGCCTGTACGGCCCCCTCGTCGGCAACCCCGGGCCGGCCCGCCGCGCGGCCCCCGTCGGCCGACCGCCCCGCGGTCCCCTGCGTGCTCGATGAATCACCGTGAACCGCACACCATTTCATTCGCATATGTGATGGAACGCACCACAGTGCGTAAAAAGTCGTGCGGTAAACTTCTTTACCGAGCCGTGACGCTCCCTTGAGTGATTGGGTGCTCATTTTGCGGTGCGACACTCGGCATTCGCGATACTCGGCCCATGCCGACCGTGTCCGTACCGCTCGTGGTGTGTTGACGACGGAATTCGAGACGACTGAGGGGACGCGACATGGATCGAGCCGTCCCGGCCGTCAGGACCGTGCGTATCGACAACACCGCCCGTGACAGCGTTCCTGATGCGAACGCGGCCCGCCTCGGCGCCTGACCTCCCGGCCCCGCACCCGGCCCGACGCACCTGCTGAACGCCGAAGCCGAACGCCGCACGTCGCACCCGAACGCCCAACGCCGACCGTCCGCCGCCGAACGGCCACATCCCGCCACCCCCGGCCCTACCCCACCCTCACCCCACCCCCGCCGCGCCAGTGCGCCGCCCCGGCCCGACCGACCCGGACCGGCCCCGCACACCACGCCACCCTCGGCTGCGCCGACCCACCGCGCCCTTGACCGAGAAGGCCGAGAAGCCCGAGAAGGCACAGACGCCGCCACCGAACCCGAACCGGAGGACAGTCGCCCGTGCATGACACGACCGCCATGCTGATCGAACTGGGAGCGATCATCCTCGCCCTGGGGCTCCTGGGCCGCCTCGCGGGCCGGGTGGGGTTCTCCCCCATCCCCCTCTACCTGCTGGCCGGCCTCGCCTTCGGCCACGGCGGCATCCTGCCGCTCCAGGCCAGCGAGGAGTTCGTCGCCACCGGCGCGGAGATCGGCGTCATCCTGCTGCTGCTCCTGCTCGGCCTGGAGTACAGCGCCTCCGAACTGGTCACCAACCTCAAGACCCAGTACCCCTCCGGCCTGGTCGACTTCGTCCTCAACGCCGTCCCCGGCGCCGTGGCGGCGCTGATTCTGGGCTGGGGCCCGGTGGCCGCCGTGGCACTCGCCGGCGTCACCTGGATCTCGTCCTCCGGAGTGATCGCCAAGGTACTCGGCGACCTCGGCCGGCTGGGCAACCGCGAGACCCCCGTCGTCCTCGGCGTCCTCGTCATCGAGGACCTCGCCATGGCCGTCTACCTGCCGATCCTGACCGCCCTGCTGGCCGGCGTCAGCCTGGCCGGCGGCAGCGTCACCCTGCTGATCTCCCTGGGCACCGTCGGCGCCGTCCTCTACGTCGCGCTCCGCCACGGGCGCCTGATCAGCCGCGCGGTCTCCTCGGACAACGCCGAGATGCTGCTGCTGGTCGTCCTCGGCCTCACCCTTCTCGTCGCCGGGCTCGCCCAGGAACTCCAGGTCTCCGCGGCCGTCGGCGCCTTCCTCGTCGGCATCGCCCTGTCCGGTGAGGTCGCCGAGGGCGCCAGCAGCCTCCTCACCCCGCTGCGCGACCTGTTCGCCGCCGTCTTCTTCGTCTTCTTCGGCCTGTCCACCGACCCCGCCGACATCCCGCCCGTCCTCGTCCCCGCCCTGCTCCTCGCCGCCGTCACCGCTCTCACGAAGGTCGCCACCGGCTGGTACGCCGCGCGCCGCGCCGGCATCCAGGGCGCGGGCCGCTGGCGGGCGGGCGGCACCCTGGTCGCCCGCGGCGAGTTCTCCATCGTCATCGCCGGACTCGCCGTGGGCGTGGAGCCCCGTATCGGCCCGCTGGCCACCGCGTACGTCCTCATCCTGGTCGTCCTCGGCCCCCTCACCGCCCGCTTCACCGAGCCGATCGCGCGCCGCGTCACCCGCCGGCCCACCGCACCGGCCCCGGGGTCCGCCGCCACCGGCGCGGAGCCCACCGCGGACTCCCCGCACATCAACGTCTGAGAACGCGCCGGGCCCCTCGGCCCGCCACGGCAGGAGGGATGGACGACCCCGTGCACGACAGGCCTGGCGAGTTCCTCGACGGCTACGCCCGGATCGTGGCGGACGCCTCCGCCACCGGCCGCGGCCTCACCCCCCAGGAGCGCGACTCGCGCCGCGAGCTGGGCGCGAGGGCCGCGATGTCCGGCCACGGATGGCGCGTGCTGGTGCGCGAACACCTCGCGGCCGGGCGTGCCGCCTGGCCCGACAAGGCCGACCCGCGCGACGTGCTGTCCGTGGTCGAACAGGCCTTGGACGCCTTCGCGGACGGCTACGAGCGGGCCCAGCGCCTGGTCATACGGCAGGAGGAAGAGGCCCGTCGCGGGTTCATCGACGACCTGCTCAACGGGGGCGGCGACCCCGGACACCTCGCCGCGCGTGCGGAACGCTTCGGGCTGCGGCTCTCCCGCGCCCACGCGGTGGCGGTCGCCGAGGGCGCGGACAAGTACGTCGAGACCGACTCCGCCTTTAGGCAGGTGGCGGACACCCTGTTCGCCCGCTTCGAGAACCGCCGCATCCTGCTCACCGCCAAGGACGGCCGCATGATATGCATCGCGCCCGGCGACCAGGACGACGTACTGCTCCACTTCGCCAAGCACGCCCACGCCGCCACCGACGGCGGCCAGGTCGCCGTCGGCCGCCCCCGGCCCGGCTCCACCGGGATCGGGCACTCCTACGAGGAGGCCCTCAACGCCCTGGACACAGCCCAGCGCATGGGCTTCGACGACCCGCTGCTGCGCGCCGCCGACCTGCTGATCTTCCCGGTCCTCGCCCGCGACCGGCAGGCCCTGATGGACCTCGTGGAGGCCACCCTCGGCCCGCTGGAGCAGGCGCGCGGCGGAGCCCAGCCCCTCCTCGACACCCTGACCGTCTACTTCGACACCGGCTGCGTGGCCGCCGAAGCCGCCCGCCGGCTCACACTGAGTGTGCGGGCGCTGACGTACCGGCTGCAACGCGTCCGCACGCTCACCGGCACCGATCCCGCCGACCCCGCGCACCGCTACACGTTGCAGACCGCGGTCATCGGCGCCCGCCTGCTCGACTGGCCGACCAGGCCGCTGTGAGGGCCGTGCCGCTCACTCCCGGCCGAGGACCTCCGCGGCCGCGTCGACGCCCTCGCGGGTACCGATCACGATCAGCGTGTCCCCGCCGGCCAGCCGGAAGTCCGGCCCCGGTGACGGGATCGCCTCGGCCCGCCGCAGCACCGCCACGATCGACACGCCGGTCTCCGTACGCATCCGGGTGTCGCCGAGCACGCGTCCGTTCCAGTAGGACGTCGCCGACAGCCCGACCCGCTCCGCGACCAGGCCCAGCTCGGTCGTCGACAGCAGGCTGGGACTGTGATGGGCGGGCATCAGCGCGTCGATGACCAGCGCCGCCTCTTCCGTGGTCAACCTCACGGACAGCGCGCAGTCGTCCGGATCATCCGTGCGGTACGCGCTCAGCGTCCGCGCCCCGTCCCGCTCCGCCACCACCGACAGCTGACGCCGCTCGCGGGTGACCAGGTCGTACCGCACCCCGATCCCCGGCAACGGCGTCCTGCTCGTACGCGCAGCACCCACGACTGGCCCCCTGTTTCGACCCAGGCTTTTCCTTGGACAACCCGAGACACCATAGAGCGCCGTCGGCGAAAACGCGCCAACCAGGTCGGAGGTCGAGACAGTGAGGCGGTGCGTACACTACGCGCACATGACAAATCGAGGACCGCGGCGCCAGCGTGCCGGTCGGCTCAGGGGCGGTGCGGGTCGGTCTTGAGTTCGCCCATGAACGCGGTCCAGGAGTCGCGGTCGAAGGCGAGCACGGGGCCGTCGGGGGCTTTGCTGTCACGGACGGGGACGACGCGCTGGAATGCGTCGGCGACCTCTACGCAGTTGCCGCCCTCCTGGTTGCTGTGGCTGCTCTTGCGCCAGGAGGCGTCGTTCGGATCGGGAAGGGATATTCGTTTCACGGTGTAGCCCTCCGTCTCGGATCGGATCATGTCGTACGACGTACCGGTGGGATGGTCGGTTCAGGGGCGGTGCGGGTCGGTTTTGAGTTCGCCCATGAACGCGGTCCAGGAGTCGCGGTCGAAGTGGAGCACGGGGCCGTCGGGGGCTTTGCTGTCACGGACGGGGACGACGGCCGCGAATCCGTCGGCGACTTCCACGCAGTTGCCTCCTGCCTGGTTGCTGTGGCTGCTTCTGCGCCAGGAGGCGTCGTTCGGATCGGGAAGGGACATTCGTTTCACGGTGGTAGCCCTCCGTCTCGGATCGGAACATGTGTTACGGCGTACCAGTGGGCCGGTCGGCTCAGGGACGGTGCGGGATGGCTTTGAGCTGGCCTATGAACGCAATCCAGGAGTCGCACTCGAAGGAGAGCACGGGTCCGGTCGGGACCTTGCTGTCACGGACGGGGACGACGGCCCGGAATCCGTCGGCGACTTCCACGCAGTCGCCCCCCGCTTGATTGCTGTAACTGCTTCTGCGCCAGGCGGCGTCGTTCGGAACGGGATGGGACATTCGCGCCACGATAGCTGTCCTCCATCACGGATTGGATCATGTCGAGCGACATGAGAGGAGGCAGGGCTGCCGCCCGCAATTGATCGTACATCGCCTTGTAGTGACGGACGTTGGCCGGTTCTTCCGTGAGCCGGCCGTAGTCCGACCCCTCTGCGTAAGCGACTTCCAAGCCGTCCGGAAGCGTCAGGACGGTCAGTGACCCGCCCATCGCCTCGTGCCCGCCCTGGTCGAACGGCATCACCTGGACAGTGATGTGCGGCTCGGCGGACGCGTCGAGCAAGCGCCGCAACTGCCTCCGCATCACGTCCAGATCGCCGATCGAACGTTCCAGTACCGCCTCGTCCAGGACCACCCACAACTCCGGATGGCCGGGCGGAATCAGACGTTGCTGCCGCCCCATCCGGGCCGCGACCCGCTCCTCCAGTTCCTCTTTGCTGTCGACCAGCGTGTCCAGACTCAGTACCGCCCGTGCGTACTCCTCCGTCTGCAACAAACCCGGCACCACATGGGCGGCGTACTCCCGGACGGAAATGGCCCGTTCCGAATGACGGATGAACGCGCGGGACCAGTCGGGGAAGGCCTCCCGATACACGTACGGCCACAGCTCGACCAGCAGATTCTCCGCGCCGAGGATGGAATCGAGCGCACGTGCCAGCTCCAGCGTGGGCTTCGCCCCGGAGGCCCGCTCGATCTGCGTGATCCGGGTACTCACCACGTGGGCCTTGGCCCCGAGTTCGGCCTGGGCCAAGCCGGCCGAGGTACGCAGCCTGCGTACCCGCGCACCGAAGAGGGCGGCGAAGGACTCACCGGGATCAATTTCTTTGGCCAAGGCGTCACTTCCGTTCCTTACGGCCTGAGAGGTAATGCCGCGTCACCTTCCGAGCGTAGGACGACGGACCGACCCTTGAGTGCGGAACGTAACGAAACGAGCACTTGCCGCTCGACTCCTCGGACGAAAGACAAGGACGTAACCAGCCGTGCTGACAGGAACGCCCCCCTCGTTCAAGGCGCAGTTCGCATCGTCACCGCGAGGAGCCCGCCTCGCCCGGCGTCTGGCCGTACGGCGGATGGAGGAATGGGGGCACGCGAGGTCGTCGGACACGTCGTGCGCGGTGGCCCTGGTGGTGGGGGAGCTGACCGCGAACGCGGTCCGGCACGGCCACGTACCGGGCCATACCTTCGGTCTGCGACTCGCGCTGGACGAGGCGGCGGCCCTGATCCGCGTCGAGGTCGCGGACGCGGCCAGCGCGAAACGTCCCGCGGCCGGCTCACCGCCCACCTGCCCCGAAGGGGAGTCGGGCCGTGGCCTGTTCCTGGTGGACGTGCTGTCGGTGCGCTGGGGCTGGGAGCCCCGCCGCCCGGTGGGCAAGACGGTGTGGGCGGAGATCGCCGTGGCCGACGAGCCGAGGGACTGAGCCCGGAGCACGGCGCGGGATCCGGCCAATGGCCGACCGCGCGCTCTACTCGTGCCGATCCTCGTTGGCGAGACTCCTGTGCTGGGGGAGGGGAGGCACGGATGGCAACCCGGCGCGGACGAGGTGCCGCCGCGAGAAGGCGGAGGGCGGCCCGGCTGAAACGGGCGGCGGCGGGCGCTGCCGTCGCGACGGTCCTGGTGGTGATGTTCTGGTCGGTGGTCTGGCCCTATGCGACAGGGGCCGTACTGCTGGCCGCGGTGGGGACGGCGGCGTGGTGGCTGTGGCGCACGGACCGGCTGGTACGCGGGCGGGACCAGGTGTGGCGGCAGGCGGACGCGCTCGCCGCCGGGCGACGGACGCTGACCGAGGTGGACGCGATGACCGGCACGGAGTTCGAGGAACTGGTCGCGAGCCTGTGCCGACGGGACGGGTGCACGGAGGTACGCAGGGTGGGCGGCGCGAACGACAACGGAGCCGATGTCCTCGGCCGCCTCCCGGACGGCCGCACCATGGTGATCCAGTGCAAGCGCTACACCCCGACCAGCACCATCGCCGGCCGCGAACTCCGCGACCTGCTGGGAGCCAGAGTGCACTTCGACGCCGACATGGCCGTGTTCGTCACGACCACCCGCTTCAGCCGCCCCTCGGAACGCTTCGCGGTCCAGCACGGCATCCTCGCCATACACCGCGACCACCTGGGCGCCTGGAACGCCGGAGCCACCCTCCCCGCCCTGTCCCGGATCAACGGCACGGGCCAGGGCGACACCCGGCATCGAAGACGCTGGAGGCAGGCGTACGGAGACTGAGGGGACGGCTCAGTTGCTACCAGACCAACGCCAAAGGACGGGTGTCTCAGTGTTCGCTTCTGCGATCTTTAGCGCCCTCAAGCAGAAGAATGGGATGACGGCGTCTATACAGTGCGGAAGGGTGCAACCAGGGGTTTGGAAGGAGTGGACGGCGTGCTCGCCCCGTATGACCGCGGCTCTCTCCGGAGCAACGGTCGGGCAACCTCCAGATGATCCGCAAGGCTCTGGCCGGCCTGAAGAAGACCGGGGAAGCCGAGCACCCGTCCAACTACTCACTGGTGGCCGACGGCGGCACGATCGTCCTCGTGGCTCAAGACGGCCACGCCACTGACCTGGCGCGACGCCCCGGTCAGCGAGTGATCGCGACGATGGCCGACATCCTCGAACCCTTCGCTCCTCGTGCAGTTGTCGTGGTTCCTCACTTTCTGCGGCCCAAACGTCACGGCAACGTCGATTCCAAGGCCCGAGGCGGGCAGCCGGCAGCGAGAGGCTTCAATACCTTCCTCACCTGATACGGCCAGCAACTTGAAGACCCGTTGGAGACAGAGGCCATCACAAGACGGACGGCCCGCAACCAACCTCGTACTGGTGGCGCCGTTGCTCGAAGTCCGCGGCCGACCGAGTCTTGGACCATCTCGCACCGCTGTTGGCCGTCTCGCCCGCGCGCCGACCGCGCAAGGACACCGTCTGCATCGTCGACGGCATCCTGGTGCCCACCCGCGACCGCGGTGTCGCCGCATCCGGCAAGAACTACCGGTACTCGACCAGCCTGTGGGTCGTCATCGACGCCAACAGCCGCCTGGTCGTGATCATCGGTCTACCGCTGCCCGGCAGCCGCAACGACTGCCGGGCCTTCACGGAGTCCGGCATCGCCCGGCTGCACAACCCGGCCCTCACCGCAGAGGTGCCCGCCTTGAACAACGTGACCGGAGGTACGGACACATATCGAACTGTCGTTGAGGCGCGGCCCAACCGCTCGACCGGTGCTGCGAGAAGCATCGTATGGAAACCGGCCTTCGCTGTGTTAGGGCTGACGGGTACCGGACGGGGAATCGCTGCGCAACACGACAATCCCTTGCGCATCTTCTACTGACGGAAAGTTATCGGTTTCCGCATTGCGGACTACCTTCCGTACCGTTTCCACATTTTCAAAGTATTTGTCAATTTGTTCACTCTGCTCCTGCCCGAAAACTCTCGGTCGGTCAAGCATTCGGCGATACAGGTCGTAGAACTCTGATTCCCCACTCCTGAAGGCCTTGTAGTGCGCTTCCACTCGGAAAGCGCGTGATACGGCGAGCAGTACGGCCGAGTGAGTCGCTACCACTGTCAGCAGCCACTTAGACCAGGGGTCTTCGGTAGTGGCCTGCGCCAGTAGGGGGACGCCGACCGTGGAGAGGCTGATCCAGGATAGCGAGTAAATATGAAACGTCCGATAGCGTTCAGCTTGTGTCTTCCAGAATATAAGAGTCCCTTGCATGCGTTCAAAGTTCTGTTCTAGCAGGGCCTTTCCGTCCTCGGAGAAATGTGGCGATTGATCAAATGACGGGCCGCCGGGGTTGAGATTAACCCATCTGATGAGAACGCGCAGGACTGGCAAAAAGGACAATAGTGCGAGAGAAGAATAGATGATAAGTGCGACAGCCCAGGGGCTCACTGTCTGCTCCTCTGAAAATGGGTGTGACGTTGCTCCGAGGAGCAACCGTAGGGCATGCACGAGGTCGGCGGCGGCCTCCGGCTGGGTCTCAATGACCAGGTCAAGGACATGGAGCGCCCTTCGTGAGTGCCATTGGTGCCTGGTTTCGAAGATCGTCAGTGCTTCGACCGACGACAGTCAGCCGCGACGGCAGGCATGCACTGTCGGTAACTGCATCACCTGAGCCAGAAACACATCATGCCGAGTCTCGGTGCCATGACCTCAGCGCAGAGCGTCGATCGCTGGCTGGCTGTCCAGGCTGAGCCGCGCGGTCAAGCCGACCTTGGTGCGGAACGAGGTGGAGCGCAAGCGGTGGAGCTGTGCTCCGTTCCCCAGGCGGCCGGGGCGGCCCTCTCGTAGGGAGGAGCTGTCAGTGCTTGCCCGGGATCGTGTCTTTCTGAAGGGAAGCCGGATGCTGTCCTGGGAACGGCTCGCCGCTGGTGACAACCGAGGAGGGCCCCATGCTCTTCGTCAGGCAGTTCGTCGGTTTCTGGGCTCGCGGAAGGTTCTGTCGCGGAGCGTGGCGAAGAGGGCGCTGATTCAGTGGCGGGCGAGGCGTAGGAGGATTTTCCTCCCGGTGATCGGCCAGGACGGCGAGCGGAACGCCTACATCGACGACAACCGACTCGTCAGGCTCTCCTGGGACGAGGACCAGCCCATCGCCCCAGAGCTGCTGTGCGACGCCCTCACCTGGCCGAAGTCGGTCGTCTGGACCGACGAGACGGCCGGCTCCGGCGAGTCTTTCGACGGCTTCTGGCTGCGTCTGAGCGCCACCGAACGAGCGACCTGCCGTATCACCGCGAAGGCCGCAGCGATGGAGACCGGCCTCCACCGCCCCAGCTTCACCCGCCCTGAGCCCCGCCCTCGTCGAGGGGCGACTCCATCGCCTACCTCACTATGGAGCGGATCTGCACGCAGATCCGTGCCTGGAGTCCCCCGGACCGTCGAGCCTGGGATCACCGCCCAACCCGCGCCAACCCGCGGACGCACTCCGGACAGCGACCTCGCCGACGCAGCTGTGATCGACCGGCCGTCTGCGCGGCTCATCATCGCCTACTGACCCTGCTGATGCCGGCGCAGGCGGGCACGGCTGTCGACAGGTACGGCCGCGTCCACTGAAGCGGGAGCACAGCGGTGCTGGAGGGCGGTGGTCAGCCCTGGGCGAGGTTCGCCACACAGGTGGAGCACCGCCGCACGGCCGTCCGCTTCGGATTGCCCTCGGTCGCGGTCGCCGGAAACGTACTGCTCAACCGCTCCCAGAGCCCGCGCGGAGGATTCGGGATCCACCCCCATCCCGGGGGCCGTACGTCGTCCTCGGTCATGTGGTCGCACCAGCCGGGCAGGTGCGCGCACTGCCCCGAGGAGATCAGGATCGTGTCATCCGGATGAGCCCGCCACTCCCTCTTCACGGACGCCTTCACCGAACGGGGGGTCGCCGAACCGGGCGAGCCCGGCGGGCAGTCGCACCCGAGCCCGATGACGACCCGGCCGCCGCACTCCTCGCAGCGCTCCACTTTCACAGTCCCACTCACCTCACGTGCTTGCTGCCGGAGTCGACCCGGTGGACGATCTCCCTGCTTCGGTCACTGCCGAACCCGTTCGTTCCAACGCGTCATCTCTCCCGGCGACACGGCACACGCGTTCACGGCGGCGGACGGCGGTACGTCGAGGCCGGCGCCGACCGCGGCCTCGTACCGTTCGGACACCGGTCACCGACGGGAATCCGCAGCGCCGCACGCCTCACCGGCCCTGCGCAGGAGTACGTCCCGGCCAGGAGCGAGGCGCTCCATCGGTCGGTGTGCCACGGGGCCTTTGCTCTTTTGGGGCCGCTGGGTGGGTATGGGTGCTCGCGACGGACGAGCCATCAAGGCGGGAGAGAACATGGCGGTGCTCACCGGCAAGGCAGCTGTCGTCACCGGAGGCTCACGGGGGATCGGCCGGGCGATCGTGCTGCGCCTCGCGCGGGACGGCGCGGCTGTGGTCTTCAACTACGCGCAGAACCGGGACGCCGCGGACGAGGTCGTGCGGCAGGCCGAGAAGGCCGGCGGGAAAGTCATTGCGCTCCAGCTGGATCTGGCCGAACCCGGCTCGGCCGAGGAGCTGTTGGCCACGGCCGAACGCCGGCTCGATGGCCTGGACATCCTGGTCAACAACGCGGCTGTGCATACCGAGGTCGTGCCCATCGCGCAGACGACCGAGGCCGATTTCGACAGAGTGATGACCGTCAACGCGAAGTCGGTGTTTCTCACTGTGCGTTACGCCGCACGGCACATGCGGGACGGCGGGCGGATCGTGAACATCTCCACCCTCAACACCGTCTTCCCCGCACCCGGCAACGCCCCCTACGCAGCCGGCAAGGGGGCCCTGGAACAGCTGACCCTGGTGGCCTCACGCGAGCTGGGCGCACGCGGCATCACGGTCAACGCCGTATCGCCCGGCGCCACGGACACTGATCTCCTGAACGCGGCCAACGAGCCGGAAAAGCTGGCGATGACCATCGGAATGACCTCACTCGGACGCCTCGGCCGCCCAGAGGATCTGGCAGACGTGGTCGCCTTCCTCGCGGGCCCGGACGGACGATGGGTGACGGGCCAGAACATTCGTGCCAACGGAGGCGTCCTCTAGCCAATCGGGGCGCCGGCGCTGGGGTCACGGGTCGGCGGGCGAACGGAGGTGACGCCGCTGCGTAGCCCCTCGTCCGGGGCCCGCAACCCTCGTGGGGGTGGGGTCAACCGACCGTGGTGGTGCGGGGTCATGTCCCGTGGCGTGGTGTAGGCGATCACTCGGTTGTGCCGGGCAGGAGGGTTGTGGTGTCCGGATAGAGGCTGTCCATGCTCTCGGTGGAGAGGTAGCGGCGGGGGAAGGCGATCCACTCGTCGTGGAGTTCGGCGAGGACGGCGGTGGCGAGCCGGTTGACGGCTGCGGTGTTAGGGAAGACCTGGACGACGTTCGGACCGGCGCTTGATCTCCCGGTTCAGCCGTTCGAGCGGGTTGGTCGACTGGATCTTCTTCCAGTGCTGGTGAGGGAAGTCCGCGAAGGCGGTCAGGTCCTCCTTCGCGTGCAGGAGCATCTCTTGGACCTTGGGGAACTGTTCGCCGAGCATGTCCGCGACAGTGTCAAGATGAGCCCGGACGGTTTCGGCGGTGGGCTGAGCGAAGAGAGTGCGGATCGTCGCGGCGACCATCTCCGCGGCGCCCTTGGGGATCGCGGAGAAGACGTTACGGACGAAGTGAACCCGGCAGCGCTGCCAGGCGGCGCCGAGCATGACCTTGCGGATGGCTTTGACCAGGCCGCTGTGGCTGTCGGAGATGACCAGGCGGACGCCGCTCAGGCCGCGGTCCCGCAACGAGCGCAGGAAGGTGGCCCAGAAGGCCTCGGTCTCGCTGTCGCCGACCATGACGCCCAGGACCTCGCGGCCGCCGTCCTCGGTGACACCGGTGGCGATGACCACGGCCTGGGAGACGATCCGGTGGTCCATGCGGGCCTTGACGTAGGTCGCGTCGAGATACACGTAAGGAAAGCGGGTGTGGTCCAGCGGCCGGGTGCGGAACGCGTCGAGCTGTTCGTCGAGATCGCCGCAGATCCTGGAGACCTCGCTCTTCGATATGCCGGTGTCCGAACCGAGCGCCTTGACCAGGTCATCGACGCTGCGGGTGGAGACCCCGTGGACGTAGGCCTCCATGACGACGGCGTAGAGGGTCTGATCGATGCGGCGCCGGCGTTCGAGCAGGCTGGGGAAGAAGGTCCCGGCCCGCAGTTTCGGGATCGCGAGCTCGAGGTCGCCGGCCTGTGTGGTCACCGTCTTGTCCCGGTCCCCGTTGCGGTAGCCGGTCCGCGTGGCCGTCTGCTCGTTCCACTCGGCGCCGATGTGCGCGGTGGCCTCGGCCTCGATCAACTCCTGCAACAACCGCTCGGCGACTTCGCGCACGAGTTCAAGACCATCCGCCGAACGCAGTGACTCCAGCAGGCGAAGTAGGTCATGCTGGGACAAGGCCACCGTGTACCCCCTTGGGTCGAACTGCCCGTTCACCCAGGACAGTTACACGGTGGCCGCCCTCGTGTTCAGGGAGCACTCGCAGGCAGTCGACGCACACGACGGCTCAGAACAGGCGCACATTCCCGCCAAGATCCCCTACACCACACCACGGGACGCCATCCTGACCTCACTGTTGGGGTGGCGGGATTCGAACCCGCGACCTCTTCGCCCCGAACGCGGTACAGGGCCTTTGTGACGTTGCAACGGCGGTATCAGGGCTGCTCGTTCGGCTTCGTGACTGTCCACCAGAGTCCGTCGCGGTACTTGTGCGGCTGCGACGTTTGGCCCCCCGTTTGGCCCCCATCAGACCCAGCGGAGCGTCCAGCCGAACGCCAATCACTCCGCTGCTGGGCTCCGCACGTCCGTAGCGTCTGGGTGGTAGACGCGGTAGCTGTCGAGGCCACTTGTTGCGTCGGTCGTGAAACCGTCACTGTCCGAGGTGATCGGGATGGCTGAGCCATCGGCGTGTACGGTCCACGCCAGGATTGGCGTAGTCCAGGAGTTACCTTCGCTGTCCTTGCAGTCGATGAGCCAACCGCCACCGTGCACCGCTCCCACAACGGCCGGGCTATCCCGTTTGATACGCGCGACGGCGCCCAGCTCGTATGCCTTGCAGAGTGCCTTTTTGCCGGGAACGAGGGGAGCGCCGTCGTCGCCCCAGGCAATGACAGGCAGCACGCGGGCAGGTTGACCTTTGCTGGCCTCGTAGTGGACATAGTGCGTTCCGTCGGACGGGATCATCAGACTCCGTTCTCAAGTGGCGGTGGCCTGCTAGGCGTCGGCCAGAGGCGACAGCTTGCTTCTCATCGTGAGGCATGGGCCCGACGGCGCGGGTGAACATCTGAGAACCCAAAGGTCAACGGGGGCCGGTTGTCCATGCATTGGGGCGAATCTGTGGCGCTGCATCGCTCCGCGCGGTAAGTTCGCCCCGTGAATAGCTCATATGTTCGGTTCACGAGAGAGCGCCAGGATTCTCTCCTGGTTCAGTTCCATGCGCGGATTACTGGATTGAGGTGTATAGTCTCGTGCCATGAGCGAGCAGGAAGATGCGCTTGAGGACCTTGGGTCCAGTGGTGTGCTCTCCGCCCTCGCCTGGGCTGATACGTCGGCTTACAGGCGCACGATGGAGGACTACGATCCCGAAACGGGTCATGATCAGGGTTGGGTCGGAACGACTGCCCACAGGCTCTTCTGTGATCGCCTGCACAGGGTCTTCTCCACGGGCAAGTACGCCGTGGACGCACCCGAGGCTGCGAGCGCGGGTCTAGATGCCGTGGCGGCCGGCTTGTTTCCCGGTGAGTACCGCAAGATGCCGATCATCGCTCCCGGCGTGGTCACGTGGTCGGATCTCAATCAGTCGCCAGGGTGGCGGTGCGGGAGGTGGCGCATCCTCCTTGCCTCGTTCGTCTACGGGGAGAGCAACCGGATCCCTTGGCCTCGAAAGAGCCCCACCAAGCGACGGGTTGCGGCGCAGGGCAAGCCCGACGGGTATGTCGACCCGCACCCCATGCTCCCGTTCGGCGATGAGTTTGACCCGTCCCTTGCCTCCATCATTCAGGCGATGAGCGAGGAAGGGGAGGACTTGGACCTTACGTCGCTCATTGCCGCCCACAGTGTGGAACTTGAGGTGGGTGTCCGAGAACTTTACCTAGGACGCTCTCGTTTGAACCGTGGGGGAGGGGAAGCTTGGTACTGGAAGCATGATCTACTTGCTACCGACTTCGGAACTCCCAGTACGGGAACGATTCCTGCTTCTCCCCGCCCCCGTCCCGGAGCGCCCGGTGTGCAGGATGCACCTGTTCGTCTCCGCCGCGAGACGCGGGAGGGGAACGACGAGTAATGAAACGAGTGGATGGTCATGGAATCCTCGCGCCGCACCGAAGTGCAGGTGGGTGACGCCTCTCGCCTCTTTGACGGACAACGCTTGACGCTGGCACGGCAGTTGGTCGGTCTTCGAAAGAACGCACTTGCGGCGAAAATCGACAAAAGCGCAACTGCCGTTGCGGCATACGAAAACAACACCAAGCGACCTGCTCCGGCGACGGTTGCTCAGTTGTGTCTAACGCTTGGTGTGGAGCCGAGTTTCTTTCTGCCCGGCCCCCATCAGCCTGCTGTCGGCAACACGATTCCGCATTTTCGGTCCCTGCGTTCTACAACGCAGCTAGCGCGCGATCAAGCGTTTGCCTACGGGATGATCACTGGGGATGTCGGTGCCGTTCTTGAGCGGCATGTCGAGTTCCCTGAGTCGAACATCCCAAGGCTGAGCGTTGACATCGACGACGAAGCAAGCACCCTGCCTGAAGAGGCGGCCAGACTACTGCGCAAGGACTGGGACATCAAGGTCGGCCCAGTCGGCCACCTGGTTCGCCTCGCGGAGAACAATGGTGTCGTGGTCGTCTTCAGTCCCGCACAGACCGCGGCAGTTGACGCCTACTCATTCGATGACGGATACCGGCCGACAATAGTATTGAACCCGGCCAAGGAAGATTACTATCGTCAGCGGTTTGACGTTTCTCACGAACTCGGGCACCTGGTGATGCACGTAGATGCTGAACCGGGAAGCAAAATTGTAGAGAATCAGGCTCACCGATTTGCCGCTGAACTCTTGCTGCCAGAAGATGAGTTGAGGGATGTTCTGCCCAGTAAGGCAGATTGGAGAGTCCTGGCAGCCCTGAAGGAAACGTACGGTGTCAGCCTTCAAGCATTGCTTTACCGCGCTAGGGCGCTCGGTGTCATGAGCGACGTAACCTACCGCAATGCGATCACTTACTTGTCATCGAAGGGTTGGCGGAGGCGGGAGCCTGGCGAAATGCCGGCCGTGGAACAGCCATCTTTGTATCCGCGAGCTGTGGAAATCCTTTCCGGTGTCGGGTTGAGTGAGATGTCTTTGGCTAGGGAGGCCCGAGTAACGCCGGGACTTTTCCGCACTGTCACAGCTAGGGTCCCAGTGCGCGAAGACCTATTCCTTGAGGCTCAACCAATGGAAAATCGGGATCATCTCGATGCCGGAGTGATTCCATTGTTTCGGGAAAAGAAATAGCCCCGGGCTAGATCCTTTTCGGTCGATCCTCACTGTGGCAGAAAGCCGGGCTTTGCTTGCGCCAGTGAGTGGAGCCGGTTGAGGTAGTCCTGCGCGGCCGGCTCCGTGGCGTAGCGGCGTCGCATCTCGGCTGCAAGCTCCCGGCTGGTCATGATGAGCGATGGCACTGACTGACGGTCCCCTTCGAGAGCGCGCTTTCCCATTGTCAGGGCCTGTTCCAAGTCGCCTTCCCGTGCTGCCGCGACGCCCAGCGTGACGCGAGCCTCCGCGTTGCGCATGGGCGAGCGTTCGTGTCCGTCAAAGTCTGTGCCGACTCGCAGGACTTCCTCGGCAAGCGTCCGGGCGAGCCTGTCCTCGCCGACCAGGCGGTAGCAGTCCATCGCGTAGAAGTCGAACTTGGCGGGGTCCACAACGGGGTTTGCGTCGGACTTCGGCATCGTTGTAGATGACCCGGGCCCTACCGCAGCGACCCCTCCAACCGTCACACCCGCGCGAAGCCGACAGCTGTCACCTGGGGCGTCGCCGCCGAGGCCGGTGACAACACCTGCCCGGCTCCCTGCGCCGTTGGGCAAAGTACTCCTCACCAAGGCCGGCCAGGCGACCATCGACATGCGTAAGGACGACCCGAGCCTTGTAGTGACAGCCACTCTCGAGTGGAACGGCGGAAGTGCAGCACGAAGAAGGGCCGGGGCAGACCTGGACCTCTACGCCCTCTACGTCCCCCGGAGTCTGGTCACCCCACCCGGGCAGCGCCCGGTCAAGACGGACCAGGCCGTTTACTACCGGCAACTCGGATCGTCAGTAGCGCCCCCCTACATCGCGCTGGACGGCGACTCCAAAGTGCCGGGTCGCGAGACGATCACCATCGGTCGCCCAGACCTCCAGGGCTACGTCCTGCTATGCGCTTACAGCGCGGTGGAGAACGGAACAGGTTCTTTCAAGTCGTACGGCGCTCAGGTGGTAGTCACGGATGGGCGCGGGTCCACGGTGACGGTGCCCTTGTTCAACAATCGCAACCTGTCCTACTGGGTCGCCATTGCCCTGATCGACTTCAATGTTCCAGGCGGTGTGGAGATCCGGCATGTGGAGAAGTACAGCGGCAACCACGTTGAGGCCCGACCCACGCTGTACTCGAGTGGGAACTTCCGTATGAGTACCGGAAAGATCGAGTTTAAGACGAGGTAGATCCGACGGCGGGCGTGGACCCTCTGCGGAGTGCGAGCCTGAACTCAGCGGCCCGCTTGGCCATCCCCTGCTTCCACGGCGTTGGATCCTCCTCGGCGATCTCCCGCCACAGCGCCGCAGATGCGGAACCGAATGCCCCCAGTGCCTCCGGATCGGTGTTCCGCCACGACGGGAAGCGGCCTGCGAACACGATCGCGTCCTCCGCCGGGTGGCCGGCGTCCATGAGCCTCAGCGCCAGCGCGCCTGGATCGATCCACGCCGCACCGCGCGTTGGCCACGCCCAGTCGATGAGGCGGGCACGCCCGTCGGCGATCAGGACGTTGTGCGGTGCGAAGTCGGTGTGCAGCAGGGTGTTGCCGCTGAAGTGCTGGAGCGTTCCGGGCGGAGCGTAGTCCGCCCAGCGGTCCACCGCGTCCTTGATCTCGATGTCGGCCGGAGCGGTGATCCGTTGCAGTTCGGTGAGCGCGGCTTCTACGAGCTCCAAGTCGGCGGAGCCGGGGCTGTAGTCGGCGTGGCGACCGCTGAGGACCTCGTATCCGAGAAGGCTCCATCCACCGACTTCCAGGTGCCAGTACAGGCGGGGGCAGGACGTGGGCAGGTGGGGGGCGATCTCCGCCTCGCGGCGCTGTGCTGCGACCTGCGAATGATCACTCGCGATGCCCTTCACGAAAACGCTGCCGCTCTCGGTCTCCAGGACGGAGGCGACACCGGAGTTCATGCCGCCGGTCATGGTCACCGCCTGATGCACGGGGCCGGTCTTGTCAGTGACAGCCTGGCGGACGTCGGCGGGGAGCTGATCGAAGGGAATGCGAGACATGGACACGCGCGGTTCCTCATGGGGCTCGGAGACAAGGGAGTGCCGCCCCGGCCAGGGTACGACCGGGGCGGCACTCATGGGGCGCGTACGCGAGCGGTGCGGCGCCCGCCTGCGGTGTATCTAGTACGGCTGGTCGTCGCCGGCCGAGCAGCTGCACTCGGCGCCCTCGGCGGCCTCGTCCAGGTCGGTGATGATCTGGACCTCGTCGTCGCGGATGGCCCCGGCCGACAGTGGCACGGGCAGGGTGCCGGTTGCACCATCGGTGGGGCGCCGTCCGACGGTGAGCAGCACCGGTTCGCGCGGCGGGGTGACGGTTGTGGTGGGTGGGGTCATGATCCGTAGCCTCCGTGTTGGCAGTAGAGCTCTCGTCGGTCCCCCGCCTCCTGGTAGAGCTTGGCCAGCGGCCGACAGGTACGGCAGGTGCCGACCTTCGTGCAGCCGGAGCATCCACCGGTGCGGAGCTGTAGGGACTCGGCGATGGCGCCGAGCCGGGTGAGGGCGGCGACGCCCTCGGTCACGAGGTTCACGCTCGGGTCGCGGCCGACCTTGCAAACGGATGCGATGCCGTGTGGGTTGACGTGGAAGAACGTCCGGCCGGCATTGCAGCCGGTGAAGACGCTCCGGGCCTTGATGTGGCCCTCGGCCTGCGCCGCCAGCGGGTTCGCCTCGCCGTCGATCGTCGGCGACATGTTCGTGAAGACCTGGTGCGGGAAGCCGTAGCGCGCGCACAGAGTCACCATCGCGTCGAGTTCGTGAGCGTTGTCGTCCGACACGATCACGTTCAGCCGGACCGGCAGCCGGTCCTGGTGGGCCGCGTCCAGCCCCTGGATGAACCGGCCGAACGCGCCGCGGTTGCGGGTGACCTTGTCGTACGTACCCGCGGTCGCGCCGTAGACGCTGAGGGTGAGCCGGTAGGGGCGACGGCGTGCGAACAGCCCGCGGATCGGCGGCTTGCGCAGGGACGAGCCGTTCGAGGAGACCTGCACCATCATCCCGAGCTGGTGGGCGTACTCGTATGCCGCGCCGAACTCGCGGTCGATCAGTGCCTCGCCGCCCGTGATCTGCAGCCAGAGCACGCCCGCGTCGCGCATCGTCCGCAGGAGCTGCCGTTTGCCCGCCCAGTCCAGGCCCTCGAAGCGCTTCTCGCCGAGGTAGCAGAACTCGCAGTCGTAGTCGCAGCCGAGGTTGATCTCCCAGGATGCCTTCGCGTACCCGTACGGCGATCGCTCGCGGACGAGGACGAAATCGCCGACCGGCCCGTCAGGCAGTTCGATGCCCCACGCCTGCCGCGCGGCATCGGCAAGCCAGGCAGGCAGGGGGTCTCCCTCGTGGCTCGCGGCGCGCAGCTCCTCGTAGCGGATCCCAGGAATGCGCACACCGACCGTACGGCCTGGCTGAAGAAGGAGGTGCTGGGCGAGGAACGGGCTGGCCACGAGACGCGTGCTTGATGCGGCAGGCGCAGCCCGATCCGGTGTGTCGGTTGCGGTCATCGGACCTCCACAGGGCGGTCGTCGCGGCCTGAGCCGGAAGGGCTGATCGGGGTTGCTTCGTCGCCCGCGGTCTTGAAGCAGGACCAGATGACCTTTCCGAGCGGGGTACGGTCCTTCACTCCCCACTCGTCGGAGAGCGCGGCCACCAACATCAGGCCCCTCCCGGAGATGTCTGTGACAGCCGGCTCGCGTACGACAGGCTGCTGGCGACGGCTGTCGTGCACTTCCAGGCGTACGCAGTTGTCGTCGATGTCGAGCCGGACGAGGAAGCCGTGCCCGCGGGTGGTGCCGTGGACGACGGCGTTCGTGGCGAGTTCGGAGACGCACAGGCGGATGTCCTCGGTGCGGCTCGTCAGGCCCCAGCCGTCCAGCGCCCGGGTGGCGAACTCCCTTGCCTTGCGGACGGACTGGTGTCGAGCGTCGAAGAACTGCTGAAGCGACTCGGGCATGGGGTGCCTCATGACTCCGTGCTCAGGGGGCGAAGTGGTGCGGGGAAGCGGCGGTGGGCGATCTGGTGGCGAGGTACGTGGACGGGTCCGATGCGGGGGTGGCGGGCCAGCAGCAGGCGGGCGCCGGTGGCCTCGATACGGCGCGTGCGTTCGGCGGCGAGGTGCTTCGGCCCCAGGTGGGACAGGGCGGGGGCGATGACGCCGTAAACGTCGGGAAGGGCCAGCGCGTCCAGCAGACCGGTGAAGGCGGTGGAAGTCGGGTCGGTCGTCGCGCGCCTGTCCTTGAAGACGCCGGAGAGCTGCAGCTCATGGATCCGGCAGTACTCCGTCAGAGACGCCCGTAACGCCGTTTGACGGGCTACGGAGACGCCGACCAGCCGCAGGAAGCCGTAGACGACGGGCCCGTTGACCGGGCGGTGCTCGGTAAGGAGTTCCATGCTGGTGACCGTCCAAGGGACTCGGCGAAAGAGTGACCCCTTGAGCGTCGCCGTACCCCAACGCGCAGGGAATCACCGGCTGTTCCACTTGCGCTCCACTTCCGCCCCACCGGCCGCACGCTTCTGCTTCCATGGCTGGTGGAAGGGAGCGACGCGTGGCGACCGTGCACCATTGGACCGGCCTGGAGGCCAGAGCGTTACGGCTCGCCCTACGCCTGAGTGTGCGGGCTTTCGCCGAGCGCCTCGGTCTCGCCGTCGCGACCATCTCGAAGTGGGAAAAGCTCCGGTCCGCGACCGAGCCCCGCCCCGACACGCAGGCCATTCTCGACACCGCGCTCGGTCGCGCCGATGCCTCTGTGCACCTGCGCTTCGAAACGCTTCTGTCGGAGATGGCCGGCCCCGGGCAGGTGGCAGCCGGACGCCGGGTGACGGCTGCCGGGCCCAGAGCCTGGGAGTACGAGTCGTGGACCGACGACCTGGACCGTGCCGTCGTCGCCTTGTCCCGGCAGAACTTCACCTTCGCCGACAGCCTGCTGGGCCGATGGCTCAACCGTTTCACGGCCGCCGAACTCGACGACAAGGGCCTGTACCTCTACGCCCGCTCCACCGCGTTACTCGGAGACCTCAAGCGCGATCAGGGCGCCGTGCTCGGACCACTGTCCGCACGCCACTCCTACGCGGGCGCGCGCTCGATCTTCACCCAGCTCGACATTCCCCGCCGTGTCGCCCAGCTCGATCTGTCCCTCGCGGTCGTCGCGGAGATGTCCGGTGACCTGGAGACGTTCGGCCCGTACGTACGGGACGCTCGCCGTCGACGACAGGCTCTCTCGCCGTGACCGGGCCAGAGCCCGCCTGTGGGTGGGCACCGCACTCAGCAAGGACGGCAACCACGACTATGCGACCCGCGTGATGCAGGCCGCGACCCGTGCATTCGAAGACCTCACCGAACCCGACGACTGGTCGGTGGCCCATCAGAAGCTCGCCCTGGCCCGCCGGGGCGTCGGAGACCTCACCCAGGCCCTGCACTTCATCGACATCGCCCGAAGCAGCGGGAGCACCGACTCACCGATGCAACGCGTACGACTGGACACCGCTCACGGCCACATCCTGCTGTCCGACGCGGCGACCCGCGATGATGGGCTACGCGTTCTCGGCCAGGCCGCTCGGATGGCCGCGCAGTACGGCCTCGTACACCAGATGCGCAGTATCGAGAGCGTCAAGGCCAGCAGTGAGGGGCCACCCGGGGCCTCGCCGACGGTGATCAGGGAGACGAACGCGTGAGTGACAACCAGCAGGCCATCAGCGAAGACCAGTGGCACCAGGCCAAGGCGATCTGGGACTACCACCAGATGCACCACCAGGCCCACCCCGTGGACGTGGCGATCGGCCTGGGCAGCCACGATCTGGGGGTGGCCACGCGCGCCGCCGAGCTGTACCACGCGGGTCTCTTCCCCACGCTGGTCTTCACCGGCGGCAACAGCCCGACCACCGCCAAGGTCTTCCCACGCGGCGAAGCGGTCCACTTCCGCGAGCACGCCATCGACCTCGGCGTCCCCGCCTCCGCGATTCTTCTGGAGCCCCACGCCGCGAACACCGGGCAGAACATCACCCTCGCCCGCGAGGTCCTGGCCGACGCCGGCATCACCCCGGAGAAGGTGCTGCTGGTCTCCAAGCCCTACATGGAACGGCGGTCGTACGCCACCGCCCGCAAGCTGTGGCCCGAGGCCGAGATGGTGTGCGCCTCGGAAACCCTGGAGTTCGACGACTACCTCAAGTCCATCGGCGACGAGAAGCTCGTGGTGGACATGCTCGTCGGCGACCTCCAGCGGGTGATCGACTATCCGAAGCTCGGGTTCGCCATCGAGCAGGAGGTCCCGGAGGACGTGCATGCTGCGTACGAATCCCTCATCCACGCCGGTTTCACCAGCCGCCTCATCGCTTCCTGAACTCTCCTCCCCGGGCAGCCTGTGCGCCATCCACCAGCCCAACTTCATGCCCCGGCTGACCACGCTGGCCAAGTTGTTCGCGGCGGACCACTGGATCGTCCTGGACGACGTGCAGTTCGCCCGCCGCGACTACCAGCACCGCGCCCGCATCGCCACACTCGACGGCCTCGGCCCGAACCGGTGGCTGACCATCCCCACCCACCGCCCCTCCGGGCGCGCCACCCTCATCAGAGACACCCTGATCGCCAACCCTGCCGCGGCCCGACGTAGAGCCTCATCGATCCTGCGCCAGCAGTACGGGATCAGTCCTCACTGGCCCGCACTCGACCGTGCCCTTCAGCCGGTCTGGAATGCATTCGACACAGGAAGGGTCGCGCCGGTCGCCACGGCCTCGACTCGCGCCCTGCTCGAACTGCTCGGCTGGCGGGGGCAGATCTTCACCAGCAGCGCCCTGCCTGCACGCACGGGTCGGTCCGAGCGGCTGGCCGACCTGGCCGACGCCACTGGCGCACGCGCGTATCTGTGCGGTACCGGCGGCATGACCTACCTGGACCATGCCCCCTTCACCGAGCTGGGCGTAGCCGTCGTCCCGTTTCTCTCGCCGGCCACTGGTCTGTGGGCCTCGGGGCGACAGGTCAGTGCTCTGCGGGCGTTGGCCTTCCGCGGCCCCGACGCTGTGGGAGCCCGGTTCCGGGCTCTCGCGTTCGCCCACGATGCGCTGGGGAGCGCGGCCTGACACCCGCTTCGGGTACGGAAGCGGGTGTGACCGACACGAAGCGGGTGGAGTCAACGTCGACGTGCCTGTGGAGGCTGCGGCTGGGAGGTCGGCGCAACCGTTGTCGGTCGGACCGGCGCGACCGACCACCGCATCGCACTCCGTATCCGTGCCACACGTGCACGCTCACTCGGAACCGACCTGGCGCTGAGTCGCTCGACGCGCCAGGTCAGCACCCGTGCGGGGTTTCGGGCGTCGTGGAGTGCCCGTTCGTCGGTGGCCTGTTGGAGCAGTTTCTTCGGATCGTGTCCGGCCTTCTCGGCGGCCGCGAGCGCGGCCGTGAGTGCGTCGAAGGATGGGTCTTCGGCCACCTGCTTGGCATGGTCCGGCATGATCTGGTGGATGAGGAGGATGTGGCGCTGCACCACTTGCTGGGGTGGCCGGCGCTGGGCGAGTGCGGTCAGTGGTGCGACGGCTGTGTGCTCGTAGGCGGCTTGCAGGTGGATGAGGGTCTGATGGGCTGCCGCCACCTGCTGGTCGTGGTGGCGGAGCTGGTGCCAGCGGGCGGCGGCGATGACGACGAGGATCGCGGCGTCGAGGAACATCGCCAACAGGGCGCCGTCCTTGGGGGCGGGTTCGCGGATCATGGAGCGCACGGCGCCGCGTAGGGCGCGGGCGTGCTGGTGCTCGGCTTGGACGCGGGAGCGGGTGGCGCGTTCGAATGCCTCGGCCGCCTGCCTCAGCTGGGGGCGAATGGTCTGGGGTGCGCGGAGGGACAAGGCGTCGAGGGCTTCGCCGAAGGCGGTCAGGTGGGCCTGGGCTGCCGCGTCCTCAGCGTGTGCGAGGCGGTGGGGGATGCGTTCCGTAGCGGCGGTGGCCTGGTGCCATGAGTTGGTGATGCGGGGGCTGTTCTGTGGTTCGGTGGCGTCGAGGCGCTTTCGGATCTTGGGGAGGGACAGGTCCGGGGGCTAGGGCGGAGCCGGAGTACCAGATCGGTTCCTGCTGGGCGTTGGTGTCGCCTTTGAGAGCGACGGTGTGGCCGCGTACGTCGCCGGACGGGAACTGCTTGACGTCGACCATGATGTGGTCGGTGTGCTGGAGCAGGCTGATGAACTCCTCAGTGCTGGTTGCGGCGGCCACGGCGGTACGCACCGTGGTGCGCAGGCGTTCGCGGGCGGTGCGGGCCTGGCCGGCGCGCTTGGCCTTCTCCTGCTCGGCGCGGGTGGGTCGTTTGGCTGCGGTGCGGTCGCCGCGTACGACCTGGAAGAGGTCGTATTCCGTCTCGATGGCGGCGAGTTCGCGGTCGGCAAGGAGGTAGTCGTTCCAGTGGCGTGCGGTGCGCAGGTCGGCCCGTACCTTGGTGGCGGCGATGTGGATATGGTCCGGCGCGTGGCGGACGGCGACCCAGCGGCAGCCGTCCGGATCACCGTCGGGGGCGATGCCGGTGGCGGCGACGATACGGCGGGCGATGTCCGCCCACTCCTCGTCACTCAGGGTCCGGTCGGTCTCGGCGGCGCGGACCGAGCAGTGCCATACGTGCTTCTCGGGGGCGCGGCCGAGCCTGTCGGCCTGCTTGACGTGCAGGTTGAGGTCCGCGACTAGGCCGTTTCTGATGGCTCTTGGTGAGCTGGGTGGATCTCGTGGCTGGCCGGGCAGGACGCCCATATGGTGCGGCGACACGAGCTCACGGACGCGCAGTGGCAGATGATCGAATCCCTCCTGCCGGGCAACGGCAGGCCGGGTGGGCAGTGGGCGGATCATCGCAGGGTGATCAACGGGGTGCTGTTCCGGGCCCGGACCGGGGTGCGCCCTGGCCTGACCTGCCGGAGCGGTACGGGCCCTGGCAGACCGTCTACGAGCGTCATCGCCGCTGGTCGGCCGACGGCACCTGGCAGGCCGTCCTCGATGAGTTGCAGATCGAGGCGGACGCCGGCGATCCGGACGTGGCGCTCACCCGCCAGGAGTGGGCCGTGAACATCGATTCAACGTCCTGCCGTGCGCATCAGCATGCGGCCGGGGCGCCCCGCAAGCCTCCGGCCGACCATCAGCAAAAGGGAGCGGGGTGCGTGAGGAGGCAGATGGGCGCGAGGTGCTGGGGCGCTCGCGGGGCGGGCTGACCAGCAAGGTCCATCTGCTCTCCGACGACCGGGCCCGCCCGCTGCACTGGCTGGCCTCGCCCGGTCAGCGGGGGGACAGCCCGGTGTTCGCCCCGGTGCTGGACGGCTTGCGCATCCGGCGCCGCGGTCCCGGCCGCCCGCGCAGCCGGCCGGACCGGGTGCGCGGCGACAAGGCGTACTCAAGCCGCGACAACCGCGCCTACCTGCGGCGGCGCGGAATCAAGGCCACCATCGCTCAGCCCGACGACCAGCGGGCCCACCGCGCACGCCGGGGACGAGCCGGTGGCCGGCCCCCGGCCTTCGACAAGGCCCAGTACCGCCGCCGCAACGCAGTCGAGCGGTGCGTGAACAAGTGGAAACAGTTCCGAGCCGTGGCCACGAGGTATGACAAGCGCGACTACATCTTCAACGGCACCCTCACCGTGACCGCGATCGTCATCTGGCTCCCCGACACCGTCCAAGAGCCATCAGAAACGACCTAGTCGTCTGCTCCCAGCGAGGGGTCAGGGCCGAAGGCAGTGACGACCATGCGGGCGAGTCCACCGGGTGGGCTGGTCAGCGTGCCGCTCACGCGCACCGGTATTCCGGCATCGTGACAGTGCACGGCTGCGTGATAGTCCCTGTCGGCAAGGTCCATCCATACCGTGCGGCTGCGGCGCTGGATGAGCGTCTGGACTCCGACTCGGCCGGTGTCGTCATCGGGGTGGCGACTGAGGTCTGTGACCACGCCGTAGATCAGGTGCTCTCGCGTGTAGACCTTGGTCTTCAGCTGTTCGGACACCAAGTCCACGATCTCGATCGCATCGCGGTTGAACTCAACATGTGCTGGCGTACCCGGAGGTGGCGCAGCCACGCGGGACCAGTTGAAAGCAACGTCGAGCGCGTTGACGGACTCTGTATTCACGACCTTGGCGAGAGCCTGGCATAGCTCGTAGGAGACTCCTTCACCGATGGAGTCGTTGATCTCGCTTGCGGTGGGCGCGTGTTCGGCGCCTGCCATTTCTTCCAGCACGCCGAGCGCGCGAGACATCGTGGCCGTCACCCGGCGGTCAAAGAGAGTCTCCTCGATCTGAACGTCGATGTGATTCTGCCGGGGTGAGTAGATGTCCTCGGGCGAGCGTGCCTGTGACCAGGTGCTGAGCGCTCTGGGTCACGCAACTTGTCGTAGGTCTCGATGTCCAGGTCGAAGCTGTAGCCGCTTCTGATGGTGCGTGGGTTCTGCGTGCACTTGAGCTGGATATCGACCATGAGGCCGCGCGAGCGGAGCGTGACGTCGACCCCGTCTTTGTCCACGTTCCAGTCGCAGATCGTGTATCCACCTTGCGTTGCTAAGGCATGCACGTACGCGCGACTGACTTGTTCCTTCTGCCAGCTCGTTGCCTCAGCAGCCATGCCCACCCCCTGGTTGCGTGATCGCGAGGATAAGTGCGATCGGAGGGGCGAGGGAATAGCGCGTCGGCGGCCCGTCTCTGGCCGCTTCAGCCGCCGGGCACTATGGACGCCGATTGACGAGTGCACAGGGTCAGCCGCGTGATGGCTGCTGGTCGCGGGCTTCGAGATGCAGGACCGTCGGGGAGAAGCCGACCAAGATCTTCTCCCAGGTTTCTCCCAAACGATCTCCGGAGACGCAGGAAGGGCCTGACCCGCAATGCGGATCAGGCCCCTGACCTGGTACTTCACTGTCGGGGTGGCGGGATTTGAACCCACGACCTCTTCGTCCCGAATGAGGTTCCGCCAAGATCGACACCGGGTGGTTTGATGTTTTGCCTGGTCGGGGCGTTGGGGTGGGGCGGTCTCGGGTGGTGTGGAAGGGGCTTGGAGAGCGGGTCGGCTCCCAGGTGGCTCCCAGAACCCGACACGGAGGCGTCGGCGTCCCTATGCCCGGCGTGACAGGTCGTCCACCAGGAGGTCGAGAGTCGCCTCCTCATGGAGCGCGACGCCGAGGGCGGTCATGGCAGGGGCGAGATCCGGGTCCCAGTCCGCGTCGACCGGCTGGCCGTCGAGGGCCAGTTGAGGGATGCCCTCGGCCTGACTGCGAGCGGCCAGGTGCTCGTAATCCGCGGTGCCCATGCGCCACGGCCGGGCTTCGTAGCGGCGGATGACCCGGTTGGCCAGAGCGATCCCCGGCCAGTCGAAGTCGCCGTGGTACGCGAAGCGGCAACCCGTGGCGGCGAGGGCGTCGAGAAGAGTGAAGACCACGGTGGCCGCGCTGCCGGAGGTGCACACCAGGGGCTGGACGCAGGCCGCGTCCGCCGCGGCTTCCACCACGCGCGGGTTCTCACAGATGTGGATGAGCGTTCCGGCGGGGAGCTGCAGCCGGAGGCCATGCAGGTCGCGTGGTGTGACGTGCACTTCGGCGTGATGGTCGGCTCGCTCCCGCAGAGCACGCTCCCGCCAGCCCTCGCCGTCGGGTCGCAGTCCGTACGTCAGCACCGTGCTGGAGACCTCGTCCGGTGTGACGGACACCAGACGCCACAGAGCGCGTCGGCCGGCCGCGTCGTCGGGGAACTCGGTGCCGTGGGCGAGGGCGACCCCGCGTTGGACGAGGCGTGCGAGCCAGGTGCCGTCGTCCAGGCCGTGCGCGGAGCCGGTCGTCATGGCGGCGAGTTCTCCTCGCCCGCGTGTGCCGTTGCGTTCAGGTCCGTCGGGTCCGAGGAGAGCGGTGAGGACTTGGACCGCCTGCTGGAGTGTCCATATCGCCGCTTCGGGCGTCACTCCTCTCGGAACACCGGAACGGCGCAGCAGGTCGTACCACTGCCGGGGCCATTCCTGGTCGGCGAGTGGGGAGGCGTCCAGTGACGAAGCAAGAGACGACCACACCTGTTCCCGCCGTGCCGCCACGTCCGCGCGGGCGGCACGGCGGTCGGTGAGTGGCGGGCCGAGTTCCTCCAGGGTCTGTCTGAGGCCGAGTCCGGCGGCCGAGGCGCGTAGCCGTGCGTCGAGCACGTCGAGCCGTATGGTCACGGCGGCACCTGTGAGGGGTTTGCCCAGCAGGAGAGACAGGTCGTTGCGTTCCCGGGCGTTCATCGCGGTCAGTCGGAGCGAACCCATGGCCTGTACGCCGTTGCTCTCCAGGCGTTTGCGTGCCCCCTGCCAGAGCCGGGTGAGTCCAGGTCCCGCCAGCCAGTCGCGCGTCGCGGCGGGCAGCCCGCTCATACGGACACCAGACGCCGGTGTCGGCCGTTCCAGGTGTAGTGAAGGGTGGCCACCCCGCGTACGTGGGGATCGCGGAGGCACTCGTAGATGTGCAGGGACGGAACCTCGGACCAGTTGCCCATGAGCCGCTCGCTGGTGAGGACGAAGTCGAGATCGAGGTCGACGAGGATACGGCCCAGCCGGCCGTGGGTGGGTTCGTCGACCTTCGCGAAGGCGTCGTCCAGGAGAATCAGGCGTGGTGCATGCGGTGCCGACTCGGCGAGGCTGGTGAAGTGGGCGGCTGCCGCGGCGAAGAGCACGAGGTAGGAGAGAACCCGTTGTTCGCCCTGGCTGAGACCGGTCCGGCCGGTCAGTTTCCTACGGCGGCCCGGAGCCGCGTCCTCGACCACAAAGGTGTGGAAGCGGAACCAGTCGCGGTAGTCCAGCGCGGTCCGCAGATGGACGGCGTAACCGGCTGACGGGTCGGCACGGCGGGCGTCCTCGATTCGGCGTTGCAGCACCTCGCGCAGCTGCTCGGTCTGGTCGCGCGTCCTGAGGCTCGACGGACTGCGCAGCAGCTCGACGGCCGCGCGCACATCCGCGTCCACGTCCTCGTCCAGCTTCCACAGCAGCTCGACACCGAGGCCGTGGGAGGTGCGCACGGTCCGCAGGGTGTCGTTGAGAGCGGCGACTAGGTTCGCCGCGGTGATGACCTGCGCCGAGAGGTGGTCGCCGAGCTCGCCGGTCAGGAACCGCTGGAAGACCTCGCGTTCGCGCTCGGTGAGCCGTCCCCGGGCCTCCGCGGCCCGAACCGCGATTCGCTCGCCCACGGCCGCGACATCATGGGACCCGTGGTCGTCGACCAGGCGGCACACCTTGATCCCGTCGCGCTCCTCCAGCTGCGCGTCGAATCCGCCGGCCAGTTGGTCGCGCAGATCGGTGTGGCGGTTGAGCAGGGTGCTGTCCGACACCTCGCCCTTCGGGCGGCCGAGGGCCTGTTCCACGGCTTCGGCGAGGGCCCGCAGTGCGCGCAGACGGCTGCGGACGTCCGTGCCGGGATCGTCCGACACGTACTCGGGCAGCGAAGCCCGGTCAAGCTCGGCGCCGCGCACCACCTCGGGTCGGCTGAGAGCACCGCGAAGAGCGCTGCCGACGTCGATGACCGCGGTCTCCTGATCCACCAGGCTTCCGCGCAGGCGCTTTTCGTCCTCTTCCGCGCGTACGCGTAGGTCGTGGAAATCGTCGCGAGCTCGTTGTGCGGCGGGGAGCGCTTGGAGGGCGTTCGCGATGCGCTGCTTGGTCTCCTGCTCGCGGGAGAGGATCTCCTCCTCGGACGACCCGATGGCCTCCTCGCGGGTGCGCAGGTCCTGCTCGGCGGTGCGCAGGCCGGTGAGGTGGACTCGGTAGCTCTCTTCCGCGGCCAGGCGATCCTCGCGGGCGCGTCCGTACCGGTCGGCATCGGCCTGGTTCGTACCGAGCCGCTCGCCCGTGCCGCTGACGGCCCTGCGCAAATGTCCGATACCGCTCAGCAGACCAGCCAGTGCGGTGCGCACACGGTCCAGGGAGGCGGGGTCGCCGGGCAGGTCGTGGGCGGTCGCGGTGGCATCCGCCTCGGTCCGCGCCGATACCGCGAGAGCGCGTGTCTCCTCGGCCAGCCGCGCCGCCCGGGCCGCCTTGGCGGTCAGGTCGCGCAGGGTCCGCTCGGCTGATTCAGTCCTGCTCCACGCGTCCGCGAGATTCCGTGCCCTGGGGAAATCCCGTTCCGCGAGCGTGAGAGCCCGACGCATGGCATCGGCTACGGCGAGTTCCTTGCGGACATCTGCCAGCCGTTGTTCCGTATGCGTGATCCGCTCCTCCAGCTCGGCGAGGATGCGTCGCCGGGTCTCGGCGCGTACGGCGGCCCCCACGTACTCGGTGGCGTCCTTGTCATGACGACCGCTGAGTACGCCCAGACGCCAACTGCCGTCGTAGAAGACCGCGTTGTGCGCGGAGGTCTCCTGTGCCGATGCGAGTGCGATGGTGGCCAGGAGACTCCCCACCTGCTCGGAGGTGACGCCGCAATCCGGTTCAGGGGCTGGGCGCAGGGCCGAGGCGAGAGTCGGCCCGTCGGATAGCACGGGACCCGGCTGGAGAAGGGTGTCCTGGGTGCGTGGATTGAGAAGGACGCCGTCCGCACTCACCCACGCATCCAGGATTCCGCTCGCCTCCAGCGCCCCTTCCAGACCGGCTCGGTCGGCCGGAGCCTGGTCGTCCGCGAAGTCCACGAGCCGGTAGAAAGGGGCTCCACTACCCGGCGTTCTCGCGGCGGCGCGATGGTGCGGGGCCGGTGGCTCGGGGTCGGTACGTTGCTCCCAGTCCCGCTTCTGCTCCGCCAGGCGGTCGAGTTCCTCGCCGAGTCGGCTGACGCCGAGCACTAGGGCGTCTCGGCGTTCGGTGAGTTTCTCGCCGTACGGCTCCAACGCGGCCTGAGCGGTCAGCCACGCCTGGCTGTCGATATCGGGCGGCAGCGTGCGGTCCGCGAACGGCGCATCGGTAGAAGTCTCGAGGCCGACGACGGCTTGGACGGCGTCAAGCGGCGGGCAGTCGGCACCCAGCGCATTCCGCGTGCGCGCCGCCCACTCGGCGACTTGACCGGAGTAGGCGCCGCTCTCCTCGGCGACCTTCTGGCGGCTGCCCTCGACATGGCCGGCGGCCTCTTCCACCTCGCCCTCCAGCCGTTCCCGCTCGGCATCGGCCTGAGCTGCCCCGGCCCGGGCCTCGTTCGCCCGTGAGATGAGGCGGGTTACCTCCTGAGCCATCCGGGCCCGGTTTCTCGCGACCGCCTCGGCGTCCTCCAACTGGGTCTGCCAGGACCGCAGCCCTTCCTGCGCCGTGACCGTGTCCACACGGGCCACCGACCGGCGCCGTAAGGTACGCGTCTCCCCGTCCGGAGTCGTCAGTTCGGTCTCGGTGGCCTGGGCGAGAACCGTGCGCGGCAGAGCCACCGCCTCGCCGAGATGGCCGGTAGGAAGCCCGGCCTTTTCCGCCTGTGTCAGCAACTCCCGATGTTCGGTTCCCAGCTCGGCCAGTCGGCTTCCGAGGTGTTCGACACCTTCGGCCAGCCGCTCCGCCGAGCCCTCCTCCGCGTCGTGGGCGTTGCGCAAGGTGGTGAACGCGGCCACGGCGGCGGTGTGCAGCGCCTCCACCGTGCCGCGGCGCTCCGACAGTTCGCGCAGGCTGCGGTAGGCGTGACTGGCGTGTAGGGCGGCCAGGTCGGTCCGGGCGTTCTGTTCCTCGTCGCGCAGGGTCTCCAGTCGGCCCTCCGACTCCTTCTCCTGCGTCCTCAGGTCGCTCGTCCGCTGTGCGGCGTCTCCGGCCGCCCGGCGCCGCTGAGCGAGGACGCCCAGTTCGTGGCTCACTCTCTGGGCGGAGGCGTGCAGGACCCCGGCCAGGTAGCCGCGGTAACTGGTGAGGAACGTGCGCAAGGCCGCGTCGGTGCGTTCCAGGCGGCCGAGTTCGTCGCGTACGGCGTCGAGGTCGTGGAGGTTGCGGGCCACCTTCTCGACCACGTCCTCGTCGAGCCCCGGCAGGGTCTCGCTCAGCAGGGAGACCAAGCCCCCGTGTTCGATACGGTCACCGACCGTCGGGCGCCGCAGCCGGTGAAGGAGCTGGGTGAGGTTGCGATAGCGCGTCGCGTCGGTGATGCCGAACAGTTCCCGGGCCACACGCGCACGGTGCTGGACCGCACGGTCGGTCGTGTTGTCGGAGCCGACGATCTCCTTGAGCCGGTCGACTGGTAGCGGCTTTCCGCCCTCGACCAGGTGCAGATCCTCGCCGATCCGCAGCGGGGTGACGAAGAACGTCGGCAGCGCCTTCTGCGTCGACTTCGAGGCGCGGATGGCGGCACCGAGCGTCACGTGGCGCTGACCGCCGTCGTCGGCCGTGCCCCGGAACTCCACCCACAGATACCCGAGACGGTTGGTCTGCTCGAACCCGTCCAGCATCAGCCAGGCAAGTGTGGTGCGGCCGGTGCCTGTCGCGTCCAGTGCCCGGGAGTCGCCGTCCAGAAGATACGGGAGCAGCATCTCCAGGGCCTTGGACTTGCCCGCGCCGTTCTTGCCACGCAGCAGCAGCCGTCCGTCGCCGAAGGAGAACTCCTGCTCGTCGTACTGCCAGACGTTCTGGATGCCCGCCCGGTGCAGCCGGAAGCGCGCGCCGGTGGCCGTCGCGGGGCCGGAGCGCGGCAGCGGAACGAGGCCACGCGCGTCGGTGGTCATAGCGGCAACTCCTCTTGAACGTCCGTGCCTTTGCCGGCTGCGGTGGCCGGGCGCACCGTGACTTGGGTGGCGTAGCGGGCCGCTGCGGCCAGCAGCACCCAGCCGTCGCCGCCGGGCCGTGCGCCATGGACATCGGTCACCGTGCGTCCTTCCGACGCCTCTTCGACGTAACCCTCCGGCAGTCCTTCGCCCTCGGCGCGCAGCCGGCCCGCGCGGGCCATCAGCCGCATGCGGACCAGCAGGTCCAGTACGGCCTCTCGCAGGGAGGGAAGGTCCTCCAGGTAGCCGCGTTGCCAGTTGCTGCGCTGCCCGTACTCGGCGATGAGCTCGGCGAGCACCTCGTCCACCAGGCCGTCCGGTACGGCCACCCCGATGACGAGCGTCCCGCCGGTCGCCGGATGCCCCGGCTCCTGCGGCCGAAGCCGTTCCACGAGCCGTTCCGCCAGCAGCAGCGCGGCCTGTGCGACGGTCCCGGTGCCCGGCAGGTGCAGATCCGTGAGCTCCTCCTCGGGGTCCACCAGCGCCACGCCCTCGGCACGGATCTCCATCTCCAGACCAAGGAGTTCGGAGAAAGCCTGGGCCTCCCGGCGCTGCCGGGTGCGCAGCCAGTCACGCTCGGCGTCCGTCAGCTCGTCGAGGTGGACGACGGATGTCTCGACGAGCATCCGGCGCACGTAGGTGCGTGGTCCGCCGAAGCCCGGGTCCGCAGCCCGCCGGACCAGGTCGGCGCTGTCCCGTGCTTGGGAGAGCGGGCCGGCGACAACCACGCGTGCCAGCTCCCGATCTATCGTGATCAGGGCTTCTCCGCCCGCCTCCTGCGCAAGCGCGGCCACATGGCCCTCGGTCTCGATGAGCACGCCCCAGTCGACGAGCTGGCGCAGAGCCGCTACCAGGGTCCGCTTCCCGGCCGCCCGGCCCGTTTCCTCCAGCTCAATCCCGGCGTCGGCTGCGGCAGCCCTGATATCGGCGACCAGGTGTGACAGCAGCATCTGCTCGGGCGCCGTCACCAGCACGGACAGGGCCAGCGCGAGGCAGGCGTACGTGTGTGGGGTGAACGGGGTGCCGGTGGAGCGCTCCAGCCGATGACCCGAACCCGCCCCCAGCCCCGCCTTGAACAGCCGGGCGTAGGAGCTGTCGACCAGCAGGCGGTAGCCGAGCACCTGCTGGAACCGTTTGCCCAGCCAGTCGGCGTGCCTGCGGATCAGCGGGAAGAGGTCGGCGTGAGGGCCATCCGACGCGACCAGTGGGTGGGCGAGCAGCAGTCGGGCGGCGGTGCGGCGCTCGGCTGCCAGGGCCACGTCGTGAGCCGAGGGGAGGGTCATGACACGCTCGCCTCCGCTGCGCCGTCTACCGCGGCAGAGGTGCGACCGATGTCCAGCTCCAGGTCGTCCAGCAGCAGGTCGCCGTCGGCCGAGTACAGCACCGTTCGCGTGCCCGCCGTCCGGCGCACGGTGAGGCGAATACGCAGTTCGGCGTCTTCACTGCTGGCCGAGTCGAGGTCGAACCCCGCCGTCCTCTCTCCGCCCGTGCTGACGGGCGTGCTGAGCTGTGCGTTTCCGAGCGCTGTGGCCAGCAGCTCCAGGAGCAGGCCGAGCGCCGCTGACGTGAGGCGTACCTCGCCGAACCGGCCGGACGCACTGCGCAGTTCGTCGGCCGCCGCTGCTCTGGCCGCTGCCCGCTGCCGTGCGGCCTCCCTCAGCAGCTGCTTCTGCGCGGAGTGGTCCTCCACCGCGGAGGCCCGGCCCCGCTGGGCGCGGCTGCCCCTTTCCCGCAGGGCCACCGGCACCTCGACCACCGGACCGGTCCACCAGCTTGTGTAGGCGGGCACCACCTCGTCGGCGGCCGGAGGTATGCCCAGATGGCGGGCGCCGTACAGCCCGAAGGCGGCGACGGCGATGTCGTGTGCGTCCCGCGGCGCCGCTTCGTCGAACCAGCGGGCCAACCGCAGCAGATCCTTGCGCCGGGACATCTCCCCGGTGGCCGACCGCAGCATTCGCTTGGCGTTGGCGAGCAGCGACTGCAACGCGCGCAGAGTGGCATCGCGTAGCTGGTCGACCTGGCTGCCCTGGCCGTCGGTGTTGCTGAACCAGCCGCGCAGGCCGTACCAGTCCGCGAGATCGCGGCCCCGGCTGCGCTGCACTCGGACCTCCGTGCGGCTCCCGTCCTGCGGAGACAGTCCGGCGAGGCCCTGGGCGTGAGTGTCCAGCCGGTCCAGCAGGGCCGGCACGTGTGGCCACAGGGTGTCCAGTGCTCCCGAGATGCGGGGCGCGCGGAACGCCACGTCGTCCGTGATCGCCTCGACGTAGTCCAGGAGCAGCTCCTTGAAGCCCTGGTACTCGGCACTGTCGAGGTCATAGCGGGTCAGCACCTGGCCGAGGTAGGCGTAGAAGTCCCGTATGGAGTCTGCGAACTCGGTGAACTGCACGAACAGCGTGCTGATCCGCTCCAGTCCGTCCTGCGGCTCGATGCCGCCCGGCGCGGTCACGAGGCCGGCCAGCTCGCGCAGCCCGCGCTCGACCAGTGCCAACAGTTCGTTGCTCACCTCGCGGGCGGCGTCGGCCTCGGCCAGGACTCCGTCGGCGTCACGCTGGATACGTTCGCCCAGTTTCGACAACTGGTAGCGCGAGCGGGAACGCTGGTACTCGCTGATGCTGGACGCGTTCACTGTGTGGCTGCTGCGCAGCAGGTTCCCCCACTGCACCAGCTGTTCCAGTCGGGCCGTGAGGGTGTCGGCGTCGAGTCCCGCGGCGGAAGCGCCGGCCTGACGCAGTTTCGCCAGGATGTCCGGGACGGCGAGATCCGCCAGCAGCGTTCCGCAGAAGACCCGCATGATCGCGACGTGCTCCAGCCGCTCGGGCGCGCTGAGGTACGTGTACGCGTTCAGCCGCCGCCGCGCCTCCTCGTCGGCGTCCTGACCTGCACCGGATGCTGATGCCCCCATGCCCGTGAGGTTACGCGGCGCATACGGGCGCCGCCGGTGGGTGGCCGAAAATGCCACGGACGTGTGCTGGCCTGTGGCGAATCCCGCGGGAGCGGCGTGTGGGGCATGTAGGCGTCCGGCGTCCCGGCTCACCCTGAATGGGCCCTTCGGTTTCTGTGCTGAGTGGCCTCCAGGAGAATGGGGTACGTTCAGGCCGATATCGATGGGGGCGGAAGACGGAAGGAGGCACGCGGTGTCGTACGAACCCAAACTCGCCGCGGCTCTTTCCGGCGCGACGCTGCGCCAGCTGTCCCACTGGCGCCGAGCCTCCGGGCCCAAGGGCGCCGTGCTCGTGCCCGAGATCTCCAGCGAGAGGCCGATCCTCTACTCGTTCCGCGACGTTGTCGCACTCCGCATCTGTGTGCAGCTGCGCGAAGAGGCTTCGTTGCAGAAGATCCGCCGTGCGCTGAATACGCTCAGGGAAGACCTCGGCGAGTGGGAGCACCTCTCCTCGTACAAACTCGTCGCGGGCCCGGACACGATCTATCTGGCTGAACCCGAACACGCCGTAGACCTGATCAAGGGGGGCAATGTGGTCATCCACCAGATGGTGGATGTTCTCGCGCCCTTCTATAAGGACGGCCGCAGCATTCCCGCTCTGCTCACCCCCCGTGAGCACGTCGCGGTCGATGAGTCGGTCCGCGGCGGCGAACCGGTCATCCAAGGCACCAGGATCCCAGCGTCAGATGTCGCTGCCCTCGTAAGAGACGGCATCCCGCCGGATCAGATCGGTGAGTTCTACCCAGGCGTGACGGCCGAGGCCGCCCGGGACGCCGCCGACTTCAGCGAGTACGTCGACAGCTATGGCGGCAGCGAGCCCCGGCAGGTCGTCGCTTGAAACTGCTGCTCGACGAGAACGTGCCGCGCCCCATGGCCGAGATCGTGCGCATCCTGCTGAAGGCACATGAAGTCGTCCACGTCCACGAGCTCAAGGGCTGGACGGGCACGAAGGACATCGAGCTGTATGCCAAGGCCAAGACCGACGGCTTCGAGGTCGTCATCACCAACGACACCAAGCAGCTCAGCCGGCCACTCGAAGTGGCGGCCATCGCACAGTCGGGCCTGCATCGCATCGAGTACCGCCAGAACAACAAGCACGGTGGCCTGATAGGCCTGGGCACGGCGATCGCCACTGTCTGCGCGGCCCTTCCTCACGCCCTGTCCGAACTCGAAGCAGCTGACGGCCAGCGTCTCGTCTCTCTGACGTTGATCGACCCGACCCGGCAGAAGCGCCTCCAGATCACGGACCCGGCTGTCGCCCAGCCGAAGCACTGGCCGGGGCGCGATTCGACCGCTGAGTCCTGACACCTCGATACACGAGGGCTCCCGGCCAGTAACCCATCGGAATCGATGCGGGGAATGACCTGGCATCGCTGCCTGCGCTTCGTCCCATCAAGACTCACTGCCGAGCTCTTCCCGGAGCTCGGCGATGCGTTGTTGAGTTACCGCCGCGTTCTTCTGCTGACGGGTCAGCTTCGCCTCGGCGATTGCCAGTTCCCGGGCGAGCCGCTCCCGATCAGCTGCCGCCCGCTCACGGATGGTCCCGTCATCGCGGTACGCGGGCCCTACTCGCTCACTGCTCACTACGCCGCGACGCTCTCCGCACTCTGGACAGTCGACGACGCGGGCGGAGACGCGGGTGTTCTCGCGATGCTGAATGTAAGGCACCACGTGGTCGCAACGAAGAGTGAGATCCCAACTATCGAGGTCCTTCTTGCGTTCCTCCCGTGAGGGCCAGGAAGCGAACAGCTTGGCGAGCTTTTCCACCTGCTTCGGCCCCATCGGCGGTGGCGGGCAGCAGAAACAGCAGTGGGTTACCCGAGAACCGCTGACGGTCCACCGGGCGTCCCGGCAGTCGACGTGCCGGTCCCGGAACTTCTGGTTGGCTTCCTCGTATTCGAGCTTCTCCGCCTCGGACAACTTCAGGAGGGGTGGCCAGCTCCCCAGCTCATCCGTCATGGGCAGTCCGCAACCGCGGCAGGGCTCACCAGCCACGTACTCCGCCCAGCTGAGGCGTGTACCTTCTCGCTCCCACTGCTCATCCCGCTCCTGGCGTCGCCGGTCATCCGCTTCGGCTTCGAGGGCCGAGCGCAGAGCACGCTTGGCGGCTCGTTGCCGCTTCTGCTCCTCCGTGAGCTTGGCCATGGCTTCACCCTTCGCTGCACCGTGTTCTCGTGCACGACTGTGGAATCCATGCTGGCGTGGCCGCCCCGTGTGCCGGCTGCCCGTGTGCCGGATGACGACTTGTGACCGGACCTGGACCGCAAGCGGCCTTCAGACGACTGGTGTCGTCTGGAGCTGACAGCCGGAGGTTCCCGATTTGATACGTGGTCAGGAGCCGCACTGTAGAGAGCACGGACAACAGGGCACACGACGCAAGGGCCAATCTCGCCAGCCCGCGACCTGCCCCGAACCCGTACATGCGGCGCGTCTATGAAAGTCCCCAGCACTCTGTCCCGTCCCCTTGAGGCGTAGCACCGTGAGTCGTACACCGCTCCTGAGTGCAGGGAACTCTCGTGGAGCGGGGCGCCGGTGAAGGATTTCGGTAGCTTCGAGACCCTCGGTTTACTCGTCCGCTCCCCGTTCCTCTCGTGTTGACCTAGGATCGTTAGCGACCATGAACCCACCGTGATGGTTCGAGGCGGACCGGGTGCGTACACACCTTGGGGAGGCCCCGTATGGCTCGGCCTCTCCGCGACCACCGGCAACCCGGGGCGACAAAAGGGCGCGGGGAAGACGATGAGGGACCAGCACCTGACGAGGGGCGAACTGATCGACGGCCGCTACGAGCTGGCGGAGCTGCTCGGCAGAGGTGGCATGGGCGAGGTGTGGGCGGCGTACGATCAGCGGCTGGACCGGTCTGTGGCGGTGAAACTGCTGACACCACGGACGGCTGTCTCCAAGATGCCGCGCAAGCTCGATCCGCAGGACCCCGCCGTCGTCCGCTTCACCAGAGAAGCACGACTGATGGCCAAGCTGGAGCATCCGTATGTACCGGTCATCCATGATGCGGGCACTCATCGAGCGAGTCGGCTCTATCTGGTCATGCAGCGCGTGTACGGACACACGCTGGACCGGCTGGTGGCCCAGCGCGGACCTTTTCCCGTGGAGTGGGCCGCCGCGGTGGGCGCCCAGGTGTGCTCCGTGCTGGTCCAGGCTCACGGACGCGGCTTCGTCCACCGGGATCTGACGCCCCGCAACGTGATGCTCACGACAGACGGCACGGTACGCGTCCTCGACTTCGGTATCGCCACCGCCCTGCAACCACCGGACGGGCCACGGTTGACCGACGCGGGCATGGTGGCCGGAACTCCGGGCTTCATCTCTCCAGAGCAAGGCAAGGGGCAGGCGGCCACTCCCCTCAGTGATCTGTACGCACTGGGGTGCGTGCTGTACGAGATACTGGGCGGACGACCGCCGTTCACGGCCGACGAGCCGCTGGCCCTGGTGGTCCAGCACATCGCCGATACTCCAATACCACTGGAACGGCTGCGTGACGACGCACCAGCCGACCTGTGCGACCTGGTCTCCCGCTTACTTGCGAAGCGCCCGGAGGATCGGCCGGCGGACGCAGCCGAAGTCCGGGAGGCTCTCGCGCCCTGGGCCGAGCAGGCGGTGCCGAAGGCCGCCCGCGCCGGAATGCCGAGGCCCGGCAAGGCCACCGCGCGCCTGCCGCACGATGGCAGCGACCTTCCGAACGATCCTCCTTCGGACAAAGCACACGCATCCGTTCCGGAGCACGCCCCAGCCCCGCTCGCAACTGCACAACCTTCCGTTCGGCCAGCGCAACCGCCGTCCGCCTCCGGGGCCGGGTCGCCCGCGGAGTCGGCGGACCTGCGCGAGCGCGCGCAACGCCTTGCGGCCGACGGACGGTTGTCACAGGCACTGGAGCTGCTGGGCAGGGATCTCAACGAGGTGCTGCCCCGTTTCGACTCCTCCCATCCGGAGGTCGCCTCCCGCCGACTGGCCATCCTCCGGTTGCAGTTCGAAGGGCAGGAACTGCAAGCGGCACGCGAGGGCTGCCTGGAGCTCGCGGAAACCCTCGTGTCGACCCGTTCCGCGCCGGACGCGGACCTCGCGGCTTGCCGGGTGATGGCGGCCCGCTGCCTTGGCCGGCTCGGGCACAACTCCGCCGCCCTCCTGGAGCTTCGCGAGGCATTCGATCTCCAGAAGGAGGTGCTTCCCCCGCTGGATCCGGAGGTGTTGGAGACCCGCCGGGACATCGCCACCCTCCTGGCGGGCTCAGGCTCGGCCGGTGAAGCCCTGGAGGCTCTGCGCCACCTCGCCGACGACCAACGGACCGTGCTGCCTCCCGACAATCCCGCCCATGCCGAGGTGGAGCGTCTGATCAGCCGCCTGGGCAGACTGACCCGCGCGCTCCGCCTCCCGCCGACGCCCCGTCCACAACCAGGGGAGAAAGTATGTGATCTAGGTCAACGAACGAATCGCTTGTCAATATGAGGCACTCCGGTAGGCACCGCCGTCTCGCCGAGAGTGATAGTGGAGGATGTCCGCATGCCCGGAACCACCCGTACTTCCGAAGCCTCCGCAATCGTCGCGCCGCCCAAGGAGAACGCTCTCGTCCAGGTACGCGGCCAGAACTGGGTGGTGTCCGGAGTCGAAGCCGCCCCCGCCGGCGATGTCACCGTGGTGCATCTACAGTCCGTCGCCGATGGCCGCTACGGCGACACCCTCTCCGTGATATGGGAGGTCGAGCCGGGGCGCCGCGTCCTCCCCGCCGGCTCCCTCCCCGACGCCTCCACCGGAGCGTTCGACCCGCCGGAGCAGCTCGCGGCCTTCCTCGACGCCGTCCGCTGGTCCGCCGTCGCTTCCGCCGACGTGAAAACGCTCCAGGCCCCCTTCCGGTCAGGGGTGGCCATCGAGCCGTACCAGCTGGAACCGGTCGCCCGCGCCGTCGGTGCCCCCCGCGTCAATCTGCTGCTCGCCGACAACGTCGGTCTCGGCAAGACCGTGGAGGCCGGACTGGTCGCCGAGGAGCTGCGGCTGCGCGGCCGGGCCCACCGCGTCATGGTCGTCTGCCCGGCGGGGCTCACCCTCAAGTGGCGCGACGAGATGGCCGACAAGTTCGGCCTAGACTTCACCGTGGTCGACTCAGCCTGCTGCGCCGAGCTGCGCCGCACGCACAGTAGCGCCGCCAACCCGTTCCGGGTGTTCCCGTTGACCATCGTCAGCCTCCCCTGGCTGCGCACGCCCAAGGCGCAGCGGCTCATCGACGAGGTGCTGCCTCCGGGCGGGTCGACGGAGCTGCCAGGCCGCCCCGGACGCCGTACCTTCGATTTGTTGATCCTTGACGAGGCACACCATGTCGCCCCGAGTGCGCCCAAGCAGATCTACGCCGTCGACTCCCAGCAGACCAAGCTGATCCGGCGTCTCGCCCCCCACTTCGAGCACCGACTCTTCCTCTCCGCAACCCCGCACAACGGCTACCAGGAGTCGTACACGGCTCTGCTGGAACTGATCGACAACCAGCGCTTCTTCCGCGGCGGCGAGCCGGACAAGGCCGCCCTCGACGACACCGTCGTACAACGTCTGAAGACCTCCGTGACCGACGAGGAGGGCAACCCCCGCTTCCACGTCCGCGAGTCGAAAGCGCTTCCCGTCGAGTACCCCGACACCGAGCGCGAGATCCACGCCCTCCTCACCCGCTACGCAGAACTGCGCAAGAAGCGGGTCACGCCCGACCGGCGCGGCGGCCGGAAGGCCGTCGACCTGGTCACCCTGCTGCTGAAGAAGCGGCTGTTCTCCTCACCCGCCGCCTTCGCGCACACCGTCGGCGTCCACCTCGAATCGGTACGCGCTAAGGCGAAGTCAGGCGGGAACAAGGACGTTCCGGCCCCGGTCGAGACCCCGCTGTGGATCACGCAGTACGAGGACTACGCCGCCGAGCTCGACGACGAGGAGCTGGCCGAGGCCGAGCACGACGCGATCACCCGTGCCGCCACGGTCACTCCGGGATCGTCCGAGGAAGAGGCCGAGCTGCTGGAGCGGATGGCCCGCTGGGGCCAGGCCCACCAGGCGTCCCCTGACGCCAAGGCCAAGGAGCTCGTCAAGACCCTTAAGGCCATCTGTCTCACCGGCGGGAGCTGGGGGAACGAGCGGGTCGTCGTGTTCACCGAGTACCGCGACACCCAGGACTGGCTGCTGAACCTGCTCCAGCAGGAGGGCCTGGCCCAGGAGGGCCGCGTCCTCACCCTCCACGGCGGGAAGAACGCCGAAGAGCGCGAGCAGATCCGGCTCGCATTCCAGGAGCAGCCCACCAGTCCTGAGGGCACGGTACGCATCCTTATCGCGACTGACGCCGCCAGCGAAGGAATTGACCTCCAAGATCATTGCCGATACCTGATCAACTACGACATCCCGTTCAACCCCAACAAGCTTGAACAGCGCATAGGCCGCATCGACCGCTACGGCCAGCGATACAACCCACAGATCATGCACTTCGTCGGCGCCGCCTGGGACAAGGCCAGGACGGACGTGTACGAGGCCGACCTGGAGTTCCTCGCCCGTATCGCGCGGAAGGTCGCGCAGATGGAGGAGGACCTCGGCGAGGTCAACGCCGTGCTCGCCGAGAAGGTCCAGCTGCGGATGACGGGTCAGCTCAACGACTTCGACATCGAGCACGCCCGCGCGAAGAAGATCAAGGGCCGTCCCACGGGCGGCAAGGTGGACGCCGAACGGAACGTCACTGAGCAGGTGCGACGGCTCAGCGCCCAGCTGAAGCAGACGACCGTAGAACTCGGCATCACCCCGGACCGGGTCGCCCGCGTGGTGAACACTGCGCTCAACCTGGCCCGCCAGCAGCCCCTCGTGCCGTGCCTCGACGAGAACGCGCCGTCCGAGGACGACTTCCGGCAGGGCCTGTACACCGTGCCGCCGCTGACCGGCTCCTGGGAGCGCGCCACCCGCGGCCTGCCCGACAAGCTCCGCCCCAACGTCCTGCGCCCGGTCACCTTCGATGCGCAGGCGGCCTCGGGACGCCCCGACATCGTGCTGGCTCATCTGAACCATCCGCTCGTCGCCATGTCGACGCGGCTCCTGCGCGCGGCCGTATGGAACGCGGACAACGTCGACCTGCGCCGGATCACGGCCGTCGTCAGCGACGACCCGGCCCTGGAGACCACTTTCGTCGGAGCGTACGCCCGCTTCGTGCTGGTCGGCACGGACGGGCAGCGCCTCCACGAGGAGATCCTGCACGCGGGCGGCTGGCTTGGCGACAACGGCTGGCAGCGACGGCTGCGCGGCGTGGAGGCGGTCGCCTCGATCCTGGACCGTGCGCTCACCGAGAGTCGCCCCGCCAAAGAGCGCCTGCTCCACCGCCTCCAGCAGAGCTGGCCGAAAACGTACGAGGGCCTCACCCAGTCCGTCGACGCGCGCGGCAAGGAACGCAAGGCGTCCCTGATGGACCGGCTGGCCGAGCGCCAGGCCGATGAGGAGCAGCGCATCAACGCCACCCTCGACCGTCTCCAGCGCACTCTGCGGAACCGGCTCGGCGAGACCACCTCCGCCACGGCGGCCTCCCCGACGGCCGGGATGGACACGCTCTTCGCCCTGGACGAGCTGAAGGATCCCGACGAACGCCGCCAGCTCGCCGACGACCGCAAACGCTGGCGGGCCCGGCTCGACGGCGTGGAGGACGAACGCGAGCGTGAACTCGCCGCGATCGCCGCCCGCTACCGCGAGCCGCAAGATCATCTCTTCCCTGTCGCCGTCGTCTTCGTCATCCCTGCCAAGGAGGCTTACTGATGACCCCCGCGCCCCGTTCCGGAGGCCGCCGCCCCTCCGCCGCCGCGATCCGTGCGGCCAAGGCGTCCGACGGCAAGCAGCAGCACCTGGACTGGCTGAACCTCGTAGAGGTGTCCGGCCCGTTTCTCACCCTGCCGGTCCTGCTGCGCAGCTGGCCACAGCTGGAAGGTGTGCCCAGCGGGCGCCGCGCCGACATCCGCCTCCACCACGGCATCTGGCAGGACGACCGCAAGGGCGCCGGCCGCCTCGACTGGATCGGTTTCCAGCTGTGCACCCTGCTGGAATGGGACGACGCCCTGCATCTGCGGGAGGGCGCCGGACAGTTCGGCGACGGCGGCGAAAGCCTGGCCGAGGACGACACGCTGCTGGACCGGTTCGCCGTCAGCCCGCCCGGGGCCGACACCACCGTCCGCCCCGACTTCGCGCTCGTCCGCCCCGGAACCGACCCCACCGCCGAACCGGATACTGCTGGCACCGCCCAGCACGTACCGATCCTCGGCCTGGTCCTCCCGCCCGACACCGTGCCGACCCGCCGTATCAGGGACGACTCCTGGGCGGCGAGCGGAGTCGACCGGCTCGCCCACGTCCTGCGCCACCATGGCGTCGAGCTGGGGCTGGTCACCGACGGCCGTTGGTGGTCCCTGGTCTGGGCACCGCCCGGCGGCGTCACGACGAGCGCCACCTTCGACACCATCGCCTGGAACGAGGCGGCCGACCTGGTGGCGGTCCGCGCCTGGGTGTCCCTCCTCCGCCGTGGCCGGTTCTTCGGACGCCCGGTGGACGAGCTCCTCCCTGCGCTGCTGCGCGAGAGCCTGGACGGCCAGGAAGACGTCACCGAGGCGCTCGGCATCCAGGTCCGTCAGGCCGTCGAACTCCTGGTGGACTCCATCGGCCGCGCCGAGGCCCGGATGGTAAAACGCGGCGGCAAGGGATTGTCAGGCGTACCGGCGAGCGAGGTCTACCGGGGCGCCGTCGCGGTCATGATGCGCGTCGTCTTCCTCCTTTTCGCCGAGGAACGGGGCCTGCTGCCCGCGGACAACGAGCTGTACGCGGAGGCGTACTCGGCCGGGCGACTATACGAGACGTTGGACAAACGCCGCCGCGCGGACGGCGAGGACTCCCTGGACCACACCACCGCTGCCTGGCACCGGCTGATCGCCCTCTTCCACGCCGTCCACGGTGGAGTGGACCACCCGCTGCTCACATTGCCCGCGTACGACGGCTCGATCTTCGACCCGAAGCGCTTCCCCTGGCTGGAGGCAGTGCCGGAGGGCGCAGACGCCACGGACGACGACGCCACGCGGGCCGCAGACGGCCACACCTCCCTCCTCCCGATCGATGACCGCACTGTCCTGCACGTCCTTGACTCTGTGCAGTTCGTCGTCGTCAACAGGGAGCGGCGCCGGCTGACTTTCCGCGCCCTCGACGTTGAGCAGATCGGCTACGTGTACGAGGGCCTCCTCTCGTACGACGGCAAGCGCGCCCAGGACGCCGTGCTCGGGCTCATCGGCAAGCCCGGCCTGGAACACGAGGTGAGCCTGACAGAGCTGGAGGAACTGGCCGCCCCGTTCGGATTGGGCGCATCCGCCGTCTCCGGCCAGAAGCCCAACCTCCCTGGCCTTTCGAAAAAGCTGTACGAGCACTTGAAAGACCCCAGGCCGCCAGCCGCGGCGTCGAAGATGGAGAAGCTGCTCGCCCCCGGCGACGACCAGGCGCGAGGCAAGGCCGTCCACCGCCTGCTCGCGGTCACCGAGAACGACCGCGACCTGGCCGAGCGTATCCTCCCCTTCCACGGTCTCCTCCGCGACGACCTTCGCGGTCTGCCGGTGGTGATCCCGGAGGACGGCTTGTACGTCACGGAGTCCCGCCTCCGCAAGAACACCGGCACCCATTACACGCCGCGTGTCCTGGCCCAGCAGGTCGCCGTGGGAGCACTGGAGCCACTCGTCTACCGTCCGGGCCCGCTCCAGACTGCGGACGACAAGCAGTGGAAGCTCATCGGCGCGGACGACATCCTGAAGCTCAAGGTCGCCGACATCGCGATGGGTTCGGCCGCCTTCCTTGTCGCCGCCTGCCGCTACCTCGCGGACCGACTGGTCGATGCCTGGGTCGAGGCAGAGGACGAGGAGGCCCTGGCCTTCCGCGGCAGCCACCGCGACCAGACGGGCGCGATGACGGCGGCGGACGCGGAAAGCGACCCGGTGATGGTCCGCGCCCGGCGCCTGATCATCGAGCACTGCCTGTACGGGGTGGACATCAACCCCATGGCGGTGGAGATGGCCAAGCTGTCGCTGTGGCTGATCTCCATGGACCCGGAACGCCCGTTCACGTTTCTGGACGACCGGTTGGTGGCGGGGGACTCGTTGCTGGGGATCGCCAATCTGGAGCAGATCGAGAGCGTGCATCTCGATCCGGCGGCGGGGCGCAAACTCCATCGGGGAACCTTCGAAGAGGGGTGGACCGAGCGGGCGCGCGCTCGTGTCCACGGCGCGGCAGGCAACCGGCAGGCCATCGCAGGCATCCACAGCGACTCCATCGCCGACCTCGATGAGAAGCGACGCCTGCTCGCGGCTACCAACGAGCACCTGCAACGCCTGCGGCTGATCGGCGACCTGACGACGGGGGCGGGCCTCGCCTCTGCGGGTGGCGGTGACTCATTGCAGAGCGCTACCTACATCCAGGCTGCGGAGTTGGCTGGCATGGTCGCCTCTGAGTCGGTCCGCGACTCCGACCCAGTGATTCACGATGCGCGAAAGCGCGCCCTGGACTGGTTGAGCAAAGACCTGCCTGCGGACGGCTTCGTCCGTCTGCCCGTGCACTGGCCTCTCGTTTTCCCCGAGGTCTTCGAGGGTGAGCAGGGCGGCTTCGACGCGATCATCGGCAACCCACCTTTCCTCGGCGGCCAGAAGCTGACAGGGACCCTGGGGCAGGCGTACCGCGAGTACCTGGTGCTCGGGCTGGGGCGAGGGCAGCGGGGTAGTGCGGACCTTGTTGCGTACTTCGAGCTCCGGGCCCACCAGCTACTCAGCGAGCGCGGTCAGACGGGTCTGATCGCTACCAACACCCTTGCCCAGGGCGACACTCGGGAGGTCGGACTCGACCAGCTACTCGACGACGGCATCGAGGTACGCCGAGCGGTGAAGAGCGCGCGCTGGCCTTCGAGGTCTGCTGCGCTGGAGTACTGCGCTGTGTGGACTACCAGGCCGAGCCTGGGCGCTGAGGCAACTCGTGTGCTGGACGACGTCGTAGTCCGGGGTATCACTTCGTCGCTTGATCCGCGCTCTCGGGTTTCGGGGCGGCCGTACCGTCTGGCTGCCAACAAGGGCAAGTCGTTCCAGGGGTCCAACGTACTGGGAAAGGGGTTCATCCTTACCACCGAACAGGCCCACGACCTCATCCAGCGCGACCCCCGCAACAAGGACGTCCTCTTCCCCTACCTCAACGGCGAGGACCTCAACTCCCGCCCGGACTGCTCGGCCAGCCGCTGGGTGATCAACTTCCATGACTGGAGCGAGGAGCGGGCCCGGAGTTACTCGGAAGTTTTTTCTCGGGTAGAGAGGGACGTGAAGCCCGAGAGGCTCAAGAACAACCGCAAGGTGCGACGTGAGAGGTGGTGGCAGTATGCCGAGCGGGCCCCCAGGCTGTACCAGGCCATTGGGGCAATGGATCGCATCCTGGTGGTAGCACGCGTGAGCCGAACCGCTGCCGCGACGATGGTTCACACAGGTCAGGTGCTGAACGAGAAGATCGTGGTGTTCGCGACCGACGATCTCAAGTGGCTGGCATTGCTGAACTCGAACATTCACACCCAATGGGCATGGAAGCACTCGGCGACACTGAAATCTGATTTGCAATACACTCCCTCTGATTGCTTCGAGACCTTCCCAATGCCGGAAGAATTCTCTGCCCTGGGGAATCTCGGAGAGAAGCTCAACGGGAGGCGATCGCTGGTCATGGGAAAGCGCCACCTGGGACTAACGAAACTCTACAACCTGATTCACGACCCGAACGTGAAAGATGGCGACATTGAAAGCATTCGCGAAGTTCATCGAACTATTGATGAAGCGGTCGCCGAGGCATACGGAATGCCTAACGCGAACCTCGATCATGGATTTCATGAAACCCGACAGGGTGTCCGTTTCGGTATTGCGCCAGCATGGATAACTGAAGCGCTCGACTTCCTGCTCGCCCTGAATCATGAAATGGCACAGGGATTGACGCAGAGAAAGTCTATGCAGCAAGCGCAACCTTCACGAAAGAAAGCAGTATCAGAATCAACCTCAAATACTTTGTTCTGATTTCCAAATTAAAACAAAACGTCACCTGTGTCCCCCTGGCCTGCAATCTTTGAGGATTTGGTCACCGGGGGGAGTGCATGAGATTCAGCACGATGGCATGCGTGATTGAGCTCCAGGAGTCTGTCTAGAATTTCTGACCGAACGGGAGGGACGACTGTGAACCGTTCACCTTGCCGTGTCGAGTAGAATTCGCATGAAAGGTTGAGATCTTGCCATCCATACGCTTCTATTACTGCCTCGTCGATCTCGCGATGAACATCTCTCAAAGCGGCGATGTCGCTGTCGCGGACAGACGCATCATGGAATAGGCTGTAGAGCTTTGTCAGACCCACCTTTCGCTCCATCATGATCACATCACGCATTTTTTCCAACGCCTGACCCGCACTCTTCATCCGACCCGTTGCCTGCGGTTGCGGCAACGTCTCATATACATCAGAAGGTGTGTAGCGCAGGTCGCCCTTGAGGCTTGATCCTCGGGCGATAGCCCACGCCTGATGGACTCCGCTGCTGAGCAGTGCGGCATGTGCGGGATCTGGCGAAGCGAAGATGCCGAGCATATGGGAAAAGGTCTGTCCCGTTGGAACGGCGACAGGCATGATCGTTCGACTGACGAGCGCTACCACCAGGATGCGATCCATTGCCCCAATGGCCTGGTACAGCCTGGGGGCCCGCTCGGCATACTGCCACCACCTCTCACGTCGCACCTTGCGGTTGTTCTTGAGCCTCTCGGGCTTCACGTCCCTCTCTACCCGAGAAAAAACTTCCGAGTAGCCGATTTTCTCGACATTTCAGCCCAATGAGGGCGAAAGACGTGCTATATCAGGCGAGCGGCGAATTCGGAAAGGAGGCGATTCCGGACGGCTCTCGAATAAAATCAGCCAAGCTCTACTCGCCACGTTAGCGGTAGCGCCTCCGGCAGAACAAATCTCTACATGACACTCGACAGGTTCATCGAGGCGCAGCGTGCAGACGGCTATTCGGCCAGCACCATCGGGGCCCGTGTGCGATGCATCAAGGCCATCGCTCGCTTCGCCGACGTAGCCGTCGAGCTGCTGAAGGTCGATCACGTCATCGCCTACTTCGCAACACGCCCATTGCGTCCGTGGTCGCGTAGAACCTACCTGAACCACCTCCAGGCATTCGGGAAATGGCTCGGGGCTGATCTGATAGCAGGAATACGCAAACCTGCCATTCCGCGATCTACGCCGCATCCGCTACCGGAGGAAGATCTCACCCGGATCATGAGCTACACACAAGGTGTGCCCAAGGTGTGGGTGCTGCTGGGAGCCTTCTGCGGGCTTCGTGCGCACGAAACAGCCAAGCTTGCCCGGGGCGACATCTCTGTCCTCGATGATGGCACAGCAATTCTCCGCGTCACAGGAAAGGGTGGACGCACGGACACTATCCCTGTACCGCCGGTCGTTATGAAGGCACTCGATATGACAGGAAACGGCAGATTCTGGGAAGGTACACGTCCTGAATCAGTCTCCCGTACTGTCGCCGGTATCGCGGCCAAGATCGGCATCCGCATGCGGTACCACCAGCTGAGACACCGATACGGAACGATGGTTTACCGCTCGTCCGGCAGAGATCTGCTCATGACTCAGCGCTTGATGCGCCACGCCTCTCCAGCGACCACAGCCGGGTACGCGGCCATCGGGGACGATCGTGTTCACGTGGTCGTACATGACCTTCCAGGAGCTGACCCTGGCGCATCACGGCCCAAGGGGCGGAAGGCAACGAAGCAGTGCCTGTCGTGCCGACAGGAAGCACGAGCCTGAGCATCCCACCCGGCTGCAATACGAGGAGCCTTTCCAGCCGTCACTGGGGAACGAGAACGCTGTCGCGTGCCTTTGGGGCAAGCAACGCGATCGTCTGCTCCCGCTCACGCCGTACCGCTCAATGCGCTCACGAACCCAACCGCTGATCGCTTGTCCCCTAGTCTGAGTTCCTCAACTCTCAGCGGAGTGTGCTGGGGTGTAGCTGAAAGAGCACGGTCGTCTCTGAGTAGCTCCGGCACTGCGTGCGTAGCGCGTCATACTGGGCTGCCTTCTCTGCCGTGACCCCTCTCTGTCAGTGGGCCGCTCTATCGTTGTTCGCGGTTGCCGGTCCGCACCCAGGGAGGGATACGCGCATGCCGTCGTCACCACAGAACGCCCCCGTTCCGGAGCCGGGCGTTCCCCACCCCGTGGACGAGGTCCCGCAGACCTTCCAGTCCGGTACGTCGTACGACGTCCGGGAGGAGCTCGGCAAGCTGATTTCACGGGATCTGCTGGGGCCGTGGGGGGACGAGACCGAGGCGCTGGCGCCGCACAGCGCGGGGCCCCGTGACCGGTACCTCGTCGGGCTTCTGGGGCCCCGGCCCGCGCCGACCAACGCTCCCGTGAAGGTCGCGGCGGGTCAGGCGGAGACCGAGGTCAGCGCTGAGGGGGACGGGCGGGACCCGGAGCTCGCAGAGCGGCTCACCCCGCAGGCCGCCGGACGGCTGTGGGCGTCGTCCATGGGGCTGAGCTTCCTGGTGCCGGCCGATGTGGGCATGCTCAGTGTCGTCGCCTCTTGGGGCCGGTACCGGCAGAGCGACAGCAAGACCGACGACGGCCGGGCGGTACGCAAGTGGTCGCGGGAGCCCATCCGGTACGAGGTGGACATTCCCGTCGACTCGCCGGGCACCGTCCGCAAGGTTCTGGAGGGTATCGACGACACCGACCCGGACCTTCCTTGCATCCGGCTCGACGTGCATGTGCGGGAGCGCCCAGGCACGGTCGACGGTGCGGACAACCTACGCTTCGTCGACGTGTCGCTGATCAACTCTCTGGAGGAGTCCCGTGAACTGCGGGACGGGCAGTGGCTGTTCCAGACGAAGCTGGAAGTCACGTCATTCGACGGGCAGTCCAGTGTCTTCCTGCCGATCGACGATCCGCTGTCCGATGAGCCGGGCCACATCCTGGAGAACCCTGAAGAGCAGCATCTGCGGCTGCTGTACCGGCAGGAGTTGAAGCACGCTCACGGGCGGAACGTCGCCGTGCACGCGAGGGTCCTGCCGAAGGGACGCCGTGCGGTCAAGCTGGAGACGACCTGGCTGCCGGTGAAGGACGTGCCGGCCACGGTCGCGCCGAACACGGCTCGGCAGCCGCTGCTCGCCGGTCTTGAGGTGAGCATGGACAAGCTCGCCGAACTGGCCGTCTGGGAGCGGCGCGACGAGCTGTTGAAGGCCCTGCAGCCGCTGGCCGACGGCTACGACGGCTGGTTGCAACAGCAGGCCGCCAAGGCGGAGTTGCTGTCGGGCGAACTGCGGACCACCGCGCCGCGGGCAGTCGACGAGGCCCGCGACGCGTGCGGCCGGATCGCCCTCGGCATCGAGCTGCTGCACACCGACCGCGACGCGCTGCGGGCGTTCCGGTTCGCCAACCGGGCTATGGCCATGCAGCGGCGGGCCACGGCGACGGCCGCGCTGCGGGCCGAGGGCGGTGAGAAGCCGCCCACCTACGCTGCGGCCTACGCCGAGGTCGATGCGCGCGGTCCTGTGGCCGCGAGTTGGTACCCCTTCCAGCTGGCGTTCGTGCTGCTCAACCTGTGCTCCCTCACCGCCCCCGCGCACAAGGAGCGCAGGGCGGACAGCACCGCCACGGTTGACCTCCTGTTCTTCCCGACCGGTGGCGGTAAGACGGAGGCGTATCTCGGTCTCACGGCCTACACGTTCGCCATCCGGCGGCTGCAGAAGGTTGTCGGGGAGGGCGAGGACGCCCGCGAGGGGCGGGACGGCGTCGCTGTACTGATGCGGTACACCCTGCGGCTGCTGACGGCGCAGCAGTTCCAGCGGGCCTCCGCCCTCGTGTGCGCGACGGAGGTGCTCCGCAGGGAGGACGAGGAGGTCTGGGGCCGTAGGCCGTTCCGTATCGGGCTGTGGGTCGGTGCCGGGGTCTCGCCGAACTGGTACGGCGACGCGGCGCAGCAGATCGCCGAGGCCAACGAGTCCGCCTCGGGGCGGCATGCGAACGTCCTGCAGGTGTTGTCCTGCCCGTGGTGCGGCGAGGAGCTGCGCGCGTGGCGGGACGTGGCACCGGACGACGTACGACGGCGCGTCATCGTGTACTGCCCGCGAGGGGAGGACGCGGACCCCTGCCCGTTCTCCCGGATGCGGGCGCGGGGTGAGGGGCTGCCGATCCTCACGGTCGACGAGGAGATCTACCGGCTGGTGCCGAGCCTGCTGATCGCGACCGTGGACAAGCTCGCCCAGCTGCCGTGGCGCGGCTACGCGGGAATGCTGTTCGGGCGCGTGAGCGCCTACTGCGAGAGGCACGGTTACCGCCACGATGACCTCGATGAGGAGATCGGCTGTGGATCCCGGCACAACGCCAAGGACAGGCACAAGGCCGTGACCAGTCGGCCGATGCCGCGGCGGCTGCGGCCCCCGGATCTCATCATCCAGGACGAGCTGCACCTGATCTCCGGGGCGCTGGGCACCACAGTGGGGCTGTTCGAGTCGGCCGTCGACCAGCTGTGCACGTGGCGGGCGAAGGACTCCCACGGGCAGCTCCGGGACACCGGGCCGAAGATCGTCGCGTCGACAGCCACCACTCGCAATGCCCGTGCGCAGGTGCTTGGCGTGTTCGCCCGGGACCTGGCGATCTTCCCGCCGCAGGTGGTCGACGTCGGTGACACCTTCTTTTCCCAACAGGTCAACGTCACCCGTGACAACCCCGGGCGGCGTTACTACGGCGTCTGCGCGCACGGGGTGCGTATGAAGGCCGCCGAGATCCGTGTCGCAGAGATCCTCCTGCTCGCCGGGCAGCACATGTTCGACCTCTACGGCGCTCCCGCCGATCCGTACATGACGGTGGTCGGGTACTTCAACGCGACCAAGGAACTCGCCGGCATGCGGCGCGTCCTGGACGACGACGTGCCGAGCCGGCTGCGTGCCAACGGACGCCGCCGGGGCATCGCCAACCGTCTGCTGCGCGACACCGACATGCTCAACCTCCAGGAGCTGACCTCCCGTATCTCGTCGGCGGAGATCAGCGCCACCCTCAAGCGGCTGGAGATCGGGTTCAACCCGGAGCACGACACGTCGGTGCGTAAGAAGGCGATTGTCGACGAGCTCAGGGATGCCGGGAGGGCCCGTGAGCCGCGGGTCCTGCCCGCCCCACTGCACCGCAGGCCGGTCGACCACGTGCTGGCCACGTCGATGCTCCAGGTGGGCGTGGACGTCTCCCGCTTCGGCCTGATGGTCGTCACCGGGCAGCCGAAGAACACCGCCGAATACATTCAGGCGTCCTCCCGTGTCGGAACGTCAGGCCAAGCGGCCGGGCATCGTGATCACGCTCTACAACTGGGCACGGCCCCGGGATCTCGCCCACTTCGAGGATTTCGAGCACTACCACGCGACGTTCTACCGGCAGGTCGAAGCGCTGTCGGTGACCCCGTTCACGCGGCGGGCGCTCGACCGGGGCACCACCGCCACGTATGTCTCCGCCGTGCGGCAGGCGTGCGACGAGTTCTCCGACAACGTGGACGCGGAGGGGGTGGACCTCGACGACCCGCGGGTGCGGGACGTTCGAGCGGCGGCTGCTGGCGCGCGCGGAGGCCGTGGACGGGGATCGGGCGCGCGGCTACCTCGCCGAGCGCATCGACGCCCTGCGCGACGCCTGGACAGCCAAGAAAGGTGAGCAAGGCCGGCTCGGCTACCGGGGCCAGACCCGGCAGAAGCAGACGGTGCTGGGTCTGCTGCGCAACGCGGACGGCAGCGGATGGGACGTGCTCACCGTCCCGCAGTCGATGCGCGAGACGGAGAACGAGATCAACATGCTGTTGTCCGCCGACACCGTGCTGTCGGCCCCGGCCGGGAACCCCTGGGAGTTCGGACCGCCCGCCGAGGGCGGAGACGGCCCGGACACAGCGAGCGGCGACGAGCACGGCGAGATGCCGGACCCGGACGGGAACGGCGACGACAACGGCACGGCCAGGGGGCGGCGGTCATGAGCGGCGGCGGATACTTCAGGCGGGTGGGGGCGGTACGGCCGAGCCACCTCATGTTCACCGGCGGCGTCGGCGCCCTAGTCGACCTGCCCAACTTCTCCGTCATGGTCAAGGGGCTCGACCACTGGAGCTATGCCGGTGTGCCCGACCCGGTGATCGAGGAGCCTCGGCTCCGCGGGGCCGTCAACCGGGCCCTGCGGCGCTACGGCCCGAACCAGGTGGGCGAGTTGCGCGCCGCCCCGTGGATCCCCGGCACCGACACAGACCCGAAGGGGAACGCGGCACGGATCGGCGTGCCCGTGACCCCTTTCCCGCAGTGGCTGCGCTGTACGGCGTGCAATGAGCTGGCCTCCCTGGGTTCGGGCAAGTGGGGGTTCGAGAACAACAACGCCCGCCGCCCCGACGAGGCGCGGTTCTACCATGAGAACTGCTACCGGAAGAAGAAGGGCCGCAAGCCCCTCGCCGTGGCCGCCCGCTTCGCGCTCGCCTGTACCAAGGGCCACCTCGACGAGTTCCCGTACACGGAGTTCGTGCACGAGGGTCGCGCCTGCCCCGACACGACGTACCCGACGCTGCGGATGCGCGACAACGGCGGCAACCTCGCGGCCAACGTCTCCCTCGAATGCCTCGTGTGCAAGAAGGCCAAACGCAACATCCGGGACGCGATGGGCGACAAGGGCCGCGAGAACCTGCCCCGCTGCCGTGGTCGGCACCCGCAGTGGGACGGCATCTACGACACCTGCGACGAGACGCCGTATCTGCTGGTCGTGGGCGCGTCCAACCAGTGGTTCCCCGTGACGCTCAGCGCACTGGCACTGCCCGACACCGGGACCGACTCACTGCGCAAGCTCGTCGAGGAACGCTGGCCGGACCTGGAGGACTTCGAGGACGAGGCGGAGATCGCCATGTTCGCCAAGAAGTCGAAGCACCACCGCTACCTTCGCGACTATGAGCCCGCACAGGTCTGGCAGGCCATCTCCGCCTACCGCGCGGCCCTGTCGGGTGATGCGGGCGCCACCGAGCAGCCGCCGGGCCCTCCGGACCTGCTGACCCCCGAGTGGCAGGTGCTGTCCGCGGCGAAGACCGCCGACCCGACCGAGGACTTCGCACTCGTGGACGCCTCGCTCAGTGGGCCGCTGTCCACCGTCTTCTCCCAGGTGCGGCAGGTGGAGCGGCTACGCGAGGTGCGGGCCCTCATCGGCTTCACCCGGCTGGACGCCCCCGATCCCGAGGACCCCGGCCTGGTCACCCGCGTCGACCTGGGGCGGCGCGAGCGCGACTGGGTGCCGGCCAGCGAGGTGCGTGGCGAGGGGCTGTTTCTGAGGGTGGACGATCACCTGATCGAGCAGTGGGAGCAGCGGGTCGCGTCGAGCGACGCCCTCGCCGCACATGCCGCGGCTTTCGGCCGGTTCCGTGAGCACCGCAGGTCGGAGCGGATCCAGGACGGCTCCGACCTGATGCAAGGCTGGCCGGGCAGTCGCTACATCGCCCTTCACACGCTCTCCCATCTGCTCATCCGCACCATCGCGATGGAGTGCGGCTACAACTCGGCGAGTCTGGCCGAGCGGATCTACAGCGGCGACGCCGAGGAACGGCGGACCGGCATCCTCATCTACACGGCCGTCCCGGACTCGGAGGGCACGCTCGGCGGGCTGGTCTCCCTCGCCGATCAGGACCCGAGCACCGGTGAGAACCGGCTGGCCAGGATCGTGCGGACGGCGCTGTACAAGGCGGGGCGGTGCTCCTCGGACCCGCTGTGCGGCGAGCGTCTTCCCAAGGCGCCGGAGGACTTCCTGCACGGTGCCGCCTGCCACTCCTGCCTGTTCGTGTCCGAGACGACGTGCGAGCGCGGCAACCGGTTCCTGGACCGGCGGTTCATCACCCACCTGGCAGGCGACCCGAAAACGCTGGCCCTCATCCCGGACTTCGGGTGAGCGGATCGACCCGGTGAGCCGCAGACGCTTCGAGGCGGCGGCAGCGACGGCCGCCGCCTCGCTCGGGCCCACACGGACTAAGGCGCTGGCCACGCTCCTCTCCCAGGGCCGCTCCCCGGCGTACATCCTCGGCAGGCTCCAGACGCCGGACGCGCTGGAAGCCGTATCGGCGTTGCTGGCGTCAATGACGGAGGACGGCGTTCCTTCGGCGGAGACGGCGGCGTATCTGCGGGGTTACGCGGCGGCCTGGACCCGGCAGCGCGAGGACACCGAGGCCCGTGCGGTGTGGAGCGGCCCTTCCACGCCTGGGACACCCAGCCGCGCCACCGCCCAGGTGCTGACGGAGGTGGTAGGCGCCGCAGAGCACCGGCTCGTCGCCGTGACCTACTCGGCCCGCTCGTACGCACCGCTGACCGCAGCGCTGTCCGAGGCCGTGGCCCGGGGCGTCACAGTGGACATCGTCGTGGAGACGCTGGAAGGCGCGGGCGGGCTACTCTCCGGGCGTGAGCCGGCCGATGCCTTCTCTCGTGTACCGGGCCTGCGGCTCTGGCACTGGCCGACGGGTCAACGCCCCACTCCCGGAAGCCGGTTGCACGCGAAGCTGGCGGTGGCCGACGACCGGATCCTCTTTCTTTCCAGCGCCAACCTCACGGCGGCCGGCGCCGAGCGCAACATCGAGGCAGGTGTGCTGCTGAACGGCGGTCCCATGCCGGGACGGATGGCGGAACACATAAGGGAGTTGCAGCGCCGAGGGGTTCTCGCACGGTGGTCAGGCGCCTGATGAAGTCCCGTCACCGTCGAATCATTGCCATTTGCATGGCCGGTTGACGGCCACTTAGCCCTGACGGCCGGAACCTGGCCAACAATTGAGCCTCCGGTTTCACATGATGCAGGAGGTCACAAATGGTCGCCGTCGCTCTGGTGCACAGCACCGCGCTGATGACGGAGCGGCTCCCCGAAAAGCCTCCGGCATGGCTGACCCGCGGTGAGCGGACCTTCGCGTATCCGTACAAAGACTGGAGGAAGCCGCGCGTCTGGTGCCTCGCTTTCTTCACGGACCGTCACACCCGCTATGAGCAGCGCAGGATCATCGGGGTGGGCGGCGTCTTCCCGGGCAGGCGGTCGGGTACCTACGAACGCGCCCTGCTCGCCCGCGACTTCACCGCACTCCGTGTTCCGCTGCCGCTCGTCGACCTTGAGGGCGCGATGGGGGCCAGCCGCCGATTCCTCAAGGACGACGGTCGTTTGTCACCCGCGGCCGGCGACAACCTGCTCGCCGCCATCCGGCATCTGCGGCCGGAACTGAACGAGACGCTGGATGGCCTGGAGAACAGCCTGGGGGCCAATCCTCCTACAGGTCGGGAGGGAGAACAGCGGAGCTTTGAGAAGGACGCGATGGGCACCGTCATGGAGACGTTCGGCGCGGACCGCGATCCACTCGAAGCGTGGCAGCAGCCGCTCAGCGGCGACGATCCTCGCTCCCGATCCGTCCCCTTCATCGAAGGGATGCCCGACCTCCGGCAGATCGAGGACCAGCAGATCGTCCACGACTACCTGCGCTTCCCTGGCATGGAGGGCGAGGACGCCGTGCAGGTCGGCTGGCGGATCTACCGTCGTAACTCCGAGTCCCACCATCGGCTGTTCGTGTACAACGCCAACCGCACGAACGCCGAGACTGTCATGGGCGTCGACATGATCTACGTGAACGAGCACGCCCGAAGCGTGGCCATGGTCCAGTACAAGCGGATGCGTCAGAGCGGGCCCGGCTGGGTGTACTGGCACGACGCCACCGGCGAGCGGGAGTTGAAGCGGATGGAGACCGTCGACGACCAGTGCAAGGCCGAGGACGAGTGGGCTCGGACCAGCCAGGAGGGGCCGACGACGCTGGGGGATCCACGCCTGGTCCCCACGCCCAGCATGGTCAAACTGTGCCGAACCACTCCCTTCATGATGAACTCCGCCGCCCTCATCCCCGGCATGTATCTGACGCGGGAGCACTTCCAGGAACTGCTTCAACGCCCCGAGGCCGACGGGCCGTCCGGCGGGACACGCATCGTCGAGGAGTCGGTTCCCCGGTACCTGAACAACACCACCTTCACCACGCTGCTCAGGGACGGATGGATCGGCACGCGCGGCACCGGCTGGGACTACGTCATCGACCTAATACGCGAGAGCCTGTCCGCCAACGGGCCGGGCTCCGTCGTCGTGGGGATGCACCGGAGCGAGGTTCCGCCCGGCAACCGCCGAGTCAACTGACCCGCGCCGCAGGCGGACGGCGATCGAGGCGATCCGGCTGTCCTGGTACGTACGGACCGGTCTCGCGAATCGGAGCCGGTCAGTAAGGTGATCGTAGTCTTCTGGAGGGGGCGCGGATGGCGACGCTGGGGATGCACCGGGACTTCCTGCTGGAGTTCGCGGCGTTGGAGAAACCAGTCCAGAAGCGGGTCTTCGAGGTGTTCGAGAAGTTCGCGGCAGCCACGCACACTGGGCTGCACCTGGAGAAGCTGACTCACCAGAAAGATCCGCGGCTGCGGACCATCCGCATCACCGGCTTCTGGCGCGGTGTCGTCCTCAAGGGCGAGTCGGGCGACAGTTACCTGTTGCTCAAGGTGCTTCCCCATGACAAGGCCAACGACTGGGCCGCCAAGCACCGCGCGTCGGTGAACGAGGCGACGCAAGGCATTGAGATACGCAACGACGTGGCCCTGGAACGGGCCACGGCGGGGCTGCGTGCGCTGGCCGCCGAGGAACCGACCCGCCTGTTCCCCGCCTCCGACTACCCGGACAAGGTGCTGCGCAGCCTCGGTGTGGACGAGGAGATCCTGCCGATCATCCGGCTGATCCCGGACGAGGATCATCTGGAGGCACTGCACAAGGTGCTGCCGGAGCATCAGTACGACGTACTGCTGGGACTCGCGACCGGCATGAAGCCCGAGGCGATCGACCGGGAACTGGTGCAGGCGTACGCCCGGACCGCAGCGCGGACCCCCGCGGCCGACGAGGGTGACGAACTGGGCACCGCGATGGCCCGTTCCCGCGGCAGGGTCGCGCTCGTGTCGGGCCCCGTCGAACTGCAGGGAATCCTGGAGCGGCCGTTCGACGCCTGGCGGGTCTTTCTGCACCCGAGCCAGTACCGGGTGGCGTACCACGAGGGCTACGCCGGGCCGGCCCGGGTCACCGGCGGGCCGGGCACGGGCAAGACGGTGGTCGCCCTGCACCGGGCGTACCACCTGGCCCGGCAACTGCCCGAGGAGGCCCCCCACGGATGCGTTCTGCTCACCACCTTCACCAGGGATCTTGCGGCCGAGCTGGAGCGCTGTCTGACGCTGCTGGTCGAGGAGGAGAACGTCCGAGCGAAGATCCGGGTGGTCAACGTCGACGCCCTGGCCAACGAGATCGTCCGGGGGGAGCGTGGCGGCGCCCCACTGAAACTGGTCTTCGACCAGAAGGAGATCACCGCCCGCTGGACGCGCATCGCGCAGCGGTTGGGGATCGACTTCACGGACGTCTTCCTCGACCAGGAGTGGCGTCAGATCGTCCTTGCGCAGGCTCTGACCGAACCGGAGGAGTACCTGAAGGCGCCGCGCACCGGCCGCGGCACCGCGCTCCCACCACTGAAACGCCTTCAGGTGTGGCGGGCCGTCTCCGCTTTCGAGGAGCAGTTGCGTCAGGCCGGCGAGTGGACGTTCCTTCAGGTGTGTGCGGAGGCGGCACGTGTCGTGGACGGCAGGGAACAGCGGCCGTACCACCATGTCGTGATCGACGAGGCCCAAGACCTGCACCCTGCGCAGTGGCGGTTCCTGCGGGCCCTGGTCGCTCCCGGTCAGGACGATCTGTTCCTCGCTGGTGACACTTACCAGCGGATCTACGGGAACCGGGTGTCGCTGCGCTCGCTCGGCGTCCAGGTCGTCGGCCGCTCGCACCGACTCCGGATCAACTACCGCACCACGCAGGAAATCCTGGCCTGGTCGGCCTCACTGCTGACCGGTGAGGAGCCGGACGACATGGACGGCGGGAACGAGACGCTGGCGGGATACCGCTCCACCATGCACGGAGAACGGCCGGAGACGGCCGGATATGCCACGAAGCCTGAGGAGATCGAGGCGCTGGTGGCCCGTGTGCGGGACTGGACCGACGCAGGGGTGCAGGCGGAGGACATCGGGGTGGCGGTGCGATACGTCCAGCTGGGGCGGGACATCGCTCAGGCACTGGAGCAGGCCGGCCTCGCCGCGTGCGTGCTCGGTGCCGGGCGCGGTGGCGCCGGTGTCCGGATCGGCACCATGCACCGGATGAAGGGGCTGGAGTTCCGCTGCGTCGCCGTCGCCGGGGTGAATGACGGCATCGTGCCGATGAAGTCGGCCGTCACCGCGGTCGAGGTCGACGCCCAGCAGCACCAGGAGGACCTGAACGGCGAGCTGAACCTGCTATTCGTGGCGTGCACGCGGGCGCGCGAGGCGCTGCGGGTGTCCTGGCACGGGGCGCCGAGCCCGTTCCTGGCGCCGGTCGTCAACCCGCGCCCGTAGTGTTCATAGGTCCCGCACGCCATGGCTGCTGGCCCATGGGTGACGTGCGTGGGCCAGCAGGGTGCTGTCGCCCCACTCCGCTGGAGGGGGCACGGAGGGTGTCAGGGAGTGTCCGGGTTCTCGTCCACCATACGGCGGGCCTCCGCCAGGGCCGCCGTGTGCGCGAACCACTCCAGCACCGCGCAGATCTCCTCGCTGTGCGCGGCGAAGACCTCCACCGCGAAGGACGGGCGAAGGTCCAGTTTCGCCTCGGCCAGGTCGATGCCATCGATCCCGTTCAGGCGGTTCATCAGCTCGCGCCGCAGGGGCTCGTCATCGAACGGGGGACGCTTCTTCAGATACTGGAATACGACCTCGACGGTGCCGGAGACCGGGTAGAGGGCCAGGGGCCACAGCTTTCGGGAAGCGGGGGCGTTGCCGAAACGCACTGTGGGGAAGCAACTGGTCTCGCTTGCTCGGCCGTAGGCGAGATGGCCGCCCTGCTGCTCCCAGAAGCGCAGGGCGCCCAGGACGCCGTCGACGGTCTCCTCGGTCTGGTTGTCGCGCAGCTGCGTTTCGAACCGGCCGGCAGCTGACAGCTGCTCATCGCCGTCGGCCCGCGGTGACGGCTCGGCCTCATCGGCGACGTCCTTGCCCAGCAGGGCCGCCAGGTCGGAGGTGGTCAGCCGGTGGGATCGGCGGGCCCGGCCCGCGTCGTCGAAGGAAACTCCCTCGGCCTCCAGACGGGTTCGCACATCACCGAGGTCCTGGCCGTCCGGCCACCTGAAGCCCGCCGAAACGCGGCCGTCCGCCGTCAGCACCCGGTAGGCGCCGTGCAGGCCCACCTTGGACGCCAGATGCTGGCCGACCGGGACGGCGTGGGTGCCGATGAGCGCCGCGACGTCACCGTACGTCGTCCACGTCCCGGCCGGCATGGCGAGAAGCGCGGCCCGCAGCTCCTTCCAGCCTGACCACTCGTCGTCCACCGGGACCGTGCCCGCGACAGGACCGGGCCACAGCCGTACCACCCGATCGGCGAGGGCGGCGGCGCGGTCGAGGATCTCCGTCTTCCCCCAGCGCTCCCGCCCTGCGATCTCCTGGTTCATCCGCAGGGAGCTGAAGTCCAGGATTTCCTGCTTGCGGCGGAACGGATGGTTCGAGAGCTTCGCGTTGTCAGCCGAGAGTGTCAGGTTGCCCAGCGTGTGGACCAGTAGGGCGTGGAGTTCCTCGGCGCCCTGTCCGTCCTCGGTCTCCTCGGCCAGCAGGTCCAGCCACTGGTGCGCGGGGCTCTGCGGCAGCACATGCTCGACGGTCAGATGCGCCTTGGCGTAGTCGACCGGTTCGCTGGCTCCGTAGCTCTCCTCCAGCCTGCGCAGCACCTGGAACCGCTGGTTGCTGCGGCCCGCCTTGTAGAAGGGCCGGGTGCGGATCGCCTCGCGGACGGCGTCGTCGTCGGGCCAGACACGGGCACCCGTCTTGCTCTTCGACAGGAAGCGGCTTACGGCCCCGGCCGGGTCGTCGTCCTTCTCCATCTCCTTGGCCATCTCCATGAACACCCGGTTGCTGCCCGTGGTGGAGTGTCCCGTGAACAGGCGCCGCACCATGTAACTCTCGGCGTACGCCAGTGCCCGAGCGGCCTGGTGGGGTGTGGCCTGCCCGTCGTCCACGCGGTCGAGCAGGTGGAGTGCCAGCGGGTAGTGGGTCTGGCCGCCCCACCGGGAGAGCCTCTCCAGAACTTCGCGCAGCTCCGGGTCGGGCTCCCTCTCGGGTTCCAGGATCCGCATCAGACGCTCCGCCCGGCGGGCGAGGGAGGCGATCTCGGCCTCCAGGGCCGCTTCGTCAGAACTCAAGGGCTCCAGGCGCTTCTTCTGGTCCCGGTAGATCTCGCTCTGTTTCGCCCGGCTGTTGCCGGCCACCACCAGGTCGAGCCAGACGAGGAGTTCGAGGTTGGCGGGGCCCAGCCGTTCCTGCATAGGCAGCCACAGATTCTGGTAGACGGACTCGCCCCGGGTCGGCAGACACATGAAGAGGTAGTTGCGCAGGAGGTCGCTCTGGCTGAGTCCGACCCCCGTGTTGTTGATCGACTCGAAGATCCGGTAGACGTTGTCGCCCTCCGACGCGGTGATCTCCACGATCGACAGCAGACCGCTCAGCACGGTCTCCACCGCGTCCGTCCACGTCTCACCGGCGTTTTCCTCGCTTTCTGCGAGGGCGCCCAGGAAGAACCGGTAGGCAGCGCCCACGTTGCCGGGGCCGCCTGCCCTGGGTGAACTCTCGACACAGGCAGTGAAGGCGTCGCGGTCCGCTTGCGTGGGCAGAAGCCGGTAGTGGTCGTCGCCGCTTCGGTATTTGTTGACGAGCACGAGGTCATGGATGCGCTCGGCCTTCTGCTCCGCGCCGCGTTCTCGGTGGCGGTCGCGCAACGCCGTGAAGGCCAGCATGAGGGTGGTGAGCCGCTGCTGGCCGTCGACAACAAGCCAACGCTGCATGCCGCCAGCGGTGATCCGGCCCGGTGCCAGCACCACGGAGCCGAGGAAGTGCGCGGCAGGGGGCCGTCCTTCCAAGTGCTCCTCGACCAACTCCTGAACATCGTCCCAGAGTTGCCGCAGCTCATCCCGCTGCCAGCTGTAGGTGCGCTGATAGAGCGGCACTTGGTAGCTTCTCGCCCTGGACGAGTTCGTTGAATGTGGTCTCCTGCGCGTGCACGCGTGTCTTCCCCCCGCTGAGTCCCGGACGATCTATTTTCCACCCACGGGGTGCGTGTGTCCTCGTCCTCGACTGGATCAGTAGCGGTGACGTGTCTTTCGGGCCGGGCCTCCCGGCTGCACGGGCGCGCCGCCACACATTTTCGGGCTCGAATAGGGACTCCGCAGAAGCCACATGATCGGCCGAGTCAGCCGTAGAAGGCGCGATTACGCCACTACAGGGGACTTGACCTTGAAGAACTAACACGCTGCAGCACTATGGTGCGAGATGTGCGACGCCCTATGGTTCTCCTCGACCTCGACAACACACTCGTGGACCGACGGGGAACGCTCGCCGACTGGGCCAACGCGTTCACAGTCCGGCATGGTCTGGAGGACGAGGAGCAGGCGCACGTCCTGGGCCTGGTGGCCGAGCGGGTTGGCTCGGATGCGTGCGGGGATAGCGCCTGCTTCCAGACAACGTGCACCTAGGTGAGCGACCTTCGCATCGCGTCTACCAGCGCGTGCGCACGCATATCGTCAGCTCCCCCGATGACGTTGTTCATCGCATAACCGAAGGCAACGCCGTGCTCCAAGTCGGCGAAGCCGAGCGAGCCGCCTCGTCCCGTGTGGCCGAAAGAGCCTGCCCCAATCATCGGGTTGGTCTCGGTAGGCAACATGTATCCGGCGCTGAATCGGCTCGGGATCAGCATCACCTGGTCCTTCCCGCTGGCCTGCTCCTTGGTCGCTGACTGCAGGGTCTCCGGAGCAACCAGGCGCGTACCGTCCACCTCGCCGATCAGCGCGGCGTACATGCGCGCCAGGCCGTGTGCGGTGCCGATGCCGTTAGAAGCGGGGAGTTCTGCGCCCTGCACCTCGGGTGAGTCGAAGTCGATCGCGGCAGGGTCGGTGACCGCGTACGCCCTGTTGCTGAATGACTTCGGATCCCGCCACGCGGCAACCTGCTCGCGGAGTTCCTCAGGAACCGACTCGGCGGGCACTGTGGTGAGGTCGACGGCCGGGCGCTGGTACACCATGCGGCTCACCCGGTCGCGTTCATGAGCCGGCAGTCCGATGAAGAAGTCCAGTTCGAGGGGGGCGGCAATCTCGTCGGCGAAGAAGCGGCCCGGGGTCTGGCCGGACACCCGGCGGATCACCTCGCCGACGAGCCAGCCCCAGGTCCGCCCGTGGTAGCCGTGCGCCGTGCCCGGAGTCTACTGTGGACGCTGCGCGGCAAGTGCTGCCGTCATCGGGTGCCAGGCCAACGCCTCGTTCAGCGGGACAGGTCGGTCCAGTGTGATCAGGCCGGCCTGGTGGGACAGCAGCCAGCGCACCGGGATGTCCGCCTTGCCGTTCGCGGCGAACTCCGGCCAGTACTTCGCCACCGGCGCGTCCAGGTCCAGTGCACCGCGCTCGGCCAGCATGTGTGCCGCGGTCGCGGTCGCCCCCTTGGTCGCCGAGTAGACGAGTTGCAGGGTGTCCCGTGTCCACGGCCGACCGGTCTCGGGGTCGGCGATGCCTCCCCACAGGTCCACCACTGGCCGGCCGTACTGGTACACGCACACCGCCGCGCCGATGTCGCCGTGTTGGGCGAAGTTTGCAGCGAACGCCTCACGCACCGGTTCGAACCCAGCTGCGACCTCACCGTGGATCGTCGTCATGCCGTCCATCCTGGCATTCGGACTGCGTGCTTCGAGAGGGTGGGTTCGGCCTCGAAGTCCGGGACGGTAACGGTCATGCCGCGATGGGCACGGCCTGCAGGCGCTCGCGGAACCCGCGGACAGCGGGGACGGACTTGCGCGGTTCGAGGTGTGCGGAGAACTCCTTCAAGCGGTCCAGGGCCCGTACGGAACTGACACTGCTCTCCAGGAGTTCGGTGCCGTAGTTCGCGGCGTCGAGCGCCCCGTCCAGGTCGCCGCCGGCGAGCCGGGCCTCGGCCAAGCGGCTGGAGCGCACGGCCTTGTCCCGAGGAGCCGCGCTCTTCACGGAGGTCTCCAGGGAGCCTGTGGCGCGCGCCACTTGCCCGGACCGCAGCAGGACCTTGCCCTCGGTCGACTTCAACTGCGCCTCGCCGAACCAGTTGAGCCAGTCCGGGTTTTCCTCCGTCGTGTGGCGCTCCCAGTGGGACACGGCGCGGTTGAGCGCTGTTCCGGCGTTCCGGTGGTCGCCGTCGCGCGACAGTGCTTCGGCCTTGTGCAGGTAGAGGGAGGACTGGGTGTGCGGCGACAGCGTGCGAGGGGCGTTGTCGATGGCGGTCGAGATGAGGGCGACGCGCTCGGCGGTCCGTCCGGCCTCGGAGACGTGAACTCCCATCTCCGCGAGGATGAAGGCACCGAACGCGTCGTCTCCAGCGGTACGGGCGCTGCGCAGGGCCCCGACGTAGTAGCGCTGGCCGGCGGATCGTAGTCCCGCGTCGTAGGCCATCCAGCCGGTCAGGTGCGACACCCGGGCTGCCAGGGCGTAGAGGCGGAGTCGGATGCTCTCCGTGTACCTGCCGGTGCTGAGGAGGCCGGTGACGAGGGCGAGATCGCCGCGCGCCTGCTCCAGGATTGTGGCGCCGCCGAGTTGGTCGTCGAGGGTGCGGAGCGTGCTGATGCGCTGCTCGATCGTCGAGACCATCGTGTCCGTGACCTGATCCCCGCCCAGGGCCGAGGCGAAGGCGGACGGTGCGTCCACCCAGCTCGCCGCGAGGCCCGTCAGGGCGACGCCGGTGATGGTGAGAAACCCCGGCGATCCATTCGGCCACTTCCCACGAGTTCGGACAACGCCTCAACGGTACCGGCCTCGGTCCACGGGGCGGTGAGTCCCGTGACCTCCCAGACTGGTAGCCACCGGGGCCAACCTTCCTTCCGGGCCTGCTCGTACGGGACTCGCAGCAGGTCGGCGAGGACGCGCTGGGCGTCCGCATCCGGCGCCTGCCCCTGCTCCCACTTCCATACGGTGGTCCGGTTGGTCGCCAGCGGGATTCCGAGCGACCGCCCGTGCGCCTGCATGAGCCGGGCGAACTCGGCCTTGCCCCATCCGCGCGTCTGGCGGAGGAAGCTCAGCGGGTGGACCGCCAACGGTTCACCAGGCATGTCATCACTCCCGTCATCCCCCTCGCGGCGTAGTGGGGAGGCTACTTCGCGTGGCCGCGTACGGGGAGGGCGTCCCCATGAGGAACCCCCTAGAAACGTTCCGTCTTGCTGGCTGGGGCCGTTGACTGAATATCAGCCGTTCACGGAGCTCGCGCATCGCGACCGCGCTCCCGGATCGGCTCCCAGATCGGCGGCTCCGCCCCTGTTTCCCCGTCGGGGACGGAGCCGCTCTCCAACTCCTCGGAGGCGTCCGCCATGCCCACGCTCGTCCATCGGTTCGTCCTCGCGGGTGAGGAAAGGGAAGTCTCCCTTGCCCGGCGCACGGTCGTCGACAAGGTGCGTGCGTGGGGTGTGCCGTTGGACGACGAGACGGCTGACGCAGTCCGTCTCGTCGCCTCCGAGCTCATCACCAACGCCGGTGCGCCATGAGGCGCTCTGTTGTATCCCCGGTTCAACCGGGAGGAACTGAAGGGAGGTTCCTGGGTCTGATGGCTTACCTGGATCCGAGAGGTGAAGGGGACAGCAGCATGCCAGGAAATCAGTGCTCGTGTTCACGTGCGGAAGCGAGGCACTGAGGGACCCGCGCGATATGGCGAAAGCTGTACTGCCTGAACTCCAATCCCCAAAGGATGAAATGGCACACATCCGCCGGAAATCTGCACGTGACACCGGCGCCGCACCCTGCGGTGGAGTAACTGCGTATCCATCGCACCCTTCGGGGCGCGGGATGATTCCCAGTGAGGGAATTCAAGGGGATGAGTGGGGCGCCTAAGTCGCGCTAGATACGTACAACAGAGACGAACATGGGATCACCTAAAGGGCGCGAGCCCCAAGGTGACGGAGGCCCCATAGTAGTCGCAGGAGTAACGACCTGCCAGGGAGGACGGGAAAGCCGTCCACATCGGGCGAAGGGGGCCAGGTGATTCGGACATCACGATGCTGGGAGGTATGCGTAATGCAGAGCGCCGAAGCGGTACTTGATGTCCTGCGTGAACGCGGCAGGCGGAGCCTGCCGTGCAATGAACTGTATCGGCAGCTGTTCAACCCGAACCTGTATCTACTGGCCTACGGACGCATCTACGCCAACCAGGGCGCGATGACACCCGGGGCCTGCGGGGAAACCGCGGACGGCATGTCTGAAGCGAAAATCGGACGCATTATCGAAGCGATACGCCACGAGCGTTACCGCTTCCGCCCGGTACGGCGCGTCCACATCCCGAAATCCAACGGGAAGACACGCCCGCTCGGCCTGCCGTCCTGGTCGGACAAACTCGTCGGTGAAGTGATCCGCCTCCTGCTGGAGGCGTATTACGAGCCACGGTTCTCCGGCCGCTCCCACGGTTTCCGTCCCGGCCGGGGCTGCCACACGGCACTGTCCGAAGTGGCACACAACTGGACCGGAACCACCTGGTTCATCGAAGGAGACATCTCCGACTGCTTCGGCACACTCGACCACGAGGTCCTGCTGACGATCCTGTCGGAGAAAATCCGCGACAACCGGTTCCTCCGCCTCATCCACCAGATGCTGAAGGCGGGATACCTGGAAGACTGGAAATGGCATGCCACCCTGTCGGGCTCCCCGCAAGGCGGCATCCTTTCCCCTCTCCTGTCCAACATCTACATGGACCGGCTGGACACATTCGTCGAGACAGTTCTCATTCCGGAATACACCCGAGGGACAACCCGGCGAAAGAATCCGGCTTACAGGAAGCTGGAAAACATGATCTGGGCTGCCCGGCAGCGACTCGCAAGAAGAAAGGAACCCACCGAGTCCACCCAGGTCCGCCAATGGCGTAAAGAGCTGCGCCGCCACCCGGTCGGCGATCCACACGATCCGGGCTACCGGCGACTGCACTACATCCGCTATGCCGACGATCACCTCCTCGGGTTCATCGGACCCAAGGCCGAAGCCGAGACGATCAAAAAGCGCCTGGCCACATTCCTGCGCGACGAACTCAAGCCGGAACTGAACCAGAACAAGACGCTGATCACCCACGGCCGTACCCAAGCGGCCCGCTTTCTCGGCTACGAGATCACCGTCCAGCACGCCGATACCAAAGTCTCCCGAGGAGGCCGCATCAACCGCGGCCTGCGCTCCATCAACGGGAAGATCCGGCTCTGCGTGCCCAACGATGTGATCAAGGCCAAATGCGCCCCGTTCCTCCGGCGCGGAAAACCCGCGCACCTGCCCCAGCTGACGAACTGCACACCCTTCGAGATCGTCAGCATCTACGGAGCCCAGTACCGGGGCATCGTTCAGTACTACCTGCCGGCCGGCGACGTTCTGGAAACTCGACCGGCTCAAGGGGGTCATGCTGACCTCCATGCTCAAGACCCTGGCCGCCAGGCACCGGTCACGGGTGACCACGATGGCCAACAAGTACAAAACGGCTGTCCGGACACCCGTCGGACCACGCAGGTGCTTCGAGGCCAGGATCGAACGCGAGGGCAGGAAGCCACTGATCGCACGGTTCGGTGGCATTCCCCTGATCCGGCAGCGGAAGGCCGTGATCGACGACCTTCCGCCCACCCAGTTCACCCCCCGCAGCCGTCCACGCGGAAGCCAGCTCATCGACCGGCTCCGCAAGGGATGGTGCGAACTCTGCGGCAGGCGAACCGAAGTGCAAGTCCACCAGGTCCGCCACCTCGCAGAACTCCAGGCGCGGAAAGAACAGCCCGCGTGGATGCAGCTGATGGTCAAGAAACGGCGCAGAACCCTCGTGGTCTGCGCACCCTGCCACGAAGGCATCCATGCATAGCCGGGACCAGGATCAGAATCACGCAGTAATCACTGGAGAGCCCGCTGCACCGAAACGGTGCACGGCGGGTTCGGGCCGGGGGCCACTGGAAAAGGGCCTGCAACACAGCAGGAACCTCGCCAGTGGCCTACCGGTACTGGTCCACGGGGATGGGCCCGTCACCGTCACGCTGTACCACCGGCCCGGTCGCCTGGTGATCGATGTCCTCGACGCCAATCCCTCGGCCTCGCAGAGGAGTTGTGCCCGAGCCGACGCCGAGAGTGGGCGCGGCCTGGCACTGGTCGAGCTTCTCGCTTCGCGGTGTGCCTGGGAGCCTGCCGGCCATGGGGAAGCGCGTATGGGCGGAGATCGCGCTTCCCCAGGCGGCGCCCGCCATCCGAGCAGCCGTACTGCGCAGGTTGTTCGCGCTACGGCCGAAGCACGTCGTGGTAGCCGAGCCTGAGTCGCTGAACCTGGCAGTCGTGTGATGGGACGGCACGCCTTACGAGCGAATCCGCTTCCTGATCCCGACGTGGTCTTCCGGCCCACCCGCCGCGACATCGACCCCGTCACCAGGGAGCCCACTGACTACGCGCTATGGGACTGCCACGAATGGCAGGCATGCGGCAAGTGCTGGCTGTGGTGCGGACGTGACGACGTCGAGGTGACGTGGATCGGGCCCGTCCGGTCGAGCGGCATGCACGCGGCCCTCTACGCCTGCCGTGCCTGTCTGTACGAACTGGACCAGCGCGTTCTGGAGATCAACATGCGCGAGGACGCCGACGGTCTGCCGATTCACCGCTGACCTGCCCTGTCCCTGGCGCTGGGCTGCAGCTCATCGCGCGCCCAATGACCGCTGCCCCACGGCAACCCCTTCCTCCCACGGCCGCGGGGCGGCCATCGACCTCCCGTCGGAATCCCAGCGGGAGAACCGAAGGAAGGAGCACGAGGTGACAGAGCCCACGACACCGCCTCCGGCCCGGAGCAGCCTCCTGGTGGCTGTGAAAGAGCTGACCGCCGTCCACGACCGCTACGACAGCCTCCGGTCGGACAACCAGGGCAGTTCCGGCGACGCGCCGTGGCCGGGTGGCGACGGCAACCTGCACGACAGCGAGTAGGCACCAAGCGGTGAGGGCCGGCGTGGTCGGCCGCGTCGGCCCTCACCGTGTCCGCATCAGTGGCCGAACCCATGGAGGACGCACGATGGAACATCGGTTGATCAGCGCTATCGAGGCAGCGCTCGGCTGGAGTGGAGCCGAGGAACTCGGCACGGGCTTCGTACGCGGGAGCATGAACGATCCCGCACTCGTCTCCCGCATCATGACCCCGAACCGCCTGCTCGACATCGCGATGCGCAGGAGCCTGAACCGCCCGCAGTTCCGGTGCTTCCAGAAGGGCGAGGAGGTCCATCCGGCCATCTACTACACCGACAGCGTCAGCCCCCGCGGCCAGAGCATCTCCATGGTCAACATGCGCAGCCTGGGCAGGCTCCTGGGCGAAGGCGCGACGGTGATCATGGACCAGGCCAACGTCTTCGACCCGACGATGGAGGTCGCCTGCCGGGCCCTGCAATGGTGGTCCCGCGAGCGAGTCCAGGTCAACGCGTACCTGACGACGAACGACGCCTCCGGCTTCCCCCTGCACTGGGACGACCACGATGTCGTCATCGTCCAGCTCGCAGGAGAGAAGGAGTGGGAGGTCCGCGCCACCTCCCGCGCGGTCCCGATGTACCGGGACGCCGACCCCAACAGCACTCCGAGCGACGAGATCATCTGGTCCGGTCTGATGCGGACCGGCGACGTCATGCACATCCCCCGGGGCCACTGGCACCAGGCGACACGAACCGGCAGCGGCTCCGGCAAGAGCCTTCACGTCACGTTCGGCATCACCAAGCGCACAGGGGCGAGCTGGCTCGCGTGGCTGGCCGACTGGTGCCGCGAACGCGAGGTCTTCCGCCACGACCTCGACCGCTGGCAGGGAACCGGCACCGACGCCCTGACCGAGGCCGCAACCCAACTGGTCAGCGAGCGCCCGCCGGCCGACTTCCTGGACGCATACGAGCAGGCGACGACCCTGCCTCGGCACGTGCCGTTCCTCGACATACTCGGGCTGCTCGACGCCGTGGTGTGCACCACCCATTTCCCGCCCCAGCTTCAAGAGCGCGGAGAGACCGTCGACATCGTGGCCTCGGGAAAGAAGCTCACCCTCGCGGCCAAGGCCCTGCCCGCCCTACGTCTGCTGCTCAGCGGCAAGCCGGTCGCGCTGGAACAGGCCGCGGCCATCGCCGGGGCCGAGGTGGCGGAGGTCGCCGAGATCCTGGTGAAGGAGGAGCTGTGCGCGGTACTGACCCGCGAGTTGTCCTCGGGCTACACCGGTCTCGTCACGAACGCCGGCTCCTGACCGGGGTGCTCGACCTCGGCGTCACAGCACTCGACACCAGCACCAACTACCTCGGCTTCTGCTCGCATCAGGTCCTCGCGCAGACGGCCGGCGACCTGCTGCCCAAGTTCACCGTCTCCACGAAGGTGGGCTACTTTCCGGGACCGGGCGGGACGGAGCATTCCTTGGACCCCGTACGGCTGCACGCGGCCGTGGAACAGGCGGCCGGGGACCTAGGTCGTGTCTGATAATTGGTCTTGTGGTGGGTCGTGGTGAGCTGACGGATGTGGCGTGGGAGCGGATAGCGCCGCTGTTGCCGGGTGTTGACGGGCGGGGGCGTCCGTGGCGGGATCATCGGCAGGTGATCAACGGGGTGTTGTGGCGGTTGCGGACGGGTGGTCCGTGGCGTGACCTGCCAGAGCGCTTCGGGCCGTGGCAGACGGTCTATGAACGGTTCGCCCGCTGGGAGGCGGACGGGACCTGGGCGCGCCTGCTCGAAGAGGTCCAGGTCCGCGACGACTCGGTCGGGGCCGTGGAATGGACGGTCTCGGTCGACTCCACGATCAGTCGGGCCCACCAGCATGCAGCCGGCGCCCGCAAAAAGGGGCGTCGGCGGGGGACGAACTGGAAGATCCGGAACGCGAGGCGGATCGTCAGGCGCTCGGTCGGTCCCGCGGTGGGCTGACCACCAAGGTTCACCTCGCCTGCGACGGCCGGGGCCTGCCTCTGGCCGTCCTCGTCACACCCGGCAACGTCAACGACTCGACAGCCTTCGAGGCGGTCCTGGACGCGGTGAGAGTGCCCCGGACCGGCGTCGGGCGGCCGCGTCGCAGACCCGACGCGGTCATCGCCGACAAGGCGTATTCGTCACGGGCGATCCGCCGGACGCTGCGTCGCCGGGGCATCCGGGCGGTGATCCCGGAAAGGGCTGACCAGAAGGCCAACCGGATGCGGCGCGGCCGGGCCGGCGGCAGGCCACCGGCCTTCGACCGTGGTCTCTACAAAGCTCGCAACGTCGTCGAACGCTGCTTCAACCGGCTCAAGCAGTTCCGGGCCATCGCGACCCGCTTCGACAAACTCGCCGCCCGCTACCGGGCCGGACTCCACCTCGCAGCACTCATCCTCTGGCTCCGCGAACCGCGCCAAGACCATTTGTCAGACACCCCCTAGGGCAGGAGCCGGATCTGGTGTTCCTGCACAACCCGGAACACTCGCTCCGCGAGGCCGCCCCTCATGGCCAGGAGGTGCTGGCAGAAGCATGCGCTGCCCTCGATGACGCCAAGAGCAAGGGCCTGTGCGCCGCCTGGGACATCGCGTCCTGAGATCCATCACCCCTGGTAGGACTGATCAGCCCGGCCGTACCGAGGCCAGCGACCCTCATGGTCCGCGCCGGCTTGCTCGTCGGAGTCAGAACGCTGGACGCCACGGACGCCCTCATCAAGGCGTCGGACCTGGGCCCCAGCGAGGCATGGGGCATGAGCCCCTTCGGCGGCAGCACCAGCGACTCGGTGTGGGCCAAGATCGACCCCCGTGTCTTCCTCGGTGACAGCCGCCAACTCTCGCGTGTGCAGGCGGCGTTCATAGCCGCCTATCACCTGCCGAGGGTCGGCACTATGGTGGCGGGCACTGATGCGCCCGCCCATCTCGGCGAACTCGTCGGCGCCCTGGTCGGTGAGGTCGAGGAACGAACAGTCCAGGAGTACCGGAGTCTTCTGCGAGACCGTTCACACGATCAGCCGGCCTGAAGCTCCTTGATGACCTGCTCGGCCATGCGCCGGGCAGGTTCCAGCCGAGGGTCTTCCGGGTGCGCGTACGGCCCGAGGATCTTCGAACAGGCAAACAGCGTCATCACCTTGCCGTCCCGGCTCTCAAAGTCCGACCGGCGCTCGTGCCATACCCGATCGGCCAGAGCCGGGACAGCAAGGGAACTCGCCCACAACGAGGCCGCATCCAGCCCCCCGCGGCGCGTTACCCCAGTCCTCCCAGTCGAAGAGACTGAACACCGGAGCAGTCATGTTGGCCCAGTTCAGATCCGTGTGGGCCGGCACCCACCGCTCGATGGCCGTATCGAAATCGCCGGAGAAAACACCGCGGACGGACTCGGTGACCAGGGCCTGGGTGATGGTCTCGGTGTCCGGTGTGGCGACCCGCCTTGTGCTCTGGGTCGCCAGCGCGTCCAACGACGCGTTCAATGCCCCCCACCAGTCATCCGGCAGCTCCGGGGCTTCACTCAGGATGGCGCTTCCGACAGGAGCCCCTGGCAGGAGCTCGGTTTCGTCGGCTCGCCACATCACCGGCGCGTCCGTGGCCCGCCAGACCACACATCCGTGCCATTCGGGCTGGGCGATGTCCTTCAGGTGGGCAGCACTTTCAGTCCCGTTCCAGCCCTGGTCGGAGATCTTGTCGAGCAGGCGCCGCTCGATCCGTACCCAAGTGTCGCGGTCTGTTCTGGCCCCCACGGACCGGCGCTTGCGCACCATCGTGTCCGGGAGCAGCCCCACTCGGAGAGACCGCTCGACGCGATCAAGAACCTCGTCAACCGGCTGTACGCGTAGGTCGACAGCCTGACCCGTGGAGACCGAGAGCGTCATGGACGCGACCGTAGCAGCGGTGGGGTGAGAGGTGCCCGTTGCCGAGGTATGGGCGGTACCGCCAGCCACTGCAGATCCTGACTGAATGGCCCCCGCCGTCGTCCTGCCGTATCTGAGCTCCGCCCAGGCCGCGGACCGCCTCGCTCTCCACGAGAGCTGACCGCCGCGCATTAGGCTGCGAGATGTGCAGCGCCTCTTCGTTCTCTTCGACCTCGACAACACCCTCGTGGACCGAAAGGGAGCACTTGCCGACTGGGTCGCCGAGTTCGCCACTCGGCACGGTCTGGAAGACGAGGAGCAGTCCCACGTCCTGGACATGGTGGCTGACCAGGCCTATCCGTCAACCTTCGACATGATCCGCACCCGCTATCGGCTGCCTATCTCGACCACGGAATTGTGGCGCGCGTATTGCACCAATATCGGGGCCTTGGTGTCGGCCAGGCCGAGGTTCTCGACGGCTTGGACGAGCTGCGTGCGGTCGGCCGGCGGGTGGGAGTGGCGACCAACGGTGCAGTGGAAATCCAACGCACCAAGCTGCAGGCCACCTGGATCGCCGAGCGCGTGGACGGCGTCTTCATCTCCGATGAGGCCGACACGCGTAAACCGCAGATCCGGTACTTCGCCTTGGCGGCGGCCCGCTGTGGCGCCGTGCCGGGCGACGGCGGCTGGATGGTCGGTGACAACCCCGTAAACGACATCGGCGGCGGACGCTCCGCGGGGCTGAGCACCATCTGGATCGGCAACGACCGTTCCTGGCCGATGGAAGATTCCGGGCCGGACCACACGGTGCCGCATGCACGTGCTGCCATCGACCTGCTGCTTCAGCACTCCGCAGGCAACACGAGGACCACGACATGAAGCACACCATCGGGCTGTTGCACCCCGGCAGCATGGGATCAGCCTTCGGCGCCCAACTGCGCGCCCGCGGCCACATCGTCCTGTGGTGTCCTGACGGACGCAGCGACGCAACCCGCCGCCGGGCCGAGCATGCGGGCCTCGAAGCCGAGGCGCTGCCAGAGCTCATCTCCCGCTCCGACGTGCTGCTCTCTCTATGCCCTCCTGCTGCAGCGGAGGAGACTGCTGCTCAGGTGGCCGGGCTCGGTGTGGTCGGCGTGGGCGCGATCTACGTTGAAGCCAACGCCGTCTCGCCTTCGCGCGTGCAGCGCATCGCTGACCGTCTGACCCCGATGCCGGTCGTCGACGCCGCCGTGGTCGGATCGCCTCCGGTGGGCGGCAAGTACCCCACTCTCTATCTGTCCGGCCCTGGTAAACAGCCCGACCTGATCGCTGAACTCTTTGTCGGCACCGATGTGCGGTCTCACGTCCTGGGCGACAGCATCGGGAAAGCCTCCGCACTCAAGCTCGCGTACTCCAGCTACCAGAAGGTCTCCCGCGTGCTGGCCGCTGTCGCGTATGGGGCGGCGGACTCGTACGGTGTCGCGGACGAGCTGCTGGAGATCGCGGCCAAGCGCACCCGCAGCTACCTCGTGGAGACCGACTACATCCCCAAGTCCGCCGCCCGCGCCTGGCGTTGGGGCCCGGAGCTTGAGGACGCGGCGGCTCTGCTCAGTGATGTCGGGTTGCCCGACGAACTCATGCGCGCCGCTGCCGCCGCACTCGCCCGATGGGACGGCAGCAGAGACGAGCGCCTGGGCATCGCCGAGGCGCTGGAAGCCTTGCGCGTCGAAGGCGACCTGAACAGCCCGAGTTGAGCGGCGAGCGTGCGTCAGTTCGCTACCCTCCTGGCCGTCAGGAACGAGGTGATGTGGCGCAGACGATGTCGTCGATCCTTTGCGCGGCCTCACGAGGCGCCGTCACATCCGTGTCCACGCGCAACTCCCAGTGAGCCTGCGGATGACTCACGAGATCGGCCCGTGTGGCGTCCCACGCGGCCAGCCGAGCCGCCGTGTCCGTGTCCCCCCGCTGCGGTGAGCGCCGGGCGGTGGTCTCCTTGGAGCACCACAGCAGGACGCGCACCCATTGTGCCGGGAAGAGGGCGGTCACCTGCTCCATCCCCGCAATCTGGCCGAGGTGGACGACGGGAGTCCTTCTGCCCTCCATGGCCTGGTCGAGGCCGGGGCGGTCGACGACGTAGACGTTGCCATACCGGTCGTTGCGGTAGATGACGTCGCCGCGTGCTTCCTGGGCGGCCAGCTGCTCCGGTGTGGCCATTCGGTAGCCCTGGGTCTTCCCGGTCCCGATCTTCATACGGGTGAACGGCACGTAACGTTCGTCGAGTTCGGTCAGTGCTGCCGTGATCGTGTCCTTGCCCGCCGCTGGCGGCCCGTACAGCAGGATGCCTCGCCTCACTGGAACACCGTGCCGAAGACTTGGCGCACCTGGTCCGTGAGGGATACCGTAGCGCCGAGCCGGTTGTCGACGACCAAGTGCGGTACTACGGGCCGTAGTTCGAGGTCGATCCCGGCGGCGTACGTGTCCCAGTTCTGGAGCTTCCAGCTGTCCCGGGCGGCGGACCGGAAGGTGATGTACTCGTGCATCGTGTCGAGGTCGCACTGGATCCAGACGACGGCCACGGTGACGCCGCGCGCTTCGCAGCGATTGATCAGGCGGCCCATCCACCGAGGGTCGGTGGACTCGGAGATGGACGGTGCGCTCAGGACCGTGCTGATCGAGCAGTCGATATTCGCGTACGCGGTCTCCAGCAGGCACTGGTATTCCAGCGGGCGAACCTTCTCCCGGTAGAGGTCGGTGTGCCGGTCGTTGGGGTCACTGCCCATTTCTATTAGAAGGCGCTCGACGAGGCGACGCGTGATCGGATCCTTGTCGAGAACCGGCCAACCAGTGAGCTGGGATATGAAGCGGGCGAACTCCGACTTCCCGCTGCTGGCGTAGCCGCCGACCATCAGCAGTGTCGGTTTGTTCGGGTCGCCGCCGGTGTGACGGCGCTTCCAGGCGTCAAGGATTGGCTGCTGTACCCCTTGCCCGTCGGTTTCCTCCGTACCCGGCGATAGCTGGAGCAACGCGCGCTCCACCGCCAGCACGTGGGCCCCGTTGTGCGGTTCGCTCGACGCAGTGAACTTGAGCTTCCTGGCCTCGTCGGGCAGGGCATTACGGAAGCCGAGTTCGGGCTCGGTCGCGCGCTACAACAGGCAGTACGCGCGGCGGTAGTGCGGTCCGGGATAGATCTCGCCCTGCTCGTGCTGCCACAGCGTCCGGAAGTTGGCGGCCGGCACCGCGAGTCCGGCGGCCCGGGCCACCTCACGTAGCTGCTCGCCCGCGCCCTCCAGCGTCAGGCCGTGGGCTTCGCGTTGCTGCCTCAACCTGTCCGGGCGCCAGCCCGGCCGACTCTTCCCCACCGCGTCTACCGCCTGCCCATCTCTGGTCATGATCCGGAGCCTAGCCTCGATCGTTCATGAGTCCTCGTCGGTTCGCTGACGGGGGCTCTGTGGTTGTGAGGTGCGGGGTTTCGTGTGGTGGGGGCAGGTTGGCGGTCCGGCTGTCGCGTCGGGTGGGCGTCGGGTTCCACGGCTCCGGGATGTTGCGATGGCTCGTCGGGGCGGTCGGAGTTGCTGGTCAGCCGGGGTTCGGTAGGGCTGTGAGTCGCTGGATCGCTCGGGTGATCACATGGGTCCATGGCCATTGGGCGGTGAAGCGGAGCCGGCGGCGGCGGCCGGTGGTGACCAGCTGGGTGGCGGTGGAGAACAGCCGCAGGCGAAGCCGTTTGGGTTCCCAGCGGCGGGTTTCTGCGGTCATGGCGAGCATCGGCATCCAGGCGAGGAGGTCGAGTGCGAGGGAGACGATCTCCAGCCAGATCCGGTTCTGGGCGGTGTCGTGCAGGGGCAGATTGCGCAGGCCGGTGTCGCGGGCGTTCCGGATGCGGTCCTCGCAGCGGGCCCGGCGGCGGTGACGTAGTTCCAGGTCGGCGAGCTGGCCGCCTTGGGTGTTGGTCGCGAAACAGGTGAGCCGTAGTCCGTCGAGGTCGGTGAATGTCAACTGGGCTCCGGGGTGTGGCCGTTCCTTGCGGACGATCAGCCGCATGCCCTTGGGCCAGGTGGTCAGGTCGGGTATGTCGGTGATCTCCGCGACCCAGGCGCCGGGCCGCTCGGTGCCGCCGGAGTCGTAGGCCGGTGTCCATGCCTTCTTCGGGATCTTCAAGACGGCCTGATGGATGGCTTCGGTGATGGTCATTCCGACGGAATAGGACAGCCACCGGCCCGGCCTGGTGAGCCAGTCGAGGAAGGCATGGGTCCCGCCTGCGGAGTCGGTGCGGATCAGTGTCTTCCGGCCCCGTCGCAGATGCTTGGGAAGTTGGGCCAGGGCGAGTTGGGCTGTCTGAATGTGGTCGCTCGCGGTGTTGGATCCCGCGTTGCCGGGCCGCAGCAGGGCGGCCACCGGCTCTCCGGAGCCGGCCTGGCCGTGGTCGACGAACGCGACGAGCGGATGATGGCCAAAGGTCTTCTTCCAGGTCGCAGTGGCGTCCTGCTTCTCGGAGTGCGCAAGGACGAGCACGCCGTCGATGTCCACAGTTACCAATCCGTCGGCGGCCGGAGCATTCGCCCCGGCCAGTGCCCAGACCCGCGAGCGTGCTTCGGCCCGCGCCGTGCGGATCGCGGTGAGTGCCTTCGGTCCGGCTGCGGCGAGGGCGTCGATGAGCCGGGAGACCGTGGGGTCGGATGCCACCGGGCCGAAGACGGCCGGTTCGGCCCGCAGCATGGCGACATCGGCGAGGCAGTCCCCGCCCAAGGCCGTAGCGAGTGCGACATCCAGCAGGATCTTGCCCGGGTCGTGGACCGCCCGTGGCTTGCGCCAGGGCGCCAGCGTCGTCGATATCGCTGTATCCAGACCGGACTTGCGGACCGTCTCGGCCAGCAGTACCGCCCCGGCCTGCGAGACCGTCCCACGTCCACCGCCCTCGACGCGGACACGCGGGTACAACCCGATACGCTTACTCACCTGGAGAGTGCTCCTTCCCGTGCAGCTAACAGGACCCTAGACAAGTCCCATCGTTGCAGGTCAGGAGCACTCTCTGCTTATTTGATCAAGCATCGGACAACCCACCTCGCGAAAGCGCGAGGCTAAGAGCGCTGGGTTTCGCCAGGCCCCCAGGTGTCTCCCTTGCGGATGTTGCAGATCCAATGGACTGCCTGCAGATTCTCGGCCGTATGCGCCCCACCCTCAGCAACAGGCTTGACGTGGTCGAGGGTGGAGGACCACAGGTCGGGCCATTCGACGGCAGGATTCATCGGGCGCTGACACAACTGACAGACCCATTGGTCGCGTTCGTAGATGTCAAACGGGTCCACTTGATCAGCACCTGCGTTGAGAGCGCCGTAGCCGCGCATGCGGGCCTGGTAGCTGTTGCGGGCCCGAGTGGAGCGCCGCTGCTTTTCGGAGCGGGCGGTGTACGCCGGGGTCCAGAGGATGGGCGTCGGCTCGGCGACGCAGACCCAGGCTTCCCAGTCATAAGTCTTCCCGTCCTCGTCCACGTCGCGGAAGACTTCGTTCTGCCAGTACCACCACTGCCCGTCGTCCCCCTCAAACAACGTCTGCTGGACCATGGGGTGCTCCTGGCCGGGCACTTTGGTCCACCAGAGGACCCGATCCGTGTACGCGAGGAGTGCGCCGGTCTGCTGGTGGATCGCGACCATCGGCTCGGCGTCGGGTTCGGAGTTGGCACGCACCAGGGCGACGAGATCGACGGCCCCCAGGGAGGTGGCGGTGGCATACATCGTGATGGAGCCGTGCCGCTCAATGACATCGCCCTCGATGGGGCTCAACCCGTAGAACTCATAGGGGAAGTCGTCGCCGGCCGTCCTGGTGCCGAAGACCTGCGGTTCCCGTGCCGCCCCGAACCGAGCGCGCTGGTCGGCACCGGCGGAGGACCGGTCACCTCGATCCGGGATGGCGGCCAAGTCGATTTCACCCTTCGCGATCCGCGCCTTCGTGCGCCGTTTGAGAGTGGTGTTGCATCGACCTGAGCAGACATGCCGATCACGGTGCTCCCAGTGCGCGCTCTTTGGCACGGGCTCGCCGCAGATCCGGCAAGGTTCGCCGCCCGTGGCACGTTCCGCAGCCGCAAGGATTGGGTTCCAGTAAGGATCACCAGGAACCTTGCGGGTCCTGGCGAGGTCGGGCACCGGAGGTGCCCCCGGCGTGAGCGTCTGCTTCGGGCGCCGCACCTTCGGCGCGTCCTTCGGGCGTTCGACCCGCTGCCTCTTCGCAGCCGAGGTGCGACAAGGATCGGAGCAGTACTTCTGGCTGCGCGGGCGCCAATACTCCATCACCGTGCCGCAGACCGCGCACGGGCGCCCCCTTTGCTCGGAGGCGCTGTTGTCGGCGTCGTTGGTGCTGCCGAAGCCGTAGTCCACAGGCTGTCCTCGGGCCGAGTAGGCGACTGGAGTTTGCGCACGCGCAGGTACGAGCGGACGCATAGGAGGCGTGCCCCATGCCGGGCGATCGTCCGCTGGGAGAAGCCCACCAAGATCTTCTCCCAGATTGCTCCCAAACGATCTCCAGGAACGAGTCAGGGGCCCGATCCGCCATGCGGATCGGGCCCCTGACCTGGTACTTCTCTGTCGGGGTGGCGGGATTTGAACCCACGACCTCTTCGTCCCGAACGAAGCGCGCTACCAAGCTGCGCCACACCCCGATTGTCGCTGCTCGTCGCGGCGACGTCGTTTACTTTAGCCCACCGGTGGCCGGAGGCGAAATCCGGTTTACCAGCGGCGGCGGACCAGGTTCGGGCGGATGTGGTCCAGGGCTACCAGGAGGGCAGCGAGGGCGTAGAGGGCCAGGCCGATCAGCAGGGCGTTGCCCAGGACGCCCCGGAAGCCGTGCTGGTCCACGTCCAGGAAGGGGTAGAGATAGCGGTCCTGGCTGCCGGGCAGGAGCAGCTCGCCGCGGGCCAGGGAGAAGGCCAGGTAGGCCAGGGGGAAGAGCAGCCACGTGGTGGTGTGGCGCAGGTGCAGACGGCCGGGGGCGGTGAGGAGGAGCCAGTCCAGGGCCGCGGCGACGGGGACCGCCGTGTGCAGGATCCCGGTCGCGGTGCCCTGCCAGCCCGCGCCGGTTTCCGACGCCGCGGCGAACGGGCTCGCCGCGTTGGCCAGGAGCAGGTGGTGCACGAGGCCGGCCGCGACGGCGTAGAACAGGGCCGCGCCCGTCAGGGCCCCCGGCAGGGGGTTGTGCGCGGACCAGGCACAGCGGGCGGAGGCGAGCGTCACCAGCGCCAGCAGGATGCCGCTCTGGACCGTGAAGTGGCTCAGGGTTCTCGTGAGCGGACCGCCCGCCAACAGCTCGATCGTCACGCCCGTCAGTGCCAGCAGCGCGGTGAGGAGGCGGAAGACCGCGACCAGGGGACGGCGTACGGGGGGCAGGACCGCCGTCGCCGGGACGGGGGAGGGCAGCAGGCTGGGCCGAACCGGGAGTGCGGGGATGTCCGGGAGGTCCCTGGGTATCGGGGCTGTCATGGCCCCAAGGTAGGTATGGCGGATATGTCGAGCTATGTGGGTGGGCCGTGTGGGTTACGCGGCCCGGATCAGGCCGGATCATCCCATCCCGGTCCAGGCCAAGGTCCAATCCAGGTGCAATCCAGGTCCCGGTCCAGGTCAGACCATCCCGGTCCGGTTCGGCCGGCCAGTCGGCCAATCCCATCCCGCCGCCCCGCCCCGCCCCGCGAGCCCACCGCCGCCCTCCACCCGCCCCGCCCCATCCCCAGCCACCTCAGCTCCGGAAGGCTCACCCCGCCTCAGCCTCCCAAGCTCACCCGGGCCCCCGCCCACCCCCACCCCGCAAACCGCCCCTACCCCTCCCGCCCCACCAGCGTCAGCAACGTCACCTCCGGCGGGCAAGCGAAACGTACCGGTGTGTACCGGTTCGTACCGCAGCCCGCCGACACGTGGAGGTGGGCCGTACGCCCCTCCGACGTGTGTGTGGACAGGCCCTTCACGCGCCCCGTGTCCAGGTCGCAGTTGGTGACCAGGGCGCCGTAGAAGGGGATGCACAGCTGCCCGCCATGGGTGTGGCCGGCGAGCAGCAGCGGGTAGCCGTCCGCCGTGAAGGCGTCCAGGACGCGCAGGTACGGCGCGTGGACCACGCCCATCGAGAAGTCCGCCGTGTCCGACGGGCCGCCCGCCACCTGCGCGTACCGGTCCCGCTTGATGTGCGGGTCGTCCAGTCCCGTCAGCTCGACGGACACGCCCTCGATCTTGAGCGTGCCCCGCGTGTTCGTGAGGTTCTGCCAGCCCGCGGCGTCGAAGCCGTCCCGGAGGTCTTCCCAGGGGTTGTGGACGACGCCGACGGCGGGCGCGTTGCCGTTCAGGCCGTGGCGGCCCTGGGCCTTCTCCATCAGGTACCGGGCGGGGTTGCGGAGCTTGGGGCCGTAGTAGTCGTTGGAGCCGAAGACATAGGCGCCCGGGAACTCCATCAGGGGGCCCAGGGCGTCCAGGACCTCCGGGACGCCCTCCGGGTCGGACAGGTTGTCGCCGGTGTTGATCACGAAGTCGGGACGCAGACCGGCCAGCGAGCGCAGCCAGCGCTGCTTCTTGCGCTGGCCGCCGACCATGTGGATGTCGGAGACCTGGAGTACGCGCAGCGGACGCATCCCGGCGGGCAGGACGGGGACCGTCACCCGTCGCAGGCGGAACGAGCGGGCCTCGAACCCCGCCGCGTAGACCAGACCGGCGGCGCCAACCGCCGTGATTCCCAGGGGTACTCCGTATCGCGCGCGCATACGTCCATCGTCTCAGAATCGGTGGCGGGGGGCCGACCGCGTGCGGTCCGGCCGGGCTCCCGCAAATCCCCGGGCGCCGGTCCTCGCGCACCTGCGACAATCGGACCCATGACCACGCTCAAGTCGAAGCTGCACGACGACCTCAACTCCGCGATCAAGGAGCGCGACGAGCTGCGCTCCGCCACCCTCCGGCTGACGCTCGCCGCGATCACCAAGGAGGAGGTCGCCGGGAAGGAGAAGCGGGAGCTGTCCGACGACGAGGTGCAGAAGGTGATCACCCGCGAGGCGAAGAAGCGCCGCGAGGCCGCCGAGGCCTTCGCGCAGGGCGGCCGCCCCGAGCAGGCCGAGCGGGAGAAGGCGGAGGGCGAGGTGCTCGCCGCCTACCTGCCGAAGCAGCTGTCCGACGACGAGCTGAACACCATCGTCGCGCAGGCCGTCGAGGAGGCGAAGGCGGCCGGTGCCGAGGGGCCGCGCGCCATGGGCGCCGTCATGAAGATCGTGAACCCGAAGGTGGCCGGGCAGGCCGAGGGCGGCCGGGTCGCCGCCGCGGTCAAGAAGCTGCTGGCCGGCTGACGGCACCGCCGGCGTGAGCAACGGGTGAGGGCGTTCTCCACAGACTGTGGAGAACGCCCTCACCCGTTGCGGAAGACTCGGGCCGCCGCGGCTCGTCAGCGGCGTCCGCCGGGACCGTTGCCCGCGCCCTGGATGAGGTTGCCGAAGCGGCCGCCCGAGTTGCCGTTGTCCCTGCCGCCGTTGTCCGAACCGTCGTCGCCGTCCCCGTCCCCGTCGCCGTCCGAGCCGCCGTTGCCGGTGCCGCCGTCGATCAGGCCGCCGATGACGCCCTCGTCGCCGTTGCTCCCGTCGTCCCGGCCCTTGTCCTCGCCGCGGCCCTTGTCCCCACCTTTGTCGCCCCTGTCCTTCTCGGGGTCCGGGATGTCGACGAGGTTGAAGGACGGGGTGTCCTTGCCCGACAGGGCGCCCGTCATGGCGTCCTTCCAGATGGGGCCGGGGACCGCGCCGCCGAAGACGAGCGGGTGGTAGACGCCGCCGATCGTGATGTTCTTCATCTCGACCTTCTGGGTGGCGCTGCCGACCCAGACGGCGCCCGACATGTTCGGCGTGTAGCCGACGAACCAGGCGTTCTTCCGCTCGTCGGTCGTACCCGTCTTACCGGCGTTGTCGCGGTCGCTCAGACCGGCCTCCGTACCCGTACCGGAGTCGACCACACCGCGCAGCAGCGTGTTCACGGTGTCCGCGGTCTTCTCCTCGATGGCACGCGAGCACGTCGACTGCGGCACCTTGAGCGACTTCTGCTTGTTGCCGACCTTCTGCGTGATCGACTCGATCGCGACCGGCGTGCAGTACATGCCGCGCGAGGCGAAGGTCGCGTACGCGCTCGCCATCGTCAGGGGCGACATGCCGACCGAACCGAGAGCCAGCGCGGACGGGTTCTGCGGCAGCTTGTCGCCGTTGCCCTGGTGGACGTGGAGCTTGTCCGCCATGGTGGACACCGGGCACAGTCCGATGTCGGAGAGCATCTGCACGAAGTAGGTGTTGACCGACTTGGCCATCGCCTCCTTCAGCCGGTACGGGCCGACCTCCGACTCGTTCTCGTTCTCCACGCGGTAGTCCTGGTCGTTGATCCAGGGCTTGTCACAGGTCTGGATGGGGCTCGGGTAGTCCATGTCGTACGGCGACGAGTACTCCTTGGTCGCCGGTACGTTCTCCTCCAGGGCCGCGGCCGCCAGGAAGGGCTTGAACGTCGAACCCGTCGGGAAGCCGTAGTTGGAGCCGCCGTAGGCCGCGTCGACCGAGTAGTTGTACTCGGTCTCGTTCTTGCCGTAGCCGTACGGCTTGGACTGGCCCATGCCGACGATCTTGCCGGTGCCCGGTTCGACCATGGTGACCGCCGCGGCCACCGAGTCCGCCTTGTAGACGTGGTTCTTCAGGGACTCCTGCACCGACTCCTGGGCCTGCGGGTCGAGCGTCGTACGGATCGTCAGGCCGCCCTGGTTCCAGATCTTGGCCCGGTCGGCGCGGGTCTTGCCGAAGACCGAGTCGTTCAGGAACACCTCGCGCACGTAGTCGCAGAAGAAGGCGGCGTCCTTCGCGGCCGTGATGCACCCGTTCTTGGGCTGGCTGACCTTCAGCCCGAGCGGTGCCTTCTGCGCCTCGGCCGCCTCCGCCCGCGAGATGTCGCCCACCTCGGCCATGCGCTGGAGGACGACATTGCGCCGCTTGGTGGCCTCGGCCTCGTCGTTGACCGGGTCGTACCGGGTGGGCGACTGGACGATGCCGGCCAGGAGGGCGGCCTCCTGGACGTTGAGGTCCTTGGCGGACTTGGAGAAGTAGCGCTGGGCGGCCGCCTCCACGCCGTAGGCCTGCTGGCCGAAGAACGTGATGTTCAGATAGTTCTCGAGGATCTTCTTCTTGCCCAGCTCCTCCTCGACCTGGATGGCGAGCTTCAGCTCCTGGATCTTGCGGCCGATGGTCTGCTGGGTGGCCTGGGCGACCTTCGTCGGGTCGTCGCCGGCCTCCTCCACGAAGACGTTCTTGACGTACTGCTGCGTGAGCGTGGAGGCGCCCTCGGAGACCCCGCCGCTGCGCGCGTTCTTGTTGACCGCGCGCAGCACGCCCTTGAGGTCGACCGCGCCGTGTTCGTAGAACCGGGAGTCCTCGATCGCGACGAGCGCCTTCTGCATGTACGGCGAGATGTCCTTCAGCGGGACCACCGTGCGGTCGCGCGAGTACACCGTGGCGATGGTGCCGCCGTCGGCGTCGAGGATGGCGGTGCGCTGGCTCAGCGGGGGAGTCTTCAGGCTGGCCGGGAGCGCGTCGAAGCTCTCCACCGACCCCTTGGCGGCCAGCCCCAGCGCGCCCACCGCGGGCAGTGCGAGACCGGCCAGCACTGCTCCCGCGAGCACACTGACACCGAGGAACTTGGCGGCCTGCTGCGTTGGCGACAGACCACCGCCCGAGCGCTTCTTTGGCATGGAGGCAGCCTACGTTCTCATTCGCCGGACACGCGTATAGGCCTTGGCCTAAGCTGCACTCAACTGTCACAGCAGTGAGGTCACGTATCAATACGTCCGGCGACCCCGAATCGTTCCGGATCCGCTCGAATTTTTTCCGAGGGGCCTCGCTGGGGGGCGTGTTGGTGTGCACCGGCGCGTGCCACGGCGTGTGGGATACGTGTCCGAATCCGCCTTGTGTGTCAATCGGTGTCCGTTGTGGCGCAATGGAGATGACCTGATTGCCGGGATCATCACGCATGTCGCCAGCTCACTCCCCCGGGTGATCTGCCGCTTACCCATAGTCCGTTCGGGCCATTCAAGATTGGGCCCGAAGGGGGTGTTGCGCTGTGCCCGCCTTCCGTAACGTCCTCAACTGGCGGCGGTGAATATGCCGCTGCCGCCGTGGGGGAGCCTCGATTCGGGAGAGGACGGCGCCGGTATGGGCTGGGTAACCGACTGGAGTGCGCAGGCCGCCTGCCGCACTACCGATCCGGACGAACTGTTCGTTCAGGGAGCAGCGCAGAACAGGGCCAAGGCGGTGTGCACCGGATGTCCGGTGCGTACCGAGTGCCTGGCCGACGCGCTCGACAACCGCGTCGAGTTCGGCGTGTGGGGAGGCATGACGGAGCGGGAGCGCCGCGCACTGCTGCGCCGACGGCCCACCGTGACCTCCTGGCGCAGGCTGCTGGAGACGGCGCGGACGGAGTACGAACGAGGGGTCGGCATCGTGCCTCTCGACGACGAAGAGGTCTACGAGAACTACGCGGCCGTGGGCTGAGCCGACCGGGGGTTCCTCGGACGCCCCGGTCGGGTGTGCCCCGGTCGGGTCAGGCGTCCGCCTCGGGCAGCTCGGGCCGCGCCGTCGCGAGACGGACCCCGATGTCCCGCAGCCCGGCGAGGTCGTGCACGTCGCCGGGGAGCGCGGCCACTTCGGTGACCGCCACCTCGGGATGACGCGCGGTGAAGCGGTCACGTGTGCGCTGCTCGCGGTCGAGCAGGTGCATCCGCTCCGCGTGCAGCCTCAGCAGACCCGCGGCGAGCCGGTCGGCGGACCGCTCAGGCGTGTCCGTGTCGTCGTCCGACGGGTCGGACGGGTCGAAAGCCTCGGGAGAGGGCTCGGGAGAAGGCCCCGACGAGGTGCCGGGCGAGGACTCGGACGTGAGATCGGACGAGGGATCGGACGAAGACTCGGTAAAACTTGAACTTCCGTACATGTCGGGGGAGTTACGAACTCCAGCTTTCCCGCCGTCCTGATCCACAATGCGGGGATCCTCAAGATTTTCCGCGGCGGCGAGCGCCCGTTCGGCCGACAGCCGGCCGGCGCCGCTGCCGTGGACCCGGTTGAGCACCAGACCGGCGAGCGGCATGTCCTCGGCCGCCAGCCGCTCCACGAAGTACGCGGCCTCGCGCAGCGCGTCCCGCTCCGGGGCCGCGACCACCAGGAACGCCGTCCCGGGCGCCTGGAGCAGCTTGTACGTCGCGTCCGCGCGGGTGCGGAAGCCGCCGAACATCGAGTCCATCGCGGCCACGAAGGTCTGCACGTCCTTGAGGAACTGCCCGCCCAGCACCTTCCCCAGGATGCCCGTCATCATCGACATGCCGACGTTCAGGAACTTCATGCCGGCCCGGCCGCCGACCTTCGCCGGTGCCAGCAGGACCCGGATCAGCTTGCCGTCCAGGAAGGACCCGAGGCGCTTGGGGGCGTCCAGGAAGTCCAGCGCGGACCGGGACGGCGGCGTGTCGACGACGATGAGGTCCCACTCGTCCTTCGCCCGCAACTGCCCCAGCTTCTCCATCGCCATGTACTCCTGCGTGCCCGCGAAGCCCGCCGAGAGCGACTGGTAGAAGGGATTGCCCAGGATCGCCGCCGCCCGGTCGGGATCCGCGTGCGCCTCGACGATCTCGTCGAAGGTGCGCTTCATGTCGAGCATCATGGCGTGCAGCTCACCGCCCGCCGAGTCGTCGACGCCCTTCACCCGGCGCGGGGTGTTGTCGAGCGAGTCGATGCCCATGGACTGGGCGAGCCGCCGGGCCGGATCGATGGTGAGCACGACCACCTTGCGGCCGCGTTCGGCGGCACGCAGGCCGAGAGCCGCCGCGGTGGTCGTCTTGCCGACCCCGCCCGAACCGCAGCACACCACGATGCGGGTCTCCGGGTCCTCCAGCAGGAGGTCGACGTCGAGCACGCGCGCGGGGGACAGGTGCCGCGCACCCTCCTGGGGGCGGGCCGGGTCCGGACTCATGCGATCCCCTGCTTCCGCAGCTCGGTGGCGAGTTCGTACAGGCCCGCCAGGTCCATGCCCTCGGCGAGCAGCGGGAGTTCGTGCAGCGGCAGGCCGAGCCCGCCGAGGACGCCCCGCTGCTCCTCCTCCAGCGCGTGCCGCTCGGCGTACTCCCCGGCCTGCGCGAGCAGCGGGTCCACCAGCCGCTCGGCGAGCCCGCCCCGCCGTGCCCCGCCGAGCCCGGCCGCGGACAGGGACCGGGCCAGTGCCGTACGCGGTGTGCTCCGTACGAGTTCCAGGGCGGTGGCGTCCAGCACCCGGGGCCGGACCATGTTGACGAAGACCCGCCCCACCGGGAGCCGGGCCGCCCGCAGCTCGGCGATGCCGTCCACGGTCTCCTGGACCGGCATCTCCTCCAGCAGCGTCACCAGGTGCACGGCGGTCTCCCGCGACTTCAGCACCCGCATCACGGCCTGCGCCTGATGGTGTATGGGGCCGACCTTGGCGAGCCCGGCCACCTCGTCGTTGACATTGAGGAACCGCGTGATGCGCCCGGTGGGCGGGGCGTCCATGACGACGTAGTCGTACACGAACCGCCCGCTCTTCTCCTTGCGCCGCACCGCCTCGCAGGCCTTGCCGGTCAGCAGGACGTCTCTGACACCGGGCGCGACGGTCGTCGCGAAGTCGATCGCGCCGAGCTTCTTCAGGGCCCGGCCGGCGCTGCCCAGCTTGTAGAACATCTGGAGGTAGTCCAGCAGCGCCAGTTCGGCGTCGATGGCGAGGGCGTACACCTCCCCGCCCCCTGGAGCGACGGCGATCTTCCGCTCCTCATAAGGCAGCGCCTCCGTTTCGAAGAGCTGCGCGATGCCCTGGCGACCCTCGACCTCGACGAGAAGCGCGCGCTTCCCCTCGGTGGCCAGGGCCAGCGCGAGGGCCGCGGCCACCGTGGTCTTGCCGGTTCCGCCCTTGCCGCTGACGACCTGGAGCCTGCTCACGTATTCGAGCGTAACCAGTCCGCGCGCCGAGTACCCCGGAGGCTGTGGACAACGTCGTCGCGGCCGGCCCGCCGAGGGGGTGCCCGGCAACGGCTAGAGTCGGCCGCATGACCAAGTGGGAATACGCAACCGTGCCGCTGCTCGTCCATGCCACGAAGCAGATTCTGGACACCTGGGGCGAGGACGGCTGGGAGCTGGTCCAGGTCGTGCCGGGACCGAACCCCGAGCAGCTCGTGGCCTACCTGAAGCGGGAGAAGGCATGAGTGCCGTCGAGGCGAGGCTCGCCGAGCTGGGCCTGACGCTGCCCGAGGTCGTCCCGCCGCTGGCCGCGTACCAGCCGGCCGTGCGGTCCGGCCCGTACGTCTACACCTCCGGCCAGCTCCCCATGGTGGACGGCAAGCTTCCGGTCACCGGCAAGGTGGGCGGCGAGGTCACCCCGGAGGAGGCCAAGGACCTGGCCCGCACCTGCGCGCTGAACGCCCTGGCCGCCGTGAAGTCCGTCGCCGGTGACCTCGACCGCGTCGCGCGCGTGGTGAAGGTCGTCGGCTTCGTCGCCTCCGCGACCGACTTCACCGGCCAGCCCGGTGTGATCAACGGCGCCAGCGAACTCCTCGGCGAGGTTCTCGGCGACAAGGGCGTCCACGCCCGCAGCGCGGTCGGCGTGGCGGTACTGCCGCTGGACGCGCCGGTGGAGGTCGAGGTCCAGGTGGAACTCGTCCCGGAGGCGTAGGAGGAGGGCGGCCGCCGGGGCCCGCGTTGCCGGGCCGGCGACCGACCCGCCCCCGTCGCTCCGCCCCGGGGACCACTCGAACATCCGCCCGTCACCGGATAGCCTCCGGCCATGGCGAATCGGCAGGCGAACGGCCAGTGGTACCCACCGGAGTGGCCGGACCGCATCCGCGCGCTGGCGGACGGCACCCTCACCCCGGTCGCCCCGAAGCGCGCGGCCACCGTCATGCTCCTGAGAGACACCGGCACCGGCCCCGCCGTCCACATGCTGCGCCGCCGTACCTCCATGGCGTTCGCCGGGGGTGCGTACGCCTACCCCGGCGGCGGGGTCGACCCGCGCGACGACGACCGCGACATCGGCTGGGCGGGCCCCACGCGCGCGTGGTGGGCGAATCGGCTCGGCGTCGGCGAGGCGGACGCTCAGGCGATCGTCTGCGCGGCCGTACGGGAGACCTTTGAGGAGGCGGGCGTCCTGCTTGCCGGTCCGAGGGGCGACTCGGTGGTCGGCGACACGACGGGACCGCACTGGGAGGCGGACCGGGCCGCCCTGGTCGGCCGTGAGCTGTCCTTCGCGGAGTTCCTGGACCGCAGGGGCCTCGTCCTGCGCTCCGACCTGCTGGGCGCCTGGGCCCGCTGGATCACCCCGGAGTTCGAGGCCCGGCGCTACGACACCTGGTTCTTCGTGGCCGCGCTCCCCGAGGGCCAGCGCACCCGCAACGCCTCCACCGAGGCCGACCGCGCCGTGTGGATCACCCCGGTGGAGGCTGCGGCCGGGTACGACAGGGGCGAGCTGCTGATGATGCCGCCGACCGTCGCGACCCTGCGCGGTCTCGCGGCATGCGGTGCGGCGGCCGAGGCGCTCGCGTCGGCTCCGGGCCGCGACATGACGCCCGTGCTGGCCAGGGCCCGGCTCGCCGACGGCGAGGTCGTGCTCTCCTGGCCGGGGCACGAGGAGTTCACCAAGCACGTGCCGAGCGCGGCACCGGCGCCGGCGGCCCCGATGCCTTCCGACCCGACCGGAGGCCCCGCATGACGGACGCGGCCGCCCTGCCGGGCCAGCCCAGGGGCCGTGTCCTGTCGGGCCCGGCCACCGCGCGCGCGGTGAACGTTCTGGCGCCCAACGCCTCCGCGATGACCCTGGACGGCACGAACACCTGGATCCTCGCCGAACCCGACTCCGACCTGGCCGTCGTGGTCGACCCGGGCCCGCTGGACGACAGCCATCTGCGGCACGTCGTCGACATGGCCGAGCGGGCGGGCAGGCGCGTCGCGCTGACGCTCCTGACACACGGCCATCCTGACCACGCGGAGGGCGCCGCCCGGTTCGCCGAGCTGACGCGCACGAACATACGGGCCCTGGACCCGGCGCTGCGGCTGGGCGACGAGGGGCTGGCCGCGGGGGACGTGATCGGGGTCGGCGGCCTGGAACTGAGGGTCGTACCGACCCCCGGGCACACGGCCGACTCCCTGTGCTTCCATCTCCCGGCCGACGGGGCGGTCCTGACGGGCGACACGATCCTGGGCCGCGGTACGACGGTGGTGGCTCACCCGGACGGCCGACTCGGCGACTACCTGGACTCCCTGCGCCGGCTCAGGTCGCTCACGGTCGACGACGGGGTGCGCACGGTGCTCCCGGGCCACGGGCCCGTCCTGGAGGACGCCCAGGGTGCCGTGGAGTACTACCTGGCCCATCGCGCCCACCGCCTCGCCCAGATCGAGACGGCGGTGGAGGACGGCCACCGCACACCGGGCGAGGTCGTCGCCCATGTGTACGCGGATGTCGACCGCTCCCTGTGGCCCGCGGCGGAACTGTCGGTGCGGGCGCAGCTTCAGTACCTGGACGAGCACGGGCTCATCCAGTGGGCGCCCGAGTAGGGCGGACGGAGTCAGCGGGAGCGCTTGGCGAGCCGCTCCACGTCCAGCAGGATCACCGCGCGGGCCTCAAGGCGCAGCCAGCCGCGCTGGGCGAAGTCCGCCAGCGCCTTGTTGACCGTCTCGCGGGACGCGCCGACCAGTTGGGCCAGCTCCTCCTGCGTCAGGTCGTGCACCACGTGGATGCCCTCCTCGGACTGCACGCCGAAGCGGCGGGAGAGGTCCAGCAGGGCGCGGGCGACCCGGCCGGGCACGTCCGAGAAGACGAGGTCGGACATGGCGTCGTTGGTCTTGCGCAGGCGGCGCGCGACGGCGCGCAGCAGCGCGGTGGCCACCTCGGGGCGGACGTTCAGCCAGGGCTGGAGGTCGCCGTGGCCGAGGGCGAGCAGCTTGACCTCGGTCAGCGCGGTGCCGGTCGCCGTGCGCGGGCCCGGGTCGAAGAGCGACAGCTCACCGATCAGCTCGCTGGGGCCGACGACGGCCAGCATGTTCTCGCGGCCGTCGGGGGACGTGCGGTGGAGCTTGACCTTGCCTTCCGTGACCACGTAGAGGCGGTCTCCCGGGTCGCCCTCGTGGAACAGGGTGTCGCCGCGGGCGAGGGTCACCTCACTCATGGAGGCGCGAAGCTCCGCGGATTGCTCGTCGTCGAGCGCCGCGAAGAGCGGGTTGCGCCGCAGAACGTCGTCCACGAGTTCTCTCCTTGTCGACCGGCTCAGAGGATCTTGTTCCCCCGGTGTACCAGGGGTCCGTGGTGCCCATTTTGCCGGACAGTCCAAACAGTGTGATCTGTCACAAGGATGCCGCACTGGTGTCCTGGGGTACGCGGCAGGGGTCCAATTGGACGCCGATCTTCGTGGTCCGGGGCGGATGTCCGTGCCGGGCCGTAGGCTGGCCGGGTGTCCAAATCGCCGGTGAGAGCACAGGCCTAGGGGGCTGCGCGGGTGAGTGTACGTCGCGATTCCGCTGTGGGCGAACAAGGCCCCGATGGCGGTAGGAAAACGGCGAAAGCAACAAAGAGGGCGGCGCCTGCCAAGAGGGTGACCGCGGAGAAGGGTGCCGTGCGGAAGAACGCCGAGAAGAGCCCGGCGCCCACGAAGAAGACGGCGTCGGCGAAGAAGGCCGCACCGGCGAAGAGGGCGGCCCCCGCGAAGAGGGCGGCCCCCGCCAGGAAGTCCGCGTCGGCCAAGAGGGCCGAGGCGCCCCTCAAGCGGCAGGCGCCCGCCAAGAAGCCCGCGATCGCCCCGGAGAGGGCCACCGTCGCCGTCAAGGGCGTCGCCCCGGCGAAGACCGTCGCCCCGAAGCCGCCGGGCGGCGAGTCCCGCACCGCGCTGGTCCGCCGCGCCCGCCGCATCGACCGCGAACTCGCGGAGGTCTACCCGTACGCCCACCCTGAGCTGGACTTCGAGAACCCGTTCCAGCTGGTCGTGGCCACCGTGCTGTCCGCCCAGACCACCGACCTGCGGGTCAACCAGACGACCCCCGCGCTCTTCGCCAAGTACCCCACCCCCGAGGACCTGGCCGCCGCCGACCCGGAGGAGGTCGAGGAGATCCTGCGCCCGACCGGCTTCTTCCGGGCCAAGACCAGGTCGGTCATAGGGCTGTCCAAGGCCCTGGCGGAGGACTTCGGCGGCGAGGTCCCCGGGCGCCTCGAAGACCTGGTCAAGCTGCCCGGCGTCGGCCGCAAGACCGCCTTCGTCGTGCTCGGCAACGCGTTCGGCCGCCCCGGCATCACCGTGGACACGCACTTCCAGCGCCTGGTGCACCGCTGGCAGTGGACCGCCGAGAAGGACCCGGACAAGATCGAGGCCGCCGTGGGCGCGCTCTTCCCCAAGAGCGACTGGACGGACCTCTCCCACCACGTGATCTGGCACGGCCGCCGGATCTGCCACGCCCGCAAACCCGCCTGCGGGGCCTGCCCCATCACCCCGCTCTGCCCGGCGTACGGCGAGGGCGAGACCGACCCGGAGAAGGCGAAGAAGCTGCTGAAGTACGAGAAGGGCGGCTTCCCCGGCCAGCGTCTCAAGCCCCCGCAGGCCTACCTGGACGCGGGCGGCATCCCGGCGCCCCCGCTGGGTGCCGGGTGACGGAACGATCTCGGGGGCGTAGGGCGTTGGAATCGGCAGAACGGGGGCGGCTATGACGCGGGCGAGCGACACACGGGGCGGGATCCTCAGCAAGGAGGGCCTGCCGGGCTGGCTGGAGCCGGTGACGCGGGCCGTCGAGAAGGTGCGGCCCGACCAGCTGAGCCGCTTTCTGCCGCCCGAGGACGGAGCCGGCCGCCAGTCCGCCGTCCTGATCCTCTTCGGCGGGGGCGAGGACGGCCAGGCGGCGGCCGGCCGCGGCCCCGAGCTGCTGCTCATGGAGCGGGCCGGCTCGCTGCGCTCGCACGCCGGCCAGCCGGCCTTCCCGGGCGGCGCCCTCGACCCCGAGGACGGCGACCCACTGGGCGACGGGCCGCTGCGGGCCGCCCTGCGCGAGGCCGAGGAGGAGACCGGTCTCGACCCGGCCGGTGTGCAGCTCTTCGGCGTCCTGCCCAAGCTCTACATCCCGGTCAGCGGCTTCGTCGTCACACCGGTGCTGGCCTGGTGGCGCGAGCCCACCCCGGTCGGCGTCGTCGATCCCAATGAGACCGCGCGGGTCTTCACCGTCCCCGTGGCGGATCTCACGGACCCCGCCAACAGGGTCACGGCCGTCCACCCCCGGGGCCACCGGGGCCCGGCATTCCTGGTCGAATCGGCACTCGTGTGGGGCTTCACCGCCGGCATCATCGACCGGCTGCTGCACTTCGCGGGCTGGGAGCGGCCCTGGGACAGAGAGAAGCAGGTCCCGCTGGACTGGCGGTCATGACAGGGTGACCGGTGTGAGCGTAGGACGACAAGGCGGGGCCTGAATCGGTGAACGTGCTGGACATCCTGTTGCTGCTGGCCGCCGTCTGGTTCGCGATCGTCGGTTTCCGCCAGGGCTTCGTCGTCGGCATCCTGTCGGTGATCGGTTTCCTCGGCGGCGGTCTCGTCGCCGTCTATCTGCTCCCGGTCCTCTGGGACGCCCTGACGGACAACGCGGAGGTGAGCACGACCGCCGCCGTCGTCGCGGTCGTCATCGTCATCGTCTGCGCCTCCGTCGGCCAGGCCCTGACCACCCACCTCGGCAACAAGCTGCGCCGGCACATCACCTGGTCCCCGGCCCGCGCCCTGGACGCCACCGGCGGCGCCCTGGTCAACGTCGTGGCCATGCTCCTGGTCGCCTGGCTGATCGGCTCCGCGCTCGCCCAGACCACGATGCCGACGGTCGGCAAGGAAGTGCGGCAGTCCAAGCTGATGCTGGGCATGCAGGAGGTGATGCCCGATCAGGCCACCACCTGGTTCGACGGCTTCACCTCCATCCTCGCGCAGAACGGCTTCCCGCAGGTCTTCAACCCGTTCGCCAGCGAGCAGATCCCCGAGGTCCAGGCGCCCGACCCGGCGCTGGCGGGCAGCCCCGTCGCCCTGCGCGCCAAGCGTTCCATCGTCAAGGTCATGGGCACCGCCCCCGACTGCGGCAAGGTCCTTGAGGGCACCGGCTTCGTCTTCGACAACCGCCGGGTCATGACCAACGCCCATGTCGTGGGCGGCGTCGACGAGCCCACGGTGCAGATAGGCGGCGAGGGCAGGAAGTACGACGCGACGGTCGTCCTCTACGACTGGCGGCGCGACATCGCCGTACTGGACGTGCCGGAACTGGACGCGCCCGTGCTGCGGTTCGCCGACCGGGACGCGAGCCGCTACGACGACGCGATCGTCGCGGGCTTCCCGGAGAACGGGGCCTACGACGTCCGCGCCGCCCGGGTGCGCGGGCGCATCATGGCCAGCGGCCCGGACATCTACCACCGCGACACCGTCCGCCGGGACGTCTACTCGCTCTACGCGACCGTCCGTCAGGGCAACTCGGGCGGCCCGCTGCTGACGCCCGGCGGCGAGGTGTACGGCGTGGTCTTCGCCAAGTCCCTCGACGACCCCGAGACGGGCTACGCGCTCGCCGTGGACGAGATCCGCGAGGACATCACCAAGGGCCGTACCGCCAACCAGCAGGTGGACAGCGACAGGTGTGCCCTCTAGAGATCGCGGAGGACGCGGGCGGCCGGGGCCGGCCGAGGGTCAGCCGCGTGGATGGCGCAGGCGCACGGTGACCCAGCGGGCCCGGCGGCGCAGGATGCGCGGGATGCCCACCCGTAGATCCGCACCCGCCAGTCGCGGGGTGCCACCTCGCCGGTGGGTGCTCACGCCGCTCGTGGAGCGGCCGTCGCGTGCTACGTCACTGTAGTCGTGCGTCCAGCCCATACCCGGACGTGTGCCCCCGTCCCAAGGTCGATAACCGTTCTCGAGGTCCCCAATTGGCCTATGCACCGGGCAAGTGGCCGTTCATGGGACGGGCATTCCGGTTCGCGTACCGGACGCGTCCGTTCGGTCACCGATCGGGTTCGGGATCCTTCAGCCAATTGATCAGTTCGGTCGAGAAAGCGACCGGATCCTCTTCGTGCGGGAAGTGCCCGAGCCCGTCGAACAGCCGCCAGCGGTACGGCGCTTCGACGTACTGCCCGGACCCGGCCGCGCTCCGGGTGCGCATCACGGGGTCGAGCGAGCCGTGCAGATGCAGGGTCGGCACGCGCATCGGCCGCTTCATGCGCCGGTAGAACTGGATGCCGTCCGGACGGGCCAGGGAACGCACCATCCAGCGGTACGGCTCGACGGAGCAGTGCGCCGTCGAGGGGACGCACATGGCGCGGCGGTACGCCGTCACCGCCTCCTCGTCCAGCGGCCGGGGCCCGGACCACTCCTGGATCAGCCTGCCGACCAGCGCGCCGTCGTCCGCGGTGAGTTGACGCTCGGGGATCCAGGGACGCTGGAAGCCCCAGATGTAGGAGCCGGCCCGGCTCTGGCGGACATCCCCGAGCATGGCCGAGCGCCAGCGCCGCGGGTGCGGCATCGAGGACACCGCGAGCCGCCGTACGAGCTTGGGCCGCATCGCGGCGGCCGTCCAGGCCAGATAGCCGCCCAGGTCGTGGCCGACCAGCGCGGCGTCGGGCTCGCCGAGCGAGCGGATCACGCCGGTGATGTCGAGGGCGAGGCCGGCCGGGTCGTAGCCGCGCGGGGTGCGGTCGCTGCCGCCGACGCCCCGCAGGTCCATGGCGACCGCGCGGAATCCGGCGTCGGCGAGCGCCACCAGTTGGTGCCGCCACGTCCACCAGAACTGCGGGAAGCCGTGCAGCAGCAGCACCAGCGGCCCGTCACCCAGCTCGGCGATGTGGAAGCGGGCGCCGTTGGCGGCGACGTCCCGGTGGGTCACCTCGCGCCCGCCGGGGATGGCCGGCCGAACGACCGAGGAAGGGTGTTGCGCCGATGGTGTGGCGGGGTCCGTCATGAGGACGAGCGTGCCACAGCCTCGATGGCTTCGGGGGACCGGTCCGCGGGGAGTTCCGGACGCGGGTGCGGCTTGGCGTTCTGGAGCACGCCCGCCGACTCCTTCACCGAGGCGGCGACCTTCTGCGGACCGCGGCCCTTCTTGGCCTTCTTGGCGAAGACGAGGCCGATCAGCGCGAGGAGGCCGGCGACGAGGACGTTTGCCGCGAAGGACAGCAGGAAGCAGACCGCGAGATTCCAGTCGCTCCAAGTCCTGATGCCGTAGGCCAGCGCGAAGCTCAGCATCGGCAGCGAGAACAGCAGGAGCAGGCCCGCCACCGAGAACACGCCGCCGCTGGTCGCCCCCCGCTTGACGTTCCTGCCTCAGCTGCGCCTTGGCCAGCGCGATCTCGTCGTGCACGAGCGCCGACAATTCGGTGGTCGCCGAGGCGAACAGCCGGCCGATGCTGCGTTCGGTGCCGACCGGGCTGCCGTCGGGTGCGCTCATCGCGGTCTCCCTTTTCTGCTGGCTCATCTGTGTACGGTTCCGTGGCGTCGTCCCCGGCCCGGCCTCTTCGGTCCGACCGGCTTCGGTACGACCGCGTACGGTCCCGTTCTTTTGTACCGTCTCGTCAGATCATGCCGGACCGCCGCCCTCGTCGCCTGCCCCGCCCGGCACTTCGGCAAGCCGCGCCGACTCGATCTCCTCGGCGATCCGGCGGTGCTCGGTGGCCTTCCTCTCATGGATGGCGGCCATGCGCAGGTGGTACGCGGGGTCGTCCTGCTCGTAAACGTCCGGGACGCCGCTGAGGTCCTCGTCGCGCTCCTCGTCCGCGATCATCCTTCGGTACTTGGCGTTCCGCATCCTCAGCAGCACCGCCGCGAGGGCCGTCGCGATGAGCGAGCCGGTCAGGACGGAGGCCTTCACCCGCTCCGCCATCGCCGCGTCGCCCTGGAAGGCGAGTTCGCCGATGAGCAGCGAGACCGTGAAGCCGATGCCGGCCAGCGTCGCCACCGCGAACACGTCGGCCCACCGGAGTTCGTCGCTGAGCGAGGCCCGGGTGAAGCGGGACGTCAGCCAGGTGCCGCCGAAGATGCCGAGCGTCTTGCCGACGACGAGCCCGAGCACGACACCGAGGGTCTCCGGCATGGTGAACACCTCGGCCAGCGCCTCGCCCGAGATGCCCACGCCCGCGCTGAACAACGCGAACAGCGGAACGGCCAGGCCCGCCGACAGCGGGCGCACAAGGTGCTCGACCCGCTCGCCCGGCGAGTGCTCCTCGCCCTCGCGGCGGTGGCAGCGCAGCATCAGGCCCATCGCGACACCGGCGATGGTGGCGTGGACGCCGCTGTTGTACATCAGGGCCCAGATCACGAGGCCGAGCGGGACGTACACGTACCAGCCGCGCACGCCGCCGCGCAGCAGCAGCCAGAAGAGGACGAGGCCGACGGCCGCGCCGCCGAGCGCGGCGAAGTCGAGGCTGTCGGTGAAGAAGAGGGCAATGATCAGGATCGCGAACAGGTCGTCGACGACGGCGAGCGTCAGCAGGAAGGCGCGCAGGGCGCTCGGCAACGACGTGCCGATGACGGCGAGTACGGCGAGCGCGAAGGCGATGTCGGTGGCGGTGGGCACGGCCCAGCCGGCCAGGGAGCCGCCGCCCGCGGTGTTGGTGAGCGTGTAGACGAGCGCCGGTACGGCCATGCCGCACAGCGCCGCCACCACCGGGAGCGCGGCGGCCTTCGGGTCTCTCAGGTCACCGGCGACGAGTTCGCGTTTGAGTTCCACACCGGCGACGAAGAAGAAGAGCGCGAGGAATCCGTCGGCGGCCCAGTGCGCGACCGACAGGTCCAGGCCGAGGGTCCCGGGGCCGAAGTGGAAGTGGCTGACGCTCGCGTAGCTGTCGCGCAGGGCCGGTGTGTTCGCCCAGATCAGCGCGGCGACCGCGGCGACGAGCAGCAGGACCCCGCCGACGGTCTCGGTGCGCAGCGCTTCCGCGACATGGTTCCGCTCCGGGAGGGACAGACGTCCGAAGGCCTTGCGGGGGGAGCGGGGCGCGGTCACGGGGGGAACCTCCGACAAGTGGGCAGCACGGAACACATGCCGACCAGACTTCCCGGCGCACCCTGAGCAGCCTGTCGAGGCTCCTACCTGCTGCTCAGCCTACCCAGCTTGGGCGGGAAGGCCGGGTGATCTCCGTAACGGTGGCGGTGCCCGGGGAGCGACGGGGGCCGCTGCACACGGGGCACGACGGGGATACGGGACACGCGAAGGGCACCCGGCGTGTTCCCGCCGGGTGCCCTGGGCAGCGGACGGCTCAGTCCTCGCTGGTCGCCGCCGGAAGCTTCGTCTGGATGAGGTCCATGACGGTGGAGTCGGTCAGGGTCGTGACGTCCCCGAGCTGCCGGTTCTCCGCCACGTCGCGCAGCAGACGCCGCATGATCTTGCCGGAGCGGGTCTTCGGCAGCTCGGCCACCGGCAGGATCCGCTTGGGCTTGGCGATGGCGCCGAGCGTGGTGCCGACGTGGTTGCGCAGTTCGGTGACCAGGGTCTCGGTCTCCGCCGCGGTGCCGCGCAGGATCACGAAGGCCACGATGGCCTGTCCGGTCGTCTCGTCCGCCGCGCCGACCACGGCCGCCTCGGCGACCGAGGGGTGGGAGACGAGGGCCGACTCGACCTCGGTGGTGGAGATGTTGTGGCCGGAGACGAGCATCACGTCGTCGACGCGGCCCAGCAGCCAGATGTCGCCGTCCTCGTCCTTCTTGGCGCCGTCGCCGGCGAAGTACTTGCCCTCGAAGCGCGACCAGTACGTGTCGATGAACCGCTGGTCGTCGCCCCAGATGGTGCGCAGCATCGACGGCCACGGCTCGGTGAGGACCAGATAGCCGCCACCGCCGTTGGGCACCTCATTGGCCTCGTCGTCGACGACGGTGGCGGAGATGCCGGGCAGCGCGCGCTGGGCGGAGCCGGGCTTGGTGTGGGTGACGCCCGGCAGCGGCGTGATCATCATGGCGCCGGTCTCGGTCTGCCACCAGGTGTCGACGACCGGGGTGCGGTCGGCGCCGATGTTCTTGCGGTACCAGATCCAGGCCTCGGGGTTGATCGGCTCGCCCACCGAGCCGAGGACCCGCAGCGAGGACAGGTCGAACTTCGCGGGGATGTCGTCGCCCCACTTCATGAACGTCCGGATCGCGGTGGGCGCGGTGTACAGGATCGTCACGCCGTACTTCTGCACGATCTCCCAGAACCGCCCCTGGTGCGGGGTGTCCGGGGTGCCCTCGTACATGACCTGCGTCGCGCCGTTGGCGAGCGGGCCGTAGACGATGTACGAGTGCCCGGTGACCCAGCCGACGTCGGCGGTGCACCAGTACACGTCGGTCTCCGGCTTGAGGTCGAAGACCGCCCAGTGCGTGTACGCCGTCTGCGTGAGGTAGCCGCCGGAGGTGTGCAGGATGCCCTTGGGCTTGCCCGTCGTGCCGGACGTGTACAGGATGAACAGCGGGTGCTCGGCCTCGAACGCCTCCGGCGTGTGCTCGGCGGACTGCCGGTCGACGGTGTCGTGCCACCACTTGTCGCGGGAGTCGTCCCAGGCCACGTCCTGGCCGGTGCGGCGCACGACGAGCACGTGCTCGACGATGCCGGCGCGGTCGGCGGCCTCGTCGACGGCCGGCTTGAGCGCGGACGGCTTGCCGCGCCGGTAGCCGCCGTCGGCGGTGATGACGACCCGGGCGTCGGCGTCCTGGATGCGGGTCGCGAGGGCGTCGGAGGAGAAGCCCCCGAAGACGACCGAGTGCGCGGCGCCGATACGGGCGCAGGCCAGCATCGCGATCGCCGTCTCGGGGATCATCGGCATGTAGACGGCGACCCGGTCGCCCTTGCGCACGCCCAGCTCCAGCAGGGCGTTGGCGGCCCTGGAGACCTCGTCCTTGAGCTGGGCGTAGGTGATGGAGCGGCTGTCGCCGGGCTCGCCCTCGAAGTGGATGGCGACGCGGTCGCCGTTGCCCGCCTCCACGTGCCGGTCCACGCAGTTGTAGGCGACGTTCAGCGTGCCGTCCTTGAACCACTTGGCGAACGGCGGATTCGACCAGTCGAGCGTCTCGGCCGGCTCCTGGTCCCAGCTCAGGCGACGGGCCTGCTCGGCCCAGAAACCGAGCCTGTCAGCCTTGGCCTGTTCGTACGCCTCCGCCGTGACGTTGGCGTTCGCGGCCAGGTCGGCGGGGGGCGCGAACCTGCGTTCTTCCTTGAGCAGGTTGGCCAAGGATTCGTTGCTCACGACATCTCCCTTTCTCAGGGTTGTCCGTTGTGTCCCAGGCCACAGCTCATCAGACCCGGGGGGCCGATGACAAGGGTCGGCGGACAAGTGGTTTAGACCTGTCCGTCGGTCGCCTGTCCTCGTGGTCAGTGGTCATCCGTACCCACGGACGCCGACGGCGCCGGGTTCAGTGTCCGTAACGCTGCTCACACCGCCCCGTGCCTCGGCCCCGTATCGCTCAGGCTGTCAGGTCGGTCTCCAGCACCAGCTCGAACACGCCGTCGCCGGCTTCCTCGGAGAGCAGGTACGCCTGGGCCTCGCCCACGTGGAAGTACATGCCGTGCAGTTCCAGGTCCCCGGCGGCCAGTGCCCGGGACACCGACTCGTGGGCGCGCAGGTGCTCCAACTGCTGGACCACGTTGGCCAGGCAGAGCCGCTCGGCCACGTCGGCCGGCCGGCGTCCGGCCGGCCGGGGCCGGGAGTCCCCGCCCTCGCGGTCCCCGGCCGCCTCGGACACGCGCTCAAGGCTCGGCAGCCCGTGCCGCAGCCACCGCTTGAGCGGGGTCCGCGCACCCCCGGGCTCGGAGCTGAGCAGCGCCTGCATGGCTCCGCACCCGGAGTGTCCGCACACCGTGATGGACCGCACCCCCAGCACCTCCACCGCGTACTCGATCGCGGCGGCCACCGAGTCGTCGCCGCTCTCCTCGCCGGGCGGCGGGACGAAGTTGCCCACATTGCGCACCACGAAGAGGTCGCCGGGGCCGCTGGAAGTGATCATGGAGGTGACCACCCGGGAGTCGGCGCAGGTCAGGAACAGGTGGGAGGGCTGCTGTCCCTCTCGGGCGAGCCGGGCCAGCTCGCCGCGCACCAGCGGGGCGGTGTTGCGCTGGAACGCGCTGATACCGCGCGCCAGTGCCCGTCCGCTGGACCCGCTCGGTCTGCCGGACCGCGCCTTGGGCCTCCGGTGGCCGCTCGGTCCGTCGGGTCTGGTCGGCCCCTCGGGGCCGGGCGGTCCCTCGGGGCCGGGCGGTCCCTGGGGTCCGGGCGGTCGGTCGGGCCAGGTCGCTCCGGCGGGTCCGCTCGCTCCGGCCCGTCCGGCCGCTCCGTCGGGTCCGGTCGTCCCGGAAGGTTCACCCGTGCCGGTCGTCGCGCGGGCGCCGTGGAGGGCCTCGCCGGAGCCGTCCCATGGGTCGGCTCCGGGTGGGGGCGCCGGCCGGGGGCGTTCGCACTGGTGGTTGCGCCAGGGTGTCCAGGGGCGGCAGCGGCAGCCGTCCTGTTCGGTCGGTTCGGAGATACGGATGCCGGGCCGGCGTCCGGCGATGTCGACGGAGCCGCCCTGCGCGGTGTGCGTCTTCTGCCAGTCCTGCAGCGTCTCGTACGCCGCGTGGTCCATGAACGATCCGTCCAGTTCCACGACGGCGTCCGCGCCGGGGGGCACCTGATGCAGGACCCGGCTGAGCCGTGGCACCGCGAGAAAGGTCAACTGCCCTCGGACATGTACGTGATGGACTCCTTCCGTCTCGTCGTGCTTGATGCGGGTGCGGGTCAGCCGGTGCAGGGCGACGCCGACGGCGACCGCGACGCCCAGGGCGACGCCCTCCAGGACGCCGAGGAGGACCACACCGCCGGTGGTGGCCGCGTAGACCAGCACCTCACGGTGGCGGGTCACCGTGCGAATGTGGTTCAGGGACACCATCTTGAGGCCGACGGCCATGACCAGGGCGGCCAGCGAGGCGAGCGGGACGAGTTCGAGGGCCGGGACCATCAGCAGCGCGGCGATCACTACGAGAACGCCGTGCAGCATCGTGGAGTTCCGGCTGACGGCGCCCGCCGCCACATTCGCCGAACTGCGCACGGCGACACCGGCGATGGGCAGCCCGCCCAGTGAGCCGGAGACGATGTTGGCGGCGCCCTGGCCCAGCAGCTCGCGGTCGAGGTCGGAGCGCTTGACACGAGGGGTCGGGTCCGGCCGGGCGGCGACCAGCCTGTCCACGGCGACCGCGCCGAGCAGGGACTGCACGCTGCACACCAGCGTGGTGGTGAGGACCGCGGCGACCAGGCCCAGGGCCGGGCCCTCGGGCAGTGCGGCCAGGGCGTGGCTGCTCCAGGACGGCAGGTCGACCTTGGGCAGGCGGAGCCCGGCGAGGGCGGCGACCGCGGTGGCGCAGGCGACGGCGACCAGGGCGGCGGGGACCTTGCCCACAAGCCGTCCCGTCCGGCCGGGCAGGCACGGCCAGAGCAGCAGCAGACTCAGGGTCAGCACGCTCGCCGCCAGGTCGGCCGGTCTCGGACTGGCCAACTGGGCGGGCAGCGCACGCAGGTTGTCGGGCACGGAACTCTGCGGGGTGCCGCCGAGGACGATGTGCAGCTGGGCGACGGCGATGGTGACGCCGATGCCGGCGAGCATGCCGTGCACGACGGCGGGGCTCACGGCGAGGGCCGAGCGCGCCACGCGCAGGCAGCCGAGGCCGAGTTGGGCGAGTCCGGCGAGAACGGTGACGGCGCAGGTCGTACGCCATCCGTAGCGCTGGATGAGGTCGGCGGTGACCACGGTGAGGCCGGCGGCGGGGCCGCTGACCTGGAGCGGGGAGCCGCCGAGCCGGCCGGCGACGATCCCGCCCACGGCGGCCGCGACGAGGCCGGCCTGGAGCGGGGCACCGGTGGCCAGGGCGATGCCCAGGGAGAGCGGCAGGGCGATCAGGAAGACCGCGATCGAGGCCGACAGGTCGGCGCCCGCGACAGGGAAGCGCCGGGGACCGCCGGGCGGCGGGCTGTGGCGTGGATGGACGTGCTTGGTAAGGCCCGAATCGGCGCGGGCGGGGACGCAGGCAGACATTTTTCCCGTCTCCTCCGGGGCTGCGCGGCAGTGGGTCACGGCGTACAGCGGCGGGATGCCCGAGCGCTCCGAATTGTCGCGCTCAGTAAACAGAGAGTAATTCAGAGTAAAGAAGAGGCATAGACTTTTCGCGCAAATGGAGCAATGGGCCGCTCACGCGAGTGAATGCCGAATTTCATCGGCTTGTCTTACTAATTCCTTTTCGGCCTCGTGCCACCTTGACGGCGCTGACCGCTCGTCCCGGCTCAGCACCCGACATCGCCTCGTCGGCGTTGGCCCGAGAGAAGGAAGAAGGTGGGCGGAACATGGCCGCCACCCACAGGATGGCCGCGCGCGCCGTGATCGCCGCGGTCTGTGCCGCGTCGCTCGCCGGTTGCGCGATCGACAGCGGCACCGGTTCCGACGAAGGGACGCACGCTCCGCAGAAGGAGAAGGGGAAAGCGGCGCCCGCGCCGAAGAACGCGGTCCGGCTGATCGGTGACGGTTCCACCGCGTACACCGGTGCCCAGCCGCACCTGCCCCGGCCCGAACGGCTCAAGCCCGGTCAGAAGCCCCCGCAGTTCGTGGTGTTCTCCTGGGACGGCGCGGGCGAGGACAGCCAGAAGCTGTTCTCCCACTTCCGTGAAGTGGCCAAGGAGAACAACGCCACGATGACGTACTTCCTGAGCGGCGTGTACATGCTGCCCAAGGAGAAGAGCGACCTGTACAAGCCGCCGCAGCACTCCCCGGGCCGCTCGGACATCGGCTTCAACGACGAGCAGGGCATCTCCGACACCGTCAAGCAACTGCGGCTGGCGTGGCAGGAGGGCAACGAGATCGGCACCCACTTCAACGGCCACTTCTGCGGCAGCGGCGGCGGGGTCGGCGAGTGGTCCGTCGCGGAGTGGAAGGAGGAGATCAGCCAGGCCAAGCAGTTCGTGAAGACCTGGAAGACCAACACCGGCATGAAGAACGCGTCGCCTCTGCCCTTCGACTACGACAAGGAACTGATCGGCGCCCGCACTCCGTGCCTGGAGGGCCAGCAGAACTTCGTGAAGGCCGCGAGCGAGATGGGCTTCCGCTACGACAGCAGTGGCGTGAACAACCAGGTCTGGCCGGAGAAGAAGCAGGGGCTGTGGGACCTGTCGATGCAGCTCGTGCCGTTCCCCGGGCACACCTTCGAGCAGCTCACCATGGACTACAACTTCATGGTCAACCAGTCGGGCACCGCCACCCAGGGCGACCCCGCCAAGCGCGAGGCCTGGGGCGACCAGATGCGCGACAGCCTGCTCCAGGGCTTCCAGCGGGCCTACGACGGCAACCGCGCACCCCTGATCATCGGCAACCACTTCGAGTCCTGGAACGGCGGCACCTACATGCGCGCCGTCGAGCAGGTCGTCAAGGGGGTCTGCACCAAGAAGGAGGTGCGCTGCGTCTCCTTCCGCCAGCTGGCGGACTGGCTGGACGCCCAGGACCCGAAGGTCCTGAAACAACTGCGCACCCTGGGTGTCGGTGAGGCCCCCAAGCAGGGCTGGGCGTCCCTCCTGTCGGCCGCGCCGGCACCGGCGCCGAAGGGCGTGCCCGGGGCGCCGGCCGCCAAGCAGTAGCGTCCACCCTCCCGAACGCCGTCACGCGGGGGCGGCGACCTCCTCGCCGAGGACGAAGCCGGGGTCGACCTGCGCCGCCAGGTCGGCCCCGGTGCGCTCATTGCCCCAGCTGTGGGCGTTCTTCAGATGGAAGTGGACCATCTGACGCGTGTAGCGCTCCCGGTCCCGCAGCGCGTACGTCGAGTCGGCGGCGGTGTGCAGGGCACGCAGCGCACGCCGGTTGGGATCCTCCAGGAGGTCGAACCGGGGCGGCCGGCCCTTCTCCATGGCGCGCACCCAGTCCGACTGCCCGACGGTGACCAGCAGGTCGTCCCCGACCTCTTCGCGCAGGAAGTCGAGGTCGTCCTGCTCGCGCACCTTGTTGCCGACGACCTTCAGAGCGACGCCGAAGTCGCGGGCGTACTCCTTGTACTGGCGGTAGACGGAGACTGCCTTCCGCGTCGGCTCGGCGACGAGGAACGTGATGTCGAAGCGGGTGAACATGCCGGAGGCGAACGAGTCCGAGCCCGCGGTCATGTCCACCACGACATACTCGTCACGGCCGTCGACCAGGTGATTGAGGCACAGCTCCACCGCTCCCGTCTTGGAGTGGTAGCAGGCGACTCCCAGGTCGGCGTCCGTGAAGGGCCCGGTGACCATCAAACGGACGGTCCCGGCGTCGAGTTCCACCGGCCGGGCGCACGCGTCGTAGACCGGGTTGTCCTCGCGCACCCGCAGCAGGCGCGAGCCCTCGCCGGGCGGAGTCGTTTTGATCATCTTCTCGGCGGAGGGGATACGCGGGTTGGTGCCGCGCAGATGGTCCTTGATCAGCGGGAGATGCTCGCCCATGGCGGGCAGTCCGGCCGCCTCCGCCTCGTCCAGGCCGAGCGCGGCCCCCAGGTGCTGGTTGATGTCGGCGTCGATCGCGACGACCGGCGCACCGGTGGCGGCGAGATGGCGGACGAACAGGGAGGACAGGGTGGTCTTGCCGCTGCCGCCCTTCCCGGCGAAAGCAATTTTCATGTTCACCAAGCGTAGTGTCCGGACAGCTGTACGTGGCATGCGGGCCCGGAGGTACGTGAAGAAGACCACTCATTCGTGGGGTGCGGCGCCGGGATGCGTAGGGTCGTACTCATGAGTACGACAGGCGCGGCCGCCGATCCGCTCGCGGCCCTGGGCGCACTGCCCGGCGTGACCGAGTCCGTGGAGTCCGTACGCAAGGCCGTGGACCGGGTCTACGGCCACCGGATCATGCGGCGCCGCAGCAACGAGATCACCTCCGAGGCGGCCCTGCGCGGCGCCCGGGGCTCGGCGGCGCTGTCCGGGGCGGACTGGGCCCTGGAGGAGGTGCGCAGGCGGACCGACTTCAGTGTCGACGACGAGGCCCGCGCGGTGGGCGCGGCTCTGCGGCTGACGGCCGAGGCGGGGCAACTGCTGTCCATCTGGCGTCAGTCGCCGCTGCGGGTGCTGGCCCGGCTGCACCTGGTGGCCGCCGCGGACAAGGCCGGCCAGGTGGGGCGGCCCCGCCAGGAGGGCGAGTCGGTCGACGAGCCGCTGGTCGAACTGCCGCTGCCCGGTGCCGCGGAGGCGCACGGCCGCCTGGACGGGCTGGCCGACCTGGTCGTCGCGGGGGGCTCCGCGCCCGCGCTGGTGACGGCCGCCGTCGTGCACGGCGAACTGCTGGCGCTGCGCCCCTTCACCTCGCACAACGGCCTGGTCGCGCGCGCGGCCGAGCGCGTCGTCCTGGTCGGCAGCGGTCTGGACCCCAAGTCGGTCTGCCCGGCCGAGGTCGGCCACGCCGAACTGGGACGCGCGGCCTACCTGGCGGCGCTCGACGGCTATGTCTCCGGAACCCCTGAAGGCATGGCCGCCTGGATCACCCACTGCGGCAGGGCGGTCGCACTGGGCGCGCGCGAGTCGACCGCGGTGTGCGAGGCGCTCCAGCGCGGGGCCGCGTAGGACGGACGGGCCGGGGGTCGCCGAACGGGGCGACGGAAATGACAGAAATGCGGCGGTACGAGTCCTCGTACCGCCGCTGGCACGACCACCGGGTTACCAGGCGTCCTCGTGGTGTCGCCCATCAGGTCGGGACTTCGCCCGTCACCTGGTGCGGCTGGCCCGTAATCGACGGGTCGACGTCGCGTGGGTGCTCGGTGTCCGTGCTCGGTCCGTGGGGCCAAATGCGGTTCTAAGGTGATCCTCTCGGATGTCCTTGGTCTCGCGGGCCGTTGACTCCTTTGTACTCCCGAGGCGGAGCGAGCGGAAGTGCCCGCCGCACTTCTTTACTTTTGCGCTCATACATGGGTGAAAGGGTGCACTCGCATGAGTGAAAGAGTGCGCCGGGCAGCCGCCGACCGGATCAGGCCGCCGCCGACCGTCGCCGGTTCGCGTACCAGACGAGGCCTGCGGTGGCCGCGGCGGCGCCTATCGCGGCGGCGGCGACGAGCGCCGGCCGCGGCGGTACCGAGAATCCCCGAACCCGCTGCTTGAGCCGTACCGGACGATGGAAATCGAGAATCGGCCACTCGCGCGCGAGAGCCTCGCGGCGCAGCGCCCGGTCCGGGTTCACCGCGTGGGGGTGGCCGACGGCCTCCAGCATCGGCAGGTCGGTCGCCGAGTCGCTGTACGCGTAGCAGCGGGACAGGTCGTACCCCTCGGACTCGGCCAGCTCCCGGATCGCCTCCGCCTTGGTCGGGCCGTACGCGTAGTACTCCACCTCCCCGGTGAAGCAGCCGTCGTCGCCCACGATCATGCGCGTCGCCACCACCCGGTCCGCGCCGAGCAGTTCACCGATCGGCTCGACGACCTCGGCGCCCGACGTGGAGACGATCACCACGTCGCGGCCCGCGGTGTGGTGCTCCTCGATCAGGGAGGCGGCCTCGTCGTAGATGATCGGGTCGATCAGGTCGTGCAGGGTCTCGGCGACCAGTTCCCTGACCAACTGGACGTTCCAGCCGCGGCAGAGCGCGGAGAGGTACTCGCGCATCCGCTCCATCTGGTCGTGGTCGGCTCCGCCGGCGAGGAAGACGAACTGGGCGTACGCGGTACGCAGGACGGCCCTGCGGTTGATCAGCCCGCCTTGGTAGAACGACTTGCTGAACGTCAGTGTGCTCGACTTCGCAATGACCGTCTTGTCCAGGTCAAAGAAGGCCGCTGTGCGGGGCATGGAGTGAGGCAAGGAGTGGTTTTCCACGACCCCGAGCATAGGCGGAGCCCATTCGGCGTAAGCTGTGGCGCGTGGGTTTGCCTGAGAAGGCTCTCGGGTACACCATGGAAGTCACGGATCGTTCGCGACCGTGCTAACCCGGTCCGACTCCTCCCCCCCGAGTCGGCCGTGGAGACGACCCCCGCTCTCCCCCCCGGCGGGGGTCGTCGCATGTCCGGGTGGGTTTTCTTCCCTCTTCTCGTGATCAGGGCCTCGTGCCGCGCAGGCGCGGGGCCCTGCTTCGCCCTGCCTCTCATCGGCTACGCAGTGTAGTCGCGGGGCTGCCCTGCGGAAGTCGTACACAGGGCGGAGCGGGGTGGCTCGGGGCTCACTGGTTTGAGTGACGGCGATATTCACGGATCGTCGAGTTGTCCACAGTTTTGGACCAAGATCCACACGATTTCCCTGATCGCTGCACCGTGAATGCCATGCGTCCGGGCCGCGCCGACTTCTGCGGCCGGTTCTCTTTGCCGGACGTGCCATGCCGAGCGTTCGTGCGGGGAGCGGTTTCCGACTCTTCGCACGGTCGGGAATCGCGGGGCCGAAGGGGCCGCGCGAGAAGTCACGAGCCGCCGGGCGCGACCACGGGAGTCGAGCCGCGGCGAAGGGGGAAGCAAGCCATGACCGGAACCATCACCCATGATCCGCCGCCCGGCACCGGAGGGCGGCAGAGCGGGCCCCTGATCGTCACCGAGGACACCGGACTCCTCGACGACCTGCTGCGGTTGTGCGCGGCGGCCGGTGCCACGCCGGTGGTGCACCACTCGGTGCCCGCGACACCCTCGGCATCGGGGCAGCGGACCGGCTGGGAGGCCGCGCCACTCGTCCTCGTCGGCGACGATGCCGCACGGCGCGTGCGCGGAGCCGTGCGGAGACGGGGAGTGGTCCTCGTGGGCCGCGACCAGGACGACTCGGGGATCTGGCGCCGTGCCGTCGAGATCGGTGCCGATCACGTCCTGATGCTGCCCGACGGCGAACAGTGGCTGGTCGACCGCATCGCCGACGTGGCCGAGGGCGTCGGCCGACCGGCTCTGACCGTCGGAGTCATCGGCGGCCGGGGCGGCGCGGGAGCGTCCACGCTGGCCTGCGCGCTCGCCGTCACCTCCGCGCGCCAGGGGCTGCGCAGTCTGCTGGTGGACGCCGACCCGCTGGGCGGCGGCCTCGACATCCTCCTCGGTGGCGAGACGGCCGAAGGCCTGCGATGGCCGGCGTTCGCGGCCTCACGCGGGCGGGTCGGCGGGGGTGCCCTGGAGGAGTCGCTGCCCGAGCTGCATTCGCTGCGGGTGCTCAGCTGGGACCGGGGCGACTGCGTCACCGTGCCGCCGCAGGCCGTACGCGCGGTGCTCGCGGCGGCCCGGCGCAGGGGCGGCACGGTCGTCGTGGACCTGCCGCGCCGCATCGACGACGGCGTCGCCGAGGTGCTCGCGCAGCTCGACGTCGGGCTCCTCGTCGTCCCGGCCGAGCTGCGGGCCGTCGCGGCGGCGGGCCGGGCGGCCGCGGCGGTCGGCATGGTCCTGCGCGACCTCCGGGTGGCGGTACGCGGCCCGTACGCCTCGGGGCTCGACGACCGCGAGGTGGCCCGGGTGCTGGGCCTGCCCCTGGCCGGGGAGGTGCCCGTCGAGTCCGGCCTCCTGCGCGCCACCGAGAGCAGGCGCCCTCCCGGCTCGTCCGCCCGCGGGCCGCTGGCGCGCTTCTGCCGAGAGTTCTGGGAGCGGGCGCTGATGGAGACGGAGGGGGCGGCATGAGGGCGGTACCGGTGTCGTCCGGCGGGCCGGTCGGGCGGACGGTACCGGGCTGGGCCGCCCGGACGTCCACGGGAGCGGTGTCCGGAGGGGCTTGGACGGCGTCCGGAGAGCCCCTGGGAGCGGCAGCGCCCGCGAGCGGCGCGGGGCGGGGTCCTGGCGGGGCGGTGGGGGTGTTTCCCGGGGCGGAGGAGGCGCCTCCTGAGAGGAGCCTCGGGTCGGCCGACGGGCGGTCCCTGGCACCGGCTTCCGACTGGTCCTCGGCACCGGATCCCGGCAGCTCCGCGGTTCCGGGTCCTGGGCGGTCCCGCGTACCGGCGGCTCCCGGGGGGTCCCCGGGCTCGGCTTCCGGGCGGCTTCCGGCGCCCATGTCCGGGCAGTCCCCGGCAGCGGCTCCTCGGGGGGCAACGGCTTCTCCGGGAGGCCTGGGCGCGCTTCCCGGGATGCTCGACGGGGTGCGGCGGTGGCTGGCCGAGAGCGGGGCGGAGCCGACACCCGCGCGCGTGGCGCAGGCCCTGCGGGAGCAGGGGCGGGTGCTCGGGGACACCGAGATCCTCGGCGCCGCCGAACAGCTCAGGTCGGAACTCGTCGGAAGCGGACCACTGGAACCGCTGCTCGCCGACCCCTCGGTGACCGACGTGCTGGTGTCCGCCCCTGACCGGGTCTGGGTGGACCGGGGCGGCGGCCTGGAGCTGGCGCCGGTCTCCTTCCCGGACGCGGGTGCGGTACGACGACTCGCGCAGCGTCTCGCCACCGTCGCCGGGCGCCGGCTGGACGACGCCAGACCGTGGGTGGACGCCCGGCTGCCCGACGGCACCCGTCTGCACGCGGTGCTGCCCCCGGTCGCCGTCGGCTGCACCTGCCTGTCGCTGCGAGTGGTGCGGCCGCGCGCCTTCACGCTCGACGAGCTGGTGGTGGCGGGCACCGTGCCGCCCGGCGGCGACCGCGTCCTGCGCGCGCTGCTGCGGGCCCGGCTGTCCTTCCTCGTCAGCGGCGGCACGGGCAGCGGCAAGACGACCTTGCTCAGCGCGTTGCTCGGGCTGGTGGGGCCGGACGAACGCATCGTGCTCGCCGAGGACTCGGCGGAGCTGCGGCCGGACCACCCCCACGTCGTCCGCCTGGAGACCAGACCCGCCAACCAGGAGGCAGCGGGCCTGGTCACCCTGGAGGACCTGGTGCGCCAGGCGCTGCGCATGCGGCCCGACCGACTGGTCGTCGGCGAGGTCCGAGGCTCCGAAGTAGTTCACCTGCTCGCGGCCCTGAACACCGGCCACGAGGGAGGCTGCGGGACCGTGCACGCCAACGCGGCCGGCGATGTGCCGGCCCGCCTGGAGGCGCTCGGCACGGCCGCCGGCCTGGATCGCGCGGCCCTGCACAGCCAGCTCGCGGCGGCCCTCTCGGTCGTCCTGCACCTGGTCCGCGACCGGACCGGACGGCGCCGGATCGCCGAGGTGCACGTACTGGAACGGGACCCGTCGGGGCTGGTGCGCACCGTGCCGGCGCTGCGGTGGGGCGCGGAGTCCTTCGTGGCAGAGCGCGGTTGGGAGCGGCTGCGGGAGCGGCTGCGCGGTGACGGGCGCGGAGCGCGAGCCGCCGGACGGGGGGCGTGCGGGTGATGGGGGCGTGGGAGCTGTCGACGGGCGTGGCCCTGGTGGGTCTGGGGGTGGCCGCGTGGCCGGCGGCCGGCCGGCATTCCGGTGTACGGCGGGCGCGGCTGGTGCTCGCCCAGGGCGGGACGGCCGGGACCGGGCCGCCCCCGGCGCGCCGGGTGACCGGCGGACTGCGACGGGTCCGTGGCCGGCTGCGGGCCGAGTGGTGGTCGTTGGCCGTCGGGCTGGTGCTGGCGCTGCTGGGCGACTCGGTGCTGCCGGTCGTGGCGGGGGCTGTCGGGGTGCCGCTGTGGCGGCGGACACGGCTGGCCGGCCGGGAGAGGCGGGCCAGGGAGCACCGGCAGGACGCGGTGATCGCGCTGTGCGGGACGCTCGCCGGGGAGGTGCGGGCGGGGCGGCAGCCGGGCGAGGCGCTGCTGTGCGCCGCGCACGACTCCGGGGGGCTCGGTGACGCGCAGGCGGCGGTGCTGGCGGCGGCCCGGTTCGGCGGGGACGTTCCGGAGGCGCTCGCGGGGGCGGCGCGGCAGCCGGGTGCCGAAGGGCTGCGGGGTCTCGCCGCGTGCTGGCGGGTCGCCGTCGACCAGGGTGCGGGGCTCGCGGCCGGGCTCGACCGGCTGGAGGGCGCTCTGCGCGCCGAACGGGACCAGCGCTGCGACCTGCGTGCCCAGTTGGCGGGAGCACGCGCCACAGCGGTGATGCTCGCCGGACTGCCGGTCCTCGGCCTGCTGCTCGGTGTGGCCCTCGGGGCCGACCCGTTGCACGTGCTGCTGCACACCGGAGCGGGGTTCGGCTGTCTGCTGGCCGGCGGGCTTCTGGAGGGCCTGGGCGTGTGGTGGGTGGCGCGGATCGTGCGGGGAGCGGAGGCGGAGTCGTGAACGGAGACGTTGTCCACAGGCTGGGGGCAGTGGTGGGGACGGTGCTGGTCGCCGGATGGCTGGCACGGGGGTGGGGAGCCGAGCGGCGCGAGCGAACGGTACGCAGACGGCTCACGGGTCTGCTGACACGGGAGCCGGAGCGCGCCGGCCCGCGAGGCGCCGAGACGCTGGGAGCGCTCCGCGCATGGCTGCCACTGGCGGGCATGGTGGGCGCCGGATGGGCCGTGATCGGGGGAGTCGTCGGCGTCGTGGTGGGACTGGCGGGCGCGGTCGCGCTGTGGCGTTGGCGTTCCCGACGCTTGGCGGCCGGTACGGCCGAGGCGGAGACCCTTGCCGCGGAGGCGGCCCGCCAACTGCCGCTGGCGGCCGACCTGCTGGCGGCCTGTATCGCCGCGGGCGCGAGCCCGGTGGCCGCGGCGCGGGCGGTGGGCGACGCGCTGGGCGGCACGGTCGGAGACGCGCTGGGGCGCGGCGCCGCGGAGGTGCGGCTCGGCGGCGAACCGGGCGGTGCCTGGAGCGGGTTGGCCCGGATCCCGGGTGCCGGGCCTTTGGCGCGGCTGTTGGAACGGGCCGACGTGTCCGGTCTGCCCGCGGCCGGTCCGGTCGCCCGGCTCGCCGCCCAGGCACGCGCCGACCGGGCACGCGCCACGACGGCCGGGGCCCGGCGTGCGGCGGTCATGGTCACCGCTCCGGTGGGACTGTGCTTCCTGCCCGCGTTCATCGCGGTGGGCGTACTGCCGGTGGTCATCGGGCTCGCCGGCGGGGTGCTGGGCGACGGAGGAGGTGGTGGCTGACGGGGGCTGAGCGGTCCGGCGCGGAGCCGGCGAGTGAGTGACCGACGGACGAGCGAGTGAACAACGGGATCGAACCTTACGGGGGTTGCGATGTATCAGGCGGTAAGGGCACGACTGGGTGCCCTGGTGTGCGGAGTACGTACGACGCCGCGGCGGTGGGCCGCGCGGCGGGACGCGGGAATGGTCACTTCCGAGTACGCGATGGGGATCGTGGCGGCGGTGGCGTTCGCCGTGGTTCTCTACAAGGTGGTGACGAGCGGCGCGGTCAGCGCGGAGCTTCAGGGCATCGTGAAGCGGGCCCTCGATGCGCGGATGTGAGGGGACAGCGGGGGCGAGCGTCCGCGGCGTGTGCGACGGCCGCCCCGGCAGAGGGGCCGACAGTGGGTTCGTGACGGCGGAGACGGCTGTGGTGCTGCCGGTGCTGGTGGTGTTCGCGATGGCGCTGGTGTGGGGACTGCTCGTGGTCGCCGCTCAGATCCAGTGCGCGGACGCGGCCCGGACGGGGGCCCGCGCGGCGGCCCGTCAGGACTCGGCCGACGCGGTCGTGAAGGTCGCCCGAGAGGCGGCACCGCGCGGTGCGCGCGTCACGGTCGGCCGGGACGCGGACCTGGTCCGTGTGGTCGTGGTGGCCGAACCACCGATGTTGCACGGACTGCCCTTCGAGGTACGGGAGGAGGCCGTGGCAGCGGCGGAGGAGGCCGTGGCATCGACGGAGCAGGCGGCGGGGGTGGAGCCATGAGCGACGGCACGCCCCTTCGCCCGACGCCCGACCGGGACCCCGGGTCCGGCTCCGGGTCCGGCTTCGGGTCCGGCTTCGGCTCGGGGTCAGCCCTCCGTCCCCGCCCTGGCTCCCGCTCGGGTCCAGCCCTTCGCTCGGGCCCCGGCTCCCGCTCGGGCCCCGCCCTCCGCCCCGGTGTCGGCCCCGGCCCCGGTGTCGGCCCCGGCCCCGGTGTCGGCCCCGGCCGCACCGGCGTCGGCTCCGGCCCCAGCTCCGATCAAGGTTCCGCCACGGTGTGGAGCGTCGGTGCCGTCGCCGTTCTCTGCCTGGTGTTCGGCATCGTGCTGGCCCTGGGGCAGGCCGTGGTGGCCCGGCATCGCGCGGCCGGTGGCGCCGATCTCGCGGCATTGGCGGCGGCGGACCACTGGGCACGGGGCGGTACGGCGGCCTGTGCCAGGGCCGAGCGGGTCGCGAAGGCACAGGGGGTGAGGCTCGTGCGGTGCGTGCTCACCGGTCAGGTCTCGGACGTGACCGCGGCCTCGGGCCGGGGGCCGTTCAGGGCGGAGATCCGGTCGAGGGCGGGCCCGGCGGCGGAGGTGCCGGTTCCGCCTCCGCGGCCCCCCGCAGCAGCACCGTGAGCAGCCGTACGGCCCCCCGCTTGTGCAGTGGCTCGTTGCCGTTGCCGCACTTGGGGGACTGGATGCAGGACGGGCAGCCGGCGTCGCACTCGCAGGAGGCGATGGCCTCCCGGGTGGCCGTGAGCCACTCGCGGGCCGTGTGGAAGGCACGCTCGGCGAAGCCCGCGCCGCCCGGGTGGCCGTCGTACACGAAGACGGTCGGCAGCAGCGTGTCCGGGTGCAGCGGGATCGACACGCCGCCGATGTCCCAGCGGTCGCAGGTCGCGAACAGGGGCAGTATGCCGATCGACGCGTGCTCGGCGGCGTGCAGGGCCCCGCCGAGGATCTCCGGGTTGATCCGGGCCTGGTCCAGCTGGTCCTCGGTGACCGTCCACCACACCGCGCGGGTGCGCAGGGTCCGGGGAGGGAGGTCGAGCTTCGTCTCGCCCAGGACTTCGCCGGTGATGAGCCGCCGGCGCAGGAAGGAGACCACTTGGTTGGTGACCTCGACGGAGCCGTAGCACAGGCGTCCCTCGCCCCAGGGGACCTCGATGTCGGTCTCCAGGACCGAGATCGCCGTCGTGTCGCGGGCGACCGTCGAGTACGAAGGACGGGCCTGCTCGACGAGCGCGACGGAGTCCTCCAGGTCCAGCGAGCGGACGAGATACGTCCGGCCCTGGTGGAGGTGCACGGCGCCCTCGTGGACGCTCGTGTGGGCGGCGCCGGCGTCCACCGTGCCCAGCAGCCGGCCCGTGTCGGCCTCCACGACCTGGACCGGGCGTCCGCCCTCCCCGCGGATGTCGGTCAGGTCGGCGGCCCGCTCACGGCGCGTCCAGTGCCACGCGCGGGTCCGCCGGCGCAGCAGCCTGGCCGCCTCCAGCTGGGGCAGCAGCTCCTCGCAGGTGGGGCCGAAGAGCTTGAGGTCCTCGTCCGTCAGGGGCAGCTCGGCCGCCGCCGCGCACAGGTGGGGGGCGAGGACGTACGGGTTGTCGGGGTCGAGGACGGTGGACTCGACGGGCCGGTCGAACAGCGCCTCCGGGTGATGGACCAGGAAGGTGTCCAGCGGGTCGTCCCGGGCGACCAGCACCGCCAGTGCCCCCTGCCCGGCCCGTCCGGCGCGGCCCGCCTGCTGCCACAGCGAGGCCCGCGTGCCCGGATAGCCGGCGATCACCACGGCGTCCAGACCGGAGATGTCGAGGCCGAGTTCGAGGGCGTTGGTCGCCGCGAGGCCGAGGAGTTCGCCGGAGTGCAGGGCGCGCTCGAGGGCGCGGCGCTCCTCGGGGAGGTAGCCGCCGCGGTACGCCGCCACGCGCGGGACCAGCGAGCGGTCGACCTCGGCCAGCCGCTCCTGGGCGATCACCGAGATCAGCTCGGCGCCGCGCCGGGAGCGTACGAAGGTGATCGAACGCACACCCTGCACGGTGAGGTCGGTGAGCAGGTCGGCGGCCTCGGCGGTGGCCGTGCGGCGGACCGGCGCGCCCTTCTCGCCCTCCATCGCGGTCAGCGGCGGCTCCCAGAGGGCGAACACCAGTTCGCCGCGCGGGGAGGCGTCGTCGGCCACCTCGACCACCGGCAGCCCGGTGAGCCGGCCGGCCGCGACCGAGGGCTCGGCGGCGGTGGCCGAGGCGAGCAGGAACACGGGCGACGCGCCGTAGCGGGAACACAGTCGGCGCAATCTGCGCAGCACCTGGGCGACATGGGAGCCGAAGACGCCGCGGTAGGCGTGGCACTCGTCGACGACCACGTATTTCAGCGATTTCAGGAAGGAGGACCAGCGGTGGTGGGACGGCAGGATGCCGCGGTGCAGCATGTCCGGGTTGGTCAGTACGTAGGTGCCGTACTGGCGGATCCACTCGCGTTCCTCGAACGGCGTGTCGCCGTCGTACACGGCCGTCCGAACTGATGTGCCGAGAGGTTGTGAGAGTTCCTTCACGGACCGGCACTGGTCGGCGGCGAGCGCCTTCGTCGGGGCCAGGTAGAGGGCGGTGGCGCCACGCCCGTTCGGGGCCTCGGAGCCGTCCAGGAGCGTGGACAGCACCGGTACCAGGTACGCCAGGGACTTGCCGGAGGCGGTGCCGGTGGCGACGACCACCGAGTCGCCGTCCAGGGCGTGCTCGGCCACGCGTGCCTGGTGGGCCCAGGGGTGCTCGATGCCCGCGGCCCGTACCGCGGAGATCACCTCTGGCCGAATCCGATCGGGCCACACGGCATGACGGCCCGCGCGCGGGGGCAAGTGCTCCGTATGAGTGATGCGCGTAGCCCGGTTCGGTCCCGCGGTGAGCCGGTCCAGGAGCATGCCTGGTTCCGGCCGGGAGCCGGGCTCCGCCGGGGGTCGATCGGATCGGTGATTCTTGGCCATCGGCACCGAGTCTGTCACTGGCGTGACGGACAATGGGACCAAGGCGTCGTGCACGCCCGCCGGTAAGTGATTGAATGCCATCGCGGCTGGCGAACCGTCCTGGGGGCTTCAAGCCGAGGTGTCCCGAGGGACGACCGCTCGATAGCAAGGTGCTGGAGGATCCGTGGACCTGTCCCTGTCGACCCGTACCGTCGGCGATCGTACGGTCGTCGAGGTCGGTGGCGAAATTGACGTATACACCGCGCCCAAGCTGCGTGAGCAGCTGGTCGAGCTCGTGAACGACGGGAGTTTCCACCTCGTCGTCGACATGGAGGGCGTGGATTTCCTCGACTCCACCGGGCTCGGCGTGCTGGTCGGCGGACTGAAGCGGGTGCGTGCCCATGAGGGTTCGCTGCGCCTCGTCTGCAACCAGGAGCGCATTCTCAAGATCTTCCGTATCACCGGCCTCACCAAGGTGTTCCCCATTCACACCTCGGTCGAGGAAGCGGTGGCGGCCACCGACTGACGACCGGTTCCGGGCCCCCGGGCCCGGGACGGCAGTAGAACAAGGGGGGTCCGGGCTGTCGGCGGCCCGGACCCTCGAAAGCACGCCCGTAGTTCAGAGGGGGATGCATGGCCACCGTCGAACTCCGCTTCAGCGCGCTGCCCGAGCATGTCCGTACCGCCCGTCTGGTGGCGGCGGCGGTGGCACGCAGGGCCGGAGTGGACGAGGCCGTCCTCGACGAGGTCAGGCTCGCCGTCGGCGAGGCCTGTACCCGGGCCGTCGGCCTGCATCAGCACGTCGGCATCACGGCGCCGGTCAAGGTGTCGCTGATCGAGGAGGAGAAGCAGTTCTCCATCGAGGTCGGCGACGAGGCGCCGCACGCGGTACCCGGGGACAGGACCTCGGGTTCCGCCGCCGACGATCTGGAGGCCGAGGAGGACGAGATGGGCCTCGCGGTCATCAGCGGACTCGTCGACGACGTGGAGGTCTCGGCAGGCGAGGACGGAGGACTGATCCGCATGACCTGGCCGACCGCACCCGCGGTGCTGCCGCCCGTCTGACATCCCTGTCAACCGCATCACCCGTAGCAGCCGCGTCACCCGAAGGGCCCTACCAGGTAGGGCCCTTCGGCATATGTGGAGGGTGAGAGCCGCGGATAGGGTGGTCCGTGCGGCATTAAGTGAATTCATTCACGACCGATCGGGTGGGAAAAGGATCACGGAATTAATGCCGGAGGGGCATTACTACTTCCGGTGCCTTCGTGGTTGACAGGCCAATTCTCTTTGTCGTGCACTGTTTTGATCAGGTTCCGGTACCTACAATCCCGTCCACATCTTGAGCTTCAGCCCAAGCGTCAAGGAGGACGAATGGCGGAGCTTTCCACCCCTCATCAGTTGGGCGACCCCTCGACCCTCGCATCGACCATCGCAGCCGCCGTGCTGACCGACGGAAACCGCGTCCTGGTCGCGGTCATCGCGGTCGTGGCGCTGGCCGCGCTGGTGCTCGCGGGCATCCTGGTGCGCCAGGTGCTCGCGGCGGGCGAGGGCACCGACAGCATGAAGAAGATCGCGGCGGCCGTCCAGGAAGGCGCGAACGCCTATCTGGCCAGGCAACTGCGCACGCTCGGCGTATTCGCCGTCGTCGTGTTCTTTCTGCTCCTGCTGCTGCCCGCAGACGACTGGAATCAGCGTGCCGGACGGTCGATCTTCTTTCTGATCGGCGCGGCGTTCTCGGCGGGCACCGGATATATCGGCATGTGGCTCGCCGTACGCAGTAATGTGCGCGTCGCCGCGGCGGCGCGGGAAGCGGCACCGGCCCCCGGCGAACCGGAAAAGGATCTCACTCTCGTCGCGCACCGAGCGACGAAGATCGCATTTCGTACGGGCGGCGTGGTCGGCATGTTCACGGTGGGGCTCGGCCTGCTGGGCGCCTGCTGCGTGGTGCTGGTGTACGCGGCCGACGCGCCGAAGGTCCTGGAGGGCTTCGGCCTCGGTGCCGCGCTGATCGCGATGTTCATGCGGGTCGGCGGCGGCATCTTCACCAAGGCCGCCGACGTTGGCGCCGACCTGGTCGGCAAGGTCGAGCAGGGCATTCCGGAGGACGATCCGCGCAATGCCGCGACCATCGCCGACAATGTGGGCGACAACGTCGGCGACTGCGCGGGCATGGCCGCCGACCTCTTCGAGTCGTACGCCGTGACCCTGGTGGCCGCGCTGATCCTCGGCAAGGTGGCCTTCGGCGACTCCGGACTGGCGTTCCCGCTGCTGGTGCCGGCGATCGGTGTGATCACCGCCATGATCGGCATCTTCGCGGTGGCGCCCCGGCGGTCCGACCGCAGCGGCATGAGCGCGATCAACCGGGGCTTCTTCGTCTCCGCGGTGATCTCGCTGGTGCTGGTGGCCGTGGCCGTCTTCGTCTACCTGCCCGGGAAGTACTCCGAGCTGGACGGCGTCACCGACGCGGCGATCTCGGGCCGCGGCGGCGACCCGCGGATCCTCGCGCTCGTCGCGGTGGCGATCGGCATCGTGCTCGCCGCCCTGATCCAGCAGCTCACCGGCTACTTCACCGAGACCACCCGACGCCCCGTCAAGGACATCGGCAGGTCCTCGCTCACCGGGCCCGCCACCGTCGTCCTCGCCGGTATCTCGCTCGGCCTCGAATCCGCCGTCTACACTGCCCTGTTGATCGGCCTCGGCGTCTACGGGGCCTTCCTGCTCGGCGGTGCGTCGATCATGCTGGCGCTGTTCGCGGTGGCGCTGGCCGGCACCGGGCTGCTCACCACGGTCGGCGTGATCGTCGCGATGGACACCTTCGGGCCGGTCTCCGACAACGCCCAGGGCATAGCCGAGATGTCCGGCGACGTCGAGGGCGCCGGCGCCCAGGTCCTCACCGACCTGGACGCGGTCGGCAACACCACCAAGGCCATCACCAAGGGCATCGCGATCGCCACCGCCGTCCTCGCGGCGGCGGCCCTCTTCGGGTCCTACCGCGACGCCATCACCACCGGCGCGGCGGAGGTGGGCGAGAGACTCAGCGGCGAGGGCGCGCCGATGAGCCTGATGATGGACATCTCGCAGCCCAACAACCTCGTCGGCCTCATCGCGGGCGCGGCGGTCGTCTTCCTCTTCTCGGGCCTGGCGATCAACGCCGTGTCGCGGTCGGCGGGTGCGGTCGTCTACGAGGTGCGGCGGCAGTTCCGGGAGAAGCCCGGGATCATGGACTACAGCGAGAAGCCCGAGTACGGCAAGGTCGTCGACATATGCACCAGGGACGCCCTGCGGGAACTGGCCACGCCCGGACTGCTCGCCGTGATGGCGCCCATCTTCATCGGGTTCACGCTCGGCGTGGGCGCGCTCGGAGCGTTCCTGGCGGGCGCGATCGGAGCGGGCACGCTGATGGCGGTGTTCCTCGCCAACTCCGGTGGTGCCTGGGACAACGCCAAGAAACTCGTCGAGGACGGTCACTACGGCGGCAAGGGCAGCGACGCCCACGCCGCCACCGTGATCGGCGACACGGTCGGCGACCCCTTCAAGGACACCGCAGGTCCGGCGATCAACCCGTTGCTGAAGGTGATGAACCTGGTGGCGCTGCTCATCGCGCCGGCGGTCATCAAGTTCTCCTACGGCGCCGACGAGAGCATCGCCGTGCGGGTGCTGATCGCCGTCGTCGCGTTCGTCGTCATCGCCGCGGCCGTCTACGTGTCCAAGCGGCGCGGGATCGCCATGGGTGACGAAGACGACGCCGACCGGGATCCCAAGTCGGCGGATCCGGCGGTGGTTTCGTAGACACGGTCCCGGAGCCTCGGCCGAGGCGCAGCTCAACAGGCGGGCGGACGGCGCGCATTGACGCGTCGCCCGCCCGCCTCGCGCATGCGCACGCCCTCACCGTGAGCCTTATCTCTCTTGGTGCAAATGGCTTCAATACGGTCTTAACGGATGTTCGTCCGGTGGGTGTCCCCCATCCGGCGTGTATGTTCCGGGGCCGAGAGCCATGGAAGGGACCAATCCGGTGAACGAGAAGCTCGCGGCCGCGCTGTCCGGCGGTGCGGTACTGGTACTGGCGCTGACGGGATGCAGCAGCAGCGACGACAACGAGAAGCTGGACTCCTGGGCGAAGCAGGTCTGCGACGGGGTGCAGCCGCAGGCGAGGAAGATCGCGGCGGCCAACGCGGCGATCCAGAAGGAGACCTCGGACAACAGCACACCGGCAGCGGTCCAGAAGACCGACGCGACGGCGTTCCAGGACATGTCCGACGCCTACAAGGCGATGGGCGCCACCGTCCAGAAGGCCGGCGCGCCGAACGTCGACGACGGCGAGAAGAAGCAGAAGGACGCCGTCACCGAGCTGAACGGCCTCTCCTCGTCGTACGCGTCCCTGCGCAAGCAGGTGGAGGACCTCGACACCAAGGACCAGGCGAAGTTCGCCGACGGCCTCAAGGGCATCGCCACCGAGCTGAACAAGCTCGGCAAGAGCGGCAGCGACGCGCTGAAGGCCCTGGAGGAGGGCGACGTCGGCCAGGCGATGGCCAGGCAGCCCAGCTGCAAGTCGGCGACCCCCTCGGCGTCGGCGGCCAAGAGCTGACCGGGACCGGCCCGCGACCGACGACGGCTTCGCAGGCGCGGGACGAAGGGCGGGCCACAATGGGGGTGTGAGTAACGCCAGCCTGTCCCCCCTGCCCTTCGCCGACCGCCCCGATGCCACCGCCCGGCTGCGCGAGGCCCTGCTCGGGGCCTCCTTCACCGCCGATGGACTGCTGGAGCTGCTCGGCGCCCCCGCCTACGCGGCGCTGTCGCGCAGTGAGACCGTGCCCGCGCTCCGGGCCACCCGTGGCGACACGCCGCTGGAACTGCTCGTGCGGCTCTTCCTGCTCCAGCAACCCGTGCTCCACGCGCGCGTGGCGGACGTTCTGCCCGTCGACGCCTGCCTGGAGAGCGGCTGGCTCGTGCGTGCGAGCGACGACGAGGTGGCCGCCGCCGTGGACGTACGGCCGTACGGCGGGCCCGGCGGCGAGGACTGGTTCATCGTCTCCGACCTGGGCTGCGCGGTCGGCGGCGCCGGCGGCATCGGCAACCACGCCCCGGGGGTCGTCCTCGGCGTCGGCGGTGCCTCCACGACCCTCGCCGGGCTCACCGTCCGTACGCCCGTCTCCGCCGCCCTCGACCTCGGTACCGGCTCCGGCATCCAGGCACTGCACGCGTCCGCGCACGCCACGCGCGTGACGGCGACCGACGTCAACCCGCGCGCGCTGCACATCGCCGCGCTCACCCTCGCCCTGTCCGGGGCGCCGGGCGCCGAACTGCGCGAGGGCTCGCTCTACGAGTCGGTCGGCGAGGGCGAGACGTACGACCTGATCGTGTCCAACCCGCCCTTCGTGATCTCGCCGGGCGCCCGGCTCACCTACCGCGACGGCGGGATGGGCGGGGACGATCTGTGCCGCTCGCTCGTTCAGCAGACGGGGGAGCGCCTGAACGAGGGCGGGTTCGCGCACTTCCTCGCCAACTGGCAGCACGTGGAGGGGGAGGAGTGGACGGACCGGCTGCGCTCCTGGGTGCCGCGCGGCTGCGACGCCTGGATCGTGCAGCGCGAGGTGCAGGACGTCACGCAGTACGCCGAGCTGTGGCTCCGGGACGCCGGCGACCACCGCGGTGACACCGCCGAGTACCAGGCGCGGTACGACGCGTGGCTGGACGAGTTCGAGGCGCGCAAGGTCAGGGCCGTCGGCTTCGGCTGGATCACCCTGCGCCGCACCGGGGCCGCAGAGCCCTCGGTCGTCGTCGAGGAGTGGCCGCACCCGGTCGAGCAGCCGCTCGGCGAGACCGTGCGCGCGCACTTCGACCGGATCGACTACCTGCGCGCCCACGACGACGCGGCCCTGCTCGAAGCGCACTTCACACTGGCCGGCGAGGTCGTCCAGGAGCAGGTCGGACTGCCCGGCGCCGAGGACCCCGAGCACGTCGTGCTGCGCCAGCACCGCGGCATGCGCCGGGCCACCCGGGTCGACACCGTGGGCGCCGGTTTCGCGGGCGTCTGCGACGGCACCATGAGCGCGGGCCGCATCCTGGACGCCATCGCCCAGCTGGTGGGCGAGGACCCGGTGGCGCTGCGCGACCGCACGCCCGCGCAGATCCGGCTGCTGGTGGAGCAGGGCTTCCTCGAACCGGCGTAGCGGCGCCCCGGCGCCGCGCGCCGCCCGGCTCGGCCGCCGCGCCCCTCTCCGTACCGGTCTCGGTGCCGGTCTGCGCACCGGTCTCCGTACCGGAGGAACGAGCCGCCCCGGGCCGGGCCCGCCGATTCGGCGGGCCCGCGTTCACCTCGGGTTCGCCTGTCGGCCGCCCGCGGGTGGCAGCCTCCCGGAGGCTGGGCACTCGCGAGCTGGAGAAAAGGGGCACGGGACCATGGAGAGCGGATCGGCGAACTTCGCGGGAACGGTGTTCGTCCTGTTCGGGGGCGTGCTTCTGGTGTGGACCACGACGAGGCTGCGGCACGGCCGGCCCGTCGCGCACGGTGTGAGCCCCGTCGCATCGGCGACCGTCGCGAGCGTCGCCGCCGTGGTCGCGCTCGCCCTCGGGGCATGGTGCCTCACGCAGGTCTGAGCGGCCGGTTCCGGCCCCCGGCCGCATCCCCCTCCGGGTAATCGGGGGATCGCGCTCCGGATACACACGTCAGGGTCGGTGGACACTCCGGGCGGCAGGAACGGGGTTCGTCGGGTTACCGTTCGAGTGGCCGTTGCGGGCTTTTCCCGTTTGACACGGGGGCGGGAGGTACCGTCACACTCCGCAGCGTCACGATCGAAACACGAAACGACCCGACCCGGGACCACGGCCTGGGGAGGCCCAGCGTCGACCGGAGAGAAGAGCGAAGTTGTCCCCGACCAGCGAGACCGCGAAGGGCGGCCGCCGACTCGTCATCGTCGAGTCGCCTGCCAAGGCGAAGACGATCAAGGGCTATCTCGGCCCTGGCTACGTCGTCGAGGCGAGCGTCGGGCACATTCGCGACCTTCCCAGCGGCGCCGCCGAGGTGCCCGAGAAGTACACCGGCGAGGTCCGCCGCCTCGGTGTCGACGTCGAACACGACTTCCAGCCGATCTATGTGGTCAACGCGGACAAGCGGGCGCAGGTCAAGAAGCTCAAGGACCTGCTCAAGGACTCCGACGAACTCTTCCTCGCCACCGATGAGGACCGCGAAGGCGAGGCCATCGCCTGGCACCTCCAGGAAGTCCTCAAGCCGAAGATCCCGGTCAAGCGCATGGTGTTCCACGAGATCACCAAGGACGCCATCCGGGCCGCCGTCGCCAACCCGCGCCAGCTCAACCAGAAGCTCGTCGACGCCCAGGAGACCCGCCGCATCCTCGACCGCCTCTACGGCTACGAGGTCTCGCCGGTCCTGTGGAAGAAGGTCATGCCGAAGCTGTCGGCGGGCCGCGTCCAGTCCGTCGCGACCCGCCTCGTGGTCGAGCGGGAGCGCGAGCGCATCGCGTTCCGCTCCGCGGAGTACTGGGACCTGACGGGCACCTTCGCGACCGGCCGCGCGGGAGACGCCTCCGACCCGTCGTCGCTGGTCGCCCGGCTGCAGGCGGTCGACGGCAGACGGGTGGCGCAGGGCCGTGACTTCGACTCCCTGGGCCGGCTCAAGGGCGCGAACACCCTCCACCTCGACGAGGCGAACGCCCGCGCCCTCGCCGCCGCGCTGGAGAACACGCGCTTCGCGGTCCGCTCCGTCGAGTCCAAGCCGTACCGCCGCTCGCCGTACGCCCCGTTCCGTACGACGACGCTCCAGCAGGAGGCGAGCCGCAAGCTCGGCTTCGGCGCCAAGGCGACCATGCAGGTTGCCCAGAAGCTGTACGAGAACGGCTACATCACCTACATGCGTACGGACTCGACGACCCTGAGCGACACGGCGATCACCGCCGCCCGCGCCCAGGTCACACAGCTGTACGGCGCCGACTACCTGCCGGCGCAGCCGCGGACGTACGCCGGCAAGGTCAAGAACGCGCAGGAGGCGCACGAGGCGATCCGCCCCTCCGGCGACCGCTTCCGCACGCCCGCCGAGACCGGCCTCACCGGCGATCAGTTCAAGCTCTACGAGCTGATCTGGAAGCGGACCGTCGCCTCCCAGATGAAGGACGCGACCGGCAACAGCGTCACGGTGAAGATCGGTGGCACGGCTGCCGACGGCCGGGACGTTGAGTTCAGCGCCTCCGGCAAGACCATCACCTTCCACGGCTTCCTCAAGGCCTACGTCGAGGGCGCCGACGACCCGAACGCCGAGCTGGACGACCGCGAGCGCCGGCTGCCCCAGGTCCGCGAGGGCGACGCCCTGACCGCCGAGGAACTCACGGTCGACGGCCACGCCACCAAGCCCCCGGCCCGCTACACGGAGGCGTCGCTGGTCAAGGAGCTGGAGGAGCGCGAGATCGGACGCCCGTCGACGTACGCGTCGATCATCGGCACCATCCTGGACCGCGGCTACGTCTTCAAGAAGGGCACGGCACTCGTCCCGTCCTTCCTCTCCTTCGCCGTCGTCAACCTCCTGGAGAAGCACTTCGGGCGGCTCGTCGACTACGACTTCACCGCCAAGATGGAGGACGACCTCGACGCCATCGCCCGCGGCGAGGCCCAGTCGGTGCCGTGGCTGCGGCGCTTCTACTTCGGCGAAGGCGCCGGAAACGGCGGCGCGGCCGACGCCGGAAACGGCGACGGGGACCACCTCGGCGGTCTCAAGGAGCTGGTGACCGACCTCGGCGCCATCGACGCGCGCGAGGTGTCGTCCTTCCCCGTCGGCGACGGCATCGTGCTGCGCGTCGGGCGCTACGGCCCCTACGTCGAGCGCGGCGAGAAGGACTCCGAGAACCACCAGCGCGCCGACGTCCCCGAGGACCTGGCGCCGGACGAGCTGTCCGTCGAGCTGGCGGAGGAGCTGCTCGCCAAGCCGAGCGGCGACTTCGAGCTGGGCACCGACCCGGCCACCGGCCACGCCATCGTCGCCAAGGACGGCCGCTACGGCCCCTACGTCACCGAGGTGCTCCCCGAGGGCACCCCGAAGACCGGCAAGAACGCCGTGAAGCCGCGGACGGCCTCGCTGTTCAAGTCGATGGCGCTGGACACGGTCACCCTGGACGACGCCCTGAAGCTCATGTCGCTGCCGCGTGTCGTCGGCACCGACGCCGAGGGCGTCGAGATCACCGCGCAGAACGGCCGCTACGGCCCGTACCTGAAGAAGGGCACCGACTCGCGGTCCCTGACCTCCGAGGAGCAGCTCTTCACGATCACGCTGGAAGAGGCGCTGGCGATCTACGCCCAGCCCAAGCAGCGTGGCCGGGCCGCGGCCAAGCCGCCGCTCAAGGAGCTGGGCACCGACCCGGTCAGCGAGAAGCCGGTCGTCGTCAAGGACGGCCGCTTCGGCCCGTACGTCACCGACGGCGAGACCAACGCGACCCTGCGCTCCGGCGACAGCGTCGAGGAGATCACGCCGGAGCGCGGCTACGAACTGCTCGCCGAGAAGCGCGCCAAGGGGCCCGCCAAGAAGACGGCCAAGAAGGCCACGAAGAAGACGGCCGCCAAGAAGGCCCCGGCCAAGAAGGCGGCGGCCAAGAAGACCGTGGCCGCGAAGACCACCGCGGCCAAGAAGACCGCCGCCAAGAGCACGGCGAAGAAGACGGCCACCAAGACGGCCGCCAAGAGGGCCACCGCCTCGAACGCGTCGGAGGACTGAGCCCGGCTCAGGAAGCGGCGGACCCTTCACGCGTCCTCCGCATCCCACGCCCCGCGCTTCACACGCTCTTCGCGAAAAGAACGCCCCGGCATCATTTCGATGTCGGGGCGGGCGTACGCCCGGCCGGGCACGCCGGACTGTCGGTGCCGACCGATAGGCTGAACGCATGACGCGAGCCGAGCAGCCAACGGCCACTCACCCAGCCCCGGACGACGACCTGGTCGCGGACTCCCGCGAGCGCGCCGTCCGCGCCCTGCTGCGCCGACCGCAGCTGAGGCGGTTGTGGAGCGCACAGCTCGTGGGGGGTGTCGGCGACATCCTCGCCCTCCTGGTGCTGGTCCTCCTGACCGTCCAGGCCGCCATCGGCGCGGGCTCGTTCGGGGGCGGCTACCGGGGCGTGGCGTTCGCAGTGGCGACCGTTTTCGGCGTACGCATCCTGGCGACGCTGCTCTTCGGCGCCGTGCTGCTCGGCCCCCTCACCTCACTCACCTCGCAGGACGGTCCCCTCGACCGGCGCTGGACCATGGTGGGCGCCGACGGGCTGCGGGCCGCGCTGCTGATCGTCGCGCCGCTGTGGATCGACTGGCTGCCGGACGACGCGCTCGCCTACCTCCTGGTGTCCGTCTTCGTCGCCGGCGTCGCCGAGCGCTTCTGGACGGTGTGCCGGGAGAGCGCGGCCCCCGCCCTGCTGCCCGCGCCGCCCCCGGAGGGCGCGACGGTACGACCGCTGCCGGACCACATGGACGCGCTGCGCCGCCTGTCGCTGCGCACGAGCTTCGTGGTGGTCCCCCTGGCCGGTGCCGCACTGGTCGTCGCGGGGCTGCTGAACAACCTCCTGGGCGCCGGTATCGACTGGTTCGCCGAGCACCAGGCGGCCCTCGGCTCGTACGGCGCGGCCGGACTGTTCGCCGCGTCCCTGTCCGTGGTGACCTTCCTGGAGCTGCCCGGCGTCCGCACCCCGCGCGCGCGGTCGCCGCTCGAGGGCATGCGCCGTCCGAAGAGCGACGGGAGCGTCGACAAGGGCCGCACCGGCGCCCTGCCCCTGCTGGTGGTCACCTGCGCGGCCCTCGCCGCGGTGGTGGCCGCCGCCGTCGCCGTTGCGGTGCTGCACGCCAAGGACCTGGGCGGCGGCCCCGTGCTGTACGGGCTGATGGTGGGCGCGCTGACCGGCGGCGTCGTCGTCGGCATCCGTACGGCCCCCGCCCTGCTGCCCTCCCTGTCGCGGCGCCGTCTGCTGGCCCTGGCGATCGCCTTCGTCGGCGTCGCCCTGCTGGCCACCGGACTCGTCCCGGACGACACCATGGTGCTGCTGCTCCTCGCGCTGGCCGGTGTCGGCGCGGGAGTGGCCGCCAACACCGGGCACACGCTGCTCGACCAGGAGACCGAGGACGCCCGCCGGACGCGGACGACCGAGCACCTGCACGCGGTCGTCCGGGTCGGTGTGGCACTCGGCGCGGTCCTCGCGCCCGTGGTGGCGGCGTCGATCGGCCCGCACCGGCTGGAGAGCGGCAAGTTCGTCTTCGCCCACGGCGGCGCGGCCTTCGTGCTGATGCTGGTCGGCGCGCTGCTGCTGCCGGTGGCCGCGCTGGTGCTGGCCAAGGTCGACGACCGTTCCGGCGTGCCGCTGCGGCACGACCTGCGGGACGCGCTGCTCGGTGGCGACGACCCGGCGCCGACGCCCGCGGCCGGCGGCTTCTTCATCGCCCTGGAGGGCGGCGACGGCGCCGGGAAGTCCACCCAGGCCGAGGCCCTCGCCGAGTGGATCAGGGGCAAGGGGCACGAGGTCGTGCTCACCCGCGAGCCCGGCGCGACCCCGGTCGGCAAGCGCCTGCGCTCCATCCTGCTGGACGTCTCCAGCGCCGGTCTGTCGCACCGCGCGGAGGCGCTGCTGTACGCCGCCGACCGCGCGGAGCACGTCGACACCGTGGTGCGGCCCGCCCTGGAACGCGGCGCCGTGGTCGTCTCCGACCGGTACATCGACTCCTCCGTCGCCTACCAGGGCGCCGGGCGCGACCTGTCGCCGACCGAGATCGCCCGCATCAACCGCTGGGCGACCGACGGGCTCGTACCGCACCTGACCGTCCTGCTGGACGTTCCCGCCGGAGACGGCGCGCGAGCGGTTCACGGAGGCGCCGGACCGGCTGGAGTCGGAGCCTGCCGAGTTCCACGCGCGCGTGCGCTCCGGTTTCCTCACCCTGGCCGCCGCCGACCCCGGGCGCTACCTCGTCGTGGACGCGGGCCAGGAGCCCGAGGCCGTCACCACCGTCGTACGCCACCGGCTCGACCAGGTGCTGCCGCTGTCCGAGGCCGAGATCAAGGCCCGGGAGGAAGCACGCCGCAAGGCCGAGGAGGAAGCGCGTCGCAAGGCCGAGGAAGAGGCCGCGCGCAAGGCCGAGGAGGAGCGCCTGGAGCGCGAGCGCCTCGAACAGCTGGAGCGGCTGCGCGTCGAGGAGGAGGAGCGCAAGCGGCGCGAGCTGGAGGAGGCGCAGCGGCGCGAGGCCGAGCGGCAGGCGGAGGAGGCCCGGCAGCGGGCCGAGGAAGCGCGTCGGAAGGCCGAGGAGGAGCGGGTCCGACTCCTCGCGGAGGAGAAGGCACGGGCCGAGGAGGAAGCACGGCAGCGGGCCGAGGAGGAGCGGCGCCGCAAGCAGGCCGAGGAGGAGGAGCGGCTGCGGGCCGAGGCCGAGGCCCGGCGCCTGGAGAAGCAGCGCAAGGCCGAGGAGGCCCTGATGCGTGCCGAGGAGGCACGCCGGGCGGCGGAGCGGGCGGCGACCGCGGCCGCCGCGGGCCCGAAGCGGACGGCGCCTCCGGCGGCGCAGACGCCCCGGCCGAAGCCGGCCGCCTCGCCCCCCTCGGACGCGTTGACCGTGCCGACGCCGGTCGTGACCCCGACGAACACCTCCGGCGGACCGGTGGAGGACACGGCGGTACTGCGTCCGGTGCGGGACACGCGGGACGACGACCGGGGCGACACCGGGGGCGACGAGGGCGGATCGGCCAGAGGCTCCGGGTCGTCCGAGTCCGAGGCCGAGGTGACGACCGAGCTTCCCGTGACGGAGACGCCGTCGGGCGCGGCGGACGAGACCGCGGTACTGCCGGCGGTGGACCCGCGGGCCATGGACGAGACGGCGGTGCTGCCGCCCGTGAGGCCGGGGGCCGCCGACGAGACGGCGGTGCTGCCGCCGGTGACGCCCGGAGCCGCCGACGAGACGGCGGTGCTGCCTCCCGTACGCGGGGACGATCCCGCCGACCGGGTCCCGCCGGGCTACTTCCGGGAAGAGCGCCCCGCCTCCGGTGCCGACCGGACCGGGGAACCCCAGGACAGCACGCGCGAGCTGCCCCAGATCGACCCCGACCAGGCGCCGCCCCGCAGGCGCCGCTCCGACTGGGCCGAGGAGACCCCGCTGGACGACCTGCCGACACTGGCAGACGAACTGCTGGGCCCGCACGAGGACGGCGGCTGGGACGACGACGGCCGTGCGAGCGACGGTCGAGGCGACGGAGGCCCGGACGACGGCCGGGACGCGGACAAGGGCCGCAGGGGGAAGGGCCGGGGACGACGCTGACGGGGTGGGGCCGACCGCCCCGCCCCCGCTCCACCGGGCACCCGGCGCCCGTTGTCAGTGGGGCCCCGCACAATGGAGGGCGCGACGCGGAGTACGGAACGCGGTGCGCGAGCGGTGCGGCGGAGTGTGACGGAAGGACGGCGTGACCCATGACCGTGTGGGACGACCTCGTCGGGCAGGAGAAGGTGAGCGAGCAGCTCGCCGCCGCTGCCCGGGACGCCGACGCCTTCGTCACCGCCGCGGCGGCCTCGGGACCACTCCCGGAGACGTTGAGCATGACGCACGCGTGGCTGTTCACCGGGCCGCCCGGCGCGGGCGTGAGGCAGACGGCACGGGCCTTCGCCGCGGCGCTGCAGTGCGTGAGCCCCGACCGCGCACTCGGCGGTGTCCCCGGCTGCGGCTTCTGCGACGGATGCCACACGGCACTCGTCGGGACCCACGCGGATGTCAGCACGGTGGCCGCCGTGGGCGCCGAGATCCTGGTGAAGGACATGCGGGACACGGTCCGCAAGTCGTTCACCTCACCGGCGACCGGACGCTGGCAGATCATCCTCGTCGAGGACGCCGAGCGGCTGAACGAGAAGTCGGCCAACGCCGTCCTCAAGGCGGTCGAGGAGCCCGCCCCGCGGACCGTCTGGATGCTCTGCGCGCCCTCCGTCGAGGATGTCCTGCCCACGATCCGCTCGCGCTGCCGCCATCTGAACCTGCGCACACCGTCCGTCGAGGCCGTCGCCGACATGCTCGTACGGCGCGAGGGCATCGAACCGGGCGTCGCCGCCGCGGCGGCCCGCGCCACCCAGGGTCACGTCGAGCGGGCCCGCCGGCTGGCCACCGACGCGGCCGCCCGGGACCGCAGGGCCGCCGTGCTGAAGCTGCCGCTGCGGGTCGAGGATGTCGGCAGCGCCCTCAAGGCCGCCCAGGAGCTGGTCGACGCGGCGGCCGCGGACGCCAGACAACTCGCCGAGGAGACGGACGCCAAGGAGACCGAGGAACTGAAGGCTGCGCTGGGCGCGGCCCAGGGCGGCCGGCTGCCGCGCGGCACGGCGGGCGTGATGAAGGAGCTGGAGGACAAGCAGAAGCGCCGCAGGACCCGCACGCAGCGCGACAGCCTGGACCTCGCCCTGACCGAGCTGACCGCCTTCTACCGGGATGTCCTCGCCCTCCAGCTCGGCTCCCGCGTGGCGATCGCCAACGCCGACGCGCAGGACGCCCTGGAGCGCCTGGCCCACGCCGGTCCACCCGAGGCCACGCTCCGCCGCATCGAGGCCATCGCCGCCTGCGGGGAGGCCCTCGACCGCAATGTGCCGCCGCTGCTCGCGGTGGAGGCGATGACGATGGCGCTCAGAGCGGGCTGAGCCGCCGGGCTCCCGGGCCGACGGGGCGGACGGACGCGGAGGCCGGGCACGGTTGACGGCGTAATTCGTACGAGGCACGTCGACCACGCAGGGCGGTGAAGTCGTAGCGGAGAGTTACGCTCGCTGAATGCACACAAGGCGCACTCACCGCAGGACCCGTATCGGCGGCACCCGTGTCCGGGCCACGCTCCTCGCCGCCGCGCTGCTCGCCACCGCCTGCTCGGCCGGGGGCGCGTCGACCTCCGCCGGTCCGGCCGCGGCCGAGGCGGCAGGATCCACGGAGGTGGCGAAGGCGTCGCTGGCCCCGCTGCCGAAGGCCACGCCCGCCGCGCTGTCGCCGTACTACGAGCAGAAGCTCGGCTGGCGCGACTGCGGAGTGCCCGGCTTCCAGTGCGCCACCATGAAGGCCCCGCTCGACTACGCGAAGCCGGCCGACGGGGACATCCGGCTCGCCGTGGCCCGCAAGAAGGCCACCGGCTCGGGCAAGCGGCTCGGCTCGCTGCTGGTGAACCCGGGCGGACCGGGCGGCTCGGCGATCGGCTACCTCCAGCAGTACGCGGGCATCGGCTACCCGGAGCAGGTCCGCGCCCAGTACGACATGGTGGCGGTCGACCCGCGGGGCGTGGCCCGCAGCGAGCCCGTCAAGTGCCTGGACGGCCCCGCGATGGACGCGTTCACGCAGACGGACGTCACCCCGGACGACGAGGGCGAGACGGACCGGCTGGTCGACGCCTACAAGGGGTTCGCGGAGGGCTGCGGAGCGGACGCGCCGAAGCTTCTGCGGCATGTCTCGACGGTCGAGGCGGCCCGGGACATGGACGTACTGAGGGCGGTCCTGGGCGACGAGAAGCTGAACTACGTCGGAGCCTCGTACGGCACGTTCCTCGGGGCGACGTACGCGGGCCTGTTCCCGGACCGCGCGGGCCGCCTGGTCCTGGACGGCGCGATGGACCCGTCGCTGCCCGCACGCCGGCTGAACCTGGAGCAGACGGCGGGCTTCGAGACGGCGTTCCAGTCCTTCGCGAAGGACTGCGTACGGCAGTCCGACTGCCCGCTCGGCGGCCCCGGCACGCCCCCCGAGCAGGTCGGCAAGAATCTGAAGGCCTTCTTCGGCAGGCTGGACGCCAAGCCCATTCCGACCGGCGACGCCGACGGCCGCAGACTCACCGAGTCCCTGGCCACCACCGGCGTGATCGCGGCGATGTACGACGAGGGCGCCTGGCAGCAACTGCGCGAGTCGCTGACCTCGGCGATGAAGGAGAACGACGGCGCCGGCCTGGTGGTCCTGTCCGACAGCTACTACGAGCGCGAGGCCGACGGCGGCTACAGCAACCTGATGTTCGCCAACGCCGCCGTGAACTGCCTCGACCTCCCCGCGGCCTTCTCCACCCCGGACGCGGTGCGCGAGTCCCTCCCCGACTTCGAGAAGGCATCCCCGGTCTTCGGCGAGGGCCTCGCCTGGGCCTCTCTGAACTGCGCCTACTGGCCCGTCCAGCCCTCGGGCGAGCCGCACCGCATCGAGGCCGCGGGCGCCACCCCGATCGTCGTGGTCGGCACCACCCGCGACCCGGCCACCCCGTACCGCTGGGCCGAGGCCCTGGCCGACCAGCTCTCCTCCGGCCACCTCCTGACCTACGAGGGCGACGGCCACACCGCCTACGGCCGCGGCAGCACCTGCATCGACTCCGCGATCAACACCTACCTGCTGCGCGGCACCCCGCCCACGAACGGAAAGCGCTGCTCATAGCCACCCCACCCGCCCCGGAACCCCCACCTCCGGGGCGGGTACGGACCACCTCCGGAAACTGTGTAGACTTACGGACGTTGCTGATCGCACCACAGGTGCGCGGCGCGCCGCCTTAGCTCAGATGGCCAGAGCAACGCACTCGTAATGCGTAGGTCTCGGGTTCGAATCCCGAAGGCGGCTCCGGAAAACCCTGGGACTCACTCGCCGTGACCTGGGGTTTTTCCTTTTCTGCGGTCTCTGGGCTGCCCTTGGCCTCTTCGCGGGGCAGCATGCAGGGGCCTCCGGTGGCCGAGCGGTGGCCATTTGTGCAGCGGGCGTGCAGCGGCGGTGGCCGGGGTGCGTGTGGAGCGGGCTGAGTTGCTGTCGGGTTCCTACAAAGCGCCTGGACGAGAGTTCTTTCGGTGCCGCCCTGAGCCGGCCGAACTGAGCTGGGTGCGGTTCGTTTCGAGGGACGACGTTGATCAAGCAGTGAGGCCAACTTCTGCGGGCAGGGTTCGAGGTAGATGCGTTGGTGCTCTTGGCGGGTGTGGAAGTGCCAGTAGAGGTCGCCGTTGGCGACCACGGCACGGAGCCGGAGGACGGCTTCGACTCCGGGTAGGCCCCAGAGGGCGCCGGTGATGTCGAGGCGGTCGGCGGTCAGGTGGCGGCAGACGCCCTCGACCGCGCCGGTAGCAATCGGCCAGCCGTTGGCGAGGGCTGTGCTGTAGAAATGACCTGTTCCCTGAAGTCGGGCCACAGTGGCCCACTCGCTTACGCCTCTGTCTCGAGCAGCGGCACGGTACCCGCTCGAAAGAGACCCTCGCCTTCCGTCACAGCTTCTTGCAGTTGCTCGACGAGTTGGCGCAGGCTCGCGTCGAGGTCGACCTGGTCTCTCGTCTCCGCGACGATCGCTTCACGCACGTCGTCGACGAACGGCTGCCAGGCGTCGCGAGTGCGCTGCGTGCACTCAGTGACGACCTGTTGGCGCTTCTCGGCCGTCGCCTCGTCCTGGTTCAGGCGCGCGCGATCCGCTCCCTGCTCTTCGACGACTTTCGCAAGGTAGACGGCAAGGGGAAGCGCGGCTTCGGCGATGCCGATGTGCCGTCCCAGGTCCCCAGCCGCCTTCACCGAACTGGCCTTCCCGCCGGCGATCGGCCCGGGTGCGTTGTTCGCGGCCTTCAACATACCGATCAACATGGTCCCGACCGTCTCGACATGTTCTGCGGCACCGCCGGGCCCTGCCGGGGTCGTGGAGGCATCCTCCCCGGACCCGAGCATCGCGACCAGCGAAGCAAAGCCGGCCCAGGAGGGTCGGGCGCGCTCTCGCTCCTTGGTCTTGCGGATCGACTGCTGCAACCGCTGGAGGCGGACATCGTGTTTGGTGAACCACTCGTCGAGCGTGCGCTGAATCTCGGCCTGAAGTTCATCGGCGCCGGAACTCGGCTTCCACGACCGCCGCATCACTTCCTCGACGAGACCGTCGAGGCTGGCTTGGGCGGCCCGATCGAGAGCGTCGAGTTCGCTCTCCCAGCCGTCGCGGCGAGCGACGCCACTGGCAGCGACTTCGGCACGTGCCGTGTAGCAGGGTCATTGCATGATCGAGATCTGTCTGGGTTCGTCACGTGAGACCGAGGGCTCGTAGGGGCCGGTGATAGTCGCGGCCGGTGTGGCGGAGGGCGGCGGCGATGTTGGTCTGGCCGTCCTGGCGGAAGAGGCTGATGGCGAGGTTGCGCAGGGAGGCCGTGGCGCGGGGCAGGTGGCCGGTGCGGACTTTTGAGTCGTCCTCGCGGAACGTGCGGTCCCGCACGTGGTGCAGGAGGTTCTCGATGCCCCAGTGGCCTCTGATCCAGGTGGCGAGTTCGGTGTAGGTGGCGTCGAAGACGCTCAGGCTGGTGATCAGGTAGACGCGCTCGATGGACAGCTTCCCGGTGCTCAGGCCGCGTCGCCACCGTACGGCTTGGATCGCCTGGCGGGCGCCGGGGTAGTCGAGGTGGCTGAACGCGGTGACCTTGAGCCGGCGGATCTCCTCGCGGTGGTGGGCGTTGTCGCGGGTGCGGTGCCCGAGCGGGATGTCCCACCAGGGCAGCTTCCTGACCTTGGCATACAGGCCCGGATGGTTCTTCTTCACGACGGCCACGTAGTGCGCGCCGCGACTGGTCAGACAGGCCCCGTGGTTGTGCTGGGTGTGCAGGGCGCCGGCGGTCACCACTGTGTTCTCCAGCTCAAGGCCGTCCAGCAACGGCGCGAAGGAAGGGATCTCGTTGCTTTTGGAGGCGGCCTGCCGCTGGGCCAGGACCACGCCGTGGTGATCCATCGCCGCCGGCAACTGGATGGCCGCGGCCGTTGCGGTTCGTGATCCGCGGACCACCTTGCCGTCGACCGCGATCACCCGTCGCGCTGGCCCTTTCTCCGCTCCCGGCACGACCGGGGATGGCGTTCTGGCCTGCAGATACGCGCTGATCGCCGCGTCCAGCGCGTCACCGTCCACACGCTGCAGCAGGCGGCGCACGGTTGCGGCGTGGGGCACCGGCCGCAGACCGGTGAGTGGACCGGCAGCGAAGCCGGGGATGCCCAGCACATGCTGCGGGGCATCTGTGATCCACTCGCTGACCGCGATGAGTGAGCGGGCCCCGGTCAGTACCGCCGAAACGGCTGCGCACAGCAACGCGAGAGCTGGATACCGCAGTCCTCGCGCATCGCGGGGATCGGCGACCAGGATCAGGAAACGCCGCAGGTCAGCGACATCGCTTGAGGTGAGGGGAGCAGTCGGGGAGCCCATTTTCCCCGGTGTGGAAGGAATGGGCGATGATGTTCGGGCAGGCACGGCCTCGCTCGGTTCTCATGGGTCTCGACAACCACATGATCACCAGCACCGTGCCTGCTCTGCTCTCCCGGACCCCTTGCTGCACAACGGACATGACGCCGCGTCACTCACGAGACCGACGAACCGGACCAATCCCAATCACGCAATGCCCCTGGCCGGCCACCTACCACCGCACTCACGGAGTCCGGTACTTCCACGGCTGCTACTCGGTCGGCGACGACACCCTGTGGGGCGTCAACCGCCGCAAGAAAGGTGCCGTGAACACGCTGGCCACGCTGAAGTCGATCCGCGCCGCCCGGCCCGACGGCGCACCGATCTACGTGATCCTGGACAACCTGTCCGCCCACAAGAGCGCCGACACCTGCCGCTGGGCGAAGAAGAACAAGGTCGAGTTGTGCTTCACCCAGACCTACGCCTCCTCGGCGAACCCCATCGAGGCGCACTTCGGACCGCTGAGGCAGTTCACCACCACCCCAACCACACCGTCCAGACCCGGGCCCTGCACGCCTACCTGCGCTGGCGCAACGCCAACGCCCGCCAGCCGGGCGTCCTGGCCGCCGAACGTAAGGAACGCGCCCGCATCCGCAGCGAGAAGGGCATCCGATGGGGCGGGCGCCCCCTCGCCGCCGCGGCCTGAACGCGTCTACCTGATCACCAGCCTGAGCGTCTTCGACGCCACCTACACCGAACTCGCCACCTGGATCAGAGGCCACTGGGGCATCGAGAACCTCCTGCACCACGTGCGGGACCGCACGTTCCGCGAGGACGACTCAAAAGTCCGCACCGGCCACCTGCCCCGCGCCACGGCCTCCCTGCGCAACCTCGCCATCAGCCTCTTCCGCCAGGACGGCCAGACCAACATCGCCGCCGCCCTCCGCCACACCGGCCGCGACTATCACCGGCCCCTACGAGCCCTCGGTCTCACGTGACGAACCCAGACAGATCTCAATCATGCAATGACCCTGGTGACGGAGTGTCCGTAGTAGTCGCAGGAGTAACGACCTGCCATGGAGTCCGGGAGAGCCGGAACGAGGGCGAAGGGACACAGGTGACAACGAATCAACAAGGCCGGAAGGTATGCGTAATGCAAAGTGCCGAAGCGGTACTTGAAATCCTCCGTGAACGCGGAAGGCGGGAACTTCCGCGCAATGAGGTATATCGACAGATGTTCAACCCGCAGCTGTATCTCATGGCCCACGGACGCATCTACTCCAACCATGGAGCGATGACACCCGGAGCCACGGGGGAAACCGCGGACGGTATGTCGCTGGAGAAGATCGGACGCATCATCGATGCGCTGCGCCACGAGCGCTACCGGTCCAGCCCGGTGAAACGGGTCCTCATCCCGAAGAAGAACGGGAAGATGAGGCCCCTGGGCGTGCCGCCCTGGTCGGACAAGCTGGCGGGCGAGGTGATGCGTCTCCTCCTGGAGGCATACTTCGAGCCCCAGTCCTCCGACCACTCCCACGGTTTCCGTCCCCGACGGGGATGCCACACCGCCCTCGGCGAGGTGGCCCGAACCTGGACCGGGACAACATGGTTCGTCGAAGGTGACATCGCCAGGTGCTTCGACGCACTCGACCACCGAGTGATGCTCGACATCCTGAGCGAAAAGATCCACGACAACCGGTTCCTGCGGCTCGTGCGCAACATGCTCCAAGCCGGATACCTGCAAGACTGGAAATGGAACGCGACACTCAGTGGCGCGCCGCAAGGCGGGGTCCTTTCCCCGGTCCTGTCCAACATCTACCTGCATAAGCTGGACACCTTCGTCGAGACAGTACTCATGCCGGAATACACTCGTGGAAAACTCAGGGCAAGGAATCCTGAGTACCGAAGGATCGAAAAGGCAATTAAGCGGGCACGCACACGCGGAGACCGTGCGGAAGTACGCACCCTCCGCAGGCGGCTGCACAGCCTCCCGAGCCAGGAAATGTCCGACCCGGGATACCGCCGTCTGCGCTACGTCCGATACGCCGACGACACCCTTATCGGGTTCACCGGACCCAAGGCCGAAGCCGAAGAAATCAAACAGCGCCTGACCCGGTTCCTGCAAGAAGACCTCAAACTGGAACTGTCTCAGGACAAGACGCTGGTCACCCACGCCAGAACCGGCGCGGCACGATTCCTCGGCTATGAGATCGCCATCCAGAAGGACGACCGCAGGGCAGAACGGAAACGGGGTCGCGGACGTCAGCGCCGGTCGACCAACGGAACCGTCGCACTGCACGTCCCCAAGGACGTGAGCAAGGCCAAATGCGCCCCATACCTGGAACGCGGAAAACCCGCCCGCCAGACCCCGATGCTCAACTACGACGACCACACCATCGTCAGCATCTACGGCGCCAGGTACCGCGGAATCGTGAACTACTGCCTGCTGGCCGGCGACGTCTTCAAACTGAACCGGCTGCACTTGGTCATGCAGTCCTCGCTGCTGTGCTCCCCGGCGGACAAGCATCGCTCGGCCATGTCGAAGATGGCCCGCAAGTACAAGGAGCCTTTTCCATCTTGATCAGGTGGTGAGTTCGAGGGCGACGACGGCACGGACGACGGCGGTGATCCGGGTGGTGCTGCAGCGGAGCTTCCGCAGGAGCCGCCAGCATTTGAGGGTGGCCATGGCGCGTTCGCCGAGGCTGCGGATCTTGGCGTGATCGCGGTTGTGACGCCGGCGCCAGCCGCGCAGATTCTTGCCCCGGAACGGGACGCGGACAGCAGGGCCTGCACCCTGATACGCCTTGTCCGCCCAGCACTTGATGTCGTCGGCAGCGAGACCGGCGGGAATGCCGTGGGTCCGGGCCGCGGTCAGGTCGTGCACGGCTCCGGGTAGCGCGTCCGAGGCCCAGATCAGACGGCCGGCTGGATCCGCGAGGACCTGCACGTTCATCCCGTGGTGCTTCTTCTTCCCCGAGTAGTACGGCTGGTCGGCGGCAACGCGGTCGATCGGCGGCACGGTGCCGTCGAGGATCACGTACGCCTTCTTCCGCACGGTCTGCATCGCCTGCTCCAGCGTGGGCGCCAGAGCGGCCAGGAGATCGACGGCCTCGCGTATATACCGGTAGACCGTCGCGACCCCGACGCGGAAACCCGCTGCGAGGCGAGCGTAGGTGTCGCCGCAGCGCAGGTGGGCCAGGACGGGCAGGGTCTGCCGACCGCAGGTCAGGCGACGCCACCGGGAGCCGATCCGACGGCGGTGACCTGCGAGGAGACCGGAGAGGTGTTGCAGGGCTCGGCTGGACAGTTCGATACCGGACGGGTAGACAAGCACGCGAAAGCTCCTGGCGGACTGGTGATCTTGGTCGTGAACCCGTCTACCAGGAGCTTTCTTCCTGCCCGCCGCCGGGGTCATCCGCCCAACCTCCCGTCAGGTTGGAAACGGCTCAAGGTCACCGTCGACACCCCGGCCGGGCCACGTAAGTGCCTCCAGGTCAGCACCCAACTCCCAGGCAGGAAACCGTTGGTGGCGCAATCCGGTGGAATTCCACTCAAGCGAAGCAAGGCTACAGTCCTGACAGACCGTGACCCCGCTCTACGTCAGCCCCGGCGACGCGAGTTGACGAGTCGGATACTGGCCGGACTCTGCGAGCTGTGCGGACAGACCGCACCGACACAGGTCCACCAGGTCCGCAGACTCGCCGACCTCGACCGGTTCGGGGACACACGACCCGACTGGGCCACCCTCATGGCCAGGAAACGACGCAAGACCCTCGTGGTCTGCCCGACCTGCCGTGAGAACATCCACGACGGCCGAAACCGCAGTTCACGACAGTCACTGGAGAGCCCGTTGCGGTTAACGCCGCACGACGGGTTCGGGAGGAGGCCGTCGGGAAAAGGAACAGCTCAGCTGTCACCTCGCCCGACGGCCCACCTCACGGTTCCAACGCAACCCAAGGAAGAGACCACTGGCCACGCCGGCGATGGGTCGGAGATCACGCTACTGGTGATGGTGCAGGTTCTTACCGCCTACGTGAGTTGTAGCCGCACGAACCCTTGGAGAGGAGCGCAAGGTATTGGACAGACAGTCGGCCCGTCATGTACCGTCCTGACGTTTAAACGTCTTAGAGGGGTGCAAATGACGGAGCGGCGAAGTCCCGGCGTGGTGCGTGACGCGATCACGGCCTATCTACGAAGCGCGCATCCTGAAGCTCGGGACGTTCGTGACATTCATGCTGCCGTGATTGCCGGTGTAGGCAGCGAGGTTCCAGCGTCCTCGGTCAGATCCTATCTCAGGCTAAATACTCCAGGGCTCTTCGTTCGGACTGGCCGCGGCCGCTACAAATTGAGCTCGAAGTGACCGAAACCGTTACCGCTTTGCAAGACAGCATTTTCCCCATGCCCGTGTTTACGCATGGGCAGACAAAGATTTACCAAGGGGACTGCCTTGACTGGCTCGCTAGTCAGCCTGAGAACAGCATCCATGGTTGTGTCACCGATCCCCCCTACGGGCTTGTGGAGTACACGGCGCACGAGCAGAAGAAACTAAGGTCAAGGAAGGGGGGTGTCTGGCGGATTCCGCCATCCTACGACGGGCATACACGATCACCATTGCCGCGGTTCACGACTCTCACTAGCGCTGACCTGGAGCATTTGCAGCGCTTCTTCGAACAGTGGGGCGAGGAACTAAAGAGAGTGCTCGTTCCCGGTGGCCATCTGATGGTTGCCGCTAACCCGCTCGTTTCGCACCTCGTTAGCGTAGCGCTATACAAGGCGGGCCTGGAACGCCGAGGTGAAATTGTACGTCTTGTGCAGACGATGCGCGGCGGGGATCGCCCTAAGAATGCTCACGAGGAATTCTCAGATGTAAGCGTTATGCCGCGGTCACAATGGGAGCCTTGGCTACTCTTTCGGAAACATCCAGAAGGTACCATCGCGGATAATCTGAGGAAGTGGAAGGCTGGGGGGCTTCGGCGAATCAGCGATGATCAGCCGTTCGGTGATGTCATTAAGTCCGCGCCCACACGGGCCAAGGAGCGGAAGATTGCTAACCACCCCAGCCTGAAGCCACAGGAATTCCTTCGGCAAGTCGTTCGGGCTATCCTTCCTCTGGGGGAAGGAGTCGTTTTGGATCCGTTTTGCGGTTCAGGTTCGACTCTTGCTGCGGCAGAAGCTGTCGGATATGCAAGCGTTGGCGTAGAGCTTGATAGCGCTTATATCGAAATCGCGCGCGAAGCGGTGCCGCAGCTGGTCGAGATTAAGCCAAGTTCGCTGACTAAGAAGGACCCCGGTCCAAGTAAATCCACTTCTCGCGAAGTTTAGCGATTCCATCCCTGTCCAGTGTTGCCGTGCGGGTTCCGAGCCGTCCGCGCGCATTACTCCGGAAGTCGTCTTCCTCGACGTACCCGAGGTAGACCTCGGTGAACTTCATCGGTGCTCGACTCCATACTGGTTGCGTCTCGCTGTCTACTTTGTAGACGAAAACGCAGAGCCACTGTGTCCTGGCGCCGTGGGTATCTACAGCCCCGCCAGCCTTCACCGTACTTTTGATCTCCACCCCTTTTTCGCCGGCCTTGACTGAATCATTCGGATAGATTCCATGGACGATGAGATCGGGGTGGCCGTTGAAATACTGATTCTCACAAAGTGTCCGTGAGTGCTTCGCGAGACTAGACGTGAGCATGTCGGAGATTAGGCCGGAGCATGATGCGGGCCGTAGCATGTCTTCAAATCGACGGAGGCCCTTTTCGTGCAGGTTCACGTTCACGTCGTGAAAGAAGTCGTATACGTCCTGCATGGCTGACTGAAAGTCGATGGTCCGCAGCTGATACGGCAGAGTCGGTGCCGGGTTAAAACAATCCGAGTTGACGACGTTGCGGGTGAGTGACATGGGACGTTAGTGTAGGTCGAGATCGTCTCTGACGTCAGCGCAGCAAGCGTTATTCGGCTTATTTCCGATATGTGGCTATTGTCTCCATCCCGAGTGCGCCTCAGGACCGTGCGGGCTCCAGCCGTTGAGATACGGTGCCAGTTCCTCGGGCTTCGACTGGCGAGCTGCGGGCATCGCGGGTAGGCGCGTCAGCGGGTTGAGGCTCTGAACGTAGCGGCGTGCCCAGGCTAGCCACCCTCGTGCCGAAGCCACCGCCGTCTCGTCTTCTCCGGCAGCCTCCTCCAGCCGACGCTCCAGGGCGTCGCAGTACGCGCTCAGCCTTGCCGCTTCCTGCCACTGGCTGGTCTGCGCACGGAGTATCTCGGCGTATTGCTCCTGAACAGCCACCTCCTTTGCCTTCTCCACGGCCGCCCGCCAGCGGACCTCGCGTTCGGCCTTCGCGCGCTCCTCGTCCGCCTTCTGTTGGGCGTCTTCTACGGCACGAGTCTCGATCTCCCGGAGTACGGCTCCCAGGATGTCCTCCAGCACCCAGCGTTTGCGATCGGCCCAGCGGGACTGCCGGCTGGATCGGCTGTAACCGAGTTCGATCACGAGGCTATTCGAGCGCTTTGGGTCGGTGGACTGGGGAGACTCCTGCTGGATCGTGACGGTGTAGGTGAAGCCGTTCACGACCAGGTCCAGCTCGCCCTCACGGAGGGAGTAGCTGGAGGGGTAGTGACGCCCGTTGTACGTGTAGGCACGGCTGCGCCGGCGGGAGGAGACTTCATGCTCCTCCACCTTGTGCCCTCGACGTACTGCCTCGGCGGCGAGGCCCTGGAGAAGCAGCAACGATCGGCGGCGCAGCGGGGCGGGCATGACCAGTCGGCCCTCGTCGTCTCTCAGTGCGGCCACGTCCGGATGCGGAGAGCGCAACTGAGCGGGTACGTGGACGGGCGGCGCCTCGTCCGGCCTCTGTCGCAGTGAGTTGGGGTGTGGTCCCTCGACCAGAGAGATCTGCAGGTTGCGATTCCACATGCGGAGACTCTCGATGCGCTTGCCCTCAGGGACGAGGCCGTGGCGCTTCACGTAGTCGATCACGCGTCGCCACTCCGTCACCATGGCGTCGTTGGGCTTGGTGAAGGTGACCCGCCTGTCCGTGACGAGTCGTTCGATGAGCTCCTTTGCCTTCGTCCGACGGGCGAGTGCCACTGGCCTGTCGGTGTAGGACGCGGAGCGGGTGCCGCTTGCCGCCTTCCCCTTGGCAGCCTTCTCTTCCTTGGCGTGCGCGGGATCGTCCGGGTGGTGGCCGTGCTGGATGTAAAAGGTGCCTGCCTCGGTGACCTCGGCATCCACCTCACTCCCGCTGCGTTTGATCGTCACCAGCCCTCGGTCGCGCAGCGCGTATGCGGTGCGGAACTCGCCGGGGTCCCAGGGCTCCTCGGACTGCTCGCCGTTCGCGAGCCGGCCGAGCAGGGCGAGCTGCCGTTCGTTCAGAGGAGACCAGCGATGCATGGAAACAGCTCACCCCGGAGCCGGGCCTGGGGCAATGACTCGTACGGGTGGTCGCTTCCGGCAGCACCGGAGACCTGTGGGTTTGCGGTTGTCGGACGACCTGCTTGCGTGAGCGCTGCGTGAGCGGACTGGGCGGCACGGGGGTGGACCGGCTGTCACGAAGATCGCGCCTACAAGTCTCTGACCAGCGAAAACGGGATTCTACGGCATCGTCTAGTGTCCTGAGTCGTTAATTCCTGTGCAGTATGCGGCGAGTGTGTCGAGGATGTCGTCGGCGGGTTTCGTCCAGACGAACGGCTTGGGGTCCTTGTTCCATTCGTTGGTCCAGCCGCGGATGTCCCGTTCGAGTTCGGCGACGCTGCGGTGGGTGGAGCGGCGGAATTTGCGGGAGGTCAGCTCGGCGAACCAGCGTTCGACGAGGTTGAGCCAGGACGCGGAGGTGGGGGTGAAGTGGAGGTGGAAGCGGGGGTGTCGCAGCAGCCATTTCTTGACCGGTTCGGTCTTGTGGGTGGCGTAGTTGTCCAGGACGAGGTGGAGTTCGAGGTTCTTGGGGACGGCGGTGTCGATGAGCTTCAGGAAGCGGAGGAACTCCTGGTGGCGGTGGCGGCGGTAGTGCTGGGCTATGACGGAGCCGGAGGCGATGTCCAGGGCGGCGAACAGGCTGGTGGTGCCGTGCCGGACGTAGTCGTGGGTCATCTTCGCCGGCGTGGTCGGCGCCATCGGCAGCACGGGCTGGGTCCGGTCCAGGGCCTGTATCTGCGACTTCTCGCCCACCGCCAGGACCAGGGCGTTTTCCGGCGGTGTCAGGTAAATACCCACCACGTCACGGACCTTGGTCACGAACTGCGGGTCGGTCGACAGCTTCCAGGTCTCCACGATGTGGGACTTGAGGCCGAACGCCCGCCAGATCCGCGAGACCGCCGACTGCGACATGCCCTCGGCCTCGGCCATCGAACGCGTCGACCAGTGCGAATCGCCGGTCGGCGGCGTCTGGCCGAGTGTCCTGGCGACCAGGGCCTCGACCTGCTCGTCCGTGATCCTGCGCGGAGCCCCCGAGCGAGGCCGGTCCACCAGGCCCTCCAGGCGGTCCGTGACGAACCGGGACCGCCACTTGCGCACCGTCTCCCGCGAGACACCCAGGTCATCCGCGACCCGCGCGTTCGGCAAGCCCTCCGCACACGCCAGCACGATCCGCGACCGCAACACCAGCGCCTGCGACGCCGTCTGCTTACGCAACCAGCCCCGCAACACCCTGCGTTCGTGATCGGACAACTCCAGCGGCAACGGTTTCGGACCAGGCATCACCCCACCCTATAACCGCAAGCAAACTATCGACTCAGGACACTAGCAGCATTACGGCGGCAGCAAGTAGCTGCTGCACGATCGACACGGCTCCGACACTGGCCTGCAGCGGAATCAAGATGCCGGAGAACGGTGGGATGTACTGCACGATGCCCACCCAGCAAGCGGACAGGTCGCCTGCGGCGGCGGCCACGACACCCACCGGGACGAGTGCGAGCACCATCACGGGCATGAGCACCGACTGCAGTTCCTCGGGCCGTGAGACCAGTGATCCGGCCGCCGCGAAGAGACCGGCGAACAACGCGACGGAGAGCAGGAACCACACCAGGAGGGACACCATGGCCGTGGTGTCGGGCAGAGAGGTGGAGGGGCCGCCGATGACGGCGTTGGCACCCATCATGGCGCCGACCAGCACACCGATCTGCAGGACGGCGGCTGTTCCGATTCCGGCGACCTTGCCGACCATCAGCCGCAGCGGGGTGAGCGTGGAGAGCAGGACCTCGACGATGCGGGTGGACTTCTCCTCCACAACACCCTGAGCGATGAGCGAGCCCTGCCCGACGATCTGCATGAACAGGACGATCACCAGACTGACGGCGGTAGCGGTCTCCTTGGTGGGCGGGCTGCTGCCTATGTGAGGTTCCCCCGCTGCGCGGGAGTGTCTGACTAGCAGGTCAGGGCGGGTTGACGTGGTTTCAGGTTCACTGGTTCGGCCGCTGCCTGGTCGGCGTAGTGCTTCTCTTCGAACTCAATAGGGCTGAGGTAGCCGAGGCGCTTTTGGATGCGGCGGGGGGTGCCCCTATGGGTTTCGTCAGGCTGGTGGGACGGGCTGTAGGGCGTAGAAGGTGCCGTCGCGGAGCATGGCGAAGAGCACGTCGGCTCGTCGTCTGGCGAGGCAGAGGAGGGCCTGGGTGTGGTGTTTTCCCTGGCTGATCTTCTTGTCGTAGTAGGTCCGGGAGGCCGGGTCGGCCAGAGCCGCGGACGCGGACAGGAAGAAGGCCCGTTTGAGCTGCTTGTTTCCGCGGCGGGACGGTTGTTCGCCTCGGATCGAGGAGCCGGAACTGCGGGTGGTGGGGGCAAGGCCGGCGTAGGCGGCGAGGTGGGCGGCGGTCGGGAACGAACGGCCGTCACCGACGTTGATGAGGATGCGGGCTCCGGTCCTGACGCCGGTCCCCGGCATGGACGTCAGGACCTTCGAAAGAGGGTGGTTCTCCAGCAGTTCCTCGATTCGGGTGGCCAGGAGTTTCCGCTGGTCGAGCACTGCTCGGAGCGAGTTGGCGAGGCTGGGGATGATCAGAGCGGCCGCGGCGGTGCCCGGGACGACGACGGTCTGTTCGTCCAGGGCGGTGAAGATGTCGTCGACGAGGCGCTCGGCCATCCGCGGTGCCTTCGGGCGTATCAGCGTGATGAGCCGTCGGTGTCCGGCTTTGCGGATCTGGGCCGGGGAGCCGAACTGGTCGAGGAGCGTGAGCACGGCCGGGTGCTGGACGCGTGGGCCCAGGACGTGTTCCAGCGACGGGTGGATCTGGGTGAGCAGGCCGCGCAGGCGGTTGCTGATGCGGGTTGCTTCGCCGGCCAGGTCGTCGTCGAAGCCGACGATCATCTCCAGCTCGGCGATGGTCTCGTCCTGGAGGTCGACCGAGCGGAGCGTGTGCGGCATGACGCGGGCCGCGTCCGGGATGACGAACGCGTCGCGGGCATCTGTCTTGGCCTCGCCGGGATAGAGGTCGGCGATCCGTCGCATCGTCAGGCCGGGCAGATAGGCGACCGGGCAGCCCATGTCCCGGGCCACGGCCAGCGGCAGGGCGCCGATGGAGGCCGGCTGGTCGACCACCACGAGCACGGTCCCGTGCTTGGCCTGCAGTTTGCCGAACACTTCGCGAAGCTTGGGTTCGCTGTTGGGCAGCCGCTTGTCGAAGGCCTTCTTCCCGGCCGGGGTGACGGCGGTGGCGTGGTGTTCGCCTTTGCCGACATCCAGGCCGAGGAAGGCGCCGATGTCACTGACGTTCGATCACGTGCGTCCTTCGGTCGTCCTCGCCCGGCCGTCCCACGGCACCGATCGCCACATCCACATTACGAAGAGCCTCCCGGCCTGCGAAGAAGCCGGTGGTCATGCCCCTAATCAGCGGTCTGTCGATGCCTTCGGAGCCGGTGACACCACCCCCCAGGACATGCGATCGACAGGGAGAGAAAGTCATGCCAACTCCGAAGGCCAGGCGCCCCATTGCGGGCTACCAAAACGGTAATGGGGGGTTATAGAAGCCGTCGATGTACTCGAAGAGCGCGAGATTCGCCTCGGCTCTGGTGTCGAAGGTCCGTCCGCGGATGCACTCGGTCTTGATCAGCATCCACAGGTTCTCCGCCAGGGCGTTGTCGAAGGAGTCGCCGACCGAGCCCATGGACGCTTGGACTCCTGCTCTGACCAGACGTGCTGTGAGCTTGATGGACGTGTATTGCGTGCCGTGGTCGGCATGGTGGACGAGTTCGCCGGGGGTGACCTCGCGGCTGGCCAGCGCGTACTCAGGGGAGGTGAGAACCAGGCCGGCGTCCGCGCGGGCGGAGGTCTCCCAGGCCACGACTCTGCGGGAGAAGGCGTCGCGGACCGCCGACAGCCACAGTGGCCCCTCCAGAGTGGGGATCATGGTCAGGCCGGTGACCCACAGCCGGTTCCGCGCGGGTGCCGTGAAGTCGCGTTGCACCAGGTCAGGGGCGTGGTCGGCGTCCGGGTCGCGGCGGGTGAAGCTCTTGCTCCTGCGGGGGCTGATCCCGGCCAGGCCGGCCTGCCGCATGAGCCGCTCGACCCGCTTGCGGCCGACATGGACGCCCTCGCGCTTCAGGACGGCATGGATCCTGGGCGATCCGTAGATCCCGCCGGAGTCCTGATGGATCTGCCGGATCTGCCCGGTCAGCCCGGTGTCCTGGCGGATCCGTTCGCAGGGGTCCTTCCCGGCCTGGCGCCAGCGGTAGTAGGTGGAGGAGGGGATGTGCAGTTCCCGCAATACAGGCTCGACCTCCAGGTGCGGGTGCTCATCGAGGAGCGCTCTCACCTGGGCCGGGTCGGGTCGAGCTGCGCGGCGAAAAAAGCCGAGGCTGTCCGCAGGACCTCGTTCGCCCGGCGCAGGTCCCGCACCTCGCGCCGCAGCTGGGCGAGCTCTTCCTTCTCCTCGGTAGTGAGCAGGTCATCCCGCTCGCCGACGTTGGCCTCGGCCTGCCGGATCCAGTTGCGCAGGGCTTCGTGATGCACGCCGAGTTCCTCGGCCATGCGGCGGATCACGGGCTCCGGCTCGGCCGTCCGGTACATCCGCACCGCACGCTCACGCAACTCCAGCGGGTACTTCCTCGGGGCAGGCATCGTCTGGGCTCCTCTCATGAGACCCATCTGACCTGCTGTCACCTTTCCCCGCATCTCGGGGGAACCTCAATGGTGACGATCTCGGGTGCCGTGTGGGCGACGGCGGCATCGAGACGCGGCTGGTCGACATGCTGGGCCTCCAGGGCCCGGGACATGGCCCAGGTGCGGCTCATGACGACGGCTGCCTGCTGTGCCTGCGGGTCGGTGTTTCCGCGCACCAGGACCGACACGCTGCCGTCGGTGACCACGACCGCGGCGTCTACCTTTTTACTGTCGGTCTGCTCCCGCGCCTGATCGAGACCCGAGCAGGACCGCACCCGCACCTCCTTCACCGTGGTCCCGAACTGGGATTGCGGTGCACCGCACGCTGCGATGGTGAACGACTTGGTCTCGCCCATGTAGGAGAGCCCGACCACCAGTGCGCCGACCACAGCGACCATGATCGCCATTCCTGCGAAGTAGCCCTTGGTCGCGAGGCGCGAACTGACTTCCCGTCGGTAGACCAGCAGGATGTCCTGCCACGGCCGGGAGCGGTGTGTGCGTGAGTCCGAAGTCATCGGTCGGTACCTTCCGGCGATTCGATCAGGTCGCAGAACATGTCGGTGAGCGTCGGTTGGTGCCAGGCCATGCGGCGGACGGTTCCGTGCCGCATGGCCGCCAGCAGCACGTCGTTCTCGGTGTGCGCGCCGGCCAGTTCCAACAGCACCCCGTCGTGGAGCCGTTCATAGGAGGCGACGGCGTCCACGTCCTTCGGCCAGTCGCCGTCGGCGCCCTCGACCTCCAGGTGGAGGCGGGCCGGTGCTTCGAAGCGCAGTTCGTCGAGGCTTCCGCACGCGGCGAGCCTGCCCTGGCGGACCACGGCGACGCGGTCGCAGAGCCTTTCCACCAGCTCCAACTGGTGACTGGAGAAGAGCACGGGGGTTCCCTGTGCCGCCTTCTCCTTCAGGACTGTGCTCATGTCCTGCACGGCGAAGGGGTCGAGCCCGGAGAACGGCTCGTCGAGGATGAGCACGTCGGGGTCGTGGACGAGAGCCGCTGCCAGCTGCACCCGCTGCCGGTTGCCGAGGCTCAGGGACTCGATGGTGTTGTCCCGGTACTCCGCCAGGTGCAGGCGCTCGGTCCAGTCCAGCATGGCGGCGCGCCCCTCGGACGCCGACAGGCCATGAAGCCGACCGAGGTAGATGAGGTGCTTGGCCACCGTCATCTTCGGATACAGGCCGCGCTCTTCCGGCATGTACCCGAAGCGTGCGGTGTCGTGCACGCTCACGGGAGTGTCGCCCCAGCGAACCTCGCCCTGATCTGCGGTGAGCACACCTACCGCGATGCGCATCGTGGTGGTCTTCCCGGCCCCGTTGCTGCCCACGAAGCCGAAGATCTCGCCGGGCGACACGGTGAAGGAGAGCGCGTCGAGTGCCTGACGCGTTCCGTAGCTCTTCGAGAGGGAGTCGATCTCCAAGGGATTCACATCCGTTCTCTCTTTCTGGGTCTGGGCGGGGCAGCGGCAGGGTGAGCGCTGCGATCGACGGGGCTGCCAGGGGGACTGAGCCGGACCCCTTGAGACGCGGCGCACAGTGCTTTCCTGGAATCTAGCACTTGAAAATTAGGAAAGTGAATGCCAGTATGGCAACCATGGACGCTGAACAAGCACGAAACGATCTCGAGCAAGCCCGTCAGTCCTACCGGGCCTCCGTCGAACCCCGGCTGCCTGCGTGGGCGCCGCCCACCTGCGGTTTCCTCGTGGGTGCCGCCATAGCGCTGGGCGGATTCAGTCCCTCGCCTCTCTGGCTGAAGGCGTTGGCCATCGCCGGGGGCGTCCTCCTTGCCCTGGCGGCTGATCAGATACTGACCCGCATCCGGACCCGGCAGGGCGTCACCGGCCTGCGCGGTCCCGCACGTGAGAAGCGCAGCCGCACAGTCAATGCCTGCGCGGTCATCCTGATCTGTGCACTGGCTGTCAGCCCGGACCTCCGTTGGGTCTGGGCCGGGCTGGGCCTGGCTGTGTTCCTCTACACCTGGTTCGTGCTGCAGAAGCAGGTCCGCGCATGACTGCCGAGCTGAACGACGCGTTCCGAACGGTCACCCGCATCCGGATCGCGGCGTTCCTCTCCGGCTGCGACGAAGCGGAGTTCCGCGCCGTCCAGGAGTACTGCGGCCTCTCGCCCTCGAACCTCTCCAAGAACGTCTCCGCCCTTGAGGACATGGGCTACGTCGCGGTCCGCAAGGGCTACGTCGGCAAGACGCCCCGAACATGGCTCACACTCACTGACGGCGGGCGAAGTGCCCTGGTCAGTCACATGGCCGCATTGCAAGGGATCGCTGACAGTGCTGCTCGCCACGCCTGAGCGGCGAGGCGAGCCGGTGCTGATGCCCCAACGGGGTGCCACCCCCGGCAGGGGCGGCACCCCGTTGAGATGAGGTCATCTGATCAGCACTTGATGTTGTACGTCGTGGCCGATGCCACGAACGACGCGATGCTGACGGAGACCTCGATCGAACCGGGAGCCTCACCCAGAGCGTCGGAGCTGTACTCTTCGGCGTCGGTGTAGGCGGCGTATCCGGCAATGAGATTCTCGTTCATGAGGTGATCCTTTTCTCGTGATCCGTTCCGCAGAGTGAGGAACGGCGTTGGGAAATTCCGCGGTGCGATTCCCTCTTAGAGCCGCACCGGAGTGCGAACGTCAACATGGACGGGATATGGCGGGTGGTTGGTCCTGACATTGCGCCTGCAGACGGAGGGTCTGGCCTTAGCACGCAGGCCCGAGCTGTCCGGGGGAAAGTACGACGTAATGAATCCCTTCATTCGCCGCCACCCTCCACACGGCATATGCCCCTGCATGAGCATCGCACCGTTATCCGGTGTGCCTGATCAGCAACCCTTGTCCCAGGTGGCCGCGACGCTGGCGCCGACCGACGCCGCCGTGATGACCCAGCTGGCCGACTCGGCGGAGCCGGGGGCGTCATTGAGGGCGGTCGCGCCGTACTCGTCGGCGTCGGTGTAGGCGGCGTAGCCGGCGATCAGCTTCTCGTTCATGGAAATCTCCCTATGTGCTGTGCCCCGTGAAGGACACGTTCCCTGCAACCTCACCGGTCGGTGTTGTTGTGAGAGGAGTTGAACATCGGCCCGGCGGCTGCGTCGATGCGCGAACTGCCGGGCCGTTGCGCCGACAAGGCGGCTGACCAGTCTGTTCGCGCAGAAAAGGAAAGTGAACCCGAAAGTTGACCTTGGATTTCACTGTCCTTGATGTCCGGGTGCCCGTGCGGGAGATGGCCGGCGGGACCTGTCGGAACATGGCTCAGAGGCCATTGATGGGCAAGAATCGGCCATCCGCGTCTGCGGCGGGTCAAATCCCGGGTGAGGCGGCGGGTGGACCGCCTGCACCTTTCAACAACCGGGAGAGTTGAGCGCCCGGTCCCCTGCAGCCACTGATCGGCGGTGCAGCATGTGGCACCACCAGGTGCAGGAGTGTGCGCACCACGGATCTCGAACAGAGGGACCGGAATTGGCACAGTTGTCTCCGCAAGGCGAGATCCATCAAGTGATTTCTACGCCACGGGGAGAAACGATGCGCCACATCATCCGTTCGAAGTCGGCCGCCCGCCGGGCAGGCAACATCCCTCGCACCGTGTCCTGTTCGCTGATCGGAGCGGTCTTCCTCAGCCTCTGTACCGTCGGTACGGCGCGGGCCGACGAGTCGGCAACGTCCCCCGTTCCGCCAGCCGCATCCTCCCTTCCGGGGCACATGCTCGACGAGGTGTTCCCGCTGCTCGACGACGTGCTCGGGCTCGATTTCCACGACTGGGGATGAGCGCACGGGCCTCGACGGCTGCGCCAGTGGCGAGGCGGGGACCCGATGAACGGCGAGTGGACGACCGCGCAACCGCCGTCCGCAATCGAGGATGCCGAAAGTAACGGTCACACCGCGTGCATGCCTTTCTGACCGCCGCTCACCCCGCCCCGTTACGAGGATCCGTCAATGTCTGCTCAATACCGCGTGCGGATCGTAGCCACGGCTGACGTCCCGTACGGCGCCGCATCAGAACTCGCTGCGGTCCGGCTGATCGCCCTGTTGCCCGCCCGGTGGACGTGCGCCCAACTGGAATGCACGCCCACTGCCGCAACGCTGGTCCTCACCCCGCTGCCGGAAGCGTCGCCGTCCGAAGTGACCGCCGCAGTGGACGAGGCGCTTGCTCAGTCCATCCTGCGCGGTTGGACCCGTACCTCGAACTGACACGGTTCCACCGTGCAGTGATGTGACCGCACAGGGAGTGCGGCGCATTGCACCCATACGCGATGACCGTGAGGGCAGCCGCCCTTTGTGCCCGCTGTCGGCGGGTCACCACGAAAGCGAACGCCACAAGGGAGAAGAATCGTGCCCCGTCCTCCAGCCATGCCGTCTGATCAGAAGGCCGCCATTGTCCTGTCGATCCTGTCGGGCGACATCACCGCTGCCGAGGCCGCCCGGTCTGCGGGAGTCAGCGGGCAGGCCATCAGCAACTGGAAGCGCCGCTTCATCGAGGCAGGCTGCGGCGGACTCGATGCGACCTCGGATCAGCAGGCCAATCGAGAGGCCGAACTCCGCAATCAGATAAACCAGTTGAAGGGCGCTCTGGGCGATTCCTATCTGCAACTGCAGGCTATACGTCAGACCATGCGCACGCGGGCAGGTGTCGGTGGGCCTGTCCGCGTTCCCGGCAGCAGCCGCGCCAGGGACGAGGCACGCACACTCACGCAGTCGCGCCTCAATGGTCTGGTGCCTGGGCGGCGTTCCGTCTGACCTTCCTGCCTGATCGGCTCACGGTCGGACGAGTTGTCCTCACCGGTGGCTGAACCGAGCAGTGAAGTCCCCCGATGTCCGGACAGCCTAATACCGGGACGTATGGGTCCCGGAGGAAGTAGTCCAGGTAGTGAATAGGAAGAGCAACACGAGCAAGCGGTACACGGCGGAGTCCAAGAAGGATGCCGTTGATCTCGTCCGTTCCTCCGAGCGGATGGTGTCGGAGGTCGCGCGGGAGTTCAGGGTGAGTTCCGAAGGGTCTGCGGCGCTGGGCCAGGCAGGCTGGGGTCGATCGGAGCGAGGGGCCTGTCCAGGCTCTACTTCGCGGCTGGCCAGGGCGTATTCCAGCGAGGACAGGGCCAAGGTCGGCATCCGCACGGGCAGAGGTTTCCCAGGCCGCCACATGGCGGGAGAAGGCGTCTCGGATGGCCGACAGCCACAGCGGCCCTTCGTTGGTGGGGATCATCGTGAGGTCGGTGATCCACAGCCGGTTCGGGGCACTCGCGGTGAAGTCGCGCTGGACCAGCTCGGTGGCGAGGGAGGCTTTCGGCCGCGGCTGGTGAAGCCCTTGCCGTGCCGCCGTGGGCTGCCTCCGTGGAGTCCGGTCTCACATGCACCAGACGCTCGACGGCCTTGCGGCCGGTCGCATCGCCCTCGCGCCGGAGTGAGGAGAACTCCGAGGAATAAGACGACGCCTGACAGGGTGACGCGGTCATCTCTCCGGTTGCACCGGCAGCGACGGCACCGCCGCCGTCCCGCGCGGCACCGCACGCGCGGCCACCCTTCGACTGGCCGTCCACATGCGGGACTTCTCCTCGTTCGTCGGCTGGCACGAGGACCTGCGCCACTACTGCGACCGGCCGGCGGAAACTCTCACCGAGGACGGCTCTTCCGCTCTTCAGGGACCACGACCTCGGGGGTCATCGAGGACAGCCCACAGGGACCGCGCCGGAACCAAACAACTCACCAGAAAGGGGCAGGGCACATGTCACGCACGATGAGGTCTCTTGCAGGAGCTTCTCTTCTCTCCCTGGCTCTCGTGGCCTACGGCTCGTCAGCCGTCGCGGACAGCCGGAACGAAGAGACGGTGGGCGGGGAGAGCGCAGGCGTTGCCGCATGGTCCGTTTCCCACGGAACGGCCAGCGCGTCGGGTACGACTCGGGCTGTGGACAGCGGGAGCGTGTTCGGCTCGAACTTCGCTGTCGAGGGCGAACTGCGCAACACCGGTTCCGAGTGCTATTCGGTCTGGATCCAGTGGACGATGGGCCTGACCATGGGGCCGCCGTTCAAGATGGGTACGCAGTGCGGTGCCGGATCGATCCCGGTCCGTCTTGAGAAGCCGGGCGGTCTGGGGACGACCTGGGTGAAGATCTGCCGCGACACCGAGACCCCGCACAGCGGCTGCAGTCCCATCCAGTACCTGCGTTGAGGCGCCTCGCTGCGGGCGCCTGCTCGGTGCCACTCTGCGTCTGGTCAGCAGCTACGGCGACCTGACGCTTCGGCTGTCCCTTGCCCACCTGCACCGCACCCTGTGCACCGCCGCGGGCGGCCCCTACAGCACCCTCCAGGGTGACGCCCCACAGGGGAACCCGGCGCGGGAGACGCCACCGTGCCCGACGGACCAGGACGGCGGCGCCGCTTCGCCGTCCTGCCGTCAGCTGCCCGCGATGACCGTCGTCGTCACCGTCACCGCGATGATCGTCGCCAGCACGTCCTCCGCGGCCTTCACGACGTGGCGAGCCGCCGTCGCGGTGGGCAAACTCTCGGTCGAGCGGGGCGCTGAGGTCGTGATCTCCACCGCCCACAAGGCCAAGGGTTTCGAGAATGGGCTTCCGTCCGCATCGGCTCGGATTTCACCGAGCCGGTGGACCATGAGGAGACGGACGAGAACGGTGACCCCTTGCCCGGCGACATCGACGACGTCGAGGCCCGCCTCGCCTACGTCGCTGTCACCCGCGCCCGCCACCGACTCGACATCGGCGGCCTGGGCCGGATCAACCAGCACCCCGACGGCAACCCCGGCGGAACACATCCGTGCCAGGACCGGGCAGGTAGCAGCTGGGGTGAGGCGCTACCGGGGAGGCATCCGTGGAGGAACCCACTGGCGGATGGCTTGTAGAGGTCCCACAGTGACCTCCGCTCGTCTCTCCGACCGCTCGACAGCATCGCCGGCAGCCCGGCGGCAGTCTTGCTGGCGGGCCGGTGAGAGCCCCACCGGTGGACAGTCGGTGGACAGACGCCTGTGGACGGTGCATCACGGGGTGGCACGGGTCAACCTGTTGCACGTGCACTGATCAGGAAAAACGGCACCGGACAGTACGACGAGTCACCACGCAACACGATCGCTCCTGGTCTCGTAATGCGTAGGTCTCGGGTTCGAATCCCGAAGGCGGCTCTGTGCTGAACCCCAGGTCAAGCCTCTGACCTGGGGTTTCTTGTTTTCTTTGACCTTGGAACTCGGGCAGGTCGGACACTTTTGGCCTGTGCATCGCAATGCGTAGGTCACGGATTCGCTCGCTGTTGCTGGCAGGCCGTGACAAGGCTCTGACCAGCGGGTTTGGTGCATTTGGTCCTTCGGTTGTCTGTGCAGGCAAACGCTCCGTTGGACAGTCGGTGGACAAGCGTGCGCGACGGTTCGTCAGAAACGCCTCGCCGCCCCTGGGGGAGCCGAGGGTTTCGGGTGCCTTGGGAATGGTGGTCGGCGGCGTAGGGCTTGTGTTGTTCCGACAGGCGGGGGAGACGCTGGCTGCCGAGGGGCGACGTCACCGGTGAGGTTCCTGCCGCGGCGTCGCCCACGGACGGGACTCCTCGTCCGTGGGAGGATCGGCAGGTAGGTCGGAGTGTGGCGGAGGCGGCAGCGTTGGTGGCGGACGAGACGATGGCCCAGCGCCTGCTGGGTTGGCTGGTGCCCGGCGGTGACCCGCTAGTCGCGCTCTCGGCGGCCGAGGTTGAACGCTTCTGCTGGTACGAGCTGCCCCGCAAGTGGCACGCGGACGCCCCTGAGCAGCGGCGGGCTGTCGCCGTCCTGGCCGACCTGCTGACCTCGATCGGCCGCGTTCGGGCCGCCGCGGTGTGCACGAGCGAAACCACCGCCCAGGTGCTGGCGGCCTGGCAGTGCTCCGAGGAGACGGGTTTCGCGGCCTACCGCAAGGCCGTGGCCGCCTCGCCCACGACCCCGCCGGACGTACCCGAGCTGAGCTGGGGGCAGGTCATGGGCATCCAGGAAGCGCTGGCCCGTGCCAACCTCGAACGTCGACTGGAGCAGGCTCTGGACAAGGGCGAGTTCGACCCGAACGCGCGTGCGTTCCCGGTCGCGCGCCGACGGCTCGTCCAGCACTGGATCACCACCGTGCAGCCCGTGTTTGAGGGGCGCGCCCCGCTGGAGGCCGTCCGCCGCGAGCGATGCGAGTTGTGGGCCGAGGCGCCCCCGGCTGAGCGTCGCGCCCTGCTCGCCGGTGTGCTGCCTTCCCTGGAGGAGTCGGCCGCGGCACCCGTGGACACGGCTGAGCCGCTGCGGTGGCTGCTGGAGCAGATCGGTGACGGCGTCACCCTGACCCAGGCCGGCTACCTGCCGCGGGAAGTGGTGGCAGCCGCGTTTGCCCACTACCCGCACTGGTACCCGATCGGCAAGGGGCCGCGCTCCGAGTCGGATTTGTTCCAGCTGGCCGGCCTGCACGAACTCGCCCGCACTCACCGATTGGTGACCAAGCGCCTTCGTACGCTCAAGCTCTCGGCTGCCGGCCATGCTCAGCTGAAGGACCACCAGTTGCGCCAGCACACGGCCGCGCTGGCCTGGCTCGGCACCACCGCAGCGGATCGGCAGGTGACCGAGTGCGCCTTGGGCGCGCTGTGGGCGGAGCCCCGGCTCCGCGAGGACCTGCGCGATGCCATCCATCCTGTGCTTGCTGCAGGCTTCACGCACGGCGACGGCACCGCGATGGAGAGGCAGGACACCGAGCGGCTGCTGTGGAGGTTCTGGCACACCGGCCGCGAACTCGGCTACCTCGAGCCGGAACGGTCCATCGACGCCCCGATCTCCCTTTCTGCCACCGGCCGCCCTGCCGCCCTCGCCGCGCTCCGCCTCCTGGCCGAGGGGCCGCGCGACCGCGTCTGAGCGTGCATCAGCGGGCTGTCAGGCCGGCGTCGATGAGGCGCCGCATCAGCGAGGGTTTGCCGCGGTGCTGTTCGCGCAGGTCGTGCAGGCGTCGGGCGAACTCCTCGGAGGTGCCTGCCCGGTCGGCCACCTCGCGGAGATCCTCCAGGAGGGTGACGGCGGTGTCGTAGGGGCCGGGCTGCTTCTGCCCGATCAGGTGGGCGATGTCCTGCCAGGCTTGCTCGGCGTTCTCGGCCAGGCGGTCCAGGTGGCTCTCGCGAGCGCGCTGTTCGGCTCGGCGGGCCCGGGTGCGGGCCTGGTCTTGCTGCCGGGTGTGCTCGCTGCGCACCTCGTGGGCGGCGTCGAGGAGTTCCGCGGCCGAGCGGCGCCGGGTGGTGGTGGACGGTCCGGCCGTACCACGGGACGCGGCGCGGTGTCGGGCCAGCAGAGTGGCGCCCGGTTGCGGGGCGGTGCCCAGGGCTGCGTCCAGCAGCAGGGTGTCCTTCTCACGTGGTGGCAGGGCGCGGATCCAGGCGGCGAGCGCGTCCTTGTCGATCGCCTGGGAAGGGGCGGCAGCGCTCGCGCGGGCAGCAGCGGTGAGCAGGTGCGGGTCGATGTTCAGGAAGTCGGCCAATGCCTGCTGCGGGCCGGTGAGTCGGGCAAGCCCGGCAGGTACGGGCGGCTCGACGGTGGAGGTGTACTCGTCCTCGTCGACGTCCTCCTCCAGCTCCCAGCGGGTGAGCCCGGAAAGCCAGGCCAGATAGAGGGGGCGCAGGTCGCCCGCGGCGAGTTCGGTACGCAGGGTGGTGAACGAGGCGAGGGTGAAGGAGGTCTCGAAGTCCCACTCGCCGCCGTCCTCGGCCTCGTAGGAGAAGTCGAGCAGCAAATGCCCTTTCCTGGTCCAGCAGGTCAAGGCGTCTTCCGCGCAGTACGGCTCGGTGCTGCGGGCGGGCAGCAGTGTTGTGGGCAGTCGAAGCAGCAGATGCCGCGAACCCCAGTTGGCGAAGTACAGATGGGCGTCGTACACCTGCTCCATCAGTCTGCGCTCATCGCCGCGGAAGTTGCCGTAGTGGTACTCGTTGACGAAGTGGGTCGCGCTGATCCGGGCCCGGCTCGACAACGCCCGAACCCCTTCGAGCTCGTCGTTCGTCAACGGTCGGTCGATGGCCTGGAACTCGTAGTACTGGTACTCGCTCACGGCCGTGCAGACTACTGCCGTGCGCTGCGGCTCATCTCACGGGACCTGGACGTGATCCCTCGTTCGGGGACTATCCACGGTTACGGTCCCGGCGGTGCCGTAGGGTTCAGATCGGGCCGAGAACGACGGGGGCCCGCAGGGGCCGGACGGCAGGCGTGTGGTGGCGGCACCGAGGGAACGGCTGGCTCGGCTGCTCGGCGGGGCGAAGGCGGTGGTGGCTTTCAGCGCCCGGCTGGAGGCGCGAGCTGGACACCGCTGCCCGGCGCGTCGAGATCGCCCACGGTCCGGTAGATCACGGTCAGCCTCGCGGCGGGGACTCGCGCCGAAATGGGGTCCAGGTCACGGACCCCGGGTCGCGGGCTGAGCAGCCGCTCGCCCTCCTGCTCCTTGCGCGGGAAGCCAATGCCCGGCGTAGTTCGCCCATGGCCTCGCGGCACCGGACTCGCGCCCGGCTGAGGAGGCGATGGAGACGCTGGTCGATCTGGCCTGTTACGTGAAGGGCTACGACTGTTGCCGCTCCGAGGATCCGATGGAGGTGGCGCGGTTCGTCGTCTCCGACGCCGTCACCGCACTCTGGACGCGGACCGGGTGCGGCGCGGCGAGCGAGCGTGAGACCTCGCTCGCCTCGATGCTCGACGCCTGCTGGCCGACCGGATGCCTGGGTGGCCTGGGCCAGGCGGGTACCTGGAGGCACTCGAGCGGCTGGTTGAGCCGGATCCTGCCCGAGCGAAGCGGGTCTACGGTTATGACTCCTCAGCCTCGGAACGTTAGCGCCGCGCCGGCTGCGCACCCTGCCCTCGCCGGTGCCGATTCGCTGCCGTTCCAGGCCAGTCATGCCTGGGGGCGACCTGGACCGGGCCCGCGCCCTGGTGGGCGAGGCCCTGTGGGAGCTTCCCGAGCATCAGGAGCTGGTGAGGTTCGCGGCCGAGATCGGGGCAGTGCTGCCAGCTCGGGTACCGGGGGCAGGGCGGTTCTCCGGCTGAACGGACTCTGAGTCCACGGGCATGCGTTGCGCTGGGGCGGGTCCAGGGCGGTCACGGTGATCGGGACGACGGTGGTTCTTGTGGTCGGCTCAGGGGCGGCCTTCGCAGCCCCCGCGGGCGGGTGGCGGCGCGCAGCTCCGGTGTCTGGTTGCGGATCGAGGCGTCGCCGATGTCTCTGACGGACACCACAGCGACCGGCGGACAGCGCTCGCACGGGGGCATACTGGGCGCATGGAGTCTCGGGTGCGGTATGCGGAGATCCGGCCCTACACGGTTCCGGAGACGCTGGAGGAGCTGGCCGGTCCGGCAGCCGAGGTGGTGGTTCTGCCGACTGTGCTGGACTGGACGCCGAAGCGCGTCTACGACCTGTCGGACGACGTTGACCTGCGGATGCTTTATGAGACGGTCATCCGTGAGGCCATGCGTGTGGAGGAGCTGCGGAAGTTCCTGGACCCCCTGCTGCTCTCGGCCGTGTGGCAGAGGCTGTGGCTTCCGCCGCGCGCGCGGTTGATGTGGGAAGGGCGATTACCGCAACTGGTCCGCAGGGCTGCGTAGTATCCACCTGTATGGACCCCTTTCACGCCCGACTCGCCTGTATCGGTCTTGGGGCCGCCGCGGGATACGGTTTTGTCCTGGCCGGCGGGTACGCGGTTCAGGCGCACGGGTTCCTGGAACGGCTGTCGGATGACGTTGACCTCTTCACGGACATCGCGGACCCAGTCGCCTTCTCCGAGGCCGTCGATACGATGGCGGCCGCCTACCGGGCGGCGGACTTCGCCGTTGAGGTGGAGAAGTCCGGTGGGGTGTTCGCACGGTTCGCGGTTGTCGATGAACAGGGGCACACAACGAAGGTGGAGCTCGGGTGCGACTGGCGGGCTCGCCCGCCTGCCGTGCTGGAGATTGGCCCGGTCCTCCACCCCGATGATGCGGTAGCCAACAAGGTGACCACGCTGTTCGGACGGGCCGCGCCACGGGATTACCTCGACGTGAATGCCGCGCTCGCCTCCGGGCGGTACTCGGGTGGCCGGCTGTTGCAGCTGGCGTCGGAGCACGACGCCGGGGTTCGATCCGCGTTACTTCGCCCAAGCGCTGCGAGCTGTCGACCGTTGGCCGGACCGGGAGTACGAGGCATACGGCGTCGATGGCGGCCAGGTGGAGGACATGCGCCGACGGTTGCGTGCCTGGGCCGCCGAGATCCTCGATGAATGGCTCGAAGAGAGATGACCCAGTCGGCCGTGTCGACCTGAGCGCCAACTGGCGCGGGCTCCTTCGCGGCTACGGCGTCGGGCACCTGAGCAGGGGGGGCACGATGCCGGAACCCCACCGAGGGGACGCTTGTGGAGGTCCTGCAGCGGCTTCCGTTCGACTCTCCGACAGGTCGGCAGCGTCGTCGGGAGCCCAGCTCCAGTCTCGCTGGTGAGCCAGCGACAACCTCGTCGGTGGACAGCCGGTGGACAGACGCCTTGGGACCGTGCATCACGGGGTGGCACCAGCCAACCTGCCGCACGTGCTCTGATCAGGTAGAACGTCACCACGGAGCACGACGGGGCACGAGGCAATATGAACGCTCATGGTCTCGTAATGCGTAGGTCTCGGGTTCGAATCCCGAAGGCGGCTCCAAGGTAAACCCCAAATCAGGCCTCTGACCTGGGGTTTCTTGTTTTGGTTGACCTTGAATTCCGGGTGAATCGGGCATGTGTGGTCTACGCATCGCAATGCGTAGGTCGCAGGTTTACTCGCAGTCGCCGATGGGTGGTAGCAAGGCTGTGACCTGCTGTTTTGATCGGCCGTGCTGCGGAATTCATCTGGTGCGAGATGTTTCCGGTGGACAGCCGGTGGACAGCTGTGCGTGATGAAACGTCAGAATTCTTGCGGGGCGTCCGAGTCCTGGGGCAAGTTGGGTTGTCCATGACCTGGGCTTGGCGATCTCGGGCTTGTGCCGTTCTGACAGCTGCCCGTGCCATACCCTCCCGCAGTGAAGTGCGCCGCCGACCGCTGCGTCGTACGAGTCCGCCCGCCCCCTTGATCTCTATGGCTCTCCCGCGTCTGTTACGGCGGGCGGCCCATCGTCTGGGCACTAAGGCATGGCTCCGCCGCCGCAGTTGCACCGGCCTCCGCCCACCGGCTTCAGTCCGGGTGAAGCACCTGATTAATCGAACGAATGATTCGCTTTTAGCGAAGTGTGGATCGAGACCTTCTACAAAGCGAACAGCGCCGACGAGGAACGCAATCAGAACGTCGAGGAAATCGAGCAGGCGCTGGCCGTCGCTTCGAAGAGCATCGACACCAACTACGACCTGTTGTTCCGACCCATCCTCGACGAACTGCGCACCTTCGGCGTGGGCACTATCGCTCCGCTGCAAACGCCGGAGATCATCTCGCTGATCGAGTCTGGGGATATTCTCCGCGGCAGCACCCGCATCCAGTACGCCTCGCCTGGGAGCGACCATCCGCTGCCTGAGGGCCACAACGGCCTCGGCTACAGCAAGCTCATCAGCACCGTGGTCCAGGTCATCGGCTTTTACCACGCCTGCCTGCGCTTGAAGCCCCGGCCGGCCCTGCAGTTGTTCTTCATTGAGGAACCCGAAGCCCACCTGCACCCCCAGATGCAGGAAGTCTTCATCAGTGAGCCTTTTCCATCTTGATCAGGTGGTGAGTTCGAGGGCGACGACGGCACGGACGACGGCGGTGATCCGGGTGGTGCTGCAGCGGAGCTTCCGCAGGAGCCGCCAGCATTTGAGGGTGGCCATGGCGCGTTCGCCGAGGCTGCGGATCTTGGCGTGATCGCGGTTGTGACGCCGGCGCCAGCCGCGCAGATTCTTGCCCCGGAACGGGACGCGGACAGCAGGGCCTGCACCCTGATACGCCTTGTCCGCCCAGCACTTGATGTCGTCGGCAGCGAGACCGGCGGGAATGCCGTGGGTCCGGGCCGCGGTCAGGTCGTGCACGGCTCCGGGTAGCGCGTCCGAGGCCCAGATCAGACGGCCGGCTGGATCCGCGAGGACCTGCACGTTCATCCCGTGGTGCTTCTTCTTCCCCGAGTAGTACGGCTGGTCGGCGGCAACGCGGTCGATCGGCGGCACGGTGCCGTCGAGGATCACGTACGCCTTCTTCCGCACGGTCTGCATCGCCTGCTCCAGCGTGGGCGCCAGAGCGGCCAGGAGATCGACGGCCTCGCGTATATACCGGTAGACCGTCGCGACCCCGACGCGGAAACCCGCTGCGAGGCGAGCGTAGGTGTCGCCGCAGCGCAGGTGGGCCAGGACGGGCAGGGTCTGCCGACCGCAGGTCAGGCGACGCCACCGGGAGCCGATCCGACGGCGGTGACCTGCGAGGAGACCGGAGAGGTGTTGCAGGGCTCGGCTGGACAGTTCGATACCGGACGGGTAGACAAGCACGCGAAAGCTCCTGGCGGACTGGTGATCTTGGTCGTGAACCCGTCTACCAGGAGCTTTCTTCCTGCCCGCCGCCGGGGTCATCCGCCCAACCTCCCGTCAGGTTGGAAACGGCTCAGTGAATCTCTTTCATCCTGTGCTGTCGGGTGAACCAGGCTGGTCAGGGGCGGTGACGTGGCGAAGCCCCTCGTCGTTGGTGTGGTGATCTCACTCAACACGCCGACGGCCGGGGGGCTTCGTTGGTTCCGTATCCTTCCACGCTCGATGTCCCGCACGAGCTGGTCGAGCATGTCTCATGGCTCATCTACGCCCGAAGGTGTGAACGCCACGCTCGCCGGCGCAGGTTGAGCTGCTTGCGTCAGGCACAGCTCGCCCTTGCCCACCTGCGCAAGAACGAGACGCTCGCCCGGCTCGGCGCAGGGTTCGGCGTCTCCGAAGTGACGGCCTGGCGGTACGTGGACGAGACGGCCGACGTCCTCGCCGCCTGGGCGCCCGGCCTGCGCGAGGCCCTGACCGGCCGCGGCGAGGACGACTCCGTGGTCCTGGACGGCACCCTGATCCCCACCGACCGGGTCGCGGCGGACGAGCCGTACTACTCCCAAAAGCACAAGAAGCACGGCATGAACGTGCAGGTCGTCGCCGCACCCGACGGCACCCCCCTGTGGTTCTCGCGGGCCCTGCCCGGACGCACCCACGACCTGACCGCCCCCCGCGCTCACGGAGTGATCGAGAACTGCCACACGCGGGAGATCCCCGTCCTGGCCGACCGTGCCTACCAGGGCGCCGGCGCTACCGTCCGCACCCCCTACTACCACCACCACGAACTGCCCGATCACTACCAGCAGTACAACCCGGACCACGCCCGACTACGCGCCCCGGGCGAACGCGCCTTCGCACAGCTGAAAACGTGGCGCCTCCTTCGTCGAGCCCGATGCTCGACCAACCGCATCGGACGCATCGTCGCCGCCGTCCACACCCTCCTGATCTGCGGATACGGAGGATGAAAGAGGCTCACTGATGATCTCGTCGGTAACTCGCTCACGGTCGCTACTCATGGGCTGAGACTACGATCAGCCGCGTCACCTCGTCGACGTAGTGGTCTCACCGACGCCCCCCACCAGCATGAGTAGGTGAAGGGCGCAGTCCCTTAAAACGCGAGACGCTTCGTGGCACTCGCCGACGACACTCAGCGAACGGACAGCAGGCACCGATCACATACGAACAACAGTCAGTTACCCTGATATTTGCCGCATAACAGTACGAACAGGTGCCCACTCCTCGGGGGCAAGGCCCGAAAGTGCCGAAGAGCCTGAGATGCCCGGGGTGGTGGTCATCACAAACCCAGGTGTGTGCCCCTTGAACCGCCCCCACCTGCTGGAACACCACTGGCAAGATTCGGCAGAACGCCTCGGCTGCGTCTTCTCCGACTGGCGGCAGGCCGATGTCGTCGATGACGATGAGGTCCCGGTCGCGGCGCTGAGCGTCTCCAGGGTGAACCAGGACACTCGCAGGTCGTTCTTGACCGACCATAGCTCGCGCCACGGCTGCGGCATGGCTGGGCCGGGCCGCCAGGAGTGGTGACGACACCGGTGGCGGCGGTAAGGCAGCGCATGTTGTTCGGGTAGGTCCCTGGGCGTATCAGGATGACCGGGCTTCCCGGGCCATGTGTACCGCTCCGTCCGTCGTGGCCGCCCCGCTACCGGTCGCGACACCGGGGCAGGCGTCGAGCCCCGGGTGAAGGCGTCGGCGATCTCGGACGATGCGATGCGGCGTCCGTGAGTCGCCAACCGGGTAGTTCGCCGGACATGTGCGTGACGGGACCGGCGGTGCCTGCGCAGCGCAGGGGGTGTGGCACCGGCGGGCTGATGTCCGGCACGTGGGCTTCGGACACTTTCGTGTTCTGGGCCCCCGGTGTGCGGTTCGGTTGGCAAGGCTGTCGTCGGTCGGTGCCGTCACTCCTGGCGGCCGTAGGCGCGGACCGCGAGTGGGCAGAAGACGACGAACAGGATGGCCGACCACAGCAGAGTGACGCCGATGCTTCCGTTGTCCGGTGTCCCGTTCAGCAGAGCGCGGCAGGCATTCATGACGTGGGTGACGGGGTTGATGTCCGCCCAGGCGTGCAGCCATCCGGGCAGGGTGTCGATCGGGGCGGCCAGGCTGCTGCCCAACTGGAGCGGCAGGAAGGCGATGAAGCTCAACGACAGTACGACGTCGGCGCTCTTGACGAGGACACCGATGAACACCATGAGCCAGCTCAGGCAGAACCCGAACATCATGGCGAGTCCGGCCGCCCCCAGTGCGGCGAGGGCGCCGCCCTGGACGCGGAACCCGAGCAGTGCGCCGATGCCGAACAAGACCGCCACGGCGATCAGATAACGGAGGATGTCCGCCAGCACGGAGCCGAGCAGCGGAGCCGTACGGCTGATCGGAAGGCTGCGGAAGCGGTCGGTGACGCCGTTCTTCAGATCGAGATTGATGGCCGAGCCGGTGGAGATCATGCCCGCAAGCCCGGCGCCCATGACGAGGATTCCGGGGAACAGGTACTGGAGGTACTCGGCGGTGGTGCCGGCGACCGGGCGGCCGAACAGGTAGAGAAACAGGACCATGAACAGTGCGGGGGTGACGATGCCGTTCATGATGGGGCCGGGGTTCCGGCTGGTCTTGGCGAGGCTGCGCCGGGCGAGGACCGCACTGTGCCGGAGGGTGCCGAAGCGTGGGGGCCTGGGAGTCTCGGAGAGGGATGTGGTCATGCTGCGTCCTTGGCTTCGGTGGTGGGAGCCCCGGTCAAGGACAGGAAGACCTCGTCGAGGCTGGGAAGGCGGAACGCGAACTCACTGACGTTGATGCCGTGACCCAGGAGCTGGGCGGTGATCTCGAAGAACTCCGCGTCGCCGGCGACCGGCACGATGAGTTCGTGGCGGCGTGACCTGTCGGGCTCCCGTCCCGCGACCTGGGCGACGATCGCGGCGGCGGGGTCGAGGTCGCCGAGATCGGACGGTCGCAGAACGATCGTGTGCCCGCCGACCTCGCGCTTGAGATCGGCGGGTGTGCCGGACGCGATGACCCGTCCGTGGTTGATGACGGTGATCGCGTCGGCCAGGGCGTCGGCCTCTTCGAGGTACTGCGTCGTGAGCAGGACCGTGACGCCGTCCTGGGCGAGCCCGCGGATCATCTGCCACACCTCATCGCGCTTTCCGGGGTCCAGCCCGACCGACGGCTCGTCGAGGAACACCACCTCGGGCCGCCCCACCAGGCTGGCGGCGAGGTCGAGCCGGCGTCGCATCCCGCCCGAATAGGTGGCGACGGGCCGGTCGGCCGCATCGTCGAGGCCGAAGCGGGACAGCAACTCACCGGCCCGCCGACGGGCGTCGGGCCGCCCGAGGTCCAGGAGCCGGCCGATCATGACCAGGTTGGACCGTCCGGACAGCTCGTCGTCGACGCTCGTGTGCTGCCCCGACAGCGCGATGCGCCGGCGAACCCGAGCCGGATCCTGCCGGACGTCGATCCCCGCCACGCGCACCTGGCCCGCGTCGGGGCGCAGCAGGGTCGCCAGCACCCGGATGACGGTCGTCTTGCCGGCGCCGTTGGGCCCCAGCAGTCCCAGCACCTGTCCGCGCGGAGCCACGAGGCTCACTCCGTCGACCGCGGTCGTCCGGCCGAACCTCTTGACCAGTCCGTCGACCTCGAACCCCAGGTCACCCACGATCAACCTCCGATGTTCACTGTTTTCTGATGGCATCAACATCTGGATGCCGTCTGTATCATGGCACGGCGGAAGCGGAAGCGGCACAGAAGGGGAGACGATGGCGAGGCTGACCCGCGCACAACAGCAGGAACGGACCCGTGCGGTGGTGCTGGCCGCGGCCCGGCAGGAGTTCGCCGAGCACGGCTTCGGCGAGGCCAAGATCGACAGGATCGCCGAGAGGGCCGAACTGACCAGGGGCGCGGTCTACTCCAACTTCACCGGCAAGCGCGCGCTCTACCTCGCCGTGCTCGCTGAAGCCGCCGAACACGCCCGAGCCTGCGCCGAACCACCGCTGGAATCGCCCGACTCACCCGGAAGGGCACTCGGGGCATTCGCCCGAGTCTGGCTCGAACGGCTGCCCTTCACCGGCGACACACCGGGCTCCGGACATCTTCAGCTCAGCTCGCTGTCCGGAGTGCTCGACACTGAGCCGACCCGGGCCGCGTTGGCCGAACTCGTCCGGTTCGAAGCCCTGCTGCTCGCTCTGGCAGTCGAGCCACGTACCGCCGTGCGCGCCCGGACGGTGCGACTGGCCGGGCTGGCGCTGACCCTGCTCCACGGCGCGGCCGCTCTCGCGGAGAACGCCTCCGGGGTCGGCGACCCGTTCGACCTGGCCCGCGCCGCCGAGCACCTGGCCGAGATCACCCTGATCGACGATTCGGAGCCGCCACACCTGTCCTTCGTCGCCCCGGCACAGCCGGCGGAAGACCAGTGGGCAGCGCCGCAGGGACTGCGCGACGAGGTCACCGGCCGTCAGGTCGACCTGGACGACGACGGCGTGGTGGTCGTGCTGGGCGTGAGACGTTTGTCCGCAGCCGTGGAGGCGGTGCGGTCGGCGCGGTTGTGTGACGAGGTGACACTCGTCGTGGTGACGGACGATCCCGCCGAGGTCGGCCGACTGGCCCGGCTTCGGATCGTCGATCTCGTCGGCTGTCTACGACGGGTGTTCGCGGCCGGGGAACTACCGCGGCTGCGCATCGTGTTCGACGACGGCGGCACGGTTTCCGCGGCCGTCGGCCGGGACTCGGCCGACGATCACACCGAGGTCGCGATCCGGGTGCGCGACGGGCTGATCGTGGCACGCGCGGACGGACGCGGCGCCGGCCACGCCGTGGCCGAGGGCGGCGCCCTCGAAGGACGCGGGCAGCGTGAGAGCGCGGATTCGGGGAGACTCACTGACGAGGCGTAGACGGGGCGCGCATGATCGACGGGTTGTCCGGTTCCGTCGGTCGGTCCGTGCCAACGCTTGGACGCCGTCCCGGCGTTGGAGCGGACCGTACGGGGGCCGCCGATGCAGCCCGCAGTGCCCGAGCGCCACAGCTTCGACCACGTGCGGCACGGCACCGGGCCAGGACTTGCTGGCCGAGCCGACCGCCGGACCGGGCCCGGCCCGGCAGTCCGGGTCATCTGCGACAGGATCTCCGGACCAGCTCACCGGTAACCGAGGAGCACGACCCGGCCAGTGTCTCCGTCCACCTCGACCATCGCGCCGTCGCGCAGGACCGTCGTCGCGTCCGGAATTGCCATGACGGCCGGGAGTCCCTGCTCCCGTGCCACGATCGCGGCGTGGGAGAGCGTGCCACCGGTCTCGGTGACAACCCCGGCAATGACACCGAACAGCGGGGTCCACGCAGGGTCCGTGGTCCTGCACACGAGTACGTCGCCGGGCCGCACGCGTGGGAAATCGCTGGGGCCGACTACCACGCGGGCCGGTTCAGCGGCGGAGCAGGAACTTCCGGGCGTACCCGTGCGAACGTTGCTCTCCCCGGTGGCGTCCGGCGGGGCCGCCGACCTGGCGGGGAGGGCGCTGGTCACCGGGCGAGCCTGGAGGATCCAGGTCGAGGGCCTCCTTGGTCGCGGCCAGCGACAGCCTGGTCACCCGGTCGGTCTGCGGCAGCAGCCGGCTGGGCACATGGTCCTCGGCGACGAAGTCGGGTACCTCGCCGGTGAGTCGGACCGGGTAGCCGGAGGCGTCGAACCGGGTGACGGGACCGGTGCCGCGTTCCCCGCGCAGTGCGGCCGCCCACCAGGCCGCCGTGCCGAGGCCGTTGGGCGCGGCGACGCCGATCCCGGTCACCACCGCCGTCGCGGTCATGCGGCCTCCGCCGGCCGCGGGCGGGTGAGGACGATGGCGCTCTGGAAGCCGCCGAAGCCGCTGCCGACGCTGAGCACGGTGCGCTGTGCGCTGTGTGCGGGCGGTGTGCGGGGCGTAGTCCAGGTCGCACTCCGGATCGGGAGCGTGCGGATTGGTCGTCGGCGGCACGGTGTTGTGGGTGATGGCCTGCGCGCCGGCGGCCACCTCCGGCGAGCCGATCGCGTCCGGTGAGTGGCCGATCATCGACTTGATGGAGCTGACCGGGACGTTGTGGGCGTGGCTGCCGAGGCCGCGCTTGAATGCAGCCGCCTCGTGCCGGTCGTTCTGCCGTGTGCCGGAGCCGTGCGCGTTGACGTAGTCGACGGGGTGCGGTCGAGCCGCGCCTCGTCGAGCTCGATCCTGATCGCCTCGGCCATCTCGCGGCCGTCGGGGCGCAGTCCGGTCATGTGGTACGCGTCGCTGCGGCTGGCTCCCGTCCGCCGATGGCAGGAGCACCGGGAAACACCACCGTGGTCACGCAGGTGGCCGCATCCCTGACGGGGGCAGGGACGCCGCCACCGGGGTCCGGCGAAGGGCCGGTCCACGGTGGGGTCAGGGGTTGACGCGGGTTCCGACGCGGGAGTCGGACAGGCTTCAGTGGCTGAGCTTCGCGAACCGGCGCAGGGCGAGCGGGAAGAACAGCGCCAGCAGGGCCAGCGGCCAGAGCACGGAGGCCCAGACGTGACCGGGCTCGCCGCCGACGCCGCCGGTCAGGTCCCGTACCGCCGTCGCGGTCTGGGACATGGGGTTCCACTGGACCACCGTGCCCAGCCAGTCCGGCATGGACTCGGGGGCCGCGATGGCGTTGGACAGGAAGCCCACCGGCCAGACCAGGATCTGCACGGCTTGCACGAGTTCCGGTTTCCCGGCCACCAGCGCCAGGTAAATGCCGATCCACAGCATCGCGAACCGGAACAGCAACAGCAGCCCCACGGCGCCCAGGAACTCGCCCGCCGTCGTGTGGGGCCGCCAGCCGATCGCGTACCCGACACCGATCATCAGGGCCAGGCTCAGCGCCGACTGCAGCATGTCCGCCGCCGAACGGCCCACCAGAATGGCGCCGTTGGCCATCGGCATGGACCGGAAGCGGTCGATCACGCCCTTGTTGAGGTCCTGGGTGACCGCGATCACCGTGCCCTCCAGGCCGAAGGCCATGGTCAGCGCCAATGCTCCGGGCACCAGGTAGTCGATGTAGTCGCCGCCGACCTCCCGCCCGCCGCCGATCAGATAGCCGAACATCAGCAGGATCATCACGGGGAAGATCACCCCGACGACCACCCGCACCGGCTGCCGCCCCCCGTGGGAGAGTTCCCGCCGGGTCATGGTCCAGGAGTCGCTCAGGAAGCGGGCGGGCCCGCCCCCCTCACGCACCGCGTTCGTGCCGCTCACCGCGCTCACACCGCCTCCTTGGCCTGAGCCACGTCCGACTCCGCCGTCTCCTCGGAGCGCCCCGTCAGCCGCAGGAACACCTCGTCCAGGGTGGGCCTGCGCAGCGCGATGTCCTCCGCCTCGATGTCCGCCGTCTCCAGGGCCCGCACGACCTGGGTGAGCGCACTCATCCGGTCGGCGACCGGAGCGCTGAACCGCCGGCGGTCGACGTCCACCGAGATGTCCTCGGCATCGAACGGCAGCAGGGCCACCGCGGCGCCCAACTGCCCGGCGTCGCGCAGGACCACGTCGATACGGTCACCGCCGATACGGGCCTTCAGGTCGTCGGCGGTGCCGTCGGCGATGACCCGCCCCCGGTCGACCACCGAGATGCGGTCGGCCAGTTGGTCGGCCTCCTCCAGGTACTGGGTGGTGAGCAGCACGGTGGTGCCGCCGCCGACCAGGGAGCGCACCGAGGCCCACACCTCGGCCCGGCTGCGCGGGTCGAGTCCGGTCGTCGGTTCGTCCAGGAACAGCACCTCCGGCTCGGTGATCAGCGAGGCGGCCAGGTCGAGCCGCCGCCGCATGCCACCGCTGTACCGCTTGACCTGCTTGCCGCCGGTGTCCGTGAGGCCGAAGCGCTCCAGCAGTTCGTCGGCGCGGGTGCGGGCACGCCGGGCGCCGAGGTGGTAGAGCCGCCCGAACATCTCCAGGTTCTGCCGGCCACCGAGTTCCTCGTCGAGCGCGGCGTGCTGGCCGAGCAGACCGATGCGGGCACGCACCCGGCCGGCCCGCTTCAGGACGTTGTACCCGGCCACTTCCACGCGGCCCGCGTCCGGCCGCAGCAGGGTGGTCAGCACCCGTACCGCGGTGGTCTTGCCCGCGCCGTTCGGACCGAGCAGTCCGTGCACGGTGCCGCACTCCACCCGCAGGTCCAGCCCGTCCAGGGCGGCCTTCTCGCCGTATCGCTTGCGCACGCCCTCGACGACGATCCCGTCGGCCATGCGTCTCCTCCGGATAGCATAGTCAAACTTGACTACTTCTTACTCGGGACAGTTAACGTCGTCTCGGGCGAGTTAGTCAAACTTGATTAGGGTGCGTCACGAGGCCGGGCTTCGCCAGGAAGGGGCCGACGGTCTCGTTCTGGGGCTGGGCGGATCGAGTCCCTCGCCTCTCTGGCTGAAGGCGTTGGCCATCGCCGGGGGCGTCCTCCTTGCCCTGGCGGCTGATCGGATCCCGACCCGCATCCGGGCCCGGCAGGGCGTCACCGGCCTGCGCGGTCCCGCGCGTGAGAAGCGCGGGCGCACCGTCAACGCCTGCGCGGCCATGTTGATCTGCGCACTTGCTGTCGGCCCGGACCTCCGTTGGGTCTGGGCCGGGCTGGGCCTGGCTGTGTTCCTCTACACCTGGTTCGTGCCGCGGAAGCAGGTCCGCGCATGACGGCCGAGCTGAACGACGTGTTCCGAACGGTCACCCGCATCCGGATCGCGGCGTTCCTCTCCGGTTGCGACGAAGCGGAGTTCCGCGCCGTCCAGGAGTACTGCGGCCTCTCGCCCTCGAACCTCTCCAAGAACGTCTCCGCCCTCGAGGACATGGGCTACGTCGCGGTCCGCAAGGGCTACGTCGGCAAGACGCCCCGAACATGGCTCGCACTCACCGACGGCGGGGCGAGCCGGCCCTGCGTGGGCTTGTTCGCCAACTCCCGCCACGCGGCGCCATGTTGAACCGCAGCTGATTCTCGCCTACCTCTGATGAGGGGCTCTGTGAGCCGGTGCCCCGTTGGACATGTGCGCCGATTTGGACTTTCTTGCGATTCGCCCTCCGGGGCGCCCATTCCTGTGCACTATGTGTGGGCGGGGGGTCACGGTCAGTTCTGGTCGCGGATTCAAGGAGTGCGGGTTGAGTAGGCAGACAGCGTGGACCCGGGCGCTCGGTGGGGGCGAGGGTGGGGGAGAGAAGGCGGGGCGCCGAGGCACGGTTCGTTATCTGAAGGACGAAGCGGTTCCCTCTGCGCCGCGGTTGCTGCTCGGGGAAGCCCTGCGCAGCAGGCGCACGACCCTGTGCCTGAAGTTGCAGGACGTTGCCGCCCGGATGGGCTGCTCCGGCTCGAAACTGAGCCGGATCGAGAACGGGCATCACGCCTTCAAGGAGAAGGACCTGTTGCAGTTCTTCGCCGTGTACGAGATCGGGGACGGTGAGCAGCAGCAGCATCTGCTCGCCCTGGCCGAGATGGCCAACCAGCCGACGTGGTGGCAGAAGTGGTCGACCGCCACCCAGCCCTACTTGCAGGCAGTGATCAGCTTCGAGGACATGGCGAGCCGGATCAAGGTGAGCAGTGCTCATGTGCTGCACGGTCTGCTGCAGACGCCCGCGTATGCCGAGGCGCTGATCCGGCGCGGGCGGGGCGAAAGCGACGTCCACGATGCCCTGTTGGAGTTGCGCAAGGAGCGTCAGGAACGGTTTGCCGCCGCGCCGGACAAGGTCCTCATAGCCGTGATGTACGAGGCCGCGCTTCGGCACGGAGTGGGTGATCCGGAGATCATGGCCGATCAGATGGACCATCTGGTCAACCTGTCCAGCGGGCGCAAATTCCAGCTGCGCCTGGCGGAGCAGGGGCGGTTCAACCTGCCGGTCGAGCTGGGCACCACGACGATATTCGACTTCGAGGGGCGGGTGCCCAAGGTCGCTTACCAGGAAAGCGTGGACGGTGGACTGTTCGTCCAGGACGAGGAGCTGGTCGACTACCGCGAGATCCTTTTCGACCAGCTGCGCGCTCGCTCGCTGGGGCCCGACGCGACACGGCGCAAGCTCCAGCACCTGGCCCACCATTACCATTCGTCCAAGCGGCGCTGACCGGTGGACGCGCCCGTCCCCGTCAGGGCTTGCGTGCGACGCCGGCGTAGAGGGACACCTGCCGTTCGGTCAGTATGCCGGGCCCGCTTCCGGCCTCCGGATGCCACTGGTGGGCCAGAACCACTCCCGGCTCCTCCAACTGGAGACCGTGCTCGTCGAAGAACCGTTGGACCTCCGGCCGCGTCCGCACCTGGACCGGGGTCCCTCGCTGTATGTAGGTGTCCGTGATGGCCTGCCACGCCTCGGGGTCGAACTCCCCCGTGCAGTGGCTCATGCTCAGATAGGAACCCGAGGGCAGGGGATCCAGCAGGCGTCCGACGATGTCGTACGGCTGTTGCGCGTCGACGACGAAGTGCAGGAGGGCGTGCAGGCTGAGGGCGACCGGGCGGTTCAGGTCGAGGATGTCCCGTTCCTCGACGGCGGCCCAGACCTCCTCCGGTCTGGTGGCGTCGGCCTGGACATAGCCGGTGCGCCCTTGAGGAGATCCGTCGAGGAGTTCGTCCGCGTAGACGAGGACGATGGGGTCGATGTCGACGTAGACGACTCGGCACTCGGGTGCGACTTCCTGCGCCACATCGTGAAGGTTGGGTGCGGTGGGGATACCGGTGCCCACATCGATGAATTGACGGATTCCCTTATTGGCCAGGTAGCGGACGGCTCGATGCATGTAGGCCCGATTCACCCTGGCCACGGTCTCGATCGCCGGGAATACCCGAATCACCTGTGTGGCGGCTTCCCGGTCCACGGCGTAGTTCGTTTTCCCGCCGAGGTAATAGTCGTACATGCGTGCACTATGGGCCTTGTCCTGCCCTAAGTCCGATGTCGCGCCGCCCTGTCCTTGTCCAGGCGCAGGCTGCTCTCCCACGGCACACCCCCAGGTTTCCGCCGAATCCGCCCACGTCAACGGCCGGATGCACTTGCATTATCTCTATAGATACTGGCCGGTTACCGACGATGTCCAGAGCTGCTCGATATCGCCGACGTGCAGTCGGAAAAGTTTCGGGCCCGGCCTGCCCTCGGGTTGTGCCGGGTGCGGAGCGGGCGGGCCGGTCGTGCCGGACGCACCATTTGCAGATGCGGGGGGTGCGTCCGGCGAAGACCCCGAGCCGTTCAGAGGCGTCCCCGCTTCACGGCGACCACGAAGGTCCGCGCGGCGGCGGCTGAAACCTCCACTACGGTCCCGTTGTGCCGCTTGGAGTCGTCGAACAGAACCGCCCCGCCCGGCGGCTGTGCGACCTCGACGCATTCTCCTTCCGGATTGCTGTGCGAACTCTTCCGCCAGACCGCGCCGGCCTGGTCGGCGTCCTGGCGTGACGTGTGCGTCGGCTTCCTCACCGGACTACCTCCTGCGGTGAACGAACACCCCGTTGTCGAGATGCAATTGCATCTCGCCCGACCAGTTGAGGATCGCCCCTTTATCGGTGATGTATGCATGCTTGGGGCAACAATGTCTGGATTCAGCCCGTCGAGGCGTGCAAGTGCAATCAGTGGGACTGCCGGTTCATCGCACTGTCGCACCGGTTGTCGTGGGGCCCTGTCGCTGGTGACGTGCAATTCGTACACAGCTCGTACGGACCGGCGGTACTCCACGGCCGCGGACGGTCCGGTCAGGGGAATTTCGCCAGGCGGATAATGCCCATGTCAAATGCCGCTTCGAACGGCGCGCGGTTTCCCATCCTCAAGTTGCTTGCGGGGAGGCCGTCTTCAAGAGGCACCTCTGTGGTTTCCCCGGCCGGGAGGGGAAGAGCGGGGGACTACTGAGCGCCTACCGTCGTACCCGCTCGGTCATCAGCGCCGAGCGGCAACAGTGCCCCGGCAGTTGATTGGCGTCCTCCACCGGGGCCTGTGCCACGACTCTCCGAGGAGATCGCGTTGACCCCCTCCCCGTGGCGGCGTCGCCGTAAACCGGGCTGTTCTCCCGGGCCCGCTCCCAGCCGTCCCCAGTCGTACTTCACACACATCGCGCTCGTCCTCGAACTGATACGCCGGCAAGCGGGCATCGACCACGCGGTCCTGGCGGACAGGATCGGAGTCGGCCACACATACCTGACCGGTGTCCTCACCGGCGCTGTCTTCCCGCCGAAGCGCTTCATCCTCCAATACGCTCGGACTTGCGGCGCGGACCCGCAAGTCCTCCTGCGCGTGTGGGAAGACGAGCGAGGACGCCGCCTTGCGTCGAGCACCGGCAGCTCGGCCTCGGCAGGGCCGGGCAACTCGTAAGCGGGTGGGCGAAAGAGTGCTCCCTTCCGGTCGGGAGCACTCTTTGCCGATGCGGCACCCGTCGAAGGCCGGGCCTAGCGGTAGACCATGCCGCCGTCGATGAGCGGCGACTGCCCGGTCATGTAGTCGGAGTCGGGCCCCGCGAGGAACGACACGAAGGCGGCCACGTCCTCGGGCTTCTCCAGGCGTCCGAGTGCGATCTTCTTCGCGTAGTCCTCGGTGCTCTCCCCCTGTTCGCGGCCACTGGCCCGGGAGATCTCGCTGTCGATGCCCGCCCACATCGGTGTCTCGACGATGCCGGGGCAGTAGGCGTTGACCGTGATGCCGTAGTCCGCCAGGGCCATGGCCGCGGACTGGGTGAGTCCTCGGACGGCGAACTTCGACGTGGCGTAGATCGGCAGGCTGGGGTCGCCCGCGTGGCCCGCCTGCGAGGACGCGTTGACGATCTTTCCGCCGTGGCCGAGGGCGCGGAACTTCGCCGCGGCGGCCTGTATCCCCCACAGCGTGCCCATCACGTTGACGGCGAAGACCTTCTCCACGTCCTGCTTGCGGAACGTCCAGCAGTGGCTTGACGGGGGCGATGCCCGCGTTGTTGACCACCACGTGCAGGTTGCCGAGTTCCGAGGCCGCCTGGTCCACGGCCGCGAACACCTGGTCCCGGTCGGTGACATCGGCCGTCACGCTCACGCTCCTGCCGCCGGCGGCGGCGATCGAGTCGGCCACCCGCGCGGCGTTGTCGCTGACCATGTCCACGACCGCGACGGCGAAGCCGTCGGAACTCAGCCGCCGGGCGATCGCGGCGCCGATCCCCTGACCGGCCCCGGTGACGAGCGCCACCTTCTGATCCGCAGTGCTGTTCATCTCGCTCCTTCCTGCTGCCGCGCGGCCACTACGGGCGGCCGGCCACGGCAGGGCGTTGCACGCGTGACCGTCAGGCCGGTGCGTCGATCGGCACGACGTTGATCAGCTTCTTGGACACGAACTCCTGGATGCCCAGGCCCGCCAGTTCGTGTCCGTAGCCGGACATCTTCACGCCGCCGAACGGGAGGTCGGCCTTGGTCCAGGTCGGGTGGTTGACGAACACCATGCCGGTGTCGATCTTCCGCGCCACCTCGGCCCCGTGCTCCTCGTCCTGGGTGAAGACGGAGCCGCCCAGCCCGTAGCGGGAGTCGTTGGCGACCCGGATCGCCTCGTCCTCGTCCTTGACGCGGAAGATCAGCGCGACCGGGCCGAAGAACTCCTGGTCGTAGGCGGGGTTGTCGGGCGTGATGCCGGTCAGCAGCGTGGGCTGCACGAAGGCGCCGGTGGTCGGGACCGGGTCGCCGAGCGGGGTCGCCTCCGCGCCCGCCTCGACCGCCGCCCGCACCTGGTCGTTGAGCTTGTCCGCCGCGGACTGCGACGACATCGGCGGCAGCGTGGTGTTCGGGTCGGCCGGGTCCCCGGCGCGGAGGTTCGAGACCGCGGCGCTGAACCGTTCGAGGAAGGCGTCGGCGATCTCGTCGACCAGGATCAGCCGCTTGGAGGCCACACAGCACTGGCCGCCGTTGTTCATCCGCCCCCACAGCGCCCACTCGACGGTCTTGTCGAGGTCGGCGTCCGCCAGGACGATCAGCGGGTCGCTTCCGCCCAGTTCCATCGTGGTCTTCTTGAGGGCGCGCCCGGCACGGGCCGCGACGGCCGCCCCCGCCTCCTCGCTTCCGGTCAGCGCGACCCCGCGGATCCGGGGGTCGTCGATCAGCCGGTTGATCTGGTCCCTGGTGGCGTACAGGTTCGTGTACGCGCCCTTCGGCGCACCGGCCTCCTCGAACAACCGCTCGAAGGCGGCGGCCGACTGCGGCACGATCGAGGCGTGCTTGACCATGAGGACGTTGCCGGCCATCAGGTTCGGTGCCGCGACCCGCGCGAGCTGGTAGTAGGGGAAGTTCCAGGGCTGCACGCCCAGCAGCACGCCCAGCGGGGTGCTGACCACCACGGGATCGCCCTCGGAGGGATCGGCGGGGTGCAGGGACCTGGGCGCCAGGAACTCCTCGGCCCCCTCGGCGTAGTAGTCGATGATCGAAGCGGTCAGCTCCACCTCGGCGAGGCTCTCCGCGGCCAGCTTGCCCATCTCCAGCGTCAGGTACCGGGCGAACTCCTGCGGACGCTCCCGGAGGATCTCGGCGGCCCGCTTGCACACGGCCTTGCGCTCGTCGAAGGACAGCGCGTTCCACGACTCGAACGTGCTCTGGGCGGTGTCCAGCAGCTCGTCCACCTGCTTGTCGGTCAGGTCCGGGAACGTGGCCTCGGTCTGGTTGGTGTACGGGTTGACGGTCTGGTACGCCATGGTGGTTCTCTCCTCTTTCTTCCTTGCGTCTTTCTTCCTTGCGCTTTCCGGTCCTTCTGCTCCGGGCCCCTCACGCGACGAGGGTCTTCACCGCGCTCAGCAGCGAGGTCAGCCCCTCCTTCGCGTCGGTGAAGAACATGCTGGTCTTCGGGTTGGTGTACAGCTCGTTGTCGATCCCGGCGTAGCCGTGCCCCATCGAGCGCTTGATCACCACGACGCTCTTGGCCTGGTCCACGTTGAGGATCGGCATCCCGGACACGGCCGTGCCGGGGCGGCGGGCGGCCGGGTTGGTCACGTCGTTGGCGCCGATGACGAGGGCGACGTCCGCCTGGGCGAACTGCGGGTTGGCCTCGTCCAGGTCAAGGAGTTCGTCGTACGGGACGTTCGCGTCGGCGAGCAGCACGTTCATGTGGCCGGGCATCCGGCCGGCGACCGGGTGGATGGCGAAGCTCACGTCGATGCCGCGTCCCTGGAGGAAGGAGGCGAGGTCGGCGACCTCGTGCTCGGCGTGCGCGGCGGCCAGCCCGTATCCGGGAACGATGATCACCTTGTGGGCGTAGGCGAGTTGGATCGCCACGTCGTCCGCCTCGGTGGTGTGCACCGCCCCGCCGCCGGCTCCGGCCTGGGCGGTGCCCGCGCTGTCGCCGGTGCCGAAGCCGCCGGCGATGATCGCGCCGACCGACCGGTTCATCGCACGGGCCATCAGTCCGGTGAGGATCGAGCCCGCGGCACCGACCAGGGCACCGGCGATGATCAGGATGACGTTGTCGATCACGAACCCGGCCATGGCCACGGCGATCCCGGTGAACGCGTTGAGCAGGGAGATCACCACGGGCATGTCCGCGCCGCCGATCGGCAGCGCCAGCAGTATGCCGAACGCCAGGCCGACGCCGCCCAGGATCGCGATGGGCGTCAGGTTGTCGGGCCGGGCGACGTACCAGACTGCCGAGGCGATGACGAGGAGCGCGGCGACGACGTCCAGGATGTGCCGGCCCGGGATGGCGATCGGCTTGCCGGAGACGAGGCCCTGGAGCTTCCCGGCCGCGATCACCGATCCGCTGAGGGTGACGCCTCCGATCACGACGCCCAGCACCACGGGGACGGTCACCCGGTCGGACAGGTTCGAGCCGCGGCCGGTCACCGCGTCCGTCATCGCGATCAGCAGGGCGGCGCCGCCGCCGACCGCGTTGAAGATGCTGACCAGTTGCGGCATCGCGGTCATCTTGACCCGGCGGGCGAACAGCACGCCGACGCACGCGCCGGCCAGGGCGCCGACGATCACCAGGATCGTGCCGATCGTGCTGGCCCGGCTGTCGCGTACGGCACCGGCGATGGCGACGGCAATCGCCACGACCATCGCGCCGGCCGACAGCAGGTTGCCGCGACGGGCGGTGCGCGGGGAGTTCATCAGGTGCAGTCCGCCGACGAAGCAGACCGCGCAGGCGAGGTAGAGGAACCAGGTCACCGTGTCATAGGTACTCACCGCGCCACGCTCCTCTCCTGCGGGCCACCGGCCTTGCCGCCGGCTCCACCGCCCTGCTCGGCGCCGGGTTTCGCCGGCTGCCGGAACATCTCCAGCATCCGGTCGGTGACGGTGAACCCGCCGACGACGTTCATCGCCGCGAACATCGACGCGAGGGCGACGAACACGTAGCTGGTCGGGCCGTGGGCGTGACCGGCGACGATGATGACGCCCACCAGGACGACGCCGTGGATGGCGTTCGCCGCGGACATCAGCGGGGTGTGGAGCGTCGCCGGAACCTTGCTGATCACTTCGATTCCGACCAACAGGCTCAGGACGAAGACGGTGATGTCGGTGAGAAGTCCCATGCTCATGACTGGCTCCCCGGGGTGGGCGAGGCGGGCTTGCCGCCGGAGTCGGATTCCGCTGCCTGCGCGGTCGCGGGACGGTCCGGCAGGCCGGCGACCACGACGTGGGAGTCGATCTCGTCCGCCGGGTCGACCGAGAGGGACCCGTCCCGCAGGAAGTGCAGGAGAAGGTCGGAGATGTTGCGCGCGTACGCCTCGGAGGCCGCGCTCGGCACCTCGGCGGGCAGGTGCGGCGCGCCGATCACGGTCACCCCGTTGTCGGTGACGATCCGCTTGTCGGGGACCGAGCCGGCGACGTTGCCGCCCAGTTCGCTCGCCCCCAGGTCCACCACCACCGAGCCCGCACGCATGGCGTCCAGCGCCTCCTGCGTGACCAGCAGGGGCGGTTTGTGGCCCGGCACCTGCGCCGTGGTGATCACGATGTCCTGCTGCGCTATCTGCTCGCGCAGGGCCCGCTGCTGCGCCTCCTGCTCCTCGGGCGTGAGCTGCCGCGCGTAGCCGCCCTCCCCCTCGCCCGAGGCCGGTCCCAGATCGAGGAAGGTGGCACCCAGCGACTCGAACGTCGCCGCGGGTCGCGGGACGCACGTCGTATCCGGAGACCACCGCGCCCAGCCGGTGTGCCGTGCCGATCGCCTGGAGCCCGGCGACGCCGGCCCCCAGGACCAGTACCTTGGCCGGCCGCACCGTTCCGGCGGCGGTCATCAGCATCGGCAGGTAGCGCGTGTAGGTGTCCGCCGCGACGAGCACCGACTTGTACCCGGCCACATTGGCCTGCGAGGTCAGCGCGTCCATGGACTGGGCACTGCTCAGCGTGCGCGGGATCATGTCCAGGCTCACCGCCACGACTCCCTTCTTCTTCAGGGAGTCGACGAGCTGGGACGAGGTACGGGCCTGGAGCATCCCGAACAGGAACTGTCCCGGCCGCAGCCGCTCGATCAGATCCTGGGAGGGCGCGTCGACGCCGAGCAGCGCGTCGGAGCGCGCGACGATCTCACCGACCGGAAGGATCTTGGCTCCGGCCTCCTCGTAGGCGTCGTCGGAGTAGGAGGCCTTCGATCCCGCGCCCGTCTCGACGACCACGGAGATGCCCTTCGCCGTGAGGCGGTGCAGTCCCTGCGGTGTCAGCGCCACCCTGGCCTCGCTGGGTGCCGACTCCTTCAAAATGCCCGCGACAACGGTCTCTTGTACGTCGTTCATACCGACCTTCCTCGGCCCGACCGGCTCCGCACATCCACGCGAAAGCTCCTTTCCTGTCTCCTGGCCGCGTTCCCGTGGCCGGCGACCGGCCGGCAGGCGGGTGACACGGGCGGCGCTCCTACGCCGGTGGAGACGTCGTTGACGAGCACGGCCGCGCCGTCGAAGCGCCCCGCGTCGAGGTCCTGGAGGGCGCGCTGCGCCTCGGACAGCGGGTAGCTGTGCGTGGTCGCGCGTACGTCGTGGCGGGCCGCGAGTTCCAGGAACTCCCGTCCGTCGTCACGGGTGTTGGACGTGACGCTGCGAAGCTGCCGCTCGTAGAACAGCTCGCGCTCGTAGTTCAGCGGCGGGGTGTCGGTCAGGTGGATGCCCGCGATCGACAGGGTGCCGCCCCGGTCCAGTGCCCGCATGGCGACCGGTACCAGGTCACCGACGGGTGCGAACAGGATCGCGCTGTCCAGCGGCTCCGGCGGCTGGTCGTAGGCACCGTGCGCGGAGGCGGCGCCGAGTTCCAGGGCCAGCCGCCGGTCGGCGTCGCCCCGGGTGAGCACGTGCACCCGCGCCCCCTGCGCCAGGGCGACCTGGAGGCACAGGTGCGCGCTGCCGCCGAAGCCGTACAGCCCGAGCCGGCCGCCCTTGGGCAACTCGGCGCGTTGCAGCGCGTGGTAGCCGATGATGCCCGCGCACAGCAGCGGGGAGAGCGCCGTGTCGGCGACCCCGTCGGGCAGCCGGTAGGCGAACGCGGCGGGCACGGTGGTGTACTCCGCGTACCCGCCGTCGGCGTCCCAGCCGGTGTACAGCGAGTTCGGGCAGAGGTTCTCCAGCCCGCGGCGGCAGTAGGCGCACGTGCCGTCGGTGTGCCGCAGCCAGGCCACCCCCACCCGGTCGCCGACCTCGAAGCCGGCCGCGCCCTCGCCGAGCGCCGCCACCACGCCGACGACCTCGTGACCGGGCGTCACACGGTCCCGGTGCACCGGCAGGTCGCCCTCGCTGACGTGCAGGTCGGTCCGGCAGACGCCGCAGGTGCGCACATGCACCAGCAGTTCGCCCGGGGCGGGTTCCGCGATCGGCTTCTCGACGTAGACCAGGGGCTCCTGCTCGATCGGCGCGGGCCGACGGACCTGCCACGCGCGCATTGTCCTGCCGTCGCCTGTCACGTCGTGTTTCCCTTCGCGGCTCGGGTCGGTGTTCCGGGGCCCCGAGAGCTGTGGGCGCTCCCGATGCTCAGGCGGGGTCGGTGAAGCTGCCGGGGCTGTCGGTGGTGGCCCGCCACTGCGGAGCCCGCTCGGGGCTCGCCTCCGCGAGTGCCTTCTGCACGCCCTCGGCGTCCTTGTCCGTGGTGTACACGGGCGTACCGGGCTGCTGGCGCCAGGAGTCCTCGATGCCGCCCGCGTCGATCGGGTCGAAACCGATCTCGTCCACGAGGCGCATCACCACTTCTTTGGCCGCCGCGTCGTCGCCGGCCACCGGCAGCGCGATACGCCCGGCCGTTCCGGCGGGCAGCCCCTTGTCCAGCAGGTGGGGCGCGAAGATGTTGTTGAACGCCTTGATCACCGGGCGGCCCAGCCGGGTCTCGACCCACCGGCTCTCCGGCGTGCCCTGCTCGATCGCGTCGATACGGCCGTCCCGCTGCCGGGGGTAGTAGTTGCACGTGTCGACCACCACCAGGTGGTCGGCGGCGCCCCCGAAGAGGTTGTCGGGCAGGTCCGGGACGCTGATCTCCGGAACCGTCACGACCACGACATCGGCCCCGCGCGCGACCTCCGTGGCCCGGACGGCGTGCGCACCGGTGCCTTCCACCAGGTCGGCGAGGGTGCGTGGATCCCGGGAGTTGGCCACCGAAACGTCGTGCCCGACGGCGGAGAGCCGCTTCGTCAGGGTTCCACCGATGTTGCCGGCGCCGACGATGCCGATCTTCATGGCCGCTCCTCAAGGAGACAGGTACGGGAAGGCAAGGTGGCGTCGGACCGCACCGAAGGAAGTCCGCGTTTCCACCACCTCACCCACCGTGCGAGCCGCGGGTGGCCGATGCAAGCGGGGACCGGGGGGCTTCCCCGAAACCACTTTGCCAATCCCGGTATCCGCGACCTCCCGGCGGCGGACCGGTGGGACGGCTTGGACGGCTTGGACGGCGCCCGAGCGGCTCGCCGCCGGTCAGACGCGCGGGCCGACGGTCGCCATGGCGCGGTCGAGGGCGGAGGCGAAGGAGCCCTCGGGGCCCGAGGCCAGCCAGGAGTGCTGGGCGGCGACGAGGCAGCCGAAGGCCGCCGCCGTGACGGCACGCGGCGCAGGGTCGTCGTCGGCGTAGGGCGCGCCCGCCGTCCTCGCGCGGGCCAGCAGCTCGGCCACGACGGCCTCCTGCATCCGCTGGAGGCGCTGGAGGTACCCGGCGAGCAGCGCGGGCGTCTGGAAGACGACCCGGTGGATCGGCTCCGCCAGTTCCGTGTGCGGCGGCTCCTCGGCCATGGACGCCAGCACGCCGAAGGTGCGGTGCAGCAACGTCCAGAGCGGTTCGGCGATCGGCCGGGCGCGCAGTTCGGCCAGCATGTCGTCCACGACGAGGTCGAACTTGCCGAGGACGATCTCCTCCTTGCTGGCGAAGTACCGGAAGACGCTCCGCTGGGACATGCCCACGGCGTTCGCGATGTCGTCGATCGTCGTCGCCTCGAAGCCGCGCTCCACGAACAGCGTCTTCGCGGCCTCGGCGATCTCCCCCCGGACGGCGCGACGGGTGCGCTCACGGAGGCCGGTCTGCTGCTTGTCGCTCATAGTGCGACCAGAGTAACGACTGCCGACGAATCCGTCAGTGACTGTCAGAAGTGGCGTAGGGTGCCAGTCACAGTGACCCCGCATCTCATCGGAGGAGTCCTCTCATGGCCCCCGGCAAGACCATCGTCATCACCGGCGCGAGCGACGGCATCGGCGCCGCGGCGGCACGTCAACTGCACCGCGGCGGCCACCAGGTCGTGGTCGTCGGCCGCTCCCCGGGCAGGACGAAGAGCGTCGCCGACGAGATCGGCGCCGACAGCTGCGTCGCCGACTTCACCCGCCTCGACGAAGTGCGCGCTCTGGCAGCCCGGCTGGACGCCGCCTACCCGCGTATCGATGTGCTCGCCAACAACGCGGGCGGCGTCTTCGGCGACCCCGCGAAGACCGTGGACGGATTCGAGAGGACCTTCCAGATCAACCACCTGGCGCCGTTCCTGCTCACCGGCCTGCTGATGGACAAGCTGATCGCGTCCGGTGCGTCGGTGCTCCAGACCTCCAGCGTCGGCGCCCGGACGGCCGGAAGGCTCGACACCGGCGATCTCGACCTCGACCGGAACTTCAGCCCGATCCGGGCCTACGGGGCCGCGAAGCTGGAGAACATCCTGTTCACCAAGGAACTGCACCGGCGCCACCACGCGCAGGGCCTCTCCGCCGCCGCCTTCCACCCCGGCAATGTGGCGACGAGCTTCGGCACCCGGTCCGAGAGCGGCCTGATGCGGTTCATCGCCACCAACCGATTCACCCGCGCCATGCTCATCTCCCCCGAGAAGGGCGCCGAGCATCTGACCTGGCTGGCCGAGGGCCGGCCGGGCGTCGACTGGGAGTCCGGCGTCTACTACGAGAAGCGCAGGCCCGCCCGCACCAACCGCCAGGCCGCCGACCCCGAACTGGCCCGCCGGCTGTGGGAGCGCTCGGAGGAACTGCTGGGACGGGCCCCCTCCTCGGACCCGGCCGGCCCCGCCTGACGGGGGAGGCACCGCCGACTGCCCGCCGGCCACCCGGCATCCGGGCGACGGCCCCTCACTTGGCGTCCGCGTAGCACTCCACCACCGCCGTGGTGAACGGAAACCGCACCGGCGTCCGCCCGAACGTCAGCCGCCCCGCCAGCTCCGCCGCCTCGCGGATCGCCGTGACGACGGTGTCGGCCTCCTCGCGCGGACAGTGCACGATCACCTCGTCGTGCTGGAAGAACACCAGTTCCGCCGCCATCCCCGCGCAGGCCTGGCGCAGCGCGGCGAGCAGCAGCAGGGCCCAGTCGGCGGCACTGCCCTGGACGACGAAGTTGCGGGCGAAGCGGCCCCGGGCGCGGGCGTCGGTGGAGGCGTGGCCGGGGACCCAGTCCTGTGGGCGGGCCCCGGAGTCGGCGGGGTCGTCCTGCGGGAGGCCCGCTTCCTCGGCGCCGTCGGCCGCGCCGGCCGCCGGTGGGCAGGTGCGGCCCAGCCAGGTGCGCACGAGCCGGCCCTCCTCACCCGCGCGGGCCGCGTCGTCGACGTACGCCACCGCCCTCGGGAAGCGGCGTCTGAGCGCGGCGAGGTTCTTCAGGCCGTCGCCGGAGGTCTGGCCGTACACCGCGCCGAGCACGGCGAGCTTCGCCTGGGCGCGGTCGCCGGAGAAGGCGCGGTCGGACACCGACTGGTAGAGGTCGCTCTGCCGGCCGGCCACCTCCATCAGACCCGGGTCGCGGGAGATCGCCGCCAGCACGCGCGGCTCCATCTGGTCGGCGTCGGCGACGACCAGCCGCCAGCCAGGGTCGGCGACGACGGCCCGCCGGATCACCTTGGGGATCTGCAGAGCGCCCCCGCCGTGGGTCACCCAGCGTCCGGTGACGGTGCCGCCGGCCAGGAACTCGGGGCGGAACCGCCCGTCCCGCACCCAGTCCTGGAGCCACGACCAGCCGTGCGCGACCCAGATCCGGTACAGCTTCTTGTACTCGATGAGCGGCTTCACGGCCGGGTGGTCGACCGACTCCAGCTCCCAGCGGCGGGTGGAGCCGACCTTGACGCCCGCCTGCCCGAAGGCCTTGACGACATCGGCGGGCAGGTCGGGCCGTACCCGCCGGCCGAACGCCGCGGACACCTCCTCCGCCAGCTCGGCCAGGCGGCGCGGCTCGCCCCCGCCCGCATACCGCTCGCCCAGCAGGTCGCGCAGGACCTCGCGGTGCACGTCGGCCCGCCAGGGCAGCCCGGCGCGGTTCAGCTCGGCGGCCACCAGCATCCCCGCCGACTCGGCCGCCGTCAGCAGCCGCATCCGGTCGGGGTGCGCGGACCGGTCGTGGCGCCGCTGCTGCTCGGCGTAGACGGCGAGCAGGTCCTCCAGGGGCAGGTGGACGACCTGGGGCTCGAACAGTGAGGACTGCGCGCCCGGCTCGGCGGAGCGCGGCGGCGGATCGGGCGGTACGGGGCTGCCGCGCAGCCGGGCCAGGGCCGCCGCCGTCGAGCGTGGCTCCCCGTACCGCCCCTCGTGGCCGAGCAGGAGGGTCTCGGCGGCCTCCATGTCGTAGCACCGCTCCACTCGCACCCCCGTGGCGAGCAGGTGCGGGACGACCTCGGCGGTGGACCGCCACACCCAGCGCGTGACGCCCGGCCTGCTCCGCACGGCCTCGGCGAGGTCGGGCTCCCGCCTCACCGGTCCCGCGGGCAGCCCTTCGGGACCGAGGGGAGCGACCTCCGCGCCACCGCCCTCGGCCACGGCGAGCACCCACCGGTCGGCCATGACGTGAGTGTCGCAGGAGGGTCTGACAACGGCCCCCGCCGTGCCCGCACGCCGGCCCCTCTCGGGCCGGGCCTCAGCCCTCTTCGCTCCCGGTCTCCGTCCCCTTGGTCAGTTGGATGAACTCCGCCAGGGTCTCGGTGACGTAGCGCTCGGCGGCCTCCTTGTCGAGGCCGAGACCACTGAGTACGCCCTCGCCGTGCTCGTGCTCCAGCAGGGCGAGCAGGATGTGCTCGGTGCCGATGTAGTTGTGGCCGAGGCGCAGGGCCTCGCGGAAGGTGAGTTCGAGGACCTTGATGGCCGCGGGGCCGTAGGGCACCGGCTCCGGGACCTCGGCGGCGGCCGGCGGGAGCGCCGTGGACGCCGCCTCGCGGATCGCGTCGGGGGTCACGCCCTGCGCGGCGATCGCCTCGGCGGAGAGGCTCTCGCCTTCGGTGACCAGGCCGAGGACGAGGTGCTCGGGCAGGACCTCCGTGCTGCCGGCTGCCTTGGCCGCGTCGTGGGCCGCCATGACGGCCTGGCGCGCGCGGCGTGTGTAGCGGCTGAAGCCCTGGCTCGGGTCGAGGTCGGCCGACTCCTTGGGCACGAAGCGCTTCTGCGCCGCCTGCCGGGTGACGCCCATGCTCCTGCCGATGTCGGTCCAGGACGCGCCGGAGCGCCGGGCCTGGTCCACGAAGTGGCCGATGAGGTGGTCCGCCACCTCGCCGAGGTGCTCGCCGGCGAGGACGGCGTCCTGGAGCTGCTCCAGGGGCTCGGGATGCACCTTCTTGATCGCGGTGATGAGTTCGTCGAGACGTACGGATGCGGTGGGACTCGGGTTGGTCGCCATGTGTCAACCGTAGGTTGCGCCCCTGGGAGCGTCAACTGCCGGTTGACACCTTCCTTCATGGCCGCGGTGAGCGTCATGGAGTGAGGCGGGCCGTGGCACCATCGCCGGGTGAGTACGCCCCGCACCGTCGACCGTGCCTTCGAGAGCGCCCTGTACGCCGCCGCCGACGACGCCCTGGACGGCGCCGCCTCGCTGCTCGCGGCCGACCCGGCGGCCGACGCGGAACTCGCCCGGCGCGGTGATGAGTTCGTGGCCGCGGCCTGGCGGCGCGGCTGGCAGCCCGCCGACCTCGTACGGATCGTGCGGCGGGAACTGGACGACGTACACGTACGGCTGGTGGCGGCGCTGATCCGCGCCCAGGCGCCGCACGACCGTCCGCGAGGGCCCCGCTGGGCCGCCCAGCTCGACGGAGTGCCGGCGGACCAGGCACCATCGCGCACCGACCGCTTCTCGCGCGCCACCGCCGTACTGGAGCTGTACCGCCTGCTGCTGCGGCTGCCCACGCTGGAGCCGCTGGACGCGGGGGAGAGGCGGGAGGGCCGGCCCGAGTCCCGCGCCCTCGCCCGCATCCGCGCGCTGCTCGCCAAGGCGGAGGCGACCGGGTATCCGCAGGAGGCGGAGGCGCTCAGCGCCAAGGCGCAGGAGCTGATGGCCCGGCACAGCCTCGACGAGGCCCTGCTGTCGGCGCACGCGCCCGCGCCAGACGCCCCCGGCGCCTGCCGGATCGGGGTGGATCCGCCGTACGAGCAGGCCAAGGCGGTGCTGCTGGACGCGGTGGCCGACGCCAACCACTGCCGGGCCGTGTGGAACGAGCCCCTCGGCTTCTCGACCGTCGTCGGCTTCGAGGCCGACCTGGAGGCGGTCGAACTCCTCCACACCTCGCTGCTGGTGCAGGCCGAAGCCGCGATGACGCGGGCCGAGGCCGCCCAGCGGGCCGGCGGGCGGGGGCGGACCAAGACCTTCCGGCAGTCGTTCCTCGCCGCCTACGCCCACCGCGCGGGGAGTCGGCTGCGGGCCGCGACGCAGGCGGCCACCGCCGACACCGGTACGGGGTCGGGCGTGGATCTCCTGCCGGTGCTGGCCTCCCGCGAGGTCGCGGTCACCGACCGACTGGAGCGCATGTTCCCGCGGACGACCACGACCCGGCTGCGCGGCGCGGGCGACACGGCCGGCTGGACGGAGGGAACCCGCGCCGCCGACCGCGCCGAGGTCGGCCGCCGACGCCCACTGCCGTGACCGCCGGGCGCCCGCTGGAAGGGCTCAGGAGCCGAGGCCCTCCGTCGGCAGTCCGGGCGGCAGCGAGCCGCCCTCGGACCTGGTGTACGTCTCCTCGCCGAGGCCGCCCTGCCAGGTCACCTTGAGCGAGGTCCGGTCGACCGACCCGACCGTGCCGGTGGTCCGGTCGTCGTTGCCGCCGGTGCACTTCAGCCGGATCGTCCGGGTGCCGGAGTCCTCGCCCGCGGTGCCGGTGCACACGGTTCCGCCGGTGGCGAAGAGGGCGGCCTGGTCGCCGGTGACCATCAGCGCGACGGCCTGGCCGTCGGCGGTGGCCAGCCAACTGCCCTCCAACTCGCCGGCGGCGGACGCCGGCCCGTCGCCGCCGCCCGTCTCCGCGCTCGCGGACGCGCCGGGCGCCGCCGAGGACCGGTCACCGCCGCCCGAGCCGTCGCCCGAACCGCCGTCCTCGGAGCCGCCGCCGTCGGTGCACGCGGTCAGCGCCAGCGCGCCCACCAGCCCGAGACCCACGGCCGCGGCCCGCACGGACCGCCGCCCCGCCCCCCGCCCACGCGCCGTGCCGACCGTGCTCGCCGTACTCGCCGTATTCCCCGTACTCGCCGCATTCTCCGCAGTCACCAACGTCACCGGAAGCTCCAAGCTGTAGCCGGACGGCCGGGTCGGCCCCAAGACAGCCGCAAGCTACCAGGACGACTTGCGGACTCCGGGCAGATGTCCGGCGTGGGCCTGCCCGCGCAGGTTCACCCTGGACAGCCCGAAGACGCGGAAGTAGCCGCGCGGGCGTCCGTCGATCTGGTCGCGGTTGCGCACCCGCGTCGGGCTCGCGTCGCGCGGCTGGGCGCGCAGTTCCCGCTGGGCGGCGAGCCGTTCGGCCTCCGTCGAGGACGGCCGGCGGATGATCTCCTTCAGCTCGGCCCGCCGCGCGGCGTACCGCGCGACGATCTCCTGGCGCTGCTCGTTCTTCGCGATCTTGCTCTTCTTCGCCATCAGACCTTCACTCCCCGGGCACGGATGCGCGCCACCGCCGCCTCGACGCCGATCGCGTCGACCGTCTTGATCGCCTTCGTGGACAGCCGCAGCCGTACGTGCCGGCTCTCGCTCGCCAGCCAGTAGCGCTTGGTCTGGATGTTGGGGTCGAAGCGGCGGGAGGTCCGCCGGTGGGAGTGGGAGATGCGGTTGCCGAAGCCGGGCCGGGTGCCGGTCAGCATGCAGTGGGCGGACACGGTGACGTACCTCTCCTTCAGACCGTACGGTCGATGCTGTTAATGGAATTCATTTTCAGTAAGATAGCAGCATGGCACGCAACGAACTCCGTCCGGTCGTCAAACTCCGCTCCACCGCCGGGACCGGCTTCACCTACGTCACCCGCAAGAACCGCCGCAACGACCCGGACCGGCTGACCCTGCGCAAGTACGACCCGGTCGTCCGCCGCCACGTCGACTTCCGAGAGGAGCGCTGAGCCGTCATGCGCAAGGGAATCCACCCCGAGTACCGCCCGGTAGTCTTCCGCGACCGCGCGGCGGACTACGCCTTCCTCACCCGCTCGACCATGACCAGCGAGCGCACCGTCGAGTGGGAGGACGGCAACACCTACCCGGTAGTCGACGTCGAGATCTCCCACGTCAGCCACCCCTTCTACACCGGCACCGCCCGCGTCCTGGACACCGCGGGCCGCGTGGAGCGCTTCGAGCGGCGGTACGGAAAGCAGGGCGGGGCATGAGCCACCCGGGCCGCCCCGGACTGCCGGTCGTGATCGTCGGCGGCCTGCACGCCGACGCCCGCCGGGCGGCCGTGGCACGGCTGCTGGCCGACGTGCCCGGCAGCGTCGTACTCCACCACGACCTCGCCACGGCCACCGCGGGCACGGTCGTGCGGACCGTCCGGGACGCCACCGGCATCCTGGCCGCCGGCGAGGCGCCCCTCGTCAACGACTGCGCCTGCTGCGCGCTGCGCGAGGACCTCGTCCCCGAGCTGGCACGGCTCGCGGACGCCGGAGGCACCCCGCTGGCCGTGGTCGAGCTGTGGGACTCCGTCGAGCCCAAGGCCATGGCGGAGGTGGTGACGGCCGGCGGCTTCACCGTCACCGGCGTGATCACCGCCGTCGACCCGGCCCTGGTGCTGCCCTACCTCGGCAACGGCGACGACCTCGCCGAGCGCGGCCTCGCCGCCGCGGCCACCGACCAGCGCACCGTCGCCGACACCTTCGCGCGCCAGTTGGAGTACGCCCCCGTCCTCGCCCTCGCCGACTCGCCCCCCGGCTCCCCGGAGGCCGACGACGAGGACCGTGAGCTGCTCACCCAGCTCCATCCGACAGCCCGCCGGGTCCCGATCGGCCACGGTGACCCGGCGGGCGCAGCACCCGAGTCCTCCGAGCTGGCGCGGGCCGCCCTCGCGGGCTTCGACGTGGAGGCCGCGGCCGCCGCCCAGCACCCGGCCTGCGCCCTGCTGCCCGCCGAGGCCGACGCGCACGGCGTCACCACCCTGGTCTGGCGTCGCCGCCGCCCCTTCCACCCGGACCGGCTGTACGCGGCGCTGGAGGACCTGACCTGCGCCGCCGCCCGCAGCCGGGGCCGGTTCTGGCTCGCCGGCAAGGCGGACACCCTGCTGCACTGGGACGCCGCCGGCGGGGCCCTGTGCGTGGAGAGCGCGGGACCGTGGCTCGCGTCGCTGCCCGACGCCGCCTGGGACCTCGTCCCGCCCGTGCGCCGCGCCGCCGCCGCGCTGGACTGGCACCCCGAGCACGGCGACCGGTGCCAGCACCTGGTCTTCACCTCGCCCGGACTCGACAGCGACGGCCTGGCGGGGCTCCTGGAGTCCTGCCTGCTGACCGACGCCGAGTACGCCGCGGGCCAGGGCGCCTGGGAACGGCTGCCGACCGCCTTCGACACCCTCCTGGAGGTCTGACCCCATGCCCCGCAAGAGCGAACGCAAGCCCGTCAAGCAGCGGCCCAACCCGCTGGACCAGGCCAAAGTGACGTACATCGACTACAAGGACACCGACCTGTTGCGGAAGTTCATCTCCGACCGCGGCAAGATCCGCAGCCGCCGCGTCACACGTGTGACGTCCCAGCAGCAGCGGCAGTTGGCCAAGGCGATCAAGAACGCCCGCGAGATGGCCCTGCTGCCGTACGCCACGCGCTGAGCAGCGCCGCGCACCGGCCCGCATCGGCCACGTACCGGGGACCCGCTTCCACGAGCGGGTCCCCGGTCCTGTTTCATGCTGGTGCATCTTCTTCGATTCCGGGGGCACACGCGGGAACGACTTCTACGGAGTGGGCGTCAAAGAGGGCAGGGTTCGGTAAAGCGGTCGTCAAAGCTGTAACCGCGGGAACACCGCGCGTGCACGTGCATTTGCTCATGCATCGGCACGTGAACAGGGTTATGATCCGGATCAGTTGACCACTGCACCAATGGCCACATCAGCCAGTGCACCACCGGGGAGCGACCTGTGGACCACGACGTGTACGACGTGTACGCCGCTGACGACGCGTCCGGCGCGTACAACGGTATGGCCGCCACGCACCTGCACGACGTGGCCTGGCAGAAGAGCCGGCACAGCAACTCGCAGGGATCCTGCGTGGAGTTCGCGCGGCTGCCCGGCGGCGCGGTCGCGGTACGCAACTCCCGCTTCCCCGACGGCCCCGCGCTCGTCTACACGCGGGCCGAGATCGAGGCCATGCTGCTGGGCGTCAAGGACGGCGAGTTCGACCACCTGATCGCGAGCTGACCGGACGCCGTCCCACGCGCCGCGGACGTGTCGCCGGCGCCTCTTTCCGCCCGTGGACACGCGTAGAACCGCGGCACACGTAGGCGCCGCGGTTCGTCACTCGTAGGGCCGGTCCGGTCTGTCGCCGTGCTGCTGGAGCCGGAACAGGGCCCAGACGACCTTGCCGTTGAGCGTCCCGGCGAGCGGGTGCCAGCCCCAGCTGTCGCTGAAGGAGTCGACGAGGAACAGGCCCCGGCCCGACTCCGCCGAGGAGTCGTCGTCCGTATCCCGGGCCACCGGGCTGTCGTGACTGGGATCACGCACCGCGCACACCACCCGCTCGGTCCAGCGCATCAGATGCAGCCGGACGGGACCGTTCTGCTCCGTGTGCCGGGGAACGTCGGCGGGCAGCGCGTGCCGCAGGGCGTTGGTGACGAGTTCGGAGACCACCAGGCAGATGTCGTCGAAGCGGTCGCCGGTGTCCCAGCCCTCAAGCGTCCTGCGGGTGAACCTCCGTGCCTCGCGCACCGCTTCGTAGCGCGCGGGCAGGGCGCAGGAGGCGGCGTTGGACACGGCCGCGGGGTCGAGTGGCGGAAGGCCCTGCCTTAACGGCTCGAGCATGGTCGATCCATTCGTCCCCATGCGAGGCACTCCCGGTGATTCGCGGTCGTAGCGATGCGGCGCGGTGGTGCGGGACCATGGTTTCGGATGCGTACCGCAGATGCAAGGGCAGATGCACGTGCACGTGACCGAAATAGGCCTGCCCGTACCGCTTGTTGGGCAATTTTTCCGTCATCTTCGGCTGCTCTTCACCCTCCGAGACGGCTGGTTCCGCCCGCTCCGTGCATGATCCCGAGCGTTTCCGTTGGCTCGATTCCGTTTCCGTAACCGGACGAGTACTGCTCGGAGTGTTTTAGTGGCAGACTTCGGCCCCTGAAGACGGTTGGGGAGGCTGGCGGACGTGAGCGCGGGAGAGCCCGGATCGGTGGTGCGGCGCATGCTGCTCGGATCACAACTCAGGCGACTGCGCGAGACGCGCGGGATCACGCGAGAGGCGGCGGGCTACTCGATCCGCGCCTCCGAATCGAAGATCAGCCGGATGGAGCTGGGCCGGGTGAGCTTCAAGACCAGGGACGTCGAGGACCTGCTGACCCTGTACGGCATCACGGACGGGCAGGAGCGCGCCTCCCTGCTCTCCCTGGCCAAGGAGGCCAACGTCGCGGGCTGGTGGCACAGTTACTCCGACGTGCTGCCCAACTGGTTCCCCACCTATGTGGGCCTGGAGGGCGCCGCCTCGCTGATCCGGGTCTACGAGGTGCAGTTCGTGCACGGACTGCTGCAGACCGAGGAGTACGCCCGCGCGGTCGTCCGGCGCGGCATGAAGGGCGCGGGCGAGGCGGACGTCGAACGGCGCGTGGCGCTGCGCCTGGAGCGGCAGAAGCACCTCGTCGCCGAGAGCGCCCCCGAGTTCCACATCGTCCTGGACGAGGCCGCGCTGCGCCGTCCGTACGGCGACCGCGAGGTGATGCGCGGCCAGCTCCAGCACCTGATCGACATGTCCGAACGCCCCAATGTGCGGCTGCAGATCATGCCGTTCGGCTTCGGCGGGCACTCCGGCGAGAGCGGCGCGTTCACGATCCTCAGCTTCCCCGAGTCCGACCTGTCGGACGTCGTCTATCTGGAGCAGCTCACCAGCGCGCTGTATCTGGACAAGTCCGAGGACGTCATCCAGTACGAGACGGCGCTGAAGGAACTGCAGCAGGACAGCCCGGGGCCGGACGAGAGCCGGGGCCTTCTGCGAGGGCTCCTCCAACTCCTTTGAAACATCAGTACGATGACCCGCAGTCAGGCGGCTCGCTCGCGGCAGCTGCGGCAGCTAAGCGGATTGAGGGAACACATGTCGTCGTACTTCACCGACCTCGCCCAGCAGTACATCGACGGCGAGTGGCGCTCGGGCACCGGTTCCTGGGACATCATCGACTTCAACCCGTACGACAACGAGAAGCTCGCCTCGATCACCATAGCCACGGTCGACGAGGTCGACACGGCCTACCGGGCCGCCGAGCGCGCCCAGAAGCAGTGGGCCACGACGAACCCGTACGCCCGCCGCGCGGTGTTCGAGAAGGCCCTGCGCCTGGTCGAGGAGCGCGAGGCGGAGATCAGTGACGCCATCGTCGCCGAGCTGGGCGGCACGCGTCTGAAGGCCGCCTTCGAGCTGCACCTCGCCAAGGAGTTCCTGCGCGAGGCGGTCCACCTGGCGCTGCGCCCCGAGGGCCGGATCATCCCCTCGCCGGTCGAGGGCAAGGAGAACCGCGTCTACCGGGTGCCGGTCGGCGTCGTGGGCGTCATCAGCCCCTTCAACTTCCCCTTCCTCCTCTCCCTGAAGTCGGTCGCCCCCGCCCTCGCCCTGGGCAACGGCGTCGTCCTCAAGCCGCACCAGAACACCCCGATCGTCGGCGGCACGCTGGTCGCGAAGCTCCTGGAGGACGCCGGCCTGCCGGGCGGTCTGCTCAACGTCGTGGTCACCGACATCGCGGAGATCGGCGACGCCTTCCTGGAGCACCCGGTGCCGAAGGTGATCTCCTTCACCGGTTCGGACAAGGTCGGCCGCCACGTGGCGACGGTCTGCGCCGCCAACTTCAAGCACTCGGTTCTCGAACTCGGCGGCAACAGCGCCCTGGTGGTCCTCGACGACGCCGATGTCGACTACGCGGTCGACGCCGCCGTCTTCAGCCGGTACGTGCACCAGGGGCAGGTCTGCATGGCCGCCAACCGTGTGCTGGTCGACCGCTCGGTCGCCGACGAGTTCACCGAGAAGTTCGTCGCCAAGGTGAAGACCCTCAAGGCCGGCGACCCGCGCGACCCGTCGACCGTCATCGGCCCGGTGATCAACTCCTCGCAGGCGGACGCCATCTCCGGCGTGGTCGAGCAGGCCCTCGCCGAGGGCGCCACCGCCCTGGTGCACGGCACGACCACGGACAACCTCGTCGAGCCGTCGGTCCTGACCGACCTGCCCGCCGACTCCGCGCTGCTGAGGCAGGAGGTCTTCGGGCCGGTCGCCTTCCTCGTCCCGTTCGACGGCGAGGAGGAGGCCGTACGCCTCGTCAACGACACCCCCTACGGGCTGAGCGGCGCCGTGCACACGGCGGACATCGAACGGGGCGTCGCGTTCGCCAAGCGGATCGACACCGGCATGTTCCACGTGAACGACGGCACCGTGCACGACGAGCCGATCGTCCCCTTCGGGGGCGAGAAGCAGTCCGGCATCGGCCGCCTCAACGGCGACACCATGCTGGACGCCTTCACGACCCAGAAGTGGATCTCGGTACAGCACGGGCGCAGCGGGTTCCCGTTCTGACCCGCACGCCCAGGCGCGCGGCGTCTTGTTGGAGGCGGCCGGGCGGGGGGAGGAGTGACCTGGCAGGTCGTCTGGGGGCCGGCTGCCCTGGACGCGGCCACGGGGCACCTCAAAGGTGACCCCGCAGGGGTTGACGATCTCCTGCACGCCACCGATCAGCTCGCGGGAAACCCGCGGCCGGAAGGCTCCCGCGCCTGGGGAATCGACCACCGGCGGCTCAAGCGCGGCCGGTGGCGCATCCGCGGCCCGGGACCTGGTGGCGGGGGAGCGGGGCGCTTCCTTCTAATCTGGACCCCATGTCAGCGATCCGTCTCCTGGTGCTCGGCGCGGTCCGCCAGCACGGGCGGGCCCACGGCTACCAGGTGCGCAACGACCTGGAGTACTGGGGCGCGCACGAGTGGTCCAACGCCAAGCCCGGCTCGATCTACCACGCACTGAAGCAGATGGCGAAACAGGGCCTGCTGCTCGCGCACGAGGTCGCGCCGTCCACGGTGGGCGGTCCGCCGCGGGTGGAGTACGAGATCACCGAGCGGGGCACCGAGGAGTACCTCACCCTGCTGCGCGCGTATCTCACCGCCTACGACCAGCGGCCCGACGTGCTCACCGCGGCGCTCGGTTTCATGGTCGACCTCCCGCGCGAGGAGGTCCTCGCGCTCCTGGAGGAGCGGGTGCGGAAGATCGAGGAGTGGCGGGCCGCCGTCATCGAGGACTACACACCGGAGGACGGTCCCGGCCAGCTCGGACACATCGGCGAGATCATGAACTTCTGGGTCCACTCGGCCGACTCCGGCGCCGAGTGGACGCGGGGGCTGATCGAGCGCGTCCGGGGCGGCGCGTACACCTTCGCCGGCGAGGGGGATCCCTTCGTCGGTGTCCTGGCCGACGGCCAGGAGAACCCGTTCGCGACGGACCGGCCCCACTCGGGGGACGCCCACTGACCGGGTTCGGTCGGCCGTGCGCCGGGCTTGCACCTCACGTCGCGTGAGGTGGCAGCGTGACGGGCGTCAGAGAAGGGAGCGGAAGTGAGCTACTCCGTGGGACAGGTCGCCGGCTTCGCCGGAGTGACGGTGCGCACCCTGCACCACTACGACGACATCGGTCTGCTCGCCCCCGGCGAGCGCAGCCGCGCGGGCCACCGGCGCTACAGCGACGCCGACCTCGACCGGTTGCAGCGGATCCTGTTCTACCGGGAGCTCGGCTTCCCGCTCGACGAGGTCGCCGCCCTGCTCGACGATCCGGCCGCGGACCCGCGCGCGCATCTGCGCCGCCGGCACGAGTTGCTGACCGCCCGGATCGAGAGGCTGGAGAAGATGGCGGCGGCCGTGGAGCAGGCCATGGAGGCACGCAGCATGGGCATCGATCTCACGCCGGAGGAGAGGTTCGAGGTCTTCGGGGACCTCGACCCGGAGCAGTACCAGGAGGAGGCCGCGGAGCGCTGGGGCGGCACCGACGCCTACCGCGAGTCGCGGCGGCGCGCGGCCTCGTACACCAAGGAGGACTGGCTGCGCGTCCAGCGCGAGGCCGAAGAGATCAACCGGCGCTTCGTCACCCTGATGGACGACGGGGTGCCGGCCGACTCCGAGGCCGCGATGGACGCCGCCGAGGAGCACCGCCGGTGGATCTCCCGGGGCCACTACGACTGCGGGTACGAGACGCACACCTGCCTGGGCGAGATGTACGTCGCGGACGAGCGGTTCACCCGGAACATCGACCGGGCCAGGACGGGCCTCGCCGCCTACCTCCGCGAGGCGATCCTCGCGAACGCCGTGCGGCACACCCCCTGAGCCCCGCCGCCGTATTCTTCAGTACCCACGGTCCACAGGTTTCCCCGGGCGGTGTCACAGCGCACCCCCGGCAACCCCTTGGAACCTCGAACACCACGGCTGCGTTGTACGTTTGGGCAGCCAGGTCCAGCCCGCCTCCCCCAGCAGCAGGAGCCACAATCCCGTGACCACCCTTGCGCTCGGTCCCGAGTGGATCAGCCCGGACTATCTGATCGAGACGTTCAGTCTGCCGGGCATCCTGCTCATCGTCTTCGCCGAGTCCGGACTCTTCGCGTTCCTGCCCGGCGACTCGCTGCTGTTCACCGCGGGCCTCTTCGTCGCTCAGGGGCAGTACATCAGCCAGCCGCTCTGGCTGGTGTGCACCCTGATCGTGGCCGCCGCCGTGCTCGGTGACCAAGTGGGCTACATGATCGGCAAGTTCTTCGGTCCCAGGCTCTTCAGCCGGCCCAATTCCAAGCTCTTCAAACAGGAGAACCTGGACAAGGCCCACGAGTTCATGGAGAAGTACGGCCCCAAGGCGATCGTCCTGGCCCGCTTCGTGCCGATCGTGCGCACCTTCGCCCCCATCGTGGCGGGCGCCGGCCGCATGAAGTACCACACCTTCCTCACGTACAACGTCATCGGCGGTGTGGCCTGGGGCACCGGCGTCACCCTCGCGGGCTACTGGCTCGGCCAGATCGAGCTGATCCGGACCAACGTCGAGGTCATCCTCGTCCTGATCGTCCTGGTCTCGGTCGTCCCGATCGCCATCGAGTACTTCCGTGAGCGCGGCAAGAAGAAGCGCGCCGCCGCGGCCGGGCCGCAGCCGCCGGTGGACCCGCAGCAGCCCCAGGACCCGTATCAGCCCATGGACGACGCCACGACCCAGCTCCGCCGCGTGGACCCGTACGAGCAGCCGCAGCCGCAGCCGCAGCAGCAGGGGTACGACCAGGGCTACGGCAACCCCGGCTACGGCGACCAGGGGTACGGCAATCAGGGCTACGGCAATCAGGGCTACGGCGACCAGGACTACGGCCGGCAGCAGCCGCCGTACGCCCAGCAGTACCCGCGCAACCACGGCGACCAGTACCCGTACAACCAGGGCCGCTGAAGCCCCGAAGAGCGTCCAGAACTCTAGAACCCACGCGTCCGCTTCGCCGCCCGGCGCCCCGCCGCACTCGCGGCGCCGGGCATCTTCAGGAACAGCCGCGAGATCTCCCCGCCGAGGTTCACCCCGATGGCGATGGCCATGGCGAGCGCCACGGCCTTCGACAGCGACAGGAGCCCCGCGTCGACCTTGCTCTGGGCGATCGCCAGCAGTCCGAAGTACGTCGCCGAACCGGGCAGCAGCGGCCCGATCGCCGCGGTCGTGTACGGCAGCGCCGACGCGAACCGGTACCGCGACATCAGCTGCCCGAACAGGCCCACAAGACCCGCCGCGGCGGCCGTGGAGGCCACCGGCGAGATACCGCCGGCCAGGTGCATGGCGCCGTACACGCACCAGGCGACGCCCCCGTTCAGGGTCACCACCAGCACGGTGGATCGTTCCTGCTGGAGCAGGATCGCGAAGGCCAGCGACAGGAGCATCGAGGCGCAGATCTGCACGACCGGTTCGTCGCCCGAGCCCAGCGCCGCGTCCGGGTTGAGCTTGGCGCCCAGCTGGACGCCGAAGTACAGCACGATCAGCACCCCGCCGACGATGCTGACGAAGAAGTACATGACCTCCAGCAGGCGCGCGGCGGCGGTGATGTAGAAGCCGGTCAGACCGTCCTGCACCCCCGCGACCAGGGCCCGCCCAGGCAGCAGCGCGAACAGGCCACCGGTGATGACCGCGGAGGCCTTCACGTCCACGTGGACCAGCGTCAGCATGATGCCCATCGCGGCCGGCGGCATCGCGGCCACGGCGAACTGGTAGAACTCCGGCAGTCCGCGCCCCGCGCACAGCCACGCCAGCCGGTCACCGAGCATCGCGCCGAGCATGGCGGCGACGAACACGATCACGTCACCGCCGACGAGGAGCGAGGCCCCGCCCGCCAGCAGACCGCTCGCCGTGGTCAGGACCCAGGTGGGGTACGGGTGCCGGTTGCGGCGGATCTCCGCGAGGCGCCGGTAGGCGTCCTCGAGGGAGATGTGCGCGTCCGGGTCGCTGAGGTCGTCCACCAGCCGGAAGACGGCCGCGAGCCGGGTGTAGTCGGTGCCCCGGCGGCGTACCGTCCGCGACGCCGTCACCGGGTCCTCGACCAGGGACGGCTGGTGGGAGATCGACAGCAGGGTGAAGGTGACGTTCGGCTCGCAGCGGTCCAGGCCGTAGGACCGGCAGACGGCGAACATCGCCGCCTCCACGTCCTCCGCGCCCTCACCGCCCGCCAGCAGCAGCTCCCCGATGCGCAGGGTCAGGTCGAGCACGCGCGGCACGGCGGGGCCGGTGTCGTCGTCGTGCCGCTGCGCCGTCTCGGGCGCGGGCCGCTCGGCCACCGGCATCCGCAGCATCGCGCGCATCCGGTCCTGCCACGGCACGTCCGTGAGGCTGATCACCGGGAAGCCGCTCGCCGGGGTGAAGGCGGTCGGCGCGGTCCACGCGCTGTAGGTGCTCGGCTTGGTGAACGCCGACCCCTCGCTCTCCACGGGCGCGGCCGGCGGGGCGTCCAGTCCGTCGGGGAGCGCGAACTCGGAGGTCGTCTCGGACTCCGTGACGGTGTGCCGGGAGACGGCCAGTCCCCGCGGGATCTCGAACTCGGATGTCGTCGACGACTCGCCGTCGGCCGGTGCCACCACCCCGCCCGGAGGCCGGAAGGCACTGCGGGCCTCGTCCGACTGCGGCTTGGGCTCCTCCGCCTCCGTCACCTGCGCAACGCTCCCTTGTCCGAACACACCCCCCTGCCTTTAGCCCTCAGTATGCGCAACCGAACGCGAACGGGCCGCACGCGTGTGCGTGAGGCCCGTTGCGGGAGAGGACGGGGTGGCGGGTGCTCAGTGGCCGCCCTGGTCCTTGAAACGCTTGTAGGACCGCTCGATCTCGGCCTCGGCGTCGGTGCGGCCGACCCAGTCGGCGCCCTCGACGGACTTGCCGGGCTCCAGGTCCTTGTAGACCTCGAAGAAGTGCTGGATCTCCAGGCGGTCGAACTCCGACACGTGGTGGATGTCCCGCAGGTGCTCCACACGCGGGTCGGTCGACGGCACGCACAGCAGCTTGTCGTCGCCGCCGGCCTCGTCCGTCATCCGGAACATGCCGATCGCGCGGCACCGGATGAGGCAGCCCGGGAAGGTCGGCTCGTCCAGGATGACCAGCGCGTCCAGCGGGTCGCCGTCCTCGCCGAGGGTGTTCTCGACGAAGCCGTAGTCGGTCGGGTAGGCGGTCGAGGTGAACAGACGGCGGTCCAGGCGGATACGGCCGGTCTCGTGGTCCACCTCGTACTTGTTCCGCGAACCCTTCGGGATCTCGATCGTGACGTTGAACTCCACCGGACGCTCCTCCATGATCAGCACACAGTTCTGGTGGTTAAGTGTCCCTCACGCAGGTGTGTGATCGCGAAAGGGGCTGGTGATAGTGCCGGAGCTGCGGCCATGGCGGGCCGCGAGACCGCACGTGGTGCGGGCCGCGGACGCCGTACGTCCCCGTCTGGCACGCGCCGTACGGGCCGTCGAACCGCGGGTCGCGCGGTTCGCACGGGCCACGAGGCCGGGGCTCGCCCGGATGACGAGGCCGAAGACCTGGCAGTACACCGCCGGTGCCGCCACCGCCGGGCTGGCACTCGCCGCCGGTGTGGTGACCGCCGCCGGGCCGTGGGACTCCACGGGTCAGCGTACGGCCGAGCGGGACCGGGCCGTCGCCCTGGAACACACGGGTGGCGCAGATCACGGCGACGGATCCGACGGCTCCGCCACGGCGTCCGGGACACCCCGTCCCGCGCCCAGCGCCGGGGCCGTACTGGCCGGTGTCGGGAGCGCCTCCGCACCGGGCGGCGCCAAGGCGGTACCGGGCGGCAAGGCCCTCGCGGACGTGCTCGGGCCGCTGCTGGAGGACCCGGCGCTCGGTCCGCGCGGCGCGGCGGCCGTCGTCGACCTCACCACCGGCAAGCGCCTCTACGGCACCGGCACCGGCGACCCGCTCACGCCCGCCTCCACCACCAAGATCGCCACCGCAGTCGCCGCGCTCACCGCCCTCGGCCCCGACCACCGCCTCACCACCCGCACCGCGCTGGAGGCCGGCACCGGCGAACTCGTCCTGGTCGGCGGCGGCGACCCCACCCTGACCGCGCGTGCGGATGCCCACGGTCTCGCGAGCCTGCGCGCCCTCGCCGACAAGACCGCCGCGGCCCTGAAGAAGCGGGACGTGCGCCGGGTGACGCTGTCGTACGACACGACGCTCTACGCCGGTGCGCAGACGCACCCGATCGGCGTCAACGAGAACCTGGCCCGCATCACCCCCCTGATGGCCGACGAGGGCCGCACGGACGACTCCACCAGCGGCCCGGCCCCGCGCGTGCCCGACCCGGCAGCCGAGGCCGCCGACGCCTTCGCGGGCTTCCTGAAGCAGCGCGGCATCACCGCGTCGGCCCCCGGCACCTCCAAGGCCACGGAGCGCGCCGGCACCCTCGCCACCGTCTCCTCGCCCCCGCTGTCGGACCTGGTCGAGCGGATGCTGACCAACAGCGACAACGACATCGCCGAGGCCCTCGCCCGCCACACCGCCCTGGCGAGCGGGAAGCCGGCCGACTTCGCCGGGGCCTCCGCGGCCGTCACGGCCCGCCTGAAGGGGCTCGGCGTGCCCGTGCGCGGTGCGCGGTTCCACGACGGCAGCGGCCTGGACCGCACCGACCTGGTCACCGCCGACCTCCTCACCGCCCTGCTGGCCAAGGCGGCCGACCCGGCCCTTCCGCAACTGCGCCCGGTCCTCACCGGTCTCCCCGTCGCCGGCTTCACCGGCACGCTGACCGGCCGCTACACGGACGGCGCGGCCGGTCTCGTACGGGCCAAGACGGGCACCCTGACGGGCGTGAACACCCTCGCGGGCACGGTGGTCACCACCGACGGCCGCCTCCTGGGCTTCGCCTTCCTGGCCCACGACACGACGGACGCTCGCGCGGCCCAGTCGGCCCTGGACCGAGCGGCATCGAGCCTGGCGACCTGCGGCTGCAGATAGCCGCCCCACGACACGGACGCCGCCCCACGACACGGACGCCGCCCCACGACACGGACGCCGCCCCCGGCAGGGCCGGCGTCCCGGCCCACCGCAGCCTGCCCTGGGCGGCAGCCCCGCCGTACGGCCGGATCGGGCCTGCGCGGGGGCGTGCGTCCCCACTCTGCCGCCCGGCGAAGCCTGCGTCGAGGGGCGGCGCCCCCGTGCCGTCGGCCTGCGTGGCCGGATCCGGCCTCGGCGTCCGCAGGGGCCCCGTTCCGGCCTCGGCGTCCGTCACTGCCTGCCCCGGGCGGCAGCGCTCCCGTACGGTCGGCTCGCGATGCGGGATGCGGCCCGGGTGGGGCCCGTGTCGCCACTCCGGCGCCCGGCGTGGCCTGCCGCCAGCGGCAGTACTTCCGTTCCGGCGGTCCGCGCAGGACCGTGCGTCCCCACTCTGCCGCCCGCCGAAGCCAGGTCGAGGGGCGGCGCCCCCGTGCCGTCGGCCTGCGTGGCCGGATCCGGCCCCGGCGTCCGCAGGGGCCCCGTTCCGGCCTCGGCGTCCGTCACTGCCTGCCCCGGGCGGCAGCGCTCCCGTAGGGTCGGCTCGCGATGCCGGTTCCGGCCCGCGTGGGGCCCGTGTCGCCACTCCGGCGCCCGGCGCAGTCTGTGCCCAGCGGCAGCGCTCCCCGTGGCGCCGGCCCGCGACGCCGGATCCGGCGCCCGCAGGGCCCCGTCCCCACCCCGGCGCCCGTCACAGCCTGCCCCCAGCGGCAGCGCTCCCGTACCGTTGACGCATGACGAGCATCGGCGCACATTCCGGCATGGTCGACTGGAACCTCGCGGTGGCGACCGCGACCCGGCTCGTACGGCCGGGCCCCGAGGTGAGCCGCGACGAGGCCAGGGCCGTCGTCGCGGAACTCCGCCGCCATGCCAAGGTCTCGGAGGAACACGTCCGGGGCTTCACCGGCATGGCCACCGACGAGGCCCACGACACCCCCGTCCTGGTCGTCGACCGCCCCGGCTGGGTGCGGGCGAACGTCGCCGGGTTCCGGGAGATCCTCAAACCCCTGCTGGACAAGATGCAGGAACGCCGCGGCGGCACACCGGGCGGCGCCGTCCTCGGCGCCGTCGGCGGCAAGGTCACCGGCGTGGAACTGGGCATGCTGCTGTCCTTCCTGTCCTCCCGCGTCCTCGGCCAGTACGAGACCTTCGCCCCGGCCACCCGCGAACTCCCCGCCGGTGCGAACGGCGGCGGCCGGCTGCTGCTGGTCGCGCCGAACATCGTCCACGTGGAGCGCGAACTCGACGTTCACCCGCACGACTTCCGCCTGTGGGTGTGTCTGCACGAGGAGACGCACCGCACGCAGTTCACCGCCGTGCCCTGGCTGCGCGCCCACCTGGAGGGCGAAATCCAGTCGTTCCTCGCCGAGACCGACGTCGACCCCATGACCGTCCTGGAGCGGGTCCGCGAGGCCGCCCAGACGCTCGCCGGGGGCCGGCCCGAGGCGGAGGCGGACGAGGCCGACGAGGCCGACGGGGGCGGCAGGTCCCTGGTGGAGCTGGTGCAGACCCCCGCCCAGCGGGAGGTCCTCGGCCGCCTCACCGCCGTGATGTCCCTGCTGGAGGGCCACGCCGACTTCGTGATGGACGGGGTCGGCCCGCAGGTCGTGCCGAGCGTCGGGGAGATCCGCGAGAAGTTCCAGCAGCGTCGCGCCAAGGGCGCCTCCCGCCTCGACATGGCGCTGCGCAAGCTGCTCGGCCTGGACGCCAAGCTCCGCCAGTACCGGGACGGCGAACGCTTCGTTCGGGCCGTCGTCGACGAGTGCGGCATGGACGGCTTCAACCGCGTCTGGACCTCGCCCAACACCCTCCCCACCAAGTCGGAGATCGCCAAACCGGCGGACTGGATCGCGCGGGTGCAGCGCAAGCCGGAGTCGTGAGTTTCGCGAACGGGGCGTGAAACGATTCCGGCCGACGGCAGGCGAACGACCCTCAATCACCCGTCCGAGGGACCGTGAGCGTGCAGTAGGCGTGCGATGCTCGGGGAACGGCCCGCTTCTGTCACCATCTACACACTCTGCGTGACCGAACCTCGGGCTCACTCCCGAAAACTTCATGAAGGGCACCGGACATGGGTCCCCATCCTGCGGTCGCGGCGATACGCCTGGCGGTCCGCCGCGTCCTCCACGACATCCTCACCGAACTGAACACCACGGCAGGCGTCCCCGCCGCGACGGCCGCCCGGCGCACGCCTGAGCGCCCACCCGAGCGCACGCCCCCACCGCTCGTGCTCGTGGCCTGCTCCGGCGGCGCCGACTCCATGGCCCTCGCCTCCGCGCTCGCCTTCGAGGCCCCCCGCCTCGGCGTCCGCGCCGGCGGCGTCACCGTCGACCACGGCCTGCAGAACGGCTCCGACCTGCGCGCCGAAGAGGTCGTCCTGCGCCTGCGCGAACTCGGCCTCGACCCCGTGGAGGCCACCGCCGTGACCGTCGGCCGCGGGGGAGGCCCCGAAGCCGCCGCCCGCGACGCCCGCTACGCCGCGCTGGACGCGGCCGCCGCCCGCCACGGCGCCGCCGCCGTCCTGCTCGGCCACACCCGCGACGACCAGGCCGAGACCGTCCTGCTGGGCCTCGCCCGCGGCTCCGGCATCCGCTCCCTGTCGGGCATGGCCGCGGTCTCGGGGGCCGGCGGCCGTTACCGGCGCCCCTTCCTCCAGGTCGACCGGCAGACCGCCCGCAAGGCCTGCATGGTCCAGTCCCTGCCCGTCTGGGACGACCCGCACAACGCCGACCCGGCCTACACCCGCTCCCGGCTGCGCCACGAGGGCCTGCCCGCCCTGGAGAAGGCCCTCGGCAAAGGCGTCGTCGAGGCCCTCGCCCGTACGGCCCAGCTCTCCCGGGACGACGCCGACGCCCTCGACACCTGGGCCCGCCAGGCCGAGGCCGGCGTCCGCGACGCCACCGGCGTACTGGAGTGCGCCAAGCTCTACGCCCTCCCGCCCGCCGTGCGCCGCCGGATCCTGCGCCGCGCCGCCATCGACGCCGGTGCGCCCGCCGGCGCGCTGTTCGCCCGCCACATCGAGGAGGTCGACCGGCTGATCACCGGCTGGCGGGGTCAGCGGGCCATCAACCTCCCCGGCAAGGTCGTCGCCCAGCGGCAGGGTGGCAGACTGGTGATTCGGCAAGGCTGAATCCGGACCCTTCCCCGATCCGCGCACGGATCGCCGGGACACTCCGGAATGGCCGGTGGGACGACCGAAAGTGATGCGGGTGGACGCGAACGACATGGGTGCCGACCTCGAGAAGGTACTCATCACCAAAGAAGAGATCGACGCGAAGCTGACCGAGCTGGCCGCGAAGATCGACGCGGAGTACGCGGGCAAGGACCTGCTCATCGTCGGCGTCCTCAAGGGCGCCGTGATGGTCATGGCCGACCTCGCGCGGTCGCTGTCCACCCCCGTCACGATGGACTGGATGGCGGTGTCCTCGTACGGCGCCGGCACCCAGTCCTCCGGCGTGGTGCGGATCCTCAAGGACCTCGACACCGACATCAAGGGCAGGCACGTCCTGATCGTCGAGGACATCATCGACTCCGGCCTGACCCTGTCCTGGCTGATCTCCAACCTCGGCTCGCGCGAGCCCGCCTCCCTCAAGGTGTGCACGCTGCTGCGCAAGCCCGACGCGGCGAAGGTGGCCATCGACGTGGAGTGGGTCGGCTTCGACATTCCCAACGAGTTCGTCGTCGGTTACGGCCTCGACTACGCCGAGAAGTACCGCAATCTCCCGTTCGTCGGTACCCTCGCGCCCCACGTCTACGGCGGCTGACCCGCCCTGTAGCGCACTTCACGGCGTTCGGGGGGCCGCCCGGGAACCCCGGAGCACCCCACGCCGTTGGAGCATGCAGACGAGACGCCAGCGGTCCCGTGCGGCTGACGGCCGCCGGGCTGGGGTACCGTCGGAAGAACTGTCTTATCAAACTCACTATGGCAGGAGGGACGGGGCGGCACCGCTCCGTGTGGATGGACGTGAAGCGATACTTCCGTGGGCCGGTCATGTGGATCGTGCTGGCCGTCCTTGCCGTGGTCGTGTTGATGCAGGTCGTCGGCTCGTCCGGCGGCTACAAGACGGTGGACACTGGCCAGGTCGTCCAGGCGATCAACGACAACAGGGTCGAGTCGGTCAAGCTGACCACCGGCGACGAGCAGACCGTCAAGGCTCAGCTCAAGGACGGCGAAAAGGTCGAGGGCAGCTCGAAGATCCAGGCGAGCTACATCGGCGACCAGGGCGTGACCCTCGCCAACACGCTGCAGAACAAGTACCAGGACAAGCAGATCCCCGACGGCTACACCGTGTCGCCGTCCAAGCAGAACCCGTTCGTCGGCATTCTGCTCTCCCTGCTCCCGTTCGTCCTGATCGTGGTCGTCTTCCTGTTCCTGATGAATCAGATGCAGGGCGGCGGCTCCCGGGTCATGAACTTCGGCAAGTCCAAGGCGAAGCTCATCACCAAGGACACCCCGAAGACGACGTTCTCGGACGTCGCGGGATCGGACGAGGCCGTCGAGGAACTCCACGAGATCAAGGAGTTCCTCCAGGAGCCGGCCAAGTTCCAGGCCGTCGGCGCCAAGATTCCCAAGGGCGTGCTGCTGTACGGCCCGCCCGGCACCGGCAAAACCCTGCTCGCGCGCGCCGTCGCGGGCGAGGCGGGCGTGCCGTTCTACTCGATCTCCGGTTCCGACTTCGTCGAGATGTTCGTCGGTGTCGGTGCCTCCCGGGTCCGTGACCTGTTCGAGCAGGCCAAGGCGAACGCCCCGGCGATCGTCTTCGTCGACGAGATCGACGCGGTCGGCCGCCATCGCGGCGCCGGCCTCGGCGGCGGCCACGACGAGCGAGAGCAGACGCTGAACCAACTGCTCGTCGAGATGGACGGCTTCGACGTCAAGGGCGGCGTGATCCTCATCGCCGCGACGAACCGGCCCGACATCCTCGACCCGGCGCTGCTGCGCCCCGGCCGGTTCGACCGGCAGATCGCCGTGGACCGCCCGGACATGCAGGGCCGTCTGGAGATCCTCAAGGTCCACCAGAAGGGCAAGCCGGTCGCCCCCGACGTCGACCTGTCGGCAGTCGCCCGCCGTACGCCCGGCATGACCGGTGCCGATCTGGCCAACGTGCTGAACGAAGCCGCCCTGCTGACGGCCCGCAGCGACCAGAAGCTGATCGACAACCACATGCTGGACGAGGCGATCGACCGGGTGGTCGCGGGCCCGCAGAAGCGGACCCGGATCATGTCGGACAAGGAGAAGAAGATCACCGCGTACCACGAGGGCGGACACGCCCTGGTCGCGGCGGCCTCACCGAACTCCGACCCGGTCCACAAGATCACGATCCTGTCGAGAGGCCGGGCCCTCGGTTACACGATGGTGCTCCCGGACGAGGACAAGTACTCGACCACGCGCAACGAGATGCTCGACCAGCTCGCCTACATGCTGGGTGGCCGCGCGGCCGAGGAACTGGTCTTCCACGACCCGACGACGGGCGCGGCCAACGACATCGAGAAGGCCACCGGCCTGGCCCGTGCGATGGTCACGCAGTACGGCATGACCGAGCGCCTCGGCGCGATCAAGTTCGGTGGCGACAACACCGAGCCGTTCGTCGGGCGTGAGATGTCGCACCAGCGCGACTACTCGGAAGAGGTCGCCGCGCTGGTCGACGAAGAGGTCAAGAAGCTCATCGAGACGGCGCACAACGAGGCCTGGGAGATCCTGGTCGAGAACCGCGACGTCCTCGACAACCTCGTCCTCGCCCTGCTGGAGAAGGAGACGCTCGGCAAGGAGGAGATCGCCGAGGTCTTCGCCCAGATCGTCAAGCGTCCGGCCCGGCCCGCCTGGACCGGTTCCTCCCGCCGTACGCCCTCGACCCGTCCGCCGGTGCTCTCCCCCAAGGAGCTTGCCCTGACGAACGGGGCGAACGGCACGACGGCGGCGATCTCCACCGCCAAGAGCACCACGGTGGAGCCCGCCCCGGCACCGGAACGAGCCCCGGAGGACCGCCCCGAGAGCTGACCCGGCCCTCCCGGCGGCCCCACCAGGCCCGGAATGTATGCCGCGCCCCCCAGGTTCTAGCCTTGGGGGGTGCGGCATTTTCGTATGCCGAACCGCAGGACGGATCAGGAACGAGGCACGACATGACCGACCCCGTGACGCTGGACGGCGAGGGCGAGATCGGCGAGTTCGACGAGAAGCGCGCCGAGAACGCCGTACGCGAACTGCTCATCGCGGTCGGCGAGGACCCGGACCGCGAGGGGCTCAGGGAGACTCCGGCGCGGGTGGCGCGGGCGTACAAGGAGATATTCGCCGGCCTGTGGCAGGAGCCGCAGGACGTGCTGACGACGACGTTCGACCTCGGGCACGACGAGATGGTCCTGGTGAAGGACATCGAGGTGTTCTCGACCTGCGAGCACCACCTGGTGCCGTTTCGCGGGGTCGCCCACGTCGGCTACATCCCGGCCGGCAACGGAAAGATCACCGGGCTGTCCAAGCTCGCCCGCCTCGTGGACGTGTACGCGCGCCGCCCCCAGGTGCAGGAACGTCTCACCACGCAGATCGCGGACTCCCTGATGGAGATCCTGGAGCCGCGCGGGGTGATCGTCGTCGTCGAGTGCGAGCACATGTGCATGTCGATGCGGGGCATCCGCAAGCCCGGCGCGAAGACCCTCACGTCGGCGGTGCGCGGCCAGCTCCGCGATGTCGCCACGCGCAACGAGGCGATGAGCCTGATCATGGCGCGCTGACGCCTGCCCGGCGGCGGGTCAGGCCGCCGAGGCCGCGCCGGGGTGGTCGTCGTCCTCGTCCTCCGGGAGCTTGCAGACCCGCTCCATGAAGACCGCGGCCGCTATCACCGCGATGCCCGCCACGACCGAGGATCCGGCGTAGATGGCCTGGTCGCGGCGGGCCGGGATGTCGAGGTACTCCAGCAGGAAGACTCCGGTGCCGCCGTACATACCGGCGACGAGGGCGGCCACCAGGGCGCTGGCCTGGCCGAAGACGACCGCGCGGGCCGCCATCATCGGGTCGACGCCCTTGGCGCCGGGCTCGCGCTCGCGCTGCGCCTTCAGCCGGGCGCGGATCGACAGTGCCGTGGCCAGCAGGATCACCGCGATCAGGGCGAGGACGACCGGGGCGGCCAGGGGGACGCTCGGCAGGGTCCCGATCGAGTTCCACAGGCGGGCGCCCGCCCAGGACAGGACTGCGGCGACGACGAACACGCCGGCCAGCACCCTGATGCGCAGCTCTTTCACGGTGTCCCTTCGATTCCCCTGCGTGGCCGTCCGACCCTGTCGACCTTAACGACTACTCGGGCAGCCGTAGTTCCAGGTCGGCGCGGGGCGTGATGCCGTCGCGGCCGACGGAGTCGAGCAGGTCGGCGACGGTGCCCCGGCCGGGCAGCCGGGCCTCGGGGTCCACGTCCAGCCAGGGGGCGAGCACGAAGGCCCGCTCGTGGGCGCGCGGGTGCGGGAGGGTGAGCCGCGGGTCGTCGGAGACGACCTCGGCGTAGGCGACGATGTCGACGTTGAGGGTGCGGGGGCCCCAGTGCTCGTCGCGGACGCGGTGGAAGGCCTCCTCGACCGCGTGCGCCCGCTCCAGCAGGGAGGACGGGGGCAGGGTGGTCTTCAGGACCACGACCGCGTTGAAGTACGACGGCTGGCTGCCCGGGTCCACGCCCCACGGCTCCGTCTCGTACACCCGCGAGACCCCCTTGACGCGCACGCCCGGGGTGTCCTCCAGGGCGTCGACGGCGCCCTGGAGGGTCTCCAGCCGGTTGCCCAGGTTGGCGCCGAGGGCGATCACGGCGCGCTTGGGGTTGGACAGGGTGATGTCCGCGGCGTCGACCTGCTCGATGACGGAGGCGGGCACCGGCTGGACGGTCGGGTCGCTCGGACCCTCGGTGAAGGGGGCGCTCATGCACGGCTCCGGATGATGGTGACGGTCACGTCGTCGAAGGGGACGGTGATCGGCGCGTCCGGCTTGTGGACGCAGACCTCGACCTCCTCGACCCCTTCGTGCTTCAGACAGACCCGGGCGATGCGTTCGGCGAGCGTCTCGACGAGGTTGACCGGCTCGCCCTCGACGACGGCCACCACCTCCTCGGCCACGATGCCGTAGTGCACGGTCTTCGCCAGGTCGTCGTCGGCCGCGGCCGCTCGGGTGTCCAGGCCGAGGACGATGTCCACGAGGAAGGTCTGGCCGTCCTCGCGTTCCCTGGGGAAGACACCGTGGTGCCCACGGGCCTTCAGGCCGCGCAGCGCGACACGATCCACGCGAATCACTCCTGCCGTCGTCGGTCTCGGCCGGTCCCCACCGCGTGCGGGCGGTACGGCGGCCTCGGTCGAATCTACCCGCGGGCACCGACGGCGCCGGGCCAGGGGGTGTGGGGCCGGGCGGAGGCCAGGAGGTCTCACCGTGCGCTTTCCCCGGCGGCCCCGGTGGATCACGGGTTGATAGCCGCCCCTACCCGGCGGCCCGTGGTTCCAACCGCTTCTCAGGAAGGCGAGTCCTCGCCCTCCTCGTCGTCGGTCTCGGCGAGCACGGGGGAGGCGTGGTGCGACCAGAGCTTCCAGCCGGCCGGCGTGCGCCGGAAGGCGTTGGTGGCGACCACGAGCTGGCCGACCAGCGGGCCGGGTCCGTCGCCGTCCTCGGGGGCCGGGCCGCCGCTGAGGATGTTCTCGGTGCAGGTGACCAGGGCGGTGTCACCGGTGACGGAGACATGCACGTCGGTGAGGAAGAACTGGATGTAGTCGGTGTTCGCCATGATCAGCGCGTACGACCTCAGAACCTCGCCGCGGCCGGTGAGCACCGGCCAGCCCGGGTGCACGCAGGAGACCACGCCGGCGTCGGCCGGGTCGTGGTAGGTCTCGTCGACGCCCAGGTCGGACGGGGTGAGCCAGAACTGGGAGACCTTCTCGAAATCGCCCTGCTCCACCGCCTCGTAGAAGGCGGTGTTGGCGGTCTCGACCTGTTCGACGTTGAGGTGCGGCGCGCTCACCGGACTCCTTCCGGGCCGGACCGCGGCTCCGGTGCGGGCGGCGTGTCCGGTGTGCGCGCTCCTTCGACGGCGCGGGCGACGCGTACGGCGTCGGCGGTGGCGCGTACCTCGTGCACGCGCACGGCCCACGCGCCGGCGTGCGCCGCGAGGGCGGAGACGGCGGCGGTGGCCGCGTCGCGCTCGCGCGCGGGGGGCGGGGCGGCCCCGGGGCCGGCCAGCACCCGGCCGAGGAACCGCTTGCGGGAGGCGGCGACGAGGAGGGGGTGGCCGAGGCTCAGGAGGCGGTCCAGGTGGGCCAGGAGCACGAGGTCGTGCTCGGCGTCCTTGGAGAAGCCGAGCCCGGGGTCGACGATCACGCGGTCGGGGGCGATGCCGCCCTCGACGACGGCCTCCACGCGCGCGTGCAGCTCGTCGACGACCTCGGTGACCACATCGTCGTAGACGCCCCGGATGTTGCCGCCCTCCAGGAGGCCGCGCCAGTGCATGACGACGAAGGGGGCGCCGGCGTCGGCGACGACCGGGATCATCCGGGGGTCGGCGAGGCCGCCGCTGACGTTGTTGACGAGGACGGCGCCGGCCGTGAGCGCCTGTTCGGCGACCGAGGCCCGCATGGTGTCGACGGAGACCGGGACGCCCTCGGAGGCGAGGCCGCGGACGACCGGGACCACGCGCCTGAGTTCCTCGTCCTCGTCGACGCGGGTCGCGCCGGGGCGGGTGGACTCGCCGCCGACATCCACCAGGTCGGCACCCTCGGCGACCAGGTCGAGGCCGTGCTTGATGGCCGACGTGGTGTCGAAGAAGCGGCCGCCGTCGGAGAAGGAGTCGGGGGTCACGTTGACGACCCCCATCACCGCGCAGCGGTCCCATGCGGTCAGTCCCGCCGGGTGGCGGCGGCCGGTCTGCTTGCTCATGTGTTCAGCCTAGGCCCAGATAGCGGGGGTGTCCGTGGGCCCCGGGGGAGCCGGGCGGTGGTCCACGGCGTCACGCCGCGCGCGCGTCCGGTTCCGTCCGTCCGTGCCCGCACGGGCGGCGGGGCTTGGGGCGGCGGCGCAGGAAGCGGGTCAGGGGCGGGGCGAGGGTGACGAAACCCTCGGCCTGCATGGCGGCGAAGCCGATGCGCGGAAGGTCGGCGGAGGCGCGGTAGACGACGAAGCGGGGTTCCCAGCGTGGGCGGAACTTGGCGTTGAACTTGTACAGCGACTCGATCTGGAACCAGCGGGAGAGAAACACCAGCAGCCCCCGCCAGGCCCGCAGCACCGGCCCCGCGCCGATCTTCTCGCCGCGTGCCAGTGCCGCGCGGAACATGGCGAAGTTCAGGGAGACGCGCGTGATGCCCAGCTTCGGGGCGGCCTGGAGCGCGGCCACGATCAGCAGTTCGTTCATGCCGGGGTCGGCCGAGCGGTCGCGCCGCATCAGGTCGAGCGACACGCCGTCGGTGCCCCACGGCACGAAGTGCAGGATCGCCTTCAGGTCGCCGTACTCGCCGGGCTCGGCGTCCCGCTTGTGCGCGGTCGCGACCAGGCAGTCACCGTCGGCGGGGTCGCCGATGCGGCCCAGCGCCATGGAGAAACCGCGCTCGGTGTCCGTGCCCCGCCAGTCGTCGGCGGCCCGGCGCACGCGCTCCAGCTCGGCGTCCCCGAGGTCGGCCACGCGCCGTACCCGGGTCTCGTAACCGGCCCGTTCGATGCGCTTGACCATCTGGCGCACATTGCGCATCGCGCGGCCGGCCAGGGAGAAATCCGCGACGTCCACCACCGCCTCGTCGCCGAGTTCGAGGGCGTCGAGCCCGGTCTCGCGGGTCCACACCTCGCCGCCGGTCTCGGAGCAGCCCATGACGGCGGGCGTCCAGGAGTGGGCGCGGGCCTCGTCCATGAAGCGTTCGATGGCTCCCGGCCAGGCCTCGACGTCGCCGATCGGGTCGCCGCTGGCCAGCATCACGCCGGAGACGACGCGGTAGGTCACGGCCGCCTTGCCGCTGGGGGAGAAGACGACGGCCTTGTCGCGGCGCAGCGCGAAGTGGCCCAGGGAGTCCCGGCCACCGTGCCGGGCCAGCAGGGCGCGCAGCCGTACCTCGTCGTCCTCGGTGAGCCGGGCGGCGGGGTGTTCGGGGCGGAAGGCCAGGTAGACGGTGGTGATGGCGGTCAGCAGGCCGAGGGCGCCCAGGGAGAAGGCGACCGTCCAGGAGGTGTTGCCCTGGTAGTCGACCGGGCCCACGACGCCGAACAGGCCGCACAGCACGTGCGTGATGCGGTCGGCCAGGCTCGGGTCGCCGATCGTGCGGTGCGGGTGGGCGCTGACGACGACCAGTCCGAGGGCGAGCGAACCGGCGCTCATGAGCACGAAGTTGGCCAGCGCCCGCCAACGGCTGCGCGGGTCGGGCAGCGCGGCGAACTGGCCCCGGTGACGCAGCAGGGGCACGAGCAGCGCGAGCGAGATCAGGGCTCCGGCCAGGGAGTGCCGGTAGCCGAACTGGGCGAGGGCGCCGAACGGCAGCAGTGCCACGGCCGCCCGCCACGCCCGGCGCTTGCGGCGTTTGAGACCGTGCGCGAGCAGCAGGAGCAGGACGCCGGCGCTGAGCGAGAGCGCCGCGGCGAACGGGCCGAACGCGCCGGGCAGTACCTCGGCGAGGGCGTGCATACGGCTGTGCCGGAAGCGCGGGAAGACGCCGGCGGCGATGTCCAGGAGGCCGACGAGCGCGCAGGCGCGGCCGACGAGGAGCGGCACGTGCTCCGGACGAGGACCGTGCGGCACCCGGCGTACGCCGGTGGGCTTGGCCGGAACCACACCCGACATTTCCTCATCTGTCCTGACAGACATCGCACCCGTAGTTCTGCGAGAGACCGTGTGCCCGGATCCTTTCGGGCATCCGGCGACATTGCGCCTTCTAGGACGCCGTCTCGGAGGGAGAGGTTCACTCCCCCGATCGGAAAGCCCGAAGGGGACCGGACGGACGGTGCGGGCGGACGGTGCGAACGGATGGTCCTCACGGACCCATGGAGAGCGCGGGCGGGTAGCAGGGGCATGGGTCTCACGAGCAACGAGGTGCTGGCGTCGGCGGTCCTTTCCGGCGTGCTGCTGTTCGGCGGCACGGTGTGGCTGTGGCCGCGGCTGGCCCGGCGGAGCACGCGGGCCGTCCTCGGGCGGGTCGGCCTGCTGCTGGCCACCCAGTTGGCGCTGTTCGCCGCGGTGGGCCTCGCCGCCAACCAGTCCTTCGGGTTCTACGGCAGTTGGGCCGACCTGTTCGGCCTGGAGAACGGCCGGGGTGTGGTCGTCGACCACTCGGCGGGCGGGAGTCGGCCGGAACTCACCGGCCGCGTCCGGGAAACGAGGGTCGTCGGCCGTACGACGGGGATCACGGCACCCGCGTACGTGTATCTGCCGCCGGAGTACTTCCAGCCGCGGCACCGCACGCGTACGTTCCCGGCGGCCGTCGTCCTGACCGGGTACCCGGGCACCGCCGAGGCCCTGGTGGACGGGCTCCGTTACCCGCGCACGGCACTGGAGCTGGCCAGGGCGGGCCGGATGCGGCCCACGATCCTGGTCATGCTGCGGCCCACGGTGGCGCCGCCGCGCGACACGGAGTGCGTGGACGTGCCGGGCGGGCCGCAGGCGGAGTCGTTCTTCGCCAGGGACCTTCCCGAGGCGGTGACCGCTCGCTACCGGGTGGCCACCGGGCCGGGGAGCTGGGGTGTCGTCGGCAACTCGACCGGCGGCTACTGCGCTCTGAAGCTCGCCGTGCACCACCCGGAGGTGTACGCCGCCGGGGCCGGCCTTTCCGCGTACTACGACGCGCCCAGCGACCCCACCACGGGCGACCTCTTCCGGGGCGACAAGGGACGTGAGAACCGCGCCGACCTGTGGTGGTGTCTCGACCACATGCCGGCGCCCGACACTTCACTGCTCGTCACCAGCAGCGAGTCCGGCGAAACGAACTACAAGGACACACTGAGGTTCATTGACCGGGTGAAGGGCAAGAGGCCGACGCGGATCTCGTCGATCATCCTGGAAAGCGGCGGACACAACTTCAATACCTGGCGGCGTGAGATTCCCGCGGCGCTGGAGTGGCTCGGCGACCGCCTCGCCGAGCGGCCCGGCGGGCGGCCCGGCGAGGCGGCCCGGCGGGCGGTGACCGGCGGGTTGACGGCCGGGCACCGGAAATGATCTTGAAGTAATTCCCCCGCCGTCACGCGTGTGGATTCCTGATGCCGTGTGAACGCTTCGGAGATGGCTTTGATTTTACGGGGCGGGGCGCCAAGATTCGCCTACGCGCGGTAAGTTTCTGGCCATGCCACGTGGACGTCACCGCCATTCCCCGCCTCTGCACAGGCTGCTTCCTCCGTCGGCGATCGCAGGCGTCTCCGTCGTCTGCGCCCTCGGCCCCTGGGTGTTCAGCGAAACCGTGATCCTTCGCGTACTCGCCGCGGCCGCCGCGGTGACGGCTCTCGTCGGCGCGGTCGTCATGCGTCACTGGGACGTACAGGCGGGCAGGCGCGTCGCCGACCTCACGCGCGCGCGGGTGAGCGACGAGTGGCGTTCCGAGGAACGGGTCGCCGAACTGGAGTCCGACCTGGAGGAGTCGCGCGAGCTGCGCGTGAAGCTGGAACAGCGGCTGCGGGCGAAGCGCACCGAGCTGGCGGGGCTGCGCAACGAGCACGCCTCGCTGCTGCGGCGCTACGCCACCGCGGAGACCGAGCGCGCCAGCGCGCTGGAGGGCCGCCGCCTGCTGGAGATAGAGGCGGTGCCGCAGGCGCCCGCACTGCCGGCGGCACGCACGGCCCCGGCGCAGGAGACGGCGGCCGAGGACACCGGCGAGGAGCCGGCGGCCGAGGAGACCTCGCAGGAGACCGCCGCCGAGGACACCGGGACCGACGAGGACACCGAGGCGTCCGAGGAGGCCACCGCCGTCTTCTCGCCCGAGGGTTCCCGGCTGTTCCTGCGTGCGAACGCGGCACTGGCACGCCTCGACGAGGAAGAGCCCGCCGGCCCGGACGACGACGACCGCGACGCGGGCAGCGACGCCGACGACGCCGACGACGCCGACGATTCCGACGGATCCGACGACGACGGCGGCGACGACGGGGACGGCGGCGGCAACGGCGGTGGCAGCGGCGGCGGTGAGAGCGACACGGCGGCCGAGGCCGCGCGGGAGGACGAGGCGTCGGGGCAGCCCGAGGCGGCCGACGGGCACGAGCGCACCGAAGCCGCCTCCCCGGCGGCGGCTCCGTCCGAACGGCCCGCCCAGCCCAGCCAGTCCACCCGGCACGCCTCCGGGCACTTCACGGTGCCGACCGCGGTGGCCGTCGCACCGGCGACCCCGGTACGGCGTCCACTGGTCGAGGGCGGTTTCGACTTCTTCGGCACGAAGGACGGCTCCGAGAGAGCCTCCTCGCCCGAGACGCTGGACGCCGTGCAGAACGAGGACCTCGCCGACGTGGTCGGCCAGGAGGCCCTCGCCCTGCACAAGGCCGAGGCCGAGGCCTCCTTCAAGCCGGCCGGCGCGGAGTCCCGGGGCGTGGGCCAGGTGATCGACCTGACGGCCCACGACGAGACCGAGCGCATCGACATGGAGGGGCTGCGCAGCGCGGTGTCCTGACCCCTGCGACGGGATCAGGCCATCCAGCGGTCAGGCAGCGCGTCCCGGCGCCCGGTCCTGGACCGTTCCGCCTGGCTCCGCAGCAGCCCGGCCGCCTCGTCGGCGTCCCGCAGCCGCGCGGTCACCGTCTTGTTCGCCCCGGTGTCCACCCGTACGTCGGCCAGCCGCAGCGCCCGCTGCCAGGGCCCCCGCGTCAGGCGGACGCTCTGGACCTTGGCGTGCGGCACGAGCGCGAGGCTGCGGCGCAGCAGTCCGTACCGGGCGGCGAAGACCGCGTCCGTGACGGTGAGCCCGTAGCCGCGCCACCACAGCGGCCTGCACCGCCCCGCCCGCCTCGGCGGGCGGATCAGCGCCGCGCCCGTCGGCACGGTCACCCCGGGCAGCACCCGCGCGACGACCGACTCGGCGATGTCGCGCGGGGCGACCGGAAGCAGCACGGAGTTCGACGACCCGGCCACGTCCAGCTCCACCCGGACCCAGCCGCGCCTTCGCCACAGCAGCGGCTCCACGAGCCGCACGGTCTGCACCCGGCCGGGCGGCACGGTCTCGTGGGTGCGGTCCAGCAGGCCGTGGTCGATGCGGAGCCCGTCCGGGGACTCGGCCACCGTCCAGTCGTACTCCCCGACGAACCGGCCCGCGCTGCTCGCGCCCGCGGCGCCCAGCAGGGGCAGGGCGGTCGCCAGCACCGACCACACGTTGTGGGTGGCCAGCCACAGCAGTGTCGGTACGACGACGGCGCCGATCAGCGTGCCCCAGGTCGCGCCGGTCAGCAGCAGGGAGACGGCGAGGACGCCGGGCGGCACGCGCAGCAGTTGCCGGGAGGGTGCCTCGCCGACCTCGTGCGCGGTCTCCGGCGCGAAGCCGGCCGCGCGTGCGAGCAACTCGGCCCGCAGCGCACGTGCCTCGCCGGCGCCCAGGAAGGCCAGTTCGTCCTTCTTGCCGGTGCCTATGACCTCGAGTTTGAGCTTGGCGACCCCCGCGACCCGGGCGAGCAGCGGCTGTGTGACGTTGATGGCCTGAATGCGTTCCAGCCGGATGTGCGCGGTGCGTCGGAACAGCAGTCCGGTACGGATGCGCAGTTCCGTGTCGGTCACCGCGAAGTGGGTGAACCACCAGGTCATGAAGCCGTAGAGGGCGGCGGCCGGGATCAGTACGGCGAGGCCGATCAGCAGGTGGGTGGTGGTCAGCCGGGTCAGCTGGCGCTGCGCCTGGTCGGGATCGTGCACGGCCCACCCGACGAGCACGGCGACCGGCGCCCAGGCCCGCCGCAAGGGCGTGATGGGATGCAGGCGCCGCTCGACGACACCGTCATCGGCCGGGGATCCGGCACGTCCGGCGTCCGGGGCGCTGTCCTGCTCGGTGCCCGCGGCGCCGTTCCGTGGCCCGGGTTCCGCCGGGCGGTCCGCGGCCTCGGCCGTGTCGTGCCGGGCGCCCGGCGGGGTGGGTCCGGTGCCGGGCGGGACGTCCACTGCCGGGACGCCGCCGCTCCCGGGCTTGGCCTCGGCCGGGGCGGAGCCGTTGCGGGCGGCATCGTCGCCGGTGCGGGCGGTACTGCCCTCATGCCGGACGGGGCTGTCTTCGTTCCGGACGGGGCCGTCTCCGTTCCCGGCGGTGCCGTTTCCGCGTGTGTTCGTGTCGTTCTCCGAGCCCGTCGCCCCGCCGCCACCGCCGCGCGACGTGCCGCCCTCCGCCCCGGGCGTGGTCACAAGCCCGCCGATCGGGCCTCGCCCAGCTCGGTGAGCCGGTCGCGGAGGCGTTCCGCCTCGCCGGGGTCGAGGCCCGGGATGGTCGCGTCGGTCGCGGCGGCGGCCGTGTGCAGTTGCACGCTGGCCAGGCCGAAGTGCCGCTCGACCGGCCCGGAGGTCACCTCGACCAGTTGCATGCGCCCGTACGGGACGACGGTCTCCTCCCGCCACAGCACACCCCGGCTGATCAGCAGGTCGTCGGCGCGCTCGGCGTACCGCCAGGAGCGCCAGTTGCGCCCCAGCATCACCCAGCCCCAGACCGCAAGGGCCAGCGGCAGCAGGGCAAGGGCCGCCCAGAAGGGGCCGAGGAACAGGCCGGGCAGCACTCCCGCGGCCGGCGTGAGCAGTCCCAGCCACACCACCAGCAACAGCCGCCGCATCCGCAGCAGCCCCGGCGGCAGCCCGGTCCACACCGGCTCGTGCGGCGTCGCCTCTGTCGCCCCGGCGTTGCCCGTGTCGTCAGGGCTCCCCGTCTCCATGGGGCCAGCGTACGTAGGGGAGACTGTGTTCATGACTCCCACGACGGAGACCACGGTCGGTATCGGCGGTGCCGCGGAGAGCACCGACATGGTGCTCAACATCGGGCCCCAGCATCCGTCCACGCACGGTGTGCTGCGGCTGCGGCTCGTCCTGGACGGCGAGCGCATCACCAGCGCGGAGCCGGTGATCGGCTATATGCACCGCGGCGCGGAGAAGCTGTTCGAAGCCCGTGACTACCGTCAGATCATCGTGCTCGCCAACCGCCACGACTGGCTGTCGGCGTTCTCCAACGAGCTGGGCGTGGTCTTCGCCGTCGAGCGGATGCTCGGCATGGAGGTCCCCCCGCGCGCGGTGTGGACGCGCACGCTGCTGGCGGAGCTGAACCGGGTGCTCAACCACCTGATGTTCCTGGGGTCGTACCCGCTGGAGCTGGGCGGCATCACGCCGGTCTTCCACGCCTTCCGGGAGCGGGAGGTCCTCCAGAACGTCATGGAGGAGGTCTCCGGCGGGCGTATGCACTACATGTTCAACCGCGTCGGCGGCCTCAAGGAGGATCTACCGGCCGGCTGGGCCACGCGCGCGCGTGCCGCCGTCGCCGCCGTGCGCTCGCGCATGGGCGTCTTCGACGACCTGGTGCTCGGCAACGAGATCTTCCGGGGGCGTACGCGGGGCGTGGGCGCCCTGTCCCCCGAGGCCGTGCACGCCTACGGCGTCAGCGGTCCGATCGCGCGCGCCTCGGGCGTCGACTTCGACCTGCGCCGCGACGAGCCGTACCTCGCCTACGGCGAACTCCAGGACACCCTGCGGGTCGTCACCCGGACCGAGGGCGACTGTCTCGCCCGCTTCGAGGTCCTCCTTGAGCAGACGCACAACGCCCTCGACCTCGCCGACGCCTGTCTGGACCGCCTGGCCGAGCTGCCGCCGGGTCCGGTCAACCAGCGGCTCCCGAAGGTGCTGAAGGCGCCCGAGGGCCACACGTACGCGTGGACCGAGAACCCGCTCGGCATCAACGGCTACTACCTGGTCAGCAAGGGCGAGAAGACCCCGTACCGGCTCAAGCTGCGCTCGGCCTCCTACAACAACATCCAGGCGCTCGCGGAGCTGCTGCCCGGGACGCTGGTCTCGGACATGGTGGCGATCCTGGGGTCACTGTTCTTCGTGGTCGGGGACATCGACAAGTAGCGCGGCGGCGTCCACCGAGCCCACCGGCTGGAGCAGCCACACGAAGTCGCCCAGCCCGCCCGGCGCGGTCAGCTCGGCGGCCTGCGAGGCGCCCGCGAGAGCGCGCACGTACGCCGCCGGGTCCGTGGCGGCCAGCGCGAGCGGGGGGCGTGCGCCCGTGACACCGAGGGCGCGCAGGGCCTCGCGCTGGGGGCGCAGAAGGGCATTGTGGGGCGTGCGCTGCGGCGCGCACCTCGCGGTGAGGGCCGCCGCGCACGCGTCCAGCGCCACATGCGCGGTGATGTCGCACGACCCGTCCGGCACCGGCGGTCTCTCCCGCCCCTCCCGGAACCCGGTGAGCGTCCCGAACGGCGGGCGGGCGGCCGCGGTGTGCGCGTAGTCGACGGCCACCGCGAGCCCGCCGTCCAGCGCCGCAACGGCGGACGCCCAGGCGTCGTCGCGGGTCAGCCCGATCTCGGCCCGCAGCCCCTCCTCGCCGGGCAGCGGCCACCACCGGGCCAGCCACTCGGCCTCCGCCCCGGCCACCGGCTCCCCGAGCCGCTCGCTCCCGTCGGCGCGGACGAGCACCCTGCGCGCCACGCCCGCGCGGTCCACTTCCGCCACCTCCACCGGTACGTTGTCCAGCCACTCGTTGGCGAACAGCAGCCCGGTGACGCCGCCCGGCGGCTCGGCGAGCCACTGGATCCGGCGGTCCAGCCCCTCGGGGCGGTCGGCGACCTCGACGGCGTACGCGCGCGTGCGGGCGGCCACGTCGGCGGGCAGCGCGCCCAGCACCCCACTGGCCAGTTCGCCCCGTCCGGCCGCCATGTCCACGAATTCCAGCTGCGCGGGCCGCCCCAGCGCCGCGTCGACCCGGCACAGCAGCCGGGCCACGGCCCCGGCGAACAGCGGCGAGGCGTGCACGGACGTGCGGAAGTGACCGGCCGGGCCCGCGGACCCGCCGCGGTAGAACCCCGCCGGTCCGTAGAGGGCCTCCCGCATGGCCGCCCTCCAGCCCTGCCGGCCCCCATCCGCCTCTGCCGCCCCGCTCGTCCCTGTTGTTCCTGTTGTCCCTGGCGTCCCTGGCATCACAGGCCCAGGCTAGGCGCACAGAAGATCGGGGCCTCCACCTTGCGGAGTATGCGCGGGGGACGCGGATCGGCCCTCCGGTTGACCCCTGCACCTATTCCGCTTCCCTACGCTGGGTTACGTGCAGCGCCTCTACGATTTCCTCCGCAGACACCCGACCGGGGTCGACTCCTTCTGGGCCCTCGTCGTGCTCGGTCTCTCCGTGGTGTCCGCGGCGAACCCGGGGACGCGGGTGGACGGAACGGACCGCATGGCGCTGATCCTCCCCTTCGTGGTGCTGCTCAGCGTCGTGATCGCGCTGCGCCAGCGGACGCCGGAGAAGATGCTGCTGCTCGCCGTCGCACTCGGCGTGGGGCAACTGGTCCTCGACGTCTCGACGATGCCCGCCGACTTCGCCTTCCTGGTGATCATCTACACCGTGGCCGCGACCGGCGCCCGCTGGGCCTCCCGGACCGCGCTGGCCACCGGCCTGTGCGCGTCGCCCCTCGCCCAGCTGCGCTGGTCCGACAGCGAACTGGGCCTGGGGACCGTCATCGCCGTGACGGTCTTCCAGGCCGTGCCCTTCGCCCTCGCCTGGGTGCTCGGCGACTCCGTCCGCACCCGCCGCGCCTACTTCGCGCAGCTGGAGGAGCGGGCCGCCCGGCTGGAGAAGGAGCGCGAGGCGCAGGCCAAGGTCGCGGTCGCCGCCGAGCGCGCCCGGATCGCACGCGAGCTGCACGATGTCGTCGCGCACAACGTCTCCGTCATGGTGGTCCAGGCCGACGGCGCCGCCTACGTCCTGGACGCGGCCCCCGACCAGGCGAAGAACGCCCTGGAGACCATCTCCTCCACCGGCCGCCAGGCGCTCGCGGAGATGCGCCGCCTGCTCGGCGTGCTGCGCACCGGCGAGCACAAGGAGGCCGGCGAGTACGTCCCGCAGCCCGACGTCCAGCAGATCGAGGACCTCGTCGCGCAGTGCCGCACCTCCGGGCTGCCCGTCGACTTCAAGGTCGAGGGCACCCCCCGGCAACTGCCCAGCGGCGTGGAGCTGACCGCGTACCGCATCGTGCAGGAGGCGCTGACCAACACACGCAAGCACGGCGGCCCCAACGCGGGCGCGAGCGTGCGCCTGGTCTACTTCGACGACGGGCTCGGGCTGCTCATCGAGGACGACGGCAAGGGCGCCCCGCACGAGCTGTACGAGGAGGGCGGCTTCGACGGCCAGGGCCACGGCCTGATCGGCATGCGCGAGCGCATCGGCATGGTCGGCGGAACCCTGGACGCGGGCCCGCGTCCGGGCGGAGGATTCCGCATCAGCGCGCTGCTGCCGTTGAAGCCCGCACACTGACGACGGCGCTCGCACGCACGCACGACGTTGACACCTGTCACATCCGGCGGGACCTCCGGCGGACAACCGGCGGAACAACCCGGCAGACCTGGACTGCCGGAGAACGGAAGAGGGCCGATGGCGATCCGCGTAATGCTCGTCGACGACCAGGTGCTGCTGCGCACCGGGTTCCGGATGGTGCTGGCGGCCCAGCCGGACATGGAGGTCGTCGCGGAGGCGGGCGACGGCGTCGAGGCCCTCCAGGTGCTGCGCTCCACCGCCGTGGACGTTGTCCTGATGGACGTCCGCATGCCCAAGCTCGACGGCGTCGAGACCACCAGCCGGATCTGCGCGGACCCGGACGCGCCGAAGGTGCTGATCCTGACCACCTTCGACCTCGACGAGTACGCCTTCTCGGCGCTGAAGGCGGGCGCCTCCGGCTTCATGCTCAAGGACGTGCCGCCCGGCGAGCTGCTCGCCGCGATCCGCTCCGTGCACAGCGGCGACGCGGTGGTCGCCCCCTCGACCACCCGCCGGCTGCTGGACCGCTTCGCGCCGATGCTGCCCGACACCGGCCAGGAGCCCCGGCACAGCGAACTCGGGCGGCTCACCGAGCGGGAGCGCGAGGTGATGGGACTGGTCGCGCAGGGCATGTCCAACGGCGAGATCGCGGCGCGGCTCGTGCTGTCGGAGGCGACCGTGAAGACGCACGTGGGCCGCATCCTGACCAAGCTGGGCCTGCGCGACCGGGTGCAGGTGGTGGTGCTGGCCTACGAGACCGGGCTGGTGCGGGCCGGCGGCGGACCGGGCTGACCCGGCCCCGGCACGGGCCCCGCGTCGGTAGGGTCTGCGCATGCTCCTGTGGATCAACGGCCCCTTCGGGGGCGGCAAGACACAGACCGCGCACGAGATACGGCGCCGGCTGCCCGGCAGCGTCATCTGCGATCCCGAGGACGCGGGGTTCGGCCTGCGCCGCATGCTGCCGCCCGAGCTGCGGGGAGACTTCCAGGACCTGGCCGCCTGGCGGCAGGGTGTCGTGGAGGTCCTGGACCTGGCCCTCACCCGGCACGACGGCGTGGTGATCGCGCCCATGACGGTCACCGACTCCCGCTACTTCGCCGAGACCGTCGGCCGGCTGCGCGAACTGGGCCACGACGTACGCCACTTCGCCCTCCTCGCCGAACGCGACACCGTCCTGCGGCGGCTGCGCGAACGCGGTCTCGGCCACCTCCTGCGGTACGTCCGCGGGAAGGAGTCCCGGCTGCGCCGCGAGAGCTGGGCCGTACGACAGCTCGACCACTGCCTGGAGCGGCTGGCGGAGCCGGAGTTCGCCGAGCACCTGTGGACGGACCACACGACCGTCCCGAAGACCGCGGACCGGATCGCCGTCCTGTCGGGACTCACCCTCAAGCCCAACAACGAGGGCGCGCTGCGCACCCGGCTGCGTCAGGTGGGGGTCGGCCTGCGGCACATCAGGGCCGACTGACCCGCCGGGGCGGCCGGGGGCCGGTCGGGGCCCGTCGGGGCCGGTCGCACGGGGGCGGCTACCGGAGGATTCCCTCCAGGAAGTCGCTGCCCAGCCGGGCCACCGCCGTCACGTCCAGCTGGTGCAGTACGTAGCGCCCGCGGCGACGGGTGGTGATCAGGCCCGCCTTCTTCAGCACGCCCAGGTGCCGGGATATCTCCGGGGCCGTCATGCCGTGCGCCTGCGACAGCTCGCTCGTGGTGTACGCGCTGCGGGCCAGATACCGGCAGATCCGCATCCGGACCGGGTGGGACAGCGCCGTCATCCGCAGCGTGAGCTGCTCGACCGAGGGCGGCGCGGCCGGTTCGGGGGAGCCGACCGGGTAGTGCAGCACGGGCTGCCAGTCGTGCCGGTGCAGGACCATCAGGTGCGGCCGGCCCAGGCTGGTCGGGACCAGCAGGAGGCCGCCGTCCGCCGTCGCCGAGCGGCCCTCGCCCAGCTTGTCGACCGTGATCCGCGCGGCGCCCTCGTCCAGCGCCACCGCCGGTGACACGGCGGCCAGCGCCTCGGCGAGACCCCTGCGGCGCAGCAGGTCCGTCTTGTGGCGGGCGTCCGCGGCGAGCTGGTGGCGCAGCCGGGACCAGGCCTCCGCGAAGAACGCCTCGTCGCAGTCGTGCGCGAACCGCCGCAGCCAGCTCCGGATCCACGGCGGGTCGGCCAGCAGCCGCTCGGTGAACCGCAGTTGCCGCGGCCCGCGCGCGGCGGCCAGGTCCAGCACGCGCCGGCGCACCTCGGGGTCCACGAGCGCGCAGACCCCGCCGGTGCTGTACGGCAGCGCGCAGGTGAACTCCAGTGCCGCGTCCACGAACTGCTCGTCGGACAGCTTGTCGAGCAGGTCCAGGTCGTCGGCGAGAGTGGCGCCGGGCAGCGTGCTGCGGCCCGGCACGCCCGCGAACGGCATGAACAGGTCCGAGAAGGTCGTGCGCCACAGGAAGTCGGCGTCGCACATCCGGTCGGCCAGATGCGGGTCGAGCCGGGCGGTCACGCCCGTCGCCCAGCCCTGCAGCCCCGGATGGTGCCCCGGCTCGGACAGCGCGTGCAGCGCCATGCCCAGCTCGGCCAGGGGCGAGGGCACGACGGCGACCCGCTCCGGCCGCAGCCCCGCGATGTCGATGCGCACGCTCATGACCCCATGGTGCACGCCACCACCGACAACGCCGCCGCCGATTGACCACCGCCGTCAATCGGCGCGACCGCGCGGTCGTACCGCAGCAGTCTGGAACCCGCCGGGCCGCCGCGGAGCCCGTTCCCACTCCTACGTCTCCCCGCCCGCGTCTCCCCCGAGAAGGCGATCCGCATGAGCATCACGCAGCAGTACCTCCTCGACACCTACCGCACCCGGCGGCTCGGCGAGCCGGCGCCGCCCGCGCCCGGCGCCCACGACTGGCAGGTCGTCCGCGAGTGGCGCGACCGGCGCCGGCTCCAGGCCGCTCTCGCCGCCCGCCCGGCGCACGGCCGGGTACGGCGGGCCCTGCGCCGGTGGCGGGCGCGCGGCCTCGGCTGACCCCGGCGGCCGGTGCGCGGCCGGTCAGCCCGGCAGCCTGGCGGCGAAATCGGCGACCGCCGCCCGTACGTCGTCCGCCGTCCACTCCAGGCCCGGCGCCTCCACCCCGACCTCGGTGACGGCGATTCCGGGGCCGCCGGTGCCCCACGGGCGGCAGAAGAGCACCGTCCCGGTCTCCTCGCCCTGCCGGAGCGCGGCCTCGCCCGCGGCGTCGGGGTCGCAGGGCAGCCAGACCTGGAACTCGTGGGTGTGCGGCACCTCCGGGTGCACCCGCGCCCAGGGCAGCCCGGCCGCCGCGAAGCCCTCGCGCAGCGCGGCGGCCACCACGCGCGCGTGGGCGACGTACTCCGGCAGCCGGGGCAGCTCGCGCTCCAGGCCGGCCAGCGCCGACAGCACGGTGGGGAACTGCTGGAACACCAGGCCGCCGTACCGGTGCCGCCAGGCCCTGGCCTCCTCGATCAGCGTCCGGGGGCCGGCCAGGGCGGCGCCGCCGTAGCCCTTGAGGGACTTGTAGAACGAGACGTAGACGCTGTCCGCGAGGCCCGCGATCTCGGCCAGGGGGTGGCCGAAGTGGACGGTGCACTCCCACAGACGGGCCCCGTCGAAGTGGACCACCGCGTCGCGCTCCCGTGCCGCCTCCACGACCTCGGTGAGTTCCTCCCAGGTGGGCAGCAGAAAGCCGGCGTCCCTGAGCGGCAGCTCCAGCATCAGCGCCCCGAACGGCTCCTCGAAGCCGCGCACCTCGTCGGCGGTCGGCGGCCGGGGTTCGCCGGTCAGCCGTACCGGGCGCAGCCCGCCGACCCGGCCGAAGGCGTCGCGCTCGTGCGTCACGGGGTGGCCGAGTCCGTGCAGGGCGACGGCCGGGTCGCCGGTGCGGCCCGCCCAGCAGCGCAGGGCCACCTGCTGGGCCATCGTGCCGGTCGGGAAGAAGGCGGCGGCCTCGGTGCCGAGCAGGGCGGCGACCTTCTCCTCCAGGGCCTCCACGATGCCGTTTCCGTACACGTCGGACGGTTCGTCGAGGTCGTACAGGTCGGCCGCCCCGTCCAGCAGGGCGACGCGCTCGCGCAGGGTGGTGAGGTGAGCCGGGTGCGCGAGCAGGCGCCGTGCGCCGCGGTGTACGGCCACGCGTCGCCGACGCAGCCGGCGGTGCCGCTCCTGCGCCGACTCCGCCGCGTCCCCGGCCGGCCGCCCGTCCGGTTCCGGCTGCTCCGCCTGTCCCGCCGTATCGCTCATGTGCGGATCATGCCGTGCGGGTGTCGCGGAGGGCATCCGGGTTTTTCCGCGCGTGTGCTCCGGCGCCGCACGGTACCCACAGCCTGTGGACAGCCGGACGCCCCTCGGACCAATCGCGTTAACATGACGAGAAATCGTCCGGTACCCCGAGCGGACTGGAACGGGAAGGCCGTCGTCGCGTGAACACAACCTCACAGCCAGACCCCAGGGACCGCCCCGCGCGGCTCACCGTGGGTGTTGTCGGCGCCGGACGCGTGGGCCCCGCGCTGGCCGCGTCCCTCCAGCTCGCCGGGCACCGTCCGGTGGCCGTCTCGGGGGTCTCCGACGCCTCCCGGCGGCGGGCCGCCGCGCTGCTCCCCGGCGTGCCGCTCGTGGCGCCCGCCGAGGTGCTGCGACGCGCCGAGCTGGTCCTGCTGACCGTCCCCGACGACGCCCTGCCCGGCCTGGTGACCGGGCTCGCCGAGACCGGGGCGGTGCGGCCGGGCCAACTGCTCGTGCACACCTCCGGACGGTACGGCGCGAAGGTCCTGGACCCCGCGCTGCGGGCCGGCGCCCTGCCGCTGGCCCTGCACCCGGCGATGACCTTCACCGGCACGCCCGTGGACGTCCAGCGCCTGGCCGGCTGCTCCTTCGGCGTCACCTCGCCCGAGGAACTGCGGCTGGCCGCCGAGGCCCTGGTCATCGAGATGGGCGGCGAACCGGAGTGGATCGCCGAGGACAGGCGTCCGCTGTACCACGCGGCGCTGGCCCTGGGCTCCAACCACCTGATCACGCTGGTCGCCCAGGCCATGGAGCTGCTGCGCACGGCCGGTGTCGAGGCCCCCGACCGGATGCTCGGCCCGCTCCTCGGCGCCTCCCTCGACAACGCCCTGCGCTCCGGCGACGCGGCCCTCACCGGCCCCGTCGCGCGCGGGGACGCGGGCACCGTCGCCGCGCACATCGCGGAACTGCGCGAGCACGCCCCGCAGTCCGTCGCCGGCTACCTGGCAATGGCCCGCGCGACCGCCGACCGGGCCCTGTCCCACGGCCTGCTCAAGCCCGACCTCGCCGAGAACCTCTTGGTCGCACTCGCCGCCGAAACCGACACGGGGGCCCGCACGAGGGCCGCGGACACCCTCGGTGCCCGCGACATCCCAGGCCCCGAGGGATCCGCCGCCCCGGAGGACCCCGACGACACCCCGGACACCGACGGCTCCGGCGGGACCGGCGGCCGTGGCGGTCCTGCTGGCCCCGAGGACAGCGATCGGGCCACGGGCACCGGCGACTCCGGAGGACCCACAGGCCCTCGCGGAACTGCTGGGCCTACCGGGGCCACCGGTCCCGCCGGAGCCGTCGGCCCCCGGGATGTCGCGGGTCCCGGGGAGAGCGATCGGGTCACGGACACCGGCGGCCCCGACGGCACCGCCCCCGATGAACCCGCCACCCCCGACGGCCCCGCCACCCCCGACGCCCCCGACGGAGATGCTCGATGATGACCGTCACCCCATCCCTCCCCGTCCTCCTGCGCACCGCCGATGAGTTGCACGCGCGCGTGGGGCGTGGGCGGCGGGCCGTTGTGATGACGATGGGTGCTCTGCACGAGGGGCACGCCAGCCTGATCCGCACGGCGCGGGGGATCGTCGGCCCGGACGGTGAGGTCGTCGCGACCGTCTTCGTCAACCCGCTGCAGTTCGGCGCAGGCGAGGACCTCGACCGCTACCCGCGCACCCTGGACACCGACCTGAAGGTCGCCGGGCAGGCGGGCGCCGACGCCGTCTTCGCGCCCTCCGTCGACGAGGTCTACCCGGGCGGCGAACCCCAGGTGCGCGTCACGGCGGGCCCCATGGGCGAACGCCTGGAGGGCGCCTCCCGCCCCGGCCACTTCGACGGCATGCTCACCGTCGTCGCCAAGCTGCTCCACCTCACCCGCCCCGACCTCGCCCTCTACGGCCAGAAGGACGCCCAGCAACTCGCCCTGATCCGCCGTATGGTCCGCGACCTGAACTTCGGCGTGGAGATCGTCGGCGTACCCACCGTGCGCGAGGCGGACGGCCTGGCCCTGTCCAGCCGCAACCGCTTCCTCTCGGCCCGGGAACGCCGTACCGCCCTCGCGCTCTCCCAGGCGCTGTTCGCCGGCCTGGACCGGCATGCCGCGCAGGAGGCACTGTGCGCGCGGGCCCGAGAGGTGCCCGCCACCCGGGCGCGGGCCGAGGCGCTCAGCGCCCTCGGCGAGTCCCGCGCGGCGGCCGACGCCCACGCCGTCGCCACGTCCGCCCCGGGCAGCGCCACGGCGGTGAGGGCCGCCGCGCGCCTGGTGCTGGACGACGCGGCGCGCGCCGATCCGCCGCTGGAGCTGGACTACCTCGCCCTGGTCGACCCGGCCGACTTCACCGAGATCGGCGACGACCACACCGGCGAGGCCGTGCTCGCCGTCGCCGCCCGGGTCGGCGCGACCCGGTTGATCGACAACATCCCCCTCACCTTCGGAGCCGCCTCGTGACCAGCACAGGCATACGACTGCACGCCCCCGCGCCCGGCTGGGCCCTCGCCGCGGACGTGGTGGTCGTCGGCTCCGGCGTCGCCGGTCTCACCGCCGCCCTGCGCTGCGAGGCGGCCGGCCTGACGACGGTCGTCGTCACCAAGGCCCGCCTCGACGACGGCTCCACCCGCTGGGCGCAGGGCGGCATCGCCGCGGCCCTCGGCGAGGGCGACACCCCCGAACAGCACCTGGACGACACCCTGGTCGCCGGCGCGGGCCTGTGCGACGAGGAAGCGGTCCGCATCCTGGTCACCGAGGGCCCCGACGCCGTACGACGGCTCATCGCCACCGGCGCGCACTTCGACGAGTCCGCCGAGGGCGGCCTGGAACTCACCCGCGAGGGCGGCCACCACCGCCGCCGCATCGCCCACGCCGGCGGCGACGCCACGGGCGCGGAGATCTCCCGCGCCCTGGTCGAGGCGGTACGCGCGCGTGGAGTGCGCACCGTCGAGAACGCCCTCGTCCTCGACCTCCTCACCGACGCCGAGGGCCGCACCGCCGGTGTCACCCTGCACGTCATGGGCGAGGGCCAGCACGACGGCGTGGGCGCGGTCCACGCGCCGGCCGTCGTCCTGGCGACCGGCGGCATGGGCCAGGTCTTCTCGGCGACGACCAACCCGGCCGTCTCCACGGGCGACGGCGTGGCACTCGCCCTGCGCGCGGGCGCAGAGGTGAGCGACCTGGAGTTCGTCCAGTTCCACCCCACCGTCCTCTTCCTGGGCCCGGACGCCGAGGGCCAGCAGCCCCTGGTCTCGGAGGCGGTACGCGGCGAGGGCGCCCACCTGGTGGACGCGGACGGCGTGCGCTTCATGGTGGGCCGGCACGAGCTGGCCGAACTGGCGCCCCGGGACATCGTCGCCAAGGGGATCACGCGCCGCATGCAGGAGCAGGGCGCCGAGCACATGTACCTGGACGCCCGGCACTTCGGCGCCGACATGTGGGCGCACCGCTTCCCGACCATCCTCGCCGCCTGCCGCGCGCACGGCATCGACCCGGTCACCGAGCCGGTCCCGGTCGCCCCGGCCGCCCACTACGCCTCCGGGGGCGTGCGCACCGACGCCCGCGGCCGCACCACGGTCCCCGGGCTGTACGCGTGCGGCGAGGTGGCCTGCACAGGCGTGCACGGCGCCAACCGCCTGGCCTCCAACTCGCTCCTCGAAGGCCTCGTCTACGCCGAACGCATCGCGGCCGACATCGCGGCGAGCCACGCGGACGGCACCCTCCACGCGCGCGTGCCCGCACCTCTGGAGCACCCGGAGAAGCCGGCGTACCCCCTCCTCCCGCCCGAGGCCCGCCTCACGGTCCAGCGGATCATGACCGAGGGCGCCGGCGTCCTGCGCTCGGCCGACTCCCTCACCCGGGCCGCCGACCGGCTCCACCGCCTGCACACGGAGGCCCGCGACGCCCTGCACGAGCACGGCAAGACGGCCGAGCCCGGCGTCGACGCCTGGGAGGCCACCAACCTCCTGTGCGTGGCCCGCGTCCTGGTGGCCGCGGCGGCGCGGCGCGAGGAGACTCGGGGCTGCCACTGGCGCGAGGACCACGCGGACCGGGACGACACGGCATGGCGCCGCCACATCGTCGTACGCCTGAACCCGGACCGTTCCCTCGCCGTGCACACCTCGGACACCCCGGATTTTCCCCCGACGAGCCCCAGTCCTCAGCCGACGCAGCGTCCCCAGGAGCAGTGACAGCAGTGAACTCCCCCGACCTTCCCCTCGCCTCCGCCGGAGGCTGCGGCGACGGCTGCGCCTGTGGCGCGGAGACCGACGAAGAGACCTACATGGAGTGCGGCCTCGACCCCGCGCTCGCGGCACTCCTGCTCGACTCGGGCCTCGACCCGGTGGAGGTCGAGGACATCGCGAACGTCGCCGTCCAGGAGGACCTGGCGGGCGGCGAGGACGTGACGACCGTCGCCACCATCCCCGAGGACGCCGTGGCCACCGCCGACTTCACCGCGCGCGAGGGGGGCGTGGTGGCGGGTCTCCGGGTCGCCGAGGCGGTCATGTCGATCGTCTGCGCGGACGAGTTCGAGGTGGAGCGGCATGTCGAGGACGGCGACCGCGTGGAAGCCGGCCAGAAGCTCCTGTCCGTCACCACCCGCACCCGCGACATCCTGACCGCGGAGCGCAGCGCGCTGAACCTGCTGTGCCGCCTGTCCGGCATCGCGACCGCCACGCGCGCGTGGGTGGACGTCGTGGACGGCACGAAGGCCAAGGTCCGCGACACCCGCAAGACGACGCCAGGTCTGCGCGCCCTGGAGAAGTTCGCGGTCCGCTGCGGCGGCGGCGTCAACCACCGTATGTCCCTCTCGGACGCGGCCCTGGTCAAGGACAACCACGTGGTGGCCGCGGGCGGCGTCGCGCAGGCCTTCGAGGCCGTCCGGGAACGCTTCCCGGACGTGCCCATCGAGGTCGAGGTCGACACCCTGCACCAGCTCCGCGAGGTCCTGGACGCGGGCGCCGACCTGATCCTCCTGGACAACTTCACCCCGTCCGAGTGCGAGGAGGCGGTCGCCCTGGTCGCCGGCCGCGCCGCGCTGGAGGCCTCGGGCCGCCTGAGCCTCACCAACGCCAAGGCGTACGCCGGCACGGGCGTCGACTACCTGGCGGTGGGCGCCCTCACCCACAGCTCCCCGATCCTGGACATCGGCCTGGACCTGCGAGCGGCGGAGTAGAGCGATGCTGCTGACGATCGACGTGGGCAACACACACACCGTCCTGGGCCTCTTCGACGGCGAGGACATCGTCGAGCACTGGCGCATCTCCACCGACTCGCGCCGCACGGCCGACGAACTGGCGGTCCTCCTCCAGGGCCTGATGGGCATGCACCCGCTGCTCGGCGAGGAACTGGGCGACGGCATCGACGGCATCGCCATCTGCGCCACCGTCCCCTCGGTCCTGCACGAACTGCGCGAGGTCACCCGCCGCTACTACGGCGACGTACCCGCGGTCCTGGTCGAACCGGGCGTCAAGACCGGCGTCCCGATCCTCACCGACCACCCCAAGGAGGTCGGCGCCGACCGCATCATCAACGCGGTCGCCGCGGTGCAGCTGTACGGCGGTCCGGCGATCGTCGTGGACTTCGGCACGGCGACGACGTTCGACGCGGTCAGCGCGCGCGGGGAGTACGTCGGCGGGGTCATCGCCCCCGGCATCGAGATCTCGGTCGAGGCACTCGGCGTCAAGGGCGCGCAGCTCCGCAAGATCGAGGTGGCCCGTCCGCGGAGCGTGATCGGCAAGAACACGGTCGAGGCGATGCAGTCCGGCATCGTGTACGGATTCGCCGGCCAGGTCGACGGGGTCGTCCACCGCATGGCCCGCGAACTGGCCACCGACCCCGACGACGTCACGGTCATCGCCACGGGCGGGCTCGCGCCGATGGTCCTGGGCGAGTCCTCGGTCATCGACGAACACGAGCCGTGGCTGACCCTGATAGGGCTCCGCCTGGTCTACGAACGCAACATCTCCCGCATGTAGCGGTCCGGCGCCGCAGAGGCACCCGGCGTGGGTGCGGGCCGGGGGGCGCGGCGACGGACCGGCAGCCGCGTACGGCGGGAGTGGGGAGCGGCCCGGGGCGACGGACAGCCGCGTACGGCGAGGAGGGGGTGGGTCGGGGGGGGTGTTCGCCCGCAGCGGTTGGCGCGTCCGCGCCCCGCGCCTCCGTAAGTGACCGATTCCGCGCCGTTCCGAGGACGGACACCCCCCCCGGCACGCCCCCGACCCCCCCACCGAACCGAACGCGCTACGCGTACCCCCACCGAACCCGCACAGGCCGCCGCAGGCACCCGGCACCCGCGCGAAACCGCCGGAGGCACCGGCATACGGGTAAGCCCCCACGCCACACCCACCCGCTATGCCGAGTTTGTCTGATTAGCGCGTATCGTCGCGGTATGCCCACGCCCTACGGATCCCGCGGCGGCATGGCGTTCGGTGCTCAGGAGCTGCGTGTGCTCCGGCGCGCCCTCGCCCTCGCCCTGAACCCCAGCCCCGTCTCGGCGGAGGAGGCCCACGACTGCCTCCGCCTGGCAGAGTCGCTCGACGAGGCGATGCGGGAGAGCGCCCGGCTGCGCGCCTTCCTGGTGGCCGACCTGGCCCGGTACCGCGCCGCCCTCCCCGGCACCGCCACCGGCTACCTCGCACTCCTGGACGAGGCGCTGGGTGCCGGGCACCGCCCGGACGCGGACGACCTCGCCGCCCTGGGCGCCCTGCGCGGCAACCCCGCCGCGGCCGCCCTCCTGGCCCGCTGCGCACCCGCGCGCCCCACGACGGCGACGACGGGAACGACGGCAACGGGAACGACGGTCACGGTCACGCTCCCCGCCGCCCGCACCCGCCTGCACGCCCTTCCCGGCGGCCAGCAGCCCGACAAGCAGCCCGCGCAGAAGCCGGCCCAGAAACCGGCCCCGCGCCCCGCCCCCGCCGCCCCCAGGCGCCCGGTCCCCACCCCGGGCGAGGTCTTCCCCCGCCGCAAGCCGGCCCCGCCCGCCCCCGGCTCCCGGCACCACCTCGCCGCCGGCTGACGGGGCCTGGCTACCCTGGGCGCATGGAATACGTCTCCGCGCTCGTGCCCCCGGCCGTCATGGCCGTGTTCTTCATCGGTGTGATCAGGGTGATCGTGAAGACCCAGGGCGGCGCCAACAAGGCCAAGGAGGACGCGGCCGTCGACGCCGCCCTCGCGCGGGCGGAGGGCGCCCGCCAGACGCCCCCGCACCCGGAGGCCTGACCGACCCGGCGGCGCCACACCCCCGGCACCACAACGAGCCGTACACCCCTTTTGGGCCCGTTTGCCAGCAAGCGGGCCCTCTGGCACGCGATCAACCGTATCTCCCACTATCGTTCGGAGCGTGCCTCGCCCATTGGGAGAACTCGAAGACGCGGTCATGACGCGGGTGTGGAAGTGGAACCGCCCCGTGACCGTTCGAGAAGTCCTGGAAGATCTGCGGCAGGAACGGTCGATCGCGTACACCACGGTGATGACCGTTTTGGACAATCTCCATCAGAAGGGCTGGGTGCGCCGCGAGGCGGAAGGCCGGGCCTATCGATATGAGGCGGTCTCCACCCGCGCCGCCTACGCCGCCGCGCTGATGAACGACGCCTGGTCCCAGAGCGACAACCCCGCCGCCGCCCTCATCGCCTTCTTCGGCATGATGAGCGAGGAACAGCGGCAGGCACTCAGAGACGCCATCCGCATCGCGCAGGGACCGGAAACCCCGGCGCCCAACCCCGGCTCGGTACCGGACCACGGCGAGCGATAGCGTCCCCACATGTCAAATGCCATCACCGTCCGGCGGGCCCGTACCAGGGATGTCCCGGACGTACGCCGGCTCCTCGACACGTACGTCCGCGACCGTATCCTGCTCGACAAAGCGATGGTGACGCTTTACGAGAGCATCCAGGAGTTCTGGGTCGCGGAACGGGACGACAACGCCGAGGTGGTCGGCTGCGGTGCCCTGCACGTGATGTGGGAAGACCTCGCGGAAGTCCGGACTCTCGCGGTGAAGCCCGGCCTGAAGGGCGCGGGCGTCGGACATCGGCTGCTGGAGAAGTTGCTGGACACCGCGCGCTGGCTCGGTGTTCGCCGGGTTTTCTGCCTGACCTTCGAAGTGGACTTCTTCGGCAAGCACGGCTTCGTGGAGATCGGGGAGACGCCGGTCGACACCGATGTCTACGCGGAGCTGCTGCGTTCCTATGACGAGGGCGTAGCAGAGTTCCTGGGTCTCGAACGGGTGAAACCGAACACCTTGGGCAACAGCCGGATGCTTCTGCATCTGTGATCCCCGGACAGCGGCAGGCATCCGCAGTCCTTCGCGAGGTTTATTCCAACGACGGGCCGTTCGACGGTGCCCTATGTCCGATACGCGCATGTTTCCGGCCCGGAGACCGGCTGCCGGTCTCGGCCGAGGGTTTGTGTTTTTCCGGCAAAAGCGGTTTGCTTTCCGGCGTACTGCAGTACTGCATATAACAAGGGGCGGCGATACGGCGGACGCCGGCGGACCTCCGGCCCTGAAGTTATCGATGAAAGGAAATCCGGTGGCACAGAAGGTTCAGGTCCTTCTTGTCGATGACCTCGACGGCGGCGAGGCAGACGAGACCGTGACGTTCGCGCTCGACGGCAAGACGTACGAGATCGATCTCACCACTGCCAATGCGGACAAGCTCCGCGGTCTTCTCGAGCCCTACGTGAAGGGTGGCCGCCGTACCGGGGGCCGTGCTTCGGGCGGTCGCGGCAAGGCGCGCGCCTCTTCCGGCGGCAGCCAGGACACCGCGGCGATCCGCGCCTGGGCGAAGGAGAACGGCTACGAGGTCAACGACCGCGGCCGTGTGCCCGCGATCATTCGTGAGGCGTACGAGAAGGCCAACGGCTGACCACCCGACCCGCGCCGCCACGGGCCGCGCCGGCGCGCAGCCGGACCCGGTGGCACTGCGTCGCCAGGGTGTGCACCAGCCGTGCGAGATCGGGGGCGGTGCCGGCGCTCCCCAGGGCCGACAGCGCCGGCAGCGAGGCCTCGACCTCGCACCCCGGCTGCGGTGGCCGCAGCCATACGGCGGTACCCCGCGGGCCGTCGTGCCCCGGGGGACGCCGGGGACGCGGCGGTGTCCCGGCCGAACCGGGCTCCGCGGTCAGGGGCGCGTCCAGCAGGCCGCCCGCGCCGGCCGCCGTCAGGTCGAGCGGCAGCGAGCCCCACTCCAGCCACTCCAGCAGTCCGGGCAGCTCCTGCGCGCCGCCCGCCGCCACGAGCAGCAGTATCCGCTCGCCCCGGACGGCGACCGGGAAGCGGGGCGGCTCGGGCCGGGCCAGCCGCTCCAGCGCCGTGTGACCGGCCTCGGCCGGGACGTCCAGGACGTTCGAAGCGGACGCCCGTGCGCAGCCGTACCGGAGTCCCGGGCGCCGTCGGCCAGCCGAGCGCGTTCTCGTACCAGCCCCGCAGCCGCTCCCACGCACCGTCCGTACCGTCCGTACCGGGCGGCCGACGGGGGAGGGGAACGACGGGAACCGAGGGCGGGGCGCCGACCATGCCAAGTGCAACAGCCGAAAGCGCACCAGAGTTACGCTGGGTGGCGCGATGGATGCGCACAGTACGGAAAATGGGAGCGCGCGGGGGTGCGGCGTGGCGCAAGGTTGTTCGCCCGTAGCGGAGGGAATCGGTGCGCGCGGCATGGAGTGTCGGTCCCAGCGGGTAAGACATCCCTAGTGGGAGGGGGCGACACGCAGATCCGGCCGTCTTACGTTCGCCATCGGCGTACTGGCGAGTGGGGTAAGTGCCTGGCCTGCGGGAACATCGTCTCGCACCATCGGGTTGTGGCAGATGTCGGCGTCAGGGGTCAGGAGGCCATCGACGGTGTCGGCAGTTGGAATGAGCGGTCCCCGCTTGCGGGACTAAGCTGCGGAAGGACAGGGAGGGGAAGTTCCCCTTACTGCCTGACCGCTCTGAGGAGCGATTAACGATGTTCGAGAGGTTCACCGACCGCGCGCGGCGGGTTGTCGTCCTGGCTCAGGAAGAAGCCCGGATGCTCAACCACAACTACATCGGCACCGAGCACATCCTCCTGGGCCTGATCCACGAGGGTGAGGGTGTCGCCGCCAAGGCCCTTGAGAGCCTCGGGATTTCGCTCGAGGCGGTCCGCCAGCAGGTGGAGGAGATCATCGGGCAGGGCCAGCAGGCCCCGTCGGGTCACATCCCCTTCACCCCCCGTGCCAAGAAGGTCCTGGAGCTGTCGCTCCGCGAGGCCCTTCAGCTGGGCCACAACTACATCGGCACGGAGCACATCCTGCTCGGCCTGATCCGTGAGGGCGAGGGCGTCGCCGCCCAGGTCCTGGTCAAGCTGGGCGCCGACCTCAACCGGGTGCGGCAGCAGGTCATCCAGCTGCTCTCCGGTTACCAGGGCAAGGAGACCGCCACCGCCGGCGGTCCTGCGGAGGGCACGCCCTCCACGTCCCTGGTCCTCGACCAGTTCGGCCGGAACCTCACCCAGGCCGCTCGTGAGTCCAAGCTCGACCCGGTCATCGGGCGCGAGAAGGAGATCGAGCGGGTCATGCAGGTGCTGTCCCGCCGCACCAAGAACAACCCGGTGCTGATCGGTGAGCCCGGCGTCGGCAAGACCGCCGTCGTCGAGGGCCTCGCGCAGGCCATCGTCAAGGGCGAGGTGCCCGAGACCCTCAAGGACAAGCACCTCTACACCCTGGACCTCGGCGCGCTGGTCGCCGGCTCCCGCTACCGCGGTGACTTCGAGGAGCGCCTGAAGAAGGTGCTCAAGGAGATCCGCACCCGCGGCGACATCATCCTGTTCATCGACGAGCTGCACACGCTGGTCGGTGCGGGTGCCGCCGAGGGCGCCATCGACGCCGCGTCGATCCTTAAGCCGATGCTGGCCCGCGGCGAGCTGCAGACCATCGGCGCCACCACGCTGGACGAGTACCGCAAGCACCTGGAGAAGGACGCGGCCCTTGAGCGCCGCTTCCAGCCGATCCAGGTCGCGGAGCCCTCGCTGCCGCACACCATCGAGATCCTCAAGGGCCTGCGGGACCGCTACGAGGCCCACCACCGTGTCTCCATCACGGACGAGGCCCTCGTCCAGGCGGCGACGCTCGCCGACCGCTACATCTCGGACCGCTTCCTGCCGGACAAGGCGATCGACCTGATCGACGAGGCCGGATCGCGGATGCGCATCCGCCGGATGACCGCGCCGCCGGACCTGCGCGAGTTCGACGAGAAGATCGCCGGTGTCCGCCGCGACAAGGAGTCCGCGATCGACTCGCAGGACTTCGAGAAGGCCGCCTCCCTGCGCGACAAGGAGAAGCAGCTCCTGGCCGCCAAGGCCAAGCGCGAGAAGGAGTGGAAGGCCGGCGACATGGACGTTGTCGCCGAGGTCGACGGCGAGCTGATCGCCGAGGTTCTCGCCACGGCGACGGGCATCCCGGTCTTCAAGCTCACGGAGGAGGAGTCGTCCCGCCTGCTGCGCATGGAGGACGAACTCCACAAGCGGGTCATCGGCCAGGTCGACGCCGTCAAGGCGCTGTCCAAGGCGATCCGCCGTACCCGTGCCGGCCTGAAGGACCCGAAGCGTCCGGGTGGCTCGTTCATCTTCGCCGGTCCCTCCGGTGTCGGTAAGACCGAGCTGTCCAAGGCGCTGGCGGAGTTCCTCTTCGGTGACGAGGACGCGCTGATCTCCCTCGACATGTCGGAGTTCAGCGAGAAGCACACGGTCTCCCGTCTCTTCGGTTCGCCCCCCGGTTACGTGGGCTACGAGGAGGGCGGTCAGCTGACGGAGAAGGTGCGCCGCAAGCCGTTCTCGGTCGTCCTCTTCGACGAGGTCGAGAAGGCCCACCCGGACATCTTCAACTCGCTGCTGCAGATCCTGGAGGACGGTCGCCTGACCGACTCCCAGGGCCGGGTCGTGGACTTCAAGAACACGGTCATCATCATGACGACCAACCTCGGCACCCGGGACATCTCCAAGGGCTTCAACCTCGGCTTCGCCGCCGCGGGTGACACGAAGACCAACTACGAGCGCATGAAGAACAAGGTCCAGGACGAGCTGAAGCAGCACTTCCGGCCCGAGTTCCTCAACCGCGTCGACGACGTGGTCGTCTTCCCGCAGCTGAGCCAGGCGGACATCCTGCGGATCGTCGACCTGATGATCGACAAGGTCGACGAGCGCCTCAAGGACCGGGACATGGGCATCGAGCTGTCCTCGTCCGCCAAGGAGCTGCTGTCCCAGAAGGGCTACGACCCGGTGCTGGGCGCGCGTCCGCTGCGTCGCACGATCCAGCGCGAGGTCGAGGACACGCTCTCGGAGAAGATCCTCTTCGGCGAGCTGCGCCCCGGTCACATCGTGGTCGTGGACACCGAGGGCGAGGGCGAGGCCAAGATCTTCACCTTCCGGGGTGAGGAGAAGTCGGCCCTCCCCGACGCTCCGCCGATCGAGCAGGCGGCCGGCGGCCCCGGCCCGAATCTGAGCAAGGAGGCGTAGCCCTGCGGGGTGAGCCCGGAAAAGGGCCGGCCCGGGACTTCGGTCCCGGGCCGGCCCTTTTCTCTGCCCTCTTCAGCCCGTGTGCAGACGCACGTCGGCATCCGGGAAGAGGGCCTGGAACCGGGTGTACGTCGAGACGGGGCTCCACGACCTGGGGGAGGGCGACTGCCGCATCGAGGCAGTCCCGGAAGCCCTCGGCGGCCAGCCAGTCGGGGCGTACGGCGGTGGGGCGGGAGATGAGCAGCCGGCGGTTGCCGGGGAAGGCGCGGATCAGGGCCAGGAGCCAGTCGCGGGTGCGGTGCCGTTCGGCGGCGGGGATCTCGTCCAGGCCGTCGGCGAGGACCAGGCCCCCACCAGCCGCTCGGCGAGCCTCAGCACCTCCGCCCCGCCGAGATGGCGCCGCTCGCCCCGGAAGGACACCAGGCGGTCCAGCCGCACCGGCCGGTCGACCAGCCCGGCGCCCGGACCGCCCGGCGCGAACAGCTTCCTCACCAGCGGGGCGACCAGGCCGGACGCCAACTTCCCGCCGAGTACCGCCGGGTCCATGCGCTACCCCCGTGGTCGGCCGCCGTCCACGGGAGCCTGTCCGGCGTCAGGACAACTGACCGTCGTAGTCCGGGAGTTTGAAGGTCTTCTCGGCGTGGCCGCCGGACAGGTCCGTGGCGCTGTTGCCGATGTTCGCGATGATCGTGTAGCCGTTGGACTCGATCGTGGCGCGCTGTGCGGTCTTGTACTCGGCGACGTTCCGGAACAGGTCGAGGAGGCCGCGGACGTAGAGGCCGGAGGACCGGTAGCCGGCGTGGGCGAGGTTCCACTCGGTGGGCGCCCCGACGATGCCGGGCCGGGCGGTCACGAAGAACAGGGCGACACCGTGCTCCTGGGCATACTCGGCGGCCTCCAGGACCGGCCGGTTGGCGGGCTGCGGGTAGCGGAAGCCGAAGTCGGTCTCCAGAGCGGTGTTGTCGATGTCGAGGACGATCGCCTGCTTCTCGCCGGGGCGGGCGTCGGCGATCCGCTGCCTCAGATACGGCAGCGCTCCGTCCATCACGGCCCGGCAGTCCCGCTGCCAGGTGTCGTAGTCGACGTTCGCGGCCGCGGCTGGGGCCGCCGTCACGGCGGTGCGCGGTGTCTCGGCCGGGGCGGCGGCGGCCGGCGTGAGCGTCGCCGTGAGCGCCGCGGCGGTGACGGCGGCGGTGCCGAGGGCACACGTCCAGGTACGGCGCCTGCTCGGTCCGGTCTGTTCGGTCATGGGGGGGGTCAAGGTCCTCTCATGCCTGCGCGGATGCCTGACGGCACCAAAGTTGTCGCGTGCATGCTTGCCCCAACAAGTGGCCGGACGGCAACGATTGGGTTACTGGGCAGTAGTCAGCTCGGTACCGCCGCCGTCACGCCGTGATCTCCACCCCGTTCGGCACGTTCCGCACCCGCGGCAGGCGCGGGTTGACCCGCAGCACCCGCAGCCGGGGGAAGCCGGCGAGCCAGGAGACATCCGTGTCGGGCAGCTCCGCGTTGAGCCAGAGGTGGGTCAGCTGACCGGGGATCAGACCCGCGAGCAGTTCCTCCGCGCGCATCACACCGGCCACCTGGATGCGGGGACGACCGCCGAGTTCGCGCAGCGCCGCCAGTTCGGCCGCGTCGGAGACCGGGAAGTAGAGGCCGTCCGGGTCCAGGTGGGCGATGATCTCCTGGGCGTATCGCTCGGTGTCGAAGTGCCGCCAGCCACGGGCGAGTTCGGTACGGACCGGCAGGGCGGTGCGGGACCGCAGGCGGACCAGGTAGTCGATCGCCGCGTCGTCCTGGACCCGAGTGGCGGTGATGGCGAGCAGCAGCGCCTGCCGGTCGTCCGGGACCTGCCCCGGGTCGGGCAGCAGTTCGAGGACGATGGGACCCACCCAGCCCAGCCCCCGGGCGGCCGGCTCGGTGGTGGGGCGTACCAGGTTCTTCGTACGGTCGTGGACGAGCCGCTGGACGGACGGGTCGAGTTCGGTGACGTGGTCCAGGCAGGCCGCGGCCATCAGCCGGCGGTGGTTGATCTGCGGGCGGCGCAGTCCGGGCGCCGCCGCGAGCAGCCGCTCCAGGAACTGGGCGCACTCCTCGGGACGGGCGTGCGCGGCGGCCATGCGGATGACCTCCTCCCACTCGGACTGGTGGGCGTGGTCCACCAGCGTGGGGAACCGGCCGCGCGCCACGATCTCCTTGGCGGCCAGGTAGTCCTGGAAGGTGCGGTGGACGAAGTCGACCGACTCGCCCGACCGTTCGCGCAACAGGCCGGTGCGGTGCAGCAGATGGCGGAAGATCTTCGCGCCGTCCCCCTGCGCGCGGGCGGCGGGCATGGCGGGCAGCGCGGCGTCCAGTATGCCGACCGCCCGCTCGCGGGTCAGCTCGGAGGCGTCCTCCTCCAGCATGGCGTGGGCGAGCTTCTGCAACAGCCGTTCCCGGGTGCTCTGCTGGAGCCGCACGTCGTCGGCGTAGAGCACGTCCCGTTCGGGGTCGCGGCGCTGGAGCAGCATCTCCAGGGCGGCGTCGTACAGCTCCTTGCGGCCGCTGGGCAGGGAGCCGGCCCGGTCCCGGTTCAGAGCGCATATCAGGCCGCACATCAGGGGGTTGGTGGCGAGCTGGCGCAGTTCGCGGTAGATCCGTACGGAGTGCAGCAGCCGTTGCTCGTACTCGTCCAGCGCGCCCAGCTCGCGCGGCCCCCGCGACCGGCTCTGCTCGTCCAGCCGGGCCGCCGAGTGCCAGTCCCGGATGAACCGCGTCACCTGCTCCCGCGACATCGGCGCGAGGGACAGCTCGACGAAGTCCTCCTCGGCCAGCCCGCCCCCCGAGAGCCAGCCGTCGGACACCGCGGAGGGCCGGGAGGTGACCAGGCAGCCGTTGCCGGAGAAGACGCGCAGCAGCCGGCGCAGCCGGTCGCGCAGTTCGCCGCGCGTCTTCTCCGGCGCCTCGTCGACGCCGTCGACCAGCAGCAGGGCGCGGCCCGCGAGCAGCGTGCGCACCACCCACCCCTCCGGCGCCCGGTCGGCGAGCGGGTGCCGGACCGCGTGCAGCAGGTCGTCGGGTGCCGGAAAGCCCTCCCGGGCGAAGCGGCGTACCGGGAGCACGAAGGGGACCCGGGAGCCCTCCCGGGCGGCGGCCACGGCGAGCCACTGGACCAGGGTCGTCTTGCCGGAGCCCGCGCCGCCGCGCAGCAGTACCCGCTCGTGGTCCTCCAGGGCGCGGTCCGCGAGCAGTACGGTGCGCTGCTCGTCCTCGGCGCCGCCCACGCCCCCGCTGCGCTCCTCCGCCTCCAGGCTGAGGTAGGTCTCCTCCAGCGGCCAACGGTCGGGCGCGTTGGGGAAGTCCACGCCGACGATGGTCAGCCAGCCGTGCCGCCGGGCCACCCACTGGGCGTACTCGGCCTCGAACGCCGCGTCCTCGGCGGACCGTTCGGGCTGCCGGGCCGCCGCCTCCGCGTCGCCGAGGTCCACCAGCTGGGCGATCCGGCTGGCCCGGCCCGGCAGTTGGCGCTGGAGGTAGGGGGAGCGCCGCACCAGATGGTGCAGCACGTGCAGGCACACGGAGACCAGCAGCGCGTCGTGGAACCAGGCGGCGTCCGGCGACAGTTCGCGGTCCGCGCCCTGCACCGCGCCCCGCAGCCGCCGCGCGTAGTCCTGCGGCCCGAGCCGCACCGCGTCGGCGTCGGTGACGTCGACCTCGGCGATCGCGAGCAGGGTGCGGGCCAGCACGTCGACGACCGGGGTCAGTTCGGCGGTGGGCGCGGTGTGCCGCTCGGCGGCGAGGTGCACCAGGTCGGCGGCGGTGCGGTGCACGTCGTCCGCGGGACCCCGCCAGGTGGTCAGGGCCGGGATCGGCCGGGGGCCGGTGGGCGGTCGGCCGGGGACGCGGAAGAGTCTGCGGACGAGGGGCGCGGCGAGGTCGGAGGGCGTGTGGACGACGGTATCCATGGAGGCGGCTCACCCCTGGTGGTCTGAGTGCTCGCGGGGCGCCGGACCGCGCAGTTCCACTCCGGCGGGCAGCTGCCGGGCCACGTCCGCGTCCACGTCCGTGTACACGGTGACCGTCCGCAGCGCGGGAAAGGCGGACAGCCAGGTCAGTCCCTCGACCGGGTGCGGGGCGTCCAGCGAGAGGTGGACCAGGCGTTCGGGCACGATCAGTTCCGTCAGGTCCTCGGCTCGGTAGGCGCCGAGCACCAGGATGCGCTTCCAGCCGCCCAGCGCGCGCAGCGCCCGCAGGTCGTCGGCCGCGGCCACCTCGACCTGCCACTGCTCGGGCAGGTGGGCGAGGACCTCGTGGGCGTACAGGTCGCGGTCGAACCGGCGCCAGGCGGCGGCCAGGAGCTGCTGGACGCGGTGGTCGGGATGGTCCCGGAAGCGGGCCAGGAAGTGCAGGGCCGCCTCGCTGCCCACCTCGACGGCCGTGCTCACCACGGACGCGGCGGTGGCGGAGTCGGCCGCCCCCGGCCCCGGCAGCAGCCCCAGCACCAGGTCCCCGCCGGCCCGCGCCACCTCACGCACCGCCGCGGAGCCGGCCGGCGGCACATGCCGCGCCAGCCCCTCCTCCACCCGCTTGCGCACCCGCGGCTCCACCTCCGCCGCGTACCGCAGCCCGGCCGCCGCCAGCAGGGTGCCGCGAGGCGCTCCCGGGTCCGTCAGCCGGCGCAGCATGTGCTCCGCCTCCCTGGGCCGGGCGTGCGCGAGGGCGAGCAGGATCACGTCCTCCCAGGTGTCGTCGCCGGCGTGGTTGACCAGCAGGTCGAAGTCCATGTCCTGCACGGCCAGCCGGGCGCCCAGATAGTCCTGGAAGGTGCGGTGGAGGAAGTCCACCCGGCCCTCGGCGGGCTCGCGCAGCAGCCCCGAGCGCACCAGCAGCGAGCGGTAGACGGGCTCCTCTCCGGTGTCCGCCAGGTCCAGTGCGGGCAGCGCACGGCCGATGATCTGCAGGGCCTCGGTCCGGTCCATCTCCAGGCGGCTGTTGCGGATCAGCCACCACGCCAGCTTCTGCAACAGCTGCACCTGGGTCGCGTACGGCAGCCGCGCGCCGTCGGGGTCGTGCAGCTCCCGCTCCCGGTCCCGGCGTTCGAGGAGCATGGTCAGGGCCGCCTCGTACAGGGATCTGCGGTCCTGGGGCAGAAAGCCGCGCCGGTCGCGGTGCAGGGCGCAGAGCATGCCGCACATGAGCGGATTGGTGGCCAGCCGGTTCAGCTCGGCGGTGGTCCGCACGGACCGCAGCAGGGCCTCGCCGGTGGCCGGGTCCGCGCCGGCCGCGCGGTGCCAGCGCCGTACGAAGGTGGCCACGTCGTCCTGCGACATCCGGGCGAGCACGCGCTCGCCGAAGCCCTCCGCGGCCAGCCAGTCCTCCGGCACGGCCGAGGGGCGCGAGGTGACCAGCCACAGGTTGCCGGGGAAGGCCCGCACCAGCTCGCGCAGCCAGCGCCGGGCGGCGGCGCGGCGCTCGCCGGCGATCTCGTCGATGCCGTCGACCAGCAGCACCCCGCGCCGGGCCCGCAGGACGCGCTCCACCCAGCCCGGCGGCTGCTCCCCGGCGACGGGGCAGCCGACCGCGCGCAGGAAGTCGCCGGGAAGGGGCAGCTCGGCACCGGGCCGGACGATGCGGCGCATCGGCAGCACGAACGGCACCCGGCCGACGAGGTGGGTCAGCCCGTGGTCGTAGGCGCGGCTCGCGGTGGTCACGGCGAGCCACTGCACGAGGGTCGTCTTGCCGGATCCGGCGACGCCGCGCAGGAAGACCTGGTCGTGACCGGCGAGCACCTGCTCGGCGGCCACGGTCGGGTGCTCCGGGTCCCGGCCGCCGTCGGCACGCCCCGACGGCGGCCGGGTCGCCTCCAGGCTCAGATAGGCGGTGTCCAGCGGCCACTCGCGGGTCCCGGCGTCCAGCCCGTAGATGGTGAGCGTGCCGTGGCGGGCGGCGATGTGGTCCGCGTAGCGCTCCTCGAACCCGGCGTCCTCGGCCGACTGGGCCGGCAGGCGTTCCAGCAGTACGTCGACGGCCCGGACCAGCCGGGCCAGCTGCCGGGTCTGGACGGTCTGCTGGCGGGCGACGTAGGTGGAGCGCTGGGTGAGGAAGTTCAGGATGTGCAGCGAGGCGGTGTGCAGCAGCCGCTCGTACAGCAGCAGGCCGTCCTCGCTCAGGCCGTACGGGGACAGGGACACGTTGGCGCGCAGCCGGCGGGCGAAGCCCTCGGGTCCGAGTCCGACGGCCTCGTAGTCCTCGACGGTGGTCTCGCCGAGCCGGGCGAGGGTGCGGGCCAGGGCGTGCTTGACGGCCGGTGCCTCGGCGACGTTGACGGGCAGCTCCCCGGGGCCTGCCGCCGCCAGCGCCCTGCGGACCAGCTCCTCGGCGATCCTGTCGACGTCCTTGGGGGTGACGCTGCGCTTCTCGCCCCGGAAGGACACCAGCGCCGATATCCGCACCGGCCGGTCCACGAGCCCCGCTCCCGGCCCGTCCCGGACGAAGAGGCTGCGGACCAGTGGCGCGACCGCGCTGGACGCCACACGGGCCCCGAGTGCTGTGACGTCGACCATGCTCCGAGCCTAGGTGAACCCCCTTGCGCGGGGGGCCGGTTAGCCGGGACGGGAGTAGCCCCGGTCACATTCACCGGCCCTTCGACCATGGCCGCCGGTGACATGCCGCACAGGCCGTTCGCCCTGTACTACGGGGAATAGTGGAAGCCGCAAGAAGTGCGAAAACGGACATATCTCTACGTCGAGAGGGCCGGTTTCCGGGTTCCTGAGCAGGTTTTGTCCAAAATGGCGCCTCTGTTGTGGCTCGGAAAGTATCCCGTTGAAGTACTAAATACGGTCGTAGGTCACACCTTTGTGTGGTTCGGGGTCATCGCGTTACCAAGGTGGAGCCCGCCCGACGAGCGCCTTGTGCGTCCCGCCGGAGGGGCATCCCTCTGTCCCCGTCCCCATGAGGTTCGAATGTTCTCGCGTGTCACGTCCCGTTCTTCCCGTACGACCCTCCGCACTCGCGCCGCGGTGATGGCCGCCGGCCTCGGAGCCTCGGTCGCACTGGGAGCCGGGGTCGCGGCCGCCACTGGCACCACGGCGGCCTCCAGCACCACCACCGCCGCCACCGCCGTCGAGGCCCAGGCCGCGGCGCAGGCCAAGGCGGCGAAGGCCGAGAAGGCCGCCACGAGCACGAAGGGCACCGCCACCGCGAAGAAGGCGGCCACCAAGAAGGCCGTCTCCTGGGTGGACCCGGTGAAGAAGTACTCGCTCAGCGCCGGCTTCGCCCAGAGCGGCGGCATGTGGGCGCACAAGCACAGCGGCCAGGACTTCGCCGTGCCGGTCGGCACCAACGTGGTCGCCGCCCACGGCGGCACCGTCGTCAAGGCCGGCGGCAACGGCGCCGGTGACGGCCCCGCCTACGGCAACGCGATCGTCATCAAGCACGGCAGCGGCACGTACTCCCAGTACGCCCACCTGTCGAAGGTCAACGTGAAGATCGGCCAGATCGTGAAGACCGGCCAGTCCATAGCCAAGTCCGGCAACACCGGAAACTCCAGCGGCCCGCACCTGCACTTCGAGATCCGCACCACCGCGAACTACGGCTCGGCCATCGACCCGGTCGCCTTCCTGCGCGCCAAGGGCGTCACCGTCTGACGGTGACGGCCGGGGGGTCTAGGAGCCGCCCGCGCCCCGGTGGGCCTGGGTCACCAGGTCGGTGGCGACCTCGAGAACGGCCGCGCGCTGTTCCTCGGGGTCGCCCTCCAGATCCCGCAGGACGAACATCCCGGCGTGCAGCGTGAACAGCGCACTCACACAGCGGACCTGGTCCACCAGGTCCGCTTCCGGGTCGATCAGGGCGTCGCGCAGGCCGAGCATGCGGGTCTTGAACATCTCGCCGATGCGCAGGTCCCGGATCGTCGCCTGGTTCTCCTGCATGAAGCGGAACAGGGGCGCCGCGCCCGCCAGCGCCTCGCTGTAGCGGCGGATGATCTCCTGCTTCGTCTCCAGGGAGTGCGGCTGCTCCCGCGCCCAGGTGATCAGGTTCTCCATCGGCCGTGAGAGGTCCTCGAAGATGCTGACGAGGATCTCTTCCTTGGTCTTGAAGTGGTAGTACAGCGCGGCCTTGGTGACGTCCAGGCGCTCGGCGATCTCGCGCAGCGAGGTCTTCTCGTACCCCTGCTCGGCGAAGAGTTCGAGTGCCACGTCCTGGATGCGCTGGCGGGTGTCACCCCGGCGTCGCTGCTGCTTGGTGCCGTTCATCGTGCCGCCCATCCTCCCGCACACCTCCTGCTCCGCGCACTTTGCCTGGTGTCCCGTACTTTGCCTGGTCCCCGCGCTTTCCGAAAAACTTACTTGACGCCCGGCTAGTTACGCGTCTACCTTCCCGAGTGTAGTCAACTTGCCGGGCGGCAAGTAAGTAGGCGGCGGAAACAGCGGTAGCTGGGGGAGCAGGAGCAATGGCGGACACAGTGGAGGCGGCGACCGGCGACGCCGGTGCCGGCAAGCAGCCGAGGAGCGTGCGGGTCGTCCTGCTCGCCCTCATGATCGCGATGATGCTCGCGATGCTCGACAACATGATCATCGGCACCGCGATGCCGACGATCGTGGGTGAACTGGGTGGCCTGGAGCACCTGTCCTGGGTGGTCACCTCCTACACCCTCGCGACCGCGGCCTCCACCCCGCTGTGGGGCAAGCTCGGCGACATGTACGGCCGCAAGGGCTCGTTCATGGCCTCGATCGTGATCTTCCTGGCTGGCTCCGCGCTCAGCGGCATGGCCCAGGACATGGGCCAGCTCATCGGCTTCCGCGCCGTCCAGGGCCTGGGCGCCGGCGGTCTGATGGTCGGCGTCATGGCGATCATCGGCGATCTGATCCCGCCCAGGGAGCGCGGCAAGTACCAGGGCATGATGGCCGGCGTCATGGCGCTGGCGATGATCGGCGGCCCGCTGGTCGGCGGCACCATCACCGACCACTGGGGCTGGCGCTGGTCCTTCTACATCAACCTGCCGCTCGGCGCCATCGCGCTCATCGCCATCAGCGTCGTACTGCACCTGCCGAAGAAGCGCAGCCAGGCGCGGATCGACTATCTGGGCGCCGCGCTGCTGACCGTCGGCATCACGGCCATCGTGCTCGTCACCACCTGGGGCGGCACCGAGTACGCCTGGACCTCCGCGCGGATCATGGAGCTGATCGGCATCGGCGTCGCCGCGCTGGTCGGGTTCGTGTTCTGGCAGACCAGGGCGGCCGAGCCGATCGTGCCGCTGCACATCTTCCGCAGCCGCAACTTCACGCTGATGTCCCTGATCGGCTTCATCGTCGGCTTCGTGATGTTCGGCGCCACCCTCTTCCTGCCGCTGTACCAGCAGGCGGTGCAGGGCGCGTCCGCCACCAACTCCGGGCTGCTGCTCCTGCCGATGCTGGGCGCGATGCTCGTCACGTCGATGGTCGCCGGGCGGGTCACCACCAACACCGGCCGCTACAAGGTCTTCCCGGTGGCTGGCGGCCTGCTGATGACGGTGGGGCTGTTCCTGCTGTCCCTGATGGACACGGACACCAGCCGCCTCACCTCCGGGCTGTACATGGCGGTCGTCGGTCTCGGCATGGGCTGTCTGATGCAGATCACCATGCTGGTGGCGCAGAACAGCGTGGAGCCGAAGGACATGGGCGTCGCGTCCTCGTCCACCACCCTCTTCCGCACCCTCGGCTCCTCCTTCGGCGTCGCGATCATGGGCGCGCTCTTCAACCACCGCGTCCAGGCCGCCATGACCGAGCAGGCGGGCGCGCTGGGCTCCCGGGTGACCGAGAAGTCGGCGCAGCTGGACGCGGCGAGCCTGGCCAAGCTGCCGGACGCGGCCCGCGAGGCCTACCAGCACGCGGTCTCCTCCGGCACCCACGGAGCCTTCCTGCTGGGCTCGGCGGTGGCGGTGCTCGCGCTGGTCGCGGCGGTCTTCGTGAAGGAGGTGCCGCTGAAGGGCGCGAGCCCGCAGACGAAGGACGCCCCGACCGGCGACGACGGCGACGCGGCCACGGCGAAGGCACCGGTGACCGAGTCGGTGTGATGCCGGTGCGGCGCGTCGCGTGGGCGTGGGGCCTTTGGGGGTGCTTCCCCCGGAGGCCCTTGTCGTTGGTCGCCGGGCTCGCAGGCGGGGGATGTCTCGGCGGCGGGTGGTGAGGTGGCGGGCTGCGGTGAAGGGGCTGGTGACCTGCGGTGCGTGGGCGTAGGGCCTTTGGGGGTGCTCCCCGGGGGCCCTCGTCGTTGTCGTCCGCCCGGGTGGGACGCGAGAGGGCCGGGATCGTCGTCGACCGGTCGGTGGCCTGCCCGCGCGGGGGTCGGCCGCGTCGTCGTACGGGCCGCGGCGAGGGCGTCGGTGCCGCCCCGCCTGCGGGTGCCGACCCCGAGCAGTCCTGCGGGCCATGAGAGGGGACGTGGGCGACCCGCGCAGGCCCGGCCCCGGAAGCGCGCCGCCGCTGCGGGCCTCGGCCGTCAGGGCTCTCCCCTGGACGACCTGTCCGGCATCATCGGATAGCTCCCCGTGTTCGTCGGAGCGTGCTCCGGGAGCCACAGGACGGCGACCGCGCCCTTGGCCGGTACATGGCCGGGGGCCCCGGCGGGGCGTACGTTGCGGAAGGTGAGCCGGGCGCCCAGGACCCGCGCCTGGCCGGCCGCGATGGTCAGGCCCAGCCCGTGTCCGCGGCCCGCCCGGTCCGTGCTGCCGGTGCGGAAGCGGCTCGGGCCGTCGGCGAGGAGATCCTCGGGGAAGCCCGGCCCGTGGTCGCGGACCCGGATCACCCGGCCCTCGACGCTCACCTCGACGGGCGGCCGGCCGTGCCGGGCGGCGTTGGCGAGCAGGTTGAACAGCACGCGCTCCAGCCGGCGCGGATCGGTGGTGACCTCCGACTCGTGGACCACCCGCACCTCGACGGCCGGGTCCCTGGCCGCCACCCGCCGGCTCACGAAGCCGCCCAGCATGATGTCCTGCAACTCGGCCCGCTCCGAGGCCCCGTCCAGCCGGGCCACCTCCAGCACGTCCTCGACGAGCGTGCGCATCGCCTTCGCCCGGTCGAGCACCAGCTCGGTCGGCCGGCCCGGCGGCAGCAGCTCGGCGGCGGTCAGCAGTCCGGTCACCGGGGTGCGCAGCTCGTGCGCGATGTCGGCGGTCACCCGCCGCTCGGCCTCCAGCCGCTGCTGCAACGCGTCCGCCATCGCGTCCACCGCGCTCGCGAGATCGTCCGTCTCGTCCCGCAGGACGCCGCCGATGGCGTCCCGCACCCGGATGTCGTGCTCGCCGTTGGCGACCTGGTTCGCGGCGCTCGCGGCCTTGCGCAGCCGGCGCGAGAACTGCCCGCCGATCAGCACGCCCAGCGCGCTGCCGCCGAGGACGACCGCGATGGAGCCGATGACCAGGGCCTGGTCGAGATCGCCGAGGATGTCCGCGCTGCGGTCGGTGAAGCCTGAGTGCAGGGACATCACGTGCCCGTCCTTGAGCGGCACGGCCGCCCAGATGTCCGTCACCCCGTTCCGCCGCTCGGTGACGTACGTCGCCCGCCGCCCCGCCTCGACCTTGCGGCGCAGCTCGGCCGGCAGCTCGGGGTCGTCGATCCGGGTGTTGGGGAAGTTCAGCCGCCCGGACAGCTCGTAGTTGCGCTGGGCGATCAGGACCCGGTCGTCGGCGAGGTCACGGGCGTTGTCCAGCATCGACACCCGGGCCGCGTTGTGCACCACCAGGCTCAGCGCCACCGCCACCAGCGCGCCGACCAGCGCGATGGCCGCGCTGAGCTTCCAGCGCAGCCCGGTACGGATGCTCCACCGCCCCGGTGGCGAGGCGGTCAGGCGTCGGAAGTACCCCCGCATGTCCCCGTGTCCCCGCTCAGGCCTTCAACTTGTAGCCGAAGCCGCGGACCGTCTCGATACGGTCCTGGCCGATCTTGGTGCGCAGCCGCTGCACATGCACGTCGACGACGCGGGTGTCTCCGCCCCAGCCGTAGTCCCACACGCGCTCCAGGAGCCGGTCGCGCGAGAGCACCGTGCCCGGCGCGGAGGAGAACTCCAGCAGCAGCCGCATCTCGGTCGGGGTGAGTGCCACCGGCCGCCCGGCCCGGTGCACCTCCATGCCGTCGGTGTCGACCTCCAGCTCGCCGAAGGTGAGCACACCCCCGGTGTCCGCGCCGCCCGGCCCCTCCGTCCGGTCACCGCCCCCGGCGTGGCCGAAGCGCCGCAGCACCGCCCGGATCCGGGCGACGAGGACGGCCCCGTCGAACGGCTTGGTGACGTAGTCGTCGGCGCCGGCCTCCAGGCCCAGTACGACGTTCGATGGAGTCCGCCCGCGCCGACAGCATGATCACCGGCACCGTGGACTCGTCCCGGATCCGGCGGCACAGGCTGACGCCGTCGAGGCCGGGGACCATCACGTCGAGGAGCGCGATGTCGGGGCGGTCGGCCCGGAACGACTCCAGGCCGGACAGCCCGTCGGGCATCGCGGTCACCGCGAAGCCGTCCCGCTCCAGGGCGAGCTGGGTCGCCTCGCGGATGACGTTGTCGTCCTCGACGAACAGGACGTGGGTCTGGTCTGCCATCCCGGTGCTCTCAGTCCTCGTGGTGATGGTCGGGTGCGATCGCCGGACGCGGCGGCACTCACCCGCGTCCTCCTGGGCAGACGCCGGGAGCGCGCACCGCGTTCAGCGGGCCGTCGGTACGGGCGGCCCGATCGGTTCACGCGCCGTGCACGCCGGCCCCGCGCGTCAGGTGCCCGGCGCGGGCACCGGCGTCGGCGCGGTGCCCACGGCGTTGCTGTAGTCGTTGTGGGTGCGGTACTTCTCGACGAACCCGGCCGTCGCCCAGCGGTACGTGATCACGTTCTCGCCGGACGGACTGGACACCGGGTCGCCCCTCTCGTACACCTGCTTGGTCACCACCAGGTCGCCGCGGTCGATCTCCGCGTAGACCGGAGGCTCCTCGGCCTTGAACACATTCTGGTACGCGCCGCCCTCCTCGCGGTACACGTAACTCCCCACACCCACCGCGTCACCGCACGTCAGCACGTTGACGACGACGTCCTGCGCCGATCCGCCGGTCAGCTCCCCGTACGACACGTCGACGGGGTACTCGTCGGCGACGCACGGCTTCAGCTCGCGCTTGACCTCGGCGGAGACGGCGGGGTCGGCCTTGACGAGCCGCACCGGGTCCACGCGGGCGGGGGCCTGCGAGGGGGAGGCCGCGGGCGAGGAGGCGGCGGCGACGCCGCCCACCGCCTCGGCGTGGGCCGGCCCCTCGTCACGGGCGCCGGTGCCGCCGGTCCCGCAGCCGGAGAGGCAGACGCCGACGGCGGCGAACACGGCCACCGCCGTACTCGCCGCCCGCGTGCTTCTCCGGGTCCCCCCGGTCGCCCGGTTTCCTCCGGGTGTCCGGCCGCCGGTCAGGCCGCGCAACGCTCCCGCTCCTCACGCTCCAGCGCCCGTGCGTCCAGATCGCGGGCGACCAGCTCCTCACGGAGCCGGGCGAGCGCCCGGTGCAGCGTGCTCTTGACGGTTCCGGCCGACATGCCGAGGGCGGCGGCCGTCTCCTCCGTCGACATCTGCTCCCAGTGTCGCAGCACGACGACGCTGCGCTGCTTGGGGGCGAGCACCTTCATCACGTCCATCAGCAGGGCGCGGTCCGCGTGCTGCTCGGCGGCGTCCTCCACGCAGGGCTCCGGGAGCTGCTCGGTCGGCACCTCCTCCAGCTTGCGCGCCCGCCACCACTCGGTCCGCGTGTTGATCATCACCCGGCGCAGGTAGGCGTCGGCCAGCCGCTTGTCCTCGATGGTCTCCCAGCGGCGGTACGTCCGCGCCAGCGCCGTCTGCAAGAGGTCCTGGGCGTCGACGGGGTCCGGGACCAGACGGCGGGCGCTGCGCAGCAGCGCGTCCTGCCGGGTGCGGACGTACTCCTCGAATTCGAGCACCTCGCCCTGCGCCATGGTCGACCGCCTTCCGATCCCCGTATTCCGACGGCTCGACCGCCGCCGGCCCACTGTCTGTGGTCCTGCTCGTGCTGTGCCCGCGGGGCACGTGAACGAAGGTAGGGAAGCGTTGTCACGGCGCTGTGCGAAGCAGCCTGCGGCCAACCCTCGGCTGTCCGTCGGTTGTGTAACGGAAGGAGGAACCGGGTAAAACGACGGACCACTTGGGGATGGTAAGGGATGATTTGCCCGACAGGTGGACTGTCACGGACGCGCCGCCGTCGCTGTACTCCGGCTGTACGTCAGCTCAGCGGCAGCCGGTACAGCCCGTCCGCCAGCGGCTCCACCAGACCGTCGGCGACGAGGCCGTCCAGGGCGCGGGCGCGCTGGACCGGTTCGTGCCACACCTGGTCGAGGGCGGCCTGCGGCACCGGCCCGTGCGACTCCCGCAGCACCGCGAGCAGCCGGCCCCGCACCTGCCGGTCGGTGCCCGCGTAGGTCTGGCCGCGCCGCGGCGGTCCGTCGTGCGCGGGCTTGCCGGCCAGCCGCCAGGCGCACTGGGCCGCGATCGGACAGCGGTGGCACGACTCGTTCTTCGCCGTGCAGATCAGCGCGCCCAGCTCCATCGAGGCGGCGGCCCAGCGGGCGGCGCTCGCCTCGTCCTCGGGCAGCAGCGCACGCGCCAGCTTCCGTTCGGCGGCGGTCGTGGCGTTCGGCGGGTACTGCGCGCCGTTGACCGCGCGGGCGAACACCCGGCGGACGTTGGTGTCCAGTACGGCGTGCCGCTGGCCGTAGGCGAAGGAGGCGACCGCGGCGGCCGTGTACTCGCCGATGCCGGGCAGCGCGAGCAACTGGGCGTGGTCCGCCGGTACGTCGCCGCCGTGCCGCTCCGCTATGGCCGCAGCGGCGCCGTGCAGTCGCAGGGCGCGGCGCGGATAGCCGAGCCGGCCCCAGGCGCGGACGGCCTCACCGGGGGCCTCGGCGGCGAGGTCGGCGGGGCGCGGCCAGCGGGCGAGCCACTGCTCGTAGACGGGCAGGACGCGGCTCACCGGTGTCTGCTGGAGCATGAACTCACTGACCATCACGCCCCACGCGCCGGCCTCCGGGCGCCGCCACGGAAGATCGCGGGCGTGCTCGTCGAACCAGTCGATGACGGGAGCGTGCAGCGGCACACCGGACACGGCGGCGGTGGCCGAGGGCGCGGTGGGGGTGGGGTCGGAGGGGCCGTCGTTGTGCGGGGGCTTCGTGGGCACAGTCATGACCCTGCGATCCTCCCACGGCGGGACCGCCCCACGGGCGCATCGCCACCCGGTGACACCGTCCGCGTGCCCGCGAGCCGCAGCCATGGCCACAGGTGCAAGGGCCGCGATCGCGAACATCCGAGGGCCGCACGGGGTCGAACCCAGATCGGTGTCTCGTACTCACGGACGGTAGGCGATCGGCCGATACGGTCACGCCCTGCGATCGGCACGTGGGTCACCCGGCGATCGGCAGGGGGTCCGGGCCGGCTCCGGAATGATGATCCGTAAAAGTTGCGGGCTTGAACGGCGGGTGGGACAAGGGAACGCGCGGATCTCTCGTACAGTTTGCGCCGTGGGATCTCTGCGCAATCCGGTCGGGCCGCTTCCCTCCTCCATCTACTGGCGAAGGAGGGCCGTACTGCTGTCCCTGTTCGCCCTGTTGGCGCTGCTGATCACGTGGATCGTGGTCTCCGGCGGCGGGGGCGGGGGGCAGGGCCGCCAGGACGGCGCCAACGGCAAGAATCCCGCGCCGTCGATCACTCCGGGTCCCTCGGACTCCGGGCCGGCGATCAGTCAGGCGCCGGGCGGGCGCGACGAGTCGGGGAGCGGGGAGTCCAGCGGTCCGGGGTCGGGCTCCGGCGGCGGTGACGGTTCGGACGAGGGGTCCGGCGACGGTTCCGGTTCCGGCGGCGGCGAGTCGGGTGACGGTGCCGGGTCCGGTGGCTCGGGCAGTGCCGGCGGCGGGGGCTCCGCGGGAGGTGCGGCGACCGGCGTGGGCGCGGGCGACGCGCTGCCGGGCGGGTCGAGTCTGCCCAACTGCACACCGGGCGCGGTGAAGTTGAGCCTGCGCAGCGTCCGCAACACCTACTCGCCCGGACAGACCCCCACCTTCGAACTGACCGCGCGGAACACCTCGGGCAGCGACTGCAAGGTCGATCTCGGCCCCAAGCACGCGGTGTTGACGATCACTCCGACCGGCGCCGACGACGCGTACTGGTCCTCGGACGACTGCGTCAAGGGCACCGGCAGCCTGCCGTACCGGGTGGCCGCGGGCAGCGGCATCGCCTACACCGCGAAGTGGGACCGCAAGCCGAGCGCCCCCGAGTGCGGGACGCCCCCGGCGGGTTCGGCCAAGGCCGGGACCTATCTGGTGGAGGCCAAGGCGGCCGGGTTCGAGAAGGTACGGACGTCCTTCGTGCTGGAGAGCGACTGACGCGGGCCGGACAGCCGTCGGCCGGACGCGGTGTTCCGGGGCGGACGGCGCCGGTCAGACGTAGCGCTCCAGGATCGACGACTCCGCCAGCCGTGACAGGCCCTCCCGCACGCTGCGCGCCCGCGCCTCGCCGACGCCGTCCACCGTCTGGAGGTCGTCCACACTGGCGGCGAGCAGCTTCTGCAGGCCGCCGAAGTGCTCCACCAGCCGGTCGATGATCGCGCCCGGCAGCCGCGGCACCTTCGCCAGCAGCCGGAAGCCGCGCGGCGACACCGCCGAGTCCAGCGTCTCCGGAGAGCCGGTGTAGCCCAACGCGCGGGCCACCGTGGACAGTTCGAGCAGCTCGGCGTGGCTGAGCTTGTCCAGCTCGGCGAGCGCCTCGTCGACCGTGCGGGAGCGCTTGGCCGTCGGCTCGGGCACATAGTCCCGTACGACCAGCTCGCGCTCCGGCTCCACACCGGCGATCAACTCGTCCAGCTGGAGGGCGAGCAGACGCCCGTCCGTGCCCAGCTCCACCACATACTCGGCGATCTCGGTCGCGATGCGGCGGACCATCTCCAGGCGCTGGGAGACCGCCGAGACGTCCCGGACGGTGACCAGGTCCTCGATCTCCAGCGCCGACAGCGTGCCCGCGACCTCGTCGAGGCGGAGCTTGTAGCGCTCCAGGGTGGCCAGGGCCTGGTTGGCCCGGGACAGGATCGCCGCGGAGTCCTCCAGGACGCGGCGCTGGCCGTCGACGTAGAGGGCGATGAGCCGCATGGACTGGGAGACGGAGACGACGGGGAAGCCGACCTGCTTGCTGACCCGGTCCGCCGTACGGTGCCGGGTGCCGGTCTCCTCCGTGGGGATCGTCGGGTCCGGGAGCAGTTGCACGCCCGCCCGCAGGATCTTGGACAGGTCGGAGGACAGCACGATGCCGCCGTCGAGCTTGCACAGCTCGCGCAGCCGGGTCGCGGTGAACTCGACGTCCAGCACGAAGCCGCCGGTGCACATCGACTCGACGGTCTTGTCCGAGCCCAGCACCATCAGACCGCCGGTGTTGCCGCGGAGAACGCGCTCAAGGCCGTCCCGCAGGGGCGTGCCGGGCGCCACGGCGCTCAGCGAGGCGCGCATCAGGCCATCGGCACCGGCACTCCCACCGGACTTTCCGGGAGCTGCTGCCCGGTCGTTGGCTGCCACTGCACTCCTCCGGTCGCAGGTTCTTCAGGCGCTCCCGTGTCGCACACTCGGTCGTACGGACGGGCGAGACCAGGGCAAAGTCTACCGGCGGTCCTCGTCCTCCCGTGGGGCCTCTCGCCGACGCGAGCGCGGAAGCACCCGCAGGGCGGCCCCCATGTCCGCGACTTCCAGGACCTTCATGCCGTCGGGGACCCTGCCGGGATCGGTCGGTACCAGGGCGTGGGTGAAGCCCAGGCGGTGCGCCTCGGAGAGCCTGCGCTGCACGCCCGTGACCCGTCTCACCTCACCGGCGAGGCCGACCTCGCCGATCGCGACGAGGTTCTTGGGCAGCGGGGTGTCGCTCGCCGCACTCGCCAGCGCGAGCGCGATGGCGAGGTCGGCGGCCGGCTCGGAGAGCTTCACACCGCCGACCGTCGCGGAGTAGATGTCCCGCTTGCCCAGGGCGCTGATGCGCCCGCGCTGCTCCAGGACGGCCAGCATCATGGACACCCGGGAGGTCTCCAGGCCGGAGGTGGTGCGCCGCGGGGAGGGGATCTGGGAGTCGACGGTGAGCGCCTGCACCTCGGCCACCAGCGGGCGGCGGCCCTCCAGGGTGACGGTCAGACAGGTGCCGGGCACGGGCTCCGCGCGGCGGGTGAGGAACAGTCCGCTGGGGTCGGTCAGGCCCGTGATGCCCTCGTCGTGCAGCTCGAAGCAGCCGACCTCGTCGGTGGTGCCGTAGCGGTTCTTGACGCCGCGCACGAGTCTGAGACGGGCGTGCCGGTCGCCCTCGAAGTGCAGGACGACATCCACGAGGTGTTCGAGCAGGCGGGGTCCCGCGATGGCGCCGTCCTTGGTGACGTGGCCCACGAGCAGGGTGGACATGCCGCGCTCCTTGGAGGCGCGGATCAGCGCGCCCGCCACCTCCCGCACCTGCGCCATGCCGCCGGGGGCGCCGTCGATCTCCGGGGAGGCCACGGTCTGCACGGAGTCCAGGACCAGCAGGGACGGCTTGACCGCGTCCAGATGCCCGAGGACCGCGGCGAGGTCGGTCTCGGCGGCCAGATAAAGGTGGTCGTCGATGGCCTTGATGCGGTCGGCGCGCAGCCGCACCTGACTGGCCGACTCCTCACCGGTGATGTAGAGGGTCTTGTGCTCCTCGCTGGCCGACTTGGCCGCCACGTCGAGGAGCAGCGTGGACTTGCCGACGCCCGGTTCGCCCGCGACGAGCGCCACCGCGCCGGGCACCAGACCGCCGCCGAGCACCCGGTCCAGCTCGGGCACGCCGGTGGGGCGGGCGGTGGCCTGACGGCCGTCGACCTGGCCGATGGGCAGCGCGGAGGTGGTGACGCGCCCCGGCGTCGTCGTGCGGACCGCGGGCGCGCCGTACTCCTCGACCGTGCCCCAGGCCTGGCACTCGGGGCAGCGGCCGAGCCACTTGGCCGTCTGCCAGCCGCACTCGGTGCAGCGGTAGGACGGCCGTTCCTTGGTGGACTTCGCACGGGCAGCCATGCACGAACCGTAGCCGTCACCACTGACAACGGGCGCCACGGCCCCGGCACCCCTGTGGATCCGGCTCCGTCCGACCCGTACCGGCGGCGGAATCAGGGCTTCCTGTCCCCTTATGAGGGATCGTTTCACCCGTACGAATTAAAAGTGGCCAACGCGCCAGTTCGCGCCACCCATGGCACCCTACGGTCGCCGAGTGATGAGGAGCAGTCCGGAGACCACGACCCGCACGACCGGCGCACACCGGGCGCACCGGGAAGCGCGCGACCGAACCGCTGCGCGCCCGCCGGCCCAACGGCCGCCCGCGCGCCACGCCGCGTACGACGCGTATCTGGACGGCCTGTTCACCTACTGCCTGTCCGTGCTCTGCGACCGCGACGCCGCGACCGCCGCCCTGGGCGATGTCCTCGCGCTCGCCGAGCGGCGCGGCCACCGCGGTCCCGGGGCCGCCGGGGACCGCAGGGCCTGGCTGTACGCGCTGGCCCGCTGGGCGTGCCTGCGCAAGCTGGCCGAGGCCAGGCAGAAACGTCCGAGCGCCCACGCGGCGGGCCGCCCCGACACCGGCCGCCCGCGCACCGCACGGCGGCGGCCCGCGCCCCGGCCCACCGCCCCCGCGGGGACCGCCGGTACCGCCGGGACCGACGCCGCCCGGCAGCGCGACCGCGGCGAACTCGCCCTCCTCGCCTGGCCGGAGGCCGCGGGCACCACCCCCGAGCAGCGCGAGGCCCTCGAACTGGCCGTGCGCCACCGCCTCGCCCCCCACGAGGTCGCCGCCGTCCTCGGCATGGACCCGCCCGCCGCCCGGGAACTGCTCGCCTCCGCCGCCTGCGAGGTCGAACGCACCCGCGCCGCCCTGGCCGTCGTCGAGACCGGCACGTGCTCCGGCGTCGCCCGTCTCACCGGCGACAACCGCTATGTGCTGAGCACCACCCTGCGCCGCGAGCTGGTCCGGCACGTGGACGACTGCCCGCGCTGCCGCCGGGCCGCCGAGCGCGCGATCCCCGGCCGCTGGCCCGGCACCAGCGTCACCCCGGTCGAACTGCCCGTCCTGGAGGCACCCCGCGCGGCGCTGCACGCCGCCATGGCGCATCTCCCGCGCGCGGGGGGCACCGCACCCCGCTTCGACCGGCGCGGCTTCCCGATGGACCCCAAGGACCGGGCCGCCCGGCGGGACCGCATCCGCGCGCGTGCCGTCACCACCACGGTCGTCGCCACCGTCGTCGCGGCCCCCGTGCTCGCCCTGTGGGCGGCCCACCGCGGCACCCCGGCCGGTGAGGGCGAGGACGGCCGCTCGGCCACCACCAGCGAAGCGCAGAGCCCCGACGGCCCGGCCGGCGAGCGGACGGACGGCGGCCAGGGGTACGAGAACGCCGGCAACGCGAGCACCACCCCCGGCACCGGCTTCGGCGGCAACGGCGGTGCCGACGTCTCCGTGGAGGTCGTCGGCGTCCCCGGCACCGGAGACAAGGGCGCCGGACACCTCGCGGTGGCGGCCGGCCACGACGGGGACACCACGCTGCTCACCCTGGCCTCGACCGGCGACACCCCGGTGCGCTGGTCCGCGTCCGCCGGCGCCCCCTGGCTCTATCTGAGCCAGTCGTCGGGCACCCTGCGGCCCGGCGAGACCCTGACCGTCAAGGTGTACGTCGACCATCTGCGCGAGCCGTCCGGCCACTGGACCGCCCGGGTGGCCGTCGCGCCCGCCGGCGCCGTCGTATCCATCAGGGGCTACGGCACCGCGCCTGGCCCCTCCCATCCGGGCCCGCGCCCCGGGCCCACCGGCGGCACGCCGTCCCCGTCGCACCCGGGCCCGTCCCCGACCACTTCGGAACCGTCCCCCGACCCGACACCCACCGACGACCCGCCGCCCACGTCGCCCGACCCGGACCCGACAGCCACCGAGCCGTCCCCGACCGGCGGCCCGGACGGCTCGTCGCCGCCACCGAGCGGCAGCGGCGACCCGAGTCCGACCACCTCGTAGCGGTCGGTCGCCTCAGCGCGCGGGGTCCGCCGGATGCGGTGCCGGCAACGGCATCCGCGAGGCCAGCCGCTCCTCGCACAGCTCGACCAGCCGGTCGTAGCCCGCCTTGCCCATCAGCTCGATCAGCTCCGGCCGGTAGGAGACGTACACCGCCTCGCCCCCGCCGTGCGCCGAGGAAGCCGACGTGCACCACCAGTGCAGGTCGTGCCCGCCCGGACCCCAGCCGCGCCGGTCGTACTCACCGATCGACACCTGGAGCACGCGCGTGTCGTCGGGCCGGTCGATCCACTCGTACGTCCGCCGCACCGGCAGCTGCCAGCACACGTCCGGCTTGGTCTCCAGCGGCTCCCGGCCCTCCTTCAGGGCCAGGATGTGCAGTGAGCAGCCCGCGCCCCCGGCGAAGCCCGGCCGGTTCTGGAAGATGCACGAGCCCTGGAAGGGCCGGGTCTGCCGGGAGCCCTCCTCGTCCTCGGAGACCCAGCCGTGCTCCGTGCCCTCGGCGTGGTGCTGCCAGACGTCCGGAGTGAGCCTCGCCACGTGCTCGGCGACCCGCTTCTCGTCGTCCTCGTCGGAGAAGTGGGCGCCCAGCGAACAGCACCCGTCGTCCGCGCGGCCCGCCTGGATGCCCTGGCAGCCGCTGCCGAAGATGCAGTTCCAACGGGAGGTCAGCCAGGTCAGGTCGCACCGGAAGACCTGCTCGTCGTCCGCCGGATCCGGAAACTCCACCCACGCGCGCGCGAAGTCGAGGCCCTTCTCGTCGCCCGCCGAAGAACCCGGGGCCGCCAGAGCGACCAGCACGCCCCCCTTGTTCTTCTTGTCCTTCTTGGCCGGCTTTTCGTCCTTCGCCTTTTTCGTCTTTGGCACGGAACCAGGGTAAGTCGCCCGGACCGGAAGACGGCACCGCCGCACGCCTCCCGCCGGCAGTAGCGTTCCGTACATGAGACTCGGTGTCCTCGACGTGGGTTCGAACACGGTGCATCTGCTGGTGGTGGACGCACACCCCGGCGCGCGCCCGCAGCCCGCCCATTCGCACAAGGCGGAACTGCGCCTCGCCCAGCTCCTCGACGACGACGGGGCGATCGGCCCCGACGGCGTGGACCGGCTGGTCGGGGTCGTCCGGGAGGCGCTCCAGGCGGCCGAGGACAAGGGCGTCGAGGACCTCCTGCCGTTCGCCACCTCCGCCGTGCGCGAGGCGACCAACGCCGACGACGTCCTCGCGCGCGTGCGGGCCGAGACCGGCATCGAGCTGACCGTCCTCGCCGGCGCCGAGGAGGCCCGGCTCACCTTCCTCGCCGTCCGCCGCTGGTTCGGCTGGTCCGCGGGCAAGCTGCTGGTCCTCGACATCGGCGGCGGCTCCCTGGAGATCGCCTACGGCATGGACGAGGAGCCCGACGCCGCCGTGTCCCTGCCGCTCGGCGCGGGCCGGCTGACCGCCGCCCGGCTGCCCGGCGACCCGCCCGACCCGGACGACGTCAGGGCGCTGCGCCGCCATGTGCGCACCGAGATCGCCCGCACGGTCGGCGAGTTCAGCCGCTTCGGCGCCCCCGACCACGTCGTCGCCACCTCCAAGACCTTCCGGCAACTGGCCCGCATCACCGGCGCCGCCCGCTCCGCCGAGGGCCTCTACGTCCAGCGCGAACTGAAACGGGCCTCCCTGGAGGCCTGGGTCCCCCGGCTTGCCGCCATGACCAGCGCCGAGCGCGCCGAACTCCCCGGCGTCAGCGAGAACCGCGCGAACCAGCTCCTGGCCGGCGCCCTGGTCGCCGAGGCCGCGATGGACCTCCTGCGTGTGGAGAGCCTGGAGATCTGCCCGTGGGCGCTCAGGGAGGGCGTCATCCTGCGCCGCCTGGACGGCATGGGCCAGGGATAGCGCCCCCGAGCGGCGAGGGACGGCGCGAGCGACCACGACGGACCCGCCCCCGCCAGGTATGGCACTCACCACAACGGCGACCAGCGACCCCGCACCCACCCGACCCCACCCCGTAACCTGACCCCCGTGGCAGAACCAAGGGACGCAGTCCGCACCCCGGACGCGAAGATCGCCCTGTCGACGGCTTCCGTCTATCCGGAGTCGACGGCGACGGCCTTCGAGATCGCCGCACGCCTCGGATACGACGGGGTCGAGGTCATGGTGTGGACCGACCCGGTCAGCCAGGACCTCGACGCGCTGCGCAGACTCAGCGACTACCACCGCATGCCGATACTCGCCGTGCACGCGCCCTGCCTGCTCATCACCCAGCGCGTCTGGTCCACCGACCCCTGGGTCAAGCTCCAGCGCGCCCGCGCCGCCGCCGAGAAGCTCGGCGCGTCCGCCGTCGTCGTCCACCCGCCGTTCCGCTGGCAGCGGCAGTACGCCCGGGACTTCGTCAGGGGCGTCTGGCGGATGGCGGACGAGACCGACGTGCGGTTCGCCGTCGAGAACATGTACCCCTGGCGCTACCGCGACCGCGAGATGCAGGCGTACGCCCCCGACTGGGACGTGACGAAGGACGACTACCGCCACTTCACGATCGACCTCAGCCACGCCGCCACCTCCCGCACCGACGCCCTCGACATGATCGACCGCATGAGCGACCGCCTCGGCCACGTCCACCTCGCCGACGGCAAGGGGTCCGCCAAGGACGAGCACCTCGTTCCCGGCCGTGGCAACCAGCCCTGCGCCGAGGTGCTCGAACACCTCGCGCACACCGGCTTCGACGGCCACGTCGTCATCGAGGTCAACACCCGCCGCGCGATGTCCGGCGCCGAACGCGAGGCCGATCTCGCCGAGGCGCTGGCCTTCGCCCGCCGCCACCTGGCGTCGCCGGCCCCGGCGGCGAAGGCGCGCCGGCGGTGAGCGAGGCCGCCGGGCGGAACCGCCGCCGCGGCCGCCCTCCGCGTACGGAATCCGCCGGCACCCGCGACCGCATCCTCACCACGGCCCGCGAGGAGTTCTCCGAGCACGGCTACGAGCAGACGTCGGTGCGCGGCATCGCCAAGGCGGCCGGCGTGGACCCGGCGCTCGTGCACCACTACTTCGGCACCAAGGAACAGGTCTTCGAGGCGGCGATCGAGGTCGCCTTCGCACCCGCCCTCAGAGCCCCGGACGCGATCGGCGACGGCCCCCTCGACGGGGTCGGCGAGCGGCTCACCCGCTTCTTCTTCGGCCTCTGGGAGAACCCGGCCACCCGCACCCCGCTGCTGGCCGTCGTCCGCTCCGCCGTGAACAACGACACCGCCGCCGCCATCCTCCGCCGCCTGATCGCCACCCAGCTGCTCCAGCGCATCGCCGCCCGGCTGGACCCGCCCGACGCGGCGCTGCGCGCCGAGCTGGCGGCGGCGCAACTGGTGGGATGCGCGGTGCTCCGGTACGTGATCAAGGCGGAGCCGCTGGCCTCGGCGGACCCGGAGCGGATCATCGCGCGCCTGGCACCGGTCGTACAGGGCCACCTCACCGGCCCCTGAGCCGGGCGGCCGGGGGTTTCGCGGGCGAGACGCGCATCCCGCATTCCGGACACCTCGTCCCGACCCCTGGATGACCGGCGTACGCTCGACGGCAGTCATTGTTTTCCGAAGGAGCGAGCGACGATGCCTGAGCTGAGGTCCCGCACAGTCACCCACGGCCGCAACATGGCGGGCGCCCGCGCCCTGATGCGTGCCTCCGGTGTACCCGGTGCGGACATCGGCCGAAAGCCGATCATCGCGATCGCCAACAGCTTCACGGAGTTCGTGCCGGGCCACACGCACCTCGCCCCGGTCGGCCGGATCGTCGGCGAGGCGGTCGTCGCGGCCGGCGGCATCCCGCGCGAGTTCAACACGATCGCCGTGGACGACGGCATCGCGATGGGCCACGGCGGCATGCTCTACTCCCTGCCCTCCCGCGACCTGATCGCGGACAGCGTGGAGTACATGGTCGAGGCGCACTGCGCCGACGCCCTGATCTGCATCTCCAACTGCGACAAGATCACCCCGGGCATGCTCAACGCCGCCCTGCGGCTGAACATCCCCACGGTCTTCGTCTCCGGCGGCCCCATGGAGTCCGGCCGCGCCACGCTGGTCGACGGCACGGTCCGCACCCTGGACCTGGTCGACGCGATGGCGGAGGCGGTCAACGACAAGATCTCCGACGCGGACATCCTCCGGATCGAGGAGAACGCCTGTCCCACCTGCGGCTCCTGCTCCGGCATGTTCACCGCCAACTCGATGAACTGCCTCACCGAGGCCATCGGCCTCTCCCTGCCCGGCAACGGCTCGGTCCTGGCCACCCACACCGCCCGCAAGGCGCTCTACGAGAACGCCGCGCGCACGGTGCTCGACCTCACCCGCCGCTACTACGAGCAGGACGACGACACGGTCCTGCCGCGCAGCATCGCCACCGCCGCGGCCTTCGCGAACGCCATGGCCCTCGACATCGCGATGGGCGGCTCGACCAACACGATCCTGCACCTGCTGGCCGCCGCCCAGGAGGCCGAGGTCCCCTTCGGCCTCACCGAGATGGACGCCCTCTCGCGCCGCGTCCCGTGCCTGGCGAAGGTGGCGCCCAACGTCGCCAAGGACCGTACGTACTACATGGAGGACGTGCACCGGGCCGGCGGCATCCCCGCCCTCCTCGGCGAACTGCACCGCGCCGGCCTGCTCAACGAGGACGTGCACTCCGTGCACAGCCCGTCGCTGGCCGACTGGCTCAAGACCTGGGACGTGCGCGGCGGCTCCCCGTCCCAGGAGGCCGTCGAGCTGTGGCACGCGGCCCCCGGCTGCGTGCGCTCCGCGGAGGCGTTCTCCCAGTCCGAGCGCTGGGACACCCTGGACGACGACGCCGAGGGCGGCTGCATCCGCTCCATCGAGCACGCCTACTCCAAGGACGGCGGCCTCGCGGTCCTGCGCGGCAATCTGGCGGTCGACGGCTGCGTCGTGAAGACGGCCGGCGTCGACGAGTCCATCTGGACCTTCGAGGGCCCGGCGGTCGTCTGCGAGTCGCAGGAGGAGGCCGTCGAGAAGATCCTCACCAAACAGGTCAAGGAGGGCGACGTTGTCGTCATCCGCTACGAGGGCCCCAAGGGCGGCCCCGGCATGCAGGAGATGCTCTACCCGACCTCCTACCTGAAGGGCCGCGGCCTCGGCAAGACCTGCGCCCTGGTCACCGACGGCCGCTTCTCCGGCGGCACCTCGGGCCTGTCCATCGGCCACGCCTCTCCCGAGGCGGCCTCCGGCGGCGCCATCGCCCTCGTCCAGGACGGCGACCGGGTCCGCATCGACATCCCGAACCGCTCCATCGACCTCCTGGTCGAGGACGCCGAGCTGACCCGCCGCGAGCAGGCCCTCAACGGCGTGTACGCCCCCAAGAACCGCGACCGCAAGGTCTCCGCCGCGCTGAAGGCATACGCCGCGATGGCGACGAGCGCGGACAAGGGCGCGGTACGGGACGTCAGCAAGCTGGGCTGAGCCCGGCACGTCCGCCTTCGGCGGGGTCGGGGTTGCCAGACGGCCGGGTCCGGTCAGGTCGGGTGCCTCGGTCCGGTCGGGGGCGGTGCCGTGTTGTGGCCGCTCTGTCCGGGGCGTCTGGTTTCGCGGGCGGGGCTACCGGGCGGCACCGGGCTGGGCTGAGCCCGGTGCGTCCGGCGGGGTCGGGGCCGTGCCGTTGTTCCGTCTGCCGGGGGAGGCTGTCTCCGCCGGCGGGGGCTACCAGGTGGCCGGGTCCCGGCCCGCGACTCCGAACACGGTTCCGTCGGGTGCCCCGGCGTAGACGTGGCCGCCCGCGAGCACGGGCGCGGGGAGCGAGGCGGGGACGCGGTCGGAGTCGGTGCCGAGCCGCGGCCGGGTCTGCCCGAGGAGCCTGCCCTCGCGGGCGTCGACGCCCAGCAGCCGCCCGTCGGGAGCGGTGACGTACACGCGCCGGCCGTCCGAGACGGGTGCCGAGCCCCGGCTCACGCCCGTCTCCAGCCGCCACACCTGCTTGCCCGCCGCCATGTCCACGGCCACCAGCGAGCCGCCCCCGCCCATGAGATACACGGTGTCCCCGCGTACCCCGGCCACCGCCTGCGAGACCGGCACCGGCAGCCTCACCCGGCGGGTCTCCCCGGTGCCGGGCGTGTAGCGGAGCACGGCCTTCGCGTCCCCGTAGGAGTCACCGCCGGCGAGCAGGTACACCGACCCGTCCGCCGACCCCACCGGCGTCAGCGCCCCGTCCAGCTCCGCGTCCCACCGCACGTCCCCCGTCACCGGGTCCACCGAGGTCACCCGGGTACGGGTGCCGTCCCCGGACTCACTCGTCGTGTACGCCGACGGATCCCCGGCGAAGGAGGTGAAGTACGGCACGGCCTGCCCCGCGATCCGGTGGGACCACCTGGTCGCCCCCGAGGAGCTGTCCACACCGGTGACCGTCCCGTCGGCGCCGGTGAGCAGCAGCATGTCGCCCGCGCACCGCAGCCCCTCGTACTCGGGCATCTCCTCGTGCCACACCGGCTCGCCCGTGGCGGGGTCGAGCCCCTCCTGGTCGCCGATCAGGGCGAGGGAGGGCTGGACGAGGCCGCCCGAGACGACCGGCGGCTCGCTCGCGGTCGTCTCCGGGACCTCGTGCCGCCACAGCGTCTTGCCGTCGGCCGGATCGAGGGCGAAGACCACACCGGGTCGCGTACACAGCAGCCGCGGCGCCGCGTACGCGCACTGGGGCATGCCACCCTCCTTCGGCGCGGACACCGCCTCCCACGCGCCGAAGCCTCCCGGCGTGCTCCGCGCGGCGGTCGCCTCCCGCGCCGGTCCGGCGGCGTCGCCACCGTCGAAGAGCCGGGCCGAGGCGAGCCCGCCGATCACCGTGAGGCAGACCGCGCCGGCCGCCAGGACCGCCCGCCCGCCGATCCGCCGCGCCGGCCGCCGAGCGGGAGCGTCCGCCCCGGGCTCCGGCGTCTCCTCGGGGCCCTCCTCCTGCGTCCGCTGCGCCGGTATGAACACCTGAGTGTCGTACGCCGCCGCCACCGACCGCAGTTGCCGCATCAGCTCGTCCGGCGTGGGCCGGTCCTCGGGCTCCTTGGCGAGACACCGCAGCACCAGCGGCGCGAGCGTCTCCGGTACGCCGGTCAGGTCGGGCTCGTCGTGCACGACCTGGTAGGCGACGACGTACGGGCTGTCGGAGTCGAACGGCCCGCGTCCGGTCGCCGCGTGCACCATGAGCGACCCGAGCGCGAAGACGTTGGCCGCGGGACCGACCTCGCGGGGCCGCCGGAACTGCTCGGGCGCCATGAACGGCGGCGTCCCGATCAACTTTCCGGTCTCGGTGCGCAGTTCGCTGTCTTTCGGCCGCGAGATGCCGAAGTCGATGACCTTCGGCCCGTCCTCGGCGAGCAGGACGTTGCTCGGCTTCAGATCCCGGTGCACGACCCCGACCCGGTGGATGTCGCGCAGCGCCTCGGCCAGCCCGGCCATCAGCCGACGCAACTGCTCCGCGTCCATGGGACCGTTCCGCTTAACATGCTCCGAGAGCGTGGGACCGGGGATGAACAGGGTGGCCATCCAGGGCCGCCCGGCCTCCGGATCGGCATCGACGACCGGCGCCGTGAAGGCCCCGCTCACCCGCCGCGCCGCGGCCACCTCCTGCCGGAAACGGCCCCTGAACTCGGGGTCCTTGGCATACGGGGCGTGTACGACCTTCACCGCGAGCTTCATGCCCGAGGTACTGCGCGCCACATGCACGACGCCCATGCCACCCGAGCCCAGGCAGGACTCCAGACGGTAGTGACCGGCGTACTCGGGAAATTCCGCTTCCGCGCCCGCTCCGGTGTTCCCCTGTGGCGCCATGGAACCACCCCCGTGCTGTTCGTCCGCGCGCGCGACGCTCGGAGCCTAGTCGATGGCTTGTACGGGACCGAGGCGGCCTGCCAGCCGTCGGGTGCGAGGCGCGAACCGGTGTTTCGTGGCTTGTTTCTGGGGAATCAACGTGATCCCACGGAAGTCGTGGGGTGCAACGGGGGAGGTTTTTCCATGTCTGTCGAGCAGATTCCGGGCATCGAGGGCGGCGGCGACGAGACGGCGGTCGCGAAGGCCGTCACCACGGCGGCCTACCCGGTCGCGCCGGGCTACCGGCTGAACGTCCGCAGCGGTCCGGGCACCAACTACTCCGTCGTACGGGTCCTGCCCCTGGGCGCCAAGGTCACCATCAGCTGCCAGCGCCCGGGGCAGCGGGTGACGGGCCCGTACGGCACATCGACCATCTGGGACTGCATCGGCAGCGGCCAGTACGTCTCCGACACGTACGTCTACACCGGCAGCGACGGCTACGTGGCTCCGCCCTGCTAGCCGGGCGCCCGACCGTTCACGCCGGCCCGGTGCCGCCCGCCCGTTCCGGTGAACTCCCGGGAATCGTCGGTGGCGGGAACCTCCGTGCTTCCCAGTGTGACCCCCGCCGGGCGTGATCCGACGTGGCACGACCGGCAGTTGTCAGTGGACGGCGGAGGGGAGCGGTCGGATGAGCGAACAGGCACAGGACCCCCTCGGAGTTCCCGGCGTTCTTCCGGGACACGGCCCGGTTGGAGGCGGAGGCGGTCGAGCAGCGGTTGGCCGCCCGGCTGCGCAGGCAGGAGATCCTCTCGCGACGGCCCGCGCCGCTGCTGAGCTTCGTGATCGAGGAGGCCGTGCTGCGCCGCCCCGTCGGCGGAGCGGAGGTCCATCGAGGGCAGTTGGAACACATCCTGCTCGCCGCCTGTTCTCACGCGGTCCGGGTACGGGACTCCAAGGATGTCGCCCGTCCAGGGCCGGCTGTCGGCCGGACCGCCTGGGGGACGTTCGTCGGGTACGCCGTCGAAGAGATCCGCTGAGCTGTCGCCGTTCGACCGCGTCCCGGGGCTTCGTCCTGAGCCCCGGGGCACGGGCAGGCTCGGTCCACCCGCGACGGGGACCGGGTACGAGAGGGAAGACCGGAGGGCGCCGGCGCAGCGGGGGCGCTCCCGCGTTCACGCGGGGGAGGAGCCACAATCGACGCGTGAGCGCAGCAGAGAACGAAACGAACGGCACCCCGGGCGCCCCCGCCGGTCCTCGGCCCGAGCCCATCCGCTTCTTCGGCACCACCTGGGTCGACCACTCCGGCGGTTACACCGGCCGCCGCGCCGCCGCGGCCGCGGGCTCCCTCGTCGCCGCGGCAGCCGCCTGCCTCGTCCTGCGCATCGCCTACCAGGGCCTTCAGATCGCCGACATCGGCGGCTTCGTCTCGCTGCTGATGGTCGTGATGTTCGCGGTCTGCAGCGCCCTGGCCTTCCGGCACACCTGGTCCGGCTTCACCAGCCGCCCCGACCCCGACCGCCAGGCCTCCCTGCGCGGCCTGCTCGCCATCGGCTTCGTCGGCTCCCTCCTCGCCTACTTCCTGCGCACCTTCACCGAGGCCCCGGGCGAGACACTGCACCGCGCGGAGTACGAGAAGGCCCGCACGGAGTACGAGAAGCGCACCACCCGCCGCTCGGGCAACCCGACGAAGAAACGCCGCCGCAGGGAGGCACGGTAGGCGCGATCCGGACGCCCCGATCGGCCTGGGCACTCCGTCGCGCCCCCGGTGCGCCCGCCCCGGAACCCCGCCCCGAGATTTCTGGGCACCGCGCCGAACCGGCCACCATGGCCGTATGACGACACCTCCGACACCTCCGACACCTCCGACACCCGAGGCCACTCCGTCCCGCGCGCCGGCCACCCGCGCCGCCCGAGCCCGCTCCTTCAACGCCGCCGCGGCCCAGTACGCCGCCAACCGCCCCTCGTACCCGCCCGCCCTCTTCGACACGCTGGAGGAGCTGACCGGCCGCCCCCTGGCCAGTTCCCGCGTCGTGGACGTTGGCGCCGGTACGGGCATCTCGACCGCCCGCCTGCACGCGCGCGGCGCCGACGTGATCGCCGTCGAACCCGGCGCAGGCATGGCAGCCGAGTTCCGCCGCACACTCCCCGACGTGCCGGTGGTCCGGGGCAACGGCAACGCGCTCCCCCTCACCGACCACTGCGCCGACCTCCTCACCTACGCCCAGGCCTGGCACTGGACCGACCCCGCCCAGGCGGTCCCGGAGGCGCTGCGCGTACTGCGTCCGGGCGGCGCGCTCGCGCTGTGGTGGAACACCAGCGCCCTCGACGTGCCCTGGATCGCGGCGGCGGCCGAACGCGCCGACCGGCACTTCGGGGCGCAGCTCTCCGCCGAGAAACGGAACCTCGACGCCCGCGCCGTCGACCCCACAGGACGCCTCGACTTCACCCACCGCGACGTGCGCTGGAGCCGCCGCGTCCCCCTCGACACCCACCTCGCCAACCTCGGCAGCCACTCGGTCTTCCTCACCGACACCGAGGAACGCCGCGAGGCCTTCCTGGCAGCGGAGCGCCGCCACATCCTGGCCGTCTTCCCGGACGGGATCGTCGAGGAGACGTACGAGGTCCGCCTCCTGCTCGCGACGGCACCGGCAGCACCGACAACACCGGCGACACCGACAACGCCGCGGACCCCGGCCGCTTGACGCGACCCACGCCCGGGAGGAGTATTCATCACATGATGAATTACTCCCCCCGGCCTCCCGAAGAACAACCCGAGGAACAGGGCGACGACCCCGCCCCACCAGCCGTCCGCGCCGAGGCCCTCACCGTCACCCGCGGCCCCCGCACCGTCCTGCGCGGCCTCGACTTCACCGTCGCGCGCGGCCGGATCACCGGCCTCCTCGGCCCCTCCGGCTGCGGCAAGTCGACCCTCATGCGCGCGATCGTCGGCACCCAGGCCAAGGTCACCGGCACCCTGGACGTCCTCGGCCGCCCGGCCGGCCACCCGGCCCTGCGCACCCGCATCGGCTACGTCACCCAGGCCCCCTCCGTCTTCGACGACCTGACCGTCCGTCAGAACCTCGACTACTTCGCCGCGATCCTCGCCCCCGGCCGCGCCGCCTCCGACCGCCGCCGCGAGAACGTCACCCGGGTCATCACCGACGTCGACCTCACCAGCCACTCCGACGCCCTCGCCGGCAATCTCTCCGGCGGCCAGCGCAGCCGCGTCTCCCTCGCCGTGGCCCTCCTGGGCGCCCCCGAACTCCTGGTCCTCGACGAACCGACGGTCGGCCTCGACCCCGTCCTCCGCCGCGACCTGTGGGGCCTCTTCCACTCCCTCGCCGCCGACCGCGGCGCCACCCTGCTCGTCTCCTCCCACGTCATGGACGAGGCCGAGCGCTGCCACCGCCTCCTCCTGATGCGCGAGGGCCGGATCCTCGCCGCCGACACCCCCGACGCCCTGCGCACCCGCACCGGCTCCGCGACCGTCGAGGAGGCCTTCCTGCACCTGGTCGACGAGGCCACGGCGGCGGCCCGCACCAAGGAGACCTCCCGATGACCCCCACCCCACTCGACCCGGCCCCCACCCGCGCCCTGAGCCTCTCCCGCACCACGGCCACCGCGACCCGCGTCCTGCGCCAACTCGGCCACGACCCCCGCACCATCGCGCTGCTGATGCTGATCCCCTGCGTGATGCTGTTCCTGCTGCGCTACGTCTTCGACGGCAGCCCGCGCACCTTCGACGACATCGGCGCCTCGCTCCTCGGGATCTTCCCGCTGATCACGATGTTCCTGGTCACCTCCATCGCGACCCTGCGCGAACGCACCTCGGGCACCCTCGAACGCCTCCTCGCCATGCCGCTCGGCAAGGGGGACCTGATCGCCGGCTACGCCCTCGCCTTCGGAGCCCTCGCCATCGTCCAGTCCGCCCTCGCCACCGGCCTCGCGGTCTGGTTCCTCGGCCTGGACGTGACGGGCAGCCCCTGGCTGCTGCTCCTGGTCGCGCTGCTCGACGCCCTTCTCGGCACCGCTCTCGGCCTCTTCGTCTCGGCCTTCGCGGCCTCCGAGTTCCAGGCGGTGCAGTTCATGCCGGCCGTGATCTTCCCCCAGCTCCTCCTGTGCGGCCTCTTCGCCCCGCGCGACACCATGCACCCGGCCCTGGAGGCCGTCTCCGACGTCCTGCCCATGTCCTACGCGGTCGACGGCATGAACGAGGTCCTCCGCCACACCGAGACGACCGCCACCTTCGTACGGGACGCCCTGGTCGTCGCCGGCTGCGCACTCCTCGTCCTCGCCCTGGGCGCGGCCACCCTCAGACGCCGTACGGCGTAGCGGGCCTGCACGTTCCGCCCACTGGACGCGTCGGCCCCGCCCGTCCCCGGAGTGCGAGGATGACGACGACGGACGACGCACCCCAGACAGGGCACCGGAGGGCACCGAAAACCCATGACCCAGAAAGTCGCAGTCCTCGGCACCGGCAAGATCGGCGAAGCCCTGCTCAGCGGAATGATCGGAGCCGGCTGGTCACCCGCCGACCTCCTGGTCACCACCCGCCGCCAGGAGCGGGCCGACGAACTCCGCACCCGCCACGGAGTCACCCCGGTCACCAACGCCGAGGCCGGCAAGACCGCCGACACCCTGATCCTCACGGTCAAGCCGCAGGACATGGGCGCCCTCCTCGACGAACTCGCCCCGCACCTCCCCGCCGACCGCCTGGTCATCAGCGGCGCCGCGGGCATTCCGACCGCCTTCTTCGAGGACCGCCTCGCCGCCGGCACCCCGGTGGTCCGCGTCATGACGAACACGCCCGCCCTCGTCGACGAGGCCATGTCCGTCATCTCCGCCGGCACCCACGCCACCGCGGCCCACCTCGCCCACGCCGAGGAGATCTTCGGCGCCGTCGGCAAGACGCTCCGCGTCCCCGAGTCCCAGCAGGACGCCTGCACCGCACTGTCCGGCTCGGGACCGGCGTACTTCTACTACCTGGTCGAGGCCATGACCGACGCCGGCATCCTCCTCGGACTGCCCCGCGACAAGGCCCACGACCTGATCGTCCAGTCCGCGATCGGCGCCGCGAAGATGCTCCGCGACAGCGGCGAGCACCCGGTCAAGCTCCGCGAGAACGTCACGTCCCCGGCCGGCACCACCATCAACGCCATCCGCGAACTGGAGAGCCACGGCGTCCGCGCCGCCCTCATCGCGGCCCTGGAAGCAGCCCGCGACCGCAGCCGCGAACTGGCCTCCGGCACCAAGGACTGACGAGCCTCGCGGCCCTGGATTTGACAGGCCGGACCCGCACTCGTACTGTTCTCCGAGTTGTCCGACGTGAGCGCCGACTCCGGTCGGTCCCCGGGCAGCGATTCCGCAAGTACCCACCACTCTTCGACGAACAGTCGCGTTGTCGGCTTCGTCGTCGTGTCGGTGCGTGTATTCGCGGAATGAGGAATCCATGTTCGAAAGAACGCGACTCCCGATTAGCTCGGGAGTCAGGAATCCGCTAGAGTCTCATCTCGTTGAAACGGCCCAACAGCCGGGACGGCAACCCCCTTTCTGACGGGGAATCAGAGCCCGAAAGGATCTGATAGAGTCGGAAACGCAAGACCGAAGGGAAGCGCCCGGAGGAAAGCCTGAGAGAGTTTCTCGGGTGAGTACAAAGGAAGCGTCCGTTCCTTGAGAACTCAACAGCGTGCCAAAAGTCAACGCCAGATATGTTGATACCCCGACCTGTATCGGTTGATCCGATCGGGTTGAGGTTCCTTTGAAATACAACAGCGAGGACGCTGTGAACGGTCGGATTATTCCTCCGACTGTTCCGCTCCCGTGATGTTGGAAAGCATTCACGGAGAGTTTGATCCTGGCTCAGGACGAACGCTGGCGGCGTGCTTAACACATGCAAGTCGAACGATGAACCACTTCGGTGGGGATTAGTGGCGAACGGGTGAGTAACACGTGGGCAATCTGCCCTGCACTCTGGGACAAGCCCTGGAAACGGGGTCTAATACCGGATACTGACCTCCACGGGCATCTGTGGGGGTCGAAAGCTCCGGCGGTGCAGGATGAGCCCGCGGCCTATCAGCTTGTTGGTGAGGTAATGGCTCACCAAGGCGACGACGGGTAGCCGGCCTGAGAGGGCGACCGGCCACACTGGGACTGAGACACGGCCCAGACTCCTACGGGAGGCAGCAGTGGGGAATATTGCACAATGGGCGGAAGCCTGATGCAGCGACGCCGCGTGAGGGATGACGGCCTTCGGGTTGTAAACCTCTTTCAGCAGGGAAGAAGCGAAAGTGACGGTACCTGCAGAAGAAGCGCCGGCTAACTACGTGCCAGCAGCCGCGGTAATACGTAGGGCGCAAGCGTTGTCCGGAATTATTGGGCGTAAAGAGCTCGTAGGCGGCTTGTCGCGTCGGTTGTGAAAGCCCGGGGCTTAACCCCGGGTCTGCAGTCGATACGGGCAGGCTAGAGTTCGGTAGGGGAGATCGGAATTCCTGGTGTAGCGGTGAAATGCGCAGATATCAGGAGGAACACCGGTGGCGAAGGCGGATCTCTGGGCCGATACTGACGCTGAGGAGCGAAAGCGTGGGGAGCGAACAGGATTAGATACCCTGGTAGTCCACGCCGTAAACGGTGGGCACTAGGTGTGGGCAACATTCCACGTTGTCCGTGCCGCAGCTAACGCATTAAGTGCCCCGCCTGGGGAGTACGGCCGCAAGGCTAAAACTCAAAGGAATTGACGGGGGCCCGCACAAGCGGCGGAGCATGTGGCTTAATTCGACGCAACGCGAAGAACCTTACCAAGGCTTGACATACACCGGAAACGGCCAGAGATGGTCGCCCCCTTGTGGTCGGTGTACAGGTGGTGCATGGCTGTCGTCAGCTCGTGTCGTGAGATGTTGGGTTAAGTCCCGCAACGAGCGCAACCCTTGTCCCGTGTTGCCAGCAAGCCCTTCGGGGTGTTGGGGACTCACGGGAGACCGCCGGGGTCAACTCGGAGGAAGGTGGGGACAACGTCAAGTCATCATGCCCCTTATGTCTTGGGCTGCACACGTGCTACAATGGCCGGTACAATGAGCTGCGATACCGTGAGGTGGAGCGAATCTCAAAAAGCCGGTCTCAGTTCGGATTGGGGTCTGCAACTCGACCCCATGAAGTCGGAGTCGCTAGTAATCGCAGATCAGCATTGCTGCGGTGAATACGTTCCCGGGCCTTGTACACACCGCCCGTCACGTCACGAAAGTCGGTAACACCCGAAGCCGGTGGCCCAACCCCTTGTGGGAGGGAGCTGTCGAAGGTGGGACTGGCGATTGGGACGAAGTCGTAACAAGGTAGCCGTACCGGAAGGTGCGGCTGGATCACCTCCTTTCTAAGGAGCACATGGCCGACTGCAAGCGCATGTCTTGCACGGTTGCTCATGGGTGGAACGTTGACTATTCGGCACGGTCGGTTTGAAGGATCACTAGTACTGCTTCGGCGTGGAACGTGACTCTGGAGGACGGCCGGTGTCGGGCACGCTGTTGGGTGTCTGAGGGTATGGCCGTGAGGCTGCCTCAGTTGCCGGCCCCAGTGAACTTGCCGTGAGTGGCAGGGTGATGGGTGGTTGGTCGTTGTTTGAGAACTGCACAGTGGACGCGAGCATCTGTGGCCAAGTTTTTAAGGGCGCACGGTGGATGCCTTGGCACCAGGAACCGATGAAGGACGTGGGAGGCCACGATAGGCCCCGGGGAGTCGTCAACCAGGCTTTGATCCGGGGGTGTCCGAATGGGGAAACCCGGCAGTCGTCATGGGCTGTCACCCGCTGCTGAACACATAGGCAGTGTGGAGGGAACGCGGGGAAGTGAAACATCTCAGTACCCGCAGGAAGAGAAAACAACCGTGATTCCGGGAGTAGTGGCGAGCGAAACCGGATGAGGCCAAACCGTATGCGTGTGAGACCCGGCAGGGGTTGCGTGTGCGGGGTTGTGGGATCTCTCTTTTACGGTCTGCCGGCCGTGAGACGAGTCAGAAACCGTTGATGTAGGCGAAGGACATGCGAAAGGTCCGGCGTAGAGGGTAAGACCCCCGTAGTCGAAACATGAGCGGCTCGTTTGAGAGACACCCAAGTAGCACGGGGCCCGAGAAATCCCGTGTGAATCTGGCGGGACCACCCGTTAAGCCTAAATATTCCCTGGTGACCGATAGCGGATAGTACCGTGAGGGAATGGTGAAAAGTACCGCGGGAGCGGAGTGAAATAGTACCTGAAACCGTGTGCCTACAAGCCGTGGGAGCGTCGGAACGTCAAGCTTGCTTGGTGTCTCGTGACTGCGTGCCTTTTGAAGAATGAGCCTGCGAGTTTGCGGTGTGTTGCGAGGTTAACCCGGGTGGGGTAGCCGTAGCGAAAGCGAGTCCTAAGAGGGCGTTTGAGTAGCACGCTCAAGACCCGAAGCGGAGTGATCTAGCCATGGGCAGGTTGAAGCGGCTGTAAGAGGTCGTGGAGGACCGAACCCACCAGGGTTGAAAACCTGGGGGATGACCTGTGGTTAGGGGTGAAAGGCCAATCAAACTCCGTGATAGCTGGTTCTCCCCGAAATGCATTTAGGTGCAGCGTCGTGTGTTTCTTGCCGGAGGTAGAGCACTGGATAGGCGATGGGCCCTACCGGGTTACTGACCTTAGCCAAACTCCGAATGCCGGTAAGTGAGAGCGCGGCAGTGAGACTGTGGGGGATAAGCTCCATGGTCGAGAGGGAAACAGCCCAGAGCATCGACTAAGGCCCCTAAGCGTACGCTAAGTGGGAAAGGATGTGGAGTCGCACAGACAACCAGGAGGTTGGCTTAGAAGCAGCCATCCTTGAAAGAGTGCGTAATAGCTCACTGGTCTAGTGATTCCGCGCCGACAATGTAGCGGGGCTCAAGCGTACCGCCGAAGTCGTGTCATTGCAGCAATACGGCTAACGCTGGCTGTGATGGGTAGGGGAGCGTCGTGTGCCGGGTGAAGCAGCCGTGGAAGCGAGTTGTGGACGGTTCACGAGTGAGAATGCAGGCATGAGTAGCGATACAAACGTGAGAAACGTTTGCGCCGATTGACTAAGGGTTCCTGGGTCAAGCTGATCTGCCCAGGGTAAGTCGGGACCTAAGGCGAGGCCGACAGGCGTAGTCGATGGATAACCGGTTGATATTCCGGTACCCGCTGTAGAGCGTCAAACATCGAGCATCGTGATGCTAAGGCCGTGAAGCCGCCCTGGAGCCTTCGGGTGAAGGGGAGTGGTGGAGCCGCTGAACCGAGCGGTTAGTAGGTGAGTGATGGGGTGACGCAGGAAGGTAGTCCATCCCGGGCGGTGGTTGTCCCGGGGTAAGGGTGTAGCCCGTCATCCAGGTAAATCCGGGTGGCATGTGGGTGAGACCTGATGCCGAGCCGATTGTGGTGAAGTGGATGATCCTATGCTGTCGAGAAAAGCCTCTAGCGAGTTTTATGGCGGCCCGTACCCTAAACCGACTCAGGTGGTCAGGTAGAGAATACCGAGGCGTTCGGGTGAACTATGGTTAAGGAACTCGGCAAAATGCCCCCGTAACTTCGGGAGAAGGGGGGCCACACCTGGTGATGATCTTTACGGTCTGAGCTGGGGGTGGCCGCAGAGACCAGCGAGAAGCGACTGTTTACTAAAAACACAGGTCCGTGCGAAGCCGTAAGGCGATGTATACGGACTGACGCCTGCCCGGTGCTGGAACGTTAAGGGGACCGGTTAGTCATATTTCGGTGTGGCGAAGCTGAGAACTTAAGCGCCAGTAAACGGCGGTGGTAACTATAACCATCCTAAGGTAGCGAAATTCCTTGTCGGGTAAGTTCCGACCTGCACGAATGGCGTAACGACTTCTCGACTGTCTCAACCATAGGCCCGGTGAAATTGCACTACGAGTAAAGATGCTCGTTTCGCGCAGCAGGACGGAAAGACCCCGGGACCTTTACTACAGTTTGATATTGGTGTTCGGTTCGGCTTGTGTAGGATAGCTGGGAGACTGTGAACTTTGGACGCCAGTTCAGGGGGAGTCGTCGTTGAAATACCAGTCTGGTCGTGCTGGATGTCTAACCTGGGTCCGTGATCCGGATCAGGGACAGTGTCTGATGGGTAGTTTAACTGGGGCGGTTGCCTCCTAAAGAGTAACGGAGGCGCCCAAAGGTTCCCTCAGCCTGGTTGGTAATCAGGTGTTGAGTGTAAGTGCACAAGGGAGCTTGACTGTGAGACCGACGGGTCGAGCAGGGACGAAAGTCGGGACTAGTGATCCGGCGGTGGCTTGTGGAAGCGCCGTCGCTCAACGGATAAAAGGTACCCCGGGGATAACAGGCTGATCTTCCCCAAGAGTCCATATCGACGGGATGGTTTGGCACCTCGATGTCGGCTCGTCGCATCCTGGGGCTGGAGTCGGTCCCAAGGGTTGGGCTGTTCGCCCATTAAAGCGGTACGCGAGCTGGGTTTAGAACGTCGTGAGACAGTTCGGTCCCTATCCGCTGTGCGCGTAGGAGTCTTGAGAAGGGCTGTCCCTAGTACGAGAGGACCGGGACGGACGAACCTCTGGTGTGCCAGTTGTCCTGCCAAGGGCATGGCTGGTTGGCTACGTTCGGGAGGGATAACCGCTGAAAGCATCTAAGCGGGAAGCCTGCTTCGAGATGAGGGCTCCCACCCACTTGATGGGGTAAGGCTCCCAGTAGACGACTGGGTTGATAGGCCGGATCTGGAAGCACCGTGAGGTGTGGAGGTGACCGGTACTAATAGGCCGAGGGCTTGTCCTCAGTTGCTCGCGTCCACTGTGTTGGTTCTGAAACCACGAACAATCTGACTGTGTTGGTCACCGGTTGGTTGTCTGTTTCATAGTGTTTCGGTGGTCATGGCGTAGGGGAAACGCCCGGTTACATTTCGAACCCGGAAGCTAAGCCTTACAGCGCCGATGGTACTGCAGGGGGGACCCTGTGGGAGAGTAGGACGCCGCCGAACAATTATTGCGAGGAAACCCCGCACCGGAAACGGTGCGGGGTTTTCTGCGTTTACTGTCTTTGTATGCGCTACGACCTGGTTATCTTCGACAACGACGGCGTCCTCGTCGACAGCGAGCCGATCTCCAACCGGCTCCTCGCCGGCTGGCTGACCGAGCTGGGGCACCCAACGTCGTACGAGGACTCCCTGCGGGACTACATGGGTGCGGCCCTGCACCGGGTGCACGACCTCGTCCTGGAGCGGACCGGGCGGCGGCTGCCCGAGGACTTCGACGATGTCTTCCACGCGCGGGTGTTCGCCGCCTTCGAACGGGACCTGGAGCCCGTGCCCGGGGCCGTCGACGTGCTGGAGAAGCTCGCGGCGGACGAGGTGGCGTACTGCGTGGCGTCGTCGGGGAGCCACGAGCGGATTCGGGTGGGGCACCGCAAGACCGGGCTCGACCGGTGGTTCGACGACGGGCGGATCTTCAGCTCCCAGGACGTGGGCCGGGGCAAGCCGGCGCCGGACCTCTTCCTGTACGCGGCCGAGCGGATGGGTGTTCCGCCGGAGGTGTGCGTCGTGATCGAGGACAGCCCGCTCGGTGTGCGGGCCGCAGTCGCGGCCGGGATGGACGTGTACGGGTTCACCGCGATGACACCGGCGGCGAAACTGTCCGGGGCCACTCGGCTGTTCGGCGACATGGGGGAACTGGCCGGTCTGCTGGCGGACTGACATCGGACCGGCTGTGCCGCGACGCCCGGGAAGCTGAGAAGAATTCATCTTTGGCTGGATCTACCCACGGGTAAGCCGGGGCCCTACGCTCGCCGCCATGACTGATGTGCTGCGGCGCGGCAGGGCCTCGCTCGCGTTCGGCTTCCTCGCCCAGGGCGTCGCCTTCGCGCTGCTTGTCACGCGCATCCCCGCCATCCAGGACCGGTACGGGATCTCCGACGCGCTGCTGCCCGTCTTCCTGGCCGCCGTGCCGATCCTGGCCGGCGTCGGGAGTGTGGTGACCGAGCGTCTGGTGCGGCGGGTGCGGCCGAGCAGCCTGCTGCGCTGGTCCCAGCCGGTGGTGCTCCTGGCCCTGCTCGGCGTCGGGGCGGGGGACCGGGTGGCCGTGCTGGCCGTCGCGCTGGCCGTCTTCGGGCTGGCCGTGGGCGCGCTGGACGCGTCGATGAACATGCTCGGGGTGAGCCTGCAACGGTCGTACGGGCGCAGCATCATGCTGGGGTTCCACGCGGCGTACAGCCTGGGCGGGATTCTGGGGGCCTCGCTGGCCTGGGTGGGGGCGCACTGGGATCTCGCGCTGTGGGTGTCGTATCTGCCGGTCGTCGTGCTGTTGCCGGCCGCGCTGGTGGGGAGCCGGTGGTACGTCGACGGGGACCGCGCCGGTGAGGCCGACGCGGCGGAGGCGTCGCGGGAGGGCGGTGGCGGTGCGGGGATCGCCTTCAAGGTGCTGTTGCCGCTGTGTCTGGTGATGACGTTCGCGTACATCGGGGACTCGACCGTCTCCAACTGGAGTGCGAAGTACCTCCAGGACGTGCTGGGGAGTTCGGAGCAGCTGGCCACCGTGCCGTACAACGTGTACATGGTGACCACGCTGGTGGGGCGGGCCCTGGGGGACTTCGGGGTGCGGAGGTTCGGGGCCGTGGCGGTGGTGCGGAGCGGGGCGGTCGTCGCGGCGGGCGGGTTCGCCGTGGTGGCGGGGGCGCCCGGGGCGTGGGTGGGGATGCTCGGGTTCACCCTGCTGGGGCTGGGGCTGTGTGTGCTGGTGCCGCAGACGTTCGCGGCTGCGGGGCGGCTCGCCGCCGAGCGGGACGGGCGCCCCGGGGCCTCCGACGCGGCGGTGGCGCGGCTCAACGTCTTCAACTACGTCGGGTTTCTGATCGGCTCGCCGTTGGTGGGAGCGCTCGGGGACGCCTGGAGCTACCGCGGGGCGATGCTTGTGCCGATGGTGTTGGTGCTGGTGACGGTCGTGTACGCCAGATCGTTCGAGGCTGGGCCGGACCGATACGGTGGCGGGCATGAGCGGTCGCGCACAGCTGATGTGGGACGAGGCGGTAACGGGCTATGACTTCGGGCCGGACCATCCGATGGATCCGGTCCGGCTCGCCCTGACGCGAAGTCTGGTCGGTGCCCTGGGGCTGGACCGGGGGGTGGATGTCGTCGCGGCGCGGTCGGCCGGGGAGTCGACGCTGCGGCTCGTCCACCGGGAGGACTACATCGACGCGGTGAAGGCGGCGTCGGTGAATCCGCGCGCGGCGGACGTGTCGTACGGGCTCGGGACCATCGACGATCCGGCCTTCGCGGGGATGCACGAGGTGTCCGCGCTGATCGCCGGGCAGTCGGTGGGGGCGGCGGAGGCGGTCTGGCGCGGGGACGCGCTGCACGCGGTGAACTTCGCGGGCGGGCTGCACCACGCGATGCCGGGCGCGGCTTCGGGTTTCTGCGTCTACAACGACGCGGCGCTGGCGATCGCGCGGCTGCTGGAGCTGGGGGCCGAGCGGGTCGCCTATGTGGATGTCGACGTGCATCACGGGGACGGGGTGCAGGCGGCGTTCTGGGAGGACCCGCGGGTTCTCACGGTCTCGCTGCACGAGCATCCGCGGACGCTGTTCCCGGGAACCGGGTGGCCCGAGGAGACGGGCGCCGACGGTGCGGAGGGTACGGCGGTGAACGTGCCGCTTCCGGCCGGGACGGGGGACGCGGGCTGGGTGCGGGCGTTCCACGCGGTGGTGCCGGAGCTGGTCGCGGACTTTCGGCCGCAGGTGTTGGTGACGCAGCACGGGGCGGACACGCACTTCGAGGATCCGCTGGCGCATCTGGCGGTGTCCTTGGACGCGCAGCGGGCGGTGCAGGTGGCGTGCCACGAGCTGGCGCACGAGTACGCCGAGGGGCGTTGGGTGGCGCTGGGCGGGGGTGGATACGCCGTGGTGGAGGTGGTGCCGCGGTCGTGGACGCATCTGGTGGGGATCGCGGTGGGGCGGCCGGTGGAGCCGGAGACGGTGATTCCCGAGGGGTGGCGGCAGGAGGCGTACGCGTGGACGCGGGAGCTTGGGCCGCAGCGGATGACTGACGGGCGGTGGCCGGTGTCGTGGGCGGAGTGGGAGGCGGGGTACGACCCTGCGGACCGGTTGGATCAGGCGGTGGTGGCGGCTCGGCGGGCGGTGTTTCCGTTGCGGGGGCTTTTGCCGTGACCGGGGTTGGTGTGGGGCTTGTTTGCAGTTGAGCCGGTGCCGGGCGGTCCGGGGGTGGGTGTCGCGGCTCGGCGGGCGTGCGCCGAGTGTGGGTAGTTTTCGTGTTCCCCGGTGTCCTGGCGTTCGGCCCGGCAGCATCGGGGTGTGCTGAACCGTGGGGCTCTTCGGGCTCATCTTCTGGATGTTCGGCTTGCCGGGGTGGTGGCGACCGCCCGGGAGGTGAGTCTGCGGAGTTACCGGCTGTTCGCGGCGCGGGATCCGCGGGTGATGCTCGGGATCGACCCGGAAGGTGACTGGGGGCACCGGGAGCTGCTCGGGCTGATGGCCGAGAGGTGTGGCGTTTCGGCCGATCCGCGCGACAATTCGGGCCAGGACGTGATCGACCCGGACCGGACGCTCGCGGCCCTGGACGCCTTCGCCGACCGGCTCGCCGCCGTCGCTCAGCGTCGCGGTCCCGTCCTCCTCGGCACCGGACATCCCCACCGGCTGCTCGGGTTCTACGCCACCTTGGCCGGTGCGCTGTCGGCGGCGGGATGTACTGTCCTCCGCCCGGCGCAGGGTCGCCGTATCGACATAACGACCCGGTTCGGTCTACGCACGTACAACCTCGACTACGTCCGGGGAGTCGGGTTGGTGCGGGAACCCGGCGCCGGGCACGCCGGTGGTGAGCCCGGCGCGCACACGCACTCTCCGCTGCCGGTTCGGACCGCGCTGGCCGCCGCCGCGGCGGCGGGCGGGCCGTTGCCCGAGCTGGTGATCGGGGATCACGGCTGGGTCTGCGGAGCAGGTCAGCTGGGGTTCGAGGCCATCGGTCCGGCCGATACCGACGATCCCGCGCTCTTCGTGGGTGAGGCCGAGGGGCTCGTGTCCGTCGCCGTTCCACTTGATGACGCCGTGCGGTCCGAGTACTACCGGCCGCTTACCCGCTACGTACTCAATCGGGCGTGTCTGTCACGGTAGGGAGGCGATGGGTGCACCTCTTCCCCATTCGCATCACCCGCCCCTACATTGGGGAGTGAGCACGCAGCGACGAAGAGTCACCGGAAGGGGAAGCCGGTGGCCGTCGAGTGCGGAAGGTGCAGGTGTGTCATGGCTGCAGCTGGCGAAAGGCCTCTGAACGAGGTTCAGTTCCTTACCGTGGCGGAAGTCGCCTCGGTGATGCGCGTGTCCAAGATGACCGTGTACCGGTTGGTGCACAGCGGTCATCTGCCCGCGATCCGGGTGGGACGGTCGTTCCGTGTCCCGGAGCAAGCGGTTCACGAGTACCTCCGCGAGAGTTACGTGGGGGTGGAAACGGCCTGACATCCCTCGATTACGACCTCAGCGCTCGGGCGGGTAGGCTGGCCCCTCGTAGGTCGTGTGGGCCCATGGCGCCCAACAACCGAGTGATGAGAAGTGAGCGAGGGTAGTCGTGGGCTCTGTTATCAAGAAGCGGCGCAAGCGGATGGCCAAGAAGAAGCACCGCAAGCTGCTGAAGCGCACGCGCGTTCAGCGTCGCAACAAGAAGTAGGCGACGCCGCGCCGTCAGCGTGTCCTGTGGCCCCCCACCGCGTCCGGTGGGGGGCCGCGGTCGTTCGGCCGCGTTTTTCCGTCACCTGGCGCGCCCGAGGGTCGTCACCGCGCAACACCGACCGGCTAAGTTGGCCCGCAGACGGGGAACGCGGCAGGTACGGAGCGGGGCGGAAGGAAGGCGCTGATCTTGGGCAAGGTCGTGCTCGTGACCGGAGTGGCCCGTCCGCTGGGAGGCCGCTTCGTGCGGCGCGTCCAGCGTGATCCCGACGTGGACCGGGTCGTCGGCGTGGACGCGGTCGCGCCCCAGCACCATCTGGGCGGCGCCGAGTTCGTCCGGGCCGACATCCGGCAGTCGGCCATCGGGCGGGTGCTCGCCGAGTCGGGCGCCGACACGGTCGTCCACATGGACGTCACGGGCACGCCGTTGGGCAGCGGCAGCCGTACGTCGGTCAAGGAGACCAACGTCATCGGCACGATGCAGTTGCTCGGTGCCTGCCAGAAGTCGCCGACCGTGCGGCGGCTCGTGGTGAAGTCCAGTACGAACGTCTACGGGTCCGCGCCCCGCGACCCGGCCGTCTGCACCGAGACCACCGCGCCCAAGTCCCTGCCCAGCGGCGGCTTCGCCAAGGACGCCGTCGAGGTCGAGGGGTATGTACGGGGCTTCGCGCGCCGTCGGCCCGATGTCGCGGTGACCGTGCTGCGGTTCGCCAACATCCTCGGCCCGGCCGCGGACACGCCGCTCGCCTCGTATCTGGCGCTGCCGGTGCTGCCGACGGTGTTCGGCTACGACCCGCGGCTGCAGTTCGTGCACGAGGACGACGTGATCGAGGTGCTGCGGCTCTCCTCGCACGAGCCGCGCCGGGGCACGCTGAACAGCGGGACCTTCAACATCGCGGGCGACGGTGTGCTGCTGCTCTCCCAGTGCTCGCGCCGGCTGGGCCGCCCGACGGTGCCGCTGCTGCTGCCCGCGGTCACCTGGGCGGGCTCGCTCGTGCGTACGCTGGGGATGACGGACTTCTCCCCGGAGCAGATCCGGCTGCTCACCCACGGACGGGTGGTGGACACCACGCAGATGCGCGAGACCCTCGGTTTCCGGCCGAAGTACACGACGGCCGGGGCGTTCGCGGAGTTCGCGCGCGGCCGCGGTGCCGGCCTGCTGCCGCCCGAGGCCCTCGCGGGGGCCGTCGACCGGATCGCGGAGCTGTCCCTGCGGGACAGTGGCCACCTCCCGACGCAGAGCGCCAACTGAGGAGCGCATCAACGATGGCGGACGCCAAGGTCATTCCGTTCGACGACGACCGGTCGCGGGGGAGCGGCACGAGCGGCGGCAGCGCGGCACAGCGCCCGTCGCGGCGCCGTGGCGCGGGGAGCCGGCGCAAGGGCGCGGCCGAGTCCGTGCCGGTACGCGAGGTACAGCCGCTGCCCACGCGCGGGGCCGCGCACGACGATGTCCCCGCGACCGATGACGCGTCCGGGGCGTCCGGGGTGGGGCCGCAGGACGCGGACGGCGCGGACGGCGGTCTGGAGCGGCGGGTCGCGAGCGGCCTTGCCTTCCTGCGCCGGCGCCTCACCGGTGAGTACGAGGTCGACGACTTCGGCTACGACGCCGAACTGACCGACCAGGTGCTGATGTCCCTGCTGCGCCCGATGTACGAGAAGTACTTCCGGGTCGAGGTGAAGGGCGTGGAGAACATCCCGGCGCGGGGCGGTGCGCTGATCGTCGCCAACCACTCCGGGACGCTGCCGCTCGACGGCCTGATGATGCAGGTCGCCGTGCACGACCACCATCCGGCCGACCGGCATCTGCGGCTGCTGGCGGCGGACCTGGTGTTCGTGCTGCCGGTGGTCAACGAGCTGGCCCGCAAGCTCGGCCACACGCTGGCCTGTGCGGAGGACGCCGAACGGCTGCTCGCGCAGGGGGAACTGGTCGGGGTGATGCCGGAGGGATTCAAGGGCATCGGCAAGCCGTTCGGCGAGCGCTACAAGCTCCAGCGGTTCGGGCGCGGCGGCTTCGTGTCCACGGCGCTGCGGCAGGGCGCGCCGATCATTCCGTGCTCGATCGTGGGGGCGGAGGAGATCTACCCGATGATCGGCAACTCCAAGACGCTGGCGCGGCTGCTCGGCTTCCCGTACTTCCCGCTCACGCCGACCTTTCCCTGGCTGGGTCCGCTGGGCGCGGTGCCGCTGCCGACGAAGTGGACGATCCAGTTCGGGGAGCCGATTCCGACGGACGGCTACGCACCGGAGGCGGCCGAGGATCCGATGCTGATGTTCAACCTGACGGACCAGGTGCGGGAGCAGATCCAGCACACGCTCTACAAGTTGCTGGTGCAGCGCCGGTCGGTGTTCTTCTGACGGCCTGCCTTCTTCCGAGGTGCGACGCGGTACGACGGTGGGTGCCCCCTGCGCAAGGAGCACCCACCGTCGTATGCCGTCGTCGGCTCAGTCCGCGTCCTCCGCGTCGATGCCCAGGCCGGGCAGGAGACCAGGGAGCAGGGGCGGGAGGGTGACGTCCGGCCGTGTGGGCGGGGTGTTGTCGCCCGTCGACGGAGAGGCGTTGCCCGTGTTCTTCGGCGGGTCGAGCAGGCCGCCGGTGCCGCCGCCGAGCAGGCCCTCGTGCTCCTGGCCGGTGTCGGCCGACTCACTGGGGCTGCCGCTGTCGGTGCGCCCGCGCTCGGACGTGCCGTCACTGCCGGTGCCGGGCGCCGACGGACGGTCGGAGCCGGGGGTGTCGGTGGTCGCCGACTCGGAGCCGCCGGGCCGGCCGCCGTCTCCCTTGTCGTCGTCCCGGGACGGTGGCTGCGGCAGCATGGAGCGCAGCGGGGCCACGTCGTCGTCTATGGCGTCGAACACCGACGACACCTGCTCACTGACGTCCCCCAGCTGCACGGGCAACTGCTCGCGCAGTGCTCCCCAGGTGTCCCGGTGGGAGCGGGAGAAGGTGGAGAGGGCCTGCATGGGTGCCAGCGACTCGGGGTCGTGGGCGTAGACCGCGCTGAGCAGGCGGTGGCCCTCGGACGCGTCGTGCCGCATGCCGGACAGGGCGCGGCGGACCTCGCCGAGGGACTCGTGGTCGAGGGGCCCGCTGCGGCCGCGCTCCATCAGCCGGCGTGCCTCGCTCAGCCGGGTCGAGGCCAGGTCCAGATAGGCCCGGCCGCGCTCGTCGTCCCCGTCGGTGAGGCCGAGGCGGAAGTCCTCTATGCCGCGCTTGAGGCCGTAGAGCGAGTCGCCGGGCAGGGCGTCCGAACTGGCGGCGGCGACTCCGCCGAAGGCTCCGGCGGCCACGCTCACGCTCAGTCCGCCCGCGGTGAGGCCCTTGGCCAGCCGCGAGCGGGGCCGGAACCTGCGCAGTGGGGCCGCCCGGTGGGTGCCGCGCGCCCGGCGCTGTTCCGGTACCGACGTGTCCGTCGCCCCGCCGCCCGCGGTGCCCTCTTGCAGCATGGCCTCGAAGGCGGCCACGAGCTGGGCCCGCTGGACGACCTTGACCTCGGGATCCAGCTGAGGCCGGGGCAGCGACTCCAGACCGCGGGCGAGGGTCGTCAGACGACCCCGCTCGGTCGGTTCCGCGATGGCCCCGGCGGTGGCCGGTCCTCCGGACTGCTCGGCCGCCGCCCCGGGATCGGGCTGCTCCTCCAGAGCCTGGGCGAAGGCGTTCGCCCGCCGGTGTGCCGATACGTTCGCGATCACTGGCGGCACCTCCTCTCGTCATGACGGTCGACTCCCCAGGGGGTCCTGAGGGTTGCACGCCCTGATCGGAACCATCCGATCGTGTGATCGGAGTCGGCCAGGGAGTGACCACAGGGAGCCTGCATCCCGCACAACGAGCGGCGCGGCACTTGGGTTACGGATGGTGGATGATCGGACCGCGGACTCAACAGACTCTCACCGGTGGTGACTTGGGGAATGCGGAGGGTTGCGGCGCCCCGGGGGTGCCGGAAGATCAGCGAACGTCGTCCGGGAGCAGCCGGGCGAGGGTGCGTACGGCCCGGTACTGGAGCGTCTTGATGGCGCCCTCGTTCTTGCCCATGACGCGGGCGGTCTCGGCGACCGAGAGGCCCTGGAGGAAGCGCAGGGTGACGCACTCCTGCTGCTGCGGGTTGAGCCGTCGTACGGCGTCCAGCAGGGCGGCGTTGGAGAGCGATTCGAGGACGGAGTCCTCGGGGGACCGCTCGACCTCGTTGGCGTCGAGCATCTCGCCGGTGGTGACCTCCAGCCGGAAGCGGCTGGACTTGAAGTGGTCGGCGACCAGATTGCGGGCGATGGTCACGAGCCAGGCGCCGAAGTCGCGGCCCTGCCAGGTGAAGGTGCCGATGCGCCGCAGGGCCCGCAGAAAGGTCTCGCTGGTGAGGTCCTCGGCGGTCGCCTTGCCGCCCACGCGGTAGTAGATGTAGCGGTAGACGGTGTCGCTGTACTGGTCGTAGAGCCGGCCGAAGGCGTCGGCCTCGCCGGCCTGGGCGCGTTCGACCAGGTCCATCATGCGGGCGCTGTCGCTGTCCGCGGCGGGGCGGCGGTGGGTGGTGGCGGCCCCGGACGAGGACGACCGCGCGCGTCGGCCGACGGCGGCGCTCCCTTCGGCCAGCGCGTAGCACGGGCCGACGGGGGCGATGGCAAGGGCGGGGACGGCATACGCGGCGGTGGGGACGAAGCCGCGCAAGAGGTCTTGGGCTGATTTGACCGTTGCGCGCAGCGTAGCCAGGCCCGAGGCGTCAACCCCGACGTGTGGGTACACGGGACTCCCAGAGGCAGAGCTTCCATCACGTGCAGTACGGAACCATTCACCCGTCGTAGCGAAGGTGGGGCACCGGAATGCGTCTGAGGAGAATAACGCTTCGTGCAGACGCCGCTACGCCCAGTTGCTCAAATCATCGATTACGTCGCTTCTGTGCCCGATTGACGCTCGATCAGGTGCGACAGAGTGATCGCTTGATGACCGGAACGGTTCGGAATCTTGGTGACTACAGAGCGTGTTGTGCTCGATGTGGGCCATGGGGACTGGAGGGGGTGTCCCGCGGGTACGTCACCCCGATTGGGTCACCGGCGGCGGCGGTGCAGCGCGATGGCCGCCGCGGTGCCGCCGGCCACCGCCCCGACGCCCGCGGCCGCCGGGATGCCGACCTTGGCCGCCTTGCGGCCGGTGCGGTAGTCGCGCAGGCGCCACTCCAGCTCCCGGGCGTGCTTGCGCAGCTTGGAGTCCGGGTTGATCGCGTACGGATGCCCGACCAGCGACAGCATCGGGATGTCGTTGTGGGAGTCGCTGTAGGCGGCGCAGCGGGACAGGTCCAGGTCCTCCGCCGCGGCCAGCGCCCGCACCGCCTCGGCCTTCGCGGGGCCGTGCAGCGGTTCGCCGACCAGCTTGCCGGTGTAGACGCCGCCGATCGACTCGGCCACCGTGCCGAGCGCGCCGGTCAGTCCGAGGCGGCGGGCGATCACCTGGGCGATCTCCACCGGGGCCGCCGTGACCAGCCAGACCCGCTGCCCCGCGTCCAGGTGGGCCTGCGCGAGGGCGCGGGTGCCCGGCCAGATCCGCTCGGCCATGTACTCGTCGTAGATCTCCTCGCCGATCGACTTCAGCTCGGAGACGCGGTGGCCCTTGACGATGGACAGCGCGGAGTCGCGGGCGTCCTGCATGTGTTCGGGGTCCTCGAACCCGGCGAGCCGGAACCACGCCTGCTGCCAGGCGAACCGGGCCAGGTCGCGGGTCTCGAAGAACTTCCGCTTGTACAGGCCGCGCCCGAAGTGGAAGATCGCGGCGCCCTGCATCACGGTGTTGTCCAGGTCGAAGAAGGCGGCGGCCCGGTCGTCGCCGTGGACCGGGAACTCCGGTTCCTCGCCCGGGTCGGCAGGGGCGGTGTCCTGGGCGGATTTGCGGGCGGCCTCCGCCGAGGCCTCGCCTGCCAACACGCTCCGCGCGGTGGCTGAGCGCCTGCGGGGGGTGAGCCATCGAAGAGCGGCCATGCCCGTGAGCATAGCCAGTTTGTTCGGAGGCTTCGGAGCCGAGAGGTTCGCGGGCTGTGAACTCTCGGCGACCGGGTCGTTAAAGGACCGCCCCCGCGGGCGCGCCGGCCCGCCGGTCCGGCAGGCGATCCGCCCGCCGCCGAGGGGTCGGCCCGCGCCGCCCCGCGCGCGAGAATGGCCGGCATGAGTCCCCTCTTCCGCCGGAAGCCCGCGCAGACCTCCGGGGCCCCGCGGCCCGCGCAGTCCCCCGAGCACTCCGAGAACCATCTCGTCACCCTCATCCGCAAACCCGGCTGTCATCTGTGTGATGACGCACAGCTCGTCGTCGAGAAGGTGTGCGGCGACCTCGGTGTCCCCTGGGAGGGGAAGGACATCACCCAGGACCGCCGGCTTTACGACGAGTACTGGGAGCAGATCCCGGTCGTCCTCGTCGACGGCAGGCAGCACACCTTCTGGCGTGTGAACGAGGAAAGACTGCGCAAGGTACTGACCGACCAGTCCAAGTAGTCCGTATGGTCGCTTAGGATCGATGGTGACCAGGTCTCGGGGGCGTTGATCGTGAGGAGCGTGTACGGCTTTGCCCCCAATGAGTGAGGAACGTGCGTGCGTATGCGCCGGTTCCCGACCCGTGCGCCGGGGGCGCGTGACCCCGGTCACGTTGGCCGGGCAAATCGGACACCATCTTTGTGCACGCGTTCACAAAGACATAGCCTGCATTCGACGGGGCGGTCATGTAGGGACGTATGACCGCCTACAGCCCCGCTCTACCCGCAGGAGCACCGTGGCAACTGGCCGAACACATCGACCGGCGACCCGCAGCCGAGGGATTCCCGAGGCCACCGTCGCCAGGCTTCCGCTGTACCTCCGCGCCCTCACCGCGCTCTCCGAGCGCTCGGTGCCCACGGTCTCCTCCGAGGAGCTGGCGGCCGCGGCGGGAGTCAACTCCGCGAAGCTGCGCAAGGACTTCTCCTACCTCGGCTCCTACGGCACCCGGGGCGTCGGCTACAACGTCGAGTATCTCGTCTACCAGATCTCCCGCGAACTCGGCCTCACCCAGGACTGGCCGGTTGTGATCGTGGGAATCGGCAACCTCGGTGCCGCGCTCGCCAACTACGGCGGCTTCGCCTCCCGCGGATTCCGGGTCGCCGCGCTCATCGACGCCGATCCGGGGATGGCCGGAAAGCCCGTCGCCGGCATCCCGGTGCAGCACACCGACGAGCTGGAGAAGATCATCCAGGACGACGGCGTCTCCATCGGCGTGATCGCGACCCCCGCCGGCGCCGCCCAGCAGGTCTGCGACCGGCTCGTGGCCGCCGGTGTCACCTCCATCCTGAACTTCGCGCCGACCGTGCTGAACGTCCCCGAGGGCGTCGACGTGCGCAAGGTCGACCTCTCCATCGAGCTGCAGATCCTCGCCTTCCACGAGCAGCGCAAGGCCGGCGAGGAGGCCGCGGCCGAGGGGGTCGCGCCGCCCGCCGCCCGCAAGCAGCACCCCACCGACAAGGGACCGGAGGGGGACGTACCCGCCGTGATGCCGGCATGACCCTTCTCGTCGTCGGGCTGAGCCACCGCAGCGCCCCCGTCAGCGTCCTTGAGCGCGCCTCGCTGAGCGCGGAGGCCCAGCTCAAGCTGCTCCAGGACACGGTCGCCGCCGAACCGGCCGCCGAGGCCGCGGTGCTGGCCACCTGCAACCGCATCGAGCTGTACGCCGACGTGGACAAGTTCCACGCCGGTGTCGCCGAGCTGTCCACGCTGCTCGCCCAGCACAGCGGGGTCGGCCTGGAGGAACTCACCCCCCATCTCTACGTGCACTACGAGGACCGGGCCGTCCACCACCTGTTCTCGGTGGCGTGCGGGCTCGATTCGATGGTGGTGGGCGAGGGGCAGATCCTCGGCCAGATGAAGGACTCCCTGGCCAGGGCGCAGGACCTGCACACCGCCGGGCGGCTGCTCAACGACCTGTTCCAGCAGGCGCTGCGGGTCGGCAAGCGGGCCCACTCCGAGACCGGCATCGACCGCGCCGGGCAGTCCCTGGTCACCTTCGGACTGGAACAGCTGTCCGCGAGAGCCGGCGTCCAGAAGTGGGCGCGGGGCAAGAGGGCCCTGGTCATCGGCGCCGGTTCGATGTCCTCGCTGGCCGCCGCCACGCTGGCGCGGTCCGGTGTCTGCGAGATCGTGGTCGCCAACCGCACCTTCGAGCGCGCCGAGCGCCTCGCGCAGATCCTTTCCGAGGGCGACGACACGGACGTGCTGGCCCGCGCGGTACCGATGGACTCGGTGCCGGACGAGCTGACACGTGCCGACGTGGCCGTCTCCTGCACCGGTGCGACCGGTCTCGTCCTCACGGCCGACGCCGTGGCGGCGACGGTCCAGGGCCGTACCGGCGCCCCCGTCGCCGAGACCGGCGGGGCGGGTACCGCCGAGGGCCGCGGCACCGGCGTACCGGACACGACGCGGAGCGCCGAGACGTCCGCGCCGGGCACCGGCGGCGACGAGAACTGCCCCCTGGACCTGTCCTCGGTGCCCTCCGGCTTCTCCGTCATGGGAGAGGCCGCCGTGGCGGGCATGGACGCGGCGACGCTGGAGCAGCACGGGGCCTGGGCGGCGGGCGGCACGGCCGTGGACCGCGCGCGCGAGAGCGGGCGGCCGGGCGCCGAGGCGGACGCCGAGCTGATCGGCGCGCTCGCCGCGACCGCCGTGAGCGCCGGCCGGATCCCCGAGCGCCGCCGGCCCGAGCCGGTCGCCGAGGTGCCGCGCCCGCAGCCCGTGCTCTTCCTCCTCGACCTCGCCATGCCGCGCGACATCGACACCGCGGTGCACCGGCTGGCCGGAGTGCGGCTGGTGGACATCGAGTCGCTCGCCGACGCGTCGGCCGACGCGCCCATGGCCTCCGACGTCGAGACCGTCCGCCGGATCGTCGCCGACGAGGTCGCCGCGTTCGGCGCCGCCCAGCGGGCCGCGCACATCACGCCCACCGTCGTCGCGCTGCGCAGCAAGGCCGCCGATGTCGTGGCCGGCGAGATCGCCCGGCTTGAGGGGCGGCTGCCCGGCCTCGACGACAAGCACCGCGCCGAGATCACCCAGACCGTCAAGCGTGTGGTCGACAAGCTGCTGCACGCGCCGACGGTGCGGGTCAAGCAGCTCGCCGCGGAACCCGGCGGTGCCGGGTACGCGGACGCGCTGCGCACCCTGTTCGACCTCGACCAGGAGACGGTGGCCTCCGTCTCCCGCGCCGGGAACAGCACTGAGAAGAACCGAGGGCCGGCATGACTGAGAAGGCACTGAGGCTGGGGACCAGGCGGAGCAAGCTCGCCATGGCCCAGTCCGGCCAGGTGGCGGACGCCGTGAGCCAGGTGACCGGTCGGCCCGTTGAGCTGGTCGAGATCACCACGTACGGCGACACGTCGCGAGAGCATCTGGCGCAGATCGGCGGCACGGGCGTGTTCGTGGCCGCGCTGCGCGACGCGCTGCTGCGGGGGGAGGTGGACTTCGCGGTTCACTCGCTCAAGGACCTCCCCACCGCGCGGCACGAGGCACTGGTGGTGGCCGCCGTGCCGGTGCGCGAGGACCCGCGGGACGTGCTCGTCGCCCGGGACGCGCGCAAGTTCACCGACCTGCCCCGCGGGGCGCGCGTCGGCACGGGCGCGCCGCGTCGCATGGCGCAGCTCAACGCGTACGCCCGCACCCACGGGCTGGAGATCGAGACGGTCCCGATCCGGGGCAACGTCGACACGCGCATCGGATACGTCCGCGGCGGTGAGCTGGACGCCGTCGTGCTGGCCGCCGCCGGACTCAACCGGGTCGGTCGCATCGACGAGGTGACCGACTTCCTGTCGGTCGACACGGTTTTGCCGGCCCCCGGCCAGGGGGCACTGGCGGTCGAATGTCCCGCGGACAACGCGGAACTGACCGCCGCGCTCGCCGAACTCGACGACCCGTTCACGCGGGTCGCCACAACGGCCGAGCGGTCACTGCTCGCCGCCCTGGAGGCCGGTTGCAGCGCACCTGTGGGCGCGCTGGCCGACCTTCTGGCCGACGGGCAGACTGTCAAGGAAATGCGCCTGCGCGGCGTCGTCGGCACGACCGACGGCTCGACGCTGGTGCAGCTGTCCACCACCGGTCCCGTGCCCGAGACGCACGAGGCGGCGCTGGCACTCGGTCGCGAACTCGCCACCGAGATGCTCGCCCAGGGCGCGGCCGGTCTGATGGGGGAGCGAGCACATTGAGCCCCACCACCTTTCCCGCCGGTCCGGAACACGGGCACGTCACCTTCCTGGGTGCCGGACCCGGAGATCCGGGACTGCTGACTCTGCGCGCCGTGGAGGCGCTGGCGCACGCGGACGTTCTCGTCGCCGAGCACGAGGTGCTCGACGTCGTACGCACGCATGCGCGGCAGGGCGTGTCGGAAGTGCACACGGATGCCGATCCGTCGGATCCGGGCACAGGCGCGCCCCAGCTGACGGTTGTTGACGGTGCGTCAACAACCGTGGGCGTCCCCGCTGTGCGGGATGCCGCACATCTTGTCATGGAGGCCGCGCGGGGCGGCAGGCGGGTCGTGCGTGCGGTGACCGGGGATCCCGGGCTCGACGCGTACGCCGCCGGGGAGATGCTGGCGTGCGCCGCGGCCGGGGTGCCCTTCGAGGTCGTCCCCGGTATCGCGAACGCCGTGGGCGTGCCCGCGTACGCCGGTGTACCGCTGCGGGACGCCGAGGGCGCCGATGTGCGGTTCGTGGACGCCCGTACGGCGTCGAACCGCTGCTGGACCGAGGTGGGCGCCTCCGACGGGACGGTCGTCGTGTCGACGACGCTGGACTCGGTGGCCGCGGCCGCCGGTGAGCTGGTGTCGGCGGGCCGCAAGCCGGACACCCCGATGACGGTCACGATCGCCGGTACGACGACGCGGCAGCGCACCTGGGAGGCGACGCTCGGCACGGTCGCGCAGACCCTGAAGCAGGCGAAGGTGCTGCCGTCCCCGGACGGCGACCGTCCGGTGATAGCCGTGGTCGGCGAGCGTTCCGCCTCCGCCCGGCGCGACCAGCTGTCGTGGTTCGAGTCCAAACCGCTGTTCGGCTGGAAGGTCCTCGTGCCGCGTACGAAGGAGCAGGCGGCGTCGCTCTCCGACCAACTGCGGTCGTACGGGGCCGTGCCGAGCGAGGTGCCGACCATCGCGGTCGAGCCGCCGCGCACGCCCCAGCAGATGGAGCGGGCGGTCAAGGGCCTGGTGACCGGCCGCTACGAGTGGATCGCGTTCACGTCGGTCAACGCGGTCAAGGCGGTCCGGGAGAAGTTCGAGGAGTACGGTCTCGACGCCCGTGCCTTCGCGGGCATCAAGGTCGCCGCGGTGGGCGAGCAGACGGCCAAGGCCCTGATCGCCTTCGGTGTGAAGCCGGACCTGGTGCCGAGCGGTGAGCAGTCCGCCGCCGGTCTGCTGGAGGACTGGCCCCCCTACGACCCGGTCTTCGACCCGATCGACCGGGTCTTCCTGCCCCGTGCCGACATCGCCACGGAGACCCTGGTCGCCGGTCTGATCGAGCTGGGCTGGGAGGTCGACAACGTCACCGCCTACCGCACGGTGCGCGCCTCGCCGCCCCCGGCCACGACCCGGGAGGCCATCAAGGGCGGCGGCTTCGACGCGGTGCTCTTCACGTCGTCGTCCACGGTCCGCAACCTGGTCGGCATCGCGGGCAAGCCGCACAACGTCACGGTGATCGCGTGCATCGGCCCGGCGACGGCCAAGACGGCCGAGGAACACGGCCTGCGCGTCGACGTCATGGCCCCCGAACCGTCCGCACTGAGGCTGGCGGAGGCCCTCGCCGACTTCGGCCTGCGCCGCCGCGCGGCGGCCATCGAGGCCGGGGACCCGGTGACCCGGCCGAGCGAACGGCGACCGGGGTCGCGCAGGCGGCGGTCTTCTACGTGAGGTGAGACGGGGCGCCCTGTGCGGGGCGCCCCGCGGTCGTTTCGACGAACGCCGCCCAGGTGGCGGGGGCGAGGGTGAGGCGGGGGCCGGACGGGTTCTTGGAGTCGCGGACGAGGACGGCCGCCAGAGTGTTGGCGACCTCGACGCAAGAAGGACCGTCGTCCGAGCTGTAACTGCTCTTTATCCACTCCGGGGTGCCATCGGCTCCGGCAGAGGGCTTGAGGGTCATGACTCTCCCAGCACTGTCTCGATGAAGGCCAGCGACTCTCGGGGCGTGAGAGCCTGCGCGCGGATGATCCCATAGCGCATGTCGAGGACCGTGGTCTCTTTCGGCTCGATGATCACGCGGTTGGTCAGCTGCACTTCGTTCAGACCCACCGCCATCCCATCCTTGAGCTTGAGCAGTCGGAAGGGTCCGCCGAGACCGGAGTTCTCTTCCCGGCTCAGTGGCAGCACTTGGAGATCGACGTTTCGCAGCCGGGCCACTTCCAACAACCGTTCGATCTGATCACGCATCACCATATTGCCCCCGATCATGCGACGCAGCGTCGCCTCGCACAGCACAAAGCTGAGGAGCGGGCGCCCTGTTGGCGCGCAGAGGATTTCCTGGCGGGCCAGCCGAGCGGCCACCCGCCGTTCCAGCTCCTCCTCCGTGAACTGCGGCCGACGTGAGCTGAACACGGCCCGCGCATATGTCTCGGTCTGCAACAGCCCGTCGATCACGGAGTTGTTGTAGGAGCAGATCTCGACGGCTTCCGCCTCCAGGCGCTTCACGTCGCGGACCTTCTTCGGGTACCGGGCCTCCGCCACGTCCCCCTTCATCGCCGCGATCCTCCCGCCCGCGTTCAATGCCTCGTCGGCCGCGTCCAGGTACTCGGGGCGGGGGATCCGGCGGCCCCGTTCCACCGAGGAGACCAGTTCCTCTCCGTAGCCGATGGCCGCTCCGAACTCCGCCTGGGTGAGGCCGGCCGACTCGCGCCACAGCTTCAACTGCCGTACGACGGCCCGCATCACCGCCCCGGCCTCCTCGTCGTCCGGGCCCGCTTCCCACTCGTTCATGTCCGCAGTCCTCTCCTTTCCGGCAAACCTCCGGTGTCCTTGACCGGTCACCCCGGGCAACCCGGACGGAACCGTGCGGGAGGCGGACAGCCGGTGCCCGCACGGGCTGACCGTCTTCACAGCGTAGGCACGCATGAACACGCTGGGTCACATGAATCAGGGAATCTCCACCCACCGCGTTCCGCTGCACCAGTTCTCCGTGCCCCTGTCGGCCACGCGCCGTGGCGCCCGGCTGGCCCGGCTGCTCGCGGTCGAGCAACTGGAGGCGTGGGGTCTGCCGTTGGACCCGGCCAGGCTGATCGTGGCCGAGCTGGCGGCGAACGCCGCGCTCCACGGCCGTGTCCCCGGCCGGAGCTTCCGCCTCGCCCTTTCCGTGCTCCCGCCGGCCACCCTCCGCATCGAGCTGACCGACACCCGAGGCGACCGGCTGCCGACCGGCCCCCGGACCACCCCCGACCGGCCCGCGGAGTCGGGATACGGGCTGCTGCTCGTCGAGGAGTTGGCGGACCGGTGGGGTGTGCGGTGCGGGCCGGCGCCGTCGAAGACCGTGTGGGCGGAGCTGGGGCTCGTCCCGTGACGGTTGCCCACGGTGCCGGGGACTCGGCAGCCGTCGGTCCGGGCCCCGAGGCGATCGGGTGAGATCCGGCCGAACAGGCCCGTGGCCCCACCGTGCTCGTCAGGATGGCGCGGGTGACCACCTCCCCCGCAGACCTCTGGCATCACTACGGCCGCGCGCGCCACGCCACCGACCGGTCCGTGCCCGGCGGCTTTGGCTGGAGCCGGGACCAGGACGGCGGGCCGGGCGCCGGTGTCCTGGGTGACCTGAGCGGGCTCCGTGTCGGTGATCTCGGTGCCGGGGCCGCTCGGCATGCCGCGCACCTGACCACCCGTCACCGGCCGGCCCAAGTCGTCGCGGTGAGCCATCTCCGTGCGGGGCGCGGGACGTACGACGTGCTGTACAGCGTGTTCGGGGCGGTGGACTTCACCGAGCCCCGCGAACTCCTGCCGACGGCGTACGCCGCGCTGCGGGCCGGTGGACGGCTGGTGTTCTCCACCCTCGGCCACTACCTCGACGGCGAGCCCGCGCGGCCCGACGCACGGCACGCCGACATCCCGGCGAGAACGCCGGACGGGGAAGCGGCCACGATGCGCCGGTGGGTGCTTCGGGAACAGGTGTGGACCAAGCTGCTCGACGAGGCGGGTTTCACCCGGATCACCGTCGACGTACTGCCCGGCGGCCGGGGTCCCCGCTCGGCCGACAGCCTGCTGGTGGGCGCGTACCGCCCGTGAACGCTTCGGCTCCGCTCGACTGGTCGCCCGGGGGCAGGGGGCAGGGGGCGGGAAGACGGCGGGCGTTGACAGCCCCGTGGGCGGGTGCGTGTAATGAGGGCGGTGCCGCGTGGCGCCGGTCAAAGAGCAGTGGGCCGGCCGGCGATCGGGCGAGCGCCCTGCACCCAAGGGGTACGTGATGAGTTCCCACTCCGCGCCCTGACACGACGTAGCGCGTCCGCACGTCGTCCTTCCCCTCGCCTCACCTTTTCCGGCACCGCGGCGCCTGCCGCAGGTCTGCCGTCATGGAGACACAGAACCGTATGCCCACGTCTTTCCATCAGTCCGTCATCGACGAGTTCCGCGCCAACGGAGGGAAGGTCGGCGGTCCCTTCGAAGGCGGGGACCTGCTCCTGCTGACCACCACCGGCGCCCGGACGGGAGCCTCGCGGACCACCCCGCTCGGCCATGTCCGCCACGGGGACTCCCTTCTCGTCGTCGGGTCCAACCTCGGGGCGCCGCGTCACCCCGGCTGGTATCACAACCTGCTCGCCCATCCCGTCGTCCGGGTGGAGGTGGGTACGTCGAGCTTCCGGGCGCTGGCCGTCCCCGCCGAAGGGGCTCGGCGCGAGGAGCTGTTCGCGCACGTCGTGCGGGCGGCGCCCGGTTACGCCGACTACCAGGCGCGGGCCGGCAGGCCGCTGCCGGTCGTGGTGCTGGAGCGGGCCGAGCCCGAGGGGTGGGAGGGACCGAGGCCCACTTCGCGGTCGGGGGCGCCGGTACGCCGCCGGGTCTCGGGCTCCAGATCCGGCAGCGCTGCCTCGCGTTCTGCCAGGCGCTGGAGTTCCATCACATGAGTGAGGACGGGCACCTGTTCCCCGGGATCGCCCGCCACCACCCCCACCTGACCAACGTCTTCGACCGGCTCGGCGACGAACACCGCACGATCGCCCGCATCCAGGAGGAGCTGGCGGCCCTGCCGGCCGGTATCGCCGTCGCCGATCCGGAGCGCTTCCGCGCCGAACTGACGGAGATGTCCTCCCGGCTCGGCGCACACCTCGACCACGAGGAGGAGGCGCTGCTCCCGTTGCTGGCGGACGTGCCCTGGCCGCCGCCCGCGCCCTAGGACGGCGACGGTCTTCGTGGCCATGTCACCGGTTGGTGACGGCGTGGTCCTGGAGTCGCGACGCCGGTGACCCTCCGGCTCCGGGGCCCGTCATAGTGATCAAGAAGCCGCCGCGGGGCTCCGCGGCACCAACTACCTTTGCACTGAGGGGCTTTCATGTTCAGCAACCGTCGCAAGGCCTTACTCGTCTCCGCAGCCGTGGTGAGCGGCGCGCTGCTGATGACCGCGTGCGAGGACGGGGACGTGGACGCCGCGGACTCCCCGTCGCCCGCGGCCTCCGCTCCGTCGGCCGCGGGCGACGACCAGAGCGGCGGCGAGGATGCCGGCCCGGGTGAGGACTCCGGGGAGGCGGACGGCTCCGGCGCCGACACGGGGGACGGCGGGCGGGCGCCGGTCGGGCAGGTCTGCGGCGCCAACGACATCTCCTGGAGTTCCAGGTCCGAGAGCCAGGCCGGCGGCTACGTCCTGGTCATGGCCAGGGCGAAGTCGGGGATCACCTGCACCCTGCCCGCCGCGCTTCCGACCGTGTCCTTCGGTTCCGACGGCACTCAGGCGGGTCCCGCGGAGCAGTCGGTGGGCGACGAGATCGAGCTGAGTGGCAGCAAGGTCGCGTATGCCGGAGTGAACCCGAAGACCACCAACACCGACGGTGGCAAGGAACTGGACTTCATCATCCTCAGTGTCGGTGACGAAGATCCCGACCCGGTCTCCCTCAAGGTCGACACCATCACCGTCGACAAGCCGGTCGTCACCAACTGGCACACCGCCCCGACCGACGCCGTCCCCTTCAGCTGAACGGCACGACCCGCGGCCCGACGCCGGGCTTCGGACACGGAGCGTGAAGCATTGGCCAACTTGCCTACGAAGCAAGGCAGTTGATGGTTTGCTGTCCATCGAGTTCCCACCGCAGTCCATAAGGAGACGTAGATGAAGTCCTGGCGTTCCCGTGTCACCGCCGTCGTCGTCGCAGGCGCCGCGGCCGTGGCCATTCCGCTGACCGCGGGATCGGCGTCCGCCGCCGACCCCGACGGGTTCAACCGGGTCGGTGGGTTCACGGACCACCACGTGTGCCAGGTCGAGGGGAAGGCCCTCCTCGACGAGGGCCTGTACCGGGAGTTCCAGTGCCGCTGGAACGCCCCGGTCTGGGAGGTCTGGGTCCGCTGAGAGGCCCTCGCATGACGGGGCGCGCCAGGCCGGGACGCGCTCCGTCACCGGGGCGCCGGTGCCGCGCGGGCCGACTCCACGTCGGCAAAGGCGGCGCTGAGGCGGGCGTAGCGTAGTGGTATGACGACGTACGGATCCTTTCCCGGCACCCGGCCGCGGCGGCTGCGGACCACCCCCGTGATGCGTCGGATGGTCGCCGAGACCCGGCTGCACCCCGCCGACTTCATCCTCCCCGCCTTCGTGCGCGAGGGCGTGCGCGAGCCGGTGTCGATCGCGGCGATGCCCGGCGTCGTCCAGCACACCCGGGACACGCTGAAGAAGGCCGCTGCCGAGGCGGTCGAGGCCGGGATCTCCGGCATCATGCTGTTCGGCGTGCCGGAGGAGGAGAAGAAGGACGCGGCCGGGACGGCCGGTACCGATCCGGACGGGATCTTGCAGGTCGCGCTGCGGGACGTACGCGCCGAGGTCGGGGACGAGCTGCTCGTCATGTCCGACCTTTGCCTCGACGAGTTCACCGACCACGGGCACTGCGGTGTGCTCGACGCCCAGGGGCGGGTCGACAACGACGCCACGCTGGAGCGGTACGCCGAGATGGCGCAGGTCCAGGCCGACGCGGGCGCCCATGTGGTCGGCCCCAGCGGGATGATGGACGGGCAGATCGGCGTCGTCCGGGACGCGCTCGACCAGATCGGGCGGGAGGATGTCGCGATCCTCGCGTACACCGCCAAGTACGCCTCCGCCTTCTACGGGCCCTTCCGCGAGGCCGTCGGTTCCTCGCTCAAGGGGGACCGCAAGACCTATCAGCAGGACGCCCCCAACGCGCGGGAGTCGCTGCGGGAGTTGGCGCTGGACCTTGAGGAGGGCGCCGACATGGTGATGGTCAAGCCGGCCGGCCCCTACCTCGACATTCTCGCCAAGGTCGCCGAGGCCTCGGACGTGCCCGTCGCCGCCTACCAGATCTCCGGCGAGTACTCGATGATCGAGGCCGCCGCCGAGAAGGGCTGGATCGACCGCGACCGGGCCATCCTGGAGACGCTCACCGGGATCAAGCGGGCCGGCGCGCGCAACATCCTGACGTACTGGGCGACCGAGGTCGCCCGCACGCTGCGCTGAGCGACCTGGGCCGGCCCCGCACGCAGGGGCCGCGTGTCCGCGGACCCCTCCTTCAGTATTCGAGCGCGTTCGCCGCGCTGGTCTGCCAGTAGGTGACCGTCAGCGCGGTGTCGACGTACACACCGCCGGCGGGCAGGGTGACCTTGGCGATGGAGCCGTCCTCGAAGGGGATCGTGAGGGCGCTCGTCCGGTAGCCGTTCTCGCCGCTGCCGTCGCCGGACGACAGGCGCACGCCCGCGTAGCCGGACTCGCCGGGGGCCAGCGTCGTCAGCGCCTGCGGCCTGCTGCTCTCCGCGACCGGCGGCACCGACTGGGCCTCGCCGAACCGCGCCGCCGGGTACGGCGGCAGCGCGCACGTCTTCGAGCCGGTGTTGGTGGCGGTCAGCAGCAGGTGGTTGATCGGGCGGGGCGCGTCGGCCGCGGTGATCCGCACGTCGGACGCGGAGCACTTGCCGGGCAGGTCCGCGTCGGACCCGTCCCCGGCTCCCGCGCCGGAGGCCGACGCGTTGTCGTTGCCTGCGGAACCGTTCGAACCCGTGGTTCCTTCCTCGCCGTCGCCCTTCGCGTCGCCCGCCGTGCCCCGGTCGGCCGACGGCGGGCTGTTCTCGGCGGCCGAGGCGGTGGAGGACGCCGTCGAGGCGCCCGTGTCGGACCCGTCGCCCTCGCAGGCCGTCAGCGACAGCGCGGCCAGCGCGATCGTGGTGGCGGCGAGCAGGCGGGCACGGGTGGTGCGTGCGGACATGGAAGTTCCCCTTCGGATGTGGGAGCGGGGTGAGCCGCTCGACCGTTCACCGGGAGCGGCTGCTTGGATGACCACAGCTTGCGGTCGTGTCCGTCCCGGCCGCCGGCGACGGGGGAACATGCGGGACGATGGGACGCCAGGAACGCTCTGAGCTGCGGGAACAGAGTTCCTCTGGGATGGTGTGCGGGGACGCGAGGAGAGGGAGGAACGGTGGCGGGGGACGACTTCGCCGGACTGCTGCGGGAGCTGAAGGAGCGGTCCGGACTCAGCTACGGGGCACTCGGCAAACGGCTGCACATGAGCGGCTCGACCTTGCACCGGTACGTCAGCGGAGAGGTGGTTCCGGTCGAGTTCGCCTCCGTCGAACGCCTCGCCCGCGTGTGCCGGGCGACGCCGGAGGAACTGCTCGAACTCCACCGCCGCTGGATCCGCGCGGACGCGCTGCGCGGCCTGAAGAAGGAGGGGGCCGGGGAGAAGGAGCAGGGGGAGGCCGCCGCTCCTGCCGCGGCGGAAGGCACGCCGCACGCACCGCCCGCGACGCCCGTCCCGGGCACCCCGGGCACCCCGGGCACCTCATCCGCCACCAGCCAACCCGCCCCGCCCCGCCGTCGCGTCCCGCGCGCCGCGCTCTACGCCGTGACCGGTGTCGTCGCCGTCAGTGCCGCCGTGGCGCTCGTGGCCAACCTCGTGTCGGGTACGGGCGACGACGGCCGGCACGGTCCGGCCGGTGCCGTCGCGCAGACCTCCGCGCCGGTGTCCGGCACGGCCGGCGCCCCGGCGTCCCCGAGCGGCGGCGTCTCCCCGTCACCGTCCCTCTCCTCGTCGCCGCCCGTGTCCCTCTCCCCCTCCCCCTCCCCGCCGGGGCCGGGCACCGCCACGCCGACCCGCGAGGCACCCGCCGCCGGACCCGTGCTCACCGTGTCGACCACCCCGTACTACTGGGACCTCCCCTGCGACCACGCCTTCCTGGTCGACCGCAGCCCGCGGAACGTGCCCGAGCCGCCCGCCCGGCAGGACGCCGTCGGCTGGGCCACTCCTCTCCGGGCGGTCTCCGCCAACCGCCAGACGGCCGTCCTCACCGTGCAGGGCACCGGGCCGGAGACGGTGGTCCTGAAGGACCTGCACGTGCGGGTGGTGAGCAGCGGTCCCGCGCTGGACTGGAACCAGTACGTGATGGGCAACGGCTGCGGCGGCCAGGTGGACACCAAGGCCTTCGACGTTCTCGCTCGACCTGGGCACCCCCACGGCGACGCCGATCGGGGGACAGCGGGACTTCCCGTACAGCGTCAGCGAGTCCGACCCCGAGGTCTTCTACGTCAACGCGCACACCAGTGGCCACGACGTCAGCTGGTACCTGGAGCTGGAGTGGTCCAGCGGCGGCCGGAGCGGCACGACGCGCGTCGACGACCACGGCAAGCCGTTCCGCACCAGCGCCTCCCGGGACGACTCCTACTACGCGTACCCGCTCGGCAGCGACGCCTGGGAGCTGGTCGAGAACGAACGGTAGGACCGGGAGCCGGTCGACGCGCTGCCCGCATCCCGGAAACCCGCCTGTACGCGGCAGGTACTTCCCTAGGCTGCGCACATGACCGTGACTGAGACCGCGTCCGCCGACACCGCCCCTTTGCCCCCGCTCGCCGCGCGTGCCCGGTCGATCGGCGGTTCGCCGGTACGGGACATCCTCGCCGTCACCGCCCGCCCCGAGGTGATCAACTTCGCGGGCGGGCTGCCGGCCCCCGAGCTGTTCGACGCCGAGGGCATCGCCGCCGCGTACCGGGACGTACTCGCCGAGGCGCCCGCGCGGGCCCTGCAGTACTCCACCACCGAGGGCGAACCCGCCCTGCGGTCCGCGCTCGCCGTCCGCACCTCGGCACGCGGGCTGGCCTGCGACCCCGACGACTTCCTCGTCACCACCGGCTCCCAGCAGGCCCTCTCGCTCCTCGCCACCGCCCTGCTCGAACCCGGCGACACCGTCCTCGTCGAGAGCCCCTGCTACCTGGCCGCGCTCCAGGCCTTCGGCCTCGCGGGCGCCCGGGTCGTCGCCGTGCCCGGGGACGAGGACGGGATCGACCCCGCGGCCCTTGAGGAACTGGTGGTGCGCGAGCGCCCCAAGCTGCTCTACACCGTGCCCACCTTCCAGAACCCCACCGGCCGCACCATGCCCGCCGCCCGCCGCGCCGCGGTGGCCGAGGCCGCCGGCCGGTGCGGGCTGTGGATCGTCGAGGACGACCCGTACGGGGAGCTGCGCTTCGAGGGCGAGCGGGTGCCGTGGCTCGCCTCCTACGACGGCGCCCGCGACCGCACCGTACTGCTGGGCTCCTTCTCCAAGGTCATGGCTCCCGGCCTGCGCCTGGGCTGGCTGCGGGGCCCCGCCGAACTGCGCCGCGCCTGCGCGGTCGCCAAGCAGGCCGCCGACCTGCACACCCCGACCGTCAACCAGCTCGCCGCCGCCCGGTACCTGGCCGACCGGGACCTGGACGCGCACGTCGCGCGGGTCGCCGCGGTCTACGGTGCCCGGCGGGACGCCATGCTCGCGGGCCTGGCGGACGCGCTCCCGGCGGGTTCGACGTGGACCCGCCCCGAGGGCGGCATGTTCCTGTGGGTCCGCCTGCCCGGCTCGTACGACACCACCGCCCTCCTTCCCGACATCGTCCGGCACGACGTGGCGTACGTGCCCGGGGCGCCCTTCTACGCCGGTGAGCCCGACCGCGCCACGCTGCGGCTGTGCTTCGTCACCCAGACGCCGGACGAGATCGCGGAGGGGCTGCGGAGGCTGGGGGCGGGGCTGCGGTAGCGGCCGGGGGAGGTACGGGTGCCAGTGCCCGGCGCGGGCTGCTGGGGCGACAGCGTGCGGGACGTGGTGGCCGCCTCGTCCACCCGGGCGTCGACGCACTCCTGTTCGCCTTCGGCCGCGGGGCGGAAGCACGCCCGGAGGACGGTGCCGGGGCCGGCCGCGGTCATGACGGTGTAGACGTAGATCTCTTCGTCGATCTCGTCCGCGACCCGCGTGTCGTAAGTGGGGCCGTCCGCCGTCAGCTCCAGCCGGTCGCCGATGTCCGTGTGCCACATCCGGGCCCAACCGGCGCCGCACTGCTCGCTGTAGCGCAGTTCCACCTCGGCCCCCGTGGTGGTGCGGTGCCGGGCGAGGGTGGAGGGCGCGTTGCCGCAGACCATGTGCATCGGGTCCAGGCCCTCGCAGCCGGCCCGGTGGCACAGGGCGCCGGCGGAGGGCTCGGTGTGCGGGAGCGTGGCGGCGGAGCGGCCAGGGGGAGGGGAGCCGTGCCGGTCCGGCAGCAGGAGCAGCGCCGCCGCGACGCCGCCCGCCCCCACGGTGCACACCGCCGCGAGCACGGCCGCGAGCACGGCACCACGCCCCGGCGCCGGGGTCCCGGCCGACCGCGCGGCCTCGGGGGACGGAGGGACCCTGGAAGGCGGAGAAGCCTTGGACAACGCGGCCTTGGAGGACGCCGTTCCGGACGGTGGAGAGGCCTCGGGGACGCTCCCGGCACCCACGTCCACGTCCGCGCCGGAGGAGACCGCCCCGGGCGCCGGGGCCGGTGCGGACGCGGATGCCGTCGCCGCGCGCCCGCTCCACTCCGACTCCGCGATCTCCCACAGCGCCAGGCACCGCTCGTCCCGTTCACCGGCCAGCCGGCACAGGTCCCGCACCGCCTCCTTCGGCGGCAGGGCCTTGCCGTTGAGATACCGCTCCCACGACGACTTGCTGTACGCCGTCCGGGCCGCCAGCGCCGCCAGGCTCAGCCCCGTGCGGGACCTCAACTCACGGAGGACGACGACGAGTCGGGGGTGCTCCGGTCTCATCCCCGCAAGGCCTTCCAGGTGTGCGGGCCGACGATGCCGTCCGCGACCAGTTCGGCCTGCTCCTGGAAGCGGATGACCGCGCGCTGCGTGCGCGGACCGTAGATCCCGTCGATGTCGCCGGGCGGAATGCCCGCACGCCGCAGCAGACACTGCGCCTCGACCACCTCGGGACCGCCGTGGCCGTAGGCCACGATGGCGTCGCGGGTGCGGCTGTACCCCGCGTACCAGAGGCCTCCGGTCCGCTCCGGGCGGCAGGCGTACGGGCCCGTCGGCCAGGTCGAGGACTCGGCGGCCGGGGCCAGCGGGGCCGTCGAGTCGGCGGCGCGGTCGCCCTCGCCCGACGTGCCGGTGAACCGTGCGGTCAGCAGCAGCGCCGCGGACACCGCCAGCACCGCGGCCACCGTCCCGGCCATGATCGCGACGCGCGGGCCCCGTTGGCGCACACGCCTTTTCGCGCGTGCCCAGCGGGTCCGTCGCACGGGCTCAGGTCCGGTCCCGGGTTCCCGTTCCGCAACGGACGACGGGCCGGGCCCGGTGTCGGTGTCCGCGTCGGCGGGCGCCTCACCGGAGGGCCTGTCCCACCGCTCCGCGGCGACCTCGTACAACGCCAGCAGCCGGGTCGGGTCGGCGCCCCCGATGCGGGCCATCGCCTCGACGGCCTCCCGGGGCGGCAGTGCCCTGCCGTTCAGATACCGGTGCCAGGACTTCTCGCTGTACCCGGTCTTCGCGGCCAGTTGCCGCGTGCTCAGTCCGCCGTGGTCCTTGAGCCTGCGCAGGTCCACGATCAACCGGCGTACGTGTGGATGCAGTTCGGTGGGCAGCTCTCTCCAACGCGACATGTTTCCCCCACTCGCGTTCGGGCCGGCTGTTTCGGGCGTGTTCCCCCGCGGTCATTCTGCATCAGGGGTCAACAGCCTTACCGGGAGCCGGTCCGCCCACCGGGGTGGAATCGGCCATCCCGCTACGTCGGCCGTCCCGCCGCAGGGACTCGGCCGGTGGCATCCCAGCAGGTCAGTGTGGGGGTCGTCCCGCGATGACGTCACTTCTGCGTCAACTGTGGCGTCCCGGCGCGCCGCAGCCGCAGTCTCGTAGCGGAGCCGGCCGGTGCGGTCGGACCGCCCATCGGGGGCATCGTCATCAGCACCATCGGAGGGGACAGAATGCGCACTCTGACCAAGACACTCGTGAGTGTCGGCACCGCCGTGGGGATCGCCGCCGGAGGCCTGGCGACCACGGGTACCGCCGTCGCGGCACCGGCGCAGGAGACGAAGGCGGTGGCGAGCGCCGATGTCGGCACGCTCGCGGTGGTCAACCTCGGCCTGAGCACCGCCGAGGCCCAGAAGGTCCAGGACTGGCTGCGGCAGCACTGGGGTTACACCGGCGCACGGGACGGAGCGCTCGGCCCCGAGAGCTGGAAGGCGTTCCAGCGCGGCCTCAAGGTGTACTGGGGCTACAACGACGCGATCGACGGCATCGTCGGGCCCAACACGGTGAAGGCTCTCCAGCGGCTGCTCAAGGCGCACTGGGGCTACACCGGTGCGATCGACGGCATTGCCGGCTCGGGAACCCAGGCCGCCTTCAAGCGGTTCGCCAACGGCAACCCCAGCTAGTCCGGCGGGCGTACGAACCCGCCGCGGTCCGTCCCCGCTCGGGGGAGGGGACGGACCGCGGGCCGGGTCCGAGGGCGGACGCCTCAGAGCCGCTCGGGCGTCCGGATGCCCAGCAGGGACATGCCCCGGTGCAGGGTGCGGGCCGTGACGTCGCACAGGAACAGGCGGTTCTCCACCTGCTCGGGCGTCTCGGCCTTCAGGACCGGGCACTTGTCGTAGAAGGACGTGTACAGGGAAGCCACCTGGTACAGGTACGCCGTCAGCTTGTGCGGGGCGTACTCCTTCGCCGCCTCCGCCACCGTCTCCGCGAACGCGTCCACATGCAGGCCCAGCGCCCGCTCGGCCTCGGCCAGCTCCAACTCGGGGTGCGCGACCGGGCGTACGTCGCCGGACTTGCGCAGGATGGAGCGGATCCGGGCGTAGGCGTACTGGAGGTAGACGGACGTGTCGCCGTTCAGCGAGACCATCTGGTCCAGGTCGAACTTGTAGTCCCGGTTCGCCGATGTCGACAGGTCCGCGTACTTCACCGCGCCGATGCCCACCTGGGTGCCGCGCTCGGCGATCTCCTCCTCGGAGAGGTCCCGCGCCTTCTCCCGCACGACGGCGGACGCGCGGTCGATCGCCTCGTCGAGGAGGTCGACCAGGCGCACCGTCTCGCCCTCCCGGGTCTTGAACGGCTTGCCGTCCTTGCCGAGGACCGTACCGAAGGCGAGCTGGCGCGCCGTCACGTCGTCGTTCAGCCAGCCGGCCCTGCGGGCGGTCTCGAAGACCATCTTGAAGTGCAGGGACTGGCGGGCGTCCACGACGTACAGGAGCGTGTTCGCCTTCAGGTTGAAGACGCGGTCGCGGATCGCGGACAGGTCGGTGGCCGCGTAGCCGTAGCCGCCGTCCGACTTCTGCACGATCAGCGGGACCGGGTTGCCGTCCGGGCCCCTGACGTTGTCGAAGAAGACGCACAGCGCGCCCTCGGAGCGGACCGCGACGCCGGACTCCTCCAGCAGGCGGCAGGTCTCGGCGAGCATGTCGTTGTAGCCGGACTCGCCGACGATGTCGGGGTCGCGGATCTCCATGTCCAGCTTCTCGAAGACGGAGAAGAAGTAGATCTTCGACTCGTCGACGAACTTCTGCCATGCCGCGAGCGTCTTCGGGTCCCCGGCCTGGAGGTCGACCACCCGGCGCCGGGCCCGCGTCTTGAACTCCTCGTCGGAGTCGAAGAGTCCGCGCGCGGCCTTGTAGAGGCGGCCCAGGTTGGACATCGCCTCCTCGCCGCTCACCTCGTCGGCCCGGTGGTCCAGCTCGTGAGGGTGCTCGTCCAGGTACTGGATGAGCATGCCGAACTGGGTGCCCCAGTCGCCGATGTGGTGGCGGCGCACGACCGTCTCGCCGGTGAACTCCAGCAGTTGGACGAGGGAGTCGCCGATCACCGCGGAGCGCAGATGGCCGACGTGCATCTCCTTGGCCACGTTCGGCTGGGCGTAGTCGATCACCGTGGTGCCCGGGTGCGCGGCGAGCGGGACGCCGAGGCGGCCGGTGTCGTCCGCGTACCGCGCGGCGAGGTTCTCGGTGATCGCCCGGTCGCCGACGGTGATGTTCAGGAAGCCGGGTCCGGAGACCTCGATGTCCTTGATCAGTTCACCGGTGACGAGGTGCGAGACGACCTCGGCCGCCAGCTCCCGGGGGTTCGACTTCGCCTTCTTGGCCAGCGCGAGGATGCCGTTGGCCTGGTAGTCCGCCCGGTCGCTTCGTCGCAGCAGCGGGTCCGCGCCGGCGGCCTCCGGCCGGGTGGCCGTGAGGGCGGACGCGAGGTGCTGCTGGACGGAGTCGCTGAGGGACGTGACCGAGGCCATGGAGTGGCTGCCGTTCTGCTCGGGTTCCTGGAGTACTGCAGAAGCCGAGTATCCCACGCGGTGAAAAGCGGTTTTCGCGGATACGGGCCGGGCTGGGAGAATGGAGTGGCCAGCCGTGCGACCGGGCCGGCTGCTCAGCGCAATTCTCAGGGAAATCAGGGAAAGAGGACGTGCCGATCGTGGCTCAGAGCACAGAGACCACCGACTGGGTCTCCCGTTTCGCGGACGAGGTCATCGCAGAGTCGGAGCGTCGTGCCCCGGGCAAACCGGTCGTCGTCGCGTCCGGGCTCTCCCCGTCCGGCCCCATCCACCTCGGCAATCTGCGCGAGGTCATGACCCCGCACCTGGTCGCCGACGAGGTGCGCCGCCGGGGCCATCGGGTCCGGCACCTGATCTCCTGGGACGACTACGACCGCTACCGCAAGGTGCCCGCCGGGGTCGCCGGGGTGGACGAGAGCTGGGCCGAGCACATCGGCAAGCCGCTGACCTCGGTGCCGGCCCCGAAGGGCTCCTCGTACCCGAACTGGGCCGAGCACTTCAAGGCCGCGATGGTCGCCTCGCTCGCCGAGCTGGGCGTCGAGTTCGACGGGATCAGCCAGACGGCGCAGTACACCTCCGGTGTCTACCGCGAGCAGATTCTGCACGCCATGAGGCACCGGCAGGACATCGACGCGATCCTCGCCCAGTACCGGACGAGGAAGGCTCCCGCGCCCGCGAAGAAGTCGCAGAAGCCCGTCGACGAGGCCGAGCTGGAGGCCGCCGAGGGCTCCGGCGCGGCGGCCGAGGACGACGGCTCGGGCTCCGCCGGGTACTTCCCGTACAAGCCGTACTGCGGCAACTGCGAGAAGGACCTGACGACGGTCACCGCCTACGACGACGACTCCACCGAGCTGACGTACGCCTGCGCCGGCTGCGGCTTCTCCGAGACGGTCCGGCTGAGCGAGTTCAACCGGGGCAAGCTGGTCTGGAAGGTCGACTGGCCGATGCGCTGGGCCTACGAGGGGGTCGTCTTCGAGCCCAGCGGTGTCGACCACTCGTCGCCGGGGTCGTCGTTCCAGGTGGGCGGGCAGATCGTCGGCATCTTCGACGGCAAGCAGCCGATCGGTCCGATGTACGCGTTCGTGGGCATCAGCGGCATGGCCAAGATGTCCTCGTCCAAGGGCGGTGTGCCCACCCCGGCCGACGCGCTCAGGATCATGGAGCCGCAGCTGCTGCGCTGGCTGTACGCCAGGCGCCGGCCCAACCAGTCGTTCAAGATCGCCTTCGACCAGGAGATCCAGCGGCTGTACGACGAGTGGGACCGCCTCGACGCCAAGGTGACCGGGGGCGAGGCGCTGCCCGCCGACATCGCCGCGCACTCGCGTGCCGTGCGCACGGCCGCCGGTGAGCTGCCGCGGACGCCCAGGCCGCTGCCGTACCGGACGCTCGCGTCCGTGGCCGACATCACCGCCGGCCACGAGGACCAGGCGTTGCGGATCCTCAGCGAGCTGGACCCGGCCGACCCGCTGCGGTCGCTGGACGAGGCCCGGCCGCGGTACGACAAGGCCGAGGCGTGGATCAACACCCATGTCCCCGCCGACCAGCGGACCATCGTGCGCGAGGAGGCCGACGCCGAGCTGCTGAAGTCCCTCGGCGAGTCGGATCGGCAGTCGTTGCGGCTGCTGCTCGACGGACTGGCCGGCCACTGGTCCCTGGACGGGCTCAGCCACCTCGTCTACGGCGTGCCCAAGGTGCAGGCCGGCTTCTCGGCCGACGCGACGCCCAAGGAGCTGCCGCCGGAGATCAAGACCGCCCAGCGGACCTTCTTCGCGCTCCTGTACCACCTGCTCGTCGGCCGCGACACGGGTCCCCGCCTGCCCACGCTGCTGCTGGCGGTGGGACAGGACCGGGTACGGACCCTGCTCGGGGAGTAGGCCCCGCGGGACGCGGCGCCGCCGGCACCTCCCGGCGGCGCCGGTCACCGTCCGCGTTCACGCGATGTGGTTCTCCTCCAGCTCCGCGTTGAAGCGGTTGGACAGGCGGGCGACCATGCGCTTGGCCTCGGCGTCCGGGAGGGAGAGTCCGAAGGTCGCCTCGATGTTCTCGCCGAACTCGCGCGGGGTCGGGAAGCTGTCGTTTATCGACTGCTTGAAGACCTGGTAGTAGGCCTCCTCGCCCGGCGCCTCGGGCTCCGGGACGCCGCCGCCCTCGCCCAGTTCCCGGGTGCGGCGCGGGCCGACCGGGATGGGGAAGCTGCCGGTGTCCTCCGGAGCGGGCTCCTGGACGGGCGGCACCTCCTCGAACTGCTGGCGGTACTCGTCGGCCTGCTGCTGCTCCGCGATCCACCGCTCGTACTCGTCCGGGTCGTACCCGGGGTCGTAGTCGCCGTGGTACTCGACGGACTGCGGATCCCGGGCGTGCAGCCACGGGTTCTGCTCCACCGCGGGCTCCTCCCGCACCGGCTCGGGCTCCCGGTTCCCCGGCAGCTGGGGGCGCTGCTCCGCGGCGGGCTCCGCCGGCCGCGGGGAGGGCGCCGTACCGGCCGCCGCCGCGCCCTGCTCGACCGCTTCCGGCCGCGGGGCGGGCGGCAGCAGCGCCGGTTCGATGCCCGCCGCCGCCAGGCCCGCCGGGGCCGTCTGCGCGAGCGGGACGCCGTAGCGGGCCAGCCGCAGCGGCATCAAGGACTCGACGGGAGCCTTGCGGCGCCAGGCACGGCCGAAGCGGGAACGCAGCCTGGCCTGGTACACCAGCCGCTCCTGCTCCAACTTGATGACCTGGTCGTAGGAGCGCAGCTCCCACAGCTTCATGCGGCGCCACAGCAGGAACGTCGGCAGCGGCGAGAGCAGCCAGCGGGTGAGCCGGACGCCCTCCATGTGCTTGTCGGCGGTGATGTCGGCTATGCGGCCGGTCGCGTGCCGGGCGGCCTCGACGGAGACCACGAAGAGGATCGGGATCACGCCGTGCATGCTCACGCCCAGCGGGTCGGGCCAGGCCGCCGCGCCGTTGAACGCGATCGTGGCCGCCGTCAGCAGCCAGGCCGTCTGCCGCAGCAGCGGGAAGGGGATGCGGATCCAGGTCAGCAGCAGGTCCAGGGCGAGCAGTACGCAGATGCCCGCGTCGATGCCTATCGGGAAGACGTAGCTGAAGTTCCCGAAGCCCTTCTGCAGGGCCAGTTCGCGCACCGCCGCATACGAACCCGCGAAGCCGATCCCGGCGATGATCACGGCACCGAAGACGACCATGCCGATGAGAACGCGATGCGTCCGTGTCAGCTGTAGTGGCGCGGCCACCCGTACTCCCCTCCCAGTGCCTGTTGTTGCGCGCAATAGAGTGGCACATGTGTACGGGGGACGGGTGGCCGGAGGCCGGTGAGATGCGTCAGGCCGCCTTCGACGCCGCCTCGGACGGCGACTCCGAGGGCGAATCGAGCTTCTGTCCGGACCCCGATCCGGACTCCGACCCGGAGGGCGACGGCGAGCCGCTCCCAGTGGCGCCGCCCGCCGCACCGCCGTTGGCGGCCGTCACCGCGGCCACCGCCTCCTTGGCCGCCTTCTGCGCGTCCTTCACCAGGTCGTCGGCGTCCGGCGTCTTGTCGCCCGCCAGCCCGGCGCCGTTGTAGTCGACGGTGACGACGACGTTCTCGACGCGTGCGACGACCGTCTGCTGCTTGAAGGTGCCTTCCTTCTTCTTCAGGTCGTAGCGCACGACGGCGGCCTCGTCGCCCGTGCCGGAGAGCGGCGTGGTCGTGAGGCTCTTGGCGCCCTGGACGGCCTGGGTGTCCCGCAGCTGCTTCGTGTAGTGGTCGCGCGCCAGCTTGTCGCCCGCGCCGCGCGTCACGTCCGACTCGAAGCGCAGCATCGACACGCTCAGCCAGCGGAACTGAGAGCCCTTCACACCGTTGTCGTCCAGGCTGTCCCAGGAGCAACTGGCGCGCCTGGCCGTGTCGTCGGAGGCGCCCTCGTCGCCGGATCCGCCCTTGGGCACCAGGTCCTTCAGCGTCTTCTTCGACAGCACCGCGCACGACTCGGGGAGCTTCCGGAACGCCGCCGCCTGCACGGTCGGTGAGGGGCTCGCGGACGCGGAAGCGGAGGTCTCGTCGGCGGCCCTGTCCTTGCCGTCGCCGGAGTCCGAGGAGCAGCCGGCCGCCACCAGCATCACGGGTACGGCGGCCGCGCAGACAAGGACGCGGGTGAGTCGCTTCGCTCGCTGCTCTCGCTGATCACGCTGGGCTCGTCGCTGCATGGTTCCTTCACTCATGGCACTCGTGGTTCCTGCGGTCGGAACGGGTCCGAGGGGCCACGGTACGCGGTGGGAAAACCGCGCGGCCCCGCTTCGGGCGCTTCGCGCGAGGGCGCCGGGGAGCCCGGGGAGGGGTCAGCCGCCGAGCGAATTCGCGAGCTGGGACGCCAGTTTCCGCGCCATGTCCTGCATTTCCTCGCTGTCCGGCACCACTCCGAGCGTCGCCGACTGCTCCGCGTACTCGATGGTCACCACGACGTTCGACGTGCGGAACGCCACAGTCACCGTGCGCCGCTTCGCCGTCGAACCGGAGCTGCTCAGCCGGTCGTCCACGAACGCCTCGTCGCCCAGACCGTCGAGGAGGCGGGGCTGCACCTCGGCGGCCGGGGCGTCGGAGGACGGGCTCGACGAGGGGGCGGTGGACGACGCGGCACCGGAGGCCGGGGCGGAGGGCGCACCGGCCGACGCGCTCTCGGAGGGGGACGCGGCATCCGACGCGGAACCGGACGCCGAGGCCGACCCCGAGACGAGCGGTTCGGGCAGGTCGGCCGCGTCCACCTGCCGCGCGAAGAGCTGCTGGGCCTGGCTGTCGTCGCTCACGGAGTTGTCGTACGACACCACCCGCTCGAAGTCGACGAGGAGATGGTCGGTGGCGTCCGCCGACTCGACCTTCCAACGGCAGCCGACCTTGCGGTCGGTGTCGTACGCGAGCGTCGCCTCGCCCGCGTACGCCTTCTCGCGCTGCTGCTCGTCCGGCATCTCCTGGATGCCGGGCAGGAGCGAGTCGAGCGTCTTGTGGCCGACCGCGCCGCACGGCTCCGGCAGGGTGCGGTACTTGCCGGGCTGGGCCGCCTCGGTGGCCGCGCCGGGCTGCCCGGGGTTGGAGTCGTCCGCCGTGGCGCCGTTGCCGGAGCCGCCGGTGCAGCCGGCCAGCAACGCCGCCAGAAGGGCGGCGACGCCGGGTACGTAGGCCTTCCGCTGCACGGTGCGGCTCCTCTCGCCGGGGTGGCTGTGGTTCGGGACTCCAGTGTCCCCGCTGGTTATTCGCTTGCCGCACGGGGGCGCCCGCCGCAGACAATGTGTACCGCACACGCTGCCGTGAACGCCGGTCGACTGTCTCTTTGGTCGGCTTGTGCGCCGGTTGTGCGTTTCGAGGCTTCTGTTTGTTTTCCGGGGGAATGAGGGCGACATGTCGTATGTGGAGATGCCGGGCGCGCGGATACCGATCCGGATGTGGACCGACCCGGCGACGGTCGAGGAGGTCGCGCTCCAGCAGTTGCGCAACGTCGCGACCCTGCCGTGGATCGAGGGCCTGGCGGTCATGCCGGACGTGCACTACGGCAAGGGCGCGACGGTCGGCTCCGTGATCGCGATGCGGGGCGCGGTGTGCCCGGCGGCGGTGGGCGTCGACATCGGCTGCGGGATGTCGGCGGTGCGCACGTCCCTGACGGCGAACGACCTCCCGGGCGACCTGTCGCGGCTGCGCTCGAAGATCGAGCAGGCGATTCCGGTGGGGCGGGGGATGCACGGCAGCCCGGTCGAGCCGGGCCGCGTCCACGGGCTGGCGACGGCCGGGTGGGACGACTTCTGGGGGCGGTTCGACGGGGTGGCGGAGGCGGTGAGGTTCCGCCGCGAGCGGGCCGGAAAGCAGATGGGAACGCTCGGAAGCGGCAACCACTTCGTCGAGGTGTGCACGGACACCACCGGTTCCGTGTGGCTGATGCTGCACTCCGGTTCCCGCAACATCGGCAAGGAACTGGCCGAGCACCACATCGGCGTCGCCCAGAAGCTCCCGCACAACCAGGGCTTGATCGACCGCGACCTCGCGGTGTTCGTCGCGGACACCCCGCAGATGGCGGCGTACCGCAACGACCTGTTCTGGGCGCAGGAGTACGCGAAGTACAACCGCACCCTCATGATGGGGCTTCTCAAGGACGTGGTCCGCAAGGAGTTCCAAAAGGCCCGGCCGCTCTTCGAGCGGGAGATCTCCTGCCACCACAACTACGTGGCGCAGGAGCGCTACGAGGGCGTGGACCTGCTGGTGACCCGCAAGGGCGCGATCCGCGCGGGTGCGGGGGAGTACGGGATCATCCCGGGCTCCATGGGCACGGGTTCGTACATCGTCAAGGGCCTCGGCAACGCCGAGTCCTTCAACTCCGCCTCCCACGGCGCGGGCCGGCGCATGAGCCGGAACGCGGCCAGGCGCCGCTTCTCCGCGAAGGACCTTCAGGAGCAGACGCGGGGCGTGGAGTGCCGCAAGGACTCGGGTGTCGTGGACGAGATCCCGGGCGCCTACAAGCCGATCGACCAGGTCATCGACCAGCAGCGCGACCTCGTGGAGGTGGTGGCGAGGCTGAAGCAGGTGGTGTGTGTGAAGGGCTGAGCGAGGAGCGCGGGGGCGGTTGGGGAGCGCTCCGGTGACCGGGCGACGTGCCGGCCCGGACCAGGGCCCGCGCCAGCTCGACGCTCTGCGTGAGGGTGTCGAACGGGAGGGGCCGGGTGGCGACGGCGCCCTCGTGCAGCACGAGGAGCCGGGTGGCGAGGGCGGCCGGGTGCGGGCAGCCCGCCGCTTCGGCGAGTTCCCCGAACAGGTTCAGCAGCCAGCGCTTCTGGTCCGTGGCGACGCGGTGCGCGGGGTGCGAGGGGTCCGGGAGTTCGGCGAGCGCGTTGATGAAGGCGCATCCGCGGGTGTTGGTCCCGCTCCAGGTCCGCAGCGCCTCGAAGGGCGCGGTGACGGCCTCGGCGGGAGTGCCGCAGTCGTCGACGGCGGCCCGGACGACTGACCGCCAGCGCTGGTCGCGGGCGGTGAGACAGGCCGCCACCAGGTGGTCCTTCGAACCGAACTGGTTGTACAGGGTCCGCTTGGTCACCCCGGAGTGCTCGGCTATCAGATCCACGCCGACCGCCGTGATCCCGCGCTCGTAGAACAACTCCTCCGCAGTCGCCACGATGCGGCGGCCGGCCGGCGTCAAAGGCCGCGCTTCCTGCACTGCGGGCTCCTTCACTGATCGGTGTACTGGACGGTGTACGGTGGCAGATGTTCACCGATCAGTATACCTACTGGGGGTTTCAGGGGGATGAGCGTGTCCGAGTCCATGCGAGCGGTGCGCGTCACAGGGCACGGAGGGCCGGAAGTCCTTGAGCCGGTGGAGGTCCCCGTCCCGGTGCCACGGGCGGGGGAGGCGCTGGTACGGGTCGGCGCGGTGGCCCTGAACAACACGGACCTGTGGACCCGGGAGGGCGCCTACGGCCGTCCGGGAGACCCGAAGGCGCTCTCGGGCTGGCGCGGACCGATCGACTTCCCGCGTATCCAGGGCGCCGACGTGGCGGGCCGGGTCGTGGCCGTCGGGCCCGGGGTGGAGGGGAGTCTCGTCGGACGCCGCGTGGTAGTCGACCCCGCGATCTACGACGGCGAGGGGCCGGACGCCAACCCCGTGGGCCTGATGGGGAGCGAACGCGACGGCGGATACGCCGAGTACGTGACGGCGCCCGCCGAGCGCGTGCACGACGTGACGCGGTCCCCGCTCACGGACGACCAGCTCGCGGCGCTGCCGACCGCCTACGGCACCGCGCTGGGCATGATCGAGCGGGGCCGGCTGCGGAAGGGGGAGACGGCCCTGGTCTCGGGGGCGTCCGGCGGCGTCGGCCTCGCGCTGGTGCAGATCGCACGGGCGCGCGGCGCGAGGGTGCTCGCCGTCAGCGGCGGACCCAAGGCGGACGCGGTGCGCGAGGCGGGCGCGCACGAAGTCGTCGACCGCGCGGGGGATGTCACCGAGCAGATCCGCGCCGCCGCCCCCGAGGGCATCGACGTGGCCCTCGACGTCGTGGCCGGGGACCTGCTGAGTGAGGGGCTGCCGCTGCTGCGCGAAGGGGGCCGGTGGGTCGTCGCCGGCGCACTCGGCGGATACGGCGTGACCTTCGACGTGCGCCGGCTGTACCTGCACAACGCCCAGGTCATCGGGTCCTCGATGCACACGCCCGCCCACTTCGCCCTCCTCGTGGACCTGGCCCGGCGGGCCGAGGTCCACCCCGTCGTCGCCGCGGTCTTCCCGCTGGACGAGGCCGCGCGGGCGCAGGAGGAACTCTCCCGCAGGCGGCACGTGGGAAAGATCGTGCTGCACCCCTGACGTCCGTCCGACCGACTCCCGTCCGACGGATCGCGGGCGGAACCAGGAGGCCCTCCCATGCCCCAGCCCGAGATCGACGCCCTCGTGTTCGACGTGCTCGGTACGCTCGTCGACGAACCCGCGGGTATCCGCGCCGGCATCCGCGCACTCGACCCGTCGCTCGGCGAACCCGGGGTCGAGCGGCTGTTGTCGCTGTGGCAGCGGCACATCGAGGGCGAGCAGCGTCGCATCCTGGACGGCGCCAGGCCCTACGTCACCAGCGATGTCCTCGACCTGGAGGCCGCCGGGACCGTCGCCGGCGCCGCCGGGACCGATGACCCGGCCGCCGTGGCGGCGCTGGCCCGGTCGGGCCGCAGGCTCCCGCCGTGGCCCGACACCGTGGCGGGGCTCGCCCGGCTCGCCGAACGGTTCCCGCTGATCGGACTCTCCAACGCGAGCCGGACGGCGCTGCTGGGGCTCAACGCCCACGCCGGGCTGCGCTGGCACCAGGCCCTGTCCGCCGAGGACGCCCGGACCTGCAAGCCGGACCCGGCGGTCTACCAACTGGCCGTCACCGTCTCCGGATGCCCGCCCGAGCGGCTCCTGATGGTCGCCGCCCACGCCTGGGACCTGCGCGGAGCCCAGCGCCTCGGCCTGCGCACCGCCTACGTCGCCCGCCCCGTCGGCGACCCGCCCGCCCCCTCGGACGGATTCGACCTGTACGCCGCCGACCTGACCGACCTGGCCGGCCGGCTCGCCCCCGCCTAGCGCGTCCGGCGGGCCACCGGTCCGGACATGCGCGCGCGGTGCCGCTCAGCCCTCGCGGTGCACCTTCGTGTTGGAGGCCTGGGCGCGGGGGCGGACGATCAGCAGGTCGATGTTGACGTGGGAGGGGCGGGTGATCGCCCAGGTGATGGTGTCGGCCACGTCGTCGGCGGTGAGCGGGGCGGCGACGCCCTGGTAGACCTTGGCCGCCCTGTCCTGGTCGCCGTTGAAGCGGGTCAGGGCGAACTCGTCGGTCTTGACCATGCCGGGGGCGATCTCGACGACGCGGACCGGGCGGCCGACGATCTCCAGGCGGAGGGTCTCGGCGAGGACGTGTTCGCCGTGCTTGGCGGCGACATAGCCCGCGCCGCCCTCGTAGGTGCCGTGGCCGGCGGTGGAGGAGACGACCACCACCGTGCCGTCGCCGCTCGCCTCCAGCTTGGGGAGCAGGGCCTGGGTGAGGTTGAGGGTGCCGATGACGTTCGTCTCGTACATGCGGCGCCAGTCGGCCGGGTCGCCGGTGGCCACCGGGTCGGCGCCGAGCGCGCCGCCCGCGTTGTTGACGAGGACGCCGACCGTCTTGAACGCGGTCGCGAACTCGTCGACCGCCTCGCGGTCGGTGACGTCCAGGGGGTACGCCGTCGCCTTGTGGCCGGCCGCCTCGATCTCCCGCGCCAGCGCCTCGATGCGGTCCTTGCGGCGGGCGGTGAGCACGACGCGGTATCCGGCCGCGGCGAGCTGCCGGGCCGTGGCGGCGCCGATGCCGCTGCTCGCACCGGTGACGACGGCGATGCGGGAGGCGGCGGACGAGGCGGCTGCGGTGGCCATGAGCTGCTCCTTGGTCGGTACCACTGGTCGTGCCCAGGGTAGTCAGCCCCCGGCGCGCGGCGCCCGCGTGATCACGGCCGGGCGAGCGCGCCCTTCACACCCCCGTGGAATAACGACGGGGGAACCTCCGTTTCCGGATATAGTTGAACAGTAAACAACCCGGAGGTTGAGCGATCATGCAGTTCGGCATCTTCACCGTCGGCGATGTCACGCCGGACCCGACCACGGGCCGTACGCCGACCGAGCGTGAGCGCATCAAGGCCATGGTCGCCATCGCGCTCAAGGCCGAGGAGATCGGCCTCGATGTCTTCGCGACCGGGGAGCACCACAACCCGCCCTTCGTGCCCTCCTCGCCGACCACGATGCTCGGCTATGTCGCGGCCCGCACCGAGCGGCTGATCCTCTCCACCTCCACCACCCTCATCACCACCAACGACCCGGTGAAGATCGCCGAGGACTTCGCGATGCTCCAGCACCTGGCCGACGGCCGGGTGGACCTGATGATGGGGCGCGGCAACACCGGCCCCGTCTACCCCTGGTTCGGCAAGGACATCCGCGAGGGCATCAACCTCGCCGTCGAGAACTACGCTCTGCTGCACCGCCTGTGGCGCGAGGAGGTGGTGAACTGGGAGGGCCGGTTCCGCACCCCCCTCCAGGGCTTCACGTCCACGCCCCGCCCGCTGGACGGCGTCGCGCCCTTCGTCTGGCACGGCTCGATCCGCTCCCCGGAGATCGCCGAGCAGGCCGCGTACTACGGCGACGGCTTCTTCCACAACAACATCTTCTGGCCCGCCGACCACACCAAGCGCATGATCGAGCTGTACCGCGACCGGTACGCCCACTACGGCCACGGTACGCCCGAGCAGGCGATCGTCGGCCTCGGCGGCCAGGTGTTCATGCGGCGCAACTCGCAGGACGCGGTACGTGAGTTCCGCCCCTACTTCGATGTCGCGCCGGTCTACGGACACGGTCCCTCGCTGGAGGAGTTCACCGAGCAGACCCCGCTGACCGTCGGCTCGCCGCAGCAGGTGATCGAGAAGACGCTGGCCTTCCGCGAGTACGCCGGCGACTACCAGCGCCAGCTGTTCCTGATGGACCACGCCGGGCTGCCCCTGAAGACCGTCCTCGAACAGCTCGACCTGCTCGGCGAGGAGGTCGTACCGGTGCTGCGCGAGGAGTTCGCCAAGAACCGCCCGGCGCACGTGCCGGACGAGCCCACCCACGCCTCCCTGCTGGCCGGCCGGCAGGACACGGCCCGGGACACCGCCCAGGAAGGAGCCCGCGCAGGAAACTCGTCGTCTGCGCGGGACTGAGCGGCCCGTCCTCCACCCGGCCGCTCGCCGACCGCCTCGCCGACCGCCTCGCCGCGGTCGCCGCCCCGGCCGCCACCGCCCCCGAGCCTGCTCCCGCCGAGGTCCGGGTGATCGAGCTGCGCGATCTCGCCGTCGACATCGCGCACACCTTCACCAACGGGTTCCCGGCCCGGCAGCCGGCCGACGCGTTCGACCAGGTCGCGGCGGCCGACGGCTGATCGTGGTCACGCCGGTCGTGCCGGAGGCGCGCCTCGACGCGGCCTCGGCGTCGTACAGCGGGCTGTTCAAGTCGTTCTTCGACGCGCCGAGCGTGAGCGACGCGGACGCCCTCGCCGGGAAGCCGGTGCTGATCGCCGCGACCGGCGGCACCGCCCGGCACTCCCTGGTGCTGGACCACGCGCTGCGCCCGCTCTTCGCCCACCCGAAGGCCGTCGTCGTCCCCACCGGCGTGTACGCCGCCCCCGAGGACTGGGGCGCCGAAGGGCTCGACGCCCGCGTGGAGCGCGCCGCGGGCGAGCTGGCGGCCCTGATGGCGGGCCGGTCCACGGCCCGACCGCGGCCCCGGCGGGACTCCTTCGCGGAGGTCACCCCCTTCGAGGAGCGGCGCGCCGCGCCGCGGCCCCGCGGGTGAGATGTGGGTAAGAAGCCGGGCCGTCGGGCCGGGACCCCGGCCGGCTTGGCAGACTGGGCCCCGTGGCCCGCACTGTTCTGCTCGCCGAAGACGACCGCGCCATCCGGCATGCCCTGGAGCGCGCCCTCACCCTGGAGGGATACCGGGTCACCGCGGTCGCCGACGGCGTCGAGGCGCTGGCCCAGGCCCACCGCAGCCGCCCGGACGTCCTCGTCCTCGACGTGATGATGCCGGGCGTCGACGGCCTCCAGGTCTGCCGGGTGCTGCGCGCCGAGGGCGACCCCACGCCGATCCTGATGCTGACCGCGCTGGTGGAGACCGCCGACCGCATCGCGGGCCTGGACGCGGGCGCCGACGACTACGTCGTGAAGCCCTTCGACGTCGAGGAGGTCTTCGCCCGGCTGCGCGCCCTGCTGCGCCGCACCGGCCGCGCGGAACCCGACGCCGCCGATCAGGGCGCCGAGCCGGAGGACGAGGACGGCCGGTATCTGGAGGCCGCCGGGCTGCGCATGGATCCGCGGGCCCGCCGTGCCTGGCGCGGCGGACGCGAGCTGGAACTGACCCGCACCGAGTTCGAGCTGCTCGAACTGCTGGTCCGCAACGCCGGCATCGTCCTCGACCACTCCACGATCTACGACCGCATCTGGGGCTACGACTTCGGGCCCGGCTCCAAGAACCTCGCCGTGTACGTCGGCTATCTGCGCCGCAAGCTCGACCAGCCGGGCGCCCCGCAGCTGATCCAGACCGTGCGCGGGGTGGGTTACGTCCTGCGGGCCGACTGAGTGGGCGCCTCCCCGCTCGGGCACCGGCCCCGGCTGCTGTCGCTGCGCACGACGTTCGCCGTGTCGTTCGCGACGATCACCGCCGTGGTCACCGTCCTGGTCGGGGTGCTGTCCTACAACGCCGCCGCCCGGCTGGTCCGGGTCGACCAGGAATCCGTCTTCGCGCAGGTCGTGCAGGATCTGCGGTCCGAGGTGCGCCGGCAGCGGCTGTCGCCCGGCGACTTCTCCTCCGCCGCGCCCGGCCACGACATCGTGCGCCCGGCCCGTACCGACGTACAGGTGCTCGGGCCGGACGGCGCGGTCTTCGACCCGGAGGGGCCCCGGCTGCCGGTCACCGACGCCGACCGGCGGACCGCGGGCGCGGGCCGGGCGGGGCTGCTGGTCCAGCACGAGGACGTGGATGTCGGCCACGACGTCTTCCGGGTCGCCACCGTCTCGCTCGGCGGCGGCCGGGGCGCGGTGCAGGTGGCGCAGGAGTTCAGCGACACCGAGGATCTGCTGCGGGCCCTGCAACGGCGCACGCTGGTCCTGATGGCCGCGGTGGTGACCGCAGCGGGCCTGTTCGGCTGGTGGCTGGCCCGCCGCATCACCCGCCGCCTGGTCGTCCTCACCTCGGCCGCCGAGAACGTCGCCCGCACCCGCAGGCTCGGCATCCAGGTCCCGGTCACCGGCCCGGACGAGGTGGGCCGCCTCGGCCGCGCCTTCGACCTCATGCTGGGCCGCCTCGCCCAGTCCGAGGAGGACCAGCGGCGCCTGGTCCAGGACGCGGGCCACGAGCTGCGTACGCCGCTCACCTCGCTGCGGACCAACATCTCGCTGCTGCGCCGGATCGACGAACTGCCGCCCGCCGCCCGCGAGGAACTCGTCGCCGACCTGGGGCAGGAGGCCCGTGAGCTGACCGACCTGGTCAATGAACTGGTCGAGCTGGCGGCCGGGCAGTCGGCGGGTGAGCCCCCGCAGCCGGTCGACCTGACCGAGATCGCGCACGACGTGGCGGCCCTGGCCCGGCGCCGTACCGGGCGGGAGATCGACGTACGGGCCCACGGCGAGACGGTGACCGACGGGCGGCCCGCGATGCTGACCCGCGCGATCTCCAACCTGGTCGAGAACGCCGCGAAGTTCGACCCCGGCGGCACCGCGCCCATCGAGGTCGCCGTCACCGGGCCCGACCTGCCGGGACCGGTCCGGGTCGAGGTCCTGGACCGCGGCCCCGGCATCTCCGAAGCCGACCTGGCCCGGGTCTTCGACCGCTTCTACCGCGCCGCCGACGCCCGCTCCCGGCCCGGCTCGGGCCTTGGCCTGTCCATCGTGCGGGAGGTGGCGCTCGAACACGGGGGAGCGCCGTTCGCCGGCCGGCGCGACGGGGGCGGCTCGGTGATCGGGTTCACGGTGGGCGGACCGGCACCGGACGAACCGTCGGCCGGCGACTCGGGCTGAGCGTGGGGGCGGGTCCGTTGCCCGGTGCTCGCCGCGTGCTGATCCCGACGACGGTTCGATGTACCCCCTAGGGGTATAGGGTGGCCGACGCGTAGCAGACCGAGGCGCCACCGAACGGGAACGGGGACGAGCGGCATGGACGACCACGTCCCGCACGCGGGAGACGAAGGACACGGCGGGCACGGCGGGCACGGCGGGTCCGCGCACGGCCCGGCGTCCTGGGGCATGGCGGCGCAGGCCACCCTGCACTGCCTGACCGGCTGCGCCGTCGGCGAGATCCTCGGCATGGTGATCGGCACCGCCCTGGGCTGGGGCAACGTGCCGACCACGGCCCTGGCGATCGCCCTCGCCTTCCTCTTCGGCTACTCGCTGACGCTGTCCGCGGTGATCCGGGCCGGCCTGGGCCTCGGGCCGGCGATCAGGGTCGCGCTGGCCGCCGACACCGTCTCCATCGTGGTGATGGAACTGGTCGACAACGGAATCGTCGCCCTCACGCCGGGCGCGATGGACGCGCAGTTGTCGGACGGTCTGTTCTGGGCCACCCTGCTCGGCGGACTCGCCGTCGCCTTCGTCCTCACCACCCCGGTCAACAAGTGGATGATCGGCCGCGGCAAGGGGCACGCCGTCGTCCACGCGCACCACTGACCCGCCGCCCCGGACAGCGGGTTCCCGGCCCAACTGCCGTGTTCCCGGGGGCCGTCCGGCATGCAAACCCCGGTGAACGTTGCCGGAAACCGGCAATGCGCGACACCGGCACGATCGTTCATCATGGGGGCACGGGGAGCACTGCCGCGGGCGTCCGGCATCGGACCGGGCCCGCCGGGAGTGTCCCGTTCACAGCGGCCGTGCACGGGAGGGGGCGGAAGATGTCGACGAACCTGCTGTTCGTCCGCCCACTGCACCGGCTCCGCCCGGACGAACCCGGCCGCGCCCCCGAAGGCGACCGCGCCGCGGCACACCGCCGCCGCGCCGTCTGACCCCGCACCTCACCCCGGCCGGACTCCCGGCCGACGCGGCACGACCGCGGCCCGCCGCCGCGCCTGCCGCGACCGCCCCACCGCCGTAAGCCAGTTACCGCCGTAAGCCAGTCACTGCCGTAATCAGTCACCGCCGTAATCAGTCACCGCCGTGACCGCGCACAGTCGCGACCCACCGCTCGTTGCCGCAACAAGCCGCAGCCGCGACCGACTTGTGCCGTCCCACGCCGTCTCATGCCGTAAGGACGTATGCCATGGAAGTCATCGGTGTCCTCGCCGTCGTCTGTCTGCTCGTCGTCGCCGTAGCGCTCTTCGCCGTCTCGCGGCTCTTCCGCAAGGTGGAGCAGGGCAAGGCGCTGATCGTCTCGAAGATGCGCAAGGTGGACGTGACCTTCACCGGCCAGGTGGTGCTGCCGGTGCTGCACAAGGCCGAGGTGATGGACATCTCGGTGAAGACGATCGAGATCACGCGGGCCGGCAAGGAAGGGCTGATCTGCCGGGACAACATCCGGGCGGACATCCGCATCTCCTTCTTCGTCAAGGTCAGCAAGACCGTCGAGGATGTCGTCAAGGTCGCCCAGGCGGTCGGCACGGCGCGGGCCAGCGACCGGAACACCTTGCAGGAGCTGTTCCACGCGAAGTTCTCCGAGGCGCTGAAGACCGTCGGCAAGCAGATGGACTTCACCGACCTCTACACCAAGCGCGAGGAGCTGCGGTACCGGATCATCGAGGTCATCGGCGTCGACCTCAGCGGGTACCACCTGGAGGACGCGGCGATCGACTACCTGGAGCAGACGCCGCTCACCCAGCTGGACCCGGCGAACGTCCTCGACGCCCAGGGCATCCGGAAGATCACCGAGCTGACGGCCGTGGAGCACGTACGCACCAACGAGGCCCGGCGCACCGAGGAGAAGGAGATCACCCGGCAGAACGTCGACGCGCGCGAGGCCGTACTGGAGCTGGAGCGCCGTCAGGCGGACGCCGAGATCAAGCAGAAGCGCGAGATCGACACGACCCGGGCCCGCGAGGAGGCCGAGACGGCACGGGTGATGGAGGAGGAGCGGCTGCGGGCGCAGGCGGCCTTCCTGCGCACGGAGGAGCAGCTCGGTGTGCAGCGCGAGAACCAGGCCCGTGAGGTCGCGGTCGCCGCGAAGAACCGCGAGCGGGTCATCGCCGTCGAGAACGAGCGCATCGAGAAGGACCGCATGCTGGAGGTCATCGGCCGCGAGCGGGAGACCGAACTGACCCGGATCGCCGCCGAGAAGGAGGTCGAGGCGGAGCGGCGGGACATCGCCGAGGTCATCCGCGAGCGGGTCGCCGTGGACCGCACGGTCGCCGAGCAGGAGGAGTCCATCAAGAAGCTGCGGACCGTGGAGGAGGCCGAGCGGCAGCGGCAGGCCGTCGTCATCGCCGCCGAGGCCGAGGCACAGGAGCGGCTCGTCAAGGACATCAAGGCCGCCGAGGCCGCCGAGCAGTCGGCCACCCACCGCGCCGCCGAGGAACTGACCCTGGCCGAGGCCCGGTTGAAGAGCGCCGACCTCGACGCGCGGGCCAAGCTGCGGATGGCCGAGGGACTCCAGGCCGAGGCCGCGGCGGAGGGCCTCGCGGCGGTGCAGGTCCGCGACAAGGAGGCCGAGGTCATCGAGAAGGCCGGCCGCGCCGAGGCCGGCGCGACCGAGGCCCGGATGCGCGCCGAGGCCGAGGGCGCGCGGGCCAAGGCGCTGGCCGAGGCCGAGGCCATCGGCGGCAAGCTGAAGGCGGAGGCCGCCGGACTGACCGAGAAGGCCGCGGCGATGGCAGCCCTGGACGACGCCTCGCGCGGCCACGAGGAGTACCGGCTGCGCCTGGAGGCCGAGAAGGACATCCGGCTGGCCGGCCTGGACGTGCAGCGGCAGGTCGCCGAGGCCCAGGCCACGGTGCTCGCCACCGGTCTGGAGAACGCCGACATCGACATCGTGGGCGGCGACACGGTGTTCTTCGACCGCCTGATGTCCTCGGTGGCGCTCGGCAAGGGCGTCGACGGATTCATGAAGCACTCCGAGACCGCCCAGGCCCTCGCCGGACCCTGGCTGGACGGCTCGTCCAGCTTCACCGACGACCTGACCCGCGTCCTCGGCTCGCTCTCCACGGCCGACGTGCAGAACCTGACGGTCTCCGCGCTGCTGATGAAGCTGATGAAGTCGGGCACCACCGACTCCGGACAGGTGCAGCGGCTCCTGGACCGGGCGGGCGAACTGGGCCTGGCCGACACGCCGCTCACCGCCCTGAACGGCACGGCCCGGGTCTGATCACCACCGGGTGCCGAAGCCGCCGCACAGGGGACGGCGGCTTCGGCACCCGGCTTCTCGAAGGGATGAACCTCTCATGGCCACCGCCCAGGAGACGGGTACGTACGACGCCGCCGACGCCGGCGCCTACGAGGTGCTGCGCGACCGGCTCGCCGCGCAGGCCGCCGAGCTGACCCGGCGCACCGAACTCCTCAACACCCGCCGGGTGACGGAGTTCGGCACCGCACGGCTCGAACTGGCCGGCACCGAGCGGCTGCGCACGGAGCACCCCGGGGTGCCGTGCGACATCGCCGCCGTCGGGGACCACGCCCTGCTCCTGGGCTCCACCGGCCGGCCGGGCCCGCGCGGCGAGACCGCGGTGGCCGACGTGTTCACGCTGTACGACCGCGAACTGAACCGGCTGCCCGCCTCGGCCGTCCCCGGACTGCTCGACGACCCCTCCTTCGTACGGGAGTTCGCGGAACTGCACCGCTACTACCGGCAGGCCCGGCTGCTGCGGCTGCGCCCCGTCGACGGCAGGCTGCTGGCCGTCTTCCGCACCGGCGAGAAGGCCGACGACATCCGCGTACTGCGCTGGACGCTCACCGAGGACGGGCAGGCGGCCTTCCTGGACGCGCGGGGCGAACGCGACGACGTCTTCCCCCCGTCCCACGACTTCGAGTGGACCGAGGCGACCCGCGAGGACCACGTCCTCGGCCGGCATCCGCACGTGGCCGTCCGCGGCGAGTTCTTCGTCACCGCCGTCGGCGGCGCCCTCACCGTCAAACTGGACAACGACACCGAGACGCCCGAGGGCATCCACAGCGAACCCGTCGACGAGCCCTTGCAGGCGCTTGCCGACGCGGACATCGCGCACGCCCGGGTCGGGGCCCTGGTCCTGCTGCGGGTACGGCCCTACAAGGAGGACACCGACCGCTACCTGGTGTTCAACACCCTGACCAGGGCGGTGGTACGCCTCGACGGCATCGGCCTCGCCTGCCGCCGCCTGCCCGACGACCAGGGCATCGTCTTCCCCGGCGGCTACTGCCTGGCCACGGGCACCCACAAGGCGTACGAACTCGACGCCGACGGGCTGGAGTTCGAGCGGGAGGTGCGCTCGCCCAACGGCGAGGACGTGCTGTACGCCTTCCACGCGCGCGGCGAGAGCCGGGGCCTGCTGCTGTCGTACAACACGATCCGCAAGGAGGTCGCGAACCCGCTGCCGTGCCGGGGCTGGGCGCTGGCAGGCGACGGCACCTTCGCGGTGCTGCGCGCCGACGGCGACGAACCGGCCCAGGTGCATCCGGTGCAGCTGTGGCACTCGCCCTACGCCTGCGACACCCACGCCGCCGCCGCGCCCACCGGCACCGGCCCGCTGGCCCGCGTCGGCAACGCCGACCTCGTACGCGGCATCTCCGCCTGTCTGTCCGTCGCCGGCGCCGTCGGCGAGGGGATCACGACGGCCGAGGGCTACCGGGCGCTGGCCGCCGCCTGCGTGCGCGCGGCCGACGGCCACCACTGGCTGGGCGAGGACGACCTCGGCGACCTGGCCGGCACCCTGGCGGCGGTACGGGAGACCGCCGAGCAGGTACTCGCCGAGTTCGAGACCGTGCGCACCCTGACCCGGCGGGCGGCCGAGGCCCGCGACGAGGCCGCCGAGCGCGCCGCCGCCGTGGTCCGCCGGCTGCGCGGCGAGGCACCGCGGGAGGCCGCCGCCTGGGTCCGGGGCCTCACCGAACTCCGGCACGCCCACGGGCACCTGCTGAACGTCAAGGAGATGCGGTACGCCGACGGCCCCGGCATCGACGCCCTCGCCGAGCAGGCGGAGGCCTCCCTCGCCGACCTCGCCCGGCGCGCCGTGACCTTCCTCGCCCGCGAGGACGCCTTCGACGCCCAGCGCGAGGAGGCCGAACGGCTCGTCGCCGACGCGCAGGCCATCGGCACCGTCGCCGAGGCCGGACCCGTCGCCGCCCGGCTCGACGAACTCGCCGACGGGCTGCGCACGGTGACCGATGTCGTCGCCGAACTCGACATGGGCGACGCCACGGTCCGCACCTCCCTGCTGGAGCGCGTCGCCGCCGTACTCGGCGGGGTCAACCGCGCCCGCGCCACCCTCGACGCCCGCCGCCGTGCCCTCCTCGACCACGAGGGACGCGCCGAGTTCGCGGCCGAGACCGCCCTGCTCGGCCAGGCGGTCACCGCCGCGCTCGCCGCCGCGGACACCCCCGAGCGCTGCGACGACCAACTGGCCGGGCTCATGGCCCGCCTTGAGGATCTGGAGTCCCGCTTCGCGGAGTTCGACGCCTTCCTCGGCGAACTCGCGGACAAACGCGCCGAGATCTACGAGGCGCTCGCCGCCCGCAAACAGTCCCTCGCCGACACCCGGGCCCGCCGCGCCGAACAACTCGCCGCCTCCGCCGCCCGGATCCTGGAGACGATCACCAGGCGCTGCGCCACGCTCGCCGACACCGACGCGGTCAGCACCTACTTCGCCTCCGACCCCATGGTCACCAAGGTCCGCCGCACCGCCGGGGAACTGCGCGCCCTGGGCGACACCGTACGGGCCGAGGAACTCGACGGCCGCCTCAAGTCGGCCCGCCAGGAGGCCTCCCGCGCCCTGCGCGACCGCACCGACCTGTACGCCGACGACGGCCGCACCCTGCGCCTGGGCACCCACCGCTTCGCCGTCAACACCCAGCCCCTCGACCTCACCCTCGTCCCGGACGGCGACGGACTCGCCTTCGCCCTCACCGGCACCGACTACCGCGCGCCGGTCACCGATCCCGGCTTCGCGGCCACCCGCCCGTACTGGGACCGCTCCCTGCCCTCGGAGTCGCCCGAGGTCTACCGCGCCGAGCACCTCGCCGGCCGGCTGCTGCGCGAACACGGCCCCGGCGCCCTCGCCTCGGCCGACCTGCCAGGACTCGTCCGCGAGGCGGCGCGGGAGGCGTACGACGAGGGCTACGAGCGGGGCGTGCACGACCACGACGCGACGGTCCTCCTCACCACGCTGCTGCCCCTGTACGAGCAGGCCGGCACCCTGCGCCACGAGCCGGCCGCCCGCGCCGCCGCCCAGCTCTTCTGGTCCCACGGCACCACCCCCGAGGCACGCCAGACCTGGACCCGACGCGCGGCGTCCCTGGCCCGCGCCCGCGACACGTTCGGCCTCACCTCGGCGATCCGGGACCTGGAGGAGGAACTGGCACATGCCGTCGAGGCGTGGGGCCGGGCCGGGGGCGGGCATGGTGCGCCGGGGGCGGTGACCGGCGCGGCGGGGGGCCCGGTCGGTGCCACGGGGGTTCCGGTCGGTGGCGCGGGGGGCGGGGCCGGTGCCGGTGGGAGCGCGGTCGGCTTCGCGGGGGTCCCGGTCGGCGTCGGTGGGGGTGCGAACGGTGCCGGGGGGCCGTCGTTTGGTGCCGCCGCCGGTGCGAACGGCGCCGCGGGGGACCCGGTCGGTGCCGTCGGAGGCGCGAACGGGGCGGCCGGGGCCGCGGTTGCGGTGCCCGGCGCCGTCACGGGTGCGGCCGGTTCCGGCGGGGCGGCGGCCGACTCCGCCGCCGACACGGCCGGTGCCGGCGCCGCCGCCTCGTACCTCTTCCACGAACTGACCACCGCCCCCGACGGCTTCGTGCTCGGCGCGGGCACGCGCACGCTCCTGGAGAAGTTCCGCCGCACCGTGGGCACCCCGGCCTACGACGAGGACCTGGCCGCCCTCGACGACCTGGCCGCCCGCCGGCAACTCGCCGAGGCGTGGCTGTCGTCGTACGCCGCCGCGACCGGCACCGACCTCACCCCCGGCGACCTGGCCGAGGCGGTCGCCGCCGAACTCTGCCCGGACCTGCCCCGCTACGACGGCGACACCGCGCCGACGGCCACGGCCGAAGGCCTGCTGGGCGCCCACCCGCGCATCACCGCGGGCCGACTGCCCCTGCGCCTGGACGAGTTCCTCGCCCGCACCGCGCGCTTCGCGACCCGGGACGTACCCGCGTTCCGCGCCTACCAGCACAGCCGTACGGCCCTGGTGACGGCCGAACGCACCCGCCTGCGCCTGGACGACCACCGCCCGCGCGTGATGTCCGCCTTCGTCCGCAACCGGCTCGTCGACGAGGTGTACCTCCCGCTCATCGGCGACAGCCTGGCCAAACAGCTCGGCACCACCGGCGGGACCAAGCGCACCGACACCGGCGGCCTCCTGCTGCTGCTCTCCCCGCCCGGCTACGGCAAGACGACCCTGGTCGAGTACGTCGCCGACCGCCTCGGCCTGATGCTGGTGCGGATCAGCGGCCCCGCGCTCGGCCACGGCGTCACCTCACTCGACCCGGCCGACGCCCCGAACGCCACCGCGCGCCAGGAGATAGAGAAGATCAACTTCGCGCTGGCCGCCGCGAACAACACCCTCCTCCACCTCGACGACATCCAGCACACCTCCCCCGAACTCCTCCAGAAGTTCATCCCGTTGTGCGACGCCACCCGCCGCGTCGACGGCGTCCGGGACGGCCGCCCGCGCACCTACGACCTGCGCGGCAAGCGCTTCGCCGTCTGCATGGCGGGCAACCCCTACACCGAGGCCGGCGCCCGCTTCCGGGTACCCGACATGCTCGCCAACCGGGCCGACGTTCTGGAACCTCGGCGACGTACTGACCGGCAAGGAGGAGGCCTTCGCCCTCAGCTTCCTGGAGAACGCGCTCACCGCGAACCCGGTCCTGGCCCCGCTCGCCGGCCGCGACCGGGCCGACCTGGAACTGCTGGTACGCCTGGCCACCGGCGACCCCACCGCCCACGCCGACCGCCTCACCCACGCCTGCCCGCCCGCCGAACTGGAGCGCGTCCTCTCCGTCCTGCGCCACCTCATCGCGGCCCGCGAGACGGTGCTCGCCGTCAACGCCGCCTACATCGCCTCCGCGGCCCAGGCGGACGCCACCCGTACCGAGCCGCCCTTCCAACTCCAGGGTTCCTACCGCAACATGAACAAGATCGCCCAGCGCATCCGCCCGGTCATGAACGACGGCGAGCGCGACGCCGTACTCGACGACCACTACACCGCCGAGGCCCAGGCCCTGGCCCACGGAGCCGAGGCCAACCTCCTCAAGCTCGCCGAGCTGCGCGGCACGCTCACCCCCGAACAGGCCGACCGCTGGGCCGAGGTGCGCACCACCCACGTGCGCGCCCGCACCCTCGGCGGCCCCGAGGACGACCCGCTCGTGCGCGCCGTCGCCGCCCTGGGCCTGCTCGCCGACCGGGTCGCCGCCGTCGAGTCGGCCATCACCCGCGCCGCCGACCCCCGCCATCTCATGGCCAGTCCCCAAGCCCGGCACGCCGCCGGCGGAACGGAGCAGTGATGGTCTACTTCCTCGGCCCCCTCGTGGTGGTCCTGGCGATCGTGGCGCTGAACACGGCGGTCCTGGTCCGCCGGGACCGCCGGCGGATGGACCCGTCCGCCGACGGCCCGCCCGTCGAGGCCGCCGCCACCCGGGCCCTGCCCGAGTCCGGCCGCCGTGCCCACTCCCACCGGAACCGTTTCCCGCGCGAACACGAGTGAGGCCCCACGGCCGCACCGGACCGGTGCGATCACCGCACTAGCATGAACCACTGCTGTTCCGACCGGATATGAGAGGACATCACCTGTTCAGGTCGGAAGCCGCCCGGCGGCGGATGGATCCGCCGCCGGGTGCGAAGAATACGGAGCGTGAACCGTACTTCCGGGGTCCTGTCCCGCAGTTACCCGGTCCTGCTGGCCGGAGAGCCGAGGCCCGGCGAGAGCTGGGTGCACTGGCCCCGAAGCAGCGCCATGCTCGACGACACCTACGAGGTCCTCGCCCTCAAGGCCCGCCTGGACCACGCCCGGGAGAATCCGGAGGACCACGCGGACCCCCGGTTGTCCGGACGGGTGGCCCGGTCCACCGCGGAGCAGGCCCTCGCGGCGCTCGCCTCGGCCCGCGAGGCACAGCCGGCCTGGGCGCGGGTCCCGCTCGCCCGGCGGCTGGACTTCGTCCGCGCCTTCCACCACCTCCTGCGGGAGCGGGCCGACGAGGTCCTCGCGGTCCTCGTCGCCGAGGGACATCCGGTGCGGGTGGCGCGGTGGGCCCTGTCCGCGGCGCTGAACCTCACCCACCCCGACTCGGTCGACCACGCCCACGCGGCCATGGCCTGGGAGGGCCACCAGGCGGGCCGGCTGGTGCGCCTGGTGCGCAAGCCCGACGGGGTCGTGTGCCTCGACCCGGCGCGGAACGCCCCGATGCTCACCGCCCTGGCCGGGGTCCCGACACTCGCGGCGGGAAACGCCCTCGTGGTCAACGTCCCGCCGACGGTCCCGCTGGGCGTCGCCCACCTCTTCCACGAACTGGTCGCCCCGCTGCTGACCCGGCACGGCGCCCCGCCCGGCACCCTGAGCGTGCTCTGCGCCCCGGCCCGCCCGATGCTGCGCACCTGGCTCGCCTCGCCCCACTGCGACGACATCTTCTTCTTCGGCGGCGCCGCCCAGGGCGCCGAACTCACCCGGGCCTGCCTGGAGCACGGCAAGAAGCCCATCATGGAGCTGGCCGGGAACGACGCCCTGGTGGTCTGGCGGGACGCCGACCTCGAAGGGGCGGTGGAAGCGGCACTTGAGCGCTATCTCGGTTCCGGACAGCTGTGCCTCGCACCGAAGTTCGCCCTGGTCCACCCCGCCGTCGCCGACGAGTTCACCGAGCGGCTGCACCGCCGGGTGGCCGCACTGCGGGTGGGACCGCCCGAGGACCCCGAGGTCGTCCTCACGCCGGTGATCAAACGCTCCCACTGCAAGGAAGTCCTCGACGAGGCCGTGGCCCAGGGCGCCGAGCTGCTCTGCGGCGGAGAGCTGGTCGACGTACGCGACCGCCCGTCGCTCCGGGGCCCCTTCATCCGGCCCGCCCTGCTGCGGGTGGGGAGCCTGGAGGCCGCGGCGTCGATGCGCGCGGTCACCGAGGAGACGTTCTTTCCACTGATGTGCGTGGTCGTGGCCGCAGGCAACGCGCCCGCACCGGCCGCCGACGAGGAGGTGCTGGACTCGGTCCTCGCGTTCGTCGACGCCAATCCGTACGGGCTGCGCAATTCGCTGTGGGCACGCGATCCGCACGTCATCCACCGGTTCACGGACGAGGTGAGCAACGGCGGTGTGCTGAAGGTCAACGACAGCCACATCGGAACCCTGCCCGTCCTGCCCATCGTCGGAGGCACGGGGCTCTCGGGCGGAGTGTTCGGCGAGGCCAACATCCCCTTCCTGCGGACCACCCGCCTCCAGGGGATCAGCCTCGGCACCGGAACCACGGCCCCCTTCGACCACCTCGCCGCCGCCGGGCTCCCCGCGGACGCCGGGCCGGCCGCGCCTCCCACCAAGATCCTGCCGGAGCAGTCCGGCACCACCAGAAAGGCCGACCTGTGACCACGCTTTCGGGCACGCCCCTGCTCCACCGCAAGATCGATCTCTGTTTCGGGCACTTCGACACCGACGACGACGGCTCCATCGACCGCGAGGACCTGCTGACCCTCGGCGCCCAACTGCTGTCGAGGTTCGGGGAGCCCGCCACCTCTCCCAAGGGGACCGCGCTGATGGACGGGATGGCCCGCTTCTGGGACGCCCTCGTCGTCGCCGCCGACCAGGACGGGGACGGGCGGCTGTCCCCCGAGGAATACCGGAACTGCATGACCGGGGCCTTCATCGACGCGCCCGAAGGCTTCGACACCTCCTTCCGCCCCCTGGCGCAGGCGGTGTGCGGGCTCCTCGACACCGACGGGGACGGCGAGGTGGACGAACGGGAGTTCACCGCCTGGCAGGAGGTGTTCCGCACCGCACCCGAGGACCGGGCCGACGCCTTCCGGAAACTGGACACCGACGGCAACGGAAAACTGAGCGTCGACGAACTCCTCGCCGCCGTCCGCCAGTACTACGTGAGCCCCGAGGCGGACGCGGCCGGCAACTGGCTGTACGGCTCACTGAACTGAGCCGAGCCGGGCTGAACGGACGGTCGGGAGGCGGTGGTTCCAACGGGAGCCGCCGCCTCGCGCGTTACCCGGGCCGCTCGGTTCGGGGGGTCTCCCGGGTCCGAGCCTGATGCCGACGGGCTTTGAGCCGGTTCCCGCAGGTCTTCATCGAGCACCACCGCGCGGTGTTGGCACGGCTGCGGTCCAGCAGGAAGAGGCGGCATTCGGGGTTCTCGCACGGCCGCAGACGGCCGGGCATCCGCTCCTTGACGTCCGCCCACGCGAGCACGAGTGCCACGGCGAGCGCGCGCTCCGGCGGCACCTCCAGGTGCCAGTCGACGCCCGCCGGGTCGGGCCGCGGGACCTTGCGCACACCTGCGAGGACCCGGCGCAGCCGGGGTTCGGCCTGCCTGCCCGACTCCACCGCCTGGAGCGCGTCCCGGGCGGTACGCAGCCACCGGCGCTCGTCCTCGCCGCCGGCACCCCCGTGCTCCCGCGCCCACGCGTCCACCCGGTCGTCGTCACGCCACAGGTCCCGGCGTCGGCCGTCCACGACAGGGGTGCTGTTCAGCGCCTGCACGAGGGCCTGGTCGTCCAGCACGGACCTCACCTTCCAGCTAACTGCATCAAGTGGTTTGACAGGTTACCCCAAGGGTCGTCTACTGGACCCCGAGGGATAACCGTCACGCGCCACTGAAGGGGTTAGCCATGGTTGAGGTCCACCACCGCTACGCGACCGTGCGGGGACATCGCGTCTTCTACCGCGAGGCAGGCGCCCCCGGAGCCCCCGCACTCGTACTCCTGCACGGCTTCCCCACCAGCTCACGCATGTTCCGCCACCTCATCCCGGCGCTGGCCGACCGATTCCACGTCATCGCCCCCGACCACCTCGGCTTCGGCAACTCCGACGCCCCGCCCGCGGACGCGTTCACCTACACCTTCGACTCCCTGACCGACATCACCGAAGCCCTCCTGGCCCGGCTCGGCGTCGGCCGCTACGCCGTGTACGTCCAGGACTACGGCGCACCCATCGGCTGGCGGCTGGCCCTGCGCACCCCGGACGCGATCACCGCCGTGATCACGCAGAACGGCAACGCCTACGAGGAGGGCTTCGTACCGGAGTTCTGGAAGCCCGTATGGGCGTACGCCGAGAACCCGGGCCCGCAGACCGAGCCGGCCGTCCGCGCCGCCCTCTCCCTCGACGCCATCCGTTGGCAGTACCTGCACGGAGTGGACCGGCCCGAGCTGGTCGACCCCGACACCTGGGCCGCCGACCACCGCGAGGTCAACCGACCGGGCAACGACCTCGTGCAGCTGGCCCTGTTCCGCGACTACGCCTCCAACCCGCCCCTCTACCCCCGGGTGCACGCCTACTTCCGCGACCGCCGCGTCCCCCTCCTCGCCGTCTGGGGCGCGGCCGACGAGATCTTCGGCCCGCCCGGAGCACACGCCTTCACCAGGGACCTGCCGGACGCGGAGATCCACCTGATCCCGGGAGCGGGCCACTTCCTCCTCGAAAGCCACCTGGACACGGTGGCGGGCTACATGCGCGGGTTCCTGACGGGCGGGGCGGCGTCGACTCGCCGGCACTCGTAGGGTGCGCGGGCGCTGCATCGACTGCCCGCGGGGGCGTGATGAGAGAGCTGGCCTGCGTCGCGCCAAGGTCCGTTAAATCGCGGCCCGTTGGGATCTGGACCTTGTCGCGGCGGGCGGCGGAGGCCCTGCACGCCTGGGCGGATACGCCGTCGGTCGTCACCCTGCTGGCAGCGGACCTCGCGGCCGTGCTTCGAGACCTACAGGTACGGGCTCCCGTACGGCGGGAGCCCTCGGCACTGCGCCCCCCTGTCCCACTGGATCGACTTCCTGTTCGACCTGACCGACCGCAGACTGGCGGCATCGGCCCCCGCGAACCACTCGGTTGCCCCAACCCTGCTTGGCAGGGCCCGAGCGGCGGCCCGGAACATCCGGGACCATGAGGCATGCTCCCGGACGACTGGCACCTCACCCAAGAGATCGACGAATTCCTCGTCCGAGCCGGGGACTTCCTGTGCTCGCGCCCCGCGCTGCACAACACCCCACTCACGGACATCGAGACACTGCGGCTACGCGGGGCGGTCGAATGCGACGCCGAAGCCGCCGTTTTCGGCCGACTGGAGTCAGGGGGAGAGGTTCGCGGGATCTTCTATCTCACCCCGCGTGGCCGCCTGGGCCTCACGCCGCTCGCCGCCGAGCAGACCGACACCCTCGCCGCCCACCTGGCAGACCTCGGCCGTGCCCCTTCCAACGTCGTCGCGGACCACGACACCGCCGGCGCCTTCGCCAAGTCATGGCAGCGGCACGTGGGCGCGACGCCGGTACGGTTCTGGCGGACGCATCTCCACCGCCTCGGCACGCTCACCGCACCGCAGCCGCGCCCAGCGGGACAGGGGCGTATGACGCGCGGTAGCGACCGTGAGCAAGTCGTGCGCTGGTGCCGTGAGTTCTGTGTCGAGGTCGGGGAACGGCCCTCCATCGACCTGATCGACACCGGCCGTTGGGACGACTCGCGGTTCGGCGACAGGCACTTCACGTTCTGGGAGACCCCGGACGGCACCCCCGTCTCGATGGCGGCAGCGACCCCGGTCGTCGGCGGCATGGTCCGGGTGGACCCGGTGTACACCCCGCCCCACCTCCGCGGCCGGGGCTACGCGGGAGCCGTGACGGCAGCGGCGAGCAGGGCCGCGCTGACCGAGGGCGCGACGGACGTCGTGCTGTTCACGGACCCGGACAACCCCACCAGCAACGCCCTCTACCGGCGCATCGGTTACGCCCGTATCGCCGACTTCACCGGCTACAGGTTCTCCTACGACGCTCCGCGGGCCGGGTGAGGGCGATGCCGCGGGACCCGGGATACCCGGTCAGCCGCAGCAGTCGCAGCCGGTACGGCAACCGCAGGCGTCCGTGTCGTCACCGGCGGCCGGGACCGCGCAGCACCCCTTGCCCTGCCAGGCGTCGCGGCCCTCCTTGACGGCGATGGCAGCGATGACGAGGGCGGCGACGGGATCGGCCCAGGACCAGCCGAGGGTGGCGTTCAGGACCAGGCCGACCAGGAGCACGGCGGACAGGTACGTGCACAGCAGGGTCTGCTTGGAGTCCGCCACGGCGCTGGCGGAGCCGAGTTCGCGCCCGGCCCTGCGCTGGGCGGCGGACAGGAACGGCATGATCGCCAGGGAGAGCGCGGCGATGACGATGCCGGGGATGGAACGCTCGGCCTCGCCCGTGCCGGTCAGGGCGCGTACGGCATCGAAGGCGACGTAGGCGGCGAGCGCGAAGAAGGAGACCGCGATGATCCGCAGGGCCGCCTTCTCCCGGGCCTCGCGCACGGCGTGCTCACGGGCGGAGAACTGCCAGGCGACGGCGGCGGCCGAGGAGACCTCGATGACCGAGTCGAGCCCGAAGCCGATCAGAGCGGTGGAGGAGGCCATCGTGCCGGCGGTGACCGCGACGACCGCCTCGACCACGTTGTACGTGATGGTGGCGGCGACCAGCAGGCGGATCCGCCGGGCAAGCGCCTCCCGGCGGGCAGGCCCCGGCCCGAGGGGCATCGCCACCTCGGCGGCCATCAGCAGCACCCCTTCTCGTCGGCGTCCACACAGGTGCGGTCGGTCTCGACGGCCACGACGGCGGTACGCAGATCGTCCAGGGCATGGCCGAGCCGGTCGTCGGCCAGCTCGTACCGGGTGCGGCGGCCGTCGGGCACGCTGACGACCAGCCCGCAGTCCCGCAGACACGCCAGATGATTGGACAGCCGCGTACGCGAGATCCCGAGCCCGTCGGCGAGGTCCGCCGGGTAGGCGGGCTCCTCCCGCAGAGCAAGCAGAATCCGGCAGCGAATCGGATCGGCAAGCGCCCGACCGAACCGGACGAGCACCTCGATGTCGGAAGCAACAGTCAGCACGGCACGACAGTACAGGGATTCCTGAATTCAGAAAACCCTGAATCGTCATCGCCGCCCGGCGAACCCCGCACCCGCCGACGCATCAGCGCACCCAGCGAGCCCAAAGCCCCCTGGCCCTGCTGTGGGCGTATTGCAGAAGACCGCGACTCCCAGTGACCCGCGGTTCGCCTTCCGCCGGGTGACCGCCACACGCGAGAGCCCACCGCGGTCAGGGACAATGCCCGCTTGCGCACACGCGCCACAGAAGGGACGCCCCGTGCCCCTCGCCGTTCTCCTGACCGGGCTGACCGGTTCCGGGAAGACCACCGTTGCCCAAGCTCTCTCGGCGCACGGCTTCACCCGGCTCTCCGTCGACGAGGAAGTCCACCGTCTGCACGGCCGCTACGGCGTGGACTACCCCGAGCACACCTACTTCGAGCGTGAACGCCCCATCGTCGAGGCGATCCGGGCCTGCTTCATCAAGGAACTGCACGCCGGAAACGACGTGGTCCTCGACCACGGGCTCTGGAGTCGCGACGAACGCGACGCCTGGCGGGAAGCAGCCCGCCAGGCCGGCGGACACCCGCGGGTCGTCCACCTCCCGGCCGACCGCGACGTACTGCTCCAGCGCCTGGCCGAACGCAACCAGCGTGAGGACGCCAACGCCCTCACTGTCACCCCGGAGGCCCTCGACGACTTCTTCGCCCGCTTCGAAACCCCGGCCGAGGGTGAGGACGTCCTCGTCTACGGCGGAGATCCGGAGCAGCTGGCCACGACTTTGACGACCGATGGCGCGAGCTGAGGCTGCAGACCCTGAAGGGCCGGACGTACCCGCACCTGCTGCCGTCCGGCGATCCTCGCACCCGCAAGGCGGTCGACGTCACGGAAGCCGAGACGGAAGGCGGCCCACCCGGCGCCCAGGGCACATCAGCACTTCCAGCGAAACCAACGCGCCCTCAACCCTCCCCCGCGGCTCCCTCCGGCACGGAAAAGGGCGAGGCCCCAAGGCCCCGCCCGTGTCACCACCGAAACCCCAGACTCAGGGCCAAACAAGGCAATAAGGCTGATGCCCCGCCTCATGCAACCGATGGCTGAAGTCCTGCCACTCGTGCAGCAACTGGTACACATTGAACGCATCCCGAGGCCCGCCCCGGTCCGGGACCGTCGACCAGATGAAGGCTGCCGCGCCGACCGCCTCCTCGCCTATGCCGCGCAGCGGGTCGACGACGGTCATCGGGAGTTTCACGACCGCGTAGTCGGGGTGCAGGACGACCAGTTCCAGGGGCGGGACCTTGTGCAGGGGGACGCCCTCTATGCCGGTGAGGACCATGGCGGCCATGGTCTCCGGCTTGATCTTGGTGAACATGCCGTTCATCCCCAGCTCGTCACCGCCCAGTTCCTCGGGGCGCATCGAGATCGGGACGCGGGCCGCGGTCGCGCCGTCGGGCGCGCCGAAGTACTTGTAGGTCACCCCCACCCGACCACCATTCCTGCTCCCCGCCCCCAGCCGGTCGGCACGCCCGCCGAGCCCTTCGGGCTCTCCCGGTGTGCCGTGTCCCTGACGTGCTTCGGTCGCTTCCTCCGCCTCGCGTCGGTGCCTTCCCCGCCGGGCACGTCGAGGACCCAGGTCATCGGTCCCCTCGCCCAGTCCGCCACCGCGATGCATATCTCCACCCGACTGCTTTTCTAGGACGCGCGGCCCCCGCCGCGCAACCCGATCATCGTGTCAGTGACCTCCCCCACGGTCGCTCGCCGAAACGTGCGGTGAGACATATGTCCGCGGGACGCCTGCAGCCCGTGTCCGCGTGGTACGCGTGAGCTGCGTGGACGGCCTCCAGTCTGGCAGACCGCACGGCGATCGGGGCGGTTGTCTACCCTGATGAGGCCACCCTGGGCAACCAGAGGGCGAGCGGGACCCGAGCAGAGTCCGATACGTCGGAGAAGGTCGAGAAGGTCGGAGTAGTCGCAGGTCATGAGCGAACTGGAATATCCACACGAAGCACCGGCCTCGCAGGCTCTGTTCGACCGTGCGGCGGCCGTCACACCCGGCGGCGTGAACTCCCCGGTGCGGGCCTTCCGCGCCGTGGGCGGCACGCCCCGGTTCATGGTGTCGGGCGCCGGGCCCTTTCTGACGGACGCCGACGGGCGCGAGTACGTCGACCTGGTCTGCTCCTGGGGGCCCATGATCCTCGGGCACGCCCACCCCGAGGTGATCGCCGCCGTGCAGGACGCGGTCGCGCGCGGCACGTCCTTCGGCACGCCCGGCGAGGGCGAGGTCGCCCTCGCGGAGGCGATGGCCGAGCGGGTCGCCCCGCTGGAGCAGGTGCGGCTGGTCTCCAGCGGGACCGAGGCCACGATGTCGGCGATCCGGCTCGCCCGCGGGTTCACGCGGCGCACCAAGGTGATCAAGTTCGCCGGGTGTTACCACGGTCACGTCGACTCGCTGCTGGCCGCCGCCGGCTCCGGCGTCGCCACCTTCGCGCTGCCCGACACCCCCGGTGTCACCGGCGCCCAGGCGAGCGACACGATCGTGCTGCCGTACAACGACCTGGCGGCCGTGCACGCCGCCTTCGCCGCCCACCCCGGCGAGATCGCCTGCGTGATCACCGAGGCGTCCCCCGGCAACATGGGCGTCGTGCCGCCGCTGCCCGGGTTCAACCAGGGCCTCAAGGACGCCTGCGCCGCCGACGGCGCGCTGTTCGTCTCCGACGAGGTCATGACCGGCTTCCGCACCAGCCGCGCCGGTTGGTACGGGGTGGAAGGGGTCGTTCCCGACCTGATGACCTTCGGGAAGGTCATGGGCGGTGGGTTCCCCGCCGCCGCGTTCGGCGGGCGCGCCGACGTCATGGCGCACCTCGCCCCGGCCGGGCCCGTCTACCAGGCCGGCACCCTCTCCGGGAACCCGGTCGCCACCGCCGCCGGCCTCGCCCAGCTGCGGCTCCTCGACGACGCCGCGTACGAGACCCTCGACGCCGTGTCCGCGCGGATCCAGGGCCTGGTCACCGAGGCGCTCACCAAGGAGGGCGTCGCGCACACGGTGCAGAGCGCCTCCAACATGTTCTCCGTGTTCTTCACCGACCGGCCGGTCACCGACTACGACGGGGCGAGGGCCCAGGAGTCCTTCCGGTTCACCGCCTTCTTCCACTCGCTGCTCGCGAACGGCGTCTACCTGCCGCCGTCCTCCTTCGAGTCCTGGTTCGTGTCCACGGCCCACGACGAGCGGGCCGTCGAGCGCATCGCAGACGCCCTCCCGGCGGCGGCCCGCGCGGCGGCGGAGGCGACGGCATGAGCCACGAGAGCGACGAAGAGCTGACCGTCGTCCACGTCATGCGGCACGGCGAGGTGGACAACCCCACCGGCGTCCTCTACGGCCGGCTGCCCGGCTTCCACCTCTCCGAGCTGGGCCGGCGCATGGCCGACCGGGTCGCCGAGTACCTCGCCCCCCGTGACGTGACGTATGTCGTGGCCTCCCCGCTGGAGCGGGCGCAGGAGACGGCGGCACCGATCGCCAAGGCGCACGGGCTCGACCTCGCCACCGACGGGCGCCTCATCGAGGCGGAGAACGTCTTCCAGGGCAAGACCTTCGGCATGGGGGACGGCGCGCTGCGCCGGCCCGCCAACTGGAAGCACGTGGTCAACCCGTTCAAGCCGTCCTGGGGCGAGCCGTACGTCGACCAGGTCGTGCGGATGAAGGGCGCGCTGGACGCGGCCCGGGACCGGGCCCGCGGGCACGAGGCCGTGATGGTCAGCCACCAGCTGCCGATCTGGATCCTGCGGTCGTACGTCGAGCGGCGGCGGCTGTGGCACGACCCGCGCAACCGGCAGTGCACGCTGGCGTCCCTGACGACGTTCACGTACCGGGGCGACCGGATCGTCTCCGTCGGCTACAGCGAGCCCGCCCGCGACCTCGTGCCGGCCCACCTGCTCGCGGGGGCCCGGCCGGCCAAGGGGCAGGGCAAGGCGTACGGGGCCTGAGACGGCCGGGCGGCCGGTGCCCGCAGACGTACGGCCCGACGCCCGCCCGCCCCGATGTTTTGCGGTGCTCGTTACTTAATCCGCACAAATTTCCGGAACCCGCTCGTTCGTCGCGTCCTCTGACCCAGTGACCATCGAAGGACGCGACGAACGAGGTTGCGATGCGCACTTCCAACCGCACTCTCACCCGCAGGGGGATGCTCGGACTCGGCGCGGGTGCCGCGGCCGCAGCCGGGCTCGCGGGTTGCGGCACCGGCTCCCACCCGGCATCGGACGGCTCCCACACGTCGTCGGACGGCTCGCGGCAGGCCGGCGGTTCCACGAAGCCCTCGCCCTCCGGCGGCGGGCCCTCGGCCCGGCCCATCGGCGACGGCTCCACGGCGTACACCGGCAAGCAGCCGCACCAGCCGGACGCACCCGTGCCGCTGGAGCCCGGCCAGACCCCGCCGCAGTTCGTCGTCTTCTCCTGGGACGGGGCGGGGGAGGTCGGCAACGGGCTCTTCCCGCGCTTCCTCGACCTCGCCGAGGAGCACGGCGCGCACATGACCTTCTTCCTGTCGGGCCTGTACCTGCTGCCCGAGTCGAAGAAGCGCTGCTACGAACCGCCGAACAACCCGCGCGGCGCCTCCGACATCGGCTACCTCACCGACGCCCACATCAAGGACACCCTCCAGAACGTCCGCCGGGCCTGGCTGGCCGGCCATGAGATCGGCACCCACTTCAACGGGCACTTCTGCTCGGGCGGCGGCACGGTCGGCAACTGGACCCCGGCGCAGTGGCGCAGCGAGATCGACCAGGCGAAGTCCTTCGTGAAGGAGTGGCGGACCAACAGCGGCTGGACCGACCTGCCGTCCCTGCCCTTCGACTACGACAAGGAACTCGTCGGCGGCCGCACACCCTGTCTGCTCGGCCAGGACAACCTGCTGCCCACCGCCCGCGAGCTGGGCTGGCGCTACGACGCCTCCTCGCCCGGCGGCCGTCAGGTGTGGCCGGTGAAGAGGAACGGGATCTGGGACCTGCCGTTGCAGCAGATACCTTTCCCCGGACACTCCTTCGAGGTCCTCTCGATGGACTACAACATCCTCGCCAACCAGTCGGTCAACTCGACCAACGCCCCCGCCCACAACTACCCGGGCTGGCGCGAACAGGCCACCCAGGCGTACATATCCGGCTTCAAGCGGGCATACGAGTCGAACCGGGCGCCCTTCTTCATCGGCAACCACTTCGAGCAGTGGAACGGCGGCATCTACATGGACGCCGTCGAGGAGGCCCTCAAGCACATCGCGCGGGAGAAGGAGAAGGGCGAGGACATCCGGCTCGTCTCCTTCCGCCAGTTCACCGACTGGCTGGACGCGCAGAGGCCGCAGACGCTGGCCAGGCTCCAGACCGTCGAGGTGGGGCAGCGGCCGGCCGGCGGCTGGCACGCCTTCCTCAAGGAGACCGGCACGGACACCCCGGCGGACACTCCGACGGGCACCTCCACGGTCTCCGGAAATGCCGCCTGAAATGGGGGTTTCCGCCCGTGAGGGGGGCGCGCAAGATCCCCGGAACGGACATGCGAAACTTTTCACATGAGTGCCGCCAGCCGCGCCCCCCTGCGCTCGAACCGCTCGAACCGCTTTGACCACTCGAACCGCGCCAGCACCACCGCCCGCGCCCGTCGCCGTGGCGTCCTGGCCGCCGGCGCCGTCGCGGTCGCGCTGTTCGCCACCGCGTGCGGATCGGGCGGCACCTCGGGCGGCGGCGGCAACACCGGCTTCGTCACCGGCGCGGACGGCATCTCCACCGCCGACAAGGGCGCGCGGGCCGACGCCCCCGACCTGTCGGGCGAGACGGTCGACGGCGGACGGCTCGACGTCGGCGACTACAGGGGCAAGGTCGTCGTCCTCAACGTGTGGGGCTCGTGGTGTCCGCCCTGCCGTGCCGAGGCCAAGAACTTCGAGAAGGTCTACCAGGACGTCAAGGACCAGGGCGTCCAGTTCGTCGGCATCAACACCCGCGACACGTCCACCGGGCCGGCCCGCGCCTTCGAGGAGGAGTTCGGGGTCAGCTACCCGAGCCTGTACGACCCGACCGGCAAGCTGATGCTCCGCTTCGAGAAGGGCACGCTCAACCCGCAGGCCATCCCCTCCACGCTCGTCATCGACCGGGAGGGCAGGGTCGCCGCCCGCACCCTCCAGGCGCTGAGCGAGGAGAAGCTCCGCAAGATGCTGGCGCCGTACCTCACCGACGAGCCGGGCAAGCCGGGCGCGGCGGGCAAGCCGGGCGCGTCGGCCGGGCCGGAGAAGTGACGTGTCCGCAGTGACCACGCTCGCCGCGGAGGGCTACAACGGCACGGTGCTCAACGGCGCCCTGCTGGTGGCGCTGCCCGTCGCCCTGCTCGGCGGCCTCGTCTCCTTCTTCTCGCCCTGCGTCCTGCCGCTGGTCCCCGGATACCTGTCGTACGTGACCGGGGTCACCGGCACCGACCTCGGCGAGGCCCGGCGCGGCCGGATGGTCGCCGGCGCCTCCCTCTTCGTCCTCGGCTTCACCGTCGTCTTCGTCTCCAGCGGCGCGCTGTTCGGCTACTTCGGCGACACGCTCCAGGCCAACCGGGGCGTGCTGACCAAGGTGCTGGGCGTGTTCATGATCCTCATGGGTGTCTTCTTCATGGGCCTGATGCCCTGGCTCACCCAGCGCGAGTTCCGCTTCCACAAGAGGCCCGTGAACGGCCTGGCCGGCGCCCCCGTCCTGGGCGCCCTGTTCGGCATCGGCTGGACGCCCTGCATCGGCCCGACCCTCGCCTCCGTGCTGGCGCTCTCCGCCGACCAGGGCACCGCTGGCCGCGGCGCCGTACTGACCGTCGCCTACTGCCTCGGCCTCGGCGTCCCCTTCGTGCTCGCCGCCGTCGCCTTCCGCAAGGCACTCGGCGCCTTCGGCTGGGTCAAGCGCCACTACGTGTGGGTGATGCGCGTCGGCGGGGTCATGATGATCGCGACCGGCCTGCTGCTGCTGACCGGCGCCTGGGACAGCATCGTGCAGGACATGCAGACCTGGTCCAACGGCTTCACTGTAGGGATCTGACCGATGAGCAACACCACCACGGGCGAGACCCCGACGGCCGCCGAGGAGCGGGAACTGGGCGCCGCAGGCTCCCAGCTCTCCACCGCCCCCCGGGAAGAGCCGCCCAACCTCCCCGCCCTCGGCGTCATCGGCTGGACCCGCTGGTTCTGGCGGCAGCTCACCTCGATGCGGGTGGCGCTGCTGCTGCTCCTGCTGCTGTCGCTGGGCGCGATCCCCGGCTCGCTGATCCCGCAGAGCGGTGTCGACGAGACGAAGGTCGAGGAGTTCCGCGCCGGCCACGAGGTCCTCGGGCCGCTCTACGACAAGCTCGGCCTCTTCCACGTCTACAGCTCGGTGTGGTTCTCCGCCGTCTACATCCTGCTGTTCGTCTCGCTCATCGGCTGCATCGTCCCGCGCACCTGGCAGTTCGTCGGCCAACTGCGCGGCCGTCCGCCCGGCGCACCGCGGCGCCTGAACCGGCTGCCCGCCCACACCACCTGGCGGACCGGGGCCGAGCCCGAGCAGGTCCGCGAGGCCGCGCTCGCCCTGCTGCGCAAGCGCCGCTTCCGCGCCCATGTCGTCGGTGACGCCGTGGCCGCCGAGAAGGGCTATCTGCGCGAGGCCGGCAACCTGGCCTTCCACATCGCGCTGATCGTGATGCTGACCTCGTTCGCCTGGGGCCAGCTGTTCAAGTACGAGGGCAACAAGCTGATCCTGGAGGGCGACGGCTTCTCCAACACGCTCACCCAGTACGACGACTTCAAGTCCGGCAACCTCTTCGACCCGGACCACGACCTGGCCCCCTTCAGCTTCACCCTGAAGGACTTCCACGGCACCTACGAGGCGACCGGCCCCAACCGCGGCACCCCGCGCGTCTACGAGGCCGAGGTCGCCTACAGCGAGGGCGCCTACGGCACCGAGCGGACGAAGACCATCAAGGTCAACAAGCCGCTGGAGATCGACGGTTCGAAGGTCTACCTCGTCAGCCACGGCTACGCGCCGATCCTCACCGTCAAGGACGCCCGGGGCAAGGTCGTCATGGACCACGAGGCGACCGCCCTGCTGCCGCTGGACTCCAACGTCACCTCGTCCGGCGCCGTCATGGTCCGCGACGGCTACCGCAACGCCGCGGGCGAGAAGGAACAGCTCGGCTTCAACGCCTTCTTCCTGCCGGCCTACGGCGGCGAGGGCAGCACGATGCTGTCGACCTTCCCCGCGTTGCTGAACCCGATGCTCGCGCTCTCCGCCTACCACGGCGACCTCGGCGTGGACGCGGGCTTCGCCAAGAGCATCTACCAGCTCGACAGGACCAACCTGAAGGAGTTCAAGGACTCCGACGGCGAGCTGTTCAAGAAGCAGCTCAAGGTCGGCGAGACCATGACGCTCCCGAACGGCGCCGGCACGGTCACCTTCGACGGCATCAAGGAGTGGGCCGGCTTCCAGGTCACCGAGCAGCCCGCAAGCGGCTGGGCGCTGGCCGGCGCCGTCGCCGCCGTCCTCGGCCTGGCCGGCTCCCTGTTCATCCAGCGCCGCCGCGTCTGGGTGCGGGCCGTCGAGGGCGAGGACGGGGTCACGGTCGTCGAGATGGCCGGCCTCGGGCGCAGCGAGTCCGCGAAGGTCCCCGAAGAACTCGGCGACCTCGCCGGGATCCTGTACGAGCAGGCGCCCGACGCGCCGAAGAACGACGACACCCCCGATTCCCCCGACACCCACGTCGTACCTGCCGAAGGGTCTGAGAAGTGACTCTCGCCGCCGCAACCGATCTGGCCGCCGCGACCAACGAGCATCTCGCGAATCTCAGCAACACGCTGATCTACTCCGCGATGGCCGTGTACACCCTGGCGTTCTTCGCCTACATCGCCGAGTGGCTCTTCGGCAGCCGCAGCAAGGTGGGCCGCACCGCGGCCGCGCTCACCGCGGGCGGCGGGGCGAGGTCCGGGCCTGCGGTCACCGTGAACAAGGCCGGCGCCACCGCCGTACTGGAGCGGCCGAAGGTCGTCGTGCGCGCGGCCTCCGGCTCCCGCGACGTGCCGGACGGTCCCGGCGCGCACGGCGGCACCGTGCAGGGGGACCTGTACGGGCGGATCGCCATCTCGCTCACCGTGCTCGCCTTCGCCATCGAGGCGGGCGGTGTGCTCGCCCGCGCCCTGTCGGTGAAGCGGGCGCCGTGGGGCAACATGTACGAGTTCAACCTCACGTTCACGACGGTCGCCGTCGGCGTGTACCTGGTGCTGCTGGCGCTGCGGAAGAACGTCCGCTGGCTCGGGCTCCCCCTGATCACCACGGTCCTGCTCGACCTCGGCCTCGCCGTCACGGTCCTGTACACGGCCAGCGACCAGTTGGTACCGGCCCTGCACTCGTACTGGCTGTACATCCACGTCTCCACCGCGATCTTCTGCGGCGCGGTGTTCTACGTCGGCGCGGTCGCCGCGGTCCTGTACCTGTTCAAGGACAGCTTCGAGAACAAGCTCGCGAGCGGCGGCAGGCCCGGCCGCTTCGCCAACTCGGTCCTGGACCGGCTGCCCGCGGCCGCCTCCCTCGACAAGTTCGCCTACCGGGTCAACGCCGCCGTCTTCCCGCTGTGGACGTTCACGATCATCGCGGGCGCGATCTGGGCGGGCGACGCCTGGGGCCGCTACTGGGGCTGGGACCCCAAGGAGACCTGGTCCTTCATCACCTGGGTCGCCTACGCCGGCTATCTGCACGCCCGCGCCACCGCCGGCTGGAAGGGCCGCAGGGCCGCCTACCTGGCACTGGCCGCCTTCGGATGCTGGCTGTTCAACTACTACGGCGTCAACATCTTCATCTCCGGCAAGCACTCCTACGCGGACGTGGGCCTGGGCGTCCTGCGGTCGGTCGGTTTCTGAGGGGGGTCAACCGGCCGCGGAGTCCGGGCGGGCGACGCTCGTGACGATGTCCCGCAGCCGCTCGACGTACAGCCGCAGGTTCTTGTGCGCGACGTCCGTGTCCGGGTAGCGGCTCGCGAACCACAGGCCCTCCGGGAGCCGGGTGACCCACGCGCACACCTGGTCGCCGTACGACACCCGGAGCATGGCGTACGCCCTCTGGTCCGGCCACTGCCCGGAGCCGGGTACGCCGCGGGCGTCGACGTAGGACACGATCGAGTACAGGTCGGGCGAGTCGGGGCGGAAGTCCGTGCCGAGCAGGCGCAGCACCCGGTCGATCGGCATGCGGGACAGCCGCCGGTTGGCCTGGAGTTCGGCGCGCACGGTGCGCAGGGCGCCCGGGAAGTCGTGGGCGCCGCTCACCGGCACCTCAAGGGGCGCGCCGCCCACGTACCAGCCCACGGACTCCGACCACTGGGACCGCGACCTGGTGTGGAACGGCACGACCGTACGGTAGACGGGCTCCCCGCCGATCTCGTGGACGATGAGCGCGGTGGCGGCCAGGACGCCGACCAGGCTGCCGCCGTAGGGACGGCAGTACGCCTCGAAGGCGGCGGCGTCGGCCGCGTCCACCAGCGGCTCGCGCAGCAGCCGTTGCTCGGGCAGCGGGCCGCCGCGCTCGACGCCGAGGTCGACCGGGAAGGTGGGCAGCCGGCCGTCGCACCGCCGGATGAACTCCCGCCACCGGGCCACGATGTCGTGGGCGCCGTCGATCCGGTCCGCGTCCGCGCGCTCGGCCTCGCAGAAGTCGACGTAGCTGCCCACCCGGGGCCCCTCGACGGTCCGGCCCTCGATCCCGGCGGTGTACAGCTCGCCGATCTCGGCGGGGATGCGGTAGATGGAGTACGCGTCGACGTTGCTGTGGTCGAAGGCCATGTAGACGCTGACGCCGTCGTCGCGGACGACCGCCGTGTAGATCAGGTTGGGCCAGCGCAGCGCGTCCGCGACGCTGTCGAAGCGGTTCTGCAGATGGCGGGCCAGATCGGCCGCGTCCGGGAAGTCGCCCACGTCCTCGCGCTGGAGGGCCACCGAGTCCGCGTCCAGGGTGAACCGGCGCATGGTGTCACCGCTCTCGCCGCTCCAGCGGAAGCCGCTGCGCAGCGTCTCGTGCCGCAACGTCCAGGCACGCAGCGCCTCCTGGAGCACGTCGAGGTCGACCCGGCCCGGGATGTCGAAGGCCGCGCCGAGCCAGGTCGGCACGAACAGCCCGCTCTCGCGGACCGACCGGGCCGTCCGGATGTGCGACTCCTGGATGTACGCCGGAGGCCGCGCGTCCTCGGGCAGCGCCGCCGCGATGTCGAGGGTCCGGGGACTGAGCGTCCATTCGACGAGGCGTCCGGGCCGGATCTCGCAGCGTTGGATGTCGGTCATTCGCACGAGGGGGGTCTCCGTTCGCAGATGTAGCAGACCCGACCAAGGGAATGCCGTGTCCGCGACCGCGCACCTGGTGTGTCGGCACGGTTCAACGGAACGGATGGCCTCTCGAACGCCGATACGCACCACTGCGGCGCCCGCCGGCCCGGTCGGACGGCCCGGATCCGGAACGACGGCGAAGGCCCCGGGCCGCGGCGGGGGAAGCCGCGGCCCGGAGCCGGTTCGTGGGGTCGGTCAGTGCCGGTGGGTGACGCGGGCGGTGACCTTCCGGACGGCGTCGAGGGCGAGGTCGGGGCGGTCGACGTGGATGTAGTGGCCGCTGCCGGGGGCGGTGGCGAGCGTGCTGCGGTGGGACAGCGCGCGCCACTTCCGCTGGCCCTCGGTCCACATCCGCTCCAGGGCGGGGCCGTACTCGGGGACCTCGGCGTACTGGGACTCGTGCTTGAGGATCTCCACGGGGATGTTCCCCGCGGAGCGGACCCTGCCGTCGGCGATGACGAACTGCTCAGGGTTCTGGCCCTGGTTGACCGCGATCGCCCCGTCGCGCAGCTCGGCCGCCATACCGGTGGCGGACGCGGGGACCGCCTTGGAGATGCCGGCGGTCAGCGTCGGGACGGTGGCGTCCAGCAGGACCAGGCCCTTGATCCGGTCCCGGTGGTCGGGGGCGTACCGGGCGGCGATGTAACCGCCCAGGGAGTGGCCGGCCAGGACCACGGGGCGGTCACCGGCGAGGCGGTCGAGGACGGAGGTGAGGATCCTGCCGCTGTCGTCGACGGTCTGGAGGCCCTCGGGCGCGTCGCTCGCGCCCTCGCCGAGCCGGTCGTAGGAGCAGACCCGGGACTTCTCGCTCAGGGACTTCTGGAGCGGGGCCATGTTGTCCAGGCCCTCGCCGCCGCCGGCCATCAGCATGACGAGCGGGCCGGGTGCCGAGGCGCGGCCGGAACAGGAGACGTTGACCGAGTGGCCGTCGACCCGGATCTTCTTCGTGCCGGTGAACGGGTCGCCCAGGGAGGCGCCCACGGCCGTGACCGAGTCCGTCGGGCCGGAACCCGTCCTGGCGTACTCCTCGTTGAGGACGAGTCCCGCGCCGGCCACGGTGCAGACGACGGCGGCGACGGCCGTCGCCTTGACGAGGGTGCGGAACATGAGGGCCTCCAGAAGGCGTGGGTGGGCTGAGGCGCGGAGTCTCGGGGGCTTTCCCGCCGGTGCTGCCGCCCGGCGACTGATGAGAACTCTAGGGACGCCGCGGCTCCGGATCGTCACCCCGTGGTGGACACCCGCCCGTAGCTCGCCGGAGGGACGGACGGAGCCTCAACACCGGTGCGCGGCTGCCCATATGCTTGGCCCGCCCGTACGGAGAGAGCGGGCGGGGAGCGCACACCGGGAGGCAGCTGTGTCAGCGACGGAGCCGGACGGTGCCCCGGACGACAGCGGCCGGCGGGCCTTCCTGCTCTCCGGCGCCGGCGCGGTCGTCGCACTCGGTGTCGAGACGGGGTTCCTCCTCACCCGGTCGGCCGCCCCGAGGGAGCCGCGCGCCACGCCCGCGGCGGCGCCCGCGCCCACGGCCCCGCGAGGCACCCCGCTGCCTCCGGAGCCCCCGCGGCCCGTCGGGCACTGGCCGCTCGACGAGACGGAGGGTGAGACCGCCCGGGACACCGTCGGCGGCAACGACGGCACCGCGACCGGCGTCGCCTGGCACGGCGGCGCGGACGGGGCCGCCTTCGACGGGGCCGGCAGCCGGATAGTGACCCTGGGACCGGTGCTGGCGACCGAGGCCGGCCGGAGCTTCACCGTCGCGGCCTGGGTCCGCCCGGCCGTCCTGCCCGGCGCCTTCGCCACCGCGGTCAGCCAGGAGGGGGAGTCGGTCAGCGGCTTCTACCTCCAGTACGCCGCCACCGAGAGGCGCTGGGCCTTCGCCCGCCCCGACCTGCGCGCCGTCGGCCGCACCGAGCCCGCCGCGAACGCCTGGACCCACCTGGCCGGCGTCTGCGACGGCCAGGCCCGCAGACTGCGCCTCTACGTCGACGGCGTACGGGAGGCCGACGTTGAGGACACCAACCCCACCCCCGCCGGCGGCCCCCTCATGATCGGCCGGGCGACCTACGGCGGCGAGCCCCGGGACTTCTTCCCCGGCGACATCAGGGACGTACGGGCCTTCGACCGGGCCCTGGACGAAGCCGGGATCAGAATGCTGACGTGAGGCCGGTCAGGCTCCGCCGCGCCCGCCCCCGGGCTGGTCGTCCCCGTCCTTCTCGCCGTCGGGACTGCGGTCCCGCCGGTCCTCCTCGCCCTGGTCCCCGTCCTTGCCGAGGGACTTCAGGAAGTCGGGATTGTCGTCCGGCGCGACCCACTGCCGCCGTCCGCCGCCCTGCCAGGGGGCCGCGCCGACCGCCGCCCGCTTCTTGCCGGCGATGATCCAGGAGATCGATCCGACCAGCGGAAAGAGCAGCACGAGGATCGCCCACAGCGGCTTGGGCATATGGCGGATGTCGGCGTCCTTCGTGCTGATGCAGTCGATGAACGCGTAGACGCTCAACGCCAGTGGCACGAGGAACATCAGCACCCGGAGCATGGGGCCTCTTCTCCAGCGGAAGCGGGGGTGGGGACGCGTCACGGCCCCCAGGTACAGGGCCAGGGTAGCCGCTCGGGGATACTGGACGGCATGGCTTACGACGATCTTCGCTCGCTGCTCAGGGCACTGGAGCGCGAGGGCGACCTCAAGCGCATCAAGGCCGAGGTGGATCCGCACCTGGAGGTCGGGGAGATCGTCGACCGGGTGAACAAGAGCGGCGGCCCCGCGCTGCTGTTCGAGAACGTGAAGGGCTCCGACCTGCCCCTCGCGATGAACGTCTTCGGCACCGACCGCCGCCTGCTCAAGGCCCTCGGCCTGAAGTCGTACGACGACATCTCCGACAGGATCGGCGGACTGCTGCGGCCCGAACTGCCGCAGGGCTTCGTCGGATTGCGCGAGGCCTTCGGCAAGCTCGGCGCGATGACGCACGTACCGCCGAAGAAGGTGAAGTCCGACAGCGCGCCCGTCCAGGAGGTCGTCCTGCGCGGCGACGACGTGGACCTGGACCGGCTCCCCGCGCTCTTCACCTGGCCGCACGACGGCGGCTCCTTCTTCAACCTGGGCCTCACCCACACCAAGGACCCGGAGACGGGCATTCGCAACCTGGGCCTGTACCGGCTCCAGCGCCACGACCGGCGCACCATCGGCATGCACTGGCAGATCCACAAGGACAGCCGCAACCACTACCAGGTCGCCGCCCGGCGTGGCGAGCGCCTGCCGGTCGCGATCGCCTTCGGCTGCCCGCCCGCGGTGACCTACGCCTCCACCGCGCCGCTGCCCGGCGACATCGACGAGTACCTGTTCGCCGGGTTCGTGCAGGGCAGGCGGATCGAGATGGTCGACTGCAAGACGGTCCCGCTCCAGGTGCCCGCGCAGGCCGAGGTCGTCGTCGAGGGCTGGCTGGAGCCCGGCGAGCTGCTCCCCGAGGGCCCCTTCGGCGACCACACCGGTTTCTACACACCGCAGGAGCCCTTCCCGGCCCTGAAGATCGACTGCGTGACGATGCGCAGGCGCCCGCTGCTCCAGTCCATCGTGGTCGGCCGCCCCCCGACCGAGGACGGCCCGCTGGCCCGCGCGACGGAGCGCTTCTTCCTGCCCCTGCTCAAGATCATCGTCCCGGACATCGTGGACTACCACCTCCCCGAGGCGGGCGGCTTCCACAACTGCGCGATCGTCTCGATCGACAAGAAGTACCCCAAGCACGCGCAGAAGGTGATGCACGCCGTCTGGGGCGCGCACATGATGTCCCTGACCAAGCTCATCGTGGTCGTCGACGCCGACTGCGACGTCCACGACCTGCACGAGGTCGCCTGGCGCGCGCTCGGCAACACCGACTACGCCCGCGACCTGACCGTCGTGGAAGGCCCGGTCGACCACCTCGACCACGCCTCCTACCAGCAGTTCTGGGGAGGCAAGGCGGGCATCGACGCGACGCGGAAACTGCCCGAGGAGGGGTATACGCGCGACGGGGGCTGGCCGGACATGGTGCTGTCCGACCCCGAGACGGCGGCGAAGGTCGACCGCCGCTGGAAGGAGTACGGACTGTGACGTCGGCTTCCGCCGCCCTGCCGCAGCAGCCGGGGCGCACCAGGGCGTTTCTGCGCCTGGTGATGATCGAGCACTCGGTCTTCGCGCTGCCCTTCGCCTACATCGCCGCGCTGACCGCGATGTACGAGTGGGACGAGAACATCCACTGGGGCCGGCTGCTCCTGGTCACCGTCGCCATGGTCGGCCTGCGGACCTTCGCGATGGCCGTCAACCGGATCATCGACCGCGAGATCGACGCCCGCAACCCCCGCACCGCCCACCGCGAGCTGGTCACCGGCGCCATGTCGGTCCGGCACGCCTGGACCGGCGCGGTGGTCGCCCTCGTCGTCTTCCTCGGCGCGGCGGCCCTGCTCAACCCGCTCTGCCTCGCCCTCGCCCCCGTCGCGGTGATCCCGATGGTGGTCTACCCCTACGGCAAGCGGTTCACGAACTTCCCGCAGGCCATCCTGGGGCTCGCCCAGGCGATGGGGCCGATCGGCGGCTGGCTGGCGATCACCGGAAGCTGGTCCTGGGACGCGGTGATCCTCGGCCTCGCGGTCGGCATCTGGATCGGCGGCTTCGACCTGATCTACGCCTGCCAGGACGTGGAGACCGACCGCGAGGTCGGCGTCAAGTCCGTCCCGGCCCGCTTCGGCGTCCCGGCCGCGGTCCGGGGCGCCCGCGCCTGCCACACGATCACCACGGCCCTGTTCGTCTGGTACGCCGTGGCCACCGGCGCCGGCGCCTTCTTCTGGCTCGGCCTGCTGATCGTCGCGGGCGCCTTCGCCTACGAGCACACCATCGTCCGCCCCCACGACCTGACCCGCCTGAACAGGGCGTTCTTCTCGGTCAACGGCTTCATCGGGATCAGCCTGTTCGTCTGCGCGCTGATCGATCTGCTGGTGCGGGGGCTCACGGTCTAGCTCCTTCGGGTGATATCGGCGGATTCGCGGTGCCCGCCCGCCGGAGGCTCGGACGTTGACCGGGCCTTGCTCGGCCCCGCTCCCCGCACACGCGGGTGCCGCTGTCCGGCCGCCCGACGCCCACTGGGGGCGGCCGGATAGGCTCAAGATGTGAACCCAGGAGAAACGCAGCGCGCGCCTTGGATCGTGGGGGTTTCCGGAGCATCCGGCACTCCATACGCCGCCGCCGTGCTGCGGGCGCTGCTCGCCGCCGGAGAGAGCGTCGACCTGGTGGTCAGCCGGGCCTCGCGGCTCACCCTGCTCGACGAGACCGGCGTCTCCTTCCGGGACGCCCACTGGCGTACCGACCTGCGCGCCTGGCTGTCCCGGGGCGCCGACGGCAAGCCCGGCACCTTCGACGTCGACCTGGAGGGCGTACGGCACTGGAGCGCGGGCGACCTCGCGGCGGGGCCGTCCTCGGGGTCGTACCCGGCCAAGGGCATGCTGATCGTGCCCGCGTCCACGGCCTGCGTGGCCGGTGTCGCGCTCGGGCTGTCGAAGGACCTGTTGCAGCGGTCGGCGAGCGTGACCCTGAAGGAGCGCCGCAGACTGGTCGTGGCCGTACGGGAGACCCCGCTGGACGGCCGGACACTGCGGCACCTGGTGACCCTGGACGACGCGGGCGCGACCGTGGTGCCCGCCTCGCCGGCCTTCTACGCGGGGGCGACGCACATCCAGGACCTGGTGGACTTCGTCGCCGGACGCGTGCTCGACGCGGTGGGCGTCGAGCACGGTCTCTACCGCCGCTGGCGCGGCGACCTCGGCGGGGCGCGCCCCACCACCTGAGCACCACCCCTCCCCACACGTTTGTTACCCCACATCTTCAGAACTCTTCAGTGGAAGGCTTCGATCGCATGGACGCGGTGGACAGGCAGCTCATCCAGGCCCTGAGAGAGAACGGCCGGGCCTCCTACGCGGAGCTGGGGCGCCTCGTCGGACTCTCGGGACCCAGTGTCACCGACCGCATCAACCGGCTGGAGGCGGCCGGCGTCATCACCGGTTACCGGGCCACCGTGGACGCCGCCTCGCTCGGCCTCGGCGTCACCGCCCTGATCGGCGTCTCGCTCTCCGACGCCGCCGACCACGAGGACGTGGCACAGCGGCTGAAGGAGCTGCGGGAGATCGAGGACTGCTGGTTCATCGCCGGCGACGACTCCTTCATGCTCAAGGTGCGCGCGACCGACGTGGACGGCCTGGAGAGCATCATCCGCCGGCTCTCCGGCACCAAGGGCGTCTCCCGCACCCGTACCACCATCGTGCTCTCCACCAAGTGGGAGAACCGGGTGGGCGAGCTGCCGGAAGAGGCGTAGCCGCCGGGGCGTACGGTTTACGGAGTCTGACGGGTCGGCCGGAGAACCGGGGAAACCGAGAAAGAGGTATCGCATGGACGCCGGGCTCAAGCGGGAGCTGGAGCAGAAGGTCCGCTCCGGGGAGCGGCTGACCCGCGAGGACGGCATCGCGCTGTACGAGTCGGACGATCTGGCCTGGCTGGGCGGGCTGGCACACGAGGTGCGGACGCGGAAGAACGGCGACGTCGTCCACTTCAACGTCAACCGCCACCTCAACATGACCAATGTGTGCACCGCCTCCTGCGCGTACTGCTCCTTCCAGCGCAAGCCGGGGGAGAAGGACGCGTACACGATGCGCATCGAGGAGGCGGTGAAGCTCGCCAAGGCGATGGAGGGCGAGAACCTCACCGAGCTGCACATCGTCAACGGCCTGCACCCGAACCTGCCGTGGCGCTACTACCCGCGCTCGCTGCGGGAGCTGAAGGCCGCGCTGCCGGACGTGTCCCTGAAGGCGTTCACCGCCACCGAGATCCACCACTTCGAGACCATCTCCGGGATGTCCGCCTCCGACATCCTCGACGAGCTGATCGACGCCGGCCTGGAGTCGCTGACCGGCGGCGGCGCCGAGATCTTCGACTGGGAGGTGCGGCAGCACATCGTCGACCACCGCACCCACTGGGAGGACTGGTCCCGCATCCACCGCCTGGCGCACGAGAAGGGGCTCAAGACCCCGTGCACCATGCTCTACGGCCACATCGAGGAGCCCCGCCACCGCGTGGACCACGTGCTGCGCCTGCGTGAACTCCAGGACGAGACGGGCGGCTTCCAGGTCTTCATCCCGCTGCGCTACCAGCACGACTTCGTGGACATGAAGGACGGCAAGGTCCGCAACCGGCTCCAGGCGCGGACCCAGATGGCGACCGGCGCGGAGGCGCTGAAGACCTTCGCGGTGTCGCGGCTGCTGTTCGACAACGTCCCGCACGTCAAGGTCTTCTGGGTCATGCACGGCGTGCAGACCGCGCAGCTCGCGCTTCAGCACGGCGCGGACGACATGGACGGGTCGGTCGTCGAGTACAAGATCACGCACGACGCGGACGATTTCGGCACGCCGAACAAGCTCACGCGTGAGGATCTGCTCGACCTCATCCGCGACGCCGGGTTCCGGCCGGTCGAGCGGAACACGCGGTACGAGATCCTTCGGGAGTACGAGGGCCCCGACCCGGCGCGCCGGGAGTCGCCGCAGCCGATGCGGGTGTGATTTTTTCGGTTGTTCGCCGGGTGCGGGTGGTCTGTGGCCGGTCGCGCAGTTCCCCGCGCCCCTTTCGGGGGCGTCCGGTGCACGTCTGCGCGAACGGCCCCCACGGTGGGTACCCGGCCCGCATGTCCACTCCCGCACCCGAGGACGCCTACACCGCCGAACCCTTCGTACCCCGGCGCGGCGGCCTCCCCGCCCTGCGCGAAGCCGCCGCCGGCTGCCGCGGCTGCCCCCTGCACAGGAACGCCACCCAGACGGTCTTCGGGGCCGGCCCGGCGACCGCCCGCGTCATGCTCGTCGGTGAGCAGCCCGGCGACCAGGAGGACCGGCAGGGCGAGCCCTTCGTCGGACCGGCCGGCCGGCTGCTGGACCGCGCGCTCGCGGATTCCGGCATCGAGGCCGGCGAGGCCTATGTGACCAACGCCGTCAAGCACTTCAAGTTCACCCGGGCCGAGCCCCGCAAGCGCCGTATCCACAAGGCGCCCACCCTGCGCGAGACGGCCGCCTGCGGCCCCTGGCTGGCCGCCGAGCTGGACCGCGTACGGCCCGAACTGATCGTCGTACTCGGCGCCACGGCCGGAAAGGCCCTGCTCGGATCGTCGTTCCGGGTCACTGGGGTGCGCGGCACGATCCTTGAGGAGCGGATCCACGGGCACCCCGAACGGCTCGTACCGACCGTGCATCCGTCCGCCGTGCTGCGTGCCGAGGACCGGGAGGAGGCGTACCGGGGACTGGTCGCGGACCTGAAAGTGGCCGCACGGGTCCTCGCGTAAGGATTACGATGGCACCGTGTCCCTTACCTTCACTTTCGAACCGCCCGTCACCCCCGCACTGCGTGACGGCGTCCTCGACCTGTGGACCGACGTCTCCAACGCGGGCGGCTCCGTGGGCTTCGTACCGCCCGTGACGAGGGAGGACGTGCGTCCCGAGCTGGTCAAGCACATGGTCGCCATGGCCGAGGGCCGCACCCGCCTGCTGGTCGGCCACGACGAGGAGGGGCGGGTGGCCGCCACCGCGTTCCTCACCCTCAACACGCACCGGCTGATGATCCACTGGCTGTGGCTCAACACGGTGATGGTCCACCCGCGCCACCAGGGCCGGGGCCGCGGCCGGGAGCTGATGGCCGCCGCCGCGGACGCGGCCCGCACCTGCGAGGGCGTCGAGGCGATCCGGCTGACCTGCCGGGGCGGCCTCGGCCTCGAACGGTTCTACGAGTCCTGCGGCTACAAGGAGGTCGGCCGGGTGCCCGGCGCGATCCGGGTGGCGCCGGGTGACGACCGGGACGACATCTTCATGCTGCTGCCGCTGGCCTGAGCCCGCCCCGCGCGGCCGGGGCCCGACCCCCGCCGCCGGGACCGGCGTCCGGGCATGTTTCACTGGACGGTGCCTCTTTGTGCCAGAAACGGAAGAGTGGATTGAGATGCTCCGCTACACGCTGATGCGCCTCGGGATCTTCGTGGCCTGCCTCGTGGCCGTCTGGGGGCTCGTCTACGCCGGCGTCTTCCCGCGCGGTCTCGGCGACTCCAACGGCATGTGGATCCTTCTGCTCTCCCTGGTGATCTCGGCCCCCATCAGCTATGTCGCGCTGCGCAAGGAGCGGGACCGGGCCTCGATGCAGGTCGTGCGGCGCGTGGACCGCATGAAGTCCAACCTGGAGGCCAACCGCGGCCAGGAGGATGTCGCCGACGACGCGGCACGGGCGCGGGGCCAGACCTCGTAACGTCCGTCACGCCTGCACGCACCCCGGTTTCCGAATTCCCCGGAAACCGGGGTCCTTTGCGTTTTACGGGCAGTAGTCCCCTCCTGCCTATCAAAGTCTGGGTGCTAAGGCCTTTGCCTCCCCGCGTTCTTCTCGTCGGCCCCCCTCGACGTGGACGAACCGCGGGCGGTTCCCGCCGCCGTCGCCCAGGACGGGAGCCAGACCGTCCCGGTCGGCCCCGGCAGGTTCCCGAGGTGGGCGATGATCCCCCGGAGCCCCGGATGCGGATTCGTACGGGGGAGGAGCAGCGAGAGCGGGTAGGCGAGGGTCGGGTTCACGACCGGGATGCGGCGCAGGTCGTGGGTCGCGGGCCAGAGGTACCGGTCGCGCGCCCCGACCAGGGTGGCCACGTCCGCGGAGTCCGCGAGGGTGTCCAGGAGCACTTCGTCCCCGAAGTGCGGGCCCGTCGAGTCGACGCGCAGCCCGAAGCCGGCGGCGAGCTGTTCGTAGAACTCCGCCCACTCGCTGCGGGGCGCGATGCCGGGCACCCAGATCCGGTGCCCGCGCAGCCGCGCCGGTGTCACGCTCCGCGCGGCGGCGAGCGGATGCCCGGGGCCGACGAGGAGTTCCAGCGGCGAGTCGAACGCGTGGATCATGCGCACGCCGGGCGGCAGCGCGGCCGGGTCGGTGACGGTGCGGAACGAGGCGTCGACATCGCCCGCCTCGACCGCGGCGACGGCCACGCGTGGATCCGCGACCCGGAGGGTCACCACGTCGAGGTCGGTCCCGGGACGCGACCGCCAGTAGTCGTGCAGGACGACGGCCTGCGCGCTCCGCAGGCCGAGAACGTCGATCCGCAGGGCCCGGGAGCCCGGCCTGACCGCGGTGACGGCGCGGTCGAGACCGGCGACCACGCCTCGCGCGTGGGGCAGGAAGGCCTGACCGTCGAGCGTCAGCTCGACCCCGCGGGCGGTCCGTGTGAACAGCCGGACCTCCAACTCGCGCTCCAGGGCGGCGATCCGCTTGGAGACCGCCTGCTGGGTCACGCCCAGCTCATCGGCCGCGTGCCGCAACTGTCCGAGTTCGGCCGCCCGGACGAACGATCGCAACGCCTCGGTGTCCACGGGCTCATCCTAGGCCCGTACAACTGATCGTTGTGGCTCGGCCTGCGTACGGTCGTACGGACCGTACGCTGATCCGCATGGGTGCTGGGAAGACCAAGCGGATGCCGCGAGCGGTCCGTGAGCAGCAGATGCTGGACGCCGCCGTGCGCATCTTCGGGCAACGCGGGTACATGGCGGCCTCGATGGACGAGATCGCCGAACTGGCGGGTGTCTCCAAGCCGCTGGTGTACCTCTACCTGAACTCCAAGGACGACCTGTTCACCGCCTGCATCCGCCGCGAGGCACGGGCCCTCACCGAGGCGGTCCGGGCGGGGGTGCGCCCGGGACTGTCCGCCGACGGGCAACTCTGGTCGGGGCTGCGGGCGTTCTTCACGCACACCGCGCGCAACCCGGACGCCTGGCGGGTGCTGCACCTCCAGGCCCGCATCCACGGCGAGCGGTTCGCGGTCGAGGTGGCGGCGATGCGCGCGGAGATCGTCGCGTTCGTGACGCAGCTGATCGTCGCGGCGGCGCGGGACGCGCACCAGGACCCGCACCTGCCCGAGGGCGAGGTCGCCGGGCTGGCCGAGGCGCTGGTCGGCGCGGCGGAGTCGCTCGCCGACTGGGCGGGCACCACCGAGGGCGTCACCGCGAAACAGGCGGCGGCGACCCTGATGAACTTCGCCTGGGCGGGCCTGGGCAATCTGATGACGGGCCGCCCGTGGTCCCCACCGCAGGACTCCGAGCCGCCGGAGCCCGAGCCGGACGCACGGGAGCCCGTGCCGGGCCCGGGGCCACGGGTGGCGCGGGCCGCCCCTGTTCAGGCCGCCGGGTAGGGCCCGACCCCGCCCGACAGGTGCGGCCGGCGCCCCTCGTCGCCGCGCAGCTCGAAGCGGCCGTCCGCGGCCCCGTACGTCACCTTCCCCGGCAGCGGCACCGGCGCCCGGAACTCCGCCCGCACCACGGCCGCCTCCGGTGTCCCGTGCTCGGCGAGGCACCGGGCCACGGTCCACATGCCGTGCGCGATGGCCCGCGGGAAGCCGAACAGGCGGGCGGTGAGCGGATGCAGATGGATCGGGTTGCGGTCCCCCGACACGGCACCGTACCGCCGCCCGAGGTCCGCGGCGAGCCGCCATTCGGCGCGGGCGGGGAGGGGCGCGGCGCCCTCGGACGGCGGGCCGGACGACACCGGGCCGCCGCCGTCCGGGCCGCTGCCGTCCGGGCCGCCGTCCGGGCCGAGGGCGGGGGCGGTGGCGGCGGCCGGTGTGCGGTGGCGGGCCAGGTAGGTGCTGCGGGAGTCCCACACGAGGCCGCTCCCGGCCCGTACCTCCGTCACCACCGTGGCCTCGGTGCCGCGCCGGTGCGGGGCCAGGCCCTCGACGTACGCGGTGAGTTCGTACCCGGCGGTCGCCGGCATGGCCGCCCGCCGGGTGATGTCTACCGACGTGTGGACGAGCCCGAGCAGGGGCAGCGGGAAGTCCCGGCCGCTCATCAGGCGCATGGCCATCGGGAAGCCCAGCACGTGCGGATACGTCACCGGGAGCGCGTCGGCCCCGGTGGCGAACCCGCACACCCGCTCGTACGCCGCCAGCCGCGCGAGGTCCACCCGCAGGCCGGGCAGCACCAGCCGGGTGCGCGGGAAGCCGGCGTTGGGGCGGGGCCGCTTCAGGGGCGACAGCAGCGCGCCGCGCGCGAGGAGCGGCGGCAGCGTGGGGACGCCGGTCAGGGCGGTCGTCGTGGACGCGGTGCTCATCACGCCCCCAGCAGGCTCTGGCCGCAGACCCGTACGACCTGGCCGTTGACCGCGCCCGAGGCCGGATGCGCGAGCCAGGCGCTCGTCTCGGCCACGTCGACCGGCAGGCCGCCCTGGGCGAGGGAGTTCATGCGGCGGCCGGCCTCGCGGATGAACAGCGGCACCGCCGCGGTCATCCTGGTCTCGATGAACCCCGGCGCGACCGCGTTCACCGTCACCCCGTGTTCGGCGAGCGCGCGCGGCGCGAGGGAACGGACCAGGCCGACGACGCCCGCCTTGCTCGCGCCGTAGTTGGTCTGCCCCGCGTTGCCCGCGAGCCCGGAGATCGAGGCGGTTGCCACGATCCGGCCGCCCCGGTTCACCGCACCCGCGGCCAGCAGCGCGTCCGTGCTGCGCAGGACGCTCGCGAGGTTGACGTTCGAGCACCGAACTCCAGTGGTCGGCGGGCATGTTGACCAGGCGCCGGTCACGGGTGACGCCCGCGTTGTGGATCAGTACGTCGAGTCCGCCGGGCAGCGCGGCGGCGATGCGCCCGCCCGCGTCGGCGGCCGTGATGTCGAGCGTGAGCGCGCTGCCGCCGATGCGCTCGGCGACCCCGCGCGCGTCCTGCTCCGCCCGCGGCACGTCGAGGACGACGACCTCGGCGCCCTGCCCGGCCAGCGTCTCGGCGACCGCCGCGCCGATGCCCCGCGCGGCGCCGGTGACCAGCGCGGTGCGCCCGGCGAGGGGGCGGTCCCAGTCGTCGGGGACGCGGACCCCGGCCCCGCTCCCGCTCCCGCCCCCGACCTCGATCACCTGGCCGCTGACGTACGCGGAGGCGGGCGAGAGGAGGAAGCGCAGGGTGGACTCGGCGGCGGGGGCGTCGGTGAGGCGTACGAGGTTGACCGTCCTGCCGCGCCCGATCTCCTTGCCGAGCGAGCGCGTGAAGCCCTCCAACGCCTGCTGGGCGGCGGCCTGATGGTGGTCGGCGGGGTCGGGCGGCGCGCCGAGCACCACCACCCGGCCGCTCACCGCGACGGACCGTACGACGGGGTGCAGCGCGGCGTGCACCCCGGCGAGGGCGTCGACGTCGCGGACCCCGGTGGCGTCGAGGACGACCGCTGCGGGGCGGCCCTCGTCGTCCGGGCCGAGGCCGGTGCGGGCGAGGACGGGTGCCAGGTCCAGGTCGGTGGGGCCGGCCGTCAGACTCAGCAGCCCTCCGGTGAGGCGCGGGTGCCGCGCCGAGCGGCGGACCAGCCCGACCGGCTGCGGCAGGCCGAGCCGGCGGGTCAGGAAGCGGCCGGGCGCGGTGCCGGTGAAGCGCAGATAGCGGTCGGCCATGGGTGACTCTCCCAGCTCCGTATGAGACTCCGGACGATGCCCACACTTGTTTACTCTGGAGTAAGGTTACCGGAGGTAAGCCTATGTCACGGGCGAGGAGCAGGTCGAGGTGAGGTCCCCATGAGACCCATGAGCCCCATGAGCCCCACGACACCCGCGAGGCCGTCGCAGGTGCGGCGCGTCGCGGTCCTGGACGGCGCACGCATCCCCTTCGCCCGCTCCGACGGGCCGTACGCCTCCGCCTCCAACCAGGAGTGCTCACCGCCGCCCTCGACGCCCTGACCGAGCGCCACGGCCTCCAGGACCCGGGCGCGGTCGGCGAGTTCGTCGCCGGCGCGGTCCTCAAGCACAGCCGCGACTTCAACCTCGCCCGCGAGACGGTCCTCGGCTCGGCACTGGACCCGCGCACCCCCGCCCACGACATCCAGCAGGCCTGCGGCACCGGGCTCCAGGCCGTGATCGCCGCCGCCAACAAGATCGCCCTCGGCCAGACCGAGTCGGCGATCGCGGGCGGCGCCGACACGGCGAGCGACGCCCCGCTCGGCGTCAACGACCGCCCGCGCCGCATCCTGCCGGCGGCCCGCCGGGCGAAGTCCCCCGGCGGCCGGGCGAAGGCGCCGGCCAAGGTCCGCCCGAGTCACCCGGTCCCCGACATCCCGCGCAACGCCGAGCCCCGCACCGGCCTGTCGATGGGCGAGCACGCCGCGGTCACCGCCCGCGCCCGGGGCATCACCCGCGAGGAACAGGACGCGTTGGCGGCGACCAGCCACCGGCGGCTCGCGGCGGCCTGTGAACGCGGCCTCCTCCGGGATCTCGTGGTCCCCTTCCGGGGCCTGGCCCGCGACCAGAACCTGCGCCCGGGATCGACGGCGGAGCAACTGGCCGCCCTGAAACCGGTGTTCGGCCTGTCCGGTGCCGACCCCACGATGACGGCGGGCAATTCGACGCCGCTGACGGACGACGGCGCGGCGACGGTGCTCCTTGCGAGCGGGGAGTGGGCCGAGGGGCGGGGGCTGGAGCCGCCGGCGTATCTGACGGCGTACGAGACGGCGGCGGTCGACTTCGCCGGCGGTGACGTGGCCGACGGCGAGGACGGGCTGCTGATGGCCCCGGCGTACGCGGTCCCGCGCATGCTCGGGCGGGCCGGGCCCGGCATCGAGGACTTCGACCTCGTCGAGATCCACGAGGCCTTCGCCTCCCAGGTGCCGGCCACGCCGGCGGCCTGGGAGAAGCGCGGCCTCGCCCCGGTGGACCGCGCCCGCCTCAACGCGGCGGGCTCCTCCCTCGCCACCGGCCACCCCTTCGCGGCGACCGGCGCCCGGATCGTGGCGACCCTGGCCAAGCTGCTCGCCGAGCGCGGGGGCCGGGGCGCGGACCGATCTCCGTGTGCGCGGCCGGCGGTCAGGGCGTCACGGCCGTACTGGAACGAACGTGACCCGCGCCCGAGCAGCCGCCGACACTGCACACCCCCGGCGCGGGACCATCCCCGAACACGCACCAACTCCCCACGCGGGCGCCGTACGATCCCGGGACCGACCGCCGGTGACCCAGGTCCGCGGAACCCGGCGCTGAACGCCTCGGCGCCCGAGGCACGTACGTCATGCGGCAAGCAGTGACAGCAGCGACCTCGCCGCCGCACGGTCCCAGGAGCCGCCCCGTGTCCACCCCCCTTCCCTCCTTCGCGGCGTCCGCCGCCTACGCGGACTCGCCCGGCCCCACCCTGGTGGCGCCCGAGACACGGCGGCTGGACGGGGCCGTACGGGAGGCGTACGTACCGCCGCTCGCCCCGCCGGTGCGGCGCGGCTCCCTGGCCGACCTGCCCTTCGACAACGCGGCGGCGGCCGGGGACCGGGTGGTCCTCAGCCGCAGATCGCCGGACGGGGACTGGTCCGACGTGACGGCGGCCGCCTTCGCCGGACAGGTGCTCGCGGTGGCCAAGGGCCTGATCTCCGAGGGCCTGACGCCGGGCGACCGCGTCGCGATCATGGCGCGGACGACGTACGAGTGGACGCTGCTCGACTTCGCCGCCTGGGCGGCCGGCCTGGTCACCGTCCCCGTCTACCCGACCTCCTCCCTCTTCCAGACCCGCTGGATCCTCCAGGACTCCGGCGCGGTCGCCCTGGTCACCGAGACCGCCGCGCAGGCCGCGGCCCTTGGCCCCGAGCTGGACCGCATCCCCGACCTCAAGCACCTGTGGGTCATGGAGAAGGGCCATGTGGACCGGCTGGCGGAGCTGGGCATGCGGACCGCGGACGCGGAGGTGGAGGTGCGCCGGGGCATGCTCGGCCCGAGCACCCTCGCCACCGTGATCTACACCTCGGGCACCACCGGCCGCCCGAAGGGCTGCGTGCTCACCCACGGCAACTTCTTCGCCGAGGTCGACAACGCGATCGAGCTGCTCTACCCCGTCTTCAAGGCGGAGACGGGCGTGGAGCCCTCCATCCTGCTCTTCCTGCCCATGTCCCACGTCTTCGGCCGCATGGTCGCCGTGGCCTGCGTCCGCGCCCGGGTCCGCCTCGGCCACGCGCCGAGCCTGAAACCGGCGGACCTGCTGCCCGACCTCGCCGCCTTTAGGCCGACCTGCCTGCTGACCATCCCGTACATGCTGGAGAAGGTCTTCAACACCGCCCGCGCCAAGGCCGAGTCGGGCGGCCGGGCCTCGTCCTTCGACCGCGCCGCCTCGGTCGCGGTGCGCTACGGCGAGGCCCTGGAGGCCCGCCAGACGGGCACGGGCGGCGGCCCCGGCCGCGGCCTGCGGACCGCCCGCTCCTTCTACGACCCCCTCGTCTACCGCAAGATCCGGCGCGCCATGGGCGGCCGGGTCAAGTACGCCATCTGCGGCGGCTCCCCGCTCGGCCGCCGCCTGGCCGCCTTCTACGCAGGCGCCGGAATCGAGATCTTCGAGGGCTACGGCCTCACCGAGACGACGGCCGCCGCCACGGTGACGCCCCCGCTGAAGCCGCGCCTCGGCACGGTCGGCTGGCCCCTGCCCGGCACCCGCATCCGGACAGCCGCCGACGGCGAGATCCTCATCGCCGGCGGCCAGCTCCTGCACGGCTACTGGGATCCGCAGGCGGGCGGCATCGTCCCCGCCACCTCCGACGGCTGGTTCCCCACCGGCGACATCGGCAGCCTGGACGACGAGGGGTATCTGACGATCACCGGCCGCAAGAAGGAGCTGCTGATCACCGCGGGCGGCAAGAGCGTGGCCCCGGCCCCGCTGGAGAACTGGCTGCGCTCCCACCCCCTGATCTCCCAGTGCATCGTCGTGGGCGACCGCCGCCCCTATGTCTCGGCCCTGTTCACCCTCGACGCCGACGGCGTGGACCACTGGCGCCGCATGAACGGCAAGCACCCGGTGCCGCCGGAGCTGCTGGCCGAGGACGCCGAGATCCTGGCCGTGCTCCAGCGGGCCGTCGACGAGGCCAACAAGCTGGTCTCCCGCCCGGAGTCCATCCGCCGCTTCGCCGTCCTGCCCCGGGACTTCACGGAGCGGGAGGGCCATCTGACCCCCTCCATGAAGCTGCGCCGCGCGGCGATCATGCGGGACTTCGCGGGAGCGGTGGAGGCGCTGTACGAGACATAGCCCGGGGTACGGGTACGGGCGCTCAGCGGCGGGCGACGAGGCAGGCCTGCGGGACCTTCGAGGAGGTGTCCGCCTCCTGCGCCCGCACCGTCCGGGACAGCACCGTGAACCCGGCCGCCGCCAGCAGCTCCGCCATCGGCTCGGGCCGCCGCCGCTCGAAGTCCAGGGCGACCCGGTGGCCGAAGGGCCCATCGAGGCGCAGCGGCTCGTCGCCGACCTGGAAGGCGAGGAGCAGATGCCCGCCCGGGGCCAGCACGCGGTGGAACTCCGCGAAGAGGTCCGGCAGCCGCCCCCACGGCGTGTGGATCGACGAGTACCAGGAGACGGCCCCCGCGAGGGCGCCGTCGGGCAGGTCCAGCTCCAGCATGGAGCCCGCCTCGAACCGGAGGCCGGGATTCTCGCGGCGTGCGATCGCGAGCATGGCGGCGGAGAGGTCGACGCCGAAGACCCGCAGCCCCAGGGAGGCGAGATGCGCGGTGACCCGGCCGGGCCCGCAGCCCAGGTCGGCCACCTGCCCGTGCGGCCCCACCAGCTCGGCGAAGGCGCCCATCAGGGCCCGGTCCAGCGCGGTGCCCGCGCCGAGGGAGCCGAAGCGGTCGGCGTAGTCCTCGGCGATGGTGTCGTAGAAGGTCCGGGTGGCGTCCAGGAAGCCGGTGTCGTGTGCGGTGTCGTGTCCAGTGGCGTCGGTCATGGCGGGGACCCTAGCGGCGGGCACCGACAGCCGGTCTCCGCCGGGGAGCAAAAGGGCAGGAGCCCCGTCGCCGAAGATGGCGCGGGGCTCCTTGGGTACTGCTGTCAATCAGACAGGAGTGACATTCTCCGCCTGCGGGCCCTTCGGGCCCTGCGTGACGTCGAAGTTCACCTGCTGGTTCTCCTCAAGGGACCGGAAGCCGGTCGCGTTGATCGCGGAGTAGTGGACGAAGACGTCGGGGCCGCCGCCTTCCTGGGCGATGAAACCAAAGCCCTTTTCGGCGTTGAACCACTTCACGGTTCCGGTAGCCATAAGCCCTCCTTGGGCCCAAAGGGTTGCCCTGCTCCAGAACCAGCAAGTGTGAAGACTGGAATGCTGCACAACTGCATATGTCTGAGAACGACGAGAGCCCGCGGTCACATGCTCCGCAGGCTCTGTACTGCAAGGGAAACCAAACTGCAACTTGCTGTGAGCCTAGCACGCAGGCCCCCGGGCGCAACAGAGGTCAAGATCACTTCACCCGGACGTTTGAACGTCTGCGCCGTTCGGCCGACGGCGGGGGTCGGCGCCGGGCGGATACCGGGGGAGGGCTAGCCTCGCGATGTGGACAATTCTCGCAACCGGCCGCGCGTCGGCCACATCCAGTTCCTGAACTGCCTGCCCCTGTACTGGGGGCTCGCGAGAACAGGCACGCTTCTCGACTTCGAGCTGACGAAGGACACCCCGGAGAGGCTCAGCGAGCAACTGGTGCGCGGCGATCTCGACATCGGTCCCGTCACCCTGGTCGAATTCCTCAAGAACGCCGACGACCTGGTCGCCTTCCCCGACATCGCCGTCGGCTGCGACGGCCCGGTGATGTCCTGCGTGATCGTCTCGCAGGTCCCGCTGGACCGGCTGGACGGCGCCCGGGTCGCCCTCGGGTCGACCTCGCGCACCTCCGTGCGGCTGGCCCAGCTGCTGCTCGCCGACCGCTTCGGCGTCCAGCCGGACTACTACACCTGCCCGCCGGACCTGAGCCTGATGATGCAGGAGGCCGACGCGGCCGTCCTCATCGGCGACGCGGCCCTGCGCGCCAACCTGATCGACGGCCCGCGCTACGGCCTCGACGTGCACGACCTGGGCACGCTGTGGAAGGAGTGGACCGGCCTGCCGTTCGTCTTCGCGGTCTGGGCGGCCCGGCGCGACTACGCGGAGCGCGAGCCGGTCATCACCCGCAAGGTGCACGAGGCCTTCCTCGCCTCCCGCAACCTCTCCCTTGAAGAGGTGGAGAAGGTCGCCGAGCAGGCGGCCCGCTGGGAGGCCTTCGACGAGCAGACCCTCGCCCGCTACTTCACCACCCTCGACTTCCGCTTCGGCGCCCCGCAACTGAAGGCGGTCGCCGAGTTCGCCCGCCGCGTCGGCCCCACCACCGGATTCCCGGCGGACGTGCGGGTCGAGCTGCTCCGGCCCTGATCCGCGCCGCGGGCCTTTCGCGGGCGGCCCACTACCCTGCTGGCAGGTACCGGCGTACGGGGGAGGGGTGGACGCCATGCGGCCGCTCGAAGTCGACGAACCCACCGTCGTGGGGCCCTACCGGCTGCTCGGCCGACTGGGCTCCGGCGGGATGGGCCGGGTCTACCTGGGACGCAGCGCCGGGGGCCGCACGGTCGCGGTGAAGATCGTGCACCCGCACTTCGCGCTGGACGAGGAGTTCCGGGCCCGGTTCCGCCGGGAGGTGGACGCCGCGCGCCGGGTGGGCGGCGCCTGGACCGCCCCCGTCCTGGACGCGGACCCCGGGGCACGGGTGCCGTGGGTCGCCACGGCGTACGCGGCCGGACCGTCCCTGACCGGGGCCGTCGCGGACGACGGCCCGCTGCCCGTCCACTCGGTACGGGCACTCGGCGCGGGCCTCGGCGAGGCGCTGGCCGCGGTCCACGAGCTGGGCCTCGTCCACCGGGACGTCAAGCCGTCCAACGTCCTGCTCACCCTCGACGGCCCCCTCCTGATCGACTTCGGCATCGCCCGCGCCACCGACGGCACCGCCTCCCTGACCTCGACGGGCGTCTCCATCGGCTCACCCGGCTACATGTCGCCCGAGCAGATCCTCGGCCGGGGCGTCACGGGCGCGGCGGACGTTTCTCGCTGGGCGCGGTGCTGGCGTACGCGACGACGGGGCGCCCGCCCTTCGCCGGGGACTCCTCGGCCGCGCTGCTCTACAAGGTCGTCCACGAGGAGCCCCGGCTCGACGGCCTGGACGGGGAGCTGCGCGAGCTGGTCGCGGCCTGCCTCGCGAAGGACCCGGCCGCCCGCCCGGCCCCCGGCGAGGCGGCCCGGCGGCTCGCTCCCGAGGGCGCGGCGCGACTGGTGAGCGGCGGCTGGCTGCCGGGGGCGCTGGTGGAGCGGGTCAGCCGGAGCGCCGTACACCTGCTGAACCTGGACGCCGCGCGGTCGGCCCCGGGCGCCGAGGCCTCGCAGGAGCCGGCTTCGGGCCCGGTCGGATTCAGCCGGCCGTCCGTCACAGCGCCCGGCGAGAGCACCCCGGCACCCCTCGCGGGCACCTTCGGACCACCACCGGTGATGCCGCCGCCGGGCGTGGCGCCGGCATCCGGGGCGGCTCCCGCGCCCGTGCCCGGACCGCGGGACGGTGGTCGCCCGCCGGGCGGGCTCGCCCTGTCCGTGGCGGCGGCGTCCACGCGGGGCGCCGGTGGCCGTGGGCGGCGGCTCAGCTGCACCGTGGCACTCGCGGTGGCGGGAGCGCTGGCGGTGGTGACCGTCGGCTCGGTGTTCCTCATGGACCTGCTGCCGGGCGAGAGCGGTGAGGGCACCCCCGGCGCCGGCGACGCCGCCACGCACGCGCCGTCCACCCCCGGCCGCGTGCCCGAGCGCTACCTCGGCACCTGGGAGGGCCGGGCCGCCGCCCTGGACGGCAAGCTGCCGCTGGGCACCTTCCGCATCACGATCAAACAGGCGGACATCGGCCAGGAGCTGGGCAGACTGCACGAGACCGACGTACTGGGCGGCGTCTGTGTCGACGTACTGACGCTGAAGAAGGTCACCGGCAAGCAGATCGTCGCCGCGTCCGTCGGCGCGAAGGGCAACCACGACGGCTGCAACCCTGCGCTCACGACCGTCCGTTTCACCCCGGTCGGGGACGACCTCGACTACGCCTCCGACAGCGAGGAGTCGGGACGGCCCGAGGCACGGTTGTCGAAGATCAAGTAGCCGGCGGAGCGGCCTCCTCGGCCTCCTCCGCCTCGCGCCGGGAGAGGTGCCTCACCAGCAGGGTGATCAGTACGGCGGCCACGGCCACGGTGGCGAGCACGCCGACGCCCGACAGACCCGGGAAGCCTCGTGCACCCAGCGGGCCTCGCCCACGCGGTGGCGGTCGGCGTCCCAACACCCGGTCCCGGCGGCTGGTGTCGGGAGGCCCGGCGTTGCGCGGCCGGCCGGGCCGGTGCTCGTAGCGCGGGGCGGGCCCCATCGCCTTCCGTCGCTTCGGCCGTGCCGATCCCCCGCTCACCCCGGCACGACGACGGTGCGCAGCTCTCCGTCCCCGAGGTGCAGCATGCCCTTGCCGGGGGTGATCTGGCCGCCGACCATGCCGCGGGAGACGCGCAGGCCGATGAGGTCGCCGCTGGAGGACTCCTGCGGGGAGAGCAGGATGCCCCGGCGGGCCTTCTTCGCGTCCACCTGCCAGCCGGAGAAGCCGCTGCACACGTCCTCCTCGTCACCGGCGATGACGAGGGCGAGGCCGCGTTCGGCACCCCGGGAGACGATCTTCTTCAGCTGGCTCTCGGCATCGCAGTCCTCCAGGATCTCGCCGTCGTCGACCAGGACGGCGATCGGCTCCTGCGGGCTCGCCCCGTCGATGAGTTCCTCGAACTCGTCCTCGTCGATGTCGTCGCCGGTGAAGACCTTCAGCACGCCGTCCGCGCCGTCCAGTCGACGCAACGGCGACTGCCGGGGCGCGGCGACGACGAGGCGGGTGCCCTGGGTGAGGAAGGAGTTCGCGACGTTCATCAGCACCGTGGAGCGGCCCGACTTGGCCGGACCCGCGATGACGAACGCCGGTACGCCGTCCGCGAGATCGGGGCCGAAGCCGACGATCTCGTCGCCGCCGATGCCCACCAGCGCCCACAGCCTGGAGCGGGACGCCTCCGGGTCGCGCAGCTCCCACGCCTCGGTGAAGGAGATCCGGCTGGGCAGGCTGTCGACGCGGAACGGGCGCCGGGCGCGCGGCACTTCGGCGTCGCGCACCGCCGCGGCCTCGCCGATCGCGGTCAGCGCGGCCGCCTGGCCCTGCCCGGTGGTGTCCTCGGCGAGCAGCGCGAACTGGGTCTCCGTACCGGCCTCGTTGCGAAAAGCGCGGCCCGGCGGGATCTCCTCGGGCACCTTGCGGGTCGGGATGCCGAGGGAGGAGAAGTCGCTGCGGTCGGCAAGGCGCAGGCCGTACTTGTCCTCGGTGAGGGTCGCGATGCGGCCGACGAGGAGGGTGCGGTCACCGGTGAGGACCAGGTGGATGCCGACGCTGGCGCCCTCGCGCATCATCGTCTGCAACTCGTCGGTCAGCGAGCCGTGGTCGACCTCGCCGAGGGTGGGCACCCAGCCCTCCCAGCGGTCCAGCAGGACGACGATGTGCGGCAGCCGCTCGTCCTCGCCGGCCGCCGCCCGCTGCTCGCCGATGTCGGCATAGCCCTTGTCGGCCAACAGATCCTGGCGGCGCGAGAGTTCGCCCTTGAGCCGGTTGACGAGCCGTACCACGCGCTCGGTCTGGTTGCGGCCGACGACCGCGCCGCAGTGCGGCAGCCGGGTCAGCGCGTTGAGCGCGCCGTTGCCGCAGTCGATGCCGTACAGGTGGACGTCGGCGACGGAGTGGGTGCGGGCCAGCGAGCCCGCGATGGTGCGCAGCACCTGGGACCGGCCGCTGCGCGGGGCGCCGCCGATCATCAGATGGCCGAAGCTCGCGAAGTCGACGACGACCGGGCGGCGGGCCTGGTCGGAGGGCAGGTCCTCGATGCCGTACGGGGCGGGCGGCAGCTTGCCCGGGGCGGCGCCGGAGAGGGCCGGGACCTCGATCTCGTCCAGCAGCAGCGTCTCGTCGAGCGCCGGCAGCCAGGGGCTGTGCTGGGCGGGGATGCCGAGCGACCGGTTGGCGTCGCGCACGGCGTCCACGAGCACCTTGAGGTCGGTGATCTCGTCGTCCTCGCGGGACTCGGACTTCGGCTTGGCCAGCGCGGCCCGGCCGAGGTCCGCCCAGTCCAGCGGGCCCACCCAGGGGGCGAGCGCGGCGGGGTCGGCGGCACCCGGCCTGCGGCCTCCCACCCGGCCCGACTGGAAGGGGACCAGGGAGGAGTGGCCGAGGCGGACGTAGGCGCGGCCGGGGGTGCTCTTGGAGATGTGACCGGCCTCCGGGGAGTCGATGACGTCGCTCGACTCGCTGCCGTCGGTCACGCGCAGCGCGATCCGCAGGTTGGTGTTGGCGCGGATCTCGGGGGAGACGACACCGCTGGGCCGCTGGGTGGCCAGCAGCAGGTGGATGCCGAGGGAACGGCCCCGCTGGGCGATGTTGACGAGGCCGGTCACGAAGTCGGGCAGGTCGCGCACCATGGACGCGAACTCGTCGATGACGATGAGCAGTCGCGGCACGGAGACGTGCGAGGGATCCCTCCTGACCAGATCCTGGTAGTCCTCGATGTCCTTGGCGTCGGCGGCGGCGAGGATGTGCTCGCGCCGCTTCAGCTCGGCGCCCAGCGACTCCAGGGCCCGTTCGACGAGATGCGCGTCGAGGTCGGTGACCATGCCGACGGTGTGCGGCAGCTTCACACAGTCCTTGAACGCGGAGCCGCCCTTGTAGTCGACGAGGACGAAGGTCATGTTCTCGGGCGTGTTGGCGACCGCCAGGGCCGCCACGATGGTCTGCAGCAGCTCGGACTTGCCGGAACCGGTCGTACCGGCGATGAGCCCGTGCGGGCCGTCCTTGCGCATGTCGATGCCGAAGGGACCGTCGTAGGACTCACCGATGACGGCCATCGTCGACTGCCCGCCCATCCGCCACCGGGCGCTGATCGCGTCGGCCGTCGGCGGCTCCAGCTGGAGCACGTCGAGGAGCCGGCTGGAGCCGGGCAGCGCGGAGTCCTCGGTCTCGCCGCTGATGTCGCGCAGCGCGGACATCGCGCGCGCCAGGCGCAGACACCAGGCGGGGGTGACGAGGTCGGGCCGTACGTCCGCGATCCGCTCGGCGCCCGCCTCCTCGACGCGCAGCCGCAACTTCTCGGTGGGCGCCCGCTGTTCGCTCTCCACGGTGGCACCGGTGTGCCAGGCCTGGAAGGACGGGAACCCGCCGGAGACCTGCTGGGGCCGCTGCTCGTTCTGCCGCTGCCCGGTCTCCTCGGCCTTGGGCTCGGCGACGACGAAGGCCTGGCACTCGCCGGGCAGGAAGCGCTCCTCGGCGTCGAGGCAGACGGCGAAGATGGACACCGACGGCCCCTCGCGCAGCAGCCGCACGACACCCGGCAGCGACCGCAGCCGCCGCGACCCGTCCCATACGACGACGATGTCCGGGTCGCTGAAGCTCGACGCCTGCCCGCCGCCCTTCTGCTCCGCGGCCTTCTTGCGCGCGTCGAGGAGCTGCGTGAGTTCGCCGACGCGGGCGCCGACCGTCTCGGCGTCGGTGCCGATGAGGACGTTGACGTCCTGGCCGCCGGAGGGCCGGGAGTGCGGCAGCCAGCGGACCCAGTCCCACTCGGGCTGGGCGGAGTTCTCGCTGAGCACGTAGAACTGCACGTCCATGGGGCTGTGCAGCGCGGCGGTCTGGGCGACGGCCCACCGGCCGAGGGACCGTGCGCTGTCGCCGGGGCCCGCGATGCCGACGACGCCGAGCGAACGCAGGTTGAGCGCGACGGGCGCGTCCTCGATCTTCCAGGTGACCTGCCTGCGGTGGTCGTCCTGCTCGGGGTCGTCGAGCACGACCTCGGAGGGCAGTTGGCCGGTGCCGACGCGCAGCAGCAGGTGGTCGCGGTCCGTGCGGCGCCGCTCCCACAGCCGGGTGCGGGGCCCGGTCGCCACCGAGAGCACGGTCGCCGGGTCGGGTATCGCGTGCCGCCGGTCGTCGCGTTCGGCGACCAGCGCGTCCTGCGCGTCCTTCTCGATCCGCGTCTTCTGCTCCTCGTACTCCTTGACCTGCTTGGCATGGGACTTGCGCCCGTGCTTCTTGTCGTTGAAGTAGTTGGCGAAGAGCAGGATCGGGCTGAGGCCCGCCATGATCAGGTAGTACCAGCGCTGGAAGACCAGCACGGCCACGACGGAGCCGACCAGCGGGGTCAGCGCCATCAGCCAGGGCAGCGGCCGGGCCTCGTACTCGCGGGGCGGCGACGGCAGCCGGAAGTTGGTCTGCCGCTGCGGCGGGCGCAGCCGGGGCGGCCGGTTGTAGTCCAGCCCGACCCCGTCCTCGGACCACTTGAGCGCGGCGTTGGGAGGCGCGTACCGGGCCAGTTCGACCAGTGAGTTGCCGACGCCGATCTGCGCGCCGAGCGGCCACTCGTCGCCGTCCCGGTCCTTCACGCTCTCGCCGTCGAGGGTGACGCCCTCCTTGTCGGCGTGCACGGCGACCTCGCAGGTGCCGTCGGTGGACACGGAGAGGGTCAGGGCGCGGGCGTCGACCTCCGGATCGTCGATACGGACGTATGCCGCGGGTCCGCTGCCGATGTCGTACTTGCCCACGCCGAGCCGGTGCACGAACCCGGCGCCGGGCCCGCCGACGACCCGCAGCTCCACGAGTCCGGTGGGCTCCCCGGGCAGGCAACCGGACGGATCCTGGAGGGAGACGACGGCCCCCTCCCGCAACGGCGACCCGACGACCGTGGCGGACGGATCGACGGCGTACCCGTCGACGTAGACGAGGGGCGCGTTGCCCGCGGGTGCCCGGCGCTGCTGTCCGATGGGGATGACCTGCGCGCCCGATACCCCGACCTGCTTGGCCAGTTCCTCGGCGATGTCCCCCACGGTGGACTCGGGATCGGCGTCGAGCACGACGTCGGCGGCGCCCCCGCCGAACGGGTCGACGACGGTCAGAGTCAGTCGCACGCTTGTCCTCCCCCAGGCGGCCCCCGTGTCCGCTTCCGCAACGCGGCGCACAGTCCCAGGCGACGATATCCGTTGGGTGTCGCGGTCGGGCAACAGGGCGGTGACCGGACGTTCCCGATGGCAACGCGGGGATGTGACACCAGAAGTCACCCCCGTAAGCTGCTGCCTCAAGAGCGGACGATCACACCGGTCGTCGGGTGCGCCCGGTTTGACCGGTGCGTCGGTTCGGTCCGCAAACAAGGAGCCACGGGGGTTGGCCCTGCGGCGTTGTGAGAGGAAGCGGCTTCATGGCCAAGGACCTTGACATCACATACCAGGACATGCGGGAAGCTGCCAAGCATGTCGTGAAGGAGAAGGAAAAGCTCCAGGAGAAGCTCGACGGCCTCCGCAAGTACATCGCCAACCTGGTCGAGGGGGGCTATGTCACGAAGTCCTCCTCGAAGGCCTTCGACGAGAACTTCGACGATTTCACCAAGGGCGCGAAGGAAACCCTCGACGGCCTCGACGGCATGGGCGACTACCTCACCACGGCCGCCGACAAGTTCGAACAGATCGACGAGGAACTGGCCAAGCAGGCGCGGAGCAAGTAGGGCCGGACGTACGACGGTTCGCCCGGCACGCCGAAACTACCGCGCGCGCCGGGCGGACGCCGGGTCCTCCGGGTTTCATGGCCGGCCGGCTTCTGGTTGTTCTCCGGCCGCCTCGGCAGGGTCATGAAAGGAGAGCGTCCGGAGAATGGCCGACATCAGGTGGTAGATGTCGCTCCAGTGGTCCATGGACGCCGTGTGGAGGGTGAACACCGCGGTGTACGGCCCCGTGGGAAAAGGGACGTGCGCCTGTATCTGGCCGGTGAGGAGTTTCACCTCTTCGGAGTTGGCGGTCACGTCCGGGCCGAAGGTGTACTCCCGAAGGGTGACGCAGGACACTGCGGGCCCGCAGGGAAGATCGACCCAGATGACGTCGTTGTACGGGTCGGCGGCCAGGGTCGCGAGAATTCCCTGCGCCACGATGTCCGTGTCGCCCGCGGCCTGGTCCGTGGGGACGATTCCCACCGTGAAGGCGCACTGCGCAACGCCTTCGGCGGGTTCGTGGCGATTCACATCGGCACTTGAGGCGCCGTCGTCCTCCGCGGTGGAGAACAGGCCCAACGCGGCGTAGGAGAGACCCGCGTTCCCCATCATCTCCGCTATGGCCGCGTAGTAGGGAGCGGCGGGATCCCAGATGCGCTCGTCGCCCCGTGAGTACAGCTCCCGCACGAATGCCGAGGCTGCCCGGCTTCGCTCCTCGGGGGTGGCGGCCAGCGGGAGGGCGAAGAGCCCTTCCGGGGCGATGAACCAGAGGGGCGGAAGGCCGTCGGCCGCGAAGACGGCGTGCGGAGTGGGTGTGGCAGAGGTCATGTGACGTCGTGGGCCGTTCTCGTCCGGTGCGAAGCAGATGTCAGGTCAGGAAGTCGTCCGGGTGATACTCGGTCAGCTTGAGTTCGACGCCGTCGCCGTTCATGACGGTGTGAAGACCGGAGTGCCCGAAGAATGCGTGGATCGTGCTCGGAGCCAGGACCTCGACGCGGTAACAGCCGCAGGGATGCGACTTGACGAGCGGTGGCCGCGCGTCCGGTGCTTGTGCCGAGGCGAACCGCTCCGCCGTCTCCCGCTGAGCGGGCGTCAGCGACTCCAGCGGAATGAAATCGGGGGGTTCGATCAGGTAGCGGGTGAGTCTCTCCCGATTGGTGCTGCTGAGCCTGGTCCAGGAGCCGTCCGTGAAGACGACCTTGACGTCCTGACCGGTCTTGAAATCACGCAACTCCACGTTCGCGATGGCGGACCGGGGGACCTCCCACAGGTGCTCGTCCTCGATGAGCGAGTCGTTTCCCTTCACGTACGGAAAACCCACGACGACCAGTCGGCGGTCGGTGACGACCGCGTGGGTGCGGTAGTCGTCCGAGGAGGAACGGGCCGGGTCCAACTGCCAGGGCAGGGTGCGGGCCGTCGTACCCGGAGCGGCCCAGACGACCGGGAAGTCCTCCACCTCGTCCGCCCGGTCGAGAGGGACGTCCGAACCGGCACGCCCCGACGGGCCGCCGACGCTGCCGCCCTGGGAGGAGAGCGCGCCCCAGATCAGGGCCCCCGCGGCGATGGCCGTGCCCTTGAGGGTGTTCAGTGCTGCCGCTCCCGGTACGGAGCGGGCCGTGTACGTCGGTCCCTGCGGCCAGCCGGCCTGTTCCAGCCGGTCCTGGATGTCGTGCCGTTCTGTGTCGCGAAACCAGCGCATTCCCTTGACGCGCATGGCCGCACCCGAGGCGAACACGACAGGGGCACGGGCGAGGAGCGTCTCACCCGATGGGGGCAGCCAGAGCTTCATGGGTGTGGGTCTTCCTTCGCGGCGGACACGAGAGTGATGTTCTCCTGCAGAAGATTCAGTCGGCGGTCACATGTCCGTAGATCTTCGGCGCGACCTTGAGTCCGGCATCCAGGGCTATGCCGGTGGCGCCGAACGGATTCATGCTCACCCCAGGGATGAGGTTGGCGCCCTTGGTCCCGATCAACTGCCCCTGGTGGTAACCCGCGACGGAGAGACCACCCATCCGTGACATCAGGCCGCTGGTCGCGTGGGCGACTTCGTAGACGTTGTCGGACATCCCGCCGATCTTCACCAGGCCCGCCTTCCCCAGGCCGCCGGCGATATTGGCTGATTCCTCGCCGAAGGAGAGCATGATGCGGGCACGTCCGACGCCGGTGGCCTGGAACCCCTTGCCCAGTCTGCCTGCGGTGGTGGCCGCCTTGGCCGCGCCGATCACCTTCACGCCCTTGCCGAACATGCCGATGCCCGGCAGCAGCCCCACGGCGTCGAGTCCGAGCTGTGCCCAGCCGACGTTGGCGCCCGCTGCCTTCGCCACTGCGTGGGTTGCCAGTGACAACCCGGCGCCGATGAGAGCGGCCGTGCCGAAGATCGCCGCCAGGGGCGGGAACGGGAGGGTGACGATGGCCAGCATGCCCAGCACCGCCGTGATGTCGCTGAGCAGGTCACCGATCGCCTTGATCAGATCGGCGTGTTCCTTCAGCCAGTCGCCGGTGGCGTCCCAGGCGTCGGCGATGCCCTTGCCGAGCTTGTCCCAGAAGCCGGGCTCGTCGGGGGCGAGGCCGGCGGCCTTGTCCAGTTCCTTGCCGATGCGGCGGGCCGCCTCCTTGAAGCGCTCCTCAAGGTCGTGAACCTTCTGGACGACCCCGTCGACCGCGCTGGACGCCTCGCCGAGTTCCTTGCTGCCCTTGCCCTCCGCCTTCGCCTCGGCGTCGGCCCTCTCGTCGAGCTTCTCCCCGGCCGACTTCTCCAGCCGGTTCGCCTCGTCCTGGAAATCCTTCAGCTCGTCGGACCAGCGGTGGAGTGCGCGTGAGGCCTTGTCGAAGGACTCGAAGCTCTTGCGGATGAGCGGGGTGACGTCCTCGCCGATGTACTCCGTGAAGGCGACCGCGGTCTTGCCCTTCCAGGCGCCGCACTCGATGCGCTCGAGTTCCCGCACCGCGGTGCCCAGGTCACTGGCCAGGCTGCCGAGCTTCTTGGCGAGGCCGCGGGTGTCCTCGACGTCTCCCGGGGTGGGATCCCAGCCGATGTTGGGGAACGCGGGGCGCGTACCGGCCACGTCTACTTGCCCTTCTTCGCCCTGGCGGTCTTGAGGGACTCGGCCAGTTCCAGGTCGAGCTTGCCGAAGGTGTCGCCGATGTGGTTGATCATCTTCACGGCGCCCTGTGTGTGCTTGCCCAACTGCTTGACGCCGTAGCCCCATTCATCGGCGAAGTCCTGTACGTCCTCGACGAGCCCGGGTTCTCCGACGGCCGAGGCGTCGGTGCCGCGCAAGGTGCGGCGCGTTGCTTCCATGCGGTCGCTGATGGAGGAGAACGTCTCCTTCAGGTGCTGGAAGATGGTGTCGTCGAGTGTCAGGTCGCTCATGCGGCGTTCCGGTTCCCTCCGGGCATTGGGGCAAGCTCACCGACCGTATCGACCAGTTGCCGACTTTCGCCAGCGCGAACAGGTCAGGACGGGGGCAGCCGCATCGGATGCTTGTGGATCTCGCTGCGCTTTTCTTCGGTGACGACAGTCAGCCAGGACCCGTCGGAGAACACGACGCGGAGCCTGTCACTGGGGTGGACGCCGAGCAGCGGGTCCTCCACGCGGGCCTGTGACGCGGGAATCGCGGCAACGACCACCATGCGCTCCGTCCGCCGGACGGACACCCGTTTGGGAGGAGCGGCCGGCACGATGCGGTCCGGTGTCAGTACCAGCAGACGTTCGGGGTGCGACGAGTGCCCGTACCAACGCACCAGGAACCGCCCGGCCGCCGCCCAGTCCCCGTCGAAGAGCTGGTCCAGTCCGTGAGCGGCGACGCGTTCTTGCGAGGCCGGCGTGTCCCATCAGCGGTTGACAGCCTGAATCTCCTGGACGGTGACCGCCTGCGTGGTCCCGAACGTCCCGTCGGGCAGGTCCCCGCCTGCGCCGCCGGTGCCGGTCCAGGCGATCTCCCAGGTGATGGTGGCCCGGAGATCGTAGGTGTCGTCGCCGGACGAGCGGAGGTACTTGATTCCGCAGGGCGGAGTCCGGTCGGCCTTGCCCTTGGCGTAGGGCTCCCCGATGGAACCGTCGGCGTCGATGACGCACGCGCCGGATGCCGGGTAGGTCTCGGCGTCCTTGGTTCCCGGCTCCAGCTTGAGGGACACGGGCTTCGCGGTCGTGGTGGCCTGGAGGGCGAAGCCCGGGGCGTTGATCGCCGCCGTGGCCTGGACCTCGTGGAAGTCGGCCTTGTCGAGCCAGGCCCAGGTCGGCAGGTTCACCTTCGTGGTCTGCGCCGGGGCGAGGGTGACCTCGGTGTCGGGGAGTTCCATGTGCTGGTAGGCGAGGGCGGCGAGTATCTCCGGGGTGATGGCCTGCTCGTACTGGGGCGGTGGCGCCTCACCGTTGTCGACCCAGAAGGGCAGCTCGGTGCAGGAACTCCGCTTGAGTACGTCGGGCTCGTCGGGATTCTCGACACCGGCCCAGAACATCCCTTCGCCGTCCTTTTCGACGTTGTAGTCCTTGTAGCCGGGGTGGTCCTCCCAGCCGAAGTCGTCTTCGTAGTGGGCCTTCGTCTGGCCGATCGCCGCCGAGGGAGTGCCTGTCATGCCGGGTGCGGTCGCGGCTTTCTCGATGTCGGCGGACATCTTCTTCTTGAAATCCTTGGCGCCGAGGTAAGGGGCGTACCAGCAGGGCGGGGGACTCCAGTTGACGTCTGCGGAACGTCACGTTTCCCTTGCCGCCGTTCGGGGCGACGGATCCGGAGTACTGGATGCGGGCGGTGGCGTAGATGCCGGTGCTGTCGCCGCCGCCCTCCTGCTCCGTGCTGGCACCCTTGTCGTTGGCCGTCGGTTCTGCCGCGTGGGCCGGCGTCGCCACGGTGACGATGCCGAAGGCGAGCGTCAGGGTGGCAGCGGCGCTACCGAGTGCCGTACGTCGTGCCCCGTTCACCGGCACTTCTCCGCCTTCGTCTCGACGAACACCTTGGAGGCCTGCCACAGGCTCTCGGCGGTTGGGTACTTGACCATGATGATCTTGAAGTAGTCGAAGTCCGCGATGCTGGGCTCGCTCTTCAGGACCTTCCCGGTCTTGACCTCCTTGCCGTAGAACTTGCTGGAGTCCACACAGAACGCGACCTCCACCGAGTTGCCGTTCGACGCTGACCGGGTGGTGGCCTGATAGTGGCGCCGGGTGCCGGTCGCGGTCCAGCCGCCGTCGATTCTGCTGTCGATCTGAGTCTTCGCGTAGGTCAGTCCCTCGCCCGTGGCGTACGCGGCCACGGCAGCATCCTTGGACGTGCGCTTGTCGACGCCGCGGTAGATGGCGCGGAGGTAGTTCGCGGCGTCATCCATGGCGGCCGCTTCATTCTTGTCCGTCGACTCGTCCCAGTCGAAGACCAGGTTCATGTCCTTGGGAAGGGAAAGGTCCACACCGTCCGGTTTATCCTCCGCCGACGCCCCCGAGGGTGTCGCCGACTCCTTCGCCGTCTCCGAGCCCTGATCGGCGCCGGCGATCTTGTCGTTGTCCTCGGACTTGTCGCCGCCGCAAGCCGTCAGCATCAAGGCTGCTGAGGCGGCGAGCGCGGCAGCAACGGGCAAAGAGCGGCGCTTCACAGTGAACTCCCCGTGAGACAGAGGTGCGGTCGAAGGCACTGACGGTATCTGTGGCGTTCTCGGTTTCACCAGAGCGAACCACTTCGAGAACCGGCTCGAATCAGCCTGTTCTCCGAAGCCGGTGCCTGGATGTCGGTCGTCGTTGGCCAGTTTGCGCAGCTGCGGCGACAACTCCGGCACCGGTGCCCCGCCCCCCCCGTGCCGCCTCCAGCGTCCTGACGTACTCCAGCGCCTCCCCTCCCCGCAGCTGTTCCTCCCCCGTTCACGGAGGCGTGCTCAAGAGGGTTGCGCGGTCCCGAAGTTGCAGATGAGTAACGCCGCACGGGGTGAGCGGGCGAGGGGCGAAGGCGCCTTGAGGGGCTTATGTGCGGCTGATACGGTGCCATGGCTTGACACCCGCCTCGCCGCTGGCTATATGCCCAGATCGGGCGGGCACGGGTGGAGTGTCCGAATGTGCGGATGATTCGCGTACTTGGCGGGTACTCGGCGTGTACTTGGACAGTGCGTGCCCGAGTCGGCAGACAGCAGACGTGGCAGACAATTTCTTGGGTGTACGGGGAGCGGTTGCGTGAAGATCCAGGAGCGTACGGGGGCGGGCGCGGGACGTTCCGCGGCTCCGGCTCAGCCGCCGGTCGGTGACCGGCTTCCCAGCCCCCCGCGCGAGCGCAAACCGGCGCTGGCCGCGCTGGCGGTGCTGTTGATCCTGGTCGGCGCGCTGGGCGCGACCATGCTGGTGCTGCGGGCCGGGGACCGGGTGGAGGCCATCCAGTTGACGGCCGACGTCAAGGCCGGCGAGTCCATCACCAAGGACAACATCAAGTCCGTCATGGTGAACGACGACTCCGGCGCCAACTTCGTCGCCTGGTCCCAGCGCGAGGGCCTGATGAAGCTCCAGGCCAAGTCCACCCTCTACTCCGGCACCGTCGTCGTCGGTGAGATGTTCGCCGACAAGTCCGGCATGGAGCAGGGCAAGGCCACCGTCGGCGTCGCCCTCAAGGAGGGCCAGTACCCCGCCGGTCTGGACGCCGGTGACAACGTCGCCGTCTACCGCGTCGGCAGCAAGACCTCCGGCGGCGACCAGGACGGCACCTCCGGTTCGGCCGGCGCCGACAACTCCCTGCTGGTCGAGCGCGCGGTCGTCGAGTCCGCCCGGCCGGCCGGCGGTGACACCATCAGCAGCACCAACCTCCCCGTCACGCTGACCGTCGACGCCGCCGAGGCCCCGGCGCTGGCGCAGGCCGCGGCCGCCGGCGAGGTCGCCGTCGTACTGATCCCCGGCAAGTAGAAGGCGGCCCCCAAGCCATGGCCCTCATCGCCCTCGCCGCCGACAAGGGTTCCCCCGGCGTCACCACCGCCGCCGTCGCCCTCGCGGCGGTCTGGCCGCGCCGCGTCCTGCTCGCCGAGACCGACCCGGCCGGCGGCGACCTCGTGTACCGGTCGGCCGCCGCGCACGGCGGTCCGCTGAACCCGAACACCGGCATGCTGTCGATCGCCGCCACCGCCCGCCGCGGCCTCGTACCCGACCAGCTCTGGGACCACGTACAGCCGCTCAGCGGCGGCCTCGAAGTCCTCGTCGGCCTCGGCATCGCCGAGCAGGCCGCCGGACTCGCGGGCCTGTGGCCCACCCTCGGCCGGGCCTTCGCCTCCCTCGCCGACTCCCCGCACGCGCCCGCCGACGTCATCGCCGACTGCGGCCGCGTCAGCGGGGACACCCCGGCCACCGAGCTGTTCCCGCACGCCGCCCTGGTGCTGCTGATCTCCCGTACCGAACCGGAGGCCATCGCCCGCGTCCGGGACCGCGCCGCCGCCCTGTCGACCAGGCTGCACGGCGGCCCGCGCGGCGCCGGGAGCCCCGGCACACCGCTGATCGGTGTCGTCCTGGTCACCGACACGAACACCGCCGCCAAGCTCTCCGGCCAGGTCGACGACATGCTGGTGCACGCCCAGACGGGCGCCCGCGTGGTCGGCACGATCGCCGACGACCCGGCCGGCGCCGAGCAGTTGGCCGGACGCAGACGCGGGCGTCTGGAGAAGTCGCTGCTCATCCGCTCGGCCCGCAAGGTCACTTCGGACCTGTACAAGCAGTTCGGCGCCGCCTGGACCGTACCCACCGGACTCGGCGGAGCCGCCGGGCCCGACGGCGGCGCCGGTCTGGCCGGCCGCGCGGGGGCCGGGAGATGACCGCTGTCGACCACTCGTTGGTCAAGCGGTTCCGGCAGGAGGCCGGCGACCGCATCGCCGAGCAGCGCCGCCAGGACCAGGCCGGCGGCGTCACGCCGATGTCCACCGAGGACGAACGGCACTACGCGCGCGCCGTCATCGCGCAGATACTTGAGGAGTACGCCCGCGCCGAGATCAACGCCGGGCGTACGCCGCTGGACGCGGAGACGGAGGAGGCGTACGCCGCCGCCGTGCACGCCGCGCTGTTCGGCGTCGGACGGCTCCAGCCGCTCCTGGACGACCCCGAGGTCGAGAACATCGACATCAACGGCTGCGACCACGTCTTCGTCGGCTACTCCGACGGGCGCGAGGCACGCGGCGAGCCGGTCGCCGAGACCGACGAGGAACTCATCGAGCTGATCCAGATCCTCGGCGCCTACTCGGGCCTGTCCTCCCGCCCCTTCGACTCCGCCAACCCGCAGCTGGACCTCAGACTCCCGGACGGTTCGCGACTGTCGGCGGTCATGGACGTCGCCCGCCGCCCGGCGCTGTCCATCCGCCGCGCCCGCATGGGCAAGGTCTTCATCTCCGACCTGGTCGGCAACGGCACCCTCACCCCCGAACTGGGCCACTTCCTGGCCTGCGCGGTCCGTGCCCGCAAGAACATCATGATCGCCGGGGCCACCAACGCGGGCAAGACGACGCTGCTGCGCGCCCTCGCCAACGAGATCCCGCCGCAGGAGCGCCTGATCACCGTCGAGCGGGCACTCGAACTGGGCCTCGACACCTTCCCCGACCTCCACCCCAACGTGGTGGCGTTCGAGGAGCGGCTGCCCAACTCGGAGGGCCAGGGCGCCATCAGCATGGCGGAGCTGGTCCGCCGCTCCCTGCGCATGAACCCCTCCCGCGTCATCGTCGGCGAGGTGCTCGGCGACGAGATCGTGACCATGCTCAACGCGATGTCGCAGGGCAACGACGGCTCGCTCTCCACGATCCACGCCAACAGCTCGCACGAGGTCTTCAACCGCATCTCCACCTACGCCCTCCAGGCGACGGAGCGGCTGCCGATCGAGGCCAGCCAGATGCTGGTGGCCGGCGCCGTCAACTTCGTCGTCTTCGTCCAGCGGCGCAACGACTTCCAGAGCGGCGGCCGGCTCCAGCGCACGGTCACCTCGGTCCGCGAGGTCAACGGCGTCGACGGACGCGTGCTGTCCAGCGAGGTGTTCGCCGAGACGCCCGACGGCCAGATCGTCCCGCACGCCCCCATCGCCTGCCTGGAGGAACTCATCGCCTACGGCTACCGGCCCAACGGAATGTGGGGGTGAGGGACATGACCACATACACCCCGCAAGTGCCGCTCGCGGCACTGGAGTCGGCAGGCTCCATGGGCGGCCTGTTCTCCACCACGGTGCTGTACGCGCTCGTGTGCGGTGTCGCCGTCGGCGGCGGCCTCGCCCTGTTCCTCGTCGCCGTACGCGGACTGCCCGCCAAGCCGGAGCACGAGAAGCGGCAGGCGGGCGAGCGGGCGAGCGAACTGATCCGCTGGGCGGGCCGGCGCGGCTCGCTCGCCGCCATCGTCGGACTCGTCGTCCTGCTCCTGACCCGCTGGGCGGTGCTGGGCATCGCGGCCGGCATCCTCGTGTTCTTCTGGGACCGCCTCTTCGGCGGCGCCTCCGAGGAACGCGCCGCCATGAAGCGGGTCGAGGCGCTCGCCTCCTGGACGGAGTCACTGCGCGACACCATCGCCGGCGCGGTCGGCCTGGAGCAGGCCATCCCCGCCTCCGCCCGCGCCGCCGCCCCCGTACTGCGCCCGCATCTGGACGCGCTGGTCGACCGGCTGCGCTCGCGCACCCCGCTGCCCGACGCGCTCCAGCACCTCGCCGACGAGATCGACGACGCGTCCGCCGACATCATCGTGGCCGCGCTGATCCTCAACGCGCGGCTGCGCGGCCCGGGGCTGCGCCAGGTGCTCGGCGCGCTCGCCAAGTCGGCCCGCGAGGAGGTCGACATGCGTCAGCGCGTGATGGCGCAACGCGCCTCGACCCGCCGGTCGGTGCAGATCGTCGTGGCGGTGTCGGTGCTGTTCGTGCTCGGCCTGTCCATCTTCAACCGGGACTTCGTGGAGCCGTACGGCTCGCCCGTCGGCCAGCTCGTACTGGCCTGCGTGTGCGGCCTGTTCGCGCTGGGCTTCTGGTGGCTGCGCAAGCTGTCGACCATCGAGACGCCGGAACGCTTCCTGGTCCGGGACGGCGCCGGCGTCCAGTTCGTGCGCCCCCGCACACCGGGTCAGCCCGGCCACCCCGGGCAGCCCGCTCAGCGTCTGCCGCAACCGTCCCAGCCGTCGCAGGCGTCTGGGGACGAGGGGGTACGACGATGAACCTGACGATGCCGGTCCTGGTCGGCGCGGTCATCGGCCTGGGAATCTACGCGCTGGTCCGCGCCCTGATGCCGAGCAGGCGCAGCCCGATCCAGCAGGTCGCCCGGATCGACGCGATGCGGGCGCGCGGGGCGGCGTACGAGTCGTCCCGGGCGGCGAAGGACACCAGCCGCCTGGGCACGCTGCGCGCCCGGGTCGGCGCGCGGGTCGCCGAGCTGTATCTGCAACAGGGCTGGGAGCAGCGGTCGTTGCGCGCGGATCTGGCGGTGCTCGACCGCAGCTGGGAGAACTTCCTGGCGACGAAGGCGCTGCTGGCCGCGGGCGGGCTGTTCTTCGGCCCGTTCCTGTTCGCGATCGTCTGGCAGCTCGGCTTCGGCTCCGGCCCGATCATCCCGGTCTGGCTGGCGCTGCTGTGCGCGGTGCTCTTCTTCTTCCTGCCCGACCTTGAGGTGCGCAGGGACGCTGCCGAGAAGCGCCGTGACCTGCGGCGTGTGATCGGCGCCTATCTGGACCTGGTGTCCATGAGCCTGGCCGGCGGACGCGGTCTGCCCGAGGCCCTGATGGCGGCGGCCGAGGTGTCGGACGGCTGGGCCACCCACCGCATCCGCAACGCCCTGGCCGACGCGCGCATCACGGGCATCAGCCAGTGGCAGGCGCTGGGCCAGCTCGGCGAGGACCTCGGTGTCGAGGAACTGAAGGACCTCTCCGCCTCGCTCGCCCTGGTGGCGGACGACGGTGCCAAGGTCCGCGAGTCCCTCGCCTCCCGCGCCGAGACCATGCGGCACCGCGAACTCGCCGAGATCGAGGGCAGCGCGGGGGAGAAGTCCCAGTCGATGCTCGTGGCCCAACTCCTGCTGTGCGCGGGGTTCCTGGTGTTCCTGATCTATCCGGCGGCGATGCGGGTGTTTCAGGTGTGACGCGATTGATGTGTACGACGCGCATGACGCGTATGACGTGGCCCTCTCGGCTTCGAGAGAGCAGCTTCGAATCCGACCGCTCCGAGCCGTTTCGCTCCCAGAACTGACACGAGAGGACAGAACTCACCATGAACGGACGGAACTTCCGCACCGGCACCACGGGCATCGTGCCCGTGGACTTCCTGATCACCTTCCTTCGGGCCCGGGTGGAGCGCGCCCGCTCCGGCGAACTGGACCGTGGCGCGTCCGCGGTCGAGTGGGTCATCATCTCCGCGGTCGTCGTCGCGATCGTCGGCGTGGTGGCCGCCATCATCAACGCCGCGCTCAGCGAGGGCGCCAACAAGGTCGGCGACTGCATCAAGGGCGCGGACGCGGGCAAGACCTGCTGACCGGCCGTACGTACGGCGCTTACGGGGATGACGTGACGGGACTGACGGGGATGCCGGCCGGCGTGCGCGGTGTGATCGGACGGGTGCGCCGCAGGGTGGAGGCCGCGCGCAGGGCCGCGGCCACCCACGGCGACGACTCCGGCATGACCGCGATCGAGTTCGTGCTGCTGACACCGGTCCTGTTCTTCATGATCTTCGCGACGGTGCAGTTCGGGCTCTACTTCTTCGCCGACCACGTGGCGCAGGCCGCGGCCCAGGCGGGCGCGCGCAAGGCCCGTGCGACGGCCGACGCCCGGCCGGGCGCGTGGCGCGGCGAGGCGCGGGACGTGGTCGACAGCTACATCCGCCAACTCGGCCCGCAACTGGTCCTGTCGCCCGATGTGAAGACGCTCCAGCCGGAGCAGGGCACGGTCGGGGTGGAGATCACGGCACGGATCCCGACGGTGTTCCCGGGCCTGGACCTGACGGTGCACGCGCGGTCGGCGGGCCCCGTGGAGCGGTTCGTGCCGGAGGGGGAGAACTAGATGGACCTCTCCGGCGTCGCGAGCGAGCGCGACCGGCCCGCCGCGGGCGACGCGGGCCTGTCCACCGTCGAGGTGGTCATCCTGGCCCCCGTGATGATCCTCTTCATCCTCGTCCTGGTGGCCTTCGGCCAACTGGTCGACGGCCGGGGCGCCCTGGACGGCGCGGCCAGGGACGCGGCCCGCGCGGGCTCGATCCAGAAGGACCACGGCACGGCCATGGCGGAGGCGAGGAAGGCGGCCGAGTCCAACCTCGCGGACGTCTGCTCGGGACCGGTCTCGGTCGTCCAGAAGAGCGCCGGCTTCGAACCGGACACCCTCTTCACGGTCGAGGTGAGCTGCCAGGTGCGCGGCCTGGCCTCGATCGGCCTGAACATCCCGACGACGCTGTCGGCGAGCTTCAGCTCCCCGCTGGACCCGTACCGGAGGACGGCGTGAGATCTTCCGTAGGGCAGCAGCGCGTGGGGCGCTGTGCGGACCGGCTCGCGGGTGGGCTCGCGCACCGGCGCGCGCGTCTGGACGACCGCGGCTCCGGCGCCGGCGCGGTCATCGTCTTCGCCCTGGTCTTCCTCTCCCTCTCGGCCTTCGTCATCGACGGCGGCATGTCCATCTCCAAGCGGGAACGCGCCGCGGACATCGCCGAACAGGCCGCCCGCTACGCCGCCCAGGACATCGACCGCGAGGCCCTCTACGACGACGTGGGCGGCCCCGCCCCCATCAACTACGAGAACTGCGACGCGAGGGTCAAGGCCTTCGCCGCCGAGATGGACATGACCGGCCGGGACATCGCCGCCACCCACTGCGTCACGGCCGACGCCGCACAGGTGGAGGTCGAGGTCCAGCTCACCTACGCCCCGGTCTTCACGGGCCTGTTCTACGGCGGCGACGTGGTGGTCCACGGCCGGGCGGTGGCGGAGAACGAGGTGGGGTGAGGACCACCCCCGGCGCAGCAGGCGGACACGACGCACGAGCGGGCAGGAGGACGCGGCCATGGGCGACCAGGAAGCGGACATCGAACGGATCAGGGAGAGCGCGCGGGCGCTGAAGCGGATCCGGGGCACCTTCGCGGAGCGGGCCAATCCGGCCGAGGGATACGGTGTCGGCGAGATCGGCTCGCAGAAGATCCTCGACGCCTTCGACAAGTTCGGCAGCAATTGGAAGATCCACCGCAGGCAGCTGACGGACGAGTTGGAGAAGCTGCACGGGATCACCAAGGCCGCGGCCGACTCGTACGACAAGATCGACCACGAACTGGCCGAGGCGCTCAGGCGCTCGGACGGGCAGGGGAAGTCCGGGAAGAAAGGGGCAGGCGAATGACCCGTCCCGCGGCCCATCGCTGGGCGGTGCTCGACGAGAGTTCCGACCCGGTGCCCGGCGACCCGGAAGAGGTCGCGAGGCTCGGCCGGCAACTGCGCAGGACCGCCGAGGCCATCGAGAAGGAGGCCCGCGAGATCAAGGAGCTGGCCTCCGTCGAGAACTGGAAGGGCAAGGCCGCCACCGAGTTCCGGGGAGCCGCCGAAGGCGCGGGCGACAAACTCCGCAAGGCGTTCAAGCGGTACGACGAGGCGGCCGACGCGCTCGGCACCCGGGTCGTGGACGGGGTGTGCGGCACGGAGTTCGCCTCGGAGCTGCACCGGGCGCAGCAGATGGCGGACCAGGCGCTGCGCGACGCGGAGGCGGCGGACGACGATCTCGGTTCCGCCCAGCGGTCGTTGGACGGGCAGCCCGACGACACCCCGAAGGACGACCCGGACACCAAGAAGTACAAGGAGCGGAAGGAGAACGCGTCGTCGGCCCTGTCCGCGGCCAGGGGCGCGCTCCAGGCCGCCAAGGAGATCCGGGACGCTGCCGCGCGCCGGGCGGCCGACGCGATCCACGACGTCATCGAGAACGACGGGCTCAAGGACGGCTGGAAGGACAAGTTCAAGAACTGGGTCCACGAGAACGCGGGCTGGCTCACGCAGATCTCCAAATGGGCGGGGCGCATCGCCCTGTGGGCGGGGGTCGCGGCGCTCGCCCTGGGCTGGATTCCCGTCATCGGACAGGCCATCGCCGCCGTCGCCAACGTGGTCGCCCTGCTGGCCAGCGTGGTCGCGCTCGCCACGGACCTGGTGCTGGCGCTGGGCGGCGAGGGCAGCTGGAAGTCGGTGATCCTGGACGCAGTGGGTGTCGCCACCTTCGGCCTCGGCCGGGCGGCGATGGCGGGTGCCAAGGGCACGGCCGCCGGCAGCAAGGCGCTCGCCCGGAGCGGCCTCTACAAGAACGCCGTCGCCTCCGGCATGAAGACGAACAAGGCCTGGAACCTCGCCAACCGGGGTGCCCAGGGGACCGTTCGGGGCAAGGACGCGGCGCGGGCGATGGCGAACATGCCCAAGGGGAAGCTGCCCACCTGGAGCAACATCAAGGAAGGCTTCAGCCCCGTGTCCATGTACCGCGATAGCGTCGACGGGGTGAAGTCGATCTCCAACGCGTTCTCCAGACAGGGCTGGCGGGACGGCCTCAAGGGGATGGCCGCGCCCCGTTCGGCGGGCACGCTCGACCCCGACCTGGCGAGGGCCGCCGCCGACCTCGACGGCATCGCTCCGGCCGCGACGCGGATGCCCGCGGTCAGCGGCGCGCTGAGCAACTTCTCCGGGCAGACCAATGTCTGGGCCGGCGCCACCGGCACCGGGGTGGTCGCGGGCGCCGAGGGGGCCTACGGGACCGTCACCTCCCTGTACGACGGGGCCACGGGATGACCGCGCCCCCCGAGCCCGCACTCCGGCCGGCCGCCTCGCGCGGCCCCGGCCTCGAACGGTGCCGCTCCGCCCGGCTCTACGCCGAGGACGGCGCCCTCGTGCTGCGCACCCGCCGCCGCACCGACCGCTTCGCGGTGGGCGCGAACGGCATCGCCCGCGCCGTGTTCGTCGACGTGCCCGGCGAGGACCGGGAGCGCATGGGCCCGGCCCTCCCCGGCTCCTGGGGAGAGGTGCAACTGCAGGACGGGCAAGGCGCGTTGATCGGCCGGTTCGACATCGAGGACTGGCTGCCCGAGTCGTCCGCGCTGCCCAAACGGTCCGTCCGGGGCGAGCAGCTCCTCGGCCGCTCGGGGGTGGCGGCCCTGCTCAAGGCGGCGGGTGTCCCCCTGCACGTGGTGCGGGACAGAAACGATCCGCTGGTGGCTCCGGGCGGCAAGGGCGCCGCGCTCGGGCCGGGCGGCGCCTTTCCGTACTGGTACTGGGGTGTCCGCGCCGTCGCCGGCGGCGCGTGGTTCGCCGCGTTCACGGCCGTCGTCTTCTCCGACACGACGGCGCCCTGGGCCGTCCTGGCGCTGGCCGTGTTCGCCCTCACGGCCCCCGTGGCGCGGCTGGCGCTGCGGGCCCGGACCCGGCTGCGCCTCGGACGTCACGAGCCCGTCGTCCGTGAGCGCGTGCGTCCCTCGCCGGCGAAGGGCCTCGGCGCGACGGTCCGGTTCTGCCGGGACACCGAGGTGCGGGTCCAGGACCGCGACCTGGTCCTGCGGGACCTGGGCGGGCAGGAGTACTGGTTCCCGCTGGCCGGCGCGCACGCCGTGGACTCGCTGGTCCGGGTGAGCGACCGCACGGGCGCCGTGCTCGGGGTGGAACTGCGGGGGCCGGGGGAGCAGCTGCGGGCCGTGTTCCCGTGGGACCTCTGGTTCGGCGGCGAGCAGGGCGCCGACGGGTGGTCACGGCTGCGCCGCGCGGCCGGGCTGCCGGTGGCCGAACGCCGGCTGAGCGGAAAGGCGACCTGGCCCAAGGGACCGGTGCTGGGCCTGCTCCTGCTGCCGGAGTCCGGTGCGGCGGCCCGCCGGATGTCGCGCTTCCCCGGCACGATCGCAGGGGTCTCGTCCACCGCCGTCATGGCCTTCGGTTCCGTCTTCTCCGTGGTCCAGGGCCTGCGGATCACCGACGAACACCCCGGCCCGGCGCTCGCCGCGGTGCTCATGGGGGCGCTCGGCCTGGTCCTCCAGGGCACGCCGTACGCGGTGCACCAACTGCGCGGCCGCCTCCGGCTCGACCGGCCGGCCCCGGAACCCACATCCCGGGAGGATGCCAAGTGAACCCGACCGAGAACCCCGCGCCCCCCGCCGACTACCGTCTGCTGCTGCCCGAGGGCTGGTTCCGGATCCTCCTGGAACCCGACCGGCGGGACAGGTCCGTCGACGCTCTGGTGGAGCGGCAGTTCCACGGCGTCGACAATGCCCCGCACCTCAAGGAGGAGCTGCGCGGGGACCTGCGCCGCCGCGCCGCCAAGGCGTACCGCAACGGCGGCATCGAGCTGTACCTCAGCCTCCAGGCCGTGGGGCCCTTCACCGTTCCCGCCTCCCTCCTCGTCACGCTCGCACCGCTGCGCCACCCGGAGCCGCTGCCGCCGGAGGACCTGGCACGCTCCCTCGCCGAGGACGCGGACGACGCGGCCCCGGGCGGAGTACCGGAGGTCACCGTCGAGGAACTGGCGGCGGGAACAGCGGTGCGGGTCCGCCGACTTGCGCGCCAGCCGGGCGAGAACGGCCCGGACCCGGACCACACCTCCGCCCTGGTCGAGTACCACCTGCCCGTGCCCGGCACGACGGCGTACCTCCTGCTCACCTTCTCCACCCCCCTGGAACCGATCGCCGACGCGATGACCAGCCTCTTCGACGCCATCGCCGGCTCGCTGACATGGCACGACTAGCGGAACCGCCGGACCCGGAACGGCTCGCCGCGCGGCACAGGGAAGGCCACGGAGCCGACAACCTCTACGCGGCGAACCGCTGTTCGTCGACAGGGACGGAGTGACCACGGACATGACCACCGACGATCTGTCGAACCTCGGTCTCGAGTGCTCGGAGGACTGGGTGCCGTTCCCCGTCGCCGGGACCCTGGACCTGGACTACTGGGCCCGGCACCAGGCGGAGGACCTTGTCGAACGGTACGCGCGCGACGGGGAGAAGGGCAGCGCCCGCCTGCTGGCCCGCGACCTCAAACGCGCGGCGGCCGACAGCCGTACGCGCGAACCCCTCGGCGCCTTCGGCTGGTACGTCAGCGGCCACCAGACGGTCGCGGCAATCCTGGAACTCGACGCGATCCATCCGGACGACACGTTCCCCGAGGTCACCCTGCCGCTGCTCACCGAGCACATGACGGCGCGGGACTTCGGCGAACCGGATGTCCGCGAGGTACGGCTGCCCCTGGGCGACGCGGTCCGCATCCGCCAGAACCTCGTCGAGGAGAAGAAGCGCCTCCTCGGCCCCCGCCCGGTGATCCACACCCTCTTCTACGGCGTCCGCCCGCCGGCGACGGACATCGCCGTCACCCTGCTGGTCTCCTGGACCGAACCGGTGCTGGACGAACCCCTGGAGAACATCGTGGACGGCATCGCGCGAACCCTGCACCTGTGACGCGGGACGGGACGACCGCGCCGAACGTCAGGCCGGCGGCCCGGCGAGTCTGGCGGCCACGGCGTCCAGGACCCAGTCCAGGCCGGTCGCGAAGGATGTCCCGGCGTCCACGTCCGTGCCGTCGTGCACGAACCTGGACAGCGCCGGGAAACGGCCCGTGTCCAGCATTCTCGTCACGTACGGGCCGGAGGCGCGCTGCCATTCGCGCTTGGACAGGCCCGTGGCGCGCTCGGCCCGCAGATTCGCGATCTCGCGCCTGACCGCGCCGGTGACGTAGGCGCTGACCGTCTCCACGGCGCGCACGGCGGTGTCGAGGCCGGCGACGCCGTCCAGGGCGGACAGCGTGGACTCGGCCACGGCGAGGCCGTTCGGACCCAGGGCCGGACGGCCGCCGAGCAGGTCGGCCAGCCACTCGTGCCGCAGCGCGGCCTGCCGGGTGCGCTCGGCGAGCCCGCGCAGCGCCTCGCGCCAGTCGGCGGGCGGCTCCTCGGGGAGGATCTCGGCCTGGACCTCGTCCACCATGAGGTCGAACAGCTCCTCCTTGGTGGCGAAGTACCCGTACAGCCGCATCGGGCCGGCGTTCAGCCGGGCGGCGACCTTGCGCACCGACACCGCATCGAGACCGCCCTCGTCGGCCAGCGCGATGGCGGCGGCGACGATCCGCTCCCGGTCGAGCGGCACGGGTCGAGTCGGCGGCTGCGGCCGGTCCCACACAGTCATGGTCCAACCGTACTGTTGCGGTCCGCAGCGGCAGGGAAATACAGTGTATCGATATGAGACTACGTATCGCCGTGGTCGGTGGCGGCCCCGCCGGCCTCACCCTCGCCCGTGTCCTGCACCGCCACGGCCACCCCGTCACCGTCCTCGAACGCGATGCCGCCCCCGACGCCCGCCCGCCGGGCGGCACGCTCGACCTGCAGGAAGGGATGGGCCAACTCGCCCTGGAAAAGGCCGGGTTGCTGGATCGGTTCCATGAGCTGTCCCGTCCCGAGGGGCAGGCCATGCGCATCCTGGACCCGGCCGGGAGCGTTCTGCGGGACTGGCGGCCCGCTCCGGACGAGCGGGCCAACCCCGAGATCGACCGCGGGCAACTCCGTGACCTGCTGCTCGGCCCGCTCGACGTACGGTGGGGGCGCGGCGTGACACGGGTGGTGCCGGGGGCCCGGGACGGCGTACGGGTCCACTTCGCCGACGGGCGGCAGGAGACGTACGACCTCGTGGTCGGCGCGGACGGCGCCTGGTCCCGGACCCGCGCGGCCCTCTCGCCGGTGACGCCGCACTACACCGGCGTCACCCTGGTCGAGACCTCCCTGGACGACGTCGACACCCGCCACCCCGACCTCGCCCGGCTGATCGGCGGCGGTTCCGTGGCCGTGTACGGCGTGCACCGCGCCGTCGTCGCCCAGCGCGGCAGCGGCGGCCACGTCAAGGTGTACGCCCAGTTCCGCGCGCCGCTGGACTGGCACACGGACCTCGGCCTGGACCTGGCCGACGCCGAGGCGGTGCGAGCGAGCCTGCCGGCCCTGTTCGCGGGCTGGGCCGCTCCCGTCCTCGAACTGCTGCGCCGGGGCGGCGAGTTCGCCCACCGCCCGCTCTACGTTCTGCCGGTGTCCCACACCTGGACGCACGTCCCCGGGGTGACGCTCCTGGGCGACGCCGCCCATCTGATGCCGCCGTTGGGGGCGGGCGCGAACCTCGCGATGCTGGAGGGCGCCGAACTCGCCGAGTCCCTCGCCACCGGCTCCGCGGACCCGGACGAGACCGTCCGCGCCTTCGAGGAACGCATGTGGGCACGGGCCACCAGGTGGGCGGAGATCACGACGGCCGGCCTGGAACGCCTCGTGAGCCCGGACCCGGCCCAGGCCCTCGCCGTCTTCGACCGGGTCCAGCCGTCCTGACGGCCTACTTGTCGCCGCCGCCCTTTTCGCCCTTGCGCTTGTCCTGCGTCTTGACGGCCTTGTTGACCTGCCGGGTGAGTTCGTCGTCGAGCTTCTTGAACTCGCGCACGACGGCGTCCGACATGCTGGCGAGGGCGTCGAGCTGCTGGGTGATGTCCTCGCGGCCGTCCTCCCAGTTGGACTCGAAGTCGTCCAGCGCGTCGTTGACGCTGCCGTCGCCGATGTCGTCCTTGTACGACGCGAAGAGCTTCTTGGTGTGGTTCAGCCGCGTCTTGAGCGACCGCAGTCGGCGCCCGTAGTCCTCCAGTTCGGTCAGCGGCAGTGCGAGGTCGCTCTTGGACATGGCCCGAAGTCCTCTCTGCGGATCAGACGAAACGGAAGGTGCCGGTCACAGCGTCGAAGATGTCGTGGAACGCCTCGGCGAGATCCAGCACGGGGCTGGCTCCGGAGACGAGGACGACCTGGTCGGCGGTTCCCGGGACGGGGATGTACGTCTGCGTCAGCACCATACGAAGGGTACGGCTGTCGCCGTGCGCGACGGGCACGTCCTCCACGCCGTACGTCCGCGCGGCCGGGCCCACTTCGGGGATGTCGACGGTCGTCACCTCGCGCCAGGCGTCGCCCTCCCGCCGCGCGGTGATCGTACGCAGGCTGTCGGCGATGGCCCGGGGGTCGGTGGACAGCACAACCCCCTGCCTGTTCCTGGCACCGAGAACGGACACGGTGACGGTCGCGGAGAGCGGCACACCGTCGAAGTTCTCGGCCATGCAACCCAGGTACAGCGCACCGGAGTCGTGGGCGTCCTTGGCCATCTTGCGGAGCATGGCGGTCAGGTCGGCGCGGTAGGGGGCCAGCTCGGGCACGGCCCGGATCCGCTCGTTCACCAGGGATCGGATGGCTCCCTCGCGGCCTTCCGGGCGGACCTCGAACTCCCACCACGACTCAGGTACGGAGACCGATACGCCGAACGGAGCGTCCTGGTGCTCTGCGCCTGCTGACTGTGCCTCGCTCATGATTCACATCGTCCAACCTGATCCGGTACACACGGCTTATTGCTTTCTCTAATCGGGCAGGGGGATGCCCTCGGACTCGGCGATTTCAAGCGCTCGCTCGACGCTGACCTCTGGTGCGGTGAATTCGAGTGAAGCCGCATGCTCGACGAACTCGCGCGGCGGAGCCACCCGATGATATTTGACGTAGTCGGCCCATGCGAGCTGCCAGACCCATGTTCCATCGGTCATGACTCCAACACGCACATGCATGTCCGACGAATCGGAGAAGGGGTCCGGGACAGTCCCGGGCGAGAAGAGTACGGGCTCCGCCTCTTCAAGGAAGCTGGAAAGCCGATCGGCCACTTCCTCGTCGAGCGTGCCGGGGGTGAAGTCGGCCTCCAGTTGAGGCTCACCGACGCGGTGAGGTACAGGGACCTTGGCCATTTGTTACGCGCCTCCATTGGGGGTGAATGTCTCGAATGCGCCGCGAATGTTCGAGTGCATGTACGTTCCGGCATCATTGAAGGGGGCCACGGCTGTCTTTCCGTTGGGCCAGACCCAAAGAAAATCGTTAGGGGCCTCGACCTTTACGCCGAGAGTATTTGCCAAGTTCTGTGCGAATCCGTCCGATTTCATGCCGGTCTGACAGGACAGCAGCCTCACGGGTTCTCCGTTCCATCCCTGTGCACGCATCAGTGAGGCTATCTCGCGATGATTGAAGCTGTGCCAGTTCTCGGCCAGATGGGCGGCGCCGTCCTTCACTTGGTAGCCCACCGAGTGGGGTGTTCCGTGGATTCCCACGTCGAAGGTCCCATTGTTTTTCACTCGATTCATGCTCTTGAGTAGAGGGTCTCCCGGCTTGAATACCAGCATGCCGGGGCGGCCGTCCTTGAAAGGTTCAATCTTGAATGAAAGTGGTTTGTTGCCGCGGGCCCCAAGCCCTTTGACGACTGAGGCAATATTGGCAGATCCGGAGCGGATGCCACTGGCGAGCCCTTTGAGGCCACCCCCGATGCCGCCCATGAACCCGGCGCCGAGAGCCTTGAGGCCGCCCGCCTTCCAGAGCTTGCCGAGTTTGGCGAGGCTGGTGAAGCCCTTGGTGGCGGGTATGCAGTCCAGTGCGGCCCATAAGAGATCGCCCCAGCCGGCCTCTCCCTTGATGACCTTTCTTGTCGTGTCGGCCATCACGACAAGCGCCGCCGCGAAGACCAGCCAGCCCAGCGGGCCGCCGACGATCATCACGATGATGCCGACGACGGTCACGACCCACTTGCAGACGGTGACGATCTCGTCCCAGTGGTCGGAGACCCAGTCGCCGATCTCCTCCCACCAGTGCCGGTTCGGGATACCGGCGTCGGAGGCCTCGTGGAGCTTGGTCACCGTCCGTCGGGCGGCCTCCTCGCGCAGGCCCTTCGCCTGCCCGGCAAGCCGCCTGGCCGCGTCGAGGGCACTCTGCGCGGTACCGACCTCCCGCGCCGCCGCGGCCTGGCGGGCCTTCGCGTGCTGGGCGTCGCGGGTGGCACGGCGAACGTCGTCCTCATCGGGCTGGGGTACGTCCTTGCCGCCGTTCTTGGCCGGGTCGTACGAGTCGGCCTTCTCGGTCGCCCTGCGGACCCAGTCGTCGGCCCCGGTCAACGCGGTCTGGGCAGTGGTGAGTTCCTCGCGTGCCTTGCGGCCGTCGCGCAGCGCCTTGTCGGCCTTCTCCTGGGCGTCCCGGAGATCCGGCCAGAAGGTGGCCAGCGCGTCGCCCGCCAGGTCGTACGACTTCCGCAGCTTCCGCAGCTTCTTCGGGGCGTCCTCGAACTCCTCGGCGAACACGTCCGCCGTCTTGCCCGCCCAGGAGAGGATCTCGTCCTCCTTGGCGATGCCCTTCAGATCGCGCAGCACGTCGGACACGTCGTCGGCGAAGTCGTGCAGGGTACCGGCGAGTTTGCGAATGCGGTCCGGATCACCCGGCGTCGGGTCCTTGTCCAGATCGAGTACGTGCCAGTCCGTTGGCCTGTGCGACACCGTGCTCCCCCTCGTACACCCGCGATGCCCTCGCCCGGAACGCGCGTACGAATTTATCGCACGAGCGACTGCGCCGCCGGTCGGACGGAGGTCGCCTTGAGACTCCGGACGAGGGCGGTGAAGGCGCCGAGCGGAACGGTCACCGTGCCGTGGGCCGGGGCCTTCGAGTCGCGTATCGCCACTTGGCAGTGCAGCGGGGCTATCTCCACGCAGGTGTTGCCGTCACCGCCCTCCGAGTACGAGGACTTCCGCCAGTGGATGCTTCCGGTCACGCCGCGTGCCTCACAGTTCCTTGGCCAAATGGTGGATGAAGTCCCGCGTCCGGGTGGGGTCGAGTGACGCCTTCTTCACCTTAAGGAACAGGGTCCGGAAGCGGTCCAGTTGAGATTGGGCGTCCAGGAAGGCCGTGCCGCTGGGGGAGTCGCGGAGCACGGTGTCCAGCCGGGGCACGGGCCCGCCCATGTGCATCATGGCGGCGCTGGCACCGGCGAAATGGTCGGTGTCGAACGGGATGACCCGTACCGTGACGTGTTTCCTTTCCGACTCGTCCAGGATTCTGTGGAGTTGTGCCCGGGTCACTTTGCGGTCACCCACGCGGATGCGGAGCGCGGCCTCATGGACGACGGTCTCGTACGGGATTGGCGGATCGCGCTCGATGACGACTCGGCGTCTCAGGCGGTGTTCCACCCTCGGTGTCAGCTCGCTGTCGGGCAACTCCGGCACCATGTAGCCGAAGACCGCGCGGGCGTAGTCGGGAGTCTGCAACAGTCCCGGCACGTGCGTGATCACGACTTCGTGCAGGAACGTCGCGTGGTGCTCCAGTTCCGCGACGTCCAGGAACACCGGAGGAAGGACTCCCCGGAACTCCTCCCACCAACCCGTCGTGCGGTCGGTGGACATCGCCACCAGGGCATCGACAAGGGCCTCGTCGGCGCAGGCGTAGTGCGCGGCCAGTCGGCGCACGCGCTCTTCGCTCGCTCCGGCGAATCCGGCCTCCACCTGACTCATCTGCGCCGAAGTCGAGCTGAGGAGTCCCGCTACCTCACGGGCCTTCAGCCCGGCGGCTTCCCGCAGTCTGCGCAACTCCGTGCCCAGACGTACCTGCCGCGCCGTCGGCCGGCTCCTTGGCGCCACGTGTCCCCTCCGGACCTCAACTCATCCGCCGTTGTACCGCTTACGGGGTCAGATTAGAGCAGTGACTTGCGCGGGCAAAAATTTTTGCTCTACCTTCAGTAATGCGACGCACACCCTGTGTTCGCACGGTCTGGAAGTGCACCGTGCCGTCCGTCCATGACGGCTGCGGCGATGCCACCGGTCAACGTCCCCCTCTCCAAGTGGAGTTCACCCATGCCCGAAAGCGAACCCGTCGCCCCGACGACCTCATGGGAATACACCCTCTACATCCCGAACGACCTGCGCGCCGTCACCGTCTGCCGCCGCACCCTGCGGCTGATCCTCACCATGCACGGCCTCATCCGCCTCGTGGACACCGCCGAACTGCTCGCGACCGAGCTGATCTCGAACGCCGTACGCCACACCAAGGGCCCCGCCGCGCTGCGGGTGCGGTGGGCGGCAGGGGTGCTGCGGGTCGGCGCGTGGGACGCCGACCCGGAACCGCCCGAGCCGCCCGGGAAGTTCGAGGCGCTCGACGAGGCGGAGGAAGGACGAGGGCTCGCGCTGGTGCGAGCCTGCGCCGACCTGTGGGGCTGGCAGCCGCTGGCCAGGGACGGGAACCGCGGCAAGTACGTGTGGTGTGACCTTGTGGCGGCGTAGCTCGTTGATCACGTCGTACAGGAGGGAGAGCTGATGGTCGGCTCGTCGCATGAGGCGCTGCACTGGGTCTTCCAGAAGGACCCCGCACTGCTGACGCGGGCGTTCCAGAACGTGCTGCGTGTTCCGTTCCCGGAACCGCGTGACTTCGCGGTCCTGAACACCGACGTCACGGAGATCGAGCCCGTCGAACGGCGTGTGGACACGTTGATGCGGGTGGAGACGGACGAAGGGGCGTACCTCCTCGTTGTCGAGGCGCAGGGGAAGAAGGACGACGACAAGCGGGCGAGTTGGCCGTACTACCTCTCGTATCTCTATGCGAAGTACCGGTGCGAGCCGGTGCTCGTCGTGATCACGCAGAGCAGCGCGACGGCACGCTGGGCGGCGCAGCCCATCCGGCGGGGGCTGCCCGGCTGGGATTCGCTCACTGTGCGACCCCTGGTGATCGGCCCGGACAACGTGCCGGTGGTCACGAGTGAGCGGGAGGCCGAGAGGGATGTCCCGCTTGCCGTCCTTTCGGCCATGACACACGGGCGGGGCGCACACGCCCCCGCCATACTGGAACCGTTGGCTTTCGCTCTGCGAACCATCGACGGCGAGAGCGCGGCGGTGTTCGGGCAGCTCATCGAATCGTGCCTGGGCGATTCCCGGGCCAAGGAGATCTGGAGGGACCTGATGTCGGAGATCCGCTACTTCTTCAACAATCCGGTGGCCGAGAAGGTGCGTGAGGAGGGTCGTGAGGAAGGGCGGGCCGAGGACCGCTCCCAGATCACCCTGGAGATCCTGGAGTGGCGCGGCATCCCGGTGTCCGGCGCCGTGCGGGAGCGGGTGCTTGCCTGCACTGATCTGGAGCAGCTCAAGGTCTGGTCCCAGCGGGCGGTTCAGGTCAGGCGCGCGGAGGACCTGTTCGCCGAAGGGTGTGGCTGAGGCCCCGCGGGGAATCGGCGTGCGCGGCCGGGGGCGGGTCAGCGGTTGATGGACTGGATCTCCTGGACGTCCATGTCCTGGGTCGTCTCGAACGTGCCGTCCGGGAGGTCCCCCTGGGCGCCGTCCGTGCCCTCCCAGGAGATGTCCCAGGTGAGCGAGGCCTTGAGCCGGTACGGCTCGCCGCTCGATGCGCGGAGGTAGCGGATGCCGCAGGGCGGGGTCTGGTCGGCCCTGCCCCTGGCGTACGGCGTGCCGATGGAGCCGTCGGCGTTGATCTCGCAGTCGCCGGAGGCGGGGAAGGTCTCCGCGTCGGCGGTGCCGGGCTCCAGATGGAGGGCGACGGGCTTCGCGGTCGTCTCCGCCCACAGCCCCGTCCCGGGCAACTCGGCACGGACCTCGACCTCCTTGAAGGTGCCCTTGTCCAGCCAGACCCAGGTCGGCAGGTTCACCGTGGACCTTGCCTGGGGCTTCAGTTCGACCTCGGTCTTGGGCACGTCGATCTGGTCGTACGCGTAGGCGGCCAGCGTCTCGGGGGTCGGGGCGTGTTCGTCGTCCGGGATCGTGCCGGCGTCCTGCCAGAACATGATGCGGCCGCAGTCCCAGGCCTTGGAGTCGTTCTCGTGGCCCTTGCGGACCACGCTGCGCCAGAACATCCCGTCCTTGCCGGTGTTGTAGTCCTCGTAGCCCTTGGCCGTGGTGTTCCTGGACGCGTTGATGTCGAAGTTGTCCTGGTCCTCGCCCTCCTCGTAGTGGTCCACGAAGAGTCCCGAGGTCCACCACTCGTGGGCGTTCACGGCGCCCAGGCCGCCGTTCTTCTTCAGGTCGGCGACCGCCGACTTGAGCGCCTCCGGAGTGAACACCGGCTCGTACCAGCAGACGGGCGGCTCCCAGTTGGGGTCCACCGAGGTCAGGTCCTCCATGGAGGCGGTGGCGGTCCGGCCGCCGGGGTAGGTGATCTGGATCCTGGATCGTGACACCGAGGCCAGCAGGGTGCTGCCGTCCGCTCCGCCCTTCTGATCGTCGCTGCCGCCCGCTGACGGAGTGGTGCCGCCCACGGGTTTGTCGGCGTGAGCCACTCCCGCGGTCCACAGCAACGAACACGCGGCCAGTGCCACGGCCCACTTCGCACGGCAGGGAGCGATCAGCCTCGGCATTCCGCGGCCTTCCCCTCGACGGTGATCTGCTGAGCCCGCCACACCGGCGAGTCCTGCTGCGAGGCCATGAGGATGCTGAACTTCTGGTAACTGGCCAGGCTTTCCTCGGTGCGGTGGACCTTGCCGGTCTTCACTTCCTTGCCGTACACCTTGGACTGGTCCTCGCAGAACGTGACGAGAATCGACTTGGCCGTCTTCGCCTCGCCGACCGGGCTGGTGCCCGCCCGGTAGTACCGGTCCTCACCCGTGAGGGTCCAGCCGCCGTCCATGTACTCCTTGATCTGCGACTCGGCGTACCGGGCTGCCCCGGATGCCGAGTAGAAGCCGTACGCCGGGTCTTTCGCGTCCTGCTCGGTGACGCCGTGGTTCAACGCCCTGATGTAGTTGGCGGCGTCGTCCAGCGCGGCAGAAGCATCCGGGTCCCCCGGCTTCTCGAAGTCGAAGACCAGCTTCAGGTCCGCGGGCAGGCTCACATCCGGCCGGTCCGCGTCGGACGCGTCCGACGCCGTGGCGGACGGACTGCTCGCCCCCGCCCCCGCCCCCTTGATGTCGTCCGGCGACGAGTCGTCGCCGCAGGCGGTCAGGAGGAGGGCCGCCGTGGTGGTGAAGGTGGCGGCGGTCATCGTGAGGGTGCTGCGGGCCACTGGTGTTCCCCCGAAGTGCGGCGTGTGCGACGGGAGACGAAGTTATCAGGGGCCCGTGCACGCGCTCTGGCCGGTTTTCGGGGATTGTGTGCGGGGTGTGAAGGGGCGGGCGGCAGAAGCGGGCAAAGGGCGTGAAGCGGGCGGGAGTTGTGAGACGGGACAGCCCGGTGCCTTCGCCGCTGTCGGTCGGAGTCCATAAGATCTCGGTAGGCTCAGCACACCCCTCGTACCGGCCCGCACACGACACACGACCCAGGACTCCGCCCATGCCGCGACGCCGCACCTCAAGCTCCGCAAGCTCGACGGCTCCCTCGGCACCGAGGAACCGGACGCCCCAGCCGGTGCGGGTGCGGCGGCGGTCGTTCGGGGACTTCGTCAAGGCGCTCCTGGCCTTCGTCGTGCTGGCCGGACTGGTCCTCGGCGTGCCGCTCGCGCTGGCCACCCAGATCGGCTGGCCGCTGCCCCACGGCGCGCCCGGCCTCGACTGGCTGCAGCGCGAGATCACCGTGCAGACCTTCCTGCACATCCTCACCGTCATCGTCTGGCTCGCCTGGGCCCAGTTCACCGCCTGCGTGCTCGTCGAGGTCAAGGCCGCGCTGTCCGGCGTCGGGGTGCCGGGACGGGTGCCCGGATCCGGGCCCAGCCAGTTGCTGGCCCGGCAGCTCGTCGCCGCCCTGCTGCTCGTCGGCGCCACCGCGGCGAGCCTCACACCGGGACTGTCGCAGCTCGGGCAGAACCTGGAGGGCAACCAGCGGCCGTCCGTCGCCGCCGCCCAGCAGACGCCGGGGATCTTCGCCCAGCAGCAGGAGCAGGCCGCCGCCACCGCGGGCGCCCTCGCCGAGCAGGCCGGACAGGCCGGGCAGGCCGCGGGCCGGGCGGAGAGCGGCCCCGCACAGCACGGCGACACGAAGTACTACCGGATCCAGCCGCCCGAGGGGCGTCACCACGACTCCCTCTGGGAGGTCGCCGAGCGGCACCTCGGCGACGGACGCCGGTACAAGGAGATCTTCGAACTCAACAAGGACCGCGTGCAGCCCGACGGCTCCCGGCTGTCCGAGGCCAGCCTCATCCGGCCCGGCTGGATCATGGAGATGCCCGGCGACGCCCGCGGCGGCGAACTCGTCGAGATGCCCGACGAGGCGCCGAGCGTCTCCGAGCAGGTGCAACAGCAGATACACGACTACGCCCGGACCGGCGACCAGGCGCGGGGCGGCGGCGGAGCACAGGGCGACGCCCACGTCTCCCTGCCCGAGCAGCGGCCCGCCCCCGCGACCCCGGCCCCCGGCGCCACGACCGGCCCCGGCCAGGAGCATGCCGCCCCCGCTCAGTCGGGACACGCCCTCGGGCTCCCCGAGGCCCTGCTCGCCGCCCCTCTCCTCGCCGCCGGTCTCCTCGGCGCCCTCGGCCGCCGGCGCCGGCAGGCCCTGTGGCAGTCGGCGCTCGGAGCCGTCGGCGGCCGGCGCGGCATGGAGCCGCCCACACCGGCCGGCGACGCCCAGGACGTGCACGACGCGCTGCTCGTCGGCGCCGACCCCGACGGCGTACGCCTGCTCGACCGGTCGCTGCGCGGGCTCGCCTCCTCCCTCACCGCCGAGTCGCGCGCGCTGCCCGTCGTCTACGCGGCCTGGATGAGCGGCAACGGCGACCTGCACCTGCAACTGGCCCAGCCCGCCGGGAAACCGCCGGCCCCCTGGCAGGTCGGGCAGGACCAGACCTTCTGGATGCTGGCCCGCGCCGACGCCGAGCGGTACGAGGACGCCGACACCGCCGCGCCGTACCCCGGTCTCGTCAGCCTCGGCACCATGGACGACTCCCGGCTGCTGCTCAACCTGGAGGCCGTGCCCGGCCTCGTCTCGCTCAGCGGCACCGAGGCCGACCGGGCCGCCGTGTTCGCGTCGGTCGCCGCCGAACTGGCCACCAACGGCTGGTCGGACCGCATGACCATCACCCTGGTCGGGTTCGGCGACGACCTCACGCCCCTCGCGCCCAACCGGATCCGCCACCTCGACGGGTTCGAGGACCTCTTCGAGACCATGTCCGCCGAGACCCGGCAGCGCCGCGGCGCGCTCGGGGCCGCCGGGCACGACTCCGTGCTCACCGGCCGCACCGGGCCCGCCCAGCACACGCGTTGGGCCCCGCACCTCGTGCTGCTCGCCGCCCAGCCCTCCGACGAGGACGCGCTCCGCCTCGCCGAACTCGCCGCCGACGCGGGCCGCCTGGGCATCGGCTACCTCGTCGGCACCGAGGGCACCGATCTGCCCGGCGCCGCCTGGGAGATGGAGATCACCGGCGAGGGCAAGCTGCTCGCCCCGCTCCTCGGCCTCGAACTGGACGCCCAGTTGCTGCCGACGGCGCAACAGCGGGCCGTCGTCGAGCTGTTCACCGACGCCGACCCCGAGCGCGGGCCCGGCGCACCGGCCAACACCCCGCCGTTCCTCGTCGACATCAGCGAGCAGGGACGGCCCGCGGTCTACGCCCGCCTCGTCGGGTCGTACGAGATCATCGGCCTGGACGCCCCCGACGGCGAGCGCAGCGCCCAGCTCCACGAGGCGCTGGCGCTGCTCCTGCTGCACCGCGAGGGCGTCCACCCGCGCGTGCTCTCCTCCGCGCTGTGGCCGCGCGGTGCGACGGCGGACGTGCGCGACGCGCTGCTCGAACGGCTGCGGGCCTGGCTCGGCACCGACGCCGACGGCACGCCGAGGCTCGGCACCGACGCCACCGGACGGCTCACGCTCGCCAAGTCCGTCGTCTCCGACCTCGACGTACTGCGCTCCCTGTACTACGAGGCCACGCAGGGCCGGGGCGTCGACAGCCGCCAGGTGCGCGGGCGGCTGCTCACCGACGCGCTGGTGCTGGTGCGCGGGCCGCTGCTCGCCGACCGGCCCGAGGGGCGCTACCGCTGGCTCACCCACGAGATCATCGACGCCCAGCTCCCGCTGCTCGTCGCGGACACCGGCCTGGCGCTCTGCGAGTTCCACCTGGAGAAGAACCGCGCGGAGAAGGCCATCGAGGCGCTCGACGCGGCGCTGCGCACGGCCCCCGCCGACGAACGCCTGTGGCACGAGCTGCTGCGCGCCACGCACGCCACGGACGACGCCGACCGGCTCCGCACCCTCGCCGCCGACCTCATCGGCCGCAGCGGCGCGCGCGGTCTGCCCCCGCGCACCGAGGCCCTGCTCGACGAACTGCTGCCGACCTGGCGCGACGGCGTCGCGGCAGCGGGCTGATCCGGGCTGCCGGATGAGCCCCGACCTGCTGGTCGTCCTCGCCGCCGCGCTCTGGGGCGCGGCGGCGGGCGCGCTGCTGCCCCGCGCGGTCTACCGGTTCTCCGCCCCGTCGGGCGAGGCGTGGCGCGAGCGGTGCCCCCGGGAGCATCCGGTCCGGGGCTGGCTCGGCCGGGCCAGGTGCGGGCGGTGCGCGTCCGGCGCCGCCCCGTACGGTCCCCGTGCCGGCGCCCTCGCCGCCGTCACCGCCCTCGTGTGCGCCGCCCTCGCCGCCGCGACCGGGACCCGCCCGGAGCTGGCCGTCTGGCTGCTGCTCGCGCCGGTCGGGGTGCTGCTGGCCGCCGTCGACCTGCGGGTACGGCGGCTGCCCGACCCCCTGACCCTGCCGCTGGCCGGCGCCGCGCTCGTGCTGCTCGGCCTCGCCGCGCTCGTGCCCGAGCACGCCGGGCGGTGGACCACCTCCCTGCTGGGCGCCCTCGCGCTCGGCGCCGGCCATCTCGTGCTGTTCCTCGTCAACCCCGCCGGCATGGGCTTCGGCGACGTCAAACTGGCCCTCGGCGCCGGTGCCGTACTGGGCTGGTACGGCTGGCCGACGGTGATGCTGGGCACCTTCGCCGGGTTCCTGCTGGGTGCGCTCTACGGCGGCGCACTCGTCGTCGCCCGCCGGGCGGGGCGCAAGACCGCGATCCCGTTCGGGCCGTTCCTCGTCGCGGGCGCGTTCCTCGGTGTCCTCGCGGGGGCCTGCGCGGCCTGACGGCCACGGGGGAAAACCGCTGGCGTAGGCTGGTGCGGTCCGTCCACAACCCTTACGAAGCTTGCGAAAGGGACGCCGGTGACCGAGAAGGCCGACCTTCAGCCCATCCTCGACCGCGCCGCCGCCGGTGGGCGGATCACCCCCGAAGAGGCGCTCGACCTCTACCGCGACGCCCCGCTGCACGCGCTGGGCGCCGCCGCCGACGCCGTACGCAGGCGCAGGTACGCCGGTACCGAGCACATCGCCACGTACATCATCGAGCGCAACATCAACTACACGAACGTGTGCGTCACGGCGTGCCGGTTCTGCGCCTTCTACGCCGCGCCCAAGGACACCGCCAAGGGCTGGACCCGCGACCTCGCCGACATCCTGCGCCGCTGCGCGGAGACGGTCGAGCTGGGCGGCACGCAGATCATGTTCCAGGGCGGCCACCACCCGGACTTCGGCGTCGAGTACTACGAGAGGCACTTCGCCGCCATCAAGAAGGAGTTCCCGCAGCTCGTCATCCACAGCCTGGGGGCGAGCGAGGTCGAGCACATGGCCCGGATCTCGAAGGTGTCCGTGGACGAGGCGATCCGCCGCATCCACGAGGCCGGTCTCGACTCCTTCGCCGGCGCGGGCGCGGAACTCCTGCCCGCCCGCCCCCGCAAGGCCATCGCGCCGCTGAAGGAGTCCGGCGAGCGCTGGCTGGAGATCATGGAGATCGCGCACGGCCTGGGCGTGGAGTCGACCTCCACCATGCTCATGGGCACCGGCGAGACCAACGCCGAGCGCATCGAGCACCTGCGCATGATCCGGGACGTGCAGGACCGCACCGGCGGCTTCCGCGCCTTCATCCCGTACACCTACCAGCCCGAGAACAACCACCTGAAGGGCCGCACCCAGGCCACGCTCTTCGAGTACCTGCGGATGATCGCCATCGCCCGTGTCTTCCTCGACAACGTGGCCCACATCCAGGGCTCCTGGCTGACGACGGGCAAGGAGGTCGGCCAGCTCTCCCTGCACTACGGCGCCGACGACCTCGGCTCGATCATGCTGGAGGAGAACGTGGTGTCCTCGGCCGGTGCCAAGCACCGCTCCAACCGGCTGGAGATCATCGACCTGATCCGCAGGGCCGGACGCGTCCCGGCGCAGCGCGCCACGACGTACGAGCACCTCGTCGTGCACGACGACCCGGCGAACGACCCGGTCGACGAGCGGGTCGTCTCCCACATCTCGTCCACGGCGATCGAGGGCGGCACCGCGCATCCCGAGCTGAAGCTCCTCACCTCCAACTGACCGGCCCGTGCTCACGATCCACGCCGACTCCAGGGACCGGGCGTTCGCCGTCGAGGGCGAACGGATCCGCGCGGCGGGCCCGTTGGAGGACCTCACGGCGGCCCATCCGCGCGCCCGGCTGCGGCAGTGGCCCGGCATCCTCACGCCGGGCCTGGTCAACATGTACGGCGACGAGTTGCTTGAGGAGTCCTACCACCCCGATCCGCGCGAGGCCGACGCGCTCGGCACCGAGCCGCTGACCGGAGACGCGCTCGCGGCCCTGGCACCGGACGAGGCGCGCCGGGGCGCGAGTGCCCGGCGCGGGCTGCAACGCATGCTGGCGCACGGCACGGTGGCGGTGGCCTGCGGGGAACTGCGCGTCCGCGCCGTGCGGGACGCCGTACGCCGCTCCGGTGTGGGGGTGGTGGGCCGGCTCGGGCGTCCCGACGGGGTGCCCTCGCTCGACCCGTACGCCTCCGGGCGGCCGGTGACCTTCGCGCCGCCGAGGCAGCCCGGCTCCGCCGCCCGGTTCGCGGTCTTCGACGTCCCGCACGAGAGCGCGCTCGCCGAGGCGGGGGCCGGCACCTGCGTGGCGACCGTCGTCGCGGGCCGACTCGTGTACCGGCGGCGCTGAACGGCCCTACGCCCCGAACGCCTTCGCGAACGCGCCGGGTTCCTGCTCGACCCCGCTGCACTCGGTCGACGCGGCGTCCGCCGAGGCGTCTTGGGCGCACTGCCGGTCCCGGAAGGCCGCCCACATCGACACCCAGGCGATCCCCTTCTCCTCGGCGAACGCCCGGACCTCGGCCGCGTCCGCGAGGGTGAACGTCTCGCCGGCGACGTCGTTGACGCCGAGCATCGACGTCAGCGCCATGCCCCGCCAGGCGTCCGCGGCCGAGGTCCCGAAGACCTTCCTCAGCTGGGTGTGCGCGGCCTTCGCCGAGGTGAGCGCGTACTCGCCCATGTCTGCGGTGTAGGACTCGCCGTAGTTCATGGTCATGAGGTTGACCGTGGAGACCTGTACGGCGTGGTCGTTGGCGGACGCCAGCAGCGCCAGACCGGCGCCGTCCAGGCCGGAGGGCATGACCGGGAGGGTGAAGGTGACGTCGAGGTCGCTCCGTTGCTTCTGGAGCAGCGCGATCGCCTCCGAGCGCCGGGCGACGGAGTCCGCGTCGGCCAACTCCTCGCCCTCAACGTCGAAGTCCGCCCGCGCGGAGCCGGCCGCGTCCAGCGCCTCGCCGTACGCCGCGGCCAGTTCCGAGGCGCTGTCGCAGGCCGCCGCCAGCTCCGTTCCAAAGGCGCCGCCGAAGGAGACGCGGACGGCGGCGCCGGACTTCCCGAGCCGCTCGGCGCGCGAGGCGACGGAGGCGTCGCCGATGTCCTGGACGCCGTTCCAGCTCGGGACGCAGTCGTCGCCGGAGGCGATGACGAACGCCAGGTTGTACGCCGCCGGGGAGCCCGCCGTGTCGCTCGCGGACGCCGTGGTGGCGCTGACGTAGGGGGCGTACGCGGTGCCGCCCGGCGCGGCGGACGCGGACGAGGGGGGCGCCGCGTCCGCCGTGCCGCCGTCCTGCCCGGCACATCCCGCGGTCACCAGGGCCGCGAGCAGCAGGGCGAGGTGGGCCACCGGCCTGCGGACAGTGCTCATCGAACACGCTCCCGTTCTCGTCGTCGGACCCATGATGCTCCCCCTCCCACCGGGCGCGGGCGGCGTTCGTGCCGCCGTGCGGAAGAGGCCGTGCCCGCCGCCGTGGACCGGTGCTGCAACAATGGGCCGGTGACCCGCGCCTCCCTGAACAAGCAGCCGCACGAAGTCGCCTCGATGTTCGACCACGTCGCGCAACGGTACGACCTGACGAACGCCGTGCTGTCGCTCGGCCAGGACCGGGCATGGCGCAAGGAGGTCGCCCGAGCCGTCGACGCCCGCCCCGCGCAGAAGATCCTGGACCTCGCGGCGGGCACGGCCACCTCCTCCCTGCCCTTCGCCCGCACCGGCGCCTACGTCGTCCCCTGCGACTTCTCCCTCGGCATGCTCCAGGTCGGCAAGGAGCGGCACTCCTGGCTGCCGTTCACCGCGGGCGACGCGACCCGGCTGCCCTTCAAGGACGATGTCTTCGACGCCGTCACCATCTCCTTCGGGCTGCGCAACGTACAGGACACGGACGCTGCGCTGCGCGAGATGCACCGGGTGACGCGGCCCGGCGGCCGGGTCGTCATCTGCGAGTTCTCGCACCCGACCTGGGCGCCGTTCAGGACCGTCTACACCGAGTACCTGATGCGCGCCCTGCCGCCGGTGGCCCGCGCGGTCTCGTCCAACCCCGACGCGTACGTCTATCTCGCCGAGTCCATCCGCGCCTGGCCCGACCAGCCGGCGCTCGCGAAGCGGCTGGGCGGGGCCGGCTGGTCCAAGGTGGCGTGGCGCAATCTGACCGGCGGAGTGGTGACGCTGCACCGGGGGTTCAAGACCGGCTGAGCGGGCGCGGCGCGGCCGGGCGGCTCCCCGTCACGGCGGGTGCGTCACGAAGCGGGCAGGGAGAGCCGGTAGCAGTGCCCCAGCTGCTCGGCGGAGGGGATCGTGAAGACCTCGGCGAGCCGCATGCCCAGCCGTTGAGTGACCGCTATGGACCGGGTGTTGCGGGCGTCGACCATCGCGACCACCTCCGCCACGCCCGAGGCACGCACTCGCTCCAGGGTCTGCCGGGCCGCCGCCGTGACGTACCCCTTGCCCCAGTGCGCCCGCCCGAGGCGCCAGCCGATCTCGATCTCCCCCTTGGGGCCCCAGTCCCGCGGCCAGGGCTGGGCGCCGGTGAAGCCCACCACCTGTCCGGACTCGTCCACCATGGTCCACAGGCAGAAGCCGTGCTCGGCGTCGTGCCGGCGCTGCCGGGCGGTCAGCTCCTCGTAGACGGACAGCTCCGCGGGCCTTCCGCCGTGGAACTCCATGACGTCCGGGTCGTCGAAGATCCGGTGCCAGGCGACGGCGTCCTCGTCGGTGGGGACGCGCAACCGCACAACGGGGAGAGGTCGGTTCACGGGGCAGCCCTTCAGCCGGGTGATCGGTGACGCTGAATAGACTGCCCATGTCCAGTGCCCGTCGGCACGCACATTTCGAACTCTGGGGAGATCCCGCCGTGACCGAGCCCCTCTCCGACAACACCGCCGATGTGATCGTCGTGGGCGCGGGGCCAGCCGGCTCCACCACCGCCTACCACCTGGCCAAGGCAGGGCTCGAACGTCCTCCTGCTGGAGAAGACCGCCTTCCCCCGGGAGAAGGTCTGCGGTGACGGTCTGACCCCGCGTGCGGTCAAACAGCTCGTGGCCATGGGCATCGACATCTCCGAGGAGGCCGGCTGGCTGCGCAACAAGGGCCTGCGCATCATCGGCGGCGGCTCCCGCCTCCAGCTCGACTGGCCGGATCTCGCCTCCTTCCCGGACTACGGACTCGTCCGCAAACGCGACGACTTCGACGAGCAGCTCGCCCGGCAGGCCCAGAAGGCGGGCGCGCGCCTGTACGAGCGCTGCAACGTCGGCGCCCCGGTCGTCGACGACCACACCGGCCGCATCACCGGTGTGCACGCCAGGCTGGGGGAGGACAAGCAGGAGGTCACCTTCCGCGCCCCGCTGGTCGTGGCCGCCGACGGCAACTCCACGCGGCTGTCCCTGGCGATGGGCCTGCACCGCCGCGAGGACCGTCCGATGGGCGTCGCGGTCCGCACGTACTTCACCTCGCCCCGCCACGACGACGACTACCTGGAGTCCTGGCTGGAACTGTGGGACCGGCGCGGCGCCCAGGACCGCCTGCTGCCGGGCTACGGCTGGATCTTCGGCATGGGCGACGGCACCTCGAACGTCGGCCTGGGCGTGCTGAACACCTCCGCCGCCTTCAAGGAACTCGACTGGCGCGAGATCCTCAAGGCCTGGTGCGCGTCCATGCCGGAGGACTGGGGCTACACCCCGGACAACATGACGGGACCGATCCGCGGCGCCGCCCTGCCCATGGCCTTCAACCGCCAGCCGCACTACACCAAGGGCCTGCTCCTCGTCGGCGACGCCGGCGGCCTGGTGAACCCCTTCAACGGCGAAGGCATCGCCTACGCCATGGAATCCGGCCAGATCGCCGCCAACGTCCTCGTCCAGGCGCACGCGCGGGCCACGCCGGCCCAGCGCGAGATCGCCCTGCAGCGCTACCCGCGCGTCCTCAAGGACACCTACGGCGGCTACTACACGCTGGGCCGCGCCTTCGTGAAGCTCATCGGCAACCCGAAGGTCATGCAGATCGCCACCCAGCGCGGCCTGACCCACCCCATCCTGATGAAGTTCACCCTGAAGATGCTCGCCAACCTGACGGACCCGACGGGCGGCGACGCGATGGACCGCATCATCAACGGACTGAGCAAGGTCGCGCCGAAGGCCTGATCAGGCGAGGGCCGCGGCTCTGGCGGACCGGCGCGCGAAGACCTCCTCGCGCCGGTCCGCCGACTGCCGCAGCGCCGCCTTCCGGTCGCGCGCGGAGAGCCGGTCCAGGTAGACGTGCCCGTTCACGTGGTCGGTCTCGTGGGCGAGGCAGCGCGCGAAGTAGCCGGTGCCCTCGACGAGAAGCGGCTCGCCGTCCTTGTCGAGGCCGCGCACGACGGCCCGGTCGGGCCGCGGTACGGCCATGACGGCGCCCGGCACCGACAGGCACCCCTCGCCCTCGTCGAGCAGCCGCCGCCCGGCCGGGTCGAGGGGTTCGATGACCGGGTTGGCGATGTGCCCGACATGTCGGACACCGTCGTCGTCGGGGCAGTCGTAGACGAACAGGCGCAGGTCGACGCCTACCTGATTCGCCGCCAGCCCGGCCCCCTCCGCGACGTACATCGTGCGGAACATGTCGTCGATGAGCGCGGCGAGGTCGGGTCCGAACTCGGTGACGTCCCGGCACGGCCGGTGCAGCACTTCCTCGCCCACCTCGGTGACACGCCGCACCGACCCGCGCCGGGCCTCGGGCGCGAGCGGGGGATACGCGGCGGCGGGCCGTCCCTGTACGAACACACTGGGCATGACGTTCTCTCCTCGGGCTCGTGGCCGGGCCGGTGGGAGACCGGCCCGCGCCGAGCATGCCAGGAGAGACCGAAGGGCCGCAGCCCCCCGAGCGGTCGCGGCCCTTCGTACGGAAGTGTCCGTTCGTACCGAAGTGTCCGTGTTGTGCGTGGGCGTGGACTACAGCACGCGCACCGCACCGCTCGGCGGGTCGTACGACAGGGGCTTCATGACCACGCCGGTGGAGGAGTTCTGCGCGCCGACGAACATGCCGTCGCCGACGTAGACGCCCACGTGGTACGCGCTGCCCGCGCCGCCCCAGTACAGGATGTCGCCCGGCTGGAGATTGCTCAGCGACACCTGGGTGCCGGCGGTGGACTGGTCCTGGGAGACCCGGGGGAGGCTGATGCCCACCTGCTTGAAGGCGGCCTGCACCAGACCGGAGCAGTCGTAGGCGGAGGGGCCGGTGGCACCCGAGACGTACGCCTTGCCGACCTGGGCCTGCACGAAGGAGACGACCGCGGCGGCCGAACCGGTGGCCGTGGACGTGGACGGAGCGGTGGACGCGGACGTGTCGGCGCTGACGCCGCCGCCCGTGCCGCCGGACGAGCCGGTGTTCACCGAGGCGGTGAGGGCGGTGCGTTCGGCGGTGCGCGAGGCGCGCTCGGCGGCGGCCTTGCGCGCGGTCTCCTGGGCCTTCTTCTTGGCCGCGGCCTTCTTCTTGGCCTCGGCGAGGTCCGACTTGGCCTGCTTGGCGGCCTTCGTGGCCGCGGCGTCGCGCTCGGCCTGGAGCTGGTAGCTCGCCGCCGCCTGCTGGGTGACGTCCGCGGACTGGGCGACCTGAGCGGCCAGGTCGGTCGTCAGGGTGGGCAGTTCGAGGGTCTGCGTGACCGGCTCGGCCGCGCTGGCCGAACCCGCCGCACCGGCCACTGCCAGGGTGCTGAGGACGCCACCGGCAACTCCGGCCCGCATCGCGATGGTCGACGCGCTGCGGCGGGGCTTCCGGTGGCTGCGTATGTGAGCGGTGTGGGACATAGGGACAACCGGTATCAGTAGCTCCTCCATACCTTCAAGAAACGTGTGCTGTGCCACAGTTGTTCAATCGGATCTACGAATCCCGGGCGTGTCGCTCTTTATTGACGCCGTAACGGACATTGCGGACGCGCTGTAATCGGCCTGTGATCACGTACTTTGATCGTTACGCCCGAATTGCCCCGCGCTTACCACTGGTTGGGACGGTTGGCCAAGCCCGGTTCTCGGACGCTCTCGCGGATGTGGTGCAGGTCACGGAACGGTTGCGTCGGCGCCCGCGTCACCCGCGGCGCTCGTGAACGCGTGCACGTGTCCACATCGCACCCCGATCTTCCCCCCGATGTGTGAACGCGTCCTCTATCAAGGGATCGTGTCCAGCACCAATTTGCATGCAAGGGAAGCATCTTGATATGGAGACGCCTTCCGTCCATGCCCTCTGGCCAGCGGCGACGAGCGAAAATGTCACCTCTGGTGATCACCTGAACGCTTCTTGTGTGAAGATCACCGCTCATCCGACTTCATGATCGTTCGTCAGGTGGTGGAGATCACAAAGCTTGAGCAATACCCCGTGTCGCAGATCACAGAGCGACAGGCATAGGATGCGAGGCAGTTGGGCTTGTGACCCGCTTCACATGTTCGCGATCTTCGCCGGACCAGCGAGGTTCGTGGGTCTGCCGGGGCGGCTGTGAGTCCAGTGCAACCGCCAGCAGTCAGTGCCGACTGAGAGGAGCGAGGAGCGGTGAACGCGTATGCGCCCATCCTCGTACTGGGAGCCCTCGGGGCAGGCTTTGCGATCTTCTCCGTGGTCATGGCCACGCTGATCGGTCCGAAGCGGTACAACCGGGCGAAGCTCGAGGCCTACGAGTGCGGCATCGAGCCGACCCCCACGCCGGCCGGCGGCGGGCGCTTCCCCATCAAGTACTACCTGACGGCGATGCTCTTCATCATCTTCGATATCGAGATCGTCTTCCTCTACCCCTGGGCCGTCACCTTCGACGCCCTGGGGATTTTCGGGCTCGTGGAGATGCTGCTCTTCGTGCTCACCGTCTTCGTCGCGTACGCGTACGTATGGCGGCGCGGCGGCCTGGAATGGGACTGAGGGGCCTTTGACATGGGACTCGAAGAAAAACTGCCGAGCGGCTTCCTGCTGACCACCGTCGAGCAGGCCGCGGGCTGGGTGCGCAAGTCGTCCGTCTTCCCCGCCACGTTCGGCCTCGCCTGCTGTGCCATCGAGATGATGACCACCGGCGCCGGCCGCTACGACCTGGCGCGCTTCGGCATGGAGGTCTTCCGTGGCTCTCCGAGGCAGGCGGACCTGATGATCGTCGCGGGCCGGGTCAGCCAGAAGATGGCGCCGGTGCTGCGGCAGGTCTACGACCAGATGCCGAACCCGAAGTGGGTGATCTCCATGGGGGTCTGCGCCTCCTCGGGCGGCATGTTCAACAACTACGCCATCGTCCAGGGCGTCGACCACGTCGTCCCGGTCGACATCTACCTCCCCGGCTGCCCGCCGCGGCCCGAGATGCTGATGGACGCCATCCTCAAGCTCCACCACAAGATCCAGAACTCCAAGCTCGGAGTGAACGCCGAGGAGGCGGCCCGCGAGGCGGAGGAAGCGGCACTCAAGGCCCTGCCCACCATCGAGATGAAGGGGCTCCTGCGATGAGCGGCGCGAACGGCACCGGCGGCGCGGGCGACGGAGTCAACCCCGACAAGGACCTCTCCGCCGAGAACCTCCCGGGCCAGCGCGGCCGGGGCGGCGAGGAGATCCGCGTCCAGCGCGGCATGTTCGGCGCCAACAACGGCGGCGACACCTCCGGCTACGGCGGCCTGGTCCGCTCCGTCCGACTCCCCGGACCGTCGAGCAGGCCCTACGGCGGCTGGTTCGACGAGGTCGCCGACGAACTGGAGGGCGCGCTGGAGGAGCAGGGACTCCTGCCCGACAACGCCATCGAGAAGACGGTCGTCGACCGCGAGGAGCTGACCTTCCACATCGAGCGCGAGCACCTGGTCCGGGTCGCCCGCACGCTGCGCGACGACCCGGCCCTGCGCTTCGAACTGTGCACCGGCGTCAGCGGCGTCCACTACCCGCACGACAAGGGCCGCGAGCTGCACGCCGTCTACCACCTGCGCTCGATCACCCACAACCGGCTGATCCGGATCGAGGTCAGCGCGCCCGACGACGACCCGCACATCCCGTCGCTGTCCGCCGTCTACCCGACCAACGACTGGCACGAGCGCGAGACCTACGACTTCTTCGGCATCGTCTTCGACGGTCACCCGGCCCTGACGCGGATCATGATGCCGGACGACTGGCAGGGCTTCCCGCAGCGCAAGGACTACCCCCTCGGCGGCATCCCCGTCGAGTACAAGGGCGCCCAGATCCCGGCTCCGGACCAGCGGAGGTCGTACTCGTGAGCAGCACACAGTCAGCATCGACGGCCTCCGCGCGGGAGACCACCGAGGGCACCGTCTACACGGTCACCGGCGGCGACTGGGACGAGGTCGTGCAGTCGGCCGCCCGCGCCGACGACGAGCGCATCGTCGTCAACATGGGGCCGCAGCACCCGTCCACGCACGGAGTGCTCCGCCTCATCCTGGAGATCGACGGCGAGACGGTCACCGAGGCCCGCTGCGGCATCGGCTACCTGCACACCGGCATCGAGAAGAACCTCGAATACCGGACCTGGACGCAGGGCACCACGTTCGTGACGCGCATGGACTACCTGACGTCGTTCTTCAACGAGACGGCGTACTGCCTGGGCGTCGAGAAGCTCCTCGGCATCGAGGACCAGATCCCCGACCGGGCCACCATCATCCGGGTGCTGCTGATGGAGCTGAACCGGCTCTCCTCGCACCTGGTGTGCATCGCCACCGGCGGCATGGAACTCGGCGCCACCACGATCATGATCTACGGCTTCCGCGATCGTGAACTGGTCCTCGACATCTACGAGCTGATCACCGGCCTGCGGATGAACCACGCGTTCATCCGTCCGGGCGGCCTCGCCCAGGACCTGCCGCCGGGCGCCGTGGACCACATCCGCGAGTTCGTGAAGAAGATGCGCAAGAACCTCCCGGAGTACGACAAGCTCGCCACCGGGAACCCCATCTTCAAGGCCCGCATGCAGGAACGTCGGCTACCTCGACCTGGCCGGCTGCATGGCCCTCGGCACCACCGGCCCGGTGCTCAGGTCCACCGGCCTGCCGCACGACCTGCGCAAGGCCCAGCCGTACTGCGGCTACGAGACGTACGACTTCGACGTCCCGACCGCCGACACCTGCGACGCCTACGGCCGCTTCCTGATCCGCCTGGAGGAGATGCGGCAGTCGCTCCGGATCGTCGAGCAGTGCCTCGACCGGCTCCAGCCCGGCCCGGTCATGGTCGCCGACAAGAAGATCGCCTGGCCCGCCCAGCTCGCCCTGGGACCGGACGGACTGGGCAACTCCCTCGACCACATCAAGAAGATCATGGGCACCTCCATGGAGGCCCTGATCCACCACTTCAAGCTGGTCACCGAGGGCTTCCGGGTACCGCCGGGCCAGACCTACGTGGCGGTCGAGTCGCCCAAGGGCGAACTCGGGGCGCACGTCGTCTCCGACGGCGGCACCCGCCCCTTCCGGGTCCACTTCCGGGATCCGTCCTTCACCAACCTTCAGGCCATGGCGGCGATGTGCGAGGGCGGCCAGATCGCCAACGTCATCGTCGCCGTGGCGTCCCTCGACCCCGTGATGGGAGGCGTCGACCGGTGACCACCTCTTCTTCGGAGCGGGACGTCAGCCTGGGCATGCCGGAGCTGCCCGCGCCCGCCTACCCGGACGACATCCGGGCCCGGCTGGAGACCGACGCGCGCGAGATCATCGCCCGCTACCCGGACTCCCGGTCCGCCCTCCTGCCCCTGCTGCACCTCGTGCAGTCCGAGGAGGGCCACGTCACGCGCACCGGGATGCGGTTCTGCGCGGACATGCTCGACCTCACCACGGCCGAGGTCACCGCGGTCGCCACCTTCTACACCATGTACCGGCGCCGGCCGAGCGGCGACTACCAGGTCGGCGTCTGCACCAACACGCTGTGCGCGGTCATGGGCGGCGACGCCATCTTCGAGTCCCTCCAGGAGCACCTGGGCGTCGGCAACGGCGAGACCACCGAGGACGGCAAGGTCACCCTGGAGCACATCGAGTGCAACGCGGCCTGCGACTTCGCGCCGGTCGTGATGGTCAACTGGGAGTTCTTCGACAACCAGACCCCGGCGAGCGTCAAGAGCCTCGTCGACGACCTGCGCGCCGGACGCGAGGTGAGCCCCACGCGCGGTGCGCCGCTGTGCACCTTCAAGGAGACCGCCCGGATCCTGGCGGGCTTCCCCGACGAGCGGGACGGCGCCGTCGCGGCCGGCGGCAGCGCGGGTCCCGCCTCCCTGGCCGGGCTGAAGCTGGCCAGGGGCGAGGCGCCCGCCGCGCGCGTGGTGCACCCGCGGGACGGCGGGCCGCACGACGCGCCGCAGGACCGGGCCGTGCACGACCCGTCACCGACGGAGCACCTCAGCTCGCACGACGCGCCGCAGGACACATCGGCATCCGACCCGTCCCACCCGGCCGGGCCCACAGCCGAGGAGGGGGAGTGATGACCTTGGCAGCCGAGATCAAGGGCACCAGCCCGGAGAAGCTGCTCGCACCGGTGCTGTCGGCCTTCTGGGACGAGGACGAGTCCTGGACTCTCAACGTCTACCGGAGACACGAGGGGTACGAGGGGCTCCGCAAAGCGCTGGCGATGCCGCCGGACGACCTGATCGCGTACGTCAAGGACTCCGGTCTGCGCGGACGCGGCGGCGCGGGGTTCCCGACGGGGATGAAGTGGCAGTTCATCCCCCAGGGGGACGGCAAGCCCCACTATCTTGTTGTCAACGCCGACGAGTCGGAGCCGGGGACGTGCAAGGACATCCCGCTCCTCTTCGCGAACCCGCACAGCCTCATCGAGGGCATCGTCATCGCGTGCTACGCCATCAGGTCGTCGCACGCCTTCATCTATCTGCGTGGTGAAGTCGTCCCGGTACTGCGGCGGTTGCACGAGGCCGTGCGCGAGGCCCGCGCGGCCGGCTTCCTCGGCGAGAACATCCTGGGCAGCGGACTCGACCTCGAACTCACCGTGCACGCGGGCGCCGGCGCGTACATCTGCGGTGAGGAGACCGCACTGCTCGACTCGCTCGAAGGCCGCCGGGGTCAACCGCGGCTCCGTCCCCCCTTTCCCGCCGTCGCGGGCCTCTACGCGTGCCCGACTGTGGTGAACAACGTCGAATCGATCGCATCGGTTCCCGCGATCCTCAACAAGGGCAAGGAGTGGTTCAGGTCGATGGGCAGCGAGAAGTCCCCGGGCTTCACGCTCTACTCGCTCAGCGGCCACGTCGCAGGACCCGGCCAGTACGAGGCCCCGCTCGGCATCACACTGCGCCAGCTCCTCGACATGAGCGGCGGCATGCGCCCCGGCCACCGCCTGAAGTTCTGGACACCGGGCGGCTCCTCGACCCCGATGTTCACCGACGAGCACCTCAACGTCCCCCTCGACTACGAAGGAGTGGGCGCCGCCGGCTCCATGCTCGGCACCAAGGCGCTCCAGTGCTTCGACGAGACGACCTGCGTCGTGCGCGCCGTCACCCGCTGGACCGAGTTCTACGCCCACGAGTCCTGCGGCAAGTGCACACCCTGCCGAGAAGGCACCTACTGGCTCGTCCAGTTGTTGCGCGACATCGAGGCCGGCAAGGGCGCCATGTCCGACCTCGACAAGCTGAACGACATCGCCGACAACATCAACGGCAAGTCCTTCTGCGCCCTCGGCGACGGCGCCGCCTCGCCGATCTTCTCCTCGCTCAAGTACTTCCGCGAGGAGTACGAGGAGCACATCACGGGCCGCGGCTGCCCCTTCGACCCGGCCAAGTCGACGGCCTGGGCCGACCGCACGGAGGTGAAGGCATGACCGTATCCCAGTCCCTGAGCGGCTCCGCCGCGGGCCGACGCGCCTCGGCAGGGGGAGAGGCGGCGCTCCCGCCGGAGGACCTCGTGTCGCTGACGATCGACGGCGTCGAGATCAGCGTGCCCAAGGGCACCCTGGTCATCCGGGCCGCCGAACAGCTCGGCATCGAGATCCCCCGGTTCTGCGACCACCCCCTCCTCGACCCGGCCGGCGCCTGCCGCCAGTGCATCGTCGAGGTCGAGGGACAGCGCAAGCCCATGGCGTCCTGCACCATCACCTGCACCGACGGGATGGTGGTCAAGACCCAGCTCACCTCGCCGGTCGCCGAGAAGGCCCAGCACGGTGTGATGGAGCTGCTGCTCATCAACCACCCGCTGGACTGCCCGGTCTGCGACAAGGGCGGCGAGTGCCCGCTGCAGAACCAGGCGATGTCGCACGGCCAGGCCGAGTCCCGCTTCGAGGGCAGGAAGCGGACCTACGAGAAGCCCGTGCCGATCTCCACCCAGGTGCTCCTCGACCGCGAGCGGTGCGTGCTGTGCGCCCGCTGCACCCGCTTCTCCAACCAGGTCGCGGGCGACCCGATGATCGAGCTGATCGAGCGGGGCGCGCTCCAGCAGGTCGGCACCGGCGAGGGCGACCCCTTCGAGTCGTACTTCTCCGGCAACACCATCCAGATCTGCCCGGTCGGCGCGCTCACCTCGGCGGCCTACCGGTTCCGCTCCCGCCCCTTCGACCTGATCTCCTCGCCGTCCGTGTGCGAGCACTGCTCCGGCGGCTGCGCGACCCGCACCGACCACCGGCGCGGCAAGGTCATGCGGCGCCTCGCGGCCAACGAGCCCGAGGTCAACGAGGAGTGGATCTGCGACAAGGGGCGCTTCGGCTTCCGGTACGCGCAGCAGCGCGACCGGCTGAACACGCCCCTGGTGCGCAACGCCGAGGGCGACCTGGAACCGGCCTCCTGGCCGGAGGCCCTGCAGATCGCCGCGCAGGGGCTGCTCGCCTCCCGGGGCCGCACCGGTGTGCTGACCGGCGGCCGGCTCACCGTCGAGGACGCCTACGCGTACAGCAAGTTCGCGCGCGTGGCGCTCGACACCAACGACATCGACTTCCGCGCGCGCGTGCACAGCGCCGAGGAGGCCGACTTCCTGGCCGCCCGGATCGCCGGCCGCGGCCGTGACCTGGACGGCACGGGCGTCACCTACGGCGCGCTGGAGAAGGCGCCCGCCGTGCTGCTGGTCGGGTTCGAGTCCGAGGAGGAGGCGCCCGGCGTCTTCCTGCGGCTGCGCAAGGCCTGGCGCAAGCACGGCCAGCGGGTCTTCTCGCTGGCCACACACGCCACCCGCGGTCTGGAGAAGGCCGGCGGCACGCTGCTTCCCGCCGCCCCCGGCACCGAGACCGAGTGGCTGGACGCCCTCGCGAGCGGCGTCGGGCTTGAGGAGTCCGGAGTCGGGGCCGCCGAGGCGCTGCGCGCCGAGGGCGCCGTGATCGTCGTCGGCGAGCGGCTGGCCTCCGTGGCCGGCGGCTTCAGCTCCGCCGTGCGGACGGCCACCGCGACCGGCGCCCGGCTGGTGTGGATTCCGCGCCGCGCCGGGGAGCGCGGCGCGGTCGAGGCGGGCGCGCTGCCTTCGCTGCTGCCCGGCGGGCGCCCGGCCACCGACCCGCGCGCGCGGGCGGAGGTCGCCGCCCTGTGGGGCCTGGCCGACCTCCCGCACCGCTACGGCCGCGACACCGGCGAGATCGTCGAGGCCGCGGCCCGCGGCGAACTCCAGGCCCTCCTGGTGGCGGGCGTGGAGGTCGCCGACCTGCCCGACCCGGCACGCGCGCGTGAGGCACTCGTCGAGGCCGGCTTCGTGGTGTCGCTTGAGCTGCGGCCCGGCGAGGTCACCGAACGCGCCAACGTCGTCCTGCCCGTCGCCGCGGTCGCCGAGAAGCCGGGAACCTTCCTCAACTGGGAGGGCCGGGTGCGCTCCTTCGACGCCGCGCTCAAGCCCGACCAGATGACCCGCCGGCTCGCGCCCACCGACGGCCGCGTGCTCCAGATGCTGGCCGACGCCATGGACATCCACCTCGGGCTGCCGGACCTGCGCACCACACGCGCGGAGATCGACCGGCTCGGCGCCTGGGACGGGCCGCGGGCCGGTGAACCGCTGCACACCGCGGGCGCGCTGCCCCGGCCGGCCGCCGGAGAGGCGGTACTGGCCGGGCACCGGCTGCTGCTCGACCAGGGCCTTCTCCAGCAGGGCGACGAGGCGCTCGCCGGCACCCGGCACGCCGCACACGCGCGCGTGTCGGCCGCCACGGCCGCCGAGGCGGGCGTCAAGGACGGCGACGTGCTGGCCGTGACCGGCCCCGCGGGCTCCGTCGAACTCCCGCTGCACGTCACCGAGATGCCCGACCGGGTGGTCTGGCTCCCGCTGAACTCGACCGGCACCGGCGTCGCCTCCGACGCCGGGGTACTGCCCGGAACCCTCGTCCGCATCGGCCCGGCGACGCCCGCGGGCGCAGCCCCCAAGGAGGTGGAGGCATGAGCCCGTACCTCGCCGCCGAAGATCTTTCGATGTTCGGCACCGACCCCTGGTGGCTGGTCGTCGTCAAGGCGGTGTTCTGCTTCGCCTTCCTGATGGTGACCGTGCTGTTCTCGATCGTCTGGGAGCGCAAGGTCGTCGCCTGGATGCAGTTGCGCGTCGGCCCGAACCGGAACGGCCCCTGGGGCATGCTCCAGTCGCTCGCCGACGGCATGAAGCTGATGCTCAAGGAAAACGTCGTCGTCAAGCGCGCCGACAAGGCGGTGTACGTCCTCGCACCGGTCGTCGCGGCCATCCCGGCCTTCATGGCGATCGCGGTGATCCCCTTCGGACCGGCAGGCAACGAGGTCTCGATCTTCGGTCAGCGCACCGCGATGCAGCTCACCGACCTGCCGATCGCCCTGCTGTTCATCCTGGCGGTCGCCTCGGTCGGCATCTACGGCATCGTGCTCGCGGGGTGGAGTTCCGGGTCGACGTATCCGCTGCTCGGCGGCCTGCGGTCCTGCGCGCAGATGATCTCCTACGAGATCGCGATGGGCGCCGCGTTCGCCTCCGTGTTCCTCTACTCGGGGTCGATGTCGACGTCGGAGATCGTCGCCCAGCAGAACGACCGCTGGTACATCGTGCTGCTGCCGGTCTCCTTCATCATCTACATCGTCACCATGGTCGGCGAGACCAACCGCGCCCCCTTCGACATGCCCGAGTCCGAGGGCGACCTGGTGGGCGGCTTCAACACCGAGTACTCGTCGATCAAGTTCGCGATGTTCATGCTTGCCGAGTACGTGAACATGGTGACGGTCTCGGCGGTGGCCATCACGCTGTTCCTCGGCGGCTGGCGGGCCCCCTGGCCGATCAGCACCTTCTGGGAGGGCGCCAACCACGGCTGGTGGCCCCTGCTCTGGTTCGTGGTCAAGGTCCAACTGCTGCTGTTCTTCTTCATTTGGCTGCGCGGCACGCTGCCCCGGGTCCGCTACGACCAGTTGATGAAGCTCGGCTGGAAGGTCCTCATCCCGGTCTCCCTGGTCTGGCTGATGCTGGTCGCGACCGTGCGGGCGCTCAGGAACGAGAACTACGGCTTCACCGACATCGCCCTCTACATCGGCAGCGGAGTCCTGGTCCTGCTGTTGCTGTCCTTCGTCGTCGACATGTACCGCGATAAGGGCAGGCGGGCCGAGGGCCAGGCCGAGGAGCCGGCCGGCTTCGACCCGATGGCCGGCGGGTTCCCCGTGCCGCCGATGCCCGGACAGGAGGTGCCACCGGTGCCACGACGCCGACCCCGCCGGGAGCGGGAGCTGATTGTCAGTGGTGGGCCCGATACTCACAGTGATGGACCCCTGGGCGGATCTACGGATGGAAAGGAGGCGTCCGATGGCTGAGGAACCCAAGGAGACCGACCCCGGTTTCCTGAACCCCGTGGCCGGCTTCGGTGTGACCTTCAAGGCCATGTTCAAGAAGCGGCTGACCGAGCAGTATCCGGAGCAGCGCAAGACCACCGCACCGCGCTTCCACGGACGGCACCAGCTCAACCGCCATCCGGACGGCCTGGAGAAGTGCGTCGGCTGCGAACTGTGCGCCTGGGCCTGCCCCGCCGACGCGATCTACGTCGAGGGCGCGGACAACACCGACGAGGAGCGCTACTCGCCCGGTGAGCGCTACGGCCGCGTCTACCAGATCAACTACGCCCGCTGCATCCTGTGCGGCCTGTGCATCGAGGCGTGCCCCACGCGCGCGCTGACGATGACCAACGAGTTCGAGCTGGCCGACTCCAGCCGGGCCAACCTCATCTTCACCAAGGACCAGTTGCTCGCCGGCCTCGAGGAGGGCATGGTCGACTCGCCCCACGCCATCTACCCGGGCACGGACGAGCAGGACTACTACCGGGGCCTGGTCACCGAGGCCGCCCCCGGCACCGTCCAGCAGACCGCCCACACCGAGCAAGAGGTGGTCCAGGAGGCCGCCTCCACCTTCGGCGCGCAGGAACCGGCGTCGGAGGAGGTGATCCGCCGATGACCGCGCAGCTCGCCGCCTACTCCACCTCCACCGGAGAGGCCGTCCAGTTCTGGATCCTCGGCACGGTCGCGGTGATCGGCGCCCTGTGCACCGTCTTCATGAAGAAGTCCGTGCACAGCGCGCTCTGCCTCGCCGGGACCATGATCGTCCTGGCGGTGTTCTACCTCGCCAACGGCGCCTATTTCCTGGGCATCGTGCAGGTCGTCGTCTACACCGGCGCCATCATGATGCTGTTCCTGTTCGTGGTCATGCTCGTCGGTGTCACCGCGGCGGACTCGCTGAAGGAGACCATCAAGGGCCAGCGCTGGCTGGCCCTGCTGTCCGGGCTCGGCTTCGGCATCCTGCTGATCGCCGGTATCGGCAACGCCTCCATCACGGAGTTCAGCGGCCTCGCCCAGGCGAACGCGAACGGCAACGTGGAGGGCCTCGCCTCCCTCATCTTCACCAAGTACGTCTTCGCCTTCGAGATCACCGGTGCCCTGCTCATCACGGCCGCCGTCGGCGCCATGGTGCTCACCCACCGCGAGCGCACCGAGCGCGCCACTACTCAGCGCGAGCTGTCCGAGCGGCGTGTCCGCGACGGCAAGCAACTGCCGCCGCTGCCGGCACCCGGTGTGTACGCCCGGCACAACGCGGTCGACATGGCGGGCCTGCTGCCCGACGGCACCCCCTCGGAGCTGACCGTCAGCAGGACGCTGCGCGAGCGGGGGCAGATCCGCGAGGTGTCGCTGGACGCCCTGGGCGAAGTCAAGACCCTGGAGCGGCGGGCCGAGGAGCGCCTCGACCGCACGGACGAGGCGGCCGACTCCGGGCAGTCCGAGGAGGCGTCGCAGTGAACCCCGTCAACTACCTCTACCTCGCGGCCCTGTTGTTCACGATCGGCGCCACCGGCGTGCTGATCCGGCGCAACGCGATCGTGGTCTTCATGTGCATCGAGCTGATGCTCAACGCCTGCAACCTCGCGTTCGTCGCCTTCTCCCGCATGCACGGCAACCTCGACGGCCAGATCATCGCCTTCTTCACGATGGTCGTCGCCGCCGCCGAGGTCGTGGTCGGGCTCGCGATCATCGTGTCCCTGTTCCGTTCCCGCCACTCGGCCTCGGTCGACGACGCCAGTCTGATGAAGCTGTGAGGGGTCGCTGAATCGTGGAGAACCTGATTGCGCTGCTGGTGGCGGCGCCTCTGCTCGGAGCGGCGGTCCTGCTGTGCGGCGGACGCCGGCTGGACGCCGTCGGCCACTGGATCGGCACGCTGCTGGCCGCCGTGTCCTTCGTGATCGGTGTCGTGCTCTTCGCCGACCTGCTCGGCAGCGGCGCCGAGGACCGCACCCTGACCCAGCACCTGTTCAGCTGGATCCCGGTCGAGGGGTTCCAGGCCGACATCGGCTTCCGGCTCGACCAGTTGTCGATGACCTTCGTCCTGCTGATCACCGGCGTCGGCTCGCTCATCCACCTGTACTCGGTCGCGTACATGGAGCACGACGAGCGGCGCCGCCGCTTCTTCGGCTACCTGAACCTGTTCCTCGCGGCGATGCTGATCCTCGTCCTCGCCGACAACTACCTGCTGCTGTACGTCGGCTGGGAGGGCGTCGGACTCGCCTCCTACCTGCTGATCGGCTTCTGGCAGCACAAGCCGAGCGCCGCCACCGCCGCGAAGAAGGCCTTCCTGGTCAACCGCGTCGGTGACATGGGCCTGTCCATCGCGATCATGCTGATGTTCCTGTGGTTCGGCACCTTCGCCTTCGGGCCGGTGCTCGGCGGCCACGGGGAGGCCGGGCTCGCGGGCGCGGCCGACGAGGGCAAGCTCACCGCGATCGCCCTGATGCTGCTGCTCGCCGCCTGCGGAAAGTCCGCCCAGGTGCCGCTGCAGTCCTGGCTCGGCGACGCGATGGAGGGCCCGACCCCGGTCTCCGCCCTCATCCACGCCGCGACCATGGTGACGGCGGGCGTGTACCTGATCGTCCGCTCCGGTGCGATCTTCAACGGCGCGCCGGACGCCCAGCTGGTGGTCACCGTCGTCGGCGCGGTCACGCTGCTGTTCGGCGCGATCGTCGGTTGCGCGAAGGACGACATCAAGAAGGCGCTGGCCGGCTCGACCATGTCGCAGATCGGCTACATGGTGCTGGCCGCGGGCCTCGGCCCCATCGGCTACGTCTTCGCGATCATGCACCTGGTGACCCACGGCTTCTTCAAGGCCGGGCTGTTCCTCGGCGCCGGCTCCGTCATGCACGGCATGAACGACGAGGTCGACATGCGGCGTTACGGCGGACTGCGCAAGTACATGCCGGTCACCTTCGTCACCTTCGGCCTCGGCTACCTCGCCATCATCGGCTTCCCGGGCCTGTCCGGCTTCTTCTCCAAGGACAAGATCATCGAAGCGGCGTTCGCCAAGGGCGGCACCGAGGGCTGGATCCTCGGCGCCTGCGCCCTGCTGGGCGCGGCCATCACGGCGTACTACATGACGCGCGTGATGCTGATGACGTTCTTCGGCGAGGAGCGCTGGCGCGACGCCCCGGCGCCCTCGCCGGCCAAGCCCGACGTGGAGCCCGCAGCCGAGACCCGCGGCGCCCACGAGCCGCCGCACCCGCACGAGTCGCCGGGGCTCATGACGATCCCGATGATCGTGCTGGCCGTGGGATCGGTCGCGGGCGGCGCCTTCTTCAGCATCGGCGACCGCTTCCTGCACTGGCTGGAGCCCATCACCGGGCACGACCACGGTGACGCGCCGATCAGCGCCGGGGTGGTCACCGGGGCGACGGTGGTCTGCATGGTCGTCGGCGTCGCCCTCGCCTGGGCGCAGTACGGGCGCCGCCCGGTCCCGGCCGTCGCCCCGCGCGGGTCGCTGCTCACCCGGGCCGCCCGGCGCGACCTGCTCCAGGACGACTTCAACCACGTCGTCCTGGTCCGCGGCGGCGAGCACCTCACGCGCTCCCTGGTCTACGTCGACCACACCCTGGTCGACGGGGTGGTCAACGGCACGGCGGCCTCGGTCGGCGGCCTGTCCGGGCGGATGCGCAAGCTGCAGAACGGCTTCGCGCGCTCGTACGCGGTCTCGATGTTCGGCGGTGCGGCACTCCTCGTCGCCGCGACCCTGCTGATGAGGGCGGTCTGATAGCGATGTCCTTTCCCCTGCTGACAGTCACGGCGGCGCTCCCCGCCGTCGGGGCGATCGCCACGGCAGCCGTGCCGGCCGCGCGACGCACCGCGGCCAAGTGGCTGGCGCTGCTGGTCTCGCTGGCCACGCTCGCGCTGGCGGTCACGGTGCTGATCCGTTTCGACCCCGGCGGCGACCGCTACCAGCTCACCGAGTCCCACTCCTGGATCGCGGACTTCGGCGTCCGCTACGAACTGGGCGTGGACGGCATCGCGGTGGCGCTGATCGCGCTGACCGCGCTGCTGATCCCGTTCATCGTCCTGGCCGGCTGGCACGACGCCGACCCGCTGGAGACCGGCTCCAGCCGGTGGCGGCCGACGCAGGGCTTCTTCGCCCTGATCCTGGCCGTCGAGGCGATGGTGATCCTCTCCTTCGAGGCCACCGACGTCTTCCTCTTCTACATCTTCTTCGAAGCCATGCTGATCCCGCTGTACTTCCTGATCGGCGGCTTCGGGGACCGGGCCCACGAGCACGGCGAGAAGACGGCGGCAACGCAACGCTCGTACGCCGCGGTGAAGTTCCTCCTCTACAACCTGGCCGGCGGTCTGATCATGCTGGCCGCGGTGATCGGGCTCTACGTGGTCGCCGGGAACTTCTCGCTCACCGAGATCGCCGCGGCCCGAGCCAACGGCTCCCTCGACATGGCGACCAGCACCGAGCGCTGGCTGTTCCTCGGCTTCTTCTTCGCCTTCGCGGTGAAGGCCCCGCTGTGGCCGCTGCACACCTGGCTGCCCAACGCCATGCAGGAGTCCACCGCCCCGGTCGCCGTGCTCATCACGGCGGTCGTCGACAAGGTCGGCACCTTCGCCATGCTCCGCTTCTGCCTCCAGCTGTTCCCGGAGGCGAGCAAGTGGGCGACGCCGGTCATCCTGGTCCTGGCGGTCGTCAGCATCATCTACGGGGCGCTGCTCGCGGTCGGCCAGCGCGACATCAAGCGGCTGATCGCCTACGCGTCGATCTCGCACTTCGGTTTCATCATCATGGGCATCTTCGCGATGACCAGCCAGGGCCAGTCCGGCGCCACGCTGTACATGGTCAACCACGGCATCTCGACCGCGGTGCTGATGCTGATCGCCGGCTTCCTGATCTCCCGGCGCGGCTCGCGGCTCATCGCCGACTACGGCGGAGTGCAGAAGGTCGCCCCGGTGCTCGCCGGCACCTTCCTGATCGGCGGCCTCGCGACCCTGTCGCTGCCGGGCCTCGCGCCGTTCGTCAGCGAGTTCCTGGTCCTGGTCGGCACGTTCACGCGCTACCCGGTGATCGGCATCATCGCCACCTTCGGCATCGTCCTCGCCGCGCTCTACACCCTCGTCCTCTACCAGCGGACGATGACGGGCCCGGTGCGGGCGGAGGTGTCCTCGATGCCCGACCTGCGGGTGCGTGAGCTGGTCGTCGTGGCGCCGCTGGTGGCGCTGCTGCTCTTCCTGGGCGTCTACCCGAAGCCCGTCACGGACATCGTCGACCCAGCGGTGAGACAGACCATGTCCGACGTTCAGAAGAAGGACCCCCAGCCCGAGGTGGAGGCGGCCAAGTGAGCGCAACAGCCGTCCACAGCCTGTGGACAACGGCGGCGGCAGCGGCCGACCCGATTGCCAAGATCGACGCACCGAAGATCGAGTACGGGCAGATCTCGCCCGTCCTCGTGATCATCGGCGCGGCGGTCATCGGCATCCTGGTCGAGGCCTTCGTGCCGCGCAGATCCCGCTACTACGCCCAGATGTTCGTGTCCGTCGTCGCGATCGTCGCCGCCTTCGCCGCGGTCGTCGCGCTCGCGACGAGGGGATACGGCACGACGAAGGCGGGCATCACGGCCATGGGCGCCGTCGCCGTCGACGGACCGGCCCTGTTCCTCCAGGGCACCATCCTGCTGACCAGCCTGGTCGCCCTGTTCACCTTCGCCGAGCGGCGGCTCGACCCGGAGGCGCACGGCAACCGCGTCGACTCCTTCGTCGCGCAGGCCGCCGCCGTGCCGGGCAGCGAGAACGAACAGAAGGCGGTGAAGGCCGGGTTCACCACCACCGAGGTGTTCCCGCTGCTGCTCTTCGCCGTCGCCGGCATGCTGGTCTTCCCGGCGGCCAACGACCTGCTGACGCTCTTCGTGGCCCTGGAGGTCTTCTCCCTCCCGCTGTACCTGCTGTGCGCGCTGGCCCGCCGCAAGCGGCTCATGTCGCAGGAGGCGGCCGTCAAGTACTTCCTGCTCGGCGCCTTCGCCTCGGCGTTCACCCTGTTCGGCATCGCCCTGCTCTACGGCTACGCGGGCTCCATGTCGTACGGCACCATCGCGCAGGTCGTCGACGGCACCGTGCAGAGCGTCACACCGGCGCTCGCCGACACCATGGGCAACGACGCGCTGCTGCTGGTCGGCTCCGCGCTGATCGTCATGGGCCTGCTGTTCAAGGTGGGCGCGGTGCCGTTCCACATGTGGACGCCGGACGTGTACCAGGGCGCGCCGACGCCCGTGACCGGCTTCATGGCGGCGGCGACCAAGGTGGCCGCCTTCGGCGCCCTGCTGCGCATCCTCTACGTCGTCCTGCCCGGCCTGCGCTGGGACTGGCGGCCGGTGATGTGGGGCGTGGCGATCATCACCATGCTGGGCGGCGCGATCGTCGCCATCACGCAGACGGACATCAAGCGGCTGCTGGCGTACTCGTCGATCGCGCACGCGGGCTTCATCCTCGCCGGTGTCATCGCGACCACCCCGGAGGGCATCTCGTCCGTCCTCTTCTACCTGGGCGCGTACTCCTTCGTCACGATCGGCGCCTTCGCCGTGGTGACGCTGGTGCGCGACGCGGGCGGCGAGGCGACGCACCTGTCGAAGTGGGCGGGGCTCGGCCGCAGGTCGCCGTTGGTGGCCGCGGTGTTCGCCGTGTTCCTGCTGGCCTTCGCGGGCATCCCGCTGACCTCCGGGTTCGCCGGCAAGTTCGCCGTGTTCAAGGCGGCGGCGGAGGGCGGCGCGGCCCCGCTGGTCGTGGTCGGTGTGATCTCCTCGGCGATCGCCGCGTTCTTCTACATCCGTGTGATCGTGCTGATGTTCTTCAGCGAGCCGAGGCCGGAGGGCCCGACCGTCGCGGTGCCCTCACCGCTGACGATGACGGCGATCGGCGTCGGGGTGGCGGTCACCGTGGTGCTGGGTGTGGCCCCGCAGTACTTCCTGGACCTGGCGGGACAGGCGGGGGTGTTCGTGCGCTGACGCGGCGCCCGCGCCCGGCCGGTACGGCGGCCCGGCACCCCTCGGGGGTGCCGGGCCGCCGCCGTGTGCGCGTGGACCGGTCGCCGGGAGACGGTCCGCGACGGGTGAGCCTGTGGATAACTCCGTGGCTGTCGGCGCGGACCCCTATCGTTGAGGCAGTGGTCGGGGCAGGACGGACCAGGCGGGCCGGACGGGCGCGGCAGGACGTACGGGGGACGGGAAGATGGGCGGGACGGGTGTGATCGGCGAGACGGCACAGTCAGCAGGGGTGAGGCAGGTGGACGGCGACGTCAGCGAGGCGGTGGCCACGCTGCACCGGGTCTTCGGGTATGAGGCCTTCCGCGGCGAGCAGGAGGCGGTCGTCGAGCATGTGGTGGCGGGCGGCGACGCCGTCGTGCTCATGCCGACCGGCGGCGGCAAGTCGCTGTGCTACCAGATTCCCTCCCTGGTCAGGCCCGGCACCGGGATCGTGGTCTCGCCGCTCATCGCGCTGATGCAGGACCAGGTGGACGCGCTGCGGGCGCTCGGCGTGCGGGCCGGCTTCATGAACTCCACGCAGGACTTCGACGAGCGGCGCGTGGTGGAGGCCGAGTTCCTCGCCGGCGAGCTGGACCTGCTGTATCTGGCGCCCGAGCGGCTGCGCCTTGAGGGCACCCTCGACCTGCTCTCCCGGGGCAAGATCTCCCTGTTCGCCATCGACGAGGCGCACTGCGTCTCGCAGTGGGGCCACGACTTCCGGCCCGACTACCTCGCCCTGTCCCTGCTCGGCGAGCGCTGGCCGGACGTGCCCCGGCTCGCGCTCACGGCGACGGCCACGCACGCGACCCACCGCGAGATCACCGAGCGGCTGGACATGCCGTCGGCGCGGCACTTCGTCGCCAGCTTCGACCGGCCCAACATCCAGTACCGGATCGTGCCGAAGTCCGACCCCAAGAAGCAACTGCTTGGCTTCCTGCGCGAGGAGCACGCGGGGGACGCGGGCATCGTGTACTGCCTCTCGCGCAACTCGGTCGAGAAGACCGCCGAGTTCCTCTCGCGCAACGGCGTCGAGGCCGTCCCGTACCACGCGGGCCTGGACGCGGGCACGCGCGCGGCGCACCAGTCGAGGTTCCTGCGCGAGGAGGGCCTGGTCGTCGTGGCGACCATCGCCTTCGGCATGGGCATCGACAAGCCGGACGTGCGGTTCGTCGCCCACCTGGACCTGCCCAAGTCCGTCGAGGGCTACTACCAGGAGACCGGCCGCGCCGGACGCGACGGGCTGCCGTCCACGGCCTGGATGGCGTACGGCCTCAATGACGTCATACAGCAGCGCAAGCTGATCCAGTCCGGCGAGGGCGACGAGGTGTTCCGCCGCCGGGCCCAGTCCCACCTGGACGCGATGCTCGCCCTGTGCGAGACCGTCCAGTGCCGCCGCGGTCAGCTCCTCGCCTACTTCGGGCAGGACCCGGACCGGCCCGGCTGCGGCAACTGCGACACCTGTCTCACCCCGCCCGAGACCTGGGACGGCACGGTCGCGGCACAGAAGGCGCTGTCGACCGTGGTGCGGCTGAAGCGGGAGCGGGGGCAGAAGTTCGGCGCCGGACAGATCATCGACATCCTGCTGGGCAAGCGCACCGCCAAGGTCATCCAGTTCGACCACGACCAGCTCTCCGTGTTCGGCATCGGCGAGGAGCTGTCCGAGGGCGAGTGGCGGGGCGTCGCCCGGCAGTTGCTGGCCCAGGGCCTGCTCGCGGTCGAGGGCGAGTACGGCACGCTGGTGCTGACCGAGGCCAGCGGAGAGGTGCTGCGGCGGGAGCGCGAGGTGCCGCTGCGCAAGGAGCCCAAGAAGCCGGCGGCGGCGCGCGCGACGACCGCCCGCGGTGACCGCAAGGCCAGGACGGCGGCGGCCGAGCTGCCCGAGGAGCTGCTGCCCGCCTTCGAGGCACTGCGCGCCTGGCGGGCCGAGCAGGCCCGGGAGCAGGGCGTCCCGGCGTACGTCATCTTCCACGACGCCACCCTCCGGGAGATCGCCACCGTGTGGCCCACCTCGGTCGGGCAGCTCGGCGGCATCAGCGGCGTCGGCGAGAAGAAGCGCGCGACGTACGGCGAGGGCGTGATCGAGGTGCTGGCGGGACTGGCCGCACCGGCCGCTGCCCCCGCACCGGCCGCTGCCCCCGCGCCGGCGACCGCACCGGCCCCGTCGACCGGTCCGGGCACCGGTTCCGGCGCGCACCCCGGCGCGGACGACTGGCCCGAGCACGAGCCGGAGCCCGAGCCCGACGACTGGATATAGACGAGGCGTTCGGCCGGTTCACGCCGGAAGACCGCCGCGTCGGGCGCGCGCGGCTGTGGCGGCCACGGGCGGTTCCGGCCGCTGCTCAGGCCAGGGCCGTCAGGCCCGGGGCGAAGGTGATCAGCAGCGGGAGGAGGGGGATCAGGGCGGCCGTCGCCGTGGTGAGGGCTCTGTGCCGGGGGAGCAGACGGGGCGGGGGTGCCAGGAGGCGGTCGACGCGTTCGCCGAGGAGGCGGTGGCTGGAGGCGCAAGACAGGACGCCGCGGTGCTGGTTCAGCTCGATCAGCGCCAGCGCCGTCGTCAGGTGGCCGCAGCGGCGGGAGGCGGTGTCGTCCGCGGCGAGTTCGACCAGGCGGTGGGTCTGCTCACAGAAGTGGGCGAACAGCGGGACACGCGGGAAGCCGGTGGCCAGCGCGGTGGACAGATGCAGCAGCCAGTCGTGGCGGGCCTGGGCGTGGCCCCGCTCGTGGGTGAGGACGGCGTCGAGCTGATGGTCGGTGAGGCGGTGCAGGGCGCCGGTGGTGACGATGAGCTGCGCCGGGCTGCCGGGCATCCACCAGGCGTCCGGATACTCGTCCTCCAGGACCAGCAGGGGCCCGCGGGCGCCCGGGAGCCCGGCGGGCAGTTCGGGGGCACGCTCACGCAGGTGGGCGCGGGACAGGGCGCGCCGGCGGCGGGCCTCGACGAGTTCGCGGGCGAGCATGGCGGTCGTCCAGGCGGCGCCCCCGGCCAGCAGCAGGGTGACCCCGGCCGTCCAGGGCGGGCCGGCGGAGAGGTTGTACGCCGCGGTCACCGCCGGTGGCGCGGGGGCGAAGAGCTGGGCGCGGACGGTGCCGAAGACGGCGGCGGCACCGAGGGCGAGGGCCGTCAGGCAGCACAGCAGGACCGTGGCGACCAGGCACTGCCACACCCACAGCGCGACCACGGGGTCCCGCTCGGGCCACGCGGACCGGGTCAGCGCGCGCGGGACCGGCACCGCGGCGGTCACGGCGACGGCGAACAGCAGGAGCAGGCAGACGGTCATGCCACGGGCTCCGGATCCTGATCGGAAGGGCGTGCGGCTCTGGCTGTGCTGGATCTGGGCTGGACTGGAATCTGAGCTGGACTGGATCTGTGCGGGGCGGCCGGGCGGTGCTCGCTGCGCGGTGGTGCCGCGGCGCCGGTCGTGCCGGGCCCGGTGGACACGGGGGCATCCGGCCCACGGAGGTGCCGCGCGCACCGCCCGACGCCAGTATGACGCCGCCGGGCGGTGTGAGTCAGGTGTCGGCGGGCACCGAATCCGGGACGCGGGGGTGCGGGGCTATCGCCCGGCCGTCTGCCCGACCACCCGGCCGGTCACCTCGCCGAGCCCCACCCGGACGCCGTCCGGCCCCGGCGCCCAGGCCGAGAGGGTCACCACGTCCCCGTCCTCCAGGAACGTCCGCTTGCCGTCGGGAAGTTCCAGGGGCTCGCGGCCGTTCCAGGTCAGTTCCAGCAGCGAGCCGCGTTCCCGCTCGGCGGGCCCGCTCACCGTGCCCGAGCCGTAGAGGTCGCCGGTGCGCAGCGAGGCGCCGTTGACCGTCATGTGGGCCAACTGCTGGGCGGCCGTCCAGTACATGGTGGAGAACGGCGGCTCGGAGACGACGTGGCCGTTCAGGGCGACGGAGATCCGCAGGTCGTAGCCTGCGGGTTCGTCCTGCTCCCCGGCCGTGTCGTCGAGGTAGGGCAGCAGCTCGTGCGTGCGCTCGGGCGGCGCCACCCGGGCCTCCTCCAGGGCGTCCAGCGGCGTGATCCACGCGGACACCGACGTGGCGAAGGACTTGCCGAGGAACGGGCCGAGGGGGACGTACTCCCAGGCCTGCACGTCCCGCGCCGACCAGTCGTTGAGCAGGCAGAGCCCGAAGACGTGCGCGCGGAAGTCGCCGAGCCCCACCGGAGTGCCCCTTTGCGACGGCACGCCCACCACGAAGCCGACCTCGGCCTCGATGTCGAGGCGGACGGACGGGCCGAACACCGGGGCGGCGTCGGCCGGGGCCTTGCGCTGCCCGGACGGCCGCACGACGTCCGTGCCCGACACGACGACCGTGCCGGAGCGGCCGTGGTAGCCGATCGGCAGGTGCTTCCAGTTCGGCGTGAGGGAGTCCGCGGCGTCGGGGCGGAAGATCCGGCCGACGTTGCGGGCGTGGTTCTCGGAGGCGTAGAAGTCGACGTAGTCCGCCACCTCGAAGGGCAGGTGCAGGCTCACCGACGACAGCGGGTGGAACAGCGGCTCCAGGGTCTCGCGGTGCGAGGGGACCGTCACCCAGGCGGTCAGCGCGCGCCGCACGTCGGACCAGGCCGTGCGGCCGGCCGCCAGCAGCGGGTTCAGGGTGGGCCGCGCGAGCAGGGAGGCGTACGGCGACCCGAGTGCGTGGGCCGCCGCGCCGGCGTCGAGGACGTGGTCGCCGAGCCGGACGCCCACGGTCGGCTCCCGCGTGCCGGGGATCGAGAACACGCCGTACGGAAGGTTGTGCGGGCCGAAGGGATCGCCCTCGGGGACATCGAAGGGGGGCATCGGGTGCTGCCTCGCTTTCGTGCTCGCCAGGTGCGCCGTGCGCGCCATGTGCGCCGTGCGCCGCCGTGTGCGCCACGTGATCGGGTGTGTGCCACGTGGCGCGTGGTCGGGCCACACGTTACGGGTGGCATGCCGGTCTTGGGCAGTGCGCGGGGACGTGGCGCCGCGTGCCGGTCAGCTCGCGCGCAGGCGGTCTGACGTGCGAGGAGCGCCCCGGGAGCCGGTGCGCGGGGCGAGCGGAGGGACCGGTGGGAGGGCTCCCGGGCCGTCGGCGCGCGCCCGCGTACGGGGCCGTGGAGGTGGCACTCCGCTTCCGCTCGGGCACGGGAAGTTGTCCACAGGCCGGTACGCAATCTTGACGCAGTGGTGCGAACGGGGCGACTCTGGGCGGGTGCCGGAAGGTCTCGGGGAGGGGGCCTTCGACGGCACACCAGGGGGAGCGGATGGCCATTGGGGAGGCCGGTCCGGGTTCGGTGCGGGATGGTTCGCGGCCGAGGAGACGGCTGGAAGCGACCATGCGCGGCCGGCTCGGCCGGGAGTGCGTGTATGTACCGTCGTGCCGTTTCGGGCTGTACGCGGCACTGCGTCACTGGTGCCCGCCGGGCGGCCGGGTGCTGATGTCGCCGGTCAACGACGACGTGATCCTCTTCGTGGTGCTGGCGGCCGGGCTGCGGCCGGTGCAGGCGCCGCTGAAGGCGTCGGACGCCTCCATCGACGTCGACGCCGTGCCTGACGAGGTGTGGGGCTCGCTGTCCGCCGTACTGACGACCAACCTGTACGGGAACCCGGACCCGGCGCCCGCCCTGCGGGCCCGCTGCGACGCCCTGGGCATCCCGCTGATCGAGGACGCGGCGCACGCCATCGGCAGCGAGGTGGGCGGCCGGCCGGTCGGCGCCTGGGGCGACGCCTCCGTCTTCAGCCTGTCCAAGCATGTCGGAGCCAAGGCCGGGGGCATCCTCGCGGTCGCCGACCCGGGGCTGCGGGAGACGCTGGAGAAGACCTGCGACGAGCTGCTGCTGCCGCGCCGTACGACGGCCGAAGTCGCCTACGCCCTGCGGCCGTACGCGGAGGCCGCCGTACGCGGGCTGCGGCTGCGGCGCGCCGCCTGGGCCACGATGCGGCTGCTGGGGCTGACGGAGCGGGACGAGATCCGGATGCCGCTGCGTCCGGCCGAGCTGGCGCGCGCGGCGGCGTCGGCCCCCGGCCTCGACGCCCACGACCCCTGGGTCCGTGTCGACATGCACGACTACCGGCTGCGCGCCGGCCGCTTCCGGCTCGGGCGCGTCGGGCGCCGGCTCGACCGGCTGGACGACGTGCTCGCGGGCTGCCGTGCGGGCACGGAGCTGCTGCTGTCGACCCGCTGGGCGACGCGGGCCGGGCATGCGGAAGCGCCGGGCGGGGTACGGCCGTTGTTCCGGGTGCCGCTGCTGGTGGCGGACCGGGACGCGGCGGTCCGGGCGCTGGCCCGGCGCGGCATCGTCGTCGGCTACCTCTACGACCCGCCCCTGGACGACTACGCGGGCGCCGCCTTCACCGACCCGTCGCCCTCGCCCGAGGGGGCGCGCTGGTTCGCGCGGCACGCGCTGCCCGTGGATCCGCTGCGGGCCCGCGCGGTGGTCGCGGCGCTCGATGAGTCGGGAGCGCAACCCGCCGAGGTGCCGGAAGGGCTGGTTCCGTCCGGTGGCTGAGACCCGGGTGCAGGAGGCCGCGGCGGCACCCGCGGGCGGCGGCCCGACACCGCCGGCGGGCGGGCACGGTGGCGACTCGCTCTTCAAGAACGCCTACTTCCTGATGCTCAGCACCGGCGTCTCCGCCGTACTCGGCCTGGGCTTCTGGCTCGTGGCCGCCCGCTACTACTCGCAGGAGGCCGTCGGGCAGGGCTCCGCCGCCATCGCCGCCATGCGGCTGCTCGCCAGCGTCACGGCGACCACGATGATCGGCGCCGTGGTCCGCTTCGTGCCGCGGGCCGGCCGGGCGACCGGGCCGCTGGTGTGGCGCGCGTACGCGGCCAGTTCGGTGGTCGTCGCCGCGGCCGCCGTCGTCTTCCTGCTCACCCTCGACCTGTGGGGCGCGTCGTACGCCCCGCTGGGCACGGCGGGGGCGGGGGCGCTGTTCGTCGCCGCGTGTGTGGCCTGGGCGCTGCTCACCCTCCAGGACGGCGTGCTGACCGGGCTGCGCAAGGCGGAGTGGGTGCCCGCGGGGAACGCGGTGTTCTCGGTCGGGAAGCTGGTCCTGCTGGCCGTCTTCGCCGGCACGCTGCCGGTGCTCGGCATCTTCGTGTCCTGGGCCGTGGCCATCGCCTTCTCCACCCTGCCGCTCGGCTGGCTGATCTTCCGCCGGCTCATTCCGCGCCAGGCCGCCGCCGACCACGACGTGGAGCCGCCCAGGGCACGGGAGATGGGCCGGTTCCTGGCCGGGGACTCGCTGGGCGCGGTGTTCAGCCTGGCGATGATCAACCTGCTGCCGGTGATGGTGGCGGTGCACTTCAGCGCCGCGCAGAACGGCTACTTCTACGTGGCCTACACCGTCGGCGGCACGATGGAGTTCATGGCCATCAACATGGCCTCGTCCCTCACCGCGCACGCCTCGCACGACCCGCGCCGCCTCGCCGACGGCGTCCGCGGAGCGCTGCGCCGCATGACGCTGCTGCTGGTGCCGGTGGTGCTCTTCCTGGTCGTCTTCGCCCCGCAGATCCTCGCGCCCTTCGACCGGGACTACGCCGAGCACGGCTCTACGGTGCTGCGGCTGCTCGCCGTCGGGGCGCTGCCGAGGATCGTGGTCGAGCTGTACATCGGGGTGCTGCGCGTCCAGGGGCGCACCGGCGTGCTCGCGGCGGTGCAGGGTGCCATGTGCGTCCTCGTGCTGGGCAGCGCGGCGATGCTGTTCTCGCCGGCCGGGATCGCGGGCGCCGGCTGGGCGGTGCTGGTGAGCATGACGGTGGTCGCCGTCGGCTGCGTGCCCGGACTGCGCGCCGTCCTGCGCGGCGCCGACCGGGCCGGTGGTTCCGGCGGGCCCGGCGGCCGGAAGCCGGGCCCCGGCACCTCCTACGGCACCCGCTGGGCCCGGCTGAACGCCACCGCGGGGTACGGCACGAGCTGGGCCCGGCGGGCGGCGTACGAGGGAGAGCGCTCCGACGAGGTGCCACGGGGGGACACCGTCGCCCTGTCCGCCGGGCGACCGGGGTACGAAAGGCAGGGCCCGGCGGCGGACACCCCCGCGGTGATCGCCCGGCGCCCCGGCCCCGAGGCGCCACCCGGGCCGATCCCTGAGCGCCGTCTCCGGGCGGTCCTGTGGACGCTGCTCGGTGTGGCCGCCGTGGTCTTCTGGTGGGCGTTGCGCGACCTGCCGTGGCTCGGCGGCGGCACGAACGCCGGGTCCGAGGTGACCGGACAGGAGCTGTTGCGGGGGCTGCCCCCGCCGGCGCTGGTCGCGGGGACCCTGCTGCTCGTGGTGTTCGTGGCGGCCGTGACCCTGTGCGCCGTGCCCGACCCGCGGCTGCCCGGCACCGCGCTGGGCGCCGCCGTACTCGCCCTGTACGCGGCGCCCGTCGCGCTCGGCCGGGAACCGGAGGCGGTCGGCGGACAGTTGTACGCGAAGGCGGCCGGGCCGCTCGCGCAGGCGCTGGGGCTCGACGGGCCCGGCCCATTGCTGCGCTGGACGCCGCTCGTCCTCCAGGTGCTGTGTCTCGTGCCGCTGTGGCTGCTGCTCGCCAAGCTGGGCGGCCGGCTGCCGTGGCCGGGACGCTGGGGGCTTGTGTATCTCGCCGCGGTGGCGGGCTGGGTCTGGCGTGCGCAGCTCGCGCCCCTCGCGCCGCCGCTGCTCCTGCTGCTCCTCCTCGCCGTCCTGCTCCTGTCGCCGCGCCGTCCGGCCCTCCCGGCGGAGCCCCCGCACCGCACCAGACCGAACGGCACGTCCAGGGACTGATCAAGCACAGAGCCGAATCGCCAGGGCCGAATCGTCAGGGGGAACCGTCGTGCGTCCGCCAGCAAGCCCACGGGAGAGGTCCGCACCAGAGCCCGTGTCCGGGCAGGAGACCCCGGACGCGCGGGCCCGGGACGCGACCGCGTCCGGCCGCACCTCGCAGGAGTCGGCCGGCACCTCCGGCGACGACGTGTCCGCCCGGCCCGGCCGGATGCCCACCCCGCCGGGCATCGCGGGTGCCCACCGCCCGCCTGCCACGCGGGGGCCCTTCCGCTCCGTACCCGGGCCGCCCGTGACGGATCTGTCCGACCTCGACCCCTTCTTCCGGCCCGTCCGCGTCGCCGCCGCCCGGCCGGCCGTCCCCCTGCTCGCCGCACTCGCCCTGTGGGTCTACGCGGTACGGCACACCGACGTGTCGGGGCTGGACGACTTCGGCCTCGTCAGCGCGCTGCACCCCACCTTCTGGGCCGGGCTCGTGCTGCTCACCGGAGGCTTCTGGTACACGGCCCGCGACCCGCGCCGAGGCAACGGCTGGTCGCTCGCGTACGTCCTGGGCCTGCTGGTGATGGAGCGGGCCACCCAGGCCGTCCTCTATCCCACCCCGCTGTACGCGTGGGCGTGGAAGCACGACGCGGTCGTCGACCACCTGCTCACGTCCGGCGGCCTGCAGAGCGCGGACCGGCTCGGTGACATGGCCGTCTACGACCAGTGGCCCGGCTTCTTCGCCGCGCAGGCCGCGCTGGTGCGGCTGCTGGGCGTGGACAGCGCCGCGATGTACATGGCCTGGTGGCCACTGGTCTCCGGCGTCCTGCTGCTGCTCCCGCTGCTGCTGATCTACCGGACCTTCACCCAGGACCGGCGGCTGATCTGGACCGCGGTGTGGCTGTTCTGCGTCGCCAACTGGGTGGGCCAGGACTACTTCTCCCCGCAGTCCGTCGCCTTCCTCCTGCACCTGGGCGTGATCGCGGTGGTACTGCGCCGCTACGGCCGCTCCGGCGGGCGCGGCGTCGGGCAGCGGCCCGCGGTGTGGACCGTGCTGCTCAGCGTGCTGGTCGTCGCCGTCGTCGTCTCGCACCAGCTGACACCCGGCATGCTCGTCGTCACGCTCGTCGCCCTGGCCCTCACCCGCCGTCACCGGGACTGGGTACCGGCGGCCACGACGGTCGTGATCTTCCTGGCCTGGTGCCTCACCGCCGCGCTGCCCTTCCTGTCCGCCGCCATGCCGGACATGATCCGCTCCGTCGGCGACATCGGCGCCAACGTCGAGACCGGGTACGGGACCACCCCCACCGGCACCGGGGCGGTGGTGACCTCCTGGGCTGCCCGCCTGCTGTCGGGATCGGTCCTGCTGCTCGCGCTGGCCGGAGTGCTGCGCCGGCGGGTGCTGCGGCACCGTGCGCTGCCGCTGCTGGTGGTCGCGGCGGCCCCGCTGCCGATGTTCGTGGCGAGCAGCTACGGCAGCGAGATGATCTTCCGGGTACTGATGTTCATGCTGCCGGGCGCGGCCTTCTTCGCCGCCGCCGCGCTGCTGCCCAGGGTCCGCACCCCGGCCGGCGCCGCGCGGGGGGCGGGCGGACGGCCACCGGTCACGCCCGCCCCCTCGCCGCGGTACGGCGGGTGGGCGGCGCCGCTCGTGCTGCTCGCCGCGACCCTCGCGTTCGTGCCGAGCTACTCGGGCAAGGACCGCGTCAGCTACTTCCCGCCCAGCGAAGTGGCCCTGGTCCAGGGGCTCTTCGACCAGGCACCCGACAACTCCCTGGTCGTCGCCGCCAACCGGAACTACCCGCTCGCCTACGAGCAGTACTGGCGGGTCGACCACTACTGGTTCCTCGACGACGACCGGCGGCACGTCGACGAGATCGTGCGCGACCCGGCCACCGTCCTCGCCCGCGACATGGCCGCCGTGGCGGAACCGGCCCGCGCCTACTTCCTGCTCACCCAGGGCCAGATGGCCAACTCGGAGATGAACGGCCAGTTGGACGAGGCCCAGTTGGAGCGCCTGCGGGAGTCCGTGGCCGCGTCCCCGAGATTCCGGCTGGTCGCGGAGAACGACGCGGGCGTGCTCTACGTCCTGGAACCGGCGAGCTGAGGAGGGGCGCGAGCCATGACACCGCAGGACCTCGTGATCCGTATGCTGCCCCCGTTCGGCGGCTGGCTGGCGCTCGCCGCGCTCGCCCTGCCCGACGGCTCACCGCCGCGCGGCGCGGCGGTCGTCGCCTTCCTGACCGTCGGCCCGGGTGCTGCCCTGGTCGGGATCTGCGGCCCGGCGCTGCGGGCCCGCCGTGCCGAGGGCCCCGTCGAGCGCGCGGACGCGGCCTTCGAACGCCACTCCGACCTGCTCGAACGGCTGATGCTGGCCGTTCTGTTGAGCGTGAGCGGCGCGATGCTCGTCGCCACGGTACTGATAGCCGCGCACGCCTTCAGCGGGGAGCGCGTCCTGCTGACGCTCACCCTGCTGACCACGCTCGCCGCGTTCTGCCCGCGCCTGCGTGCCGCCCCGCCGCCCGGGGAGTCCGGGGCGGCGCCGAGGACACGGAAGGGTTCCGCTCTGTGAGGTTCGCCCGTCCCGCCCGCCGCGGACCCAGGGCCCTCGTGGCCCGGGGCCGACGCCGTCTGCTGATCACGACCGTGGCGGCCGTCTGCGCGGTCCTGGTCGCGGTGCTCGCCCTGCGCGACGCCTCCGGCCCGGCCGGCTCGGCCGACGACGCGAGGTGCCGCCCGACCGCGCTCCTCGAACCGCCCTGCGGAGCCTGGTTCGGCGCCTTCGTGCCGCACGACAGGTCCGACCTGGCCGAGAAGGTGCACGCCTACGAGGAGAAGGCCGGCCGCAGGCTCGACATCGTGTACACGTACCACGACATGTCCGCGGTCACGCGGACCCGCCAGGAGGGCCGGCTGCTCACCGAGCAGGAGCAGCGCGTCGGCGAGGACCGCATGCTGCTGCTGTCCTGGGAGAGCAAGTGGTGGGGCGGCACACAGCGGCAGCAGCCCACCTGGAGGCAGATCGCCGACGGCGACCTGGACGCCTCCGTGATCGACGTCCAGGCACGGCGCGTCAGGGAGTACGGGGAGCGCACGGGGAAGAAGGTGTTCCTCTCCTTCGACCTGGAGATGGACACCCGCACGCCGGACAACGGCACCCCGGCCGACTACGTCCGGGCCTACCGGCACATCCACGACCGGTTCCGGGAGCTGGGCGTGGACAACGTCGTGTGGACCTGGATCATCACCGGCTACCTGAACCACGCCGACCTGTTCGAGCAGATGTATCCGGGGGACGACTACGTCGACTGGATCGGCTACAACCAGTACAACTACTACCTGTGCCACAAGACGGACTGGCGCAGCTTCGCCCGGACGCAGCACGCCACCCACGACTGGATCCGCGCCCACCTGTCGGCCGACAAGCCCCTGATGCTCTCGGAGTTCGGCAGCGCGTCCGATCCGGAGCGGCCGGACCGGCAGGCGCAGTGGTACGCGCAGGTGCCCCGGGTGCTCAAGGACCTGGACGGCGTCAAGGCGGCCCTCCAGTGGAACCACCGCGATCCGGGCCCGCACTGCGACCTGTCCGTGGCAGACGACCGGGCGTGGGCGGCCCTGCGCAAGGCCGTCGCCGACCCCCTCCTCAACCAGCCGCTTGACTGACCGGGGGCCTCACCCCGCGAACTCGGGCCCCCGGACCAGGGCCCGGCCCCGCCGGTACCACCGCCACGCCACCGTCCTGGGACCGTCGCGGTAGGGGGCGGTCCGGGCGCCCCCGCCCGCCAGCCACGCCTCGACGTCGGCGACCGTGTGGCTCCGCCGCACGATGAGCCGGGCGATGCGGTACCGCTCGTCGCGGTCCGAGCTGAGCGCGTGCCGCACGGCGGTCGCCGTCTCGTACCCGGCGCGGGCCGACAGCGCCCGCACCTTCGCGCTGTTGTAGCCGTGCGGGTAGGCGAGATGACGCACGGGATGCCCGAGGGCGTCCTCAAGGACCGCCTTGGACATGCGCAGTTCCCGCGCCAGGTCCTTGGCGGACAGGGTGTCGAGCTGGGCGTGGGTGACGGTGTGGCTGCCGATCTCCACGCCGCAACGCTCCAGCCCGGCCGCCGCGTCGAGGGTCATCATCGGGGCGGGCGGCAGCAGACTGCGGCCGCCCGGGGCGATGGCGCCGGTGGTGAGATAGGCGGTGGCGGGCAGCGCGCGCCCGGCCAGCGCCTCGGCCGTGGGTCCGGGCAGGTCGGCGAAGCCGTCGTCGAAGGTGAGCAGCACCGGCCGGGGCGGCAGCGGTGCCCGTCCGGCCAGGTGGTCGGCGAGCACGCTGATCGTGACCGGTGTACGGCCGCTGTCGGCGATCGCGTCCAGATGGGCGGCGAAGGCCTTGGGGGCGACGGTGAACTCGGCGATCCACGCGGGCGGATCGTCCATCACCGCGTGATAGAGGAGGACGGGTATGGGCGCCGGGCTCATCGTGGATCGAGCCCGACCGTGCGCAGGGCGCGGCGGGCGCGCAGATAGCCGACGGGGCCGTACAGCATGCCCCGGCGCTGCAACCGGGACAGGCGCCGCGGCCAGGGATGGGTCCGCTCGTCGTGGGCGCCCGGCGCGCCGCCGCCGCCGCTCTCCCGTGCGGCGGTCAGGGCCCGTGCGTGGGCCAGCCCGCCGGGCAGCCGGGCGAGGAAGGCCGGCAGCAGCGCGGGCCGGTTCACCAGGATCGCGGTGAGGTACGCGGTGAGGCCCGCGCCGTAGCCGTACGCCTGGGTCTCCAGGTCCCGCCAGGTCTCCCGGTGGTGGTGCCAGACCAGCGCCGAGGGGGTGTAGCGCAGCCGGTGTCCCTCGGCCAGGACGCGGACGAAGCCGTAGAGGTCGTCGCCGCCCCGCGCGCGCGTGCCCGCGCCGGTCGCCGGGTCGAAGCCGCCGACCGCCCGCAGCACCGCCGTACGGAAGGCCATGTTGGCGCCGGAGCCGAACCGGCCCGCGGTGAACGGGAAGAGCGGCTCGTCGGCGGGCGGGTGCTCCGGGTCGTACGTCCGTGGCGTGAACCCCTTCGCGAAGCCGCCGTGGCTCTCGAGGAGGACTTGGGCGGGGGTGCGCAGCCGCGCGGGCAGGATCAGCCCCGTGGCACAGCCCAGGCGCGGGTCGGCGGCGAAGGGCGCGGTCAGCTCGGTGAGCCAGCGCGGGTCGGCGACCACGTCGTCGTCGGTGAAGGCGGCCACCTCGCCCCGCACGAGCGCGAGGCCCCGGTTGTGCGCGGCGGCCAGTCCCGGCACCGGTTCGCACACGTACCGCACCCGCTCGCCGTACTTCCGCTCGACCAGCTGCCGGGTCTCGCCGGTCACGGGCGCGTTGTCGACGACGACGATCTCGAAGTCCGGGTGGTCCTGCGCGAGCAGCGAGTCCAGCGCACGGGCGAGGCGGCCCGCGCGCTCCCGGGTGGCGACCACGACACCGGCCGACGGCGGCGCGGGCGGCACCGACCCGGGCGGCGCCCCGCGGGCCGTCTCCCGGGCGAGTCCGGCCAGGACCCGAGCGGGGTCCGCCCCCTCGGGCACCTGCCCTAGCACGCTCCCGACGGGCCGGCCCTCCCGTCTGACCAGGAGGAAGACCGCGCCGCAGGTCACGGGCCCACTGCCCGGCCCCGGCCTCAGTACCGCGCCCTCCGGCCCCTCGCCCCCACCCGTGCCGTCGAGATCCAGCTCGGCGACCTGCACCGGCCCGATGCTCAGGAACGCCGCCGTCTCCCGCCGTGTCCGCTGCCGCGCACGCCCCGCACCCGCCATGCGCCCACCCCCTCGTGGTTGCCCTCCGTCATGACCGGCGCAGCCGGGCCGCGCCCCGCAGCGTCCGTACCGCCAGCGACGCCAGCCGGGGCCGCTCGCGCACGAAGGCGTGCGCGCGGCGGGCCGGTTCGCGGCCGAGCCAGTGCAGCGCGGCGCCCGCCCCCGGACGGGTCGCCGCGCCCTCGTACACGGGCAGTTCACCGGTCTTCAGGGAGTCCTTGTACTCCGCCGGGCCCCGCCCCATGTCCAGCATGCCGATGCCCTCGGCGGCCGCTGCCTCGGCCATGCGCAGATGCAGGACCAGACCCGGCGAGTACTTGGCGAAGTCCGGGTCGTACGCCGGGAACCAGCAGGCCAGCACGGTCGCCGAGCGCAGCCCGAAGTGGGCGGCCACCGGCCGGCCGGCGGCGTAGAGCACGGACAGCGTGCCCGCGCACTGCGGCGCCCGGGTCTCGGCGAGCCGCCCGACCAGCCGGGTGATCCACTCCTGTGCGAACCGGTCCCGGCGTCCCGTCCTGCGGTACTGCGCCGACTTCCACGCCATGAGCGTGCGCAGCGCGGCCGGATCGCGCTCGTCGAACACGAAGCGGACCTCCCCGGCCCGGCGGCCGAGCCTGCGCTCCTTGGCGAGGGTGGTCTTCAGGAACTTGGGGGACTGGGCGCGCAGTACGCTCTCGTACGCCTCGTACCCGTTGGCCACGTCGATGACGTAGGTGGCGTGCTCCTCGGCGGCGTGCGGCGCGAACAGGCTCTGCTCGGCCTCCAGGTTGTCGAAGGCGAAGCTCGACAGGGAGCAGGCCCGCAGCAGTTCGCGGGTGTCGGGGGCGAGGCCGGGGCACAGCACGGCGCCCTGGCAGTCCGACACCCCGAGCCCGATCGCCCGGCCGCGGCCCAGTAGTCCGTGCTCGTGCGGCAGGAAGCCGGCCGCCTCGCCGCCCTCGTACACCACCGCCACCCGTGCCCGCGGCCGTACCCGGCCCACGGCGTCGGTGAACTCCGGTTCCATGAACGGGTTGCGCGGCGCCGTCGACTTGGCGCGCAGCTCGCGCCAGTGCTCCCGCTCCCCCTCGCCCAGCTCCTGCGGCCTGAGCACACGCACACGTCCGCTGTTCAACCCGACCCCCCGATCAAGTCCCCCCATGGACAACAGGAAGGTACCTCCGGGGGCCGCCCGGCCGGTAGGTGGCGGAGCGTGTTGTCGCCAACCGGTGCACAGGCCCTCAACCGGGTTTAGCCGATGATGTGCCAGGTTTCGGACATGTTCGTACGTCCTTGAGCGCACTCGAACCAACTCGCCGCGTCCTCGCTCGGAAGCGGTCGCGGGTGAGTCGGACAGGTGCGGTGTCCGTATTCTCTGATCATGGACCGCACCGCATATTCACTCGTCGCCACCGATCTCGACGGCACGCTGCTCCGCGGCGACGACACCGTCTCCGACCGGTCGCTGGCCGCGCTGGCGCGGGCGGCCGGGGCCGGTGCGCGGCATCTGGTGGTGACGGGGCGGCCGGCGCCGCGGGTGCGTCCCCTGCTCGACGCCCTCGGCTGCACGGGGCTCGCGGTGTGCGGACAGGGCGCGCAGGTGTACGACGCCGGCGCGCACCGGATGCTGTGGTCGGTCACCCTGGACCGGGAACTGGCCGAGACCGCGCTCGGCAAGATCGAGGCCGAGGTGGGCCAGGTGCACGCCGCGGTCGACCAGGACGGCGTCGACGGCCTGACGCTCATCGAGCCGGAGTACCTGATGCCCCACCCGACGCTGCCCGCGGTGCGGGTCGAGCGGCGCGAGGAGTTGTGGCGCACGCCGATCAGCAAGGTGCTGCTGCGCCACCCCGACCTGACCGACGACGAGTTGGCGGTGACCGCGCGCGCGGTGGTCGGCTCCCTTGCGACGGTCACGATGTCGGGTCCCGGGACGGTGGAACTCCAGCCCTGCGGCATCACCAAGGCGACCGGCCTGGCGCTGGCCGCCGAGCACCTCGGGCTGAGCCGGCGGCGCACCATCGCCTTCGGGGACATGCCCAACGACATCCCCATGTTCGACTGGGCGGCGCACGGCGTCGCCATGGCCGGCGCCCACCCCGAACTCAAGGCGGTGGCCGACGAGGTCACCACGACGAACGAGGACGACGGCGTGGCCGTCGTCCTCGATCGGATCTTCGGTACTTCCTAGGCAGGCCGCGGTCTCACGTGCGGCCGGTGCGCGGGTACGGCTCAGTACGCGCTGAAGACGTTGTCCATCGAGCCGTAGCGGTCGGCCGCGTAGTTGCAGGCCGCGGTGATGTTGGCGACCGGGTCGTAGGGGTCCCAGGAGGTGCCCTCCACGTGGTACGCCTGGAAGGTCGGGTCGATCACCTGGAGCAGGCCCTTGGACGGGGTGCCGTTGACGGCGTTGATGTCCCAGTTGTTGATGGCGAGCGGGTTGCCGGACGACTCCCGCATGATGTTGCGGTGAATGCCCTCGTACGACCCGGGGATGCCGTGCTGGGCCATGATGTCGAGCGACTCGCGGATCCAGCCGTCGAGGGTGTTCGGGTACGTCGTCGCCACCGTGGCCGCGGCGGGGGTGGCGGCGGCCGGGGTGGCCGCGGACGCGCCGGTGGCGCCGATGAGCGGCAGGGCGAGCACCGCGGCACCGGTGCCGGCCACGGCGAGCCTGCGGGCGATGCGAGCGGTCCGGGCGGGACGGTTGTGACCGTTGGCAGACATGCGGAATCCCTCTCCTTACGCCTGCGAGGTGAGCTGTCGGGTTCGGGCGGGGAGGTGCCCGGCCGGGCCCTGACGGGCACGGCTTCACCCCGAGCCGCTCCGGTGGTGACCGGCGCGGCGACTTACCTGGGTCCCCCGCTCCTGCCTGCGAGTTTGTTGGATGGATGACAGTGCGTTCGGGCGGTGGCAGGATTCGGCGTCCGCCCGACAGGCCGGGAACGTATGCGAGAGCACATGTCCGGAACAAGTGCGGGAATCACCCGACACCCATGTTGACCTTGGTTTGGACTGTTTGGGGCACTTGATCCTTTGCGGGTGCCAAGGCTCAACTCGCTTGCGGGGCAAAGGCGGGGCACAGGTTGCGGCGGGGTTGCCCGCGGGCGGAACGGAGTGAGCCAACTCACGGGGCCCAACAAGCATGGCAAATCGGGCATTAGGTCTAAGTGTGAGCCAACCGCCCCCGGCCCGGGAATGCTTCGCCCGGCATCCCGTTCCGTTGTGCGGGCATGCGTTCGGAAGCGGGAGGGTGGGTGCGGACGCCGATGGGTGACGTTCTCGGAGTGCGGGCCGCTGGGGGGAGTGATGGGATCTTCGGTGGTGACGTCCGGCCCGCGCGCGCCCCGGCTCGCGGGCCCTCGAAAATATCGGCCAATATCTGCTCATATCACCTGATCAAAGGCATACCGCTCATGATCCGATACCGACCGGCCTGTAACGGCGGGCGCTAGCGGTGATCGAAACGTGACCGGATACGCTGACTTGAGTGGTGGCAGCGACCTATCGACATACCAGGTAATCGCCAGTGGACACCAGCAGACAGGAGACCCCTCGTGACCGTCGTCGGGCCGTTCGGGCTGAGCGTGCGGGACCAGGCTCTGGAAGCCGATGTCCAGGCCGGATTGGTTGCTGTCGAGGAAGGGTTGCTTGAGGCAACCAAAAGCGAGGTGCCCTTCATCACGGAGGCCGCCCAGCACCTGGTGCGCGCCGGCGGCAAACGGTTCCGTCCGCTGCTGGTGATGCTCGCGTCCCAGTTCGGCGACCCCTACGCCCCCGGGGTCGTGCCCGCGGCCGTGGTCGTGGAGCTGACCCACCTCGCCACGCTGTACCACGACGACGTGATGGACGAGGCCGCCGTGCGGCGCGGAGTGGCCAGCGCGAACACCCGCTGGGACAACTCGGTCGCGGTCCTCACCGGCGACTTCCTGTTCGCCCGCGCCTCGCAGATCCTCGCCGACCTCGGGCCCGAGGCGGTCCGCGTGCAGGCCCTCGCGTTCGAGCGGCTGGTCACCGGCCAGATCCTGGAGACGGCGGGACCCCAGGACGGGCGGGACCCGGTCGACCACTACCTGGACGTGCTGGGCGGCAAGACGGGCTCGCTGGTGGCGGTCGCCTGCCGGTTCGGCGCGATGATGTCCGGCGCCGACGAGACGGTCGTGAGCGTGCTGACCCAGTACGGCGAGCGGCTCGGCGTCGCCTTCCAGCTCGCGGACGACGTACTGGACATCGCCTCCGACTCCCACGAGTCGGGCAAGACACCCGGCACCGACCTGCGCGAGGGCATCCCCACCCTGCCGGTGCTGCGGCTGCGCGAGCGGGCGGACCGGCTGGGGCTCGCCGAGGACATCGCCCTGTGCGAGCTGCTCGACTCCGACCTGAGCGACGACGCGCGGCTCGCACAGGCGCTGCGCCTGCTGCGCGCCCACCCCGCGCTGGAGCAGGCGCGGCGGGACACCGTCCGGTACGCCAGGGACGCTCGGGCGGCGCTGGCCCCGCTCAAGGAGTGCGAGTCGAAGAACGCCCTGGTGGAACTGTGCGACGCCGTGGTGCACCGGGCCGGCTGAGCGCGCCCCGGTGCCGGACGGCGTACCCGACCCCTACGGGCCGGGGGAGCCGCCGCCGCTCTGTGTCATCCCGCAGGAGTACGCGGAGTTGAGCCCGGGGTCTGACGCTTCCGCACGGCCGATTTGGTCAGATGGACACCAGGGGAAAACACCAGTCCTCACCGATTCGGGTGAGAATGGCGGCTCACGGGTGGACGAGTGCGAAGTCGCGAGACAGCCGCCGCCGACGACGGAGGTAAGGCACACATGGCACCGATCGATTCCGACGACAACACGACCGCCGTGCGGGACGAGGACCCGCGGACCGGACGGAGCAGGGCCGCGCGGTACGTCGTCCCGGTCGCGGTGATGGGAGTGGCGGCCGCGACGATCGGGCTCGTCCCCGCGCTCGCCGACTCCGGCGATCCCGACCTGCCGAAGGTCACTGCGGAGCAACTCATCCAGAAGATCGCCGAGTCGGACGTCCAGCAGCTGTCCGGCACGGTCCGCATCAGCACGGACCTGGGCCTGCCGAACCTCGGCGGCCTGGAGAGCGGCCTGCTCTCCGGGATGTCCGGCGGACCGGGCTCGGGCGGGGACGAGGACGGCTCCGCCGCCGACCCGTCGGCCAGGCTCACCGAGCTGGTGTCCGGCACCCACACCCTGCGCGTCGCGGCCGACGGCCCCGACCGGCAGAAGCTCTCGCTGCTGGAGAACGCCGCCGAGTACAGCCTGATCCACAACGGCAAGGACGTTCTGGGGCTACGACAGCGGGTCCAACGAGGTCTACCACTCCACCGTCTCCGACAGCGCCGAGCGGCCGGGGAAGGACCTGCCGGCCACCCCGAAGGACCTCGCCGCCCAGGCGCTCGAAGCGGTCGACGACACCACGTCCGTGACCGTGGACGGCACCGCGCAGGTCGCCGGCCGGGACGCGTACAAGCTGGTCGTCAAGCCCAGGCAGGCCGGATCCACGGTCGGCTCGATCACCGTGGCCGTGGACGCCGAGACCGGCACGCCGCTGAAGTTCACGCTGACCCCGGCCGGCGGCGGCGCCGCCGTCGTGGACGCGGGCTTCACCCGCGTCAGCTTCGCCAGGCCGGACGCGTCGACCTTCGACTTCACCCCGCCCAAGGGCGCGAAGGTCACCGAGGACGCCGGGGCGGCCAAGGCCCCGGAGCACGGGCGCGAGGCCGAGGCCGAGGGCGACCTCGCCGGGGAGTTGGACGGACTCAAGGTCGTCGGCGAGGGCTGGAACTCGATCGCCACCTTCGACACCGGCGCCGAGGGCGGCCCGCCCACCTCGTCCGCGGGCGGCGACCTCGGTGACCTCGGCGGCTTCCTCGGCTCCTTCGGCGACCAGGTCAAGGGCGACTTCGGCTCGGGCACGGTCTTCAAGACCCGCCTGGTCAACGCCCTGATCACGGACGACGGCAAGGTCTACGCCGGCGCGGTCACCAAGGACGCCCTGGTGAAGGCGGCCGACGCCGCGAAGTAGGCGCGCGGGACGCGGAGCACGAAGAGAGGGAGCCGATGGCCGAGCCGTCCGTCACGGAGCCGGAGCGCACGGACCGGGAGCGCCCGGGTGGCGATGACGGCGACGCCGTCATCGCCACCCGGGCGCTCACCAAGCGCTACCGCGGCGGACAGCTCGCCGTCGACGGTCTGGACCTGACCGTCCCGGCGGGCAGCGTCTTCGGCTTCCTCGGCCCCAACGGCTCCGGCAAGACCACCACCATCCGCATGCTGATGGGCCTGATCGAACCGACCTCGGGCACCGCCTGCGTCCTCGGCCGGCCCATGCCGCGCGCGGCCCGCACCGTACTGCCCCGGGTCGGCGCCCTCATCGAGGGCCCGGCCCTGTACGGCTTCCTCTCCGGCCGCGACAACCTGCTGCGCCAGGACGCCGCCGACCCGACCGCCGACCCGCGCACCCGGCGCGAGCGCGTCGCGGCGGCGCTGGACCGGGTCGGCCTCGCGGCGGCGGCCGGCAAGAAGGCGAAGGCGTACTCGCTCGGCATGAAGCAGCGGCTCGGCCTCGCCGCCGCGCTGCTCAGGCCGCGCCGCCTGCTGGTCCTGGACGAGCCGACCAACGGACTCGACCCCCAGGGCATGCGAGAGATCCGCGCCCTGGTACGCGAACTCGCCTCCGACGGCACCACCGTCTTCCTCTCCTCCCACCTGCTGGACGAGATCGAGCAGGTGTGCACGCACGTCGCCGTGATGGCGCGGGGCCGGCTGCTCACCCAGGGCGCGGTCGCCGACCTGGCGGCCGGGGCGCGCGGCCGGCTGGTGGTGACCACGCCGGACACGGGGGAGGCCGCCCGGGTGCTGAAGGAGCAGGGGGCCGGGGACGTGGTCGTCGCCGGGGACCGGGTGGGCGCGGAGCCACCGGAGCGCGACCTCGCCGAGGTGAACGCCGCACTGGTCGCGGCCGGCGTCCGGGTCCGCGGCTTCGCTCTGGAACGGGCCTCGCTGGAGGACGCGTTCGTGGCGCTGACGGGGGAGGGGTTCGATGTCGCGGGCTGAGGCGGAGGCACCGGGGGCCGCGGCGCGGGCGCCGAGTCCGCTGTGGTCCCTCGGGCTCCTGCGCAACGAACTGCTGACCACCTTCCGGCGCTGGCGCACCCTCGCCCTGCTGGGCGTGCTGGCCGCCGTGCCGGTCCTGGTGGGCGTCGCCGTGAAGATCGAGACGGGTGACGGCTCGTCGCTCGGGGACGGGGGCGGAGGACCGGCGTTCATCTCGCAGGTCAGCAACAACGGTCTGTTCCTGGTCTTCACCGCGCTCGCCGCGACCCTCCCCTTCTTCCTGCCGATGGCCGTCGGGGTCGTCGCGGGCGACGCCGTCGCGGGCGAGTCGAGTGCGGGCACGCTCCGCTACCTCCTGGTCGCGCCGGCCGGCCGTACCCGGCTGCTGCTCACCAAGTACGTGACGGTCATCGCGTTCTGCCTCGCCGCCACCCTGGTGGTCGCGGTCTCGGCGCTCGCGGTCGGGGCGCTGCTGTTCCCGCTCGGCGACCTGACCACCATCTCCGGCACCCGGATCAGCTACGCCGAGGGCCTGGGGCGGGCGCTGCTGATGGCCCTGGTCGTCGCCGCCTCACTGGTCGGCGTCGCCGCCCTCGGCCTGTTCGTCTCGACCCTGACGGGCAGCGGCGTCGCGGCGATGGCGACGACGGTCGGGCTGCTGATCACCATCCAGATCCTCGACCAGATCCCGCAGCTGCACGCGCTCCAGCCGTACTTCTTCTCGCACTACTGGCTGTCCTTCGCCGACGTGATGCGCGAGCCGGTCTACTGGGACGACCTGACGAAGAACCTCGGCCTCCAGGCCCTCTACGCGGCGGTCTTCGGCTCGGCGGCCTGGGCGCGGTTCACGACCAAGGACATCACGGCGTAGGGCGTCACGGCGTGCGGTGCCATGGCGTGGCCCGAGCCCGGCCTTCCGTCCGGCCTGTCAGGAACGAGTGGGAAGCCGGACCGCGGGTGGCAGGGGAGCCGCGTCGGCGGTCGCGTGGAACGACTGGATGATCAGCCCGGCGAGTCGGCGAGTGGCCGCTGCCTGTGCCGCAGGAGAGCCTGCCCGGACCCCGTGGGCCGCCTGCATGGCGAGAACGATGTCCTCCAGGACGATCTCCGCGCGCAGTGCGCCGCTGTCTTTGGCGCGTCGGATCAGCTCAAGCATTCCGCGCACTGTCCGTTCGTGCTCGGCCGCGAACTCCGGTTCACGGGAGAGCCGCACCAGGATGGGCTGGACCCGTGGATCACCGCCGTACGCGGTCACGAGCCTCTCGACCGCCCGGGACAGTCCCTGCCACGGGTCCCTCGCCGCGAGACCGTCCCTGACGGCCGTCGAGCACACGGCTATGTCCTCGGCGAAGGCCGCGAGGAGCAGCGCCTGCCTGGTCGGGAAGCGCCGGTAGACGGTGGCGGTGCTCACCCGGGCACGGCGGGCGACCTCGCGCACCGGTACGGCAGGCCCCTCGGCCACGAAGGACAGCCGGGCCGCCGCCAGGATGCGCCTGCGGTTGTCGTCGGCGTCCGCGCGCAAGTGAAGCACTTCGACCACCTCTTCTCTCACTTTCGTCGTACGGGCAGAGCGCTTGCCTAGGTTCGAAGCCATGAGAGCAGTCCAGTACGCCGAGTACGGCCCGCCCAGCGTCCTTTCGATCGTCGACGTACCGCCACCCCACGCGGGCCGGGGACAGATCCGCATTGCCGTGCGGGCGTCCAGCGTGTCACCCGGAGAGGTCAGACAGCGGTCAGGGGCGATGCGGGAGGTGCTGCCGGCAGTCTTGCCGGTCCGCACCGGCTACGAGGCCGCGGGGGTGGTGGACGAGGTCGGTGAGGGCGTCAGTGACGTCGGCATCGGGGACGAGGTGTTCGGCGCGACGAGCAGCGAACGCGGCGCCAACGCCGACTACGCGGTCCTGGCCGTGTGGACGCCCAGACCAGCCACCTGGACGTGGGAGGAGGCAGCAGGCGCGACGGGCGCCGTCGAGACGTCGTTTCGCGTCCTCGACCGGCTCGCGGTGACCCGCGAGGACACGGTGCTGGTGCAGGGGGCAGCCGGCGGAACCGGGACTGTCGCCGTCCAGATCGCGGTCGAGCGCGGCGCCACGGTGATAGGCACCGCGAGCGAGCACAACCACGACTTCCTGCGCTCCCTCGGCGCGAAACCGACCACCTACGGGCCGGGACTGGTGGAGCGGGTCCGTGGCCTCGCGCCGTCCGGTGTGAACGCGGTGTTCGACTGCGCGGGCGGCGCGCTGCCCGACCTGGTGGCCATCGCCGGCGACCCGGCACGCGTGGTGACCGTTGCCGACCTCGATGCCGCCGCCCACGGTGTGCACCTGTCGATCGCCTCGGCGGGCACGACACTGGGCTCCGGCGACCCGCCCGCGATGTACGGTCTGCCGATCGCCGTCGAGCTGGCCGCACAGGGGCGGTTGCGGATACCTCTCGCGGGGACGTTCCCCCTTGCCGAGATCGTGGCCGCCCACACGCTCAGCGAGACGGGGCATGCCCGCGGCAAGATCTCGCTGCTGCACTGAACCCGGGGCCCGCCTTCAACAGCGGGGTGAGCATCCGCCGCCGATGCGGCGCCGCCGTGCGCGGGTGGGGGAGGGGGAGGGGGCGGGCGGCTCCGGCACGGCCACCGGTCCGCGGATCCAGATCTCCGGTCCCTGTCGCATGCCTGTTCGCCTGCCCGCTCCCCTGCCGTGTCACGCACCCCCGCGCGTCCACTCCGCGCGGGATCTCCTGGAACGAGCCTGTGACACCCCGGTGACGTGAGAATCGCGAGCGAGCGGAGAGACTCGAAGGTAGGTGCACGACAGGCACGACAGGCTCTGGACGGTACGGGGATGCGGACCACCGACGGAAGCCGCCGATGAGTGGGGGAACGATGTCTCGACTCGGCCGCGACAAGCAGCGGGACCACGAGCACGCCGGGCGCTCGCCCGATCCCGCGGCGACGCCGGTCGACGTCCGCGTGCCGGGCGACGACTCCGGCGCGCGCAGCGCTTCGGTCGACGGTTCGCTGGTCGTCGCCGCCCCCGGCGAGGAGGTCCAGAACGCCGTCCTCAACCGCCTGCACCGCCTCGCCCTCGCCGCCGGCCGTCCTGTCCTCGCCACGATCCACGACGAGCGCATCGGCTACTCCGTCCCGCTCCGGGTCGACCCGGACGGCTCCAGCCACCTCGCCGCGGACCCGGTACCGACGGCTCCCGACCGGGAGGCGGTACGACGGGACCGGGCCACGCACGTCCTGCGCCCGGTGGAGCCACCGAGGGACAGCGCCCCCGCGCCACGCCGGGCGGACGACTCGGCACCGACCTTCACGCTGCGCGCCCTGCCGGAACCGACCGCGAGCCCCGGCACGGTGACGCCACCGACGGGAGCATTCGGCCCACCCCCTCGGATGGACGGCCCCTCCGGGCCTGACCCGCAGCTGGCGCTGGACGCCGAGGGGGGTCGGGGGGGAGTGCCGGGGTTTGGGGGCCCTGGGGCTGTGCGGGGTCCTGTGGCGGGCGCTGGGTCTGTGCCGGGTCCTGCGTGCGACCCGACGCGTGGCCCTGTCCCGGTTTCCGACTCGGCTCCGGGCTCGGGCCGGGCTCCGGGCTCGGGTCCGGACTCGGCCCTGACCTCGGCTCCGGGCCCGGGGCGGGTTCCGGGACCTCAGCCGACAGTCGGCTCAAGCCCGACCCACGGCTCTGCCCCGGCCTATGGCCCGCGTCCGGCCTACGGCCCTGCCCCGGCCTACGGTCCAAGCTCGGCCCACGGCCCCGCCCCGGCTCACGCCCCCGAGCCTGCCGTCTGGCCCGAGGCTGCTGTCCGGCCCGAGCCTTTCACCGGACCTGAGCCTTTCAGCGGACCCGAGCCCTTCACCGGACCCGAGCAGGCGGCCAGGCCCATGCCCGGAACCCGCCCCGAGCCCGGCACCGGCGTCGCACCCAAGCGCTCCACCACCCCCAAGTCGAGTCTGGTCGTCGAGGCCGAGGCCAAGCCCACCCCCGCCCGCGGCTTCGACGCCGTGGCCGAGGCGGTGCTCGGGGACGCGCCGATCACCGCACCGGGTGACGCCACCGCTCCCGCGCTCCTCGCGGCACCGACGGCGAGGATCAACGAGGCCGTCAAGGAGGGACGTACGCAGGCGGCGGCACAGTTGGCGGAGCAGACCGTGGCGGAGGCCTCGCGCACGCTGGGGCCGGAGCACCCGGAGGTACTCCGGCTCCGCGAACTCACCGCGTACATCGCCTACTTGTCGGGCGACCCGGACCGCGCCCTCCACCTCTCCCTGGACCTGGCGCGGATCCACCGCCGAGCGGGCGACGGCGAGGCCGCGTACGGCAACGTCCAGAGCGCAGCCACCGCCTGGCGGGCCGTACGCGATCCCGCACGGGGCCTGGAGCTGGGGCGCGACCTGGTCGGCCTGTGGGACGAACTCGCCGCCGAGGACGGGCCGGCCGCCGAGGACGCCGAGCAACTGGAGTCCGCCCGCACCCGCATGGGCCGCCTCGCCGAACGCGTCCGGACCGGCTGACGGCAGGCCGGCTCACCGGCGGCGGCCTACTGCGACAGCTCCCACAGCGCGTACGCGATGGCGTCGCTGTTGCGGTCCAGGGCGGTGTCGTCGATGTTGGCGGTCGTGTCGCAGGACGAGTGGTAGCAGGGGTCGAACGGCTGGCCCACGGTGCCGCCCCACTTGGCCGCCTGCGCGGAACGTTTTGCGGTAGTCCGCGCCGCTGAAGAGACCGCCGACGGGGATGCCCGCGTTCTTGAAGGGCGCGTGGTCGGAGCGGCCGTCGCCCTCGGTCTCGATCTCGGTGGAGATGCCGAGTCCGGCGAAGTAGTCCTTGAACGTCTTCTCGATCGTCGGGTCGTCGTCGTAGACGAAGTACCCGGGGTTGGGCGAGCCGATCATGTCGAAGTTCAGATAGCCGCTGATCTCCGCCCGGTCGGCGGCGGCGAGGTTGTTGACGTAGTGGCGGGAGCCGAGCAGCCCCAGCTCCTCCGCTCCCCACCAGGCGAACCGCAGGTGCTTGGTGGGCTGGTAGCCGGAGTGGGCCACGGCGAGTGCGGTCTCCAGGACGGCTGCTGAGCCGGAGCCGTTGTCGTTGATGCCGGGACCGGAGGTGACACTGTCCAGATGTGACCCGGCCATGACAACCTGATTCGTGTCGCCGCCGGGCCAGTCGGCGATGAGGTTGTAGCCGGTGCTGCCGGAGGCGGTGAACTGCTGGACCGTGGTGGTGAACCCGGCCGCGTCCAGTTCGGCCTTCACGTAGTCGATCGACGCCTGGTAGCCGGGGCGGCCGTGGGCACGGTTGCCGCCGTTCGCCGTGGCGATCGACTGCAAGCGTGTCAGGCGTGCCTTGACGTTGGCTATCGATATGTCGGGCGCGGCGAGGACCGCGGGTCCGGCGACGGGACGCTCGGCGGCGGACGCCGCGCCGGCCACGGATCCACCGGCCGCCAGGGTGACGACAGCGACGGCACCGGCCGCCAGCGCACGCCCGGAAAGGGGGAGCTTCATGTGGGGGGCTCCGAATTCCTAGGGAGTCCCGGGGTAGGGGACTCCACAGTGATGGGGGTGCCTGGATGGTGTGGCCGTGACTGACCTTCCGTCAAGACGGCTATTCGGCCACGGCGTTGCGTATATCGAAGTCTCCTGGCGACACGCGCAGCCCTGGCGAAGGCGCTGCAACCCGCCGGGCATGTCGCCGTACGCATGGGCAGGACGGATCTGGCGCTGACGGGCCTGGAGCGCGCGACAGGCGCTCTCGAACAGTCCTCCGACGCGCTGCTCGTGCCCGTGATCGTCAACTCGACGGCGTGGAGAAGTCAGGCGCCCGTGGTGGCCGCTGTGCCGCTCACCAGCGTGAGGCGAACGCCCAACGCGAGACACCGGGGACGAGTGCCTACGGCTGAGCGTGGCCGAACGTCCGGCGTCGCTACCTCTACGCGCACCCGTGGTGCGTCTTGTGCACGAAGCCCGCGACGGTCGCCGACCATTTCCCCGAAGCACGTCGCGCGCTGCTCGCTCGGGGCGTCGCCGATCTGGATGCGTGGCATCGGCTTCGTCCGCTGTGCACGTCGTGTCACTCGCGGGAGACCGCGAAGCATCAGCCGGGCGGCTTCGCTGCCGAACGTCGCTCGCAGCTCGAAGCCGAGCGTCCGCCGTTCTGACCAGGGGGTGGCCCCCTGCCCCTCCCGAGGTTGCACGGCAGGGAGGCAAAAAGATCGCGCCGCAGCTACCGCCCTTTGCGCGGGGGCGCCCCTCGGGAGTAGCGGCGCGTCGTCCTGGCGGTCGGGCTCTTGGCCGTGGCCTACGCGGCAAGCCTCACCGCGCGCATGAGCCGGCGACCGACACCCACACCCCGTACAGCCCCTGTACTGCCTGCCCTCACGAGGACGGGTGGTACGGGGGCTTTTCGCGTGTCAGTAGCAACTACTGTTCTGGCAGGCGCACTTGACGGCCTTCCCCCACTGGGCAACGATCGAGCAATCATCTGCAATCAGATCGACACAGGGGGTAGTCATGCGCTTGCGTTTCCTTGGGATCATTCCGAACACCGGCAAGGACGACTCGCCCACCATTTGGCTGGACGAAGACTCTGGGGATCTACTGATCCAGTCGTACACCGCAACGGAAGAAGAGGTGAAGGCGTGCCAGGAAATCGGTTCGATTCCCGGGCACGGCACTGACGTGCCGAGCCATGAGAGCGTCATCCGCCTTCCCAAAGTCATGATTCAGTACATCCCGCGCCCGGATGGAGAATAGCCGCGTGAAGCCCCCAGCCCGTGAGCCACTGGCAAAGGCCACAACCTCCGCCATTCACCTTGAAGTTCGTGACCACTACGCAAGTAGCGACCCGGACTACTTGGAATGGCGCAACGGGAATAGGGAGTTCACGCGCGAAAACCGGGACACTTGGTGGGAGGGCTGGCACGAAGCCGTTCAGTCGGCCGTCAGTCGCGGAGTGAAAGTACGGAGGGCGCGCGTTGTCTCCGAGCCGTTGAGCGAATACGTACAGTGGGAGTACGCCTACACGCTGACCAACTGCCTGGCTGGGGAAGAAGTGCGGTGGCTACCTCGGCGAGAGACCAAGAATCTTGCCGTGCCCGCCGTGGACTTCTGGGTGTTTGACAGTAGTCTCGTCCTCTTTCATCATTTCAGCGGTGACGGTGTTCTGATGGAACGCGAGTACACCGAAGATCCCGATTTGGCGAACTGGTGCACAGCGTCCTTTGAGTCTGTCTGGGAACGCGCGATCCCGCACGAAGGATACTCGCCGGTCTAATTCGCCATGTCTCAATCGGAATCCTCTAGCGTTCAGCAAGCCCGCCAGATTCTTGCGGGCAGGCTTCGCGAACTAGCGCAAGACGCTGGGCTGGAAGGGAAAGGGCTGGCCGCTTTGTGCGGCTGGCATCCTTCCAAAGTATCTCGGATCGCAACCGGGAAAACTCGACCGAGCGAAGATGACATCCGCCTTTGGTGTGCCGCTTGTGGAGCGGAGGACCAGATACCGGACTTGCTTGCTTCTCTACGTGACGTAGAGGGCATGTGGCGTACCTGGCGCCGACTAGAGCGGGCCGGGCTTCGGCGCTCTCAAACTGAGCGACTTCCGCTGTATGAGCGAACCCAAAGGTTCCGTTCGTACAGCTCGTGGGCATTTCCTGGACTTCTGCAAACTTATCAATATACCGAAGATGTGCTGCGGATGATTCAGAAGCAACGGGTCACATTGGACGACGTTGCGGACGCGGTAGCCGCGAGAATGGAGCGGCAGCGGGTTATCCGCGAGGGGCGGCGGGCTTTCTCTTTTCTGGTCGAAGAGTCCGTTCTGCGAAACTCGTTGAGTTCCGTGGAGGCGCACGATGAACAGCTCGCACACATCATAACAGTAATCGGGTTGGCGAACGTGAGCATCGGAGTAATTCCGATGCAAGGGCAGCGTATGCAACTGCCCGTTGAGAATTTCTGGATTTACGATTCCATGCAAGTGAATGTTGAACTGGTCTCAGGATATCTAACCCTTACGCAACCCAGTGAGATTGAAGCGTATTCGGAGACATTTTCGCGAATGGCTGATATGGCCGTTTATGGAGCCAAGGCGAAAGCGCTGATCAATGGGGCCCGAGAAGCCATCCAGTAAGTGGCGTGCAATCGCATAGAATCGGCTTGGCCGCCTGCTGTTGAGTTACCTAGCGTAGTACGGAATCGCGCTACGTAAGGGGGCTACCCGGTGAGCCAAGATCGTGCTGAACCGCCCGAGTTGGGCACGCTGCTGGTGGACGCGAACGGCAAGCTCGGCGTGTTCATGGGAAGGGGCGGCCCCCGCTCCATGCTCCGCCCCGTGCGTGGCGGGTGTGAGTGGGAGGCCGAGCCCGCGACCGTGCGCGAGCCGACCCCGGCGGAACGGGAGACCGCCGAGCAGCAGCGCGCCGAACAAGAGACGGTGCGTGCCGCATGAGCACCCGCAGTCTGTTCCGCTTCGTCTCCTGGACCGTCAAGCCCGACCGCGAGCCCGACGCCGCCCCCGTCACGCACCTGTACCGGTGCACCAGCGAGGACGAAGACGGAATCGTTTGCGGAGCCGAGTCCGAGCGCACCGAAGACGGGGCGTCCGCCGAAGACTGGGCGCTTCGCCACGCCGCCGAGAACCCCGACCACCGGTCGTACGCCTACGCGCCCGAGCTGCGCTACGTCGCCGCCACCCCGGAACTGTTCGGTGATGCTCAATGACCGCCGTAAGCGCTCCGGTCCGTGTCTGCGGGGCCGAGACCCCGATCCCGCCCCGCGTGGCCGCACTCGCCCTGTCCGTCGTCGTCTGGCCCGGCAAGGAGGTGGAGGAGGTAGTTTCCTGTGCCCTCGAAGACCACCCCGGCGACCACCCCGGCGACGAAGAACACTGGGCTCTCGTACGCGAGTTGGATGGGCCACACAGCGGGGCCGTCTGGGTCGTCTGGACGGACCGCATCCCGCCGTACCGTGTCCGGCAGATCCCCGACTGTCGGGTGATCAGCCCGGAGGGGCAGGCGTGCCCGCTGTGCGAGGGACACCAGGGCCGTTGCCCGTTCGAGAGCGCCAACCCGCCCGCGACCCCTGGCACCACCCATTGACTCCGGTCCGGGTAGCGGCTGCCCTGACGCGTCGCCACCCGGACCGGCTACACCCCGGAAGGGAAGGGGAGTCCCTTGGAACCGTCCGACAGAGCCCGACTCAACACCTACTGGTCGCGCGTCGCTGCCGACTTCGCCCCCGAGCCGGCTGCCCGCCCGTCCTCGCTGCTCATCACGCACCTGTTGCCCGAGCGGCCCGCATTCGTCCGCGCCGTGGGGGCCGTCTCCAATCTGCGCGCGAGTACTCCCCTCCCCTCCCGCTCCAGATCGGCAGGGAGGCAGAAAACCCGCATGGCTCATTGAAGTATTTAACAGCAACACCCGCCCCCGCGTGCAGCGTTCGATAATGGATGATCGGCGCGGTGGGGGGGCATTCCTGTTTTATTCTCAGACCGCAACCGATGGCGGAGCAACGAGGCGTGCGCGCTCGTAGAGACTCCGGGCAGTCTGATTCTTGAGGTAAGCGTTGTCCCGTAAATGATCTACGGCATTCTGGCTGACCTGCCTGCTTCTGTGTCATCCGGTCAGGGTGAGGTTGTGGAGGCGGGCTATGCCGAGGATGGCGTGGTGCACGCCGTCGCCTTTGAGTAGCACGCGAGAGACCCTCACCGCTACACAGAGTCGCCATAACTAAATTCTGCGCCCTACCAAGCGGACATGTGATGCTGTTCGGGTAACCTCGGTCAGTCGATATCCATTCGGAATTGCAATAATTCTGCCAACATCTTCCCCAGGCAACCAAGAGGGTGATGTTCGCGGCAGGTAGGAGATCACCTGGTCAACCATTCCCGCTGAAGCGATCCGGGAAAATTCATCAACTGCACCGGATAGCAAAATAGACCGTGCTCCTGTACCGCCGAGCATGGTCACCATTTCATCGGCATGGCCGCTCAATGCTCTATTTGGGAGATGGAATGCGTCGGTGCCGTGGCCCCCCGGAACTCCTTCTTCGATACCACCTTCATGGCTAATTGCGAGATCGTGCGATTCTCGGAGCGAATCCACTTCCCCAAAGACGACACCGTGTGCAGAATTAAGGTCAGGCTTCCCATCTGTGCCCGCTTCATAGATCCACGTAATGAATGGGCGGCCATCATTCAAGGACGCTCTCCAAGGGCCCAGAACAAGAAATGCCTCATCTGTGAGGAAATCCTGTTCAACTTCTACTCCGGCTCTCCGTAGGAGCGCTGCCCCGCCTTCACCCCGAGAACGTTGGGTCCATTACGGAAATGAGCACTCTCGCTACATTCGCATTGAGCAGGGCTTCGCGGCATGGCGGTGTGCGTCCGTAATGATTGCATGGCTCCAGTGTTACGACAGCCGTTCCGCCCTCTGCCCGTTTCCCGGCGGCGGTAAGTGCATTGACCTCCGCATGTGATTCGCCCTTACGCACGTGATAGCCCTCACCAACCGTCCGCCCCTCGCTGTCGAGAATTACACAGCCAACAGGCGGGTTCGGGCTGGTTGACCCCAGTCCCTGGGCCGAAATCGCGATTGCGCGACGCATGGCCGCCATCTCGCGCACACTCGCCACTTCAGAAATTCCCCTCTTCCCTAATGGCGTCAAAGAGTTGAGACACTGCCTGTGATGTATGGACTTCCCCGAGTGCGTTAACTGCGGACACCGTCTCATGCATCGTACGCAACGAACCGGAACTACGCGCGATGCTCAGTGCGGAGGCGGCTTGCGCTGCCGCCGAGTCGTACTCTCGTATTCCTGCGTACGCAAGCGCCAAGCGCGCTTGTGTGAGGCCTCTGTCACGCTGGTAGGCGTCGGGAAGCTTGTCGAGTGCAGTTTCAAAAATCGGGACGGCCAGATCGGGCCGCCCGAGGGTTAGCCAGCAACTAGCGCGCTGAATCTCAATGTAACTCGCAGTACAGAAGTCTCCGTGCCCGGAACGGGCGTCTCCTTTTGTATCCGGCGAGGCTGCAAAGCCGTGGGCGTCATCCAGACGGGTATGGCAGGAAACCTCGTCTGCATCCAATGCGTAGCCGTGAGCTTCCTGCTGTATGGCAGCAGCTCGCATAGGCGGTGCAAGAGCGGAGCTATTTCGTTGAGCAGCTTGAGCCAGGCTAATAGCCTGTGGCGCGTTTTTCTTCGTGGTGGCTTGCTGACTCTTACGGAAAAGCGTCCACGTCACCATAGCTTGGTCGCCGGACTCGGTTGCCCATTCCATGGCTTGGCTGGTCCATTTTATGGCGTTCGGCATGTCCGCCGAATCTTCATGCAGCCATGCAGCGGACTCGGCATATTGGGCGGCGAGTCTCAGCAACTCGGAGCGCTGCGCACCTCTGGCGTATTCCAGAAGAGATTCGAGGATGGATAGTTGTTGGCGCACTGACGTGAGAGCGTGCCGTGGACCAAATAGATTGTCCGCCCGGACAAGGGAATGCCACATGTCCCGGAGATGCTCTATCGCTGCTTCGATGCGAGTTACGTCGAGCTTCGGTAACGGTGCAGAGGCTGGATGGGATTCGTTACCGAGTTCCGGAAATCGCGCTAGGTCTGTTGCTTGTAGAGCAGCACCAATCGCGCCAGTAATCAGGGTTCGCCGGCTGATGGGCACGATCTGTTTCCTCCCCCCGATCCATACCGAGACCAGAAGCGCGTCGGAATGAGTAGCACCAAGCGTTTCTTCATCGTTCTGCGGTACGAGATATGCCGCTTCCACTGCCTCTCGACTTGGGTCAGGGTAAGTCGACGGTTGGGGCAGGCGGGCTTCTTCCGGGGAACCCTCCCACGGCCGTTGGGGTAACCCAAGCATTTCGCCGGGGATGCCGAAGCCATCAGCGATGCGCTCGATCACTTCCTGTCCGCGAATTCTCCGTACGCCGCGGATTACATCACTCACGCGTGAACTGGTCATCTTGCCGACTGCGGCAGCCATCACTGCGTAGCTGGAGCCCGTACGTCTGTTGACGAGACGGAAGATCTCCTGGAAATCGCGGGTGGCGCAGGCTCCGCGCATGGCATCGCTCTGTAGCAGCGTGTTGGGGATCGTCAGCGAGTAACCGATGCGCCGTGTCTCGCGATCGTCCATAAGCGCCACCACCTTGCCGGGACGGAAGTGATCTCGTCCCAGGGTAGTCCTGGCGCTCCAGAGGGGTTCCCCAAATGGGCTTGCGGGGTTCCCCGTTCGCGGTTCCCGGAGGGGTCCTGTCCGGCTGAAGCTTTCAGACGGCGCGACCCACGTGCCGAACGGTCAGACCCCCGCGACGCGGCGAACGTCCGGGGGCGTGGCCACCAACCGGTAGGAGGTTGACGGCAGTGCCCAAAGCTACAACCAGACTTCTCGGAAGTTCCGAGCGTGCAGAGGCTGACACCGACGCGAGACAGGACGAGTACACGACCTATGCGCCCTCAGGGGAGACGTGCCCTGACTGTGAGCAGCGAATCGAGTCGCTCGAACCCTGCCGCCGGGTTGAACTCCGGCAAGCCCCACTCAGTCCGGCCGTTCGGTACCGGCACTTGGAGTGCCCCCAGTGACCGCCCCCGCGAAACGGTCCCGCGTCCGCGTCAGCCCTTTACCCGCCCCTGAGCTGGTCAGTCTCGTAGATGATCCCGCCGGACCGTATGCGGGTTCGCCCGAGGGCTGGTGGGCGCAGTACGGCGGGGCGCTCGACACACAGTCCGGGGTCGTCTACCTCTCCGGCCCCAACTCCCCTCCCTGCCCGCTCCCATGCCCCCGGCACCAGGGGGCGAGCATCGGGTGAGCGAACCGCCGCTTCTGCTCCTGGATGCAGACCTGAGAACCCCTCGCGCCGACCGAGTAGACCCCGACAGGTGCCCGGTGTGCGCCCGGCTACGCGCAAGCCTGACGGCCGCCATCGCGACGAACAGCACCGTGATGGCTCGCCAAGTCGTGATCGACATGCACACCCACACCTTCTCGGGCCACCCGAACGACCCCCGCAACGCGACCAGAAAGACCAGCCAGTGACCATGACCGATGACCAAGACCTCCTGGCGCCCACTGGCGAACTCACGGGCACGGTCGGGGACGACGTGCTGACCGTTCACAAGCTCAGCGACGGAAAGCCGGTATGCGGCCAGACAGGCAAGGTCACCGAGTGGCAGCGTGCCGCCACGTGCCCTGCCTGTCTGGAGACATACGAGAGCTGATGCCCTGAAGCACTCGCCGGACAAGCCCCGTCCGCGCACATGAAAACGCCCCGTGCGGCCCAAGTGCCGTGCGGGGCTTCTGTGTTGCCGGACCAGCCGATACGCTCAGAACCGATAGTCAGAAGTGTTGGGGTCCGCCATCACCACCCACTCCCCGCCCGGCTCCTTCACCTGCCGCAGCACGCTGGCCCCCAGTGCCTCCAGCCGGGTGACCTCGTCCTGGCACCGTCCCTCGTTCGAGTGCAGGTCGAGGTGGAGTCGGTTCTTACCGGTCTTGGCCTCCGTGTCCCCCGGACTGACACCGCTGTCGCACGAGGACAAGGCGCCCCCTCCGTCCCGGGCGCGACAAGCGCTGGTGAGGAGGGGAGGGGCGGGGAGGCTACCGCTTCGACGCCCTGGTGCCGAGCCGTCCGGACCCGGTGGACCCGGTGGCCGGCGTTCCGGAGGCCACGACCCCCGTCTCCCCCGGGCCGCCCCTCGCGCCCGGCGGCACACCGGTGCCCGCCCGCTCCAGTTGCTCCCTGAGCGTCCGGGCGGTCCGGCGGGCCGTGCGCAGCGCGTTCCAGGTGAGCAGCGTGAGGGCCAGCCAGACCAGGGCGAACCCGGCCCACCGCTCGGGCGGCATGGACTCACGGAAGTACAGGACGCCGAGCAGGAACTGGAAGACCGGGGCCAGGTATTGCAGCAGCCCCAGCGTGGACAGCGGCACGCGGATCGCCGCGGCGCCGAAGCAGACCAGCGGGATCGCGGTGACCACCCCGGTCGCGGCGAGCAGCGCCGAGTGCCCGAGGCCCTCCGTGGTGAAGGTCGACCCGCCCCGCGCGCCCAGCCACAGCAGGTAACCGAGCGCGGGCAGGAACTGGATCGCGGTCTCGGCGGTCAGCGACTCGACGCCGCCGAGGTTGACCTTCTTCTTCACCAGGCCGTACGTGGCGAAGGAGAAGGCGAGGCAGAGGGAGATCCACGGCGGCCGGCCGAAGCCGACGGTGAGGACGAGCACGGCCGCGAAGCCGGTCCCGACCGCCGCCCACTGCACGGGCCGCAGCCGTTCCTTGAGCAGCAGCACGCCCATCGCGATGGTGACCAGCGGGTTGATGAAGTACCCGAGCGAGGCCTCGACGACATGGCCGCTGTTCACGGCCCAGATGTAGACGCCCCAGTTGACCGTGATGACGGCCGCGGCCACGGTGACCAGGGCGAGCCTGCGGGGCTGCCGCAGCAGCTCACCGGCCCAGGACCAGCGCCGTACGAAGAGCAGGGCGACGGCGACGAAGGCGAGGGACCACACCATCCGGTGAGCGAGGATCTCCCCGGCCCCCGCGGGCTTGAGCAGCGGCCAGAACAGCGGGACGAGGCCCCACATGCCGTATGCCGCGAAGCCGTTCAGCAGGCCTATTCGCTGCTCACTCCTGGACGACCCGGGCACGGGCACCTCCCTCTCGCGCGCGGCACGCGGGGACGGACGCGTGCCACGACGAAGGTAACGCCGCCACCTGCCGCCTGTCATACCCGTTTCGCAATACGATCATGACAGGCGGGGTGCCGTGCGGTCCGGCGCCGGTCAGCCCTTGAGCGCGGCGGCGACGGCCTCGGCGAGCGGTGTGGTCGGCCGGCCGATCAGCCGGGACAGGTCGCCGGTGGAGACGACCAGTTCGCCCTTCTCGATGGAGGCGTCCACGCCCGCGAGGACGGCGGCCAGCGGCTCGGGCAGCCCGGCGCCGGTCAGGATGCCGGTGAGGGCCTCGACGGAGACGGGGCGGTAGACGATCTCCTTGCCGGTCCGCCGGCTCAGCTCGGCCGCGTACTCGGCGAAGCTCCACGCCTCGTCGCCGCCCAGCTCGTACGCCTTGTTCTCGTGCCCCTCGCCGGTCAGTACGGCGACGGCGGCGGCCGCGTAGTCGGAGCGGGAGGCGGAGGAGAGCCGGCCCTCGCCGGCCGCCTGTACGACGGCACCGTGCTCCAGGACCGGGGCGAGCTGCTCGGTGTAGTTCTCGTGGTACCAGCCGTTGCGCAGCAGGACGTAGGGCACGCCCGAGCCGGTCAGCACCGCCTCGGTGGCGCGGTGGTCGTCGGCGAGCGCGGCCTTGAGTCCGGCGGGGGCGCTGGTGTAGGCGAGCAGGGCGACGCCGGCCTTCCCGGCCGCGTCGATCACGACGGTGTGCTGGCCCACGCGCCCCTTGTCGAACTCGTTGCCGGAGATCAGCAGCACCCGGTCGCCGGATGCGAAGACGTTGTCGAAGGTCTCGGGGGAGTTGTAGTCGGCGACCGCGAGCCGTACGCCCAGTGCGGCGAGGTCGGCGGCCTTGGCGCGGTCCCGGACGACGGCGGTGACCTGGTCGGCCGGCACCTTCTCCAGCAGTTGCCGCACGACGTGGCGGCCGAGGTGTCCGGTGGCTCCGGTGACGACGATGCTCATGGCTTCAGTACTCCTTGTGGGGTGCGGTTGCCACCGACCCTAGGCGCCTCGCTAACCAAATCACAGTGCATACTTTGAAGTGCGGTACTTACGTGCAAGTAAGGGTAGAGGGCCCGAGGGCATGCGGAGAGGCCCGGACGTGTCCCGTCCGGGCCGGTGGGCTGTGCCGAAGCGCCGCCGGTCTCAGCCGACGACGGTCCAGGTGTCGTTGCCGGCGAGGAGTGCGGTGAGGTCGCCTGTGCCGTCGTGTTGGGCGGCGGTGTCGAGTTGTGCGGCCATGAGGGTGTCGTAGACGGGGCGTTGGACGGAGCGCAGGACGCCGATGGGGGTGTGGTGGAGGGTGTCGGGGTCGGCGAGGCGGGTGAGGGCGAAGGCGGTGGTGGGGGAGGTGGCGTGGGCGTCGTGGACGAGGATGTCGGTTTCGTTGTCCGGGGTGACGGTGACGGTTGTCAGGTCGCCGGTGTGGGGGTCGCGTACGACGCCTTTGGTGTGGTCGGTGCCGAAGCGGATGGGGTGGCCGTGTTCCAGGCGGATGACTGCTTCCTCGGCCTGTTGTCTGTCCTTGAGGGCTTCGAAGGCGCCGTCGTTGAAGATGTTGCAGTTCTGGTAGATCTCGATCAGGGCGGTGCCGGGGTGGGCGGCGGCCTGGCGCAGGACCTCGGTGAGGTGTCTGCGGTCGGAGTCGAGGGTCCGGGCGACGAAGGAGGCTTCCGCGCCCAGGGCGAGGGAGAGGGGGTTGAAGGGGGCGTCGAGGGAGCCCATCGGGGTCGATTTGGTGATCTTGCCGACCTCGGAGGTGGGGGAGTACTGGCCCTTGGTCAGGCCGTAGATCCGGTTGTTGAAGAGCAGGATCTTGAGGTTGACGTTGCGGCGCAGGGCGTGGATGAGGTGGTTGCCGCCGATGGAGAGGGCGTCGCCGTCGCCGGTGACGACCCAGACGGACAGGTCGCGGCGGGAGGCGGCGAGTCCGGTGGCGATGGCGGGGGCGCGGCCGTGGATGGAGTGCATCCCGTAGGTGTTCATGTAGTACGGGAAGCGGGAGGAGCAGCCGATGCCGGAGACGAAGACGATGTTTTCCCGGGCGAGGCCGAGCTGGGGCATGAAGCCCTGGACGGCGGCGAGGATGGCGTAGTCGCCGCAGCCGGGGCACCAGCGTACTTCCTGGTCGGACTTGAAGTCCTTCATGGACTGCTTGGCGTGGGCCCTGGGCACGAGCTGGAGCAGTGCGGCGGGGTCAGTCATCGATGGCCTCCTTCAGGGCGGTGGCGAGCTGTTCGGCTTTGAACGGCATGCCGTTGACCTGGTTGTAGGAGCGGGCGTCGACGAGGTACTTCGCCCGGATCAGGGTGGCGAGCTGGCCGAGGTTCATCTCGGGGACGACGACCGTGTCGTACTGCTTGAGGACGGTGTGGAGGTTGGCGGGGAAGGGGTTGAGGTGGCGCAGGTGGGCCTGTGCGATGGGCTGTCCGGCGGTGCGCAGGCGGCGTACGGCGGCGGTGATGGGGCCGTAGGTCGATCCCCAGCCCAGGACGAGGGTGCGGGCGTGGTCGGGGTCGTCGACGTGGAGGTCGGGGACGTCGATGCCGTCGATCCTGGCCTGGCGGGTGCGGACCATGTGGTCGTGGTTGGCCGGGTCGTAGGAGATGTTCCCGGTGCCGTCCTGCTTCTCGATGCCGCCGATGCGGTGTTCCAGGCCGGGGGTGCCGGGCACGGCCCAGGGGCGGGCGAGGGTGTGCGGGTCGCGTTTGTAGGGCCAGAAGACCTCGGTGCCGTCGTCCAGGGTGTGGTTGGGGCCCTTGGCGAACTGCACGCTCAGGTCCGGCAGTTCGTCCGGCTCGGGGATACGCCAGGGTTCGCTGCCGTTGGCGAGGTAGCCGTCGGAGAGCAGGAGGACCGGGGTGCGGTAGACCAGCGCGATCCGTGCCGCCTCCAGGGCCGCCCCGAAGCAGTCCGCCGGGGTGCGCGGGGCGATCACCGGGACCGGTGCCTCACCGTTGCGCCCGTACATCGCCTGCAGCAGGTCCGCCTGCTCCGTCTTGGTCGGCAGGCCCGTCGAGGGGCCGCCCCGCTGGATGTCCACGACCAGCAGCGGCAGCTCCAGGGAGACCGCCAGCCCGATCGTCTCGCTCTTGAGCGCCACACCCGGACCGGAAGTGGTCGTCACCGCCAGCGAACCGCCGAACGCCGCGCCCAGCGCCGCCCCGATCCCCGCGATCTCGTCCTCCGCCTGGAAGGTGCGCACCCCGAAATTCTTGTGCCGCGACAGCTCGTGCAGGATGTCCGAGGCCGGCGTGATCGGATACGAGCCCAGGAACAGCGGCAGGTCCGCCTGCCGCGCCGCGGCGATCAGACCGTAGGACAGCGCCAGGTTCCCGGAGATGTTGCGGTACAGGCCGGGCGGGAACGCCGACCCGGCCGGCGCCACCTCGTAGGAGACCGCGAAATCCTCCGTCGTCTCACCGAAATTCCAGCCCGCCCGGTACGCGGCGATGTTCGCCGCGGCGATCTCCGGCTTCTTCGCGAACTTCGACCTCAGAAACCTCTCCGTACCCTGCGTGGGCCGGTGATACATCCACGACAGCAGCCCCAGCGCGAACATGTTCTTGCTGCGCTCGGCCTCCTTGCGGCTCAGGCCGGACTCCTTGAGCGCCTCCACCGTCAGCGTCGTCAGCGGCACCGGATGCAGACGGTAGCCCTCCAGGGAGCCGTCCTCCAGGGGCGAGGTGTCATAGCCGACCTTCAGCATCGCGCGCCGGGTGAACTCGTCCGTGTCCACGATGATCTCCGCACCGCGCGGCAGATCACCGATGTTCGCCTTCAGCGCGGCCGGGTTCATCGCCACCAGCACGTCCGGCGCGTCCCCCGGCGTGAGGATGTCGTGATCGGCGAAATGCAGCTGGAAGGACGAGACACCCGGCAGCGTCCCCGCAGGCGCCCGGATCTCGGCCGGGAAATTCGGCAACGTCGACAAGTCGTTGCCGAACGACGCCGTCTCCGAAGTGAAACGGTCACCCGTGAGCTGCATCCCGTCACCCGAGTCACCCGCGAACCTGATGACCACCCGGTCCAGCCGGCGGACGTCCTTCGTCCCGACCGGTTTGCGCTGCTCTCCTACGACGGTTCCGTCGGCCTGCTCCGCTGGGCTGCTGACCTGGCTGGTCACTGAACGGGACCTCCCTCGAGACGGCTGTCCGGGGACTGGTCTACCACCGACCGTCCCGGATCAACCCTACGTCCGCAGGTGTTCACTTCCAGTGGACATTCGCATGATGGACACGACTCGGTGACGCCCGGCGGCCCCGCCGTTCCACGGTCTCCCGGACGGGTTCCGGACGAGTCCCGGAGGGAGTTCCGGAGGGTTCTGGGCGAACGACCGGCCGTCGAGCCCGGTCGACGTGCCCGAGGCGTGGGCCACCGGTGTCAGGAATTGAGATAGGTGAGCACGGCGAGAACCCGCCGGTGGTCACCGTCGCTCGGGGACAGACCCAGCTTCATGAAGATGTTGCTGACGTGCTTCTCCACGGCCCCGTCACTCACCACGAGCTGCCGGGCGATCGCCGAGTTCGTCCGCCCCTCGGCCATGAGCCCCAGTACCTCCCGCTCCCGCGGGGTGAGCCCCGCGAGCACGTCCTGCTTGCGGCTGCGCCCGAGCAACTGCGCGACCACCTCCGGGTCCAGGGCCGTACCGCCCTGCGCCACCCGCACCACGGCGTCCACGAACTCCCGCACCTCGGCCACCCGGTCCTTGAGCAGATAGCCGACGCCCCGGCTGGAACCGGCCAGCAGCTCCGTGGCGTAACGCTCCTCCACATACTGGGAGAGCACCAGTACACCGAGCCCGGGATGGGCCTTGCGCAACTGCACCGAGGCGCGCACCCCCTCGTCGGTGTGCGTCGGCGGCATCCGTACGTCCGCCACCACAACGTCCGGCAGCTCGCCCTGCGCGTCCAGCTCGGTGATGGTCTTGACCAGTGCGTCACCGTCCCCGACACCGGCCACGACCTCGTGCCCGCGGTCGGTCAGCAACCGGGTCAGCCCCTCTCTGAGCAGCACTGAATCCTCGGCGATGACCACCCGCACTCTGTCCTCCACGATCCTCGGCCCCCCACAGCCCCGTCCGTCTCACGGCCCGCGCGGCCCACGCCGCGGCCACGAACCGTCGTACGACGGGTCCAGCATCCCAGCATCGGAGACCGGATGCGTTCGAGCAACGGGAAGAGGCACGAGAAGAAGCAACAGGAAGAGGCCACAGGAAGAAGCATCGGGAAGAGGCAACAGGAAGAGAACGGGAAGCACGGGACGCCGGTCCGGGTCCGGCCGCTCCCCGCCGGCTCACCCGAGAGCCGGCTCGCTGCGCCACGGCAGCTCCGCCGTCACACGCGTCGGCCCCCCGGCCGGCGAGTCCACCACAAGGATCCCGTCCACCGCGTCGAGCCGCTCCGCCAGCCCCGCGAGACCCGACCCGGGCGACACGGCCGCTCCGCCCACGCCGTTGTCCACGACCTGGAGCATCAGCCGGTCCTCCGCCCGCCACACCTCCACGGTCGCCGCCGTGGACCCCGCGTGCTTGCTGATGTTCTGGAGCAGCTCCGACACCGTGAAGTACGCGATGCCCTCGATGGCGGACGCCGGCCGCTCCGTCAGATCGACCTCCACCCGCACCGGCACCGTGCAGCGCGAGGCGACCGAGGAGAGCGCCGCGTCAAGACCGCGGTCGGTCAGCACCGCCGGGTGGATCCCGCGGGCCAGGTCCCGCAACTCCTGGAGCGCCGTCTTCACCTCGCCGTGCGCCTCGTCCACCATGACCGCCGCGGCCTGCGGGTCCTCCCTCAGCTTCTCCTTGGCCAGCCCCAGATCCATGGCCAGGCCGACCAGCCGGGCCTGCGCCCCGTCGTGCAGGTCGCGCTCGATGCGCCGCAGGTCGGCGGCGGCCGTGTCGACCACCACCCCCCGGTCCGACTCCAGCTCCACGACCCGCGTCACCAGCCGCGACGGCCCGAGCAGCCCGTGCACCATCACCCGGTCCACCATCGTCAGCGCCCGGACGATCCACGGCGTCGCCAGCGTGAACAGCAGCCCGACCAGCGCCGTCACGGTGATCTCGAAGGGGTTGTCCAGGTAGACCCGGTGCGTCGCGTCGCCGTACAGCTGGAGCCCGTCCTGACCGGCGTACATCGGGAACACCCAGAACCACAGCGGGTACGTCAGCATCGCCCACCCGAACGCCCAGACGTTCACGGCGACGACGAACGAGAACACCGACCACGGGAACTGCAACAGCGCGTACAGCAGACTCCGCCAGGAGGCGCCGCTCTTGAGGACGGCTCCCATCCAGCCCATCGCGCCCTGCTTCTTCAGCCGCAGCGGCTCCGGTTCGGACACCCGCAGCCCCAGCAGCGCGCGGGCCCGCGCCCGCTCCATCGCCCCGAAGCCCCGGCATCCGGCCAGCGCCGCCGCCAGCACCGGCACCCCCAGGAACGTCACCAGCAGGCCCGCCCCCAGCGACACCATCGTGACGGCGTACGTGAAGAGCAGGACGCCGATCGGCAGGCTCACCAGCACATAGCCGAACTCGCGCCAACTGCGCGCCTCGAACGGTGCCCGCAGCCCCGCCGGCAGCCGGTGGCGACGCGCACCGGTCTCCCCGGGGAATCCGGGCCCGCTTCCGAACCCGTAGTCCTGTCCGTAATCCGTGGCCATCGGTGCCGTCCTTCTCCTCGTACTACGGCTGTGCTCCTGTTACTCCACCCTCCTCGACCGCGGGCCCACGGGCCATGGAGCCCGTCGGCGTCCGCGGCGGGGGGTTTTCCCCACCTCGCACGGGCGCGTCCGCCGCACCCGTCCGTCACCTCGTGCCGGACGCGGCGTCGGCGTTCGCGCGGTCGCGCCACGGCAGCTCCGCCGTGACCACCGTCGGACCGCCCTCCGGCGAGTCCACGACGAAGAGGCCGTCGACGGCGCTCAGCCGGTCCGCGAGCCCCTTCATCCCCGTACCGCCGTCGAGGCGCGCGCCCCCGCGGCCGTCGTCGCCCACCTGTATGAGCAGCCGGTCGGCGGACCGCCACACCTCCACGGACCCGGACCTGGCCCCGCTGTGCTTGCTGATGTTCTGGAGCAGCTCCGAGACGGTGAAGTAGGCGATGCCCTCAATGGCCGCCGCGGGCCGCTCCGCCAGGTCGACCGTCACCCTGACCGGCACGGTGCAGCGGGAGGCGACGGAGGAGAGCGCCGCGTCAAGACCGCGGTCGGTCAGCACCGCGGGATGGATGCCGCGCGCCAGGTCCCGCAGCTCCTGAAGGGCGAGCTTCACCTCGCCGTGCGCCTCGTCGACCATCGCGGCCGCCGCGTCGGGATCCTCCAGCAGCTTCTCCTTGGCCAGGCCCAGCCCCATCGCCAGATTGACCAGGCGGGCCTGCGCCCCGTCGTGCAGATCGCGTTCGATGCGCCGCAGGTCGGCGGCGGCCGTGTCGACCACGACCCCCCGGTCCGACTCCAGCTCGGCGATCCGCCGCTCCAGCTCGTCGGACGGGGAGAGCAGCGCGCGCACCATCGCCCGGTCCGCGTTGGCCAAGCCCCGCGCGATGAACGGCAGCACCGGCCACAGCACGAACAACGACGCCAGCGTGACGGCGAAGGTGAGAACGCCCCAGGGGAACCGGATGAAGTCGTACAGGACCGTGCGCCAGCCCACCGGGTCCTTCAAGGACATCCACAGCTGCGCGAAGAACCCGCTCCCGCTCCGCAACGGCAGCGGGCTCGGCTCCTCCACCCGCACCCCGAGCAGCACCCGGGCCCGCGCCCGCTCCAGCTTGCCGAGCTGCCGGGCGCCCAGCAGTCCGGCCGCCAGCAGCGGGAACCCGATCACCGTGACCGTCAACCCGACGCCGACGGACAGCGTCGTCACGACGTAGACGAATCCGAGCAGCGACGCCGGGAGATTCGCCAGCAGGTGGGCGATCTCCTTCCAGGTGTGCCGGTCGTAGGCGAAACGGGCCGGCGGCGGGCGGTCGCCGGTCGCCGCGCCGGTGGTCCGGGCGGGTGCCGGTGCCGAGAGGTGTTCGGTCATACGAGTCAGCGTGCCGTGCGCTGCGGCACGACGCCATGAGGTGGACCCGCCGGGATCCACTGAGGAAAACCCCACCCCGCGTCCCAAGGTGCGACGGACTGCTTACCGCCCCTTTAACAGGCCCTAGACTCCCGTGCGTACAGATCGTCGAACACCGGTGTTCAGGACAGGGAGCGAGGGGCGCACGTGCCGGAACCGACCGTCGGCCACATGACCGCCGGCGATGTCTCCGCCGATGCGACCGTCGGGCTTGCCTCGGACTACTTCCAGTCCTACTCGGTCGTCGGACTGCTCGCCCTCGTGGGGGTGCTCTTCGTCGCCGTCGCCTTCGGAGCCGGGCGCCTGCTGCGGCCCGTGGTCCCGACGCCGGAGAAGCTGCTGACGTACGAGTGCGGTGTCGACCCCGTGGGCGAGGGCTGGGCGCACACCCAGGTCCGCTACTACGTCTACGCCTTCCTCTACGTCGTCTTCGCGGTCGACTCGATCTTCCTCTTCCCCTGGGCGACGGTCTTCGCCGACCCCGGTTACGGCGCGACGACCCTCGTGGAGATGTTCGTCTTCCTCGGCTTCCTCGCCGTGGGGCTGTTGTACGCATACAAGAAGGGCGTCCTGTCGTGGACGTGAACCCCTCCGATTCCGCCCCCGTGCCGCTGCCGGAGCCCAAGAGGCTGGGCACGCTCGCACGCCTGGCCCCCGAGCCGATGAAGGTCGTCCTCAACTGGGGCCGCCGGTACTCCCTCTGGGTCTTCAACTTCGGCCTCGCCTGCTGCGCCATCGAGTTCATCGCCGCGTCGATGGCCCGCCACGACTTCATCCGGCTCGGCGTCATCCCCTTCGCGCCGGGCCCCCGCCAGGCCGACCTGATGGTCGTCTCGGGCACGGTGACCGACAAGATGGCGCCGGCCGTCAAACGCCTGTACGAGCAGATGCCCGAGCCGAAGTACGCCATCTCCTTCGGCGCCTGCTCCAACTGCGGTGGCCCGTACTGGGATTCCTACTCCGTGACGAAGGGGGTCGACCAGATCATCCCCGTCGACGTCTACGTCCCCGGCTGCCCGCCGCGCCCCGAGGCGCTGCTCCAGGGCATCCTCAAGCTCCAGGAGAAGATCGCCCGGGAGTCGCTGGGGGAGCGGTACGGCGCCGTGCCCCGGCCCTCGACGGCCGCGCTGCGCAGCGGCCTGGTGCGACCGCCGACCCCGACCCCGACCCCGGGCTCGGGTTCGGGTTCGGCCTCCGGCTCGGGGGAGGGGCGGTGACCGCGGTCGGCTGGCTGCCCGCCGACGCCGGGGAACTCTTCGGCACACAGGCCACGGCCGAGGAGTCGTACGGCGTCCTGACCGTGGACGTACCGCCGGCGTCCTGGATCCCCGCCCTGCGGACCGCGCGCGACCGGCTGGGCTGCACGTACTTCGACTGGCTGAGCGCGGTCGACGAACCAGGCACGGGGTTCCGCGTCGCGGCCCACGTCGTGGCGCTCGGACCGGTACGCCGGCTGCTGCTGCGTACGACGGTCCCGCACGAGTCCCCGGTCCTGCCGACCGCCGTCGACGTGTACGCGGGCGCGGCCTGGCACGAACGCGAGACCCACGAGATGTTCGGCGTCGCCTTCGAGGACCACCCCGGGCTGGACCACCTGCTCCTGCCGGAGGGCTTCGAGGGCCACCCGCTGCGCAAGGACTTCGTCCTCGCCGCCCGCGTCGCCAAGGCGTGGCCGGGGGCCAAGGAACCGGGCGAGTCCGAGCACGGCGGCCCCCGTCGCCGCCAGATGCTCCCACCGGGCGTCCCCGACCCCAACGAATGGGGCCCCCTGAAGGGCCAACTGCCCCCCGCCCCCTCCCGCCCACCCCGCGGAACGGGCCGCCCAGCGGGAACACCCCCCACGGACCGCCCACCCCGCCGGTCGCGCACGGCAGGGGAGGGTTCGGCGAGTCAGGCGGCTCCGGGTGTGGAGGGTTCGGCGGGCCGGGGTACGGCGGGTCCGCGCCGGTCGCGTACGGCGGCGGAGGGCTCCGCCAGTCAGGCCGCCCCGGGTGCCGAGCCGTCGGCCGGCCCGGTGGCGCGACGTGCGCGCAGCGCGGCCGGGGGGTCCGCGTCCCAGCGGGCGGACACTCCTGCGGAGGCGCCGCCCGCCGCCGAGACGGCTGACGGGCAGCAGGACACCGCCGACTCGGGTGCCTCGACGCCGCGCCGCGCACCGGGTGCCGACGAAGGCTCAAGCCCACCGCGGGGCGGGGACGGCGACCGGCCGGACGGCGCCGCCGCGCCCAGGGGTGCCCGCAGCACGTCGCCGGTCCCGGCGAGCCGGCGGGCGGCGGCCGACGCCGGTCAGCCGGACGCGGCGGACACCGAGCCCGGCACCAGTGGCGGCGACGGCGACGCCGCGGCCACGTCCGCGCGCCCCACGGAACCGGCGCCCGCGACCCCCCGCAGCCCGGACGCCCCGTGGCATCACGCCCGCCCGGCGTTCGACGACACGGCCGAGCCCGAGCCCCGCCGACGAACGGAACCGAGCCCGGACGCCACCCCCGCCCCGGAGGCTCCGGACCGGCCGGGCAGTCCCGGTGACTCCGGTGCCCCGGACGAGCCGGAGAGCCCCGGTGCCTCCGGTGCTCCCGATGAGTCGGACGCCCCGGGTGGCTCCGGCAGCCCCGGTGAGCCGGGCACGCCCGGTGACTTGGGCACGCCCGGTGACCCCGGCACTCCCGAAGAGCCCGACACGACAAGTGACTCAGACAGCCCCCGGAACGACCCGACGAACCCCCCAGGAGGCCCCCGGTGAACGACGCGCTCAACGTCACCCTGCGCCTCCTGATCGTCTTCGTCGTCTTCCTCACCTTCCCGCTGCTCGTCGGCCAGACCGAGCACAAGGTGATGGCCCACATGCAGGGCCGCCTCGGTCCGATGTACGCCGGCGGCTTCCACGGCTGGGCCCAACTCGTCGCGGACGGGGTGAAGTTCGCGCAGAAGGAGGACGTGGTCCCCGCCGACGCGGACCGCCGTATCTTCCAACTCGCCCCCGCCGTGGCGCTGCTCCCGTACCTCCTGGTCGTCCTGGCCATCCCCATCGGCCCCGGAGAGGGCGCGGTCGGCCAGGTCATCGACGCGGGCGTCTTCTTCGTCCTCGCCGTCATGGGCGTCGGTGTCCTCGGCTCGCTCATGGCCGGCTGGTCCTCCGCCAACAAGTTCTCCCTCCTCGGCGGCCTGCGCACCGCCGCCCAACTCCTCGCGTACGAACTCCCGATGCTGCTCACCGCCGCCTCCGTCGCCATGGCGGCCGGCACGGTCTCGCTCGTCGGCATCCTCGACGCCTTCGAGTGGTGGTGGCTGCCCTGGCAGATCGTCGGCGCGATCGTCTTCTTCGTCGCCGGGCTGGCCGAACTGCAACGCCCCCCGTTCGACATGCCGGTCGCCGACTCGGAGATCATCTTCGGCGCCTACACCGAGTACACCGGCCTGCGCTTCGCCCTGTTCCTCCTCGCCGAGTACGCCGGGATCGTCGTCCTGTGCGGACTGACCACCGTCCTCTTCCTGGGCGGCTGGCACGGCCCCTGGGGCGCCGACGGCCTCGGCTGGGTGTGGACCCTGCTGAAGACGGCCGTCCTCGCCTTCGTCGTGATCTGGCTGCGCGTGACCTACCCGCGCCTGCGCGAGGACCAGCTCCAGAAACTGTCCTGGACCCTCCTCGTCCCCCTCTCCCTCGCCCAGATCGCCCTCACCGGCATCGTCAAGGTGGTGATCGCGTAATGGCCCCCGTCCCCGGCAGCGGCCTGGCCAAGGGCCTGGCCGTCACCCTGCGCACGATGACGAGGAAGACCGTCACCGAGCAGTACCCCGACGCCCAGCCAGACCTGCCGCCCCGCACCCGCGGCGTGATCGGCCTGTTCGAGGAGAACTGCACGGTCTGCATGCTGTGCGCCCGCGAGTGCCCCGACTGGTGCATCTACATCGACTCCCACAAGGAGACGGTCCCGGCCGCGACCCCCGGGGGCCGCGACCGCAGCCGCAACGTCCTCGACCGCTTCGCCATCGACTTCTCCCTGTGCATGTACTGCGGTATCTGCATCGAGGTCTGTCCTTTCGACGCCCTGTTCTGGTCCCCGGAGTTCGAGTACGCCGAGACCGACATCCGCGACCTCACCCACGAACGCGACAAGCTCCGCGAGTGGATGTGGACGGTCCCGGCCCCGCCCGCCCTGGACCCCGCCGCGGAGGAGCCCAAGGAACTCGCCGCCGCCCGCAAGACCGCCGACAAACTGGCCGCCCAGCAGCAGACGGACCGGCCCGCACAGGAGGGCCGGGCATGACCCTCGCAACGACCGCCGGCCACCTCGCCGCGCACGCGCACCCGACGACCGCCGCCGCCGAGTCCCACGGCTTCCTCTCCCCGACCGGCGTCGAGATCGCCTTCCTCCTCGTCGGTCTCGTCACCTTCGGCGCCGCCGTCGTCACCGTCACCACCCGGCAGCTCGTCCACGCCGCCCTGTGGCTGGTGGTCGCCCTCGGCGGCCTCGCCGTCGAATACCTCCTCCTCACCGCCGAGTTCATCGCCTGGGTGCAGGTCCTCATCTACGTCGGTGCCGTCGTCGTCCTCATCCTGTTCGGCCTGATGCTCACCAGGGCACCCATCGGCCGGTCCCCGGACGCCGATTCCGGCAACCGCTGGGCCGCCCTCACGGTGGCCGCGGCCTCCGCGGCGGCGCTGGTGTGGGTCGTCGTGGACGCCTTCCGCACCACCTGGATCGACCTGGACGGCCCGGCCGCCGGCTCCACCGCCGTCACCGGAGCGAGCCTCTTCCAGAACTGGGTTCTCCCCTTCGAGGCCCTCTCCGTCCTCCTCCTCGCCGCCCTGGTCGGCGCCATCGTCCTGTCCCGCAGGGCCGGAACGGACCAGGCGCCCGCCCCCGACCAGGCGCCCGCCCCCGACCAGGCGCCCGCCCCCGACCAGGCGCCCGCCCCCGACCAGGAGGCCGACCAAGGCCGCGCCGACCAGGGCGGTGTCCGCTGATGCACCTCGCCTATCCCGCCGTCCTCTCCGCCCTCCTCTTCTGCACGGGCGTCTACGGCGTCCTCGCCCGCCGCAACGCGATCCTCGTCCTGATGTCGGTCGAGCTGATGCTCAACGCCGTCAACCTCAACCTGGTCGCCTTCAACGTCTGGCTCAGCAGGGCCGCCGAGGAGAGCCTGCACTCCGGCCAGGCCCTGACCCTGTTCACCATCGCCATCGCCGCCGCCGAGATCGGCATCGGCCTCGCGATCGTGCTCGCCGTCCACCGCAACCGCGGCACCTCGGACATCGACAAGCTCCGCGACACCGCCGAGGGCAACGACCCCGACGAACCCGACACCCCCGCGACCGGGACGGCCGCCGAGAAGGCTGAGGCCCCCGCGTGACCACGACCACCCTCGCCGTACTCGTCCCCCTCCTTCCCTTCCTGGGGGCCGCCGCCGGCCTCCTCCTGGGCCGCACGGCGCCCGGATACGTCCGCCCCCTCGCCGTACTGCCGACCCTGGCGGCCCTCGTCCTCGCCGTACTCGTCGCGGCCCGCCAGGGCGGCGGCCGGGCCGTCGACGCCGCCACGGAGCTGACGCCCACCGGCTCCGTCCCCGTCGAACTCGCCCTGCACATCGACGGCTTCGCCGCCCTCGTCGCCGTCCTGGTCGGCTGCGTCGCCACCTGCGTGCAGATCTACTCGACGGGCTACCTGCGCGACGACCCGCGCTACCCCTCGTACGCCGCTCTGGTCTCCCTGTTCACCTTCGCGATGTTCCTCGTCGTCTACTCCGGCGATCTGATGGTGCTCCTGGTCGGCTGGGAGATCATGGGCATCTGCTCGTACTTCCTGGTCGGCCACTACTGGGAGACCCCACAGGCGCGCGCGGCCTCCCTCAAGGCCTTCCTGGTGACCAAGCTCGGTGACGTCCCCTTCCTGATCGGCCTGCTGGCGCTGGCCGGCGACACCGGCTCCTTCCGCATCACCAAGGTCCTCGGCGCGGTGGCGAACGGCTCGCTCGACCACCCCACGCCGATCGCCCTGCTGCTCCTGGCAGGCGTGGCGGGCAAGTCGGCGCAGTTCCCGCTGCACACCTGGCTCCCCGACGCGATGGCGGGCCCGACACCCGTCTCCGCGCTCATCCACGCCGCGACGATGGTCGCCGCCGGTGTCTACTTCGTCGCCCGGCTCCTCCCGCTCTTCGAGGCCTCACGGGCCGCAATGGTCGTCCTCGCCGTCATGGCCGCCGTCACGATGGTCGGCTCGGCGCTCGCCGCGCTCGCCCAGGACGACATCAAGCGCGTCCTCGCCTACTCGACGATCGGACAACTCGGCTACATGACCGGCGCCCTCGCCACGGGCGACCGCGGCGCCGCCGTCTTCCACCTCCTCACCCACGGCGCCTTCAAGGCGCTGCTCTTCCTCGCCGTCGGCGTGATCATCCACGCCGCCGGCACCAACTCGCTGGCCGCCATGTCCCGCATGCGCCACCTGCGCGACCGCGTCCCGGACGCCTACTGGACGATGACCGTGGCACTGCTCGCACTCGCCGCGATCCCTCCCTTCAGCGGCTTCTTCTCCAAGGAGTCCGTCCTCGGCGCCGCGGAGCACGTGGCCACCGGCCACACCGAGCACGCGCCCGGCGCCGCGGGCTGGACCGTCCTGATCGCCGGCGTGGTCACGGCCCTGCTCACCGCCGCGTACGCGACGCGCCTGTGGCTGCTCGCCTTCCGCGGCCGGGGCATCGAGGCCCCCGACCACGGCAGGCAGCCGATGGTCATGAACGCCGTGCTCTGGGCGCTCGCCGTCCCGTCACTGGCCCTCGGCGGCCTGGCCTTCCGGCTGCTGCCCGACTGGTTCGACGGCCAGGACCTCACCCCGACCCTCACCACCTCCGTGCTCGGCACGGGCGTGGCCCTGGTCGGCGGCCTCGTCACCTACGCCGCCTGGCGCCACACCACGGCGCTCGCGGACCGGCCCCCGCTCGGCGCCGTCGCCGCCCACCCGGAGGGCGACGCCGGCCTGGTGGAGGCCGAGGCCATCGCCAGCCACGAGCCCGCCTACGGGAACATCGCCGACGCCCCCGACCCGTCGGACCCCGGACGGCTCCTGCTGGGGCCGCTGCACCGGCACGCGGCCGTCGGCTTCCACCTGGACGCGGTGTACACGGCGCTCTTCGTCCGCCCCGTGCGGGCCGGCGCGAGCCTCGTCCGCTTCCTCGACCGCGAGGTCGTCGACACCTACGTACGCGGGGCGGGCACCCTGCCCCGCTGGCTGGGGGCCGCCGTACGCCGCGCCCAGACCGGCAATGTGCAGACCTATGTGAGCGCGCTGCTCGCCGGCACCGTCGTCCTCGCGGTCGCCGCCGTCCTCGTCGCCACGGGAGCGTGAGCAGGCGTGATCGATATCAACGAGTCCGTGATGCGGTTCCTTCTCGCGTTCGTCGTCGTCGGCCCGCTCCTGGGCGCCGTCGCCGCCCTCCTGCCCGCCCCGCCGGGACTGAAGGGAAAGTCGCCCGAGCAGGCCGTGCTCCGCCACGGGATCACCGTGACCGGCGCCGTCCTCGCCGCCGCGATCGCCCTCGTGCTCGGCTTCGACCACGACCATCCGTCGAAGATGCAGGCCAGCACCGACATCAGCTGGATCCCCGCGCTCGACGTGCGCATCCACCTCGGCATCGACGGCATCTCCCTCCCCCTGCTGGTCCTGAGCGCGCTGCTGACCTTCCTCTGCGCGCTCTACACGTACTTCAAGCCGCCCGCGGGCCCCAGCCCGAAGGCCCTCGTCGCCCTGCTGCTCGTCCTGGAGTCCGGCACCCTCGCGACCTTCGCCGCCCTCGATCTGATCCTGTTCTTCCTCGCCTTCGAGACGGTCCTCATCCCGATGTACTTCCTCATCGCCCGCTGGGGCGGCGAGGGACGGGCCGGTGCCGCCTGGAAGTTCATCCTCTTCACGCTCCTCGGATCCGTCGTCATGCTGCTCGGCCTGCTCCTGATCGGAATCACGGCGGGCACATTCGACATGGTGGCACTCGCCACTGACAACGGCCGGTCACTGACCACATCCGTGCAGGTCATCGCCGTTCTGGCGATCGGACTCGGGCTCGCGGTGAAGACCCCGATGTGGCCGCTGCACAGCTGGCTGCCCGACGCCCACACCGCCGCTCCGACGGTCGGCTCGGTCCTGCTGGCCGGGGTCCTGCTCAAGATGGGCACGTACGGGTTCGTCCGGATCCTCCTGCCGGCCGCGCCGGACGGCTTCCACACCTTCGCGCCCTACCTCGCCGCGTTCGCCGTGGTCGGCGTCATCTACGGCTCCCTGGCCTGCCTGGCCCTCGCCGGACGGGGCGCGAAGGGCGACCTCAAGCGCCTCATCGCCTACTCCTCCGTCGGCCACATGGGCTTCGTCCTGCTCGGCATCGCGACCATGACCCCGACCGGCGTGAACGGCGCCCTGTTCGCCAACATCGCCCACGGCCTCATCACCGGCCTGCTCTTCTTCCTGGTCGGCGCCCTCAAGGACCGCACCGGCAGCACCGACCTCGACACCCTCGCCGAGGAGACCGGAGCCGCCCTGTACGGCAGGGCACCGCGCCTGGGCGGCCTGCTGGCCTTCGCGGCGGTCGCCTCGCTCGGCCTGCCGGGCCTGGCCGGGTTCTGGGGCGAGATGCTGGCCCTGTTCGGCGCCTTCGACCCCCACGACGGCCTCAGCCGCCCCGCCTTCCTCACCTTCATGACCGTCGCCGCCTTCGGCACCCTGCTGACCGCCGCGTACATGCTGATCGTGGTCCGCCGTGTCTGCATGGGCGCCGTACCCCGGGAAGCCCCGGGGCTCGCCGACGTACGCACGTACGAGTTCGCCGCCTGGACCCCGCTCGTCGTCCTGACCGTCGTCGCCGGGCTGTGGCCCAAGGCCCTCCTCGGACTGACCGACCCGGCCGTGCAGCAGCTCCTGTCTGGAGGCACCCGATGAGCTTCACGGCCCAGCCCCTGGCCCAGAACCTCGTCCAGTCCGTCGACTGGCTCGCCATCGCGCCGCCCACCGTCACGGCGCTCGTCGCACTCGTCGTCCTCGTCGCCGACCTGTTCGTCAACGACGCCCGCAAGCCGCTGCTCGGCTGGGTCTCGATCGCCGGACTCGCCGTCGCCGCGCTCACACTGCTGCCCCTGGTCGACGGCGACCGCTCGACGTTCTGCCTCACCGGCGAGCCCGGCGTGTGCAGCTACACCGCGGACACCTTCGCCCTCGCCCTCCAGTTCCTGGTCCTCGGCGGCGCCCTGCTGACCGCCCTGCTGTCGGTCACCGCCGTGAAGGACGCCGACCGCGGACTGCCCGAGGGCGAGTACTGGTTCCTGCTGCTCTCCTCCGCGGCCGGTGCCGCGCTCCTGCCCGCCGCCCGCGACCTCGCGACCCTCGTCGTTGCCCTGGAGGTCGCCTCCCTGCCCGCCTTCGCCCTCGTCGGCCTGCGCCGGGGCGACCGCCGGTCCTCCGAGGCGGCCCTGAAGTTCTTCCTGTCCTCGGTCACCGCGACCGCGGTCAGCCTCATGGGCGTCAGCTTCGTGTACGCCTCCACCGGCACCCTCCACCTCACCCAGGTGGCCGACCGCATCCAGCACGTCGACGGGCAGCTCACCACGCTCGCCCAGACCGGCGTCGTACTCACCCTCGTCGGCTTCGCCTTCAAGACGGCGGCCGTACCCTTCCACCTCTGGGTGCCCGACACCTACGTCGGCGCCCCCCTGCCGATCGCGGCCTACCTGTCCGTGGTGGGCAAGGCCGTCGGCTTCTCCGGCCTGATCCTCGTCACGGTCGTCGCCCTCCCGTCCTACGCCCACGTCTGGGGCCCGGCCCTCGCCGCCCTGGCCGCCCTCACCATGACCGTCGGCAACGTCGGCGCCCTGCGCCAGCAGCCCACGCGCGCGTACAGCGCGGTACGCCTGCTCGCCTGGTCGTCCGTCGGACAGGCTGGCTACCTCCTGGTGCCGATCGCCGCCGCCGCGTACTCCGACGACCCGGAACGCTCCGTCGGCGCCACCGTCGCCTACGCCCTCATGTACGGCGCGGTGAACCTCGGCGCCTTCGCCGTGGCCGCGCTCGTGGGCCGTACGAGGCTCCTGAACCGCGTCGCCGACTACCGCGGCCTGTACGCCTCCCACCCGATGACAGCCCTGCTCCTGGCGTTCTTCCTGCTCTGCCTCGCCGGACTGCCACCCGGCGTCATCGGCCTCTTCGCCAAGGTCACCGTCTTCTCCGCGGCCGTCGACGCCGGACTGGGCTGGCTGGCCGTCGTCATGGCGGTCAACGTCGTCATCGCGCTGTTCTACTACCTCCAATGGACGGCCCTGCTGTTCCGGGCACCCGAGGGCGAGACCGTCCGGCACCGCGTCCCCGCCCCCCTCACGGCCGCGATCGGCGTGACCGCGGTCCTCGCCGTCGCCCTCTCGGGAGCGCCCCAGCTGATCCTGCGCTTCGCCGACACCGGACTCTTCTGAGCCCGACCGCGGCGGCACGCGCGCGTGCGCCACCCGGCCTCCACGCGCGTGTGCCGCACGCCGCGGCCGTCACCCGTCCGGACCACCCGGGCCGGCCCGAGCACCGGGGAACTGGCGGCCCCCGCCTGGCGTTGACCAGTACGGAAGGGTCCACTGGACGTGATGCCACGGCACCGGTGGCACCGGAGTCCGGGAAGCAACCACAGCGAGCGAGACCAGCAAGCAAAGGGTTCCCCTGCTGCACCACTTGGAGGGCGTACCGTGCACCGCCGGCACAACGGGCTCAGGACCGCAGTCCTCCTCGGGGGACTGTCCGCGCTCATCATCGTCATCGGCAGCTTCTTCGGCCGAGCGGGACTCGTCGTCGCCGTCCTCGTCGCCCTCGGCACCAACGCGTACGCGTACTGGAACAGCGACAAGCTCGCCCTGCGCGCGATGCGGGCCCGCCCGGTCAGCGAGTTCGAGGCCCCGGCGCTGTACCGCATGGTCCGCGAGCTTTCCACCCAGGCCCGCCAGCCCATGCCGCGCCTCTACATCTCACCGACCGAGGCACCCAACGCCTTCGCGACCGGCCGCAATCCGCGCAACGCGGCCGTGTGCTGCACCGAGGGCATCATGCGGCTGCTCGACGAGCGCGAGCTGCGCGGCGTCATCGGACACGAACTGAGCCATGTCTACAACCGCGACATCCTGATCTCGTCCGTCGCGGGCGCTCTCGCCTCCGTGATCATGTTCCTGGTCAACTTCGCCTGGCTGATCCCCATCGGGCGGTCCAACGACGATGACGGACCCGGTCTGCTGGGCATGCTCCTCATCATGCTTCTCGGTCCGCTCGCCGCCTCCGTCATCCAACTCGCGATCAGCCGCTCCAGGGAGTACGAGGCCGACGCCTCCGGCGCGCAGCTCACCGGCGACCCGCTCGCCCTCGCCGACGCCCTGCGCAAACTGGAGTACGGCACGAAGCAGCTTCCGCTGCCCCCGGAGCCCCGGATCGAGACCGCCAGCCACATGATGATCGCGAACCCCTTCCGTCCCGGGCAGGGACTCTCGAAGATGTTCTCCACCCACCCGCCGATGGCGGAACGCATCGCCCGACTCGAAAAGATGGCAGGTCGTCAGCAGTGAAGACCATCCTCAACCTCGTATGGCTCGTGCTCAGCGGCTTCTGGCTGTTCCTCGGCTACCTCTTCGCGGGCATACTGCTCTGCATCACGATCATCGGCATCCCGTTCGGTATCGTCCTTCTGGGTGCAGCATCGCGCTCGGGTCGACGCGCCCTTCGATGATCATCGGAGGCAGTAGTTCAGGCTCCGGCAGGGGGACTCGCGCGACGTGCGCCAAGGAGGCATTCACACGCTCCCAGGTGCCATCGGCGGTCCACGCATTGAAGTGCTTCGATGCTTGGATGGTGCAGCCGGTTTCCTTGATCACAGCAGGCCAGGACTTTCCTGTGCGCGCTTTGTAGAAGATCGCGTCCACAGAGCGCCGAACGGTGCCCGTGCGCCCCTTGGGCAAGAGCGGTGCAACCTTGGCCCAGTCGTCGTCAGACAGCGACGCCGCAGGTACGTCGAGGCCGGCGGAGGCGTACCAGGCGCGTACGGTGCAGGGGACTCCACCACGCCGCCCATCAGGCACCGGGCCAGTAACCCTGACCTTCAGCTCCAGCAGGGACAGAATCGCCGCCTGCTGCTGTGGCTCCATGTCGGGGAACGACTTCCGCGCCATGCTGGCGAGCGCTCGAAGGTCCTGGGCGTACTGGTCCGACTCCTCGATCTCCATCAGCCATTCGGCTGCTTCGCTGCGTAGGTTCGTGAGCTGCTGAAGTTCCTCGTTGAGCGCTGCGGTAGCGGCCTCGATGGCTTCTGCGGACGCGCTCTGCTTGGCTGTCGCGACGATGACGGCCGTGATCGATGCGTTCATGCCCTCGATTTGCTGGTCAAGGTTGGCGATGCGATCCGCCAGCGCGGACTTGTCGCCGTCGGCCGTCCCGATCCACTCGGCAGCCGGCTCCTGAAGCTTCCTGCTGTCGCTAGCGATCTCCATGACCTTCTGCCAGACGTGACCTTCGAGCGCGTCAGCATCGATATAGGAACAGCCGCAGGACTTCGCGCTCAGGTCTTTCGGAGCGTTGCCCGCGCACCGGTAGTAGCGTGCACCCTCCCGTTCGGCTGCACGGCTGATGCCTGTGTATGTCTTCCGGCAGAGGCTGACGATCCGACCAGACAGCGGGTAGAACTCACGCTGGCCGCTACTGTGCTTGGCCGTCTCGGCGACCTTACGTCGGAGTTCTGCGGATTCCTCAGGAGTAAGGATCCGTGGCAGTACAATCTCTACGGAGTCGCCCCACACAGGGGTGCCGTTTTCATCAGTCTTCGCGTGCTTCCCGCGGAACAGAAGGGCACCGTCGAGGACAGGGGACGACATGATTCGGTCACGCAAATTGTCGCGGGTCCAGGCCCGGCCTGACCGGGCTGTGATCCCTTCCGCGTTGAGACGAATGGTGGTCTTGCGCAGGTTGAGTCCCTCGCCGACCACGAGTTCGTAGACGTACCGAATGATGTTTGCCTCAGCCTCGTCAACCATCAGGTACGAACCGGGCGTGTCTTTGTTGGCGATGCGGTATCCGTAGGGCGGTCGTCCGCCGATGTGCGCGGCCGGGATCAGCTCGGCCTTTTCTTGCAAGCCGCCCTGGGTGCGATCGCGGATCGTCTCCCATTCGGTCTCGGCGTAGTCGGCGTCCCGGCGCATCTTCTTACGGCCGTCGGATGTCGTGTTGTCGTAGTCGTCGGCGACCACGGCGACGTAGACACCGAGGTCCTCCAAGGCCCATACCCAGCGCCAGAAAGCACGCCCCTTCCGCCCGATCACACGGCCGTCAGGGACCACGACGATGTCGAAGGGGCGGGGGTTCTTCTGGGCGTCTTCCATCAGGCGTTTGAGATCGCCCCGGTCAGCCGCCTCCAGGGAGCCGGAGACCCCTTCATCCTTGTATGTTCCGATGTGGTGCCACTGCTTGTGTGCAATGTGACGTGTGGTCTTCCGGCTCTGCCTGGCTACTCCGTAGCCCTTCTTCTGTTCCTCGGTGGAGACCCGCAGGTAATCGACGGCTCGTAATGCACTTGCAGGGCGAGAACCGGGGGCAGCGGGGGAGGGCAGGGCTGTGCTTACATGGGACACGTCGACTCCTAGTCAGTCGGCCAGCCCCGGGGCGGTTGCAGCCGCTGCCGGGGCGTCTGCATCAACCCCTCTATCATCCGCCGAATCTGCTGGTTTGTCAGCCAAAGTGGTATTCCAACGGCTGTGTCTCCTAGGGCCGAAGAGGATTTGCAGCAGTAGCGCACGTTCAGCCGGTGACAGCCTCTTGTCAGGCGTCCAAATGACAACAGGTGTCAGGCACTGAACCCCCACTCGCGGGCGGCGAACTCTCGCTTCAATTCGCGGGCAGTAACAAGATCTTCAGCGATTCCGGCGGCGATGAGGGCGGCGCCTGGGGTGTGTCCGGAGCCGATATAGCGCCAGTGCGCGTCTGTGATCGTGCCGGGGGTTTCGGTGTGGCCGAGGTGGTGGGCGCGTTCGGCGCGTAGTGCGGCGTAGGTGGTGGAGTAAGGCGCGCTCACACATTAAAGCGTAAGCGCGCTCGATGGGTTCAAAGGGATTGGATGGGATCATCGACTCCGCCGGGACTGCGCGATTTCAGCGACCGCCGAAAGCTTGGTCTGTGGCCACAACCTCCCGCCCCAGCGGCATTAGCGAGATAGGAATGAGCTTGAGGTTAGCCCACCCGAAGGGGATCCCGATGATCGACAGGAACAGCGGGATGCTTGTGAGCAGGTGGCCCAGTGCGAGCCACCAGCCCGCAAAGATCACCCAGATCACGTTGCCAACGAACGACCCTGCGCCGGCGCCAGGCCGGTCCACGGTGGTCCGGCCGAACGGCCAGAGGACGAATCCAGCGATGCGCAGCGACGCAATGCCGAACGGGATGGTGACGATCAAGATGAAGCAGATCAGGGCGGCGATCAGATAGCCGATCGCCATCCAGATGCCACAGAAGACGAGCCACAGCACATTGAGTAGCAGGTTGAACACCTTCATGGTCGCTACCTCTCGGTCGTCCGTCGGTACTACCTGCCTCCATCAGTATCAGCAGGTCACGCGTCCAGACGGAACCGCAGAGCCCTTGTAGCGCGATCGGGAACGTTCGGAGACGATTCCCCTCGGCATCGCGGCCTTCCGCATCAGGGTCTACGCCCTGTGGCCCTTCGGGTACACGGCGGTCGAGCGCCCGGACGCGGGCGCGGCCTCCTGCGTCGGCAATGTGCTGTGGCTGCTCCTGGCGGGCTGGTGGCTGGCCCTCGGTCACATCGTCACCGGGATCGCGCTGTGCGTCACGATCATCGGCATTCCGCTCGGCATCGCCAACTTCAAGCTGATCCCCGTCTCCCTGCTCCCGCTGGGCCGCGAGATCGTGCGCACGGACCAGCCGTTCACGGCCGCCGGCCCCACTCGGCAGACTGGCTGGTAGCGCGGCCGCCCGTGTCGGGGACCGCGGCCGTGAGCGGCTCCGTACCGATCGGCGCAACCACCGGGTGCGGTCGGGGCGTCTCCTCACCCAGAGACACGAACACCGCAGGCACAGGGAGAAAGGGCAGGTTAACGGCATGACCGTCGTCAGCTGGATCATCCTCGGACTGTTGGCCGGAGCCATCGCCAAATTCCTGCTGCCGGGCCGCGACCCGGGAGGGCTCATCGGCACGACCCTCATCGGCATCGCGGGCGCGTTCATCGGCGGCTGGATCTCGGCCCGCTGGCTGGACCACCCCGTCAGCAAGGACTTCTACGACGGCACCACCTGGGCGGCGGCGATCGGCGGTTCCCTGGTGCTCCTGGTCGCCTACCGGCTCCTGTTCGGCAACTCGCGCAACTGAACACAAGCGCGGCGAACGCGGAGGGCGGGCACCGCCGGGTGCCCGCCCTCCGCGTCGGTGGCTCATGTCACCGGTAGTTCACGAACTGCAGCGCGAAGTCGAAGTCCTGGCCCTTCAGCAGGGTGATCACGCTCTGCAGATCGTCCCGGCTCTTCGAGGAGACCCGCAGCTCCTCACCCTGCACCTGGGCCTTCACGCCCTTGGGACCCTCGTCGCGGATGAGCTTGGCCACCTTCTTCGCGTTGTCCTGGGAGATGCCCTCCTGGATCGACGCGAAGATCTTGTACTCCTTGCCGGAGAGCTGGGGCTCGCCCGCGTCCAGAGCCTTCAGCGAGATGCCGCGCTTGATCAGCTTGGACTGGAAGACGTTGAGGACAGCGCTCACCCGGTCCTCGGAGTTGGCCTCCATGAGGATCTTGTCCCCGGACCACGAGATCGAGGCGCCCACGCCCTTGAAGTCGTAGCGCTGCGAGATCTCCTTGGCGGCCTGGTTGAGGGCGTTGTCGACCTCCTGCCGCTCGACCTTCGAGACGATGTCGAAACTGGAGTCGGCCATGTCCTGTGGCTCCTTGTATCTGGGTGCGTGTCGGGCCGCGTATCGGCTCCGTACCGGCATACATCGACGGCCGCCGGGCCCGGCGGGGCTCCTCGGCCGCATCCGCCCAAGCCTAGCCACCCGCCACCCCTCCGGCGGCGATCAATCGGGTGGCGAAGCACCCCTCCCCATCGGGTATCGTTTACGTCGTTGCCACGGAGCACCGCCGAAAAGCGGTTCGACAGGCAGCGAACCCCGGCGGTGTGCCCGAGCGGCCAAAGGGAGCAGACTGTAAATCTGCCGGCTCAGCCTTCCCAGGTTCGAATCCTGGCGCCGCCACGCTGAGGGGAACCCCCTCTGATCAGCGAGTTTCGTTGATCAGAGGGGGTTTCTTGTTGGCGTACACCTTGCGCGGCACGGCGACGCTGTGGCCGGCGCGACGGGCGGACTCCATCGCATCCACGCCGGAACCGAGCCCGGCGTGCTGGGGGTCTTCCGGGCTGACTGCCGGGCACCGTGCCCTGTGAGCGATGTGCTCCCATCGTGAAGGCGTTCAACGACCAGACCGAACTACTGCGCACCCCGGACGACCGGCCACCTCTCGGCCCTCGACTTCGCGCGACGTGGCAGGTAATCGACTCGGGGGCGGTTGAGTGAGCGTGGCGGCACTACGAACTCGCCGAGTGCGCGGGGCGGGACGCCGAAGAGCCGATGTACCTGGCTCACGCCGTGGATGAACAGACGCGTACGCGCTTTGCGAGGCGGGGAGACCGTCGTTCGCCGTCGACCTGGTGCGCGCACGCAGGAATGCCGGACGATTGTCGGCGTGCGCTGAAACCGGTCATGGCCGTCATCCCGCGGGGCCCCGAGGGCCGGGACCCGGACATGCCGAGCATCTTCCTGAACGGCGCGTATCTGGCCCGTTGGCAGGGCGTACGGGGCGCCGGGCAGGGACTTGAGGAGGTGGGAGGGGTGATGGCCCCGACCCTCCTTGACGCTCGCGGTGGCCTGCACACGCCGACCTGACACCGCGAGCCGAGTACGACGACTCCGGCACGCACCTGCGTGTGGCGAGTCGACCATGCCGACCATGGGCTGCTAGCTCACGACGTGTTCCAGCGACTTGGGCCGCCATCCCGTCTCCTCGACGGTTTCCCGCAGCGCCGTGTCCGCCGGGTCCTCTCCCTCGTCGACGATGCCGCCGGGAAGTTCCCAGCCGAATTGCTTCGGGACGAAGCGGTACCGCCACATCATCGGAACGCGGTCCTGATCGTCGATGACGGCGGTAATAGCCACGTGGTGAAGCCTCACGACGTGGTGTTCGAACCGCTCCACCCCCGGGGGGGGGCGAATTCCAGGGGTCGTTGCAACACAGTGATCAACTGGCTGTGGCCAGGAGCCTAGCGAGACGCTCGGCTGGGGTTTCCCAGCCGAGCGTTTTGCGTGGCCGGCTGTTCAGTTCGGCGGCGACGGCCGCGAGGTCCTGGGCGGTGTGTGCGGCCAGATCGGTGCCCTTGGGGAAGTACTGCCGCAGCAGCCCGTTCGTGTTCTCGTTGGAGCCGCGCTGCCAGGGACTGGCCGGATCGCAGAAGAAGACCGGGATGCCCGTGGCGACGCTGAAGGACCGGTGCGCGGTCATCTCGGAGCCCTGATCCCAGGTCAGGGACCGCCAGAGGTGGCGCGGGAGGGACTCGATGCTCGCTGCGAGCGCGTTGCGGGTGGCCATGGAGCTGTGACCGGTGGGCAGGTGGACGAGCATCAGGTAGCGGGTGGAGCGTTCGACCAGGGTGCCGATCGCCGACTTGCCGTTCTTGCCGATGATCAGGTCGCCCTCCCAGTGGCCCGGGACGGCTCGGTCGGCCGCCTCGGCGGGCCGCTGGCTGATCATGACCATGTTCTTGATGGGGCCCGGCTGGCGCTTGTAGGCGTGGCGGTGCGGGCGGCGCATGGCGCGGCCGGTCCGTAGCGAGCGGGTCAGTTCCCGGCGGAGCTCTCCGCGGCCTTGGACGTAGAGCGCCTGGTGTATCGTCTCGTGGGTCACGTGCGTCTCCGGCCGGTCGGGGAAGCGTGCCCGCAGAGCGTGGCAGATCTGCTCGGGGCTCCAGCGCATCGCCAGATGTTCCTGGATGAAGTCGCGCAGTTCGGGGTTCTGGCCGATCTTGCCCACCTTGGGCCGGGGGCGGCGACATTCGGCCCGGCGGTGGGCGTGGAAGGGCTGGTAGGTGAAGCCGCCCTTGGGCATGGGCCGCCGGTTGCGGCGTATCTCGCGGCTGATGGTGGAGGGGCTGCGGCCCAGCTCGGCGGCGATCTGCCGGACGGACGCCTTCTCGCGCAGCCGGTCGGCGATGTGGATGCGGTCGCGCTCCTGGAGATACCGCGACGGCGCGGGAGGCAGTTCCTCCGAGCCCGCTGCCTGGACCTGCCCCGGGACCGGGTAGATCGGAGGAACTGCCTTCCGGCCGCCTGGCGGTGAGTGCCAGCCGTTGCGCCACCGCTTGCCGGTGCGCAGGTTGATACCGACTATCCGGGCGGCTTCCCGCGTGCTGTACCCCTGCTCCATGAGCTGGAAGTATGCGGCCCGCTCGCGGGTCATCCTTCGCCCGCCTCCGGGCCTCCGGTTCTCCCGGATCTCGAAGTCCATTGCATCCCCTGAGCTGGGGTGTTGCAACGACCACTAGAACTCAAGGGGGGGGGCTCTACGTCCCACAGGTGGAGCCTGACCAATCGGTTGTCGTACACGCCGCGCTCGCCGTGGATGCGCCAGGGTTCCAGCCCTTCCGGACGCTGAACGCTCACCGCGCCTGGCACCCTGTACGAGCTACATCCTCGTACCTCCAACTGTCCTTCGGAGACGAGACGAGCGAGCACCTGCCGTAGAGCCGTCCGACCGATGCCGAGTTCTTCCACGAGCGTGCGTTCTTAGGGGAGCTTGTCGCCGGGGGCATACTCGCCTGACGCGAGTCGCGTGCGAAGCGTCTCGTAGACCTTTGTCGTCTTCGGTCCCATCCGCGGAGCACTCTCCGTTCTGACGTGGTGCGTACCAGGCTATCGCTCGAGCGGTGCACCTCAACGGCGCGTCTGTGTCTGGAGCGGCTCAGAGCATCAGCGTGCTCCGCGCGTATTTGTGGAACCAGTGCTTGGAGTAGTCGGTCGCGAAACAGCTACTGCAGGAGACCGGCGAGGCTCTGTAACATCCTGGTCGGCCACATCGATTAGCATGCCAAAAAGCCAAAGTAGGCGCACTGCGCGGAGCGCGGCCAAAGCAAGGGAAAGCTCGATCATCCAGCCAATGTCGCCAGGCTTTTTTTCGGTGTCCACTATTAGGGCAATCAGGCATGCGGCCGTCACGATTAGCATCGCGGAAAGGATGCTTGACCAGTTCCGGCGGAGGCTGGTGCCGAAGCGGCGGCGCATTTCAAGCATTCGCCTACCGTTAGCCGTTGCATACTGGCTAATGGCCGCTGTGCCGAATCCTCCGATCAAGGCTGAGGCTGAAGCTAGTGTGGTGTAGATGTCCTTACGGCGATCCCCTGAGATGGGAGTGAATAGCGGATCGACTCCGGCTAGCCGACAATAGAGGAGGTGGCCGCCGACTAGCGTCAAGGCTGTGATCCAGTCGGCTACTGGACGTTCGCCCCACAGGTTGCGGATACGCTGTATGAAGACGCCAAAGGCTGACATGTGGCTACCCCCCTAGGCTGAGGCCTGCCACTGTAGTCCTAGCCACTGACAGCGGCCTTCAGGTCGTTGACGTGTTCCCTAGCGGCCTCATGGATGGCGTCGACTGCCGCTGTATAGCGTGGGCGCCTATCTTCGCCGCTCCGCATCTCTACGCGCTTCTTCGCCGTCACTCGGTGCTTGAGGAAGTCCAGAGCCTCATCCTTGGTGAAGCCATCTCCTGTTGGTGAGGTCACCTGCGCACGGGCTCGTTCCAGGCCGTTCGGCCCAATCATGTAGCCGATGTCCCGCATGAACTGCATCGCATCCTCCTGCAATCTTCTTTGCCCCCTGGCACGAGAGGTTGCGGGTCCGCGTTTGGGGACCTCGAACTTGAGGGTGATGCGATGGTCCGAGTAGCGTTCGCTAGTTTGCTTAAATCCGAATAGGGAGGTGTTGTGCGGTGGCACAAAGGAAGGATTGGGCCTGAAGGTGAACTCGAAGTTATGAACCGCGCTGGCCTGCTGTAGCTTTGTCCATACATCCTGGCTGATGACTGGCCAAACAGTGATCTCTTCAGTCAGCATTCCACTGGCGTTCAGCCAGTACTGGATCGCTGAGGAGCGAGGCGCCGCTTGGCTGCCACCCATAATTCCGATGATATTGCCGTAATCGAGGAAGTAAATCGTCGTTAGGTCAATGAAGCCCTTATTGCCGTCGAGGCGCAGGTCTTCGATGTGTCCGTGGTCGAAGTCGACTGCGTGTAGATCTCCAGATCCGATGCGACCAACGAGCAAGTGCAAAGTGTCTGAGTAAAACTTGGCCTCGCCAATGAATTGATCGCCATCCGGCGTAATGAACAGTCGTTGCCCCCACGGCTTGGAGGACAAGTCCTCCAGCGCGTGTTGCCAGGGCACTTGCTCCATTCGTGGGTTGTGATCATCTTTCGCCCGCACGATCTCCCAGAATGAAACCGTCCTGATGCGGCTTGCCACCACGAAGCCCCCCTCGCGATTCGAGCTTGAGTGGTGATGCTATCGCTTGCGCAGTGCAGTGATGACGCGAAAGGGCGAGCGCGAGGGCATGGAGTAGGGGCGCGGAGGGCGGACAGGTTGCTTGGCGCTGTCGAAGCCTGATCTGTTCAAGGGGCTCCCCATCGTGGACGACCACGTGGACAGCTCTAAGGGTTGTCCCGTAAATGATCTCGGACGGGCCGATGACCTGGCCGTTTGCCCGTCACCCAGCGACGATCAGGTTGTGTAGGCGGGCGATGCCGAGCATGGCGTGGTGGACGCCGTCGCCTTTCAGGCGGCAGTCGCGGAGGATCTTCCAGGTCTTCATGCGGGCGAAGGCGTGCTCGACTCGGGCGCGGACTTTTCGGTGGGAGGCGTTGTGTTCCTCCTTCCAGGCCGGGAGGTTTGCCTGGCCGGGTTGGCGGCGGTGTGGGATGACCAGGCCGGTGCCGCGGTAGCCGCCGTCGGCGATGACGGTGGTGCGGCCGACGGCGGCTTTCGCGCCCGAGATCTCCCATGCCTTGCAGTCGTTGCGGTTGCCGGGCAGTGGCCGGCCGACGGCGACGACGAGCCGGGTGTCGGCGTCGATGACGACCTGGTGGTTGGTGGAGTACCGGTAGTTCTTCGACTGCTCGGCAACCTGGTGGTCGCGGGTGGGGACCAGGGTGCCGTCCACGATGAGCACGGTGTCCTTGCGGAACCGCTTGCGCTGCTGGAGCGCGAGCGCCGGGCCCAGGTGGTCGATGATGCGGTCCGCAGCCGACTTCGACACCCCGAACAGCGGAGCCAGTTGGCGCATGGTGAGGTTCGTTCGCCAGTACGCGGCGACCAGCAGGACCCGGTCCTCCAGCGGCAGGCTCCAGGGTCGGCCCATGCACACCGGGTCTGCACCCTCCCGGCGCAGGGCTGTGATCAGCTTGCCGAACTGACGCGAGCTCAGCCCGGTGAACGGGGCTATCCAGGAGGGCTCCGACGCCGTGATCACACCAGACACGACAAGATCATCTCACCCGTGGCCAGCGGTTACGGGACAACCCTTAGGGGGCGCCGTGACCGTTGATTATTTCACCAGGTCAGCGATCGATCCGTGAGGTGATCCAAGGTGGACTGTGAATCTGCTGCGCCCTCCATTTGGGCCGTCACTGGGCCGTACGAGGGGGACCAACGACGGCCACCAACGACCGAGAACCACCACGAGGGCGCGGCAGACCGCCGCGCCCTCGTGGTGTGTTTGTCCAGCTAGACCCACGTATCGAGCCACATCCGCGCCCGCCAGTCGTCGATGGGGATCGATGTGCCGGTGTAGATGGGCCAGAACTAGATGTTCTGCCATGTCTGGGCGGCCCTACCGTTTTCCTCAGCGTCTACTAGGAGGGGACCGATGCAGGCGAACACGACAGCCCTGGAGTACGAGGACGGCATCGTGTGGACAGAGGACATCGAGAGATTCGACTACGTGCGGCAGTCCATTGAACTCTCCGCGTCGACTCGCCGGCGCCCGGTGTCGTGGCACGGCACCGGGCGGCGAGTGGGGTACGCGGTACTGCGGGCCGATGCGCCGAGCGGAGACGTGCCGGGCCAGTTCGTCCGCCGAGTGTTTTGGGTCAGGGAGCACGACCGGTCTGAGCAGCCAAGCGGGACGTACCGACAGTCGGCGCCCTCAGAGGCTGTCGATCCCCGGACCATTGCGCCAGGGGTGTGGGGAGAGCTTACCGAGCGCGCTTGGGGGGCTCCGCTATCTGAGACGTAGGCATGTCGCGCTAACAAGCCGCACTCGCCCTCTCCTGGGCGTCCACCAGTGGCACCGGTTTCGCCGGAATCCGCAGGTGGGAACGGGTGAGCGGAGTCCGCTTCGGGAACGTTGCTGCTGATGTTCAAAGCTCAACGTGTGGTGCTGCTTATTGGCTTAAAGTCCACGGCATGGCAACTATGGCTATAGAGACGGGGGATGCCGCCACGTGGGCCAGTTCCGCAGTGGCGTTGCTGGCCATCCTCCTCACGGCAGCCCAGTACTGGCAACAGACAAAACGCGAGGCTCGGCAGCGACACGAGCAATCTGTGCGGGATGAGGCGCAGGCTGAAGCCTCACAGATCGCCACCAGGCAAGCTGAGGCGCAGGAGCGCCGTGCATACGCGATGGAGCAGACCCTGAGTGAGCTTGTCAGGGCATTGGAGCAGTCTCGTCAAGCCAGTGGTGAGCCGCCTCCGCCCGGAACTGGTGCAGGAGAAGGCGCGGCGGAGTGGCAGCTACGTCATAGGAAGGGGCAGGCCTACGTTCTGCGCAACACCGGATCGGTCGTCGCCACCGGCGTGCATGTCGACGTCGGTGAGTACCCCCGTGGATTGACGCGTGCTCTGCCGGAGGACGCAGTTGTACCGCCGCAAGAAGCGGTGGAGTTCCTACTGATCGGCGCGTGGGGGGCTCCAGTACCGTACTCCATTCGCGTGAAGTGGAATGGCGGCGAACAGACTTTGGCTGTACCGGAGCCGTGAGCGGAACTGTTGAGGAGTGAGGCAGTGCGCCTACCCGTCCCCCAGGCGTCCCCCGAGGTGTTGGCAGTGGAGGAAAAACGCAGGTCTTAGGAGGTGCAGTGAGCCCGCTGTAAAACTGTCGGCTCAACCTTCCCAGGTTCGGATTCTGGCGTCGCCACACAGGAATAAAGGGTCTCGTAGCCTGCGTAACAGCAGGTCGTGAGGTCACTTCGTCAGGTCTCGTGGGGGAAAGGGCCGCGCGGGGTCTGTGGGGCGCGGGCAGACTGGGGGTATGGCCTTGTCCTCCCGTCGTAGAACCTGCCCCGCGTGCCGTCGTGAGATTGCCGTCGTCGCCGGGCGGTACGCGCGTCACGATCCGCCCGGGGCGCGGGGGAACGGCGAGCTGGTCTCCTGTCCGGGGTCGCGCCGGTCGGCGCAACTCGGCGCCGTGCAGCCGTCCTTGGACGGGTACGTCGTCCCGCACTTCCCCGGGCAACTGCCCCTGTTCTGACGCCCCGCCCTCAGTTCCCGGCCACCGACTTCACCGCCACCGACACGGGCGCCGAACCGCCGATCAGCTCCAGCGTCAGCCCCTTGGTGGCCGGGGTGTCGACCAGTTCCGCCAGTACGGCGGCCACGTCGTCGCGCGGGACCCGACCGCGGCCCGTGTGCGCCTCCAGGCGTACGAGGCCGGTGCCCGCGTCGTCCGTCAGAGCACCGGGACGCAGGATCGTCCAGTCCAGCTCGTCCAGCGAACGCACGTACGCGTCCGCCTCGCCCTTCGCACGCAGGTAGATGTCGAAGACCTCGTCCCCCTCGTGCCCGGGGTCGGCGCCCATCGCGGACACGACCACGAAGCGCCGCACGCCCGCCCGGACCGCCGCGTTCGCGAACAGGACCGCCGCCGCCCTGTCCACCGTGTCCTTGCGTGCCGTCCCGCTCCCGGGGCCCGCCCCCGCCGCGAAGACCGCCGCGTCCACGCCCCGCAGCCGCTTCGTGACCTCCTCCAGCGAGGCCGACTCCAGGTCGAGCACGACCGGTTCGGCGCCGGCCGCCCGCAGGTCGTCGGCCTGCTCGGCCTTGCGGATGATGCCCGCCACCTCGTCACCGCGCGCGGCGAGCAACCGCTCCAGCCGCAGCGCGATCTGACCATGACCACCAGCGATGACAATGCGCATGTCTTCGACCGTACGCCCCGACGCCCGCCCCCGCCGCACGACTTCGACCGCACACCGCACACCGCACATCGCACGTCGCGGCTCCGGAGCCGTCCGCACTTCTCGCGACAGCACAGCACAGCCCGCCCCGCCGGCCGCGTTCCGACCGGGACCTCTCCCCAGGCCTCAGCCCCAGGGCCTTCCCGGGACTATCCCCCCAAGCCCCCTCACCCCGTCTCCCCCCGTCCCCCCGGCCTCCCCCCGCCCCTGCGCCGCGCCCCGTCGGTCCGTCCCTGTCGGGGCAGTCCGAGGTCCGGCGCCGAGGGCGTGGAGTCGCCGTACTCCCGTACCGCGCTCGTGCGGGACACCACGCGCCCCCGGTGCACGACGATCCGGCTGTACGCCAGGGACAGCGCGCCCGCCAGCCGGTCCCCGCGCACCGCGAGGAGTTCGGCCGGGAAGCCCGCCTCCAGCCGCACCTCGGGCAGGCCGAGGGCCGCCCGTGCCGCCGTGCTCACCGCGTCGTAGGCGTCCTCGGGGCGCAGCCCGTGGCGCGAGGCCAGCAGGTACGCCGCCTCCAGGGGGTCACCGCGGCCGACCGGGTTGGACACGTCGCGCAGCGCACCGCTCCCGGCGGCGACCCGTACCCCGGCCGCCCGCAGCAGCCGTACCGGAGCCATGCCGTCCGGGTGGTCCACGGCGCCGCACGCGCCCTGCGGCAGGCAGACCACCGTCACCCCGGCCGCCGCGAGCCGGTCGGCGGCCCGGGAGGCGGCCTCGGCGGGCAGCCGGCCCAGGCCCTCGCAGGGACCGAGGGTCACGCCGGGGCGCAGCCCGCCCGCCATCGCCGCCAGCCGGGCAAGCCGCGCCGGATCGGCGGCGTCCGTGTGCAGGTCGACCGGGCAGCCGTGCTCGGCGGCGACCTCCAGGACCGCCTCCACGTACCCCGTCGGATCCGGGTCCAGGTCCGGACACCCGCCCACCACGTCGGCACCCATCTTGACCGCGTCCCGCAGCATCGCCAGCCCGTCCGCCCCGGCCACTCCGGTCAGCACCCGCGGCATCGCCACGGCGGTCAGCCCGGCCAGCCCGCGCAGCGAGCGCCGCGCCCGCAGTACGGCGGTCAGCGCGCCCAGCCCCGGAACGTCACCCACGCGCACGTGGGCCCGCAGCGCGGTCGCCCCGTGTCCGAGCTGGAGCAGGGCGGCCTCCGTGACCCGGCGCCGGATGTCCTCGGGGTCGTGGGAGACGGGTCCGGGCGCGTCGGCCGTGAGTGCCGTGTCGCCGTGGACATGGGGATCGGCGGGGGCGGGCAGGAGCAGGTATCCGTCGAGGTCCACTCGGGTGCCGGGGCCCGACGCGGGCGTCGTCGCCAGGCTGCCGGCCGTGCCGACCGCCTCGATGCGCCCGCCGCACAGCAGTACGTCCACGGTCCGGCCGTCGGTGAGCCGCGCTCCGGAGAGCAGGAGGGAGCCGCGGCCCGAGGGGGAGGGCGAGTGGGGCGGCTGCGGCTGGCTTTCGGGCATCGCGCTCCTCTGGGCTCGGGGCTGCTGGGCTCGGGGCTGCGCAGTGGGGGAGCAAGATCACGCAGAGTGAGTCGAGCCTAGGACCGTGATCAGCCCGGAACGCGGAGGAGCGCAATAGTCGTACCGGTGTGGTAGACCGCGCGGGGGACCTGTCGCAGGCGTGCGCGCGGGGCGCTCCGCGGGGCCGGGACGGGTCGGGGCAGGGACGGCGAAACGGATTTGGGCGAACGGCGGGCGACCGTGTAATGTCTTCATCGCTCGCCCCAATAGCTCAGTCGGCAGAGCGTCTCCATGGTAAGGAGAAGGTCAACGGTTCGATTCCGTTTTGGGGCTCTGGTGTGAGAGGTTCCCGTCGCGAGGCGGGTCCGATCGCATCACAGCGGTGTAGCTCAGTCGGTAGAGCAAGCGGCTCATAATCGCTGTGTCACCGGTTCAAGTCCGGTCACCGCTACTTACAGTAGCCGATTGCGGGGTCGGTCCTTCAATCGGCTACTCTTTCCTGCGTTAATACCATCAATCCGTTCGTCAAGGAGCACTTCACGTGGCTGCCACCGACGTCCGCCCGAAGATCACGCTGGCCTGCGTGGAGTGCAAGGAGCGGAACTACATCACCAAGAAGAACCGGCGTAACAACCCGGACCGACTGGAGATGAAGAAGCACTGCCCGCGTTGCAACGCGCACACCGCGCACCGCGAAACGCGATAGAAACAGGCTCGTACACGAGGCCGTCCCCGAGGCTTGGGGGCGGCCTCGTGTCGTTTGATCAGCGGTGCCCCAGTCGGCATCACCGTCGCGGAGAACAGCAGGAGGTTGCGAGCCATGGCGCTCGACCAGTCGTTCGTGGGGCGGACCTATCCGCCGACCGCGCCCTACGAGGTGGGCCGGGAGAAGATCCGCGAGTTCGCGGAGGCGGTGGGGGACGCCAACCCGGCTTACACCGACGTGGAGGCCGCCAAGGCGCTCGGCCATCCGGATGTGATCGCCCCGCCGACCTTCGTGTTCTCGATCACGTTCAAGGCGGCCGGTCAGGTCGTCGAGGACCCGCAGCTCGGCCTGGACTACAGCCGGGTGGTGCACGGCGACCAGAAGTTCGCGTACGTCCGTCCGGTGCGGGCCGGTGACCGGCTGACGGTCACCTCGACCATCGAGGCGATCAAGTCGATGGCAGGCAACGACATCCTGGACGTCCGGGGCGAGGTCCACGACGAGGCCGGCGAGCACGTCGTGACCGCCTGGACCAAGCTCGTGGCCCGCGCGGCCGAGGAGGCGTGAGCACCCCATGAAGGTCACGTACAGCGACGTCGAGGTCGGCACCGAGCTGCCCGCGCAGAGCTTTCCCGTGAGCCGCGCCACGCTCGTGCGGTACGCGGGCGCCTCCGGCGACTTCAACCCGATCCACTGGAACGAGAAGTTCGCCAAGGAGGTCGGCCTGCCGGGCGTGATCGCGCACGGCATGTTCACCATGGCCGAGGCGATCCGCGTGGTCACCGACTGGACGGGCGATCCGGGCGCCGTCGTGGAGTACGGCGTCCGCTTCACCAGGCCCGTCGTCGTCCCGAACGACGACCAGGGCGCCGTGATCGAGGTCAGCGGCAAGGTGGGGGCCAAGCTCGACGGCAACACCGTCCGCGTCGACCTCACGGCCACCAGCGCCGGCCAGAAGGTCCTCGGCATGTCCCGAGCGGTCGTACGACTCGCCTGACGGACCCCGAGCAGGGCATCGGTAAGGGGCGTTCTCCATGGAGAACGCCCCTTACCGCTCCTCTTTTCCGCCGCCGCGCGGGGGACGCCTTGACGTAGTTAGTGATTGAGTACTAACTTTCTCGCATGGTCAGGATGAGCGCAGAGGAGCGGCGCGAGAGCGTCATCCGCGCCGCAATGAGCGAGTTCGCCCGGGGCGGCTACTACGGCACGTCCACGGAGGCCATCGCCAAGCGGGTGGGGGTCTCCCAGCCGTACCTCTTCCGGCTCTTCGCGAGCAAGAGGGCGATCTTCCTCGCGGTGGCCGAGCGCTGCCTCCAGGACACCCGTCGCGTATTCGAGACGGCGTCCGAGGGCCTGCACGGCGAAGACGCCCTGCAAGCCATGGCCGAGGCCTACACACGGCTGATCACCGAGCAGCCCGAGAAGCTCCAGATGCAGTTGCAGGTGTACGTCACGGTCGCGGCGGCCGAGGCGAGCGGGGACCACGAGTTCGGCGAGATGGTGCGCAAGGGCTGGCTGGAACTCTGGGACGCCGTGCGCCTGCCTCTCGGCGGCGACGTCGACGAGGCGACCAACTTCATGGCGTACGGCATGCTCATCAACACCCTGGCCGGCATGGGCTTTCCGGCGGAGCACCGGATCTGGGCCGGTGTCCACGTCACGGTGCCGGGCGGCTCCTAGCACCGCAGGGCGGCGGCCGTACGCGCTTCCGTGCGCCCGAAAAAGTTAGTAATCAATTACTAATCAACCTGGGCGCAACCACCACGACGCACCCCACACAACACAAGCAGCGGCCACCCTCTGGGAGAGAGATGTCACAGCACAGCGCACGTCAGAGCACACGCGGCGGGGGAGTCGGCTGGGCCCTTGTCATCACCGGCGTCGCCGGTTTCATGGCGGCCCTGGACAACCTCGTCGTCACCACCGCCCTGCCCTCCATACGGGAGGACCTGGGCGGCGCGCTGCACGACCTGGAATGGACCGTGAGCGCCTACACGCTCACCTTCGCCGTCCTCCTGATGTTCGGCGCGGCCCTGGGTGACCGCTTCGGCCGCCGCAAGCTCTTCCTCGTCGGCATCACCGTCTTCACCGCCGCCTCCGCCGCCGCGGCCATGGCGCCCGGCATCGACTCGCTCATCGCCGCCCGCGCGGTCCAGGGCGTCGGCGCCGCGATCATGATGCCGCTGACGCTCACCCTGCTGACGGCCGCCGTGCCCGCCGAACGCCGCGGGATGGCGTACGGCATCTGGGGCGCCGTCAACGGGCTCGCCGTGGCCTCCGGGCCCCTGGTCGGCGGCAGCCTCACCGAGCACATCTCCTGGCAGTGGATCTTCTGGCTGAACGTCCCACTGGGGCTGGCCCTGCTGCCCCTCGCCCGCCTCCGCCTCGCCGAGTCGCACGGCACCGGCGCCCCACTGGACATCCCCGGCACACTGCTCGCCAGCAGCGGACTCTTCGGCATCGTGTACGGCCTGGTCCGCGGGCCCGTCGACGGCTGGACCGGCACGGTGGTACTGACGGCCCTGTTCGCCGGCGCCGCGCTGTTCGCCGGCTTCATTCTCTACAGCACCCGCGCCAGGAACCCCATGCTCCCCATGCGGCTGTTCCGCTCCCGCGCCTTCGCCGGCATCAACGCGGCGAGCCTGCTGATGTTCCTGGGCATGTTCGGCTCGATCTTCCTGCTCAGCCAGTACATGCAGGGCGTACTCGGCTACTCGCCCACCGAGGCGGGCCTGCGCATGCTGCCCTGGACCGGCATGCCGATGCTGGTCGCGCCGATCGCCGGCATCCTCTCCGACCGGATCGGAGGACGCCCGGTCGTCGCGACCGGACTCTTCCTCCAGGCGGCCGGCCTCGGCTTCCTCGCCCTCGTGGTCACGGCCGACGCCTCGTACGCGATCCAGCTGCCCGGTCTCATCCTCAGCGGGATCGGCATGGCCCTGTACTTCGCTCCCGCCTCCGCACTGGTGATGTCCAGCGTCGCGGCGAAGGAACAGGGCATCGCCTCCGGTGCCAACAACGCGCTGCGCGAGCTGGGCGGCGCGCTCGGCATCGCCGTCATGTCCTCGATCTTCGCGGCCCAGGGCGGTTACACGTCCGCGCAGTCCTTCGTCGACGGGCTGCGGCCCGCGGTCGTGGTGGGCGCCATGGTGGTCGCCCTCGGCGGCGTCGCGGTCCTGTCGATCCCGTCCCGCCGCCAAAACGGCCGGACACCGACGGACACCCCGGAGGCGGAGCCGGCCCTCGTCCCGGCCGCACAGACGACCGCCCACTGACCGCACAACGGACGAGCCCCGAAGGAGCCCGCCATGCCCACCCTTCCCTGGACCGTGCCGAACCAGCCTCCGCAGGCCACCGAGGTTCACGTCTTCGCCTCCCGCTTCGAGACCCGCACCCTGTGGGGAGCGCTGAAGTTCCTCGCGCGCACGCCGGGCGTGTGGTGGCAGGTCAGGAGCGCGCCCGGGGCGTACGGCGCCTCCCTGAAGGCGCAGCCCCTCAAGCGGATCTTCTGGACAGTGTCCGCCTGGGAGTCGCCCGAGGCCCTCAAGGACTTCGCCCGCTCCGGCACCCACGCGCCGACCTCCCGGGGGCTGGCCGCGCAGATGCGGCACTCGAAGTTCGCCTCCTGGCCGGCGTCGAGCGACGAACTCCCCGTGAGCTGGGCCGAGGTACGCCGGCGCCTGACGTGAGGAACGGGAAACGCCCCGCCGACCGGCCGGGGCGTTTCCCGCTGCCCGGGGCTGTCAGTGCCGTCTCGTAGTCTTGGGCGCGTGCAGGAACTCCACGATGCTCCCCTCGCCCCGCTGACCACCTTCCGCCTGGGAGGACCGGCGGCCCGGCTGATCACGGCCACCACCGACGCCGAAGTGATCGCCGCCGTCCGCGAGGCCGACGACGCGGGCGCACCGCTGCTGCTCATCGGCGGTGGCTCCAACCTGGTCATCGGCGACAAGGGCTTCGACGGCACCGCCGTGCACATCGCCACGCGCGGCTTCCGGCTCGACGGCACGACGCTGGAGCTCGCGGCCGGCGAGGTGTGGACCGACGCCGTCGCCCGCACCGTCGGGGCCGGACTGGCCGGCGTCGAGTGCCTGGCCGGCATCCCCGGCTCGGCCGGCGCCACCCCCATCCAGAATGTCGGGGCGTACGGCCAGGAGGTCGCCTCCACGATCACCGAGGTGACGGCGTACGACCGCAGGAACGGCCGCACGGTCACCCTCTCCAACGCCGACTGCGCCTTCTCCTACCGCCACAGCCGCTTCAAGGCGGAGCCCGAGCGGTATGTCGTCCTGCGGGTCCGCTTCGAGCTGGAGGACGCCGGCGGCCTCTCCGCCCCCCTGCGCTACGCCGAGACGGCCCGCGCCCTCGGTGTCGAGGCGGGCGAGCGGGTCCCGCTGACCGACGCGCGGGGCACCGTGCTGAAGCTGCGCGCGGGCAAGGGGATGGTCCTGGATCCCGAGGACCACGACACCTGGTCGGCCGGGTCGTTCTTCACCAACCCGATCCTCACGGACGAGGAGTTCGCGGCCTTTCGCGCGCGCGTGGACGAACGCCTGGGCGCCGGCACGGAGCCGCCCGCCTTCCCGGCGGGGGAGGGACGTATCAAGACCTCCGCGGCGTGGCTGATCGACAAGGCCGGCTTCACCAAGGGCTATGGCACCGGTCCCGCCCGCATCTCCACCAAGCACACCCTCGCCCTCACCAACCGGGGCGGGGCGACCACGGAGGATCTCCTCGCCCTGGCCCGCGAGGTCGTCGCCGGAGTCCGCGAGGCGTTCGGCGTCACGCTGGTCAACGAGCCGGTGACGGTCGGCACCAGCCTCTAGCCTCCGGCGGGCGGGGGTGGGTTCGGGTTCCTGGCCCGGCGTCGCGGAGGCACCCGGCGTGGGTGCGGGCCGGGGGGCGTTGCGCAGCCCGGCGCCCCTGGGTGCCGCTGCGCCCACCCGTGCCGCCCTGGGGGTACCTCCCAGGGCGTTCAGGCACTGGGGGAGGCACGACTGCCCGCAGCTGGGGGGCGCCCGCAGTGGTTGGCGTCCGCGCCCCTGCAAGTGACCGATTCCGCGCCGTTCCGAGCACGGACACCCCCCGGCACGCCCCCGCCCCCCACCGAACCGAACGCGCTACCCGCACCCCCACCGAACCCGCCCAGGCCGCCGCAGGCATCACAGGGCCAGCCAGTCATCCACCCCCGCCAGCAGCTTCGCCTTCACATCCGAGGGCGCCGCCGACCCCCGCACCGACTGCCGCGCCAGTTCCGCCAACTCCGCGTCCGTGAACCCATGGTGCTCCCGCGCGAACTCGTACTGGGCCGCCAGCCGCGACCCGAACAGCAGCGGATCGTCCGCGCCCAGCGCCATCGGCACCCCCGCCTCGAACAGCGTCCGCAGCGGCACGTCCTCCGGCTTCTCGTACACACCGAGGGCGACATTCGACGCCGGGCACACCTCGCACGTCACCTGCCGGTCCGCCAGCCGCTTCAGCAGCCGCGGATCCTCCGCCGCCCGCACCCCGTGCCCGAGCCGGTCGGCCTCCAGGTCGTCCAGACAGTCCCGCACCGACGCCGGCCCGGTCAGCTCACCCCCGTGCGGCGCGGACAACAGCCCTCCGTCCCGCGCGATCGCGAACGCCCGGTCGAAGTCCCGGGCCATACCCCGCCGCTCGTCGTTGGACAGCCCGAACCCCACCACCCCCCGGTCCGCGTACCGCACCGCGAGCCGCGCCAGCGTCCGCGCGTCCAGCGGATGCTTCATCCGGTTCGCGGCGACCAGCACCCGCATCCCGATCCCGGTGTCGCGCACGGTCGTCTCCACCGCGTCCAGGATGATCTCCAGCGCCGGAATCAGCCCGCCCAGCCGAGGGGCGTACGACGTTGGATCCACCTGGATCTCCAGCCACCCCGACCCGTCCCGCAGATCCTCCTCCGCGGCCTCCCGCACCAGCCGCTGGATGTCCTCCGGTTCCTGGAGGCACGACCGCGCCGCGTCGTACAACCGCTGGAAACGGAACCAGCCCCGCTCGTCCGTCGCCCGCAACTTGGGCGACTCCCCGTGGCCCAGCGCCTCGGTCAGCGTCTCGGGCAGACGCACGCCGTGCTTGTCGGCCAGCTCCAGCAGGGTCGCGGGCCGCATCGACCCGGTGAAGTGCAGATGCAGATGGGCCTTCGGCAGTTCAGAGACATCACGTACACGCTCCATTCCGCGATCCTGCCGTACGGCACGCCCGACCCGACAGCACTTTCCCCGTTCGTGGTCTTGCTCGCACAAACAAACAGGGCACCCCTCGACGCCGAGGGGTGCCCTGCCAGGACGGTGAAGGGCGCTCAGTCCCGCGCCTCCGCCAGCAGTTTCTGGATCCGGCTCACGCCCTCGACGAGGTCCTCGTCCCCGAGCGCGTACGACAGCCGCAGGTACCCCGGTGTGCCGAACGCCTCCCCCGGCACCACCGCGACCTCGACCTCCTCCAGGATGAGCGCGGCCAGCTCGACCGTGTCCCGCGGACGCTTGCCGCGGATCTCCTTGCCGAGCAGCGCCTTCACCGACGGGTAGACGTAGAACGCGCCCTCCGGCTCCGGGCACACCACACCGTCGATCTCGTTGAGCATCCGCACGATGGTCCGACGGCGCCGGTCGAAGGCCTCCCGCATCCTCGCCACCGCCTCCAGGTCACCGGAGACCGCGGCCAGCGCCGCCGCCTGGGACACGTTGGACACGTTGGACGTGGCGTGCGACTGGAGGTTCGTCGCGGCCTTGACGACGTCCTTCGGGCCGACGACCCACCCGACCCGCCAGCCGGTCATCGCGTACGTCTTCGCGACGCCGTTGACCACGATGCACTTGTCCCGCAGCTCGGGCAGCAGCGCCGGCATGGACACGGACACGGCGTCGCCGTAGACGAGGTGCTCGTAGATCTCGTCGGTCAGCACCCACAGGCCGTGCTCGACGGCCCACCGGCCGATCGCCTCGGTCTCGGCCTCCCCGTACACGGCCCCCGTCGGGTTCGACGGGGACACGAAGAGGACGACCTTCGTCTTCTCGGTGCGCGCGGCCTCCAACTGCTCCACGCTCACCCGGTAACCGCTGGTCTCGTCGGCGACGACCTCGACGGGGACACCGCCGGCCAGCCGGATCGACTCCGGATACGTCGTCCAGTACGGCGCCGGGACGATGACCTCGTCACCCGGGTCGAGGATCGCGGCGAACGCCTCGTAGATGGCCTGCTTGCCGCCGTTGGTGACCAGGATCTGCGAGGGGTCGACCTCGTAGCCCGAGTCGCGCAGCGTCTTCGCGGCGATCGCGGCCTTCAGCTCGGGCAGCCCGCCGGCCGGCGTGTAGCGGTGGAACTTGGGGTTCTTGCACGCCTCGACGGCGGCCTCGACGATGTAGTCCGGCGTCGGGAAGTCGGGCTCACCGGCGCCGAAGCCGATCACCGGACGTCCGGCGGCCTTGAGGGCCTTCGCCTTGGCGTCCACGGCGAGGGTCGCGGACTCGGAAATCGCGCCGACTCGGGCGGAGACCCGGCGCTCGGTGGGAGGGGTTGCAGCGCTCATGACCCCATCGTTTCAGACCGGAAACTTCCCCGGCACACGGGTTTCACGGACTGAACGGGATCGAAGCGGCCGAGGCGGACACCTGAACAACAGTCCGGATGTCCCGCGCCACCGCCCCCCATCCGCCCCGCGGCCAGGGCGATCTTCGGCCGGAACGGCCGGACATGGCCTCCCACGCGCGCTTTCTGTTCGACGCTGGGCCCGGGAGCACGTACACTCCTACCTCGTTGGCCTTCAGCGGCCCGCACTCACCCGGTGCACACCAAGCATCCGGGCGGATGCGGTACGTTGGTGGACGAACAAAGGGTCGTAGCTCAATTGGTAGAGCACTGGTCTCCAAAACCAGCGGTTGGGGGTTCAAGTCCCTCCGGCCCTGCTACACACACCTTCGCCAGGATGTGTGCGCATGTACGTACAGCAATGCACCGCCGTGCGGCTCCAACCGGGCGCGGCACGGCCACGACCCGGAATCAGGTGAGGACGAGTGACGGACGCCGTGGGCTCCATCGACATGCCTGATGCCCAGGACGAGGCGCCGGACTCCAACAAGAAGTCGCGCAAGGGCGGCAAGCGCGCCAAGAAGGGCCCGCTGAAGCGCCTCGCGCTCTTCTACCGCCAGATTGTCGCGGAGCTGCGCAAGGTTGTCTGGCCGAGCCGCAATCAGCTGACGACGTACACCACCGTGGTGATCATCTTCGTGGTCATCATGATCGGCCTGGTGACTCTGATTGACTATGGATTCAGCCACGCCGCCAAATACGTCTTCGGCTGAGTCGAGAGCGAAGGGCGCCGAGGTACCCGGCGCCCCTTTCGCGTGTTCCACCCCTATGTATCCAGGAAGAAGCAGCCACAGTGTCTGACCCGAACGTGAACGACGCCATCGAGCCGGTCGAGTCCGTCAAGGACGTGCCCGGCACCGTCGAGGGCGCCGGCAACGAGGACACCGAGGCCTCCACCGAGGTCGAGGCTGCCGACGACGCCGTCGCCGCGGACGCGGCGGAGGCCGCGGAGACCACCACGGAGGCCGAGGGCGAGACCGCCGACGCGGAGAGCCCCGAGGCGGAGAGCGCCGAGGTCGAGCCCGAGCCCGAGCTGGACCCGATCGAGAAGCTCCGCCAGGAGCTGCGCGTCCTCCCCGGCGAGTGGTACGTCATCCACACCTACGCCGGTTACGAGAACCGCGTGAAGACCAACCTCGAACAGCGCGCCGTCTCGTTGAACGTCGAGGACTACATCTTCCAGGCCGAGGTGCCGCAGGAAGAGGTCGTCCAGATCAAGAACGGCGACCGCAAGACGATCCGGCAGAACAAGCTGCCCGGCTACGTGCTGGTCCGCATGGACCTGACCAACGAGTCCTGGGGCGTCGTCCGCAACACCCCCGGCGTCACCGGCTTCGTCGGCAACGCCTACGACCCGTACCCGCTGACGCTGGACGAGATCGTCAAGATGCTCGCCCCGGAGGCCGAGGAGAAGGCGGCCCGCGAGGCAGCCGAGGCCGAGGGCAAGCCGGCTCCGCAGCGCAAGGTCGAGGTCCAGGTCCTGGACTTCGAGGTCGGCGACTCGGTCACGGTCACCGACGGCCCGTTCGCGACGCTGCAGGCCACGATCAACGAGATCAACGCCGACTCGAAGAAGGTCAAGGGCCTCGTCGAGATCTTCGGCCGCGAGACCCCGGTCGAGCTGAGCTTCGACCAGATCCAGAAGAACTAGTTCGTCACAGGTTCGGCTGGACCCACAGCGTCCGAGCAGGTCAGGCCCTCGCGCGAGCGACCGCCTGACCTGCTCGGTTTTTGGCCGCGCATCTGTACCCGTTATCGTTGTGCGGTATGCCTGTGTCCGGGTCGCCCCGGTGCGCAGGCAGGACCCGAATCGAAAGGACCCGGAGAGCAATGCCTCCCAAGAAGAAGAAGGTCACGGGGCTCATCAAGCTCCAGATCCAGGCCGGTGCCGCGAACCCGGCCCCGCCGGTCGGCCCCGCGCTGGGTCAGCACGGCGTCAACATCATGGAGTTCTGCAAGGCCTACAACGCCGCGACCGAGTCGCAGCGCGGCTGGGTCATCCCGGTGGAGATCACGGTCTACGAGGACCGTTCCTTCACCTTCATCACCAAGACGCCGCCGGCCGCCAAGATGATCCTCAAGGCCGCGGGCGTGGAGAAGGGCTCCGGCGAGCCGCACAAGACCAAGGTCGCGAAGATCACGCGTGACCAGGTCCGCGAGATCGCCACCACCAAGATGCCCGACCTCAACGCCAACGACCTGGACCAGGCGGAGAAGATCATCGCCGGTACCGCTCGTTCCATGGGCGTCACGGTCGAGGGCTGACCTCCACCACCCCCGTAAGCCAGACAGAAGTGTGGAAGGGCCGGCTCGGCCCGGACCACGACTCCTAAGAAGCCACAGGAGCAGTAGTGAGCAAGCGCAGCAAGTCTCTCCGCGCTGCGGACGCCAAGATCGACCGGGAGAAGCTGTACGCCCCGCTCGAGGCCGTCCGTCTCGCCAAGGAGACCTCCACGACCAAGTTCGACGGCACCGTCGAGGTCGCCTTCCGCCTGGGTGTCGACCCGCGCAAGGCCGACCAGATGGTCCGTGGCACCGTGAACCTCCCGCACGGCACCGGTAAGACCGCCCGGGTCCTGGTCTTCGCGACCGGCGACCGTGCCGAGGCCGCGCGTGCCGCGGGCGCCGACATCGTCGGCGCCGACGAACTGATCGACGAGGTGTCGAAGGGCCGTCTGGACTTCGACGCCGTCGTCGCCACCCCGGACCTCATGGGCAAGGTCGGCCGCCTCGGCCGCGTGCTCGGTCCCCGTGGTCTCATGCCGAACCCCAAGACCGGCACCGTGACCCCGGACGTCACCAAGGCTGTCAACGACATCAAGGGTGGCAAGATCGAGTTCCGCGTCGACAAGCACTCGAACCTGCACTTCATCATCGGCAAGACGTCGTTCGACGACACCAAGCTGGTGGAGAACTACGGCGCGGCGCTGGAGGAGATCCTCCGTCTGAAGCCGTCCGCCGCCAAGGGCCGCTACATCAAGAAGGCCGCCATCAGCACCACGATGGGCCCCGGCATTCCGATCGACTCCAACCGCACCCGCAACCTCCTCGTCGAGGAGGACCCGGCCGCGGTCTGAGCGAGCAGCTCGCCCCACCGGTTCACGGGCCCCGCACCTTCCGAGGTGCGGGGCCCGTCCCCTTTTCCCGTACGGACGCCGCAGGCCTGGGTTAACGTGCGGGCAGCGAACTCACGTACGGGGCGAGGGCGGCAGGGGTGGTGGCCGGATGACGAGCACGGCGCGGGCGGCGGGCCCGGCGGTACGCCGTACGGGCGTCTCGATCGCGGTGTCGGCCGTGCTGGCGTGCGTCACCGCCTGCACCTCCTCCGGCGGGCCCGGCGACCCGCCGTCCGCGAGCACCCCGGCCCCGGCCCTCACCGGACCGTCGGCCGCGTCCCTGCGCTCCGTGGAGCGGGCCACCGAACGGGCGGGTTCGGCGCGGGTCGAGTCCACGACCGTCATGGGCCGCGAACTGTCCCTCGACGCCGCGGGCGTCCTCGGCTGGCGCGACGGCGACGGCCTCACCGGCACCCTGACCATCACGTACACGGGCGGCACTACCGCCGAGACCATGCGCGGGCTCGGCACCACCGCGATGGAGGCCCGGTACCTGCCCGACGCCTACTACGCCAGGATGGGCGACGAGTTCGCCGAACGGGCGGGCGGCCGGCACTGGATCAAGTACGTCTACGCCGACCTGGAGGACCTCGGCGACGGCGCGGGCGCCGGGTTCGCGGACCAGATGCGCAACACCACGCCCCACCAGGCGGTGAAGCTCCTGCTGGCCTCCGGTGACGTGCGCGAGGTGGGCGAGGAGACGACCCGCGGTCGGCGCACCACGCACTGGTCCGGCACGGTGGGCGGGGCCACCGCCCAGAGCGTCGACATCTGGGTCGACGACCGGGACCTGCTCGTCAAGAAGGTCGAGCGGGGGCGCACGGAGACCGGGAAGCTGACCCAGACCGCGTACTACAGCGACTACGGGGTCGCCGTCTCCACCGAGCGGCCCCCGTCCGGCGACACGGCGGACTTCAAGGAGCTGCTGAAGGGACAGGGTGGCGGCCTGTGACCCGGCCCGCAGGTCAGGGCACCGAGCGCCCGGCCGGGCGGGCGGAAATCAACAAGATCGTTCGAACCATTCCGGCTACGCTCGCGTCCTTGTGGTGGAGAAGTCGCTGTGTGGCGGCAGTCCGTCTCCTGTGTTCTGTGCTCCTTGAATCCCGTGGGGGGAAATCCATGAAGACTTGCCTGCGCACGCCGGTCGGCGCCGGGCTGGCCGCGCTGCTGCTCGCCGCCGGCGCGGTGGGCTGTTCCAAGGGCGGCGGTGACGAGAAGTCCCCGGAGACGGCCCCGGAGATGGCCCCGGCTGCGGCGGCCGTCGCCAAGGCGGCGAAGAACACGGAGCAGATCGACTCCTTCCGCTACCGCATGACCGGGAAGACCCCGCAGGAGGGGCGCGTCGAGGCCACGGCCGAGATGCAGGTCAAGCCCGCCGTAGCGATGAGCATGAAGATGACCGCGCTCGACCGGGGTGCCGGCGCCTCCGAGGCGGAGATCCGGCTCGTCGACAAGGCCATGTACGTCGGTGGCAACGCCGAGATCGCCAAGGAGACGGACGGCAAGAGCTGGGTCAAGTTCGACCTGGCCGCGCTGGGTGCCGACGAGGAGCTGAACCAGATGGCCGGCAGCTCCCAGGTCGAGAGGAACCCGGCGGTCGAGTCCTCGTTCCTCACCGACGCCGAGGATGTCGAGAAGGTCGGCGGCGAGACCGTCGACGGTGTGAAGACCACCCACTACAGGGGCGCGGTCTCCCTCGCCGACCTGGAGAAGTCCCTCGCGGGCGAGGACAAGGCCACCCGGGAGAGCCGCCGCGGGAGCGTCGAGCAGTACAAGAAGATGGGCGTCGGCAAGCTCACGGTGGACATGTGGGTCGACGGGAGAGAGCGGACCAAGCAGCTCCGCATGCGCGGCGACGCCGAGAGCGGCCCGCTGGACATGACCATCACCTTCCTCGGCTTCAACGAGCCCGTGAAGGTCACCGCCCCGCCGGCCGGGGACACCCTCGACATGGCCGAGATGATGAAGGAGGCCCAGCAGGGCTGACCGGCCTGCCGGGTCGCCGCAGGGGTGGATTTGCTTGACACTGCCCCGTTCCCGTACGCTTCCACTCGAAGCCAAAGACCGCTGGTCGTTGCCGTGTGCTCGTGAGAGGGCACGGTGGCCGAAGGATCCGCTGAACTGCGGACGACCCGCGCAGGTGACTGTGGATGTGCTCCCGGAATCCCGCTCCATGAGTGTGACCCCGGTCGAGCCACGCCCCGTGCGCCTGCGCCGGGGCGTTTCGTTTTCCCCAGTCCTCCTTCGGGTCCGCGCGGTCCGAATCACCCGGAAGGAGGCCGAGGCTCTATGGCGACGCCCGACAAGGCTGCCGCGGTTGCCGAGCTGACGGACAAGTTCCGCAGCTCCAACGCCGCCGTGCTGACCGAGTACCGCGGTCTCACCGTGGCGCAGCTCAAGACGCTGCGCCGGTCGCTCGGTGAGAACGCCCAGTACGCCGTGGTGAAGAACACGCTGACCAAGATTGCGGCCAATGAGGCCGGGATCTCGACGCTGGACGACCACTTCAATGGTCCGACGGCTGTCGCCTTCATCACCGGTGACCCGGTGGAGTCGGCGAAGGGTCTGCGCGACTTCGCCAAGGACAATCCGAACCTCGTCATCAAGGGCGGTGTCCTTGACGGCAAGGCGCTGTCCGCCGACGAGATCAAGAAGCTCGCGGACCTCGAGTCCCGCGAGGTTCTGCTCTCCAAGCTGGCGGGTGCCTTCAAGGGCAAGCAGTCCCAGGCTGCTCAGCTCTTCCAGGCGCTCCCCTCGAAGCTCGTCCGCACCGTGGACGCGCTCCGTGCCAAGCAGGACGAGCAGGGCGGTGCCGAGTAACTCGGCTCGCTTTCCGATCCTCGCCGCGTGAACCGCACGAGGTGAGGGTCGTTGCGGGCCCGACGTACGCCCGCCTCACCCCGTACATCCGGCACCTGCCGAATTAGTGGAAGGACCGCCATCATGGCGAAGCTCAGCCAGGACGACCTGCTCGCCCAGTTCGAAGAGATGACCCTCATCGAGCTGTCCGAGTTCGTGAAGGCCTTCGAGGAGAAGTTCAACGTCACCGCCGCCGCCGCGGTCGCCGTCGCTGGTCCGGCCGGTCCGGCCGCGCCCGTCGAGGCCGAGGCCGAGCAGGACGAGTTCGAACGTCATCCTCACCGGTGCCGGCGACAAGAAGATCCAGGTCATCAAGGTCGTGCGCGAGCTGACCTCCCTGGGTCTGAAGGAGGCCAAGGACCTCGTGGACGGCGCCCCGAAGCCCGTCCTCGAGAAGGTCGCCAAGGACGCCGCCGAGAAGGCCGCCGAGTCCCTCAAGGGCGCCGGCGCCTCCGTCGAGGTCAAGTAGGACCGTACGGGCGCCACGGGTCCGAACAGGGCCTGTAACGCCCAGGCACCGAAGAGCGATCATCCATCCGGGTGGTCGCTCTTCGGTGTGTCCGGGGTCCGGCGGCGGCTGCCTTGCACGCGTGACGGTGAAGAGTAGGGTGATCTTCGTCGTGCCGTCGCCGGGGCCCTGAGAGCCCCCAGGCGACAACCGGTTTGGGCAAGGGGGGCCTTGACGAACCGCACGCAGCGCGCAATTCTCAGGGCGTCGTCACAAGGATCCGAATCCGAGGCATGGATCGACGGCGAAGAGGGCAGTATCTGGGTGCGTTGAGGGCGAGGCCTTGCCGCACAGGTGGTGAGAACAACGAGGAGCGAACACGGTCCCCGAGAGCTGCACTGGACATCAGTGTGCCAAGTGGCTACACTGACCCTTTGCGCTGCCTGTTAGCTGCCCCCTGCCCGTCACCAGGGGTCTGCCCTCGCCCGAGCACCGACGACCAGAGCATGCCCGACCTGGCTCTTCAGCCACATCAGGCACCCCCTGTCTTCGTGCACGGAAGAGGGGCCGGTACGCGCGTAGTGAGTCCGAGCCCTCGGAAGGACCCCCTCTTGGCCGCCTCGCGCAATGCCTCGACCGCGAATACGAACAACGCTGCCAGCACCGCCCCGCTGCGCATCTCCTTTGCAAAGATCAAGGAGCCCCTCGAGGTTCCGAACCTTCTCGCGCTGCAGACCGAGAGCTTCGACTGGCTGCTCGGCAACGACGCGTGGAAGGCTCGCGTCGAGTCGGCTCTGGAGTCCGGTCAGGACGTTCCCACCAAGTCCGGCCTGGAAGAGATCTTCGAGGAGATCTCGCCGATCGAGGACTTTTCCGGGTCGATGTCGCTGACGTTCCGCGACCACCGTTTCGAGCCCCCGAAGAACAGCATCGACGAGTGCAAGGACCGCGACTTCACGTACGCGGCCCCGCTCTTCGTCACCGCCGAGTTCACGAACAACGAGACCGGCGAGATCAAGTCCCAGACGGTCTTCATGGGCGACTTCCCGCTCATGACCAACAAGGGCACCTTCGTCATCAACGGCACCGAGCGTGTCGTGGTGTCGCAGCTGGTCCGTTCCCCCGGCGTCTACTTCGACTCCTCCATCGACAAGAACGTCCGACAAGGACATCTTCTCCGCCAAGATCATCCCGTCCCGGGGTGCCTGGCTGGAGATGGAGATCGACAAGCGCGACATGGTCGGTGTGCGCATCGACCGCAAGCGCAAGCAGTCCGTGACCGTCCTGCTCAAGGCCCTCGGCTGGACGACCGAGCAGATCCTCGAGGAGTTCGGCGAGTACGAGTCCATGCGCGCCACCCTGGAGAAGGACCACACCCAGGGCCAGGACGACGCGCTGCTCGACATCTACCGCAAGCTGCGTCCGGGCGAGCCCCCCACCCGGGAGGCCGCGCAGACGCTTCTGGAGAACCTCTACTTCAACCCGAAGCGCTACGACCTGGCCAAGGTGGGCCGCTACAAGGTCAACAAGAAGCTCGGCGCCGACGAGCCGCTGGACGCCGGCGTCCTCACCACCGACGACGTCATCGCCACCATCAAGTACCTGGTGAAGCTGCACGCCGGTGAGACCGAGACGGTCGGCGAGTCGGGCCGGGAGATCGTCGTCGAGACCGACGACATCGACCACTTCGGCAACCGCCGCATCCGCAATGTCGGCGAGCTGATCCAGAACCAGGTCCGTACGGGTCTGGCCCGTATGGAGCGCGTCGTGCGCGAGCGCATGACCACCCAGGACGTTGAGGCGATCACGCCGCAGACCCTGATCAACATCCGGCCGGTCGTCGCCTCCATCAAGGAGTTCTTCGGCACCAGCCAGCTGTCCCAGTTCATGGACCAGAACAACCCGCTGTCGGGTCTGACGCACAAGCGTCGTCTCAACGCGCTCGGCCCGGGTGGTCTCTCCCGTGAGCGGGCCGGCTTCGAGGTCCGCGACGTCCACCCGTCGCACTACGGCCGCATGTGCCCGATCGAGACGCCCGAAGGCCCGAACATCGGTCTGATCGGCTCGCTGGCCTCCTACGGGCGGATCAACCCGTTCGGCTTCATCGAGACGCCCTACCGCAAGGTCGTCGAGGGCCAGGTCACGGACGACGTGGACTACCTGACCGCCGACGAGGAGGACCGCTTCGTCATCGCGCAGGCCAACGCCACGCTCAACGACGACATGCGGTTCGCCGAGGCCCGCGTCCTGGTCCGCCGTCGTGGCGGCGAGGTCGACTACGTCCCCGGCGACGAGGTCGACTACATGGACGTCTCGCCGCGCCAGATGGTGTCGGTCGCCACCGCCATGATCCCGTTCCTCGAGCACGACGACGCCAACCGCGCGCTCATGGGCGCGAACATGATGCGCCAGGCCGTGCCACTCATCAAGAGCGAGTCCCCGCTCGTCGGCACCGGCATGGAGTACCGCTCCGCCGCCGACGCCGGCGACGTGGTCAAGGCCGAGAAGGCGGGTGTGGTCCAGGAGGTCTCCGCGGACTACATCACCACCACCAACGACGACGGCACGTACATCACGTACCGCCTGGCCAAGTTCTCCCGCTCCAACCAGGGAACCTCGGTCAACCAGAAGGTCATCGTCGCCGAGGGCGACCGGGTCATCGAGGGCCAGGTCCTCGCCGACGGCCCGGCCACCGAGAACGGCGAGATGGCGCTCGGCAAGAACCTGCTGGTCGCGTTCATGCCGTGGGAGGGTCACAACTACGAGGACGCGATCATCCTGTCGCAGCGCCTCGTGCAGGACGACGTCCTCTCCTCGATCCACATCGAGGAGCACGAGGTCGACGCCCGTGACACCAAGCTCGGCCCCGAGGAGATCACCCGGGACATCCCGAACGTCTCCGAGGAGGTCCTCGCCGACCTCGACGAGCGCGGCATCATCCGCATCGGCGCCGAGGTCGTCGCCGGTGACATCCTGGTCGGCAAGGTCACGCCCAAGGGCGAGACCGAGCTGACCCCGGAGGAGCGCCTGCTCCGCGCGATCTTCGGCGAGAAGGCCCGTGAGGTCCGTGACACCTCGCTGAAGGTCCCGCACGGCGAGATCGGCAAGGTCATCGGCGTCCGCGTCTTCGACCGCGAGGAGGGCGACGAGCTTCCCCCCGGTGTGAACCAGCTGGTGCGCGTGTACGTGGCGCAGAAGCGCAAGATCACCGACGGTGACAAGCTCGCCGGCCGGCACGGCAACAAGGGCGTCATCTCCAAGATCAACCCGATCGAGGACATGCCGTTCCTGGAGGACGGCACCCCGGTCGACATCATCCTGAACCCGCTGGGCGTCCCGTCCCGGATGAACCCGGGACAGGTCCTGGAGATCCACCTCGGCTGGCTCGCCAGCCGCGGCTGGGACGTCTCCGGCCTCGCGGAGGAGTGGGCGCAGCGGCTCCAGGTCATCGGCGCCGACAAGGTCGAGCCCGGCACCAACGTCGCCACCCCGGTCTTCGACGGTGCGCGCGAGGACGAGCTGGCCGGCCTGCTCCAGCACACCATCCCGAACCGCGACGGCGAGCGCATGGTGCTCCCGTCCGGCAAGGCGCGGCTGTTCGACGGCCGCTCCGGTGAGCCGTTCCCGGAGCCGATCTCGGTCGGTTACATGTACATCCTCAAGCTCCACCATCTGGTCGACGACAAGCTGCACGCCCGGTCGACCGGCCCGTACTCGATGATCACCCAGCAGCCGCTGGGTGGTAAGGCCCAGTTCGGTGGCCAGCGCTTCGGTGAGATGGAGGTGTGGGCGCTGGAGGCCTATGGCGCCGCGTACGCCCTCCAGGAGCTGCTGACCATCAAGTCCGACGACGTGACCGGCCGCGTGAAGGTCTACGAGGCCATCGTCAAGGGCGAGAACATCCCTGAGCCCGGCATCCCCGAGTCCTTCAAGGTGCTCATCAAGGAGATGCAGTCCCTGTGCCTCAACGTGGAGGTGCTGTCCTCGGACGGCATGTCCATCGAGATGCGTGACACCGACGAGGACGTCTTCCGCGCGGCGGAGGAGCTCGGCATCGACCTGTCCCGGCGCGAGCCGAGCAGCGTCGAAGAGGTCTGACGGGAGTTTCGGCGGGCCTTGAGCGATCAAGGCCCGCCGGCCCCAGGACCCCCGTTTCAGACCCCAAGACTTACAACCCTGAGAGGGATTGACGCATAGTGCTCAACGTCAACTTCTTCGACGAGCTCCGGATCGGTCTGGCTACCGCTGACGACATCCGTCAGTGGAGCCACGGCGAGGTCAAGAAGCCCGAGACCATCAACTACCGCACCCTCAAGCCCGAGAAGGACGGACTCTTCTGCGAGAAGATCTTCGGTCCGACCCGGGACTGGGAGTGCTACTGCGGCAAGTACAAGCGCGTCCGCTTCAAGGGCATCATCTGTGAACGCTGCGGCGTCGAGGTCACGCGCGCCAAGGTGCGCCGTGAGCGGATGGGCCACATCGAGCTGGCCGCTCCCGTCACCCACATCTGGTACTTCAAGGGCGTCCCGTCGCGGCTGGGCTACCTGCTCGACCTCGCCCCGAAGGACCTGGAGAAGGTCATCTACTTCGCGGCGTACATGATCACGTACGTCGACGAGGAGCGCCGCACCCGCGACCTGCCCTCGCTGGAGGCCCACGTCTCCGTCGAGCGCCAGCAGGTCGAGCAGCGTCGCGACGCCGACCTGGAGGCCCGCGCCAAGAAGCTCGAGACCGACCTGGCCGAGCTGGAGGCCGAGGGCGCCAAGGCCGATGTGCGCCGCAAGGTGCGCGAGGGCGCCGAGCGCGAGATGAAGCAGCTGCGCGACCGTGCGCAGCGCGAGATCGACCGCCTCGACGAGGTGTGGAACCGGTTCAAGAACCTCAAGGTCCAGGACCTTGAGGGCGACGAGCTGCTCTACCGCGAGCTGCGCGACCGCTTCGGCACCTACTTCGACGGCTCGATGGGTGCCGCGGCGCTGCAGAAGCGCCTGGAGTCCTTCGACCTCGACGAGGAGGCCGAGCGCCTCCGCGAGATCATCCGCACCGGCAAGGGCCAGAAGAAGACCCGGGCGCTCAAGCGCCTCAAGGTCGTATCCGCGTTCCTGCAGACCAGCAACAGCCCCAAGGGCATGGTGCTGGACTGCGTGCCGGTCATCCCGCCGGACCTGCGTCCGATGGTGCAGCTGGACGGTGGCCGCTTCGCGACCTCCGACCTGAACGACCTGTACCGCCGCGTGATCAACCGCAACAACCGCCTGAAGCGGCTTCTCGACCTCGGCGCGCCCGAGATCATCGTGAACAACGAGAAGCGCATGCTCCAGGAGGCCGTGGACGCGCTCTTCGACAACGGCCGCCGCGGCCGCCCGGTCACGGGCCCCGGCAACCGTCCGCTGAAGTCGCTGTCCGACATGCTCAAGGGCAAGCAGGGCCGCTTCCGCCAGAACCTGCTCGGCAAGCGGGTCGACTACTCGGCGCGTTCCGTCATCGTCGTCGGCCCGCAGCTCAAGCTGCACCAGTGCGGTCTGCCCAAGGCCATGGCGCTGGAACTCTTCAAGCCGTTCGTGATGAAGCGCCTGGTCGACCTGAACCACGCGCAGAACATCAAGAGCGCCAAGCGCATGGTCGAGCGCGGCCGCACGGTCGTGTACGACGTGCTGGAAGAGGTCATCGCGGAGCACCCGGTTCTGCTGAACCGCGCGCCCACCCTGCACCGCCTCGGCATCCAGGCCTTCGAGCCGCAGCTGGTCGAGGGCAAGGCCATCCAGATCCACCCGCTCGTGTGCACCGCGTTCAACGCGGACTTCGACGGCGACCAGATGGCCGTGCACCTGCCGCTGTCCGCGGAGGCGCAGGCCGAGGCCCGCATCCTGATGCTGTCCTCGAACAACATCCTCAAGCCGGCCGACGGCCGTCCGGTGACGATGCCGACCCAGGACATGGTCCTCGGTCTGTTCTTCCTCACCACCGACGGCGAGGGCCGCGACCTCAAGGGCGAGGGCCGTTCCTTCGGCTCGGCCGCCGAGGCGATCATGGCGTTCGACGCGGGCGACCTGTCGCTCCAGTCGAAGGTCGACATCCGCTTCCCGGTGGGCACCATCCCGCCCCGCGGCTGGGTTCCCCCGGTCCGCGAGGAGGGTGAGCCGGAGTGGCAGCAGGGCGACACCTTCACCCTGAAGACCACGCTGGGCCGCGCGCTCTTCAACGAGCTGCTGCCCGAGGACTACCCGTTCGTCGACTACGAGGTCGGCAAGAAGCAGCTCTCCGAGATCGTCAACGACCTCGCCGAGCGCTACCCGAAGGTCATCGTGGCGGCGACGCTCGACAACCTGAAGGCGTCCGGCTTCTTCTGGGCGACCCGCTCCGGTGTCACCGTGGCCATCTCCGACGTCGTCGTTCCCGAGGCGAAGAAGGAGATCGTCAAGGGCTACGAGGCGCAGGACGAGAAGGTCCAGAAGCAGTACGAGCGCGGTCTGATCACCAAGGACGAGCGCACGCAGGAACTCATCAACATCTGGACCAAGGCGACCAACGAGGTTGCCGAGGCGATGAACGAGAACTTCCCCAAGACCAACCCGATCTTCATGATGGTGAACTCGGGCGCACGAGGCAACATGATGCAGATGCGTCAGATCGCCGGTATGCGTGGTCTGGTGTCGAACGCGAAGAACGAGACGATCCCGCGTCCGATCAAGGCCTCGTTCCGTGAGGGCCTGTCCGTGCTGGAGTACTTCATCTCCACGCACGGCGCCCGCAAGGGTCTGGCGGACACCGCTCTGCGTACCGCCGACTCGGGTTACCTCACGCGTCGTCTGGTCAACGTCTCCCAGGACGTGATCATCCGCGAGGAGGACTGCGGCACCGAGCGCGGTCTGAAGCTGCCGATCGCCGTGCGCGAGGCCGACGGGACGCTGCGCAAGGCGGACGACGTCGAGACCAGCGTGTACGCCCGTATGCTCGCCGAGGACGTCGTCATCGACGGCAAGGTGATCGCGCCGGCCAACGTCGACCTCGGTGACGTGCTCATCGACCAGCTGGTGCACCACGGTGTCGAGGAGGTCAAGACCCGTTCGATCCTGACCTGCGAGTCCCAGGTCGGCACCTGCGCCATGTGCTACGGCCGTTCGCTGGCCACCGGCAAGCTGGTCGACATCGGTGAGGCGGTCGGCATCATCGCCGCCCAGTCCATCGGTGAGCCCGGCACCCAGCTGACGATGCGCACCTTCCACACCGGTGGTGTGGCCGGTGACGACATCACCCAGGGTCTGCCGCGTGTCGTCGAACTCTTCGAGGCCCGTACCCCGAAGGGTGTCGCCCCGATCTCCGAGGCCTCCGGCCGGGTGCGGATCGAGGAGACCGAGAAGACCAAGAAGCTCGTCGTCACCCCGGACGACGGCAGCGACGAGACGGCGTTCCCGATCTCGAAGCGCGCCCGTCTCCTGGTCGGCGAGGGCGATCACGTCGAGGTGGGCCAGAAGCTCACCGTGGGTGCCACCAACCCGCACGACGTGCTGCGCATCCTCGGTCAGCGGGCCGTCCAGGTCCACCTGGTCGGCGAGGTCCAGAAGGTCTACAACTCGCAGGGCGTGTCGATCCACGACAAGCACATCGAGATCATCATCCGGCAGATGCTGCGCCGTGTGACGATCATCGAGTCCGGCGACGCCGAGCTGCTGCCCGGCGAGCTGGTCGAGCGGTCGAAGTTCGAGACCGAGAACCGTCGTGTGGTCCAGGAGGGCGGTCACCCGGCCTCCGGCCGGCCGCAGCTGATGGGTATCACCAAGGCCTCGCTGGCGACCGAGTCGTGGCTGTCGGCGGCGTCCTTCCAGGAGACGACCAGGGTCCTGACGGACGCGGCGATCAACGCCAAGTCCGACTCCCTGATCGGCCTCAAGGAGAACGTCATCATCGGTAAGCTCATCCCGGCCGGTACGGGCCTGTCCCGCTACCGCAACATCCGGGTCGAGCCGACCGAGGAGGCCAAGGCCGCGATGTACTCGGCCGTCGGCTACGACGACATCGACTACTCGCCGTTCGGCACGGGCTCCGGCCAGGCCGTTCCGCTGGAGGACTACGACTACGGTCCGTACAACCAGTAGACGGGCAGTTCGAACGAAGGGCGGTCACCCCGTGGGGTGGCCGCCCTTCGGCGTGTGCGCGGCGGGTTCCTACGGCACGCCCAGCTCGAAGATGACGTAGTGCGCGTACCAGCCGGAGGCGACCGCGGCCGTGGTGAAGAAGACCGCGAGGCCGGGCTGCTTCAGGCGGCTCAGGGCCGCCGCCGGGGCGAGCAGGAGCGGGAAGGCGGGCAGCAGGTAGCGCATCGTGTTGCCGAACATCTGCTGGGTGCCCAGGACCGTGACGACGGTCGCCAGGGTGTACGCGACGAGCACCAGCGGGGGCCGCCTGCGCAGCATCAGGGCGATCAGGAAGGGCAGCGCCAGGACCAGTTGCAGCGAGAGCAGGTCCGGGGTGGAGAAGGCGAAGGGGTAGTCACCGCGGCCCACCGCGAGATTGCGCAGCACGTCCCAGGTGTAGGCGCCGTAGTCGAAGAAGTGCGCCCAGCCCTCGCGCTGGAGCGTGAAGTACGCCGTGGCCTCGCCGGTGCGCAGGCCGACCCAGGCGATGTACGAGAGCAGCCCGAGCGGCGCGACGAGCATCGCGTACACCGGGCCGCGCACGCCGTGTTCGCGCCGCGTCCCGGGGCGGGCCAGCGTCACCAGGGCGGCCAGGCCCACGGCGCCGATGAGGACGGCGGAGGTGGGGCGGTTCAGGCCCGCGACGAAGGCGAGCAGTCCGGCCGCCACCCAGCGCCGGGTCATCACCGCATAGCAGGCCCAGGCGGCGATGGCGACGAACAGGGACTCGGAGTAGACGGCCCACTCGACGCCCGCGCCGGGGGCGACCGCCCACAGTCCCGCGGCGACCGTGCCCGCACGGGCTCCGGCCAGGAGGCGGACCACCGCGAAGACGCCCGCCGCCGCGACGAACGACGACAGGACGGAGACCAGGATCCCGGAGCCGTACAGGCCGAGGCCCGTGGACTCCGAGACCATGCGGATCAGGGCCGGGTAGAGCGGGAAGAAGGCGACCGAGTTCTGCTGGACCGTGAACAGGCCCCCGGACTCGATCGGCACCAGCGAGGGGTGGTAGCCGTGTTCGGCGACCTGGAGATACCACCAGCCGTCCCAGGAGGCCAGGACGTTCCCACCAGTGCGCCCCGCCGCCGAAGCGCGGATTCTTCCCGCGGTAGTCCCCCGCGTACTCCAGCAGGGAGGCGAAGACGGCGAGGCCGACGAGCTTCGAGACGCCGTACAGGACGAGCGGGGGCAGGTAGGACCGCGCGCCGGCGGGCAGGGTGGGCGGCCAGGTCTTCCAGAAGCGTTCCCGGGGCCCGTCGGTCCGCCGCTCCGGTGCGGCCGACGGGTCGGCCGCCGGGCCGCCGGCGGCCGTGTCCATGGCTGTCATCCCCACCCTCAACCGTCAATTGCTGCCATAAGATCGCACAAGAGTCGCACATCTGTGCTCAGTGTCAGGGGGAGGGGAGGCGCGGTGCCCGAGGAACCGGACGGGGAACGGCACGAACCGGTCGTGCTGTCGGTCGTCATCCCGATGTACAACGAGGAAGAGGTCCTGCCGGCGCTGGTCAGCAGAGTGCGGCCGGTCCTCGCCGAGTTGGGCGTCCCGCACGAGGTCGTCGCGGTGGACGACGGCAGCGGGGACCGTACGGCGGAACTGCTCGCCGCCTTCCGGCTGGGCTGGCCGGAGCTGCGCGTGGTCGCGCTGCGGCGCAACTCCGGCCACCAGGCGGCCCTCACCGCCGGCCTGGACCGGGCCGTCGGCGCCTATGTGGTGAGCCTGGACGCCGACCTCCAGGATCCGCCGGAGAAGGTCCCCGAGATGCTGGCGCTGGCCCGCGCGGAGGGGCTCGACATCGTCTACGGGGTGCGCGCCGACCGCAGCAGCGACACCGGGTTCAAGCGGTGGACGGCGGGCGTCTACTACCGGCTCATGCGGCGCCTTGCGGGCCCCTCGGTCCCCGCGCAGGCCGGCGACTTCCGGTTGCTCAGCCGGGCCGCCGTGGACGCGCTGAAGGCGCTGCCGGACCAGCAGCGGGTGTACCGCCTGCTGGTGCCGTGGCTGGGCTTTCCGAGCGGGCAGGTGACGTACGAGCGCGCACCGCGCACCGCGGGCCGCACCAAGTACCCGCTGGGCCGCATGGTCCGCCTCGCCGTCGACAGCGTCACCGGCTTCTCTGCGGCCCCGCTGCGCATCGCCACCTGGCTGGGCGCCGGCGCGTTCGTCGTCTGCCTGGGGCTGCTGGTCTACACGCTGACCGCCTTCGCGCTGGGCCGCACGGTACCCGGCTGGACCTCGCTGTTCACCGGGGTGGTGTTCATCGGGGGAGTGCAGCTGATCTGCGTCGGCCTGCTCGGCGAGTACGTCGGGCGGATATACACGGCCGTGCAGAACCGCCCGACGTACTTCGTCCGGCACGACACGGCGGCCCCGGACGAGCCCCGGATCCCGGTGCCGCGGGGCTGAGCGGGCGGGCGGCCACCGGGGGTGGGGCACAGTTGTTTTGACCGCAGCGAATGCGGTAGGTACGCTCAGACCTTGTGCCTGGGGTGTGCCCTGGCCCTCGTGCGTGCCTACAACCGCACCGGGGCCGTGACCGGCCACCGCAATCCGCGCCTCCTTCCGCCTGGCGGCCGGGGTCCGCGGGTTCGACACACCCGACCGCGTGGGTCGGAGATGTTCCAGGTTAGCTTCACCATTCGGCACACAGAAACCGGAGAAGTAGTGCCTACGATCCAGCAGCTGGTCCGCAAGGGCCGGCAGGACAAGGTCGAGAAGAACAAGACGCCCGCACTTGAGGGTTCCCCTCAGCGTCGTGGCGTCTGCACGCGTGTGTTCACGACCACCCCGAAGAAGCCGAACTCGGCCCTGCGTAAGGTCGCGCGTGTGCGTCTGACCAGCGGGATCGAGGTCACTGCTTACATTCCGGGTGAGGGGCACAACTTGCAGGAGCACTCCATCGTGCTCGTGCGCGGCGGCCGTGTGAAGGACCTGCCGGGTGTTCGCTACAAGATCATCCGCGGTTCACTTGACACCCAGGGTGTGAAGAACCGCAAGCAGGCCCGCAGCCGCTACGGCGCCAAGAAGGAGAAGTAAGAATGCCTCGTAAGGGCCCCGCCCCGAAGCGCCCGGTCATCATCGACCCGGTCTACGGTTCTCCTCTGGTGACCTCCCTGATCAACAAGGTGCTGCTGAACGGCAAGCGCTCCACCGCCGAGCGCATCGTCTACGGCGCCATGGAGGGCCTTCGCGAGAAGACCGGCAACGACCCGGTCATCACGCTGAAGCGCGCTCTCGAGAACATCAAGCCGACCCTCGAGGTCAAGTCCCGCCGTGTCGGTGGTGCGACGTACCAGGTGCCGATCGAGGTCAAGCCCGGTCGCGCCAACACCCTCGCGCTGCGCTGGCTCGTCGGTTACTCCCGCGCCCGTCGCGAGAAGACCATGACCGAGCGTCTGCTCAACGAACTCCTCGACGCCTCCAACGGCCTCGGCGCCGCTGTGAAGAAGCGCGAGGACACGCACAAGATGGCCGAGTCCAACAAGGCCTTCGCGCACTACCGCTGGTAGTCGCTACCCACATCGAGACCGAGAGAAGACTGAAGCCTTATGGCTACCACTTCACTTGACCTGGCCAAGGTCCGCAACATCGGGATCATGGCCCACATCGACGCGGGCAAGACGACCACCACCGAGCGGATCCTGTTCTACACCGGCGTGTCGTACAAGATCGGTGAGGTCCACGACGGCGCTGCCACGATGGACTGGATGGAGCAGGAGCAGGAGCGTGGCATCACGATCACCTCTGCTGCGACCACCTGTCACTGGCCGCTCGAGGACAACGACTACACGATCAACATCATCGACACCCCGGGGCACGTCGACTTCACCGTCGAGGTGGAGCGCTCCCTGCGTGTGCTCGACGGTGCCGTGACCGTGTTCGACGGTGTCGCCGGTGTCGAGCCGCAGTCCGAGACGGTGTGGCGTCAGGCCGACCGTTACGGCGTGCCGCGCATCTGCTTCGTGAACAAGCTGGACCGCACCGGCGCCGAGTTCCACCGCTGCGTGGACATGATCTCGGACCGCCTGGGCGCCCAGCCGCTCGTCATGCAGCTCCCGATCGGTGCCGAGGCCGACTTCCAGGGCGTCGTGGACCTGGTCCGCATGAAGGCGCTCGTGTGGTCCGCCGAGGCCGCCAAGGGCGAGATGTACGACACCGTCGACATCCCGGCCACGCACACCGAGGCCGCCGAGGAGTGGCGCGGCAAGCTGGTCGAGGCCGTCGCGGAGAACGACGAAGAGATCATGGAGCTGTACCTGGAGGGCCAGGAGCCCACCGAGGAGCAGCTGTACGCCGCGATCCGTCGTATCACCATCGCCTCCGGCAAGTCCGAGGACACCACGGTCACCCCGGTGTTCTGCGGAACCGCGTTCAAGAACAAGGGCGTTCAGCCCCTGCTCGACGCGGTCGTGCGCTACCTGCCGACCCCGCTCGAACGTCGAGGCCATCGAGGGCCACGACGTCAAGGACCCCGAGGTCGTCGTCAAGCGCAAGCCGTCCGAGGACGAGCCGCTGGCCGCGCTCGCGTTCAAGATCATGAGCGACCCGCACCTGGGCAAGCTCACCTTCGTCCGGGTGTACTCCGGCCGTCTGCAGTCCGGCACCGCGGTGCTGAACTCGGTCAAGGGCCGCAAGGAGCGCATCGGCAAGATCTACCGCATGCACGCGAACAAGCGTGAGGAGATCGAGTCGGTGGGCGCCGGCGACATCGTCGCCGTCATGGGCCTGAAGCAGACCACCACCGGTGAGACGCTGTCCGACGACAAGAACCCGGTCATCCTGGAGTCCATGGACTTCCCGGCGCCGGTCATCCAGGTCGCCATCGAGCCCAAGTCGAAGGGCGACCAGGAGAAGCTGGGCGTCGCGATCCAGCGGCTGGCCGAGGAGGACCCGTCCTTCCAGGTCCACACGAACGAGGAGACGGGCCAGACCATCATCGGTGGTATGGGCGAGCTGCACCTCGAGGTGCTGGTCGACCGTATGCGCCGTGAGTTCAAGGTCGAGGCCAACGTCGGTAAGCCGCAGGTCGCCTACCGTGAGACGATTCGCAAGACCGTCGAGCGCGTGGACTACACCCACAAGAAGCAGACCGGTGGCACCGGTCAGTTCGCCAAGGTGCAGATCGCGATCGAGCCGATCGAGGGCGGCGACGCCTCGTACGAGTTCGTGAACAAGGTCACCGGTGGCCGCATCCCGAAGGAGTACATCCCTTCGGTGGACGCCGGTGCGCAGGAGGCCATGCAGTTCGGCATCCTGGCCGGCTACGAGATGACGGGCGTCCGCGTCACGCTCATCGACGGTGGCTACCACGAGGTCGACTCCTCCGAACTCGCGTTCAAGATCGCCGGTTCGCAGGCCTTCAAGGAGGCCGCGCGCAAGGCTTCGCCCGTGCTCCTGGAGCCGATGATGGCCGTCGAGGTCACCACGCCCGAGGACTACATGGGTGACGTCATCGGTGACATCAACTCCCGTCGTGGCCAGATCCAGGCCATGGAGGAGCGGATGGGTGCCCGCGTCGTCAAGGGGCTCGTGCCCCTGTCGGAGATGTTCGGCTACGTCGGAGACCTCCGCAGCAAGACATCGGGTCGCGCGAGCTACTCGATGCAGTTCGACTCCTACGCCGAGGTTCCCCGGAACGTCGCCGAGGAGATCATCGCGAAGGCCAAGGGCGAGTAACGGACTCCGTTCAACGGACCCCGTTCACACGCTTTAGGCTTGACCCCGGAGCCTGCATGGGGCATTCCGCCGCGAACCGGTGGAATGCCCTCGGCACCCGGGCTTTCCAGCAAAGATCACCTGGCGCCGATGAGTAAGGCGTACAGAACCACTCCACAGGAGGAACCCAGTGGCGAAGGCGAAGTTCGAGCGGACTAAGCCGCACGTCAACATCGGCACCATCGGTCACATCGACCACGGTAAGACGACCCTCACGGCCGCCATTACCAAGGTGCTGCACGACGCGTACCCCGACCTGAACGAGGCCTCGGCCTTCGACCAGATCGACAAGGCTCCCGAGGAGCGCCAGCGCGGTATCACCATCTCCATCGCGCACGTCGAGTACCAGACGGAGACGCGTCACTACGCGCACGTCGACTGCCCGGGTCACGCGGACTACATCAAGAACATGATCACGGGTGCCGCGCAGATGGACGGCGCCATCCTCGTGGTCGCCGCGACCGACGGCCCGATGCCGCAGACCAAGGAGCACGTGCTCCTGGCCCGCCAGGTCGGCGTTCCGTACATCGTCGTCGCCCTGAACAAGGCCGACATGGTGGACGACGAGGAGATCCTGGAGCTCGTCGAGCTCGAAGTGCGTGAGCTGCTCTCCGAGTACGAGTTCCCGGGCGACGACGTTCCCGTCGTCAAGGTCTCCGCCCTGAAGGCCCTTGAGGGCGACAAGGAGTGGGGCAACTCGGTCCTCGAGCTGATGAAGGCCGTGGACGAGGCCATCCCGGAGCCCGAGCGCGACGTTGACAAGCCGTTCCTGATGCCGATCGAGGACGTCTTCACGATCACCGGTCGTGGCACCGTCGTCACCGGTCGTATCGAGCGCGGCATCCTCAAGGTCAACGAGACCGTCGACATCATCGGCATCAAGCAGGACAAGACCACCACCACGGTCACCGGCATCGAGATGTTCCGGAAGCTCCTCGACGAGGGCCAGGCCGGTGAGAACGTCGGTCTGCTGCTTCGTGGCATCAAGCGCGAGGACGTTGAGCGCGGCCAGGTCATCATCAAGCCGGGCTCGGTCACCCCGCACACCGAGTTCGAGGCCCAGGCCTACATCCTGTCGAAGGACGAGGGTGGCCGTCACACCCCCTTCTTCAACAACTACCGTCCGCAGTTCTACTTCCGTACGACGGACGTGACCGGCGTCGTGACCCTCCCCGAGGGCACCGAGATGGTCATGCCGGGTGACAACACCGAGATGAAGGTGGAGCTCATCCAGCCCGTCGCCATGGAAGAGGGCCTGAAGTTCGCCATCCGCGAGGGTGGCCGGACCGTGGGCGCCGGCCAGGTCACCAAGATCAACAAGTAAGCACCGCTTGCTTGTCGGTCCGCCGACCTGACATGGGCTGATGCCTGAGAGGGCCCGTACGACTTCGGTCGTACGGGCCCTTTCGCACGGCCGGACCGGGGTCGGGTCAACAGCCTTCGGTGGGACATCACTCGTTCGCAGGAACCATTGGCATATGCCCTTGGTCCCTTCTTCGTGCGGCCTACCTTTCCTGCATGGTCAGTTCATCCCATGAGGCGCTGCAAAGGATCTTCCAGGAGGATCCGGCCCTCTTCGCACGTGCCGTCAAGAGCCTCGGCATCACCTTCGCCGAGCCCGTCTCGGCCCTGCCCTTCCCCACCGATCTCACCGAAAACCGCCCGGTGGAGCGGCGTGTGGACACGCTGCTGCGCATGGACACGGGGGGTGGCGACAGGTTCCTCCTCGCCGTGGAGTCGCAGGGGAAGCCGGACTCCGACAAGCCGTCCAGTTGGGCGTACTACTTGTCGCACCTGCACGCCAAGTACCGTCTCCCGCCGGTCCTCCTGGTCGTCTGCGCCGACCGCCGCACCGCCGCCTGGGCGGCTCAGCACGTCGACATCGGGCCCGCGCAGTGGCCCTCTCTCACGGTGCGGCCGCTCGTCCTCGGGCCGGACAACCTGCCGGTGATCGACAGTCCCGACGAGGCGGCGCGTGACATTCCGCTGACCGTCCTCTCCGCGGCTCTGCACCGCTGGGATCCGGATGCCGATGCCATACTGAAAGCGCTGGCGACGGCGTTGAAGGGCCTGTCGGCCGAAGACGAGAACACTGCAAGCATCTTCATCGAACTCACGGAACAAGGCCTCGGCGAGACGCCGGCCGCGAACCTATGGAGGCAGATCATGGCCGCCGATCTCTCCTTCTTCCAGTCGCAGACCGCGCAGAACCTTCGGGCGGAGGGCAGGGCAGAGGGTCGGGCCGAGGACATCCTGGTGCTTCTGAGGAGCCGGGGGATCGAGGTGTCCGAGGACGAGCGGGCACGCATCCTGGGCTGTGGGGATTCTGAGATCCTGGGTGTTTGGTTTGAGCGGGCGATCTGGCTGCGTCGGCGGCTGAGTTGTTCGTGGATGCCGGGACCGAAGCCGAAGGCTGAGTCGTATGGAGCGGGATCTGTCCTTCTTCCAGTCGCGGACGGCGCAGAGCCTTCGGGCGGAGGGCCGCGAGGAGGGTCGGGTCGCTGGTTGGGTCGAGAGCATTCTCGTGTTGCTGGAACGGCGGGGTGTTGTGGTGTCCGACGCCGAGCGCAATCGGGTTCTGGGGTGTGGCGATCTGGACACCTTGGGGCTCTGGCTCACGCGGGCGGTCACGGCGAAGTCTGCGGACGAGTTGTTCGTGGTCGACGTGGAGTGAGAGGCGGTCATTCGCGGATGGCCGCAGCCCCCCTCGGACCCGAGGGGGGCTGCGGCCCGGGTGCCGTGTGTGATGCCGTCGAGGTCGGGGTCCGGCACGTGCTCACCGCGTCCCAGGCGCCGCCAAGCCCAGCTTGGCCCACACGGTCTTGCGTGGAAACCTCCTCTCGATCACGCCCCAGCGGTCCGCCAGCGCTTCGACGAGCAGCAGGCCACGGCCGCGTTCCGCGTCGGGAGCGGGTGTCTGCGGGCAGGGCAGCCGCTCACTCCTGGTGTCGGTGACCTCGATACGCAGGGTGTCCCCGACGACGTAGAGCGTGAGGCGGAAATCGCGGCCGGGGACGCGTCCGTGATCTGCCGCGTTCGAGGCCGGCTCCGCGACCAGTTGGCGTGCCGGGTCCAGGGGGAGGCCCCACGAGCGCAACTGCTCGGTCGCGAGCAGGCGGGCAAGGCGGGCACCGCGCGGCGTGGGGGACAGCGGCACGCTGAAGTTGCGTACAGCGAGAGGTGACTCATCGGGTACGTACGGTGACTGTCCGGTGGTTGTCCAGCGCTGTCCGGGCTGTCAGGACGGGCCCTGCGGGTAGGGCGCCGGGGGCAATGCAGAGAGTACGACGAAGGGGCGCGGGATGGTGGTCGAGGCGGAGGCGGGCCGGCTAAAGGGCGGGGCGGACGAGTCGGGTTGGGAGGTCGACCCGGACGACGAGTGGGGTATCGCGGTCATCACGACGGTGGGGGCGGCAGTTGAAGCCGCGTCAGGAGGCCGTAGGGATGCGCGCCGCGGACTTCGGGCTGGCGGTCGGGTACGGGGAGGACGTCGTCTACAAGGTCGAGGGCGGCAAGCGGATTCCCCGGCAGGAGTATCTGGACAGGGCCGACGAGGTACTCGACGCGGGTGGGCTCATCGCGGCGACCTGGGAGGACGTGAAGAAGGTCCGGTACCCGAAGAAGGTACGGGAGCTGGGGAAGATGGAGGGCAAGGCGGCTGAGATCGGGGTCTATGAGTGCAACATCATCCCGGGCTTGTTGCAGACGCCGGAGCATGTGCGGATCTTGATCGGGGCAGCGCAACCGCCGTACTCACCGGACGACGTGCAACGCATGGTGGCCGCTCGGCTGGCCAGGCGGTCGGTCTTCGAACGCGACCCCGCTCCGTCCATCCACTTCGTGGTGGAAGAGGCGCCGCTGCGTCGACAGGTTGGGGGCACAATGGTGTGGCAACGGCAGCTCGAACACCTGCTGGAGGTGGGGCGATTGAATTGCGTCACGCTTCAGATCATGCCGACCAACACGGAAGCTCACCCCGGCTTGGACGGCCGAATCGGGCTGCTGAAGTTCCCGGACGGTACGGCAGTGGGGCGAGCCGACGGCCTGTTTCCGACCCAAAACAACTCCGCGTCGTAGAGCTGCAATATGGCACCATCCGGGCGCAGGCCCTCCCCCCGAGGGAGTCGCTGGCCCCCATCGCGAGAGTGCTGGGAGAGACATGATGCGCAAGGCCTCCGCCGAGGACGCCTCCGAGCCGGCGTGGTTCAAGAGCAGCTACAGCGGCGGTACCAACGGCGAGTCCTGCGTCGAAATCGCCACCGCCCCCGGCGTGATCCACGTCCGCGACTCCAAGATCACGGACGGTGCCCGGCTGGCGCTCACCCCCGGTGCCTGGGCGGACTTCGTCCCGTACGCCTCTGAGAGCTGACGCCCCCCCCCGCAGGTACTCCGCCAAAGCGTGAACACTTTCCCCCAAAGTGTTCACGCTTTGCGGGGAGGCTCCCGCGGCCGAAGGGTGTGAATATTCGGTCTCACATCGTGGTCACACCCTGCTCAGGGTGCTGGCCAGGATGTTTACATGCGCGTAACACCCAAGTGTCCCACGCGCGGCGACAGCGCCGTGCCAGAAAGGGCCCCCGTGACGACGCTAAGCCAGACCAGGATCACGCTCGACCGCCTCCTCGCCGAGATCGAGCACCGCGACCCGGCCCAGCCCGAGTTCCACCAGGCCGCCCGTGAGGTGCTGGAGACGCTCGCGCCGGTGCTGGCGGCCCGGCCCGAGTACGCCGAACCGGGCCTGGTCGAGCGGCTGGTCGAGCCGGAGCGGCAGGTCGTCTTCCGGGTGCCGTGGCAGGACGACCAGGGCCGGGTGCGCGTCAACCGCGGCTTCCGGGTCGAGTTCAACAGCGCGCTGGGCCCGTACAAGGGCGGCCTGCGCTTCCACCCCTCCGTCAATCTGGGCGTCATCAAGTTCCTGGGCTTCGAGCAGATATTCAAGAACGCACTGACCGGCCTCGGCATCGGCGGCGGCAAGGGCGGCAGCGACTTCGACCCACGCGGGCGCAGCGACGCGGAGATCATGCGGTTCTGCCAGTCGTTCATGACGGAGCTGTACCGGCACATCGGCGAGCACACCGACGTCCCGGCGGGAGACATCGGCGTCGGCGGCCGGGAGATCGGCTACCTGTTCGGCCAGTACCGCCGGATCACCAACCGCTGGGAGGCCGGTGTCCTCACCGGCAAGGGCGCGGGCTGGGGCGGCTCACTGGTCCGCCCGGAGGCGACCGGATACGGCAACGTGCTCTTCGCGGCGGCGATGCTGCGCGAGCGCGGTGAGGACCTGGAGGGGCAGACGGCGGTCGTCTCGGGCTCCGGAAACGTCGCGATCCACACCGTCGAGAAGCTCGCCGCCCTCGGTGCGAACGCCGTGACCTGCTCGGACTCCTCCGGCTACGTCGTCGACGAGAAGGGCATCGACGTAGAGCTGCTGAGGCGGGTCAAGGAGGTCGAGCGCGGCCGGGTCGGCACGTACGCCGAGCGCCGGGGCTCCTCGGCCCGCTTCGTGCCCGGCGGAAGCGTCTGGGACGTTCCGGCCGACGTCGCGCTCCCGTCGGCCACGCAGAACGAGCTGGACGAAAACGACGCCGCGACCCTGATCCGCAACGGCGTGAAGGCGGTCTCGGAGGGCGCGAACATGCCGGCGACGCGCGAGGCCGTGCGCCTGTTCCAGCGCTCCGGCGTCGCCTTCGGGCCCGGCAAGGCGGCCAACGCGGGCGGCGTCGCGGTCAGCGCCCTGGAGATGGCGCAGAACCACGCCCGTACGTCCTGGACGGCGGCGCGGGTCGAGGAGGAGCTGACCCGCATCATGGACGACATCCACACCACCTGCCACGAGACCGCCGAGCGCTACGGCGCCCCCGGCGACTACGTGACCGGCGCGAACATCGCGGGCTTCGAGCGGGTGGCGGACGCGATGCTGGCCCAGGGCGTCATCTGAGCGTCGCCGGACGCCGTGGGAGGATGACGGCACGCACGAACCCCTGACCGAGCGAACCCCTGCCCGAACGAACGGAAGGCCGCAGAAGCCGTGGCCCGCTACACCGAAGCACTCACCGTCGAACGCGGCGGGTTCCGGATCAAGGTGCCCGAGTCCTGGTGGGAGTTCGACGTACGTCCGGAGTCGCGGGACGACTCGATCCGGCGCATGGTCGACGAGCGGGTCCGCCGCTACCCCGAACTGGAGCCGTCCCGCGCCGCGTTCGTCACCTTCCTGCAGAAGGCCGCGTCCGACGCGTGGAAGTCCGGCGCGCTGTACTGCGGTTGCATGGCGGAGAGCTTCGGCGGCGACACCCCGATCACCGGCTCGGTGACGGTCTCGCTGGTCGGCGGCCGTACGTCCTCCGGCGACCCGCTGCCCACCGACCCGGCCGCCATCGCGGGCCAACTCGCCGTCAAGGAGCCGAGGAAGCCCGGCGACTCCTGGCGCGAGGTGACGACCGTCGACATCCCCGGCGTGGGCCCGGCGGCCCGTACCCGGGGCATCGAGGACATCGCCGTTCCCGGCGACGCCCTGAACCGCACCGTCCGCGCGGTCCTCATGCAGACGTTCATCCCGGTCCCCGGTCAGGAGGGCAAGGTCGCCCTGGTCGCGGGCAGCAGCCAGGTCCTCGACCTCGCGGACTCCTTCTTCGACATCTTCGACGCGATCACGTCGACGTTCCGCTTCGTGAGCTGAGTTCAGGGGCTGAGTCCAGGGGCTGAGGACGACCCCGCGGCCGATTCGGGGCCGGCCACTTTCGCCAGCCGGGACAGCAGCCTGGCGTAGACCGTGGTCGCCGCCGCGACGACGGTCGCGATGCAGGCGAGGGCCATGATGCCGAGCAGCGCCGGCCACTGGCGCAGCTCGCTGTCACAGACGGAGCCGGCCCGCTGGAACGGGGCCAACAGCGGGCCCTCGCAGCGGGGATCACCGTCGTAGGACTCGGGGCCGTACGAGGAGAGCATCAGGATCGCGAAGCAGATCCACAGCGCGAGCGCCAGCAGAATCCACCCGATCGACCACTTGTCCACCCGCCCGGCGGCCCGCAGTGTCCGCGACGCCTCACTCTCGCCTGCACCGGCCTCCGCCACGTCATCCCCCCGATGTTCGAGCGCGTCTCGTCGCCCGACCCTAACGTGATGATCACGTGGGGCTGTCGGTGCCACCCTTTTCCACACACGGCTGTGCCTTGTAAGTTCACGTGTGCGTAGGGTCGTTGTCGCTGATGCGTGTGTGTTGACGGGGGTTGCGGGATGGCGGGCCACAGGCCGAGTGACTGGCATGTCCTGGACCTGGACAAGGACCCGACTCCGGGTGATCCGCATCGGGTGCGGACGCTCGCGAAGACGCTGCACGACTTCGCCGACGACGTGTCGGAGGCGTTGCGTCTGGTGAAGGGGATGGCGGGGGAGTCGACGCTCGCGGAGTGGGCGGGGAAGTCGGCCGCGGTCTTCAAGGAGGAGTTCTCGGGTGTTCCGAAGAACTTGAGGAAGCTGGAGAAGTCGTACGCGATGTGCGGCGACGCGCTGGCGGACTTCTGGCCGAAGCTGGAGCGGGCGCAGGCCTTGGCGGACAAGGCGCTGGTGAAGGCGCGGGAGGCCCGTGAGGATCTGACGTTGGCGCAGTCGAAGTTGTCCTCGGCGGATTCGTGGGTGACGCGGGCGTCGAAGGAGGCGGACAAGTACAAGGACGATCCGACGGGCAGCAGGTCGGACGCGGACGAGCCGGACGAGGCCAGGGTCCGCGCGGCCACGCGGGACGCGCAGCAGGCCAGGACGGCGCGGACGAAGGCGCAGTCGGCGGTGGCCGACGCGCACAGTGCGCTGGACGCGGCGAAGAAGATGGCGGCGGACGCGCGCCGGATGCGTGAGGACGCGGCCCGGGAGGCCAAGAACAAGATCGACGAGGCGTCCGACGCGGGTATCCAGAACCGGTCGTGGTGGGAGGACATCGGCGACTGGTTCACGGACAACTGGGACAACATCGTCGCGGTCTGCAAGGTGGTCGTCGCGATCGTCGGCATCGTCGCGATGATCATCGGCGGCCCGATCCTGGGCGCAATCGTCCTGATCGCGGCCCTCGTGGTACTGGCGGACACGCTCTACAAATACAGCAAGGGCCAGGCGTCCCTGTGGGACGTGGGCCTGGCCGCCCTCGACTGCATCCCCGGCATGAAGGGCCTCACCACCCTCGGGGGGCTCGCCAAGGGGATGAAGGCGGCGGGCAAGCTGGGGCTCAAGGGCATGACGCAGGGGGTCAAAGGACTGGGCAGGTCGCTCAGAGGCGGCGCGGGCAACCTCGTGCAGCGGAGCAAGGCACTTGCCGGACGATGCCCCGGTGGCGACCCCATCGACATGGTCACCGGCGAAATGCTGATGTACGACACCGACGTCGAGCTGCCCGGGGTTCTGACGCTGGCGCTGAAGCGCACACATCTCTCGACGTACCGAGAAGGCCGGTGGTTCGGCAGGTCATGGGCGTCCACGCTCGACGAACGGGTCGAACTGGACGCCGAAGGGGTGCTGTTCGCCGCCGAGGACGGCATGATCCTCGCGTATCCGGTGCCCGTCCCCGGTGCGCCCGCCCTGCCTCTCGAAGGCCCGCGATGGCCGTTGGAATGGGACGGGCCCAACCGTGGCACCCTGCGCATCCATGACCCGGCGCTCGGTGTGACACGGCACTTCTCAGTGGTTGCCGAGCCGCTGCCGGACATGCCGTACACCTTGGCGCTGTCCGCGATCACGGACCGGAACGACAATCGCGTCGACATCACCCGCAGTGCCGACGGTGCTCCGACCGCGGTTCAGCACTCGGCCGGCTACCACGTCGAGGTCGAGACGACGGACGGCCTGGTCACGAGCCTGCGGTTGCGTCACGGTGCCCACACCGACGACACGACGACCCTTCTTCGCTACGCGTATTCGGCCGACCGCAACCTCACGCAGATCGTCAATTCCTCCGGTCTGCCCTTCCGGCTCGAATACGACGACCGAGCACGCGTTGTCTCCTGGACCGACCGGAACGGCAGCTGGTACCGGTTCAGGTACGACGGAGACGATCGCTGCGTCGCGGGCCGGGGCGCCGACGGCCACCTGAACTGCGTCATCGACTACGACTCCGCGCCGCGCGTCACCGCGTACACGAACTCGCTCGGCCACGTCACCCGGTTCGAGCACAACGAGTTGCTGCAACTCGTGCGGGTGACCGATCCGCTGGAGCGCCAGGAATCGCTCGAATGGGATCGTCACGGCCGGCTGCTCAAGCAGATCGACCCCGTGGGACGGGAGACCACGTACACCTACGACGACGCGGGCAACGTCACTTCCATCGCCGGCCCCGACGGGCGCCGGGCGACCGCGGAGTACAACCAGTGGCACCTTCCCGTGGTGACGGTGGGTGGCGACGGAGCCGTGCGCACCTATTCCTACGACGACCGTGGAAACCGTACGGCGGTGGTGGAGCCGGGAGGCGCCAGGACCAGCTTCACCTATGGATCAGGCGGTGCCCTCACCGGCATCACCGACCCGCTGGGTTCGAAGGTGTCCATCGTGACGAATGCCGCCGGTCTGCCGGTGAGGGTCGCGAACCCGACGGGCGCGTTCGTCGAGTACGGCCGTGACCCCTTCGGCCGCGTCGACTCGGTCGTCGACCCGCTCGGCGGTGTCACCCGCATCTCGTGGACGCCGGAGGGGAGGAGAACACGGAGGACCGCGGCCGACGGCAGCGTGGAGAACTGGATCTGGGACGCGGAGGGGAATCTCCTCGCCCACACCGACCCCGGCGGAGCGACCACCACGTCGGTCTACTCGCACTTCGACCTGTTGGTGAGCAGGACCGACCCCGCGGGCGCGGTGCTCCGCTTCGAGCACGACACCGAGCTTCGGCTCACCGCGGTCACCGACAGCCGCGGGCGGTCCTGGCGGTACACCTATGACGCCGCGGGCCGACTGGCCGCGGAACAGGACTTCGACGGACGCTCGCTCAGCTATGTGCGAGACGAGGTGGGCCGTCTGGTCAAGCAGGTCAATGGCGCCGGTGAGAGCGTCGAGTACCTGCGTGACGTGATCGGCAACGTGGTCGAGAAGCGTGCCGGGGACTCGACCACGGTGTTCCGGTACGACGACGCCGGGCGGCTGGCGGAGGCGCTGTCGCCCGGCGTCCGGCTCACCCTCGCGCACGACGAGTACGGCCGGGTGACAAAGGAGACCGTCAACGGGCGGACCAGCAGCTTCCGCTACGACATCGCCGGGCGTCGTACGACGCGTGTCACTCCGACGGGAGCCGAGAGCAGCTGGTCGTACACCATGGACGGCCTGCCGCACGAGCTGGTGGCCTCCGAAGGCGCCCTGCGGTTCGACTACGACGCCGCGGGCAGGGAGACGGAGATCCGGCTGGGCGACGGACCGGCGGTGGCGCAGTCCTGGGACGCGCTGCACCGCATGCGCAGCCAGACGGTCGTCCGCGCGGGACACGGGACTGCCGAAGCGGCGTCCGTCGACCGTCAGTACATCCATGGTGCCGCCGGTCCCGTGGAGGTACTCGAACGCCGGGGCGGCAGGAAGCGCTATGCCCTGGACGCGGCCGGCCGGCCCACCGGAGTCAGCGCGGAGGGATGGAGTGAAAGCTATGCGTACGACGGTGGGGGACGCGTGGTCGCCGTCTCTCACCGGGAGACCGCGGACGGTGCCGGTGAGGAAGCCGCGCAGCGATTCGCCTACGCGGGAAACCGGCTGACGCGAGCCGGGCGTATCCGTTACGCGTACGACTCCCAGGGCCGGGTGGTCCGGCGGACCTGCCGAACGCTGTCGGGACTCCGCAGGAGCTGGACCTACACCTGGAACGCCGACGACCGGCTGACGGGCCTCGTCACGCCGGACGGAACGACCTGGCGCTACACCTACGACCCCCTCGGACGCCGGGTGGCGAAGGAGCGTCTCGGCTCCTCGGGGGAGGTCGAGGAGGCGGTGTTCTTCGTCTGGGACGGCAGCCGGCTCGCGGAGGAGATCCATGAGCGCGCTTCCGGAGCCCGTACCAGCATCACGTGGGAGTACACGCCCGACAGCCATCGGGCAGTGGCTCAGTGCACGCGTGAATGGCTCCGAGACGCTCCGCAGGACGAGGTCGACCAGAGATTCCGGCTGATAGTGAGCGATCTCGCCGGGAGTCCCGCCGAACTGCTCGCCCCGGACGGAAACGTGACCTGGAAGAACAGGTCGAGCCTCTGGGGCGCACCACGGGACCCTCAGTCGGCGGAGGAAGAATGCCCACTTCGTTTCCCCGGGCAGTATTTCGACGCCGAGAGTGGTCTGCACTACAACCACTTCCGGTATTACGACCCGTACACCACGCGGTACATCTCGCCCGACCCGCTGGGGCTGGCCGCCGGGCCCGACCACTACGCGTACGTGGTCAACCCGCTGGTCTGGTCCGACCCTCTGGGGCTTCAGAGCTGCCCCACGTTCAAGGGGCTCGCCTGGCTGACCGAAAAGATGCTGAAGCGCCCTTCGTTCAGGTACCAGCGCGTCGTGTCCGGTACGGACTACGAGCAGATATGGAAGCTGTCCGACGGTCGGGCGGTGCATGTGGACGGCGGCCCCACCAACGGCTGGATCATGGAGGCCAAGTTCACCGGCGGACGGGAGAGCGAGTGGGCGAAGTCCGCCTACAATCCCGAGAGTTCTTTCTACAACGAGACAAAAATTACCGATCAGGCCGCCAAGCTGCTGAAATTGAATGAGGAAATGGGCGGGAATGGTGTGCGCTACGCGATATCGAACGAGGCGGGCGCTGCTCACTTCCGTGAAGTACTCGGAACTCATTTCCCGGAGGCGATGGCAAATGGTACGCTGTCGGTATTTCATGTGCCCGGAAATGGTATGAGCGGAATGAGTAAATGGTTGACGTGAGCGCGGAATTGAGTCAGCTGTCCGACCTCGACGAACTCACCGGGCCGGCGGCGGCAGCCGTTCTCGACGCCGCGGGCTGGGCCGGCGAGCGCAGGAATCCGGCGAAGGAGTGGGCGACGACCTGGCGGCGCGCCGACGCCCATGCGTGGATCCAGGGTGACGGCCCCTCGGTGCAGGTGGAGTTCACCGTCTGGCACCGAGACGTTGATGACGAGCAGCCTGACCCGGACACCTACATCGACGACCTCTATGACGCGGCCGCCGCGGAGCTTCCGGGCGTCGTCGCCCAGCTGGAGTCCGGGCCTCTCGGGGCCGGGCTGGAGAGGGTCGACGAGGACCTGACGGACGGCGTGGACTACATCGACCACACCGCGTGGCGGATCTCGGACAAGGTCGTCCTGGCCGGCGTCAAGCACGACGACACGGACGTGCCGGTGCAGTTGGTCGTGCTGGTGCGCGCTTACGGGGTCGGCGCGGAGGGCGACGGGGGAGAGTGGCTTTAACGGCGGCGGCAGTGGCCCCGGGTTTGATCCACGTCACCCCCGGGGTATTCTCTCCGCCCCGATTGGCCAGCCCCACCCCCCGTATGGCAAACTAGCGGGGTTGCTCGGTCGAGTGCCGATGCTGCGCGCCTCCCGCCGGGGGGACCGGAAGCGAGTCCCACAGTACTCGTCGCCCCAGGGGCGGACGTACGGGAATCTTCCGGGAAGTGTCAGCGGGGTGCAGGCCAGGCGCCCGGTGGGCCTCTCGTCCCCGCCCGCGGTTCCGGAAGGGCCCGCACTCCCATCGCAGGGAAGTCCCGAAAAGGGACATCCGTGTCAGCGGGAGCGCGACACGCCCGACCGCGTGGGTCGGAGGGGGAGCGGAATGACAAGGGATCACCGGGTCCAGAGCGTTACGAGAGACAGGACTACTGAGTAGCCATGGCGGGACAGAAGATCCGCATCCGGCTCAAGGCCTACGACCACGAGGTCATCGACTCTTCGGCGAAGAAGATCGTCGAGACGGTGACTCGCACTGGTGCGTCGGTCGCGGGCCCGGTGCCGCTGCCCACTGAGAAGAACGTGTACTGCGTCATCAAGTCGCCGCACAAGTACAAGGACTCGCGCGAGCACTTCGAGATGCGCACGCACAAGCGCCTGATCGACATCCTCGACCCGACCCCCAAGACCGTTGACTCTCTGATGCGACTCGACCTCCCGGCCGGTGTCGACATCGAGATCAAGCTCTGAGGGCGGTGATCTGAAGATGACCAAGCAGATCAAGGGCATCCTGGGCGAGAAGCTCGGCATGACGCAGGTGTGGGACGAGAACAACCGCGTTGTTCCGGTCACCGTCGTCAAGGCCGGCCCCAACGTCGTCACCCAGGTCCGCACGAACGACGCCGACGGCTACGAGTCCGTCCAGATCGCGTTCGGCGAGATCGACCCGCGCAAGGTGAACAAGCCCCTCAAGGGCCACTTCGCCAAGGCCGACGTCACCCCTCGCCGCCACCTCGTCGAGATCCGCACGGCCGACGCCGCCGAGTACACGCTCGGTCAGGAAGTCACCGCCGAGGTCTTCGAGTCCGGCGTGAAGGTCGACGTCACCGGCAAGAGCAAGGGCAAGGGCTTCGCCGGTGTCATGAAGCGTCACAACTTCAAGGGCCTCGGCGCCGGACACGGCACCCAGCGCAAGCACCGCTCGCCCGGTTCCATCGGTGGCTGCGCCACCCCGGGCCGCGTGTTCAAGGGCCTCCGCATGGCCGGCCGCATGGGCAACGAGCGGGTCACCACCCAGAACCTGACCGTCCACGCCGTTGACGCGGAGAAGGGTCTGCTGCTCATCAAGGGCGCGGTTCCCGGTCCGAACGGCGGCCTCGTCCTGGTCCGCACTGCGGCCAAGGGGGCCTGAGTAAGCCGATGAGTACTTCGACCAGCATTGACATTCTTTCGCCTGCCGGCGAGAAGACCGGAAGCGTCGAACTCCCCGCGGAGATCTTCGGCGTGGAGAAGATCAGCATCCCGCTGATCCACCAGGTCGTCGTCGCGCAGAACGCCGCCGCCCGCCAGGGCACGCACAAGACCAAGCGTCGCGGCGAGGTCCGCGGTGGCGGCAAGAAGCCGTACCGCCAGAAGGGCACCGGCCGCGCCCGCCAGGGTTCGACCCGTGCGCCGCAGTTCGCCGGCGGTGGCGTCGTCCACGGCCCGCAGCCGCGTGACTACTCGCAGCGGACCCCGAAGAAGATGAAGGCCGCGGCCCTGCGCCACGCCCTCACCGACCGGGCCCGCCACAACCGCATCCACGTCGTCACCGGCGTCATCGAGGGCGAGAACCCGTCCACGAAGGCCGCCCGGACGCTGTTCGGCAAGATCTCGGAGCGCAAGAACCTGCTCCTGGTCGTCGACCGCGCCGACGAGGCCGCGTGGCTGTCCGCCCGCAACCTGCCCCAGATCCACATCCTGGAGCCGGGCCAGCTGAACACGTACGACGTTCTCGTCTCGGACGACGTGGTCTTCACCCAGGCCGCTTTCGAGTCCTTCGTGTCCGGCCCCGCCAAGGCCGCCGACACCGAAGGGAGCGAGGCCTGATGGCTACGCGTCACCCGAGCATCGCCTCCAAGGCGGCCAAGGCCGCCAAGGCCGCGCGCGTCGCCAAGGCGCGCCGCCACGAGGCCGAGGGCAAGAACACCGTCGTCACCCCGGCCAGCAAGGCGTTCACGGACCCCCGTGACGTACTGCTGAAGCCGGTCGTGTCCGAGAAGAGCTACGCGCTCCTCGACGAGAACAAGTACACGTTCATCGTCGCGCCGGGCTCCAACAAGACCCAGATCAAGGAGGCCGTCCAGGCGGTCTTCTCGGTCAAGGTCACCGGGGTCAACACGATCAACCGCCAGGGCAAGCGCAAGCGCACCCGCACCGGCTTCGGCAAGCGTGCCGACAGCAAGCGCGCGATCGTGACCCTTGCCGAGGGCGACCGTATCGACATCTTCGGCGGTCCGACCTCCTGACGGGAGGTCCGGATCGTCCCGGATTTCGGAACATTTCCGAGGACTGAGAGACAATGGGTATCCGCAAGTACAAGCCGACGACGCCGGGCCGCCGTGGCTCCTCCGTCGCCGACTTCGTCGAGGTCACGCGGTCCACGCCGGAGAAGTCGCTGGTCCGCCCGCTGCACAGCAAGGGCGGCCGTAACAACGCCGGTCGTGTGACCGTTCGCCACCAGGGTGGCGGACACAAGCGCGCCTACCGCGTGATCGACTTCCGTCGGCACGACAAGGACGGCGTGCCGGCGAAGGTCGCGCACATCGAGTACGACCCCAACCGCACCGCGCGCATCGCGCTGCTGCACTACGCCGACGGCGAGAAGCGCTACATCCTCGCCCCGCGCAACCTGCAGCAGGGCGACCGCGTCGAGAACGGTCCCGGGGCCGACATCAAGCCGGGCAACAACCTGGCCCTCCGCAACATCCCGGTCGGTACCACGATCCACGCGATCGAACTCCGTCCCGGTGGCGGTGCCAAGTTCGCCCGCTCCGCCGGCGCCTCCGTGCAGCTGCTCGCGAAGGAGGGCACCATGGCCCACCTGCGCATGCCGTCCGGAGAGATCCGCCTGGTCGACCAGCGCTGCCGCGCCACGGTCGGCGAGGTCGGCAACGCCGAGCAGAACAACATCAACTGGGGCAAGGCGGGCCGCAAGCGGTGGCTGGGCGTTCGCCCGACCGTCCGTGGTGTGGTCATGAACCCGGTGGACCACCCGCACGGTGGTGGTGAGGGCCGGACCTCCGGTGGTCGTCACCCCGTGTCCCCCTGGGGCAAGAAGGAAGGCCGTACTCGTTCGCCCAAGAAGGCGTCGAACAAGTACATCGTCCGCCGCCGCAAGACGAACAAGAAGCGCTAAGGACGGGTTGAGATGCCTCGTAGCTTGAAGAAGGGACCCTTCGTCGACGACCACCTGATCAAGAAGGTGGACACGCAGAACGAAGCCGGTACCAAGAACGTCATCAAGACCTGGTCCCGTCGCTCGATGATCGTCCCGGCGATGCTCGGCCACACGATCGCGGTGCACAACGGCAAGACCCACATCCCGGTGTTTGTCACCGAGTCCATGGTCGGCCACAAGCTCGGCGAGTTCTCGCCGACGCGCACCTTCCGGGGTCACGTCAAGGACGACCGGAAGTCGAAGCGCCGCTAACGCGGGGTGGAATGACCAATGACAGACACTGAAGGGACAACCATGGAAGCCAGGGCCCAGGCGCGGTACATCCGCGTCACGCCCATGAAGGCCCGCCGCGTGGTGGACCTCATCCGTGGCATGGACGCCACGGAGGCTCAGGCGGTCCTGCGTTTCGCCCCGCAGGCCGCGAGCGTGCCGGTCGGCAAGGTGCTGGACAGCGCCATCGCCAACGCCGCGCACAACTACGACCACACCGACGCCGACAGCCTCTTCATTTCCGAGGCCTACGTCGACGAGGGCCCGACCCTGAAGCGGTTCCGGCCGCGTGCCCAGGGCCGCGCCTACCGGATCCGCAAGCGGACCAGCCACATCACCGTGGTCGTCAGCAGCAAGGAAGGAACCCGGTAATGGGCCAGAAGGTAAACCCGCACGGGTTCCGGCTCGGTGTCACGACCGACTTCAAGTCGCGTTGGTACGCCGACAAGCTGTACAAGGACTACGTCAAGGAAGACGTTGCCATCCGTCGGATGATGACGTCCGGCATGGAGCGCGCCGGCATCTCCAAGGTCGAGATCGAGCGCACCCGGGACCGCGTGCGGGTGGACATCCACACCGCTCGTCCGGGCATCGTCATCGGCCGCCGCGGCGCCGAGGCCGACCGCATCCGCGGTGACCTGGAGAAGCTGACCGGCAAGCAGGTCCAGCTGAACATCCTCGAGGTCAAGAGCCCGGAGACGGACGCTCAGCTGGTGGCCCAGGCCGTCGCCGAGCAGCTGTCCTCCCGCGTCTCCTTCCGTCGCGCCATGCGCAAGAGCATGCAGGGCACGATGAAGGCCGGCGCCAAGGGCATCAAGATCCAGTGCGGTGGCCGCCTCGGCGGCGCCGAGATGTCCCGCTCGGAGTTCTACCGCGAGGGCCGGGTGCCGCTGCACACGCTCCGCGCGAACGTGGACTACGGCTTCTTCGAGGCCAAGACGACCTTCGGCCGCATCGGCGTGAAGGTCTGGATCTACAAGGGCGACGTCAAGAACATCGCCGAGGTCCGCGCCGAGAACGCCGCCGCCCGTGCCGGCAACCGCCCGGCCCGTGGTGGCAACGACCGCCCGGCCCGTGGTGGCCGCGGTGGCGAGCGTCGCGGGCGCAAGCCGCAGCAGCAGTCGGCTCCGGCCGCCGAGGCCCCCAAGGCCGAGGCTCCGGCGGCTGCCGCTCCGGCTGAGAGCACCGGAACGGAGGCCTGACCGACATGCTGATCCCCCGCAGGGTCAAGCACCGCAAGCAGCACCACCCGAAGCGCCGTGGTCAGGCCAAGGGCGGTACGACCGTCGCGTTCGGCGAGTACGGCATCCAGGCCCTCACGCCGGCGTACGTGACCAACCGCCAGATCGAGGCGGCCCGTATCGCGATGACCCGCCACATCAAGCGTGGCGGCAAGGTCTGGATCAACATCTACCCGGACCGCCCGCTCACGAAGAAGCCCGCCGAGACCCGCATGGGTTCCGGCAAGGGCTCCCCGGAGTGGTGGATCGCGAACGTGCACCCGGGCCGGGTCATGTTCGAGCTGTCCTACCCCAACGAGAAGATCGCCCGTGAGGCGCTGACGCGTGCGGCCCACAAGCTGCCGATGAAGTGCCGGATCGTCAAGCGCGAGGCAGGTGAAGCGTGATGTCGGCCGGTACCAAGGCGTCCGAGCTGCGCGAGCTGGGCAACGAGGAGCTTCTCGCGAAGCTCCGCGAGGCCAAGGAAGAGCTGTTCAACCTCCGCTTCCAGGCGGCGACGGGCCAGCTCGAGAACCACGGTCGGCTCAAGGCCGTCCGCAAGGACATCGCGCGGATCTACACCCTGATGCGTGAGCGCGAGCTGGGCATCGAGACGGTGGAGAGCGCCTGATGAGCGAGAGCAACGTGACTGAAGAGACGAAGGCCGGCCGGGGCTTCCGCAAGACCCGTCAGGGTCTGGTCGTCAGCGACAAGATGGACAAGACCGTCGTCGTCGCCGTCGAGGACCGGGTGACCCACGCGCTGTACGGCAAGGTCATCCGCCGCACCGAGAAGCTCAAGGCCCACGACGAGCAGAACGCCGCGGGTGTCGGCGACCGCGTCCTCCTCATGGAGACCCGGCCGCTGTCCGCGACGAAGCGCTGGCGCGTCGTCGAGGTCCTCGAGAAGGCCAAGTAGGTAATCCCCGCAAGGGAATTCCAAAAGTACGTTTCTGCGGGGCATTCCTCGCAGGACAGTTCCGCCAGGCTCCGGGAGCCGTTCGGCCAGAGGTTGAACGGCCCCCGGGGAACCGGCAGACAAACAGGAGATAGACGTGATCCAGCAGGAGTCGCGGCTGCGTGTCGCCGACAACACGGGTGCGAAGGAAGTCCTCTGCATCCGTGTGCTCGGTGGCTCCGGCCGCCGCTACGCGGGTATCGGTGACGTCATCGTCGCCACCGTCAAGGACGCGATCCCCGGTGGCAACGTGAAGAAGGGTGACGTCGTCAAGGCGGTCATCGTTCGCACCGTCAAGGAGCGCCGCCGTCCGGACGGCTCGTACATCCGCTTCGACGAGAACGCCGCCGTCATTCTGAAGAACGACGGCGACCCTCGCGGCACCCGTATCTTCGGCCCGGTCGGCCGTGAGCTGCGCGAGAAGAAGTTCATGAAGATCATCTCCCTCGCGCCGGAGGTGCTGTGAGCATGAAGATCAAGAAGGGCGACCTGGTCCAGGTCATCACCGGTAAGGACAAGGGCAAGCAGGGCAAGGTCATCGCGGCCTTCCCCCGTGAGGACCGGGTCCTGGTCGAGGGTGTCAACCGGGTCAAGAAGCACACCAAGGCCGGGCCGACCGCTCGCGGTTCGCAGGCCGGCGGCATTGTGACCACCGAGGCCCCGATCCACATCTCCAACGTCCAGTTGGTCGTGGAGAAGGACGGCAACAAGGTTGTCACTCGCGTCGGTTACCGCTTCGACGACGAGGGCAACAAGATCCGCGTTGCCAAGCGGACGGGTGAGGACATCTGATGGCTACCACCACCATTCCGCGTCTGAAGACGAAGTACCGCGAGGAGATCGCGGGCAAGCTGCGTGAGGAGTTCTCGTACGAGAACGTCATGCAGATCCCCGGCCTCGTCAAGATCGTGGTCAACATGGGTGTGGGCGACGCCGCCCGCGACTCCAAGCTGATCGAGGGCGCCATCCGCGACCTCACCACGATCACCGGTCAGAAGCCGGCCGTCACCAAGGCCCGCAAGTCCATCGCGCAGTTCAAGCTGCGCGAGGGCCAGCCGATCGGTGCCCACGTCACCCTCCGTGGCGACCGCATGTGGGAGTTCCTGGACCGCACCCTGTCGCTCGCGCTGCCGCGCATCCGCGACTTCCGCGGTCTGTCCCCCAAGCAGTTCGACGGCCGTGGCAACTACACCTTCGGTCTCACGGAGCAGGTCATGTTCCACGAGATCGACCAGGACAAGATCGACCGCACCCGGGGTATGGACATCACCGTGGTGACCACGGCGACCAACGACGCTGAGGGCCGCGCGCTCCTTCGTCACCTCGGCTTCCCCTTCAAGGAGGCGTGAGCGAGATGGCGAAGAAGGCTCTGATCGCTAAGGCTGCCCGCAAGCCCAAGTTCGGGGTGCGCGGCTACACCCGCTGCCAGCGCTGTGGCCGCCCGCACTCCGTTTACCGCAAGTTCGGCCTGTGCCGCGTGTGCCTTCGTGAGATGGCTCACCGTGGCGAGCTGCCGGGCGTGACCAAGAGTTCCTGGTAATCCGGTAATTCCGGGTTATTCAGACTCTCGGTAAGCATCTGGGTCGGCAGAGGCCCGGCTCCGCATGCCGTAGGCTTGCGGGGTTGGGCGTCTGCTGCCCGTACGCCTGCGGGCCAAGCCCGCAACTGACTGCTTACTACGCCGTAGGTCCACCGCGCCGCACCCGTCCCGTCTCGGATCGGGGAGAGGGATGGCGCACCAGGAAACCCCGGCGAGAGAGGCCGAAGGCCAATTCATGACCATGACTGATCCGATCGCAGACATGCTTACGCGTCTGCGGAACGCGAACTCGGCGTACCACGACTCTGTGACGATGCCGGCGTCCAAGATCAAGTCTCACATCGCGGAGATCCTCCAGCAGGAGGGCTTCATCACGGGCTGGAAGACCGAGGACGCCGAGGTCGGCAAGAGCCTCGTTCTCGAGCTGAAGTTCGGCCCGAACCGTGAGCGCTCCATCGCGGGCATCAAGCGGATCTCCAAGCCCGGTCTCCGGGTGTACGCGAAGTCCACCAACCTGCCCAAGGTGCTGGGCGGCCTCGGTGTGGCGATCATCTCCACGTCGCACGGGCTCCTCACCGACAAGCAGGCCGGCAAGAAGGGCGTGGGTGGGGAAGTCCTCGCCTACGTCTGGTAGCGGAAGGGAACGGAGGAAACAGCTATGTCGCGCATCGGCAAGCTCCCCATCGCGGTTCCCGCCGGCGTGGACGTCACCATCGACGGCCGTACGGTCTCGGTCAAGGGCCCGAAGGGCTCGCTGACTCACACCGTCGTGGCGCCGATCGACATCGCCAAGGGCGAGGACGGCGTGCTGAGCGTCACCCGCCCCAACGACGAGCGTCAGAGCAAGGCCCTGCACGGCCTGTCCCGCACGCTGGTGGCGAACATGATCACCGGCGTGACCCAGGGTTACGTGAAGAAGCTCGAGATCAGCGGTGTCGGTTACCGCGTGCTCGCCAAGGGTTCGAACCTGGAGTTCTCCCTCGGCTACAGCCACCCGATCACGGTCGAGGCCCCCGAGGGCATCACCTTCAAGGTGGAGTCCCCGACCCGTTTCTCGGTCGAGGGCATCGACAAGCAGAAGGTCGGCGAGGTTGCGGCCAACATCCGCAAGCTGCGCAAGCCCGACCCGTACAAGGCCAAGGGCGTCAAGTACGAGGGCGAAGTCATCCGCCGCAAGGTCGGAAAGGCGGGTAAGTAAGCCATGGCATACGGACAGAAGATCCTCAAGGGCGACGCCTACAAGCGCGCCGCGATCAAGCGCCGTCACATCCGGATCCGCAAGCGGATCGCCGGTACGGCGGAGCGTCCCCGTCTGGTCGTCACCCGCTCGAACCGCCACATCGTGGCCCAGGTGATCGACGACCTCAAGGGCCACACCCTTGCGTCGGCGTCCACCCTGGACACCTCGATCCGTGGCGGCGAGGCCGACAAGTCCGCTCAGGCCAAGCAGGTCGGCGCCCTGGTCGCCGAGCGCGCCAAGGCCGCGGGCGTCGAGTCCGTCGTGTTCGACCGCGGCGGCAACCAGTACGCCGGGCGCATCGCCGCTCTGGCGGACGCCGCCCGCGAAGCCGGACTGAAGTTCTGAGCCGGTTCCGTAGCTAGCGGAAACAGAGAGAGGTAATTCCAATGGCTGGACCCCAGCGCCGCGGTGGCGGTGCCGGTGGCGGCGAGCGGCGGGACCGGAAGGGCCGTGACGGCGGCGCAGCTGCCGCCGAGAAGACCGCTTACGTTGAGCGCGTCGTCGCAATCAACCGTGTCGCCAAGGTAGTGAAGGGTGGTCGTCGCTTCAGCTTCACCGCGCTGGTCGTGGTGGGCGACGGTGACGGCACCGTGGGTGTCGGATACGGCAAGGCCAAGGAGGTGCCGGCCGCCATCGCCAAGGGTGTTGAGGAGGCCAAGAAGCACTTCTTCAAGGTCCCCCGCATCCAGGGCACCATCCCGCACCCCATCCAGGGCGAGAAGGCCGCCGGCGTCGTGCTGCTCAAGCCCGCGTCCCCGGGTACCGGCGTTATCGCCGGTGGTCCGGTGCGCGCCGTACTCGAGTGCGCCGGCATCCACGACGTGCTGTCGAAGTCGCTCGGCTCCGACAACCAGATCAACATCGTGCACGCGACCGTGGAGGCCCTCAAGGGCCTGCAGCGTCCCGAGGAGATCGCGGCCCGCCGCGGTCTGCCGCTCGAGGACGTCGCCCCCGCGGCTCTTCTCCGCGCACGTGCCGGGGCGGGTGCGTAATCATGGCGCAGCTCAGGATTACGCAGGTCAAGTCCTACATCGGCAGCAAGCAGAACCACCGTGACACCCTGCGTTCCCTTGGTCTCAAGGGCATCAACACGCAGGTCGTCAAGGAGGACCGCCCCGAGTTCCGCGGCATGGTGCACACCGTCCGCCACCTCGTGTCGGTCGAGGAGGTCGACTGATCATGGCGGAGAACAACCCGCTCAAGATCCACAACCTCCGTCCCGCCCCGGGCGCCAAGACCGCCAAGACCCGTGTGGGTCGTGGTGAGGCGTCGAAGGGCAAGACGGCCGGTCGTGGTACCAAGGGCACGAAGGCCCGTTACCAGGTTCCGGAGCGCTTCGAGGGTGGCCAGATGCCCCTCCACATGCGCCTTCCGAAGCTGAAGGGCTTCAAGAACCCGTTCAAGACCGAGTTCCAGGTCGTGAACCTCGACAAGCTGGCCGCGCTCTACCCCGAGGGTGGCGAGGTCACCGTCGAGGGTCTGGTGGCCAAGGGTGCCGTTCGCAAGAACAGCCTCGTCAAGGTCCTCGGCCAGGGCGAGATCTCCGTGGCGCTGCAGGTGACGGTCGACGCCGTCTCCGGCCCCGCCAAGGAGAAGATCACCGCCGCCGGCGGTACCGTCACCGAGCTCGTCTGACCCTTCAGGCGTCCCGATGACTTGAGCGATCCCAACCGGGGATGCCCCACAAAAGGGGTATCCCCGGTTGGTCGTTCCAAGGGCGGTGGTCCCGCCGGTAAGGTGGCCTGCGCTGCCCTCTTTCACGGGTGCGTCACATGGGGCACCCTGGGCGGCAGTTGACCGTTACTTACTAAGTCGTCAGTCGAATCCTCAAGACCGTCACCCTTGACGCAGTAGCGCGGGGGTCGCAGGAGGCACCGTGCTCACCGCGTTCGCCCGGGCGTTCAAGACGCCCGACCTGCGCAAGAAGCTGCTCTTCACGCTCGGCATCATCGTGGTCTACCGGCTCGGTACCCACATTCCCATCCCAGGCGTCGACTACAAGAACGTCCAGGAGTGCGTGGACCAGGCGTCCGGCAACCAGGGCCTCTTCGGCCTGGTCAACATGTTCAGCGGTGGCGCCCTGCTGCAGATCACGGTCTTCGCGCTCGGCATCATGCCGTACATCACGGCGAGCATCATTCTGCAGCTGCTGACCGTGGTGATCCCGCGCCTGGAAGCCCTCAAGAAGGAGGGCCAGGCGGGTACGGCCAAGATCACGCAGTACACCCGCTACCTGACCATCGCGCTCGCCATCCTCCAGGGCACCGGCCTGGTGGCCACCGCCCGCAGCGGCGCCCTCTTCTCCGGCTGCACCGTGGCGGGGCAGATCGTTCCCGACCAGGCGATCTTCACCACCATCGTCATGGTGGTCACCATGACCGCCGGTACGGCCATCGTCATGTGGCTCGGCGAGCTGATCACCGACCGCGGCATCGGCAACGGCATGTCGATCCTGATGTTCATCTCGATCGCCGCGACCTTCCCGTCCGCCCTGTGGGCCATCAAGAAGCAGGGCGAGCTGGCGGACGGCTGGATCGAGTTCGGCACGGTGATCCTGGTCGGCCTGGTCATGGTCGCGCTGGTCGTCTTCGTGGAGCAGGCGCAGCGCCGTATCCCGGTGCAGTACGCGAAGCGCATGATCGGCCGGCGCTCCTACGGTGGTACGTCGACGTACATCCCGCTCAAGGTGAACCAGGCGGGCGTCATCCCCGTCATCTTCGCCTCGTCGCTGCTCTACATCCCGGCGCTGATCGTCCAGTTCTCGAACTCGCAGGCGGGCTGGGCGACCTGGGTCACGAAGAACCTCGCCGACACGGCGGCGACGCCGCACATCATTCTGTACTTCCTCCTGATCGTCTTCTTCGCGTTCTTCTACGTGGCCATCTCGTTCAACCCCGAGGAAGTCGCGGACAACATGAAGAAGTATGGTGGGTTCATCCCGGGCATCCGGGCTGGCCGACCGACCGCTGAGTATCTGAGCTACGTACTCAACCGGATCACCTGGCCGGGTTCGCTGTACTTGGGCCTGATCGCTCTCGTCCCGACAATGGCGTTGGCTGGTTTCGGGGCAAACCAGAACTTCCCGTTCGGCGGCACCAGCATCCTGATCATCGTGGGTGTCGGTCTTGAGACGGTGAAGCAGATCGAGAGCCAGCTCCAGCAGCGCAATTACGAAGGGTTCCTCCGCTGATGCGAATCGTCCTCGTCGGGCCGCCGGGCGCCGGAAAGGGAACGCAGGCCACCCGCCTTGCCGAGACGCTGCACATTCCGCACATCTCCACGGGCGACCTGTTCCGCGCGAACATCAGCCAGCAGACCGAACTGGGCAAGCTCGCGAAGTCCTACATGGACGCCGGCAACCTCGTACCGGACGAGGTCACCATCGCCATGGCGAAGGACCGCATGGGGCAGCCCGACGCCGAGGGCGGCTTTCTGCTGGACGGCTTTCCCCGCAACGTCTCCCAGGCCGAGGCACTGGACGAGCTGCTCGAGGCCGAGGACATGAAGCTCGACGCGGTGCTGGATCTGGAGGCCCCGGAGGACGAGGTCGTCAAGCGGATCGCCGGGCGCCGGGTCTGTCGCAACAACTCCGCGCACGTCTTCCACGTGACGTACACGCCGCCGAAGAAGGCCGGCGTCTGCGACATCTGCGGCGGCGAGCTGTACCAGCGGGACGACGACTCCGAGGAGACGGTCCGCAAGCGGCTCGAGGTCTACCACACGCAGACCGAGCCGATCATCGACTACTACAAGGCCCAGGGCCTGGTCGTCACGATCGCGGCGACGGGGACGGTGGACGAGGTCGAGGCCCGCGCGCTGGGGGCACTCCGGCGCGACAAGTAGTTTCTCCGCACGGCGGCAGCCGCGGTCCCTCGTCCGGGGGCCGCGGCTGAGCTGTGGGGTGGGGGGCTCCGGCCCCTTATCGTGGTAAGCGTCCGTCGTCTCTTCGGTCCAGAAAGGCCGCAGTCCCCATGGTGCAGATCAAGAGCCCCGAGCAGATCGCCAAGATGCGTGAGGCGGGGCTGGTCGTCGCCGCCATCCACGCGGCCACGCGCGAGGCAGCCGTGCCCGGCGCCACGACCAAGGACCTGGACCAGGTCGCCCGCAAGGTGCTCGCGGAGCACGACGCCAAGCCGAACTTCCTCGGCTACGGCGGCTTCCCGGCGACCATCTGCACCTCCGTGAACGAGGTCGTGGTGCACGGGATCCCGTCCGACGACGTGGTCCTGGCGGACGGCGACATCATCTCCATCGACTGCGGCGCGATCATCGACGGCTGGCACGGCGACGCCGCCTACACGGCCTTCGTCGGCTCCGGTCACGCCCCGGAGCTGGTGGAGCTGTCCCGGGTGACCGAGGAGTCGATGTGGGCCGGCATCGCGGCCATGAAGCAGGGCAACCGGCTCGTGGACATCTCCCGGGCCATCGAGACGTACATCCGCCGCCAGCCGAGGCCCGGCGGCGGCAAGTACGGGATCGTCGAGGACTACGGCGGCCACGGCATCGGCACCGAGATGCACATGGACCCGCACCTCCTCAACTACGTCGAGCGCCGGCGCGGCAAGGGTCCGAAGCTGGTCCCCGGTTTCTGCCTGGCCATCGAGCCGATGGTGTCCCTCGGCACACCGCGCACCGTCGTCCTGGAGGACGACTGGACCGTCGTCACGACGGACGGCACCTGGTCCTCCCACTGGGAGCACTCGGTGGCCCTCACGGAGCAGGGACCGCTGGTCCTGACCTCCCCGGACGGGGGCCGCGCGAAGCTCGCGGAGATGGGCATCACGGCGGCACCCGACCCCCTGGGCTGAGGCCTGGGCGCGCGTCGGGCCGGTTTCTCCCGCATAACGATCGCGCGGGTGGGGCAGGCTACCTCGTTTCGCCTTTCCGGGGGTGCTGACGTAGACTGACTCGTCGGCTCTCGTGCACCCGCATGTCTGCATGCGTTCGTATCACGCACAGGAGTCGATCAAGGTAGTCGATTCGAAGGGCGAAGCGTGGCCAAGAAGCAAGGTGCCATCGAGATCGAGGGCACTGTCGTCGAGTCTCTTCCGAACGCCATGTTCAAGGTCGAGCTCCAGAACGGCCACCAGGTCCTGGCACACATCAGCGGCAAGATGCGCATGCACTACATCCGCATCCTCCCTGACGACCGGGTCGTGGTGGAGCTGTCTCCGTACGACCTGACACGTGGCCGGATCGTCTACCGGTACAAGTAGATCTTGCCCACGTCCCGCGGCGTCTCGTCGCGGGGCCGCCGGCAACTGACCCGGAGAACCTCACCCCATGAAGGTCAAGCCGAGCGTCAAGAAGATCTGCGACAAGTGCAGGGTGATCCGCCGTCACGGCCGGGTCATGGTCATCTGCGACAACCCGCGCCACAAGCAGCGCCAGGGCTGACGCACGACCGTTCCCTCCGCGATTCGCAGGACTTCGCGCGACGCGAGCTGAATATGTTCATACGCAGAACCCGGGCGCCCAGGCGTCCGACACCCCCGGTTCGGAGGCCGGGGACCCGATCCGTACCTCATACGGCGGCCGGGGACCGGTTCTGCGGAAGACCTCCGAAGATCAAACTGGAGCCATTGAATGGCACGCGTTTCCGGTGTTGACATCCCGCGCGAAAAGCGCGTGGAGATCGCCCTCACCTACGTGTTCGGCATCGGCCGGACCCTCTCGCAGCAGACGCTCGCCGCCACCGGCGTGGACCCGAACACCCGTGTTCGCGATCTCTCCGAGGAGCAGCTCGTCGCGATCCGCGAGTACGTCGACAACAACATCAAGACCGAGGGCGACCTCCGCCGTGAGGTCCAGGCCGACATCCGCCGCAAGGTCGAGATCGGCGCCTACCAGGGTCTGCGGCACCGCCGCGGTCTCCCGGTCCGCGGTCAGCGCACCAGCACCAACGCCCGCACCCGCAAGGGCCCGCGTCGCGCCATCGCCGGCAAGAAGAAGCCGGGCAAGAAGTAGTCCGCAGCGGACTCGCCGTCCAGCGGTCTTCGCTGTAGGACCGACCACCTCCCGTAGGAGAACGACATGCCCCCCAAGGGACGTCAGGGCGCTGCCAAGAAGGTGCGCCGCAAGGAAAAGAAGAACGTCGCTCACGGCCACGCGCACATCAAGAGCACGTTCAACAACACGATCGTGTCCATCACGGACCCGACCGGCAACGTGATCTCCTGGGCCTCCGCCGGCCACGTCGGCTTCAAGGGCTCCCGGAAGTCCACGCCGTTCGCCGCGCAGATGGCCGCCGAGTCGGCCGCCCGCCGCGCCCAGGAGCACGGCATGCGCAAGGTCGACGTGTTCGTCAAGGGCCCGGGTTCCGGTCGCGAGACCGCCATCCGCTCCCTCCAGGCGACCGGCCTCGAGGTCGGCTCGATCCAGGACGTCACGCCCACCCCGCACAACGGCTGCCGTCCGCCGAAGCGTCGTCGGGTCTGATCTCGCTTCATCGCTTCACCAGGGTTCTCCGGGCGGTACGGCTCTCAGGGGTCGTATCGCCCGTACCCTTGCAGTACTGGTCGGGCGTCAAATAGCGGGCGCCCCTGACTGAAGGATCACCACATGCTGATTGCTCAGCGTCCCTCGTTGACCGAAGAGGTCGTCGACGAGTTCCGCTCCCGGTTCGTCATCGAGCCGCTGGAGCCGGGCTTCGGTTACACCCTCGGCAACTCTCTGCGCCGTACGCTTCTGTCCTCGATTCCGGGTGCGGCGGTCACGTCGATCCGTATCGACGGTGTCCTGCACGAGTTCACCACCGTGCCGGGCGTCAAGGAGGACGTCACCGACCTGATCCTCAACATCAAGCAGCTCGTCGTCAGCAGTGAGCAGGACGAGCCGGTCGTGATGTACCTGCGCAAGCAGGGTCCGGGTCTGGTCACCGCCGCCGACATCGCGCCTCCGGCCGGTGTCGAGGTGCACAATCCCGACCTCGTCCTGGCCACGCTCAACGGCAAGGGCAAGCTGGAGATGGAGCTGACCGTCGAGCGCGGTCGCGGCTATGTCTCCGCCGTGCAGAACAAGCAGCTCGGCCAGGAGATCGGGCGGATTCCGGTCGACTCGATCTACAGCCCCGTGCTGAAGGTCACGTACAAGGTCGAGGCGACGCGTGTCGAGCAGCGGACCGACTTCGACAAGCTGATCGTCGACGTCGAGACGAAGCAGGCGATGCGTCCGCGCGACGCCATGGCGTCGGCCGGCAAGACCCTGGTCGAGCTGTTCGGTCTCGCCCGCGAGCTGAACATCGACGCCGAGGGCATCGACATGGGCCCGTCCCCCACGGACGCCGCCCTTGCCGCCGATCTGGCGCTGCCGATCGAGGAGCTGGAACTCACCGTCCGGTCCTACAACTGCCTCAAGCGCGAGGGCATCCACTCCGTGGGCGAGCTGGTCGCCCGCTCCGAGGCGGACCTGCTCGACATCCGCAACTTCGGCGCCAAGTCGATCGACGAGGTCAAGGCCAAGCTCGCGGGCATGGGCCTCGCGCTGAAGGACTCGCCCCCCGGGTTCGACCCGACCGCCGCCGCGGACGCGTTCGGCGCCGAGGACGACGCGGACGCCGGGTTCGTGGAGACCGAGCAGTACTGAGCGCTCCGCGAGGAGGGCCGTACCGCGGCTGCCGGTCGGCTGCGGCCGGTCGCGCAGTTCCCCGCGCCCCCTCGGGGGCGCGGATGCTCCGGGGCGCTCGAAGGGGCGCCCCGGATCTCCGACAGGCGACCGCCTGCTCGGATACTGACCCCGGTACCTGATACGGCCGGGGCAGACACTGAGGAGAAACACCATGCCGAAGCCCACCAAGGGTGCCCGTCTGGGCGGCAGCGCCGCGCACGAGAAGCTGCTCCTCGCGAACCTCGCGAAGTCGCTGTTCGAGCACGGCCGCATCACCACCACCGAGGCCAAGGCGCGCAAGCTGCGTCCGTACGCCGAGCGGCTGGTCACCAAGGCGAAGAAGGGCGACCTTCACAACCGCCGTCAGGTGCTCCAGGTGATCACGGACAAGAGCATCGTCCACACGCTCTTCACCGAGATCGGCCCGCGCTACGAGAACCGTCCCGGTGGCTACACCCGGATCACCAAGATCGGCAACCGCCGTGGCGACAACGCGCCCATGGCCGTCATCGAGCTGGTCGAGGCGCTGACCGTGGCGCAGCAGGCCACCGGCGAGGCCGAGGCCGCGACGAAGCGTGCCGCCCAGGACGCCGACGCCACCGAGGCCACCGAGGCGACGGAAGCCACCGAGACCAAGGTCGACACGACCAAGGCCGACGAGGCTCCCGCCGAGGAGCCCAAGGACGCGTAAGCGTTCCCTCGCCCCTTCAGGGCGTTGCGGGTCCGTCCCTTTCGGGGCGGGCCCGCTTTCGTGCGGTTGAGAGGATCTCTGGGTGAGTGACGAAGTTGAGGCCGGGTCCGTGCGGGTGCGGCTGGATCTCTCGTACGACGGGAGCGAGTTCTCCGGCTGGGCCAAGCAGGCCGGGGGGCGGCGGACCGTGCAGGGCGAGGTCGAGGACGCGTTGCGGACGGTCACGCGGTCCGGGCGGACGTACGAGCTGACCGTGGCGGGGCGGACCGACGCCGGTGTGCACGCGCGGGGCCAGGTCGCCCATGTCGATCTGCCGCGCGAGGTGTGGGCCGAGCACCACGCGAAGCTGCTCAAGCGGCTCGCCGGGCGGCTGCCCAGGGACGTACGGGTGTGGGCCCTCGCGGAGGCCCCCGCCGGCTTCAACGCCCGTTTCTCCGCCGTCTGGCGGCGCTACGCCTACCGGGTCACCGACAACCCCGGCGGCGTCGACCCGCTGCTGCGCGGGCACGTCCTGTGGCACGACTGGCCCCTCGACGTGGACGCCATGAACGAGGCCGCCCGGGGGCTGCTGGGGGAGCACGACTTCGCGGCCTACTGCAAGAAGCGGGAGGGGGCCACGACCATCCGGACCCTCCAGGAGCTGAGCCTGGTCCGCGGCGACGACGGGATCGTCACCGCCACCGTCCGGGCCGACGCCTTCTGCCACAACATGGTGCGCTCCCTCATCGGCGCCCTGCTGTTCGTCGGCGACGGCCACCGCCCGCCCGACTGGCCCGCCAGGGTGCTCGCCGCGGGCGTCCGGGACTCGGCCGTGCACGTCGTACGGCCGCACGGACTGACCCTGGAGGAGGTCGGCTACCCGGCCGACGAACTGCTGGCCGCCCGAAGCAGGGAGGCCCGCAACAAGCGGTCACTGCCGGGTACGGGCTGCTGCTGACCCCGGAGCGGGGCGCGGGCGGCCGGGATCAGCCCTCCGCCGCCGCCGATGCCTGGGCCTCGCCGCGTCGGTAGATCTGCCGGAAGGCGAACTCGGCCAGGTCGTCGCCGGCCCGGAACACCTCCGTGGACTTCTCCGTGACGTCCTTGCCGTCGGTGGACCCGGCGACGGTGAAGTAGGCGTAGCGGCCGTAGGAGTTGGTGGTGGAGCGGCAGACGGCGCCGGTGCAGAAGGACTTGACGCCGCCGCCGGACAGGGAGCGCACGATGCTCTTCTTGTCGGCCTGCTTCTTGGCCTTGGTGGCCTGCGCCTCGGTGTCGAAGACGGCCACGCCGACCGTCACGGCGGTGCCGCCCTTGGTGTACGTGACGCGGACCAGCCGGGTGCAGGCGTTGGCGTCGAGGACGTTGGGCAGGGTGCCCTGGGCGGCGGAACCGCAGGTGCGGGTGTCGGCCGTCGGGCCCTTCTTGTAGACCGTCTCGCCCATGGTCAGCTGGGTGCCGGGAAAGAGCAGGTCCGGGCTGATCGGGGCCTTGTCCTTCTGGGCGCTGGAGACGAAGTCCTTCGGGTCGAGCGGTGGGGGCGCGCTGGTCGGCGCGAACGACGGAGTCGTGTCCGTCGCGCTGGGTATGTCGGCCGTCGCGGGCAACTGCGAGGAGGGGCCGCCCGAGGCCTGGTCGGAGCCGTTCGCCGAGACCACCGCCACGGCGACGGCGCCGGCTATCACCACGGTGGCCAGCGCGCCACCCCCGATGAACAGCACCCGGCGCCGTCTGGCACGGGCCTCCGAGGCATCGGCGAGGGCCGCCCAGTCCGGGGTGCTGTCACCGCTGCCACTGTTCCATGGCTGCGGCTGAGGCTGCGGCTGCGGCTGCTGTGATTGCGGTGTCCAGGGATCCCACTGCGACTGAGGTCCCCCCTGCCCAAAGCTCATGGGCCGCATCTTAGACGGGCCGAGAGGCGTGCTGGTGCGCGTCCCGGGGCCTTGCGGCACCTAGCGTTCCGTCCATGCGGACGGGCAAAAACGACATCTCCGGGTGGTTGGTGCGACCGGCGGGCGGGCACGCGCGGGCGGTGCTCGTGACGGTGCTGGCGGCCTGCGCGGCGCACGCGGCACGCGTGACCTCGGACGGCGGGATGGACAACGCGATCGTCGTGCGGGCCGCCCGCACCTGGCTGGCCGGCGGCTCCCCGTACGATGATCCGCACTTCCTCTACTTCCCGAGCGCGGTCCTGGCCGCCGTCCCGCAGGCGCTCCTGCCCCCGGCGGTGCTGCGGGTGCTGGTGCCGTTCGCGGTGACCGCCCTGCTGGCGCTGGCCTGGGCCTGTGCGCTGCGGCTGCACCGGGTGCCGCTCGGCAGCCGGCTGGCGGTCCTCGGCCCGGCCGGGCTCGCGCTGGGCTTCGCGCCGTTCGGGCACCTGGTGCGCCTGGGCAACTGGACGGTGACGGCGACGGTGGCGCTCCCGCTGTCCCTGCTGCTGGCGAGCCGGGGGCGGTGGACGGCGGCGGGCGCGGTCGTCGGCGCGGCCGTGGCGCTCAAGCCGCTGCTCGTGCCCGTCGTCCTGCTCTTCCTGTTCGCCGGCCGGTGGCGGGCGCTGGCGGCGGCCGTCCTGGTGCCCGCGCTGGCCTCCGGCGCGGCGGCGCTGGCGATGCCCGACCCGGCCGGCTTCCTCACCCGCACCCTGCCGTTCCTGCTGCACGGCGACGACGGTTTCGTACGGCTCTACGAGGCGTCCCCGGCGGCCGTACTGCCCCGGCTCGGGGTGCCGCGCGCTCTCGCCCAGGGGCTCGCGGTGGCGGCGGCCGGCGCCGGGTTCCTGTGCGCGTACCGGCGCTGGCGCCGCGCCGATCCCGGGCCGGCGCGGCTCGCGGAGACCGGCACGGGCCTGATGCTGTCGGCGTTCCTCGTCTCCCGGCCCTCCTACGACCACTACCTCCTGGTCGCCCTGCCGCTGCTGCTCGCCGGGCTGCCGTACGCCGGTTCGGTGGCCCGCGGGGCGTGGTTCTGGATCGCCCTGGTGCCCCAGGTGCCGGGGCTGACCTGGCCCTGGCTGGAGCCGGAGGGGCGGCGGGCCTTCAAGGACGCGTTCACGCTGTGCGTGCTGGCGGCGGCGGTCGCCCGGCAGTCCCGGTCCGGCGCGGCGGCGCCCGACGGTCAGGTGCGCGCCGGGCCGGTGCCGGAACCCGCGCGGGCCCCGGCGACCCCGTTTTGACCCGGCCGCCGGGCCCCGGGTATTCTGCACAGTCGTATGTGTATTGGCTTGCTCATTCTCACGTGAGGGGCCCTTACACCGGTCCACCGGGACCGATGACCAGCGACCAGCACGCGGTTTGCGTCACCGCGGTGCGGTCAGGGCTGTCGTGATCGTCTTCGGTGACCATGTCAGGACCACTCACTGAAGAAGCGAAGGCTACGAACCGTGCGTACGTACAGCCCCAAGCCCGGCGATGTGACGCGCCAGTGGCACGTCATCGACGCTCAGGACGTCGTCCTGGGCCGGCTGGCCTCCACTACGGCCTCCATCCTGCGCGGCAAGCACAAGCCGATCTACGCGCCCCACGTCGACACCGGTGACTTCGTCATCATCATCAACGCCGACAAGGTGCACCTCTCCGGCAACAAGCGGACCCAGAAGATGGCGTACCGCCACTCCGGCTACCCGGGCGGTCTGCGCTCCGTGCGCTATGACGAGCTGCTGGACAAGAACCCGGAGAAGGCCATCGAGAAGGCCGTCAAGGGCATGCTCCCGAAGAACTCCCTGGGCCGTCAGATGCTCTCGAAGCTGAAGGTCTACAAGGGTGACCAGCACCCGCACGGCGCGCAGCAGCCGCAGCCGTTCGAGATCACCCAGGTCGCGCAGTAAGTCCGGCCACCCCCAAGACTGAAGAGAATCTGAGGAGCATCGTGGCCGAGACCACTGCCGAGCAGCCGCTCGAAGAGATCGAAATCGACAGCTACACCACCGAGTCCGAGGTGCCCGTCGAGGGCGAGTACACCTCGGAGTCCGTGGCGTCCGCCTTCGGCGAGCCCCAGCCGGCCGCCGGCCTGGGCCGTCGCAAGAACGCCATCGCCCGTGTCCGGATCGTCCCGGGCACCGGCAAGTGGAAGATCAACGGCCGCACCCTTGAGGACTACTTCCCGAACAAGGTGCACCAGCAGGAAGTCAACGAGCCCTTCAAGGTGCTCGAACTCGAGGGCCGTTACGACGTCATCGCCCGCATCGCCGGCGGCGGCGTCTCCGGCCAGGCCGGCGCGCTCCGCCTCGGTGTCGCCCGCGCCCTGAACGAGGCCGACGTGGACAACAACCGCGGCGCGCTCAAGAAGGCCGGCTTCCTCACGCGTGACGACCGCGCGGTCGAGCGCAAGAAGGCCGGTCTGAAGAAGGCCCGCAAGGCTCCGCAGTACAGCAAGCGCTAAGCGCTGCCTGTACTCCGAACGCCCCGGCGGCACGCCACTGTGCTGCCGGGGCGTTCGTTTATCCCCGCCGTTGGGCGTATAACGACACAAGACGTTCAGACGTTCAAACGTCCAGAGGCTTGTGTGATCGGATGGTCGGGCCGTGCGGGCTCAGGACCACGGGAGCCGACTGTGCGGGCCGCACCGGCAGCCGCTTCCGGAACTGACGTTTCCTCAAGGAGGACAAGTGGGACGACTCTTCGGCACGGACGGCGTGCGCGGTGTCGCCAACGCGGATCTGACGGCCGAGCTGGCGCTCGGTCTCTCCGTCGCCGCGGCGCACGTACTGGCCGAGGCGGGCACCTTCGCCGGGCACCGGGCGACCGCGGTCGTCGGACGGGACCCGCGTGCCTCCGGGGAGTTCCTGGAGGCCGCCGTGGTCGCGGGCCTGGCCAGCGCCGGCGTGGACGTGCTGCGGGTCGGCGTGCTGCCGACGCCCGCGGTGGCGCACCTCACCGGCGCGCTCGGCGCGGACCTCGGCGTGATGCTCTCCGCGAGCCACAACGCCATGCCCGACAACGGCATCAAGTTCTTCGCCCGCGGCGGCCACAAACTCGCCGACGAGCTGGAGGACCGCATCGAGTCGGTCTATGCCGAACACCGCGCCGACGTTCCCTGGGACCGCCCGACCGGGGCCGGCGTGGGCCGGGTGCGGGACTACGACGAGGGGCTCGACCAGTACGTCGCCCACCTCGTCGGGGTCCTGCCGAACCGGCTCGACGGACTCAAGATCGTCCTGGACGAGGCGCACGGCGCCGCCTCCCGGGTCTCGCCGGAGGCGTTCGCGCGGGCCGGCGCCGAGCTGGTCACCATCGGCGCGGTGCCCGACGGCCTCAACATCAACGACGGCTGCGGCTCCACCCACCTCGACCTGCTCAAGGCCGCCGTCGTCGAGCACGGCGCCGACCTGGGCATCGCCCACGACGGCGACGCCGACCGCTGCCTCGCCGTGGACCACACCGGCGCGGAGGTGGACGGCGACCAGATCCTCGCCGTGCTCGCGCTGGCGATGCGGGAGCGCGACGCGCTGCGTTCGGACACCGTCGTCGCGACCGTCATGGCCAACCTGGGCTTCAAGCTCGCCATGGAGCGCGAGGGCATCCGGTTCGTGCAGACCGGCGTCGGCGACCGGTACGTCCTGGAGGAGATGAAGGACAAGGGCTACGCCCTGGGCGGCGAGCAGTCCGGCCACGTCATCATCCTCGACCACGCCACCACCGGCGACGGCACGCTGACCGGCCTGATGCTGGCGGCCCGGGTCGCGCAGACCGGCCGTACGCTGCGCGACCTCGCCTCCGTCATGGAGCGGCTGCCGCAGGTGCTGATCAATGTGCCCGACGTGGACAAGTCCCGGGTGACCAGCTCCGCCGAGCTGGCCACGGCGGTGGCCGAGGCGGAGCGGTCGCTGGGCAGCACCGGGCGGGTGCTGCTGCGGCCCTCGGGGACCGAGCCGCTGGTGCGGGTGATGGTCGAGGCCGCGGACATCGAGCAGGCCCGCTCCGTGGCCGGCCGGCTGGCCGACGCGGTGAAGTCCGCGCTGGGGTAGTCCCCGCCGGCGGCCGCGACCACCGCGGCGGCGGTCACAGCTTGCGCAGGCTCAAACGTTGCACCTTGTGGTCGGGCCCCTTGCGCAGGACGAGGGTGGCCCGGCCCCGGGTGGGGGCCACGTTCTCCACCAGGTTGGGCCTGTTGATGGTGCGCCAGGTGGTGCGGGCGTAGTCGAGGGCCTCCTCCTCCGAGACCTGGGTGTACTTGCGGAAGTACGAGGACGGGTCCTGGAAGGCGGTCTCGCGCAGCTTCCGGAACCGGCTGAGGTACCAGCGCTCGATGTCCTCGGTGCGGGCGTCGACGTACACGCTGAAGTCGAAGTAGTCGGCGAGTCCGACCCGGGTGCGGCCGTCCTTGCCGGGCAGCGCGGGCTGGAGCACGTTGAGGCCCTCGACGATCAGGATGTCGGGGCGGCGGACGACGAGCCGCTGGTCCGGGACGATGTCGTAGATGAGGTGGGAGTAGACCGGCGCGCCCACCTCGGCCTTGCCCGCCTTGATGTCGGCGACGAACCGGGTCAGGGCCCGGCGGTCGTACGACTCGGGGAAACCTTTCCGCGACATCAGTCCGCGCGCCTCCAGCTCCCTGGTCGGCAGCAGGAAGCCGTCGGTCGTGACCAGCTCCACGCGCGGGTGCTCGGGCCAGCGGGACAGCAGCGCCTGGAGCAGGCGGGCGACGGTGGACTTGCCGACCGCGACCGAACCGGCGACCCCTATGACGAAGGGGGTGCCGGACTGGGAGCCCTGTTCGCCGAGGAAGGTGTTGAGCGCGCCGCGCAGGCCGTCGGTGGCGCCGACGTAGAGGTTGAGGAGCCGGGAGAGCGGGAGGTAGATGTCCCGCACCTCGTCGAGGTCGATGACATCGCCGAGGCCGCGCAGCCTCTCGACCTCCTCGGCGGTGAGGGGCAGCGGCGTCTTGTCGCGCAGCGCACTCCACTCGGGGCGGGTGAGGTCGAGGTAGGGAGTCGCCTCCGGCCGCTGCCGGTGGGCGCTCCGGGGCATCGGGGAGACCGGAGAGATCACAGTCCATTGTTAACGGAGTTTGAACGGGACGACAGGTGGGCTGTGTCACCCCGAACCGATCACACCCCCGTGGGAATTTCCGATTTCGGGCACCGGAAGTCCCCTTCGTGGCCGAATCTGATCATAGGCTGCCGATTATGTGTGGAATCGTGGGATACGTAGGGTCACAGCCGGCGCTCGACGTTGTGATGGCCGGACTGAAGCGGCTCGAGTACCGGGGGTACGACTCGGCGGGCGTCGCCGTGCTCGCGGACGGGGGCCTCGCCACCGCCAAACGCGCGGGCAAGCTCGTCAACCTGGACAAGGAGCTGTCCGAACGACCGCTGCCGGCCGCCCCGACCGGCATCGGCCACACCCGGTGGGCCACGCACGGCGGCCCGACCGACACCAACGCCCACCCCCACCTCGACAACGCGGGCCGGGTCGCCGTGGTCCACAACGGCATCATCGAGAACTTCGCCCCGCTGCGGGCCGAGCTGGCGGAGCGCGGCCACGAGCTGCCCTCCGAGACCGACACCGAGGTCGTCGCCCACCTGCTCGCGGAGGAGTTCTCCGCCTGCGCCGACCTCGCCGAGGCGATGCGGCTGGTGTGCAGGCGGCTGGAGGGCGCGTTCACGCTGGTCGCGGTGCACGCGGACGCGCCGGACGTGGTGGTGGGCGCGCGCCGCAACTCGCCGCTCGTGGTCGGGGTGGGGGAGGGCGAGTACTTCCTCGCCTCGGACGTGGCGGCCTTCATCGCCCACACCCGGGACGCCGTCGAGCTGGGCCAGGACCAGGTCGTGGAGCTGCGCCGGGACGGTGTGACGGTCACCGGCTTCGACGGCGCCGCGGCGGAGGTCCGCGCCTACCACGTCGACTGGGACGCCTCGGCCGCCGAGAAGGCCGGGTACGACTACTTCATGCTCAAGGAGATCGCCGAGCAGCCGAAGGCCGTCGCCGACACCCTCCTGGGCCGCATCGACGACTCCGGCACGCTCAGCCTGGACGAGGTGCGGATCCCCGCCGGGGTGCTGCGGGAGGTCGACAAGGTCGTCGTCGTGGCGTGCGGCACCGCCTACCACGCCGGGCTGATCGCCAAGTACGCCATCGAGCACTGGACGCGGATCCCCTGCGAGGTGGAGCTGGCCAGCGAGTTCCGCTACCGGGACCCGATCCTGGACCAGCAGACCCTGGTCGTCGCGATCTCCCAGTCCGGCGAGACCATGGACACGCTCATGGCCCTGCGGCACGCCCGCGAGCAGGGCGCCAAGGTGCTGGCCATCTGCAACACCAACGGCTCCACCATCCCCCGCGAGTCCGACGCGGTGCTCTACACGCACGCGGGGCCCGAGGTCGCCGTCGCCTCCACCAAGGCCTTCCTGACCCAGTTGGTGGCCTGCTACCTGGTCGCCCTGTACCTGGGGCAGGTGCGCGGCACGAAGTACGGCGACGAGATCCGCGACGTGGTCCGCGACCTGTCCCGGATCTCCGGAGCGGTCGAGCGGGTCCTGGAGACCATGACGCCGGTACGGGAGCTGGCGCGCTCCCTCGCCCACAAGAACACGGTGCTGTTCCTGGGGCGGCACGTCGGGCATCCGGTCGCCCTCGAAGGCGCCCTCAAGCTCAAGGAGCTGGCGTACATGCACGCCGAGGGCTTCGCCGCGGGCGAGCTGAAGCACGGGCCGATCGCGCTGATCGAGGAGGACCTCCCGGTCGTCGTGATCGTGCCGTCCCCGCGCGGGTGCTCGGTCCTCCACGACAAGATCGTGTCCAACATCCAGGAGATCCGGGCCAGGGGTGCCCGCACCATCGTCATCGCCGAGGAGGGCGACGAGGCGGTCGTCCCGTACGCCGACCACCTCGTCCGCGTCCCGGCCACCCCGACCCTCCTCCAGCCCCTCGTGGCCACGGTGCCCCTACAGGTCTTCGCCTGCGAGCTGGCGACGGCCCGGGGCAACGAGGTGGATCAGCCGCGGAACCTGGCGAAGTCGGTCACGGTGGAGTGAGCGGGCTTCAGGGCGTCGAGGAAGGTGGCGAAGGTGGCGGGCGGGAAGGTGAGGGTGGCTCCCGCCGGGGTCTTGGAATCGCGTATGGAGACGTGGTCGGGACCGTGCGCCATCTCGACGCAGTTGTTGCCGTCGCCGCCTCCGGAGTAGGACGACTTCCGCCAGCTGCCGGGGGTGGTCACGGGCGCCTCACAATTCCTTGGCCAGCTTGTGGATGAAGTCACGCGAACGCTCGGGATCGAGTGACGCAGCCTCCATTCTACGGAAAAGCGTTCGAAAGACGTTGAGTTGGGCCTCTGAGTCGACGAAGACAGAGCCGTGCGGTGCGTCGCGAACGGCGGTGTCCAGTCCGGGTACCGCCCCACCCGCCGGCATCACGGTGTTCCAGGTCGCGCCGAAGTCGTCCAGGTCGAAGGGAATGACTCGCACGCAGATGTTTCCCGCCTCCGAAAGCTCCAGGACACGGGCGAGTTGAGCGCGCGCGACAACGCGGTTGCCGACCCTGATGCGAAGGGCCGCCTCGTGGATGACTGCTTCGTACGAGGTGGGGGCGTCCCCCTCCAGAACCGACTTGCGCCGCATGCGGTGGTGGACGCGCGATTCCAGGTCCTCGTGGGGGAGTTCGGGGATTCTTGAGGAAAAGGCGGCTCGGGCGTAGTCAGCCGTCTGGAGCAGCCCGGGAATGAACAGGAACTCCACGTCCCGCCGGAAGGAGGCGTGATGCTCCAGTTCCGTGATGTCCAGGAACGGTGTGCAAGGTCGGTCCCTGGTCGACCCCGGTCACCCGTCCCTTCGTGCTCGGCCCGGACAGTGTTCCGGAGATCACCGACGAAACGCTGGTGGCACAGGCGCCGGCGCTGGCGACGTTCTCCGCGATTGTGCACAGCGAGAGCCGGGGAATCAACGCCATACTGGATTTGCTGGCCCGCGGAATGCGGTCGTTCGACAAAGCCACGGCCATGTACTGGTCGGAAATGCTGGAAGTGGGCTTGGAGGACACTCCGGCCCGCGACACGTGGAGGGAGCTGGAGAAGATGGTCATTTCTTACTTCCCGGGCCGTGGGACGGTCTTCGAGGAGGCGTACTACGACGGAGAGGCCAAGGGCAAGGCTGCGGGCATGGCCCATGGCGTCCTGCGTGTCCTGGAGCGGCGTGGGCTCGCCGTCTCCGACGACGTACGCACCCGCGTCAGTGAGTGCACGGACCTGGACCTCCTCGACGACTGGCTCTACCGGGCGGGAACGGTCGAGCAGGCGGGGGAGCTGTTCGCGGGGATGCCGGACGAGCCGCGGGAGTCGCCCGCACCGGAGTGAGTCACGGGCCGTCAGCGGTCGTGAGGCGCACGCCAGATCGACCCGGCACCGCACGCCCGCTCGGCGCGCGGTGCCGGGCCCCGCGTCCGGGTTTCAGGATTCCTCAGATCCGAGGCCCTGGAGGAAGCTTCGTGCCAGCTCGTGCGTGTCGAGCTGCGCCGGGTCGCGGCCGCTCATGATCCAGAAGAAGACCGGTCCGATCAGCCGGCCGATCGCTTGATCACCGGCCGGCCGGGCCGGGTCGATGCGATTCAGGACGGCACTCGCGCTGACGCTGAGAACGTCCTTGGTCGCGATCAACTGTTTCACCGCCGGGTCGTGCTGCGCGGCGGCGAGCAGGGCGCGGTAGCCGGCTCCGGCCGGTGAGTGGGCGAGGAAGCGCACCAGCGCGTCGAGGTAGGACGTGATCTCGGCGAGCGGGGTGCGCGACGGCGCGACGGCGAGTTCCTCCTCGGCGTCGTCCACACACGCCTCGAAGAGAATCTCCGCCTTCGTCGACCACCAGCGGTAGACCGTCTGCCGCCCGACGCCCGCGCGCAGGGCGATGCCCTTCATGGTCAGGGCCGCGTAGCCGACCTCCAGCAGCAGGTCGTCGACAGCGTGCAGGACGGCCTCGCGCGCCTGCTCGCTGCGGGGCCGGCCGCCGCGCCCCTTCACCTCGATCATCCCGTCATGGTAGCGAGACAGCCTGACTGGTTATCGCCCTGACGATAGCTAGACACCGTGTATCGATACCCCCTATGGTTTCGAAGCACGGTGAACCGAAACCGGACAGGGAAAGCCGTGCGCGTCTTCGTCGCGCGCGGGCCTCCCGGCTGGAATCTGACCGTCCCGGCCTCGTCGAGGGCCTACGGCACCGCATCGCGACCACCGTCCGGCACCCCGCGAGGAGATCCTCCATGTCCGACTTCGAGCCCACCGTAACGGCGTTCGTCCTCCTCAAGACCAATCGCGCCTGGTTGGAAATGTCCGTGCCGGAGCGCGTCGCCGCCTTCCAGGAAAACGTTCTGCCCGCCATCAAGGACAAGGCCGAGGACGTACGTTGGCGCTACTACGACACCGAGTTCTACACGGCCCGCGTCACCGACATCTGGGTCTGGGAGGCACGCGATCACGAGGCTTTCCAGTTGGTCGTCGAGGCGTTGCGCGAGACGCCGTTCTGGGACCACTACTTCGAGATCGTCGAAATCCTCGTGGGCGTCGAGAACGCGTACGCCAAGCACTACGACCCCGACATTCTGACGACCAACAACGCCTGAGCGTCGCCCGGTGCTCGCCCCGCGTTCAACCTCCCGCTGAATACCTCCCGTTGAGGAGCCCTTCATGCCCGCTGTCCTGAACCCCGTCCTCGATCTTCTGACCGTACGCGGCACCGTCACCGAGGCCGAGCAGGTCACCGCCCGGATGCGTCGGCTGCGCATCGACGGCGAACAACTGGCCGGTCTGGAGGTCCAGCCAGGCCAGCAGGTGCGGGTCCTGGTCGGCGGACTCACCCTCCGTACGTACTCGATCTGGCACTACGACCCGTCCGGCGGCGTCGAGTTGTGCGTACTGGACCACGCGGCGGGCGGACCGGGCGCCCGATGGGGCCGCACCGTCGCACCGGGCGAACAGGTGCGGCTGCGGCGCCCCGAGGGCACCTTCACGCTGCGCCCCGACGCCGCCCGCCACCTCTTCGTCGGCGACGAGACGGCCTCGGTCGCGTTCGGTGCGATGCTCGCGGCACTGCCCGGGGAAGCCGTCGTCTCCGGGTGCGTCGAGACGGCGACAGCTGCGGACCGGCTGCCCCTGGCGGGCGGCGACCGGCTCGACTGGGTACTCCGGGGCGAGACGTCACTGCCGGACGCGGTACGACGTCTCGCCCCCGAACCCGGCGGGATCGCGTATGTCGCCGGGGAGGCACGGGACGTGCAGGCAGTGCGGCGAGCGCTCCAGGAAGCGGGGTGGGACCGACGCGCGGTCCTGACCAAGCCGTTCTGGACGCCGGGCAAGAAGGGCATGGACTGACGGCCGGGGCGTACGCCCGGGTCCGCCACCGGTGATCCACGGGTACTGGGCCCAGGCGTGGTGAGTTCTCGACCCCGCGGGGGGCGATGCGAGGGACGATGTTCCGCTCGCGGAGCCATCGACGCGGATGGGGACAGTCGCAGCCCTTGTCGCCATGGAGTTCGGCGGGCCGACGGCGCCGCTCAGTCCCGCACATCCCGCCACGCCCGGGGGATCGCACCGGCGATGTCGTGCGCTCCCGCCGGTGCGCCCTTCGCCGCGAACCGTCCCGCCAGCCCGTGCAGATACGCCCCCACGCTTCCCGCGTCCAGCGCCGAGAGCCCCGCCGCCAGCAGTGACCCCGCGAGGCCGGAGAGCACGTCCCCGCTGCCCGCCGTCGCGAGCCACGGCGTCCCCGTCGAGTTGACCCGCACCGGCCTTCCCTCCGCCCCGGTGACCAGCGTCGTCGCCCCCTTCAACAGCACCGTCGCCCCGTACCGCCCCGCCAGCTCCCGCGCCGAGGCCAGCCGCGCACCCTCGACCTTCTCCCGGTCCACCCCGAGCAGCGCCGCCGCCTCCCCGGCATGCGGCGTCATCAGCGTCGGCGCCGTACGCGCCCGCACCGCCCCGACATCGGCCAGTCTCAGCCCGTCCGCGTCGAGCAGCACCGGCACCTGCGCTGCCAGCACCTCCGCCACGGTCCCGGCGTCGTCACCGGCCCCCGGCCCGACCACCCACGCCTGCACCCGCCCCGCCCGCTTCGGCCCCTCGTGGGACACGAGCGTCTCCGGGAAGCGGGCGATCACCTCGGCCCAGGCCGGACCGACGTACCGCACCGCCCCGGCACCGCCCCGCAGCGCCCCGGCGACGGCGAGCACGGCCGCCCCCGGATAACGGGCCGACCCGGCGGCGACGCCCACGACCCCGCGCCGGTACTTGTCGCTCTCGGCATCCGGCACCGGCAGCAGCCGCGCCACGTCCGCGTGCTGCAACGCCTCCAGCTCGGCCGCGTCGGCCGGCAGCGGCAGCCCGATGTCCACCAGCCGCACCGAACCGGCGTACTCCCGCGCGGGATCGATCAGCAGCCCCGGCTTGTTCGCCCCGAACGTCACCGTCAGGTCGGCCCGCACCGCCGCCCCCCGCACCTGCCCGGTGTCCGCGTCGACGCCGCTCGGCAGGTCGACGGCGACGACGGCGGCCCGGGACCGCGCCGCCGCGTCGGCGAGCGGCACCGCCTCCTCGCGCAGCCCGCCCTTGCCGCCGATCCCGACGATGCCGTCGAGGACCAGGTCCGCCCGCGCGATCAGATCCCCGGCTGTGTCGTCGGGGCCGGGGCCGGAGCCGGGGCCGGGGCCGGCCTCCGTGATCCGGCCGCCCGCCCGGCGCAGCGCCGCCAGCCCTCCGCCGTGCGCGCGCTCCGGCGTGAGCAGCACGGCCGTCACGCCCGCCCCCCGCCGGGCGAGCCGCGCCCCGGCGTACAGGGTGTCACCGCCGTTGCCCCCGCTTCCGACCAGCAGCACCACCCGGCTGCCGTAGACCCGTCCGGCCACCCGCCCGAGCACCTCCGCGCAGGCGGCGGCCAGCCCGGCCGCGGCCCGTTGCATCAGTGCCCCCTCCGGCAGCCGTGCCATCAACTCCCGTTCGGCCGTCCTGACCGTCTCCACGCTGTACGCAGTCCGCATGCCGTCGAGTCTTCCCCGTGCGCCGCGAACACGCACGGTGGGGGGGGGACGGTTGTGCGGCGCCCCGTCACCCGGCACCTACCCCTCCGCGATCACCACGGCCGACGCCACCCCCGCGTCATGGCTCAGCGACACGTGCCACGAGGTCACCCCCAGCCGGGCCGCCCGCGCCGCCACCGTCCCCGTCACCCGCAGCCGTGGCCGCCCGCTGTCCTCGACGTACACCTCGGCGTCCGTCCAGAGCAGGCCCGCCGGTGCGCCCAGCGCCTTGGCCAGCGCCTCCTTCGCGGCGAAGCGGGCGGCGAGCGAGGCGACGCCCCGGCGCTCACCGCTCGGCAGCAGCAACTCGCTCTCCATGAAGAGCCGCCGGGCCAAGGCCGGCGTGCGCTCCAGCGACGCCCCGAACCGCTCGACCTCGGCCACGTCGATCCCGACCCCGATGATGCTCATGCCGGGCACCTTAACGACTGGCGCTGCGGCGAAAGCCCCGGCCGGGTGCTCTGAGAGACTGGGGCACGATGAGTGAGACAGCTGCTCGGCGGGACGCGGTACTGCGGGCCCGCGCCGAGATCGACCTCGCCGCCCTGCGGGCCAACGTACGCGCGCTGCGTGAACGGGCCCCCGGGGCGGCTCTCATGGCCGTCGTCAAGGCCGACGCCTACGGCCACGGCATGATCCCGTGTGCCCGCGCGGCCGTCGCGGCGGGCGCGACCTGGCTGGGCACCGCCACGCCGCAGGAGGCCCTAGCGCTGCGCGCGGAGGCCGGGCTGCCGGACGACGTGCGGATCATGTGCTGGCTGTGGACGCCGGGCGGCCCCTGGCGCCAGGCCGTCGAGGCCGGTCTCGACGTGTCCGTCGGCGCGCTGTGGGCGCTGGAGGAGGTCGCCGGGGCGGCACGACTGGCGGGGCTTCCCGCGCGCGTGCAGCTCAAGGCCGACACCGGGCTCGGCCGGGGCGGCTGCCAGCCGGGCGAGGACTGGGAGGAACTGGTCCGCGCGGCCCTGCGGGCCGAGGACGCGGGGCTCCTGCGCGTCACCGGACTCTGGTCGCACTTCGCCTGCGCCGACGAGCCCGGTCACCCCTCCATCGCCGCCCAGCTCACCCGCTTCCGGGAGATGACGGCGTACGCCGAGGGAGCGGGCGTGCGCCCCGAGGTGCGGCACATCGCCAACTCGCCGGCCACGCTCACCCTCCCCGAGAGCCACTTCGACCTCGTACGGCCCGGCATCGCGATGTACGGCGTCTCGCCCAGCCCCGAGATCGGCACCCCGGCCGACTTCGGACTGCGCCCCGTGATGACGCTGGCCGCCTCGTTGGCCCTGGTCAAGCGGGTCCCCGGCGGCCACGGCGTCAGCTACGGGCACCACTACACCACCCCGGGCGAGACCACCCTCGGCCTCGTCCCGCTCGGCTACGCCGACGGCATCCCGCGCCACGCCTCCTCCACCGGTCCGGTCCTCGTCGACGGCAAGTGGCGCACGGTCGCGGGGCGCGTCGCGATGGACCAGTTCGTCGTCGACCTGGGCGGGGACCGTCCGGAACCGGGCGCCGAGGCGGTGCTGTTCGGGCCCGGCGACCGGGGTGAGCCCACCGCCGAGGACTGGGCACAGGCGGCGGGCACCATCGCGTACGAGATCGTCACCCGGATCGGAACACGCGTTCCGCGCGTCCATGTGAACGAGTGACGCGACCGGGTGCCGCGTCCGTCCACGGCGTGACGCGCGCGGCGCGCGGTCAGGTGAATCGGCGACCAGGCGGGTTCCGCACAGCGGCCCGGCGAAGAGGAGCGGTGCAGGTGAGCGAGAGCAACGCGGCGTCCGTCGCGGCGGCCGTCGCCTCCGCCACGGAAGCGGCGGCCGGCGGCTGGCGCCGGGCGACCGGCATCGCCGGCGTGGCCATAGGCGTGGTCGCGGCGGGCGCCGCGGCCGGCGTGGCGATAGAACGGCTCACCGTCGGCCGCGGGATGCGCCAGCGGGCCCGCCTCGCCCTCGACTCGGCGGGCCCGTACGGCGGACTGCGCGGCACCCCCGGCAAGGCGTACGCCGACGACGGCACCGAGCTGTACTACGAGGTCGACGACGTTCGATCCGGAGGCCGAGTCCGCGCTCACCCGGCGCCGCAGGCGGCTCTTCGGCCGCAAGGCGCCCGCCCCGGTGACCGTCGTCTTCAGCCACGGCTACTGCCTCAACCAGGACTCCTGGCACTTCCAGCGGGCGGCCCTCAGAGGCCTCGTCCGCACCGTGCACTGGGACCAGCGCAGCCACGGCCGCTCCGGGCGGGGCGTGTCCCAGGTGCGGGACGGCCTGCCGGTCACCATCGACGAGCTGGGCCGCGACCTGAAGGCCGTCATCGACGCGGCCGTGCCCGACGGCCCGATCGTGCTGGTCGGGCACTCCATGGGCGGCATGACCGTGATGGCCCTGGCGGACGCCTTCCCCGAGCTGATCCGCGAGCGGGTCGTGGGCGTCGCCCTGGTCGGCACGTCCTCCGGGCGGCTCGGCGAGGTCAACTTCGGACTGCCGGTGGCCGGCGTCAATGTGGTCCGGCGGGTGCTGCCGGGCGTGCTGAAGGCGCTGGGGCAGCGGGCCGAGCTGGTGGAGAAGGGGCGGCGGGCGACGGCGGACCTGTTCGCCGGGATCATCAAGCGGTACTCGTTCGCGTCCCGGGACATCGATCCGGCCGTGGCCCGGTTCGCCGAGCGGATGATCGAGTCGACGCCGATCGACGTGGTCGCCGAGTACTACCCGGCCTTCAACGACCACGACAAGACCGAGGCCCTCGCCCACTTCGCCGGCCTGCCGGTCCTCGTGCTGGCCGGGGTGCGGGACCTGGTCACGCCCAGCGAGCACAGCGAGGAGATCGCCGACCTGCTGCCGGACGCCGAGCTGGTGCTCGTCCCCGACGCGGGCCACCTGGTGATGCTGGAGCATCCGGAGCTGGTCACCGACCGGCTCGCCGACCTGCTCGTCCGCGCGGGGGCGCTGCCCGCGGCGACTACCGTTGCCGGTTATGGAAGCACCAGCAGCACGGCGGGGCCCGGCTGAGCCCGCTCACGACGTTGAGATCACCGTCACCTCCCCGGAGCGGATGCGGGACCTGGGCCGCAGGCTCGCCGGACGGCTGCGCGCCGGCGACCTGGTGATGCTCAGCGGGGAGCTGGGCGCGGGCAAGACGACCCTGGCCCGGGGACTGGGCGAGGGACTCGGCGTACGCGGTGCCGTCACCTCACCGACCTTCGTGATCGCCCGCGTGCACCCCTCGCTGGGCGACGGTCCGCCGCTCGTCCACGTCGACGCCTACCGGCTGTCCGGCGGCCTGGACGAGATGGAGGACCTCGATCTGGACGTTCTCGCTGTCCGACTCGGTGATCGTGGTCGAGTGGGGCGAGGGCAAGGTCGAGGAGCTGACCGAGGACCGGTTGCGGTTGCGGATCCGGCGGGCCGTCGGGGACACCACCGACGAGGTGCGGCACGTGACGCTGACCGGCATCGGCGAGCGCTGGGCCGCGGCCGACCTGGGCGCGCTCGCCCGCTGAGCCGGGCGTTCCCCTCGCGGGACCGGCCCGTGTCGCTCATCGCGACCGAGTGCACACGTACTGCTACCGTCGCCGGGAAACCGATGCCCTGTGTACGACGACGAGGTGGTCGCCCGTGGCAAGCAGCAGCGCCGTATTCGTCACCGGCCTCACCGCGGCGGCCCTCGTGGCGATCGGTGTCCTCACCCACCAGGCCTCGGCCGGCGCCCCGTCCGGTCTCGGCCGGACCCACGCGAGCAGTACGCCCGCTCCCGGCGCCGTCAAGGCGCCCCGCGACCGGCGGCATCCCGAGGCCCTTCCCGCGGGGTCCGGGCGGGGCGAACGGGTGGTGTACTCGGTGGACGACGACCGGGTCTGGCTGGTCGACCCGGGCAACAGGGTGCGGCGCACCTTCGAGGTCACGCCCGGCGCGGTCGACCCGGCGCCGGGTGTCTACGCGGTCACGTCGCGGTCGAACCGGGTCGTCGGGACCGACGGCGTCCTGATCGAGCACGTGGTGCGGTTCACGAGCACGGAGGGCGTGGCCATCGGGTTCAGCGCGCCGGTGGGCGACTCGACGGCGAAGCCCGACCCGGGCGGGCGCACCGGCGGCATCCGGGAGACCCGCGCGGACGGCGACGCCATGTGGGCGTTCGCGACGATCGGACAGCGGGTCGTCGTGGTCCCGTGACCGGGTGCCCGGTGCCCCGGCCTCTCAGGCGGCCTCGCGGTGCTCCCCGACGGGCCGGCACGCCTCCGGCCCGGGTGCGGGCGGGGGCGTCGAGATCACGGCCGCGGCCGCGCAGGACGCGAGCAGCTCGTGCATGGACGGCCCGGCGGGCACGGGTGACTGTGGCCTCGGCCGGCTCTGCGCATCGTTCTCCGACATGGACGCCTCCTGAAGGTCGGGGGCGGGTGTGGTTAGGCATGCCTAACCACGAACTGACTACCATGTGACCACGCGCAACCCCCAAAACGCAACATCTTGCCGACACCTTGTCGGAACGTCCCCCTGACGAACCCCCGACGGGCCCACGGCCCGCTCCCACGAGGCCCGCCGGGCGCCCCTCGCCCAGGGCCCGCCGGCCGCCGCCGCGAGGCCCGCCGGCTGAAGCCCCCGCGAGGTCCCCCGGTTGCTCTCGGGCGTTCCGCCGGTCGGTCTTCGCACGGTCTGCCGGTTGCCCTTGCGAGGTCCGTCGATCGGTCCTCGCGCGGTGGTCGGTTGCTGCCGCGAGGTCCACCGCGTGGCCTCCGCATGGCCTGCCGCCCGCTTCCGCGAGGTCGCCGGCCCCCGGGGCTCGCCGGTCGCTGCCGGGAGGTCGACTGGCCGAGGCCGCCCCCGCCGGTCTGCCGGTTGCTCTTGCGAGGCCCACCGCATGGCCCCCGGCCGGTCTGCCGGTCGGCTCTCGCGCGGTCTGTCGGTTGCTGCCGTGAGATCGTCCACTGCATGACCCTCGGGCGGCCCACCGCATGGCCTCCGCATGGTCTGCCGCCCGCTCCCGCGAGGGCCACTGGCCGCAAGTCCGGGCACGGGTTGCCGGTTGCTCTCGTGAGGTCCGCCCGTCGCGGGCCTGGCGTGGTTTGTCGGCCGCTGCGACAAGGTCCGCCCCAAGGCCCCCTGCGGCCCCGCATGGTCGGTCGCCCGCTCCCGCAAGGTTGCCGGCCGCCCCCCGGGGAGCCCGCCGGTCGCTCCCGTGAAGGTTGCCGGCCGCAAGGTCCCGCGTGGTCTGCCGTACGGCTCCCCGTGAGGCCCGCCCCCGCTGCCGCAGGCGGCTTCGTTCGGGGTTGTCGTTTTGTTGGTCGGGCGTCCGGTGTGGGGCGTGCGGCGCCGTAGGGTGTTTGTGTGCTCTTGCTCGCTCTGGATACCGCCACGCCCGCCGTGACCGTCGCGCTGCACGACGGTACGGACGTCATCGCCTCGTCGAGCCAGGTGGACGCCCGCCGGCACGGTGAGCTGCTGCTGCCCGCCGTCGACCGGGTGCTCACCGAGGCCGGCCTCCGGCTGGACGCCGTCACCGGCATCGTCGCCGGCATCGGCCCCGGCCCGTACACGGGACTGCGGGTCGGCCTGATGACCGCGGACACCTTCGGGCTCGCGCTCGGCGTGCCCGTGCACGGCGTGTGCACGCTGGACGGCCTCGCCTACGCCGCCGACCTGGAGGGCCCCTTCGTGGTCGCGACGGACGCCCGCCGCAAGGAGGTCTACTGGGCCCGGTACGCCGACTCCCGCACCCGCCTCACCGACCCCTCCGTCGACCGCCCCGCCGACATCGCCGACCGGGTGGCGGGCCTGCCCGCCGTCGGCGCGGGCGCGCTGCTGTACCCGGACACCTTCCCCCGGGCCCACGAGCCCGTGCACGTGTCCGCCGCCGCCCTGGCCCGGCTGGCCGCCGAGCGGCTGGCGGCCGGCGAGGAACTGCCCGCGCCCCGGCCGCTGTACCTGCGCAGGCCCGACGCCCAGGTCCCCAGGAACTACAAGGTGGTCACCCCCAAGTGACCGAAGCGACCGAGCCCGCGACCCCGCCCGTGCCCGCCGGACTGCGCGAGATGCGCTGGTGGGACATCGACCCCGTGCTCCGGATGGAGCGCGAGCTGTTCCCGGAGGACGCCTGGTCGCGGGGCATGTTCTGGTCCGAACTGGCCCACGCGCGCGGCCCCGGGGCGACCCGGCGGTACCTGGTCGCCGAGGTGGACGGCCGGGTCGTGGGCTACGCGGGCCTGGTCACCGCGGGCGAGCAGGCCGACGTGCAGACCATAGCCGTCGCCCGCGACCACTGGGGCACCGGTCTCGGCGCGCGGCTGCTGACCGAGCTGCTGCGGGCGGCGACCGCCTTCGAGTGCACCGAGGTGCTGCTGGAGTGCCGGGTGGACAACACGCGCGCCCAGCGCCTGTACGAGCGCTTCGGCTTCGAGCCCATCGGCTTCAGACGCGGCTACTACCAGCCGGGGAACGTGGACGCCCTGGTGATGCGCCTGACCGACCCTTCCACCTCCGTACCGGGAACCGAGCGAGGAACCGACAACCATGCCTGACGAACCTCTGGTCCTGGGGATCGAGACCTCCTGCGACGAGACCGGCGTCGGAATCGTCCGGGGCACCACCCTGCTGGCCGACGCCGTCGCGTCCAGCGTCGACGAGCACGCCCGCTTCGGCGGGGTCGTGCCGGAGGTGGCGAGCCGCGCCCACCTGGAGGCCATGGTTCCGACCATCGAGCGCGCCCTGAAGGAGGCCGGGGTGAGCGCCCGCGACCTCGACGGCATCGCCGTCACCGCGGGTCCCGGCCTCGCCGGCGCCCTGCTGGTCGGCGTCTCGGCGGCGAAGGCGTACGCCTACGCCCTCGGCAAGCCCCTGTACGGCGTCAACCACCTCGCCTCGCACATCTGCGTCGACCAGCTGGAGCACGGCCCGCTGCCCGAGCCGACGATGGCCCTGCTGGTCTCCGGCGGCCACTCCTCCCTGCTGCTGTCCTCGGACATCACCTCCGACGTCCGCCCGATGGGCGCCACGATCGACGACGCGGCCGGCGAGGCCTTCGACAAGATCGCCCGGGTGCTGAACCTGGGCTTCCCCGGCGGCCCGGTGATCGACCGGTACGCGCGCGAGGGCGACCCGGCCGCGATCGCGTTCCCGCGCGGGCTCACCGGGCCGCGCGACCCGGCGTACGACTTCTCCTTCTCCGGTCTGAAGACGGCCGTGGCCCGCTGGATCGAGGCCAGGCGGGCGGCGGGGGAGGAGGTGCCGGTGCGGGACGTGGCGGCCTCCTTCCAGGAGGCGGTCGTGGACGTGCTGACCCGCAAGGCGGTGCGGGCCTGCAAGGACCAGGGCGTGGACCATCTGATGATCGGCGGCGGCGTGGCCGCCAACACCCGGCTGCGGGCCCTGGCCCAGGAGCGCTGCGAGGCGGCCGGCATCCGGCTGCGGGTGCCGCGGCCGAAGCTGTGCACGGACAACGGCGCGATGGTGGCCGCCCTCGGCGCCGAGATGGTCGCGCGGAACCGGACGGCCTCCGACTGGGACCTGTCCGCCGACTCGTCGCTGCCGGTGACGGACCCGCACGTGCCCGGCCACGGTCACCCGCACGACCACGCTCACGAGGCCGGCAGGGAGAACCTGTACTCGTGACGGTCGCGCTGATGTGGGAGGCCCGTGCGCTGCCCGGCCGCGGCGATGACCTGCTGTCCTGGGCCCGCGCCCAGCCACTGGCCCGCACCCCGCTCCGCCGGGAGACCCTCCGCGCCCCGCAGGACCGGGTGCTGGTCATCACATGGTGGGACGCCGACTACGACGCGGACCTCCCCGAACTCCCGGAGCCCGGCGGGGAACTGATCACGCGGGCGGTGCACCGGTGGCGGTTCGAGTCGCTCGGTGCCTGATCCGGCGGGCAACGCGTCGACCGGACAACCGGGGCGGCCGGTGACATCCCGTGCCGCCCCTCCCGCGCCCGAGCCAGGGGCGAATGTTTCGGCCAGGTATACGAATCTTCCGGGGTCCGCGGGTTGCCGAGGTCTTCGTCAGGGGGCTCAACGGGGTTACGATCGCCGCCATGACAACCCCGCAGCCCGCTGAAACCCCGACGCGGAAGCGGTCCGCGCAGACCGCGACGCTCGCCGAGATCGCGCGTGAGGCCGGTGTGTCGGCGCCGACTGTTTCGAAGGTGCTCAACGGCCGCGCCGATGTCGCCCCGGCGACCCGGGCCCGCGTGGAGGAGCTGCTGCGCGTCCACGGCTACCGGCGCCGGCGTGCCGAGTCGACCCGTTCTCCGCTGATCGACCTGGTCTTCCACGAGCTGGAGAGCGCCTGGGCGATGGAAGTCATCCGGGGCGTGGAGAACGTGGCGCGGGACACCGGGCTCAGCGTCGTGCTCTCCGAGAGCGCGGGCCGCCTCACGCCCGGCCGCACCTGGGCCGACCAGGTCGCCGCCCGCCGTCCGCACGGTGTGATCCTCGTGCTGTCCGACCTCGACGAGCCCCAGCGGGCCCTGCTCACCAGCCGTTCCATCCCGTTCGTCGTGATGGACCCGGCCGGCGACCCGGGCGCCGACGTGCCGTCCATCGGCGCCACCAACTGGCAGGGCGGACTCGCCGCCACCCGGCACCTGGTCGACCTCGGGCACACCCGAATCGGCGCGATCAGCGGCCCCACCCGGATGCTGTGCAGCCGGGCCCGGGTCGACGGCTACCGGGCCGCCCTGGAGACGGCCGGGCTGCCGGTCGACCCGGACCTCGTCGTGACCGGCGACTTCCACCACGAGGCCGGCTACCGGCAGGGCCTGGAACTGCTGCGCCGCCCCGACCGGCCGACCGCCGTCTTCGCCGGCAACGACCTCCAGGCGCTCGGCCTGTACGAGGCCGCCCGCGAACTGGGGCTGCGCATCCCGCAGGACCTGAGCGTGGTCGGCTTCGACGACCTGCCGGTGGCCCGCTGGGTGGGACCGCCGCTGACGACGGTCAGGCAGCCGCTCATGGAGATGGCCGAGGCCGCGGCCCGCCTGGTCCTGGACCTCGCCCGCGACGACGGCTCCACCGCGGCGACCCGGGTGGAGCTGGCCACCAGCCTGGAGGTGCGCAGCAGTACGGCGGCGCCCTCGGCAGGGTGACCGCGGCCCCCTGCCGCCTGCGTCCGCCGCTCCCGCCCGGGGACCGGCCCGCCGGCCGAGTCTGAGAATTTACGCAGAATGTCGGCCCGCAGGTGCCCGTTCCCTAAAATTCGGACTTATGTTCCTCCTGATGGGGCATTCGGGTGAGGACGCGAGCGGGACCGGTACGGGCGGGGGCGGGCGCATGGCGGCGCGGGACGGGCAGGGCGGGCGCTCCAAGGGGCTGAAGGCGGCCGGCCTGGTCCTGGCGGGCACCCTGCTGCTCGGCATCGCGGCGGCGGGCTGGGCCTACTGGCACCTGAACGGCAACATCAGGAGCGTCGACATCAACGGCGCGCTCGGCGACGACCGCCCGGGGACCGGCTCCTCCGCCGCGCCCTCCGGAGCCCCGGTGGCCACCGGCGCCCTGAACATACTGGTCCTCGGCTCCGACTCGCGCGGCGGCACGGAGAACCGGGAACTCGGCGGCGGTGACAGCGAGGGCGCCCGTTCGGACACGGCGATGGTCGTCCACCTCGACGCCGGCCGGACCGCCGCCACCGTCGTCAGCATCCCGCGCGACACCCTCGTGGCCCGGCCGTCCTGCCCGCTGCCGTCCGGCGGTTCGACCCGGGAGGCGAGCAGCGCGATGTTCAACACCGCCTACGCCCTGGGCGGGCCGGTCTGCGCGGTCAAGACCGTCGAGGCGCTCACCGAGGTGCGCATGGACCACTACGTCGAGATCGACTTCTCCGGCTTCGCCAAGCTGGTCGACGCGCTCGGCGGGGTCACCGTCACCACGGACGTGGACATCGACGACGACAAGAGCCACCTGCACCTGGACGCCGGCACCCATCACCTCGACGGCACCGAGGCCCTCGGCCTGGCCCGCACCCGGTACGGACTGGAGGGCGGCAGCGACCTCGCCCGGATAGAGCTCCAGCACAAGCTCGTCAAGGCCCTGCTGGAGCAGATCTCCGCCACCGACCTGCTCACCGACCCCGCCCGGCTGTACCAGGTCGCCGACGCGGTCACCGGCAGCCTGACCACCGACACCGGCCTGGACTCGCTGGGCGAGCTGACGGGCCTCGGCCGCAGCCTGGGCGGCCTGTCGGCGGACGACGTACGCACGGTGACGATGCCGGTCGACCCGGCCCCCTGGGACGCCAACCGGGTGGTCGCCCGCGAACCGGAGGCCACCGAACTGTGGGAGTCGCTGCGCTGAGAGGCTCTTCCGACCTCTCCCGCCGCCCCAGGCCCTAGCGGACCGGGCGGCCGATCAGCATCGCCGGGGCCCCCGCGACGCGGGTCAGGAAGACGGTGGCCGCGTTCGGACCCCGTGGGCCGACCCTGCGCCGCAGTTCCTCCGGCTCGACCGCCGAGCCCCGCTTCTTCACGGTCAGCGTGCCGACCTCGCGCTCCCGCAGCAGCGCCTTCAGCTTCTTGAGGTTGAAGGGCATCCGGTCGGTGATCTCGTACGCCGTCGCGTACGGCGTCGGACGCAGGTCGTCCGCGGTGACGTACGCGATGGTCGCGTCGAGCAGACCGCCGCCGACCCGCTCGGCGACCTCGGCGACCAGATGGGCGCGGATGACGGCGCCGTCGGGCTCGTACAGATACCGGCCGGGGGTGCGGACCTCCGGGTCGGGCAGGCCGGTGCCGAGCAGGGTGCGGGGCCCCGGCAGCAGGGTGGCCCGCACCGCACCGGGCGTGCCGCCGAACCACAGCACCGCCTCCTTCACGTCGCCGCCGTCCGAGATCCACTCGGCCTCCGCGTCGGCGGGCACCGCCTCGTGCGGGATGCCGGGCGCGACCTTGAGAGCGGCGGCGCGGGATGCCGTACGGGCCGCCTCCACGGCCCAGGACAGCGGCGGCGAGTAGGCCTCGGGGTCGAAGATCCTCCCCCGTCCGCCGCGCCGCGCCGGGTCCACGAACACGGCGTCGTACCCGCCCGTGTCCACCTCCGTGACATCCGCCTCGCGCACCTCGATCAGGTCCTCGAGACCCAGCGCCCCGGCGTTGGCACGGGCCGCGGCGGCGGTCGCCGGGTCGCGGTCGACGGCCAGCACCCGGATGCCCGCGCGGGCCAGCGCGATCGCGTCGCCCCCGATCCCGCAGCACAGGTCGGCGACGGAGGTCACGCCCAGGGCCGTCAGCCGCCGCGCCCGGTAGGCGGCCACGCTCGCCCGCGTGGACTGCTCGACCCCGTCGGGGGTGAAGAACATCCGCCCGGCGTCCCCGGCGCCGAACTTCGCCACCGCCCGCTGCCGCAGCCGCGCCTGCCCGAGCGCCGCCGACACCAGCTCGACGGGATGCGTGCGCCGCAGCCGGGTGGCGACGGCCAACTCCCGTGCGGGGTCGGTGTCGCGCACCTCGTCGAGGAGCGCGCGGCCTTCGGGGGTGAGCAGGGTGCGCAGGGCGTGGAGGTCGTTCACCGCCTCATTGTGGGCCAGTCGGTGGACGGTGCGCTTCCGGCGTGGTGTCGGGCGGGGTCCGGTGGTCGGGGACTGCGAGGATCCGGCACCATGCGACAAGTCGTACAAAATGACAAAAGCAGGTCGTCGCGGACCTTCCGGACGACACCCACCGGACTGCGCGGGCGCGGCGTCACCGCCGCGGTGCTCGCCGTCGCCGCCCTCGCCTCCGGCTGTGCGCAGGAGACCTCCGGGACGCGGGGCGCCGGCGGCCAGCAGCCCGCACAGGCGCCACCGGCCCGCGCGGCCGACGGCGCGGGCGAGGCGCGCGCGGCCCAGGCCGCCCGGGTCGCCGCCGCCAAGCGCTGGAGCCTGAAGAAGGTCCCGCTGGCGGCCCCGCCGCCCCCCGCCGACAAGCCCCGGATCAAGGCGCGCGAGGGCTTCGAGGTGGCCGGCCAGGAGAACCTCCCGCCGGTCTTCACCACGGTCCCCACCAAGGAGAAGATCGTCTTCCTCACCATCGACGACGGGGCCGAGAAGGACCCCGAGTTCCTGCGGATGATGAGCGAGCTGAAGATCCCGTACACCGCCTTCCTCACCGACGAGGAGATCAAGGACGACTACGGCTACTTCAAGAAGATGCAGGCCCAGGGGGTCACCCTCAACAACCACACCCTGAGCCACCCCTACCTGCCCGGCCTCACCTACGAGGAGCAGAAGCGGGAGATCTGCGGCATGCAGGACGTGATGGAGAAGCGCTACGGCAAGCGCCCCGCCCTCTTCCGCCCGCCCTTCGGCAACTACAACCGCGACACCCTGCGCGCCGCCAAGTCCTGCGGCATCGCGTACGCGCCGATCTGGAGCGAGGAGGTCTACGTCGACCACTGGGAGTACCGCGAGTGGGACCGGGCCCTGCACCCCGGGGACATCGTCCTCACGCACTTCCGGGGCCGTGCGGACTGGGACGGCACGATGACCGACCTGGTCCGCCGCTTCCTGGAGAAGGTCACCGCCGAGGGGTACGCGGTGGCCAGACTGGAGGACTACCTGTGAGGCGGGGGCGGTTCCGGACGGCCGGGGCCGCCCTGGCCGTCGTCCTGGTCGCCGGCTGCGGCCGGCTCACCGGCCCCGCCGACCGCCCCGCGGCCCCGGAGCCCGCCCAGGGCGGCGACCGGGGGCAAGGGCTGCCGCCGGTCGTGGACCGCGTCCGCACCGCCGACCGGGTCGTCTTCCTCACCTACGGCGACGGCGCCGAGCGCGACCCCCGCCTCACCGACCTGATCCGGGAACGGCGGCTCCCGGTCACCCTGTTCCTCACCGACACCGTCGCGGGGCCGGCGTACGGCCGACTCGCCGGGCTGCGCTCGGTCGGCGCGAGCCTGCAGAACCACACCCTCGAGAACCGTTCCCTGCGCGGCCTGCCCTACGCCGGCCAGCGCGCCGAGGTCTGCGGCCAGCAGACCAAGCTCAAGTCCCGCTTCGGCGTCAGCCCCCGCCTCTTCCGCCCGCCCCACGGCACGTACGACACCACGACCCTGCGCGCCGCCGCCGACTGCGGCATCACGGCCCTCGTCCTGTGGCGGGCGGCCCTCGGCCCCGACGGCACCCTCGCCTACACCCGCGGCGACCACCGCCTGCGGCCCGGCGACATCGTGGCCGCCGACCCGGCCGGTACGGAACGTCTGCTGGCGGAGATCGAGGCGCAGGGGCTGCGGGTGGGGCGCCTGGAGGACTACCTGTGACCCGGTGAGTGGCCTCGACGCCGGCCGGTGTCCACCGGAAAACCTCGCCGACTCGCCGTCGGCATTGGCACTCCGCTTGACCGAGTGCTAATCGCGGTCATAGTCTCAGGTCTGGCACTCCCCACCGGAGAGTGCCAACAACGCGACGGGCAGGTCCGGCACCCGCGACGACGGATCGACCTGGTCGCCACCTCAGACAGTTAACCCCGTGAGATCTCCGAAGGGGGAGGTCGGATCGTGACGACCGCCAGCTCCAAGGTTGCCATCAAGCCGCTCGAGGACCGCATTGTGGTCCAGCCGCTCGACGCCGAGCAGACCACGGCTTCGGGCCTGGTCATTCCGGACACCGCCAAGGAGAAGCCCCAGGAGGGCGTCGTCCTGGCCGTGGGTCCGGGCCGCTTCGAGGACGGCAACCGTCTTCCGCTCGACGTCACCGTCGGCGACGTTGTGCTCTACAGCAAGTACGGCGGCACCGAAGTGAAGTACAACGGCGAGGAGTACCTCGTCCTCTCGGCCCGCGACGTGCTCGCGATCGTCGAGAAGTAGTTCACCGAAGCACCCTGCTTTCCAGCTGCGCCCCTGGCTCCCGCGACCATAAAAAGCCGGGCGTCGGGGGCGCAGTGCCGTATAACCCCAAGATTTCCGGAAGAGGGCTCACGCTCCCATGGCGAAGATCCTGAAGTTCGACGAGGACGCCCGTCGCGCCCTCGAGCGCGGCGTCAACAAGCTCGCCGACACGGTGAAGGTGACGATCGGCCCCAAGGGCCGCAACGTCGTCATCGACAAGAAGTTCGGCGCTCCCACCATCACCAACGACGGCGTCACCATCGCCCGCGAGGTCGAGGTCGAGGACCCGTACGAGAACCTCGGTGCCCAGCTGGTGAAGGAGGTGGCGACCAAGACCAACGACATCGCGGGCGACGGCACCACCACCGCCACCGTGCTGGCCCAGGCGCTGGTCCGCGAGGGCCTGCGGAACGTCGCGGCCGGCGCCTCCCCGGCGCTGCTGAAGAAGGGCATCGACGCGGCCGTCGCCGCCGTGTCCGAGGACCTCCTCGCCACCGCGCGCCCGATCGACGAGAAGTCCGACATCGCCGCCGTGGCCGCGCTGTCCGCCCAGGACCAGCAGGTCGGCGAGCTGATCGCCGAGGCGATGGACAAGGTCGGCAAGGACGGTGTCATCACCGTCGAGGAGTCCAACACCTTCGGTCTGGAGCTGGACTTCACCGAGGGCATGGCCTTCGACAAGGGCTACCTGTCGCCGTACTTCGTGACGGACCAGGAGCGCATGGAGGCCGTCCTCGAGGACCCGTACATCCTGATCAACCAGGGCAAGATCTCCTCCATCGCGGACCTGCTGCCGCTGCTGGAGAAGGTCATCCAGGCCAACGCCTCCAAGCCGCTGCTGATCATCGCCGAGGACCTGGAGGGCGAGGCGCTCTCCACCCTCGTCGTGAACAAGATCCGCGGCACCTTCAACGCCGTCGCGGTGAAGGCCCCGGGCTTCGGCGACCGCCGCAAGGCGATGCTCCAGGACATGGCCGTCCTCACCGGCGCCACCGTCATCTCCGAGGAGGTCGGCCTCAAGCTCGACCAGGTCGGCCTGGACGTGCTCGGCACCGCCCGCCGCATCACCGTCACCAAGGACGACACCACGATCGTCGACGGTGCCGGCAAGCGCGACGAGGTCGACGGCCGCATCGCCCAGATCAAGGCCGAGATCGAGTCCACGGACTCCGACTGGGACCGCGAGAAGCTCCAGGAGCGCCTCGCGAAGCTGGCCGGCGGCGTGTGCGTGATCAAGGTCGGCGCCGCCACCGAGGTGGAGCTGAAGGAGCGCAAGCACCGTCTGGAGGACGCCATCTCCGCGACCCGCGCCGCGGTCGAGGAGGGCATCGTCTCCGGCGGCGGCTCCGCGCTGGTCCACGCCGTCAAGGTCCTCGAGGGCAACCTCGGCAAGACCGGCGACGAGGCCACCGGTGTCGCGGTCGTCCGCCGCGCCGCCGTCGAGCCGCTGCGCTGGATCGCCGAGAACGCCGGCCTGGAGGGCTACGTCATCACCTCCAAGGTCGCCGAGCTGGACAAGGGCCAGGGCTTCAACGCCGCCACCGGCGAGTACGGCGACCTGGTCAAGGCCGGCGTCATCGACCCGGTCAAGGTCACCCGCTCCGCCCTGGAGAACGCCGCCTCCATCGCCTCCCTCCTCCTGACGACCGAGACCCTGGTCGTCGAGAAGAAGGAAGAGGAGGAGCCGGCCGCCGGCCACAGCCACGGCCACTCCCACTGAGCGCTGCGCCGAGCCGTACGGTGCCCAGTTCCCTGCGGGGGCTGGGCACCGTTTCTTTGGGCGACTCCGGCTTCTCGCCCGCCCCGTTCGGTTCCGGGCCGGGTGCGGCGTCGTGGGGGTGCTCGCGCAGTTCCCCGCGCCCCTGCGGGGCGCTCTCCCGCGCGGCGCTTACTGCGGGCCGTACTTTCTTCCCGTCCGGGATGTGAGCCCGCCCAGCATTCCCCTGGGTACCAGCTTCGCCGCGCCCATCAGGGTCTTGTAGCGGGGGTCCGGGATGGACAGGGACCTGCCGCGGGCGAGGTCGGCGAGGGCTGCCGCGACGACCTTGTCCGCGTCGAGCCACATCCAGTTCGGGATGTTGTCCGTGCCCATGCCGGCCCGCTCGTGGAACTCCGTGCGGACGAAGCCGGGGCACAGGGCCATCAGGCGCACACCGCTGCCGGCCAGGTCCTTCGCCACGCCCTGGGTGAACTGCGCGACCCAGGCCTTGGAGGCGCCGTAGGTGCCGCGCGGTACGAAGGCCGCGGTCGAGGCCACGTTGACGACGCCGCCGCGGCCCCGCTCCCGCATCGGCTCCACCGCCGCCGAGGTCAGCCGCAGCACCGCCTCGCAGTGCACCTTGAGCATCGTCAGCTCGTCGGCCATGGGGACGTCGAGGAAACGGCCCTTGTTGCCGAAACCGGCGTTGTTGATCAGCAGGTCGACGGGGTTCCTGCGCTCGCCCAGCCGGGCGGCCACCGCCTCGATGCCGGTGTCCGTGGCCAGGTCGGCCGTCAGCACCTTCGCCTCGATGCCGTGCCGGTCGTGCAGTTCGGTCGCCTGTTCGCGCAGCCGCCCGGTGTCGCGGGCCACCAGGACCAGGTCATGTCCGTCGGCCGCCAGCCGCCGCGCGAACGCGGCGCCGATGCCCGCCGTCGATCCGGTAATCAATGCCGTTGTCATGGCGCAAGGTTATGGGTCGGGACCGCGCGGGAGCGCCTCGCGCACCTGGACCGCGGCTCGGGCGGAGCCGGTGCGGAAACTCCTGGTGAGGCCGGATCAGGCGCTGTACACCGCCACGTACTTGCGTGCCGCGGCCAACGTGTCCGAGTGCAGTGCCTCGCCCGCCGCGAGCAGCCGGGGGAGCAGGTCCCGCCGGGTCGTCACCGCCCGGAACTGGAGCCCCACCGTCACCTCGTGCGCGGGCCGGTGCAGGATCCGCACCGGGTCGCCCACCCGTATCTCACCGGGCTCGATCACCCGCAGATACGCGCCCGGCGCGCCCTTGTCCATGAAGCGCTTCATCCACCGCTGCTCACCCATATGGCCCTGGAAGGTGCGGCAGGGGATGCGTCCGGACGTGACCTCCAGCACCAGGTCCGCTCCGACCAGCCAGCGCTCGCCGATCAGGGCGCCGGTGAGGTCCAGGCCCGTGGTGGTGAGATTCTCGCCGAAGGAGCCGTTCGCCACCGGGCGGCCCAGCTCGCGCTCCCACTCGTCCAGGTCCTCGCGCGCCATCGCGTACACCGCCTGGTCGTCGCCGCCGTGATGGCGTGTGTCGCACACGGCGTCGCCGGCCAGTCCGCTCGCCCCGACGCCCTTCGCCCCGGGCGCCGCCACCCGCACGGGTTCGTCGGTCGGACGCTTGTCGATGCCGGTGACGCCCTCGGGCTGGTCCGTGTACGGCACGGCCTGCGCGCGGCCCAGATTGACTGACAGAAGCTTCATGGCGGAACGGTAGGACAGTCCTCGTCAAAGCGTCGACGCATTATTCGGCGTCCGGCCAAAGAGTCCCTTATGCTCGGGTGCGTGATCGAGGCTCGTCATCTCCGGGTGCTGCGTGCCGTGGCGTCGACCGGTTCCTTCTCCGCCGCGGGACGCGAGCTGGGCTGCACCCAGCCCGCCGTCAGTCAGCAGATGAAGGCCCTGGAGGCCTCCGTCGGCACGCCCCTGCTGGTGCGCACCGGTCGCGAGACGCGGCTGACCCAGGCCGGTGAGTCGCTGGTGCGGCACGCCGCCGGGATCCTCGCCGGGCTCACCGCGGCCGAGGAGGAGGTCGCCGCCATCGCCGGGCTGCGCGCCGGGCGGGTCCGGCTGGTCTCCTTCCCCAGCGGCAGCTCCACCCTGGTACCGACCGCCCTGGCCGCGCTGCGTGCCGCGCACCCCGGAACCCGGGTCTTCCTGGAGGAGGCCGAGCCGCCGGACTCCGTCGAGCTGCTGCGCGAGGGCGACTGCGACGTGGCGCTGGCCTTCCGCTACGAGGGCGCGGCCGGTGCGAAGGAGTGGGACGACCTGGTCGTACGGCCGCTGCTGACCGACCGCCTGGTGGCGCTGGTGCCCGAGCGGCACCGGCTCGCGCGCACGGAGGGCGCCGGGTCGGTGGCCATCGGCGAGCTTGCCCGGGAGTCGTGGATCGCGGGCTGTCCGCGCTGTCGCGGTCAGCTGGTGGAGGTCTGCGAGGGCGCCGGGTTCACCCCCCGCATCGACTTCGCGACCGACGACTACCCGGCGGTCGCCGGCCTGGTCGGCGCCGGTCTGGGCGTGGCGGTCCTGCCCCGGCTCGCCGTCGAGTCCGTACGGCCCCGGGGCGTGCGCACGGTGACGCTGGAGCCCGCGGTGCGGCGGGAGATCGTCGCGCTCACCCTGCCCGACCTGGCCCAGGTGCCGGCGGTGGCGGCGACGCTGGACGAGCTGGCCCGAGCGGGCGCGCGCCAGTCGGCGACGCGCTGAGGGCCCGGGAGCCGCGGGCGTTCCGGGTGGTTGGGGTTCTTCGAGGGCTCGGGAGAAACGTTCCTTCAGGGATGTGCGGCCGACTCTCCGCCGGCCGGTGCCGACGCGGTCACCAGGCGGTTGCGCGCCCGCCCCATCAGCTCCTCGCGCTCGTCCTCGGTCAGCCCGCCCCACACGCCGTACGGCTCACGCACCGCGAGCGCGTGCGCCGCGCACTCGGCGCGGACCGGGCACCTCATGCAGACCTCCTTGGCCGAGTTCTCGCGAGCACTTCGCGCCGCACCGCGTTCGCCCTCCGGATGGAAGAAGAGCGAGCTGTCCACCCCGCGGCACGCGGCCAGGAGCTGCCAGTCCCACAGGTCCGCGTTCGGTCCGGGAAGGCGGGAGAAATCTGCCATTGCGTGACCCCTTGTAGCCGATATGGGTAGATCCGGCGGGTACGGCGTCCACAACCGTACAACTACGATCTAAGGAGATGAAAATATGACTCATCGCGAATCTAGCCGCAGACACTAGCGAAGTGGAAGAAAAGCGGCTAAATGGGGCACCGGTTGTGATGAAACGGCGCGGGTCCCACGCGCATGTCTGCTGCGTGGCGGGCCCCTCACGTAGAGTGCCGAAGACGACACACAGCCCCGTAACTCTTTCGAGTGACCATCGTTGAGAGTGCGGAGGCGGTTGAAGGAACAAGTGCTCGGGCGGGCGTCCGGGACGGTCGACCGCACAGGTGACGATTTCGTACCAGCCTGGAGGCTCAACGTGACGCGCATCAGCTGCGGAGGACGGCCATGACTTCCGTCCTCGTCTGCGACGACTCCCCGCTTGCCCGAGAGGCGCTGCGCCGCGCGGTCGCGACCGTGCCCGGCGTCGAGCGCGTGACGACGGCGGCCAACGGCGAGGAAGTCCTCCGCCGCTGGGGTGCCGACCGCTCGGACCTGATTCTGATGGACGTGCGCATGCCCGGCCTGGGCGGCGTCGAGACCGTCCGGCGGCTGCTGTCCGCCGACCCCGGCGCGCGCATCATCATGCTCACCGTCGCCGAGGACCTGGACGGCGTGGCCCTCGCGGTCGCCGCCGGTGCCCGTGGCTATCTGCACAAGGACGCCTCGCGCGCCGAACTGCGCGCCACCGTCACGCAGGCCCTCGCCGACCCGACCTGGCGGCTCGCCCCGCGCCGGCTGCGCTCGGCCGAGATGGGCGCCGCGCCCACGCTCACCGCGCGTGAGATCCAGGTCCTGGAGGGCATGAGCCACGGCCGCTCCAACGCGGAGATCGGCCGCGAGCTGTTCCTCTCCGAGGACACGGTCAAGACGCACGCCCGGCGGCTCTTCAAGAAGCTCGGCGCCTCGGACCGGGCGCACGCGGTGGCGCTCGGCTTCCGGTGGGGCCTGGTCCGCTAGGGCATCCCGTGCGGTGGAGGCCGAACGGACCCGTCGGGGACGCGACGATCCCCGCTTACCGCGAGGTGAGCGGGGGTGACAAGGCGACCCGCCGGGTGCCCGCTGCTCGTTTCGCCGCGGATGCCGCATCCTTGAGGTGTGGAGTTCCTCGGGGACGAGTCGGTCGAGCGGGAGGGGAGGGCGCAGGGGATGAGTTCCGGCGCACCTGCTCATAACGCTTCGGTGCACAACAACGGGCGCGGAGCCACGGATCGGACGGCCGCAAGGCACCATGGACCGATGCGTGACGACGAGGCGCCCCCTGATCAAGGGACGGTCGGTGGGCTCGTCCACCGCGCCGTCGACGGGGACGAGCAGGCCACGCACGACCTGCTCGCCCACGTCCATCCCTTGGCGCTGCGCTACTGCCGCACGCGTCTGTCCCGGCTGCCCGGCGACGCACGGCACTTCGTCGAGGACCTCGCCCAGGAGGTCTGCGTCGCCGTGCTGCTCGCGCTGCCCCGCTACAAGGACACCGGACGCCCCTTCGAGGCGTTCGTCTTCGCCATCGCCGCCCACAAGGTCGCCGACCTCCAGCGCGCGGCGATGCGGCACCCCGGCTCGACGGCCGTGCCGTCCGACGAGATGCCCGAGCGGCCGGACGACTCACTGGGCCCCGAGGAGCGCGCGCTGCTCAACAGCGACGCCGCCTGGGCCAAGAAGCTGCTGGCCAACCTGCCCGAGAACCAGCGCGAGCTGCTCCTGCTGCGCATCGCCGTCGGGCTCACGGCCGAGGAGACCGGCCAGATGTTGGGAATGTCACCCGGGGCCGTGCGGGTCGCACAGCACCGGGCCCTGAGCCGGCTGCGGGCCCTGGCGGAGCAGTAGCCCCTCCGGGTGAACGCACCGCGGCCGGCTCCCGTACGAAAGTACGAAGCCCGCCGTGGTCCCGGACCGTGGAATGAGACGCCTTCCGTTCCCGTTAGCATGGGCATCCGCACCGATCAAGGCCATTTGGGGAAGGTGTCATGACTGCCAACGTCGACGGAGTGCCCGAGAAATTCGCGACGCTCGGGCTGACCTACGACGACGTGCTGCTGCTGCCGGGCGCCTCAGAGGTGCTGCCCGGCGCGGTCGACACCTCGTCCCGGATCTCCCGCAACGTCCGGGTCAACATCCCGTTGCTCTCCGCGGCGATGGACAAGGTGACCGAGTCGCGCATGGCGATCGCGATGGCCCGGCAGGGCGGCGTCGGCGTCCTGCACCGCAATCTCTCCGTCGAGGACCAGGTCAATCAGGTCGACCTCGTCAAGAGGTCCGAGTCCGGCATGGTCACCGACCCGATCACCGTGCACCCCGAGGCCACCCTGGGCGAGGCGGACGCCCTGTGCGCCAAGTTCCGCATCAGCGGTGTCCCGGTCACCGACCCGGCCGGGCGGCTGCTGGGCATCGTCACCAACCGCGACATGGCCTTCGAGACCGACCGCACCCGCGAGGTGCGCGAGGTCATGACGCCGATGCCGCTGGTCACCGGCAAGGTCGGCATCTCCGGTGTGGACGCGATGGGACTGCTGCGCCGCCACAAGATCGAGAAGCTTCCGCTGGTCGACGACGAGGGCATCCTCAAGGGCCTCATCACGGTCAAGGACTTCGTCAAGGCCGAGCAGTACCCCAACGCCGCCAAGGACTCCGAGGGCCGGCTGCTGGTCGGCGCCGCCGTCGGCGCCAGCCCCGAGGCCCTCGACCGTGCCCAGGCCCTGGCCGCGGCGGGCGTGGACTTCCTGGTCGTCGACACCTCGCACGGCCACAACAGCAACGCCCTGACCTGGATGTCGAAGATCAAGTCCAGCGTCGGCCTCGACGTGATCGGCGGCAATGTCGCCACCCGTGACGGCGCTCAGGCCCTGATCGACGCCGGCGTCGACGGTATCAAGGTCGGGGTCGGCCCCGGCTCCATCTGTACGACCCGCGTCGTCGCCGGCATCGGCGTCCCGCAGGTCACCGCCATCTACGAGGCGTCGCTCGCGGCCCGCCAGGCCGGCGTCCCGCTGATCGGCGACGGTGGCCTGCAGTACTCCGGCGACATCGGCAAGGCCCTGGCCGCCGGCGCCGACACGGTGATGCTGGGCAGCCTGCTCGCGGGCTGCGAGGAGTCGCCGGGCGAGCTGCAGTTCATCAACGGCAAGCAGTTCAAGTCCTACCGCGGCATGGGCTCGCTGGGCGCCATGCAGTCCCGGGGCCAGGGCAGGTCGTACTCCAAGGACCGCTACTTCCAGGCCGAGGTCTCCTCCGACGACAAGCTCGTGCCCGAGGGCATCGAGGGCCAGGTGCCCTACCGCGGCCCGCTGGCCAACGTGCTGCACCAGCTCGTCGGCGGCCTGCGCCAGACCATGGGGTACGTGGGGGCCGCCACCATCGAGGAGATGGAGTCGAAGGGCCGCTTCGTGCGGATCACCTCCGCCGGTCTCAAGGAGAGCCACCCGCACGACATCCAGATGACGGTCGAGGCACCGAACTACAGCCGCGGCAAGTAGCCGGCAGGCCTTCCAGGGCGGCCCCGCGAGCATCCGGGGCCGCCCTCGCCGTGCCCGTCGGGGATACTGGAAGGCGCTGCAACGCATCAGGGAAAGGCCACAGACGTGACTGAGATCGAGATCGGGCGCGGCAAGCGCGGCCGCCGGGCGTACGCCTTCGACGACATCGCCGTCGTCCCCAGCCGCCGTACCCGGGACCCGAAGGAGGTCTCGATCGCCTGGCAGATCGACGCCTACCGTTTCGAGCTGCCGTTCCTGGCCGCTCCCATGGACTCGGTCGTCTCCCCGGCCACCGCCATCCGCATCGGCGAGCTGGGCGGCCTCGGCGTGCTGAACCTCGAAGGCCTGTGGACCCGGCACGAGGACCCGCAGCCGCTGCTCGACGAGATCGTCGGACTGGACGCGCAGACCGCGACCCGCCGCCTCCAGGAGATCTACGCCGCTCCCATCAGGGAGGAGCTGATCGGGCAGCGCATCAAGGAGGTGCGCGACTCGGGCGTGGTCACCGCGGCCGCGCTCTCCCCGCAGCGCACCGTCCAGTTCTCCAAGGCGGTCGTCGACGCGGGCGTCGACCTCTTCGTCATCCGTGGCACGACGGTCTCGGCGGAGCACGTCTCCGGCTCGCACGAGCCCCTCAACCTCAAGCAGTTCATCTACGAGCTGGACGTCCCGGTCATCGTCGGCGGCTGCGCCACCTACACCGCCGCCCTGCACCTGATGCGCACCGGCGCGGCGGGCGTCCTCGTCGGCTTCGGCGGCGGCGCCGCGCACACCACGCGCAATGTGCTGGGCATCCAGGTGCCCATGGCGACGGCGGTCGCGGACGTGGCGGCGGCCCGCCGGGACTACATGGACGAGTCCGGCGGCCGGTATGTGCACGTCATCGCCGACGGCGGGGTCGGCTGGTCCGGCGACCTGCCCAAGGCGATCGCCTGCGGCGCCGACTCCGTGATGATGGGCTCGCCGCTGGCCCGCGCGACCGACGCGCCGGGCAGGGGCCACCACTGGGGCATGGAGGCCGTCAACGGAGAGCTGCCGCGCGGCCAGAAGGTCGACCTCGGCACCGTCGGCACCATCGAGGAGATCCTCGCCGGCCCGTCCCACTTCCCGGACGGCTCGATGAACTTCTTCGGCGCGCTGCGCCGGGCGATGGCCACGACCGGGTACAGCGAGCTGAAGGAGTTCCAGCGCGTCGAGGTGACGGTGGCGGACTCGCAGCACCGCCGGTAATCACCCGTACGGCGTACCGAGGGGCCCGGAGCGAGCGCTCCGGGCCCCTCGGCGTGTGCCGGGGGGCGCGCGTTCAGAGCCGGTGTGCCGCCCCCGTGGGCGTCGCCCCCCGCGTGTCCAGCAGGAGCTGGGCCTTCACCGAGAGGCCCTGGAGGTCGTACGTGCGGTGCTGCTGGAGCAGGATCGTGAGGTCGGCGTCCGCGGCGGTCTCGTAGAGCGAGTCGGCGCGGGGGACGGGGCGGTCCGCGACCTTCCAGGACGGGATGTGCGGGTCGTGGTAGCTGACGGCGGCGCCCAGGCCCATCAGACGGGTCGCGATCTCCTCGGCCGGGGTCGCCTGCTGGTCGGCGAGGTCGGCCTTGTAGGTGACGCCGAGCAGGAGGACGCGGGCGCCGCGCGCGGACTTGCCGTGCTCGTTGAGGAGGGCGGCGGCGCGCTGGACGACGTAGCGGGGCATCTGGGAGTTGACCTGCTGGGCCAGTTCCACCATGCGCAGGCTGTGGGGGGCCCGGCCGGTCAGGTCCTGGGGGACGGAGTGGCCGCCGACGCCGGGGCCGGGGCGGAACGCCTGGAAGCCGAAGGGCTTGGTCTCCGCGCAGCGCAGCACGTCCCACAGGTCGACGCCCAGGTCGTCGCAGAGCACGGCCATCTCGTTGACGAGCGCGATGTTGACGTGGCGGAAGTTGGTCTCCAGGAGCTGGACCGTCTCCGCCTCGCGGGGGCCGCGCGCGCGTACCACCTTGTCGGTGAGGCGGCTGTAGAAGGCGGCGGCCGACTCGGTGCAGGCGGGGGTGAGGCCGCCGATGACCTTCGGGGTGTTGGCCGGGGTGAAGTCGCGGTTGCCGGGGTCGACGCGGCTGGGCGAGTAGGCGAGGTGGAAGTCGCGGCCGGCCCGCAGGCCGGAGCCCTGCTCCAGGATCGGGCGCAGGAACTCCTCCGTCGTCCCGGGGCGCACCGGCGACTCCAGGATCACCGTGGTGTGCGGGCGCATGTGCGCGGCCAGGGTGCGGGCCGCGGCCTCCACCTGGGTCAGGTCCAGGCCGCCGTGCGGGGCCGGCGGGGTGGGCGCGCAGATGACCGCGGTGCGCACCCGGCCCAGCTCGGCCGGGCCCGCCGCGGTGCGGAAGCCCCCCGAGAGCATCCGGCGCAGCTCGGCGGGGGAGAGGGGGCCGGGCTCCGGCCCGGTCTTGTAGCCGAGGGTGGGGATGCCTGCGGCGACGGCTGCCTGGGCCAGCGGCAGGCCGTACGGGCCGAGTCCGATGACGGCGAGATCTGCGGGCATGGCGTGGGCCGTCCTTCCCAGTAGCCGAAGCGGGACAGGTGCGCAAGCCCGGTGGACAGGATGGGCGAGCACAACGTCAGACTAGGAGTAAATATGACCGATTTGCGGGATTGATCGGCCTGGTTTCGGCGAGTGTCGACGGGACTCGGGGTACCGGGGGGTTTCACCGGGATTCCCGGGAAGGGTTGTCCACAGGCCGCGAGCGCGCGACGACCGATGTCGGGCAGGTCGGCCAGAATCTGGGCATGGTGGTTAGCAGGAACCGGGCTCGCCCGACGGGTGCGGCCGACGCGACCGACAGCGGGAGGCAGCAGTGAGGACAGGGACACTGGGGCCGGCGCAGCGCGCCGAGTCGCTCGCGGCCATGGCCGAGCGTGAACTGGACGTCCTGGTGGTGGGCGCGGGTGTGGTCGGTGCGGGCACCGCGCTCGACGCCCAGACCCGCGGCCTGTCCACCGGCCTGGTCGAGGCACGGGACTGGGCCTCGGGCACCTCCAGCAGGTCCAGCAAGCTGATCCACGGCGGCCTGCGCTATCTGGAGATGCTCGACTTCGCCCTCGTACGGGAGGCGCTGAAGGAGCGCGGGCTGCTGCTGGAGCGGCTCGCACCGCATCTGGTGAAGCCGGTGCCGTTCCTGTATCCGCTGCGGCACAAGGGCTGGGAGCGGCTGTACGCGGGATCGGGCGTCGCGCTCTACGACGCCATGTCGATGGCCCGCGGCCACGGCCGGGGCCTGCCCGTGCACCGCCACCTGAGCCGGCGTCACGCCCTGCGCGTGGCCCCCGCCCTGAAGAAGGACGCGCTGGTCGGCGCGCTCCAGTACTACGACGCACAGATGGACGACGCCCGTTTCGTGGCCACCCTGGTGCGCACGGCGGCGGCGTACGGCGCCCAGGTCGCCAACCGCGCGCGGGTCGTCTCCTTCCTGCGCGAGGGCGAGCGCGTGGTCGGCGCGCGGGTGCGGGACGTCGAGGCGGGCGGGGAGTACGAGATCCGCGCCAAGCAGGTCGTCAACGCGACCGGGGTGTGGACCGACGACACCCAGGCGATGGTGGGCGAGCGCGGCCAGTTCCACGTCCGGGCCTCCAAGGGCATCCACCTGGTCGTCCCCAAGGACCGCATCCACTCCAGCACCGGGCTGATCCTGCGCACCGAGAAGTCCGTGCTCTTCGTCATCCCCTGGGGCCGGCACTGGATCATCGGCACCACGGACACCGACTGGGACCTGGACAAGGCCCATCCCGCCGCGTCCAGCGCGGACATCGACTACCTGCTGGAACACCTCAACTCGGTGCTGTCCGTGCCGCTCACCCGCGACGACGTGGAGGGCGTGTACGCCGGTCTGCGCCCGCTGCTGGCCGGCGAGTCGGACGCCACCAGCAAGCTGTCGCGCGAGCACACCGTCGCGCACCCGGTGCCCGGCCTGGTCGTCGTGGCGGGCGGCAAGTACACGACGTACCGGGTGATGGCCAAGGACGCCGTCGACGAGGCCGTGCACGGACTGGACATGCGGGTCGCCGACAGCGTCAGCGAGGAGACCCCGCTGCTCGGCGCCGAGGGCTACCACGCGCTGTGGAACGCGCGGGCGCGGATCGCCGCGCGCACCGGCCTGCACGTGGTGCGCGTCGAGCACCTGCTCAACCGGTACGGGGCGCTGGCCGAGGAAGTGCTGGAACTCGTCGCCGACGACGCCTCGTTGGGCGAGCCGCTGCACGCCGCCGACGACTATCTGCGGGCCGAGGTCGTCTACGCCGCCTCGCACGAGGGCGCACGGCACCTGGACGACGTACTGACCCGGCGCACCCGCATCTCCATCGAGACCTTCGACCGCGGCACGCGCAGCGCCCGGGAGGCCGCCGAGCTGATGGCACCGGTGCTGGGCTGGGACAAGGACCAGGTCGAACGGGAGGTCCAGCACTACGAGAAGAGGGTCGAGGCCGAGCGGGAGTCGCAGCGTCAGCCCGACGACCTGACCGCCGACGTGGCGCGGCTGGGGGCGCCCGACATCGTGTCCCGGTAGGGGCCGCCGGGGCGGGTGGTGCACCGGGACGGCCCGTCCCGGTGCACCATTGTCCCCAGTGGCACCCTGGGCGTCGAGCACTTGTCGCGTGAGGGACAATGAAGGCTCTGTCAGGGCGGGTTGCATGAGGGGACGCATGTCGGAGGCGGAGCGGGCGGGGACATCCCGTACGGACAAGAGCGCACGTCTCCTCGCCGGGCGGTACCGGCTGGGAGACGTGCTCGGCCGCGGCGGCATGGGGACGGTGTGGCGGGCGGAGGACGAAACCCTCGGACGCACGGTCGCCGTCAAGGAGCTGCGGTTCCCGGGCAACATCGACGAGGAGGAGAAGCGGCGCCTGATCACGCGCACGCTGCGCGAGGCCAAGGCGATCGCGCGGATCCGCAACAACAGCGCCGTCACGGTCTACGACGTGGTCGAGGAGGACGACCGGCCGTGGATCGTGATGGAACTGGTGGAGGGCAAGTCGCTCGCCGAGGTCATCCGTGAGGACGGGCTGCTGGAGCCGAAACGCGCGGCGGAGGTCGGCCTCGCCGTCCTCGACGTGCTGCGCTCCGCGCACCGCGAGGGCATCCTGCACCGCGACGTGAAGCCGTCGAACGTGCTGATCGCCGAGGACGGCCGGGTCGTGCTCACCGACTTCGGCATCGCCCAGGTCGAGGGCGACCCCTCCATCACCTCCACCGGCATGCTCGTCGGCGCCCCCTCCTACATCTCCCCGGAGCGCGCCCGCGGCCACAAGCCGGGCCCGGCCGCCGACCTCTGGTCGCTGGGCGGACTGCTGTACGCGGCCGTGGAGGGCACCCCGCCCTACGACAAGGGCTCCGCGATCGCGACCCTCACCGCCGTGATGACGGAGAACCTGGAGGAGCCGAGGAACGCCGGCCCGCTGCGGGAGGTCATCCACGGGCTGCTCACCAAGGATCCCGCGCACCGGCTCGACGACGAGGGCGCCCGCGCCCTGCTCGACAAGGTCGTCCACGCCCCCGCGGCCGACGCCGAGCCGGCCGATGTCACCAAGGTGGTGCCGCTGCCGGCCCAGCCGGACCGGCGGACCCGCCGGGGCGGTTCGGCCGGCGGCGGCAAGCGGGCGGAGGAGCCCGGCGACCGGCTGCGCGGGGCGCTGCGCTCCGTGCGCAAGGCCGCCGTCGGCGCCGGTGCGGCCGGTGCCGCCGCCGCCTCGCGGACCAAGCCGGGCAGTGCCGCCCCCGCGTCGGGGCCGGCCGGGGCGACCACCGCTCCGGGCGCCGCCGGGATGCCGTCCGACGCCGGAACGGCCGCCGCCGCGTCGCCGCCCGCGCGGGGGCCGGGCGCCGGTACCGTGCCCGGTACCCGGGCCGGAGGCGGCTCGGGCGCCGGTGCGCCGAACACCCCCGGTGCTGTGCGCAGTTCCGGCTGGCCCGTCGTGCCGCCGCCGGACCTGCCGCCGCGGCCGGCGCCCCGGGCACCGCTCACCGACGTGGTGCCGCGCCGGACGCTGATCATCATCGCGGTGGTCGTGGCGCTCGCCGTGCTCGGCACCGTGCTGGCCCTCACCCTCGGCGGCGACGACGACAAGAACGGTGCCGAGGGCGGCGGTACGAAGCCCGTCGCCTCCGCCACCGCGAGCGGTGACACCAAGCAGGACGAGGGCGGCGGGACCGGTACCGACGGCTCCGCCTCCGACCCGGCCAAGGACGGGACCTCGGCCGGTGCTCCGGGCTCCGGCGCGAGCGTGTCGGGCGACGAGGGGACCGGTTCGGACGACGCCTCCGGGTCCGAGGACGACGGGAAGTCCGACGCCGGAAAGTCCGGCGACGAGAACGTGGCCACCACCCATCAGGGCAGCCAGGGCTACAGCATCGGCCTGCCCGAGGGCTGGAAGTACGGGTCCACGAGCGCCGCGGGCGACCGGTTCACCGGCCCGAACGGGCAGAAGCTGCTGGTCGCCTGGACCTCCACGCCCAAGGGCGACCCGGTCGCCGACTGGAACAGCCAGGAGCGGTACATGGTCCGCGCGCAGTACCAGAAGGTCCGTATAGAGAAGGTGGACTACCGGGGCTGGAACGCGGCCGACTGGGAGTTCACCTACAGCGACGGCGGCACCAAGTACCGCACCGTGGACCGGGGGTTCGTCGTCAACGACCACCAGGGTTACGCCCTCATGTACACCGCGAGGGCCGACGACTGGGACGGTGACCTGCGCCGGGACGCCTGGCAGACGCTGGCGAACACCTTCGAGCCCAAGTCCTGAGCGGGCGTGGCGAGGGTTTGAGCGGACCGATATCCGGCATCCCCTCTTTGCGGGTTGACTCCGGCACGTATCGTGAGTGCTCGCGGACCGTACGCAGCCGGAACGGGCCGCCGGGCGAACGGAATTGACCGACGGGCTGCCGGGGGTGGCGACGTGGACGACTATGCGGGACGGGTACTCGCCGACCGCTACCGGCTGCCCCTGCCGCCGTCCGACGAGTACGAACTCACCGAGACCCGGGCCTTCGACACGTACAGCGGACAGGAGGTCCTGGTCAGGCAGGTGCCGTTGCCGGAGGTCGTCGAGGCGGAGGTGCTCGACGCGGACGGTCTGCCCGACGGCTTCACGGCCCGCGACGGCGGCGCCCGGCACCCCGGCAGGCGGCCGTCGGCCGCGGCCGGTGGCCCACGGCGGCCGGCCGACCCGGTGGTACGGCGCGCCGTCGAGGCCGCGCAGGCCGCGGCCGCCGTCCCCGACCACCCGCGCCTGGACCAGGTCTTCGACGTGTTCGCCGAGGGCGGCTCGCTGTGGATCGTCAGCGAACTGGTGGCCGCCAGGCCCCTGGCCGCGCTGCTCGCCGAGCAGTCGCTGACGCCGTACCGGGCGGCCGAGGTGGCCTCCGACATCCTCCTGGCACTGCGGGTGCTGCACACCTACGGCTGGGTCCACCGCAACATCACCGCGCGCACGGTGCTCGTCTGCGACGACGGGCGCGTGATGCTGACCGGTCTGGCGGTCGGGGCCGCGGAGGAGGCGCTGTGCGGGTACGACCCGGTCCCCGCGCCCGACGAGGAACCCGGCGGCGCGGTCGATCCGAACGGGACCTTCGGCCCGGGTGGGGGCGCCGGTGCCGGAAACGGAGCGGTGGGCCTCGGGCCCGGCGCCCAGGCCGGGATCCTCGGTCCGGGTGACGCCGACCCCGAGGCCGCCCGGCGGGCCGCGATTCAGGCCCGGGGCGTCGGCGAGCTGCCGGTGCCCGGGGGCCGGGGACCGGGCGGAGTGCCCGCCGGGCTCGCGCCCGCGTCGCTCGACACCAGCGGGGACGTACGCGCCGCGCGCGCCGGGGCGATCGCCGCGTACCGCGCCGGTGCCAGGGCCGCGGCCCGCGTCCAGGAGGCGCAGAACGGCCGCGCGGCCCTCCCCGCCGCCCGTGAACCCGGCCAGGCACCCCACGACACGGCTTCCGGCAACGGACATCCCACGGACGCGGGCGCCGACCGGTCTTCGCGGGACGGGGGGCCGTCCTACGGAGCCGCGTCCGGCAACGGGCATGCCGCGGACGCGGGCGACGCCGGTCGGTTCTCGCGGGAGGCCGGGCCCGACGCGGGGCCGGGGTCCGCGTACGACGCCGGTCACGGGTCCTCCCACGGTGCCGCGCCCGGTGACGGTCCGGGTACGGATACCGGGCGTGCCTCCTACGTGTCCGGGCCAGGCCAGTCCCCGTACGCGGTCGGTTCCGACCTCCCGGGCGGGGCGCCGGGGTTCGGCGACGACGGGGGGCCCGACGGCCGGCGCGCGGATGCCGCCGGTCACGGCACGTCGCCCGGGGCCGCCGCCCCGCCCGGCCAGATCGCCGACCCCTACGGCGTGGGCACGACCTCCTGGCACGGTGCCACGCCCCGGCGGCCGGCCGGGGACGCGGGCCGCCCCACGCCCCGTCAGGCGGGCGATCCCGGCCCCTCCGGGGCGGCTCGGACCGGGGATCCGGCCGCTGTCCCGCCCCATCAGGCGGGGGACCGGGCCGCTTCCGCGCCCCATTCGGCGGGGGACCGGGCCGCTTCCGCGCACGGTGCCCCGGTGGACGGGCGGGCTCTGCCCGTCGCGTCTCGGCCGGAGGGGGCCGGTCCCGCCACCACCGGGCGCTGGGACGACCTGGTCGCCCGCACCCCCGTGCCGCGTGGCCCCGCGACCGCGCTCGCCGCCGAGCGGGCCCGGCAGACGCGGATGGCCGTGGTCGGACCGGTGACCGAGCGCTGGGCGCCGGAACAGGCCGGGCCCGTGCACGAGAACTGGCAGCTCGCCGCGCCCATCGGCCCCGCCACCGACCTGTGGGCGCTGGGCGCGCTGCTCTACCGCGCCGTACAGGGGCACGCGCCCTACCCGGAGGAGTCGACCGCCGAGTTGGTGCAGATCGTGTGCGCGGAGCCACCGGCGTTCGCCGAGGAGTGCGGGCCGCTGCGGCCGGTCGTGGAGTCGCTGCTGCGTCAGGACCCCACCGAGCGCCTCGACTTCGAGGAGCTGCGCGGCTGGCTGCGCTCCCTCGTCCGCTCGGCGCCCGAGCCGGACGCCGGCCTGCACGTCATCGCGGTCCCGCCCGCCGAGACCGGCCGGCTGCCCATCGTGCGCCGCCGCGGCGAGCTGGTGCGCAGGCGGCGTACCGGGCTGCCCGCGCACCAGGGACGGCACAAGCGCAACCGGCGGGAGACGAGCGGTTCCCCCCGCAGCCTCGGCCGGACGCTGCTCCTGCTGATACTGCTCGTGCTGGCCGGGGCGATCGCGTACGCCATGTTCTTCATGCCGGGGAACGACACGGGCGGCACCGGTGCCACCGACCGGACGGGCGCCGCGGGCGAGGCGAGCCAGGCGCCCCCCGAACGTTCCGCGGACGTGAGCAGCGAGCCCCGCCCGGAGCAGACCTCCCCGAAGTCCGACCCCCCGGCCTCGGAGACGGCGGGCGGCTCCACCGGGACGCAGTCCAACGTCGCCGACGGTTTCACCCTGCGCACGGACCCCGCGGGCTTCCGGGTCGCCGTCGCCGAGGGCTGGAAGCGCACCCCCGCCAACGGCAGCGGCCAGATCGTCTACGGCAAGGGCGACTTCGAACTCGTCGTCGTGCCGGGCCGCGACCGCACCTCCGAGTTCGGCACCGACCCGATGACCTATCAGCGCGACAGCGAACGCGAACTGGCGCCGTACCGCGCCTCCAGCTGGGCCACCTCCAGCGGTCTGAAGACCATCGAGGTCGGCGGACGCACCATGGCGGAGGGGCAGTTCACCTGGACCGGCACCAACGGCGGCGAACTGTACGTGCGCAATGTCGCCATCCTGATCGGCGACCGCTACCACGTGGTCCAGGTCCGCGGCCCGGAGGCGGAGCGCGACGAGGTGAGCCGGCTGTACGAGCAGGCGTCGAAGACCTACCAGTACACGGGCTGAACGCGGTCCGCCCCGACGGTTGACTGCCGTCACGGAAAGCGACAACCGTCACAGAGCGGTTTCCATGCCACCCCAACCGTTCCCCGTACGGGGGCCGGTCCCTAGTCTGGCCCTGGACAAGACCATTGCGGGGCAACGTGAATCAGATGCAGGGCCGGCTCGTCGCGGGCCGTTACCGGCTCGAAGAAGCCATCGGCAGCGGCGGCATGGGCCGGGTGTGGCGCGCACACGACGAGGTGCTGCACCGGATCGTCGCCATCAAGGAGTTGACGGCCGCGCTCTACGTCTCCGAGAGCGATCAGGCCATACTGCTGGCGCGTACCCGGGGCGAGGCGCGCGCCGCCGCGCGGATCAACCACTCGGCCGTCGTCACCGTGCACGACGTACTGGAGCACGACGGCCGGCCCTGGATCGTGATGGAGCTGGTCGAGGGACGCTCGCTGGCCGACGCGGTCAAGGACGAGGAGCGGGTCGAGCCGCGCGAGGCGGCCCGGATCGGCCTGTGGGTGCTGCGGGCCCTGCGCGCCGCGCACACCGCCGGCGTCCTGCACCGCAACGTCAAGCCGGGCAACGTGCTGCTCGCCGACGACGGCCGCGTCCTGCTCACCGACTTCGGCATCGCGCAGATAGAGGGCGACAGCACCATCACGCGTACCGGAGAGGTCGTCGGCTCCGTCGACTACCTCGCTCCCGAGCGCGTGCGCGGCCACGACCCCGGCCCCGCCTCCGACCTGTGGGCGCTCGGCGCGACGCTGTACACGGCGGTGGAGGGCAGGTCGCCGTTCCGCCGCACCACGCCGCTCACCACCATGCAGGCGGTCGTCGAGGAGGAGGCCACCGAGGCCCGGTACGCCGGTCCGCTCGCGCCCGTCATCGACGCCCTGCTGCGCAAGGACCCGGCGACGCGGCCCGACGCGACCGAGGCCGAGCACCTGCTCGCGCAGGCGGCGGAGGGCCGGCGGCCGGACGCGGGCCAGGCGTACGCGCCGACCGGGTACGCGGCCCCGGCGCGGCAGGGCGACACGGTCCACCAGGAGATGCCGGGGACATCGGGGACAGCCGGAGCACCGGGGGCACCGGGTCCGGCGGGCGGGACCACCGCGACGCCGTACCCGCCGACGCCCGGTGCGACCACCGGTCCGACGGCCGTGGGCCACCCGGTGACGGGCCACCCCGCGGCGGGCCACCCGGCATCGGGGCACCCGCCGTCGGGCCATGGGCCGACGGGCCCCGGCGCCCCGGGGCAGGCGCCGGCCGGGCCGCAGGGCGCCGGCTCCCGGCGCCCCCGCCGCGGTCGCCTGCGCACGCTCGCCCTGGTCGTCGCCGTCGCCGCCCTCATCGGCGCGGGCACCGCCGTGCTCCTCCAGCAGCGCCACAACGGCGGCTCGACGGCCGGCCCGGACCCCACCGCCACGCCGTCCCCGTCGGCCTCCGCCTCTCCCTCCGCCACGACCGGCCAGGGCCCCGGTGGCTCCGTCCCGGCGGGCTGGGTCCGCCGGGACGACCCGCTGGGTTTCAGCCTCTACCTGCCCGAGGACTGGCAGCGGAAGGCGCTCGACGGCAGCGGCGATCTCCAGCAGACCGACTACACCCCCGACGGCGGCGAACACTTCGTCCGCATATCCGTCGACACCGACCCCGACTACAACGACCCCTACGCGCACCAGCTCGACCTGGAGGCACAGCTCCAGCGGCTGGTCGACTACCGGCGCGTCACCCTGGAGCGCACCACCTACCGCGACCACGAGAGCGCCCGGTGGGAGTACACCTGGACCGCGCTCGCGAAGGACACCTCCTTCCCCGGCCCGCGGCACGCCGTCGAGGAGACGTACATGTCCCGGGACGGCGTCGAGTACGCCCTCTACATGTCGGGGCCCGCCGACGACTGGCCGACCACGCGGCAGCAGTTCAACGCGGTGCTGCGCAGCTGGCAGGAGAAGACCGGCTGAGAACCGGTGCCGGGCCGTGGCCGGAAGCCGCCGCAACGGCGGGCGCGCGCCCGCCGGTTGTCGGCCACCCGTGTGACGAGGGCACGGAGCCGGCGCGTCCGGTGGGGCATGATGGGGCGCATGGTGACCGAGGGGGCGGGCGGGCGTGTCATCGCGGGCCGGTACCGGCTCCACGAGCGGCTCGGCCGGGGCGGCATGGGCATCGTGTGGCGGGCCACCGACCAACTGCTCGCCCGCGAAGTGGCCGTGAAGGCCCTCCCCCTCGACGAGACCCTCTCCGCGGCCGACGCACGGCGGCGCCGTGAACGCACCCTGCGCGAGGCACGCGCGGTCGCACAGCTGAGGCATCCGCACGTCATCGTCGTGCACGACGTTGTGGAGGACGACGAACGCGCGTACATGGTCATGGAACTGGTCGTCGGCGGCTCGCTCGCCGACCGCGTCCTCACCCACGGCCCGGTCGGCGCCGGCGAGGCCGCCAGGATCGCCATCGCCCTGCTCGACGCCCTGCGCACCGCGCACACGGCCGGCATCCTGCACCGGGACGTCAAACCGTCCAACGTGCTGATCGGCGAGGACGGCCGGGTCGTCCTCACCGACTTCGGCGTGGCCCAGGTCGCGGGCGCCACCACCCTCACCGAGAGCGGCTCCTTCGTCGGCTCCCCCGAGTACACCGCCCCGGAGCGGATGGCCGGCGCCCCGACCGGACCGGAGTCCGACCTGTGGTCCCTGGGCGTGCTGCTGTGCGCGGTCGTCAGCGGCGTGTCCCCCTTCCACCGCGACTCGCTGGGCGGGGTCCTGCACGCCGTGGTCACCGACGAGATCCGCCCGCCCGCCCAGGCCGGGCCGCTCCTCCCGGTCGTACGGGGCCTGCTGGAGCGCGACCCGCGACGGCGGCTGGACGCGGCGTCGGCGCAGGAGATGCTGCGCGCCTTCCTGAGCACGGGCCGCACTCCCGCGACGCCCGGCACCGGCCCGCCCCGCCGGGTGAGGCGGAACCTGCTCATGGCGGTGCTGCTGGTCGTCGCGGCGGCCGGCGCGGGCATCTCGGCGGCGGCACTGCTCGCGGACCGGGGCGACGACGGGGGCGGTACGCCGACGAGTTCGGCGCCCGTGACACCGACGACGCGGCCCGTGTCCCCGCCCGTGTCCACCGGGGCTCCGGCCGCACCCGTGCCGGAGTCCGCCGCATCGGACCTAAACAGGAGATAAGCGGCAAGACGCGTCACGGGTCTGTGACCGCCGGGCACCGGCGGTGGAATCGGACGGGCCTGGCGCGATATGGATGGACCCATGAGCAGCAACGGGGGACCTCGCAGCGGGTCGGACGAGCCGACGAGCTTCGACCTGCAACCACCGCACCGGCCCGGCGCCGTGCCGCATCCCGGCAACCCGTACGCGGCCCCCACCCAGGTCGTGCCGCCCCGGTCGGCTTCGGCCCAGGCGCGTCCCGCGTCCGCGGACGGGCGGTCGGGAACCCCGGCGGCGGCCGCGTCGGATCCGGGCGCCGGGCGGCTCATCGCCGGCCGCTACCGGCTGATGGCCAAGCTCGGCCACGGCGGCATGGGCACCGTGTGGCGGGCCAAGGACGAGACCGTGGACCGCGAGGTCGCCGTCAAGGAGCCCCGCGTCCCCGACCATCTTCCCGAACGCGAACGGGACAACGTTTTCGAGCGGATGCGCCGAGAGGCGCGCGCCGCGGCCCGGCTCGACCACCCCGCCGTGGTCAACGTGCACGACGTGGCGGTCGTGGACGGCCGGCCGTGGATCGTGATGGAGCTGGTGCGGGGCCGCTCGCTGGGCGACGCCTTGCAGGAGGGCACACTGGGCGCGCGCGAGGCCGCCCGGATCGGCCTGGAGGTGCTCGGCGCGCTGGAGGCCGCGCACGCGGCCGGCATCCTGCACCGGGACGTGAAGCCCGACAACGTGCTGCTCGGCCGGCACGACCGGGTCGTCCTCACCGACTTCGGCATCGCCCAGATCGAGGGCGAGACCAATCTCACCGACACCGGCGGCTTCGTCGGCTCGCCCGAGTACATCGCCCCCGAACGGGTGCTGGGCCAGCGTCCCGGCCCGGCGAGCGACCTGTGGTCGCTGGGCGTGGTGCTGTACGCGGCGACGGAGGGCGTCTCGCCGTTCCGCCGCAGCAACACCCCCGCCACCCTCCAGTCCGTGCTCAACGCCGCGCCGGCGCCGCCCGCCGCCGCGCAGGGCCCGCTGGCCGAGGTCATCACGGGCCTGCTGGACAAGGACCCGGCGCGCCGCCCGGACGCCGCCCGGGTGCGCGCCCTGCTGGACGCCGCCGCGAACCCGCCCGCGCCGTCGCCCACCCGGGTGGCGGGGCTCGCCGGACCGGACGGGCCCGGCGGGTCCGCCGGGCGCGGGTCGCGGTGGAGCGTCCGGCTGGGCCGCAACGCGTGGATCACCCTCGGCGCGGCGGTGGTCGCGGCGGCGGTGGCGTCGTACCTGGTGATCGCGGACCCCTTCGCGGGCCCGCTGCCGCAGGGCTGGAAGCAGCGGGGACTCGGCGGCAAGCTCGGCATGAGCGTCGGCGTGCCGGCCGACTTCGTGAAGCTGAAGCACGACGACGACTGGGACGGCACCAACGAGACCTTCGCCGACCCGAGCGGTGCGGTCACCGTCCTGCTGGACCGGGACATCAAGGCCGACGACGAGGACGGCAAGATCCCGGACACCGCCATCGCCAATGCGTGGGCGGACTGGGACATGCTCAAGGACGGCGAGTACTCCTGGAATTTCGCCGCCAAGCCCCCTCCCAAGGGCGAGCCGGTCGCGGCCGAGTACAAGGGCAGGAACGCCGCCGAGAACGTCATCGACTACACGACCACGGACACGCTGAACCCCCGTGAGCGCGAGGTCCGCATCCTCTACTACAAGGCCCGGAACGGCGACATGTACAAGGTGTCGGTCGACTACCCCGGCAAGGGCTACTTCGCCGACGAGGGACGCGAGATCGCCCGGACGGTGATCGCCAACTGGGAGGTCGACGACCTCTGATGGGACTCCAGGGCCGGCTGGTCGGCGAGCGCTACCGGCTGCTCCGGCGCGTCGGCGGCGGCGCTTCGGGAACCGTGTGGCGGGCCTTCGACGAACTCGGGGCGCGCGAGGTCGCCGTCAAACGGCCGCGGCTGCCCGGCGACCCGGCGGACGAGACGTACCGCCGGGCCGCCCACCGCCTCTACCGCGAGGCCCGTGCCGCCGCCCGCGTCGACCATCCCGCCGCCGTCCGCATCCACGACGTGGTCGTGGAGGAGGCCGGGCCCGACGGACTGCCCTGGATCGTCATGGAGTGGATCCCCGGCGAGTCCCTGCACGAGGTGCTGCGGCGCGGTCCGGTGGCGGCGCCCGAGGCCGCCCGCGTGGGCCTCGCCGTCCTCGGTGCCCTGCGGGCCGCGCACGCCGTCGGCATCGTGCACCGCGCGGTCGGGCCCGCCAACGTGCTGCTCGGCCCGCACGGCCGCGTCGTGCTCACCGACCTCGGCACGGCCCGGGTACCGGGCGAGGAGTCCCACCGGGGCGCCGGACCCGCGGCCGACCTGCGGGCCCTGGGCGAGCTGCTGCACACGGCCGTCGCGGACCGGGCGCCGGCCGGCCCGCTCGGCCCGCTGATCGAGGGACTGCGGGCGGGGGAGACCGGGCGGCGCCCGGAGGCGGCCGAGGTCGCGCGGCGCCTGGAGGCGGTGGCCGAACGCCGGGAGGAGGCCACGGAGCGCCCGGAGGCGGTGGCCGGGGAGCCACGCCCCGCTCCGGACCGAAAAGAAGCGATGCGAGCCGGCCCTTCCTGGTAACGCCCTGATCAGCGAGTTTTCTGCCAGCGATCGCTGGCGGTGTGTGAGTACTCGGTGAATCCCTATTACCGACGGGTACACAAAGGCCTCGCGGCGTCATACTCTGCGGCTCATGACGGACGCGCAGGCCCCGGAACACACCGGCACGAACCCTCTCGCCCCCGCCCCCGAGGGCGCCCGCACCGCTGCCGACGTGGTCACACCCGAGCTGGTCGCCCAGCTCACCAAGGGCGTGACCGGCTCCGGCCGCACCGCGAACCACACCCCGTTCACCGGCGAGAAGCTGGCCGACCTCCCCGAGTCGACGCCCGAGGACGTGGCCGGCGCCTTCGAGCGGGCCCGCGCCGCCCAGGCCGTGTGGGCGCGCGTCCCGGTACGGCAGCGCGCCGCCGTCCTGCTGCGCTTCCACGACCTGGTCCTGGAACGCCAGGCCGAGGTCCTCGACCTCGTCCAGCTGGAGACCGGCAAGGCCCGCCTGCACGCCCACGAGGAGGTCCAGGCCGTCGCCGTCGCCGCCCGGTACTACGGCCGCCGCGCCGCCGCCCACCTGCGGCCCAGGCGGCACACCGGCGCCGTACCGGCCCTGACGAAGGTCACCGAGCTGCGCCACCCGCGCGGTGTCGTCGGCCAGATCGCCCCCTGGAACTACCCGCTGGAGCTGTCCGTCGGCGACGCGCTCCCCGCGCTCGTCGCGGGCAACGCGGTCGTGATGAAGCCCGACACGGAGACCTGCCTGACCGCCCTGTGGGCGCGCGACCTGCTCGTCGAGGCCGGGCTGCCCGCCGAGGTCCTCCAGGTCGTCCTCGGCGCGGGACCGGTCGTCGGACCCGAGGTCGTCAGGCACGCCGACTACGTCTCCTTCACCGGCTCCACCCGCACCGGCCGCGAGGTCGCCCGGGGCGCCGCCACCCGGCTGATCGGCGTCTCCCTCGAACTCGGCGGCAAGAACGCCATGCTGGTCCTCGACGACGCCGACATCGAGAAGGCCGCGGCGGGCGCCGTACGCGCCTGCTTCTCCTCGGCCGGCCAGCTCTGCGTCTCCATCGAGCGGCTCTACGTCCACGAGTCGGTCGCCGACGCCTTCCTGGAGCGCTTCGTCGCCCGCACCAGGGCCATGCGGCTCGGGGCCTGTCTCGCCTACGGCGCCGACATGGGCTCGCTGGCGGGGGAGGGGCAGTTGGAGACCGTCCAGCGGCACGTGGCGGACGCGGTCGAGCGGGGCGCGAAGCTCCTCGCCGGCGGAGTCGCCCGCCCGGACATCGGCCCGTACTTCTACGAGCCGACGATCCTCGAAGGCGTCACGGCCCCCATGACCGTATGCGCGCAGGAGACCTTCGGACCGGTCGTCTCCGTCCACCGCTTCACGACCGAGGACGAGGCGGTCGAGGACGCCAACTCCACGCCGTACGGCCTGAACTCCTCGGTCTGGACGAAGGACGCCCGGCGCGCCCGCGACCTCGCGGCCCGGCTGCGCACCGGCACCGTCAACATCAACGAGGGGTACGCCTCCGCCTACGGCAGCGTCCAGTCCCCGATGGGCGGCATGAAGGACTCGGGACTCGGCCGCCGGCACGGCTCCGAGGGCATCCTCAAGTACACCGAGGCCCAGACGATCGCCCACCAGCGGCTGCTGCCGATGGCGCCGTCCCTGGGCATGGACGACGAGAAGTACGCCCGTTTCATGAGCCGCAGCCTCCGGCTGATGAAGGCGTTCCGGTTCAGGTAGCCGGCGCTTCTCCGGTGCGCGGGCAGCCCCGCGACCGGCCACGGATCACCCGCACGCGCACTCAAAGAGGAGACACCCGTGCCCCAGGACGCATACGACTACGACGTCCTCGTCGTGGGTTCCGGCTTCGGCGGCTCGGTCTGCGCGCTGCGCCTCACCGAGAAGGGCTACCGCGTCGGCGTCCTGGAGGCCGGCCGCCGCTTCACCCGGGAGTCGCTCCCCAAGAACTCCTGGGACCTGAAGAACTACCTCTGGGCGCCGAGGCTCGGCATGTTCGGCATCCAGCGCATACACCTGCTCGGCAATGTCATGGTCCTGGCGGGCGCCGGGGTCGGCGGCGGATCCCTGAACTACGCCAACACCCTCTACGTGCCGCCGCAGCCCTTCTTCGACGACCCCCAGTGGCGTGACATCACCGACTGGCACGAGGAGCTGACCCCGTACTACGACCAGGCCCGGCGCATGCTCGGAGTCCGGCTGAACCCGACGACGACCCCCTCCGACGTGCACCTGAAGGCCGCCGCCGAGCGGATGGGCTGCGGCGACACCTTCCACATGGCACCGGTCGGCGTCTTCTTCGGCGACGGCGAGGACGCCGACGGCGCGGCGAGGGCGCGGGCGGGCGAGCGGGTGCCCGACCCCTACTTCGGCGGCGCGGGCCCCGACCGCAAGGCCTGCAACGAGTGCGGCGAGTGCATGACCGGCTGCCGGCACGGCGCGAAGAACACCCTCAACGAGAACTACCTGTACCTCGCCGAGAAGGCGGGCGCGGTCGTCCACCCGATGACGACCGTCGTCTCGGTCACCGACGACTCCCGCGGCGGGTTCGCGATCGCGACACTGCCCACCGACCGCCGGAAGAAGGACGCGGGCCGCACCTTCACCGCCCGCCGGGTGGTCGTCGCGGCCGGCACCTACGGCACCCAGACGCTGCTGCACCGCATGAAGGCCACCGGCCGGCTCCCGCACATCTCCGACCGGCTCGGCGAGCTGACCCGCACCAACTCCGAGGCCCTGGTCGGCGCCCAGACCCAGGACCGCCGCTACCGCCGGGCCACCGGCGAGCGGCGCGCCGACTTCACCCGCGGCGTCGCCATCACGTCCTCCATCCACCCGGACGCCGACACCCACATCGAGCCCGTCCGCTACGGCAAGGGCTCCAACGCGATGGGCGGCCTCTCGATCCTCCAGGTGCCCTACGCCGGGCAGTCCGCCTCGGGCGCGTCCCGCGTCCTGGGCTTCCTGGGCCACGCGGCCAGGCACCCCCTGCTGGTGCTGCGCTCGCTCTCCAACCGGCGCTGGTCGGAACGGACCATCATCGGCCTGGTCATGCAGTCCCTTGACAACTCCCTGACCACGCACCTGAAACCGGGCGGCGTCGGCAGGGGCCTGCTCACCGCCCGCCAGGGTCACGGCTCGCCCAACCCCAAGCAGATCAGGGCGGCGACCGAGGGCGCCTCCGCGCTCGCCGCCGAGATCAACGGCTTCGCCGGCTCCAACGCGGGGGAGCTGGTGGGCATGCCGCTCACCGCCCACTTCCTCGGCGGCTGCCCGATCGGCGCCTCCCGCGAGACCGGCGTCATAGACCCCTACCACCGGCTCTACGGCCACCCCGGCATCTCGGTCGTCGACGGCGCCGCGGTCTCGGCGAACCTGGGCGTCAATCCGTCCCTGACCATCACGGCGCAGGCCGAGCGGGCGATGGCGTACTGGCCGAACAAGGGCGAGACCGACGCCCGCCCCGCACAGGGCACGGCCTACGAACGCCTCGCCCCCGTCGAGCCCGGGTCCCCGGCCGTCCCGGCCGACGCCTTCGGCGCGCTGCGGCTGCCGTTCCTGGGCATGCCGACGGTGTCGCCGAAGAAGTAGCGGCGGCGGGACGGCGGGAGGGACCCGTCCTCGGCCACGCGGCTCGGGCCGGCGTCAGTTCTTCGTGCCGGACCTGCGCCGCCGGACCATGAACATCGCGCCGCCACCGAGGACGACGGCGAGCCAGCCGATGAGGCCGATCATCGGCAGCGCGGAGCTTGAGCCGGTCTCGGCGAGGCTGCCGGTGACCTCCGGGGTGCCGGCGGCCGGCTTCTCGACGGCGACGGGAGCCTTGCCGCCCTCCTGCGGCCGGGTGCCCCCGGTGTCCGTGCCGGCGGCCACGATCCGGAACCTGTAGGCGACATCGCCGAAGCCGGTGCACTCGCCGTCCGCGTCACCGTAGATCGTCGCGCCGAGCGTGAAGCCCGCGCCGACCGGGGCACCGGCCTTCACATTGATCCGCAGCGGGATGTCGACCTCGTAGTCGGGCCCCAGTTCGTCGGAGTATCCGATGTAGCCGACCGCGTAGCCGAATTCGTTCAGGTCCTCCCAGACCTTGTCCTCGGGGTTCCAGGCCTGGAGGCCGACCTTCCCGCTCTCGAACAGCTCCTCGCCGTCGGCGTCGGCGGCGGCGCCGGCCAGGTAGTCGAGGTTCTGCAGCGTGGACCCGGAGTTGTTGACCACGGTCAGCGAGAACCTGTGCCAGCCGCTGCCCGCCGCGATCCTGCCGGGCAGGCCCGTGATGTCGACGTTGACCTTGCTGTCCTCGCACACGGACGGCTCGGGGTCCGGGGTCCGCGACGGCTTGGGCGCGGAAGTGCTCGGCGCCGGGTCCGCGGGGGCGGTCGTGGCCGTCTCCGAACCGCCGGGAGCGGGAGTGCCCTCCCCGCCCGTCCCGCCCGGTGAGGCGCCGGCCGAGTCGGTCGGCGCGGGGGGCGTGGTCTCCGCGTCCGTCTCGCTCGGGGACGGCGGCTGCCCGGTGGCCGGGTTGGTGTCCGGCTCGTCCGCCCGGCTGCCGGAGGAGGCGGACGGGGCGGACGGGGACGGCGACGTGCCGTCCGTCGCGTGGGCGGCGGGTGCCGCGAGCAGTGCCGCCGGGGCGATCACCGCGGTGGCGGCGGCCGCTGCCAGGGCGCGACGAAGCTTCATGGAGACCTCGGGTGTGAGTCGGGAGGCCTTCGCGTGTGGGGCGCGGATGGTGGCCCTTGGATTGGTCCGTACACCTGTTTGATCAACGAGGCCTGCGAAGGGTTGTCCGCGAACTCACAGAACTTTTATGTCACCGGTACGGCCCGCCTCACGTGGGGCATGGCGAAGGGCCCCGCGGGACTGGAGCCGCGGGGCCCTTTCTCAGCCGGCACCGGCGTCAGGGCAGCGCCGGTGCCTGGGGAGCGGCGCCGGGGGGGTTGCGCCGCTTGCCGTGAACGGCAAGGCGATGGAGTCCGTCGGCCGGCTCCGGGCGTCCCCGGAGCCGGCCGTTCTCATGGGTGACCGGGCTGCTGTCCCCTGCCGTCCGGTCACTTCCTGGAGCGAGGTCCCACGACGTGCGGCACGATCCGCACGCCTCATCGCTCCAGCGAGCCACGCGTGGTTCTTTCGGGCCCGCCCCTGGCTGACACGGACACCGGGACCAACGAAGCCGCTCGCGTCCCGGTCACGCGCCGTACGGGTGAGAAGGGGACGAACTCAGATACGACGCTCAGATGCGCCCGCGGCACAGCTCCAGCATCGTCATCGCCAGCGCAGTGCCCGGCTTGCCCAGCGCCTGCCGGTAGCGGTCGAGGATCTCCATCTCGCGGGAGAGGTTCACGCGTCGGCCGCCCGAGGTCATCCGCGCCTCCTGGACGACGGTGGAGACGGCCATCCGTTCCTGGATCAACCCGATGATCCGGTCGTCCAGGGCGTCGATGCGCTCCCGGGCGCCGGTGATCACGTCGGCGGCCTCGGTGGTGCGGGCGCCGGTCCTGTCTGCTGCGGTGACGGTCATGTCGGTGGCTCCTCGCCGAAGAGTGGCGGTGCCCCGGACCGGCCGGGTCCGCAAACGCCAGGCGCCCCGGACCTTGTCGGCCCGGGGCGCCTGGGAAGTCGCTTGTCAGTTGCTCAAGCAGCACGACCATGGCAGCCGGTGGGCCGGTTGCCATAGGTAAAGACGAAGGTCTGGTGCGTGAGCATGGGCCTCAGTATGCCCGGGGTCCCGACGGTGTCCAAGCCGGTTCGCATGGTGAGACGTGGGAGCGGGCGCGGGCGGGCCACGGCGGCGGGACGTGCCACCCGCCCGCCTCGGTAGAATCGGCCGCACAAGACCCCCGCCCCACCGCCGGAAGGCACCCCGTGTCATCAGCGACTCCCGCTGCCGCCGCCCCCGACACCGTCCTGGTCGTCGACTTCGGCGCGCAGTACGCCCAGCTCATCGCCCGCCGTGTCCGCGAGGCGCGGGTCTACAGCGAGGTCGTGCCCAGCTCCATGCCGGTCGCGGAGATGCTCGCCAGGAACCCGGCGGCCATCATCCTCTCCGGCGGCCCCTCCTCGGTGTACGAGCCGGGCGCGCCGACCGTCGACCGCTCCCTGTTCGAGGCGGGCGTCCCCGTCTTCGGCATGTGCTACGGCTTCCAGCTGATGGCGCAGCTCCTCGGCGGCACCGTCGACAACTCCGGCGCCCGTGAGTACGGCCGCACCGAGCTGGCGGTGTCCCGGCCCTCCTCCACCCTCTTCGAGGGCACCCCGGCCGAGCAGTCCGTGTGGATGTCGCACGGCGACGCCTGCTCCGCCGCCCCCGAGGGCTTCACCGTCACCGGCTCCACGGACGTTGTCCCGGTCGCCGCGTTCGAGAACGACGAGAAGAAGCTCTACGGCGTCCAGTACCACCCCGAGGTCATGCACTCCACGCACGGGCAGCAGGTGCTGGAGCACTTCCTGTACCGGGGCGCGGGCCTGAGCCCCGACTGGACCACCGGCAATGTGATCGAGGAGCAGGTCGCGGCCATCCGCGAGCAGGTCGGCGACCGGCGCGCCATCTGCGGCCTGTCCGGCGGCGTGGACTCCGCCGTCGCCGCCGCCCTCGTCCAGAAGGCCATCGGCTCCCAGCTCACCTGCGTCTACGTCGACCACGGCCTGATGCGCAAGGGCGAGACCGAGCAGGTCGAGAAGGACTTCGTGGCCGCGACCGGCGTACAGCTCAAGGTCGTGGACGCCAGCGAGCGGTTCCTGAAGGCGCTCGCCGGGGTCTCGGACCCCGAGGAGAAGCGGAAGATCATCGGCCGCGAGTTCATCCGGGTCTTCGAGCAGGCCCAGGCCGAGATCATCGCCGACGAGGGCCCCGCGGTCGAGTTCCTCGTGCAGGGCACCCTGTACCCGGACGTGGTCGAGTCCGGCGGCGGCACCGGCGCGGCGAACATCAAGTCCCACCACAATGTCGGCGGGCTCCCCGAGGACCTCGAGTTCCAGCTCGTCGAGCCGCTGCGCAAGCTGTTCAAGGACGAGGTCCGGATGGTCGGCCAGGAACTCGGCCTGCCGGAGGAGATCGTCCAGCGCCAGCCCTTCCCGGGCCCCGGGCTCGGCATCCGGATCGTCGGCGAGGTCACCGAGGAGCGGCTCGACCTGCTGCGCGAGGCCGACGCCATCGCCCGCGAGGAGCTGACGGCGGCCGGCCTCGACCGCGACATCTGGCAGTGCCCGGTGGTGCTGCTCGCGGATGTCCGCTCCGTCGGCGTCCAGGGCGACGGCCGCACCTACGGCCACCCGATCGTGCTGCGGCCCGTCTCGTCCGAGGACGCCATGACGGCCGACTGGTCCCGGCTGCCGTACGACGTGCTCTCCAAGATCTCGACCCGGATCACCAACGAGGTCAAGGACGTCAACCGGGTCGTCCTCGACGTGACCTCGAAGCCGCCGGGGACGATCGAGTGGGAGTGATTCCTACGAGCGCCTGACGGTGCGCACGGCCTCTCCGGGGTGCCAGGTCCGGACGACCAGGTACGCGTCCTGGACGTGGGTCCGTACCACCTCGGTCAGTTCGGTACGGAAGAGGTGGAACGGCTCCGGCGGTTTCACCTCCCGCACGTACCCGGCCCGTGCCCCGGGGTCCTCGACCTCGACGGCCCGGCCGCCGATCCGCACGTCCCCGCCGCCCATGCCGGTGCCCTCCCCCGGGTTCGCCTGCAACGCGAACCGCGGGTCGCGGCGCAGGTCGAGCGCCTTCAGCGAGCCCGGCATCATGCCGAACCACAGCTCGCCGTCCAGGAATCGCACCTCCAGGCCGGTGGTGCGGGGCGAGCCGTCCCTGCGCAGGGTGGCCAGGACATGGTGGGTGTACGCGCCGAAGCGCGCCTCGACGGTGGCGGCCAGGGCGGGTTCGGCGGCGGCGAAGGCGGCCCAGTTCGGGGCGGTGCGCGAGGTCATACGGCGAGTGTGGCGCCGATACCCGACACCCACTGTCGGGTATCGGGCCGGAATCTGTCGTACCCGGCCTCACCGAGGGTAACTTCCGGCCCGTAAGGCAAATCCAGTGCCGGAGGACATGAGGACACATGGACGGGACGCCCGGGGCCACTCCGCCCCCGCCGCTGCCCACCGACCGGCTGCGGTTCGCGATGCCGCCGATGCACGACTCGGTCGAGGACGAACGCCGGCACCGCAAGGAACGGCTCGCGGGCGCGCTGCGCCTCTTCGGACGGCACGGCTTCGAGGACGGGGTCTCCGGACACATCACGGCCCGCGATCCCGAGTACAGCGACTGCTTCTGGGTCAACCCGTTCGGGCTGCCGTTCGCGCACATCACGGTGGGCGACCTCGTGCTGGCCAACTCCGACGGACAGGTGGTCGAGGGCCGCTACCACGTGAACCAGGCCGCCTTCACCGTGCACTCCCAGGTGCACGCCACCCGCCCCGACGTTGTCGCGGTCGCCCACTGCCACTCGGTGCACGGGCGCGCCCTGTCGGCCCTCGGCGACCTGCTCGACCCCATCACCCAGGAGAGCTGCGCCTTCTACGAGGACCACGCGCTGTACGACTCCTACTCGGGCGTCGCCGTCGACGCGGAGGAGGGGCGGCGCATCGCGGACGTGCTCGGCTCCGGCAAGGCGCTCGTCCTGCGCAACCACGGGCTGCTGACGGTCGGCGACTCGGTGGACGCGGCGGCCTGGTGGTTCCTCTCGCTGGAGCGGTCCTGCCAGGTGCAGCTGACGGCGAGGGCGGCGGGCCGGCCGGTGCTGATCGACCACCGGCAGGCGGTGGCGACCCGGGAGCAGCTCGGCGGCGACCTGGTGGCGTGGATCAACTACCAGCCGTTGTGGCGGGAGATCAGCCGCAGCGAGCCCGATCTGTTCGACTGAGCTTGCGGCGGGGCTGCGTGGGGATCCGGCGCGGTCTCCGTGGAGCGGATGATCCCGGTCATTCGGGACTTCTCACAGTCGCGTCAACACGGCGGTCCGCAGCTCACCCGGGCTGAGCAGAGCGGACGGGGGGCGCCGGGGCGCGCAAGGGTTACGTACGGCACAATTCGCTGTCGTACCAGGGGACTTAGGGGTTCGGGAAGGCGGCGTCGGCGGTGGCGGTGCAGGAGGCGAGACGCGGAAGCGGCTCGGACAAGGGCGCGTACGAGATGGCGCACGCAGGCGGCTGCACCTGCGGGGACTGCCCGCACGGCGCCCGTGAGGGGCATCGCCGTGCGGTCGCCGCGTTCCTGCTGCGGCGGGAGCAGTTCGCGGCCGGGCAGGGGTTGCCGGCCGCGGTGGCCCACTCGGCCTCCGCGTCCCGGCAGTGGGTCTCGGAGGAGCTGACCCAGTCCGCGGAACTGGTCGCCGAACGCGGCCGGGCCGAGGGCGACGCGTGGCTCGCGGGCCTGGGCCGGCGCACCGCGGCCGTCGTGTGGGCGGCGGTCGTCCTGCTGCTGCTCTGGCAGTCGCTGACCGCGATCGGCGCCGGCTGGACGGCGGCGCGCACCGCCGGGCTCGCGGCGGCACTGGTCGTGGCGGGCGCGCTGACGGCGGCGTCGTGGTTCCACCGGACGCGGGGCGGGGCGCTGGCCCCGGTCATCGGCGAGGACAACCGCCTGTCCACGTCCAGGGCCGTGGCGGCGGTCTGGGTGCTGTTCGTCGCCTACGCGGTGCTCGTGCTGGCCGGGCAGCTGGCGGTGGCCTCCGGGCACGACCGGCGGGACGCGCTGATCTCCGGGCTCGAACTCGCCCGCGGCGCCGGTGCGGTCACCGTGCTCGCGGTGGTCTGCGGGATCGCGGTCCTGGTGCGCCGGGTGGTCGGACTGCGGGTGCTGGGGCAGCGGCTGCAGAAGGTACGGGCGGACCGGCCGCGCGCGGCCGACCTGCTGACGGACGACGCGGGACGCGGAACCTTCGCCGACATCCAGTACGTCGTGATCAGCGCCGTCGCCCTGGTGTTCGCGGCGGTGCGGCTGGCCCGGCGCCCGGAACAACTGCCCGACCTGCCGTGGGGGCTCGCGGTGGTGGTGCTGGTGTCGGCGGCGACCTATGTGGCGGGGAAGTACGCGGAGGGCGGGCGCCCCGTGATCCTCTCCGTGGTCCGGGCCCGGGAGGCCGGTGACCTGGACGCGCCGATCCGCACCGGCGACGACATCGAGATCCGCGGCGCCGGATTCGTGCCGCCGGGCGCCCAGCGCGCCGACCGCCTGTCCCGGATGGTCGTCCGCATCGGCGCCGTCAATGTCCACGTACCCCTGGTCCCGGTGCCGGGCGGCTTCAGCAACCCCACGGACGACCTGCTCACCGTCCCGGTCCCGGCGGACGTTCGAACCGGGCCGGGTGGACGTCCAGGTGGTGACCGGCGCGGGCGTGGAGACCAACCGGTACGCGATCGACGTGACGGACTGACACACCCCGGCCCTCGCCGTGTCCCCGCCGGGCGGCAACCTGTCGAAACCGACAGGAAGAAACCGGCCGGAGAGGGGTTGAGGCGGGTCCACACGTCGTACGTATGCTCTGGCGGGGGGTCCAGGCATGCGCGGCGAGAGGCGGCTGGCGGTCATGGCTCACGGTATGCGGACGGACGCGTACACATCGCACGAGGGCGGCGGGGGCCGGCGGGACAGCGCCGCCCGGTACGCCCTCCTGCCCCTGCGCGTCTTTCTGGGCGTCACCTTCATCTACGCGGGCCTGGACAAACTCACCGACAGCGCCTTCATGAAGGACGCGGGCTCCGGTTCCGTCGGCGACATGATGCGTACCGTCCGCGACTCCTCGGCCATTCCGGCCCTGGTCGACCTGGCCCTGAAGAACCCGCCCGGCTTCGGCTACGCGATCGCCCTCGGGGAACTCGCCGTCGGCATCGGCACCCTCCTCGGACTGCTCACCCGCCTGGCGGCGCTCGGCGGCGCGCTGATCTCGCTCAGCCTGTGGCTGACCGTCAGCTGGGCCTCCGACCCCTACTACTACGGCAACGACCTCCCCTACCTCATGGCCTGGCTCCCCCTCGTCCTCGCGGGCGCCCCGTTGCTGTCACTGGACGCCGCCCTGCGCTCCCGGCGCCGGCAGCGGTCGGGCGGCGGATACCGGTAGGCCCTGCCGTCGGCCGGAGGTGCGCCCGTGGCCCCCGTCCGGCCGCCGCGCGAAGCTACCCGCGGCGCCGGTTCACGGTCCGGGCCAGCAATCCGACCGCTCCCGCGAGGCAGAGCCCGCCCAGGACGATCGGGATCACCACGAACCACGGGGTGACCCAGAGGCCGCCCGCGTCACCGGCGCAGACGACGCCTGCCAGGACGAGGAAGACACCGGCCACCAGAACGTCCGGGCTGGAACCTATGACGCAGCACGGGTCACCTCCACCTGCCCGACGCCCACCTGGAGGTCGAGGTCGAGCGTGCCGCCGTCCTTGTCGTCCACGGTGGGGGGCAGGGTGATCTCCTCGTGCTTGCCCGGCGCCACGTCCACGTCCTTCTTGTTGTCGCCGGGCAGCCGGATGTCGCCCACGCCCACCTCGACCTTCAGCCGCACGGTCGCGTCCCTCGGTACCACGACGCGTATTCGGCCCATGCCCACGTCGGCCCGGGTGGTCACCGTCTGCCCCTCCGCCAGGTCGAGCCCGGACAGGTCGAGGGTGCCGCTGCCCGCCCCGAGGTGGTACTGCTCGCGTACGTCGGTCACCGCGGCGGGCTTCCAGGTGGTCTTGTTCCATTCGGTGCCGACGTCCGCCGGGACGACGGACGCCCCGGCCAGCAGGCCCGCCGTCACGATCGCCAGGAAGATCGAACCGGCTCCCGTGCGCCCCAGGAAGGCGCTCACCGCGATGCCGAGGCCGAAGACGGCGAGCGAGCACGCGAGACCGGCCTGCAGACTGGTGCCCAGCGGATGGTCGTCCCAGGTCAGCCGGGTGCCGAGGAAGCCGGCGAGCAGGGCGGCGAGGAACACCCAGCCGCCGATGCCGCGCGGCCCGCGCTCCCGCGTGGGCTGGGAGCGGCGGTCGTCCGGGGGGACGGGGCCGCGGCTGCGCACCCCGCGGCCGATGTTGACGGCCGCCGAGATGTCACGGTCGTCGGAGTCCGGCGGGCCCCACAGATACCCCGTGCCGCCGTCATGGGTGCCGTCCTTGACTATGGGGTCGCGCCACCACGAGGGCCAGGTGAACATGATCGGGGGCGCCTGGGCCTCCGGCGGGGCGTCCGCGGCGGCCTGCGCGGCCAGCGGATCGGGGGCGGGGGTCATGCGCCGCCGGGACCAGTACCCGGCGCCCGCGAGGAGCAGGGAGAGGACGACGGCGAAGGTCAGCACCCCGCCGTTGTTCAGCATGGTCAGGAAGACCCCGCAGCCGACCAGGGCGAAGAGCACGGCCGCCAGCGCCTGGCCGTCGACCCGGCCGGTCAGCAGCTTGCGCACCTCGTTCTCCTCCTCGTCGTCGTAGGGGACGAAGAGCCAGGCGAAGCCGTAGAAGATCAGGCCGATGCCGCCCGTCGCGGAGAGCACCGCGAGCGTGATCCGGAAGATCACCGGGTCCATGTCGCACTGCCGCCCGAGCCCCGCGCACACCCCGGCGAGCGTCCGGTGCCCGCGGTCGCGCCGGAACATGTGCGGCGGCCCGGGGACCTCGGACCCGTCGGCGGCACCCGCGTCACCAGCGGCATCCGCCACATCCCGCGGCCCGGCGCCCCCGGGAGGGCGCGGGCCGGAGCCGGGTCCCGGACCCGTCGCGGCGTGCTCGTGATCTGTCATGAGTCCATGGTGACGGGCGCGGCGCCGCGACGGCAGCCGGTTCGACCCTGGTCGGACCCTGATATCGGCCCTGACTCGAAGCCCGGGAAGCGTTCGAGGCTCCCCGGCCCGGGGACCGGGGGTGCCCGGGGGTGCCCGGGGGTGCCCGGGGATCAGGCCGGGGCCCCTCCCGGGGATCAGGGGAGTCTCCGGGACCGACCCTGATGTCCCGGATCCCGCGATCGTGTGACCATCGGTGTCATGCCGGAAGCCGCAGCCGCCCCACTCGCCGAACCGCGGCCGCCGCGCAAGCTCTACCGCAGCAGCGACGGACGCTGGCTCGGCGGGGTGGCGCGGGGGCTCGCCGGGCACCTCGGGCTGCCCGTCATCTGGGTGCGGTTCGCGTTCGTCGGCCTGTTCATGGCCGACGGCCTGGGCGCGCTGCTGTACGCGGCCTTCTGGTTCTTCGTACCGCTGGGCGTGGGCGGCGTCGACGCCCAGAAGCCGCCGCCCCTCGTCACCGCCGAGACCTCGCCCGACGGCCGCCGTAGACTCGTCGCCCGCAAGCCGGACAAGGGCCAGCTGGTCGCCCTGCTCCTCATGGTCGTCGTGGCCCTGGTCTTCGTGGGCAACGTCGACCTCGGCGGCGCCAAGGCCTACCTCTGGCCGACCGTCCTCGTCGGCGCCGGCGTCGCCCTCGTCTGGCGCCAGGCGGACAACGCGCGCCGGGCCCGCTGGGCCGAGGTGGGACGTCACCGGCGCACCGTCACCCTGCTGCGCTCGGTGGCCGGTGTCCTGCTGGTGACGGCCGGGGTCACCGGCATCTTCGTCCTCCAGGGCTCCGCCGCCCACCTCGGCTCCGTCCTCCAGGCGGCACTCGCCGTCCTCGTCGGCATCACACTCCTCGCCGGCCCCTATCTGGTGCGCATGACGCAGGACCTCTCCGAGGAACGGCTGATGCGCATCCGCGCGCAGGAACGCGCCGAGGTCGCCGCCCACGTCCACGACTCGGTGCTGCACACCCTGACCCTGATCCAGCGCAACGCGGAGAACGCGGGCGAGGTGCGCCGCCTGGCCCGCGCCCAGGAGCGCGACCTGCGTTCCTGGCTCTACAAGCCGGAGGGCAACGGAAAGGACGAGGACGACGAGCCCACCACCCTCGCCGAGGCCGTGAAGCGCAATGCCGCGGAGGTCGAGGACAAGCACGGCGTCCCCATCGAGGTCGTGGTCGTCGGCGACTGCCCGCTCGACGAGAGAATCGGCGCACAGATGCAGGCCGGACGCGAGGCGATGGTGAACGCGGCCAAGTACGGTGGCGAGGGCGGCGCCGTACAGGTCTACGCCGAAGTCGAGGGCAGGACGGTCTTCGTGTCCGTCCGGGACCGCGGCCCCGGCTTCGACCTCGACTCGATACCCGCCGACCGCATGGGCGTCAGAGAATCGATCATCGGCCGCATGGAGCGCCACGGCGGCACGGCGCGGCTGCGCGCGGTGCCGGACGGCGGCACGGAGGTCGAGCTGGAAATGGAGAGGGCGGAGAAGACGTCATGAGCGAGCCCACCGAGACGAACACCACGGGAGCGGGCGAGCCGGCCGAGTCCGCGCGGCCGGCGGCCGGCGGCGCGGGGGAGCGGCACGTGCGCGTGGTGCTCGTCGACGACCACCGCATGTTCCGCACCGGTGTCCAGGCCGAGATCGGCCAGACCGCGCAGACCGGGGTCGAGGTCGTCGGCGAGGCCGCCGACGTTGACCAGGCCGTCACGGTCATCACCGCGACCCGCCCCGAGGTGGTGCTGCTCGACGTGCACCTCCCGGGCGGTGGCGGCGTCGAAGTACTGCGCCGCTGCGCCCCCATGATGAGCGACACCGAGCGGCCCGTCCGCTTCCTCGCCCTGTCCGTCTCGGACGCGGCGGAGGACGTGATCGGCGTGATCCGCGGCGGCGCCCGGGGCTATGTGACCAAGACCATCACCGGCACCGACCTGGTCGACTCCGTCTTCCGCGTCCAGGAGGGCGACGCCGTCTTCTCCCCCCGCCTGGCCGGCTTCGTCCTGGACGCCTTCGCCTCCACCGACGCCCCGCCGGTCGACGAGGACCTCGACCGCCTCACCCAGCGCGAGCGCGAGGTACTGCGCCTGATCGCCCGGGGCTACGCGTACAAGGAGATCGCCAAGCAGCTGTACATCTCGGTGAAGACGGTCGAGTCCCACGTCTCGGCGGTGCTCCGCAAGCTCCAGCTGTCCAACCGCCACGAACTGACGCGGTGGGCCACGGCACGGCGGCTGGTGTGACCGGCAGCGCGCGGGTGCCTCACACCACCCGCGTCGCCCCCGCGAACGGCATCTCGTCGACGGGGGCCACCCGGACCGGCGCCGACGGGTTCGGGGCGTGGATCATCCGTCCCTTGCCGATGTAGATGCCGACGTGGCTGATGCCCGAGTAGAAGAACACCAGGTCCCCGGGGCGCAGTTCGGACCGTGAGACGCGGCGGCCCGCGTCGATCTGGGCGTAGGTCGTGCGGGGCAGGGAGACGCCGGCCGCGCGGTAGGCGGCCTGGATCAGGCCCGAGCAGTCGAAGGCGTTCGGGCCGGTCGCGCCCCAGACATAGGGGCTGCCGAGCTTCTGGTGGGCGTAGGCGACGGCCGCCGCGGCGCGGGAGTCGGGGGCCTGGGCGGTGGCGGGCAGGGCGTCGCGGGGGCCCGCCGCCGAGCGGGAGGCGCGTTCGCCCGTGCCGTGGCCCACGTCGGCGCGTTCCTCGGCGCTCAGCCGGGACAGCAGGCGGCGGGCCGTGTCCAGCTTGCCGGTGACGGTCTCGCGGTGGCGTTTCAGTTCGGCCCGGCGCGACTTCAGCGAGGTCACCTCGACGCGGGCGGCGCCGCGCAACTGCTCGAACGTCCCGCAGCTCCTTGCGCACCCGGCCCACGGCGGCGCTCTGCCGGCTGCCCGCCCGCTCGATGAACGCGGCGCCGTCGAGATACCGGTCGGGGTCGGAGGAGAGCGCGAGCTGCACGGCCGGGTCGAGGCCGCCGCCGCGGTACTGCGCCGCCGCGACCGAACCCAGGGCCTCTCGCGCCGAGTTCAGCCGGTCCTCCTTGCGGGCCGCCTCGTCCCGCAGCCTCTCCAGGCGCCGTTCGGCGGCGTCCGCCCTCTCCTTCGCGCCGTTGTACTTCTCGGTGGCGACCTCCGCCTCCTGGTAGAGCTTGTCCACCTTGGCCCTGACCTGCGCCGCCGTCGGCTGCGGATCGGCGTGTCCGGTCCCGCCCAGACCCGTCGCGGTCGCCGCGCCCGCGAGGGTGAGCGTGGCCGCCGTACGGGCCCTTCCGACACCCGTCGCGCGCTGTCGCGGCCTGCGGTGCGTTCCCACCTGCGATCCACGTCCTTCCGTACGACTCGACTCCGGGACTCCGGCTGTCTGCGTGAGGACGCTAGGCGTGGCGATAACGCTTCGGTGACGGGATGCGCGGAAGTGGCGATACCGGATCGGACGGCGACCGTATGCGACCGCGCGTCCGCATGGCGGCCGTCGTCTTCACGCAGGGTGATGATCGATATGCCGGACCGGGAGGCGGGTGGGGGGCGTGAGCTGTTATGGGACGCCGGGGCTGCCCGGTGTCGGGGCGCGGCCGGCCGCTCATTAGGCTCCGGCCTCATGGACGTACTCATCCGCCTCTTCGTCGGTCTGCACATCATCGGCATCGCCGCGCTCCTCGGCGGCTTCCTGACCCAGATGAAGGCGATGGGCCGGGGCGCGGCCCGGTTCACCCCCGCCATGCTGCACGGCGCGCTGACGATGCTGGTCACCGGAGCCGTCCTGGTCGGCCTCAACCAGGCCCAGGACTACTCCGTCGACAACGTCAAGATCGGCGTGAAGCTCGCCGTCCTGATCGTGATCCTCGGCCTGGTCTACGTGAAGCGCGACGACGAGAAGGTGGACAAGCCGCTGTTCGGGCTGGTCGGCCTGCTGACCGTGGTGAACATCTTCATCGCGGTGCTGTGGACCTGAGACCCCCCGCGTCCGCCGCCGCCGACCGCAGCCCGGCCCGCGCCCGCAGGACCGCCCCCGCGGCGACCGCCGACCACCCGGCCACCGCGATCCACAGCAGCACCCGGCCGGGCACGTCCAGCCACGGGGCGTCGACGGCGGCGGCGACGGACAGCGTTGCCGCGGCCGTCATGCCGAGCGGGAAGACGGTCGACCAGCGGCGTACGTCGTAGCGGAGCCGGGGCCAGACGATCTCGGCGGCGAGGAGGACCGCGTACCAGGCGAGGCCGAGGGCGAGCAGGAAGACGGTCATGTCGTGCAGGACGGCGTGGTCGTCGGCGTTCCACAGGTACATGCCGGTCCCGGCCGCCGCGAGCAGCTTGGCGCCGGCCAGGGCCGAGACGGCGAGCGCGCCACCCGCCACCCAGTGGTCGCCGGCGCCCCGGGCCACCTGCCGCAGATCGAAGCGGAACAACGCGATCAGGTAGAGCACGATCCCCAGCCAGAACGGCACCAGGGCCGCGTGCGCGAGCCAGGCCGTCGAGGTCGCCGCGGCCAGCGTGGCGCCGAGCACGGCGAGCCCCTGCGTGGCCACACAGCCCAGGAACACCGCCCCGGGCATCCTGCGCCCCCAGCGCCGTACGACCGGGACCAGCAGCGCCGGCCACAGCAGCGCCGCGAGCGCCAGCAGGGCCGTCGCCGCGGTCGACCGGTCGAGCAGCGCGACACGGGTGCCGAGCACGGCCGTCGCGGCGACGGCGGTGAGCGCGCCCGGCGTCCCCGCCCGCGTCAGCCACCGCGCGCGCCCGGCCGGCAGCGGACGGACGAAGCTCGCCGCCAGCGCCAGCCACGCGGCGGCGGTCAGGACCAGGGCGATCCGGGACAGGACCTCGTGGCCCGCCGTGTGCAGGGCGACCGACAGGATGCCGGTCGCCATCACCGCGGCCCCGTCCGCCGGCGTACGCCGCGCCCACCAGGCGCGCAGGGGGTGGGGAGAGGTGCCCGATGACATGCGCCCGATGCTAGAGAGCCTCGTGGCTCAGGCCGGGCGCACCACGCTGTGGATCGACGACTCGCCGTCGTAGTAGATCGACTCCTCGCGGACGTACGCGCCCGGCTTCGGGGCGTGGATCATCATGCCGTTGCCGATGTACAGGCCGACGTGGCTGAGGTCGCCGTAGAAGAAGACCAGGTCACCGGGTTGGGCCTGGGAGAGCGGGACGGTCGTGCCGGCGTCGACCTGATCGTAGGTGGTGCGCGGCAGCGTCACCCCCGCGGCCTTCCAGGCGGCCTGGGTGAGGCCCGAGCAGTCGTAGGAGCCGGGGCCCGTGGCGCCCCAGACGTACGGCTTGCCGATCTGGGCACGGGCGAAGGCGAGCGCCTTCGCGGCCTTGGCACCGGACGAGGTGTCCGGCGCGGCGGGCACCGGCGAAGCGGTACCGCCGGAGGACTGCGCGGGGCCGGAGGAACCCGGGGCGGTGATGCTCTCCTGCCGCAGGCGCTCCTCGGCCTGCTGCTTCGCCAGCTCCGCGGCCTTGCGGGCGGCCTCCTCCTGCTTCTTCTTCTCGATCGCCGCGAGCCTGGCCTTCTCCTCGGCGGTCAGCCTCGACAGCAGCTCGCGCGCGGTGGCGAGCTTCTTCTGAACGGTCTTCTTGGCCGTCTTCAGGTCGTTCTGCGAGTCGGTGAGCGTCTCGAGGCTCTCGGTGGCCTCCTGGCGCTTCGCCATCGTCTCGGACTGCTGCGTGACGTAGTCGTCGACCGCGCCCTTCTGACGGTCGGTGAGCCGGTCCATCAGGTGGTTCTGGTCGAAGTAGTCCTGCGGCGAGTCCGCGAGCAGGAGGGAGGCGGTCTCCGGGACCGCGGCCCCCGTGCGGTACTGGGCGGAGGCGAAGGAGCCCAGCTCGTCGCGTGCGTCGTTGAGCTTCTGGGTGCGCTTGGCGACGTCGTCGAGGAGGGTGTCGACCCGCTTGCGCTGCTTGGAGGTCTTCTCCTTGGCCGCGTTGTACTTCTCGGTCGCCGACCCCGCCTGGCGGTACAGGTCGTCGACCTTCTGCTCCACCTCTTCGAGGCTCGGCCTGTCGTCGTCCGACGGCGCGGCGTTGGCCGTCTGGGACAGCAGGGCCACGGAGGTGAGGGCCGCCGTGGCGAGGGCGGGGGTCCGTATGCCTGCGACGCGCGCGTCGGTGGGACGCGACTTGCGGTGCGACGCCAAGGGAGGCGACTCCTTCCAATGCTCCGCCTACCGGGTTAGCGGTGGGGGTGCCCCCGGGCCGTTCAGGCTCCGGGGGAGGGTTCGGGCGGTGGTTCGGAAGGTTTGCCCTACGGCGGACCCCCTCGTCGAGGGCGGTCCTGCCGATTCACCCCAAGGTCTCGGTTGGGTCCCCGGCTCCGCGTGCGCTGGGCACGCCGGACTCGGCGGAGGCCGCGCGGCCCGGCGGGGTTCGCCGGTGGGGGTCGTGCGGCCTGCTCGCACCGTAGCCAACTCGTGTGGTCGCTGTGAAGGTTGGTGGGTGATATGCCCGATACATTTTCGTGACCTTCCGAATGCGGGCATGTGTCGGTCACTCTTCGTGTTCTCGCCGGTCGCGGGGTGTGGCAGCGGCCGGGCGACCGCTCATTTCCCGGGGTGGCGGCCGGTTGTCGGTGGGGCACCCTAGACTCGGAGAGCGATGAGCAGCCTCTTTGACGACAACTTCCTGGCGAGCCTCCAGACCCCCCGTGGTCACGAGGAGGAACCCCCGCCGCCGCCCGAGGACGAGCACGCACCGGAGCCGGTGCCGCACGATCTGTTCGGCGGGAAGTTCGACGCGCCGCCGGAGCGGGACGCCCACTACCGCGACGGCGCCCCGCGCCCCGTGCTGGACGCCGCCGCACTCCTGGACGGGCTGAACGACAACCAGCGCGCCGCCGTGGTCCACTCCGGCTCCCCGCTGCTCATCGTGGCCGGCGCCGGCTCAGGCAAGACCCGGGTACTCACCCACCGCATCGCCTACCTGCTGGCCGAGCGGCATGTGCACCCGGGCCAGATCCTCGCGATCACCTTCACCAACAAGGCCGCGGGCGAGATGAAGGAGCGCGTCGAGCAGCTCGTCGGCCCGCGCGCGGGCGCGATGTGGGTGATGACCTTCCACAGCGCCTGCGTGCGCATCCTGCGCCGCGAGTCGAAGCGGCTCGGCTTCACCTCGTCGTTCTCGATCTACGACGCCGCCGACTCCAAGCGTCTGATGGCGCTCGTCTGCCGCGACCTGGACCTGGACCCCAAGCGCTTCCCGCCCAAGTCCTTCAGCGCCAAGATCAGCAACCTGAAGAACGAGCTGATCGACGAGGAGGACTTCGCCGCCCAGGCGAGCGACGGCTTCGAGAAGACCCTCGCCCAGGCCTACGCCCTGTACCAGTCGCGGCTGCGCGAGGCCAACGCCCTCGACTTCGACGACCTGATCATGACGACGGTCAATCTGCTCCGCGCCTTCCCGGACGTCGCCGAGCACTACCGCCGCCGCTTCCGGCACGTCATGGTCGACGAGTACCAGGACACCAACCACGCCCAGTACGCCCTCGTGCGTGAGCTGGTCGGCAGCTCCGAGCACCCCGTCGAGGTGCCGCCCGAGGCCGAGGTGCCGCCCGCCGAGCTGTGCGTGGTGGGCGACGCCGACCAGTCGATCTACGCCTTCCGCGGCGCCACCATCCGCAACATCCTCCAGTTCGAGGAGGATTACCCGGACGCGACGACGATCCTGCTGGAGCAGAACTACCGCTCCACCCAGACGATCCTCAGCGCCGCCAACGCGGTCATCGAGCGCAATGAGTCCCGCCGCCCCAAGAACCTGTGGACCAACCAGGGCGCCGGCTCCCAGATCACCGGGTACGTCGCCGACACCGAGCACGACGAGGCCCAGTTCGTCGCCGACGAGATAGACCGCCTCACGGACGCGGGCGAGGCCAAGGCCGGCGACGTCGCCGTCTTCTACCGCACCAACGCCCAGTCCCGTGTCTTCGAAGAGGTCTTCATCCGCACCGGCCTGCCCTACAAGGTCGTCGGCGGCGTCCGCTTCTACGAGCGCAAGGAGGTCCGGGACGTTCCTGGCCTACCTGCGGGTGCTGGCCAACCCCGAGGACTCGGTGCCGCTGCGCCGCATCCTCAACGTCCCCAAGCGGGGCATCGGCGACCGCGCCGAGGCGATGGTCGACGCCCTCGCCCAGCGCGAGAAGATCAGCTTCCCGCAGGCGCTCAAGCGCGTCGACGAGGCCTACGGCATGGCCGCGCGCTCGGCGAACGCCGTCAAGCGGTTCAACACACTCATGGAGGACCTGCGGACGGTCGTCGAGTCCGGCGCCGGACCGGCGACCGTGCTGGAGGCGATCCTCGAACGCACCGGCTACCTCGCCGAGTTGCAGTCCTCCACCGACCCGCAGGACGAGACCCGCATCGAGAACCTCCAGGAACTCGCGGCCGTCGCCCTGGAGTTCGAGCAGGAGCAGGCCGAGAGCGAGGAGGGCGGGACGCTGGCCGACTTCCTGGAGAAGGTCGCGCTCGTCGCGGACTCCGACCAGATCCCCGACGAGGAGGACGGCGACGGCGTCGTCACCCTCATGACCCTGCACACCGCCAAGGGCCTGGAGTTCCCGGTCGTCTTCCTCACCGGCATGGAGGACGGCGTCTTCCCGCACATGCGCGCCCTCGGCCAGGCCAAGGAACTGGAGGAGGAGCGGCGCCTGGCGTACGTCGGCATCACGCGCGCCCGCGAGCGGCTGTATCTGACCCGCTCCACGCTGCGCAGCGCCTGGGGACAGCCCTCGTACAACCCGCCCTCGCGTTTCCTGGAGGAGATCCCGGCCCTCCACCTGGAGTGGAAGCGGACCGGGGCGAACGGACCCGCCTCCTCCGCGCCGGTCTCGGGGGTGGCGGCCTCGCTGTCGTCGTCCCGGTCCCGCTCGTCGGCGTCGGGCGCGTCCGGTTTCGCCACGCGCCGGTCGGCCGAGCAGCCGGCGGTCTCGCTGGCGGTCGGGGACCGTGTCACGCACGACCAGTTCGGCCTCGGGACGGTGGTCGCGGTCAAGGGCACGGGGTCGAACGCCGAGGCGACGATCGACTTCGGGGACACCAAGCCGAAGCGGCTGCTGCTGCGGTACGCGCCGGTCGAGAAGCTCTGAGCGGGGCGTCGCGGACGGGCCCGTCCGTGAGGCGGTCGGGCGTCAGGACGGGTTGATGCCGTGGCTGCGCAGCCACGAGAGCGGGTCGATCGCCGAGCCGCCCGCGGGCCGCACCTCGAAGTGCAGGTGCGGGCCGGTGGAGTTGCCCGAGTTGCCGGAGAACGCGATCGCGTCGCCGGCCTTCACCGTCGTACCGGAGGCGACCTGGTAGCTGGAGAGGTGGCAGTACCACGTCTCCGTGCCGTCCATCGCGGTCACGATCGCCATGTTCCCGTAGGCGCTGTTGTACTGCGTACGGACCGTGCCGTCGGTCGCGGCCATCACCGATGTCCCGTACGACACGGGGAAGTCGATGCCGGTGTGCACGGACATCCAGTTGACGCCCGCCTGGCCGAAGTACGCGCTCAGGCCGTGCTGTGCGACGGGGAGCGCGAACTTGGGGCGCAGCCGCTCCTTGCGGGCCGCCTCCTCCGCCGCCCGCTTCTTCTCGGCGATCTGTTCGGCCTTGAGGTCGATGCGCTCCTGCGTGCGGCTGGCCCGGTCGGCGAAGTCGTCGGCTCCGGCGGCCAGGCTCGTGAGCTGGGTGTCCAGCTTGTTGTTGGCGGTGGACGGTGTCACCGGTGTGGGTTCGCCGTCGCCCGGCTCCGCCGCGGACGCCCTGGTCTCCCCGCCGTCGTCGCCGGTCAGGCCGCCGACGGAGGCGGCGGCGATGCCCGCGACGCTCATCACGCAGGCCGACGGTACGGCGATGGTCAGCAGCGCGGAGCGCTTGGCGGGCTGGCGGCGGCGGGAGCGGGGTGCGGTGCGGGCGGCCGGCGGCCGGACTGCCGACGCGGTCTCCTCCTGGTCGTCCAGGAGGGCGGCCACGGTGGGCAGTTCGCCCGTGGCGGCCGGCTCGTCGTCGCGGGGGGCGGCGTCTTCGGCGGCCTGCGGGGTGTCCGGGGCGGCGTCCGGTACGGGGCTCTCCGCCGTGTCCGGTGCGGTGCCGTCCGGATTCCACTGCGTGGCGTCGTAGGCGCCGGTGTCGACGGTGCCGTTGTCGAACGAGCCGGGGGTGAACGTGCCGGTCGTGAAGGTGTTCGTCGCGAAGGCGTGCGGGTCGGGCGCGTGCGTGTCGAGGGGGCCGGTCTCGAAGGGGCCGGTCTCGAAGGCGTCCGCGGGCAGGGTGCCCGTGGCGAAGGCGCCGGTCGTGAAGGTGCCCGTCTCGAAGGTCTGGGTGCCCCAGTCCCACTGCTGGGTCCCGTCGGCCGCCTCGCCCGACTGGTCCGGCGCGGCCCAGGCGCCGCCCTCCCACTGCCCGGTGGCCTCGGCGCACGCGGCCTGCGCCGCCGCGGCGGCGGGCTGCTGATAACCGGCCGCCCACGTCGTCGCGCCGTAGGCGCCGGTGTCGTGGGCGGGGGTGTCGTGGGCGGCGAGGTGCTGGGCCGCGTACGGGTCGTGGTTCGGTGGCTGCCCGCCGGTGGACCACTGGCCGGCGTCGTAGGTGCCCGTGGCCGCGTAGGTGCCGGTGTCCTGGCCCGGCAGGCTGCCGAAGAGGGGGTCCGCGTCGAAGGTCGACGTGACGGTGGCGCCGGTGGGGAAACCGGTGGTGTCGTAGCCGCCGTACGTGGTGAGATCGCCGTACTGGGGCTCCCCCGTGCCGTACGACGCGTACTGCGCCGGAGCGGCGGCGGAAGCCGGGGCCGGGGAGGTCATGGTCCCCGACGGGTGACGGTCGTTCACCAACTTCTCTTTCGCCTCGACAACAGGGGCTGCCAGAGCAGTGCGGCGACTGTACCCGGCGGTATACGGGCACGACAATCTTCGCCAGGTTTCACGTGCGAAGGAAACGGGCAATCGGCCGTGTTTTGGGGGACGGCGGGCGATGGTTTGGCTTTGTGTTCGAAATTAGTTCGACGCCGAACGGGTGGTGCCGGGCTCAGGCGATGTTCAGACCGCCGGTGCTTTCGTCGGCTTCCGCCTCGAATGCGTCGAGTGCCTGCCGGATCCCGGTGGCCACCGCCGGGTGCACGGGCAGCGCCAGGTGGCCGACCCCGCTCACCCGCACGTTCTGCACGGTCAGGTCGGGGTGGTCGAGACAGGCCGTCTCCAGCGGGTCCATCACGCGGTCCAGGTCGCTCCAGAAGCTCACGAACTGCGTGCGGCAGCCGGGCGCGGGGCGGGTCAGCTCCTCCAGCACCGCCGAGCCGGGGCGCATCTGGCGCACGATCGGGTGCGCGTTCGCCAGCGGGATCACCCGGGTGCCGGCGTGCGGCGTGCCGAGCGTCACGAGGGTCCGTACGCGCAGGTCGCCGCCCAGGCGCTGCACGTAGTAGCGCGCGATCAGCCCGCCGAGGCTGTGTCCGACGACATCGACCCGCTCACTGCCCGTCCGCTCGCAGATCTCCTCCACGTGCCGGCCGAACAACTCGGCCGCGGTGCGGATGTCGCAGGTCAGGGGGGAGTAGTTCAGCGACTCGATCTGGTGCCTGCCGTGCTGGGCCAGGCTGCGGCGCAGGAACAGGAAGACCGAGCGATTGTCGATGAAGCCGTGCATGAGGACGACCGGGGGGCTGCCGGGCACCGGGAGCCGGGGCGGGGAGGGGTGCGGGTCCCGGGAACGCCCCGCCGGGAGCCCGGAGGCGGGGCGGCGCTCCTGGATGATCCCCGAGGGGTAGAGGAGGAGATGCCCCGCGAGGATCGCGGCCTCCAGGGCGCTGGCCTTCAGGAGGTTCACGGAGAGCCCGGTCAGCCGGCCCGGGATGCCCGCCAGCTCCGACAGTCCGGGGATCCCGGGCAGACCCGGAAGGAGGCGCTGACAGAGCGGGAGAAGGGGCAGTGCTGCCGTGGTGACCTTCATGGGCCGACCTCCTGTCGGCACGCGGGGACGGCTCTGTCTCCGTGTGCCCTCGGGGAGTGCCGTGACACCAGTGACTGGCGATGTTCGCGAGGTTCAACCGTGTGGGGGTGTGTCGGGCCTGCCGGGTCGGAGCCCGGCTGTTGCTCTCCTGCTCTGCCCTCGCTGCGGCTCTCCGTGCGCGTGCTGCCACCGCGCCGTGGAGTGGTGCGCGGCGAATATGTCCCACGTGTGATTTCCCCCTCTGTATCCACCACGAAACTGCCGGTTGCGGGATGCTGGCGATAACGTTCGTTCACTTCCCCGGACGCCGTGGTGCGGGCGTCCGGGCCGCGAGTGCGCACTGTGCGCACTCGTGCGCGATGTGCGGCTCACGGGCGTCGTGCTCCTGTGTACGGCGTCGGTGAAGTGTGCGGTACTTGTCGGTACGGATGGATGTAGTCGCTTCATGGAGGCAGTGATGGGTGTGACAGCCGGTCCGATCCGCGTGGTGGTGGCCAAACCGGGGCTCGACGGCCACGATCGCGGCGCCAAGGTGATCGCGCGGGCCCTGCGCGACGCCGGTATGGAGGTCATCTACACCGGCCTCCACCAGACACCCGAGCAGATCGTGGACACCGCGATCCAGGAGGACGCCGACGCGATCGGGCTGTCCATCCTCTCCGGCGCGCACAACACGCTCTTCACCGCCGTGATCGAGCTGCTCCGCGAGCGGGACGCGGCGGACATCCTCGTCTTCGGCGGCGGGATCATCCCCGAGGCGGACATCGCCCCGCTCAAGGAGAAGGGCGTCGCGGAGATCTTCACACCCGGCGCGACCACGACGTCGATCGTGAACTGGGTCCGGACGAACGTGCGGGAGCCGGCCGGGGCGTAGCACCCGCGCCGCCCGGCGGGGGCCGCCCGGCGCGGGCCGTACGCGCACCGCCCGACGGCACCGGCGGTGACCGGGCAGTCGCGCGGACGGCAGCCTGCGGGCGCCGGGCGCACGATCCACCCCCGGCCTCACCTCCGCGCGCCCCTATCCCACCCCCAGTTCCTCGGCCATCGCCGCGCGCAGCCGCAGTGTCGTGACGAGCCGCTGGAACGCCTCCGCCCAGTACCCACCGGCCCCCGGCGACGCGTCCTCCGGCTCGTCCGGTATCGCCAGCAGAGCGTCGAGGCGGCCCGCCTCCGCCGGGTCGAGGCAGCGCTCGGCCAGGCCCATGACGCCGCTGAAGCTCCACGGATAGCTCCCGGCGTCCCGGGCGATGTTGAGCGCGTCGACCACCGCCCGACCGAGCGGCGGGGCCCACGGCACCCCGCACATGCCGAGCAGTTGGAACGCCTCGGACAGACCGTGCGTCGCGATGAACCCGGCCACCCATCCGGCCCGTTCACCGGTGCCCAGCGTGCCGAGCAGTCTGGCGCGCTCGGCCAGGGACACCGCGCCCGGCCCGCCGGCCTCGGGAGCCGTGGGCGCTCCCAGCAGCGCCCTCGCCCACGCGCCGTCGCGCTGCCGTACCGCCGCGCGGCACCAGGCCGCGTGCAGCTCGCCCCGCCAGTCGTCCGACACCGGCAGCGCGACGATCTCCTCGGGGGTACGGCCCCCGAGCCGGGCCGGCCAGGTCCCGAGCGGGGCGGCCTCCACCAACTGGCCGAACCACCACGACCGTTCCCCCCGCCCGGCGGGCGGCTGGGCCACGACGCCGTCGCGCTCCATGCCCGCGTCGCACTCGTGGGGCGCCTCGACCGTGATCGCCGGCGGCTCCACGGCGCGGTCGAGGGACACGCAGGTCACGGCCCGTGCCGCCATCCGCGCGGCCAGCGCCGAGTCCGGCAGGGCCGCCAGCAGCTCCGCCGCCGTCGCCCGTACATTGCGGCTGCGGTCGGTCAGCGCCTCTTCGAGGAACGGCTCGTCCGCCCGATCGAGGCCCGTCCGCAGCGAGTCGAGGAACATCAGCCGGTCCTCGGCGCGTTCCGTCGCCCAGGTCGAGGCCAGCAACTCGCGGGCGCCGGCGGGGTCGCGGGCGCGCAGGGACCCCAGCAGGGCGACCCGCTCGGCGAACAGGCCCTCGTCCCAGAGCCGGTGCACCCGCTCGGTGGCCTCCGGGCCGGGCTGCGGGGTCCCTCCGCCCGGTGCCGCACGCAGGGCGAACCGCCAGTCCGGGTTCAGCCGGGCCAGCCACAGGGCGCGGGGCCCGGCGAACGTCAGCGCCGCCGGACGCAGGTCCGTACGCCCCCGTGCCGCGTCGAGCAGCGCCGGAAGCGCCTCGGGCGGGGCCGCGAAACCGCGGGCGTTCGCCGTCGCCAGCCACTGGGGCAGCAGCTCCGTCAGGTCGGGCGCACCGCCTCTGCGGCCGCCGCCCGCCGTGCCGGGGCGGTCGGCGAGCAGCAGGGTGAGCCGGCGGGCGGCGGCGGCCGGCAGCGGCGGTCGCGGGTCCTCGGGGGCCGGGTCCGGGCGGCGGGCCGCGCGGTCCGGGCGCAGTCCGGCACGACGGCGCACGGTCTCCGCGGCCGCCGCGTCCAGCAGCGCCGCGGGTGCGCCCGCGCCGGGCTCGCATCCCGGGGGAGTACGCCGGTCCGTGCCGAGCAGCGCCGAGGTGACGAGTTCCTCCCAGACGCCCGACACGGGCGCGTCCGTGGGAACGGGTGTCTTGGTCATGGGGCTCCTCTCCGCTTCTGTCGCGCGTTCTCTTGCGGCCCTTGCGGTCCGCCTGGTCCGTCCGGTCCTTGCGGTCCGTCCGGGCATGGCGGCCCGTGCGGGGACTTCCGTTTCCGCCGGGTGTCTCCGGTTCCCTCCGGGTCCGGTCCCCGTGTCTCCTCCGGTTCTCCTCGGCGTCGGTCCGTGGTGTGCGGGGAGCGGGTCAGCACAGTGGCACCGCCGGGCCCGGTCCGGCCGGCCAGGCCGTCAGCGGGGTGAAGCCCCGGTGGCCGCACTCGCCGAAGACCCTGACGGGCGCGCCGCCCGACAGGGCGACCAGGCGCCACAGGCCCGGGTGGTTCCCGGCCGCCGGGGCGATCGGCAGCGCCGTGTCCCCGTCGGCGTCCGCCAACTGCCAGGAGGCGCCGTCCGGTACCGGGACGACCCGCTCCAGGGTCACCGGCACCGACTCCAGCCACGGGTCGTCGCCGAGGGCATCGCCGTAACGTGCCGCCGCCCGGGACGTCGTCACCCCCCTCGGGCGTATCTCCGTGGGCGCGGGCGGGGCGAACCGCCGCCCCAGGGCGGCCCGCTGCCAACCGGCGCCCGGATACGCCGACACCTCCGCGTCCAGGGCCAGCCCCACCGGCGGCGCCGGCTCAGGGGCCCGGCCCGCGGCGCCGTAGGAGAGGAGCAGCGCCGCGCGGTCGGTCCGCACGCCGTACAGCCAGACGCGACGGGTCGTCAGCCGCGCGTCCGCCGTGTCGTACTGGGCGAGGACCAGCCAGTGGTCCCGCACCGGCGGGCCGTCCGCGGACGCCGGCAGGCCGACGCGGGTCCGGACCGTCGCCGCCAGCGGGTCCGGCAGCCGCCCGCGGCGCAGCCAGCCCCGGTCGAGCAGATGGAGAAGGGCGCACTCCTCCAGCAGCCGGACCGGCCAGCCGGGACCCGACGACGGTATGGCCCCCAGCTCCCGCACACGCGAGGCCAGCCCCGGCGCCTGGGCGTCGACCATGCGGGCCGCCGTCTCCTCCCACACCCCGTATCCCGCCTGTTCGGCGCCGGCCAGACCGCCGCGCAGCAGATCCGTCAGCCGCCGCTCCAGCTCCGTCGCCCCCGCGGTGATCCGCCCGGCCCGCCGCTGCGCCCGGCGCCGCGCCGCCTCCGGATCACCGGGCCCGGCCGCGGAACCGGACGGTCCGGGCGTCCTCCCCTCCTCCGCACGCCGCCCGCGCCGCCGTGCGGCCCACCGCTCCACCCAGTCCGGCGCCGCCGCCCCCGGCACCGCGCCGTCTCCGTCCGCCCAGAGCAGCAACAGCCCCAGCGCGTGCTTGCACGGGAACTTGAGGCTCGGGCAACCGCACTGGTACGCGGGCCCGGACACGTCCCCGACATCGACGACCGTCCGATACGGCTCGCTGCCGCTGCCCTTGCACAGCCCCCACACCAGCCCCTCGTCGGAACTCCCCACCTCGGACCACGGCCCGGCCGTACCGAGCCGGCCGGCCGCCCGGCGTGACGCGGCGTCAGGCGCCAGTGCCAGCACCTGGTCCGCGGTCCTGCGCACCCCCTGCTGAGTCATGCCATCGAAGGTAGATCCCCCCACTGACAATGGGCCGGGCGAGCGCATTCTTGCAGGTCAGAGCGATTGTCAGTGGTGTGGTGCACCGTGGAGGGCAGATCGAACCGGCCGAGCTGGAGGGGGAATCAGCCATGCCTGTGTCCGTGGAACCGACCTCAGAACCGACCTCTGTGGAACCGACGCCCACCGATCCCGCCGGGACCGGGCCGGTGCCGCCGCCGGAGGCATTGCGGCCCCACGCCGAGAACGCCTTCGCGGCCGAACTGGCCGCGCTGGCCGCACAGGACGACCGCGTGCGCCCGGCCCGCTGGAAGCTGTCGCCGTGGGCCGTCGCCACCTACCTGCTCGGCGGCACCCTGCCCGACGGCACGCTGATCACCCCGAAGTACGTGGGCCCGCGCCGCCTCGTCGAGGTCGCCGTCACCACGCTCGCCACCGACCGCGCCCTGCTCCTGCTCGGCGTGCCAGGCACCGCGAAGACCTGGGTGTCCGAGCACCTCGCCGCCGCCGTGAGCGGTGACTCGACGCTGCTGGTGCAGGGCACGGCCGGTACTCCGGAGGAGGCGATCCGCTACGGCTGGAACTACGCGCGGCTCCTCGCCCACGGCCCCGGTCGCGAGGCCCTCGTGCCGAGTCCGGTCATGCGGGCCATGGCGGAGGGCATGACCGTCCGGGTGGAGGAGCTGACCCGCATCCCGGCCGACGTGCAGGACACCCTCATCACCATCCTGTCGGAGAAGACCCTGCCGATACCGGAGCTGGGCCAGGAGGTGCAGGCGGTCCGCGGCTTCAATCTGATCGCCACCGCCAACGACCGGGACCGCGGGATCAACGACCTCTCCAGCGCTCTGCGCCGCCGCTTCAACACCGTGGTGCTGCCGCTGCCGGAGAGCGCCGAGGCCGAGGTGGAGATCGTCACGCGCCGCGTCGACCAGATCGGCCGCTCCCTGGACCTGCCGAAGGCACCCGAGGGCATCGACGAGATCCGCCGTGTCGTCACCGTCTTCCGCGAGCTGCGCGACGGGCTGACGGGCGACGGGCGCACCAAGGTGAAGTCGCCCAGCGGCACGCTGTCGACGGCCGAGGCCATCTCCGTCGTCACGGGCGGCCTCGCACTGGCCGCCCACTTCGGCGACGGAGTGCTGCGGCCCGGCGACATCGCCGCGGGCGTACTCGCCGCCGTCGTCCGCGATCAGGCGGCCGACCGAGTCGTGTGGCAGGAGTACCTGGAGACGGTCGTCCGCGAGCGCGACGGCTGGAAGGACTTCTACCGGGCCTGCCGGGAGGTGACCGTGTGAACGGCATGCGGACGGGGCCGCGGGCGCGACGCGGGGTGGGCGCACCGGTGGTCGCCAGGCGGGGGACGACGGGGACCCGACCCGGTCCCGTGGGCGGAGGGGGACGGTGTGACGGGCGTTGACGAGGCCGGAAGCGGGGCGTCCCGCCGGCCGGGCGGCGGGACGGGGGGTGGCCGCGGCACCGGTGGCGGACCGCTGCTGCTGGGGGTGCGCCACCACGGGCCGGGCTCGGCTCGGGCCGTGCGGGCGGCGCTGGACGCGGCCCGGCCGGGGGTCGTGCTGATCGAGGGGCCGCCCGAGGCCGACGCCCTGATCCCGTCGGCCGCCGACGAGGACATGCGGCCTCCGGTCGCGCTCCTCGCCCACGCGGTGGACGAGCCCGGCCGCTCGGCCTTCTGGCCGCTGGCCGGCTTCTCCCCGGAGTGGGTGGCCCTCCGCTGGGCCCTGCGACACGGGGTCCCGGCCCGCTTCATCGACCTCCCCGCCACGCACACACTGGCGTGGCGGGCGACGCAGGGCACCGGGACGGAGGCGGGGGAGGAGCCGGGGCCGGGGCAGGGGGAGCCCGCCCCGGATCCGGGGGAGCGGGCCGGCGCGGACGGGGACGGGCCCGCTGCCGATGTCCCCGGCATCCGGGCCGATCCGCTCGCCGCGCTCGCCGGGGCCGCCGGGCACGACGACCCCGAGCGCTGGTGGGAGGACGTGGTCGAGCACCGGGGTGCGGGCACCGGGGACGCGATCGCTCCGTTCACCGCGCTGGAGGAGGCCATGGCGGCGCTGCGGGAGAACGAGAAGGAGGGCGGAGCCGACCGGGACCTCGTGCGGGAGGCGTACATGCGGCTCCAGGTGCGGGCGGCACGGCGGGAGTTCGCGCAGGGGGTCGCCGTGGTGTGCGGGGCGTGGCACGTGCCCGCGCTGCGGCGCAAGGTCACCGTGGCCGCCGACCGGGCGTTGCTGAAGGGGCTGCCCAGGACCAAGGTGGACATGACCTGGGTGCCCTGGACCCACCGCAGGCTGTCCAGGGCCGGTGGATACGGGGCGGGCATCGAGTCGCCCGGCTGGTACGGGCACCTGTTCGACTCGCCGGACCGGCCCGTCGAGCGGTGGCTGACCAAGGTGGCCGGGCTGCTGCGGGAGGAGGACCGGATCGTCTCCTCGGCGCACGTGATCGAGGCGGTCCGGCTGGCGGAGAGCCTCGCGGTGATGCGGGGGCGCCCGTTGCCCGGACTGAGCGAGACGACGGACGCGGTGCGGGCGGTGATGTGCGAGGGCTCGGACGTCCCGCTGGCGCTGGTCCACGACCGGCTGGTGGTGGGGGACGCGCTGGGGGAGGTCCCCGCGGGGGCGCCCGCGGTGCCGTTGCAGCGGGACCTGGACCGGACCCGGCGGAAGCTGCGGCTCAAGCCGCAGGCACAGGAGCGGGAGCTGGAACTCGACCTGCGCGAGGAGACCGACGCGGGGCGCAGCCGGCTGCTGCACCGGCTGCGGCTGCTCGGCATCGGCTGGGGCGAGCCGGCCGCCTCGCGGGGGAGCACGGGCACGTTCCGGGAGACGTGGCGGCTGCGCTGGGAGCCGGAGCTGTCGGTGCGGGTCGCCGAGGCCGGGGTGTGGGGCACGACCGTGCTCACCGCAGCGACCGCCAAGGCGGAGGCGGACGCCGGCACCGCGCAGGGCCTCGCCGAGGTCACCGCGCTCGTCGAACGCTGCCTGTCGGCCGAACTGCCGGACGCGCTCGCCCCGGTGATGCGGACACTCGCCGACCGCGCGGCGCTCGACACGGACGTGGGCCACCTGGCACAGGCCCTGCCCGCCCTGGTCCGCTCGCTGCGCTACGGCGACGTGCGCGGCACCGACACCGGCGCGCTGACCGAGGTCGCCGCCTCTCTCGCCGAACGCGTCTTCGTCGGCCTGCCCCCGGCCTGCGCCGCGCTGGACGCCGACGCGGCCGAGGAGATGCGCCGGCACGTGGACGCCGTGCACGCGGCCGTGGCCCTGCTCGGCGACGCCCCCGCGCCGGGCCACGGCGACCTGCGGTCCCGCTGGCGGGCGGTGCTGCGGACCCTCTCCGGCCGGGACACCGTGCCCGGCGCCGTCCGGGGGCGCGCGGTACGGCTTCTGCTGGACGACGGGAGGCTGGCACCGGACGAGGCGGCACGGCTCATGGGCCTGGTGCTCTCCAGAGGGACACCGCCGCCGGACGCCGCGGCCTGGATCGAGGGCTTCGTCGGAGGCGGCTCGGGCGGCGGCATGCTCCTCCTGCACGACGAGCGGCTGCTCGCACTGGTCGACGACTGGCTGACCGGTGTGGCGGCGCAGGCGTTCACGGACGTACTGCCGCTGCTGCGGCGCACCTTCTCGGTCTTCGAGCCCGCGGTGCGCCGTGGCCTGGGCGAGCTGGTCCGGCGCGGATCGCAGGGGCGGGGGAGCGGGGCGGTGGCCGGTTCCGGCATACCGGGATTCGCGCCCGGCCTCGACGCGGAACGCGCGGACGCCGTGCTGCCGGTGGTCCGGCTGCTGCTGGGCCCGGACACGGCGGACCCGGGCACCGCGGCGGACGGGCCCGGCACGGGTGCCCGAAGGACGGGTATCCGAAGGCCGGGTACCGACGACAACGACCTCGTGGGGGCGGACGCGTGACGACCGAACAGGCGAACGCCGACGCGGCGACGGAACGGCTGCGGCGGTGGCGGCTCGTGCTCGGCGGCGACCCCGCCGACGGCACCGGCCACGCCCTCTGCGGACAGGACGCCGCGATGGACGGGGCGCTCACCTCGCTCTACGGCAAGAGCACCGCGCTCCACGGCAAGGGGGACAGACCCGGGGCGGGACGGGACCGTTCGGCGGGGCTGGGGGCCTCGGCGCCGGCGGTGGCCCGCTGGCTGGGAGACATCCGGACCTACTTCCCCTCCTCCGTCGTGCGGGTCATGCAGCGCGACGCCATCGACCGGCTCGGCCTTGCAACGCTCCTGCTGGAGCCGGAGATGCTTGAGGCCGTGGAGGCCGACGTGCACCTCGTCGGCACCCTGCTCTCCCTCAACAAGGCGATGCCGGAGACGACGAGGGAGACGGCGCGCACCGTCGTGCGCAAGGTTGTCGAGGAACTGGAGGAGCGGCTCGCCACCCGGACCCGGGCCACCCTCACCGGCGCCCTGGACCGCAGCGCCCGCGTCAGCCGGCCACGCCATCACGACATCGACTGGAACCGCACGATCGCGGCCAACCTCAAGCACTACCTGCCCGAGTACCGGACGGTCGTGCCCGAACGCCTCGTCGGGCATGGGCGGGCCTCCCGGTCCGTGAAGAAGGAGGTCGTCCTCTGCGTCGACCAGTCGGGGTCGATGGCGGCGTCCGTCGTGTACGCGTCGGTGTTCGGGGCGGTGCTGGCGTCCATGCGGTCGATCGACACCCGGCTCGTCGTCTTCGACACGGCGGTCGTCGACCTCACCGAACGGCTGGACGATCCGGTCGACGTGCTCTTCGGCACGCAGCTCGGTGGCGGCACGGACATCAACCGGGCGCTCGCGTACTGCCAGTCGCGGATCACCCGGCCCACGGAGACGGTGGTCGTGCTGATCAGCGACCTGTACGAGGGCGGCATCCGGGACGGGATGCTCAAGCGGGTGGCGGCGTTGCAGGCGGCGGGGGTGCGGTTCGTGACGCTGCTGGCGCTGTCCGACGAGGGAGCACCCGCGTACGACAGGGAGCACGCGGCGGCGCTGGCCGCGTTGGACGCGCCGGCCTTCGCCTGTACGCCCGACCTCTTCCCGGAGGTGATGGCGGCGGCGATCGAGGGGCGGCCCCTGCCGATACCGGACGGCGGGTGACGATTTGTCGATCCGGGGCGGCCTGATTCCTGCCGGTAAAGGGGATATGACGGTCCGTCGGCGAGGTCGGGCTTGCGTGACCCGCGCACTCCCGTGCGAGGATCGCGCGGCGTATCGATGCGATGTTCGACGCGCGCCTGTTCCGCAGCACGGAGGAATCGTCTCCCCTTGATCTGGTCAGCGCTCCTGCCCGGTGCCGCTCCGCGCGTGACGCGCACGGCGGCCGGGCGGCGTGCGCTGTACGTGGCGCTGCTGGTGGGCGGGTTGTTCGTGCTCGGGGTGCTCTGCGGGGAGCGGGCGCAGGCGGCCGACGGGGCGCCGTCCTCGAAGGGCAGGGCCGGCCGGGTCGTCGACATCCCGGTGAGGACCCCGCCGGAAGCACGGGGCGCGACCCTTACGCGGGGTTCTCGGACCGCCCACGGCTCCGGGTCCACCCACGGCTCTCGGACCGCCCACGGCCTTGGTGCCGCCCAGAAGTCGCGGGCCGCTCAGGAGCCGAGGGGCGCCCAGGATCCGGGGCTCGCGCGGGACCTCCGGGCTGTCCGGAGCCTCCGGCCTGTCCGGAGCCTTCGAGCTGTCCAGGACTCTCGACCTGTCCGGAACCTCCAGGCTGTCCAGGACTCTCGGCCTGCCCGGAGCCTTCGGCCTGCCCAGGATTCTCGGCCTGCCCCAAACCTCCCAGCTGTCCAAGACTCTCGCCCCGTCCAGGGGTTCGGGGTCGCCGAGGTGTCCGGGATTGTCCGGGAGTCCGGGGCTGCCCGGGAGTCCGGGGCTGCCCAGGAAGGGCGGGTCGTTCGCAGTTCCGACGTGCCGCTTCCGGTGCTTCGTCCCATGGCCGAGAGCGTTGTCCGGCCCGTGGAGGAGCGGGTCGTGCGGTCGGCCGGTGACGTGGTGGGGGCGGTGACCAGCGGGCTCGGGTCGGTCGCGCGGACGGCGTTGCCGACGTTCCCCTCCTACCGTCTGCTGCCGGCGTTGCCCTCGCTGTCGGTGTTTCCGGGGCCGTCCGGGCTGTTCGGGCTGACCGGACTGGCCGGGCTGACCGGACTGGCCGACCTTCCGGGGTTGTCGGGGCCGATGGGGCCGGCGCCCAGTTCCGGACCGCCCCCGGCCACGGCGCCGGCCACCGCGCCGGCCGCCCCCGACGCCGCCGGCCCGTCCGGTGCCGCGAACCCCCGCGCCTCCGGCGGAGCCGAGGGTGCCGCACCCGCCGTGCACGGACCGGAGCACGTCGCCGACCAGGTGTCCTCCGCCGCGCGCGTCGACACCCGCCGGCCCCCGCCCGCGCCCGCCGGGCACGCGCCCAACCGCCGGGCGCCCACCGGCGGTCCCGACGGTTCGCTGGACTCCGCGTCCGGTGCCGACCAGGGAGCGTCGCGCCAGGGGGACGCACACGCGGTCGCCCCGCAGCACCGGATCCCCTTCCGCCTCGTGCGCGGCGCCCTGTCGCACGACGACGCGGCCGAGTCCCGGGACCGGTTCCGGGACATCCCCGTCTCTCCCGCCTAGAGCAGCGCCCCCCGCGGACGACACCGACGCCGACTCGGGCTCGCCGTACCTCTGTACGCCCGTACCCCCGTGTATGCCGTACCCCCGTGCGTCCGCACACCCCACGACCCGCCCCCCGGCCTCCCCACGGACCGGCCGGACCGGTCGTGGTGGGCCGCAGACTCCGCGGAGCGGAAGCCCCGGACGGTCGAAAGCCGTCGGCCTCCGCCCGGCCGAAACTCCGCGGACGGGCCCGGCAGGTCCCCATTGGGGTGGGAACCGGCCGGCCCGCTCTCCGGAGGCCCGCACTCCCGCGCACCTCCGGAGAACCGAGGGGCCCACCGGGCGAACCCCAGCCCGGTGGACCCCTCCCTCGTCCGTCCCGTCCGGCACGCCGTGCCAGTGCGCGCGGCATCGTGTGACAGGCATCACCGCTCAGGTGTGACCCACGATTTAGAGACCCCCCGCAACCGGCGATAACCTGCGAGACGGACATGCCGCGCGCTCGGTCACCGTGTGCGCTCCCCCTGTGACTCGGCGGACGTCACGTTGCCCTCGCGGCACGCCCACGCATCCAACGAACCGCGAGATCACTGATAGGGACGGAAGCGCGTGGACCTGTTCGAGTACCAGGCGAGGGACCTCTTCGCCAAGCACGATGTACCGGTGCTGGCCGGTGAAGTCATCGACACGCCTGAGGCGGCGCGCGCGATCACCGAGGGTCTGGGCGGCAAGTCCGTCGTCAAGGCTCAGGTGAAGGTCGGTGGCCGCGGCAAGGCCGGTGGCGTGAAGCTGGCCGCCTCCGCGGACGAGGCCGTCGCCCGCGCGACGGACATCCTCGGCATGGACATCAAGGGCCACACGGTCCACAAGGTGATGATCGCCGAGACCGCGCCCGAGATCGTCGAGGAGTACTACGTCTCCTTCCTCCTCGACCGCGCCAACCGCACCTTCCTCTCCATCGCCTCCGTCGAGGGCGGCATGGAGATCGAGGAGGTGGCGGCCACGCGTCCCGAGGCAGTCGCCAAGACCCCGATCGACGCGATCGACGGCGTGACGCCCGAGAAGGCGCGCGAGATCGTCGAGGCCGCGAAGTTCCCGGCCGACGTCGCCGACAAGGTCGCCGACATCCTGGTCAAGCTGTGGGACACCTTCATCAAGGAGGACGCCCTCCTGGTCGAGGTCAACCCGCTGGCCAAGGTCGTCTCCGGGGAGGTCATCGCTCTCGACGGCAAGGTGTCGCTGGACGACAACGCCGAGTTCCGGCACCCGGACTTCGAGGCCCTCCACGACAAGGCCGCGGCCAACCCGCTCGAGGCCGCCGCCAAGGAGAAGAACCTCAACTACGTCAAGCTCGACGGCGAGGTCGGCATCATCGGCAACGGCGCGGGTCTCGTCATGAGCACCCTGGACGTCGTCGCGTACGCCGGTGAGAAGCACGGCGACGTCAAGCCCGCCAACTTCCTGGACATCGGTGGCGGTGCCTCCGCCCAGGTGATGGCGAACGGCCTGGAGATCATCCTCGGCGACCCGGACGTCCGCTCCGTGTTCGTCAACGTCTTCGGCGGCATCACCGCCTGCGACGAGGTCGCCAACGGCATCGTCCAGGCGCTGAAGCTCCTGGAGGACCGCGGCGAGAAGGTCGAGAAGCCGCTCGTCGTCCGCCTCGACGGCAACAACGCCGAGCTGGGCCGCAAGATCCTCACCGACGCCGACCACCCGCTGGTCCAGCGCGTCGACACCATGGACGGCGCGGCCGACAAGGCCGCCGAGCTGGCCCACGCCGCCAAGTAAGCACTCAGGACGAGGACACCAACACACCATGGCTATCTGGCTCAACAAGGACAGCAAGGTCATCGTCCAGGGCATGACCGGCGCCACGGGCATGAAGCACACCAAGCTCATGCTCGGCGACGGCACCAGCGTCGTGGGCGGCGTGAACCCGCGCAAGGCGGGTCAGTCCGTGGACTTCGACGGCAACGAGGTACCGGTCTTCGGCACCGTCAAGGAGGCCATCGAGAAGACCGGCGCCAACGTCTCCGTCATCTTCGTGCCGGAGAAGTTCACCAAGGACGCCGTCGTCGAGGCCATCGACGCCGAGATCCCGCTGGCCGTCGTGATCACCGAGGGCATCGCCGTGCACGACTCGGCGTCCTTCTGGTCGTACGCCGGCAAGAAGGGCAACAAGACCCGGATCATCGGCCCGAACTGCCCCGGCATCATCACCCCGGGCCAGTCCAACGTCGGCATCATCCCGGGCGACATCACCAAGCCGGGCCGCATCGGCCTGGTCTCGAAGTCCGGCACGCTGACGTACCAGATGATGTACGAGCTGCGTGACATCGGCTTCTCGACCGCCGTCGGCATCGGTGGCGACCCGATCATCGGCACCACGCACATCGACGCGCTCGCCGCGTTCGAGGCCGACCCCGACACCGACCTGATCGTCATGATCGGCGAGATCGGCGGCGACGCCGAGGAGCGTGCCGCGGAGTACATCGCGAAGAACGTGACCAAGCCGGTCGTCGGCTACGTCGCGGGCTTCACCGCGCCCGAGGGCAAGACCATGGGCCACGCCGGCGCCATCGTCTCCGGTTCGTCCGGCACCGCCCAGGCGAAGAAGGAGGCCCTGGAGGCCGCCGGAGTCAAGGTCGGCAAGACGCCGACCGAGACGGCGAAGCTCGCCCGCGCCATTCTCGGCAGCTGAACGGTCCGGCCGGCCGAGCGCCCGCCCACGCCGAGTGGCCCGCCCTCCGTCACGGAGAGCGGGCCACTCGGCGTCGGGGGCCGACGGCCGTCACCCGGGTCTCGGCGCCAGCCGTTCCGGCCCGTCCTGCAACTGGTCGCGCAACTTCTGCCGCAGCTTCAGCTCCTGCTCCGACAGCGAACCCTGCGCCGCCCGGGGCGGCACCCCGCGCACCGTCTCGCCGGGGGCCACCGGCGGCTCGTAGTGCGTGGGCGCGGTGCGCACGGTCAGGGCCGTGGTCCCGATGAGGGCGACGGTGAAGGCGATGGCGGCCCGGGTCCGGAACCGGGCCCGGCGTTCGCTGCCCGCCCGCACCGTCGGCGGCCCGGTCGCCCGCAGCCGCTCGGCCGACGCCAGCTCGGCCAGCCGCCGGTGCAACACCCGAGGGTCGGCCAGCTCGGGCAGCCGGTCGGCGACGGCCTCGCGGGCGCGCAGCAGCCGGTTGGCCGCCGCCGGGGTGCTCGCCTCCGTCTCCGCGGCCGTCTCGGGCAGCCCCAGGCCCACACCGTCGTACAGGAGGAGCGTGCGGCGGCGCGGTGGCGGGAGTCTGAGCAGGGCGTTCAGCAGGGCGCGGTCGGCGGGATCGGCGGGCGGCGGCTCCGGCTGCCGGTGCCGGCGGCGGAACCGCTGCCAGGGCGAGAGCGCGTACTCGTACGCCGTCGCCCGCACCCAGCCCACCGGGTCGCGGTCGCGGGCCACCTCGGGCCAGTGTTCCCAGGCGGACTGGAAGGCCCGCTCCACCGACTCGCGCGCCAGTTCGCGGCGGCCGGTCAGCACGAAGGTCTGCCGCACGAGGGCGGGGGCGCTGAACTCGTACAGCGCGTCGAAGGCCTGAGCGGGGGTCAGCCCGACCGGATCGGGCAGCGGCTCGGGCCCGGACTCGGGCGCGGACTCGGGCTCGCCGCCGGGCTGCCGCTCCGCGAGTGGTTTCGCGGGGAGTACGAGGCTGTCGGCGCCCTCGGCGGAGCGCGCGGGTCCGGCGCCGACGGCCACCACGACGGGCACCGGCGTCGGCTCCGTCCGCCGTGCCGCCGCCTCCGCCGCCGCCGCCTCCTCCTCGGCCAGGGTGTTCAGCAGCTTCGCGTACGCCTCCCGTTTCCGGCCGCGCGGAATCGTGCGGCCGCTCTCCCACGCGTCGACCGTCTCGCGGGTGACCCCCACTCGCGCCGCGAGCTGAGCCTGCGTCAGCGCGGCGGTCTCACGCAGGCGTCGGCATGTCGCGGGCGGTGGGAGCGGGGTCGCTGGGCTCCGTGTCACAGGGCACCCCTTCGTACGAAAAAGTACATAAGCATATATTTAGCGACACAACGGAACTTCGCCTGTTGCATCGGGAAAGAGTGTGTCGTTGGGAGCATGGCGGGCGTGATCCAGACGACCGCTCGCCGAGCCCCGTTGTCCCTGCTGCGCGCCCGGTGGCGGGACCGGTCACCCGGACTCGCCGGCGGCCTCCTCGGCGGCGCGGTCGCGGCGGCACTGGGGCTGGTGTCGTGCGCCGCGCTCGTGATGCTGCTGTGGATCAGTTCGCCGTACCCCGACAGCGGGTCCGGCGGCGCACTGCACGTCGCCGCGGCGCTGTGGGTGCTGGCGCACGGGGCCGAACTGGTCCGCGCCGACACGCTCTCCGGCGCCCCCGCACCCATGGGTGTCACCCCGCTGCTCTTCCTCCTCCTGCCGGTGTGGCTGCTGCACCGCGCGGCCCGGGACGCCACGGACGCCGGGGACGGTGTGGGCGTGGCGGTGGGCGCCGGGATCCGCCCGGCGGGGGAGCGGGGCGTCCCGGACGCCGGGCCGCCGCCCGTCTCCGCGCGCATCGCCTGGGCGGGAGTCGTCCTCGGCTACCTCGCCGTCGCCACGCCCGTCGTGCTGTACGCGGGGGGCGGTGCGCTGCGGCCCTCCTGGTGGTGGGCGGCGGTGTGGCTGCCGCTGGTCACCATGGCCGCGGCGGGCGCGGGCGTGTGGACCGCGTTCGGCCGGCCGGGCGGGCCGGTGGGGCGGGCGCTGCGGGTGCTGCCCCGGAAGCTGCGGGAGCTGATGGTGGAGCCGGACGCGCGCCTGGGCGCCGCGACGCGCGCCGCGGGCGCCGGTGCGGCGGTGCTCGTGGGCGGCGGGGCGCTGCTGCTCGCGGTGTCGTTGGTCTGGCACGGGTTCGCGGCGCGGGAGGCCTTCCTGATGCTGACCGAGGGGTGGTCGGGACGGTTCGCCGTGCTGCTGCTCTGTCTGGCGCTGGTGCCGAACGCGGCGGTGTGGGCGGCGGTGTACGCCCTCGGTCCCGGTTTCGTGCTCGGCACCGGGCATGTCGTCGGCCCCCTCTCCTCCGCTCCCGCCCCGCTGCTGCCGCCGTTCCCGCTGCTCGCGGCGGTGCCGGACGCGGGGCCCGGTACGCCGTTGCAGTGGGCGGCGGGAGCGGTGCCGCTGGTGGCGGGGGTGGCGGTGGGCTCGTTCACGGCGCGGGCGGCCACGGAGGGGGTGCTGGGCGCGGGGGTGGTGACCGCGACAGGCGGTGCGGGTCCGGACGTGGGCCCGGCGCCGGGTGGTGACGAACCCGCCGAGCCGTGGTCGTGGCGGCGGACCGCTGTCGCCGCCGCCGTGGCCGCCGGACTGTGCGCGATCCTCGTCGCCCTGCTGGCGGCGCTGGCGGGCGGACCGCTCGGGAACGCCGCGCTCGCCCGGTTCGGGCCGGTGTGGTGGCAGGCCGGGGGCGCGACGCTGGCGTGGATCGGGGCGGTGGCCGTACCGGTGGCGGTGGCGGTACGGGGGTGGAGGTGCCGAGGCCGTGCCCGGGAGCGCGCGGTGGTGGGGGCCGCGGGAGCGGAGGCCCGCGGTGGGCGTTGGCGGGTGTCGCCGCGCACGGCGGGGCGCTGGTGGAGGCGGGGGGAGCGGGACGAGGCGCGGGATCGACGGGTGGACACGGACGCGGCGCCGTACGATCTCCTGCCGGCCGACCTGCCGGCGGAGCCGCCCCCGCCCCGGAAACCCTGAGAGGCGGGCGGCGCCCGTCCGCCGGCCCGAACGGCCTCGCCCTCGAACGCCGGACGGGCCGAAACGCGCCCGCCCGGCGGGAAAGAGAGCCGGCGCAAAAGATGAGGGGGCGTCAGTCCCCCGTGCCCAGCAGATCCCGCAGCTGTTCCGGCAGGTGGCTCTCGCAGGACTGCTTCGCCGCGTTGGTGAGGGCGTCGTCGCGGCAGGTGTAGTAGTCGCTGTAGACCAACTGGGCGCTGAAGGACGCGGCGACCAGGAGGATGGCCAGGGAGGACGTGACCAGGCCGCTGATCGCGGCGGTGCGCTGCGGGCGGCCGGTCTGGTCGGCGGGCCGGGCCGGGGTGTCCGGGTCGGAGGCGGCACGGGGCTTGGCGCGCAGCGAGCTGATGCCCCAGTACAGGGACAGGGCACCGAGCAGCAGTGCCACGTACGGCCAGGTGAACAGCGCGAAGAACAGGGCCCACATGCCGCTCAGCAGGGCGTAGCGGGCGCGCCGCTGGGCGGGGTCCGTCGGGTCCCAGCGCGGACCCGGACCCGTACCGCCGCCGCCCGAGCCCTCGGGGCCGGAACCCGAGCCCGAGCCGCCGGGCCGCTCGCCGAAGCCGCCGGAGGAGCGGCCGGGCTGCCGGTCGCTCCACTGGCGCCCCCACGGGGAACGTCCGCCGTCCTCGCCCTGGGAATCGCCGTCGCCCGACGGGTGCCGCGGCTGCCAGGGGCTGTCCGGGGTGCCCTCCGGGGGCGGGGCGAACGGATTGTCCTTGTCGGTGGCGCCGTCCTGCTCGCCGCCGTCCCCCCGGTCCGAGGGGCTGTCGGGCGGTGACGAGGGGCGCTCCCGCAGCAACACGGTGCTGCGCTCCCCTGGCTGAGCCGACTGCTGGGGGAGCGTGAGCAGTCGCAGGCTGCGGTCCGGCATCAAGTGAGCGTCTTCCCCTTGGCGATAAGGAACGGGCGAACTGGTGGAACAGGCGAACTGGTCGACCCGACTGTTGAACGCGTGACGCGCAGGCCGCGTTCCCGGTCCGGTTCCACGCAGACGCTACCTTCCGGCCACGCCCCCGTCCCGAGGGGGCCGCCCGGTGTGCCGGTATCGTTGCCGGCGGTCGGCCGCTTCGTAGACTTCCCCGTATCCCGGGGCGCGAAGCATTCGTACGACTGCACAAACAGACGTACGCACAGAACCGGCAGCCGTACGAAGCCGACCCGCACAGACCCGCTCCCCCGAGAAAGGCCCCCACCGTGGCCGCCAAGCCCGTGGACCGGCGAGCCAAGCGCCTGGTCGTGCTGGTCTCCGGATCCGGCACCAACCTCCAGGCGCTCCTCGACGGGATCGCCGCCGCCGGTGTCGAGGCCTATGGAGCCGAGATCGTGGCCGTAGGCGCGGACCGCGACGGCATCGAGGGGCTCGCGCGCGCCGAGCGCGCCGGGCTTGCCACCTTCGTACGTAAGGTCGGGGACTACGGGACCCGCGAGGAGTGGGACGCGGCGCTCGCCGAGGCCGTCGCCGCCCACGAACCGGACCTCGTCGTGTCGGCCGGGTTCATGAAGATCGTGGGGAAGGAGTTCCTCGCGCGGTTCGGCGGGCGGTTGGTCAACACCCACCCCGCCCTCCTCCCCAGCTTCCCGGGAGCCCACGGCGTGCGGGACGCGCTCGCGTACGGCGCCAGGGTCACCGGCTGCACCGTCCACTTCGTCGACGACGGCGTCGACACCGGGCCGATCATCGCGCAGGGCGTGGTGGAGGTCCGGGACGAGGACGACGAGAGCGCTCTGCACGAGCGCATCAAGGAAGTCGAGCGAAGGCTGCTCGTCGATGTCGTGGGGCGGCTCGCCCGCAACGGCTATCGCATTGAGGGACGAAAGGTAGTTATCCAGTGACCGCCACCGCCGAGAGCAACAAGCGGGCCATCCGTCGCGCGCTCGTCAGCGTCTACGACAAGACCGGGCTCGAAGACCTCGCCCGCGGGCTCCACGAGGCCGGCGTCGAACTCGTCTCCACCGGGTCCACGGCCGGCCGTATCGCCGCCGCCGGTGTCCCCGTCACCAGGGTCGAGGAGCTGACCGGCTTCCCCGAGTGCCTGGACGGCCGGGTCAAGACCCTGCACCCCAAGGTGCACGCCGGCATCCTCGCCGACCTGCGCCTGGACAGCCACCGGCGGCAGCTCGGCGAGCTGGGCGTGGAGCCGTTCGACCTGGTCGTGGTCAACCTCTACCCGTTCCGCGAGACCGTCGCCTCGGGCGCCACCCCCGACGAGTGCGTCGAGCAGATCGACATCGGCGGCCCCTCGATGGTCCGTGCCGCCGCCAAGAACCACCCGTCCGTGGCCGTCGTGACCAGCCCCGACCGGTACGGCGACGTGCTCTCCGCGGTCAAGGACGGCGGCTTCGACCTCTCCGCCCGCAAGCGGCTGGCCGCCGAGGCCTTCCAGCACACCGCCGCCTACGACGTGGCCGTGGCCTCCTGGTTCGCCTCCGAGTACGCCCCCGTCGACGAGTCGGGCTTCCCCGACTTCCTCGGCGCCACGTACGAGCGCGCGCACACCCTGCGCTACGGCGAGAACCCGCACCAGCCCGCCGCGCTCTACACCTCCCCCGGAGGCGCCGGCCTCGCACGGGCCGAGCAGTTGCACGGCAAGGAGATGTCGTACAACAACTACACGGACACGGACGCCGCCCGCCGTGCCGCCTACGACCACGACGAGCCCTGCGTCGCGATCATCAAGCACGCCAACCCGTGCGGCATCGCGGTCGGCGCGGACGTGGCCGAGGCGCACCGCAAGGCGCACGCCTGCGACCCGCTGTCCGCGTTCGGCGGCGTGATCGCGGTCAACCGCCCGGTGAGCAAGGAGCTGGCCGAGCAGGTCGCCGAGATCTTCACCGAGGTCATCGTCGCCCCGGACTACGAGGACGGCGCGGTCGAGGCCCTGACCAAGAAGAAGAACCTCCGCGTGCTGCGCGCCCCCGCGGCACCCACCGCCCCGGTCGAGCTCAGGCCCGTCGACGGCGGCGCCCTCCTCCAGGTCACCGACCGCCTCCAGGGCGAGGGCGACGACCCGGCCACCTGGACGCTGGCCACCGGCGAGGCCCTGTCCGGGCCGGAACTGGCCGAGCTGGCCTTCGCCTGGAAGGCCTGCCGGGCCGTCAAGTCCAACGCGGTCCTCCTCGCCAAGGACGGCGCCTCGGTCGGCGTCGGCATGGGCCAGGTCAACCGGGTCGACTCCGCGAAGCTCGCGGTGGAGCGGGCCGGCGAGGAGCGCGCGCGGGGGGCGTACGCCGCCTCCGACGCCTTCTTCCCCTTCCCGGACGGTCTGGAGATCCTCACCGCGGCCGGGGTGAAGGCCGTGGTCCAGCCCGGCGGTTCGGTCCGCGACGAGCTGGTGGTCGAGGCCGCGGAGAAGGCCGGCGTGACGATGTACTTCACGGGCACGCGGCACTTCTTCCACTGACGCCGGCCGGGCGGGCCGGGCCACCGAGGACACGGCCCGCCCCGCCCTTCGGCCCGATCAGCAGCTCGACACCCACCGGTGCGAGCGCAGCTTGTACGTGCCCGCGAGGTTGCCCTTCTCGCCCTTGGTGGTGCAGCCCTTGCGGGTCTGGTGGTCGGCGCCGCTGTAGGCGGTGGGGGCGGCCTGGGCCGCTCCGGTGGCGGCGCCGCGGCCCAGACCCGCGAGGACGGTGACCCCGGCGCAGGGGCGGTCGTGCGTTCCCCCGATGAGCGGTGCCGCGCGGTGGCGGCCCCTGGAATGGCCCTGGAGTCCGCCGGGCCGGGGCCGGCACCTCGAAGGTCCCAGGGTCCCCGGCGGGCGCGGTCCGGCCCCGCGGTGTTGCCGGTGCCGCCGTCCACCTGTGACCTCACAGGGTCAGTCGCGTCCCCGCGGGGTGTACTCCTTGAGGTGGTGGGCGACGCGGTCGGCGTAGTCGCGGTACTTCGGGGGAACCCCGCCCGCGTCGTTCACCGTCCGATACAACGTCCGGTACGCCGCGGCGATCAGCACCCGGCGGTCGCCCGGCAGTCCGGCGTCGAGGCGGGGCGTGATCCAGCACAGGTAGCGGCCCATCGCCGGGATGGACTCGGCGGGCGGGAACGGGGGCTCGGGGACGGTCTCGCCGGGGGTGCCGTCCTCGTTCATCCACCAGCGCAGGACGGCCGGGGTCCAGCGGGCGATGCCGTACTCGTCCATGGCGGGGTCGGACAGGGCCGGGTCGAAGCCGCTCTCCACCTTCAGCATGGCCGCGATCAGGGGCGGGCCGACCTCCTCGCGGCCGCAGGCGCGCGCCGTCTCGACGATCAGCAGGCGGTAGGCGGGCGGCACATCCCGGTCGGTGCGCAGTTCGGCCGCGCCGTAGGAGGCGGCCGGGACGCTCGGGGTGCCTGCGGGGCGCGGGTCCGCGGCGGGCCCCCGGTCGCCGCCGGTCCAGGTGGCGACGGCGTACCCGAGCGCGGCCAGGGCGACGAGCCCCGCGGCCGAGGCGGCGAGGAGCCGGCGCCCGGGGCGTGCGCGGAGCCGCAGCGAGAATCCCGCCGGGCCGCCCGCGCCCGCCGTGACCGCCTCGACCCGCTCCAGCAGGGCGTCGGTGCCGATCCGTCCGGCGTGCGTACGGGTCAGACAGGCCCGCACGATCTCCTCCCAGGCCTGCGGCAGTTCGGGGGACAGGCGCAGCTCGTGGGTGCCGCGGGCGTAGGCGACGGCGGCGTCGCGGCGGGCCGTCGGGGTGCCGCCGGGCAGCGGGAAGGACCCCGTGAGCACCAGGTGGGCCAGGACGCCGAAGGCCCACACGTCGGCGGACGGGCGGATCCGGCGGCCCCGTTCGCCGATCTCGGACCACAGCAGCTCGGGGGGCGTGTAGTCCGGGGTGGAGAAGGCGGGCGTGTAGGCGTGGGTGCCTTCCAGCTCCGCGGCCATGTTGAAGTCGGCGAGCCGCACCGAACCGTCCGCCATCAGCAGGACGTTGGCCGGTTTCAGGTCGCCGTGCACCCAGCCGGCCCGGTGCAGCTGGACCAGCCCCGCGCAGACCTGCGCGAGCAGCACGGGCCCGGCCGGCGGGCGCGGAGAGGCGGAGAGCAGGGCGGACAGGGAGCCCTCGGCCCGCTCCAGGACGAGGACGGTGGCGCCGTCGAGCCGGGCGTGGGCGGGATCGTCGACGGTGAGGGTCTCGTACATCCGGATCAGCCGGGGTCGGCGCAGCCTGCTCAGCAACCCGACCTCGCGTTCGACCAGTTCGCGCAGGTGGGCGAGTTGCCGCGGGGTGTCGGTGCCGGTGGGCAGGAACTTCAGGGCGGCCGTCTCCGGCAGGTCCCCGTCGGCCGGGTCCGTGCGGCGCGCGGCGTACACGCTGCCGAAGGCGCCGCTCGCGATCGGCTCGCGCACCTCCCAGCCGCCCACCCGGTACCCCCTGGGCACCGGGACGGCGTACGGCTCGGTCATCGCGGCGGCTGTCGGGACGGTGCCGCGAGGACCGCCAGGTCGTCCTCGCGGACCAGGTCGAAGCGGAGCGCCAGCGAGACCAGCGACTCCTTCTTGCCGTTCAGCCGCGGACCCGGCTCGGCGGTCTCCGGGCCCGGCTTCAGCCGCAGTTTCACGGCGAGGTAGTCGATGTTCCACTGCACCGACGTACGGGAGGCGGCCGGCCAGGCCGGGCGCAGCCGCTCCACGACCTGGTCCATGGTCGGCACCGGCGCGTGCGGCACCCCGCGCAGCCGCGGCTCGCACAGGGCGGCGAGCACCGCGAAGTACCGCTTGGTGCGGTCGACGCAGAAGGCGGGGGCGGTCGGCTCGCCGTCGGTGCCGTCCGCGGCGCGCAGATAGTCGTGGCGCGGCGCCCACACCTCGACCGGCAGCAGGTCGCCCGCCGCGGGCAGCACGATCCGCGAGAACTCGAAGGGCACCGGGGCCTCCAGCCGGCCCGGCGCCACCTTGATGTGCTCGCCCGCGCCCTCCGGGTTCTCCACCACGTAGGTCTGGTGGGCGGAGAGGTTGCTCAGGGCCCAGAAGGTGCCGTGGGCGGTGATCTCACCGGCTCTGCGGGACACCCCGTCGTGCCCGATCACCAGGCCGCCCTCGGGCACCGACCGCCCGAAGGCGAGCCGTTCTCCGGGCGCGAGCCGGAACCGGGCGTCCGCGCTTTCGTCCTCCGAGGTCGGCGGAGGTACCACGATGATGCTGTACAAGGTGCGTCTCCCGTGCCCGACGGCTGCCCAGGCCAGACTAGGGCGACGCGCCAGGGCCGTGCCCCCCTCGTAAGGGTGAGACACGGCCCTGCGGCGTGATTGGCGAGAAAGCGTCCGCGGCTCCTCAGTAGCGAGGGCGCCGGAACCAGGCGGCGCCGGTGGAATTGCCGACGAACACGGCGATCAGGATGCCGAGCACCAGGTGGATGATGCCGAACACGGTGAACGGGTAGACGGCGATGATCGCCGTGAGGATGCCGAAGACCAGCGCGGTGATACGCAGGCCGTTGCCGCCGGACTTGAACTTCACGGCCAGTACCGTCGCCCACACGCCCCAGGCCAGCGCGAGCGCCGCGAAGCCCCACAGCGCGCCGGTCGGGTAGTCGGCCAGTTCCTCGAACGCCGGGTCGTCCTTGGCCTGGTCGACGGCCACGGCCGAGAAGGCGAACAGGATCGTGCCGATGACCTGTAGGCCGACGATCACCCACAGCATGACGCGAGCGGCGCCGACGGTGCCGGGCATCGTGCTGGGGGGAGCGCCGTAGGGCTGCTGCACGGGGGGCGCCGACGGGTAGCCGTAACCGGGCCCGCCCTGGGGCTGCTGCGGGTAGCCGTAGTTCGGCTGCTGGCCGCCCTGGGGCGGACCGTAGGGGTTGTTCGGGTCGCCGAAACTCATGGCGGGCCTTCCTCCGTCGCTGTCGAGTGCGGGGACGACGCGCGGCGCGACTCGGAGGAGGTTCTACGTTGCGGTTCGTCCCCCCGGTACGGCCCCGCGGCACTGTGCTCCCCAATCGTTCTTGACCGATCTCTTACTTGTCCAGCCCGTTCGCAAGGCGTTGTGCAAGTGCAACCGCGTCGATCATGAAGGGATACGGGGGGAGGCGCCCGTGATGTCCGGTACCGGCCATGGTCGCGCGGTGCCCGCATGGCGGCCGGATTGGAACCGGGGGCCGGTCATCCGCGAGGATGGGGGCATGACCGCCCAGATTCTCGATGGCAAGGCCACCGCAGCCGCGATCAAGTCCGAACTGGCCGCCCGCGTGGCGGCGCTGAAGGAGAGGGGTGTCACGCCCGGCCTCGGCACCGTCCTGGTCGGCGACGATCCCGGCAGCCAGAAGTACGTCGCGGGCAAGCACCGCGACTGCGCCCAGGTCGGCATCGCCTCGATCCAGCGCGAACTGCCGGCCACGGCCACGCAGGAGGAGATCGAGGCGGTCGTCCGGGAGCTGAACGAGGACCCGGCCTGCACCGGTTACATCGTCCAGTTGCCGCTGCCCAAGGGCATCGACGAGAACCGCATCCTGGAACTGATGGACCCGGACAAGGACGCGGACGGCCTGCACCCGATGAACCTCGGCCGCCTCGTGCTGAACGAGCCGGCGCCGCTGCCCTGCACCCCCAACGGCATCCTCACCCTCCTGCGCCGCTACGGCGTGGAGATCAAGGGCGCGGAGGTCGTGGTCGTCGGCCGCGGTGTCACCATCGGGCGCCCGATGCCGCTGCTGCTCACCCGGCGCAGCGAGAACGCCACCGTGACCCAGTGCCACACCGGCACCCGGGACCTGGCCGCCCACCTCAAGCGCGCGGACATCGTCATCGCCGCGGCCGGTTCCCCGCACCTGGTGCGCCCCGAGGACGTCAAGCCGGGCGCCGCCGTCCTCGACGTGGGCGTCTCCCGCAACGCGGACGGCAAGATCATGGGCGATGTCCACCCCGGCGTGGCCGAGGTCGCCGCCTGGATCTCCCCGAACCCCGGCGGCGTCGGCCCCATGACCCGGGCCCAACTGCTCGTCAACGTGGTGGAGGCGGCGGAGCGCAGTGCCGGCTGAGAACACCAACGCCGAACGGCCGGAGCGGGCGGGGAGCCCGGAGCATCCGGAGAGGTCTGAGGGAGCTGAGCCGACCGAGCGGTCAGGGAGCCCGGAGCGGACGGGGCGCCCGGAGCAGGCGGACCATCCGGAGCGGACCGGGCGGTTCGGGCGGATGAGGCGTCCGGAGTGGACCAGCCGGACCGGGCGGTCTGGGCGGACGGGGCGTCTGGGCGAGTCCGGAAGCCCGGAGCGGTCGGGGCAGGCAGACCGGCCGCAGCGGGCCGAGCGGACCGAGAGTCCGGAACAGGCGGATCGTCCGGAGCGGACGGGGAGCCTGGATCAGTCCGGGAACCGGGAGTCGTCGGGGCAGGCGGTTCAGCCGCCGCGGGCTGAGCGGGCCAGGAGCCCGGAGCAGGCGGATCATCCGGATAGGGCTGGGCAGTCGGAGAACCCGGAGCGGTCGGATCATCCGGAGCGGACGGGGCGGTTCGGGCGGATGAGGCGTCCGGAGCGGACCGGGAGCCTGGATCAGTCCGGGAACCGGGAGTCGTCGGGGCAGGGGGACCATCCGGAGCGGACCGCGCAGTCCGGGCGCCCGGAGCAGTCGGATCATCCGAAACGAACCGGGTGGATCGGGCGGACGAGGCGTCCGGAGCGGACCGGGCGGTCTGAGCGGGCGGGGCGTCTGGACCAGTCCGGGAGCCCGGAGCGGTCGGGGCAGGCGGACCAGCCCAAGCCGGCTGAGCGGGCCGGGAGCCCGGAGCAGGCGGGTCACCCCGAGTTGACCGGGAGTCCTGGTCAGGCGGACCAGCCGAAGCGCACCGAGCAGTCGGCGCGGCCGGGGCCGTCCGGGAGCCCGAAGCGGACCGGGCAGTCCGGGCGTCCGGGCCGGTCCGGGAGCCCGGAGCGGTCTGGGAGCCCGGAGCGGGCCCGGAGTACCCAGTCGGCGGCGCAGGCGGTGGGGGACGCTGTTCGGGATCCCGTCAGTGCGCCCGATGCCGAGGGCCGGCCTCGGCGGGCCACGCGGCGGTTTCCGTTGTTCACGCGGGACACCGCGCGCCCCGAGGGCGGCGGCCGGGCCGCGCCCGGGGATGCCCCGGCGCCCGCCCGGCAGTGGCCGATCATCCTCGTGGTCGCACTGGTCGGAACCGGCCTGCTGATCACCGCGCTCGACGTGTTCCGGTGGGGCCTCGTACTCGTCGGGGCCGCGCTGCTGGTCGGCGCGGTGCTGCGCTGGCTGCTGCCCGACGTCGGCATGCTCGCGGTGCGCTCGGGCTTCACGGACATCGTCACGTACGGCGTACTGGGCGGCGCGATCGTCGTCCTGGCCCTGATGGCGCAGCCGAATCCGCTCCTCGGGATCCCCTTCCTGAAGGACCTGCTGCACTTCACGGTGAGCAGTTAGCCGACGGCGGCCCGTCCTCACCCCCGTGAAAGGACGGGCCGCCACCGGCAACCACCCTCCTGCACCCGGAACACCCAGTTCAACGCCTGTCAGGGCGCTGTGGCACGGAAGTGACCGTTCCGCTACTCCGCTACGCGGCCCGGGAACCACGGGACGCGTGTGTCGGGTGTGACCGGTCGTGATCGTTGCGCATGCCTTCCGTGCACGGATGTAGGGGCAAGCTGACGGATTCACCGCCAAGTCGGGCGGGCACCGGGCCGGTATCAGGGGTTCCGTTCAGTACGGGGCAGCGCCGGTGGGACACTGGACCACAGGCCGGTGAGTGTGCGACGGCGCATGCTCGCGGCCTCTGTGCACCTGTGCGCCCCCACCCCGGGAACTGACATCCTGATCGGGCGCATCCCTGTGGGTAGCCAGAACGGGTGCTGCGCGCGGGACGCCGTGCGCGAGGACCAGTGGGGGAACGATCAGCATGTCACCGGGGGTAAGAGGGGGAAGCAGTGCCTCGTTGGAAGGCCTTGCCGGATGAACTCGATCCGCAGATCAGGGAGTTCACCAGTCAGCTGCGCCGACTCGTGGACCGCAGCGAGCTGAGCGTGGCGTCCGTGGCCGACGCCACGGGCTACAGCAAGACATCCTGGGAGCGTTATCTGAACGGCCGGCTGCTGGCGCCGAAGGGCGCCATCGTGGCCCTGGCCGAGGTGACGGGGACCAACCCCGTCCACCTGACCACCATGTGGGAGCTGGCCGAGCGCGCCTGGAGCCGCTCGGAGATGCGCCACGACATGACCATGGAGGCCATCCGGATCTCCCAGGCGCGCGCCGCGCTGGGCGATCTGGGCACGCCCGCGGCCAAGTCCGGCAACGGCGGCAGGAACGCCAGGGGGAGCCGGACCGGCCGTCACGGCGGCGGCTCGACGGCCGCGCCCGGGGTCGCCGGGCCGGCCGGTGTGTCGCCCACGCTGCCGCCGCCGTCGGTGCCGGCGCAGCCGACGGCCGCCGACAGCCCCGACTCGGCCCTCGGCCCGACCCCGGGCGGCGGCACGTCCTTGGGCAGGGCGGCCGACGGCAACTCGTGGGGCCTGGCCGGGTACCGGGGACCGGCGCCGGCCGGCGACCACGCGACACGGTCCCTGACCGGGATCGGCGCCGCCGGACCCGGGGGCCACTCGGCCCCGCCGGGCGGCCCCGCCGCACCGAACGGACACGGTCCCTCGGGCCCGTACGGCGGCTCCCCGCAGGGCGGCTCAGGACCGGGCGGCAGGTCCCCCAGGAGCGGCGGCAGACGCATGGCGGCCTTCGCCGCGGGCGTCGTCGGCGTGCTCGTCGTGATCGCGGGCGCCTTCTACCTCCTGAACGACCGGGGCGACAAGGAGAACGAGGGCGCCAACCCCTCCCCGTCACCCAGCGTGACCAGTAATCCCCAGTTGCCGCCGGGCGTGGAGTGCAGCGGCGACGCCTGCACCGGCAAGGACCCGGAGGTCATGGGCTGCGGCGGCGAACTGGTGACCACCACCGCGACCGCCACCGTCGGCACGGCCGCCGTCGAGGTCCGCTACAGCAAGACCTGCGGCACCGCGTGGGCCCGGGTCACCCAGGCGACCCAGGGAGACGAGGTCCAGGTGAGCGCGGACGGCAGGAACCGGCAGACGGGCGCGGTCACCGAGGCGGGCGACACCGTCGCGTACACCCCGATGGTGGCGGTGAAGTCCGCGGCCGAGGCGGAGGCGTGCGTGACGCTGGCGTCGGGCCAGAAGGGTTGCACACAGTGACGAAGTAGGGGAGCGAGAAAAGTTCGCCCGGGGCAGGCATGGCCCGCCGTGTCATGGGCACGCGAGAAAGTACCCCCACGGGAGTCCGGCAACGGTCCCCGAACGGCGGTCGCCTTCGTCCCCCTCTCCCGGACAGGCGGCCGCCTTTCGCTTGCCCGCGTTCCACACCCCCGGGCGACCGCGCGGCGCTCCTGTGGGCCGGGCCACACGGACCCGGACACCCCGGACACCGCGGGCGCGATAGCCTGACGGCTGGATCGATCTCTTGATACCAAGAGATCGATCAAACGCCCGGGGCTGGGACGCCCCACCGCCAGCTGTCATACGGAGAACGCCATGACCCGCACTCCCGTGAACGTCACCGTCACCGGCGCGGCCGGCCAGATCGGTTACGCCCTGCTCTTCCGCATCGCCTCCGGCCAGCTGCTCGGCGCGGACGTGCCGGTCAAACTGCGCCTCCTGGAGATCACCCCGGCCCTCAAGGCCGCCGAGGGCACCGCGATGGAGCTGGACGACTGCGCGTTCCCGCTCCTGCGGGGCATCGAGATCACCGACGACCCGAACGTGGCCTTCGACGGCGCCAACGTCGCCCTCCTCGTCGGCGCCCGCCCGCGCACCAAGGGCATGGAGCGCGGCGACCTCCTGGAGGCCAACGGCGGCATCTTCAAGCCGCAGGGCAGGGCCATCAACGACCACGCCGCGGACGACATCAAGGTCCTCGTCGTCGGCAACCCGGCCAACACCAACGCCCTGATCGCCCAGGCCGCCGCCCCGGACGTACCGGCCGAGCGCTTCACCGCGATGACCCGCCTCGACCACAACCGCGCGCTGAGCCAGCTCGCGAAGAAGACCGGCTCCACGGTCGCCGACATCAAGCGCCTGACCATCTGGGGCAACCACTCCGCCACCCAGTACCCGGACATCTTCCACGCCACGATCGCCGGCAAGAACGCCGCCGAGACCGTGAACGACGAGAAGTGGCTGGCCGAGGAGTTCATCCCGACCGTCGCCAAGCGCGGCGCCGCCATCATCGAGGCCCGCGGCGCCTCGTCGGCCGCCTCCGCCGCCAACGCCGCCGTCGACCACATCCACACCTGGGTGAACGGCACCGCCGAGGGCGACTGGACCTCCATGGGCATCCCGTCGGACGGCTCCTACGGCGTCCCCGAGGGCGTCATCTCCTCCTTCCCGGTCACCGCCAAGGACGGAAAGTACGAGATCGTCCAGGGCCTGGACATCAACGAGTTCTCCCGCGCCCGCATCGACGCCTCCGTCAAGGAGCTGTCGGAGGAGCGCGAGGCGGTCAGCGGCCTCGGCCTCATCTGACGCACCGCGCCACAGCACGCCACCGGCCCCCGGTTCCGCCTCGGCGGAACCGGGGGCCATTCTGGTGTACCTGGCATCTTGTTGACATTCCGGACCTGCCGGACCTGTCCCGCCCCTATGCTGATGCTCCGTCAAGCCGTCCGTCGTCGACGGACTTCACGCACATCGGGGGATCGGCGTGAGCACTGCCCACGTGCCGCAGCAATCACCGCAGGCCGACGCGGGGGCTCCGCCGGAACCCCCGCCCACTGCGCCCTACGCCAGCGAGGCCACCCGGCTGCTGTGCGCGGGCGCCTATCTCGACCCCGGCTACCGGGACCGCGTCATCGACGAGCTGTATCTCGACGAGCAGCGGATCGTGGCGCCCTCGCTCGGCTTCGACGCCGCCCGGGTCCTCGCACACGCGCTGCGGGCCCGCAGACAGGAGCTGCTGTGGGCCGCGGCCGTCCTCGGGCTGTGGGTGGTGGGGATCCCGCTCAGCGGGGGCTTGACCGCCCTGTTCCTGTGGCCCAGCGCGGTGCTCGCCCTGGCCCCCTGGATCAAGGGCCGCGCCGAGCGCCCGCCCCTGTACCGGCGGTTCGCCGCCTTCCTCGCCCGCTGGTGGGGGCGCCTGTCCGCCGCGTTCTGCCTGTTCTTCCTCGTCGCCGTCGCGTTCACCGGTTCGGCCGACGACTCCTCGTTCGGATCGTCCAGGGACGTCAACGGCTCCGACGGCCTCGGCTGGCAGAACATCACCGATGTCGCGACCCCGTCCGTCGGGAGCGGCGCCGGCTCGGTCGATGCGTGGCAGGCCTGGTTCGGGATCACCGTCCTCGTGCTCATCGGACTGTGCGTGGCCGCGCAGCGCAACCAGTTCGCCCGCGCGCTCGCGGGCGAACTCTCCCCGGGACGTTTCCCGGACGCCGCCGGCGACCCGGCGGAGCAGGCCGAGGGCGGGCGGTTCCAGCGGCTGATGCGGCGCATCCGGCTGGAGCAGCACTCGCCGCTGATCATGTACAACGAGAAGCACCCGTTCTGCGGGGCGGGAGCGGCGTACGACACCTGGGTGCTGGCCGTCGAACTGCGGCCGGACGACGAGAAGAAGCAGCAGCCGCTCAGCAACCGCGCGATCCTGGAGCGCGTCCGTCCGCTGATCGAACAGCTGCGCCTGCCCTCCGAGTACGCGGGCGCGGGGGTGCGCGACCGGTTGCGCCGCCTGGAGATCGACGAGTGCGTGTTCCTCCCGGTGGAGGGGCTGCTGAAGCGTGAACAGGCCCCGTACAACCCGGAGATCTTCGAGCGGCACCGGGCGAGCGCCGTCGAGGAGGGCGCCGAGAAGCGGCGGCACTTCCTGCGGATCCGGGTCGGCGGCTGGGAGGAGGAGCTGGTCGTCACGGTCTTCGTGCGCCTGCACACCCAGGGCCGCATGCTCATGCTGGAGATCGCCCCGCATGTGCTGACCCCGGTGCGCGCGGACTTCAAGGACGCCGACCGCACCTCCCACCGGCTCCGCAACAACAACGCGCTGGGCAAGGCGGCCGGGGCGGCCGTCCTGGTGCCCGGCTCCGCGGGCCGCTCGCTGCTCACCCTCGGCCGGGGCCTGGTGTACGCGTGGCGGCTGCTGACCGGCGGCCACGCGGGCGCGCTCCCCGCGGGCCCCGCCCTCTCGGTGCGGGAGCTGGCCTCGGTGCCCAGCGGATCCACCTTCCAGGAGATGGACGTCAGCCGCTATCTCAGGAGCGTCCAGGACCGGGTGGGGCACGGGGTGCGGCTGGCCCTGGCCGACGCCGGTTACCAGACCGGTGAGTTCGTGCAGAAGATCGTGAACCTCAGCAACGGCAGCACCTACATCGGCAACGCCGAAGGGGCGACCTTCGCCGTCGGCGACAAGTCCCACGTCTCGTCCACGACCGGCGGCCCCGCGCCGCAGGAGGGTTCCTGAAGCAATGGCGCACGACGACCCCAAAGTCCACATCGGCAACGCCCAGGGGGCGACCTTCGCCGTGGGCGACAACGCGAACGTCACGAGCCACTACGGCACCACGCCGCCGCAGGACGAGGAGACCCGGGAACTGCTGAGAGCCGTCGGGGAGCTGCGCGCCGATCTGGCGCGGATCCGGCGGACCGAGCAGACCGCCCGGCTCGACACGGTCCTCGCGGACACCGAGGAGGAGATCACCCGTACCGGCACCGCGCCCGAGGGGCGCCGTCAGCGGCTGCGCGACCTGCTGGCGGACACCCAGGCCGTCCTGTCGCTGTTCGCGTCCTTCGGGACGGTGGCCGGGCTGCTGGGGATGTGAACCGATGAGCGGGGGACAGCCCTACTGGAACGAGACGGCCCAACGCTGGGAGGAGCCTGCGGGCGGCACGGCACCGGTCACCCCGCCGCCACCGCCCCGCCCGGAGTCCGCGCCCCCGGTCGCCGAGGACGAGAGCGCCGGGCACCCGGCGGGCCCCTCGGCGCCGGTGCCGCCGTACGACCACGAGGGCTGGTCCACGCCGCAGCCGCTCGGGGCCGGCTCCTGGCCGGGGACCGGGCGCCCGCCGGCGGCGCCTCCCGCCGGCACCGGCGGGCCCAGCCGCCGGCTCGTGTGGTCCGTGCTGGGCGGAGCCGCCGCGGCCGGGGTCGCGGCGGCCCTCGTCCTGACGCTGGTGGTCCGGGGCGACGACGGCACCGGCGGGCGCGACGGCCGGGCGGTGGCGCCGGCGGACGCGTCCACCACGGACCCTTCGGGCCCCGAACCCTCGACGCTGCGGACCGGGGAGGGCGGGACAGCCCCCGACCTGCCGGAGTCACCGGCCGGCACGGCCGCCGAACTGCCCCGAGGCCACGAGCTGCACGCCGACCCGGAGGGCTTCACCATCGCCCGGCCCGTGGACTGGGTCCGTGACGAGGTGCCCTCGGAATACGGCATGAACGTGGTCAACTACCGCAGCCCCGACGGCGAACGGCGGCTCCAGGTGTACCAGGTGGCCGAGGCCTCGCCCGAGGCGTCCTTCGAGCTGTTCCTCTCCGACGACACGCCCAAGGCCGCCGGCTTCCGCGAGATCGCCCTGGAGACCGTGGACCACGGCGGCTTCACCGGCTCCCGGCTCGAATACCTCGCCGACTCCCTGCGCGGCGAACCCGGCATCGGTACCTGGCACGTCGTGGACGAGCGCTTCGTGGCCGCCGACGGCGAGGTGTACGCGATCGCCGCCTACGGGGCCGACGCGGACGGCCGCGAGGACGAGCGGGAACTGCTGCGGACGGCCCTCGCCCACTTCTGCCCGCCGGACACCACCTGCGACACCGCCGGCGACAGCCTGTAGCCGATCACTCACCGGCGAGGGTGTTTCCTACCGTTTCATCCGCTTTCTCAGTGACCCGGCACACTTCCGGCCCCGGATCCGCATGCAATCCCGACGCAAGGGCAGGAGCACCCGGTCCCGTGCATGACACCGGTGTGACTCACGGGCGCTGAACAGGAACGGAAGGCATTCATCGATCATGGCGGACAGTACAGAACTCCGGGCGCGCGGCACCATCCACGCCGGGGGCGAGTGGCGGGCGGCCGTCGCGGGGGGCACGCGCGAGATCCTCGATCCCGCGGACGCCCTGCCGTTCGCCGTGGTCGCCGAGGGCGACGAGCAGGATGCCGACCTCGCCGTGGCCGCCGCCCGGCACGCCTTCGACGAGGGCGCCTGGCCGCGTACCCCGGTCACCGAACGCGCCGCCCTGCTGCGCCGCGTCGCCGACCTCCTCGTACGCGACCGCGAGAAGCTCGGCCTGCTGGAGAGCCGCGACGCGGGCAAGACCGTCGAGGAGGGGCGGGTCGACATCGACTGCGTCGCCGACGCCTTCCGCTACTTCGCGGACCTGGTCGCGAGCGAGGCTGCCGGCCGGGTCGTCGACGCGGGCTCGCCCGACGTGCACAGCGTCGTCGTATCCGAGCCGGTCGGCGTCTGCGCGATGATCACGCCCTGGAACTACCCGCTGCTCCAGGCCAGTTGGAAGATCGCCCCGGCGCTCGCCGCCGGCAACACCTTCGTGGTCAAGCCCAGTGAGATCACCCCGCTCACCACCGTCGCCCTGATCGACCTGCTGGTCGAGGCCGGCCTGCCCACCGGCGTCGCGAACATCGTCACCGGCCCCGGCCACACGGTGGGCGCCCGGCTCGCCGAGCACCCCGATGTCGACCTGGTCTCCTTCACCGGCGGCCTGATCAGCGGCACCAAGGTCGCCCAGGCCGCCGCCGTCACCGTCAAGAAGGTCGCCCTCGAACTCGGCGGCAAGAACCCCAACGTCGTCTTCGCCGACGCCTGCGAGACCGAGGAGGGCTTCGACACCGCCGTCGACCAGGCCCTCAACGCCGCCTTCATCCACAGCGGCCAGGTCTGCTCCGCGGGCGGCCGCCTCATCGTCGAGGAGTCGGTCCGCGAACGCTTCGTCGCCGAACTCGCCCGCCGCGCCGAGAAGATCCGCCTCGGCCGCGGCACCGAGAAGGGCGTCGAGTGCGGCCCGCTCGTCTCCGAACAGCAGCGCGCCAGGACCGAGGACCACGTCGCCTCCGCGCTCGCCGAGGGCGCGGTGCTGCGCTGCGGCGGCAAGCGCCCCGAACCCTCGCCCCAGCGGCCCGCGAGCGGCTACTTCTACGAGCCGACCGTCCTCGACCACTGCGACCGAGGGATGCGGGTGGTACGCGAAGAGGTCTTCGGGCCGGTCCTCACCGTCGAGACCTTCCGCACCGAGGACGAGGCCGTAGCCCTCGCCAACGACACCGAGTACGGTCTGGCCGGTGCCGTCTGGACCGCCGACGCGGGACGGGCCCGCCGGGTCGCGGGCCGGCTGCGGCACGGCACCGTGTGGATCAACGACTTCCACCCCTACCTGCCGCAGGCGGAGTGGGGCGGCTTCGGCAAGAGCGGCGTCGGCCGCGAACTCGGTCCCGCGGGCCTGGCCGAGTACCGCGAGAGCAAGCACGTCTACCAGAACCTCGCGCCGAAGCCCGTCCGCTGGTTCGCCGGCTGACCTCCTCGCACCTTCCCCTCGTCCTCACGCCTCTCTGGAGTATCCCCATGTCCCCTGACATGTCGAACCCCCGGGTATACGACTACGTCGTCATCGGCGGCGGCACCGCGGGCTCGGTGATCGCCTCCCGGCTCACCGAGAACCCCGATGTCACCGTCGCCGTCATCGAGGGCGGCCCCAGCAACGTCGGCCGCGACGACGTGCTGACCCTGCGCCGCTGGATGGGCCTGCTCGGCGGTGAGCTGGACTACGACTACCCCACCACCGAACAGCCACGCGGCAATTCGCACATCCGGCACAGCCGCGCCCGGGTGCTCGGCGGCTGCTCCTCCCACAACACCCTCATCGCCTTCAAGCCGCTGCCGTCCGACTGGGACGAGTGGGAGGCCGCCGGCGCCAAGGGCTGGGGCGCGGTGCAGATGGAGGCGTACTACGCGCGGCTCAAGAACAACATCGTCCCGGTCGACGAGAAGGACCGGAACGCCATCGCCCGCGACTTCGTCGACGCGGCGCAGAAGACCCTGGAGGTCCCCCGGGTCGAGGGCTTCAACAAGAAACCGTTCACCGAGGGCGTCGGCTTCTTCGACCTCGCCTACCACCCCGAGAACAACAAGCGCTCGTCGGCGTCGGTGGCCTACCTGCACCCGGTGATGGACGAGCGCCCCAACCTGACGCTCATGCTGGAGACCTGGGCGTACCGGCTGGAACTCGACGGCACCCGCGCCGAGGGCGTCCGCGTCCGCACCAAGGACGGCGAGGAGATCCTGGTCAGGGCCCGCAACGAGGTCGTGCTGTGCGCCGGCGCCGTCGACTCGCCGCGCCTGCTGCTGCACTCCGGCATCGGACCCCGCCAGGACCTCGAAGCACTCGGCATACCCGTGGCGCTCGACCTGCCCGGCGTCGGCGAGAACCTGCTCGACCACCCCGAGTCGGTGATCGTCTGGGAGACCAACGGTCCCATCCCGGACAACTCCGCGATGGACTCCGACGCCGGACTGTTCGTGCGCCGCGACCCCGGGCACGCGGGCCCCGACCTGATGTTCCACTTCTACCAGATCCCGTTCACGGACAACCCGGAGCGACTGGGCTACGAGCCGGTCGAGTTCGGCGTCTCCATGACCCCGAACATCCCCAAGCCGAAGAGCCGCGGGCGCCTCTGCCTCACCAGCGCCGACCCGTCCGTGAAGCCCGCGCTGGACTTCCGCTACTTCACCGACGAGGACGACTACGACGGCCGCACCCTCGTCGACGGCATCCGCATCGCCCGTGAGATCGCCGGATCCGAACCGCTGGCCGGCTGGCTCAAGCGCGAGGTCTGCCCCGGCCCGGACATCACCGCAGACGAGGAGCTGAGCGAGTACGCCCGCAAGGTCGCCCACACCGTCTACCACCCGGCGGGCACCTGCCGGATGGGCGCCGCCACCGACGAACGGGCCGTGGTCGACCCTGAGCTGCGGGTCCGCGGCCTGGAGGGCATCCGCGTCGCCGACGCGTCCGTCTTCCCGACCATGACCGCCGTGAACCCGATGATCTGCGTCCTCATGGTCGGCGAGCGCGCCGTCGAGCTGATCGGCGGTGACGCCCGATGAGTACCGCCACCAGCGCCAGTACGCCGCCGGGTACGGACGAGAACGCGGGGCCCGTCTTCCGCGTGGACGGCCTGTGGAAGGTCTTCGGACCCAAGGCCGACCGCGTCCCCGCCGACCCGGGACTCGCCGCCCTGAGCCCGGCCGAGCTGCGCGCGCGCACCGGCTGCACCGCCGCCGTGGCGGATGTCTCCTTCGACGTGCACAAGGGCGAGGTCTTCGTCGTCATGGGCCTGTCCGGCTCCGGCAAGTCCACCCTCGTACGCTGTCTGACCCGGCTGATCGAGCCGACCGCGGGCAGCATCGTCATCGACGGCGAGGATGTCCGCGCCATGGACCGGCCGCGGCTGCGCGAACTGCGCCGGCACCGCGCCGCGATGGTCTTCCAGCACTTCGGCCTGCTCCCGCACCGCACCGTCCTGGACAACGCGGCCTACGGCCTGGAGGTCCAGGGCATGGGCCGCGCCGAACGCCGCGAGCGCGCCGCCGCCATCGTCGCCAAGGTCGGCCTCGAAGGCCTGGAGCACCGCAGGCCGGGACAGCTCTCCGGCGGCCAGCGCCAGCGCGTCGGCCTCGCCCGCGCCCTCGCCGTCGACCCCGAGGTCCTGCTCTTCGACGAGCCGTTCAGCGCGCTCGACCCGCTGATCCGGCGCGACATGCAGGAGGAGGTGGTCCGGCTGCACCGCGAGGAGGGCCGCACGATGGTCTTCATCACCCACGACCTCCAGGAAGCGCTCAAGCTGGGCGACCGGATCGCCCTCATGCGCGACGGCCGCGTCGTCCAGCTCGGCACCCCGGAGGAGATCGTCGGCTCGCCCGCCGACGACTACGTCCGCGATTTCGTCCGCGACGTCCCGCGCGAGCAGGTCCTCACCGTCCGTACGGCCATGCGCCCCGCCGCCTTTGCCGACGAGGCGGGCAGTGGCCCGGCGCTGCGCCCCGACGCCACCGTGTCGCAGGCCATCGAGGCCGTCGCCCGCGCCGGCTCCCCGGCCCGGGTGATGGACGGCGGCCGCCTGCTCGGCGTGGCCGACGCGACCACCCTCCTCTCCGTCGTCGCCGGCACCGACGGCGCGGCGCCCGGACGCCCCGAGGGGGTCGAGCCGCCCGAGGAGGCGGGTCAACGCGAGGAGGCCCTGTGATGGCCTCGGTCACCGCACCCGCGGTCCGGCCCGCGCTCCCCGGCGCCCTGCGCCGCCCGGCCGTCCGCAAGCTCCTGACCCTCGCGGTCGCCGCCGCGGTCCTCGTCCCCCTCGCCGTCGCCCAGTGGTCCGGCGGCACCTGGCCGAGCGCGCTCACCGTCGACGTCTCCGAACCGCTCGGCAGGGCCAGCGACTGGATCATCGACAACCGTGACAGCCACCCGCTGTTCCTCTACTTCTTCGGCCACGTCAGCAATGTGGTCGTCCTCGCCCTACGCGCCGTGTACCTCGCCCTCCTCGCCGTCGGCTGGGCCGGGGTCACCGCGATCGGCGCCCTCGTCGCCTGGCGGGTGGCCGGCGTGCGGCTCGCGCTCGGCACGGCGGTGGCCTTCCTCGCGTGCGGGCTGCTCGGCATGTGGGTGCCGACCATGCAGACCCTCGCCCTGATGGTCGTCGCGGTCCTCGCCTCGGTCGCCGTGGGCGCCCTGCTGGGCCTGGCCGCGGGGCTGTCCGACCGGATGGACCGCGTCCTGCGCCCGGTGCTCGACACCATGCAGGTGCTGCCCGCCTTCGCCTACCTGCTCCCCGTCGTCCTGGTCTTCGGCATCGGCGTGCCCGCCGCCGTCCTGGCCACCGTCGTCTACGCCGCCCCGCCCATGGCCCGGCTCACCTCGCTCGGTCTGCGCGGCGCCGACAAGGAGGTCCTGGAGGCCGTCGAGTCCCTCGGCACCACCGCACGCCAACGGCTGCTGACCGCCCGCATCCCGCTGGCCCGCAAGGAACTCCTCCTCGGCCTCAACCAGACGATCATGATGGCGCTCTCCATGGCCGTCATCGCCTCCGTCATCGGCGCCGGCGGCCTCGGCGACCGCGTCTACCAGGCGCTCGCCTCGGTCGACGTGGGCGCGGCCCTCGCGGCCGGCATCCCCATCGTGCTGCTCGCCGTCGTCCTCGACCGGGTGACCGGCGCGGCCGGGGAGCGGCTCGGCGAGCCCAGGAAGCCGTCGGTGGCCTGGCTGTACGCGCCGGCCGCCGCCGCGGTCGTCGCGATCGCCGGACGACTCGCCGGCTTCCTCGACTGGCCCGACGCGTGGGAGGCGAACATCGCCGAGCCGGTCAACCGGGCCGTCGACTGGATGACCGCCCACCTGTACTCCGGCGTCCCCGTCGTCGGCGGCACCGCGGACTGGGCCGCCCACTTCACCAGCTGGGTCCTCAACCCGTTCCGCGAGGGCCTGCAATGGCTGCCCTGGTGGTCCGTACTGCTGATCGTCGCCGCCCTGGCCTGGCTGCTCGGCACCTGGGCCACCGCGCTCACCGCCGTGCTCGCGATGGCCGCGATCGGTGTGCTCGGCGTGTGGAACCCGTCCCTGGACACGCTCTCGCAGGTACTCGCGGCCGTCGCCGTCACCCTGGTCATCGGCTTCGCGACGGGCATCGCCGCCGCCCGCAGCGACCGCTTCGAGCGCCTGCTGCGGCCCGTCCTGGACGTTTTCCAGACGATGCCGCAGTTCGTGTACCTGATCCCGGTCGTCGCCCTCTTCGGCGTCGGCCGCGCGCCCGCCGTCGCCGCCGCGGTCGTCTACGCCCTCCCCGCCGTCGTCCGCATCACCGCCCAAGGGCTGCGCCAGGTCGACCCGGCCGCCCTGGAGTCGGCCCGTTCGCTCGGCGCGACCAGCGGGCAGCAGTTGCGTCAGGTGCAGCTCCCGCTGGCCCGCCGTTCCCTGCTGCTCGCCGTCAACCAGGGCGTCGTCCTGGTCCTCGCCGTCGTCATCATCGGCGGCCTGGTCGGCGGTGGCGCGCTCGGCTACCAGGTCGTCTACGGCCTGGCCCAGGGCGACCTGGCGACCGGCCTGGTGGCGGGCGCGGCGATCGTCTGCCTCGGCCTGATGCTCGACCGGGTCACCCAGCCGACCGAACGCCGTCCGAAGCAGGGAGCCTGACATGCGACCGCGTACGATCTCCGCCCTCGCGGGAGCCGCCGCGCTGGTCCTGCTGACCGGCTGCGGCGCCGCCGACATGACCAAGCAGTCCTCCCCGTTCGCGAACGCCCAGGGCGCCAAGACCGTCACCCTGTCCGTGCAGTCCTGGGTCGGCGCCCAGGCCAACGTGGCCGTCGCCCAATACCTGCTGGAGCACGAGCTGGGCTACCGCGTCGACACCGTCCAGGTCGACGAGGTGCCCGCCTGGGACGCGCTCAGCCAGGGCCGGGTCGACGCCATCCTGGAGGACTGGGGCCACCCCGACCAGGAGCAGCGGTACGTCGAGGACAAGGAGACCATCACCGCGGGCGGCGACCTCGGCGTCACCGGGCACATCGGCTGGTTCGTCCCGACCTACTTCGCCAAGCAGCACCCGGACGTGACGGACTGGAAGAACCTCGACAAGTACGCCGGGCAGATGCGCACCGCGGAGAGCGGCGGCAAGGGCCAGCTGCTGGACGGCTCCCCGTCCTACGTCACCAACGACAAGGCGCTGGTGCAGAACCTCGACCTGGACTACCAGGTGGTCTTCGCCGGCTCCGAGGCCGCCCAGATCACCCAGATCCAGCAGTTCGCCAAGGAGAAGAAGCCCTTCCTGACCTACTGGTACACCCCCCAGTGGCTCTTCGAGAAGGTCCCGATGACCGAGGTGAAGCTGCCCGCGTACAAGGAGGGCTGCGACGCCGACCCGGCGAAGGTCGCCTGCGCCTACCCGGTGACCCCGCTGCAGAAGTACCTCAACGCCGGTTTCGCGAAGGACGGCGGCCCGGCGGCGGAGTTCCTCAAGCGGTTCAAGTGGACCACCGAGGACCAGAACCAGGTCTCCCTGATGATCGCCGAGCAGAAGTTGCGGCCCGAGGAGGCGGCGAAGAAGTGGGCGGACGGCCACGAGTCCGTCTGGAAGCGGTGGCTGTCCTGACCCTCACCGCGCCAGCCGGGCCGCGATCTCCCGCACCGCCCGCTCCGCGCGCCGCTGGAGACCCGGTCCGAAGGTGATCCGGGTGGCCCCGAGTTCGCCGAGCCGCCTCAGCCCGGCGGACGCGGGGCCCTCCCCGGGCAGCGCGTTCACGTTCACCGGCCCCTGGATCCCGGCCCGCAGCAGCGGCAGTACGGCGGTGGGGGCGCCGATCGGATAGACGCAGTCGGCGCCCGCGGCGACGTACGCGGCGGCCCGTGCGATCGCCGCCTCCGGTTCGGCGACGCCCCGGACGAACGTGTCGACGCGGGCGTTGACGAAGAGCAGGTCCCCGGCCGCGGCCCGCACCCCGGCCAGCCACTCGGCGTGCTCCGCCGGGTCCCTGAGCACCCCGTCGGCGGAGTCCTCCAGGTTGCAGCCCACCGCCCCCGCCGCCAGCAGCCGTTCCACCAGCTCCCGCGGCGCCAGCCCGTACCCGCCCTCGACATCCGCCGACACGGGGATGTCCACGGCGCGCGCGATCCTCGCGACCGCCGCGAACATCTCGCCGGCCGGGGTCGCCCCGTCCTCGTACCCGAGGCAGGCCGCCACCCCCGCACTGGGCGTCGCGAGCGCCGGGAACCCGGCCTCCTCGAACACCCGGGCGCTCGCCGCGTCCCAGGGGCCGGGCAGGACGAGGGGGTCTTCGGGCAGCCGGAAGTGGTGCAGGGCGCGGAAGACGTTGGCCTTGCTCATGGTGCGCAACCCGCCGGGCCGGGGAGCCGCGTCCGCGCCGTCACGCGTGCTGCCCCGGCGTGTAGTGGCCGGGCGTCGTCCGGCAGGTCACGCCGAACCTGTTCCAGGCGTTGATCACCGTGATCGAGGCGATGAGCTGTGCCAGCTCCGGCTCGTCGAAGAACCGGGCGGCGTGCTCGTACACCTCGTCCGGCACGAAGCCGTCGGTCAGCACGGTGACCGCCTCGGTCAGCGCGAGCGCCGCCAGCTCCCTCTCCGTGTAGAAGTGCCGCGACTCCTCCCAGGCGGCGAGCTGGATGATCCGCTCCACGCTCTCCCCGGCGGCGAGCGCGTCCTTGGAGTGCATGTCGACGCAGAGGGCGCAGCGGTTGATCTGCGAGGCGCGGATCTTCACCAGTTCGCACAGCGTCGGGTCGAGGCCCCGCCTGGCGGCGATGTCGAGCCGGACCATGGCCTGGTAGACCTCGGGAGCGTGCTGGGACCAGTTGAGCCGGACGGGCAGCTCGGCGGCGCAACCCGTGGTCCTCGTGTCGTCGGTGTGTGTGGTCATGCCTCGACCCTAGGAAGGAAGCAGCCCAGGAGTATGGTCCATTTCCATGGCGGAATCACGGGCCACTCTGGGCGTCGACCTGCATCTGGAACCCACCGGACCGGGCCTGCGCCGCGGCCTCACCGCGGCCCTGCGCGAGGCCGTCCGCACCGGCCGCCTCGCCCCCGGCACCCGGCTGCCCTCCTCCCGCGCCCTCGCCGCCGACCTCGGCATCGCCCGCAACACCGTCGCCGACGCCTACGCCGACCTCGTGGCCGAGGGCTGGCTCACCGCGCGCCAGGGCTCGGGCACCCGCGTCGCCGAGCGTGTCGCCGCCCCGCCGGCCGGCGCCTCGGCCCGGCGCCCGCCGGGGCGCGCCCGCCCCGCCCACGACCTGCGCCCCGGCACCCCCGACCTCGCCTCCTTCCCGCGCGCCGAGTGGCTCAGGTCCGCCCGCCGCGCCCTCGCCGCCGCTCCCAACGACGCCTTCGGCTACGGCGATCCCCGCGGCCGGCCCGAGCTGCGCACCGCGCTGGCCGGCTACGTCGCGCGGGCCCGCGGTGTGCGCGCCGACCCGGAGAGCCTGCTGGTCTGCGGCGGGGTCGCGCACGGCCTCGGGCTGCTGGCCGCGGTGCTGCGGGCGCGCGGCGTGCGCACCGTGGCCGTCGAGTCGTACGGTCTCCACATCCACCGCGACCTGCTCACGGCGGCCGGGCTGCGTACCGTCGCGCTGCCCGTCGACGACCGGGGCGCGGCCTTCGGGGCGCTCGGGGACGCGGGCGCCGTACTGCTCACGCCCGCCCACCAGTTCCCGACGGGCGTCCCCCTGCACCCCGACCGCAGGGCGGCCGTCGTGGACTGGGCGCGGCGCACCGGCGCCCTGGTCCTGGAGGACGACTACGACGGCGAGTTCCGCTACGACCGCCAGCCCGTCGGCGCCCTCCAGGGGCTGGACCCCGGCCGCGTCGTCTATCTGGGCACCGCAAGCAAGTCCCTCGCCCCCGGGCTGCGGCTGGGCTGGCTGGTGCTGCCGCCCTCGCTGGCCGGGGAGGTCATGGACGCCATGGCGGGACGTGTCCCGGGCGTGCTCGACCAGCTGACCCTCGCGGAGTTCATCGGCTCCGGGGGCTACGACCGGCACGTCAGGTCCGCCCGGCTGCGCTACCGGCGCCGCCGCGACGCCCTGGTCGCCGCCCTCGCCGAGCGCGCGCCCCGGGTCCGCGTCACCGGCATCGCCGCCGGTCTGCACGCCGTACTCCAACTCCCGCCCGGCACCGAGCAGCAGACCGTACGGGCCGCCGCCTGGCACGGACTCGCGGCCCACGGCCTGTCCCTCTTCCGCCACCCGGCCGCCCCCGACCCCCCACAGGACGCCCTGGTAGTCGGCTACGGCACCCCACCCGACCACGCCTGGTCCCCAACCCTGGACGCCCTCTGCCGAGCCCTGCCACAGACCGGGAGCTGAGCGCCCCGAAGGGGCGCGGGGAACGGCGCGACCAGCCACAAGACACCCGCACCCGGCAACGGCGAACAACCCGGCAAACGCGTCCCCACTGTGCCGGGCCCTGCCGTGAAGGAGACGCAGGGACAAGCGCCCCGAAGGGGCGCGGGGAACGGCGCGACCAGCCACAAGACACCCGCACCCGGCAACAGCGAACAACCCGGCAAACGCACCCCCGCCCCACCCGGTAAGCTGCCCTCGGGCCGTAACTGGCGCGCTGGGATGGACAACCATCGGGGAGCGGCCCGAAGAAGCGAGCGCCGTGCGCCTGGGCCGACCGAGAACGCTGACCGCAACGTCCGGAGGTCACCATGCCCGCAGAGCCCACCCCCGCTTCCACCGCCTACCGCGCCGCCCTCGACGTCATCCGCACCGTCGAGCCCCGCGTCGCCGACGCCATCGGCCAGGAGCTCGCCGACCAGCGCGAGATGCTCAAGCTGATCGCCTCGGAGAACTACGCCTCCCCGGCCACCCTCCTCGCGATGGGCAACTGGTTCAGCGACAAGTACGCCGAGGGCACCATCGGCCGCCGCTTCTACGCCGGCTGCCGCAATGTCGACACCGTCGAGTCCCTCGCCGCCGAGCACGCGCGCGAGCTGTTCGGCGCCCGCCACGCCTACGTCCAGCCGCACTCCGGCATCGACGCCAACCTCGTCGCCTTCTGGGCCGTCCTCGGCGCCCGCGTCGAGGTGCCCTTCCTGGAGAAGGCCGGCGCCCGCCAGGTCAACGACCTGACCGACGCCGACTGGGCCGAGCTGCGGCAGGCCTTCGGCAACCAGCGGATGCTCGGCATGTCCCTGGACGCCGGCGGCCACCTCACCCACGGCTTCCGGCCGAACATCTCCGGCAAGATGTTCGACCAGCGCTCCTACGGCACCGACCCGGCGACCGGCCTCATCGACTACGAGGCCCTGCGCGCCTCGGCCCGCGAGTTCAAGCCGCTGATCATCGTCGCGGGCTACTCCGCGTACCCCCGGCTGGTGAACTTCCGGATCATGCGCGAGATCGCCGACGAGGTCGGCGCGACCCTCCTGGTCGACATGGCGCACTTCGCGGGCCTGGTCGCGGGCAAGGTGCTGACCGGCGACTTCGACCCGGTCCCGCACGCCCAGATCGTGACCACGACCACGCACAAGTCGCTGCGCGGCCCGCGAGGCGGCATGGTCCTGTGCGACGACTCCCTCAAGGACCAGGTGGACCGCGGCTGCCCGATGGTCCTCGGCGGCCCGCTCCCGCACGTCATGGCCGCCAAGGCCGTCGCCCTCGCCGAGGCCCGGCAGCCCGGCTTCCAGGACTACGCGCGGCGCATCGTCGACAACGCCCGCGCCCTCGCCGAGGGCCTGGTCCGCCGCGGCGCCACCCTGGTCACCGGCGGCACGGACAACCACCTCAACCTGATCGACGTGGCATCCTCCTACGGCCTCACCGGCCGGCAGGCCGAGGCCGCCCTCCTCGACTCCGGCATCGTCACCAACCGCAACGCCATCCCGGCCGACCCGAACGGCGCCTGGTACACCTCCGGCATCCGCGTCGGCACCCCGGCGCTGACCACGCGCGGCCTCGGCACGGCGGAGATGGACGAGGTCGCCGGCCTGATCGACCGCGTCCTGACGGCGACGGAGGCCGGCACCACGAAGTCCGGCGCCCCCTCGAAGGCATCCCACGTCCTCGACGCGAAGATCGCCGACGAGATCTCGCAGCGCGCGACCGACCTGGTGACCGGCTTCCCGCTGTACCCGGAGATCGACCTCGGCTGACGCGGGAGACATCCTTACGGGCCGGTCGGCTCCGCACGCGACCGCCCGCTGTGGCGGCCCGGCACGGTACCGGGCCGCCACACCTCGCGGAGGCGGTGGAGCCAGTGCCCGATCGCCCCTCGCGGCCTGAGAGAATGACGTCCATGGCCTCTGAACGTCCCCGCGTACTCTCCGGCATCCAGCCGACCTCCGGCTCGTTCCACCTCGGCAACTACCTCGGCGCCGTCCGCCAGTGGGTCGACATGCAGAACACCCACGACGCGTTCTACATGGTCGTCGACCTGCACGCGATCACCGTTCCGCAGGACCCGAGAGAACTGCGCGAGAACACCCGCGTCGCCGCCGCCCAGCTCCTCGCGGCCGGCCTCGACCCGGCCCGCTGCACGCTGTTCGTGCAGAGCCACGTCCCCGAGCACGCCCAGCTGGCCTGGCTGATGAACTGCATCACCGGCTTCGGCGAGGCATCCCGGATGACCCAGTTCAAGGACAAGTCCGCCAAGCAGGGCAGCGACCGCACCACCGTCGGCCTGTTCACGTACCCGATGCTGATGGTCGCCGACATCCTGCTCTACCAGTCCGACCAGGTCCCCGTGGGCGAGGACCAGCGCCAGCACCTTGAGCTGACCCGCGACCTCGCCGAGCGCTTCAACCAGACCTACGGCGACACCTTCACCGTCCCGAGCGCCCACATCCTCAAGGAGACGGCGAAGATCTACGACCTTCAGGACCCGACCGCCAAGATGAGCAAGTCGGCGCCCACCCCGAAGGGCCTGATCAACCTGCTCGACGAGCCGAAGGCCTCCGCGAAGAAGGTCAGGAGCGCGGTCACGGACGCCGACACCGTGGTCCGCTTCGACCGCGCGCACAAGCCCGGCGTGAGCAACCTGCTGTCGATCTACTCCACCCTCACCGGCACGGCGATCCCCGAGCTGGAGCAGAAGTACGAGGGCAAGGGCTACGGCGCGCTGAAGACGGACCTCGCCGATGTCGTGGTCGAGTTCGTCACCCCCTTCCGGGAACGCACCCGGCAGTACCTCGACGACCCCGAGACGCTCGACGCGATCCTGGCCGAGGGCGCGGACAAGGCACGGGCCGTCGCCGCCGAGACCCTCGCTCGGGCGTACGACATGGTGGGCCTTCTGCCCGCCAAGCACTGACCCGCGCGGCCGCCTGGGCACTGGCCCCGGCGCCCTGCGTGCGCCCCGGCATGCCGCCGTAGCGCTGCACATCACTCCGGTTGCGCCTGCCCCGGGCACGGTGGTGGCCGTACAGTCGACAACCGGGTGTCCGACACGGAAAACGGAACGACAGGAGACGAAGTGGGGACCGTAACGATCGGTGTGTCGATCGCGGTCCCGGAGCCCCACGGCAGCAAGCTCCAGCAGCTGCGTGCGGGCTTCGGCGACGCCGCGGCTCACGGCATCCCCACGCACGTCACCCTGCTGCCGCCGACCGGGGTGGACGGCGCCGCGCTCCCCGCGATCGAGGCGCACCTCGCGGAGGTGGCGGCGCGCGGGCGGCCCTTCCCGATGCGGCTGTCCGGCACCGGGACCTTCCGCCCGCTGTCGCCGGTCGTCTTCGTCCAGGTGGTCGAGGGCGCCGCGGCCTGCTCCTGGCTGCAGAAGCGGGTGCGGGACGCCTCCGGGCCGGTCCCACGCGAACTGCAGTTCCCGTACCACCCGCACGTCACCGTGGCGCACGGCATCGAGGAGGCGGCGATGGACCGCGCCTTCGAGGAGCTGTCCGACTACGAGGCCCGGTGGTCCTGCACCGGCTTCGCGCTCTACGAGCAGGGCCCCGACAGTGTGTGGCGCAAGCTGCGCGAGTTCCCCTTCGGCAGCGCCACGGTGCCGCCGCAGGCGGGGCGCGTGGAGAGCGGCTCCCTGCCCACCCGGTAGCGGCTACACCGGCAGCCGCCGGAACACCGTCCGCGGCAGGTGCCGCAGCGCCGCCATCACCACGCGCAGCGCGCCGGGCACCCACACCGTCTCCGAGCGCCGCCGCAGCCCCAGTTCGATCGCCGTGGCCACCGCCTCGGGCGTCGTGGCGAGCGGTGCCTCCGGCAGCCCGGCGGTCATCCGCGACCGCACGAACCCGGGCCGTACGACCATGACGTGCACGCCCGTGCCGTACAGCGCGTCGCCGAGGCCCTGCGCGAAGGCGTCCAGGCCGGCCTTGCTCGAACCGTAGATGAAGTTGGCGCGCCGGGCCCGTTCGCCGGCCACGGAGGACAGCACCACCAGGGAGCCGTGGCCCTGCGCCTGGAGCGCGCGGGCGCCGACCAGACCGGCCGAGACCGCGCCGGTGTAGTTGGTCTGCGCGACCCGCACGGCGTTCAGCGGCTCGCGCTCGTCGTGCGCCTGGTCGCCCAGGATCCCGAAGGCCAGCAGCACCAGGTCGATGTCGCCCTCGGCGAAGACCTTGCCGAGCACCGCCTCGTGCGACTCGGGATCGAGCGCGTCGAAGGCGACGGTGCGCACCTCGGCGCCGAGGCCGCGCAGTTGCCCGGCCGCCTCCTCCAGGGCGGGCGAGGGGCGGCCGGCCAGCCAGACCGTGCGGGTGCGGCGGGCGACCAGACGGCGCGCGGTGGCGAGCGCGATCTCGGACGTACCGCCGAGGACGAGAAGGGACTGGGGGATGCCGAAGGCGTCCTTCACGACAGCTCCTGGGGATGGTCTAGAGGTGGAGGCGGCGGGCCAGGTCGGAGACGAACACCCCGCGCGGGTCCAGCTCCGCGCGCAGCGCGCGGAAGTCGTCCAGGCGCGGGTACATCGCGGCGAGCACGTCCGGCCGCAGCCGGGAGTCCTTGGCGAGGTAGACCCGGCCGCCGGCCCCGGCGACCTCCTCGTCCAGTTCGTCCAGGAAGGCGCCGAGGCCCGGCAGTCCCGCCGGGATGTCCAGGGCCAGGGTCCAGCCGGGCACGGGGAAGGAGAGCCAGCCCGGGTCGGCGTCCCCGAACCGCTTGAGGACGGCGAGGAAGGACGGGCAGCGGCGTTCGGAGATGCGCCGCACGATCCGGCGCAGGGTGTCCTCCCGGCCGTGGCCGACGACGAACTGGTACTGCACGAAGCCGCCCCGGCCGTAGATCCGGTTCCAGTGCGGGACGCCGTCCAGGGGGTGGAAGAAGGCGGGGATCCGCTGGAGCCGGCCGCGGCTCTCGCGGGGGGCCTTGCGGTACCAGAACTCGTTGAACAGGCCCACCGCCGTCCGGCTCAGCAGGCCCTCCGGGACGAGGTCGGGGGCGGCCGGGAGCCGGGAGGTGCGAAAGGCCAGCGGCGCCCGCCGGGCGCGTGAGCCGGCGGGCAGCGCGTCCAGGGGCGCGTGGTCGCCGCGGGTGAGCACCGCACGGCCGGTCGCCGCGCCGCGCGCGAGCAGGTCGATCCAGGCGACCGAGTAGCGGTAGCGGTGGTCGGTGGCCGTCAGCCGGGCCATCAGGTCGTCCAGGTCGGCGGCGCGTTCGGTGTCGACCGACATCAGCGCCGTCCCGACCGGCTGGAGCCGCAGGGTCGCGGTGAGGATCACACCGGTCAGGCCCATGCCGCCGGCGGTCGCGTCGAACAGCGGCGTGCCCGGACCCACGGTGCGCACCCGGCCGTCGGCGGTGAGCAGTTCCAGGGAGAGCACGTGCCGTGCGAAGGATCCCGACACATGGTGGTTCTTGCCGTGGATGTCCGCGCCGATCGCCCCGCCGACGGTCACATAGCGGGTGCCGGGCGTCACCGGCACGAACCAGCCGAGCGGCAGCAGGACCTCCATCAGCCGGTGCAGCGAGACCCCCGCGTCGCAGAGCACGGTGCCGCCGTCGGCGTCGATGGCGTGGATCCGGTCCAGGGCCGTCATGTCCAGCACGGCGCCCCCCGCGTTCTGCGCGGCGTCCCCGTACGCCCGCCCCAGTCCCCTCGCGATGCCACCGCGGACCCCGCACCCCCGGACGGCGAGGGCGGCCTCCTCGTACGTCCGCGGCCGGATCAGACGGGCCCCGGTGGGCGCGGTGCGGCCCCAGCCGGTGACCTGGCCCCAGTCGGCGTCGGGGTCCCAGTCGGCTTCGGGGGCGGTGTCGGCAGACATGCCGGTGACCGTATCGCCCCTATGTGAATGATTAGTTCCAAAACATTCCGCATATACCTGAAACGGGTGATTAATGGTATGTCGCTCCAACGTGTCGGACTTCCGGCGCCGTGGGCGTGAACAGTGAGTCCACATGGACGACCTCGACGACATGGACCACCGGATCGTCACGGTGCTCAGGGCCCGCGCCACGGACCCGCGCGTGGCCGGTGCCGCGCGCGCCCTGTCCTGGGCCGGGGAGCACGGAGCGCTGTGGCTCGCGGCGGGCCTCACCGGAGCCGCCGTGGACCGTGCCCGGCGCACGGCCTGGCTGCGCGGCACGGCGCTCACCGCGGGCGCGCACCTCGTCAGCATGGGCGTGAAGCGGGTCGTGCGCCGTCCGCGCCCCGCCCACGTCGTACCCCTGGTGCGCACCGCGGGCCGGCACTCCTTCCCCAGCTCCCACGCCACCTCGGCGGCGGCCGCCGCCGTCGCCTTCGGCGCGCTCGGGGTGCCCGCCGTCCGGCCGCTGGCCGCCGCGGTGTGCGCGTCCCGGCTGGTCGCCGGCGTCCACTACCCCTCGGACGTGGTGGCGGGCGCGGCCCTGGGCGCGCTCACGGCCGGGCTCGGCGCCCGCTGGATGCGCGGAGGCACCCGTGACTGACACGGCCGTCCTGCGGCAGCAGGCCCCCGAACAGCAGCAGGAGCCCGCGCCGGTGCGCCGCAGGGGCATCCCGGCGGGACTGCTCAGGACCGCGCGCCCCCGCCAGTGGATCAAGAACGTCCTGGTGCTCGCCGCCCCCGCCGCCGCCGGTGAGCTGTCCTCCCCGGCCGCCCTCGGCCGGCTCGCCCTGGTCTTCGCCCTGTTCACCGCCTGCGCCGCCGCCGTCTACCTGGTCAACGACGCCCGCGACGCCGAGGCCGACCGCGCCCACCCCGTCAAGCGGCACCGCCCGGTCGCCGCCGGGCAGGTCCCGGTGCCGCTCGCGTACGCCGCCGGCGGCCTCCTGGGCGTCCTCGCGCCCGTGCTCGCGGCCTGGCTGTGCCCGCCCTCCGTCGCGGCCCTGCTGACCGCCTACCTGGCGATGCAGGTGGCGTACTGCGTCAGCCTCAAGCACGTCCTGGTCGTCGACCTCGCCGTGGTCACCACCGGCTTCCTGATGCGGGCGATGGCCGGCGGACTCGCGCTCGGCATCCCGCTCTCGCGCTGGTTCCTCATCACGACCGGCTTCGGCGCGCTGTTCATGGTCGCCGCCAAGCGGTACTCCGAAGCCGTCCAGATGGCCGACAAGGCGGGCGCCACGCGCGCGCTGCTCACCGAGTACACCACCGGCTACCTCCGCTTCGTCTGGCAGCTCGCGGCCGGCGTCGCCGTCCTCGGCTACTGCCTGTGGGCCATGGAGGAGGGCGGCGTCCCGCACACCAGCGTGCTGCCCTGGCGCCAGCTGTCCATGATCGCCTTCGTCCTGGCCGTCCTGCGCTACGCCGTCTTCGCCGACCGCGGTATCGCCGGTGAACCCGAGGACGTCATCCTGCGCGACCGGGCGCTCGCGCTGATCGGCGTGGTGTGGGGGGCGATGTACGGCCTGGCGGTGGCCAATTGGTAGCCGGCCGGCGCGAACTGCTGGGCTTCGCCTCCGTCGGCCTGCTCGCCTACGCCGTCGACCTCGGCCTCTTCACCTGTCTGCGCGGCCCGGCCGGGCTCGACCCGCTCACCGCCAAGGCGCTGTCCTTCGTCGCCGGCTGCTGCGTGGCGTACGCGGGCAACGCGCTGGGCACCTACCGGCACACCCGCCCCCAGGGCCTGCGCCCCTACGCGGTGTTCTTCGCGGTGAACGTCGCCGGCGCCGCCGTGCAACTGCTGTGCCTGGCCGTCAGCCACTACGGCCTCGGCCTCACCTCGCAGCGCGCCGACACCGTCGCCGGCGCGGGCATCGGCATGGCACTGGGCACGATTCTGCGCTTCTGGGGCACAAGGACACTGGTCTTCCGTGCCGGGAACGAAACCGGCGGCCCGACGGGATCATGGACCGGGACGAGCGGGGGCAGGGTCGGATCATGGACTGGCTGAAGAAGCTTCCCGTACTGGGACCGTGGATCGCGCGGCTGATGACCACGCACGCGTGGCGCTCGTACGAGCGGCTGGACCGGGTGAAGTGGACGCGGCTGGCCGCCGCCATGACCTTCACCAGCTTCCTCGCGCTCTTCCCGCTGCTCAGCCTGGCCGCCGCCGTCGCCGCGGCCACGCTCAGCCGTGGCCAGCAGGACCGGCTCCAGGACCGGATCGCCGAGCAGGTGCCCGGCATCTCCGACCAGCTGAACATCCAGGGCCTGATCGACAACGCCGGCACCGTCGGCCTCATCGCCGCGGCCCTGCTGCTGTTCACCGGCATCGGCTGGGTCGACGCCATCCGCGGCTGCCTGCGCGCCGTGTGGGAGCTGCCCGACGAGGAGGAGAACCCCGTCCTGAGCCGGGTCAAGGACGCGGGCGTCCTCGTCGGTCTCGGCGGCGCGCTCCTGGTCACCGTCGCCATCTCCACCGTGGCCTCGGCACTGGTCGGCTGGATCATCCGCGAACTGGGCATCGCCGAGGGCGGCTTCGGCGGGCCCCTGCTCTACGTCGTGGCCTTCGCCGCCGCCGTCCTCGCCAACTTCCTGCTGCTCCTGTACGTGCTGACCCTGCTGCCCGGCGTCCAGCCCGAGCGCCACCGCCTGGTGGTGGCCGCGCTGATCGGCGCGCTCGGCTTCGAACTGCTGAAGCTGCTGCTCAGCGGCTATATGCAGGGCGTCGCCGCGAAGAACATGTACGGCGCCTTCGGCGTCCCCGTCGCCCTGCTGCTGTGGATCAACTTCACCACGAAACTGGTGCTGTTCTGCGCCTCCTGGACGGCGACGGGCAGCGGGGCGGAGGAAGCCGGGGCAGAGGAGGCCGGAGGCGTCACGGCCGCGTCCGGCGACGGACCAGGTCCGGCAGCGGCCACCTCCGGTTGACCAGGAACGCGCCGCCCGCGAGCAGGACCAGCGCCCCCGCGGTGATGCCGGCCGCGACCCCGGCCCCGCCGGAGCCCTCCGGTGCCGAGGAGCCCGCCACCGGCTTCGCGCCCGCCACGCCCTTGCCGCCGGCCTCTCCGGAGGCCTCGGGCGCGGGGCTCTCCTGCTCGGCGCTCCTCGGCCGCACCAGCTCGCCCACCGGCCGCACCTTGTCGGCCGCGGCGAAGCCCCAGTCGAAGAGGCGGGCGGTCTCCTTGTAGACCTCGTTGTGCTCGTTCTTGGCCGGGTTCATGACCGTGACCAGCAGCACCCTGCCGTCGCGCTCGGCGACGCCCGTGAAGGTGGCGCCCGCGTCGGTGGTGTTGCCGTTCTTCACCCCCGCGATGCCGGGGTAGACATCGAGGTCCCCGTCGCCGGACAGCAGCCGGTTGGTGTTCTGGATCTCGAAGGGCTTGCGGGACGTCTTGCCCTTCTTGTCCTTCTTCGTCTCGCCCGGGAACTTGGCGCTGACCGTCGAGGCGTACTCGCGGAAGTCCTTCTTCTGCAGCCCCGAGCGGGCGAACAGCGTCAGGTCGTACGCGGAGGAGACCTGGTGCGGCGCGTCGTAGCCGTCGGGGGTGACCACGTTCGTGTCGATCGCTCGCAACTCCTGGGCCTGCTCGTTCATGTCCTTGACCGTCTCGTCGACACCGCCGTTCATCGCGGACAGCACGTGCACCGCGTCGTTGCCCGAGCGCAGGAAGACCCCGAGCCACAGGTCGTGGACGGTGTAGGTCTCCTCCTCCTTGATCCCGACCAGGCTGGAGCCCGCGCCGATGTCCGCGAGTTCGGAGTCCGCCACCTTGTGCCGCGTGGTCTTCGGCCACTTCGGCAGGAGCGTGTCGGCGAACAGCATCTTCAGGGTGCTCGCCGGGGCCAGCCGCCAGTGCGCGTTGTGCGCGGCGAGCACGTCGCCGGACTCCGCGTCCGCCACGATCCAGGAGCGGGCGGTGATGTCCTTGGGCAGCACGGGTGCCCCGTCCGCCGGATCCACCTGCGTCCCGGGCCGTCCGAGCCGCGCACCGCCCACGGTCGACATCGTCGCCGGGGGAGTGGCCGACGGGCTCGCCGAGGAGCCGGCCGAGGGGCTCGGGGCGGCGAGGGCGGCGGGGGAGAGCAGGGCGAGAGCGGTCAGGGCGGCGGAGGCGACCAGCAGGGAGCGCCTGCCGGTCTTCTTGGGTGCGGGCACGAGCGAGAACGTACCTCCCGCGAGCGCCGCGCTCCCACCCCGGGCACGGATCCCGAGACGGGGCGGCGATACTGGAGCGATGAAGCTCAGCCGCCCCGTCTCCTGGTTCCTGCTCGTCTTCGGGGTGTGGAGCTGGGTCATCTGGATCACTTTCGTTAAAAATCTGGTCAAGGACGGCAGCGGGCTCGCCTTCGAGGACGGCGACCCCACGGCGTACTTCTGGGTGCACCTGCTGCTCGCCGTCGTCTCCTTCCTGTTGGGGACGGTCATCGGGGGCATCGGGTTGCGCGGACTGCGCCGAACGTCATAACTGAGGGGATACGACGGCATGGTGGTCGTCTTCGCGCTCGTCGCGCCGGCCGTGGTGAGCGTGGTGGTCGTGGCGAACTGGTACGTGTGGCGGCGCCTGCTCCGCGACACGACCCGGGGGCCCGGCACGGTGCGCCGCGTCGGCGCGGCGGTGATCGCCGGCGGCTGGGTGCTCGCCGTCGGCGCCCTGGCCGCCGAGCGCGGGGGCGCCCCCTTCTGGCTCCAGCGCGTCCTGGCCTGGCCGGGCTTCCTGTGGCTGGCCCTGTCGATATACCTGCTGCTGGCGGTGGTCGCGGGCGAGGCGGTCCGACCGCTGCTGCGATGGTTCGTCGAGCGCCGTGCGGCCGGGCGGGCGGGGCCGGTGGCGTCCCCGGCCGCGGACACGGAGCGCATACCGGCCGGAACGGCGCCGCCCGAGAGGCCCAGGCCGTCCAGGCCGCCGGAGACACCCGAGCCGCCCGGCACACCAGGGCCCGGCGCCGCGACCCCCGAGCCGGCGCCCCCGGGCCCCCTCGACCTGCCCTCCCGCCGCCTGTTCGTCTCCCGTGTCGTCGCCGGTACCGCCGCCGCGGCGGCCGTCGGCACGGTCGGCCTCGGCACCTACGGCGTGCTGAGCGGCCCGCGGGTGAAGCGCGTCACCGTGCCGCTGGCCAAGCTGCCGCGCGCGGCGCACGGTTTCCGGATCGCCGTGGTCAGCGACATCCACCTCGGCCCGGTCCTCGGCCGGGGCTTCGCGCAGCGGGTCGTCGACACGGTCAACTCCACGCAGCCCGACCTCATCGCCGTCGTCGGCGACCTGGTCGACGGCAGCGTGAAGAACCTCGGCCCGGCGGCGGCCCCGCTGGCCCGGCTCAGGGCACGGCACGGCGCGTACTTCGTCACCGGCAACCACGAGTACTTCTCCGGCGCCGAGCAGTGGGTCGCCGAGGTGCGGCGGCTCGGCCTGCTCCCGCTGGAGAACGCCCGCACCGAGCTGCCCCACTTCGACCTGGCCGGCGTCAACGACGTGTCGGGCGAGAGCCGGGGACAGGGCCCGGACTACGCCAAGGCCCTCGGCGACCGGGACCGGGCACGCGCGTGCGTGCTGCTCGCCCACCAGCCGGTGCAGATCCACGACGCCGTCGACCACGGCGTCGACCTCCAGCTCTCCGGCCACACCCACGGCGGCCAGCTCTGGCCCGGCAACCTCATCGCGCGCGCCGCCAACCCGACGGTCGCGGGCCTGGAGCGCTACGGCGACACCCAGCTGTACGTCAGCCGCGGCGCGGGCGCCTGGGGCCCGCCCACGCGCGTGGGCGCCCCCTCGGACGTGACGGTGATCGAGCTGGCCTCAGCGCAGGTCTGAGGGGCGCTTCCGGCCGGCGTCCCCGGCGGGCGCCGCCCTCTTGGCCGGGTCCGGGAGCGCCCTGGTCATCCCGGGCAGGAAGTCGGTGAACAGTTCGTGCACCTCCTGCACGAGCGGGCGCAGCACCCGGAAGCGGGCCAGCGCGACGCCCCGCGCGATGAGCCGGGAACCGCGTTCGGCGAGGCGGTAGCTGCGCTCGCGGCCCTCCGTGCGGTCGAAGATCCAGTACAGGACGAGCGCCATCTGGAAGAGCCACATCAACTCGGGCAGGACATCGCGCAGTTCCTCGGGCACCTTGCCCTTCGCGCCGGCCAGCACCGTCCGGTGGATGCTGATGGCCTCCACGCGCGCGTGCTCCGACTCCGGGGAGAAGGGGCTGAGCGGGCTGTCCGGGTCGGCGGCGTTCTTGAAGAACTGCACCGCGAACTCGTGGTACGGCGTCGCGATGTCAAGCCAGACCTTCAGCACACCCGCCAGTCGCGCCTCCAGGTCGGTCTCCCGGGCCAGGACCTCGCGGACCGCCTCCTGGTGCTCGGCGGCGATCCGGTCGTAGAAGCCCTGGATCAGGTGCTCCTTGCCGGCGTAGTAGTAGTACGCGTTGCCGACGGAGACCCCGGCCTCCTGGGCGATGGCCCGCATGGTCGTCCGGTCGTAACCGCGTTCCTGGAACAGCCGCATGGCCGTCTCCAGGATCAGCGCGCGGGTCTGCTCGGACTTGCTGAGGGGGGCGCCGTCGTCGGGGCCGTCGTTCTTCGCGGGCACGGGACCGAGCCTAGCCTCACGGCGGATCCCCTCGTCCGGACGTGCTCGGGAGAAGGCCGGGCAGGCCCGTCAGGTGCGGCGGCCCAGCTCCGGCCGCTTGGTGTAGTCCGTGAGCCCGACGACGTTGCCCCACGGGTCGGCGAACTCCACGGTCCAGCCGGTGGCGACGGGAAACGGCTCGTCGAGCGGCACGACACCCGCCTCGCGCAGCGCGCGGTCCGCGCTCCGGGCGTCCGACACCTCCAGCCACACCCGCGCCGAGGGCCACGGCGGCGGCCGGCGTCCGAACTCCTCCTCCGCCCGCAGCAGGATCCCCGGCGTCTCGCCGCCGGCCTTCAGCAGCGCGATCCCGGCCTCGTCGAGCCGGAAGGCGACCGGGAAGCCGGCCCGCTCGTAGAAGCCGACGGCCTCGCCGAGATCCCCGACGGGCAGCAGGACGTTGTCGAACCCGAGCAGTTCGTACGACTCATCAGCTGACATGTCGTCAGATTAGGTGTGTGCGGTACGAAGTGGGCGAAATCAGGGCAGGGTGGCGGCGGGGTCACTCGTTGGGGCGGACGGCGCTCCCGGTCCGGGCTTCTCTTTGTCCAATAAGTCAGACAGTATGACCGGCAGTTTCCCGCATCATTCAGGAGTGACACCACTGTGAGCGAGCAGCCGCAGCAGCCGTCCCAGCCGCCCGGTTACGGCTATCCGAACCAGGCTCCCGGCGCCGGCCAGGCCGGTCCCTACGGCTACCCGCAGGGCGGCTACCAGCAGCCCGGTTACCAGCAGCCGCCCGGCGGTTACCAGCAGCCCGGCTATCAGCAGCCGCCCGGCTACTACGGCGGCGACCCCGGCGCGCCCTACGGCTACGACTCCTACGGGCGCCCGTACTCGGACAAGTCGAAGATCGTCGCCGGCATCCTCCAGCTCTTCCTCGGCAGCTTCGGCGTCGGCCGCTTCTACGTCGGCTCCGTCGGCGTCGGGCTGGCCCAGCTGTTCACCTGCGGCGGGCTGGGCTTCTGGGCGCTGATCGACGGCATCATCTACCTCGTCAGCGACGACCGCACGGACTCCCAGGGCCGAATCCTGCGTGGCTGACGCGGTCCGCCCCGCGCCACCCGGAGGACGACGCCTGCCGTGGCATCCCGCGGCGGCACCCCTCGCGGTGCTCGTCGCGGGCGCCGCGGGAGCCGGGTACCTGTGGTTCACCGACCCGCACGAGAGCGGCCACCTCCTGCCCCAGTGCCCGCTGCGGTACGTCACCGGGCTGCTCTGCCCGGCCTGCGGCGGCACGCGCATGGTCTACGACCTGATGCACGGTCACTTCGCCGCGGCCTGGCTGGACAACCGCGCCCTGCTGCTCGCCGCGCCCCTCGCGCTCGCGCTGTGGGGCCGCTGGACCGCGGAGGGCCTGCGCGGCCGTTCCTGGCGGCCCCGGATCGCCCCGTGGGCCCAGGCGTCGATCCTGCTGACCGCACTGGCCTGGACGGTACTTCGCAATCTCGTCTGAGGCGCGCGGGACAGGCGCGCGGGAGCTGGTGTCACCGCACTGATCGCAAATGATCACGGTACGGGCACAGTTGATCGAGTCCACTCCCGCCCGTCCCACTCGTCTCCATATGCTCCCTACGCGCAGGGGGGACGGCCACGGCACACGTGGGCCGCTGTGCGCGGTCGGTGTGCGACCGGCGGTGCTCTCTCCTGGGCCGCCGGGCCATTCGTCCCGGCCCGTCCCTCTTCTCCCCAGGAGCACCACCATGACCGTCCCCCCGAGCCACGCCGCTCCGTTCGGCTACGACCCGCAGGGCCGCCCGTACTCCGACAAGTCGAAGATCGTCGCCGGTATCCTCCAGCTCTTCCTGGGCACCCTGGGCATCGGCCGCTTCTACGTCGGCTCCGTGGGCGTCGGCATAGCGCAGCTGCTCACCTGCGGCGGGCTGGGCTTCTGGGCGCTGATCGACGGCATCATCTTCCTGGTCAGCAACGACCGCACCGACAAGGAAGGCCGTGTGCTGCGCGGCTGACACCGCTCGGGCCGCCCCGCGCGTCCGCACGGCCGAGGGCCCCGACCGCATCCGGTCGGGGCCCTCGGCCGTGTCACCGGCGTGCGGTCAGAAGCGGCGCGTGATCAGCGCCCGCTTCACCTCCGCGATCGCCTTGGTGACCTCGATGCCGCGCGGGCAGGCGTCCGTGCAGTTGAAGGTCGTGCGGCAGCGCCAGACGCCGTCGCGGTCGTTGAGGATCTCCAGCCGCTGCTCGCCGGCCTCGTCACGCGAGTCGAAGATGAAGCGGTGGGCGTTGACGATGGCCGCCGGGCCGAAGTACTGCCCGTCGTTCCAGAACACCGGGCACGACGAGGTGCAGGCGGCGCACAGGATGCACTTCGTGGTGTCGTCGAAGCGCTCGCGGTCCTCGGCGGACTGGAGACGCTCCCGCGTGGGCTCGTTGGTGTCCTTCGTGATCAGGAAGGGCATCACGTCCCGGTACGCCTGGAAGAACGGCTCCATGTCGACGACCAGGTCCTTGAGGACCGTCAGGCCCTTTATGGGCTCGACCGTGATCGGCTTCTCGGGGCTGAGGTCCTTGATCAGCGTCTTGCAGGCCAGCCGGTTCTTGCCGTTGATCCGCATGGCGTCGGAGCCGCAGATGCCGTGCGCGCAGGAGCGGCGGAACGTGAGGGTGCCGTCGAGATCCCACTTGATCTTGTGCAGCGCGTCGAGGACACGTTCCTTCGGGTCGATCTCCAGCTGGAAGTCCTCCCAGGAGGCCTCGGCCGCGACCTCCGGGTTGAACCGCCGCAGGCGGAAGGTGACCGTGATGTACGGGGAGTCGGCGAAGCCGGGCTCGGGGGCCGAGTCGTTCTTCTCCAGGACAGGGGTAGCCATCAGTACTTACGCTCCATCGGCTGGTAGCGGGTCTGGACGACCGGCTTGTAGTCGAGCCGGATGGACTCGGCGCCGTCGTCGCCCACCTCGCGGTACGCCATGGTGTGGCGCATGAAGTTGACGTCGTCGCGGTTGGGGAAGTCCTCGCGGTAGTGACCGCCGCGCGACTCCTTGCGGGCGAGGGCGGACACCGCCATCACCTCGGCCAGGTCGAGCAGGTTGCCCAGCTCGACGGCCTCCAGCAGGTCGGTGTTGAACCGCCGGCCCTTGTCCTGGATGGCCACGTTCTTGTAGCGGGCGCGCAGCTCGGCGATCTTCTCGACGGCCGTCTTGATCGTCTGCTCGGTGCGGAACACCATGACGTTGGCGTCCATGCACTCCTGCAGCTCGCGGCGGATCGTCGCCACCCGCTCGGTGCCGGTGGAGGAGCGCAGCCGCTCGATCTGCTCGACGACCAGGGACTCGGGGTCCTCCGGCAGGTCGACGAAGTCGGTCTGGCGCGCGTAGTCCGCGGCGGCGATGCCGGCCCGCTTGCCGAAGACGTTGATGTCCAGCAGCGAGTTGGTGCCCAGGCGGTTGGCGCCGTGCACCGAGACGCAGGCCACCTCGCCGGCCGCGTACAGGCCCGGGACGACGGTGGTGTTGTCCCGCAGGACCTCGCCCTCGACGTTGGTCGGGATGCCGCCCATCGCGTAGTGGGCGGTGGGCTGGATCGGGATCGGGTCCGTGTAGGGCTCGATGCCGAGGTAGGTGCGCGCGAACTCCGTGATGTCCGGCAGTTTGGCGTCCAGCTGCTCCGGCGGGAGGTGGGTGAGGTCCAGGTAGACGTGGTCGCCCTCGGGACCGCAGCCGCGGCCCTCGCGGATCTCCGTGTAGATGGAGCGCGAGACGACGTCACGGGAGGCGAGGTCCTTCATGACCGGCGCGTACTTCTCCATGAAGCGCTCGCCGTCCTTGTTGCGCAGGATGCCGCCCTCACCGCGGGCACCCTCCGTCAGCAGGATGCCCATGCGCCAGATGCCGGTCGGGTGGAACTGGAAGAACTCCATGTCCTCGAGCGGCAGCCCGCGCCGGTACACGGCCGCCTGGCCGTCACCGGTCAGGGTGTGCGCGTTGGAGGTCACCTTGAAGAACTTGCCGGTGCCGCCGGAGGCGTAGATCACGGACTTCGCCTGGAAGACGTGGATCTCACCGGTCGCCAGCTCGTACGCCACCACGCCCGACGACTTCTTGACGCCGTCGACCTCGGTGATCAGCTGGTCCAGGACGTAGAACTCGTTGAAGAACTCCACGCCCTCCTTGACGCAGTTCTGGTACAGCGTCTGCAGGATCATGTGGCCGGTGCGGTCGGCCGCGTAGCAGGAGCGGCGGACCGGGGCCTCGCCGTGGTTGCGGGAGTGACCGCCGAACCGGCGCTGGTCGATCGTCCCGTTGGGCGTCCGGTTGAACGGCAGGCCCATCTTCTCCAGGTCGAGGACCGAGTCGATGGCCTCCTTCGCCAGGATCTCGGCGGCGTCCTGGTCGACCAGGTAGTCACCGCCCTTGACCGTGTCGAAGGTGTGCCACTCCCAGTTGTCCTCCTCCACGTTGGCCAGCGCGGCGGCCATGCCGCCCTGCGCGGCGCCCGTGTGGGAGCGGGTGGGGTAGAGCTTCGTCAGGACGGCCGTGCGGCTGCGCTTGGTCGCCTCGATGGCGGCCCGCATACCGGCGCCACCGGCGCCGACGATGACGGTGTCGTACTTGTGTACCTTCATGATTTTCGCAGCCCCGTGCCTAGCGGATGTTCGGGTCGAAGGTGAAGATCACCAGCGTGCCCAGCAGGATGGTGAACACCGTGGCGGTGTAGAGCAGCCCCTTGAGCCACAGGCGCGTGTTCGGGCGCTCCGCGTAGTCGTTGATGACGGTGCGCAGGCCGTTCGCGCCGTGCAGCATCGCGAGCCAGAGCATCAGGAGGTCCCAGACCTGCCAGAACGGCGAGGCCCAGCGGCCGGCCACGAAGGCGAAGCCGATCTTCGAGACGCCGCCGTCCAGCACCAGCTGGATGAGCAGGTGCCCGAGGACCAGGACGACCAGCACCACGCCGGACAGGCGCATGAACAGCCAGGCGATCATCTCGAAGTTGCCCCGCGTGGACTTCGGGGTCTTCTTCGTGCGCCGGCGGGGGGCCTCGATGAGCGGCGCCGGGTTGTCGGCCGTGTACAGGGAGGCGCCCTCGACGGGGCCGATCCCGGAAGCGGGGGATTCAGTCGTGGACATGGGCGTCAGCTCCCGAACAGTTCACGAGCGGCGTGGCCGAGGACGGGGTAGATCGCCCCGAGCATCAGCACGACCCACAGGGCGACGACGGTCCAGAGCATCTGCTTCTGATAGCGGGCGCCCTTGACCCAGAAGTCGACGGCGATGACGCGCAGACCGTTGAGCGCGTGGAAGAGGATGGCGGCGACGAGGCCGTACTCCAGCAGCGCGACGATCGGCGACTTGTAGGTGGCCACGACGTTGTCGTAGGCCTCGGGGGACACACGGACGAGCGCGGTGTCCAGCACGTGAACGAACAGGAAGAAGAAAATGAGGACGCCGGTGACTCGATGAGCCACCCAGGACCACATTCCTTCCCGGCCGCGGTACAGCGTTCCAGCCGGCACGGAAATTTCCTCCGGAAGCGGGGATTGGGGCCGCGCCGGCTTTCCTTGTCGGTCGGGCCCGGCCGGGTACGGTCCACCGGCCCCCAGCATGGTAGCGACGTGGACCCGTGGTGCTTACAGGGGGCCTGCCGTTGTGATCAAAGTTGCACTCAAAAGAGCAGTGGGTTCGCCCGCGTGGGGCGGCTACCGGGGCGGTGGGTCCCGGTGGTGGGTGGCCGGTCGCGCGGTCGGCCGCGCCTCCGAGAGGACGTCGGCCAGCCGCGTTCTCGCGAGGCGGCGGAGTTCCTCCGCGGCCACCTGGCGTTCCTCGTCCGGATCGTTGGCCAACCGCGACCGTATGGCCGCCAGTACGTGGTTCAGGGCCTCGTCCGTGCCCAAGCCGTCCACACAGATGACGAACGCGTGGCCGAAGCGGCTCTCGTAGGCCGCCGCGGCGGCGCTCAGGGCCGTGTGGGCGGCCGCGTAGACGTCCGCGGGCAGGGCGGGCACGGTCTCCGCCGCCAGGGCCTCGGCCACCTCCCGCGGGGTCAGGTCGTACGCGGCCTCGTCCGCCGCCGCCAACAGGGCCGGCAGGTCCGGGTAGGGGCGGTGGGAGGTGACGCGGTGGGCCCAGCCGTGGCTGTTCAGGCAGGTGCGCAGGGTGCGGGCGGCCTCGTCCGGGTGGGCCGTGTTGAGGCGTTCCAGTGGCGTGGGTGTGGCCGGTGCGGCGGGTGTTTGCACCGGGACCGGCAGGGCCACTCGGGCGGGGAAGTCAGGAAGACGGTGCACAGGCGGCGTGGGTCCTTGTGGGCGTCACGTGTGTGTCGGCGGCAGGGGACGGTGCGAAAGACGCGGCGTCACGTTATCGAGTGATGGTGTCGCGTGTCGGATCGGTGCCCGAATTTCACCCGAACGGGAGAGTTTCAGAACATGTGGTGGACGCATGGTGGAGCTTACGGTCGTAGGTTGGCGCTGTGAGCCAGCACGGACGCCGGACACCGGCGCACAAGGTGAGGCAGCGGGCCGTGATCGCCGGTGCGGCGGTCGCCGCGCTCGGCGTGGGAGTGGGCCTGTGGGCCACCGACGGTGACGGCGACGGCGGGCCCGGGGGCTCGGCCGCCCGGTCGTCCGAGGGAGCGGCCGCACCCTCCACGCAGCCCAGTCCCAGTCGCTCCTACGCGCTGTCGAAGGAGCCGCGCACCATACCCGCCGTACGCGACCACACCCCGGCCCGCGGCCCCGGCTGGCAGCCGGAGAAGAGCCACCGCGTGGTCGTCGCCGACGCCGGCCTCGCCGACGAGGGGCGCCTGATAGCGGGCGAGCTGGGGATGACGTACGCGGGGGAGAAGGACGACGAGCGCGCCGGGGACCTGCTCCTTGACGTCAAGGCCGACAAGGGCGCGAACCCCGAGTCGTACACCATGACCGTGCGCGACGGCCGCGTCACCGTCACCGGGCCGGCCGAGGCGGGCGTCTACTACGGCACCCGCACCCTGAAACAGGCGGTGGACGACGGCGGCACCGCGCCCGAGGGCGTCGTGAAGGACGAGCCGGACAAACCGCGGCGCGGCCTCATGCTCGACATCGCCCGCAAGCACTACGACGCCGACTGGATCAAGGACCGGGTCCGCGAGCTGGGCGACCTGAAGTTCAACGAACTGGGCCTGCACTTCTCCGACGACCAGGCCTTCCGCATCGAGTCCGACTCGCACCCCGAGATCGTCTCCGACGACCGTCTGACCAAGGCCGAGGTCAAGGAGATCGTCGACCTCGCCGAGGCCCACCACATCACCGTCGTCCCCGAGATCGACTCGCCCGGCCACCTCGGCGCCGTGATCGCCGCGCACCCCGACCTCCAACTGCGCAACGCCCAGGGCACGGCCACCCGCGGCGCGATCGACATCTCCAAGCCGGAGGCCGCCGAGATCGTCGACGACCTGCTGGACGAGTACGCCGACCTCTTCCCCGGCTCCCAGTTCCACCTGGGCGCCGACGAGTACCAGGCACTCGTGGTCTCGGACCCCGAGGCCTCCTATCCGACGCTGGCCGCCGCCGCCCGCAAGGCCTACGGCTCCGGCGGCACCGTCGCCGACCTCACCACCGGCTGGCTCAACGGCCGCGCGGAGACGGTCCAGGCGCACGACCGCACCCCGCGCGCCTGGAACGACGGCTTCCTCAAGGGCACGTCCGTCGAGCCCCTGAAGGACATCAAGGTCGCCTACTGGACCGGCAAGGAGATCGGCGCCCGCCCGCCGGCGGAGTATCTGAGCACGGGCCGCGAGGTGCTCAACTACAACGACGAGTTCCTCTACTACGTGCTCGGTGAGCCGCAGACCTTCGTCTATCCCACCGGTGAGCGCATCTACGAGCAGTGGACCCCGCGCGTCCTGCGCGGCACGCAGGCGGTCGACGCGAAGTACGACGACCAGATACTCGGCGGCAGCCTCGCGGTCTGGGGCGACCTGCCGAACGCGCAGACCCAGGCGCAGGTCGCCGACGGCATCCGGCTGCCGCTGGCCGCGACCGTCCAGAAGCTGTGGGACCCGGGCAAGCCCGAACTGTCCTGGACGGACTTCAAGGCGCTGGCCGACCGGCTCGACTGACCAGGCGCACCCCGTGGATTGTCCGATCCGGCTGCGAACTCCCGTACGGCTGTGGTGGTCTTCTGAACGAGCCGAACCGATACGCCAGGGGGAGCCGGGACATGGGCTACTGGGGGTACTTCGTCGTGGGCCGCGCCGAACGGCCGCTCGCGGAACTGGACGCGCTGCCGGGGGCCGCGGACATGACCCTGCGCCTGTCCGCGCCGGGCGGCTGGCAGGTGTGGGAGTTCCCGGGCGGCGACGGAGACGTGGGGAACATGAACGACCTGGCCGCGCAGACCGGCGCGCCCGCGCTGTTCGGGTACGTGATGGACAGCGACTGCGTGGTCGTGGAGGCGGCGGCGCCGCAGAGCGGGGCGTGGACGACCTGCCTGGCGCGGTCCGCGATGGCCGGGTACCTCGGCGCGGAGAAGGAGGGGCTCACCCTTGAGGACTACTTCCTGGAACCCCGCGACGCCGCCGAACGCGCCGTCGCCTGGGCCGTCGAGGCGGGCCACGCCGCGAACGCCACCGAACTGACGGAGATCCTGTCGACGGACCCCGGCTTCGGTCCCGGCACGGGTTTCGGGGAGGGGCCGGATTCCGACCCCGGCGCCGCCTCCGACCCCGTCCCCGGGCCGGAATCCGACCCCGGCCTGCGGCCCGGCGGCGCAATCGGGCCCGACTCCGGTTTCCGCTCCGGTGACGGCCCCGGGCCCGATTTCGGCCTCGGCTCCGGGACCGTGGCCGAAAACCTCTTCTTCCGGTTTCTCGACCGGCTGGGCGTCGTGCCGCTGTGACACTCCGGGCCCGTCGCACGCAGTAAGGGTCAGTGCGGGCTCCGTGGTGGTGAGCGGGGCGAAGCGGCGGGAACAGGGAGGCACCGAATGAGCCTGTTGGAACTGATCGCGCGGGCCGACACACGCGGACTCGCCGCGAGCGGGCTGGCTTGTTTGGATCGCTGCGTTCCTCTGCTGGACGGCGACGACGAGATCCTCAGACCCCTGTGGGCGATCCTCGCCGACCGCACCGGCGGCGAGGACGCCCGCGAGTGGGCGCAGGCCCTGACGCAGGTGCGCGACAAGCTGGCCGGCCCGGACGCCGCCGGTGAGGACGAGGCCGTACTCCTGACCCGCCGGATGCTGGCCACCGCGCCGGCCGAGTACTCCCTCCCGGAGCTGCGGGCGTGGGCCGACGCCTGTTCCGTCGCCTCGCTCAGGATCCACCGCCTCCTCGACCCCGCCGCGGACCCCGCCCCCAAGGCCGATGTCCGCGGAGAGGAGGGCACCGAGGGGCTGCCACCGCTCGTCGCCGCCGAACTGCGCCGCCAGACCGCCGTACTCGACCTGCTCGCCGGGCACGGAACGGCCGGACTGCGCCCGGCCCTGGAGGTCTCCACGGAGGGGCGCCGGGTGCTGCGCGCGGTGGTGTCCCGCCGCGCCCGCGGACGGGGCTGAGCCCGCTCTGCCGACGGACACGTGTGACGAAACTCCGCCCCGCGGCGCTCTACCGGATGTGACGACTGTGACCGGCGGACCGACGCCCCAGCGGGAAACCCGGCCGTCGGCCGCCGAGAAGCCCGTGCGGTGGGCGGCGGACGCGGTGGCCACCCTGCGCGAGGGCGCCCGGCTGCGCCTGGACTACTCGGCGCAGAGCCTGTGGCGCGTCGACCGCGTGATCGACGGCATCCGGGGCGAGGGAGCGCCGTACGCCGCGGTGGAGCCCGTGCTGCGCGGACTGGGCGCCTACGCCGGTGAGGTGATCGTGCGTCAGGCCGGCGGGGAGTGGTGGGCGACCGGCGGCGACCACTGGGTCCGCACCCCCGACGGCCGGCTCTGGGACCCGATCGACGAGGCCCGCCGCCGCTTCACCGGAGACGGATCGCTGCGCCTGCTGTGCCGGGACGCCGCGCCCGGCCGCTGACGGCCGCCGGTACACCTGCGGGAAACGGGCCGCGGCCAAAAGCCCTCGGGTCCCGGGAGCAGTCCCGCGGGCCTCCGGGCCGAAACGCACGAACCGAGGCAACGACCGGGGCCGCCACCCCCCACAGGAGAGGCCCCGGCCGTCGCGTGGCACGGGTCGCGCGGCGGCCCGTATCTCCTACAGCGTCGCGACAGCGTTTTCTGTCACACCCCGCCGCGTCACGGGTTAGTTGCATCTTGTACAGCAATGCGAGATGGACATGGACGAGTGGCGGTTTCAAGACGTAACGTGCCATTCGCGCCGACCAGCGGGGGGGGGTCTTCCTCCCACATCACGTGAGCGGTGGAGCACCGCGACCATCAATGGGGCAACCACGACGGCGAGTACCGGTCCGCGAGAGCGGCGCCGGCCTAGGCGCAAAGAGGGGCTCGGTGCTGGGGGACGACGCGGAGCTGACCGCCGCGGTGCGTGCGGCACAGGACGGGGACGAGACCGCGTTCCGGACTGTGTACCGCGCGGTGCATCCGCGGCTGCTGGGCTACGTACGGACGCTCGTCGGCGATCACGACGCCGAGGACGTGACGTCCGAGGCCTGGCTGCAGATCGCCCGCGACCTGGAGCGGTTCGACGGCGACGCCGACCGGTTCCGCGGCTGGGCCGCGCGTATCGCCCGCAACCGCGCGCTGGACCACATCCGCATGCGGGGGCGCCGGCCCGCGATCGGCGGCGACGAGACCGAGCTGGCCGGCCGGCCCGCCGAGTCCGACACCGCGGGCGAGGCCATGGAGGCCCTGGCCACCGACGACACCTTCTCCCTCATCGCCCGGCTGCCCCAGGACCAGGCCGAGGCCGTCGTCCTGCGCGTCGTGGTGGGCCTCGACGCCAAGAGCGCCGCGGAGACGCTGGGCAAGCGGCCGGGTGCCGTCCGCACGGCCGCGCACCGTGGCCTGAAGCGCCTGGCCGAGCTGCTCGGCGGCGATCCGGAATCCGGAGGGAGGCTCGACGCCCTGCCGCCGCAGCGGGAACCGCGCGGTCGTGCGGTGACGTTCCGCGAGTGTGACGCATACACCGGCGCGGACGCAGAAAGACATGTGATGGCCGACGAGCAGGACAAGTGGCTGGACCGCGAAACGGCGGAGCGCCTGCTGCGCGGAGAGCTACTGGACGCGGTCGGACCCGCAGTCCGCGGCCGGGCCGAACGACTCGCCGCCGCCCTGCGCGTACTCGCCGCCCCGCCCGTGCCGTCCGACGAGGAACTCCCCGGCGAAGCCTCGGCGTTGGCCGCCTTCCGCAAGGTGCGCGCCGAGCGTGCCGATGACTCGGCGGGGGCGTCAGCCGACCCCGGACACGGCATCGCGTCCCCGTCCCGCGACGCCGGGCTGATCCGCATCGGCGCACGCGGCGAGGGTGCCGGCCGCTCCCGCCGGAACCGTCCGCTGCGCCTCGGGCTGGCCGCCGCGCTTGCCGTCGGCATGGTCGGCGGAGTGGCGGTGGCGGCCGGAACCGGAGCGCTGCCGACGCCCTTCGGCGGCACCGAACCGGAACCCGTCGCCACCGTCTCGGCCGCGGTCTCCCCCGACCGCCCGCCCGCCTCGCCCTCGCCGCTGGACGGCACGCAGGGCGGTTCGGCGCCCGGTGGCCCCACGCCGGGCGCGCCCGAGCGGGGCACCGCGCGCGACGGCGGCGCGGCCGGGGACCACGACGCGGACGACCGGACGGCCGGCGCTCCCGGCGAACGCCGGTCCGCTCTCGTCGCGGCCTGCCGCAAGGTGCGCGGCGGCAAGGAACCCGACGGCACCCGCATGCGCGCGCTGAAGGCGGCGGCCGGGGACACGTCGCGGATCGGCGAGTACTGCGAGGACCTCCTCGCCGGGGCCGACACCGCGGCCCGGGACCGCACCGGCGGCCGGGACGGCCGGGAGCCCGGCGACTCGCGGGACGCGGCCCGGGAGCACGGCCTGCGCAAGGACCCCGGCGGCCGGGGCGACGCGGGGGACAAGGACGGCAGGAGCGACCGGGGCGGGGACGACGACCGGGTCGACGACGGGAAGAAGACCGACGGCGGCGACGGCGGCGAGGGCGGTGAAGAGGGCGAGGACGACGACGGCCACATAGTCCCGCCCGTGAGGTACTTCCACGGCCCGCAACGCCCCGGCGCCGCGCACACCCCGTCGGCCCGCTTCGAACCCCTGCCGCGGCGGGTGCAGACACCGCAGTCACCGCAGTCGGCGCCCGGTCCGTCCGCCCTCACCGGACCCCTCGCACCCGCGTTCACGCAGGTGGAAGCGGATTTCCCGGCGAGGGTGTGACATTTTCGGCCGCCGTGGCGCAGTAATGAACGAGCCGACTGGTCATCGGCTTTCGCACCGAGCCGGGGTTCCCCCCGTACCTGCGGCTCGTGCATCCCGGCGCGGGTGGGGCACGTTCCCCCGGCCCCGCCCGCGCCCCCGTTCTCACTGGTACACGACGACCTTGTCGCCGTTCCTCACCTGCGCGTACAGATCCGCGATCGCCCCCTCGTCCCGTACGTTGACGCAGCCGTGCGAGGCTCCCGCGTAACCGTGGGCGGCGAAGTCGTACGAGTAGTGCACGGCCTGGCCGCCGCTGAAGAACATCGCGTACGGCATGGCCGAGTCGTAGAGCGTCGACCAGTGCTCGCGGGACTTCCAGTAGACCTGGAACACGCCCTCCCGGGTCGGCGTGTACTGCGAGCCGAACCGCACCGACATCGTCGACACGGTCCGCCCGTCGATCATCCAGCGCAGCGTCCGGCTCGACTTGCTGACGCACAGCACCCGGCCGGTCAGACAGCGCGGGTCGGGCGCGGCGGCCGGCTGCCCGCCCATCAGATACAGCTCCCACTTGCCCGGCTCGTGCGTCATTCCAAGCAGCCGCTGCCAGGTGACGGTGTCCGTCCGGCCCGTCCTCGGCAGCCCGCGCTTGCCCTGGAAGCCGCTCACCGCCTGCTCGGTCAGGTCGTCGTACGTCCCGGTCGGGCCGTCGACGAGCCACTCGACCTGACGCAGCCGGGCCTGGAGTTCGCGGACGTCCCGGCCGGTGTCGCCCCGCGTCCACAGCACCCGGGCCGGGGTACGGGCGGGCGGCGCACCCGAGGGTGCCGCGCCGCCCGGAGAGTTCCCCGGCGGCGCGCCGCTGATGTCGATGTGCACCGGCGAGCGTGCCCTGCCGTCGGCGGCCGTGCCCTCCACGGTGCAGCCCGTCACCAGTACGGCCCCCAGGGCGAAGGCGGCCACCCTCCCCAACTTCCCCATGCCCGTCATACGCGTCACGGCCCTCGTCGTCTCATGGTCCCTACGGATGTCCCCAGGAATGTTCCCCGCGGATGACGCGCCGCGAACGGCACGGCATCGTGGTGACCAGCGGGCGCACCCGCGCCGATACGGTCCGGCGAGGAGCCGGTCCGTACGGGCGAGTGGGCGACGGCCGCTTCGAGTGGTTCGAACATGTGTTCAGCGGGAGGCGACACCATGACGCGCGAGTCCGAGTCCGGGCTGCCCATCGAACCCGTCTACGGACCCGACGCCCAGGAGGGCCGGGACCCGGCGGAGAAGCTGGGGGAGCCGGGGGAGTACCCGTTCACCCGGGGCGTGTACCCGTCGATGTACACGGGCCGGCCGTGGACGATGCGCCAGTACGCGGGTTTCGGCACGGCGACGGAGTCCAACGCCCGCTACAAGCAGTTGATCGCCAACGGCACGATGGGTCTGTCGGTCGCCTTCGACCTGCCCACCCAGATGGGCCACGACTCCGACGCGCCGATCGCCTCGGGCGAGGTCGGCAAGGTGGGGGTGGCGATCGACTCGATCGACGACATGCGGGTGCTGTTCGGCGGGATCCCGCTGGACCGGGTCTCGACCTCGATGACGATCAACGCCCCGGCCGCGCTGCTGCTCCTGCTCTACCAACTCGTCGCCGAGGAGCAGGGCGTCGCCGCCGACCGGCTGACCGGGACGATCCAGAACGACGTGCTGAAGGAGTACATCGCGCGCGGGACGTACATCTTCCCGCCGAAGCCGTCGCTGCGGCTGACCGCGGACATCTTCAAGTACTGCCGGGCCGAGATCCCGAAGTGGAACACCATCTCGATCTCCGGCTACCACATGGCGGAGGCGGGGGCGTCGCCCGCGCAGGAGATCGCGTTCACGCTGGCGGACGGCATCGAATACGTGCGCACGGCGGTCGCGGCCGGAATGGACGTCGACGACTTCGCGCCCCGGCTCTCCTTCTTCTTCGTGGCCCGTACGACGATCCTGGAGGAGGTCGCCAAGTTCCGCGCGGCCCGCAGGATCTGGGCGCGGGTGATGCGGGACGAGTTCGGCGCGAGGAACCCCAAGTCGCTGATGCTGCGCTTCCACACCCAGACGGCGGGAGTGCAGCTGACCGCCCAGCAGCCCGAGGTGAACCTGGTCCGCGTCGCGGTCCAGGGCCTGGGCGCGGTCCTCGGCGGCACCCAGTCCCTGCACACCAACTCCTTCGACGAGGCCATCGCGCTGCCCACCGACAAGTCCGCCCGGCTGGCCCTGCGCACACAGCAGGTCCTCGCCCACGAGACGGATGTGACCGCGACCGTCGACCCCTTCGCGGGCTCCTACGCGGTCGAGAGGATGACCGACGACGTCGAGGCGGCGGCGCTGGAACTGATGCGCAAGGTCGAGGACCTCGGCGGCGCGGTCAACGCCATCGAGCACGGCTTCCAGAAGGGCGAGATCGAGCGCTCCGCCTACCGCATCGCCCAGGAGACCGACTCCGGCGAACGCGTGGTCGTCGGCGTCAACCGCTTCCAGCTCGACGAGGAGGAGCCCTACGAGCCGCTGCGCGTCGACCCCGCCATCGAGGCCCGGCAGGCCGAACGCCTGGCCAGGCTGCGCGCCGAGCGCGACCGGCAGGCGGTGGAGACCGCCCTCGCCGCCCTGAAGAGGGCCGCCGAGGGCGACGGCAATGTCCTCTACCCGATGAAGGACGCCCTGCGCGCCCGCGCGACGGTCGGCGAGGTGTGCGACGCCCTGCGGGAGGTGTGGGGGACGTACGTGCCCTCGGACGCCTTCTGAGCACCGTCTTGGGAGGGCCTCGTCCCGAGGGCCGGAATACCCGGGCGAAGTGTCGTACCTTCGTGCGACACTCCCCGCATGTTCGGCGTCATTGATCTCCCCACCTATCTGGCGGGCCTCGTCCTCATCGTCCTGCTCCCCGGCCCCAACTCCCTCTACGTCCTCTCCGTGGCCGCCCGTCGCGGTGTGCGGTCCGCGTACACGGCCGCCGCCGGTGTCTGGTGCGGCGACGCGGTGCTGATGACGCTGTCGGCGGCCGGGGTCGCCTCCCTGCTCCAGGCCAACGACGTGCTCTTCGGCATCGTGAAGTACGCCGGTGCCGGATACCTGACGTGGCTCGCGATCGGGATGCTGCGGACCGCCCGGCGGATGTGGCGCACGCGCCGGGAGCAGGCCGGACGGGATGCCGCCGAACCGGTCACCGGGGAGGAGCGGCCCTTTCGCCGCGCCCTGGTCGTCAGCCTCTTCAACCCCAAGGCGATCCTGTTCTTCGTCGCCTTCTTCGTACAGTTCGTGTCGGAATCAAACCCGGTCGTGGGCTTCCTGACCTTGGGCGTACTCGCCCAGTTGGCAAGCGTGTTGTACCTGTCCGCGCTCATCTTCGGCGGGGCTCGTCTGGCTGCCGCGTTCCGTCGCCGGAGGGCGCTCAGCGCGGGGGCCACCTCGGCCGCCGGGGTCCTCTTCCTGGGGTTCGCCGTCAAGCTGTCTCTGGCGAGCGTGTAGGGGCTGACATGTCTCAACTTGACGATGCTGCGGCCCTGTTCGCCGGTATGAGCGTCCATGAGCAGCAAGAGGCGCTAGGGGCTCTAGGCCTACCCAAGAGGCTCCCGAAGGAGCCCCAGGAGCCCCCCAAGGTCACCCCGTTCTCTGCCCTTGCGAGCACACCCGGCAGGCGGAAGCGGCAGCGGATCACTGTGACGGTTAGTTCAGTGTTGGAGAAGGGCGGCGCGGACGGCCGGACTTCCGCTGTCTGCGCTGGCGTTCAAGTCCCGTCATCGAAAGATCATCTGTGTTCCGCTGGGGAGTAGCCGTACTCTCGACGTATGGCTGAGCACCTTGGTGACCGGTTGGTCCGGCTGCGGCGGTTGGCCGACCTCACCCAAGAGGGGTTGGCCGAGAAATCAGGCGTCTCCTCCGACGTGATCAAGCGCCTTGAGCAGAAGCGGAAGCACAGCGCGAGACTGCCAACTCTGCATGCCTTGGCACAGGGGCTTGGGGTCGAGCTGACATCGCTCCTGGGAGATCCGCCGGGAGTCCCCTCCACGGGGGATGCAGACCCGCCCCAGCTCGTTGCTGTGCGCCGTGCCATCATGCCGCCGCTCTTCGCTCCGCCTCCCGAGCCGAACGGGGCTGAGCGGCTGACTGGGCCGCTTCTCAGGCAGGAGATTGCCGACGCATGGACTCTCTACCACAGTGCGGAGTTCGGCCGTCTCATGGAAGTGCTGCCCGGCGTCATTAACGACGCGCGCTTCGTCGCTGCTGTGGGGAATGCCGACGAGAGAGCCGCCGGACAGGCAGCGTTGGGGAAGGCTCTCCAGTTGGCTGGGCACCTGACGATCCGTCTGGGAAAGACAGACCTTGCACTAAGCGCGCTTGAGCGTGCCATGAACGCTGCCGAGCAATCCTCTGATCCCTTGCTCGCACCGATGGTCAGTAACTCTGTTGCATGGAACTACCAGCGACAGAATCGGCTGGACGATGCGGAGAACCTCGCCGTGTATGCGGCTGATCACGTTGAACGTGATCACATCGATACGGCTGAAGGGGTGCGTGTCTGGGGTGGCCTGCTCATGTCGGCGGCGACGAGTGCGGCGCGACTGGGCGACTACGACACGGCGAACGACATGATGACGACGGCAGAGAAGGCTACGAACCGATTGGCCACGTTGCCGCCCCCGGCGAACGGGCGCATGGTGTCTGTCTTCAGCCGCTCGTCGGTGCGTATTGAGCGAGTGCGTCTCGCAGTTCAGCACGCGCGGCCTGAAGAGGCTATTCGATTGGCAAAGGGGATGCGTCTCAGCGCCGATACTCCGCCCTCGTGGCGTACGTGGCTGCTCCTCGACGTGGCGCGCGCTCACACGGACTTGGGGAACGCTGAGGGCGCAGTGAAGGCACTTACGCGGCTGCATGAGATCGCCCCGGCGTGGATGCGGCATCACACGCTGGCCGTGGCGATAGTGACCGACCTGTGGGCTATGCCGAACCGCCCGCCGGGCCTCCGGAAGCTGGCGCAGTTCCTCGGGGTCGCAGCCAACTAAGGCCGCAAAACTAGGACGTTGCGTCCCTGTAGCGCCCTGTAACCATCCGTGACGATTGCCTTTCCAGACTTCGACCCGAGGGACTGAGGATGGCAAGGCCGGCGGAGGTAGACACGGCAACGCTGGAACGCGGCGCACTGTTGTACGACTCGGCCTTATCTGAGGTCGGGGAGTATCGGGGTGTGGCGGGCCTGTACGTGATGTTGCGGCCGGTGGGGGGTGGCCGTGAGTGGGAGGCGGACCCTGGGGCGGTTCGTCTGGCGACCCCTGCTGAGCGGTTGAGTGCGGGTGTGCGGTTGGCCAATGCGCGGCCGGGCAGGGGCTGTGAGCGGGGATGCGGTGGTCCGGTCTGATCAGGTGATGCTGATCCCGGACAGTGAGCCGGATGCGGAGCCGACCACGCACGCGATGAAGTGTGCGGTGTGCAATCACACGTCGGTGTGCAGTGAGGATTTTGCTGATCCTGAGGCGTGGGTGCTGGCGCATGCGTTGGAGTTTCCGTCGCACCGTACGTTCCGTGAGGTGATCGTCCGTTCGTGGCGTACGCGGCGGCTGGCGTGAGTGCGCGGATGCGCGGCCGGTTCCGGTTCCGTGAGCACACGCTGACTCCGGACACGGACACCCCGGTCGTGTACCTGATGAGGTGTCAGGTATGCGGGCTGGCGAGCACGGGCAGCGAGGATGTCTCGGAGGGGACGCGGTGGGCTGCGGGGCACCTCAAGGAGAGCCCCGGGCATCTGCACTTCGAGGAGTACATCACTCGGTCGTACACCTTCGTGCCGGGAGTGTGGCTGTGACCTACCGGTGCACGGCGGTGGCCGGTCTGCGTGACGAGGTCCGGGCTCTGGCAGCGAAGATCCCTTCCCCGGGGCCCTCGGTCGAGTGGGCGGCGGGTGATCTGTTCCAGTGCAAGCTTGAGGACGTGCCTCATGAGCATCATGTGGCGTTCCTGCGGACGGGTTCCCGTGTCTTTCCCGACTCGGATGTGTTTCTGTGCTGGTGTGACGCATCGTCAGTTCAGTGGCTCGAAGATCTCGACTGCTGTTTAGGAAAGCCGGACCCGATGGCGTCGGGGTGCACGATTTTCAAGGATCATCCGGGCCGGTGCGACTGGGCGTATATCGATCCTCAGGTAGTGGCTGTTCAGGCGATGGCGGATCAGCTGTGCGAGGAATTTGGCCTGTCGCATCTGTTTAGGCAGGACAAGCCTTCCGATCCCTGATCCGATTGTTTTGCGGGTAGTTCCTTCGTGGTGCGCTTGGGCACGTCGCCGTCGACCCCCGGCCCAAGAGGGTTGGGTTCGGTCTGGGCGGCCGGAGCGATGGGGCTGGGCAGTGGGGTCCTGGTGCCGGGCCGGTGTCCGGAGTCCTGGCGCCGGTGTGCCTGGGCCGTCAGTCCAGGGGGCCGGTGTGGATGGGCGGAGAGTGCTGGTTCTGGCTCAGCCCTCCCAGCTCGCCTCGTGGTGTGCCGGGGCGGTGGCGCCCCGGACCGGACCAGCCGAAGGCCGCATGCCGGGCCGGGGTGCGGTAGCCGCCGCGGCGGCACGCCGCAGGCGTGCCCTGACGGAAACCGTACGGTAGTCGCTGATGCGGTGTATCTCTCCAATGGCTGAAATGAAAGAGTCCCCCCTCCTGATGGAAGGGGAGACTCTTGTTTCTGAGGCTCAGATGCAGAGTCGTGCAACTAGCCCCAGTTGTTGTCCATTCTGATCAGCCGTTCTTTTACGTCGTGTGGAATGACAAGTTTTCCGAGTATTTCTCCGTCGTCTTGCCTGCCGAGTTCAAAAGTTATTCCGGCGCTGAGTAGGTCTCTTTCCATGGCTTCTATGCCACCGGATTTCCAGTGTTGGCTGTAGGTTACGCCGGTGCTTTCGTAGATCCACCTGTCCTTTGTGGACTCCGGGTCAATCTTCCCTAGATCGCTCATTAGGGCGTCTAGTTCGGTCTCCGCCTTTTCTCGGATGAAACCGGATTTGTCGAATCGCCCGCCGGGCTCCAATCCGGACATGTAATAGGCAATGGACTCTTCCAATCGGGTCCGTTCGCGCCTATTCTCGTCGCCTCGGGCGTACTGGCGACGGATTACCTCGAAGTCCCCCAGGGCCTCAAATACGGCCTGTGTCAGAGCAGAGTACGCATGCTCAGGGTCCGGTATTACGAATCCAGGCTTCCGGCAATCCGGGCACCGCAGATACCGGTACTCCTTGACCTCGCCAGTAGAAAGTGTCTTGTAGTTGTTCGTTTCGTTGACGTTTCTGCCGCACTGGTGCTTCATGACGCCAAGGAATCTGGTAGGGCGTCGATTCTTCTCGTGGTGACGCTTGTTTTTTGCGCGGGTGGCAAGCGCTGCTTGTACTTTATCGAATTCTTCGCCAGTCAGGATCGGTTCATCGGTAACCCTGATTTCCTGGCCTTTCTTGTCTAGGACGGGTGTGGATTTGTAGGTTGTTGCCTTGATGCCTCCCTCGGTACGAATTCCCTTTACCGCGGGATTCCTGAGGGTTCTGAGAATTTGCTGATTGTTCCATTTCCGGTTGCTGTAAGTCGGAACCTTGGCCCTGTCTAGGACCTTGGCAATTCGATTGGCCGGAACTCCTCGCATTGCGGCCCGGTGCATGTAACGAACTGCTCGCGCTTGCTCCGATTCCTGTACTAGCCGAAGTTTCCCATCCACCCTGGCAGTCTTGTAGCCGTATGAAGGCTTACCGATACGCCATTGATCCTGCTGCTTCGTGTATTCCCAGTGCGACGAAACGCGGGTCTTGGTGTTAGCTGCTTCAATCTCCGCTACTGCTGCAATGAACGTCACCATTGCCTGAGCCATGGGGGATGACAAATCCAGTGTGTCATTTAGGGAAAGAAGATTCTTCCCGAACTTCTCGCACCACTTGATGACTTCATGCAGGTCGGAAATGCGCCTGATGAATCGGTCCAACTTCCAGAACAGAATAAGGTCAAACTCCGGGATGCGATTGTTGAGCCAGTTGCCGAGTTCCTTCCGTTCCCAAGGCGCTTTCTTGGTTGCGGACACGCCGAGATCCCGGGCCACACCGACAACCCTGATGCCCTCTCGGTTGGCGTAGCGACGAAGATCAAGTTCCTGCCGTGCGGGGCTGGTGGTGTCCTCCGTGAGGATCGACAGGCGCACCGACAGGAGTCCGCGAGGCGCGTCCTCCGGTAGTGCCTCGTTCCTGGTCTGAAGCTCGGCCAGCTCTGCCAGTTCCTCTGCGGTCCACTCGGGAGCGATCTGAGTAGCTGTCATGAGGCCAGAGGGTACAGGCAGTTGGACTCTGACACTTTCTTCGTACAGTTCGTCGACCAGGCCTACGCCTACCCCGCCCTGTCCTTCGTCGTCCTCGGCGCCTTCGCCCAACTGGCCAGCTTCCTCTACCTCAGCGCACTGATCTTCGGCGGCACCCGCCTGGCCGCCGCCTTCCACCGCCGCAGGCGCCTGTCGGCGGGAGCGACCTCGGCGGCGGGCGCCCTGTTCCTGGGCTTCGCGGTGAAGCTGTCACTGGCGAGCGCGTAGGGCGGCACCGCCGTCTCTCAGGTCAGGGCGAAGCGGGTGAGGTAGCCGGCGAGGTCGGTCGGGGAAGTGGCTGCACAGCCGATGTAGCCGTCCGGGCGGACGAGGAACAGGCCCGTTCCGTATGCCCGGTGGGCGTCCCCGTGCACCACCCGCACCGACTCGCCCACGCCGTCGGGGGCGTCGGTGCCCAGTGCCAGCAGGGTCCAGTGCGGGCCCCGGAAGGCGTCGAAGAGCCGTACGCCGTCCACCGTCGCGTCGGGCGCGCGGTCGCCGGCCCGCAGGGCGCCGTCCGGGACCGCCGTGCGGGTCTCCGTCGTCAGGGACGAGTCCCGGTAGCCCAGCCCCAGTTGCCGGGTCGCGCTGCCGCGCCGCACCTCGCCGCGGTGGACGCCGGTCGACAGGTCGAGCATCTGGGCGGCGATCGGGCGCCGTTCCTCCTCGTAGCTGTCCAGGAGCCCGGCCGGGACGCCGTCCCTCAGCACCGCGCCCAGCTTCCAGCCGAGGTTGTAGGCGTCCTGGACGCTGGTGTTCAGACCTTGACCGCCCGCCGGTGAGTGCACGTGCGCCGCGTCACCGGCGAGGAAGACCCGGCCCACCCGGAAGCGGTCCGCCAGGGCGGCACGCGGCCGGAAGTCGGAGGCCCAGCGCACCTCGGTCACGTCCTCGGCGGCGAGGTGCGAGCGGTCCGCGACCACCTTCCGGATGCCGTCCGGGGTGAGGTCCACCTCCGTGCCCTCCAGGAACCGCGCGACCACCTGGAAGTCCTCGGTGCCGGCCAGCGGGCAGACGGAGAGGAAGCCGGTGCGCTCGTCGCGGGGCGGGAAGAGGTGCCAGTTGTCGCGGTCCAGGCCGGCGATCCGCACGTCCGCGACCAGCGTCGGGTGCGGGTCGACGGTCTCACCCGCCATGCCGACGCCCAGCGCGCGGCGCACCGCCGACCGGCCGCCGTCCGCGGCGACCAGATGGCGGGCGCGCACGGCCTCGCCCGAGGAGAGGTGCGCGGTGACACCGTCCGCGTCCTGCGCGACACCGGCCACCTCGCGGCCGAAGGCGACCTTGCCGCCCAGTTCCGCCAGCCGCGCCGCCAGGATCTCCTGCGTACGCCACTGGGGCACCATCCACGGTGTGCCGTACGGCGAGTCCTCGCTCTCCTCGGCGGGGTCGAACATGCGGTGCTCGCCGGCCCGTTCGCCGTTCTGCCAGACCATGCCGACCGGGTAGTCCCCGCCCGCCGCGCGGATCGCGTCGAGCACGCCGAGGTCGTCGAAGACCTCCATCGTGCGCGGCTGGATGCCCTTGCCCCGCGAGCCGGGGAACAGCGCCTCGGCCCGCTCCACGACCAGCGCGTCCACCCCGCGCCTGGCCAGGTCGACACCGAGGGCGAGACCGGTGGGACCCGCGCCGACGATCAGGACGTCCGTGTCCATGTGCACTCCCCTTAACGCCGTTAAGTGCTCTCTGGGTACGAGAATGGCCTTAACGCCGTTAAGCTGTCAAGCGTGGCTACGGAACGACGCGCCCCCCTCGACCGCCGCCGGGTCGCGGACACGGCGCTGAAACTGCTGAACGAGGTCGGTCTCGACGGCCTGACCCTGCGCGCCATCGCCAAGGAGCTGGACGTCAAGGCGCCCGCTCTGTACTGGCACTTCAAGGACAAGCAGGCCCTGCTGGACGAGATGGCCACCGAGATGTACCGGCGGATGGTCGCCGGGACCGTCCTCGACCCGGCCGACACCTGGCGGGAGCGGCTGCTCAGGACCAACCGCGGCCTGCGCGCCTCGCTGCTGGGCTACCGCGACGGCGCCAGGGTGTTCAGCGGCTCACGCTTCACCGGAGGCGAGCACGCCGAGCAGATGGAGGACAGCCTGCGTCTGTTCACCGCGGCGGGGCTCACCCTCGCCCAGGCGGTACGGGCGAACACGACGGCGTATGTGTTCACCCTCGGGTTCGTCATCGAGGAACAGAGCGTCCAACCCCTGCCCGACGAGCGCCGGGAGGGATTCGACGTGGAAGAACGCGCCCGCCTGCTGGCCGACCATCCCCTGACGGCCGCGGCGGGCGCGGAGATCTTCACGGACTACGAGCGCCACTTCGAGGAGGCGCTGGCCCTGGTGATCGCGGGTGTCGCGGTGACCTACGGCCTCGACTGAGCCGTCTCCGCCGCCTCCTCCCGCCGCGCCGCCCGGTGCCGGCGCACCGTGCGGGTGACGAGCGGCGGCAGCAGGTCGAGGACGAGACGCCGGGCGCGCTCGCGCGGGGTCCGCGGCCGTGCAGCGCGCTCCGCCGGGCGCGTCTGCTCGGCCCGCTGCTGTTGCTGCGGCGGCACGGGCACGACCACGGGCGCGGGCTCCGGCACCCGCGCCGGCGCGGGCTCCTCGGGCTCCGGCGCGGGTGCCGGGTGCCGGGAGGACGGCAGCGAGGGCGGACTCATCTTCCTGCCCCGGGCGCGGAACCGGACCAGCCGGTGCCCGGCCGCCCGCTCCACGGTCACGGCGCAGTCCTCGCGCCCGCGCAGCGCGGCCAGCAGCTCCTCCTGCACCGGCTCCGGGTCGCCCCAGGTGCCGTAGAGCTTCTGGCTGCTCAGGCAGACGGGACGCAGCCCCCGGTCGAGCACGGCCTCCCAGGCGGCGACGGCGACCCCCGGCGTGTGCTCGCTGCGGAAGTCGTCGAGGACGACGACGCCGTCCGGCCCCAGCAGCTCCCGGGCCGCGCCGATGTCGCCCTGGACGTGCTCGTACAGATGCGAGGCGTCGATGTGGACGAAGCGGCAGCTGCCCGGCGCGACCTCGTCGACGATCGCCGAACTGGGGGCCTGCACGATCGCCGGCAGGGAGTCGTGGAAGGAGAGGTAATTGCGTTCGAAGGCCTGCCTGGTGAGCGAGGAGTACGACTGCGCGGCCTCCGCCCGGTTGGCGGCGTCCGGCGGCTCGGCCCCGAACAGGTCACAGACCGTGAGTGTCTCGCCGTCCTGCAGACGGTGTCCCAGCAGGATCGCGCTCTTTCCCATGTAGGCGCCCAGTTCGAGCAGGTCACCGCGGGTGTCCAGGCGCTCCTGCCGCTCCAGGAACCAGGAGAACAACACCTGGTCGAGCGGCCAGAACCAGCCGGGTACGTCGTTCAGCTCGCTGGGGTACTTGTGCGTCTCTTGAGCAGTGGCCATGAAGGGAGGATGCCTTCTCGGCGCCCGCGAGTGGGTCGGCACACGCGATACCGCGGCAAGAACGTCGGCGATTCGCTCAGCGGCCCCGGGAGAGCGCCGATCGCAGCCGCGGCGCCAGCGGCCTCTCGACGAACCGGTGCAGCAGCCACGCCAGCAGCAGCATCGCGGCCGTCGCCGGCACGAGGGTCGCCGCCGACGGCAGGCGCAGATCACGGTGCAGGACGTGGATCACCACCCAGCCCAGATGCTCGTGCACCAGGTAGAAGGGGTACGTCAGCGCCCCGGCCACCGTCAGCCGGCGCCAGTCCGCCCGGCTCGTCCAGCCCAGCGCGATCGCCGCCACCGCCGCGAAGCCCAGGGCGACGACGAGGACGATGCCGAGGGTGGTGCGGTGGGCGAAGGCGTCCGGGTCGGAGGCGTTCCACAGCTCGTCCACCGCGTAGTGCTGCCCGACGAGGAAACTCACGGCCGCGACCGCCCACCCGTGGGCGTCCCGCCGGTCGCGGTGGACGAGGTACAGGCCGATGCCGCCCACGAAGAAGGGGGCGTACCGCGGCATCAGCACCAGGTCGAGCAGCGGCTCGCGCGCGGCCTGCGCGAGGGCCGCGGCCAGCAGCCGGCCGGCGCAGAACAGCAGGACCCGGCGGTGGTTCGCGCCGGGCAGGACCACGCACAGCGCGAACAGCGCGTAGAAGCGGACCTCCACCCACAGCGTCCAGCACACGCTTAGCACCCGGTCGGCGCCCAGCGGTTCCTGAAGGAGCGTCAGGTTGACCGGGGCGTCGCTCGGCGAGACCGCGTCGTAGGCGACCGACGGCAGCGCGAACACCGCGGTCACCAGGGCGACCGCCACCCAGTGGGCGGGCATCAGCCGGGCGACCCGGGAGGCGGAGAACGACGCGAGGGACCGCCCCAGCCGCTCATGCAGATCACGAACCCGCTGATCACGAAGAAGATCTGCACCCCGAGGCAGCCGTACGCGAACAGGCCGTGCCGCGTGGGGAACTGGACCTTGGCGGAGCTGCCCCAGGCGTCGGTGACGTAGCCGCCGCGTCCGCCGTAGTGGTACGCCGCCACCATCAGCGCCGCCACCAGCCGCAGTCCGTCCAGGGCCCGCAGCCGGGACACCCGGCGCGGCGCCGCGCCGGCCCTCGGCTCGGCGGCGGTCCCGGCCACCGGCCGGACGGTCGCGCTGGTCACGGAGGTCTCCTCGCCGGATGTCTGACAGCGGTGGGTTCGCTGTGAACTCCCGAGCACGTTCACCAGTACGCCGGGCCCGATCCCAGGTGAGACCGGTCGGCGGCGCAACGATTCGCCCCGTGGACCCGGCCCGTTCACCCCCGCGTCGTTTTGGTTTTCTAAGTTCCCCCGACATCCCCCATTCGCGGTCGACCGCTACTCATCCGCGGCGCGTGTGGCCCCGGATGACGAGAACCGCTGTGGCAGAAGAAGACCGGGAGTGGCATGACGAGGGTCCAGAACAGACGTGCGCGCGGGGGTGAGCTGGACGCCTGTCTGCGTGCCTGCGCGGCGCACAGCGGCAAGGTGGTGGGCAGCCTCGACCGGCGCCGCGTGGAACTCGCCGAGGAGCTGCGCAAGCTGCTCGTCGCGTGGGGGACGCACGGCATCGACGGCCCCGCCGCGGCCCCCTCCGGTGCCACCACCCTGCTCAAGCGCGCCATGAAGGGCGCGACCACCCCCACCGCCATCTCCGGGGAACTGCTCGACGCCCTGCTGGCCGTGGCCAACAAGGCGCTCCAGTGCGGCTACGACGACGAGTTGAACCTCGCCCTCGTCATCAGCGACACCGTCCTCGCCCAGCGCAAGAACTCCCGGGCCGGCTGGCGGCTGCGCGCCCGGCTGCTGGAGGCGCTCGGCGACGAGGCCGACGCCGTCGAGGCCTACGAGAAGTACGTCTCCCTCACCGACGCCGACGGCTTCGGCGTCCGCTCCCACATCGCCGGCATGCGCGCCGCGGCGGACAAGGAGCGCGAGCTGCTCGGCCTGCTGGCCCGGCAGTGCCCCGGGGCCCGGGACCACGCCCGCGGCCGCGCCACCGACGTATGGGACGAGGGACTGGCCGCGCACGCCGCCGGTGACTGGGCGGCGGCCGAGCCGCGGCTGGTGGGAGCGCTCCTGATCCTCGCCGAACAGGAGGCGCCGGTCGCCGACCGGCAGGACCTGCTCGGCCAGTACCTGGAACTGCGCACCGCCGTCGACACGGACCTGCCGGCCCTCACCGAGGTGTTCGCGCTCTACGCCGAACAGCGCCGCAACCGGATGCGCGGGCCCGTCGCCGACCCCACCGTCGGCGGCGTGCGGTGGATCACCCTCGGCGAGTTCCGCAACCAGGTCGCCGGCAAGTCCGTCTGCCTGATCGCCAACTCCGGTCGGGTGGGCACCAGTTCCATGGGCGCCCAGATCGACGACTACGACCTGGTCGTGCGCTTCAACTCGTACCGGATCGACCCGAAGCACACCGGCAGCCGCACCGACATCCACGCCACCATCCACAAGCACGCCTTCAACTGGGACCAGAAGGTCACCACCCGCCTGGTCTTCGGCGGGGTCTCGGGCGACTGGAAGTGGTCCTTGCGCAACCGCCTCGTCCCCGGCGCCCAGACCTGCCTCGGCGACGAGTCGCTGCGCTGGCCCGTCCGCAACATCGGCAGGCTCGGCACCGACGTTCTGGTCGGGCATCCCGACCACCGGCTTCAACATGCTCTTCCTGCTGGACTTCCTGGACGTCAGCCCGAAGCTCGACCTGATCGGCTTCGACTTCTACGAGAGCGGCGCCTACCGCGTGCCGGAGGCCATGAAGCTGGCCATCACGTCCGTGCACGAATACACCAGCGAGAAGGAATGGGTCATGCAGCGGGCCCAGAGCGTGACCGACATGAGGATATCCCTGAGATGACGACGACCTCCCCGCCACCGGCCGCCGTGGTCCGCACCCCGCCGGCCGTGAGCCACGACCTCACCGGCAAGCGCCGCATCGCCTTCGCGTCCTACGTCGACGAGAACTACCTCCCCGGCTTCCTCGCCCTGCTGCGCAGCCTCGCCCTGTCCAACCCGGGCGTCTGCGAGGACTTCGTCGTCCTCCACGACGACCTGCGCCCCGGCTCCATCGCCAAGATCCGCGCCCTGCACCCGCGCATCGTGCTGCGCCGGGTCGACACCGGGCGCTACGACGCCTACCGGAAGGGCGACCAGGACAACTACCTGGTCCGCAAGGCGTACTTCATCCTCGACGTGTTCCGCGTCCGCGAGTACGACACCGTCATCACCCTCGACACCGACATGGTCGTCCTCGGCGACCTCGGCGAACTGCTCGCGCTGCGCGAGGGCCTGGCGGCGGTCCCGCAGTTCTTCTACGGGCAGCACAAGCTCAACTCGGGCCTCCTCGTCATCCAGCGCGAGTACCTCTCCGACGAGTTCTGCGCCCGGCTCGACGCGACCGGCCGCAGCGGCGACTACGAGCTGGACAAGCACGACCAGGGCATCCTCAACGCCGTCCTGGACGGCGACTTCGTCCGCCTCGACGCCCGCTACAACTTCGTCAAGCGCCGCCTGTCCGGCGATCTGCCGGTCCCCGAGGACACCGCGATCCTGCACTTCACCGGGCGGCACAAGCCCTGGCAGGGCGGCGAGGCCGGCTACTCCCAGGCGGAGGAGCGCTGGCGCGAGTTCGACCTGTCCGACGCCGAGTTCCACGCCGCCTACCTCGACTCGCCCGGCGGCCTCCACCACGACCTGCTGGTGCACTTCGGCACCCCGCACGTCAAGCGCACCGGCAACGTCGAGTACGCCCGCAAGGTGGCCGCCGCGCACATCGCGGCCGGCGACTACCAGGACGCCGTCGACATCCTCTCCGGCGTGCGGATCCCGCTCGACGAGGCCTGGCCGCACGAGGTGCTGGGCCACGCCCTGATGAGCGTCTCCCGCTACGACGAGGCCAGGGCCCGGCTCCTGCTGGCCACCGCCGCGCCCAACCGCGCCGCCACCGCCTACGCGCGGCTCGCCCAGATCGCCTGGGTCCACGGCGACAACGCCGAGGCGCTCAAGTACGCCACGGCCGGACTCTCCGTCGACATCACCCACCGCTCCAGCCGCCTGTGGGCGCAGCGCGCGGCCGAGGTGCCCGCGCCGGAACCCGCCGCCCCGCAGGACCAGCTCGCGCACGTCGCCTTCTACATGGACCGGCAGGGCAACGCCGGCGACAAGCTGCTGCCGGAGACCGTGCGGCTCGGCTTCGGCGCGGACACCGGCGCCCGGCGCTGGCACTCCGTCCACGCCCACCGCCACTTCGACGAGGCGGCCCTGGAAGAGGTCAACGCCCGGCGCGGCCTGGTCATCGGCGGCGGCGGCCTGTTCATCCCGGACACGATGCCCAACGGCAACAGCGCCTGGCAGTGGAACGTCCCCGACGAGCACCTGCGCGCCGTCGACGTGCCGATCATGGTGTACGCGGTCGGGTTCAACGCGTTCGACGGCCAGTCCTACCGGGCCGGCCGGTTCCGGGAGAGCCTGCGCCTGCTGGTGGAGAAGTCCTCCTTCTTCGGGCTGCGCAACCACGGCTCCATCGCGAAGGTCCGGGCCATGCTCCCCGACCACCTGCACGGCAAGGTCCGCTTCCAGCCCTGCCCCACCACGGTCAGCCGTCAGCTGGTCCCCGGCTGGACCGACCCGGACCACCGCGAGGACACCGTCCTGCTCAACGCGGCCTACGACCGCGCGGGCCTGCGCTTCGGCCACGACTACGCGCACTTCCTCGGCCAGCTGGCCCAGGCCGTGCGGAGCATCGGCGCGCACACCGAGGTCAAGTGCGTGGCGCACTCGCTCGACGACGAGAAGATCGCCTTCGATCTGCGCCGCGAGCACGGCATCTCGCTGCCGGTCATCCCGATGTACGACTTCGACAACGACGCGATCCGGGACCTGTACGCCAGGACCCGCCTGGTGATCGGCATGCGCGGCCACGCCGGAATGATCCCGTTCGGGGTCGGCACGCCGATCATCAGCCTGATCTCGCACCCGAAGATGGCGTACTTCCTGGCCGACATCGAGCGCCCCGAGTGGGGTGTCTCCGTCCACGACAAGGACCTGGGCGCCGTCCTCACCGAGCGGGCCCTCGGCATCCTGGACAACCACGCCAAGACGGTCGCCGACGTGCACGACCGCCAACAGGAACTGTGGCGGGTCACCGAGGCCAACGCGGCCGACATCAGGGCGATCCTGGGCCGCTGAGGCGCCCGCGGCGCGCGGCCCCCGTGGATCACACCCCGGGGCCGCGCGCGCTCGCCTAGTCGAGCGGCGTGAACAGCAGGTTCCGGGTGCCGCGCGGGCGCGGTGCGGAGGACGGGATCAGGGTGCCGTCGGCTTCGGTGACCCAGTGGCAGTCGTAGCCGAACGGCGCGAACTCGTCCAGGAGCGGATCCAGCGACGCGCCCACCAGGGCCTCCAGCATCACCGTGGGACGGTCGCGCTTCAGCACCTGCCGGGCGCCGCGCAGGACCGACATCTCGTGGCCCTCCACGTCGATCTTGACCAGGTCCAGCCTGGTGTGGGCGAACATGTCGTCCAGGGTGAGCAGCCGGATGCGCTTCAGCTGGGCGTCGTCCGCGGCGCGCTCCAGGGACGAGCCCGTCGAGAGCAGGTTCCCCGCGAAGCGGACGCTGATCTCGCCCCAGCCGGGCTCGCCGGAGACGCCCGCGTGGTGGCGCTTGACGTTCTGGACGCTGTTCAGGCGGAGGTTCACCGCGAGACGGGCGTGCACCTCGTCCACCGGCTCGAACGCGTGCACCCGCGCCCTCGGGTTGGCCAGCGCGGCGATCATCGAGAAGTACCCGACGTGCGCGCCGACATCGGCGATCGTCCCGCTCCCGGCGGCCAGCCGCGCCCAGGCGGCCAGGCTGCCGGGTTCGTAGCCGAAGGCCCCGTTCCACAGGGTGTCGAGAGCCACCGCGTCGTCGTTGACACAGAGCACGACGAACGGCGGGCAGTGCGGGGAGTCGATCTCGGCCAGCCCTCGGTAGGGGAATTTCTTCCGGTGCGTGCGGATGATGTCGCTCGTGGATACCGGCCGGACCTTCGGTGCGTGGGCCAGCATCCGGGCGTTGGCTTCTTCGAGCTGGGCTATTCGCATTCCGCGATCGTAGGCGGACAAGGTGTCGCGGTCAGGAGTCCGGAAGTGAATCGGCCTCGATTTTCCTTGAAATTGAGGCCGCTCACCATCGAATCAGCGGAAACTCGCGGAATGTCGGCTGGATTTTCCTTTGCCGACGCTCCGTATTCACGACCCCGGAAGTCCGGGCGGCCCGGGAAGGGTCAGCGGCGGCCCACCCGCCGCCGCAGGCTGCGCGCCGTGCGCGCCACCCGCCGTACCGTCGCGCTGCGGGGCAGGAAGTCCACCTGCGCGGGGACTCCGCCGGGCAGCCCCAGCGAGGCCAGCCGCCGCCTCCTGAAGTAGCGCCGGGTGCGGTCGTCCAGGCTGCCCCGCAGATACTCCTCGGCCGCAGGGCGCAGCTCGGGCAGGACCTTGGGCTGCATCGCGAATCCGACGGCCCGCACCAGCGCGGCGAGGGCCCCGGTGTCCAGCCCCGGCACCCGTTCGGCGACGGCGGCCGGTTCGGACGGCTCCGGCAGCAGCGCGTCGACGATGGTGAGCGGGACGCGGTTGCTGTTCTCGTACGGCGTCAGCCGGTTCAGCAGCGTCTCGGTGCCCACCCGGGCGACCGGCAGGCCGTACAGCGCGGAGGCGGTGATCAGGGCCGTGGAGAAGCAGCCGACGACCAGTGCCGGGCGCGTCCGCCGGTACAGCACCTCGGCGAGGACCGGGGTGTCCACCACGGCGAGTTCGACGCCGAGCCTGTCCGCCTCCCGCTCCAGGGTGCTGGTGAAGCGGGCCGGGGCCGTGGGATGCGGCTTGAACACCACGCGGGTGTGCCCGAGGCCGGCGGCGCCCGTCAGCATCCGCACATGCAGGTCCTCCTCCTCCTCGGCGGAGAGGATGCCCAGCGCCGACAGGTACTGCCCGAGCAGCACCGCGGGCCGCTCCATGTCCGGCAGTCCCGCGCCGGTGTCCGCCAGTTCGGCCAGCACCTTGGTGAACGCCCGCGTCGGCACGATCTGCGGCGCGACCCCGAACTCGGTCAGCAGCAGCGGCTTCAGACCCGGCACCAGGTCCAGGTGGAGCAGCCGCTCCACGCGGGTGCCGACCAGCGGGTCGAGCTTGTTGCGGGTGGGGCCGTAGCTCATCAGGCCGTCGGCGTAGACGGTGAGCGGCGCGTCGGTGAAGATCTGCGCCACGCCGAGCGCGGGGTGCACCTGGATCGACTCCACGGCCAGCGCCACGTCGTCGTCGCCGATCCCCCAGGCCAGCCGCAGATACCGCTCCCACATGGGCGCGTCCTCCTCCCGCGGCGACCAGCCGCCGGGGTGGAAGGGGAAGATGGCCTCGTTCCACGACACCACGTCGTCGAACCGCGTCCGCAGCGCCTCGAACCCCGGCATCCCGTCCACCGACGGCGTCGTCTCGGGGGTCGTCGCGTTGTTGGAGACCAGCAGGATCCGCCGGTCGGCCGCGTCGAAGCAGCCGCTGTCGAGGGCGGCGGCGAGGGTGGCCGTGCCGTACAGCGTCGACGCCATGAAGACCTGCGTGGTCACGCGGCCACCTCCGCGCCCGAAGCACGGCGGCGCAGCCGGCGCAGCCGCACGGCCCGCCCGGCGTCCATCGACCCGAGCACCTCGTCGAGCGCGTCCTGCGGCATCCGCCGCAGCGCGGCGGCGCTCATCGCCTTCAGTCTGCGGGCCACGGCAGGCTCGAACCTTTCGACGGAACCGAGATGGTGGGAAATGATCGCGCAGTAGGTGCGCACGGCCTTCGGCAGCAGGCTCGCGGCGTCGGCGTCCTGGGCCGCCCCCGCGACCACCTCGTCGAACGCGCGGACGAAGTCGAGCTGGCGGACGTCGCCGACCTGGGTGAGCGAGGAGGCCACCCCGCGCCGGTAGAAGACACCGAGCAGCCCGGTCACCGCGAACGACTCCGCCTCCCGGTGCAGCTTCCAGATCCACGGCCGGTCCTCGGCCGTGCGCAGCCCGTCGGTGAAGTGCAGCAGCCCGCGCTCGACCAGCCGGCGGTGGTAGACGCCCGCCCACGCGTAGGCGTAGTCGACGGAGGTGGAGCGGTGGGCGGGCAGGATCGCGTCGCGCGGGCGCAGCGGCACATTGCGGCGGCCGTGCGGCACCCGGTGCACGACCCGGGCCCGAGCCGTGCACTGGACGTGGTCGGTGCGTACGAAGTCGCAGCCCAGCCCTTCGATGCAGGCGACGAGCCGGTCGTAGTGGCCGGGGGCCAGCCAGTCGTCGCCGTCCAGGAAGGTCAGGTACTCGCCGCGGGCCCGGTCGATGCCGGTGTTGCGCGCGGTGGCCAGGCCGCTGTTGTGCTCGTGTCTGACCAGCACCGCCCCCGGCAGCTCGGACTCGGCCCGCGCGAGGAGGTCGGCGGTTCCGTCCGACGAGCAGTCGTCGACGAGAATGAACTCGAAGTCCTCCCGCGCGTTCGCGCGCAGACTTCGCAGGGTGTCGGGTGCGTATTGCCGCACGTTGTAGAACGGCACGATGACGGAGAGCTTGGGCACGTGAGCGACGTTAGGCGACGGCCCGGCATCGGTCTTTACCCGCGTCTTGCCACCGGGTGAACGAGACATGGCGAAGCGGTGAAGCGGACGCTGTTTCGGCCGCCCGGCGCCTCGATTCCCCATTCGGCGATGTGCTGTTCACCATTTGTTGGATTCTGGTTGGGCAGTTCCTAGAAATGTCTTCCTAGCGTCTACGGCGTGCCAACAAGTGCGACGAAGACCCTGCGAGTGGCCGTCCTGGCGGACTCCGACACCCGGTGGAAATGGGGCGCGCTCACCGCGGCCCGCATCTCCCCCGAGAACACGGACATCCGTCTGGACGGCTACCTCCTGCGCGGCCGAGCCACCCCCACCCCCCGCCAGCTGCGGGAGGTCGGCGTCGGCGCGGACTCGCTCCGCGAGGTGACCGGCGTCGAGTTCCTGCGCGCCATGGACGGGACGCCGGGAGACACGGGAGAGAAGCCCTACGACGTCCTCGTCCTCGCCCTGGTCGGCGGCGGCGTCCAGGCGATGCTGCACGGGCTGGCCCGGATCTGGCAGGACCGCGCCGAGCGGCCCGTCGTCGTCACCGGCTATGTCGGCGTCGTCTACGAGAAGCTCGCCGACGGCCTGCTGCTGCGCCACGGCGCCGACCTCGTCCTCGCCAACTCCCGCCAGGACGCGGACCGCTTCCGGGCCGTGTACGAGGGGGTCGGCGCGGACGCCACCGCGGTGACCGAGGTCGCCCTGCCCTTCCTGGGCGGAGCCGCCTACACCGGCGAACCGGACGGCGCCGACGGCGGGGACCGGCCCTACACGGTCGTCTTCGCCGCCCAGCCCTCCGTGCCGGACAGCCGCAGGGACCGTACCTACCTCCTCGAACGGCTGATCAGGCACGCCCGCCGGCACCCCGAGCGCGACGTGCTGCTCAAGCTGCGCTCCAGGCCCGGCGAACACACCACCCACATCGAGGAACTGCCCTACCAGAAGCTCGCGCAGCGGGCCGATCCGCCGCCCAACTTCCGCCTGGTCTACGGGCACATGGGCGAGGTGCTCGACCGCACCGACCTGCTGGTCACCGTCAGCTCCACGGCGGCCCTGGAGTCCCTGCACCGCCGCATCCCCACCGTCGTGCTGACCGACCTCGGAGTGCGCGAGACGCTCGGCAACCACCACTTCGTGGGCTCCGGCTGCCTCGCCTCCTGGGACCAGCTCGACGAGGGCCACCGCCCGGCGCCCGACCCCGAGTGGGTCGCCCGCCAGGGCGTCGCGGCCGGCCGCACCCCCTGGGGGACGGACGCGTACGAGACCGCCTTCGACACGGCCCGCGAGCGCATCGCCGGACTGCTCGGCCGGTCCGGCGGCCTGCCCCCGCTCGCCCCCTACTACACACCCGTCACCGCCCCCGGCTACCTCCCCGGCCTCCTCGCCCGCCACCACCTCGCCCCCGACGGCACCCCGCTGCCCGGCGCGCCGGCCGCCGACAGGGCGCCCGGCCCGGTCCGCCAGGTGGTCCGCCGGGCGGCACGCGGCGCCTACCGGCACGGCGTCCAGCGGGTGGCCCCGGTGATCCGGCGGATGGGGGAGCTGTGAACCCCCCGACCCCAGCCCAAGGAGGGCAACCCATGTCCAACCCGCAAGCGGGACCGGGTGCTTCGGTGCGCCGGGTGCTCGCGGTGATACCCGCGCGCGGCGGCTCCAAGGGAGTGCCCGCCAAGAACCTCGCCCCCGTCGGCGGCGTCCCGCTGGTGGCCCGCGCGGTGCGCGAGTGCCGGGCGAGCCGGCTGGTGACGGATGTCGCGGTCTCCACCGACGACCAGGCCATCGCCGCCGCGGCCCGGCAGGCCGGCGCCGAGGTGGTGCTGCGGCCCGCCGCCATCGCCGGGGACACGGCCACCTCCGAGGCCGCAGTACTGCACGCGATGGACGCCCACGAGGCCCTGCACGGCGCGGCCGTCGACGTGGTGCTGCTCGTGCAGTGCACCAGCCCCTTCATCGTCCGCGAGGACATCGACGGGGTGGCCGGCGCGGTCGCCGAGGACGGCGCCGACACCGCGGTGACCGTGGCCCCGTTCCACGGGTTCGTGTGGCGCGACGGCGCGGACGGGGCCGGTGGCACCGGCGAGGAGGGCGGCGGCCACGGCGTCAACCACGACAAGTCGTACCGCCCCCGCCGCCAGGACCGCCCCCAGGACCTGCTGGAGACCGGCGCCGCCTACGCCATGGCCGCGCCCGGCTTCCGCAAGCACCGGCACCGCTTCTTCGGCCGCACCGAACTGGTCCGCACCGACCCGGCCCGCGTCCTGGAGATCGACGACCCGCACGACCTGGCCCGCGCCCGCGCCCTGGCCCCGCACTTCGACGCCGCCCGGCCCGGCGCGCTGCCGACCGCGGACGACATCGACGCGGTCGTCCTCGACTTCGACGGCACCCAGACCGACGACCGGGTGCTGATCGACTCCGAGGGACGGGAGTTCGTCTCCGTGCACCGCGGCGACGGACTCGGCATCGCCGCCCTGCGCCGCAGCGGCCTGCGGATGCTGATCCTGTCCACGGAGCAGAACCCGGTCGTCGCCGCCCGTGCCCGCAAGCTCAAGCTGCCGGTACTGCACGGCATCGACCGCAAGGACCTCGCCCTTGAGCAGTGGTGCGAGGAACAGGGCGTCGCGCCCGAGCGCGTGCTCTACGTCGGCAACGACGTCAACGACCTCCCGTGCTTCGCCCTCGTCGGCTGGCCCGTGGCGGTCGCCGGCGCCCACGACGCCGTACGCGGCGCCGCCCGCGCGGTCACCACCGTCCCCGGCGGTGCCGGCGCCGTCCGGGAGATCGCGAGCTGGATCCTCGGCCCGTCGCTCGACTCGTCCGGGTCCCCCGGCTCCCTCGAATCCCCCGAATCCCCCCCGATCAACCAGTCCACGTAAGGAACCCCCGTCATGAGCACCAACTCCCGCATCCGCTCCTTCGGTTCCCGCGAGGCCGGCCCCGGCCGCCCCGTCTACATCACCGGCGAGATCGGCATCAACCACAACGGCGACATCGAGAACGCCTTCAAGCTGATCGACGCCGCCGCCGAGGCCGGCTGCGACGCGGTCAAGTTCCAAAAGCGCACCCCCGAGATCTGCACCCCGCGCGACCAGTGGGACATCGAGCGGGACACCCCCTGGGGCCGGATGACGTACATCGACTACCGCCACCGCGTGGAGTTCGGCGAGGACGAGTACCGCCAGATCGACGACTACTGCAGGAGCAGGAACATCGCCTGGTTCGCCTCCCCGTGGGACACCGAGGCCGTCGCCTTCCTGGAGAAGTTCGACGTGCCCGCCCACAAGGTGGCCTCCGCTTCGCTGACGGACGACGAACTGCTGCGCGCCCTGCGCGCGACCGGCCGCACGGTCATCCTCTCCACCGGCATGTCCACCCCGAAGCAGATCCGCCACGCCGTCGAGGTGCTCGGCAGCGACAACATCCTCATGTGCCACGCCACCTCGACCTACCCGGCGCAGGCCGAGGAGCTGAACCTCCGCGTCATCAACACCCTCCAGCAGGAGTACCCGAACGTCCCGATCGGCTACTCCGGCCACGAGACCGGCCTGCAGACCACGCTGGCCGCCGTCGCCCTCGGCGCCACCTTCGTCGAGCGCCACATCACCCTCGACCGCGCCATGTGGGGCTCCGACCAGGCCGCCTCCGTGGAGCCGCAGGGCCTGAGCCGCCTGGTGCGCGACATCCGCACCATCGAGGCCTCCCTCGGCGACGGCGTCAAGAAGGTCTACGACTCCGAGCTGGGCCCCATGAAGAAGCTGCGCCGCGTCACCGGTGTCGTCGCCGAGGCGGAGATCGCCACCGCCGCGGGCGAGCCCGTCACGGTCTGACAACCCACCACGCCCTCACCACGGGACGGTCGTACACCGATGAGCCCCCGCGCCGGGAATGCCGGCCCCCGCACTCTCGCCTTCGTCGAGAGCCCGGTACAACTGCTGAACGTGCTGGAGTGGGCGCACACGTGCGCACCCGGCGCGGCGCTCACCCTCGTGGTCCTCTCGCCCGTCGACCCGATGACCCGCGGCCAACTGCGCCGCATGGCGGAACTGGCCCGCAAGGAGGGCCACGAGATCCGCTGGGAGGAGGCGCGCGGCGGCGCCTCGGCACCTTTGCGCACGGTGGGCGGCCTGGCCACCGCCCTGCGCCGGGCGGACCGGATCGTGATGGGCGACCCCTTCTCCCGCTACGTGCAACTGCTCCTGACCATCACCCGCGCCCAGGACCTGGTCGTCGTCGACGACGGCACGGCCACGATGGAGTTCGTCACCCAGCTCGCCCACGGCGAGCGCCTGGTGCGCTGGCACCGCAAGGGCAGCCGTCCGGGCCCCCGCGACCTGCTCTTCGCCCCGGTCTCCGCGTCCGCGCGCCGCAGGCTGACCCCGGCCGGGCGGCGCCGGGTCTCGGTCTTCTCCGCCATGCCCATCGAGGACACCCCGGACGGCGTCGCCGTCGTGGCGAACGAGTTCGCCTGGACCCGCTCCCGCTTCGGCCCGCCCCGCGTCACCAAGGGCGCCGACATGGTCGGCACCTCGCTGGTGGAGACCGGCGTCGTCGACGGCGACCGCTATGTGGACGCCGTGCGCGGCCTGGCGAAGACGCACGGCGCGGCCCGCTACTTCGCCCACCGGCGCGAGAGCGTCGAAAAGCTCCACCGGCTGGCCGTCGAGACGGGCCTGGAGATCGTCCGCCCGGACCTCCCCCTGGAGCTGATAGCCCGCCGGGGCCCGATCGGCCGCACCGTCCTCAGCTTCCCCTCCACCGTCGTCCACACCCTCCCGCTGGCCCTCGTCGGCACCGAGGTCCGCGTCGCCGTCTGCGACATCGACCCCGCCTGGCTCACCCAGCACGCCTCGCCGCGGGCACGGGGGTTCCTCTCCGGGGTGACGGGCTCGGCGCGCGGGGCGCAGCGGCTTTCGGCGGTGGCGGGCGCCGGGTGGCCGGGGCCGGTGCGCGAGGCGCCCGGACACCCCTGATGCCGGTCACTCATGATGCGGGTGCTTGGGGTGGGCGTCGCGTGGTACCTGTGTCGCAAGGACGGGTGCCAAGGAGCGGAGGGGCCGCCCTCGGTGAATCTCTCATGATCGACTCGGTCGGAAAGCGGGCGAGTTTACCCAAGTGAGTCGATGGCTATGCGTAGGGCGGTCGAGTTTTCTTCCCCTAACGGGCTGAAATTTTGTTGATCGTGGTCGAACGACCGGCCGGGCGTCCTACCCTTCAGAGGGTGAAGCAACTGATGTCCTCAGAGTCCGAGGCCGACACTCCCGGTGCGGCCGTGCTGCCCGGCAGCCTGCCGGAGGCGCTGCGTGCGGAACTCGTGGCCTTCCGTCGCGACCTGCACATGCACCCCGAGCTGGGCAACCAGGAGTTCCGCACCACCGCCGCGATCAAGGAACGGCTCGAACGGGCCGGCCTCAAGCCGCGCGTGCTCCCCGTCGGGACCGGGCTCGTCTGCGACATCGGCACCGGCACCGAATCCGGGCAGTGGTCCGGCGGACCGCGCATGCTCGCCCTGCGGGCCGACATCGACGCCCTGCCCATCCCGGACACCAAGAGCGAGTGCCCGTACCACTCGCGAGTGCCGGACCGCGCCCACGCCTGCGGACACGACGTGCACACCACCGTCGTCCTCGGCACCGGGCTGGTCCTCGCCGCGCTGCACGAGCAGGGGCTGCTGCCCCGGCCCGTGCGGCTGGTCTTCCAGCCGGCCGAGGAGGTGCTGCCCGGCGGCGCCGCCGACGCGATCGAGGGCGGCGCGCTCGACGGGGTGCGCCGCATCCTGGCCGTGCACTGCGACCCCCGGGTGGACGCGGGGCGGATCGGACTGCGGGTGGGTGCCATCACCTCCGCCTGCGACCGGCTGGAGATCGCCCTCAACGGCCCCGGCGGACACACCGCCCGCCCGCACCTGACCACCGACCTGGTCACCGCCGCCGCCCGCGTGGTCACCGACGTGCCCTCGCTGGTCGCCCGGCGCGTGGACAGCCGCAGCGGGCTCGCCCTGACCTGGGGACGGATCGATTCCGGCCACGCCCCCAACGTCATCCCGCAGCACGCCGAACTCGCCGGGACCGTGCGCTGCCTCGACCTCGACGCCTGGCGGCAGGCACCCGACCTGGTGGTCGGCGCCATCGACGAGATCGCCAACCTGTACCGGGCCAAGTCCGAGATCACCTATGTCCGCGGGGTGCCCCCGGTCGTCAACGAGGTCACCAGCACCGAACTGCTCCAGGCCGCCATGGTCGCCAGGCGCGGCACGGACTCGGTGGAGAGCACCGAGCAGAGCCTCGGCGGCGAGGACTTCTCCTGGTACCTGGAGCACGTGCCCGGCGCCATGGCCCGCCTCGGTGTCCGCCCGCCCGGCGAGCGCACGGTCCGCGATCTGCACCAGGGCGACTTCGACGTGGACGAGCACGCCATCACCGTGGGCGTGGAGATGTTCACCGCCGCGGCGCTCATCGACGCCGTCCAGTAGGGGTCCCGCGGGGCCGCGGCGTCCCGTTGATTCCCCTTCGCTCCGCTGGTTCACAAGGCCGTAACCAGCCATCGGCACGAATGGATAACGGCCCTTCGCAACCCCGTTCCCAGGAGTTTCTACGCGCGTTAATGTGCGCCGAACCGAGCGCCCGCTGCGGGGCTTTGGAGAATGGGGAACCTCAGATGCGTCGAATATCGAGACTGACCCGTGTCGCGGTGGGGGTCGCGTCGCTCGCACTCGCCGCCACGGCCTGCGGCGGCACCAGCAGTGACAGCGGCAGCGGCGACGAGAGCAGCAAGGACGACAAGGGCCTCGCCCTCGCCTACGACATCGGAGGCAAGGGCGACCAGTCCTTCAACGACGCCGCGTACGCCGGTCTGCAGCGGGCCCAGAAGGAGTTCGGCTACAAGACCGCCGACATCGAGCCCACCGACGGCGAGACGGACGCCGACAAGGAGCAGCGGCTCACCTCCCTGGCCAAGCAGGGCTACAACCCGGTCATCGGCGTCGGCTTCGCCTACGGCCCGGCCATGGAGGCCGTCGCCGCCAAGTACCCGGACACCACCTTCGGCATCGTCGACTCCGTGGTCGAGGGCAAGAACGTGGCGTCCCTCGTCTTCGCCGAGAACGAGGCCTCCTACCTCGCCGGTGTCGCCGCCGCCAAGGCCACCACGACGAAGACGGTCGGCTTCGTGGGCGGCGTGGACGTGCCGCTGATCCACAAGTTCGAGGCCGGTTACCGGCAGGGCGTCGAGGACACCGACCCGAAGGTCAAGGTTCTCTCGCAGTACCTCACGCAGACCGCGGAGGAGGGCGGCTTCTCCAGCCCCGACAAGGGCAAGGCCGCCGCCGAGGGCCAGATCGAGAAGAAGGCCGACGTTGTCTACCAGGCGGCCGGCCTGTCCGGGCAGGGCGTGATCGAGGCCGCCGCGAAGGCCAAGGTCTGGGCGATCGGCGTCGACTCCGACCAGTACGAGCAGGAGGCCCTCGCGGCCTACAAGGACTTCATCCTGACCTCCGCACTCAAGGACATCAACGGCGCGGTCTTCGCGCTGGCCAAGTCCGTGGAGGACGGCAAGCCGCTGACCGGCACCCAGACCTTCGACCTCAAGTCCGACGGCGTGGGCCTGTCCGACAGCAACCCGAAGTACGCCGAGGTCCCGGGGGCGACGGACGCCGTGGCCAAGGCCAAGGAGGGCATCATCGACGGCTCCATCAAGGTCAAGTCGGAGTAGCCCCGCCGCCGCGGCACCGTATGGTACGTAACCGAACAAGGCGGGCGGGCGCCCCGGGTGCCCGCCCGCTTCGGCGTGCCGTGTGCGAGGCGGCGGAACGTCACCCTCCGCCATCTCGCGTTCGCGCCGGGCGAGCCCCCGTACCGCCATCCGCGTCACCTTGCTCACGGGCGGATAACAAGGTGGACAGAAGGGGTTTTCAGGCAGGTCTACGCGCGTTAATCTGCGGCAAAGCCAGCGCCGTAGCCGTACCGTCCCCGGCGCTCGTACGACAGGAGCACCAGACATGCGCCGGATTTCCCGGATCACGGTCGCAGGCGCAGCGACCGCCTCCCTGGCCCTCGCGCTCGCCGCCTGCGGCGGCACCTCGACCTCCTCCGGTTCCTCGGAGTCCAAGGGCGACAAGGGCCTCGCCATCGCCTACGACGTCGGCGGCAAGGGCGACCAGTCCTTCAACGACGCCGCGTACGCGGGCCTGACGCAGGCGAAGAAGGAGTTCGGCTACGAGACCGCCGACGTGGAGCCCACCGACGGCGAGACCGACGCCGACAAGGAGCAGCGCCTCGTCTCGCTGGCCAAGCAGGGCTACAACCCGGTCATCGGCGTCGGCTACGCGTACGCCGCCGCGCTGAAGGGCGCCGCCGAGAAGTACCCGGACACCAGCTTCGGCATCGTCGACGACGCCACGATCGACACCAAGAACGTCGCGGACCTGGTCTTCAACGAGGAGGAGGCCTCCTACCTCGCCGGTGTCGCCGCCGCCAAGACCACCAAGACCAGGACCGTCGGCTTCGTGGGCGGCGTGGACATCCCGCTGATCCACAAGTTCGAGGCCGGTTACCGGCAGGGCGTCGCGGACACCGACCCGAAGGTCAAGGTCCTCTCGCAGTACCTCACGCAGACCGCGGAGGAGGGCGGCTTCGCCAGCCCCGACAAGGGCAAGACCGCCGCCGAGGGCCAGATCGAGAAGAAGGCCGACGTGGTGTACGCGGCGGCCGGTCTGTCCGGCCAGGGTGTGATCGAGGCCGCCGCCGCCAACCAGGTCTGGGCGATCGGCGTCGACTCCGACCAGTACAAGCAGGAAGCCCTCGCGAAGTACAAGGACTCCATCCTGACCTCGGCCACGAAGGACGTCGCCAAGGCCGTATACAACCTGGCGAAGTCCGTCGAGGACGGCAAGCCCGAGACCGGTATCGTTCGGGGCGATCTGAAGTCCGGCGAGGTCGGTCTTGCGGACTCCAACCCGAAGTTCGCGGACAACGCCGAACTCCAGGAAGCCATCAAGACGGCCAAGGAGAAGATCGTCAGCGGCGAGATCAAGGTCAAGAGCAGCTGATCAGCAACACCTTGAGCAGCGGGTAACCGCGCCGGTCGCATCGCTCGGCGGGGTACGGGAAGGGCGCCTGCGGGTCTCCTTCCCGTACCCCGTCGTGTCGGATGTGCCGCCGCCGCTTTAGATGCCGTAGGGGCGCTACGCGCGTAGAAGGCCCCCGTCCCCAGGAGTGTGCGCCATCAACGCGTCCAGCAGCCCTCCGGCCGGAGCGGCGGTCAACGAATCGGTGACCGCCGTCGAACTCGCCGGGATCACGAAGCGTTTCCCCGGAGTCGTGGCCAACCACGACATCCACCTCACGGTCCGCAGGGGCACCGTCCACGCCCTCGTCGGTGAGAACGGCGCCGGCAAGTCGACCCTGATGAAGATCCTCTACGGCATGCAGAAGCCGGACGAGGGCACCATCGCGGTCGACGGCGAGAAGGTCTCCTTCTCGTCGCCCGCCGACGCCATCGACCGCGGCATCGGCATGGTCCACCAGCACTTCATGCTCGCCGACAACCTCACCGTCCTGGAGAACGTGGTCCTCGGCAGCGAGAAGCTGTACGGCATCGGCGGCAGGGCCCGCCGCAGGATCAAGGAGATCTCCGAGCGGTACGGCCTCGGCGTGCGCCCCGACCTCCTGGTCGAGGAGCTGGGCGTCGCCGCCCGCCAGCGCGTGGAGATCCTCAAGGTCCTCTACCGCGGCGCCCGCACGCTGATCCTGGACGAGCCGACCGCCGTCCTGGTGCCGCAGGAGGTGGACGCCCTCTTCGACAACCTGCGCGAGCTGAAGGCCGAGGGCCTGTCCGTCATCTTCATCTCCCACAAGCTGGGCGAGGTCCTCTCGGTCGCCGACGAGATCACCGTCATCCGCCGCGGCACCACGGTCGGCACCGCCGTCCCCGCCGAGACGAGCCCGCGGCAGCTCGCCGAGCTGATGGTCGGCAGCGAACTGCCCACGCCGGAGACGGCGGAGTCGACGGTCACCGACCGCGCGGTGCTCACCGTCGACACGCTGCGCCTGGTGGCGCCGGGCGGCAAGGCCCTGCTCGACGACGTGTCCTTCACCATCCACGCCGGTGAGGTGCTGGGCATCGCCGGTGTCGAGGGCAACGGCCAGACCGAGCTGGTCGACACGCTGATCGGCCTCAAGCAGGCCGACTCCGGCACCATCCGCTTCCTCGACCAGGACATCACCGCGCTGCCCACCCGCAAGCGCCGCGAGCAGGGCGTCGGCTACATCCCCGAGGACCGCCACCGCCACGGCCTGCTCCTGGAGGCCCCCCTCTGGGAGAACCGCATCCTCGGCCACGTCACCGAGAAGCCCAACAGCAAGGGCTTCTGGCTGGACCCGAAGGGCTCCCAGGAGGACACCCGCCGCATCGTCGAGACGTACGACGTGCGCACCCCCGGCATCGACGTCACCGCCGCCTCGCTCTCCGGCGGCAATCAGCAGAAGCTGATCGTCGGCCGCGAGATGAGCCACAATCCGCGCTTCCTCATCGCCGCCCACCCCACCCGCGGCGTGGACGTGGGCGCGCAGGCCGCCATCTGGGACCACATCCGCGAGGCGCGCCGCGACGGCCTCGCGGTCCTGCTGATCTCCGCCGACCTGGACGAGCTGATCGGCCTGTCCGACACCCTCCGGGTGATCTATGACGGCAAGCTGGTCGCCGACGCCGACCCGGCCACCATCACCCCCGAGGCGCTGGGCTCGGCGATGACCGGTGCCGCCTCCGGACACCTTGAGGACGAGGAGGACGGCGGCCCCGGGACCCCGGCCGAGTCCGCCGAGGTGCCCAAGCCCGCTGAGTCCCCCGAGGCTCCCGAGTCCCCCGAGTCTCCGGAAGACGAGGCCCGCTGATGAAGAAGTTCGACAAGGAGCGCGTGCTCCTCGCGGTGGCCGGGCCGGTCATCGCGCTCGCCGTGGCCTTCGTGCTGAGCGCCATCGTCCTGATCGCCTCGGGCAAGAACCCGGTCGAACCGTTCGCCCTGATGTTCGAACAGGCCGGTTTCTCCGACATTCAGGTCCTGATCATCAACCAGGCGTCGATGTACTACATCGCGGCCCTCGCGGTCGCCATCGGCTTCCGGATGAACCTGTTCAACATCGGCGTCGACGGCCAGTACCAGCTCGCCGCCATGATGGCCGCGATCGTCGGCGCCCACGCCAGCCTGCCGGCCTTCCTCCAGGTCCCGCTCCTCCTGCTGACCGCCGTCCTCACCGGCGCCTTCTGGTCCGGCATCGCCGGTGTCCTCAAGGTCACCCGGGGCGTCAGCGAGGTCGTCGCGACGATCATGCTCAACGCCATCGCCACCTCCGTCATCGGCTATCTGTGGCTGCCGAATGTCTTCGGTGTCAAGATCGGCAACAACAACACCACCGGCGAGATGCACGAGTCCGGCTGGGTCCCCGGCATCGGCATGGGCGAGTCCGGCGAGATCTACGGCCTGGTCATCCTCGCCGTGCTGCTCGGCATCGGCTACTGGATCACCCTCAACCGCACCCGCTTCGGCTTCGACCTGCGCGCCTCGGGCGCCTCCGAGTCCGCCGCCGCGGCCAGCGGCGTCGACCCCAAGCGCATGGTGCTCACCGCGATGCTCCTGTCCGGCGGCCTCGCCGGTCTCGCGGGCCTGCCGATCCTGCTCGGCGGCACCCACACCTACAGCCTCAACTTCCCCACCGGCATCGGCTTCCTCGGCATCGGCATCGCCCTGCTCGGCCGCAACAGCCCCGTCGGCATCGCCTTCGCCGCCCTGCTGTGGGCCTGGCTCGACAAGGCCTCGCCCGAGCTGGACTTCCACGGCTACGACAAGGAGATCGCGGTCATCATGCAGGGCCTGATCGTCCTCTCGGTCGTCGTCTCCTACGAGGCCGTCCGCGAGTGGGGCCTGCGCCGCCAGCAGCGCCGGGTCGGCGCGGAGCTGGCCGCCGGAAACGTCCTCGGCGCCACCGACAACACCAACAAGGAGGTGGCTGGCCGATGACCGCCCCCGTCTCAGCGACCGATGTCAACCAGCCCTCGCTGCAACCCGCGGCGCCGACCGGCCGCCGTCTGTCGCTGCCCGTCCTGCTGCTGGTCATCGCCGGTGCCCTGGCCCTGACCTCCCTCGTCCGCCTCATCACCGGCGCCGACGGCATCACCAACGTCAGCCAGATGTCCACCGCGCTCCAGCTCGCCGTGCCGATCGGCCTCGCCGGTCTCGGCGGCCTGTGGGCCGAGCGCGCGGGCGTCGTCAACATCGGCCTTGAGGGCATGATGATCCTCGGCACCTGGTTCGGTGCCTGGGCCGGCTTCCAGTGGGGCCCGTGGACCGGCGTCCTGTTCGGCCTCGTCGGCGGCGCGCTCGGCGGCCTGGTGCACGCCGTCGTCACCATCACCTTCAACGTCAACCACATCGTCTCCGGTGTGGCCATCAACATCCTCGCCCTGGGCGCCACCCGCTACCTCGCCCCGCTCGCCTTCGAGGGCCACCAGGGCGGCTCGGCCAAGCAGTCCCCGCCGGTGGACTCCCTGGGTCACTTCACGGTGCCGGGCCTCTCGGACGGTCTGGTCACCCTCAACCACAAGGGCTGGTTCCTGGTCTCGGACATCGCGGGACTGCTCGGCGGCCTGGTCACGAACGTCTCCTGGCTCACCCTGATCGCCGTCGCCCTGATCCCCGCCACCTGGTGGATCCTGTGGCGCACCGCGTTCGGGCTGCGGCTGCGCTCCTGCGGCGAGAACCCGATCGCGGCCGAGTCCCTCGGCGTCAACGTCTACAAGTACAAGTACCTGGCCGTGATCATCTCCGGCGCCCTGGCCGGCCTCGGCGGTGTCTTCCTGTCCATCGTGGCCAACCCCTTCTACCTGGAGGGCCAGACCAGCGGCCGCGGCTACATCGGCCTCGCGGCGATGATCTTCGGCAACTGGATGCCGGGCGGCCTCGCCATCGGCGCCGGCCTGTTCGGCTACACCGACAGCCTCAACCTGCGCGGCGGCTCCGCCAACGTGCACGCCCTGCTGCTGCTCGGCGCGCTCCTGCTGCTCGTCGGCGCGATCTGGCTCGCGGTCCGCAAGAAGTACGTCCACGCCGTGATCACCCTGGTCGTCGGCGCCCTGGTCTTCGCCTGGTACGCCGGTACCAACGAGGTTCCCAACCAGGTCGTCTCCGCCACGCCGTACGTCGTCACCCTCGTCGTCCTCGCGCTGTCCGCGCAGCGGCTGCGGATGCCGAAGGCGGACGGACTGCCGTACCGCAAGGGGCAGGGCAAGTGACCGGCGCCGACTGGGCGGCACTGCGCACGGCGGCCCGGGACGCCATGTCCCGGGCGTACGCCCCGTACTCCGGGTACGCCGTCGGCGCCGCCGCCCTGGTCGACGACGGCCGCACCGTCACCGGCTGCAATGTGGAGAACGCCAGCTACGGCATCGGCCTGTGCGCCGAGTGCGGGCTCGTCTCCCAGTTGCGGCTGACCGGCGGCGGCAGGCTGACGCACTTCGTCTGCGTCGACGGCCACGGCGAGGTCCTGGTGCCGTGCGGTCGCTGCCGTCAACTGCTGTTCGAGTTCGGCGGCCCGGACCTGCTGCTGGAGACCCCGGCGGGCATCCTGCCCCTGTCGGAGATGCTCCCGCAGGCCTTCGGTCCCGACCACCTCACGAAGTAAGGAAAGCCAGACATGGCCATGGACGTCATCTCCGTCATCCGCACCAAGCGGGACCGCGGCGAACTCAGCGGTGAGCAGATCGACTGGGTCGTCGACGCGTACACGCGCGGCGAGGTGGCCGACGAGCAGATGTCGTCGCTCGCGATGGCGATCCTGCTCAATGGCATGAACCGCGGCGAGATCGCCCGCTGGACGGCCGCGATGATCGCCTCCGGCGAGCGGATGGACTTCTCGTCCCTGTCCCGCCCGACCGCCGACAAGCACTCCACCGGCGGTGTCGGCGACAAGATCACCCTGCCGCTCGCCCCGCTGGTCGCGGCCTGCGGCGCGGCCGTCCCGCAGCTCTCCGGGCGGGGCCTCGGCCACACCGGCGGCACCCTGGACAAGCTGGAGTCCGTCCCCGGCTGGCGGGCGCTGCTGTCCAACGAGGAGATGCTGGAGGTCCTGGACGACGTGGGCGCGGTGATCTGCGCGGCGGGCGACGGCCTGGCCCCGGCGGACAAGAAGCTGTACGCGCTGCGCGATGTCACCGGCACGGTGGAGGCGATCCCGCTCATTGCCTCCTCGATCATGTCGAAGAAGATCGCCGAGGGCACCGGCTCCCTGGTGCTCGACGTCAAGGTGGGCTCGGGCGCCTTCATGAAGACCCTGGAGGACGCCCGGGAGCTGGCCTCCACCATGGTCGGGCTCGGCACCGACCACGGCGTGCGGACCGTCGCGCTGCTCACCGACATGGCCACCCCGCTCGGCCGCACCGCGGGCAACGCCCTGGAGGTCCGCGAGTCCGTCGAGGTGCTGGCCGGCGGCGGCCCCTCCGACGTGGTCGAACTGACCCTCGCCCTGGCCCGCGAGATGCTGGACGCGGCCGGGCTGCGCGACGCCGACCCGGCGAAGGCCCTCGCCGACGGCTCCGCGATGGACGCGTGGCGCCGCATGATCGCGGCCCAGGGCGGCGACCCGGACGCGGCCCTGCCCACCTCGAAGGAGCAGCACGTGGTGAAGGCCGCCGCCTCGGGCGTCCTGACCCGCCTCGACGCCTACGACATCGGCGTCGCCGCCTGGCGCCTGGGCGCCGGCCGCGCCCGCAAGGAGGACCCGGTGCAGGCCGCCGCGGGCGTCGAACTGCACGCCAAGCCCGGCGACACGGTCACCGAGGGCCAACCCCTCCTCACCCTCCACACGGACACCCCTGACCGCTTCGCGTACGCCCTCGCGGCACTGGAGGGCGGCTACGACATCGCCCCCGCGGGCACCGCCTTCACGGCACCCCCGGTGGTGCTGGAACGTATCGCCTGACCTGCACTTTCCCCATTCGGGTGAACGGGACCGGGGTATCCGCGCCGGTCCCGTTCGGCGTGCTGGGATCGGTGACGCACCGAGGGGAGAACCGCCATGGGCACACGCACCGTGAGCCAGGAGCCCGGCCGGAACTGGGACGACCTCGTCCGGTTCTGGGAGGAGATGGAATGGCCCGAGGGCAGCAAGGTGGAGATCATCGAGGGGATCATCACCGTGTCACCTGCTCCGGGACTGCGTCACAACGTGATCGCCGCACGCCTTCACCGTCGCTTGTACTCGGCGATCCCCGAGGACCGGGAGGTCTTCCAGACCCTCGCGCTCTCGGTGCCCCCCCGCCTCGGGATGCTCGTCCCGGACGTGGTGGTGACCCGGTTGCCGGACCACACGGAGTCCGACACCCACATCCCCGCCGCCCGCGCGGAACTCGTCGTCGAGGTCACCTCCAAGTCCAACGCCCGGCACGACCGCATCAGCAAGCCCGCCGCCTGTGCCACCGCGGGTGTCCCGCTCTGTCTGCTCGTCGACCGCTGGGCTCCCGGCGGGCCCACGGCGACGCTCCACGGCGAACCGAAGGGTGATGTCTACCGGGTCTTGAGCGCCGCCGAGTTCGGCGACTCCCTCACCCTGCCCGCCCCCTTCGACCTGGTCATCGACACCGGCGAGTTCCCCGAGACCTGACTCACCCCAGCGCCGCCGCCACCCCCACCAGGACCGGCACGGACACCACCGTCGACACCAGGACCGCGTCCCGGGCCAGCCGTTCGCCCACTCCGTAGGCCGACGCGTAGGTGTACAGGTTCTGCGCGGCAGGCAGGGCCGATGTCACCACCACGTCGAGGAGCTGGGGACCGCGGAGCCCGAACACCCCGGACGCCAGCACCCAGGCCACCGCGGGCTGTCCGACCGCCTTCAGCGAGACCGCGAGCAGCACGGGACGGCGTTCCACGCCCCGCAGCGGCATCGTGGAGCCGCACAGGCCGATGCCGAAGGCCATCAGCACCGCCGGCACCGACATGTTGCCGATCAGGGTCAGCGGGTCCATCACCGGGGCGGGGACGCGCAGGCCGCTCGCGGCGACCGCCACCCCGCCCAGCGAGCCCAGCGCCACCGGATTGCGCAGCGGCGTCAGCAGCCGCAGCCACAGCGGCCCCTTCGCACCCCCGCCCGACAGATCCAGGACCGTCAGCGCCACCGGCGTCACCAGCACCAGCTGGAACAGCAGCACCGGCGCCACCAGGGAGGCGTCGCCCAGCACATACACGGCGATGGGGATGCCGAGGTTGCCGGAATTGACGTAACCGGAGCACAGCGCGCCGATCGTGATGCGGCCCACGCCCCAGTGCCGTACGACACCCACCGCGACGAAGACCCCGGCCACCGCGAGCGTGGACAGCGCCGTCACCAGGAGCCGGCCGGAGAAGACCACCGTCAGGTCGGCCTCGGCGAGGGTGGTGAACAGCAGGGCCGGTGAGGCCACGTGGAAGGCGAGCTTCGTCAGCACCTCGCGCCCCTGGGGCCCCAGATGACCGCGCAGCCCCAGTACATAGCCGACACCGATGACCACCGCGATGACCGCGAACCCGGTCAGCACCCCCTGCACGGCGACGCCTCCCCGGCAAGCAGGCGAAAGGCGTCGGAGGGGCGGGCGCGCGACGGTATGCGGGGCATGCGGCCAACCCTCCGTGGCAGGCCGCACCCGGGTCAACGTGATCTTCGACGGGTCGGCGCCGATGAGTTCCGCCGGACCGCCCGGTCTACCGCACGTGGACGCCGTGACACCCCCCGTACTCGTGCTGCCGGGGCCCGCCTCCCGCGCGGAGACGCCCCGGCTCTGCGACGAGGTGCGCGCGCTGCTGGAGACCACCCGGGCCGGGGTGGTCGTCTGCGACGCCGGCGGGCTGGGACCGCCGGGGCTCGCCGCCGTCGACCTGCTGTCCCGCCTGGAACTCACCGCCCGGCGGGCCGGGGGCCGGATCCGGCTGCGCGACCCCGACCCCGCCCTGCACTCCCTACTGGCCCTCCTCGGCCTCCGCTTCGAGACGGAGCGGCACGTCGAACAGCGGGAACCACCGCTTGGTGTCGAGGAAGCAGTGGAACCCGGTGATGCGGCCCTCTGAGATCTCCAGCACCTGCACCGCCCACGGCGCGTGTCCGCCCGCCTCCGGGTCCGGCTTGTACTGCGCGAAGGCCGGCAGCCCGTTGGCCTCGACCGGCACCAGCCGCGAGCCCGCGCACGCGGCGCCGAGCGTCGACATGAACCCGGTGATGTCCGCCGGACCGGCCAGCCACAGGTCGAACGGCGGCATCGTCATGACCGCGTCCTCGTGCAGCAGCGCCGTCAGCGCCGTCATGTCATAGCCCTCGAAGGCCGCGACATAGCGCTCCAGGAGCTTTTGCTGCTCCTCGTCCAGCGGATCCGACACCGCCGCGCCCGCGCCCCGGTCCGCCCGCTCGGCGAGGGTCGCGCGGGCCCGCTGCAAGGCGCTGTTGACGGAGGCGACCGAGGTGCCGAGCAGCTCCGCGACCTCGCTCGCCCGCCACGCCAGCACCTCGCGCAGGATCAGCACCGCCCGCTGCTTGGGCGGAAGCTGCTGGAGCGCGGCCATGAAGGCGAGCCGCACCGACTCCTTGGCGACCGCGGCCTCGGCCGGATCGGCGGTCGAGGGCAGCACACGCCCGTCCGGCATCGGCTCCAGCCAGGTGTGGTCCGGGCGGGGGACAGCGCGGCCCGCGCGAGCGGCGTCGCCTCCGTCAGGTCCATCGGCCGGGCCCGCTTGTTGCCCGCGGTCAGCATGTCCAGGCAGACGTTGGTCGCGATCCGGTAGAGCCAGGAGCGGAGGCTGGAGCGGCCCTCGAACCCGTCATAGCCGCGCCAGGCACGGATCAGGGTGTCCTGGACGGCGTCCTCGGCCTCGAAGGAGGAGCCGAGCATCCGGTAGCAGTACCCCGTCAGCTCCGTTCGGTGCTTCTCCAGCGCGGCGTCAAGCTCCGTCGCCGCGGTGCCGTTGGTCATCGTCCACCCACCCCTGGCCGTCCCGTCGTGCGCGTCGTCGCGCTCGCACTTCGGAAGCTACCGCAGGGCACTGACAATGGCCTGTGCGGGAGGAAAGGCCCAGTTCAGCGGCTTGTGCTCAGGGCCCTGACCGGAGCGAGGGCGACCTGTCGGCGGGCCGCGAGCGACCCGGCGACCGTGATCGTCACGACCCCCAGCACCGCCAGCAGTCCGACCCCGACCGTCCCGGCCCAGCCGCCGGAGTGGAAGGCCACCGCGCCCACCGTGCTGCCCGCGCTCGATCCGATGTAGTAGGCGGACTGGTACAGCGCCGAGGCCTGGGCGCGGCCGTGCTGGGCGGTCTTGCCGACCGCCGACGAGGCCACCGCGTGCCCGGCGAAGAAGCCCGCCGTGATCAGCACCAGACCCAGCAGGACCAGCGGCAGGGACGGGGCGAGGGACAGCAGCAGCCCCGCCGCCGTCGTGCCGCCGCCCAGGTACAGCGCACCGCGGCGGCCGAGGCGGGCCACCAGTCGGCCCGCCGCCGACGCGGAGACCGTACCGACCAGGTAGACCAGGAAGATCGAGCCGATGAGGCCCTGCGGCAGGGAGAACGGCGCCTCCGTCAGCCGGTAGCCGATCACCGTGTAAACACCGCCGAACACCGTCATGAACAGCGCGCCGATCGCGTACAGGCGGCGCAGCAGCGGATTGGCGAGGTGGTCGCGGACCGTGCGGACCAGGACCCGCGGGCGCAGCGAGCCCGGCGTGAAGTGCTTCGGCGCCGGCAGCAGCAGCCGGAAGGCCACCGCGCACGCCACCGCCACGGCCCCGATCACGCCGACGGCGATCCGCCAGCCCCACTCCTGGGCGACCCAGCCGGTGATGACCCGGCCGCTCATCCCGCCGACGCTGTTGCCCGCGACGAACAGGCCGATCGCGGTGACCAGCGCCCGTGGCCGCACCTCCTCCGCGAGGTACGCCGCTGCCGAGGCCGGCAGCCCGGCGAGTGCGGCGCCCTGCACCGCGCGCAGCGCGACCAGCGCGGGCAGCGACGGCGCGAAGGGCACCAGCAGCCCGAGGGTCACCGCGACCGCGAGGGACGCCGTCATGACCGTACGCCGTCCGAAGCGCTCCGACAGCGCGCTCATCGGCAGGACGAACACCGCCAGACCGCCGGTCGCGGCGGCCACCGTCCAGCTCGCGTCGCTCGCCGTGACGCCCAGGTCGCCCGAGATCAGCGGCAGCAGGGCCTGGGTGGAGTAGAGGAGCGCGAAGGTCGCGACGCCCGCCAGGAACAGGGCGAAACTCATCCGGCGGTAACCGGGGCCGCCCGGTGCCAGCCGGGAGTCGGCGACGGGGGCGGGGGCGGCGGCGGACGAGGCGGCGTCCACGGTGGTGGACGCCACGGTATCGGCGGGAGTCATGCTGCGAAGGTACGGAGACCGCCACTCATCCGTCCAATGCATGGAATGGTCATAATCGTTCCCATGGTGCATCAGTCAAGCTCACGGCCCCGCCTGTCACCGTCCGGTGACAAGGAAGACATCGTCGCGCTGCTCGCGCCCCGCCTCGCGCACTTCGCCGGCGTCGCCCGCACCGAGCACGTCACCCGGGCCGCCCAGGAGATGAACGTCCCCCAGTCCACCCTGTCCCGCGCCCTGGTCCGCCTCGAAGAGGATCTCGGCGTCGACCTGTTCGTCCGCCGCGGCCGGACCCTCGCGCTGACCGTCGCCGGACGCACCTTCCTCGGCTCCGTCGAACGCGCCCTCGCCGAGGTGGAGCGCGCCGCCGACGAGGTCCGCGCGGACGCCGACCCGGCCACCGGCAAGGTCGCCTTCGGCTTTCTGCACACCATGGGCGCCGAGACCGTCCCCGGCCTGCTGCACGCCTTCCGCGCCGACCACCCCCGGGTCCGCTTCAGCCTCGTCCAGAACTACGGCGAGGCCATGCTGGAGCGACTGCGCGCCGGCGAACTCGACCTCTGCCTCACCTCCCCGGTCCCCGACGCCCCCGACCTGGTCGCCCGCCGCCTGGACGAGCAGAAGCTGCGCCTGGTCGTGCCGGTCGACCACGCCCTGGCCGGACGCAGGCGCATCCGCCTCGCCGAGGCCGCCGAGGAGACCTTCGTCACCCTGGAGCCCGGCTACGGACTGCGCCGCATCACCGACGCCCTGTGCAAGGAGGCCGGCTTCCGGCCCAGGGTCGCCTTCGAGGGGGAGGAGGCGGAGACGCTCCGCGGCCTGGTCGCAGCCGGCCTCGGCGTCGCCCTCCTGCCGCCGCCGGCCGTCCCCCGCCCCGGCGTCGTCGAACTGACGGTCACGGCCCCGCGCGCGGCCCGCGAGATCGGCGTCGCCTGGCTGGCGGGCCGCACGGACACGCCCCCGGTGGCGGCCTTCAAGAAGTTCCTGCTGTCGAGAAGGGGCAGCCTGCTGCCGGCGTAAGGGCCCTGCCGGCGGGACCAGGGAAAGGCGGGACCAGGGAAAGGCGGGACCGGGCGGACGCCGATGATCGCGACCCCCGACGCCGTCCGGGACCGCCTACCGCCGTAACGACTTCCCGAAGCCCGCCGCCAGCGGCATCCGCAGGCCCAGCGGCGGGGGAGCGGCCAGCGCGTCCTCCACCGGGCGCGAGAAGGACTGCCCGAAGAGCGCGCCCATCACGAAGTCCTCGGCCAGCGCGGCGACTTCCTCCCGGTACTGGCGCAACCCGTGGCCGTCGGAGTGCACTTCGAACCGGCACACCGCGCGGTTCGCCTTCTTCGCCCGCGCGGCCAGTCGGAACGACAGTTCGGGGTCGCTGCGTTCGTCGTTCGTGCCGTGCACGATCAGCACCTGCCGTCCGGCGAGCTGCTTCACCGGTTCGGGCGGCGCCGCCATGTCGTCCTCCGGCAGCCAGGGCGCGATCGCCAGCACCGAGTTGACGGCGTCGTGCCCCGCAGCCCGCAACGCCGCGCGCCCGCCCATGCCGATGCCGACCAGACAGACGGGGACGTTGCCGTAGCGCCGTACGGCCTCGTCGGCGGCCCAGTCGGCGTCCCGGGCGAGATGGGCCTCGGCGCCGTTCCAGCCGCGGTAGCGGTAGTGCACGACATGCGTGGCCAGCCCCTCGTCCCGCCCCGCGCGTGCCAGCCGGCGCCCCAACGCGCGTACGGACGCGGTCGCCAGCAACGGGGACGGCCTGCGGTCGGAGACCTCGTCGCCCCCGGGGAGCAGCAGCACCACCCCGCTCAACGCCGTCCCCTGCGGACCGAGCGCCCGCCCCAGCCGGGCCCGACGGACCGGCGTCGTTTGCTGTGCCATGACAGAACATTCTCAGAAGACCGGGTGTACGCCACCCGTCCGCACAGTCACCGTTACATATCAACAGATCCGTACACCGGGGCCGTGCCTGTCGTGTCCCGGGTGTTCACCTGGGGTTCTACGCGCGTAGGAGTTAGAGTGCCGGAATGACCAGCCAGAGCACCGCGACGAGCGCCGCGGCGAACACCGGGACGGCCGCGAGGACACCGACGCCCGACCGGATCCGCCGGGCGCCGAAGGTCCTGCTGCACGACCACCTCGACGGCGGGCTGCGTCCCGGCACGGTCGTCGAACTCGCCCGGGAGACCGGCCGTCCGGGCCTCCCCGAGACCGACGCCGACCGGCTCGGCGACTGGTTCCGCCGGGCCGCCGACTCCGGTTCGCTGGAGCGGTACCTGGAGACCTTCTCCCACACCGTCGGTGTCATGCAGACCCGCGACGCCCTCGTCAGGGTCGCCGCCGAGTGCGCCGAGGACCTCGCCGAGGACGGCGTCGTCTACGCCGAGGTGCGCTACGCCCCCGAGCAGCACCTCGACGCGGGGCTGACCCTCGAAGAGGTCGTCGAGGCCGTCAACGAGGGCTTCCGGGAGGGCGAGCGGCGGGCCAGGGAGAACGGCCACCGCATCCGCGTCGGCGCCCTGCTCACCGCGATGCGGCACGCCGCCCGCTCCCTGGAGATCGCCGAACTCGCCAACCGCTACCGTGACCTCGGCGTCGTCGGCTTCGACATCGCCGGCGCCGAGGCGGGCTACCCGCCCACCCGGCACCTGGACGCCTTCGAGTACCTCAAGCGCGAGAACAACCACTTCACCATCCACGCCGGCGAGGCCTTCGGACTGCCGTCCATCTGGCAGGCCCTTCAGTGGTGCGGCGCCGACCGGCTCGGGCACGGGGTGCGCATCATCGACGACATCCAGGTCCACGAGGACGGCACGGTCCGGCTCGGACGGCTCGCCTCCTACGTCCGGGACAAGCGGATCCCCCTGGAGCTGTGCCCCAGCTCCAACCTCCAGACCGGGGCCGCGGCCTCCTACGCCGAGCACCCCATCGGACTGCTGCGCCGGCTGCACTTCCGGGCCACCGTCAACACGGACAACCGGCTGATGTCCCACACCAGCATGAGCCGGGAATTCGAGCATCTTGTCGAGGCGTTCGGTTACACGCTCGACGACATGCAGTGGTTCTCCGTCAATGCGATGAAATCAGCGTTCATTCCTTTCGATGAACGACTGGCCATGATCAATGACGTGATCAAGCCCGGATACGCGGAGCTGAAATCCGAATGGCTGTTCAAGTAGACGGCCTCCACCAGCGGTTATTTCGGAGGGAGTGACTGAGGGGCGGTCGGCGGCAATACGGAAATGGGGGCGGGCTTTCACAATCCGTCCGCATTTCGATGTTTGCCGCGGGGGGTGCCGGGTGTTTACGGTCAAGGACCGCTCAGTTCCCCGTCACCCCATTACGAGGACGCATTTTCATGAAGCAGTCTGCTGCCAAGACCCTCGGTGTCGCCGCCCTCGGTGCCGCCTTCGCCGCCGCCGGCGCGGGCGCGGCCTCCGCGGCCTCCGCGCTCCCCGACACCGCGCAGACGGTGGACTCCGTGGCCCGCACCCTCCCCGCCGAGACCGTCTCCCAGGTGGCACCCGGCGCGGGCAACGTGCTGGAGCAGGGCCGCAAGGTCTCCGGCACGGGTCTGACCACCGCACAGCCGGTCGTCGAGCAGGTGCTCGCGGAGCAGCTCGCCGAGGGCCCGACCGAGCCGGTCGCCAAGCTGCTCGGCGGCCTGCCGGCCCAGGGGCTGCCCACGCAGGGCCTGCCGGTCAACGGCCTCCCGCTCGGCGGCTGACCCGCCCCCCTTCTTTTCCAACGCGCCGACGGGGCGCACCCGGTGGTTCCGGGTGCGCCCCGTCGGCGTACCGGCCGCGGTGCTGCCGCGCACGGGCCCGTCACCAGGCCGTGCGGCGGGCACTCTCCTCGGACGGCAGCAGGATCCACAGGGCGAGGTAGAGAAGGAACTGGGGGCCGGGCAGCAGGCAGGAGACCAGGAAGATCACCCGCATCGTGGTGTTGGAGGTGCCGAAGCGCCGGGCCAGCGCGGCGCACACTCCGCCGATCATGCGGCCGTGGGTGGGGCGAGCGAGGCTGGACATGGCGGCTCCTTCGTGAGCGTCCGGGCGGGGTCGCTGTTCGGCTTCCCCTTCATCCGCCCTCCACGCTACGCAGACGAACGGAACAAAGCATCGCTCTACGGGGCGATACCAACCCTGGGAATCGTCGGGGTCCGCCCCTGAGCGGGCTCCTCCTGGGGAACGTCCTCCCCGTGCCACGACCGGAACCTGCGGCGGAGCCGGGCCCGGCCCGCGGGGACGACGGCGAGGTGCGCGAGGGCCACGCCCGCCGTGTTCAGCAGCAGCGAGTCGACATCGACGACCTGACCGGGCACGCCGGTCTGCAACAGCTCGATGCCCAGCGACAGCAGGGCGCCCGCGGCCACGGTGCGCAGCAGGGAGGCGAGCGGCGAGACGGTCAGCCGGCCGTCCGCCATCGGCAGCAGCACGCCCAGCGGCGCCAGCAGGGCGAGCGCCCCGCCGAGCGACCGGGCCGCGGCCGGCCAGCCCAGCGCCAGGTCGGCACGGATCCCGGCGAACGGCTGCAGATTGGGGGGCAGCACCCAGGGAACGTCCAGCGGCCGCAGCGTGTACCAGGCGACGAACGCGAGATGTGCGACCAGGAGAACACTTCCTGTCACACGGATCTGGAACGCGGCGCTGCCGCCGAGGAACCCATGACGCTGCACGTCCCCCTAGACGCGGCCTTCGCCGCGCGCGGTTCCGGCCGCTCCCACGCAAGGGTGAGGCTTGCGCCACATGGCCCCCACGGCCCACCCGCCCCCGGTCGCGGGGCCTCGGCCGTCAGCTGCCCGTGACCTCGCGGGCCGGCGGTTCGTTGCTGCCCGGCCGGGTCCGCACCTCGTCCGTGCACGAGTAGCGGCGGGCGGTCCGGTCGGTGGGTCCGGCCAGGACCACGGAGCCGTCGCCCTCGGCCGCGGCCGAGTCGGAGAAGGTGCACACGATCTGGGCGAGGGCGTACGACGTCAGGTCGTCCGGGTCGGTGCTCAGGCGCAGCGTGTCCTCCGGATCGCCGGAGCGCGGTCCGCTCACCCGGGAGCCGTGCCGCACGTCCGTCGTGTAGCCGGCCTCCTTCTCCGCGGCCGACGGCGGCTGCGCGAGCTGGTCCAGCAACCCCTGGGCCACCAGCACCCGCCGCCCGGAGTCCGACGCGCCGTTCGGCACCCGTACCGTGCGGTCGACGGCCACCAGCGACGAGCCGCACAGCAGGAACACCTGCGCCGGCACGCCGGGCGCGGGCCGCGCCGACAGGTCCGGCTCGGCGAGCGAGCAGCGCACCCGGGAGGGCGCGGGACCGTAGTCCGTGGGCACTTCGGTGGCGCGGATGCCGCACCCGGCGAGCAGCGCGGCCAGCACCACGAGCCCGGGGAGTGCCCGCAGGCGGCGTACGGCCATCAGACCTGTCCCTTCGCGTCCTTGCCCGTGCCCTCGTCCCCCGCCGGGTCCTCGGCGTCCTCGTCCGCCGGCGGGGACGGGTCCTGCGGCAGCCGCAGCGTGAACACCGCGCCGCCCCGCCGGGAGTTCTCCGCGGTGATCCCGCCGCCGTGGATGTGCGCGTTCTCCAGGGCGATGGACAGGCCGAGCCCGCTGCCCTCGGAGCGCGGCCGGGAGGCGCTCGCCTTGTAGAAGCGGTCGAAGACGTGCGGCAGAACGTCCTCGGGGATGCCGGGCCCGTTGTCCCGCACCCGGATGACGATCTCGTCGTCCGCCCGCGCCACCGACACCCGCACCGGCGATCCGCCGTGCTTGAGGGCGTTGCCGATCAGGTTGGCCAGGATGACATCGAGGCGGCGCGGGTCGAGGCGGGCGTGGATGCCGCGCTCGGCGTCCAGGTCGACGGCGTCCAGCCAGGCGCGGGCGTCGATGCAGGCGGTGATCTGGTCGGCGACGTCCACGTCGTCCAGGACCAGCCGGGCGGTGCCCGCGTCGAAGCGGGTGACCTCCATCAGGTTCTCCACGAGGTCGTTCAGCCGCCGCGTCTCGCTGACCACCAGCCGTACGGCGGGCTCGATCATCGGGTCGAATCCGCCGCCCTCGAACTCCAGTTCCTCCTCCAGTACCTCCGTGACGGCCGTGATCGCCGTCAGCGGGGTGCGCAGCTCGTGGCTCATGTCGGCCACGAAGCGCCGGGAGGCCTGCTCCCGGCCGGCCATGTCCGCGACGCGCTTCTCCAGGGCCTCGGCGGCGCTGTTGAACGTCCGGGACAGATCGGCCAGTTCGTCGGTGCCCGACACGCGCAGCCGCGTGTCCAGCTTCCCCTCGCCCAGCCGCCGCGCCGCGACCCCGAGCCGGTGCACCGGCTTCAGCACGGTCGTCGCCAGGGCCTGCGCGAGCAGCGCGGAGCCGAGCAGGGCGAGCGCGGTGGCGATCCCCAGCGACCAGGCGAGCGAGTTGAGGTCCTTGGCCTCCGGTTCCAGCGACTTGAGCATGTAGCCGGTCGGCCCGCCGCCGATCACCTTCGTGCCGGCCACGAGCCGGGGGGTGTCGCCGTCGGTCGTGCGCTGCCAGTACAGGTGGTACGGGTGCTTGTTGGCCGAGGTGACCTTCTGCTCCTTGTTCACCGCCCTGCGCAGCGACTCGGGCACGTCGGACAGCGTGAAGCCGCCCAGGCCGCCCGAACTGCCGTACACGGTCTTGCCGTCGGCGTTCACGGCGACGAGCAGCACGCCGAACCGCTGGCTGCTGTTGGCCATCTGCCCCGCGGTGTGCTGCAACTCGTCCTGCGTGGGGTGCTCGGGCAGCGCGCCCGCCCGGTTCTGCATCTCCTGCTCGAAGTCGCGCAGCACGGCGTCCTGGGTGCGGGTGAGCACCGCCTCCCGGTTCAGCCAGTAGGCGATGCCGGACGCGGACACGGCGGCGGTGAGCGCGACCAGGCCGAAGACGAGGACCAGCCGAAGGCGCAGGCTGGTGAAGCGCAGCCAGGACCAGACTCCCTTGCGCGCCGCGGCCCAGCCGCGGGCGCCCCCCTGGTGTTCCCGTGTCACTGAGGCGGATCCAGCCGGTAGCCGACACCCCGCACGGTACGGATCAACGTCGGGGACGACGGCACGTCCTCGACCTTGGCGCGCAGCCGCTGCACGCAGGCGTCCACCAGGCGGGAGTCGCCCAGGTAGTCGTGCTCCCACACCAGCCGCAGCAATTGCTGCCGGGACAGCGCCTGCCCCGGCCGCCGGCTCAGTTCGAGCAGCAGCCGCAGCTCGGTCGGCGTGAGCTGGAGGTCCTCGCCGTTCTTCGTCACGGTCATCGCCGAACGGTCGATGACCAGGCTGCCGAAGCTCGCCGCGTCGTTGGACTCCCGCTCCCCGCGCCGCAGCACGGCCCGGATCCGGGCGTCCAGCACCCGCCCCTGGACGGGTTTGACCACATAGTCGTCGGCGCCCGACTCGAGACCGACGACCACGTCGATGTCGTCGTTGCGCGCGGTCAGCAGGATGATCGGCAGCTGGTCGGTGCGCCGGATGCGACGGCACACCTCGAATCCGTCGATGCCTGGCAGCATCACGTCCAGCACGATCAGGTCGGGCCGCTGCTCGCGCAGCAGCTTCAGACCGTCCTCACCGCTGGCAGCGGTGGCCACCCGGTGGCCCTGGCGGGTCAGGGAGAGCTCCAGGGCCGTACGGATGGCGTCGTCGTCCTCGATCAGCAACAGGGAAGGCACGGGCTCATTCTGGCCCATGGAGGGCCCGCGGTTCGACCTGTGGGTCCGGATGCGCTCCGACCGGGGCGCCGGACCCTGTGAAGGAACGGTGGCGCGGCCGTGACGGACCCCCTGTGACAGGCCTGTGACAGTCGGCGGACACGGCCATGAAGTCACCGCGGCAGGCTTTTCGTCACAAGCAACACGGCAGGCCGCAACGCGGCAGGTCGCAGCACGGCAGACCGAACACCGGAAGTCCACGACGGGGGGCGCGAGATGAACACGCTGAAGGGCGCCAGCACCAGCGCAGTGGTCACGCGTCTGCACGACGTGCACGCACACCGGGGTTCCGAGAAGTCCGGTGCCGTGAGCGGGCGGGGGTGCGCTCGCGGCACCGGGCGTCAGCACACCGCCTACATGACGGTGGTCGACGCGCCCACGGGGGACCAGGGGAACAGGGGGAACCGGGGGGAGACGCACGGGGGAACCGCGTACGGGGAGGTCGGGGGGGAGCGCCGTTCCCTGTCGGAGGTGGAGTTCACCGCCTACGTCCAGGAGCGCCGCGCCTCTCTGTACGCGACCGCCTACCACCTCACCGGCGACCGCTTCGAGGCCGAGGACCTGCTGCAGAGCGCGCTGTTCTCGACCTACCGGGCGTGGGACCGGATCAGTGACAAGGCGGCGGTCGGCGGATACCTCCGCCGCACCATGACCAACCTGCACATCAGTGCGTGGCGGCGCCGCAAGCTCAACGAGTACCCGACCGAGGAACTGCCGGAGACGCCCGGCGACATGGACGCGATGCGCGGCACCGAGCTGCGCACGGTCCTGTGGCAGGCGCTGGCCCGGCTGCCCGAACTCCAGCGCACCATGCTGGTCCTGCGCTACTACGAGGGCCGCACGGACCCGGAGATCGCGGACATCCTCGACATCAGCGTCGGCACGGTGAAGTCGAGCATCTGGCGGTCGCTGCGCCGGCTGCGCGAGGACGAGGTCCTCAGCTTCGGCCGTGACCGGGAGGACGCCTTCGGCGAACTGGTCGCCTGAAGGTACGGGGGCGCGGGCCGGGGGGCCCGCGAAAAAAGTAGGGGCCGGGGTGTATCAGGGGGAGGGCACCGGGCTCTTACTCACGGGGAAGCACCACGGGGGAACAACGGGGGGACACGGGGGAACGGGGAACACGGGGGAAAGCACGGGGGATCACGGGGAACAGAGAGCGGGACTGGAGGGCCGGGGGGTCCGTCCAGTCCCGCTCTCGCGTGTGCGAACAGGGGCACCGGCCGGCACCCGTGCGGGCACGGGCGGGCGCGCTACGCGGCCGTACCCGTCGTCGCGCACCGGCCCGCCGCGGCGGCCAGGCGGCCCATCGCCTCGTCCCGGTCGCAGGCGTGGGCGCCCAGCGCCGTCTGCCGGGCGATGACCGAACGCTCCTGCCGCATCAGCCGCCAGCCCCGGCGCAGCAGGAACGGCACGGACTTGCGGCCCTCCCGAAGATCCCGCAGGAAACGGCGGCGGAACGTCCGCACCGGGCCCCGGCTCAGACACAGCGCGTCGGCCAGCACACCCAGTTCCCGGCAGCGCGCCACCAGTTCGGCGGCGAAGACGCCCTCCGCGAGGAACAGCGGGCTCCGTCCGATGTCGACCGTGTCCTCGCCGGTGCGGGCGCTGAGCGAGATGTCGTAGACGGGCACGTCGGTACGGCCCGTACGGCACAGCTCCGCGATGGCGGCGACGGCCGCGTCCGCGTCCCACGACCCGGGGTGGTCCCAGTCGATGTCGGCGCTGCGGGGCACCGTCGGCAGCGTCGGGTCGGTGCCCTCCTTGTAGAAGTCGTCGAGGCGCAGTACCGGGAGGCCGCAGCGGGCGGCGAGGAGGGACTTGCCGGAGCCGGAAGGGCCGCAGAGCAGCACGACTCGCGTCGGTGGGGGCGGATGGAAGCTCACGGGACACCAGTCTGAGGCATCGAACAGCCGTCGCAGACCCCGCGGGTCGACTTTGAAGCCCGCGTCACATCTCAACTACGCTTCGCGTCGAACCGATTACCCTCCGACGTACTCTCGAAGTACTCCGAAGCACGAGGTGGCTCACCGATGGCCCGACACGCGTCCCCCCGCACCCCGACCGCCCAGCGCGCCCTGGTCCTCCTCGCGACCGCCGGGGTGGCCCTGGGCGCGGGCGCGGCCACGGCCTCCGCGGCGGACGCCGGCGACACCGTCGCCGGCCTGGCGAACACCCGCCCCACCTCGCTGGGCAACGTCGACCCGCAGGCCGGTGTGGCGGCCCTGGCCGGCACGGTCGGTTACGTCACCGGTCCGATCGCCGACCTCAAGCCCAACCCGCTGGCCGGCACCGGCGTCGATCCGCTGGACAACGGCGTCGGCACGAAGGTCGCCGACTTCCAGCCGCTCACCTCGACAGCCCTGACGGGCCCGGTCGCGCAGGCGCAGTCGCTCGGCAGCGTTCCCGTGCTGGGAGAGGTGACGGAGCTGCTGCGCTGACGCGCCCGCTCGCACGCCGAGAGCCGCGCCCTCCCCGGACGGAGGGAGGGCGCGGCTCGCTCGTGGGCGGGCGCGGTGCGGTGGCGGCTCAGTACGACGAGCCGGACGCGCCCAGGGCGCCCGTCGGGTGCCAGACCGTCTTCGTCTCCAGGAACGCCGTCAGGCGGTCGATGCCCGGGGTCGCGGACCAGTCCGTGTTGTCCACAGGGTGTGGACGAAGGGTGCGCTTGAGGTTGTCCGCCGCCGCGATCTCCAGGTCCTTCGCCAGCGCCTCGTCGGCGCCCGCCAGGTCGATCGCGTTGACGTCCTGGTGGGAGGCGAGGGGGGCGGCGATCTCCGCCGTGCGGCCGGAGAGGATGTTGACCACGCCGCCGGGGAGGTCGGAGGTGGCCAGGACCTCGCCGAGGGAGAGGGCGGGGAGCGGGCGCTTCTCCGAGGCCACCACGACCGCCGTGTTGCCGGTCGCGATCACCGGGGCGACGACCGAGACCAGGCCCAGGAAGGACGACTCCTGCGGGGCGAGGACGGCGACGACACCCGTCGGCTCCGGGGAGGACAGGTTGAAGAACGGGCCCGCGACCGGGTTGCCGCCGCCGACCACCTGGGCGATCTTGTCGGTCCAGCCCGCGTACCAGACCCAGCGGTCGATCGCGGCGTCCACCTGCGCCGCCGCCTTCGACTTCGACAGGCCCTCCGCGTCGGCCACCTCCGCGACGTACTGGTCCCGGCGGCCCTCCAGCATCTCGGCGACGCGGTAGAGGACCTGGCCGCGGTTGTACGCCGTCGCGCCGGACCAGCCGCCGAACGCCCTGCGCGCCGCGACCACCGCGTCACGGGCGTCCTTGCGGGAGGACAGCGGGGCGTTCGCCAGCCACCTCTGCTTCGAGTCCGTCACCTCGTACACCCGGCCGCTCTCGGAACGCGGGAACTTCCCGCCGACGTACAGCTTGTAGGTCTTCAGTACGGAAAGTCGGTCAACTGTGCTCATTTATCGCGTGCCTTCCGGGCTCGACGGGGCAAGGTACGCCTCCAGGCCGTGGCGGCCGCCCTCGCGGCCGAAGCCCGACTCCTTGTAGCCGCCGAACGGCGAGGTCGGATCGAACTTGTTGAACGTGTTGGACCAGATCACGCCCGCGCGCAGCCTGCCCGCGACCGCCAGGATGCGCGAACCCTTCTCCGACCAGATGCCTGCCGACAGGCCGTACGGGGTGTTGTTGGCCTTGGCCACGGCCTCGTCCGGCGTGCGGAAGGTCAGGACGGACAGGACCGGGCCGAAGATCTCGTCGCGGGCCACGGTGTGCGCCTGGGTGACGTTGGTGAAGAGCGTCGGGGCGAACCAGTAGCCGGAGGAGGGCAGTTCGCAGGCCGGGGACCAGCGCTCGGCGCCCTCCGCCTCGCCCTGGTCCGCGAGGGCGGTGATACGGGCCAGTTGCTCGGCGGAGTTGATCGCGCCGATGTCGGTGTTCTTGTCCAGCGGGTCGCCCAGGCGCAGGGTCGAGAGCCTGCGCTTGAGGGAGTCCAGCAGCTCGTCGTGGACGGACTCCTGGACGAGGAGGCGGGAGCCCGCGCAGCAGACCTGGCCCTGGTTGAAGAAGATGCCGTTGACGACGCCCTCCACGGCCTGGTCGATCGGGGCGTCGTCGAAGACGATGTTCGCGCCCTTGCCGCCGAGTTCGAGGGTCAGCCTCTTGCGGGTGCCCGCGACCGTGCGCGCGATCTCCTTGCCGACGGCCGTGGAGCCGGTGAAGGCGACCTTGTTCACGTCGGGGTGGGCGATCAGCGCGGCACCGGCGCGGCCGTCGCCGGTGACGATGTTGACGACGCCCTTCGGCAGGCCCGCCTGCCGGCAGATGTCCGCGAAGAAGAGGGCGGACAGGGGGGTCGTCTCGGCCGGCTTCAGGACCACCGTGTTGCCGGTCGCGAGCGCCGGGGCGATCTTCCACGCCAGCATCAGGAGCGGGAAGTTCCACGGGATGACCTGGCCCGCGACGCCGAGCGGGCGCGGGTCCGCGCCGAAGCCGGCGTGGCCGAGCTTGTCGGCCCAGCCCGCGTAGTAGAAGAAGTGTGCGGCGACCAGGGGGAGATCCGCGTCACGGGTCTCCCTGATCGGTTTGCCGTTGTCGAGGGTCTCCAGGACGGCAAGCTCGCGGCTGCGTTCCTGGATGAGGCGGGCGATGCGGAAGAGGTACTTCGCCCGCTCCGCTCCGGGCAGCGCCGACCACTTCTCGAAGGCCTTGCGGGCCGCCTTCACGGCGCGGTCGACATCCGCCTCGCCGGCCTCGGCGACCTCGGAGAGAACCTCCTCGGTGGACGGGGAGACCGTCTTGAAGACCTTGCCGTCGGCCGCCTCGGCGAACTCGCCGTCGATGAACAGTCCGTAGGACGCGGCGATGTCGACGACCGCACGGGACTCGGGCGCCGGCGCGTACTCGAACGCGGATGTCTGCTTGTCCATGGTCATGGGTCTCAGTCCACCGTCACGTAGTCGGGGCCGCTGTAGCGGCCCGTGGCCAGCTTCTGACGCTGCATCAGCAGGTCGTTCAGGAGCGAGGAGGCGCCGAAGCGGAACCAGTGGTTGTCCAGCCAGTCCCCGCCCGCCGTCTCGTTGACCAGGACCAGGAACTTGATCGCGTCCTTGGCGGTACGAATGCCGCCGGCCGGCTTCACACCGACCTGGACGCCGGTCTGCGCGCGGAAGTCGCGGACCGCCTCCAGCATCAGAAGGGTGTTGGCCGGGGTCGCGTTGACCGCGACCTTGCCGGTGGACGTCTTGATGAAGTCGGCGCCCGCCAGCATGCCGAGCCAGCTCGCGCGGCGGATGTTGTCGTACGTCGACAGCTCGCCGGTCTCGAAGATGACCTTCAGACGGGCGGACGTGCCGCAGGCCTCCCGTACGGCGACGATCTCGTCGTACACCTTCATGTAGTTCCCCGCGAGGAACGCCCCGCGGTCGATGACCATGTCGACCTCGTCGGCGCCCGCCGTCACGGCCTCGCGCACGTCGGCCAGCTTGACGGCGAGCGAGGCGCGGCCGGCCGGGAAGGCGGTGGCGACCGAGGCGACCTTGACGGCCGAGCCGGCGACGGCCTCCTTGGCGGCGGGCACCATGTCGGGATACACGCAGACGGCCGCCGTGGCGGGGGCCGAGCGGTCGGTCGGGTCGGGACGGACCGCCTTCGCGCCGAGCGCCCGGACCTTGCCCGGGGTGTCCGCGCCTTCCAGCGTCGTCAGGTCGACCATCGAGATGGCCAGGTCGAGGGCGTACGCCTTCGCGGTGGTCTTGATGGAACGGGTGCCGAGCGAGGCGGCGCGCGCCTCGAGGCCGACCGTGTCGACGCCGGGCAGCCCGTGGAGGAAGCGGCGCAGCGTGCTGTCGGACGCGGTGACGTCGGCGAGTCCGGGTGCGGGTGCAGTGGTGGGCATGGTCACCAGGCGAGCATATCTACGCGCGTAGCGGCTGTACAGTCCCGCGTGCTCGTTCGGTCCCGTCCGCTCGTTCCGTGCGGTCCCCGCCCATGAGCGTTGTCGGCGGCGTCGTGCACAATCGGCATCATGACGACCCCGGAGCCCCAGTCACCCTCTCCGCAGCCGCCGGTACCCGTGTCCAAGGACCGGATCTACCGCTCGCCCGCGGGCATCGCCGGCGGAGTCCTGCTGCTCGCCCTCGCCCTCTGGCTCGGCATCGACGCCGTGGTCGCGGGCGACGGGCGCACCCCGTGGACCGCGCTCGCGGCGCTGCTGTTCCTCGTGCCGCTGATCGCCGCCTACACAGTGCGGCCCGCCGTCTTCGCGGGCGAGGACCGGCTGCGGGTGCGCAATCCCTTCCGCGTCGTCGAGCTGCCCTGGGGGCAGGTCGCCTCGTTCCGGTCCAGCTACTCCAACGAGGTGTTCTCCGAGTCCGGCGACAAGTACCAGCTGTGGTCCATCCCCGTCTCGCTGCGCGGCCGCAAGAAGGCGGCGCGGCAGGAGGCGCGGCGGACCTCCGGGGGTGGCCGGGGGCGTGGGGGCGTGCTCGGGGGGTTCGGCGGGGGCGGTGGTGGCGCCCGTGCCGGTGCCGGTGCCGGCGCCGTGCGCGGTGCCGCGGTCTCGGACGCGGCTGCGGACGGGCCGGTGCGGGCGGAGGCCGACAAGGTCATGGACGAGCTGCGCGACATCCTGGAGGCGCGGAAGCAGGCGAACACCTCGCAGGGCGAGGTGACGGTGCGCTGGGCCTACGAGGTCGTCGCGCCGGTCGTCGTGGGGGCGGTGCTGCTTGCGGTGCTGTTGGGGACGGGGTGACGGGAGGGTTCGGGGGCGCTTCGGGGGTGGGTTGGCGGTTTGGGTTCGGGGTGAAGTGACGGTGGTGGGTTCGGGGGGCCGGGTGCGTGGTGTCAGATGCCCGCCGCTGTCGACAGGTCCCGCTTGAGTGCCGCCAGGAGGTCCCTCGCCTTCGCGCGGGCCGCGGGGAGGCCGGGCCGCGCGGCGACCGGGACGACCACCTCCAGGTAGCACTTCAGCTTGGGCTCCGTACCGCTCGGGCGGACGATCACACGGGCACCGTCGAGCGTGTAGCGCAGGCCGTCGGTGGGCGGCAGCGTGTCCGTGCCCCGGGTGAGGTCCTCGGCGTTCGTGACGGGCAGGCCCGCGAGCCGCGCGGGCGGCTGCTCGCGCAGGCGGCGCATCGCGGCGGCGATCACGGACAGGTCCTCCACGCGGACCGCCAGCTGGTCCGTGGCGTGCAGGCCGTGCTCCACGGCCAGGTCGTCCAGGAGGTCGAGGAGGGTGCGGCCGGCCTCCTTCAGGGTGGACGCGAGTTCCGTGATCAGCAGGGCCGCGGTGATGCCGTCCTTGTCGCGGACGCCCTCGGGGTCGACGCAGTAGCCGAGCGCCTCCTCGTAGCCGTAGCGCAGGCCCGCCACGCGGGCGATCCACTTGAAGCCGGTGAGGGTCTCCTCGTGGGGGAGGCCCGCCTTCTCGGCGATGCGGCCGAGGAGGGAGGAGGAGACGATCGACTCCGCGAAGGTGCCGTGCGCCCGGCGGGCGACCAGATGGGCGGCCAGGAGGGCGCCGACCTCGTCGCCGCGGAGCATGCGCCAGTCGGTGCCGTCGGGTACGGCGACGGCCAGGCGGTCTGCGTCCGGGTCGTTGGCGATCACCAGGTCCGGGTCCGTCTCGCGGGCCTTCGCGAAGGCGAGGTCCATCGCGCCCGGCTCCTCCGGGTTGGGGAAGGCGACGGTGGGGAAGTCCGGGTCGGGGTCGGCCTGCTCGGTCACCAGGGCGGGGGCGGGGAAGCCCGCGCGGGCGAACGCGGCGAGGAGGGTCTCCCCGCCCACGCCGTGCATCGCGGTGTAGACGGTGCGGGCGGTGCGCGGGGAGCCGGGCGCGAGGACCGCGTCCGTGCGGGCGAGGTACGCGTCGAGGACGGAGTCGTCCAGGATCCGCGCGCCGGTCTCGGGGCGGGGGACGTCGTGCAGCGAGCGTACGGCGGCGATCTCCGCGGCGATCTCGGCGTCGGCGGGGGGCACGATCTGGGAGCCGTCGCCGAGGTACACCTTGTAGCCGTTGTCGCGGGGCGGGTTGTGGCTGGCGGTGACCTCCACGCCGGCGACCGCGCCGAGGTGCCGTATGGCGAAGGCGAGGACGGGGGTGGGCAGGGGGCGGGGGAGGACGGCTGCCCGGAGGCCGGCGCCGGTCATGACCGCGGCGGTGTCGCGGGCGAAGTCCTGTGACTTGTGGCGGGCGTCGTAGCCGATGACGACGAGGCCGGCCGTGCCGTCCCCGTGGGGGATGCCCTGCTTCTTGAGGTACGCGGCCAGGCCGGCGGCGGCGCGGATGACGACCGAGCGGTTCATGCGCATCGGGCCCGCGCCGAGTTCGCCGCGCAGGCCGGCGGTGCCGAACTGGAGGGTGCCGGAGAAGCGCGCGGTGAGCTGGGCGTGGTCCTCGGCGTCGATGAGCTTGGCGAGTTCCGCGCGGGTGTCCGCGTCGGGGTCCTCGGCCAGCCATGCCTTGGCCCGTGCGAGGAGGTCGTCGTCGTGCACGTCGGTCAGCCTCTCGTGTGTCTTGCGGGTGCGGGTGCGGGTGCGGGTGCGGGTGCGGGTGTGGGTGTGGTGCGGGGTGGGTGCCTGCGGCGGCCTGTGCGGGTTGTGGGGGTGCGGGTGGCGCCTTCGGCTGTGGGGCGGGTCGGGCCGCGCCGGGGGGTGTCCGTCCTCGGAACGGCGCGGAATCGGTCACCTGGAAAGGTTCGCGCGTTGACGCGCCAACCGCTGCGGGCGGACACCCCTCGTCGCATCCCTTCCCGCCGTACGCGGCTACCCGTCCGGACCGGGTTCCGCTGTCCGGGCCGGGTCTACAGGCGGCCCAGGACCTGGGTCAGCAGGGCGCCCATGCGGGACGCGGAGTCGCGGCCCGCTTGCAGGACCTCCTCGTGGTTGAGGGGCTCGCCCGTCATGCCCGCCGCGAGGTTGGTCACCAGCGAGATGCCCAGTACCTCCGCGCCGGCCTCGCGGGCGGCGATCGCCTCCAGGACCGTCGACATGCCGACCAGGTCGGCCCCGATGACGCGGGCCATGCGGATCTCGGCCGGGGTCTCGTAGTGCGGGCCGGGGAACTGGGCGTAGACGCCCTCCTCCAGCGTGGGGTCGACCTCCTTGCACAGTGCCCGCAGCCGCGGGGAGTAGAGGTCCGTGAGGTCGACGAAGTTCGCGCCCACGATGGGGGAGGTGGCGGTGAGGTTGATGTGGTCGCTGATCAGGACCGGCTGGCCGGGGCGCATGCCCTCGCGCAGGCCGCCGCAGCCGTTGGTCAAAATGATCGTCTTGGCGCCGGCGGCGACGGCCGTGCGGACGCCGTGGGCCACCGAGGCCACCCCGTGGCCCTCGTAGTAATGGGTGCGGCCGAGGAAGACCAGTGCTCGCTTGTCGCCGATGGAGTACGAGCGGACCTTGCCGCCGTGCCCCTCCACCGCCGGCTTCGGGAAGCCGGGCAGTTCGGTGACCTGGAGATCGGTCTCGGGAGCGCCCAGGGCGTCCACGGCCGGTGCCCAGCCGGAGCCCATCACGAGGGCGACGTCGTGGGTCTCGGCGCCGGTGAGTTCCCGCAGACGGGCCGCGGCGGCGTCGGCGGCGGCGTAGGGGTCGCCCTGGATGTCGTCCGGAAGAAGAGATGCGTTCACGCCGAAGAGGGTAGCCGGTCTTCGCCTACGCGCGTAGATGATGGAGGCCACGGCTTTGCGATCGTTGTCTTGTCGTTTCCGACGAGGAGGGCTCAGCAGGGGCGCTTGCGAAGGCCCATCACGTAGTCGTGGGGGGCGCCCGCCGATTCGGCGGCGTCCGCGACCTCTCCCAGGTAGCGGGCGGAGGGCAGGCCGCCCTCGTAGGCGTTCAGGACGTAGGTCCAGGCCTGCTCCTCGCCCTCAAGAGTGTGGACGCGCACGCGGGTGCGCCGGTAGATGTCCAGGCCCACGCCCTCCCAGCGGTCGAGCGAGTCCTCGTCCATCGGGGCCAGGTCGTAGAGGGCGACGAAGACCTGGGAGATCGGGTCCTCGACGAGGGTCGCGAGCGCGCCCTCCCAGCCCATGTGCTCGCCCCCGAAGGTCAGCCGCCACCCGTTCAGCCAGCCGGTGGCGCGCAGCGGCGAGTGCGGGGCGCGGCGGGTCATCAACCGCGCGTCGAGGTTGCCGGCGTAAGCGGCGTAGAGCGACATGGGGGAAGGGTACGGCAGGGGGGTCGGGCGGTACTGCTGTGACAGAGGTGCCCCCGGACGGCCTCCCCTTGAAGGGTGCGGGACAATGGGGTACGTGACTCGGATCGTGATCATTGGCGGCGGACCCGGCGGATACGAAGCGGCGCTGGTGGCCGCGCAGCTCGGCGCGGAGGTGACCGTCGTCGACTGCGACGGCCTGGGCGGTGCGTCGGTGCTGACCGACTGCGTGCCGTCCAAGACCCTGATCGCCACGGCCGAGGTGATGACCACCTTCGACTCCTCCTACGAGGAGCTGGGGATCATCGTCGCCGACGACACCCCGCCGATGGAGCAGGCCACCCGGGTGGTGGGGGTCGACCTCGGGAAGGTCAACCGGCGTGTGAAGCGGCTCGCGCTGGCGCAGTCGCACGACATCACCGCCTCCGTGACCCGCGCGGGCGCTCGGGTGATGCGCGGGCGTGCGCGGCTGGAGGGGATGCAGGGGCTCGACGGGTCCCGGAAGGTCGTGGTGCGGGTCGCCGACGGGAGCCAGGAGACGCTCACCGCGGACGCGGTGCTCATCGCGACCGGCGGACACCCCCGTGAGCTGCCCGACGCCCGGCCCGACGGCGAGCGGATCCTGAACTGGACCCAGGTGTACGACCTGGAGGAGCTGCCCGAAGAGCTGATCGTGGTGGGGTCGGGTGTCACCGGTGCCGAGTTCGCCGGGGCCTATCAGGCGCTCGGGTCGCGGGTCACGCTCGTGTCGTCGCGGGACCGGGTGCTGCCCGGGGAGGACCCGGACGCCGCCGCCGTACTGGAGGACGTGTTCCGGCGGCGCGGTATGAACGTCATGTCGCGCTCCCGGGCCCAGTCCGCCAAACGGGTGGGGGACCGGGTCGAGGTCACCCTGTCGGACGGGCGGGTCATCACGGGATCGCACTGCCTGATGGCGGTCGGCGCCATTCCCAACACCGAGGGGATGGGCCTTGAGGAGGCCGGGGTCAAGCTCAAGGACTCCGGGCACATCCGGACCGACCGGGTGTCGCGGACCTCGGCCCCCGGTGTGTACGCCGCCGGTGACGTGACCGGAGTCTTCGCCCTCGCCTCGGTGGCCGCCATGCAGGGGCGGATCGCCATGTACCACTTCCTCGGCGACGCGGTCACCCCGCTGGACCTCAAGACCGTCTCCGCCAACGTCTTCACCGACCCCGAGATCGCCACCGTCGGGTACTCGCAGGCCGACGTGGACGCCGGCAAGATCGACGCCCGGGTGGTGAAGCTGCCGCTGCTGCGCAACCCGCGCGCCAAGATGCAGGGCATCCGGGACGGCTTCGTCAAGATCTTCTGCCGGCCGGGCACCGAGATCGTGGTCGGCGGTGTCGTGGTGGCGCCGCGCGCCTCGGAACTCATCCACCCCATCTCGATCGCCGTCGACAACAACCTGACGGTCGAGCAGATCGCGAACGCGTTCACCGTGTACCCGTCCCTCTCGGGCTCGATCGCCGAGGTCGCCCGGCAGCTGCACACGCGGAAGGCCGGCGCAGAGGGCTAGGCCTGGGCCCGGGTTCGCGTCCGCGGCTTGAAACGACTCCCCGCTGGTCACGGGGAGTTGCCGAGCTTGCGGGTGGCATAGGCGGGTGGGGTAGGCGCGTATACCACTTGGGCTGCGGTCATGCGAACAACTTCTGTTATTCGGCGCATACTGCTGAAAGCAGACGGTCGTTGGGGTTACTGTCAGTTTCGTGTTCGCTGCAGAACGTCGCCAATTGATCCTCGAAATGGTGCGAGCGAACGGGGCCGTGTCGCTCCGTGAACTCGCCCGCGTCGTCCAGACCTCCGAAGTGACCGTACGGCGGGACGTGCGCGCACTGGAGGCAGAAGGACTCCTCGACCGCCGGCACGGCGGTGCGGTACTGCCGGGCGGGTTCACGCGAGAGTCCGGCTTTCCGCAGAAGTCCCATCTCGCGACCGCCGAGAAGACGGCCATCGCCGATCTCGCCGCGGGCTTCGTCGAAGAAGGCGAGGCCATCGTGGTGGGGGCCGGGACCACCACCCAGGAGCTGGCCCGCCGGCTCGCGCGGGTGCCCGGGTTGACCGTCGTCACCAACTCGCTGCTGGTGGCCCAGGCCCTGGCCCACGCCAACCGGGTCGAGGTCGTGATGACCGGCGGCACGCTGCGCGGGTCCAACTACGCCCTCGTCGGCTCGGGCGCCGAGCAGTCCCTTCAAGGGCTGCGGGTGTCCAAGGCCTTCCTGTCCGGGAGCGGACTGACCGCCGAGCGGGGGCTGTCCACCTCCAACATGCTGTCGGCGTCCGTCGACCGCGCGCTGGTGCAGGCCGCCGCCGAGGTCGTCGTCCTCGCCGACCACTCCAAGCTCGGTACCGACACCATGTTCCAGACCGTGCCCACGGACGTCATCACCCGCCTGGTCACGGACGAGTCACCGGCCCACGACGACCGCGCCGCCACCGAACTCCAGGCCCTGGCCGACCAGGGCGTGCAGATCGCCGTGGCCGGGGCGTCGGGGGGTGCGACGACCGGCGCCGGGGCCTCGGGGGCCTCGGGGGGCGATGCGGTCCCAGCGCGTCAGCAGCGCCGGGACGTGCCGCTTCCGGGACCACGCCGTCAGGTCCCGGGCGCGGCGGGGCTGCGCTCGGCCACCCCCCTGGGTGAGCAGAACGGCGGGACGGAGCGGGCGCGCGTCGCCGACATGCGCCGACGCTGAACGGCGGGGGCGCCCGGGACCGGTCCTGTGGTCCCGGGCGCCCCCGTCGTGTCGTTGTGCGGGTGTCCTCAGTCCTTGATCTCGCAGATGGCGGCGCCGGAGGTGAGGGAGGCCCCGACTTCGGCGCTCAGGCCCTTGACGGTGCCCGCCTTGTGGGCGTTGAGGGGCTGTTCCATCTTCATGGCCTCCAGGACGACGATCAGGTCGCCTTCCTGGACTTCCTGGCCCTCTTCGACGGCGATCTTGACGATGGTGCCCTGCATCGGGGAGGCGAGGGTGTCGCCGGAGGCCGCGGGGCCGGACTTCTTCGCCGCGCGGCGCTTGGGGCGGGCACCGGCCGCGAGCCCGGTACGGGCCAGGGACATGCCCAGCGAGGAGGGCAGGGAGACCTCCAGGCGCTTGCCGCCGACCTCGACGACGACCGTCTCGCGGCCCGACTCCTCGTCCGCCTCGCCGTCGGCGGGCGCGGTGAAGGGCTTGATCTCGTTGGCGAACTCGGTTTCGATCCAGCGGGTGTGGACCGTGAAGGGGTCACTGGATCCGGTGAGTTCGGGGGCGAAGGCGGGGTCGGTGACGACGGCGCGGTGGAAGGGGAGGGCGGTGGCCATGCCCTCGACGGTGAACTCCTCCAGGGCGCGGGCGGCGCGCTGGAGGGCTTCCTTGCGGGTGCGGCCGGTGATGATGAGTTTGGCCAGCAGGGAGTCCCAGGCCGGGCCGATGACGCTGCCGGATTCCACGCCGGCGTCCAGGCGGACGCCCGGTCCGGAGGGCGGGGCGAAGAGGGTGACGGTGCCGGGGGCGGGCAGGAAGCCGCGGCCGGGGTCCTCGCCGTTGATGCGGAACTCGAAGGAGTGGCCGCGCAGGGCGGGGTCGTCGTAGCCGAGTTCTTCGCCGTCGGCGATGCGGAACATCTCGCGGACCAGGTCGATGCCGGTGACTTCCTCGGTGACCGGGTGTTCGACCTGGAGGCGGGTGTTGACCTCCAGGAAGGAGACGGTGCCGTCGGCGCCGACCAGGAACTCCACGGTGCCGGCGCCGACGTAGCCGGCCTCTTTGAGGATGGCCTTGGAGGCGGCGTACAGCTGGTCTGTCTGGGCCCGGGACAGGAAGGGGGCGGGGGCTTCCTCGACGAGTTTTTGGTGGCGGCGCTGCAGGGAGCAGTCGCGGGTGGAGACGACGGCCACGTTGCCGTGGGTGTCGGCCAGGCACTGGGTCTCCACGTGGCGGGGCTTGTCGAGGTAGCGCTCGACGAAGCATTCGCCGCGGCCGAAGGCGGCGACGGCCTCGCGGACGGCGGAGTCGTAGAGTTCGGGGATTTCTTCGAGGGTGCGGGCGACCTTGAGGCCGCGTCCGCCGCCGCCGAAGGCGGCCTTGATCGCGAGGGGCAGGCCGTGCTGCCCGGCGAAGGCGACGACCTCGTCCGCGCCGGAGACCGGGTCGGGGGTGCCCGCGACCAGCGGGGCGCCGGCCCGCTGGGCGATGTGCCGGGCGGCGACCTTGTCGCCGAGGTCGCGGATGGCCTGCGGGGGCGGGCCGATCCAGGTCAGGCCCGCGTCCAGGACGGCCTGGGCGAAGTCGGCGTTCTCCGAGAGGAAGCCGTAGCCGGGGTGGACGGCGTCCGCTGCGGAGTCCTCGGCGGCCTGGAGCACCTTGCCGATGTCCAGGTAGCTGGTGGCGGGGGTGTCACCGCCCAGGGCGAACGCCTCGTCAGCGGCGCGGACATGCAATGCGTCCCGGTCCGGGTCCGCGTATACGGCCACGCTCGCGATCCCCGCGTCCCGGCAGGCTCGGGCCACGCGGACAGCGATTTCGCCACGATTGGCGATGAGCACCTTGCGCACGATTGAGGCTCCCTCCTTGAAACAAGCCGAGTTTAGGGACTGCCGACACGGCACTTCGACCCGTCCCCATTGGTGAGCTTGCCCACACGGAGCGTGATCCGAGGCTCGCTCGGCCTGCCAAAGCCCTTGTCGTACCACGGTACGCAGGGCTACTCGGGGAAACCCTAGTCCTCCCGTGTGGTCAAGGTCTCTGTGCGAGCGTGCTGCGGACCACTCCGTTTCTTTGTGGAGTCCCTACCAATGGCCCAATGATTCTTTGCTCGTGGTGGACCCCTTGTGGCGGGGTTTACCCGTTAGTAGCGTTCGGGGGGTCTCGAACGTACTTGGGGTAACAGCTGTCCTGTGCGGCAGCGGTCGGAAGTGGGTGGGGACCGGTGTCAGTGCGCAGGCCGGTGGCGTGGATCGTGGCGGTGGTGCTCCTCGCGGAGGCGTTCGCCGTGGCGGCGCTGAACTGGTTCCTGGGGATGGTCGTCGACCGGCAGGACATGTCCCTGGCCGGTCTCGACCCGGACATGATGTCCCTGTCCTCGAAGATCGGCGGTGTCGTCTTCGGGCTCTACTTCGCGCTGTGCGCCCTGGTCGCCCTGCTCGTGGCGCTGCGCGACCGCCCGCCCGCCGGGCTCGGCCGGGTCCTGCTGGTCAGCGTGGCCGTGGTGCACGGGCTGCTCGGCGCCTTCGGCTGGGGACTGGTCGGGCCGCAGGCCTTCCTGTACATGATCGTCGTCCTCGCCCTCGTCGTGCTGCTCCTGATGACCCACGACCCCCGCGAGGAGCCCGCGGCCGGGCGGCCCGTGGACGGCAAGGGCGACGACGGCTCCCCGGTCAGCCAGCCACCGGCTCCCACAACGCCGTGATGCCGACCCCGAGTTCGGCCAGGAGCCGCCGCAGCAGGGGCAGGCTGATGCCGATCACGTTCCCGTGGTCGCCCTCGATGCCGTCGATGAACGGCGCCGAGCGGCCGTCCAGGGTGAACGCCCCGGCGACGTAGAGGGGTTCGCCGGAGGCCACGTAGGCCGCGATCTCCTCGTCGGTCGGCTCGCCGAAGCGGACGACGGTGGAGGCGATGGCCGAGACATGACGGCCCGAGGCGGTGTCCCAGACGCAGTGGCCGGTCTGCAGCGTGCCCGCCCGGCCGCGCATCGCCTTCCAGCGGGCGGTGGCCTCCTCGGCGTCCGCCGGCTTGCCGAGGGCCTGGCCGTCCAGGTCGAGCACCGAGTCGCAGCCGATCACCAGGGCGCCGTGCACCTCGGGCTTCGCGGCCACGACGGAGGCCTTGGCCTCGGCCAGGGCGAGGGCCAGCTCGGCGGGGGTGGGCGCGGTGACGGCGTCCTCGTCGACGCCGCTCACGAGCACCTCGGGGGCGAGCCCGGCCTGGCGCAGCAGCCCGAGCCGGGCCGGGGACTGGGAGGCGAGGACGAGTCGGCGGCGCGGCTGCTGGTCTGTCATGTGATCAGGGTATCGGCGGCACCGGGGACACCGGAGGCGCCGGCCGTCACCGCACGCCGATCACGATCATCGCGAGGACCATGGCCAGGGCCAGGAAAACGCTCAGCCGCCGCAGCATGTCCTGCATGTCGCGCAGTTCCTTGGGCGGCTCGTTCTCGGGGTCGGACCACAGCATGCCACCAGCGTGGGACCCCGGCGGGGAGCGGTGCCTGAGTACGGGTACTCAAATCGGGGCGTGGCGTTCCTCTTACCCGCGTTCCTCTTGCCCGCGCGCTTCCCCGCGCCCCCGGGCGTCCTGCCTCATCCCGGCCAGTAGGTGCGGGTCCAGGACACCGGGCCCGGCTGCGGGAGGCGGCGGGTCGCGATGCGGGACGGGTCGGACCAGGCGTCCGCGGGGGGCTGGGGGGCGGGTTCGGCTGCCCCCGTCGCGGCGCGGGCTCGGACCACCGCGAGGGCGGCGGCCAGTTCCTCCGGGGTCGGGTTGCCCCGTACGACCTTGATCACAGCGGCTCCTGAAGGTTCCTGGAGGGTCACAGGGGGATGTTGCCGTGCTTCTTCGGGGGCAGGGACTCCCGCTTGGTGCGCAACTGGCGCAGGCCGCGCACGAGGTGGCGGCGGGTGTCGCAGGGCATGATCACCGCGTCGATGTAGCCGCGTTCGGCGGCGGTGTAGGGGTTGAGGAGGGCGTCCTCGTACTCCCGCATCAGCCGGGCGCGGGCGGCCTCGGGGTCGTCGGCGCCGGCGATGGTGCGGCGGTGCAGGATGTTGACCGCGCCCTGGGCGCCCATGACGGCGATCTGGGCGGTGGGCCAGGCCAGGTTGAGGTCGGCGCCCAGGTGCTTGGAGCCCATCACGTCGTAGGCGCCGCCGAAGGCCTTGCGGGTGATGACCGTGATCAGGGGGACGGTGGCCTCGGCGTAGGCGAAGATCAGCTTGGCGCCGCGGCGGATGATGCCGTCGTGCTCCTGGTCGACGCCGGGCAGGAAGCCGGGCACGTCCACGAAGGTGATCACGGGGACGTTGAAGGCGTCGCAGGTGCGCACGAAGCGGGCCGCCTTCTCGGAGGCGGTGATGTCCAGGCATCCGGCGAACTGCATCGGCTGGTTGGCGACGATGCCGACCGGACGGCCCTCGACGCGGCCGAAGCCGGTGAGGATGTTCGGCGCGTACAGCGGCTGGGTCTCGAAGAACTCGGCGTCGTCCAGGACGTGCTCGATCACCGTGTGCATGTCGTACGGCTGGTTCGCGCTGTCCGGCACGATCGTGTCCAGCTCGGCGTCCTCGTCCGTGACCGCGAGGTCGGCCTCCTCGGGGAAGGCGGGCGGCTCGGAGAGGTTGTTGGACGGCAGGTACGACAGCAGTTGCTTGACGTACTCGATGGCGTCCTTCTCGTCGCCCGCCATGTGGTGGGCCACGCCCGACGTGGAGTTGTGGGTACGGGCGCCGCCCAGCTCCTCGAAGCCGACGTCCTCGCCGGTGACCGTCTTGATGACATCGGGGCCGGTGATGAACATGTGGCTGGTCTGGTCGACCATGACCGTGAAGTCGGTGATCGCCGGGGAGTAGACCGCGCCGCCCGCGCACGGGCCGACGACCAGGCTGATCTGGGGGACGACGCCGGAGGCGTGGGTGTTGCGGCGGAAGATCTCGCCGTAGGCGCCGAGCGAGGCAACGCCCTCCTGGATGCGGGCGCCGCCGGAGTCGTTGATGCCGATGACCGGGCAGCCGGTCTTCAGCGCGAAGTCCATGACCTTGACGATCTTCTGGCCGTAGACCTCGCCCAGCGCGCCGCCGAAGACGGTGAAGTCCTGCGAGAAGACGGCGACCGGACGCCCGTCGACGGTGCCGTAGCCGGTGACGACGCCGTCGCCGTAGGGGCGGTTGCTCTCCAGGCCGAAGTTGGTGGAGCGGTGCCGGGCGAACTCGTCCAGTTCCACGAAGGAACCCTCGTCGAGCAGGAGGTCGATGCGCTCACGGGCCGTCAGCTTGCCCTTGGCGTGCTGCTTTTCCACGGCGCGTTCCGAGCCGGCGTGCGTCGCCTCCTCGATACGGCGCCTGAGATCCGCGAGCTTGCCCGCGGTCGTGTGGATGTCGGGCTGCTGCTCTTCCGGCTCGGACATCGGGATGCGGCTCCCTGCCTGCTCAAGAAAGGGGGGGACGATTACTCATCCGTAGAGTAGTAGGGGCCCTTCCGATCGGCAGTGCGGTGTTTCCCACACCTAGGGTGGGTTGCATGACGCCCCGAGACGCCTCCGGCTTCCCGCACAACCGGTGGTCCGACCTGGACCGGCCGCCCCTCAACAGCACGGCCCTGCGCCGGGGACTGGTACGGGAGGGCGGGCTGTGGCGGCAGGTCGACGTGGTGCAGCGCACCGGCTCCACCAACTCCGACCTGATGGCCCGCGCCGCCGAGGGGAGGGCCGGGGAGGGGGCCGTCCTCGTCGCCGAGGAGCAGACCGCCGCGCGGGGCCGGCTGGACCGGCAGTGGACGGCACCGGCGCGCTCCGGGCTCTTCTTCTCCGTACTGCTGCGGCCCGCCGAGGTGCCCGTGGCCCGCTGGGGCTGGCTGCCGCTGCTCACCGGCGTCGCCGTGGCGACCGGACTGTCCCGGGCGGCGGGTGTCGACACGGCCCTGAAGTGGCCCAACGACCTGCTGGTGACCGTCGGCGACGAGGAGCGCAAGGCCGGCGGCATCCTCGCTGAGCGGGCCGGTGACGACGGGGTCGTCATCGGCGTCGGCGTCAATGTCACCCTCCGGGCCGACGAGCTGCCGGTCCCGCGGGCCGGGTCCCTCGCGCTGGCCGGGGCCGTGAGCACCGACCGGGACCCGCTGCTGAGGGGCGTGCTGAGGTCGCTGGAGGACTGGTACGGGCGGTGGCGGAAGGCAGGCGGGGACCCCGCGGTCAGCGGCCTCCAGGAGACGTACGCGGCGGGGTGCGCGACCCTCGGGCGCGTGGTGCGGGCGGAACTGCCGGGGGACCGGTCGCTCGTGGGGGAGGCGGTGGCCGTGGACGGGGACGGGAGACTGGTACTGGCCACACAGGCGGGCGTGCAGGAACCGGTGGGCGCGGGCGACATCGTGCACCTGCGCCCGGCGTGACGACGGGTGCGGACCGCTTTCTTCGGTGGGGTCAGCGGCGGGGCACGGCTTCTTTCGGAGCGGGGGGCGCGAGGCGCACGGCTTCCTTCGGAACGGGTCCGGGGTTGGGTGCGGCGTTCTCCGGACGGGTCCGGGTGGGCGCGGGCCTGTCCGGACGGGCCCCGGGGATGGGCGCACGGTGGGGCGCCGCGTTCTTCCGGCACTGCGGAGTGGGTGCCGTCCCGGCTGTGTGGGTGGGGAGTCGCCTTGCCGTGTCGGTGCGGGTGCCAACTCGGCCGTGTCGGGTGGGAGGGCCGTCGCGCCGCCTCGGCGCAGGGGGTGCCTCGGCTGTTTCGGGTCGAGTGCGGTCCCGCCGCTGCGGTTCGGGCTGCCTTGGCCGTTTCGCGGTGGATGCTGACCCCGCCGCGTCGCGTGGGGAGCCGTCGCGCCGCTTCGGTGAGGGTGCTGTCCCGGTCGTATCGGGGCGGGTGTCCTGGAGGTGTCGGTGTGGGGCGGCTGTTTCGGGGCGGTGCTGTGCTGGCCGTGTGTGGGTGGGGGGCCGTCCTGTCGTGCCGTTGCGGGTGCTGACCCGGCCTGTGCCGGGTGGGGAGCCGTTGCGCTGCCTCGGTGTGGGCGCTGTCCCGGTCGTATCGGTGTGGGGGTTGTCCCGGCTTTTCCGTGCGGGTGCCGTGTTGGCCGTCTGTGTGAGGGGAGTCGTCCTGCCGTGCCGCTGCCGGTGCTGTCCCCGCCGTAGCGGCGTGTGTGGCGTCCCCGTCGGGGGTCGCTCGGGGCGAGCGGGAGTGAGCTGGGGCACACCTGACGTAAAGTTGGGGCCGGTCGAACCTGACCGCGGCAGATCGGAAGGGCAGCAGGCGTGAGCGTCGACGACACGGGCTCCGGCGCGGACGGGGACGGCCGGGTGGACCCCGAGCCCGCCCCGGATGCCGCCGACCCCGGCGAGGACCCGCTCGCGCTCCGCCTCGAAGGGCTCATTCTGGGCGCCGACCGCCGCTACACCCCCTTCCAGGCCGCCCGCAGCGCGGGCGTCTCCATGGAGCTGGCCTCCCGTTTCTGGCGGGCCATGGGCTTCGCCGACATAGGGCAGGCCAAGGCACTCACCGAGGCCAACGTCCTCGCCCTGCGGCGGCTGGCCGGTCTGGTGGAGGCGGGGCTGCTCAGCGAGGCCATGGCCATCCAGGTGGCCCGGTCCACCGGGCAGACCACCGCCCGGTTGGCCGAGTGGCAGATCGACTCCTTCCTGGAGGGCCTGACCGAGCCCCCGGAACCGGGGATGACGCGCACCGAGGTCACGTATCCCATCGTCGAGCTGCTCCTTCCCGAGTTGCAGGAGTTCCTCGTCTACGTCTGGCGGCGCCAGCTCGCCGCCTCGGCCGGCCGGGTCGTCCAGGCCGGCGACGACGAGGAGATGGTGGACCGGCGGCTCGCGGTCGGCTTCGCCGACCTGGTCGGCTTCACCCGGCTGACCCGCCGGATGGAGGAGGAGGAACTCGGCGAGCTGGTCGAGGCCTTCGAGACCACCGCCGCCGACCTGGTCGCCGCGCGCGGCGGACGGCTGATCAAGACCCTCGGCGACGAGGTGCTCTACGCCGCCGACGACGCCGGTACGGCCGCCGAGATCGCGCTGCGCCTCATCGAGACGATGGCGAACGACGAGACCATGCCGGAACTGCGCGTCGGCATCGCCTTCGGCACGGTCACCACCCGGATGGGCGATGTCTTCGGCACCACCGTCAACCTCGCCTCCCGGCTCACCTCCATAGCCCCCCGGGACGCCGTTCTCGTCGACACCGCCTTCGCGGAGGAGCTGATCCGTACGCGGGACGCCCCGGCCTCGGAGGCGGCGGCCGCCGAGGAGGTGGCCACCGCGGAGAAGGAGGGCGCGGAGCCGCCGGCGTACCGCTTCGGGCTCCAGCCCATGTGGCAGCGGCCGGTGCGCGGTCTCGGCGTCGTCGAGCCCTGGCTGCTGACACGGCGGGGCAGCGCCGGGGAGCCGTAGGCCCGGTCAGCCGTCGCCGAGCAGATCCACGCACAGGCCGATGATCGGCACGCACAGGCCCCGGCCGCCGGGCTCCGGGGCCGGTGCGGGCGCCGGTGGCGTGCCGCGGCCCGGTGGCGGGGTCGGCGTGGGGCGCGGCGCGGGGGTGTCGGCCCCCGACGGCTGCGACGGGCGCGGCGACCGCGGCACTTGGGGCGACCGCGGGGTGTGCGGGGCCTGGGCCCGGTCCCCCTCGCCCCGTCCGTCCCTCGCGTCGCCCGGGTTCGGCGCGTCCGGGACGGTCGTCGTGGCGGGGGACGGCGCCGAGGGGCCGCTCGCGGACGGCCCCGGTACGAGCCCCGGTTCCGGTGAGCCGCTCAGGCCGCCCATGGCGGAGGTCGCCGACGGGCTCGCCCCGGGCGTACCGGCGGTGCGCGCGTCGGCGGGCGCCGTCACCCCGGCCGCGCCCTCGACTCTCTCCCGGCCCGCCGCGCCGTCCTGGCCCCCATCCGTGCCCACGCGCGGCCCGGCCTCCGCGCCGAAGCCGCCCGCGTCGCCGCCGGGCTCGGGCAGCAGGCGTACGAGGCTCAGGGCGCCGGCCGCCAGAGCGAGGCCGCCCGCGGTCAGCAGCACCTTGCGGCGGGGCCTGCGGTGCCGGCCACGGCGGCCCCACGGGTGCCGAGTTCTCGTCGGTGCGTTTGTCGTCATGGTCCCTCCCCGATGCGCACGCGCCCCCCTGCGCCGTGGCGGAGCGACGCTACGGTCCACCGTCGTCCGGGGTACGGCGGTCGGCCGGATATCACTCGAACGGGTAAACGGGATGGTGCGCGGAGCGGGCAGGTCGGGCCTTCCCCCGCGCGGGTCCGCCTGCGATGATCGGGCGGTCGGCTTGTTAACACGCGTTAACCGGAGGGTGTCATGAGCGAGGAGCGGTTCGGAGAGTTCGTGCTGGTGCGGCGGCACGGGGACGGGCAAGTCGCGGAACTCGCGCTCGACCGGCCGAAGGCCATGAACGCCGTCTCGACCGCGATGGCCCGCTCCATCGGCGCGGCCTGCGCGGCGCTGGGCGAGGACCGGGACGTGCGGGTGGTGGTGCTGACCTCGACCCACGAGCGGGCCTTCTGCGTCGGCGCCGACCTCAAGGAGCGCAACTCCTTCTCCGACGCCGATCTGCTGCGGCAGCGGCCGGTGGCGCGGGGGGCCTACACGTCGGTGCTGGAGCTGCCGGTGCCGGTGATCGCGGCCGTGCACGGCTTCGCGCTGGGGGGCGGGTTCGAGCTGGCGCTGTCGTGCGACGTGATCGTGGCCGACCGTACGGCGGTGGTGGGGCTGCCCGAGGTGTCCGTCGGGGTGATTCCGGGCGGCGGCGGTACGCAGTTGCTGCCGCGCCGGGTGGGGGCGGCACGCGCCGCCGAGCTGGTGTTCACGGCCCGCCGGGTGGCGGCCGAGGAGGCGCGCGGGCTGGGGCTCGTGGACCAGTTGGTGGACGAGGGGCGGGACCGTGCGGAGGCCCTCGACCTCGCCGCCCGGATGGCCGCGAACTCGCCGGTGGGGCTGCGCGCGGCCAAGCGGGCGCTGCGGCTCGGTCACGGCCTCGACCTGCGGGCCGGGCTGGAGGTCGAGGACGCGGCGTGGCGGTCGGTGGCGTTCTCGGGGGACCGGGCGGAAGGAGTGGCGGCGTTCAACGAGAAGCGGGCGCCGCGCTGGCCCGGGGAGTGAACGCGGCGCGGTCGGGTGCCGGGGGCAGTCAGGAGGGGGGCGAGTTCGCGAACGCCCCCGTTCGCCCTGCTTGAGTCCCGTTTCGGCATGAATCTCCCTAGCCTGGAGTGATGGGTGACGACAGGCGGCTCGCGGCCGTGGTGGCACTGGCGCAGGGCATGGCCGCCGCGCACAGCGCGCGTGAGGCGTGGCGGGCGGCGGCGGACGGCGCGCGCCTGGCGCTCGGCGGCAGCTTCGCCGCGCTGTCGGTGTGGGAGCGCGAGCTGGGCCGGCTCCGGGTCCTGGTGAACGTCGGCCGGCGGGCCGAGGGCGAGGAGGAGTTCCCGGAGGACGAGTCCTATCCGGTGCACCAGTTCGCGGAGATCACCGAGTTCCTGCACGAGCGCTGGGCCGGCGGCGGTGAGCCCGACGCCTGGGTCGAGACGGCCGAGGGGCCCGCCGCCGGCCGCCCCGGATACGTCCATCAGCGCGTCGCCGCCCTGCGCCGCCGGGGGCGCGGCTGCTGCGTGGTCGCGCCGATCGTGCTGCACGGCCGCGCCTGGGGCGAGCTGTATGCGGCGCGGCCGGTGGGGGAGCGGGTCTTCGAGCGGGCCGACGCCGACTTCGCCACCGTGCTGGCCTCGGTCGTCGCCGCCGGGATCGCGCAGACCGAGCGTCTTGAGGAGGCCAGGCGCCTCGCGTACACCGACGCGCTCACCGGGCTCGCCAACCGTCGCGCCGTCGACTCCGCGCTGGACGAGGCCGTGGAGCGCCACCGCGAGGAGGGCGTCGTCGTCAGCCTCGCCGTATGCGATCTGAACGGCCTCAAGCGGGTGAACGACACGCACGGGCACGCCGTCGGGGACCGGCTGCTGGAGCGCTTCGGGTCGGTGCTGTCGCTGTGCGGGGCGATGCTGCCGGGGGCGCTGGCGGCGCGGCTCGGCGGGGACGAGTTCTGCCTGCTCGCGGTCGGGCCGTCCGCCGACGCGGTGGTCAAGGCGGCCGAGGAGCTGTGCCGCCGGGCCGCCGAGCTGGAGTTGGGGGACGGCGTGGCCTGCGGGGTCGCGTCCACGGAGGACCCGGTCGGGCCGGTCCGTTCGGCCCGCCGGCTGTTCCGGCTGGCCGACGCCGCCCAGTACCGCGCCAAGGCGGAACGCTCGGCCGGTCCCGTCGTCGCCGGCCGCGAGGGACCCGACGATCCCGTCGTACGGCTCGCGGACGAGCCCTCGCGCAGGGAGGACGGGGAGCGCAGGCGGTTCCGCGGGCGGCACTCGCCGTAGGCCGGTGCCGGTAAGGGGTGACCCCGGCCGGTGCCGGTGACGTACCCCCTCGTGACACCATCGAATTCACTGCGTACGCTCCTGAATATGGATATGCACACTGTGGTGGTGGGGACGTCCGGGGCCACCGCGTCCGACGTGCTCGCCGTGGCGCGCGCGGACGCCCGCGTGGAACTCTCCGGCGAGGCGGTGGCCGCCATGGCCGCGGCGCGCGAGATCGTGGAGGCGCTGGCCGCCAAGCCGGAGCCCGTCTACGGCGTCAGCACCGGCTTCGGCGCCCTGGCGACCCGGCACATCGGCCCGGACCTGCGGGCCCGGCTGCAGCGCAACATCGTCCGCTCGCACGCCGCCGGAATGGGTCCGCGCGTCGAGCGCGAGGTGGTCCGCGCGCTGATGTTCCTGCGGCTGAAGACCGTCTGCTCCGGGCACACCGGCGTCCGCCCCGAGGTCGCGCGGACCATGGCCGCCGTGCTCAACGCCGGGATCACCCCCGTGGTGCACGAGTACGGCTCCCTCGGCTGCTCCGGCGACCTCGCCCCGCTGTCGCACTGCGCGCTCACCCTCATGGGCGAGGGGGAGGCCGAGGGCCCCGACGGCACCGTACGCCCCGCCGGCGAGCTGCTCGCCGAGCACGGCATCGCGCCGGTCGAACTGCGCGAGAAGGAGGGCCTCGCCCTCCTCAACGGCACCGACGGCATGCTCGGCATGCTGGTCATGGCCCTCGCCGACCTCGACACCCTCTACAAGTCCGCCGACATCACCGCCGCGCTGACCCTGGAGGCCCTGCTCGGCACCGACAAGGTGCTCGCCCCCGAGCTGCACGCCATCCGCCCGCATCCCGGACAGGCCGCCAGCGCCGCCAACATGCTCGCCGTGCTCAAGGGCTCGGGCCTGACCGGGCACCACCAGGAGGGCGCGCCCCGCGTCCAGGACGCCTACTCGGTGCGCTGCGCCCCGCAGGTCGCCGGCGCCGGGCGCGACACCATGGCCCACGCGAGCCTCGTCGCCGAACGCGAACTGGCGGCGGCGGTGGACAACCCCGTCGTCCTCGCCGACGGCAGGGTGGAGTCCAACGGCAACTTCCACGGCGCCCCGGTCGCCTACGTGCTCGACTTCCTCGCCGTCACCGTCGCCGACCTCGCCTCCATCGCCGAGCGGCGCACCGACCGGCTGCTGGACAAGAACCGCAGCCACGGCCTGCCGCCGTTCCTCGCCGACGACGCCGGCGTCGACTCCGGTCTGATGATCGCCCAGTACACACAGGCCGCCCTGGTCGGCGAGTTGAAGCGGCTCGCCGTACCGGCCTCGGCGGACTCGATCCCGTCCTCCGCGATGCAGGAGGACCATGTGTCGATGGGCTGGGCGGCGGCGCGCAAGCTGCGTACGGCCGTCGACAACCTCGGCCGCGTGATCGCCGTCGAGCTGTACGCCGCCACGCGCGCGATCCAGCTCCGCGACGGCCTCACCCCGGCCCCGGCCTCGCGGGCCGTCATCGACGCCGTACGGGCGGCCGGTGTCCGGGGCCCCGGGCCGGACCGCCACCTGGCGCCCGACCTCGCCGCGGCGGACGCGTTCGTACGGGCCGGGCGCCTGGTCGCGGCGGCGGAGCAGGTCACCGGACCGCTGCGCTAGCGGACGCCGCGGCCCGAGGGGCTCCGGCGCGCGGACAGGGGCCCCTCCGGACCGCCCCCGGCAGTCAAGGAAGCCAAAAGAACGTCAAGTTCTCTCAAAGGTCGAGGCGTTCCCGGCGCATCGAGTACCCGACGAAGCCGGCCCCGAGCGCCAGGCAGACGGTGCCGCCGATGACGTACGGCGTGCTGTCGAAGCTGCCGGTGTCGGCCAGGCGGGTCGTGCCCTCGGCGGTGTCTGTGGTGTCTTTGGTGTCCGCCGTCTCCGCGGACACGGCTCTGGCCTGCGCGGTGACCTGCGGGGACGGGGACGTGGCCGCGGACTTGAGGACCGGCGTCTCGGGTGTCGCGTTCGCTGACGGGACGAACCACAGGGCGCACAGCAGACCGCCCGCGGCGGCGGTGGTCAGCAACGGACGGCGAGCGGATGACACGGAATATCGATCCCCTTGTGGCGCTGGCGAATTGGCCGTGTGGGCAGATGTTAGTGAAAGGCGCGGGTCACAGGAAAGTCACGGGAGGAGTCGGCCTTACGCTCCGGGCATGAGCACTCCAGAGACATCACGTTTTGTGCGTATTCGCGTCGACCTCGTTCTTGAGGTCGACGACGAGGAGGCCGTCACCGGGGCCGCGCTGCAGACCCTCGCCAACGTCGCCGAACTGTCCGACGAGGAGCGGGCCGACTCCGAGCGCGCTGTGACGGAGGACACCGCCGAGGCCCTGGCTCATCTCGTGGACCCCTTCGACCTGGTCAGCGCGGTACCCGGAGTCGAACTCCAGCAGGCCTCCTGGAGCAGTGAGCGGATCGACTACGATCCCGACTCGCCCGAATGGGACCTCGACGAGGATGATGGCGGCGAGAACGACCCGGAAGACGATGAGGCGACGGTCGGCTGACGCAGTGTGGGGAAAATCGTGACCCCGGGCGGCAACCGCCACCCGGGGTTTCGTCGTCTCAAGGGGCGCGCCGACCGAACCGCGCACTTCCGGCCTCGCCGTCAACGTGGTGTGCCCCACACATACGAGCGATGTGGAACGGGACGAACCGGTCGTAGCGTTGAAAGTCTTGACGGGGAATCTTGGGGTTTCGGGAATCGGCAACGATGGAGAAGCGTGTGATGACGGACGGTAAGCGGCGCAGGGGCCTGATGGCCGCGTCCGCACTGCTCGGCGGTGTGCTGGTGCTTTCTGCGTGTTCCAGCGGCGACGCCGACGCCTCCGGGGGTGGGAAGGGCGACACCTCGCAGGCCGAGGTGGACGAAGCGGCGGCGAAGAAGACCTCCGAGGCCCAGATCAAGATCACGCCCGAGGACGGCTCGGACAACGCCTCCATCAACAACGCCGCCGGGGTCACCGTGAGCAAGGGCACGCTCACGCAGGTCAGGATGACCGCCTCCGACGGCACCGAGGTCAGTGGCGAGATATCCGCCGACAAGACCAGCTGGAAGCCCAGCGGCCAGCTGGAGCGGGCCACCAAATACCAGCTGACGGCGACCGCGAAGGACTCCGACGGCCGCGCCGCCCACGAGAACGCGTCGTTCACCACGGTCTCCCCGAAGAACAGCTTCATCGGCAACTTCACCCCGGACGACGGCACCACCGTCGGCGTCGGCATGCCCGTGTCGATCACCTTCGACAAGGAGATCACCAACAAGGCCGCCGTCCAGAAGGGCATCACCGTCAACTCCTCCAGCGGCCAGGAAGTCGTCTGCCACTGGTTCAGCACCCAGCGCATGGACTGCCGCCCGCAGGACTACTGGCAGGAGGGCTCGACCGTCACCCTCAAGCTGGCCCTCGACGGGGTCGAGGGCGCCCAGGGCGTCTACGGCGTCCAGCAGAAGTCCGTCAGCTTCAAGATCGGCCGCAATCAGGTCTCCTACGTCGACGCGAAGACCAAGCAGATGAAGGTCACGCAGGACGGCAAGACCGTCAAGACGATCCCGATCTCCGCCGGCTCCCCCGACAACAAGACCTACGAAGGCCAGATGGTGATCTCCGAGAAGTTCAAGGAGACCCGGATGGACGGCTCGACGGTCGGCTTCACCGACGACGACGGCAAGGGCGAGTACGACATCAAGGACGTGCCGCACGCCATGCGCCTGAGCACCTCCGGCACCTTCATCCACGGCAACTACTGGGGCGCCAAGTCCATCTTCGGCAGCGTCAACACCAGCCACGGCTGCGTGGGCCTGGCCGACGCCAAGGGCGCGAACGACCCGAACACGCCCGCCTCCTGGTTCTACGACAACTCGATCATCGGTGACGTGGTCGTCGTCCAGAACACCGGAGACAAGACCATCGCCCCGGACAACGGCCTCAACGGCTGGAACCTGGACTGGGCCCAGTGGAAGGCGGGTTCGGCGGTCTGACAGCCATCGGTCCGGCGGCCTGACCTCAACACGGCGCGGCCCACCGCGACTTCACCCGGGCGCCCGTCGCCCCCTCACCGGGGCGGCGGGCGCCCGGCGCTTGCCCGGCTTCTCATCCTCCTCTTATGCGGGCCTTATCCCTTCATCACGCGACGTCCCTACCTTGCGGCCATGTTCTTCACCTATCTGAGGCGCGAACTGCGCCGCCGCAGAAAGGCGGCCCTCGTCGTCGCCTCCGGGCTGGCCCTGGGCATCGCGCTGGTCATCGTCGTCGACTCCGTCTCCTCCGGCATGGGCAGGGCCCAGGACAAGGTCCTTCAGTCCCTGTACGGGCTGGGCACGGACATGACGGTCACCAAGGCCGCGGCCCCCGCCTCGTCCGGCGGCACCTCCGAGCGGCCCCGCTTCCGGTTCGACGCCAAGGAGGACGGCTCCGACGAGGAGCAGAGCACCGACCGCGTCACGGTGCAGGGCTTCCAGACGCTGGCGGCCTCGACCGTCGGCAAGGTCGCCGAACAGAGCGGCGTCGCCGACGCGGTGGGCGGGCTGAGCCTCCAGGTCATGAAGGTCAGCGGCCAGTTCACGCGCGGTCAGGTCCAGCAGGACGGCTCGGGCGCGGGGCAGGGCCAGGAGCAGGGCGGCGGGCCGGGGAGCGGGCAGGCCCCGCAGGGCCGGGTCCAGGGCGGCGGCGCCGACTTCAACGTCAACAGCTACTCCGTCTTCGGCACCGATGTCACCGAGCCCGCCCTCGGCCCGCTGACCTCCTCCACGATCACCAGCGGCCGCACCTTCGAGAAGTCGGAGACCAACGCCAAGGTCGCCGTCGCCGACTCGGCGTACGCCAAGGAGAAGCAGCTCAAGACCGGCTCCACGGTCACCGTCAAGGGCACGAAGTTCAAGGTCGTCGGCATCGCCACGGCCGACAGCGCGGACGCGGCGGCCAACCTCTACGTGCCGCTCCAGCAGGCCCAGACGCTGGGTGACGCGAAGGACAAGGTCACCACCATCTACGTCAAGGCGACCGACTCGCAGCGGATCGGGGGCGTCAAGTCCGCGATCCAGAAGAACATCTCGGGTACCACGGTCACCACCTCGGCCGACCTCGCCGACACCGTCTCCGGCTCCCTGTCCACCGCCTCCTCCCTCGCCGCCGGCGTCGGCAAGTGGCTCTCGATCCTCGTCCTGGCCGCCGCCTTCCTGGTCGCCGGTCTGCTCACCTCCTCGGCCGTCTCCCGCCGGGTGCGCGAGTTCGGCACGCTCAAGGCCCTGGGCTGGCGCTCGGGCCGGGTCACCCGGCAGGTGGTCGGCGAGTCCCTCGTCAACGGCCTGGCCGGCGGCGTCCTCGGCATCGCGCTCGGCCTGGCGGGGGCGTACGCCGTCACCGCGGTCAGCCCGACGCTCCAGGCCCAGCTCGGTGGCGGCACCGGCGGCGGTGGTGCGGGCGGTCCCGGCGGCTTCGGCGGTGGCGGTGGCGGCATGGGCGGTCCCGGCGGGCAGGGCGCCGCGAAGAGCCTGGACATCGCCCTCACCGCGCCCGTCAGCCTCACCACCATCGCCCTCGCGGTCGCCCTCTCCGTGGCCGGCGGACTGATCGCCGGCGGCTTCGGCGGCTGGCGCGCCTCCCGGCTCCGCCCGGCGGACGCCCTGCGCCGCGTGGAGTAGCGCCACCCCCTCTACGTTCCCCAGGAGTTGCACCATGTACGAACTCAAGGCCGTCACCAAGCACTACACCCGCGGCAAGGCCACCGTGCACGCCCTCGACGGCGTCGACCTGACCATCGCCGACGGCGACCGGCTCGTCATCCAGGGCCCCACCGGCGGCGGCAAGTCCACGCTGCTCCAGATGCTGGGCGCGCTCGACCGGCCCAGCTCGGGCGAGATCGTCCTCGACGGCACCGACCTGGCCAAGCTGCCCGAGGCCCGGCTGACCCGGGTGCGCAGCGAGAGCATCGGCTTCGTCTTCCAGTCCTTCAACCTCATCCCGACCCTGACCGCGCAGGAGAACGTGGAGACCGCGCTCGTCCCGCTCGGCGTCAGGGCGAGGGAGCGGCGCGAGAAGGCCGCCGAGGCGCTGGCCTCCGTCGGGCTCGGCGAGCGGCTCGGGCATCTCCCCGGCGAGATGTCCGGCGGCCAGCAGCAGCGGGTGGCCATCGCCCGCGCGCTGGTGAAGCAACCGAAGGTGCTGCTCGCCGACGAGCCCACGGGCAACCTCGACGAGTCGACGCGCGACGAGATCATGGACGTACTCGACCGCATGTGGAAGGAGTTGGGCCTGACCTTCGTGATGGTCACCCACGACTCGGCGATCGCGAAGAAGGCACCGCGCCTGGCGACGATCCGCAAGGGACGGATCACCGTGAAGGAGAACGCGTCGGCGTGAGCGGTGCGGGGCGCCGGAGTCGGGGCGGCGCTCCGTCTCCGGCGTCGGGCGACGCGCCGCCCGGTCCGGCGAAGGGGCGCCGGACCGCGGGGGCGTCGCGAGTCGTGGTCAGCGCGACGGCCAGGAGCCGTCGCCCTCCGGGGGCCGGTATCCGTACTGCCCCGCCGGGGCCGATCGGCCCGGGGACGCCACGGCGGCCCGGTACGGCGTCCGTGCCTCGTCGTCACCGAGCACCAGATCGGGGTCGAACATGACGATCGCCGCGGCCAGTACAAGAATGATCACCGGTCCGGCGATCATCGCGAGCAGGAACGACAACTGCCCGATCGAGGAGTTCAACGTCTGGGAGGTCACACGGTCGAGGTGGACGCTGACGGAGGCCATGCCGGTGTAGTGCATGCCCGTGACGGCGATCCCCATGACGAGGCTGGCCCCCAGGCTCGACCACAGACCGCGGATGGTGGCCGCCGCCCACAGGGCGGCGGTGGCCGCGACCACGGCGATCACGATGGACAGCGTCACGGCCGTGACGCTGTAGTGGATGCTGCCGTGCACGCGCATGGCGGCCATGCCCAGGTAGTGCATGGCCGCGACACCCAGGCCCATCGACAGGCCCGCCGTGGCCAGGACCGGCACCCGCGCGCCGCGGTAGCCGACGAGGAACACCCCGAAGGCCGTGACGGCGATCGCGACCAGGAGGCTCAGCACGGTCAGCCGAGTCTCGTACTCGACGACGGTGCCGTCGACGCTGAACCCCGTCATCCCGATGAAGTGCATCGTCCAGATGCCGCAGCCGAGGGACACCGCGCCGAGGAAGAGCCAGCCGGCCTTGTGATTGCGCTGCCCGCGGCGCATGGAGCGCACGGTGCAGCGAAGCCCGAGCGCCGAGCCCAGGCAGGCCATCAGATATGCGGCTATCGGGGTCACTGCCCCGTAATGGAAGTCGGTCACCGTGGCAGTCACGACCCGATGCCTTTCGTGTACCGCTGTCCCGACTCGCCGGACAGGACGGAATCCAATGGAAATGGGCCGAAGAAATCAAGCCACATGGCTTAATAAATCACGCAGATGGGTGGAGCTGTCCCCTCCGGTGTGTGTCGTTCGTCACAGGCGATGTCATTCCATTTCGGGTCGGCCGCCACGCCCGCACACCCCTCGCCGCGGCGCCGGGCCGGGGCGCGCGCTCACGGGGTGAGCGAAGCCGCCGCGTCCTGTCCCCAGCTCGCCAGCAGCCGCAGCGCCTCCGCCGAGGGTGAGCCCGGCTCGGCGTGATAGGTGACGAAGGTCTGCTCGTCGTCGTCGACCAGGCGGAACGTCTCGAAGGACAGGGTCAGTTCACCGACCAGCGGATGCCGCATCCGCTTGACGCCGTAGCTCTTCTCCTTGACGTCGTGCGTGGCCCACAGCCGCCGGAACTCCTCGCTCTTCACGGACAGCTCGCCGACCAGGGCGGACAGCCGCGGATCGTCCGGGTGCCGGCCCGCGTCCATGCGCAGGGAGCTGACCATGTCGTGCGCCTTCTGCTCCCAGTCCACGAACAGATCGCGGTACTCAGGGCCGAGGAACACCAGCCGCGCCCAGTTCCGCTCCGGGGCCGGCAGCTTGCCCCAGTCGCCGAAGAGGGCCGCCGACATGCGGTTCCAGGCGAGGATCTCCGAGCGCCGGCCGCTCACGTACGCCGGCACCGAGTCGATCGACTCCAGCAGTTGGAGCAGCGCCGCCCGCACCGGCTGCTGCGCCCGCGCCGCCCGCCTGCGCTGCTGCTTCGGCCTGGCCAGATGCGTCAGATGCGCCTGCTCGGCGTCGGACAGCCTCAGAGCGCGGGCGATCGCGTCGAGGACCTCCGCCGACACATTGCGCCCGTTGCCCTGTTCGAGGCGGGTGTAGTACGCCACCGAAACCCCGGCCAACTGCGCCAGCTCCTCCCGGCGCAGCCCCGGCACCCGGCGCTGCCGCCCGAACGACGGCAGCCCCACGTCCGCCGGCTTCAGCCGGGCCCGCCGTGTGCGCAGGAACTCGCTCAGCTCGGCTCGCCGGTCCAGCTGTCCATCCATGCCCCCAGTATTCCCGGTCGTACGCACAGGACCCTGTCCCCACCGGTGGTACGCATACCGGACGTAGGCACGACTGTGGTCTGGGTGGCCGCCCGCCGGCCCGGCACAGTGGAGCCATCACCCAGTCACCGCCGAGAGAATCCCGGAGAACCCGGCATGACCACTGTCGCCGCGTACGCAGCACCCGCCGCCAAGGCTCCGCTGGAGCGCACCACCATCGAGCGGCGCGCGGTGCGCGAACACAACGTCCTGATCGACATCAAGTTCGCCGGCATCTGCCACTCCGACATCCACCAGGTCCGCGAGGGCTGGGGCGAGGCCATCTTCCCGATGGTCCCCGGCCACGAGATCGCGGGCATCGTCTCCGAGGTCGGCGACGGCGTCACCAAATACGCCGTCGGCGACCGGGTGGGCGTCGGCTGCATGGTCGACTCCTGCCGCGAGTGCGACAACTGCGAGGCCGGCCTCGAGCAGTACTGCACCGGCGGCAACGTGATGACGTACAACGGCGTCGGCAAGGACGGGGAGCCGACCTACGGCGGCTACTCGCAGAAGATCGTCGTCGACGAGAACTTCGTCGTCGGCATCCCCGAGGGCATCTCGCTCGACGAGGCCGCGCCGCTGCTCTGCGCCGGCATCACCACGTACTCCCCGCTCAAGCACTGGAAGGCCGGCCCCGGCAAGAAGGTCGCCGTCCTCGGCATGGGCGGCCTCGGCCACATGGCCGTCAAGCTGGCACACGCCCTGGGCGCCGAGGTGACCGTCCTCTCGCAGTCGCTGCGCAAGGAGGCCGACGGACTGCGGCTGGGCGCCGACCACTACTACGCCACCAGCGACCCGGCCACCTTCCGGGAGCCGGCGGGCGGCTTCGACCTGATCGTCTCGACGGTCTCCGCCCCGCTCGACCTCGGTGCCTACCTGGGCCTGCTGCGCACCGACGGCGCCCTGGTGAACGTCGGCGCCCCCGAGGAGCCCGTCTCGCTCAACCTCTTCTCGGTCATCGGCGGCCGCAAGACGCTGGCCGGCTCCAGCATCGGCGGCATCCGCGAGACCCAGGAGATGCTGGACTTCTGCGCCGAGCACGGCATCGGCGCCGAGATCGAGCTGATCGCGGCGTCCGAGGTCAACGAGGCGTACGAACGGGTCCTGGCGAGCGATGTGCGGTACCGCTTCGTGATCGACACGGCGACGATCTGACGGGTTCCTCGGTCGGGCGGGGGCGGGGGCGGTTGTCGGGTTGAGGGCGCTCGGTCCGCGAGTCTCTCGGTCGGGCGGGGCCGCTCGGTCCGGCGAGGTCCGTCGGAGATTTTCTCGCCCTTCCCGTCACACGGCCGCGCCGCCGCGGGTCATACCGCCACGGACACAAAACGGCGGACGTTCCGGACGGGCGGGGTCGGACACCTGCTCGCCCGGACGCCAGGACCCCCGGGAGCAGTCATGACGTACCCCGCATCCTGGTCACCGGCGGCACGGGCACCCTCGGCAGCCATGTCGTCCCGCTGCTGCGGGCGGCCCGAAGCGCGACGACGAGGCGACCCGCGCCCTGGTGCACGCCGCCTCCCGCGCGGACGTACGGCACCTCGTGTACCTCTCGGTCGTCGGCGCGGACAGCGTCCCGTCGGCGTGGCTGCGCACCAAGCCGGACTCGGAGCGGGCGATCGCCGACTCGGGCATCGCGTGGACGGTGCTGCGGGCCGCGCGGGCCGTGGCGCCGGCTTCCGGACGCCGCTGAGCCCTACGGTCAGCGGCGCCGCAGCGAGGCGTCCAGCAGCGCGGGCGGGGCGTCGAACTTCTCGTGCGCGGCCAGGTCGGTACCGGGGGCGACGATCGCGTCGATCGCGTCGAGGACATCGGCGGAGAGCACCGTGTCGGCGGCGGCGAGCTGCGAGCGCAGGTGGTCCAGGGTGCGGGGGCCGATGAGCGCGCTGGTCACACCGGGGTGCGCGGTCACGAAGCCGAGCGCGAGCTGGATCATGGTCAGCCCGGCCTCCTCGGCGACCCGCGCCAGTCGCTCGACGGCGTCGAGCCTGGCCCGGTTGGCGGGCAGGGAGGTGTCGAACCGCTCCGGCAGGACCGCCGAGCGATGGGTGGCGATCTCACGGCCCGCGCGGACGGCCCCCGACAGCCAGCCCGAGGCCAGCGGGCTCCACGCCAGCACCCCGAGCCCGTACCGCTCGGTGACCGGCAGTACGTCGCGCTCGATCCCGCGCTGAAGCACGGAGTAACTGGGCTGCTCGGTGACGTAGCGGCTCAGGCGGTGCTCGCGGGCCGCCCACTGGGCCTCCACGATGCGGTAGGCGGGGAAGGTCGAGGAGCCGAAGTAGCGGATCTTCCCGGCGCGCTGGAGGTCGGTCAGCGCGGACAGCGTCTCCTCGTCGCTGGTGGCCGGGTCCCACCGGTGGATCTGGTAGAGATCGACGTGGTCGACGCCGAGGCGGCGCAGGCTGTTGTCCAGCTCGGTGACCAGCCAGCGGCGCGAGGAGCCCTGGTGGTTGGGCTTGTCGCTCATCGGCATGTTCGCCTTCGTGGCCAGCACGATGTCGTCGCGGCGGCCGGCGATGGCCTTGCCGACCATCTCCTCCGACTCGCCGCCGCTGTACCAGTCGGCGGTGTCGATGACGTTGATCCCGCCCTCCAGGGCGGCGTCGACGATGGCGGTGGCCTCGTCCTGGGTGGTGCCTCCGATGCTGCCGAAGTTCATGGCGCCGAGTGCGAGTGAGCTGACCTGCACGCCGGTGCGGCCCAAGGTGCGGTACTGCATGACGGTGTTCCTCCGTGGGAGTGGGGAGGGAATTGGGCATTACGGACATGATGGTGCGCGTGGTGGTGTGCGCGGAGGAGGGGAGGCCTGGTGGCGGGTTCCCTGTTCTGGCATCATGCCCAAGCGGGACCCTGTCCCGTTTGACGATACGGAACAGTGTCCCGTTTAGCAACCGGTGGCGGAGGAACGACGTGGTGCAGGACGGCGACCAGGGCGCGGAGCCCGCGACACGCCCCAGACGGGCGGACGCCCGGCGCAATCAGAAGACCCTGCTCGACGCGGCCGCCGCCGTCTTCGTCGAGTCGGGCGTGGAGGCGCCGGTACGCGACATCGCGGCCAGGGCCGGCGTCGGAACGGCCACGATCTACCGCCACTTCCCGACGCGGGCCGACCTCATCATCGGCGTCTACCGGCACCAGGTGGAGGCCTGCGCCGAGGCGGGCCCGGCCCTGCTGGCGAGCAGCCCCACCCCCTACGCCGCCCTGGCCGAGTGGATCGACCTCTTCGTCGACTTCCTGGTCACCAAGCACGGACTCGCCGCCGTACTGCGGTCCGACAACGCCGGCTTCGAGGCGCTGCACACGTACTTCCTCGACCGCCTCGTGCCCGTGTGCACCGAGCTGCTCGGCGCCGCCACCGCCTCCGGGGAGATCCGCTCCGACCTGCCCGCCCTCGCCCTCATGCGCGGCGTCGGCAACCTCTGCATCGGCGCGGGGGGCGACCCCCGCTACGACGCCCGCCGCCTGGTCCGACACCTCGTCGCGGGGCTGCGCCGGCCGGACTGACCGCGGGCGGTCACCCCGCGTTTCGCTCCTGCGCGTCGAGCAGCTCGTCGCCGTGCTCGCCGACCCACCGCCCGAGCGCCGCCAGCGGCCCCTCCACGAGGCTGCGGCCCAGTCCGGAGAGGGCGTACACGACGCGAGGCGGCGCCTCGGCGTGCACCTCGCGGTCGATCAGACCGTTGGCCAGCAGCCGCCGCAGGGCGTCGGTGAGCACCTTGTCGCTGATGCCACCGATCGCGGTACGCAGCTCACGGCGCCGGCACGGTCCCGCGCGCAGGGCGGCCAGGACCACGGGGTCCCAGGTGTGCGCGAAGAGGTCCGTGGCCGCGCGCAGCCGGCAGTCGGCGACCCAATCGTGGCAGTGATCCTCGTGACCGGTCATCTCGTCCCACATTCTCGCGCGTTCGTTACGCACCAGGCGGTGCGTAACGCCCTGCCTACCGTGAATTCCCATTCGGTCGGCGAACGGAAGGCGACGACGATGCGCATCGGCATTCTGGGCACGGGAACACTGGCGGCGGCCTTGGGGGAGGGATGGGCGCGCGCCGGACACGATCTGGTGATCGGCGGCAGGTCCCGGGACGGGGCGGAGCGACTAGCCCTGCGACTGGGCCGCGGAACACTCGCGGCGACGCCGCGCGAGACGGCCACCGGGCGGGACGCGGTGCTGCTTGCCGTGACCTGGGACGGCGTCGAGGAGATGCTCGAACTGGCGGGTGCCCGCGACGGAGCGCTCGACGGGACGCCGTTGATCGACCCGACGAACGCCGTCGCACACGGTGCGGGCGTGCTGCTCACCGAGCCCGGCGCGTCGACGGCACGGCGGATCGCCGGGTGGGCACCGGGGGCACACGTCGTCAAGGCATTCCACCTCTTCCCGGCCGCCCAGTGGACGAGCCGTCCCGAAAGCGGCCGGGCCCCCGTGACGGTGGCGATGTGCGGCGACGACCCCGCCGCGCTGCGCGTCGTCTCCGCCCTGGTGCGGGACGTCGGCGCCGAACCGGCGGTCCTCGGCGACCTCACCCGGGTGCGCCAACTGGAAGAGGTCGCCGGCTTCGTCATCACCCTGGCCTTCTCGGGCACCGACCCGAACTCGGCCATCCCCCGCGTCCCTTCGACGGCCACGGCGACCTGACGGGACCGCGCGGGCGTTGGGCTTTCCTCCGTGGCGCACGGGTGCGCGAAGCCGCGACCGCCGGACGGCGCCGTCCCGGCGCGGTCGGTCTGCGTGGACGAACGGGGCCTCACGGAATCACCGGTGTCCCTGAAACGTTGGACCGGGAGGGTGTGCGGACCGAGCAAGCCCGACTTACCTAGCCGACTGACATGTGGAGGACCGCGATGGCTGCGCAGACACAGAGGGCCGTGCTCGCGGGCGGATGCTTCTGGGGGATGGAGGAGCTGATCCGCCGGCTCCCGGGCGTGACGGCGACCCGGGTCGGATACACCGGGGGCGACGTGCCGAACGCGACGTACCGCGACCACGGCACGCACGCGGAGGCCATCGAGATCCTCTTCGACCCCGAGAAGACCGACTTCCGCACGCTCCTGGAGTTCTTCTTCCAGATCCACGACCCCAGCACGAAGAACCGCCAGGGCAACGACATCGGCCTCAGCTACCGCTCGGCGATCTACTACGTGGACGACGAGCAGAAGCGGATCGCCGAGGACACGATCGCGGACGTGGACGCCTCCGGGCTGTGGCCGGGCAAGGTCGTCACCGAGGTGGAGCCGGTCGGCCCCTTCTGGGAGGCCGAGCCCGAGCACCAGGACTACCTGCAGCGCTACCCGGACGGCTACACCTGCCACTTCCCGCGCCCGGGGTGGCGGCTTCCCGTCCGCGCCGAGAGCTGACCGCGAGGCGGTGGCCCGGCCGGGCGGCACCCCGCCGGGCCACCGCCGTCAGTGCGGCAGCGTCGCAGGACTGCCGCCGTTCGCCTCATAGCCCGCCACCGCGAGCGCGCGGTAGACCGCGAACTCCGCCGCCGGGTCGGCGGACAGCGTCCAGGGCAGGGCGCCGACGTGGCCGTCGATGAGTATCAACTGGTTCATGGCCTCGGCCCAGCGCTCGCCGCGGACCAGGAAGAAGAGCAGGAGATGGCGCACGTGCGCCTGCATCGGGTCGTCGGCGCGTGCCGAGTGGACCGCGTGCAGGGCGCCGTGCACCGCCTTGGTGACGACCTCGCTCTGATAGAAACCGCGGACCAGATTGATCTCGGGCAGGTGCTCGAAGACCGCGAACAGCGGCATGGCCGCCAGCAGGGAGCCTTGCGGCGCGCGGGCCGCCGCGGCCTCCGCGAAGGAGTACGACAGGTCGCGGGAGCCGTGCCACTTCTCGCACCAGTAGTGCAGCGCGGCCAGATGCGCGCCCATGTGGGCCGGGGCACGGTCCAGGATCTTCAGCCACAACTGCTCGAAGTCCTCGCGCGGGTAATCGAGGCCGCGCGCCACCGACAGCTCGACGATGTACGGGATCGGGTCCCCGGGAGCGAGCAGCGCCGCCTGCGAGCAGGCCGCCCTGGCCTCCTCCATGATGATCCGGAACTCGTCCGTCCCCCGGGTCGCCGTCCGCCACGCCTGCTGCACCAGGAACTCCGCGTGCACCGCCGCGCCGCCCGCGTCCTTGGGCGCCTCGGCCCGCCACACCCGCAACCACTGCCCGCCCGGCGTCTCACCGACCCCGCCGGGCCGCTGCGACAGCTCGAGCGACGCGGCGCCCGCGAAGGCCTGCACGCGCTGCCAGCGCCGCTCGCCCGCCGCCTCCGTGCCGGCGAGGAGCTGCTGCGCCCCCCGGTAGTCCTGCGTCTGCTGCACCAGGTCCAGGACGTCCAGCAGGTCCTGGTCGGGTCCGGGCATGCGGATGTCCAGCTCCTCCTCGCGGGCGAAGCCGTAGTTCGAGGGGTCCGCCGCGTCCGGGTGGCCCGGTGGGACCAGGCCGACCGCACCGCGCCGGCGCCGCAGAACGGGAAGCAGCACGAAGCCGAACACGACCAGCGCCATCAGGACCCAGAGAATCTCCATGCCTCAAGCGAACCAGACGCCGCCGACAATTGGCCAACCTGCCCCGCGCCCTGTGGAAAACGCGCGAAGTCTCCCGCGCGGCTACCCTCGGTTCCCATGAGCGACAGGCACATCAGTCAGCACTTCGAGACGCTCGCGATTCACGCGGGCAACACCGCCGATCCCCTGACGGGCGCGGTCGTCCCACCGATCTACCAGGTGTCGACCTACAAGCAGGACGGCGTCGGCGGACTGCGCGGCGGCTACGAGTACAGCCGCAGCGCGAACCCGACCCGTACCGCGCTTGAGGAGAACCTCGCCGCCCTGGAGGGCGGCCGTCGCGGCCTCGCGTTCGCGTCCGGACTGGCGGCCGAGGACTGCCTGTTGCGCGCCCTGCTGAGCCCCGGCGACCACGTGGTCATCCCCAACGACGCCTACGGCGGCACCTTCCGGCTCTTCGCCAAGGTCGCCGCCCGGTGGGGCGTGGAGTGGTCCGTGGCCGACACGAGCGACCCCGCCGCCGTGCGGGCCGCCCTGACCGGGCAGACCAAGGCCGTGTGGGTGGAGACGCCCTCCAACCCGCTGCTCGGCATCACCGACATCGCCGCCGTCGCCCAGGTCGCCCGGGACGCGGGCGCCCGGCTCGTCGTCGACAACACCTTCGCCACGCCCTACCTCCAGCAGCCGCTGGCCCTCGGCGCCGATGTCGTCGTGCACTCGCTGACCAAGTACATGGGCGGCCACTCGGACGTCGTCGGCGGCGCGCTGATCGTGGACGACCAGGAACTGGGGGAGGAGCTGGCGTTCCACCAGAACGCCATGGGCGCGGTCGCCGGGCCCTTCGACTCCTGGCTGGTGCTGCGCGGCACCAAGACGCTCGCGGTGCGCATGGACCGCCACAGCGAGAACGCGACCAAGGTCGCCGAGATGCTCTCCCGGCACGCGCGCGTGACGAGCGTGCTGTACCCGGGGCTGCCGGAGCACCCCGGGCACGAGGTCGCGGCCAAGCAGATGAAGGCGTTCGGCGGCATGGTGTCGTTCCGTGTCGAGGGCGGCGAGCAGGCGGCCGTCGAGGTCTGCGACCGTGCGAAGGTGTTCACGCTCGGTGAGTCCCTGGGCGGCGTCGAGTCGCTGATCGAGCACCCGGGCCGGATGACGCACGCCTCCGCCGCGGGCTCGGCCCTTGAGGTGCCCGCCGACCTGGTGCGCCTGTCGGTCGGCATCGAGAACGTCGACGACCTGCTGACCGACCTCCAGCAGGCCCTGGGCTAGAGCTCACCAGCCCTCCCAGCCCGTGACGGGTGGGGTCATCTCCGACGGCGGCTCCACCCACGGCCGGGCGGTCAGCGCCCACACCGTGAACGCCAGGACCGCGGCGCACAGCACCAGCCACATCAGGCGGCGGGCCACGGTCCTGCGCCGGAGCATGCGTCCGCCGCGGCGCATCGCGTCCGCGTACAGCTCGGGCGGCACCCGCGGCGACGACTGCTCCATGATCCGCCGCGCCGCGGCCTCGCGTTGAGCGCGGTTCACCGGAACCTCCCGACCCTCCACGCGCGGGTACCGGCCGCCGCGCCGCCGCGCACACATCCGCACGGGCCGCCGACGGGGCCACCGAAGCCGCACCCGGACGGGACACCCGAGGCGGCACCGGACGGGCTGTCAGCCGCGACACCGGGCGCGACAACGGCCGCCCCGGTCGCCCCGCGCGTCACGGCGTCGCCGCCTTCGCCTCCGTCGTCAGCGGGCGGGCCGGTGCGGTGGGCGGTGGGTGCAGCAGGGTGGCCGTCGCCCGGTCGCAGAGCGTGCGTACGCGCTCCACGGGCAGACCGAGCAGGGCGGCCGCCTGTTCTTCGGCGACCCCCTCGTACAGCCTGAGCACCAGGACCAGGCGTTCTCGCGGTGCGAGCCCGCCCAGGGCACCGGTGAGGCGCCGGCGAGTCCGGCCGAGACCGCCGTGGCGGTGCCGGATCTCACGGGCGAAACGGGTGGCCAGGTATTGGCGGGCGCGGTCGTACGGGTCCTCCCCGTGCAGCCGGTCCCAGTCCGCGTACGTGTGGGCGAGGGAGAGGACGAGCAGGCGCCGCGCGCGCGGGTTGGCGTTTGGCGGTTCCGCGGTGAGGAGGGTGGCGGCATGCAGCAGCCGCCCTGCCGCGCCCGCGACGAACGCCTCGAACTCCCGGGTCCGGCGGACACCGCGGGACACCTGCCGTTCTCGCACCGCGCCTCCTGTCTAGAGGGCGACGATCCCTGTGAGGTCTCATATCAGGCCAGCGACGGCCCGTCGGTCAAGAGTTCGGTGCGAACGGCCGCGGAAAGCCCGTGAAAGGCGGCTCAGGAGGCCGGCGAAGACTCACCGGACGACGGCGCCGAGGGGGCCATACGGGCGGACAGGGCGCCGTTGAAGCGCGTGAGGAGCGTGCAGAACGCCTCGCGCTCCTGCGGCGCCCAGTCCTGGGTCAGTTCGGCCATGAGCTGCCGCCGCGAGGACCGGACCTCTTCCAGTCGCGACACGCCGCGCGGGGACAACTGGAGGACCACCGCGCGTCCGTCCTCGGGGTGCGAGGTCCGCTTGACGAGTCCGGTGTCGACGAGCGGGGCCACCTGCCGCGTGACCGTCGAGGAGTCGATCCCCATGCTCGCGGCGAGCGCCTTCACGCCCATCGGACCCTCTTTGTCGAGGCGGTTGAGCAGCAGGTAGGCGGCGCGGTCCATGGAGTTGCGCACCTGCCCGACCCCGCCCAGCCGGGTCTGTTCGGCACGACGGGCGAAGAGCGCGACCTCGTGCTGGAGCGTCTCGAGAAGACCGGTGTCACCGGCGGTCGTCATGTCCATCGACATTTCAGGTGTTGTGGGCATGGCCGGGGGCTCACTTCTTGGAAGGGCTGCTGGTTGGGGGAAAGGGTACGCGGCCGGGCGGCGAGGCGTACGGGCGCTGGGCAAAGCGGGTCTCGGAGGTTGGTCACACCGCTCCCGGGCGCCGGTGAACTGCGATGCTGGAGGCATGAGCTACAGCACGGCCGCCCGTGTCGGACCGGTCACCCTCGACGATGTGCGCGGAGCCCAGAAAATGCTCTCGGGCGTGGCACGGGTGACGGCGATGGAGGGCAGCAGGCACCTGTCCCAGCTGGTCGGCTCGCCGGTGCACTTCAAGTGCGAGAACCTCCAGCGGACCGGTTCCTTCAAGTTGCGCGGCGCCTACGTCCGGATCGCCGGGCTGCTGCCCGAGCAGCGGGCCGCCGGTGTGGTCGCGGCGAGCGCGGGCAACCACGCGCAGGGCGTGGCGCTGGCGTCGTCGCTGCTCGGTGTGCGCTCGACGGTGTTCATGCCGAAGGGCGCCCCGCTGCCGAAGATCAGCGCGACCCGGGACTACGGCGCGGAGGTGCGGCTGCACGGCCAGGTGGTCGACGAGACGCTGTCCGCCGCACAGGAGTACGCGGAGCGCGCGGGCGCGGTGTTCATCCACCCCTTCGACCACCCCGACGTCATCGCGGGCCAGGGCACGGTCGGACTGGAGATCCTCGAACAGTGCCCCGAGGTGCGGACCGTCGTGGTCGGCATCGGCGGGGGAGGGCTGGCGGCCGGGATCGCCGTCGCGGTGAAGGCACTGCGGCCGGACGTACGGATCGTGGGTGTGCAGGCGCAGGGCGCTGCGGCGTACCCGCCGTCCCTCGCCGCGGGGCGCCCGGTGGCCGTCCAGAACCCCGCCACGATGGCCGACGGCATCAAGGTGGGACGGCCGGGCGACGTGCCGTTCGGGATCGTCGGCACCTTGGTGGACGAGGTCCGCACGGTCTCCGAGGACGAGTTGGCCACCGCTCTGCTGCTGTGTCTCGAGCGGGCCAAGCTGGTCGTGGAGCCGGCCGGGGCGAGTCCGGTGGCGGCGCTGCTGAGCGAGCCTGGGGCCTTCGAGGGGCCGGTGGTCGCGGTGCTGTCCGGGGGCAACGTCGACCCGGTGCTGATGCAGGGCGTGCTGCGGCACGGCATGGCCGCGCAGGGCCGCTACCTGGCGGTCCGGCTGCGGCTGACGGACCGGCCCGGCGCCCTGGCCACGCTTCTCGGGGTGTTGTCAGTGGTCGACGCTAATGTCCTGGACGTGAGCCATCTGCGGACCGATCCACGGCTCGGGCTCACGGAGGCGGAGGTCGAGCTGCACCTGGAGACGAAGGGTCCGGAGCACTGTGCCGAGGTCGGCCGGGCGCTGCGGGAGGCGGGCTACACCGTCATCGGCTGAGGGCGGCCGGAGGCCCTTCGTCACCCGTTCGGGTAATTACATTGTGAGACGCGATACATCGCGTTACTGTGTGTCGTGCATCGCTCGCTGGGCCGAGCAGAACGCACAAATCTAGGCTTTCCGAAGATTCCCCGACGACGTGGAGACTCATATGCCAGGCGCCATCTATGCCGAAGGCCTGGTGAAAACCTTCGGTGACGTAAGGGCTCTGGACGGCGTCGACCTCGACGTTCCCGAGGGCACGGTCCTGGGCCTGCTCGGGCCGAACGGCGCGGGCAAGACCACCGCCGTCCGCTGCCTCACGACCCTGCTGCGGCCCGACAGCGGCAAGGCGGTCGTCGCGGGCATCGACGTACTCAGGCAGCCCAACGACGTGCGGCGCTCGATCGGCCTCTCCGGCCAGTTCGCCGCGGTCGACGAATATCTGACCGGCCGCGAGAACCTCCAGATGGTCGGCCGGCTCTACCAGATGAGGGCCAAGGCGGCGAAGGTACGGGCCGGCGAGCTGCTCGACCAGTTCCACCTCTCGGACGCCGCCGACCGCCCGACGAAGACCTACTCGGGAGGCATGCGCCGTCGGCTCGACCTGGCGGCGGCCCTGGTCGTCTCCCCGCCCGTCATGTTCATGGACGAGCCGACCACCGGCCTCGACCCGCGCAACAGACAGGAGCTGTGGGAGGTCATCAAACAGCTGGTCGCCGACGGTACGACCCTGCTGCTGACCACCCAGTACCTGGAGGAGGCCGACCACCTCGCGCACGACATCGCGGTCGTCGACCACGGCCGCGTCATCGCCCGCGGCACCTCCGACGAACTCAAGGCCCGCACCGGCGGAGAGCGCGTCGAGGTCGTGGTCCACGAGCGTGAGCACATGCGGACGGCCGCCGAGGTGCTCGGCGGATTCGGCAAGGGCTCGACCACCGTCGAGGAGCACACCCGCAAGCTCACCGTTCCGGTCACCGGTGGCGCGAAGCTGCTCGCCGAGGTCATCCGCGAACTCGACGTCCGCGGCATCGAGATCGACGACATCGCCCTGCGCCGCCCCACGCTCGACAACGTCTTCCTCTCCCTCACCGGCCACACCGCCGAGACCGAGGAGAACGGCCGGGCGGAAGGCGCCGACCCCGCCGACCGCAAGAGCGAGAAGGACAAGAAGGACAAGAAGGAGGCAGCCAAGTGAGCGCCGTCACCGACGCCGCACGGGGCGCGGCGCGCGCCAACCCCCTCGGCCAGTCCGCCCGGGACTCGCTGGTCATCGCCCGCAGAAACCTGATCCGGATGACCAGGATTCCCGAGATGGTCCTGTTCGGGATCATCCAGCCGGTGATGTTCGTCGTCCTGTTCACATATGTCTTCGGCGGCTCGATGAAGATCGGCAACACCACCGACCCGGGCATCTACAAGGACTTCCTGATGGCCGGCATCTTCGCCCAGACCGTCACGTTCGCCACCGCGGGCTCGGCCGCCGGCATCGCCGACGACATGCAGAAGGGGCTCGTCGACCGTTTCCGCTCCCTGCCGATGGCCCGTGGCGCGGTGCTGACCGGCCGCACCGTCGCCGACCTCGTCCAGACCTCCATCACTCTGCTCGTCCTCGCGATCGTGGCGCTGATCGTGGGCTGGCGCACCGGCTCCGCGGATCCGACCAACGCCGGAAAGATCCTGGCCGGCTTCGGCCTGCTGCTTCTGCTGGGCTATGCCTTCACCTGGATCGGAGCGTTGATCGGCCTGTCCGTGCGCACCCCGGAGGCGGCGACCTCGGGAGGGATCATCTGGCTGTTCCCGGTGACGTTCGTGTCGAACGCCTTCGTGGACTCCAGCCAGATGACCCCCTGGCTTCGGCACATCGCCGAGTGGAACCCCTTCAGCGCCACGGTGCAGGCCTGCCGGGAGCTGTTCGGCAACCCGGGCGTCGTGCAGTCCGACGCCTGGCCCATGCAGCATCCCGTCTGGGCGTCGGTGATCTGGTCCGTGCTGATCATCGCCGTCTTCAGGACCCTGGCGGTGCGCAAGTACCGCTCGGCCGCCGCATGACGAAAGCCCCCGGCGTCACCAGGACGCCGGGGGCCCGTCACCAAAGGATCAGCCGTTGTAGGGCTCCGCCTTGAGGATCTTCACGGAGGCCGGCTTGCCGTTGGGCAGCTCGTACTGCGCGTTCTCCCCGACCTTGTGGCCGGTGACGCCCGAGCCCAGCGGGGACTGGGGCGAGTAGGTCTCGATCTCCGAACTCGCGTACTCGCGCGAGGCGAGCAGGAAGGTCAGCGTGTCGTCCTCGTCACCGTCGAAGGCGATCGTGACGACCATGCCGGGCGCCACCACACCGTCGGCGGCCGGGGCCTCACCCACCTTGGCGCTCTCGAGCAGCTGGGTCAGCTGGCGCACACGCAGCTCCTGCTTGCCCTGCTCCTCCTTCGCCGCGTGGTACCCGCCGTTCTCGCGCAGGTCCCCCTCCTCACGCGCTGCGGCGATCTTGGCAGAGATCTCGGTGCGCGCAGGACCAGTAAGGTATTCAAGCTCCTCCTTGAGCTTGTTGTACGCCTCCTGGGTCAGCCAGGTGACGTTCTCGCTGGTCTGGGTCACGGGTGCTCCTCGTTGGTACTGGGAATACAAATCAACGCCCTACCCAGAAGGATGTTCCTTCACGGAAGGGCGAAACCACGAGCCTAACAATTCACTGGCCAAAGGGGGAGGATATAAGCCACCAGATTCAGGTAGCCGCAGGTCAGGCCCTATGGATTCGCGCCAGCGGGCCCCGCTGGGTCACTCCGCGTGGCAGCCGAGCAGCTCGGCCGAGGTGCCCGGCGCCTTCGTCCGCAGGGTGACGACCTTGTCGATGCGCGTGTCGTCCCCGGCGAAGCGGAAGTCGGCCCGGCCCACCTCGTCGCCGTCCTCGGCCTGGGAGCGCACCGTGCAGTAGCCGGCGACACCGGCGTCCTTGCGGACCTCCAGGTGCACCTGCACCGAGTCGGCGGACAGCTCGAACCCGATCAGTTCACCGCTGATCTTGTTCTGGCCGACGTAGTGGTAGCCGAACCAGCCGATCACCGCGAGCAGGACGGCACCGAGCACGGCGCCGACGACCTTGAGGGTGCGGTCGGCCCGTTCGTCCGAGGAGCGGCCGTAGCGGCCCTCGGGCGGGCGCGTGCTCGCCGTACTCATGATCGTCCTCTCGGCAGGAGCGGGCCGGGCGCGTCCCGGAAGAGCCCCGGGGCCCGGTCTTCCCGGACTCCGGAATTATTCACCCTTCGATTCGGTCACTATAGAAGCCGCCGATTGCGCCGGTGCACACGGGCGCCGACTTACCGAGGATTGAGTCTTGACTGACCAGCTGCGACTGATGGCCGTCCACGCCCACCCCGACGACGAGTCGAGCAAGGGCGCGGCCACCATGGCGAAGTACGTGTCCGAGGGGGTGGACGTGCTGGTGGTGACCTGCACGGGAGGGGAACGCGGCTCCATCCTCAACCCCAAGCTCCAGGGCGACGCGTACATCGAGGAGCACATCCACGAGGTACGCAAGAAGGAGATGGACGAGGCCAGGGAGATCCTGGGCGTGGGCCAGGAGTGGCTAGGCTTCGTCGACTCCGGCCTGCCCGAGGGCGACCCGCTGCCGCCGCTGCCGGAGGGCTGCTTCGCCCTGGAGGACGTGGACAAGGCGGCCGGCGAGCTGGTGCGCAGGATCCGTTCCTTCCGGCCCCAGGTGATCACCACCTACGACGAGAACGGCGGGTATCCGCACCCCGACCACATCATGACCCACAAGATCACGATGGTGGCCTTCGAGGGCGCGGCCGACACCGAGAAGTACCCCGAGGCCGAGTACGGACCGGCGTACCAGCCGTTGAAGGTGTACTACAACCAGGGCTTCAACCGGCCCCGCACCGAGGCACTGCACCACGCTCTGCTGGAGCGCGGCCTGGAGTCGCCGTACGGGGACTGGCTCAAGCGCTGGGCCGAGTTCGAGCGCAAGGAGCGCACGCTCACCACGCACGTGCCCTGCGCCGACTTCTTCGAGATCCGGGACAAGGCGCTGATCGCGCACGCGACGCAGATCGACCCCGACGGCGGATGGTTCCGGGTGCCGATGGAGATCCAGAAGGAGGTCTGGCCCACCGAGGAGTACGAGCTGGCCAAGTCCCTCGTGGACACCTCCCTCCCCGAGCGCGACCTCTTCGCGGGCATCCGGGACAATGCCTGACATGAGTGCAAGCGCAAGCCTGGCAATGACGCACCTCGTCACTCTCGCCGAACTCGACGAGGACAAGGTGACGCCCGGTGTCCTCGGGTTCGTCGTCTTCGCGGTGATGGCCCTCGCGGTGTGGGGGCTGATGCGGTCCATGAGCCGCCACATGGGCAAGGTCGACTTCAAGGAGCCGACGGATCCGGAGGCGGAACCCGAGGCCGGGGGCAAGGACGACGCGTCCGGGCGGGTGGAGACGCAGCAGGGCTGACACCGGCCCCCGCACAAACGCGGAGCGCCCGGCGCGCGGGCGCTCCGCGGCGGGTGCCCGGCCGCCCAGGCTCTCGAAGCGGCGGCCGGGGCTGAGGCCGCGGCCCTACTGCCGGGCCGTCACCGCCACCCCCATCACCTCGCGGGCGTGGCGGTTCGGGGTCATGCCGAGGCGCCAGGCCTGCCAGCCGGCCTCCAGTTGGACGCCGCGCTCCAGGAGCAGTTGGTAGGCGTTCACGTAGTCGTCGAGCTTGGTGTCCCGGGCCGGGTGGCGGGCCCGGGACAACTGGGCCAGCTCCTCCTGCGCCACCGCCGAGCCGACCTCCACGCCCCCGGGGGCGGCGTACGGCAGCAGGGTGCAGCGCAGGAAGCGGGCCCAGTCCTCGCCCCGCCGGTCGCCGTACGCGGCGAACAGGGCGGCGGCCTCGTCGCACAGGGCGAGTGCCTGCGGCGTACGGGCGTTGCCCGCGTCCACCACCGCCAGCTCCAGACAGGTCCACGCCTCCCCGTGGCCGACGCCGATGCGCTGGAAGTCGGCGCGCGCGTCCACCAGGAGCTGCCGGGCGAAGCCGGAGTTGCGCAGCGAGCCCGTCTGGGCGGCCCGCTGGTCGCGGGTGACCCGCGCCGAGTGGTGCCGGGCGCAGGCCAGGCCGTACACGTCGCGCATCCGGGAGAACATCGTCCGGGAGCGTTCCAGCTCACGCACCGACTGGTCCAGGTCGCCCATCTCCTCCAAGGCCTGGCCCACGTAGTAGACCGTCCACGCCTCGCCGCGCGCGTCCTCGTTCTCCCGGTGCCGGGCCGCCGCCCGCCGCAGCTCCTCCAACGCCTCCGAGGCCTCGCCGTCGACCAGGCGCGCCCGCGCCAGCTGGGTCAGCGCCCAGGCCTCGCCGCGGGCGTCCTGGGTGCGGCCGTACAGTTCGAGGGCCGCGCGCAGGTCCGAGTCGGCCTGTGTCACGTCGCCCATGCGCAGGTGCAGTTGGCCGAGCTGGAAGTGTGCCCACGCCTGGCCGTGCAACGACTCGCCCGCGCGGTGCAGCACCAGGGACTCGGTGAGCAGGTCCAGGGCCTCCGCCAGCCTGGCCCGGTCCCGCTGCACCGCCGCCAGCGCGTGCAGTGTCCAGGCCCGGTCCGTGTCCAGCTCCGGCGAGGCCTGGAGGTCCAGCGCCTCCCGCAGCTTGGCCGCCGCGTCGGTGAGGTTGCCCTGGTGGTGCAGCGTGATGCCCAGTGAGCACAGGGCGCGGGCCGCGCCGGCGTCGTGGTGGGCCTCCCGGTACAGGTCGACCACGGAGGTGAGCGTCGTACGGGCCTTGTCCAGCTCACCGAGCTGCCGGGCCGCGATACCGGTACGCCACTGCACCGAGCGCACCAGCAGCCCCTGGTCCACCGACTGCGCCAGCTCACTGATCTCGCCCAGCCGGTACAGGTCGCCGCGCAGCAGGCAGTAGTCGCACAGCGCGCCCAGCAGGTTCAGCACCGTGCCCTGGTCGACGCCCTCCGCGTGTCTGAGCGCCGCCGTGATGAAGCTCGACTCGTCGTCCAGCCAGCGCAGCGCCTCGTCCAGGGAGGTGAAGCCGTACTGCCCGAACCGGTCCGAGCGGGTCGACATGTTGCCGTCGACCAGCCGCAGCACGGAGTCGGCCAGCTCGGCGTAGTTCGCGATCAGCCGTTCCTGGGCCGCCGCCCGCTCCTCCGGTTCCTCCTCGTCGGCGAGCCGGGCGCGGGCGAAGGCGCGGACCACGTCGTGCAGCCGGTAGCGGCTGCCCCGGACATGGTCGATCAGGCCCGCCCGCGACAGCGCCGCCAACTGCCTGGTCGCCTCCACGTCGTCCGTGGCCAGCAGCGCGGCGGCGGCAGCGGCACCCAGCGAGGTGCGCCCCGCCAGGGCCAGCCGGCGCAGCAGCCGCCGGGCCGGTTCCGGCTGGTCGGTGTAGCGCAGCCACAGGGCCCGCTCGACCGGTTCCACCGGCCCGTAGGCGCCCAGGTCGGTCGCCAGGGCGCGCGGCGAGCGCGGGCCGAGCGACGACCCCGCGACCCGCAGCGCCAGCGGCAGTCCGCCGCACAACTGCCGGATCCGGTCGCCCGCCTCGGCGTCGTAGGGCCCCGAGGCGTCCTCCGCGGCGGCGGCCAGCAGCTCCTCCGCGCCGGCCGCGTCCAGCGCCTCGACGGGAAGGTCGTACACCCGCGCGGGCAGGTCGGGCGGCAGCCGGAGCGGCTCCCGCGCCGTGACCAGCACCAGGCTGTCCGACCGCTCGGGCACCAGCGTGCGCACCTGCTCGGGGTCGGAGGCGTCGTCCAGGACCACGGTGACCGGCACGCCCGTCAGATGCTGGTGGTACAGCTCGCTGAGCCGTTTGACCTGCTGGTCAGCGGAGGACCGCTCACGGAACAGCAGTTGCTCGCGCGGCGCGCCGAGCCGGTTCAGCAGGTGCAGCAGCGCGTCCCGGGTGCTCAGCGGCGCCTCGTCGCCCGCCGCCGAACCGTCCCCGCGCAGATCGACCAGGCACGCGCCGCGGAAGTAGTCCCGCAGCTCGTGGACGGCCCGCACGGCGAGTGTCGTACGGCCGCTGCCGGGCTCCCCGTGCAGTACCACCACCGTCGGTTTCGTCTCGGTGCTCGCGCGGGCCGCCCGCACCCACTGGAGCAGCCGTGCCATCTCCTGCCGCCGGCCCGCGAACGCGCCGTCCGGCTCGGGAAGCTGTCCGAACGACTGCTCCAGCGCGTTGCGCCCCCGGGCCGCCGCGCTCTTGTCGGCACCCCGCAGCTTCGGCCCGGTCTTGGCCGGTCCGGTGGACGCGGCGAGCATCCGCTGCTGGTCGAGGAAGGGCCGGATGCCGCGCACCTCCAGCGCGGTGAGCCACTGCAGCCGCAACTGCGCGGGCCCGCCGGGCTGTCCGGCGGCCCCGGCGCGGTGATGGGCGGCCGGCACGTGGGACCCGGCGACCTTCACCACGGTCGCCGCGGCGCCGACCACCCCGACGGCGACTCCCGCGCCGACCGCCGTGCCGGTGCCGGTGCCGAGCGCCACGTCGGCGACCACCGCGGCGACCGCCGCCACGGCGGCCACCAGCAGGGGAGTGCCGGCCCCCTCGCGGGCGTAGCGCTGCCCGAAGGTGAGCTGTCCGGCCGACGCCTCGTCCAGCGCGCGGGTGTAGGCCTCGTACTCCTCGGCGGCGGTACCCGCCATGGCGTCCAGGGACGCGCGGGCCCGGGACAGCAGGACGGTCCCGTCCGTGCGTCCGCCCGAGCGCCGTACCTCCTCCTCCACGGCCCGCCTCAGCAGCCCCTCGGCCTCCGCCCGATGACTGTCCCGCATTGTGGCGCCCCCTCCGGCGGCATCGGTGTCCTCCCGGGTGCTCCCGGGCACTCCGGTGGCCCAGGTGTTCCCGGGGCCCCACCGAGCCCATCCCCGGGTCCTTCCCCGGTTATGCCTGGGCCAAGTGTCCTGCGGCGAGGAGACCTTGGGCCCTGGAGGGGGGGCAATACCCGCCATCGGCACGTGAAGCGGGGCACGCACCGCGCGGAGAGGTTGGTTCCCGGTCGCGGCGGAGCGCTCCCGCCGTCCGCCGCGAGGGCGAGTCGATGTCCGCGCCGTCCCTACCGGTGACCGTCGCGTCCATACATGCGACTGTGCTCCGCCAGATCCGCGGACGCCACCATCACGCCCGAGGCCAGTCGGCGGACACCGGCGGGACTCGGTGAACCGGAGTCCACGGGCACGCCTTCCACGTCACTGTTCTGGTACGGAAAACGGTCCCGGGCGTTGCCGCGGACAGACTGCTCGTACCGCGTCTCCGCGAGTTCACGTGTCACGTAGTCGATGGCTCGGTAGTCACTTCCGCCCTCGCGGGCCCGTTCGAGCATGTATCGCACGTTCCCGTCCAACGGGTCCTGGTACTCCGTGAGGTGGATGAACCCGTCCAGGTACTTGTGCGTGGCGGTCTGGCGGAGTAGTTCACCCGCGCCTTCAGCCGCCTGGTACCTGGCCCAGTACTGGTCCTTCCGCCGACCCCAGTAGCTGTACAGGCACTCGTCCTCGTTCTGGTCGTAGAGCACGCGCGAGCCGTCGGTACGGCGCACGACGAGGAAGGGGCGCCGATCGACGGGAGTCTCCTGCCAGCGACCCTCGTGCAAGGTCATCAGGTGCTGGATCGCGAACCAGGCTGCGTGCTTGTCGTCGAAGCGGCGCGCGCCGAAGGCTATGTGGTCCACGAACCAGCCGCCCCGGGCGAGCGTGCCCACTTGGATCTGCGCGGGGCCGTCCAGCGCGCCGTAGTCGTGCAACGCCCACTGCTTCACAGCCTGATACCGGCCCTTGCGGAGTGTGATCGCATTGCTCACGCGCGTCACCCTAGCGGGGGCGGCCGCCCCGGCTCTACGGGTGAGACCGGTCCGTGCCCGGACACCGCGGCATCCGCGACTCCGGTGCCGCGCTCGGCCGGGCGCGATCACCGCATGCGCGTCGCCGCCATGCCGCTGTCGACGTCGAGTGTCGTGCGGGCGCGACCGTGTCGACTCGGAACCTGACGGCCCGAACTCCGCCGCCCGGCACGGGTGAGCTGATCGAGTGCGGCTTTCGTGGCTGGACCGTGATCGCGACGAGGTCGCCCAGGGATCCGGAGGCCGCGGTGTCGGGCGCGATGTCGACGCCGCGCGCGGCGAGAGCGGGGAGAGCGGGGAGGCGCTGTGCGAGGCCGGGGTCGTAGGTGGTGGGAACGGCGCCGAGAGAGGTGAGGAATTCGTGGTTGCGCTCGCCGGCCGTCCCGATCACGGTGGCACCTTGCGCCACAGCGATCTCGACCGCCGCACTGCCCACGCCTCCGGCGGTGCCCTCGACGAGCAGGGTGCGCCCCGCGAGGGAGCCGAGCGCGTTCAGGCCACGCATCGCGGTCACGGACGCGAGACCGGCGCCCGCGGCCTGCTCGTCGTTCCACGTGTCGGGAGAGTGGGTCCAGGCCGAGAGGATGACCAGCTCCGCGGTCGCGCCGGTGACACCGCCCGGCCCGAAGACGCGGTCGCCGATGCTCACCCCCCGTACTCCGTCACCGAGTTCGTCGACCACTCCGGCGGCGTCGCGCCCCGGAATGGCGGGCAGCTCCAGGGGAATCAGCTGGTGCAGGGCGCCGGAGCGCAGCTTCCAGTCGATGGGATTGACGCCGGCCGCCGCGACACGGACACGGATCTCACCAGGCCCAGGGTGGGGGTCGGGGGCCTGCTCGATCACCAGGCTCTCCGTTCCGCCGTACTCGTGGAAGCGGGCTGCGCGCATGATTTCCGTCCTGCTTTGAACCTGACGTTCGACGTGAGGTTCAAACCGGCAAGCCGGCTGCCTTCCGGTCATCGGAATACCTCTCGCTGAGCCGATGCTCCGGAAGATATCCAGAAGGTCGGTCACCAACTGGACACCAAGGCCGAGGACGGGAGCCCCTCGATGACGCAACGGCCACCGCTGCCACCCGACTTGTTCGACGAACTGTGCCCGTCCCCGCTGCTGCCCTTCCGCTTCGGTGACAAGTGGGCACCCATGGTTCTGCGCTGCCTGGACGACGGCCCGCGCAGATACTCCGAACTCCGCGTGCCACTGGGCCGCGTCACCCCGAAGGTGCTCACCCAGTCGCTCCGCGGCTTGGAGCGAAACGGGTTCGTGTCACGTACGGTGCACGCCGACCCGAAACTCCGGGTGGAGTACGCGCTGACACCGCTGGGCCGCAGCATGCTGGAGCCACTGGCCGGCCGGTACGCCCAACGCCTGGCGGAGCAGGGCTACATCCGTAAAGGGCCCGCCAAGCATTCGTCCGGCGTGGCGCGTCTGCCGGTCAGGGCCTGCATACCCGTTCGATCAAGTCCTGCCAGGCCGAGCCGAGGCTTTGCTCGATCTGAGGGCCCGCGTTGGTCAGCGCGTCGGCGGAAAGGTACAGCAGAAGCGGGCCGTCGAGCGCCGCGGTGAGCTGGATCGAGAGCAGGTCGAGGTCCACGCCGTCCAGGTTCAACTGGCGCAGGAGCATCCGGATGTGCATCTGTGACGTTGGTGTCTGGGGACTCAGCGGGAGGGGCTGGCGACCGTCGAGCGCGAATCTGGCGATCTCCGTGTTCTCGAGCAACAAGCGCACCCGTGCCCGGCCATACGCGATGAGCCGGTCGACCGGCGGCGCCCCGGGGCCGAGTGGCGGCGGCCCGGACAGGACCCGCTCCTGCACGCCTCGCTCGATCTCGTCGAGCAGTGCCTGGAAGATCCCCGCCCGGGTGCCGAAGCGCCGGAAAACGGTGCCCTTGCCCAGGCCCGACCGCTCGGCCAGCGCGTCCATCGTCAGCTGATCGGGACCGGACTCGGCCAGCATCTGGCGTGCAGTGGCCAGCAGATGTGCACGGTTACGGGCCGCGTCCGCCCGTTCTGGGCGCGGCGCCCCCCAGCCCACCGGTAGCACGTCCATGGCGGTGATCCTAACAGCCATCCCATCATGCGGGGTAAAGTCCGGTTATGCCTTTCGAGTGGTCGTCGCAGGTACGGGGCCATGCGCCGCCGCCCCGACCGAACCCGCTTCGACCCGGTTTCGGTCTCGCGCGCCAAGTACTCAAGATTGCGCCGAACATCCTGGTCAGGGCCTCTGGATCCGCCAAGTGCGCGTGATGCGCGGCGCGTTCGCCGCCCTGGGTGCCGGTCTCGGGCGTTGCGTGCGCCCATCAAGCGGGGTAAAGTCCGCTTACGTCGACTGGGTGATCCCCCGCCTGTCGACCGATGGGGCGGAACCGTGTGCCACGGCTCTGCCGCGCCCCGCCCAACAAGGGAGTCCCAATGACCACCGCTGTGGAAACCGGCCTGTGGCAGCTCGACGCCAACCGCTCCACCATCGCCGTAAGTCAGGTGACGATGTGGGGCATGGTCACCGTGAAGGGAACGTTCAACGGCGTCTCCGGCGAGGGCGAGGTCCGCCCCGACGGCACCGTCCACGGTGCCGTGACCCTGGACGCCGCCTCCCTGGACACCCAGCACAAGAAGCGCGATGAGCACCTGCGCAGCGCGGACTTCTTCGACGTTGAGCACCACCCCACCCTCGCCTTCGCGGTCCGTGACGCCGTGTTCCGCCAGAACGACGTTGTGGAGGTCGAGGGCCGGTTGACCGTCCGCGGTGTCAGCCGCCCGCAGGCCGTCACCGTGAAGGTCACCGGGTCGAGCGCGGACGCGATCACGCTCACCACCGAGTTCACCGTCGACCGGGAGCAGTTCGGCATGAGCTGGAACCGGCTGGGCATGATGCGTGGCCTGACGACGGTGACGTCGACGCTCCGGTTCACGCGCCCGGCCGCCTAGGGCGGCGCGCTGTACCGGGTGATGCGGAGCCGGCACCGCTTGGGGCACTCTTCTCACCAGGAGATCTCCGAGTTCTCTGCGGTTCCTGCCCAGAGTCAGGCTTGGGGAGGCGAGCGACCTGATGCTGCAGGGCCGTCACCATCGCCTGTGCCTGGTCAGAGGGGCGCGGCCGGGTTACGACGACTGTCGCGCGGCCGGGCCAGGTGTCCGTGACGGCCACGGCCCGTACACCCCTTGGCAGGGCCGGCAGGGCCAAGTCGGGGATGACAGTGATGCCCAGGCCGGCCGCGACCAGACTGAGACGTGTCGACCAGCTGCGCGCGGTGTGGGCGATGCGGGGGCGCGGCAAGGTCGGCCAGGCCCCGAACTGCGGCTCGCCGGTGGTGCGGTCCCCGGCGATCCAGTGTTCGTGGGCCAGGTCCGCAATGGTGACGCGGTCGTGGTCCGCGAACCGGTGGGTGTCCGGGACGACCACGAGAAGATCGCCTCGGACCACTGCGGCCTGGCGTAGTTCGCTCAGGTCGTAGTCCGGCAGGCCGTGGCCTACCCCGATGACCGCCACGTCCAGCCGGCCCGCCCGCAGCCGACGAAGCAGGGCGGGGGTCGAGGCTTCCTCCAGGGCGACGGCGAGACCCGGATGGCCGGCGGTCACCTGTGCCATCGCTCTGGGGACCAGGGCCATGGCCGCGGTGGGATAGGAGCCGATCGCAAGGCGGCCCGCCAGCCGGTCGCGCAGGCCCGCGAGTTCCAGCTCGATCGCTGCCAGGTCGGCGAGGATTTCCGCCGCCCGCCGGACGAGCACCTGGCCGGCCGGGGTGAGCGCCACGCCTCGTGGCCTGCGGTCGAAGATGGGCGCCCCGGCCGCCGCTTCCGTGGCAGCGACCTGACGGGAGACGGCCGACTGTGTGTAGCCGAGTATCTCGGCTGCCCGGGTGAAGGAACCCGAGGCGGCGACTTGTTGAACAACCCGGAGGCCCGCGAGGGTGAACTCAGCCACGGCTGGAATTTACCATGCGTATTCGGCATGGATACCGTGCGAAATCATCGTTGGACCGCATGCCTGGCGGCGGGCAGGCTGGCGACATGACACAGCGAATCACTCGAAACGAACTCGTGGCGCGACTGGTCCGGGCCGGTGAGCTGGAGGTGTCGGGCGAGGATCCGGCCGAGGCGGCGGCCTATTTCGACACGGAGAAGTTCCGCTTTCACGGGCCGGACGGTTTCGAATCCGACTTCGCCGGACTCACCGCCTACTTCGCGTCAGTACGCGGCGCCTTCGACGCCCGCTCCATCCGACGCGGAATCGTGGTGGCCGAAGGCGACCACGTGGCTTGCCAGACATGGATCGAAGGCACCTTCGTCCGTGAGTTCACCCAGTCCCCGGCCGGCCCGCTGCCGCCCAACGGCCGACGCGTCGTATTCGACCTGCTGAACATCTTCCGCTTCGACGAGAGGGGACGCCTCGTCGAAGAGTGGGTACGCACCGACAACCGCAGCCTCTTGCGCCAGCTGGAGAGCGTTTCATAGGGGCGGAGTTCACCAGCTCAAGAGCCACCGGCCTCGCTGACAGAGAGAGCGATCTGGCATGGGAAACCGGCGTTGCGTGAGCAAGAAGCTTCCTCCTGTGGTCCTTTGCGGCCGTCGTCGGCGTCGTAAGATCCAGGTCCGACAGCTGCGGCGGCTGCCCTGGAAGGGGTTTTGAACTTCTGCCCGTCTTGCAGTTCGATCCTGCCGTCCGCAGCCACCTGTGCGAGATGCGCTTTCCCGGATTGCTTGTGCTCGAAAGTGAGCTTTGTACCCGGAGCCAGCAGTCCGGCGTCCACCAGATCCGAAACCCGTACACGTCGTCCCTCGAACAGGCCGGTCCGGGTAGCCCGTTCCGGGCTTCGCGGCCCGGCCGTGATCCGGCGGACCCTGCTCGGTCAGACACTGTCCGGGGAACGAACCAGAAGCAGTCCCGCACCGTAGGAGCGGGCCCGGCCGACTCCGTTGGCGAGGGCGTCGGCGAATGCCTCGGGGTCGGTGACGGTCAGCTCCCCCTTCAGCTCCGCGCGGCCGATCCTGGCACCCTGGTGCTTGGCTGTCAGGCTCAGCTTGGGCAGCATGCGCACGGCCATGGAGTCTGTCACCCCGTGTGCCCCGATGCGACGGACACCGAGGGGACCCACACGTTGCTCGCCCTCGGCCTGGAGGCGATCGGCAAACCACCGTCGGACATGACCGGGGGTCGTGTCGGACAGCCGTTTACGCGGTGCGCGGTCGTCCTCGCGCGTGCCACGCTGGCGCGTGGGGTTCACCACGATCCGGAAGGCGTACGCCTCTCCGGTACGGACCGTCATGTCGACCGGCAGGGTGGTGATGCCGTCGGTCAGAGCCGCTTGGGGAACGAACGACCAGTCCGGCTGGACGCGGGACTGCACGATCAGGACCAGCCTGTTGTTTTTCAGGTCCAATGTCCAGACATGCAGGATGCCCATCTGGGCCCGCGGGTCAGGCTCATTCGGCGTGATCCACCCGTTGAAACCCGACATCACCAGGCGATGCATGATGTGCGGGTCGAGAACGGCTTTCTGCGCCAGAACATGGCGGGCGTCGAGGTGGAGGACGCTGTGACAGGCCACGAAGCGTGCGATGGCAGTGGAGGCCGTGGTCATAGCAGGTGCTCCCATCCAATGGACTGGCCCGGTTCGATGTACACGCGTCGTTCCCAGCGGGGCGCGTAGCTGCGGTGGGTGGGGTGGAAACTGACCGGCTGGTCGTTGATCCTTGAGGCGCCAGTGGTGCCGGGCGCCACCTCGACCCAGGTCCACGGCTGTTCGGAGGTGGCCTGCGGGAGCAGGTGGGCGGCAGCGAGGACCTCCTCGATGCATCCGGGGTGTACCCCACCGGAGATCTCTCCTGCGGGCGGGCAGGATTTCCGTCCGAGCCACAGGAAGCGCCGAGGCTGTTCCAGAGCCACGGCCAACTCGTCCAGCATCTGCTTGTCCTCATGCTCGACCGCCGCGACGAACTGGGCATCCGCGAGGTAGGAGCGGTTGGTGATGATCGGGTTGCGGTGCCCCGTCCGGGCGAGGAGCTGGCCACTGTTCGGATCGGGGGCGATGCCCTTGGGCGCCCCGTACCAGCCGCCGACGGAGGGGCCGGGCATGACGCCGAACGCCCGGCCGGGCACGTTGTCGAAGAGGGGAGCCGTCGTTCGGTTCAGCCGGTGGTCGGTGATCAGGTCACGAGGGCGAAGGGGATACCGTCCACCGCCGACGGTGTGGTAGTCCTCCACTGGGGTACCGGGCCGGTCGGCACGCACTGCGAACCGGAGTTCGTCGAGCGGCGTGATCGGATCCTCCCGGCTGAACCCCGCGGCGGCGGCGAGCAGCCCGATGAAGCCTGACTTGGTGGGTCTGAGGTGTGTGTCCCGCTGGTCGAACCGCGAGCTCAGCCCCCAGGACTGGAGAGGACCGGCCAATCGGGCCAGGAGTACGTACGGGCTCACGGGGCGGTCATTTCCTCGACGGAACCCGCCTCGGTGGCGACGAGCGCCCCTTCCTGGCCCGCGAGTTCGGTCAGCAGCTCTTGGATGTCCAGGTCGTAGGTGAGGACGCGCCCCCCGCCGATGTCAGAGCGCTTACGGGTGACCAGACGGTGCTGCGCGAGGAGCCTGCGGGCGGCCGCAAGAGCGACTCCTCCACTCGCCCGCTCGTCGATCGGCGATTCGAAGGCAGCGGAGTAGTTGAACGGACGCGCCCCCTCGAAGGCCAGGACCAGCTTGGGCAAGGAGCCCGTGGAAGCGGTGGTGTTCTTCTTTGCGTGGGGCATGGCGTCAACAAATGCCTCGACGAACTGGCGCTCCGCCGCGCAGGCGGCCTTGTCCACTTCCTCAGGTGGCATCCCGCCGGCCGCCAGATTGTTCCGCAGCTGCACCCGGTCCAGCGCCGCGTGTCGGTAGAACGTCCCCGAGATCAGGGACTGGTAGCCGGTCATCCCTGCGCCTGCGTCGTCCGCCGCGTCCAGGAAGTCCAGGGCGTTCGCCTTGCGCCGGACCTTGGCATCGTCCGCGGCGCTGTAGAAGTCGTCGATCTGGTTGGCCCTGTGCACGGTGAAAGCGGGTCCGGTCATCACAGCGCCGTCCACATTGGGTGAGTCCGCGATCTCGGCGAGGAAGCGCCCGTACAACGCGATGTCGATGGCGTCCCTGGGCGCGAGCGCCGTGAGTACCCCGGCACGTACATCCCTCGGCAGGGGAGGGATGCGCGACTCGCCCGCGCCCCCCTCGCCATTGGCCGCCGACTCGGGTTCCGCAGCCGCTCGCTTCCTGCCCCGGGAGTTGCTCTTCGCCGCCTCACGTGCCATTTCGAATTCCTTGATCCACCCGGCCACGACATCGCGCTTGGCGTCGATAGAAGCGGCCAGCTTCTCTCCGGCGTCCTCGGGAGCGAAGACCAGCACCTTGGTCAGGTCGCGGGTGCGTTCCTTGTCCCCGAAGTTGAGTCCCACGCCTTCCAGAACGGCCTTGGCGGTCGGGAGGGCCTCGGCCCGCTCCCAGCCCAGGGCGCAGAGAGCCTCGGTGGCGAGAAGTGCCCACTCGCGGGTGCGCATCCCCATCGTGTAGCCGGCCAGCGCCCCCTCGCCCGCGTTCGCACGGTCACGGCCGAGCATCCGTTCCGCCCGTCGTCGTGCCTGCGACGTGATCAGGTTTCGTGTCTCGCCACCGAACGGGATGATCTTCGCCATCCCGTTCTCGTCGCGGACCGGCAGCACTGCCACCAGGCTTTCGAGCGCGTGGAGGGAGAGGAACTGGTGGCAACCGAGCTGTTCGTACACGGCGTTGCTGCGGATGATCGTCACGTCGTCAGTCGCTCCTCTTCGAAGGGAAAACGGGGGTGTAGAAGTCGCGGGCCCAGTTGTAGGCGACCGATCCGCCGGGCGACCGCCACTTCGTGAGGTCGTCCGCCAGCCGCGCCCAGGACGGGGGTGTCGCGTCGCAGGCGCGGGCGCGCTCGATCGCGTGCTGCAGGTGCCGCAGGGGGAGTTCGTGCGAGGCCACCAACCGGTCGAGGAGCCGGGTGGCCCCGGGGTCCTTGGGGCCCCATCCGCCCGGACTGCCGATACGGCGGAGCGCGCGGCCCATCGACCCTGAGCCGGAAAGCGCTCTGCTCCGGCCGGCATGGAAGCGCGCGAAGAGGAACGCCACGTATTCGTAGGCAGGCCGCTGCTCCTCCACCGGGGCGAAGTTCGCAGCGATCAGCCTCGGCTCGGTCAGGGCTTCGGGCCGCCTCAGGTCGGCGAGTGCACCGGTGTCGTGCGCCCACACCAGGCGGCACAGGTAGCGGCTGAGCTGCTCGGACCGGGGGCGCTCATGAGTGGCCGTGTGCTTGGACGACGCAGCCACGTCGTCGACACTCTCCGCGATCAGGGCCTGCAGTTCCGGAGGCAACTGTGGATCAGTCATCGGGATTCCCCTTGAGGTAGGCGGGGCACTTCTCGGCCTTCAGCATCTGCGTGAGCCGCCTCTCGGCCTGGATCCGCGCCCTCATCCCACGCTCACCAGGCGGCAGCGAGGCCAGGCGGGACTGTAGGGCGTTCCGCATGGCCGTCCGGATCTCCCGTCCGAACGCTTCCAACGGCCCGGCGTCGGGTCGTTGGTTCGCGTTCACCGAGTCGAGTAGTGCGTGGAAGGGAGCGGCGGCCCCGGCCCACATCTCCCGCGATCCGTTGAACCGGGCAGTCTGCGGCTTTCGGTCCGCCGGTTTGGCATTCGGATACGCCGCCTCACGGGCGGTCACCGCCGCCGACCACAGCGCCTTCGCCGCGTACTCGCACATCGCCGATCCTTCGTCGGCCGCCCACTTCAGGTCGACCCGCAAACCGGACGTGTACGGGAACGAGTCCAACACCCACCTGACGGCAGCTGACTTGCGAGAGACGAGTCCCACTGCCCACAGGCCCACCGTCCTGTCGGGCAGTTCGGCGAGGCGGTCGTACAGGTCCGCGCCCTTGGTCCGGTCCGCGGCCGCCGCGTACAGCGCGTGAGCCTCTTGCCAGACGGCCCGGTCCAAGCTCGGGCGCAGCGGCCCTTCGTAGTTCCCGGACCGCGTCAGCACGGCGTCCTGCAAGTATGCAGAGGGTAGCGGGGCGAGCAGCTCCCCGGCGGCCATCAGCACCCGGTCGACCATCAACCGGCCGTCGACGAGAACGGGTCGCAACAGGATCGACCGTCCGAGGAAGGAGTGCAGGTCCGCCCGGCCGTCGGGGAGGCGCGGCTCCTTCCCGGAACGGAAGGTGCGCCGACGGCGCCGCCCGTCCGTCCAGGAGTAGTTGAAGGTCGGCTGCCGGTCCCTGCCGGGAACGAGGTTCAGCCGTAGCGTGTCGCCGAGCGTCGGCCCCATCGCGATCACCCGGATACGGGAACCCAGCCGCCCGACGGCCTGGTAGGTCAACTGCGGCCCCAGCCAGTCCGCTTTGGCCATCGCCCTGCCGCCGAGACCGTAGGCGTGCTGGGCGAGCATCGCCCTGAACGCGACGTCCGGTCGCATCGGTTCGGGGTCGTACAGATGGGACTTGTCGAAGAACTGGTTGTAGTCGCCCGCCCGTTCGATGACGACCTGGGCATGCCCCACCCCGTGCCCGTCGAGGAAGGGTGCGAGTTCCGCGTTCTGTCCCAACGGCTGCTCCGGATGGAAGAGGTCCCATCGGTCGTCCGGCTCACCAGCCAGCCAGTCGGCCGCCGGACTCAGCGACTCCTGGCCCTCGACCCAGCGGCGCCACTCCTCGGGCGAGGCGGGGACGTGATCCGACGAATAGAGGATCGCCATCAGGTACTCGAAGACGGCGACATCTTCTCCCGCGGTCGAGCCCGAGAGCGCGAGGACCCGGTCCGCGTTGCGCAGGAGATCCACCAGGTTCATCAGCCGGACAGCAGTCTTGCCGGAGACTTCGTCCACTGTCAGTGCCGGCTGGCACGCTTGCGTGCGTGGATCCCACCGCCATACCGGATTCGAGGCATCGCCTGAACCTCGGTATATCGTTGTGGGTTGACTGGATCGCATGTGCCGAACGCTAGCAGTGGCGGGGTGATCGGATGAGAGATTCCCGGAGAATCGGTCTCGGGTGGATACTCATCTGGGGCAAGACGGACCAGCGCGGGGTCAGTGACCGCCGTGGTGAGGGGAGTTGGAATCCGCTGCTCGCCCACATGCTCGATGTGGGCGCTGTCACGGGCGAGTTGTGGGACAACTATCTTGCCCAGCCGGTACGGGACCGTCTCGTCGAGGCTCTTGGCGCCGGGGACGAAGCGGTGGCGCGGAGGAACGCCATGTTCTACGCCGCCTTGCACGACCTGGGCAAGGCGTCCGTCGGCTTCCTCCACCAGTTCGGCAGAGGGCGCTGGGTCCGCTCACGGATGCGACAGGCTGGAAGGACGTGGCGCACACAGGCGCGTTCGGCAGGATTGCCTGTGCCGGAGGAATCGGGATTCGCTCCCTGGGCGGGGCACGAGCACGTCACAGCCCATCACCTGCCGCGCCTGCTCGGCTGTACCTGCCGACACTGCGGAGGGGAGGGTGAGGCGCGCCGTGGCCGCGGTCTCCACCGCATGGCGCTGCTATTGGGCGGCCACCACGGCCACATTCCCCACCTCGAGACCGTTCACCGGGCAGCCCGTGCGGCCCGGCCGGACGACTGGGACCCGTACTACCGGCACATGATCGAGACCCTCGCCCGCCTGTTCGGGGTCGACCTGGAACGTCTGCCCGAGCGCACCTCCCTCGAACGCCCTGTGACACTCCCGCTGTTCGCGGGTCTGGTCGTGATGGCCGACTGGATCGCCTCTGACGAGACCCTTTTCCACTACCGGCTTCTCACTCAGACCGTCGAGCAGTGGTGGAAAGCTTCGCAAGGGCAGGCGGAAGCCGCTCTTCGCAAGCTGCGCCTGCACTCCTGGGCGCCCGAGCCACCCAAGTGGGCAGAACTCTTCCCCGAGGCACCCCTCCCCCGCCCGTTCCAGGCCGCTGCCATGAGAGCCGCGCCCATCGACGGCCCCGCGCTGGTCTTCGTCGAAGGCTCCACCGGGGCGGGGAAGACAAGCCTCGCCCTCTGGTACGCCCACCATCTCGCTCGCGTCAACGGCTACCACGGGCTGTACGCGGCAATGCCCACCCGAGCAGGGACCGATCAGGCAGCCGCCGAGTACATCTCCTTCCTCACCCGAGCCTTCGGCACCCCTACGGACGCCAACTTGGCGATTGTCCACAGCACGGCGGAAGCCTCCCCGGCCGTCCATCGGCTGCTCGACGCCGGGAAGCGGAGATCTGGCCATGAACGTGCGGCCGATTGCCTGCCGTTCATTGAGGACACCCTGTCTTCCGCGGACGATCCCAAGCTGCCCGGTCGGCCCGTCCTCGACCCCTGGTACCTCCGTAGGTGTCGTGGCGTGATCTCCACGTTCGGCATCGGCACCGTGGATCAGGTGATCCTGGCCGCCCAGGCGTCAGAACACTGGTTCCTCCGGCTCTTCGGCCTCGCCAACAAAACGGTGATCATCGACGAGGCCCATGCATACGAGCTGTTCCAGGAACGGCTGCTGGAGGCCGTTGTCAGCTGGCTCGCGGATGCCGGAGCCTCGGTGGTGGTGCTTTCGGCCACCCTTCCGAGCGGCACCCGGCAGGCCGTAGCCGACGCCTGGTGCCGCGGCCATCGTGCCCAGCCGCGTCCACTCCGGGCCGAGGGTCCCGTCACTCTGATCGACCGAGGGGGCCGGGTCACCGGCGTGCGACCGGACGAGGCACCCGCTCCGCAGCACACCCGCCTGGACCTCGTCCGTGACCCCGGCACGGCAGCGCTGGCCGACCTCATCCTCCGCGAGGCCGCCGACGGAGGGTGCACCGCAGTGATCCGCAATCGGGTCGACTCGGCCCACGACCTCTACTTCGAGGTATGTGAGCGGGCCAGGAAGCGCGGTTGGCGACCCGAGGAAGTGGTCCTCTTGCACGGGAAGTTACTGCCACGCGACCGTCTCCCCCTGGAGATGCGGCTGCGGGAGGTCCTGGGGCCGGGAGAAGACCGCACCCAGCGCAACCCCGCCCGGCCGGAGCGCCTCCTCGTCATCGCTACGCAGGTATTGGAACAGTCCCTGGACCTGGACTTCGACCGCCTCTACACCGACCTGGCCCCCGTCGACCTGCTCATCCAACGCCGGGGGCGTCTGCACCGCCACGCCCCTAACCAGGCCGGTCGTCCGGCCCCCTTGCGCGAGGCGCGCATGACCGTCCTCCACCTGCCCGCCCCGGACGGCCTGCCCCTCGTGAGCCCTCCCACCGAGAACAGTCCGGGCAACTTGGACGCGCACGTGTACGCCCCCTATGCGTTGACGATGTCCTGGTACCTCCTCAACGACCTCGTCACCGCCCCGTCCACCTGCGCGTCCTGCGCCGGCGAGCGGAACCCGGAACGACAGCACGGAGCCGCCTGCTTCGACGCCACGCGAGACGGCGCCTCTCTGATCGAGAGGGCCTACAGCCCGGCACCCTTCCCTCGGACACCCATCGGCTCCTTGCTCAGAGCAACCTGGGAACAGTGGCTCGATGATCTCAGCGACCATGACAACACCGCCCACGCCCGCGCCCTGTACCCCTACGGCCTCGACGGAGAGCCGACGGGAGTCGAAGCCCTGAAGAGCGGCGGGGCGCATGGCAAGGGCGATCGCAGCACCGGCGCACTATCCGCACGGTCGCGTCTGAGGGAACCCGGCACGGCGGTGGTCGTCCTCTTCTGCCGGAACCCCGGTGGCAGGAAACCGTTCTACAGCTATGACCCGGCCGGTGAACTGGCCGCCGACCTCGACGATCACAGTGCTCAGCACGACCAGGAGTCCCTTGACGCCCACCGGGCTCAGCAGCGTGAGTTGCTTCTCAACACCAGTGAAATTCCGACCAGTTGGCTCGCGCACCTCTCGCCGGTCTCCGAGTGGCCGCCCTTCTCCGACAGGCCGCCGCTACGGAACAGGGCTGTGATCGTTCTCGATCCCCGAGGTCGATGTCTCAGCGGGCCGAGAGGGCCTATCGCCTACACCCCCACACGGGGCCTGCACCTCGTGAGGCGCTAGCGATACGCTGCCCGTCCCTGTTCCCACACAACCGCAGGGATGGGCCGGATATACCGAGATTCCCGGCTCCCTTCTCCCCGCGCCGGCGGGGCCTTCGGGTGATCGGAGCGGCTGAGGGCGGCCGTGCGGGTCGCCCCACGCCTCAGTGGCTCCGCGGACCCGCCCAGACTTTATCCCCGAGAGCGCGCCATATCGCTCTCTTCCCCTGGGGAGCGGAGCAGGCGCTGACCGCGCGGGGGAGGAGGTGAGGGCTTCCTGGCTGGGAGCTTGTGGTGTGAGAGGCTGACTTTCATGAACCGGCTGGCTGGTGTGACCTCGCCTTATCTGCTTCAGCATGCCGACAATCCGGTCGACTGGTGGCCGTGGGGACCCGAGGCGTTCGAGGAGGCGAAACGGCGTGATGTGCCCGTTCTGCTGTCGGTCGGTTACTCGGCGTGCCACTGGTGCCACGTCATGGCACGCGAGTCCTTCGAGGACGGACCCACCGCCGAGTTCCTCAACTCGCACTTCGTGAGCGTCAAGGTCGACCGTGAGGAGCGGCCCGAACGTCGACGCCGTCTACATGGAGGCGGTGCAGGCGGCGACCGGGCAGGGTGGCTGGCCCATGACCGTGTTTCTCACGCCGGACGCGGAGCCCTTCTACTTCGGCACCTACTTCCCGCCCGAGCCCCGGCACGGCATGCCGTCCTTCCGGCAGGTTCTCCAGGGTGTCGGGCAGGCCTGGGCGGAACGGCGGGACGAGGTCACCGAGGTCGCCGGGAAGATCGTGCGGGACCTCGCCGGGCGCGAGATCTCCTACGGCGACGCGCTGGCGCCCGGCGAGGAGCAGCTCGGGCAGGCGCTGCTCGGGCTGACCCGGGAGTACGACGCCCGGTGGGGCGGATTCGGCGGCGCGCCGAAGTTCCCGCCCTCCATGGTGGTCGAGTTCCTGCTGCGCCACCACGCCCGCACCGGCGCCGAGGGCGCGCTGCAGATGGCGCGGGACACCTGCGAGCGGATGGCACGCGGGGGAATCTACGACCAGCTCGGCGGCGGCTTCGCCCGGTACTCCGTGGACCGCGAGTGGGTCGTGCCCCACTTCGAGAAGATGCTGTACGACAACGCCCTGCTGTGCCGCGTCTACGCCCACCTCTGGCGCGCCACCGGCTCCGACCTCGCCCGCCGGGTCGCGCTGGAGACCGCCGACTTCATGGTGCGGGAACTGCGCACCGCCGAGGGCGGCTTCGCCTCCGCGCTGGACGCCGACAGCGACGACGGCCTGGGGAACCACGCCGAGGGCGCGTACTACGTGTGGACGCCCGCGCAGCTCACCGAGGTCCTCGGGGCCGACGACGCGGAACTGGCCGCGCGGTACTTCGGCGTGACCGAGCAGGGCACCTTCGAGCACGGCGCCTCCGTACTGCAACTGCCGCAGCAGGACGGCGTGTTCGACGCCGGGCGGATCGCCTCCATCAGGGAGCGGCTGCTGTCCGCGCGGGACGCGCGTCCCGCCCCTGGCCGGGACGACAAGGCGGTCGCCGCCTGGAACGGGCTCGCGATCGCCGCCCTGGCCGAGACGGGCGCCTACTTCGAGCGCCCCGACCTGGTGGAGGCCGCCGTCGCCGCCGCCGACCTGCTGGTCCGGCTGCACCTCGACGAACAGGCCCGGCTCACCCGCACCAGCAAGGACGGCCGGGCCGGCGCGAACACCGGGGTGCTGGAGGACTACGCCGACGTGGCGGAGGGCTTCCTCGCCCTGGCGTCGGTCACCGGGGAGGGCGTCTGGCTGGACTTCGCCGGGCTGCTCCTCGACCACGTCCTCACCCGCTTCACCGACGGCTCCGGCGCGCTGTACGACACCGCGGCCGACGCCGAGCGACTGATCCGCCGCCCGCAGGACCCGACCGACAACGCCACCCCGTCGGGCTGGTCCGCCGCCGCGGGCGCCCTGCTCTCCTACGCCGCCCACACCGGCTCCGCTGCGCACCGCACCGCCGCCGAGCGCGCTCTCGGCGTGGTGAAGGCACTCGGCCCGCGGGTCCCGCGCTTCGTCGGCTGGGGGCTCGCGACCGCCGAGGCGCTGCTCGACGGTCCCCGCGAGGTCGCCGTCGTCGGACCCGAGCCGACGGACGGCGCCGCACGGGGGCTGCACCGCACGGCGCTTCTCGGGACGGCGCCCGGCGCGGTCGTGGCCTTCGGCACCGAGGGAAGCGACGAGTTCCCCCTGCTCGCCGACCGGCCGCTGGTGGCCGGGGGGCCGGCCGCGTACGTCTGCCGGAACTTCACCTGCGACGCCCCGACGACCGACCCGGATCGGCTGCGCACCGCGCTGGGCGGCTGAGCGGCCGGGGCACCACCGCCTTCGGGTCACCGTCGGCGACGCTCCCGCGTCCGGTGCGGCCCCGCCGAGGCCCCCTCGGCCGGGCGGGGACCGGCGCCGCCGCGCCGCTAGCGGTGCCCGCCGAACTCGCTGAGGGCGCGCTCCACGATGGCCTCCAACTGGCCGTGGTGCGCGCCCCGCCAGTACGCGCGTCCGCACGTCCCGCACTTCGCGAACACGTCGTACGAGCGCTCGGTCCCGGCCTTGAGCTGGTCCGCCACCTCTTCCTTGGTGGCCTCCTCCAGCAGCCCGTTGCAGGCGGTGCACCGGCGCCACGGGCGCAGCTCGGGCCGGAACCGGTCCAGGATCTCCCGCAGCTGCTCGTCGGGGCGGGTGCTGTGGACGTAGGCGCCGGACCACAGCTCGCGGCGGCGCAGCAGACCGCGGTCGCGGGTGAGCATGACCCTCTTCTCGGCCGCCGACAGCGCGGCGAGCGCCGGGTCGCCGAGGTCCGTCGACTCGTACGCCGCGTCCACGCCGAGCAGCCGCAGGCGCCGGGCGAGGGTGCCGAGGTGCACGTCGAGCAGGAAGCGCAGGGGAGCGCCCGGCACCCGCTGGGGGCGCTCGACGGCCCGTACGCTCACCGACTCGCCGCCGGCCGGGATGTGTCCGGGCGGGACCTCGCGGCCGTCCACGAGGAGCGTGCCGACCTCGGTCAGCGGGACGCCGAGGGACTCGACGACGTGGCCGAGGGTGGAGACGCCGTCGACGGCGGCGCTGGTGGCACCGGTGGGCCGGGCGCGCGCGACGAACAGATGCAGCTCGGGGGCGAACTCGACGTGGATCTCGGGACCCTTCACCCGGCCAGGATGCCACGGGGACGGGATGTGGCCTGGGCCTTTTCCCGCCCCCGCGCTCCCTAGTAGGCGACCAGCGAGATCCCCACGTAGTGCGTGATGAAGGCGGCCAGGGTCAAGGAGTGGAAGACCTCGTGGAAGCCGAACCAGCGCGGTGACGGGTTGGGTCGCTTGAGGCCGTAGATCACGCCGCCCGCGCTGTAGAGCAGGCCGCCGACGACCACCAGGACGAGGACGGTGATGCCGCCGGCCCGCATGAAGTCGGGGAGGTAGAAGACGGCCGCCCAGCCCATGGCCAGGTAGCAGGGGGTGTAGAGCCAGCGCGGGGCGCCGACCCAGAAGACGCGGAAGAGTATGCCGGCCGCCGCGGCCGCCCAGATGCCCCACAGCAGCCACTGGCCCTTGGCGCCCGGCAGCAGCAGCATCGTGAGCGGCGTGTAGGTGCCCGCGATGATCAGGAAGATGTTGGCGTGGTCGAGGCGGCGCAGTACCCCGTCCATGCGGGGGCTCCAGTTGCCCCGGTGGTAGAGCGCGCTGACGCCGAACAGCAGGCAGGCCGTCAGGACGTAGATCCCGCAGGCGACGCGTGCCTGAGTCGTCCCGGCGAGCGCGGTGAGCAGCAGGCCCGCGACGAGGACGGCGGGGAACATGCCGAGGTGCAGCCAGCCCCGCAGCTTCGGCTTGACCGGATGCGGCAGGGAGAGCGCCACGGGGCCGGGGCCGGGGGCCGTCGTGTCCCTGGGCGCGTCATGAGCGGACGCAGTCATGAGCCCATCGTACCTACGGTTCCGTAAGTTACGTATCAGTAGGGGCGGATGCCGGTCGGCGAGTGGCCATCGTCTCACGGGGCACCCGGCGCTCCTCGCGGGGGTGTGGACGCGTGGCGATCCTCACGCCGCTCAGTTGTGATGCCCTCTGGACAGATGGGCGCCGACGTCGGATGATCAAATGAGTGCGGTCGATACCGGATGAGCGCCCATGAGGTCAACGTCACGCATCCGGGTCGCAGCCCCCACGGGGCCTCCAACAAAAAATCCCTCACTTAGGAGCAATCGTGGCGCGCGACATCGCGGCTCCCCCCGTCCCCACCAACCATCAGGAACTGATCTCGTGGGTGAACGAGATCGCCGAACTGACCCAGCCGGACGAAGTGGTCTGGTGTGACGGATCCGAGGCCGAGTACGAGCGCCTGTGCGAGGGGCTCGTGGCGAAGGGCACCTTCCGCAAACTCGACCCGATCAAGCGCCCCAACTCCTACTACGCGGCCTCGGACCCCTCCGACGTGGCACGCGTGGAGGACCGGACCTTCATCTGCTCCGCCGAGGAGGAGGACGCCGGCCCGACCAACAACTGGAAAGATCCCGCCGAGATGCGGGAGATCTTCCGGGGCACGGGCGGCGAGGGCGGCCTGTTCCGCGGCTCCATGCGCGGCCGGACCATGTACGTCGTGCCCTTCTGCATGGGCCCCCTCGGCTCGCCCCTGTCCGCGCTCGGCGTCGAGATCACCGACTCCGGGTATGTCGCCGCCTCCATGCGCACCATGACCCGCATGGGACAGCCGGTCCTGGACGAACTCGGCGACGAGGGATTCTTCGTCAAGGCCGTGCACACCCTCGGCGCCCCGCTGGTCGAGGGCCAGGAGGACGTCCCCTGGCCCTGCAACAGCACCAAGTACATCTCGCACTTCCCCGAGGACCGCGAGATCTGGTCCTACGGCTCCGGCTACGGCGGCAACGCCCTGCTCGGCAAGAAGTGCTACGCCCTGCGCATCGCCTCCGTCATGGCCCGCGACGAGGGCTGGCTCGCCGAGCACATGCTGGTGCTGAAGCTGACCCCGCCCACCGGAGAACCCAAGTACGTCACCGCAGCCTTCCCGTCCGCCTGCGGCAAGACCAACCTCGCCATGCTGGAGCCCACGGTCTCCGGCTGGACCGTGGAGACGATCGGCGACGACATCGCCTGGATGCGCTTCGGCGAGGACGGCCGTCTGTACGCCATCAACCCCGAGGCCGGCTTCTTCGGTGTCGCGCCCGGCACCGGTGAGGACACCAACGCCAACGCGATGAAGACCCTGTGGGGCAACTCCGTCTTCACCAACGTCGCCCTCACCGACGACGGCGACGTGTGGTGGGAGGGCATGACCGAGGAGACTCCGGCCCACCTCACGGACTGGAAGGGCAACGACTGGACCCCGGAGTCCGCCACCCCCGCCGCCCACCCCAACGCCCGCTTCACCACGCCCGCCGCGCAGTGCCCGATCATCGCGCCGGAGTGGGAGGACCCCAAGGGCGTGCCGATCTCCGCCATCCTCTTCGGCGGACGCCGCGCCACCGCCGTACCGCTGGTCACCGAGTCCTTCGACTGGAACCACGGCGTCTTCCTCGGCGCCAACGTCGCCTCCGAGAAGACCGCCGCCGCCGAGGGCAAGGTCGGCGAACTGCGCCGCGACCCGTTCGCCATGCTGCCGTTCTGCGGCTACAACATGGGCGACTACATGGGGCACTGGATCGACGTGGCCAAGGACAAGGACCAGTCCAAGCTGCCCAAGATCTACTACGTCAACTGGTTCCGCAAGGACGACGAGGGCAGGTTCGTCTGGCCCGGCTTCGGCGAGAACGGCCGCGTCCTGAAGTGGATCGTGGAGCGCCTGGAGGGCAGCGCGGACGGCGTCGAGACCCCGATCGGCGTGCTGCCGACCAAGGAGTCCCTGGACACCGACGGCCTCGAACTGGCCGACACCGACCTGGACTTCCTGCTCGGCGTCGACAAGGAGGTGTGGCGCGAGGAGGCGGCGCTCGTCCCCGACCACCTGAACACCTTCGGCGACCACACCCCCACCGAGCTGTGGGACCAGTACCGGGCCCTGGTGCGGCGCCTGGGCTGACCCGCACCCCGTCACCACCAAGCTCCGCGGCCGGTCCGGCTAGCCCTGACCCGCGAAGTCGTCACGAAGGCCGGCCGCGAGGGGGTCTCCCTCCGCTCCAGTAGCTCGCAGTACCCCGGAGCACGAGGGATACCCCGCTGGGGCCGGGTCCCCGCACAAGGGCGTGCGACGGACCCGGCCCCTCGGCGTGCTTCGCTCCGCCCCCGGCCGGGTGAATGCCCCGCTCCGCACGCGGTACCCGCGAGGTCAGGAGCAGGGATGGAGGGATGCGCCATGGCAGACGGCGGTGACTTCTACCGACGCGACCGGCCCGACGACTCGCCGCTCGATGAGGACCGCCCGCGTGGCGGGGGGCCGGAGGATCCGCAGGGGAGCGGGAACTGGCCGGTGTGGGCCATCCTCCTCGCGATCATCGTGCTCTTCGTCGTCCTGACGGTGATCTTCGGCTGACCCGCCGGACGTCCGGGCGGGTGGCCCCGGTCCGCGCGTCGCTGCGGGTGCGTGCGGACCGGGGCCGTGCGGGGGAGCCCCGAGGGCTCGGAGCCCGGCGGGTACGGGCTCAGCGGGACGCGAGTTCGCGCGGCTCCAGGGCCGCGGCGTGCGCGTCCATGCGTTCGGCGGTCAGGATGGCGGCCGCCGTGTCGGCGCGGGAGGCCGCCACCACCAGGGCACGGCCCGCCAGCGTGTGCGCGCGCCGGTGCAGGGCCGCCAGATGCGGCTCGGGACGGGCGGGCGTCACCGGCACGCGGGCCGGCTCCTGTCCTCGGCGCAGCCGGGTCACCTGCTGGGCGAGCCGGTCGGCCGCGGTGTCCAGGTCGGCGGCGGGCGTCAGCGCGCGCAGCTCGTCGGTGACGGCGAGCAGCGCCGCGAGATGGCCCGCGAGCTGGATGTCCAGCTCCTCCTCCCGGGACCGGTGGGGAAAGTCCGAGGTGGTGCCGGCCATCGTGCTGTGGACCGACTTGGCGCGGATCGGTTCGTACATGGGATGGCCTCCTGATTGCTTCAGGAAATCATCCTACATTGGATTCAATCTAAAGTTGAGGGAGTTCGGAATCCGGCTCAGGGCTGCCCGTATCCGTCCAGGAAGTTCCCGATCCGGCCCACCGCTTCGCGCAGGTCCCCGGCCGCGGGCAGGGTCACCACCCGGAAGTGGTCGGGCTCCGGCCAGTTGAAGCCGGTGCCCTGCACGACCATGATCTTCTCCTCGCGCAGCAGGTCGAGGACCATCTGCCGGTCGTCCCTGATCTTGAAGACCTTGGGGTCGAGCCGCGGGAAGAGATACAGCGCGCCCTTCGGCTTGACGCAGGTCACGCCCGGGATGCTGGTCAGCGCCTCGTGGGCGGCGTCGCGCTGCTCCCGCAGCCGCCCGCCCGGCAGCACCAGTTCGTTGATGGTCTGCCGCCCGCCGAGCGCCGCGACCACACCGTGCTGGCCCGGCATGTTGGCGCACAGCCGCATGTTCGCCAGCACCGTCAGGCCCTCGATGTAGGACTCGGCGTGCGCGCGCGGCCCCGAGATCGACATCCAGCCGACCCGGTAGCCGGCCACCCGGTACGCCTTCGACATGCCGTTGAAGGTGAGGGTGAGCAGGTCCGGGGCGACCGCTGCGGTCGGGGTGTGCGTGGCCTCGTCGTACAGGATCTTGTCGTAGATCTCGTCGGAGCAGACCAGCAGGTTGTGCCGGCGGGCGATGTCGGTCAGCCCGCGCAGCATCGCCTCGTCGTAGACCGCGCCCGTCGGGTTGTTCGGGTTGATGATGACGAGCGCCTTGGTGCGGTCGGTGATCTTCCGCTCCACGTCCGCGAGGTCCGGCATCCAGTCGGACTGCTCGTCGCAGCGGTAGTGCACCGCCGTGCCGCCGGACAGCGCGACGGCGGCCGTCCACAGGGGGTAGTCGGGCGCGGGTACGAGGACCTCGTCGCCGTCGTCCAGCAGACCCTGCATCGCCATCACGATCAGCTCGGAGACGCCGTTGCCGATGAAGACGTGCTCGACGTCCGTCTCGATGCCGAGGGTCTGGTTGTGCATGACGACCGCGCGGCGCGCGGCCAGCAGGCCCTTGGCGTCGCCGTAGCCGTGCGCCGTCGAGACGTTGCGGAGGATGTCCTCGAGGATCTCGGGCGGGCACTCGAAGCCGAAGGCGGCCGGGTTGCCCGTGTTCAGCTTGAGGATGCGGTGCCCGGCCGCTTCCAGCCGCATCGCCTCCTCGAGCACCGGGCCCCGGATCTCGTAACAGACGTTGGCGAGCTTGGTCGACTGGATCACCTGCATGTCCGCGAGCTTACGACCCGATTACGTCTCATGGGCCGTGTCGTCCGCCACGTGGGACGAGGGATTTGGGTGTATTTCTCCGATCGGGCGGCCCGCCCGCCCCCGGGACCGGCGGGCCGTCGGCGCCGTCAGCGGGGTACCCGGCGCACCGACCGCCCCGCCAGTACGTCCGTGCGCCGCCCGTCCTCCATCACGAACCGCCCGTCCACCAGCACGTACGGGATGCCCGTCGGAAGCCTGCGCGGCTCCTCGTACGTGCTGCCCGCCGCGACCGTCGCCGGGTCGAGGAGCACCAGGTCGGCCCGGTACCCCTCGCGGACCAGCCCCCGGTCGGGCAGCCGCAGCCGGGCCGCCGGGCGCGAGGTGAGGTGGGCGACGCACTCCTCCAGCGACAGCACGCCCAGCTCGCGCACGTAGTGGCCGAGATAGTGCGGGAAGGTGCCGTAGGCGCGCGGGTGCGGCTTGACGCCCTGGAGGATGCCGTCCGAGCCGCCGGTGTGGACGCGGTGCCGCATGATCGCGCGGACGTTCTCCTCGTGGCCGACGTGCTGGAGGATGGTCGGCGCCAGCCGGTCGGCCAGCAGCAGGTGCCGGGCGACCGCCCACGGGGTCTCGCCGTGCAGCCGCGCCGACTCCAGGACCGTACGGCCGACGTACCGCGCGAGCGCCGGGTCGCCCGTGCCGGAGATCTCGATCGTCTCCCACTCCACGGGCACCCCGTGGCAGCCGTCGGAGCCGGTCTCCTCCAGGTGGTGCCGGATCCGCTCGGCGGTGTCGTCGTCCGCCAGCCGCCTGACGATCTGCTCGGGGCCGCCCTCGCTCGCCCAGCTCGGCAGCAGCGCCACGAGGGTCGTGCAGCCGGGGGTGTAGGGGTAGGTGTCGAGGGTGATGTCGGCCCCGGCGGCCAGCGCGTCGTCCAGCAGGGTCAGCAGCTCGGGCGCCCTGCCCTTGTTGACGCCGAAGTTCATCGTGGCGTGCGCCAGGTGCAGCGGGCAGTCCGCCTCCCGGGTCAGCTCCACCATCTCCTCGTAGGCCTGAAGGGCCCCCGCCCCGTACGAGCGGTGGTGCGGGCAGTAGTAGCCGCCGTACTCGGCCACCACCCGGCACAGCTCGGTCAGCTCCGCGTCCTTGGCATACATCCCCGGCGTGTACGTCAGCCCCGACGACATGCCGGCCGCGCCCTGCTCCATGCCCTCGGCGACCAGCCGCCGCATGTGCGCCAGCTCGGCGCCGGTCGCCTCCCGGTCGTCCCAGCCCACCGCGAGCGCGCGCACCGTGCCCTGCGGGATCAGATAGGCGGCGTTCACCGCGATGCCCCGGTCCAGGCGGTCCAGGTACTCGCCGACCGAACGCCAGTCGAAGTCGATGTCGTCGCCCGAGCCGTTCCACCCGGCGATCGCGCGGCGCACCTCGCCGAGGGTGCGGTCGTCGACCGGCGCGTACGACAGCCCGTCCTGGCCGATGACCTCCAGGGTGACGCCCTGGGCGGCCTTGGCGCTGTGGTCGGGGTCCCGCAGCAGCGCCAGGTCGCTGTGGGCGTGCATGTCGATGAAGCCCGGGGCCAGGACCAGGCCCTCGGCGTCCAGTTCCCGGCGTGCCCCGGGGCGGCGGGTGGCCGCCGCCTCCTTGACGATCGAGACGATCCGGCCGCCGTCGACCACGACATCGGCGCGGCAGGAGTCGGCGCCGGAGCCGTCCACCACGGTCGCGCCCCGGATGACCAGCTCTTCCATGTCCCGCTTCCTTTCCCAGGCTTCTCGGACGAACGTATGGATGCAGTCGCTCAGAAGAACGTGCGGATGTAGTCGACGACCGTCCCGTCCGCCTCCGCGACCGGGATCAGCTGCCACTTGTCGAAGGACGTGCACGGGTGGGAGAGGCCCAGGCCCACCCAGTCGCCGACCTCCAGAACCGCGCCTGGGCCGGTGCGCAGCCAGGCGTGCTGGTCGGACAGGCCGCTCACGGTGACGCCGGTCGCCGGGCGCTCCGGGCCGCCGTCCGCGGAGCGGACCACCTGGGCGAAGGGCAGGTCGAGGTCGTACGCCGCGTCCCGCTTGCCTGCGTTGGCGAAGGCCTGCTCGGGCGAGGGGCGGGAGACGACCTGGGTCCACAGCCGGAACGCGGGCTCCAGGGCGCCCTCCTCGGGGACGCGGTTGAAGGGGGTGATCTCCCGGTAGTGCCCGTCGTCGTGGGAGACGTAGGCGCCCGAGCGCAGCAGCTTCAGAACGGGCCTGGACAGTTCCGGGACCTCGGCGAACACGTCGGCCACCGCGTCGAACCAGGCGCTGCCGCCCGCGCTCAGCACGATCTCCTCCAGCCCGTCGAACCGTCCGGCCCCGTCGAAGCCGACGGCCAGCGCCACCAGCCGCCGCAGCCAGGCGCGCACGCTCTCCGGGTCGGCCCGCGGCACCTCGCCCTCGTACCCGGCGACCCCGGCCAGCCGCAGCGTCCGCGCACCGGCCACCGCGTCGGCGACCGCCGCGCACTCCGCCTCGGTGCGCACCCCGGTCCGCGCGCCCTCACCGGCGCCCAGCTCCACCACGACATCCACCGCACGGGCGGCCCCCGCCCCGGTCAGCGCCGCGTCCATCAGCTCCACGCCGCGCACGGAGTCGACGTAGCAGACGAAGCGGAAGTCCGGGTCGGCGTCCAGTTCCGCCGCGATCCGGCGCAGGGCCGCGGCGTCGACCAGCTCGTTGGCGAGGAAGATCCGCCGGATGCCGAAGGCGCGGGCGACCCGCACCTGGTGCGGCACGGCGAGGGTGATGCCCCAGGCGCCGTGCTCGATCTGGCGGTGGAAGAGCTGCGGGGCCATGGAGGTCTTGCCGTGCGGCGCGAAGGCGAGGCCGTGCCGGGCCGCGTACGTCTCCATCAGCGCGAGGTTGTGCTCCAGGCGCTCGGCGGACAGGGCCAGCACGGGGGTGGTGAAACCGCCGGTGAAGAGGTTGCGGCGGCGACCGGCCAGCTCGGCGACGGTCAGTCCTTCGGCGTCCGGCGGGAGGCCCTTGAAACGGTGGTCGACGTGCTCCTCGGCCAGACGGGCGAGGGCTTCGGTGCCGGTGTCGAGGGCCATGGAGCCTCCATGCGTTGCGGTGTTGCATTCTCTGCAACGACCATTGCGTATGTCGCTTACTGGTGTCTAACATCTCGGCCAACGCGGGGTCAACGGATCCACCGGGGCCCGCGAGAGCCGCAAGGGAGCCCCCGCCATCGTGACCGCCACCGGACCCACCAGCACCGCTCCCGACGTCGTGGACGTCGTCGCGCTCGGCGAGTCCATGGTCACCTTCCTGCCCTCGCGCCCCGGGCGCCTCGCCGACGTCCCCTCCTTCGACCGGGGCATCGGCGGCGCCGAGTCCAACGTGGCCTGCGTGCTCGCCGCCGCCGGACACACCGCGCGCTGGGCCGGCCGGGTCGGCGCCGACGGCTTCGGCGACCACCTCGTCGAGGCGATCGGCGCCTACGGAGTCGATGTCCGCGCCGTACGCCGCGACGCCGACCGCCCGACCGGCGTGTACTTCCGCACCGCAGGGGACCGGGCCACCGACGCGCACGAGGTGGCGTACTACCGGGCCGGCTCGGCGGCCTCCGCGATGTCGGTCCGCACCATGGACCTCGACGCGATCCGCTCCGGACGCGTCCTCCACCTGTCCGGCATCACACCCGCGCTCTCCGCCCACTGCCTCGACCTGATGCGCCACCTCACCGCCCGCCGCCCCGGCCGCCCCCTCGTCTCCTTCGACGTCAACCACCGGCCCGGCCTGTGGCGCGGCTCCGACGACGGCCCCGAGGTGCTCCTGGAGCTGGCGCGCGGCGCCGACATCGTCTTCGTCGGCGAGGACGAGGCCTGGGGGCTCGACGGTCCCGAGGCCGTGCGCGCCGCGCTGCCCGAGCCCGCACTGCTCGTCGTCAAACAGGGCGCGACCGGCGCCACCGCCTTCCACGGCGCCGACACCACCTTCGTCCCCGCCCTCACCGTCGATGTCGTCGCCGCCGTCGGCGCGGGCGACGCCTTCGCCGCCGGGTTCCTCTCCGCCACCCTGCGCGGCCTGCCCGTCCGCGACCGCCTCCGCCACGGCCACCTCATGGCCGCCGCCGCCCTCACCGTCCCCGGCGACCTCGCCACACCCCCCGCCCGCGACCACGCCGACCGCCTCGCCGCCCTCGACGACACCGCGTGGGGGAGACTGCGACTCGGCCCCGGCTGGACACAGGCCGGCGAACGGGCCGACGAGGAGGTACGTACGCCATGAGCCAGACCGTCGACCGCGCGCTCAGCATCCTGCCGCTGCTCGCCGAGGGCCCCGCCGACCTCGGCAGGGTCGCCGAGCGCCTGGGCGTGCACAAGTCCACGGCCCTGCGCCTGCTGCGTACGCTCCACGAACACGGCTTCGTCTACCGCCAGTCCGACCAGCGCTACCGCCTCGGCGCCCGGCTCATCTCCCTCGCCCAGGAGGCGATGGAGAACCTCGACGTCCGCGAGATCGCCCACCCCCACCTCGTACGCCTCAACGAGCAGGTCGGACACACCGTCCACCTCGCCGTCCACGAGGAGGGCGAGGTCCTCTACATCGACAAGGTCGAGAGCCGCTACCCGGTCCGCATGTACTCGCGGATCGGCAAGCCCGTCGCCATCACCGTCGCGGCCGTGGCCAAGCTGCTGCTCGCCGACCTCCCCGAGAGCGAGCGCCGGGCCGTGGCCGAGAAGCTCGACTACCCCATGTACACGGCCCGTTCGACACCGAACGCCGACGGCTTCCTCAAGGAGCTGGCCAAGGTGCGCGACCAGGGCTGGGCCACCGACCTCGGTGGCCACGAGGAGTCCATCAACTGTGTCGCCGCGCCCATCCGGGGCGCCGACGGCCGGGTGGTCGCCGCGATGTCGGTCTCCGCGCCGAACGTCGTCGTCACCGCCGACGAACTCCTCACCCTGCTCCCGCTGGTGCGCCGTACGGCGGACGCCATCAGCGGCGAGTACTCCGGCAGGACCCCCGTGCAACACACCGAGCAGCACTCCGAGAAGGACACGGTATGACCGACAAGACCGCCCTCGTCCCGGCGACCCACACCGTCCCGCCGGCGAAGTTCTCGCACGGCGTGAAGAAGGGCAACATCCTCCAGGTCGCCGGCCAGGTCGGCTTCCTCCCCCACGAGGAGGGCAAGGCCCCCACCCCGGCCGGCCCCACCCTGCGCGAACAGACCCTCCAGACCCTCGCCAACGTCAAGGCGATCCTGGAGGAGGGCGGCGCGGACTGGGACGACGTGATGATGATCCGCGTCTACCTCACGGACGTGGACCACTTCGCCGAGATGAACGCGATCTACAACGCCTACTTCGAGGAGCAGGGCCTCACCCAGCCGCCCGCCGCGCGCACGACCGTCTACGTCGGGCTGCCCGCCGGACTCCTCATCGAGATCGACGCGCTGGCCGTCCTCGGCTGAGCCACTTCTTGTTCGTTCCTCTGTCTGTCTGTCTGTCGCACGGTGCGGTGCTCCTCGTCCCCGGGGTGCCGTGCCGCGCCCCGCCCTGCCCGAAAGCTCCGTGTGTTCACCCAGAGGACCCCCGAATGTCCCCCATATCCCCCCAGCTCGTCGCCGCCGAGACCCCACCGCACACCGGTGGCCTGCTCACCCTGATCGACGGCACGGCGGGTCTGCTGACCGTCGCCGCGATCGGCATCGCGCTGCTGCTCTTCCTGATCATCAAGGTGCGGCTCCAGCCCTTCGTCGCGCTGCTCGCCGTCTCCATAGCCGTCGGCCTGCTCGCCGGCCTGTCGGTCACCGAACTCTTCGGCACCGTCCAGAAGTCGGACGCCGTCTCGACCATCGAGTCCGGCATGGGCGGCATCCTCGGCCATGTCGCCATCATCATCGGCCTGGGCACCATGCTCGGCGCGATCCTCGAAGTCAGCGGCGGCGCCCAGGTACTGGCCTCCCGCCTGCTCGGCCTCTTCGGAGAGAAGCGCGCCCCGCTCGCCATGGGCCTCACCGGCCTGATCTTCGGCATCCCGGTCTTCTTCGACGTGGGCATCTTCGTCCTCGCGCCCATCGTCTACGCCGCCGCCAAGCGCTCCGGCAAGTCCATCCTGCTCTACTGCCTGCCCCTGCTCGCGGGCCTGTCCATGACCCACGCCTTCCTGCCGCCGCACCCCGGCCCGGTCGCCGCCGCCGGACTGCTGCACGTCGACCTCGGCTGGGTCATCCTCATGGGCATCGTCTGCGGCATCCCCGCCGTGCTCGCCGCCTGGGCGTTCTCCGCCTGGATCGGCCGCCGCATCTTCGTGCCCGTACCGCAGGACATGGTCGAGGCCGCCGAGGAGGCCAGGCAGGCCGTCGTCGACGAGCAGCGCAAGGCCGGCGTCGCGCCGCACGAGAGCCCCGTCGCGCTCGGCACGGTCGTCGGCATCATCGGCACCCCGCTGGTCCTGATCCTCGCCGCGACCTTCTCCTCCATCGCCCTGGACCCGTCCACGCTCCGCTCGGTGGTCGAGTTCTTCGGCAACCCGTTCGTGGCCCTGACCATCGCCCTGTTCCTCGCCTACTACCTGCTCGGCATCCGGCGCGGCTGGTCCCGCAAGTCCCTGGAGACCGTCTCGACGGCCTCGCTGAAGCCGGTCGGCAACATCCTGCTGGTGGTCGGCGCGGGCGGCATCTTCGGTGCCGTCCTCAGCGCCAGCGGCGTGGCCCAGGCGCTCTCCGACACCTTCAACGACGTGGGCCTGCCGGTGATCGTCCTCTCCTATCTGATCTCCCTGGTGCTGCGGGTCGCCCAGGGCTCGGCGACGGTGGCCATCGTGACGACGGCGGGCATCGTGGCGCCGCTGCTGGCGGCGGGCGATCACTCCCAGGCGTTCGTCGCCCTGGTCATCATGGCCATCTCGGCGGGCTCCATCTTCGCCTCGCACGTCAACGACGGCGGCTTCTGGATGGTCGCCAAGTACTTCGGCATCAGCGAACGGGACACGCTGCGGACGTGGACCGTGCTGGAGAGTGTCCTGTCGGTCGCCGGGTTCGTGGTCGCGGCCGTGCTGAGCCTGTTCCTGTAGGCGTGTGGGCAGGCGCCTGTGCAGGCTTGTGTGTAGGCGTCTGATAACGATGACGGGGCTGGCTGTCTCCGGCACAGGATCGTCGACCATACTGCCCGCTGTGGAGCAGCGCAGAGGATCGACCAGCCAGCCCCTGGAAGGCGCCGGATTCGACCCGGCATTCATCCCCGGGCTCACCGCGCCCGTGTCCGGCGAGCCGCACGGCGTGAGACGGGACGACGCCGGGGCGGATGACGCGCCGGTGGACGAGGCGCCCGCCGAGCCGCCCGCCGAGGGGACCGCGGAGGTGGACGAGGCCCCGGAGGAGGAGGCCGTCGAGGAGGAGGCCCCCGACGGCGGTCCGGTCTTCGAGGCGGCCGACCGCCGCGCCAGAATCGTCGCCGACCACAAGGGCGTACGCCTGTCCCTCGACGACCAGGCGTGCGAGTTCCGCTGGGACGAGGTGGGCGCCGTCGAGACGGAGACGGGCCGCTTCGGCAAGCGGTTCACCGTCACGGTGCACACGCCGGACCGCCGGTGGTACCCGATCGAGATCGAGGCGACGTCCCGGAGCCGGTTCGCGGAGTGGGAGGCCGCGTTGGACGAGGTCCTGGACGCGTACTTCGAGGACGACGAGACGGACGCCGAGCCGGAGCCGGAGGCCGATGGGCAGGCCGGGGTGGATGCCGACGCCGATGCCGATGCGAAGCCCGACTCGAAGCCCGATGCGAAGCCCGACTCGAAGCCCGACTCGAAGCCCGATGCGAAGGCCGGAGTGAAGTCCGACGCCGACGGGGACGAGTAAGCGCATCGGGTGAAGATGCGTGCACGCCCTCTTGTCGCACCGGCGGCCGTGGGCTTTCTTGACCCCCATGGCGGACATCACGGGCAACACCACAGGCTTGGGCGTACCGGGTGGGGCCGACGCGGCTCCCCGTAAGTCCAGTTGGCGCTACATCGGCCCCGGCATCGTGGTCGCGGCCACCGGCGTGGGCGCCGGCGATCTCGTGGCCACGCTCATCGCGGGCAGCAACTTCGGCTACACCCTGCTGTGGGCGGCGATCGTCGGCTGCCTGGTGAAGATCTCCCTCGCGGAGGCGTGCGGCCGCTGGCATCTGTCCACCGGCCGCACGCTGTTCGACGGCTGGGCGAGCCTCGGCCGCTGGACGACGTGGTTCTTCGCGGTCTACGCGGTGATCTGGGGCTTCGTTTACGGCGCGGCGGCGATGTCGTCCAGCGCCCTGCCGCTCCAGGCCCTCTTCCCGGACGTGATGCGCCTCGAATGGTGGGGCATCGCCTGCGGCCTGGCCGGCCTGGTCTTCGTCTGGTTCAACAAGTACGACGTCTTCGAGAAGGTCATGACGGTCCTGGTGGGCGTCATGTTCGTGGTGACGGTGTACCTCGCGATCAGGGTCACGCCCCATCTGGGCGACGCCTTCGCCGGCCTCCTTCCGGTGCTCCCGGACGAGAAGGACTCGGTCCTCAACACCCTCGGCCTCATCGGCGGCGTGGGCGGCACGATCACGATCGCCGCCTACGGCTACTGGGTCAACGCCAAGGGCTGGACCAACTCCGGCTGGATGAAGGTCATGCGCCTGGACAACCGGGTCGCGTACCTGACGACCGGCGTCTTCGTCGTCGCGATGCTCTTCGTGGGCGCCGAGCTGCTGCACTCGGCGAACATCGCGATCTCCAGCGGCGACAAGGGCCTGATCCAGCTCGGCGACATCCTGGAGCGGGAGTACGGCACGGCGACCGGCAAGCTCTTCCTGATCGGCTTCTTCGCCACCTCCTTCACCTCGCTGATCGGCGTCTGGCACGGCGTGAGCCTGATGTTCGCCGACTTCCTGGCCCGGCAGCGGGGCGAACGCGAGGCGCGGGGCGACGAACTGGCCTCCGGCCGCCGCGAGCGTTCCTGGGCCTTCCGCGCCTATCTGCTCTGGCTCACCTTCCCGCCCATCGTCCTGCTCTTCCAGGGCGAGCCCTTCCGCCTGATCATCATCTACGGCGCCCTGGGCGCCGCCTTCATGCCCTTCCTCGCCCTGACCCTGATCTGGCTCCTCAACTCCTCCCGCACCCCCCGCGAGTGGCGCAACGGCGGCCTGAGCAACGGCATGCTCGCGATCGCGGGGCTGCTGTTCCTGGTTCTGTGCGTGAAGCAGGTCTGGGACCAGCCGTGGTCGGAGTTCTTCCAGTAGCGGCAGCGGGACTCAGCCGCGCCCCTGTTCCGGGGGGACGCTGCCCGTTCGGGCCTGCTGGTCCTGTGCCTGAAACGGATCTCGGGCCGACTCCGGTCGGAGCCGGGCCCGGTCCGTGGATCAGTCGATTTCCATCTCGTCCCCGTCGATCTCCATCGGTTCGGGCGAGGCGTCCCGCGGTGCCTCGGCTTCGCTCGGGAACCTCTCCATGGCGATGCCCGCCAGGTTGTCGCGGAGGGCGGAGGCGCGGGGGTCCCCCCGCTTGATGGCCGGTTCGATGTTCCGGACCCAGTAGGCGTTGACATCGGCCTGGGTGCGGCACCCGACGCCCCTCAGAAGGCCGGCGACCTGATTGTCGTCGCCCTTGGCCTTCGCGGTGTCGGGCTTCTGGATCATCCGGTCCAGGTAGTTGAGGATCAGCTCGTCGCGCGAGATCTTGTCACCCGAAATGACGGCATCGCCTTCCACCTGCATTGATTCCTGCAGCTCGAACGGGCTGTTGAAGGCCGTGGTCTCGCTGGACACGTCGAACTGGAATTCCGGCACCTTTGCGTTCTTGCAATATATGGACATGAGCTGGTTGTCCCGCCCAGCGGTCTGTCCGGACCAGTCGCCTGACCTCTCCATCGCGTTGAACAGCCGGGTCATGTTGTCGCCGTTCGACACGTCGATGTCGATGTCCTGAGGAGCCCTCTCTCCTCCGTAGATGTACGCGATGAGGCTGCCGCCGAACCGGTACCCGACCTCAATGCTGCGCATCCAGTTGTCGAATTCCTGCAAGACGATCAGAAGTTTGCTCCACCTGGCCTCCTGCTCCTTGGCCAGTTCCGGATTCTCGGCCTTCAGCGCTTCGAACCGCTCTTTCACGGCCGACAGTGTGAGGCCGATCTTGGCCCCCTCCGGAGGAGCGGGGGCACTCGTCGGTGCCCGCTGCACCACCTGGCTGTACGCCTGGTTGCCGATGGCGCGCTGCAACACCATGGCCGACTGCGGAGTGGCCGGCATCCGCGAGGCGGTCACCGCGGCGTCGTCGACGCGGCGTGGCATCGTGCGGGTGTTCCCGGGCCGGTGACCGTGGTGGCGTTCGTCTTGGGCGTGCACTATCCGTCCTCCTGTGGGGGCAGGGCTTGTTGGCACTCTAGACCCGCGCCCTCAACAGGCGGCCCGCCCGCAGAGCGGGGAAGCGACCGTTGGGGCACCAGGCGTGCCCCAAGGGGAAGTTGACCCGATGCCCCGGCTCCGTCACCGCAACCGGTCCCACTCCTTGCTGAGCGCGATCTCCTGCAGCTGGTCCATGGTCAGCGCGGGGGCGTCGCGGGTGGCGGTCTCGTTCTGGTCGCCGGTGTTGAAGGCGCTGACCACCACGCGCAAGCCGTCCGTCCCGGGGCGCAGCGTGTCCACCGTCCACATGACGACGCCCGAGCCCGCCTTCTCGCCGGGTCCCTGCTGGGCGGCGACCAGCGTCCCGTCGGGCAGGGGCTCGCTGCCTGCGTACAACTCCCCGGCGAGATCGGCCATGCCGTGCTGCACATTGATCTGGACGAGGCTCCTGCCCCGCCCGTCGTCCACCACGACATAGGCGTACTCGGAGTCCTGCCCGCCGCGCGTGACCACGTCGAGCCTCCCCGGCAGCAGCCCGGTGAGCGTCTCGGTGATCGCCTTCCCGGATGCCCGGGGCAACTCGGCGCCGGGCGTGGTCGGTCGGGACGGCTTGGGGCTCTCCGGCATGGCGTCGACCACCTCCCGCCACACCTCGGCGGTGGCCAGCTTCTTCAACTGGTGTGCCGACAGCGGCGGCGTCTCGCGGCTGACCGGCGCGCCCTTCTCCGCGGGGGCGTTCCACTCGGACACGTTGACGTGCTGTCCCTCGGTGGTGACGAGGTCGGCGGACCAGAACTTGGTTTCCTCGCGCCGGTCCGCGTACTCGTACCCCTGGTACACCTTGAGCAGCGAGCCGTCGGACAGCCGGCCGGTGGTGCAGTCGTCGTAGGGCACCAGGTTCTTGTCGGGGCAGGAGGTCAGCTCCCCGACCTGCGGGCTGCCCGGCTCGACCCGCGCGAAGCCCACGCCGATCGCGGAGTCCCCGTCGCCGTCGTCGTACACGAGACGGGCGTACGGACCGCGCGCCGCGTCCGTGCCCTGTGCCGCCTCCTCGCTCACCTCGCCCTCGGGGAGCAACTCCTTGAGTTCCCGGAGCAGATCGTCGCCGGTGAAGGCGGCCGGAGCGGTCGATGCGGCCGGTGTGGACGTGGAGCCGGCGGACGCCTTGGCGTCCCGTTCGGCGTCCGACGGGTCCGCCGGCAGGACCAGCACCCCGCCGATCCCGGCGAGGGCGACCCCGGCAACGCCGCCCACCACGGCCGTCCTGCGCCTCATGCGGGCCCGCCGGCCCCGGGCCCACCCCCCGGCGACGAGGGCGGCGCCGTCGGCTTGGAAGCCGTTGCCCGTGTCGCGCAGCGCGGTGGAGATCAGATCCTCGAAGGGGTCCTGGCCCCGGTTTTCGGGCACGGACAACCACCCTTTCCACAAAGCGAGTCGATGAGAGAGATGAGAGAGACGAAGAGCGAGAGAGAAGGCGAAGCAGGCGTCAGGATCTGGCGTACTCGGAGAGGTCCTCGCCCAGCAGCCCGCGCAACTTGCCGAGCGCCCGCGAGCACCGCGTCCGCACGGCCGCCGAGCTGACGTTGAGTACGTCGGCGGTCTGCTCGACCGAGCGGTCCTCCCAGTAGCGCAGCACGATCACCGCCCGGTCCTTGGCGGGCAGCCGCGCCAGCGCGTCCAGCAGCGTCAGCCGCAGGGGCGCGTCCCCGTCACCGGCACCCGGCAGGTCGGGGAACACGTCCGTCGCCCGCTCCCGGCTGCTGCGCCGCCGCTGATGGGCGAGGAACGCCCGGGTGAGCACGGTCTGCGCGTACCCGGCCGGATTCTCCACCCGGGAGACCCGCCCCCACCGCACATACAGCCGCCCGAAGGTCTCCTGCACGAGATCCTCGGCCAGATGCGTGTCCCCCGCGGTGAGCAGACACGCGGACCGGTACAGATGCCCGGCCCGCGCCGTCGCGAACTCGGCGTACTCGTCCGCCCGCCCCTGTCGTGCCATGTGCCGTGCCCCCGTTGCTTGCCGCCGTCACCTCATTGATGCGGTGGGCCCCGGGAAATGTTTCACCCGGGAGGCACAACAGGCGGCCGGCCCTTTACCGCCCGTGGGAACGGGACGCGGGCGAGAGCGACGGAGAGCCCCTCAAGGGTGAGCACGGCTGGTCCCGGGCCCCTTAAACAGTACGAGTGAATGAGCCGATGGTTCGTTTCGGGGCCCGTGACGCGTCTTCTACGGTCTGCACGTGGATCCGAGGGTCGACGGAATGGCCCGAGGGTGGGTGACCTGCGGAAGGCGCGCTTGATGTCGGGCTTGAGGAAGTCGCCGAACGCACTTGAGGGACGAGTGGGCGGTGGCCGTCGGACCGGGGCGTGGCTCTGGGGCACGGTGGGCACGGCCTGCCTCGTGGGTACGGCACTGACGTTCGGCGGGCCCTGGACGATCGCCGGTGCGGCGGCACGGACGGTGACGTTCGGGCCGTCCGTCGGCTGCTGCGGACTGGCGGTCTCGTTCCTGCTCCGTGCGCGGCGCAGAAGCGGACGGGTGCGGACGAGGCTGCTCCTGGTGAGCGGTGCGGCGCTGGCCGGGGCCGTGTACCGGGCGGCGGTCGGCGCGATGTCGGCTCGGCCGCCGGAACGGGAGGGGAGCGGGGCGTCACTGCTCGGTTCGGCGGTGGTCGTCGGCGTGACGGGGACGGTGGCTCTGGCGACGGCCGGCCTCGTGCTCGCCGCCGATGCCGGCACCGGCCGGCAGGCGTTGCTGCGGCGCGTCGTCGACGGGACCGTCGGCGCCGGGGCCGTGCTGGCGACGGGCTGGGTGCTGCTGCGGGGGGCCGGCGACGGCCGGCGGCTGGGGACGGGCATGACCGGGATCCTGTGGACCGCGGAAGTCCTCTTCCTGGGCTTCCTGTTGGCCCTGTACCGACGCGTACGGAGCGACCAGAGGCCCACCTTGTGGGTCGGGATCGCCGGACTCTCCCTCGTACTGGCCGGCGACACGCTGCGCATGTGGTCGGTCGGTCCGCACGCCGCCGGAGCGGTGCCCCGCCAACTGGTCGACGTCTGCGCGGCCGTGGGCCTGCTGGTGGTCGCCGTCGGCCCGTGGCTGCCCGGCGGCGCGAGCACCCTGGGCACCGCCGAGCCGGGGTTGCACCGCGGGATGGAGGGCACGGCGGCCTTCATCCCCCTGATGGTCTGCACGGTCGCGGCACTGGGATACGTCTGGGTACCCACCGCCCACGACCCGGTGCCGCTGGTGCTCGGCACAGCGGTACTGCTGAGCCTCTGGGCACGCCAGACCTTCCTGCCGAGCGAGAACACACGACAGGACGGCTGAGCCCTGTACGGCAATCCTTGACGCCGTTGCCAGCTGCGGCGTACGCCCGCACGCCGCAGTCGAGTTTTACTCGACCTTGAAGCCGCCCATGCCTCCCCCATAACCGCCCTCACTAGTGTCATCAGGTTGGCATGTGCACAGGGCGAATCACGGGGGAGGAGCCGGCATGGCGGACCTGGCGAAGGAGGCCGCGTCGCTGCACAAGGCGGCGTCGGGGCTGCGGGCGGTGGGGCACCACACGGCGAAGCCGCTGCGGGAGTTCGAGTCCGCGTCGCACGATCTGTCCGCTCTCGGCGCGTTGGGTTCGCTCCTGGGGGCGAAGGACGACATCGAGGAGGGCATGACCACGCTCGTGAAGCTGACGAAGCAACTGGACGAGGAGTGGGAGACGGAGGCGACGTTCATGGGCGACGTCTCCGACGCCTTCGACCTGCTCGAGGTGCTGCTGACGGCCGCGGCGCGCCGGAAGAAGGGCTGAGCGGGGAGTGGTCGATCTCAACCCGCTGCACTACGTCAACAAGTTCAACCACATGTTCGGCGACACGGTCGCCGACGGCCTGGAGTTCCTGGGGATTACGGACCCGGCGGTGGATCCGGACGGCATCCGGGAGCTGGCCAAGAAGTGGCGTGCGCTGGCCAAGGGGCTGGACGACGCGGCCGAGGCGGCGCGCAAGTCGCTGACGGACGTGGAGTGGGAGGGCAAGGCGGCCAAGGCCCTGCACAAGCGGGCCAGGTCGGCTCGTAAACAGGCCACCGAGATGGCCGACTCCCTCCGGGAGGGTGCGAAGGCGCTGGACGACTTCGCGGACAAGGCGCACGAACTGCTGTCGGAGATCGGCGTCATCCTGGCGGAGATCGCCGAGATGGAGTTGGCGGGACTGGCCCTGTCCGTACTGACCGGCGGCACGTCGGCCGTCGTCTCGACACTGATGGCCGGTTCACGTGCGGCGAAGGTGGTGGCGCTGGTTGCCCGGATCGAGGAGGAGGGCACCGTCCTGGCGTCCGCGATCCGCGGGGTGATGGAGGTCATCCGGGCCGTGGAGCGGGCGCTGAAGACGCTGAAGGAGATCCGCGGGGTCGCGGCGGCCGGGAAGATGGCGAAGGAGGGCATGAAGTTCTCCGCCTTCGACACGCTGCTGCGCGACCCCGCCGCCTTCAAGGACCCCGACAAGCTCGCCGGCATCCTCACCGAGGGCGCCCTCCTCGGCGTCGGCTTCGGCACCTTGGGCAAGGCCCTCGGCAAGGGCCTCAAGGCCCTCAAGCCCGCCGACCTCGCCAAGCTCAGCAAGGGCCTCAAGCTGAACTGCGCCACGTTCGAGCGGCTGTCGCTCAACCCGGGCTTCGACAAGCTGCCGGCCTCGATCCGCAACGAGATCAAGAAGTTCGTACGCGACCCGATCGACGTGGCCACCGGCGACATGGCGCTGCACCGGGTGGATGTCGAACTCCCCGGCGTACTGCCCCTGGTCCTGGAGCGGACCCACCTCTCCTCGTACCGCTGGGGCGGCTGGTTCGGCCCGTCCTGGGCCTCCACCCTGGACCAGCGCGTCCAGGCCGACGCCGAGGGCCTCGTCTACGCGGCGGCCGACGGTGCCCGCATCTGCTTCCCGTTCCCCGACCCGGAGACGGGCGAAGCGGTGAGCCCCGAAACCCCCGGCTCCCGACTGTCTCTGTCGTGGGACGACGAGACGGACGGCGCCGTACGCATCACGGACCCCGGCACCGGCTTCGCGTACGTCTTCCACGGGCCGGTTGCCGCCGCCGGGGACGAGGCAGTCGACCTCCCTTTGCAGCGCGTGACGGATCGCAACGGAAACCGCGTCACCGTCGTCTACGAGGAAGCCGACCGCCCTACTGCGCTGGTCCACTCGGGCGGTTACCACATAGCCCTGGACCACCACCTCACCCACTCGCGCATCACCGGCCTACGTCTCCTCGATCCCCGGATCCCGGACGGTCCGGGCGTCACCCTCCTCACATTCGGCTACGACGGAGCGGGCCGCTTGACCGAGGAGACCAACTCCTCGGGGCTGTCGATGCGCTACACGTACGACACCGAGGGCCGTGTCACCTCCTGGACCGATCGCAACGCCACCTCGTACCGGTACACGTACGACGAACGGGGCCGGGTGGTGGCGACCGGCGGGACGGGGGACTTCCTCGCTTCGACCCTCGCCCACGACAGCGGCACACGCACCACCCGAGTGACCGACTCCCTCGGCCACACCCGGATCTACGAGCACAACGAGGCCTTGCGCCTGATCCGAGAGACGGACCCCCTGGGCAACGTCACGACCCAGGAATGGGACGAAGACCTGCGACTCACCGCCGTCGTGGATCCTCTCGGAGCCGAGAGACGGTACGAGTACGACGAGCGGGGCAACGTCACGCGCGTCATACGCCCGGACGGAGCGGAGCTGCGCTCCGAGTACGACGCCCATGGTCTGCCCACGGTCATCACAGGACCTGACGGGGCCGTTTGGTACCAGGAGTACAACGGACACGGTGACCGCGTCTCCGTGACCGATCCGGTGGGAGCCACCACCCGTTTCACCTACAACTCCTCGGGCCACCTGACTTCCGTCACCGATGCCCTGGGTCAATGCACGCACGTACGGTGCAACGACGCCGGACTGCCTGTCGAGATCACTGATCCTCTCGGCGGACGCACCTACTACACACGGGACTTGTTCGGTCGCCTGAGCGCATTCACCGACCCCGTCGGCAACGTGACTCGGCAGGAGCGGACTTCGGAGGGCAGGCTGAGCCGGCGTGTGCTGGCCGACGGATCGGACGAATGCTGGGAGTACGACGCCGAAGGCAACTGCAGCAGCCACAGAAGCGCGACCGGAGCACTCACCCGGTTCGAGTACGGCCAGTTCGACCTGATGACGGCCCGCACAGGGCCGGACGGCACACGTCACGTGTTCGACTACGACACCGAGTTGCGCCTCATAAGGGTCACCGATCCCCAGGGCCGACGCTGGAACTACGTCCACGACGCGGCAGGCCGACTCGTGAGCGAATCCGACTTCGACGGGCGCGTCGTCTCCTATGCACACGACGGTGCCGGCCGGCTCACCGCCACCACCAACGCTCTCGGGCAGACGACTCGGTTCGAGCGCAACACTCTCGGCCTTGTCACCGGGAAGGCGGCCAACGACCGGAGCACCGACTACACCTACACGCGGGCAGGACGAATAGCCACCGCGGCAACGGCGGACTCGACACTGGTCCTTGCCTACGATCCCGCGGGACACGTGCTCTCCGAAACGGTCGACGGCCGAACCACCACTCACGAATACGACCCGCTGGGACGCCGAACGAAGCGTGTCACTCCGACGGGAGCCGTCAGCAACTGGAGCTACGATCCGGCGGGTCGGCCGACCGAGCTGATGACCGGTGGCGGGCATACGGTCAAGTTCGCCTACGACGCGGCGGGCCGTGAGCTGAGCCGGCTCATCGGCGGCTCCGCCATGGCCCACTCATTTGACGAGTTGGGGCGCCTCACGAGTCAGTCCGTGTCGGACGCGGCGGGTGAGACGGTGCAGAGCAGGAGGTATGCCTACCGGGCGGACGGTTACCTCACCCGCGTCGACGATCGGCTGACCGGTGAACGACACTTCGAGCTCGACGTGGTGGGCCGCGTCACAGCCGTCCGGGCTGAGGACTGGTCCGAACGTTACGCGTACGACGAGGCCGGCAACCAAACCGACGCCGAGTGGCCCGCCGTACACCCCGGCCACGAGGCCACCGGTTCCCGCAGCTACGACGGAACACGGATCACTCGTGCCGGGAACATCCGCTATGAGCACGACGGTGCCGGGCGCATCACGCTGCGCCAGAAGATCAGACTGTCCCGCAAACCGGACACCTGGCGATACGAGTGGGACACCGAGGACCGCCTGGTCTCGGTCACCACGCCGGACGGCACCAAGTGGCGCTATCTCCATGACGCGCTCGGGCGCCGCATGGCCAAACTGCGGCTGGACGCAGACGGAGTCGGCGTTGTCGAGCGGACGGAGTACACCTGGGACGGAGCCGTCCTGTGCGAAGAGACCACCGTGGGGATGTCGCTGCCCCACCCGATCACCCTCACGTGGGACCACCAGGGACTGCACCCGATCGCTCAGACCGAGCGGGTGGGGGCCAACGCGGTCGCCCAGGAAGAGATCGACTCCCGGTTCTTTGCCATCGTCACGGACCTTGTCGGTACGCCGACCGAACTCCTGGACGCCTCCGGCGGCATTGCCTGGCGCACACGCACCACGGTGTGGGGCAAGACAGCCTGGACTGCCGACAGCACGTCCTACACCCCGCTCCGGTTTCCGGGCCAGTATTTCGACCCGGAGACGGGCCTCCACCACAACTACCACCGGATGTACGACCCGGAAACCGGGCGCTACCTCACTCCCGACCCGCTCGGCCTCGCACCGGCTCCCAACCCGTTCGCCTACGTTCACAATCCGCACTCCTGGACCGATCCGCTCGGCCTGGCACCGCGGTGCGAGGACGCGGTCCCCGGGTTCCGCAAACAGACCGACCATCCGATGAGCAAGCGGATACATGTCGGTGACGACGGCAAGGTCACCATCACCGGCAAGGGTGCGCTCTACGTCAACCTGAGTGGAGACATTGGGCATACTGTCCGTTTCCGAGGTGAAGGGGGGCAGATCGTCGAGTTCCAGATATCGGCGGAGTTCCGCGAAAAGATCAGACGTACCGCAGTGCCTCAAGAGGAGCCTGGTCTCGGGTTCAGCAAGACCGAATGGAAGCAGATGAAGAGAATCTGCCCGGAGATCTCGGACCCCACCATGGGGGACGACTTGTACGGTATTCCCAGCGGGATGCTCAATGAGTTCAGGGAAGAAGTGGCGAAGTACCCGGGCAGGATTGTTCAGGAAGGTTAGGAAGCATTCCGCATGATGCACGAGATCGAGGACATCGAGCAGGAACGGCTCCGGTTGTCTCAGAGGCCATCGGCGCAGGAGACGCCCCCCGTTGTCTGCGTATTCGACGTACGGACCAGTTGCCCGGTCGCGGAGTTCGACGAAAGGGTGCGGTCCGTGCTTGATCCCGCACTTCGACTGGCGGTTTCACAGCCTTTCGAAGGCGAGGATCTTCCGGTCGACTCGATCCCCGGCTGGTTCGCCGCCGTCGCCCGGGGAAGTGCTCAGCCGGTTCCTGAATTCGCGGTCCGGGGCGCCGAACGCTACACGGCCGCGATCGGGCGAGGGGCGTGGGACCTTCAGGAGTGGCTGTACCAGTTCGATCCCGAATCCGAGTTTCGTGGCTGGGCGTGGTGGGACCTGACGCAGTCGGGCGAACGGGAAGCGCGTCTGTGGGTGGACACCTGGGGTGAGTCCTTCTTCGCCTGCGACGAGCTGCGGTGGCTCGCGTACGTCTCCGGTGCCGTCGAGGTCGACGGACCGATTCTGGAAAGGTCCGAGGCATGGTCCGCCGCAGCGCGGCCCTGACGCGCGACCCGACTGCTCGGAGAAGTGGACCGACGTCGCCGGCCCGCAGGGGTTTCCCGCCCGGGAAGCACGGGCGGGAAACCGGGGGCAGCCGGATCTACGGGAGGGCGTGTACGTGGGCGCCCACCGCGTTCGACCACCCGTTGCCCGCCGTCGCGTCCCAGTTGGTGGACCAGGTCATCGCGCCCCGCAGGTCGGGGTAGGTCGTCGGGGGCTTGAAGGAGCCGCAGCCGGTGGCCTTCGTCAGGCAGTCCAGGGCGGCGTTGACCACCGAGGGCGCGACATGGCCGCCGCCGGCCGCGCTGGTGGAGGCCGGGAGGCCGAGGCCGACCTGGGACGGGGCGAGGCCGTTCTCCAACTGGATGCAGGCCAGGGCGGTGAGGAAGTCGACCGTGCCCTGCGCGTACACCTTGCCGTCGCAGCCCAGCATCGTGCCGCTGTTGTAGTACTGCATGTTGACGACGGTGAGGATGTCCTTCACGTTCAGCGCCGTCTGGAAGTACGAACCGGACGTTCGACTGCATGTCGATGGTCTGCGGCGCCATCGTGAGGATCATGTCCGGGCCCGCCTTCGCCGACAGGGCGCGCAGGGCCTGCGTCATGTAGGTCGGGTTGAGTCCGTTCTCCAGGTCGATGTCGACGCCGTCGAAGCCGTACTCCTGCATGACCGCGTACACGGAGTCCGCGAAGTTGGCCGCGGAGGCCGGGTCGTTCACCCCGACGGTGCCCTTCTCGCCGCCCACCGAGATGATGACCTTCTTCCCGGCGGCCTGCTTCGCGCGCACGTCCGCCTTGAACTGGTCGACCGTGTAGCCGCCGAGCCCGGCCGAGTCGAGGGTGAAGGTCACCGCGCCCGGCGTCGTGGTCGCGTCGGCGAAGGCCACCGCGATGATGTCGTACGCGGACGGCACGTCCGAGATCCGCTGGACCGTCGCCCCGTTGTCGAAGTTCTGCCAGTAGCCGGTCACCGCGTGCTTGGGCAGGTCGCCGCCGCCGACATCGCCCTGCTGGCTGGTGCGGGCCGTCACCGCCGCCGACTTCGCCGACTCACCGGCCGCGTTCGTCGCCGTGACCTGGAAGGAGTACGAGGTAGAGGCCGCGAGGCCGGTCACCGTCGCCGAAGTGCCGGTCACGGCCGTCACCTTCGTACCGTCGCGGTAGACGACGTACCCGGTGGCGCCCGACACCGCGTTCCAGGTGAGCGAGGCGGAGTTGGCCGTCGTACCGGAGACGTTCAGGCCCGCCGGGGACGACGGGACCGTGGGCTCCGGGTCCGCGCCGCCGCCCCCGCCTCCGTCGGGGCCGAAGACGGACAGGTCGTCGGCGTAGTAGGCCGCCTGTCCGTACCAGCCGTGCGTGTACACCGAGACCGAGGTCGTCGAGGAGCCGGTGGTGAAGCTCGTCGTCAACTGCTTCCAGGAGGCCGAGTCCGGGGTCCAGGCCGACACGTCCGTCGTGCCCGTGCCCGTCACGCCCAGGTAGGCGTAGCCGCCCTGCACCCAGGCGCTCAGCGTGTACGTCGAGTTCGGCCTGACCGCGACGGTCTGCGAACACTGGGCGTTGTCCTGCCCGGCCGGCGTGGCCTTCAGCGCGGCGGAGCCCGAGTGCGTGGGGGAGGCGACGGTGGCGCCGCTGTTCGACGAACAGGTCCAGTCGCTCAGACCGGACTCGAAACCGGCGTTCTTGGCGTTGTTGACGTCCGCGGCCGTTGCCGGGCCGACGGCCGTGAAGGCGAGGGCCAGGGCGGCGGCGACGACGCCCGAGAGCGTGCCGAGCCGTCTTCCGCGCCGTCTGCGTACGGGGTCCACTGGTGCCTCCGGGGGAGTGGGGAGGGATCGGGACGGTGGCCACCGTTGGAGTACAAGGTGGTCCAGACCAATTGAGGCTGTCAAGGGGTAGGTCCGGACCAGGTTCGCCGCCGGCACCCGGACGCGGTCCGGTCCGGGCGGGGCCCTCGGAGGTACCCGGATCCCGGTGGGGAAAATGCTTAACCTGCCCCGTTTTGGAGCACCTTGTACGACACAAGTTGTTCCACAGCTACAGAAAGGCTGTTCTCCGGTCAATGACGCGTGGTTACAGTGCTCAGGTAGTCACGCAGTGAAGTCATCCGGGTGTACCGGAGTAACACCGGCGCACCGAAGGGCATGGGGAGACGGGGAGTTGCGCGTGCCAACTGCCATTGCCGTGACCAGTGCCGACATGGCACTGCCGGCGCAGGACGAACGGACCCTGCCCGCGGTCGTGCTCCAGGACGTTGACAAGCGTCCGCTGGAGCACGCGCTGGCCGAGCTGCAGTCGTTGATCGAACAGCACGGGCACGTGATCGTGGTGTTCTCGCAGGCCGTCCCGGCGAGCGTGGAACGACGGCTGCACACCGTCCGCGCTCTCCTGGAGACCGACCGCCTCGCCCTCTTCCGGCCGCCCCTTCCGCCGCTCGGACTCGCCGTGCTGGTACGCCAGTTGCGCCAGCTGGCCTCCTGCGACCTCAGCCCCGGCGTCCTCGCCTCGGCGGGCCGCCTGCTCACCCACTACATCCACTCCGGCGCGCTGCTCGGATCCGTCGCCCGGCTCGACCACGTCCCCGTGGGGCTGAAGGCGCACGCCAGGTCGTGGATGCCGGGCAGCCAGTACGGCGTCGTGGCGCACCCCGTGCCGCAGTTGGTGCGGATCGGTCCCGAAGCCTCCCTGGACGGACCCGAGTTCGGCACCTGGCTGCTGGTCGCCAAGGGGCAGCTCCCGTCCGACTGGGTCACCGGCACCCTCGCCCCGTCCTGGCGTGTGCAAGGGCTGCGCGAGATCTCCCTGCCCGCCGAGTCCCCCGGCTGGTGGGGGACCGGCCGGCTGACCGAGTTCTGCGCCTACCTGCCCGATCTCTCGGTCCTCTACCAACTGGTCACGTCGGTGCGGCGGAGCACCTGCCACTGGTGCGGCATCGACGTCATCGGCGACCGCTGCGTGTTCTGTTCCGCGACCCCGCCGGTGTGCGACGACGACCGGGACCGCGCTCTCGGCCGGCGGCGTGAGAGAAGAGCCCTCACCGGGTAGGTCCGCACCGACAACTCCGCACCGACTGCTCCGCACCGCGCCCGTACCGCTCGGCCCGCCCGACACCCGACCCGATCCGACCTGATCCGACTCGACCCGATCCGACCCGACTCGACCTGATCCGACTCGATCCGGTTCGACCGACTCCCCCAATGAGGTTGCACGGCACATGAACTCCCGTCAGCGCCGCGGCATCATCCTGCTGATCCTCTCGGTCCTGTGCGCCCTCGGCGCGTTCGCCGGCGTGCTGTCCGTCATCAACGACGTGAAGTCCAAGGTCGGACCCGAGGTCACCGCGTATCGGCTGAAGTCCGACGTGGAGCCGTACACGCCGCTCGGCGCCGGGCAGTTCGAGAAGGTCGAGATGCCCGAGCGCTGGCTGTCGGAGAACGCCGTCACCGACCTCGCCCGGATCCGCGGCAAGATCGCCGTGACGACGCTGAAGAAGGGCTCGCTGCTGCAGAGCGACATGATCGTCGACCAGCCCGCTCTGCGGCCAGGACAGCAGGAGGTCGCCATCATGATCGACGCGGCGACCGGCGTCGCCGGCAAGATCACCCCGGGCTCCGCCGTCAACGTGTACGCCACCTTCGAGGGAGAGCGGGAGGGCACCCCCGCCCAGTCGAAGATCATCGTGACCAACGCCAAGGTCATCGACGTCGGCGAACTCACCTCGCTGGAACCCGACGAGAACAGCCGCGAGCGCAGGCCCACCGACGCCGTGCCCATCACCTTCGCACTGTCCACCATCGACGCCCAGCGCATCACCTACGCCGAGTCGTTCGCCCAGCGGGTCCGGCTCGCGCTGGTGGCGCCCGGCGGCGACACCACGGTCCCCGACAAGGACCGGACGTACGAACTCGCGAAGGACAAGTGAGAACCGTATGCCCACGAGGATCCTCCCGGCAGTAGGCGACGCGGAAGCCGTACGGTCCCTCACGTCCCTGCTCGGCCAGCTCCCGGACGCCGAACCCGTGGCCCCGGTCGTCGACTCCACCCAACTCGTCGACACGCTCTCCCGGCTGGCCGCCGAGTCGGTCGACGAACTGCCCGAGGTCGTGATCGTCCACGAGCGGATCGGCCCGGTCCCCGCACTGGAGCTGATCCGCGACGTCGCCCTCCGCTTCCCGGCCGTCGGCGTCATCCTCGTCACCTCCGACCCCGGCCCCGGCCTCTTCCAGGCCGCCATGGACTACGGCGCCCGCGGCCTGGTCGCCCTCCCGCTCGGCTACGAGGAACTCGCCAGCCGCGTCCAGGCGGTGGCCCAGTGGTCGGCGGGCGTACGCCGGCACCTGGGCAGCGGCGGCGACGTGTTCACCGGCGCCGGCGGCACCGTGATCACGGTCAGCGGCGCCAAGGGCGGCGTCGGCGCCACCCTGACCGCCATCCAACTGGCCCTGGCCGCACAGGCGTCGGGCCGCCCCACGGCACTGCTCGACCTGGACCTCCAGGCCGGCGACGTTGCCTCCTACCTGGACGTGCAGTTCCGCCGGTCCGTGGCCGACCTCGCCACGATCGCGGACATCTCCCCGCGCATCCTGGCCGAGGCCGTCTTCCGCCACGACAGCGGCCTCGCCCTGCTGCTCGCCCCCGGCGAGGGCGAACGCGGCGAGGACGTCACCGACCGCGCCGCCCGCCAGATCATCAGGGTGCTGCGCTCGCGCTACGAGGTCGTCGTCGTCGACTGCGGAGCCCAACTCGGCGGCCCCGGCGCCGCCGCCGTGGAGACGGCCGACACGGCCCTCCTGGTCACCACCCCGGACGTGGTCGCCGTACGGGGCGCCAAACGGACGGTACGGATGTGGGACCGGCTGCAGATCCGCAAGGCGGAGGAGACGACTGTGGTCGTCAACCGGCACACGCGGGGCACCGAGATCCAGCCCCCGCTGATCCAGAAGATCACCGGCACGGCGATCGCCGGCACCACCGTCCCCGCCAACTTCAAGGAACTCCACAGCGCCGTGGACGCCGGCCGCGTCCACGAACTGGACAGCAGAAGCACGGTGAAGCAGGCCCTGTGGACCCTCGCGGGCGAACTGGGCCTGGTGAAGGCGCCCGAGACCGACCGCAAGAGCGGCCGGTTCCGCGGCGACCGGGGGTCGGCGAGCCTCCGGCGCCGGAAGGACGGTGCGGGATGAGCCCGTTACGCGACCACGGCGGACACCGGGGCGAGGCCCGGGACCGAGTGCGGAGACCGGGCCCGAGCCGGCGCCGGGACCGGGTCCGTGACCCCGACCGGGGCCAGGTCACCGTCGAGTTCCTCGGCATGACCCCGGTGATCATCGCGACGCTGGTGGTGCTGTGGCAGCTCGTCCTCGTGGGGTACACCTACACGCTCGCGGGGAATGCTGCGGACGAGGCGGTACGGGCGGCGACGGCGGCCGAACGGGCGGCGCGGCAGGGTGCCTGCCAAGAAGCAGGCCTGGACAAGCTGCCGGGGGCGTGGGAGGGAGGCGCCGATGTGGACTGCGGCACCGCGGGCGGTTACGTCACCGCCGACGTACGCATCGAGGTCCCCATCCTCTTCCCGGGCACGGTCAGCTTCCCGTTCACCGTGCACGGACACGCGGGTGCCGTCGAGGAGGAGGACGACTGAGATGCCGTACTCCCTGCGGGGCCGCGCGAGGGACCGGGGCCAGGCGGCCATCGAGTACCTCGGGTTCCTCCCGGTCCTGATCATCGTCGCCATGGCCGCCGTACAGCTCGGCCTGATCGCGTACACCGCCCAGCAGGCCGGCACCGCGGCCCGCGCCGGCGCGCGCAGCGCCTCGCTGCAGAAGAGCGCGGGGGAGGCGTGCGCCGCGGCCGTCAGCAGTTGGCTGGCGGGCGGCACGAACTGCCCGCCGTCGTACGGCGGGGACGAGGTGACGGTCACCGCCACCGTCGACATCCCCTCGATCGTCCCCGGCTGGGACTTCGGGAACGCCACCAGGACCGCCACCATGCCGCTGGACCACTGACCGAGGAGCCGAGGACGCATGAGCCTGCGCGCACGCATCCACTCGCCCGAGGAGCACGGCGGCCGGGGCGGAGACGGACATCTGGTCGCCTCCTACCGGGCCAAACTCCTGGAGGAGATCGACCTCGCCGAGATGAGTTCCCTCGCGATGACCGAGCGCCGCGCCCGGCTGGAACGGGTGCTCGGACACATCATCAGCCGCGAGGGCCCGGTCCTGTCGACCGTCGAACGCTCCCAGCTGATCCGCCGGGTGGTGGACGAGGCCCTCGGCCTGGGCATCCTGGAGCCCCTGCTCGAAGACCCGTCCATCACCGAGATCATGGTGAACGGCCCCGACGCGATCTTCGTCGAGCGCAGCGGCCGAGTGGAGCAACTCCCGCTCCGCTTCGCCTCCAACGACCAGCTGATGCAGACCATCGAGCGGATCGTCTCGACGGTCAACCGCCGTGTGGACGAGTCGAATCCGATGGTCGACGCCCGCCTCCCCTCCGGCGAACGCGTCAACGTCATCATCCCGCCGCTCTCCCTGACCGGCGCCACCCTCACCATCCGCCGCTTCCCGCGCTCCTTCACCCTCCACGAGCTGATCGGCCTCGGCTCGCTCGATGAGCACATGCTGTACCTGCTCGCCGGACTGGTGCAGGCCCGCTTCAACATCATCGTCTCGGGCGCCACGGGCACCGGGAAGACCACCCTCCTCAACGCCCTGTCCGGCCTGATCCCCGAGACCGAGCGCATCATCACCATCGAGGACTCGGCCGAACTCCAGCTCCAGCAGGCGCACGTCATCCGCCTGGAGTCGCGCCCGCCGAACGTCGAGGGCCAGGGCCGGGTGACCATCCGCGACCTGGTCCGCAACTCGCTGCGCATGCGCCCCGACCGCATCGTCGTCGGCGAGGTCCGCGGCGGCGAGTCCCTGGACATGCTCCAGGCCATGTCGACCGGCCATGACGGCTCGCTCGCCACCGTCCACGCCAACAGCGCCGAGGACGCCCTGATGCGGCTCCAGACCTTGGCCTCCATGTCGGACGTGGAGATCCCCTTCGTGGCCCTGCACGACCAGATCAACAGCTCCGTCGACGTCATCGTCCAGCTCACCCGGTTCGCCGACGGCGCCCGCCGCGTCACCGAGATCGCCCTGCTCGCCAGCCACGGGGGCGAGCCGTACCGGCTGGCCACGGTCGCCCGCTTCAACGCCCGGCCGATGACCGCGGACGGCCGCATCTACGGCGACTACGAGTACTACCCCCTGCCGCACCGCACCGCCGAACGCCTCTACATGGCGAGCCAGCCCGTCCCGCAGGCCTTCGGCGTGGCCCAGCGCGCCGACCAGCTCACCACCCGAGAAGCCAGGTAGGACCGCCCGATGGAACTGGACTCGCTCGTCACGCTCACCACCGGCATCACGCTGCTGACCTGCGCCCTGGCGGTCATGGGCCTGCACTCCTACACCGCGGGCAAGGCCCAGCGCGAGGCCCTGGTCGAACGCCTCTCCGCCACCGGCCAACTCGTGCCCGCCGGCCGCCGGCGCCGCTTTCGCACCCTGGACCGCCGGCTGCGCCGCACAAGGCTCGGCAGGAAACTCGAACTGCGCCTGGTGGCGACCGGCCTCGACGTCACGCCCGGCGAGTTCGTCGCCTGCATGGTCGCCGTGGTCGCGGGCCTGTGGCTGATCGGCCAGGCCGCCCTCGCCCCCTTCTTCGGCCCGCTCGCCGGGCTGATCGGCATCGGCGTGGCGGTGCAGTTCCTCAACTGGCAACGCCAGAAACGCATCGAGAAGTTCATCAACCAGCTCCCCGAACTCGCCCGGATCCTCGCCAACGCCACCCAGGCAGGCCTCGCCCTGCGCACCGCCATCGGCATCGCGGCGGAGGAGCTGGAAGCCCCGGCCGGCGAGGAGTTGGGCAAGGTGACCGACCAACTGTCCATCGGCGCCTCGATGGAGGACGCCCTCGGCGAACTCGCCGACCGGCTCCCCTCCCGCGAACTGGTCGTCCTGGTCACCACCCTCGTCCTGTCCAACCGGGCGGGCGGCCAGGTGGTCGGCGCGCTGCGCAACCTGACGGAGACGCTGGAGGAGCGCAAGGAGACGCGGCGCGAGGTCCGCACGCAGCTCTCCCAGGTCAGCATGACGTTGTACGCCGTGCCCGTACTCGGCATCGGCTCGTTGTTCCTGATGAACGGGGTGAAGGACGGGGCCCTGGAACGCATGACGGGCTCCCCGGTCGGCCAGGCGGCGGTGATCATCGCCTTCGCGCTGTACGCGGTCGGCTTCCTCCTCATCCGCCGGCTGTCCCGCATCGACGTTCGAGAGGGGGAGAGGACATGGGAGTGGGTATGGGACTGCCGCTCGCACTGATCATGGGCCTGAGCGTCTGGGGCGTCTTCGCCGGCATCCGCATGTACCGGGCCGACGCCAAACTCCCCGGCGACCTCGCGCTCGCCCTGGAGGTCGGCGCCACCCGCACCGGCGCGGTGGAGTCCCTCATCGACCGCATGGGCATGCGCTACGCCCCCGCCGTGCTGCGCCTGATGGGCCCGGCCCTGGTCGCCAAGTACCGCCGCAGGATCGACCTGGCGGGCAACCCCGGCGGCCTGACCATCAACCGCTACGCGGCGCGCCGCGCGGTCTACGGCTTCCTGGGCGCCGTCGGCTTCCTGGTCTTCCTGCTGCGCGGCCAGTTCGTGGTCGCCCTGCTTCTGCTGGCCTTCGGGGCGTTCTGGACGGAGGTCGGCATCTGGTCGGCGATCCGCATCCGCAAGGACGTCATCGAGCGCACGCTGCCCGACTTCCTCGACGTACTCGCGGTCGTGGTCAGCGCCGGCCTCGGCTTCCGCCAGGCCCTGGACCGCGTCGCGACGCGCTACGAGGGGCCGTGGGCCGACGAACTCCGCATCACCCTGCGCCAGATGGACCTCGGCGTGAGCCGCCGCGAGGCCTTCGCGGAGCTGCGCCGGCGCAACGACTCCGAACAGGTGGCGATGTTCGTGACGGCACTTCAGCAGGGCGAGGAACTGGGCGCCCCCATCGTCGACACCCTCGTCTCCCTGGCCAAGGACATGCGCCGCACCGACGCCCAGAACGCCCGCCGCAAGGCCGCCCGCGCAGTCCCCAAGGCCACGATGATGATCACCACCTTCATGGTCCCGGCCACGATGATCCTCCTCGGCGCGGGCCTGATCCTGGGCTCGGGGACGGACTTCGGCACGATCACGGGCGAGTAGGGGAGGGGAGAGGGCATGTCGGTCGGACAGCAGGGCAAAGGAGGCGGCGTAAACAAGATCGGTGCGACTGCACACGAACCATGGAAGTCAGCAACAGCGAATTTACAACCTAGTCGAGCCATTTCCACCCAGCATCTTTCGCACTTGCAATCAAATGTGGGACAGTCGGTGTCTGGTGCTCCCGACACGTCGGGGTCGCAACTGAGCGCAGGGGAGGCGGAGATCGTGGACGACGTGACGTCCGGCATGACCCAGCAACAGATCACCACCAGCCGCCCCCGAGGCCACCGCCGGGTGGCCGGGCTCGGACGGACCCCGATGGACCGACCCACAGCAGATGACAGGGCCCGCACTGCGGCCCACATCGTCCATCCTGGAGGGGAACACCATGACCAACTGGCTTCACACCACAGCCGCTTACCTGCACTCCCGCGCCACCGCCCGCAACGACAAGGGGCAGACGGCCGTGGAGTACCTGGGGATCATCGCGGTGGTGGTGGCGATCGTACTGGCGATCACGGGGACGGATATCGGGCAGACGATCTACAACGCGATCAAGGACAAGATCACCGAGGTCACCGGCGGTTGACGCATTCGCGCGGACACGGCGACGCAGGGCAGGCTTTCCCCATCTACATCACGGTGGTGGGAGGCCTGCTCTTTCTCGCACTCGCCTACTTCGCGGTCGGCCAGGCCGCAGCGACACGCAGCCAGGCACAGACGGCCGCTGACGCGGCGGCACTCGCGGCGGCCCTGGAAACCCGGGACCGCCTCGCGGACCAGTGGCTCGACAACGTACTGGAGCCCGACGCGTGGCAGGACATATTCAACGGAAGGGCTGCGGTTCCGAACGCCTGCTGGCGTGCGCAGGAGTTGGCGGCGCGCAATGACGCGAGCGTGGATTGCGCACCGCACGGGCTCCTGGGCTACACAGTCGTCGCCGAGACCAACGGTACGGTCGGGGACACCGTCGTGCCGGGCACCGAGGACCAGAAGGCGACGGAGACCGCGACCGCCGTCATCGAAGCCCGCTGTTCGTTCAAGCTTCCCGCCGAGGATGCCGACGACGATGTGCTGCCCAGCCTTTCCTGCAAGGGTGGCGAGGGCTGGGAGCTGAATCCGGACGACCTCGTGGACCTACCGAAACCCGAGGACCTGTTCGATGTGCATCTGGCCGACGACTGACAGGCGAACGATGAGGACGAAGGAAGCGGAGTCATGAGCATTCGGTTCACAACCTGGGCCCGCGGGGGATCGACCGCGTCGTCCGTTGCGATCGTGCTGGCCTTCGGCCTTGTGGGTTGTGGAGGTGGAGGCGGCGACGACAAGCCGGAGGCGTCGACCACCGCCACCAGGAGCAGCGAGTCCAAGCCGGATGCTCAGGAAGGGGATTCGGGACCGGCGCTGGCCGAGCTGAAGGGGCCCAGCGGCTTGTTCCTCAAGGTCAGCGCCGCAGAGCGTGATGCGGGAGGCTTTGTCACGATCAGTGGCGATCTGAAGAACGACGGCGGCAAGACCGTCAACGTTCCCGCCCAGTTGAGCGGCAACGAGACCGAGATCATCCGGAACGGCAGCTCCCTCGGCGGTGCCACTCTGGTCGATTCCAAGGGCAAGAAGCGCTACTACGTGCTGCGTGACACCGACGGACGCCCGCTCACGACCACCAACTTTCCCGCCATGAAGGCAGGAGAGACCCTGCCCGTCTTCATGCAGTTCCCCGCGCCCCCCGCCGATGCCACCGAGGTGACGCTCCAACTGCCCATGTTCACCACCGGCACCATCGAGATCTCCGGGTGAGGCGCACGATGACCGCGCCCCCGCGCCTCACCCTGGCCCTCACCACCCTCACCCTCCTGCTCGCCACGACCACCACGGCGCACGCCGATGACGAGCCCAACGGGCCGCCGGGCGGTGAGGCCTCCGCCTCCGCGCCTGTGGAGGTGGACCCCAACGACCCGGACCTGAAGCTCCCGGACGGTGCCACGCTCGCCGCGGCGAAGGTGCTGGACATCAAGTCGGTCGTGGAGGAGCAGAGCGGCGACGAACGCCGCGAGGACACCAACACGAGCGTCACGCTGGCGCTCCAGGCCGAGGTGCTGTTCGGAAAGGACAGCGCGAAGCTCGGCGACGACGCCAAGTCCCGGATCGCGGGAATCGCGCAGGAGATCAGGACCCAGAACGCCACCAAGGTCCGCGTCTTCGGCTTCACGGACAACCTCGGCTCCTCCGCCCACGGCGACGTGCTGTCCAAGAAGCGCGCCAACGCCGTACAGGACGTCCTGGTCCAGAATCTGAACGACGCCGACATCACCTACGAGGTCCGCGGCTACGGCGAGCAGTACCCCATCGCCGACAACTCGACGGAAGCCGGCCGCAAGAAGAACCGCAGGGTCGAGATCTCGTTCCCGCGCTCGGAGGCCTGACGGACCCATGCCGAGCCGGAGGAAGCACGTGAAGCCGCGCAAGCCACGGCGCACATGACCGGCACCGTGGGCACGGAGACGGACGCGCGGCACAGGCGCGTACGGCGCCCCGTCCTGATGGCGGTCGCCATCGGCTGCTACGTGCTCGCCGTCATCCCGGGGATGCTGCTCCTGACGGACGACATCGGGCCTGCCGTCCAGGCCCTCCTGTGGATCGCGCACGGCATGCTGCTCATCGCGCTGATCGGAAGGCTCGGGGCGCGGGAGTCGAGGGCGGGCGCGGCCCTGTTCATCGTGCTCACCTCCGTGATGTCCGTGTACGCCGCCGCCATGGCCCGCGACGGCCTCACCCTGCAACAGCGGGGCCACCGGGTCACCGTGACGGTCGTCAAGGAGTGGCGCGACCCGGCGCACGGACGCCAGGGGCGTGACTACAACTACGGGCTGGAACACCAGGACGGCAGCCAAGTCCCCGGCTCCGCCCTGAAAACCACGTCCGACGCGTTCGACGTCGGACAGACCGTCACCGTGATCGAGGACCCCGAGGGCGAACTCCGTCCCCGGACCCCCGGGCAGGCGGACGCCACCGGTGAAGCGCTCGGTGCGGGCGCCTTCGCCCTCGCCGCGCTCATCGGCGTCGGCTGGATGGCATGGCGCGGATCGGACGCCGCGTGGCAGGCGTACGACGGGACCGTCACCGGAAACCCCTCCGTGATCCGGGAACAGGAGGAGCGGCTGCGCGAGGCCCTGCGCACGTATCCCGCCGACAGGCGCGGCTACCTCAAGGTCCGTCCCGAGGACTACCCCGAGGTGTCGCGGGAGCGGGCCGCGCGGATCGCCTGGGAGGCGGGCCTGCGTGCGGAGGCGGTGGGCAACCGGGGCTCATGGCGCTTCGGGGTGACCGTCATCGAGGAAGTCCCGCACATCTGAGGGCGGTTCCTCCACGATCTCGACCCGTACCCCCGCCCGCACTCCCCACCCGGCCATCGCCCCGGCCTCGGCCTCCAGCACATGCCGGGAACGCATCCGGGGCCGCCCCAGCCTGCCCGGCCGCATGGTGCGCACGGCGACGACGACCAGCCGCCGGTCGAGGTAGGCGACATCGATGGGCATCCGCATGCGAAAGGTGTGCACGCTGTTGGCCGGGGTCAGGAGCATCGCGCCGTCGACCGAGTCCCGCCCCAACAGCCCCTTGGCACGGGCGCGGTACGAACCGGCGATCTCCAACGGAACTCGGACGCCTCCGCCTTCCCCCGCCACAACCAACGCAGCCGTCCCGTCCCGCCAACGCCGCCGTCCCATACCGACACCCCTCCCATTGCCCCCTGTACGAAACGTATCCGTCCCGGACAACGGTCAGCCCTCTTTGCCGCTTCCACGGCGAAACGCCAGGGGTCCGGCGCTCTCGTGTTACGCAACCGTTATGGCCCAAGAAGCCCCACGTACAGCGGATTTGGCCCCACGGCGCGCCGCAGGGAGACAGCCGCCGCCCTGGTGCCCCTCGGTCCCGGTGGATAGCGTTGTTTCGCTCGAGAGAAGCCCCGTCCCACCCAGGAGCCGACCGTGATTCGCCGCCGCCCCACCGCCCTCGCAGCGCTCACGCTGACCGCCGCTGCGGCCCTGACGCTGTCCGCGTGCGGAGGCGACGACGACAGCGCCGCGAAGGACAGTGACAAGATCGCGGGCGCCGACACGGGCGGTGAGACGTTGGCCGCCTCGCCGAGCCCCAGTGCGTCGGACACCGGCGGCCGTCCGAAAATCACGTTTCCCTCCGACGCGAAGAACGTCTTCGAGTACGAGAAGACGGGAGACGCGGCGAAGGACGCGGCCCTCGCCGACAGCACGCTGAGTGTCAACTCCGTCGACGAGGCGATCTTCGAGGGCAGCACGGACACCAAAGCCCTCGGTTTCTACAACGTCGAGTCGGCCCTGAGCGACTCGATCACCTATGTGCTCGGGTACATCGACAAGAAGCACACCTGGGTCGGGGAGACCCGTTACTTCGACTACAAGGTCAACCTTCCCGAAAAGGGCCAGGCGTACGTCACCTACTGTTCGGACGAGAGCAAGTCGTTCATCAAGGACATGAAGACGGGAAAGGTCGACAAGAACCCGACGACAGCGGACAGTTACGTCCTTTACAACACGAAGCTCGCGATGAACGCCGAGGGTGTTTGGCAGACGACGGACATCGCGTCAAACCGGGGGAGCAAGGCATGCCAGCCGTAAGGAATGGTCTGAGAGGCGCCATAGTTGTCGCACTGGGTGTTCTACCGGTGATCCTGGCCCCGACCGCGTTCGCCGGAGGGCGTGGTGAGAACGGCAACCGTGGTTCGACGGGTCAAGAAGCCAATGCCGACGGCGACGGCAACCTCTCCGTGACCGTGGGCGGTGTCGTCTTCGACCGTTCGAAGAACGGCAGCGGCAACTCCACCGGGGCGTTGACGTTGTCCGCCTCGTGGAGCCCGCCCCCCTGCTGGTATGCGCCCAAGTACACCCCGGAACAGCTGCAGAAGTATCTGGAACCGATCTGGGAAGCCGAATCCACCGGGTACGAGTGGGACGCCGAGCAGCGGGAAAAGTACAACGCCAAGGACGACGAGAAGGGCTTCAACAAGGACAGGAGCGGCAAGGGCTATTGGTGGGGCTCGTACGTCGACGAGAGCTTCCCGCCGGGCTGGGACTCGTGTAACGAGGACTACTTCTGGGTGGACACGGGTGACGCCCCACCCGCAGGCATCGAGAACGCAGTGACTCCGGAGATCCTCGCCGAGCTGGCGTATGCCGAGATCCGTGTTCCGGGTACGCAGGTGACTCTGGCGCCCGCGGTTGCGACGAAGGTGAATCTTCCGACCTGGGCGTGGCTGGACAATGCTCAGTTCAGGCCGGTTTCCGTTACCGCGTCGGTGCCGGTGTTGGGTATTGAGGCGACCGCGACGGCGGAGCCGGTTTCTTTGCGGATTGAGCCGGGTACGGCGGATGCCGAGACGTACCCCGCCTCCGGTGTGTGTGAGATCGACAACGGCCGTATCGGCGAGGCCTATGCCAAGGGGAAGTCGGCGCAGACGCCGCCGTGTGGTGTGAAGTATCTGCGTTCTTCGGGGAACGGTTCGTATCCGCTCCAGGCGACTGTGACGTGGGAGATCCACTGGACCGGCAGCGGTGGCGCGGGCGGTGACCTTCCCGACGGGACGTTCGGTGCCACCCAGGACGTGGTCGTACAGGAGATCCAGGCCGTCAACCGCTGAAGCCTCGCACTCTGCTTGGGGCTTCGCACCAGCGCCTCGGCCGAGACTGGGTCCCCCTGGTGTCACTCGACCCTGCTGGATAGCGTTGCTTCGCTCAAGAGAAGCCTCGTCCCCCAGGAGTCGACCGTGATTCGCCGCCGCCCCACCGTCCTCGCAGCGCTCACGCTGACCGCCGCTGCGGCCCTGACGCTGTCCGCGTGCGGAGGCGACGACAGTTCCTCCGGCGGGGAGGACAAGATCGCGGGGGCGGACACGGGCAGCTCCAGCCCGTCGGCCTCGCCGACGGCGTCGGAGCCGTCGGAGGCCGGCCGGCCCAGGATCGAGCTGCCCGCCGATCTCTCCTACACCTTCGAGTGGCCCAGGACGGGCGACAAGGACAAGGACGCGGTGCTCGCCGACACCGAGCAGTCCATCAAGGCCGTGGACCTGGCGATCGTCAACCAGGACGCGCTTGACAAGGCCTATCTCTATTACTACGAGGGTGAAGCGGCTGCCGGTACCCAGGCGTTCATCCAGAACTATGTCGATCAGAAGGCCGGCATCACGGGCAGTTATCGCTTCTACGCGCCGCAAGTCTCGGTCGACAAGGACGGCACCGCCTCCTTCACCTACTGCGAGGACCAGGGCAAGGCGTACGTGAAGTTCCTCAAGACCAACGAGATCAGAAAAACCTAGGTGACCGCCAAGAGTTATGTCATCTACCACACGTCGCTGAAGAAGAACGGCGAAGGCGTGTGGGAGATCCAGAAGATCACCTCGCAGAGTGGGAGTGACAAGTGCCGTCCCTGACCCGTGCGATGAGGGTGCTGCCGGTCACCGCCGCGGCAAGCGCGTGCCTGGCACTCCTTGTGCTCCCGGGCACCGCACGCGCCGACGACATTCTGGACGGCAACACTCAGAACCCGACCACGGAGCAGCACGCGGACACCGGTGGTGACGGCACTGTGTCGGTAACTGCCGGGGGTGTGGTCTTCGATCGTTCGAAGAACGGCAGTGGTGGTTCCGTGGGTGCTGTGACGTCGGTGAATTCCTGGTCGCCGCCGGCTTGTTGGTATGCGCCGAAGTACACGCCGGAGGAGCTTCAGGCGTACATGGAGCCGATCTGGGAGGCCGAGTCGACGGGGTACGAGTGGGATGCCCAGCAGCGGGAGAGGTACGTCAAGGGGAAGCCGTACAAGGATTTCAACAAGGACAAGTCGGGGGAGGGGTATTTCTGGGATTCGTACGTCGATGAGAGTTACCCGCCGGGCTGGGATGCCTGTAACAGACCTGTCTTCTGGGTGGACAAGGGTGATCCTCCGCCCGCCGACATTCCGGAAGCCGTGACTCCGGAGATCCTCGCCGAGCTGGCGTATGCCGAGATCCGTGTTCCGGGTACGCAGGTGACTCTGGCGCCTGCGGTTGCGACGAAGGTGAATCTTCCGACCTGGGCGTGGCTGGACAATGCTCAGTTCAGGCCGGTTTCCGTTACCGCGTCGGTGCCGGTGTTGGGTATTGAGGCGACCGCGACGGCGGAGCCGGTTTCTTTGCGGATTGAGCCGGGTACGGCGGATGCCGAGACGTACCCCGCCTCCGGTGTGTGTGAGATCGACAATGGCCGTATCGGCGAGGCCTATGCCAAGGGGAAGTCGGCGCAGACGCCGCCGTGTGGTGTGAAGTATCTGCGTTCTTCGGGGAGTGGTTCGTATCCGCTCCAGGCGACTGTGACGTGGGAGATCCACTGGACCGGCAGCGGTGGCGCGGGCGGTGACCTTCCCGACGGGACGTTCGGTGCCACCCAGGACGTGGTCGTACAGGAGATCCAGGCCGTCAACCGCTGACCGGTGTCACCAGCCCTCGGGGCGGGATGTGGTCCCCCGGAGTGGGGCAGCCGCCGTGTGTACGTCACGAAAAGCGGATCTCGTCGTTCCTCTCTCCGGTGCAGGTGAACCGGAGAGGGGACGGGCACATGGCGGACCGGCTTGCCGTCGACGGTGACGAACTCGGGCGATTCATGAAGTCGTTGAGGAGGTCCTCGACTTCACTCGACGGCGTTCGGAAGGCACTGTCGGACGCCACGATCACCGGGCTCGGCACGGATGATCTCGACTCGGCGTGCGAGGCCTTCCAGAAGGACTGGAAGTACGGCTCCGAGGAGATCGGCAGGCAGACGGAGGATCTGGCCGACATCATCGGCAAGAGCAGGGACAGCTACCTCGAGGTCGACAAGGCACTCGAAGAAGCGGTGCGCGCCTCGCGTGAGGGCGGGAGTGGTGGCAGGACGTGACCATCACCGCCGGAAACGACCAGTACGGCGCCGCTCTTGATCCGCGGTCCCGGGCGGATCTGGGCAGACCGCAGGGGCTCAAGTCCGCTCCGCGCATCCCGAACCCCGGCTATCCGCACCTCGGTTTCAACCCGGTGCCGGGTGACACCGAAGCCGTGCGGGCTCTGCGCAAGAAGCTCAGCGGTTGCGCCAAGGTCCTTCAGGAGACCCACGACCTCGTCACCAAGCTGCTGGACGGCAGCTGTTGGAAGGGCGACGCCGCCGTCGCCTTCCGTGAGCAGCTCGACGGTGGTCCGCTGCCTCTGAATCTGAAGAACGCGGCGCACTCCATCCGCAAGGCGGCCACCCAACTGGACCGTTGGGAGGGCGAACTCGACGACTTCCAGCGGCGGGCCAAGAAGCTGGAAAAGGACGCGGAGGAGGCCCAGGCCGCGGTCGATCGTGCACAAGGGCGCGCGGACAAGGCGGGTGACCATCCCGGCCTCGGGAAGGAGGGGGCCGACCGGGATGCCGCGCAGAAGGCTCTGACGCGTGCGAATGGTGACCTGGAGGACGCCCAGGCCGAGTTGAAGAGGATCATCGGCAGGGCGGAGAGGCTGGCCGAGGAGCACGAGGCAAAGGCCGCGTACCGGGCCGGCCGGATCCGCGCCGCCACGAAGAAGCTGGTCCCGCACGAGCCGGGCTGGTTCGCCGAGGCACTGGACTGGCTCGGCGACAACCTGCCGGACATCCTCAGCTTCACGGCGGGGTTGATCGGGGTGGTGGCGTTGCTTCTTTCCGGGCCGTTGGGGTGGGGTATCGCGACGGTGGCGGCGCTCATGCTTACGGCTTCAGGGCTGAGTGCCACGGCACTTCTACTCAGGCTCAGCGATCCTGAGGTTCGTGCTTCGCTCATGGATGGAATTATTAAAGGAGAACTCGATGTCGACTTCTGGAGTAACACCGTCTCGGTGGGAGCAGATGCGGCAGCGGTGCTGCCCGGAGTGGGAGCTGTATTAAAGGGTGGTATCAAAGCCACCCGCACTATCCAGGCAGGTGGCGCGTCTCTCGGATTCTGGCAGAAGGCAGCCACTTACGGTTCAAAATCTTTCGAGGAAGCCCAACTTGTTGTGGGGCTGGACAACCAATTGGTCGCGCGAGCAGTGCGAGGTTTCAGCGACCCGGCGAAAGCCGCAAATATTGTCGCTGTAACTTCTGGTGTTACCGGGGTCGCCACTGGTGGATTGGGTTTGTACAACAACGTGGTAGATGCAGAAGGAGGCGGTATCAAAGACGGTATGGTCGCCGGGATCGATGGCTCCCTCCTCATCCTTGACAATGGCGGGATCATCGACCTCGTCCGTCACGTTTTCTGATGTTGGAGATAAAGGGAGCGAAGGACTGTGAATCCTGATACCTCTCTCGCTGCCTGGGACCATGCCCCCACCCGGCGTTCCTGGGTCTGGCACATGTTCGTGAATGTCATCGGTTTAATCTGCTGGGCCGCCCTCTGGGTGGTACTTCTGGCGGCCTCCACCTACACGGCTCGATGGGTTGTATGGGTTTGCATGCCGTACTTTCTGTATGGCCCCTATCGGGTAGCTGCTCAGGTGAAGATCATCCTATCGGCATTCCTGATGTTACGTATTCTCCGCACGTACCCCTGGCAAATCATGCGTAATGTTCCGCGAGGGCTTGCCGATCGGCCTGAGGTGGCGGGCGGTCAGTATGGTTGGTTTGAGTTGTCGAACCCAGCCCGCGAGGACCAACAACTGCCGCTCGTTTTCGCTTCGCATCTCGGCACGCAGTGGTGGGCCCGACGCATGACGCCTAAAGCCAGGCCGAATCTGAAGGCCCAGATCGCAACGATTTGGTTTGCGGGTGACCCTCGCTTTATCGGAATTGTGGCGGCAGCTTCTCGGAGGGGCGCTTCCCCGAGACGCCTGCATATTGTTGAGCAGCGAATCGGTGACCGGAGTGGACAGCGCTTCACCGACTGGTGTGCGACTCCTGAAGACATCGACCGTGGCCGACGAGCAGGGGTTCGTCCCGTCCAACCCTGAACCGGCAGTGAGAGGCCTGTTGTGAGCACCCCAGCGATCATTGTCGACGCATCCGTCGACGATCCTTGCGCAGAGTTGTGGTTAGCCGAACCCGCCGGTTTCATCGCCCTGCCGATGGATTCCCTGCTTGCCGAGCCCGGTTCGCCGTTTGCCGAGAGGATGTGCGAGGCCGTCGCCCCGTTGCTCGACGCCGCCCCCAGCGAATTGACGCGTCAGCAGGTCGTCGCGCGGCTGGCATTGGGGCAGCGGATGCTTGGGGCGTTGTGTGAATTCGGTACGGTGCACTGTGCCGTCGGTCTGCACCGCGACGACGTCGACACGGCGGGCGGAGGGGCTCATCTGCTCTCCCTCTTCACCATCTCCTGGCGTGACACGACCGTCGCCCCACGTGGCGTCACGGCGGCCCGTGCGGTCACGTCGGTCGCGGGGCATACGCGTGTCGCCTTCGAGGAGCTTCCTTGTGGGCCCGCGGCGCTCAGTGAGACCACGTGGAGATGCGCCGCTGACAGCGGACTCCCGCACCTCCCCCTCCTGCAGATTCACGCATACCTCCCCCACCCCGACTGCAAGCGGCTGGCCGTTCTCACGCTCAGTACCGTCGCAACGGCCCGGCGGGCGGAGTATCGGGGGATTTTGCGGCAGGTTGTCGAGACGGTCAGGTGGGAGAACCCCCTGGGCGCGGACGCGTAATGGTGTTGTCCGGTGGGCGGGGCCGCGGGTAGGAAGATCCCATGACTGGACTCGGCGCCGTATTCCGTCCTCAGCTCGCCCCCGAGCGGCTGCGTGCCGTGGCTCGTGTGGCCGACGAGGCCGGACTTGAGGAACTGTGGTTGTGGGAGGACTGTTTCCGCGAGGGCGGCATCTCCACGGCCGCCGCCGCGCTCGCGTGGACCGAGCGGGTGCGCGTCGGCGTCGGACTGCTGCCCGTGCCGTTGCGGAACGTGGCCCTCACCGCCATGGAGGCCGCCACCCTGCACCGGATGTTCCCCGGCCGCGCCGTCCTCGGCGTGGGGCACGGGGTGCAGGACTGGATGGGGCAGGTCGGGGCGCGGGTCGAGTCGCCCGTCACCCTGCTGAGGGAGCATCTCCTGGCGCTGCGGGCGTTGTTGCGCGGGGAGCGGGTGACGACCGGGGGACGCTACGTCCGGCTCGACGACGTCGCCCTCGACTGGCCGCCGGGTCACGCCGTCGAGGTGCTCGCCGGTGCCACCGGGCCCCGTTCGCTGCGGCTGGCCGGTGAGGCCGCCGACGGGACCGTACTCACCGCCTCCACCCCGCCCGACGGGGTTCGCAGGGCCCGGCGGCTCATCGACGAGGGGCGCGCGGCGGCCGGGCGGACGGAGGCGCACAAGGTGGTCGTGTATCTCCTCGCCGCCACCGGCGCCGACGCCTCCGAGCGGCTTCGGGCCGAACTGGTCGCGGAGGGAGCGGAGTCGGTACCGGACCTCGGGGTCGCCGGGGACGCGGCGGCCGTCGCCGAGGCCGTAGGGCGGTTGGCCGAGGCCGGGGCCGACACCGTGATTCTCCAGCCGACCGGGGACGAACCCGATCCGGAAGGGTTCGTGAGGTTCGCCGCCGAGGAGGTCCGGGCGCTGGTGGCGGGCTGAGTTCCACGCCCACCCCGCCGTCGGCCGTGGCCTCGCACCGTCCACTTCAGCGATCGGATCCGTCCGTGGCACAGCCCCGCCCCCGTACCTTCGAAGAATTCGTGGCCGAGGGCGCCACCGTGCCCACCGAGGGGTGGGACTTCTCCTGGTTCGAGGGGCGGGCGAGCGAGGCCCGGCCGTCCTGGGGGTACGCGCGGTCCATGGCGGGCAGGCTGGCCGCCGCCGGCGCCGTACTGGACGTACAGACCGGGGGAGGGGAGGTTCTGGACCTCGCCCTCGGAGCAGCCGAAGCCGCCAAAGCCCCGGGGCCGCCGAAAGCCCCCGGCCCCCGGAGATCCCAACAGCCCCGCGAACCCCGCAAGCCCTCGTCGTCGCCACCGAAGGCTGGCCGCCCAATGTCGCCAAGGCCACCCGGCTGCTCCGCCCCCGCGGCGTCCCCGTCGTCGCCTCGCCCGACGATGCGCCGCTCCCCTTCGCGGACGAGGCCTTCGACCTGGTCGTGAGCCGGCATCCCGTGCGACCGCACTGGGCCGAGATCGCCCGCGTGCTCATGCCCGGGGGCGGCTACTTCGCCCAGCACGTCGGTCCCGCCAGCGTCTTCGAACTCGTCGAGTACTTCCTCGGGCCCCTGCCGGAGGAGAACCACCGGCAGCGCAGTCCCGAGGGCGAGCGTGCCGACGCCGAGGCCGCCGGGCTGGAGGTCGTCGATCTGCGGGCGGAGCGGCTGCGGATGGAGTTCAACGACATCGGCGCCGTCGTCCACTTCCTGCGCAAGGTCGTGTGGATGGTCCCCGGCTTCACCGTCGAGGGGTACCGGGACCGACTGCGCGCCCTGCACGAGCGCATCGAGGCCGACGGACCCTTCGTCGCGCACAGCGCGCGCCACCTCTTCGACGTACGCAGGCCGCGCCCCTGATCCCGAGAGTCACGCGTGCGCGCCCACCGTCACCTCGCCGACCACCGGCTCCGCCCGCGCCTCCAGTACCGCCGCCACCCGTTCCGCCCGCACCGCAAGCTCCCGTTCCTGCCGTGCCGCCGGGCGTCCCAGCGGCTCGACCGTGATGGTCGTACGCCGTCCCCGGCGACGCTGGTGCCACACGCCCGCCACCACACCGTCCACCAGCAGCACGGGGAAGTCGCCCGCCTGCCCGCCCGCCAGCGCCCGCCGGTACGCGTCCCCGGGAAAGAGCAGCTCCCGCGGCTGCGCGGCGACGAGGTAGGCGTCGAAGTACGGGAGCAGCCGCACCCCGCGCAGCAGCCCGTCCCGTTCCGTCCCGTCCGGGAAGTCCGTGTCACCGGCCACCACCCACGCCGGAGCCCCCTCGAAGCGGACCTCCTCGACCTCGCCCGCGGCGGCCAGGGCCAGCTCCTCGTACCGGGCCCTCGCCCAGCCGGGCGGCGCCGCGAGCCAGCGGGCGAAGTGCTGCCGCGTGGCGGGACCGTACGCGTGCAGGTAACGGCGTACGAGAAGCCGCGACGCCTCCTCGGGCGGGAGCGGGGCGAAGTGCGGTGGGCGGGTGTACGTCACCTTGCGGCCGCGGTTCGGGCCGAAGGACAGGGCGCCGCACTGCCCGGCCCGGTGCAGCACCTGCCGCCAGCGGGGCCACATGGTCTGGAACGCCGGCATCACCAGGTCGCCGGCCCAGGGACCGGTGCGGGCGACGACCTCGTCGCCGAGTTCGTCGCTGGTCAGGGACGCGCCGTCGAGTGCGTCGCCGATCGCCGCCACGACCTGCCCGGCCCGCTCCTCGCCGAGCCGTACGCCGGGAGCGGGTGCACCGTCCCGCGCGGGCCGTGGGTCTTCACGAGCGAGGGCGATGCGGCGGGCGACCCGGTCGGCCACAGGGCGGCGCGTACGTCCGCTCGGGTCGTGCCGTCGGTTCGCAGACCGACCGCCGGCTCGGCCGCCGACAGTACCTGGGCGTGGACGCCGAGCATCGCGCCGGCCACGTCGGCGACCGGCGTGGCCGCTCGGGCGGACATGGCCAGGAACTGCCGTCCGAGCCGCCGTGCGCTCGCCGCACTCCACGTGATTCCCGTCGTCTTCGTCATGGGGTGACGTTAGGAGGGGAGTAGGACAGGTCCCGGCCTGTTGGGTTTGCGGGCGACTCGGATTTTTCGCACCTTAAGGGGAGTACCTTCGCAAATATTCGTGTGCCGGGAGAGAGGATGCGGAATCGCCAGTCAATCCTCACAGGGTTTCCACATCGTTATCCATCGTTGTCCTTCTCGGGTCGAATCCGCACCGCCCGGTCGCGTAAGTTCGAACCCAGGTAATTCGCGTGAGCAAAGCTGCGCGTCTGGCACCGCGCAGTGGAGGGGGCTGCGCGGTGCCCGGTCAAGTGGCCGTTCGCCGGTGGTGTCGCCCGGTGGGAGGAAGCGGTCGGCGGTCCGACACGCGGGTCGCGGTGCCTGCCGGGTCCGCCGGGTCGCCCCTTGGGTCACTTCCCGCACCCGCGAATCCGCCGAATCCTCGGAATCCGCTGTGTTTTGGCCATGTTTCAGGGCGGAATAGGTGCTTCCGCGGCCATCCGGGCGTCGCCGGCCGACTCCGGAGAGTAGTTGTGGCACGCCAATGCACGCAGCATCACTTACAAAGGGTTATGGTGGAAACCCCCCCTCGGGCCGGTCCGTATCCCCCCCCCACGGACCGGCCCGTTTTTTCTGCCTCCACTCCCGGAGTCCGTCGCCGCCCCCGGCGACAGCCCCGCCCCGGCCCCGCCGCCGCCGGACACGGCTTCTCCCACCCCGCCCGGCTCCCCGTGGGACACCCGTAACGAGGAGTTCACCGGTGTGCCGCCCTGTGTCATGGCATGGCGGCGCTCGTTCCAGGGCATAAGGCAAGCAGGTCGACGCCCGAACCACGGGTGTCGGATCTCAGCGGACGGCACGGAGCCGTCCGCCCGGGAGGCCCTTTGCACCAGCCCCACCGTGCGGTCACGGCACGGGAGACGCGGCGGAGGGCCGGTCCGCGGCCCGCGCCAGTGCATGGCGGCCGTCGACCGGTCGGCTCGTTCCCGCCCTCCCGGACCAGCGTCCACTCCGTCGCTCCCCGACCTCTTCCGAGGGGGTACGTCCTTCCGTGGTGACCAGCACAAAGCGCCACAAGCCCGATAGGCGCACCTACGTTCTCGACACCAGCGTCCTGCTGGCCGACCCGAACGCTCTGAACCGCTTCGACGAGCACGAGGTAGTGCTCCCGATCGTCGTGGTCACGGAGCTGGAGGCCAAACGGCACCATCCCGAACTCGGCTACTTCGCCCGGCAGGCCCTGCGCCTGCTCGACGAGTTCCGGGTGCGGAACGGCCGCCTCGACGCCCCCATTCCGATCGGGGATCTCGGCGGCACCGTCCGTGTCGAGCTGAACCACTCGGACCCCAGCGTGCTGCCCAGCGGCTACCGCCTGGGGGACAACGACTCCCGCATCCTCGCGGTCGCCCGCAATCTGCAGGCGGAGGGGTTCGAACGTCACCGTCGTCTCGAAGGACCTCCCGCTCAGGATCAAGGCGTCCTCCGTCGGCCTCCTCGCCGAGGAGTACCGCGCCGAACTGGCCATCACGGACGCCACCGGCTGGACCGGGATGTCGGAGCTGACCCTGCCGGGCGAGCAGGTGGACATCCTCTTCGAGGAGGGGCACGTCCACGTCCCCGAGGCCGCCGACCTGCCCGTGCACACCGGTCTGACCATCCAGTCGGAGCGCGGCAAGGCCCTCGGCCGGGTCACGCCCGACGGCGATGTCCGCGTGGTGCGCGGCGACCGGGAGGCGTTCGGCATCAAGGGCCGCAGCGCCGAGCAGCGGATCGCGCTCGACCTGCTCCTCGATCCGGACGTCGGCATCGTGTCGATGGGCGGCCGGGCCGGCACCGGCAAGTCGGCGCTGGCGCTGTGCGCGGGTCTGGAGGCCGTGCTGGAGCGCCGGCAGCACCAGAAGGTGATGGTCTTCCGTCCGCTGTACGCGGTGGGCGGCCAGGAGCTGGGCTATCTGCCCGGTTCCGAGGCGGAGAAGATGAGCCCCTGGGCGCAGGCGGTCTTCGACACGCTGTCGGCGGTCACCAGCCGGGAGGTCATCGAGGAGGTCACCGCCCGCGGGATGCTGGAGGTGCTGCCGCTCACCCACATCCGCGGCCGCTCGCTGCACGACGCCTTCGTGATCGTGGACGAGGCCCAGTCGCTGGAGCGGAACGTCCTGCTGACCGTCCTGTCCCGGATCGGGGCCAATTCGAGGGTCGTCCTGACCCACGACGTGGCCCAGCGGGACAACCTGCGGGTGGGGAGGTACGACGGGGTCGTCGCCGTCATCGAGAAGCTGAAGGGGCACCCGCTCTTCGCGCACGTCACCCTGACCCGCTCCGAGAGGTCCCAGATCGCGGCACTTGTGACCGAAATGCTGGAGGACGGCCACATCTGACCCCTCCCGGGAATTCCGACCCGACAAGGGCCGGTTGCCCGACAGTCGGCGCCGTCCGGAAAGGCCAAGAGCCTAGCCGGGCGGCGCTTCGGTGTGTGGGGCTTTCCGTGAATCCCCTGGGCCAAACGGGATGTGAGCTTTCACACGCAACACAGAATTGCCTCACCCCGCCGGGTTACGGCAGAGTCTCACTCCTGTCAGGCCCCGCATACGACACAGCTGTACCCCCAGCGGTACGGCGCCACAGAAGCACCAGACCAACTCCATAGCAGAGTCGTATGCCGCCCGAGCATCACGCGGCGCTCCCCGTGCGGGAGTTGTCCACCGGGCCCGTGCCTCCCGTGACCCGTAGTTGGGGAGGCCAGCGTCAGGGGCACGATTGCGTCCGCGAGGGTCACCGAAGCGGGCGATGCTGGAAGGAAACCGTGTGAGCCGGATCTCGGTCCGAGGATTCGCAGTGGCCTCGGCCACGGCGGTCACCGCTGTCGGAAGTGTCGTCGGCGTTGCCTCGGGAAGCACCGCGCAGCCCAATGACGCGGAAGCGACGGCACCCGGTACGACGCTGCTCGCCGACATCCCCATGGGCGAGCAGGCGCAGGTGCAGACCGCGTCCCTGACTCAGCAGGCCGACGTGCAGGCCATCGCCGCCGACGCGAGCGCCAAGAAGGACGCCGAGGCGGCGGCCCGCACGGCAGCCGCCAAGACCGCCGTGGCCAAGCAGGAGGCGGCCAAGAAGGCGGCCGAGGAGGCCAAGCAGCGCGAGGCGGAGAAGGAAGCGGCCAGCCGCGACGCCCAGCGGGAGTCCACCAGCTTCACCGTCCAGAGTTCCTACAGCATCGGCCAGATCCAGGCGATGGCCCGTCAGATGGTGCCGAGCGCCCAGTTCCAGTGCTTCAGCAACATCGTGGACCACGAGTCCAGCTGGAACTACCAGGCGGTCAACGCCTCCTCCGGTGCCTACGGTCTCTTCCAGGCGCTCCCGGCGGGCAAGTACGCCTCCGCCGGCGCCGACTGGCAGACCAACCCGGCCACCCAGATCAAGTGGGGCCTCAGCTACATGGACAGCCGCTACGGCAGCCCGTGCGACGCCTGGGCCTTCTGGCAGGCCAACCACTGGTACTGAGCCCGGCCGGTACGGCCCACCGCTCAACCTCGCACAGCCCCTCACCGTCCTACGGTGGGGGGCTTTCGCGCTCCCGCCATGTACGGTCGGACCGAAATGACTCCGGGGGGAGTGGTGAGGAAAGACGGGGGAAGAGGACGGATCATGTCGCGAGTGCCAGGGTGGCTCGGCCGGCTCGGCGCCGGACTGACCGAGATGAGCAACCGGTTGGACCAGCGCCGGGAAGAGGCACGGCGGGCGGACGGCGACCGCGACCCGGCGGCACCCGCCGACGACATCGCGGCGCCGGAGGACGACCTGCCCGAGGAGCACGCCTCCGCGCACCAGCAGATCCTGGTCCAGCCGCGCCCCGACCCGGCCCAGGCCGTGCCCTGGGGCGTACGGGTCGCCGCGGAGGCCAGTTGGCGGCTGCTGATCCTCGGCGGCACCGTGTGGGTGCTGATGCGCATCATCAGCGCCGTACAGCTGGTGGTGCTGGCGTTCGTGGCCGCGCTGCTCATCACGGCGCTGCTCCAGCCGAGCGTGGCGTGGCTGCGCAGGCACGGGGTGCCGCGGGGACCCGCCACCGCCCTGACCGCGATCCTCGGGTTCGTGGTGATGGGGCTGATCGGCTGGTTCGTCACCTGGCAGGTCATGGAGAACATCGACAATCTCTCCGACCAGGTCCAGGACGGCATCGACGAACTGCGCAACTGGCTCCTGAACAGCCCCCTCCATGTCACCGACAAGCAGATCAACGAGATCGCCAAGAGCCTGCGCGACGCGGTCGGCGCCAACTCCGACCAGATAACGTCGGCCGGACTGGAGGGCGTCACGGTCGTCGTCGAGGCGCTCACCGGCATCCTGCTGGCCGCCTTCTCGACGCTCTTCCTGCTCTACGACGGCAAGCGCATCTGGCAGTGGACGCTGAAGCTGGTGCCGGCCGCGGCCCGGCCGGGCGTTGCCGGTGCGGGACCGCGCGCGTGGCGGACGCTGACGGCGTATGTGCGCGGCACGGTGATAGTGGCGCTCATCGACGCCATCTTCATCGGCCTCGGCATCTACTTCCTCGATGTGCCGATGGCCGTCCCGCTGGCCGTGTTCATCTTCCTGTTCGCCTTCATCCCGCTCGTCGGCGCGGTGGTGTCGGGCGCGCTCGCGGTCGTCGTGGCGCTGGTGACGCAGGGCGTGTTCGCGGCGGTCATGACGCTCGCGGTGGTACTGGCGGTGCAGCAGATCGAGGGGCACATCCTGCAGCCGTTCATCCTCGGGCGCGCGGTGCGGGTCCATCCGCTGGCGGTCGTCCTGTCGGTGGCCGCAGGCGGCATGGTGGCCGGCATCGGCGGCGCGGTGGTCGCCGTACCGCTGGTGGCGGTGACCAACACCGTCGTGGGCTATCTGCGGGCGTACTCCCGGGAGGCCGCCGTGCGCCAGGCCCCGAAGCCGCAGGGCGCGACCTCGAAGGACGCCCCGCCGTCGGCGGAACCGCCACCGCCGGCGGACGAGAAGCCCGAGCCTCCCTCGGACGCCGCCCCGGCATAGCGCAGGGGCACGGACACGCGAACGGGCCCCGCCGACCGAGTCGGTGGGCGGGGCCCGTCGTCGTGTGCCGTACTGGCGGCCGGTGCGGGCCCGCTACAGGGCGGCCAGTACCGCCTCGGCGTCCAGCGTGGCGCCGACGGCCTCGACCACGGCGGCGATCTTGAACGCCTCCTGGATCGTCTCGCGGTCCACCCCGGCCTTGCGGAGCACCTGCTCGTGCGAGTCCAGGCACATGCCGCAGCCGTTGATGGCGGACACCGCGAAGGACCACAGCTCGAAGTCGACCTTGTCGACGCCCGGGTTGCCGATGACGTTCATCCGCAGGCCGGCGCGCAGGGTGCCGTACTCGTGGTCCGACAGCAGGTGCCTGGTGCGGTAGAAGACGTTGTTCATCGCCATGACGGCGGCGGCCGACTTGGCGGCCGAGTACGCCTCGGGCGTGAGGTTCGCCTTCGCCTCCGGCGCCAGCTCGCGCAGCACGATCGGGGAGCGCGAGGCGATGGCGGTCGCCAGCACGGTGCCCCACAACTGCTGTGCGGGGAGATCGGAGTTGCCGATGACCGAGCCCAGGTTGAGCTTCAGGTCCTTGGCGTAGTCCGGTATGGCGGACTTCAGGGAGTCGAGGGACATGTCAGATCACTCCCCGGCCAGCAGCGCGACCGGGTCGAGGGTCTCGTCGCCCTTGCTCCAGTTGCAGGGGCAGAGTTCGTCGGTCTGCAGGGCGTCGAGGACCCGCAGGACCTCCTTGGGGTTACGGCCGACCGAGCCGGCGGTCACCATGGTGAACTGGATCTCGTTGTTCTGGTCCACGATGAACACGGCGCGCTTGGCGAAGCCGTCCTCGCCCTCGATGCCGAGGGCGCGCATCAGCTCGTGCCTGGAGTCCGCCATCATCGGGAACGGCAGGTCGGTGAGGTCCGGGTGGTCCTTGCGCCAGGCGTGGTGGACGAACTCGGAGTCGCCGGAGAAGCCGAGCACCTGGGCGTCGCGGTCGGCGAACTCGTCGTTCAGCCTGCCGAAGGCGGCGATCTCGGTCGGGCACACGAAGGTGAAGTCCTTGGGCCAGGCGAAGACGACCTTCCACTGACCCTCGTAGGTCTTGTGGTTGATCTGCTGGAACTCCTTGCCCTTCTCCAGCGAGACGCAGGCGGTCAGATCGAACTCGGGGAACCTGTCACCGACAGTGAGCACGTGCTCTCCAAAAAGTGCAGCGAAGAAACACCCATTTTGCGAGTGTTTCCCATGGGTTGGACGTTATTGATGTTGGCACAGAGTGCATTGATTAGTGAAATAGCTACACTCGGTCGGGCTGATCGGAGGTGGTTATTAGTGGCAGCCAGGAAGAGGCAGCCCAGCCTCGCCCAGCTGCGGGCTTTCGCCGCGGTCGCCGAGCATCTGCATTTCCGTGACGCCGCCGCCGCGATAGGCATGAGCCAGCCCGCGCTCTCGGGTGCCGTCTCCGCCCTGGAGGAGACACTCGGTGTCACCCTCGTGGAGCGTACGACGCGCAAGGTGCTGCTCTCACCGGCCGGCGAGCGGCTCGCGGTGCGGGCGAAGGCGGTACTGGCGGAGGTCGGCGCGCTGCTGGAGGAGGCGGAGGCGGTACGGGCGCCGTTCACCGGGGCGCTGCGGCTCGGGGTGATCCCGACGGTGGCGCCCTATCTGCTGCCGACGGTGCTGCGGCTGGTCCACGACCGCTATCCGGACCTCGACCTCCAGGTACACGAGGAGCAGACCGCGAGCCTGCTGGACGGCCTCACGACCGGCCGCCTCGATCTGCTTCTGCTGGCGGTGCCGCTCGGCCTGCCCGGCGTCGCGGAACTCCCCCTCTTCGACGAGGACTTCGTGCTCGTCACGCCGCTGGGCCACCGGCTCGGCGGCCGGGAGGGCCTCTCGCGCACGGTGCTGCGCGAGCTGAAGCTGCTGCTGCTCGACGAGGGCCACTGCCTGCGCGACCAGGCGCTCGACATCTGCCGGGAGGCGGGCCGCGCGGGCGTCCCGGCGACGACGACGGCCGCGGGACTTTCCACGCTGGTGCAGTTGGTCGCGGGCGGCCTCGGGGTGACGCTGCTGCCGCGCACCGCCGTCCGGGTGGAGACGTCCCGCTCCAGCCGGCTGCTCACCGCCTCCTTCGCCGACCCGGCCCCGACCCGCCGCGTCGCCCTCGCCATGCGCACGGGCGCGGCCCGCTCCGCGGAGTACGAGGAACTGGCGGCGGCCCTGCGCGAGGCGATGAAGGACCTGCCGGTACGCACGGTCCACGGCTGAGGCGGCGGGGGCGCGGGGGCGTAGGGGCTACTCCGTGCGCAGGCCCTCCGGGCGCATCAGGCGCAGCAGCGGGGGGAGGCTGCAGAGGGTCACCGCCAGGACCACCGCGGCGCCGATGCCGGTCATGGCCAGGACGCCGGTCCAGTCGACGCGGACCGGGGTGGCCGCCATCTTCAGGAGGACCGTGCCGAGGGTCAGACCGACCACCGAGGCCAGCAGCAGGCCCAGCGCGATGGGGATCGCGGTCTGCCACAGCACCGACAGGCTCAGCGTGCGGCGCCGGGTGCCGAAGGCGACCAGCGCCGACAGCAGCTTCTTCCGCTCGCGCAGTTGCTCCAGTTGCGAGACCAGCAGACTGGCACCGATCAGCGCCAGCACACACGTCGCCCCCACCAGCAGACCGGTGCGGATGGCGTCGAACCGGTCGACCCGCTCCGTGGCCGCCCACGTCATGGGGTACGCCAGCGGATCGACGACCGCGGCGGTGTTGCGCACCCGGTCCCGCACGTCCGGCACGGACTCGTCGAGCCGGAGATAGGCGTGCCCGGTCAGCGTGGGCGCGAGCGCGGCCGGCATGGCCTTCGGCGTGATCAGGAAGCCGCCGCGGTCGACCCCGGCCAGCAGACCGGGGCGCGGCTTCGCCGCCTTGACGCCCCGCGGGACCGTCCAGGGGACCGCCAGGCCATCCACGTCGCCCTCGTAGGAGGGGTCGAGGTACAGCTTGCGTCCCGGCGCGGCCAGCTTCGCCACGTCGACATCGCTGTCCCACTCGGCGCCGTGGACGGCGAACACGTCCCCGTCGCCGCACGACGTCAGGCGGGCGATCTCCCGCAGCGAGGCGCAGTCGCCCACGGTCACCGTGGTGCCCTGACCGGGGTCGTGCGCCCGGTCACCGAGATAGCCCTCGGAGAAGGCGTAGACCGCGTTCACGCCCTCGGTGCCGCGGAACTTCTCGGCGGCCCCCGCGATCGGCACCTCGGTCGGCAGGGTCACCTCCATCTGCGCCATCGACAGGTCCTGCCCGGTGGGCCGGGTGTAGTCGCCCTCCACCCCGGCGAACAGCATCTGCAGCGCGATCGCCCCGGCGACGGCGACCGCGATGCCGTTGACCATGCGGGCCGCCGTACCGCTGCTCATCTGCAGTCTGCGCACGGCCAGTTGCCAGGCCACCCCGCCCGAGCCGAGCCGGGCGACGACGCTCTCCACGATCCACGGCAGCAGTGCCGTCACGCCGACCAGGAGCAGCACGACACCACCGGTCACGAGGTACTGGTTGAAGTCGCCGCCCCCGCGCCCCCTGCCGAGCATCGGGTAGAGCATGGCGAGCCCGGCCAGCGGCAGCAGCAGCCGCCACCACAGCCGGCGCCGCGGCGGCCGGCCCGCGCGCACCACGCCGAGCGGTTCGATGACCACCCCGCGCAGCGCGAACAGCGTCACCAGCACCGCCGCCGCCGGCACCGTCACCGCCACCAGCAGGGCCAGCACCGGCGAGGGGTTGAGGTAGCTCGGGAACACGCTGATGTCGAACACCTCGGCCGACCCCGCGAGTTGTCGCCCGACCATGAAGAACCCGGTGCCGAAGACCAGCCCGAGCACCGCGCCCGCAAGCGCCTCACCGGCGGCGATCCGCCGTGTCATACGGCTGTCGGAGCCCACCAGCCGCAGAGCCGCGAGCCTGCGGTCCCGACGCTCACCGCCGAACCGTACGGCCGCGGCGATGAAGACCGCGACCGGCATCAGCAGCACCACGAAGACGACGAGGATCAGCAGCAGCAGCACCGGGTCGGACCGCTCGGTCACCGGGTTCGGGTCCCCGAACCGGTCGATGCGGGCGACCCGGCCGCCGTCGATGTGCGGCGTGAGATCGTCGGCGCCCCGGTAGAAGGCGAGTTCGGAGGAGCCGATCAGCCCGCTCTCCCCGATCGTGCCCACGATCCGCTCCGGCAGCCGGTCGCTCAGCAGCGCGCCGGAGTCCGACTCCAGCAGCTTCTTCAGCGCGGGGGAGACCACCATCTCGCCCTTCGCCGGGAACCTCGCCACGCCGGGCGGCAGCGGAGCCCGCGGCCCCTCCGGCTCCAGGGCACGGCCCCGGATGCTCTTGTCGCGGAAGTCCTGTCCGACGTTGGCGACCACGAGGGTGTTGTTCGCCTTCGGCAGTTGCGTGTCGCTGTAGGTGAAGTCGGTGCGCGCGGCCTCCCGCTGGTGCCGGACCTCGAGCGCGTTCGGGATCGCCGTCGTCAGCAGGAGCAGGGCCACCCCGAGCCCGACGCCGACGGCCGTCAGTACGGCCCGGGTCCATCCCTCGCGCCCGCCGGTGAAGGCGAAGCGCACGCCCAGGGCGAGGTCCCGGGTCCACTGGCGCGCGTTCATACGGCCCGCTCCATGTCCCGCGACCTGCCGTCGCGCACGACGATCTCGCGGTCGGAGTAGGCGGCCACCCGCGCCTCGTGCGTGACCAGGACGACGGCGGCGTTGGTGGAGCGGGCGGCGTCCGTGAGGAGTTCCATCACGCGCTCTCCGTTGAGGGAGTCCAGCGCGCCGGTCGGCTCGTCGGCGAAGAGCACCCGGGGGCCGGTGACCAGCGACCGCGCCACCGCGACCCGCTGCCCCTGGCCGCCGGACACCTCGCCGGGCCGCTTCTTCCTGAGATCGTCCACCTCCAGCCGCTCCATCCAGGTCAGCGCGGTCCGCTCGGCCTCCTTGCGGGAGGTGCCGTTCAGGCGCAGCGGGAGGGCGACGTTCTCGACGCAGGTCAGCTCCGGCACGAGCTGACCGAACTGGAAGACGAACCCGAAGTCCGAGCGGCGCAGCGCACTGCGCTCGGCGTCGCGCATGGCGGACAGCTCGCGCCCGTTGTACGTGATGGTCCCCGAGTCGGGCGGCACGATGCCGGCGAGGCAGTGCAGCAGCGTCGACTTGCCGGAACCGGAGGGGCCCATGACGGCGACGACCTCGCCGGGGTGGATGGAGAACTCGGCGCCGTCGAGGGCGAGGGTGGGGCCGTAGGCCTTGCGCAGTTGCTCGGCCGAGAGCAGTGAACCTGCGGGAGGAGTCATCGGGTTACCGCCTCACGGAGCTTGTCGAGGCGCGCGGCGGTGAGTTCCAGCCAGCGCAGGTCGGCCTCGAGGTGGAAGAGGGCGTGGTCGCAGATGAGCTGGTCGGCCAGGTCGCCCTTGCGTTTGCGGTCGGTGAGGATGCGCATGCTGCGCAGATGCTCCGAGCGCTGGGTGTCGAGGATGTCGGCGGCGTCGCGGTGGGTGAGCAGCGCGAGGACGACCTTGGTGTACAGCGTCGACTGCAGATACGGCTCGGGCTTCTCCGGCGTGACGAGCCACTGCTGCACGTCGGTGATCCCGGCGTCGGTGATCGCGTACCGCTTGCGCTCGGGGCCGTCGCCCGCCTCGATGCCGTCGACCACGACGAGGCCGTTCTTCAGCAGGCGGGACATCGTCGAGTAGACCTGGCCGTAGTGCAGCGGCCGGTCGTGACCGAACTTCTCGTCGAAGGCGCGCTTGAGGTCGTAACCGTGGCGCGGCCCGGACTCCAGGAGTCCCAGGAGAGTGTGACCGATGGACATGCCGAGCACTCTACACACGGTGTATACCTGCCGTGTATACGCAAGGTGCACAGACCCCGACGGCGGGTGCGCCTTCGCAGGTCGGAGCCGATTGTCACGATTCCGCTACACGGCCCGCCGCCGCGCGGGGGCGGTCACGGCGGTGGCGCGGCCCCCGGGCCCGGACCGCCGTCCCCCGGCGGCCGGCCCCGGCGTGGCGGCAGGCCGGTGTCGCGGGGCAGGCGGCCGGCCTCCGCCAGCGCCCTGCGGAGCAGGAACTCGATCTGGGCGTTGGCCGACCGCAGTTCGTCGCCCGCCCAGCGGGCCAGCGCCTCGTACACCTGTGGGTCCAGCCGCAGCAGCACCTGCTTGCGCTGCGGCGGCCGGCGCTTCGGGGCCGGGCCCTCGGACGGGGCCGTCACTGGTAGAGCGTCCCCGTGTTCAGGACCGGCTGGGCGGCACGGTCCCCGCACAGCACGACCATCAGGTTGGACACCATCGCCGCCTTGCGTTCGTTGTCCAGCTCCACGATGTCCTGCTCGCTGATCCGGGCGAGCGCGGCCTCGACCATGCCGACCGCGCCGTCCACGATCTGCCGCCGCGCGGCGACCACCGCGCCTGCCTGCTGCCGCTGGAGCATCGCCGAGGCGATCTCCGGCGCGTACGCGAGGTGGGTGAAGCGGGACTCGATGATCTGTACGCCGGCCGCCTCCACGCGCGCGTGCAGCTCGACGGCGAGCTTCTCGGTGATCTCCTCGGCGTTGCCGCGCAGCGAGAGGCCGTCCTCGTCGTGGGCGTCGTAGGGGTACTCGATGGCGATGTGCCGCACGGCCGCCTCGGTCTGGGTGGAGACGAACTCGACGTAGTCGTCCACCTCGAAGGTGGCCTGCGCGGTGTCCTCCACCCGCCACACCACGACGGCGGCCAGCTCGATCGGGTTGCCGTAGGCGTCGTTCACCTTCAGGACGGCCGTCTCGTGGTTGCGCACCCGCGTCGAGATCTTGGTGCGCGAGGTGAAGGGGTTCACCCAGCGCAGCCCGTCCTGGCGGATCGTCCCTCGGTAGCGTCCGAAGAGCTGGACCACCCGGGCCTCGCCCGGCGCCACCATGTTCAGCCCGCACATCGCGAGGAAGGCGGCCAGGGCGATCAGGATGCCGCCGACGATCAAGACTGCCTTCCCTCCGGTCGAGGAGACCGCGGTGGCGGTGGCGATTAGCCCGGCGCCGACGAACAGTCCGAGCAGCCCCAGCAGCAGGGCGAACCCGCCCCCGATGCTCTGTGCCTGGATCTCGCGGACGCGTGGTGCGGGCATCTCCGGCACATCGGCCGTGACCTGCGGGGTGTCGTGTGCGGACATGGTGGGTCCCCCGTTCTCGCGGGCGTGCCGGGCACGCCTCAGCAGCTTGCTTCGATTTATCTAAGTGATAGCACTTTACCCTCGAACAGCAACCCTGTACCCCTCTCGTACGTCGGTTCCATGGGAACGGGTGCTGATTCTCACGTCCGTACAAGGCCGGATCGGTAGCCGTTTGTCACATCTCCCGGTGTTAGCTTTCTGAGCTGACCTGAGCGACGAACCTGTGTGACGCGTGAGCGAGACGTGCACACAGATGAACGAAGCGGAGCGGATCGGACCCATGGGACGAGCGGAAGAGAGAAAAGCGCGACAGCGCGGTGGCCGCCGCGCGGCGCCGAGGCGACGCCGCTCGTCCCCCGCGGACGGCCGTGGCCGGATACGCCGTCTCTTCACCTGGAAGAAGGTCCTCGGCGCCTTCTTCGGCCTCTGCCTGCTCGGCATGGGCGCCTTCATCGTGCTGTACATGGTGATCGACATCCCCGAGGGGAACGCCGAGGCCGAACTGCAGAGCAACGTCTACAAGTACAGCGACGGCAGCATCATGGCCCGCACCGGCGATCGCAACCGCGAGATCGTCGACCTGGCCAAGGTGCCCAAGGAGGTCCAGCGCACCTTCGTCGCCGCCGAGAACAAGACCTTCTACAAGGACGCCGGCGTCGACCTCAAGGGCACCGCGCGCGGCCTGCTCAACACCTTCTCCGGCAAGGGCGCGCAGGGCGGTTCGACCATCACCCAGCAGTACGTCAAGAACTACTACCTGAGCCAGGAGCAGACGGTCTCGCGCAAGCTGAAGGAACTGGTCATCTCCCTGAAGCTGGACCGGGAGAAGTCCAAGGACTACATCCTCGCCGGCTACATCAACACCAGCTACTACGGCCGCGGCGCCTACGGGATCCAGGCCGCCGCCCAGGCCTACTACCGCGTCGACGCCGAGGACCTGACGGTCGAACAGGGCGCGTACCTCGCCGCGCTGCTCCAGGCGCCCAACCAGTACGACTGGGCGATCGCCAGCGACACCGGCAAGAAGCTGGTCCAGGAGCGCTGGAACTACGTCCTGGACAACATGGTCGAGCAGAAGTGGCTGAGCGCCGCCGACCGCCAGGGCATGGAGTTCCCGCAGCCCAAGGAGCCCAAGGCCGCCCCCGGGATGGAGGGCCAGACCGGATACCTGGTCGAGGCGGCGAACAACGCGCTCAAGCACCAACTCGTCGCCCAGGGCACCGCCGAGGACCTGGAGCAGGCCAAGGCGCTGGTGGATCTCGGCGGTTACACCATCACGCTCAACATCGACAAGAAGAAGCAGGCCGCGCTGGAGAAGTCGGTCAAGGCCTCGCTCACCAGCAAACTCGACCCGGAAAAGCGCAAGGTGGACGCCGACGTCCAGGCCGGAGCCGTGTCCGTCGACCCGAAGACGGGCGCGGTCGTGGCGATGTACGGCGGCGTGGACTACGTGAAGCACTACACGAACAACGCCACCCGCGACGACTACCAGCCCGCCTCGACCTTCAAGCCGGTGATCCTCGCCGCCGCGGCCGACCAGGACGCCGAGACGCAGAACGGCGTGCCGATCACGGCCGACACGCTGTACGACGGCACGAGCAAGCGCCCCGTGATGGACGGCGACCGGAAGGTCGGCTTCGCGCCCCCGAACGAGGACGACGTCGACTACGGCGACATCGACGTCCAGCAGGCGATGAACAAGTCCGTCAACTCCGTCTTCGCGCAGATGGGCATCGACGTTGGCATGTCCGAGGTGGTGAAGGTCGCGGGCAAACTCGGCATGGAGACCAAGGACATGGAGGCCGTGCCCGCCCAGACCCTCGGCAGCATGGGCGCCAGCCCGCTGGAGATGGCCGGGGTCTACGCCACCTTCGACAACCACGGCAAGAAGGTCACCCCGGCGATCGTGAAGGCGGTCGAACACAAGGACCGCAAGATCGAGTTCCCAGACCCGGTCGGCGAGCAGGTCATCAGCCGGGAGGCCGCGGACACGGTCACCTCCGTGCTGACCGGCGTGGTCGACGACGGCACGGCCAGGACGTTCCGTGCGGGAGAACCCGCAGCGCGACGGCCAGCAGGTCGCCGGCAAGACCGGTACGTCCGACAACAACAAGTCGGCCTGGTTCACCGGCTTCACCCCCGGTCTGGTCACCTCCGTCGGCCTGTTCGGCGAGGACGACAAGGAACCGCATCCGCAGGTCCCGATGTACCGGGCGGGCGGCGTCGAGTACCGCGTCAACGGCGGCGGCTTCCCCGCCGAGATCTGGGCCACCTACACCTTCAACGTCATGGGCGAGGTCACCGAGTTCGACCTGGAGACCAAGCAGGGCGCCGCGGTGAAGCCGAGCGAGTCGCCGTCGGCCGGTGAGTCGCCGAGCGAGTCGCCGACGCAGGAGGAGACGACCGAGGCTCCGCCGTCCGACGAGCCGACGACCGAGACACCCCCGTCCAACACGCCGACCTCCGACGCGCCGACACAGCCGCCCGCCGAGTCGCCGTCGAACATCCCGTCCACCGAGCCGCCCACGGGCGGGGGCGCCACGGAGCCGGAGGACCCGGACTCCCCCGCCGGGGACTGGCTGCCGTAGCCCAGGAAACGCGTGAAGGGGCGCCCGGGGAGGGCGCCCCCTCACACACGCCTCAACCCCGGTTCAGCTCGAACCAGACCACCTTGCCGGTGCTCAGCCGCGTCGCGCCCCAGCGCCGGGCCAGCCGGTTCACCAGATACAGCCCGCGCCCGCCCTCGTCGTCCGCGCGGGCCTGCCGCAGCCGCGGCAACTGCGGCACGTCGTCGCCGACCTCGCAGCGCAGCACATCCGTGCGCAGCAGCCGCAGGGTGACCGGCTTCGAGGCGTACCGCACGGCGTTGGTCACGACCTCGCTGACCAGCAGCTCCACCGCGTCCGTGAGGTCCTCCATGCCCCAGCGGGCGAGCGCGCGCCGGGCCAGGCGGCGGGCCCGGCCGGGAGCCGCGTCCTCCGGTTCCAGGAACCAGTACGCCACGTCGCTGGGCGCGATCCCGTCGAAGCGGGCGGCGAGCAGCGCGATGTCGTCGTCCCGGTCACCGGGGCCGAGCATGTCGAGGACCTCGTCGCACAGGGCCTCCAGGGGCGGCGGATGGTCCGGCCCGGTGAGCTGGGCGGTCGCGGCGAGGCGCTCCCGCAACTGCTCTATGCCGGTCCACACGTCCCGCAGCCGCGACTCGACCAGCCCGTCCGTGTACAGGAGCAGGGTCGCACCGGCCGGCGCGTCCAGCTCCACCGCCTCGAAGTCCACGCCGCCCACGCCGATCGGGGCGCCCGCGGGCACCCGCAGCACCTCGGCCTCGCCGCCCAGATGCAGCAGCACGGGCGGCGGATGCCCGGCGTTGGCGACGGTGATGCGGTGCGACACCGGGTCGTACACCGCGTACAGGCAGGTCGCCATGCGGTCGGTGCCCAGGCGCTGCGCCTGCTCGTCGAGGTGGTGCAGCACCTCCTGCGGCGGCAGGTCGAGCCCGGCCAGGGTCTGCGCGGTGGTCCGCAACTGGCCCATGATGGCCGCCAACGTCATCGAGTGGCCCATCACGTCCCCGACGACCAGCGCGACCCGGCTGCCGGGCAGCGGGATGGCGTCGTACCAATCGCCGCCGACCCGCGCCGTCTCGGCGGCCGGGAGGTAACGGGAGGCCAGCCGTACGCCGGTGCAGCGCGGCAGGTTCTCCGGGAGCATCGTGCGCTGCAACTCGTCGGCGATGTACGCCTCGCGCCCGTACAGCACCGCCTTGTCGATGCCGAGCGCGCTGTGCGTGGCCAACTGGGCGGCCACCAGCAGGTCGTCGGCCTCGAAGGCGGTGCGCTCGGGACCGCGCAGGAACAGGGCGGCACCGATCACCCGGCGCCGGCCGCGCAGCGGGGCGAGGATCGCCCTACGGCCGTCGGGTACCGCGAACTCACGCCCGTCGCCGAGCAGTTCGGGAAGGGCGGCGCGGGCGGCCGGGGTGTCGGTGAAGACCGGGCGCACCCCGCGCAGCACCTCCGCGAGCGCACTGCCCGGCCGCACCTCGCACAGCTCGGAGCCGACCGACTCCAGCTCGGAGGGTTCGGGCTGGGCCGCCGGGGTGAAGCCGCTCTCGGTGTCCCGTTCGGCCGGGATCCGGTCGGTGCGCCGCAACCGCAGCAACAGGGGGCCGGTGGGCCGCTCGTCGCCGACCGGGAGCGGCTCGCGCAGATAGACGAGGATCGCGTCCGCGAACGTCGGCACGGTGGCCCGGCACAGCCCCATCACGATCTCGTCGAGGTCCATGCCCCGCGCGATCCGCCGCGTGGCGGCCCCCACGAACCGCAGCCGGTCCCCGTCCCGCCGCATGGGCGTGGGCTGTCCGGGCGAGCCGGGCTGCCCGCTGCGCCGCTCCGGGACCGACGGCACGGCACGGCGCTCCGGGCCGGCCGGTGCCACGGACCCGGCCTGCGCGCCGCCCGGCTGCGCAGGGACCCCGTCGGACGGGGGCCGCGGGCGGTGGGTGTCGGGCTCGGCGGCCTGCTCGGCGCCGGGCTGGCAGTGCTCGACGGCGCCGGGGGAGTCAGCGCCCGCACCGGGCGGCGTCTCCCCGGTGCGCCCCTGCGCCGGTAACGCGGACCCGGGGGTACGCAGGAGCGCCCCGCGGGGGTCCGTGGGGTCGGCGCCCGTCGGGGGGCGGTCGAAGGAGGTCGGGTGCTCCGTCACGCGTGTCGAATCCGTCCGTCCGGGACTGCGCGCGGCGCGTGCAGTTCGTCCCGCAGAAATCCCGATACCCGGAATGCGTGCCCCAGGAACGGGATTCCCGCGTGGTCAGAGGCTGTTCCTGTGTCACCGGCGGACCGTCTGCGGCCCGTAGCCGTGTTGCCCTCGTACCCCTCGCTCACGTCCTGCCGCCCCTCGGTGACGATCGGTCAAGCACAGCGCACGCTCCGCTGGTTGCCGCTGCCGCGCTCCCTTGCGGAGGACGATCCTACGTTTCCTGCCCGGGGGCACAGCAAGGGTCTCATGAGGACACGTGCGCGGAACGTCCGATCCCAGCCCTCCGGCAGCGACGGTACCGCCCAGGACGGCTCGGGTCGCCAGTGTTCCCAGCCGTCCGCGAACGGAGAACCCCAGGAACGGATCTCCGCGACCGCCGCGCGGCCGGCCCTGCGCACCCGCTCGGCGAGCCGGGCGTCCACCAGCCCGTCCCGCCGGGCCTGCGCGAACTCGTCCTCGTCCCGCCAGTACCAGGTGCGGTCCGGGTGCACGGAGATGTCCAGGAAGTGGTCCACGGAGTCGACCCCGCCCTCCCAACGCGTCAGCGGCTGCTCCAGGTTCACGTACCAGTTCTTGAACCGCCAGCCCGGTTCCCAGAACAGCCACACCGACCAGGGCTCGCCGGGCCGCGCCAGCTTCAGCACACCCGTGCCGAACCAGCGGTCGCGCTGCACGGTCCGCGGCTTGGTGTAGCGGGAGGCCAGCGGCTCCAGATGCACGGGCGTACCGTCGGCGAGCACCGGCTTGACGCACTCGGTGCCCGGTGCCAGCCACACGGCGAGCAGGTCGGCGTCGTCCCGTACGACGGTGACGGGGCGCGCGATGTGCAGGTGCGGGCCGCCGTTCTCCCGGTACCGCCACAGGATGTGGCTCCCGGGCGCCCAGAACTCCGCCGGGGCCGCCGCACGGCCCGCCTCCGCCCCCGCGCTCACCGCTTCACCGTCTGCCATGGACAGATATTAGGTGCCATGGTCATACGACGCGCGGGTGATCGCGGGAGCGCCCTTCACGGACGGGTCATCCGCAGCACGTCCAGCGCCTCGTCCAACTGCTCGCGCGTGAGGTCGCCGCGCTCGACGTACCCGCCCTCCAGCACCACCTGGCGGATCGTCTTCCGCTCGGCCAGCGCCTTCTTGGCGACCTTGGCGGCCTCCTCGTACCCGATGTACTTGTTCAGCGGGGTGACCACGGAGGGCGAGGACTCGGCGTACTCGCGGGCCCGGTCCCGGTGGGCGACGACGCCTTCGACGGTCCGGTCGGCCAGCAGCCGGGAGACGTTGGCGAGCAGCCGCACCGACTCCAGCACGTTCTTGGCGATGACCGGCAGCATCACGTTCAGCTCGAAGTTGCCGGCCGCTCCGGCGGTGGCCACGGTCGCGTCGTTGCCGATGACCTGGGCGGCGACCATGAGGACGGCCTCGGGGATCACCGGGTTGACCTTGCCGGGCATGATGGACGAGCCGGGCTGGAGGTCGGGCAGCGAGATCTCCGCGAGCCCGGTCCGCGGCCCGGACGACATCCACCGCAGGTCGTTCGCGATCTTCGTCAGACCCACGGCGACGGTCCGCAGCTGCCCGCTGGTCTCGACGATGCCGTCCCGGGCGCCCTGCGCCTCGAAGTGGTCGCGGGCCTCGGTCAGCGGCAGCCCGGTGGCGCGGGCCACCTCCTCGATGACGGCGGCGGAGAAGCCGGGCGGCGTGTTGATGCCGGTGCCGACGGCGGTGCCGCCCAGCGGCAGCTCGGCGAGGCGGGGCAGCGACGCGTTCAGCCGCTCGATGCCGTAGCGCACCTGGGCCGCGTAGCCGCCGAACTCCTGCCCCAGGGTGACCGGCGTGGCGTCCATGAGGTGGGTGCGCCCGGACTTCACGACATCGCCGAACTCCCGCGCCTTGCGCTCCAGGGCGTCCGCGAGGTGGCCGAGGGCCGGGATCAGGTCGCGGGTGACGGCGGCGGTGGCGGCGATGTGGATGGAGGACGGGAAGACGTCGTTGGACGACTGGGAGGCGTTGACGTGGTCGTTGGGGTGGACGTCCCGGCCGAGCCGCTCGGTGGCCAGGGTGGCGATGACCTCGTTGGTGTTCATGTTCGACGAGGTCCCCGACCCGGTCTGGAACACGTCGACGGGGAAGTGCTCGTCCCACTTCCCCTCGGCGACCTCGCCGGCCGCCTCCTGGATCGCCTCGGCGATGTCCTTGTCGAGCACCCCCAGCCGCGCGTTCACCTTCGCCGCGGCCCCCTTGACGCGGGCGAGCGCCTCGATGTGCGCGCGCTCGATCCGCTGCCCGGAGACGGGGAAGTTCTCGACGGCGCGCTGTGTCTGCGCCCGCCACTTGGCGTCCGCGGGGACGCGGACCTCGCCCATGGAGTCGTGCTCGATGCGGTATTCGCTCATACCCGGTACAGCGTGCGGGGCGGTGCGGATGTTCCGGGCCGGGGGCGGATCCGCCCCCGGCCCGGAACGGGCTACGCCAGTCCGGGGCCCCGCACCGGGATCGACGTGAACGTCGGGGCCGGCGCCGGGTCCTGGAAGAAGTCGTTCGACTTGTTCAGTTAGCGGCACCACCCGTAGCATCCGCGCATGATCTCTAACCCGAGGGTGCTGGGCAACGTCCGCTTGTCCGTCATGAAGGACGACACCACCAGCCCGGAGAAGCAGCGCGCGGCCGTCGAGCACTGGGCGCACGGCCCCTCTATAGAGGGGCGCATCGTGGGGTGGGCTGAAGACGTGGATGTGTCCGGCGCGATGCACCCCTTCAAGAGACCGGGCCTCGGTCCCTGGTTCATGGAGCGGGCTGACGAGTGGGACGTGTTGGCCGTCTGGAAGCTCGACCGCCTCAGCAGGAAGGCGGGTCACTTCGCCGAGATCTTCGAGTGGTGCCAGAAGCACGGCAAAACCATCGTGTCCGTGACCGAGGGCATCGACATGTCCACCCCCATGGGCAAGATGTTCGCTCAGATCATTGCCGCGTTCGCGGAAGGCGAGTTGGACACCATCCGTGCGCGTGCCCTGTCCGGCTCGATGGCCCGGAAGGCGAAGGGCGTTTGGATCGGCGGTGTACTCCCGTTCGGATACCGATTTGAGCGCCAAGAGGACGGGGGTAAGAAGCTCATTCAGGATGACGAATACGCGAACCTTCTCCGTGACATTGTGGAGAAGCTGAAGAGTGATTGGTCATCATACAAGATTGCCGTTGATCTTAACAAGCGTGGTGTTCCGACGTGGCGGGATTACCTGCGCATGGATCGCGGCGACGAACCGAAGGGTGTCGCTTGGACCGCTAACGCTATCCGAGCGATCGTGACTAACCCCACGGTCGGCGGTATCTACACCTATAAGGGTGATACTGTCGCGGATGACGATGGTGAGCCGGTACGGATCACGGATGACCCGCTCATGGAATACGGGGAGTGGGCGGAACTGGTGGCCAGCATCACGGCTAACCGTCCGGTATCGCGCGCCACGCCCTCGCGTTCCATGTTGGGAGGCGTGGCCGAGTGCGATGTGTGCGGCGCCCGTATGTCTTCGTCCAAGAAGACCAAGGAGAACGGCAGAGTTTTCCATTACTACGCGTGCAATAACATCAACACGGGGACTTGTTCCGACCCCGGGCGTATCCGGAGGGAAGATCTCGATACGGTCGTCGGCCAGTTCGTGAATGTCACCCTTGGGCCCCTCCCTGTAATGGAGAGGGTTGGCAATTCGATCAGTCAAGCGAAGACGGAACTGGTGGAAGCCGAAGCCATGCTTGACAGGCTGGAGGCTGACTATCTGGCCGGTCGTATCAAGACTGAAGTTCAGATCGAACGCTACTGGAAGCAGCACGAATCCCAGTCGGCCAAGGTCGAGCGACTGCGTAACGAAATCAAGGAAGCTGAGGATGCGCCCGCCTGGAAGGAAACGGGGCGCAACTATGCGGAGGAATGGGCCACGAAGGATGACGAACAGCGTCGGGTGTTCCTACAGCGTCACGGGGTAACGATCACGGTCGGGAAGGCCGAAGACGGAAACCGCCGAGTCGTTTGCAAAATGCTTGAGCTTGCGGAGATCGCTAAGGAGACTGGGCTTCACGTCCCCGAAGGGTACTGGATGACCGAGCCTGAGGCGGAGTTCCTCTTGCCCGCGCGTCGGCCGTACAGCGGCGGATAGCCACCCGACCCTCTGAATCCCTGGCCCCCGTTGAGTGTAAACGCTTCGGGGGCCTTTCCATGCCCGCACTCTCCAAGGGAGACCGTTTACACGATCTCACGCCGCCCGTTTAAACACCCTTCCTTGAAACCGCCACCCTGGGTGGGTTAGAAACTGCATGTCTTGTTTTTGTCAGTCCCGGCGATAGCCGGGGCTTTCTTATGCCCGCGACCAACCGCCCGAGGGAATAGTGACCATTGGATTCGGCCCCGGTGCCCCGTGGGGTGCCATTTCTCAGCTCGACTGCCGAGCGAAAGCGCGCAACCCCCTAATCAAGCCGCTCGCTTTCCGGGTGTACTTCGCCGCCCTCGGTTGGGGGAACCAAGTCGGGCATGCCGAGTTCGCCGAGGGAGCCCTAGCCTCCATTTTGGCCGGGGAGAACGGCCAGGCGCTCACCAGACAGGCTGTGCAGAAGGGTATGACTGCGGCTAAGGCCATGGCCTTGATCGCCCCTGATTCGGGCGCACGGTGCCTCGTACTGCCTGGGCACCACTTCCAGAAGAACGGTCTTGGGTCGGCGTCCTGCCGCGTGCACTCCCTACGCACTGCCGCGTAACCCTCTGAGAGTCACCCATTCTTCCCTGACCTGCGGAAACCTTCGCTGCCTCTCTATCTCTTTAAGTCATCCCCTGGCCGACGAATGGAGGCCAGGCAGAGCACCACTAACGGCACCCCTCGAAGGGTGCCACTTCTGTTTGGAGAAGCTATTGCCTCACATGATGTGCAGCCGCTGTAAGCGGCTCTATCCTCTCGGCTCACGCTGTGAGCCCTGCACCTCGGCCGGAGCGAAGCGACGGGAGCAGAAGAGAAAGCACACGCGCCCCTCCCCGTGGGCGCGTGGATATAACACTCAATATCTCAAATCCAGGGCCGCGATCCTCGCGGCTAACCCTGTCTGCTCTATCTGCTATTCCCGGCCAGCTACGACGGCCGACCACATTGTTCCGCTCAGCCGAGGCGGAACGAATGACATAGAACCTTCGCCCGGCCTGCGGGCCGTGCAACTTCAGCCGAGGCAATAGAACGCCCTAAGGGTTGTCCCGTAAATGATCTCGGACGGGCCGATGACCTGGCCGTTTGCCCGTCACCCAGCGACGATCAGGTTGTGTAGGCGGGCGATGCCGAGCATGGCGTGGTGGACGCCGTCGCCTTTCAGGCGGCAGTCGCGGAGGATCTTCCAGGTCTTCATGCGGGCGAAGGCGTGCTCGACTCGGGCGCGGACTTTTCGGTGGGAGGCGTTGTGTTCCTCCTTCCAGGCCGGGAGGTTTGCCTGGCCGGGTTGGCGGCGGTGTGGGATGACCAGGCCGGTGCCGCGGTAGCCGCCGTCGGCGATGACGGTGGTGCGGCCGACGGCGGCTTTCGCGCCCGAGATCTCCCATGCCTTGCAGTCGTTGCGGTTGCCGGGCAGTGGCCGGCCGACGGCGACGACGAGCCGGGTGTCGGCGTCGATGACGACCTGGTGGTTGGTGGAGTACCGGTAGTTCTTCGACTGCTCGGCAACCTGGTGGTCGCGGGTGGGGACCAGGGTGCCGTCCACGATGAGCACGGTGTCCTTGCGGAACCGCTTGCGCTGCTGGAGCGCGAGCGCCGGGCCCAGGTGGTCGATGATGCGGTCCGCAGCCGACTTCGACACCCCGAACAGCGGAGCCAGTTGGCGCATGGTGAGGTTCGTTCGCCAGTACGCGGCGACCAGCAGGACCCGGTCCTCCAGCGGCAGGCTCCAGGGTCGGCCCATGCACACCGGGTCTGCACCCTCCCGGCGCAGGGCTGTGATCAGCTTGCCGAACTGACGCGAGCTCAGCCCGGTGAACGGGGCTATCCAGGAGGGCTCCGACGCCGTGATCACACCAGACACGACAAGATCATCTCACCCGTGGCCAGCGGTTACGGGACAACCCTTAGGTCGGCTCTGGACTGGCCTAGCTCTTCCGGCTCAAAGGTCAAGGCCCTTCACGTACTCCTCGAAGGGAACAGACTCGGCCAGCGCGATTCGCTGATATTCAAGGAACGGTGTCACGTCCCCCTCATACGCTTCTCGGTTGATCTGCGTTCCGTCCGCCTCATAGTGCATGATGACGACTTCTGCTTTGTCGAACATCCAGAAGTCTTCAATACCCGGCAACGGATTCTCGCGCTCGGTCACGTCAAGGATTCGGATATCTTCCCCGATGGGGGCTTGATGGCGGTAATACCTCTCGAACTCGAAGCGTAGGTAGTCGGAGTGAGGCCGAGTCAGGATGTGCACTCGCCCGACATTTGCCCCGGATTCCCTGCGATGCCGGATCATGGCCGTCCACGAATCCTCGTACGGCCCCGGAAACCGTTCGCCCGCAAGGAAACGCGAGAACTCTTCGGCCTCTTGGGGTACGCGGTAGACCGGCAGGGTTTCCAGTCGCCATGCCTCGGTCTGGAAGTCTCGGAACTTGGCTTGCCAGGCTTCACCAGCCAAGAGCATTGAAAGCCTCCCTCAGTACGCTTTCCGGGATCTCAACCAACCCTTCGCCCTCGGGCGGGATGAAGCCGTTGAACACGTCGCCCTGCACAACGATCGATCTCTTTTCGGTGCGGTACACGTTCGGGCAGTCCCCTTGTCCGCACTCCCCGTTCCCGTTGCCGGTAAGGCGGGTCAGTTCCTCGCGAGCCATGCTCAACCCCTTGGTCATGGCCCCCGTTAGGGCCGGTACGCATGACGGTACGAGGGTTGTTCATGGTCGTCTATGCGGCAACGCTGATATTCGCGTAGTCGGGTACGCCACTGCTGAGGACGGCCGCGCGGCTGTCTGTCGCGGCCTGGCCCCGATGTGAGGCCCTACGCGGCTCTGTGTGGGCCGCTCGCGGACGAGACGGCCTCGCTGCGCGTAGAGCCCCCGACCGATGGCCGAGGGCTCTACGCGGGTGTCGCTGCCTAGGTCAGGCCAGGCCCGGACCCCGTACAGGGATCGACGTGAAGGTCGGCTGAGAGAGTTGCTGCGGGCTGAAGAAGTCGTTGCCCTTGTCGTCCACCACGACGAACGCCGGGAAGTCCTCCACCTCGATCTTCCAGACCGCCTCCATGCCGAGTTCCTCGTACTCGACGACCTCGACCTTCTTGATGCAGTCCTGCGCCAGCCGGGCCGCGGGCCCGCCGATGGACCCCAGGTAGAAGCCGCCGTGCGCGCCGCACGCGTCCGTGACCTGCTTGCTCCGGTTGCCCTTGGCCAGCATCACCCTGGAGCCGCCCGCGGCCTGGAACTGCTCGACGTAGGAGTCCATGCGCCCGGCCGTCGTCGGCCCGAAGGACCCCGACGCGTACCCCTCGGGCGTCTTCGCCGGACCGGCGTAGTACACCGGGTGGTCCTTGAGGTACTGCGGCATCTCCTCGCCCGCGTCCAGCCGCTCCTTGATCTTGGCGTGCGCGATGTCACGCGCCACGACCAGCGGGCCGGTCAGCGACAGCCGGGTCTTGACCGGGTACTTCGTCAGCTCGGCCAGGATGTCGTCCATCGGCTGGTTGAGGTCGATCCTGACGACGTCGCCCGCCTCGTCCAGGTGCTCGTCCGTGGTCTCCGGCAGGAACCGCGCCGGGTCGGTCTCCAGCCGCTCCAGGAAGACGCCCTCGGCGGTGATCTTCGCGACCGCCTGCCGGTCCGCCGAGCAGGACACGGCGATGGCGACCGGGCAGGACGCCCCGTGCCGCGGCAGCCGCACCACGCGCACGTCGTGGCAGAAGTACTTGCCGCCGAACTGCGCGCCGATGCCGATCCGCTGCGTCAGCTCGAAGACCTTCTCCTCCAGGTCCTTGTCCCGGAAGCCGTGCCCCAGCGCCGAGCCCTCGGCCGGGATCTCGTCCAGGTAGTGCGCGGACGCGTACTTCGCGGTCTTCAGCGCGTACTCGGCCGACGTGCCGCCGACCACGATCGCCAGGTGGTACGGCGGGCAGGCGGCCGTGCCGAGCGAGCGGATCCGCTCCTCCAGGAACTTCATCATGGAGGCCTCGTTCAGGACGGCCTTCGTCTCCTGGTAGAGGAAGCTCTTGTTGGCGGAGCCGCCGCCCTTCGCCATGAACAGGAACTTGTAGGCGCCGCCGTCGGTCGCGTACAGCTCGATCTGGGCCGGGAGGTTGGAGCCGGTGTTCTTCTCCTCCCACATGGTCAGGGGAGCCATCTGCGAGTAGCGCAGGTTCAGGTTCTTGTACGCGTCGTAGATGCCCCGGCTCAGGGCCTCCTCGTCGCCGCCCGCCGTCAGCACGTTCTGCCCGCGCTTGCCCATGACGATCGCCGTACCGGTGTCCTGGCACATGGGCAGCACACCCGCCGCCGCGATGTTCGCGTTCTTCAGCAGGTCCAGCGCCACGAACTTGTCGTTGCCCGAGGCCTCGGGGTCGTCGATGATGCGGCGCAACTGCGCCAGGTGGGCCGGGCGCAGATAGTGCTGGATGTCGTGCACGGCCTCCTCGGCCAGCCTGCGCAGCGCCTCGGGCTCCACCTTGAGGAAGGTCCGCCCGTCGGCCTCGAAGGTGGAGACACCCTCGGCGGTCACCAGCCGGTACGGAGTGGTGTCCTCACCCTGGGGGAGCAGATCGGTGTACGCGAACTCAGGCATCTCGCCCATTCCTCACTCGACAACACGCGCGGCTGGATTCCTCAGCAACGACGACTGGCCTCCGTCGGCAGCGTCCACCAGCGTAAAACCTGCCCGGAGTGCCGAGCTTGTGAGGTAAGGCTCAGTAGGCCGCGACAAGGTTGTCCACAGGGCTGGTCGCGATCTATCGCGTTTCGGTACGCTGCTGCCGTGGACCTTCACAAGCACGCCCAACCGCAGGACGCGGCCCCACCCGGCACCGCGGCGCGCACCTCCGAGCTGCGCGCCTCGGACGCCGACCGGGACCGCGTCGCCGACATGCTGCGCGAAGCCCTCGCCGAGGGGCGGCTCACCGCCGACGAGCACGCCGAGCGGGTCGACGGCGTGCTGGCCGCCAAGACCGTCGGCGAGCTGGACGTCTTCGTGCGGGACCTGCCCGCCGCGCACCCCGGACGGCACCCCCACACCGCCCCGGCCCCGCACCGCCCCACCGTCGGCGCCTTCCCGCCGGACCCCGAGGAGAATGTGGTGGCGGTGTTCAGCAGCGCCGTCCGCAAGGGCCACTGGCGGGCGAACCGCCGAATCCACGCCTACGCGATCTTCGGCAGCGTCGAGATAGACCTCAGCGAGGCGGTCTTCGCCCACCAGCAGATAGTGATCAAGGCGTTCTCCGTCTTCGGCAGCGTCGACGTGCGCGTCCCGGAGAACGTGTCGCTGCGCGGCGCGGGCGGCGGCGTGCTCGGCAGCTTCGAGGTCCACACCCTCGACTCCACCGAGCCCGAGGCCCCCGTCATCTACGTGGACGGCTGGGCCGTGCTGGGCAGCGTCGAGGCGCGCCCCAGACGGGGCAAGTTCGTCGCGGACATCCTCGACCGGGTGCACCGCAGGGTCGAGAAGGGTGTGCGCAAGCACTTGTAGCGCGGCCCCGGCCGGCGCCGGGGAACCCAGTGCATAGGCGCGCGTACAACGGGTAAGCCTGACGCATCGTCTCTCGCTCGCGAAGCCGTCGTCAGGAGTAGACCGTGCTGCAACCGCCGCATTCGTCCCCGCAGGCAGCTGCCGTTCCGGCCCAGCGGGGGCCCGTGCGGGACAGGGACCAAGACGCTCCCTGGCACACCGAGGCGGTGTGCCGGCGCGACGAGGCCGGACTGTTCTTCGCCCCCTCCAAGGAACCGACCGCCGCCCGGCTCTCCCGCGAGGAGGCCGCCAAGCGCGTCTGCGCGCGCTGTCCGGTCATGGTCGAGTGCCGCGAGCACGCCCTTCTGCAACCCGAGCCCTACGGCGTCTGGGGCGGCCTCACCGCCGCCGAACGCCGCGTGGTCCTGGCCCGGCGCCGCCGCCGAGACGTTCGAACTGAAGAAGGCCGCCCGCACGACGGGCCGCATAGCGGCGGCCGGTTAGACCCCGACGTGACGAAGGCGCCCCCTTCGCACAGGGGGCGCCTTCGCGATGCCGGCGGGGGCGGCCGGGCTCAGCAGGCGCCCCGCACCGCCGGTGGGGTCACTTGGCCCGGTCGAAGTCGACCGCGCTGTAGGCGCGCAGCTTGCTCAGCCGGTGCTCGGAGTCGATCCGCCGCACCGTGCCCGACTTGGACCGCATCACGATCGAGTCGGTGGTGGCCGTCTCCGAGCGGTACCGCACCCCGCGCAGCAGCTCACCGTCGGTGATGCCGGTCGCGACGAAGAAGACGTTGTCGCCGGAGACCAGGTCGTCGGTGGTCAGCACGCGGTCCAGGTCGTGCCCGGCGTCGATCGCGTGCTGCCGCTCCTCGTCGTCCTTGGGCCACAGCTTGCCCTGGATGGTCCCGCCGAGGCACTTCACGGCACAGGCCGAGATGATGCCCTCCGGCGTGCCGCCGACGCCGAGCAGCAGGTCGATGCCCGTGCCCTCGCGCAGCGCGAGGATGGAGCCGGCCACGTCGCCGTCGGAGATCAGCTTGATGCGGGCGCCGGTCTCCCGGACCTCGTCGATGAGGGCCTGGTGCCTGGGCCGGTCGAGGATGACGACGGTGACGTCCTCGGGGGTGCGCCGCTTGGCCTTGGCGATCCGGCGGATGTTCACGGACGCGGGCGCGTTGATGTCGACGAAGTCGGCGGCCTCCGGACCCGTGACCAGCTTGTCCATGTAGAAGACGGCGGACGGGTCGAACATGGAGCCGCGCTCGGCGGCGGCCAGCACCGCGATCGCGTTGGTCATGCCGTTGGCGGTCAGCGTGGTGCCGTCGATCGGGTCGACGGCGATGTCGACCTCGGCCCCGGTGCCGTCCCCGACCCGCTCCCCGTTGAAGAGCATGGGGGCCTCGTCCTTCTCCCCCTCGCCGATGACGACGACGCCGTTCATCGAGACGGTGTGGACGAGGGTTCGCATGGCGCGCACCGCGGCGCCGTCGGCGCCGTTCTTGTCACCGCGCCCGACCCAGCGGCCGGCGGCCATCGCCGCGGCTTCGGTGACCCGCACGAGTTCCATGGCGAGGTTGCGGTCGGGGGCCTCTGAGGGGACGTCCAGTTCGGACGGCAGATGATGCTCGGTCATCGGAACGCACCTTTCTGATACGGCGACGGCCGGATGAGGGTATGGCCAAGACTCTATCGCCAGTCCGACAAAATGAGCAGGGGACCCCACGTATGAGCGGATCAGTCACCTGCGACGATAGGGGGCGTGGCAGGTACGAAAGGCAAGCAGAAGTCGGCCCGGGACATGATTCTCTCTCTTGGGCTCATCGTCCTCGCGGCGGGTGTGATCTGGATCTTCATTCCGCACAATGACGGGGAACCGGACCTCAAGCGGGTCGACTACCGGGTCGAACTGCTCACCGCGCAGCGCGCCGCGTCCTACCCGGTGGCCGCGCCCGAGGGGCTTTCCGAGGACTGGAAGCCGACCTCCGTCCGCTTCCGGGGCAGCGACTCCGACGCCTGGCACCTGGGCTTCCGGGCGCCGGACGGCGAATACGTGGCGATCGAGCAGTCCACCGCGAAGAAGCCCGCCGCGTTCATCGAGGACGCCAGCCAGGGGGCACGGGCGACCGAGACGACGCAGCGCATCGCCGGCCGGACGTGGACCCGCTACGAGGGCGGCCGGTACGACGCGCTGGTGCTGCACGACGCCGAGGGCATGAACGGCGCGACGACGGTCGTGACCGGTACCGGGTCGTTCGACCAACTGGGTCGGATGGCGGCGGCGCTGAAGCTGACGTGAGCCCCTGCCGTACCCCGGACCCGGGGCCGCGGCGCGGCGTCGGGTGCCTCAGACCGTGGTGACGACCTGCTCGTACGCGAGGCGCGGGGAGCGCGGGAACCAGGCGTCCGGACCCGGGCGGCCGATGTTGACGACCATCAGCGGGGTGTGGTCGTCGTCCAGGAACTCCTTGCGCAGGCCCTCGAAGTCGAGGCCGGTCATCGGGCCGGCGGCCAGGCCCGCGGCGCGGACGCCGATGAGGAAGTACGCGGCTTGGAGAGAGGCGTTCAGCGCGGCGGCACGCTCGCGCGCCGGGCGGGCGCCGAAGACCGCGTCCTTGATCTGCGGGGCGTGCGGGAGGAGGTAGGGCAGCTCCTCGTGGAACTCGTTGTCCGCCGAAAGGATCGCGACCAGCGGGGCGGTGGCCGTCTTGGGCCGGTTGCCCTCGCCCATGTGCCGGACGAGACGCTCGCGGGCCTCGGCGGAGCGGACCAGCGTGATGCGCAGCGGCGACTGGTTGAAGGCGGTCGGGCCGTACTTGACCAGGTCGTAGATCTCCCGGACCTGCTCGTCGGTCACCGGTTCGTCCGTGAAGGTGTTCGCGGTACGGGCCTCGCGGAACAGCAGGTCCTGGGCTGCGGGGTCAAGAACGAGAGACATGCGTGATCTTCCTCGGGATGCGTCGGCTCCGCGTCGGTCGGGCGGGGGCCGTTGACGCGGACGACACTACGCCGAAGAAGTCCAAGATTTAACCAAATGGGGAGTGCGGTGATCCGCTTCACATGCTGTGTCCGGCTCACCACTCTCCCGGCGGAGTGACACGGGTCACGTCGACCGGGCGACGACTTCTCCGGATCCCGGGGGTCGTACAGGCGGTACGCCGACAGACCTCGACAGACCTCGACAGATGGGACCGCATCGACATGACCGCCACCGTGAAGGGCCCCGCCTCCTACTTCCCGTCGATCGAGAAGAAGTACGGGCGACCGATCGCGCAGTGGAAGGAGCTGATCCGCTCCTCGCCGCTCACCGGGCACATGGAACTCGTCTCCTGGCTCAAGACCGAGCACGGCCTGGGCCACGGGCACGCCAACGCGCTCGTCGCGCACACCCTCGCCGAGGACACCGCCGGATAGCCGGACGCCACGGACACGCCGGGACCCCGGGCCAGCCAAGGTCCTACGGGTCCCGGCCCTGTCCTCGTCCTACAGGTCCCCGGCCCCGTCCTCCTCCGCGCCGGCCTCCTCGGCCAGCGCCGCGTCCAGGCGGGCCCGAGCGCCGTCCAGCCGGCGGCGGCAGACCTTCGCCAGCTCCTCGCCCCGCTCCCACAGGGCGAGGGACTCCTCCAGCGTCGTACCGCCGGCCTCCAGCCGCCGGACGACCTCGATCAGCTCGTCCCGCGCCTGCTCGTACCCGAGCGCCTCGGACATGGCCGTCGGCTGCTCCACCTCGCTGGTCATCCACCCACCCTATGTGTCGACTCGTACGGAGAAATCGCCCTCGCTCACCCGTGCCCGCAGCATCTCGCCCGGTTCCACCTCGGCCGGGTCGCGGACGGCGTGGCCGTCGGCCCGCTGGAGCACCGCGTACCCCCGTTTGAGGGTCGCGGCGGGGGAGAGGGCCACCACGCGCGCGTGCGTGTGCGTCAGCTCGGAGTCGGCCCGGTCGAGGTGGTGCCGCAGCGAACGGCGCCCCCGCTCGAGCAGGGCCGTCACCTGCTCGGCCCGCTCGTCGATCATCCGGTGCGGGTCCTGTATCGACGGCCGGGCCAGCGCGTGGGCCAGCCCTCGCTCCTCGCGGTCGACGAACGCCGCCACGCACCGCCGGGCGCGGTCCCGCAGCAGCCGTACCCGCTCGTACTCCTCGCCGACGTCCGGGACGACCTTCTTCGCGGCGTCCGTCGGCGTGGAGGCGCGCAGGTCGGCGACGTGGTCGAGCAGCGGATTGTCCGGCTCGTGCCCGATCGCCGAGACGACCGGCGTACGGCACTGGGCGACCGCCCGCACCAGCTGCTCGTCGGAGAACGGCAGCAGATCCTCCACGCTGCCGCCGCCCCGCGCGACGACGATCACATCGACGTCGTCCATCGCGTCCAGCTCCTTCACCGCCTGCACCACCCGCGACACGGCGTGCACGCCCTGCACGGGCACATTGCGCACCTCGAAGCGGACGGCGGGCCAGCGGTGCCTGGCGTTCTCGAGCACGTCCCGCTCGGCCGCCGAGGCCCGCCCGCACACCAGGCCGACCAACTGCGGCAGGAACGGCAGCGGCTTCTTGCGCTCGGGCGCGAACAGCCCCTCGCGCGTGAGCGTCTTCTTCAACTGCTCCAGCCGCGCCAGCAGCTCCCCGACGCCCACCGGCCTGATCTCGGCGGCCCGCAGCGACAGCTGCCCACGCGGGGCGTACCACTCCGGCTTGGCGTGGACGACCACCCGGGCACCCTCGCCGACCACGTCCGCCACCGCCTCGAAGACCTGCCGGTAGCAGGTCACGCCCACCGAGATGTCGTACGACGGGTCGCGCAGCGTCAGGAACACCACGCCGGCGCCCGGCCGCCGCGACAACTGCGTGATCTGCCCCTCGACCCAGACCCCGCCGAGCCGGTCGATCCAGCCCCCGATCAGCCGGGACACCTCGCCCACCGGGAGGGGCGCTTCGGGAGTCGAGTCAACAGCCATGCGCCCGAGCGTAACGGCCGGGTACGACAACCCGACCCGGCGTGCCGCGCCCACAGGACCGCAGCCCCTCGCCCCGCCGCACGCTTCAGGCCCCCGCCCGCGGTCTCACGCCCCCGCCGGGCGCCTTCGGCCCGCCTGCGCCGCGAGTACCGCCAGCCCCACCGCCAGCCAGATCGCCCCGACCACCTGCGCGGTCCCCGCGGCCTCCACGATCACCGCGACGGTGATCGCCGCGCCCAGCACCGGCACCAGCACATGCCGCCACCAGCTCACCGGGCCCCCACCACGCCGGACGGCGAACCAGCCGACCACGCTCGCGTGGAGCAGCGTGAACGCGGTGAGCGCGCCGACATCGACCACCGAGACCAACTGGTCGAGACCGTCGTCCCGCCGTGCCGCCCACACCGCCGCCGCCATCGTGATCACGGCCGAGACCAGCAGCGCCACCCGCGGCACCCCGGAATCCGTCCGGGACAGCGCCGCGGGGAGCCGCCGGTCGCGGCCCATCGCGAACAGCAGCCGCCCGGCCGCCGCCTGCCCGGCCAGCGCCGCGAACGCCGCGCCGATCGCCTTGCTCACCGCCACCAGGTCGTGCAGCCACGTCCCCACGGACGTGTCCACCGCGTCGTAGAACGCCGACCCCTGCCGCTCCGGCTCCGCAGCGAGCCGGGCCGAGGACACCGGATCGAGCAGCGCCACCAGATACGTCTGCGCCACGAACAGCACACCGGCGAGCACCAGGCAGAACAGCAGCGCCCGCGCGATCTTCGCCGACCCGCCGGTCACCTCCTCCGCGAACGTCGCGATGGCGTCGAAGCCCAGGTACGACAGCACCGCCACCGACACCGCGCCCACCACGGCCGACAGCGCGAACGCCCCCTGCGTGCCGTCACCGGACAGCGGGGACAGCCAGTCGCGCGCGGCACCGTCGCGCGCCAGGACCACGATCGCCGCCACCACGAACACCAGCAGGACCACGATCTCCATCGCGAGCACCAGGAAGCCCACCCGGGCCGCCGCGCGCACGCCCCACAGGTTCAGCAGGGTCGTCACGACCACCGCGATCGCCGTCCACACCCACCGCGACACCTCCGGGACCAGCGCCTCCATGGCGATGCCGGAGAAGAGGTACGCCACCGCCGGGATGAGGACGTAGTCGAGCATCGCCATCCAGCCGGCGACGAAACCGGCCCCGTTGCCGAGCCCCGCGCGCGCGTACGCGAACACCGACCCCGCCTGGGGGACCACCCGCACCATCTGCGCGTAGCTGAACGCGGTGAACGCCATCGCGATCGTGGCGATGACATAGACGAGCGCCACCGCGCCGTGCGACTTGGCGTCCAGTGTGCCGAACACGCCGACCGGTGCCATGGGCGCGATGAACAGGAGCCCGTAGACGACCAGGTCCCTGAAGCCCAGACTGCGCCTCAGCCGGTGCTCCCCACCGGCCCCCGGGGCCGTCGTACCGGTCTCGGACATCCTGCCTCCGCCAGCGCATCGGACCGCGTCTCGTAATGTCCCCGTCAGTCTCCCCGGCAACGGCGGACACACGCGATCTTTGACCCGCCGAACGCGGCCTTACGATGGGTGCCATGACTGCTTCGTCTGGCCGCCGTGTCCTGCTCGCCGCCCCCCGTGGCTACTGCGCGGGCGTGGACCGCGCGGTGATCGCCGTCGAGAAGGCCCTGGAGCAGTACGGGGCCCCCGTGTACGTCCGCCACGAGATCGTCCACAACAAGTACGTCGTCCAGACCCTTGAGAAGAAGGGCGCCGTCTTCGTCGAGCGGACGGACGAGGTCCCGCCGGGGAACATCGTGATGTTCTCCGCGCACGGTGTCGCCCCCGTCGTCCACGAGGAGGCCGAGCGCGGCCGGCTCGCCACCATCGACGCGACCTGCCCGCTCGTCACCAAGGTGCACAAGGAAGCGGTCCGCTTCGCCAACGACGACTACGACATCCTCCTGATCGGCCACGAGGGCCACGAGGAGGTCATCGGCACCTCCGGCGAGGCCCCCGACCACATCCAGCTCGTCGACGGCCCCGAGGACGTGGCCAAGGTGGAGGTCCGTGACCCGTCGAAGGTGGTGTGGCTGTCGCAGACCACCCTCTCCGTCGACGAGACCATGGAGACCGTCGACGCGCTCAAGGACAAGTTCCCGCAGCTGATCTCCCCGCCGAGCGACGACATCTGCTACGCCACGCAGAACCGCCAGCTCGCGGTCAAGCAGATGGGCGCCGAGGCGGAGCTGGTGATCGTCGTCGGCTCGCGCAACTCCTCCAACTCCAAGCGGCTGGTCGAGGTCGCCAAGCAGGCCGGCGCGCGCGAGGCGTACCTCGTGGACTTCGCCGACGAGATCGACGCGGCGTGGCTGGAGGGCGTCACCACGGTCGGCGTCACCTCCGGCGCCTCCGTTCCGGAAGTCCTGGTCGAAGAGGTCCTGGAGTGGCTGACGCGGCGGGGCTACGAGGACGTGGAGATCGTCAAGGCCGCCGAGGAGTCGATCACCTTCTCACTGCCCAAGGAGCTGCGCCGCGACCTGCGCGAGGAGGCGACGTCCCTGGCGGCGGAGCGGGGCGGTTCGGGGGCGGCCGGGGCGTGAGCGTCCGGGCGTGGGTGCCCGGGGCGCGCGTGTCCGGGGCGTGAGTGTCCGGGGCGTGAGTGTCCGGGCCACCGCCCGCCCGTGTGAGCGCCGGTCGTCCGCCGTGTCGTTCGTCGTGACGGCCGTCGTAACGTATGGCCATGCAGATCTTCGGTGTGGACATCGGCGGATCCGGGATCAAGGGCGCCCCGGTGGACCTGGACAGGGGTGACTTGGCCCAGGAGCGCTGCAAGGTGCTGACCCCGCGCCCGGCGAGCCCCGACGGCGTGGCCGACGGCGTGAAGCAGGTGGTCGAGCACTTCGGCTGGACCGGGCCGGTCGGGCTCACCTTCCCCGGCGTGGTGACGGGCGGTGCCACGGTCCGCACGGCGGCCAACGTCGACAAGAGCTGGGTCGACACGGACGCGCGTGCGCTGTTCAGCGAGCGGCTGGGCGGCCTGGACGTGACGGTGGTCAACGACGCGGACGCGGCGGGCGTCGCCGAGATGCACTTCGGCGCCGGTCGCGGCCGGCAGGGCACGGTCATCCTGCTCACCTTCGGCACCGGCATCGGCAGCGCCCTCTTCACCGACGGACACCTCGTCCCCAACAGCGAGCTGGGCCACCTGGAGCTGGACGGCCACGACGCGGAGAAGCGGGCGTCCAGCAAGGTCAAGGAGGACCACGACATGTCGTGGGAGCACTGGGCCCATCGTGTGCGCAAGTACCTCGCCCACGTGGAGATGCTGTTCTCGCCCGAGTTGTTCATCATCGGCGGCGGGGTCAGCCGCAAGGCGCACAAGTTCCTGCACTACCTCGACGACATCCAGGCGGAGATCGTCCCCGCGCAACTCCTGAACAACGCGGGGATCGTGGGCGCGGCGATGCGGGCGGCGGAGAGCGGGGCCCGGCCCTCCGGGGGCTGAGCGTCCCGTACGGCGGGCGGGGCCGGGCCGGCCCGCCCGTCACACCTGCGGTCGGTTCCGGACGGTGGCCCGGCGGCGGACCATGCGGATGCGCCGGGCGAGCGCGGTCGCCCCCGCGACCAGGGTCCCGCCGTACAGCCACCCGGCCTCCGTGGCGAGGGCGGTCACGACCCCCATCAGCCGTCCGGCCAGACCCTCGCCGCTCTCGGCGACGGTCGGCAGACCCACGGCGAAGGCGATCGGCACGACGATGGGGGCGGTCAGCAGGTCCCCCTTGCGCACCCAGAACGCGGTCAGCAGGGACACCGGCAGGAACAGCACGCCGTACACCGTCAGGGACGCGTCGAACAGCAGTTGGTCGAGGAAGCCGAGGACGAGCATCACGGCCATGCAGAACAGACCGCTGCCGAGCCCGGTGAGCCGCGGATTGGGCAGCTCGCGCAGGGTACGCACCACCCGCGCCACCGGCGAACCGGCCGACGGCGACGGCCGCGCCGCGACCGGCCGCCGGTCCCCGCCCACCACCGCACGCTGCCCCACGGGGCGCCCGACCGCGGCGCCGCCCGCGCCCCGGCCCTGCGGGGGTAGCGGCGCCCGGATGCGTCGCGGTCCGTACTGCGAAGGTCGCGTCCTGTGTTGCTCCACTGGACCAACTTAGGTCGGTTTATGTGCCGAATAGCCCGACAGACACGCCGTGGGGGAGAGCTTGGCCAAGCGTTCGACACCGCGCGGGGCCGGTACCGGACACCCCGTAGACTGGTGGATCGGCCCTGCCTGGCCCACCCTCCGCATCCTCACGTACGGGAAGTCGCAACGTGTCGCTCACGATCGGAATCGTCGGTCTGCCGAATGTCGGCAAGTCGACCCTGTTCAACGCCCTGACCAAGAACGACGTGCTCGCGGCCAACTACCCGTTCGCCACGATCGAGCCCAACGTCGGCGTCGTGGGCGTCCCGGATCCGCGCCTGACGAAACTGGCCGAGATCTTCTCCTCGGAGAGGATCCTCCCGGCGACGGTCGACTTCGTCGACATCGCGGGCATCGTGCGCGGCGCCAGCGAGGGCGAGGGCCTGGGCAACAAGTTCCTCGCCAACATCCGCGAGTCCGACGCGATCTGCCAGGTCATCCGCGCCTTCAAGGACGAGAACGTCGTCCATGTCGACGGCAAGGTCTCGCCCAAGGACGACATCGAGACGATCAACACCGAGCTGATCCTGGCCGACCTGCAGACCGTCGAGAAGGTCCTCCCGCGCCTCCAGAAGGAGTCCCGGATCAAGAAGGACGTGGCTCCCAAGGCCAAGGCGGTCGAGGAGGCCAAGGAGATCCTGGAGAAGGGCGACACGCTCTTCGCGCACGGCATCGTCCAGGGCACCGAGCGCAATGAGCTGCTCCACGACCTCCACCTCCTCACCACGAAGCCCTTCCTCTACGTCTTCAATGTCGACGAGGACGAGCTGACCGACGAGGACTTCAAGAACGAGCAGCGCGCGCTGGTCGCCCCGGCCGAGGCGATCTTCCTCAACGCCAAGCTGGAGGCCGATCTCGCGGAGCTGGAGGAGGACGAGGCCCTGGAACTCCTCCAGTCCGTCGGCCAGGAGGAACCCGGCCTCGCCACCCTCGCCCACGTCGGCTTCCGCACCCTCGGCCTGCAGACCTACCTGACGGCCGGCCCCAAGGAGTCCCGCGCCTGGACCATCAAGAAGGGCGCCACCGCCCCCGAGGCCGCCGGTGTCATCCACACGGACTTCCAGAAGGGCTTCATCAAGGCCGAGGTCATCTCCTTCGACGACCTGGTCGCCACGGGCTCGGTCCCCGAGGCCCGAGCCAAGGGCAAGGCCCGCATGGAGGGCAAGGACTATGTGATGCAGGACGGGGATGTGGTGGAGTTCCGGTTCAACGTGTAGTGGGTGACATGGCGCCACGTCACTGATCTGGCAAATGCGCAGGTCAGAAGGGGTCCACTCCTCCGGGGGTGGGCCCCTAGGTTTTTACCGTACTGGATCGGTGCTGGATGCCGAACGGTCGCGTTTGGAACCTTCCGCAGGGGGCTCTCCGGCTGACATCCCATCGGAACGCTTGAGCGCAACCGCCGCTAGGTGTATGCCCCACCGACCTTCGGGACGACAGCCCATCCCGCCTGGTACGGCCAGGGTGGGAAGGCGGCATACCCGCTGGATCGAACACTCGTTCGCATATTCTACTCGTGGGAATCAAACGTTCCGCATGACGTGGGGGAGCGGCTCTGTGCCCGAAATGATCAATGACTATGAAGAGATTTCGAGCAGCCTTCTCGGCCGCATGCTCGCCATTCCTGCCAAGGGGCAACCCCAGCGGAAAACGGCCATCGGCTCGTACCTCGGAGTGGCCGTTGCCCTGGCGGCGGGGACCGGTTTCAGCATCCTCGACGTAAGCCAGAACGGCCCCTCGACGCACAAAGGCGCAGCTATCTCGGCCGACGATGTGAAGCTCCGGGGGGACGCGTACAGCGAAACTCCCCAAAGCGGCTTCGAGTCCACCTACTTCGACGGGGCCGGTGGCATAGCCGGAGTCCCGTTGACCGAGGAACAGCGCTCGGCGTTGATCAAGGAAGCCGAGCGGCGAGGCATGAGCGAAGGCGATGCCTATGCCCTTGCCTACGGAGATGGCTCGGAGACGACCAAGACGAAGGACGGAAGGACCATCGTCGACACGAAGCGCGTCGCTCTCGCCGATGGCCCTGTTTACAAGCGGCTGGCCCCGAGTGAGCAGGCACAGGACGCCCCTGTATTTCAGAGCGGACGAGCCGCCACGCCGAACCTTTTCGCCCAACTGAGCCCCGGCAAAAGGGATTCCAAGCCCGCGACCCAGCCCCGCCGATCACCGGAAAATCAGAAGCCGAAGCCTCCGCCGGGTCGGAAAACCGAGGCGAAAGGCGGCGACAAGAAGACGCCCTACTACCAGCAGGGCAGGGTGGATCTTGACGGTAACGCCACACCGCATGCGTTCAGCGATGATCTACACGCGGTGCTGCCCGATCCGATCGACAACGTGATCACGGCTCTGACGCCGTTCAGCGCCTGGATCGGCGACCTCTCGGCGCCAGGCACGACCCCCGACATCTCCGTGCAGCCCCATCCGGACGGCGGGGTCACCATGACCGCAGTCGCCCAGGTGAGCGATGACATCACCGTCACGACCCACGTGGTTGCCCCGCCGCCCGACGACGAGCGCGCTCCCGACCCGACCGTGACCGTCACGGTGACGGACTCGCAGACGGGCGAGGTGCTGTCGAAGTCCGAGCCACAGGCCGCGGAAAGCATCGACGACGTTCCGCGCGTCGCAATCGGCGAGGTGGTGGACGCCGTGATCTCGGCCTCCGACGTGACGCACGAGGACGAGGACGCCGACTTGGCAGATGCGGTCCAGGAAAGTGGTGAAGACGCCCTCTACGCGCTCCCGGTGGAGGCGGGCCACGAGACGCCCCAGGCGCCCGCCTCCGGGGAGCCGGAGCGCTCTGACGGTTAGCGCCCGTTAGGAGCTGGTCCTTGGGGCTTGCGGTGCCTGCCAGCGCCGGCACGTAGTGGGTTGGGCGTCGGCGCTGGCATTGGGGTGGGCGGCTCCTGGGCAGCCGGGTACAAGATGCACTTCGCCTCCGCCAGGTTGGCCGCGAAGCCGTGCGGCTCCCAGAGATGGCCATTCCATCGTTGGATCACACGAGGCGCGTCGGGAGTCAGGTGGCTGCCCTGCGGGCCGTCTTCAGACACGAGCGGTATCGCGCGAAGCTGCCCGATCTTCGCGTCACGGCGCTCTGCCCACTCCGAGAGCGGCTCATCGTCCATCGAGTCCTCCCGCCCCTCTGGGCCGCCTGCTCAGAAGCCGGTGACCGGTTGGCCGGTGAGGCGCTGGGCGATCTGCCACAGCATGCCGCCGCGTGACGCCTTCATGAGCACTTTGTCGCCGGGCTGGAGGATCTTTTCGAGGAACTCCGCGGCGGTCTTGTTGTCGGCGACCATGGCGAGGTGTTCGACCCCGTGCGCCCCGGCGTAGAGAACCATCTGCTTCACCATGTCGCCGCCCACGCCGATCACGATGTCGATCCCCAGTTCGCCAGTCATCTTGCCGACATTGCGGTGCGCCTCCACCGCCTCGTCGCCCAGCTCCAGCATCTCGCCCAGGACTGCGATCGTCCGGCCGCCCTCCGGCTTGACCGCCGTGTCAGTCACGTCGGTGGCGGCGGGGCCGTCTGCCTCGGTCATGAGGGGTCTCCGTGAATCAGGGGCGCGAAGGTGATCGCGCGGCCGGTGTAAGAGTGGGCCAGACGGCTGAGCGGGACGTGCCCATGAGTCTGACCCCACCTCGACGGGTCTCGGAAGTGGATCGTCGGGTCTGGGCCGTCTTCGTATCCGCGAAGGATGACGAGGTGGCCACCCGAGCGCCCGTCGCCGGGGAACTGCTCTGTCACGGACACGATGAGCGGCGCATCGTCCAGCCTTGCGGGCAGATTCTCGACGGGCAGGGGCTCGGCGGTCGACGGAACTCCTAGTTCGGTGGCCAGGCGGGCGATTCCCGCGTGGAGTGCTCCACGCGGCGTCAGGATCTCGCCCTTGACCGCGAGTTTGAGGAGTTCCGTGACCGTGGGCGCCTCCTGCCCGTAGGCGAGGAGGATCATCCGCAGCGACGCCAGGCCGCACGCCCGGTTGGACCATTCGGTCCGGTCCCCGAGGGCCCAGCCCCCGTGTTGATCCCATTCGGCGGGGTCGATGAGCTGTCGGCACATGGGGACATCGTGGACGCGCGGCACAGCGGGCTGGCTCCTACGGTGAGACGGCAGCCTCCCGAGTCGACATGGTGCTGGAGAACGCGGGAGTGGGCAGGGGGACATCGTACGGCCGGCGGGCGAGCGCCTCGTGGAGCATCGCCAGGACGACATCCGTGTGCGTGAAGCCGAGCGTGGCGGCGCCCACCGCGAAGTTCGAGTCTCGCGACATGCCGGGGGCGGGGTTGACCTCCAGCGCGTACGGCCGGCCCTCCGGGGTGAGCATGAAGTCGATGCGAGCCGAGCCGCGCAGTTCGAGTCCGTCCCACAGGGTCTTGACCTGCTGGGTGACCTCACCCAGAACCTCGGGAGACAGGTCCGCGACCCGTACGGCGACAGCGCCTCGGGAGTCAACGTCGAGCTTGGCGTCGGCGTCATAGAACTCGGCGTCGGTGGCCTCTGTCGCCAGCGGAGGGAAGATAGCGACGGAGCCGCCAGGCAGCTCCAGTAGCCCCACGGTCAGGGGCGTGCCCGTCACGTACTCCTCGACGAGCACGGCATCGCCCGTCTTGCCCGCCGCATCAGTCAGTGCGCGACCGAATTCGGCCTGCTCGCGCACGAGGCTCATGCCGACGCTGGAGCCCCCCAAGGGCGGCTTCACCATCACGGGACGCCCGCTCCAAGTGGCCGGCCCGCCGGACCACACCGACCAGCCGGGGGTGGGCACCCCCAGGCTGAGCATCACCCTCTTGCAGAGGATCTTGTCGGCGGCCACCGCCGACGCCGAGACCCCGCTCCCGCAGTACGGCACGCGGAGGTAGTCGAGGACTCCCTGCAAGCGTCCGTCCTCCCCGTACGGGCCGTGCAGATTGGAGAGGGCCACGTCGTACGAGGCCAGCTCCTCGATGAAGCTCGACTCGCAGGGGTTGAGCACGGTCCAGCGGGCGCCGATCTCGTCCAGGGCCTCGGACAGGGCGGTCACGGAGCGCTGGTCGACGGGGCACTGCGAGTGGTAGAGCTGGTCCTCGTCGGACACCGGGCCGTAGATGAGGGCGACGTTGAGTCCCTGCCGGTCGCGTCCCCAGGCGCGGATGTCGTGGATGACCTTCTGCGTCGTCGGGTCCGTGGCGGGATTGAGGAAGTTGGTCATGCGAGCACCCCTTCGAAGGTGTGGGTAACGGGGCCGCCGACCCATTGGGTTCGGCGCGGTCGGTCTTCGTGAGGCCGGACCGTGAGCGGCTCTCCGGCGCGGTTGTGAACGGTGACGGGGCGCGGGGAGACCAGGCCGCGCATGGTCGCGATGACGACGGCCGCCACGGCTCCGCTGCCGCACGACAGCGTTTCCGCCCCGACCCCGCGTTCGTAGGTGCGGATCTTGAGGGCCTGGTTGCCGGCCGACTGGACGAAGTTGACGTTCGTGCCGAGCGGGGCAAGGTCGGCGTGGTGGCGGACGAGGCGGCCGACGAGTTCGGCGTCGATCGCATCCACGTCGTCTACGACGGCGACGACGTGTTCCGTGCCGGTGTGCGCACTGTCGAACCACGTCGGCTTGTTGTTGATCATCGTGTTGAGGCGGCGTGGGTGGATGGCGCCGACCTCGGTCGTGACCCACACCCCGTCGTCGCTCACGACCGCCCGGTGCCCCACTCCGGCCATGTGGAGGGTCATCTCCGTGAAGCCGTGGTCGCGGTGCGCAGCCCAAGCGGTGCATCGCAAGGCGTTGCCGCACATGGTGGCGACGGAGCCGTCTGCGTTGAAACAGGCGACTTCGAGGACGGCAGGATCGCTGGCGATCAACCTGTTGATGACCAGTCCGTCAGCGCCGACTCCGGTCCTTCTCGCGCAGAGCCGCTCAGCCTCCTTGGCCCAGTCCTTCTCGGGGCCGAGGCCGACGGCGGGGAAGACGAAGTCGTTCCCCGCGCCGTGGATCTTGCGAAAGCGCATGGCGAAACTCCTCGTGTGAGGTGGGGTAGCTCAGATGGAAGGGTCGAGACGTGAGGCAGTCAGCGGTACTCGGCCTGGCGGTAGATGGTGAGCGCCCTGTCCATGACCAGCGGGGGATGGCCGGAGAAGATCAGGACCCGCCGCCCTGCTATGCCGGTGGAGCGCATGTCTTGCACCATCAGGTACGAGTCGTCGAGGTACACGAAGTCTCCAACTCGGACATCACTCGGCTGCCGGGTTGCGGGGACGGTCCCGATGGGCGGTGGAGGTATGGAGGGCGTAGTCGCCTGCTTGCGCTCGTACATCAGCCCCTCCAGATGCCGAGGGCAATGGCGCCGCCCAGTGCCAGGACGCAGGCCACGTAGCGGATTTGGTGTGTCAACTGGCTCACGAGGCGCCGACCGAGGGGGCACGAAGCCGATTGCGGACAGGCCGAATGCCGATGTCGTTCGGAGGCACCCATGCGGCTGCGCCCGTCTCGATCGCCGAAGGAAACACGGCGCCCGAGTGGGCGCGGAACAGGTACCGGAAGCCGACCCGAAGCCGGGGCCCGTACCGATGCTGGCCCGGCCGGGTCACGTCGATCAGGAATGGGCCCTCGGCGCCCGGAACGGTCCACACGTCCCGTATGCCGACCTCTTCGGTGAGCAGCCGGAGAGCCGCGCCGCTGAGGGTCTCGTCCTGTTCCTCGGGCTCCGCCTCGGCGCGTGCGAACCCGCCGCGGTGCCGCAGGCTGAGGACGTGCCCACTCTCGTTCACCACGAGGGCGCCCGTGGTTATGACCGGGCAGCGTTCCGCGTGCGTGCAGACGCGATGCGAGGTGTGATCGCGAGCCGCGTACAGCGGCATCAGTGTCATCTCCTCGGCGGGGTGCTCGTTGAGGTAGCGTGACAACTCTCCGACGACGTGGCCCACTTCGACGGTCACGGCGCACTCACCCCCTCCTGCTCGGCGCAGATCCAGAGCAGGCGTCGTGCGACCAGGGCGGTGTCACGGAGGTAGATGAAGACGCCGAAGGCCGGCGTTTCGTTGGTGGGGCGCGTTCCGTGCTCGATCAGCGTGCGTCCCTGTCGGCACAGCCGCTGTACGTCCCGGTCTTCGGCCTGCCCGAGGTCCAGATTCAGGAGGCTGCTCAGGTGTCGCACGAGGAGCGGCAGGGACGCATCCATGTCCTCGCGGGTGGTGGTGCCCATCTTCATCGCGAGGACGAGTTCGGTCCGTGCCGAAATTCCCTCTACATCGATGGTGGGATCAACCGCCGTGCAGTCGGCCACCCGAGGAGACTTGCCGATACTTGCCAACGCCATCACGTCCCTCCCTGGCACGTTTTGGAACCGTGCGCATAACGGTAGGGAGGGGGGTGAGAATAACTCCAGGAGTGTGCCGGAACTTGCCAGACTCAGTCGAGTGAATTGATGGCCTTGGTGATGATGTCGCGCGCAGCATGGCCGTGGACGGCAAGGTTAGCCAGGTCGGTAAAGGTCTCGACGTACATGGCCACCTCGTGCTTTTGCACGACGCTTAGGTGAGCGGAGACCAGCTCGACCTTCACGGTGTGGTCGTCAAAGAGGAAGAACCCTTCGACGGGCATGAACGGCCGTTCGACATCTCGGGGGATGATCCCAATGCTCACCGTGGGCAGAGCCATCACTGTGAGCAGGTAGCCGAGCTGTCCGGCCAGGACTGCCGGCCCGCCGACGCGGTGATAGAGGGCGTCCTCTTCCAGGAGGATAGAGAACTGGTGATTGCCGTAGACGATCTTCTGCTTTTCGATACGGACTTCGACCGCCGAGTCAATGTCATCGGCGAGGCCGCGGCGGTCACGAATCGAAGTCAGCAGCGCCTTGATGTACGAGGCGGTTTGCACCGGCCCAGGAATCAGCCAAGGCGAATAGAAGCGGAACCGCTGAGTGCGCTCCCAGAGCGGCAGGACGGACCGCTGAGCCCAGGTCAGACCGTCGCGCTCCATGTCGTGCCACTCGACGTACATGCCCTCGATGCCCTGGGCCGTCGACACCAGATCCTCGGCCTGGTCGTCCGCTCCACACCCTCGGCACCAATCACGAAGATCGCGCTCCGAGGGCGCACGCGTGCCGCTCTCGAAGCGCGAAGCCTTCGACTCATGCCACCCGATGTTCTGCGCCAGGGCACGTTTCGTAAGCCCGGCCGCTTTCCGGATCTCACCCAAGCGGCGCCCGAGCGCTTTACGTGCTTCCTGGACGCTCGAAGACGCCGGTTCCATTTCTCGGTGACAGTCCGGTATGTGTTTCAGTGTGCGAACTCTGCGTGAGGCGTGGCCTTCTTCCAGACAGCTTCGAAAGCAGACTCGCAGAGCTTTGCGACTTCCGGGTCCTCGGTGAGTTCCGGGTCGGTGGGTTCGCCTTCTCCGTCGAAATGATTGACGTAGACGAGGCTGGAGTCGAACAACCAGAAGTCGTTGCCCGGAAGTGCGATTCCGGTGGCGCTCCGCCGCGAGAGCCAGCGCACATCCTCACCTGCTGCGATATTCAAACCGTCCGTCACGTCGTACTCGAAACGGATATATTCGCTTACGGGAGTCGAAACGACGCGCGCTCGACGGATCTCGACGCCGCGCGCCACGGCGTCGCTGACGATTTCGTGCCAGGCACCCCACCGCTGAGCGGGGTCGATAGGCACGCCGGCCTTCCAGTCGACGAAAGCCGAGTCCGTCTTGGAGTAGGCGTCTCGCGTCTCCAGGTGGACAGCGCTCCTCCGGCAGTCGCGGAACAGCTCCCTAAACGTCGGGGCCGCTGCCATCCTTCTCCACCTCCGGGTCGGTGTCCGCGCCCTTCCTGTCCTGCTCAAGGAAGTACTGAACCATGTAGCGCGGGATCTCGACGACCCCCTCGTGGGCGGGGATGCTCATCTGCCTGAGCCGCTCCTTGTCCTCGACGTTGAAGCCCTGGACCAGGTAGCGGTCCGTCTCCTCGTCCAGGTACACGGTCGGGCTGTTGCCGTCCGGGCTGTTCGGGTCCTTACCGAGCATACGCAGCGCCATGATGCCCTCCTGATGAGGTCGGTGTCGCCCTGCGTGCCCGATCCTGCCCGAAGCGTTGATGCTGCGTCGAGAAACTTGCCAGGACTTGCCAGAGCACTCCAAGCGGAGTCGGGTTCTCAACGGACCTCGGTGGCCAGTGACTCGAAGCGTCCCAGGAGGAAGCGGACCATGGCGGCGAGCACGTCTGCTTGTCGGCTCGACTGCACTGTCAGGGCGTTGACCTGTGCTCTCAGCTCGTCGTCGCTGACCTCGACCAGGGCCGAGAAGGCGGCGTTCGACGCGTTGTCGGCGGAGAGAAGCAGAGTGCTCTCCATGAGATCCTCGACGAGGAGGGCCCGGTTCGCCCTGGCGTCCGCCTGAGCATTCTCCGCCTCGTTGTACGGGCGGGACAGGACCGTCCCGTCCTCCTGCCGCTCGTAGTACGTCCTGGTCGTCACGTCCCAATACTCGATCGCGTCTTCGGCATTGCCTCGCTCAAGCGGCACCCTCCAACTCGTCGTAGCCGTCCACGTACTCGGTCCCGTTCAGGTGCGCGGCGATCTTGCCGATGCCGCGTTCGCAGCGGTAGAGCACGGCCCGCCCGGTGACTCCTTGGAGCGCACCCGACTCCTCGTCCGCGAGGTCAGCCCCGAAGCGCAGGATGAGGGCCTGGCGCTCGCCGAGGGACAGGGGCGCCGTCACCCAGCCCCGCCGGATGTCGGCGAGGTGGGCGAACAGCGTCCCCGCGGCCTTCTTGTCGACCGTGCCCTTCGGCATATCGGCATCCGGCGCGGTGGGATTGCGAATGCCGTACGCCGCTTCCGCGTCCCACACCGCCGGTAGGAGATGCTCGACGAGGCGTCGGTCGTAGGTCACAGGCCGCTTCTCTCGGCCGCGTGCCGGGCGGCCTCGTAGGAGACATGGCCGGACCTGTGCTTCGCGTCGGTCAGCCAGCGGTCGCGAAGCCGCTGGGAAAGCCGGCGGTGCAACATGCCGGCACCCGCTTCGGCGAGGACGCGTCGCACGTCTCCGGACCGCTCGGCGGCCACGATGACCGCCTCCCGGAAGGCGTCGTCGTACTCCAGCGTGAGTCCGTAGTCGCGGGCGAAGGCGCGGGCTACGGCCTGGGCGACGCTCTCGACGTGCGGCTCGGCGAGGACGGACCAGTCGACCACCACGAGGGCTTCGCTTGGTTCGAGGTCGGCGAGTTGCAGGTTCATCGGACCACCTCCTTGACGGGGGTATGGCCGTCCTTCGTCACGGCGACCATCAGGCCCGGCGCCCCGGTGGCGCCCTTGTCGTGCCGCCACCCCGTCGACTCGCTCTCCGTGGCCGGAGGCTGGGGGAAGGTACGCGGGCCGTCCGTGTCCACGTACTCGTGGTGGAGGTGGCCGGCCAGGAGAAGGTCTGCCTGGTGCATGGCGGACTGCTTGTTGAAAGCCTGGCCTTTCCACCACTCGAAGTGCTTGCCGGGCCGCCACTGGTGGCCGTGGGCATGGGCGACGACGCTGTCCGAGCAGTCGACGACGACCGTCAGTTCGTCGGTGTCCGGCACGAAGCACTCGACGTGCCCGTACAGGTCGGGGTTCAGATCCAGTGCGTCGCGGACGGAGATCAGCGACTCGGTGTCGTGGGAATCGTCGTACCGCGTCACGCCCTTGCCCAAGAAGCGCACCGCTTCGCCATGGTTGCCGTGCAGCATCACTCCGCGGGTAAGACGGATCTGCTCGGTCAGGGTGAGCTGGGTTCGCCACGCGTTCGCCCCGCCCTGCGACTGGAATCCCTCGACGTGATCCCCGAGCCAGCCGAGGTGCACATGTCCGATGGGGGGGGAAGCGCCTGCGGTAGACCTCAAGCAGGTCGGCCGCGTGGTTCAGGCACTCGATCGTGCGCTGAAGGGAGGGAACCGTCGGAATGCGTGGACGGCTACGGCATCGACGCATTCCTCCTGCTCACCGCCACTGCCATCGGGCCCCTCTCCTCCGTACGGATCGACAGCCCCAAGCAGCACGCCGGCTCCTTCCCCCACCTCCCGGCCATCTGCCACCAAGCCGTCCCCGTCCTGCTGCACCTGACCGCGCCGCGGACGCCACCGCCCGTACCGCCGGGCGGTGAAGCGACCGTGTACCGCCTTTACCACCGCGTGGTCGAGCCCGCCCGCCTCCAGACCATGCTCACCACGCTGGAGAGCCTTGGCCAACACCCAGACGGATACGGTGAACACCCGTGGCCGCAGCCCGCCGTAGACGCCCGGCACGGCATCCGCTCCGGGGTTCCGGTGGTCGAAGCGGCCCGCCGACTGTGGCCGCACTACCTCCGCCGCGTGGCCGACTGGGTCACCAGCGGGCAGGACGCCGTGCCCCGGCAGCGGGCCGAGTCACTCGCCACTGCTCACGTCCGCATGCACACCGCCGTCCTGACCGCCGCAGGAGCCCGCCGATGACTGCCGTCCCGACTTCCGGCTTCTACGCCTTCGCCCTGGAGCCCTTTCCTGAACTGCAGCCGGGCGACGATCTCGCCGGCACCATCACCGGCGTCCTCAGCCGCACCGGCACCGGACTGCGTGACGGGGACATCGTCGTCGCCAGCAAGGCCGTGTCCGTGACGGAGAAGCGATACGTCGACCTGGCCGATGTCATCCCCGGCCCCGAGGCACTCGCCCTGTCAGCCAGGACGGGCAAGCCCGCCGAGATCGTGCAACTGATCCTCGACTCCTCCACCGAGCACTTCCTGGCCACGGAGAAGGGCCCGATCATCGCCCGCCACACGCTCGGCCACCAGCTCACCTCCGCCGGGATCGACCGGGCCGGCACCGAGAGCGCCTGGCTGCTGCCCGAGGATTGACGCTTCCGCCTGCTCCCTGCGCGACACCCTGAGCACCCACTCCGGCGCCGCCGTCGCCGTGGTCATCGCCGACTCCGACGGACGTGCTGGCCGCCCGGCCCCGATGCCCCCGGTCAGCCCAGTGACGCGCTTGCCGCCCGTAGTTCGGCCAGGGCTGCCAGGGCGTACCCGGCCAGTCCGTCATCGGTGTCGCGGGGGCCCTCGGACCACTGGGCGTATGCCCGTTTGAAGGCGAGGATGCCCAGTTCGCCCGCGAGGGCCGCGGTCGGTTCGGGGATGCCGCGGGCGACCAGGGCCGATGTCATCGCGGCGGCGAGGCTGACGCTCTTGAGGGCGTCGCGCTCCTGGAGTTCGGTGCTGGCGGCGACGGCCGCCTTCAGGCGGGGGGCGAGTTCGCGGTTCATGGGGCCCATCGCGCTCGATGCGCGCTCCAGGCCGGCCGCGACCGCCGCGAGTGGGCCGGCGTCGTCCGGTGCCTCGGCGATTCCCTCGACCAGCAGCCGGCTCAGCGTCTCCTGTCCGGCCACCAGCAGCTCGCGCTTGTCGGGGAAGTGCCGGAAGAAGGTGCTCTTGGTGACCCCGGCGCGTTCGGCGATCTGCGCGACCGTCGTGGCGTCGTACCCCTGCTCGGTGAACAGGTCGACGGCTGCCACGACAAGGCGTTCGCGTGCGCCTGGTTCCCATCGAGCCATACGAACATCCTATGTGATGGGACTCTTGTCCCATCACCTGTACAGTGACGGGACAAGAGTCCCATCACTTGCGGGAGAGCACCATGCGCGTCTTCGTCACCGGCGGCACCGGTCTGATCGGTTCCGCCGTCGTCGCCGAACTGCTCGGCAACGGCCACACCGTCCTCGCACTCGCCCGCTCCGACGCTTCCGCGCTCGCCGCCGAGGCGGCCGGTGCCGAGCCGCTCCGTGGCGGACTCGCCGACCTGGACGCCATTCGCGCCGGTGCCGACCGGGCCGACGGCGTGATCCACCTGGCCTTCGGCAACGACTTCAGCAGCCCCGAGGCCCTCGCGAAGGGGGTCGCCGAGGAGAGCGCGGCCGTCGAAGCCCTCGGCGAGCGACTCGGCGGCACCGACCGCCCCTTCGTCGTCGTCTCGGGCACGCCCCGGGCAGCGGGCCGCGCCGCCACCGAGGCCGACCCGCTGCCGACCGACGGGCCGGTCGGTGGTCGGAGCCGCACGGTCACGGCGGTCCTGGGCCTGGCCTCACAAGGAGTCCGGAGCACGGCCGTACGCCTGCCGCGCACCGTTCACAACCAGGGCACGGGCGGGTTCGCCGGAATGCTGACCGGCATCGCACGCCAGAGCGGCGTGTCCGGCTACCCGGGCGACGGCACCCAGCGCTGGCCGGCCGTGCACGCGCTCGACGCGGCCGTCCTCTTCCGGCTCGCCCTGGAGCAGGCGCCGGCCGGCAGCTCCTGGCACGCGGTGGCCGACGAGGGGGACGCGGTGCGCGACATCGCCGCGGTCATCGGCCGACGGCTGGGCCTGCCGGTCGAGTCGGTGCCGTCGGAGACCTACGGTGCTCTCGGCCCGGTCTTCGCGACCGACCAGCCCGCGTCCAGCGCCCACACCCGGCAGGCGCTCGGCTGGGAGCCTAAGCACCCCGGCCTTCTGGAGGACCTGGAGAACATCCGGCCCTGACCGGCCCGGGACACCCCGGCGGTCACTCGGACATACCCGTCGGTGCCCCGGCCCGGCTCCCCGTCGCCCGCCGGGCCGCCTCCCGGACCCGGGCCGTCGCGTGCTCGGGCAGGTAGCGGGCGGCGTGCAGGCGGCTCGCGGCGTCGGCCATCGCGTTGCTGCGGGCCCGGTCGGTGAGCAGGTCGGCGCAGTGGCGGGCCAGGCCCTCGGCGGTGTCGGCGACGGCCAGGTGCTCCCCGGGGACGACATCGAGGCCCTCGGCGCCGACCGTGGTGCTGACCACCGGCACGCCGTGCGCGAACGCTTCGAGGATCTTGACGCGGGTGCCGCTGCCCACCCGCAGCGGCACCACCACCAGGTCGGCGGCGCGCAGACAGGGCGCCATGCTCGGGACCGTGCCGGTGACCTCGACACGCGGGCCGGCCAGCGCGGCGACATCCGGGGTGGAGCGGCCCGCAAGTACCACCCGCGCCTCCGGCACCCGCGCGTGGACGAGCGGCAGGATCTCACCGGTCAGCCAGGCGGCGGCGTCCGCGTTGGGCGCCCAGTCGAAGGAGCCCTGGAACAGGACGGTGGGGCCCCCGCCGGTGCGCGGCGGCCTCGGCGGGCGGGCCGGATACGTGTTCGGCACCACCGCGGTCGGCCCCGGTGACAGCCGGGCGGCGTCCGCGGCGCAGGCGACCACGGCCACGTCCGCCTCCCGCGCCACCCGCCGGTGGACCCGCCGCCACCAGCGGGCCGAACGACGCGCCTGCACCCGCTGCCACGGCGTCAGCGGCACACCCCACACCCCCCGGCCGAGCCGCCCCCAGCGGCGGATCAGCACGTCCTCGAAGTCGTCCACGTCGACGACCGTGCGCCCGGTGAACCGGCCGCGCAGCGGCAGCCAGGCGCGTTCCCGGTTGAACCACACCAGGTCGTAGCGGGTGCCCGTGGCCCAGCCCGGCAGGACGGGAGCGAGCGCGCGCCGCTGGTGAGCGGCGTAGGCGGCGGACGGCCCACGCGCGGTGATCTCCAGGAAGGCGCGCGTGCCCGCGTAAGGCGCTGCGGGCGCGACCCCGGCGCGGGCGAAGCGCGCGGTCTCCTCCGGCGGCGGCTCCGTGCCCTGCGGGGCGAGGAACAGCGCGTCCACCGGCCCCAGTTCGGCGAGCGCCCCGGTGACCAGGTCCATCCGCCGCCCCGCGCCCCCGGCGGGACGCCGCGGCAGGATGTCGCTGACGAACAGTGACCGGATCACCGCGCGGCCCTCCCGTCCGGGGCCGTCGGCACGCCGCCCTCCGCGCCGGGACCGCGGCGCGGCGCGGTCACCGCCCGCCGGGTGGCCAGCAGTGTGCAGCCCAGCCCCACGGCCCAGCCGATCACCGTCGCCCACATGACGCCGTCCACCCCCCACGCGTGGCCCAGCCCGTACGACAGCGGCAGCCGGACCGCGCCCAGCGACATCACCGTGCAGATCAACGGCACGACGGCGCGGGCGATGCCGTTGAACCAGCCGTGCAGCACGACCGTCAGCGTGTAGCACAGGAAGAACGGCGCCGTGATGAGGATGTACCGCTCGGTCACCATCCGGGTCTCCGGACTGCCGGAGAACAGCGCGGCGATCGGCCCGCGCGCGACGAGCAGCAGCAGGGACACCACCGTGGTGAGCGCGACCCCCAGCCACACGGCGTGCCGGATCCCCTCGCGGACGCGCGCCGCCCGGCCGGCGCCGGTGTTCTGCGCGGTGAACACCATCAGCGCGCCCGACAGGTTGAGGAACAGCACGCTGGTCAGCAGCTCCAGCCGGGCGACGACGGTCAGCGCCGCCAGCGCCTCCTCACCGAACGGCGTGATGATCCACACCAGCACCAGCACACCGACGCCGATCAGCAGGTACTGCACGGCCATCGGGGCGCCGATCCGCAGCCCGCGCGCCACCTCGGCGCGCACCGAGGCTGCCGTGACCGACGCCGCCCCGGACCGCCGCGGCCGGCGCTGCTCGCGCACCAGCCCGGACAGACCGGCCACCGCGGTCAGCGCGTTGGAGACCAGTACCGCCAGTGCCGCGCCCCCGATCCCGAGCCGCCAGGGGCCGACGAACAGCCAGGCGAACACCGCGTTCAACGCGCTCGCGGCGATCATCAGACCGGTCGCCCGGCGGACATCGCCGCGGCCGGTCAGCACCGCGCACACCGCGCCGAGCGTGTAGACCGCGACCATGCCCGAGCACAGCGTCACGATGAACGTGCGGGCCTCGGCGGCGACCTCGCCGCCCACCCCCGTCAGCGCGAGCAGCGGCGCCGCGGCCGGCGCGGCCACCCCGGCGCAGACCGCCGACCACACCCCGGTGCAGACCCCGAGCGCCAGCAGCGCGCTCGGATCGTCGCGCCGCCCGGCCCCGGCGAGGTGCCCGAGCCGGACCGCGAACGCGCTGGAGACCCCGATGAACAGCGAGGTCAGGATCGCGTACAGGGGTTGTGCCGCGCCCATCGCGGCCAGCCCGGTGACCCCCACGTACCGGCCGACGACCGCGCTGTCGACCAGCAGATAGCCCTGCTGGAGCAGGTTGGCCAGGGCCAGCGGGGCGGCGAGGCCGACGAGGCCGGCCAGCACCGGACCCCGCGTCAGGTCCGGCACGTCAGCCCCCGGGCGTGGTCAGCAGCTCGTCGAACCACGCGTCGTCGCCCGGGTCGTCGCCCTCCTCGTCTCCGGGGCCGTCCGCGCCGTACTTGGTCTCGACGAGCCGGCCGAGCGCGGCCACGGTGCGCTCGCTGATCAGGTCGACGGTGTCGAACTGCCGCCCGAGGCAGGCGGAGAGGGTGTTGCCGATGGTCAGCGCCGTGATCGAGTCGGCGCCCAGCTCCCGGAAGTCGGTGTGCACGTCGATCGCCGGGTGCCCGAGGACATGGGCCAGGCAGCGGCCCACCGTCCGTTCCGCGTCGGTGTACTCGCCGTCCGGGCGCCCGGTGAGCCGTACCTCGGTGGATTCCACAGTCGTGCGTACGCGCGCGACGTTCCGCCTGGTCCGCTCCTCAAGCGCCGCGAGGCCCGCCTCGATCTTGTCCTGGATGTCCGCGGACAGGGCCACCGGGTAGGTCGGCAGTACGCTCATCAGGTCGTCGGCGTAGTTGACCTCGCCGGCGAAGAAGCCCGCCCGGTCGCCGCGCAGCGCCGCGTCGATCAGGCCGAGGCCGGTGCGGGTGGGCAACGACCGGAACGCCAGGTCCTCGTTGACACCGGCGGCGACCGCCATGCCGACCTCCCGCCAGGCCACCCAGTCGACGCTGACCACGCGGTGCTCCGGTGTGTTCAGCGCGCGGGCCAGATGGTCCAGGTAGAGGTTCGCCGCCGCGTAGTCGGCCTGTCCGAGCGCCGGGAACACCGCGGCGACCGAGGACATGTGCAGCACGAAGTCGGGCCGGTCGTGCCGGGTCAGGTGGTGCAGCAGGAACGCGCCGCGCAGCTTGGGCCGCAGTACGGACGCGAACCCGTCGGCCTCCCGGTACGCGATGAGGCTGTCGCCCGGCACGCCGGCCGCGTGCACGATGCCGTCCACCCGGCCGTGCCCGGCGCGGATGGTGGTCAGCACGGCCCCCAGCGCGGTCTCGTCGGCGACATCGGCGGCCACCGGGTGCACGGTGGCGCCGAGCGAGGCGATCTCGCGGACCGCCGCGACGCGCGCCGCCGCGGGATGCCGCGGGTCGGCGGCGACCGCGTCCCACTCGGCCCGCGGCGGCAGGGCGGTGCGGCCGAGGAGGTACAGGTGGATGCCGGGGGCGCCCGCCGCGAAGTGCCGGGCCGTCTCCAGACCGATGCCGCCGAGTCCGCCGGTGATCAGGTAGGCGCCGCCGGGCCGCAGATACGTGTCGCGGACCGCCGCCACCTCCGGCAGCTCGGCGAAGGACTCGCGGTACTTGTCCTTGCCGCGCAGCGCGTACACGCCGACCTGGGCGGCGAGGATCTCCGCGCCAAGGAGCGCGGCCGGCACCAGGTCGTCGACATCGAGCAACCGGACGCCGACGTACGGGTATTCGCGGGCGATCGCCTTGGCCAGTCCGGCGAGCGCCGCGTGCTCCGCGACCACACCGGGCTCGCCCGGCACGACCGCCAGCGCCCGCCGGGTCAGTACGACGAGGTCGAGGCCGGCGCTCGCGTGCATCAGCGCCTTCGCCAGCCGGAAGAGGCCGGTGAGGTGCTCGTCGACGCGGCGGTCCAGTTCCGCGGGGTCGGCCGCCGGTTCGGCGTCGAAGGCGAGCGCGTACACCAGGTGCGTGCAGCCCTCGTCGACCAGCTCCTCGGCGAGCCGGTCCCAGGCGTCCGGGGTGTCGAGTGCGTCCTGCGTCCGCAGCACCGCGTCCCGTGGCAGCGCGGCGGCCACGGTGTCGGCCGCCGCCGGACCCACCAGCGCCATCACGCGGACCGGCCCCCCGCCGGGCTCGGCCTGCGGCGCCGGGGCGAAGCCCGCCTCGTGCGTCAGCGGGTGCCCGGCCCGCGCGGCGGCCGGCGCGAACCGGTCCCGCCAGGTCTCGGGGAAGTCGATCCAGGCACGGGTCTCGTCGAACTCGTACGGCGGCAGATGCACCGTCCGCGGCCGCTGCCCCTCGTAGCGGGCCCGCAGGTCGAGTGCCGCGCCGCAGGTCCAGGCGCGGGCGTCGTCCGTGCCGGCCGCCTCCGGCACCCCACCGGCCTCGGTGGCGGCCAGCGCCACGCGCAGCCCGGTCAGGTCGGCGACCGTGTAGGCGAGCCGGTGCGGGTGTCCGGCGCGGGAGATGTTCGAGGTCCAGCACACGTCCCGGACGCTCCCGTCGATCCGGCCGGCGTCGATCGCCTCGCGGTAGCGGGTGACCAGCCGGCCGAGCGAGGCGGGGCTGCGGGCGCTGAGGGTGAACAGGTGCGGCGGCGTGCCCTCGTCGGCCGGGGCCGGAGCCGGGGCGAACTCCTCCAGCACGACGTGCGCGTTGGTCCCGCCGAGGCCGAAGGCGCTGACCCCGGCGCGGCGCGGGCCGTCCCCCGCCCGCCACTCGTGCGCCTCCCTGGGCACGTACACCGGGCCGTCGTCGAGGTCGATCGCGTGGTTCGGCCGCTCGTAGTTCGCCAGCGGCGGGATCACCCGGTGCCGCAGCGCGAGGGCCGCCTTGATCACGCCCATCACGCCGGACCCCTCGAAGAGATGGCCGATGTTCGCCTTCACCGTGCCCACCGCGCAGAACCGCCGGTCGTCGGTCCGGTCGGCGAACGCCCGGCGCAGCCCCTCGAACTCGACCGGATCGCCGACCCGGGTGGCGGTGCCGTGCACCTCCAGGTAGCCGATGGTGCGGGGATCCACACCCGCGTCGCGCCACGCGGCGTCCAGCAGGTCGGCCTGGGCCCCGGAGTCCGGCGCGGTCATCATCTCGGACCTGCCGTCGTGGTTGACCGCGCTGCCCTTGACGACGGCGTACACCTGGTCGCCGTCGGCGAGCGCCCGCTCCAGCCGCCTGAGCACGATCGCGCCGGAGCCCTCGCCGAACCCCGTGCCGTCCGCGCTCTCGTCGAACGTACGGGTCACACCGTCGGACGACTCGATGCCGATCCGCGTGTGCGGGTGCCGCACCGGCGCCGGGACCACCCGGGTGCCGGCCACCACGGCCGTGTCGCAGTCCCCGAGCAGCAGCGCGGACCTGGCCTGGTGCAGCGCCAGCAGCGACGCCGAGCACGCACTGTCGATCACCATGCTGGGGCCGCGCAGGTCGTACAGGTACGAGAGCCGGTTGGCCAGCATCGTGACGATGTTGCCGGTGATGCCCAGCTGACCCAGCGCGGGGTCGATGCGGCAGAAGTACTCCAGGTACGACCAGCCCGGGTTGCCGGCGTAGCCGACGTACACGCCGGTGCGGCTGCCGGCCAGCCGTTCGCCGGTGCGGCCGGCATCCTCCAGCGCGCGGTACATGGTGCGCAGGATCAGCCGCTGGTGCGGGTCGGTGACGGCGGCCTGCCTCGGGGTCATGCCGAAGAACTCGTGGTCGAAGAGGTCCACCCGGTCCAGGAAGCTGCCGTCGTGGAACTCGACCCGGTCCTCGCCGTCCGGCGTCAGCGCCGACTCCCGGTGGTAGCGCAGGTACTCCTCGACCTCCCGGCGCCGCCGCGCGGGGAACGGCCGGGTGAGGCTGCGGCCGGTGCGGACGACGTCCCAGAACGCGTGCTGGTCCGGCGCGTCCGGCACCTCGACGGAGAGTCCGACGACGGCTATGTCCGTGCTCATACGCGTTCCTCCGTGGGCCGTGCCGTGATCCGGGCGATGAAGGCGGTGAGGGTGGTGCCGTTGACCTCGTCGAAGTGGTCGACGCCGGCCGCGCGCAGCGCCCGGACCGTGCGCACCCACTCCACCGGGCGGTGGATCTGCCTGCTGAGCAACTGGACGGCCAGGTCCGGGGCGAACGCCGTGCCGGTGACACTGGACATCACCGGGGTGTGCCCGGCGCGGAACTCGTACTCCCGCAGGACGGTGGCGAACGCCCGCCCGGCCGGTGCCATGAGGGGGGTGTGGAAGGGACCGCTGACGGGGACCGGCACGACCCGGGCACCCTGCCCGCGCAGCGCCTTGACCGCGAGGGCCAGTTGCGGTTTGTCCCCGGCCACCGTGACCTGCCGGTCGCTGTTGCGGTTGGCGACGTGCACCAGGTTGAGCCCGGCGCCGTGCAGTGTCGCCTCGACGCGCGCCGCGCTCTGCCCGAGCACCGCGACCATCGCACCGCTGGTGACGCCGGCCATCAGCTCGGCGCGGCGCCGGACCAGTGCCAGGCCCTCCATCAGATTGATGACGCCGGCGGCCACCAGGGCGTTGAACTCGCCCAGGCTGTGCCCGGCGAAGTAGTCGTACCGCCGGCCATCGCGCTCCAGGTCCCTCCAGGACAGCGCGTTGACGAGGAAGACGGCCGGTTGCGCGTAGCGGGTGTCGGCGAGCCGGCCGCCGGGGTCGTCGCGGCACAGGTCCGCCACGGGATAGCCGAGCAACTCGGTCGCGGCGGCGGTCTCGCGCGGATGACGTTCGAACAGTTCCACCCCCATGCCCTTGCGCTGGACGCCTTGGCCGGGGAAGACCAGACAGTGCATGCGTGGCGCTCCTTCACTCAAGCGGTCGGTGCGGGGACGCTGCGGTAGCGCAGGCCGCTGTGGCTGCCGCGCAGCGTCTCCCGGGTGAACACCCGGGCCGACGGGCCCGGTCCGAAGTCGACGATCTGGTCGGGCCGGCAGTCCCGGAGCGCGGCACGGACCGTGCCGGGCCAGTCCAGCGGGCGGCACACCGCGTGGGCGAGGACGTCCGGCAGCAGGTCACCGCGGTGCTGGAGATTGACCGGCGGGTCGGCGACGTACACCGGAACGGCCAGCCGGTCACCGGTGAGCGGGAACGTCATGAAGTGCCGGTCCCGCAGCGTCGCCCGCACCGCCGGCTCCAGGAGCGGTGTGTGGAACGGGGCGGTGCTGCGCAGGTAGGCCCAGCGCCCGGTCGGTTCGGCCAGCCGCCGCGCGTGTCTCGCCCGGAAGTCGGCGAGGTCGGCCGGATCGCCGGCCAGCACGTGCGAGCGGCCGGAGTTGGCGAGCGCCAGGTGTACGGGGGAGTCCGTCACCAGCTCGCGCAGTTCGTCGGCCGGCACGCCCAGCACCGCGGCCATCGGGGTGGCCGGGCCGTCGTGCGGCGGCGCCGGGCGGTGGCAGCGGATCAGCGTCAGCGTGGTCATCGCGATCAGGTCGTGGCAGAACGCCGTGTACTCCCGGCGGCTGGTCATGCCCAGCCCCGCGACCATCGCGCCGATCAGGCCCAGGCTGTGGCCGATGGCGGCCACCGGCGCGGGCCGGTCGCCGTCCGCGCGGCCCACGGCGGGTTGCAGCAGGCACAGTTGGTAGAGGTGGGCGCACAGGCCGTCCACGATGGAGTGGTCGAGGGCGCCGGCGTCCGGAGGGTCGCCGCGCAGCCAGGCGGTGAGCGGGATGCCGCCGGGCAGCTCCCGGCGGTAGGCGTCCGCGCCGACATGGTCGAGTACGCGGGCCACGGCCTCGGCCGCGGTGGTGAAGTACCGCGCGTTCTCCGGCCGCGCGTACAGCGCGCGCAGCGCGGCCAGGGGCGGGCCCTGCGCGCCCGCCATGCCGCTGAACAGGAAGAGTCGTCGCACGTGTGGTCCCCGTGTGATGCGGCTACCGGCCTGGGGCCGGGGCCGGAAGGATCTGTGGAAGGGCGGCGGCCTCGGCGACGAGGAGCCGTGCCGCCTGTTGCTCGCGCAGCCGCAGGTGTGCGAGGCCGCGGCGGATCCGGTCCGCGGGCTGCAGACCGGGCAGCCCGGACTGGAAGGCGGTGACCCGGTCCGAGAGCACACCGGCCAGTCGCGCGACGCGGGCGTAGGCGGCGCGTACGGGCTCGCTGTGCTCGGTATGGGCCAGGAACCGGGAGAACAGGGCCCGTGAACCGGCCAGCAGCGCCATGCTGTTGACACCGGGAGCGCGGTATGCGGCGGCGATCGACGCCCGCTCCGCGACAAGGTTGTCACCGATGACGTCGTAGAGTTCGAAGCCGTCGCGGAACCCGGCGAGGAAGACGCGGTAGGCGGCCTCGAAGCCGTCCCGGTCGGGTCCGGAGACCTGCCGGAGGGTGGCGCAGCCGGTGAACCAGTGGTCCGGGTCCCGGGCGTAGCCGTCGCGCAGCACGTCCCACCCCACGGTGAGCGAGAAGTACTCGTGGTCGTCGGAGATGTTGTCGACCAGCAGCACCTCGCTGCCGCCGGCTCCGCAGACGAGGAACGAGTGCGGGAGCCCGTACTCCTCGGGGAGGGTGCCGGCCCGGTCCATGAACTCCACCCAGTAGGGGAAGTGGTGCCGGGGTGCGTAGAAGAACACGGGCTGTCCGGCGGCGAGGAACGCGGTGACGCCGGATTCGAAGCGGTCCAGGTCCACGGTGCCGGCGGAGAACGGCTCGAACCCGAGCAGCCGCAGATCGTCGTCGGTCACGTACGGGGCGTCGAACGCCCAACGGTCCCTGCCGCGCAGGTAGCAGTGGCGGTGGATGGCCGAGGTGGAGCCCAGCGCGCGGTACATCAGCAGGTCGGACCAGGGGGTGAGAGCGCCGACGTAGGCCAGGAGCTGGGTCTTTCGGCAGTTCATGTGGTTGTTCGGGTCCCGGGTGCGGATGCGGTCCACACCCGGCAACTCGGTCATGTGGTCGACGGACACGGCAACGTAAACCTCCGTTGGGCGACGCCCCGAGGTGCGCACGATGTTCGAAACTTTCGCTTTGGATTCCCGTCCCGGGGAGATCCTTTGGCGAGGTTCATGGGGAAAAGCGCAGACGGGACCGTGGGTCGGGTCGGTGCTTTTCGACGTTCGAGCAGTTGGCCGTTCAACAGTTCGGCCGGTGCTCCACATCATGGCAGTCGCTCCGGCGCCGGTCAATGAAAAGTCATACGAATGGCTGTGCTTCGGCTATATGCGCAGGTCAATGGAGCGAAGGCATGGTATCGCGATATCCGGAGGCGGCCCTGGACGGTGGAGGTGAGGGTTGTTCAATGTCCGCACGAGTGCTCGGTCGCGTCTGCGGAAGGCGATCCCCATTCACCGAAAACGCATCAGCGAACTTTCGACAGCCGCAACGATCGTTCGGGCCTGGTGCGACACCTGATGGCTCACGGGGACCCAGCGCAGACGCAGGGCCCGCTCGAAGTCCGTGCACCACGAGGTGAAGAGTCCGCCCAGTTCGCGACGGAGTTCCGGGGCGGCCCCGTCGTCCGCCGTCTCCAGCAGCCGCAGCAGGAGGCCCGCCGCGCGCAGCGGTTGACGGCGGGCCACCACGTCCAGGGCGCAGACCTCGGCCGTCGTCAGCCGCGGTGGGGCGTCGCGCGGGTCCTCGGCGCGGGACGCCCGCGCCGCCTGCCGCGCGAGCGGTTCCCAGGAGTCGGCGACCAGGTCGTAGAGGTCGTCGGCCATCCACTCCAGTACGCGCCGGGGCGGGTCGTGCTCGGCCGGCGGCAGGAATCCGCGGGCCTTGTCGAAGATCGCGGTCACCTGCCGTCCGCCGTCCCGGACCAGCTCCGACAGATCGCGCAGCACGTGCGCGGCGTCCGGGTGCGGGGACAGGTCGTCGGCCAGGTCGGTGGCCCACATGGGCACTTCGACGATCGCCGTGACCCCGCCGTAGCGCTGCGGCGCGCACCAGGTGGACAGCCCGATGTTCTCGGACCCGGCCGCCAGGCGGTCGGTACTGTCCGGCGGCGGCAGGACATGGATGCCGGGGCTGGGGTTCTCCCAGTACAGGGCGTCGAACGTGCCGTGCTGGACCGGAATGCCGTGCCGCTCGGCGGACGCCTGGAAGGGGTCGGCGAGTTTGGGCAGGGCGCGGGTCAACTGGACCCAGCTGCCGCCCGCTTCGACATTGTGCAGGGAGCACTGGAGAAAGGGCCGCAGCTCGTCGATGACGTCGAACAGCGCCCGGCTCTCCGGGAGATGCCGCGAGACGATCGGTGCCCACTCCGGCTGTTCCGCCGCGACCGGGCGGAAGGCGGCGCGGTAGTAGCTCTCCAGGGTGTGGTCGGGCCCGGCCGTCGCCTCTTCGAGGCCCTCGCTGAGCGCGGCGCCGTCCGGGTCGAGGCACAGGACGAGGTTCCAGGTGACGAGGGCCGGGTCGGTCGCCGCGGACCGCCGGTCGCCGCGGGCCACCCGCTCCGCGAGCGCGAGCGCCGTCGTCCCGCCGACCGGCTCGTCGGAGTGCGGCCGGGCGACCACCAGGACATGGCGCGGGCCGTTGCCCACCGACAGCATCAGGATCGGCCGACCCGCTCGGGACACGCCGATACGGCGCAGGCGGCAGGCCCCGGGAAACCGGGAGACCAGCCGCCGCGCCGACTCGGTGGCTTCCGCGACCGTGAGGTAGCGGTCCATGGTGCGTGTCAGGTCAGGAACCGCCGTTGCCACCGCTGTCGCCGGTGGTCTCCTTCTTGTCCAGCGGACGGATCTCGATCTTGTTCGCCATCCCTTGTCCTCCCGGTGGGGGCTGTGGCGTGCCGTGCGATGTGCTCTTGTCAGCGTTCGCTCATCGGGTCAAGGTTGTCAATGTCCGTTGTTGTCCGGGTAGTTGGGGCTGACGAGATTGGCGCGAAAATGACGGTGCAGACGATGCGGCGGCCCCGGATCAAACCGGAGCACCGGGCGTACCGGACGGTGGACGGCCACGTAAGGGTCGGGAGCGTCGTCCACGGCATCGGTTCCGAGGTCAGGGATCCCGACGGCTGGGTGTGGACGCTGGTCGAGGCCATGGACGGTACGCGGGACACCGCGGGCGTCGTCGCCGAGGTGACCCGACGCCACCCGCGACTGCGGCTGCCGGCGCCGGACATCGTGCAGGCGATGACGGACCTGACCGCGGCCGGGTACGTCGAGGACGCCGGGGCCGCGCCGCCGGCGGAGCTGTCCGCACGGGAACGCGAGCGGTACAGCCGGGGCATGACCCTGCTGCGCTGGATGGATCTGAGCCCGCGGGAGAGCCCCTGGGAGCCGCAACTGCGGCTGCGCCGGGCCCGGGTCCTGCTGGTCGGCGTCGGCGGTACCGGCGGGGCCGCCGCACGGGACCTGGTGGCCTCCGGAGTGGGCCGGCTGCACTGCGTCGAACCGGATGTCGTCGAACTGTCCAATCTCAACCGGCAGACCCTCTTCCACGAGGACGACCTCGGTACGCCCAAGATCGACGCGGCCCTCGCCGCGCTGCGCGCGCTGAACCCGCACGCCACGGTCACCGGCGAGCGGCGTGAGGTGCGCGGACCGGCGGACCTCGCGGACCTGCTGGCGGGCGGCACCGGCTGCGTCGGCGAACGGCCCGGGTACGACGTGCTGTTGCTGGCCGCCGACCGGCCCGCCGCGATCCGCAGATGGGCCAACCGGGTCTGCCTGGCCTCCGGCACCGCATGGGCCGAGGCCGGTTACCGCGGCCCCCTGGTGAGCGTCGGGGTGTTCACGCCCGGCCGGGGAGCGTGCTGGGAGTGCCTGCGCGACGCCGAGATCGAGCGGCGCGACCTGCGGCTCGCGCCCGGCCAGGACGAGGAAGTGGCCTCACCCCGTATGCCGTGGAATCCGGCCAACGCCGTGACCGCGGGCCTGTCCGGCGGCCTGCTGGCCCACGCCGCGCTCACGCTGCTGTGCGGTGTCCCCCGGACCGAACCCGGCTGCCGCTTCGGCCTCAACCTCATGATGCCCGGCGACCCGATCATGCAACGCTCGCGGCAACGCCCCGACTGCCCGGCCTGCGGGGCGGAACGGGCGGTTGCGCTGGAGCCGGTTGGGGACCGGGGGGCGGCCATGGACCGGCGGTCGGCTACGGGCCCGGGGGCGGCCATGGACCCGGGGTTGGCTGTGGACCGGCGACTGGCCACGGAGCCGGGGTTGGCTGCGGACCGGCGGTCGGCCGAGGACCCGATACCGGCTACGGACCCGGGGGTGGCCACGGACCGGCGACTGGCCACGGACCCGGGGGCGGTTCCGGACCCGGGCCTGGCTGCGGACGCGCGGTCGGTGGTGGGCCCGAGGCCGGTTGCGGACCGGCAGTCGGTGACGGGCCCGGGGGCGGCCACGGACCGGCGGTCGGCTGCGAACCCGCGACCGGACACGAACCCGCGACCGGACACGAACCGGCAACCGGACGTGGACCGGCAACCGGACACGAACCGGCAACCGGCGACGGACCAGCAACCGGCGACGGACCGGCGACCGGCCACGGACCGGCAACCGGCCACGGACCCAGGGAAGTCCGCCGACCCGGGCACATGCACGAACCCGCGGTCGGTCGCCGGGGCGGACCTCGACCCCGGGGTGACCTCGTGACCGGCACCGCGGCTCAGGATCGTCCCCGGGTCGAGCCGTCGACCCGTGTCGTGCTGCACGATCTGGCGGTGCGGCGGGACCGGGACGAGTGGATCGTGGGCCGCATGAGCACCAGGACCTTCGTCGCCCTGCCGGCCGCGGGGGCCCGCGCGGTGGAACTCCTGGGCGAGGGGCTGAGCGTGGCCCGCACCGAGGAGATCCTGCGCGCCGAGACCGGCGAGGAGTTCGAGATCGCGGACTTCGTCGGGGACCTGACCGCCCTCGGGTTCGTGGCACGCGTCGGAGACCACCCGGTCCCGGACGCCGAACCGCCGCGCGCGTCACTGCCCTGGCTGCGCCCCCGCCACGTCCGGCTCGCCCTGCACCCCGCGCTGCCCGTGCTCGTCGGAGCGCTGCTGGCGGCCGCCGTCGTCGCCCTGTTCCGCCGGCCCGACCTCCTCCCCGGCTATCGCGACCTGCTGTGGAGCCCACACGGCAGCCTGGTCCTGCTCAGCGCGGCGGCGGCCGGATGGACGCTGCTGCTGGCCCATGAGCTGGCGCACCTGGTCACCGCCCGTGCCGCGGGCGTGCCGGGGAGGATGCGGCTGGGCACCCGGCTGCAGTTCCTCGTCATGCAGACCGACATCAGCGGCATCGAACTCGCCCCCCGCCGACACCGGTTGACCGCCTACCTGTCCGGCATCGCCCTCAACCTGTCCGTCGCGTCGGCCCTGATCCTGGTCCTCGCCCTGACGGACACCGGGGCGACCGCCCACCGGCTGCTGGCCGCGGCCCTGTTGCTGGCCCTGCTGCCGCTGCCCTTCCAGTGCATGGTGTTCACGCGGACGGACCTGTACTTCGTCCTCCAGGACCTCACCGGCTGCCGGGACCTGTACGGCGACGGCCTCGCCTACGCCCGGTACCGGTTCCGGCGGACTCTGCGGGTGCTGCGGGCGATGCTCCCCGGCGCCGGGAAGCGGGCCGCCGGGCCCGGTGACCCGAGCACCCGGCTGCCCCCGCACGAACGCAGGGCCGTCCGCGTCTACAGCGTCGTCCTCGTGGTCGGCACGGCGGCCTGCCTGGCGTTCATGGCCGCCGTCACCCTCCCCGTCGACATCGCCCTGCTGGTCCGCGCGGCACGGGGGCTGGGACCCGAGCACGGTCTCACCCGCAACGCCGACTCGGCGGCCGTGCTCCTCACCCTGGGCGGGGTCAACGTCCTGTGGCTGGTCACCCGCTGGCGCAACCGCCGCTCGCGCACCTCCGGGGCCCGCGACTGACGGCGCCGCCACGTTCGGTCAGGCGGTGCGGCGTATCAGCAGGACGTGGTCGACGACCTCGGCGGTGCTCCCGTCCGGGCCGGTCGCGATCCGGTGCGGGGCGTCGGCCCGCTCGACCGTCCATGTCGCCGGGCCGAGGCCGATGCCCGCCGCGACCTCCCGCGGTGCCGGGTGCCGGACATCGGAATCCTGGTTCCACGACCACGGTGCGGTCGAGCCGTGGTCGACGACCAGCAGCCGCCCGCCCGAGCGCAGCGCGTGCGCGGCCGAGCGCAGGACGGCCGCCCGGTCCAGGTCGAACGGGGTGTGCAGGTAGTGGGCGCAGACCAGGTCGAACCGGCCCTCGGGAAAGGACTCGCGCAGGTCGTGCCGCTCGGTGGTGACCAGGTCGCCGAGGCCGTGCGAGCGGGCGTGCCCGGTGAGCCGTTCGGTCGCCACGGCCGAGATGTCGACGGCCGTGACCCGCCAGCCCCGGCGGGCGAGCCACAGCGCGTCGCCGCCGTTGCCGCAGCCGAGGTCCAGCGCGTCGCCGGGGGACAGACCGGTGACCGTCTCGACGAGACGGACGTTCGGCCGCGGAGCGCTGTCCGGGGTCCGGGCCGCGTAGAGGTCGTCCCAGAACGTGCCCGCGTCGGTGGTGTCCATCGGAACTCCTTCGGTCGGGATGCGGTCAGTCTCACCGGACGGAACACGATCTGGCACGAAATCTTGCTGTTGTGGCAAAGTGGCCCGGTGGCCGGCGGAACGGACGACGTACTCGACGCGGTTCCGGGTGCGCCCGGCCGGCGCCTCGGGACGCTCTTCGTGCCGCTCTCCCGGCGGCCGGGCGGCACCCGGGCCGTCAGGACGATCACCCCGGGCGGTGCCGACGGCGGCGCGGTCGAACTCCTCGTCCCGTTCGGCCCGCAAGGAGTGCGTGCGCGTGTGCACAGCGGTTGAGGAGGCGGCGGCCCGGGGACCGGGCTCGCCGCGGCCGGGAAGGAACGCGGTGCGCCATGGGGCGCCGTGAGCGCGAGACGGTCGCGCGCGGGACGCGGCTGCACGAGGCCGCGCGATCACTGGCCGAGGACCACGAAAGGGCCGTCGAGGCGGTCAGGGCGGCGCTGAAGCCGCTCCACGACACGGCGGTCGCGGAGGCCCTCGACGCCATTCCCGTGGCCCGGTTGCAGGATGTCACCGGCGGGCGGCTGCGGCTGGGGGCCGTCGAGAAGAGCGGCCTCACCACGGTGGGGGCCGTACTCGACGCCGGTCCCTACCGGCTGCGGCAGATCCCGGGCGTGGGGCAGCGCACGGTCGATCAGATCGTGGCCGCCGCACGGCAGTTGGCGCGGGCGGCCGGAGAGACCGCCGCCGTGCACCTGGACGTGGACCGGCCCGAACCGCGCACGACCGCGCTGGTCGTGGCCCTGCACGTACTGGTCGAGGCGGGCCCGGAGGCGCGCCGCGCGCTCGACGCGGCGACCGGTGTGACGCGGCGGCTCGACCCCCTGCTGGCCGACGCCCGGCCGGCCGCCGGACGGATCGGGCTGCTGCTCGCCGGACGGGAGAAGAGGACCCGGGCCCTGGAAGCCGTGGCGGCGATCCGGACCCTCGTCGAGGAGGCGGAAGGAGCCGGGACCCCCGAACTGCTCGCCCAGGCCTCGGTGGACCTGCTGCGCGGACCGCCGGGCGACCTCGCGGCCTGGACCGACTTCGAACTGCGCTCCGCCGAGTACTACGGCCTGCTCGGCGAGATCGCCGGACACGCCCCCGACACCGCCGCCGCCGAGGGGTTCCTGCCCGACGGCATCGCCGAGCGGGTGCGGGGCCTGCGGCTCGACGACTCGCACCGCCGGGTGTCCCTGCGCGGATACCAGGCGTTCGGCGCGCGGTTCGCGCTCGCGCGGCGCCGGGTGATCCTCGGCGACGAGATGGGCCTCGGCAAGACCATCCAGGCCATCGCCGTACTGGCACACCTGGCCGCCGGAGGGCGCACCCACTTCCTCGTCGTGTGTCCGGCGAGCGTCCTGGTCAACTGGACGCGGGAGATCGAGGCCCGCAGCACCCTGCGGGCCGCCCCGCTGCACGGCCCCGACCGGCAGGACGCCTTCGCCGACTGGCGGCAGCGGGGCGGGGTCGCCGTGACCACCTTCGACTCCCTGCGCGGATTTCAGGACCCGGAGCCGGACGAGGTCGCCATGCTGGTGGTCGACGAGGCGCACTCCGTGAAGAACCCGCAGGCCCTGCGCTCGCAGGCGGTCGACCGGTGGGCCGCACGGTGCGAGCACGTCCTGTTCATGACGGGGACGCCGATGGAGAACCGGGTCGCCGAGTTCCGCAACCTGGTCGCGATGCTCGACCCCGGCGTGGCCGAGCGGCTGGAGGACGGTGCGGGACTGGCCGGTTCGGTGGCCTTCCGCCAGGCGGTCGCGCCCGTCTATCTGCGGCGCAACCAGGAGGACGTGCTGACCGAACTGCCCAGCCTCCAGCACACGGACGAGTGGGAGGAGCTGAGCGCCGACGACGAGGAGGCCTACCGCGAGGCCGTCGCCGACGGCAACTTCATGGCGATGCGCAGAGCGGCGTACGCGCGCCCCGAGAAGTCCGCCAAGCTCGGCCGGCTCCGGGAGATCGTGCGGGAGGCCGGGGAGAACGGGCTCAAGGTCGTGGTCTTCTCCAACTTCCGGCACGTCCTGACCGTGGTGAGGGACGCCCTCGCCGCCCCGGACGCCTCCGCCTCCGCCTCCTCCGCCTCCGCCGACGCCGCCGCCTCCGCCGACGCGGCCGACGCGGCCGCCGCGGCCTTCGACGGTACCGCTGCGGGCGGGTACGGCCCCGTGTTCGGGCCGCTCACCGGCGCGGTGCCGCCCGCCCGCAGGCAACGGCTCGTCGACGAGTTCACGGCCGGGTCCGGACCGGCGGTGCTGCTGGCGCAGATCCAGGCGGCGGGGGTCGGACTCAATATGCAGGCCGCCTCCGTGGTGGTCATCTGCGAGCCCCAGCTCAAGCCGACCGTCGAGCACCAGGCGATCGCGCGGGCCCACCGCATGGGCCAGGTGCGACCGGTCCGCGTGCACCGGCTCCTGGCCACCGGCGGAGTGGACGAGCGGATGGTGCGGATGCTGGAGCGCAAGGCCCGGCTCTTCGACGCCTACGCCCGGCGCAGCGCGGTGGCCGAGTCGACGCCGGACGCCGTGGACGTGTCGGACACGGACCTGGCCCGGCGGATCGTCGAGGAGGAGCAGGCCCGACTGGGCGTGGGAGACGGGGAGTCCGCGCAGACCTCCTGAGCGAACGGCCGGGACCGCCCGGCGCACGGCCTCCTCGCCGCCCCGTCCGCCCGCGTGCTTACGATGCGCGCAGTGATCGCGGCACCTCCGCGGCACCGTCCGAAAGCAGGAGCACGGTACACGTGTCCATACCGCCGCCGTCCGGGCCCCAAGGACCCCCTTTCCAGGGGCCGTACCCGCAGGGGCCGTACCCGCCGCAGTACCCCCGTCCGGGAGCCTGGGGCGTGCCCCACGGGCCGTATCCCCGGCAGGCACCCGTCAACGGGCTCGCCATCGCCTCGTTCGTGCTCGGTCTCCTCTGCTGCGTGCCCGCGGTCGGGCTGGTGCTGGGGCTGATCGCGCTGGCCCGGATCAGGAAGCGGAGCGAGCGGGGCAAGGGCTTCGCCGTGGCAGGCACCGTGCTGTCCTGCGTGGGGCTGGCCCTGTGGGCGGTCTCGCTCTCCACGGGCGCCGCCGCCGACTTCTGGGACGGCTTCCGCGGCGCCGCGCGGGGCGAGGGCACCGCCTACGCGCTCAAGGAGGGCCAGTGCTTCACCACCCCGGGCGGCTCACTGGAGGGCGCGACGTACGACGTCGACACGGTGCCCTGCGGGCGGGAGCACGACGGCGAGGTGTTCGGCTCCTTCGAGCTGCGCGACAGCGCCTACCCCGGGGACGAGGGGATCACCCGCGCCGCCGACGAGCGCTGCCACGCCTTCCAGGACCGCTACGCCCTGGACCGGTGGGCCCTGCCCGCCGAGGCCGACGTGTACTACCTGACGCCGACCGCCGAGAGCTGGCGGGCCGGTGACCGGGAGGTCACCTGCGTGTTCGGGAACACGGACGAGCGCGGCACGCTGACCGGCTCGCTGCGCAACAACGCCGCCGACCTCGACCCGGACCAGCTTGCCTATCTGCTGGCGGAGGGGCGGCTCAACCGGGCCATGGACGAGGTGCCCGAGGCGGAGGCGGTCGAGGACGACTTCGCGGCCTACCGGATCTGGGCGGGGCAGGTGGCGGAGGCGCTCAGGGGCGAGATCGGGACGCTGACCGGGCACAGCTGGCCCGACGGCGCCGAGCGCCCGGTCGCCGAGCTGGTCGCGGACCTGGAGGCGGCGCGCGAGGAGTGGAGCCTGGCGGCGCGGACCACCGACCTCGACGCGTACTACGAGCACTACGGCAAGGGGTACGACCTCGTCCTGGCCGACACCACGGTCACCGCCCGCAAGGCCCTGGGCCTGTCCACGGAGCGGCCGGATCACGGGGACGGCGGCGCGGGCGGGGCCCAGAACCCCGGCCTGGAGGTGTGACGGCGGCCGGAGCGGGGAGAAAGTGCCTGCGCAAAGCCCTCCGGAACACAAGTCATCACATCGAGTGATTCCCTGGCCTTTGCTTGCCTGGCACAACCTACGGTTGCGACGCTGTTGCTGTCTGTACAACCTGATGGGAGCGGCCAGTGACATTCGGTGAGCAGCCGGCGTATCTGCGTGTCGCGGGTGATCTCCGCAAGAAGATCGCCGACGGCCTGCTGCCGCCCCATACCCGCCTGCCGTCCCAGGCGCGGATCCGCGAGGAGTACGGCGTCTCGGACACCGTCGCCCTGGAGGCGCGCAAGGTGCTGATGGCCGAGGGGCTGGTCGAGGGCCGTTCCGGTTCCGGTACCTATGTGCGCGAGCGGCCCGTGCCCCGCCGCATCGCCCGCTCCGGGTACCGGCCGGCCGGTGGCGCCACCCCCTTCCGGCAGGAGCAGGCCGACGGCGAGGCGCGCGGCACGTGGGAGTCGCGCAGCGAGCAGGCCGAGGCGAGCGGCGCCGTGGCCGAGCGGCTCGGGATCAAGCCCGGCGACCGCGTGATGTGCACGCGGTACGTCTTCCGTGAGGGCGGCGAGGCCATGATGCTCTCCACCTCCTGGGAGCCGCTCGACCTCACCGGCCGCACACCGGTGATGCTCCCCGAGGAGGGACCGCTCGGCGGCATGGGCGTCGTCGAGCGCATGGCCGCCATCGACGTCGTCGTCGACAATGTCACCGAGGAGGTCGGCGCCCGCCCCGGCCTCGCCGAGGAGCTGCTCGCCCTGGGCGGTGTCCCCGGGCATGTCGTCCTGGTCATCCAGCGCACCTTCTACGCCTCGGGCCGGGCGGTCGAGACGGCCGACGTGGTCGTCCCGGCCGACCGGTACCGGGTGGCGTACCACCTGCCCGTCAAATAGCGGCGCCGCCGGGGGAGTTCGCCGATTCCCAGGTGGTGTGAGATGGCGCACGCCCCCCGTGCGCCTCCTGCGCCCCTTTGTGTTGCCCGTGTGCGGGTCCGCACCCTCGCGCCATGTTCCGCGCGGCGCCGGATTCCGGTCGTTCTCGCAGGTCGCTCCCTCGCCCCCGGCATGCCCTCGCCCCGGGGACCGGGTGCGCGCGGACGGCGCGTTCTGTATCGCGCGCCCCCTGGGTTCTGGCTGGTTGCGTACCTCTTTGTGCCATGCCGTATTCGCTGCGTGAAGGTTAGGCGTAGGGTCGGGCATATGCGGAGTGCGGTTTCCTTGGCGGGCGGGGCGCGGCGCGGGCCGCGGACGGGAAGTGGAGGGGCGCGATGAACGACAGCACGGTCACTCTTCCCTGGCTGGTCTTCCGGCAGGACGACAACGGCAACCGCTACCGCGTGGGCAGGTACGCGACGCGGGCCGAGGCCCAGCAGATCGCGGACACCCTCCACGCCCGCGGACACCAGCAGCTCTACTGGGTCGAAAAGCTCGGCCCGAACGGAACGGGCGCGTCCGACTGACCGCGCCGACAGGCCGTAGGCTCCGGCGCATGACGGAACGGATCGTGGTGGGCGCCGCCCTGGTCGACGGCGGGCGCCTGCTCGCCGCGCGCCGCAGCGCACCGGCCGAACTGGCCGGACGGTGGGAGCTGCCCGGCGGCAAGGTCGAGCCGGGCGAGACGCCCGAGGCGGCCCTCGTGCGCGAACTGCGCGAGGAACTCGGCGTGCGGGCCGAGACCGGTGAGCGCGTCCCCGGACAGTGGCCGCTCAGACCCCCCTTCGTCCTGCGGGTGTGGACCGCGCGCCTGCTTCCCGGCTCCGCCGCCCCCGAGGCCCTTGAGGACCACGACGAACTGCGCTGGCTGACCCCCGCCCAGGTCTGGGACGTCCCCTGGCTCGACCAGGACGTGCCGGCCGTCGAGCGGGCGCTCGCGCACCTGGGACTGGGCGCCACGGGCGCGCGGGGTGCATGAACCGGGCAGATACGAGCGCCCCCCTGCACCGTGGTTGCCTCAGTGCGCCCCTGGCCGATATCGAGCCCGGATGCCGGGCATGTGCGCATCAACCCCGCGAAACCGAACACGGACGAAGGGGGCACCGGCCGGGCAGGGCACCGGTGCGACCGGGCGCGCGGGCGGCCGTGCCGGGTGGGCGTTTCCCGCGCCGCCGCCGTGCCGGCCGCCCGCCCCCCGGCCCGCCGCGCACCGCGCGCCCGGGGCCCCGGCGGCGTCGGCGGCACCGTCGCCCCGCTGGTCGGCGAGCCGGTCACCCACGCCCTGCGGCACGCCACCGGTCTCCGGCCCGGCGCGCCGCCCCGCCGGACCGGACGGGCGAGGCGGTGCGGTTCGAACTCGCGTTGCCGCCACGGGCAGGTGACGCACCGTTGTCGTCGAGCCGAAATGTCCCGACATCGGGCCCGGTCCCGTCCCCCGACCGGTTCAGGCCGGTGGCAGTTGTCGAACTGCGTGATTCGATGACGTGTCCGCTGGTTAGAAGACTGGAAGTGTTGTCACGGTCCGGACCGAAAAGCATCGGGACCGTGCTGTGATCGTGAACACCGTGTTGTGCGGCGCCGTAGTGCTGGATACTGCGGGCAGCCGCCCCCGGTGACCGGTGCCGGACGCGGTGAGCTGGAGGGGACGGTTCGCGTGAGCGAGATACCAGCGAGGGCCACGGAGTCCGAGGGCCCTTCGGACGGCGTGCCGTTCGGTGACGCGGTGTGGCAGAGCAGCCCGCCCGGCTCCCTCTACGACTACGTCAAGGTCGCCTCCTTCTCCATCGGCCCCGACGGGCTCGTCGACCAGTGGAGCCTGCGCGCGGAGCAACTGCTCGGCATCCGCGCGGAACAAGCCGTGGGCACCGACCCCATCGAGGCCTTCGTCGATCCTGACCTCCGGGACCGCGGCCAGCGGAAGATGGCCGAGATCCTCGACGGACGGGAGTGGACCGGCGTGGTCCCCTTCCGGACGCCGGACGGCGGCACCGAACCCGGGTGGCGCGAACAGGGGCAGCGCGGGCTGGCCGAGGTGTACGTCATGCCGACGCGGACGGAGGACGGGCAGAAGGCCGCCGTCTGCATCGTCGTCGATGTCCGCGTCCTGCGCAGCATCGAGACCGACCTCGCCGCCTCGCAGGCCATATTCGGCCAATCCCCCTTCGGCTTCCTGCTGATCGACCCCGAGCTGCGGGTGCGCCGCGCCAACCAGCGGTTCGCCTCCATCTTCGGCGGCACCCCCGACGACCACCGCGGCAAGGGCGTCCACGACTACCTGCCGCGCGCCGAGGCCGACCGGGTCACCGCCACCCTGCGCCGGGTGCTGGAGACGGGCGACTCCGTCACCGACATGCACGTCACGGGCTTCGTGCCGGGCTTCGAGGAACGCCGCCACTGGTCCGTCAACCTCTACCGCGTACACAGCGGTTCGGGCCGTCCCATCGGTGTCGCCTGGCTGGGAACCGACATCACCGCCCGCCGCGCCGCCGCCCGCGAGGCCGCCGCCGCCCGGCGCAATCTCGCCCTTCTCAACGAGGCAGGCGCCCGTATCGGCAACTCCCTCGACCTGGAGACCACCGCCCGCGAACTCCTCGACGTGGTCGTCCCCGGCTTCTGCGACCTGGCCACCGTCGACCTCTACCAGGGCCTGCTGGTGGGCGACGAGACCCCGCCCGGACTCGCCGACGGCAGCGCGGAGCTGCGCCGCGTCGCCTTCTCCAGCGCCGTCTCCGAGGCCCCGTTCCAGGGCGCGGGCGAACGCGTCCAGCTCGGCGCCGTCCACCACTACCCGTTCAACTCGCCCTGCGCCGACGCCCTGCGCGCGGCACGCCCGCGCACCGTCCCCGCCGAGGAGGGCGGCCTCGTGCAGTCCACGCTCGCCGTGCCGATGGTCGCGCACGACACGGTGGTGGGACTCGCCCAGTTCGCCAGGACCAAGGGCAGCGAGCCGTTCGGGGACCGCGACCGCGACCTCGCCGTGGAGCTGGCCGCGCGCGCCGCCGTCTGCATCGACAACGCCCGCCTCTACCGGCGCGAGCACGAACGCGCGCTGATACTGCAACGCTCCCTGCTCCCGCCCGGCGACCCGGAGGCCTCCGGCCTGGACATCGCCTGCCGCTATCTGCCGGGCAACGCGGCCACCGGCCGGCCCAGCGAAGTCGGCGGCGACTGGTTCGACGTCATCGAACTCCCCGGGCACCGCACCGCGCTGGTCGTCGGCGACGTGATGGGCCGGGGCCTGCGCGCCGCGGTCGCCATGGGCGAACTCCGTACGGCCGTACGGACGCTGGCGCAGCTCGATCTCGAACCGGCCGAGGTGCTGGCCCAGTTGGACGAGATCGCCCGCGGCCTCGGCGCCCCGGGAGGCGTCCAGCAGGCCACCAGGGCGGCCCGGCGCCCCCGCGAGGCCGACCTCTCCGAGGTGTACCTGGCGACCTGTGTGTACGCCGTCTACGACTCGGTGACCAGGCGCTGCACCTTCGCCAACGCCGGCCATCTGCCGCCGGTCCTGGTCGAGCCCGGCGAGTCGGCGCTGATGCTGGACGTGCCGCCCGGACTGCCGCTCGGCGTCGGCGGCGAGCCCTTCGAGGAGGTGGAGGTCGAACTGCCCGAGGGCGCCCTGCTCGCGCTCTACACGGACGGACTGGTCGAGAGCCGCGACCACCCGCTCGACGAGGGCCTCCAGGCCTTCGTGGGAGCCCTCACCGACCCGGCCTACCCGTCCTCCGACCACCGCCCCTCCACGACGGCACCGCGCGCCGACACCTACCGGGACCTGGAGGACGTTCTGCGACCAGGTCCTCAACACCCTCGACGGCCACCACGGCGAGGACGACATCGCCCTGCTGATGGCCCGCGTCCAGGGGCTGCCCGGCGATTCGGTCGGCGACTGGACCCTGCCGCGCGAGCCGCGCAGCGTCGGCCGGGCCCGCGAGTACGCCCGCACCCAGCTGCTCGCCTGGGACCTGGAGCCGCTGGTCGACACCACGGAACTGCTCGTCAGCGAACTGGTCACCAACGCGCTGCGCTACGGCGAGGGCGAGATCAGACTCCGCCTCCTGCTCGACCGCACCCTGGTCTGCGAGGTCTGGGACTCCGGACTGGTCCAGCCCCGGCGGCGCCGCGCCCGCGACACCGACGAGGGCGGTCGCGGCCTGCAACTGGTCGGCCTGCTCAGCGCGGCCTGGGGCTCACGCCGTACGCCGCGCGGCAAGACGGTGTGGTTCGAACTGCCCCTCCCCGGCGGCGACACCCCGCTGGCCGACCCGGCGGAGGCCCTGCTCAGCCTCTTCTGACCCGCCCCGGTGTCGTACGCGTCCGGGCCCGCCGGATGCGGCGCACATGGCCGTACCCGGCAAGCAGCAGTGCCGCCCCGGCCGTGACCAGGGGCGGCACCAGGTCGACGGAGATCACCGCGACGCGCCTCCGACCACGACCGGAACAAGGGTTCGAGTCGTCCCCGCCGGCAACATGCTCGCAGCGTACGCACGGGCACCGGCCACCGCGACCGGGGCCGAGGGCCGAAGCGCTCCGACCCGGCCACGCCCGGACCGTCTAGGACCGGCGCCTGATCTTCGAACCCAGCCACACCAGCGGGTCGTACTTGCGGTCGACGGCCCGTTCCTTCAGGGGAATCAGCGCGTTGTCCGTGATCCTGATGCCCTCGGGGCAGACCTCCGTGCAGCACTTGGTGATGTTGCAGTAGCCGAGGCCGTGCTCGTCCTGGGCCGTGCGCCCGCGGTCCAGGCCCGTGTCCTCGGCGGCGTCCAGCGGATGCATGTCCAGTTCGGCGACGCGCATGAGGAAGCGCGGGCCCGCGAAGACCGGCTTGTTCTCCTCGTGGTCGCGCACGACATGGCAGGTGTCCTGGCACAGGAAGCACTCGATGCACTTGCGGAACTCCTGCGGGCGGTCCACGTCCTCCTGCGCCATCCGGTACTCGCCCGGCCCCAGTTCGGCGGGCGGCACGAAGGAGGGGATCTCGCGGGCCTTGGTGTAGTTGAAGCCGACGTCCGTCACCAGGTCGCGGACGACCGGGAAGGCGCGCAGCGGCGTGACAGTGATCGTCTCCTCGCGGGTGAAGACGGACATGCGGGTCATGCACAGCAGCCGCGGACGCCCGTTGACCTCCGCCGAGCACGAACCGCACTTGCCCGCCTTGCAGTTCCAGCGCACCGCGAGATCGGGGGCCTGGGTGGCCTGGATGCGGTGGATGATGTCCAGGACCACCTCGCCGTCGTTGACCTCGACGCGGAAGTCCGCCAGACCACCGCCCTCCACGTCACCGCGCCACACCTTGAAGCGGGCCTCATAGCCGCTCATGGGGAAAGCTCCTCCTCGGCGAGGTACTTGACCAGCTCCTCCTTCTCGAAGAGGGCGAGCAGGTCGGGTCGGACGGGCTCGGTGGTCCGCCGCTCCAGGGTGATCCGGCCGCGCTCCGGGTCCGTCGCCGCCAGGCCGCCGGTCGGATCGGCCGGCGTGCACAGCAGGTTGACCGGACGCCACCGGCGGTCCATTGAGGGATGGTCCTCGCGGGTGTGCCCGCCGCGCGACTCGGTGCGTTCAAGCGCGGCCCGCGCCACGCACTCGCTGACCAGCAGCATGTTGCGCAGGTCCAGGGCGAGGTGCCAGCCCGGGTTGAACTGCCGGTGCCCCTCCACCCCGGCCCGCCTCGCCCGTACCCGCAGCTCCGCCAGCTTCTCCAGGGCCTGCTTCATCTCGGCCTCGCGGCGGATGATGCCGACCAGGTCGTTCATCGTCTGCTGGAGTTCCTGATGGAGGGTGTACGGGTTCTCCGGAGGCCCTTCACGGGGCTCGTCCGTCTCCGCGGAGAACTCCGCGGAGAACGGCCGCAGGGCCTCCGCCGCGGCGGCGTCGACCTCGGCGTCGTCCACCCCGGGGCGCGCCCCGGCCCGTCGCGCGGCGTGCTCGGCGGCGTGCCATCCCGCCCGGCGCCCGAACACCAGCAGGTCGGAAAGGGAGTTGCCGCCGAGCCGGTTGGAGCCGTGCATGCCGCCGGCCACCTCGCCGGCCGCGTACAGCCCCGGCACCCCGTGGGCGGCGGCCGTGTCGGAGTCGACCGCGACACCGCCCATCACGTAGTGGCAGGTGGGTCCGACCTCCATCGGCTCGGCCGTGATGTCGACATCGGCCAGCTCCTTGAACTGGTGGTACATGGAGGGCAGCCGGCGCCGGATCACCTCGGCGGGCATCCGGGTCGACACGTCGAGGAAGACCCCGCCGTGCGGGGAGCCCCGGCCCTCCTTCACCTCGGCGTTGATCGCGCGCGCCACCTCGTCGCGGGGCAGGAGTTCGGGCGGGCGCCGGTTGTGGTCCGGGTCGTCGTACCAGCGGTCGCCCTCCTCCTCCGACTCGGCGTACTTCTCCTTGAAGACGTTGGGGACGTAGTCGAACATGAACCGCCTGCCGTCGGAGTTCCTGAGCACCCCGCCGTCGCCGCGCACCGACTCGGTGACGAGGATGCCCTTCACCGACGGCGGCCAGACCATGCCCGTCGGGTGGAACTGCACGAACTCCATGTTCAGCAGGGGCGCTCCGGCCAGCAGCGCCAGCGCGTGGCCGTCCCCGGTGTACTCCCACGAGTTCGACGTCACCTTGAAGGACTTGCCGATGCCGCCCGTGGCGAGGACCACCGAGGGCGCCTCCAGGACGAGGAAGCGGCCGGTCTCGCGCTCGTAGCCGAAGACGCCCGAGACCTCCCGGCCCTCCTTGAGCACCCGGGTGACCGTGCACTCCTGGAAGACCCTGAGCCGGGACTCGTGGTCCCCGGTCTCGCGGAAGTCCTCCTGCTGGAGCGAGACGATCTTCTGCTGGAGGGTGCGGATCAGCTCAAGGCCTGTGCGGTCGCCGACGTGGGCGAGCCGCGGGTACTCGTGGCCGCCGAAGTTGCGCTGGGAGATCCGGCCGTCCTTCGTACGGTCGAACAGCGCGCCCCAGGTCTCCAGTTCCCACACCCGCTGCGGGGCCTCCCGGGCGTGCAGCTCGGCCATCCGCCACTGGTTGAGGAACTTGCCGCCGCGCATGGTGTCGCGGAAGTGGACCTGCCAGTCGTCGCCGGAGTTGACGTTGCCCATGGCGGCCGCGATGCCGCCCTCGGCCATCACGGTGTGCGCCTTGCCGAACAGCGACTTGCAGATCACCGCCGTACGGGCGCCGCGCTCGCGGGCCTCGATCGCGGCGCGCAGCCCGGCGCCGCCCGCGCCCACCACGACGACGTCCCACTCCTGGCGGTCGACCACGGACATCAGAAGAACCTCGGATCGTCGAAGGCGCCGGACGCGACGAGATACACATAGAGGTCGGCGACCGCCACGCTCACCAGCGAGGCCCAGGCGAGCCCCATGTGCCGGGCGTTGAGCCGCCCGACCAGCTGCCAGGCCCGGTAGCGCGCGGGGTGCCGGGAGAAGTGCTTGAGCTTGCCGCCGACGATGTGCCGGCAGGAGTGGCAGGAGAGGGTGTACGCCCAGATCAGCACGATGTTGACGAGGAAGACCAGGGTGCCGAGCCCCATGTGGCCCCAGGCGTAGTGCTCGTCGCGGAAGGCGAGCACGGTGTCGTAGGTGAGGATGCCCGCGACCAGGAGCGCGGCGTAGAAGAAGTACCGGTGGACGTTCTGCAGGATGAGCGGGAAGCGGGTCTCGCCGGTGTACTTGCGGTGCGGCTCGGCCACCGCGCAGGCCGGCGGGGAGGCCCAGAAGCCCCGGTAGTAGGCCTTGCGGTAGTAGTAGCAGGTCAGCCGGAAGCCGAGCGGGAAGACCAGGATGACGACCGCGGGGGACAGGCCCCACCAGGTGCCGAAGAGTTCCCAGTTGGGTCCGGCGCGCATCGGCTCGCAGTTCTCCGCCAGACAGGGGGAGTAGAAGGGCGAGACGTACGGGGCTGCGTAGTAGTCGGCGCCCGACAGGGCCCGCCAGGTGGAGTAGACGACGAAGGCCAGCAGGCCGGCGGCGGTGGCGGCCGGCGCCAGCCACCAGTGGTCGGTGCGCAGGTGCGGGGCGCGGATGGCGGCGCGCGTCGGGGTGTGGACGCCGCCGCCTCGGGGACGGGGTTCGGTGGCTGGAGGTTCCGTACCAGTGGCCACTGGGCGACTCCGGTCGGGTCGGGTTCAGGGGGCGTGGCGGTCGCGGGCGCCGAGACCCTCGTCGTCCGAGTCCGTCCACAGCGAGCCGTCGTACGGGGTGTCGGGGATCGGGACGAGGTCCGGACGCCTTGCCGCCTCCGGACCGGCCGCGGCCCGCAGCAGCGCGACGCTCTCGCGCAGGTGGTCGGCGTCGGTGCGGACCCGGCGGACCTCCAGGCCGCGGCTGCCCAGCCGCTGTTCCAGCCGGGCCACCGAGCGGGACAGGTCGTCCAGGTTGCGTTGCATCGATGACAGGTCGTCGTGCACGGACATGACGTGACCTCACTTCCGTCGGGCACGGCGGGGGCCGGCCCTGGGGGCGACGTTCATGCGCCTGAGAGTGTCGCGCGTCACACCTGCCGCTGGGAAGGGATGTGCAGCGATTGGCCGGGGCGCGTCGGTGCACCGCGGCCGGCGTTGCGCCGCACGGGTGGCCTTACGTGCCGTCGTCGACGTGTCGCCCTGTGTCGCCGAACCGTTTCCTCTTCAGTTGCCGCATCCCCATCCGGATACAAATGATCAACGTGAATAACGCATATAAGGCATATCGCTCATATGCCGCCACAAGCGATCACCATGCCCGCGGCCTTCCGGAGGTAGCAGAGATGTCCCACGTCGGCGTCGCACCGCGCGCGGTCATGCGCTCGGTCGCCTTCCTCACCGCGGGTGTGCTCGCGGTCCCCGCCCTGGCCGGCTGCACCTCGAAGGACCCGTCGGGCAAGCCGCTGGCCGGAAAGGACGTCTCCGCCGCCGCCCGCGCCCGGGTCTCCGACGGCGGCACCCTGCGCTGGGCCGTGGACTCCGTGCCGGAGACGCTGAACGCCTTCCAGTCGGACGCCGACGCCACCACGGCCCGCGTCGCCGAGGCCGTGCTGCCCTCGATGTACCGGACGGACGAGACCGGCCGCCCGGTGCGCAACCCCGACTACCTGGAGTCGGCGAAGGTCGTCGACACCGAGCCCAAGCAGGTCGTCCTCTACAAGCTGAACCAGCAGGCAGTCTGGAGCGACGGCCGGGAGATCGGCGCCGCCGACTTCGCCGCCCAGTGGCGCGCCCTGTCCGGCAAGGACAGCGCCTACTGGACCGCCCGCAACGCCGGGTACGACCGCATCGAGAAGGTCGAGCGCGGCGCCAACGACCTGGAGGTCAAGGTCACCTTCAGCCGGCCCTACGCCGACTGGCAGTCGCTGTTCACGCCGCTGTACCCGAAGAACGTCATGGGCACCCCCAACGCCTTCAACGACGGCGCCCGGCGGGAACTCAAGGTCACCGCCGGTCCCTTCGCCGTCAAGAAGGTCGACGCCAAGGGCGACGAGGTCGTCCTCACCGGCAATCCGCGCTGGTGGGGGGAGCCGGCCAAGCTGAAGCAGATCGTGCTGCGCTCCGTGCCCCGCGACAAGCGGGTCTCCGAGCTGGCCGCGGGCAAGCTCGACCTGGCGGAGATCGACCCGGACACCGCCGAGCAGGTCTCCCTGGCCGGCGCCTCGCGGGACGCCGGCACCGGCACCCCGCTGATGGGCCCGTCGGGCACCCCGGCCGCGGGCTCGGGCGGCTCGCCGCTCCCCGGCCCGCAGGGCGTCTCCGCCGCGCAGGCGCTGCGCTCCTGGGCGCTCGCCAACGGCTCCGACGAGGAGGCCGCCGAGAAGGAGACCCTCGCCCGCGAGAAGCGGAGCGAGGCCGAGGCCAAGGCCGAACGCAAGCAGAAGGCGCTCAGCGGCTTCGAGGTCCGCAAGTCGCTTGAGCCCGCCTACACCCAGCTCGCCCTCAACGGCGCCGACGGCCCCCTCGCGGACGAGCGCGTCCGCCGGGCCGTGGCCCGCGCCCTGGACCGCAAGAAACTGGCCAAGGCGGTCCTGGGACCGCTGGGCCTGCCCGCCGAGCCCGTGGGCAGCCATGTCGCGCTCGCCGGCCAGCCCGCCTACGCCGACGGCAGCGGCGCGCTCGGCGACCCGGACGCCAAGGAGGCCCGCGCCCTCCTCACGGACGCCGGGTGGGTGCCCGGCGGGCCGGTGAAGAAGGACGAGAAGGACGAGAAGACCGAGAAGGGCGAGAAGGCGGCCGGCGCGAAGAGCGAGAAGGACGCCAAGGACGAGAAGAAGTCCACCGGCGACGACGACGGGACGTACGTCGTCGGCGAGGACGACAAGAGCGACGGCAAAAATGAGGAAGGCAGGAAACAGGACGCCGACACCGACCAGGAGAGCGGCAAGAACACCGCGCAGGGCGGCGCCCCCGGCGCCTACGCCCCCAAGGGCACCGCGGCCCCCGCGGGCTCGGCGTCGGCCCCGCTCGCCAAGGACGGCAAGGCGCTCACCCTGCGCTTCGTGCTCCCCTCGGGCCCCGGCTCCGAGGCCCTGCGCACCGTGGCCGACCACGTCTCGGACATGCTGAAGAAGATCGGCATCACCACCGACATCACCAAGGTCCCGGACGAGAGCTACTTCAAGGACCACGTCGCCTCCGGCGAGTACGACCTGGCGCTCTACTCCTGGCCCGCCACCGCCTTCCCCGCCACCGACGCCCGCCCCATCTACGCCAAGCCCGTCCCGGCCGCCGACGGCTCCCTGAACGTCGCGCAGAACTACACGAGGGTCGGCACCGACCAGGTCGACCAGCTGTTCGACCGGGCCATGGCCACGCTGGACCAGAAGGAGGCCCGTGACCTGCTGCGCAAGGCCGACTCGCGGATCTGGGCGGCGGCCGGCTCCGTCCCGCTCTACCAGCGCCCCCAGCTGGTGGCCGCCCGCAAGAACCTCGTCAACGCGGGCGCCTTCGGCTTCGCGACCCCGCTGTACGAGGACATGGGCTTCCTGAAGAAGGGCGCACAGGGCCCCCAGCCGTCGGCATCGCCCTCGTCCTGACCCGCCCCGACCCGCCCCGACCTGTGCCGACCGGGCATCCCGGGCCCGTACGGAGGGCACCCGGCAAGCTCCGGGGCTCCGGGCCCCGTACCATGGGGTGAGGCCGTGGCATGTATCGCCCGGCAGGCCCGCGTGACACGGACGTACGCGAGGGCCGTCCTCACACCCTCCGGGAGTAAGCCACTTATGGCTGCGTCTACAACGCGTCACGACATCCGCAACGTCGCCATCGTCGCCCACGTCGACCACGGCAAGACCACCATCGTCGACGGAATGCTCAAGCAGGCCGGTGCCTTCGCCGCGCACCAGCTCGACACCGTCGACGACCGCATGATGGACTCGAACGACCTGGAGCGTGAGAAGGGCATCACGATCCTCGCCAAGAACACGGCGGTGAAGTACCACCCCAAGGCCGGCGGGGAACCGATCACGATCAACATCATCGACACCCCCGGCCACGCCGACTTCGGCGGCGAGGTCGAGCGCGGTCTGTCGATGGTGGACGGCGTCGTCCTGCTCGTGGACGCCTCCGAGGGCCCGCTGCCGCAGACGCGTTTCGTGCTGCGCAAGGCGCTCAGCCAGCGGCTGCCCATCATCCTGTGCATCAACAAGACGGACCGTCCGGACGCCCGGATCGACGAGGTCGTCAACGAGACGTACGACCTCTTCCTCGACCTGGACGCCGACGAGGAGCAGATCGAGTTCCCGATCGTCTACGCCTGCGGCCGGGACGGTGTCGCCTCCCTCACCAAGCCGGAGGACGGCACGGTCCCGACGGACTCCACCAGCCTGGAGCCGTTCTTCTCGACGATCCTGGACTACATCCCGGCGCCGACCTACGAGGAGGGCGCCCCCCTCCAGGCGCACGTGACCAACCTGGACGCCGACAACTTCCTCGGCCGCATCGCCCTGCTGCGCGTCCACCAGGGCGAGCTGAAGAAGGGCCAGACGGTCGCCTGGATGAAGCGCGACGGCACCATGCAGAATGTGCGGATCTCCGAGCTGATGATGACCGAGGCGCTCACCCGCAGGCCCGCCGAGAAGGCCGGCCCCGGTGACATCTGCGCGGTCGCCGGCATCCCGGACATCATGATCGGCGAGACCCTGGCCGACCAGGAGAACCCGGTCCCGCTGCCGCTGATCACGGTGGACGAGCCCGCGATCTCCATGACCATCGGCACCAACACCTCCCCGCTGGTCGGCCGCGGCGCCACCGGCAAGGGCGCGGACAACAAGGCGGTCGTCAAGGACCGCAAGGTCACCGCCCGGCAGGTCAAGGACCGCCTGGACCGCGAGCTGATCGGCAATGTCTCGCTGCGCGTCCTGGACACCGAGCGCCCCGACGCCTGGGAGGTGCAGGGCCGCGGTGAGCTGGCGCTGGCCATCCTGGTCGAGCAGATGCGCCGCGAGGGCTTCGAGCTGACCATCGGCAAGCCCCAGGTCGTCACCAAGGAGGTCGAGGGCAAGACGTACGAGCCCGTCGAGCGCATGACGATCGACGTGCCCGAGGAGCACATGGGCGCGGTCACGCAGCTGATGGGCGTGCGCAAGGGCCGGATGGACAACATGTCCAACCACGGCTCCGGCTGGGTCCGCATGGAGTTCGTGGTCCCCTCCCGCGGTCTGATCGGCTTCCGTACCGAGTTCCTCACCCAGACCCGCGGCACCGGCATCGCCCACTCCCTCCACGAGGGCCACGAGCCCTGGTTCGGCACCCTCACGACCCGCAACAACGGTTCGCTGGTCGCCGACCGCTCCGGTGCCGTCACCGCGTTCGCGATGACGAATCTGCAGGAGCGCGGCGTGCTCTTCACGGAGCCCGGCACCGAGGTCTACGAGGGCATGATCGTCGGCGAGAACTCCCGCGCCGACGACATGGACGTCAACATCACCAAGGAGAAGAAGCTCACCAACATGCGGTCTTCCTCGGCCGATTCGTTCGAGGCGATCGTCCCGCCGCGCAAGCTCTCGCTGGAGCAGTCGCTGGAGTTCTGCCGCGACGACGAGTGTGTCGAGGTGACCCCGGAAGCCGTTCGCATCCGCAAGGTGAACCTGGACGCCCGCGAGCGCGCCCGCGCCGCGAGCCGCGCCAAGCACGGCTGATCCGACCGCTGCCGGCCTACGCCGGCCCGCACGGCGGAGCCCGGGTGTCCCCACGACGGGGGCACCCGGGCTTTTTTCAACCGGTTTTCCGCGCCCCCGACTCCCTCATGAGGCCCTCCGGGAGACCTCCGATGTTCGAAACGCGGAGACGGACGCCCGATAGCCATGTAACACGTCCGTTTCGCGGCCTTCTCGTCCCGAACAGTTTGTCCAGATTTTGGAAGATCTACCCGCGAGCTGTGACTGAATTGAGATTTAAAGACGGTGGTCGGTCCTTCTGCTCATGGCAGATAGTTAGCCGCGTAGCGCTCGGGTCAATGGGTCTCGCGCTGTGGGGACAGCGCCCGACTCACGAGCACCAGGGGGTGTCTGAACTTCCGTCAGGGGTGTCGGAAGACAGACATGTGCCCCCACTTGTCGGTGAACACGTGGAGTCATGAGGAGGAACCCATGCGAGGTGTCACGAACACCGGGTGGGTCACACGGTCCGTCACTTCCGGCTGCGCCCCGACGGACGGCGATCGACTCTGAGGAGCAGGCCGGCCGCTGAAGTCCGCGCTTTCGGCTACGCGCGTCCGGCTGCGGGTTTCCCGTATTACCCGGGATGTCCAGACGCTTCTTCGTGATCCGTTCCGCGATCGCGCACACCCTGCGCCGATCGACGGTCCGGTACACCCACACCTGTGAAATGGGCCAATTGTGACAAGTCCAATCGACATCGAGGGCACCGGAACGTCGGCCGTCCCCGACGACGCTCCGGAGCCCGGCAAAGCCGTCGAGGAGAAGACCCACGAAGGCCGGTCTCCCGGGCAGCTGATGTGGCTGCGCTTCAAACGCGACCGGACCGGCGTCGTCTCCGCGTGCGTCGTGATCCTGTACTTCCTCGTCGCCGCGCTGGCACCGCTCATCGCGAAGGTGTACGGGAAGAACCCCTACACGCTGTACGCCCAGGAACCCGAATTCCCCTTCCTGCTGGACGACTTCGCCATGCCCACCGGCTCCTTCGGCGGCATGTCGGGCGACTTCTGGTTCGGCGTCGAGCCCAAGCTCGGACGCGACGTGTTCACGATGCTGCTGTACGGCATCCGGACCTCCCTCTACATGGCCGTACTCGTCACGGTGCTGTGCGTGCTCACCGGCGTGCTCATCGGCATGGTCAGCGGCTTCTTCGGCGGACGGGTCGACTACTGGCTGGGCCGGGTGACCGACTTCTTCCTGGCCTTCCCGCAGCAGTTGTTCTTCATCGCCTTCATGCCCGTCGTGACCGCGATGTTCGTCTCCCCCCAGGACGAGACCCCCACGTATCTCAGAGCCGTGGCCATCACCCTGGTGATGTGGTTCCTCGGCTGGATGGGCCTGGCCCGTCTGGTGCGCAGCTCCGTACTGACGCTGCGCGAGCGCGAGTTCGTGGAGGCGGCGAAGGTGTCCGGTGCCTCTCCCTGGCGCATCGTGCGCAAGGAGATCCTGCCGAACATCGTCACGCCGATCCTGGTGCAGGCCACCTACATCCTCCCGAGCACGATCCTGTCCATCGCCTTCCTGTCGTACATCGGCGTCGGCTTCGTCGAACCGACCCCGGACTGGGGCCGCATGTTCGCCATCGGCGCCGACGTGTACGAGCAGGACCCGATGTTCATGTTCTTCCCGGGGGTGGCGCTGGTCGCCTTCGTTCTCTCCTTCAACCTTCTCGGAGATTCCGTCCGGGACGCATTCGACCCCAAGACCGGACGGTAACCGTCCATTGGTGGGTGGGGGAGCTGCCGCCCCCGATCCGGGCCTCCGGACCGTCAGGCAGCACTCGTGGACAACTATCTACAGGCAGGTGGATCGGCATCATGAAGCCCATCAGAACGCGCACCACGCGCACCACGCGCGCCATAGCCGTGGCCATCGTGGCCGGCGCCCTGGTGCTGACCGGCTGCTCCGGCGACAACGGCGGGGGCGGCAAGGACAACAGCGACGCCAAGAGCCAGAAGGACGCCGCCGAGCAGCAGGACCCGGTGGCCTACGGTGACGCCGCGGCGTCCAACGGACCGGCCGAGGAGATCGCCGGCGCGAAGCCCGGCGGTTTCATCAACGTCTACATGCAGTCCGACCTGACCCACATGGACCCGGGCCAGATCTACGTCAGCGACGCCGGCCAGTTCGCCAACCTGATCCACCGCGGCCTGACGAACTTCCAGGAGGACGAGGAGGGCAACCTGACCGTCGTCGGCGACATCGCCACCGACTCCGGTCAGTCCTCCGACGACGGCAAGACCTGGACGTACAAGCTCAAGGACGGCGTCAAGGACGACCAGGGCAACCCCATCACGGCGAAGGACGTCCGCCACACCATCGAGCGCCTGTACTCCAAGGTCATCTTCGACGGGCCGACCTTCGTGCAGTCCTGGCTCTCGGGCAACGACTACCGCAAGGCGCTGCCCGACGGCCCGTACAAGGGCAAGCACCTGCCGGACTCGGTGCTGGAGACGCCGGACGACAACACGGTCGTCTTCCACTTCTCCCAGCCCCGCCCGGACCTCCCGCAGGCCCTCGCCATGGCCGGCTACGCCGTCGTGCCCGAGAAGCGGGACACCAAGGAGAAGTACGACACCGCTCCCGCCTCCCTCGGCCCCTACAAGATCGCCGAGTACAAGCCCGGCAAGTCCATGAAGCTGGTCAAGAACGACCAGTGGGACGCGAAGACCGACTCGGTGCGTCACCAGTACGTCGACGGCTACAACTTCACCAGCACCATCGACCAGGCCAGCCAGACCAAGCGTCTGATCGCCGACCAGGGCGAGGCCAAGAACGCCATCCAGTTCACGGACCCGGTCGACCCGTCGCAGATGTCGACCGTCATCGGTGACCCGGCGGCGAAGAAGCGCACCATCCAGGGCTACCAGATCTACGTCTGGCAGCTGACCTTCAACCTCGACCGCATCAAGGACAAGAAGGTCCGCGACGCGATCACCTACGCGCTCCCGAACCAGTCCATGGTCCAGGCGGACGGCGGACGCTACGGCGGCGAGGTCGCCGGTGGTCTGCTCGGCCCGACCCTGCCGAACTTCGACCCGGAGTACGACCCCTTCGGCAAGCTGAAGAAGCCGAACGGCGACCCGGAGAAGGCCAAGGCGCTGCTGAAGGAGGCGGGTGTCGCCGAGGGCACGAAGCTCACCTACGCCTACTCCAACACCCCGCGCGGCCAGGCCCAGATGGTCATCATCAAGGACGCCCTGGCCAAGATCGGCCTCGACATCCAGGCCAAGGAGATCGACCGGGCCAGCTTCTACGAGCAGGTCGGCAAGCTGAACAACCCGTACGACCTCTACATGACCGGCTGGGGCCAGGACTGGCCGTCCGCGTCCACGGTCATCACCCCGGTCTACGACGGTGAGCTGATCTCCGACGGCGGGTCCAACTACTCGCACATCAACGACCCGCAGGTCAACGAGCTGATCAAGAAGGCTCTGACGCAGGAGCCCGAGGAGGCCGCCGCGACCTGGAAGCAGGCCCACGAGCGCATCGTGGAGGAGATCAACCCGGCCGCCCCGGTCTACTACTCGAAGCAGATGCAGCTCTACGGGTCGAACATCGGCGGCGCGCGGTACAGCACCGAGTCGAACTACATCGACATCAACGATGTGTACCTGAAGCAGCCGTAGCCTCACGGCCCGGCTGACCGTGGGGGTGCGCGCCACGCGGAGCGCACCCCCACGGACGGCATTCCCTTTCTGCCGCCGCGTCCCGAAGAGAGCATCCACCTGCCATGCTTCAGTTCCTCGTTCGCAGGTTGATCGGCGCCTTCGTGATCATCTTCCTGATCGGCGCCTTCACCTTCTTCTTGTTCTATACGATCCCCCAGGACTTCGCCGAGCTGTCCTGCGGCAAGAACTGCACCCCCGAGAACATCGCGGTGATCCGTGAGAACCTCGGCCTGGACAAGCCCATCACCGCCCAGTTCTGGGAGTTCATGTCGGGCATCGTGACCGGTCGCGACTTCGCCCAGGGGCACTGCTCCGCACCGTGCCTGGGCATGTCCTTCGACACCGGCCAGTTCGTCTGGGACTCGATCATGGACCGGTTCCCGCTGACGCTCTCGCTGACGATCGGCGGCCTGGTCATCTTCCTGATCCTGGGCCTCGGCTCGGGTCTGCTCGCGGCCTGGAAGCGCGGTACCGCGGCGGACAAGCTCGTCAGCGGCGCCTCCATCGTCCTCAGCTCGTTCCAGATCTACTTCCTCGGCCCGATCGTCCTCGGCGTCCTCGTGTACCAGTCGGGGATCATGGACAACCCGAGGTACGAGCCGTTCACCGAGAACCCGCTCTCCTGGGCGGTCGGTCTGCTCATCCCCTGGGCGGTGATGGCCACCATCTTCACCGCGCAGTACACCCGTATGTCGCGCTCGACCATGATCGAGCAGCTCCAGGAGGAGCACGTCCGCACCGCACGGGCCAAGGGCATGAAGCAGAGCTACGTCTTCTTCCGCTACGCCTGGCGCGGTTCGCTCATCCCGATCGTCACCATCCTCGGCATGGACCTCAGCGCGCTGCTGTCCGGGGCCGTGGTCACGGAGTTCACCTTCGACCTGGCCGGCATCGGCCGCCTCGCGGTCGACTCGTCGCTGACCAAGGACCTGCCGGTGACGATGGGGGTCATGCTGTTCGGGGCCTTCTTCATCCTTCTCCTGAACATCGTCGTGGACCTCGCCTACGCATACATCGACCCGCGCGTGCGGCTCAGCTAGGAGAAACACCGTGAGTACTCTGACCAAGACCGAAGGCGAGACGGCCCCGACCGGGCCGGAGTCCTTCCTCTCGGTCCGCGACCTCCGGGTGCGGTTCTCCACCGAGGACGGCATCGTCAAGGCGGTCGACGGGCTGTCCTTCGACGTCGAGCGCGGCCGCACCCTCGGCATCGTGGGAGAGTCGGGTTCCGGCAAGTCCGTCACCAACCTCACCGTCCTCGGGCTGCACAACCCCAAGAACACCACGGTGGAGGGCGAGATCGTCCTCGACGGCAAGGAACTGGTCACCGCGACCGAGAAGGAGATGGAGAAGCTCCGCGGCAACAAGGTCGCCATGATCTTCCAGGACCCGCTGACCGCGCTGTCGCCGTACTACACGGTGGGCCGGCAGATCGCCGAGCCCTTCATGAAGCACACCGGCGCCTCCAAGAAGGAGGCGCGGGCGCGGGCGATCGAGATGCTGACCAAGGTCGGCATTCCGCAGCCCGGGTCCCGGGTGGACGACTACCCGCACCAGTTCTCCGGCGGTATGCGCCAGCGCGCGATGATCGCCATGGCGCTGGTCTGCGACCCCGACCTCCTGATCGCGGACGAGCCGACCACCGCCCTGGACGTGACCGTCCAGGCGCAGATCCTCGACCTGCTCAAGGACCTCCAGCAGGAGTTCGGCTCGGCGATCGTCTTCATCACCCACGACCTCGGCGTCATCTCCGACATGGCCGACGACCTGCTGGTGATGTACGCGGGGCGGGCCGTGGAGCGCGGCAGCACCGCCGAAGTGCTGCGCAGCCCACGGCATCCCTACACCTGGGGACTGCTCAGCTCGATGCCGCGGCTCGGCGGCAGCATCGACCAGGCGCTCACCCCGATCCCCGGCTCCCCGCCCAGTCTGCTGAACCCGCCGCCGGGATGTCCCTTCCACCCGCGGTGCGCGTTCACCGGCGAGGTGGCGGGCGACCGGTGCGGCACCGAGCAGCCGCCGCTCGACGAGGGCCGGGCCGCCGCCTGTCATCTGACGGCGGAGCAGAAGCAGACCTTCTTCATCGACAAGATCCAGCCCCGGCTGCGCTAGGGAGACCGAGACATGAGCGACGAACTCACCCTCCCCGCACCGCAGGGCATCTCCGCCGCGTCCCCGGAGACGCTGCTGAAGGTCGAGGGTCTGACCAAACACTTCCCCATCTACGGCGGGTTCCCGATCAAACGCAGGGTCGGCGCCGTCCAGGCCGTGGACGACGTCGACCTGACCGTCGGTGCCGGTGAGAGCGTCGGCCTGGTCGGCGAGTCCGGGTGCGGCAAGTCCACCACGGGCCGGCTCATCACCCGCCTCCTTGAGCCGACCGGGGGCAGGATCGAGTACGCGGGCCGGGACATCACCCACGCCTCGCGGCGGCAGTTGGCGCCGATCCGGTCCGAGATCCAGATGATCTTCCAGGACCCGTACTCCTCGCTGAACCCCCGGCAGACCGTCGGCACGATCATCAAGTCGCCCATGGAGGTCAACGGGATCAACCCGCCGGGCGGCCGGGACAAGAGGGTGCGCGAGCTGCTCGAACTCGTCGGCCTGAGCCCCGAGCACTTCAACCGCTTCCCGCACGAGTTCTCCGGCGGCCAGCGCCAGCGCATCGGCGTGGCCCGCGCACTGGCGCTCAACCCGAAGCTGATCGTCGCGGACGAGCCGGTCTCCGCGCTGGACGTGTCCATCCAGGCGCAGGTGGTCAACCTGCTCCAGAAGGTGCAGCAGGAACTGGGCATCGCCTTCCTGTTCATCGCCCACGACCTGGCCGTCGTACGGCACTTCTCGCAGCGTGTGGCGGTCATGTACCTCGGCAAGGTGGTCGAGGTCGGCGACCGGGCCTCCATCTACGGCGGGCCGCGGCACCCCTACACCCACGCCCTGCTGTCGGCGGTCCCCGAGGTGTCGATGGTCGACGAGCCGCAGGAGCGCGAGCGGATCCGCCTGGCCGGCGACGTGCCCTCGCCGATCATGCCGCCGTCCGGCTGCCGCTTCCGCACCCGGTGCTGGAAGGCGCAGGACAAGTGCGCGTCCGAGGCGCCCCCGCTGGTCCGGCTCGCCGGCAACCGCGAGGGCCACCTGACGGCCTGTCACTTCCCGGAGGAGCCGACGACCGCGGCCCGCGAGGAGGACATCGTCCTGGACCCGGCGCTGGCCGCGCTGGAGGAGACGGGCCAGGGCTGACCCCGCGCGGACGCGCGACGAGCACGGAACAGACCGAGGGCCCGCGCCTGGGGAGGCGCGGGCCCTCGGTTTCCCTGGAGCGGACGTTTCCGGGCTCGGGTCAATGGGCCGTGGAAGGTCCGTTCCGCGGGCGGTGCCGACGGAAAAGGGGTGTCGTCAGGCAGCCGCCCGGGGGCTCTTGGTGAGAGCGGTGGCCGGAGCGCCGTCCGCCGTCTCGGGGTAGTGGCAGGCGGTGAGGTGGCCGGGCTTGTTGCCCTCCACCCGCACCAGCGGCGGTGCCTCGGACGCGCACTTGTCCGTCGCCTTCCAGCACCGGGTGCGGAAGCGGCAGCCCGAGGGCGGGTCGATCGGCGAGGGCACGTCGCCCACGAGCCGGATGCGCTCGCGGGGAGTGTCCTCCACCGTCGCCTCGGGCACGGCGGACAGCAGGGCACGCGTGTAGGGGTGCCGCGGGTTGTCGTACAGGTCGTCGCGGTCGGCGATCTCCACGATCTTACCGAGGTACATGACGGCGACGCGCTGTGAGAAGTGCCGCACGACGGCGAGGTCGTGGGCGATGAAGACGAAGGCGATGTCCAGTTCCCGCTGCACCTTCTGGAGCAGGTTGACCACCTGCGCCTGGATGGACACGTCCAGCGCGGAGACCGGCTCGTCCGCGACGATCAGCTTGGGCTCAAGGGCCAGGGCGCGGGCCACGCCGATGCGCTGGCGCTGGCCGCCGGAGAACTCGTGCGGGAAGCGGTTGAAGTGCTCGGGGCTCAGGCCCACGATCTCCAGCAGTTCGCGCACCCGCTTCTCGCGTCCGCCGGCCGGGTCGATGCCGTTGATCTCCATCGGACCGGCGATGATCTTGCCGACCGTCTGGCGCGGGTTGAGGGAGGCGTACGGGTCCTGGAAGATCATCTGGATCTCGGAGCGGATCGGCGCCAGCGCCCTGCGCCCCGCGTGCGTGATGTCCTGGCCCCGGTAGCTGATCGTGCCGCCGGTGGGCTCAAGGAGGCGGGTGATGAGCCGGCCCGTGGTGGACTTGCCGCAGCCCGACTCGCCGACCAGACCCAGGCTCTCGCCCTCGCCGACCTGGAAGTCCAGGCCGTCCACCGCCCGCACGGCCCCGACCGTACGCGGGAGCGGGAAGCCGCCCTTGATCGGGAAGTGTTTGGTCAGACCGCTGACGTCCAGGAGCGTTTCCGCGTTGCTCATGATGGTGAAGTCCTGTCTCTTGTACGTCAGTTGAGCCGGGAACCGGCGAAGTCGGCGAACAGCCCGCGGCGCTGTTCGCCGGGCAGGTGGCAGGCGGAACCCCGTCCCTCGACCACCACGAGCGGCGGCTGCTCGGTTGCGCACAGCCCGCCGGCGACCTTCTCGGCGAAGGGGCACCGGGGGTGGAACCGGCAGCCGGTGGGCGGGTTGAGCAGCGAGGGCGGCGAGCCCGGGATCGGTTCGAGCGGCACGTCGACCGGCCCGTCCAGGCTCGGCATGGAACTCATCAGGCCCACCGTGTACGGGTGCTGCGGATCGCGCAGCACCTCCTCCTTGGTCCCGCGCTCCACGCACCGGCCGCCGTACATCACCAGCACGTCGTCCGCGATGTCCGCGATGACACCGAGGTCGTGGGTGATGAAGATGATGGCCGTGCCGAACTCCTGCTGGAGATCCTTGAGCAGGTCCATGATCTGCGCCTGGACGGTCACGTCCAGGGCGGTGGTCGGCTCGTCCGCGATCAGCAGCTCCGGGTCGCAGACCAGCGCCATGGCGATCATCGCGCGCTGGCGCATACCGCCGGAGAACTGGTGCGGATAGTCGTCCACCCGGATGTCCGGCTGCGGGATGCCCACCCGGCGCAGCATCTCGACCGCCCGCTCCCGGGCCTCCTTCCTGGAGGCGCCGGTGTGCTTGCGGTACGTCTCGCCGATCTGCTTGCCGACGGTGTGGTACGGCGACAGCGAGGCCAGCGCGTCCTGGAAGATCATGGCCATCTTGTTGCCGCGCAGCCGCTCCAACCGCCGCTCGGGGGTGGTGAGCAGGTCCTGGCCGTCGAGGACGATCTCGCCGTCGATCGCGGTGCGGTCCCGGTCGTGCAGGCCCAGGATCGTCAGGTTGGTGACCGACTTGCCGGACCCCGATTCACCCACGATGCCGAGCGTCTTGCCCTTGGCGAGATCGAAGGAGAGCCCGTCGACGGCCTTGACGATGCCGTCCTCGGTGGAGAAGTGGACCTTGAGGTCCCTGACGGAGAGGAAGGGCTGCTGTTCGGTGCTCGTCACGGGGACGCTCCAGAAGGTGATGCGGGGGGTAGCCGGGTGGGGCGGTGGGCGGGACGACTCCGGGCGGAGGTCAGGCGAGCCGGATCCGTGGGTCGATGAGGGCGTAGACCGCGTCGACGATGATGTTGAAGAAGACGATCGCGCCGGCCGACAGCACGGTCACACCGAGCAGCATGGGCAGATCGCTCTGGTCCACGGACTGCACCGCGAGCCGCCCGATGCCCTGGAGGCTGAAGACCGACTCCGTGATGATCGCGCCCCCGATCAGGGTGCCCAGGTCGATGCCGAAGACGGTGACGATCGGGCCCATCGCGCCGCGCCAGGCGAACCGGAAGAACACGTTGGCCCGGGACAGGCCCTTGGCGCGGGCGGTGCGGACGTAGTCCTCGCTCAGCTGCTCCACCAGCTGGGAGCGGGTCATACGGGTGTAGTTGGCGGTGAAGATGATCGACAGCACCAGCCACGGCAGCAGCAGCCCGGAGAACCAGGAGGCCGGGTTCTCGGTGAGCGGGGTGTACGAGGGCTGGCTCAGGATGCCGAGCTGGGCGACGAGGAAGAACATCGCGATGTAGCCGACGAAGTAGATCTGCAGCGAGGAGCCGAGGAGCGAGACCGAGCTGGCGAACTTGTCCAGGAACTTGCCCTGCTTGAGCGCGGCGAGCATGCCCGCGCCGATGCCGACGACGAGGAAGACGACGGCCGCGCCGAAGGCGAGCGACAGCGTCAGCGGCAGCCGGTCCATGATCGTGCCGAAGACGGGCTCCCGGTTGGCGAAGGAGTAGCCGAGGCACGGCGCGTGGCAGTAGCCGTAACCGCCGTAGTCGCGGCCCACGAAGATGCCGGCCAGCCAGTGCCAGTACTGCATGACGATCGACTCGTCGATGCCCAGGTTCTTCCGGATCTGCTCCAGATTCTCCGGCGTGCAGTTCTTGCCGCAGGACATCATGGCGGGGTCACGCGGGATGGCGTAGAAGAGCCAGAAGGTGACAGCGCTGATGATCAGGAGGATGACCAGCGCGCCGATGACTCGGCGGACGAGGAAGCGGGGCATGGGGCGTGACTTTCCGGACGGGGCGCCGTCGCCGGGGTGTTGGGGGGTGGGCTGCGGGGCGGCCCGGAACAGGGGGCCGCCCCGTGGAGCGCGCGCCTACTTCATGGCGTAGAGCTTGCAGAGGGCGACGCAGGTGTTGCCGGCGTCGTACACGACGTTGCCGACCTTGGAGCCGTACATCCAGTTGCGGATGGGGTGGTAGTCGGGCACGACGGCGGCCAGCTCCATGACCTGGCGGTCGATGGCGCCCCAGGCCTTGTTGGCCTCCTCCGCGTCCGTGATCTTGGAGGCGGCCTCGATGGCCTTGTTGACGCCCGTGTCGTTCAGCTGGGCGTAGTTGCTGCGGCCGTTGCCGATGTTCTCGCCGCTCCAGCAGGTGTAGAAGACCGAGTAGCCGTTCGGCCAGTCGGGGCTCCAGCCGGCGGCCATCAGGTCGAAGCCGTTGTCGATCTTGCCGATCTGCGTGTAGAAGGTCGACTTGTCGACCTGCTTGTTGACGACCTGGAAGCCGGCCTCCTCCAGCGCCTTCTTGATGGCGACGGCCTGCTTCACCGCGTTGTCGGACTGCTGGTAGGCGATGACCAGCTTCTGGCCGACCTTGCCGGCCTCCTTCAGCAGCGCCTTGGCCTTGGCCGGGTCGCCGCCGGGCTTCTTGGTCGTGCCGTAGAGGTCGAACTTCGTGTATCCGGGCGTCACCGGGCTGAAGACCGTGGTGGCGATCTCGGAGAGCGACGCACCGCCGCGGATGGTCTGGAGCTGCTGGTGCGGCCACGCGTAGTTGATGGCCTGGCGGACCTTGACGTCCGTGATCCGGGTGGTGTTGATCGGCCAGTAGTAGGTGGCCGTGTCGATCGCGGTGAGGACGCGCTTCTTCAGGTCGGCGTTGGTGAGCACCTGGGCGACGCGCTCGGCGGCGACCTCGTTGAAGATCGGCACCGCGTACTGGTCGTTGCCCTTGTCCGCGATGTAGCGGTCGGTGGCCGCCAGCGGCTGGAAGCCGAAGGTGAACTGGAACGTGTCCGGGTAGGCGTTGCGGATCGGGTCCGTCTCCGGGTCCCAGTGCTCGTTGCGCACGAAGGTCATGGACTTGCCGATGCTGCGGCTCTTGATCCGGTAGGGGCCGCTGGACACGGGCTGCTTGTCGTACTTCTCCTTGGTGTCCTTCTTCTTGGGCACCAGGGCGTAGCCGCGCATCGCGAGCGTGAAGTTGAAGTCACCGCGGGGCTCGTTGAGGCGGAAGGTGACCGTCTTGCCGTCGATCTCGATGGAGTCGAGGGACTTGCCGTCGTAGGGGCCCTTGTACTTCTCGCCGCCCTCCAGGAACTGCTGGACGAAGCGCGGGCCCTCGGTGATGAACGAGGCGAAGGTGCGCTCGAAGGTGTGGCGGACGTTGTCCATGGTGATGTCCGCGCCGTCCTCCCACTTCAGGCCGTCCTTCAGAGTGAAGGACCAGGACTTGCCGCCGTCCTTCGGGGTGCCGGCGTCGGTGGCGAGGTCGCCGACCAGGGTGACGCCGCCCTTGCCGTCGAGCTTGTAACCGGTCAGACCGCGCAGGATCGGCACGGTGATGGCGGCCTCGGTCGAGACGTAGATCTGGGCCGGGTCCAAGTGGTCCATGTCGAACTGTTCGAGCGAGTAGATGGTCCCGCCCTTGACCGCGCCCTTGACCTCGGGGGCCGGTCCGGTGGAGTCGGCCTTGGTGCCGACCGGGATCTCCATGGTCTTGGAGCCACTGACCTTGGGAGCGTCGCTCGAAGCGGAACCGCCACCGCCGCCACCACTGCCGCACGCGGTCAGCACGGAGGAGGAGGCCGCGACGACACCGGTGGCTATGAGGAAGTTTCTGCGGGAGAAAGACATGAGTACCTACCAGTAGTGGGCAGAAGGGAGGGCCGGCCGGACGGCGTTGACGAGCCGGATGGAGCTTGGGTCAGCGCTTGGACTTCGGGTCGAGCGCGTCGCGCACCGAGTCGCCCAGCAGGTTGAAGGCGAGGACGAAGATCACCATCGACAGGCCCGGGAAGAGCATGAAGGTGATGTCCTCGGTGTAGAACTGGGCACCGCGCTGGATCATGACGCCCCAGTCCGGGGTCGGGTCGATGATGCCGACGCCGAGGAAGGCCAGCCCCGCCTCGGCGGTCACGAACGCCGGGAGCATCAGCGTGGACTGGATGATGATCGGCGTCCACAGGTTGGGCAGCAGTTCCTTGAACACGATCCGCCACGGGGAGGCACCGGTCACCTTGGCCGCCTCGACGAACTCACGCTCGCGCAGACCGAGGACCTGGCCGCGCAGCAGCCGCGCGAGCGAGGCCCAGCCGAATCCGGCGAGGACGAGGATGAGGGAGACGGCCCGCAGGGAGGTCGGGATGTTCTCGTCGGCGGCGACGAAGAGGCCGTAGACGACCGGCATGAACGCGATGAAGAAAAGGGTCGACGGAAAGGACAGCAGGATGTCGATGACCCGGCCGATGAGGTAGTCCGTCCTGCCGCCGAGGTACCCCGCGATGGTGCCGATGACCACGCCGAGCAGCGTCGTCAGCAGCGTGGCCGCGAGCGCGATCCCCAGCGAGGTGCGGATGCCGTACAGCAGGAAGGTGAAGACGTCGCGACCGAGCTGGGGCTCGATGCCGAACCAGAACTCTCCGCTCATGCCGCCGTTGGGGCCGGCCGGGTAGGCGAAGGGGTTCAGCAGTTCCGGGCGGTCGCTGGCGTAGGTGGTGTACGGGTCCTTGCCGTAGAGCTTGGCTATCAGGGGGGCCGCGATCGCGATCGCGAAGAAGAAGATCACGATGCACGCCGATATGACGCCCGTCTTGTCCCGCTTGAAGCGGATCCAGGCCAGGCGCCCGGGGGAACGGCTCTCGCTGCCCTTGGGGGTGGTGGGCGTGGGCGACTTGACGACGCTCTCGTCGGTCACCTCGAGCGGGGCAGCCGCTGATGGAGTTGGGGGGGTCATGGTGCTCCTGGCCCAAGGGAGGGTCTGATGACTCCGCAGGGCACACTCCCCTACGGGCTACGCCGGACTTTTTCAACGCAATTCGTTCAGGGTCAATAAAATCTGGACGGAGTTGATCTGCTCTTTACCTTTTTTGCCCGACTATGGGAGGAACGTAGCTACGCGTGTAGCGTGCCGTGATGGATCCGTGCCTTATGTCGGGCCAACCGGATAATTTGGGCAATGTGTTCGTTATGCGGACGTTGGGTTGTCGAAATGTGTACACCGGGGGTTCGCCGGCCGGCGGTTCCGCCAAAGGGAGGCATCCGTGTGCGGGCTGCCCCTTTTGCCCCGATGCTGACCGATAACGGATCAGTGGACGAGGAGGCACTCCATGCGCGGAGCCACGCACGCCAAATGGGTCGCATGCGCGGCGGCAGCAGCCCTCGCGGCGACGGCCTGCGGAGGCGGGGGAGGAGACGGCGGCGGGGACGGCGGCGCGGTGCTCAGCTCCTCCTGGGGCGACCCTCAGAACCCGCTGGAGCCGTCCAACACCAACGAGGTGCAGGGCGGCAAGGTCCTCGACATGATCTTCCGGGGCCTGAAGAGGTACGACCCCAAGACCGGCGAGGCGCAGAACATGCTCGCCGACAAGATCGAGACCTCCGACTCGCAGAACTTCAACGTCACCGTCAAGGACGGCTGGACCTTCAGCAACGGCGAGAAGGTCACCGCCCAGTCCTTCGTGGACGCCTGGAACTACGGCGCCAGCCTGAAGAACAACCAGCGCAACGCCTACTTCTTCAGCTACATCGACGGCTACGACCAGGCCCACCCCGAGGACGGCAGCGAGCAGCGCGCCGAAACGCTCTCCGGGCTCAAGGCGACCGGCGACCTCACCTTCACCATCAGGCTCAACCAGAAGTTCTCGAGCTTCCCCGACACCCTCGGCTACGCCGCCTTCGCGCCGCTGCCCAAGGCGTTCTTCGACAACCACGACGCCTGGCTGAAGAAGCCGGTCGGCAACGGCCCGTACATGGTGGACAACTACGCCCGCGGCTCCCAGATGTCCCTGCGGAAGTGGGACGACTACCCCGGCGACGACAAGGCCCAGAACGGCGGCGTCGACCTCAAGGTCTACACCGACAACAACACGGCCTACACCGACCTGATGGCGGGCAACCTCGACCTCGTCGACGACGTGCCGGCCGCCCAGCTCAAGAACGTCAAGAACGACCTCGGCGACCGCTACATCAACACCCCGGCCGGCATCATCCAGACCCTCGCCTTCCCCTTCTACGACGACAACTGGAACAAGTCGGGCTCCGAGAAGGTCCGCAAGGGCCTGTCCATGGCGATCAACCGCAAGCAGATCACCGACACGATCTTCCAGCAGACCCGCACCCCGGCCACCGACTGGACCTCGCCCGTCCTCGGCGCGGACGGCGGCTTCAAGGCGGGCCTGTGCGGCGAGTCCTGCGAGTACAAGCCCGACGAGGCCAAGAAGCTGGTCCAGGAGGGCGGCGGGCTGCCGGGCGGCCAGGTCAAGATCACGTACAACGCGGACACCGGCTCCCACCAGCAGTGGGTCGACGCGGTCTGCAACTCCATCAACAACGCCCTGGACAACGACCGCGCCTGCGTCGGCAACCCGGTCGGCACCTTCGCCGACTTCCGCAACCAGATCACCGACCAGAAGATGAGCGGGCCCTTCCGCGCCGGCTGGCAGATGGACTACCCCCTCATCCAGAACTTCCTCCAGCCGCTCTACTACACCAACGCCTCCTCCAACGACGGCAAGTGGTCCAACAACCAGTTCGACGACCTCGTCGACAAGGCCAACGCCGAGACCGACACCAGCAAGGCCGTCGGCCTCTTCCAGCAGGCCGAGGAGGTCGTCCGCGACAACATGGCGGCCATCCCGCTCTGGTACCAGAACGGCAGCGCAGGCTACTCGGACCGGCTGTCCAACGTGCAGCTCAACCCGTTCAGCGTCCCGGTCTACAACGAGATCAAGGTCGGCTGAGGAGGCGCCATGGGACGCTATGTCGTCCGGCGGCTGCTCCAGATGATCCCGGTCTTCATCGGGGCCACGCTGCTGATCTTCCTGATGGTCAACGTGATGGGCGACCCCATCGCGGGACTGTGCGGCGACCGCGAGTGCGACCCGGCGACCGCCGCCCAGCTGAGGAGGGACTTCGGCCTCGACAAGCCCGTGTGGCGGCAGTACCTGACCTACATGGGCAACGTCTTCACCGGCGACTTCGGCACCGCCTTCAACGGCCAGCCGGTCACCGAGCTGATGGGCACGGCCTTCCCCGTCACCATCCGCCTGACGATCGTCGCCATCCTCTTCGAGATCGTCGTCGGCATCGTCCTCGGCGTCGTCACCGGCCTGCGCCGCGGCCGCCCCGTCGACACCGGCGTCCTGCTGCTCACCCTGGTCGTCATCTCCGTCCCCACCTTCGTCACCGGCCTGCTGCTCCAACTCCTGCTCGGCGTCAAGTGGGGCTGGATCGAACCGGCCGTCTCCGCCGAGGCGACCTTCGGCGAGCTGATCGTCCCCGGCCTGGTCCTCGCCTCGGTCTCACTGGCCTACGTCACCCGGCTGACCCGCACCTCCATCGCGGAGAACCGGCGCTCCGACTACGTCCGCACGGCCATCGCCAAGGGCCTGCCGCGCCGCCGGGTCATCACCCGGCACCTGCTGCGCAACTCCCTGATCCCCGTCGTCACCTTCATCGGCACCGACATCGGCGCCCTGATGGGCGGCGCCATCGTCACCGAGCGGATCTTCAACATCCACGGCGTCGGCTACCAGCTCTACCAGGGCATCCTGCGGCAGAACACGCAGACCGTCGTCGGCTTCGTCACCGTCCTGGTCCTCGTCTTCCTCGTCGCCAACCTCGTCGTCGACCTCCTGTACGCCGTACTGGACCCGAGGATCCGCTATGCCTGAGCAGCAGCCTCACGAACCCGAGCGCGCCATCGCCGGCACCGGCATGGGCGGGCAGATGGACCTCGGCGCGAGCGAGGCGGCGACGCTCGAACAGACACCCGGCGCACCGGACGGCACCGGCCCCCGGGAGAAGGCGCGCAGCCTGTGGTCCGACGCCTGGCACGACCTGCGCCGCAACCCCGTCTTCATCATCTCCGCGCTGGTGATCCTCTTCCTGGTCTTCATCTCCGTGTGGCCGTCCGTGATCGCCCCCGACAGCCCCCTCAAGTGCGACCTGGCCAAGGCCCAGCAGGGCTCCCAGTCCGGCCACCCCTTCGGCTTCAACGGCCAGGGCTGCGACGTCTACACCCGCACCGTCTACGGCGCCCGTACCTCGGTGGCGGTCGGCGTCCTCGCCACGCTCGGGGTCGCGGTCCTCGGCAGCGTGCTCGGCGGACTCGCCGGGTTCTTCGGCGGCACGGGGGACGCGATCCTGTCCCGGGTCACCGACGTCTTCTTCGCGATCCCGGTCGTCCTCGGCGGCCTGGTCCTGCTCTCCGTCATCACCAGCAACACCGTCTGGCCGGTCATCGGCTTCATCGTGCTGCTCGGCTGGCCGCAGATCTCCCGCATCGCCCGCGGCTCGGTCATCACCGCCAAGCAGAACGACTACGTCCAGGCCGCCCGCGCGCTGGGCGCCTCCAACTCCCGGCTGCTGCTGCGGCACATCACGCCCAACGCCGTCGCGCCCGTCATCGTCGTGGCCACCATCGCGCTCGGCACGTACATCTCGCTGGAGGCGACCCTGTCCTTCCTCGGCGTCGGCCTGAAGCCGCCCAGCGTCTCCTGGGGCATCGACATCTCCGCCGCCGCCCCCTACGTCCGCAACGCCCCGCACGCGCTGCTGTGGCCGTCGGGCGCGCTGGCAGTCACCGTCCTCGCGTTCATCATGCTCGGCGACGCGGTGCGCGACGCCCTCGACCCGAAGCTGAGGTGAGCCGCCGCCATGCTGCTCGAAGTGCGCGACCTGCACGTGGAGTTCCACACCCGGGACGGCGTCGCCAAGGCCGTCAACGGCGTCAGCTACGGCGTGGACGCGGGCGAGACCCTGGCCGTCCTCGGCGAGTCCGGCTCCGGCAAGTCCGTCACCGCCCAGACCGTCATGGGCATCCTCGACATCCCGCCCGGCCGCATCACCGCGGGGGAGGTCCTCTTCGAGGGCCGGGACCTGCTGAAGCTCAAGGAGGAGGAGCGCCGCAAGGTCCGCGGCGCCGAGATGGCGATGATCTTCCAGGACGCGCTGTCGTCGCTGAATCCCGTCCTGACCGTCGGCGACCAACTCGGCGAGATGTTCACCGTGCACCGCGGCATGTCCCGCAAGGACGCGCGGACCAAGGCCGTCGAGCTGATGGACCGGGTGCGCATCCCGGCCGCAAGGGAGCGGGTGCGGCAGTACCCGCACCAGTTCTCCGGCGGCATGCGCCAGCGCATCATGATCGCGATGGCGATGGCCCTGGAACCCAAGCTGATCATCGCCGACGAACCGACCACCGCCCTCAACGTCACCGTCCAGGCCCAGGTCATGGACCTGCTCGCGGAACTCCAGCGCGAGCTGCGCATGGGCCTGATCCTCATCACCCACGACCTGGGCGTGGTCGCCGACGTGGCCGACAGGATCGCCGTGATGTACGCGGGCCGGATCGTGGAGACCGCGCCGGTCCACGACATCTACAAGGCCCCGGCGCACCCGTACACCCGCGGCCTGCTGGAGTCGATCCCGCGCCTGGACCAGAAGGGCCGGGAGCTGTACGCCATCAAGGGCCTGCCGCCCAACCTCACCCGCATCCCGCCCGGCTGCGCCTTCCACCCGCGCTGCCCGATGGCCCAGGACGTTTGCCGCACCGACGTGCCCCCGCTGTACGACGTCACCGAGTCCGACGCGGAACGGGGCAGCGCCTGCCACTTTTGGAGGGAGTGCCTGCATGGCTGAGCCGATCCTGGAGGTCAGGGGGCTGGTCAAGCACTACCCGCTCACCTCCGGCATCCTCTTCAAGAAGCAGGTCGGCGCGGTGAAGGCCGTCGACGGCGTCGACTTCCACCTCGACCGCGGCGAGACACTGGGCATCGTCGGCGAGTCCGGCTGCGGCAAGTCCACCGTCGCCAAGATGCTGGTCAACCTGGAGAGGCCGACGGCCGGCGAGATCCGCTACAAGGGCGAGGACATCACCCGGCTCTCGGGCCGGGCCCTGAAGGCCGTACGCCGCAACATCCAGATGGTCTTCCAGGACCCCTACACCTCGCTCAACCCCCGCATGACGGTGGGCGACATCATCGGGGAGGCCTACGACATCCACCCCGAGGTGGCCCCCAGGGGCGACCGGCGGGGGCGCGTGCGGCAACTGCTGGACGTGGTCGGGCTGAACCCGGAGTACATCAACCGCTACCCGCACCAGTTCTCCGGCGGCCAGCGCCAGCGCATCGGCATCGCGCGGGGACTCGCGCTGCGCCCGGAGATCATCGTCGCCGACGAGCCGGTCTCGGCCCTCGACGTGTCCGTGCAGGCGCAGGTCATCAATCTGATGGCCCGCCTCCAGGACGAGTTCGACCTGTCCTACATCTTCATCGCCCACGACCTGTCGATCGTCCGGCACATCTCGGACCGGGTCGGCGTGATGTACCTCGGGCGCATCGTGGAGACCGGCCGCGACGCCGAGATCTACGACCATCCCACGCACCCCTACACCCAGGCACTGCTGTCCGCCGTGCCCGTGCCGGACCCGGAGGCCCGGGAGCACCGGGAGCGGATCATCCTGGTGGGCGATGTGCCGTCCCCCACCAACATCCCGTCCGGCTGCCGCTTTCGCACCCGCTGCTGGAAGGCACGGGAGCGTTGCGCGCTGGAGGTGCCGGCGCTGGCCGTGCCCGCCGAGTTCCGGACCGTCTCGGGACCCGCGGCCCACGACTCGGCGTGCCACTTCGCGGAGGAGAAGCAGGTCGTGCCGCCGGAGGAGCGTGGCAGCGGGCCGGGGTGACATGGCGCTCCCCGGCCCGCTTACGGCACCCGCACGGCCGTACGCTGATCAGCCTCGCGCGTCCGTATATCGGTACCGCTTCTGTGAAGTTGCCTGTGTGTTAAAGCGGTTGGCGCGTACGGGTGAGGTCGGGCCGCCGGGCCAGCGACCGCTTGAGGAAGTCCACCTGGAGCAGCAGCAGGTTCTCGGCGACCGACTCCTGGGGGGTCATGTGGGTGACCCCGGACAGGGGCAGCACCTCATGGGGGCGGCCGGCGGCCAGGAGCGCCGAGGACAGGCGCAGGGAGTGGGCGACCACCACGTTGTCGTCGGCCAGCCCGTGGACGATCATCATGGGCCGGTGCGGCTCGGCGGCGTCGACCAGGCCCGCGTCGTCGATCACCGAGTTGCGGCGGTAGACCTCCGGCTGCTCGTCGGGGTGGCCCAGGTACCGCTCCTGGTAGTGGGTGTCGTAGAGCCGCAGATCGGTGACCGGGGCGCCCACGACGGCGGCGTGGAAGACGTCCGGACGGCGCAGCGCCGCCAGCGCGGCCAGATAGCCGCCGAAGGACCAGCCGCGGATGGCGACGCGGTCCAGGTCGAGCGGGAAGTCGGCGGCGAGCGCCTGGAGCGCGTCGACCTGGTCCTGGAGGACCACCGCGGCCACGTCGTCCTTGACGGACTTCTCCCAGGCGGGGGAGTGGCCGGGGGTGCCGCGGCCGTCGGCGACGACCACCGCGAAGCCCTGGTCGGCGAACCACTGCGAGGTGAGGTGGGCGTTGTGGGCGGCCACCACGCGCTGACCGTGCGGGCCACCGTACGGGTCCAGGAGGACGGGGAGGAGGGTGTCACCGTGGTAGTCCGTCGGCATAAGCACGGCGCACGGGATGCGGCGTGCGCCCCCCTGGGTGAGCGTCACGCGCGGGGACAAACCGGGGTCTTCGGCATACGAGGCGACGGTCGCCGTGGGCTTCCCGTCCCGCAGCACCTGTGCCCGGGTCCCCGGCCGGTCGAGGGTGGCGGAGACGAGGACGGTCACGCTCCCGGCGCGCACCGCCGAGTGCACGCCGGGCTCCTGCGAGACGCGCTCCACGCCGAGTTCGTTCACCCGGTACACGTGCACCTCGCCCGTCTCCGGGTCGGCCGCCTCCTCGCCCGCCGACGCGGAGACCAGCACATCGTCCGCGGAGACGTCCAGCACCGCGCGCAGATGCAACTGAGCGCCGGTCAGTGGGCGTTCACCGACCGCCAGTACGCGTGCGCCGCCCTCGTCGGCGATCCGCACGAGCTGCCCGGAGGGGCTCCGGCAGGGAACGCCGAGGAAGAGTTCCAGCCAAATTGGATCTTCGTCCGCGTGCACCATCCGGGTCGTCCCGGACTCCGTGTCCACGGCCAGGAACAGCTGACTGCGCTGGTCGCGCGCTTGTACGAGAAGCAGTGGCGCACCCGCCGCTGACCAGTGCACTTGCGCCAGATACGGATACCGCGCCCGGTCCCAGAGGACCTCCGTGCGCTCTCCGTCGAGGCCGATCGCGAACAGCCGTACGTCCGCGTTGGCGGTGCCGGCGGCCGGGTACGGGATGTGTTGTGGATCACGCTCGGGGTGGGCCGGGTCGGAGATCCACCACCGGCTCACCGGCGTGTCGTCCACGCGCGCCACCAGCAGCCGGTCCGAGTCCGGGCCCCACCAGAAGCCCCGGTTGCGTTTCATCTCCTCGGCGGCGATGAACTCGGCGAGTCCGTAGGTGACGCCGTCGGCGTCCGCCTCGGCCAGTGCCCTGTCCCCCTCGCCCTCGGCGCCCACGACCCGCAGGGTGCCCCGGGCGACGTAGGCGATGTGCCGGCCGTCGGGGGCGGGGCGGGGGTCGATCACCGGTCCGGGGGTGGGCAGTTCGCGCGCGCTCCCGTCCCGCAGATCGGCCGTGTGGAGCCGCCCCGACAAGGCGAAAGAGGCCAGCTCGACCGCCGCGTCGGTGGCGTACCCGACGATGCCGGCGCCGCCCTCGCGGCTGCGTTCGCGTCGCGCGCGTTCCTCGGGGGACAAGTGCTCCTCGGCGCCGCCCAGGAGGGCGTGGGGGTCGGCGACGACGCGCTCCCCGCCCTCCTCCACGTCGAGGATCCACAGCGAATTGGCCCGGTCCGTGCCGGTACCGGAGCGCAGGAAGGCGACCCGTGAACCATCGGGTGCCACGGTGAACGAACGCGGCGCGCCGAGCGTGAACCGCTGGGTGCGGGCGTGCCGTTTGGGGAAGGAGTCGGACTCGGTCGTCATACCTTGACCATATTGGCCATGCGCCCCCTTGTGCGGCCGTGCGCCGAGAGATGCGCGCGCACGGATAGTTATGATCACTAGCGCATAGTGGGTATCAACCAGGTGCTTGCTGTGTGGATTTATCTGCCCCAAGGTTCGACTGCGACCGACCCCCCCCCATGTCCCTGGGCTTATTGGAGGTGAGCCGCCGTGGCACTCTCGATTTCGGCGGTTGTGCTGCTGGCGATCGTCGTCTTCCTGCTGGTCAAGAAGTCAGGTCTGAAGGCGGGGCATGCGGTGGTCTGCATGCTTCTCGGCTTCTACCTGGCCTCGTCGACCATCGCGCCCACGATCAGTGAGCTGACGACGAACATCGCGGGGATGATCGGCAGCATCAAGTTCTGAGCGGGGTGTCGGCCGCCCGCTTCCTCGCAGGCACGCCGGGCCGGTTCGGCGGCTGTCCGGCGGCTGTCCGGGGGTGGCGTCTCTGGAGGCGTGAACACTTCGGGGTGAAGTGTTCACGGTGCGCGCAGTTGCTCGACGAAGGCCGTCTGCTGCCCCGTACCGCCGTTCCAGGGCAGGGAGTTGCCTGAGTCCGGACATCGGTCGGCCGCGCCGAGTGATGATCCTGCGCGCTTCGGTGCCGTCGGCGGGTGAACACGCCTCTACCGGTCGGGTTCCGCGTGCCCGACCCCGGTCGTTGCCGTGGCTGCTGCACCGGCGGGCAGCAGGCGCACGTGTGAGCGGTGCTCCGGCGTCTCATAGGGTGGAGCCCATGACGGAACTCCCCGGCCGGCGTCTGCTGCTGGTGCACGCGCACCCGGACGACGAGTCGATCAACAACGGCGTCACCATGGCCCGGTACGCGGCCGAGGGCGCCCACGTGACGCTGGTGACGTGCACCCTCGGTGAGCGGGGCGAGGTCATCCCGCCCGGCCTCGGGCACCTGGCCGGAGCCGCTCTCGGCCGGCACCGCGGGGGTGAGCTGGCGGAGGCCATGCGCGCGCTCGGCGTCGAGGACTTCCGGCTGCTCGGCGGGCCGGGCCGGTTCGCCGACTCCGGGATGATGGGCCTCGACGACAACGACGACCCCGGCTGTCTGTGGCAGGCGGACCTCGACCGGGCCGCCGGACTCCTCGTCGACGTGATCCGCGAGGTGCGCCCGCAGGTGCTCGTCACCTACGACCCCGACGGCGGGTACGGCCACCCCGACCACATCCAGGCCCACCGCGTCGCCATGCGGGCGGTGGAGCTGGCGGACGAGGCCGGGTGCCCCGTCGCCAAGGTGTACTGGAACCGCGTCCCGCGCTCCCACGCCGAGGACGCCTTCGCGCGGCTGCGCGACGACCTGCCCGGCCTGCCGTTCGAGAAGGCGGCCGGTGTCGAGGACGTACCGGGCGTCGTGGACGACGAGCACGTCACCACCGAGATCCACGGCGAGGGCACCGCGTACGCCGCCGCCAAGGCCGACGCGATGCGCGCCCACGCCACACAGATCACGGTGGCCGAACCGTACTTCGTCCTCTCCAACGAACTGGCCCAGCCCCTCTTCACCACCGAGTTCTATGAACTGGTGCGGGGTGAGCCGGCCGGTGACGGACACGGACGTGAGAACGATCTCTTCGCCGGGGTCGCCGGGGTCGCCGGGGTCGCCGGGGTCGCCGGGGTCGCCGGGAACGGGATCGGGGAGGCGTTGTGAGCGGGCGCAGCGAGCCGGGCACCTCCGCCCTGGCCCAGCCGCCGCGCGCGCCCTCGCCCGCGCGCGCCGTCCTCTACCTGGGGCTCTTCCTTCTCGGTGCCGTCGTCGGTGTGGCCGGGGCGCTGGTGCAGCCCGCGTGGTTCCCGGGCGGGCTGCTGCTCGCGCTGGCCGCCGAGGTGGGGCTGTGCCTCGGGGCGGGCCGTGCCGTGGGGCGCCGGGGCGGGGCCGTCGCGCCCGCCGTGGGCTGGGCGCTCGCCGTGGTCCTGCTCACCACCAGCCGTCCGGAGGGCGACTTCCTCTTCGCCGCCGCCGGCGGCTCCTACCTCTTCCTGCTCGGCGGGATCGCCGCCGCTGTGATGTGCGCCACGCTCGCACCGGTGCGGCAACCGGACGGCGACGCCGTCCGACTTCGCAAGTGACGTACTACTTCGCCCAGGCCCCGACGCGCGAGTCCGGTGCGGGTTTCCCCAGCGGTCGCGGGATACGCGCGACACGTGGCCAGTATGGTGGTGCGCGCCGCCGGGCCGCCCGCTTTTACGGTGTGACGGGCGGCGGAGCCAACCGGGAGAACCTGCCTTGAGTCGTGAAACTGACAGTCCGTCCTCCGGGCCCAACGGGCGCGGCGGAGCCGCATACCCCTCGGGCACCCCGCCCTACGGGACACCCACGGCTTCCGACGCCGCCACGGACGCGGGTGCTTCGGCCGCGCGGCCGGAGGAGCGCAAGACCGAGACGACGCTGACCACCCGTATCCGGATCAACATCCCCGGGTCGCGGCCCATTCCGCCGGTCGTCATGCGCAAGCCCGTCACGGACGCCGACGGCGTCCCGGGCGGCACGGGCGGCACCGAGCCGAAGGCCGAGCGGCCCGCACCGGCACCGAGCGCCCCCGCGCCCGCACCCGTGAGCCGCCCCGCCGAGACTCCCGCCGAGCCCGCTCAGCCGGCCGGGACGAAGCCGACCAGCGACTGGTTCGCGCCGCGCAAGTCCGGTACGGGCAAGGGCGCTCAAGGTGGCGGCTCCACCAACGGCGCCGGTCAGCCCGGTGGTTCGGGAGCGGTGGCCGGCGGCCAGGGCGCACCCGGCGCGGGCTCCAACGGCGCTCCTGCCCCCGCCGGTGCGCGGCCGGGCGGCGGAAGTGGCCGTCCCGGTGGCGTCGTCGGCTCCATGACCGCGCCCGGCTCCACCAACGGCGCCGGCCTCCCCGGGGCGACCGGCGGACCCGTGGCTCCCGGCCACGGCGGCGGCACCGGATCCTTCGACGTGACCGAGGCACTGGCGGCGGGGCCGCTGGGCGGCAACGGCGGCCGGCCCCGCGCCGACGCGGGCCACGAGCCGCACCGCGACGACCTTCCGTACTTCGCGCAGGACGGGCAGGGCGGCCAGGGCCCCGGCTCCCACAACGGCCCGAACGGCGGCTCCCCGTACGGCGACACCCAGGGCCCGGCGGGCCCGACGGGCGGCCCGGTCACCGGGGACGGCGCACTGGCGTCGGCCTCGGCCGGCGGTCCCGGCGGACAGCACGGGCCCGTGCCGAACGGCATGCGCGGCCCCGGCGGGCCTGACGGTCCCGGTGGGCCCGGCGGTCAGGGCAGGCCGCACGCTGGCGGACCCGGCGGTGGGCTCAGCGACGACACCGCGGTCCTCACCCCGCAGATCCCCGTCCCCGAACCGGGCACCCCCGGCTACGGCAACCCGGACAACATCTCCGGGAACACCGTCACCAGCGGCATCCCCGTCGTACCGAGCGACCGGAACGCCCCGTTCCAGGGCGGGTCCGCCGACGGACCTCTGCCGCACACGCCGCCCAAGCTGCCCGAGCCGGTCTCCGCGCCGCCGGCAGGCTCCGCCAAGCCCGCCAAGAAGAAGGGGCGCAAGCTCCCGCTGCTCGTCGGCGGCCTGGTCTTCGTCGCCGGTGTCGCCTACGGCGCCGGCCTGCTCATGAACCGCTCCGACGTGCCCAAGGGCACCACCGTGCTCGGCGTCGACATCGGCGGCGGCACCCGCGACGACGCCGTCGAGAAACTGGACAACGCCCTCGGCGCCCGCGCGGGCAAGCCGCTCCAGCTCACGGTGGGCGGCGAGTCCGTCTCCCTGAAGCCGGACCAGGCCGGGCTCCAGCTCGACACCCAGGCCACGGCCAGCGCGGCGGCGACGAGCGACTACAACCCGGTCTCCGTGATCGGCTCGCTCTTCGGCCGGCAGCGGGTCGTCGACCCGGTCATGCCGGTCGACGAGGAGAAGCTGCACGCCGCCCTCACCGACGCCGCGGGCGGGGCCGGTTCGATGACCGAGGGCACGATCAAGTTCGAGTCCGGCAAGGCCGTCCCCGTGTACGGCAAGGCGGGGCAGGGCATAGACGTTGACAGGTCGACCGAGGCCGTGCAGGCGGCGTACCGCGCCCAGGTGGAGACGGGCACCGCCACCTCGGTGACCGTGCCGACCACCACCCAGCAGCCCAAGATCTCCAATGCCGAGGTCGACCGGATGCTGAAGGAGTTCGCCGAGCCGGCCATGTCGGCCCAGGTGACCGTGCAGACGGACGCCGCGCACTCCGTGCCCATGAGCCCGGAGAAGTCGCTGTGGAAGTTCCTCCGGGTCACCGCCGTCAACGGCCAACTGGTCGACAAGCCCGACCTGAAGGCCCTCCAGGACCTCTACGGCGGGGCCTTCGACGGAGTGCTCGTCACCCGGGCCGACGGCAAGAAGACACCGGTCACCCCCGAGGACGTGTACGGCGCCCTGCGCGTGGCGCTGAAGAGCAAGACCGACCGGGTCGCGGTCATCGACACCGACCCGAGCTGACACCGGCCCACGGCAGGGGCGCACGGCACTCGCCGGGCGCCCCTGCCGTCGTACGCGGCGCACGGCGGCGGCAGCCGTGTCAGCCGTATGACATCTGTCATCCGGCACTCGGGACCGCCGACACTGCCGGCCGCCCGCCCGTCGCGGCCACGATGGGGGCATGACGACGACAACGGCGGTCGGGTTCGACCAGGTGACCAAGAGCTACGGAGATGTCCGGGCCGTCGACGGGCTGACGCTCGCCCTGCACGCCGGGGAGACCGTGGCGCTCCTCGGCCCGAACGGGGCCGGCAAGTCGACCGCCCTCGACCTGCTGCTCGGCCTCCGGCACCCCGACAGCGGCACGGTCCGCGTCTTCGGCACCGAGCCCCGCGAGGCCATCGTCGCCGGACGGGTGGGCGCCATGCTGCAGAGCGGCGGGCTGATGGACGAGGTCACGGTCGCCGAACTCGTCCGGCTGGGCTGCGCGCTGCACCCCAGGGCGTACCCGGTCGCCGACGTGCTGGCCCGCGCCGGACTCACCAAGATCGCCGACCGCCGGGTGGACAAGCTCTCCGGCGGCCAGGCCCAGCGGGTCCGCTTCGCGCTCGCCACCGCGGGCGACAGCGACCTGATCGTCCTGGACGAGCCCACCACCGGCATGGACGTCACCTCCCGCCAGACCTTCTGGGCCACCATGCGCGAGCAGGCCGAACAGGGCCGCACCGTGCTGTTCGCCACCCACTACCTGGAGGAGGCCGACGCCATCGCCGACCGGGTGCTCGTACTGCACCGGGGCCGGCTGCTGGCCGACGGCACCGCCGCCGAGATCAAGGCCAAGGCCGGAGCACGCCGGGTCTCCTTCGACCTGGAGGGCGCGATCGACGAGGCGTCGCTGCGCGCGCTGCCCTTCCTGACCTCCCTGACGGTGTCGCACAACGGCTCCGCCGCGGGGCCGGGACACACCGTCCGCATCCAGTCCTCCGACGCCGACGCCACCGTGCACGCCGTGTACGGACTCGGCCTGTTCCCCCGCAACCTCGAAGTCGCCGGCCTCGGACTCGAGCAGGCCTTCGTCGCCCTCACCGCCGCCGAGGAGGCCAAGCAGCCGTGAACACCCTGATCAAGCTCGAACTCACCCGCGCCCTGCGCAACCGCAAGTTCCTCTTCTTCTCCGTGATCTACCCCTCGGCCCTGTTCCTGCTGATCGCGGGCAGCGCCGACAGCACCACCGAGGTCGACGGCACAGGACTGACCCTGCCGACCTTCTTCATGGTCTCCATGGCCTCCTTCGGCGCCCTGACCGCCGTTCTGATGGGCAACAGCGAACGCATCGCCAAGGAGCGCGAGAACGGCTGGGTACGGCAACTGCGGCTGACCACCCTCCCGGGCCGCGGCTACGTCCTCGCCAAGACCGCGAGCGCCGCCGTCGTCAGCCTGCCCTCCATCGTCGTCGTCTTCGTCGTCGCCGCGGCCGTGAAGGACGTACGCCTGGACGCCTGGCAGTGGCTCGCGCTCACCGGCGTGATCTGGGCCGGCAGCCTGGTCTTCGCCGCGCTCGGCGTCGCCATCGGCTACCTGGCGTCCGGGGACGCGGTCCGCCCGATCACGATGATCGTGTACTTCGGCCTGTCCATGCTCGGCGGCCTGTGGATGCCCACCACCACCTTCCCGCAGTGGCTCCGGGACATCGCCGAGTGGCTGCCCACGCACGCGTACGCTGCCCTGGGGCGGTCGATCGAACAGAGCCGGGCCCCGCACGCACAGGACCTCGCCGTCCTCGCCGTCTACTTCCTCCTCTTCGCGGGCGGCGCGGCCTGGCTGTACCGGAAGGACACGCTGAAGGCGTGAGCGGCATCGGCATCGGGCAGCGCCCGGAGAACCGCAGGCAGCGGACCATCAAGGTGCTGTGGACCAGCATCTGGCTGGCCTACCTGAGCGCCCCGGTCGGCGATCTGCTGCACGGCGGTCACTCTCCGGGCGCCCGGGTCCTCGGCTGGAGCGGCCTCGCTGTGTTCGTCGTCTGGTACATGCTGCTGCTCTTCCGCAACAGCCGCGGCGAGCGGACCGCCGCCGTCCTCGGCTCCCTCGCGGTCCTCGCGGCCCAGTCCTCCGCCCTCACCCTCGCCCTGGGCCGCGAGTGGCTGGTGCTCTTCGTCTACGTGTCGATCGCCTCCGGCGCCGCCCTGCCCGCGCGACTCGCCCGCTGGACGATCCCCGGCGCGTCGGCACTGCTCACCGTGCTCGCGCTGACGGTACGGGACGGGGCGTCCTTCATCGGCGCCCTGCTGCTCCCGGCGCTGCTCGGCGGCTTCGCCATGACCGGCATTCGGGAACTGATCCGCACGACCGTCGCCCTGCGCGAGGCCCGCGCCACCGTCGCCCAGCTCGCCGCCAACGAGGAGCGGCTGCGCCTCGCCCGCGATCTGCACGACCTGCTCGGCCACTCGCTCTCCCTGATCACCCTGAAGAGCGAGCTGGCGGGCCGTATGCTCCCCGGCCACCCCGACAAGGCCGCCCAGCAGGTCGCCGACATCGAACAGGTCAGCCGCCAGGCCCTGGTCGACGTGCGCGAGGCCGTCACCGGCTACCGGCGCCCCCGCTTCGTCGGCGAACTCGCGGGCGCGAAAGTGGCGTTGACGGCGGCCGGGGTGATCGCCGAGCTGCCCGCCGAGCCGGATCTGACCGGCGTCCCCGAGGAGTCCGAGGCCGCCCTCGCCTGGGCGCTGCGCGAGGCGATCACCAACGTCGTACGGCACAGCGGCGCCCGGCGCTGCGTGGTGGAACTGCTCGGCCGCCAGACGCTGGACGGGCCCGTGTTCGAGCTGTCGGTGGAGGACGACGGCTCGGGCGGCCCCGGCCACGCGAACGTCCCGGGCAACGGCCTGACCGGTCTCGCCGAGCGCCTGGAGAAGGCGGGCGGCGCGCTGGAGGCCGGCCGGTCCCGCCGGGGGTTCCGGCTGGTCGCCCGCGTTCCGGCGGGTGCGGGAGCCGACATAGGATCCGGTGCATGAGCCGCACGATCAAGGTCCTGCTGGCGGAGGACCAGGCGATGGTCCGCGAGGCACTGGCCGCCCTGCTCGGTCTGGAGGACGACATCGAGGTCGTCGCCCAGGTGGCCCGCGGCGACGAGGCGCTGGACGCCGCCCGCGCGCACGGCGTGGACGTGGCCCTGCTGGACATCGAGATGCCGGGTGCGACCGGTATCGAGGCGGCGGCCCTGCTCCACCGGGAACTCCCGGCCGTCAAGCTGGTCGTCCTCACCACCTTCGGCCGCCCCGGCCATCTGCGCAGCGCCATGGAGTCCGGCGCCGACGCCTTTCTGGTCAAGGACGCCCCGGCGGCCCAACTCGCCGACGCGGTACGCAAGGTGCTGGCGGGGGAGCGGGTCATCGACCCGACGCTGGCGGCGGCGGCCCTCGCCGAGGGCGCCAACCCCCTCACCGACCGCGAACGCGAGATCCTGCGCACGGCCGCCGACGGCTCCACCAACGCCGAACTCGCCAAGGCCCTCCACCTCTCCCAGGGCACCGTCCGCAACTACCTCTCCACAGCCATCCAGAAGCTGGCGGTCAGAAACAGGGCGGAGGCCGTCCAGGTAGCCAGAAACAAGGGCTGGCTGTAGCACCCAGAAGGGGCGCGGGGAACTGCGCGACCAGCCACGTCCCAGCGGCGGTCGCACGACGGCAGAAGCTCTGCGGCGCGTGGGCGAAGCCTCAGTTCAACATCGACCTGGCCGTCCGCGCCTCCCGCCGCACCTGCTCCGCGGCCTCCTCGTCCACCGCCCCCACCACCTCCGCGTACGCCTCCAACTCCCCGGCCCCCGCCGAGAACTCCCCCCGCCGCACCAGCAGCAGCGCCCGCTCGTACCGCAACCGCGCCGGGTGCGCCGGCAGCAGCAGCGCCAACTCGATCGCCCACAACCCCACGGCCGACTGCTCCGGCCGCCCCGCCGCCCACGCCCGGATGTTGTTCAGGATCCGCGACACCACCTCCAGCGGCGCCGCGGGCTCCAGGTCCGACGCCCGTACCCCCGCCTGCGCCGCCCCGGCGACCAGCGCCTCCGCGTCGCCCCCGGTGAGCACCCGTCCCCCGTCGAACGGATCGGCGAACACCCGCTCGTCCGGCCCGGACTCGGTCCCGAACCCGACCATGAAGTGCCCCGGCAGCGCGACCCCGTACACCGGCGCCCCCGCCCGCCTGGCCACCTCGAGCCACACCACCGACAGCATGATCGGCAACCCGCGCCGGCGCCGCAGCACCTCGTGCAGCAACGACGACTCCAGCCGCCGGTAGTCCGCGGCCAGGCCGTGGAACCCGTACCGCTCACCGAGCAGATCGCGCAGCGCCACCGCCCAGGCCCGCGGCGTGCCCGGCCGGAACGGCAGCTCTCCGGCCAGCCGGTCCAGCTCCATCTGCGCGGCGTCCAGCCCCGCCTCGTCCAGCGCCCCGTCCGCCTCCGCGCCCACCAGCAGGCACAGCGTCGCCAGATCGGGCCGCTCGGACCGCGCCTCCTCGGCGAACCGCCGCCGCAGCTCGGCGGAGCGTTGGGGCGAGGGGGGACGGGGACGGAGATGACGCATGGTCGGCTCGTGCCCTTTCAGGGTGGTCGGTCACCGGTCGGTCCCGGCGCTCGCGGGCTCCCGGTAGTGGTGGTACGTGTGATGCGCCGCGAAGCCCGTCCGGGCGTACAGGGCCCGCGCCCCCGCGTTGTCCGTCTCCACCTGGAGCCACGCCGCCGAGGCGCCCTCGTCGAGCGCCCGCCGGGCCAGCGCGGCCATCACGGCGGTCGCGAGCCCCCGTCGCCGCTGGGCGGGGTCGACCTCGACGGCCGCGAAGGATGCCCACCGCCCGTCCACGACACACCGCCCGATCGCCGTGGGAGCGTCCGCACCGGGCACGGTGGCGAACCACACCGACGGCCCGGCACCCAGCACCCGCAGGGCCACCTCGCTGACGCCCTTGCGCTGGTACCGCGTCAGCCACGCCTCGTCCGCCTCCCGGGACAGGACCACTCCGGCGCCCTCGGCCAGGTCGGCGACCGGTGCCAGCGCGCCGGTCCACACCTCGGCCGTCACCTCCCGGATCCAGCCCCGCCGCTCCAGCTCCGCGCACAGCGGCTCCTGCGTGCCCACGGCCCCGGTGGCCGTCTGGACGTACGCGGGCAGACCGCGCGCCCCGTACCAGCGCCGTACGGCGGTCAGCGCCTCGTCGAGCGGCAGTCCGGGATCGCCGAGCGGCAGTACCGAGTTGGCCCGTCGCGTGAACCCGGCGGCGGCCCGCAGCTCCCAGGCGCCGAGCCGCTCGCTCTCCACCGCAGGCCAGGCCCGTGCGGCGACCCGCGCCAGCTCCGCGAAGGACGCGGCGGGACCGCGGCGGCGGGCGGGTGCGGACGGCACCACCTTCCCCGCGACCAGCGCGGACTCCGCGACACGGACGGTTTCACCACTCTTCCGTGTGATCAGCAGCACACCGTCGTCCCATGATGTGAGAACCCCTACCGTGTCAGTGAACTTCTCACCCGCGACACCACCATCGTTCAAGCGCCGTACGGAGACTCGTTTCCCCATGTCAGCAGCGGTGATACGGACCTCAAGGCGTCCTGCGGCAGAGAAATCCACGGGTCGGTTCACCCCTCCTGTTCGGATCATGCCCAAGAACGGAGATACTAGGGGCGGGCATCGACGACGCCGCGCTCCCGCGCGCCAGGCGGCGGAGCCTGAGGAGGCCCGCCAGCGCCCAATCGAGGAGGAACGACAGCGTGACCTACGTCATCGCGCAGCCTTGTGTCGACGTGAAGGACAAGGCGTGCATCGAGGAGTGCCCGGTCGACTGCATCTACGAGGGCCAGCGGTCCTTGTACATCCACCCGGACGAATGCGTCGACTGTGGTGCCTGTGAGCCGGTCTGCCCGGTCGAGGCGATCTTCTACGAGGACGACACTCCGGAGGAGTGGAAGGACTACTACAAGGCGAACGTCGAGTTCTTCGACGAACTCGGCTCGCCGGGCGGCGCCAGCAAGCTGGGGCTGATCGAGCGCGACCACCCCTTCGTCGCCGCGCTGCCGCCGCAGGCGTAAGCACCCGCGCCGCCTCGGTCCCGTACGGCCTGATCGCATCCGATCGGCGCCGCACGGGGCCGAGGCGTTTGCCGTACCGACGCGCACCGATGAAAGTGAGCCAGAACCGTGTCCGCAGTCTCCGACCGCTTGCCCGCCTTCCCCTGGGACAAGCTGGAGCCGTACAAGAAGACGGCCGCAGCGCACCCCGACGGCATCGTCGACCTCTCCGTCGGCACCCCCGTCGACCCGGTCCCCGAGCTGATCCAGAAGGCCCTCATCGACGCGGCGGACTCCCCGGGCTACCCGACCGTCTGGGGCACGCCCGCCCTGCGCGACGCGATCACCGGCTGGGTCGAGCGCCGCCTCGGCGCCCACGACGTCACCCACCGCCATGTGCTGCCCGTCGTCGGCTCCAAGGAACTCGTCGCCTGGCTCCCCACCCAGCTGGGCCTCGGCCCCGGCGACCGGGTGGCGTTCCCCCGGCTGGCCTACCCGACGTACGAGGTCGGCGCGCGCCTGGCCCGCGCGCAGTACGAGGCCTACGACGACCCGGCCGAGCTGGACCCGGCGGGCCTGAAGCTCCTGTGGCTCAACTCCCCGTCCAACCCGACGGGCAGGGTCCTGTCCAAGGCGGACCTGGCCCGCATCGTCGCCTGGGCGCGCGAGCACGGCGTCCTGATCGCCTCCGACGAGTGCTACCTGGAACTGGGCTGGGAGGCCGCCCCGGTCTCCGTGCTGCACCCGGAGGTCAACGGCGGCTCGTACGACGGGCTGGTCGCCGTTCACTCCCTGTCCAAGCGCTCCAACCTCGCGGGGTACCGCGCGGCCTTCCTGGCCGGCGACCCGGCCGTCCTCGGCCCGCTCCTGGAGATCCGCAAGCACGGCGGCATGATGATGCCGGCACCGACGCAGGCGGCCGTGGTGGCGGCCCTCGGCGACGACGAGCACGTCCGCGTCCAGCGCGAGCGCTACGCCGCCCGGCGCGCGGCCCTGCGGGCGGCCCTGCTCGGCCACGGCTTCCGCATCGAGCACAGCGAGGCCGGCCTCTACCTCTGGGCCGGCCGCGAGGAGTCCTGCTGGGACACGGTGGCCCATCTGGCCGAACGCGGCATCCTGGTGGCCCCGGGCGACTTCTACGGCCCCGCGGGCAAGAACTTCGTCCGCGTAGCCCTCACCGCGACGGACGAACAGATCCGGTCGGCCGCCCAACGCCTGGCCCCCTGACCGCCCGACCACCCACCAACGCCGGGCCACCGGCCCACACCGCACCGACGCAGGCGAGACGCGGAGGCGGGGCCCGGCACTGCCGGACCCCGCCCCGCACCACCGCCCGCTCAGCCCAGCGGCAGTGCCCCGGTGGCCTTCTGCGCCTGCGGCACGGCCTGCGCGACGGACTCGACGGTGCCGCCGACGTCCGCCCCGTCCAGGTTCGCCCCGTCCAGGGCGGTCAGCCCGCCGAGGTCCGGGGTGGCGGGCAACTGGGCAGCCGCACCGGCGGAGCCGGCCGCACCCACCCCGGCTGCCGCTCCCGCGGCGACGAGCAGCGCGGCACGGGCGATCCGACGGGTCAGGGGGAGGGACATGATGCTCCTTCGACGGAAGAACGATGGGTGATCCGACCGTGCCCGGCGAGTGATCGACCGGGCCCGGACGCAGTGACTACCGCTCGAACGACACGAAGGTTGCGGCGAGACAACGCAAAGAGTTGGTAATACGTCGCATTATCGGGTGCACAGAAAAACGGGCAAAAGGGCGCCCGTCCAGAAAGTCCGCCGAATCCTTACAGCCCTTGAATTCCCTGGGCTCCGGGACATCCGGGAAAGGCGGCGCGCGCCCGCGCGCACCGCGTCGCCCGACGCCCGAGCGGACAACTCCCCGGAGTGACGGCTCGTACGGGCGAGCGCTACGGCGCGGTCGTGATCCGCACCGACCCCGTGGCCCGCTCGGCGCCCTTGGCGTCACCGGTGCCCGTCGGATACCACTTGCTGTCGGTGTTCCCCGCGGTCCACACCCGGCCCGCGAAGGAGACCTGCTGGATGCGCAGCGAGGAGGCGTTGGCCACCGCCCAGTGCGCCAACTGCCAGCCACGTTGCTCAGGGCTCTGCGCCGATCCCGAACCCGACCCGGCGTCGGCGGTCACGGGCAGCGTCACGGTCCGCCCGTCGGAGCCGCCCCCGGCACCCGCGGCCGGCGAGGGCGAGGGCGAGGCAGTGGCGGACGCGGAGGCGCTGCCCGTCTCCGCGCCGGCCGGCTGCAGCACCTCGCGGCTGAAGTCCCGCACGAGCGCCGCGCGCACCGCGTCCGGACCCGTCTCCGGGGCCGCACCGGGGCGGCCGTCGCAGGTCAGGGTCGCCGCGGACCGCCCGGTCAGCGCGGCGGCCAGCAGACCGGCGTCCGGCTCGTGCTTGGCGTAGGCGTACGGGAAGCCGCTGCGCTGCACGCGCTGGGCCGCGTCGGTGAGCGGCAGGTCGAGGTAGCCGGGCACCTTGACCAGGTGGTCGTAGAACAGGCCCGCCGAGTAGGCCGGGTCCATGATCTCCTTCGGCGTGCCCCAGCCCTGCGAGGGCCGCTGCTGGAACAGGCCGAGCGAGTCCCGGTCGCCGTGGTCGAGGTTGCGCAGCGCCGACTCCTGCAACGCGGTCGCCAGCGCGATCGTTACCGCCCGCTCCGGCAGTCCGCGCGCGGTGCCCACGGCGGTGATCGTCGCCGCGTTCACCGCCTGCTCCGGCGTGAACTCGTAGGCCGACCCGCTGTTCTCGCCGGAGACCACCTTGCAGCCCGGGGCGCCCGCGCCCCCGGTGACGTACTGCACCGCCAGATATCCGGCGACCGACAGCAGGACCATCGAGGCGGCCCCGGAACGCAGGAGGCGGCCCCGGCGTTTGCGGGGTGATGGCGGCTGAAGCACGCGTACAAGGTACTGGAGGGTAGGGACCGCCGTACGCCGGGTACGCGCAGTGCCCGAAGAGGCGGGGGCGTTAGGGTCGGGGCCATGGCCGATACCCCGCTTGACCTCACGCTGGACGCTGCGGAGCTTACCGCCCGGCTCGTCGACCTCCCGTCCGAGAGCGGCACCGAGGAGCCGCTGGCGGACGCGATCGAGAGCGCCCTGCGCGCCCTGCCGCACCTGTCGGTCGAGCGGTACGGCAACAACGTCGTGGCCCGTACGGACCTGGGCCGCCCGGAGCGCGTGGTCCTGGCCGGTCACATCGACACGGTGCCCATCGCCGGCAACGTCCCCTCGCGGCTGGACGAGGACGGGGTCCTGTGGGGCTGCGGCACCTGCGACATGAAGGCGGGCGTCGCGGTGCAGCTGCGGATCGCGGCGACCGTCCAGGACCCCAACCGCGATCTGACCTTCGTCTTCTACGACAACGAGGAGGTCGCCGCCGAGCTGAACGGCCTCAAGCACGTCGCCGAGGCGCATCCCGAGTGGCTGGAGGGCGACTTCGCGGTGCTCCTCGAACCGTCGGACGGCGAGGTGGAGGGCGGCTGCCAGGGCACGCTGCGGGTGCTGCTGAAAACCACGGGGGAGCGCGCGCACTCGGCGCGCTCCTGGATGGGCTCCAACGCGATCCACGCCGCCGCCCCGATCCTCGCGCGCCTCGCTGCCTACGAGCCGCGCTACCCGGTGATCGACGGCCTGGAATACCGCGAGGGACTCAACGCGGTCGGCATCACGGGCGGAGTGGCGGGCAACGTCATCCCCGACGAGTGCGTGGTCACCGTCAACTTCCGCTATGCCCCGGACCGCACTCCGGAGGAGGCCCTCGCCCACGTGCGCGAGGTCTTCGCGGACTGCGGGGTGGCGGAGTTCGTGGTCGACGACCACAGCGGCGCGGCGCGGCCCGGCCTCTCCCACCCGGCCGCGGCGGCCTTCATCAAGGCGGTGGGCGGCACCCCGCGCCCCAAGTACGGCTGGACGGACGTGTCGCGCTTCTCCTCGCTCGGCGTCCCGGCGGTCAACTACGGTCCGGGCAACCCGCACTTGGCACACAAGCGCGACGAGCGGGTGGACACGGCCAGGATCCTGGCGGGTGAGGAGCGGTTGCGTTCCTGGTTGACGGCATGATCCGGCAATGGTTCGGGCCGGTACGTGCCGGACGGGCCGAGGTCCCCCGTACGTAACCCGCGCAGACCTACGCTGAGGTGGAAGAACCCGCAAACGGAGGGAGAGCGCATGGCCACCGGCAACCCCGAGGGCAAGAAGCGGCCACCGGAGGAACGGCGCCTCGGCCCTGTCCTGCGGCGGAGGGGCCAGGTACAGAAGAGCACCACGGACCAGCGGCTGCTGGACGAGCGTGCGCCGACGGACTGGGTCCACACCGACCCGTGGCGCGTCCTGCGCATCCAGTCGGAGTTCATCGAGGGCTTCGGCACGCTCGCCGAACTCCCGCCGGCCATCAGCGTCTTCGGCTCCGCGCGTACGGCGCCGGACTCGCCGGAGTACGAGGCCGGGGTGCGGCTGGGCCGCGGCCTGGTCGAGGCGGGCTTCGCGGTCATCACCGGCGGCGGGCCCGGCGCCATGGAGGCGGCGAACAAGGGCGCCCTGGAGGCGAAGGGCATGTCGGTCGGCCTCGGCATCGAGCTGCCCTTCGAGCAGGGGCTCAACCAGTACGTCGACATCGGCCTGAACTTCCGCTACTTCTTCGTCCGCAAGATGATGTTCGTGAAGTACGCGCAGGGCTTCGTGGTCCTGCCCGGCGGCCTCGGCACCCTCGACGAACTCTTCGAGGCCCTCACCCTGGTGCAGACCCAGAAGGTGACCCGCTTCCCCATCGTCCTCTTCGGCTCCGACTACTGGAGCGGCCTGGTCGACTGGCTCCGCGACACCCTCGTGGCCCAGGGCAAGGCCGCGGAGAAGGACCTCATGCTCTTCCACGTCACGGACGACGTGGGCGAAGCGGTGACCCTGGTCTCCAAGGAAGCGGGCCGCTGACACCACCGGTGGGGTCGAAGGGGCGAAGCCCCCGGGGGAAGGGAACGGGCAAGGGCGGCGGGGGTGAGAACCCCGCGTCGGCCCACCCACCCCCGGCCACCCCGGACCCCGCCTACGCCAGCCCCCGCCGGGCCACCGCCGGCTCCCGATGGCCGGCGACGGCCGACACCATGTCCAGCACCTGCCGCGTCTCCGCCACCTCGTGCACCCGGTACACCCGCGCCCCCAGCCACGCCGACACCGCCGTGGTCGCCAGTGTCCCCAGCACCCGTTCCCTCACGGGCCGGTCCAGCGTCTCCCCGACGAAGTCCTTGTTGGACAGCGACACCAGCACCGGCCACCCCGTCTCCACCATCTCCCCGAGCCGCCGCGTCGCCTCCAGGCTGTGCCGGGTGTTCTTGCCGAAGTCGTGCCCGGGATCGATCAGCACCGACTCCCGCGGCACCCCCAGCGCCACCGCCCGCTCGGCCAGCCCCAGCGTCACCCGCAAAATGTCGGCCATCACGTCGTCGTACGTCACCCGGTGCGGCCGCGTTCGCGGCTCGGTGCCGCCCGCGTGCGTGCACACCAGCCCCGCCCCGTACCGCGCCGCGACCTGCGCGAGCTTCGGGTCGACGCCGCCCCATGCGTCGTTCAGCACGTCGGCCCCCGCCTCGCACACGGCCGCGCCGACCTCGTGCCGCCAGGTGTCCACGCTGATCACGACGTCCGGGAACCGCCGCCGCACCTCCGCGACGAAGCCCACCGTCCGCCGCGCCTCCTCCTCGGCCGACACCTCGTCCCCGGGTCCGGCCTTCACCCCGCCGATGTCGATGATCGCGGCGCCCTCGGCCACCGCACGCTCCACGCGCGCGAGGGCGGGCTCGTCGTGGAAGGTCGCCCCCCGGTCGTAGAAGGAGTCCGGGGTCCGGTTCACGATCGCCATGACCACCGGCTCGCGCGCCGCGAATTCACGCTTGCCCAGCCTGAGCATCCCCTGTGACATCACCACGTCCACACCGTTCTCTCGTGCCGCTCTCGCCCCGGGCGCCGGCCGGCGCGTCAGCCCCCTGTGTCCGGGCCGTGTACCTGCTCTTCGACCGCCTGCGGTCCCGACTGTCAGACTCGCATGGCACGATCGGACCCGACACAACGGACTCCGACTCCCGCCACGTCCGCGAAACACCGATCCGACCCGACCACCCGACCATGGGGGCCCCAGCGATGGTCATGTTCCTGTTCCTCGTCATCGCGCTGGCCGTCGTGGTGGCCGCGGTGACACTCGCCGTGGTGAGCGGCGGCGACAGCGGCCCGCTGCCCGACGCCGCCCCCGAGCAGCTGCGGGACACCCTGCCCCCGGACCGCCCGGTGGGCCGCGCCGACGTGGAGCGGCTCCGCTTCCCGCTCGTCGCCCGCGGCTACCGCATGTCGGACGTCGACGACGCCCTCGGCCGCCTCGGCGCCGAACTGGCCGAGCGCGACGCCCGCATCGCCGACCTGGAGTCCGCGCTGGCCGGCGCCCGTGCCGCCGCCCACCACCACGTCGCGCCCGAGCGGCCGGCCCAGGAGGAGCAGCAGTGAGCACAGGCGAGGCCGTGGCGGGCCAGGACGGCGCGCTGCGCTGCCCCTGGGCCCTGTCCACCGCGGACTACGTGACGTACCACGACGAGGAGTGGGGCCGCCCGGTCCACGGCGACGACGCGCTGTACGAGCGGCTCAGCCTGGAGGCCTTCCAGTCCGGCCTGTCCTGGATCACCATCCTGCGCCGCCGCACCGGCTTCCGTACCGCCTTCGCCGGCTTCGAGATCGCCGAGGTGGCGGCCTTCACCGACGAGGACCGCGAGCGCCTGCTCGCCGACGCCGGCATCATCCGCAACCGCGCCAAGATCGACGCGACCCTCGCCAACGCGCGCGTGCTGGCCGACTGGGCCCCCGGCGAACTGGACGAGCTGATCTGGTCCCACGCTCCGGACCCGGCCGCGCGCCCGGTCCCGAAGACCCTCGCCGACGTCCCCGCCGTCACCCCCGAGTCCACGGCGCTGTCCAAGGCCCTGAAGAGGCGCGGGCTGCGTTTCGTCGGCCCGACGACGGCGTACGCGCTGATGCAGGCCTGCGGACTGGTCGACGACCACCTGGCGGCCTGCGCGGCGCGACGGGCCTGAGCCACCGGCCCGCCCGCCGCGCCGGACGGCCTCACCGGCCCAGGTACGTGGGCTTCTCCTTGTCGACGAACGCCCGCACCGCGATCGCGTGGTCCTCCGACGCGCCGGCCCGCGACTGCAGTTCGTCCTCCTTCTCCAGCGTCTCGAAGAGCGAGTGCGTCAGCCCGTACGCCATGGACTCCTTCAGCGCCGCGTACGCCACCGTCGGCCCCTCGGCCAGCGCCCGCGCCGTCCGCTCGGCCTCGGCCCGGAGGTCGGCGGCGGGCACGACCCGGTTGGCGATGCCCAGCTCGTACGCCTCCTGGGCGCCGATGCTGCGCGGGAAGAGCAGCAGGTCCGCGGCGCGCCCGGGGCCGACGACCCGCGGCAGGGTCCAGGAGACGCCCGAGTCGGCGGTGAGCGCGACACCCGCGAAGGACGTGTTGAACGCCGCCGTGTCCGCGACGATCCGGTAGTCCGCCGCGAGCGCGAAACCGAAGCCCGCCCCGGCCGCCACGCCGTTCACGGCGGCGACCACCGGCTTCCCGGCCCCGGCGAGCGCCCGCACGATCGGGTTGTAGTGCTCGCCCACCGTGCTCATGGTCCGGTCCGAGCCCGTCTCCCGGTCGGCGGTCAGCAGCCCGATGTGCTCCTTGAGATCCTGGCCGACGCAGAACGCCCGCTCCCCGGCCGCGGTCAGCAGCACCGCCCGTACGGCGTCGTCGGCCGCCGCGGCACGCGCCGCGTCCCGGAGCGCGACCTTGGTCTCGATGTTCAGCGCGTTCATCGCCTCGGGGCGGTTCAGCGTGATCGTCGCGAGCCCGTCGCTCACCTCGTAGAGCACGGTGTCTGCCATGGATTTCCCCTCCGCGTCGTCGCGTGTGCCTCGGTGTGCGTCCTGGAGTGCCTCTTTGGTGTGTCGGCAGCCAGCATGACGGAGATCAACGGTGACGGATCGTTCCCGGGGATGTGACCTGCGTCAAAGAATTCCGGTCCGTATCCATTCGGCGGAAGTGGGCGAGGGCGGGCAGTATCGCAGTCACATCGCCGAATTGAGTGGTTTTGCTCGCGTGCGTTGCCCAAGCGATGCCGACCGATGTTGGTCATCGGGTCCTGGGATGCGGGATAATGGCTGGGAAGCAATGTGTTCGATGCCGGTGTCGCGCGTCCATGCCGGACTGCGTGTGCCCTCACGGGCCGTCGGCTGTGACGGTGAGCTGGTATCAGGAAGGGGAACGAGCATGGCGGCCATGAAGCCGCGGACGGGCGATGGCCCGCTCGAGGTGACCAAGGAGGGGCGGGGCATCGTCATGCGCGTTCCGCTCGAAGGCGGCGGTCGACTCGTCGTCGAGCTGACCCCCGACGAGGCCGACGCGCTCGGCGACGCCCTCAAGAAGGTCGTCGGCTGACGCGCGAGCGACCTTACCCTTCAGTCACCCCGGCATCGAAGACGGTGCCGGGGTGATTGTTTTTCCGTTTTCCGTTCCTCTCCGGGCGGCGGCACGGTATTTCACCGGTTCGCCGCGCCCGGCGGTTCACCGCTTCACGGCGCACAGCAGTCCGTCGCCCACCGGAAGCAGTGACGGCACCAGCTCCTGGCTCTCCCGCACCGCGCGCAGGAGTTCCCGCAGCCGCAGCACCTCGGTGGGCTGCGGTCCGGAGTCGACCGTCCGGCCGGCGCCGAAGACGCCCTCGAAGGCGACGAGCCCACCCGGACGCAGCAGACGCAACGATTCGGCGAGATAGTCCAGGTACTCCAGGCGGTCGCCGTCGCAGAAGACGAGGTCGTAGCCGGCGTCCGCGAGCCGGGGCAGGACGTCCAGGGCGCTGCCGGGAATGAACCGGGCCCGGTTGCTGGCGAACCCCGCGGCCCGGAAGGCCTGGCGGGCGAACTGCTGGTGCTCCGGCTCCGGGTCGACCGTGGTCAGTACCCCGTCCGGCCGCATGCCGTGCAGCAGATGGATCCCGGAGACGCCGCAGCCGGTGCCGATCTCCGCGACGGCCTTGGCGTCCACGGCGGCGGCGAGCAACCCCAGCGCGGAGCCCGTGCCCGGGGTCACCGAGCGCAGGCCCGCCTCGCGGGCCCGGTCGCGTGCCCACAGCAGCGCGTCGTCCTCGGCGACATAGGCGTCGGCGAACGCCCAGCTCGTCTGCCGGTTGCCGGTAATGGCCCTCTCCTGTCCCCGTCGTTGCCTCGGCGTGACTGTATCCGTTGGCGTCGGGAACCCGCAGATGGGACCAGTCGTTTAAAGGGGGAGTGAAGAGACGACCAGCGACCGGGGCTGCGACGGGGTGGCGAATGGGCCAGGGTGCCGAGCAAGTGCTGACGCGGCCGTACGAGCCGTGTCGGCCCAGATCAAATTCTCGTAAAACCGCTTATCCGGAGCTAACGGGCGAGGTGGCTATGGTAGGGGCTCCACTGGACACCACCAGAGCCGACAGGGGAGGTGCGGCCGCACGCGCGGATCGGGGTGGAGTGCTGCGGCGCTTCCTCGGATCGGCAGGCAGGCCGAAATCCGTGAACGACACCGCTGCTGACCACAGCCACGCCGCCGGTCCCACCGCGGGACCCGCCCAGACCGCGACCTTCTCCAGCGACGCGGACGGGCAGGCGTGGACTCCGCCCACCTGGGAGGAGATCGTCAGCACCCACAGCGGCCGGGTCTACCGCCTCGCCTACCGCCTCACCGGCAACCAGCACGACGCGGAGGACCTCACCCAGGAGGTCTTCGTCCGCGTCTTCCGCTCCCTGTCGACCTACACGCCGGGCACCTTCGAGGGCTGGCTGCACCGCATCACCACCAATCTCTTCCTGGACATGGTCCGCCGCAAGCAGCGCATCCGCTTCGACGCGCTCGGCGACGACGCGGCCGAGCGGCTGCCCAGCAAGGAGCCCACCCCGCAGCAGCTCTTCCACGACGCCCACTTCGACGCGGACATCCAGCAGGCGCTGGACACTCTCGCGCCCGAGTTCCGCGCCGCGGTCGTCCTGTGCGACATCGAGGGGCTGTCGTACGAGGAGATCGCCGCGACCCTCGGCGTCAAGCTCGGCACCGTCCGCTCCCGCATCCACCGCGGTCGCTCCCAGCTGCGCAAGGCGCTCGCACACCGTTCTCCCAAGGCGCGTGCCGAGCGTCGCTCGTTCGCGGCCGGTGTTCCCGCACTGGGAGGAGGGGGCACGAGCGCGTGAGTGGGTCACGTCCTGAAGCCGAGGGACACCTCGCAGAGCAGCATCTGGGAGACCGGCTCTCCGCCCTGGTGGACGGAGAACTCGGTCATGACGCGCGTGAGCGCGTACTGGCGCACGTGGCCACCTGTCCGAAGTGCAAGACCGAGGTCGACGCGCAGCGCCGGTTGAAGAACGTCTTCGCGGAAGCGGCCCCGCCGGCCCCGTCCGAGAGCTTCCTGGCCCGCCTCCAGGGGCTTCCCGGGGGAGGCGACACGGACGGTGGCGGCTCGCCGCCGGCCGGCGGAGGGATCTCCGACGGCCTGGCCGGGCTGCCCGGCAGGGTCGGCGCCGCCGCGGCCTCCGGAGCCTTCGGGACGAAACGGGACGAGCGGTTCGAGTTCGACTACGTTCCCGCCCGGCCGCACGCCTCCGTACTGCCGCCCTCCGCGGGGCGGGGCTTCCGGATCCACGACGTGGGCCGGCCGGAGCCCGAGCGCCCGCCCTCGCGCGGCCTGCGGTTCGCGTTCGCCGCCGCCGGAGCGGTGTCGCTGGCCGCGATCGCGCTGGCCGGGGTCACCGTCGGCACGCCGGACACCACCACCGAGGCGCGCGGCTCGGGCAGCGGAAGCAATGTGACGCCGATGCGCACCCAGGGCGCCGGAGCGGCCACCACCCCCGAGGGCCAGCGCCGCCGCAGCGGCGCCCCGCTGCTCGGCCAGGCCCAGGGACAGCGGGCGCTCGGCGACACCCCCGTCGCGCCCACCGCCGTCTCCGCACCGCTGCTGCCCGGAATGCCGGCGCCCGCGGGGGACGAGGCCCACCGGCGGGCCGTGCGCGCGCTGACCACCCCGGTGACGGCCGGCGCCGCCGCCATGTCCCCGCTGATACGTCCGCTCGAAGCGGTTCCGCCGCTCGCCCTGGCCTCCTGGCCGGCGGCCCCCGAGGTCAGGCCGCCCGCGCTGCTCGCGGCCCCCTCCCCGGTTCCGTCCCCCCACCCGATGGCGACCCCGGCCGCCTCCTACCGTCCGGTTCCCTGACCGGGATCTGCGCGCCCGCCCGCGAACCTGATTGAATCCGGGTGGCGCCAGAGGCCTTGGAGCCGACGATCTGCGGCCAGCTGCGGGGAGAACATGAACGAGGGCAAGCCCACGAAGGCGAAGTGGTGGGGTCGCCCCCGCTCGTCCGAAGACACGCCCGACGGTGACTTCGAACTGGAAAGCCCTCGCACGGCTCGCACCACCGGTACCGGTGACGAGGAGACCGGCGGGGGCGACTTCGAGCTGGAACGCCCGTCGGCGCCCCGCGTGACCGACGAGGGGGACTACGAGCTGGACCTGCCCTCGACCGGGACACAAGGGCTCGCGGACGCGGCGACGGCCACCGGCGCCGCCCCGGGTGCCGAGCCCGTCGCCGAACGCCCCGGACCGCTGCACGACCCCGACCCGTACAGCACCCCGCCCTACGGCGAGCCGGGCCCCTGGGCCCCCGCGCCCCCCGTCCAGCACCCGGCGACGACACCGGCACACGGCACGACGACAGCGCCCACGCCCCCGGGCGGGACACCCGGCCGACCGTCGGCGGACGCCCCGCCTCCGCTTCCGCCTCCGCAGGGACACGCCACGCCGGCCGCACCCGCCCACGCACCGTCCGCGCCCCCGGGCGCGCTCCCGGACCCGTCGCTGGCGGACGCCCCGCCCCCGACGGCGCCGCGGGCACCGGGCCCGGCCCCGTACATGCCTGTCGCGTCCGCCCCGGCCACGGCGGACCTCCCGCCTGCCGATCCGTCGGTGGCGCCGGAGGCCGAATCCGCCGTCGATCCCTGGGGGCGCTACGACCCCTGGGCCGCCGCGAGCCCGCGGCACAGCGGCGGGGACACGCAGCCGCCGGAGCGAGGGCGCGGGCGGACCGTGAAGGCGCTCGTCGGCGGGGCGCTGCTCATCGCCCTGGTCTCCGGCGGCGTCGGCGGCGCCATGGGCGCCTACCTGGAGCGCAACGGCGGCCTCGGGACGGTCGAGCTGCCGCAGGCCGGCCGGGAGGACACCGAGCGGGCGCCGGACAGCGTCGCCGGCATCGCGGCCCGTGCCCTGCCCGGCGTGGTGACCCTGCACGTGAGCGGCAGCGAGGCGGCCGGCACCGGCACCGGATTCGTACTCGACGACCGCGGCCACATCCTCACCAACAACCACGTCGTCGAGCCCGCCGGCTCCGGCGGCGAGATAACCGTGACCTTCAACAGCGGCGACACCGCCGAGGCCGCGGTCGTCGGACGCGACAGCGGATACGACCTCGCCGTGGTGAAGGTGAAGGGCGTCAGCGGCCTCACCCCGCTGCCCCTCGGCAACTCCGACAACGTACGGGTCGGCGACCCCGTCGTCGCCATCGGCGCCCCCTTCGACCTGGCCGGCACCGTCACCTCCGGCATCATCAGCGCCCGGGAACGGCCCATCACCGCGGGCGGCGAGGAGGGCGACGGCAGCGACGTGTCGTACGTCGACGCCCTGCAGACCGACGCGCCCATCAACCCCGGCAACTCCGGCGGCCCCCTCCTGGACTCCCGGGGCCGGGCCATCGGCATCAACTCCGCCATCCGGTCCGCCGACAGCGGAAGCGCCGAGTCGGACGGCGGCCAGGCCGGTTCCATAGGCCTCGGTTTCGCCATCCCCATCAACCAGGGCAAGCGCGTCGCCGAGGAACTGATCAACACCGGCAGGGCCACCCACCCGGTCATCGGCATCACCCTCGACATGAACTACACCGGCGACGGCGCCCGCGTCGGCGCCAAGGGCGGCGACGGCGGCCCCGCGGTCACCGCGGGCGGCCCCGGCGCCAAGGCCGGCATCAAGCCCGGGGACGTGATCACCGCGGTCGACGGGCAGCGCGTCCACTCCGGCGAGGAACTCATCGTCAAGACCCGCGCCCACCGCCCCGGCGACCGGCTGGAGCTGACCCTGGAGCGCGCCGGCAAGGAGACGAAGGTCTCACTGGTGCTCGGCTCCTCCGACGGGAACTGACCCGGGCACAGGCCCGACAAGGGGTCAGGAAGGCAAACAATTCGGAAAGCGGCCTCATACACGCACTCGGGGCTCACGGGACGGTACCGGTCCGACGGGATCGGCGGGTACCGTGGTGGCGGCCCGGACATCCCAAGGAGCTTCAGGTGTTCAATGACATAGGCGCACTAGAGCTGGTGACGCTCGTCGTCCTCGCCGTGCTCGTCTTCGGTCCGGACAAGCTCCCCAAGGTCATCCAGGACGTGACCCGCACCATCCGGAAGATCCGGGAGTTCTCGGACAGCGCCAAGCAGGACATCCGCGAGGAGCTGGGCCCCGACTTCAAGGACTTCGAGTTCGAGGACCTCAACCCCAAGACGTTCATCCGCAAGCAGATGGACAACGACGAGCTGGGCCTCAAGGAGATCCGCAACGGCTTCGACCTGAAGAAGGAGATGGCCGAGATCACCGACGCGGTCCACGGCCGCGAGTCGGAGTCGTCGTCCGGGTCGTCCTCGTCCTCCGCGTCGTCGTCCTCTTCTTCGTCGTCGTCCGGTTCCGGCGGTGGTCGTATCGACATGTCGAAGAAGCCCGAACGCCCCGCTTCCGACGACCGCCCGCCCTTCGACACCGACGCCACCTGATTTCCGCCGCGCGATTGCGTCCGGTGGCCCGCGTACGTGACGTGTCTCATACTGCGGACGAGGCGCACAGGGCCTGAAGACGACACCCGCGCGACCCACGCGCCGGGCGGCTTCCCGGCTGCCGCCGGTGGTGTGGCTATGCTGCCCGAGTTGTTGTGCGGACCGGACGAGTGCGCCCGAAGGGGGGCGGGCCCGGTCCGACGAGAGCGAGGAGGCGTCCGGGACATGGAGACGACGAGTCGGGCAGTCGCGCAGACGCCGGCCGCGGAGGGTGCTCAAGAGGCCCTCTCCGCCCGGCGTACGGTCGACGGCTACCTGAGTGCGCCCTTCCCGTGGTACGGCCTCGACGAGGCCTTCACGGGGCGGCGCTGGCTGATGCAGGTCGGCACGGCGGCCGACGGGTCCGTGGAGCACGGCTCGATCGGGCACGGCGACGAACCGTCCGTGCGCAACGAGCACGTGGCGGGCGACGAGCAGGACGCCAAGGAGAAGTTCGCGGTCGTCGTGACCGTCGCGGCCAACCCCGACCGGCGCAGCGCCGACGGCACGGGCCTGCTGGAGGCCACCTCGGTGTCCTCGGCGGCCTGGCTCGCGGGCGTGGGGCTGCTGTCGTTCACCTGGCCGGGCCAGATGGACCACTCGCTGCGCGACGACTGGCTGGAGCAGCAGACGGAGACCGCGTGGGTCCTCGCCGACGACCTCGAGGGGGAGGCCTGGTCGACGCTGTCCCTCCCCGTGGACGGCGTGCCGACGTCCTTCCACTACCGGGAGTCCGAGTTCGGCTGGGTGCTCGCCGGCTCCACCGAGCAGGGAGTCCACCTCGGGGCGTACGGCAGGGGCATGAGCGCGTACGGGCTGGCCTTCTCCGTGGTCAAGGACATCGCCGCGTACGTCTAGCCGGCGCACGCGGGCACACCGAGGGGCGCCGTCCAGTCGGACAGCGCCCCGGCGCCGTACGGGCGACGGCGGAGTACGTCAGAACTTGTTGCGCGGCGTGATCCCCAGCGAAAGCCCCGAGAGCCCCCGCTGCCGGCCGCCCAGCTTGCCCGCGATCGAGCGCAGGGACGCGCCCGCCGGGGAGTCCGGGTCGGAGAGCACGACGGGCCTGCCCTCGTCGCCGCCCTCGCGCAGCCGCAGGTCGATCGGGATGGAGCCGAGGACCGGGACCGACGCGCCCGTGGTGCGGGTCAGGCCGTCGGCGACCGCCTGGCCGCCCCCGGTGCCGAAGACGTTGACCATCTCGCCGCAGTGCGGGCAGGGCAGACCGGACATGTTCTCGACCACGCCGACGATCTTCTGGTGGGTCTGGACGGCGATGGCGCCCGCCCGCTCGGCCACCTCGGCGGCGGCCTGCTGAGGGGTCGTCACGACCAGGATCTCGGCGTTCGGCACGAGCTGCGCGACCGAGATCGCGATGTCGCCGGTGCCGGGCGGCAGGTCGAGCAGCAGCACGTCCAGGTCGCCCCAGTACACGTCCGCCAGGAACTGCTGGAGCGCGCGGTGCAGCATCGGGCCGCGCCACACCACCGGCGCGTTGCCCGGTGTGAACATGCCGATGGAGATGACCTTCACCCCGTTGGCCGAAGGCGGCATGATCATGTTCTCGACCTGGGTGGGCCGCCCCTCGGCGCCCAGCATGCGCGGCACGGAGTGGCCGTAGATGTCGGCGTCGACGACACCGATCTTCAGACCGTCCGCCGCCATCGCCGCCGCCAGGTTCACCGTCACCGAGGACTTGCCGACGCCGCCCTTGCCGGAGGCGACCGCGTACACCCGGGTCAGACTGCCGGGCTTGGCGAAGGGCACCTCGCGCTCGGCCTGGCCGCCGCGCAGGGCGCCGGCCAGCTCCTTGCGCTGCTCGTCGCTCATCACGTCCAGCTCGACGTCGACGCGCGTGACACCCTCGACGCGGGCGACCGCGTCCGTCACGCGCTGCGTGATGGTGTCCCGCATGGGGCAGCCGGAGACCGTGAGATACACGGCGACCGCGACCGCTCCGTCCGCGTCGATCCGCACCGACTTGACCATCCCCAGCTCGGTGATGGGCCGGTTGATCTCGGGGTCGTTCACCGTCGCCAGTGCTTCACGCACCGCGTCTTCCGTAGCCATAGGACGATGGTACGGCGCCGCCCACGGGGCGCGGAAAGCCCCGTCAGCGGTCGTGTACGTCACGCCCTGCGGACCGGTCCGCAGGGAATGGCCCACGGTCGGGACGGTGGCCGTTCTGCCGCTCCTCCAGGTCCCTGATCACGTCCTGGAGTTCGGAGCGGATCCAGTCCCGCGTCGCGACCTCGCCCAGGCCGACGCGCAGGGCGGCGATCTCCCGGGTCAGGTACTCGGTGTCGGCGATCGACCGCTCGTTCTGCTTGCGGTCCTGCTCCAGGTTGACCCGGTCCCGGTCGTCCTGCCGGTTCTGCGCGAGCAGGATCAGCGGGGCCGCGTAGGAGGCCTGGAGGGACAGCGCCAGCGTCAGGAAGATGAACGGGTACTCGTCGAAGCGCAGGCCGCTCGGCACCGAGACGTTCCACACCACCCAGAGGATGATGACGACGGTCATCCAGACGATGAACCGCCCGGTGCCCAGGAAGCGCGCGACGCGCTCCGACAGCCGGCCGAAGGACTCCGGGTCGTACTCGGGCAGGATCCGCCGCCGGGGCGGGCTCGGCTGGTCCAGCCGGGTGCCGCGGGGCCGGGAGGAGGAGGCCGTGGCCCCCGACGCCGCGCGCTCGCGGGCAGGCGTCTCGCGCTCAGGCACCATCGCCCCCCACCTCCCGCGTCGCTCCCCGGATCTCGGCGGCCTCGGCCGCCTCCGCCGCCTCTTCGAGGTGGTATTCGGTCTCGCGCCAGTCGTCGGGCAGCATGTGGTCCAGTACGTCGTCCACGGTGATCGCGCCCAGCAGGGACCCCGAATCGTCGACGACGGGCGCCGCGACCATGTCGTACGTGGCGAAGAACCCGGCGACCACGGGCAGCGCGGCGTCCGGATCCAGGGGTTGCAGGTCGTCGTCGAGGATCGAGCCGACCAGTGTGTACGGGGGGTCGCGCAGCAGGCGCTGGAAGTGGACCGTGCCGAGGTACTTGCCGGTCGGCGTCTCCTCGGGCGGCCGGCACACGTAGACCTGGGCCGCGTGCGCAGGGGACAGGTCGGGGTGGCGGATCCGGGCCAGCGCGTCGGCGACGGTCGCGTCGGGGCGCAGCACGATCGGCTCGGTCGTCATCAGACCGCCGGCCGTGTGCTCCTCGTACGCCATCAGGCGCCGCATGTCGGCCGCGTCGGCGGGCTGCATCAGGCTCAGCAGCCGCTCCTTGTCCGCCTCGGGCAACTCGCCGAGCAGGTCGGCCGCGTCGTCGGGGTCCATCGCCTCCAGCACGTCCGCGGCACGCTCCTCCTTGAGCTTGCCGAGGATCTCGATCTGGTCGTCCTCCGGCAGCTCCTCCAGCACGTCGGCCAGGCGGTCGTCGTCGAGGGCGGCGGCGACCTCGGCGCGGCGCTTGGCGGACAGATGGTGCAGGACGTTGGCGAGGTCGGCGGGGCGCAACTGCTCGAAGGTGGCGAGGAGGTTCTCGGCGCCCTGCCCCTGCTCCTCCACCGAGAAGCCGGTGACGGCGGACCACTCCACGGTCAGCGTCTCGCCCTTGTTGCGCCGGAAGGCGCTGCTCTTCTTCCCCTTGCGGACGAAGACCTTGTCGATCTCCCAGTCCCGGCGGGCGGGCAGCTGCTGCACCGACAGATCGAGGACGGTGACCTCCTCACCGGTCTCGGCGAGGGTGACCCGCCGGTCGAGCAGTTCGCCGAAGACGAGGCGCTCGGTGGGCCGTTGCTCGAAGCGCCGGACGTTCAGCACCCCGGTGGTGATGACCTGACCCGACTCGATGCCGGTGACCCGGGTCATCGGCAGGAAGATGCGGCGCCGGGTGGCGAGTTCGACGACCAGGCCGAGCACCCGCGGGGGTTTGCGGGCGACGCGGAGCATGACGACCAGATCGCGGACCCGTCCCACCTGGTCGCCGTTCGGGTCGAACACGGCGATGCCGGAGAGGTGGGAGACGAAGATCCGGGGGGCGCCCGCTGCCATGGCCGCGGCTCCTTTTCGTAAGCGTGCGTGAGAGCTGTTTCGTACGGGTCTCTTTCCCGAATTGCCCGCTCGGACGGGCTTCAGGCTAGCCCGTCCCGATCGGCCCCGCCCCGGCGGCCGGTCCGGACGGTCTGGCTCCGTCGACCGCCTGCGGCCCCGGTACGCTGCGGTACGCCGTTCGGGCCCGGCCGGCTCCTCACCGGCGCCTGCCGGCCTCGCGTCAGCCCTTGTCAGAAAGGCAGTCCCACCTGTGTCTGTGACTCCCCGGCGCCGAATCCGCAGGGCCGCTCTGTGGGGCGCGGTGTGCGCCCTCGCGGTGACGGGAGCGGGGCTGACGGGATGCGGCGGCGAGGACCCGGACGCGGGCACCAACGGGGTCGGAAAGCTCCCGGCCGGCAAGATCCACGCCAGGGCCCGCACGGCCGCCGGGTCCGCCGAGGCGGTGCACCTGCACGGGACCGTGGAGGCGGGCGGGCACAGGTACACCCTCGACATGCGGCTGAAGCCCGACGGAGGCACCGGGTCGGTCGCCGCCGAGGGGACGACGTTCGGGCTGCTGCGCGTCGGCGAGCAGCTCTTCCTCAAGGCCGACGCCGGGTTCTGGAGCCACGACGGCGGGGACGCCGCGGCCGCCGAGAAGCTGGCCGGCAAGTATGTGAAGGTGCCGCAGGGCGACCCCGCGTACAAGAAGTTCAGCGGCTTCACGGACAAGGACGTACTCCTCGGCGGTCTGCTGACCCTGCACGGCACGGTGGAGACGGACGGCCGGCACGAGCAGGCGGGCGTGCGCACCGTGCGGATCACCGGCGACCGGGGCGCCGGCGGCTCACTGGACGTCTCCCTTGAGAACACGCCGTACCCGCTGCGCCTGGTGCGGGCGGGCAGCGCGGGCACACTCAGCTTCTCGGACTGGAACAAGGACTTCACACTCGAGGAACCCGCGAAGGACGAGACCCTGGACTACGGCAAGCAGTTGCCGACCTCCTAACCTCGCTCGCGCTGCCTGCCGCGGCGCCGCTTCAGCAGCAGGCGGGGCAGTGCCGCCGGGGCCGCCTCGCGCGTCGTCGCCGGGCTCGGCAGGGGCGGCTCCGCCAGTGAGGCGTCGGGCAGCGGCGCCGTGGCACCGGTCGGCTCCAGGCGCAGCACCCGGCACTCGCGGGCCCAGCGGCCGGTCATGGCCTCGCCGTCCGGGGCGTTCAGACGCTTGCCCTTGAGGTCGGCGACGGCCGCCTGCCACGCCTCGGAGCCGGAGGGCAGCTCCACGACCCGGGCGGCCCAGGAGACCAGCCGGCCGCCCTTGTCCTTGCTGCGCACCGTGACCTCGGCCGCGCCGCCGTCGGCCAGCCCGGGAAGCGGCTGCTCGCCGGGCCCGTCGCCGACGACGCAGGCCGCACCCTCGTGCCACACGTGCCACAGCGCCCGCGCGGGCACCCCGGGCCCCTTGACCCAGACGAGGCCGGACTTCTTCGTGGCCTCCTCGACGAGGGCCTGGTCGAGCAGCTCGCTTGTCATGCGGTCAGCCTATCCAGCGCCGCCCGGCCCGGGTCAGAGCCAGCCGTTGCGCTTGAGCGTGCGGTGGATGCCCAGACAGATGGCGACCGTGACGGACAGGACCAGCGGGTAGCCGTACTTCCAGTGGGTCTCCGGCATGTAGTCGAAGTTCATGCCGTACACCCCGCACACCATCGTCGGTACGGCGACGATCGCGGCCCACGAGGTGATCTTGCGCATGTCCTCGTTCTGCGCGACGGACGCCTGGGCGAGGTTGGCCTGGAGGATGGAGTTCAGCAGCTCGTCGAAGCCGACGACCTGCTCCTGCACCCGCGCCACGTGGTCGGCGACGTCCCGGAAGTACTTCTGGATCTCCGGGTCGATCAGCCGCATCGGCCGCTCGCTGAGCAACTGCATGGGACGCAGCAGCGGCGCCACCGCCCGCTTGAACTCCAGTACCTCGCGCTTGAGTTGGTAGATCCGTCCGGCGTCCGTGCCGCGCGGGGCGCCCTTGCGGCCCGGCGAGAACACCTGCGTCTCGACCTCGTCGATGTCGTCCTGCACCGCGTCGGCGACCGCGAGGTAGCCGTCGACGACGTGGTCGGCGATGGCGTGCAGCACCGCCGAGGGGCCCTTGAGCAGCAGCTCGGGGTCCTCCTGGAGCCGGTGCCGCAGCGCGCGCAGCGAGCCCTGCCCGCCGTGCCGGACGGTGATGACGAAGTCCCGCCCGGTGAAGCACATGACCTCGCCGGTCTCGACGACCTCGCTGTTGGCGGTCAGCTGGGCGTGGTCGAGGTAGTGGATGGTCTTGAAGACCGTGAACAGGGAGTCGTCGTAACGCTCCAGCTTGGGCCGCTGGTGGGCCTGGACCGCGTCCTCCACGGCCAGCGGGTGCAGTCCGAACTCCCGGGCGATACCGGCGAACTCGTCCTCGGTGGGCTCGTGCAGGCCGATCCACACGAACCCGCCGTCGCGGCGCACCTGGCGCATCGCCCCGTGCGGGCTCAGCGCGGTGTCCGTCTCCACGCGGGTGCCGTCGCGGTAGACGGCGCAGTCGACGACGGCCGAGGCGGTCGCCGGGTCGCGGGTGGTGTCGTAGGCGCCGTTGTCCTTGCGCAGAGAGACGCGGGACGGGCGGACCGCGGCGCGCAGGTCACGGATCATCGACATGGCAGGCTCCTTCGCGACGGGGAGCGAACGAGGCCGGTGACGGGTGGAACCACCCGGAATGAGGACGTCCTGACCACGCGTGCTCGGCGCGTCCACAAAGCGGGGGGCACCGCACCGTCGCGGTGGCCGACTTCGCTGCTGATTCAGCTGCTGACCCGCATCGGCGCGGCCGATGGGACCGGATCAGGCAAAACGAGACGAAGTGCTCTTCCGAGTGACGGCGCGCGTTTCAGAGGGCGGCGGCGGGAAGAACCGGAACCAGCTGTCTCAGCGGCCGGAAGAGCGGGTGGTACTGCACGGTCGACTTCGGTCCATGCCAGCCCCACCTCCTCCGGCCGGTCCCTCGTGAGGGACGATCCATTCCCCTTGTTTAGAGGGGTTCCCCGTAGGGGAGTCTTCACAGCGTCGGGGACTTGATCGCGACGCACTGCGTGCTGCCCCGAACCGCTGGCTCACAGTAGCAGTCACCCGCGTGTCAAGGCGCCGCTTTGCCACTTCCCGACGAGTTCTATGCTCGCCGCATGGCTGATGTTCTCCCTCTGGTCGAAGCCCGGTTGAGCAGTGCGCTGGGCGAGCCGGACGCACGCGCGGCGGTCACCTTCCTCGGCACCGACCGCATCGAGGTGCTGCGCTTCTCCGCCGGCCCGGAGGGCGACATCGTCCGGTATGCCACCCTCGGCATGTCGGCGCGGCCCATGGCGGACCCCACCGCCGTGCTCGCCGACCCGGTCGAGGGCCCCCGCGCCGAGCTGGTCCTCTCCGTCCGCGCCGGTCTCGCCGACACCGACAAGGTGCTCCGCCCGCTCGCCGTGCTGGCCGCCTCTCCGCAGGTCGAGGGTGTGGTCGTGGCCCCGGGTGCCTCCCTGGACGTTGGTGAGGCGCTGTGGCCCGGGGCCCCCTTCACCTCGGTCCTGGTCGCGGAGCCGGGCGGCCTGGTCGAGGACCTGGAGCTGGACGCCCCGCTGGACCCCGTGCGGTTCCTGCCGCTGCTGCCGATGACGGCGAACGAGGCCGCCTGGAAGCGCGTGCACGGCGCGCAGGCCCTCCAGGAGCGCTGGCTGACGCAGGGGACGGACCTGCGCGATCCGTCCCGCCGGGCCGTCCCGCTGGAGTGACGGAACTCACCGGATCCCGCCCGGCGTCCGTCAGTCGGCGAAGACGGTGACGCCGTCCTCGCTCGCGTGCACCGGCTCCAGCTCCTCGGCCTCGTGCGTCAGCGCGCGACGCCGTACGACGACCACGGCCGCGCCCAGTACGGCGGTGACCGCCGCGACGACGAAGGGCATGTGGACGTCGCTCCACTCCTCGATCTTCGGCGCGAAGTAGGGGGCGGCCGCCGCGGCGAACCAGCGCACGAAGTTGTAGCCCGCGCTCGCCACCGGACGCGGGGCGTCCGAGACCCCGAGGGCCAGCTCGGTGTAGACCGTGTTGTTCACGCCGATGAAGGCACCGGACAGGACCGTGCAGACGATCGCCGCGGTGTGGTCGCCGTAGCCGAGGACCAGCACGTCGGCCGCGAGCAGCACCAGCGAGCCGCCGAGCACCGTCAGCGAGCCGAACCGCTTCTGCATGCGCGGCGCCACGAAGACCGAGAACACGGCGAGCAGCACGCCCCACGCGAAGAACACGGCGCCGGACTTGTACGGGCTCATGTTCAGCACGAAGGGCGTGAAGGCCAGCACGGTGAAGAACGTGTAGTTGTAGAAGAACGCCGACACCGCGGCCGAGGCCAGGCCGCCGTGGCCCAGTGCCTTGAGCGGGTCCAGCAGCGAGGTCCTGCGGGCGGGCTTCGGCTGCTCCTTGAGGAACACGGCGATGCACAGGAAGCCGATCGCCATCAGGAAGGCCGTGCCGAAGAACGGGTAGCGCCAGCTCGCGTCGCCGAGCAGCGCGCCCAGCAGCGGGCCGCACGCCATCCCGAGGCCGAGGGCGGACTCGTACAGCAGGATCGCCGCGGCGCTGCCCCCGGCCGCCGCGCCGACGATGACGGCGAGGGCCGTCGAGACGAACAGCGCGTTGCCGAGGCCCCAGCCGGCCCGGAAGCCGACGAGCCGGCCGACGGTGTCGGAGGTGCCCGCCAGGCCGGCGAAGACGACGACGAAGGCGAGGCCGAGCAGCAGGGTCTTGCGCCCGCCGACGCGGCTGGAGACGAAGCCGGTGACCAGCATCGCGAGGGCGGTGATGAGGAAGTACGAGGTGAACAGCAGGGAGACCTGGCCGGGGCTCGCGTCCAGGCCCTTGGCGATGGACGGCAGGATCGGGTCGACGAGCCCGATGCCCATGAAGGCCACGACGGACGCGCCCGCGGTCGCCCACACGGCCTTGGGCTGCCGCAGGATGCCGCCCGCACCCGCGTCGAAGGGATCCATGCTTGCTCCAATGCGACCAGGGATGGTTGGTATATACACACACTAAGTTAGTGCGGCTAATTAATGCAATGCACATCTAGTTCCCGGTGGCCGGCCCTTCCGTTCGGATGAGTGATCGTCCTTGACGTGGGGGAGCGCGGGTAGGACCGTGGGGCCGTATGAGGGGCGAACCCAGTTGCCCGAAGTGTGGTGGCCGGGTCAGGGCTCCCGGCCTCTTCGCCGATTCCTGGCAGTGCGACCGGCACGGCACCGTGCACCCGCTGCAGCCCGTACTCCCGCCCAGCGTCGAGGCGCTCGGCGTCGTGGTGCACCGCACGCAGGTGCCGGTGTGGATGCCCTGGCCGCTGCCGGTCGGCTGGCTGTTCACCGGCGTGGCCTGTGCCGGCGACGACCGCAGCGGCGGCCGGGCGACCGCCGTGGCCTGCTCCGGACCCGGCCCGCTGGGCGGCCTCGGTGAGCTGATCCTGGTGGCCGAGGAACTCGGCGTCGGCCTCGGCGCCCGGTACGCGGGCCTGGACGGACCCGATCCGGGGCCGTACCTGGACGTCGAGAAGCCGCCCCAGGTCAAGGTCCTGGCCGCGGGCCGGCCCACCCCTCTCTGGCACGTCTCGGGCGCCCCCGGCGACCGCGCCGTCTTCGCCGGGGAGGCTCTCGGCATGTGGCTGTGGGCTGTCGTGTGGCCCGAGCGCTCGGGCCTGCTGATGTACGAGGAGCTGGTGCTGACCGACCTGCGGGACGCGGGCGCCGAGGTGGACCTCGTGCCGTGCGGGGCGCTGTCGCCGAGGCTGATGATCCAGGCGTAGGGGGCGCGGCTGCCCGTGAGGGCGGGCGCAGGACGCGCGGCTGCACGTGAAGAGGCGGGCGTAGGGGGCGCGGGGCGGCTGCGGCTGTGACAGTGAGGCGTGGAGTTCCGGTTATCCTTGAGCGTCCCCTTCCGTCCCGTCACCGCTTGGAGTCAGCGTCGTGCGCATCGATCTGCACACCCACTCCACCGCGTCCGACGGCACGGACACCCCGGCCGAGCTGGTGCGCAAGGCCGCCGCGGCCGGGCTCGACGTCGTCGCGCTGACCGACCACGACACCACCCGGGGCCACGCCGAGGCCGTCGCCGCGCTGCCCGAGGGGCTCACCCTGGTCACCGGCGCCGAACTCTCCTGCCGCCTCGACGGCGTCAGCCTGCACATGCTGGCCTACCTCTTCGACCCGCGGGACCCCGCCCTGCTCGCCGAGCGCGAACTGGTCCGGGACGACCGGGTGCCGCGCGCCCGGGGCATGGTCGCCAGGCTCAACACGCTGGGCGTGCCCATCACTTGGGAACAGGTCGCCCGGATCGCCGGCGACGGCTCGGTCGGACGGCCGCACGTCGCCTCCGCGCTCGTGGAACTGGGCGTCGTACCGACCGTGGGCGACGCCTTCACCGAGGACTGGCTGGCCGACGGCGGCCGGGCCTTCGTGGCGAAGCACGAGACCGACCCCTTCGAGGCGCTCCGGCTGATCAAGGGTGCGGGCGGGGTCGCCGTGTTCGCGCATCCGGCCGCCGCCAAGCGGGGCCGTACGCTGCCGGAGGCCGCGATCGCGGACCTGGCCGCCGCCGGGCTCGACGGCATCGAGGTCGACCACATGGACCACGACGCGGACACCCGGGCACGGCTGCGCGGCCTGGCCGAGGAGCTGGGGCTCCTGGTGACCGGCTCCAGCGACTACCACGGCAGCCGGAAGACCTGCGTACTCGGCGAGTACACGACGGACCCCGAGGTGTACGGGGAGATCACGCGGCGGGCGTTCGGGGCGTTCCCCGTGCCGGGGGCCGGCGGGGCCTGAGCTTCCCCCCCGCGTCCACCTTCCGCTCTCCCGCAAGGCCAGTACCTCACCCATGTTCGACGTCGCCGTCTTCGGCTCCCTCTTCCTGACCCTTTTCGTCATCATGGATCCCCCCGGGATCACCCCGATCTTCCTCGCGCTGACCTCCGGCCGGCCCGCCAAGGTGCAGAAGCGGATGGCCTTCCAGGCCGTCTGCGTCGCCGGTGGCGTGATCACGGTGTTCGGTCTGCTCGGGCACCAGATCCTGGACTACCTGCACGTGTCCGTGCCCGCCCTGATGATCGCGGGCGGGCTGCTGCTCCTGCTGATCGCCCTCGACCTGCTCACCGGCAAGACGGACGAGCCGAAGCAGACCAAGGACGTCAACGTCGCGCTCGTACCGCTGGGCATGCCGCTGCTCGCCGGGCCCGGCGCGATCGTGTCGGTCATCCTGGCCGTGCAGAAGGCCGACAGCGTGAGCGTTCAGGTGTCGGTGTGGGCCGCGATCCTCGCGATCCACGTGGTGCTGTGGCTGGTGATGCGGTACTCGCTGCTGATCATCCGGGTCATCAAGGACGGCGGCGTGGTCCTGGTGACCAGGCTCGCCGGAATGATGCTCTCCGCGATCGCCGTGCAGCAGATCATCAACGGCGTCACCCAGGTGATCCAGGGCGCGTGAGCGCACGAACAGGGCCCCCGCACGGCGTTCCGTGCGGGGGCCCGAACATGTGCGGGGTCCGCGCTACAAGGCCGAGGTCTCGGCGGGGCGGATCCACAGGCGCTGCCCGATGGCGGCGGCCTGCTGGACGATGCGGTTTACGGAGGCGGCGTCCACGACGGTCGTGTCCACGGGGGTCCCGTCGACGTCGTCGAGTCGCATGACTTCAAAGCGCATGGCCTCTCCCTTGATCTGGTCATCCTCCAGTGGAGAACTACTGGTGTGGCTCCCGGGTCGTCGGTGCCCTGGGTTCCGTACTAGTCAACGGGCCGCGTGTTACGAACATTCCCTACGCTAAGGAAATTTTTCGAACGTCTAATTACTGACAGGTAAGCCGCTTGTTACCGGGCGCGGGGCCGGCGTGCGGGATAGGTGCCTGATACAAGACTGACCGGGACCGGTTGTGTTCGTAGCGTGACCGCCAGGACAATGAAGGCGATGAACGACGACCTCGCGTCCCTCGACGCTCGCATCGATCGCACCAACGAGCTGCTGCAACGCATGCTGGCCGAGGTGGCGAAGACGCCCTCGACCCACGCGATCTTCGTCGACGCCGGGTACCTCTACGCGGCGGCGGGGCGGCTGGTGGCCGGGACCGAGGACCGCAGGGCCTTCGACCTGGACGCCGAGGGACTCATCGAGGCACTCATCGACACGGCCCGCACCATCTTCGCCGACAGCCGCCTGCTGCGCGTCTACTGGTACGACGGTGCCCGCCGCCGCATCCACACCGCCGAACAGCAGTGCATCGCCGAACTGCCGGACGTGAAGGTGCGCCTGGGCAACCTCAACGCCAACAACCAGCAAAAGGGCGTCGACTCCCTCATCCGCTCCGACCTGGAGTCCCTCGCCCGGCACCGCGCCATCAGCGACGCGGCGCTGCTCGGCGGCGACGAGGACCTGGTGTCCGCGGTCGAGGCCGCCCAGGGGTACGGAGCCCGCGTCCACCTGTGGGGCATCGAGGCCCCCGAGGGCCGCAACCAGGCCGACCCGCTGCTCTGGGAGGTCGACAGCCAGCGCACCTTCGACCTGGACTTCTTCAAGCCGTACGTCTCCCGGCGCACGGCCCACGCCTTCGACGCGACGGCCGGGGCCCGGCCGACCCGAGAGGACGTCCGCTTCGTCGGCGCGCAGATCGCCGCGAAGTGGCTGGCGGCCCGGGGCCGCGACGCGCTGCTCGAACTCCTCCCCGGCCATCCCTACCTGCCCGGCCCGGTGGACCAGGACCTGCTGGTGGAGGCCGAGGGGCTGCTGCAGTACTCACTGCGCGGCCAGGCCGACCTGAGACGGGCCCTGCGGGACGGCTTCTGGGAGCACTTGCAGACGCAGTACTAGGGGGAGCAGGGAGTGTCGCCCGTCCCTGGTGGTGCGGGAAGGCCGTCCCAGAAGTCGGCGAGGGCGCGGGCGGTCTCCAGGGGCCGGTCGGTGTTGGGGGAGTGCTCGGCGCCCTCGACGACGGTCCGGCGCGCGTCCAGCCGTACGGCCATCTCGTCCAGGAGCGGGACGGGCCAGGTGTCGTCGTGGGCGCCCGACAGCACATGGCACGGCAGCGGCACGGCGGCGAGTTCCGCGACACGGTCCGGCTCCGCGCACAACTGGCGTCCGGTGGCGAGCAGTTGTGCCGGACGGGTGCCCAGCCAGCGCTCGCGCAGCCGCTCCGGATCCCCCGGGCCCCGGTCGGGGGCCGGGGCGCCGGCCTCCTCGGGCGGCCCCATGGCCTGGATCACGTCCCAGACCTCGGCCATCGTCATGGTGCCCAGCGCGTCCCGCAGCAGCCTCACGCGCTGCCGCTGGGACGGGGAGATCCGCGCCGGGCCCGAGGACATCAGCGTGAGCGACCCGAAGGGGGCGCGGTCGAGCAGCACGGCGGCACGCGCGATCTGACCGCCGAGGGAGTGCCCCACGAGATGCACGCGCGTCCCGAGGGCGGCGACCTGCGCGAGGACGTCCCGGGCCAGCTCGGGCCGCGCGTAGACGGCCTCGTCGTGCTCCGGCCCGTCCGACTCGTACTGCCCCCGTCCGTCCACGGCGACCGTACGGTACCCGCGCTCCCCGAGCGGCTCGTGCAGCAGCGTGAAGTCCTCCTTGCTCCCGGTGAACCCGGGCAGCATCACCACCGTGCCCTTCGGCTCGACCCCGGCGGCCACGGGGGAGTCGACGACGGCGAACTCACCGCGCCCGGTGCGCAGTCGGTACGCACGGGCGTCCGGGGGCGGGCTGAAGACGGCGTTCTGGCTCACGGACAGAGGCTATCGGGCGGTGGGAGCGGGGGAGGAAGGGCGGGGGAGGACGGGCGGGGAGGGGGCGGCCGGGCCGAGACCGCCCGTCCGGTGGGCCGGGCCCCGCACGGTCGGGGCGGAGCGCCGTGGCATCGGGAGTGGGAACGCCGTCGGCCCGGTCCCGCCTGGGTGGCGGGACCGGGCCGACGGTCGGACGAGCGGTGTGGATCAGCTCTCGACGGACTCCGCGGGCTGGACGGCGGCCGTGGCGGCCGTCTTGCGGGTGCGGCGGGCCTTCGGCTTCGCCTCGACCGGGTCCACGGCATCCACGGGCGCCTCGACGACGACCGTGGCCTTACGGGTCCGGCGCCGCGGTGCGGCCTCCGGCTCCAGCGAGGCCTGAGCGGGAATCCCCGCCTCGACCGTCTCGCTCGCCTCGGCCGTCTTGCGGGTGCGGCGGCGCGGCTTGGCCTCCGTGGCCTCGGCGGTGTCCGTGGCGGCTTCCGCCTTGGCGGCGGCCGTCCTGCGGGTGCGCCGGGGCTTGGCCTCGGTGGTCTCCGCAGCCGGTGCGGCCGACTCGGTGATCTCGGCCGGCTCGGCGGCCTTGCGGGTGCGGCGGCGCGGCTTGGCCTCCGTGGCCTCGGCGGTGTCCGTGGCGGCCTCTGCCTTGGCGGCGGCCGTCCTGCGGGTGCGCCGGGGCTTGGCCTCGGTGGTCTCCGCAGCCGGTGCGATCGGCGCCGGGGCGTCGGCCGCGGCCTCTGAGGCGGCCTCGACCGTCTCGGTGGCCTCGGCGGCCTTGCGGGTGCGGCGGCGCGGCCTGGCCTCCGTACCCTCGGCGGTGTCGACGGCGGCTTCCGCCTTGGCGGCGGCCGTCTTCCGGGTGCGGCGCGGCTTCTCCTCGGGAGCCTCGGCCGCCGGAACCTCGGCAACCGCGGTCTCGGTGACCGTCGGCTCGACCACCGGGGTGGTCTCCAGCGGGGCGGCCGGCGTCTCCGCCGACTTGCGGGTGCGGCGGCGGCGCGCCTTCGCCGGGGTCTCCACGACCTCCGCGGCCTCCGCGGCCTCCGCCGCTTCGGTGATCTCGGTGGTCGCGAGCACGGAGCCCTCGGCGGCCTGCGCCACGGGGGTCCCGGTCGTCGCGGCCTCCACCGGCCCGCGCGACGGCTCTCCACCGCGCGTACGGCGCCGGCGGCGCAGCGTGCGGGGGGCCGCCGGGGCGGCGTCCGTGTCCGTGGCGCCGTCCGCACCGCCGGTCACGGCCTCGGCGGAGGTGGCCGAGGAGGTCTCCGCGTCCACCGGGGCCCCGCCGCGCATCCGGCGGCGGCGTCGCGGCGTCGCCTGGGACGAACGGTCGCGGTCGGCGGAACGGGACTCGTCCCGGCCGCCCCGGCCACCGCGCGTGCGACCGGCGCGGCCGCCCGGCTCGCCCAGGTCCTCCAGCTCCTCCGCGTCGAGCCCGGCACGCGTGCGCTCCGAGCGCGGCAGCACGCCCTTGGTGCCCTCGGGGATACCGAGGTCGGTGTACAGGTGCGGGGAGGTGGAGTACGTCTCCGGCGGGTCCCCTAGGCCCAGGTCCAGCGCCTTGTTGATCAGCTGCCAGCGCGGGATGTCGTCCCAGTCGACCAGCGTGATCGCCGTACCCTTCGCGCCCGCGCGGCCGGTGCGGCCGATGCGGTGCAGGTACGTCTTCTCCTCTTCCGGCGACTGGTAGTTGATGACGTGCGTCACGCCCTCGACGTCGATGCCGCGAGCGGCGACGTCGGTGCAGACGAGCACGTCCACCTTGCCGTTGCGGAAGGCGCGCAGGGCCTGCTCGCGGGCGCCCTGGCCGAGGTCGCCGTGGACCGCGCCGGAGGCGAAGCCGCGCTGCTTGAGCTGGTCGGCCAGATCGGCCGCCGTGCGCTTGGTGCGGCAGAAGACCATGACCAGTCCACGGCCGTCGGCCTGCAGTATGCGCGACACCATCTCGGGCTTGTCCATGTTGTGCGCGCGGTAGATGAACTGCTTGGTGTTCGCGACCGTCGCGCCCGCGTCGTCCGGGGAGGTGGCGCTGATGTGGGTGGGCTGCGACATGTAACGGCGGGCCAGCCCGATGACCGCGCCCGGCATGGTGGCCGAGAACAGCATGGTCTGACGCCGGACCGGCAGCATGTTGATGATCTTCTCGACGTCGGGCAGGAAGCCCAGGTCGAGCATCTCGTCGGCCTCGTCGAGGACCAGGCACTTGATGTGCTTGAGGCTCAGCTTCTTCTGGCCCGCCAGGTCCAGCAGCCGGCCCGGGGTGCCGACGATCACGTCGACGCCCTTCTTCAGGGCCTCCACCTGCGGCTCGTAGGCCCGGCCGCCGTAGATCGCGGTGACGCGCACATTGCGGACCTTGCCGGCGGTCAGCAGGTCGTTGGTGACCTGCTGGCACAGCTCGCGCGTCGGGACGACGACGAGGGCCTGCGGGGCGTCGGTCAGGGACTCGGGCGCCGCGCGGCCCGCCTCCACGTCGGCGGGGACGGTGACGCGCTCGAGGAGCGGGAGGCCGAAGCCCAGCGTCTTGCCGGTGCCGGTCTTGGCCTGGCCGATGACGTTCCGAGCCCGACAGGGCCACGGGGAGCGTCATCTCCTGGATGGGGAAGGGAGTGATGATGCCGACGGCCTCAAGGGCCTCGGCGGTCTCGGGGAGGATCCCGAGGGATCGAAACGTGGTAGTCAGGGTGCTGCCTCTTCTGTGTACGTGGTGCGAGGCGAGCGCGCGGGTCGTGCCGGACCGTGTCGGGGACGTCGGCTGCCCTTGCGGGTCAGCCGCAGGACACGGGACCTCTGTCGACGCTCCAGCGCTCGTACCACTGAGGGTCCCCCTCCGGATTCCGTACGCAGTGTCGCGTACGGCAGGGAGGGCTGTCGGGTCGGAGCCGATCGGGCCACCGACCGGGCATCCTCATGCGTGCGCCCCGACGACGTGAGGTACCTACGTCGCGTACTCGGCAGGCGCATTACCACCATACCCCGGATTCGCGCACACGCGATGGCCGATTTGGTCACGTAGCTGTCGTCACACAGACTGACCAGGGCCTTCCCGCTGCCGGAGAGCGGGTTATTGTGCGCTGCATGACGAGCTCTGACAAGCCTGGCAACGCCGCAGACGCCCCCGCCGAAACCACCGCAGCCACCTCGGTCGCCGCCCGGGACTGGACGACGGCCGCCGCCGACCCGCAGTACCGCGCCGCGATCGTGGACCTGCTCGGCGCGCTCGCGTACGGCGAGCTTGCGGCGTTCGAGCGGCTCGCGGAGGACGCCAAGCTGGCGCCCACGCTGGGGGACAAGGCGGAGCTGGCGAAGATGGCGTCGGCGGAGTTCCACCACTTCGAGCGGCTGCGCGACCGGCTCGCCGGGATCGGTGAGGAGTCGACGGCGGCGATGGAGCCCTTCGTGGCCGCCTACGACGCCTTCCACAAGCAGACGGCCCCGTCCGACTGGCTGGAGGGGCTGGTCAAGGCCTACGTCGGCGACTCCATCGCCAGTGACTTCTACCGCGAGGTCGCGGCCCGGCTCGATACGGACACCCGTGAGCTGGTGCTGGCCGTGCTCGACGACACCGGGCACGCCGGTTTCGCCGTGGAGAAGGTGCGCGCGGCGATCGACGCGGACCCGCGCGTGGGCGGGCGGCTCGCGCTGTGGGCGCGGCGGCTGATGGGGGAGGCCCTCTCGCAGTCCCAGCGTGTGGTGGCCGACCGCGACGCGCTGTCGACGATGCTCGTGGGCGGTGTCGCGGACGGCTTCGACCTCGCCGAGGTCGGCAGGATGTTCTCCCGGATCACCGAGGCGCACACCAAGCGGATGGCGGCGCTGGGACTGGCCGCCTGACCGCTGCCCAGGCGCGCTGCGCCCCGGACGACGGCGGTCCGCTCAGGCGGGTGCCGAGCTGCGTCGGAGCCTGCCCGCGGGGCGCAGCAGCAGGGAGAGCGAGGTCGCGGCGAGCACCGCCGAGCCCAGCAGAACCGGCAGCAGGCCGCCCACGCCCAGCGCGGTGTGGGTGACGAACGCCCCGCACAGGGCTCCGGCGATCCCCGTCGGCAGGACCATGACGCGGTCCGGGAGGCGGTGCGGCAGGCGTTGGGCGGCGGCCCATGCCAGAGTGAGTCCGAGGATCGCGGCGCTGAGCGCTTCCAAGAGCATGTCGGGGTCCCTCCCAGATGGCCGGCCTGCCCGAAACGGTCACAGCCGTACTACCCCTGACCTGCGGAATGCAATCCTCCCCCTGTGGGTGAACTGTGAGCCCTCCGTGAACGCGGAGGCGGGGCGGCGCGAGCGGGAGGCCCGGAACCGGAAACGACGGGAGGGGCCCGGCGGCTGATCACCGCCGGACCCCTCCCGTCCTCGTGCGTCGTCCCGTGTCGGACGGCTAGAGCGCGCCGAAGCCCACCTTGCGCGGAGCCGGCTCGCCGATCTCGACGTAGGCGAGACGGTCGGCCGGTACCAGGACCTTGCGGCCGTGTTCGTCCACGAGGCTCAGCAACTGCGACTTGCCGCCCAGTGCCTCGGCCACCACCCGCTCGACCTCCTCGGCACTCTGACCGCTCTCCAGAACGATCTCGCGGGGCGCGTGCTGCACGCCGATCTTGACCTCCACGGCTATGTCCCTCCGACGGTCGGTGAAGTGCGCGATCTTCCGCGCCGTACCCCGCACACATTAGCCCGGTGAGGGGACGTGCACGGTGCGTCGGAGAACGCCAGGAGCGAACAGCCGGCGGGAAGAGCCGCCGTTCGCCCGCCGCGGTGTGTCGGTCAGTGCTGCTCGCTGCCGTGCAGCGGGAAGCCCGCGATGCCCCGCCAGGCCAGCGAGGTCAGCAACTGCACCGCCTGGTCGCGCGGCACGCTGCGGTCGCTGTGCAGCCAGGAGCGCGCCACCACCTGGGCCAGACCGCCGAGCCCCGAGGCCAGCAGCATCGACTCCGCGCGCGAGAGCCCGGTGTCCTCGGCGATGACCTCGCAGATCGCCTCGGCGCACTCGTTCGTGACCTTGTCGACGCGCTCGCGCACGGCGGGCTCGTTGGTCAGGTCCGACTCGAAGACCAGGCGGAAGGCGCCGCCGTCGTCCTCGACGTACGCGAAGTACGCGTCCATCGTCGCCCGCACGCGCTGCTTGTTGTCGGTGGTCGACGCGAGCGCGGTCCGCACGGACTGGATCAGCGCCTCGCAGTGCTGGTCCAGCAGGGCGAGGTAGAGGTCGAGCTTGCCGGGGAAGTGCTGGTAGAGCACCGGCTTGCTGACGCCGGCGCGCTCGGCGATGTCGTCCATTGCGGCCGCGTGGTAGCCCTGGGCCACGAACACTTCCTGTGCGGCGCCCAGCAGCTGGTTGCGTCGGGCTCGGCGGGGAAGGCGTGTGCCCCGCGGGCGTACCGCCTCTGTCTGCTCGATGGCTGTCACGCCGCCTCCCATAGTCGTCCTCGTGCGGTGTGCGCCGCGTCGTCATCGTACTTTTCGGTAACCGTGGTGTGTGTGCCGCGAGCGGAGAATTTCACGGACCGGACGGTGGTGAAAGCCGCACAACAGGTTTCAAAAGGGCTCAGACGGGGCAACAATCGGCCTCCCCTCCGCACGGCGAGGCCGCTGCGCCGCTTCGTACGCCGCGCGCCGCCGCGTCTCAGCGGTAGTCGTCCTCGTCGTGGGAGACGACCCGGGCCTGTTCGGCCAGGTCGGCCTCATTGGCGCGGTCCGGTTCGACGCCGGTCAGCGGGTCGTCGCCCTCCGGCGCGATGTCCGCCTGCTGCTCGGCCGCGTCGGCGTCGGGCGCCTCGACGTCGAACTCCTCCGCGTCCTGTGCCTCGTCGTCGAAGGTCTCGGGGTCGGTCGGGTCGACGGTCATGCTGGGCTCCCTTCCTACGAACGTCCCTGAAGGTGCAGGTGCCACACGCGGGTGCCCACCCACACGAGCCTAGGAGACACCCGATCGGGACGCCATGCCTCACCGGTCCCGGCCGCGTGCGCTGCGGGCATCCGTACCCCGGCCGCCGGGCCCGTGCACCCGCGCCTGTGAGGGCGAACACATGAACCGCGGCGTGATCGTCTCGTAACATTGCCGCATGTCTTCGACCGATCCGCCGTCCGTGCCGCCCGCCAACGTGCTGCCGAAGGCCTCGGCCGTCAAGGTCGCGGCGGGCGAGCGGCTCAGGTCGGTCCACCTGCCCGGCATCACCCTGACGGTGCGGTCGAGGCCACCGGTGCGCGAGGGACTGCCGCCCGCCCTCTACGTCCACGGCCTCGGCGGCTCCTCGCAGAACTGGTCCGCGCTGATGCCGCTGCTGGACGGCGTCGTCGACAGCGAGGCCGTCGACCTGCCGGGCTTCGGCGACTCCCCGCCACCGGACGACGGCGACTACTCGATCACGGGCCACGCGCGCGCGGTCGTCCGTCACCTCGACGCCGCCGGACGCGGCCCCGTGCATCTGTTCGGCAACTCGCTCGGCGGCGCCGTCGCCACCCGGGTCGCCGCGGCGCGGCCCGACCTGGTGCGGACGCTGACCCTCGTGTCGCCCGCGCTGCCGGAGATCCGCGTGCAGCGCAGCGCCGTGCCGACGGGGCTGCTGGCGCTGCCGGGGGTGGCGTCGCTCTTCACCCGGCTCACCCGGGAGTGGACCGCCGAGCAGCGGGTCCGCGGTGTGATGGCGCTCTGCTACGGCGACCCGGGGCGGGTGAGCCCGGAGGGTTTCCGCAACGCCGTGGAGGAGATGGAGCGGCGGGCGCGACTGCCGTACTTCTGGGACGCCATGGCGCGTTCCGCACGCGGACTCGTCAACTCGTACACCGTGGGTGGCCAGTACGGGTTGTGGCGACAGGCCGAACGGGTTCTCGCACCCACGCTGCTGGTCTACGGTGGACGGGACCAACTCGTCGGCTACCGCATGGCCCAGCGGGCTGCCCGCGCCTTCCGTGACTCCCGGCTGCTGACCCTGCCGGACGCGGGGCACGTGGCGATGATGGAATATCCGGAGGCCGTGGCCACGGCGTTTCGCGAACTCCTCGCGGACACCGGGGAATCGACGGCCGGCGAGAGGACCGACGGGCTCGTCGACGACGAGCCCGCCAACCAGACCACAGGAGGCTGAGGCGCGACGTGGGACGCCACAGCCGCCGCGGGCCCGCCCCCAGGGCCGACGCCGCGGACACCGCCGCAGCGCGGGAGGCCCGGCCCGCACGGCCGGACCACCGCGGGACGCCCGGCGCTCCGGAGGGCCGGACGGCCGGACCCTCGGAGGGCTGGGCGGCCGGGCCCCCGGAGGGACATGCCGGTGCCCCGGGCCGAGGGCCGCGATTCCCGGACGGCACTCCGGCGCGTGGTGTGCCGCGGGTTCGTGGGGGGCATCCTGAGCAGCGTGAACCCGGCGGCGGCTGGGGCGAGTTGAGCGGGCGCCCCGGCGCCGGACACGGCGCCGGGGCGGGGGCGGACGCCGGTGGCCCGGCGCCCTCCGCTCCTCCTGGGCGGTCGGCCGGGCCCGGCCCGGTCTTTCCGCGGCAGCGGAAGGCGCCTCCGGGCGGGCCTCGGCAGGAGTATCTGGACGCCTTCGGCGCGGACGGCGGCGTGTTCGCGCCCCGCCCCCCGCGCCGTACCTCCGACTCCGCACCGCCCGCCGACCCGTACGGCTCCGTCACCGACTGGGACGCCGACGGCGGCGGTGGCGGTGGTGGCATCGCGTCGGACGCCGACGACGCGGCACCCACGGGTGATCCGGCGCAGTCCAGGGGCGGCAAGGGCAGGACCTTCACCGGCGTCGCCGCGGCGGCCGTCACCACCGTGCTGGCGGTCGTCGTGGCCGGCCAGGTCGCCGACGGCACGGACGCCGAGGGCCTGCGCCCGCAGTCCGCCACCGACCAGGCCCGCGACGCCCACGACCCCTCGTCGCGCACGGACGAACGGCCGGCGTCCGAGGCCGCGGCGACGCTGACGTACGAGCAGAAGATGGGCAGGACGTACCCGCTCGGCGCCACGTTCAAGGGCTCGGGGAAGTTCGAGGCGGTCCCCGGCATCGCCAAGGGGCCGGGCAAGGGGCAGAAGTACACCTACCGGGTGGACGTGGAGCAGGGGCTCGGCCTCGACGGGCAACTCTTCGCCGAGGCCGTGCAGAAGACGCTCAACGACAACCGGAGCTGGGCCCACAACGGCGCCCGCAGCTTCGAACGCATCCACTCCGGGCAGCCCGACTTCGTGATCACGCTGGCCAGCCCCGGCACCACCGCCGTCTGGTGCGCCAAGTCCGGCCTGGACACCACCGAGGACAATGTGTCCTGCGACTCCGCAGCCACCGAGCGCGTGATGATCAACGCCTACCGATGGGCGCAGGGCGCGGAGCCGTACGGCGACGCGATCCACCCGTACCGGCAGATGCTGATCAACCACGAGGTCGGCCACCGCATCGGCTACAACCACGTCACCTGCGACAAGGACGGCGAACTCGCGCCGGTCATGCAGCAGCAGACCAAGTTCCTCGACCACGACGGAATCCACTGCCTCCCCAACCCCTGGGCCTACCCCGGCGGCTGACGGTCAGGCATGGCCTGTGCGTCACATGCCGTGACTCCTTGATCTCTTAGCGCGACCGAACGCGTCCCGCACGGGAAAGTTACGACCGTTCACCCCTTTTGGTGGTGGGATGGACAACCGTCCATCGCACCACCTCCCAGTCCGCATACGTTCGTCCCGCTGCGAGCCGCCGGGCCAACGGCGGCTCCCCAAACGGGAGATCGGGGGTGCGCGCGTGCGCATCGGACTGCTTACGGAGGGTGGCTATCCGTATGTGAGCGGTGAGGCCGGACTCTGGTGCGACCGGCTCGTACGCGGGCTTGAACAGCACGAGTTCGACGTTCTACGCGCTCAGCCGCAGTGAGTGCCAGGAGACCGAGGGGTGGGTGCCGCTGCCACCGCAGGTCAGCCGGGTGCGCACCGCCTCGCTGTGGGACACCGGGGACGACGGGATCGCCCATGGACGGCGCGCGCGCCGGCGCTTCGCCGAGTGCTACGGCGAACTGGCCGCGGCCCTGTGCACCAGCGCGTCGGCCCTTGAGGCGGACCGTTTCGCCAGTGCGCTGTACGGCCTCGCGGAGCTGGCCCGCGACGAGGGCGGGCTGCCCGCCGCACTCCGCTCGGAGAGGGCCGTACGCGCCCTGGAACGCGCCTGCCGTGCGCCCGGCGCCCACCGCTCGGCGCGCGAGGCGCGCGTCCCCGATCTGCTCGCCGTCGCCGCACGCCTCGAACGCGCCCTGCGCCCCCTGTCGCTCGACTGGTACGAGGACGACGGCCTCGGCTCGGTCGACCTGTGCCACGCGGCGTCCGGCGGCACGGCGGCCCTGCCGGGCCTGCTCGCCGGGCACTTCTGCGACGTGCCCCTGCTGGTGACCGAGTACGGGGTGCGGCTGCGGACGCACTACCTCACGGAGCCCGGCTCCCCGCCCGCGATACGGTCCCTGCTGGCCGCCTTCCACGGGCGGCTGGCCGCCGAGACCTACCGGCGGGCGGTCCTGATCACGCCCGGCAACACGCACGCGCGCCGGTGGCAGGAGCGCTGCGGTGCCGACCGCGCCAAGCTCCGCACGGTCCCCCCGGGCATGGACGCGGCCCCGTTCGCCGAGGCGGGGGAGTCGCCGGAGTGCGCCGACCCGCACACCCTCGTCTGGGTCGGCCGGGTCGAGCCCGCCAAGGACCTGGTCTCGCTGCTGCACGCCTTCGCGGAGATCCGCAGGGCGGAGGCCGGGGCGCGGCTGAGGATCGTCGGCGCCCCCTCGGGCCCCGAGGGCGCGGCCTACCTCGCGCACTGCAAGGGCCTGGCCGCACAGCTCTTCCCCGACGAGGCCGACGGTCCGCACGCCGTCGGCCGCAACCCGGTGTCCTTCGAGGAGACCGGCGGACCGGAACTGCCGTCCCGCGCCGACGCGTACGCCTCGGGCGCCCTGGTGGTCCTCTCCAGCGTCGTCGAGGGGTTCCCGGCCGGGCTGGTCGAGGCCATGTTCTGCGGTCGCGCGACGGTGTCCACGGACGTTGGCGCGGTGGTGGAGGCCATCGGCGGCACCGGACTCGTGGTGCCGCCGCGCAATCCGCGGGCGCTCGCCGAGGCGTGCGTCGCCCTGTTGCGCGACCCCGCGCGCCGTGAGCGCCTGGGCGCCGCCGCGCGCGCCCGCGCACTGGAGTTGTTCACCGTCGAGCAGAATGTCGCGGCATTTCACGGTATTTACCTGGAGATCCTCTCGCGGACCCCGGTACATCGCGTCGTCCTCGACGACGCCGGTGAACCCCTGCCGTTCGCCGTGCCTGCCGAGGCCCACGTCCCCGGCCGCTGGACCGAACCGACCCCCCGCGCTCTCGCCCGGAGCGGCCCCGGCTGGGCGACGGACGCTCCCGTCCGGGCCACGACGCCCGTCTCCGCGACCGAGGGAGCGGCCCGATGACCGGCCTCGGCGAACTGAACCGGCCCGATACCCCGGACACGTCCTCCGCCGCCGGCCGGGCAGCCGTCGGCGGCAAGCCGTCGGCCCCCGCCGCCCGTCGCGCCGCCGCGGACCCGGTGAAGGCCCTCATGCACCGCCACCGCGAACTGTGCGAACGCGCCGTGGACCCCCTCGAGATCGCCGCGGGCCTGGAGGCGCACGGCGTCACCGACCGGACCGCCACCCGCTTCAGGCACCGGGACGTCTCTCCCTCGCGGAGGAGATGTACGCCCGTGTCCCGCGCGACGGCGACACGCCCGCGCCGCCCGCACCCTCCCCGGCGCCGCCGGCACGCACCGCCTGGATCGTCCTCTCCCTGCTGCCCGGCACACTGTGCGCCGCCACCGTGGCCGGCCTGCGCCTCACCGACGGCCGACCGCGCCTGATCGCGGCAGCCGTCGGCACTCTCGCGGTGACCCTGGCCCTGCGCGCGGCACTGCGCCGAGGCCCGCTGAGCGCCGCCACGCGCACCACCGGCACCTGGACCTGCTGGCTCGTCGGATACGCCCTCCTCGGAGACGGACTCCTGCGCAACGCCCTCACCGGCGGCCCCGACGGTCTGCCCGACGGCACCACCGAAGCCTCGTGGCCCACGACCCTCGCCCCCGTCCTGGCACTCGCGCTGTCCTGCGCGCCCGCGGCCGGCAGCGCCCACCTCTTCGCCGTGCACGCCCGCCGCAAACTGACCTCCAGCCGCGGCCTGGCCGACTTCTCCACCTCCGTACGCCCCCTGCTGTTCGGCACGTTCGCCCTCTACATGGCCGCCCTGACGGCCCTGCTCGCGTCGACCGGCGCGGTACTCGGCGAGCAAGTCGTCCCTCTCCAGGCGCTCGCCCTGGGCGCCCTGCTGCTGCTCGCCCGGCTGCTCACCGTGCACGGCCACGCCCACTCCGCGACGCTCGTCCTCACCGCCACGGCCACCGCCGAGGCGGCGGCCGTGGCCACGGTCTTCGCCGGCCGCCTCCCCGGCTGCGGCTTCCTGGCCGCTCCGGTGGAGGCCCTGGTCGCCGCCTGCGGCCCGGCCGGTGTCCCGACGGCGGCCTGCGGCATCGGCGCCCTGATCCTCCTGGTCCACGCGACCCGCCGCCTCACCAGGGCCTCGGCCCACGCGTCGGCGGAGCAGCCGCGATGACCGCGCGCCCGGACAGCCCTCCACATCTCCGCATCATCCTCCGAAGGAGCCCCCAGATGACCACCTCCCGACCCGACGCCTCGGCACCGGGAGCCGCCCGATGAGAGTCCTGCTGATCGGAGCCAACGGCTACATCGGCCGCTTCGTCGCCGACCGTCTGCTCGCCGACCCGGCCGTCCAGCTCACCGCCCTCGGCCGCGGTGACGACGCCGACGTCCGCTTCGACCTCGCCACCGGCAGCCCCGGCGCCCTCACCCGCTTCCTCGACGCGGTCCACCCCGGTGTCGTCGTCAACTGCGCCGGAGCCACCCGGGGCGGCGCCCGCGAACTCACCCGGCACAACACCGTCGCCGTCGCCACCGTCTGCGAGGCCCTGCGCCGCAGCGGCTGCGGCGCCCGCCTGGTGCAGGTCGGGTGCAGTGCGGAGTACGGCCCCAGCCAGCCCGGCTCCTCCACCGCGGAGGACGCCGTGCCCCGCCCCGGCGGCCCCTACGGCGTCAGCAAACTCGCCGCGACCGAACTGGTCCTGGGCTCCGGCCTGGACGCCGTCGTCCTGCGCGTCTTCTCGCCCGCCGGACCCGGCACCCCGGCCGGCTCCCCGCTGGGCCGTCTCGCCGAGGCCATGCGCCGCGCGATGCAGTCCGGCGACGGTGAACTCCGGCTCGGCGGCCTCGGCGTCCAGCGCGACTTCATCGACGTCCGCGATGTCGCCCGCGCCGTCCACGCCGCCTCGCTCTCCGCCGCGCAGGGCGTCATCAACATCGGCTCCGGCCGCGCCGTCCGCCTGCGCGACGCCGCCGCCACCCTCGCCCGCGTGGCCGGCTACGGCGGTGCGCTGCACGAACTCGACGGACCGCCCGGCGGCCTGCGCCCCACCATCGGCCATCCCCGCACCGAATCCGTCGGCCACCGCGTCGACGCCCTCGGCCATCACCGCACCGACGTTCTCGGGCATCACCGCCCGGAGCCCCTGGGGCACCGCGGCGAGCGGGCCGACGCCGAGCACCCGGCACCGGTCGCCTACCCCTACCCCGACGGCTGCGGCAGTTGGCAGCAGGCCGATGTGCGCACCGCGCGCGACCGGCTCGGCTGGCGACCCCGGATCGCCCTCGAAGAGTCCCTCGGCGACATCTGGATGGAGGCGGCATGCCGTATCTGACCAGTACCGAGGAGGGCACCGCGAGCACCGATGTCCGTACCGGCCTCGGTGTCCCGGGCCTGGCCCATCCCCTCGTCGCTCCCGACGAGTGGGCCGGCCTCACCTGCCCGGGTACCCCCCTGCACTGGGTCGTCCTCAACATCGCCAACGGTCCCGGCGCCCATCCCGACCCGCGCTGTCTGGAGGCCGCCGGCCGGCTGCGCAACGCGGGCGTCCGTGTCCTCGGCCACCTCGACGCCGCCCACGGAACCCGCGGCCTCGGCGAGCAGGTCTCCGACGCCCACCGGTATCTCGACTGGTACCGGGTCGACGGCTTCCTCCTCGACCGCTGCCCGTCCGGGAAGGCGGCCCTCCCCGAGATCCGCCGCACGGTCACCACCCTCCGGGGGATCCGTGACGGTGCCCACATCGTGCTCGGCCACGGCGCCCACCCCCATCCCGGCTATGCCGAGAGCGCCGACCAACTCGTCACCTTCTCGGGCCCCTGGAGCGACTACCGCTGGTCCCAGGCCTCCGAATGGAGCGCCGACCATCCCCCCGAGCGGTTCTGCCACTTCGTCCACGGCGTCCCCCGCGGGCACCTGGAGGAGGCGTTGCGCATCGCCCGCTGGCAGGGTGCCGCCACGATCTACTTCACCGACCGCACGGACCGCGGCGGCCGGATCGACCCGTGGGAGACGATGCCCGGCTACTGGGACGAAATTGTCTCGCGGGTCGGGACGGGTGTCTCGGAATGAAAAAGGCCGTGGCAGTGTTGCGAGGAGAACAACCGTAACCACTGACCGACCAACGGAGTCCCCGTGTCGCTGCCACCCCTGGTCGAGCCGGCCCCCGAACTCACCGTAGACGAGGTCCGCAGGTACTCCCGCCACCTGATCATCCCCGACGTGGGGATGGACGGGCAGAAGCGGCTGAAGAACGCCAAGGTGCTCTTTGTCGGCGCCGGTGGCCTGGGTTCGCCGGGTCTGATGTACATGGCCGCGGCGGGCGTGGGCACCCTCGGCATCGTGGAGTTCGACGAGGTCGACGAATCGAATCTCCAGCGCCAGATCATCCACAGCCAGGCCGACATCGGCCGCCCCAAGGCCGAGTCCGCGCGCGACACGATCAAGGGCATCAACCCGTACGTGAACGTCGTCCTTCACCAGGAGCGGCTCGAGGCCGACAACGTGATGGACCTCTTCGGCCAGTACGACCTGATCGTCGACGGCACCGACAACTTCGCGACCCGTTACCTGGTCAACGACGCCTGTGTGCTGCTGAACAAGCCGTACGTCTGGGGTTCGATCTACCGGTTCGACGGTCAGGCCTCCGTCTTCTGGTCCGAGCACGGTCCCTGCTACCGCTGCCTCTACCCGGAGCCCCCGCCCCCCGGCATGGTCCCCTCCTGCGCCGAGGGCGGCGTGCTGGGCGTGCTGTGCGCGTCCATCGGCTCCATCCAGGCCACCGAGGCCATCAAGCTCCTCGCGGGCATCGGCGACCCGCTCGTCGGCCGCCTGATGATCTACGACGCCCTGGAGATGCAGTACCGCCAGGTGAAGGTCCGCAAGGACCCCGACTGCGCGATCTGCGGCGAGAACCCGACCGTCACCGAACTCATCGACTACGAGGCCTTCTGCGGCGTCGTGTCCGAGGAGGCCCAGGCGGCTGCCGCCGACTCCACGATCACTCCGAAGCAGCTCAAGGAGTGGATCGACGACGGCGAGAACATCGAACTCATCGACGTCCGCGAGCCGAACGAGTTCGAGATCGTCTCCATCCCCGGCGCCCGCCTGGTCCCGAAGAACGAGTTCCTCATGGGCTCCGCCCTGGAGGGCCTCCCGCAGGACAAGAAGATCGTCCTGAACTGCAAGACGGGTGTCCGCAGTGCGGAAGTCCTGGCCGTCCTCAAGTCCGCCGGCTTCACGGACGCCGTCCACGTCGGCGGCGGCGTGATCGGCTGGGTCAACCAGATCGAGCCGGACAAGCCCGTCTACTGACCGGTCCCCGGTATCCCGCCCCGGACGGCGGGGGTTTCGCGCACCGTGGGTGCCCGGGGCCCCCGCCGCCGTCATGAGCAGACCCTGCCGTCCTTCGGCACCGTTCCCTTCAGCAGGTAGGCGTCCACGGTGGAGTCGACACAGTCGCTCCCGCTCCCGTACGCCCCGTGCCCCTCGCCCTTCCAGGTGAGCACCACACCCACGTCCTCGCCCAGCTCGTCCGCCATCTTGCGGGCGCCCTCGTACGGCGTGGCCGGGTCGCCCGTGTTGCCGACCACCAGGATCGGAGCCGCGCCGGGCGCGCTCACCTCCGGGGTGTCGTGCTGGCCGCTCACCGGCCAGTCGTGGCACCAGCCGGCCGTGTCCCAGCCGAGGAAGGCGCCGAACACCGGCGAGACCTTCTCGAACCTCGGCAGCAGCTTCTTCGTCTCCTCCAGGGTCGGCCGCTGCTTGTCGTCCAGGCACGATATGACCCGCTGGGAGTGGGTCGTCGTGCCGTAACGGCCCGAGGGGTCACGTTCGTTGTAGCCGTCGGCGAGCGCCAGCAGCTCCGAGCCGTCGCCCTCCTCGGCCGCCGCCAGCGCGCTGGTCAGGGCCGGCCAGCCGTCCTTGCTGTAGAGCGGCAGTACGATTCCGGTGAGGGCCAGCGTCTGTGTCAGCTTCCGCCCCGGTGAGGAGGTCGGCAGCGGCTTCGCGTCCAGCCGCTCCAGCAGGCCGGCGATCTCCCGCGACCCCTGCTTCGGGTCCTGCCCGGTGGATGCCAGATAGTCGTCCAGCGCGCGCTGGAAGCCCCTGGCCTGGTTCTCGGCGTGCCCCATCGTGTCGGCGCTCGGATCCACGACCGCGTCGAGTATCACGCGCCCCACGTGCTTGGGGAACAGATGGGCGTAGACCCCGCCCAGTTCGGTGCCGTAGGAGATGCCGAAGTAGTGCATCTTCTCGTCGCCCAGCACATGCCGCATCAGGTCCATGTCGCGGGCGGTGTCCGTGGTCGAGACATGCGCCAGCAGCTTGCCGGCGGCCTTTTGACAGCCCTTGCCGAAGTCGGCGGCGTCCTTGAGATACGCCTGTTCCTCGGCCGGGGTGTCCGGCGTGGTGTCCACCGACTCGGCCTTCTCGATCGCCTTGTCGTCGCGGCAGCGGATGCCCTCGCTCGCGGCCACCCCGCGCGGGTCCCAGCTCACCAGGTCGTACCGCTTGTGCAGCGAGGAGACGGCGTCGGCGTAGGACGGCATCATGGAGACGCCGGAGCCGCCGGGACCGCCGAAGTTGAACAGCAGGGAGCCGATGCGCTCGCCCCCGGTCGCCCTGGCCCGGATCAGCGCGAGGTCGATCGTGTCGCCGTCCGGACGGGACCAGTCCAGCGGCGCCTCAAGGGTGGCGCACTGCCAGTCGCCGTCCGGCGCGGGGGAGTCGTCCGTGCCCTTGCAGCGGCCCCAGTCCAGCGTCTGGGAGGCCAGCGACGCGGGCACCCCGGACGGCGCCACCGCCGACGGCCCCGCGCTGCTCGTGCCCCCCTCGTCCTTGTCGCTGTCCGACGAACCGCTGCAACCCGCCGTCAGCAGTGCGGCGGCGGCCGTCAGAGCCGTCCACCGTGCGAGACGTGCCATGTCCTTCTCCCCCCGGGCATGCCGTCCGCGCCGTGCGGCGGATGGCGGTCATGCCATGGTAGGCGGAGCGCGCACAGCCCGCCGACCCCTGTGGATAACGCTTTGACCTGCTGCTTTCCCTCACGCTTGGTGGTGTGGCGTCAGGAGCAGACGGTGCCGGCCGCCGGTACCTTCCCGTCCAGCAGGTAGCCGTGCACCGCGTCCTGCACGCACTTGTTCTTGCTGTCGTAGGCGCCGTGTCCCTGGCCCTTGTAGGTCAGTTCCACACCGACATCCCTGCCCAGCGCCTTCGCCATCTTCCCGGCGCCCTCGTAGGGCGTCGCCGGGTCGCCGGTGTTGCCGATCACCAGGATCGGCGGCGCACCGGGCGCGCTGACATCGGGATGGTCGGCGGCACCGGCGACTGCCCAGTCGGTGCAGCTGATCATGGACCAGGCGAGATAGTCGCCGAACAGCGGCGAGGCCTTCCGGAACTCGGGCAGTTTGCGCTCCACGTACGCGGCGTCGTACCGGGGTTTGTCGTCGGCACAGTTGATGGCGACGTTGGCCGCGGTGATGTTGCTGTACGTGCCGTTCTCGTTGCGCCCGTTCAACGCGTCCGACAGCATCATGAGAACCCGGCCGTCACCGTCGTAGGCCTGCTCCAGGCCCTCGGTGAGGTACTCCCAGAAGTCCTTCGAGTACAGCGCCTGCGCGATGCCGCCGGTTGCGGCGGTCTGGGTGAGTTCGCGGGAGGAAGCGCCGGGGATCGGTTTGCGGTCGAGGTCTTTCAACAGCCTGGCGATGCGCGTCTTGACGTCCTCTGCGGTGTCCCCGACGGGACAGTCCTCGACCTTCGAGACGCAGTCCTCGGCGAAGTTGTCGAGTGCGAGCTGGAAGCCCTTGGCCTGCCCGAGCGAACTCTGCTCCGCGGTCTGCGTGGGGTCGACGACCGCGTCGAACACGGCACGGCCCACCCGCTTGGGGAACAGGTGGGCGTAGACGCCGCCGAGTTCGGTGCCGTAGGAGATGCCGAAGTAGTGCAGTTTCTCGTCGCCGAGGACCTGGCGCATCAGGTCCATGTCGCGGGCCGCGTCGGTGGTGCGCACCTGCGGAAGGATCTTCTTCGAGCGTTTCTCGCAGGCCGCGTTGAACTTCTCCGTGCTGTTCAGCAACTCGGTGCGCTCGGCCGCGTCGTCGGGGGTGGCGTCCTGCTGGAAGTAGGCGTCGAGCTGCTTGTCGTCCAGGCACTCGACGGGGGCGCTGCGGCCGACGCCGCGTGGATCGAAGCTGACCAGGTCGTAGCGGGTGCGCAGTTTCGCGTAGTCCTGGCCGAAGGCCGGCAGAGTGATGACGCCCGATCCGCCGGGTCCGCCGAAGTTGAAGACGAGCGAGCCGATCCGCCGGTCCGCCGCGCCACTGGCCCTGGCCCGGATCAGGGCGAGGTCGATCGTGTCGCCCTTGGGACGGTCCCAGTCGAGCGGTGCCTTCATGGTGGCGCACTGCCACTCGCCGCCGTCCGGCAGCGCGGAGGGGGCCGCGCCGCCGCCCTCGGCCTCGGACGGCGCCGGGCAGCCCTTCCAGTCGAGCTTCTGGTCCGTCAGGTCCGCGGCGTCCTTCTGCGGCCCGCTGCCGCAGCCCGCCAGCAGGGCGGACAGGGTGACGGCGGTGGTGGTCAGCACGGCGGCGCGCAGCCGGGAGGGATTCGGCATGCGTCCATCGTGCGGTCGCGCGCGCTCGTGCGCTCGGGGCGCGAGCCGTACGAGCTACGGGACGTACGGGGACGTTGCCGGACCCGGCACCTACAGCGCGCCCTTCCGCGTCAGGTGGTTGAAGACCAGCCAGCCCGGCAGCACCGGCAGCCACAGCGTGAGCAGCCGGTACAGCAGCACCGCGGGAGCGGCGACCTCCTTGGGCAGGCCGACGGCGATCAGACCGACCGTCAGCGTCGCCTCCACCGCGCCCACACCGCCCGGTGTCGGCGCCGCGGAACCCAGGGCGTTGCCCGCCAGGAAGACGACCGCGACGCTCGCCAGGCTGATCGACGTTCGAGTCGTCGCCGAAGGCCCGGATCGAGGCGTCCAGGCACATCACGAAGCAGGCGGTGAGAAGCAGCATGCCGCCGATGCCGGTGACCAGCTTCTGCGGCCGTTGCAGCACATCCAGCATGCGCGGCACGACACCGGCGAAAAGCGACCGCACGCGCGTGACGAGGAATTTGCGCAGGAAGGGCACCGAGGTCACCACGAGCACGAGCACCGCCACCGTCAGCAGACCCGCGATGACCGTCCGGGACGGCGACAGCGAAGGTGTCTTCTCGGTGCCGGTCAGATAGCCGAAGGACAACAGCATCAGGATGTGACAGCCGAGCCCGAACAACTGCGACGCGCCGACGCTCGCCACCGCGAGCCCGGGGCGCACGCCCGCGCGTTGCAGGAAGCGGGTGTTCAGGGCGACGCCGCCGACCGCCGCCGGGGCGACGATCTTCACGAACGACCCGGCGACCTGCGCCGCCACGGTCCGCAGGAACGGCACCCGCTCGGGCACGAAGCCCAGCAGGGACATCGACGCGGCGACATAGCTCGCCGCCGAGAACAGCACGGCCGCGGCCACCCAGCCCCACTGGGCGTTCGAGATCAGGGGCCCGAACTCGATGTGGGTGAGCTGCGTCAGCAGGAAGTAGGCGCCGATCGCCCCGGCGATGAGGCTGATCAGCGTGCGCGGCCGCACCCGCTCCAGACGGGCCGGCTCGACGGGGGCCTGCGGCCTGATGCGCAGCACGGCGTGCCGGATCTGGGTGAGCAGGTCCTCCTCGCGCGCCTCCTCGATGGCCTCGTCCACGGCCCGCTTCTCGGCCCGCTGCTCGGCACGCGCGGCCTTCTTGTCGGGCTTGTCGAGCCTGCCGGCCCTGTCGGTCTCCTCGCCCACGGGAGCGGTGCCGTCGGCTCCGGCCGCCTCCGAGCGGGCCAGCTTGGCCTGCCGGGAGGACTCCAGCACCGCCTCCCGCTCGCGCTGGGCCCGTTCCCGGGCCAGTCTGCGCAGGGTCGCACGCGTGGAGCGGCTCAGGGCGATGGACTGCAGCATGGGCAGACAGTCCGCCACGGCGTCCGGGCCGAGCACGTCCACCGCGGAGGCGACCGCGCGTTCGGCGCCCACCCGCAGGCCGAGCGTCACCAGGAGCTGGGAGATGTCCATGCGCAGCAGCAGGTCACCGGCGGCGATCTCACCGATGCGCAGGTCGGTGAGGATCACCGTGCCGGAACGATCCACCAGGATCGCGTCGCCCACCAGCCTGCGGTGCGCGATGCGCCGGGACTGCAGGGCCCGCACATGCTCCCAGGTGTCGCGCAGCAGGTCGTCGGTGATCTCCTCGTCCGGCAGCGAGTCCAGGGAACGCCCGCCGGTGTGCTCGTAGACGAGCATCACGGCGTCGGGACCCAGTTCGGAGGCCGCGATCAGCTTGGGGGCGTTGGCGCCGGCCGCGATCGCCGCGTAGGCGAGCAGTGCCTCCTGCTCCAGGGCCTGTCGCAGCGAGGGAAGGCTTCTGCGGGTGGCGAAGCCGCGCAGTGTCAGGTTGCGCCACGCGCGGTAGAAGAAGCCCTGCGCCTGCTGCTCCCGGTCCACCACCGTCACGTCCAGCGGCTGTCCGTCCTCCAGGGTGACGAAGTAGCGGCGGCCGCGGTCGCCGGTCTCCACGCTGTCCGACGGCACTTCCTGGCGGGCGGCCGTCACCGGGTGGAAGCCGACCCGCCGCAGGCCCGCCATGAGCGTCCGGCCGGTGGGACGGACGTTCGGGGAGCCGACCGCGTACAGCGTGCCGTAGGCGACCGTCCAGCCGATGAGCACCGTCAGGATGATCGAGAACGGGGTGGTGTATCCGGTGACGAGCATCGAGAAGGCGTCGAGGAGCAGCACGATCCACAGCACGGCCCGCCAGCGGGGTCTGCGGGACATGCCGACGGCCGTCATGTACGCGATGACCGGCGCCAGGTAGCCGTGCACCGGGTCGGTCAGCGCGTGGACGTCCCCGGGCGAGGGCTGGGTGAGCGCCTCCTGGATGGAGCCGGGGGCGCTCTTGGCGACCCACAGGTCGGTGGCGAGGGTCACCCCGTGCGCGAGGACCGCCGCCAGCACGCCGTCGGCGATCCGCAGGCCGTCGCGTTTGATCAGCCGTTCGATCGCGAAGGCGACCGGCACCAGGAGGATCGCGATGCTGGAGGCCAGCCCCGCGATCTTGATCAGGAGGTCGGGCGCCTGGCCGGTGCCCTTGTTGATGTCCTGTTCGAGGCCCGAGGTGGTGCCGTGTGCAAAGGCGGCGACGGCGAGGAGCACGACCACGGCGAGGACGCCCACCAGGAGACGCATCAGGTCGGACGGGCGGTGCACGCGCGCGGGGAGGAGCGGTTCGTCGCCCTCCACCTCGTCGATGTGCGCCACGTCGTCCGGGTCGGCGGCCGTCGCCGACCTGCCTCCGGCCACCCGCTTGCCGGCCTTCCCGTCGCTCTTCTCCGCGGTGTCCGGGCGCGACGAGGAGTCAGAGGTGCCCTCGGCGTCCTCGGGGTGCACACCCTGCTGTTTCATCGCCTCTTCTTGCTCTCGTATCACTGGTCACCGCCCGCACGATGGTGGCATGCCCTGTCCGCCTCGGCAGGTATCAGGGTGCCCGTGCGGGCCGCACAGTCTGCCCGAAGCGCCGCTCCCGGGCGAGGGATGCGCAGCTCCCGAAGGGCGCCGGGCTGTCGGTGGGGTGCGGCAGGATGGGGCGGATGAGCGAGCTGAGCCTTCCGGACGACGTGCCCCCGGAGTACGCGGACGCGCTGCCCGAGTACGCCGAGCGGGTCCTCGAGGTGACCGAACTGATTCCGCCGGGCCGCGTCATGACGTACGGGGATGTCGCCGAGTACCTGGAGGAGGGCGGACCCCGCCAGGTCGGACGGGTGATGTCCCTCTACGGGGGCGGTGTCCCGTGGTGGCGTGTCGTGCGTGCCGACGGGGTCCTGCTCGCGGCACACGAACGGGAGGCGCTCGACCGCTACCGGGAGGAGGGCACGCCCCTGAAGGAGGCGAGCAGAGCCGCGCAGGGGCATCTTCCGCGCCTCGACCTGAAACGGGCGCGCTGGGACGGCGGCGGACGCGCACAGGATCACACCTGACAGCTTCCGCCATGGAACCGGCCGACGGGTGGCCTGTGATCCGTACGAGGGAGACGGGACACTTCGGGCACCTGCGTGGCATGACGTACGTTCGTGGGGCGGGGGGCACGCGCGTCGTCGGTGGCCCGGGACGTTTGAGGCATCCGAGCGATACGTGCGACATGTGTGATCCGCGTGGCCGGAGCGGCCGGAGTGGTCCACGGGGCCCGCGTGGCTCACGTGGTCCACGGGAAGAAGGGGAAGCGCTGCTTCCTCCTCTTTCACCGGCGTAGCGTCGGCCGCACGCGTCCCCCTCATCCCGCGGCCACCGCCGTACCCGCAGCGCGGACGGCCCACCAGCACACCCACCAGGACCGGCGAACCACGTGAGCTCCTCTTTCTCCACCAGGCACCCGTCGCACCCCCCGGTGCGGCGGGGGAGCCGTGGCGCTTACCGACTGGTGCGTACCCCGCCGGCGCGAACGGACCCCCCTTCTCTGGACGCCGCCCAGCGCGCCGTGGTTGAGCACGGCACCGGACCGCTGCTCGTCCTCGCCGGTCCCGGGACCGGCAAGACCACCACGCTCGTCGAGTCCGTCGCGGACCGGATCGCCAGGGGCGGCGACCCCGAGCGCGTCCTGGTGCTGACCTTCAGCCGCAAGGCGGCCGTCGAACTGCGCGACCGGATGGCGCTGCGCATGGGCGCCGCGCGCGCCCCCCGCGCGACGACCTTCCACTCCTTCGGCTACGCCCTGGTCCGCGCCCACCAGGACAGCGACCTGTTCGCCGAGCCCCTGCGGCTGCTGTCCGGCCCGGAGCAGGACGTGACGGTGCGCGAGCTGCTCGCCGGGCAGGTCGACCTGGAGCGGCTCGGGCTGGCCCATGTGCGCTGGCCAGACGAGCTGCGAGCCTGCCTGACCACCCGCGGCTTCGCCGACGAGGTCCGCGCGGTGCTCGCCCGCAGCCGCGAACTGGGCCTGGGACCGGAGGCGCTCGGAGCCTTCGCCCGGCGCATCGGCCGCCCCGACTGGCGGGCCGCCGCCGTCTTCCTCGCCGAGTACCTCGACGTGCTCGACCTCCAGGGCGTGCTCGACTACGCGGAACTGGTGCACCGCGCGGTGCTCCTCGCCCGCCGCCCCGAGGTCGCCGCCGACCTGGCCGCCCGGTACGACGCGGTCTACGTCGACGAGTACCAGGACACCGACCCGGCCCAGGTACGGCTGCTGCACGCGCTGGCCGGCGGCGGGCGCACCCTCGTCGCCTTCGGCGACCCCGACCAGTCGATCTACGCCTTCCGGGGCGCGGACGTGAACGGCATCCTGGACTTCCCGACCGCCTTCCCGCGCGCGGACGGCCGTCCGGCGCCGGTCGAGGTGCTGCGGACCTCACGCCGCTCCGGGGCCGCCCTGCTGGCCGCCACCCGGCTGCTGACCCAGCGGATGCCGCTGACCCGCCTGCCCGCGGACAAGGTGCGCGCCCACCGTGAACTCGCCCCAGTGCGGGACGGGGGGCGCGTCGAGGTGTACACGTACCCGACCTCCGGCATCGAGCTGGACAACATCGCCGACATCCTGCGCCGGGCCCACCTGGAGGACGGCGTCCCCTGGGGCGACATGGCCGTCCTGGTGCGCGCCGGCGCCCGCACCATTCCCACCGTCCGCCGAGCCCTCGGCGCGGCGGGCGTCCCCCTGGACATCGACGGCGACGACATCCCCCTGCGCCACGAACCGGCGGTGGCACCCCTGCTGACGGCACTGCGGGCCGTGGCGGAGGCGGAGGCGGGAGACCGCCCCGGAGCGGCCCCCACCCGGGACGGCACGGCGCCGCCCGGACACGGGGGCGATGAGGACGTGACGGAGACAGCCGGACCCGAAGCCGACGGCGCGACCGGAGCGGCTGGGCACCAGGCGGGTCCTGGTGCGGTGCACGGAGCCACCGACGCGGGTGACGACGCCGGGACGGCGGATCCGGAGGCGGGCGCGGCGGGAGACGCCGGCACCGGAGTGTCCGGGCACGGAACCGGGCCGCACACCGCGGGCGAGCCCGAGCCCGAGCCCGACGCCGATCCGGCCGTACCCGCCGCCCCGGCCGTAAAGGCCGCATCCGAGGCGGCGGTGAAGGTTGTGCCCCAGGAGGACGCCGCCCCGGCGGCGAGGTCCGCTCCCGGCGGGTATGCCGACCGTGCGGACGGTCCGTGCTGGCTGCCCACCGGGACCGCCCTCACCCTGCTGGCCTCCCCCCTCGCCGGCATGGACGCCGCCGACCTGCGCCGCCTCGGCCGGGCCCTGCGCGACGAGGAGCGGGCCGCGGGCAACCCGCTGCCGCCGCCCTCGGACGAACTGCTCGCGCGGGCGCTGGCCGAGCCGGAGCGGCTCGCGGTGCACGACCCCGCGTACGCGCGTGGCGCCCAGCGCCTCGGCGCGCTGCTCCGCAAGGCCCGCGAGCGTCTGGCGGGCGGCGGCAGCGCCGAGGAGGCACTGTGGGACCTGTGGGAAGGCACCCCGTGGCCCGGCCGCCTGGAACGCTCCGCCCGCCGGGGCGGCGCGGCCGGACGCAACGCCGACCGCGACCTCGACGCCGTGTGCGCCCTGTTCGCGACGGCCGCCCGCGCGGAGGAGCGCACCGGCGGCCGGGGCGCCCTCAACTTCCTGGAGGAGATCGACGCCGAGGACATCGCCGCCGACACCCTCACCCGGCGCGCCGTACGCCCCGACGCCGTCCGCCTGATGACCGCGCACCGCTCGAAGGGCCTGGAGTGGCGGCTGGTCGTCGTCGCGGGCGTACAGGAGGGCCTGTGGCCGGACCTGCGGCGCCGCGGCTCCCTGCTGGAGGCCGACCGGATCGGCCGCGACGGACTCGCCGAACCCCTCACGCCCGGAGCGCTGCTCGCCGAGGAACGCCGGCTGTTCTACGTGGCCGCCACGCGCGCGCGTGAACGGCTCGTCGTCACCGCCGTGAAGGCACCGGCCGACGACGGCGACCAGCTCTCCCGGTTCCTGACCGAACTCGGCGTCGAACCGGCGGACGTCACGGGCCGCCCGCGCCGCCCCCTCGCCGTCGCGGCGCTCGTCGCCGAACTGCGCGCCACCACCGTCGACCCCCGCGTCTCCGAGCCTCTGAGAGAGGCCGCCGCCCGCCGTCTGGCCCGGCTCGCCGCCCTCGCCGACGAGGACGGCCGCCCCCTGGTGCCGTCCGCTCACCCCTACCGCTGGTGGGGCATGTGGGACCCGACCGAGAGCAAGGTGCCGCTGCGCGACCGCGACCAGCCCGTCACGCTCTCCGGCAGCGCCCTGGACCAACTGGCCAACACCTGCGCCCTGCAATGGTTCCTCGGCCGCGAGGTGAAGGCCGACGCGCCCGCGACCGCCGCCCAGGGCTTCGGCAACGTGGTGCACGTCCTCGCCGACGAGGTGGCCTCCGGGCACACCCCGGCCGACCTCGCCGTGCTCATGGAGCGCCTGGACTCCGTGTGGAACGCGCTCGCCTTCGACGCGCCGTGGAAGTCGGCGCAGGAGAGGGCCAACGCGCGCGTGGCCCTCGAACGCTTCCTGAAGTGGCACGTCATGGACCGAGCCGGGCGCACCCCGGTGGCGAGCGAGCACGACTTCGACGTGACCCTGGACGCGGGCGACTACGAGGTGCGCATCCGCGGCCAGATGGACCGCGTCGAGAGGGACGGCGACGGCCGCGCCTACGTCGTCGACTTCAAGACCGGCAAACAGGCGCCCACCTCCGCCGAAGTGGCGCGCCACCCCCAGCTCGCCGTCTACCAGCTCGCCGTCCGCGAGGGCGCCGTCGACGAGGCCTTCGACGGCGTACGCCCCGCCCCGGGCGGCGCCGAACTCGTCCAGCTGCGGCAGGGTGCCCCCAAGCGGGACGGCGGCGAGACCCTGCCCAAGGTGCAGGCGCAGGAGTCCCTGGCGGGGCCGGAGGGCGAGTGGGTCGGCGACCTGCTGGCCACGGCCGCGGGCAAGGTCCTCGACGAGAGGTTCACCCCGACCGCCGGACAGCACTGCACCCACTGCGCCTTCCGCGCGTCGTGCAGCGCACGGCCCGAGGGGCGGCACGTCGTGGAGTGAGCGGAGTGAGCGGCCGGAACGGACACGACCGGTGTGACGAGACGGTGTGACGAGACGCACCACAGGTGCCGACCAGCGCTTCCACCGCCTCGGCAGGCCATCCGGCACCCGCTGTCAGTGCCCGCCGCTAGCCTCTGTGACGTGCCCGCCCACATCACCGATCCCGAACAGCTCAAGGGACTCCTCGGCATCCCCTTCACCCCGGAGCAGACGGCCTGCATCGTCGCGCCGCCCGCCCCGCAGGTGATCGTGGCCGGAGCCGGGTCGGGCAAGACGACGGTGATGGCCGCGCGCGTGGTGTGGCTGGTCGGCACCGGCCAGGTCGCCCCGGAACAGGTCCTCGGTCTCACCTTCACCAACAAGGCGGCCGGCGAACTCGCCGAACGCGTCCGCAAGGCCCTGATCAGGGCAGGCGTCACCGACCCCGACGTGATCGACCCCGACCACCCGCCGGGCGAACCGGTGATCTCGACGTACCACGCCTTCGCCGGCCGCCTCCTGACCGACCACGGCCTGCGGCTCGGGCTGGAACCGACCTCCCGTCTGCTCGCCGACGCCACCCGCTTCCAGCTCGCCGCGCGGGTGCTGCGCGAGGCCCCCGGCCCCTACCCGGCGCTCACCCGCTCCTTCGCCGACCTGGTCGGCGACCTCCTCACCCTCGACGCCGAACTCGCCGAACACCTGGTGCGCCCCGAGGACCTGCGCGCCTGGGACGCCGGCCTCCTGGACTCCCTGGAGAGCGTCAGGCTCAGCAACGCCGAACTGCGCAAGGTCCCCGAGGCCGCCGCCGCGCGCCGCGAACTCGCCGACCTGGTGATCCGCTACCGGGCCGCCAAGCGCGAACGGGACCTGCTCGACTTCGGCGACCAGATCGCCCTGTCCGCGCGGCTCGCCGGGCTGCCGGAGGTGGGCCGCGTGCTGCGCGACGAGTTCCGGGTCGTGCTGCTCGACGAGTACCAGGACACCTCGGTGGCCCAGCGCGTCCTCCTGGCGGGCCTGTTCGGCGGGGGCACCGGACACCCCGTGACCGCAGTGGGCGACCCCTGCCAGGCGATCTACGGCTGGCGCGGCGCCTCCGTCGCCAACCTCGACGACTTCCCGGAACACTTCGCCCACGCGGACGGCCGCCCCGCCACCCGCCAGGCGCTCAGCGAGAACCGCCGCAGCGGCGGACGCCTCCTCGACCTCGCCAACGGCCTCGCCGAGCCCCTGCGCGCCATGCACGCGGGCGTGGAGGCCCTGCGCCCCGCCCCCGGCGCCGAACGCGACGGCACGGTCCGCTGCGCCCTGCTGCCCACTCACGCCGAGGAGATCGACTGGATCGCCGACTCCGTCGCCCACCTCGTGCGCACCGGCAAGGCACCCGGTGAGATCGCCGTCCTGTGCCGTACGGCGACCGACTTCGCCGAGATCCAGGGCGCGCTGGTGGCCCGCGAGGTCCCCGTCGAGGTCGTGGGCCTCTCCGGACTGCTGCATCTGCCCGAGGTGGCCGACCTGGTCGCCGTCTGCGAGGTCCTCCAGGACCCCGGCGCCAACGCCTCCCTGGTCCGCCTGCTCACCGGTCCGCGCTGGCGCATCGGCCCGCGCGACCTCGCCCTCCTCGGCCGTCGCGCCCGGCTCCTGGTCAGCCACGCGCGCGTGGACGGCGAAGACGATCCCGACCGGCGGCTCGCCGAGGCCGTCGAGGGCGTGGACCCGTCCGAGGTGATATCGCTCGCGGACGCCCTCGACACGTTCCTGGAGACGCCGCTGGACGGCACCGGGGACGACGACGGGCTGCCCTTCTCGCCGGACGCGCGCGTGCGGTTCGCGCGGCTGGCCGCCGAACTGCGCGACCTGCGCCGGGCCCTGTCCGACCCGCTCATGGACGTCCTGCACCGCGTCCTCGCCGTCACCGGGCTGGAGGTCGAGCTGTCGGCGTCCCCGCACGCCCTGGCCGCCCGCCGCCGCGAGACCCTGTCGAACTTCCTGGACGTCGCCGCGTCCTTCGCCGCGAGCGACGGCGAGGCCACCCTCCTCGCCTTCCTGAGCTTCTTGCGCACCGCCGCCCAGTACGAGAAGGGCCTCGACAACGCCCTGCCGGGCGGCGAGAACACCGTCAAGGTGCTCACCGCCCACAGGGCCAAGGGCCTGGAGTGGGATGTCGTCGCCGTACCCGGCCTGGTCACCGGCACCTTCCCCAGCGGCCAGGGACGCGAGAAGTGGACCGCTCAGGGCAAGGTGCTGCCGCACGGCCTGCGCGGCGACGCCGACACCCTGCCCGAACGTCGAATCCTGGGACTCCCGGGGCCTGAAGGCCTTCCACGAGGCGATGAAGGAACACCAGCACACCGAGGAGCTTCGCCTCGGCTACGTCACCTTCACCCGCCCCCGCTCCCTGCTGCTCGGCTCCGGCCACTGGTGGGGGCCCAGCCAGAAGAGGCCCCGGGGTCCTTCCGACTTCCTCACGGCTCTGTACGAGCACTGCGCCGCCGGACACGGCGAGATCGAGGCCTGGGCGGACGAACCCGCCGAGGGCGAGGAGAACCCGGTCCTGCACACGGCGACCGCCGACCAGGTCTGGCCGCTGCCCCTGGACGACGGGGCACTCGCCCGCCGCAGGGCCGCCGCCGAGACGGTCCTCGCCCACCTGGAGGACCTCGCCGCCGCCCCGCACGACCCGGACCGCGGCGAAGACCCGGACTGGCCGCCGCCACCCGAGGACGACGAGCCGCTTTGGGAAGAACTGGAAGAACTGGAAGAACCGGACCCCGGCTGGACCGAGGACCCCGCAGACCGGGACTCCCGGCTCCCGGACCGCCCCGCCGTCCCGCACCGGCCGGCGCCTGCGGGACAGCCCGGCGCCACCGCCCCGCCGCGCCCCCACCCCGGGGAACCGGGACGGTCCGGCACCCGCCACGAGCAGCCCGCCGCAGCCAGTCTCACTCCGGAGGAAGCCCGTACCGCCGCCTCCTGGGACCGCGACCTCGACGCGCTCAGCGGCGAACTCCTGCGTGCTCGCGAAAGCGTCACCGAGGTGCCCCTGCCTGCGTCGCTGACCGCCTCCCAGCTGCTGAGCCTGGCCGCCGACCCGGACGGCTTCGCCCAGGAGCTGGCCCGCCCCATGCCCCGCCCGCCCCAGCCCGCGGCCCGCCGCGGCACCCGCTTCCACGCCTGGGTGGAGGCCCGCTTCGAACCGCTGACGCTCCCCCTGCTGGAACCGGAGGAGCTGCCCGGCGGCGACGCCGAGATCGCGGACGAACAGGACCTGGAGTTCCTCAAGGAGGCATTCGACCGCACCGAGTACGCCCGCCGCACCCCCTACCGCGTCGAGGCGCCGTTCCAGCTCTCGCTCGCCGGCCGGGTCGTACGCGGCCGTATCGACGCCGTCTACAAGGAGGGCGACGGCAGAACGGCGACGTACGAGATCGTCGACTGGAAGACGAACCGCGCCGCCACCGCGGACCCGCTCCAGCTCGCCCTCTACCGCCTCGCCTGGGCCGAGCAGCAGCACGTACCGCTGGAGTCGGTGACGGCCGCCTTCCTGTACGTACGCACCGGCGAGGTCGTACGGCCCGAGGGGTTGCCGGACCGCGCCGCGCTGGAAAACCTGCTGCTGGCCGAGCCGGTCGGTGACGAAGCGCACGATCGGGGTACCCCCGCGGGCCGATAGGCTCGTGAGTATGAGCCACCCCGTTGACAATGCTGTCAGCGCTGTCCGTACGTACATCGAGCAGCACCGCGCCGCCTTCCTCGACGACCTCGCCGAATGGCTGCGCATTCCGTCCGTGTCGGCTCAGCCCGAGCACGCGACCGATGTGCGCTGCAGCGCCGACTGGCTCGCCGCCAAGCTGAAGGAGACCGGCTTCCCGACCGCCGAGGTCTGGCCGACCCAGGGCGCCCCGGCCGTCTTCGCCGAGTGGCCCTCCGGCGACCCGCAGGCACCGACGATCCTCGTCTACGGTCACCACGACGTGCAGCCCGCCGCCCGCGAGGACGGCTGGAGCAGCGAGCCCTTCGAGCCCGTCCTGCGCGAAAACCGCCTCTACGCGCGCGGTGCGGCCGACGACAAGGGGCAGGTGTTCTTCCACACACTCGGCGTCCGCGCCCACCTCGCCGCCACCGGCCGCACCGCCCCCGCGGTCAATCTCAAGCTGCTGATCGAGGGCGAGGAGGAATCCGGCTCCCCGCACTTCCGCGCCCTCGTCGAGGACCGCGCCGGGCGGCTCACCGCCGACGCGGTGATCGTCTCCGACACCGGCATGTGGTCCGAGGACACCCCCACGGTCTGCACCGGCATGCGCGGCCTCGCCGAGTGCGAGATCCGACTGCACGGCCCCGACCAGGACATCCACTCGGGCTCCTTCGGCGGCGCGGTCCCCAACCCGGCCACCGCCGTCGCCCGCCTCGTCGCCGCCCTGCACGACGAGCACGCGCGCGTGGCGATCCCGGGCTTCTACGACGGCGTGACCGAACTCGGCGACGACGAACGCGACCTCTTCGCCGAGCTGCCCTTCGACGAGCGGGAGTGGCTGCGCACGGCCAGGTCGTACGCCGCCCACGGCGAGGCCGGGTTCACCACCCTGGAGCGCGTCTGGGCCCGCCCCACCGCCGAGGTCAACGGCATCGGCAGCGGCTACCAGGGCCCGGGGAGCAAGACGATCATCCCGTCGTCCGCCATGGTGAAGCTCTCCTTCCGCCTGGTCGCGGGCCAGGAGCCCGGCCAGGTCGAGAAGGCCGTCCGCGCCTGGGCCGCCGAGCAGGTCCCCGCCGGGATCCGCTGCGAGATCGCCTTCGCCCCGGCCACACGCCCGTGCCTGACGCCCCTGGACCACCCGGCGCTGCAGTCGGTGGTCCGCGCGATGGGCCGGGCCTTCGGGAAACCGGTCCGCTTCACCCGCGAGGGCGGCTCGGGGCCCGCCGCCGACCTCCAGGAAGTCCTCGGGACACCGGTGCTCTTCCTCGGCATCTCCGTCCCCTCCGACGGCTGGCACGCCCCCGACGAGAAGGTGCGGCTCGACCTGCTCCTCAAGGGTGCCGAGACCTCCGCCCACCTGTGGGGCGACCTGGCGGAGCACTGGCGCCACGCGCCGTGAGCGCTCCTTACGGCGCGGGTCCGGACCGGCACCGCGCGCGGCACACTGGAAAGGCCGCCCGCACCGCCGAGCCCTCCCGGACCCGGTCGCCACGCCGCACGACCCGCTGAACCGCCTGCCGAACCGACCGCATCACCGGGGGAGTTGGAAGCACCCGTGACCACCTGGACCGACCACACCGCCGACCGTCCCATCTCGCTCACCGCCCCCAGCGGCATCGACCGCGCCGCCCACCTGCGCCTCGACGAGGCCTGGCTCGCGGTGGCGTGGAGCCACCCCTCGACGCGCTGCTTCGTGGTCTCCGGCGGCCAGGTCCTCATCGACGAGACGCCCGACGGGCGCACCGAAATCGTCATGACCCCGTCCTTCGAGGCCCCGCTCACCGAGGCGCACCGCTACTTCCTGGGCACCGGCGAGGACGGTGTCAGCTACTTCGCCCTCCAGAAGGACTCCCTGCCCGGCCGCATGGACCAGTCCGCGCGCCCGGCGGGCCTGCGCGAGGCCGGCCTGCTCCTGTCGCCCCGGGACGCGGGCCTGATGGCCCATGCCGTCGCCCTGGAGAACTGGCAGCGCCTGCACCGGTTCTGCTCCCGCTGCGGAGAGCGCACCGTCATCGCCGCGGCGGGCCACATCCGCCGCTGCCCCGCCTGCGGCGCCGAGCACTACCCGCGTACCGACCCCGCGGTGATCATGGCGGTCACGGACGAGGACGAACGCCTCCTGCTCGGCCGCCAGGTCCACTGGCCCGAGGGCCGCTTCTCCACCCTCGCCGGTTTCGTGGAGCCCGGGGAGTCCATCGAGCAGTCGGTGCGCCGCGAGGTCCACGAGGAGGTCGGCATCACCGTCGGCCCCGTCGAGTACATCGCCAGCCAGCCCTGGCCCTTCCCGTCCAGCCTGATGCTGGGCTTCATGGCCCGCGCCACCTCGACGGACATCAACGTCGACGGGGACGAGATCCAGGAGGCCCGCTGGTTCTCCCGCGACGAACTGGGCGCCGCCTTCGAGTCCGGCGAGGTGCTCCCGCCCTACGGCATCTCGATCGCGGCCCGCCTCATCGAACTCTGGTACGGCAAGCCACTGCCGACGCGCGGCGCGTTCTGAGACAGGGCGTCGTCGAGGGAGCGGGGGGTGGCCCCAGGCCTGGGGCCACCCCCCGCTCCCTCGACGACGCAAGTACCGTCCCTACGCGCTTTACGCGCTCTACGCGCCGATCTTCTGCTTCACCTGCGCCAGCGACGGGTTCGTCAGCGTCGAGCCGTCCGGGAAGAGCACGGTGGGCACCGTCTGGTTTCCTCCGTTCGCCTTCTCCACGAACGCGGCGGACTCCGGGTCCTGCTCGATGTTGATCTCGGTGTACGCGATGCCCTCACGGTCCATCTGGCTCTTCAGCCGACGGCAGTAGCCGCACCACGTGGTGCTGTACATCGTCACAGTGCCCGGCATGTCTCTCGTGCTCCTTCGGCGACTCGGGAAACGGCGGCCCGGGGATGAGGTCGCACGAAGGGAACGTCCGCGGTGACCCGGCCATTCCCGGCACGTGACGCCGGTCGCATTGTTACGACTATCAGTGCGTGCCTGTGGACAGGCCGACTCACCTGTCTCCCGCGACCTGGCAGCATGGCGGTGTGACAGCAGCAACGCACTCCACCCTCTTCCCGCGGGTACCGGACTCGGCCGACGCGGTGCTCGAAGGGCTCGACCCCGAGCAGCGCGAGGTGGCGACCGCCCTGCGCGGCCCGGTGTGCGTGCTGGCGGGCGCCGGTACCGGCAAGACCCGGGCGATCACCCACCGCATCGCCTACGGGGTGCGCGCCGGGATCCTTCAGCCCTCCACCGTGCTCGCCGTCACCTTCACCAACCGTGCCGCCGGAGAGATGCGCGGTCGGCTGCGCCAGCTCGGGGCGTCCGGTGTCCAGGCGCGCACCTTCCACTCGGCGGCCCTGCGCCAGCTCCAGTACTTCTGGCCGAGAGCGATCGGCGGCTCCCTGCCGAGGCTCGTCGACCGCAAGATCCAGCTCGTCGCCGACGCGGCCGCCGCCTGCCGCATCCGCCTCGACCGGGGCGAGCTGCGCGACGCAACCGCGGAGATCGAGTGGTCCAAGGTGACCCAGACCGTCCCCGCCGACTACGCCCTCGCGGCGGCCAAGGCGGGCCGCGAGGCACCCCGCGACCCGGCGGAGATCGCCCAGCTGTACTCCGCCTACGAGGACCTCAAGCGCGGGCGCGGCGTGATCGACTTCGAGGACGTACTCCTGCTGACGGTGGCCGTCCTCCAGGACCGGCACGACGTCGCCGAGCAGGTCCGCGCCCAGTACCAGCACTTCGTGGTCGACGAGTACCAGGACGTGAGCCCGCTCCAGCAGCGTCTGCTGGAGCTGTGGCTCGGTGACCGCGACGACCTGTGCGTGGTCGGCGACGCCAGCCAGACGATCTACTCGTTCACGGGAGCAACCCCCGACCATCTGCTGGACTTCCGCGGCCGTCACCCCGGTGCCACCGTCGTCAAGCTGGTCCGCGACTACCGCTCCACCCCGCAGGTCGTCCACCTCGCCAACGGTCTGCTCGCGCAGGCCCGCGGCCGCGCCGCCGACCACCGTCTGCAACTGGTCTCCCAGCGGCCCGCGGGACCCGAACCCGTCTACACCGAGTACACCGACGAACCGGCCGAGGCGGAGGGCGCCGCCCGCCGCGTTCGCGAACTCGTCGACTCGGGCGTTCCGGCGGCCGAGATCGCGATTCTGTTCCGGACGAATGCGCAGTCCGAGACCTACGAGCAGGCTCTCGCCGACGCCGGTGTCCCGTACCAGTTGCGTGGCGCGGAGCGCTTCTTCGACCGCCCGGAGGTGCGCAGGGCCAACAGCGCCCTGCGGGCCGCGGCGCGCTTCGGCGGCAACGACTCCCTTCTCGACGACGCCGTCGACCTGCCCTCGCAGGTGCGCGCGGTGCTGTCCGGAGAGGGCTGGACCTCGCAGCCCCCGGCCGGATCGGGCGCCGTCCGGGAGCGCTGGGAGTCACTGGCCGCCCTGGTCAACCTCGCGCAGGACTTCGCCACCGCCAGAGCGGGCGCCACCCTGAGCGACCTCGTCGTGGAACTCGACGAGCGCGCGGGCGCCCAGCACGCCCCGACGGTGCAGGGCGTCACCCTCGCCTCCCTGCACTCCGCCAAGGGTCTGGAGTGGGACGTCGTCTTCCTGGTGGGTGTCGCCGAGGGCATGATGCCGATCACCTACGCAAAGACCGACGAGCAGATCGAGGAGGAACGCCGTCTCCTCTACGTCGGCGTCACCCGCGCGCGGGAACGTCTGCACCTTTCCTGGTCACTCGCCCGCTCGCCCGGCGGCCGGCCGAGCCGCCGGCCCAGCCGCTTCCTGAAGGGCCTGCGGCCCGGCTCGGGCACGGCGGGCGGAGGCGCGGCCACCGGCGGCGCCGGAGGCGTGGAGCGCGGATTCGGCGGCGGCGCCCCGACCGCCGTCCCGAGACGGACCCGGCGGACCCCCGCCCGCTGCCGGGTGTGCGGGCGCTCACTCACCGGCGCCGGTGAGATGAAGCTGATGCGCTGTGAGGACTGCCCCTCCGACATGGACGAGGGCGTCTACGAGAGGCTGATCGAGTGGCGGGCCGTCCAGGCGGGGCGCAGTGGGCAGCCGGCCTTCTGCGTCTTCACCGACAAGACCCTGGTGGCGATCGCCGAGTCCGTCCCGGAGGACGAGCGCGAGCTGGCACGGATCCCGGGGGTGGGGGCGCGCAAGCTCAACCGCTACGGGGCCGATGTCCTGGCCATCTGCGCAGGCCAGGAGGGTGTGGGACGTGAGGGGGGAGGCTGACGCAAACTCGTCGGGAAAATAGTTTGCGCATGCCCGGGGAATCCCCATAGGTTCTTGGTCACGGGAGCAGCGGCCTTCCCGAAGGCCCTGAATCCATGTTGTACTTGCATATCCGCGGACTGGTTCATCCCAGTCCCTTGAGACGCCGAGAGGAGGCGAGCCCAGTGATCAGCATCAACTTCAGCTCCACCGTCAAAATGACCGATCGCCCGGCCGTCTCCCTGTGCACGCTCGGCGCCTTCGGCTCGGGCACCGGTCTGCCCGGCATTCCTGCCGTGCGTCCGGCCGCCTCCGTCTCCGTTGCCTCCGCGGGTCTTCCCGTGCGTGAGCGCAATGAGCGACCGACCAAGGCACTGGAAGCAGCAGGAAAGGCACAGGCGCTGGCCTATGCCTTTACCGCGACCGGTGCCGGATTCCGGAAGCAGACGACGCAGCACCACCTGATGTGGGCCTTCCGTGGGCCAGAACCCTGGAGTGATCCAGCCTGATCGCCGATCAGGCCGGCGCCTTCAGGGCCGCGGAACCCCACCCGGGATCCGCGGCCCTTCTGTTTGTCCCCGAACGGGGACGACGACACGAAGGCGCCTCGGGACAAGAAAAGAACCCGGTACCAAGCCGCCACCCGGCCGACCGGCCGGAACGACCAGACGAGGAAGACCACCCGTGCAACTCGAAGCGCACGCCCCGTCCGTACCGCCTTTCGAGAAGATCCCCAAGCCCTGCTCCACGGAGGACTCCACCTTGACCCCGCTCACTGCGCTCACCGCGCTCGACGAAGCCATCGAGAACCTCGGCGTGCCCGTCCCGTGCCGTTCCTACGACCCGGAGGTCTTCTTCGCCGAGTCGCCGGCGGACGTTGAGTACGCCAAGTCCCTCTGCCGCACCTGCCCGCTGATCGAGGCCTGCCTCGCCGGTGCCAAGGAGCGGCGTGAGCCCTGGGGCGTCTGGGGTGGCGAGCTGTTCGTCCAGGGTGTCGTCGTAGCCCGGAAGCGGCCCCGTGGCCGCCCCCGCAAGAACCCGGTTTCGGCATGAACATCACAGGAACAATCGACCGCCCCCTCACGTACGACCCCCAGAAGCAGGCCCCGATGAAGCCGTCCACCCACGACATCGCAGGCTCCACGCCCGAAGACTTCACCACCAGTGACGCGAAGGACTCGCGTCGGAACAGGACCCGCGAGATGCAACTCATCCCAGAAGCCCTGGCTCGTGCGCATATGCACGACCGCCTGCACGAGGCCGAGCGGGAACGCCGGGCCCTGCGCCTGGTGACCGCCCGCCGGATGCAGCGTCGGGCGGAGCGCGCCTCGATGCGCGCCCGGCGTGCGCTCGCCATGGCGGTCATGCAGTAACCGACACACCCGAAGCGGTGGTCTCCCGGCCGGGAGGCGAAGCTCTGCCCGTGGGGGCCGGTCCGTCCGGACGGACCGGCCCCCACGGCGTGTCCGGCTCCGGACGGCTCAGGCCTTTGCCGCCGTCTCCTCCACCTCGTACACGTCCTCGCCCGCCTCGGCTTCCTCTTCGTCCGGCTCGTCTTCGGGGACGAACCCCACCAGCCACTCATCCAGTTCGTCGCGCAGCCGAACCGTCGCTCCCAACTGGCACAGCACACCGATGGTGCTCAGGGTCACGCGGTGAATCAGAAGGTAGGACGGCGGCAGGTTGAGCTGCTTGGCCAGCTGGTAGGCGGGGGAGCGGGGGTCGCCGATCCGGGCGGCCTGGCTCCGCATCCAGCCGCGGGTGAAGGCGAACGCGTCGACCCGGGCCGGCTCGATGATCGGCAGAAGGTATTCGAGGACGGCTTCGGGGTCCAGCTCCATCGACTCCTTGATGAACCCCTCCGCACAGAGCATTTCGTAGACGGCCTCCGCCTCGCCGTCCAGTGTCATGCGCAGGGCCTCCCCGATGGGCTCGGGCAGTCCGCCCGGGAGGCGGTCGACCGTGCCGAAGTCCAGGACGCCGAGTCGCCAGTCGTCCTCGCCGCCGGGCCCGCCGGGCAGCAGGCGGAAGTTGCCGGGGTGCGGGTCGGCGTGCAGGAGCCCGGTGCGCGCCGGTCCGGAGAAGAGGAAATGGGCCAGGAGCTGGCCGGCCCGGTCGCGCTGCTCCGGTGTGCCGTCCGTGATGATCTCCGACATCGGGATGCCGTCGATCCACTCCGTGATCAACACCTGCTCGCACTGGTGGACGACGTTCGGCACCACGATGTCGGGGTCGTCCGCGAACTCCTCGGCGTGGGCGCGCTGGGCCTGCGCCTCCAGGTCGTAGTCCAGTTCCTCCGAGACCCGGTCCTTCAGCTCTGTGATCAGCGGCTTGATGTCCATGCCGGGGACCAGCGGGCCGAGCAGGCGGGCGAAACGGCTGAGCTGGTTCAGATCGGACAGCAGGGCCTCACCGGCGCCCGGGTACTGCACCTTGACCGCCACCTCGCGGCCGTCGTGCCACACCGCCCGGTGCACCTGGCCGATCGAGGCGGCCGCCGCGGGCTTGTCCGTGAACTCCAGGAACAGATCCCGCCAGTCCTCCCCGAGGCGCTCCGCGAGCACGGAGTGCACCGTGCGCGTCGGCATCGGGGGTGCCGCCTCCTGCAGTTTGGTCAGCGCGGCCCGATAGGGACCGGCGACCTCCTCGGGCAGTGCCGACTCGAAGACGGACAGGGCCTGCCCGAACTTCATCGCCCCACCCTTGAGCTCGCCCAGCACCTTGAACAGCTGCTCCGCGGTGCGCTGCTGGAGCTGCTGGCCGACGATTTCCGCGGACTCGCCCACGATCCGCTTGCCGAGCCCCCAGGTCGCCCGCCCGGCGAAACCGAGCGGGAGCGCGGCGAGCTTGGCGGTCCGGGTGACCGCCTTGCGCGGAAGATCAGACATGCGCCCTCCAAGTCCCAGCCGGCCGTGCCGGTTCCGCCTCACGGCGCGGTTCGGCTGACGACCCTTGCCCAGCCATTGTCGCGCGCCGTTCCCCGTCCCCGGGGACGTGTTCCCGGTTACCTTTGCCGGCGGCCCCGCACGGGCAGGCCGGGTGTGCCCGGACCGGCCGCGCGTGCCACCGCAGACCCGGCAGCGAGACCTCCCAGCGGGTGCCGGCGCTTGAGGGTGTCCCGCCGTCCAGGAAGGTGAGCGCGTGGGCCGCCGCGAGCCCGGCGACGGCCGTGGCGAGGGTGAGGTCGCACGGGCGTACCTGGCGCTGCCGGCCGGAGCGCCACTGCGCCACCAGGCGGGGCCAGGCCGGGTCCCGGTCGGTGCGGTCCGCGTACAGACAGCCCGCGCATCCCGTCTCGCCGGGCAGCACGAGGGGGCCTACGACACCGGTCCCCTCCACGACACCGGCGTACAGGTGGGGGGTGCCGGAGGCCATGAGGGAGTCCGCGGAGGCGGGGTCGGGCGTATGCACCGCGACATCGTCGCGCGGGGCGACGACCACCAGGGAGAAGCCCGGCGAGTCCTCCTCGGGCGTCGTCGGGCCGCGGCGCGGCGGCCGGTCGGGACCGCACCGGCGGACGACACGGCGGGCCGCTTCGTCCCGACGGTCACCGACGGACTCGGCGGGCAGCCCGCCGGGGGCGACGTCCCACGGCTCGACGCGCCCGCCGTCGCGCACGTCGATCCCGCCGACGCCCGCGCCCGACAGCAGGCCGGCCAGCACCGCGCCCACCCGCCCGGCGCCCCGCACCCGCACCCGCAGGGCGCGCCGGGCGGCCAGCTGTCTGATCGCGTCTCCCGGCCCGGAGGTGGTCAGGGACAGCGAGGCCAGGTCGGGGCGGAGCCGGTCGAGGACCTCCTTCCGCTCCCGCAGCGCCTCCGCGGCCGGCCCGCCACCCCGGGAGTCGTCGAGGAGACCGGCCCGCGCCAGTCGCTCCACCACCCGGTCGACATGCCCGTCCGGCAGGTCCATGCGGTGCCCCTCCTCGCGCAGCAGCGCCGGCCCTCGCGTGCCGTTGAGCAGCTCCAGAAAACTGCCCGTCGCCGTGTCCACCGGTGCGAGCGTCAGCGCGTGGGCCGGTGTCATGCCGAACTGCACGGTGTTCAGATCGCGCCAGCCGCGTCGGAGCGCGGGCTTCACCATCGGATGCATGCCAGGTCCCCCGTAGGTCCTCGAAGTCGTCGAACGTCCCCGTGCGCCGGCGGTGGTCTGCCGCGTACCGGGTCCTGCGGTCGGTCGCGAATCCGCCGGCGAGTGCCAGCATGCCCGGATGCGCGACGGGGCGTCGAAAGTTGTCCACAGGCAGGGGGTATTCGTCATACGAATCAGTCGTCCATATCAAAGGAGAGGCCGCGGATCGGCACGGAACCATTCCGGAGCCGGGACTTCCCCGTGTGCAGCGGGTAACGTCGTGGCGTGTCCGCCGACCCACTGCACCGCGCCGGGGCGCCCCAGCGCACTCCGACGAATCCGCCGCCGAACGGCTCGGGGACGGGCGCGATCGAGGTCCGCAGGAGCACCCGGCGCCGCCGGACGGTCTCCGCGTACCGCGAGGGTGATCGCACCGTCGTGCTGATCCCCGCCCGGATGTCCGAGGCGGAGGAGCAACGCTGGGTGAGCGTCATGCTGGACAAGCTGGCGGCCCAGGAGAGCAGGCGCGTCCTCGGCGACGCCGAGCTGGCCGAGCGCGCGGAGCGTCTGTCGGGCCAGTACTTCGACGGGCGGGCCAGGGCCGGCTCGGTCCGCTGGGTCACCAACCAGAACACCCGCTGGGGCTCGTGCACGCCGTCCGACGCAAGCATCCGGCTGTCGCACCGCCTCCAGGGCATGCCCGAGTACGTCGTCGACTACGTCCTCCTCCACGAACTGGCGCATCTGCTCGTCCCCGGACACGGCCCCCGGTTCTGGCGGCTGCTGGAGGCGTATCCGCGCACCGAGCGGGCCCGGGGCTATCTGGAGGGCGTGGTCGCCGCCGGCCGGCTGCCGCACGTCCCCGGCGTCCGCGACGAGTAGCGCGCCCCTCTCCGGGTTGTCCGACACGGCCGCACACGGGTTCTGTACCGGGTGTGTACCGACTTCCACCGGTGTCGGGGATTGCCGTTAGCCTGACGCGACGCACTCACATTCGGATGGGGGACGGTCGTAACGCATGGCCAGGGAATTCCAACGCGGCCACAAGGCCAGGATCAGTGATCTCACCGCGGGCACCGATCTGTACGTAGGCGTGCAGATTTCCGGCCCCGGGCTGAGCTTCGACATCAGCTGCTTCGGTCTCGATGCCGAGGAGCGGCTGTCGGACGACCGGTACTTCGTGTTCTTCAACCAGCCGAAGACCCCCGAGGAGTCCATCCAGCTGCTGGGTGCGCAGGCGGGTGACACGGAGTCCTTCCGGGTCACCCTCGACAGGATCCCGCCGCAGATCCAGAAGCTGTCCTTCACGGCGACGATCGACGGCGCCGGACAGATGTCGCAGGCCGGACCGGGTTACATCCGGATCGTCGCGGGCGGCGAGGAGGTGGCCCGGTACCCGTTCAACGGCTCCGAGTTCTCCACCGAGCGCGCCGTGATGCTGGGCGACTTCTATCTGAAGGACGTGTGGCGCTTCGCCGCCGTCGGACAGGGATTCGACGGCGGGCTGGACGCGCTGCTGCGGAACTTCGGCGGCGAGGTGGCCGAGGACGAGGCGCCCGAGCCCCAGCAGGCTCAGCAGCCGCAGGCCGGCGCCGCCCCGGGCTTCGCCCCGCCCGCCCAGGCCTCGGCGCCCCCGGCGTTCGCCGCTCCCGCGCCGCAGGCTCCTGCTCCTGCGCCGCAGGCCCCCGCCCCCGCGCCGCAGGGCTTCGTTCCCCCGCCCGGCGCCACGCCACCGGTCGCTCCCGCCCCGGCTCCCGTCCCGGACGTGCACGCCGCGCAGACCATCGTCGCGCCCCTGCACACGCCGCCCGGCGGCGCCCCGGTGCCGCCCCCGGCTCCCGCCCCCGCGCCGTACGGCCAGGTCCCCGGCCAGACCGCGCCGCCGCCTCCCGGCTACGGCCATCCCCAGCCGCCCCAGGCACCGGCCCCGCCTCCCGGATACGGTCAGCCGGCCGCCCCTCCGGGCTACGGGCAGCCCGCCCCGCCCCCCGGTTACGGACAGCCCACGCCGCCCCCGGGCTACGGCCCGCAGGCCTCCCACGGCGCACCGCAGGGCATGCCCCAGGGCGCGCCGCAGGGCGCCGGTGTGAGCGCCGCGCTCCAGCAGTTCCGGGAGACGGAGACCGGGCAGCGCTGGACCCTGCAGAACAGCAAGCTGGTCCGCGTCGACCTCGGCGCGGAGGGCCGGCCCGTACTGGCCCGGCAGGGCAGCATGGTGCTCTACCAGGGCAAGGTCGACTTCAGCTACAAGGGCGCCGGGTTCGCCGGCCGGGTCGTGGGCAATGTGACCGGCCAGGAGATGCAGCTGATGCGCTGCACCGGCAAGGGGCAGGTGTTCCTCGCGGAGGACTCCTCGATGCTGCACCCCATCGAGTTGCAGGGTGACGCCGTGTGCGTCTCCGCCGAGAACGTCCTCGCCTTCGACGAGACCCTCCAGTACGAGGTCCGCCGCATCGAGGGCCACGGCATCCCCGGTGGCGCGCTGTTCACGATGCAGTTCCAGGGCAATGGCACGATCGTCGTGAAGACACACGGCACGCCCGTGGTGCTGCCGGTCACGCCCACCACGTTCGCCGACTGCAACGCCGTGGTCGCCTGGTCGGCCGCCGCGCAGGTGGTCGTCTCCAGCCAGGTGCGGACGCGGCGCAACTCCTACGCGGGCGACACGGGCGAGAGCGTCAACCTCCAGTTCCGGGCGGCCCCCGGCAGCTTCGTCGTCGTCCAGCCGTACGAGATCTGAGGGAGAGCCCGACATGAACCAGCCGCTCGCGGGCTACGCTCCCGCACCCGTCACCGCCCGCATGGAGAACCACGGCGACCACATGCTGAAGGTCGCCATGCAGACCGGGAACGACCTCTTCGCGCGCGTGGGCTCGATGGTCGCCTACGAGGGCTTCGTCCAGTACGAGCCCAACCCGTCGGCCGTCCGCCAGATCGCCAAGGACTGGATGACCGGCGAGGGCGCGCCCCTGATGAAGTGCACCGGCGACGGCCTGCTCTACCTCGCCGACTACGGCGCGAACGTCGTCGTCATCAATCTGGGTGGCGACGGGATCTCCGTCAACGCCACCAATCTGCTCGCCTTCGACGCCCACCTGACCTGGGGAGTGGAGCGGGTCAAGGGCCTGGCGAAGTTCGCCGGGCAGGGCCTGTGGAACACCAGGATCTCCGGACAGGGCTGGGTCGCGCTCACCTCCCGCGGCAAGCCGATCGTCGTGGACTGCGGCGACGGCGAGGACGAGACGTACGTCGACCCGGACGCCCTCGTCGCCTGGTCCCCGAACCTCAAGGTGAAGGGCAAGCGCAGCTTCAAGGCGCAGTCGCTGATCGGCCGCGGCAGCGGCGAGGCCTTCCAGATGGCCTTCTCCGGTCAGGGCATCGTCGTCGTCCAGCCCAGCGAGGACAGCACCGACCGTCTCCGGGTCCGGGGCTGAGGGGGAGCCAGAACATCATGCAGAGCCCGCTTTTCGCGTACAACGACCAGCAGACCCAGGAAGCCTGGAGCCTGCAGAACAAGCACATGCTCCGCGTCGTCCTGGAGGGCCACGACGACCTGCTCGCCCGCAAGGGCACGATGGTCGCATACCAGGGGCTCGTCGAGTTCGACGCCGAGTACCAGAGCAGCAGCCAGGCACACGCGCGCATGTACACGGGCGAGGGCCTGGACCTGATGCGCTGCCACGGGCAGGGCACGGTCTTCCTCGCCAACCTCGCCCAGTACATCCACGTGATGGAGGTCGAGCAGGACGGTCTCACCGTCGACAGCGGCTATGTGCTGGCGATGGACTCGTCCCTGCACCACGAGGTCATCGCGGTGGACAGCCAGTACGGCATCTCGGGCTCGGGCAAGTACCAGCTCAACATCACCGGTCGCGGCAGGGTCGCCCTCATGACCTCGGGCGCGCCGCTGCTGATGCGGGTGACGCCCGACAAGTACGTCAACTGCGACGCCGACGCGATCGTCGCCTGGTCCACCGCTCTGCGCGTGCAGATGCAGGCCCAGACGCACTCCTCCGGGGTGTGGCGGCGCCGTGGCAACACCGGCGAGGGCTGGGAGCTGAGCTTCATGGGCAGCGGGTTCGCGCTCGTCCAGCCCAGCGAACTGCTTCCGCCGCAGAACGCCCGGATCGGATCCGGCCTGGCCGCGCAGTACGGGATGGGCCAACAGGGAGCCCGCGGCCAGAACCAGGGCAACGTCTGGAGCTGAACCCGCGGCGCCGTGACGCGCGGTTGTAAGGGGCGATCGTCCAGGCGGTCGCCCCTTACCGGCCTCGGAGCCGGGCGAGGGTCGCCTCCAGCAGGCGCACGACCGAGTCGTCGGCGACGTCCGCGACCTCGGCGTAGGGGAACCAGCGCAGGTCGAGGGACTCGTCACTGATCGCCTCCTCCGCCCCGGCCGGAGCCACCGCCGCGTACTGGACGTCCAGGTGCCAGGCGCAGGGCGTGTGATGCCGGTCGAGGCGCACCGGACCGCCCGGGGCCAGGGACAGGCCCTCGACGCCCGACTCCTCGGTCGCCTCCCGCAGGGCCGCCCCGGCGAGCGTCCGGTCGGCCGGCTCGCAGTGGCCGCCCGTCTGAAGCCACATGCGCAGCTTCCTGTGGAGGGTCAGCAGGACCCGCTCGCGCGAGGGGTCGATCACCAGGGCGCTCGCCGTGACGTGCCCGTCCCCGCAGGACTTCCACATGCCGTCCGGGTGCGCCGCCAGATGGTCCAGGTAGACCTGACGCAGCGCGTCCTGGTCCGGATGGCCCTTCAGGACCAGGACCGCGTCGTCATGGAGGCTCACTCGGTGTCGTCACCCTCGCCGTCGGCCTCGTCCCGGCCCTGGTCGTCCCTCTTCTTCAGGTCGGGCTTGCCGGCCGCCTCGCCGAGCATCCTGTCCAGCTCGGAGAAGTCGGGCTGCTCACGGTGCACGAAGCCGTCGGGGTCGTCCAGGTCGGTCGCGGTCGGCAGCATGTCCGGGTGGGCCCACAGGCCGTCCCGCCCGTCGACGCCGCGCGCGTCCGTCAGGGACGCCCACAGACGGGAGGCGTCGCGCAGCCGGCGCGGACGCAGCTCCAGGCCGATCAGCGTGGCGAACGTCTGCTCGGCCGGGCCGCCCGAGGCGCGACGGCGGCGCAGGGTCTCGCGCAGCGCGTCGGCGGAGGACAGCCGAGGCTTGGCGGCACTGTGCACCACCGCGTCCACCCAGCCCTCGACGAGCGCCAGAGCCGTCTCCAGACGGGCCAGCGCGGCCTTCTGCTCGGGCGTGTCCTCCGGCTGGAACATGCCCTGCTGGAGAGCCTCCTGCAACTGCTCGGGATTCTGCGGGTCGAACTGGCCGACCACGTCCTCCAGCTTGGCCGTGTCGACCTTGATGCCGCGGGCATAGCCCTCGACGGCGCCGAACAGGTGCGAGCGCAGCCACGGCACGTGCGCGAAGAGGCGCTGGTGGGCGGCCTCGCGCAGGGCGAGATACAGCCGCACCTCCTCCTGCGGCACGCCGAGGTCCTTGCCGAACGCCTCGATGTTCGCCGGCAGCAGCGCGGCCCGGCCGGCCGGGCCGAGCGGCAGGCCCACGTCGGTCGAGCCGACGACCTCGCCGGCGAGCACACCGACGGCCTGCCCGATCTGCGTACCGAACATGGCGCCACCCATGGACCGCATCATGCCGATCAGCGGGCCGGCCATGGCCTGCATCTCCTCGGGCAGCACCTCGCCCATGGCGTTGCCGACGCGCTCGGCGACCGGGTCGACCAGCTCGCGCCAGGCGGGCAGGGTCGACTCGACCCACTCCGCGCGGCTCCAGGCCACCGCGTTGCCCGCGCCCGACGGCAGGGCGGTCGCGTCGTCCAGCCACAGGTCGGCCAGGCGGACGGCCTCCTGGACGGCATTGCGGTCGGCGGGACCGACGCTGGCGTCCTTCCGGCCGTCCGGCGTGCCCTGGGCGACCGTCTGGCGGGCGATCTGCTTGGCCATGTCCCAGTTCACCGGGCCGCCCTCGTAGGAGAGCATCTGGCCCAGCTGCTGGAACGCGGCGCCCAGGTCGTTGGGGTTCATGGACCCGAACATGGCGGCGAACGGATTGTCCGCACCGGGGCCGCCAAGGCCACCGGCTCCGGACGACCCGAAACCGAACGGGTTGGCCGGTCCCTGACCACCGCCGCCCTGCTGGTCCTTCTTCTTGCCCTCGTCGCCGTCGTCCGGCTCCTCCGGCGGAAGGCCGAATCCGAATGGGGTGTCACTCACGGGGTTCCTCGGCTGGTAGGGCCGCCGGTTCTTTCCGGCGGCACGGCTGCCCGACTTCACCACCCAGCGTAGACACCCGGGGCGGTTCGGGCCTCGGTGCTTCGCCGACTGACGGCCTGCGGCAGGATGGATGCCACCTGGTACGTACGCGTCGCTCGCGCCCGTACTGAAGACAACCGCTGGAGACGCCCGGTGAGTTCCCCAGATCCGCAGGTTCGCGCAGCGCGAAACCAGTCAACCAGTTCCGCCCGCCCCGGCGCGCGCGGACCCGTCGTCGCGGTCACCGGTGCCGCGTCCGGCGTCGGAGCGCTGCTCACCGAGCGGCTCGCCGCGTCCGACGAGGTCAGACAGGTCGTCGCCATAGACGAACGGCGCGGTGACTGCGCGGCGGCACAGTGGCAGATCCTGGACGTACGGGACCCGGCCATCGCCGAGCGGCTGCGCGGTACGGACGTCGTGGTGCACCTGGCGGTCGACCTGGAGCTGGAGACCGACGCCGCCGCCCGGACGGCCTACAACGTCCGGGGGACCCAGACCGTCCTGACCGCCGCCGCGGCGGCCGGCGTGCACCGGGTCGTGCTGTGCACCTCCGCGATGGTCTACGGCGCCCTCCCGGACAACGAGCTGCCGCTGTCCGAGGACGCCGAGCTGCGCGCCACCGCCGAGGCCACCGGCGTCGGCGACCTGCTGGAGATCGAGCGGCTCGCCCGGCGCGCGCCCCGGGCGCATCCCGGACTCAATGTGACCGTCGTCCGGCCCGCGGTACTCGTCGGGGGCGTCGACACCGCACTGACCAGGTACTTCGAGTCGCCCCGGCTGCTCGTCGTGGCCGGATCGCGGCCCGCCTGGCAGTTCTGCCACGTCGACGACCTGTGCAGTGCCCTGGAGTACGCCGTCCTGGAGAAGGCCGACGGGGAACTGGCCGTCGGCTGCGACGGATGGCTGGAGCAGGAGGAGGTCGAGGAGCTGAGCGGGATCCGGCGGATGGAACTGCCGTCCGCGGTCGCGCTCGGCGCGGCGGCCCGGCTGCACCGGATCGGACTGACACCGTCCCCGGCCGGGGACCTGGCGTACACCATGTACCCCTGGGTGGTGAGCGGCAGCCGGCTGCACGACGCGGGATGGCGGCCGAAGTACACCAACGAGGAGGTGCTCGCGGAGCTGCTGGAGGAGGTCGCCGGGCGGCACACGGTCGCCGGGCGGCGCCTCGGACGCAAGGACGCGACGGCGGCGGGGGCCGCGGGCGCGACGGTGGCGCTGCTGGGCGCGGCCGCGGTGGTGCGGCGGGCGCGGAAGGCCCGGCGCCGGATCTGAGTGCCACGGGCGGCCCCGGAGGGCCGTCGCCCTCGCCGCGGTCCGGGGCTGTAGGAGACTCCAACGCGGCACGCGCGCGTGCCGGACGATCACGCTATTCCGCGCCGTCCGTGCCGTGGGGCACGATGGACGCATGGCATCCACCAACGACCACCCCGGTGAGGCGGCCGCGCAGGATCCCGTCAAGCTGATCGCCGTCCGGGACACGCCCCTGTCCGTGGACGAGGTCTTCCGTGCCGTCGGGGACGACGCGGCCGGCGGGACCGCGCTGTTCGTGGGGACGGTGCGCAACCACGACGGGGGTGCCGAAGTCGACCGGTTGGGCTACTCGTGCCACCCGAGCGCCGAGGCCGAGATGCGGCGGATCGCCGAGAAGGTCGTCGCGGACCACCCCGTGCGGGCGCTCGCGGCCGTCCACCGTGTGGGGGACCTGGAGATCGGGGATCTCGCCGTGGTCGTCGCGGTGTCCTGCCCGCACCGGGGAGAGGCGTTCGAGGCCTGCCGCAAGCTGATCGACGACCTCAAGCACGAGGTGCCCATCTGGAAGCACCAGACCTTCTCCGACGGCACCGAGGAGTGGGTGGGCGCCTGTTGACGGCCGCCGGGCCGGCCCGCGTACCTCCGGTTGCGTAACCGGGCCCCCGGCGTGAGCGTTGTCACTACGGATGGTTAATCTGCTGATCAGTCCGTTGCGGACGCTCATGGGGTTGGGAGGTCGGCATGGGAGCGCTTGCCTGGTTGCTGATTCCGTTGGTGGCCGCTGTCGGTGCGAGTCTGTGGGGCAGTTGGGTCAATCGGACCCGCAAGGCGCGCGGCGACGGTCCCGAACTGGACGGGTACGCCCGGTTCCGCGAGGCCATGGAGAAGTCGCGCACCGGTGCCTGACCGGGTGCTCCGCCCTGACGGTGTTCTGACAGCCGAGTCCCGTACTGTCGTGCCATGCCACGCCGCACCGCGACGATGCTCGCCTCCACCCTGATGCTGATCGCGCTTCTGTGCGCGGGTGTGTTCATCCCCGTGCCGTACGCGGAGATGTCCCCGGGGCCGACGGTGAACACCCTGGGCGATCACGACGGCGAGCCGGTGCTGCAGATCACCGGTCGCAAGAGCTACGACGCGAGCGGTCATCTGAACATGACCACCGTCCGGGTCACCAGCGCCGAGTACAAGATGAACCTCGTGGAGGCCGTCTACGGCTGGCTGGCGCACGACACCAGCGTGGTGCCCCACGAGACCCTCTACCCGGACGGCAAGACCGAGGAAGAGGCCACTCAGGAGAACGCGGAGGAGTTCAACCAGTCCCAGGAGAGCGCGAAGGTCGCCGCCCTGAAGGCTCTCGACATCCCGGTGAAGTCATGGGTGGTCGTCTCCACGGTCGTCAAGGACTCCCCGGCCGAGGGCAGGCTGCACGCCGGTGACGTGATCAGGGCCGTGGACGGCACGGCCGTCAAGAAGCCCACCAACGTCGCCGAACTGGTGACCAAGCACAAGCCCGGACAGGACGTCGCCTTCACGATCGTGCCCGCCAAGGAGCAGGCCGCCGCGGAGAAGGAGGGCCGGACGCCCACCGGTACGGAGCAGGTCACCATCACCACCGAGGCCTCCGACGACACCGGCGAGAAGCGCGCCATCGTCGGGATCTCCGCCGGGACCGATCACACCTTCCCGTTCTCCATCGACATCAAGCTGGCCGATGTCGGCGGCCCGAGCGCCGGTCTGATGTTCGCCCTGGGCATCTACGACAAGCTCACCCCGGGTGACCTCACCGGCGGCAAGTTCGTCGCCGGCACCGGGACGATCGACGACAACGGCAAGGTCGGCCCGATCGGCGGCATCGGCATGAAGACCATCGGCGCGCGCGACAAGGGCGCCCAGTACTTCCTGACGCCCGCCGACAACTGCTCGGCCGCCGCCCGGGACATCCCCGACGGGCTCACCCTCGTGAAGGTGAACACCATCGACGACGCCCTGGGCGCGCTGGGGGACATCAGGTCGGGCAAGACCGCGGACCTGGAGACCTGTACGACCGGGTGACGCGGCGGGCCTGCGCACCCGGCCGGCGAGGCTACTCCTCGAAGGTCGCCGTCAACGCCTGGGCCAGACCCGGCACCAGGTCGGAACCCGTGAGGACCTCCGTGGCGGCGTCCTTCTCCCGCAGCCGCAGAGCCGAGTCACGGGCGCCGTCCCGCAGGACCGCGACCGTCATGCGGACCTCCTGGCGGTCCGGGTGCCGCGCCACCCACTGCGCCAGCTTCGCCTCGTTCAGGCCCTCCGGTACCTGGGCCTCGGCCGACGGGGGCAGCATCAGCCGTTCCACGGCGAGCGCGCAGCCGACCACCGCGTCGGGCCAGGCGATGGTGCCCAGGAACTCGTCGAGCGGCTGGTCCATGGGAATCTCGTCCTGCTCGATCGGGGTGAGGCCGGAACTCTCCGGCTCCTCCTGGAGACCGAGCCGGTCCGCGAGCGAGGGCTGATCGGCCCTCAGCCGTGCGGTGTCGACAAGTGCGAAGAGGCGTGCGGGCTGGTCCCAGCCCAGGCCGGAGACGTACTCGTCGATCTCGAGTACGGCCCGGGTGAGGGGGCTCGCTGCCATGGGGGTGTTGGACATGGTCACAATCCTGCCTCGTTAATCGCCCGAATCGGGAACCGAGTAAACGATGAGTAAGTTGCATAGGTGTGGGCCCACGATCCCGGGGGCGCACGGGAGGCCCGCGAACCCGAGGGCCTGACGGACCAACAGCGAACTTCGAGGTGCGCACCTTGGCTTTCCAGATGCCGGACCGCGGCGGAGGCCCCCCGACGGGGCCGCGGATCAGAGTGGGCCGCCCGTCCCGGCGTGTCCGAACCCTGCTGATGACACTTGGTGTCCTCGCCGTGCTTGCCATGGCGTTCACCATGTTCGCGGGATTCTGGACGGACTGGCTGTGGTATCGGTCGGTCCACTACTCGTCGGTGTTCACGACGACCCTGTGGACCAAGATCGGGCTCTTCTTCGTCTTCGGTCTGCTGATGGCGCTCGCCGTCGGGTTCAACATCTGGTTGGCCCACCGCCTGCGGCCGCCGCTCAGCGCCATGTCGATGGAGCAGCAGAACCTCGACCGGTACCGGATGGGCATCGCCCCGTACAAGAAGTGGCTGCTGCTCGGCATCACCGCCCTGGTCGGCCTGATCGCCGGCGCCTCCGCGTCCGGCCAGTGGCGGACCTGGCTGATGTGGGTCAACGGCGTGCCCTTCGGACAGAAGGACCCCCAGTTCAAGCTGGATGTCTCCTTCTACGCCTTCGACCTGCCCTGGTACCGGTTCCTGCTGGGCTTCGGGTTCGCCGCGGTGATCATCTCCGTGATCGCCGCCGCGCTCACCCACTACCTGTACGGCGGGCTGCGCGTCACCAGCCCCGGTGCGCGTGCCACGGCCGCCGCGACCGGCCATCTGTCGGTGCTCATCGGCGTCTTCGTCGCCCTCAAGGCCATCGCCTACTGGCTCGACCGCTACGGACTGGCGGTGAAGTCCAGCGACTTCAAGGCCACCGACAACTGGACGGGTCTCAGGTACGTCGACGCCAACGCCTACCTGCCGGCCAAGACGATCCTGTTCTGCATCGCCGTCATCTGCGCGCTGCTGTTCTTCGCCACCCTGTGGCGGCGCACCTGGCAGCTGCCCGTGATCGGCCTCGGCCTGATGGTGCTCTCCGCGATCCTCATCGGCGGCCTGTACCCGGCGCTCGTCCAGAAGTTCCAGGTCCAGCCGAACGAGCAGGCCAAGGAGGCGCCGTACGTCGAGAAGAACCTCGCCGCCACGCGCGACGCCTACGGCATCGAGGGCACCCAGGTCGCCGAGTACCCGGGCAGGAGCGAGACCAAGGACAAGACCAAGCTCCGGGACGACGCGGACGACGCCGCGTCCATCCGGATCATGGACCCGAACATCATCTCGCCGACGTTCCAGCAGCTCCAGCAGATGCGTAACTACTACGCGTTCCCGACCAATCTGGACGTCGACCGCTATGCCAAGGACGGCAAGGACCAGGACACGGTCATCGGTCTGCGCGAGCTGAACCTCGCAGGGATCCCGAAGAAGAACTGGATCAACAACCACTTCCGCTACACCCACGGCTACGGCGTGGTCGCGGCCAAGGGCACGCAGGTCGACGCCGAGGGCCGCCCGGTCTTCACCGAGTCCAACCTGCCGTCCGAGGGGGACCTCGGCACGTACGAGCAGCGGGTCTACTACGGCGAGAAGACCACCACCTACTCGATCGTCGGCGGTCCCCAGAAGGAGATCGACTACTCCGACGACAACGGTGAGAAGACGTTCAGCTACAAGGGCGACGGCGGGGTCGACCTGTCCAGCCCGATCAACCGTGCGGCCTACGCCGCGGCGTTCAGCGAACCGCAGATCCTCTACTCCGGCGCGATCGGCGAGGGTTCGCGGATCCTGTACAACCGCACGCCCAAGGAGCGCGTCGAGGCGGTCGCCCCGTGGCTGACCATCGACGGCGACGCCTATCCGGCGGTGGTGGACGGCCGTATCCAGTGGATCGTCGACGCCTACACGACGACGAACGGCTATCCGTACGCCTCCCGCACCACGCTCGGCGACACCACCGCCGACTCGCTGACCGCCAACAACAACTCGCGCGCGGTGGTGGCCCAGCAGAACCAGGTCAACTACATCCGCAACTCCGTGAAGGCGACCGTCGACGCGTACAGCGGTGACGTCAAGCTCTACCAGTGGGACACCAAGGATCCGGTCCTGAAGACCTGGATGAAGGCGTTCCCCAACACGGTGCAGGACAAGGGCGAGATCTCCAGCGACCTGATGGCGCATCTGCGCTACCCGCAGGACCTGTTCAAGGTCCAGCGCGAACTGCTCACGCGCTACCACGTGAAGGACGCCACCACGTTCCTCAGCGGCAGTGAGGTGTGGCAGGTGCCGGACGACCCGACCAACAAGTCGGGTGACGCGGTACCGCCGTACTACCTGAGCATGAAGATGCCCGACCAGGATCAGCAGTCGTTCTCGCTGACGACGACGTTCACGCCCAACGGACGCGACAACCTCAGTGCGTTCATGGCGGTCGACGCCGAGGCGGGGACGGAGGGCTACGGCAAGATCAGAATCCTGAAACTGCCGACGAGTACGACCGTCGACGGACCCAAACAGGTCCAGAGCCAGTTCAACTCCGAACAGGACATCGCCGAGTCCATCAGGCTGCTGAGAGGCGGCGACTCGGAGGTCGAGTACGGCAACCTGCTGACGGTGCCGCTCGACGGAGGACTGCTCTACGTCGAACCGGTCTACGTCCGCGGTGGCGACCTCAAGTACCCGCTGCTGCGCAAGATCCTGGTGAGCTACGGGGGCAACACCGCCTTCGAGAACACACTCGACGCCGCGCTCAACAAGGTCTTCGGAGCCCAGGCGGCCGATACGCAGCCACCCCCGGACACCGGCGACGACACGACGGAGCCACCACCGCCCACGTCGACCAACCCGACGGTCAAGGAGGCCCTGGGCGACGCGCAGAAGGCCTTCGACGCCGGCCAGAAGGCTCTGGAGCAGAAGGACCTGGCCGCGTACGCCAAGGCGCAGAAGGATCTGGAAGAGGCGCTGAAGCGGGCCGAGGACGCACAGGCCAAGGCCGACCAGGGCGCCGGTGGAAAGAACGGGGACGACGCGGACGAGTCCGGGGACGGCAGCGCCAGTGCCAGTCCGACCCCGGCCGAAAGCTCGGGCGGCGGCTGACCCCGCTGCCACGAGCCGGGCGTTCGAGCTGGTCAGAGCCCACCCCGCGCCGTGCTAGGGTTGTGAACACAACGGCGCGGGGTGGAGCAGCTCGGTAGCTCGCTGGGCTCATAACCCAGAGGTCGCAGGTTCAAATCCTGTCCCCGCTACTGAAGTCGTGAGCTACGTGCGAGCGACCCATGAAGGCCCGGATTCCGAAAGGGATCCGGGCCTTTGTGATGTGCGGATTCAGGTACTGGGGATGTCGACGGCCGCGCCGTCGGGGGGAGTTGGGTCGATCTGTGTTTGACTTGTCTCCCTGTGGGCATGTCGACAAAACGCTGAAGTGACCTCACTGGCTGCGGTATACCGGATGTACCCAGGTTGCAGGTGGTGCGACGATGGACGTTATGGGGGACATGGCAAATCTGTTCGGGACAGGGCGTTTTGCGCAGCCGTCCGGTCAGGAGGAAGCCGCCGACGAGGCCCAGGAGGCGGCCGACGAGGCCGCCGAGGAAGTGCGCCTGCGGCTCGCCGCCGACGGCGGTGACGTCGAGGCGACGAGCGTCCTCGGCGCGATGCTGCTGCGCCGCGGCGACTTCGACGGAGCCGAGTCCCACCTGCGTGCCGCCACCGCGGCCGGTGACCGGGCCGCCGCCAACAACCTGGGTGTTCTGCTGCACCAGCGCGGATACGCCGACGAGGCCGCGGGCTGGTGGCGGATCGCCGCCGTCGCCGGGTCCGCCGCGGCCGCCCACGCGCTGGGGCGGCACTTCCGCGAGCGCGGGGACGAGCCCGCCGCCGAGTACTGGCTGTGCCAGTCCGCCGAACAGGGCCATGTACTGGGCGCCTACGCCCTCGCCGACCTGCTGGAACACCGTGGCGACGGGGCCGGGGCCGAGCGCTGGATGAGGGGCGCGGCCGAGCGCGGGCACCGGGAGGCCGCGTACCGGCTGGCGCACGCGCTGGACCGGCGCGCGGGGCGGGGCCGTGACGGCGGCGGCGCGACGGCTCCCGCGGCCGGCGAGGCCGAGCAGTGGTACCGGCAGGCCGCCGCGCGCGGTCACCGACGGGCCGCGCTGCATCTCGGGACGATCCTGGAGAAGCGGGGCGAGCTGAAGGAGGCCGGCCGCTGGTACCTCACGTCCGCCAGGGACGGCGAGGCCCGCGCCGCCTGCGCGCTCGGCTTCCTGCTGCGGGACGCCGGGGACACCGAGAGCGCCGCCGTGTGGTGGCTGCGCGCCGCCCAGGACGGCGACGGCAACGCCGCCAACGCGCTGGGCGCGCTGCACGCCGAGCGCGGCGAGACCCAGACCGCCGAGCGCTGGTACCGGGCCGCGATGGACGCGGGCGACGACAACGGCGCGTACAACCTCGGGCTGCTCTGCGCCGAACAGGGCCGCACCACGCAGGCCGAGCAGTGGTACCGGCGGGCCGCGTACGCCGGGCACCGGGAGGCCTCCAACGCCCTGTCCATCCTGCTGCTGCGCGCCGGGGACGAGTCCGGTGCCGAGCCGTGGTTCTCCAAGGCCGCCGAGGCGGGCAGCATCGACGCCGCGTTCAACCTCGGCATCCTGCACGCCGGGCGGGGCGAGGACCGGGCGGCGCTGCGCTGGTACGAGCGGGCCGCCGCCGCCGGGCACGCGGAGGCGGCGTTGCAGGTCGGGATGGCCCGCCTGCGCGCCGGGGACGAGCGCGAGGCCGAGCGGTTCCTGCGGTGCGCGGCCGGGGGCGGCAGCGCGGAGGCCGCGTACCGCCTGGCGACGGTGCTCGACGCGCGCCGGCCGCCCGCGCCCGCGCACGAGTTGGGGGAGACGGCACAGGAGAAGTCCGAGTGCGAGGAGTGGTACGAGCGGGCGGCCTCCCAGGGGCACCGGCGCGCCCAGGTGCGGGTCGGGATGCTGGCCGCGGCGCGGGGCGACGTGGTGGAGGCGGCGCGGTGGTACCGGGAGGCGGCGGAGGCCGGGTCCCGCAACGGGGCGTTCAACCTGGGGCTGCTGCTGGCCCGGGAGGGGAGCGAGCCGGAGGCCGTCGTGTGGTGGCGCCGGGCCGCCGACGCGGGCCACGGGCGGGCGGCGCTGCGGCTGGCGCTGGTCTGCGCGCGGCGTGGGGAGTTGGCCGAGGGGCAGCGGTGGGCCGACCGGGCGGTGTCGCTGGGGCCGCGGGAGGTGGCGGAGCGGGCGGCGCGGCTGCGGGACGCGCTGCGCCAGGAGCTGTCGGCGTGAGGCCGCGCCCACCCGTGCCGCCGCCCCGGGGGCACCTCCCGGGGGACCGTCCGCAGCCAAGAGGCGAATACCCGCAGCTCATGGGGGATTTGCTTCTGGTCGTGGGGCTGGCGTAATGTTCCATTCATCGACGCGGGGTGGAGCAGCTCGGTAGCTCGCTGGGCTCATAACCCAGAGGTCGCAGGTTCAAATCCTGTCCCCGCTACTGAAGATCGAGGGCCGGAATCCAAAAGGATTCCGGCCCTCGATGCGTTTGTGTGAGTGAAGAGGCTTACGGCGCCGCGCAGTTCGGGCAGGTGCCGCGGTAGGTCACCTCGACGTTCGAGACGGTGAAGCCGAAGCGCTCCGAGTCCGGGAGGTCGGCCAGCGGGTCGCCCACCGGGTGGACGTCGCGGATCGCGCCGCACTGGGCGCAGACCAGGTGGTGGTGCGGCTGGTGCGCGTTCGGGTCGTAGCGCTTGGCGCGCCTGTCCGTCGCGACCTCCAGCACCTCACCGAGCGAGACCAGCTCGCCCAGCGTGTTGTAGACCGTCGCCCGGGAGATCTCGGGGAGCTTGTCCACGGCTCGGGCGTGCACCTCGTCGGCCGTCAGATGGACGTGTTCGCCGTCGAGGACCTCGGCCACCACGCGCCGCTGCGCGGTCATGCGCCATCCGCGTCCACGCAGCCGTTCCAGAAGGTCACTCATACAGGCCAGCCTAGCAGCAAGGGGGACCAGACCCCGAACGTGTGTGACTTTGGAACCTTACTTGACTTAGACACTGTCCATTGTAGGATCGAGACCGGCATTAGCCAAGAGACAGGTTTGCAGGATTGGCGCAGGAGGCGTACGTGACTCAGGGACCGCTCACTACGGAGGCCGGTGCTCCGGTAGCCGACAACCAGAACAGTGAGACAGCGGGCGTCGGCGGCCCCGTGCTCGTCCAGGACCAGCTCCTGCTCGAGAAGCTGGCCCACTTCAACCGCGAGCGCATCCCGGAGCGTGTCGTGCACGCCCGTGGCGCGGGCGCCTACGGCACCTTCACGGTCACCGCCGATGTCACCAAGTACACGAGGGCGAAGTTCCTCGGCGAGGTCGGCAAGCAGACGGAGACCTTCCTCCGCTTCTCGACCGTGGCCGGCAACCTGGGTGCGCCGGACGCCGTGCGCGACCCGCGTGGTTTCGCGCTGAAGTTCTACACCGAAGAGGGCAACTACGACCTCGTCGGCAACAACACCCCGGTGTTCTTCATCAAGGACGCCGTCAAGTTCCCCGACTTCATCCACACCCAGAAGCGCGACCCCTACACGGGCTCGACGGAGATGGACAACGTCTGGGACTTCTGGGGCCTGTCGCCCGAGTCGACGCACCAGGTGACCTGGCTGTTCGGCGACCGCGGCATTCCGGCGTCGTACCGCCACATGGACGGCTTCGGTTCGCACACCTACCAGTGGAACAACGAGGCCGGCGAGGTCTTCTGGGTCAAGTACCACTTCAAGACCGACCAGGGCATCAAGTGCCTCACGCAGGCCGAGGCCGACAGGCTCGCCGGTGCGGACCCCGACTCCCACCAGCGCGACCTGCGCCAGTCCATCGAGCGCGGTGACTTCCCGTCCTGGACCGTCGGCGTGCAGATCATGCCCGCCGCGGAGGCCGCGAACTACCGCTTCAACCCGTTCGACCTGACCAAGGTGTGGCCGCACGCGGACTACCCGGTCATCGAGATCGGCAAGCTGGAGCTGAACCGCAACCCGGAGAATGTGTTCGCCGAGGTCGAGCAGTCGATCTTCTCCCCGTCGCACTTCGTGCCCGGCATCGGCCCGTCCCCGGACAAGATGCTCCAGGGCCGCCTCTTCGCCTACGGCGACGCCCACCGCTACCGCGTCGGCGTCAACGCCGACCACCTGCCGGTGAACCGCCCGCACGCCACCGAGGCGCGCACCAACTCCCGTGACGGCTTCCTGTACGACGGTCGCCACAAGGGCGCGAAGAACTACGAGCCGAACAGCTTCGGCGGCCCGTTCCAGACGGACAGGCCCCTGTGGCAGCCGGTCGCGGTCTCCGGCGCCACCGGCGAGACCGAGGCCCCCTCGCACGCCGAGGACAACGACTTCGTCCAGGCGGGCAACCTGTACCGGCTGATGACGGACGAGGAGAAGGAGCGGCTGATCGGCAATCTGGCCGGCGCCCTCTCCAAGGTCTCGCGCGACGACATCGTCGAGCGCGCGGTGAACAACTTCCGTCAGGCCGACGACGACTTCGGCAAGCGGCTGGAGGCCGCGGTCCAGGCCCTTCGCGGCTGACATCCAGCACTGGACCGCTTGCCGTAGCGACGGGCCGGATCCCCGGGAACGGGGGTCCGGCCCGTTCGTCGTGCCGTCCCGGGGGCGCGGGGAGTTCCCGTCAGGCGGTCACCGCCCGCGCCTCGTGCCGCGACCGGGCCGGGGCCCAGCAGCGGATGATGTCGCGGACCGACACGATGCCGGCCGGTTCACCGCGGTCGAGGACGATGAGGTGGCGGAAGCCGCCGTGCGCCATCGTCCCGGCCGCCTCCTCCACCGTCCAGGACGGCGCGGCGAAGACGACGTCGTTGGTGGTGTGGGCGTGGGCGCGTTCGGTGTCCGGGTCCTGGCCCCGGCCCACGGAGACGAGTACGTCGCGTTCGGTGAGGATGCCGATGCCCGCGTCGGGGTCGTGCACCACGGCCGCGCCGACGCGGCGTGCGGACATCAGGGCGGCGGCCTGGCGGAGCGTGTGGGCGGGACCGATGGTGAGGACGACCGTGCTCATGACTTCGCGGACGAGCATGGGTGGAGCCACCTCCTGCCGGTGATCCATGAGTTGTTCATGGATTCACAAGTTCACAAGTGGGGGAACCCTCAGAGTGGCAGGCAAAGCACGAGTCAACAAGGGGGCGCGGAGGGGCAGTCGGCGGGCGCTCAGTAGCGTTGGTTGAGGTACCCGAGCAGTTCGTCGTGGAGGCGGCCGTTGGACGCCGCCGCGTTGCCGCTGTGCGGTCCGGGGCGGCCGTCGAGACCGGTGAAGGTGCCGCCGGCCTCCGTGACGATGATCGCGTTCGCGGCCATGTCCCAGAGGGACAGCTCCGGTTCGGCGCAGATGTCGACCGAGCCCTCGGCGACCATCATGTACGGCCAGAAGTCGCCGTACGCGCGCGTGCGCCACACCTCGCGGGTCAGGTCGAGGAAGCCGTCCAGCCGGCCCTGCTCCTCCCAGCCGCCGAGCGAGGAGTACGCGAACGAGGCGTCGGAGAGGGTGGAGACCTGGGAGACGTGCAGCCGGTGGGCGGAGGTCAGACTGCGGCCGGTGAACGCGCCGTGGTCCTGCACCGCCCACCAGCGGCGGCCGAGGGCGGGGGCGGAGACGAGGCCGACGACGGGCTGGTAGCCGCCTTCGGCCGCTTCCATGAGGGCGATGAGGGTGGCCCAGACGGGCACGCCGCGCACGTAGTTCTTGGTGCCGTCGATCGGGTCGACGATCCAGCGGCGCGGGCCGGTGCCCGACACGCCGAACTCCTCGCCGTGGACCGAGTCGCGGGGGCGGGCGCGGGCGAGGTGGCCGCGGATGAGTTCCTCGGCGGCCTTGTCCGCCTCGCTCACCGGGGTCATGTCCGGCTTCGTCTCGACCTTGAGGTCGAGGGCCTTGAAGCGCTCCATCGTCGCGGCGTCGGCGGCGTCCGCGAGGACGTGGGCGAGGCGGAGGTCGTCAAGGTAGTCGGGCATGCGGCCACGGTATCTGTCGGGGGCGGGGCGGGGCGAACAGGGGTTTGCCGGGGCGTGGCGTGGGACGGGGCCGGTGGGGCGGGTGTCGCGGCCCCGGCGGCGGCAGGGTTCTTCGTGCGAGGAGGGTTGACAGTGTGTGCGGGCCCGTCAAATCTGGGCACGAGGTCGCTCGGTCCGAGGGAGGCGATGGTGCCTGCAGCCCGGGAGTCCCTGCTCGATGCCGCCCATGCGGCGTTGGCGAGCCGGCCGTGGTCCGCCGTGCGGATGGTGGACGTGGCGGCGGCGGCCGGGGTGTCCCGGCAGACGCTGTACAACGAGTTCGGAAGCAAGGAGGGCCTCGCCCGTGCGCTGGTCCGGCGGGCGGTCGACGGCTATCTGGCCGGCGTGGACCGCGCGCTCTCCGGCCCCAGCGACCCGCGTGAACGGCTCACCGCCACCGCCGAGTGGATGATGTCGGCCGCTCACGAGAACGCGCTGGTACGGGCCATGCTCACCGGCTGCTGGAGCGAGCGGCTGCCGTCGCCCGCGCTGACGGCGGCGCCGTCCTCCTCCGTCGTACCGGCCCAGCGCCGGGCCGACGGTCCGCTGCCCTCGCCCGGCGACTTCGTGGCTCTGGTCCGCGACCGCGCGGTCGCCGTCCTGAACCGTGCCGGACCGCTCCCGGCGGCGGACGCCGTCGAATTGGCCCGCACCTGCGAACTGGCCGTGCGGCTCGCGCTGTCCTGCGTCGCGGCACCGCCCGCCGACGGCGGGGTGGCGGAACTCGTACGCACCGCGCTGCCACGCCGGTTGACGGCGTAGCGGCGGGAGGGGTCAGTGCGCCGAGCCCGACAACTGCAGCCCGATCACGCCGATGATGACCAGGCTGATCGAGACGATCTTCAGCGTCGAGACCAGGTCGCCCAGGAAGACCATGCCGTAGATGGCGGTGCCCGCCGCGCCGATGCCGGTCCACACCGCGTACGCGGGACCGACGTCGAGCTTCTTCAGGGACATGGTCAGCAGACCGAAACTGCCCAGCGCGAAGGCGCAGAAGGCGACGGTGGGCCAGAGCCGGGTGAAGCCGTGGGACAGCTTCAGACAGACGGCGAAGCCGGTTTCGAGCACTCCGGCCACTATGACCAGCAGCCACGCCATGTCTTGTCCTCCCGTAGTCCCACACTGTGACCGCTGCGTCGATCAGTGGCTTCGTCCGGCTTTGCTCAGGCTTGGTTCCGGCTTGGTGCGATTATGCACTTACCGCTGGCACGGCACGCCAAACCACGCGAAGATCAGTCGCCTTCCTTGCGTTCCCGCGTCGACAGCAGCCTGCGCAGCGAATACAGGCGTGCCGGGTCGGCGTGCCCCTCGGCCACCCACGCGTCCAGGGCGCAGTCGGGCTCGTCGTGGCTGCACCCGCGGGGGCAGCCCTCCGTGCCGGGCACCAGGTCGGGGAAGGCGTTGATCACCCGGGACGGGTCGACGTGCGCCAGCCCGAACGACCGTACGCCCGGGGTGTCGACGACCCAGCCGCCGGACTTCGAGGACAGCGGCAGCGCGAGGGCCGAGGTCGTCGTGTGCCGGCCGCGACCCGTCACCGCGTTGACGTGACCTGTCACTCGGCGGAGTTCTTCGGGCACCAGCGTGTTGACGAGCGTCGTCTTGCCGACGCCGGAGTGGCCGACGAAGGCCGTGATCTTGCCGTCCAGGTGTTCCCGCACGAGGTCGGCCGCGGCGCCGTTCTCCAGCCCCTCCCGGCTGGTGACGACGTACGGGATGTCCAACGCGCCGTACAGCTCAAGGAGTTCGTCGGGCGGTGCGAGGTCGGACTTGGTCATGACCAGCAGCGGGGTGAGGCCGCCGTCGAACGCCGCGACCAGGCAGCGGTCGATGAGGCGGGGGCGCGGCTCGGGGTCGGCGAGGGCGGTGACGACGGCGAGCTGGTCGGCGTTGGCGACGACCACGCGCTCGTAGGGGTCGTCGTCGTCCGCCGTGCGGCGCAGGACCGAGGTGCGCTCCTCGATGCGCACGATGCGCGCGAGCGTGTCCTTCCGGCCGGTCAGATCGCCGACCAGGGCCACCCGGTCGCCGACGATCGCCGCCTTGCGGCCCAGTTCGCGCGCCTTCATCGCCATGACGATCCGGTCGTCGACGAGGCAGGTCAGCCGGCCGCGGTCCACGGTGAGGACCATGCCCTCGGCGGCGTCCTCGTGCTTGGGCCGGATGTGGGTGCGCGGCCGGTTGCCCTTGCGGTTGGGGCGGGAGCGGATGTCGTCCTCGTCGGTGTGCTTGCCGTAGCGGCGCATGGCGAACCGTCCCTACGCCCCGAGCATCCCGGTCCACAGGTCGGGGAAGTCGGGCAGCGTCTTGGCGGTCGTCGCGACGTTCTCGATCTGTACGCCCTCCACCGCGAGGCCGAGGACGGCGCCGGCGGTGGCCATGCGGTGGTCCTCGTAGGTGTGGAAGATCCCGTCGTGCAGACGGCGCGGGCGGATGTGCAGGCCGTCGGCGGTCTCGGTGACGTCACCGCCGAGTTCGTTGATCTCCTTGGTGAGCGCGGCCAGGCGGTCCGTCTCGTGCAGGCGCAGGTGCGCCACCCCGTGCAGGGTCGAGGGGGAGTCCGCGAGGGCGGCGACGGCCGCGATGCCGGGGGTCAGCTCGCCGACCTCGCTCAGGTCGACGTCGATGCCGTGCACGGCACCCGAGCCGGTGAAGACGAGCCCGTGGTCCGTCAGTTCGCAGGAGCCGCCCATTCCGGTGAAGATCTCGCGCAGCCGGTCGCCCGGCTGGGTGGTGTGGGAGGGCCAGTCGGGGATCACGACCCTGCCGCCGGTGACGAGCGCCGCCGCCAGGAACGGCTGGGCGTTGGACAGGTCCGGCTCGATCGTCAGGTCCCGGCCGAGCAGCGCACCCGGCGTGACCCGCCAGACGTTCGGCTCGCCGCCGGACTCCGGGGTGTCGACCTGGGCGCCGACCGAGCGCAGCATGTCGACGGTCATGCGGATGTGCGGCATGGACGGCAGCGCGGAGCCGGTGTGGCGGACCTCGACGCCCTGGTTGAAGCGCGGTCCCGACAGCAGCAGGGCGCTGACGAACTGGGAGGACGACGACGCGTCGATCGCGACCGGGCCGCCCTCCAGGGCGCCGCCGCCGTGCACGGTCAGCGGCAGCGCGCCGCGCCCGTCGTCGTCGATGCGGGCGCCCAGGACGCGCAGCGCGTCGATCACGCCGTGCAGGGGGCGCTCGTAGGACCGCGGGTCGCCGTCGAAGCGGACGGCGCCGTCGGCGAGCGTGGCGACCGGCGGCAGGAAGCGCATGACCGTGCCCGCGTTGCCGACGTTGACCGTGGCCGGACCGCGCAGGCCCGCCGGGATGACGCGCCAGCACTCGCCGGTGCCCTCGGGGCCGACGCCCTCCTCGATCTCGACGCCCATCGCGCGCAGCGCGTCGGCCATCAGCACGGTGTCGCGCGAGCGCAGCGGGCGGCGCAGCCAGCCGGGCTCGGAGGCGAGGGCGGAGAGCACCAGGGCACGGTTGGTGACCGACTTGGAACCGGGCACATGGACGGTCGCGTCGACGGCCCCGCTCGCGTGCGGGGCGGGCCAGAGGGCGGTGTGCGCGGGGTTCACGGTCATGGGCCCCACTTTAATGGCTGAACACGACCGGAGATCTTGATCAAAAGCGGCGAAATCTGACCGAAAGTGCAACAGTGCACTTGCCGTGCATATATGCACGATCGCGGAGTGCACGCCCGCCCCGGTTCACAGCCCCAGCAGCCAGCGTCCCCCGCCGATCAGCGAGCACAGCGACACCGCGTGGAACAGGAAGAACCACACCCCCGCCGGTGCGTGGGTCAGCCGGGCCAGCTGGTCCGCGTCCGAGTCCCCGGCGCCGTCCCGGGACCGCTTCGCCTGGAGTTCGAAGGCCGGGCGCACCCCGCCGAGCAGCAGGAACCACACCACCGCGTACGCGAACGCCGCCTGGACCTGCGGCCCGGCCAGCCAGGAGACCAGGACGAACATGGCGCCGGTGAGCAGCACCGTCAGCACCCCGTAGGCGTTGCGGACCATCACCAGCAGCGCGACGAGCAGCGCCGTCGCCAGCCACAGCAGCAGGGTGATGCGCCCCGAGGCCAGCAGGGCCGCGCCGCCGAGGCCGAGCAGCGGGGGAGCGGTGTAACCGGAGACCGCGGTGAGGATCATCCCGAGCCCGTGCGGCTTGCCTCGGCTGACGGTCAGGCCGCTGGTGTCCGAGTGCAGGGTGATGCCGGTCAGCGTGCGCCCGGTGAGCAGGGCCACGAGCCCGTGTCCGCCCTCGTGGGCGATGGTGATCGCGTTGCGCGCTATCCGCCACACCCCGTGCGGCACGACGACGGCGAGGGCGGCCACCAGGGTCGCGATCACCACCCACAGGTCGGGATCGGGCTGGGTGCCGGAGACCTCGTCCCAGAGAGAGGAGAGCGAGGCCGTTGCGAGGTGGTCCATGTTCGGTGAGGGCTCCTCGTGTTCGCGCGGGGTCTGGCAGTGTGGCACGTATGTGCGGACGGTATGCGGCGAGTCGTCGACCCGAGGATCTCGGGGGAATCTTTGAGATCGAGAAGTGGGAGCCCGAGGAGACCTTGGAGCCCGACTACAACGTGGCCCCCACCAAGGAGGTCTACGCCGTCCTGGACCGTCCTCTGAAGGACGCCGAGGACCCGAAGCCGGTTCGCCAGCTGCGGAGGCTGAAGTGGGGCCTGGTCCCCTCCTGGTCCAGGACGCCCGAGGGCGCCGCCCGGATGATCAACGCGCGCGCGGAGACCGTCCACGAGAAGCCGTCCTTCCGCCGCGCCTTCGCCGCCCGGCGCTGCATCCTGCCCGCCGACGGCTACTACGAGTGGGTCACCGGCAGGCAGGAGCGGGACCTGGAGGTCGAGGGGCGCCGGAAGCGGCCCCGCAAGCAGCCGTACTTCGTGTCCCCGGCCGACGGGTCGTTGTTCGCCATGGCGGGCCTGTACGAGTTCTGGCGGGACGGGACGCTGCCCGACGACCATCCGCAGGCCTGGTGGGTGACGTGCTCGGTGATCACGACCGAGGCCGAGACCACGCCGCTCGCGGTCGCCCCGGAGGACGGCCCGCATGCCCTCGCCGACATCCACCCGCGGATGCCGCTGATGCTGACGCCGGACCGCTGGGACGCCTGGCTCGACCCGGCGCGCACCGACCCCGAGGAGCTGACCTCCCTGCTGGCGCCCCCGCCCGCCGGGCTGATGCGGGCCTTCCCCGTCTCCACGGCCGTGAGCAACGTCCGCAACAACGGGCCGGACCTGCTCAAGGAGCTGGAGGCGCCGGAAGAGGGCACACTCTTCTGACGTGACGGACGCGACAACGGATGTGACACAGGTCGTCGAGACCGACGCGGGCCCCGCCCGCATCACCTGGCACCCGGCGGGGCGGCCCCGCCTCGTGCTGGGCGTGAGCCACGGCGCGGGCGGCGGCATCGAGGCGCGGGATCTGCGGGCCCTGGCCGCCGCACTGCCCGCCCACGGGGTGAGCGTCGCCCTCGTCGAGCAGCCCTGGCGGGTGGCCGGTAGAAAGGTGGCGCCCGTGCCGAAGACCCTGGACACCGGCTGGCGGGGCATCTGGCCCGCGCTGGCCGCACCGGGACTGCCCGTGATCTCCGGCGGCCGCAGCGCCGGCGCCCGCGTCGCCTGCCGCACCGCCACCGAACTGGGCGCCCGCGCGGTGCTCGCCCTCAGCTTCCCGCTCCACCCGCCCGGCAGGCCCGAGAAGTCGCGCGCGGACGAACTGCTCGGATCCGGCGTGCCCACCCTCGTCGTACAGGGCGGCAACGACCCCTTCGGCCGACCGCAGGAGTTCCCGGACGGCCCCCACCGGCTGATCGAGGTGCCGCACGCCGACCACGGCCTCGCCGTGCCCAAACGGGCGGAGATCACCCAGGAACGGGCCCTGGAAGTGATCACCGACGGTGTCGTGGCGTGGGCGGGGTCACTCGCGTAACACCCCGGGAATGAGCGGCGAGCGGCCACTGTTGTGCCGGACATACCGTTGCTGAGAATCAGCACCGACGCCGTACGAGAGGAAGTCCGCCGCATGGCTTCAGCCTTCTGCCCAAGTCGCAGCAGCCGCGCCGACCTGGACTGGACGGTGCTGCACGCGGCGAAGACCGCCCCTGTTCGGGCGGCGGGCGGACCGGATCGTCGTCTATCCTCCGATTCGAGTGGGGCCGGTCTCGGCCTCGCGACATCGTTGGAGGAGGTGGGTCCGGTCACTGGGACCGACGCAGGGACCGAACACGGCCAGGCGGAGCAGCCCGAGGGCCGGGGCACGGAGTCGACCGCGGAGCGCAGCGCGCGCTTCGAGCGGGACGCGCTCGAGTTCCTCGACCAGATGTACTCGGCCGCGCTGCGCATGACGCGTAATCCGGCCGACGCAGAGGACCTGGTGCAGGAGACCTACGCCAAGGCGTACGCGTCCTTCCACCAGTTCCGCGAGGGCACCAACCTCAAGGCGTGGCTGTACCGCATCCTCACGAACACCTTCATCAACTCGTACCGCAAGAAGCAGCGCGAACCCCAGCGCAGCGCGGCCGAGGAGATCGAGGACTGGCAGCTCGCGCGCGCCGAGTCGCACATGTCGACGGGACTGCGCTCCGCGGAGTCGCAGGCGCTCGACCACCTGCCCGACTCGGATGTGAAGCGGGCGCTCCAGGCGATCCCCGAGGAGTTCCGCATCGCCGTGTATCTGGCGGATGTCGAGGGCTTTGCCTACAAGGAGATCGCCGACATCATGGGGACGCCCATCGGTACGGTCATGTCCCGGCTGCACCGTGGACGCCGTCAGCTGCGCGGCATGCTGGAGGACTACGCCCGCGACCGCGGCCTGGTCCCGGCCGGCGCCGGAGAGTCGAACGAAGCGAAAGGCTCGGGGTCATGAGCTGCGGAGAGCCGCACGAGACGGATTGCAGCGAAATCCTCGATCATCTCTACGAGTTCCTCGACCGGGAGATGCCGGACTCGGACTGCGTGAAGTTCGAGCACCACTTCGAGGAGTGCTCGCCCTGCCTGGAGAAGTACGGGCTGGAGCAGGCCGTGAAGAAGCTGGTCAAGCGGTGCTGCGGACAGGACGACGTGCCCGGCGACCTGCGCGCCAAGGTCATGGGACGGCTCGACCTGATCCGTTCCGGGCAGACCGTGCCCGAGCACGATGTCACGGCGGCACCGCCGACTCCGCAGGAGTCCTGAGCCGGTCCACGCCCGTGAGGTGACGGCCGCCGTCCGTCACTCGTACGTGCTAATCCACGGGTTGTCCGCCCGCGGCCTCCCGTCGGCGCCCTAGGCTCCGGAGCCTGACCGACATGGCCGGGGGAGGGGCTCATGGACGCGGTACCGGCGCGGGCGCGTGTGTACGTCGCCGGTGTCGGCCTCGCCGCCCTCTGCTGCCTGCGGCCGCTGCCCGAGACGCACGTGCACGTGCCCTGGTGGGCCGTGCTGCTGCTCGCCGCGCTGTACGCCGGTTCCGAACTGATCGCGCGGTCCCGCTCCGTCGGGACCTGCTACCCGGTCCTGCTCGCCGGGGCCTTCCTGCTGCCGCCGCCCGCCGCCGCGTTCGTGGCGCTGCCCGGGGCCCTGCTGTCCCCGGTGCCGCGGCCCGTCGTCCTGCGGCGCGTCTGGCGGGCCGCGCAGCTGACCCTCGCCGTGTGGGCCGCCGCCCGCGTCCACTGGGAGCTGGGCGGGCGGGACGCGGTCGCCGCGCCCGACTTCCCGTACGCCCTGGTGCCGGCCGGTGCCGCGGTACTGGCCTTCTGCCTGGTCCTCACCCTCCTGGACGGCGGCATCCTGGCGCTCGCCGACCGTGTGCCGGCCCGCCGGGCGTGGCGGGGGCTGTTCTTCCCTTCGCTCGGGCCGATCGCCGTGCACGGGCTCGCCGGGCTGATGATGGCGGTCCTGTGGCGCAGCCCGTACGGCCCGGTGGCCGCGCTGCTCGTGCTGCTGCCGATGTGCGTGGCGTGGTGGGCGTTCGCCCAGTACCACCGGGAACGTGCCGCGCACCAGGCGACCATCCGCGCGCTGGTGCGGGCCGTCGACATCAAGGACGGCTACACACGCGGGCACAGCGAGCGCGTCGGCCAGGCCTCGATGATGATCGCCCGCGAGCTGGGCATGGACGACGAGCGCGTCGAGACCCTCCGCTTCGCCGGGATCCTGCACGACGTCGGCAAACTGGGGGTGCCCACCCGGCTGCTGCGCAAGGACGGACCGCTCACACCCGAGGAGCGCCGGGTGATCGAGCTGCACCCCGAGTACGGGCACGAGATGGTGCGCGGCATCCGCTTCCTGGGCGAGGCCCGCGCCGCCGTCCTCCACCACCACGAACGCCTGGACGGCAGCGGCTACCCCTACGGACTGGTCGGCGACCGGATCCCGGAGTCGGCCCGGGTGGTGGCCGTCGCCGACGCCTTCGATGCGATGACGTCCACCCGTTCCTACCGCAGGGCCCGTCCCGTCGCGGCGGCGCTGAAGGAGCTTCAGCGGTGCGCCGGGGGGCAGTTCGACCCGCGGATGGTGGGGGCGCTGGTCCGCGCCCTTGAGCACCACGGCTGGCGCCCCGCGGTGACGGCGGACGGCGCCCCCGCCCGCCCCGCCGGTGTGCTCCCGGCCCGGGGCGCGGGCACCCGGGACCGGGTCGGAAAGGGGGCGCGGTGACGGGGACGACGGAAGCCTCCGGGAGGCCGGGCGACCGTACCGACGGGAGCGCGCCATGACGCCGCCCCGGCCCGAGCCCCTCCGACCTCACCCGTCCCTGCCTCCGGCTCCGTCCTCGCCCCCGCTCCACGGCGCCCCCCGGACCCGCTCCCCGGCGATCCTCCGTCTCATCCCCTGCTGCGCCGGGCTCCTCGCGCTCGGCTGCCTCGTCCGCGTGCTGTGGTCCGGCCCGGTGGAACGGCCCGTCGCGCTCGCCTTCGGCGTCCTCGTCGCCCTCGGCGAGCTGACCCGGCGGGCCGGCGCCGAGGCCCGGGAGGCCGCTCCGCCGGGGGCCGCCGGAGCGCTGGCGTACGCGCTGCTCGGGGACGTCGCCGGGCGGCCCACGCAGCACGGCGTCGCCCAGACCGTCACCGTCGTCCTCGCCGCCTCGTTGCTCGGCAGCGTGCCCCACGTCGCGCGCGGCAGCGGGCCCGTGCTGGAACATCTGGCGCGGCGGGTGCTCACCGTCGCCTTCGCGGCCGCCTGCTTCCTGCCGCTGTCCAACCAGGGCGTCTTCCGCGACTGGAGCGGCCCCGCGTACGCGCTGCTGCTGGTCGGGCTGCTCGCCCTGACCGCCCTGTGCGACGCCGTGCTCGCCGCCGCGCCCGCGCACGCGCGTACCGGCTGGCCCTTCGGCCCGCTGCTGCGCGAGGAGCTGCGCGGCATGGTCGGCATCACCTCCGCCGTGTGCGCGACCGGGGTGGTGATGGCGCTCGCGGTGGGCGTGGCGGGGCTGTGGGCGCTCCCCGTCTTCTGCGTGCCGCTGCTGCTCACTCAGCTGTCCTACCGGCGGTACGCGGCCGTCCGGGCCACCTACCGGCAGACGATCGCCTCCCTGGCCCGCGCCACCGAGATCGCCGGGTACACCCCGGCCGGGCACGCCCGCCGCGTCGCCGAACTCAGCGGCGCCGTCGGGTGGGAACTGGGGCTGTCCGCAGCCGAGCTGACCGTGCTGGAGTACGCGGCCCTCATGCACGACATCGGGCAGCTCAGCCTGGTCGACCCGGTCCCGGCCGGGGCCACCGCCGGCCTGCCCGCGGCGGAACAGCGCCGGATCGCGCTGCTCGGCGGGGCCGTCGTCCGCCAGACCGGCGTCGACGCGGCCGTCGCGGTGGTCGTGGAGCGGCAGGCCGACCCCTGCCGGGAGCAGCCGGTCGCCGCGCGGATCGTACGGGCCGTCAACGCCTACGAGGAGAAGGCGCGGGACACCGGGCCCGGCGGCGGCCTCGCGGCACTGGAGGAGCTGCGCCTGGCCACCGCGGGCGACTACGCTCCCGACGTCGTGGAAGCACTGGCCCGAGTGCTTTCCCGAGGCAGTCTTACCGCGCCCGCGGCTGGGTAACCCATGGGTAATGAGCGTCCCCGCAGCCGTACGTGGTTTGATGCGCAGGAGAGGGTGTCCGGGGGCGTGGAAAGGCACAGCCAGCCCACAGAACGGAACTGGCAGGCGGGAATCGTGAGGATCTTCGGCAAGGCACGGCACCGGCCCTCCGCCTCCTGGCGGCAGGCCACCGACCGCGCGTTCACGCTGATCGGCGACGGTCGCTACGAGGATGCGGGCGCGCTGCTGACGCGGGCCGCCGACCTGGAACCCTGGCTGTCGGAGTCATGGTTCAATCTCGCCCTGCTGCACAAGTTCCGGCACGACTGGGAGCAGGCCAGGGCGGCCGGTCTGCGGGCCGTCGCGCTGCTCGACCGGGACACCGGGGCGCCCGACTGGTGGAATGTCGGCATCGCCGCCACCGCGCTGCAGGACTGGCCGCTGGCCCGCCGGGCCTGGCAGGCCTACGGGCTGCGCACGCCCGGAGGCGCGACGGACGCCGGTGAGCCGCTCGGCATGGACCTCGGCAGCGCGGCCGTACGGCTGTCCCCCGAGGGCGAGGCCGAGGTCGTGTGGGGGCGGCGTCTGGACCCCGCCCGCGTCGAGGTGCTGTCGATCCCGCTGCCGTCCTCGGGTCGGCGCTGGGGCGAGGTGGTCCTGCACGACGGGGTGCCGCACGGGGAGCGCACCACCGCGGCCGGGCACTCCTACCCCGTCTTCGACGAGATCGAGCTGTGGGCGCCGTCGCCCGTGCCCACCTGGGTGGTCCTCCTGGAGGCCGCCACCGAGTCCGACCGGGACGCGCTGGAGCAGCTCGCCGCCGACGCCGGGTTCGCCGCCGAGGACTGGTCGTCCTCGGTCCGGCTGCTGTGCCGGATGTGCTCGGAGTCCCGGATGCCGTCCGACGAGGGCGAGGGCGAGCACCTCGACCCGCACGACCACAGCGAACCGGGACACCCGGGGCCCCTCGGCCATCGCACCGACGGGCAGTTGTGGGTGCCGGAGCGGGAGTGCGGGGTGGCCGCGCCGGCCTCCCTGGTGCGGGGACTGCTGGACGGCTGGGTCGCGGACAGTCCGGATTCACGGGACTGGCGGGATCTTGAAGAGGTCTGCTGACCGGGCCCCGTAGTCTTGACCCGGCCGCTGCGGGAGCAGTCGCCGTCAGCATCACCCCCAGTTGTTCGAGGAAGGCGTACGTCGGTCATGGCCCAGCAGGACACCGATCAGCAGCACACGGGCGTGCTCCCCGTGGACGACGAGGGCTTCGTCGTCGACACCGAGGACTGCGAGGAGCGCGAGGCGGACTGGCGCGGGCGCGGCACCCCGCGTCCGATCACGGTGGTCGGCAATCCGGTGCTGCACAAGGAGTGCGAGGACGTCACCGACTTCGGCGAGGACCTCCAGCAGCTGGTCGCGGACATGTTTGCCAGCCAGCGCACCGCCGAGGGCGTGGGCCTGGCCGCCAACCAGATCGGTGTCGGCAAGAAGGTCTTCGTCTACGACTGCCCCGACGACGAGGGCGTCCGCCACGTCGGCGTGGTCTGCAACCCCAGGCTCGTCGAACTGCCCGCCGACCGGCGTCGCCTGGACGACAGCAATGAGGGCTGTCTGTCCGTGCCGACCGCCTACGCGCCGCTCGCCCGCCCCGACTACGCCGAGGTGACCGGGCAGGACGAGCGGGGCAACCCGGTCAAGGTGCGCGGCACCGGCTACTTCGCGCGGTGTTTGCAGCACGAGACGGACCACCTGTACGGGTACCTGTACATCGACCGGCTCTCCAAGCGCGAACGCAAGGACGCGCTGCGGCAGATGGCCGAGAACGAGCCGCGCTACCCCGTGGTCGCGAACGACTGACACCGCACCACCGGACACCATCCTCCGTGCGCACGGCGCCCGTTCGGGTTTACCCCGAGCGGGCGCCGTGCGTCTGCCGGAAGCTGCCACACAACAGGAGAAGTCCGGCACCGGGGGGTAGTGAATGAAGCAAATCCGTTCCCACGGCGGCCGGTTGTAGGGCTGAATGGGAAGAGCGGGGATACGCAACGGCGCACGCCCCGTTCAGCGAGAGGGGTGCGCCACCGGCGGCTGAGAGGAGTTTGTTCGTGCATGCTTTCTCACACGGCACCACAGCGACACCGACCGCGACCGCAGTACCGCCATCGCTCCGACTTCCGGTGATCGAGGCGGCATTTCCCCGGCGACTGCACCCGTATTGGCCGAAGCTCCAGGAGAAGACCCGCACCTGGCTGCTCGAAAAACGGCTCATGCCGGCGGACAAGGTCGAGGAATATGCCGACGGCCTGTGCTACACGGACCTCATGGCGGGCTACTACCTGGGCGCCCCCGACGAGGTCATGCAGGCGATAGCGGACTACAGCGCCTGGTTCTTCGTCTGGGACGACCGGCACGACCGGGACATCGTCCACGGCCGTCCCGCCGCCTGGCGGCGACTGCGGGACCGGCTGCACACGGCACTCGACGCACCCGGGGACCACCTGAACCACGAGGACACGCTGGTGGCCGGGTTCGCCGACAGCGTGCGGCGGCTCTACGCGTTCCTGCCGGCCACGTGGAACGCCCGGTTCGCCCGGCACTTCCACGCGGTGATCGAGGCGTACGACCGGGAATTCCACAACCGCACCAACGGAATCGTGCCCGGCGTCGAGGAGTACCTCGAACTGCGCCGGCTCACTTTCGCGCACTGGATCTGGACCGACCTGCTGGAGCCGAGCGCGGGCCGTGAACTGCCGGACGCCGTCCGGAAACACCCCGCATACCGCCGGGCGGCGCTGCTGAGCCAGGAATTCGCCGCCTGGTACAACGACCTCTGCTCGCTGCCGAAGGAAATAGCGGGCGACGAGGTGCACAATCTCGGCATCAGTCTCATCACCCACCAGGAACTCACTCCGGAAGAAGCGATAGCCGAAATCAGGCGACGCGTCGAGGAATGCATCACCGAATTCCTCGACGTGGAACAGGATGTCTTACGGTTGGCCGACGAACTCGCCGACGGCACCGTACGCGGAAAAGAACTGAGCGACGCCGTGCGGACCAACGCCGGCAATATGCGGAACTGGTTCAGTTCCGTCTACTGGTTCCACCACGAGTCCGGCCGGTACATGGTCGACAGCTGGGACGACCGGTCCACGCCCCCGTACGTCAACAACGAAACGGCAGGTGAGAAATGACCGTCGAGTCCGTCAACCCCGACGCCCGCGCGAAAGCGGCACCGGAGCTGCGCGAGCCACCCGTGGCCGGTGGCGGCGTCCCGCTGCTCGGCCACGGCTGGAGGCTCGCCCGCGATCCGCTGGCCTACATGACCCAACTGCGCGACCACGGCGACATCGTGCGCATCAAGCTCGGCCCGAAGACCGTCTACGCGGTCACCGACCCGGAACTCACCGGCGCCCTCGCCCTGAGCCCCGACTACCACATCGCCGGTCCGCTGTGGGAGTCGCTTGAGGGGCTGCTCGGCAAGGAGGGCGTGGCGACCGCCAACGGCCCGCTGCACCGGCGCCAGCGGCGCACCATCCAGCCGGCGTTCAAGCTCGACGCCATCCCGGCCTACGGGCCGATCATGGAGGAGGAGGCGCACGCGCTCGCCGAGCGCTGGCAGCCGGGGCAGACCGTCGACGCCACCTCCGAGTCCTTCCGGGTCGCCGTGCGCGTCGCGGCCCGCTGCCTGCTGCGCGGGCAGTACATGGACGAGCGGGCCGAGCGGCTGTGCGTCGCGCTCGCCACCGTCTTCCGGGGCATGTACCGGCGCATGGTGGTCCCGCTCGGGCCGCTGTACCGGCTGCCGCTGCCGGCCAACCGCCAATTCAACAACGCGTTGGCCGATCTGCATCTGCTGGTCGACGAGATCGTCGCCGAGCGCCGTGCGTCCGGTCAAAAGCCGGACGATTTGCTCACGGCATTGCTGGAGGCGAAGGACGACAATGGCGACCCGATCGGGGAACAGGAGATCCACGACCAGGTCGTCGCGATACTCACCCCCGGAAGCGAAACCATCGCCTCCACGATCATGTGGTTGCTCCAGGCACTTGCCGACCACCCCGAACACGCCGACCGCATACGCGACGAAGTCGAAGCGGTCACCGGTGGACGCCCCGTGGCATTCGAGGACGTTCCGCAAGCTTCCGCACACCGGCAATGTCATCCTGGAGACCATGCGTTTGCGTCCGGCCGTATGGGTATTGACACGGCGCTCGGTGGCCGAGACGGAACTCGGTGGCTATCGCATTCCGGCCGGGGCGGACATCATCTACAGTCCGTACGCAAACCAACGCGATCCGAAGTCATACGCCGACGGCCTGGAGTTCGACCCGGACCGGTGGCTTCCGGAACGCGCGAAGAATGTGCCGAAATACGCCATGAAGCCGTTCAGTGTGGGCAATCGCAAGTGCCCGAGCGACCACTTCTCGATGGCGCAGCTGACGCTGATCACGGCCGCGCTCGCCGCCAAGTACCGCTTCGAGCAGGTGCCGGGCTCGAACGACGCGGTCCGGGTGGGCATCACCCTGCGCCCGAACGATCTGCGGGTCCGGCCCGTGGCGCGGTCGGCGGCGGGTGGGTGACGCGGTGACGCGGCTCAGGCGGCGGCCCGCGGGCCCCGGAAGGTGCGCCGGTAGGCGTGCGGGGTGGTGCCCAGGGCCCTGACGAACTGGTGCCGCAGGGCCGCCGCCGTGCCGAAGCCGGTGCGCCAGGCGATCGCGTCCATCGTCTCGTCCGTCGCCTCCAGCAGCCGCTGGGCCAGCAGCACGCGCTGGCGCAGGATCCAGCGGTAGGGAGTCGTACCCGTCTCCTGCTGGAAGCGGCGGGCGAAGGTGCGCGGGGACATGTGCGCCCGCGCCGCGAGCTGCTCGACGGTGACCTCCTCGTCGAGGTGCTGTTCCATCCAGGTCAGCACCTCGCCGACGGTGTCGCAGGAGGCACGCGGCAGCGGCCGTTCGATGTACTGCGCCTGCCCGCCGTCCCGGTGCGGCGGTACGACCATGCGCCGGGCGATCTTGTTGGCGACCTCGGGCCCCTGCTCCTTGCGCACGATGTGCAGACAGGCGTCGATGCCGGACGCGGTTCCGGCGGAGGTGATCACCGGGTCCTCGTCGACGTAGAGCACGTCCGGCACGACCTCGGCCCGCGGATACCGCCGGGCCAGCTCGGCCGCGTGGCGCCAGTGCACCGAGCACCGCCGCCCGTCCAGCAGTCCGGCGGCACCCAGCACGAAGACCCCGGAGCACACGCTCAGCACCCGTGCGCCCCGGTCCAGGGCGCGCCGCAGGGCGTCGAGCAGCTCGGGCGGATACTCCCGCCGGGCGAAATCGTCGCCGGCCGGCACGGCGATCAGGTCGGCCTTCTCCAGCCGCTCCAGCCCGTACGGCGTGGAGACGGTCAGCCCGCCGACATGGGTGCGCAGCGCGGGGCCCTCCGCGGAGACCACCGCGAAGTCGTACCCCGGCAGGCCCTCGTCGCTGCGGTCGAGGCCGAAGACCTCGCAGAGCACGCCCAGTTCAAAGGGATGCGCGCCGTCCAGCAGGACGGCGGCCACATTCTGCAACATGCGGCCAGTGTGCCTCGGAGCTGGCAGGAAATCGAGGGCCTACGGCAGTCCTGCCACTCCCGGTAAGGAGTCTCCGGCGTGAGAGTGGTGTCCATGACCGGAGAACAGACACAAGCCCTGATCGGAATGCTCGCGACCCTCGGACTCCTCGTCCTCATGGTCCTCCCCTCGGTGATCGGCATCGTGCGCGACAGGCGCATCGACCGTCAGCTCAGGCAGGCCCAGGAGAACGAGGCGGCGAGGGAGGCGGAGAGCGGGGAGACTCGGCGGACTCAGAAGTCCTCGTCCAGGTCGACGGTGCCCTCCACCGCCACCTGGTACGCCGAGGGACGCCGCTCGAAGAAGTTGGTCAACTCCTGAACGCCCTGCAGCTCCATGAAGGAGAAGGGGTTCTCGGAGCCGTACACCGGGGCGAAGCCGAGACGCGTCAGACGCTGATCGGCCACGCACTCCAGGTACTGCCGCATCGAGTCGGTGTTCATGCCCGGGAGACCGTCACCGCACAGGTCGCGCGCGAACTGCAACTCGGCCTCGACGGCCTCCCGCAGCATGTCGGTGACCTCCTGCCGGAGCCGGTCGTCGAAGAGCTGCGGCTCCTCCTTGCGCACGGTGTCGACGACGTTGAAGGCGAAGGACATGTGCATGGTCTCGTCCCGGAACACCCAGTTGGTGCCAGTGGCAAGCCCGTGCAGCAGACCCCGGCTGCGGAACCAGTAGACGTAGGCGAAGGCGCCGTAGAAGAACAGGCCCTCGATGCACGCCGCGAAGCAGACGAGGTTGAGCAGGAAGCGGCGGCGGTCGGCCTCGCTCTCCAGCCGGTCGATCGACTCCACCGAGTCCATCCACGTGAAGCAGAACTCGGCCTTCTCGCGGATCGAGGGGATGTTCTCGACCGCGGCGAAGGCGGCGGCGCGGTCCTCCGGATCGGGCAGGTAGGTGTCCAGCAGCGTCAGATAGAACTGGACGTGGACGGCCTCCTCGAACAGCTGCCGGCTCAGGTACAGCCGCGCCTCGGGGGAGTTGATGTGCTTGTAGAGGGTCAGCACCAGGTTGTTCGCCACGATCGAGTCGCCCGTCGCGAAGAAGGCGACCAGCCGGCCGATCAGATGCTGCTCCTCCGGGCTGAGCTTCGCGAGGTCCGTGACGTCCGAGTGGAGGTCGACCTCCTCCACGTGCCAGGTGTTCTTGATGGCGTCCCGGTAGCGCTCGTAGAAGTCCGGGTAGCGCATGGGACGCAGGGTCAGCTCGAAGCCGGGGTCGAGCAGGTTCTTGGTGGTCATTACTGGCAGGCCTCGCAGGACTCGGGGTTTTCCAGGGAGCAGGCGACCGCGTCGGGATCGGAGGCCTGCCGGGCGGGGACGGCGGTCTGCGCCCGAGCCGCGCGCGCGATGCGGGTCGCGGGGCGGGAGCGCAGGTAGTAGGTGGTCTTCAGGCCCTGCTTCCAGGCGTACGCGTACATCGAGGAGAGCTTCCCGATGGTCGGCGTCTCCAGGAACAGGTTCAGCGACTGGGCCTGGTCGAGGTACGGGGTGCGGGCGGCGGCCATGTCGATCAGGCCGCGCTGCGGGATCTCCCAGGCGGTGCGGTACAGCGCGCGGACGTCCTCGGGGATCCAGGAGAAGCCCTGCACCGAGCCGTTCGCCTCGCGCAGCGCCTCACGGGTGCGGGCGTCCCACACGCCGAGCCGCTTGAGGTCGTCCACCAGGTAGGAGTTGACCTGGAGGAACTCACCGGACAGCGTCTCGCGCTTGAACAGGTTGGACACCTGCGGCTCGACGCACTCGTACACGCCGGCGATGGAGGCGATGGTGGCGGTCGGCGCGATGGCGAGCAGCAGCGAGTTGCGCAGCCCGGTCGTGGCCATGCGCTCGCGCAGCGCCGCCCAGCGCTGCGGCCAGGCCGTCCGGACGCCGTAGTGGTCGGGATGCAGCACGCCCCGGGCGGTACGGGTCTTCTCCCAGGCCGGCGCGGGACCCACCCGCTCGGCGAGGTCGGCGGACGTCTCGTACGCGGCGAGCATGACGCGCTCGGCGATCCGGGTGGACAGGGCCTTCGCCTCGGGCGAGTCGAAGGGCAGGCGCAGTTGGAAGAACACGTCCGCCAGGCCCATCGCGCCCAGACCGACCGGACGCCAGCGGGCGTTGGAGCGGCCCGCCTGCTCGGTCGGGTAGAAGTTGATGTCGACGACCCGGTCCAGGAAGGTGACGGCGGTGCGGACGGTGGCGTCCAGCCGCTCCCAGTCGATGTCGCCGGCGGCCCGGTCGACGAAGGCGCCGAGGTTGACCGAGCCCAGGTTGCAGACCGCGCTCTCCCCGTCGTCCGTGACCTCCAGGATCTCCGTGCAGAGGTTGGAGGAGTGGATGACGTGGCCCGGCTCCGCGGTCTGGTTGGCGGTGCGGTTGGCGGTGTCCTTGAAGGTCATCCAGCCGTTGCCGGTCTGCGCGAGCGTGCGCATCATGCGGCCGTACAGCTCACGGGCGGGCAGCGTCCTGCGGGCGAGTCCCGCCTCCTCCGCCCTGCGGTACGCCGCGTCGAACTCCGCGCCGTACAGGTCGGGCAGCTCGGGCACGTCCGAGGGGGAGAACAGCGACCACCGGCCGTCGGCGTCCACCCGGCGCATGAACTCGTCCGGGATCCAGTGCGCGAGGTTCAGGTTGTGCGTGCGGCGGGCGTCCTCGCCGGTGTTGTCCCGCAGCTCCAGGAACTCCTCGATGTCGGCGTGCCAGGTCTCCAGGTAGACCGCCGCCGCGCCCTTGCGACGGCCGCCCTGGTTCACGGCGGCGACCGAGGCGTCCAGCGTCTTCAGGAACGGGACGATGCCGTTGGAGTGCCCGTTGGTGCCGCGGATCAGCGAACCCCGGGCGCGGACGCGGGAGTAGGCGATGCCGATGCCGCCGGCGTGCTTGGACAGACGGGCGACCTGGTGGAGGCGGTCGTAGAGGGAGTCCAGCTCGTCCTTGGGGGAGTCCAGGAGGTAGCAGGACGACATCTGGGCGTGCCGGGTACCGGAGTTGAACAGGGTGGGGGAAGAGGGCAGGTAGTCGAGGCGGCTCATCAGGCCGTAGAGCGCGGCGACCTCGTCGACCGAACGGGGGCTGTCGTCCTCGGCGAGTCCGGCGGCCACCCGCAGCATGAAGTGCTGGGGCGTCTCGACGACCTTGCGGGTGAGGGGGTGCCGCAGCAGATAGCGGCTGTGCAGGGTGCGCAGCCCGAAGTAGCCGAAGCGGTCGTCGGCGGCCGGGTCGATCAGCGCGTCCAGGCGGTCGGCGTGCAGCCGGACGAACGCGGCGGTGCGGTCGGCGATCAGGCCCTCGCGGTGCCCGGTGGCGACCGAGCCGGTGAAGGAGGTGACCCCCTGGGAGGCGGCCTCGGCGCGGATGCCGATGGTCAGCAGCCGGGCGGCCAGCCTGGAGTAGACCGGGTCCTCCGAGATGAGCCCGGCCGCCGCCTCCGTGGCCAGCTCGCGCAGCTCGGACTCGTCCGCGTGGGCGGACCGGCCGCGCAGCGCGGCGCCGGCGACCCGGCCGGGGTCGGCGCCCGGCAGGTCGGCGGTCAGCCCGGTCAGGGTCCGCAGCAGGGCGGCACCGGGTCCGTCGGACTCCTCGGTCACCGGGGTGGCTGAAGTCGTCACCGGGGTCGCTGAAACCGGGTCGGCTGGCGCGATGGTCACGTGGGGCACTCCCTCGCTCGGCACGGGGCCTGGCGGAGGGCAGGGGGGAACTCACGAGCGCACACGGCGTCGCGCCCACCGGCCCACTCCACGAGGCCCGGACGTCATGGCACCCGGACCGGAAGGGCCGGGCACACTGTCGGCAGGTCCTCGGACTGAACCGGCGCGTGATCACGCTCGGAGGCGAACACGCACAAGTACACCGTTGCGGGACAGTTCCGGATTCGCACCGGATTCCCCTGCGGCGACAGCGAGCATGAGCATACATCTTGTGCCGGGCTGCGCGAGCACCCCCAGATGTAGTGTCACGCTGGTGTCAGAGTGTCAGTTCATAGGTGATGAGGGTGATGTCGTACAGCTCCGGCGCCGGGTTCCAGTCGCGGTCGGGCGTGCGGGTGAAGCCCAGCCGTTCGTAGAGGCGGTGGGCGGTGTGCATGGCGCGCTGGGTCGACAGCACGACGCGCGCACAGCCCCCGACGCCCCGGGCCCGTTCGACGCAGGCGCTCACGAGGGCCTCGCCGGCCCCGCGTCCGCGTGCCTCGCGGGCGACGGCGAGCATGCGTATCTCGGCCTCGCCGGGCCGGGCTATGTCCGCCATGGGGCCGCCGGACGGCACGAAGGTCACACCGCCGAGCACCCGGCCGTCCGCCACGGCGACCAGCACCTCGGCGTCCGCCGCCCGCTTGGCCACGTTCCGCAGCTCGCCGAGGTACGTGTCGCTCTCCCCGAAGTCGAGGAGACCGTCGCGCAGATAGGCCTGCGCGGTGATCTCCCCCAGAGTCCCGTACTCGTCGGTCGCCGCCCGCCGGATCACGAAGTCCATGACCCCGAGTGTGCCCGACGGGTACGACAACGGGCCGCCGGGTTCTCTCCGGCGGCCCGTCGTGGTGGTCCGGGGCTCAGGTCGAGCTGCCCGCCGTGGCCGGCGGCAGTTCGACCTGGACGCCGGGGTCGCCGGCGTCCGCCGTGTAGTCGCCCGGCCGGGTCTCGTCGACGCCCTCGGGCGCCCCGACCGCCTTCAGGACGACGGTCAGGACCACGGTGACCAGGACGTTCAGCACGAAGGCGGTGAGACCGATGTAGCCGATCTCGCCGATGCCGGGGATCTCCTGCGAGGAGCCGCCGAAGTGCTTCTGGGTCGGCGAGGCCACGCCGTACGCGGCGACCGTGCCGTAGACCATGCCGACCGCCCAGCCGCCGAGCAGCGCCCAGCGGTGGAACCAGCGGGTGAACAGGCCGCCGACCAGGGCCGGGAAGGTCTGCAGGATCCAGATGCCGCCGAGCAGCTGGAAGTTGATCGCGACCGTCTTGTCCATGCCCAGGACGAAGATCAGCGCGCCCACCTTCACCAGCAGCGACACCAGCTTGGAGACCTTCGTCTCCTGCCGCGGCGTGGCGTCCGGCTTGATGAAGTCCTTGTAGATGTTGCGGGTGAACAGGTTCGCGGCCGCGATCGACATGATTGCCGCCGGGACCAGGGCGCCGATGCCGATCGCCGCGAAGGCCACGCCCGCGAACCAGGCGGGGAACATGTTCTCGAACAGTTGCGGGATCGCCAACTGGCCGTTGTCCACCTTGACCCCGGCCGCGATCGCCATGAAGCCCAGCAGCGCGAGCAGCCCCAGCATCAGCGAGTACAGCGGCAGGATGGTGGTGTTGCGGCGGATCACCTCACGGCTGCGAGAGGACAGCGTCGCGGTGATCGAGTGCGGGTACATGAAGAGCGCCAGCGCCGAGCCGAGCGCCAGCGTGGCGTACGTCCACTGGCTGGTCCCGCCCGGCACCAGCCCGCCGCTGCCGGTCTCGGTGAACTTGTCGTTCGCCGAGGCGAAGATGTCGCCGAACCCGCCGAGCTTGATCGGGATGTAGATGATCGCCACGGCGATCACGATGTAGATCAGCGTGTCCTTCACGAACGCGATCAGCGCGGGCGCGCGCAGCCCCGACGAGTAGGTGTAGGCCGCCAGCACGCCGAAGGCGATCAGCAGGGGCAGGTCCTTGACGAACCAGTGGGTGCTCTCGCCGCCGCCGACGCCCATCACGTCCAGCACGGCCTGGATGCCGACCAACTGGAGCGCGATGTACGGCATCGTGGCCAGGATGCCCGTCACGGCCACCGCGAGCGACAGGCCCTTCGAACCGAACCGGCCGCGCACGAAGTCCGAGGTGGTCACGTAACCGTGCTTGTGGGAGACCGACCACAGCCGCGGCAGGAAGGTGAAGATCAGCGGGTACACCAGGATCGTGTACGGCACCGCGAAGAAGCCGGAGGCGCCCGCCGCGTAGATCGCCGCGGGAACGGCCACGAAGGTGTACGCGGTGTACAGGTCGCCGCCCAGCAGGAACCAGGTGACCCAGGTGCCGAAGGACCGGCCGCCCAGGCCCCATTCGTCGAGGCTGTGCTCGTTGTCGGCCCTGCGCCAGCGGGCGGCCAGGAAGCCCATGGCGGTCACGAGCACGAAGAAGAAGATGAAGACGGCGAGTGCGACGCCGTTCACGCCGTCGTTCACTTGGTGCCGTCCTTCCGGCGGGCGCGCTGGTCACGCTGCCACAGTTGGTACGCGAGCACCGTCAGCGCGGTGGACATCAGCACCCACGCCATCTGGTACCAGTAGAAGAAGGGGATGCCGATGAAGGTCGGGTCCGTCCTGGCGTAGGAACCGACCCACAGCATGGCGACGAACGGTGCGACCAGACAGAGGCCGATGACGACGCGCACCGGCGTCACCGTCGGCCCTCTGCTCGTTTCCGGGGCTTGTGACATGCGGCGGCTCCGTCCCCTCGTTGATCACCTGGTGCAGTGCGCACGAAAATGTAGGGGACGGCGTCGAGACAGCGGAAGACCTCGTTCGTGTATCGGTCCTCAACCGCAAATCCGTGTGCGCGAGAAGCAGGGGGAGCGGGCGGCGGCTACGGCCGCTTGAGGCGGGCCACGAACTTGTAGCGGTCGCCCCGGTACACCGAGCGCACCCACTCCACCGGCTGGCCCGTCCGGTCCCGCGAGTGCCGGGAGAGCATCAGCATGGGCAGGCCCACGTCGGTGCCGAGCAGACCGGCCTCGCGGGGGGTCGCCAGGGAGGTCTCGATGGTCTCCTCGGCCTCCGCGAGATGGACGTCGTACACCTCGGCGAGCGCGGTGTAGAGCGACGTGTACTTCGCCAGGGACCGGCGCAGCGCCGGGAAGCGCTTCGCCGAGAGGTGGGTGGTCTCGATGGCCATGGGCTCGCCGTTGGCCATGCGCAGCCGCTCGATGCGCAGCACCCGCCCGCCCGCCGTGATGTCCAGCAGCCCGGCGAGCCGGTCGTCGGCGGTGATGTAGCCGATGTCCAGCAGCTGCGAGGTGGGTTCGAGCCCCTGCGCGCGCATGTCCTCGGTGTACGAGGTGAGTTGCAGCGCCTGCGAGACCTTGGGCTTGGCGACGAAGGTGCCCTTGCCCTGGATGCGCTCCAGGCGGCCCTCGACGACCAGTTCCTGAAGGGCCTGGCGCACGGTCGTGCGTGACGTGTCGAACTCGGCGGCCAGCGTGCGCTCCGGCGGCACCGGTGTGCCCGGTGTCTGCGTCCGGGTCATGTCGAGCAGATGCTTCTTCAGACGGTAGTACTTGGGCACGCGCGCGGTACGGACGGTCGCCCCACCCTCGTTCTCCGCACTGCTGACGTCGGTGCTCATGCTCTGCCTTCCCGGCTCCGGATGCCGAAGCGACCGATATCCCTGTCGGCCACGGCTCACATCGTGGCACGGCCGCGTGCCGGGATGGTCCCGCACGCTCCGTGATCCCTTCTGTATACCTCCGGGACCTCCCTTGGTCTAGTCCACAGCGCCGGCCGGCGTCGCTGGTACGCGCGTTCGGGACGGTATCGGCGTGTCGTTCGGCGGGTGGTGGTACACCCGGTCGGGGTCCGCCCGATCTGTCGCTTGCGCAATGAAAGGTCCCTGCATATCTCGGTCGCATCACGGACGACGTGAGGGTGCTTGAACACCCTTGACAGCCCTATTGGTCTGGGCCAAGCTCCCGGTACTGGTCTACACCATTGGTCCAGGTCCCGGCCCCATGGGCGGTCCGCGTCGACGAGCAACCGCGGGGAGGCAGGGGGGTTTGTGGCATCCCTGAGGAGGGTGGCGTGAAGCGCAAGCTGATAGCCGCGATCGGTATCGCGGGCATGATGGTCTCGATCGCGGCATGCGGGGGCGACAGCGACGACGGCAAGAAGGCCGGGGCGGACGGCTACGCCGGCGAGACGCTCACCGTCTGGGTGATGGACGGTTCCTCGCCCGACGACTGGCAGGCGGACCTCGCCAAGGAGTTCGAGGCGAAGACCAAGGCCAAGGTCAAGTTCGAGGTCCAGCAGTGGAACGGCATCCAGCAGAAGCTGACCACCGCCCTGTCCGAGGAGAACCCGCCCAACGTCTTCGAGGTCGGCAACACCCAGACCCCGGCCTACGCCAAGACCGGCGGCCTCGCCGACCTGAGCGACCTCAAGTCCGAGATCGGCGGGGACTGGACCGAGTCCCTCAACGAGTCGTCCATCTTCGACGGCAAGCAGTACGCGGCCCCCTGGTACTTCGCCAACCGCGTCGTCCTCTACAACAAGAAGGTCTGGGCCGACGCGGGCATCAAGGAGACCCCCAAGACCCGCGACGAGTTCTACGACGACCTGAAGACGATCGGTGCGAAGACCGACGCCGAGCCGATCTACCTGCCGGGTCAGAACTGGTACCACTTCGTCGGCCTGGTGGTCGGTGAGGGCGGCGAACTCGTCAAGAAGGACGGCGACAAGTACGTCTCCAACCTCGACGACCCCAAGGTCGCCGCCGCCGCGGAGACCTACAAGAAGTTCCAGGCCCTCTCCAAGGCGCCCAAGGACAAGGACGAGGCCACCCCGCAGCAGGGTGAGGTCTTCGCCAAGGGCAACGTCGGCGCCTTCATCGGCATGGGCTGGGAAGCCGGCATCGCGACCGAGGCCAACCCGAAGATCGAGAAGGACATCGGCTACTTCACGATCCCGGGCGCCACGGCCGACAAGCCCGAGGGCGTCTTCCTCGGCGGCTCCAACCTCGCGGTCGCCGCGGGCAGCAAGAAGCAGGACCTCGCCAAGGAGTTCCTGAAGCTCACGCTGTCCGACAAGTTCGAGGGCGCGCTGGCCAAGTCCAACGGCGTCATCCCGAACAAGGAGTCGCTGCAGAGCAACCTGGAGGGCAACGCCCCCGCCGAGGCCGCCGCGCCGGCCGCCGCGGGCGGTGGCACCACGCCGCTGATCCCGGAGTGGGCCGCGGTCGAGAACGCGCCCAACCCGATCAAGACCTATCTGACCGCCGTCCTGAACGGCAAGTCTCCGGCCGACGCGGCCAAGCAGGTCGAGGGCGAGTTCAACAAGCGCCTGTCGCAGCAGCAGTAACACCGGGTGGGCCGGGGCGGGGGCCGGACCCGACGGCCCCCGCCCCGGCGCCGAGGTGAACAGGTCGAGAAGAGAGAGACCGCGAGCATGACCGTGCAGATCGAACGGCCGCCCTCGGACCCGGCGGACGTGCGCAAGGAGGACGGTGGGGGCGCCGGCGGGCGGAGAACGGGAGCCGCGTCGCGGGCCGGCGCGCTCGCCCCGTACCTGTTGCTGCTGCCCGCCTGCGTGGCCGCCGTACTGCTGCTGGGCTGGCCGCTGCTGAAGGACCTCCTGCTGTCCTTCCAGAACCTCAACATGTCGCAGCTGATCCAGCACCTCACCGAGTGGAACGGCGTCGACAACTACACGGAGACCCTCACCAGCGAGGACTTCTGGCGGGTCACCCTCCGCTCGATCCTGTTCACGGCGGTCAACGTCGCCCTGATCATGGTCCTGGGCACCCTGATCGGCCTGCTGCTCGCCCGCCTCGGCAAGCGGATGCGGTTCACACTGATGATCGGTCTGGTGCTGGCCTGGGCCATGCCGATCGTGGCCGCCACCACCGTCTACAAGTGGCTGTTCGACCAGCGCTTCGGCGTCGTCAACTGGGTCCTGGACAAGCTCGGCCGGCACTCCATGGCCGACTACAGCTGGACCAGCAGCCAGATGTCGACCTTCTTCGTCGTCACCGTGCTGATCGTGTGGATGTCCATCCCGTTCGTCGCGATCAACCTCTACGCCGCGACCACCACCATCCCGGGCGAGCTGTACGAGGCCGCGGCCCTCGACGGCGCCGGCGCCTGGCGGAGCTTCACCACGGTCACCATGCCGTTCCTGCGGCCGTTCCTCTACGCCACGACGTTCCTGGAGATCATCTGGGTCTTCAAGGCATTCGTGCAAGTCTACCTGATCAACGGCGGCGGCCCCGACCGGCTCACCGAGATCCTGCCCGTCTACGCCTACGTCGAGGGCGTCGGCAACCAGCACTACGGCATGGGCGCGGCGATCGCGGTACTGACCATCATGATCCTGCTCGGCCTGACCGCCTACTACCTCCGGATCGTGCTCAAGCAAGAGGAGGACGAGCTGTGAAGCGCTCGCTCTTCGGCCGCCTGTGGCCCAACGCCACGGCCGTCGTCCTGTTCGTCGGCTTCGTCTTCCCCGTGTACTGGATGTTCGCCACGGCCTTCAAGCCGACCGGCGACATCATCTCGGAGGACCCGGTCTGGTTCCCGACCAACGTCACCTTCAAGCACTTCAAGACCGCGACCGACGTGGACCACTTCTGGACCTACGTCACCAACTCGCTGACCGTCACCGTCCTCGCGGTCGTCTTTTCGCTGGTCATCGCACTGGCCGGCTCCTTCGCCCTCGCGCGGATGCGGTTCAAGGGCCGGCGCGGCTTCGTCATCGGCTTCATGCTGGCGCAGATGGCGCCCTGGGAAGTCATGATCATCGCGATGTACATGATCGTGCGGGACGCGTCGATGCTGAACAGCCTCGTACCGCTGACGCTCTTCTACATGATGATGATCCTGCCCTTCACCATCCTCACGCTGCGCGGCTTCGTCGCCGCCGTGCCGAAGGAACTGGAGGAGTCCGCGATGGTCGACGGCTGCACCCGCGCCCAGGCCTTCCGCCGGGTCATCCTGCCGCTGCTCGCCCCCGGCCTGATGTCCACCTCGCTGTTCGGCTTCATCACCGCCTGGAACGAGTTCGCGCTGGTCCTGGTGCTCAACAAGGACGCCGAGGCCCAGACCCTGCCGCTGTGGCTGTCCAGCTTCCAGACGCAGTTCGGCAACGACTGGGGCGCGACCATGGCCGCCTCGTCCCTCTTCGCCATTCCGATCCTGATCCTCTTCGTCTTCCTCCAGCGCAGGGCCGTCAGCGGCCTGACCGCCGGTGCCGTGAAGGGATAACGCCACCGATGACGACCATCGCCAGGGCCACCGACACCCTCACGCGCGACGCGCTCACCGTCCTCCAGCCCGGCTTCGCCGGCACCACCGCCCCCGACTGGCTGCTGCGCCGCCTCGGCGACGGCCTGGCCTCCGTCGCCCTGTTCGGGCGGAACGTCGCCACGCCCGAGCAGGTGGCCGCGCTGACCGCCCGACTGCGCGCCGAGCGCGAGGACGTGCTGGTCGCGATCGACGAGGAGGGCGGCGACGTCACCCGTCTGGAGGTACGCACCGGCTCCTCCTTCCCCGGCAACCACGCCCTCGGCGCCGTGGACGACGTCGGGCTCACCCGGGAGGTGGCCGCCGAACTCGGCCGCCGGCTCGCGGCCTCGGGCGTCAACTTCAACTGGGCCCCGTCCGCCGACGTGAACTCCAACCCGGACAACCCGGTCATCGGAGTGCGCTCCTTCGGCGCCGGCACCGACCTGGTCGCCCGGCACACCGCCGCCTACGTCACCGGCATGCAGTCGGCGGGGGTGGCCGCCTGCACCAAGCACTTCCCGGGCCACGGGGACACGGGCGTCGACTCCCACCACGCCGTGCCGCGCATCGACGTGGACGCCGCGGTGCTGGCCGAACGCGACCTGGTCCCCTTCCGCGCGGCCATCGCCGCCGGCAGCCGCGCGGTGATGAGCGCCCACATCCTGGTCCCGGCCCTGGACCCGGACCGCCCGGCGACGCTGTCCCGCCGCGTCCTGACCGACCTGCTCCGCGGCGAGCTGGGCTACGACGGACTCATCGTCACCGACGGCATCGAGATGCGGGCCATCGCGGGCGCGTACGGCATCGAACGCGGCAGCGCCATGGCGGTCGCGGCGGGCGCCGACGCGATCTGCGTGGGCGGCGGCCTGTGCGACGAGGACACCGTACGGCGGCTCAGTGACGCCCTGGTCCAGGCCGTCCGTTCGGGTGAACTGCCCGAGGAGCGCCTGGCCGACGCCGCCGAACGGGTCCGCGCGCTGGCCCGCTGGACCGCCGCGCACCGCGCGGACGCCCGCGCCGAGGACGCCGCGGACGGTGACGTGGGCCTGCGTGCGGCCCGCCGCGCCCTGCGCGTCACCCCCGCCGAGGGCTTCACCCCCCTCACCGAGCCGCCGTACGTCGCCGCACTCAGCCCCGTCGCGAACATCGCCGTCGGCGACGAGACGCCCTGGGGTGTCGCCGCCGAACTGTCCCGCCTGCTCCCCGGCACCCGGACCGGCAGTTTCACCGGAGCGGACGCCGGTGCCGAGGTGCTGGCCGCGGCGGGGCCGCGCCGCATCGTCGCCGTCGTCCGTGACGAGCACCGCCACCCCTGGATGGCGGCGGCCCTCGACACCCTGCTGGCGGCCCGCCCCGACACGGTCGTCGTCGAGATGGGCGTGCCGCGCGCCGAGCCGCGCGGCGCCCTGCACGTGGCCACCCACGGCGCGGCCCGGGTCTGCGGCCGCGCGGCGGCGGAGGCCGTCGCGGGCGCCTGACGGCCCCCTCGCCTCCCGGTACGCGAAAGGCGCCGGGTCCCCGTCACGGGGACCCGGCGCCTTTCGCGCGCGGTGGCCGGCCGGGATCAGATGCCCTGCCAGTGCGGCTTGTGGGTGTAGGCGTGCCGGAAGTAGTCGGCGAGCTTCAGCTTGGCGGCGGCGGCCTCGTCGACGACGACCGTGGCGTGCGGGTGCAGTTGGAGCGCGGAGGCCGGGCACACGGCCGCGACCGGGCCCTCGACGCTCGCGGCGACCGCGTCCGCCTTGCCCTCGCCGGTGGCGAGCAGCACCACGTGCCGGGCCTCCAGGATGGTGCCGATACCCTGCGTGATCACGTGGTGCGGCACCTGCTCGATGTCGCCGTCGAAGAAGCGCGCGTTGTCCAGGCGGGTCTGCTCGGTCAGGGTCTTGATCCGGGTCCGCGAGGCGAGCGAGGAGCACGGTTCGTTGAAGCCGATGTGCCCGTCGGTGCCGATCCCGAGCAACTGGAGGTCCACCCCGCCGGCCCCGCCCAGCGCCCTGTCGTATGCCTCGCACGCCTCCAGCACGTCCGCGGCCGTGCCGTCGGGGCCCATGAACGCGTCCATGCCGATCCCCAGCGGTTCGAGCACCTCGCGCCGCAGCACCGAGCGGTACGACTCCGGGTGCTCGGCGGGGAGCCCCACGTACTCGTCGAGCTGGGCGATCCGTGCCCGCGCGGTGTCCACGGCACCCGAGCGCACCTTGGCCGCCAGTGCCTCGTACACGGGCAGCGGCGTCGAACCGGTGGCCACCCCGAGCAGGGCCTCGGGCTTGCGCCGGAGCAGCTGTGCCATGGCGTCGGCCACGAGTTCGCCGCCCGCCTCGGCATCGGGAACGATGACAACTTCCACGCTGGCCCGCCATTTCGAAGAGAGGACTCACCCGGGGTCCGGGACTGGCTATGTGGTTTAGACCAATCTAACAGAGCGGGGCCCCGCGGGCGCTTCGAACGCCTCGAACGCCTCGAACGCCTCGAACGCGTCGGGCGGCCGGCGGCGCTCGCGGAAATCGCCCCCGGCGGCCCGCTCCCGTGTCCGGGCCGACAGGGTTACGCTTCTGAGGGCGCCCGGGTCGCCGGTCGGCCGGCGGAGCGCACCGGCAACAAACACCGTCCGCGGCATGGACAGGGTTAGTGGTCTAGTCCACAATGGCCACTGAGGCACTGACCGTGACACTCACGCAAGGTGATCGTCAGGCTTCCGCTCTCCCCGCACAGGAGGGCGGACCGAGGAACCGGAGCTTTCTGCCCTGACTGCCCCGGCTCCTCACCCTTCGGCCGACCGGGACCGCACACCCCACGGCCGATGTTGCTCCGGGCTGCGGTGCCGGGAGGGTTGAGGGTCCCTCCCAGGCGCCGCGGCCCGCGGGTGTTTCCGGGCCCGTCCGGGTCGGGGGAGCGGCCGGGCCCGGCTGATTTCGATCGCTGTCCGTAGCGCCGGGTACGCTCAGCCCGTGCCCTCCATGAACGAACTCGTACGCCAGCACACAGCGCTCGACGACTCCGACCTCGAGTGGCTCCACCTGCTGGTCTCGGAGTGGCAGCTTCTCTCCGACCTCTCCTTCGCCGACCTCGTCCTGTGGGTCCCCACCCATGACGGCACGCGGTACGTCTCCGTCGCCCAGATGCGGCCCAACACCGGCCCCACCTCGTACCAGGACGACATGGTCGGCCACCTCGTCCCGCGCGGCCGGCGCCCCATGCTGGACGCCGCCCTGGACGAGGGCCGGATCGTGCGCGAGGGCGACCCCGAGTGGCGCGAGGAGGTCCCGGTCCGCGTCGAGTCCATCCCGGTGCGGCGCCAGGGACGCGTCCTGGGCGTCATCGCCCGCAACACCAACCTGCTCACCGTGCGTACGCCGAGCCGCCTTGAGCTGACGTATCTGCAGAGCGCCTCGGACCTCGCGCAGATGATCGCGGCCGGTGCCTTCCCGTTCGAGAACCAGCAGGTCGACATGGACGCCTCGCCCCGCGTCGGCGACGGCCTGATCCGGCTCGACGCGGACGGCCTCGTCCAGTACGCCTCACCGAACGCGCTGTCGGCCTACCACCGCATGGGCCTCGCCGCCGACCTGGTGGGCCATCACCTCGGGCGGACCACCGCCGAACTCGCTCCGTCCCGCGGCCCGGTGGACGAGGCGCTCGCCAAGGTGGCCAGCGGCTGGGCGCCGCGCGAGTTCGAGATCGAGGCGCACGACGGGGTGATCCAGTTCCGCGCCATCCCGCTCAAGCCCAAGGGCACGCGCATCGGTTCGCTGGTGCTCCTGCGCGACGTGACGGAACTGCGTCGCCGCGAGCGTGAGTTGATCACCAAGGACGCCACCATCCGGGAGATCCACCACCGGGTGAAGAACAACCTCCAGACGGTGGCGGCCCTGTTGCGCCTCCAGGCCCGGCGCATCGAGTCCGAACGGGGTCGCGACGCCCTCGAGGAGGCGGTGCGCCGGGTCGGTTCGATCGCGATCGTGCACGAGACGCTCTCCCAGAATCTGGACGAGCGCGTGGAGTTCGACGAGATCGCCGACCGCGTGCTGGCGATGGTGGCGGAGATTTCGCCGGGCAAGGTCACGGGGCGGCGCACCGGCCGCTTCGGCATTCTGGACGCCGAGGTGGCGACACCACTGTCGATGGTGCTGACCGAGGTGCTGCAGAACGCGCTGGAGCACGGCTTTCGCGAGGGCGACACCGGGACGGTCGAGGTCTCCGCGGTCCGTGGTGGTACGACGAAGGAGGCCCGGCTGCTGGTCACCGTCCAGGACGACGGTGCCGGTCTGCCCGAGGGCTTCGACCCGCACCGCTCCGGCAATCTCGGCCTGCAGATCGTCCGCACCCTCGTGGAGGGCGAGTTGGGCGGCGCCTTCGACATGGTCCCGGCTCCGGAGCGCGGCACCCGCGTGATCCTTGACATTCCGGTGCCGGCGGAGAAATAGGGGCGAGGCGCTTCGGGATCCGGGGTTCGGGATCCGGACAGCAAAAAGCCCCGGACCGGTATTGGTCCGAGGCCAGTGCTCTTGCGATGCATCGTCCTATGTGCACCGGGTACTGCGCGCTGCGGCTCGGGAGCGGGGTTGGCGTACTCGCTGTCTACGAAATAATGCCGTGAGGCACACGCGCCGCCATTGCTCAGGCTGTCAGCAGGGTGGATGGTCAGGCGGAGGCCTGACGGGCCCGGTTGCGGGCGGCACGGCGCTTCATTGCGCGGCGCTCGTCCTCGCTGAGACCACCCCAGACGCCGGAGTCCTGACCGGACTCGAGCGCCCACTGCAGGCACTGCTCCATGACAGGGCAGCGACGGCAGACGGCCTTGGCTTCCTCGATCTGCAGCAGCGCGGGACCGGTGTTGCCGATGGGGAAGAACAGCTCGGGGTCTTCCTCGCGGCAAACGGCGCGGTGACGCCAGTCCATGGCTGCTACCTCTCCTTGGTATTACATGCTGGGATGCTTGTGAATGTGAACGCTTTCACGAATCCCTCAACAAGGGAAGGGCCTACCGCCAGGTTCCCTGGCGTGGTCCTGTGGTTTGAAGAGGGGTTCCGGTGATCTGTGGAGGCCGGTCTTGCGGGCCGTCCCGATCGCCAAGAAGAGATTCGCAAACCTCGGCGGCGGATACAACCCCTTCCGGAAAGTTTTTTTTGATTCTTCGGTGTCGACTAGGTCACAGCCGTACTTCCATGGGGTGGATCCTGGTCTAAACGTTCGAGTGAAAGGACTTTGGCCCCTTCTGCTCACACAATCACACGCAGTGCACGGCGAACGCCTGTGAACGTCACGCTGGTCCGCAGTCCCAGATGGTCACCGTCCATCTGAAGGGGGAGTGGCACCTTCGAATGCAAGGTGAACTCGCTCAAATCGTGCAGAGAGACAGCATGTCGACCCCGGGGTCCGCGCTCGGGGGACGAAGTGAGCAACTGGGTGCCATACCGGGCAACGGCGGCCGTCGACAGCCGGCTGAGGCCGAGGACGTTCGAGCCCGGTGTCGAACGACGCCCCGGGCGACGCGTAGATCGGGCGATTGCCGAGGAACGTCCAGGGGGACGTGTTCGAGACTATGGACAGCACCAGATCGGTGAGCGGTTCCTCGCCCGGCCGCTCCAGGGTGATCGTCCCGCTGCGGCGGTGCGGCTCGCCGACGAGCGCCCGCATCACCTGGCGGACGTAGAGGGCGTGCGTCGACTTCTTGCCCCGTTCGCGGTGCTGTTCGACCCGGCCGACCACGCCGGCGTCGAAGCCGAGTCCGGCGTTGAAGCTGAACCAGCGGGCCGGCACCGCCTCGTCCTCCGTGCCCGCGGTGCCCGAGGCGAGGCCCAGGCCGACGGTCTGCTCGCCGCCCCGGCGCAGGGCGTCCAGCAGGGCGCCGGTGGCCTCCACCGCGTCGTTGGGCAGGCCGAGGGCGCGGGCGAAGACGTTGGTGGAACCGCCCGGGACCACCGCGAGACCGGGCAGGTTGTCGGGGTCGGGGCCGGAGTGCAGCAGACCATTGACGACCTCGTTCACCGTGCCGTCGCCGCCGAGGGCCACCACCAGGTCGATGTCGTCGCTCTGCGCCGCCTGCCGGCCGAGGTCGCGCGCGTGGCCGCGGTACTCGGTGGTGACCGCCTCCAGCTTCATCTCGCTGGCGAGCGCGTGGATGAGCACATCGCGCGTACGCGCGCTCGTGGTGGTTGCCGCCGGGTTGACCACGAGAAGTGCACGCATGGTCTGCAGGGTACCTACTGGGTGGTACCCGGCCCAGCCCGAGGTGGGGATCGCCACTCGGGCACACGGCGGGGGTGACATGTCCGCGCGGCGAGCGGTGATACGTCCGCGCGGCGAGTGGATGACACGTCCGCACGGCGACGGCCGGACACCCTCGTGGGAGCCGGTGCGCCGAGGGCTACCCTTCAGGGGTGAGCAGTGAGCAGACCCCCACCACCGAAGCCGCCGAAGCCGCCGAAGAGGCGGGCCCCCGCCCCGGCCGGCTCACCGCCGCCGCCGCGCTCGCCGCGCTGGAGGGGCTGGCGCTCGTCGTCGGGGGCGGCTGGATGCTGGTGGGCGGCCTCACCGGCCACCCCGACGACCGGACCTCCGCCATCACCGGAGGCGTCACCCTGATCGTCCTCGCGCTGCTGCCGCTGCTCGCCGCCGGCGGGCTGCTGGGCCGGCGGGGCTGGAGCCGGGGACCCGCCGTCATCACGCAGATCATGGCACTGCCCGTGGCCTACAACCTGTTGCAGGCCGACAGCCTGGCCATCCCCGCGGGCATCGTGCTCGGCGTGGTGGCCGTCACGGCGCTGGTCCTGCTCGTCAACCCCACGACCACCCGGGCCCTCGGCATCCGGGGCCCCGGCAACGCCGAGGAGTAGCCGCCCGGCAGGAGCGCGGTCGGCTACTCCTCGACCAGGAGCTTCTCCCGCAGTTGCGCCAGGGTGCGGGCCAGCAGTCGCGACACGTGCATCTGGGAGATCCCGACCTCCTGCGCGATCTGCGACTGCGTCATGTTGCCGAAGAAGCGCAGCAGCAGGATCCGCTTCTCCCGCGGCGGCAGATCCTCCAGCAGCGGCTTGAGCGACTCCCGGTACTCGACGCCCTCCAGGGCCTCGTCCTCGGCGCCGAGGGTGTCCGCGACCGCCGGGGACTCGTCGTCGGTGTCCGGGACGTCCAGGGACAGCGTGGAGTACGCGTTGGCCGACTCCAGGCCCTCCAGGACCTCCTCCTCCGAGATCGCCAGCTTCTGGGCCAGCTCGTGGACCGTGGGGGAGCGCCCGTGCAACTGGGACAGCTCCGCCGTGGCCGTCGTCAGGGCCAGCCGCAGCTCCTGGAGCCGGCGCGGGACCCGCACCGCCCAGCCCTTGTCCCGGAAGTGCCGCTTGATCTCGCCGACGACCGTCGGGGTCGCGTAGGTGGAGAACTCCACCCCGCGGTCCGGGTCGAAACGGTCGACCGACTTGATCAGTCCGATGGTGGCGACCTGGGTGAGGTCGTCCAGAGGCTCGCCGCGGTTGCGGAAGCGGCGCGCGAGGTGTTCGACGAGCGGCAGATGCATGCGGACCAGCCGATTGCGCAGCTCCGCGTACTCCGGGCTGTCCTTCGTCAGGGTGCGCAGCTCGGCGAAGAGAAGGCGCGCCCCGCTGCGGTCCTGCGGGTCGTGCCGGGTGCCCTGCGTACCTCGTGCACCCGGCGCCTCGTCCTCGGCGTGTCGCTCGTGCTCGCTCATCGTCCCGCCCGTCGCCCTTTCCCGAGCCTCCGCCTCCGCTCGGACGGGCGGGCCGGGGGTGTCCCCGGCCCGCTGCCCGTCGCCCGGAACGACGGCCCCGGGCGGGGCCTCGTCCTCCGGATGCGGCCGGGCCTGCTCGGGGATGCCGTCGATGCCGTCCGTCATGCGTCGGTCCTCGTTCGGAGAACGTTTGCCCTCGGCCGGCGGCTCCCGTGTGCCGCGCTCTTCGTCCCGCACCGGCCCGTCCCCGTCCCTCACTGCGGCCCAGGTCCCGCGCCGCGCTGTTTGTAGAGGCTGATCGAAACGGTTTTGTCCTCGTCCACGGCGGAGGAGACCTTGCCCGCGAGGGCGGACAGCACCGTCCACGCGAACGTGTCCCGCGAGGGGGCATGGCCGTCGGTGGTCGGGGCCGAGACGGTGACCTCGAGCGAGTCGTCGACGAGGCGGAAGACACAACTGAGCACCGAGCCGGGCACGGCCTGCTGAAGCAGGATCGCGCAAGCCTCGTCGACTGCGATGCGCAGGTCCTCGATCTCGTCGAGGGTGAAGTCCAAACGGGCTGCAAGGCCGGCCGTCGCCGTACGCAGCACCGACAGGTAGGCACCCGCGGCCGGCAGCCGGACTTCGACGAAGTCCTGGGTCGCGGGCTCGCCTGCGATCTGGGACACCCTCACCTCCAAGGTGGTACAAGCGTTACAGGGCCGAGGGATCGTCCCACGGGTAACGCGATGCGTGGTTCAGCGGTGACGTTATCGCGCTCCGAAGTTTCCTGTCCCCGAGACCCCAACCCCTTGCTGTCACTCATAGTAAACACATGAACACGTACAGTGGCTAGGGGTTCGGCGGGCCCAAATCGGAAGAGCGCGCGCCGGGTTGACGTACCCAGGCGTCAGACGGTCGAACCGTCCGGGGCCGAGGTCACACGAGGACATGATCGACGAAGCACCAGCGCCAGTTCTCCCCGGGCTCCAGAGTGCGCATCACCGGGTGCCCGGTCACCTTGTAGTGCCCCGTCGCGTGCTGCCTCGGCGAGGAGTCGCAGCAGCCGACATGCCCGCAGACGAGGCACAGCCGGAGCTGCACCGGGTCCGTGCCCTCGGCCAGACACTCCAGGCAGGTCTCGCTGCGCGGTGCGGGTTCCGGGTGCGGCAGCGCGTCGACGTGCGTGCACTGTTTCATGATTGCCAGGTTACGACGGGTGTGCGGATGACCGCGCGGAAAAAGAGGGCGGGCGAAGAGCGATGGACGTGATGCCGCTGCTGTTGCTGGTCGCGGGCAGCGCCGCGATCGCCGCCGCGGGACGGCGCGTGCCCGTGCCGGTACCGCTGCTGCTGGTCGCGGTGGGGCTGGCGGTGGGCTACGTGCCCGGCGTGCCGAACTACGCCCTCGACCCGCACATCGTGCTGCCGCTGCTGCTGCCCCCGCTGCTCTACACGGCTGCCACCGACAGCTCCTACCTGGATCTGCGGGCGCAGTTGCGGCCCGTGGCGATGCTGTCCGTCGGCTACGTGCTCTTCGCCACCTTCGTCGTCGGCTGCGCCGCCTATCTGATCGTGCCGGGCCTGCCGCTGACCGCGGCCCTGGTGCTCGGCGCGGTGGTGGCGCCGCCGGACGCCGTCGCGGCCACGGCGGTCGCCCGCCGGGTGGGGCTGCCCTCCCGGATCACCACCATCCTTCAGGGCGAGTCCCTGGTGAACGACGCCACCGCGATCACCGCCTTCAAGGTGGCGCTCGCCGCGGCGGTCGGCGAGGGCGCGACCTGGGCCGGCGGGATCGGCGAGTTCCTGATCGCGGCGGTGGGCGGCGTCGGCGTCGGGCTGGTGCTGATGCTCCCGCTCCACTGGCTGCGCACGCATCTGAGGGAGGCCCTTCTGCAGAACGCGCTCTCCCTGCTGATCCCGTTCGTCGCCTACGCCGTCGCCGAGCAGGTGCACGCCTCCGGGGTGCTCGCGGTGGTGGTCGTCGCGCTCTTCCTCGGCCACCGCGCGTGGGAGGTCGATTTCGCCACCCGGCTCCAGGAGGACGCGGTGTGGAAGATGGTCGCGTTCGTCCTGGAGTCGGCCGTGTTCGCCCTGATCGGACTCCAGCTGCCCGTCGTGCTCAGGGGCCTCGGGGCGACCCACGGCGCCGACGCGGTCTGGTACGCGGTCGCTCTCTTCCTGGTGGTCGCCGCGGCGAGGTTCGTGTGGGTGTACCCGGCGGCCTTCCTGCCGAGGCTGTCGGCACGCGTCCGCGCGCGCGAGGGGGCCCTTACCTGGAAGGGGCCGTTCGTGATCGCCTGGGCCGGGATGCGGGGCGTGGTCTCGCTGGCCATCGCCTTCTCCATCCCGCTCACCATGCACAGCGGTGAGCCCTTTCCCGAGCGCAACCTCATCCTGTTCCTCACGTTCACCACGGTCATCGGCACGCTGGTGGTGCAGGGCGTCTCCCTGCCGCCGCTGATCCGCCTGCTGAAGTTCCCCTCGCGTGACGTACAGGCCGAGACCCTGGCGGAGGCCAACGCCCAGGCGCAGGCGTCCCGGGCCGCCGAACAGCGTCTGGACGACCTTCTCGCCGACGAGCGCAACACCCTGCCGGGCCCGCTCGCCGACCGCCTCCGCATGGTCCTGGAACGCCGCCGCAACGCCGTGTGGGAGCGGCTCGGACAGGTCAACCCCGGCACCGGCGAGACCGTCGACGACACCTACCGGCGACTGTCCCGGGAGATGATCGGCGCCGAGCGCGAGGTGTTCGTCCGACTGCGGGACGCCCGCTACATCGACGACGAGATGCTGCGGACCCTGCTGCGCAGGCTGGACCTGGAGGAGGCGGCGGCGTACCGGGAGGCGACGTAGCGGCACGGTGCAGGGGGCGTGTCGCGGGGCAGCCGGACGGGACGACCGGCCCGCACCCCGCGATGCGACGGGACAGCACGCCCGCGCGTGGCGTCCGGGTCGGTGTGGCGTCGGGCCGACGGCGGTCGGCAATTGGCAGACCGCGCGTGTGTGCGGCCGGACGCGGCGGATCCCGTGGCTCTCGACGGGCCCGCTCAGGCGAAGGGGCGGCCGGTGACGACCGCCGCCAGCGTCGTCCCGGGCCGGAAAGCGCCCTCCTGGGTGAGGGCGAGCAGGGCGTACAGCATCTTGGCGACGTAGACGCGCTCCACGGGGAGGCCGTGGCGCTGTTCGAAGTCCGCGGCGAAGGAGTCCAGCTCGGCAGTGGTGCGGGCGTAGCCGCCGCAGTGGAAGCGGTCGTCGAGGCTCCAGGCGCCGCGCAGCCCGCCGAACGCGCGCTCCTGGAGCCGCCGTATGTCGTCGGCCAGGAAGCCGCCCCTGAGCACGGGTATCCCGAGCGCCCGCCGCCCCGGGGGCAGCCCGGCGGCAAGACCGGCGAGCGTGCCGCCGGTGCCGCAGGCGACGGCGACCACGTCGGCGCTCGCGCCCAGTTCCTCGCCGAGTGCCCGGCAGCCGCGGACGGCCTCCGCGTTGCTGCCGCCCTCGGGGACGACGACCGCGTCCTCGGCGTCGGCCGCGCGCAGCAGGGCCGCCAGGACCCCCGGTTCGCTCTTGTGGCGGTACGTCGAGCGGTCGACGAAGTGCAGCCGCATGCCGTCGGCCGCGCACCGGGTCAGCGAGGGGTTGAGCGGCCGGCCCGCCAGTTCCTGACCGCGTACCACGCCCACGGTGGGCAGCCCGAGCAGCCGGCCGGCGGCGGCGGTGGCACGCAGGTGGTTGGAGTACGCACCGCCGAACGTGAGGATCGTACGGCCGTCCGCCGTGGCGAGATTCGGCGCGAGTTTGCGCCATTTGTTGCCGACCAGCTCGGGGTGGATCAGATCGTCCCGCTTCAGCAGCAAACGGACACCGCAGCGCTCGAACCTGCCGTCGGCGACCTCCTGCGAGGGCGAGGGCAGGCGGGGGCGCAGGGCGCCGAGGCCGGAGGTGCCGGGGGTGTCGGAGGTGTCGGTGCCGGTCACGCTGCCATTGTCACGCCGCCGCGCGCGACGCGCGGCTCACTTCAGCCGGTCCCGGACCCGCTCCCGCATCGAGGCCATCGTGAATCCCCGCGGGTCCACCTTCCCCGGCTGCCATTCGAGGTGCCCGATGACGGATCGTTCATTCCACCCGTGGTGGCGGCAGACCGCGGCGGCGGCCCGTTCGATCGCCTCCAGCTGGACCGCCGGCCAGGGGTCGTCGCCGTCGCCCAGGTTCTCGCACTCGAAACCGTAGAAGTGCGGGTTGCCGTCCGTGTTCGACTCGTTGTCCGGGGGCAGCGCCTTCTCCGCGATCACGGCGCGCAGGACGTCGTCGTCGCCGAACCCGGCGTGGTTGGCCCGGCCGTAGCCGACCAGATGGACCGTGCCGTCCTTGGTGATGACACCGTGGCACAGGGGGCCCGGCAGGCCCTCGTGCCCCTTGCGGCAGATGTCCACGGTCGGCGCGCTGCCCTCGGTGACGGTGTGATGGATCATCACGCCGTGCACGGGACCCCACGCACCCTTGTCGTTGCGGTTGTGGTCCCGCCAGTCGCCGACCTCCACGACGGTGAGACCTTCCGCCTTCAGTGCTTTCAGGAAACTGCTCGCGGACATGGGTGCGGCCACGACCGACTCCTTCACGCTGAGCGACGGCCGCCTGTCGCGACCGCCTCGTACCGTGCTTGTACCGAAGCGGAGGGCTTCCTATTACTTGTTCGGTCCGTGTGCGAGTCGATTCGGACAGTCTCGCCCCGGCCAACGGCACTGAGCAGGGCCGGACATGCCGTCAAGACCGCGACAAGCCTCCATGTCTGCCCCGGCCGTCCGTGATCCATTCCCCCTCTTTCGTGTAATAGCATCAGCACGCTCCGTGAGGAAGGCTGGTCCACGCACATCGATGCCGGGCCTAGCCGTCCGGCATGACTGGGAGGGCAATTCCTTATGTCGGTAGGCGAAGAGGTCCGCACCGAGCAGACCAGGCCGCAGCAGAGCCTCGGCACGGCGGCCGCGCGGAACCTGGCCACCACGACCAAGTCCGTTCCTCAGATGCAGGAGATCAGCTCGCGCTGGCTGCTGCGCTCACTTCCGTGGGTGGATGTCCAGGGCGGCACGTACCGGGTGAACCGGCGTCTGACCTTCGCCGTCGGCGACGGACGTGTGACGTTCGTGAAGACCGGCGACCGCGTCGAGGTCATCCCCGCCGAGCTGGGCGAGCTGCCGGCCCTGCGGTCGTACGAGGACGACGGGGTTCTCTCGGAACTCGCGCAGCGCTGTGAGCAGCGGGAGTTCGGGCCCGGCGAGGTGATCGCCTCGTTCGGCGGCCGAGCCGACGAGGTCTATCTGCTGGCACACGGCAAGGTCGAGAAGATCGGCACCGGTCCCTACGGCGACGACGCGGTGCTCGGCGTCCTCGCCGACGGCTCCTACTTCGGCGACCAGGCCCTTCTCGACGGGGACGCCATCTGGGAGTACACCGCCCGCGCGGTCACCGCCTGCACGGTGCTCGTCCTGCCCCGCCAGGAGGTGGAGCAGGTCGCGGAGCGGGCGGACTCGCTGCGCGCGCACCTGGAGCAGCGGCGCTCGATCACGCAGCAGCCCACCAACAAGCACGGTGAGAAGGAGATCGACCTCGCCGCGGGCCACAGCGGCGAGCCGGACATCCCGCACACCTTCGTCGACTACGAGGCCCGGCCCCGTGAGTACGAACTGAGTGTCGCCCAGACCGTGCTGCGCATCCACTCCCGCGTGGCCGACCTCTACAACCAGCCGATGAACCAGACCGAGCAGCAGCTCCGGCTGACGGTGGAGGCGCTGAAGGAGCGTCAGGAACACGAGCTGGTCAACAACCGCGAGTTCGGCCTGCTGCACAACTGCGAGTACGACCAGCGGATCCAGCCGCACGACGGCGTGCCCGCCCCGGACGACCTGGACGAACTGCTCAGCCGGCGGCGCGGTACCAAGCTGCTCCTGGCCCACCCGCGCGCGATCGCCGCGTTCGGCCGCGAACTCAACAAGCGCGGACTCGTCCCCGAGACGATCGACGTTGCGGGCAACCGCATCCCCACCTGGCGCGGGGTGCCGATCTACCCGTGCAACAAGATCCCGGTCACCGAGGCCCGTACGACCTCGATCATCGCGCTGCGTACCGGCGAGCAGGACCAGGGCGTCATCGGTCTGCGGGCCACCGGCATCCCGGACGAGATCGAGCCGAGTCTGTCGGTGCGCTTCATGGGCATCAACGAACAGGCCGTCATCAAGTACCTGGTCACGGCCTACTACTCGGCCGCGGTCCTCGTGCCGGACGCGCTCGGCGTTCTGGAGAACGTCGAGATCGGCCGCTGGCGGTGACGTTGCGTCTCCCCGGCGTCGTGTCCCCGCCCTCCCGGGCGGGTACACCCCGGGGGTACGGAAGCGGACCCATGGGGGAGGTGAGTCCATGACGGAGACACGTGGCGACATCACCGCGACGCGTCGCCCCACCCGAACGCTGGAAAGGCACGGGCCCATCGGCACACAGCGGGAGAAGGAGCCGGGGACAGCGCCCGAGGGACACGGGCCGGTGGTGCCCGAGGGACAGGAGGCGGCGGTTCTCCTACGGGAGTCCCGGGCGTCGGTCGACCCCGAACTGCGCTCCGCCATCGCGTCGCTGCCCGCGTCGATGCGCCGGATCGCGCTCTACCACTTCGGCTGGCAGCACGCGGACGGCACACCCGCGGCGGGCAACGCGGGCAAGGCGATCCGCCCCGCGCTCGTCCTCACCGCGGCCGCCGCCCTCGGCGGACCGGTGGCCCGTGCGTCGGCGGGCCGGGCCGCCGCGGCGGTGGAACTGGTCCACAACTTCACGTTGCTGCACGACGACGTGATGGACCGGGACGCGACCCGACGCCACCGGCCGACCGCGTGGACCGTGTTCGGCGACGCCGACGCCATCCTCGCGGGGGACGCCCTCCAGGCGCTCGCCCTGCGGCTGCTCGCGGCGGACCCGCACCCCGCGTCCGCCGCGGGGGCCACCCGGCTCGCCGACTGCGTCATGGAGCTGTGCGAGGGCCAGCACGCGGACACGGCCATGGAGCGGCGCGCCCCGGGTGAGATCACCCTCGACGAGACGCTCGCCATGGCCGAGGCCAAGACGGGCGCGCTGCTCGGATGCGCCTGTGCCCTCGGCGCGCTGTACGCCGGTGCCGCGGACGAGGACGTCGACGCCCTGGACGGCTTCGGCCGTGAGGCCGGGCTGGCCTTCCAGCTCATCGACGACGTCATCGGCATATGGGGCGACCCGCGCCGCACCGGCAAACCGGTCGGCGCGGACCTGGCCGCCCGCAAGAAGTCACTGCCGGTGGTCGCCGCCCTCACCTCCGGCACCCCGGCCGCCGCAGAACTGGCCGAGCTGTACGCGGCGCCGTACGAGGAGGGCAAGGAGGATCTGGAACGCACCGCCCTGATCGTGGAGCGGGCGGGTGGCCGGGACTGGGCGCAGGCCCATGCGGCCGACCGGATGGCGAGAGCCATGCAGGAACTCGCCCGTGCCGTGTCCGACCCGGAGGCGGCGGGCGGCCTGCTCGCCCTGGCCGAGTATGTGACCCGGCGCAGCACCTGACGGCCTCACCCGGCGCATCCCGGCCGGCCGCGCAAGCCCCGGGGCCCGAGGCAGGGTCGTACGGCACCTGACCGACGTACGACCGCACTGCCGAGGGTTCCGGTCGGGCGGGTCCCGCACTTCCCCACGGTGTGCGGGGCCCGACCCCTGTCCGCGGCCGTGGGGGTCCGCTCGTGGCCCACGGCACCGGATAGGCTCAACCGCCGTAAACGCGGGCGAGGTTGAGCCGAAAGGGCGGGCGGGACATGGGTGTGGTGATCCGGACGGCGGGGGAGGGCGACCGGGAGCGGGTGGTCCGGCTGCTGGACGAGGCCTTCCGGGACGATCCGGTGAGCAGTTGGGTCTTCCCCGGTGAGGAGTACCGCCGCCGGACCCACCACCGGCTCATGGCCGCCTTCACCGACGCCGTGCTCGCCGATGGGCGCATCGACCTCACCGAGGACGGCGCGGCCTGCGCGCTGTGGCTGCCCGTCCCCGCGGACGAGCACACCGGCGACGAGCCCGGCGACGGCGCGGACGGCCCCGCACAGGTGCGCGAGGCCGTCGATCCGCGGAACGAGCGCGTCGAGCTGATCGCCCGGCTGACGGAGGGCATCCACCCCTCCGGCCGTGCCCACGCGTACCTGTGGATGATCGGCGTGGTCCCCGGACGGCAGGGCGAGGGCCTGGGAACCGCGCTCATCGGGACGGCCCTCGACCGCTGTGACCGCGAGGGGCTGCCCGCCTATCTGGAGGCGAGCAGCGCCCGCAGCCGGGTGCTGTACGAACGCCTCGGCTTCAAGTTCACTGGCGAGGTCCTCGACCTGCCGGACGGCCCCCGAATGTGGCCGATGTGGCGCGAACCGCACCCGTAGCGGCTCGGTACGAGCTGGTCGACGAGATCGACGAGCTGGTCATGGAAACCCGGCCCACCGATCCGGAGCGGCGCCCCCGCGCCACGAGGCCGGCACGCGACACACGGCCCGAGAACTCCTGACGCCGGACTCGAAGCAGGGGCCGCGGGGACGCCTTGCAGTAGTCGGGGTGCACGAGGATCTCGGTAGCGCCCGTCGGTGAGTCGGGCATGATCTTCTCGGGCTGTCCCTCGATGGGCTTGTCGCAGCGCGCGCAGATCATGCCTCGTCACCTGCCGCGGAGATGTGCAACTCGGACACCCGGCGGGCGAGTTCGCCGATGTGGATTGCCCCGGCGAGCGGGGTCGCGCCGATCTGGTAACCCAAGGCGTCCTCGGCGCGCTCGGCGGCCTGGATCAGGGTGTACCACTCGCGGGACCGGAGTGGAGTGGCGTCGGCCTGCCGCTGCGCGACCGGCACGAGCCGCTCGATCTCGGCGCGCAGCACTCTGTCGAGTTCTTCGAGCCGGGATATGGGCGGCAGGATGCCGGTCGCGCCGAGGGCCTCGTCGATCAGGTCGGAGATCTCGCCGACGTCGACGGGCTGGTGTGTCGCGTTCACCGTGCGGCCCCCGTGGGTGTGGGCCGCGCGGGCGGCCCAGCTCGCCCAGGTCGGTCGTCCGCACAGGGAGGGCGGCAGCATCGGGGCGCGGCTGGCGAGCCTGGAGGCGCGGGCGCGGGCGACAGTCGGCGACTCGGCAGGAGCGCTCGCCGCCCTGTCGGACGCCGAACGATCTCGTGAGGCGATCTCGGGTCGGGACGAGGCACTGGGAGTCCTCGACTTCCCCGCGGCCAAGCAGTCCGCGTACGCCGGAACGACCCTTCTGGCCGTAGGCGGGCAGGAGCACGTCCAGCGGGCGATCGTCAGCGCGGAGACGGTGATCCGCCTCTATCGCGGCGCGGACGGCGATGACCAGTCGGTTGGTGACCTGTTCGCCGCGCACCTCGACCTTGCCGGCGGGCGTCTGCTGCTGGGCGACCTGGACGGCACGGAAAGATGCTCGGCTTCGTTCTCCAGTCCTCGCCGGAACGCATGTCGGCCAGTATGGTGCGCCGGCTCACCGTTCTCGGTCGGGAGCTGGGAGGGCCGCAGTACGGTGGAGCCGCGCGGGCGGTGCACCTGCGTGACCGGCTCCAGCACACGGTCGTCCGTGCGTCCCTGCCCGCCGCCCGTCCTCCGGAGTTGCCGACGTGACCGACTTGTCCGCCGCCCACGACGCCGCTGTGACCGACCGGGCCCGCCTGGCGGGCAGTGCCTGTTCACCATGGAGGAGGGGGAGCCGCTCAACCGCCGCCGCTGGAAGACCGAGTGCTCCCGCAAGGTGCTCCAGGCGGTGGAGAACGAAGCAGCCGGGCACGAGGCCCGCAAGCCCGTTGAGATGCCGCACATGGTCACCCACGACCTGCGGCACTTCTACGCCTCCGCGCTCATCGCCGACGGCGCGAGCGTCGAGCAGGTCCAGATGGTCCTCGGGCACGCGTCCGCCGTCATCACGCTGCGGATCCACCCGCATCTGCGGCCGGGCGAAGAAGACCGCACCCGGGCCGTCATGGACGCCGTGCTCGGCGGCCTGCGGACCGGGTGCGGACAGGTAGGCGACGTGACCCGCGAAACCGCAGGTCAGACGGCCTAGCCAGAGATCAGGCCTTCTTCGTCTCCCAGAAGATCTTGTCGATCTGGGCGATGTAGTCCAGGGCCTTCTGGCCGGTCGCCGGGTCGGTGGAGGCCTTGGCGGTCGACAGGGCCTTCAGGGTGTCGTTGACGAGCTGGTGCAGCTCCGGGTACTTCTCGAAGTGCGGCGGCTTGAAGTAGTCGCTCCACAGCACCGAGACGTGGTGCTTGGCCAGCTCGGCGCGCTGCTCCTTGATGACGGTGGCGCGCGTCTGGAAGTGCGGGTCGTCGTTGCCGGCCATCTTCTCCTGGACGGCCTTGACCGACTCCGCCTCGATGCGGGCCTGGGCCGGGTCGTACACGCCGCAGGGCAGGTCGCAGTGGGCGCTGACCGTGACCTTGGGGGCAAACAGGCGGGAAAGCATGAAGCGTTCCTTCCTCGTGATCGTCTTCTCAGGGGGGACATTACTCCCTGGGAGGCCCGATTTCGCGGGTGCCCCCATGGGCTTAGGACAAAAGTCCCGGGTGAGACTGAGACTGGTGGAGGAAAGACCGGGGAGGTGCCGGGTTATGCCGGAGCAGCTGTCGCAGGAGACCGAGCGCGTGAGAGGGGCGTTGCCTTTCGGACCGGCCGAGGTGACCGGTCCCTCGATGGTGCCCACGCTGCACCACGGGGACGTGCTCCTCGTGCACTGGGGGGCCAGAGTCAGAGTGGGTGACGTGGTCGTACTGCGGCATCCCTTCCAGCAGGACCTGCTCGTGGTCAAGCGGGCCGCCGAGCGGCGCGGGGCCGGTTGGTGGGTGCTCGGGGACAACGCGTTCGCGGGCGGGGACAGCACCGACTACGGGGTGGTGCCGCAGGAACTCGTGCTCGGCAGGGTGCGGTTCCGGTACCGGCCGCCGCGCTCGGGTCAGCGCTCGCCGTTCGCCGTGGTCCGCTGGGCGCTGTCGGCGCTCAGGCCGGTGCTGACCGACCGGTCCGCCTCCAGGCGCTTGCGGGCCCGGTAGGCGGCCACGTTGGCGCGGGTGGCGCAGCGGTCGGAGCAGTAGCGCCGGGAGCGGTTGGTGGAGGTGTCCAGGTAGGCGTTGCGGCAGGGGGACGCCTCGCACAGGCCCAGGCGGTCCACGCCGTACTCGGTGAGGTGGAAGGCCAGGCCCATCGCCGCGATGGCGGCGTAACCCGCGGTCGCGTTGGACGGGTGGTCCGCCAGGTGCATGTGCCACAGCGGGCTGCCGTCGTCGTCGCGGTGCTCGTGGCCGGAGATCTGCGGGCTCACCGGGAACTCGAGGAGGAGTGAGTTCAGCAGGTCCACGGCGAGGGTCTCGTCGCCGCCGTCGGCCGCCTCGAAGACCGCGCGCAGCCGCCCCCGGACCGAGCGGAACCGGGTCACGTCCGCCTCCGTGGCGCGCCGGGCCGCCGACTGGTTGACGCCGAAGAGTTCGCGGACGGCCTCGACCGAGGTCAGGAACGTCCCGCCCCCGCGCCGGCTCCTCGGTGTTGACGAGACGCACGGCGTAATCCGAGTAATAGGCCAGTTCCACTTGTAGTCCTTACGGTGGGGCTCTAGGGTCGTGCCTGCGGTCAGGTAACAGCTGATCGTGGTCCCAGGGTATTACGTGAGGCATGCGACGGAGGAGCCGAATGACGGACTCGGACACCACCACGACCGGCACACCCGCCACCGACTGGCAGGCCTGGCAGCAGAGCTGGGACCGGCAGCAGGAGTGGTACATGCCCGACCGCGAGGAGCGCTTCCGGATCATGCTCGACATGGTCGGAGCGCTCGTCGGCCCCGCACCGCGTGTGCTCGACCTCGCCTGCGGCACCGGCACCATCACGGCCCGGCTGCTCGCCCGGTTCCCGGACGCCACCAGCACCGGCGTGGACCTCGACCCCGCGCTCCTCGCCATCGCCGAGGGCACCTTCGCGGGCGACGCGCGCGTCGGCCTGGTGACCGCCGACCTCAAGGACCCCGACTGGCCGGCCAGGCTGCCGTACGACTCGTACGACGCCGTCCTGAGCGCCACGGCCCTGCACTGGCTCCACGCCGAACCCCTCGCGGTCCTCTACGGCCAAGTCGCGGAGCTGGTCCGCGACGGCGGTGTCTTCATGAACGCGGATCACATGATCGACGACACGACGCCCCGGATCAACGCGGCCGAGCGCGCCCAGCGGCACGCGCGGATGGACGCCGCCAAGAGCGGAAGCGTGCTCGACTGGGCCCAATGGTGGCAGCTCGCCGCCGAGGACCCGGTGCTGGCCGGGCCCACGGCCCGCCGTTTCGAGATCTACGGCGAGCACGCCGAAGGCGAGACGCCCCCGGCGGCCTGGCACGCGCGCGTGCTGCGCGAGAAGGGCTTCGGCGAGGCGCGGCCGGTGTGGTGCTCGCCCTCGGACACCCTGCTGCTCGCCCTGAAGTGAGCCGATGCAGGCGGGCCGAAGCCGATGAGCCGGCCGGCGGGGCGGTGACCAGGAGGGGCGGCACGGAAGACCCGTACCGCCCCTCCACGCACGGCCTCGCACGGCCTCAAAGGACCTTGGACAGGAACGCCTTCGTCCGCTCGTGCTGCGGATCGGTCAGCACCTCACGCGGGTTGCCCGACTCGACCACCACGCCGTTGTCCATGAAGACCAGGCTGTCGCCGACCTCGCGGGCGAAGCCCATCTCGTGGGTGACGACGACCATCGTCATACCGGACTCGGCGAGGTCGCGCATGACGTTGAGGACGTCACCGACCAGCTCGGGGTCCAGCGCCGAGGTCGGCTCGTCGAACAGCATCAGCTTCGGGTCCATCGCGAGGGCCCGCGCGATCGCGACCCGCTGCTGCTGGCCGCCGGAGAGCTGCGAGGGGTAGTTGCCGGCCTTGTCGGCCAGGCCCACGCGCTCCAGGAGCTGGCGGGCGCGGTCCCTGGCCTGGGCCCTGCTCACGCCCTTGACCTGCACCGGCGCCTCCATGACGTTCTCCACCGCCGTCATGTGCGGGAACAGGTTGAAGCGCTGGAAGACCATGCCGATGTTCCGGCGCTTGACGGCGACCTCGCTGTCCTTGAGTTCGTAGAGCTTGTCACCCTTCTGGCGGTAGCCGACCAGCTCGCCGTCGACGTACAGCCGACCGGCGTTGATCTTCTCCAGATGGTTGATGCAGCGCAGGAACGTCGACTTGCCCGAGCCGGAGGGGCCGATGAGGCAGAACACCTCGCCCGTCCGCACCTCCAGGTCGATGCCCTTGAGGACCTCCACGAGACCGAAGGACTTGTGGACGCCCTCGGCCTTCACCATGGGGACGGAGGCGTCCCTCGCGGGAGTGTCGAGCTTCTCGGTCATGCCATGCCCCCCTTCGGGCGGCCGAGGGAGATCATGTTCGCCTTGACCTTCTGCCACGGCGTCGCCGGCAGCGAGCGGCTGGAGCCACGGGCGTAGTAGCGCTCCAGGTAGTACTGGCCCACGCTGAAGACCGAGGTCAGCAGCAGATACCAGGCCGCCGCCAGGAACAGCATCTCGGCCGGGGCGCCGGAGGTCTGCCCGATGTCCTGGGCCACGCGGAACAACTCGGAGTACTGGACGACCGACACCAGCGAGGTCGTCTTCAGCATGTTGATGACCTCGTTGCCCGTGGGCGGCACGATCACGCGCATCGCCTGCGGGACCACGATCCGGCGCAGCGTCTTGCTGTGGCTCATGCCGAGCGCGTGCGCCGCCTCGGTCTGGCCCTCGTCGACCGCGAGCAGACCGGCCCGGCAGATCTCCGCCATGTAGGCGGCCTCGTTGAGGCCGAGGCCGAGCAGCGCCGTCAGGAACGGCGTCATGAAGTCCGACCACTCGTCGCGGTACAGCGGCCCGAGGTTGATGTACTCGAAGACCAGGCCGAGGTTGAACCAGACGACCAGCTGCACCAGGACCGGCGTGCCGCGGAAGAACCAGATGTAGAACCACGCGATGGACGAGGTCACCGGGTTCTTCGACAGCCGCATCACGGCGAGCAGGATGCCGCCGACGACGCCGATCAGCATGGCCAGGACGGTGATCAGCAGCGTCTTGCCCATGCCGGACAGGATCCGGTCGTCGAAGAAGTAGTCCGGGATCGCACCCCAGTTGATCTTGCCCTGGGAGAACGCGTAGACGACCGCGGCCAGCAGCGCGATCGCGACGACCGCGGAGACGTACCGCCCGTAGTGCCGGACCGGGATGGCCTTGATGGCCTCCGGTCCGGCCGGCGGGGTGCCGGCCGGTTCGCCCGCCTTCTTGTCGTTGTCAACAGTCACGGATACTGCCTTTCAGTGGCCGCCGCGCGGTCACTTGCCGCCGTTGATGGTGGCCTCCGTGAGGGCGCCTTCCGCCACGCCCCACTTTTCCATGATCTTCTTGTACTCGCCGTTGGCGATCACCGCGTCCAGCGCCGCCTTGAGGGCGTCACGCAGCTCCGTGTTGTCCTTGGCGACCGCGATGCCGTACGGCGCGGCCTCGACCTGCTCGCCGACGAGCTGGAAGTCGTTGCCCCCGCCGGAGGTCTGCACCGCGTACGCCGCGACCGGGAAGTCGGAGGAGCCGGCGGCGGCGCCGCCCGCGCGCAGCCGGGTCTGGGCCTGCTGGTCGTTGTCGAACGCCTCCATGGAGATCTTCTTGCCGGCCGGACACTTCTTGTTCTCGGCCTTGGCGAGGTCCTCCGAGACCGTGCCGCGTTGCAGCACCAGCTTCTTGCCGCACAGGTCGGACCAGCTCTTGATGCCCTGGTCGTCGCCCTTCTTGGTGTAGATCGAGACACCCGCGGTGAAGTAGTCGACGAAGTCGACACCCTGACCGACCTTCTTGCCGGTGTCGGAGTCGACGCCGTCCTGGCGGTCCTTGGTGTCGGTCATCGCGGACATGGCGATGTCGTAGCGCTTGGAGCGCAGACCGGTGATGAGGGTGTCGAAGGTGCCGTTCTCGAAGTCGAACTTCACCCCGAGCTGCTTGCCCATCGCCTCCGCGAGGTCGGGGTCGATGCCGACCGTCTTGCCGGAGTCGTCCTTGAACTCGACCGGGGCGTACGCGATGTCGGAGCCGACCTTGATGGTGCCCTTGTCGCGGATCGACTGGGGCAGCTTGTCGGCCAGCGGTGCGGCGCTCGCGGACTGGCTGTCGCCGCTGCCGGAGTCGTTGCTCTCGGTCTGGTCGCCGCAGCCGGTCAGCAGCAGCGCGCCTGCGACCGCGATCGCACCGACCGCTGCTGTCCGGGAGCGCGCGGCGGTCGTACGACGGGTGGAGCTTGCGGTCATGGTGGTTCCTCCGGCGGTGAGGGAGTTGCCGATGGGACGGGACGCCGGCCGGATGACCGGCAGGCGCCGTGGGTCGACGGGAGCACACGCCTTCGAGTGCCGCGACCTCGTGTGATGACGGCATCTTGCCATTCGGACTCGGCCGTTCAGGGGGGCCGTCATGTCAAAATCGGATAACGGGTGACTCCTCGAATCGCACCAGGTCGGTACATCACGACCGAACCTTTCCGGGAATCCGCCCCTCCCGCCGTAAGTTCTGCGGAATTTCTCGTTGTCCGAACACGGATTGCGGGCGTTCCCGGTTGCCCAAGGCGTCTTCTCCGGGCCTGTCAAGCCGGGCCGGGAGGTTGTCCGGTTCCCCGGCTATGAGTCATGTCACCGACATGCGGCGATCGGGGTCCGACATGTGAGCTTGCACTTGGCGGACTCGTCGAGGGGGGCGTCCGTCGGGTAAGAAGGTTCTTTACACCCCTCATCAGGGGCTCGGGGCGCGTGTGCGGCGCGCCCGTCGCGCAGGGGCCCATGTGGCCCCAACGGCCGTCTTCCTGCGCGGTGCCCGCCCATTCCTCACCAGGAGTGGACAAACCCTCAACCATGAACTCTTAAGGGGTAAGACAAAGTGGCAGCGGAGATCGTCAATCCTCGCAGCGACAGCGATGCCGGCACGGAGCAGGGGACGGGCTCGGAGCCCCTCGACTCCTTCGACCCCGCGTTCGCGCTGCACCGCGGCGGCAAGATGGCCGTGCAGGCCACCGTGCCGGTCCGCGACAAGGACGACCTGTCCCTGGCGTACACGCCCGGCGTCGCGAAGGTGTGCAGCGCGATCGCCGAGCAGCCCGACCTCGTCCACGACTACACCTGGAAGTCGTCGGTCGTGGCGGTCGTGACGGACGGTACGGCGGTGCTGGGGCTCGGGGACATCGGGCCCGAGGCCTCCCTGCCGGTGATGGAGGGCAAGGCGATCCTGTTCAAGCAGTTCGGCGGCGTGGACGCGGTCCCGATCGCGCTGAACTGCACGGACGCCGACGAGATCATCGAGACCGTGGTGCGGCTCGCGCCCTCCTTCGGCGGCGTGAATCTGGAGGACATCTCGGCGCCGCGCTGCTTCGAGATCGAGCGCAGGCTCCAGGAGCGGCTGGACATCCCGGTCTTCCACGACGACCAGCACGGCACGGCGGTCGTGACGCTGGCGGCGCTGCGCAACGCGGCGCGGCTGAGCGGCCGGACGCTGGGCGAGCTGCGGGCGGTGATCTCGGGCGCGGGCGCGGCCGGGGTCGCGATCGCCCGGATGCTGGTGGAGGCCGGTATCGGGGATGTGGCGGTCTCCGACCGCAAGGGCGTCGTCTCGGCGGACCGGGAGGACCTGACCCCGGTCAAGCGGGACCTGGCCGGCTTCACCAACAAGACGGGACTGTCCGGCTCGCTGGAGGCCGCCCTGTCCGGCGCCGACGTCTTCATCGGCGTCTCCGGCGGTACGGTGCCGGAGCCGGCGGTCGCCTCGATGGCCGAGGGCGCGTTCGTCTTCGCGATGGCCAACCCGAACCCCGAGGTGCACCCGGAGGTCGCCCGCAAGTACGCGGCGGTCGTCGCGACCGGGCGCTCGGACTTCCCGAACCAGATCAACAACGTGCTGGCGTTCCCGGGCATCTTCGCGGGCGCGCTCCAGGTGCGGGCGTCCCGGATCACCGAGGGCATGAAGCTCGCGGCGGCCGAGGCGCTGGCCGCCGTGGTAGGCGAGGACCTCGCCGCCGACTACGTCATCCCCTCCCCGTTCGACGAGCGTGTCGCGCCCGCCGTCACGGCGGCGGTGGCGGCCGCGGCCCGTGCGGAAGGGGTCGCACGCCGGTGACGGTGTGACCCCCGTGCGGTGAACGGCTCCGTCCGTCCGGACGGAGCCGGTTTTCCCGGCCGCCCCGCACGAGGGCAAGAGGGTGTGTGTCACAGGGCCGTACGGTTTCGGACGGCGGGTGCGGACCCTATCGTCAGGGCCATGTTCGCTGTCTACGCCGCCCGAATCGACCGCGACCAGCCGCTGACCGGCCTGGAGTCGGGGGAGCGCCCGGCTCCCGAGGCCCGTCCCGGCTGGAGTGTCGTCGATGTCAGGGCCGCCTCCCTCAACCATCACGACCTGTGGTCCCTGCGCGGGGTCGGCCTCCCCGAGGACCGGCTGCCGATGATCCTCGGCTGCGACGCCGCCGGTGTCGACGCGGACGGCAACGAGGTCGTCCTGCACTCCGTGATCGGCCAGACCGGTCACGGCGTCGGCCCCGGGGAGCCCCGCTCCATCCTCACCGAGCGCTATCCGGGGACCTTCGCCGAGCAGGTCGCGGTGCCGACCTGGAACATCCTGCCCAAGCCGAAGGAACTCTCCTTCGAGGAGGCCGCCTGTCTGCCGACCGCCTGGCTGACGGCCTACCGGATGCTGTTCACCAACGCCGGGGTGCGTCCCGGTGACTCCGTGCTGGTGCAGGGCGCCGGTGGCGGGGTCGCCACGGCCGCGATCGTGCTCGGCAGGGCGGCGGGACTGCGGGTCTTCGCGACCGGCCGGGACGAGTCGAAGCGGAAGCGGGCCGTGGAGCTGGGTGCCGTGGCGGCCGTCGAGCCGGGCGCGCGGCTGCCGCAGCGGGTCGACGCCGTCATCGAGACCGTGGGCGCCGCCACCTGGTCCCACTCGGTGAAGTCGCTGCGGCCGGGCGGCACGCTGGTCATCTCCGGCGCCACCAGCGGTGACCGGCCCTCCCACGCCGAGCTGACCCGGATCTTCTTCCTGGAACTCAAGGTCGTCGGCTCCACGATGGGCACCAAGGACGAGCTGGAGGACCTGCTGTCCTTCTGCGCCGCCACCGGCATCCGGCCCGTCCTCGACCAGGTGCTTCCGATGGACCGGGCCCGCGAGGGCTTCGAGCGGATGGCCGCCGGGGGGCACTTCGGCAAGATCGTGCTCAGCACCTCCTGACCCGCTCCTCCGGACCGCTTGCGTCAACCGGGGTTGACATTCGAGGGTCTGTCAATCAGAGTTGACGTCATGAGCGAAGCAACGGATCTCGCCACGCGTGCGGGTGACCGCGATCCCAGGATCGGGCTGCGGGCCGTCGCCGCGCTGCGAAGGCTGCTGGAGCGGCTGGAGTCGGTGCAGGTGCGCAGCGCGCGCCATCAGGGGTGGTCGTGGCAGGAGATCGCCACGGAACTCGGGGTCAGCCGGCAGGCCGTCCACAAGAAGTACGGGAGGCAGTGATGTTCGAGCGGTTCACGAAGGACGCCCGAGCCGTGGTGCAGGGAGCGGTCGGGCACGCCGAGCAGGCGAGGGCGCAGGCCGTCGACGCCGAGCACCTGCTGCTCGCCCTGCTGGATCGCGAGGGCAGTCGGGCCTCCTTCGCGCTGACGGCGCTCGGTGCCGGCGAGCGCCGCGATTCGCTACGGCAGGCGCTGGAGGACGCGGGCCGCCGGGCCGGTCTGACGCAGGCCGAGTCCGACGCCCTCGCCGGCTTGGGCATCGATGTCGCGGAGGTGGTCGCCCGCGTGGAGGAGACCCATGGCGTCGGTGCGATGTCCGGCGAACGGAAGGGCGCCCGCCGGTGGTCCGGGCACCGCGGCTTCAGCCGGGACGCCAAGGAGATCCTGGAGAAGGCGCTGCGGGTCGCCGTCGCCCGGCACGACCGGCACATCGGGGACGAGCACCTTCTCCTCGCCCTGACCATCCGCCCCGGTGTGCCCGCCGAGGTGCTCGCCGACCACGGGGTGACCCATGAGTCGCTGACCGGGGTGCTGGGCAGTGGCGCGGGGAAGGCCTGCGCCTGACCGGCATGTGCCGCGGGGAAGGCCTGCGCCTGACCGGCATGTGCCGCGGCGCCCCGGTGGTGTGCCGGGGCGCCGCGCACGTCGTGCTCAGGCCTTCGGCGTCCGCAGTATCGAGTCGAGGTGTGCCGCGGTCGCCGACAGCCGGAGGCGGGCGTCGCGGAGCTGGTCGGCCGTGACGCCGTGGTCGCGGGCCGCGTCGCGGATGTCGTCCCGGAAGCGGTCGAGCAGCCGGTCCAGGTCGCGGGCCGGGTCACCGGTGGAGTCCGCCGGGTCCTCGTGGGCCCAGGACGGGGTGTATCCGGCCGGGAAGTCCTCGGGGGTGGTGGAGTACTCGGGCCGATGGGTGCCCGCGCCGGCGTCGGTGCGGCCGAAGCCCCAGTCCTTGCCGAACTCCTTCCCGAAGTCCTTCCCGAAGTCGCCGACCTCCCTGGCCAGTTCGCTCAGGCCCTCGCGCAGCCCGGTCGGCCAGTCGCCCCGCGAGAAGTGGTCCTGCACCTGTTCCTGGACCCGCTGGGCGATGCGCTGCACCTCCTCCTGCGCCTGGACCCGGGCCCGCTCCTGGGCCTCCTTGGCCTGGCGCCTGGCCCGCTGGGCCTCGTCACGGGCGCGGCGGCTCTCGTCCTTGGCGCGCCGGGCCTGCTCCTTCCACTCCTGCTTGACGCGCCGCATCTCCTCCTTGGCGGCCCGCCAGGCCTCCTTGTCGTCGAGGTCCCCGGCGCCGCCGGCGGAGTCGCCCCCCTCCTCGCGCGCCCGGAAACCGGTGCCTCCGCGGGCCGCACTGGCCGCGGCCCGCATCTCCCGCCGCAGATCTCCCGCCGCACCCCGCACATCGGCCCGGATCTCGGCGGCCAGCTCGGCGACCGACTCGCGGATCTCCAGCTCCAGGTCGGCCAGTTCGCCACTGCGGCCGGCCAGCTCGGCGCGGCCGGCGTCCGTGATGGCATACACCTTGCGGCCGCCCTCGGTGGTGTGGGTGACCAGGCCCTCGGCCTCCAGCTTGGCCAGACGCGGATACACCGTGCCCGCCGAGGGCGCGTACAGGCCCTGGAAGCGCTCTTCGAGGAGCCGCATCACCTCGTAACCGTGGCGCGGGGCCTCGTCCAGGAGCTTGAGGAGATAGAGGCGGAGGCGGCCGTGGGCGAAGACGGGGGGCATGTCAGAGCACCTTCTTGTCGGTCGTGCCGTCGGCCGGTGCGCCGGTGGCGCCGGGATCCCGGCCGGAAGCGGAATTGTCCCCCGAGCCGTCCCCCGAGTCCTCCTGCACCTCGCCCGCCGGGCCGGTGTCCTGCGGCTCCCGCTCCCACGGTGTGTCCTGCGTCGCCGGACGGCGCAGCAGCGCGATCGAACCGGAGACCGTGGTGGCCTTGAGCCGGCCGTTGCCCGCGCCGAGTCGGCCGGTGATCCGCTTGGCGCCCCACTGGCCGGCCACCCGGAGGTCCTCGAAGGCGCTGGAGACCGTGCCACTGGCCGTGTTCGCCTCCACCCGGGCGTCGGCCGGCTGGGGCAGCCGGATGGCGATCTCGCCCGAGACGCTGGTCAGACTGACGTCGGTGGCTCCGCCGGACGGGTCCAGGTCGACGATCATCGAACCGCCCACCGAGTCGGCCCGGACGGAGGAGCCCGCCTCCACCACCGTCAGGTCGCCGGAGACGGAGTTGAAGCGCAGGTCTCCGGTGAGGGCCTGCGCCTCCACACTCCCGGAGACCGTGTCCGCGCGGACCGGTCCGGCGAGACCCACGAGAGTGGTGTCCCCGGAGAGGCCCTTCACCTCGGCGCGCCCCTCCAGTCCGGAGAGGACGGCCGAGGCGCCGATCACGCCCACCTCCACGCGGGTGTCCGGGGGCACCGCGAGGGAGACGACCGCGCTGCGGCGCCAGCCCTTGCGGTCCAGCCACTTGAGGAAGCCCTTCCAGGGCAGGTCCTCGTAGGCCACCGTGAGCACGCCGTCCTGGTGGGTGACGACGAGAGGTGGCCCCTCGATCTCGGACACCTCCAGGCGGGCGGAACCCTCGTCCGTGCCCACCACGTTGACTGTTCCGTTGACGATGCGTACGTGCAGCTCGCTCACGGACTCGTCGAAGGTGAGTTTCCCGGGCGCCGCGACGGACCACTCGGACATGGTGCAGACCTCCTCGACCGAACGCGCCATATCGCGTCCTCCGTGATTCACGATATATCGCGGGCAGGGAAAGTCAAGACACCCGTTCTGCTGATCACGGTCGGCCGGGTGGGAGTAATTGACCTAACTTGTGACCATGTCGACGCAAGAGTCCGTATCCACTGCCGCGCCCGGCGCCCTGCTGCTGTGCCGAGCCGAGCCGGACTCCGTCGCCGCCGTCGCCCCGCTGCTGGGCGAAGGCATGTCGCTGGTCGGGGCCGGCGCGCAGTGGAGCGCCCTCGTCCCGGAGGGCGGGCCCTGGCGGCACGGCGGCGAACCGGTCGACCGCGTGCTCACCGGCTGGGCCGTGGCGCTCGCCGTCGGCGCCCCGTGGCCCGTGCTCGCCCTGTGGTGGGACGCCGACCGGGCCGGCTACACCCTGGCGTCCGGCTTCCGCCGCCCGGTCGGCTATGTGTGGCTCGCGGGCGGTACCCCGGCCGGCGAGGACGAGGCGATGCGCACCTTTGCCGCCCGGCTCGGCCTGGACCCGGTCCTGGACGTCCAGTCGTTGGACCGGCTGACGAAGCCCGATCCCGAGGCCGACGCCCGCGCGAGGCTGCGCGGTCTGCTCGCGGTCCTCACGCGCGTGGGAGTCTCGCTGCCGGCCGGGCTAGACCCCGGCGAACCCGCCGACCGCCTGTGCGGCAGCGCCCGCGCCCTGCCCGGTGCCCGGCCGGTCGCCGGGGCGCAGTGGCGCGACGCCGCCCGTCTCGCCGTACGGCCGCCCCGGGCGTACGGACCGGGAGGACGCGCCCTCGCCCTGGCCGAGGTGGCGGCCGGTGTGTCGCTCATGGCGTGGGGCGCGCGGCACCGCGGCGCCGGCTGGACCATGGCGGGTGCCCTGCTGACGGCTCACGGCACGCCGGCCCTCGTCCCCCGGTGACGCGCGCCGGCCTGCCGCGCGGGTTCGCGCCCGCCTCGCCCGAGGGTTCCGCGGGCGTCCCGCCCGTCCCGGCCGCGGGAGGTCACCGTGCCCGCCCCCGCGTGGCGCCGGTTGCATAGGCTGGGGGGATTCGGAACACGGACGCAGCAGGAGAACCCCACATGTACTTCACCGACCGCGGTATCGAGGAACTGGAGAAGCGGCGCGGCGAGGAAGAGGTCACCTTCGAGTGGCTCGCCGAACAGTTGCGTACGTTCGTGGACCTCAACCCGGACTTCGAGGTGCCCGTCGAACGGCTCGCCACCTGGCTCGCCCGGCTGGACGACGAGGACGAGGACGAGGAGTAGGCGGCCGGCGGGCCTGAGCCCTCGCACCGGGCACCGCACGCCGCACGCCCGCTGTCCGGCAGCCGGAGAGGCCGGTCCCGGGAACGGGGCCGGCCTCTCCGGTCGGGTGGGCGCGAGGGCTCAGGCCTCGAACACCTCACGCACCAACTGCTCCTGCTCGGCCTGGTGCCGCTTGGCGGAACCGACGGCCGGGGACGAGCCGTGCGGGCGCGAGATGCGGCGCAGGCGCTCGCCGTGCGGCACATCGGCGCCGACGGCCAGGTCCAGGTGGTCGATCAGGTTGAGCGCGATGAACGGCCAGGCACCCTGGTTCGCCGGCTCCTCCTGGGCCCACAGGTACTTCTCGGCGTTCGGGTACTTGGCGATCTCCGCCTGCAACTCGGCACCGGGCAGCGGGTACAGGCGCTCGATGCGGATGATGGCCGTGTCCGTGAGGCCGCGCTTCCTCCGCTCGGCGTCCAGGTCGTAGTAGACCTTGCCGGCGGTGAAGACGACCTTCCTGACCGCGGCCGGGTCGACCGAGTCGTCGCCGATGACCGGGCGGAACTGGCCCGTCGTGAACTCCTCCGCCTTCGAGGCCGCCGCCTTCAGGCGCAGCATCGACTTCGGGGTGAAGACGACGAGCGGCTTGTGGTGCGGGTTGTGCACCTGCCAGCGCAGGAGGTGGAAGTAGTTCGACGGCAGGGTCGGCATCGCGACCGTCATGTTGTTCTGCGCGCAGAGCTGGAGGAAGCGCTCGGGGCGGGCCGAGGAGTGGTCCGGGCCCTGGCCCTCGTAGCCGTGCGGCAGCAGGAGGGTGACGCCGGAGGTCTGGTTCCACTTCTGCTCGGCCGACGAGATGAACTCGTCCACGACCGTCTGCGCGCCGTTGACGAAGTCGCCGAACTGCGCCTCCCACATCACCAGCGCGTCCGGGCGGGCCAGCGAGTAGCCGTACTCGAAGCCCATGGCCGCGTACTCGGACAGGAGGGAGTTGTAGACGTTGTACCGGGCCTGGTCCTCGGACAGGTACAGCAGCGGCGTGAACTCGTCGCCCGTCTCACGGTCGATGACGACCGCGTGCCGCTGGCCGAAGGTGCCGCGCTGCGAGTCCTGGCCCGCGAGGCGGACCGGGACGCCCTCCAGGAGGAGGGAGCCGACGGCGAGGGTCTCGCCCATGCCCCAGTCGATCGTGCCGTCCTCGACCATCGCCGCCCGGCGCTGCAACTGCGGCAGCAGACGCGGGTGGATGGTGACGTGGTCGGGGATGTTGACCTGGGACTCGGCGATCCGCTTGACGGTCTCGGAGGTGACCGCGGTGGTCACCGACACCGGGAACTCGGCCTGCGGGTCCGAGGGCTCCGCGGACACCGGCTGGGAGTTGGCCTCGCGGACCTCGGTGAAGACCTTCTCCAGCTGGCCCTGGTAGTCCTGGAGGGCCTGCTCGGCCTCTTCCAGGGTGATGTCGCCGCGACCGATGAGGGACTCGGTGTACAGCTTGCGCACCGAGCGCTTCTTGTCGATCAGGTCGTACATCAGGGGCTGCGTGAAGGCCGGGTTGTCCGACTCGTTGTGACCGCGGCGGCGGTAGCAGATGAGGTCGATCACCACGTCCTTGTTGAACGCCTGGCGGAACTCGAAGGCCAGCCGCGCCACGCGGACCACGGCCTCCGGGTCGTCGCCGTTCACGTGGAAGATCGGGGCCTCGATCATGCGGGCCACGTCGGTCGCGTACATCGAGGAGCGCGAGGACTCAGGGGCGGCGGTGAAGCCGACCTGGTTGTTGATGACGACGTGGACCGTGCCGCCGGTGCGGTAGCCGCGCAGTTGCGACATGTTCAGGGTCTCGGCCACCACGCCCTGGCCCGCGAAGGCCGCGTCGCCGTGGATCGCCACCGGCAGGACGGTGAAGTCCGTGCCGCCCTTGTTGATGATGTCCTGCTTGGCGCGCGCGACGCCCTCCAGGACCGGGTCGACGGCCTCCAGGTGGGAGGGGTTCGCGACCAGGCTGACCTTGATCTGCTCGCCGTCCAGGCCGGTGAACGTGCCATCGGCGCCCAGGTGGTACTTCACGTCACCGGAGCCGTGCATCGACTTCGGGTCGAGGTTGCCCTCGAACTCGCGGAAGATCTGCGCGTACGACTTGCCGACGACGTTGGCCAGGACGTTCAGCCGGCCGCGGTGGGCCATGCCGATGACGACCTCGTCCAGGCGGGACTCGGCCGCCGAGTCGATGACCGCGTCCAGCAGCGGGATGACGGACTCGCCGCCCTCCAGGGAGAAGCGCTTCTGGCCGACGTACTTGGTCTGCAGGAAGGTCTCGAAGGCCTCCGCCGCGTTCAGCCGGCGCAGGATGCGCAGTTGCTCCTCGCGCTCCGGCTTGGTGTGCGAGCGCTCGATGCGGTCCTGGATCCACTTGCGCTGCTTCGGGTCCTGGATGTGCATGAACTCGACGCCGGTGGTGCGGCAGTACGAGTCGCGCAGCACGCCGAGGATGTCGCGCAGCTTCATCAGCGACTTGCCGGCGAAACCGCCGACCGCGAACTCGCGCTCCAGGTCCCACAGGGTGAGCCCGTGCTCGGTGATGTCCAGGTCGGGGTGCTTGCGCTGCTGGTACTCCAGCGGGTCGGTGTCGGCCATGACGTGACCGCGGACCCGGTAGGAGTGGATCAGCTCGAAGACGCGGGCGGCCTTGGTGACGTCGTCGTCGTGCGAGGCGTCGATGTCCTTGAGCCAGCGGACCGGCTCGTAGGGGATGCGCAGCGCCTTGAAGATCTCGTCGTAGAAGCCGTTCTCGCCGAGGAGCAGGTTGGCGATCTGGCGCAGGAACTCGCCCGAGGCGGCGCCCTGGATGACCCGGTGGTCGTAGGTCGACGTGAGCGTCATGACCTTCGAGATGCCGAGCTTGTTGAGTGTGTCCTGGCTGGTGCCCTGGAACTCCGCGGGGTAGTCCATGGAGCCGACGCCCAGGATGACCGACTGGCCGGGCATCAGACGCGGCACCGAGTGGACGGTGCCGAGGCCGCCCGGGTTGGTCAGGGAGACCGTGACGCCGCTGAAGTCGTCCATCGTCAGCTTGCCGTCGCGGGCGCGGCGGACGATGTCCTCGTAGGCCTGCCAGAACTCGAAGAAGTTCAGCGTCTCGGCCTTCTTGATCGCCGCGACGACCAACTGGCGGTCGCCGTTGGGCTTGACCAGGTCGATGGCGAGGCCGAGGTTGACGTGCGCCGGCTTGACCAGCGTCGGCTTGCCGTCCTTCTCGCCGAACGAGTGGTTCATCGCCGGCATGGCCTTGATGGCCTGCACCATCGCGTAGCCGATCAGGTGCGTGAAGGAGATCTTCCCGCCCCGGGCGCGCTTGAGGTGGTTGTTGATGACGATGCGGTTGTCGAACAGCAGCTTCACCGGGACCGCGCGCACGGACGTGGCCGTGGGCAGCTCCAGCGAGGCGTTCATGTTCTTCGCGACCGCGGCGGCGGGGCCGCGCAGGGTCACCAGCTCGGGGCCCTCGGGGGCGGTGGTGGCTTCCTTGGCAGGAGGGGCAGGAGGGGCAGGAGGGGCAGGCGCAGCAGGCGCGGCGGCCTTCGCCTGCGGCTTGGCGGCGGGCCTGGCCTGCGCGGGCTGTGCGGCCGGGGCCGCCGGAGCGGCGGCGGGCTGCGCGGCCGCCGGCTTCGCGGGCGCGGCGGGCTGCTGGGCGGCCGCCCGGGGCTGGGCCGGGGCCGGCGCCTGCGGTGCGGGGGCGGCCTGGGGGGCGCTGCCGGTCTCCTTGCCGGCGGCGGGCTGGCCCGCGGGTGCCCCTGGCTTGTAGTCGGCGAAGAAGTCCCACCAGGCTCGGTCCACGGAATTCGGGTCCTGGAGGTACTGCTGATAAATCTCGTCGACGAGCCACTCATTGGCACCGAACGCCGCGGCGGGGTTCTTGCCCGCTTGGTCGGTGTCGGTCGAGATGCTCGAGTTACTGGGGGACTGTGGCGACACGGCGAGAACCGCCCTCTTCCGCTTCTTCACATGATGGTGGACAGCGGGAATCAAGGCTACGCCTCCCCGACCCGGAAGGTCAGGCCGGGCCGTTCATCGTCGCGTAAGTCACATCGCAGACGGCGTTTCGGCGCAGGAAATGGCGGGAAACAAGCGAGGTTCTGCGGCGTATGGGAAGGAAGGAGCGGGACCCGGCGCCGAGAGAGCGCGGTCCTGTGCCTGATCACACGTGTCCGCCAGCGCGGATGCCTGTGGATCTTGGTCTTCGCTTCGCACCTTACGTCAACCCTGTGTCGACGGCAGACCCGGAAGAGTGATGAGAATCCGGCAGCCCCGCTCGGATTCGGCCACCCTGATCCGGCCGCCGTGCAGATCCACCGCCCAGCGCGCGATCGCCAGGCCGAGCCCGGTGCCGCCGTCGCTGCCCGGACCGTGCGGCCGGGACACCGAACCCCGGTTGAACCGCTCGAACACCCGGCGCCACTCCGAACGCGGAATGCCCGGACCCTCGTCGAGCACCTCCAGTTCGAGGGACTCCGGCAACTCCCCGCGGCGCGCCCGGACCGTCACCCGGCCGTGCGGCGGGCTGTGCTTGACCGCGTTGTCGATGAGGTTGGCGACCACCTGGTGGATGCGCTCGGGGTCGGCGTGCGCCGTCAGCTCCGGCGGGAAGACGTTCGAGGGCCAGGTGCACGTCGGTGCGGGTGTGGCTGCCGGACCCGGAAGCAATGCCCGCGCGTGCCGACGCGACCATGTTGGCCTCCTTCAGCACGCCCGACAGATACGGCCAGACCTCGAAGCGCCGTCTGCGCAGCGGTATGACGCCGTTGTCCAGGCGGGAGAGGTCCAGCAGCGTCTCCACCAGCCGGCCGAGCCGCTCCGTCTGCCCGAGCGCCGTGCGCATGGTCTCCGGGTCGGCCTCGGTGACCCCGTCGACGATGTTCTCCAGCACCGCGCGCAGGCCCGCGATCGGGGTGCGCAGCTCGTGCGAGACGTTCGCCACCAGCTCCTTGCGCTGGAGGTCCTGGGCCTCCAGGTCGTCGGCCATGCGGTTGATGGTGACGGCCAGGTCGCCCAGCTCGTCGCGGCGGTTCTCGCGCACCCGGCGCGTGTAGTCGCCGTGCGAGATGGACCGGGCCACGGCGTTCATCTCGTCCAGCGGCGCGGTCAGCGAGTGGGCCACGAACTGGGTGATCAGCAGCGTGGCGATCATCGAGAAGACCGTGATGAAGCGCAGCTCCGTCTTGGTGTGCACCGCGATCACCGAGAGACCGGTGGTGATCAGCACCGAGGTGACGACCAGCGCGCCCAGCTTGGTCTTGATCGAGAACGGGCGTACGCCGCCCCAGGGATCCCCGGTGTTGCGCGGGCCGGGGCTCCTGCGTGCGGCCTCCCGTCCCGCGCTCACGGCGTCGGTGTCTCCAGCGCGTAGCCCACGCCGTGCACGGTGCGGATGCGCTCGGCGCCGATCTTCCGGCGCAGCGCCTTGATGTGGCTGTCCACGGTCCGGGTGCCGGAGGCGTCCGCCCAGTCCCACACCTCGGCGAGCAACTGCTCGCGGGAGAGCACCGCGCGCGGGGTGTTCGCCAGGCAGACCAGCAGGTCGAACTCGGTGGGGGTGAGGTGGACGTCCTCGCTGCGCACCCGCACCCGGCGCTGCGCGTGGTCGATCTCCAGCTCGCCGAGGCGCAGGATGCCGCTGCGCGGCGTCGAGGCGGCCACGACGGCCCGCTCCACCCTGCGCAGCAGCACGTGCACGCGCGCGGCCAGTTCGCGCATGGAGAACGGCTTGGTCATGTAGTCGTCGGCGCCCACGCCGAGGCCGACCAGCATGTCCGTCTCGTCGTCGCGCGCGGTGAGCATCAGCACCGGCACCGGGCGCTGGGCCTGCACGCGCCGGCAGACCTCCAGGCCGTCGAAGCCGGGCAGCATGATGTCGAGGATCAGCAGGTCGGGCTGCCATGCCTCGGCCGTGTCGACGGCGGCCGGACCGTCGCCGGCCGTTTGCACCAGGAACCCTTCGGCGCGCAGGCGGGTCGCGATGGCGTCCACGATCGTCTGGTCGTCCTCTACCACCAGCACCCGGCGCTGCGCGCCCTGGGCGGCCGTCGCCGTGCCGTTGTGGGAGGTCTGTGTCTGCTCCATCGCCCGCCCCTGAGAGGTGTGCTTCCCGGAATCCGTGGGGTGATCCCATGACTGCGCCGACGCTTGAACGATCCGCGTCAGAGCAGCAGCGTACGGGGAGTCGGCGCGGCTTTGCTATCCAGGCCCGACGGCGAGGTGGACGACGTCCGGAACGCCCCGGGCAACGGGGATCTCTTCGGTACGCACCTGCTGGAATCCGGCATTGCGCAAGCTTTCTTCGAATTCCGGGGAGGGCCGCGCGGACCATACGGCAAGCACTCCGCCGGGCCTCAGAAGCCGGGCGCAGTCCGCCAGTCCGGACGGCGTGTACAGCCCGTCGTTGCCCTCGGTGACGGTCCAGCCGGGGCCGTTGTCGATGTCCAGGCAGAGCGCGTCGTACCGGTCGGACGCCTTGCCGACGTATCCGACCAGGTCTGCTTCGAGGATCTCCGTACGGGGGTCGGCCAGGGCCGCGGCGGACAGCGCGGACAGCGGTCCCGCGCGGTGCCAGTCGATGATGGCGCGCTCGCGTTCGACGACCGCGATCCGTCCCCAGCGGGGGTCGCCCGCCGCGTGTGCGAGCGAGAAGCCGACGCCGAGTCCGCCGAGGAGCAGGTGCGGCGCGGTCCGTCCACCGCGGGCGGCGAGCGCGTCGGCCGCCGCGTCGACCAGCCGCCGTTCCGAGCGCCCGTCGGAGGTGTCCATCAGGAAGCAGCCGTTCGCGATGATCTGCAGCAGCGCCCCGTGCCGGCGCAGGACGACCTCGCCGTGCGGGCCCTCGCGACGGTCCAGCACCTCGGGGGCGTCGTCGGAGTCGTGGGAAGTGATCGGCATCGGCCCATCCTGGCAGCCCTCCGGCGGTCCTCCTCGCGGGGGCTTCCGGCAGGGCTTCCGGCGGGGAATGCCGGAGCGTCCGGCCGCGCTCCTGTATGCGCGCCCGGTGTCGCGGCCGTTGATCGCTCAGAGCGAACATGCCCCGGGGAACAATCGGGGACTCCCTTTCATTGAGTCTATGTAACTCAACTTGACTGCCGAAGGGGAGATCATGGCTGCTGAGTCCGCCGCCTTCACACCGCTCACCCTGCCCGTGCTGCCGCTCGACGACGAAGTGGTCCTGCCCGGCATGGTGGTCCCCCTGGACCTGAGCGACGCCGAGGTACGGGCCGCGGTGGAGGCCGCCCAGGCCGCCGCCAGGTCCGAACCCGGCAAGCCCCGGGTCCTCCTCGTCCCACGCATCGACGGCACCCACGCCGCCACCGGCGTCCTCGGCACGGTGGAACAGGTCGGCAGGCTGGCCGACGGCGACCCGGGCGCCCTGATCCGCGGCCGGGGCCGGGTGCGCATCGGCGCCGGGACCACCGGACCCGGGGCCGCGCTGTGGGTCGAGGGCACCGAGGTCGAGGAGACCGTGCCCGAGCCGCTGCCCGGCCAGGTCACCGAGCTGGTGAAGGAGTACAAGGCGCTCGCCACCGCCTGGCTGCGCAAGCGCGGCGCCTGGCAGGTCGTCGACCGGGTCCAGGCCATCGACGACGTCTCCGCGCTCGCCGACAACTCCGGTTACTCGCCCTTCCTCACCACCGAGCAGAAGGTCGCCCTGCTGGAGACCGCCGACCCGGTCGCCCGCCTGAAGCTCGCCACCCGGCAGTTGCGCGAGCACCTCGCCGAGCAGGACGTGGCCGAGACCATCGCCAAGGACGTCCAGGAGGGCGTCGACAAGCAGCAGCGGGAGTTCCTGCTGCGCCGCCAGCTCGAAGCCGTCCGCAAGGAGCTGCGGGAACTCAACGGCGAGCAGGAGGGCGAGGAGTCCGACGACTACCGCACCCGCGTCGAGGCCGCCGACCTGCCGGAGAAGGTCCGCGAGGCCGCGCTCAAGGAGGTCGACAAGCTGGAGCGGTCCTCCGACCAGTCGCCCGAGGGCTCCTGGATCCGCACCTGGCTCGACACGGTCCTGGAGATGCCGTGGAACGAGCGCACCGAGGACGCCTACGACATCCAGGGCGCCCAGGCCGTGCTCGACGCCGAACACGCGGGCCTGGAGGACGTCAAGGAGCGCATCACCGAGTACCTGGCGGTGCGCAAGCGGCGCGTCGACCGGGGTCTGGGCGTCGTCGGCGGCAGGCGCGGCGGTGCCGTGCTGGCGCTGGTGGGCCCGCCCGGTGTGGGCAAGACCTCGCTCGGCGAGTCCGTCGCCCACGCGATGGGCCGCGAGTTCGTCCGGGTCGCCCTCGGCGGCGTCCGCGACGAGGCCGAGATTCGCGGCCACCGGCGTACGTACGTCGGCGCGCTGCCCGGCCGGATCGTGCGGGCGATCAAGGAGGCGGGGTCCATGAACCCGGTCGTCCTGCTCGACGAGATCGACAAGGTGGGCTCCGACTTCCGGGGCGACCCGGCCGCGGCCCTCCTCGAAGTCCTCGACCCGGCGCAGAACCACACCTTCCGGGACCACTACCTGGAGGTCGAGCTGGACCTGTCCGACGTGGTCTTCCTCGCCACCGCCAACGTCCTGGAGGCCATCCCGGAGGCCCTGCTCGACCGGATGGAGCTGGTCCGCCTGGACGGCTACACCGAGGACGAGAAGGTCGTCATCGCCCGCGACCACCTGCTCCCGCGCCAACTGGAGCGGGCCGGCCTGGACCGGGACGAGGTCACGGTCGACGAGGGCGCGCTGCGCAGGCTGGCCGGCGAGTACACCCGCGAGGCGGGCGTGCGCACCCTGGAGCGGTCGATCGCCCGGCTGCTGCGCAAGGTGGCGGCCCAGCACGAACTGGGCGAGCGGGAGCTGCCGTTCACCGTCACCGAAGCCGACCTGCGCGGTCTGATCGGCCGGCCGCACCACGTGCCCGAGTCCGCCCAGGACCCGGCGGAGCGGCGCACCTCGGTGCCGGGCGTGGCCACCGGCCTCGCGGTCACCGGCGCGGGCGGCGACGTCCTGTACGTCGAGGCGTCGCTGGCCGACCCGGAGACGGGCGCGGCGGGCCTGACCCTGACCGGTCAGCTGGGCGACGTGATGAAGGAGTCGGCGCAGATCGCGCTGAGCTTCCTGCGCAGCCACGGCGCCGAGCTGGAACTGCCGGTGGGCGATCTGAAGGACCGGGGAGCGCACATCCACTTCCCGGCGGGCGCGGTCCCCAAGGACGGCCCGAGCGCCGGCGTCACGATGACCACGGCCCTCGCCTCGCTGCTGTCGGGCCGGCTGGTCCGCACCGACGTGGCGATGACCGGCGAGGTCTCGCTGACCGGCCGCGTCCTGCCGATCGGCGGGGTCAAGCAGAAGCTGCTCGCCGCGCACCGGGCGGGGATCACCACGGTGATCGTCCCCAAGCGCAACGAGCCCGATCTGGACGACGTCCCGGCGGAGGTGCTGGACAAGCTCGACGTCCACGCGGTCACCGACGTCCGCCAGGTCCTGGAGCTGGCGCTCGCACCGGCGACTAACGGTGCGGAGCCGGAGGTCCCGGTCGCGGCGGTGGGAGCGGCTTCCGGGCTCTGAGCCACCGGCGCGGCACGGACGCGCACCGCACGAGTGAGGGCCCGAGCCCCCGTGAAGGGGGCCGGGCCCTCACCCTTGTACGCGCTTGTACGCGCGGGGGCCGTCAGCCGTTGGCGAGGGCGACCACCCTGTCCAGCGCGCCGTTGAACTTGCTGTGGTCACCGACCGTGGGACCGGCCGAGGTGTACTGCCACATCGTGTAGAAGCCCCAGCCGGCCGGCAGAGCGCCCACCGCCGCGGCGTACCGGGCGACCCACAGCGGGTTGTTCGCGGCGAAACCGCTGTAGTTGCCGGTGCACTCGGTCCACCAGCTCGTGGCCGTGTAGATCACGGCGTCGCGGCCGGTGCGGGCCTTGTAGGTGTTCAGGAAGTCGCCGATCCAGGAGACCATCTGGCTCTGCGTCTTGCCGTAGCAGGTGGCGCCGTACGGGTTCCACTCGATGTCCAGCGCGCCCGGCAGCGTCCTGCCGTCCTTGGACCAGCCGCCGCCGTGGTCGACGAAGTAGTTGGCCTGCGCGGCGCCGCTCGTCGTGTCCGGGGTGGCGAAGTGGTAGGAGCCGCGGACCATGCCGACGCCGTAGGAGCCGTTGTACTGCTGGGCGAAGTACGGGTTGGTGTAGTAGGTCCCCTCGGTGGACTTGACGTAGGCCCACTTGACCCCGCTGTTCCACAGGGTCGACCAGGCGACGTTGCCCTGGTGGCTGGAGACGTCGACGCCCTCCGTCTGGGTGGCGTCGGCCGGGACGGGGGTGCCCTGCCGCCCGTCGTGCTCCTCGACGCCCATGCCCAGGTGGGCCGAGCCGCGCTGTGGGGTGTCGGCGGCCGACGAGGAGTGGGCGGGGAGTGCGAACACCAGCAATAACGCGCTGAGCAGGGTCCCGGTGGCGGCGAAGCGCCGTCCGCGGGCCGATCTGGATCTGTGCACGAGCATGACGTGCCTCCGAGGGCTCGGTGGTGCCCGGTGGGGGATGCGTGGACGGGGAGAACCGATGGCTGGCGTGCGCATGCCAGCCGTGGGTTCGGTGAAGACGCTACGCACGTAGAACGGGGGGTGGGAAGGGCGCCGGGAGACGCCGTTGGTCTAAGCCTGCGAAATACTTGCCAAGCTGCGGCGATGGCGGCCCGTGGCAGAAACTTTCAGGACCGGAAAAATCAAGGCAGGGGCTGACGTGCACGAAGGCGGGAACGGCGGCGGTCACGGAGTCGAATCCGGGGCGCCGGGCAGTGGTGTGAACCAACCGGAGTTCCTGGCGCTGGAACGGGAGTTGACGGTCCTGCTCCGGCGCGCCCGCGCCAACCAGGGCGAGATGGCCCGGGAGGTCCACCCCGACCTGGAGTCGTCCGCCTACGGCCTTCTCGTACGGCTCGGCGAGTGCGGCGGACAGCGCGCCACCGAACTGGCCGCCTACATCGGCGTCGGCAAGGCCACCATGTCCCGCCAACTGCGCGCCCTGGAGGAACTCGGCCTCGTCGCCCGGGAACCCGACCCCGCCGACGGCCGCGCCTGGCTCATCACCCTGACCCCGGAGGGCCAGGAACGCGTCGGCCGGGTGCGGGAGGCCCGCCGTGCCCGGTACGCGCGCCGGCTCGCCGACTGGAACCCGCGCGAGGTGACCGAACTCGCCCGGCTGCTGCACGAACTGAACCGGGGCATGGAGAGGTAGCCCGCGCCGCCTCGGCGCCCGCGCCGCCTCAGAGTTCCGCGTACACCACCGTCGCGTCGTCGTGCGTCTTGCTCCGCCCGAGGAACGCCCGGCCGGCCGCGTCGTCCGCCCGCTCCAGCTCCCGTACCCGGTCGACCAACGCCTGCGCGCCCTGCTTTCGCACCAGCGCGAGGCAGTCCCTCCAGTCGCCCTCCCCGAACTTCTCCACCCACCGCGAGGCCCCGTCCGTCAGCGCCGCGAGCGTGCGCACCTCGCCGCGCGGCAGCACCCCCGTCACCGCCCGTGCCGCAGCCGAAGGGTCGGCCGCGGCCGTGAAGAAGCCGCCCTCCTTGTTGCGCAAGCCGGTGTCGACCAGCGCGTCCGTGGCGAGGGCCGAGCGGGGCAGGCGGGCCAGCCGGTCGTCCAGGAGCGCCGTGACCGTGCCGTCGGGCGCCTCCACGAGCAGGGCCGAGTCGGACAGGACCAGGTACTCGACCGCGCCGGGGGACCAGCGGGCAAGGACCACGGTCGCCTGCGGTGTTCGCGGGTGAGAAAGGTCACAGGTTTCCGCGTGCGCCGCCGAGGTACGAGCGATGGCGCGAGACAGGGCCTCGACGAGGGGAACATCCGGGAGTGAAACGGTCAGTTCGGTCAGCGCTCCGCCGAGGCGCGCCGTGAACCACGGTACGGAATGCAGACACCCCGTGCCGTTCGGCGGCGGTGTCACTCCGTCCAGCACGACGAGTGAGCCGCCCTGTCCCGAGGCCGGTAGTCCGACGCTCGCGAAGTCCTCGTTGGGGTGGTCGGCGAGGCCTGGTTCCGAGACGAGTTCCGTGCGCATCAAGCCAGTCTGCACGAGCCCTTCACCGTGTCCGCAAATGGTCGGCCCAAGTCCCCTCTTCGAGGCGAGGGTGCAGGTCAGGCGCCGGATTTGGGTCGGAATTCCACGCTCGGGCGACGCGCGGCGGCACATATTGCCACCGCCCGTCTCGAACGTCCAACCAGCGCGCCGCACGGGCACGTCGCACGAGCCGGCGGAACTTGCCCGCCAACTCCCCTCCGGGGTTCACTCCTTCGGGTGGCGGGTCGGATGATGCGCGCCCACCGCCCACCGGCACTGGGAGGGTCGGGAACCGGTGGGGGGCCTGCCCCGCTCACGCGGTCTTCCCGTCCGACGCCCAGTCGGCGGCTGGGGAGCCCGGAGCCAGGCGGAGGGTGCATGCGCCGACCGGCCAGTTGACGGAGCGCCACCCGGGCCCACGGGTACACGAGTCAGGAATGCGAGCACCGGTGCAGAAGACGCGGCCTCGTCGCACAGGCAAGCAGACGGCCCCCACGGGGAGCGCGGAGCGCACCCCCGGCACCACGCCTCCGGCGCCGCCGGAGGCCCCCGTCGGCAAGGGCCGTCCCACCCACGTACGCAACCGCCTCATCGTCGCCGTGGCGGTCGTGGCCGCCGCCGTCGCCGTGGCCGGAACCCCGTCGTTGGTGGCCGCCTCCGGCCAACTGAACGACTCCCAGGAGCTGGTGACGCTCGCCGAGCAGACCCAGGGCGCGCTGACCCTCGCCCACTCGCTCGCCGACGAGCGCGACGAGGTCACCCCCTACATCGCGGCCGGCCGCCCCAAGTCCAAGGCGCCCTCCGAGCAGCGCAGCGCCCGCGTCGACCGGCAGGTGGAGGAGCTGCGCGCCGACCCCGACACGCCCGCCTCCCTGCGCAAGGACCTCGACGCCGTCGCGGCGCTGCGCCGGGCGGCACTCACCGGCAAGAGCACCGCGCTGGAGGCACACGAGGCGTACTCGGAGACGATCACCGAACTCCACGCCCTGGCCAAGGAACTGGCCGAGCGGATGCCGCCCCGCGCGGGCACCGGCGCGTACGCGCTCGCCGAGCTGGACACCGCCGTCCAGCAGGCCGCCGCCACCCGGGGCCTGCTGCTCGCGGCCCTCGGCGTGCCGAGCGGCACCGAGACCGTCATCGACCCGGTCACGGGCCTGCCGACCGAGACCGTCACCTCCTCGGACGCCGACACCGAGCAGCGCGACGCGCTCTCCGCCGCCGCGCAGCAGGCCCGGGTGCGTTCCGACGCCGCGCTCGCCGACTTCCGCGAGGACGCGCCCAAGGAGGCGCGCAGCAGCTTCGACTCCACGGTCACCGGACCCGAGGTCAACTCCGCGGAGAAGTACCTCGCGGGGCTCACGGACGAGCCGACGCTCTCCGACGACGACCTGGGCACCAGCGCGAAGAAGCTGGACGCCGCGCTCTCCGCCCGCGTCGACGCGATGCGCGGCGCCGAGTCCGCGCTCTACGAGAAGCGCACCACGGCACTGGAGCAGTTGCGCGACGACAACGTCACCGAGCTGGAGATCCGGGTCGCCGCCCTCGGCGCCCTGATCCTGCTGGCCCTCGGCATCGCCACCGCCATGGCCCGCACCCTCACCCGGCCGCTCTCGGTGCTGCGCCGCGGCTCGGCCCGGCTCGCCGGCGCGCAGGACCCGGTGGCCGAGGAGCCGGTGGCCTTCACCGGCCGCAACGACGAGTTCGCCCAGGTCGTCCGCTCCGTCAACGCCCTGCACGCGCACGCCGTCACGCTCGCCGAGCGGGTCAACACGCTGGAGTCCGACCGCAAGCACCTCGTGGGCCAACGGCAGAAGATGGCCGACGCCCGCGAGGAACTGCACGCCGAACTCAGCCGGTCCGCAGCCCAGTTGGACGTGGTGCGCAAGAGCATCGGCGGCACCTTCGTCAACCTCGCGCTGCGCACCCTCGGCCTGGTCGAGCGGCAACTGGCGGTCATCGAGAGCCTGGAGGAGCGCGAGCAGGACCCCGACCGGCTCTCCACCCTGTTCAAGCTGGACCACTTCGCCACGGTCATGCGCCGGCACAGCGAGAACCTCCTCGTCCTCGCCGGCACCGAGCACGTCCAGCACAGCGCCTCGCCGGTGCCGCTGGTCGACGTGGTCCGCGCCGCGGTCAGCGAGATCGAGCGGTACGAGCGGGTGCGCATCGCCGCGCTGCCGCCGCACGCGCACGTGGCCGGGTTCGCGGCCGACGACCTGTCCCACCTGCTGGCCGAGCTGATGGAGAACGCCACCTCCTTCTCGCCGCCCGACCTGCCCGTCGAGGTCTCCGGCTGGCTGCTGGAGAACGGCGAGGTGATGCTCTCCGTCCAGGACGAGGGCATCGGCATGGCCACCGAGCGGCTCCAGCGGCTCAACGCCCGCCTCACCGACTTCGACCCGGAGGCGCCCTACGACCAGGAGGGCGAGGACGGTCTCGGGCTCGGCCTGTACGTGGTGGCCCGGCTCGCCCACCGGCACGGGGCGCGGGTGCGGCTGCGGGAGCAGAAGCAGGGCGGTGTCGCCGCCGTCGTGGTCCTCCCGAACACCCTGCTCGCCGCCGCTCCGCCGGCCGCGCTCGCCCCGACCGTCCCGGTGTCCGACGGCACGGGTTCCTTCTCCCTGCCGGGCGCCGACGCGGAGGCCAACTCCAACGTCCTGCACGGCCGCGCGGAGAAGAGCCAGGACCGGACCGCCGACCCGCTGGTGACCTCGGCGGAACAGGCGGTACGGCGAGCGGAGGCGGCGGAGGCCACCGAAGGCGCCGCGCCCGGGGCCGCGGAGGCGCAGGCACAGGTCACGGCGCCGCCGACACCGGCCGCCGAACCGGCCCCCGAGCAGGAACCGGCCCCCAAGCAGGCCCAGGCCCCCGAGCAGGCCCAGGCGGCGGACCCCGGCCCGGACGAGCACGACACGCCGGCCGGCGCCCCGCCCGCCCCGGAGCCCGCCGAGGCCGTGACGCCCCCCGAGGACGGCACCGGCCCCGGCACCAGCCCCGGCCGGGACCTCCCCGACGACGCCACGATGGCCCTCCTGCTGCCGCCCCAGGAGGACGCCGAGGAGCCGGCGCCGGCCCCCGAGCCCACGCCGGCCCCCGACGCGCCGGACGGCGTCCCGCCGGGGCACAGCGCCGGTGACCCGTACGCCATCGGACCCGACGCCCACGACCGGGTGCCGGACGAGGGCGCGTCGCGGGCGGGGGACGCCGAGGACGACGAGTCGGGCGAACCCGTCACCGGCAAGGGGCTGCCCAAGCGGACGCCGAAGCTCACCACCCCCGCCGTACCGCGGCCCCGCGCGTCGGGGTCCGTCGACGCCGAGGCACTCCGTCGCCGGCTGGGAGGGTTCCGCCGGGGGGCGGAGGCCGGCCGCCGCGACGTCGAGGCGGAGATCGCCGACCGGACGGCCGGGAACCCGGCACCGGACACACCGGCGGGGACAAGCGAAGAAGCCACGGGGGGCACTGTCGAGGAGGCAAGCAGTTGACCGCGCCCAGTACCTTCGGACTGAGCAGTGAAGCCCGCAATCTCCACTGGCTGCTGACCAACCTCGTCGAGGAGGTCCCCGGCATCGAATCGGTCGCGGTGGTCTCCTCCGACGGCCTCCTGCTGCTGTCCTCCGACCCCGGTCGCAACGAAGAGGCCCGGCAGGTCGTCGAAGCCCCCCGCAAGGGCCCGCGCGGCTCCGCCGCCGACCTCGCCACCGTCGTCTCCGGCGTGGGCAGCCTGACCATCGGCGCCGCCCGGCTGATGGACTGCGGCCCGGTGAAGCACACGATGGTCGCCATGGACGAGGGCAGCCTGTTCGTGATGTCCATCAGCGACGGCTCGCTGCTCGGCGTGCACGGCTCCGCGGACTGCGACATGAGCGTCGTCGCGTACCACATGGCGCTCTTCGTCGGCCGCGCCGGCCATGTACTGACCCCCGAACTCCGCAGCGAACTGCGGAAATCCCTGGAGTCCGAGTCGACCTCGACGGGGAGCGCCCGATGAGCAGCAGCCCCAGGAAAGCCCCGAAGAACCTTCCCGTACGCGGCGCCGACCGCAAGGCCGCCCGCGTACGCCCCTACTCGCTCACCGGCGGCCGTACCCGCTTCGGCCACGTCCTGCTCGTGGAGACGTTCGTCGGCGCCACGGCCGGCACCGCCGCGCTCGAAGCCGCCGAGGAGCGCAAGGAACTGACGAACGGCGGCCTGACCTCCCGCGTGATGCCGGAGATGCGGGCCATCGTCGAACTGTGCCGCCGCATGCGTACGGTGGCCGAGATCGCCGCGCTGCTGAAGATGCCGCTCGGCGTGGTCCGCGTGCTCCTCAGCGACCTCGCGGACCAGGGAAAGATCCGTGTGTACGGCACCGGGACCGGCCACGGCACGGGCCGCCCGGACCGCGCTCTGCTCGAAAGGGTGCTCAGTGGACTCCGTCGTCTCTGACGCCGCCGCCTACGGCGTCGCCCCCCTCGTCGACCCCGACGAGTCCGTACAACCCTGGCAGACGGACCGCACCCGCGCGCCGATCGCGACGAAGATCGTCGTGGCGGGCGGTTTCGGTGTCGGCAAGACCACTCTGGTCACCGCCGTCTCGGAGATCACGCCCCTGCAGACCGAGGCGATGATGACCGAGGCGAGCGAGGAGACCGACGACCTCACCGCCACCCCGGGCAAGCTCACCACCACCGTGGCCATGGACTTCGGCCGCATCACGCTCGACGACGACCTGGTGCTCTACCTGTTCGGCACGCCGGGCCAGCAGCGGTTCTGGTTCATGTGGGACGACCTGGTGCGCGGCGCGATCGGCGCCGTCGTGCTGGCCGACACCCGCCGCCTGAAGGACTGCTTCCCCGCGCTGGACTACTTCGAGAGCTGCGGACTGCCGTACGTCGTCGCGGTGAACCACTTCGACGGCAGCGAGCTGTTCGAGGCGGAGGACGTGCGGGAGGCGTTGACGATCCCCGCGCACATACCTGTCATGATCATGGATGCGCGCCGCCGGATCTCGGCCATCGAGACCCTCTTGTCCCTCGTGGGCCACGCGCTCGACGAAACCCCCGAGTAGCCCCTTTAGGAGCGTCCCCCGCATGCGGAAGATACTCGTCGTCGGAGCCGGCCAGTCCGGCCTCCAACTCGCCCTCGGCCTCCAGTCGCACGGCTACGAGGTCACCCTGATGTCCAACCGGACCGCGGACGAGATCCGCACCGGACGGGTCATGTCGACGCAGTGCATGTTCCACACGGCACTCCAGCACGAACGCGATCTCCAGCTGAACTTCTGGGAGTCCCAGGCCCCGAAGATCGAGGGACTCGGCGTCTCGGTCGCGGCCCCCGGCTCCTTCGACCCGGGCCCCTCGCAGCGGGCGATCGACTGGGTGGGGCACTTCGACGGCTTCGCGCAGTCGGTCGACCAGCGGGTGAAGATGGCCGGCTGGATGGAGACCTTCGCACAGCGCGGCGGCCAACTGGTCATCCACGGCGCGGCCGTCGGCGACCTGGACTACTTCTCCCGCGCCTACGACCTCGTCCTGGTCTCGGCCGGCAAGGGCGAGCTGGTCCAGATGTTCGGCCGCGACGCCTCGCGCTCCCCGTACACCGAGCCGCAGCGCGCGCTCGCGGTGGCCTACGTCCACGGCCTGGGCCCGCGCCCGGAGCACCCGGACATGGAGGCGGTCCGCTGCAATCTGGTCCCCGGCGTGGGCGAGATGTTCATCATGCCGACGTTCACGACCTCGGGCCGCGCCGACATCCTGTTCTGGGAGGGCATACCCGGCGGCCCGCTCGACGCCTTCGCGGACGTCAAGGACCCGGCGGAGCACCTCTCCCTGACCCTGGAACTCATGGAGAGATTCCTCCCCTGGGAGTACGCGCGGGCCACCAAGGTCGAACTGACCGACGCAGGCGGCACCCTGGCGGGCCGCTACGCCCCCACCGTCCGCAACCCGATCGGCCGGCTCCCCGGCGGCGGCCGGGTCCTCGGCGTGGCCGACGTGGTCGTCGCCAACGACCCGATCACCGGACAGGGCTCCAACTCCGCCTCCAAGTGCGCCGCCGCCTACCTCGCCTCGATCCTGGAGCACGGGGAGAAGGAGTTCGACGAGGCCTGGATGCAGCAGACCTTCGAGCGGTACTGGCAGACGGCCCAGCACGTCACCAAGTGGACGAACGCCATGCTCGCCCCGCCGCCGGAGCACGTCCTGAACCTGATCGGCGCGGCCGGCCGGCTCCAGCCGGTCGCCGACCGCTTCGCCAACGGCTTCGACGACCCCGCCGACTTCGAGAACTTCTTCTTCGACCCGGCGAAGACCGAGGGCTACCTCGCGGAGGTCTCCGGGGCGGCCGGCGCGTAACCGGCGGCGTACCCCTCGTCGGACCCGTCCGTCGCCCCCTCGGGGAGCCTCGGCGGCGCGTACCGTGCCACGGGCTCCCCGCCGGGGTCGGGGCGTACGGCACCCAGGACCGGGTTGGCGGCGATCGGCGACACCTTGACGTTGGCGCCGGGACGCGGTGCCTGGACGACCATGCCGTCACCGAGGTACATCGCCACATGGGTGGCCTCCGGGAAGTACACGACCAGGTCGCCGGGCCGCAGCTCGCCGAGCGGCACGTGGTCCAGCTCCGCCCACTGCTCCTGGCTGGTCCGCGGGATCGGCGTCCCGGCCCGCTGCCAGGCCACGGAGGTCAGCCCCGAGCAGTCGTACGACGCCGGGCCCTCGGCACCCCACTCGTAGGGCTTGCCGACCTGCTCCACCGCGAACCGCACCGCCCGGTCGCCCTCCGCCGAGGGCTTGCCGTCGTCGCCGAGCGCGCCGGACGCCATGAAACGCTCCTGTGCCTCGGCGATCCCGTTCTGCTCGAACCGCGCCAGCGCGGCCAGTTCCTCGGGGCTGAGGGAGGCGAGCAGTTCCTCGACGGCGCGCAGCCGGTCGCGTACGTCGTCCCGCTGCTTCTCCTGGCGTTCGGCCAGGGCGAGTTGCTCGTCCAGGGCCTCCCGGGCCCGCCGGGCCAGGTCGTCCGCCTTCCTCGCGTCGCCGGTCAGGCGGCCCACCGTCTCGGCCCGATCCCGGGCCAGTTGCCCGAGCACATGCCCCTGGTCGAGCGCGTGCTGCGGGTCGCGGGCCAGCAGCAGCCGCAGATAGGGGGAGAGGTTGGTCCCGCCCTGGTACTGCTGGCGGGCCAGCCGTCCGGCCGCGCCACGGCTGTCGTCCAGGGATGTCCGGGTCCGGGTCAGCGCGGCGTCCAGCCGCTGCACCTCGGCGCGCCGCTCCTTGAGCCGTTCCTCGGTGCCGTTGTAGGTCTCGGTGGCCTTCTCCGCCTCCTGGTAGAGCCGCTGAAGGTCCGTCAGCAGTTCGGCGACGGACCGCTCGCCGCCGGCCCCGCCGGGCTCGGGTTCGGCCCCGGCGGGCACGGGTGCGAGGACGATCCCGGCCGCCGTCGCCGCCGTGCACACCAGCCGCAGAAGCCTTCCTGACACGCCATCACCTCCGGTGCGGGGCGGCCCGTCCGCTCCGCACCGCGAGCTTGTGGCGTGTTCCCGGGCTCCGCGCGCCGAGTGTGCGCGGTTCGGCGCAACGGGGTCACCCGTGGGCGTCGTCCGGTTTGCCACCCGGCGTGGCGTCTGGATCGGCGCCCGGTTCGCGGCCCGGTCCCGGGGACGGTCTGGACCAGGGCCAGGCGCGGCCGGAGCCCTTGCGGCCCTCGGGGTCGTACGCGTACTTCCAGCGGGCGAGACCGAGGCCGCCCCGGGCCTCGCGGGGCACGCGCCGGTACACGAGCACGGTGGGCGGGCCGCCGTCCGGGTCCGGCACGGGGATGCGGTACGTCTTCGGCGGGTGCCCGGTCATCCCGACCAGGACGGGCAGCACCCGCCCGTCCATGGGGCCGCCCTCGAAGGGGGTGTCTTCGCTCTTCACGGCACCAGTGTCGGCGATCCGCGCGCCGGACTCAGAGATCCGCCGCGAACGCCTCGACCAGCGCCGCGGTCTGCGGGTCGCGGCGGGCGGTGACGGTGAGCACGGCGAGGAACTGCTCCACGAGCCAGTCCCGCAGCTCGTCGACGGGCGGTTCCTTGGCCTCGTCCAGCCAGATCAGGGAGGCGGCCTCCACCGCCGTGATCCACATCCGCACGGTCATCCGCAGCCGCGGGCCGGGCTCGCCGATGCCGAGGTGGCGCGTGATGTGCTCGGCGGCGGCCCGGCGCACGCCGTCCACGATGCCCGAGGTCTGCGAGGTCTCGACCACGCTGCCGCCGCGCAGCAGGGCGCTGAAGCCGGTGTCGTGCTCGTCGACGAAGGCGAGGTAGCGGTCCAGGGCCCGGGAGAGCCGGGCCGGCAGCGGGCCGTCGAGGGGTTCGTCGAAGCACAGCCGCAGCTCGTCGGCGGCCGACCTGAGCGCGGCCTCGTACAACTGCTGCTTGCCGCCCGGGAAGTACCGGTACACCAGGGGCCGTGAGACCCCGGCCCGCTCCGCCACGTCGTCCAGGGAGACCTCCTCCGGCGGCCGGTGTGCGAACAGGGCGAGCGCCGCGTCGAGCAGTTGGACGCGGCGCTCCTCGACACTGAGCCGGCGGTAGGCGGGGGTGGGGGCCTGCGGGGTCATGAACCGCAGCGTAGCCCGCGCGTCCCCGCGGCCGTCCGGGTACGCTCCCGCGGCCACCGGGGCGGGCGGCCCGGTCAGGCCAGCAGCCCCGAGGACCGCCACAACTGTCGCCCGACACCCCGCAGTACGCCGATGTCGTCCAGGAAGTCCGTGAGGCGCCTCGCGCCGGTCTGCATGATTTCGCGGCGGTGGCCGCTGGCCCTGACCTGGGCCAGGGCCTCGTGCCTGGCCAGGCCGACGTTCGTGTAGACCTCGGGGTTGACGAAGGCGACGGAGAAGACGCGGGCGAACTCGCCGGAGGTGATCCGGGTGAACTCCCGCGACCACTTCGGGGCCGTCACCATCTGGCGGCGCAGTTCCTCACGGGCGTAGCGCACGTGCCGGGCCTCCTCGACGACGTGGATGCGCGTGACGCCCCGGATCAGCGGCTGGATCCGCTCGTCGGGGAAGGTCAGCCGCTGCATCCAGTCCAGGATCTCCTCGCCGAGCAGGGTGGCGGTGAAGGAGCCGGGGGTGGTGGAGACGGTCTTGAACAGGCGCCCCAGGTGCTGGTGCGCCGGGCTCACCGGGTAGTACGGCGTCCCGCCGCGCGATATCAGCCGGGCGAACATCTTCGAGTGCCGGCACTCGTCCTCGATCTCGGTCAGCGCGTAGCGCACGTGCGCGCTCGTCGCCGCCTTGTCGTAGATGTGCCGGACCAGGAGCTGCATGAGGATCAGCTCGAACCAGATGCCGAGCGAGGCGAGCGCCGCGGCCTCGTGCCGGGAGAGCAGGACGCGCTGCTCCTCGCTCATCCGCTTCCACATCGGGGTGTCGTACAGCGACACCAGCTCCGGCGGCCAGAACCACTTGCCCTCCTCGAAGGGCGCGTCCCAGTCCAGCTCCTTGTCCGGGTCGAAGGAGTGCTTGGCGGAAGAGTCGAGCAGCCGTTCGGCCACCTGCTCCCGGTCCTTGAGCAGGCCGAGCGCGTCGCGCAGGCCGTCGAGCGCGTCGTCTTCCGTCAGGGTCGTCATGGCTGTCCCACCTCGTCGTACGGTTCGGGTTACCCGCGGTCACTCGCTCGTCTTATGAGACTGCTTGTCAGCAAGCTCGTCAATCCCCTGCGCGGGACTTGTTGACCGCGAGTAAAGAAGTGAGGGGTGAGGGGTGAGGGGTGCTCAGGCCTCCGGGCCGAGCACCGCCTTCATGACCGCGCGGGCGATCGGCGCCGCCAGACCGCCCCCGCTGATGCCCTCCCGGTCCGCCGCCGAGCCCTCGACCACCACCGCGACCGCGACCTCGGGCTCCACGTCCCCGTCGCGCTGCGCCCAGGAGACGAACCAGGCGTACGGCGTGCCCGAGTTGCCGACCCCGTGCTGGGCGGTGCCGGTCTTGCCGCCCACGGTGGCGCCCGGGATCGCGGCGTTCGCGCCGGTGCCGTTCTCCACCACGCCGGTCATCAGCTCCTTGAGCCGCGCGGCCGTCGAGGGCCGCATCGCCTCCCGGGACGGCCGCGACCCGGCCGCCGCCACCAGGCCGCCGCCCGCCCGCAGCGTCCGCTCCACCAGATACGGCGCCCGCACCTGCCCGCCGTTGGCCACCGCCGCCGCCACCATCGCCATCTGCAGCGGCGTGGCCCGCGTGTTGTACTGCCCGATCGACGACAGCCCGAGCTGCGCCCGGTCCACCGAGGTGTCGAAGGTGCTCCGCGAGACGGCGAAGGGGATCCGCACCCCGGCGTCGTTGAAGCCGAAGGCCTCCGCCGTGGCCGCCATGTCCGTCACGCCCACGTCCACGCCGAGCTTGGCGAACACCGTGTTGCAGGACCACTCGAAGGCCTCCCGCAGCGAGGCGTCCGCGCACCCGTCGCCCTCGTTGGTCAGCCTGGTCCGCGTCCCGGGCAGCGTGTACGGGTCGGGGGAGCGGGTCGGTGCGTCGAGGTCCCGGAGCACGCCCGCGTCCAGCGCCGCCGCCGCGGTGACCACCTTGAAGGTCGAACCCGGCGGATAGGTCCGGCGCACCGCCCGGTTGAGCATCGGCTTGTCCGGGTCGCCGTTCAGCCGCTCCCAGGTCCGGTCGGCGGCGGCGCTGTTCCCGGAGAGCGACTGGGGGTCGTACGACGGGGTCGACACCAGCGCGAGGATCCGGCCCGTGGACGGCTCGATCGCCGCCACCGCCCCCTTGTGCCGGCCGAGCCCCTCGAACGCCGCCCGCTGCGCGGCCCCGTCGATCGTCGTCACCACGTCGCCGCCCGGGTTGCGGGACCCGGTCACGTCGTTCCACAGCGGGATCGGCGCGAGCGCCGGGTCGGCGCCGGACAGCAGGTCGTCCTCGGCGTGCTCCAGCAGGGTCGTGCCGTAGGCCTGCGAGGCGAAGCCGGTGACCGGCGCGTACATCGGCCCGTTCGCGTAGGTCCGTTCGTAGCGCAGGTGCTCGCCGCTGTCCCGGGAGCCGGTGACCGCCTTGCCGCCGACCAGGATGTCGCCGCGCGGCTGCTGGTAGCGGGCGATGTCCGGGCGGCGGTTGCCCGGGTTGTCGTCGTACTCCGGGGCCTGGACGATCTGCACCCGGGCCGCGTTCACCAGCAGGGCGACCAGCAGCAGGGCGCAGAAGGCGGCGGCGTGCCGGATGTTCCGGGTCACCGCGGCGGCCCGGCTCTCACGGCGCCGCCTTGGCGTCGGCCTGGCTGCGGGCGGCGTGACTGACCCGGATCAGCAGCGCCACGATCGCCCAGTTGGTGACGACCGAGGAGCCGCCCTGGGCCAGGAACGGCATCGCCATGCCGGTCAGCGGGATCAGCCCGGTCACGCCGCCCGCGATGACGAACACCTGGAGCGCCACGATCGAGGAGAGGCCGACCGCGAGCAGCCGGCCGAAGGGGTCGCGCGCGCCGAGCGCCGCCCGGTAGCCGCGCTCCACCAGCAGCCCGTACAGCAGGATGACGGCGGTCAGACCGAGGAAGCCCAGCTCCTCACCGGCCGTCGCCAGGATGAAGTCCGACTTGACGGCGAAGCCGATCAGCACGGAGTGCCCGAGGCCCAGGCCCGTGCCGGTCACCCCGCCCGCGGCGAAGGCGAACAGGGACTGGGCGAGCTGGTTGGGGCCCCGGCCCGCCTCGATGGACGCGAAGGGGTGCAGCCAGTCCTCCACCCTGCTGTGCACGTGCGGCTCCAGCCAGCCCACGGCGACCGCGCCCAGCGAGGCCAGCAGCAGGCCGACCGCGATCCAGCCGGTGCGGCCGGTGGCGACGTACAGCAGGACGACGAAGAGGCCGAAGAAGAGCAGCGAGGTGCCGAGGTCGCGCTCCAGGACCAGGACGCCGACGCTGACCAGCCACACGGCGAGGATCGGGCCGAGGACGCGGCCGGTGGGCAGTTGGAGCCGCCACACGCGCCGCCCCGCGTACGCCAGCGCGCTGCGGTTCGCGGCCAGGTAGGCGGCGAAGAACACCGCGAGCAGCACCTTGGCGAACTCGCCGGGCTGGATGGAAAGGTCGCCGATCCGGATCCAGATCCGGGCGCCGTTCACGGCCGGGAAGAGGATCGGCGCGGTGAGCAGGACGAGCGCGGCGGCGACGCAGACGTACGCGTAGCGCTGGAGCACCCGGTGGTCGCGCAGGAGCAGGACGACCACGATGAACAGCGCGACGCCCAGCGTCGACCACACCAGCTGGGTGGGGGCCGCCCGGTCGTCCGGCGTCTCCAGGTCGAGCCGGTAGATCAGCACCAGGCCGAGGCCGTTGAGCAGTACGCCGATGGGCAGCAGGAGCGGATCGGCCCAGGGCGCGCGCAGCCGTACCGCCAGATGGGCGAGGAGCGCGAGCACACCGAGCCCGGCGCCGTAACCGGCGGCGCCGGGCGGGAGGGTGCCGTGCTGGGCGAGGCCGACGTTGCAGTAGCCGAACACCGACAGCAGGACGGCCATGAGGATGAGCGCGAGTTCGGTGCCACGGCGCCGGGGGAGTCGGGCGACGGGAACGGGCGTGTCCGCCTGTGCCACGGTGATTCCGGTTCCGGTTCCGGCCTTGGTCATGTCCGGAACTTACCTAAATGGCGGGGTGTGCGAGTCGTCGGCATCAGCACCAGCGCGGCGCGGGGCCGATGTTGTCGATGTAGCGGGCCGAGCCCCAGGCCCAGGTGCCGTCCGTGAGGAGGTACCAGCGCGGGTTGCCGTCGACCGTGTCGCCGGGCGTCTTGCAGTAGATGGAGACGACCTCGCCCCGGCGGGCGTACCGGATGATGTCCGAGCCGCGGGTCGGCGAGGTGCGCAGGGCGAGCCGGTCGGCCGTGACGACACCCCGGTAGCGGCCCTGGTCCTGGCCGCCGCCGTCGTTCCCGCTCGACGGCTCACCGCCCTTTCCCGCGCCGTCGACGGCCGCGGCGGGGGCCGGGTCGCCGCCGGGCTCGTCGTGCGCCGCGGCGGGCGTGACGGCGGCTGCGGTGGCGAGCGCGCCGGCCGCGAGGGCGGTGGCGAGTGCGCGGAGAAGCGGTGAGCGCGGGGACGGTGCGGACAGCAGGGACATGGGAGTACCTCCCGGGGAGCGAAACGTGTCGTCAGATGACTAACCGCCACATTAGGAGCGCCCGGCACGGCCCGCCCGCCGCACTGAGCCATCGGGGAAGGGGCCGTGGTCCGGGCGGGGTCAGGGCTGCTGAGGCAGCGTCAGCCGCGCCCGCGCCCCGCCGCCGGGCGGATTCGAGAACTCCAGCCGCGCCCCGAGCACCTCCGCCTGGCCCAGCGCGATGGTCAGCCCGAGGCCGTGCCCCTTCGTCCCGCCCTCGGTGCGAAAGCGCTGCGGCCCGTGGGCGAGGAGGTAGTCCGGATAGCCGTCCCCGTGGTCCCGTACGGTGATCACCGGCCCGTCGACGGTCAGCACCACCGGGGCCCGCCCGTGCCGGTGCGCGTTCGCGACCAGATTGCCCAGCACCCGCTCCAGGCGCCGCCGGTCGGTCTCCACCCGAGCGTCCCCCGCGATGTCCACGCGGGTGTCGGTGCCCGAGCCCCGGATGACCCGCCGGGCCAGCGCGCCCAGTTCCTCCGGTTCGGTCTCCAGGCGCTCGCGCCCGCTCTCCAGCCGGGAGATCTCCAGCAGGTCCTCGGTGAGCGTGCGCAGCGCCGCCACCCGGTCCCGTACCAGCTCGGTCGGGCGGCCGGGCGGCAGCAGCTCGGCCGCCGCGTGCAGGCCGGTCAGCGGGGTGCGCAGTTCGTGCGCCACGTCGGCGGTGAACCGCTGCTCGGCGAGCAGCTTGCCCTGGAGCGACGCGGCCATGGAGTCCAGCGCGGCGGCGACCGAGGCCACCTCGTCCTGCGCCCGGCTCGGATCCTGCGCGCGGGGATCGTCGACCCGCGCGTCGAGGTCGCCCGCGGTGATCCGCCGCGCCACCCGGGCCGTGGTGTGCAGCCGGCGCGTCACCCGGGTCACGGCGAACGCGCCGACCAGCAGCGTCGCGCCGATCGCCAGTGCCGACGACCACACGATCGCGCTGTCCAGGCCCTCGATGGTGCGCTCCCCCTGGGAGTGGTCGACCCGCACCGCCAGCGCCCGGCCGCCGCCCGCGGGGCCCGCCGCCCACATCGTGGGGCGCCCCTCGTACTCGGCGGCCATCGTGCCGCGCCGGCCCGAGGCGGCCAGCTCGCGCAGCCGCTCGGGCAGCCCCGGCGGATCGACGCCGGCGCCGGGCCGCAGCGGGTCGCCCGCCTCGTAGGACGCGGTCGCCTCCCGCAGCCGGGCCAGGGCCGCGTCGCGGGCCTGGCCGACGGTCTGGTCGGTCACCGAGACGTGCACCAGGACACCGAGCAGCGCGGCGAGCGCGCAGCACATCACGGTGATGAAGACGGCGGCCCGCACCGCGAGCGGCCCGGCCCACCTCGGCAGGGCGAGCCTCACCGCGCGCTCGCCGAGGACGACGGCGACGGTGCCGTGTGCTTTCCGCCGTCGTCGGTGGGCAGCATCTCGTCGCTGGTCAGCAGCATGGCCCGCTGGTCGGCGTCCCAGGTCCACTGGAGCCGGTACTCGTAGCCCGCGACCTCCGAGGGCGAACGGACGATCACCGTCCGCCCGGCCAGCTCGACCGCGCCCACGGCGTCGTCGTAGGACATGACCCGCACGAGCCGGCCCTTCTCGACGGTGTAGACGCGCACGGCGGTCAGCTTCTCGGGCAGCAGCCGGAAGCCCAGCGTCAGCTCGGCGCGCCCGTCGCCGGTCAGGTCGCGGTAGTACGGCCGCAGCACGGGGCACCCGCCGTCGCCCTCGTTGGCGCGGGCGCCGTCCGCGCCGCAGTCCGCCATCCGGCGGGCCGTCTCGCGGTACGGCGCCCCGTCGCCCGCGTAGTCGTCCGGGTGCGCGGCGATCTCCGCCCGTACGACGGCCACCGGGTCCGCCGCGCGGATGTCGCCGCCGGGCACGGTGACGCCCTCCACGACCTCGTTGTCCACCTCGCCGATGTCGTAGGCCGGACTCGACGCCGGCGGCAGGTCGGGCCAGAGCCGGGCCGGGCTCCGCGCGGCCGGGGTCGCGCCCGCGCTCCGCAGCCCGCCCGTGTCGCCGCACGCGGTCAGCGTCCCGGCCGCCGCGGTCGCCAGGAGCAGCGCGAGGACGGCGGGGGCGCGGGCGGGGCGCCCACGGCGGCTCGGGAGCACTGCACTCCTGGGGTCGGTGATCGGCGCGGGCGGCCCGCCCGGATCCGGGCTGCACCGAACGCGTCTTCGTACGGAAGGCCATTTTGCGTGCGCCGGCGCGGGCCGGGCTACTCGGCCAGGTCCTCAAGCAGCCGCGCGGTGTCCAGGCCGGCCCGCAGATAGGCCACGAACAGCTCGTTGTGCAGCGCCCACGGCGAGCGCCGGGCCCGGATCAGCCGGACCGCCTCGTCGGCGGTGGCGCCCCGGCGCACCAGGGTGTGCGCGACGACGAGACCGGAGCGGTTGTACCCCTGGCAGCAGCGCACGAGGACCTTGCGTCCCGCGTCCAGCGCCTCGTCCGCGGCCTCCGCCAGCCGGATCGCCCCGGCGAGCTGGGTGCCGTCCAGGGGCCCGTCGGGGATCGGCCACACATGGTGCTCGACACCGTCGTCCGGCCCGCACCCGGGCAGCCGCAGCAGGGTCTGTACGAGATCGAACTCGTCCCGCACCACCGCGAGCCCCAGCCCGCCGGCCGGCCGGCGGAACTCGTGCCCGCCCATCCAGAGCCCCGGCGCGATCTCGTCCCAGGGCCGGCCCGGCGCCGGCACGTCGGATCCCGTCCCGCGGACACCCAACAGCGCCTCCCCAGTGCGGCCCGAGGGCCTGTCCCGACTCCTCCCCAAGGTAGCCGCGTTCTTGCCCCCGCAGCACCCCGCCTGGTCCCATGGACGCGGGGTGATGGTGCATGAACGGACTGCGCGTCGTACCGGCCCGGCGGCACGGGCAGGAACGGCTGTACGTCTGCCTCCCGGACGGCGGGAACGTCGCCTGGTACGACCGTGACGCCGCCCGCGTCAATCTGCTGAGCGACGACCGGAAGGACGAGGTGCTCGCGGCCCTGCGCCCCTACCTCACCGGCCCGGTCACGGTCGGCCCGCCCCCGGTCCCGACCCCCGCCGAACTGGCCGGGCTCGCCCTCCACCCCGACGACGACCTCGCCCCCAACCGGCCCGGCGAGGCACTCCTGGTCGACCTGGAACGGACACCCGGTCCCGCACACCGGCTGCTGCGCACCGACCCGCGCCGGCGGGCGCTGGCCGCCGAGCAGAGGACGGGAGCGGCCCTGGACCGCCTCGACGGCGCCGGCCTGCACACCCTGCACTCCGTCCCGCTGCCCGGCGGCGACCGCGTCCACCACCTGGTGATCGGGCCCGGAGGGCTCTTCGCCCTCCACGTCCTGCCCGCCCGCGGGCAGCGGGTCCGCGTCACCGACCCCCTGGTCGCGCTGGGCCGGCGCGAACCGCGTCCGCTGCTGCGCCGGGTCCGCGCCTCGGCCGACCGGGCCTCCCACGCCCTGACGGCCGAGGTCCGCCCCGTCCTGGTCCTCGTCGAACCGGCACGGGTGACCGTCACCGGCGTGCCCCGCTCCGTCCGCCTCCTCACCGACGGGGAACTGCCGGGACTGGCCCGCCTGGGCGGGGTGCTCAAACCGGCCGACGTGAAGGCCCTGCACGCCATGGCCCGGGACCGGGCCACCTGGACGCGGGTCTGAGCACCGGGCCGCCCCCGCCTCTCACGGCAGCGTCGCCGCCCGGTCCCTGTCGAGCAGCGGGGCCAGCAGGTCGCCGTGGTCCCGCACCCGTGGACCGATGTCCTCCGCCCGGAAGGCGAACCGCTCCGCCCGCCGGCACCCCGCCACCTCCTCCCAGGCCACGGGAGTGGAGACGGCCGGCACGGCGCGGGCCCGCACCGTGTACGGGGCGGCCGTGGTCTTGCGGGCGGCGTTCTGGCTCCAGTCCACGAATACCTTCCCCGGCCGCAGGCTGCGCGTCATCCGGTGCACCACGAGCCTCGGCAGGGCCTCCTCCGCCTCCACCGCCAGCCCTTTCGCGTACTCCGACACCCGCTCCGAGGACGCGCCCCGCACCCCGGCCAGCAGATGCAGCCCCTTGGCCCCGGACGTTCTTGGCGTACGCCTCGACGCCGTCCGCCGCCAGCCGCTCCCGCAGCCACAGCGCGACCTCGCAGCACTGCACGACGGTCGCGGGCGGCCCGGGATCGAGGTCGAGCACCAGCCGGTCGGCCTCGCCGGGATCGTCCGCCGTCCACTGGTGCGTGTGGAACTCGGTCACCAGGTTCGCCGCCCACATCAGGCTCGCCAGGTCCTGCACCAGCACCATCCGGGCCGGGCCCTCCGAGCGGGGCACCTCGGCCGTGGTGACCCAGTCGGGCGTACCCGGCGGCACGTTCTTGGTGAAGAAGACCTGGCCGTCCGGACCGTCCGGATACCGCAGGAAGGAGACCGCGCGGTCCCGCAGGTGCGGCAGCAGCACCCCGGCGGTCGTCGCGTAGTAGTGCAGCAGCTCGCCCTTGGTGAAGCCGGTCTCGGGATACAGCACCTTGTCCAGGTTGCTGAGGGCGATCCGTCGCCCCTCCACCTCTGTCATGGGCGCCATACGATGAGAATCTCACGAATCTCGCGAAACTCATGAAACCTATGAAACAAAGGCAAACCGCCCGAAGGTGGTCCGGCAGGAAGGATGCTGCACGTGCGATCCATCTGGAACGGCGCGATCTCCTTCGGCCTGGTCAGCATCCCGATCAAGCTGGTGAACGCGACCGAGAGCCACTCGATCTCCTTCCGCCAGATCCACACCGAGGACGGCGGCCGGATCCGCTACCGCAAGGTGTGCGAGCTGGAGGACCGGGAGGTCACCCAGGCCGAGATCGGCAAGGCCTACGAGGACGCCGACGGCTCGATGATCCCGATCACCGACGAGGACCTGTCCCACCTGCCGATCCCGACGGCGCGGACGATCGAGATCGTGGCCTTCGTGCCCGAGGAGCGCATCGACCCGCTCCAGATGGGCTCCGCGTACTACCTCGCCGCGAGCGGCGCCCCCGCCGCCAAGCCGTACACGCTGCTGCGCGAGGCGCTCAAGCGCAGCAACCGGGTCGCCATCGCCAAGTTCGCGCTGCGCGGCCGGGAGCGCCTGGGCATGCTCCGGGTCGTCGGCGACGCCATCGCGATGCACGGCCTGCTGTGGCCGGACGAGGTGCGCGCCCCCGAGGGCGTCGCGCCCGACGCCGGTGTCACCGTCCGCGACCAGGAACTGGACCTCGCGGACGCCCTCATGGACACCCTCGGCGAGATCGACCTGGACGACCTGCACGACGAGTACCGCGAGGCACTGGAGGAGGTCGTCGCCGCGAAGACCGCCGGCGAGAGGCCCCCGGAGAGCCGGCCGGAGGCCGAGCCCGGGAAGGTGCTGGACCTGATGGCCGCGCTGGAGGGCAGTGTGCGGGCGGCACGGGAGTCCCGGGGCGCCGAGCCCGCCGAGCCCGACGAGGACGCCGAGGTCAGGTCCCTGCCACGGCGCGGGACGCCGTCCCGGCGGACCCCCAAGGAGACCGGCGGGAAGAAGTCGACGTCGACGGCCGCCAGGAAGACCCCGGCGAAGAAGGCGGCGCCGAAGAAGACGACCTCCACCGCCGGGAAGCCGTCGGCGAAGTCCGCCGAGCCCTCCGCCCGGACCGCGAAGAAGACGGCGGCCGGGGGCACCGCCAAGAAGGCCGCGGGCAGGCGCACGGCGGCCAAGGACACGCCCGCCGGGAACACGGGCGCCAAGAGCGCCAAGAAGACGGCCTCCCGCAGACGCAGCGCCTGACGCCTCCCGTCACGGGCGGTGGGCGTTCAGCCGATGCCGAGGGTCCCGGACGAGAAGGAGGCCCGGGGGACGACGGACGGCGCGGTGTCGAAGACGGCGGGGGTCGCCGGGCCGGACTCCGTCGGTGCGGGGGACGCCAGGGTGGGCAGGGCGGGGCTCTCCTCCAGGCGGCGCCCGATGGTGTCGGCCGGCCCGCCGCCCGGGGCGCCCGGAGCCGTGGACAGCTGCGACCACGCGGTCAGGGCGAGGGCCACCGCGGTGGCCGTGCCGACCACCCGGCCCACCCGCCGGAGCCGGGCCCGCCGGTTCAGTTCGCCCCAGGCCCGTCCGGTCCACGGATCCTCCGGGCGCCACGGCTCGCCGACGGTGGCGCAGGGGCGGCCCGGGTGCGTGCCGCGGGCATCGGACGGGTCGGTGCCGTACGCCGGTCCGGGGTCCAGGCCAAGGGCCCGGTCCTGTGCGGAGGGTTCCCTCGGGGCGGAGGCGCGGATGGCGTGCTCGTCGTCCTCCAGGAACATCCGCCAGACGTGCTCGGGCACGGGCGGCACACCGTCCGGCTCGTCCGGTGTGGCGCCGCTGCCCGGTCCGGAAGCGGTCATGGTCCCGCTCTTCCTCTCTCGTTCGGCCCCGGGGCGGGCCGGCTCCCGCGCCGGATCATCGCACAGGGCGAAAAGAGAGTGCCAGGTGCTCCGCGCGGCAGGGGTCAGGGCGCCGCCGGTGACGGAGTCGGCTTCGGAGAGGCCGTGTTCACGTTCAGGTCGGGACGCGGCTTGAGCACCAGAACCCGCTCTCCCGGCCCCGGCGGGGGCGGCGTGGTCTTCTCCTTCGGCAGCTTCGCCGGGCCGGTCTGCTTGAAGGTCACGTCGTCGTACTCGACGAGCCCGGTCTTCTCCAGCACCGTGATGTGGTCCAGGACGGTGTCGTTGGCCACGTCCGCCAGTTGCCGCACCAGGCTGTTCTTGGTGCTGGCCCGGATGTTGGCGACGGCCGGGAAGATCTGGCCGTGGGTCACCCGCATGATGTTGACGGCCGTGGAGTCGAAGTCCTTGCCGCTCTTTGCGTCGATCGTCGCCACGAAGCCCTCCTGCTGCGGGGAGGCCCGGTTGGGCAGCGTGATGCCCAACTCGGGGGCGATCTGGCGGCACATGGCGTCCAGTCCGGCGTGACCGACGATCAAATGCTCGCCGGCCGTCTTCATCGCCTTCGTCGTACCGCGCTCCATCACCATCTCGCCCAGCGGGTACTCCCACAGCCCCGCGGCCCGCACCTTGACCACGAAGTCCCGGTCCGCCTCGGTGACCGGACCGTACTCCGTGTTGGCGACGATCCTGTTCTGGTCGTCCTTGCCCTGGTCCAGACCGACCATGGCCGGGAAGGCCAGCGCGGTGAGGGTCAGGGTCATCGCACCGAACAGGACGACGACTCCGATCCTGCTGCGGGACAGGCGGGGCATGGTGCCTCCAGAGGGCGACGCGAGAGACTCGTACGCCAGGACATACGCAAACGGCGGGCGGATCTATCACCGCACCGGCACAAATTTTGCGCGCGTCGTACACGCCGCCCGGCACACGCTGTTCGCCGCCCGTGCCCGGTCAGCCGATGTCCGCCCCGTAGACCCGCTCGACGGTGATGGTGAGCAGTACCCGGCGGTCGGAGACCATCGTCGAGCGGTACTCCTCCCAGTCCGGGTGCTCACCCGCGGCGGCGCGGTAGTACTCCACCAGCGCGTCGACCTCCGGTCCGTGCGGGTCGGTGCCCGGCCCGGTGAGGGTGGCGACGCCCTCGGCGGTGGCCCAGGACCTCCCGTCCGGGGCGGTCACCTCCAGCGCGGCCCGCGGGTCGCGGCGCAGGTTGGCCGTCTTGGCCAGCCCCTCGCGGGTCGACACGCGGACGACGCCGGCCTCGTGGTCGTAGGCGGGCATGACGGGGGAGAGCTGGGGGCGGCCGTCCGACTTGATCGTCGCGAGCACGCCGAGCCGGCTCTCCGCCAGCAGGGCACGGGGGTCGAAGCGCGGTGTGGTGGTCATGCCTCCGATCATCACCCGCCGCCCCGCGTCCTGTCCCCCCGATCGTCCGCCGAACGCTCCCGCCGGGTGGCTCAGGGGACCGGGGGCCCGCCCAGGTACTCGCCGGCACCGTCGTAGGGCCAGGCGTTGGCGACGCATCCCTTGAGGCCCTTGATCTGCTGCATCATCGCGGGGGCGGGCCGTCCGGGGCCGGGGCAGGTCTCGTGGCCGCGGCCGATGCGGTGGCCGACCTCGTGGTTGACGATCAGTGCCCGGTACTCGCCGATCGGGCCGTCGAACTCGGGTGAACCCAGCACCCAGCGCTTGAGGTTCACCACCACGTCCGTGCCGACGCTGCAGTTCACCTCGCCCCGGGTGAGCAGTCCGGCGGCGCCGCAGATCTCGTCGACGGTGCCCGGCGTGGCGATCTTCACCACGAAGTCGTACGGGCCCGAACCCACCAGCCGAAAGGAGTTGGTGCCGTCCCGGGTCCAGCCGCGGCGGTCGGCGAGCACCTCGGACACCTCGGCCGCGGCGTCGCCCGCCCGGATGTCGACGCCCTTCTCGACCAGGACCTTGTAACGGCGTACGCGACTGCCGGTGCCCACGGTCGCGCCGTCGGCGCGGGCGGTGACGAAGGTGCCGGGCCCGGTCGCCGGGATGGCGACGGCGGAGGGCGAGGAGGACGGGGACGGGGATGGGGAAGGGGCCGGGGACGGGCTCGCGGGCAAAGCCGTGCGCTCGGCCGCGTCCAGGGCGTCGGCGACGTCCGCCACCTGATCGTCCGTCACCGGGGGCCGGGTCTCCCGCCAGTACGCGACGGCGGCGCCCGCGGTCAGCAGCACCGCCCCGAGGGCCAGCCCCGGCAGAAACAGTCGGGCCGGTCCTCGGCGCCTTCGGCCGCGGGCTCGGGTCCCGCGGGCGGTGGTTCGGCCCACGACGTGCGTCCCCTCTCCAGGTCCCCTGGTCCGCGGGCGCGCACGACGGACTTCGTGCACTCCCGGAATCAGAACGAAAGGAGCCGCGAGAACGTCACAGAACCTCAAGTGGGCCTTCTCACAAGCGTGTTCGGCGTCCGCGCACACCGGCGTCGGGGCCGCCCGGCGGGAACCGGACGACCCCGACGCATGCGAGGGAGGACGGGCCGTCAGCCGGCGGCGGTCCGCTCCCAGCGGTAGAAGCAGCGGGCCATCGCGTCCTTCGGACCGCGCCAGGTCGACGGGTCGTACGCCGAGACATACGGTTCGAGCCGCTCGCTGACCCGGCGGAACTCCGGATGCCCGGTCAGCCTGCCGATGGCGGGGGCGGGGTCCTCGTCGCTCTCGATGAGGTGCAGATACACGCCGTCACCGAACTCGAAGAGACTGCGCCGGTCGACGCCCACCAGGTGGGGCAGCTCGCCGCTGTCGGACTCGGCGAACACCTTCGCGATGTCCGGTGCCGCGCCGGGTGCCATCCGGGCGACGATCAGGGTGTGGTGCATGGGGTGATCCCCTCGGTCGGTGTCGGTCGGCCCGCCGGTGTCAGTCGGCGAGCACCGAGGCGGTGCGCCGCTCGCCCGCCGCCTGCTCGATCCGGTCCCGGATCAGCGCCATCTGGGTACGGGAGTTGCGGTTGATGTTGTCCGTCATCCAGGCGTCGTCCACGGGCGCGTCCGGCTTCATCGCGAAGTCCTGGGTCCAGCGCATCACGGTGCCCTCGGCGGTCTCGGAGTACTCCCAGACGATGTTCATGTACTGGAAGGGCCCGGTCTCCACCCGGTGGGCGCGGACGCTGCGGGTGACGGGGTCGGCGACGCGCTCGGAGACCCAGCTCCACACCTTGCCGTCGGCGTCCGGGTGCATGGTGAGCCGGAACGTGACGCGGTCGCCGTCGCGTTGGAGCACCTCCACGGAGGCGTACTCGCTGAACAGCCGGGGCCAGCCCTCGATGTCGTTGGTCATGTCCCAGACCAGCTCCAGCGGAGCGGCGATGGTGATCTCGTTGTCGGTGTGCCCTGCCATGTCACACTCCTGTCTTGAGGGCGCCGTTGATCAGCGCGAGGAAGTCCGCGGGCGTCTTGCAGCGCTCGGCCTGCTCCGGCAGGCCCAGCCCGTACCGCTTCTCCAGCTCGGCCACGATGCCGAGCAGGCCGAGGGAGTCCAGGCCGAAGGTGTCGAAACCGGCGTCGGCCCGCTGCTTGAGGGCGGCCGGTTCGACGTGCACGCCGGCGGTGCGCCTCATCAGCGCCGCCAGGTCCTCGACGGTCACCTGATGGTCCACTCGATCGGTCATGAGGGGTGCTCCTTCACTCGGGTTGGCGTTGGTTGTCCGGCCGGTCGCCGTCCGCTCCGGCCCTGTTCGGCCGGACCGGACGCGACCGTCGGTGTTCGGTTCGACGGGTGCGCGGGGCGTCGTTCACCGGCCCGCGGACGGCACGGCGCCGCGCCGCAGCACGAGCGCCGAGTTGGAACCCATGAGCCCGCGGCCGAGCACCAGTGCCGTGCGCGGCTCGCCGGGGCGGGCCCGGCCGGTCACCACGTCCAGGTCGTGGCACACGTCGAACACGTGCGGGGTGGGTGGGATCAGCCCGTGCTCCATGGAGAGCACCGCCGTCGCCACGTCCAGCACCGGTGCCGCGCAGTACGCCCTTCCCGTCCCGCTCTTGGGCGCGGTGACCGGCACCCGCCGGGCGTGCGGGCCGAGCGCGTCGGCCAGCGCCAGAGCCTCGGCCCGGTCGGCCTCCGGGACCCCGAGGGCGTCCGCGAAGACCACGTCCACCTCCTCGGGCCGGCAGCCCGCCTCGGCCAGGGCGCCCTCGATCGCGTGGGCCAGCCCGGCCCGGGACTGCGCCCAGCGGGACGGCCCGGTGAAGGTCGCCGCGTGCCCGGCCACCGTCGCCCGCACGTCGGCGCCGCGCTCCCGTGCCGCCCCCTCCTCCTCGACCACGAGTACGGCACCGCCCTCGGCCGGCGCGTACCCGCAGGCCGCGTTGGTGAACGGACGGTAGGCGCGGTCGGGTTCGGCGGCGCGGCTCAGCTCCGGGTAGCCGAGCTGGCAGACGATCGAGTACGGGGCCAACGGCGCCTCCGTCGCGCCGCAGACCACCGTGTCGGTGCCGCCGCGCACGGTCAGCGCCGCGTGCGCCACCGCGTCCAGACCGCCGGCCTCGTCGGCGGCCACGACCGCGCAGGGGCCCTTGAAGTCGTTGCCGATGGAGATCTGGCCGGTACTGGCCGCGTAGAACCAGGCGATCGACTGGTACGGGCCGACGAACCGAGCCCCCTGTCCCCACAGGTTCTGCAACTCACGCTGCCCGAACTCGCCGCCGCCCGAACCGGCGGCGGTGACCACCCCGACCGAGTATGCGGATTCGACATCGGCCCGGCCGAACCGGGCGTCCGTCAGGGCGTGTCGGGTGGCGGTCAGCGCGAAGTGCGTGAAGCGGTCGGTCTGGACGAGATAGCGCTCCTCGACCGTCTCGGCCGCGTCGAAGCCGCGCACCTCGCCCGCGACCCGCAGCGGCAGATGGCCGCAGCCCTCCCGGGTGACGGGCCCGAGGCTGCTGGTGCCGTCCGCGACCGCCTTCCAGAACGCCTCGGCGCCGACGCCGTGCGGCGACACCACGCCGAGCCCGGTGACGACCGCGCGCCGGTCCCCGCTGTCGGTCCCTCGTGGTCCGCTCATCGCAGCCCTCCTTCGCAGCCGCTGAGTACGACCGCGGACTGGAAGCCGCCGAAGCCGCTGCCCACCGACAGCACGTGCCGCAGCGTCCGCTCCCGTGCCTCGCGCGGCACGTAGTCCAGGTCGCACTCGGGGTCGGGGGTCGTGTAGTTGGCCGTGGGCGGCACCACCTGGTGGGCCATCGCCAGCACACAGGCGGCCAGTTCTATCGAGCCGATCGCACCGAGCGAGTGGCCCACCATGGACTTGATCGAACTCATCGGCGTCGCGTAGGCGTGCTCGCCCAGCGAGCGCTTGACGGCCGCGGTCTCGTGCCGGTCGTTCTGCTGGGTGCCGGAGCCGTGCGCGTTGACGTAGTCGACGGCCGAGCCGTCCAGCCCGGCCATGTCCAGCGCCGCGTCGATGGCCCGCGCCATCTCCAGGCCCTCCTTGGTGAGCCCGGTCATGTGGTAGGCGTTGCCGAAGGTCGCGTAGCCGGAGATCTCGCAGTACACGTCCGCGCCGCGGGCCCGAGCGTGCTCCAGGTCCTCAAGGACGAGCACCGCGGCGCCCTCGCCCATGACGAAGCCGTTGCGTTCGGCGTCGAAGGGCCGGGAGGCGTGCGCGGGGTCGTCGTTGTCCGGCGAGGTCGCCTTGATGGCGTCGAAGCAGGCCATCGTGATCGGCGATATCGGCGAGTCCGCCGCGCCCGCCAGACACACGTCGACGCGTCCCTCGGCGACGGCGTGGTAGGCGTACCCCACCGCGTCCAGACCCGATGTGCACCCGGTGGACACCGTCTGCACCGGGCCGTGCACGCCGAACTCCTCGGCGACCGCGGACGAGAGGGCGGCCGGGGTGAACGCGCGCTCCAGGTGCGGCCCGGCCCGCTTGTCGTCGACGTCCCAGCGCGAGCCGCGCTCGCTGACCAGGACGTAGTCGTGCTCCAGCCGCGTGGTGCCGCCGACCGCCGTGCCCAGCGTGGCGCCGGCCCGCCAGGGGTTCTCGCGGCTCAGGTCGAGTTCCGCGTCCCGCACCGCCTCCGCGGCGGCCACGAGCGCGAACTGCACGTAGCGGTCGCACCGTTGGACCGTGGCGAGGTCCAGCCCGTGCTCGGCCGGTTCGAAGTCGCACTCGGCGGCGATCTGCGAGCGCAGCCCGGCCGGGTCGAACAGGGAGATGCGGCGCGTCGCCGTACGGCCGTCGGACAGCAGGTTCCAGAACCCGGGCACGCCGATCCCGCCAGGGGCGACGACGCCTATGCCCGTGACGGCGACCCGTCGCCGGGTCATGACACCGCCTCGGCCGCGGTGGCGGGACGCTCCTGCCCGGCACCTCCCGCGTGCTCCCGGTTCTGCGGGAGGGGGTTGCCCGCCGCGTCCTCCGTGTCGACGTGGCCCAGTTCCGGCCGCGGGGCCAGGGGACCCAGGTGGAAGACGAGGCGCGCCTCGACGTTGCCCACGTTGCGGAAGCGGTGGCGCGTGTCCCGCGGGACCAGCAGGCCCTGCCCGGCGGAGAGCGGGTGCGGCACGCCGTCCAGGTCCACCTCCAGCGCGCCGTCGGTGACGTACACGAACTCCTCGGAGTACGGGTGGTAGTGCTCGGCGATGCGGTCGCCGGGCTCCACCATGGCCACGCCCATGAAGCCGCTGGTCGCGCCGGCGGTGGTGGGCGTGAGAAGGGCGCGGAGGTCTCCGCCGCGGCGGCGGTTCGGCGCGATGTCGCCGAGCGAGACGATGCGTACCTGCTGGTCTGTCATGTCGTTCACTCCGGGGTGACGGGAGGCGGTGGGGGGAGGTTCGCGCGGACCGGCAGGCGCGCCGTCGGGCCCGGCCGGGCGCGGGGTGGGGGGCGTGGGACACGGGCGTGGGGTGCGGCGCGGGGTGCGGCCGCGGGGTGCGCCGTGTGGCTCAGGAGGCCGGCGAGCGGCGGTCGGTCAGGGGCGTCATACGGGCGCGCGCAAGCAGCAGGGAGAGCGTGCGGGCCTCGGTCAGGGGCCCTTCGACGCCGTAGACGGCGGTGTCCAGCAGCCGCTCGGCACCGGTGACCCCGGCGGCCGTACCGGATCCCCCGGACCTGTCGGACCCGTTGGACCCGTTGGACCCGTTGGACCCGTCGGCTCCGCGCAGGCCCAGGACCAGGGCCGCGGGCACATGGTCCGGATCGCCGGCCACGTCGACGAGCCGTACGACGAGGTCGTCGCGGTGGAAGACGGTGGCGGCCAGGACCGGGCCGTCCGACGCGTGCGCTGCGGCGGCGTCCTGGCGGGCCAGCAGCCGGGCCAGTTCGGGACCCGCGCCGGTGCGGACCGGGTAGAGCAGCGCCAGCCGATGCCTGCGCGCGCCGGCCCGGCCGCGGCTCGTCACGTGGTGCACGGCCGGCATCGCGGCCCGGGTGAAGAAACGTCGCGCGGACCGCGGGTCGCGAAGATCCCGGTCCTGCTCCAGATACGGGTCTAGGGCCTCCTCGACGGCCCGCACCTCCGGCTGCCGGGCGACGTGGCGCAGCGCGGCCTGCAAGTCGCCCCGCACCTCCACGGCCCGCACGACCCGGTTGCCGTGCAGGAAGAGCGAGGTGCGCAGCAGCCGCGTGGAGTCGTCGACGCGGGCCTCGGGCGACGCGTAGTCGGACAGCAGCCGGGCCACCTCGGTCTCGCTGCCGGGCCGCACGGTGAAGGTCAGGGCGTGCCGGACGACGTTGTCCCCGATCCGGGGAGCGGACCGCGGCTCACCGGCGGCGGCCTGTTCACCTGCGGTCTCCCGAAGGACGCTGTAGCGCAGGGAGCGGGTGTCGCGGACGCAGTCCTGCAAGGGCTCGACGGTGTCCAGGTGCTCGTCGCTGTTGACCCAGGCCAGGAAGGGCGCCGCGCTCTCCCATTCGCTGGTGAGCAGCCATTGGGTGGGGTTCTCCAGGGACTGGCACAGCTGGTCGCTGACGTGTCCCGGCACGGCGGCGACCCGGTCGCGGATGCGCTCGTAGGCGTCCAGGAACTCCTGCTGCATCCCGTCGTGGACGTCCAGCATCAGGACGACCCGCACACGGGATCCGTCGAACGCGGATATCGACACGCCGCCCGCGTCCGCGGACACGTCGGCCGACCTCGCCGTGGCGTCGGGAACGTCCGTGGCGCCCGTGGCGCCCGTGGTCGCGGCATCCGTCGCTACGACTGGAGAGACCGTCATCCGGTCCACCTCTTCTCCGGGGAACTTCGTCGTGGACTGGGGGCGATCGCCGCGGCACGCGCCATGCCGGCGGGGTGCGACGGTCGCGTAAGCACGATCGTGGTCCGTGCCCGCGGGGACCGCGAACCAGGAGGGTTAAGCGGGTGAAGCCTGAGCCGCCGCGGGCCTCGTCGGGCCGTACGGGGCATGCATGAGGGTCCCGGCGCACACCTGTCGCGGGGCGAGTCACGCGATCACGGTCCGACCCGAAGGCCTGTCACAACGGATCACAACGGATCACAACGGAGGACGAACAGCGATGAACGAAAGAGCCGACCGGTCCGGCCGAGCCGCCCCCGGGGTCCACCGCGTCCCGGTCCTCGTCGTCGGCGGATCCCTGGTGGGCCTGTCGACCTCGGTGTTCCTGGGGCGGCTGGGCGTCCGGCACACCCTCGTGGAGCGCCACGTCGGCACCTCCATCCATCCCCGCGGTCGCGGCAACAACGTCCGCACGATGGAGATCTTCCGGGTGGCCGGCGCCGAGCCCGGCATCCGGCGGGCCGCCGCCACCCTGACCGACAACCACGGCATCCTCCAGACGCCCGCGCTGACCGGCGACGCGGGGGAGTGGCTGTTCAGGCAGATCGACCCCGGCAATGGGCTGGCCCGGCTCAGCCCCAGCTCATGGTGCCTGTGCAGCCAGAACGACCTCGAACCCGAACTCCTCGCCCACGCCACGAATCTCGGCGGCGACCTGCGCTTCGGCACCGAACTGCTGTCGTTCGAGGCCGACACCGAGGGCGTCACGGCGATCGTGAAGAGCCGGGAGACCGGCGAGCACACCACCATCCGCGCCGACTACCTGGTCGCCGCCGACGGCCCCCGCAGCCCCGTCCGCGAGCAGCTCGGCATCGGCCAGAGCGGCCCCGGCGACCTCTTCCACAACGTCAGCGTCACCTTCCGCTCCCGCCGCCTCGCCGATGTCGTGGGCGAACGCCGCTTCATCGTCTGCTACCTGACCGGCGAGGACGCCGACGGCGCCCTGCTGCCCGTGGACAACCGCGAGAACTGGGTCTTCCACGCCCCCTGGCACCCCGAACAGGGCGAGACCGTCGAGGACTTCACCGACGAGCGCTGCGCCGCCCACATCCGCCGTGCGGTCGGCGACCCGGACCTCGACATCGAGATCACCGGCAAGGCCCCCTGGCACGCCGCCCAGCGCGTCGCCCGCAGCTACCGCTCCGGCCGCGTCCTCCTCGCCGGCGACTCGGCCCACGAGATGTCCCCCACCGGCGCCTTCGGCTCCAACACCGGCATCCAGGACGCCCACAACCTCGCCTGGAAACTGGCCGCGGTCCTGGAGGGCTGGGCGGGCGACGGCCTCCTCGACACATACGACACGGAACGCCGCCCGGTCGCCGAGGCCACCAGCGCCCGAGCCGCCGCCCGCTCGGCGGAACACAGCCACCCGGGCTTCGCACCGCCACCGGCTTTCGGGGGCGGGTTCGGGGGCGGTCCGGGGGGTGCTGGCTCCGGTGAGCCCGGGTATGGACTGGCCGAAGGCCCCGGGAGCGGCCCGGCCGGAGGCCGTGGGGGCACCCCCGGCGGCGCCCCCCGGCGCGGAGTCCTCAACGTCGCCCTCGGCTACCGCTACCCCCAGGGCGCGGTGGTCGGCGCCGACCCGGCGACCCCCGTGGTGCCGGAGGGCCTCGACCTCACCGGCGCTCCCGGCAGCAGGGCGCCCCACCTGTGGCTCCGCCGGGGCGACGCCCGTATCTCCACCCTCGACCTCTACGAGAACTCCCTGGTGCTGCTCAGCGACGCGGCCCGCCCCATCGGCTGGCACGAGGCGGCGACGCGCCTGGCGGCCGAGCTGCGGGTCCCGCTGACGTTGTACCGCCTTGGCGGGACACCGGAGGCCGACCTGATCCCGGACGACGAGGGCGCCGACTGGGCCAGGACCCACGGAGTGACCCGCGCCGGTGCGGTCCTGATCCGCCCCGACGGCTTCGTTGCGTGGCGCTCCCCGGGCCCGGCCCCGGACCCGGAGGCGATGCTGCGCCAGGTCGTGAGGACGGTACTCGCCCGGGTGTGAGCGCCCCACCCACCAAACGTGGACCACTCCCCGCCTACCTGCGGGCGTCACGGGCGAAGCCGAAGCGGGGAGTGGCCCCTGGCCAGGGCGAACACGGCACTGGCGCCCGGCGGCCTGACCGCCTACGGATGGCAGGCCGGCGCGCCGGCGGGACTGGTCGAGGCTCGGGTGCACCTCGAAGCCGCCGATGTCCTCGCCGGCACGTCGGCCGGTTCGCTGCTCGCGCTGGACCTGGCCACTGGCGCGGCCGTGGCCGACCTGTACACGGAGCGGGTCAACCGTGAGCGGGTCGTGCCGGACGTGGACCTCGCCCTCGCCGTGACGGCTAAGTACCTCTGAGCCGCGCTGGGTTCACGCGCCCCGGAGACGGTCGTGAAGCGCATCGGCCGACTCGCGCTCGCCGTGCGCGACTTCCCCGGCACCAAGGTCCTCGACGCCATCGGCGCCCACCTGCCGACCCGGGACCGGCCGAGGAGGACTGTACGGGCGCGCTCACCGGCGAACCGACCGCCTTCGACGCCGACCTCGTCGACGACTGCGCGCGCGTGGTCGTACTGGCCCCGATCCGCAAGGACGCGAGGGCGAGCCCGAGCGCACGGCCCCGGGCCGAGTCCCTCGCGTCGCACGGCGCCCAGGTCGCCCTGCGCGACTCGGCCCCACGTCCCGGCCCCCGGCGGCACCGGCTCACGCGGCCTTCCGCGCCGCCCCGTCCCGCCAGTACGTCCGCAGCAGCGACGACGATCCCCAGGCGGCGACGGCCAGCAGGGCGACCTGGGCCCAGAACCAGGAGGACTCCGGCCGCGGGTCGCTGACCAGGTCGAAGGCGTACCAGCACAGACAGGCGCCGAACAGCAGCTGAGGCCGCAGCAACGCCCGTGCCGCGCGCCGGGGCCGGCCGGCCCCCTCGGCCAGCCGCACCGCGTAGATCTCCGGCCGGCCGAACTCCTCGGCCGCACCGCGCCCCGAGGCCCCGAGATGGTCCCGCGCCTCGTCGACGTAACGCTGCGCCTCCCGCGGGGAGTACCCGTGCCGCCCCCGCAGCAGCCCCGCGAACCGCGCCAGCCACGCGTCGTCGGACAGCGGCACGTCAGCCGCGGGCCGCCCGGCGAACCAACGCCCGACCGCCGCCTCCGGCACGCACCACGCCAGCACCGCGAACAGCACCCCGAGAAGCACCAAGGCAGCCGCGGGCACGGACACTTGAGGCCCTCGCGGTACGGCGGTGAACCCGACGGCCGCGGCCACCACCAGCACCGGCACGCAGCCCATGGCGATCCGGGCGGCCCGTACCCGCCCCGCGCCCCGCAACTCGGGAATGACCCCGACCACGACCACGAGCAGCACGCCCAGCAGGGCCGCGGCACCCCCCGAGGCCCAGCCGACCGAAAGCCAGAACCCCTCGCTGAACCACAGGAACACGCCGAACAGCACCGCCTGACCACCCGTCAGCGACAAGGCGGCGACGAAGCGCGCCCCCGGCGTGAAGTCACCCAGGTCGAGGTCGCCGCGGTGAGCCTCGTCGACCCGCTCGGCCGCGACCGTGGCGGCGTACGCGTCGGGGTCACCGGCCAACTCCCGGACGGGCACCCCGGATTCGACGGCCATCTCGTGGACCTCCGCGAGAACGCGCTCCCGCAGCCCGCCGGTTGCGCTGTGGTACCGGAGCAGGGCGAAGGTGAACCGGTCGGCCCACGCCTCGTCCTCCTCGGACGGCCAGACAAGGCGCTGCCGCTCGTCGCCGCGCTTCATGAGTCCTCCCCGCTCCTCGGTACCGTTCGCGGCACCAGGTCGTCCACCACGGCACCCAACTCCCGCCAGGCGCGGTACTCACCGGCCAGCCGTTCCCGCCCGGCCTCGGTGAGGCGGTAGTACTTACGTCCCGGCCCGCCCTCACCGGCACTCCACCGGATCTCGACGGCACCCTCTTCCTCCAGCTTGTTCAACGCCGGGTAGAGGGTCGCCGCCTTGACCGGCGCGAAGCCGGCCTCGCTCAACTGCTGCAACAGCGCGTAGCCGTAGCTCTCGCCCCGCTCCAGCAGCCCGAGCAGGCAGAGCGGCAGGACCGCCCGCAGCCACGCGGAACCGAACTCCCGCATCGTGTCTTCCCGCGCTTCCGTGCCCGCTTCTCAACTAGTTGGATTTTCAGAATAGTAGAGAGACCACGCCACGTCCACACCCCTCTGCCGGCGGTACCCGGCGAGAAACCGGGCCAACGGGACATCGACCGCGGTCCGCGTCGCGGGGAGTTGCCCGCGGCCGGGAACGGGTGTCGACCCAGTACGTCTCGCCCGGACGCCGAGACGGAGGAGCGGGCGTGGCTCGCACGCCCCGTCCACGGCGCGCGGCGCACCTTCAGTACTGCTCGGTCTCCACGAACCCGGCGTCCGCGTCGTTGTCCGCGCCGATGGCGGCGGCGGGCGCGTCGAATCCGGGCGGACTGTCCTTGAGCCCCAGCCCCAGACCGGCGAGCTTGGCCTTGACCTCGTCGATCGACTTGGCGCCGAAGTTGCGGACGTTGAGGAGGTCGGCCTCCGAGCGGGTCACCAGCTCACCCACGGAGTGGACGCCCTCGCGCTTGAGGCAGTTGTACGACCGGACGGTGAGGTCGAGTTCCTCGATCGGCATGACCAGATCGGCGGCGAGCGCGGCGTCGACCGGGGACGGGCCCATGTCGATGCCCTCGGCGTCGATGTTCAGCTCGCGGGCGAGACCGAACAGCTCGACCAGGGTCTTGCCGGCCGACGCCATGGCGTCGCGCGGACGCATCGCCTGCTTCGTCTCGACGTTGACGATCAGCTTGTCGAAGTCGGTCCGCTGCTCGACACGCGTCGCCTCGACCTTGTACGTGACCTTCAGCACGGGGCTGTAGATCGAGTCGACCGGAATCCGCCCGATCTCCTGACCGAGCTGCTTGTTCTGCACGGCGGAGACATAGCCGCGACCGCGCTCGACGGTCAGCTCCATCTCCAGCTTGCCCTTGCCGTTGAGCGTGGCCAGGACGAGGTCGGGATTGTGCACCTCGACACCGGCCGGAGGCGCGATGTCGGCGGCGGTGACCAGACCCGGACCCTGCTTGCGCAGGTACATCACGACCGGCTCGTCCTGCTCACTGCTGACGACGAGCTGCTTGATGTTGAGGATCAGGTCGGTGACGTCCTCCTTGACGCCCGGCACGGTGGTGAACTCGTGCAGGACACCGTCGATACGGATCGACGTGACCGCCGCACCCGGAATCGAGGACAGAAGCGTACGGCGCAGAGAGTTGCCGAGGGTGTAACCGAAGCCCGGCTCCAGCGGCTCGATGACGAACCGGGAGCGGAACTCGTCGACGACCTCTTCGGTCAACGAGGGACGCTGAGCAATCAGCACGTGGTGTTGCCTCCTGTGATGTGGCGCCCGCTATGTGACGCCGTAGACACCACGAAGCGTACGGGCGACAGGCCCTCATCGGCCTCCGATGGCACCGAACCACCCGACTCCAACCCGACGAAACGGTGAGTTCACCCTGAGTGGGCGAGCATGTTTGCCCGTTGACGGGAGACGTTCGAGGCGCCCCGGGACATCGGTCGCCGGTCGTAGGTCCCGCGCCCGAGGCGCGCTTCGCACCCGCTTGGCTAGGGTCGCCCCTCATGAGGACCACAGGAACCGCCCGCCGCCCGACGGCAGAGCGCGTGCGCGACACCCTGGAGCGGCTCGCCGCCGAGCGGGACGTATGGGTGTCGACGTTCCCACCCCGACCAGGGACCGCACCAGCGACCACTGTGGTTCTCGTGGGACGGCCAAGCCGTATGGATGTCCACCAGCGCCACGTCGGCGATCGCACGAAACCTCCACAAACAGCCGCGCGTGCACCTCTCACTACCGGACCCCTTCGACGTGGTACTCCTCCAGGGCGAGGCGCAGCTCTTCCCGCCCCAGCAAACCCCCGACCACGCGACGAAGGCCTTCACCGAAAAACTCGGCTGGGACCCACGCGAGGAAGAGGACCCCTTCCTGTACATACGCGTCACCCCGAAGACAGTGCGCGCATGGCGCGGCACGCCAGAACTACCCGGAAGAGTCATCATGCGATCCGGCACGTGGCTGCCCTGACGACCATCACGGGCTCGCCGGCCTTCACCGCAACTCCCGGCCTGCGACCCGGGGTCGCGACGCGGGGCCGGGCCGGTACGTGCCGCGGCGGTGGCTACGGTCAGCCCATGCAGTGGGCCACTTTGATCAGCACCATAGTGGGCGCGGCGATCGCCACAGGATCCACCATGCTCCTGGACCGTCAACGCTGGAAACGGGAGCGCTCGGATCGCGAGACCCAAGCACGCCGCACCCTGTACGGGGACTACCTGGCCGGCCTGTCGGAGGCTCGTCACGCCTGCGGCAACATGGCCCGAGACCCGGACATGGAACCCTCGACGCGCCGCACCACGGCTCGCGAAGCCTTCGGACCGTGCATCGGCATGAGATACCAGATGACCATCAGCGCACCCAGCCGCGTCGTGGCGGCCTCGGAGGAAGCTTTCCGCCGTCTGAGAGACCTCCGCGACCGGGTGATGGAGGGAGTCCTGGTCACCGATCCCGTGTACCTGGAGTCACGCCGAACGTATGACGATGCCCTTGCCGCACTTCGGGCACGCATGCGAGAAGACCTACGCGTCAGCGAAGACGGCAGTGCGCCCTGAGCTTGGGAACGACGGGTGCCCTTGCGGTTCCCCCGCTGGTCGGGCGGGACTCGTGTCCAGCAGCGGCTGAGCCGTCAACGCGGTGCCCGGCCGTGACTGACCGCAGGACGTTGTTGCGTGTAGTGCGGAAGTGGCGCAGGGCAAGGAAGGTATCGGGGTCCACCACCTCGCACCAGGCCAACTCGGCCCGCATGACGTTTCGGGATCTCGGGTGCAAAGGCTGGGGGCGGTCTATTTGGTGCCGTAATCTGTTCGCTGGAGACTTGCGTACCACTATTTGGTCGGCTTATTTCACTTCTTGCTCTCGTTGCAGTTGGTTCAAAACTGCCTTGCTCGCTAGGAAACTTGCTGGTCAGGTAGTCTGCTCCCCGCGCCTGCGAGGATGGACCCACCAAGAGGCTGGGCTCCCAGCTCCAAGTGGCCTGCTCCCCGCGCCTGCGAGGATGGACCCGTCCCCGCCCAGCCCCGCGACTGGGACCAGCTCTGCTCCCCGCGCCTGCGAGGATGGACCCTGGGCGGCGAACCGGATGCCGGCCGGCAGGGCGCTGGCGTCGACTGCTCCCCGCGCCTGCGAGGATGGACCCGCGTCCGACTCGTGTACTGGGTGACCGCGTTGCTGCTCCCCGCGCCTGCGAGGATGGACCCATTTGGTAGATCGCACCCTCGGACTGCACCCACTGCTCCCCGCGCCTGCGAGGATGGACCCAGCCCCGCCGTGAGCAGAGCCGCCTCGTGCATCTGCTCCCCGCGCCTGCGAGGATGGACCCGACGATCCGGACGACATGGTCATTGTCGTGGTCTGCCCCCCGCGCTGGCGAGGACGAGCCATTGAACGCGCCGATGAGGCAGCCGTTGGCCTGGGGGTCGTGGAGCGGGTGACGAGAATCGAACTCGCGCTCTGAGCTTGGGAATCAACGGTGCTTGGACCGTTCTGCTTGGCACGGACGGGGCACGAGGGCTGGCGGTGCGACGGAACCTGCCAAGGTGCGTGCTCAGAGTGGGCCAACCGTTCAGAGAGGAACGATGCGGAGTTGGTCGCCGCAGAGCTTGGCCATGTCGTCGCTGTCGGAGGTCAGGATGGCGACGGGTTTCGGCTGGCGGAGCGCGGCCTCGGCGACCGTGGCGTCGATGGCGTACTTGTGCCCGTGCAGTCCGGCACCTTTGAGCAGCTCCGCTGCCGCTTTCGCCGCCTGCTCGGTGACAGGCTCCACCTTGATCCGGGACAGGGCCCAGTTCAGGCGAGGCATGTTGGTGCGGGAGTGGCTGGCTTCCGCGATGGTGTTCGCCCCGATCACGAGGTCGGCCCCCATATCGTGGAAGACCTGCAGCATCGCGAGGAGCTTGCGGTCCTGCGCGATCCAGGCGGACAGCCCTTCCGAGTCCAGGACGACGGTCTCGATGCGCTCGCTCACGCGGCGTCCGTGTTCCTGGAGGGGTCGGCGGAGCCGAAGATCTTCGAGCGTGCCTCGGCGAGCTCCTCGTCGCTGAAGGGTCCGTGCTCCTCCTCATGGCGGCGGAGGTCCTCGCCCAGGAGCTGGTGCCGGATCTGGCGGGCTACGGCTTCCGCAACGTAGCCGGAGACGTTGTCCGTGAGCTTGCGGAGCTGCGCCACCTGGTCGCTGGGAAGCGTGACGGTGATGCGAGTCGTTGAGGACATAGGGCAAGCATACTGGAGTATGCGGGATGTCACTGTGCGGTGCTCCGGCTGCTCGCGGGGGCAAGCGTCGGTTTCCTGACAGGTGAGCGAAAAGGCGTGGGGGACTCAAGCGACTTCGTCAGCCAAGCCGTTAGGAGCCCGAGTCGGGGGCCCTTGATCGGGGACATAGAAGTGCGCGCCCGCTACAGGACGCTGGTGAAACTTTCCTACGATGCTGGATGGCGCGGAACTGGCTCTGAGCACGCTGTGAGAGCTGTGAGGACGTCCGCGGCTACCTGCGTTATGTGCAGTTCGCACTCGAGACCGTCATCGACGGGGTTCCGCTGGCATCGTACGCAAGTACCGCACCATCGGGGATCCGAAGATCAGCACGCTATTACAACGTGGTCACTGGCAAACGCCTGCACGTACGCGAAGACCCCGTCCTCAGCGAAAGCGCTGGTGGCGGGGTCTTTGGGCACCTAATCCAAGGTGCCCCCGGCAGGATTCGAACCTGCGCACACGGCTCCGGAGGCCGTTGCTCTATCCCCTGAGCTACGGGGGCGTGTCTGGCGCGGTGGGTGTTGCTCGCGGCGACGGGTAGAACACTACCAGCTTGGTCGGGGTGGTCATGAACGGGTTTTCGCGGGTCGTGGCGTCGGTCGCAGGGGCGTTGTCCCCCGCAGGGGGTGGAAGTGGGGAAAACCCGGACGCGGTGGCCGGTCCCGACCTACTCTCGAGTTGTGCCTAGGGCGTCTGGCCGGGTTCTTGTTGTGGACGACAACAAGGTCATCCGGCAGCTGATCAGGGTCAATCTCGAGCTGGAGGGCTTCGAGGTCGTGACCGCGGCCGATGGTGCCGAGTGTCTGGAAGTCGTCCATCAGGTGCGGCCCGACGCCGTCACGCTGGACATGGTCATGCCCCGGTTGGACGGGGTCGGGACCGCTGTCCGGCTGCGTGCCGATCCGCGTACCCGAGACCTCCCGATCGCCATCATCAGTGCCTGTACGCAGTACGAGGTCGACGCCGGGTTCGATGCCGGGGCGGACGTCTTCCTCTCCAAGCCGTTCGAGCCTGCCGAACTCATCGGCCTCGTACGGCAGCTCGTCGAGCGCAGGGGCAGTGGCGTCGGTGCCGCGGGGAGGGATGAGGGGGCGGGGCCGTCCTCGGGTTCCATACCGCGGTTATTCGGTGGTCTCACGGGGGAGAGTGAATTCCCGGCTCAGGCTTGATCCCCGGCCGGGGCTCGGGCCCAGTCGCCGGTTCCGGTTTGATCGGTGGTCTGTGGACCGTGGTTCGGCCCGTGGCTTGCGGTCCGTGGCTCGTGGCCCCCATGACTCCCGTGACTCCCGGCCCGTTGGTCGCCATCAGTGCGTGCCAATGCCATACGGAGAGAGCCGGGCCGCCGGCCACCTCCCTTCTCCCATACGCTTGACCCGTGACCCCCGTAGAACTCTCCCGTACCGTGCTGCACGCCGTGCGGTGTGCCGTCGACGCGGGGGAGCTGGACGTGGGCGTGCCGGAGCGGGTCGGTGTTGCGCCGCCGGGGCCCGGAGGGTGCGGGGACTACGCCACGGGCATCGCCCTCCAGCTCGCCCGGCCGGCCGGGCAGGCCCCCCGTCGGGTCGCCGAGGTGCTGCGGACGTATCTCGTCCGCACCGACGGCATCACCGACGTCGTCCTCACCGGGCCCGGGTTCCTCAACATCAGCCTCCACCGCACCGCCCCCGCCGGCCTCGTCGAGGAGATCCTGCGGCTCGGCGCACAGTACGGGCACGAAGGGCCCGACGGTCGCGTCGTACAGCTGCACTGCCCCCACGACCTCCGCGCCGTCGTCGTCGCCCAGGCCGCCGCCCGGATCCTGCGCGCCCGTGGCGCCCTCGTGCGTACCTCCGCCGAGGCCTTCGACGCGGAGTGGGACACCGTCCTCGGCGCACACGTCGACGCCGTCGGACCCGCGCCCGCGGAGCCGCCCGAGCCGCCTGTTGACGTCCGGCCCGTTCCCGCCCCCGGCGACCCCCTCCGCCTCGGGCGCGACGCCGGGCGCTGGGCCCTGCTCCACCCCGCCGCCCACGACCGGCCCCGGATCACCCCCGACCACCTCGTCCAGCGCGAGAGCAACCCCCTCTTCCGCGTGCGGTACGCCCACGCCCGCACCCGCGCCCTCGCCCGCAACGCCGCCGATCTCGGCTTCGCGGCCCTACCCGGCCCCGTCTCCGGCGCGCAGGACCTCCTCGTCGCCCTCGCCGACCACCCCCGCGTCCTCGCCGCCGCCGCGGCGCACCGCGCCCCCGACCGACTCGCCCGGCATCTCGTCGACGTCGCCGACGCCGCGCTGCCCTTCCTGCCCACCGTGCTGCCCCGCGGTGGGGAGAAACCCTCGGCCGCCCACCGTGCCCGGCTCGCGCTCGCCGAAGCCGCCGGGACGGTGCTGGCCGGCGGCCTGACCCTGCTCGGTATCGACGCACCCGACCACCTGTGAAGCCAGCGAGAGAGCCAGCGAAGAAATGAGCCGTTCCGCACACCCCGCCGGGCCCCGCCACGCCGATGTCCTCCCCGAGGGGCACTACTCCGCCCCGGCCGCCGATCTGAACGCCCTCGACCCGAAGGTCTGGGCCGAGACCGTCACGCGGGACGCCGACGGTGCCGTCACCGTCGGCGGGATCGCCGTCACCCGGCTCGCCGAGGAGTACGGCACCCCCGCCTACGTCCTCGACGAGGCCGACTTCCGGTCCCGGGCACGGGCCTGGCGTACCGCCTTCGGCGCCGGCGCCGACGTGTTCTACGCGGGCAAGGCATTCCTGTCCCGGGCCGTCGTGCGCTGGCTGGACGAGGAGGGGCTGAACCTGGACGTGTGCTCGGGAGGGGAGCTGGCCACCGCGCTCTCCGCCGGGATGCCCGCCGACCGCATCGCCTTCCACGGCAACAACAAGTCACCGCAGGAGATCGAGCGCGCCGTCCGCGCCGGGGTCGGGCGGATCGTGCTCGACTCCTTCCAGGAGATCGTGCGCGTCGCCCACACCGCCCAGGCCCTCGGCACGCGGCAGCGCGTGCAGATCCGGGTCACCGTCGGCGTCGAGGCGCACACGCACGAGTTCATCGCCACCGCCCACGAGGACCAGAAGTTCGGCATCCCGCTCGCCGACGGACAGGCGGCGGAGGCCGTGCGCCGGGCCCTGCAGCTCGACGGGATCGAGGTCATCGGGATCCACTCCCACATCGGCTCGCAGATCTTCGACCTGTCGGGGTTCGAGGTCGCCGCCCACCGCGTGGTCGGGCTGCTCAAGGACATTCGCGACGAGCACGGCGTCGAGCTGCCCGAGATCGACCTCGGGGGCGGGCTCGGGATCGCGTACACGAGCGACGACGACCCCCGTGAGCCGCACGAGATCGCCAAGGCGCTGACCGAGATCGTGACGCGGGAGTGCGAGGGCGCGCGGCTGCGCACACCGCGCATCTCCGTCGAGCCGGGGCGCGCCATCGTCGGGCCCACCGCCTTCACGCTCTACGAGGTCGGCACCGTCAAGCCCCTCGACGGGCTGCGCACCTACGTCTCCGTCGACGGCGGCATGTCGGACAACATCCGCACCGCGCTGTACGACGCCGAGTACAGCGTCACCCTCGCCTCGCGCACCTCCGACGCCGAGCCGATGCTCGTGCGCGTCGTCGGCAAGCACTGCGAGAGCGGGGACATCGTGGTCAAGGACGCCTTCCTGCCGAGCGACCTGGCACCCGGTGACCTCCTCGCCGTACCCGCGACCGGGGCGTACTGCCGTTCCATGGCCAGCAACTACAACCACGCGCTGCGTCCGCCCGTCGTCGCCGTGCGGGACGGCGCGGCGCGGGTCCTCGTACGGCGTGAGACCGAGGAGGATCTGCTCCGTCTCGACGTCGGGTGACGCCGGGCGGGCGGGGGAGGAGCGGGCGGCGGGGCGAAGATCTTCCGGCTCGCACCTCATCTGAAAATGAAATAAACGTCTCACGATCCGGACGAAAGGCAGAAAATCCCGTCCGGTGCGTGAGACTGGTCCAACCGCAGACGGTATGAGGAAACGAGGTCGGATGATGCGTACGCGTCCGCTGAAGGTGGCGCTGCTGGGCTGTGGAGTGGTCGGCTCAGAGGTGGCGCGCATCATGACGACGCACGCCGACGACCTCGCCGCCCGGATCGGGGCCCCCGTGGAACTCGCCGGTGTCGCCGTACGGCGGCCCGACAAGATGCGCGAGGGCATCGACCCGGGCCTCGTCACCGCCGACGCCACCGCGCTCGTCAAGCGCGGGGACATCGACGTCGTCGTCGAGGTCATCGGCGGCATCGAGCCCGCCCGGACCCTCATCACCACCGCCTTCGCGCACGGCGCCTCCGTCGTCTCCGCCAACAAGGCCCTGATCGCCCAGGACGGCGCGGCCCTGCACGCCGCCGCCGACGAGCACGGCAGGGACCTGTACTACGAGGCCGCCGTCGCCGGTGCCATCCCGCTGATCCGGCCGCTGCGCGAATCCCTCGCCGGCGACGAGGTGAACCGGGTGCTCGGCATCGTCAACGGCACGACCAACTTCATCCTCGACGCCATGGACAGCACCGGGGCGGGCTATCAGGAGGCCCTCGACGAGGCCACCGCCCTCGGGTACGCCGAGGCCGACCCGACCGCCGACGTGGAGGGCTTCGACGCCGCCGCCAAGGCCGCCATCCTCGCCGGGATCGCCTTCCACACGCGCGTGCGCCTCGACGACGTCTACCGCGAGGGCATGACCGAGGTCACCGCCGCCGACTTCGCCTCCGCCAAGGAGATGGGCTGCACCATCAAGCTCCTCGCCATCTGCGAGCGGGCCGTGGACGGGGCGTCGGTCACCGCGCGCGTCCACCCCGCGATGATCCCGCTCAGCCATCCGCTGGCCAATGTGCGCGAGGCCTACAACGCGGTGTTCGTCGAGTCCGACGCTGCCGGGCAGCTCATGTTCTACGGTCCCGGCGCCGGCGGCTCGCCCACCGCGTCCGCCGTGCTCGGCGACCTGGTCGCCGTCTGCCGCAACCGGCTGGGCGGCGCGACCGGACCCGGCGAGTCCGCGTACGCCGCACTGCCCGTCTCGCCGATGGGCGATGTCGTCACCCGCTACCACATCAGCCTCGACGTGGCCGACAAACCGGGCGTGCTCGCCCAGGTCGCGACCGTGTTCGCGGAGCACGGTGTCTCCATCGACACCGTGCGGCAGTCCGGCAAGGACGGCGAGGCCTCCCTCGTCGTCGTCACCCATCGCGCGTCCGACGCCGCCCTCGGCGGTACGGTCGAGGCGCTGCGCAAGCTCGACACCGTGCGGGGTGTCGCCAGCATCATGCGGGTTGAAGGAGAGTAACCAGCAATGACCCACCAGTGGCGCGGAATCATCGAGGAGTACCGGGACCGGCTGCCCGTCTCCGCCGGCACGCCCGTCGTGACGCTCCGCGAGGGCGGCACGCCGCTCGTGCCCGCGCAGGTGCTCTCCGAGCGCACGGGCTGCGAGGTCCACCTCAAGGTCGAGGGGGCGAACCCCACCGGGTCCTTCAAGGACCGCGGCATGACCATGGCCATCAGCAGGGCCAAGGAGGAGGGCGCGCAGGCCGTCATCTGCGCGTCCACCGGAAACACCTCCGCGAGTGCCGCCGCCTACGGCGTGCGGGCGGGCATGGTCTCCGCCGTGCTGGTGCCGCAGGGCAAGATCGCGCTCGGCAAGATGGGCCAGGCCCTCGTGCACGGCGCGAAGATCCTCCAGGTCGCCGGCAACTTCGACGACTGCCTCACGCTGGCCCGCGCGCTGAGCGACAACTACCCCGTGGCGCTGGTCAATTCGGTCAACCCGGTGCGTATCGAGGGGCAGAAGACGGCCGCCTTCGAGATCGTGGACATGCTCGGCGACGCCCCCGACATCCACGTCCTGCCGGTCGGCAACGCGGGCAACATCACCGCGTACTGGAAGGGGTACAAGGAGTACGCCGCCGACGGGCTCGCCACCAGGACGCCCCGCATGTGGGGCTTCCAGGCCTCCGGCAGCGCCCCGATCGTGCGCGGCGAGGTCGTCAAGGACCCGTCGACCATCGCCACCGCCATCCGCATCGGCAACCCCGCCTCCTGGAACTTCGCGCTCGCCGCGCGGGACGAGTCCGGCGGGGCCATCGACGAGGTGACGGACCGTGAGATCCTGCGCGCCTACCGGCTGTTGGCCTCGCAGGAGGGCGTCTTCGTGGAGCCCGCGTCCGCCGCGTCGGTGGCCGGTCTGCTGAAGGCGGCCGAGCAGGGCAGGGTCGATCCGGGGCAGAAGATCGTGTGCACCGTCACCGGCAACGGCCTCAAGGACCCGGACTGGGCCGTCGCCGGCGCCCCGCAGCCGGTCACCGTCCCGGTCGACGCGGCGACGGCGGCCGAGCGGCTCGGCCTGGCCTGAGCGGCCTCCCCGGCCGCCACCTGCCGGGGACCCGGGCCCGGCCCGCGATCCGACGCGCCCAGCGCAAGGAGAGGGCGTAAGCGGCGCTTGGCCGGGAAAGTCATCGACGGGGGGTGCACAAGGGGCTTACGACACGCATCGTGCGCCTCCTGTGCGCCCTATGTCGCCACAGAACCTTCCTTCGATAGGCTGTACCGAACCCGCCCACCGCATATGCCGCGGTGCCGCGCCGTCTCCGCGGTAGGGAGCGACCGGCAGTGGTCGGCCGTTGGGCAGGCAGCGGCGATCCCGAGGGTTCGGTAGCTCGTCGGAGGTCGTTCGACGAGCACGCAGTCCGAGACACTCACGCAGTCCACAGACACTCACGCAGTCCACAACAGTCACCGCAGCTCAAGACAGTCACGCAGCTCAAGGAGAGTCATCGAGCGATGGCCGGTCCAGCGTTCCGCGCCGCCGCCGTCAGGGTGCGCGTCCCCGCCACCAGCGCCAACCTCGGCCCGGGTTTCGACGCCCTCGGCCTCGCGCTGGGTCTCTACGACGACGTGGTCGTCCGGGTGGCCGACTCCGGGCTGCACGTCGACATCGCGGGTGAGGGCAGCGAGACGCTGCCGCGCGACGAGAAGCACCTCCTCGTCCGCTCCCTGCGCACCGCCTTCGACATCCTGGGCGGACAGCCGCGCGGCCTGGAGATCGTCTGCGCCAACCGCATCCCGCACGGCCGCGGCCTCGGCTCCTCCTCCGCCGCCATCTGCGCGGGCATCGTCGCCGCGCGCGCGGTGACCATAGGCGGCGAGGCCCGCCTCGACGACGCCGCGCTGCTCGACCTGGCCACCGAGATCGAGGGCCACCCCGACAATGTCGCGGCCTGTCTGCTGGGCGGCTTCACGCTGTCCTGGATGGATTCCGGCGCCGCTCGGGCCATCAGGATGGAGCCCGCCGATTCCATCGTTCCGGTGGTTTTCGTACCGGGAAAGCCGGTGCTGACGGAGACCGCGCGCGGACTGCTCCCGCGCACCGTCCCGCACGTCGACGCGGCGGCCAACGCGGGCCGCGCCGCGCTGCTCGTCGAGGCACTCACCCGGCGTCCCGAACTGCTCCTGCCGGCCACCGAGGACCGGCTGCACCAGGAGTACCGCGCGCCGGCCATGCCGGAGAGCGCGGCACTGGTGGAACGCCTGCGCGGCGACGGCATCCCCGCGGTGATCTCGGGTGCCGGACCCACGGTGATGGCACTGGCCGACGCCGACACGGCCGACAAGGTCGAGGCGCTGGCCGGAACGGACTGGGCGGCCAACCGGCTGAGCCTGGACCAGCAGGGCGCGAGCGTGCTTCCGCTCGCCACCTGACACATGGTTGCCGGATTTCGAGAGGGGGAATGTTTGTTGGATCCGGTAGTGTTAATCTCAAGTCTGCACCCGACCCCACCATGGCGAGGTGCCTCGTGTCCCCGTCCGGGACGGACATTCTTCCGGGAGCCCCCCAAGTCGCATTGTGTGGTGGATGTCGTACGTGACCAGTACGGCCGACACGGACACTGAGCGCCCGCCGGGCACGCTTCGGAACCGGTGCGACCACGCCGCATGACACAGCCACTGGGTGCCACGGCCAGGGGTAGCGCCATCACCAGATATCTCTTCCGCCGTTCAGGCGGACCACCGCCCCGGCACGGTTCGCACAGCAAGGACCGAAGCCGGACAGCACAACCGGTCGCCGAGCCAGACAGGCCGACGTCCGCTCCAGGGAAGGACCCTTCGTGAGCGACACCACCGATCTGATGGGCGCACGTGTCGAGGAGACCGCTGCCGCGCCCGCCACGGACGCCTCCGCGCCTGCCAGCGGTGCCGGCTCCCGGCGGCGCCGCGGCACCGGCCTCGAGGGCATGGTGCTGGCCGAGCTGCAACAGGTCGCGTCCGGCCTCGGCATCAGGGGCACCGCGCGGATGCGCAAGAGCCAGCTGATCGAGGTCATCAAGGAGGCGCAGGCCGCGGGGGGAGCCCCCGCCAAGGCCGCGCCCGCCGCCGCGGACGCCGCCGGCGAGACCAAGCCGAAGCGCCGCAGCACCTCCCGTTCCCGTACGGGCGACGAGGCCTCCGCCGACAAGGCGGAGAAGGCCGGCAAGGCCGGGAAGAAGGCGGACAAGGCGGTCGCCGACAAGGCCACCGCCCAGCAGCAGATCGACATCCCCGGCCAGCCCTCTCCCAAGGTCTCGCCGTCGGCCGAGCAGGCCGCCGCCGCGGGTGACGACGCCCCCTCCGAGCGCCGCCGTCGCCGCGCCACCGCCGACGCGGGCAGCCCGTCCGCCGCCACCGAGACGGTGGCAGTCGAGACCCGCGGCGAGCCCAGGACCGAGTCCCCCGCGCAGCAGCAGGGCCAGCAGGGCCAGAGCGAGACCCGCTCCGACGGCGAGGGCGGCGAGGGCCGCCGACGCGACCGCCGGGACCGCGGCGACCGTGGCGAACGCGGCGACCGCGACCGTGGCGAGCGCGGGGACCGCGGACGTGACCGCGACCGCCGCAACAAGGGCGACGACCAGCAGAACCAGAACGGCGGCCAGCAGCGCCAGCAGCAGGGCGGCGGACGCCAGGACCGCCAGCAGCACGACGACGGTTACGACGACGACGGGAGCGGCCGCCGCGGCCGTCGTGGCCGCTACCGGGACCGCCGGGGCCGCCGCGGACGCGACGAGATCCAGGAGCCGCAGATCAACGAGGACGACGTCCTCATCCCGGTCGCCGGCATCCTCGACATCCTCGACAACTACGCGTTCATCCGGACCTCCGGCTACCTGCCCGGACCCAACGACGTGTACGTCTCCCTCGCCCAGGTCCGCAAGAACGGCCTGCGCAAGGGCGACCACCTCACCGGTGCCGTGCGCCAGCCCAAGGAGGGCGAGCGCCGCGAGAAGTTCAACGCGCTGGTGCGCCTGGACTCGGTCAACGGCATGGCACCCGAACACGGCCGCGGACGGCCGGAGTTCAACAAGCTGACGCCGCTGTACCCGCAGGACCGCCTCCGCCTGGAGACCGACCCCGGCGTCCTCACCACCCGCATCATCGACCTCGTCGCGCCCATCGGCAAGGGACAGCGCGGTCTGATCGTGGCCCCGCCGAAGACCGGCAAGACCATGATCATGCAGGCGATCGCCAACGCGATCACGCACAACAACCCCGAGTGCCACCTGATGGTCGTCCTGGTCGACGAGCGTCCGGAAGAGGTCACCGACATGCAGCGGTCGGTGAAGGGCGAGGTCATCTCCTCGACCTTCGACCGCCCGGCCGAGGACCACACCACGGTCGCCGAGCTGGCCGTCGAGCGCGCCAAGCGCCTGGTGGAGCTGGGCCACGACGTGGTCGTCCTGCTCGACTCGATCACGCGTCTGGGCCGTGCCTACAACCTCGCCGCCCCGGCCTCCGGCCGCATCCTGTCCGGTGGTGTCGACTCGACCGCCCTGTACCCGCCGAAGCGCTTCTTCGGCGCGGCCCGCAACATCGAGGACGGTGGCTCGCTCACCATCCTCGCCACCGCGCTGGTGGACACCGGGTCCCGCATGGACGAGGTCATCTTCGAGGAGTTCAAGGGCACCGGCAACGCCGAGCTGAAGCTCGACCGGAAGCTCGCCGACAAGCGCATCTTCCCGGCGGTGGACGTCGACGCGTCCGGCACCCGCAAGGAGGAGATCCTGCTCGGCAGCGAGGAACTCGCCGTCACCTGGAAGCTGCGCCGGGTGCTGCACGCCCTCGACCAGCAGCAGGCGATCGAGCTGCTCCTCGACAAGATGAAGCAGACCAAGTCGAACGTCGAGTTCCTGATGCAGATCCAGAAGACGACCCCGACGCCCGGCAACGGCGACTGAGCCGTCCCCGGTCCCACCCGCACCACCCCGAGTCCCGCCCCGTCGCACCGCCGACGGGGCGGGACTCCGGCGTTGCGGGCTGCGACCTTCGCCACACGGGCCGGCCCCGCGACCCGACCCGCGCGCCCGCCCGGCCGACCATGGATTCCCAGGTCACAGACGCGGACCAGCCCACATCGAACACGCTCCGTGACCACCGGTCGACCCGGCCCGCACAGAACGTCGTGCAACCCTGTCCCGAGTTCCGCCGTCTCCCCTACGGAGGGACGATGGTGAGGTACCGGTGGAAAACCGCTGGAACCGATTCACCCCGACCCTGAGCCCAGGGGGTACCCGACCGGACGAACACCGAGGAGCACATGTCCGCCGAGAGCACGCCGGATCCCGCGATACCCGGCCCCGGGGAGCCCCGTCCCCCCGGTCCCGGACCCCGCGGCAAGGGCCGCCGCCGCAAGCCCCGCAGCAAGCGGCGCAAGGCCCTGCTCGTCGCGGCCTGGACCGCCGCCGGTGTCGTCGTCCTGGGCGGCTCCGGAGCGGGCGTCCTGTTCTTCAAGCTCAACGGCAACCTCCACAGCGTCGACATCAACCAGGTCCTCGGCACCGACCGGCCCCGGAAGGCCGACAACGGCTCCGAGAACATCCTGGTCCTCGGCTCGGACAGCCGCTCGGGCGGCAACAAGAAGCTCGGCGGCGGCGCCGACGACGGCACCGCCCGCTCGGACACGGCGATGGTCGTGCACGTCTACAAGGGCCACAAGAAGGCCAGCGTGGTCTCCATCCCGCGCGACACCCTCATCGACCGCCCCGACTGCACCGACGCCGACGGCGGTGACCACCCCGCCGCCACCGGCGTGATGTTCAACTCCGCCTACTCGACCGGTGGCGCCGCCTGCGCGGTGAAGACCGTCGAGTCGCTCAGCGGCCTGCGCATGGACCACTACCTGGAGGTCGACTTCAGCGGCTTCCAGAACCTCGTCGACGACCTCGGCGGCGTCGAGGTCACCACCACCAAGGACATCAAGGACCCCGACAGCCACCTCGACCTGAGCGCCGGCACCCACCGGCTCGACGGCGAGCAGGCCCTCGGCCTGGTCCGCACCCGGCACGGCGTCGGCGACGGCTCCGACCTCGGCCGCATCCAGCTCCAGCAGGCCTTCGTCAAGGCCCTGGTCGGCCAGGTCAAGGACATCGGCCTGCTCGGCAACCCCAAGAAGCTGTACGACATCGCCGACACCGCCACCAAGACCGTGACCACCGACTCCGACCTGGGCTCGGTGAACTCCCTGATGTCCTTCGCGAGCGGTCTGCGCGGCATCGGCGCCTCGCACCTGGACATGGTCACGCTGCCGGTCCAGTACGACCCCCAGAACGGCAACCGCGTCCTGGTCGAGGAGACCAAGGCCCGGCAGGTGTGGGACGCCCTGAAGAACGACCGCCCGATCCCGGCCGACGCCACGCGGGGAACGGCCACGGGCGAGGCGAAGGACGTGGTGGGCGGCACCCCGTGAGGGGCGCGGGAATACCCGGCCCCCGCCCCCGGTTTTGGGGGATGGCGCCAGTCCTGGCAGACTGGTACGTCGGCCCCGGTTCACGCTCCGCAGCCCGCGGCGGCGACCCGGTGCCCTCCAGGAACAGTAGGAGAAACCTTGAAGCGCGACATCCACCCCGAGTACGTCGAGACGCAGGTCAGCTGCACCTGTGGCGCGTCGTTCACCACCCGCAGCACCATCGAGTCCGGCACCATCCGGGCCGAGGTCTGCTCCGAGTGCCACCCGTTCTACACGGGCAAGCAGAAGATCCTCGACACCGGTGGCCGTGTGGCCCGCTTCGAGGCCCGCTTCGGCAAGGCTGCCGCCGGCTCCAAGAAGTAGCGAGCCCCCAACCGCCGGTCCACGGCCGCGTCCCCCAGCCGGGGGAGCGCCGGGACCGGCGTTTTTGGTCGCCCGCCTTTCCCCTCCCACGCAGTAGCAGGAGCCCAAGATGTTCGAGGCCGTCGAGGAACTCGTCGCCGAGCACGCCGATCTGGAGAAGAAGCTCGCCGACCCGTCGGTCCACTCCGACCAGGCCAACGCGCGCAGGCTGAACAAGCGTTACGCCGAGCTGACCCCGATCGTCGCCACGTACCGCTCCTGGAAGCAGACCGGTGACGACGTTGAGACCGCGCGCGAGTTCGCCGTCGACGACCCGGACTTCGCCGCCGAGGTCAAGGAACTGGACAAGCGGCGCGAGGAACTCACCGAGAAGCTGCGCCTGCTGCTCGTCCCGCGCGACCCCAGCGACGACAAGGACGTCATCCTAGAGATCAAGGCGGGCGCGGGCGGCGACGAGTCGGCCCTGTTCGCCGGCGACCTGCTGCGCATGTATCTGCGCTACGCGGAGCGGATCGGCTGGAAGACCGAGATCATCGACTCCACCGAGTCCGAGCTGGGCGGCTACAAGGACGTCCAGGTCGCCGTGAAGACCAAGGGCGGCCAGGGTGCCACCGAGCCGGGACAGGGCGTCTGGGCGCGGCTGAAGTACGAGGGCGGGGTGCACCGCGTGCAGCGGGTGCCCGCGACCGAGTCCCAGGGCCGGATCCACACCTCCGCGGCCGGCGTGCTCGTCACGCCCGAGGCCGAGGAGATCGACGTTGAGATCAACCCCAACGACCTGCGCATCGACGTCTACCGGTCCTCCGGACCCGGCGGCCAGTCCGTCAACACCACCGACTCAGCCGTGCGCATCACGCACATTCCGACCGGAGTCGTCGCCTCCTGCCAGAACGAGAAGAGCCAGCTGCAGAACAAGGAGCAGGCACTGCGTATCCTGCGCTCCAGGCTGCTCGCGGCGGCGCAGGAGGAGGCGGAGAAGGAGGCCGCGGACGCCCGGCGCAGCCAGGTCCGCACCGTCGACCGCTCCGAGAAGATCCGCACGTACAACTTCCCGGAGAACCGCATCTCGGACCACCGCGTCGGATTCAAGGCGTACAACCTGGACCAGGTCCTGGACGGCGACCTCGACCCGGTGATCCAGGCGTGCGTCGACGCGGACTCGGCGGCCAAGCTCGCCGCAGCCTAAGCCCGTACCCGTACACCCGTATGGACGAACAGCTCAGCCCCGGAGGACCAGCGTGCAGCAACATCACGGGGGGCGACCCCCGAACCCCCGCAGCGTGCTGCTCGCGGAGGTGGCCCAGGCCACCCAGCGGCTGGCCGACGCCGGCGTGCCCTCGCCGCGCACCGACGCGGAGGAACTCGCCGCGTATCTGCACGGCGTCAAGCGGGGCGAGCTGCACACCGTGCCGGACACGGACTTCGACGCCCGGTACTGGGAGGTCGTCGCCCGCCGCGAGGCGCGCGAGCCGCTCCAGCACATCACCGGCCGCGCCTACTTCCGCTACCTGGAACTCCAGGTGGGCCCCGGTGTCTTCGTGCCCCGCCCCGAGACCGAGTCCGTCGTCGGGTGGGCGATAGACGCCGTGCGCGCGATGGACGTTGTCGAGCCGTGCATCGTCGACCTGTGCACCGGCTCGGGCGCCATCGCGCTCGCGCTCGCCCAGGAGGTCCCGCGCTCGCGTGTGTACGCCGTGGAGCTGTCCGAGGACGCCCTGGTGTGGACGCGCAAGAACATGGCCGGGTCCAGGGTCGAACTGCGCCAGGGCGACGCCCTGACGGCCTTCCCGGACCTCGACGGCCAGGTCGACCTGGTGGTCTCCAACCCGCCGTACATCCCGCTCACCGAGTGGGAGTACGTCGCCCCCGAGGCCCGCGACCACGATCCGCAGCTGGCGCTGTTCTCCGGCGAGGACGGCCTCGACCTGATCCGCGGCCTGGAGCGCACCGCGCACCGCCTGCTGCGCCCCGGCGGCGTGGTCGTCGTCGAGCACGCGGACACCCAGGGCGGCCAGGTGCCGTGGATCTTCACCGAGGAGCGGGGCTGGGCCGACGCGGCCGACCACCCCGACCTCAACAACCGCCCGCGGTTCGCGACCGCCCGCAGGGCACTGCCGTGAGCGGTGCCCCGACTTCGACCCCGCAGTACGTGTACGAGGAGGCCCGCTAAATGGCACGGCGATACGACACCAACGACGCGACCGACCGTGTGACCGGTCTGCGCGAGGCCGCGTCCGCCGTCCGCCGTGGCGAGCTGGTGGTGCTCCCGACGGACACCGTGTACGGCATCGGCGCCGACGCGTTCACCGGCGAGGCCGTCGCCGACCTGCTGGACGCCAAGGGCCGGGGCCGCAGCATGCCCACGCCCGTCCTCATCGGCTCGCCCAACACCCTGCACGGGCTGGTCACCGACTTCTCCGAGATGGCCTGGGAGCTGGTCGACGCCTTCTGGCCGGGCGCGCTGACGCTGGTCGCCAAGCACCAGCCGTCCCTCCAGTGGGACCTCGGCGACACCCGCGGCACGGTCGCCGTCCGCATGCCGCTGCACCCCGTCGCCATCGAACTGCTCACCGAGGTCGGCCCCATGGCCGTCTCCTCGGCCAACCTGACCGGCCACCCGGCGCCGGAGGACTGCGACGCGGCCCAGCAGATGCTCGGCGACTCCGTCTCCGTCTACCTCGACGGCGGCCCGACCCCCGGCAACGTCCCGTCGTCCATCGTCGACGTCACCCGCGAGGTGCCCGTGCTGCTGCGCGCGGGCGCGCTGTCGGCCGAGGAGCTGCGCAAGGTGGTACCCGACCTCGAGGTGGCGAATTGACGGCCCCTGAGACGGGGCGTGGCATAGGCAACGGGGAACGTGCCGCGGAGGTGACGACGACGTTCGGCTTTCCGCGCGACAGCTTCCGCATCCTCCACGTCAGCACCGGCAACGTCTGCCGCTCGCCCATCACCGAGCGGCTGACCCGGCATTTCGTGACGGAGCGGCTCGGCGTCCTGGGCGGCGGCCTGATCGTGGAGAGCGCGGGCACCTGGGGCCACGAGGGCGCGCCCATGGAGGCGAACGCCGAGACGGTCCTCGCGGACTTCGGCGCGGACGCGGCCGGGTTCACCGGGCGCGAGCTGCTCGACGAGCACGTGATCCGCGCGGACCTGGTGCTCACCGCGACGCGGGACCACCGGGCGCAGGTCATCTCGATGGGGCACTCGGCGGGTCTGCGCACCTTCACGCTCAAGGAGTTCACCCGGCTGGTGAACGCCATCGACCCGGCCACGCTGCCGCCCCTGGAGGACGGCGTGGTCACCCGTGCGCGCGCCCTGGTCCGCGCGGCCGCCGCGCTGCGCGGGTGGCTGCTGGCGCCCACGGTGGAGGCGGACGAGGTGTACGACCCGTACGGGGCGCCGCTGACGTTCTTCCGGTCGATCGGCGACGAGATACACCAGGCGCTGGACCCGGTGGTGACGGCGCTGACGGGGGTCGCGGCGCGGACGTAGCGCGTGCGGGGTGCGGGATCCGGGCGCCGGATTCCCGCCGTATCCGCCCTCGGGCGGGGTAGGCGCTCACGGGTGCACAGCCACACGTGCAACCATCGTCGCTACCCGGAAGTCCTCAACCGTATGCGCGCATCGCTAGGGTGTGGGGCTGAGGATGGCCAGCGAGACCTGTGGGGAAGCCCGTGCGTGAATACCTGCTGACGCTCTGCATCACGGCCGCGGTGACGTATCTGCTGACAGGGCCGGTACGGAAATTCGCGATCGTGGCGGGGGCGATGCCGGAGATCCGGGCACGTGACGTGCACCGGGAGCCCACTCCGCGGCTCGGCGGAATCGCGATGTTCTTCGGGCTGTGCGCGGGGCTGATGGTCGCCGACCATCTCACCAACCTCAGCGAGGTCTTCGAGAGGTCCAACGAGCCGCGGGCCCTGCTCTCCGGGGCCGCGCTGATCTGGCTGATCGGTGTCCTGGACGACAAGTTCGAGATCGACGCCCTGATCAAGCTGGGCGGGCAGATGATCGCCGCCGGCGTGATGGTGGTGCAGGGTCTGACGATCCTGTGGATCCCCGTGCCGGGCGTGGGCAATGTGGCGCTGACCCAGTGGCAGGGCACCCTGCTGACCGTGGCGCTGGTCCTCATCACCATCAACGCGGTCAACTTCGTGGACGGCCTCGACGGCCTCGCGGCCGGCACGGTGTGCATCGCGGCGGCGGCCTTCTTCATGTACGCCTACCGGATCTGGTATTCGTACGGCATCGAGGCCGCGGCGCCCGCCTCGCTGTTCGCCGCCATCCTCATGGGCATGTGCCTGGGCTTCCTGCCGCACAACATGCACCCGGCCCGGATCTTCATGGGCGACTCCGGCTCGATGCTGATCGGCCTGGTGCTGGCGGCCTGCGCGATCTCGGTGACGGGGCAGGTCGATCCGGACGCGATGCAGTTGTTCTCCGGCTCGGAGCGCAACACCGTGCACCAGATGGTGCCGGTCTACATCCCGCTGCTGATGCCGCTCACCGTCATCGCCGTCCCGGCCGCCGACCTGATCCTGGCGATCGTGCGGCGCACCTGGCGCGGCCAGTCGCCGTTCGCCGCGGACCGGGGACACCTGCACCACCGGCTGCTGGAGATCGGCCACTCGCACAGCCGGGCGGTGATGATCATGTACTTCTTCTCGGCGCTGATCGCCTTCGGCGCGCTCGCCTTCTCGGTGAACGCGGCGTCCATGTGGATCGTGCTGGGCGTGGTCTTCCTCAGCGCGGTGGGCCTGGTCCTGCTCCTGCTGCCGCGCTTCACCCCGCGCGCCCCGTACTGGGCCGAGCGCTTCGTGCCGCCCCGCTACCGGCGCCGGGGACCGGCCGCCGAGGCCGGCGGCGCGGCCGGGGAGACCGCTGCGGCCGGGGCGGAGGCCGACGACGAGGCCGAGGGGCGGGTTCCGGTCGCCGCGGGCGTTTCGGGCGTCAATGGGGCAACCGCGATCGGACACCGTTCGCGCACAAGGTAAGAATCTGACTAGAGCATTGCCAACTCGTGGGGGAATGAAATACCCCAATACCAGACAAGTGGGTGCAGTAATTGCGCAAACGCGCAGTGTCACTCTCATGTGTGACAGCGAGCACACCCACAGGTAAAGACCTCATCAAATAGTTTGTGATACGGTTCACGAGTATCCCGAAGGCAGCTGAAAGACCGCACTGCGACGGTCTCTTGGCGTTGAGGTCCTCTCTCGGCCCGGGACTACGCTCGTCCATGACGACACCTACCCCCTGTGTGTGAAAGCGGAGTTGCCGCCATGCCGTCCAATGACGCCCGGATCCTGCTTCAGGCTGCCCTGCCCACGGCCGCCGTCGGCGCTGTAGCCGCCGTCGTCAGCGCCGTGGCCGCCGGCGGCAAGGGGGCGGTCGGAGCCGTGGTGGGAACGCTGGTGGCGATCCTCTTCATGGGGCTCGGTCTCTACATCCTGCAACGCACCGCCAAATCGCTTCCGCATCTCTTCCAGGCGATGGGCCTCATGCTCTACGCGGCGCAGATTCTTCTGCTGTTCATCTTCGTCGCCGCGTTCAAGAACACGACGCTGTTCAATCCCCGGGCCTTCGCGCTCACACTCGTCGCCGCCACTCTTGCCTGGATCGCCGCCCAGACGCGCGCCCACATGAAGTCCAAGATTCTCTACGTCGAACCCGAGTCCTCGGGCGAAAAGCCCGAAAAGACGGGCCATTCGTCGTGAGGGGTAGGGCCGGGATAAAGAGGCATGTGAAGTCCTGCTATCGTCCGGTGCCAACTGCGGCATCGCGGGCGCGGGCATCCCAGCTGACGCCTGCTCAATCGCGAGGCGAGATGCCCCACAGCCGCCCCCACATCCGTAACACCAGTCCCGTGCCGAACAGCGGCAGCGCGCCGCGCCGACACAACGAGGTTGCCGTACCCATGCGCCACGCTGAAGGAGCCCGCGGTGAGTGCTGATCCGACGCAGGTGCTCGCCTTCGAGACCGACTGCCACATCTTTGACGGCTGTGGCTTCCCTTCTCCGGGCCTGCACTCGTTCCTGTTCGAGCCCCTGTGGGGCGACCACGACAGCAACTTGTACTTCAACAAGCCGATGCTGCTGGCCCTGCTCGGCTCGATCGTCGTCGTCGGGTTCTTCTGGGCGGCCTTCCGCAGGCCGAAGGTCGTCCCGGGCAAGTTCCAGATGGTCGCCGAGGCGGGTTACGACTTCATCCGGCGCGGGGTCGTGTACGAGACCATCGGCAAGAAGGAGGGTGAGAAGTATGTTCCGCTCATCGTCTCGATCTTCTTCTTCGTCTGGATGATGAACCTCTGGTCGATCGTCCCGGTCGCCCAGTTCCCGGTCACCTCGATCATCGCCTACCCGGCGGTGCTCGCGGCGGTCGTCTACATCCTGTGGGTCTCGCTCACCTTCAAGCGGCACGGATTCGTCGGCTTCTTCAAGAACGTCACCGGCTACGACAAGTCGCTCGGTCCGGTGCTGCCGCTGGCCATGCTGATCGAGTTCTTCTCGAACATCCTGATCCGCCCGTTCACCCACGCCGTACGACTCTTCGCGAACATGTTCGCCGGTCACACCCTGCTGCTGCTCTTCACGATCGCCAGCTGGTACCTGCTGAACGGCGTCGGCATCGCCTACGCGGGCGTCTCGTTCATCATGACCGTGGTGATGACCGCCTTCGAGCTGTTCATCCAGGCTCTGCAGGCATACGTGTTCGTGCTGCTGACGTGCACCTACATCCAGGGCGCTCTCGCCGAGCACCACTGAGCAGGCGCACGACCGACCTCCACTAATCGTCCGGTGGCCAACCCCCACCGGTCCGTTGAGAAAAGGAAGAACTGGCATGTCCCAGACCCTTGCTGCCGTCGAAGGTTCCCTCGGTTCCATCGGTTACGGCCTCGCTGCCATCGGCCCCGGCGTCGGCGTCGGCATCATCTTCGGCAACGGCACCCAGGCCCTGGCCCGTCAGCCCGAGGCGGCCGGCCTGATCCGCGCCAACCAGATCCTGGGCTTCGCCTTCTGTGAGGCGCTCGCCCTGATCGGTCTGGTCATGCCGTTCGTCTACGGCTACTGATCGCTGATCCCAGACCAGCCGACTAGACGAAAGGCACACACATGAGCCCGATGCTCACGGTCGCGGCCGAGGAGATGGAAAATCCCCTCATCCCGCCGATCCCCGAGCTTGTCATCGGCCTGCTCGCCTTCGTCATCGTCTTCGGCTTCCTCGCCTGGAAGCTCCTCCCGAACATCAACAAGGTTCTGGAAGAGCGTCGCGAGGCGATCGAGGGCGGTATCGAGAAGGCCGAGGCCGCGCAGACCGAGGCCCAGAGCGTCCTCGAGCAGTACAAGGCCCAGCTGGCCGAGGCCCGGCACGAGGCCGCGCGACTGCGCCAGGAGGCGCAGGAGCAGGGCGCCACGCTCATCGCCGAGATGCGCGCGGAAGGCCAGCGGCAGCGTGAGGAGATCATCGCCGCCGGTCACGCCCAGATCCAGGCCGACCGCAAGGCCGCCGCGTCCGCGCTGCGCCAGGACGTTGGCAAGCTGGCCACCGAGCTGGCCGGCAAGCTCGTCGGCGAATCCCTTGAGGACCACGCCCGTCAGAGCCGCGTCATCGACCGTTTCCTCGACGAACTCGACGACAAGGCCACGACGGCAGAGGCAACCCGATGAGTGGGATGCACGGAGCGAGCCGCGAGGCCCTGGTCGCCGCGCGTGAGCGCCTCGACACGCTGACGGACTCCACGGCCGCGGACGCCGTCTCGCTCGCCGACGAGCTGGCCGCCGTCACCGCGCTGCTCGACCGCGAGGTGTCGCTGCGTCGGGTCCTCACCGACCCGGCGCAGGCCGGCGAGGCCAAGGCGGACCTCGCCCAGCGCCTCCTCGGCAGCCACGTCGGCGGCACCACCGCCGACCTGGTGTCCGGAATGGTGCGTTCCCGCTGGTCGCAGTCCCGCGACCTGGTGGACGCGCTGGAGGAGCTGGCGAGCACCGCCGACCTCACCGCCGCGCAGAAGACCGGCCGGCTCGACAACGTGGAGGACGAGCTGTTCCGGTTCGGCCGGATCGTCTCCTCGAACACCGAGCTGCGCGCCGCGCTGACCAACCGCTCGGCCACCACCTCGGCCAAGGGCGAGCTGGTACGCAGCCTGCTCGGCCGCCGGGCGGAGGCGACCACCGAGCGTCTGGTCGCGCGTCTTGTGACCGCGCCGCGTGGACGTAGCCTGGAAGCGGGACTCGAGTCCCTGTCCAAGCTCGCCGCCGACCGGCGAGACCGGATGGTCGCCGTCGTCACCTCGGCGGTGCCGCTGAGCGACACGCAGAAGCAGCGCCTCGGCGCGGCCCTCGCGAAGCTCTACGGCCGTCCGATGCACCTCAATCTCGACGTGGACCCCGAGGTCGTCGGAGGGATCCGGGTGCAGGTCGGTGACGAGGTCATCAACGGCTCCATCGCGGACCGTCTCGAGGACGCCGGCCGCCGTATGGCGAGCTAGCGGCCCGCAGGCACGTGGCACGCGGCACACAGCAGAACAAGCAGTACGAACTTACGACGGCCCTGGTTGGGCCGTGCAGAGGATTCACCTCTTATTGGGGGGAGTCCCCGACTCGTGGAATACCCCCCAAGTGAAACTTCGGGCCCAACAAGGAGAGCAGGGAACTCAGATGGCGGAGCTCACGATCCGGCCGGAGGAGATCCGGGACGCGCTGGAGAACTTCGTCCAGTCGTACAAGCCGGACGCGGCCTCGCGCGAGGAGGTCGGTACGGTCACCCTTGCCGGCGACGGCATCGCGAAGGTCGAGGGTCTTCCCTCGGCCATGGCCAACGAACTGCTGAAGTTCGAGGACGGCACCCTCGGCCTCGCCCTCAACCTCGAGGAGCGCGAGATCGGTTGCGTCGTCCTCGGTGAGTTCAGCGGCATCGAGGAGGGCCAGCCGGTCACCCGTACCGGCGAGGTCCTGTCGGTCGCCGTGGGCGAGGGCTACCTCGGCCGCGTGGTCGACCCCCTCGGCAACCCGATCGACGGCCTCGGCGAGATCGAGACCCAGGGCCGCCGCGCCCTCGAACTGCAGGCCCCCACGGTCATGCAGCGCAAGTCGGTGCACGAGCCGATGGAGACGGGCTACAAGGCCGTCGACGCCATGACCCCGATCGGCCGCGGTCAGCGCCAGCTGATCATCGGCGACCGGCAGACCGGCAAGACCGCCCTGGCCGTCGACACGATCATCAACCAGCGCGACAACTGGCGTTCCGGCGACCCGAGCAAGCAGGTCCGCTGCATCTACGTCGCGATCGGCCAGAAGGGCTCCACCATCGCGTCGGTCCGCGGCGCGCTGGAGGAGAACGGCGCGCTGGAGTACACGACCATCGTGGCCGCCCCGGCGTCCGACCCGGCCGGCTTCAAGTACCTGGCGCCGTACACCGGCTCGGCCATCGGCCAGCAGTGGATGTACGAGGGCAAGCACGTCCTGATCATCTTCGACGACCTGTCGAAGCAGGCCGACGCCTACCGCGCCGTGTCGCTGCTGCTGCGCCGCCCGCCGGGCCGCGAGGCCTACCCGGGTGACGTCTTCTACCTGCACTCCCGTCTGCTGGAGCGCTGCGCCAAGCTCTCCGACGCGGAGGGCGCCGGCTCGATGACCGGTCTGCCGATCGTCGAGACCAAGGCCAACGACGTGTCGGCCTTCATCCCGACCAACGTGATCTCCATCACCGACGGCCAGTGCTTCCTGGAGTCCGACCTGTTCAACGCCGGTCAGCGGCCGGCCCTGAACGTCGGTATCTCGGTCTCCCGCGTCGGTGGCTCGGCCCAGCACAAGGCCATGAAGCAGGTCTCCGGCCGGCTGCGCGTGGACCTCGCCCAGTTCCGCGAGCTGGAGGCGTTCGCCGCCTTCGGCTCCGACCTGGACGCCGCGTCGAAGTCGCAGCTGGAGCGCGGTCAGCGCATGGTCGAGCTGCTGAAGCAGGACCAGTACCAGCCGATGGCCACCGAGGACCAGGTCGTCTCCGTCTGGGCCGGCACCACCGGCAAGATGGACGAGGTGCCCGTCACCGACATCCGCCGCTTCGAGAAGGAGCTGCTGGAGTACCTGCACCGCCAGGAGCAGGGCCTCATGACCTCCATCCGCGAGGGCGGCAAGATGTCCGACGACACCCTCCAGGCCGTCGCCGAGGCGATCACGGCGTTCAAGAAGCAGTTCGAGACCTCGGACGGCAGGCTGCTCGGCGAGGACGCCCCGTCCGCCGCCAAGTGACGTAAGGAAGGGACCTGACTCATGGGAGCCCAGCTCCGGGTCTACAAGCGTCGCATCCGATCCGTCACCGCGACCAAGAAGATCACCAAGGCGATGGAGATGATTGCCGCCTCGCGCGTCGTCAAGGCGCAGCGCAAGGTGGCGGCCTCCACGCCGTACGCGCGGGAACTGACCCGCGCGGTCACGGCGGTCGGCACCGGGTCGAACACGAAGCACCCGCTCACCACGGAGGCGGACAACCCGACCCGTGCCGCGGTCCTGCTCCTCACGAGCGACCGCGGTCTGGCCGGCGCCTTCAACTCCAACGCCATCAAGGCGGCGGAGCAGCTGACCGAGCGCCTTGAGCGCGAGGGCAGGGAGGTCGAGACCTACATCGTCGGCCGGCGCGGTCTGGCCCACTACAACTTCCGCGAGCGCAAGGTCGCGGAGTCGTTCTCGGGCTTCACCGACGAGCCCTCGTACGCGGACGCCAAGAAGGTCGCGGCGCCGCTGATCGAGGTCATCGAGAAGGAGACGGCGGACGGCGGCGTGGACGAACTCCACATCGTCTACACCGAGTTCGTCTCGATGATGACGCAGACGGCGATCGACTCCCGGCTGCTTCCGCTGCGCCTCGAAGAGGTCGCGCAGGAGCAGACGAAGGACGAGATCCTTCCGCTGTACGACTTCGAGCCGTCGGCGGAGGACGTCCTCGACGCTCTGCTGCCGCGCTATGTCGAGAGCCGCATCTACAACGCGCTGCTGCAGTCGGCCGCTTCGAAGCACGCCGCCACGCGGCGCGCGATGAAGTCGGCCACCGACAACGCGGGTGAGCTGATCAACACGCTCTCCCGTCTTGCCAACGCGGCCCGCCAGGCCGAAATCACCCAGGAAATCAGCGAGATCGTCGGTGGCGCGAGCGCACTGGCCGACGCGACCGCGGGGAGTGACAACTAATGACCACCACTGTTGAGCCGACCGCTGCGTCGGGCGTGGCCACCGGCCGCGTCGCGCGGGTCATCGGCCCGGTCGTCGACGTGGAGTTCCCCGTCGACGCGATGCCGGAGATCTACAACGCCCTCCACGTCGAGGTCGCCGACCCGGCGAACGCGGGAGAGCTGAAGAGGCTGACCCTGGAGGTCGCCCAGCACCTGGGTGACGGCCTGGTCCGCACCATCTCCATGCAGCCCACCGACGGCCTGGTCCGCCAGGCCCCGGTGACCGACACGGGCTCGGCCATCTCCGTCCCCGTCGGCGACTTCACCAAGGGCAAGGTGTTCAACACCCTCGGTGAGGTGCTGAACACCGACGACACCTACGACGGTGAGCGCTGGCCGATCCACCGCAAGGCGCCCAACTTCGACGAACTCGAGTCGAAGACCGAGATGTTCGAGACCGGCGTCAAGGTCATCGACCTGCTGACCCCGTACGTCAAGGGCGGCAAGATCGGCCTGTTCGGCGGTGCCGGCGTGGGCAAGACGGTGCTCATCCAGGAGATGATCTACCGCGTCGCCAACAACCACGACGGTGTCTCCGTGTTCGCCGGTGTGGGCGAGCGCACCCGTGAGGGCAACGACCTCATCGACGAGATGAGCGAGTCCGGCGTCATCGACAAGACCGCGCTGGTCTTCGGCCAGATGGACGAGCCGCCGGGCACCCGGCTGCGCGTCGCGCTGGCCGGCCTGACCATGGCCGAGTACTTCCGTGACGTCCAGAAGCAGGACGTGCTGTTCTTCATCGACAACATCTTCCGCTTCACCCAGGCGGGTTCCGAGGTGTCGACCCTGCTCGGCCGGATGCCCTCCGCGGTGGGCTACCAGCCGAACCTGGCCGACGAGATGGGTCTCCTCCAGGAGCGCATCACCTCGACCCGTGGTCACTCGATCACCTCGATGCAGGCGATCTACGTCCCCGCGGACGACCTGACCGACCCGGCCCCGGCCACCACCTTCGCCCACCTCGACGCGACGACGGTGCTCTCCCGTCCGATCTCCGAGAAGGGCATCTACCCGGCCGTGGACCCGCTGGACTCAACGTCCCGCATCCTCGACCCGCGGTACATCGCGGCGGACCACTACCAGGCCGCGATGCGCGTGAAGAACATCCTGCAGAAGTACAAGGACCTCCAGGACATCATCGCGATCCTCGGTATCGACGAACTCGGCGAGGAGGACAAGCTCGTCGTCCACCGGGCCCGTCGCGTGGAGCGCTTCCTGTCCCAGAACACCCACGTCGCCAAGCAGTTCACCGGCGTGGACGGTTCGGACGTGCCGCTTGAGGAGTCGATCGCCGCGTTCAACTCGATCTGCGACGGCGAGTACGACCACTTCCCGGAGCAGGCGTTCTTCATGTGCGGTGGCATCGAGGACCTGAAGAACAACGCCAAGGAGCTGGGCGTCTCCTGAGCCTCGCGCTCACGGTGGGCCCCACGGCCCACACCGGAGGGGGCGGGTGCGTCCCGCCCCTTCCGGCACGCCCATTAGACTTGTAACCAACACCCGGCTCTCCCGCCGGGTGGTGACCCGAGGAGCCACCTTGGCTGCTGAGCTGCACGTCGCGCTGGTCGCGGCCGACCGAGAGGTCTGGTCCGGCGAGGCCACCCTGGTCGTCGCGCGCACCACGTCCGGCGACATCGGCGTCATGCCCGGTCACCAGCCGCTGCTCGGTGTGCTGGAGTCGGGCCCGGTGACCATTCGTACGAGTGACGGTGGGACGGTCGTCGCCGCGGTGCACGGCGGTTTCATCTCGTTCGCCGACGACAAGCTGTCGCTGCTGGCCGAGATCGCCGAGCTGTCGGACGAGATCGACGTCCAGCGCGCGGAGCGGGAACTCGAACGCGCGAAGTCGGAGGGCGACGCCCACGCCGAGCGCCGCGCGGATGTCCGGCTGCGTGCGGCGGCCAGGCGCTGATCCACTGGGGGCACATCCCGGGCCGTTAGGCTCTGGGAGAGCTGTGCTGTGACGTCACTCAGCCGCGGCTGGGACCGGAGCCATCCGGACCCGGCCGCGGCTGAGGCAGATCCGGGTGTTTTTTCTGTTCCGTTACCTAGGAGACGAGGAGGTCGGTGTCGATGGTCCTCGCTCTGACTGTGTGCGGAATTGTCGTCGCCCTGGTGGTGATCGGGCTCTTCGTCTTCGGTCTGCGCCGCCGGCTGATCCAGCGCTCGGGCGGCACCTTCGACTGTTCGCTGCGCTGGGACGCCCCCGAGGAGGGCGACACGGGCGGCAAGGGCTGGGCCTACGGGGTGGCCCGGTACAACGGCGACCGGGTCGAGTGGTACCGCGTCTTCTCGTACTCGCCGCGTCCGCGCCGGGTCCTGGAGCGTTCGGCGATCGAGGTGGCGGGCCGCCGGGTGCCCGACGGCGAGGAGGAGATGGCGTTGCTCTCCGACGCCGTGGTCCTGGCCTGTCTGCACCGGGACACACGGCTGGAGCTCGCGATGAGCGATGACGCGCTGACCGGTTTTCTCGCGTGGCTGGAGGCAGCCCCGCCCGGTCAGCGCGTCAATGTCGCTTGAGGGGGGTTTTCGTTACTTCAGGCCGTTGCTGATGGCGCCGACCAGCTCGCCGTTCGCGGTGTCGCCGCTGAACTCCCAGAAGAAGGCGCCGCCAAGGCCCTGGTCCTTGGCCCAGGTCATCTTGCCCGCGATGGTCGACGGGGTGTCGTACGACCACCACTGGTTGCCGCAGTGCGCGTACGCGGTGCCGGCGACGGTGCCGGTGACCGGGCAGGCGTTCTTGAGCACCTTGTAGTCCTCGATGCCCGCCTCGTAGGTGCCTGGTGCCGCGCCGGTCGCCGTGCCGCCGGGGGCGGACTGGGTGACGCCGGTCCAGCCGCGGCCGTAGAAGCCGATGCCGAGCAGGAGCTTGGCGGCGGGCACACCCTTGGCCTTGAGCTTGGCGATCGCGTCCGCGGAGTTGAAGCCCGCCGCCGGGATGCCGGAGTACGAGGTCAGCGGGGAGTGCGGGGCGGTCGGGCCGGTGTTGTCCCAGGCGCCGAAGTAGTCGTAGGTCATCACGTTGTACCAGTCGAGGTACTGGGCGGCGCCGCCGTAGTCGGCCGCGTCGATCTTGCCGCCGGAGGAGCCGTCCGCGGTGATGGCGGCGGTGATGAGGTAGTCGGAGCCGAACTCGTCGCGCAGCGCCTGCGAGAGGTTCTTGAAGGCCGCGGGGCCGGAGGTGTCGCAGGTCAGGCCGCAGGCGTTCGGGTACTCCCAGTCGATGTCGATGCCGTCGAAGACGTTGGCCCAGCGCGGGTCCTCCACGACGGCCTTGCAGGACTTGGCGAACGCGGCCGCGTTCTGCGCCGCCTGGCCGAAGCCGCCGGAGTAGGTCCAGCCGCCGAAGGAGTAGAGGATCTTGATGTGCGGGTACTTGGCCTTCAGCTGGCGCAACTGGTTGAAGTTGCCGCGCAGCGGCTGGTCCCAGGCGTCGGCGGTGCCGCTGACGGACTCCTCGGCGGTGTAGGCCTTCTCGTACGCGGCGAAGGTGTCGTCGACGGTGCACTGGCCGTTCTTGACGTTGCCGAACGCGTAGTTGATGTGCGTGATCCTGGACGCGGAGTCCGAGGTCACCAGGTTCTTGACGTGGTAGTTGCGCCCGTAGACGCCCCACTCGGTGAAGTAGCCGAGGTTGACCTTGCCGCTCGGGCCGGGCTCGCTGCCGCCGCCCCCGGTGGTGCGGACCCTGACCGCACCGCTGGCCGGGCCGGTCTGGTCGGCGGTGTCCCGGGCCTGGACGGTGTAGGAGTACTCGGTGCCGGCGCTCAGACCGGTGTCGGTGTGGGTGGTGCCGGTGACGGTGGCGACCTTCGTGCCGTCGCGCAGGACGTCGTAGTTCTTGATGCCCCGGTCGTCGGTCGCCGCCGACCAGGTCAGCTTCACCGAGGTGCCGGTGACGTCCGAGGCGGTGGGGGTGCCCGGGGCGGAGGGCGCCGCGTCGCCGGGAACGGAGGTGCCGTCGCAGCCGCCGCCGTTGAGCTTGCAGTTGGAGGGGGAGCCGGGGCCCGAGCCGTTGAAGCCGAAGGAGACCGAGGCGCCGGGGGCGAGCGTCCCGTTCCAGCCGACGTTCTTGGCGGTCCAGTGGTCGCCCGAGTTGGTGACCGTGGCGTCCCAGGCGGAGGTGACCTTGGTACCGGAGGGGAAGTCCCACTCGACGGTCCAGGAGGTGATGGTGGTGGTGCCGGTGTTCTTCACCGTCCAGTCGGCGCCGAAGCCCGTGCCCCAGTCCGAGGTCTTGGTGTAGGTGGCCGTCGCGCTCTCGGCCGCCTGGGCCGGACTCGCGAGGCCGACCAGACCGGCCAGCGGGAGCGACAGGGTCGCGAGAAGTGCCGCGGCTCTGTGTCTGAAGCGCATGCTGCGCCTCCTTATGTGGGGTTGTCGGCGCGGGCCGTCTGAGCCATCGGCCCGCAGTGCCGCGAGAATAGAAAGGTCTGGACCAGAGGTCAATAGGTCTGGACCAGTGATCCTCTCTGTGTTCTCCTGGTCCGTCAGATCCCCAATTCCTGCGCCAGAACGGCCGCCTGGACCCGGCTTCGCAGCCCGAGCTTTCCCAGCAGCCGGCTGACGTGCGTCTTCACCGTCGCCTCCGCCATGTCCCGACGGATGGCGATCGCGGCGTTGGCCAGCCCCTCGCCGAGACAGGACAGCACCTCGCGCTCGCGCCGGGTCAGCTCCGCCAGCACCGCCGGATCGGCGGCCGGCTCCCGGACCGGCCTCGCGGCGAACTCGGCGATCAGGCGCCGGGTGACGGCCGGGGCGACGACGCCCTCGCCGCCCGCGACCGTGCGCACGGCCGCCAGCAGGTCCTTGGCCTCGGTGTTCTTCAGCAGGAACCCGGCGGCGCCCGCCCGCAGCGCGCCGAAGACGTACTCGTCCAGGTCGAAGGTGGTCAGCACCAGCACATCGGCGAGCCGCTCGCCCACCACCCGCCCGGTCGCCGACACACCGTCAAGGCGCGGCATCTGCACGTCCATCAGCACCAGGTCCGGCCGCAGCTCCCGGGCCGGCGCCACCGCCTGCTCGCCGTCCGCCGCCTCCCCGACGACCTCGATGTCCGGTGCGCTGCCCAGGATCAGCACCAGTCCCGCGCGGACGGCGGACTGGTCCTCGGCGACGAGGACGCGGATCATGCGAGGTCTCCTTCGGTCAGGGGGAGGGTGGCGCGCACGGACCAGATCCTGCCGTCTGCCGAGCCGGGGTCCGCCGCCGCGGCCTCGAACGTGCCGTGCAGCAGCGCGGCCCGCTCCCGCATGCCGACCAGGCCGGCGCCGGAGCCGGGCGCGCGCGGGGTGTCCAGGTCGCCGTACGGGCTGGTGACGCGGACCCGCAGGACCTTGTCGTGCCGGGTCAGCTCGACCCGGACCGTCCCCTTCGAGGCATGCTTGAGCGCGTTGGTGAGCGACTCCTGCACGATCCGGTACGCGGCCAGCTCGACCGGCGCGGGCAGGTCCCCGCCGGTCGCTGCCCGCAGGACGACGTCGAGTCCGTTGGCGCGGGCGCCGTCGACCAGCGCGCCGAGTCCGTCGAGGGTGGGGGCGGTGGCCGGCGCGGTGTCCTCGCCGTCGTCGCGCAGGATGCTGATCAGGCGCCGCATCTCGGCCAGCCCCTCGACGCTGTTCTCGCGGATCACGCCGAGCGCCCGCCGGGTGGTCGCGGGGTCGTCGAGGGAGAGGGCGGCCGTTAAGTGGATGGCGATCGCGGACAGGTGGTTGGCGACCATGTCGTGCAGTTCGCGGGCCATCCGGGAGCGTTCCGCGGTCACCGCCTGGACCCGGTCCATCTCGGCCAGCAGCGCCGTCTGCTCGGCCCGCAGCAGGGCGGCGTCGGCGGCCTCCCGGTGGTTGCGGACGATCAGCCCCGTGGAGGCGGGCGCGAACGACACCACGCCGACGGCGACACCGATCAGCAGTGCCTCGGGCATCCGCCACACCGCGAACGGCACCAGCGTCGCCGCCACCGTCAGCAGGCCGGTGATCCACGGGAGGCGGCGGGCAGCGCCGGGCGTGCCGTACAGCACGGCGGCGTACATCACGTCGGTGTACATGATCAGCGTGACGAGACTGCCCTGGCTGAGCGTGTCCGCGACCAGCGCGGCCGTGGCGATCAGCAGGCCGACGGGCGAGGCGGACCTGCGCAGCAGCTCGCAGCCCGACATGACGGCGAGCGGGACCAGCAGGGCCGGCCGCCGCCGAACAGCACGACCGGATCGTCGGCGGGCCGCATGCCCAGGCCGACGGCCCACAACAGCAGCCCGCCGAGCAGTCCGCCCGCGGCGACGCAGGCGTCGCCGCGGTGCGGGCGGGGGAGTCGGGCGGCCATGCCACCATCCAACACGGCCCGCGCCCCGCCCGCCTTGTCCCCGGGGAGGGTCCGGGACTGCATCCTTCGATGTACCGCGGGTTCGTCACCGGCGACGACGAATCCGGCCTGCCGCGACGGGAGCCTGGAAGGGCGAACGAGGGGAGTGCGTCGTGGTCGTCGCGTTGATCATCGCCTGCGAGGCCGGGTTCTGGGTGCTGTTGGTGCTCGGGCTCGGCGCCCGCTACCTGCTGAAGTGGCGCCGCACCAGTGTGTTCCTGCTGCTGTGCGAGCCCGTCCTGGAACTGGTGCTGCTCGCCGTGACGGCGTACGACCTCAAGAACGGCGCCGGGCCCGGCTGGGAGCACGGTCTGGCGGCGCTCTACCTCGGGTGCACGGTCGCCTACGGCCCCTACACGATCCGCCGGCTCGACGGCCACGCCGCCCATCGCCTGGCCGGCGGGCCGCCCCCGCCGAAGCCCCCGCGGCACGGCCTGCCCCGGGCCCGGCACGAGGGCCGGCTGTGGCTGCGCACACTGCTGGCCGCGGCCGTGGCCTGCGCGCTGCTCCAGGGCGCGGTCCGGTACGTCGGCGACGGGGGCGACGTGTCGTCGCTGCGGGGCTTCCAGCGGACGGCGCTGCGGGTCGCCGGCATCCACGGGCTGATCGCCCTCACGTATCTGATCCGGCCGAAGAAGGCCCCGGCCGAACCCGCCGAACCCCCCGGGCCCCGCCGGTCGCCAGGAGCGGGAGACCTCCCAGGACAGAACACCTAGCGCTCCCCGCCCGGCACCCACAGCACGTCCCCGACCTCTTTGTTGGCCGTGCGGGCCAGGATGAAGAGCAGGTCGGACAGGCGGTTGAGGTAGGTCGCGGTGAGCGGGTTCATGGTCTCGCCGTGCACCTCCAGCGCCGCCCAGGTGGAGCGCTCGGCCCGGCGGACCACCGTGCACGCCTGGTGCAGCAGGGCCGCGCCGGGCGTGCCGCCGGGCAGGATGAAGGAGCGGAGCTTTTCGACCTCGGCCAGGAAGCGGTCGCAGTCCGCCTCCAGCTTGTCGACGTAGAACTGCTCGACCCGCAGCGGCGGGTACTCCGGGTTCTCCACCACCGGCGTCGACAGGTCCGCGCCCACGTCGAACAGGTCGTTCTGGACGCGGACGAGAACCTTGACGACCTCCTCGCGCAGGCCGCCCAGGGCGATCGCCGTGCCGATCACCGCGTTCGCCTCGTTGGCGTCGGCGTACGCCGAGATCCTCCGATCGGTCTTCGGTACCCGGCTCATGTCGCCGAGGGCGGTGGTGCCCTGGTCGCCGGTCCGGGTGTAGATGCGCGTCAGATTGACCATGGGGCCAGCGTAGTTACGCCCCGGCGGTCCGGAAGACGCGTGTGCCCACCGTCACGGCGAGCGCGGCGAAGGCGACGGCGACCAGGACGCCGTACAGCATGTGCGGCGTCGCGTAGGCGCCGGCATAGGCGTCCCGCACCGCGTCGACCAGATAGCGCAACGGCATCAGATGGGACAGCACGTCCAGCCAGACCGGGCCGAGGCCGATCGGCAGCATCAGACCGGACAGCAGCATGGACGGCATGGTCAGCGCGTTGATCGCGGGCCCGAACTCCTGCGGCGTACGGACCTTCGTCGCCAGCGCGTACGACAGCGACGCCAGCGAGACGGTGAGCAGGGCGACGAACACGAAGCCGATCAGCACGCCGGGCAGGGGTGCGCGCAGGCCCATCACCAGGGCCGCCAGCACCAGCAGCACCGCCTGGAAGGCGAACACCGTGGTGTCCCGCAGCACCCGGCCGAGCAGCAGCGCCAGGCGGCTGACCGGGGTGACGCGCATGCGCTCGACCACGCCCTGGCCGTTCTCGATGATGATCGCGAAGCCGGCGAAGGAGGCGCCGAACAGCCCGAGCTGGAGCAGCAGGCCCGGGACGAGCACCTGCCAGGAGCTGCCCCGCCCGCCGAGCGGCAGGCCGGTCAGCAGCGGGCCGAAGAAGAGCAGGTACAGCAGCGGCATCAGCACGCCGAAGAGCAGCGCGAAGCGGGAGCGCAGGGACTGGCGCAGATAGCGGCCGTAGATCAGCGCGGTGTCGTGGAGCAGCATCGGGGGTCCTTGGGGCCTCGGGGTCCTATACGGCTACGGGCGCGGCGTCGGCGGGTGCGGCGCCGCGGCCGGTGATGGCGAGGAAGGTGTCCTGGAGGGAGGCGCCGGGCGAGCCGCCGTACTCCCGTCGCAGCGCGGCCGGTGTGCCCTCGGCGGCCACCACGCCGCCGTCCACGACGGCCAGGCGGTCGCAGAGCGCGTCGGCCTCGTCGAGGTAGTGCGTGGTGAGGAAGACGGTCGTGCCGTACTCGTCGCGCAGCCGGCGCACCAGGTCCCACAGGCCGGCCCGGCTGCCCGGGTCCAGGCCCGTCGTCGGCTCGTCCAGGAAGAGCAGCCGCGGGCGGTGCGTGAGCGCCATCGCGATGTCCAGCCGGCGCCGCTGACCGCCGGAGAGCGCGCCGCACCCGCGCTCCAGCAGTCCGGTGAGGTCCAGGTCGCGGGCGAGTTCCCGGGCGCGCTCGGCCGCCCGCGCCCGGGGCAGCCGGTACAGGCGGGCCTGGGTGACCAGTTCCTCCCGCACGGTGATCTGCGGGTCCACGCCGCCCGACTGCGCCACGTACCCGCACGCCCGGCGCACCCCCGCCGGGTCGGTCGCCAGGTCGTGGCCCGCGACGGTGGCCGCGCCGCCGGTGGGGGCGAGCAGCGTCGTGAGCATCCGCAGGGTGGTGGTCTTGCCTGCGCCGTTGGGGCCGAGGAAGCCGAGGATCTCGCCCTCGCGGACGGTGAGGTCGATGCCGCGCACCGCCTCGACCGGGCCGTGCTTCGTCGCGAAGGTCCGGGCCAGGCCGGCCGTACTGATGATTGCCATGCGCCCCAGAAAAACAGAGTCACTTAAATTTTGCAATGCCCCCAATTTTTAAGCGACCTCAGCGGCACTTAGGATGGCGGCATGGCCGAGGGACTCAGGGAGCGCAAGAAGCGGCAGACCCGGCAGGACATCTCGGATGTCGCCACGGGGCTGTTCCTGGAGCGCGGCTTCGAGTCCGTGACCGTCGCGGAGGTCGCGGAGGCCGCGAACGTCTCCGTGAACACCGTCTACAACTACTTCCCGGCCAAGGAGGACCTCTTCCTCGACCGCTCCAAGGGCGTGGTCGACCGGCTCTCCCGCTGGGTGCGCGGGCGCCGCGACGGCGAGTCGGCCGCCGGCGCCGTGCTGCGGGAGCTGCGCGAGGAGGTCGAGTCGGTCTCCCCGCGGGTCGGCCTGACGGAGGGGTACGCGGGGTTCATGAGGGTCGTCCACGAGTCGCCGGCCCTGCGCTCGCGGATGTGGGCCATCGGCCAGGAGGTCGTCGTCGACCTGGAGCGGACCCTGCGGGAGGAGACCGGCGCCCCGGCCGACGACCCGCTGCCCGCCCTGATGGCCGGTCAGATCAACTGGCTGCACGGCACCGTGATGGCGGGCATCGGTCGGCGGATGGTCGCGGGCGGCCGGCCGGCCGAGGTCTCCCGCGAGGTGCTCCTGCTGCTGGACGAGATGGAAGGGCTGTTCAGTGCGAAGGTGCTCAACTACGCCGTACGGGGCGCGCAGTGACACCCGGATGCCACCCCTCGGTGTGATGTCCGTCATGTGAGACGTGACGCGCGTTACTAACCGGTCACACAGCCCCTCACTCCCGCTAATGTCCGGCCGAGAGAGCCAAGAACAGCCTGTATCAGGGGAGTCGCACAGTGACACGCAAGCTCGCCGTCATCGGAGCCGGTCTCATGGGGTCCGGCATCGCCCAGGTCTCCGCACAGGCGGGCTGGGACGTTGTCCTGCGGGACGTCACCGACGAGGCGCTGCGGCGCGGCACCGACGGCATCAGGGCCTCGTACGACAGGTTCGTCGCCAAGGGGAAGCTCGCCGCCGACGACGCCGAGGCCGCCCTCGCGCGCATCACCACGACCACCGACCTGGACGCCGCCGCCGACGCGGACGTCGTCGTGGAGGCCGTCTTCGAGAAGCTGGAGGTCAAGCACGAGATCTTCCGCGCGCTCGACAAGCTGGTCAAGGACGAGGCGGTCCTCGCGTCCAACACCTCCGCCATCCCGATCACCAAGATCGCGGCCGTGACGGAGCGGCCCGAGCGGGTCGTCGGCACGCACTTCTTCTCGCCGGTCCCCATGATGCGGCTGTGCGAGCTGGTGCGCGGCTACAAGACCAGCGACGAAACCCTCACCGCCGCACGGGAGTTCGCCGAGTCCACCGGCAAGACCTGCATCGTCGTCAACCGCGACGTTGCCGGTTTCGTGACGACCCGTCTCATCTCCGCCCTCGTCGTCGAGGCCGCGAAGCTGTACGAGTCGGGCGTCGCCACCGCCGAGGACATCGACCTCGCCTGCCAACTGGGCTTCGGCCACGCCATGGGACCACTGGCCACCGCCGACCTGACGGGCGTCGACATCCTGCTGCACGCCACGGGCAACATCTACACCGAGTCCCAGGACGAGAAGTTCGCCCCGCCGGAGCTGATGCGCCGGATGGTGGATGCCGGTGACATCGGCCGCAAGAGCGGGCAGGGCTTCTACAAGCACTGAGGTCTCGTCAGTCCCGGAGAACATCACACGCCGGGGTGAATTCGGTATCGGTTCGCTCACAGGCGGCAACCTCCGGTCGTTTCGGCCCGTCAGAGGGTGCAACACCTGATATCGCCGAGAGACCACAAGACAGAGAACACCACGCAGAGACGACGAAGAAGCACGCCGGGGAGCGCATATGCACATCAGGGGCGACCACGTCGAGCTGGTCGTCGGGGGCCGCCTCAACGTCCGCAGCGCGGCGGACGCCCGTACGGTCCTGCACTCGGCCGTCGACGACGGAGCCGGCGACCTGGTGCTCGACCTGTCAGAACTGGACTCCTGGGACGCCACCGGACTCGGCGTCATCATGGGGGCCCACCGACGGGCCGGCCGCTGCGGCCGGCGACTGGTGCTGCGCGGAGTACCGCCGCAGATGCAGCGCCTGCTGGTGGCCACCCGGCTGCACCGGATCCTGGCCATCGAGGGCGGCATCGGTGTGGAGACCCTGCCCAGGGTCTGATGCCGCGGGCAGGTGTGCGCCGGCGGACCGGGGGGACCCGGACACCGGACGGCGAATCGCCCGACACACGCAATCCTCACGAGACTGTGATGTCTCGGACTGCCCGGCACCCCGGTCTGTCGGAGATACTGGGCGAAGGTTTAGGGTCTGGCTGCCCGCCCATTCGCAACCCACCGGCGGGCCCGGACCAGAAGCGACAGCGCGGTGTGCGGCAAGGCCGGGAGGGTGGTCCCGACCGGGACCGTGCACACGACGCTTTTGGGGGGCTTGAACCGATGGACCCGAACAACCGGGGCCCCGAGGAGTACGGCCACGACGACGGAGGCACCTCCCGGTCGAGTCAATTCGAGACCGGGGCGGGCCACGCGCCGCGCCCGCGCTCACCGAGGGACTCCCTCACATCCGACTTCGGACAGTACACGCCGGCACTCGCCCGCACGGTGCAACTCGTCTCCGGCGACTTCCTGGTCACCGTCAACCCGGTCGACGGCAGCGAGATCGAGGTCTGCCCGGCCGCCGAGCGGCCCGCACGGCCCGAGAAGCTCACCGCCGCCGAACGCGCCGAGGTGGGCCGCGCCGCCCGGCCGCCGGTCCCGCCGGGGCCGACCCGCACCGTGCTGGGGCTGCTGGCCCGCGAGGACGAACGCGAACGCCTGGTGCGGCTGCTCGCCCGCGGCCGCTCCGTGCGCCTCACCGGCCCGGCCGGCTCCGGCCGCACCAGCCTCCTCGACCTCGTCGCCGAGGACTGCGCGGGCCTCGCCCCCGACGGCGTGGTCCGGCTCAACGGCCTCCACCGCACCGCCGACGACCTGCTCCACGACCTCTTCCACGCCGTCCACCGCGCGCCCCTGCACCGCCCGGACCGGGAGGAACTGCTCGGCCACCTCAGAGAGGTCGGCGCGGTCGTCGTGCTGGACGACGTTGAGTTCGGCGGCACCGTCCTCGACGAACTGCTGGCGGCCACCCCCGAGTGCGCCTTCCTGATCGGCGCGACCCCGGAAGTGCCCGCCCCCTCCGCCGACTCGGCCGTCGAGGAGGTCTTCCTCACCGGCCTGGACCGCTCGGACGGCGTCGAGCTGCTGGAGCGCGCCGCCGGCCGGTCCCTGACCGAGGAGGAGGCCAACTGGGCCGGCGACCTCTGGTTCGAGTCCGAGGGACTGCCGCTGCGCTTCGTCCAGGCCGGCGCCCTGCTGCGCCGGCGCGACCGGCTGCGGGCCGGCGCCGAGGCGGTGGACGAGTTCGGCGTCTTCGCCGACGCCCGCCCGGACGACGACACGCCCTACGAGCCCACCGAGTCCGACGACGTACCCCTGCCGTCCCTCGGCGAGGCCGCCGCGCCCGCCCCGCTGCTCGCCTCCCGGCTGAGCGCGTCGGCCCGCGCCACCCTGGAGTTCGCCGTCGCGCTCGGCGGCGAGGTGCCGCACCAGGCGCATCTGCCCGCCCTGGTCGGCGACACCCACGCGGACGCCGCCCTGGGCGAGCTGACCGACTGCGGACTGGTCTCGCCGGTCGGCTCCCGCTACCGGCTCGCCGCCGGGGTGCTCACCCAGCTGGAGAGCGCCGGATACGAGGAGGCCGTACCCGAGCGGGCGCTGGCCGCCGCCCAGCACTACGCCTGGTGGGCCGGGCACCCCTCGGTCACCCCGGAGCGGGTCTGCGCCGAGGCCGACGCCCTACTGGCCGCCCTCGCCGTGCTGGTGCCGACGACGACCGCGCCCGTTGAGGACGAGGAGGGCCCGGCCGTCCAACTGGCCCGCACCGCGGCCCCCGCGTTCGCCGCGGGGCTGCACTGGAGCGCCTGGGAGCGGGCGCTGCGCTCGGGCGCCGAGGCCGCCCGGCTCGCCGGCGACGTCGCCGAACAGGCCTACTTCCACCACGAACTCGGCATCCTCGCGCTGTGCGAGGACCAGCTCGACCGGGCCCGCGCCGAGTTGGAGGCCTCCATCGGGCTGCGCGGCGCGCTCTCCGACAAGCGCGGCGCCGTCGCCGGCCGCCGTGCCCTCGCGCTGGTCGCCGACCGCAGCGGGGAAGTGCCCGGCCTGGGCAGCGGCTCGGACGCGTTCGGTGCCGCGGGACCCGCGGCCGGCCTCGGCCCGACCGCGGCGGAGGAGGTGCCCGACGCCCGCAACGAGGAGTCGGCGTCGCCGGCCGCGGCCGTTCCCGGGCCCTTCCCGCCGCTCCAGCCGCCTCCCCAGTCGCCGACCCTGGTCACCAGCCGCGAGCACCCCGAGGAGCCGTCCCGCACGGTGGGCGGCGGCATCAAGGGCTTCGCGCGGCGCAATCTGGTGGCCGCCGGGGCGGGCGCGTTGCTCGTCGCCGTGCTCGGCACGGTGGTGACGCTCGGCGCCACGTCCGAGAACGACCCGAACGACCCCTCCAACGAGGTCGGCGTCAACCCGTCCGCCAGCCAGGGCGTCGACGACGGCAGCCTCGGCGCGGACCGGCCCTCCGACGACGGCGAGGGCCAGGGCGCCACCGGCCGGCCGGCCGACGCGGACCCGGACGACACCTCCGACGCGTCGGACGACCCGACGCCGACCGAGTCGACGCAGCCGTCCGACGACGCGAGCGACTCGGCGCAGCCGGGCGACCCGGGCGGCGAGAGCCCGGACGACCCGGGTTCACCGAGCGAGCCGAGCAGGTCGCCGTCCTCGCCGACGACGCGGCCGTCCTCGCCGAGGCCCACGGACACCGGGCCGAGCGACCCCGGAACGCCCACCGAGACCGACGAGCCCACCACACCCGCGCCCACCGAGACGGACACGCCGCCTTCGTCGACCCCGGAGACGTCCAACAGCGCGAGCGGGCCCGGCTCGCCGCCCGTCACCGCCGGCTCCCCGGCGGCCACCGCGAGCGCCTCGCAGAGCAGTACGCCGACCGGCGGCCCGGAGTCGCCGAGCGGTCCGCTCCCGGCGGCGGACGGGATCATCTGAGCCTCCCGAGGCGGGGGAGCGGGAACAGCGGGAGGGCCGGGTCCGTGTCGGACCCGGCCCTTGCGCGTGGCCGGTGACGGCCGGTCGGATCAGAACAGCCGCAGCTTGTCGTCCTCGATGCCGCGCAGGGCGTTGTAGTCCAGCACCTGGCAGCCGATGCCGCGGTCCGTGGCCAGCACGCGGGCCTGCGGCTTGATCTCCTGGGCGGCGAAGACGCCGCGCACCGGGGCGAGGTGCGGGTCGCGGTTCAACAGCTCCAGGTAGCGCGTGAGTTGCTCCACGCCGTCGATCTCGCCGCGCCGCTTGATCTCCACCGCGACGGTCCCGCCCTCGGCGTCCCGGCACAGGATGTCGACGGGCCCGATGGCGGTCATGTACTCGCGGCGGATGAGGGTGTAGCCCTCGCCCAGCGTCTCGATGCGGTCGGCGAGCAACTCCTGGAGGTGCGCTTCCACGCCGTCCTTGATCAGGCCGGGATCGACGCCCAGTTCGTGCGAGGAGTCGTGGAGGATCTCCTCCATCGTGATGATGAGCTTCTCACCCGCCTTGTTGACGACGGTCCAGACGCCCTCCTCCGCGTCCGCGCCCTCCTTCAGCGTGCAGGGCGGAGACATCCAGTTGAGGGGCTTGTAGGCCCGGTCGTCGGCATGGATCGAGACGCTGCCGTCCGCCTTGACCAGGATCAGTCGGGGGGCCGAGGGGAGATGGGCGGTGAGCCGCCCCGCGTAGTCGACGGAGCAGCGGGCAATGACGAGACGCATGGTCGGCAACGCTACTCGACCGGCCCGGCCCGGCGCGATTCGCCCGTGCGGCGGTGACCTCGCGCACTGTCCCACTTCTCCCATTGGCCCCGTCTTGCGCACTGGCCGATTGTGTGCCTACGCGATGGTGCCCATCTGGGCATTCTCCTGGTGCGGTCACGATCGGTTGCTTACGGTATTGAACGGGAGGTCGCGAACTGTGTACGCAGCGTGTTCGTCATCGCGCACTCCCTCAACTGTCCGGCAACCCCCGCCAGTCGGGGGTGCGAGAGGAGAACCCATGTCGCTCGACGTCTCACCGGCCCTACTCGAACAGGCCGAGCGAGGCGAGGTCGACGAAGCAGCCTTCGTCGACTGCGTCCGGACTTCCCTGCCCTACGCATGGGAGATGGTCAGCTCCCTGGTGGCACAGCTGAAGGTCGACGGCGGAGCGTTCGCCGACAACCAGACGCCCCCGCCGGACGAGCAGGCGCGCGGCCAACTGCTGCGTGCGCTCGCGAGTGACGCCATACGCGGTGCACTGCAGCGGCACTTCGGGGTGCGGCTGGCCTTCCAGAACTGCCACCGGGTGGCGGTGTTCCCGTTGGACTCCTCCGTCGACGAGAAGCTGACCCGATTCACCTCGGTGCGCGGCCAGATACTGAACCAGTCGCCCGAACTGCGCGACTGCTGACGCCGTGGTCGCCTGCTTGCCGCTCCGTACCCGGGAGGTGCGGTGGTACCGGAGCGGCAAGCTCCCCCTTCCGGGCTCCCGGGGCTCGCACACCCGGCACCGGCCCGCTCAGCGGAGCTGGGGGAGTACCTCGGTCCCGAGCCGCCGTACGTTCTCCTCGGTCGCCGCGAGGTCTCCGGACCCCTCCACGAGCAGCGCGAAGCGGGAGATGCCGGTGCGCTCGCCGGTCGCCGCGAGCCGGTCCGCGCACAGCCGGGGCGTGCCCACCGGGTGCAGCCCGCAGAGGAGTTCGGTGTACGCGTACGGGTCGCGCATCCGCCGGGCGCGGCCGTCCACCGTGACATGGGCGCCCAGCCCCTGCCGCAGCCAGCCCGGCACCGCCTTGAGCAGGGTCTCCGCCGCGTCCGTGCGCCGGTCCGCGATCTGGCAGACGCCGGCCGAGACATGGGCCGCGCCGTGGATCTCCGCGGCCGGCCGCCCGGCCGCGCGGGCGTGCCGCCGCCACAGGGCGACCATCTCCGCCTTCTCCTCGTCGCCGACGTGCATCCCGAGCAGCATCGGCAGTCCCCGCTCGGCCGCCGCGCGCACGCTCGGCGGGGAGGTGCAGGCGACGACCACCTCCGGGCCCGCGGCCTCGGAGAGGGACTCCGAGGGGCGCGGCACGACGGGCACCTCGCGGAACCGGAAGCGCTCGCCCGAGGCGCCGACGGCCGGCTCGCGCAGCCAGCGCACCAGCAGGTCGAGTGCCTCGGGGAAGCCCTTCTCATAGGCCTCGAGACCCGCGCCGAACACCTCCAGGTCCACCCACGGGCCGCCCCGGCCCACGCCCAGCGAGAACCGGCCGCCGCTCGTGATGTGCAGCAGCGCGGCCTGCTCGCCGAGCGCCACGGGATGGACGGTGGGCAGCACACTGACCGCGGTGCCGACCCGGATGCGCCGGGTGCGCCCCAGCAGCAGCGCGGCCAGCGTCACGGCCGACGGGCACGTGCCGTACGGCACGAAGTGGTGTTCGGCCAGCCAGACCGTGTCGAGTCCCGACTCCTCGGCCACCTCGGCCGAGCGGACCGCGCGGTGCAGCGCCTCCCCCTGCCCCTGGCCCGGGAACTGGGCACCCAGCACGAAACTTCCTACGCGCATTGCTCTTTCCTGCTTCCTCGGCCCCGACACGGAGCTCCCCCGCAAGGCATAACCGTCTGACACGTGCCGAGGACACGGCCGGGCAAAGAGATTTGCGGATTGTCTGCAAAATCGGCCGTTCTGACGGGGCGCGAGGGACCTGGCCGGAACCGCGCCCGGGGGAGTTGCGGTGATTGGCGGCGTACGTGTACCCCTGTCCGTGCCGCGTAGGCTGTACGCCGCCCATACTTCCTGTATAGCTCCGTGAGGTGTCCTGTGTCCCCGCGTCGCAACCGACCCAAGGGAGCCGGTCCGTCCGGCCGCAGCGCCGAACTCGACGACTCGGGCCGCTACGGCGGCTGGCAGTCGGCGGAGAGCTGGCAGGGCGAGGAGTGGAGCGTACGGCACGTGGCGGGCGCGAGCGCGCGGGGGAAGTCGTACCGCTGCCCCGGCTGCGACCAGTTGATTCCGGACGGCGTCCCGCACGTGGTGGCCTGGCCGGCCCACTCGGGCGTCGACGAGCGCCGGCACTGGCACAAGTCCTGCTGGAACGCGAAGGACCGCCGCACCACACGGGTGCGGCGGTCCCGCAACGCGCCGAGATTCTGAACGCCCCAGTCAGAACGTCCCGCTTGTGCAGCAGGGCGAAGGCGCCGGCGAACACGGCCGCGGTCACGCCGAGCAGGATCCACAGCGGGTCCCAGCCGGAAGGCCCGGACTCGGAGAGCGAGTTGGCGTAGAAGATGCTCATCTGGTTCGGGATCGAGTACTCGAACAGCGCCCGCTGAACGGCGCGCAGCGAATCCGAGAACATGAACAGCGCCATCACCAGCGGGGCCAGCAGGACGCCGATCATGATGGTGATCGCGCCCGCGGAGTGCCGGATGATCGAGCCGACGGCCAGCGAGAGCAGCCCGAGCAGCGCGATGTACAGCGAGACCCCGACGGTGCCCTTCAGCCACTCCCCGCCGGTGGGGTCCACCGCGCCGTTGTCCTCCAGCATGGCCACGTGCGTCAGCGCGACCAGCGTCGTGGACACCAGCGTCACCACGAACGCCACCAGGAAGAACACGATCGCCTTCGCCGTCAGCACCCGGCCGCGGCTGGGGCAGGCGGTCATCGTCGTGCGGATCATGCCCGTGCCGTACTCCGACGCGGTGGTCAGCACACCGAGCGCCATGACGCACATGCTGCCGAGCAGCAGCCCGAAGAAGCCGAGGCCCAGCGCGCTCTCGCCGGCCAGGTCGGAGGACGAGCGCGCCACCACCGCTCCGACCAGCAGCCCGATGCCGACGACCAGCAGGACGAACACGCCCAGCGTCCACATCGTCGAGCGCACCGACTTGATCTTCGTCCACTCGGAGGCGAGCGCGTGCACGACGTTCGTGCGCACCACCGGGATCGGCGACGTGTAGGTGGGGTACGGCGAACCGGGCGCCGCCTGCCACTCGGGCGCGGCCTGCGGCGTCGGGGGCTGGGGCGTGCTCATCGGGCGTCCTCGGGCTTGGTCGGGTCGGTGACGGGCGCGGGGGCGGTCGCCGGTGCGGCGGCGGGCGGCGCGGGGGCCTGATCGACCTGGGGAGCCTCCTGCGCGTACGGGTTGGCCGGCTGCCCGCCGGGCGCGGCCGGGGCGGCGTACGGTCCCGCCGGGGCCTGGCCGGGCGCACCCTGCGCCGCCGGGAAGGGCGGGCCGCCGTGCTGGGGCGGCGGCGGGGCGTACCAGCCGGGCTGGCCCTGTCCGGGCACCGGCATCGGCGGCTGCGCGCCGGGCGGCAGCGGCTGCTGGAGCCCGGCCTTCTGGTCGGCGGTCGACCGGTAGTCCACGGCGCCCTGCGTCATCCGCATGTACGCCTCCTCCAGCGAGGCCTGGTGCGGCGAAAGCTCCCACAGCCGTACGTCGCTGTCGTGCGCGATGTCGCTGATCCGGGGGAGCGCCAGCCCGGTCACGCGCAGCGCGCCGTCCTGCTCGGGCAGCACGTTCCCGCCCGCCTCGGTCAGCGCCGAGGTCAGCTTCTCGCGCACCTGCGGGTCGCCCTCCGGCGTGCGCACGCGCGCGAAGTCGGCGGAGTTCGCCGAGATGAAGTCCGTCACGCTCATGTCGGCGAGCAACTGGCCGCGCCCGATGACGATCAGGTGGTCGGCGGTCAGCGCCATCTCGCTCATCAGGTGCGAGGAGACGAAGACCGTACGGCCCTCCGCCGCGAGCGCCTTCATCAGGTTGCGCACCCAGTGGATGCCCTCCGGGTCGAGGCCGTTGACCGGCTCGTCGAAGAGCAGCACCTGGGGGTCGCCGAGCAGCGCGGCGGCGATGCCGAGCCGCTGGCCCATGCCGAGGGAGAAGCCCTTGGAACGCCGTCCGGCCACCTCCTGGAGGCCCACCACGCCGAGCACCTCGTCCACCCGCCGGGCCGGGATGCCCGACAGCTGGGCCAGGCTCAGCAGGTGGTTGCGGGCGCTCCGGCCGCCGTGCACGGCCTTGGCGTCCAGCAGCGCCCCGACCTGACGGGCCGCGTTCGGCAGCTTGCGGTAGGGGTGGCCGCCGATCGTCACGTGCCCCGCGCTGGGATTGTCCAGGCCGAGGATCATGCGCATCGTCGTCGACTTGCCCGAACCGTTGGGCCCGAGGAAGCCGGTGACGGCACCGGGCCGCACCTGGAAGGAGAGGTTGTACACAGCGGTCTTGTCGCCGTAGCGCTTGGTCAGGCCGACAGCCTCGATCATGCTCCGCACCCATCGAAAGGTTCAGGACAGCAGGGCACACGCCCCCGTAAGGGTTAGGAGGATATCCACGCGCTGACGGTTCCGTTCAAGCTCGCGCAAAATCCGGTGCCCCGCGGAACCTTTTCAGGCGTCCCGCCTCTTCAGTACCGCGTATCCGCCGACGAGCGCCGCGACCACCCACAGGGCCATGATCCCGAGGCCGCCCCACGGGCCGTACGGGACGTCGTCGTCGATCGGCGTGACCACCTGCATGATCTTGCTGCCGGCCTGGTCGGGCAGGAACCGGCCGATCTTCTCCGTCGCCGGGACGTTGCCCAGGATGTTGGAGATCAGGAAGAAGAACGGCATCAGGATGCCCAGCGACAGCATGGGGGAGCGCAGCATCGTGGCGACGCCCATCGAGAACATCGCGATGAGGGTCATGTAGAGGCCGCCGCCGATCACCGCGCGCAGCACTCCCGGATCGCCGATCGACGCCTTGAGGTCGCCGAGCATCGCCTGCCCGAGGAAGAAGGTGGCGAAGCTGGTGACCATGGCCACCACCAGGGCGAGGGCGGTGGCCACCGCGATCTTGCTGAACAGGAAGGTGCCGCGCTTCGGCACGGCGGCCAGCGAGGTGCGGATCATGCCCGAGCTGTACTCGTTGCCCACGACCAGCACCCCGAACACGATCATCGCGAGCTGGCCGAGGCTCGTCCCGGCGAAGCTGATGAAGGTCGGGTCGAAGGAGAGCCGGTCCCGCTCGCTCATGTTGCCGAACTCGTTCTTCGACAGTGCCGAGATCAGCATGCCGAGGGCGATGGTGACGACCACGGCGAGGGACAGCGTCCACACCGTGGACGCGACCGAACGGATCTTGGTCCACTCGGACCGGACTACCTGTGCCGCCGCCACGCTCATCCCCTCCTCCAGTCGTTGCCCCACGGTTGCTGTTGCTGCTGCGGCGGCACCTGGCCGGGCGGTTGCCCGTTGTGCGCGTGGTACTCCACGGACTCCGCGGTCAGTTGCATGAACGCCTCCTCCAGCGAGGCCCGCTGCGGGCTCAGCTCGTGCAGCACGATCTGGTGCCGGGCCGCCAGCTCGCCGATGGCCTGCGACTGGTCGCCGTCCACCTCGACGGTCTCGCCACCGCTCTCGGCGACCGCGATCCCCGCCTCGGCCAGCGCGTCGAGCAGCCGCTCGCGCTGCGGGGTGCGGATCCGGACGTAGCTGCGGGAGTTCTCCGCGATGAACTCGGCCATCGAGGTGTCGGCCAGCAGCCTGCCCTGGCCGATGACCACCAGATGGTCCGCCGTCAGCGCCATCTCGCTCATCAGATGGGAGGAGACGAAGACCGTACGGCCCTGGGAGGCCAGGGTCTTCATCAGATTGCGGATCCAGTGGATGCCCTCGGGGTCGAGGCCGTTGACCGGCTCGTCGAACATCAGGATCCGCGGGTCGCCGAGCAGGGCCCCGGCGATGCCGAGCCGCTGGCCCATGCCGAGGGAGAAGCCCTTGGTCTTCTTGCCGGCGACCGCCGTGAGCCCCACCGTGTCCAGGACCTCACGCACCCGGCCGGCCGGAATGCCGTTGCTCTGCGCGAGGCACAGCAGGTGGTTGTAGGCGCTGCGCCCGCCGTGCCAGGCCTTGGCCTCCAGCAGCGCGCCGATGTGCGTCAGCGGGTCCTTGAGGTGCTCGTAGTGCCTGCCGTCGATCCGGACGTCCCCGGCGGAGGGGTGGTCCAGGCCCAGCACCATCCGCATCGTGGTCGACTTGCCCGCGCCGTTGGGACCGAGGAAGCCCGTGATGATGCCCGGTCTGACGGTGAATGAGAGATTGTTGACCGCCACCTTCTCGCCGTACCGCTTGGTCAGCCCCTCAAGCTCGATCATGGCGACCACGCTAGAACGGGACGAGGCCCACTGCCACCCCAAGTGACAGAAGGCCTCGTCCGTGTTCCCTGCCTGTCCGGCCGGTGTGCGCCCCGCGTCAGCGGGACTGCTGGGCCGGCACCCCGCGGGAGACCGGCTCCTCCTCGGCCGGCGTACCGGCGGCGGCCACCGCGGCGCCCGTGAGGGTCGCCAGCATCTCGCGCACGTTGGTCAGCTGCGCGTTGATGGAGTCGCGGCGGTTGGTGAGAGCGGCCAGCTCGCGCTCCGACTCCGAACGGATCCGGTCCGCCTTGGCGTTGGCGTCGGCCACGATGTCCTCGGCCTGGCGCTGTGCCGTCTCGACGGTCTGGCGGGCGCGGCGCTCGGCGTCCGTGCGCAGCTTCTCCGCCTCCAGGCGCAGCTGCTCCGCGCGGTGCTCGATCTCCGCGAGCCGCTTCTCGGCCTTGGCCTGACGCGAGGCCAGGTCGCGCTCGGACTGCTCACGGCGCTTGGCGAGGTTCGTCTCGAAGTCGGCGGCGGCCTGCGCGGCCTTGGCGCGGGTCTCCTCGAAGAGGGCGTCCGCCTCCTCGCGCTTGGACTGCGCGTCCTTCTGCGCCTCGGAGCGCAGCTGCGAGGCGTCGCCCTTGGCCTTCTCGACGATCCGGACGCCCTCGTCCTCGGCCTTGGCCTTGCGCTCCGCGGCGTAGGACTCCGCGTCGTTGCGCACCTGCTGGGCCGAGGACTCGGCCAGCTCGCGGTGCTGCTCGGCCGCGCGCCTGGCCTCCTCGCGCAGGTCCTTCGCCTCTTCCTCGGCGAGACGCAGGATCTTCTCGACCCGTGCGCCCAGACCGGCGTACGACGGCTCGGCGTCGTTGACCTGGGCCTGGGCGTTCTGGGTCTCGAGGTGGAGTTCCTCGATGCGCTTTTCCAGAGCGGTGATGCGGGCGAGAGCACTGTCACGGTCGGAGACGAGCTTGGCAATACGTTCGTCCACCTGAGCGCGGTCGTACCCACGCCGCACAAGCTCGAAGCCGTAGGGGGAAGTGTCGCTCATGGGGTTCCTGTCGAAAGAGACCGGGTGAGGTGATAGAGGGAATCCTAGGCGCCAATGCGGTGTGTCATCGAGCGGATGCGCGTTTGATACGGAGAATGACACCTCTTTTGAGTGGCTGACCCGCGGATGGCTTGCCAAAGTTCTGGCCAAGGATCTGGCCGGGACTCGGTCAAAGACCTCCAGGAGACACCGAATCCGCCCCAAACGCTAGCCGTCTGACGACTTGCCACCCGAACGCGGGGCTCCGACGGTGGCTCCGGCCTTCACCCCGTTGTCCTTGCCGCCCGTCGGTGCCTCGAAGGACTCCAACGCCTCCAGCACATCCTGCACCCGCGAGATCTCCGCGTTGATGTCCTCGCGGCGCCGCACCAGGATCTCCAGCTCGCGCTTGCCCTCGTCGACCGTGCGCCGCGCCTCCTGGACCGCCTCGGCCTTCAGCTCCTCGGCCTCCCGGACCAGGGTGGCCTTCTTCTGCTCGGCCTCCTTCAGCAGCCCCTCGGCCTTCTTCACGGCGGCGATGCGCACCTTGCCGGCCTCGGAGTTGGCCTCCGACACCAGCTCCTTGGCCTTCGCCTCCGCCTTGGCGAGCTGCTCCTCGGCGGCCTTGATGAGCGCGTCGCAGCGGTCGCCCGCCGACTTCATCGTCTCGGCGGCCTCGCGCCGGGCCCGCTCGTGCAGCTCCTCGATCTCCGAGGTGAGGCGCTCGCGCAGCTCCTCCGCGCGCTCCCTGATCGCGGTCGCGTCCCGGCGCGCGCCGACCAGCAGCTCGTCCGCGTCCGTGCGGGCCCGCTCCACCCGGCCGTTGCCCTCGACGGTCGCCTCCGAGACGATCCGGTCGGCCTCCGTGCGGGCCGCGCCGACCATCGAGTCGGCCTGCGACTCGGCGTCCGCGGTGGCCTTCTGGGCCTGCTGCCGGGCCTCGCCGAGCAGCTTGTCGGCCTCCGCCGCGGTCTCCGTGATGAGGGTGTCGACCTGCTCGGCCGCCTCCGAACGCCGTTTGTTGGCGTCCTTGCGGGCCTCGTCGAGGGTGCGCTCGGCCTCCTGGCGGGCGGCCGCGGTGACCCGCTCGGCCTCCGCGGCGGCCTCGGTCCGCACCCGCTCGGCCTCGGTGCGGATCCGCTCGGCGTGCTGCTGGGCGGAGCCGACGGTGTCGGCGGCCTCGGCCCGCAGCCGCTCCGCCTCCCCGGTGGCCTCCGCGACCATCTGCTCGGCGTGGGCGCTCGCCTCGGCCCGCACCCGGTCGGCCTCGGTGATCGTCTCCGCGGTGAGCCGTTCCGCCTCCGAGTGCGCCTCCATCCGGACCCGCGCGGCCTCGTCCGCCGCCTCGGTGCGCACGCGCTCCGCCTCGGCGACGGTCTCCGTGCGGATCCGGTCGGTGTCGGCCGCCGTCTCCGTGGTGAGCCGCTCCGCCTCGGAACGCGCCTCGGTGATCAGGGTGTCCGCCTGCGTCGCCGCGTCGGACCGGATGCGGTTGGCGTCCTCGCGGGCGTCCGCACGGGTGCGCGCGGCGGCCTGCTCGGCCTCGGCGACGGCGTCCGACGCCTCCGTGCGCACCCGCTGGGCGTGCTCGGAGACCTCGGCGCGGATCCGGTCGGCCTCCGTGATGGCCTCGGAGACCGTCCGGTCGGCCAGCGTCTTGGCGGCCTCCGTCTCCTCCTGGGCCTCGCGCCGCAGCCGCCCGGCGTCCTCGCTGGCCCGCTCCCGCTCCGCGTAGGCGTCCGCGCGGACCCGGTCCGCCTCCTCCCCGGCCTCGCGCCGGGTGCGCTCCGCCGCGTGCTCGGCGGCGCCGCGCAGTGCGGCGATCTCCTCCTGGGCCTGCTCGTGCAGACCGGCGACCGACTCCCGTACCTGCTGCGCGTGCTGCTCGGCGGCCGACACCATCTCGGTCGCGCGCCGGTCGGCCTCCTCGACCAGCCGGGTCGCCTCGGCCTGCGCCTCCTCCACCCGGTTGCGCGCCGAGGCCAGCAGCTCCTCGCTCTGCTCGCGGGCCCGCTCGCGCTCCTGGCCGGCCTCCTGCCGGGCGGACCCGAGCAGCTCCTCGGCCTCGCGGCGGCGCCTGGCGGCCTCCTCCTGGGCGGCGGCCAGCGCCTCGGAGGCCTCGGCGGCGATGCGCTCGGCGGCGGTCTGCGCCTCCGCCCGCACCCGGTCCGCGCTCTCCTGCGCCTCCGACTTCAGCCGCTCCGCCTCGACGGACGCCTCGGACCTGACCCGTACGGCGACGGCCTCGCCCTCCGCGCGGGAGGCGGACGCGTCCGCGGCGGCCTCGGTGCGCAGCCGCTCGGCCTCCGTCTCGGCCTGCTGCTGGAGCGTACGGATCCGCTCCGCCGCGTCGGCGCGCAGCCGCTCGCTCTCCTCGGCGGCCTCGCGGCGGAGCCGCTCGCCCTCCTCGCGGGCCTCGGTCAGCGCGTGCTCGGCGGCGGTGCGGCGCTCCTCGGCCTCGGTGTGCAGCCGCGTCAGCTCGTCGGCGGCCTCCGCCTGCCGGGCCTCGACGGCACGCTCGGTCTCCTCGCGCAGCTCGCGGGCGGCCCGCTCGGCGTCCGCCTGGAGTTCCTCGGCGCGCTCGGTGGCCTCCACGCGCTGCCGCTCGGCCTCGGCGCGGGTGCGCTCAAGGGTCTCCTCGGCCTGCCGGCGCAGGGTCGTCGCCCGCTCGATGGCCTCGGTGCGGACCCGCTCGCTGTCCGTCGTCGCGGTCTGGCGCAGCTCGTCCGCGTCCGCCTTGGCCTTGGCGAGCAGCTCCTCGGCGGTCTTCGCCGCCTCCTCGATCTGCGCCACGGCCTCCTTGCGGGCCTCGGCGCGGATCTTCTCGCCCTCGGCGACCGCGTCGGCGCGCAGTTGCTCGGCCTCGCCGCGCAGCCGGCGCGCCTCCTCCTGCAACTCGACCGTCTTGGCGCGGTACTCCTTGGTGTCGTCCTTCGCCGCGCCCTTGAGCTGAGTGGCGATGTCGTGCGCCTCGGCCCGCAGCCGGTCCGCCTCGGCCTCGGCCTCGGTGCGGATCCGCTCGGCCTCCTCGGTGGCCGCCTTCGTGGTCCGCTTGGCGTCCTCCGACGCCTTGTTCAGCACGTCCTCGGCGGTCTTGGCCGCCTTGGACAGCTGGGTCGCGGACTCCTCGGCGGTGAGCGTGCGGGCCTTCTCGGCGGCCTCGGTGACGATCTTCTCGGCCTCGGCGCGGGCGTCCGCGACCAGCTGCTCGGCCTCGGACTTCGTCGACTCGGCGTCCTTCGTGGCCTCGCTGACCAGCCGGGCGACCTGCTCCTTTGCGGTGCGGGTGCGCTGCTCGTTGGCCGACTCGGCGCTCGCCAGGGCCTTGGAGGCGGACTCCTTGGCCTCCGCGACGACCTTCTCGGCCTCCGCCTGGGCCTTGCGCAGCGCCTCCTCGGCCTCGGACATCCGCTGCTCGGCGGCCCGGCTCAGCTCCTGGGCCTGGCGGCGCGAGGACTCCGACTCGGTCGCGCTGGAGCTGCGCAACTGCTCGGCGTGGTCGGTGGCCTCCTGGGCCTGCGTGGAGGCGGCGTTCAGCAGCCGTTCGGCGTCGGCGCGGGCCCGGCGCAGGATCTGCTCGGCCTCGGTGCGGGCGCTCTCGGCGTCGTTGCGCAGGCGCTGGCGGGCCTCGGCGGTCAGCCGCTCCGCCTCCGCGCGGGCCGCGGCCATCGCCTGCTCGGCCTCGGTACGGGACTCGTCGAGCAGCCGGCGGGCCTGCTGCTCGGTGCGGGCGCGCAACTGCTCCGCCCAGGCCACGTTCTCGTTGACGTGCGACTCGACGGTCTGCCGGCGCTCGGCCAGCTCCTGGTCGAGCTGCTGGCGGCGGGCCACCGCCTCCTGGTGCAGCTCGGCCTGGAGCCGGGCGGCCTGCTCGGCGTGCTCCTGAAGGATGCGCTGCGTCTGCGCGCGGGCCTGGCTCAGCTCCCGCTCGGCGTCCGCCCGCAACTGGTCGGCCTGCGTCTGCGCGTTGCGCAGCAACTGCTCGGCCTGGTACCCGAGATCGCCGCCGTCGAAGGCGGGCCGGGACATGATGGTGCGCCGCGCCTCGTGCAACTTGGCGCGCAGCACCTCGACCTGGTAGCCGAGGTCCTCGGCGTGCTGGATCGCCTTTTCCCGCTCGGTCTTCAGCCGCTTCATCTCGGCCTCGAACCGAGAGAGGTGGTCGAACGTCAGCCGCCGGCTCTCGCTCCTGGCTCTCGTAGCCCCGCACTGCGCGGTCCCATCCGTCCCCTGGTCGCAAAGTTCTCCGAACGAGCTCCGTCCGTCCGACGAACGGGGCCCCCGGGGAATGGTGTCAGATCAACGGCGGGGCATGCGCTGCTGCCCCGTCGTACGCCCCCCGAAACACGACCCCGGCGATCCCGGCGTCGCCGACGACAGGACCGGGTCACCCTGGACTGAGCGGCGACCGCGCCCAACCCTACCGGCCCATATGTACGAGGGTCAGTGCTCAGGTGACTCAACAGCCGCCGAAGTGACGAGTTCCGTCAGTACGCCGTGGCAGTCCTTGGGGTGCAGGAAGGTGATCCGCGACTCCATGGAACCGCGCCGTGGCTCGTCGTACAGAACGCGTACGCCCTTCTCCCGGATGTCCGCGGCGTCCGCGTCCACATCCGCCGTACCGAAGGCGATGTGGTGGACCCCCTCGCCGTTCTTGGCCAGCCACTTGCCGACCGCGGAGTCCTCGCGGACCGGTTCGAGCAGTTGGAGGTACGAGGCGCCGCCGTCCGACGTGCCATTGATCTTGAGCATGGCCTCGCGGACCCCCTGCTCCTCGTTGACCTCGGTGTGGAACACCTCGAAGCCGTAGGTGGCACGGTAGAACTCGACAGTCGCCTCCAGGTCGTGGCAGGCGATTCCGATGTGGTCGATTCGCGTCAGCATGGACTCAGTGCAGCGCTACGGAGGTGGTTACGCAACGTGCGCGCGATCACACCGACGGCCCGATGACGGGCGCCGTACCGCTCAGTACATTCGAGTAAACCCTCGTTCACTCCGCGGCCTGTGCGGGCCGGAAAAGGGGATCGCAGCTCATGTCTTCCGGAACTCCTGGAACCTCTGGCACCAACGGCACGACCTCCGTCATCGTCGCGGGTGCCCGCACCCCGATGGGACGGCTGCTCGGCTCGCTGAAGCCCTTCTCCGGAGCCGACCTCGGCGGCTTCGCGATCAAGGCGGCCCTCGACCGCGCCGGGATCGGCGGCGACCAGGTCCAGTACGTGATCATGGGGCAGGTGCTCCAGGCCGGCGCCGGGCAGATCCCCGCGCGCCAGGCCGCCGTCAAGGCCGGCATCCCCATGAGCGTCCCGGCGCTCACCGTCAACAAGGTCTGCCTCTCCGGCCTCGACGCCATCGCGCTCGCCGACCAGCTCATTCGCGCCGGTGAATTCGATGTGATCGTCGCGGGCGGCCAGGAGTCCATGACCAACGCGCCGCACCTGCTGCCGAAGTCCCGCGAGGGCTACAAGTACGGCGCGGTGCAGATGATCGACTCCATGGCGCACGACGGTCTGACCGACTCCTTCGAGGGCATCGCCATGGGCGAGTCCACCGAGAAGTACAACACCCGCCTCGGCATCGGTCGCGAGGCCCAGGACGAGATCGCCGCCCTGTCCCACCAGCGCGCGGCGGCCGCCCAGAAGAACGGCGTCTACGAGGCCGAGATCACCCCGGTGGAGATCCCGCAGCGCAAGGGCGACCCGGTGCTGTTCAGCAAGGACGAGGGCATCCGCGCGGACACCACCGCCGAGTCGCTCGGCAGGCTGCGCCCGGCCTTCGCCAAGGACGGCACCATCACCGCCGGCTCCTCCTCGCAGATCTCCGACGGCGCGGCGGCCGTGGTCGTGATGAGCCGCGCCAAGGCCGAGGAACTGGGCCTGGAGTGGATCGCGGAGATCGGCGCGCACGGCAATGTCGCGGGGCCCGACAACTCTTTGCAGTCGCAGCCGTCCAACGCCATCCGGCACGCCCTGAAGAAGGAGGGCCTTGAGGTCGGCGACCTCGATCTGATCGAGATCAACGAGGCGTTCGCGGCCGTCGCCGTGCAGTCAATGAAGGACCTCGGCGTGTCCACCGAAAAGGTGAACGTGCATGGTGGTGCCATCGCCCTGGGCCACCCCATCGGCATGTCCGGCGCCCGGCTGGTGCTCCACCTGGCGCTGGAGCTGAAGCGGCGCGGCGGCGGGATCGGCGCGGCGGCGCTGTGCGGCGGCGGCGGCCAGGGCGACGCGCTGATCGTGCGGGTGTCCAAGGGCTGAGCCCGCGGGTACGACTCACGGTACGACTACTGACGGAACGTGGCTGAACGGAGCTGTGATGCAGGACGTCTCCTCACTGGTGGCCCAGGCCAGGGAAGGCCGACCGCGGGCCGTGGCCAGGCTGATCTCCCTGGTGGAGGGGGCGTCCCCGCAGCTCAGGGAGGTCATGGAGACGCTCGCGCCGCTGACCGGCGGGGCGTACGTGGTCGGCCTGACCGGCTCGCCGGGCGTCGGCAAGTCGACGTCCACGTCCGCGCTGGTGACCGCGTACCGCAAGCAGGGCAGGCGGGTCGGCGTCCTCGCCGTCGACCCGTCCTCCCCCTTCTCCGGCGGCGCCCTGCTCGGCGACCGCGTCCGGATGTCGGAGCACGTGTCCGACCCGGGCGTCTACATCCGCTCCATGGCGACGCGCGGCCACCTCGGCGGCCTCGCCTGGGCCGCGCCGCAGGCCATCCGCGTCCTGGACGCGGCCGGGTGCGACGTGATCCTCGTCGAGACGGTGGGCGTGGGGCAGTCCGAGGTCGAGATCGCCTCCCAGGCCGACACCTGCGTCGTCCTCCTCGCCCCCGGCATGGGGGACGGCATCCAGGCCGCCAAGGCCGGCATCCTGGAGATCGGCGACGTCTACGTCGTCAACAAGGCCGACCGGGACGGCGCGGACGCGACCGCCCGCGAGCTGAACCACATGCTGGGCCTGGGCGAGGCCCGCGGCCCCGGGGACTGGCGCCCGCCGATCGTCAAGACGGTCGCCGCGCGCGGCGAGGGCGTCGAGGAGGTCGTGGAGGCGCTGGAGAAGCACCGCGCGTGGATGGAGGAACGGGACGTCCTCACCGAACGCCGCCGCGCCCGCGCCGCCCGCGAGGTCGAGACGATCGCCGTCACCACCCTGCGCGAACGCATCGGAGACCTCCACGGCGACCGCCGCCTCGGCGCCCTCGCGGAACGCATCGTCGCGGGCGAACTGGACCCGTACCGCGCGGCGGACGAACTGGTGACAGGCCTGACCCAGACCTGACCCCGGCGCCTGGGCGAGCACACACGCGGGGCACTCACGCAGGTCACTCCGGCGGGCCGGAGACACGGCCCGGCGCGGCAACGCCGGGACGCCTCCCGGGACCGTGCGCCGGGTCGCGCGGCGTGCTGGGGCGCGGGGGCGCGGGGCGGATGTGGCCGGGCGGGGCGCTGCGGGACCGGCGTGCGGGTGCCGGGGCGTGCGGGGCACGGGGTCGCGCCGTGTCCGGGGGCGTGGGGTGCCGGGCATATCGGGCCGGGCGGGCCGGTGGGGCGGGGCGGTCCCCGGGCAAACGTCGTGCCGTTCGCGGGACGTGTTGGTAGCTTGGCCCGCGTGTTCCTCCTCTTGGCATAGGGCCCGCCCCGTACGCGACCGCCGCGCTATCCGGCCGTCGCGTGCTTCGGCGTCCCCCCGTTGCCCTCCTGTTGAGGAATCCTCCGCGTGTCCACGCCCCCTTCGCGGCCTTCGTATGCCGCCGTGCTCCGGGTCCCCCATGCCCGCCGCACCTTCGTCGCCGCCCTCGTCGGCCGGCTGTCGTACGGCACGGTCTCCCTCGCCCTGATGCTCTCCCTGGCCCGGTCCACCGGGTCGTACGCCCTGGCCGGCACGGTCATGGCGCTCTTCGGGGCGACGAGCGTCTTCCTGTCCCCCTGCCGGGCGGCCCTGGTCGACCGGCACGGCCCGCGCCGCGCCCTGCTCCCGATGGCCCTGCTGTACGCCGCCCTGCTCTGCGCGCTGGCGGCGGCCTGCGAACGCCCGGACGCACCCGCGGCCGTCCTCGCCGCGACCGCCGCATCCGCGGGCGCCTGCACACCCCCGCTCGGCCCCACGATGCGCGCGGTCTGGGCCGAACTGCTCCCCGACCGCGCCCTGTTGCAGCGCGCCTACAGCCTGGACGGCGTCGCCGAGGAACTGCTCTTCGTCTCCGGCCCGCTCCTGGTCGGCCTGCTGGTCGGCGTCGCTCCGCCGAGCGTCGGCGTCGTACTCAGCGCACTGCTGGTGGCGGTGGGCACCCTCGCGTTCGTCACCTCACCCGCGGTGGGCGCGTCGCCTCCGCCGGGGCGGAAGGACGGCGGCGCCCCGGCGGCCGGGCGAGGCGGCGCGGGCCCGGGACGGGCCCTGCTGCAACCCGTCGTCGTCGCGGCGGGCGTCGGCGTCTCGCTGAGCGCCGTCGATCTCCTCGTGGTCGCCTTCGCGGGGCAGCGCGGCCTCGGGGACGGCACGGCCGGCTGGGTGCTCGCGGCACTGTCGGCGGGCAGCGCGGTCGGCGGTCTGCTGAACGGCGCCGTCGCCTGGAGTGCGTCCGCCCGCGCCCGGCTCCCCCTCCTCGCCGCCGGACTCGGCCTGTGCCTGGCCGTCGCGGGCCTCGCCCCGGGCGTCGGGACACTGGTCGCGGCCGTCGCCTGCGCCGGCCTCTTCGTGGCACCGGCGCTGACGACGGCGTACCTGATCGCCGACGAGAGCGCGGCGCCCGGATTCCGTACCCGGGCCGGCGCATGGGTCAACACCGCGGTGAACGCCGGGAGTTCCGCCGGCGCCGCCATGGTGGGCCTGCTGGTGGAACGGCTGCCCCTGCCGGTGTGCTTCGCGATGTCCGGCGCGGTCGCCGTGGCGGCGGCGCTGGTGCCGGGGCGCCGCCGCGGCGCCGTGGCGGCCGGGCTCGCCCCGACCACCGACGAGACGCCGGCCGGACCGGGGGCCGGCCGGCGCCCGTGACATCGCGCGGCAGGCGGCGCCCTGTGCGGACTCCGCCTGCCGGGTGCCCAGGCCTCGACGGCCTACGGGGACGTGATCAGGAACGTCCCCGCTGCGCGCGCAGATGCTCCGCGATGGGCTTGAGCGCCTTGTCCAGCTCCGCCAGGGTCTCGGGGGCCAGCAGATCGATGAAGTGCCTGCGGACGGAGGCCACGTGGTGCGGCGCGACCTTTTGCATGGTCTCCATGCCGTGCTCGGTGAGGACGGCGTAGAGCCCGCGGCGGTCGGACTCGCAGTTCTCCCGCCGGACGAGGTTCGCGTTCTCCATCCGGGTGATCTGGTGGGACAGCCGGCTCTTGGACTGCATCGTGGCCGTGGCCAGGTCGCTCATCCGCATCCTGTCGCCCTCCGACTCGGAGAGGTTCACCAGGATCTCGTAGTCGTTCATCGTCAGGCCGAACGGCTGCAGGTCCTTCTCGAGCTGGTGCGCCAACAGCCTGTTGACCTCCAGGTGGGTGCGCCAGGCACACTGCTCCGTATCGGTCAGCCAGCGGGTGGCCGTCTCGGTCTCCATGAATGAAGTCTACCTAAAATGTTGAAAGGCGAACTAGTGAAGGGGTCTCCGTGACGGTGACGGTGCGCACGCGTTCGATGTCACACTCCGCAGATTACCGCTCACGGCCCGGAGTGGCGCCGGAGATCACCCGGCTGTCCGGGAAGCCCCGGTGCTCCGAACCGGCCCCCCGGCGCTCCGCGGGCCCCGGCTCAGGGCACCCCCGCCTGCCGCGGCGGAGCCCCCGTGGCCTGCTCCGCCATCAGTGCCTCGCTCGACTGCAGCAGCACCGTCCCGGCCCCCACGAACTCGAACTGGTGCTCCTCCCCGGAGGCCCCGCCCAGCCCCGTCATCGCACGTAGACCGCCCAGCACGCCGGTCAGATACCCGTGGTCGTAGTGATGGCACGGGGACGGGCAGTCGGCCCAGCCGACCAGGGCCTGCGGGTCGACCCGGATCGGCGGTTCCATGAACACCACCGGGCCGTTCGAGGCGGCCACGAACTTTCCGGTGCCGATCAGCGTCAGGAAACCCGGCACGATCGACTGCTTGAGCGCGAGACTTGGCTGAAAAGCGAGCAGGTTGCCCGAGCGAATGGTCAGGTTGCCGTCTTCGAGGTCGTACGAATTCACGTCGAAGGCCCGGTCGGCGAGGAGCATCCGGCCCGAGCCCTCGGCCACCACCCAGTCGCTCGCGTGCAGAGGCGAATGGAAGGACCTGCGCACCAGCAGGTCCAGCGGGCCGTGCCCGATCCCGTTGAACTCGATCGTCCCGTAGTAGGCGATCATCTTCCCCTTCTGCAGGAACCACTGGCTCCCCTTCAGCTCCACACAGAAGGTGTACGCGTTGACATTGTCGTCGGCCGGCAGGGTCGACGGGTCGTGGGGGACCGCGCTCACAGCTTCTCCTCCGAGGCCTGGACGAACACCGTGCCACTGCCGCTCAGCTCCAGCTGGAACGCCTCGCCGGAGCCGCGCCCCACCATGTCCCGCCAGCCCAGCGCCGTGGACAGCTTGTTGCGCACGTCGCCGTGGTGGGCGACGTAGGCCTGCGGGTCGACCCGCACCGGGCGCTGCGGGGTGATGGGGATCTCGAAGACGCCGCCGTGGGCCATCACCGCCACCGAGCCGTGGCCCTTGAGGGAGGTGGTGAACAGCCCCTGTCCGCTGACCTGCCCGCGCACCATGCCCATGACCCCGCCCTGCGAGCCCAGGAACACCGTGCTCTGCTCCAGGCTGCCCTCGAAGGCGAGGAGGCGGTCCGCCTCGACGTACAGCGTGTCGCCGGAGAGGCCGATCACCTGGACGTGGTGGCCGCCGTGCCCGAAGAACACGGTGCCGCTGCCCTCGACGGTCATCAACGGCGTGTCCTCGTTGGCCACCCGGCGGCCGATCATCGACATGACGCCGCCCCGGCCGCCCCGCAGATCGGGGGTGAAGGACACCTCTCCCTGGTACGCGAGCATCGCCCCGCGCTGGCTGTACAGCCGTTGCCCCGGTGTCACGGTCGCCCGCACCATCTTGGCGTTGATCTCCTGGAATGCCATGGTCACAGGTCCCCCGCGATCGTGTTGCGCTCGCTGGGCTGCACGTACACCAGCCCGTCGCCCTCGAAGCGGATCTGGAAGGCCTCCCCGCCGCCCTCCCCGAACAGCGTGCGGAAGGTCACACCGGACTGGAAGGACTGCCGCAGGTTCCCCTGGTGCGCGACGTACGCCCCCGGGTCGACGATCAGCGGGTACCGCGCGCTGACCCGCAGCACCACCACCTGGCCGTCCGACGTGATCGCCACCTGTCCGTGCCCCTCGACCGTGGTGGTGAACAGCCCGTTGCCCTGGGAGGCGCCGCGCGCTCCCGTGAAGCTGGTGCCGGTCCGCAGGCCGGCGTCGGCCGCCAGGAAGTTGCTGGACTCGACGTACAGCTTGTCGTCCTGGAGGCCGATGAGGTTGATCTCCGCCGCGCGGTCGGCGAACCAGCAGGTCCCGTGCCCCTTCACCTCCATCACCGTCATCCGCTCGCCGGTGATCCGCCGGGTCACCATGCCCCGGATCCCCTCACCGCCGCCGGTCAGCCTCTTGAAGGCCATCTCCCCGTCGTACGCGACCATCGAGCCGTTCTTCGCCTTGACGGCGTCCCCGGTCATGTCGACGGCGAGCACCTTGCTCTCATGGAGTCGGAACATCGCCACAGACGCGAAGGTAGCTCCCGGGCGGCCCCGCCGACAGGTCCCACGGGTGGAGAGAGCCCCCGATCCTTCCCCCAGGAGCGGGTCCGCCACGCTCGGGAGCGACCCCATCGTCCGGGCGCGTCGAAGGTTTGCCACAATGGACGCGCGCTTGTGCGCGCGTTCACAAACCGTCGGCCCGGCGTGGCCCGGCGCAACGATCCCTCTCCCACCGAAGGTGACCCGTGGACCTCAAGACCGCCACCGCCCTCCGCCGCCTCCGCCTGGTCTCGGGCCCCGAGGCGATCTCGTTCCTCCTCCTGCTCGTCTGCTCCGTCCTGAAGCGGACCACCGACTTCAACGCGGTGCCGGCGATGGGCATGATCCACGGTGTCCTCTTCGTGCTGTACGTGCTCTTCTGGGCGGACGCCTGGAACCGCGCCAAGTGGCCGCTGCGGACCGCCGCCCTCTACTTCGTCCTCTCGGTCCTGCCGACCGGCGGGTTCTTCGCCGAGCGCAAGCTCAGGCGCGAGGCCGAGGACGCGGTCATCGCCTCCCGCGCCCGCCAGGAAGGGGTGGTGGGCGCATGATCGTCGCCTTCTCCGTGACGCCGCTCGGCGTCGGCGAGGACGTGGGGGAGTACGTCGCCGACGCCGTCCGGGTGGTGCGCGAGTCGGGCCTGCCGAACCGCACCGACGCGATGTTCACGTCCGTCGAGGGCGAGTGGGACGAGGTCATGGACGTCGTCCGGCGGGCCGTCGCCGCCGTGGAGGCGCGGGCGCCGCGCGTCTCCCTGGTCCTCAAGGCGGACATCCGCCCCGGTGTGACGGACGGTCTGACGTCGAAGGTCGACACGGTGGAACGGCACCTGGCCGGCTGAGCCGCCGCGGTCGCCCCGCACGCCCGCCGTCGGTATCGAAAGGCGAGACGGGGCTGACCGGGATATGACCGGCCGGTAGGGTCTGATGCCGTGCCGAAGCCCCTCAGTCTCACGTTCGATCCCATCGCCCGCGCCGACGAACTCTGGAAGCAGCGCTGGGGCGGTGTGCCCTCGATGGCCGCGATCACCTCGATCATGCGGGCGCAGCAGATCCTGCTCGCCGAGGTCGACGCGGTGGTCAAGCCGTACGGGCTGACCTTCGCGCGGTACGAGGCGCTGGTGCTGCTCACCTTCTCCAAGTCGGGCGAGCTGCCGATGTCCAAGATCGGTGAGCGCCTCATGGTGCACCCCACGTCCGTGACGAACACCGTCGACCGGCTGGTCAGGTCGGGCCTGGTGGACAAGCGCCCCAACCCCAACGACGGCCGCGGCACGCTGGCCACGATCACCGCCAAGGGCCGCGAGGTCGTCGAGTCGGCCACCCGCGACCTGATGGCGATGGACTTCGGCCTGGGCGCGTACGACGCGGAGGAGTGCGGCGAGATCTTCGCGATGCTCCGGCCGCTGCGGGTGGCCGCGGGGGACTTCGGCGAGGACTGAACGGGGTCCGGGCGGGTCGCCGGGGGTGCCGCAAGATCGCGCGAAACGGATGGTTACGCTCGTACGCATGAAAAAGAGCGTGCTGACCCGCTACCGGGTCATGGCGTATGTCACCGGTGTGCTGTTGATCGCGCTGTGCCTCGGCATGATCGCCAAGTACGGGCTGGACATGGACGGCGCCGCCGACTTCACCCGTGTCGTCAGCATCGCGCACGGCTGGCTCTACGTCGTCTACCTCGTCTTCGCCTTCGACCTGGGCGCCAAGGCGAAGTGGAAGGTCGGCAAGCAGCTGTGGGTGCTGCTGGCCGGGACGGTCCCGACCGCGGCGTTCTTCGTGGAGCGCAGGGTCAGCCAGGAGCTGGAGGCCAAGGTCGCCGCCGACGCGCCCGCGGCGGTCAAGGCGTAGCCGGCCCTTCCGGACCCTTCTCACCGCCGTACGGACACCCGTACGGCGGCTCCCCATCGACATTTACTTGGACATGTCCTAGTAAATTCGAGGGTATGGACGCTGACGCCATTGAGAAGGGCCGCCTTCGGTGGCAGGCCCGGTACGACGCGGCGCGCAAGCGCGACGCGGACTTCACCACGCTCTCGGGAGATCCCGTGGAGCCTGTCTACGGGCCACGGCCCGGCGACGAGTACGAGGGATTCGAGCGGATCGGCTGGCCGGGGGAGTACCCCTTCACCCGCGGCCTGCATCCGACCGGATACCGGGGGCGCACCTGGACCATCCGGCAGTTCGCCGGGTTCGGGAACGCCCAGCAGACCAACGAGCGCTACAAGATGATCCTCCGCAACGGCGGCGGCGGACTCTCGGTCGCCTTCGACATGCCGACGCTGATGGGCCGCGACTCCGACGACCCGCGCTCGCTCGGCGAGGTCGGCCACTGCGGGGTCGCCATCGACTCGGCCGCCGACATGGAGGTGCTGTTCCAGGACATCCCGCTGGGGGACGTGACCACCTCCATGACCATCAGCGGGCCCGCCGTGCCCGTCTTCTGCATGTACCTGGTCGCCGCCGAACGGCAGGGCGTCGACGCGTCCGTGCTCAACGGCACGCTCCAGACCGACATCTTCAAGGAGTACATCGCCCAGAAGGAGTGGCTGTTCCAGCCCGAGCCCCACCTGCGGCTCATCGGCGACCTCATGGAGTACTGCGCGGCCGGCATCCCCGCCTACAAGCCGCTCTCCGTCTCCGGCTACCACATCCGTGAGGCCGGGGCGACGGCCGCGCAGGAGCTGGCCTACACGCTGGCGGACGGCTTCGGATACGTGGAGCTGGGGCTGTCGCGCGGTCTGGACGTGGACGTGTTCGCGCCGGGCCTGTCCTTCTTCTTCGACGCGCACCTCGACTTCTTCGAGGAGATCGCCAAGTTCCGCGCGGCCCGCCGCATCTGGGCCCGCTGGATGCGGGACGTGTACGGCGCGCAGAGCGACAAGGCGCAATGGCTGCGCTTCCACACCCAGACCGCCGGTGTCTCGCTCACCGCCCAGCAGCCCTACAACAACGTGGTGCGTACGGCCGTGGAGGCGCTGGCGGCGATCCTCGGCGGCACCAACTCCCTGCACACCAACGCCCTGGACGAGACCCTCGCGCTGCCCAGCGAGCAGGCCGCGGAGATCGCGCTGCGCACCCAGCAGGTGCTGATGGAGGAGACCGGGGTCGCCAACGTCGCCGACCCGCTGGGCGGTTCCTGGTTCATCGAGCAACTGACGGACCGCATCGAGGCCGATGCCGAGAAGATCTTCGAGCAGATCAAGGAGCGGGGCCTGCGCGCCCACCCGGACGGACGGCACCCCATCGGACCGGTCACCTCCGGCATCCTGCGCGGCATCGAGGACGGCTGGTTCACCGGCGAGATCGCCGAGTCCGCCTTCCGCTACCAGCAGGCACTGGAGAAGGACGACAAGAAGGTCGTCGGCGTCAATGTCCACACCGGCTCGGTCACCGGCGACCTGGAGATCCTGCGGGTCAGCCACGAGGTCGAGCGCGAGCAGGTGCGGGCCCTCGGCGAGCGCAGGACCGCCCGCGACGACGCGGCCGTACGCACCGCGCTGGACGGGATGCTCGCCGCGGCCAGGTCCGGCGGCAACATGATCGCCCCCATGCTGGACGCCGTACGCGCCGAGGCGACCCTCGGCGAGATCTGCGGCGTGCTGCGCGAGGAGTGGGGGGTGTACACGGAACCTCCGGGCTTCTGACCCCTTCGGCCCGGCCCGCGGGGGCTACTCCCCGCCGGCCAGGCCTGTCAGGAGGACGCGGGTGAGGCCGCGCACCCAGTCCTCGTCCGCGGCCTCCGCGCTGACCAGCGTGCGGTGCACCACCGCGCCGGCGACCACGTCGAAGATCAGGTCCACCGTGCGGGCCGACTGCGAGGCGTCCGGCTCGGGCGGCAGCTCGCCCCTGGCCTGGGCGCGGGACCGGCCCTCCAGCACCAGCCGCTTCTGCCGCTCGACGATCGACGTGCGGATGCGCTCGCGCAGCGCGTCGTCGTGCGTGGCCTCGGCGACCACCGCCATCAGACCGCTCCTGGCCTCCGGACGCGCCAGGATCGCCGCGAACTGGAGCACCACCCCCTCGATGTCGGCGGCCAGCGAACCGCGGTCGGGGAGCCGGAGTTCGTCGAACAGCTCCGCCACCGCGTCGACCACCAGCTCGTTCTTGCCCGCCCAGCGGCGGTAGAGCGTCGTCTTGGCGACCCCGGCCCGGGTCGCCACGTCCCCCAGCGTGAGCCTCGACCAGCCCAGCTCCACCAGGGCGGCCCGCGTCGCGGCCAGGATCGCGGTGTCCGCCGCGGCACTGCGCGGGCGTCCGGCACGGCCGGCGGGGATGCTGCTCTGCATGCCCCGACCTTAACCGGCGGGTAACCCGGGACCGGCCGTGAGAGAGATCACCGGGAGGGGGTGTTCCGACGGCCCGTCATGGCATTACGCTACGACTCGTAGCGAAAGCGCGGGCCCGGCCCGCGTCCCAGCGACGACCACGGGCGTGGGGTGGGGACCCGGCGCCGACCGAACACTTCAGGGCGGGCTTTCGGCCCGCTTTTCACACGCGCGCACCGTACGGGGGAGGATAGACCCATGCAGCCACGGAACATGTCCATGAGCGGGGTCGTCGACCTCGCCGCGGTGAAGGCGGCCCAGGAGGCCAAGGCGAAGGCGGAGCAGGCGCGAGCCGACGCGGCCAGGAACGGCGGGACGGGAGGCGTCTCCCCGGCCGACCTCGTCATCGAGGTCGACGAGGCCCGCTTCGAGAGCGATGTCCTGCAACGGTCCACCGAGGTCCCGGTCGTCATCGACTTCTGGGCCGAGTGGTGTGAGCCCTGCAAGCAGTTGAGCCCGGTCCTGGAGCGGCTCGCCGTCGAGTACAACGGGCGCTTCCTCCTCGCCAAGGTCGACGTCGACGCCAACCAGATGCTGATGCAGCAGTTCGGTGTCCAGGGCATCCCGGCCGTGTTCGCGGTCGTGGCCGGACAGGCGCTGCCGCTCTTCCAGGGCGCCGCGGGCGAGGCCCAGATCCGCCAGACCCTCGACCAGTTGGTGCAGGTCGCCGAGCAGCGCTTCGGCCTGACCGGTCTCGTCGTCGACCCCGACGCGGAGCCGGGTGAGCGGCCCGCCGCCGCTCCCGAGCGCCCGGCCGGTCCGCACGACGCGGCGCTGGAGGCCGCCGTGCGGGCGCTGGACGCGGGCGATCTCGCCGGTGCCGTCCAGGCGTACAAGAATGTGCTGGCCGACGAGCCCGGCAACACCGAGGCCAAACTGGGCCTGGCCCAGGCCGAGTTGCTCCAGCGGGTGCAGGACGCCGACCCGCAGCGAGTGCGCCAGGACGCAGCCGACCGGCCGGGCGACGCCCAGGCGCAGATCGTCGCCGCCGACCTGGATCTGGTGGGCGGTCATGTGGAGGACGCCTTCGGGCGTCTCATCGACACGGTCCGCGTCACGGCCGGGGACGAGCGGGACGCCGTACGGCTGCGGCTGCTGGAGCTGTTCGAGGTGGTCGGCGCCGACGACCCGCGGGTGGCCGCGGCGCGCAGGGCGCTGGCCCGCGCCCTGTTCTGACGGGCGGCAGGACCCCGGCGGTGACCGGTTGTCGGCCGTCCGCCGGGGTGTTGCTCCTGTGAAGGAGCTGTCGACGGGGCGCCAAAGCGGCCGCGCTTTGCCAAATCTTGGCAATCGCGGCCGCTGTTACTGCTAGTAAGTCGGCGCCGTCGATCTGTCAGAATCTGTCCGTCGATCAATGGTTTTGTTCTGCCCTCATGGCGTACCCAGCGTCGCCGTTCGAGGCCCGCGTGTCGTCTCGTGGTTATCCGGCCGTTACTAGCGAGTAACGAACCCCCTTGTGTCGACGGCGAGAATGCACCACGATCGGCGACGCTCGGTCCCTTCCCGTACCCCGAAAGCCAGTCGGGGCGCGGGGGTTCCTGGGTCCCCACCGAGCAGAGCCGGCGGCAGTGGCGCCGGCTCTTGGGCAGGGGGGTCTTCGCTCCCTGGGCGAAGCCTGTCCAGCAGGGTTGTGCGTGATGCGTGTCAGGCGCGACCAGTGGTTGTCGCTCGGGGGTGATCGCCGGTGATTCGGGCGCGTTGTACGCGCCGCCGACCGCGGGCGCTCTCCTTCCCGAGGACGTAGCACTTCTCCCATCCCTGCCAGGCCGAGCCGCCGATCCGGGGGCCGGCCGAGGCCAGGAGATGTACGTCCGAGAAGGAGGAAATATGGAGTCCCAGGTGCGTGGCGGGACCAGATGGAAGCGGTTCGCCGTGGTCATGGTGCCCAGCGTGGCCGCCACGGCTGCGATAGGCGTCGCGCTGGCACAGGGCGCGCTGGCCGCGTCGTTCAGTGTCTCCGGCCAGTCGTTCAAGGTGACGGCGGACCGGCTCGACGGCACGGGCTTCTCCCAGTACGGGGCGATCGACTCGGGTTACACGCTGCAGGGCGAGAAGACGGCCCACCCCGTCGCCGTCTCGGCGTTCAAGTCCGCGTCCATCAAGAACATGTGTCAGTCCGTTGTCACCCCGGACATCCCGCTGCTCGGTTCGGTCAGCCTCGTGCTGAAGGCCGGCGGCGGCGACAAGCCGGTCGAGGCCGAGAACCTGTACATCGATGTCGAGGACCTCCAGGCCGATGCCACGTTCCGCGGCATCGACATCGGTGTGGCGGCCAAGGACGCCGTCAAGGGTCCCGGCATCAAGAAGGGCGACACGGCGAACCCGTACGGATTCGCGCAGCAGGCCGACTCGGCCACGCTGACCGGTGTGAAGCAGACGGCGTGGGCGACCACCGCCGGCACCTTCAAGCTCAGCGGTCTGAAGATGTCGCTGTCCAAGGGTGTCAAGGAGTGCTACTAAGCACACCTTGACGGGCGGGGGAGCCGGTGGCGCCCCCGCCCGTCCCTCCCCGGCCGCGGTCTCGCCCGCGGCCCACAACTCCACCACAGCAAAGCCGTACCAGGGAGCTGTTTTCCATGAGCGCCGAGACCCCTGCCGCCACCGGCCAGTTCACCCGCCGAAGGCTGCAGTTCCGTGCCTGGCGAGGCACGCGGCCGTTCTGGGCCGGCCTGTTCGTCGCGCTCGGCGGACTCCCCATCGCCTACTTCCCGTACGCGAATCTCCAGATCGGCCACCTGACGCTGGCGATGGCCACCACCGCGGGTGCCGGGTCCCTGATCATCGGCGTGCTGCTGGTCGTCCTGGGCGTCAGCCTGTGGTTCCAGAAGCACGTCCGGGTCTTCGCGGGCGTGGCGGCGATCCTGCTGGCGCTGGTGTCCATCCCCGTGTCCAACCTCGGCGGTTTCCTCATCGGCTTCCTGCTCGCGCTGGTCGGCGGGGCGATGGCGGTGTCGTGGGTGCCCGGCGAGCCGCCGCGGGACGAGCCGCCGCTTCGGGACGAGCGAACGGGCGACGCCCCCGAGGGCGTGGTCCCCGGCACCGCGGGCCCCGGCGTCCCGGCGCCCGGCACCCCGGCGTCCGACGCCACGATTCCGCAGCCGCGGGACGGGACGGACGGTGGGCGTCACTCCCAGGCCTTCGAGGCACTGGGAGCGAACGAACTGTCAGGAACGAGCCCGGCCAACGGGGCGAACGGGAGGCACAGTGCCGGCTGACGAGGTGACCCGCGGGACTGACGTGGAGTCGTCCCGTGTGAGAACCGGGCCGCGCCACGCGGCACCCAAGAAGCCGTTGTTCACCAGGCTCCACATGCCGGCCGGGAAGGCGATCGCCCTGGCGGCGATGCCCACGGCCGTCCTCATGGGGATGGGGTTCACCCCGACGCTGGCCGTCGCCGACGGCAACGACGCGGCGCCGCCGACCTCCAACAGCCTGACGGCCGACGAGTACAAGGACTGTGTGGCGGCCATCGAGGACGCCGCCGAGGGCGAGTCGCCCACGCCTTCGCCCTCGGCGACGGACGGGGCAGAGGACGGCAAGGACGACGCCGACGAGCCCAATTCCTCGGCCTCCGCGGGGGAGTCGGGTGCGGACAAGGGCGGGTCCTCTTCGTCGGATTCAGGTTCCGACGACAAGGACACCAAGGGCACCGACGCCAAGGGCCCCGCCGCCAAGGACGCCGAGGCCGGCGCCTCCGACGCGGCGGGCAAGGCCGGTCCCGCCCCGAGTCCCTCCGCGTCCGAGAGCGGGGACCCGTCCGGCGCGAGCGCCGCGGAGCCGTCCCCCTCCGCTTCCGAGAGCAAGGGCGGCGGTCTGCTGGGCGGCCTCGGCGATGTCCTGGGGGGCCTGCTCACCGGCGGCAAGAAGGCCGAGGAGAGCCCCAGCGCCGAGGCCACCCCGTCCGCCTCCGAGAGCGCCGCCAAGGAGGCCCCCGACCCCGTGCGGGACACGGTCGGCAAGGTCACCGACACGGCGAAGGACACCGTCGGGGACGCGGCCGACGCGGCGTCCAAGGCGGCCGGGGACACCGTGGAGTCGGTCGGCAAGGCGGCCGGCGGGGCGAAGGAGACCGACGGCGAGGACGGGGAGGCGGCCGGAAAGGCCACCGCCTCGCCGAGCCCGAGCGCCTCCGAGAGCGCCGGGACGGACGTGGACGACTGCCCGGTCGCCACGGACGCGGAGGGCGGCGTCGACAACCAGGTGCCGCTGCCCGACGACCCCTGGTACCTCAACGCCAGTTCACTGCTGCTGAAGGGCGCCTCCTACAAGGGCGTCGTCCAGGTGAGGACGGCCGACGGCACCACCAAGAAGGTGCTGAAGTACGTCATATCCAACGGCACCGACATCGGCGACCTGCACCAGACGGTGAACGACGAGCAGTCCGGCAGGACTTACCACGTGCAGGCGGCCAAGGGCTCGACGTCCACGATCCGCGACGGCGACACGGTGATGTACACCGAGAGCATCTCGGGCAACCTGCTCGGGCTGATCCCGATCACCTTCGACCCGGACAACCCGCCGCCGCTGGACATCCCGCTCATCTACTTCACCAAGGTGACGGTCGTCCAGGCCGGCCAGTTCGGCGGCACGCTGCACGTACCGGGACTGCACCAGTACACGACCTGAGCGGCACCCACACGAGCCGAGGGCGCCCCCGACCACGGGGGCGCCCTCGGCGCGCGGGGCGGGGAGCGTCAGGAGCGCCGGGTCTCGCCCAGGTGGTGCACGCGGACCATGTTGGTGGTGCCGGGCACGCCGGGGGGCGAGCCTGCGGTGATCACGACGATGTCGCCGTCGTTGAACCGGCCGAGGCGGACCGTCTCCTGGTCCACCAGGTCGACCATCTCGTCGGTGCTGTTCACGAACGGCACCACGTGCGGCTCCACGCCCCAGCTGAGCGTCAGTTGGTTGCGGGTGGACTCGTCGGAAGTGAAGGCGAGGATCGGCTGGACCGCGCGGTAGCGGGAGAGCCGGCGGGCGGTGTCACCGGACTGGGTGAAGGCCACCAGTCCCTTGCCGCCGAGGAAGTCGGCGATCTCGGCTGCGGCACGGGCCACCGAACCGCCCTGCGTGCGCGGCTTCTTGCCCGGCACCAGCGGCTGGAGGCCCTTGGAGAGCAGCTCCTGCTCGGCGGCCGTGACGATCTTCGACATCGTCTTGACGGTCTCGATCGGGTACGCGCCCACGCTCGACTCGGCGGACAGCATCACCGCGTCGGCGCCGTCCAGGATCGCGTTGGCCACGTCGGAGGCCTCGGCACGGGTCGGCCGGGAGTTGGTGATCATCGACTCCATCATCTGGGTCGCCACGATCACCGGCTTGGCGTTGCGCCGGCACAGCTCGATCAGGCGCTTCTGCACCATGGGGACCTTCTCGAGCGGATACTCGACGGCCAGGTCGCCGCGGGCGACCATCACGCCGTCGAACGCCATCACGACGTCCTCCATGTTCTCGACCGCCTGCGGCTTCTCCACCTTGGCGACGACCGGGACGCGGCGGCCCTCCTCGTCCATGACGCGGTGCACGTCGGCGACGTCCTTGGCGTCCCGGACGAAGGAGAGGGCGACCAGGTCGCAGCCCATGCGCAGCGCGAACCGCAGGTCCTCGATGTCCTTCTCGGACAGCGCGGGGACGTTGACCGCGGCGCCGGGCAGGTTGATGCCCTTGTGGTCGGAGATGACGCCGCCCTCGATGACCATCGTCCGCACCCGGGAGCCGTCGACCTCGATGACCTTCAGCTCGACGTTGCCGTCGTTGATGAGCACCTGGTCGCCCTTGGTGACATCGCCGGGCAGGCCCTTGTACGTCGTGCCGCAGATCGTCCTGTCGCCCGGCACGTCGTCGGTGGTGATGGTGAACTCGTCACCGCGCATCAGCTCGACGGGGCCCTCCGCGAAGGTCTCCAGGCGGATCTTGGGGCCCTGGAGGTCGGCGAGGACACCGACGGCCTGGCCGGTCTCCTTGGCGGCGGCCCGGACCCGGTCGTAGCGGCCCTGGTGCTCGGCGTGGCTGCCGTGGCTGAAGTTGAAGCGGGCCACGTTCATGCCGGCCTCGATCAGCGTGACGAGCTGCTCGTGGGAGTCGACCGCGGGGCCGAGAGTACAGACGATTTTCGAACGGCGCATGGGGCGATCCTATCGGTTTGTTTCGCTGCGGAATATTCCGGCCGGCGGGAGATACACATGGGCGCCTCGGTGCTCACAAGAGAATTCCCAGCTGTCCTCGGGTGCCCTCACCTTTCCCTTTCGACCAGGGCGTAGGTCTGTGTCGCGATCTCCATTTCCTCGTCCGTCGGCACCACCGCCACCGCCACCCGCGCGCCCTCCGGCGAGATCAGCCGCGCCCCGGTGCCGCGCGCGGCGTTCAGCTCGCCGTCGATCGTCAGGCCGAACCCCTCAAGGCCCGTCACGGCGGCCTCCCGCACCCGCGCCGAGTTCTCGCCGACCCCGGCCGTGAAGGCCACCACGTCCACATGTCCGAGGACCGCGTAATAGGCGCCGATGTACTTCTTCAGCCGGTGAATGTAGATGTCGAAGGCGAGCCGCGCCCGCTCGTCGCCGGCGTCCACGCGGCGGAGGATCTCCCGCATGTCGTTGTCACCGCACAGGCCGAGCAGACCGCTCCTCTTGTTGAGGAGAGTGTCGACCTCGTCGGCGGACATTTCACCAACACGCATCAAATGGAAGATGACGGCCGGATCCATGTCTCCCGACCGCGTACCCATCACGAGCCCTTCCAAAGGCGTCAGCCCCATGGAGGTGTCCACGCACCGCCCGCCCCGTATAGCCGAGGCGGACGCCCCGTTGCCCAGGTGCAGCACGATGGCGTTCACGTCTTCGGGAGCCCTGCCCAGCAGCCCGGCCGTCTTGCGCAGGACGTACGAGTGCGAGGTGCCGTGGAAGCCGTAGCGCCGGACGCGGTGCGCGTCGGCGGTCGGCACGTCGATCGCGTAGCGGGCCGCGGACTCCGGCATCGTCGTGTGGAAGGCGGTGTCGAAGACGGCGACCTGCGGCAGGTCGGGGCGCAGCGCCTGGGCGGTGCGCAGACCGATGAGGTTGGCCGGGTTGTGCAGCGGGGCGACCGGGATCAGCCGCTCGATCTCGGCGAGCACGTCGTCGTCCACGACGGTCGGCTCGGTGAACCGCAGCCCGCCGTGCACCACGCGGTGGCCGATCGCGGCCAGCTCGGGCGAGTCGAGGCCGAGGCCGTCCCTGGCCAGCTCCGCCGCCACCGCCTTCAGCGCGGCCTCGTGGTCGGGGACGGGCCCGTTCCGCTCACGGGTCTCGCCGCCCGCCGGGGTGTGCCGCAGCCGTGAGGTCTCCTCACCGATCCGTTCGACGAGGCCCACCGCCAGCCGGGCGCTGTCGCGCATGTCGAGCAACTGGTACTTCACCGACGAGGAGCCGGAGTTGAGGACGAGGACGCGGGTTGCGCTCACCTGTGGGACGCCTTCTCACTGGGGGACTGCTGGGCCTGGACCGCCGTGATGGCGACGGTGTTGACGATGTCCTGGACGAGTGCGCCCCGGGACAGGTCGTTGACCGGCTTGCGCAGACCCTGGAGGACCGGGCCCACGGCGATCGCGCCCGCCGAGCGCTGCACGGCCTTGTAGGTGTTGTTGCCGGTGTTCAGGTCGGGGAAGATCAGCACGCTGGCCTGCCCGGCGACCTCCGAGCCCGGCAGCTTCGTCGCGGCAACCGACGGCTCGACCGCGGCGTCGTACTGGATCGGCCCCTCGATCCGGAGGTCCGGGCGGCGCGAGCGGACCAGCTCGGTGGCCTCGCGCACCTTGTCGACGTCCGCGCCCGAACCGGACGTGCCCGTCGAGTACGACAGCATCGCGATCCGCGGATCCACGCCGAACTGGGCCGCCGTGGCCGCCGACTGCGTGGCGATGTCGGCGAGCTGCTCCGCGTCCGGGTCGGGGTTGACCGCGCAGTCGCCGTAGACCAGGACCTTGTCGGCCAGGCACATGAAGAAGACCGACGAGACGATCGACGCCTTCCCGGGGGCCTCGCCCCGCGCGGTGTCGCCGGGCCTGGTCTTGATGATCTCGAAGGCCGGGCGGATGGTCGCCGCGGTGGAGTGCACGGTGCCCGACACCATGCCGTCGGCGAACCCCTCCTCCACCATCAGCGTGCCGAAGTAGTTCACGTCGGCGACCACGTCGTACGCCAGCTCCGCGGTCACGCCCTTGTGGGCGCGCAGGGCGGCGTACTTCTGCGCGAAGGAGTCGCGCAGCTCGGAGACCGCCGGGTCGATCAGCCGCGCCTGGCCGAGGTCGATGCCCAGGTCGGCGGCCTTCTTGCGGATCTGCTCGACCGGACCGAGCAGAGTCAGCTCGCACACGCCCCGGCGCAGCAGCACCTCCGCGGCGTGCAGCACCCGCTCCTCGGTGCCCTCGGGCAGGACGACCCGGCGCAGATCGGAACGGGCCTGTTCGAGCAGCTTGTGCTCGAACATCATCGGCGTGACGCGGTCGCTGCTGGGCGCGGACACCCGCTTGTTCAGCTCGGTGGTGTCGACGTACCGCTCGAACAGGCCGAGGGCGGTCTCCGCCTTGCGCGGGGCGGCCGCGTTGAGCTTGCCCTCCAGGGAGAACAACTGCTCGGCGGTGGGGAAGCTGTTGCCGGGCACCGAGAGCACCGGCGTGCCCGGGGCCAGGCGGGCGGCGAGGGTGAGGATGGCCTCTCCCGGCACCTCGTTCAGGGTCAGCAGGACACCGGCTATCGGCGGGGTGCCGGCGCTGTGCGCGGCCAGCGAGCCGATCACCAGGTCGGCGCGGTCACCGGGGGTGACGACCAGGCAGCCCGGGGTCAGGGCGTGCAGCAGGTTGGGCAGCATGGCCCCGCCGAAGACGAAGTCCAGCGCGTCACGGGCGAGCCCGGAGTCGTCGCCGAGTACCACCTCGGCGCCGAGGGTGTGCGCGATCTGCGAGACGGTCGGCGCGGACAGGGCGGGCTCGTCCGGGACCACCCAGCACGGCACCGGCAGCCTCCCCGTGAGCCGTTCGGCGATCTCGTCCCGGTCCTCGCGGGCGACCCGGTTGGTCACCATGGCCAGGACGTCGCAGCCCAGCCCGTCGTAGGCGCGGAAGGCGTTGCGGGTCTCGGCGAGCACGGACTCCGCGCTCTGCTTGCGGCCGCCCACGACCGGGACGACCGAGGCGCCGAACTCGTTGGCGAGCCGCGCGTTCAGCGACAGCTCGTCCGGGAACTGGGTGTCGGCGAAGTCGGTGCCGAGGACCAGGACGACGTTGTAGTCCCGCGCGACCAGGTGGAACCGGTCGACCAGCGCGGACACCAGCTCGTCCACGCCCTGTTCGGCCTGGAGGGCGGACGCCTCGTGGTAGTCCATGCCGTACACCGTCACCGGGTCCTGCGAGAGCCGGTAGCGGGCGCGCAGCAGCTCGAAGAGCCGGTCGGGCCCGCCGTGGATCAGGGGACGGAAGACACCGACCCGGTCGACCTGCCGAGTCAGGAGTTCCATGACCCCCAGTTCGACGACCTGGCGGCCGTCGCCGCGGTCGATACCGGTCACGTACACGCTGCGCGTCACGCGTGCTCTCCGTTTCGTCTTCATGGGGTGGCGACCGGCGGCAGTTCGTGCGCGAGAATCGCTCACCAGGGCGAGCAGAGCCCTCTTGACAGTACCTCCGGCGGTGTCCAGGACGCCCGTCCGCGTCCGCCGCCGTCCGGGCCGTGAAACAATCGGCTCGGCTCACCGGTGTCGACAGCGAGCAGGAGACAGAGCACGATGCGTATCGGAGTTCTCACCGCAGGCGGCGACTGCCCCGGCCTGAACGCAGTGATCCGGTCGGTCGTGCACCGAGCGGTCGACAACTACGGCGACGAGGTGATCGGCTTCGAGGACGGCTACGCGGGCCTCCTGGACGGCCGTTACCGCTCCCTCGACCTCAATGCCGTCAGCGGCATCCTGGCCCGCGGCGGCACCATCCTCGGCTCCTCCCGGCTGGAGCGCGACCGGCTCCGCGAGGCCTGCGAGAACGCCTCGGACATGATCCAGAACTTCGGCATCGACGCGCTGATCCCGATCGGCGGCGAGGGCACGCTGACGGCCGCCCGGATGCTGTCCGACGCCGGCCTCTCGGTGGTCGGCGTGCCGAAGACCATCGACAACGACATCTCCTCCACCGACCGCACCTTCGGTTTCGACACCGCGGTCGGGGTGGCGACGGAGGCGATGGACCGCCTCAAGACCACCGCCGAGTCCCACCAGCGGGTGATGGTCGTCGAGGTCATGGGCCGGCACGCCGGCTGGATCGCCCTGGAGTCCGGCATGGCCGCGGGCGCCCACGGCATCTGCCTGCCCGAGCGCCCCTTCGACCCGGCCGACCTGGTCAAGATGGTCGAGGAACGCTTCGCCCGCGGCAAGAAGTTCGCCGTCGTCTGCGTCGCCGAGGGCGCCCACCCCGCCGAGGGCACCATGGACTACGGCAAGGGCGCGATCGACAAGTTCGGCCACGAGCGCTTCCAGGGCATCGGCACCGCGCTGGCGTACGAACTGGAGCGCAGGCTCGGCAAGGAGGCCAAGCCGGTCATCCTCGGCCACGTCCAGCGCGGCGGTGTGCCCACCGCGTACGACAGGGTGCTCGCCACCCGCTTCGGCTGGCACGCGGTGGAGGCCGCGCACCGGGGCGACTTCGGGCGGATGACCGCGCTGCGCGGCACGGACGTTGTCATGGTGCCGCTGGCGGAGGCGGTGACGGAGCTGAAGACGGTGCCGAAGGACCGGATGGACGAGGCGGAGTCGGTCTTCTAGCCGTCTGGCGTCTGGCGTCCGTCGGCTACGGATGCCGGTCGACCGTCGCCCAGAAGTGCTCCACGACGCGGTCGAGGAAGTCGCGGCCACCGGCGCCGGGGTCGCTTCCGCCGCCGCTCCAGCCGAGGTTGGCGGCCACGTGGCTCTGGTAGTCCTGGTGCAGTACCTGGAGGACGTTCTCCAGGACCCGCCGGTCCAGCGGGGCCACCTTGGCGATCGGGCGCACATAGCCCTGCCAGCGGGTGGTCACGGCGCTGGACAGCAGGTCGGCGAGCTTGTTCTCGCGCCCGGTGACGGTCACGAAGTCGGGCAGCGAAAGGCCGAGCACCTCGGCGAGCGCGGCCGACTGGCGGTCGGTGCCGTGCCAGCCCTCCGTCTCCTCCATTTGCAGATACACCGGGAGCGCGAGCCCCACGGCACGCGCCACCTCCTCCGGCGCGAGACCCCGGGCGGCACGGTGCTCGCGCAGGGTCTGCGGCCGGCCGATCAGCTCACCGGGCGAGCACCACAGCACCCCGGCGAGCGCGGTCAGCTCCGGGCCCCCGGGGGAGGCCGCTCCCCGCTCCCAGGCGATCACATGGTCCGGGGTGACGTACGGCAGTCCGTACGAGACCCGCATGCCGTGGGCGACGTGCTCGGGCCCCATATTGAGGGCGGCACGCAACCGGCGGGCGGCGAGGGCGTTGAACGGGGGTCCCGACTGGTTCGGGTGGGATGAGGGTCGGCGCACGCGCCACACCGTAGGGGTCCTGGGCCGCGCTGACTACGGGCTGTTCGGCCAGCGATACCGATTGTAGGAACCTACGGGCGGACGAGGACGCGGTCCCACGGCACGCGAAGGCTTACGAGACAGCGGAATCGAGGGCCTTGGCCATGAGGCCGCGTGCAGCCGCCCCGTACACGGCGATCCGGGACAGCTCCGCGAACGCCCGTAGATAGGTGTGGACTTCGCTGGGCGCCGTGATGTTCACCTCGGCCGTCAGTGTCTCAAGGCCCGCCGGTAGACCTGCCGGTGGGCTTCAACGCATGGCTGCTGGACTGTGCGCCGATCGCGGGCTGCGCGACGTGCCAGGACGAATGGCGCAGCCTCAAGGCCGCCGAGGGGGCCGGGGACATCTGGTTGGCCGCCGGTCATGCCACGAAGGTCCGTGACCATGCCGGAGGGCACCGGTGACGATGGACACGCAGACGTACCGGGACGGCCGCAAGGCCGCCGACGACGCGGCGGAGGCCGTCCGGGCCGCCCTGGTCGGGCTGGGCCTGCCGGAACGGGTCTGGGGCAGCGTACGGCCGATGGTCACCCACAGCGGCAAGCCGTACGTGCACCTGGGCATGGTGCGCGCCGAGGCCGCCGAGAGGATCGCGGAAGCCATCAGAGCGTCGGGGCCCCGGCCCGCACCCGCGCCGCTGCCCTGAACACCCCCGCCCCTAACGCCCCTTCTCCACCCCCCGCACCCACCGATACACCAACTCCGGCCGCCCCACCTGCCCGTACAGCGGGCTTCGGTCGGCTCGGCCCGTGTTCACCAGGTGTTCCAGGTAGCGCCGGGCCGTGATGCGGGAGATGCCCACCGTCTCCGCGACGCCGGCCGCCGTGAGGCCCTCCCGTGAGGCGCGCAGGGCGCCCGTCACCCGCTCCAGTGTCGGGCCGCTCAGTCCCTTGGGCAGGGCGGCCGGGCCGGGAGCGCGCAGGGTGGCGAGCGCGCGGTCGACCTCGTCCTGGCCGCTCGCCTCGCCCGCGGTGCCCCGGAACTCCGCGTACCGCACCAGCCGGTCCCGCAGGGTCGCGAAGGTGAACGGCTTCAGCACGTACTGGACGACACCGAGCGACACCCCCTCGCGCACCACCGTCAGATCCCGCGCCGAGGTCACCGCTATCACGTCGGTGTGATGCCCCGCCGCCCGCAGCGAACGGGCCAGTTGGAGCCCGTGCACGTCCGGCAGGTGCAGGTCGAGCAGGAGCAGGTCCACCGGCGTACGGTCCAGCGTGCGCCGCGCCTCCGCCCCCGTGTGCGCCTTGCCGACCGCGACGAACCCCGGCACCCGGCCGACATACATGACGTGCGCGTCGGCGGCGACGGGATCGTCCTCGACGACCAGGACCCGGATCGGCTGCTCCCGCGTCATACGGCGGCCCCCGCGTGTGTCGCCGCGCGAGGGCACCGGAGGGCGTGCCCGCGGCCCGGGACCCGCACCGGCAGTCCCCGCCTCATGAGGCACCCCCGGCGTCCGGGCGGCCCCCGGCGCCGTCCAGCGGCAGCCGCGCCTCGAAGCGGGCGCCGCCGCCCTCGGCCTCCGTCACGGTGAGGGAGCCGCCGTGCCGCCGCACCGCCTGCCGTGCCAGCGCGAGCCCCAGGCCCCGCCCGCCCTCGTCGGCGGGCTTTGTGGAGAAGCCCCGCTGGAAGACCAGGTCGGCATGGTCGGGATCGACCCCGGCGCCGGTGTCCGACACCCGCAGCACCAGCTCCGAGCCGTCCCCGACCGCCCGGGTGTACGCCGCCACCGTCACCCGCGAGGGCACCGCGCCCTGGGCCGCGTCGACCGCGTTGTCCACCAGGTTGCCCAGGATCGTCACCAGGTCCCGGGCGGGCAGGGACGGCGGCAGCAGCCCGTCGTCCAGTCGGCTCTCCTGCGACACCACCAGCTCCACTCCCCGCTCGTTGGCCTGCGCCGTCTTGCCCAGCAGCAGCGCGGCCAGCACCGGCTCGCCCACCGCCGCCACCACCTGGTCGGTGAGCGCCTGCGCCAGCTCCAGTTCGGCCGTCGCGAACTCCACGGCCTCCTCCGCGCGCCCCAGCTCGATCAGCGAGACGACCGTGTGCAGCCGGTTCGCGGCCTCGTGCGCCTGCGAGCGCAACGCCTGGGTGAAGCCGCGCTCCGAGTTCAGCTCGCCGGTCAGCGACTGCAGCTCGGTCACGTCGCGCAGGGTCACCACCGTGCCCCGGTGCTCCCCGCCGGACACCGGCGAGGTGTTCACCACCAGTACCCGTTCCGCCGCCAGGTGCACCTCGTCCACCCGGGGCTCCGACGCCAGCAGCGCCCCGGTCAGCGGCGCCGGCAGCCCGAGATCCGCGACCGAGGCGCCCACCACGTCACCGGACACGCCGAGCAGCTCCCGTCCCCCGTCGTTGATCAGCGCGACCCGGTACTGCCCGTCCAGCATCAGCAGCCCTTCCCGCACCGCGTGCAGCGCCGCCTGATGGTAGTCGTGCATCCGGCTCAGCTCGTCCGCGTTCATGCCGTGCGTGTGCCGGCGCAGCCGCGCGTTGATCACGTACGTGCCCACCGCGCCGAGCAGCAGCGCACCGGCCGCGACCCCCGTCAGCGCCGTCAGCTGCTCCTGCGCCTGCTTGCTGATCTCCTCGACCCTGATTCCGGCGCTGACCAGAGCGACCACCCGCCCGTCGTCGAGGACGGGCGTGACGGCCCGCACCGACGGCCCCAGCGTGCCGGTGTAGGTCTCGGTGAAGGTCTCACCCCGCTGCGCGCGCTCGATGTGCCCCTGGAAGCGATGGCCGATTTGCTTCGGGTCGGGGTGTGTCCAGCGGATCCCCCGCGGATTCATGATCGTCACGAAGTCGATGTCGGTGTCCCGCATGATCCGCACCGCGTACGGCTGGAGCCGCGCGGTCGGCTCCGGGGTGCCGACCGCCTCCAGCACGGACGGCGAGTCGGCGATCGCCAGCGCCACGGACCTGGCCTGCCGCCCGGCCGCCGCCTGGGCCTGCTGGCGGTCGCCGATGTAGGTGAACAGCGCGTTCCCGGCGACGACGACCGCTATCAGCACGGCCTGCATGGCGAAGAGCTGCCCGGCCAGGCTTCGGGGTCTCGGGACGGAAAGGCGCATGCGGCCAGTCTCTCAAGTGGCTGGATTGTGAACTAAATGAACGCAAGGGTGACCGCGCTCACACCGGGCGGGATAGTCACCCCGACCCCGAAACAAACCCCCGGACGTGAGCCGCACGCCGGTGATGCCGACGACGTCGTCAAGGAGGGCCGCCGTGACCAGCAACGCCGCTACGGCACCAGCCGCACCCAAAGCCAAGCGGGACCGCACGCACTATCTCTACATCGCGGTGATCATCGCGGTCGCCCTCGGTATCACCGTCGGTCTCACCGCCCCCGACTTCGCGACCGAACTGAAGCCGCTCGGTACCGGCTTCGTGAACCTGATCAAGATGATGATCTCCCCGATCATCTTCTGCACGATCGTGCTGGGCATCGGCTCGGTCCGCAAGGCCGCCAAGGTCGGCGCGGTCGGCGGTATCGCCCTGGTCTACTTCCTGGTGATGTCGCTGGTGGCCCTCGCCATCGGCCTGATCGTCGGCAACATCCTCGACCCGGGCACGGGCCTCGCGCTCACCGACGCCGTCAAGGAGACCGGTCAGGCGCAGGTCGACGCGGAGGCCAAGAGCACCGTCGACTTCGTGATGGGCATCATCCCGACCACGATCGTCTCCGCGTTCACCGCGGGCGAGGTCCTGCAGACCCTGCTGATCGCCCTGCTCTGCGGCTTCGCCCTGCAAGCCATGGGCTCCGCCGGGCAGCCCGTCCTGCGCGGCATCGAGCACATCCAGCGGCTGGTCTTCCGCGTCCTGGCGATGATCATGTGGGCCGCCCCGGTGGGTGCCTTCGGCGCCATCGCGGCCGTCACCGGCTCGGCCGGCGTCGAGGCGCTCAAGAGCCTGGCCGTGCTGATGTTCGGCTTCTACGTGACCTGCGTCCTCTTCCTCGTCCTGGTGCTCGGCACCCTGCTGCGCCTGGTCTCGGGAGTGAACGTCTTCTCGCTCTTCAAGTACCTGGGCCGCGAGTTCCTGCTGATCCTGTCCACCTCCTCGTCGGAGTCGGCGCTGCCCCGGCTCATCGCGAAGATGGAGCACCTGGGCGTCAGCAAGCCGGTGGTCGGCATCACCGTCCCCACCGGCTACTCCTTCAACCTCGACGGCACCATGATCTACATGACCATGGCCTCGCTGTTCATCGCCGACGCCATGGGCACGCCGATGTCGATCGGCGAGCAGATCCCGCTGCTGCTCTTCCTGCTGGTCGCCTCGAAGGGCGCCGCCGGTGTCTCCGGCGCCGGTCTCGCCACGCTGGCCGGCGGTCTCCAGTCGCACAAGCCCGCCCTGGTGGACGGCGTCGGCCTCATCGTCGGCATCGACCGCTTCATGAGCGAGGCCCGCGCCCTCACCAACTTCGCGGGCAACGCCGTGGCCACGGTGCTGATCGGCACCTGGACCAAGGAGATCGACATGAACCGGGTGGGCGAGGTGCTCGCCGGCCGGGCACCGTTCGACGAGAAGACCCTCCTGGACGAACACCATGGCGCCGACGGCGCCGAGGCCACCGCGGACCTGCCCGAGCAGGGCGGCGAGAAGGAGCTGTCCAGGGCCTGACCCGGGCCCCGCGACGGCCCGCGCACTCCGGGCGGCTGAGCTACTCCCCCCGTCGCTCAGCCGCCCGGTCCCCGGCCCCGCGCACCACGCGCGGGGCTTCTCCTTGCCCTGACGTCCGCGTCAAGGCATACGTTCGGGTCCATGCGAATCGGTGAGCTGGCCGCACGCGCCGGGACCACGACGCGCGCGTTGCGGTACTACGAGTCACGGGGGCTGCTGCCCGCGCGGCGGGACGCCAACGGGCACCGGACCTACGACGAGCGCGACGTGAAGCTGCTGAAGCAGATCAGGACGCTGCGGGACTTCGGGTTCGAACTGGAGGAGACCCGGCCGTTCGTGGAGTGCCTGCGGGCCGGTCACCCCGAGGGCGACTCCTGCCCGGCGTCGCTCGCGGTCTACCGGCGCAAGCTGACGGAGCTGGACGCGCTGATCGGCGAGCTGAACGGGGTACGCGCGACGGTCGCCGACCAACTGGCGCGGGCCGAGTCGGCGCGGGCGGAGCCGGTCACCGAGGCGCTGGTTCCGGGGAGCCCGGAGCCCGTGTGCGAACTGGGAGGGCGAGGACTGTGAGCAGAGCGAGCGATGTGCCGGAGGTGACGGACGCGGATTTCGCGGCGGAGGTGATCGGGGCCCGGCTGCCGGTGCTGGTGGAGTTCACCGCCGACTGGTGCCCGCCGTGCCGGCAGATGGCCCCGGTGCTCGGCGCCCTGGCCGAGGAGACGGGCGACCGGCTCCGGGTGGTGCAGCTGAACGTCGACCGGAATCCGGTGACGACGAATGCCTACAAGGTGCTGTCGATGCCGACCTTCATGGTGTTCCGCGAAGGTGAGCCGGTGAAGTCGATGGTGGGCGCCCGGCCCAGGCGGCGGCTGCTGGAGGAGCTGTCCGACGTGCTGTGACGGCTGCCCGGCGACAAGAAATCCCCCGAGCAATTGCGCTCGGGGGATTTCCTTGCGTATATTCGGTGATTCGTGACTTCAAAAGAATTGAGGTCACAGAGAAGTTCACTGAGCACAGTGTATCCGGGCGGGAGTGGAATTGTCAAACACCGAATTTCCGGACGATGAATTGCGACACGAGCAGGAATTCGTCGACGGACTGTACGCGCGCGTGGACGCGCTGCGCGGCGACGCGGAGGTCTCGGTCACCGAGGCGCTCGCGCAGGGCAACACCCCCCAGCAGGCCCGGCTGGAGCGGGACATCCTGGTCGCCGAGCGCTCCGGGCTGCTCGCCGCGCTCAACGCGGTGGACGGCTCCCTGTGCTTCGGCCGGATCGACCTCGCCTCCGGGGAGGGCCACCACATCGGCCGCATCGGGCTGCGCAGCGACGACGCCGAACGCACCCCGGTCCTGATCGACTGGCGGGCCGACGTCGCCCGTCCCTTCTATCTGGCGACCGGCCACACCCCGATGGGGCTGCGCCGCCGCCGGCACATCGCGAGCGAGGGCCGTACGGTCACCGCCCTGCACGACGAGATCCTCGACCTCGGCGACGAGACCCGCACCGGCCACGAGGACCCGTCGGGCGACGCCGTGCTGCTGGCCGCGCTGAACTCCGCGCGCACCGGCCGCATGGGCGACATCGTGCAGACCATCCAGGCCGACCAGGACCGCGTCATCCGCGCCCCGCACCGCGGCGTGCTGGTCGTCGAGGGCGGCCCCGGCACCGGCAAGACCGCCGTCGCCCTGCACCGCGCCGCCTACCTGCTGTACGAGCACCGCGAGCTGCTCGCCAAGCGCGCCGTCCTCGTCGTCGGCCCCAACCCCGCCTTCCTCGGCTACATCGGCGAGGTGCTGCCCTCGCTGGGCGAGACGGGCGTGCTCCTTTCCACGGTCGGCGAGCTGTTCCCGGGCGTGAAGGCCACGGCCGCGGACCCGCCCGAGGCGGCGGCGGTCAAGGGCCGGGCCGGTATGGCCGACGTGCTCGCCGAGGTGGTCCGCGACCGGCAGGCGCTGCCCGACCCGGTGATCGCGATCGAGCACGACCGCGAGGTCCTCATGCTGGACGACGACCTGGTCAACGTCGCCCGCGAGCGCACCCGCGCCGCGAAGCTGCCGCACAACGCGGCCCGCGAGCACTTCGAGGGCCACATCCTCAACACCCTCACCGACATGGTCGCCGAGCGCATCGGCACCGACCCCTACGACGGCGGCAACCTCCTCGACCCCAGCGACATCACCCAGATCCGCGACGAACTCGCCGAGAACCCCGAGGTCTGGTCGGCCATCGAGCAGCTGTGGCCCCGGCTGACCCCGCGCCGCCTGGTCGCCGACTTCCTCGCCGCCCCCGAGGCCTTCCTGCCCGCGGCGGACGCCGCCGCCGTCCGCCGCCCGGTCACCCGGCGCTGGACCGTGGCCGACGTGCCCCTGCTGGACGAGGCGGCCGAGATGCTCGGCGTGGACGACCGGATCGCCCGTTCCCGCGCCGAACGCGAGCGGGCGGAGCAGATCGCCTACGCGCAGGGCGTGCTCGACGTGTCGTACGCGTCGCGGACCTACGAGTTCGAGGACAGGGACGAGGAGGACGCGGAGGTGCTGTCGGCGCACGACATCATCGACGCCGAGCGGTTCGCCGAACGCCAGGAGGAGGACGACCACCGCAGTGCCGCCGAGCGCGCCGCCGCCGACCGCACCTGGGCGTTCGGGCACATCATCGTGGACGAGGCGCAGGAGCTGTCCCCGATGGCCTGGCGCCTGCTGATGCGGCGCTGCCCGACCCGTTCGATGACCCTGGTCGGCGACCCGGCGCAGACCGCGGAGGCGGCCGGTGTCGGCTCCTGGTCCAAGATCCTCGCCCCCTATGTCGAGGACCGCTGGAAGCACACCCGCCTGGGCGTCAACTACCGCACCCCGGCCGAGATCATGGACGTGGCGGCGGCCGTCGTCCGTGCCGTCGACCCCGGCTTCGAGCCGCCGAGTTCGGTCCGCTCCACGGGCGTACGCCCCTGGATCCGCGCCACCGCCGACCTCCCCTCCGCCGTCGCCGAGGCCGTCCGGGAACTGACCCCCGAGGAGGGCCGCCTCGCCGTCATCGCCCCGCGCGAACTGCACCGGGCGCTCGCGGCCCGCCTGGACGACGTGCCGGCGGACACCGAGCCGGACCTGACCCACCGCGTCGTCCTGCTCGACCCCCGCCAGTCCAAGGGCCTGGAGTTCGACTCCGTCCTGGTCGTCGAACCCGGCAGCTACGGCACCAGCGACCTGTACGTCGCCCTCACCCGGGCCACCCAACGACTGGGGGTACTGCACACGGGGCCGCTGCCGAAGGGGCTGGTGGACGCGTAGGCCGCCGAGGACTGCAAAGCCCGGCACGCGGTCGGGTGCGGGATCGGCAGGCTCGGGTGGCACCGTGCCGTCGTCACCCGGTACGACGAGGTCGCCGTCCGCTGCGAAGCGACCGTGCCGGCCACAGCCGTCAACGAGTGGCTGTGACCAGCGCTGTCGCAACAGGCCCCAGGGCAGCGCGAGTTGGCGGAGCCCGGCCGCCCGCGACCGGGCCCCCGACTCGCAGGAGAGACATGAACAGGATCGCTCACGAGTCGGCCAACTGATCGCGGCGCCAGAGGAGTTCGGTGCGTAGCCGAACGCGGGCACGCGCGAAGACGAGTACTATCGCGTTTCGAAAGAAACGCGTTAGTATCGCGTTCGGTTCGATGCCGGTCTTCGGTGCCCCACCGCATCGACGAGTTTCCGAGGAGTCCCATGGCTGCCCTGCTCTCCCCCCTCCTGGACCTGCTGACGCTTCAGGGCACGGTCACCGGGACCGAGGCTGTCGCCGCCCGATTCCGTCGCCTGCGCATCGAGGGCGAGGCCCTGTCCGGGCTGACCGTCCGGCCCGGACAGCAGGTGAGGGTCCTGGTCGGCGACGGGCTGACTCTGCGCACGTACTCGATCTGGCGCTACGACCCGGAGGGCGCCGTCGAGTTGCGCGTACTGGGTCACCCCGGGGGCGGCCCCGGAGCACGGTGGGGGAGCGGCGCCGCGGTCGGCGACCGGGTCCGAATGCGCAAGCCGGAAGGGACGTTCGTGCTGCGGCCCGACGCCGCGCACCACGTGTTCGTCGGGGAGGAGACGGCGTCGGTCGCCTTCGGCGCGATGCTGGGCGCACTGCCCGACGGGGCGCGCGTCTCCGGCTGCATCGAAACGGAGACGGCTGCCGACCGGCTCCCCCTGCCGTACTCGGACCGCCTCGACTGGATCACCAGGAGTGGCACCTCGCTCCCGGACGCGGTGCGACGCCTCGCCCCCGAGCCGGGCGGGATCGCGTACGTCGCCGGAGAGGCGCGGACCGTGCAGCACGTGCGGCAGGTGCTCGTGCGAGAGGCCGGCTGGGACCGACGGGCGGTACTCACCAAGCCGTTCTGGGCACCGGGCAAGCGCGGGCTGGAGTAGGGCACACAGGCGCCCCTAGGCCGGGCGCAGCCACACCGTGGCCAGGGGTGGCAGGGTGAGGCGGATGCTTGCCGGGCGGCCGTGCCAGGGGTGGGGGTCCGGCTTGAGTGGGTCGGGGTTGCGCACGTCGCCGCCGCCGTAGCGGGCGGTGTCGGTGTTGAGGGCCTCGTGCCAGGCCGGGATCTCGTCGGGGACGCCGAGGCGGTAGTCGGGGCGGACCACGGGGGCGAAGTTCGACACCGCGAGCAGCGGGGTGCCGTCGGCGTCCAGCCGCAGGAAGGCGAGCACATTGTCCTCGGCGGCGTCCCCGACCACCCAGGCGAACCCGGAGGGGTGGGTGTCGCGCTGCCACAGCGCGGGCGTGGCCCGGTAGACGGTGTTCAGGTCCCGCACCAGATCGCGTACGCCCCGGTGGTCCGCCGCCGCCCCGTACCCCGGGTCGAGCAGCCACCAGTCCGGGCCGTGCGCCTCGGACCACTCCGCGCCCTGCGCGAACTCCTGGCCCATGAAGAGCAGTTGCTTGCCGGGATGGGCCCACATGAAGCCCAGGTAGGCCCGCTCGTTCGCGCGCTGCTGCCACCAGTCGCCCGGCATCTTGGACACCAGCGACTTCTTGCCGTGCACCACCTCGTCGTGGGAGATCGGCAGCACGTAGTTCTCGCTGTACGCGTACACCATCGAGAAGGTCATCTCCCCGTGGTGGTACCCGCGGTGCACCGGGTCGTGGCTCATGTACTGGAGCGTGTCGTGCATCCAGCCCATGTTCCACTTCAGCCCGAACCCGAGCCCGCCGAAACCGCTCGGCCCCTCGTGGTCGGTGGCCCGGGTCACGCCGTCCCAGGCCGTCGACTCCTCGGCGACGGTCACGACCCCCGGCACCCGCCGGTACACCGTCGCGTTCATCTCCTGGAGGAAGGCCACCGCGTCCAGGTTCTCCCGGCCGCCGCGCTCGTTCGGCTTCCACTGGCCCGGCTCGCGCGAGTAGTCCAGGTAGAGCATCGAGGCGACCGCGTCGACCCGCAGCCCGTCGATGTGGAACTCCTCGCACCAGTACACCGCGTTCGCCACCAGGAAGTTGCGCACCTCCCGGCGCCCGAAGTCGAACTCCAGCGTCCCCCAGTCCGGGTGCGCGGCCCGCAGCGGATCGGAGTGCTCGTACAGGGGCCGCCCGTCGAACTCGGCCAGCGCCCAGTCGTCGCGCGGGAAGTGCGCGGGCACCCAGTCCATCAGGACGCCGATCCCGGCCCGGTGCAGCCGGTCCACCAGGTACTTGAAGTCGTCGGGCTCGCCGAGCCGGGCCGTGGGCGCGTAGAAGCCGGTGACCTGGTAGCCCCAGGAGCCGCCGAAGGGGTGCTCCGCGACCGGCATCAGCTCGACGTGCGTGAAGCCGAGGTCCTTGACGTACGCCGGTAGCTGCTCGGCCAGTTGACGGTACGTCAGCCCTGGGCGCCAGGACGCCGGATGGACCTCGTACACCGACATCGGCGCCTCGTGCGCGGGCACCTCGGCGCGGCGGGCCAGCCACTCCTCGTCGCCCCACGTGTAGTCCGAGGCGTGCACCACGGAGGACGTGGCCGGCGGCACCTCCGTGCGGCGGGCCAGCGGGTCCGCGCGGAACGTGCGCGAGCCGTCGGGCCGGGTGATCTCGAACTTGTACAGCTCGCCCGCGCCCAGGCCGGGCAGGAACAGCTCCCACACGCCGGTGGAGCCGAGCGAGCGCATCGCGTGACCGGCGCCGTCCCAGAAGTTGAAGCCGCCGGCCACCCGGACCCCGCGCGCGTTCGGCGCCCACACCGCGAAGCGGGTGCCCGCGACCCCCTCGTGGACCGTCGGATGCGCGCCGAGCGCCTGCCACAGCTGCTCGTGCCGGCCCTCGCCGATCAGATGCAGGTCCAGCTCGCCCAGCGTGGGCAGGAAGCGGTACGGGTCCTCGGCCTCCTGGACCGTCCCCTCGTAGGCCACCAGGAGACGGTGGACGGGGACCTCGCGGAGCGGCACCAGCCCGGAGAAGAACCCGTCCCCGTCGTTGTGCAGCTCGACCCGCAGCTTCCCGGACAGGACGGTCACCGCCAGGGCGTACGGCTTGAAGGCACGGAAGGCGACTCCGCCGGGCACCCGGTGGGCGCCGAGCACGGAGTGGGGGTCGTGGTGCGTGCCGGCGAGCAGCCGCTCCCGGTCGCCGGCGTCCAGGGCGGGGGAGACGGCGACCTCGGCGGACGGGGCGGTCGCCGCACCTGTTACGGCCTCTTCCGCGACGGCCTTCTCCGCGACGGCCTTCTCCGCGACGGCCTTCTTCCCGGCCTTGGCGGCCTTCGCCGCCTTCTTCGCGGCCGTCTTCCTGCCTGCCGTCTTCTTTCCGGTCACGGGTGGAGCCTCCAGGGCGAAGGGGGATCGGAAGGGGAGGTCATTCCGGCTCGGGCGCGGACAGGCGGCGCACCGCGGACAGGGGCACCGGAAGCCAGTCGGGACGGTGCCGGGCCTCGTAGAGCACCTCGTAGACCGCCTTGTCCGTCTCGTAGGCGCGCAGCAGCACCGGGTCGGTGCGCGGGTCGTGGCCGCCGGCCTCCGCGTACCCGGTGCAGTAGGCGGCCCGGCAGGCGCCGGCCCAGCCCGGCACCGGGACCTCGGCCGAGTGCGCTGCGTAGTCGAAGGAGCGCAGCATCCCCGCGACATCCCGCACCGGCGGCTGCGGCATCCGCCGCTCGGCCAGGGGTTTCGCGGGCTCCCCCTCGAAGTCGATCAGCGACCACTGTCCGTCCGGGGAGCGCAGGCACTGACCGAGGTGCAGATCGCCGTGGACACGCTGCGCGGTCCAGGTACGGCCCTCGGCGGCCAGGTCGCCCAGCGCCGTGAACGCCGTGCGCAGCGCGGGCGCGTACGGCCGCAGCAGGGGAACCGCCTGGGCGGCCTCCTCCAGCCGCTCGATCATGCCGTCGGCGAGCCGCCGCACCTGGCCGTGGCCGAGCGTGACCGTCGGCAGCGCACGGGCCAGCGCGGTGTGCACCTCGGCGGTGGCCCGGCCCAGCGCCCGCGCCTCGGTGACGAAGTCCTCGCCCTTGGCCAGCTCGCGCAGGGCCAGCTCCCAGCCGTCGGTCGCGCCCTGCACATACGGCTGGAGCACCCCCAGCACCCAGGACCGGCCGTTCAGATCGGCCACCATCCACGCGGCCGGTGCCGGTACCCGGGCGCAGCCCTCGCGGGCCAGCGCGAGCGGCAGCTCAAGGTCGGGGTTGACACCGGGCACGATCCGCCGCAGCACCTTGAGAATAAACGTATCTCCATATACGACCGACGAGTTCGACTGCTCGGCGGTCATCAGCCTCGGCACCAGGCCGGTGCGTATCTCCTGGTCCCGTTCCCGCTCGAAGCGGAGCCCGCCGATGCGCTCCCGGTCGCGCAGGGCCTCCAGGAGCACCTCGGCGGGCCGGGTGTCGTGCAGGGCGTCGTAGGCGGTGCGGCCGGCCAGCGGGCCCTCGGTGATGTGTCCGATCAGCGCGGGCGCCAGCCGGGGCGGCAGCGCCTCGCGCGTGCCTATGAGGAGCTGGTAGCAGTCGCCGGGCTCCTCGGCCGCGCCCGGGGCCGGCCCGAGCGGCTGGTGGGCGCGCACCAGCAGGTGGTGGAGGCCGAGGCGGGCGTCGGCGGGGAGCAGTTCGGTGGCGGCGACCAGCGAGAAACCGCTGACCGGGCGGCCCTTGCCCGCGAACCAGCGCTGGCGCGGCAACCAGTCCCGCAGCAGTGGATCAAGCGACGCAAGGAGGCCTGGCGGGCTCGGGACGGTGCGTATGACGGTTTCCGACATGGCGTCGCGTCCTTTCCCCGGGTCGTCGGGGTGTTACTGATGCGTGCCCCGGGCGGGCCGGTGGAAACCGCCCCCGCCCGGGGGCTCGGCCTAGACGGCGTCCTCGCGGAGCCGGAACCAGTAGAAGCCGTGCCCGCCGAGGGTCAGCAGATACGGCAGTGCGCCCACCGCCGGGAAGCGGACTCCGCCGAACAGCTCGACCGGGTGGCGTCCCTCGAAGGCGCTCAGATCGAGTTCGGTGGGCTGTGCGAACCGGGAGAAGTTGTGGACGCACAGCACCAGGTCGTCCTCCTTCTCCCGGTTCGGGGGCGCCTCCCGCAGGAAGGCGAGGACGGCGGGGTTGGAGGACGGCAGTTCGGTGTAGGTGCCGAGGCCGAAGGCGGGGTTCTGCTTGCGGATCTCGATCATGCGGCGGGTCCAGTGCAGCAGGGAGGAGGGCGAGGCCATGGAGGCCTCGACGTTGGTCACCTGGTAGCCGTGGACCGGGTCCATGATGGTCGGCAGGTAGAGCCGCCCGGGGTCGCAGGACGAGAAGCCGGCGTTGCGGTCGGGTGTCCACTGCATCGGTGTGCGCACCGCGTCGCGGTCGCCGAGCCAGATGTTGTCGCCCATGCCGATCTCGTCGCCGTAGTAGAGGATCGGTGAGCCGGGCAGGGACAGCAGCAGGGCGGTGAACAGTTCGATCTGGTCGCGGTCGTTGTCCAGGAGGGGGGCCAGGCGGCGGCGGATGCCGATGTTGGCGCGCATGCGCGGGTCCTTGGCGTACTCCGCGTACATGTAGTCGCGTTCCTCGTCGGTGACCATTTCGAGGGTCAGCTCGTCGTGGTTGCGCAGGAAGATGCCCCACTGGCAGCCGGAGGGGATGGCGGGGGTCTTGGCCAGGATCTCCGAGACCGGGTAGCGGGACTCGCGGCGCACCGCCATGAAGATGCGGGGCATGACCGGGAAGTGGAAGGCCATGTGGCACTCGTCGCCGCCGGAGGCGTAGTCGCCGAAGTAGTCGACAACGTCCTCCGGCCACTGGTTCGCCTCCGCCAGCACCACCGTGTCCGGATACTGCGCGTCTATCTCCTTGCGCACCCGCTTCAGGAAGGCGTGCGTGGCCGGAAGGTTCTCGCAGTTGGTGCCCTCCTCCTGGTAGAGGTACGGCACCGCGTCCAGCCGGAACCCGTCGATGCCCAGGTCCAGCCAGAACTTCAGTGCGGAGATCATCTCCTCCTGCACGGTCGGGTTCTCGTAGTTGAGGTCGGGCTGGTGGGAGAAGAAGCGGTGCCAGTAGTACTGCTTGCGGACCGGGTCGTAGGTCCAGTTGGAGGCCTCGGTGTCGACGAAGATGATGCGGGCGTCGGCGTACTGGGTGTCGTCGTCGGCCCAGACGTAGTAGTCGCCGTAGGGGCCTTCGGGGTTTCCGCGGGACTCCTGGAACCACGGGTGCTGGTCGCTGGTGTGGTTCATGACGAAGTCGATGATCACGCGCATGCCGCGCTGGTGGGCGGCGTCGACGAACTCGACGAAGTCGGCCAGGTCGCCGAACTCGGGGAGTACGGCGGTGTAGTCGGAGACGTTGTAGCCGCCGTCCTTGAGGGGCGACTTGAAGAAGGGCGGGAGCCAGAGGCAGTCCACACCCAGCCATTGCAGGTAGTCCAGCTTGGCGGTGAGCCCCTTGAGGTCGCCTATGCCGTCGCCGTTGCTGTCCTGGAAGGAACGGACGAGGACCTCGTAGAAGACGGCTCGCTTGAACCAGTCGGGGTCGCGGTCCTTGGCCGGTGTGTCCTCGAAGGTGTCCGGCACGGGTTCGTTCACGGTCATGAGGTGGGTGACCCTCCGATCTGCGGGTTGGACGGTCGCAGCACCGTGCAGATGTGCGCGGGCGTCCGGCCCGGCTCCAGGCGCACGTAGTTGGCCCTGCCCCAGTGGTAGGTCTCACCGGTCAGCTCGTCGCGCACCGGCACCGAGTCGTGCCAGTCCAGGCCGAGTTGCGGCATGTCCAACGAGACCGTCGCCTCCTGGGTGTGATGGGGGTCGAGGTTGGCGACCACCACGACCGTGTTCGCTCCCCGCCGCTTCGAGTAGGCGATCACCTCCTCCTTGTCCGTGGGATGGAAGTGCAGATCGCGCAACTGCCGCAGGGCCGGGCTCTTGCGCCGGATGGTGTTGAGGCGGGTGATGAGGGGGGCGATGGTGCGGTGCTCGCGGGCTGCGGCGGCCCAGTCGCGGGGTTTGAGCTGGTATTTCTCCGAGTCGAGGTATTCCTCGCTGCCTTCGCGCAGGGGGGTGTTCTCGCAGAGTTCGTAGCCGCTGTAGATGCCCCAGGTGGGGGAGAGGGTGGCGGCGAGGACGGCGCGGACCTCGAAGGCGGGGCGGCCGCCGTGCTGGAGGTAGGCGTGCAGGATGTCGGGGGTGTTGGTGAAGAGGTTGGGGCGCATGTAGGCGGCGGCGTCCCCGGTGAGTTCGGTGAGGTATTCGGTGAGTTCCTCTTTGGTGGTGCGCCAGGTGAAGTAGGTGTAGGACTGCTGGAAGCCGATCTGGGCGAGGGTGTGCATCATCGCGGGGCGGGTGAAGGCCTCGGCGAGGAAGATGATGTCGGGGTCGGTGGTGTTGATCTCGCCGATGACGCGTTCCCAGAAGGCGACGGGTTTGGTGTGGGGGTTGTCGACGCGGAAGATGCGTACGCCGTGGTCCATCCAGAAGCGCAGGATGCGCAGGGTTTCGGTGAGGAGGCCTTCGGGGTCGGTGTCGAAGGCGATGGGGTAGATGTCCTGGTATTTCTTGGGCGGGTTCTCGGCGTGGGCGATGGTGCCGTCGGGGCGGTGGTGGAACCAGTCGGGGTGTTTGTGGACCCAGGGGTGGTCGGGGGAGCACTGGAGGGCGAGGTCGAGGGCGATTTCCAGGCCGAGGCGGCGGGCCCGGCCGACGAAGTGGTCGAAGTCGTCGAGGGTGCCGAGGGCGGGGTGGAGGGTGTCGTGGCCGCCTTCGGGGGAGCCGATGGCCCAGGGGACGCCAACGTCGTCGGGGGTGGCGGTGAGGGTGTTGTTGCGGCCTTTGCGGTGGGTGGTGCCGATGGGGTGGACGGGGGGCAGGTAGACCACGTCGAAGCCCATGGCGGCGATGGCGGGCAGGCGGCGGGCGGCGGTGCGGAAGGTGCCGTGGGGCTGCTGGGGGGTGCCCTCGGAGCGGGGGAAGAACTCGTACCAGGCGCCGTAGAGGGCGCGTTCCCGCTCGACGAGCAGGGGCAGCGGGTCGGAGGTGGTGACCAGCTCCCGCAGCGGATGGCGGGCCAGCACCCCGGCCACCTCCGGCGTCAGCCCCGCCGCCAGCCGCGACGCCACCGGCAGCGCCTCGTCCCGCAGCGCGCCGACGGCGGCCGACAGCACCGCCCGGTCCCGGCCGCCGGGCACGTCCGCGGCGGCGCGCTCGTACAGCCGGGCGCCCTCCGCGAGGACCAGGTCCACGTCGATCCCCGCCGGGACCTTGATCCGGGCGTGGTGCCGCCAGGTGGCGACCGGATCGCTCCAGGCCTCCACGGTGTACGACCACAGTCCCGGCTCGCCCGCGGTGACGGTGGCCCCCCAGCGGTCGCTGCCGGGGGCCAGCTCCCGCATCGGCGTCCAGGGCCCCGGCCGGCCCCGCGGGTCTCTCAGGACCACATTGGCGGCCACCGCGTCGTGCCCCTCGCGGAACACCGTGGCGGAGACCTCGAAGGACTCTCCGGTGACGGCTTTGGCCGGTCTGCGTCCCTGCCGGACCAGCGGGCGGACGTCCAGGACGGGGATGCGTCCGACGACGGTGGTGCCGTCCGCGACGGATGCTGACGAGTGGTGTGTGGTGGGCATGACCGCTCCTGTCCGCGACAACGTGGGTGGGCGGATGACTCTGGGGAGGCGGATGTGTGCGATGTGTGTACCGCAGGAGCCTTCCCACACTCTTCTGGTGGGCAATCCGGCACTTCGTTAACTACTCGCGCGTATGTCGACACACGCGACGGGCCCTGACCGAACGCCTTCCCGCATGCCGCTTCCGCAATCAGCGCTTTCGCGACATGTGCAGCTTTTCGCGCGGGGTCGGGCATCGCAAGAAGGCCGGAGCGTGAAGATCCGGCCATATCGCCACGCCGGTCCGTATTAGCCCGTACGGCGTTTGACCGCACAGCCGTTCAGGCCGATCTGGCGCTCGGGTCGCGAAGCCCCCGGCGGGGGACACACCGGTGCCGGTAACGTCATAAGCGACGAGGTGACGCACATCCCGTCCAATCGAGCGAACGCGCTGAGGTGGAGTGTGAAGGCGATCCGTCGACTGACCGTCCGTCCCGTTCTCCCCGACCCCCTCCAACCGCTCAGTGATCTGGCCCGCAATCTGCGCTGGTCCTGGCATCCGGAAACCCGCGACCTCTTCCAGTCCGTCGACCCCGGGTGCTGGGCCGCCTCCGGCCGGGACCCGGTACGGCTGCTCGGCACCGTCCCGCCCGCGCGCCTCGCGGAGCTGGCCGAGGACCGCCGCTTCCTGCGCCGGCTCACGGCGGCGGCCGACGACCTCGACCACTACCTGACCGGCGACCGCTGGTACCAGGCCCAGCCCGGCCGACTCCCCGCCGCCGTCGCCTACTTCTCACCCGAGTTCGGCATCACCGCCGCCCTGCCCCAGTACTCCGGCGGGCTCGGCATCCTGGCCGGCGACCATCTGAAGGCGGCCAGCGACCTGGGCGTGCCGATCGTCGGCGTCGGCCTGCTCTACCGGCACGGCTACTTCCGCCAGTCGCTCTCCCGGGACGGCTGGCAGCAGGAGCACTACCCCGTCCTCGACCCCTACGAGCTGCCCCTCTCCCTCCTCAAGGAGGCCGACGGCACCCCCGCCCACGTGGCCCTCGCGCTGCCCGGCGGCCGGGAGCTGCGCGCCCGGATCTGGCTGGCCCAGGTCGGCCGGGTGCCGTTGCTGCTGCTCGACTCGGACGTGGAGGAGAACGACCTCGGCGAACGCGGCGTCACCGACCGGCTCTACGGCGGCGGCAGCGAACACCGGCTCCTCCAGGAGATGCTGCTGGGTATAGGAGGTGTCCGGGCGGTACGGACGTACTGCCGGCTCACCGGCCACGCCGAGCCGGAGGTGTTCCACACCAACGAGGGCCACGCAGGCTTCCTCGGTCTGGAACGCATCGCCGAACTCTGCGACACGGGGCTGGAGTTCGACTCCGCGCTGGAGGCGGTACGGGCCGGCACCGTCTTCACCACCCACACCCCCGTCCCGGCCGGCATCGACCGCTTCGACCGCGAGCTGGTCGCCCGCCACTTCGGCCCCGACCGCGAACTCCCGCGCATCAACGTCGAGCGCGTTCTGCGGCTCGGCATGGAGACCTACCCCGGCGGCGAGCCGGGCCTGTTCAACATGGCGGTGATGGGCCTGCGCCTGGCCCAGCGCGCCAACGGCGTCTCGCTGCTGCACGGCGGGGTCAGCCGCGAGATGTTCTCCGGCCTGTGGCCGGGCTTCGACGCCGAGGAGGTGCCGATCACCTCCGTCACCAACGGGGTGCACGCCCCGACCTGGGTGGCCCCCGAGGTGTTCCGGCTCGGCGCCCGGCAGATCGGCGTCCAGCGGGCCGAGGACGCGCTGACCGACGGCGGCCCGGACCGCTGGGACTCGGTCGCCGACATCCCCGACCAGGACATCTGGGAACTGCGCCGCACCCTGCGCGAGCAGCTCGTCGAGGAGGTGCGCGAGCGGCTGCGGGCCTCCTGGCGGCAGCGCGGCGCCGGGACGGCCGAGCTGGGCTGGATCGACGACGTCCTCGACCCGGACGTGCTCACCATCGGTTTCGCGCGGCGCGTCCCGTCGTACAAGCGCCTCACGCTGATGCTGCGGGACCGGGACCGGCTGACGGAGCTGCTGCTGCACCCCGAGCGGCCGATCCAGATCGTCGTCGCGGGCAAGGCGCACCCGGCGGACGACGGCGGCAAGCGGCTGGTGCAGGAGTTGGTGCGGTTCGCGGACGACCCGCGGGTGCGCCACCGCATCGTGTTCCTGCCGGACTACGGCATGGCCATGGCGCAGAAGCTCTACCCGGGCTGCGACATCTGGCTGAACAACCCCCTGCGCCCCCTGGAGGCGTGCGGCACCAGCGGCATGAAGGCGGCGCTCAACGGCTGCCTCAACCTGTCGGTGCTGGACGGCTGGTGGGACGAGTGGTTCCAGCCCGACTTCGGCTGGGCGATCCCCACCGCCGACGGCGCCGGTACCGACGCGGACCGGCGCGACGCCATAGAGGCCGCCGCCCTCTACGACCTGCTGGAGCAGCGGGTGACCCCCCGCTTCTACGAGCGGGGCGCGAGCGGGCTGCCGGACCGGTGGGTCGAGATGGTCCGCCGCACCCTGAGCCTGCTCGGGCCGAAGGTGCTGGCCGGCCGCATGGTCCGGGAATACGTCGAGCGGCTGTACGCCCCGGCCGCCCAGGCGCACCGCGCGATGGACCCGGACGCCGCCCGCTCGCTCGCCGACTGGAAGACCCGGGTGCGGGCGGCCTGGCCGGGGGTGAGCGTCGACCACGTGGAAACGTCCGCCGCCACCGCCCTGGCGGAGCTGGGCACGACGCTCGCGCTGCGGGTGCGGGTGAACCTCGGCGACCTGGTCCCCGACGACGTGGAGGTGCAGGCGGTCTCCGGCCGGGTGGACTCCGAGGACCGCATCACCGACGCGACGACCGTGCCGCTGAAACCGGTGGGCGGCCCCGACCTGGAGGGCCGCTGGGCGTACGAGGGCCCGCTCGCCCTGGACCGCACCGGTCCCTTCGGGTACACGGTCCGTGTCCTGCCGACGCACCGGCTGCTGGCGTCCGGCGCGGAGGCGGGGCTGGTCGCGGGGCCCTCGGACGACCTGGCCCAGGCGGCGGGGATGCTGATGCGGTGAGCGCCGGGAGCGGCGGCGGCCGGTCCGCTCAGGTTTCTTCGTCGCCGCCGCTCAGCCGCCGCAGGACGGTGCCGCAGCGGCGGGCGTAGGCGTGCTGGAAGAGGCGGGCGGCCGGTCCGCCGGCCCTCGCGTACCACGTGGCGGGGCGGCTGAAGGCGGTCACGGTCAGCCAGACCGTGCCGTCGCCCGTGCGGTCGACCACGAAGGCCTCCTCGCCGGACTCGGGGTGGCCCGGCAGGGTGCCGTAGGCCCAGCCCGCCCGGCGCGGCTCCTCCAGGGTCCACACCACCCGGCAGGGCGCCTTGATCATCCCGGCGAGGGTGACGGTGACGTCGACGCCGGGCGCGGCACGCTCCGCGCTCGCCTCGACGGCGACCCCCATCTCCCGGTGCATCTCCCAGGAGAACACGGCCTCGACGGCGCGCCGGAAGACCGGTTCGCCCTCCCCCAGGCGGGTGCGTACGTGCATGGGGCGGAAGCCGGGCGGGCAGTGGCCCTCGCGGGTGGCGCCGACGTCGTCGTACGTGAAGGACATGGGTCCCAAGAGTAGGGCGGCACCCGGGAACCGCTGGTTCCGGGTGCCGCCCGTGGTGTTGGCGGCGGTCAGGTCACGTTGATCGCGGTCCAGGCCGCGGCCACCGCCTTGTACTCGGTGCCCGTCGAGCCGTACAGGTCGGACGCCGCGTTCAGGGTCGCCGTGCGGGCGGCCTTGTAGTTGGTCGTCAACGTCATGTACGTGGTCAGCGCCTTGTACCAGATCTGCAGCGCCTTGTCGCGGCCGATGCCGGTGACGGTGGAGCCGTCGGAGGTCGGGGAGTCGTAGCTCACCCCGTCCACCGTCCTCGCCCCGCTGCCCTCGGCCAGCAGGAAGAAGAAGTGGTTGGCCGGGCCCGATGAGTAGTGCACGTCGACGCTGCCGAGGCTGGAGGACCAGTAGTCCTTGGACGCGCCGTCCTTGCTGGGCCGGTCCATGTAGCGCAGCGGGGTGCCGTTGCCGTTGATGTCGATCTTCTCGCCGATGAGGTAGTCGCCCTTGTCGGAGGCGTTGTTCGCGTAGAACTCCACACCGGTGCCGAAGATGTCGGACGTGGCCTCGTTCAGACCGCCGGACTCGCCGCTGTAGTTGAGGCCCGCGGTGTTGGCGGTGACGCCGTGGCTCATCTCGTGTCCGGCCACGTCCAGCGAGGTCAGCGGTTTCGTGTTCCCCGCGCCGTCGCCGTACGTCATGCAGAAGCAGCTGTCCTGCCAGAAGGCGTTGATGTAGTTGTTGCCGTAGTGGACGCGGGAGTAGGCCGCCTTGCCGTCGTTCTTGATGCCGTTGCGGCCGAAGGAGTTCTTGTAGAAGTCCCAGGTGACCTGGGCCCCGTAGGCGGCGTCCACGGCGGCGGTCTGGTCGGTGGCGGAGCTGGAGGCGGCGCCGGTGCCCCAAACGTCGTCGGCGTCGGTGAACAGGGTGCCGGTGCCGGAGGTCGCGCGGGCCAGGTTGTACGTCTTGTGGCCGCCGCGGGTGGTGTCGTACAGCTGGTACGACGAACCCGACAGGGTGGTGCCGAGAGTGACCGTGCCCGAGTACAGGCTCTTGCCCGAGCCGGTCTCGACGCCCTGGTACTCGTACAGCTTGGCGCCGGTGGCGGCGTCGGTGACGACGTGCAGTTCGTTGGGGGTGCCGTCGTCCTGGAGGCCGCCGACGACGGTCTCGTAGGCGAGCACGGGCTTGCCGTCGGCCGCCCAGATCACCTTGCGGGGCGCGGAGCCGGCGGCCGTCTTCGACGAACCGGCGTCCTTGGCCGCGCTCAGCGCCTGCTGCTCGGCCTTGGCCGCGGCGAGCTTCGGCGTGACGGTGTCGACCTCGACGGCGGCCTTGGTCGCTCTGGTCACGCCCTTGGTCGCGCCGGCCGCCGAGCGGTGCACGACGAGGTCGCCGCCGAGGACGGGCAGTCCGTCGTAGGTGCGCTCGTAGCGGGTGTGGACGGTGCCGTCGTTGTCCTTGACCACGTCCTTGACGACTAGCTGCTCCTTGGCACCGAGGCCTATCTCCTGTGCCGTGCCGGCCGCGTCGGCCTGCTCCTGCCGGATGAGCGCGCTGCGTGCGGTGTCCGACAGGAGGACGGGGGCGCCGGGCAGGGCCCGCGGCGCGGTGGCGTCGGCGGCGGCGTTGCCGGCGGTCAGGCCGGTGGTGAGCATGGCGCCGGCCGCGACCGCGGTGGCGAGGGCCAGCGTGGTGCGCTTGTGGCGCGAGAAGAGGGGAGACACACAAACTCCTTCGGTGGGGTACCGGTCGGCGTGGGGTGTCCGGCCGGGTTGCTGCGAAGTTGTGCGGCGGGTGACGGAAGACTGACATCTCAGGTGTGTACATGTCAGGAGGGCGAGATGATGTTGGCTGGAAGTCAACGCTCGGATGAATGTTGCTCAAACGTGAACGCGCGTGACCTCGGTCAAGTCGCAACAAGGCGTACGTAAGTGCTTGGCAAAAAACGGCGGGTGCGCTGAGAAGAAGGGAGGGGCGCCGCCCCGGAGGATTCGAACCTCCGGGGCGGCGCCCCGACGTGGAACGGTGGGTCGTCCGGTCGAGCGGTTGCCGCCGCTGTCGTCCTAGGGGCGCGCGCCGACGCCGACGCCCGCCCACGCGTGCTGCACGGCCGTGTACTCGGCGCTGTTGGCGCCGTACAGCTCACCGGCCGCCGCGAGGGTGCCGGTGCGGGCGCCCGCGTAGTTGGTGGTCGACGTGAACTTGGTGGTCAGCGCCCGGAACCAGATCTTCTCCGCCTTGGCGCGGCCGATCCCGGTGACCGGCAGGCCGTCCGAGGTGGGCGAGTCGTAGGCGACGCCGTTGACGGTCCTGGTGCCGCTGCCCTCGCTCAGCAGATAGAAGAAGTGGTTGGCCGGGCCGGACGAGTAGTGGACGTCCACCCCGCCGATCCCCGAGTACCAGTAGTCCTTGGAGACGCCGTCCCTGCTGGGCCGGTCCATGTAGCGCAGCGGGGTGCCGTTGCCGCGGATGTCGATCTTCTCGCCGATGAGGTAGTCGCCCGCGTCGGAGGGGTTGTCGGCGTAGAACTCGACCGCGGTGCCGAAGATGTCGGACGTGGCCTCGTTCAGGCCGCCGGACTCGCCGCTGTAGTTGAGGCCCGCGGTGTAGGCGGTGACGCCGTGGGTCATCTCGTGTCCGGCCACGTCGATGGCGGTCAGCGGGCGGACGTTGCCCGCGCCGTCGCCGTACGTCATGCAGAAGCAGCTGTTCTGCCAGAAGGCGTTGGCGTAGTTGTTGCCGTAGTGGACCCGGGAGTAGGCGGCCACGCCGTCACCGCGGATGCCCGAACGGCCGTGCACGTTCTTGTAGTAGTCCCAGGTCAGCGCGGCCCCGTAGTGGGCGTCGGCGGCGGCGGTCTCGGGGTTGGTCGCGCTGCCGTCGCCCCACACGTCGTCGGGGCCGGAGAAGAGCGTGCCGGTGCCGGAGGTGCCCCGGTTGAGGTTGTACGTACGGTGGTTGCCGCGCGCGGTGTCGGTCAGGGTGTACGACGACCCGGACTGCGCGGTGCCCAGGGTCACCGTGCCGCTGTACATGGTGTTGCCGGTGCCGTTCTCGACCGCCTGGTACGTGTACAGCTCGGCACCGGTGGCGGCGTCGGTGACGACGTGCAGTTCGTTCGGGGTGCCGTCCTCCTGGAGGCCGCCCACGACCGTCTCGTACGCCAGGACCGGGGTGCCGCCGGCCGCCCAGATCACCTTGCGCGGGGCGCGGTCGGTGTCGGGCCGCTCGGCGCCGGCGGCCTTCGCGGCGGACACCGCCTGCCGCTCGGCCTTCGCGGCGGTGATCCTCGGCGTAACGGTGGCGGGCTCGATCGCCCTCGCCGTGGCCTTCACGACCTGCTCGGTCCTCCCGGCGCCGCCGGTGACCACGAGGTCGCCGCCGAGGACGGGCAGTTTGTCGTAGGTGCGCTCGTAGCGGGTGTGCAGGGTGCCGTCGCTGTCCTTGACCACGTCCTTGACGACCAGCTCCTCCTTGGCGCCAAGACCGAGGCCGGCGGCGGTCCGCGCCTTGGCGGCGTCGGCGTCGCGGAGCAGTTCGGCGCGCTGCGCCGGAGTGAGCAGGACGGCCTCGGCGCCCGCGGCGGGGGCCGGTTCGGGCGCCGCGGTGGCGGCGCCGGACTGGACCGCCGTGGCGATCAGCGCGGCGACACCGGCCAGCGCGACGGCCGCGGCACGCCGGTGCGCGGTGCGACGGGACGGAGTGTGACGGGACGGGGCGGTGGGCGTGCGTCTGTGGGGAGAACTGCTGCTCAACGCTGACTCCTTCTGCGTGGCCGCGGGTCGCGCGGCCGGGGAGACCGGCCGGCGGGTGGCCGGCCGGGCGGAACTGTGCGGTACGCAGAGACCACGTGCTGAGAGCCGGCCGCGCCACAGTGCTCGTGGGGAAGCTGTGGGGGCACTGTGAAGGCGGGCCGACGGAAGAGTGGCAGCAGAACGTGCTTCTTGTCAGGGGCGCGTCAGAAAGTTGGCCGGAAACGGTTCGTTGAACGGGGGTTCACGTTCGATATACGGAGGCGTCGCCGGCCCCACCGGAGGGCTCCCCGTGCCAGGACCCCCACAGCGCCGCGTACGCCCCGCCGGCCGCCACCAGTTCCTCGTGCGTGCCCAGTTCGGTCAGCCGGCCGTCCTCCATCACGGCCACCCGGTCGGCGTCGTGCGCGGTGTGCAGGCGGTGCGCGACGGCGATCACCGTACGGCCCTTCAGCACGGCGGCGAGCGCCCGCTCGGTGTGCCGGGCCGTCGTCGGGTCCAGCAGGGCGGTGGCCTCGTCCAGGATCACGGTGTGCGGGTCGGCCAGCACCACCCGGGCGAGGGCGAGTTGCTGGGCCTGCGAGCCGTCCGGGCGGTGACCGCCGGTGCCCAGTTCGGTGCCGAGTCCTTCGGGCAGCTCCCGCACCCACTCCGCGGCGCCGACCGCGGTGAGTGCGGCCCACAACCGGGGGTCGGTGGCCGTCGGTTCGGCGATGAGGAGATTGTCCCGGACCGTGCCGAGGAATACGTGGTGCTCCTGGGTGACCAGCACGACCTGGCGGCGCAGCCGCTCGGGCCCGAGGCCGGCCACGGGCACCCCGCCCACCGTCACCGAACCCCGCGTGGGCGCGTCGACGCCGGCCAGCAGCCGGCTCAGCGTGGTCTTGCCCGCCCCGGACGGTCCGACGACCGCCAGCCGCTCACCCGGCCGCACGGTCAGGTCCACCCCGCGCAGCACCTCCCCGCCCCGGTCGTAGGCGTACCGCGCCCCGGCCACGTCGATACGGTCGTCCGCCGGGACCGGCGAGTCCTGCGGCGCCGCCCCCGGGGCGCGCGCCAGCCCCTCCACCCGGGCGAAGGAGGCGCCGCCCGCCTGGAGTTGCTCGATGCGCATCAGCACCTCGTCGAGCGGTCCGGACAACTGCTGGAGGTACACGGCGCATGCCACCACCGACCCGAGGCTCACCGATCCGTGCACGTGCAGGACCCCGCCGAGCAGCAGGACGCACGCCACGGGGAGCACGTACGAGATGTCCACCGCCGGGAAGAACACGCTGCGCAGGAACAGCGTGCGGAACCGGGTGCGCCGCGAGACCTCCAGCGCCTCCCGGTTCGTCGCGACGCGGTGGCCGCTCAGCGCGAACGCCTCGACCGTACGGGCCCCGGCCACCGTGGCGGCCAGGGTCTCGGCGACGTCCGAGGTGGCCGCGCCCTCGGCGAGATAGCCGGCCCGCGCCCGGCGCAGATACCAGCGCAGCGCGAGCCACGCCGGTGTCAGCCCCAGCACCCCGACCACGCCGAGCAGCGGGTCGAGGACGAACACCGCGACGCTGAGGAACAGCGCCTGGACCGAACTGATCAGCAGCTCCGGCCCGGCATCGCGCAGCGCCGTGCCGACCGTGGTCACGTCGGCGGTGCCGCGCGTGGTCAGGTCCCCGGTGCCGGCCCGCTCCACCACGGCCGCGGGCAGGGCCAGCGCCCGGTCCACGAACCGCTCCCGCACCCGGGCGAGCGTCCGCTCCCCGAAACGGTGCCCCACGTACCGCGCCCAGCGGGCCAGCAGCAGTTGGGCCAGCGAGCACAGCAGGATGGCGAGTGCCATCCGGTCCACGGCGCCCACCCCGCCCCCGGCGCGCACCTCGTCGACGATCCGGCCCAGCAGCCACGGACCCGCCAGCCCGGCAAGCGCGGCCAGGCCGTTCAGCGCGAGGACCACCGCGAAGGACCTCCGGTCGGCGCGCACGAGGCGGACCACCGCCCGGCGGACGTCGACGCGCTCGGCGACCGGCAGCTGCCCCGCCGCCTCCCGCGGCTCCACCCCTCCCGGCGTCATCGGGCGGCCTCCGGGGTGTCCTGGTCGTCCTCGTCCCGGGCGACCAGGGCGCGGTAGCCCGGCTCGGTGTCGAGGAGCCGGCGGTGGCTGCCGGTGGCCGCGACCTTGCCGTCGACCAGGTAGTGCACGGTGTCCGCCCGGTCGAGCACCAGCGGGGAGGTGCCGGTCAGGACGGTCGTACGGCCCCTGCGGGCGTCCCTGAGCCGGTCCGCGACCGTGGCCTCGGTGTGGGCGTCCAGCGCCGAGGTCGGCTCGACGGCGAGCAGCACCTCGGGATCGGCCAGCAGGGCTCGGGCCAGCCGGACGCGCTGGCGCTGGCCGCCGGAGAGGGTGCGGCCCTGTGCGGCCACGGGGGTGTCCAGGCCGTCGGGGAGGCCGCGGACTATGTCGTCGGCGGCGGCCGCGTGAAGGGCCACGGCGAGACACATCGCCCGTCCCGGCTCGACGGGCCGTCGTGCGGGCACGGGTTCGCTCTGGTCGGTCGAGGTCGAGGTCGTGGGGCGGGGTGGTGGTGTGTCGTGACCGGACGCGCTCGCAGGGTGGGGGCGTGGGTGGTTGCCGTGCGTGTCCCCGTGGTGGGCGCGTGCGGTGTCGTCGTTCGTGTCCGTGGGGCCCAGCCGTGCGGTGTCGCCGTGGTGGGGGCGCGCGCCGGGGCCTTCCGCGGCCCCCGGTCGGGATCCGGCGTCGATCACCTCGCGCAGGGGGCCCGCGAAGAGGTCGGCTTCCGCGTCGGCGACCAGGATGCGGGAGCGGATCTGTGCGAGCGGTACGTCGGCCAGGGGGATGCCGCCCCAGGTCGCGTCGGACGGGGCGTAGCGGCCGAGGCGGTCGATCACCTCGGCGGCGTCGGCGGGGCGGGCCCCGGCCAGCGCGGTCAGCCGGCCCGGCGCGACCCGCACCCCCGAGGCCGGGTCGTACAGCGCCGAGGGCTCCGCCGGCGCGTCACGGGTGCCGTCGTCCGGCACCGGCTCCAGCCGCAGGAACGCGACGACACGGCGGGCGGCCACCACGCCCCGGCTGAGCTGGTGGCCCATCTCGATGAGGAACGCCACCGGCCAGCCCAGCGCCACGACATAGCCGTACACCGACACCAGCTCGCCCACGCTGATCTGCCCCCGCACGGCCAGCCGGGCGCCCAGCCAGGTCACCAGCGCGAGGAACAGCGTCGGCAGCCCCACGCCGAGGGCCTGGATCCAGCTCGTCACCGCCCCGACCCGGTAGCCCTGCTCGCGCAGCCGCCCCGAGTCCCGGCGGAACGCGTCCGCGAACAGGCCCTTGCCGCCCAGGCCGTTCAGCACCCGCAGCCCGCCCGCGAGGTCGCCGATCCGAGCGGTCAGCACGGACTGCCGCTCCCGGTACTCGGCCTCCCTGCTCTGCAGGCGCCCCATGAGCGGCCCCAGCAGCAGCCCGAGCACCGGCACGCCGAGCAGCACCACGAGGGCGAGCCGGGGCGACAGCGACAGCAGCAGCCCGCCGACCGCCGCATAGGCGACGACCGCTCCGATGCCCGGCCCCACGGCCGTGAGGGACGTGCTGATGGTCTGCACGTCACCCACCCCGATGGTGACGACCTCCCCCGTCCCCACCTGGGCGCGCAGGGCCGCACCCAGCCGCGCGGCGTGTCCGACGACCACCTTGACCGTGCGGAAGTTGGCGTCCATCCGCACCTTCGTCATCGTGCGGTGCCGCATGACGCCGAGCCAGGCGTTGCAGCCCCCGACGGCGACCAGCGCACCCGTCCAGCCCGCCAGCGCGCCCAGGTCACCGGGCTCCAGACCGTGGTCGATCGCCCGAGCCATCAGATACGGGGTCGCCGCCAGCAGCACCATCCAGGAACTCGCGAACACCGCCCCCGCCACGCACCGCGGCCACTGCCGTCCGACCAGCCACCACAGATACCGCCAGCCGCCCCGGCGGTCCGGGCTGCCCGGATCCTCGTACGCGTCGATCGCCGACGCCTTCCGAACGCGTCCCGGCAGGCCCGTCCTCACGCCAGACTGTCCCGCCAGGCCCGGTGCAGATCCGCGAACCGGCCGGTGCCCGCGATCAGTTCGTCCGGGGTGCCGTCCTCCACGATCCGGCCGTGCTCCATCACCAGCACCCGGTCGGCGATCTCCACCGTGGAGAGCCGGTGCGCGATCACGACCGCCGTACGGCCCCTCAGCACCGTCGCCATCGCCCGCTGCACCGCCCGCTCACCGGGGACGTCCAGCGAGCTGGTCGCCTCGTCCAGGATCAGCACCGCCGGATCCGCGAGCAACGCCCGTGCGAACCCGACGAGTTGCCGCTGACCGGCGGAGATCCGGCCGCCCCGTTTGCGGACGTCGGTGTCGTAGCCGTCGGGCAGCGCGCCGATGAAGTCGTGGGCGCCGATCGCCTTCGCCGCGCGCTCGATCTCCTCCCGCCTCGCCTCCGGACGGCCGATGGCGATGTTCTCGGCGACCGTGCCGGAGAACAGGAACGCCTCCTGCGTCACCATCACCACGCCCCGCCGCAGTTCGGGCACGGCGAGGTCGCGCAGGTCGACGCCGTCCAGCAGGACCCGTCCCGCGGTCGGGTCGTAGAACCGGGCGAGCAGCTTGGCCAGCGTGGACTTGCCCGCGCCGGTCGAGCCCACGACGGCGACGGTCTGCCCGGCCGGGAGCGTCAGGTCGAAGCGGGGCAGCACCTCGCCGCCGGTGCGGTAGCCGAAGCCGACCCCGTCGAAGACGACCTCGCGGCCGGGGTGTTCCGACTCCGGCGGCGGCAGCTCCCGCGGCGCGGCCGGTTCGGGCACGGACGGCGTCTGGGCCAGCAGCCCGGCGATCTTCTCCAGCGAGGCCGCCGCCGACTGGTAGGAGTTGAGGAACATGCCGAGCCGGTCGATCGGGTCGTACAGCCGGCGCAGGTACAGCACCGCCGCCGCCAGGACGCCGAGCGCCAGCGTGCCCTCCGCGACCCGGTAGGCACCCCACAGCACGATCCCGGCGACGGCCGTGTTGGCGACCAGCCGCGATCCGACGACGTAACGGGCCATCTCCAGGAGCGCGTTGCCGTTGGCCCGCTCGTGACGCCGGTTCAGCGCGGCGAAGTCCGCGTCGTTGACGGCCTCCCGGCGGAAGGCGCGCACCGGCCGGATGCCGTTCATCGTCTCGACGAACTTCACGATCAGCGTGGCGATCGCCGTAGACCGCTGCCGGTACGCCCGTCCGGCCCGCCGCTGGTACAGCCGCACCAGCGCGTACAGCGGCACGAACGAGGCCACGGCGACGGCGCCGAGGCCGAGGTCCAGCCAGAGCAGCAGCGCCGAGATGTAGACGAAGGAGAGGACGACCGTCACCAGCTCCTGCAAGCCCTCGTCGAGCAGTTCGCGCAGCGACTCCACGTCCGTGGTGGCGCGGGAGATGAGCCGGCCCGAGGTGTAGCGCTCGTGGAAGTCGACGCTCAGCGCCTGCGCGTGCCGGAAGATCCGTCCCCGCAGGTCGAGCAGCACGTCCTGGCTGACCCGGGCCGCGGCGGCGACGAACGCGTACTGCAGCGCGCCCGCGGCCAGCGAGCACAGCAGATAGCCGGCGCCGACCGCGATCAGCGGACCGTGGTCGTCGTTGCGCAGGGCCGGCACCGCGCGGTCGATGGCGTACGCCACCAGCAGCGGGCCCGCCTGCACCGCGGCCTGTTGGAGCAGCAGGAGGAGGACGCTGAGCGCGACCCGGGCCCGCAGCGGAGCCAGCAGGGAGCGCAGCAGGACGCCGGTGGCGCCCGGCGGGCTGGGCAGGACGTCCCGGTCGAAGAGGTCGTCGGCCGTGAGGTCCTTCGCCCCGGCCCGGTCCCCGTCCTCCGGTTGCTCCCGCTGCGGCGCCGTGGCCGTGGGCGCGGTCATCGGCCCTCCCCCTTCATGGTTCCCGCGGGCTCCCCGGGTCCGTCCGGCCCGGACATCAGATGGGCGTACTCGGCGTTGGCGCGCAGCAGTTCCTGGTGGGTGCCGACGGCGGCGATACGGCCCTCGCGGAGCAGGGCGACGCGGTCGGCGAGCAGGACCGTGGAGGGGCGGTGGGCCACGATCAGGGCGGTGGTGTCCGCGAGGACCTGCCGCAGCGCGGCCTCCACGGCGGCCTCCGTGTGCACGTCCAGCGCGGACAGCGGGTCGTCCAGGACGAGGAACCTCGGCCGGCCGACCACCGCCCGAGCGAGCGCGAGGCGCTGGCGCTGGCCGCCGGACAGGCTGAGGCCCTGCTCGCCGACCTGGGTCGCGGTGCCCTGCGGCAGGGCGTGCGCGAAGTCGGCCTGCGCGACGGCGAGCGCCCGCCGCAGCTCCTCGTCACCGGCGTCGTCACCGGCACCCATCAGCACGTTCTCGCGGACGGTCGCCGAGAAGAGGGTGGGCTCCTCGAAGGCCACGGCGACCATGGAGCGCAGCTCCTCGCGGGGCAGGGCGGTGATGTCCTCGCCGTCCAGCGTGATCCGTCCGGAGGTCACCTCGTGCAGGCGGGGCACGAGCGCGGTCAGCGTCGTCTTGCCACTGCCGGTGGCCCCGACCAGGGCCATGGACTCGCCGGGGCGGATGTGCAGGTCGACGCGGTCCAGGAGGGGCGGGGAGCCGGGCGCCGCGTCCGGATAACGAAACCGCACCCCCTCGAACCGCATCCCCCGAAGCCCACCGACACCGCCACGGACCGGACGGCCCGCCCGGGGCTCCGGAAGTGCGCCGGCCGAGGTCTTCGTCGCGCCGTGCGTCGGGTGGTCCCCCCGGGGGTTCGGCAGGGTGTCCGCCGGGGGATCCGTCCGGGCGCCGGCCGGGTGGTGCGCGCGAGGGTTCGTCGGGTCGCTCACCGCGTGGGCCACCGCGTGGTCCGCCGGGGCGCCCGGCAGGGCGTGCGTCGGACGGTCCGCCTGGGGGTCCGTCCCGGCGTCCGTCGGATGGTCCGTCCAAGCGTCCGCCGGGAGGTGCGCGCGGGGGTCCGTCGGGGCGTTCACCGCACGGTCCGTCAGGGCCCCCGCCGCCGGGACCCGGCTCGTCCCGGTGGCGTTGCCGCCCTTGGCCGCAGTGGTCTCGGGCTCCGCGTCCATGACCTCGAAGTAGCGGTCCGTGGCCGTCGCCGCCTCCTGGCTCACCGCCAGCAGGAAGCCGATGGACTCCACCGGCCACCGCAGGGCCAGCGCCGTGGACAGGAACGCCACCAGGGTCCCCGCGGACAGCGACCCGTCCGCCACCCGTACCGAGCCGATGACCAGCGCCGCCCCGATCGCCAGCTCCGGCAGCGTCACGATGACCGCCCAGATGGCCGCCAGCAGCCGTGCCTTGCGCAGCTCCGTCCCGCGCAGCGTGTGCGCCAGCTCGTGGAAGGCCCTGGCCTGGCTGCGGTGCCGGCCGAACCCCTTGATGATCCGGACGCCGAGCACGCTCTCCTCGACCACGGTCGTCAGATCCCCGACCTGGTCCTGCGCGCGCCGCGCCACCGCGGAGTACTTCTTCTCGAAGACCGCGCAGGTGATCATCACGGGTACGGCGGGACCGAGGACGACCAGCCCGAGCGTCCAGTCCTGGACCAGCATGATGCCCACACCGACGAGAATCGTCACGCTGTTGACCAGCAGGAACGTCAGCGGGAAGGCGAGGAACATGCGCAGCAGCATCAGGTCGGTCGTCCCGCGCGACAGCAACTGGCCCGAGGGCCAGCGGTCGTGGAAGGCCACCGGCAGCCGTTGCAGATGCCGGTAGAGATCCGCCCGCATCCCCGCCTCGACCCCCGCCAGCGGCCGGGCCACCAGCCACCGCCGCAGCCCGAACAGCAGCGCCTCCGCCAGCCCGAGGAGCAGCAGGTACAGCGCCCCCAGCCACACGCCGGCCGGATCGCGGTCGGCGACCGGCCCGTCCACCATCCACTTCAGGACGAGCGGGATCACCAGCCCCAGGCAGGAGGCGAGCACCGCCACGAACGCCGCGCTCCCCAACCGGCCCCGTACCGGCCGCACATAGGGCCACAGCCGCAGCAGCGCGCGCACGGTGGACCGGTGTTCGGCGGGAGCGCCGGCGGTGGGAGCGCCGGCCGGGTCCGGGACGGGTTCCATGGTGGGTGCAGGTGTCGTGGGCATCGGCAGCGAGCCTACGGTTCACCACTGACACTGCCCACCGAGTTTCCGACCGCGCCGGGGTCGTACGGAGGCATCGACCGATCGGTCGATGCGCCTTCCAGCGCGTCGGCCGATGCGCCGGACCCCCGTGCGCCGGGACCCTGGTGTCATGCCCGTCATCGAAGTCACCGACCTGCGCAAGTCCTACGGTGGCCGTCCCGCCGTCGACGGTGTGTCCTTCGCCGTCGAGGAGGGCGAGATCTTCGGAATCCTCGGCCCGAACGGCGCCGGCAAGACCACCACCGTCGAGTGCGTCGAGGGCCTGCGCGTGCCCGACGCCGGCCGGGTCCGCGTCACCGGCCTCGACCCCGTCGCCGACCACGAGAAGGTCGCCCGGGTCCTCGGCGCCCAGCTCCAGCAGAGCGAGTTGCAGGCCAAGCTCACCGTCCGCGAGGCCCTGGAGCTGTACGCCGCCTTCTACCCGCACCCCGCCGACTGGCGCCCGCTCACCGAACGCCTCGGCCTCGCCCCGAAGCTGGACACCCGGTTCGCCAAGCTCTCCGGCGGTCAGAAGCAACGCCTGTTCATCGCGTTGGCCCTGGTCGGCGACCCCCGGATCGTCGTCCTGGACGAGCTGACCACCGGCCTTGACCCGCGCGCCCGCCGCGAGACCTGGCAGCTCATCGAGGACATCCGGGCGGGCGGCGTCACCGTCCTGCTGGTCACCCACTTCATGGAGGAGGCACAGCGGCTCTGCGACCGGATCGCGGTGATCGACCGGGGCCGGGTCGCCGCCCTCGACACCCCGGCCGGACTGATCCGGCGCTCGGCGGGCGCCACCGTCATCAGCTTCACCCCGTCCGCACCGCTCGACGACGCCGACCTGAACGCGCTGCCCGCACTCGCCTCGCTGGAGCACAAGGACGGCCGCGTCACCCTCTCCGGCACGGACGAGACGGTCAACGCCGTCATCACCCTCCTCGCCCGCACCCGCGTCACCGCCCGATGGACCTGCGGATGCCGGGCGGCTCGGGCGTGGACGCCATCCGGGAACCGACCCGGCGCGGCGCCCGCGCCCAGGTGCTCGTGCTGACCACGTACGACACCGACTCCGACACCCTGCCCGCGATCGAGGCCGGCGCGACCGGCTACCTGCTCAAGGACGCGCCCCGCGAGGATCTGTTCACCGCGGTCCGCGCGGCGGCGCGGGGCCGCACCGTCCTCTCCCCGGCCGTCGCCTCCCGCCTGGTCTCCGCCGTCCGGGCACCCGGCGGGGAGCCCCTCTCCGCCCGCGAGCGCGAGGTGCTCGCCCTGGTCGCCCGCGGCGCCTCGAACAAGGAGATCGCCCGGGAGCTGTTCATCAGCGAGGCGACCGTGAAGACCCACCTCACCCACCTGTACGCCAAACTCGGCGTCAACGACCGCGCGGCGGCGGTGGCGGCGGGATACGACCGGGGCATCCTCGGCTGACCGGGCGCCGCCCGCGCTCACCCCACCCTCAGCAGCAGCACCGTGCGGGCCGGCACCGTGATCGGCGCCCCCGCCGGATGCACGCTGCCCGGCGCCCCGGTCTGCTCCTCCCGGCCGGTGTCGACGACCACCTCGTACCGCTCCGCCCACGGAGGCCCCGGCAGGACGAACCCGGCCGGGCGGTCGCCCGCGTGCAGGACGGCCAGGAAGCTGTCGTCGGTGATCGGCGCGCCGCGCTCGTCGCGGCCCGGGATGTCCCGGCCGGACAGATACATGCCGAGGGTGGCGGCGGGGGCGTACCAGTCCCGCTCCGTCATCTCCGCGCCCCGGGCGGTGAACCAGGCCAGGTCGCGCAGGCCGTCCGCGGAGTGCGCCCGGCCGGAGAAGAACGCCCGGCGGCGCAGTACGGGATGCCGGTGGCGCAGCGCGATCAGCCGGGAGGTCAGCTCGAACAGGGGCCGCCAGTCCGGGTCGTCGAGCAGGCTCCAGTCCACCCAGCTGACCTCGTTGTCCTGGCAGTAGGCGTTGTTGCCGCCGCCCTGGGTGCGGCCCATCTCGTCGCCCGCGACCAGCATCGGCACCCCGGTGGACAGCAGCAGCGTGGTCATGAGGTTGCGCAACTGGCGCCGCCTGAGCGCCCGTACGTCCTCGTCGTCCGTCTCCCCCTCCACGCCGCAGTTCCAGGACCGGTTGTCGTCCGTGCCGTCCCGGTTGCCCTCGCCGTTCGCCTCGTTGCGCTTGCGTTCGTAGGACACCAGGTCCCGGAGCGTGAAACCGTCGTGCGCGGTGACGAAGTTGACCGAGGCGTACGGCCGCCGCCCGCCCCAGGCGTACAGGTCGCTGGAGCCCGACAGGCGGTAGCCCATCTCCCGGACGTCCGGCAGCGCGTGCCGCCAGAAGTCCCGGACCGCGTTGCGGTACCGGTCGTTCCACTCCGTCCACAGCGGCGGGAAGGCGCCCACCTGGTAGCCGCCCGAGCCGACGTCCCACGGTTCGGCGATCAGCTTCACCCGGCGCAGCACCGGGTCCTGCGCGATCACCGCGAGGAACGGGGACAGCATGTCGACGTTGTGCATGGAGCGGGCCAGCGCCGCCGCGAGGTCGAAGCGGAAGCCGTCCACGCCCATCTCCGTCACCCAGTACCGCAGCGAGTCGGTGATCAGCCGCAGGACGTGCGGCTGGACGACGTGCAGGGTGTTTCCGCAGCCGGTGTGGTCGGCGTACCGGCGCGCGTCGGGCTGGAGGCGGTAGTAGCCGCGGTTGTCGATGCCCTTCAGGGAGAGCGTCGGGCCCAGCTCGCCGGCCTCGGCCGTGTGGTTGTAGACCACGTCGAGGATGACCTCGATGCCCGCCGCGTGCAGCGCGCGCACCATCCGCTTGAACTCGCCGACCTGCTCCCCGGTGGTGCCGGAGGCCGCGTAGGCGGCGTGCGGGGCGAAGTAGCCGACCGAGTTGTAGCCCCAGTAGTTCCTCAGACCGCGTTCGAGCAGATGGCTCTCGTGCGCGAACTGGTGCACCGGCAGCAGCTCCACCGCCGTCACGCCCAGCCGCGTCAGATGCTCGACGGCCGCCGGATGGGCGAGGCCCGCGTAGGTGCCGCGCAGCTCGGGCGGGATGTCCGGGTGCCGTCTGGTGAAGCCGCGCACGTGCAGCTCGTAGATGACCGAGTCCGCCCACGGGGTCTTGGGCCGGCGGTCGTCCGACCAGTCGTCGTCGTCATGGACCACGACGCCCTTGGGGACGTACGGCGCCGAGTCGCGGTCGTCGCGCACGGTGTCCGCCACCCGCTGGTCCGGCCAGTCCCGCACATGCCCGTACACCTGCGGCGGCAGCGCGAAGTCGCCGTCCACCGCGCGGGCGTACGGGTCGAGCAGCAGCTTCGCCGGGTTCCAGCGGGCGCCGGTCCACGGGTCCCAGCGGCCGTGCACCCGGTAGCCGTAGCGCCGGCCGGGCAGCACGCCCGGCACGAAGCCGTGCCAGATCTCGTGGGTCAGCTCGGTCAGCCGCACCCGGCTCTCCCGGCCGCCGGGACCGGGCCCGTCGAACAGGCACAGCTCCACCGCCTCCGCGCCGCCCGCCCACAGCGCGAAGTTGGTCCCCGCCACCTGGTCGGGGCCGGTCCGGAACCGGGCGCCGAGCGGCACCGGGGTGCCCGGCCAGGCCGGCCCGGCGGGCGGTGCGGCGGCGGGCCGCGCGCCGTTCACCACGACGGGCCGGTACCCGTCCTCGGCGGCCCGCCTCCCGGCCACCGCCTCCTGCTCGGCTGCGCTGGACACCTGTCAGCCTCCCACGGCTCGCGGAACGGCGTACGGCGAAGAGGCGCGGCGTCCCGGCCGCCGCTTCCCGTCGCGCCGTTCTCCCCACAGTTCTGCCCACCGGGTGGCTCGCACTCACGTTTCCCCAGGGCGGACCGGTCGTTACGGGTGGATGTGAGGCACGTACACGGGCGCGCACGGCGCGCGGGGGCCGCTCTGGCCGCCCTACTGACATGGGCAGGACTGCTGGCCGGGGCCGCCGGATGCACCTCGGACGGCGGCGGCATCGGCTCCGGCATCGGCGAGGTGTTCGGCAAGCACCGCGGCGCTGAGGAGGTCATCCGCATCACCCCGGACGACGGCAGCAAGGCCGTCCGGCCGGAGAAGAAGCTGTCGGTGCGGGTGTCCGACGGGCGGCTGGAGTCGGTGAAGGTCGTCAGGTCGCAGGACGCGCGGGACACCCCGGTGCCCGGCCGGATCTCCGGCGACGGCCTCGGCTGGAAGCCCGCCGACGAGCGGCTCTCGCTCGCCGCGAGGTACACGGTCGACGCCGTCGCCGTGGACGGGCACGGCCACCGCTCGGCGCGGCACACCACCTTCACCACCTTCGTCCCCGAAGAGCGCTTCATCGGGTACTTCGCCCCCGAGAACCGCTCGGTCGTCGGCACCGGCATGATCGTCTCCGTGGAGTTCAACCGGGAGATCACCGACCGCGCCGCCGTCGAACGCGCCGTCTCGGTGACCGCGAAACCCGCCACCGAGATCCGCCCCCACTGGTTCGGCAAGGACCGCCTCGACTTCCGCCCCGAGCGGTACTGGCAGCCCGGCACCGAGGTCACCGTCGACCTGCACCTGCGGGACGTCGAGGGCGCGCCGGGGGTGTACGGGCTCCAGCACAAGACGTTCTCCTTCACCGTCGGCCGCAGCCAGGTCTCGCTGGTCGACGCGGCCCGGCGGACCATGGAGGTCCGCCGGGACGGCACAGTGCCGACCACCGTGCCGATCACCGCCGGGGCACCGACCACCCCCACCTACAACGGCAAGATGGTCATCACCGAGATGCACGACGTCACCCGCATGAACAGCCGCACGGTCGGCTTCGGCGGCGAGTACGACATCCCGGACGTCCCGCACGCCATCCGCCTGACCGGCTCGGGAACCTTCCTGCACGGCAACTACTGGGCGCCCGCCGACACCTTCGGCCGGGCCAACGTCAGCCACGGCTGCGTCGGGCTGCGCGATGCCAAGGGCGGCGGTTCCGACACCCCGGCGGGCTGGTTCTTCGACCGCAGCCTGATCGGCGACGTTGTCGAGGTGGTCAACAGCAAGGACAAGACCGTCGCCCCCGACAACGGCCTCGGCGGCTGGAACATGGACTGGGAGAAGTGGAAGGCGGGCGGCGCGGTGCACTGACCCCGGCACCCGACCGCGAACTCGGTACGCAACGGTGACAATTCACCGGTCCCCCGAGCCCCTGGCCTGCGGTTACGATGCGCCGGTGCGCGTGGGCGCACCGGGGTGCGGGCCCGACCGGGTCCGGCGAGGGGAGACAGGGTGAACGTGCGTCCGATAACGGGGGCGTTGCTCGGGGTGCTGCTGCTGGCGGTCACCGCGTGCGGCGGAGGGGCGGACCCGGGGGCCGGGTCGGGGGACGGCGGGGGAGGCGACGCCAAGGACTCCACCGCGGCGCAGAGCACGCACTCCGAGGCGGTCGTCACCATCGCCCCCGAGGACGGGGCCGAGGACGTTGACACCAACGGCGTCCTAGAGGTCGGCGCCGCGAAGGGCCGGCTGACCGAGGTCGTGGTCAAGAACGCCAAGGGCGCGAAGGTCGACGGGCGGATATCCGGGGACGGCGCCACCTGGACGCCGTCCACCCACCTGGCCGCCTCCACCACGTACACCGTGCACGCGGTCGCCGAGGACTCCGAGGGCCGCACGTCCGCCGAGGACTCCCGCTTCACCACGCTGACGCCCGAGAACACCTTCGTCGGCACCTTCACCCCCGAGGACGGCTCGAAGGTCGGCGTCGGCATGCCGTTCTCGATCCGCTTCAACCGGGGCATCACCAGCCCGGACGAGGTCGAGAAGGCCATCACCGTCAAGACCGAGCCGGCCGTCGAGGTCGAGGGCCACTGGTTCGGCAACGACCGCCTCGACTTCCGCCCCGAGCAGTACTGGAAGCCCGGCACCAAGGTCACCGTCGACCTCGACCTCGACGGCGTCGAGGGCCGCGAGGGCGTCTACGGCGAACAGGCCAAGACCGTCTCCTTCACCGTCGGCCGCAGCCAGGTCTCCGTCGTGGACGCCAAGAAGCACACCATGAAGGTCGTGCGGGACGGCAGGACGGTCAAGACCCTCCCGGTCACCACCGGCGCGCCCGGCTACGAGACCTGGAACGGCCAGATGGTCATCACCGAGCGGCTCGCCGTGACCCGGATGAACGGCGAGACCGTCGGCTACGGCGGCGAGTACGACATCGAGGACGTCCCGCACGCCATGCGCCTGTCCACCTCCGGCACCTTCGTCCACGGCAACTACTGGGGCGGCGACGCCTTCGGCAACCGCAACGCCAGCCACGGCTGCATCGGCCTGCGCGACGTGCGCGGCGGCTGGGACAAGAAGGCGCCGGCGGCCTGGTTCTTCGACAACTCGCTCATCGGCGACGTGGTCGTGGTCAAGAACTCCGAGGACGCGACCATCGCCCCGGACAACGGCCTCAACGGCTGGAACATGTCCTGGGAGAAGTGGAAGGCCTGACCGCCGGGGCACGTCCCGCGACTGCCGCGGCGCGTGAACGCCCGCTAACCTGCGGAGCATGACCGTACATCTCGAAGTCGCGGACGGCGTCGGCACGCTGCGCCTGGACCGTCCGCCCATGAACGCACTGGACGTCGCCACCCAGGACCGGCTCAAGGAGCTGGCCGAGGAGGCCACCCGACGCGACGACGTACGCGCCGTGGTGATCCACGGCGGCGAGAAGGTGTTCGCGGCGGGCGCGGACATCAAGGAGATGCAGGTGATGGACCACGCGGCGATGATCCTGCGCGCCCGTGCGCTGCAGGACTCCTTCACCGCGGTGGCCCGCATCCCCAAACCGGTGGTCGCGGCGATCTCCGGGTACGCGCTGGGCGGCGGCTGCGAACTCGCCCTCTGCGCCGACTTCCGTATCGCCGGTGAGAACGCCAGGCTGGGCCAGCCCGAGATCCTGCTCGGCCTGATCCCGGGCGCCGGCGGCACCCAGCGGCTGTCCCGGCTCGTCGGCCCCTCCAGGGCCAAGGACCTGATCTTCACGGGCCGTCAGGTGAAGGCCGACGAGGCGCTGACGCTCGGCCTGGTGGACCGGGTGGTGCCGGCCGCCGAGGTCTACGAGCAGGCGCTCGGCTGGGCCGCGCGGCTCGCGAAGGGGCCCGCCATCGCGCTGCGCGCGGCGAAGGAGGCGATCGACACGGGTCTGGAGACGGACCTGGAGACCGGCCTCGCCGTCGAACGGAACTGGTTCGCGGGGCTGTTCGCCACCGAGGACCGCGAACGCGGGATGCGCAGCTTCGTGGAGGAGGGGCCGGGGAAGGCGAAGTTCCTCTGACGCTCCCCGGAATCTTCACCCGAAGTGGCCCCGAACCACTTGCAATTGACACGATGTCTGATCCGGGTCCCTCGATCGGGCGGTTTATGGCAGCCTTAACGCACCATTAAGCGCGTCTTGTCGAGGGAGCCGACCGCGTGTCTCCGGCCGATCCGTCCGCGCAGGTCAGCCGGTCCATTTCCGGCTCCGAGCTGCCTGCGGCATATGCCGAACGCCCGTTGCGGGGCCGTGTCCGCGCCGCCGCGTATTCGCCGGGAACGACCCCCGAGCCCTTGCGGGGCGGCCATGATGGGGGCATGGCGGGGCTGGATGGTACGGAACAGCCGCGGGGAGCCGGACGTGCGACTGCGGCGCGCTGGTCGCCGGCGGTCGAGGACGAACACGCGCTCAAGGCGCTGGAACTGTTCGGCAATCCGACGGAGCGAGAGATTCCCTTACCGTCCCGCCCCGAGTCCGCCGCCACCGCGCGCCGGCTGGCCCAGGTGGTGGCCCTGCGTCAGTGGAAGCTCGGCCCCAAGGTCACGGAGGACACCGTCCTGCTCGTCTCCGAACTGGTCGGCAACGCCGTACGCCACACCGGCGCCCGTGTGTTCGGCCTCCACATGCGTTGCCGCCCCGGCTGGATCCGCGTCGAGGTCCGCGACCCCTCCCGGGGGCTGCCGTGTCTGATGCCGGTGCAGGAGACGGACATCAGCGGGCGCGGCCTCTTCCTCGTGGACAAGCTGTCCGACCGGTGGGGCGTCGATCTGCTGCCGCGCGGCAAGACGACCTGGTTCGAGATGCGGGTGGCGGACCGCTGAGGCCGTTGAGAGGCCATCTGCCTCCGAAAGCAACTCCGTTCGGCGGACACGCCGCCTACGGGTGACGGTCCGCGGCCCGGCGCCGCGCAGCCGGGATCGTACCCGCATGATCACCACTCGCCTGCGGCGTCGGGTCGCAGCAGCCGTCCTGTCGCTGTCCGCCGTCCTCGCCACCTCGGCCGCCACCGTCCCCGGCGCGGCGGCCCCGACGACGGTCCCCGCCAAGGCCGCCCCGGCCTGCCCCCTGTTCGACGACAAGGTCAGGGCCGCCGCCGACCGCGGTGTCGACGTCGACCGCATCACCCCCGAGCCGGTCTGGCGCACCACGTGCGGCACCCTCTACCGCAGCGACAGCCGGGGCCCGCAGACCATCTTCGAAGAGGGCTTCCACGCCAAGGACGTCCTGGACGGCCAGTACGACATCGAGAAGTACGTCCTGGTCAACCAGCCCTCGCCGTACGTCTCGACGACCTACGACCACGACCTGTACAAGACCTGGTACAAGTCCGGCTACAACTACTACGTCGACGCCCCGGGCGGCGTCGACGTCAACAAGACCATCGGCGACACCCACAAGTGGGCCGACCAGGTCGAGGTCGCCTTCCCCGGCGGCATCCAGCGGCAGTACATCATCGGCGTCTGCCCGGTCGACAAGCAGACCAAGACCGAGATCATGAGCGAGTGCGAGGGCAACCCGCACTACAAGCCCTGGCACTGAAACACCGTGACCCGGGGCGCCTGACTCAGGGCCGGAGGAACAGCGCCTCCGAGCCCACCGGCCGGTAGCCCGCCGCCTGGAACGCCCGCAGACTGCGGGCGTTCCCCGCGGACACCTGGGCCCACACCGGCTCGCCCCCGGCCAGTTGCCGCGCCGCCGTCACCAGCCGCCGCCCCAGCCCCCGGTGCCGTACCGGCTCCGCCACCTCGACGGCGACCTCCAGCCGACCCGCGACCCCGCGGCCCAGCACGAGCACCCCGCCGTCCGCCGCCCACACCCGCACCTGGTCGCGCCGCCGCCGGGCCGCGACCACCCGGGGATGCCCGGGGTCGGCGATCTCCGTCAGCCCCGCCTGCGGCCGCCCCGGCAGCGGGGCGCCGGTCAGCAGCACGTCGATGGTGTCGGTCACCCGCCCCGTGCGCTCCGCGAGCGCCGTCAGGAACCGGGCGTTCATCGTCGCGGCGAGGGCGTCGCAGTTGAGCGAGCCCAGGGTCGTGCGCACCCAGGCCTCGTCCTCGTCCGTGAAGACGACCGAGTGCGCCGTGAAGGCGATGACCCCCGCGTCCCGGGCACCGTGCTGGGGCACGACGGTCGTCCCGCCGTCCGCGGGCGGGAACGCACCCCGCGCCGCCGCGTCCAGAATGCCCCGCAGCCTCTCCGTCACGCGCGCCCCTCGCCTCTCGCCTCTCCACTGGAAGAGCCAGCCTCCCAGCCCCGACCGTCGCCGGGTGTCCGCGCGGGCGGATAATCTGACCTGCGACAGAAGGTTGTTGTGCACGAGACGAGGGGCGGACCGGTGGCGGACATCGAGGAAGCACGCAAGCAGTTCGACCGGATCGACACCGACGGTGACGGATTCATCACCGCGGCCGAGTTCAAGACGGCGCTGGCCCAGGGCGGCGACTGGAACGTCACCGAGTCGGTGGCCGAGGCGATCATCGCCGGCCGCGACCTCGACGGCGACAAGCAGCTGTCGTTCGACGAGTTCTGGGCACACCTGGACAAGTAGCGCCATGGGGGAGTGAAGAGGGCCGGGCACCGAGGCTCCGGCGGAGGCGTCCCCGGATCAGGCGGCGTCGGCCCACTTCTTCAGAGCGGCCTTGCTTGCGAAGTCCGCGACGTTGGTGTCGACCGGGTTGTCGGTGTACTGGTGGAAGCGCCACGTGGCCTGGATGCGCGGCTTGCCCGCCGTCACATAGTCGGCGATCCAGAGACCGTCACCGGCGTACGAGGTCGTATCGATGTTGAGCCAGAAGTTCCGGTTGCAGTAGAGGACGACCCGGTTGTCCGGCCGCAGTTCCCTCAGCTTCCGGATGAAGCTGTCCTTCTCGGCGTTGCTCGCGTGGGTGCCCCCGCCCGTCGTCTCCCAGTCGACGGCGAGGATGTCGCCCTTCTTCTCGGGCGCCTTGGAGAGGAAGTACTCGGCCTGGGCGGTGAGGTTGCCCGGCCACAGGAAGTGGTAGAAGCCGACGACGAGTCCGGCGTCGCGGGCCCGCTTGGTCTGGGCCGCGAGCTTCGGGTTGACGTACGTACGGCCCTCCGTCGCCTTGACGAAGACGAAGGAGAGGCCGGCCGTGGCGTAGGTGGCGGACTGGTAGGCGCTGACGTCGATGCCGCGCAGCATGGGGCCTCCCTGATGGCCTGTGGGGGGACGGGAGTTGGTTATTCCCCCACCATGGCATGGCCGATCCTCACCGGAAGCGGAAACTCCGAGTTCGCTTCCAAGGGCCGCTCGCACGGCGCGCACGACCGGCGCGCGGGGCGCTCAGCACTCGATGATGTTCACCGCCAGCCCGCCCCGCGCCGTCTCCTTGTACTTGACCGACATGTCCGCGCCGGTCTCCTTCATGGTCTTGATGACCTTGTCGAGGGACACCTTGTGGGACCCGTCGCCGCGCATCGCCATCCGGGCCGCGGTGACCGCCTTGACCGCGGCCATGCCGTTGCGCTCGATGCACGGGATCTGGACCAGGCCGCCGACCGGGTCGCAGGTCAGACCGAGGTTGTGCTCCATGCCGATCTCCGCGGCGTTCTCCACCTGCTCCGGCGTGCCGCCCAGCACCTCGGCGAGCGCGCCCGCCGCCATGGAGCAGGCGGAGCCCACCTCGCCCTGGCAGCCGACCTCGGCGCCCGAGATGGAGGCGTTCTCCTTGAAGAGCATGCCGATGGCGCCGGCCGCGAGGAGGAAGCGGACCACGCCCTCCTCGTCGGCGCCGGGCACGAAGTTCATGTAGTAGTGCAGGACGGCCGGGATGATGCCCGCCGCGCCGTTCGTCGGGGCCGTGACCACCCGGCCGCCGGCCGCGTTCTCCTCGTTCACCGCCATCGCGTAGAGCGTGATCCACTCCATGGCCAGGGCCTTCGGGTCGCCCTCGGAGCGCAGTTTGCGCGCGGTGTTCGCGGCGCGCCGACGCACCTTCAGGCCGCCCGGCAGGATGCCCTCGCGGGACATGCCGCGCTCCACACAGGCCCGCATCACGCCCCAGATCTCCAGCAGGCCCTCGCGGATTCGGGCCTCCTCGCGCCAGGCCCGTTCGTTCTCCAGCATCAGGGCGGAGATGGACAGGCCCGTCTCCCGGGCCAGGCGCAGCAGTTCGTCGCCGGTGCGGAAGGGGTACTTCAGCACCGTGTCGTCGAGCACGATGCGGTCCGCGCCCACCGCCTCCTCGTCCACGACGAAGCCGCCGCCGACCGAGTAGTACGTCTTCGTCCGCACCTGCGCGCCCGTCGCGTCGTACGCCCGCAGCGTCATGCCGTTGGCGTGGTACGGGAGCGCCTCGCGGCGGTGCAGGACCATGTCGTCGTCGTAGGAGAAGGCGATCTCGTGCTCGCCCAGGAGGCTGATGCGGCCCGAGGACCTGATCGCCCCGACCCGGTCGTCGGCCTTCTCCACGTCCACCGTGCGCGGCGAGTCGCCCTCCAGGCCGAGCAGCACCGCCTTGGGCGTGCCGTGCCCGTGGCCCGTGGCGGCGAGAGAGCCGTACAGCTCGGCGCGGACCGAGGCCACGGAGTCCAGCAGCTCCTCGTTGCGCAGGCGGTGGGCGAACATGCGGGCCGCGCGCATCGGGCCGACCGTGTGGGAACTCGACGGGCCGATGCCGATCGAGAACAGGTCGAAGACCGAGATGGCCACGGGGACTCCTCACAACGGGGTGGTGCAGAGGGTGGTGCTTCGGGCGGGGCGCCGTGTTCCGCTTGTGGCGGGCACGGCGCCCCCGAACGCCTCGGGCGCTACTTGTCCAGACCCGGGTACAGCGGGTGCTTGTCGGCCAGGGCCTTCACCCGGGCGCTGAGCGACGGCGCGTCGTAGGACGGCTTGAGCGCCTGCGCGATCACGTCCGCGACCTCGGCGAAGTCCTCGGCCGTGAAGCCGCGGGTCGCCAGGGCGGGCGTACCGATGCGCAGACCGGACGTCACCATCGGCGGACGCGGGTCGTTCGGGACGGCGTTGCGGTTGACCGTGATGCCGACCTCGTGGAGGCGGTCCTCGGCCTGCTGCCCGTCCAGTTCGCACGCGCGCAGGTCGACCAGGACCAGGTGGACGTCGGTGCCGCCGGTCAGGACCGAGACGCCCGCCGCCTTCGCGTCGTCGCGCACCAGGCGCTCGGCCAGGATGCGCGCGCCCTCCAGCGTACGGCGCTGGCGGTCCTTGAACTCCTCGCTCGCGGCGACCTTGAAGGAGACGGCCTTCGCGGCCACCACATGCTCCAGCGGGCCGCCCTGCTGACCGGGGAAGACAGCCGAGTTGATCTTCTTCGCCAAGGCGGCGGTGGACAGGATCACACCGCCGCGCGGACCGCCCAGCGTCTTGTGCGTGGTGGTGGTCACGACGTGGGCGTGCGGAACCGGGTTCGGGTGCAGGCCCGCCGCGACCAGACCGGCGAAGTGCGCCATGTCGACCATCAGATAGGCGCCGACCTCGTCCGCGACCTCGCGGAACGCGGCGAAGTCCAGTTGCCGCGGGTAGGCCGACCAGCCGGCCACGATCAGCTTCGGCCTGCTCTCCTTGGCGAGGCGCTCCACCTCGGCCATGTCGATCCGGCCGTCCTCGCCGACGTGGTACGGGACGACATTGTAGAGCTTGCCGGAGAAGTTGATCTTCATGCCGTGGGTCAGGTGCCCGCCGTGGGCGAGGTTCAGACCCATGATCGTGTCGCCCGGTTCGAGCAGCGCGAACATCGCGGCGGCGTTGGCCTGGGCGCCGGAGTGCGGCTGCACGTTGGCGTGCTCGGCGCCGAAGAGCGCCTTCACCCGGTCGACGGCGATCCGCTCGACCACGTCGACGTGCTCGCAGCCGCCGTAGTAGCGGCGGCCGGGGTAGCCCTCGGCGTACTTGTTGGTCAGGACCGAGCCCTGGGCCTCCATGACCGCGACCGGAGCGAAGTTCTCCGAGGCGATCATCTCGAGGGTGGACTGCTGGCGGTCCAGCTCGGCGTCGACGGCGGCGGCGATGTCGGGGTCGAGTTCGTGCAGGGGCGTGTTCAGAAGCGACATGCGGTGGGTGACTCCTCAGCCGGCGGTGAAGGCGGTGTACTCGTCGGCGGAGAGCAGGTCGGCCGGCTCGTCCGTGACACGTACCCGGAACAGCCAGCCGCCCTCGAAGGGCGCGGAGTTCACCAGCGACGGGTCGTTGACGACGTCCTCGTTGACCTCGGTGACCTCGCCGGAGACCGGGGAGTACAGGTCGGAGACCGACTTGGTCGACTCCAGTTCGCCGCAGGTCTCGCCCGCGGACACCGAGGCGCCGACCTCGGGGAGCTGGACGAACACAACGTCACCGAGCGCGTTGGCCGCGTGCTCCGTGATGCCGACCGTCGAGGTGCCGTCCTCGGCGGCCGACAGCCACTCGTGCTCCTTGCTGTAGCGCAGCTGCTGGGGATTGCTCATGGCCTGAATTCTCCTGTACGCGGCGGAGTGCTGATGAAGGCTGATCAAGGGGGTACTGCTGAAACCGCTGGTGAGCGGCGAGAACACGCGCGGGGCGGCGAGGGTGCCCCGACGCCCAGTGTCTACTTCTGGCGCTTGTAGAACGGCAGCGCCACGACCTCGTACGGCTCGTGGCTGCCCCGGATGTCCACGCCGACCCCCGGCGTGCCCGGTGCCGCGTGCGCGGGGTCGACGTACGCCATGGCGATCGGCCTGCCGAGCGTCGGGGACGGCGCGCCGGAGGTGACCTCGCCGACGGCCTCGCCGCCGGCGACGACCGGGTACCCGGCGCGCGGGACCCGGCGGCCCTCGGCGACCAGGCCGACCAGGACCCGGGGCGGCGTGGCGGCGGCGCGCCCGGCGGCCTCGGCCAGTGCCGCGCGGCCGACGAAGTCGCCCTCCTTCTCGAACTTCACCACCCGGCCGAGCCCGGCGTCGAAGGGCGTCAGGGCGGTCGTCAGCTCGTGCCCGTACAGCGGCATGCCCGCCTCCAGGCGGAGCGTGTCCCGGCAGGACAGACCGCACGGGACCAGGCCGACGCCCTCGCCCGCCCCGGTCAGCGCCTCCCACAGCGCGACGGCGTGCTCCGGACCCACGAACAGCTCGAAGCCGTCCTCGCCGGTGTAGCCGGTGCGCGCGATCAGCGCCGGCACACCGGCCACGGTGCCGGGCAGGCCCGCGTAGTACTTCAGGCCGTCCAGGTCGGCGTCGGTGAGGCTCTTGAGGATGCCGGGGGACTCGGGACCCTGCACGGCGAGCAGCGCGTAGGCGTCGCGGTCGTCGCGGACCTCGGCGTCGAAGCCGGCCGCCTGCCCGGTCAGCGCGTCCAGCACGACCTGGGCGTTGGAGGCGTTGGCCACCACCAGGTACTCGCTCTCGCCGAGCCGGTAGACGATCAGGTCGTCCAGGATGCCGCCGTCCTCGCGGCAGATCATGGTGTAGCGGGCCCGGCCCGGCCGCACGGCGCCGATGTTGCCGACCAGCGCGTGGTCGAGGAGGGCCGCGGCCTGCGGACCGGTGACGGTGATCTCGCCCATGTGCGAGAGGTCGAAGAGACCGGCCCGGGAGCGCACGGCGAGATGCTCGTCGCGCTCGGAGCCGTAGCGCAGGGGCATGTCCCAGCCGGCGAAGTCGGTCATGGTCGCGCCCAGCGCGCGATGCGTGGCATCCAGCGCGGTACGGCGGCGTTCGGTACTGCTCATCGGTCGGTCGTCTCCCAGGGCAGGACGGCACGGGCGAGGTCGGTCCTCCCCATCTGTCATCGGAACCTGAGAGGTTCGCCATGACCGCCGCGGCACGGCGGTCAGGACTTGCACCTTGGGTGGGACCGCCGTCGGGGGCGGTCCGCTTTTCAGATGTGCCTCGCCCGCGCGGTAACGGTGCCTGAGAGATTCAAGGGAGGGACTTGCTCCTTCGGCGCCCCGGCGAAGGCCGGGGACTCTCCCGCGCGGATTCAAACGGCCGGTATGCAGTTGGCGCCGCCATCATCGCACGCCCGGCCCGGTCCTGGGCAGGGCCGCACTTGTGACCGGCTTGTGGCAGCAAGTGAACGAAACCGGGAGACCCGCGCATTACCTTCTCTTTACACTCGACGGAGGCGGGAGCCCGAACCGCCCCAGGGGGAGGACGATCACGGTGAACAGCACCACGGCGTACGCCACGGCATTGGGCCCGGCCCTGCCCGAGCAGCCCGCCGCCCCGGCCCGCGCGGTCCGCGCGGAACCGACCGCACCCGTCGTCCGCGACCTGCGGGACCGCGACGGCCGCAGCCCGCACGCCCTGCTCTTCGGCCCCCGGGACCTGGTGGTGATCACCGGGCTGCCCGGCAGCGGCAAGTCCACCCTGATGGCCCGCACCGTGCGCGGCCCCCGGGTCGACTCCCAGGACACCCGCGACCGCTGGGACCGCGGCACGCCGCGCTTAGTGCCGTACGCGCTCTACCGGCCCCTCGTCCGCCTCTCCCACTACGCCGGACTGCGCCGCGCGCTGCGCTCCGGCGGGGGCGTCGTCGTGCACGACTGCGGCACCCAGGCCTGGGTGCGCGGCTGGCTGGCCCGCGCAGCACGCCGCCGGGGCGGCGCCCTGCACCTGCTGCTGCTCAACGTCGGCGCCGGCGAGGCCCTGGCCGGCCAGCGCGAGCGCGGGCGGGCCGTCTCGCGCTACGCCTTCCTGCGGCACCGCGCGGCCAACTCCCGCCTGCTGCGCGCGATCACCGCCGGCATCCTGCCCGCGGGCTGCGCCTCGGCGGTCCTCCTGGACCGGGCGGCGGCGGACACCCTGGTCCGGATCGCGTTCACGGGGTGACGGACGGTGGGCCCTCGGACCGGACGCGTTAGCCTTTTCAGCCACAGCAGCGGTACCAGGCACAGGCGGTAGGCAGATGGACTTCCCAGGGGACCTCCCGGCGGACTTCTCCGCCGGATTCCCGGCACAGACGCACCCCCACCCGCACGGCGGTTGGCCCGGCAACGAGCTGGAGGAGGTGCTGTCCGCCTCGCTCGGCGTGCCCGGCGCGGGCGGCCGGATCGTGGAGGTGCTCGGCCGCAGCTTCGTATGGGTGCCGCTGCCGAACGGCGGCGGGCCGCGCAGCGGCCCCCTCGACCTGCCCTCGCTGGAGATCGACGGCCAGGCCTATGTGCCGGTCTTCAGCTCCGAGGAGCAGTTCCGCCAGGTCGTCGGGGCGCAGATGGCGTACACCGTCGCCCCCGCCGTGGAGTTCGCCCGCGGGCTGCCGCCGCAGCTCGGCATCGCCGTGAACCCGGACGGCGTGGTCGGCATCCCGCTGCCGCCGCCGGCCGTGGCCGAGCTGTGCCGGGCCGGCCGCACCCCGCTGGACGGGGCCGCGGCCGGCGGCCGGGTCCGCCTCTTCGAGCCGGACTGGCAGGAAGACCCGGTGGACTTCCTGGCCGCGGCCGGCGCCGAGTTCGCCGCCGTCGGCGTCGTGCGCAGCGCCCGGCGCTGCCTTGCCGCCGTCGAGACCGCCGACCCGGTCCTGTTCGTCGGCGTCGAACTCTCCCACTGGGAGGGCGACGCCCGCGCCCTGCCCCTGGACGCCCTGGGCCGGGCCCTGACCAGGGTGCCCCTGAAGTGGCAGGTCAACCTGGTCCTCCTGGAGGCGGCCCAGGACCCGGTCTGCGACTGGATGCGGGAGAAGGTCCGGCCCTTCTACGACCGGGAGTTGTGAGGGCCGGCCGGGCGGGCGCACACGCGGGACGACAGCGCGCCCCGAGCGCATGGGCGCCCCCTGTTCGCGGAGCCTTAAGCTGGTCCCATATCCGGGACTTCTCGAAGGGGCGATACACGTGAGCGCCAGCGGCACCACGACCGGGCAGGTCGAGCACATGCTGCGCCAGGTGACCCCCGGGCGCTACGACGCCTACGAGGCCCTGCTCCGCGCGCTCGCGACCCCCACCTCCGGCCAGGTCTGGATGCTCCTGTGGCACGGCCAGGCCGGCGCCCCGGACGCCCAGTACGGGAACATGGAGGTGGAGGGCTTCGGTTACGCGCCCTGTGTCACCTCCGCCCAGGAGCTGTCGGCCAGCGGCTGGAACCGTTCGTACGAGGTGGTCGACGGACTGGAGGTGGCCCGCGCCCTGTACCCGGACCACTTCGGCCTCTGGCTCAACCCGCACGCACCCGGCGGCGGCGTCGGCATCCCCTGGCTGGACCTGCGCCGCATCGCCTCCGGCCTGGACCGCCAGCCCGCCGGGCCGCTGCGGCTGTCCGAACCGGCCATCGAGATCCCTCAGTTCTACGCCCTGCTCACGCAGAACGCCCACCGCACCCCGGCGGTCCGCGCGCTGCGCCGCGCCTGGGTGCAGCCGGCGCTGGGGGCGCCGTACCTCGCCATCGGTCTCGATGTGTACGACACCTCCCCGCCGGCCGTCGACGCGGTGCGCGCGATGATGCAGCAGTCCGTCGGCGCGGTGCCGGACGGGCTGCCGGTGTCGACGGTCGCGATGACCGACGCCCATGACCCGGTCGCCATGTGGCTGCGCGCCCAGACCCGGCCCTTCTACGACCGCGAGGCGCACGCCGCCGCCCCCGCCCAGGCTCCGGCGGGCGGGTACGGATACCCTCCGGCGGGGAGCCGGTACTGACCGTCGCGGGTTCCGAGCTGTGGGTGAAGGGCGACATCTTCGCGCGTAGATCGAAGCGTAACGCCCCATTCTGTTCCTGATGTCCTAACTCGTACGTGTCCGACCCCCGTTACCCACTGTCCGGATAACGGAACACCTCAAACAGCATCACGGTTGCGCATCCATTCCCCGTCAACTCTGGCTACTGATCGCCAAAGCGTTGAAGACTCCCGCAACAAGGGGTGGGAGTTCGCCCCTGTGTACGACGGACTGAACCACGCCGCTACAGCGGCAAGTGCGGGCCGGCTACCGCCGGTTGAGAGGGGTCCCTGCCAGATGACGGCACCATTGCACGAGCCGACCGCGGAAGCGGCCCCGAGTGCGGCCGAGGAAGCGGCGGTTGCCGGCGCCGAGGCCAAGGCAGTACAGGGGCGTTCCCTGGGCCGGATCGCCTGGGAGCGCCTGAAACGGGACAAGCTGGCCCTCGCGGGCGGCGCCGTGGTGCTCCTCCTCATCGTGATCGCGCTGCTCGCGCCCGTGATCTCGAATCTCGTCGGGCAGGACCCCGAGACGCACCACGAGGACCTGATCGACCCCCTCTTCGGCACCCCCACGGGATCCATGGGCGGCATCAGCGGCGACCACCTGCTGGGAGTCGAGCCCGTCAACGGCCGCGACATCTTCGCCCGCATCGTCTACGGCGCCCGGATCTCGCTGCTCGTCGGCTTCCTGTCCGCGATCGTCGCCGTCGTGATCGGCACCGTCCTGGGAGTCCTGGCCGGCTTCTTCGGCGGTTGGGTCGACTCGCTCATCAGCCGGGTCATGGACGGCCTGCTGGCCTTCCCGCAGCTGCTCTTCATCATCGCGCTCGTCTCCGTCATGCCGAACGAGATGCTGGGACTGTCCGGCACAGGTGTGCGCCTGTTCGTGATGATCCTGGTCATCGGCTTCTTCGGCTGGCCCTACATCGGACGCGTCGTGCGCGGCCAGACCCTCTCGATGCGTGAACGGGAGTACGTGGAGGCGGCCCGCTCCCTCGGTGCCGGGCGGTTCTACATCCTGTTCAAGGAACTGCTGCCCAACCTGGTCGCGCCGATCATCGTCTACACGACGATGATGATCCCCACCAACATCCTCACCGAAGCGGCACTGAGCTTCCTGGGCGTGGGCGTCAAGCCGCCCACCGCATCCTGGGGGCAGATGCTCTCGAGCGCGATCGACTACTACAAGTCGGATCCCACGTACATGGTGATCCCTGGCGTGGCGATCTTCATCACCGTGCTCGCCTTCAATCTTTTCGGCGACGGCGTACGCGACGCGCTGGACCCGAAGGGCTCCCGCTGAACTGCCGTACCGCAAAGCTACCCGTGGCACCTGCACGGGGTCTCTCATCTAATCCGGAGGATCCGAGATCGTGACTACCCAACGCACCTCAGGGCGGCGCAAGCAGGCCGTGGCCGCTGCCGCAGTGGTCGCTGCGCTGCTGACCACGGCGGCGTGCGGCGGCGGCGACGACGACAGCAGTGGCGGGGGATCGAAGAACGGCGCTGCCGGCTTCGACGCTGCAAACAACAAGATCGCCCAGGCCGACCAGGCCAAGAAGGGCGGCGAGCTGAAGTTCGCCAGCGCGCAGGACGCCGACTCGTGGGACACCACGCGCGGCTACTACGGCTTCATGTGGAACTTCTCCCGCTACTACAGCCGCCAGCTCGTCACGAACGCCACGGAGCCCGGCAGTGACGGCGCCGGTGTGACCCCGGACCTCGCCTCGGGGCTCGGCAAGGTCTCCGACGACGGCAAGACCTACACGTACACCCTGCGTGACGGCGTCACCTGGGAGGACGGGCAGCCGATCACGTCCAAGGACGTCAAGTACGGCATCGAGCGCGTCTGGGCGCAGGACGTGCTGTCCGGCGGCCCGACGTACCTCAAGGAGGTGCTCGATCCGAAGGACGAGTACCCGGGTCCGTACAAGGACAAGGCCAAGGACAAGCTCGGTCTGAAGGCCATCGAGACGCCGGACGACAAGACCGTCGTCTTCAAGCTCCCGCAGGCCAACTCGGACTTCGAGGAGATGCTGGCGCTCACCTCCGCGTCCCCGATCCGCCAGGACAAGGACACCAAGTCCAAGTACGGTCTGCACCCGTTCTCCTCGGGCCCGTACAAGTTCGAGTCCTACAACCCGGGCAAGGACCTGACCCTGGTCCGCAACACCGAGTGGAAGCAGGACTCGGACCCGGTCCGCAAGGCGTACCCGGACAAGATCTCCATCAAGTTCTTCACCAACGCCAACGAGCTGGACGCCCGGCTCATCTCCGGTGACTACGACCTGGACCTGGCCCAGACCGGCCTGTCCCCGCAGGGCCGCAGCACCGCTCTCAAGGAGCACAAGGAGAACCTGGACAACCCGGTCTCCGGCTACATCCGCTACGCCGTCTTCCCGCAGAGCGTGAAGCCGTTCGACAACATCCACTGCCGCAAGGCCGTGCTGTACGGGGCCGACCACGTCTCGCTGCAGACCGCGCGCGGTGGCCCGGTCGCGGGTGGCGACATCGGCACCAACATGCTGCCGCCGGCCGTCCCCGGCTCGGAGCTGCAGAAGTACGACCCCTACGAGATGGCCGGGGCCAACAAGAACGGCAACGTCGAGAAGGCCAAGGAAGAGCTGAAGGCCTGCGGTCAGCCGAACGGCTTCAGCACCACCATCGCGGTCCGGAACAACAAGCCGGTCGAGGTGGCCACCGCCGAGTCGCTCCAGGCGTCGCTGAAGAAGATCGGCATCAAGGTCGACATCGACCAGTACGACGGCTCGCAGACCGCCGGCATCATCGGCAGCCCCGCGAACGTCGTCAAGAAGAACTACGGCATCATCATCATGGGCTGGGGCCCGGACTTCCCGTCCGTCCAGGGATACGGTCTGCCCCTGTGGAACAGCAACTACATCCTCGACAGCGGTAACAACAACTACGCGCTGATCAAGGACAAGTCGATCGACGGCCTGTTCAACGACTACGTCACCACGCTCGACGACGACGGCAAGGCCGACATCGCCAAGCAGATCAACCACAAGGTGATGGAGGGCGGCTACTACCTGCCCTTCGTCTTCGAGAAGTTCATCAACTGGCGCTCGAACCGACTGGCGAACGTGTACACCACCGACGGCTACAGCGGTATGTACGACTTCGTCAACCTCGGCCTGAAGTCCGCGAAGTAACCGGAACACCCGCCGTACGGCACGAAAGGCAGGTGAAGGCCGGCGCGGCGTGACCGCGGGCCACCGGACGACCTCCGGTGGCCCGCGGTCCGCAGCGGGCCGTTAGCTGTGCTCGCTTACCTCATCAGGCGGCTGTTCGCCGCCGTAGTGATGCTCGTGGTCATCATCCTGGTGGTCTTCGGCATCTTCTTCCTCGTCCCGAAGTGGGCGGGCGTCGACATCGCCACGAGCTTCGTGGGCAAGCAGGCGGACCCCGCGGCGGTCGAGGGGGTGCGGCAGAAGCTGGGTCTGGCTGACCCGATCTTCGTCCAGGCCTGGGAGTTCTTCAAGGGGATCTTCGTCGGCCGCACCTACTCCGGCGGCGGCGACGTCACCCAGTGCTCCGCGCCGTGCTTCGGCTACTCCTTCCGCAGCGAGCAGGCCGTCTGGCCGGTGCTGACCGAGCGTTTCCCGGTGACCCTGGCTCTCGCGCTCGGTGCGGCCGTCCTGTGGCTGCTGTTCGGCCTCGCCGCCGGTGTGCTCTCCGCCCTCAAGCGGGGCACCCTGTGGGACCGCGGCGCGATGGTCGTCGCGCTGGCGGGCGTCTCCCTCCCCATCTACTTCACCGGCCTGCTCAGCCTGGCGATCTTCTCGCACGGCCTGGGCTGGATCAACGCGGAGTTCGTGCCCCTGGAGGACAGCTTCACCGGCTGGCTCGGCGGCATGATCCTGCCCTGGATCACCCTGGCCTTCCTGTACGCCGCGATGTACGCCCGGATCACCCGGGCGACGATGCTGGAGATCCTCGGCGAGGACTACATCCGCACCGCGCGCGCCAAGGGCCTGCGCGAGCAGGTCGTCATCCGCAAGCACGCCATGCGCTCGACGCTGACGCCCCTGCTCACCATGCTCGGCATGGACCTCGGCGCCCTGATGGGCGGCGCTATCCTGACCGAGACCACGTTCAGCCTTCCCGGCCTCGGCCAGAAGGTGCTCGACGCGATCAGGAACCAGGACCTCCCCTTCATCCTGGGCGTCGTCCTGATCACTTCTCTCGCGGTGCTCATCGCCAACCTCGTGGTGGACATCCTGTACGCCGTGATCGACCCCCGAGTGAGGCTCGCATGACCGACCTCAGCAGGAGCGGAGCCGTGGTGGGCGAGTCCTTCGCCGCCCCGCTCACGCCCAAGGCATTCCTGGAAGTACGCGACCTGAAGGTGCACTTCCCGACCGACGACGGCCTGGTCAAGTCCGTCGACGGGCTCAGCTTCCAGCTGGAGAAGGGCAAGACCCTCGGCATCGTGGGCGAGTCCGGCTCCGGCAAGTCGGTGACCAGCCTCGGCATCATGGGCCTGCACACCGCCGGCCAGTACGGCAAGCGCAAGGCGCAGATCTCCGGCGAGATCTGGCTGGACGGCACCGAGCTGCTCTCCGCCGACCCCGACCACGTGCGCAAGCTGCGCGGCCGGCAGATGGCGATGATCTTCCAGGACCCGTTGTCCGCGCTGCACCCGTACTACACGATCGGCCAGCAGATCGTGGAGGCGTACCGCATCCACCACAACGTGTCCAAGAAGACCGCCAGGCGGCGGGCCGTGGAGATGCTCGACCGCGTCGGCATCCCGCAGCCGGACAAGCGGGTGGACAGCTACCCGCACGAGTTCTCCGGCGGTATGCGCCAGCGCGCGATGATCGCGATGTCGCTGGTCAACAACCCCGAGCTGCTGATCGCGGACGAGCCGACGACCGCCCTGGACGTCACCGTCCAGGCGCAGATCCTCGACCTGATCCGCGACCTGCAGAAGGAGTTCGGCTCCGCGGTCATCGTCATCACCCACGACCTGGGTGTCGTCGCCGAACTGGCCGACGACCTCCTGGTGATGTACGGCGGCCGGTGCGTCGAGCGGGGACCGGCGGAGAAGGTGTTCTACGAGCCCCGGCACCCCTACACCTGGGGCCTGCTCGGCTCGATGCCGCGGCTCGACCGCGACCAGCAGGAACGCCTCATCCCGGTCAAGGGCTCCCCGCCCTCCCTCATCAACCTCCCGTCCGGCTGCGCCTTCAACCCGCGCTGCCCGTACGCCGACGTGCCCAAGGACGACATCACCCGCAGGGTCCGCCCCGAGCTGTCCCAGGTCGGCAGCAACCACTGGGCCGCCTGCCACATGTCGCAGGAGCAGCGGGAGCGTATCTGGACCGAAGAGATTGCGCCGAAGCTGTGAGTGACAAGGCCAAGGACAAAGCGGTGACCATCCCCGCACAGAGCGGTGCCACCCTCACCCGGGACGCCGCACCCGGCGAGACCCTGCTGAAGGTGACCGGGCTCCAGAAGCACTTCCCGATCAAGAAGGGCCTGCTCCAGCGCCAGGTCGGCGCGGTCCGCGCCGTCGACGGCCTCGACTTCGAGGTCCGGGCCGGCGAGACCCTCGGTGTCGTGGGCGAGTCGGGCTGCGGCAAGTCGACCATGGGCCGGCTGATCACCCGGCTGCTCGAACCGACCGCGGGCAAGGTCGAGTTCCAGGGCAAGGACATCACCCACCTCGGGGTCGGCGGGATGCGCCCGCTGCGCCGCGATGTGCAGATGATCTTCCAGGACCCGTACTCCTCGCTGAACCCGCGCCACACCATCGGCACGATCGTCAGCGCCCCCTTCAAGCTCCAGGGCGTCGAGCCCGAGGGCGGGGTGAAGAAGGAGGTGCAGCGGCTGCTGTCGGTGGTCGGTCTCAGCCCCGAGCACTACAACCGCTACCCGCACGAGTTCTCCGGCGGTCAGCGCCAGCGCATCGGCATCGCCCGCGCGCTCGCGCTCAACCCCAAGCTGGTCGTGGCCGACGAGCCGGTCTCCGCGCTCGACGTGTCGATCCAGGCCCAGGTCGTCAACCTGCTCGACGACCTCCAGAGCGAGCTGGGCCTCACGTACGTGATCATCGCGCACGACCTGTCGGTCGTCCGGCACGTCTCGGACCGGATCGCGGTGATGTACCTCGGCAAGATCATGGAGCTGGCCGACCGCGACCGGCTCTACAAGTCGCCGATGCACCCGTACACCAAGGCCCTGCTGTCCGCGGTGCCGATCCCGGACCCGTCGCGCAAGTCGACCAAGAGCGAGCGCATCCTGCTCAAGGGCGACGTGCCCTCGCCGATCGCCCCGCCGAGCGGCTGCCGCTTCCACACCCGGTGCTGGAAGGCGACGCAGATCTGCACGACCACCGAGCCGCCGCTCAAGGAGCTGGTGCCCGGTCAGCAGGTGGCCTGCCACCACCCGGAGAACTTCCAGGACCAGGCCCCGCAGGACGTCGTCCTGCTCTCCGCCGCCAAGGAGGCCGCGGAGCTGGTGTCGGAGGAGGCGCTGGCCGAGTCGGCCGCGACCTCGGCCGCGGTCGCCGCCGAGGTCGCGGCGGTCGCCCAGGCCGCCGACGAGGAGCCTCCCGCCAAGGGGATGTGATTCTTGCCCCAACACCGGGCCCCCGCCTTTGTTTGTAAGGCGGGGGCTCGTTGCTGGGTGAGAATGGAAGAGTGTACGAGCAATTCTTCAGCCCCACCGTCCAGCACACCCTCGACCTGGCCGGCATCTTCGTCTTCGCCATCTCCGGCGCGCTGCTGGCCGTACGCAAGAACTTCGACGTGTTCGGCATCGCCGTCCTCGCCGAGGTCACCGCGCTGGGCGGCGGGCTGTTCCGGGACCTGGTCATCGGCGCCGTGCCGCCCGCGGCCTTCACGGACCTGGGGTACTTCGTCACGCCGCTGCTCGCCGCCCTGCTGGTGTTCTTCCTCCACCCCCATGTGGAGCGCCTCCAGGCCGGCGTGAACATCTTCGACGCGGCCGGGCTCGGCCTGTTCTGCGTCGCCGGCACGACCAAGGCCCACGATCACGGCCTCGGTCTGACCGCCTCCGCCTGTCTGGGCCTGGCTACCGCGGTGGGCGGCGGCGTGCTGCGCGACGTGCTCGCCAACGAGGTGCCCTCGCTGCTGCGCTGGGACCGCGACCTGTACGCCGTCCCGGCGATCGTCGGCTCCGCGATGGTCGCCCTGTGCCTGCGCTACGCGGCCCTCACCCCGTTCACCAGCGGTCTCGCGGTCGTCACGGCCTTCACCCTGCGCCTGCTCGCCCTGCGCTTCCACTGGCGGGCGCCGCGCGCCTGGAACCGGCGGTCCACGGTGGCGGAAGGGGAGTGAGGGGGAGCGAGGGGGAGCGAGGGGTCCGTCCCGCGTCCTTCGGACCACAGGGAAAGCTACCGCTTAGTATTTTCCTGTTGTACCGTGCGGTCATGCCAGAAGCAGCCTTCGCGCCGGCCCCGCGGGCCACCATCGGCGACAGCGAGTTCGACCGGGACACCGCCGTCACCCGGCGCGCCCCCGGCATCTACGACATCGGCCTCTCCGCCGGCTGGACGATCTTCGACGCCGTCAACGGCGGCTATCTGCTGGCCGTCCTGGGCCGCGCCCTCGGTGACGCCCTCCCGCACCCCGACCCGTTCACCGTCTCGGCCCACTACCTCACCGCCTCCCGGCCGGGACCGGCGGTCGTGCGCACCGAGGCCGTCCGCACGGGCCGCACCCTCGCCACCGGCCAGGCCTCCCTCTTCCAGTACGACGACGAGGGCGACGAGGTCGAGCGCATCCGCGTCCTCGCCTCCTACGGCGACCTCGCCACGCTCCCGGACGACGTGCGCACCTCGGCCAGGCCGCCCGCGATCCCGCCGGTGGACCAGTGCCTCGGCCCGCAGGACGGTCCCTCCCCCCTCGGCGGCGGCTCGGCCATCACCGACCGGCTGAACCTCAAGCTGGACCCCGCCACGCTGGGCTGGGCGCTCGGGCAGCCCTCGGGCAAGGGGGAGATGCGGGCCTGGTTCGCACTCGCCGACGGCCGCGACGCCGACCCGCTCTCGGTGCTCCTCGCGGTGGACGCGCTGCCCCCGACCGCCTTCGAGCTGGGGCTGAAGGGCTGGGTGCCGACGGTCGAGCTGACCGTGCACGTGCGCTGCCGCCCGGCACCAGGGCCGCTGCGCGTCGCCGTCACCACCCGCAACCTCGCCGGCGGCTTCCTGGAGGAGGACGCCGAGGTCTGGGACAGCGCCGACCGCCTGGTCGCCCAGTCCCGCCAACTGGCCCGCGTACGGCTCCCCTGACCCGCCCGCGGCCCGTCAGCCCAGCCAGTGCCGGCGGCCGACGCTGATCAGCCGCAGTTGCCGGGCCGCGGTCGCGGCGGCACGCCGGCGCTCCTCCTCCGAGGCCTCCTGCGTCTCCAGGAACAGGGAGGCCGCGTTCAGCATCTGGTCCACATAGAGGCCCGCGAGCATCCTCAGATCGGCCTCGCTCCAGCCCACCGACGCGCTGTCGTCGGCCAGCTCGGCCTTCACCTCCTCGGCGAACCGGGCCAGTTGCTCCCGGATGGCCTCCCGCACCGGCTTCACCCCGCCGTGCCGCTCGCGGGCGACGAAGCGGACGTGGGCGGGGTGCGCGGCCACATGCCCGGCGATCAACTCGACGGCGCGGGCAATGCGTTCGTCGCTGTCCTCGACCGGTGAGACCGTGCTCCCGATCATCGGGTGCAGGCTGCCCATCGCCTCCTCCACCAGTGCCACGCCGAGGTCCGCCGTGGAGTGGAAGTGCCGGTAGAAGGCGGTCGGGGCGACTCCCACGGCACGGGTGACCTCGCGCAGTCCCAGGCTGCTCAGGCTCTGCTCCTCCAGCAGCCCGAGCGCCGCGTCCAGGAGCGCCTGCCGGGTCCTGCGCTTCTGGGCCTGCCGAACGCCGGGAGTGTGACTCATGCCATGCAGTTAACAACTGTTCTCTGGAATTGAAAAGCCGTGGGGCGCGCTAGACTGGGAAGTCAGTGAACAAATGTACTCGCAATGGTTCACCGAAGGTTGGGGGATCCGCTCCATGCTGTTTCTCGTCGCCGCACTTCTGCTCCTCGGCGTGGTGCTGGGCACCGTCGCCCACGCGCCGCTCACCTTCTCCGTCGCCGCCGCCCTGGTCATCGCCGTCTGGCTCGGCGTCTTCGCGGTCCGCGAGCGGCACGGCCGCCGCCGGAGCACCTCCGCCCACTGACGCACGGACCGTCGCACAGCAGGGAGAACCTCGTGCAGCTCACCGCACCGGCCACCCGCTCCACCCGCACCGCCCGCCCGACCGGCATCCGGGACACCGACGGCATGGCCGTCGCCTCCTTCGTCCTCGGCCTGCTCGGGCTGCTCGTCCTCAACGTCTTCCTGGGCCCGATCGCCATCGCCCTGGCGGGCATCGCCCTGTGGCGCGGCACCACCCGGCGGGGCCGGGCCCTCCTCGGCCTCGGCCTCGGCGTCGCCGACCTGCTGGTCCTGGTGGTGTTCATGGCCGCGGACAACACGATGTCGTGGAGTCTGTGAGACGGCCCGACGACCGTGCCGCCGCACGCCCGGGGCCCACCGTTCGGGGCCAACCCCGAACCGAGGCCGGGCGCGGGCGGGGCGCCCCGTAGAATCGGCCCCACCATGGCTTACCTCGACCACGCCGCGACCACCCCGATGCTTCCCGAGGCGGTCGAGGCACTCACCGCGCACCTGAGCGTCACCGGCAACGCCTCCTCCCTCCACGCGTCGGGCCGCCGCGCGCGGCGCACCGTCGAGGAGGCCCGCGAGACCCTCGCCGAGGCGCTCGGCGCCCGCCCCAGCGAGGTGGTCCTCACCTCCGGCGGCACCGAGGCCGACAACCTCGCCGTCAAGGGCCTGTACTGGGCCCGCCGCGACGCCGACCCGGCCCGTACCCGGGTCCTGGCCAGCCCCGTCGAGCACCACGCCGTCCTCGACGCCGTCCACTGGCTCGGCGAGCACGAGGGCGCGAGCGTCGAGTACCTCGCGGTCGACGCCCACGGCCGGGTCCACCCCGAGACGCTGCGCGAGGCCGTCGCCCGCAATCCCGACGACGTGGCCCTCGCCACCGTCATGTGGGCCAACAACGAGATCGGCACCATCATGCCGGTCCGTGAACTCGCCGACGTGGCCGCCGAGTTCGGCGTACCACTGCACGCGGACGCGGTCCAGGCGGTCGGCCAGCTCCCGGTCGACTTCGCCGCCTCCGGACTCGCCGCGATGACCGTTTCCAGCCACAAGATCGGCGGACCCTACGGCATCGGCGCGCTGCTCCTGGGCCGCGAGTACACCCCGGTGCCCGTCCTGCACGGCGGCGGCCAGGAACGGCACGTCCGCTCCGGCACCCTCGACGTGCCCGCCGTCGCCTCCTTCGCCGTCGCCGGCCTCCTCGCCGTCGAGCGGCGCGAGTGGTTCGCCCGCGAGATCGGCGCCCTGCGCGACGACCTGGTCGACGCGGTCCGCACGGCGGTCCCGGACGCCGTCCTCGGCGGCGACCCCGCGCACCGGCTCCCCGCCAACGCGCACTTCACCTTCCCCGGCTGCGAGGGCGACTCCCTGCTCCTCCTGCTCGACGCCCAGGGCATCGAGTGCTCCACCGGCTCCGCCTGCACCGCGGGTGTCGCCCAGCCCAGCCATGTCCTGCTGGCCACCGGCACCGATCCCGACCTGGCCCGCGGCACCCTGCGCTTCTCCCTCGGCCACACCTCCACACAGGCCGACGTCGAGGCGCTGGCCAAGGCCGTCGGACCGGCGGTGGAACGGGCACGGGCGGCGGGGCTGACCTAGAGCGCGGTCCCTGGACGGGCGGAGCGGCACTTCCTAGACGCCGGACTGCGAGGGGCCGCTCGACGGGGCGCTCGTGGCCGCCCGGCGGACCAGCTTCATGTACCGGTCCCAGTCCCAGTGCGGCCCGGGATCGGTGTGGTCCGTGCCCGGCACCTCCACGTGGCCGATGATGTGCTCGCGGTCCAGGGGTATCTCGTACCGTGCGCATATCCCCGCCGTCAGTCGCGCGGAGGCGGTGTACATCCTGTCGGTGAAGTCCCGGGGGCGGTCCACGAAGCCCTCGTGCTCTATGCCGACACTTCGTTCGTTGTAGCCGCGGTTGCCCGCGTGGTACGCCACGTCCAGCTCGCGGATCATCTGGGCGACGTGCCCGTCCTGCCCGACGATGTAGTGCGCGGCCGCCTTGTGCCCGGGGTTCTGGAAGGCCTTCACGGCGCTGTCGAAGCTGCCCTGTGTGACATGGACGATCACCATGTCGATGCGGTAGTCGTCCGGCCGGTCGGCCCGCCGCCAGTTCGCGCCCGACGCCGCCACCCAGCGGGCGCCCGAGTAGTCCACGGCGCCCTCCTCGCGGGGCCGCTCGACTCCCGGTGCGCGCCACCACAGGCGGGACAGCTCGTCGCGCGCGAGCACGGCGGAGCCGACGGCCGCCGCCGTACCGCCGACGATCAGCGTCCGCCGGCCGATACGCCGGTCCGCGTCCTTGGGTCCGCCCGTGGACTTGGGCCCGCCCGTGGAGCCGCCCGTGGATTCCTGCTCAGCTCCCATGCGATCTCCAACGCATACTCGCGCGTTCCGGTTCCCGTCTCCACGTACCCTGGACGGGTTATGACTGAGACCCCGCAGCGCACCCGTCCCCTCCGCGTCCTCGCCGCCATGTCGGGCGGAGTCGACTCCGCCGTCGCCGCCGCCCGCGCGGCCGAGGCGGGGCACGACGTGACCGGCGTCCACCTCGCGCTCTCCGCGAACCCGCAGTCCTTCCGCACGGGCGCGCGGGGCTGTTGCACCATCGAGGACTCGCGCGACGCCCGCCGCGCCGCGGACGTGATCGGCATCCCGTTCTACGTCTGGGACCTCGCCGAGCGCTTCCGCGAGGACGTGGTCGAGGACTTCGTCGCCGAGTACGAGGCCGGCCGCACCCCGAACCCCTGCCTGCGCTGCAACGAGAAGATCAAGTTCGCCGCGCTGCTCGACAAGGCGCTGGCCCTCGGCTTCGACGCCGTCTGCACCGGTCACTACGCCAAGGTGATCCTGCGCGAGGACGGCACCCGGGAACTGCACCGCGCCTCCGACCTGGCCAAGGACCAGAGCTATGTCCTCGGCGTGCTCGACGACCGCCAGCTCGCCCACGCGATGTTCCCGCTCGGCGACACGCTCACCACCAAGGACGAGATCCGCGCGGAGGCCGAGCGCAGGGGCCTCGCGGTGGCCAAGAAGCCCGACTCGCACGACATCTGCTTCATCGCCGACGGCGACACCCAGGGCTTCCTCGCCGACCGCCTGGGCCGGGCCGAGGGCGACATCGTCGACGAGGCGGGCAACCGGCTCGGCACCCACGAGGGCGCCTACGGCTACACCATCGGCCAGCGCAAGGGGCTCAGGATCGGCACCCCGGCCCCCGACGGCAAGCCGCGCTACGTCCTGGACATCTCGCCGGTGGACAACACCGTCACGGTGGGCCCGGCGCGGGCCCTCGACGTGGACGGGCTGCGGGCGGTCAGGCCCCGCTGGTGCGGCGCCGCCCCCACCGGCCCCGGCACCTACACGGCCCAGCTCCGCGCCCACGGCGGCGAGAGCGAGGTCCGGGCCGAACTGGTCGACGGCACCCTGGAGGTGTCCTTCACGGACCCGGTCCGCGGCGTCGCCCCCGGCCAGGCGATCGTGCTCTACGACGGCACCCGCGTGGTGGGCTCGGCGACGATCGCCTCCACCTCACGCGTGACGGCCGGCGTGGCCTGACCCGACCACCCGGGACCCGGACGTTGGCTCACTTCGCGAGGAAGTCCGTCAGCACCGGTGCCAGTACGCCCGGCTCCAGCGTGTGCGTCTGCCCCTCCACGGTGCCGTAAGCACCGTGGGGGCCGCCCCGGCGATCGCGCGGGCCGCCCGCCAGGGACAGCACGGGAGCGGTGACCGACGTCGGCTCCGGGACCCGGCTGTCGCCCGTCACGGCGTCGTCGTGCGCCGGGCCCGGCGCCGCCGACTCCATGCCCGTCCACATGGGGGACTGCCGGGCACCCGGATCAACTCCTCGCCCAGGCCGGTGTGGCGCAGGAACACGGCGATCCGGCGCACCGGCGGCCCGCTCGCCGCGGCCCGCAGCACCAGCGCGCCGCGGCGACGATACGCCGTACAGCGACGCCTCGCCGCCCGTCGCCGCTCTCCCCGCGGCCCCGCCGGGACACGAACCGCTCAGGCCACCTCCACCTCGTAGAAGCACAGGTGGTCCTTGATCTCCGCCACGTCCGCCTTCGGGTCCGGGTACGCCCAGACCAGGTCCGCCGCGTCCGGCAGCGACCAGTAGGAGGCGTCCCCCTTGAAGGGGCAGTGCGTGTGCGTGTCGGACGGGGTCAGCAGGTCGAGGCGTACGTCCTGGGGCGGGATGTAGTACCGCTCCGGAAGTCCCGTCTCCCTCAGCACCAGCGCCTTGTCGCTCTCCGCGAGCACCTGTCCGTCGTGCACCACGCGCACGTGCCGGTCGCTCGGCTCGACGGTGATGCGGTGTCCCTTGGTCATGATCGTCCTCCTGTGCGACAGTGGCCCCGGTCACTACAGCGTGCCCGGACACCGGGTTCTTCCCGTTTCGGCCGGGCCGTACCGTTGCCCCATGAACATCTGCGTCTTCCTCTCCGCCGCCGACCTCGACGAGCGCTACACGCGCCCCGCGAGGGAGTTCGCCGCCCTGCTCGGCAAGGGCGGCCACACCCTGGTGTGGGGCGGCTCCGACACCGGGCTGATGAAGGTGGTCGCCGACGGCGTGCAGGAGGCCGGAGGACGGCTGCTCGGGGTCTCGGTGGGCTTCCTGGCCGACAAGGCGCGCGAGGACGCCGACGAGATGGTGATCGCGCGGGACCTCGCCGAGCGCAAGCGGCTGCTGCTGGAGAAGTCCGACGCCGTGGTGGTCATGGTGGGCGGCACCGGCACGCTGGACGAGGCGACGGAGATCCTGGAGCTGAAGAAGCACGGGCACACCGACAAGCCGGTCGTCCTGCTCAACACGGCCGGCTTCTACGACGGCCTCAAGGAGCAGTTCCGCCGCATGGAGGACGAGGGCTTCCTGCCCCGCCCCCTCATCGAACTGGTCCTCTTCGCCGAGGAGCCGGCCGGCGCCCTGGCCCACCTGGAGGAGAGCCAGGGCATCGAGTGAGGAGTGAGGCACCGGTGATGCGAGCATGGCCGGCATGGCTACACATGTGATCACCGGAGCGGGCTCCGGCATCGGCGCGGCCGTGGCCCGCCGCCTGCACGGGCGCGGCGACGAAATCGTGCTGCACGCGCGCGACGCGGGCCGGGCCAGGGAACTGGCCGCCGCCTTCCCCGGCGCGAAGACGCTGGTCGGCGATCTGTCCGACCCGGACAGGCTGTCCTGGGCCCTCTCCCACCAGACGCTGCCCGACCGCGTGGACTCGCTGCTGCACATCGCCGGGGTCGTCGACCTCGGCCCGGTCGGCGACCTCACCCCGAAGACCTGGCACCACCAGCTGAACGTCAACCTGGTCGCCCCCGCCGAGCTGACCCGCCTCCTCCTGCCCCAGCTCCGCGTCGCCCAGGGCCACGTGCTCTTCGTCAACTCCGGTTCCGGCCTGAACGCCCACGCGGGCTGGTCCGCGTACGCCGCCTCCAAGCACGGCCTGAAAGCCCTGGCCGACGCCCTGCGCCAGGAGGAGCACGCGGGCGGCGTCCGCGTCACCTCGGTCTACCCGGGCCGCACCGCCGGCCCCATGCAGGCCAAGGTCCACCAGCAGGAGGGCAAGGAGTACGACCCCGCGAAGTGGATCGACCCCGAGTCGGTCGCCACCACGATCCTCATGGCCCTGGACCTGCCGAGGGACGCGGAGGTCCACGACCTGACGGTGCGTCCCGGGCGGTGACGCCCCCTAGGCTGGCCGGGTGAGCGACAACAGCCAGACCAGCCCGTGTTTCGGCCCCGCCACCGGCATCGGCTCCCTCCCGGAGACGACGTCCGCGAGGCCGCGAAGACCGTCACCGGCACCTTCGAGGACTTCCCCTTCCTTCCCGAGCTGCCCGCCCGCGGCCCCGGCGCCGACATGATCGGCCGCACCGCCGGAATGCTCGTCGAGCTGTACGCGCGCGTGGAGCCCAGCGGCTGGCGGCTCGGCGACCGCCCGGGGCGGGACACCAAACGGGCTCGGGCCTGGCTCGGGGAGGACCTCGACGCGCTGGAGGAGTTCACGCAGGGGTACGAGGGCCCGCTGAAGATCCAGGCCGTCGGCCCCTGGACCCTCGCCGCCGCCCTGGAACTCAGGAACGGCGAGGCGGTCCTCTCCGACTCCGGCGCCTGCCGCGACCTCGCCGCCTCGCTGACGGAGGGGCTGCGCCTGCACCTCGCGGAGGTCCGGCGCCGCGTGCCCGGTGCCCGGCCCGTGCTCCAACTGGACGAACCGTCGCTCACCGCCGTCCTGCGCGGCCGGGTGCGCAGCGCCAGCGGCTACCGCACCCACCGGGCCGTGGACCGGCAGATCGTCGAGGGCGCGCTGCGCGAGGTGGCCGGGGTGCACGGCGGCGGCCCCGTCGTGGTGCACTCCTGCGCACCGGACGTGCCGTTCGCGCTGCTGCGCCGGGCGGGCGTCGCGGGCGTCTCGTTCGACTTCTCGCTCCTCACCGAGCGTGACGACGACGCGATCGGCGAGGCGGTGGAGGGCGGCACCCGGCTATTCACCGGTGTCGTGCCGGGCACCGACGCCGCATTGTCAGACCCTGCCGGTAGCGTCATGGGGGTCAGGACGCTGTGGCGCAGGCTGGGGCTGCGGCCGGAGTCGCTCGCGGAGACGGTCACGGTCACTCCGGCGTGCGGGCTCGCGGGCGCGTCACCCGAGTACGCCCGCCGTGCGCTCGCCCACTGCGTCCGGGCGGCGAGATCCCTCGCGGACAACCCAGAGTAACGGGAGGACACACGGTGGCCGGCGACAAGCAGGCGGAGACGACAAACGTGCCCGCGACGGCGCGGGAGAAGCACGCGCAGCTCGCTGAGCAGATCGAGGAGCACCGCTTCCGGTACTACGTGAAGGACGCCCCCGTCATCAGCGACGCCGATTTCGACCGGCTGCTGCGCGACCTGGAGGAGCTGGAGGAGCGGCATCCGGCGCTGCGCACCCCCCAGTCCCCGACGCAGAAGGTCGCCGGCGCCTACGAGACGGAGTTCACGGCCGTAGAGCATCCCTCCCGCATGCTCTCCCTGGACAACACCTTCAACGACGACGAACTCGCCGCCTGGACCGAGCGCATCGCCAAGGAGCTGGGCGAGCAGAAGTACCACTTCCTGTGCGAGCTGAAGGTCGACGGACTCGCCGTCGACCTCACCTACGAGCACGGCCGGCTGGTCCGCGGGGCCACCCGCGGCGACGGCCGCACCGGCGAGGACATCACGCCCAACGTCCGCACCATCGCGGAGATCCCGGAGCGCCTGGCGGGCGACCGGGTCCCCGACCGCGTGGAGATCCGCGGCGAGGTCTACTTCCCGATGGACAAGTTCCAGGAACTCAACACCCGGTTGGTCGAGTCGGGGGACAAACCCTTCGCCAACCCGCGCAACGCGGCGGCCGGTTCGCTGCGCCAGAAGGACCCCCGGGTCACCGCCACCCGCCCGCTGCACATGGTGGTCCACGGCATCGGCGTCCTGGAGGGCTTCTCGGGCCCGGCCCGTCTCTCCCAGGCCTACGACCTGCTGAAGGAATGGGGCCTGCCCACCTCCCCGTACAACAGGGTGGTCGACGACCTGGAGGGCGTGCGCCGGTTCATCGCCTACTACGGCGAGCACCGGCACTCGGTGGCCCACGAGATCGACGGTGTGGTCGTCAAGCTCGACGAGATCCGCCTCCAGGGCCGGCTCGGCTCCACGGCCCGCGCACCCCGCTGGGCGATCGCCTACAAGTACGCGCCGGAGGAGGTCAACACCAAGCTCCTCGACATCAAGGTGGGCGTCGGCCGCACCGGCCGCGTCACTCCGTACGCGCAGGTCGAGCCGGTCACGGTGGCCGGCAGCGAGGTGGAGTTCGCCACCCTGCACAACCAGGAGGTCGTCAAGGCCAAGGGCGTGCTCATCGGCGACACCGTGGTGCTGCGCAAGGCGGGTGACGTGATCCCGGAGATCCTCGGACCGGTCGCCGACCTCAGAGACGGCAGCGAGCGGGAGTTCGTGATGCCGGCGAAGTGCCCCGAGTGCGGGACGCCGCTGAAGGCGATGAAGGAGGGCGACATCGACCTCCGCTGCCCCAACGCCCGTACCTGTCCCGCCCAGTTGCGGGAGCGCGTCTCCTACCTCGCCGGCCGGGAGTGCCTGGACATCGAGCACTTCGGTGCTGTCGTGGCGGCCGCGCTGACCGGACCGCTCGAACCCTCCGAGCCGCCACTGGTGGACGAGGGCGACCTCTTCGACCTCACCGTCGACAAGCTGCTGCCCATCAAGGCGTATGTCCTCGACCCGGACAGCGGGCTGCCCAAGCACGACCCCAAGACCGGCGAGGAGAAGATCGTCACGGTCTTCGCCAACAAGGAGGGCGAGCCGAAGAAGAACACCCTCGCACTGCTGAAGAACATCGAGGAGGCCAAGAGCCGCCCGCTCGCCCGCTTCCTCAACGGGCTCTCCATCCGCCATGTCGGGCCGGTCGCCGCCCAGGCCCTGGCCCGCGAGTTCCGCTCGCTCGACCGCATCGAGCAGGCCACCGAGAAGGAGCTGGCGAACACCGACGGCGTCGGCCCGATCATCGCCACCGCCGTCAAGGAGTGGTTCGCCGAGGAGTGGCACCGCGAGATCGTCCGCAAGTGGAAGGCGGCCGGAGTACCCCTGGAGGACCAGTCGGCCGAGGAGGACGGGGGCCCGCGCCCGCTCGAAGGCCTCACCGTCGTCGTCACCGGCACCCTGGAGGACTTCACCCGGGACGGAGCCAAGGACGCCCTGCAGACCCGGGGCGCCAAAGTGACCGGATCGGTGTCCAAGAAGACATCCTTCGTCGTGGTCGGTGACAACCCCGGGTCGAAGTACGACAAGGCCATGCAACTGAAGGTGCCTGTTCTGAACGAGGAGGGTTTCACCGTCCTGCTCGAACAAGGAGCCGAAGCGGCGGCCGGCGTCGCGCTTTCGGCCGAGGAATAGCGGTTGAAGGCCACCCGATCGGCGCATATCAGATGCATACGGGTGGCCGGGGCGCATTCGGGCAACCGTCGACGACCGGTGCCCCTGGAAGCGTTCCGCGGCCTACTGTTGAGGTGTGCGCCCGCCGTGCCCGGCTGCGGTCGGGGCATCTCCCTGCCCCGACCGCAGGACGGGGCGAAGGGTTCTCCAACGCGGAGCCGTTGATGACTGTCGGGCGTCGGGCCGCGTGGCGTGGGCACCGCAGGCTGTGAGAGGGACGGGAATGGAACCGACCGAGAGCGCCGCCGCGGGCTCACGGCTGCGCCTGCGTCGCAGGGTGGGCGCGTGGCACGTGGGCCGGCGGCTCGGGCAGCGCGATGGTGGCGCGCCGTATCCCGCGGCGGACGCCCGCGGCTCCGCACCGTCGCCCGTGCGGCGGTACGCCCAGGGGCCGGCCGACATCGACGGCGAACGGCACCTGTCCTGGCCCGCGTTGCCCGCGGCGATCGTCGGTGCCGCCGCCTTCGTGCTGGGCGCCGGCTTCTACCGGGCGTTCACCGACGGCCACGCCCTCTTCCCGTCCGGCACCGTCGGCTGGTCGCTGGCCGTGCTGACCGGCATCGTCGTCGGCCACCTGGTCATGCTCGGCCGCTCCCGCTGGTGGGGCGGCACCGGCTCCGGCGCCGCCCTCACCCTCGCCGTCCTGCTGCTGTACGGATGGGTTCCGGCCGGCATGGTCAGCCTCACCGTCGTCGTCCTGGTCGGCATAGCCCGCCGGGGCCGCTGGCGCCAGGGCGTGCTGCACGGCGCGGTCGACCTCCTCGGCATCGCCGCGGGCGCGCTCCTGCTGGGTGCCTGCGGCTCCGTACCGTCGGTGGAGGACCCGTGGGACCCCGACACCTGGGGGGTGTCCGCGGCGCCCAAGGTGGCACTCGCCGCCGTCGCCTATCTCGCCGTCACCCGCGCCCTGCTGTGGTACTTGCAGACACCGCGCGTCGGCCTGCCCACCGTCGCCCGCACCGCCCTCGTCAGACAGGGCCTCGTGGCCGTCGCGCTGCTGGGCATCGCCCCGCTGATCTGCGTCGTCGCCGTCGCCAAGCCGCTGCTGCTGCCGCTGTTCTCCATCCCGCTGATCGCCCTGGACTCCACGCTGCGGATCGCCCGTGCTCGGGCCGAGGAGCAGTTGCGCGACCCGCTCACCGGACTGCCCAACCGGCAGTGGCTGCTTGAGCGGACCTGGACCGCGCTGGACGACGCCGAGCGCATCGGCGCCCGCTCGGCACTGATGCTGATCGACCTCGACCGTTTCCGGTCGGTCAACGACACTCTCGGCCATCTCGCCGGTGACCGGCTGCTGCTGCAGACCGCCGACCGGCTGCGGCAGGCCCTTCCGCGCGGCGCGGAGGCCTCGCGGCTCGGCGGCGACGAGTTCGCCGTCTTACTGCCCGTGGCCGACTCCACCACGTCGGCGACCCGGATCGCCCGGGGCCTGGTGGCCGCGCTCAGCTCCCCGATGGATCTGGACGGGCTCACCCTCGTCCTGGAGGCCAGCGCGGGCGTCGCGGTCTTCCCCGACCACGCGCTGGACGCCGAGGGGCTGCTGCGCCGCGCGGACGTGGCGATGTACCAGGCGAAGCGGGACCGCACGGGCGTGGAGGTCTACGAGTCCAAGCGGGACTCCAACACCCCGGACCGGCTCGGTCTGCTGGGCGACCTGCGCCGGGCCCTGGACGCCCACGAGGTCCAGCTGCACTACCAGCCCAAGGTCCGCTTCGACGGGCAGGTCGCGGGTCTTGAGGCCCTGGTGCGGTGGGTGCATCCCGAGCGCGGCAAGGTGCCGCCGGACGAGTTCATAGCGATCGCCGAGTCCTCGGGGCTGATGCCCCATCTCACGGAGTACGTGCTGGAGACGGCGCTGGAACAGGTCGCCCGGTGGCGTTCCCAGGGCCTGTTCGTGCCGGTCGCGGTCAATGTGTCCCCGCGTGATGTGCACACCCCCGGGTTCGCGGGCTCGGTGGCCGCCCGGCTGGCCCGGCACGGGGTGCCCGCGGGAGCGCTCCAACTGGAGATCACGGAGCACGTCCTGCTGGAGGACCCGCAGCGCGCGGCCGACACCCTCAACGCGCTGACCGGGCACGGCGTGAAGATGTCCCTGGACGACTTCGGCACCGGCTACTCCTCCCTCGTCCATCTGCGCAGGCTGCCGGTCAGTGAGCTGAAGATCGACCGCTCGTTCGTGGCCCGGCTGGCCGTCGACACCGAGGACGCCGAGATCGTGCGCTGCACCGTCGACCTCGCGCACTCGCTCGGACTGCTGGTCGTCGCCGAGGGCGTGGAGGACGACGAGACCTGGGAGCGCCTGCGCGACCTGGGCTGCGACGCCGTACAGGGCTGGCTGGTCGCGGCCGCGATGCCGCCGGACGAGACGACGGCGTGGCTGCGCGCGCGGGGCTCACGGGGCTGGGTGCGGCCCGCCGCCGCGCTGCCGATGGCCGCGACCGACGACTGACCCGCCCGCCGGCGCGCGGGTCAATCCCGGGCGGCAGGGTCAGCCGGCGGGGTCGCGCGGCACGAAGTGGCCGATCAGCAGGTCCAGTCGGCGTTCGTGGGCCTCCTCCGGCAGTCGGCCGCTGCGCATCAGGGTCACCAGCCCGTGCAGGCCAGCCCACCACGTCTCCGTGAGCAGTCCAGGGTCCTCGCCCGGTGCCGCGACGGGCTCCACGGCCCGCAACAGCTCGCCGAACGCCTCCTGGAGGGGCTCCGGGGCCTCCGGCGTGGCGAACGGCAGGTCCACCCGGAGCGTGAACATCGCGTCGTAGAGCGCGGGCCGCCGCCGCCCGAAGGCCGTGTACGCCCTCCCGACCGCCGCCAGCCGCTCGCGCGTGCCCCCGGCCGCCGCGGTCGCCGCCCGCAGTTCGGCGGTGAGTTCCTCGCAGCCGCGCACCGCGACCGCCGCCATGATCGCGTCCTTGCCCTTGAAGTGGCTGTACAGGACCGGCTGGCTGTACTCGATCTCGGCGGCCAGCCGGCGGGTGGTGACCGCGTCCCAGCCCTCCGCCTCGGCCAGTTCCCGCGCGGCCGTCACGATCAGCCGCTCGCGTTCCGCTCGTTCGCGCTCCCGGCGCGTCTGGATCGTCATGACTCGGATTCTAGCATTGCTAGCCATTCTGTCGACGATCTGCTAGCTTCGCTCTTGCCCCTAGCGCCGCTAGCAAGGAGAAGCCGTGACCGTCACCGCGTACACCCTGGCCGTCGTGCTCGACCTGTTCTGCCTGTTCCTCGGATACCGCTTCCTGTTCCAGCCCGGGTCCGCCGCCACCGGCTACGGCGTCCCGGCCGACCCCGGCGGGGACGCCGGCGCCTATCTGACGATCAAGGGCCTGCGGGACGGCGCCCTCGGAGTGGTGGGCCTGGCGCTGCTGGCCTTCTCGGGCGCCCGTGCCGAGGCCTGGTTCATGCTGTGCGTGGCCCTCGTGCCGCTCGGCGACACGCTCATAGTGCTGCGCCACGGGGGCGCCAGGGCCGTGGCCTTCGGGATCCACTTCGCCACCGCGGTCGTCGTCCTGATCAGTGCCGGTCTGCTCTTCGCGGTCTGAGGGCGTCGCCGCCGATCGTCCCCGAGGCCGCCCCGGGGCGTCTGCGTCGGTGTGCGGGACCGGTACGACAACCATTTCCCGGGCAGCCGCGCCCGGGACGCGCACCGCGCCCGAGCGGGCGGTGGGGGAAACCGTTTCACGCACTCGGGGCCCCGCCCCATAGGATTGGGCCCGGACCGACTTGCCCAAGCCCACGTGCCCGAGTCGATTCGCCCAAACCGCACACTCACCCCAGAGGAACGCTGCATGCCTGGCATCACGCGCGAGGAGGTCGCCCACCTCGCCCGGCTGGCGCGTCTGGAGCTGAAGCCCGAAGAGCTAGAGCACTTCGCGGGACAGCTCGACGACATCATCGGCGCGGTCGCCCGCGTCAGCGAGGTCGCCGACCAAGACGTACCGCCGACCTCGCACCCGCTCCCGCTGACGAACGTCATGCGGCCGGACGAGGTCCGTCCGTCGCTCACGCCCGAGCAGGCGCTCTCCGGCGCCCCGGCCCAGGAGCAGCAGCGTTTCAAGGTGCCGCAGATCCTGGGGGAGGAGTAACCCGCCATGAGCGACATCATCAGGCTCACCGCGGCCGAGATCGCCGCGAAGATCGCCTCCGGCGAGCTGACCGCGGTCGAGGTCACCGAGGCCCACCTCGCCCGCATCGAGGCCGTCGACGAGAAGGTGCACGCCTTCCTGCACGTCGACCGCGAGGGCGCGCTCGCGCAGGCCCGCGCCGTCGACGAGAAGCGGGCACGCGGCGAGAGGCTCGGCCCGCTGGCCGGCGTCCCGCTCGCGCTCAAGGACATCTTCACCACCGAGGGCGTGCCCACGACCGTCGGCTCCAAGATCCTGGAAGGCTGGATCCCGCCGTACGACGCGACCGTCACCCGGCGCCTGAAGGCCGCCGACGTCGTCATCCTCGGCAAGACCAACATGGACGAGTTCGCCATGGGGTCCTCCACCGAGAACAGCGCCTACGGCCCGACCGGCAACCCCTGGGACCTGACCCGGATCCCCGGCGGCTCCGGCGGCGGTTCCTCCGCCGCGCTCGCGGCCTTCCAGGCACCGCTCGCCATCGGCACCGACACCGGCGGCTCCATCCGCCAGCCCGCGGCCGTCACCGGCACGGTCGGCGTCAAGCCGACGTACGGCGGCGTCTCCCGCTACGGCATGGTGGCCTTCTCCTCCTCCCTCGACCAGGGCGGCCCCTGCGCCCGCACGGTCCTGGACGCGGCCCTGCTGCACGAGGTGATCGCCGGGCACGACCCGATGGACTCCACGTCCATCGACGCCCCGGTCCCCGCGGTCGTCGAGGCCGCCCGCAACGGCTCGGTGTCCGGCATGCGCGTCGGCGTCGTCCGGCAGTTCCGCGGCGAGGGCTACCAGGCGGGCGTCATCCAGCGCTTCGACGAGTCCGTCGAACTGCTCAAGGAGCTGGGCGCCGAGATCGTCGAGCTGGACTGCCCGTCCTTCGACCTCGCGCTGTCGGCGTACTACCTGATCGCCCCGTCCGAGTGCTCCTCCAACCTCGCCCGCTTCGACGGCCTGCGCTACGGCCTGCGGACCGGCGACGACGGCACGCACTCCGCCGAGGAGGTCACCTCGCTGACCCGCGAGGCCGGCTTCGGACCCGAGGTCAAGCGGCGCGTCATGCTCGGCACGTACGCCCTGTCGAGCGGCTACTACGACGCGTACTACGGCAGCGCCCAGAAGGTCCGCACCCTGATCAAGCAGGAGTTCGAGCAGGCCTTCGAGCAGGTCGACGTGATCGTCTCCCCGACGACCCCGACGACCGCCTTCGCGATCGGCGAGCGCGCCGACGACCCGATGGCGATGTACCTCGCCGACCTGTGCACCATCCCCACCAACCTGGCGGGCAACGCGGCCATGTCGCTGCCCTGCGGCCTCGCCCCCGAGGACGGTCTGCCGGTGGGTCTGCAGATCATCGCCCCCACCATGAAGGACGACCGGCTCTACAAGGTCGGCGCCGCGGTCGAGGCCGCCTTCGTGGAAAGGTGGGGCCACCCGCTGATCGAGGAGGCACCGTCGCTGTGAGCAAGCTGTCGAAGGCCAAGGGCTTCAAGAAGTCCCGGAACGGCCTGTACCTGTCCATGGCCACCACCGTGTTCGGCGCGTTCGGCGTTGCCAAGCAGGCGAAGCTCGCACGGGCCGAGAGCGACACGCTCCGTCTCGTCGACGCCGCCGTGTCCGCCGCCGCCATCGCCACCGGCCTCGCCATCCTCTACCGCGAGCTGAAGCGCCTGGGCGACGACGACGTCCTGCTGGGCTGAGAGGGAAGTTTCACCGTGACCACCACGACCGACCTGGTGTCGTACGAGGACGCGCTGGCGTCGTACGACCCCGTCATGGGCCTTGAGGTCCATGTCGAACTCGGCACCCGCACCAAGATGTTCTGCGGCTGTTCGACCGCACTGGGCGCCGACCCCAACTCCCAGACCTGCCCCGTCTGCCTCGGCATGCCCGGCGCGCTCCCGGCCGTCAACGCGACCGGCGTCGAGTCGGCGATCCGCATCGGTCTCGCGCTGAACTGCGAGATCGCCGAGTGGTGCCGCTTCGCCCGGAAGAACTACTTCTATCCGGACATGCCGAAGAACTTCCAGACCTCCCAGTACGACGAGCCGATCGCCTTCGACGGCTACCTCGACGTGCAGCTGGAGGACGGGGAGACCTTCCGCGTCCAGATCGAGCGCGCCCACATGGAGGAGGACACCGGCAAGTCGACGCACGTCGGCGGCGCCACCGGCCGTATCCACGGCGCGTCCCACTCCCTGCTGGACTACAACCGTGCCGGCATCCCGCTCATCGAGATCGTCACCAAGCCGATCGAGGGAGCGGGCGGGCGCGCCCCCGAGGTCGCGCGGGCCTACGTCCGTGAGCTGCGCGAACTCATCCGGGCGCTCGGCGTGTCCGACGCCCGCATGGAGATGGGCCAGATGCGCTGCGACGTGAACCTGTCGCTGCGCCCGCACGGCCGGGAGAAGTTCGGCACCCGAAGCGAGACCAAGAACGTCAACTCGCTGCGTTCCGTGGAGCGCGCGGCCCGCTTCGAGATCCAGCGGCACGCGGCCGTGCTCTCCTCGGGCGGCACGATCGTCCAGGAGACCCGCCACTTCCACGAGGACACGGGGTCCACCACCTCGGGCCGGGTGAAGGAGGAGGCCGAGGACTACCGGTACTTCCCGGAGCCCGACCTGGTGCCCGTGGCCCCCTCGCGCGAGTGGGTGGAGGAGATCCGTTCCACCCTGCCCGAACTGCCGCTGGTGCGCCGCAACCGGCTCCGCGAGGAGTGGGGCGTCTCCGGCACCGACATGCAGTCGATCCTCAACGCGGGCGCGCTGGACCCGATCGTCGCCACGATCGAGGCCGGCGCCGACGCGGCCTCCGCCCGCAAGTGGTGGATGGGCGAGCTGGCCCGCAGCGCCAACGAGTCGGGCACGACGCTCGACGAGCTGGCGATCACCCCGGCGCAGGTCGCCCGGGTCGCCGAGCTGGTGACCTCCGGCGAACTGAACGACAAGCTGGCCCGCCAGGTCATCCTGGGCGTCCTCGCCGGTGAGGGCACGCCGGACGAGGTCGTCGACAAGCGCGGTCTCAAGGTCGTCTCCGACGAGGGCGCGCTGACCGCCGCCGTCGACGAGGCCATCGCCGGCAACCCGGGCATCGCGGACAAGATCCGCGGCGGCAAGCTGGCCGCGGCCGGCGCCCTGGTCGGCGCGGTCATGAAGGCGACCAGGGGGCAGGCGGACGCGGCCCGCGTCAAGGAGCTGATCCTGGAGAAGCTGGGTGTCGCCGAGGGCTGAGACCCGGTACATCCCGAGCCCTGGGGGGACGCGTCGAACCCGACGCGTCCCCCCAGGGCTGTTGTTGTGAAAAAGCCCACTAACTCCTCAAAGGATCATTTCTGCCTGCAAGAGTGACCTCACATTGCTCATGCGTTCTTTGCGGGGCGTTCACACCATGGACGACTGTTCCCGGCCAAAGATCCACAAACAGACACTCTGGGAGCAGGTCCGTGGCAGCCCTTGCACGCTGGTGTGTTGCACGCCGCCTCGTCGCCGTCCTGCTCTGGCTCCTCGCCCTCGGCGGACTGGCCACGGCCGCCACGCTCACCGGTTCCGCGTACTCCAACGACTACGGGATCCCCGGCACCGACTCCGACCGCGCCTCCCGGCTGCTCGACTCCGGCTTCCCCGGCCTCAGCGGCGACAGCGACACGGTCGTCTGGCACACCCCGGCCGGCACCGTCCGCGCCACCGCCGTCGAACAGTCCATGACCCGCACCCTGGAACGCGTCGCGGAGCTGCCCGGGGTGGCCTCCGTGACCAACCCGTACGACGACCCCGACTCGCCCCTGATCAGCGAGGACGCCCATACCGCGTACGCCCCGGTCACCTTCGCGGACGCCGCCAGGGACGTCGACGCGGGCGAGGCACGGGCCGTGGTCGCCACCGCCAAGGCGGCCGAGACCGACGGACTCCAGGTCGAACTGGGCGGCAGCGCCGTGGCGCTCACCGAGTCCGGCGGCGGCCATCTCGCCGAGGTCGTCGGCGTGGCCGTGGCCGGGGTCGTCCTGTTCCTCGCCTTCGGCTCCCTCGCCGCCTCCATGCTGCCCCTGGCCACCGCGCTGGTCTCCGTCGGCACCGCCTACGCGGGCATCACCCTCCTCGGCCACGCCATGACCGTCGCCGACTTCGCCCCCATGCTGGGCACCCTCATCGGCCTCGGCGTCGGCATCGACTACGCCCTGTTCATCGTCACCAGACACCGGCGCGGACTCAAACGCGGGCTCGGCGTCGCCGAGGCCGCCGAGAGCGCCGTCGCGACCACCGGACGGGCGGTCGTGTTCGCGGGTGCCACGGTGTGCATCGCCCTGCTCGGCATGCTGATACTCAGGCTCAGCTTCCTCAACGGCGTGGCCGTCGCCGCCTCGCTGACCGTCGTCCTCACCGTCGCGGCCTCCGTCACCCTGCTGCCGGCGCTGCTCTCCCTCATCGGCCCGCGCGCCCTGAGCCGGCGCGAGCGACGCCGGCTCGCGGAGCACGGGCCCGAACCGGAGCTGTCCACCGGGTTCGCCGCCCGCTGGTCGGCGTTCGTCGAGCGTCACCCCAAGCTCCTCGGCGCCGTCGCCCTCGTCGTGATCACCCTCCTCGCGCTGCCCACCCTCGGACTGCGCCTCGGCACCTCCGACCAGGGCAACGACGCCAGGGGCACGACCACACGCCAGGCCTACGACCTCCTCGCCGAGGGCTTCGGCCCCGGTGTGAACGGCCCGCTCACCCTGGTCACCGAGGTCCGCGGCGCCGAGGACCGCCTCGCGCTGGACAACCTCGGCGCCTCCCTGCGCGCCACCGAAGGCGTCTCCTCGGTGACACCGGTGACCTACAACTCCAGCGGCGACACCGGCTACCTCGGTGTCGTCCCCGAGTCGGCGCCGCAGTCCCGGCGGACCAGCGACCTCGTCGAGCGGCTGCGCTCCGAGGTGCTGCCGCGCGCCGAGTCCGGCACCGCGCTCGACGTGCACGTCGGCGGCGTCACGGCCGGCTACGACGACTTCGCCGGGGTCATCGTCGGCAAGCTGCCCCTCTTCGTCGGCGTCGTCGTCGGCCTGGGCTGTCTGCTGCTCCTGCTGGCCTTCCGCTCCGTCGGCATCCCCCTGAAGGCCGCCGCCATGAACGTCGCCGCCGTGGCCGCCGCCTTCGGCGTCGTCGTGGCGATCTTCCAATGGGGCTGGGGGAGCGAGCTGATCGGCCTCGGCAGCGCGGGGCCGATCGAACCCTTCCTGCCCGTGATCATGGTGTCGGTGCTCTTCGGGCTCTCCATGGACTACCAGGTCTTCCTGGTCAGCCGGATGTACGAGGAGTGGCTGGAGACCGGCGACAACCGCCGTGCCGTCCGGGTCGGACTCGCCGAGACCGGGCGGGTCATCAACTCCGCCGCCGTCATCATGATCTCGGTCTTCCTCGCCTTCGTCCTCAGCGGCGACCGGGTGATCGCCATGTTCGGCATCGCGCTCGCCGCCGCGGTCGCCCTGGACGCCTTCGTCCTGCGTACGCTCCTGGTGCCCGCCCTGATGCATCTGCTCGGCCGCGCCAACTGGTGGCTGCCGCGCCGCCTGGACGCCCTCCTGCCCCGCGTCAGCATCGAGCCGCCCGAGGCCAGAGCGGCCCATGAGAGGCTTGCCGCCGTGACGGACGCCGAGGTGGCGGACGTCCTCGCGGAGGAGGAACGGCAGCGGGATGTACGCGATAGCACTGGGTGACGACGGAGCCGAACTGCGCCCCCTGGAGACCTGGCACGCCGAGGAGTTCCTGGCCCACCTGGACCGGGGCAGGGACTTCATCACCGAGCACATCCCCTTCGGCGCGAAGGCCACCGACGCCGACTCCGCACGCGCAGTGCTCCAGGCCCACGCCGACCGGCACGCCGCCGACACCGGCTTCCTGCACGGGCTGTGGCTGGACGGCACGCTCGTCGGCGGCCTGCTCTTCCGCGTCTTCGACGCCGCGACCGGCGTCTGCGAGATCGGCTGCTGGCTGGAGCCCGCCGGGACCGGGCGGGGCCTGGTCACGCGCGGCGCCCGGGTCCTGATCGACTGGGCGTTCGACGAGCGCGGCATGCACCGCGTGGAGTGGTATGCCTCGTCCGCCAACACCCCGAGCGTCAACGCCGCCCGGCGGCTCGGCCTGACGCGCGAGGGCGTACTGCGCGAGAGCTTCCCCCATCGGGGCAGGCGCCAGGACATGGAAGTGTGGGCGGTGCTCGCGCCCGAGTGGCGCGCGGCACGTGAGGCACGCGCGCGTGCGGCTCACAAGGATCGTTAAGGGACCTCTCAGACAGCGTCCGTACGGTGCGAGACATGGGAACGAAGACAGTGGACGAGACCGGCGCGAAGACCGACATGGACAAGACGGACGAGGTGACCGAGGCCCCTGAGAAGGCAGGGGCCGACACCACCGGGAACACCGACGCCGGGACCCCGGACGGCGAGGGCGCCGGGACGGGCGACGCCACCGACGCCACCACGACTGACGACGCCGACGCGGCCGACGACGCCACCACGACTGACGACGCCGACGCGGCCGACGATGCCGCCGTCGGCGAGGCGAGCGACGACGCCGCCGCCGATGCGGAGGCGGACGCGGACGAGGGGCCCAGCGGCGTAGGCCAGGGCGCGGGCGCCGTCGTCTCCGCCGGGCTGGGCATCGTCTCCCTGACCGGCAGCTGGGTCGGCACCGTGGCCTCCGCCCGCGAATCGCTGATCGGCCAGCTGGAGACCTCCTCGTCGTCGAACGTCAGCACGCTGATCGAGAAGGGCTACGGCAACGCCTGGCACGCCACCGCGCTGTGGGGCGGACTGTTCGCCCTGGTCGCGCTGATCGTCGGCGTCGTGGTGCTGGCCCGCCCCGCGTTCGGCGCGCCCGGCCGGCCGCAGGCCCCCTGGATCAAGTCGGTCTCCTGGGCGGGCGTCGCCCTCGGCGTCATCGGCCTGCTCCTCGCCGTCCTGAAGTACACGGACGTCCTGCTGGGGCTGCCCTCCGCCGGCTGACCGGGCCCACTGAGGGGTCTTAGGACATCGGCGCGCCCGACGCGCCCGGCCCTAAGACCCCTCACGCGCGTCTAAGGCCCCGCCCGGCGCCGAAGATGCGGAACTTACCCGATGTGTCCCACCCCCCTGGGAGACGAGGGTTGAGGCATCGCCACAGGCGAAGCCGACACCGCGTCTCACCGAAGGGGCACACCATGTTCGAGTTCGAGATCCAGCGGGCCCGTTCCGCCGAACTGATCCGCCGCGCCGACGAGGCCCGGCTGGCCCGCGAGGTTCTCCGCGCCCGCCGCGCTGCCCGCCGTGCCGCCCGCCGGGACGCGCGCGCGGGTGCCGCCGGTGCGGAGAGCCATACGCGGCTCCCACGCCGGCACCGGTCCGCGCGGGCCGCGTGAACGGGGAACGCGGGGAGGGCGGCCACCCGGCCGCCCTCCCCGCACTCGCGCCCGTCGTCCCCCCGGAGAAAACCGGTGCCCCGTTGTCAGACCCGCGTGCGATGCTCGGTTGCGTGGAGACCAGGTCCGTCAGTCCCGTGTTCATCGGCCGAGCCGGCGAGTTGGGCACGCTGCACGACGCGCTCGACCGCGCCGGAGGCGAAGGCTCCGCCGGGGGAGAGCCGCAGGCACTGCTGCTCGGCGGTGAGGCGGGCGTCGGCAAGACCCGCCTCGTCGAGGAGTTCGCCGCGGCGGCCCGCCGACAGGGCGCCGTCGTCGCGCTGGGCGGCTGCGTCGAGATCGGCGCCGACGGACTGCCCTTCGCGCCCTTCTCCACCGCGCTGCGCGCCCTGCGCAGACGGCTCCCGCAGGAACTGGCCGAGGCCGCCGCCGGACAGGAGGAGGAGCTGGCCCGGCTGCTGCCCGAACTGGGTGAGACCTCCCCGGGCCCCGGCACCGGCCGGCACGACGAGGAGAGCATGGCCCGCCTCTTCGAGCTCACCGCCCGCCTGCTGGAGCGCGTCGCCGCCCGGCACACCGTCGTCCTCGTCCTGGAGGACCTGCACTGGTCCGACGCCTCCACCCGCCACCTGGTCGCCTACCTCCTGCGTACCCTGCGCACCGGCCGCCTCGTCGTCCTGGCCACCTACCGCTCCGACGACATCCACCGCCGCCACCCGCTGCGCCCCCTGCTCGCCGAACTCGACCGGCTGCGCACCGTCCGCCGCCTCGAACTCGGCCGCTTCACCCGGGACGAGGTCGGCCGCCAGATCGCCGGCATCCTCGCCCACGAACCCGACCCGCTCCAGGTCGACGCGATCTTCGAACGCTCCGACGGCAACGCCTTCTTCGTCGAGGAACTCGCCGTCGCCGCCCACGAGGGCAGCCCCACCGGCCTCACCGACTCCCTGCGCGACCTGCTCCTGGTCCGCGTCGAGGCCCTGCCCGAGAGCGCCCAGCGGGTCGCCCGGATCGCCGCCGAGGGCGGCTCCACCGTCGAGTACCGGCTGCTCGCGGCCGTCGCCCGGCTCGCCGAGGACGACCTCATCGAGGCCCTGCGGTCCGCCGTGAACGCCAACATCCTGCTCCCCGCGCCCGACGGCGACGGCTACCGCTTCCGCCACTCCCTGGTCCGCGAGGCCGTCGCCGACGACCTGCTCCCCGGCGAGCGCTCCCGCCTCAACCGCCGCTACGCCGAAGCCCTCGACGCCGACCCCACGCTGGTGCCCGCCGCCGAACGCGTGATGCGCCTGGCCAGCTACTGGTACCACGCCCACGACCCGGCCAAGGCCCTGCCCGCCGTCCTGGATGCCTCCGTCGAGGCCCGCCGCCGCCACGCCTACTCCGAGCAACTGCGCCTGCTGGAGCGCGCGATGGAGCTGTGGGACGCCGCCCCCGACGACGTACGCGCCGCCCTGCGCCCCCTCGACCGCACCGAGGTCCACCCCCTCCCACCGCCCGGACGGCGCGGCGGGACCCCCGGCGGACGCGACCCGGCCACCGAGCCCCCGAGCTACCTGGACCTGATGGCCGAGGCGGCCGTCGCCGGGCGGCTGTGCGGGGAGCGCGAGAGCGCCATGAAGATCACCAAGCGGGCGCTGCGCCTGCTGGAGGACGGGCACGACGACACCACCGGCGCCCCGGCGGACGGAAACGAACGGGCACCGCGGCGCGCCGCCTGGTTCTGGACCCAGCGCTCACTGCTGGTCCAGGCGCAGGGCCGCGGCGACGGCTGGCGGGAACTGGGCATCGCCCAGGACCTGGTCCGCGGGCTGCCGCCCTCCCAGGTGCACGCCGAGGTGCTGGCCATGGCCGCCAACTGGTCGATGCTCCACAGCCCAGGACCCGCCGCGGTGACCGCCGCCGAGCGGGCCGTCGAGTACGCGCGCATGGTCGGCGCCGAGGACATCGAACTCAACGCCCGGCTCACCCTCGGCGGCCTGATGGTGGACGCCGGGCACGTCGAGGCGGGGCTCGCCGAGATGTACCAGGTCAGGGACGTGGTGGTGGCGCAGGAGCGGACCGCCGTGGTGGCCCGCAGCCATGTCAACCTGCCCTCGGCCCTGGAGAGCGTCGGCCGTTCCGAGGAGGCCCTCGGCATCCTGCGCGAGGGCATCGGGCTGACCCGGCGGATGGGCCTGCTGGAGTCCGAGGCCTGGGTCCTGGGCAACCTCGCCGAGTCCCTCGTCTCCCTGGGCCGCTGGGACGAGGCCGTCGAGGCGGCGGAGCTGGCCGGCGCCCCGGGCCGGTGCCGGGGCCCCGCACCGCGCGGCGGCGCCGCCCTCAAGCGCGCCCACGTCGCACTCGCCCGCGGCGAGCGGGCCGAGGCCGCCCGGCTGCTCGCCGAGGCCCGCGCCGCCTACGGCACCCACGACCCCATGCCGCAGCACCACCTGCCGCTGGCCGCCCTCACCCTGGGGCTGGCCGCCGCCGAGGGCCGCCTCCCGGACGCCCGCGCCGAACTCGTCCGGGTCCTGGACGCCGGCTTCCCGCCCGGCACCCACCGCTACGGCTGGCCCCTGCTGCTGTCCGCCGCCGAGGCGGAGGCCGGCGCCCGCGGTCTGCCGGCCGCCGAGGAGGGCCGCGCCGAGGTCCTCGAACGCATCGCCAAGGCCGCCAGGACCCTGACCACGGGCGCCCCCGTCTGGCTCGCCCACGAGAAGTGGGTCCGCGCCGAACTCCACCGCGCCGAGGGCCGGGACACCCCGCAGACCTGGTCGGAGGCGGTCACCGCCTTCGAGTGCCTGGAGCGGCCCTACGAACTCGCCCGCGTCCGGCACCGGCTGGCCGGCGCCCTCCTGGCGACCGGCGGCGAGGACGAGCGCGCCCGCGCCACGGAACTGCTCCGCCTGGCCGGCCGCGTCGCCGACCACCTCGGCGCCCGCCCGCTGGCCGAAGCCGTCACCCTGCTCGGCCGGCGCGCCCGCCTCACCCTCGGCCGCACCGCCGGGCAGGGCGCCGCGTCCACGGCCCCCGCCGATCCGGCCGAGGCCCTGGGCCTCACCGGCCGGGAGCGCGACGTACTGCGGCTGGTCTCCGAGGGCCGCACCAACCGCCAGATAGCGGAGGAACTCTTCATCTCCCCGAAGACGGCCAGCGTCCACGTGTCGAACATCCTCGCCAAGCTCGGCGTCTCCGGCCGCGGCGAGGCGGCGGCGGTGGCCCACCGGCTGGCGCTGTTCCCGGCCGAACGGCGCATGTCCCGTTCGACGGAGTGAGGCTTACGCTGTAAAGGACGCCGACGACGGAGGCACCGTGTTCAACGCATTCGAGGAACTGTTCTCCCCCGGCCGCGCACACACCCGTGACGAGCAGAACCGCCTGGAACTGACCCGTGAGGACGTCGGTGACGGCGACCCCGGGCACGGTCCGATAGACCTCTCCTCGGGCAGGGTCGTCGTCCAGCTGCCGCACCCGGAGGCCTCCGAGGGGGACCGGCCCGGCGCGCGCTGAGCGGGCCTACTTCACCTCCAGCTCCAGGATCCGGTCGTCGCCGCCCTTCGCCTCGCCCCGGCCGTCCGTGTTGCTGGTGACGAGCCACAGCTTGTCGCCGCCCGCCGCAGCCACCGTCCGCAGCCGGCCGTACTCGCCCTCCAGGAACGCCTGCGGTTCGGCCGCCGCCCGGGTGCCCTTCAGCGGGATGCGCCACAGCCGCTCGCCGCGCAGACCGGCCATCCACACGGAGCCCTGCACGTACGCGATCCCGCTGGGGGAGGCCTCGTCGGTGTGCCACTGGGCGACGGGATCCCGGAACCCGGAACCACCGCCCTCGCCCTCCGCCTCCGGCCAGCCGTAGTTGCCGCCCGGCTCGATGGCGTTCAGCTCGTCCCAGGTGTCCTGCCCGAACTCCGAGGCGAACAGCCGCTGCCTGCCGTCCCAGGCCAGGCCCTGCACATTGCGGTGGCCGTACGAGTAGACCGGGGAGTCGGGGAAGGGGTTGCCGGGCGCCGGGTCGCCGTCCGGCGTCAGCCGGAGGATCTTGCCGCCGAGGGACTTCCGGTCCTGCGACAGGCCGGTGTCCCCGCTCTCGCCCGTGCCCGCGTAGAGCATCCTGTCGGGACCGAACGCGATCCGGCCGCCGTTGTGGATGACACCCTTCGGGATCCCCCGGAAGACCGTGTCGGGCGAGCCGAGCTGCTCGCCGGCCGGCTTCTTCTCGTCGTACAGCATCCGTACGATGCGGTTGTCCGACGCGGAGGTGAAGTAGGCGTAGATCATGTGGTCCGAGGCGTAGTCGGGGGAGAGCGCGATGCCGAGAAGGCCGCCCTCGCCGGACGCGGACACCCCGGGCACCTCGCCCAGCTCCGTCTTCTCGCCCGACTTCTCGTCCACCCGGGTGATCGTGGCCTCGTCCCGGGAGGAGACCAGCAGGTCACCGCCCGGCAGCGGAGCCAGCCCCCAGGGACTCTTCAGCCCCGTGGCGACCGTACGGAGCACCTTCACGGAGCCCTTGGCGGGCGGGGCCTCCTCGGTGGCCGGGCCGGAGGGCGAGGACTGCGCCGCCGTACTGCTCGGGGAGCTGCTCCCGTCCGCACCCGAGGAGTCCCCGTCGGCTGCGGAGCAGCCGGCCGTCAGCAGGAGGACGGCGGCCAACACGGTCGGCACGGCTCGACGTTGCACGATCATGGTCCCTTCGACGCGGCGGGTTCCTCTTGTCATACACCGCACGGGTCCTCCAGGTTCCCGATCGCCCGATCCCGAACCGGAAAACCGGGTGAACCGGCATCCGGGCCGTTCGGCGCGTCACTCCCACGAGCCCAGCGCCGCCGGCAGCTCACCCACCTCGGCCAGGTCCCGCGCGGTCAGCCGCAGCCGTGCCGCGTCCGCGTTCTGCGTCACCCAGCGCTCCCGCTTGGTGCCCGGCACCGGCACCACGTGCCGCCCCTGGGCCAGCACCCAGGCCAGCGCCACCTGCGCCGGGGTGACCTCGTCGCCGTGCCGGGCCGCGATCCGGCGCAGACCGGCGACGATCGGCTGGTTGGCGGCCATCATCTCGGCGGTGAAACGGGGATGGCGGGCGCGCAGGTCCTCCGGCTCGAAGCCCCCTCCGGGCGTCAGTGTGCCGGTCAGATAGCCGTTGCCGAGCGGCATCGCGGCGAGGAAGCCGACGCCGCGCGAGACGCACCAGGGCAGCAGCGTCCGCAGCGCCTCCGGGGACCACACCGACAGCTCGGCCTCCACCGCGCTCACCGGGAAGACCTGCTGCACCCGTTCCAGTTGGCGGATCGTCGCGTCGTGCAGCCGCGCCCCCGGCCGCCGGGCCGACCGGGCGCCGACCGCGCAGAGCCCGAGCGCCCGCACCTTCCCGGCCCGGACCAGTTCCGCCATCGCGCCCCAGGTCTCCTCGACCGGTATCTCGGGGTCGGCGCGGTGCAGTTGGTAGAGGTCGATCACGTCCGTCTGCAGCCGGCGCAGCGAGGCGTCGCAGGCACGTCTCACGTAGCCGGGGCGGCCGTTGGCCACGATGTGCTGGTCGCCCACGAGCAGACCCACCTTCGTCGACACGAAGGCGTCGGACCGCCGCTCCCGCAACACCCGTCCGAGCAGCAGCTCGTTGGTGAACGGGCCGTACATGTCCGCCGTGTCCAGCAGGGAGACACCCAGGTCCAGGGCCCGGTGCACCGCCCTGAGCGACTCGTCGCCCCGCTGCCGCGACGCGCTGTACGCCCAGTTCATCGGCATGCACCCCAGTCCGACGGCCCCCACCGCGAGTGCCGTCGCGCCGATCGTCCTGCGCTCCACCTGGTCGTGACCCTCCCTCGTCAGGCCACCCAACCTAACCTCTGCCCTCCGCGCCCCTGACATAGCCTCCTGACCATGACTGCTGACGTGTGGCTGCCCATCGCGCCGGACGAGATCGAGGGGCTTCCCGAGGGCCCCGCCTACCGTTGCTGGAACGGCGAGGAGACCTTCCCCGCCGACCCGGCCGACTGCGTGTACTACGTCGTCCCCTACATGAAGCCCAGTGAGACCGGCGTACGCCCGCTGCCGCGGATGCGCTCCGTCCGGGTCGTCCAGACCCTCTCCGCCGGCATCGACCACGTGGAGCCGGGTCTCGAGCACCTGCCCGCGGGCGTACGGCTGTGCAACGCGCGCGGAGTGCACGAGGCCAGCACCGCCGAGCTGACCCTGGCCCTGATCCTGGCGTCGCTGCGCGGCATCCCCGACTTCGTCCGCGCCCAGGACCGCGGCGAGTGGCTCGGCGGGTTCCGGCCCGCGCTCGCGGACCGCACGGTGCTCATCGTCGGGTACGGCTCGATCGGCGCCGCCATCGAGGACCGGCTCGTGCCGTTCGAGGTCGCGCCGGTGGTGCGCGTCGCGCGCTCCGCACGCACCACGGCGCGCGGTCCGGTGCACCCGCTCACCGAACTCCCCGCCCTGCTCCCGAAGGCGGATGTCGTCGTCCTGTCCACTCCGCTCACCGAGGCCACCCGAGGACTGGCCGACGCGGAGTTCCTGGCCCGCATGAAGGACGGGGCCCTGCTCGTCAACGTCGCCCGCGGACCGGTCGTCGACACGAAGGCGTTGCTCACCGAACTGGAGAGCGGACGCCTCACCGCCGCGCTCGACGTGACCGACCCCGAACCGCTGCCGCCGGGGCACCCCCTGTGGCATGCTCCCGGCATACTCGTCAGCCCGCACGCCGGCGGGCCGACCTCCGCCTTTCTGCCGCGCGCCAAGCGGCTGCTGGTGGACCAGTTGAACCGTTTCGTGAACCAGGAGCCGCTGCGCAACGTGATCCTGACGACGGGCGCGTAATCCGCTTCTGGCACCCTCCGCGATTCCTCGAATGCGGTGGGTGCGCGCATACCCGCTGGTCGTCACGGAGAGTAGAGAACCTATGTCCCTGAGTGACGAGACTGGTGTATCGTCCGACAGGGGATGCGCCGCGTACGGGCGGCGCCGGGGATGGACATCTCAGACTGTGAGGGGGGCGACGGGCGATGCACGGCCTATGGACGAACGACCCGACGCGGCGGAGCCGCCGCCGGCGACCCTGGCGCGCGACCACGACCGCGCCCAGACGGGGTCCGCACGGCAGGCCCGGCGGCCGGCCCCCCGGGCGCGGCCCTCACCGGAGCCGCACGGCCGGCCGCGGGAGCCCGGTCCGCCCGGTCTGCCCGGGGCACCGGGGACCGCGGGACGTGGGAGCCGCACGTACCGGGAGGCCCCGGTGAGCCCGACACCCGTGTCCACGCTGGACGGAGCGCTGCGCACGCAGCCCTCGCCCGGACCGCTGCTGCCCCGGCCGGCCGCCGCCACCGGCGGACCGACCCTCGTCCGCCAGCTCGTGCTGGCCCTGGTCTGCGCGGCCTACGCAGTCGGTGCCGCGCTCGGCTGGGGATCGGCGCACGTCGCCAAGATCATGGGCGACTTCGGGCTGAGCGCCGCCGCGGCCGCCGCCGCGGTCTCCTGCTTCCTCTACGCCCGCGGGAGCCGGGTCCGCTTCCGGCCCGCCTGGCTGCTGTTCGCCGTCTCCTCCGCGATGGCCGCCCTGGGCAACTTCGTCTGGGGGTGGCACGAGGTCGTCCTGGACCAGCCCGTGCCCAACCCCAGTTACGCGGACCTGTTCTTCCTCTGCTTCGCGCCGCCCGCCATCGTCGGACTGCTGGTGCTGGCCAAACGGCCGGTCACGAAGGCCGGCTGGATCTGCCTGGGCCTGGACGCCTGGCTGATCGGCGGTTCACTGCTCACCCTGGCGTGGAGCCTGGCGCTCGCCCAGGCGGCCAAGGCCGAGGGCGGCTCCAGCGTGGCGCACGCCGCGCTCTCGGTGGCCTACCCGCTGCTCGACATCGCCCTGGTCAGCATGGTGCTCGCGCTGCACTTCAGGCGATCACCCGTATGCCGGTCGGCGGTCAACACGGCCATCGGCGCGCTCGCCCTGACGGTGATGTGCGACGCCCTGTTCACCTCACCGCTGCTGCACAACAACTACCACTCCGGTCAACTGCTCGACGCGGGCTGGTTCGCCGGCTCCCTGCTGCTCGCGTACGCGCCCTGGGCCGCGTCCCGGCGCGGACGGCCGTCGGACGAGAAGGGATCCGGCGGGCACACGCGCGTGGTGCGCGAGCACGTGCCCGGACAGCGCGGCACCGGCGAACAGCCCGCGCCCGAGCCGGCGCACGGGCACGCCCCCGAGCCCACGTCCGTGCCCGGCCCCGGGCCGGGCGGCGAGCGCGACCGCTATCCGGCCGCCCGGCCCATCGCCGGGTCCCTGGCCGCGCTCACCCCGTACCTCGCGGCCGCGGTCTGCACCCTGGGCATCCTCTACAACGTCCTCAACGGCCGCAGCGTCGACCGCGTGGTCCTGCTGACCGGCGGCACCGTGGTCCTCGCCCTCGTCGTGCGCCAGGGCATCATGCTGCTCGACAACATCACCCTCACCCAGGAACTGGCCCAGAAGGAGAACCACTTCCGCTCCCTGGTGCAGGGCTCCAGCGACGTCATCATGATCGCCGCGCCCAACGGCATCCTCCGCTACGTCTCCCCGGCCGCCGCCGGGGTCTACGGACGCTCCGCGGAAGAGCTGGTCGGCAGCGAACTGGCCGGGCTCATCCACCCCGAGGACCTCGGCTGCGTGGTGCACGAGGTGCGCCGCTTCCTCGCCGCCAGCCCGGTCGAGGAACCCACCACCCGCATCGAGTGCCGCTTCCGCTCCGGGGACGGCGGCTGGCTCAACGTCGAGTCCACCGTCAACCGCCACCACGGCGGCCTCATCTTCAACAGCCGCGACGTGACCGAGCGAGTGCGTCTGCAGGCACAGCTCCAGCACAACGCCGAACACGACCCGCTCACCGACCTGCCCAACCGCGCCCTGTTCACCCGGCGCGTCCAGCAGGCCCTGTCCGGCCGCCGCGCCTCCGACCGGGGCGCCGCCCTGCGCGGTACGGCGGTGCTCTTCATCGACCTCGACGGCTTCAAGGGCGTCAACGACACCATCGGCCACCAGGCCGGGGACGAACTGCTCGTCCAGGCCGCCCGCAGACTCCACGAGGCCGTCCGCAAGGGCGACACCGCCTCCCGGCTGGGCGGCGACGAGTTCGCGGCCCTGATCGTCGGGGACGGCGCCCGGGACCGGGCCGCCCGCGAGGGTCACATCCTGGAACTCGCCGACCGTCTCAGGACGACCCTCTCGCAGCCCTACCTCATCGACGGCAACGATGTCCGGGTCAACGCCTCCATCGGCGTCGCCTTCGCCGAACCCGGCCTCGGCGCGGGCGAGTTGCTGCGCAACGCCGACCTCGCGATGTACCGCGCCAAGGCGGGCGGCAAGGGACGCGTCGAGCTGTACCGGCCACAGATGCAGCAGGACGTTGTGCGCAAGGCCGAACTGGCCACGCGCCTGCGGGCCGCGCTGCACGACGGCGAGTTCGCGCTGCTGCACCAGCCGGTGGTCTCCCTGACGGACGGCCGGATCACCTCGGTCTGCGCCCAGGCGCGCTGGCGCTCCTCGCAGGGCGTGATGTTCACCCCCGCCGAGTTCCTGCGGGTGACCGAGGACGGCGACAAGACCGCCGAGCTGGACCGCTGGGTGCTCCGGGAAGCCGTCGAACAGGCCGCCGAGCGCGCGGCGACCGGCCTGTCGGCGACCGTGGCCATACGCGTCGGCGCCCGCCGCCTGCTGGACCGCTCCATGCCGCTGGGTTCCGTGGAGGCCCTGCTGACCCGGCACGGGCTCCCACCCGGGTCTCTTGTGATCGAGCTGTCGGACATCGATCCACGGGTCGGCCTGGACGAGCTGGACCGCCGGCTCAACGCACTGCGGAGAGTGGGCGTCCGTATCGCGCTGGACGGTTTCGGCAGCGGCTATGCGGCGATCACCGCTCTGCGGCGCCTGCCCGTGGACGTCCTCAAGCTCGACCGCGGTCTGATCGAGGGCGTCGTGGAGTCGGCGCGGCTGCACAAGATCACCAGTGGTCTGCTGCGCATCGCCACCGACCTCGGGCTGAAGTCCGTGGCCGACGGCGTGGACCTGCCCGAGCAGATCGTCGCCCTGCGCGCGATGGGCTGCACCCATGGACAGGGCATGGCGTTCTCCGGGCCGCTGGACGAGTACCGGCTGCGCAGAGCGCTCGGAACCGGCCACTACCCGGTCCCGCACGGGCCCGCCGAACCGGTCTTCGCGGGCGGTGGCGCGGGGGTGTACACCAAGGGCGTCGGCGGTATCGGCGCCGGGCTGCCCGCCGTCCTGGGTGGTGGCACGGCTCTGCGCTCACATAATGAGACTCCCGTCCCACCCACTTGACAGTGAGTGCGCGCCGGGGGGAGGGTCAGTGCCATGCGCACCCGAATTCTCGTACTTGGAAAGCGCGTCGGCTGAAGCCTGGTGACGTTCCGGACCGACCCGGACTCCCGGCGACCCACACCCGGCGCGCTCCCCTCGCTTGCCTTATGGCACGAGGGGTTTTTTGTTGCACAGGCACCTGCCGAGCAGCAGCCACAGACCGCACGAACCTCGCAAAAACCCTCAGCATCGAGAAGAGAATGCCGATGACCGAGCAGGCCACCGGGGCCCACCCGCAGCCGCGGCCCCGATCCGGAGGACAGTCCGCCCCCGAGCACGTCACGGGTGCGCAGTCCCTCATCCGCTCTCTCGAGGAGGTCGGCGCCGACACCGTATTCGGCATTCCCGGCGGGACGATCCTTCCGGCGTACGACCCGCTGATGGACTCCACCAGGGTGCGCCACGTCCTGGTCCGCCACGAGCAGGGCGCGGGCCACGCGGCCACCGGATACGCGCAGGCCACCGGCAAGGTCGGCGTCTGCATGGCGACCTCGGGACCCGGCGCCACCAACCTGGTCACCCCGATCGCCGACGCCAACATGGACTCCGTGCCGCTGGTCGCGATCACCGGGCAGGTGGTGTCCTCCGCGATCGGCACGGACGCCTTCCAGGAGGCGGACATCGTCGGCATCAGCATGCCGATCACCAAGCACAGCTTCCTGGTCACCAGGGCCGAGGACATCCCCCGGGTGATCGCGCAGGCCTTCCACATCGCCTCCACCGGCCGCCCCGGGCCGGTCCTGGTCGACATCCCCAAGGACATCCTCCAGAAGAAGACCACCTTCACCTGGCCGCCGGTCATGGACCTGCCCGGCTACCGCCCGGTCACCAAGCCGCACGCCAAGCAGATCCGCGAGGCGGCCAAGCTCATCACCGCCGCGAAGCGCCCCGTGCTGTACGTCGGCGGCGGTGTGCTCAAGGCCCAGGCCACCGCGGAGCTGAAGGTCCTCGCCGAACTCACCGGAGCGCCCGTCACCACCACCCTGATGGCGCTCGGCGCATTCCCCGACAGCCACCCGCTGCACGTGGGAATGCCGGGCATGCACGGTGCGGTCACCGCCGTCACCGCGCTGCAGAAGGCCGACCTGATCGTCGCCCTCGGAGCCCGCTTCGACGACCGCGTCACCGGCAGGCTGGACAGCTTCGCCCCGTACGCGAAGATCGTCCACGCCGACATCGACCCCGCCGAGATCGGCAAGAACCGTGCCGCCGACGTGCCGATCGTCGGTGACGCCCGCGAGGTCATCGCCGACCTGGTGCAGGCCGTCCAGAAGGAGCACGGCGAGGGCAACCGCGGCGACTACACCGCCTGGTGGAAGGACCTCAGCCGCTGGCGCGACACCTACCCGCTGGGCTACGACCAGCCCGAGGACGGATCGCTCTCCCCGCAGCAGGTCATCGAGCGCATCGGTCAACTGGCGCCCGAGGGCACGGTCTTCGCGGCCGGCGTGGGCCAGCACCAGATGTGGGCCGCGCACTTCGTCCAGTACGAGCAGCCCGCGACCTGGCTGAACTCGGGCGGCGCCGGAACCATGGGCTACGCCGTCCCCGCCGCCATGGGCGCCAAGGCCGGTGTGCCCGACCGGGTCGTCTGGGCGATCGACGGCGACGGCTGCTTCCAGATGACCAACCAGGAACTGACCACCTGCGCCCTGAACAACATCCCGATCAAGGTCGCCATCATCAACAACGGCTCCCTCGGGATGGTCCGCCAGTGGCAGACCCTCTTCTACAACCAGCGGTACTCCAACACCGTGCTGCACTCCGGCCCCGAGGACCTCAACCCGCAGGCCCGCGGCACCCGCGTCCCCGACTTCGTGAAGCTGTCGGAGGCCATGGGCTGCTACGCCATCCGCTGCGAGGACCCCGCGGACCTCGACAAGGCCATCGAGGAGGCGAACTCGGTCAACGACCGCCCGGTCGTCGTCGACTTCATCGTCCACGAGGACGCGATGGTGTGGCCGATGGTCGCCGCCGGCACCTCCAACGACGAGATCATGGCCGCCCGGGACGTCCGCCCCGACTTCGGCGACAACGAAGACGACTGAGCGAGAGAGACCGAAGAGACCATGTCCAAGCACACGCTCTCCGTCCTGGTGGAGAACACGCCCGGCATCCTCGCCCGGATCGCCGCGCTCTTCTCCCGCCGCGGATTCAACATCGACTCGCTCGCCGTCGGCGTCACCGAGCACCCCGACATCTCCCGCATCACCATTGTGGTGAGCGTCGAGGAGTTCCCCCTGGAGCAGGTGACCAAGCAGCTCAACAAGCTGGTCAACGTGCTCAAGATCGTCGAGCTGGAGCCCACCCACGCGGTCCAGCGCGAACTCGTTCTGGTGAAGGTGCGCTCCGACAACGAGACGCGCTCCCAGATCGTCGAGATCGTCCAGCTCTTCCGCGCCAAGACGGTCGACGTCTCCCCGGAGGCCGTGACGATCGAGGCCACCGGCAGCAGCGACAAGCTGTCCGCCATGCTCAAGATGCTGGAACCGTACGGCATCAAGGAACTGGTCCAGTCCGGCACGATCGCGATCGGCCGTGGCGGCCGTTCCATCACGGACCGCTCGCTGCGCGCCCTCGACCGGTCCGCGTAACGACGGGACCGGGCGGCCGGCGAGGACCCGGCCGCCCGTATTCCGAGACCCCGAAACTTCCCTTCCCCCCACCGGCATACGGTGGGACGCGACACCTGCACACAAGGAGAGAACCCAGTGGCCGAGCTGTTCTACGACGCCGACGCCGACCTGTCCATCATCCAGGGCCGCAAGGTCGCGGTCATCGGGTACGGCAGCCAGGGCCACGCCCACGCCCTGTCGCTGCGCGACTCCGGCGTCGACGTGCGCGTCGGTCTGCACGAGGGCTCCAAGTCCAAGGCCAAGGCCGAGGAGCAGGGCCTGCGCGTGGTGAGCCCGTCCGAGGCCGCCGCCGAGGCCGACGTCATCATGATCCTCGTCCCGGACCCGATCCAGGCCCAGGTCTACGAGGAGCACATCAAGGACAACCTGAAGGACGGCGACGCCCTGTTCTTCGGCCACGGCCTGAACATCCGCTACGGCTTCATCAAGCCCCCGGCCGGCGTGGACGTTCGCATGGTCGCCCCGAAGGGTCCGGGCCACCTGGTGCGCCGTCAGTACGAGGAGGGCCGCGGCGTTCCCTGTATCGCCGCCGTCGAGCAGGACGCCACGGGCAACGGCTTCGGGCTGGCCCTGTCGTACGCGAAGGGCATCGGCGGCACCCGCGCCGGCGTCATCAAGACGACCTTCACCGAGGAGACCGAGACCGACCTGTTCGGTGAGCAGGCCGTTCTGTGCGGTGGCACCGCGGCCCTGGTGAAGGCGGGCTTCGAGACGCTGACCGAGGCCGGCTACCAGCCGGAGATCGCCTACTTCGAGTGCCTGCACGAGCTGAAGCTGATCGTCGACCTCATGTACGAGGGCGGCCTGGAGAAGATGCGCTGGTCGATCTCCGAGACCGCCGAGTGGGGCGACTACGTCAGCGGCCCGCGGATCATCACCGACGCCACCAAGGCCGAGATGAAGCAGATCCTCGCCGAGATCCAGGACGGCACCTTCGCCAAGAACTGGATGGACGAGTACCACAGCGGTCTGAAGAAGTACAACGAGTACAAGAAGCAGGACTCCGAGCACCTGCTCGAAACCACCGGCAAGGAGCTGCGCAAGCTCATGAGCTGGGTCGACGAAGAGGCGTAGATCTTCGGCCCCGTGACGGCGCCCGACACACGGGGCGCCGTCACGGGGCTCCCCTTCCGGGTGATGCTCCCCAAGAGGATCCGGACGACGCCCGCCACGCCACTACACTGCTCAACACATACGCGTCAGGCCCACAGCGTCGTGCGTCTTCCACGCGGCTAGCAACCCTCCACCGCATGCGGCCGTCGGGACGGCCGTCCGCATTGGACTTGTGAGGACTCACGTGAGCTCGAAACCTGTCGTACTCATCGCTGAAGAGCTGTCGCCCGCGACCGTGGACGCGCTTGGCCCCGACTTCGAGATCCGCCACTGCAACGGCGCGGACCGGGCCGAACTGCTCCCCGCCATCGCCGACGTGGACGCGATCCTGGTCCGCTCGGCCACCAAGGTCGACGCGGAGGCCGTCGCCGCCGCCAAGAAGCTCAAGGTCGTCGCGCGAGCCGGCGTCGGCCTGGACAATGTCGACGTCTCCGCCGCCACCAAGGCCGGCGTGATGGTCGTCAACGCCCCGACCTCCAACATCGTGACCGCAGCCGAGCTGGCCTGCGGTCTGCTCGTCGCCACCGCCCGCAACATCCCGCAGGCCAACGCCGCGCTCAAGAACGGCGAGTGGAAGCGCAGCAAGTACACCGGTGTCGAGCTGGCCGAGAAGACCCTCGGCGTCGTGGGCCTCGGCCGCATCGGCGCCCTGGTCGCGCAGCGCATGTCGGCCTTCGGCATGAAGGTCGTCGCCTACGACCCCTACGTGCAGCCCGCGCGGGCCGCGCAGATGGGCGTCAAGGTCCTCTCGCTGGACGAGCTGCTGGAGGTCTCCGACTTCATCACCGTCCACCTGCCCAAGACCCCCGAGACCCTCGGTCTCATCGGCGACGAGGCGCTGCGCAAGGTCAAGCCGAGCGTCCGCATCGTCAACGCCGCGCGCGGCGGCATCGTCGACGAGGAGGCGCTGTACTCGGCGCTCAAGGAGGGCCGCGTCGCCGGCGCCGGTCTGGACGTGTACGCGAAGGAGCCCTGCACGGACTCGCCGCTGTTCGAGTTCGACCAGGTGGTCTGTACCCCGCACCTCGGCGCCTCCACCGACGAGGCCCAGGAGAAGGCCGGTATCGCCGTCGCCAGGTCGGTCCGCCTCGCCCTCGCCGGTGAGCTGGTCCCCGACGCGGTGAACGTGCAGGGCGGTGTCATCGCCGAGGACGTCAAGCCGGGCCTGCCGCTCGCCGAGCGCCTCGGCCGCATCTTCACCGCGCTCGCCGGAGAGGTCGCGGTCCGCCTCGATGTCGAGGTGTACGGCGAGATCACCCAGCACGACGTGAAGGTGCTGGAGCTGTCCGCCCTCAAGGGTGTCTTCGAGGATGTCGTCGACGAGACCGTGTCGTACGTCAACGCCCCGCTGTTCGCCCAGGAGCGCGGCGTCGAGGTCCGGCTGACCACCAGCTCGGAGTCGCCCGAGCACCGCAATGTGGTCACCGTGCGCGGCACCCTCGCGGACGGCGAGGAGGTGTCGGTCTCCGGCACGCTGGCCGGCCCGAAGCACCTCCAGAAGATCGTCGCCGTCGGTGAGTACGACGTGGACCTCGCCCTCGCCGACCACATGGTCGTCCTGCGCTACGAAGACCGTCCCGGCGTCGTCGGCACCGTCGGCCGCGTGCTCGGCGAGGCCGGCATCAACATCGCCGGCATGCAGGTCGCCCGTGCCACCGTGGGCGGCGAGGCGCTGGCCGTGCTGACCGTGGACGACACGGTGCCCCCCGGGGTGCTGACGGAGGTCTCGGCGGAGATCGGCGCGACCTCGGCCCGGTCGGTCAACCTCGTCTGAGGCGACCGTCCCCTCGGAGGGACCGTCAGGGCCCCGGACGGGCCTCTTCCTCAAGCGCCGGACGGGCTGAGCTGGTCAGCCTGTCCGGCGTTCGGCGTGCGGGGCTCCTCGCGCACCCTGATCCGGCGCAGGGTCACCGACGCCAGTACCGCCGCGGCGGCGAGTATCACCGCGCCCGCGATCGCCGCCCCCCGCATCCCCTGCGTGAACGCCTCCCGCGCCGCCGTCGCCAGGGCGTCTCCCGCGCGCTCGGGCAACCGGTCGGCGACGGCCAGCGCGCCGCCCAGCGTCTCGTGGGCCGCGTCCGGTGCGGACGCCGGCATCCGGTGGCGGTAGACGGCGGTGCCGATGGAGCCGAGGACCGCCATGCCGAGCGCCCCGCCGAACTCCGTGCCGGTCTCCATCAGCGAGGACGCCGCGCCCGCCCGCTCGGCCGGGACCGTGCCCAGGGCGAGGTCCATCAGCTGGGACATCACCATGACGATCCCGGAGGCGAGGACACCGCAGGCGACCAGCACCAGCCACATCGAGTCCGTACTGGCGAGGGCCAGCAGTCCGTAGCCGCTCGCGGCGATCGCGAAACCGGCGGTGACGACATGGGCGCGCGGCACGCCCCTGTGCACCAGCGCGGTCGTCGCGGGGGCCGCCAGAGCGATCGGCACCGAGGGCAGCAGCGCCCACAGGGCGGCCTCCAGCGCGCTCCTGCCGAGCACCGACTGCAGATACTGCGTGGTGAAGAACGCCGAGCCCATCATCCCGAACGCGGTGACGAGGTTCAGGCCGACGGCGGGGGCGAAGCCGCGTCCGCGGAACAGGGCCGGGGAGATCATCGGTGCGGCGGCCGTGCGCTGCCGGTGCACGAACAGCGCCGCGAACAGCAGGCCGACGGTGACCGAGACGACGTACCGGACGTTCCAGCCCTCGGAGGGGATCTCCTTGAGGCCGTAGACGACGGGCAGCACGGCGGCCATCGACAGGGGGACGCTCGCCCGGTCGAAGCGGCCCGGGGCGGGGTCCTTCGACTCGGGCAGCAGGAACGGGCCGAGGACCAGCAGGAGCGCCATCGCGGGCAGGTTGACCAGGAAGACCGAGCCCCACCAGAAGTACTGCACGAGTACGCCGCTCAGTACCGAGCCGAGCGCGACCCCGGCCGTCATCACGCCCGACCACAGCGCGATCGCCTTCGCCCGCTGGGCGGGGTCGGTGAACATCGTGCGCACCAGGGCCAGCGTCGACGGCATCAGGGTCGCGCCGCCGATGCCGAGCACCGCGCGGGCGGCGATCAGGGTCTCGGCGCTGTTCGCGTACGCCGCCACCAGGGAGGCCGCGCCGAAGGCCGCCGCGCCGCACAGCAGCAGCCTGCGCCGGCCGACGCGGTCGCCCAGGGAGCCCATCGTCATCAGCAGACCGGCCAGGACGAACCCGTAGATGTCGAAGATCCAGAGCTGTTGGGTGCCGCTCGGCTCCAGGTCGGCGCTGATCGCCGGGATGGCGAAGTAGAGGACGGAGACGTCCATCGAGACCAGCAGGAGCGGAAGCATCAGCACGGCCAGCGCGGTCCATTCACGGCGGCCGGCCAGGGACGGGTCGGTTGTCATGCCGGAGACTGTACGCATGTCTTATACGGCTGTCTAGAACGAGCGTGTAGGACATTCGTATAAGACCCCCGTATGGGACGCCTGTATGGATCGGCGGTAGGGTGGCGTCATGGGACACCGTGAGGATCTGCTCGAAGGCGCCAAGCGCTGCCTGCTGGAGAGGGGCTTCGCGCGCACGACCGCGCGGGACATCGTCAGGGAGTCGGGGACCAACCTCGCGTCCATCGGCTACCACTACGGCTCGAAGGACGCGCTGCTCGCACAGGCGTACGTGTCACTGGTCGAGCGACTGGGCGACGCCTTCGAGGGGGACGGGACCGCGCTGAGCGAGACCGAACCCGGATCCGTCGAGCGGTTCAAGGAGGTCTGGTCCAACATCATCGGCACCATGCGGGAGCCCGGTTCGCTGTGGGGCCTCAGCATGGAGGTCCTGGTCATGGGCGACCGGATGCCGGAGGTGCGCGACCATCTGGCGCGGGCCCAGCGGGAGGCCGGGCGCGGTCTCGTCCCCCTGCTCATGGGCGGCCGGGAGGAGGATGTCTCGGACGAGACGGCGGACACCCTCGGCATGTTCTACGTGACCCTGTTGACGGGCCTCGTCGCGCAGTGGACCTTCGACCCGAAGACCGCGCCCGAGGCCGGACCCCTGACCGACGGACTCCGCCGGGTGATCGAGGCCGCGGCGGGGGACACCACGCCGTGAGCGCTCGCCGGCGGGATCCTCACCTGCCCGGCTCACCGAGCCAGCGGCGCGCCGCACTCTCGAACGCCGCACGGTCGGGGACGCGGTCACCCGCCCAGACGACCGTGCCGTCCGGGCGGACCAGCACGGCACCCGATCCGAGGTCGTTCCTCGCCGGCCCGGCCGCATACCGTATCCGGTCGCCCCAGGCCGCCGCGGGACCGCGCAGGGCCTCCTCGTCGCCGAAGTCGAGCACGACCGCGCGCCCGTCCCGCATCAGCTCGCCGAGGCGCGTGCCGTCCTTGAGACGCAGTTCCGGGGCGTTGCGCCCGACCAGCGGATGCTCGTCGCCGAGGTCGTAGCGGTTCGACAGCCCCGAGGTCCTCCCGAACACATAGGTCGTCCCGTCACGGGTCCCGAGCAGGTCGCGCAGCACTGCCCGGACCGCCTGGGCGTGCGGGTCCGGCTTCATGACGGCGGTCTGGGCACGCGTCCAGTCGAGCACGTCGGCGCCGATCGGACGGCGTTCCCGGGTGTAGGTGTCGAGGAGCCCCTCCGGTGCGCTCCCGTGCACGGTCGCCGCGAGCTTCCAGCCCAGGTTCATGGCGTCGCCGAGACCGAGGTTGAGCCCCTGTGCCCCGAGGGGGGAGTGGATGTGGGCGGAGTCGCCCGCGAGCAGGATCCGCCCCTGCCGGTAGGTCGTCGTCTGCATCGCCCGGTCGGTGAAGCTCGACGCGAGACGGACGTCGGTCAGCGTCACGTCGGTGCCGGACACACGGCGCAGAACGGCCTGGAGATGCTCACGGGTCGGCGGCCGCGAGCGGTCGAAGGCGCCGCCGTCGCCGTCCAGCACGGCGACGTACTCCTTCACCTGCGTGCGGAGGTACATGCCGTTGGGCGTCGGGTTGAACCCGGGGCGCAGCTTCTCGGGGTCGGCGATGGTGACGAGCGCGGCGTAGCCGGTGAACTCCGGTTCGGTGCCGACGAACTCGAAGCCCGCGAGCCCTCGCACCGCGCTGCGTCCGCCGTCGCAGCCGACCAGCCAGCGTGCCGGGTACGTGTCCTCACCGGACCGCGCGACGACCCCCTCTTCGTCCTGCGCGACGGCCGAGACCGTGACGCCGCGCCTGATCTCCACGCCGAGCGCGGACGCCCGCTCGGCCAGCACCGCCTCGACCGCTTCGAGGCTCGTCATCACGCCCTGCGACCCCGGGCTGGGCAGCAGGAAGGGCAGGGCGGCGACATCGACGTCGGCCGGATTGAGCATCATGCCGGCGAAGTGGCCCACGCCACGGGGAGGCGACGGCTCGTCCGCGTCGGAGTCCGCGTCCGGATCGCCGTCGACGCCCGAGGCGGTCAGCAGCGTGCGCAGCATCCCGCGGCGGTAGAACGCCTCGACCGACGCGGCGGACAGGCCCCGCATCCCGAGCGGGTTGGCCTTCCAGGGGGAAGAGGGCTCCGTCTCACGTTCGAGCACCAGGACGGAGCAGCCCGCGAGGCCCAGCTCACAGGCGAGGAGCAGGCCGACCGGGCCGGCTCCCACGATCAGTACGTCATGCATGAGGGCTTCTCTCTTCGATGGGCGATGGGCGATGGGCGATGGGCCGGTGGGCCGATGGCAGGTCCACGCGGCCGGAGCCGCTTCCGGGGGACGGTGTGCCCCGGCCGGCCGGCTGCGGAATGCCCGGCACTCGCAGACTGACGGAGACCGCTCACACGGCGCGCACACGGCGCTGACAGCGGCGCACACGACGCTGACACGCCGGTCGCGCCCGCCGCCGTGACCCGGCGGCGCGGGTGAGGGCCGGGCGCTGGTTTGGGGAGTCGAGGGTGTGCGCGGGAGGATGGGCGGATGGACGGGGACGCGCGGCTGGGCATCAGGTTGCTCGGGGCCTTCGAGGTGTCCCGCGGCGAAGCCGCCCTGCCCGTTCGGGGCGCGCGCCTGCGGGGGCTGCTCGCCCGGCTGGCGCTCGCGGGCGGTCGCCCGGTCGCCCGGGACGCCCTGGTCGACGCGGTCTGGGCCGAGGATCCGCCGGCCGACGCCGCCCACGCGCTGCAAGCACTCGTCTCCCGGCTGCGCCGGATCCTCGGCTCGGCCGACGGCGTCGCGCGGATGGCGGGCGGCTACCGGCTCGACGTGGCCGCGGCCGACGTGGACGCGCTCCGGTTCGAGCGGCTGGCCGAGACCGGCCGGGACCGCCTGCGGGCCGGCGACCCGAACACCGCGGCGGCCGTGCTCGGCGAGGCCGTGGCGCTGTGGGGCGATCACCCCGCCACCGAGCCCACGGCCGTCGCCGCGGTGGCGCCCGCCGCCGCGACCCGGCTGGCCCACGTCTCGGCCGAGGCCGTCGCCGACCTCGCCGACGCCGAGCTGTCCCTCGGCCGGGCCGACGAGGCCGCCGCCCGCCTGACCGCCCTGCTCGCCGGGCACCCCGTTCACGAGCGGGCCGCCGCCCTGCTCATGGACGCGCTCGCCGCCCGGGGACGCCGGGCCGAGGCCCTGGCCCTGTACGAGCGCGTCCGCGAGACCCTGGCCGACGACCTCGGCACCGACCCGGGCGCCGCCCTGCGCGAGCGCCACCTGAGCCTGCTGCGCGCCGAGCCGCCCGCCCCGCAGGCCGCCAGGACCGGGCCGGGCAACCTGCCCGTGCCGCTGACCGGCCTCGTCGGACGCGACGACGACCTCGCCCGGATCGGCACGCTGCTCACCGCCGGGCGCCTGGTCACCGTGCTGGGTCCCGGCGGCGCCGGCAAGACCCGGCTCGCCGTCGAGGCCGCCCACCGCCACCGCCACGAGTACCGCGACGGCGTCTGGATGACCGACCTCGCCTCGGTCACCGAGCCGGACAAGGTCGGCGCCGCCCTGCTCGCCGGGACCGGTCCGCGCGGCGGCGCGATGTTCGACGCGCGCACCCGGATCGAGGGCGACGAGCCGGACCTGCTCGTCCACCTGCTCGACGGCCGGGAGAGCCTGCTGCTGGTCGACAACTGCGAGCACCTGATCGACGCCGTGGCCCACCTGGTCACCACCCTGCTGTCCCGCTGCTCCGGGCTGCGCGTGCTCGCCACCAGCCGCGAACCCCTCGCGGTCGAGGGCGAGGCGCTCGTGCCGCTCGGCCCGCTCGCGCTGCCCGGCCCGGACGCCGGCGTCGAGGAGGCCCGTACGGCGGCCTCGGTACGGCTGTTCACCGAGCGGGCCGCGGCCGTACGCCCCGGTTTCGAGGTCGACGGCACGACGCTGCCCCGGGTCCGGCAGGTGGTCCGCGGCCTGGACGGGATGCCGCTCGCGCTCGAACTGGCCGCGGCCCGGCTGCGGACGCTCTCCCTGCCCGAACTCGCCGACGGGCTCTCCGACCGGTTCCGGCTGCTCACCACCGGCAGCCGCACCGCGCTGCCCCGGCACCGCACGCTGCGCGCGGTCATCGCCTGGAGCTGGGACCTGCTGAGCGAGCACGAGCGCACGGTCGCCGACCGCGTCGCGGCCCTGCCCGGCGGAGTCACGCCCGCCTCGGCCACCGCGGTCTCGGCCGGCACCGCGGTGCCGGCCGCCGACATCCCCGAACTGCTCGCCGCCCTGGTCGACCGGTCGCTGCTCCGGCTCGCGCCCGACCCGGGCCGCTACCGCATGCTGGAGACGCTGCGCGAGTACGGCACCGGCCGGCTGGCCGCGGCGGGCGAACTCGACGCCGTCCGCGACCTGGCCGCCGACCACTTCGCCGCGCTGATGGCCCGGCACGACCCGCGGCTGCGCGGGCCCGGCCAGCTGGCGTCCATGCGGGTCGTCGACGCCGAGTACGACAACACCCTGGCCGCCCTGCGCAGGCGGTGCGAGACCGGGAACGCCCCCGGCGCCCTCTCCCTCGCCCTGAACCTGACCTGGTACTGGCAGATGCTCGGCCGGCACCCCGACGCGGCCCACTGGCTGGGCGAGGCACTGGCCGTACCCGGCGACGCGCCCACGGCGGACCGCGACCGCGCCCGCGCCATCCGCCTGCTCCACCGGCCCGCCACCCGGCGGGACAGGACCGCCGAGGAGATCGCGGAGGACCGGGCCGGGACCCGCGAACTGGCCGCCCGGCTGCTCGCCCGCCCCGAGTCGCCGGGCCCCCACGGCGCGCTCGCCGCCATCTCGCTCGCGTTCCTCCAGGGGGAGAGGACCACGCCCGCGATCGTCGAGCGCCTGGTCGACGGCGACGACGTGTGGCTGTCCGGGCTGGCCCGCATGTTCCGGGCGCAGTTCGCCGAGAACGCGGGCGAACTGGACCGCGCCCGCACCGACGTGGAGGCGTCCCTGGTCTGCTTCCGGCAGGCAGGCGACCGCTGGGGCCGGGCGAACGTGCTGCCGGTGCGCGCCCAGTTGCGCCAGTACGACGGCGATCTCGACGGCGCGCTGGCCGATCTGCGCGAGTCCCGGTCGCTGGCCGGCGAGTTCGGCTCGCGGAGCCTCGCCGGTGAGGTGCTCGGCGACCTGCGCTGGATCGACCTGTACCTGCGACGCGGGGACACCGACCTGGTGATCGCGCTGATCGACTCGGCCCGGGAACGGGCGCTGCGCACGAAATCGCCCGGGATGCCCTTCCTCGTCGACGCCCTGGAGGCCGTCCTGCGGCTGCGGCTCGGCGACCTGGACCGGGCACGGGCACTGCTCGACGGCGCAGAACGGGGTCTGCTCGGCGACATCCCCTTCCCCGGTGACCACGCGCGGACGCTGGTCGGCGGCGTACGGGCCTCGCTCTGCCTGGAGTGCGGCGACCGGACCGGTGCGTGGCGGGCGCTGACGAAGGCGTACGCGGCGGCGCTGGAGACCCGGGACCTGCCGATGCTCTCGCTGGTGACGGTGAACTCGGCCGCGCTCGCCGAGGCGCAGGGGTGGCACCACGAGGCCGCCCTCCTGCTCGGCGCCGCCGCCCGGCTGCGGGGCGCGCACGACCGTACCGACCGGCAGGTGCGCGACCTCACCCGCCGGGGGCGGGCCGCGCTGGGCGAGGAGGCCTTCGCCGCGGCGTACGGCAAGGGCTGGGAGCTGGACGCGAGGACGGCCGTGACCGAGGCCGACCCGGCCCGGCTGTCCCCGGAACCCGGGCCGCGGGGCCACCCGGGAGCCACTACAGACGGTGGGCCTTGAGCGCCATGTGCAGCAGCAGCCGGTCCTCGCCGTCGGCCAGGTCCAGGCCCGTGAGCTGCTCCACCCGCGACAGCCGGTAGTACAGCGTCTGGCGGTGGATGCCCAGCTCGGCCGCGGTGCGCCCGGCCTGGCCCGCGCGGTCCAGGTAGACCTCGGCGGTGCGGGCCAGCTCGCGGTGGGTGGGGGAGAGCAGCGCCCGTACGGCGGGATCGCGGGCGGCGTGCGGGGGCAGGGCGGTCAGCAGGCGGAACGGGCCGATGGACGTCCACTCCGCGACCGGCCCGAACCGCCCCTCGGCCCGCGCCGCCCGCGCCGCGGCCGCCGCCTCCCCCCAGGCCGCCCCCAACTCCACCAGCCCCACCCGCGGCCCGGAGATCCCAGCGGCGACACCGACCCCGGCTGCCCGGTCAGCCCCGCCACCACCGGTTGCCCCGCCAGCCACACCGGCGCCGCTCGCCCCGGCAGCCCCGCCCACCCCCCATGCCCGCTCCAGCAGTCGTCCCGCCGCTGATGTCGCCGGGGTCACCGCGTCCGCCGTGCGGAGTCGGACCAGTAGGGCCAGTGCGTGGCCCGCGGTGCCCCAGGGGACCGTGCACAGGGCCGTCGCGCCCGGCACCGTACGGACCGAGGGCGCGTCGTCGGGATCGGCCGACGGCCAGGGTGCCACGCACACCACCGCGTGCGGGGTGTCCGCGCGGGCGCCGAGCGCGGTGCGCAGCTCCGCCACGGCCATGTCCCGCTGCCAGTCCCGCTCGGCGGTCAGCACCGCCCTCAGCTCCCGGCTCAGGTCCGCGCCGTGCTGCGCCTCGTCCGCGAGCAGTGCGCCGATCCGGGCCGTGACCTCCATCGCCGCGGTCAGTTGCCGCTCGGTCGGGCCGGGGTCGGTGTCCAGGAGCCACACATAGCCGAGGACCACCCCCCGATGCCGGACCGGCAGACAGGTGCGCCCCCGGTACACCCCCGCCTCCGGGGTCGGCGGGATACGGACCGGACCGGTCGCGCGGGTGATGCCGAAGCTCTCGAACCAGGACCGCACCGCCGCCGTGGAGCGCCGGGTCAGGATCGAGCGGGTGCGCACCGGGTCGAGCGCGGAGGGATCGAGGTCGCCCTCGCTGTCGTACGCGCCGAAGGCGATCAGCTCGAAGTCGCGGTTCTCCAGGGTCGCCGGAGCGCCCAGCAGCTCCGAGATCTCGTCGACCAGCTCCTGGTAGTCGCCGCCGGGTCCCCCGGAGCCTGTGGAACCTCTGGAATCCGACATCACTCGGCCATTTTGCCGCATTCGCGCCCGCCCTTCATACATCTGTCTGAGATCTGCGGCACGGATGCGTGACAGCTGTCGATGGCCGACGATCGGGGGGATCCTTAGATTTCACGGTGGTTCTCCGTGCCGTTCCCGAATCGTCGGGGAGCGGCCGTGTGTTGGTCGGCAAGTGGAGGTGCCCCGTGCTGGGTCCCGTGATTCTGGCCGCGTCGCGCAGCGACCGGATGCGTCGTCTGGTCTCGGCCGCGCCCGTGACCAAGCCGGTCGTCGACCGGTTCATCCCCGGCGAGACGGTCGACGAGATCGTGCCGATCGTCCGCAGCCTCACCGACCGGGGCCTGGACCTGACCATGGACGTCGTCGGCGAGGACATCACGACCCCCGCACAGGCCGAGGCCGCCCGGGACGCCTACCTGGAGCTGATCGACCGGCTCAAGCCGCTGGACCTCGGCACCCGCGCCGAGATGTCGGTCAAGCTGTCCATGTTCGGCCAGGCGCTGGACGGCGGCCACGAGCTGGCCCTGAAGAACGTCCGCCCGGTCGTCGAGGCCGCCGCGGAGATCGGCACCACGGTCACCCTCGACGCCGAGGACCACACCACCCTCGACTCGATGTTCGCCATCCACGAGGAACTGCGCGGGGACTTCCCGCAGACCGGCTGCGTCATCCAGGCCTACCTCTTCCGCACCGAGGCCGACGCACGACGCCTGGCCGACAGCGGCTCTCGCGTACGGTTGGTGAAGGGCGCCTACAAGGAGCCCGCAGAGGTCGCGTACCAGCAGCGCCACGAGATCGACAAGGCGTACGTGCGCATCCTGCGCACCCTGATGGAGGGCGAGGGCTACCCGATGATCGGGTCGCACGACCCCCGCCTGATCTCCATCGCCCAGGAGCTGGCCCGCACCGCCGGGCGCAAGCTCGACGAGTACGAGTTCCAGATGCTCTACGGCATCCGCGGCGACGAGCACCTGCGGCTGGCCGCCGAGGGCCACCGCATGCGCGTCTACACCGCCTACGGCACCGACTGGTACGGCTACTTCATGCGCCGTCTGGCGGAGAAGCCGGCGAACCTCCGGTTCTTCGCGCGGAGTGTGGTCGGCCGTGGCTGACACGGTCGGACCAACCTCCGGTTCTTCGCCCGTTCCATCGTCACCGAGGGCTGAGCCCGCACCCGCTCGTACAACCCGCTCAGTTAAGGAGTAACGGAACCCATGGACGCTGTGACCCAGGTCCCCACCCCCGTCAACGAGCCCGTGCACGGATACGCCCCCGGTTCCCCGGAGCGCGCCCGCCTGGAGGAGAAGCTCCGGTACCTCGCCGACAACCCCGTCGATCTGCCCTGCACCATCGGCGGTGTCAGGCGGCTGGGCGGCGGCGAGCGCTTCGACGTCGTGCAGCCGCACAACCACAAGGCGCGCCTTGGCACCTACGCGAACGCCACCCGCCAGGACGCCCGGGACGCGATCGACGCCGCCCTGGCCGCCGCCCCCGCCTGGCGCGCGATGTCCTTCGACGACCGCGCGGCGATCATCCTGCGCGCCGCCGAACTGCTGTCCGGACCGTGGCGCGAGACCATCGCCGCCTCCACCATGCTCGGCCAGTCCAAGACGGCCCAGCAGGCGGAGATCGACAGCCCGTGCGAGCTGGTCGACTTCTGGCGCTTCAACGTCCACTACGCCCGGGGCATCCTGGCCGAGCAGCCCCCGGCCAACTCCCCGGGCGTGTGGAACCGCATGGACCACCGCCCGCTGGAGGGCTTCGTCTACGCGATCACGCCCTTCAACTTCAGCGCGATCGCGGCCAACCTGCCCACCGCGCCCGCCCTGATGGGCAACGTGGTGGTCTGGAAGCCGTCCCCGACCCAGACCCACGCCGCCGTGCTGCTCATGCGGCTCCTGGAGGAGGCCGGGCTGCCCAAGGGCGTCATCAACCTCGTCACCGGTGACGGCATCGAGGTCTCCGAGGTCGCCCTGGAGCACCGCGACCTCGCGGGCATCCACTTCACCGGTTCGACCAGGACCTTCCAGCACCTGTGGAAGACCGTCGGCAACAACATCGAGAAGTACCGCACCTACCCGCGCCTGGTCGGCGAGACCGGCGGCAAGGACTTCCTGGTCGCCCACCCGAGTGCCGACCGCGCCGTGCTGAAGACCGCGCTGACCCGCGGTGCCTTCGAGTACCAGGGCCAGAAGTGCAGCGCCACCTCCCGCGCGTACATCCCGGCGTCCATCTGGAACGACGGATTCAAGGAGGAGTTCGCCGCCGAGGTCGACTACCTCACCATGGGTGACGTCACCGACCTGTCGAACTTCATGGGCGCCGTCATCGACGAGCGGTCCTTCGCCAAGAACAAGGCCGCGATCGACCGCGCCAAGGCGGACGAGACCTGCACGATCGTCGCGGGCGGCTCCTACGACGACTCGGTCGGCTACTTCGTGCGCCCGACGGTCGTCCAGTGCACCGACCCCGAGAACGAGGTCTTCCGCACCGAGTACTTCGGCCCGTTCCTCGCCGTGTACGTCTACGACGACAGCTCGGCCGACGCGTACGACGAGATGCTGACCCAGATGGAGTCGGTGTCCGACTACGCCCTCACCGGCTCGGTCGTCGCCAACGACCGCGCGGCGGCGGCCCACACGATGGAGAAGCTGCGCTACGCGGCCGGCAACTTCTACATCAACGACAAGTCGACCGGCGCCGTGGTCGGCCAGCAGCCCTTCGGCGGCGGCCGGGCCTCCGGCACCAACGACAAGGCCGGGGCCCCGCAGAACCTCATGCGCTGGACCCTGACCCGCGCCATCAAGGAGACGCTGGTCGCGCCGACCGACTACACCTACCCGCACATGGGCTGACCCCCGCACCCGAAACGCCCGGCGGGCCAGGTCGCACTGACCTGGCCCGCCGGGCGTTTTCGCAGGTCGGGGCCGTGTGACCGAGGGCACTGTCTCAGATAGTAGGAAGCCCGACTAAATGTGGAGACAGACACTCCACGCTCCCTTAGCTTTGTAGGAGCCGAACGTTCCCGCTCGATCGGGCGGATGGCGGTCGTGAGCCGGGCCCCGTGCAGGCAACCCCTGCGGCACCGTGCTTCCCGCCTCTTCCGGTGTCTCGTCGTACCCCCCATGTTTTCTCCGCACTTCCGTGCGCTGCGCCGAAGGAGTCGATTCCCATGGCCGAGACCACCGTCCGCCGCCGAGTCCGCCACCTCTCCCGTACCAGCGACTCGGACCGCAAGAACGCCGCCGCCGCCCTCCAGCGCGCCCTCGACCGCCGGGACAACGGCGGAGCCACCGGCCACTGACGCCGACGGTACGCCGACGGGACCTCGCGGCGTCCGCATGCCGGACGCCGCATGTCATCCCGTGGGACGAGGCGTAGGGTGCGGTCCATGTCGGCAAGCTCTCGCACCCTCAAGCTCGCAGTGATCCCCGGTGACGGCATCGGCCGGGAGGTCGTGGCCGAAGGCCTGAAGATCCTCTCCGCCGTCCTTCCGCAGGACGTGAAGCTGGAGACCAAGGAGTTCGACTTCGGCGCCCGGCGCTACCACGCCACCGGTGAGACCCTCACCGACGCCGACCTCGAAGCCCTCAAGGCGCACGACGCCATCCTGCTCGGCGCGATCGGCGACCCGTCGGTGCCGTCCGGTGTCCTGGAGCGCGGCTTCCTGCTCAAGCTCCGCTTCGCCTTCGACCACCACGTCAACCTGCGCCCCTCCAGGCTCCTGCCGGGTGTCGCCACCCCGCTCGCCGGCGAGCCGCAGATCGACTTCGTCGTCGTCCGCGAGGGCACCGAAGGCCCGTACACAGGCAACGGCGGCACCATCCGCAAGGGCACCGAGCACGAGGTCGCCACCGAGGTCTCCGTCAACACGGCCTACGGTGTCGAGCGCGTCGTCCGCGACGCCTTCGCCCGCGCCCAGGCCCGCCCGCGCAAGAAGCTGGCGCTCATCCACAAGAACAACGTGCTGACCTTCGCGGGGCACCTGTGGACGAACGTCTTCGACAGGGTGGCCGCCGAGTACCCCGAGGTCACCACCGAGTACATGCACGTCGACGCGGCGACGATCTACCTCGTCACCCAGCCCGAGCGCTTCGACGTGATCGTCACCGACAACCTCTTCGGCGACATCATCACCGACCTCGCCGCGGCCGTCTCCGGCGGCATCGGCGTCGCCGCCAGCGGGAACATCAACCCGTCCGGCGAGTTCCCCTCGATGTTCGAGCCGGTGCACGGTTCCGCGCCCGACATCGCCGGCCAGGGCAAGGCCGACCCCACCGCCACGGTCCTGTCCGTCGCCCTGCTGCTGCGCCACCTCGGTCACGAGGCCGAGGCCGCCCGCATCGAGGACGCCGTCGCCGCCGACCTCGGCGAGCGCGGCGGCCTGCCCGCCCGCAGCACCTCCGAGATCGGCGACGCGCTCGCCGTACGAGTAGCCGGCTGACACCCGCCGCGCCACTCGATCGAATCTCCATCGAAGCCGCCGGGTCCGGAAACAAGGCACCCGGCGGCTTTCTCCTGCGTCCGCCAGGTGCGACCATCGACTCCTGGGCCGCATTCACCCCGTTTCATCCGTCGTGGGCCGCGCGCGATAATCGACCGCGAAGCCGCGACACCAGGGAATGCTCGGACGTCCTAGCACCGGCCACCGGCCGTACGGGCGTGACCGCGGCCCGTCACAATCAGAACCGGTGAAGGACATCAACCCATGACGACGCCCACGATCGAGCTCAAGCCCTCCGCCAACCCGCTCTCCGCCGCGGAGCGCCGGGCGATTCTGGCCAACCCCGGGTTCGGCCGCCACTTCACCGACCACATGGTGACGATCAGGTGGACCGAGGGCCGGGGCTGGCACGACGGCCGGCTCGTTCCCTACGCCCCGCTCTCCCTCGACCCGGCCAGCATGGTCCTGCACTACGCGCAGGAGATCTTCGAGGGGCTGAAGGCCTACCGCCGCCCCGACGGCACCGTCGCCACCTTCCGGCCGGAGAAGAACGCGCGGCGCTTCCAGGCCTCCTCGCGCCGGCTCGGCATGCCGGAGCTGCCGGTGGACACGTTCATCGAGGCGTGCGACGCGCTGGTGCGGCAGGACCAGGAGTGGGTCCCGGCACACGGCGGCGAGGAGTCCCTCTATCTGCGGCCCTTCATGATCGCGACCGAGGTCGGCCTGGGCGTGAAGCCGGCCAACGAGTACCTGTTCCTCGTCATCGCCTCCCCGGCCGGCGCCTACTTCCCCGGCGGTCTCAAGCCGGTCTCCATCTGGGTCTCCGAGGACCACGTCCGCGCCGTCCCCGGCGGCATGGGCGACGCCAAGACCGGCGGCAACTACGCGGCCTCCCTGCTCGCCCAGGCCGAGGCCGCCGCCGAGGGCTGCGACCAGGTCTGCTACCTCGACGCGGTCGAGCACCGGTGGATCGAGGAACTGGGCGGCATGAACCTGTACTTCGTGTACGGCGACCGGATCGTCACGCCCGCCCTCACCGGCTCCATCCTGGAGGGCGTCACCCGCGACTCCCTGCTCACCGTCGCCCGCGACCTCGGGTACCAGGCCGAGGAGGGCCGCGTCTCGGTCGAGCAGTGGCAGCGCGACACGGAGAACGGCATCCTCACCGAGGTCTTCGCCTGCGGCACCGCGGCCGTGATCACCCCGGTCGGCACGGTCAAGCGGGCCGGCGCCCAGTGGCAGCAGAGCGGCGGCGAGCCCGGCGAGGTCACCCAGCGGCTGCGCGGCGCCCTGCTGGACATCCAGCGCGGCACGGCCGAGGACAGGCACGGCTGGATGCACCGCCTGGCATGAGGCGCGTCCGACCCGGTGCGGGCCCCGGCCGGGCCCGCACCGGCGCCCGTGGGATCCAGGCCTGATCAGGACGCCCCCCGCTCGCATTCTGAGACGGACGATGAGTAGCGGGACGGAATGTGCGAGACTGCCCCCGTGCTCTCGTTCGCCATGATTATTGGCAGCAGGCGCGCCGGTCCGCAGTGACCGCCACGTACGACCAGGTACGGGCGGACACCGTCGTCCTCGACCCGCGCGCAGACCTCTCGCACCCGCGAGAGGTTTTTCGTTTTCCTGGCCCACACCCAGCCGGGAAGAGAGCGCGAGGGATCACAGATGGACGGTGGAGCCGGTCATTCCGGTAGACCGAGATCCCATACAGGAGCCTTCAGATCATGACCGCAACCAGCGCACTCGACGATTCGTTCCACGTCTTCGACACCACCCTGCGCGACGGCGCGCAGCGCGAGGGCATCAACCTCACGGTCGCGGACAAGCTGGCCATCGCACGGCACCTGGACGACTTCGGGGTGGGCTTCATCGAGGGCGGCTGGCCCGGCGCGAACCCGCGGGACACCGAGTTCTTCGCCCGCGCCCAGCAGGAGATCGAATTCCGCCACGCCCAGCTGGTCGCCTTCGGCTCCACCCGCCGAGCCGGCGCGACCGCCGCCGAGGACCACCAGGTCAAGGCTCTCCTGGAGTCCGGCGCCCAGGTGATCACCCTCGTCGCCAAGTCCCACGACCGGCATGTCGAACTCGCCCTGCGCACCACCCTGGACGAGAACCTCGCGATGGTCGCCGACACCGTCTCCCACCTCAAGGCGCGGGGCCGCAGGGTCTTCGTCGACTGCGAGCACTTCTTCGACGGCTACCGCGCCAACCCCGAGTACGCCAAGTCCGTCGTCCGCGCCGCCGCGCAGGCCGGCGCCGATGTCGTCGTCCTGTGCGACACCAACGGCGGCATGCTCCCGGCGCAGATCCAGGCCGTGGTCGCCACGGTGCTGGCCGACACCGGCGCCCGGCTCGGCATCCACGCCCAGGACGACACCGGCTGCGCCGTCGCCAACACGCTGGCCGCGGTCGACGCGGGCGCGACCCACGTCCAGTGCACGGCCAACGGCTACGGCGAGCGGGTCGGCAACGCCAACCTGTTCCCGGTCGTGGCCGCCCTGGAGCTGAAGTACGGCAAGCAGGTGCTCCCGGAGGGCCGGCTGCGCGAGATGACGCGCATCTCGCACGCCATCGCCGAGGTCGTGAACCTCACCCCCTCCACCCACCAGCCCTACGTCGGTGTCTCCGCCTTCGCCCACAAGGCCGGCCTGCACGCCTCCGCGATCAAGGTCGACCCGGACCTGTACCAGCACATCGATCCCGAGCGGGTCGGCAACACCATGCGGATGCTGGTCTCCGACATGGCCGGCCGCGCCTCCATCGAGCTGAAGGGCAGGGAACTCGGCGTCGACCTCGGCGGCGACCGCGAACTGGTCGGCCGGGTGGTCGAGCGGGTCAAGGAGCGGGAGCTGGCGGGCTACACGTACGAGGCCGCGGACGCGAGCTTCGAGCTGCTGCTGCGCGCCGAGGCCGAGGGCAGGCCGCTGAAGTACTTCGCCGTCGAGTCCTGGCGGGCGATCACCGAGGACCGCCCCGACGGCAGCCACGCCAACGAGGCCACGGTCAAGCTCTGGGCCAAGGGCGAGCGCATCGTGGCCACCGCCGAGGGCAACGGTCCGGTCAACGCCCTGGACCGGACCCTGCGCGTCGCCCTGGAGAAGATCTACCCGGAGCTGGCCAAGCTCGACCTGGTCGACTACAAGGTCCGCATCCTGGAGGGCGTGCACGGCACCCAGTCCACCACCAGGGTCCTCGTCTCCACGAGCGACGGGACGGGGGAGTGGGCCACGGTGGGCGTCGCGGAGAACGTCATCGCCGCCTCGTGGCAGGCCTTGGAGGACGCGTACACGTACGGGCTGCTGCGGGCAGGGGTCGCGCCCGCCGAGTGAGCCGGCCGGCCGCACCGGGTTCCCGATCTCGTACAGATGTCTCAGTGCGGTGGATTCGGGTACGTTCGAACGTATGAAGGACGCCCGCGTACGAGTCCTCATACGCCTCCTGGTCGTGCCGGTCGTCGCCGCGCTGGCGGTGCTGACGGCCGGTGCGCCCGGCGCGCAGGCGGACACCAAGATCTCAGAGATCGGCGCGGCCCTGCGCGAGAGCCCCGTGTACGTGGACCCGGCCGCCTCCGACCTGCTGTCCGAATCGGACGCGCAGGCGCTCGCCGACAAGATCGAGGACGCGGACGAACCCGTCTTCGTGGCGGTCCTGCCGGCCGGCTATCCCACCGAGAACCTCTTCCGCAACCTCCGCACCGAGACCGGCGTCACCGGCCTGTACGGAGTCCGGCTCGGCGACCGCTTCGACGCGCGCGCCGACAGCCGCGTGCTGAGCCGCCAGGGTGTGCAGAACCTGGTGACGGCCGTGCAGGGCGCGGGGGATCCCAAGGCCCAGCTCAACGACTTCGTCGACGACGCGCTGCGCAGTGTGCGCGGCTCCGCACCCTCGTCCTGGAACTCCGGCGGCACCCCGGCAGGCGCCCTGATCACCGCCGGGGCGGTCGTGGTGGTCGGCGGCGCGGGCGTCTACGCGCTCGCCCGGCGAACCCGGCGCCGCCGCGAGGAGGAACAGCGGGCGGCGCTGGAACGGCTGCGGGTGGTGGTCGACGAGGACATCACGGCCTTCGGCGAGGAACTGGACCGCCTGGACTTCCACCCGGCGGAACCGGGTGCCGACGACGCGATGCGCACGGACTACGAACGTGCCCTGGACGCCTACGAGCAGGCCAAGACGTACATGGCGGACGCCCGTGCGCCGGAGGACGTGCGCGCGGTCACCAGGGCATTGGAGGACGGCCGCTTCTCGCTCGCTCGGCTCGCCGCCCGCCGCGAGGGCGGGCCGCTGCCCGAACGCCGCCCGCCCTGCTTCTTCGACCCGCGCCACGGCCCGTCGGTCGCCGATGTCACCTGGACGCCGCCGGGCGGCGCCACCCGCGAGGTTCCGGTCTGCGCCGCCGACCGGGCCCGGCTGTCCGACGGGCGGGACCCGATGATCCGCGAGGTGGACACGGAGCACGGCCGCCGCCCCTACTGGGACGCGGGCCCGGCGTACGGCCCCTGGGCGGGCGGCTACTTCGGCGGCGGCATCCTGCCCGGCCTGCTGGTCGGCACCATGCTGGGCAGCATGATGTCGGGCCCCGCCCACGGCGCCGGGTACGGCGGCGACTTCGGCGGCCACGGGGGCGGTGACGTCTCCGGCGGCGACTTCGACCCCGGCGACTTCGGGGGCGGCTTCGGCGGCGGGGACTTCGGCGGCGGCTTCTGACCCGGGCGCGGGGCGAGTGGCGTCAGGCCTGCTTGATCGCCGAGATGTCGAAGTTCAGTTTGATCTTGTCGGAGACCAGCACGCCGCCCGTCTCCAGCGCGGCGTTCCAGCTCAGGCCCCACTCCGAGCGCTTGATCTCCGCCTTGCCCTCGAAGCCGACGCGCTCGTTGCCGAAGGGGTCCTTGGCGGAGCCGTTGAACTCCAGGTCGATGGTGAGCGGCTTGGTGGTGCCGAGGATGGTGAGGTCGCCGGTGATGCGGTAGTCGTCGCCGCCCGTGGACTCCGCCTTGGTGGAGCGGAAGGTCATCTTCGGGAACTCGTCCGTCTTGAAGAAGTCCGCGCTCTTGAGGTGGCCGTCGCGGTCGGCGGACCCGGTGTCGATGCTGTCCATCGTGACGTTGAGGGACGCAGTGGAGCGGGACGGGTCGGTGCCGTCCAGGTGCAGTTCACCGCTGAAGTCGACGAACTTGCCCTTGACGTTGGTGACCATGGCGTGGCGGGCGGTGAAGCCGAGCGTCGTGTGGGCGGGGTCGATCGTGTAGTCGCCGGTCAGGGTGGCGAGGTCGGGGGTCGTGGTCATGGTGTCCTCCGGGGGAGCGGACGGCGTGGGGGATGTCGTATCGGACGTTGATGTTGAATGTTCAATCATTTCAACGGTCCCGACTGTAGACCCATTCTGTTTGGTCATCAACCGTTTCGCGCGATGTGAGGGCCGCGCCCCTCGCGTCACTCCGGGGGTGGTATGTACCACTCATGAATGTGAGGTGACTCTCAGCCGACGGCTTTGTGTGACCTCTACAAGCAGGGGGCCCTCTGAGCAGTCGAAACAGCTGCACGCGGTGGGGGTTCTGTTCAGTGCTACCAGGAAAACGCGCCGGAGACTGTACGGAGTCGACGGCTCGCATTCCTCGGTCGGCTTCGTAGAGTCGCTACATGACCGTTTTGGATGAGGCGCCGGGTGAGCCGACGGACGCGCGTGGGCGAGTGGCCGAACTGCACGAGATCCGTGCGCGGGCGCTGGCCGGGCCGAGCGAGAAGGCGACGGCGGCGCAGCACGCCAAGGGCAAGCTGACGGCCCGGGAGCGGATCGAGCTGCTCCTGGACCCGGGCTCCTTCCGCGAGGTCGAGCAGTTGCGCAGGCACCGGGCGAGCGGATTCGGCCTGGAGGCCAAGAAGCCGTACACCGACGGTGTCGTCACCGGCTGGGGCACGGTGGAGGGCCGTACGGTCTTCGTCTACGCCCACGACTTCCGCATCTTCGGCGGTGCGCTGGGCGAGGCGCACGCCACGAAGATTCACAAGATCATGGACATGGCCATCGCGGCCGGTGCCCCGCTGGTCTCCCTCAACGACGGCGCCGGCGCCCGCATCCAGGAAGGCGTCTCCGCCCTCGCGGGCTACGGCGGCATCTTCCAGCGCAACACGAAGGCGTCCGGGGTCATCCCGCAGATCAGCGTGATGCTCGGCCCGTGTGCGGGCGGCGCGGCCTACAGCCCGGCCCTGACCGACTTCGTGTTCATGGTCCGCGAGACCTCGCAGATGTTCATCACGGGACCGGACGTGGTCAAGGCCGTGACCGGCGAGGAGATCACCCAGAACGGCCTGGGCGGCGCCGATGTGCACGCCGAGACCTCCGGCGTGTGTCACTTCGCCTACGACGACGAGGAGACCTGCCTCGCCGAGGTCCGCTACCTCCTCTCCCTCCTCCCGCAGAACAACCGGGAGAACCCGCCGCGCGCCGAGTCCTCGGACCCCGCGGAGCGTCGCTCGGACATCCTGCTTGACCTGGTCCCGGCGGACGGCAACCGCCCGTACGACATGACCAAGGTCATCGAGGAGATCGTCGACGACGGCGAGTACCTGGAGGTCCACGAGCGCTGGGCCCGCAACATCATCTGCGCCCTGGCCCGCCTGGACGGCCAGGTCGTCGGCGTCGTCGCCAACCAGCCCCAGAGCCTGGCCGGCGTCCTGGACATCGAGGCCAGCGAGAAGGCCGCCCGCTTCGTCCAGATGTGCGACGCCTTCAACATCCCCATCCTCACCCTCCTGGACGTGCCCGGCTTCCTGCCCGGCGTCGACCAGGAACACGGCGGTATCATCCGCCACGGCGCCAAGCTCCTCTACGCCTACTGCAACGCCACCGTCCCGCGGATCTCACTCATCCTGCGCAAGGCCTACGGAGGTGCTTACATCGTCATGGACAGCCAGTCCATCGGCGCCGACCTCACCTATGCCTGGCCCACCAACGAGATCGCCGTGATGGGCGCCGAGGGCGCCGCAGGCGTCATCTTCCGCCGGCAGATCGCCGACGCCGAGGACCCCGAAGCGATGCGCGCCCGCATGGTCAAGGAGTACAAGACGGAGCTGATGCACCCGTACTACGCGGCCGAACGCGGTCTGGTCGACGATGTCATCGACCCCGCCGAGACCCGCGAGGTGCTCATCCGGTCCCTGGCCATGCTCCACACCAAGCACGCCGACCTGCCTTCCCGCAAGCACGGCAACCCGCCGCAGTGACCCGAGGAGCCACTTCCATGTCCACTGCCGACATCCGCGTCGAGAAGGGCCACGCCGAGCCCGAGGAAGTCGCCGCCATCACGGCCCTCCTCCTGGCCCGCGCCGCCGCCCGCCCCGCCGAGATCGCCCCGGCCCACGGCGGCGGCCGCGTCCGCGCGGGCTGGCGCCGCCTGGAACGCGAGCCGGGCTTCCGAGCCCCCCACAGCTGGCGCTGACCTCAGCGACAGGAGAGGCCCCTCCACCCGGAGGGGCCTCTCTTCGCTTGCATCGGCGGGGCAACCCACCCAGGGGCGCGGGGAACTGCGCGACCGGCCACGTCCCCCCGCACCCGGCGACGAAACAGCCCCCCGCGGCACAGTGGCCGAAGGGGGCGTGTCGCCAGGACGGGTGGCTAGCGCAGCCGCGCCATCAGCGCGTGCTCGACCAGCGTGATCAGCGCCGACTTCGCGTCGGCGCGGTGCCGGGCGTCCGTCGTGATGATCGGCGTGTCCGGACCGATCTGAAGCGCTTCCCGGACCTCGTCCGGGTTGTACGGCTGCTGCCCGTCGAAGCCGTTCAGCGCGATCACGAACGGCAGCCCCGAGTTCTCGAAGTAGTCGACCGCGGGGAAGCAGTCGGCGAGCCGCCTCGTGTCGACCAGCACGATCGCACCGATCGCACCGCGCACCAGGTCGTCCCACATGAACCAGAACCGGTCCTGGCCCGGTGTGCCGAACAGGTACAGGATCAGGTCCTGGTCGAGCGTGATGCGGCCGAAGTCCATCGCGACCGTCGTGGTCGTCTTGTCCCCCGTGTGAGTGAGGTCGTCGATGCCCGCGGACGCGGATGTCATCACAGCCTCTGTACGCAGCGGATTGATCTCCGAGACAGCGCCGACGAACGTGGTCTTGCCCACGCCGAAGCCGCCCGCCACCACGATCTTCGCGGAAGTGGTGGAGCGGGAAGGACCGCCGCTAGAGCTTGCGAAGTCCACTGAGCACCCTTTCGAGCAGTGTCACGTCTGGCTGGCCGCCGGCGCTCTCGTCGCCGCCGGGCTGATGGATGGCGACCAGGCCCGCCTCCGCCAAGTCGGCGACGAGGATCCTGGCCACGCCGAGAGGGATCGTCAGGAGGGCCGAGATCTCGGCCACCGACTTGATCTCCCGGCAGAGGGTGCAGATCCGCTGATGCTCGGGCAGTTGCCCCTGCATCTGATGCGGCTGCGCGGTGGTGTGCACCAGCGCCTCGATGGCGAGCTGGTATCGAGGCCTGGTACGGCCGCCCGTCATGGCATACGGGCGTACCAGGGGGTTGTTCGACGCCCCTGCGGGCGCCGGCTCAGGGGTGCGGCGTTGCGGCTGCACAGGCTGGATGCGTGGAGCGTTCGGCTGGTCGTACGGCGAAGGACCGGGGCCCTGCGGCGCGTACGGCTGCCGGTGACGTGGCGCGGAGGGGTAGCCGTAGCCGTTCGCCGAGCCGTCGTTGCGGCCCTGACCGGCGCCGTACGACCAGTTGCCCGATGACGGACCGCCTGGAGATGCTGCCACTTCTTCCTCCTCCGACTGTGCCTGGCACCCATCGATGTGGAGCCGCGTCCCGAAACTTTACGGCTACGGGACGCCAAAACGCACCGTCTGTCCTTTAGTTGAGAAGGCTCCCTTGGAGTTCGGCCCGCAGATCGGGCGTCAGGACCGTGCCCGCACGGTCCACCAGCAGAGCCATCTCGTATCCGATGAGACCGATGTCCGCCTCGGGATGTGCCAGAACAGCGAGGGACGAGCCGTCGGAGATGGACATGAGGAACAGGAATCCCCGTTCCATCTCCACAACCGTCTGATTCACGCTGCCGCCCTCGAAGATGCGCGAGGCACCGGCGGTCAGTGAGGTCAGACCGGAGGCGACGGCCGCGAGCTGGTCGGCACGATCGCGCGGGAACCCTTCCGACATCGCCAGAAGGAGTCCGTCGGCGGAGACCACCACCGTGTGGGACACCCCCGGGGTGTTGTCCACGAAGTTGGTGATCAACCAGTTCAGGTTCTGCGCCGCCTGGCTCATCGGGCTCACACTAACGCTCCTGGTTGTAGGTGCTGTCAGGACCACGGTGCTCATTCCTTGTGTCCTGGCCGTTCGATTCACTGCCTGCGTTGCGGCCTCGCTCGACGCCGCGCCGCAGGTTGCTCAGCCTGCCCCGGACATCCTCCGGAGCGCGGGAGACCTGGGGGCCTCCCTGGGGAGTGGTTTCGGCGGCGCCCTCGACCAGATTGGCCTTGGGCACCCGCCGCGGCAGACCCGAGGAGGTCACCCCGCCCGCCTTGGGCTTGCGCAGTTGTGAGGCCTGCTGCCAGCGGTCGTCGTTGGCCGACCGCCAGGCGTCCTCACCGCCGGGCCCCGGTGCGGCGGCCGGTGCCTCGTGGCCCACGCGCCGCGCCTCGCCCGTGCCGCCCGTGCCGCTCGCGGCGGACCCGCGGCGGGGAAGACCGGCGTCGGTCAGCTCGTGGGCGGCGGAGGCGGCCGGCCCCGGACGGTCGAAGCCTACGCGGTCCGCCTCGTTCACGTCAGCGGCCTGCCCGGAATGCGCCTCCGCGGCACCCGCGGGGTACTGGTCCGGATAGCCGTTCTGGTAGCCGCCCTGCTGGGACCAGTCGTCCTGGTACCCCTGCTGTTCGAAGGTCGAGTAGGCGTCCTGGGTGCCGGGGCCCGCCTGCTGCCCGTTCTGACCCGGCTCCGCGTAGGAGGGGTCGGAGTAGCCGGCGTCGGACGAGTACTCCTCGCTTCGCGGCAGGCCGCCGTTGGGCGCGTAGTACTGCTCGTCGTACGACGGCTGCTGCGGCTCCTGGTACGGCTGCTGCTGGTCGCCGTACGCCGATTGCTGGTCGTACGCGTCGTTGTGCTGCTCCTGGTAGCCCTCCGGGGCGGGGTCGTAGACCGGCTGCTGCCCCGTGAACTGGTCCTGGAACCCGGGGGCCCCGGCCTCCCCGGTGCCGTCCTGGTCGGCCGGGCCCGGCAGCTCGGGCTGCTCGTGGGACTCCAGGGCCGCGCGGCGCTCCTCGCGCATCAGCGAGCGTCCGACCGGGTCGAGTTCGCGTATGTCGTCGGGGACCTCGGCGTACCGGCTGTCGTCGAAGCCCAGCTCGGCTGCGGTCAGCATGGGCTGACCGGCCTGGCCGAAGTTCTCGCCCGGGATGTGCTGCTCCGGGATGATCTGCGAGACGGTGAACTCGTCGCGCGGCTGCTGCTCGCCGCCGCCACCGTGGGTGATGGCGTCCGGCAGCATGACCAGCGAGGTGGTGCCCGCCTGCTCGCCCGAGGGGCGCAGCTGGACGCGGATGCCGTGCCGGTCGGACAGCCGGCCGACCACGAACAGGCCCATGCGCTGCGAGATCGCGGCGTCCACGGTCGGCGGGTTGGCCAGCTTGTGGTTGATGTCCGCGAAGTCCTCGGCGGTCAGGCCGATGCCCTTGTCATGGATCTCGATCATGATCCGGCCGTCGGGCAGCCGGGTCGCGGTGACGCGCACCTTGGTCTGCGGGGAGGAGAACGTGGTGGCGTTCTCCAGCAGCTCGGCCAGCAGATGCACGAGGTCGGTCACGGCGCGGCCGTGGATCTCGGCCTCCGGCACCCCGGACAGCTCGATGCGCTCGTACTGCTCCACCTCGGAGGAGGCGGCGCGCAGCACGTCGACCAGCGGGACCGGCTGGTCCCAGCGGCGGCCGGGCTCCTCGCCCGCGAGGACCAGGAGGTTCTCGCCGTTGCGGCGCATACGGGTGGCGAGGTGGTCGAGCCGGAAGAGGTTCTCCAGCTGGTCCGGCTCGGCCTCGTTGTTCTCCAGGTCGGTGATCAGGCTCAGCTGGCCCTCGATCAGCGACTGGTTGCGGCGCGAGAGGTTGGTGAAGATCGCGTTGATGTTGCCCCGCAGCAGAGCCTGCTCGGAGGCGAGCCGGACGGCCTCGCGGTGCACCTGGTCGAAGGCGCGGGCGACCTCGCCGATCTCGTCCCTGGAGGAGATGGGGATCGGCTGCACCCGGGTGTCGACCCGGCCCGGGTCGGTGCGCGAGAGCTGGTCGACCAGCATCGGCAGCCGCTGCTCGGCGATGCCGAAGGCGGCGTTGCGCAGCCGGCGCATGGCGCGGCTCATCTGGCGGGCCACCATGCCGGCCAGGATGAACGCGGCGAGCAGCGCGACCACGACCGCGGCGCCGGTGATGTAGGTGGACCGCTCGGCGTCGTCGGCGATGGCGGAGGCCTCCGACACCGCCCGGTCGGCCAGGTCCGACTCGATGTTGCCGTACGCGTCGAACTTGAGGGTGTTGACCGCCCACCAGTTGTCCGGCGTGATGCCCTGCTTGGCCAGCTCGGTCCGCGCGCCGGTGTCCGTCGAGTCGAGACCGGCCAGCTCCGAGATCATCGTGGTCGGGTTGGCGGGCGGCGGCACGTAGTCCGGGTCCTTGACCTTGGCCTCCCTGGCCATGGCCGCGCCGTCCTTCGCGAGCTTCGCCTCGGCGTCCTTGAGCTTCTGCGCGTCCGCCTCGGTACCGCCGCCGATGTACTCCTCGACGGCGACGCGTTCGAGATAGGCGTACGAGGACAGGGCGACGCGCTGGCTGGCGAGGTGGCCGGGCTCCGGGCCCGGCTTGACCAGCATGTGCATGCCGATGGAGCGCTCCAGGGAGAGCGCCGCCTTGGTCAGGGAGATCGCGTAGACCGTACGGCCGTAGGAGGTGATGTTGCCGGTGCCGAGCCCCAGTTCGTTGGCGAACTCCATCAGGGGGTGGGCGATCCCGGTGTAGCCCTCTTCGGTCTCCACACCCTTGAGCTTGGAGGTGTAAGCGGCCGCGCGCAGGGTCTGGAGCTTGGGCTCCTGCCCGCGGAACACCTTCAGCCGGCGCTCCAGGCCGGCCTTGCCGGGCATGCCCCGGGCGGCCTCGTCGAAGGTGTCGGCGGCCTTGTCGGTCGCCTCCCGGGCCTGGACGACGACGGTGTCCTTCTCGCCCTTGCCCTGGAGCAGGGGGGCCGCCGTGACGTCACGTTCGGTGTAGAGGGCGCTGGCGTAGCCGAGGGAGGCGCGCACCAGACGCGCGGTGCTCTCGGCGTCCTCGGCGTCGTGCCAGGTGTCGATCGAGCCCTTCACCTGGAAGCCGCCCATGACGAGGCCGACCAGTACCGGGATGAGCAGGATCGCGTTGAGCCGGGTGGCCACCCGCCAGTTGCGCGGCGAGAAGCGGCCGCCGCTCGGGGCGGGGTCGGTCTTGGGTTCCGCAGCGGGGGCGGGGGCGGGCGCCGCTGTGCGCGGCGGCGGGGTGAAGTTGCCCCGGGCCGACGGCTCGGGACTGTTCGTGCTTCGCCTCACTCGACCAACAACCTCTCGGCGGTCGGCACCTACGTCGTGCCGCTGTGTCTCAGAGCCCGGTTCGTCATCGAGTACGTGCTACCGCTGAGTACGTCTTTGACCATCGGGCAGTTCTGGCATTCCAGCACGGCGGCCAGCGCTCTTCCAAACAGTGGAACGCGGGGGTTGGGCGTGATGTAAGCCCTACGTAAAACGGTCATAAAGAGCGAGGCCCGTCAAAAGACGGGTCGTTCGTGCGCGCAGTGAGACCAGCCGACCGCGACGCGTGTTGATACCACCCGATTCCTCTGCCGAAACGTTATGAACAGCGGAGCCGACCGTGTCAAAGGACACAGTCGGCTCCGCCGCCGCCTACGGCAAGTGCCGTAGGCCTCTGCCGACTTGGCTGCGACCTTTGGCGGACCTACCGCAGCCGGGCCATCAGCGCGTGCTCGACCAGCGTGATCAGCGCCGACTTCGCGTCGGCGCGGTGCCGGGCGTCCGTCGTGATGATCGGCGTGTCCGGACCGATCTGCAAGGCCTCGCGGACCTCGTCCGGGTTGTACGGCTGCTGCCCGTCGAAGCCGTTGAGCGCCACGACGAACGGCAGCCCCGAGTTCTCGAAGTAGTCGACCGCGGGGAAGCAGTCGGCCAGTCGCCGGGTGTCCACCAGTACCACGGCGCCGATGGCACCGCGCACCAGGTCGTCCCACATGAACCAGAACCGGTCCTGGCCCGGTGTGCCGAACAGGTAAAGGATCAGGTCCTGGTCGAGCGTGATGCGGCCGAAGTCCATGGCGACCGTGGTGGTCGTCTTGTCCCCGGCGTGTGTGAGGTCGTCGATCCCCGCGCTGGCCGAGGTCATCACGGCCTCGGTCCGCAGCGGGTTGATCTCGGAGACGGCGCCCACGAACGTGGTCTTGCCGACGCCGAAGCCGCCGGCCACCACGATCTTCGCGGAGGTGGTCGCCCGACCTCCGTCAGAGCTTTCGAAGTCCACTGAGCACCCTTTCGAGCAGTGTCACGTCCGGCGCACCGCCGTTGTTCTCGTCGCCGCCAGGCTGGTGAATGGCGACGAGCCCGGCCTCCGCGAGGTCCGCGACCAGGATCCGGGCCACGCCAAGCGGCATCGACAGCAGGGCCGACACCTCGGCCACCGATTTCACCTCGCGGCACAGGTGGCAGATGCGCTGGTGCTCGGGGAGCAGCCCCATGAGCGCTGCCGGGTCGGCCGTCGTGCTGATCAGCGCCTCGATGGCGAGCTGATAGCGCGGCCTGGTCCGGCCACCGGTCATCGCGTAGGGACGGACCAGCGGCTGGTCGCCCTCGTCCTCGTACGGCTCCGCGTACGGATCATGAGAGGCGGTGGGCGGGGTCATGAATCCTCCGGGCGGGACAGCAAGTCGGTCAGTCAAGCCGTCTGGTGAGGCCGGTGGGGGGATTGTGGCGGCCGGACGGTGATTTGGTAACACGGGTGGTGCCGGGGCGGATCAGTGGAGCAGACTTCCCTGGAGTTCGGCGCGTAGGTCGGGCGTGAGTACGGCGCCCGCACGGTCGACGAGAAGTGCCATCTCGTAGCCCACGAGGCCGATGTCGCACTCCGGGTGGGCGAGGACGGCCAGGGACGAGCCGTCCGAGACGGACATGAGGAAAAGGAACCCGCGCTCCATCTCCACGACCGTCTGTGCCACGTCGCCGCCCTCGAAGATCCGGGACGCCCCGGCGGTCAACGAGGTCAGCCCCGAGGCGACGGCCGCGAGTTGGTCGGCGCGGTCACGGGGGAAGCCTTCCGACATCGCCAGAAGGAGTCCATCGGCGGACACGACGACGGTGTGGGACACCCCTGGGGTGTTGTCCACGAAATTCGTGATCAACCAGTTGAGGTTCTGTGCCGCCTGGCTCATCGGGCTCAACTAACGCTCCTGCTGGTGAGTGGGCCGCGGATAGCTGCCGGTCTGGTTGGTACCGGCCTGACGGCCCTGTGCGATTCCCCGACGGAGATTGGTCAGCCGGCCGCGCACGTCGTCAGGCGCACGCGATACCTGCGGACCGTTCTGGTGCGACTGCTGCTGGGCCGTTCCCGGGACGAGGTTGGCCCGGGGGACCCGGCGCGGGAGGCCGGAGGTGGTGACCCCGCCCGCGGCCGGTTGCCTGACGCGCTCCGCCTGCCGGACGAGGTCGTCGTTCGGCGAGCTGCGCCAGGCGGAGGTGGCGGGCCGCTGGGGGGCCGCCGGGGTCTGGGGCTGGGCGGCCGGCGGTTCCGGGGCCGCGGCCGGGGTGCCCTGCTGGGCCCTCGCCTCGCGGTCGCCGTGGAACCAGTTGGTCTCCAGCGTGTCGTACAGCGGCGTACGTCCGTCACCGGGACCGGAGGCCGGGGGCAGTGCCCAGCCGTCTCCCGACCGCTGCTGCGGGGCGGTCCCGTTGGTGTGCTGGCCGGTGGGCTCCTGGCGGGCCGGACGCTGCGGGGCCGGCGGACGCGGGGCGCGGAAGTCGTTGCCGCCGTGCGTGCCGTTGACCTGCGGGCGTTCGAACTGGCCGGTGGAGGCCGGGTTCTGACGGCCCGGCAGGTTGTGCTGTCCGGTCGAGCCGTTGTCGTAGCCCTGGACGCCGGTGAACCGGTCCGTCGAGGCGGGGTCGGTGGAACCCGTCCGGAAGGGATGCCCGCCGAAGACGTCCGAGCGGACGAAGGAGCCGCTGTCCTGCTGCCGTGCGGCCGGTTCGGGCCGCGAGAACTGGTCGTTCTGCGGGGTGTCCTGGCCGCCCTGCTGCTCGTACTGGTCCTGACCGTACTGCCCCTGGTCGTACTGTCCTTGGGCGTACTGGTTCTGGTCGTACTGGCCCTGGTCGTACTGCCCTTGGTCGTACTGGCCCTGGCTGTACTGGTTCTGGTCGTACTGGCCCTGGTCGACCTGCGCGAACTGGCCCGTGTTCTGGGGGTCGTCCTGGCGAGGGGCCGGGGCGTCGAAGTCGGGCCGGGCGAACTCGGAGGTGGCGGCGGGGGACTGGGGCTCGTCGAACCGGGACACCACCGGCATCTCGGTGGTCGAGCCCGGACCCTGCCGTTCGTCGTAGTGCGGCGTGCGGTCCGTGCGGGAGTTGTCCGGCTCCTCGTGGCCGCGCGGGCTGTCGAGCGAGGCGCGCGGCACGGGCGGCTGCGCGTTCTCGTCGCTCCAACTGGGCACGCGGGGCTGCGGGTTGCCACCGGGCAGCTCCGCACGGGGACCGCCGCGCGGCGGCAGCTGGGGACGGCGGCCCTGCTCGGCGTCGCCGTTGCCGTTGTTGCGGCGCTTGCCACGCTGCGGGGGTCCGGAGGGACCGCGTGCGCCGCCGAACATGTCCTGGCCCTGCGCTGCGTTGCCCTGCTGCGGCACGTTCATGCCGGTGGACTGCAGGGCCTGCGGAGCACCGGGCGCCTGGCCGGCGCCGGCTCCCGCCCCGGCCGGGGCCGGACGGTTCTGCTGGCCCGGACCCGCGGAGGACTGGGGTCCGCGTGCGCCGCCGGGCGCACCCGGCCGGCCGCCCGTGTCGCGTCCGGGCAGCGCGGCCCGCGGTCCCTGACCGGCGCCGAGCCGGCCCGGCGCACCGGAGCCGCCACCGCCGTAGCCGCCGTTGCCCGCGAGGGCGTTGCCGCCCTGGCCGCCGCCGCGGCGGGCCGCGGCGACACCTGCGACGGCCTGCGCGGCGGCCGGACCGCTGTTGCCCGAGGCGGGCTGACCCGGCTTGGGCTGCGGCTTGCGGCCGCCCTGGGCGACATCGACGGGCAGCATGACCAGTGCGGTCGTACCACCGGAGTCGGACGGACGCAGCTGGATGCGGATGCCGTGGCGCTGCGAGAGGCGGCCGACCACGAACAGACCCATGCGGCGGGAGACGGAGACGTCCACGGTGGGCGGCGAGGCGAGCCGCTCGTTGATCGCGGCCAGGTCCTCCGGGGAGAGACCGATACCGGTGTCGTGGATCTCGATCAGCACCCGGCCGTCGGGCAGCGCGTGACCGGTGACCTTGACCTTGGTCTGCGGGGAGGAGAACGAGGTCGCGTTCTCCAGCAGCTCGGCGAGCAGGTGCACGAGGTCGTTGACCACGCGGCCGGCGACCTCGGTGGTGGGCACCGAGGCCAGCTCGATGCGCTCGTACTGCTCCACCTCGGAGGCGGCGGCACGGAGCACGTCGACCAGCGGGACCGGCCGGGTCCAGCGCCGGCCGGGCTCCTCACCGGCGAGGACGAGGAGGTTCTCACCGTTACGGCGCATACGCGTCGCGAGGTGGTCGAGCTTGAACAGCGAGGACAGCTGGTCCGGGTCGGCCTCGCGGGACTCCAGTTCGGAGATCAGCGAGAGCTGGCGCTGGATGAGGCCCTGGGAGCGGCGCGAGAGGTTGGTGAACATCGCGTTGACGTTGCCCCGCAGCAGGGCCTGCTCGGCGGCGAGGCGGACCGCCTCGCGGTGCACGTCGTCGAAGGCCGCGGCCACTCGGCCGATCTCGTCCCGGGAGTGCACACCGACCGACTCCACCGAGGTGTCGACATCCTGCGGGTCGGTCTCGGAGAGCTGCTTGACCAGCTCGGGCAGCCGGTCCTGGGCGACCCTGGTCGCGGTGTCCTCCAGGCGGCGCAGCGAGCGGATCATGGAGCGGGCCACGACGAAGGCGCCGACCAGGGACACGCCCAGCACGAGCAGGATCAGCACACCCGAGATGATCGCTTCGCGCTCGGACTCGTTGCGCAGCTCGCGAGCCTGCTGCTCCATGTCCTCCAGCAGCTTCAGCTCGATGTTCTTCATCTGCTGGATCTTGGTGGAGCTGTCGTCCAGCCAGTCCTGGTAGGACCGGGTCTTCAGGTCGTCGAGGCCGTTGACCCGGCCCAGCGCGCGACTGGCGTACTGGTCGGAACGTCTCGATCACCGGGTTGCCCTCGGAGATCGGCTTGAGGAGGTCGTCGGCGCCGTCGCCGTAGATGCTGGTGAAGCTGCGCAGCTCGGAGGTCTGGCTCTGCAGCGCGGACTGGGCGTACAGCCGGTCGTTCTCGGAGAGATCGCCCTTGCTGGTGTTGTTCGCCGGGAGGGCCGCCGCGAGGACCGCGCGCTGGATGGACGCGTACTCCTTGGCCGAGGAGAAGGCCGACAGGGCGCGCGTGCGCTGGATCATGTCCGGGTTGCTGGTCGCCTCCGCCATGTCCTGCGAGAGGTCGAGCAGGTGGGTGATCAGGCGGTGGTAGGACTCGACGGTCTGGGTCGAGTTCTGCTTCGCCTGGTACGCCGTACCGCGGATCTTGTTCAGGTCGTTCAGGTCGCTCGCGAGGCCGACGAGGCTGTCGCGGACGCCGACGAGATTGCCGTCCTTGCTGGCGGCGTCGATCTCCTCGGAGTTGTCGAGGAAGTTCTTCAGGGCCCGGTCGGTCTTGTCCCGGTCGCCCTTGACGGCGATGGCGCTGGACGTTCGAGCCGTGGGCCAGCGGGCCGGCGGACTGGTCGCGCTCCTCCTGGAGCGCGGCGGCCAGTTCCGTGGCCTGCTTGGTCATCTCGGTCAGCAGCTTCATGTTGTCGAGCTGCTGGATGTCGTCCATCGACTGGTTGATGCGCAGCGCGCCCAGCGAGGTGGCCGCGACCACCGGAAGGGCCAGCAGCGACACCAGGCGGGTGGAGATCCGCCAGTTGCGCAGCGCTATTCGCGGACCGGGGCCGGTCGGGGCCTTGGCCGGCTTCGCGGGCGGCTGCTGGGGGGGAGCGGGCGTGCCCGTCGGCTGACCGGCACGCTCCCCACCGTCGCCCGGCTGGTTCTGGCCCGGGTTCTGGGCGTGCTGGGGCGAGGAGCTGACGGCCTTGGGGCCAGTCCCGCCGTGCGGCTCCGGCTCCGCCGAAGCGCTGCCATCCCTCTTGAAACGTCCCTGCACTAGCGTCGCAACCTCTGGACCAGGCACCCCTCCGCGTGAACGGCTGGGCACGGTGTCGGCGTCATAGGGGCGCCCTGAATACGCCCCCGTGGTGGTCGTGAGTGACCGGCGCTGGTTCCCCCTTCTCGCCGCCGCTCGGCGCTTCGGTGCGCCCCCTGTGCGCCGGGTCGATCCTGCGGCGGTCCGTGGAATTCCAGCACAGTGCAGGGCCTCCAACAAGGGCCGAGGGGCAGGCCGCGGGATACGTGACAGCACGTGAGGGGGGAGTCACCAGCCGTAGAAGATGATCAACCGCAAATGGGGCGTACCTCCGCGAGTCGACGGTGCTCCAGGGGTGTCCCAGTCGCCATGATCGGGAGCGGAATGATGGCTTCAGTCGTGCATTGTCGGATTCGTCGGGGTGGCACTGGAGTCTGAATTGACCGGTTTGGGTCTTGATACGTGAGGAAACTCACACCTAGATCACAGACTCTCCACGGGTTGACGGGGAAGTGCATGTTTAGCCTGACGCTTTACAGAGAAGGCAAAACCGACAACTCGCGCCTTCGCAGAGGCCTTTGCGGCCCCTCGGGCGCCCGGACACGACAGGGCCTTGTACAACCGTGAAGACGACGACGATGTTCCACAAGATCGCCAACCCGCGGCGCACGACGCTGGCACACCTCGACGACGCCGACGACCTGCGGACCCGGGAGCAGCCGGAGCACGCCGTCGAGCTGCCCGCCCAGACCGCCAACCCCCGGCGCACGGTCCTCATGGAGATCCCGGTCGCGGCGGCCTCCGCCGCGAAGTAGTACGTCACCCGGCCGCCGGCCGTTCAGTCGGCCGGCCGCCCCAGTTGTCACCCGGGCGCCCGCGCGACGACCACCGGCACCCCCCTCCCGCAGGGCGCGGTCCGGTCGCGCGAGGCGCCCGCCCCTTGCCGCGTTAGCCTGGAGCGTCAGACTTCAGCCAGCTCAGTCAAGGGGCCAAGCAACCCGTGCGCATCGCCAGGTTCTCCATCGACGGGAACGTCGCCTTCGGCGCGGTCGAGGGCGACCAGCCGGACCAGCTCGTCCTCGACATCATCAAGGGCATCCCGTTCGCGGACTACGAGCTGTCCGGCACCAAGGTGCCCCTGAGCAAGGTGAGGCTCCTGCCGCCCGTGCTCCCCAACAAGGTCGTCGCCTTCGGCCGCAACTACGCCGAGCACGCCCGCGAACTCGGCAACGAGGTGCCCGACGCGCCGTTCGCCTTCTTCAAGCCGTCCACCTCGGTCATCGGCCCCGGCGACGCGATCCAGTACCCCTCCTTCTCCGAGGAACTGCACCACGAGGCCGAACTCGCCGTGGTCATCGGCCGCATGTGCCGCGAGGTCCCGCGTGACCGCGTCAAGGACGTGATCTTCGGCTACACCTGCGCCAACGACATCACCGCCCGCGACGTGCAGCGCCGCGAGAAGCAGTGGGCCAGGGCCAAGGGCTTCGACTCCTCCTGCCCGCTGGGCCCCTGGGTGGAGACGGAACTGGACCCGAACGATCTGACCATCCAGCTCACGGTCAACGGCGGCCAGCGCCAGCTCGGCCGCACCAGCGAGATGATCCACTCCATCGAGGACCTGATCGTCAACATCACCGAGGCCATGACGCTGCTCCCCGGCGACGTGATCCTCACGGGCACCCCGGCCGGCGTCGGCCCCCTGCACGTCGGCGACGAGGTCGCCGTCACCATCGAAGGCATCGGCACTCTCACCAACAAGGTTGTCAAGCGTGGCTAGCGCACCCGGTTCCCCCGTACGCGTACGTTTCTGTCCCTCCCCGACCGGCAACCCCCATGTGGGCCTGGTGCGCACCGCCCTGTTCAACTGGGCGTTCGCCCGGCACCACCAGGGCACGCTGGTCTTCCGCATCGAGGACACCGACGCGGCCCGCGACTCGGAGGAGTCGTACGGCCAGCTGCTCGACGCGATGCGCTGGCTGGGCTTCGACTGGGACGAGGGCCCCGAGGTCGGCGGCCCGCACGCGCCGTACCGCCAGTCACAGCGCATGGACCTCTACCGGGACGTGGCCCACAAGCTGCTCGACGCCGGCCACGCCTACCGGTGCTACTGCTCCCAGGAGGAGCTGGACACCCGCCGCGAGGCCGCCCGCGCCGCGGGCAGGCCCTCCGGCTACGACGGCCACTGCCGTGACCTGGACGACGCCCGGGTCGAGGAGTACCAGGCGCAGGGCCGCGAGCCGATCGTCCGCTTCCGGATGCCCGACGAGGCGATCACCTTCACGGACCTGGTCCGCGGCGAGATCACCTACCTCCCGGAGAACGTCCCGGACTACGGCATCGTCCGCGCCAACGGTGCTCCCCTCTACACGCTCGTCAACCCGGTCGACGACGCCCTGATGGAGATCACCCACGTGCTGCGCGGCGAGGACCTGCTCTCCTCCACCCCGCGCCAGATCGCCCTGTACAAGGCGCTGATCGAGCTGGGCCTCGCCAAGGAGATCCCCGCCTTCGGCCACCTGCCGTACGTCATGGGCGAGGGCAACAAGAAGCTCTCCAAGCGCGACCCGCAGTCCAGCCTGAACCTCTACCGGGAGCGCGGCTTCCTCCCCGAGGGCCTGCTCAACTACCTCTCCCTGCTCGGCTGGTCCCTCTCCGCCGACCAGGACATCTTCACGATCGAGGAGATGGTCGCCGCCTTCGACATCTCCGACGTGAACCCCAACCCGGCCCGCTTCGACCTGAAGAAGTGCGAGGCGATCAACGCCGACCACATCCGCCTCCTGGAGACCAAGGACTTCACCGAGCGCTGCCGCCCCTGGCTGAAGGCCCCCGTCGCCCCCTGGGCGCCCGAGGACTTCGACGAGGCCAAGTGGCAGGCGATCGCGCCGCACGCGCAGACCCGCCTCAAGGTGCTCTCCGAGATCACCGACAACGTCGACTTCCTGTTCCTTGCGGAGCCGGTCACCGACGAGGCCTCGTGGACCAAGGCGATGAAGGAGGGCTCGGACGCCCTGCTGCGCACCGCCCGGGAGAAGCTGGACGCGGCCGACTGGACGTCCCCCGAGTCCCTCAAGGAGGCCGTCCTGGCCGCCGGCGAGGCCCACGGCCTCAAGCTCGGCAAGGCCCAGGCCCCCGTCCGCGTCGCCGTCACCGGCCGCACGGTCGGCCTGCCCCTCTTCGAGTCCCTCGAGGTCCTGGGCAAGGAGAAGGCCCTGACCCGGATCGACGCGGCGCTGGCGAGGCTCGCGGCGTAACCCAGGCACATGAGGAGGGCGGCGGCCGCGGAGGCCGCCGCCCTCGTGCGTTACCCGGCCGCCTAGGCTGGGTGCCATGCCGATCAAAGCAGTGGTCTGGGACGTCGACGACACGCTCTTCGACTACACCACCGCCGACCGCGAGGGCATGCGCGCCCACCTGGTGGCCGAGGGCCTGCTCGCCGGGTACGGCTCCGCGGAGCGGGCCCTCGCGCGCTGGCGGGAGATCACCGACCGGCAGTGGGCGCGGTTCGCGGCCGGGGAGGTGGACTTCGTCACACAGCGGCGCGACCGCGCCCGGGTCTTCCTGGGCCGGCCCGAGCTGACGGACGCCGAGGCCGACGACTGGTTCCAGCGCTACGTCACGCACTACGAGGCCGCCTGGTCCCTCTTCCCGGACGTGCTGCCCGTCCTCGACGCCCTCACCGACAGCCACCGGCACGCCGTGCTCTCCAACTCCAGCCTGACCGTCCAGGACCGCAAGCTGCGCGTCCTCGGTGTGCACGACCGCTTCGAGGCCATCCTGTGCGCCGCCGAGCTGGGCGTCTCCAAACCCGAGCCCCGCGCCTTCCTCGCCGCCTGCGACGCCCTCGGCCTCGACGCGCCCGAGGTCGCCTACGTCGGCGACCACCCGGAGATCGACGGACGCGGCGCCGCCGACGCCGGGCTGCTGTCCGTGTGGATCGACCGCGGCGGCGTGTACGCGGCCGTCGACCCGCCCGTCGGGCCGCGCCGTATCGCCTCGCTCCGCGAACTCCCGGCGCTCCTCGGCGGCGATACCCGTTTTGGAGCCCCGTCCACCTTCGGGTAATGTTCTTCCTGCGCCGCCGGGGAGCGGACCTGAAAAGGCCGGAAACCGGGAGCGCGAAGCTAGAACAAAATCCCCTCCGGGGCTTGCGTTCCAGTGGCCTATGGTGTAATTGGCAGCACGACTGATTCTGGTTCAGTTAGTCTAGGTTCGAGTCCTGGTAGGCCAGCTCGCAGAGCTTATCTGCGCCGCGGAGCACTTCCGCAAAGCCCCCGTTGTGTAGCGGCCTAGCACGCCGCCCTCTCAAGGCGGTAGCGCCGGTTCGAATCCGGTCGGGGGTACAGATCCTTCCCGCGAGGGCAGCCCGGGTAGCTCCCACTGTCCTCGATGCAGGATCGCTAGGGCCCCCGTTGTGTAGCGGCCTAGCACGCCGCCCTCTCAAGGCGGTAGCGCCGGTTCGAATCCGGTCGGGGGTACGAACTGGTCTAAACCACATTGGTCTATGGTGTAATTGGCAGCACGACTGATTCTGGTTCAGTTAGTCTAGGTTCGAGTCCTGGTAGACCAGCTCGGATCTGCGGCGATGTAGCGCTTGCAAGATCCACGCCCCCGTTGTGTAGCGGCCTAGCACGCCGCCCTCTCAAGGCGGTAGCGCCGGTTCGAATCCGGTCGGGGGTACCTGAGTCCCAAGGGGGCCTTCGCTTCGGCGAGGGCCCCCTTCGGCGTTGCGCGATGCGTCAACTCCCGTATCGGAAGCGGGGTGTACGAAGGGAGCGGGGTCCGCCGCGGCGTTGAGGCGGGCCCGTTCCCATGCGGGCGGCCGGGTGGGCGCGGTCAGCCCGTGCGGCGCAGCGCCTCGGAGAGACGACCGGCGGCGTCGATGATCGCCTGCGCGTGCATACGGCCCGGGTGACGCGTGAGCCGCTCGATGGGGCCGGAGACGGACACGGCGGCCACCACACGGTTGGAGGGGCCGCGCACCGGAGCGGAGACGGACGCCACGCCCGGCTCCCGCTCGCCGATGGACTGGGCCCAGCCCCGGCGCCGCACGCCGGACAGCGCAGTCGCCGTGAACCGGGCGCCCTGCAGACCGCGGTGCAGGCGCTCGGGCTCCTCCCAGGCCATCAGGATCTGCGCCGAGGAGCCGGCCTTCATGGTGAGCGTGGAGCCGACCGGGACCGTGTCCCGCAGACCCGACAGACGCTCGGCCGCGGCCACGCAGATGCGCATGTCGCCCTGGCGGCGGTAGAGCTGCGCGCTCTCCCCCGTGACATCGCGGAGGTGGGTGAGCACCGGGCCCGCCGTGGCCAGCAGCCGGTCCTCGCCGGCCGCCGCGGCCAGTTCGGCCAGGCGCGGGCCGAGGATGAACCGGCCCTGCATGTCGCGCGCCACCATGCGGTGGTGTTCCAGCGCCACGGCCAGGCGGTGAGCCGTGGGTCGTGCCAGTCCGGTCGCAGCGACCAACCCCGCGAGGGTGGCCGGGCCCGACTCCAGAGCGCTCAGGACGAGGGCCGCCTTGTCCAGAACGCCGACGCCGCTACTGTTGTCCATGCAACGATACTCGCGTCTCACTCTGTGAAACGCAAGTTCAATTTTCCGTGGAACCCGCCACTCTGGATGGCACGAAGTCACAGCGGCCCGTGACGAAAGGGCCTGGCGGCGGTTGCCCGGAAACAGGGGCGAGGGCGCCGTCTCCTCAAGATCTCTAGTTGGGTCGGCGACTTGTCGCCGGCCGGAGGGAAAGCGATGGGTAGGACACTCGCGGAAAAGGTCTGGGACGACCACGTCGTCCGGCGCGCCGAAGGTGAGCCCGACCTCCTCTTCATCGATCTGCACCTGCTGCACGAGGTGACCAGCCCGCAGGCCTTCGACGGCCTCCGCAAGGGCGGGCGTCCGGTGCGCCGGCTCGACCTGACCATCGCCACCGAGGACCACAACACCCCGACGCTCGACATCGACAAGCCCATCGCGGACCCGGTCTCCCGGGCCCAGCTGGAGACGCTGCGCAAGAACTGCGCCGAGTTCGGCGTCCGGCTGCACCCGCTCGGCGACGTCGAGCAGGGCGTCGTGCACGTCGTCGGCCCGCAGCTCGGTCTGACCCAGCCCGGCACCACCGTGGTCTGCGGCGACTCGCACACCTCCACGCACGGAGCCTTCGGCGCCCTGGCGTTCGGCATCGGCACCTCCCAGGTGGAGCACGTGCTGGCCACCCAGACGCTGCCCATGGCCCGCCCGAAGACCATGGCGATCACCGTCGACGGCGAACTGCCCGAGGGTGTCACGGCCAAGGACCTGATCCTCGCCATCATCGCCAGGATCGGCACCGGCGGCGGCCAGGGCTACATCCTGGAGTACCGGGGCGAGGCCATCGAGAAGCTCTCGATGGAGGCCCGGATGACCATCTGCAACATGTCGATCGAGGCCGGTGCCCGCGCGGGCATGATCGCCCCGGACGAGACCACCTTCGCCTACCTCCGGGGCCGCGCGCACGCCCCCGAGGGCGCGGACTGGGACGCGGCGGTCGAGTACTGGAGGACGCTGCGCACGGACGACGACGCCGAGTTCGACGCCGAGGTGGTCATCGAGGCCGCCGAGCTGGCCCCGTTCGTCACCTGGGGCACCAACCCGGGCCAGGGCGCGCCGTTGTCCGCCAGCGTCCCCGACCCGGCCTCCTACGAAGACGCTTCGGAGCGCTTCGCCGCCGAAAAGGCCCTGGAGTACATGGGGTTGGAGGCCGGTCAGCCGCTGCGCTCCATCAACGTGGACACCGTCTTCGTAGGTTCGTGCACCAACGGCCGCATCGAGGACCTGCGCGCCGCCGCCGAGATCGTACGGAGCCGCAAAGTCGCCGACGGCGTACGCATGCTGGTCGTCCCGGGCTCCGCGCGGGTGGGTCTGCAGGCCGTCTCCGAGGGTCTGGACGTGGTCTTCAAGGAGGCCGGCGCCGAGTGGCGGCACGCGGGCTGCTCGATGTGTCTGGGCATGAACCCGGACCAGCTGGCCCCGGGTGAGCGCTCCGCGTCCACCTCCAACCGCAACTTCGAGGGGCGGCAGGGCAAGGGCGGCCGCACTCATCTGGTGTCGCCGCAGGTCGCGGCCGCGACGGCGGTCCTGGGTCACCTGGCCTCCCCGGCCGACCTGTCCGCCGCCGACGTCCCCACGCCCGCTGGAGTCTGAGAGTCATGGAAGCATTCATCACGCACACCGGCCGGGCCGTCCCGCTGCGCCGCAGCAACGTCGACACCGACCAGATCATCCCCGCCCACTGGCTCAAGAAGGTGACCAGGGACGGCTTCGAGGACGGGCTGTTCGAGGCCTGGCGCAAGGACCCGGAGTTCGTGCTCAACCGGCCCGAGCGCCGGGGTGCCACGGTCCTGGTCGCCGGTCCCGACTTCGGTACCGGCTCCTCCCGCGAGCATGCCGTCTGGGCGCTGCAGAACTACGGCTTCAAGGCGGTGATCTCCTCCCGCTTCGCCGACATCTTCCGCGGCAACTCGCTGAAGAACGGCCTGCTCACGGTGGTCCTGGACCAGAAGATCGTGGACGCGCTCTGGGACCTCGCGGAGCGCGACCCGCAGGCCGAGATCACGGTGGACCTGGAGTCCCGCGAGGTCCGCGCCGAGGGCGTCACCGCCTCCTTCGAGCTGGACGAGAACGCCCGCTGGCGGCTGCTGAACGGGCTGGACGACATCTCCATCACCCTCCAGAACGAGGCGGACATCGCCGCGTACGAGGCGAAGCGCCCGTCGTTCAAGCCGCAGACCCTCCGGGTCTGACCCCCGGGCCTCCCAAGGAGGCGCCGCGAGGTCGAGTTTCGGCCACCCAACACACCCGCCGTACCCCCGATCGGCCCGATCGGGGGTACGGCTGTTTTCGGGTACGGACACGGCCGCCCGGTACGGCGGTGAGAGACAACTTCCCACGTTAGAGGCGTGGTTGCCGGGGTAAATGAGTCCTGGAGACGTGGCTCGCGGGTGTGCCCGAGTGACCGTGTGAGGCAGCAGTTGCCCCCTGGGCAGGCGACAACTCGCCCCAGATGGCACAATCTGTGCATGGAACACGACGGCCAACTCGAGCTCTATACGGCGGTCGCGGTCCGGCTCAAGGAAGCGCACACAAGAGTGCGCGCACTGCAAGTCCCGGAGGGCGTACGGATGGCGCTGACCCGGAAGCTGCTGGTCATTACGGCCGCGGCCAAACACGATCTCGCCGGTGCGGCAAGGCGTCTGGAGCGGTTCACCGCGGACCTCGACGAGGGTCGATTCCCCGAAGAGGAAGGCTGAACAGGCCGGCACGGCCCGAGTCCGTTGCGGCACAAGGGTGATTAGCCCGTTTCGTGTTTGATTTGCGGTATATATCTGCCTAACGTGCGAAAAAGCTTGAACACATTCGTTCTGGCGATGTCTCCGAAGGGGAAGACGTGAACAAGGCGCAGCTCGTAGAAGCGATTGCGGACAAACTGGGCGGCCGGCAGCAGGCCGCCGACGCCGTCGACGCGGTCCTGGACGCCCTGGTCCGCGCGGTCGTCGCGGGCGATCGGGTCTCGGTCACCGGCTTCGGTTCCTTCGAGAAGGTCGACCGCCCGGCCCGCTACGCCCGCAACCCGCAGACGGGGGAGCGGGTTCGGGTCAAGAAGACCTCCGTACCGCGCTTCCGCGCGGGCCAGGGCTTCAAGGACCTGGTGAGCGGCTCGAAGAAGCTCCCGAAGAACGACATCGCGGTCAAGAAGGCCCCCAAGGGCAGCCTGTCCGGCCCGACGCCCACCATCTCCAGGGCCGCGGGCAAGAAGGCCGCCGCCAAGAAGGCGACGGGCGCCGCGAAGAAGACCGCGGGCGCGGCCAGGAAGACGGCGGCGGCGAAGAAGACGGCGGCCAAGAAGACCACCGGCGCGGCGAAGACGACGGCGAAGAAGACCACCGCCAAGAAGTCCGCCGCCAAGAGCACCACGGCGGCGGCGAAGAAGACCGCGGCCAAGAAGGCCCCGGCGAAGAAGGCGACCGCCAAGAAGGCCCCGGCCAAGAAGTCGGCCGCTCGCAAGACCACCGCCAAGAAGGCCACCGCCCGCAAGAAGTAGGCGGCGGGCAGCGGGCGGACGAACAGGCACAGGGCCACTCACGCGCCGGGCCGGACTCCCTCTCGGAGTCCGGCCCGCGGCGTGTTCGCACGCCCGTGGGGCACCCGGCCGCTCAGAAGGTCAGAAGGTCTGGAGCGTCACCAGCGTGATCCGGCGGTCCGTGCCCGCGCCCTCGGTCTCGATCCGCACCCGCTGCCCGGCCCGCAGCAGCCGCAGACCCCCCGCGTCGAACGCCGCCGCGTCGAAGGGGACGGGCGTGCCGTCGTCCAGCAGCACCTGCCCGCTGCGGCTTTCGGGGTCGTACGTGTACGCGGTCGCCTGCATGCCGGCAGCCTACTGCCCGGCGATCAGCAACCGCGCGGCCACCGCGGCCGTACGGGGCCCCACTCCCAGTGCCAGCGCGCTGCGCAGATCACCGCCGGTGTCGACGTCCTGCCGTACCGAATCCACTGCTTCCAGGGTCAGTTCAACGGCGCCGGACGCACGGTGGAGGGCGCGTGAATCCGGGCCGAAAACGGGGGCCAATTCACGGCCGGGCGCCGCGGCCAGCAAGGTGGTTCCGATTCCGGCCGCATCCGGCAGAAAAGCGCGCGGGAATTGCGCTGCCGCCACCAGGACCCGCGTCAATTCGGCCGGCCGCAGTGCGGGAAGATCCGCGTTGAGCGCGGCCACCGGACCGTCCGGACGCGCCGCCCGGACCACCGCGGCTCCGTGTGCCAGCGCGGCGTTGAGACCGCCGCCGGGTTCGCCGGTCACGACCACCGCGCCCAGCGCCGACAGCTCCCGCGCGGCCCGTGCGTCGTCCGTGACGACTGCCACATCCGCGACCGCCGGGCAGGCCAGCGCGGCCGCCACGGTGTCCTGTGCGAACGCCAGCGCGAGGCCGGGCCGGACCCCGTCGTCCGCGGTGTCCGACAGCCTGCTCTTGGCCCGGGTGAGGGGCTTCACGGGTACGACCAAGGTCCACTGCACGAGCGTTCCGTCCTTCTCTCGTCGCCGTCATTGTCACCTGGGAGATCTGGCGCTTCACTCGCCGGGGCGTACGGTGTTCTCGACAGACGGGCGGCGCGGGGCGACACTTGTGCGGCCCACGGCCCTGGAGGAAAGGTGTCAGCGTGCCCCGCCGCAGAATCGGCTTCTGGTACCGCTTCGCCGCGGTGATCTGCAAACCGCCGCTGGTGGTTCTGATCAAGCGGGACTGGCGGGGAATGGAGAACATTCCGGCCGACGGTGGATTTATCACCGCCGTGAATCACAATTCGCACGTCGACCCCTTCGCGTACGCGCACTACCAGTACAACACCGGGCGCGTGCCGCGATTCCTGGCGAAGAGCGGCCTTTTCAAGAAGGGACTCGTCGGCGCCGCGATGCGGGGCACCGGGCAGATCCCCGTCTACCGCGAGAGCACGGACGCGCTCAGCGCCTTCCGGGCCGCGATCGACGCAGTGGAGCGCGGCGAGTGCGTCGCCTTCTACCCCGAGGGCACCCTCACCCGCGACCCCGACGGCTGGCCGATGACCGGCAAGACGGGTGCCGCGCGCGTCGCCCTGCAGACCAGGTGCCCGGTGATCCCCGTCGCCCAGTGGGGCTGCAACGAACTGCTGCCGCCGTACTCCAAGAAGCCCAGCATCCTCCCGCGCAAGACCCACCAGGTGCTGGCGGGCCCGCCGGTCGACCTGTCGCGGTTCTACGACCGGGAGATGACCGCGGAGCTGCTGAAGGAGGTCACCGAGGTCATCATGGCCGCCGTCACGCGCCAGCTGGAGGAGATCCGCGGCCGGAAGGCGCCCGAGAGCCGCTACGACCCGCGCCGCGAGCGGATCGAGCAGCGGCGCCGCACCCAGGCGCAGTCGCAGGCGGCCCGCACGACGCGGGCCCGGACGCAGGGACCGCAGGCAGAAGGGCAGAGCACGTGAGCAAGCCCGTCAAGGCGGCCGTCTTCGGCACCGGGTCGTGGGGCACCGCCTTCGGCATGGTCCTCGCCGACGCCGGATGCGACGTCACCCTGTGGGGGCGCCGCGCCGAACTGGCCGACACCGTCAACTCCACCCGCGCCAACCCGGACTATCTGCCCGGCATCGAACTCCCCGCCGGCCTGCGGGCCACGGCCGACGCCGCCGAGGCCGCGCACGACGCCGACTTCACCGTCCTCGCCGTCCCCTCCCAGACGCTGCGCGCCAACCTCGCCGACTGGCGGCCCCTCCTGGCGCCCGGCACCGTCCTGGTGTCGCTGATGAAGGGCGTCGAACTCGGCTCCGCGATGCGGATGAGTGAGGTCGTCGAGGATGTCGCCAAGGTCGGCGCCGAGCGGATCGCCGTCGTCACCGGCCCCAACCTGGCCCGGGAGATCGCCGCCCGCATGCCGGCCGCCGCCGTGGTCGCCTGCCGCGACGAGTCCGTCGCCCGGCGCCTGCAGACCGCCTGCCACACGCCGTACTTCCGCCCGTACACCAACACCGACGTCGTCGGCTGCGAACTCGGCGGCGCCGTGAAGAACGTCATCGGGCTGGCCGTCGGCATCGCGGACGGCATGGGCCTCGGCGACAACGCCAAGGGCTCCCTCATCACGCGCGGCCTCGCCGAGACCACCCGCCTCGGAGTCGCCCTCGGCGCCGACCCGCTGACCTTCTCCGGACTGGCCGGGCTCGGCGACCTGGTGGCGACCTGCTCCTCGCCGCTGTCGCGCAACCACACCTTCGGCACCAACCTGGGCAAGGGCATGACCCTCCAGGAGACCGTCGCGGTCACCAGGCAGACCGCCGAGGGCGTCAAGTCCTGCGAGTCGGTGCTGGATCTGGCCCGCAGGCACGGCGTCGACATGCCGATCACCGAGACGGTCGTCGCCATCGTCCACGAGGGCAAGTCCCCGGTGGTCGCGGTGAAGGAGCTGATGTCGCGCAGCGCGAAGCCCGAACGACGCTGAGCGACGCCGGTGCGGACCCCGGGCGCCACCCGCGCCACGCGGCCCCGCCGACGCTGTCTCAGGGCCCTACGGGCGGGTACTCTCAACGCGATATGAGCACCGAGAACCTCCCCCAGAGCCCCGAACAGCCGCCTCGCAAGCCGCGTGTGGCCGTCGTGTTCGGCGGGCGCAGCTCCGAGCACGGGATCTCCGTGGTCACCGCCGGCGCCGTCCTCGCTGCCATCGACCGGACCAAGTACGACGTCCTGCCGATCGGCATCACCCGCGACGGCCGCTGGGCCCTCACCGCCGACGAACCCGAACGCATGGCGATCACCGAGCGCCGCACGCCGGACGTCGAGGAACTGGCCGAGTCGACCGAGGGCGCCGTGGTGCTGCCCGTCGACCCCGCCAACCGCGAAGTCGTCTACAGCGAACCCGGCTCGGTGCCCAAGGCGCTGGGCGAGGTCGACGTCGTCTTCCCCGTGCTGCACGGCCCGTACGGCGAGGACGGCACCCTCCAGGGTCTGCTGGAGCTGTCCGGCGTGCCCTACGTGGGCTCGGGCGTGCTCGCCTCGGCCGTGGGCCAGGACAAGGAGTACATGAAGGCGGTGTTCACCTCCTACGGGCTGAAGGTCGGCCCGTACGTGGTGATCCGGCCCCGCGAGTGGGAGCAGGACCGGTCCGGCGCCCGCCGCAGGATCGTCGACTTCGCCGGCGAGCACGGGTGGCCGCTGTTCGTGAAGCCCGCGCGCGCGGGCTCCTCGATCGGCATCACCAAGGTCGACGACCTCGCCGGGCTCGACGAGGCGATCGAGGAGGCCCGGCGCCACGACCCGAAGATCCTGGTCGAGGCGGCGCTGCGCGGCCGGGAGATCGAGTGCGGGGTGCTGGAGTTCGAGCAGGGCCCCCGGGCCTCCGCCCCCGCGGAGATCCCGCCGCCCACGGAGCACGCGTACTACGACTTCGAGGCCAAGTACATCGACTCCACCCCCGGCGTCGTGCCCGCTCCGCTCACGCCCGAGGAGACCGCCGAGGTGAAGCGGCTCGCCGTGCTGGCCTTCGACGCGGCGTCCTGCGAGGGACTGGTGCGCGCGGACTTCTTCCTCACCGAGGACGACGAGTTCGTGATCAACGAGATCAACACCATGCCCGGCTTCACGCCGATCTCCATGTATCCGCAGATGTGGCAGGCGAGCGGCGTGAGTTACCCGGAGCTGGTGGACCGGCTGGTCCAGGCCGCACTGCGGCGGTCCACGGGACTGCGCTGACGCCTCACGCCCGCGTACGACCACGAAGGCGATCCTCTCGGGGATCGCCTTCTCGCAGTATGATCAGCGGGTTTCCCCAGCCCGCCGCTCGCCGGCGGCAGCGCCGTGTCCGGGTTCCGCCACAGCCTCGTGACCTCGTGTCCGGGGCGGGAACCGCCGCCGACTCGCTGTCGTCTGCCGAGGAGCAGCCTGCGGCGGCGATCAACAGTGCGAGAGCGAGCGGGCGGAAGGGGCTAGAGATGCACGACCGGACAGGTCAGAGTACGGGTGATGCCTTCCACTTGCTGGACCTTGGCGACCACCATGCGACCCAGTTCGTCCACGGTGCCGGACTGGGCGCGGACGATGACGTCATAGGGTCCTGTCACGTCCTCGGCCTGGATCACTCCAGGGATCTTGCTGATCGTCCCGGCGACGGCCGACGCCTTGCCGACCTCCGTCTGGATCAGGATGTACGCCTGTACCACGGAACCTCCAGAGCGGCCACGAGGATCATGTGGGGAAAAGGAACGCCACGGTATCGCGTCGTCGCTCTTCACGGGGAGACCCGCGAGGCGGGGGCGTCGCGCGCCGGGGGGCCGGGATGACACGGGTTGACGATCATGCCGACCGTGGCGACGGGCGCTTCGGCCGCAACGAGGACAGAGCTGACGCGCGAGCGGGCACGGACAGGCACAGAAGGGGAGCCAAGGCGATGAAGGGCACTGTTGGTGAGCTGGGGGAGTTCGGGCTCATCAGGGAGCTCACCTCCCGTCTCACCACCACCCCGGCGGTCCGGATCGGCCCCGGTGACGACGCCGCGGTGGTGGCCGCGCCGGACCGCAGGGTGGTGGCCAGCACCGACATCCTCGTGGAGGGACGGCACTTCCGCCGGGACTGGTCCACCGCGTACGACGTGGGCCGCAAGGCGGCGGCGCAGAACCTGGCCGACATCGCCGCCATGGGCGCGGTGCCGACCGCGCTGCTGCTCGGCCTGGTCGTGCCCGCCGAACTGCCGGTGACCTGGCCGACCGAGCTGATGGACGGGCTGCGCGACGAGTGCCAGGTCGCCGGCGCCTCCGTGGTCGGCGGCGACGTGGCGCGCGGCGACACGATCACCGTCTCCATCACCGCGCTCGGCGACCTGCGCAACCAGGAGCCCGTCACCCGGGGCGGCGCACAGCCCGGCGACCTCGTCGCGGTGACCGGCTGGCTCGGCTGGTCCGCGGCCGGGTACGCCGTGCTGTCCCGCGGCTTCCGCTCGCCGCGCGCCTTCGTCGAGGCCCACCGGCGCCCCGAGCCGCCCTACCACGCGGGACCGGCCGCCGCGGGGCTCGGCGCCACCGCGATGTGCGACGTGAGCGACGGGCTCATCGCCGACCTCGGGCACATCGCCGAGGCCAGCAAGGTGCGCATCGACGTGCGCTCCGGCCGGATCGACATCCCGTCCCAGATGAACGACATCGGACAGGCCGTCGGCGTCGACCCCATGCAGTGGGTGCTGACCGGGGGAGAGGACCACGCGATCGTGGCCACCTTCCCGCCGGACGTGAAGCTCCCCGCCCGCTGGAAGGTCATCGGCGAGGTCCTCAACCCCTCGGCGCTGCCCCAGGTGACCGTCGACGGGGCGCCGTGGACCCGCAGCGGCGGCTGGGACCACTTCGGCGGGGACGTGGAGTCTTGAGGCCGCCCCTGGTCCTGACCGTGGCGGGCTCCGACTCGGGCGGCGGCGCCGGCATCCAGGCCGACCTGAAGACGATGCTCGCCCTCGGCACTCACGGCATGAGCGTGCTCACCGCGGTGACCGCGCAGAACTCCCTCGGCGTGCAGGGCGCCTGGGAACTGCCCGCGGACGCGGTACGGGCCCAGTACCGCAGCGTCGTCGACGACATCGGCGTCCAGGCGGTCAAGACCGGAATGCTCTCCTCCGCCGAACTGGTCGAGACGGTCGCCGAGTTGATCGGCGCCGCCGACGCCCCCGCCGTCGTCGACCCGGTCGGCGTCTCCAAGCACGGGGACGCGCTGCTGGCCGCCTCCGCGCTGGACTCCGTACGCACCGGGCTGCTTCCGGTGGCGACGGTCGCCACCCCGAACCTCGACGAGGTCGCCCAGCTCACCGGCGTACGGGTCGAGGCGGACACGGATCTGCGCCGGGCCGCGGCGGCCGTGCTGGCGTACGGGCCGCGCTGGGTGCTGATCAAGGGCGGCCATCTGGCCGGGGACGCCGTCGACCTGCTCACCGACGGCACCGAGGAGCACTGGCTGCGCGCCCCGCGCCTCAACAACCGCCATACCCACGGCACGGGCTGCACCCTCGCGTCGGCCATCGCCTGCGGCCTCGCGAAGGGCCAGTCGGTACCGGAGGCCGCGGCGGCGGCCAAGGAGTACGTCACCGGCGCGATCGCGGCCGGCTACCCGCTGGGCGAGGGCATCGGCCCGGTGGACCACGGCTGGGCACTCAGGCGGGATAGTCCCTGAGCCGGATCCCGGTGGCGGCCCTCTCCGTGAGCCGCTTGAAGAGGCCGGCCGCCAACCGCGAGCCGAGCAGGCGGTAGACGCGGTCGCGGCTGCGGACACGGCGCTCGGTGGGCGGCGCGAAGAACGGCCCCGCGTTGCCGGAGACCTTCTGGCAGCCCTTGGCGAAGTCCCGGATCCGCGCCTCGTACTCGGCGAACGCGCTGCGGTGCTCGCCGCCCGCCAGAGCGAGTTCCCCGGCCAGCACGTGAGCGCCGACGACCGCCACACCCGTACCCATCCCGCCCAGGGTGGCGCCGTACCCGGCGTCACCGAGCAGGAGCGTCAGCAGCGCTCGGGGCCGGGGGCCGCCCGGGTCGACGGGGGCGCCGTCGTCGGTGCGGATGTCCAATGGGCCGAGGATCCCGAAGCGCATTCCCGGAATTCTGGCACGGCAAAAAGCCGGCCCACCCGAGGTGGACCGGCTCCGTGCAGCGGACCAGGCAGTGGCCGCGCGCTCAGCTGACGCCTCAGCGCGAGACCTTGCCGGCCTTGATGCACGAGGTGCAAGCGTTCACGCGCTTCGGCGTCCCGCCGACCACGGTACGCACGCGCTGGATGTTCGGGTTCCAGCGACGGGACGTACGGCGGTGCGAGTGCGAGATGTTGTTGCCGAAGCCCGGCCCCTTGCCACAGACGTTGCAGTTGGCAGCCACGGGTCACTCCAAAGACTTCAGATGCACTTACGGTTGATCCCGGCACACCGGGATCAAGGTCCCGGACTCGGTCCGGGATCTGAGTGGCGGTGCCAGGGGAAGAGCCCGATCGGATCGGGCAACCGGAGCAGCATACAACGGCTGCTCCCGTACAGCGAAACTACCACGGCAGCTCAGGGGCCCGCCCCGGCCCTCTACCGGCGGGCGCGCTCCCACGGTCTACGCTGCCAGCCACGTCCAGCAGCTCAGGGAGGCGCAGGTGGCGCAGGTGCCGCAGAGGTTCTTCGACGCTCTGGCGGTGCGTACCTGGTGCGGCCTGTCGCTGCGCGCGCTGGGACGGGCGCGCGAGGAGATCGACGCCATCAACGTCTATCCCGTCGCGGACGGGGACACCGGCACGAACCTCTACCTGACCGTCGAGTCGGCCACCGCCGCCGTGGAGGCCGTGTTCGCGGCGCACGAGACGGGGGCGGCGGGAAGCGACGGCCCCTCGCTCGCGGACGCCGTGGGCGCCATGGCGCACGGCGCGCTGATCGGCGCGCGCGGCAACTCCGGCACGATCCTCGCGCAACTGCTGCGGGGCATGTCCCAGGTGCTCACCGCGCGAAGTGAATCCGCGCACACCGCAGGCACCGGCCTGCGGCTGGCCCTGCGGCACGCGGCCGAATCCGCCCGGCAGGCCGTGGCCCACCCGGTCGAGGGCACCGTCCTCACGGTCGCCGCGGCCGCCGCCGACGCGGCCGAGGGCGCGGGGGACGACTGCGCGGAAGTCGCCCACGCGGCCTACGAGGGTGCCCGCGCCGCGCTCGCCGCGACCCCGGGCCAACTGCCCGTCCTGGAACGCGCCGGAGTGGTCGACGCCGGCGGACGCGGCCTCGTGGCAATCCTCGCGGCCCTGGTGGAGACCTTCACGGGCCGGGCGTCGGCGCCGGAGGCGGCCCTCGCGCCGCACGCGCGCGTGGAGCACGTCCGCGAGGACCTCGTGGGCGGGTGCGCCGACGCGCGGGACGGCGAGGACGGCCCCGCCTTCGAGGTGATCTACCTCCTGGAGGCCGACGACGCGGCCGTGGCGCGCCTGCGGCAGCGGCTCGACCCCCTCGGGGACTCCCTCGTCGTGGTCGGCGGCGACGGACTGTGGAACATCCACGTGCACGTCGACGACGCCGGCGCCGCCGTGGAGGCGGGCGTCGAGGCCGGACGGCCGTACCGGATCCGCATCACCCACTTCGGCCAGGGCGACGTGCACACCGGCGGGACCGAGCGCCCGCCCCGGGAGCGGACCCAGCGCGCCGTGGTGGCCGTCGTGCCGGGGGAGGGCCTGGCCGGGCTGTACGCCGAGGCCGGCGCCACCACGCTGCTCGCGCGCCCCGGGGAGCCGCCCGCGAGCGGCGAGCTGGTCCAGGCCGTACGGCGGGCGCACGCGCGCGAGGTCGTACTGCTGCCCAACGACGCCGAGCTGCGCCACACCGCGGCCGCGGCGGCCGAGCAGGCCCGCGCCGAAGGCATCAGGGTCGCCCTCATCCCGACCCGTTCCGCGGTGCAGGGCATCGCCGCGCTCGCCGTGCACGAGCCCGAGCGGCGCTTCGACGAGGACGTGGTGGCGATGACCTCGGCGGCCGGCGCCACCCGCCACGCGGAGGTCACCGTCGCCGAACGCCAGTCGTGGACCACGGCGGGCATCTGCCAGGCCGGTGACGTACTCGGCCTCGTCGACGGCGACGTGGCCGTGATCGGCGCGGATGTCACGGAGGTGGCCGCGACCGTCCTGGACCGCATGCTCGCGGCCGGCGGCGAACTGGTCACCCTCGTCCTCGGCGACGAGGCGCCCGAGAGCGTCGCCGACCACCTGGAGGCCCGCGTCCGCGAGGCCTACCTCGCCGTCGACACGGTGGTCTACCGGGGCGGCAGGCAGGGCGCGCTGCTGCTGGTCGGCGTGGAGTAGCACGGGCTTTCGGGGCGGTTTCCCGGGAGGCGCCGGGCCATTGTCAGCGGCGTGGTGTGCAATGGATCTCGTGCCCGCACTGCAAGAACCCCTGAAGAAGGTGCTCGGCCCCGCCACCGCGAAGGTGATGGCCGAGCACCTCGGCCTGCACACCGTCGGCGACCTCCTCCACCACTACCCCCGCAGGTACGAGGAGCGCGGCCAGCTCACCCACCTAGCCGACCTGCCCATGGACGAGCACGTCACGGTGGTGGCCCAGGTCGCCGACGCCCGCCTGCACACCTTCGCCTCGTCGAAGGCCCCGGGCGGCAAGGGGCAGCGCCTCGAAGTGACCATCACGGACGGCAGCGGCCGCCTCCAACTGGTCTTCTTCGGCAACGGCGTCCGCAAGCCCCACAAGGAACTCCTGCCGGGTACCCGCGCGATGTTCGCGGGCAAGGTCTCCGTCTTCAACCGCCGACTGCAACTGGCCCATCCGGCATACGAGTTGCTGCGCAGCGGCGATGACGACGACGGCACCGAGAGCGTCGAGTCCTGGGCGGGCGCCCTCATCCCCCTCTACCCGGCCACCGCCAAGCTGGAGTCCTGGAAGATCGCCAAGGCCGTCCAGACGGTGCTGCCCAGCGCGCAGGAGGCCGTCGACCCGCTCCCCGGCTCCCTGGCCGGGGGCCGGGGCCTGGTCCCCCTCCCCGAAGCCCTCCTCAAGATCCACCGGCCGCACACCAAGGCGGACATCGAGGACGCCCGCGCCCGACTGAAGTGGGACGAGGCATTCGTCCTCCAGGTCGCCCTCGCCCGCCGCCGCCACGCCGAAACCCAGCTCCCCGCCGTCCCCAGGAGACCGAGCCCGGACGGACTGCTCACGGCCTTCGACGACCGCCTGCCCTTCACCCTCACCGACGGCCAGCGGAAGGTCTCCCGGGAGATCTTCGACGACCTCGCCACCGACCACCCCATGCACCGCCTGCTCCAGGGGGAGGTGGGCAGCGGCAAGACGATGGTGGCCCTGCGCGCCATGCTCGCCGTCGTCGACGCAGGCGGACAGGCCGTGATGCTGGCGCCCACCGAGGTGCTCGCCCAGCAGCACCACCGGTCGGTCGTCGAGATGATGGGGGAGCTGGCCGAGGGCGGAATGCTCGGCGGCGCCGAACACGCCACCAAGGTGGTCCTGCTCACCGGCTCCATGGGAGCCGCCGCCCGCCGGCCCGCCCTGCTGGACCTGGCCACCGGCGAGGCCGGCATCGTCATCGGCACCCACGCGCTGATCGAGGACAAGGTGCGCTTCCACGACCTCGCTCTGGTCGTCGTCGACGAACAGCACCGCTTCGGCGTCGAGCAGCGCGACGCCCTGCGCGGCAAGGGCAGACAACCCCCGCACCTGCTCGTCATGACCGCCACGCCCATCCCGCGCACCGTCGCCATGACCGTCTTCGGCGACCTGGAGACCTCCGTCCTGGACCAGCTCCCGGCCGGCCGGTCCCCGATCGCCAGCCATGTCGTCCCGGCCGCCGACAAACCGCACTTCCTCACCCGGGCCTGGGAGCGGGTGCGCGAGGAGGTGTCCGGCGGCCACCAGGCGTACGTCGTCTGCCCGCGCATCGGCGACGAGGACGAGGACCCGAAGAAGGGCCCCAAGCAGCCGGCGCCCTTTGGGGCGGACGCCGAGAAGCGGCCCCCGCTCGCCGTCCTCGACATCGCCGAGCAGCTCGCGCAGGGCCCGCTCCAGGGCCTCAAGGTGGAGGTCCTGCACGGCAGGATGCCGCCCGACGACAAGGACGCCGTCATGCGCCGCTTCGCCGCCGGGGAGACCGACGTGCTGGTCGCCACGACGGTCATCGAGGTCGGCGTCAACGTCCCCAACGCCACCGCGATGGTGATCATGGACGCCGACCGCTTCGGCGTCTCCCAACTGCACCAGTTGCGCGGCCGGGTCGGCCGGGGCTCCGCCCCCGGCCTGTGCCTGCTGGTCACCGAGATGCCCGAGGCGAGCCCGGCCCGGCAGCGGCTGAACGCCGTCGCGGGCACCCTCGACGGCTTCGAACTCTCCCGCATCGACCTCGAACAGCGCCGTGAGGGCGATGTCCTCGGCCAGGCCCAGTCCGGCGCCCGGACCTCGCTGCGCGTGCTCGCCGTCATCGAGGACGAGGAGATCATCGCCCAGGCGAGACAGGAGGCGGCGGCCGTCGTCGCCGCCGACCCGGAGCTGACCGGCCTGCCGGGGCTGCGCACGGCCCTGGACGCCCTCCTGGACGAGGAGCGGGAGCAGTACTTGGAAAAGGGCTGAGGCGGGCGCGCCTCCAGGGGCGCGGGGCCGCGTCGGTGTGCGGCTGCGCCGCGTGGGGGAGAGAGGCGGGACGGCCCCGCGCTCGCCCACGACACGGACCCCCCGCCTCCGCCTGCGAAACTGAACCAGGACAGACCCCACGACCAAGGACCCCCAGATGACCCGCGTGATCGCAGGCAAGGCCGGCGGACGTCGCCTCGCCGTCCCGCCGGGCACCCGCACCCGCCCCACCTCCGACCGGGCGCGCGAGGGCCTCTTCTCCACCTGGCAGTCCTTGCTGGGCGGCCCGCTCGACGGCGAGCGGGTCCTCGACCTGTACGCCGGTTCCGGCGCCGTCGGCCTGGAGGCGCTGTCCCGGGGCGCGGGGCACGTCCTGCTCGTCGAGGCCGACGCCCGCGCCGCCCGCACCGTCCGGGAGAACGTCAAGGCCCTCGGCCTGCCCGGCGCCGAGGCCAGGGCGGGCAAAGCGGAACAGATCATCCGCACCTCGGCCCCGGCCGAGCCGTACGACATCGTCTTCCTTGACCCGCCGTACGCCGTCGGCGACGACGATCTCCGCGAGATCCTGCTCACACTCCGTACCGGGGGCTGGCTCGCCGGGCAGGCGCTCGTCACCGTGGAGCGCAGCACCAGAGGCGGCGAATTCAGCTGGCCGCGAGGCTTCGAGGCGGTCCGGGCCCGTCGCTACGGCGAGGGAACGTTTTGGTACGGTCGCGCCGCCTCTACGTGCGAAGACGCACGATGACCGGACCGGAGAGCGAGGGAACACAAGTGCGCCGTGCCGTCTGTCCCGGGTCGTTCGACCCGATCACCAACGGACACCTCGACATCATTGCCCGTGCCTCCAGCCTCTACGACGAGGTCTACGTCGCCGTGATGATCAATCAGGCGAAGAAGGGCCTGTTCGAGATCGACGAGCGGATCGACCTCATCCGCCGGGTCACCGCCGAGTACGGGAACGTACGCGTGGAGTCCTTCCACGGCCTGCTCGTCGACTTCTGCAAGCAGCGCGAGATCCCGGCCATCGTCAAAGGCCTGCGGGCGGTCAGCGACTTCGACTACGAGCTGCAGATGGCCCAGATGAACAACGGCCTCTCGGGTGTGGAGACCCTCTTCATCCCCACCAACCCCACCTACAGCTTCCTGTCGTCCTCCCTGGTCAAGGAGGTCGCGACCTGGGGCGGCGACGTGGCCCACCTGGTGCCGCCGCTGGTCCTCGAAGCGCTCTCGGAACGCCTGGGCAAGTCCTGACCGAGCCGCCGCACAGCCTCCGGAGACTGACAATCCGTCACCCGGTGTCCCCAGGACATCCCGGGGTCGTACAGTCGTTCCGTCCGTCTCCAACACAGCTGTAGAGAGTGGCGAGCACACGGTGGACGTGCAGAACAAGCTCGACGAGATCACCGCGATGGTCTCCGGCGCCCGAGCCATGCCCATGTCGGCCTCGTGCGTGGTCAACCGCGCCGAACTGCTGTCGATGCTGGAGGATCTGCGCGCCGAACTGCCCGGCTCCCTCGCCCAGGCCCAGGAGCTGATCGGCGACCGGGAGCAGATGGTCGCGCAGGCCCGCCAGGAGGCCGACCGGATCATCGAGAGCGCGCACGCCGAGCGCGGTTCGCTGATCTCCGGCACCGAGGTCGCCCGCCGCTCGCAGGCCGAGGCCGACCGGATCCTCGCCGAGGCCCGCCAGGAGGCCGAGGAGGTCCGCGCCGAGGCCGACGACTACGTCGACTCCAAGCTCGCCAACTTCGAGGTCGTCCTCACCAAGACCCTCGGCTCCGTCGGCCGGGGCCGCGAGAAGCTGCTCGGCACCGGACCCGGCCTCGACGAGAACGGCTACGAGGACGAGGACGCCCCCGAGCGCAGCCACGACCCGGAGACACTGCGCCGCGACGCCGACACCTACGTCGACACCAAGCTCGGCGCCTTCGAGGCCGTGCTGGCCAAGACCCTGGACGCGGTCGGCCGGGGCCGCCAGAAGCTGCACGGCCGGATCGCCACCGACGACCTCGGCGCCCTCGCGGACGACATGAGCACCGTCCAGCACTCCAGCGACGCCGACTACCTCGCCGGCCTCTCGGACACCCCCGCCCAGCAGCCCCGCCGGCATGAGTACGCCGAGCCGCAGCCGGTCGCGGCCCAGGCACCGGCCCAGGCAGTCCCGGAGATGCCCACCCAGGAGCCGGTCTACGGCTACGCCCAGCAGCAGCCCGATCCGTACGGCGGGTACCAGCAGGCCTACGACGGCGGCCAGGACCCGTACGGCTACCAGCAGCAGACCGCCGACCCGTACGGCTACCAGGGCTACGACGCCCAGCAGCAGGGGTACGACGGCGGGCAGGGCTACGCACAGCCCCAGCAGACGGCCCAGCCCCCGCAGGCCCAGCCGCAGGCGCTCGACGAGACCAGCCTCTTCGACACCGGCATGATCAGCGCCGAGCAGTTGCGGGCCTACGAGCAGGGGCGCGGACTCTGAGGTCTGGCGGGACCGGATTGGGCCGAGAGCGAATGGTCCAGTATCCTGGCTCTTCGGTCGCGCGTACGTCCGCGATCGCCGCTGCCCGGGAACACCGAAGGGCGGCGCCCCCCAGTCACGAAAGACCGAAAGCAGGAATGGTTCTGAACGCGCGCCTCGACCACCGCGACCCCCTCGTGTTCGACACACACGAGCTGGGGCGGCGGCCCGGTGCGCTCCAGCGCCTGACCCGCACGGTCGACGCTCCCAAGGACTTCGGTGTCCAGGGAGTCATCGGAGTGCCGGAAGGCGCCCCGGTGGAACTCGACCTCCGGCTCGAGTCGGTCATGGAGGGCGTGCTCGTCACGGGCACCGCCCGTGCCAAGGCCGCGGGGGAGTGCGTAAGGTGTCTGGAGCCGCTCGAGCAGAAGCTCGTGGCGGACTTCCAGGAGATGTTCTCGTACCCTGACGCCGACGACCGTGGCCGCCCCGTGGCGGAACCGGGCGACGACGCCGAGGACGACGAGGACAGGCTCTTCGTCGAGGACGGACTGATCGGCCTCGAACCCGTGCTGCGCGACGCGGTGGTGCTCGCACTGCCGATGCAGCCGGTGTGCCGGGAGGACTGCCCGGGTCTGTGCTCCGAGTGCGGGGCACGCCTGGCGGACGATCCGGACCACCACCACGACGCCGTCGACATCCGTTGGGCGGCATTGCAGGGACTCGCCGGTTCACTCGAAGACGGCGAGAAGGACGAGATGAGCGGCGACGGGTCAGGATCCGCGGACGCCGCCGAGAAGCAGGAGAAGTAGCCGTGGCTGTTCCGAAGCGGAAGATGTCGCGCAGCAACACGCGCCACCGCCGGTCGCAGTGGAAGGCTGCGGTCCCCACCCTGGTTGCGTGCGAGCGCTGCCACGAGCCCAAGCAGCAGCACATCGCGTGCCCGTCTTGCGGCACTTACAACAAGCGCCAGGTCCTCGAGGTCTGAGCGGCTGGTGAGAGGCACCGTGTCAGTCCCCAAGAAGGCGGAAGACGCCAAGGCGGACCCACCCGCCAAGAAGAAGGCGGACACCCAGGCCTCGTCCCACACGCTTCTGGAAGGGCGGCTCGGCTATCGGCTGGAGTCCGCCCTTCTGGTGCGCGCGCTGACCCACCGTTCCTACGCGTACGAGAACGGCGGTCTGCCGACGAACGAGCGGCTGGAGTTCCTCGGTGACTCCGTCCTCGGCCTCGTCGTCACGGACACGCTGTACCGCACCCACCCCGACCTGCCCGAAGGCCAGTTGGCCAAGTTGCGGGCCGCGGTGGTCAACTCGCGTGCGCTGGCGGAGGTGGGCCGTGGGCTCGAACTCGGCTCCTTCATCCGGCTCGGCCGTGGTGAAGAGGGCACGGGGGGCCGGGACAAGGCGTCCATCCTCGCCGACACCCTCGAAGCGGTGATCGGCGCGGTCTATCTCGACCAGGGCCTCGACGCGGCCTCCGAACTGGTGCACCGCCTGTTCGACCCGCTGATCGAGAAGTCCTCCAACCTCGGTGCCGGCCTGGACTGGAAGACCAGCCTCCAGGAACTCACCGCGACCGAAGGGCTCGGCGTCCCCGAGTACCTGGTCACGGAGACCGGCCCCGACCACGAGAAGACCTTCACTGCTGCCGCCCGCGTCGGAGGCGTCTCGTACGGCACCGGCACCGGCCGCAGCAAGAAGGAGGCGGAGCAGCAGGCCGCGGAATCCGCGTGGCGGTCCATCCGGGCCGCGGCGGACGAGCGCGCCAAGGCGACGACGGACGGCCCGCCGGCCGCCGAAGCCGTCGCCGAACCGAGCGCCGACGCCCCGTCGGCATCGGCCTGATCCGTCCGACCCACCGCACGTTCCGAACGCCCGCCCCGCTCCCCGGGGCGGGCGTTCGGCTCGTCCACCGGCCCACCCGAGGAAGTGCCATGCCCGAGTTGCCCGAGGTAGAGGTCGTCCGGCGCGGCCTGGAGCGCTGGGTCGCCCACCGGACCGTCGCCGACGCCGAGGTGCTGCACCCGCGCGCGGTACGCCGGCACGTCGCGGGACCCGACGACTTCGCCCACCGCCTCAAGGGCCACCGCGTCGGCACGCCACGCCGCCGCGGCAAGTACCTGTGGCTGCCCCTGGAGGACACCGACCAGGCGGTCCTGGCCCACCTCGGCATGAGCGGCCAACTGCTGGTCCAGCCGCACGAGGCACCGGCCGAGAAGCACCTGCGGGTCCGGATCCGCTTCGCCGACGCCCGCCCCACCGAACTCCGCTTCGTCGACCAGCGGACCTTCGGCGGCCTGTCGCTGCACGACACCACCCCCGACGGGCTGCCCGACGTCATCGCGCACATCGCCCGCGACCCCCTCGACCCGCTCTTCGACGACGAGGCGTTCCACCTGGCGCTGCGCCGCAGACGCACCACGGTCAAACGGGCCCTGCTCGACCAGTCGCTGATCAGCGGTGTCGGCAACATCTACGCGGACGAGGCCCTGTGGCGCTCCCGCCTGCACTACGAACGCCCCACGGCGACCCTCACCCGCCCCCGCACCACCGAGCTGCTCGGGCACGTCCGGGACGTGATGAACGAAGCCCTGGCCGTCGGCGGCACCAGCTTCGACAGCCTCTACGTGAACGTCAACGGCGAGTCCGGCTACTTCGACCGCTCGCTCGACGCGTACGGCCGGGAGGGCCTGCCGTGCCGCCGCTGCGGCACGCCGATGCGCCGCCGGCCGTGGATGAACCGCTCCAGCTACTTCTGCCCCAAGTGCCAGCGGGCGCCCCGCCTGCCCTAGAACACCTCGGGCCGGCGGGCGTCGTACCGCTCGCGCGAGGCCAGCACCTCGTCCATCCGCCCCTCCACGCACTGGATGAGCGCGACCAGCCGTCCGGCCACCTCATGTCCCAGCGCCGTGAGTTCGTAGTCCACGCGGGGCGGGTTGGTGGGCTGGGCCTCGCGGTGCACCAGGCCGTCGCGCTCCAGCGCGTGCAGGGTCTGGGACAGCATCTTCTCGCTGACGCCGTCGACGCGGCGCCGCAACTCGTTGAACCGGAAGGAACCGTCGTACAGCGCGCCGAGCGTCAGCGCGCCCCAGCGCCCGGTGACGTGCTCCAGCGTGCCGCGCGAGGGACACGCCCTGGAGAACACGTCGTACGGGAGATCCTGCTCCGCAGCGCGCTCCTGCGTGGTCGCCATGCAACCAGCGTACGCGAGCACGGACCCGCCCCGCAGAGCGCGCGGGGCGGGGGTGGTGGGGGTGTGCTCAGTAGCCGAAGTTCTGGGTCCACCAGGGCCCGCCGGAGCCGAAGTGGACTCCTACTCCCAGGGTCTGGAAGTCGCAGTTCAGGATGTTGGCGCGGTGGCCGGGGCTGTCCATCCAGGCGGCCATCACGGCCTGGGCGTCGGCCTGGCCGCGGGCTATGTTCTCGCCGCCGAGGTTGCTTATGCCGGCCGCCGCGGCCCGGTCCCAGGGGGTCGCGCCGCTGGGGTCGGTGTGGTCGAAGAAGCCCTGTGCGGCCATGGCCTCGCTGAAGTCCTCGGCCAGTTCGCGCAGGGCGCTGTTGGCGGCCACCGGGCTGCAGCCCGCCTTGGCCCGCTCGTCGTTGACGAGCTTGAGCACCTGGGCCTGGGCGACGGCCTCCTCCGAGACGGCGGCGGGCGCGCTGGACCGCGCATTTTCCTCGGCGGCCGGAGCCGAGGGCGCGGGCGTCGCCTTCGCGCCGGGCGGCGGCGTCGGCTGCGACGGCGTCCCGGCCGCGGCGGCGGGCTTCGAGGCTGGCGCCGAGGGAGCGGCCGCGGCGGCGGAGGGCGGCGCGGAGGGCTTGGACGAGGCGGACCCGGAGGGCGACGAGGACCGGTCGGCGCCCCGGCTCGTGGCGGCGTCGCCGCCACGGCCGGTGTCGGCGCTTCCGGCGGTGCCGCCCTGCTCGGCCGGGCTGTTCGTCGGGGCGTCCTGGGCCTGCACCCGGTCGCCCCCGCCGCCCCCGCCGCCGATCCGGTAGTTGTCGAGGCCGGGCACCGCGCCCGTGGCCACCGCCACCGTGCCGATGGCGACCGCGGCCGAGACACCGAGCAGACCCGTGCGGACCGGAGTGGCGGCCTTCTTCCGGCGGCGCCGGTGCCCGCCCGCGGCCTCGGGGCCGGCCTCGGGCGTGTAGCCGGCACTGGGGAAGGCCACCGTACGGGCGGCCTGCGGGGCGTCGCCGTCCGCGGCGTCGGCCGCGAACAGATAGGCCTCGCTCCGCGCGCGGACCTCCTCGTACGCCTCGGGGTTCAGGTACGGCGCGATCCCCATCGTGGAGCGGTCGCCCATGTCCGGGGTCTGCGGGCCGGGGCCCGGTCCCGTCGCGCCGTCCGTCGGGCGGCCCCCCGCTGCGCGGCCCGTGGCGGCGCGGCCGGCGTCTGAGCGTCGGTGGCGTCCCATGTCCTGGCCTTCCTCGTCCTCGTTCTCACGGTCCTCGCGGTCGACGTGTGCGCACGATCAACACGGAACTCACACGATCGAGTGAGTTTCAAATGAGATTCACTGGGTCGGGACGGTACCGCATGCCGCAAGAGGGTGAAGTGCCCGGCAAGACATTGACTGGTTAGGTTGCAGTCATGAACGAGGATGTACGACTGGTCGCGTGGGTGCGCGGACAGGTCCAGGGTGTGGGTTTCCGCTGGTTCACGCGGGCCAGGGCGCTGGAGCTGGGCGGGATGAGTGGCTTTGCTCTCAATCTCGCCGACGGACGGGTCCAGGTCGTCGCGGAGGGCCCGCGCGAGCGCTGCGAGGGACTGCTCCGGTGGCTGCACGGTGACGACACGCCCGGACGCGTGGACGGCGTCACCGAGATCTGGGACACACCTCGCGGCGGCTACGACGGTTTCGCCATCCGCTGACGCCCGCTCGCGCGAGGGCCCGCGCACAGTCGCCGCGACCCGGCTCCAGGGGGCGGCGGAGGCGAAAACGGGCAGGTGGTTGCCAAGACGGCCCCGTCGTGGCAGGCTCCCGACGCAGATCGACCGCCACGCCCCCAGGGGTCCGCAGGAGTCGCAGCGTCGCCGTTCGCCGGCCGCATGCCCCCGGGCGCCCGCCGATACGGGGCGTGATCGTGTTGACCGTCAAACTTTTTGGTGAGACTCTGAAAGCCCCGCGCACCTTAGCTGTTTGGCATGGTTGAACGGCAGTAAAAACTCAAGAGTGCCAAGCACCGCGGGTGCGATTCCCTCACGACCCACACCGCTTCGGTCGGTCACTCATTGTGGAGGACCATCCATCATGGCAAAGGCGCTTCTCGGTTACGTCGGCGGCTCCGACCCTCGACTCCTCGCCGAGATGCGACGGCTCCAGCAGCGCGTCCAGGACCTGGAATCCGAACTCGGACGAATCCAGGCGGAGAACGACGCGCTGGCGGCTGCCGCTTCTCACGACAGGATCATGGAGAGCATGGAGAGCGTTGACGCACACCAGGCGGAGCCTGCGTTCACCTGATCACTGCACCGCTTCACTTCGGCACGGCAGTGGTGGGGTGTGCTGCTAGTACGCCCGTACAACCGCTCTGGTGTCAGAGTCTGCAAGGGACGCTTCGGCGTCCCTTCTTCTTTCCCGGCCCCCGTCCCAGCGCCTGCGTCCGCCCGCCTTTTCCTTCCCCGCGCATCCTTTCACTCTCTTCAACGTCTGATGTGCCCTGCACGTTCACCGGTGAAACCGCGACGGTTCACCGGTTCATGGAGTGAGACATCCCCGAGAGGTAGAGTCCGGCGGCGTGCACCTGAAGGCCCTGACCCTGCGCGGGTTCAAGTCGTTCGCCTCGGCGACCACGCTCCGGTTCGAGCCCGGCATCACCTGCGTCGTCGGACCCAACGGCTCGGGCAAGTCCAATGTCGTCGACGCGCTCAGCTGGGTCATGGGCGAGCAGGGCGCCAAGTCACTGCGCGGCGGCAAGATGGAGGACGTCATCTTCGCCGGCACCACCGGCCGCCCCCCGCTCGGCCGGGCCGAGGTGTCGCTGACCATCGACAACTCCGACGGGGCCCTGCCCATCGAGTACGCCGAGGTCACCATCACGCGGATCATGTTCCGCAACGGCGGCAGCGAATACCAGATCAACGGCGACACCTGCCGCCTCCTCGACATCCAGGAACTCCTCTCCGACTCCGGCATCGGCCGCGAGATGCACGTCATCGTCGGCCAGGGCCAGCTCGACTCCGTCCTGCACGCCGACCCCATGGGCCGCCGCGCCTTCATCGAGGAGGCCGCCGGCGTCCTCAAGCACCGCAAGCGCAAGGAGAAGGCGCTGCGGAAGCTGGACGCGATGCAGGCCAACCTCGCGCGCGTGCAGGACCTCACCGACGAACTGCGGCGCCAGCTCAAGCCCCTGGGCCGGCAGGCGGCGGTCGCGCGCAGGGCCGGCGTCATCCAGGCCGAACTGCGTGACGCGCGGCTCAGACTCCTCGCCGACGACCTCGTACGGCTGCGCGAGGCACTGCGCAGTGAGATCGCCGACGAGGCCGCGCTCAAGGAACGCAAGGAAGCCGCCGAGCAGGAACTGGGCAGGGCGCTGCGCCGCGAGGCCGACCTGGAGGACGAGGTGCGCCGGCTCGCCCCGCGCCTCCAGCGCGCCCAGCAGACCTGGTACGAGCTGTCCCAGCTCGCCGAACGGGTGCGCGGCACGATCTCGCTGGCCGACGCGCGCGTGAAGAGCGCCACCTCCGCGCCCCCCGAGGAGCGGCGCGGCCGTGACCCGGAGGAGCTGGAGCGCGAGGCCGCCCGCGTCCGCGAGCAGGAGGCCGAGATCGAGGCGGCCCTCGAGGCCGCCGAGCGGGCCCTGGAGGACACGGTCGCCCACCGCGCCGACCTCGAACGCGAACTGGCCCTGGAGGAGCGCCGTCTCAAGGACGCCGCCCGCGCCCTCGCCGACCGCCGCGAGGGGCTGGCCCGGCTCGGCGGCCAGGTCGCCGCCGCCCGCTCGCGCGCCGCCTCCGCCCAGGCCGAGATCGAGCGGCTGGCCGAGGCGCGGGACGAGTCCGGGGAACGGGCGGCCGCCGCGCAGGAGGAGTACGAGACGCTCCAGGCCGAGGTCGACGGCCTCGACGCCGACGACCGGGAACTCGCCGAGCGGCACGACGCGGCCCGGCGGGCGCTGGCCGAGGCGGAGACCGCCCTGGGCGCCGCCCGCGAGGCGGCCACCGTGGCCGAGCGCGAGCGCGCCGCGACCCGGGCCCGCCACGAGGCCCTCGCGCTGGGCCTGCGGCGCAAGGACGGCAGCGGCGCGCTGCTCGCCGCCAAGGACAGGATCACCGGACTGCTCGGCCCCGCCGCGGGCCTGCTCACCGTGACGCCCGGCCACGAGACCGCCCTGGCCACCGCCTTCGGCACGGCCGCCGACGCCCTCGCGGTGACCTCCCCCGCGGCCGCCGCCGAGGCCATCCGCCTGCTGCGCAAGCAGGACGCGGGCCGGGCCGCCCTGCTGCTCGCCGGCGCCCCCGGCGACGGGCCCCGGGAAGCGCCCGCCGACGGGCTGACCTACGCGGCCGACCTCGTGCGGGGGCCGGCCGAACTGATGCCCGCGGTACGGCGGCTGCTGCGCGGGATCGTCGTCGTGGAGAGCCTGGAGGACGCCGAGGGCCTGGTCCGAGCCCATCCCGCGCTGACCGCCGTCACCGCCGAGGGAGACCTGCTGGGCGCCCACTTCGCGCAGGGCGGGTCCGCGGGCGCGCCCAGTCTTCTGGAGGTGCGGGCGTCCGTGGACCGGGCCGCCGCGGAGCTGGCGGAACTGGGCGTGCGGTGCGAGGAACTCGCCGAGGCGCAGGACGCGGCCGTCGAGCGGCGCCGGGAGCGCGCCGCGCTCGTCGAGGAGCTGGGGGAGCGGCGCCGGGCCGCCGACCGGGAGAAGTCGTCCGTCGCCCAGCGGCTGGGCCGGCTCGCGGGGCAGGCCCGGGGTGCCGCCGGTGAGGCGGAACGCTCCGCCGCGGCGGCGGCACGGGCGCAGGAGGCGCTGGACAGGGCGCTGGCGGAGGTCGAGGAGCTGGCGGAGCGGCTGGCCGTCGCCGAGGAGAGCGCCCCCTTCGGGGAGGACGGCGCGCAGGAACCGGACACCTCCGTGCGCGACCGGCTCGCCGCCGACGGTGCCAACGCCCGCCAGACCGAGATGGAGGCCCGCCTCCAGGCCCGTACCCACGAGGAGCGGGTCAAGGGCCTCGCCGGACGGGCCGACTCCCTGGACCGGGCGGCCCGCGCGGAACGCGAGGCACGCGCGCGTGCCGAACAGCGGCGGGCCAGGCTGCGGCACGAGGCGGCCGTCGCCGAGGCGGTCTCCTCCGGGGCCCGGCAACTGCTCGCCCACATCGAGGTCTCGCTGACCCGCGCCGACGAGGAGCGCACCGTCGCCGAGGCGGCCAAGGCCCGGCGCGAACAGGAACTGACCGCCGCGCGCACCGCCGGACGCGACCTCAAGGCGGAGCTGGACAAGTTGACGGATTCAGTCCACCGGGGCGAGGTACTCGGCGCCGAGAAGCGGCTGCGCATCGAGCAGCTGGAGACCAAGGCGCTGGAGGAATTAGGTGTGGAACCGGCGGGGCTCATGGCCGACTACGGCCCCCATCAGTTGGTACCGGCCTCGCCCCCCGCCGACGCTGAGGTGCCCCCGGACACCGGCTCCCACGGCGGCCGCGCCGCGGGCGAGGACCCGCGCGGCCTTCCCCGGCCCTTCGTACGCGCCGAGCAGGAGAAGCGGCTGAGGGCCGCCGAGCGCGCCTACCAGCAGCTCGGCAAGGTCAACCCGCTGGCCCTGGAGGAGTTCGCGGCGCTGGAGGAGCGGCACCAGTTCCTCGGCGAGCAACTGGAAGACCTGAAGAAGACCCGCGCCGACCTGCTCCAGGTCGTCAAGGAGGTCGACGAACGCGTCGAGCAGGTCTTCGCCGAGGCATTCCGGGACACCGCCCGTGAGTTCGAGGGCGTCTTCGGCCGGCTGTTCCCGGGCGGTGAGGGGCGGCTCGTGCTGACCGACCCCGACGACATGCTCACCACGGGCGTGGACGTTGAGGCCCGGCCGCCGGGGAAGAAGGTCAAGCGGCTCTCGCTGCTCTCGGGCGGGGAGCGCTCGCTGACCGCGGTGGCGATGCTGGTGTCGATCTTCAAGGCGCGGCCGAGCCCGTTCTACGTCATGGACGAGGTCGAGGCGGCGCTCGACGACACCAACCTCCAGCGGCTGATCCGGATCATGCAGGAGCTGCAGGAGGCCTCGCAGCTGATCGTCATCACGCATCAGAAGCGGACGATGGAGGTCGCCGACGCGCTCTACGGCGTGTCCATGCAGGGCGACGGAGTGTCCAAGGTCATCAGCCAGCGGCTGCGCTAGGTCTCCGGACGCCCCGACCGCCCTGCCCTGCCGTCCCCCCCCGGTCACATCGACTTCGACGTTGCTTTGCCTTCAGGCCCCTTCCTGGTGGTACCGCGAAGGGCGAACCACTCCGGCAGCGCTGCCGGCAGCCCGAGGAGTACACGTGGCCAGCACACCGCAGGCACCCGGTTCAGAAGCCAGGACGGCCCGCCCCGATCATCTCGGGTACGTCGTCTTCATCGCGGCGGCGGCCGCGATGGGCGGCTTCCTGTTCGGCTACGACAGTTCTGTGGTCAACGGCGCCGTCGAGGCCATCCGGCACCGCTACGACGTTGGCTCCGCGGTGCTGGCCCAGGTCATCGCCGTCGCGCTGATCGGCTGCGCGATCGGCGCCGCGACCGCGGGCCGCATCGCCGACCGCATCGGCCGCATCTACTGCATGCGGATCGCCGCCGCCCTCTTCACCGTCAGCGCCGTCGGTTCCGCGCTGCCCTTCGCCCTGTGGGACCTCGCCATGTGGCGCGTGTTCGGCGGCTTCGCCATCGGCATGGCCTCGGTGATCGGCCCCGCCTACATCGCCGAGGTCTCACCGCCCGCCTACCGAGGCCGGCTCGGCTCCTTCCAGCAGGCCGCGATCGTCGTGGGCATCGCCGTGTCGCAGTTGGTGAACTACGGTCTGCTGAACGCCGCGGGCGGCGACCAGCGCGGTCGGCTGCTGGGCCTGGAGGCCTGGCAGATCATGCTCGGCGTCATGGTCGTCCCGGCCGTCCTCTACGGCCTGCTGTCCTTCGTCATCCCGGAGTCCCCGCGCTTCCTCGTCTCCGTCGGCAGGCACGAGCGCGCCAAGCAGATCCTCGAAGAGGTCGAGGGCAAGGACGTGGACTTCGACGCCCGCATCGCCGAGATCGAGCACGCGATGCACAGCGAGGAGAAGTCCTCCTTCAAGGACCTGCTCGGCGGCAGCTTCTTCTTCAAGCCGATCGTCTGGGTCGGTATCGGCCTGTCCGCCTTCCAGCAGTTCGTCGGCATCAACGTCGCGTTCTACTACTCCGCGACGCTGTGGCAGTCGGTCGGCGTCGACCCGACGGACTCCTTCTTCTACTCGTTCACGACGTTGATCATCAACATCGTCGGCACCGTGATCGCGATGATCTTCGTGGACCGCATCGGCCGCAAGCCGCTCGCCCTCATCGGCTCGGTCGGCATGGTGGTCGGCCTGTCGCTGGAGGCCTGGGCCTTCTCCTTCGACCTGGTCGACGGCAAGCTCCCGGCCGCCCAGGGCTGGGTCGCCCTGATCGCCGCCCACATGTTCGTCCTCTTCTTCGCCCTGTCGTGGGGTGTGATCGTCTGGGTCTTCCTCGGCGAGATGTTCCCGAACCGGATCCGCGCCGCCGCACTGGGCGTGGCCGCCGCCGCGCAGTGGACCGCCAACTGGGCCATCACCGCGAGCTTCCCGTCGCTGGCCGACTGGAACCTCTCCGGCACCTATGTGATTTACACGATCTTCGCCGCGCTCTCCATTCCCTTCGTTCTCAAGTTCGTGAAGGAGACGAAGGGAAAGGCCCTGGAGGAGATGGGCTGACTTCCCGGTGCGATGTCGTCGGAGTGGCTCACGCCGTCGCCCCTCGGTCTCATGGCATTCTGCTGCGCGAACCGATCAACCCGTGAAAGGCGCGGAGTCCAGGGAAGCGCCGGTCGGTGTGTACACGGTCTGTGCACCAGGAGGATTCCCAATGACGTTGTCAAGCGGAGTTGGTGACTCGCTGTGAGCCTGTCACGCCGCTGCGGCTTCGGGCTCAGGCGCGGTCACCATGAACGTCCGGCCGTCACGTATAAGGGCCCACAGCACGTTCAGGCGCCGTCGGGCGAGGGCGAGAATGGCCTGCTTGTGGCCTTTGCCTTCCGCCCTCTTGCGGTCGTAGAACGTCTTGGAAACCGGGCAGCAGCGGGCGGCGACCTGGGCCGAGAGGTAGAACACCCGCAGCAGACGCCGGCTGTAGCGGCGAGGCCGGTGCAGATTGCCGCTGACGCGTCCGGAGTCCTTGGGCACGGGAGCCAGGCCGGCGACGCCGGCGAGGCGGTCGGGGGTGCCGAAGGCGTCCATGTCGCCGCCGGTGAGCGCGATGAACTCGGCACCCAGGAGGGGACCGATGCCGGGCAGGCTGGTGATCACTTCGGCGTGGCGGTGCTCGCGAAACCGGCCCTCGATGAGCCGGTCGGTCTCGGCGATCTCCTCATCGAGGGCCATCACCTCCCTCGCCAGCTTGACCACCATCGCGGCAGCCAGCTCCTCTCCGGGGACGACTGTGTACTGGGCCTCGGCGGCTTCCATGGCCGTGGCGGCGACGCCCTCGGCCCCACGGATCTTGCGGTTCTTCAGCCAGGTCGCCAGGCGGCTCTTGCCGGTCCGTCGAAGGGCGGCCGGCGTCTGGCAGCCGGTCAAGAGCAGGAGTCCCGCCTTGGACCTGCTGTAGTCGAAGGCCCGCTCCAAGGCGGGGAAGTACTCCAGCAGTTGAGCGCGCAGCCGGTTGACCGCGCGGGTGCGGTCGGCGGCCAGGTCGTAGCGGCGGGCGGTCAAGATCCGCAGGTCGACAGCGACCTCGTCGCCGGTCTGCAGCGGGTGCAGATCCCGGCGCATGCGGGCCTGGTCGGCAATGACGAAGGCGTCCTTGGCATCGGTCTTCCCGTCACCCCGGTAGGAGCCGGAAGCGTGGTGGACCGTGCGGCCAGGGATGTAGAGCAGCCGCTGACCGTGGTTGACCAACAGCGCGATCAGCAGGGCGGCACCGCCCGCGTTCAGGTCGATGGCCCAGGTGACCTCCTCGCTGAGGTCCAGGACATCGCCGATGAGCTGAAGCAGCTCGGCCTCGTCGTTGGCCACCCGGCGCGACAGCAGCCGTCGCCCCTCGGAGTCGATCACCACGCAGTGGTGATGGGCCTTACCTGCATCCGTACCGGCCCAGATCTCGGGCACGTGAGCCTCCGTCGACGTGTCGTACATGGTCCCAGCAGACGACCTCGCCGACGTGTCCTTACACAGCGATCTGCCTCGCGCATCCCAATTAGCGGCCGAGTCGTCGCGGGGTGCCGGGCGGCCAATCCTCCTGAGCCACGAGCGGCTGAAGCATGACAGCCATACCCGACACCTCTGGGTGCCCCGATCTTACGAATGACCAGGACTGACCCAAGAAAGAAGGTAAGGAAGCATTTCCCGCTTCAGTCGCATCACCAGTGTTTCCGTTCATCATCCTCAACAGCGCCAGACGGCGGCCGAAGTCGAGGAAATGGTGCGCGCCACCAATCCCCGTCTGACGATTGTCGAAGGCGTCCTGGAACGCCTTTACGGCCTTGAGGAACGCCGAGTCGCCCCGCCCGGAAGCCTGCCTTCCGATCTCGCCGCCGCCGCGGGCGAAACGGCGTTGCGGCAGGCCGGTCTGACGCCCGCGGAGGTCGATCTCCTGATCTTCGCGGGCGTCAGCGAGGACCTGGAGGAGCCCGCGACCTCCCACGTCGTCGCGTACAAGCTCGCCGTGACGGCCCCGGTCTTCGACGTGAAGAACGCCTGCAACGGCGTGCTGAACGCCATGCAGCTCGCCGACGCGTTGATCCGGACCGGCGAGCACACCACCGTACTGATCGTCACGGGTGAGCTGCCCAGCCGCCTGATGCGACTCCAGGTGGCCGACCGCGGTGAACTCGCGCTCGCCCTGCCCGCCTACACCGGCGGCGACATCGGCGCCGCCCTGCTCATGCGGGCGTCCGACCAACCCGGTCTGCTCGGCATGCAGTTCCTCGCCGACTCGGCCGGGTGGAGTTCCGCGACCATGATCAATCCCTACTTCGCCGACGACGACAGGCCGCGCTGCCCGCGTATCGACTCCGAGGCCCTGGTGCGCTCGTGCCGGGGCTTCGCGGTCGAGGGGGCACGGAAGCTGGACGAGCTGGGCCACAAGATCGGGGACGCCGACCTGGTCTGCGTCCACCAGGCGTCGGCGCCCTTCACCCGTACGGTCTGCGAGGTGGTGGGCATCACCCAGGAACAGCTCGTCCCGGTCTTTCCCCGGTACGGCAACGTCGGCACCGGCTGCCTGCCGCTCCAGTTGGCCGAGGCGCAGGACGCCGGAAGGCTCGACCGCGGTGACCTGGTCGCGCTGTTCGGGCTGGCCAGCGGCACCAGCTGCGGCCTCGCCCTGTGCCAGTGGTGAACGGTCCCTCCTCCACGGCGACGCGAGCGGGGCGTCGCGGACAGGGTGGTGCTCCCTAGTGCGCGAACACTGGATCTGCTCGGTCCTGGAGACCTACGAAGGGGACGACACCCCCGCCCACCGGTACCTGGACCGCGACGGACACACCCGGGAACTCTCGCGGGCGGAGCTGCTGAGGGAAGTGCGGGACCGCGCACGAGGACTGGCCGAGTGCGGCGCCCGGCCCGGCGGGCGCGTCGCGCTGCTGGCCGACAGCCCCGGACGGTTCGTCCCCGCCTTCCTCGGCGCCGTCTGGGCCGGGATGATCCCGGTGCCGCTCCCACCGCCACCGGTCCTGGGACGCCGCGGCGTGTGGAGCGAGGGCATCGGCGAATCCCTCTCGGCGGCCCGGCCGGACCTCGTCGTCGCCGAGCGGGCGGCCTTCGCCCTGGTGCCCGCGACACCGGCCCCTCACGTCTCCTACGAGCACCTGGAAACCGTCCGTGCCACGGACCCGTCGGCACCGGCCGCCTACCGGCCCGAGCGGATCGCCTATCTGCAGTTCAGCAGCGGCAGCACCGGCCGGCCCCGGGCGGTCGCGGCCACGGCCGGGTCCGTGACCGCCAACGGCGTGGCCATCATGCGGCACGGGCTGGCCGCTGACCCGCGCCACGACCACGGAGTGAGCTGGCTGCCGCTCCACCACGACATGGGCCTGGTCGGCTTCGTGCTCGCCCCGCTGACCCTGGGCGTACCGGTCACGCTGCTCTCCACACGGCTGTTCGTACGCGATCCCGGCATCTGGATGCGCACCCTCTCCGACGTACGGGGGACGATCACCGGAGCCCCCAACTTCGCCTACGCGCTCGCCACCCGGCGCACCGGCGGCGACCGGCTCGACGGCCTCGACCTGTCCTCGGCGCACACACTGCTGTGCGGCGGCGAGCCCATCAGCGCCCGCACCCTGCGGCGTTTCGCCGAGGCCCACGGCACGGCAGGGCTCGACCCGGCGGCACTGCGCCCGTGCTACGGACTGGCCGAGTCGACGCTCGCGGTGTCCATCGCCCCGCGGGGCACCGCCCTCGGTCCCGACCGGGTCTCATGGGCCCGGCTGAGGGACGAGGACCTGGCCGTCCCCTGCGGCGACGACGAGGAGGCCGTGGAGGCCGTGGGCTGCGGCCCGCCCTTCCCGGGCCACGAGGCACGCGTGGTCGACGGCGCCGGACTGCCGTGCGCCGACCGGCGGGTGGGGGAGATCTGGGTCCGCGGCCCCTCCGTGTGCGGCGGGTACGCCGACGAGGCGGAGGCCGGACCGGGTCCCTTCGCCGGCGACGGCTGGCTGCGCACCGGCGACCGCGGCTACCTGGCCGACGGCGCCCTCCACCCGACGGGCCGGCTGAAGGACACCCTGATCGTCCAGGGCCGCAACATCGATCCGCAGCGCGTGGAATGGGCCGCCGAGACGGTGGACGGCGTGCGCGCCGGGGGAGCGGTCGCCTTCACGAGACCGGGCGCGGACACCGAGGAAGTCGTCGTGATCGCCGAATGCCGGCCGACGCACGGCGAACGGATCGGCCCCGCCGTCCGGGAGACCGTGTCGCTGCGCCTCGGGCTGAGTGTCGCGGACGTTGTCGCCGTGCGCCCGGGAACGCTCGCGAAGACCACGTCGGGCAAACCCCGGCGCCAGGAGACGCGCCGCAGCTATCTCCTCGGAGACCTGCGGTCCGAGAACACCGACCGGCCAAGGAGCACCGCATGACACCGTCCGACATCCTCCAGGTTCTCCACCAGGCCTACCAGCGGGTGACCGATCGCGACCCCGGGGAACTGCGCAGGGACTTGGACATCCGCGCGCTGGGCGTGGACTCCGTCCAGCTCCTCGAAATGATCGTGATCGCCGAGACCGAGCTGGGCCTGCGTGTCCCGGACGAGGCCCTGGGCAGCGTGGAGACCGTCGGGGACCTGTGCGACATGCTCGGACAGGCCCGTCCGCCGGTCCACAGCGAGGCCGCACGATGACCTCCGCCGCGCTGCGTGAGGCGTTCCACCGCGAGTTCATGACCTTCTTCGAGCGGGCCGAGCGGACCCGCCGCTGGAGCCTGTTCGACGACGTGCCCTGGGACCGGCTGCCCGAGGTTCCGGGAGATCCCGGCCTGGCGCTCGCGGCCGAGACGTTCTGCGGCATCGAGATGTTCCTCCCCGACTATCTGCGGGCCCATCTGTCCCTGCTGGTCGGCGACTACGGCCAGGCCTGGTTCTCCGCGAACTGGGGCTACGAGGAGGCCAAACACGCCCTCGCCCTGCGCGAGTACCTGCTGCGCACCGGGCAGCGCACCGAGGCCCAGGTGCGGGACTTCACCGACGCGGTCATGGCACGCCGTTGGGAGCCGCCGTACCAGGCGCCCCGGCAGATGGTCGTGTACTCGGCCTTCCAGGAGCTGACGACCTTCGTCAGCTACCGCAAGCAGCGTGAGCGCGCCCTCCTGGCCGGCGACCCGGTCCTCGCCGAGGTCTACCGGCTGATCGGCCGGGACGAGATGGCCCACTGCCGCTTCTACCAGCGGATCCTGACCATGCACCTCGACGAGGACCGCGCCGGCACGCTCAAGGACCTGGCCCACGTGGTACGGACGTTCCGCATGCCCGCCCACGAGCTGCTGCCCGACCGCCGGGAGCGCGAGACCGTACGCACGTCGGGCTTCGGCAACGGCGCCTTCGTCACGGAGGTCGTGCTGCCCTCGCTCGGCGCGCTCGGCCTCACCCGGCACGACCTCTACTCCGCCGCGGCAGGCGCCCAGGCGGCCGGCCGCCCGGCACCCGCCTGAGCGGCGTCGCGGGACACTACGCCCGCGGCCCGGAGCCCACGTGGCCGGCGAACCTCCGGGCCCGGGTCTCGGACGCCCGGAGCAGTACCGCGAGCCGGTCCCGTGCCGCCTCCCCCTCGGCGTCGAGGCCGGTCCGGTCGAAGACCCGCAGATGACGCATGACCGGGGCGAGTACCTCCTCGTGGTGGGTGACCGGGGAGTAGATGCCGGAGCGGGCCATCGACATCGACAGCCGGGGGAAGTCGGGCGCACCGTGCGCGGGTGACCGGAAGGTCGCCACCACGGACTCCAGCGCCCGCACGGTCCGCTCCGGCTGAAGCTCCATGGCCGCTTCGAGGACCCGGCGGTAGAACAGCATGTGCCGGTTCTCGTCCTGCGCGATCCTTCTGAGCAGGGCCTCGCACACCGGTTCGCCGCAGATGCGCTTGATGTTCCGGTAGGAGATCCGTGTGGCCAGTTCCTGCAAGGTCACATACACCAGGCCGGCCAGGACGTTGCCGCGGTAGTCGCTGTCGTATCCGGTCTGCATGTGGAGCCGGCGCGCGTCCTCCATGGCGACCGGATCGGCCGCCCGCGTGACGATCAGATAGTCCCGGATCGCCGTCCCGTGGCGGTCCTCCTCCACCGTCCACCGGTTGACCCAGGTGCCCCAGGCGCCGTCCCGGCCGAACAACTCGGCGATCACCCTGTGGTAGCTGGGCAGGTTGTCCTCGCTCAGCAGATTGTGCAGCATCGCGTCCCGGACGGCCGGATTCATCGCGCCGTCCTCTGGGTCCCAGGGCTCACCTTCGAGGAATCCGTCGTAGTCCCTCCCCCTCGCCCAGGGAATGAACCGGTGCGGATACCAGTCGTCGGCGCCCTGGAAATGGGAGTCCAGAGCGCGCGCCACGACCGGCTCCAGTTCCGTGAGCAGTCCGATGTCCTCGCGGCGTACCTCGGTGGTGTGCACAAAGCCTCCCGATGAAGCCGGGAGTGCGGCGACACCACCCACCCGCCGGCAGAGACGAACCGGTCACCGGCCATGCTCACGCACCCCGCGACCGCATTCCGCACAGCACGCCGGGCGGCCACCGAGAGCCCGTAAGTGTGACAAGCGGGAGAGCGGGCGAACAAAGGGCCCATACGGCGATGTTGACGCGCGAAGCCGAGAAGTCGGCGCATGGACAAGGCGGTTCACTGCCCAATCCGACGCCATCGGGCCGTTCCATCTCGCCCACCCGGGTGAAGTTCCCGCACCCGGGGATATTTCGGTGATCACCGTGCGTCGGCCGCCCGCTACGGTGGCGCCATGCCCCCAACGCCCCGCATGCGCCCGGCGGCCTGTTCTCCCACGCCCCTCACTCCCGTCGCGCACGCGTGAGCGCCGCCGTGGTGAACGCCCCCACTCCGCCCGCGCCACCGGCCGAGCGACTGCCCGGCTATCCGGCGGCCGACCGGTGGCGGCGCGTCCCGGCGACGGGCCAGCACTATCTCGACAGCGGAACCGGCCCTCCCGTCCTGCTGCTGCACGGCAATCCGTCGTGGAGTTACCAGTGGCGCCACCTGATCTCCCGCCTGTCACCGGACTTCCGCTGCATCGCCCCCGACCTGCCGGGCCTGGGGCTGTCCCCGCGCCCGCCGCTCCCGGCGGCCTCCGTCGACCGGCATCTGCTGCAACTGTCCTACCTGGACGAACTGTTCGAGCACCTGACCGCCGACCGGGGCGTGCCCCGTACCGGCTGGACCCTGGTGCTGCACGACTGGGGCGGCCCACTGGGCATGGCGTGGGCGCGGCGCAGGCCGGGCCTGGCGGCCCGCGTGGTGGCTCTCAACACCCTCTGCTTCCGCTGGCCCCCCGGCTACCGGCTGCCGGTGTACCTGCGCTGGATGCGGGACCACCGCCCCCTCGCCGCCCTGGCGCACGCGACCAACCTCTTCCCCCGGGCCGCCGTGCGGGCCGGGGTCGTACAGGCGCTCCGCCGGGCCGAGCGCCGGGCGTATCTGCTGCCGCTGGCCCGCAGGGGCGACCGGCGCGCGGTCGTGGAACTGATCCGCAGCATCCCGCGCGACGACGAGGAGGAGACCTGGCGCCTCCTCGAACCGGACGGCGACGGGAGCGACCTGTCCGGCCTGCCGCTTTTCGTCGGATGGGGCATGCGCGACCCGGTGTTCACACCGCTCGTCCTGGCGGAGTGGGAGCGCCGGGCACCCCACGCGCGGGTACGTCGCTACGCCCGCGCCGGCCACTACGTCATGGAGGACGCGGCGGACCCGCTCGGCCAGGACATCCGCGACTTCCTGCTGTCGCCGGAACAGCACTGACCATCCGCCCGGGGGCTGCCAGGACGCCGCCGCGAACTTCCTTTCCAGCGCCGAGAAGGAGACCCACCTGCCCATGTCCGACACCTACGACGTGATCCGCTCCGTGCTGACGACGACCTTCCGGATCCCCGACGACGAGATCCACCCCGAGTCCACCCTCGAACAACTCGAACTGGACTCCCTCGCCCTCGCCGAATTCGCGCTCCTCCTCCAGGAACGCCTGGACGTGCTGATCAGCGACGAGCACGCCACCCGCGCCACCACCCTCGCCCAGATCACGGACCACCTCGACACCCTGCGTTCCCGGGCCGGCACCCCGGGCTCCGAGCCGGCGGCCACCGCGTGACCCCGCGCCGCCCCGTCGCCGTCACCGGCCTCGGGCTGGTCACGCCCGGCGGAGCGGGGGTGGAGGCGACATGGGAAGCCGTGTGCTCGGGAGACGGCACCGCGGCCCGCGATCCCGCCCTCGCCGGCCTGCCCGTCGACTTCTCCTGCCGGATTCCCGTCCCGGACGAGACGCTGGACCAGCGGATCGGCCGCCGCTCGTGGCGCATGGGGCGGGCGGCGAGGCTCGCCGTCCTCGCCGCCAGGGAAGCAGTCCGGGACGCCGGTCTCGACCCGGCCGGCTGGGACGGTGCCCGCGTCGCCACGGTGCTCGGGTGCGGCGTGGGCGGCGCGGAGAAATGGGAGGAACAGGCGGGCCGTCTCGAACAACGCGGTCCCGAGGCCCTCTCGCCGCTCGCCATCCCCATGATCATTCCCAATCTCGGTGCCGGCGAGGTCTCCATCGATCTGCGGGCCCGGGGCGCGAGTATCGCCCCGGCCACCGCCTGTGCCTCCGGAGCGACCGCCATCGCACTCGCCCGCGATCTGCTCGCCGCGGACCTGTGCGACGTGGCGGTGGCCGGCGGTGTCGAAGCCGCCGTCGGCCGCCTGTCCACCGCCGGGTTCTGGCGTATGGGCGCCCTCTCCACACGCGTGGACGCACCCGCCGAGGCCTCCCGTCCGTTCGCCGCGGACCGCGACGGCTTCGTCATCGGCGAGGGAGCCGGCGTCCTGATCCTGGAACGCGCCGCCGACGCCCGCGCCCGCGGCAAGCCGCCCCGCGCCCTGCTCGCGGGATGCGGCAGCACCTCCGACGCCCACCATCCCGTGGCACCGCACCCGGACTCACCGGGAGCCGAGAGTGCCCTGCGTACCGCGCTCGCCGAGGCCGGCCTCGATCCGCACGACGTTGACCACGTCAACGCGCACGGCACCTCCACCCGCCTCAACGACGGCGCCGAGGCGGCCCTCGTCGCCCGCGCCCTGCCGCACCGGCCCAGCGTGACCGCGTCCAAGGGCGTCCTGGGCCACACCCTCGGCGCGGCCGGGGGGATCGAAGCCGCGCTGACCGTGCTGACCCTTCAGCACCGCCGCGTCCCACCGATCGCCAATCTGTCGGCGCCGGCCCCCGAGTTCGACCTCGACTGCGTCCTCAAGGAACCCCGCCACCAGGACGTACGCGCCGCCGTCAGCCACTCCTTCGGCTTCGGCGGACACAACGTCGTCCTCGCACTCACCCGCCCGTAGGACCGTGGGACCGGTCGCGCGGACCACGCCGCTGACCGGCCCTCACGGGCCCGCGCTCTGCTCCGGCTCCTCCCCTCCAGGGGTCTTTGTCCCTTGGAGGAAGCGACAAGGAGGGTGTGCCCGGGGCCCATGGCTGATACTGGACGCGTTATGGAAATCGTCATCCTTGCTGTAGTCATCGCCGTGGTCGTGATCGGCGCGCTCGGCGGGCTGGTCGTGGGCACCCGCCGCAAGAGGCAACTGCCTCCGCCGCCACCCGCCACACCCGACATCACCGCCCCTCCGGCCGAGCCGCACGTCGGCGACGAGGCCGAGACGCCGCGCGACGAAACGCGCCGGACGATCGAGGAGGTCGACCTCCCGGACGGCGGCGCCGCTCCCGCGACCGTCGAGGAACCGCCCGTCGTCGAAGAACTCGAGATCCCCCGGATCGAGGTTCCCGAGCCCACCGCCGGCCGTCTGGTCCGGCTCCGTACCCGCCTCTCCCGCTCGCAGAACGCCCTCGGCAAGGGCCTGCTCGTCCTGCTCTCCCGGGAACACCTCGACGAGGACACCTGGGAGGAGATCGAGGACACGCTGCTCACCGCCGATGTCGGCGTGCGGCCCACCCAGGAGCTGGTCGAGCGGCTCCGTGAGCGCGTGAAGGTGCTCGGCACCCGCACGCCCGAAGAACTGCGCACCCTGCTGCGCGAGGAGCTGATCACCCTGGTCGGCCCCGACATGGACCGCGAGGTCAAGACCGAGCCCGCCGCGGGCAAGCCCGGCATCGTGATGGTCGTCGGGGTCAACGGCACCGGCAAGACCACCACCACCGGCAAGCTCGCCCGCGTCCTGGTCGCCGACGGCCGCAGCGTCGTCCTCGGCGCCGCCGACACCTTCCGCGCCGCCGCCGCCGACCAGTTGCAGACCTGGGGCGAGCGGGTCGGTGCGCACACCGTGCGCGGGCCGGAGGGCGGCGACCCGGCCTCCGTCGCCTTCGACGCGGTCAAGGAGGGCAAGGAGCTGGGCTCGGACGTTGTGCTCATCGACACCGCCGGCCGCCTGCACACCAAGACCGGCCTCATGGACGAGCTGGGCAAGGTCAAGCGCGTGGTGGAGAAGCACGCGCCGCTGGACGAGGTGCTGCTCGTGCTCGACGCCACCACCGGCCAGAACGGGCTGATCCAGGCCCGGGTCTTCGCCGAGGTCGTCGACGTCAGCGGCATCGTGCTCACCAAGCTGGACGGCACGGCCAAGGGCGGCATCGTGATCGCCGTGCAGCGCGAGCTGGGGGTGCCGGTCAAGCTGATCGGACTCGGCGAGGGCCCGGACGACCTGGCGCCGTTCGAACCCGCGGCGTTCGTGGATGCCCTCATCGGCGAGTGACACCGCCTGCCGGAATCCGGTGCTCCCAACCGGCCCGCGTGCACACGCGCGAGGAAGCGCCCGCTCCCCGTCAACGGGGACGGGCGCTTCGCCGTGTGTCCGGGGGAGGGGCGCCCGCCGCTCTTGGCGGACGGGGGTCCGGTGCGTTCAGGCTTGCGAAGGAGACCTGTGCCCGCGCCCGGCGTCTACGCCCGTGACCGATGGGCCACGTACGCCAGCGTCCCCAGCAGGAGCCGGGCCGCCGGTGGCCTGGTCGCCGAGTCGAGGGCCGGCGGGCGCAGCCAGCGCACCGGGCCCAGGCCGCCACGGTCGGAGGGCGGAGCCGTGACATGCGTACCGGGGCCGAGGCCGCGCAGGTCGAGGGCGGACGGGTCGTCCCAGCCCATGCGGTAGAGCAGCCTGGGCAGTTGGGCGGCGGCGCCCGGGGCGACGAAGAAGTGGGCGCGGCCCTGCGGGGTGGCCGCGACCGGGCCGAGCGGGAGGCCCATGCGCTCCAGCCGGGCCAGTGCCCGCAGCCCGGCGGGCTCGGCCACCTCGATCACGTCGAAGGTCCGCCCGACCGGCAGCATCACCGCGGCGCCGGGGAACCGGCCCCAGGCCGCGCTCGCCTCGCCCAGGGTCGCCCCGGCGGGCACCTCGGGCGCGAAGTCCAGCGGATGCGCGCCCGGCGCCGGGCAGTCGGACCGGCCGCACGAGCAGGCCCCCGCGGACGCACGGGCACCCGGCACCACGTCCCAGCCCCACAGGCCGGTGAACTCGGCCACGACGGTGCACTCCGAGGCGCGGCCGCGGCGACGCGCGCCGGAGCGGATCTCGCGGATGCCCCGACTGCCGCCGATGCCGATCGTGAAGCCCATACCCCCTCCAACGGGTCCGGCCCGGCGACGGTTACGCAGCGGACGTGAAACGTGACTCTCTGTTTCCCACTCCCCGGTCCGGCGCGTTTCAGACAGCGTCCGGAAGCACTCCGGGTGGTGCGCCCGGCCATCCACGCCCCGGCGTACACCGTTGCGCCGAGGCCCGGTTGGAGCGTGTCAAGTGAATCGCGTACCGGTCGTCGTCAGTTCATTCGAAGGGGTGGCGAATGGTGGCGATTCTGCAATCGCCATGGCTGGACGAGTGATCGTGGGACTACTTTGTGTGCACGGAGCCGAGGGGCACATGCACTTTCGGGTATGCCGGAGGCAACCCGGTCTCCCGTTCCAAGGGTGGCAACCGCCGGACGGAAGACCGCGATCACCGGCATTCTGGTAGGGCTTGCCGCACTCGGCGACAGGTGGTTTCAGGGATGGGGGCGTTCCAGTGAGCGGCAACGGCGGAAGCGGTACGAGCGCGGGCAGCGCGTCGCCCGCTGACAAGCGCCCCAACGAGCTGCTCACCTCGTGGTTCGCCCGCAGCGGCTGGTCCAAGGGCGAGCTGGCCCGCCAGGTCAACCGCCGGGCACGGCAGTTGGGCGCCAACCACATCTCCACCGACACCTCACGCGTACGCCGCTGGCTCGACGGCGAGAATCCGCGCGAGCCGATTCCGCGGATCCTGTCCGAGCTGTTCTCCGAGCGCTTCGGCGTCGTCGTCTCCGTCGAGGACCTGGGCCTGCGCTCCACCCGCCCGACGCCCTCCGCGACCGGCGTCGACCTGCCCTGGACCGGCCCGCAGACCGTGGCCCTGCTCAGCGAGTTCTCGCGCAGCGACCTGATGCTCGCGCGGCGCGGCTTCCTCGGAAGCTCGCTGGCGCTCTCCGCGGGTCCCTCCCTCATCGAGCCCATGCAGCGCTGGCTCGTCCCCTCGCCCTCGGCCACCCCGTCCGCCGGACGCGAGGCCCCACCCGCCACACGCGCGCGTGGCCGCCTGTCCAGGCCGGAGCTGGAACTGCTCGAGTCCACCGCCGTCATGTTCCGCCGCTGGGACGCCCAGTGCGGCGGCGGTCTGCGCCGCAAGGCGGTGGTCGGCCAGCTGCACGAGGTGACCGACCTGCTCCAGGAACCCCAGACCGATCCCTGCCGCGCCAAGCTGTTCAAGGTCGCCGCCGAACTCGCCGAGCTGGCCGGCTGGATGTCGTACGACGTGGGACTCCAGCCCACCGCGCAGAAGTACTTCGTGCTCGCCCTGCACGCCGCCAAGGAAGCGGGCGACCGGCCGCTCGGCTCGTACGTCCTGTCCAGCATGAGCCGCCAGATGATCCACCTCGGCCGGCCCGACGACGCCCTGGAGCTGATCCACCTCGCGCAGTACGGCAGCCGGGACTGCGCGAGCCCCCGCACCCAGTCGATGCTGTACGCGATGGAGGCCCGCGCCTACGCCAACATGGGGCAGCCCGGCCGCTGCAAGCGTGCGGTGCGCATGGCCGAGGACACCTTCGCCGAGACCGACGAGTGGGACGAGCCGGACCCCGACTGGATCCGCTTCTTCTCCGAGGCCGAGCTGTACGGGGAGAATGCCCACTCCTTCCGCGATCTCGCCTACGTGGCCGGCCGCAGCCCCACCTACGCCTCCCTCGCCGACCCCCTGATGCGCCGCGCCGTGGAACTGTTCACCGACGACGACGAGCACCAGCGCTCCTTTGCGCTGAACCTGATCGGCATGGCCACCGTGCACCTGCTGCGCCGCGAGCCCGAGGAGAGCACGGTGCTGGCCGTCGACGCCATGAAGATCGCCAAGAAGGTTCGCTCCGAACGCGTCAACACCCGCATCCGCAAGACCGTAGACACGGCCGTACGCGATTTCGGCGACCTCGGCCAGGTCGTCGACCTCACGGAACGGCTCGCCGTCGAGTTGCCGGAGACCGCCGAGGCGGTCTGAAACCCCACCAGCCCCGGCCGCGGCCGGCCCTCCCGAACTGCCCGACTCGGCTCCCCCATGCCAGGTCATTCGGAGGCCCGCCGCGGCCGGTTTGTGCTCCCGGCCGGGCCGTCGCACCATGACAACGACCGCCCGGCGCCGCATCCGGCAGTTCATCGACGCGTAACACACGCGGCACCTTCGTCACGGCGGTGAAACAACGAGGGGCGTCCACCGAAACGGCGCTGCGCCAATCTCATGGCGCATAACCGGCCCACCCCTCAGTCCCGCCCAGGCTTCGCCCGCACGGGGCCGTACAACGACGAGGAGACGCCGATGGCTCCAGCCATCACGCTTGCCGCAGAGACGGAGCTCTCTGCCGCCAACACAGGCTTCATGCTCATCTGCTCCGCCCTGGTGATGCTCATGACGCCGGGCCTGGCCTTCTTCTACGGAGGCATGGTCCGCGTCAAAAGCACCCTGAACATGCTGATGATGAGCTTCATCAGCCTCGGCATCGTCACCATCCTGTGGGTGCTGTACGGCTTCTCCCTGGCCTTCGGCACCGACTCCGGAGGTGTCATCGGCTGGACCTCCGACTGGGTCGGGCTCAGCGACATCGGCCTGACCGAGCTGTGGGACGGCACCACGATCCCGATCTTCGTCTTCGCGGTGTTCCAGCTGATGTTCGCGGTGCTCACCCCCGCCCTGATCAGCGGCGCCCTCGCGGACCGGGTGAAGTTCACGGCCTGGGGCCTGTTCATCGCCCTGTGGGTCACGATTGTCTACTTCCCGGTCGCCCACTGGGTCTGGGGCTCCGGCGGCTGGGCCGCCGAACTCGGCGTGATCGACTTCGCCGGCGGTACGGCCGTGCACATCAACGCCGGTGCCGCCGCGCTCGGCGTGATCCTGGTCATCGGCAAGCGCATCGGCTTCAAGAAGGACCCGATGCGCCCGCACAGCCTGCCGCTGGTCATGCTCGGTGCCGCGCTGCTGTGGTTCGGCTGGTTCGGCTTCAACGCCGGCTCCTGGCTCGGCAACGACGACGGCGTCGGCGCGCTGATGTTCGTCAACACGCAGGTCGCCACCGGTGCCGCCGTCCTCGGCTGGCTCGCCTACGAGAAGATCAGGCACGGCGCCTTCACCACGCTGGGCGCGGCCTCCGGTGCCGTCTCCGGCCTGGTCGCCATCACCCCGGCCGGCGGCGCCGTCTCCCCGCTCGGCGCGATCGCCGTCGGTGTCATCGCCGGTGTGCTGTGCGCCATGGCGGTCGGCCTGAAGTACCGGTTCGGCTACGACGACTCCCTCGACGTGGTCGGCGTCCACCTCGTCGGCGGCATCATCGGCTCCCTGCTCATCGGCTTCCTCGCCACCGGCAAGGGCCAGTCCGACGTTGAGGGCCTCTTCTACGGCGGCGGTCTCGACCAGTTCTGGAAGCAGTGCGCCGGTGTCTTCGGGGTCCTCGCCTACTCCCTGGTCGTCTCCGCGGTCCTCGCCTTCCTGCTGGACAAGACGATCGGCATGCGGGTACCGGAGGACGAGGAAGTGGCCGGCATCGACCAGGTCGAGCACGCCGAGACCGCATACGACTTCAGCGGCGCCGGCGGCGGTGCCGCCCGGACGACCGCCACTCCGACCCCTCCGGCCGGCCAGGCCGAGAGTAAGAAGGTGGACGCATGAAGCTCATCACCGCCGTGGTCAAGCCACACCGGCTCGACGAGATCAAGGAGGCCCTCCAGGCCTTCGGAGTCCACGGCCTCACCGTCACCGAAGCCAGCGGCTACGGCCGTCAGCGCGGCCACACCGAGGTCTACCGCGGCGCCGAGTACACCGTCGACCTGGTGCCCAAGATCCGCATCGAGGTCCTGGTCGAGGACGACGAGGCCGATCAGCTGATCGATGTCGTGGTCAAGGCGGCCCGCACCGGCAAGATCGGCGACGGCAAGGTCTGGTCGGTCCCGGTCGACACGGCCGTACGGGTCCGGACCGGCGAGCGCGGTCCCGACGCGCTCTGAGACAAGGCCGAGGCAGAGCCGCCCCGACGCCCACTCGGCGTCGGGGCAGCTTGAAGCCTCCGGAGGCCTTCGGCGCCTCCGAGGCAGAAGAACGGAACGGAGTCGCCGGGTGACGAGTACGGACGTGACGAAAGAAACAGAGGACTCGGGACCCGGCGGCTACGCGGCGGCCCGGCTGCGCCTCCTCACCGAGGGGGTGCGGTCCGGGCCGCCGCGCCGTGCGGCCCTCGCCCGGCTGACGGACGACTGGCTGGCCGGCCTCTTCGATGCGGGCGCCGCAGGGCTGCGAGGCGTGTCGCTCGTCGCGGTCGGCGGCTACGGACGCGGCGAGCTGTCCCCGCGCAGCGACCTGGACCTCCTCCTGCTGCACGACGGCAACGACGACCGGGCCGTCGCCGCCCTCGCCGACCGGATCTGGTACCCCGTCTGGGACCTCGGTCTCGACCTCGACCACTCCGTACGCACACCGGGCCAGGCACGGAAGACCGCGGGCGAGGATCTCAAGGTCCAACTCGGCCTCCTGGACGCCCGCCACCTCGCCGGAGACCTCGGCCTGACCGCCTCACTGCGCACCGCCGTCCTGGCCGACTGGCGCAACCAGGCCCCCAAACGCCTCCCCGAACTGCGTGAACTGTGTGCCGAGCGCGCCGAACGCCAGGGCGAGCTGCAGTTCCTGCTGGAACCCGACCTCAAGGAGGCCCGCGGCGGCCTGCGCGACGCCACCGTCCTGCGCGCCGTCGCCGCCTCCTGGCTGGCCGACGCCCCGCGCGAGGGCCTCGCCGACGCCCGGCGCCGACTGCTCGACGTACGCGACGCGCTCCACCTCGCGACCGGCCGGGCGACCGACCGGCTGGCGTTGCAGGAGCAGGACCAGGTGGCGGCCGAGCTGGGCCTGCTGGACGCCGACACCCTGCTGCGGCAGGTGTACGAGGCGGCCCGCGTCATCTCGTACGCGGGCGACGTCACCTGGCGCGAGGTGGGGCGCGTCCTGCGCTCGCGGTCCGTGCGGCCGAGGCTGCGCGCCATGCTGGGCGGCGGCGCGAAACCGGTCGCCGAGCGCTCGCCGCTGGCCGAGGGCGTCGTCGAGCAGGACGGCGAGGTGGTGCTCGCCCGCGCCGCGCGCCCCGAACGCGACCCCGTGCTCCCCCTGCGTGCCGCGGCCGCCGCCGCACAGGCCGGGCTCCCGCTCTCCCTGTACGCCGTACGGCGCCTGGCGGCCTCCACGGGCCCCCTGACCACACCCTGGCCCGCCGAGGCCCGTGAGCAACTGGTGACGCTGCTGGGCTCGGGCCGGCCCACGGTGCAGGTCTGGGAGGCGCTGGAGGCCGAGGGCCTGGTCACCCGGCTGCTGCCCGACTGGGAGCGGGTGCGCTGCCGCCCGCAGCGCAACGCCGTGCACCTGTGGACCGTCGACCGGCACCTGATCGAGACCGCCGTCCGCGCCTCCGGGTTCACCCGCCGTGTGCACCGCCCCGACCTGCTTCTGGTCGCCGCGCTCCTGCACGACATCGGCAAGGGCTGGCCCGGCGACCACTCCGTGGCCGGTGAGACCATCGCCCGGGACGTGGCCGCCCGGATCGGCTTCGACCGCGCGGACGCGGCCGTCCTCGCCACCCTCGTCCGTCACCATCTGCTGCTCGTCGAGACCGCCACCCGGCGCGACCTCGACGACCCGGCCACCGTGCGCGGGGTCGCCGAGGCGGTCGGCACCGAGCACACCCTGGAGCTGCTGCACGCCCTGACCGAGGCGGACGCGCTGGCCACCGGGCCGGCCGCCTGGTCGTCCTGGCGCGGCTCCCTCGTCGCCGACCTGGTCAAACGGGTCTCGGCGGTGCTGGCGGGGGACGAGCCGGAGGAACCCGAGGCCGCCGTGCCCACCGCCGAGCAGGAGCGGCTCGCCGTCGAGGCCTTCCGCACCGGCGGGCCCGTGCTGGCCCTGCGCGCCCAGACCGAGCCGCCGGCCGAACCGGCGCCGGCCGCCGACGGACCCGAGCCGCTCGGCGTGGAACTGCTGATCGCCGTACCCGACCAGGCGGGCGTGCTCCCGGCGGTCGCCGGGGTCCTGGCCATGCACCGCCTCACCGTGCGCACCGCCGAGCTGCGCTCCCTCCCGCTGCCCGACGGCGTCGAGGGCTCCGTCCTGCTCCTGGACTGGCGGGTCGCCGCCGAGTACGGCTCCCTGCCGCAGGCGGCCCGGCTCCGCGCCGACCTGGTCAGGGCCCTGGACGGCACCCTCGACATCGCCGCCCGGCTCGCGGAGCGGGACGCCGCCCACCCCCGGCGCCGGGGCGTGACCGCACCCCCCGCGCGCGTGACGGTCGCCCCGGCCGCCTCCCGGCTGGCCACGGTGATCGAGGTACGCGCCCAGGACGCGCCGGGCCTGCTGTTCCGGCTCGGGCGGGCACTGGAGGCGGCGGGGGTACGGGTGCGGAGCGCGCACGTGTCGACGCTGGGGTCGAACGCGGTGGACGCCTTCTATGTCACGCGGGGCGAGGGTGCGCCGCTGCCGGGCGACGAGGCGGCGTCCGTGGCCCGGGAGCTGGAGGAGTCGCTGCAGGCGTGACCTCGTGGTCGCCTGGTCCGTTTGCCGGACGCGCTCCCCGTCCGCTCTCTCCGGCGGGCAGGGACGATTTGCTTGCCGGGCCGGATACCCTGGAGGGCGACCCACACCAACGCCGACGCGAGGACCTACGCCGCCGTGTTCGATACTCTCTCCGACCGCCTGTCAGCCACCTTTAAATCCCTCCGGGGCAAAGGGCGGCTGTCCGAGGCGGACATCGACGCCACGGCCCGCGAGATCCGCATCGCGCTGCTCGAGGCCGACGTGGCGCTGCCCGTCGTGCGCGCCTTCATCAAGAAGGTCAAGGAGCGCTCCCTCGGCGCCGAGGTCTCCAAGGCGCTGAATCCCGCCCAGCAGGTCCTCAAGATCGTCAACGAGGAGCTGGTCGGCATCCTCGGCGGCGAGACCCGCCGCCTGCGCTTCGCCAAGCAGCCGCCGACCGTGATCATGCTGGCCGGTCTGCAGGGCGCGGGCAAGACCACCCTCGCGGGCAAGCTGGGCCGCTGGCTCAAGGAGCAGGGCCACTCGCCGCTGCTCGTGGCCTGCGACCTCCAGCGCCCCAACGCCGTCAATCAGCTCAGCGTCGTCGCCGAGCGCGCCGGCGTCGCGGTCTACGCGCCCGAGCCGGGCAACGGCGTGGGCGACCCGGTCAAGGTCGCCAAGGACTCCATCGAGTTCGCCCAGGCCAAGGTCCACGACCTGGTCATCGTCGACACCGCCGGCCGCCTGGGCATCGACCAGGAGCTGATGCGGCAGGCCGCGGACATCAGGGACGCCGTCCACCCGGACGAGATCCTGTTCGTCGTCGACGCGATGATCGGCCAGGACGCCGTCAACACCGCCGAGTCCTTCCGCGACGGCGTCGGCTTCGACGGCGTGGTGCTGTCCAAGCTCGACGGCGACGCCCGCGGCGGTGCGGCCCTGTCGATCGCCTCGGTGACCGGCAAGCCGATCATGTTCGCGTCGAACGGCGAGAAGTTGGAGGACTTCGACGCCTTCCACCCGGACCGGATGGCCTCCCGCATCCTCGACATGGGTGACCTGCTCACCCTGATCGAGCAGGCGGAGAAGACGTTCAGTCAGGAAGAGGCCGAGAAAATGGCCTCCAAGCTGGCGTCCAAGAAGGGCCAGGACTTCACCCTGGACGACTTCCTGGCCCAGATGGAGCAGGTCCGGAAGATGGGCAGCATCAGCAAGCTGCTCGGCATGCTTCCGGGCATGGCCCAGATGAAGGACCAGATCAACAACCTCGACGAGCGCGACGTCGACCGCACGGCCGCCATCATCAAGTCGATGACCCCGGGCGAGCGCCAGGAGCCGACGATCATCAACGGCTCGCGCCGCGCCCGTATCGCCAAGGGCTCCGGCGTCGATGTCAGCGCCGTGAAGAACCTAATCGAGCGGTTCATGGAAGCCCGCAAGATGATGTCCCGCATGGCTCAGGGCGGCGGCATGCCCGGTATGCCGGGTGTCCCGGGCATGGGCGGCGGGCCCGGCCGGCAGAAGAAGCAGCAGAAGAAGGCCAAGGGCAAGCAGCGCTCCGGCAACCCGATGAAGCGCAAGCAGCAGGAGCAGGAGGAGGCCGCCCGGCGTGCCGCCGCCGCGCAGGGCGGGGGTGCCTTCGGGCTGCCGCAGCAGGGCGGCCAGGACTTCGAGCTGCCGGACGAGTTCAAGAAGTTCATGGGCTGACCCGCCGACCCGCCGACCCGGCCTCCGCCTCGGCAACGACATCGGCCTTCCGCCGCCACGTCGTGCCGGCGGAACCGGTCGTCAGGGAATCCGGGCTATCAGATAGCGGAAGACGTTCGGCATCCACACGGTCCCGTCCGGCCGCCGGTACGGATGCAGCGCCTCCGACAGCTCCTTGTCGACCTGCTCCTGGTCGGTCGCGGCGATCGCCGCGTCGAACAGCCCGGTCGACAGCAGACCGCGCACCGCGCTGCCGCCGTCGGCGTACCCGAACGGGCACGCCACCCGCCCCGAGCCGTCCGGCCTGAGCCCGGCCCGCTGGGCGACCTCCTCCAGGTCGTCCCGGAGGGCGGGGCGCCAGCCGCCCGTGCCGCGCAGCGGATCCGCGAGCCGTGCGGCGACCCGCAGTACCGATGTCGTGGCGCACCGCTCCGGCGGGCCCCACCCGGCCAGCACCACGGCCGCGCCGTGCCCGGCGAGCGGCGTCGCCCGGCCGAGCAGCTCGCCCAGCCCTTCCGCGTCGCCCGCGAGGCACCCCACGGGCTCGAAGGCGGTCACCAGGGTGAACGCCGGCCGCGACGGGTCCCGGACCTGCTCGGGAGTGCCCTCGACGATCCGGGCGCCCGCACGCGCGCGTGGGCCCCACGTCCCGTGTGCGTCGAGGGGGCCGGGTGCTTCGGGTGTCTCCGGAAGCAGGCGCCGGCGCGCCTGGGCCAGGAGTTCCGGCGACCGGGAGTCGACACCGGTCACCGCGGCGCCGCGCGAGGCCGCCATCAGCAGGGCCAGCCCGGAACCGCAGCCCAGCCCCAGCACACGGGTTCCGTCGCCCACGTCCAGTCGCTCGTAGACGGCCTCGTAGAGCGGTACGAGCATCCGCTCCTGAATCTCGGACCAGTCACGCGCGCGTGCCCGCAGGTCCACCCGGGGCTTCGCCCCAGCGTGGGACGGGTGTCGCCGCACGAGCGTAGGTGTCATAGGAAAGCGCCCCAATCGCCGAGTGTTGCCGCTGTGCCCGATTCCATGGCCCCCGTGCAGTGCGCTCGCACTCCCCCCGTATGCCAGGTAACTCCGGGCTTGCCGTGGCGTCCAGTGGTAGCGGCGGGCGGTTTGCCCGATCCGCGCCTTCGTGGCGAGATTTCACTTCCCGGCAACGTGGGCCTGACCGCGCGGTACCCCGGGCGGCTCCCCTTCGGGTGGTTGGCCTGATCGCGCCGCTGGGCGATGACAGCGGGTGGCCGCGGCGCGGGCGAGGCCGTTTCGGCCAAGGTCGGCGGGCCCGCCGACCGCCCCGCGGCGCCGGAAACCGGCGGAGGGCGGGGTGGTGCCGTACATCCGAGGCGCACCCGGTAACGTCACGTCCGTCGACGCGCCCCTCGGAGGGTGCCTCCCCCGGCGCGACAGCGACCGAAACGCCTCTTGCGCGCCCGCGAGTCCCACCACCCCGGCGCACGGACGGCGGTTGCGCGCCGGCGCGTACGTCGGACTACGCACCAGCTTGGTACGAGCTGTGAGGCTTCTCCGCAGATCAGCGCACCCGCCCTCGTCATGACGCATCAGCGGAAACTGACTGGTACGTGCAAATTATTTGGGATGCCCCGGAATAGGAACACAGCGGCACTCCGGCTCGTTCTCATTACGTGAGCACGACACCACCTGTTCTCGCCGCAGAGCTGGCGCAGGCGTGGGCCGACATTCAGCGGTACCACCCCGAGCTGCCGGATCTTGCCGCGCCCGAATCCCTGATCGGAGAGTCGTCGTCCGCCTGCGGACACGAACTCTCCTTCGAGCGACTGCTCCATGAGGCAGTCCACGGCATCGCCGCCGCGCGCGGAGTACGCGACACCTCCCGCGCGGGGCGCTACCACAACCGTCGATTCCTCGCGATCGCCGAGGAACTGGGTCTCGACCACCCCGACGAGCCGCATCCCAGCAGCGGCTTCTCGCTGGTCACGCTCAGCCCCGAGGCCAAGCGCCGCTACCGCCCGACGACCGAACGCCTCCAGCGCGCGCTGAAGGCCCACACCGCGGCCACCGCGACCGACTCGGCCCGCAGCTTCCGCGGCCCGGCCGCCCGCCACGGCTCCTCCGGGGGAGGGGTGCGCGTCAAAGCGGTCTGCGACTGCGGGCGCAATGTGCGGGTCGTCCCGTCCGTGCTGGCCCAGGCCCCGATCATGTGCGGCGGCTGCGGGAAGCCGTTCCGCATCCCGGAGGTGGTCGGCGCGGCGGCGGGCTGAGGATCCGGCTGCTCGTGGCAGCCGGATCCGGCGCAGTGCCCTCGGTCCGGAGGGCCTGCCCGCGTGTGGCACAATGGCTAGCTGTACTCGACAGTCGCACAGGACCCCTCTCTCCTCCGGCTGACGCGTCCATCGGGCACTCGGGTACCGCAACCCCACGCGGCTCTCTCGCCGTGCCCAATCACGTCAAAACCAGGAGAACCCACTCCCGTGGCAGTCAAGATCAAGCTGAAGCGTCTGGGCAAGATCCGTTCGCCTCACTACCGCATCGTCGTCGCCGACTCCCGTACCCGCCGTGACGGCCGGGCCATCGAGGAGATCGGCAAGTACCACCCGACGTACAACCCGTCGGTGATGGAGGTCGACGCCGAGCGTGTCGCGTACTGGCTCCGGGTCGGCGCCCAGCCGACCGAGCCCGTGCTCGCCATCCTGAAGAAGACCGGCGACTGGCAGAAGTTCAAGGGCGAGCCCGCCCCGGCGCCGCTGCTCCAGCCGGCCGAGAAGTCGGCCCGTCCGTCCTTCGAGGCGCTCGGCGGCGACGACGAGGGCAAGGGTGAGGCGATCACCCAGAAGAAGAAGGCCGACAAGAAGGACGAGGCTGCCGCTGCGTCCGAGTCGACCGAGGCCTGAGCATGCTCGAGGAGGCTCTCGAGCACCTCGTGAAGGGCATCGTCGACAATCCCGACGATGTGCAGGTCGCCTCGCGCAACCTGCGTCGCGGGCGGGTACTCGAGGTCCGGGTGCACCCCGACGACCTCGGCAAGGTGATCGGTCGCAACGGCCGCACCGCACGCGCTCTGCGCACCGTCGTGGGCGCCATCGGCGGCCGCGGTGTCCGCGTCGACCTCGTCGACGTGGACCACGTCCGCTGACGCCAGAAGAAGTACCGGCTCGGGCCGGGGAGGGCCACTGGGCCGTCCCCGGCCCGCAGTCGTATGGGCCGTGACCGGCGTCGTATGGGCCGTGAGCGGCTCGTCGCAGTTTCGACAGGAGATCAAGCACAGTGCAGCTGGTAGTCGCACGCATCGGCCGCGCCCACGGGATCAAGGGCGAGGTGACCGTCGAGGTCCGCACGGACGAGCCGGAGCTGAGGCTCGGGCCCGGTGCCGTACTGGCCACCGACCCCGCCTCCGCCGGGCCGCTCACCGTCGAGACCGGCCGGGTGCACAGCGGCCGCCTCCTGCTGCGCTTCGCCGGCGTCCACGACCGCACCGGCGCCGAGGCGCTGCGCAACACCCTCCTGATCGCCGACGTCGATCCGGGCGAACGGCCCGAGGACGAGGACGAGTACTACGACCACCAGCTGATCGACCTCGACGTGGTGACCGGGGACGGGGTCGAGGTCGGCCGGATCACGGAGATCTCCCACCTGCCCACGCAGGACCTGTTCGTGGTGGAGCGCCCCGACGGCAGCGAGGTCTACGTGCCGTTCGTCTCCGAGATCGTCACCGAGATCGACCTCGACGAGCAGCGCGCGGTCATCGAACCGCCGCCGGGCCTGATCGACGACCGGGCGGAGATCGCCTCGGCACGGGACGCGGCCGGGGAAGACGCCTGATGCGGCTCGACGTCGTCACGATCTTCCCCGAGTACCTGGAACCGCTGAACGTCTCCCTCGTCGGCAAGGCACGCGCGCGCGGACAACTGGACGTCCACGTGCACGACCTGCGGGACTGGACCTACGACCGGCACAACACGGTCGACGACACCCCCTACGGCGGCGGCCCCGGCATGGTCATGAAGACCGGGCCGTGGGGCGACGCGCTGGACTCCGTCCTGGCCGACGGCTATGAGACGGGCTCCGGTGGGCCCGCCCTCGTCGTGCCCACGCCCAGCGGCCGGCCCTTCACCCAGGAACTCGCCGTCCATCTCTCCGAGCGGCCCTGGCTGATCTTCACACCGGCCCGCTACGAGGGCATCGACCGCCGGGTCGTCGACGAGTACGCCACCCGGATGCCCGTGTACGAGGTGTCCATCGGCGACTACGTCCTGGCCGGCGGCGAGGCGGCCGTACTCGTCGTCACCGAGGCCGTGGCGCGGCTGCTGCCCGGCGTGCTGGGCAACGCCGAGTCCCACCGGGACGACTCCTTCGCCCCCGGTGCCATGGCCAACCTCCTGGAGGGCCCCGTGCACACCAAGCCGCCGCGGTGGCGCGGACGCGGCATCCCGGACGTGCTGCTCAGCGGCCATCACGGCAGGATCGCCCGCTGGCGCCGCGACGAGTCCCTGCGGCGCACCACGGCCAACCGGCCCGACCTGATCGAGCGGTGCGACCCCGAGGCCTTCGGCAAGAAGGACCGCGAGATGCTCTCCATCCTGGGCTGGGAACCCGACCCGGACGGGGAGCCGTACGGCCGATTTTGGCGCAGGACGCCGGGCATGGAACAATAGGCCGCTGTTGTGCGTCCGTCCGGAGCGCGCCCCTGCCACAGGGGGACACGACGCCCGTCCCGACCCGCACGGCCCTGATTCCGAAACACCTAGTTTCCGTTGATGACCTGTGGCATCAGCGAGGAAAGCAGACGAAATGTCTCACCTGCTCGACTCCGTCGACGCCGCGTCGCTGCGCAGCGACGTCCCGGCCTTCCGCCCCGGCGACACCGTCAACGTCCACGTGCGCGTCATCGAGGGCAACCGCTCCCGTGTGCAGCAGTTCAAGGGCGTGGTCATCCGCCGCCAGGGTGCCGGCGTGCGCGAGACCTTCACGGTCCGCAAGGTCTCCTTCTCCGTCGGCGTCGAGCGCACCTTCCCGGTGCACACCCCGATCGTGGAGAAGATCGAACTCGTCACCCGCGGCGATGTCCGCCGCGCGAAGCTGTACTACCTGCGCGAGCTGCGCGGCAAGGCCGCGAAGATCAAGGAGAAGCGCGAGAGCTGAGCGCTCTCCGGGGTCCGCGCCGGGGCCGGATAGCATCTGGCCTCGATGGACACCGAAGCACAGCCCACGGAGCGCGACCGCTCCTCCCGCCCTTCCGACTCCGAGCAGCGCTCGGCTCCGAAGGGCCCGGGGGGACGGTCGCGTTCTGCGTTCGCCGGGCGGATCAGGGACTCGGTGCCGGGCGGCCGGATCACCGTGACCCTCCTGACCCTGCTGCTGTTCCTGCTGCTGGTCAGCACCTTCGTGCTGCGCCCGTTCCAGATCCCCAGCGGATCGATGGAGAGCGGATTGAGGATCGGTGACCGGGTTCTCGTAAATAAGTTGGCGTACCGTTTCCATGGCCGGCCGCAGCGGGGCGACATCGTCGTCTTCGACGGCACCGGGCTCTTCGGGCACGGCGACTACATCAAACGCGTTGTAGGTGTGGGCGGGGACCACGTGGTGTGCTGCGACAGCGAGGGGAGGATCCGGGTGAACGGCCAGTGGGTCGACGAGTCGGCGTTCCTGTACCCCGGCGACAGTCCCTCCACGGTGCGCTTCGACGTCGTCGTCCCCGACGGCACCCTCTTCGTCCTCGGCGACCACCGCGCCGACTCCAGCGACTCCCGCGACCACCTGGGCTCGCCGGGCGGCGGCATGATCCCGGTGGACCGGGTGATCGGCCGCGCCGACTGGATCGTCTGGCCCGTCGGCCACGCCACCCACCTCGAACGTCCCGACGCCTACACGCGCGTGCCGCGGGCACGGACGTTCCGGGGCGGAGCACGACGAGGACACCGATGGGTAGCCGCGGCAAGCCGCGCGGGACGCCCAGCAGCCCCGCGGAGAACCTGCTGCCCACCGGCTCCCGGCGCACCGCCGGAACCTCCGGTGGGCGCTCCCGTGCCGAGCGGCGCAAGCTCCAGCGGAAGGTCAAGCGGCGTCGCAGGCGCGGCGCGGTCAAGGAGATCCCCCTCCTCGTCGGTGTCGCCGTCCTCATAGCGCTGGTGCTGAAGACCTTCCTCGTCCAGGCCTTCGTGATCCCGTCCGGCTCCATGGAGCAGACGATCCAGATCGGCGACCGCGTCCTGGTGGACAAGCTCACCCCGTGGTTCGGCTCCGAGCCCAAGCGCGGGGATGTCGTGGTCTTCCGGGACCCCGGCGGCTGGCTCCAGGGGGAGCAGACCACCAAGAAGGACGACCCCGTCGTCATCAAGCAGGTCAAGCAGGGCCTCGCCGCCATCGGCCTGCTGCCGTCCGACGACGAGAAGGACCTCATCAAACGGGTCGTCGGCGTGGGCGGGGACAAGGTCGAGTGCTGCGACACCCAGGGCCGCATCACCGTCAACGGAGTCCCCCTGAAGGAGGACTACCTGTACCCCGGGGACACCCCGTCCAGGACGCCGTTCGAGGTCACGGTCCCCGACGGGCGGCTGTGGGTGATGGGCGACCACCGCTCCAACTCCGCCGACTCCCGCGCCCACCAGGAGACCGACTTCGGCACGGTCTCCAAGGACGGGGTGGTGGGGCGTGCCATGGTGATCGCATGGCCGTTCGGCCACTGGACCTCCCTGGACGAACCGAAAACGTACGCGTCCGTGTCCGATTCGGCCTCCGGTTCGACCGCCGCTTCCCGGCTGTCGCATAGGGTTGCCCCCGACGATCCGAACACATTGGTTCAACTCCCGACCCCTGCGGAACTCCCGCTCGTTATGGGAGTGGTGGGTCTGCGCCGTATACGGGGCAGGCGGCGGCAGAGAGTAAGGAGTTGGCGTGGGGGATGTGGCGGTTGGCGCACGGTCCGGACACGACGGCGAGGAGAACCGCGGACGCCCCGGGGAAGCGGCCGGCCCGGCCGTGACCGGCGTCCCGGGCTCCGGGTACGGCTCCGGAACCGAGGACGGCAGGGTGACGAACGAACAGAGCGGGACCGAGGACGAGGGAGTGGGCGGGACGCCGCAGGGGGCGCCCCCCGAGACCAAGAAGCCGCGCTCCTTCTGGAAGGAACTGCCGATCCTCATCGGCATCGCGCTGGTGCTCGCGCTGCTGATCAAGACGTTCCTGGTGCAGGCGTTCTCGATCCCGTCGTCCTCGATGGAGAACACGCTCAGGATCGGTGACCGGGTCCTGGTCGACAAGCTCACCCCCTGGTTCGGCTCGAAGCCCGAGCGCGGCGAGGTCGTCGTCTTCCACGACCCGGACAAGTGGCTGGCGGGCGAGCCGACGCCCGACCCGAACGCCTTGCAGACGGTCCTCAGCTGGATCGGCCTGATGCCGTCCGCGGACGAGAAGGACCTGATCAAGCGGGTCATCGGCGTCGGCGGCGACACCGTCGAGTGCAACAAGACCGGCCCGCTCAAGGTCAACGGCAAGGCGCTGGACGAGCCCTACGTCTACCCGGGCAACACGCCGTGCAGCGACGACGACCAGGGCGGCCGGTTCAAGGTCAAGGTGCCCCAGGGCTCCATCTGGGTGATGGGCGACCACCGGCAGAACTCCCGGGACTCGCGCTACAACCAGTCCGACAAGAACAACGGCATGGTCCCGGTGGACGAGGTCGTCGGCCGCGCCGTCGTGGTCGCCTGGCCGATGAACCGCTGGGGCACCCTGCCGGTCCCCGACACCTTCGACCAGGACGGTCTGCAGGCCCGGTCGGCGGCCGCCGCGCTGTCGGTGGCGCCGCAGGGCCTGGCCCTCGCCGGTGTCGTCCCGGTCGTCTGGTGGCGCCGCCGGCGCATCGCCCCCGCCGAAACCCGCTGACGTCCGGTTCGCACGACCGTTCACGGGGCAGTCCCTTCCGGCCGCCGGGAGGGGCTGCCCCGTACGGGTACTCGCCGGGTAGGGTGCGGCTCCATGGGTGGCGAGAGCACGACACGTACGGCTCCGCGCGGCGGCGGAGCGAGCAGGAGCCCGGGTGGCGGCCGGACCGGGGAGCGGCTGTCGGGCCTCGCCGTGGCGCTGGGTCTGGTGCTGTTCCTCGGCGGGTTCGTCTGGGGAGCGGTGGTCTACCGGCCCTACACGGTGCCGACCAGTTCCATGACGCCGACCATCGACGCCGGCGACCGGGTGCTGGCGCAGCGGGTGGCGGGCAGCGACGTGCGCCGCGGGGATGTCGTCGTCTTCAAGGACACGACCTGGGCCAACGCCCCGATGGTCAAACGGGTCGTCGCCGTCGGCGGTGACACCGTCTCCTGCTGCCAGAAGGGCAGGCTGAAGGTCAACGGCAAGGTGATCGACGAGCCGTACCTGCCCGCCGGTACGCCGGCCGAGAACGGCGACTTCCCGACCGTGACCGTCCCGGAGGGCCGCCTGTTCCTGCTGGGCGACGAGCGCGGCAACTCCCTGGACTCCACCGCCCACCTCACCGACGCGGCCGACGGCACCGTGTCGCGCGGTGCCGTGGACGGCCGCGTGGACGCCGTGGTCTGGCCGATGAACGGCATGCTGGAGCGGCCGACCGGCTTCGAGACGCTGGGCGGCCTCTCCTCGCCCGGCCCGCTGCGGACGGTCGTCGCGCTGGTGATCGCCGGGGCCGTGCTGATCCTGGGCGGCGCGGCGTACGGCCCTCTCGCCAAGCGGGCCTCCCGTTCTCGCGCCGCAGTGGAGCCGACCGGTGGCCGCTGAGGCGACCCCTGCGGGGCAGGACACCTACCGGGGCGGGCTGCGCAGGGTCGCCCGGGTCGTGCTGCTCGACCCGGAGGACCGCATCCTGCTGCTGCACGGCCACGAACCGGACGATCCGGACGACGACTGGTGGTTCACGCCTGGCGGCGGCGTGGAGGGGGACGAGACCCGCGAGGAGGCCGCCCGCCGGGAACTCCTGGAGGAGACCGGCATCACCGACATCGCACTCGGCCCGGTGCTGTGGCGGCGCAGGTGCTCCTTCCCCTTCGCGGGGCGCCGCTGGGACCAGGACGAGTGGTACTACCTGGCCCGCACCACCCAGACCAGGACCGAGGCCCTCGGCCTGACCGAGCTGGAGCGGCGCAGCGTCGCCGGAGCGCGCTGGTGGACGTGTCGGGAACTGACCCGGGCACATGAGACGGTGTATCCGACCAGACTCGCCGAGCTGCTGCGCAAGCTGCTCGACGAAGGTCCCCCGGCCGGGCCGGTGACCCTCGACACCGAAATCGTCTAGGGGCGCACGGCACTGGCGCACAATGGTGGGACCGCACGGCTGAAGGGGAACATGCCATGAGCGCCGAGGACCTCGAGAAGTACGAGACCGAGATGGAGCTGAAGCTCTACCGGGAGTACCGCGATGTCGTCGGCCTGTTCAAATACGTGATCGAGACCGAGCGGCGTTTCTACCTCACCAATGACTACGAGATGCAGGTGCACTCGGTCCAGGGTGAGGTGTTCTTCGAGGTCACGATGGCCGACGCATGGGTGTGGGACATGTACCGGCCGGCCAGGTTCGTGAAGCAGGTCCGAGTGTTGACGTTCAAGGACGTGAACATTGAGGAGCTGAACAAGAGCGACCTGGAGCTTCCCAGCGGTTGAAGTGCCGACGCGTGATCGACGGGTGCGGTCGGCTCGTGATCGACGGGTCTCGCTCGCGCGGGTGACGAGGTTGTCCACAGCCGTCCGGCCGTCCACCAAGATCCAATAGCTTGCTGAACCGCCCTCATCGTTGGCGCCGGAGGTGGTGCCGACATGAACGCACGAGGTGCGATGGGCAAGTACGGCGAGACCCTCGCCGCCCGCCGGCTGACCGGAGCCGGAATGAGGGTCCTGGAGCGCAACTGGCGCTGCGGCAGGACCGGCGAGATCGACATCGTGGCCCTCGACGGGGACGTCCTCGTCGTCTGCGAGGTCAAGACCCGCAGGGGCGGCTCCTTCGAACATCCGATGGCCGCCGTGACCCCCGAGAAGGCGGAGCGGCTGCGACGGCTCGCCGAACGCTGGATCCAGACCCACGGCGGAGCCCCGCCCGGTGGCGTCCGCGTCGACCTGGTCGGCGTGCTCCTGCCGCAGCGCGGCGCCCCGGTGGTCGAGCACGCCCGGGGGGTGGCGTGATGGGGTTCGCGCGTACGTGCTCCGTGGCGCTCGTCGGCGTCGAGGGCGTCGTGGTCGAGGTCCAGGCCGACCTCGAACCGGGCGTGGCCGCCTTCACGCTGGTCGGGCTGCCGGACAAGAGCCTGACGGAGAGCCGGGACCGGGTGCGGGCCGCGGTGGTGAACTCGGGCGCTCAGTGGCCGCAGAAGAAGCTGACGGTGGGGCTCAGTCCCGCGTCGGTGCCGAAGAGCGGCAGCGGCTTCGACCTCGCCGTCGCGGCAAGCGTCCTGGGCGCCTCCGAACGCGTCGACCCCCGGGTGCTCGCCGACATCGTGATGATCGGGGAGCTGGGACTGGACGGCCGGGTGCGGCCGGTGCGCGGCATCCTGCCGGCGGTCCTGGCCGCCGCCGAGGCGGGGTACGAACAGGTGGTCGTACCGGAGTGCGCCGCGGCCGAGGCGTCCCTCGTGCCCGGGGTGTCGGTGCTGGGCGTACGCAGTCTGCGCCAGTTGATCGCCGTCCTGGCCGACGAGCCGGTGCCCGAGGAGGAACAGGACCGGCAGGGCCGCCCCGACCCGCTCCTCGCCGGTCTGCGCATGCCAGGCACGGGCGCCGCCACCGGGATGCACAGCATGGGAGCGGCGCAGTACGACCACGGGCACGACCTCTCCGACGTGGTGGGCCAGGAGTCGGCGCGCACCGCGGTGGAGGTCGCCGCGGCCGGCGGCCACCACCTGTTCCTGGAGGGGCCGCCCGGCGCCGGGAAGACCATGCTCGCCGAACGGCTGCCCGCCATCCTGCCCCGGCTGTGCCGCGCGGAGTCGCTGGAGGTCACCGCCGTGCACTCGGTGGCCGGCCTGCTGCCCCCGGGCAACCCGCTGATCGACGTGCCTCCCTACTGCGCACCGCACCATTCCGCCACTATGCAGGCCCTCGTCGGGGGCGGCCCCGGCATCGCGCGGCCGGGAGCCGTCTCACTGGCGCATCGAGGCGTCCTGTTCCTGGATGAGACGCCGGAATTCAGCGGCCACGCGCTCGACGCCCTGCGCCAGCCGTTGGAGGCCGGGCACGTCGTCATCGCGCGCAGTGCGGGCGTGGTGCGGTTTCCGGCCCGGTTCCTGATGGTGCTCGCCGCCAATCCCTGCCCGTGCGGGCGGTTCACTCGGAAGGAGGACCTGTGCGAGTGCTCGTCCTCGGCGATCCGCCGCTACCAGGCCCGGCTGTCCGGTCCGCTGCTCGACCGGATCGACCTCCGGGTCGAGGTGGACCGGGTCACCCGCGGCCAGCTGACCGGTTGCGGCGCCCGGGGTGACGCCACCGTGACCGTCGCCGACCGGGTGGCCGCGGCCCGGCAGCGGGCGGTCGCACGCCTCGCGGGCACTCCGTGGCGCTCCAACAGCGAGGTGCCCGGCCGGGAGCTGCGCAGCCGCTGGCCTGCCGCGCCCGGCGCCCTGGAGGAGGCGGAACGCTGTCTGGAACGGGGCGTGCTCACCGCCCGCGGCCTCGACCGGGTCCTGCGCGTCGCCTGGACCGTGGCCGACCTCGTCGGCCACGACCGCCCCGACACGAGAGACGTCGCCCTGGCACTGCAACTCCGCACGGGGGTACCGCGGGGCGTCCCCATGGCCCTCGGAGCACTGACGTGAGCGGGGGCGGGCCCGTGCCCGGGGGCGACGCTGCCGGTGGAGGCGACGGCCGGGTGGCGGGGGACACCGTGCCGGGGGCTGCCGCCGTGGCCGCGAGCGAGGGTCTGGCCGGGGGTGGTCGCGTGTCCATGGGTGACGGTCGGGTGACGGGGGACACCGTGCCCGTCGCCTCCGGCGTGGCCGCGGGCGAGAGTGCGACCGAGGCTGCCGGTGTGGCCGTGCGTGCGGATGCGGGCGGGGGTGCCGCTGTGGTCCTGGGTGGCGCTGGGGCTGTGGACGCGGTCGTGCCTGCAGGGCCGGCTGGGGTGGCGGCTGTGGCTGCGGGTGTGGATCCGGGCCGACCGACCGGTGTGGCCGCGGGTGCGGATCGGGCCGGGGGTGCCGATGTGATCCCGGGTGCGGCTGGGGTGGCGGCCGTGGCCGCGGGCGTGGATCCGGGCCGAGTCGGTGATGTGGTCGTGCGTGACAATCCAGGCGGGGGCGCCGATGTGGCCCTGGGCGTGGATCCGGGCAGGGCTGCGGACGCGGCCGCGCCTGGAGAACCGGCCGGGGCGGCAGCCGTGGCCGTGGGTGAGGACCCGGGCCGAGCCACCGGTGTGGCGGTGGGTACGGATCCGACGCGAGCCGCCGGTGTGGCCGGGCGGGAGGTACCGGCCGGGGACGGTGGTCTGGAGGTGGGGGACGGGGAGTTGCTGGGGCGGGTCTTTCTGAGTCGGGTCATTGAGCCGGGGGACGAGACCGGTGGGCGTTGGGTGCGGGAACGCGGGGTCGCGGACGTGGTGCGGCGGCTGCGCCGGGGCGGGCGCCCCCTGCCGGGGGTGAGCGAGAAACGGTGGGCGGGGCTGTGCGCTCGGGCGGGCCGGGCCGATCCGCAGCGGGACCTGGCCGTCGCCCGCGCGGCCGGGGCGCGGTTCGTGATGCCGGGCACCGTCGAGTGGCCGGGGCAGCTCGACGACCTCGCGGACGCCCGGCCCCTGGGACTGTGGGTGCGCGGCAGGCCCAGCCTGCGCCTGTGGGCACTGAGGTCGGTCGCCGTCGTCGGCGCCCGCGCCTGCACCGAGTACGGCGCCCACATGGCGGCCACCCTCGCCGCCGGCCTCTCCGAACACGGCTGGGTCGTGGTGTCCGGCGGCGCCTACGGGATCGACGGAGCCGCCCACCGGGGCGCCCTCGGCGCGGGCGGCGCCACCGTCGCCGTCCTCGCCTGCGGAGTCGACCGCCCCTACCCACCCGGGCACACCCGGCTGATCACCAGGATCGCCGAACAGGGACTGGTCGTCGGAGAGCTGCCACCGGGCGATCACCCGACGCCGAGCAGATTCATCCTGCGCAACCGCGTGATCGCCGCGCTGACCCGGGGCACCGTGGTCGTCGAGGCCGCCTACCGCAGCGGCTCGCTGGTCACCGCGCGGGCGGCCCAGCGTCTCGGCCGGCACACGATGGGCGTGCCGGGACCGGCCACCAGCGCGCTGTCCGCGGGGGTGCACGAACTGCTGCGCGGCGACGCGGTGCTCGTCGGCGACGCGGCCGAGGTGGTCGAACTGGTCGGCGACATGGGGGAGCTGCCCCCGGAGCGCCGCGGGCCGGTCCTGCCCACCGACCTCCTGGAACCACGGACCCGCCAGGTGCTGGCCGCACTCCCCGCACGCGACGCCGCGACGGCGGCCGAGGCGGCACGCGCCGCCCAGACCACCGAGGACGACGCGATCGCGAGACTGTACGAGCTTCGAGCACTTGGTTACGTCGAACGACACGGCGACGGCTGGAAGTTGACACGCCAGGCGATGATCTCGGTCCGCGGCGGCGGGAGGCCATCCTGACGCAACGTGTTCGGCCGTCCGGGGGAACCCCGACGCCCGTGGGATTTCCGGCAGTTGAGGTATTCGAGTGATCACCCAGAGCGATCATCGTCCCCCCTGTTGAGCGTTCGGCGGAACGTATCTGCGTATGTTCCCCACCCGATGCTTCGCGCACCGCGACGGTCCAGTCACGCTACGCTCACAAGGGCCCCACGCAGACGGCCTACAGCAACGACGACCAGACCAGACCAGACCGGCGGCCTCAGACACCACATCACGGCAGAACGGCACTAGGCGACGAATGCCCCAGCACACCTCCGGGTCCGACCGGGCGGCCATCCCCCCAGCCGCCCGCGACGGTGGCAGCGTGCGACCGTCCGCCCCCTCGACGCTCGACGAGCTGTGGCGGTCGTACAAGGCGACGGGGGACGAGCGGCTGCGGGAACAGCTGATCCTGCACTACTCGCCCCTCGTGAAGTACGTGGCGGGCCGGGTGAGCGTGGGGCTGCCGGCCAATGTCGAGCAGGCGGACTTCGTCTCCTCCGGGGTGTTCGGGCTGATCGACGCCATCGAGAAGTTCGACGTGGACCGGGAGATCAAGTTCGAGACCTACGCGATCACCCGGATCCGGGGCGCGATGATCGACGAGCTGCGGGCGCTGGACTGGATCCCGCGGTCGGTGCGGCAGAAGGCGCGCAACGTGGAGCGCGCGTACGCGACGCTGGAGGCACGGCTGCGCCGCACCCCGTCGGAGAGCGAGGTCGCCGTGGAGATGGGGATCGCGGTGGAGGATCTCCATGCGGTCTTCAGCCAGTTGTCGCTGGCCAACGTGGTGGCCCTGGAGGAGTTGCTGCACGCGGGGAGCGAGGGCGGCGGCCGGCTGAGCCTGATGGACACCCTGGAGGACACCGCCGCCGACGACCCGGTGGAGGTCGCCGAGGACCGGGAGCTGCGGCGGCTCCTGGCGCGCGCGATCAACACGCTGCCCGAACGGGAGAAGACCGTCGTCACGCTGTACTACTACGAGGGCCTCACGCTCGCCGAGATCGGGAACGTGCTCGGGGTCACCGAGAGCCGGGTCAGTCAGATTCACACCAAGTCCGTCTTGCAGCTCCGGGCCAAACTGGCGAGTTTTGGCCGCTGACCTGGGCTTATGGCATGTGATCGGCCCCTTCGGTGAGCCGGTCGGCGCCCGTGCGGCGGGGTGGGTGACTCCCGTACGGCGTGACGCGTCCGTAAGGTGGTGACGTGCCAAGGATTCGAGCGGCCTCTGTGGCCGAGCACCGGTCGATGCAGCGTGCCGCCCTGCTGGACGCGGCACGCTCCCTGCTGTCCGACGGCGGAACGGAGGCGCTGACCTTCCCCGCCCTGGCCGAACGCACGGGGCTTGCCCGGTCGTCCGTCTACGAGTACTTCCGGTCGCGGGCCGCGGTCGTCGAGGAGCTGTGCGCCGTCGACTTCCCGGTCTGGGCCGCCGAGGTCGAGGCGGCGATGGAGCGTGCGGCGGGCCCCGAGGCCAAGGTCGAGGCGTATGTGCGCAAGCAGCTCGAACTGGTCGGGGACCGCCGGCACCGGGCCGTCGTCGCCATCTCCGCGAGCGAGCTGGACGCCGGCGCGCGGGAGAAGATCCGCGCGGCGCACGGCGGTCTGATCGCGATGATCGTCGAGGCGCTGGGGGAGATGGGGCACGCGGAGCCGAGGCTGGCCGCGATGCTGCTGCAAGGCGTCGTGGACGCTGCCGTACGGCGGATCGAGCTGGGAGCGGCGGAGGAGCCCCCGGTGATCACGGAGGCGGCGGTCTCCATGGCGCTGCGGGGCGTACGGGGCTGACGCCCGGGACCGGCCGGGGCCCCGGCGTTCACGAGGTGCCCGGCGTCCACGCCCCGGGCGCTCGCGGCCGGGCGGGCAGTGGGACGCCCAGGACGGGCAGGAGTCTGGACGGCCCTCCGTCCAGCAGCCACGGCGGGAGCAGGGACAGCGGGTCGAGGTAGACCTTGCCTCGCAGCAGGCCCCAGTGCAGGCAGGCCGCGCAGTGCGAGCCCGTCGCCTCGACCGTGCCGAGCACCTCGCCCGCCGCGATCTCGTCGCCCTCGCGCACCGACGCCGCGACCGGCTCGTACGTCGTCCGCAGGGGCGGGTCGCCCGTCCCCGCCAGTTCCAGCGAGACGACGCCTCTGCCCGCGACCCGCCCCGCGAAGAACACCCGCCCCGCCGCCACCGCCCGTAGCGGGGTCCCGCCCGGCGCCGCGAGGTCCACACCGCGGTGGCCCGGACCGTACGGGGTCGCCGGCGGTTCCCAGCCGCGCAGGACGGCGGGCCGGGTGCCGACCGGCCAGTGGCGGGCCACGGCCGGCACCGCCGGGTCCCGGCCCGGCACCGCGTCCGCGGGCGGCACCGGCACCGGCACCGTCGCCGCCCTTGTCGCCGACGCGGACTCCGCCGGCACCGGGCGTGGCGGTCCCGGGGCCAGGACCACCACCCACAGCAGCACCACCCACATGCCCGCACTCACACATCGCCTCGCTCGCATGCGAGAACCGTCCCGCATAGGGCCCCGCCGCCGCCCGGCCCTGTGGACCGCCTCCGGGTTGTGGACAGCCGCGTCACCCGGTACCCCGTGGGTCCCGTACACTTCTGATGGCGATCCGGGTCACCGGGTCGACTTCGCACGCCCCGGCACGAGGCCGTCAAAGACTCGTGTCAGCGCCCCTCGGTCCTTCGTGGCACGGCGCATCGCGGGCGTCAGGCGCGCAAGCCGTCCGGCCTGCGCGGCAACCGAGAAACTCGAGGAGATACGGCCATGGCCGTCGTCACGATGCGGGAGCTGCTGGAAAGCGGCGTCCACTTCGGTCACCAGACCCGTCGTTGGAACCCGAAGATGAAGCGCTTCATCTTCACGGAGCGCAACGGCATCTACATCATCGACCTGCTCCAGTCGCTGTCGTACATCGATCGCGCCTACGAGTTCGTCAAGGAGACCGTCGCCCACGGCGGCACGGTCATGTTCGTCGGCACGAAGAAGCAGGCGCAGGAGGCCATCGCCGAGCAGGCCACCCGCGTCGGCATGCCCTACGTCAACCAGCGCTGGCTGGGCGGCATGCTCACCAACTTCTCGACCGTCTACAAGCGCCTGCAGCGCCTGAAGGAACTTGAGCAGATCGACTTCGAGGACGTGGCCGCCTCCGGCCTCACCAAGAAGGAGCTGCTGGTCCTCTCCCGCGAGAAGGCCAAGCTGGAGAAGACCCTCGGCGGTATCCGCGAGATGTCCAAGGTGCCCAGCGCCGTCTGGATCGTGGACACCAAGAAGGAGCACATCGCGGTCGGCGAGGCCCGGAAGCTCAACATCCCGGTCGTCGCCATCCTCGACACCAACTGCGACCCCGACGAGGTCGACTACAAGATCCCGGGCAACGACGACGCGATCCGCTCCGTCACCCTGCTCACCCGCGTGATCGCCGACGCCGTCGCCGAGGGCCTCATCGCCCGCTCCGGTGCCGCCGGCGGTGCCAAGGGCGAGAAGGCCGCCGGCGAGCCGCTCGCCGAGTGGGAGCGCGACCTGCTCGAGGGTGAGAAGGCCGAGAAGAAGGCCGACTCCGCCCCCGCCGAGGACGCCGAGAAGCCCGCCGAGGTTCCGGCCGCCGAGGCCGCCCCCGCCGAGGCCCCGGTCACCGAGACGCCCGCCGCCGAGGCGCCCGCCGAGGCTCCGGTCACCCCGGCCGCCGAGGCTCCGGCCGCGGACGCCGAGCAGGCCTGACCCCTCACCACCTTCGGGTTCTGGACGGCGGGGGCCCACAAAGCCCCCGCCGTCCGGCCCGTAGATCTTCAGACTTCGAGAGAGATTCCGGAATCATGGCGAACTACACCGCCGCCGACGTCAAGAAGCTCCGTGAGCTGACCGGTGCCGGCATGATGGACTGCAAGAAGGCGCTGGACGAGGCCGAGGGCAACGTCGAGAAGGCCGTCGAGGCGCTCCGCATCAAGGGGCAGAAGGGCGTCGCCAAGCGCGAGGGCCGCTCCGCGGAGAACGGCGCCGTCGTCTCGATCATCGCCGACGACAACACCTCGGGTGTCCTCGTCGAGCTGAAGTGCGAGACGGACTTCGTCGCCAAGGGCGACAAGTTCCAGGACGTCGCCAAGACCATCGCCGAGCACGTCGCCAAGGCCGCCCCGGCCGACCTCGAGGCCCTCCTCGCCTCCGAGATCGAGCCCGGCAAGACCGTCCAGGCGTACGTGGACGAGGCCAACGCCAACCTCGGCGAGAAGATCGTCCTGGACCGCTTCGCGCAGTTCTCCGGCGGCTTCGTGACCGCGTACATGCACCGCACGATGCCCGACCTGCCCCCGCAGATCGGTGTCCTCGTCGAGCTGGACAAGCCCAACGCCGAGATCGCCAAGGGTGTCGCCCAGCACATCGCCGCCTTCGCGCCGAAGTACCTCTCCAAGGAGGACGTGCCGGCCGAGGTCGTCGAGTCCGAGCGTCGCGTCGCCGAGGAGACCACCCGCGCCGAGGGCAAGCCCGAGGCCGCCCTGCCGAAGATCGTCGAAGGCCGCGTCAACGGCTTCTTCAAGGACGCCACCCTGCTGGGCCAGCCCTACGCGCTCGACAACAAGAAGTCCGTCCAGAAGGTGCTGGACGAGGCCGGTGTCACCCTGAAGCGCTTCACGCGCATCAAGGTCGGCATCTGAGTCCGTACCGCGACGGACGCGCGACCCCGGTAGGGTCGACAGCAGTCGTCGGCGCCGTTCGCGCATGCCTGGGCGCACGCGCGCGTGGCGGCGGACGACAGCAGATCTGACGAGGAGGCCATTGCCGCGTATGGGATGCGAAACACGCCCCCACCGGCAGTGGCCTTCTTCGTGTGTGTGACCCACGTAGAAGAGGCGAGATCCATGAGCACCAAGGCCGAGAAGAGCGTCGACGGCAAAGTACGCGGCCGCTTCATGCTGAAGCTGTCCGGAGAGGCCTTCTCCGGCGGTGGGGGCCTGGGCGTCGACCCCGACGTGGTGCACGCCATGGCCCGCGAGATCGCGGCCGTCGTACGTGACGGCGCGCAGATCGCCGTCGTCATCGGCGGCGGCAACTTCTTCCGCGGCGCCCAACTGCAGGTACGCGGCATGGATCGCGCCCGCTCCGACTACATGGGCATGCTCGGCACCGTGATGAACTGCCTGGCCCTCCAGGACTTCCTGGAGAAGGAGGGCGTCGACTGCCGTGTGCAGACCGCCATCACCATGGGCCAGGTCGCCGAGCCCTACATCCCGCTGCGCGCCGTGCGCCACCTGGAGAAGGGCCGCGTGGTCATCTTCGGCGCCGGAATGGGCATGCCGTACTTCTCCACCGACACCACCGCCGCCCAGCGCGCCCTGGAGATCGACGCCGAGGCGCTGCTCATGGGCAAGAACGGCGTGGACGGCGTCTACGACTCCGACCCGAAGACCAACCCGGACGCCGTCAAGTTCGACGCGCTCAGCTACGGCGAGGTCATCACCCGTGACCTGAAGGTCGCCGACGCGACGGCCGTCACGCTCTGCCGCGACAACAGCCTCCCGATCGTGGTCTTCGAGCTTCTGAAGGAGGGCAATATCGCCCGCGCCGTCAAGGGTGAGAAGATCGGCACGCTTGTGGGTGACCACGGCAGCCGGGACTGACCGGAGAACACCCCGTCCGCGGACGCCGCCTGTCCGGGGGACGGACGGGACGGGGCCGGGCCGGGGGATGGACAATGTCCCGCCGGTCGGGAACCGTGCAGGAAGAACGCGACGCAGCCGGCCGCCGACCCGCCAGGGAACCGCAGCCGGGCCTACTCAAGACACGCAGGAGCAAGTGGTGATCGAAGAGACCCTCCTCGAGGCCGAGGAGAAGATGGAGAAGGCCGTCGTGGTCGCCAAGGAGGACTTCGCCGCGATCCGCACCGGCCGTGCGCACCCGGCGATGTTCAACAAGATCGTGGCCGACTACTACGGCGCGCTGACGCCGATCAACCAGCTGGCCTCGTTCTCCGTGCCCGAGCCGCGCATGGCCGTGGTGACCCCCTTCGACAAGAGCGCCCTGCGCAACATCGAACAGGCCATCCGCGACTCCGACCTGGGCGTCAACCCCAGCAACGACGGCAACATCATCCGGGTGGTGTTCCCCGAGCTGACCGAGGAGCGCCGTCGCGACTACATCAAGGTCGCCAAGAGCAAGGGCGAGGACGCCAAGGTCTCCATCCGCTCCGTGCGCCGCAAGGCCAAGGACGCCATCGACAAGCTGGTCAAGGACGGCGAGGTCGGCGAGGACGAGGGCCGCCGCGCGGAGAAGGAACTCGACGACACCACCGCCAAGTACGTCGCACAGGTGGACGAGCTGTTGAAGCACAAGGAATCGGAGCTGCTCGAGGTCTGATGAACGACTCTTCCTGGGGAGCGCCGCCACCGTCCGGGTACTGGGGGCCGTCCGACCGGGGACCTGTCCAGGGGGCTGCCCCGGCGGGTCCCGCCTACGATGCGCACCACGCGCAGCAGACTCGCCCCATGCCCATCGTGCCCGACGTACCCGATCACGGCGGAGACCAGGACGACGACCGGGGGACCGCTCGGCCGGGCGGTTCCCCGTACCGGGACGAGCCCTCGCGCGACCGGTACCCGCACGACCAGCCGTATCGCGACCAGAACCCGCCGGCGCAACCGTATGCGCCGGTGCCGCAGAATCCGGAGCCCATGCCCGACGCCCCGCAGCCGGCGCAGTCCCAGCCGCAGCCGCAGAAGAAGAGCGCGGGCCGTGACCTGGGTGCCGCGATAGGAGTCGGTGTCGGGCTCGGCGTGGTGATCGTCGCGTCGCTGTTCGTCGTCAAGGCCGTCTTCGTCGGCGTGATCGTGACCGCCGTCGTGGTGGGCCTGTGGGAGCTGACCAGCCGCCTGGAGGAGCGCAAGGGCATCAAGGCGCCCCTCGTCCCGCTGGCCATCGGCGGCGCCGCCATGGTGATCGCCGGGTATGCGCGGGGCGCCGAGGGCGCGTGGGTCGCCATGGCGCTCACGGCGCTCGCGGTCCTCGTGTGGCGGATGACCGAGCCGCCGGAGGGCTATCTCAAGGACGTCACCGCGGGCCTGTTCGCGGCCTTCTACGTGCCCTTCCTGGCCACGTTCGTCGCCATGATGCTGATGGCGGACGACGGCGCGTGGCGCGTCCTGGTCTTCCTGATACTGACGGTCGTCAGCGACACCGGCGCCTACGCGGTCGGCTGGCGCTTCGGCAGGACCAAGCTCGCCCCGCGCATCAGCCCCGGCAAGACCCGCGAGGGCCTGCTGGGAGCGGTCACGTTCGCGATGGCGGCGGGCGCGCTGTGCATGCAGTTCCTGATCGACGACGGCGCCTGGTGGCAGGGCATGCTGCTCGGCCTCGCGGTCTCCGTCAGCGCCACGCTGGGCGACCTCGGCGAGTCCATGATCAAGCGGGACCTCGGCATCAAGGACATGGGCACGCTGCTGCCGGGCCACGGCGGCATCATGGACCGCCTGGACTCGCTGCTGCCGACGGCGCCGGTGGCCTGGCTGCTGCTGGTGATCTTCGTCGGTTCGGGTTGACGGTCATCAGGTAGCCTGAAAGGGCCTGCGGCGTCTGGCCGCGGGCCCTTCCGCGCATCCCCGCCGACGCGGGGATGACCCAGCGAGGTCTCCTGGCTTCGGCATGGCTGTGCCGTCCTTCCCCCCGAGCGGGGAGTGTTGCCACAGGCCCGCCGTCCTTGAGGAGTTGTCCGACCGTGGCCCGTCCAGCCCCCGGTGAGCTGACCTTCGCCGCGCCCCGCGGAGCGAAGCGGCCGCCGCGGCACCTCGCCGACCTCACGCCCGCCGAGCGCAAGGAGGCCGTCGCCGCGATCGGCGAGAAGCCGTTCCGCGCCAAGCAGCTCTCGCAGCACTACTTCGCGCGGTACGCGCACGACCCCGAGCAGTGGACCGACATCCCGGCCGGCTCCCGCCAGGGGCTCCAGGAGGCGCTGCTGCCCGAGCTGATGACGGTCGTGCGGCATCTGTCGACCGACGAGGGCACCACCCGCAAGACCCTGTGGAAACTGTTCGACGGGACGCTCGTCGAGTCCGTCCTCATGCGCTACCCGGACCGGGTGACCATGTGCATCAGCTCCCAGGCGGGCTGCGGCATGAACTGCCCGTTCTGCGCCACCGGGCAGGCGGGCCTGGACCGGAACCTGTCGACGGCCGAGATCGTGCACCAGATCGTGGACGGGATGCGCGCGCTCAGGGACGGCGAGGTCCCGGGCGGGCCGGCGCGGCTCAGCAACATCGTGTTCATGGGCATGGGCGAGCCCCTCGCCAACTACAACCGGGTGGTGGGTTCCATCCGCCGGCTCACCGACCCCGAGCCGGACGGGCTGGGGCTCTCCCAGCGCGGCATCACCGTCTCCACGGTCGGTCTCGTCCCGGCGATCCACCGCTTCACCGGCGAGGGCTTCAAGTGCCGCCTCGCCATCTCGCTGCACGCCCCGGACGACGAGCTGCGCGACACCCTCGTCCCCGTCAACACCCGGTGGAAGGTGCGCGAGGTGCTGGACGCCGGATTCGAGTACGCGGCCACGTCCGGGCGCCGGCTGTCGATCGAGTACGCGCTGATCCGGGACATCAACGACCAGGCCTGGCGCGGTGACCGGCTCGGGCGGCTGCTCAAGGGCAGGCCCGTGCACGTCAACCTCATCCCGCTCAACCCCACGCCCGGCTCGAAGTGGACCGCCTCGCGGCCCGAGGACGAGAAGGCGTTCGTGGAGGCGATCGCGGCGCACGGTGTACCGGTGACGATCCGGGACACCCGTGGACAGGAGATCGACGGGGCGTGTGGTCAGCTCGCCGCGAGCGAGCGGTAGCCTGAGCGGCGTCAGTACATCTTCATATCCACTTCATATCCACATCTTCATATTCCGACAGGGGAGCGCCACAGCGCTGAGAGTGCGGCACCGGCCGCAGACCCTCCGAACCTGGCCCAGGTCATTCTGGGTAGGGAGATCGGTCACCACTCGAGCTGTTGCGCCCTGCCCGGGACCCTCACCAGGGGCTCCGGGCGGGGCCGCGTCTTCTCCTGGTCACCCAGGAGGAATTCAGTGAGCATCACCAAGAAGGCCACCGCCCTGGCCCTCGGACTCGGCCTGGCCGGGGGCCTGGCCGCCTGCGGATCGTCGTCCGACGGCGGGAGCGGGGACTCGGGCGACTCCAAGACCGTGACCCTGGTCAGCCACGACTCGTGGGCCGCGTCCAAGGACGTCATCGCCGCCTTCGAGAAGAGTTCCGGCTACCGGGTCAAGGTGCTGGAGGACGGCGACGCCGGGCAGGCCGTCAACAAGGCCGTCCTCACCAAGGACAACCCCCAGGGCGACGTGTTCTTCGGCGTCGACAACACCCTGCTGTCCCGCGCGCTCGACAACGGGCTGTTCCAGCCGTACGAGGCGAAGGGCTCCGACCTGATCCGTCCCGAGTACCGGACCGACCAGGACAAGCACCGGGTCACGCCCGTCGACACCGGTGACATCTGCGTCAACTACGACAAGGCCTACTTCGCCAAGCACCGGCTCAGCCCGCCGGACTCCTTCGACGACCTGGCCAAGCCGGAGTACAAGAACCTGCTCGTCACCGAGAACGCGGCCAGCTCCTCGCCGGGCCTCGGCTTCCTGCTCGGCACCGCCGCCGCGTACGGCGACGACGGCTGGCAGGACTACTGGAAGAAGCTCAGGGCGAACGGCGTCAAGGTCGTCGACAGCTGGGAGCAGGCGTACAACGAGGAGTTCTCCGGTTCGTCCGGCGGCAGGAAGGCCAAGGGCGACCGCCCGCTCGTCGTCTCCTACGCCTCCTCCCCGCCCGCCGAGGTGATCTACGCCGACCCGCAGCCGGCCACCGCGCCGACGGGCGTCGCCACCGGCACCTGCTTCCGCCAGATCGAGTACGCCGGTCTGCTCGACAACGCCAGGAACCCCGAGGGCGGCAAGGCACTCCTCGACTTCCTCATCGGCAAGGAGTTTCAGGACGACATGCCGCTGAACATGTTCGTCTACCCGGTGCGCGAGGGCGCGCGGATCCCCGAGGCGTTCGAGAAGTTCGGGCCGCAGGCGAAGGACCCGCAGACCATGGACCCGGCGAGGATCGCCGACCACCGCGACCAGTGGGTCAAGTCGTGGACCTCACTCGTACTGAAGTAGGCGGGGCGAGGGCCGTGCGCGGCGCGGCGCGGCTGGGCCTGATGGCCGTGCCCGTCGCGTTCTTCGCGGTGTTCTTCGCCTACCCCGTCGCCGCGATCGTCGCACGCGGACTGCGGGTCGACGGCGCCTGGCGGTTCGGGCGGATCGGCGACGTGCTCGCGCAGAGCGACGTGCGGCACGTGCTGTGGTTCACCACCTGGCAGGCGCTGGCCTCCACCGCGCTCACCCTGCTGATCGCACTGCCCGGCGCCTATGTCCTCGCCCGGTTCGACTTCCCCGGCAGGCAACTCCTGCGGGCCGTGGTCACCGTGCCCTTCGTGCTGCCGACGGTCGTCGTGGGCACGGCGTTCCTGGCGCTGGTCGGGCGCGGCGGACTGCTCGACGACCTGTGGGGCGTACGCCTGGACACCACCGTGTGGGCGATCCTCCTCGCACACGTCTTCTTCAACTACGCCGTCGTCGTGCGCACCGTCTCAGGACTGTGGTCGCAGCTCGATCCGCGGCAGGAGGAGGCCGCGCGGACGCTGGGCGCCTCACGGCTCAAGGCCTGGCGGCAGGTCACCCTGCCCGCGCTCGCACCCGCCGTCGCCGCCGCCGCGCTGATGGTGTTCCTGTTCACCTTCACCTCCTTCGGCGTCGTCCAGATCCTCGGCGGGCCCACCTTCTCCACGCTGGAGGTGGAGATCTACCGGCAAACGTCCCAGGTCTTCGACCTGTCCACGGCCGCCGTGCTGACGCTGATCCAGTTCGCCGCGGTGGCCGCGGTCCTCGCCGTGCACGCCGGGACGGTACGGCGGCGGGAGACGGCCCTTCGGCTGGTGGACGCGGCCACGACCGCGCGCCGGCCCCGCGGCACCGGCCAGTGGGCGCTGCTGGCCGGAGTCCTGGTCAGCGTCGCCGTGCTGCTGGTGCTGCCGCTCGCCGTCCTTGTCGAACGGTCGCTGGGCGCACCCGGCTTCGGCTACTACCGGGCGCTGACCCGCGCGGACGGCGGCACCTTCCTCGTCCCGCCGATCGAGGCGATCGGCAACTCCCTCCAGTACGCCCTCGCCGCCACCGCCATCGCCGTGGTGATCGGCGCGCTGGCGGCCTCCGCGCTCGCCCGGCGTGACGCGGGCCGCCTCGTGCGCGGCTTCGACGCGCTGCTGATGCTGCCGCTCGGGGTGTCCGCGGTGACGGTCGGCTTCGGGTTCCTGATCGCGCTGGACGAACCCCCGCTGGACCTGCGCTCCTCCTGGATCCTCGTGCCGCTCGCCCAGGCCCTGGTCGGCGTCCCCTTCGTCGTACGGACCATGCTGCCGGTGCTGCGGGCGGTGGACGTACGGCTGCGGGAGGCGGCGGCGGTGCTCGGGGCCTCGCCGTGGCGGGTGTGGCGGGAGGTGGACCTGCCGATGGTGCGGCGGGCGCTGCTGGTGGCGGCCGGGTTCGCCTTCGCGGTGTCCCTCGGGGAGTTCGGGGCAACCGTGTTCATCGCCCGGCCCGACAACCCGACGCTGCCGGTCGCCGTGGCCCGGCTGCTGAGCCGGCCCGGCGACCTGAACTACGGGCAGGCGATGGCCCTTTCGACGATTCTGATGCTGGTGTGCGCCGTGGCCCTCGTGGTGCTGGAGCGGCTGCGGACCGACCGGAGCGGGGAGTTCTAGCGATGCTGCTGAGCCTTGAGGGCGCGACCGTCCGCTTCGGCGGGCGGGCGGTGCTCGACGCCGTCGACCTGGACGTCGCCGAGCACGAGGTGGTGTGCGTGCTCGGTCCGAGCGGCAGCGGCAAGTCGACGCTGCTGCGGGCGGTCGCCGGACTTCAGCCGTTGGACGAGGGGCGGGTGACGCTGGACGGGCGGGACCAGGCCGGAGTGCCCGCGCACCGGCGCGAGGTCGGCCTGATGTTCCAGGACCACCAGCTCTTCCCGCAGCGGGACGTGGCCGGAAACATCTCCTTCGGACCTCGGATGCGTGGCGCCTCCCGGGCCGAACAGCATGGCCGGGTGGGGGAGTTGCTGGAGCTGGTCGGGATGACGGGCGCCGCCCGCCGGTCGGTCGCCGCGCTCTCCGGCGGTGAGCAGCAGCGGGTGGCGCTGGCCCGCGCCCTCGCGCCCCGGCCGCGGCTGCTGATGCTGGACGAGCCGCTCGGCCAGCTCGACCGCTCGCTGCGGGAGCGCCTCGTGGTGGAACTGCGGGAGCTGTTCGGCCGGTTGGGCACCACCGTGCTCGCCGTGACGCACGACCAGGGCGAGGCCTTCGCGCTCGCCGACCGGGTCGTGGTGATGCGGGACGGGCGGATCGCCCAGTCGGGGACGCCTCTTGAGGTGTGGCAGCGGCCGGCCGACGCGTTCGTGGCCCGCTTCCTCGGCTTCGACAACGTGGTCGGGGCGACCGTCGCCGGGCAGGCGGCGGACACCCCCTGGGGCAAGGTGCCGGTCCCGCAGGACGCCCCCCAGGGGACGCGCACGGTGCTCGTGCGGCCGTCCGGGGTCCGTGTCGTCCCCGCCGACGCGGGCCTGCGCTGCACCGTCGCCGCCCGCACCTTCCGGGGCACCCATGTCGCCGTCCACCTCCAGCCCGAGGACGCGCCACGCCTGGAGGCGGCGTGCGCGCTGCGGGCGGCTCCGGAGGTGGGGGACACGGTCGGCGTGGAGTTCGACGCGACGGAAGTCGTCGTCCTGGGCTGACACGGTCGAGGCTCCCGGTGGCCGGAAGGCCGTGTACGGGTGGGACGAGACGACGATGGCCCGTCCCCCGCCGGGGACGGGCCACCGTTGTCACGGCAACCGGGGCGTCAGCTCGCGCTGTTCGCTCCGCGACGGCGCAGGCCGAAGAAGACCGCACCGCCACCGACGACGACCAGGGCCGCCGCGATGCCGGCGATCATGCCGGTGTTGGAGTTCGCACCGGTCTCGGCGAGGTTGGACTCACCGACCGCCGGGGAGGGAGCGTTGTTGTCCGGCACGGCCGCCGGCGCGGTGCTCTCGCTCTCCGCCGGTGCCGGGGCGGAGGTGGACGGCTCGGGAGCCGGCGTCTCCGTCTCCTCGGCCGGGGTGGAGGAGCTTTCCGACGGGGTCGGAGTCGGCGTGTCCTCCGACTTGCAGGCGGTCGACGGGGTCACGAGGTTCGGCTTGATGTCCTCGTCGACGTAGCGGTCGGCCTTGACGTGGATGCGGTACTCGGCCTTCGGCTTCCAGTCCGCGGCGAAGGTGATGGTGCTGCCCGCGCGCGAACCCTTGACGGTCTGCTCGCCGACCTTCTCCGCGTCGGCACCGTTGTTCTGCAGGTACACGGTGACGACGGCGGGGATGCCGGCGGGGTCCACGTCGGTGACGGTGATGACACCCTTGTCGCCGTCGCACGTGGCGTCGGCGGAGAACTCGCTGATGTTGCACGCGAGGGCGTTGCCCGCGGCGCCGAGGGCCAGGGCCGCCGAGGCGGCGACGACGCCGAGAGCGCGGACGCTACGGCGTGACGCCGTGCGGTTGAGTATGGACAGGACTGCCACGTTTGTCCTTTACGGGAGCGCAGATGGGGGGTGGGCAGGGTACCGACACCCGATGACACGGCATCAGTACACCCATGAGCCTCACTGGTTTATAAGCGGTGCATAAGCAGTGTCAACGCATATGCCGGCCAAGGACGTTGACTTTGCCGTCTTATTAACCACCGGGACGTTTCAGCGCTCCCGGACCCCGACTCAGCCCTGGACGGCCGCCGGGTCCGTCCACACGACCTCCCAGGTGTGACCGTCGAGGTCGTCGAAGGCACGGCCGTACATGAAGCCGTGGTCCTGGGTCTCGCCGCTGACCGAGCCGCCGGCCGCGACCGCCTTCTCGACCAACTCGTCCACCTTCTCACGGCTCTCGGCGCTCAGTGCGAGCAGTACCTCGCTGGACTTCGTCGAGTCCACGATGTCCTTCTTCGTGAACTCACGGTACTTCTGCGGCGTGTGCAGCATCACGACGATGGTCTCACCGAGCGGAACGGAGGCGGTGGTGTCGTCGCTGAACTGGGCGTTGATCTCGTAGCCGAGCGCGGTGAAGAACTTCCTGGAGGCGTCGAGGTCGTTGGTGGCCAGGTTCACGAAGATCATCTGCTGGTACATGGGGTCTCTCCTGTCGGGCTTGCTGCTCCGGTCATGCCGTTCGAGGGGGTAGACACCGGGGGCGCGCGGAACTCATCGCCGGATCGCGAGTCTCTTCGACGCGTTCTCCGTGCGGTCGGCGTGAGCAGCGCGATCAGCGGGACAGTGGCAGGGACGCCAGTTGCGCGACGATCAGGGTCAGCGGTCCGAACAGAACGACCAGGGCGCCCGCGCGCAGGGCCGCGGCGGCCCGCAGGGTCGACGGGGGCGCGCCCAGCCGCAGCAGGGCGTCCGTGGTGTCGGAACGGGCGTGCTTGGCCTCCACGGCCGCCGTGAGGAGGGTGGCCACCGTGCAGCCGGCCACGAGGAGCGCGCCCAGGGTGCGCAGTGGGCCGAAGACGGCTGCGTCCGTGCCGTTCAGCGTCCCGGCCACGTAGGCCGCGGCGGCCACGGCGCAGACGACGCCGAGGGGGCGGCCGATACGGTGCGACTCCTCCATGAGGACCCGGCCGGCCAGCAGGCGCAGGGCGCCGGGACGGGCGGCCTGGAGCAGGCGCCCGCACAGATGGGTGAGGCCGGGGCCGGCCAGGGCGAGGCCCAGGGCGGTGAGGGCCCAGCCGACGAGGACACCGGCGGAGGGGGTGGCGCCGGGGCCGGTGGCCGCGTCGCCCGCGTAGGTCTCGACGGCGAGGCCCGCGGCGAGCACGGCGACGCCCCAGGGGAGGGCGTTGGCGGGCTGGGCGCGGGCAGCGGTGTCCGGGATCGGCCCGGCGCCGTCCGCCGGTCCCGCGGGCCGGTCGTCGCCCGCGTCGGTAGGGGCCGAGGAGCGGGGGTCGCTCACCCGGGTGCGCAGGGCGCCTCCCGGGGCGGAGGCGTCCTCCGCGTCCGCGCCCTCCCGCTTCGGGCCCCGCTCCAGCGGGGTGACCTCCGCGGCCCCGGTGGGCCGGGAGGGCTCCCCGGTCGCCGTGGCCGGTGCCCAGCGGGCGCCGAAGCGGCCGTAGGCGCCGAAGGTCTCGCGGGCCTTGCCCCAGCCGTACGCGCCGAAACGGCCGTAGCCGCGGGAGGCGTTGAGCAGGGTGGGCCGCGTCTCGCGGGGACGCAGCGTGAACGCGACCGCCCCCGACGCGGCGGCCGGTACGAGGCACAGCAGGGTCAGGACGGCCGGCGCGGGCAGGGAGTGGCCGACGGCCAGGGCGTCGGCCGCGGCGCCCCCGAAGGGCCGGCCCGACAGGTCGCCGCGCAGGTGGAGGAAGAGGAACAGGGCGGCCACCGAGCCGAGGGCGCCGGACAGGGCCGTGGTCGTCGCCGAGACGGCCATCAGGCGGCCCGGCCCCAGGCCCATCGCCGACAGGCCCGAGCGGGGCCGGGTGCCGGGATCGGTGCGGGCCACGGCGACGGCGAGGTACACCGTGGCGGCGAGGGGCGCCGCGCACCAGGCCAGGCGGAGCGCGGAGGCGCCGGACGCGTCCGGGTGGGTCAGCGCGTGGCCGAGGGCGCTCAGCAGCAGGAGGCCCGTGCCCGCCGAGGCCAACGCGACCAGCAGGCGGCGCAGTTGGACGGCGAGGCGGGCGCCGCGGGTCAGGCGGAGAGCGAGCACGCCGCCCGGCCTTCCGTTCCGGAGGCCCCGGCGGCACCCGTGGCCACCGCGGTCTCGGCGAGCGGGGGCAGGTGCACGGTCCGCACCCGCCGCCCGTCCAGCAGCGCCACCGTGCGGTCCGCGAGGGCGGCGGTCTGCGCGTCGTGCGTGGCGAGCAGGACGGTGATGCCGTGCGAGCGGGCCGCCGTGGTGAGCGTCCGCAGCACCTGGGCGCGGTCGGCGCGGTGCAGGGGGGCCGTCGGCTCGTCCGCGAACAGGACCGCGGGGGTGACGGCGAGGGCGCGGGCGATGCAGACGCGCTGCCGCTCGGCCTGCCGGAGTTCGTGCGGGCGCCGGCGTGCCTTGTCGCCGACGTCGAGGCGCTCCAGCCACTCCAGGGCGGCGGTCTTGGCCCGGCGCCGGCCGGTGCCGCGCAGCATGAGGGGCAGGGCGGCGTTCTCCCAGGCGTTCAGCTCCGGGACGAGCGCGGGGGCCGGGTCGATCCAGCCGAAGCGGTCGCGGCGCAGCCGTTCGCGGCTGAGCGGACCCATGGTGTGCACCGGCACGCTGTTGAACCACACCTCGCCGTCCTGCGGCCGGACCAGCCCGGACAGACAGCGCAGCAGCGTGGTCTTGCCGCTGCCGCGCGGGCCGCTCACGGCGAGGATCTCGCCCTCGCGGACGCCGAGCGACACGCCTTGCAGCGCGGGAGAGCCGTCGTGGTGCTGGAAGTGCAGGGCGCGGGCCCAGAGCACGTCGTTGTCCGGCGGAGCCTCCATGGGCGTACACCTCGGTTCTGATCCGTATTTCCCCGGTCATGTCCCCCTTCCGGGGGAACGAAGGCGGGGCCGATCGGTCACTGGGCACGCTAGGCAGTCCTTGGAGGGGGACCGGACAGCACACGGCCCCGGGCCGCCGTGTCTCACTCGAACGGGCGGCGCCGGGGCCGGGGTGATCATCCGAGGGGATGACCGGCGGTCGGGTTCAGAGCTTCGTCCACGCCTCCGTGAGGGTGGCGCGCAGGATCTGCTCGATCTCGTCGAAGGTCTCCTGGTTGGAGATCAGCGGCGGGGCGAGCTGGACGACCGGGTCGCCGCGGTCGTCGGCACGGCAGTACAGGCCGTTCTCGAAGAGCTTCTTGGAGAGGAAGCCGTACAGGACGCGCTCGGTCTCCTCCTCGTCGAAGGACTCCTTGGTGGCCTTGTCCTTGACCAGCTCGATGCCGTAGAAGAAGCCGTTGCCGCGCACGTCGCCGACGATCGGCAGGTCGTGCAGCTTCTCCAGGGTGGCGCGGAAGGCGCCCTCGTTGTCGAGGACGTGCTGGTTGAGGCCCTCGCGCTCGAAGAGGTCGAGGTTGGCGATGCCGACCGCGGCGGAGACGGGGTGGCCGCCGAAGGTGTAGCCGTGCAGGAAGGTGTTGTCGCCCCGGTAGAACGGCTCGGCCAGGCGGTCGGAGATGACGCAGGCGCCGATCGGGGAGTAGCCCGAGGTCATGCCCTTGGCGCAGGTGATCATGTCCGGGACGTAGCCGAACTTGTCGCAGGCGAAGGTCGTGCCCAGCCGGCCGAAGGCGCAGATGACCTCGTCCGAGACGAGCAGCACGTCGTACTGGTCGCAGATCTCGCGCACCCGCTGGAAGTAGCCGGGCGGGGGCGGGAAGCAGCCGCCGGCGTTCTGCACGGGTTCGAGGAAGACGGCCGCGACCGTCTCCGGGCCCTCGAAGAGGATCTGCTGCTCGATCTGGTCGGCGGCCCAGCGGCCGAAGGCCTCGGGGTCGTCGCCGAAGAGCGGGGCGCGGTAGATGTTGGTGTTCGCCACCTTGTGCGCGCCGGGGACCAGCGGCTCGAACGGGGCCTTCAGCGCGGGCAGGCCGGTGATGGACAGGGCGCCCTGCGGGGTGCCGTGGTAGGCGACCGCGCGGGAGATGACCTTGTACTTGGTCGGCTTGCCGGTCAGCTTGAAGTACTGCTTGGCGAGCTTCCAGGCGGTCTCGACCGCCTCGCCGCCGCCGGTGGTGAAGAAGACCTTGTTGAGGTCGCCCGGGGCCTCGTCGGCCAGCCGCTCGGCCAGCTCGACGGCCTTGGGGTGGGCGTAGGACCACACCGGGAAGAAGGCGAGTTCCTGCGCCTGCTTCGCGGCGGCCTCGGCCAGCTCCGTGCGGCCGTGTCCGGCCTGGACCACGAACAGGCCCGCCAGGCCGTCGAGGTAGCGCCTGCCCTTGTCGTCGTAGATGTGGGTGCCCTCGCCGCGGACGATGGTGGGGACGGGGGCGTTCTCGTACGACGACATGCGGGTGAAGTGCATCCACAGGTGGTCGTAGGCGGTCCGGCTGAGATCCTTGGGGCTGTCGCTGCTCACGATTATCGGGTTCCCCACATGTAGGTCTGCTTCTTGAGCTTGAGGTAGACGAAGCTCTCGGTGGAGCGCACTCCGGGGACGGCCCGGATGCGGCGGTTGATGACCTCGAGAAGGTGGTCGTCGTCCTCGCAGACGACTTCCACCATCAGGTCGAAGGAGCCCGCGGTCATCACCACGTACTCGCATTCCGACATGGCCGACAGCGCCTCGGCGGCGGACTCCACGTCGCCCTCCACATTGACCCCGATCATCGCCTGGCGCCGGAAGCCCACGGTGAGCGGGTCCGTGACGGCGACGATCTGCATCACGCCCTGGTCGAGGAGCTTCTGGACGCGCTGGCGCACGGCCGCCTCCGACAGGCCCACGGCCTTGCCGATGGCGGCGTACGGCCGCCGGCCGTCCTCCTGGAGCTGCTCGATGATGGCGAGGGAGACGGCGTCCAACTGGGGTCCGCCGTTCCTGGACTCGCGGGAGTCCTTCTGGTCTGCGCTTCGACTGGCCACGGCATCACTGTGCACGACGTATCGTCAGTTTCGCAAGGTTGTATCGATGAAATTCGTTGTTTGAATCCCCCCAATCTGCGGATTTCGCATCCTAGAAGCGGCCGGGGGTGTTGAAAGCGTCGGGACTCCGTCTAGGGTGGTGTCTCAGGTACTGGACACCCGAACTTGGAGGGCCGGCAGTGAGCACCGAGCTGCGTCGTCTGCGCAACTACATCGACGGTGAGTTCCGGGACGCCGCCGACGGACGGACCACGGAGGTGGTCAACCCCGCCACGGGAGAGGCCTACGCGAGCGCCCCGCTGTCCGGGCAGGCGGACGTGGACGCCGCCATGGCGGCCGCCGCCGCGGCCTTCCCCGCCTGGCGCGACACCACGCCGGCCGAGCGGCAGAAGGCCCTGCTGAAGATCGCGGACGCGTTCGAGGAGCGCGCCGAGGAGCTGATCGCGGCCGAGGTGGAGAACACGGGCAAGCCCGTCGGGCTGACCCGCTCCGAGGAGATCCCGCCGATGGTCGACCAGATCCGCTTCTTCGCGGGCGCGGCACGGATGCTGGAGGGGCGCGGTGCCGGCGAGTACATGGAGGGCCTGACCTCCTTCGTGCGCCGCGAGCCGATCGGTGTCTGCGCCCAGGTTGCGCCGTGGAACTACCCGATGATGATGGCCGTGTGGAAGTTCGCCCCGGCGCTCGCGGCCGGCAACACGGTCGTGCTGAAACCCTCGGACACCACCCCCGCCTCCACGGCCCTGATGGCCGACATCATCGGCTCGATCGTGCCCAGGGGCGTCTTCAACGTCGTCTGCGGCGACCGTGACACCGGCCGTCTGATGGTCGAGCACCCGACCCCGGCGATGGCCTCCATCACCGGCTCCGTGCGGGCCGGCATGGCGGTCGCCGAGTCGGCGGCGAAGGACCTCAAGCGGGTCCACCTGGAGCTGGGCGGCAAGGCCCCGGTCGTCGTCTTCGAGGACACCGACATCCCCAAGGCGGTCGAGGGCATCTCGGTCGCGGGCTACTTCAACGCAGGCCAGGACTGTACGGCGGCCACCCGCGTGCTCGTCCACGAGTCGATCCACGACGAGTTCGTCGCCGCGCTCGCCAAGGCGGCGGCCGAGACCAGGACCGGGCAGCCGGACGACGAGGACGTGCTGTACGGACCGCTCAACAACCCGGACCAGCTCAAGCGGGTCTCCGGGTTCGTCGAGCGCCTGCCCGCCCACGCCAAGGTCGAGGCCGGCGGCCACCGGGTCGGCGAGACGGGCTACTTCTACGCCCCGACCGTCGTCTCCGGCCTCGATCAGGACGACGAGATCATCCAGCAGGAGGTCTTCGGCCCCGTCATCACCGTCCAGGCCTTCCGCGACGAGGACCAGGCGGTCGAGTGGGCCAACGGCGTCCCGTACGCGCTGGCCTCCTCGGTGTGGACCAAGGACCACGGCCGGGCCATGCGGATGTCCAAGAAGCTGGACTTCGGCTGCGTGTGGATCAACACCCACATCCCGCTGGTCGCCGAGATGCCGCACGGCGGCTTCAAGCAGTCCGGCTACGGCAAGGACCTGTCGGCGTACGGCTTCGACGACTACACGCGGATCAAACACGTGATGACGTCGCTGGACGTGTGACGGCGGTCGCGCCGCACGCCTCGCGGCCCCGGACGGTCTCTGCCGTCCGGGGCCGCGGCGCGTGCACCGCGGGCTCTCCCGGTCGACAGGGTGTCGGGCCTGGACGGAGGCGCTCGACGCAGCGTCGATTGTCCCGGGCCGGGTGGACGGGGCATCCTGCGGCCATGCCCTTCCTGCCGAAGACGCCCCCCATGTCCCGCCGGACCCTGCTGCGCGGCCTGGGCGGCTCCGCCGCGCTCGGTGCGCTGGCCGGCTGCGGGGTACCGGCCGCCTACGTCGCGCCCGGAGCCCGCGCCGCGACCGACCGGTCCGCCACCGAACACCGGCTGACCTGGGCGAACTGGCCGCTGTACATCGACACCGACGACAAGCGGCCCAGCCGCCGGCCCACGCTTGAGGCGTTTGAGAAGCGGACGGGCATCTCCGTCGAGTACGTCGAGGAGATCAACGACAACGACGAGTTCTTCGGCAAGATCAGCCCGTCCCTGATGAACCACCAGCCCACCGACCGCGACCTGATCGTCATCAGCGACTGGATGTGCGGGCGGTTCGTCCGGCTCGGCTGGGTGCAGGAGATGGACCGCTCCCGCCAGCCCAACGTCACCAAGTACCTCGACCCGCTGCTGCGGTCGCCCGCCTTCGACCCGGGCCGGAAGTTCACCGTGCCCTGGCAGTCGGGCATCACCGGCATCGCCTACAACCGCCGCCGGCTCGGCCGGGAGGTCCGGCACGTGTCCGACCTGTGGGCGGACGACCTCAAGGGCCGGGTGACGCTGCTCTCCGGCATGGACGAGGCCTTCGCGCTGCTGATGCAGGGCAACGGCGTGGACATCACCGACTGGACGGCGGACGACTTCCACACGATCTGCGACCAGGTGGAGAAGCAGGTCCGCAGGGGTCAGATCCGCCGCTTCACCGGCAACGACTACATCAAGGACCTGGCCGGCGGTGACGTGCTGGCCTGCCAGGCCTACTCCGGTGACGTGATCCAGCTCCAGGCGGACGACCCGGACATCGAGTTCGTCGTCCCGGAGGAGGGCGCCGAGCTGTGGGCGGAGTCCCTGATGATCCCCGACCTGGCCCGCCACAAGGCCAACGCCGAGCTGCTGATCGACCACTACTACCAGCCCGAGGTCGCCGCCGAGCTGGCCGCCTGGGTCAACTACGTCTGCCCGGTCCCCGCCGCCCAGGACGTGCTCGCCTCCTCCGACGACGAGGACACCGCCGCCCTGGCCGAGGACCCGCTGATCTTCCCGGACACGGCGATGCGCAAACGACTCGCGATCGCACGGGACATCGAGGCGGGGGAGCGGACGGAGTTCGCGAAGCGGTGGAACGCGATCGTGGGGGTGTAGTGGGGCGGCCGGGCCGCGGCAGACTGACCCGCGTGACGAATCCAGTGAGTGAGGAAGAGCTGGGGAGCGCGGTCACCCTCGGGTTGCTCGCCGCCTGGGCGCTGCACGACATCGAGGAACTGGCGACCGTGCCGGGCTGGTGGCGGCGCACCCTGCCGTCCCCGCGGGAACGGTTCCCCGCCGTGCCGGAGGCCGTGTGGCGGCGGGCCGCGTCGGTCGACGGGCGGGAGTTCGCGGTGGCGGTCGGGGCGATGGCCGCGATCGTGGCCATCGCGTCCGCCGCGGGCCGGCTGACCGGCGGCCGGTCGGCCGTGTACCAGAGCGCGCTCAACGCCTTCGGCCTGCACGGACTGGTCCACCTCGCACAGGCCGGGCTGGTGCGCGGCTACACGCCCGGGTCGGTGACCTCGCCGCTGATCGTCGTCCCGTTCACGCTCTGGGCCCGCCACCGGCTGCGCCGCGCAGGTCGCCTGCGGGTCGCGCGGGCGCGCGAGATCGCCGTGGGGCTCGGTGTCGCGGGGGCGGCGACCCTTGTGTCGCACGCGGTGGCGCGGCGGCTCGGGTGAGGTGATCCTCTACCGGGGTGGGCCGGTGGCGGCGCGCAGGGCGCACAGTACGTCGACGCGGTTGGTCGTGATCGAGTCGGCGCCCAGGGCGAGCAGGCGGCGCATGGAGCGGCGGGTGTCGGGGGTCCACACGGAGAGCAGGAACCCGTCGCGGTGGACGCGGTCGGCCAGTGCCCGGTCGACCAGTCCGAAGCGGTAGTTGAGCCACCGCGGCCGCACCGCCGCCAGCAGGGCGGGCCGGGGCGGTGCCGACGTTGTCCAGGTCAGGGCGATCTCGGCGCCGGGGTCGGCGGCGCGCACGGCGAGCATGGCGGCGGCGCCCGCGGTGTAGTACACGCGCTCCCGCGCCCCGCACTCGCGGACCACGTCCACGACGCGCCGTACCGTCCGCTCGTCCGGCGTCCCCGGCAGGTCCAGCATCAGCCGGCCGCCCTCCGTCGCGGCCAGCGCCTGCGCGAGCGTGGGCACCCCGCCCGCGGTCAGCTCGCGCACCTCGTCGGCCGTCAGGGAGCGCAGGGGCCGCTCCCGCTCCCACAGCCGCTTCAGCGTCTCGTCGTGCAGCAGGACGGGCACGCCGTCCCGGGTCGGGCGTACGTCGGTCTCCACCGCGTCCGCGCCGCGCTCCAGGGCGGAGCGCAGCGAGTCGAGGGTGTTCTCGCGGTGCCGGTACGGGTCGCCGCGGTGGGCCACGGCGGTCACGTCGCGCAGGGGGTTCATGGTGGGCGGCAACTCTCAGGAGGCGAGCCAGTCGGCGGTGTAGGTGTCGATCTCGGCCTTGATGCGGGCCTTGCCCGGCGCGTCGAGGAAGGACGCCTCGACCCCGTCCCGTGCGAGGGCGGCCAGGCCCCGCTCGTCGAGGCCGAGGAGCCGGGCGGCGACGGCGTACTCGTTGTTCAGGTCGGTGCCGAACATCGGCGGGTCGTCGGAGTTGACGGTCACCAGGACGCCGGCGCGCAGGAACTCCTTGATCGGGTGTTCGTCCAGGTCGCGCACCGCGCGGGTGACGATGTTCGAGGTCGGGCAGACCTCAAGCGGGATCCGCCGCTCGGCGAGGTGCGCCAGCAGCGCGGGGTCCTGGGCGGAGCTGGTGCCGTGTCCGATGCGCTCGGCGCGCAGGTCGGTGAGGGCGTCCCACACCGTCTGCGGGCCGGTGGTCTCGCCGGCGTGCGGGACCGAGTGCAGGCCGGCGGCGATCGCCCGGTCGAAGTACGGCTTGAACTGCGACCGGCCGACCCCGATCTCGGGTCCGCCGAGCCCGAAGGAGACCAGGCCCTCCGGGCGCACCCGGTCCTCGGTGGCGAGCCGTGTCGTCTCCTCCGCCGCCTCAAGACCGGCCTCGCCGGGAATGTCGAAGCACCAGCGCAGTACGGTCCCGAACTCGGCCTCGGCCGCCTTGCGGGCGTCCTCGATCGCCTCCATGAAGGCGTCCTCGTCGATGCCGCGCCGGGTGGAGGAGAACGGGGTGACGGTCAGCTCGGCGTACCGCACCTGCTGCCTGGCCATGTCCCGGGCCACCTCGTAGGTCAGCAGCCGTACGTCCTCCGGGGTGCGGATCAGGTCGACGACGGACAGATACACGTCGATGAAGTGCGCGAAGTCCGTGAACGTGAAGTAGTCGGCCAGGGCCTCGGGGGCGGTGGGGACCTTGGAGTCGGGGTGGCGCGCGGCCAGCTCCGAGACGATGCGCGGGGAGGCGGAGCCGACGTGGTGCACGTGCAGTTCGGCCTTGGGCAGTCCGGCGATGAAGGCGTGCAGGTCGCGCGGGGCGGCGGGGTCGACGAGGTGCTCGGTCATGGGTTCCTCCCCGTAACGGCGCCCCGGGCCGGCGGTGCGGTGGCGGGGTGCGGGTGATCGGCTGATCGGTGGTTCGGGGATCATCGTAGGCGGGTCTCACACCGCGGGGTCCGGCCCCGTAGCATGGCGGGCACGATCGACGCGGGGGGACGGACATGACGGACGCGACACAGCCGGGCGGGGACCCCTCCGGCGGCTACGACCCCTGGGCGCCGCCGGAGACCGGCCCCTCGCTGGACAAGGGCCAGGACGCGGGCCCGGTGCGGCCCCCGTCCGTGCACGACCAGGCCACGATCGCATCGATGCCGGCGGCCGGGTTCGCGGCTCCCGGGCCCGCGGTGCCGCCCCCGCCGGCGGCACCCGGCGGTCCCACCGTCCCGGGCGGTCCCGGCGTCCCCGGCGGGTACGGCTACCCCGCCTACAACCAGGGCTACGGCTGGCCCGGCATCGCGCTGCCTCCGCGCAACGGCACGGGCACCGCGGCGATGGTGCTCGGCATCCTGGCCTGCTGCCTGTTCTGCCTGTACGGCGTGGTCTCCGTGGTGCTCGGTGTCCTCGCCGTGGTCTTCGGGGTCAAGGGCCGCCGGAGGGCCGAGCGCGGCGAGGCCACCAACCACGGGCAGGCGCAGGCCGGCTTCGTCATGGGCATCATCGGCATCGTGCTCGGTGTCGCGGTGATCGCCCTGATCGCCGTCGGGATCACCATCGCGAGCAACGAGGACTCGGGCTACGACGAGGGCTACTACGGCGCCGCGCGCCCGGCGCCGGTCTCCGTGGCCGCGCGGAGCTGACCGCTCCCCCCTCTCCCCTCTCCCCGGTCCCCGGTTCCCTTCGCGGCCCCCGCTCTCCGCAGGCCGATGCCCCACGCCCGGTCCGCCTGTTGAGCGCGGATACGGGTGCTTCGGCGTGCGGGTCTCGTCATGGCTCGGGCGCGCTTCCCCGCGCCCCGCCGCCCTTTCCCGGCATCGCGAACGCGCCCATGCACGTGAGTCCGGCACGCGCCACGGACAGTCCGTCCGTCCTTTTCCGTGGCGGCTCGACATCTGGTCGACAGATTCCGTCGCGTAACCAAATGGCAACAACGGAATCCCTTGTTGGAGGCCTAGTGCTCTGTCAGGATCGGCACTCACATCGAGCCTGAGCCACGCCGGCCCCCATCACGGGGAGACCGAGGAGAGCGACATGCACAACCCGGGCAACGCCGTCCCAGCCGCCCAGGTCCGTTTCCCGGCCCGGGAGCGCTTCGCGGACGGGGCGCAGTACATCGCGGGCCGCCTGACGAAGGGCACCTCGGGACGGACGCACACCGTCGTCGACCCGGCGACCGGCGAGGACGTTCCTCACCTATGAGCCGGCAGGTCCGGACGACGTTGACGCGGCCGTCGCCGCCGCGCGGGAGGCGTTCCCCGGCTGGGCCGGCGCCACCCCGGGCGAGCGCTCCGACGCCCTGCACCGGTTCGCCGAGGTGCTCGCCGGGCACGCCGAGGACTTCGCCCGCGCGGAGTCGCTGCAGTGCGGGAAGCCGCTGAAGCTGACCCGTGAGTTCGACGTGCCGGGCACGGTCGACAACGCGGCCTTCTTCGCCGGTGCCGCCCGGCATCTCCAGGGCCAGTCGGCGGGGGAGTACTCCGGCGACCACACCTCGTACGTGCGGCGCGAGCCGATCGGTGTCGTCGGGTCGATCGCCCCCTGGAACTACCCGCTCCAGATGGCCGCCTGGAAGATCCTCCCGGCGATCGCCGCGGGCAACACCATCGTGCTGAAGCCCGCCGAGATCACCCCGCTGACCTCCCTGATGTTCGCCCAGGCCGCCACCGAGGCCGGCCTGCCCGACGGCGTGGTCAACATCGTCAGCGGCACCGGACGCGATGCGGGCGAGCACCTCGTCGGCCACCCCGATGTCGCCATGACCTCCTTCACCGGCTCCACCGCCGTCGGCAAGCGCGTCGCCGAGGTCGCCATCGCCACCGTCAAGCGCCTCCATCTGGAGCTGGGCGGCAAGGCGCCCTTCCTCGTCTTCGACGACGCCGACCTCGACGCGGCCGTGCACGGCGCGGTCGCGGGCGCGCTCATCAACACCGGCCAGGACTGCACGGCCGCCACCCGCGCGTATGTGCAGCGGCCCCTGTACGAGGCGTTCGTCGAGCGGACCGCCGCCCTCATGGACACCGTCCGCGTCGGCGACCCCTTCGCCCCCGGCACCGACCTCGGCCCACTGGTCAGCCACGCCCAGCGCGAGCGCGTGGCCGGGTTCGTCGACCGGGCCCGCTCCTACGCGCGCGTGGTGACCGGCGGCGAGGCACCGCGGGGCGGTCTCGCGGACGGCGCCTACTACCGGCCCACCCTCATCGCGGACGCCGCCCAGGACAGCGAGATCGTCCAGTGCGAGGTCTTCGGACCCGTCCTGGTCGTCCTGCCCTTCGACACCGACGACGAGGGCATCCGGCTGGCCAACGACACGCCGTACGGGCTCGCCGCCTCCGCCTGGAGCCGGGACGTGTACCGGGCGAACCGCGCCACCCGCGAGATCGGGGCGGGCTGCGTGTGGATCAACGACCACATCCCGATCATCAGCGAGATGCCGCACGGCGGGTACCGGGCGTCCGGCTTCGGCAAGGACATGTCCGTCTACTCCTTCGAGGAGTACACCCAGGTCAAGCACGTCATGTTCGACAACACCGCGGTGGCGGCCAAGGACTGGCACCGCACCGTCTTCGGGGACCGATAGCCATCACGCCAGGCCGCCGACCACGGCCGACCCACCCGAAAGGGCAACCACGCGCATGGAGCAGTACGAGCCAGACCCCCTGTCCCCGGCCCGCGCGGCCGCCGTGCGGCGCAGTCTCACCAACGGCAGGGCGGCCCTCACCCGGCGTTCACTGCTGCGCGCCTCCACGGGCGGCGCGCTCGCCCTCGGCGGACTCGGGGCGCTGAGCGGCTGCGGCATCCCGGCGGCCGGCAAGACCGAGGGCGGTGTCTCCGCCGACGACCGGTCGGAGAAGGAGAAGAGCGTCTCCTTCTCCAACTGGACCGAGTACATGGACGTCGACGAGAGCGGCCGGCGGCACCCGACCCTGGACGCGTTCACCAAGCGCACCGGGATCAAGGTCGCGTACACGGAGGACATCAACGACAACAGCGAGTTCTTCGGCAAGATCCAGCCGCAGCTCGCCGCGGACCAGGAGACCGGCCGGGACATCGTCGTGCTCACCGACTGGCTGGCCGCCCGGCTGATCCGCCTCGGGTGGGTCCAGAAACTCGACCCGGCCAACCTGCCGCACGCCTTCGCCAACCTGTCGCCGCAGTTCCGCAACCCGGACTGGGACCCGGGCCGCGCCTACTCCTACCCCTGGCAGGGCATCTCGGCCGTCATCGCCTTCAACAAGAAGGCCCTGGACGGCATCGAGGTGAAGACGCTCTCCGACCTGCTCGACAACCCGAAGCTCAAGGGACGCGTCGGCTTCCTCACCGAGATGCGCGACTCCATCGGCATGACGCTGCTCGACATGGGCAAGGACCCGGCCCGCTTCTCCGACGACGACTACGACGCGGCGATCGCCCGTGTGCAAAGGGGCGTCGACCGCGGCCAGATCCGCCGCTTCACCGGCAACGACTACACCTCCGACCTCACCAAGGGCGACATCGCCGCCTGTCTGGCCTGGGCCGGGGACGTTGTCCAGCTCAAGGCGGACAACCCGGACGTGGACTTCGTCATCCCGGACAGCGGATACATCACGTCCAGCGACAACATGCTGATCCCCAACAAGGCACGGCACAAGACGAACGCGGAACGGCTCATCGACTACTACTACGAGCCGGGCCCGGCCGCGGAACTCGCCGCCTACATCAACTTCGTCTGTCCCGTGGACGGTGTGAAGGACCATCTGGCGAAGATCGACGAGGACGCGGCGAACAACCCGCTGATCATTCCCGACAAGGCCATGCAGGCCCGGTCCCACGCCTTCCGCTCACTGAGCCCGAAGGAAGAGACGGCCTACGAAGAGAAGTTCGCGAAGCTCACTGGGGCGTGACGACGATGACGACGAATACGACGAAGAGCCAGGCAGACGCGACGGACCGCGGCGGCGACGTCCGCCTCGCCGGCATCAGCAAGACCTACGGCTCCTTCACCGCCGTGCACCCGCTCGACCTGACCGTGCCGCAGGGCTCCTTCTTCGCCCTGCTCGGCGCCTCCGGCTGCGGCAAGACGACGACCCTGCGCATGATCGCCGGACTGGAGGAGCCCAGCGCGGGCACCGTCCATCTCGGCGACCAGGACGTGACCGCCCTGCCGCCGTACAAGCGGCCGGTGAACACGGTCTTCCAGTCCTACGCCCTCTTCCCGCACCTCGACATCTTCGAGAACGTCGCCTTCGGCCTGCGCCGGCGCGGCATCAAGTCGGTCAAGAAGCAGGTCGGCGAGATGCTCGACCTCGTCCAGCTCGGCGAGCAGGCGCGCAAGAAGCCGCACCAGCTCTCCGGCGGCCAGCAGCAGCGCGTCGCGGTCGCCCGCGCCCTGATCAACCACCCCAGGGTGCTGCTCCTGGACGAACCGCTCGGCGCCCTCGACCTCAAGCTGCGCCGCCAGATGCAGCTGGAACTCAAGCGCATCCAGACCGAGGTCGGCATCACCTTCGTGCACGTCACGCACGACCAGGAGGAGGCCATGACGATGGCCGACCGGGTCGCCGTGATGAACGCGGGCCGCGTCGAACAACTCGGCTCGCCCGCCGACCTGTACGAGAATCCGCAGACCACCTTCACCGCCAACTTCCTGGGCACCTCCAACCTCATCGAGGCCGAGGTCGACACCCGCAGCGGCGACGACATCGTGGTGAAGGCGGGCGGCGGCAAGCTGGTCCTGCCCGGCGCCCGATGTTCCGCGCCGACCCGGGCCGGCGGCAAGGTACTGGTCGGCGTGCGGCCCGAGAAGATCGGCCTCACCCACGCGGACGACGCGGGCTCCGTCCCGGAGGGCCGCAACCGGGTCACCGGCACGATCTCCAACACCAGTTTCATCGGCGTCTCCACCCAGTACGTCGTCGACTGCGCGGTCTGCCCCGAGTTCGAGGTCTACGCCCAGAACATCGACCGCGACGCCCGCCTGGTGCCCGGCGCCGAGGTCGTCCTGCACTGGAACCCGGCGCACACCTTCGGCCTGGACGCGGCCCAGGACATCGACGCGGGCGTGGCCGAGGAAGAGGCCGCCTGATGTCCACCCTCACCGAGGCGCCACCGCCGCTCTCGCCGACCGCGCCGGAGACGAAGCCCCCGCGCAAAAGGGGCCGCTGGACGCCGTACTGGCTGCTGCTGCCCGGCATCCTGTGGCTGGTCGTCTTCTTCGTGGCGCCCATGGTCTACCAGGCCTCCACGTCCGTGCAGACGGGCTCGCTGGAGGAGGGCTACAAGGTCACCTGGCACTTCGTCACCTACTGGGACGCGGTGTCCGAGTACTGGCCGCAGTTCCTGCGCTCGGTCGCCTACGCGGCCTCCGCGACCGTGCTGTGCCTGCTGCTCGGCTATCCGCTCGCCTACCTGATCGCCTTCCGGGCGGGCCGCTGGCGCAACCTGATCATGATCCTGGTCATCGCGCCCTTCTTCACCAGCTTCCTGATCCGCACCCTGGCCTGGAAGACGATCCTCGCGGACGGCGGACCGGTCGTCGGCGCCCTGAACACGCTGCACGTCCTGGACGTGACCGGCTGGCTCGGCTGGACGTCCGGCGACCGGGTGCTGGCCACGCCGCTCGCGGTGGTCTGCGGTCTGACGTACAACTTCCTGCCCTTCATGATCCTGCCGCTGTACACCTCGCTCGAGCGCATCGACGGACGGCTGCACGAGGCGGCGGGAGACCTGTACGCGAAGCCCTCCACGGTCTTCCGCAAGATCACCTTCCCGCTGTCGATGCCGGGCGTCGTCTCCGGGACGCTGCTCACCTTCATCCCGGCGACCGGCGACTACGTCAACGCCTCCCTGCTCGGCTCGGCCGACACCGGAATGATCGGCAACGTGATCCAGTCGCAGTTCCTCCGGGTCCTCGACTATCCGACGGCGGCGGCACTCTCCTTCGTCCTGATGGCCGCGATTCTCGCCATGGTCACCTTCTACATCCGCAAGTCCGGGACGGAGGAGCTGGTTTAAAATGACCTTCGTCAAATTCGTCAGATGGTTCAGGCGCAATCTGGTCGTGATCGCCGGACTGCTGACGCTCGCCTATCTCCTGCTGCCCAATGTCGTGGTCACGGTGTTCTCGTTCAACAAACCGAACGGGCGCTTCAACTACGAGTGGCAGAGATTCTCCACGGACGCCTGGAAGGACCCGTGCGGCGTCGCCGGGCTGTGCGGCTCCCTCTCGCTCAGCCTCCAGATCGCCCTCTGGGCGACCCTGGGCGCCACCGCGCTCGGCACGGCGATCGCCTTCGCGCTGGTGCGCTACCGCTTCCGCGCGCGCGGCGCGATCAACTCGCTGATCTTCCTGCCGATGGCGATGCCCGAGGTCGTGATGGCCGCCTCGCTGCTCACCCTGTTCCTCAACATGGGTGCCCGGCTGGGCTTCTGGACGATCCTGATCGCCCACATCATGTTCTGCCTCAGCTTCGTGGTGACGGCCGTCAAGGCCCGTGTGATGTCGATGGACCCCCGCCTCGAACAGGCGGCGCAGGATCTGTACGCCGGTCCCTTCCAGACCTTCGTCCGGGTCACGCTGCCCATCGCGGCCCCCGGGATCGCGGCCGGCGCGCTGCTCGCCTTCGCGCTCTCCTTCGACGATTTCATCATCACGAATTTCAACGCGGGTTCCACCGTCACCTTCCCCATGTTCGTCTGGGGATCGGCACAGCGCGGTACGCCCGTTCAGATCAATGTCATCGGTACGGCCATGTTCGTCGTCGCCGTACTGTTCGTTCTGGCCGCCATGGCCGTCGGCAACCGCCGAAATCGCCGCAAGGCGTAGTGCATCGCGTACCGCATTCGTAGGGAGTTGAAATCATGGCCCCGAGCGCCATGAGTCGCGGCAACGACTGGACGAAATCCCTTTCCGACGCCCAGCCGGTCCCGTACTGGCTGGACGACCCCGGCCGCCCCCGCCCCCGGCCCGCCCTCACCGGCGCGCAGAGCTGCGACCTGCTGGTCGTCGGCGGCGGCTACAGCGGGCTGTGGACCGCACTGATCGCCAAGGAGCGCGATCCGGACCGGGACGTGGTGCTCCTGGAGGGCCGCGAGGTGGGCTGGGCCGCCTCCGGCCGCAACGGAGGCTTCTGCGCCGCCTCCCTCACCCACGGCCTGTCCAACGGCCTCACCCGCTGGCCGGACGAGATCCACCGGCTGGAGGAGCTGGGCGCCCGCAACCTCGACGCGATCGAGGAGGCGGTCGCCCGCCACGGTCTCGACTGCGAGTTCGAGCGCACCGGCGAGATCGACGTTGCCACCGAGGACTACCAGGCCCGGGAACTGGCGGACTGGTACGAGGAGATCAGCGCCAAGGGCCTCGCCGACGGCGTCGAGTACCTGGACGCCGGGGCCGTGCGCGAGCAGGTCGACTCACCGACGTTCCGCGCGGGGCTGTGGGACCGCCGGGGCGTGGCCATGGTCAACCCCGCCAAACTCGTCTGGGGCCTCAAGCGCGCCTGCCTCGCCCTCGGCGTCCGCGTCTACGAGCACACCCCGGCGCTCACGCTGCGGCCCCACGGCGCCGGCATGGCCGTACGCACCCCGTACGGCGGGGTCCGGGCCCGCACCGTCGCGCTCGGCACCAACGTCTTCCCGAACCTGGTCCGCCGGGTGCGCCCGTACACCGTCCCGGTCTACGACTACGCCCTGATGACCGAGCCGCTGACCGACGCGCAGCTCGCCTCGGTCGGCTGGCGCGGCCGGCAGGGCCTCGGGGACAGCGCCAACCAGTTCCACTACTTCCGGCTCTCCGCCGACAACCGGATCCTGTGGGGCGGATACGACGCCGTCTACCCCTACGGCGGCCGGGTGCGCGCCGAGCACGACGAGCGCCCCGAGACCTACGCCAGGCTCGCCGGGCACTTCTTCACCTGCTTCCCGCAGCTGGAGGGCGTGCGCTTCACGCACGCCTGGGGCGGCGCGATCGACACCTGCTCCCGCTTCTCGGCGTTCTTCGGCACCGCGCACCGGGGCCGGGTCGCCTACGCGGCCGGGTACACCGGGCTCGGTGTGGGCGCCACCCGGTTCGGCGCCGAGGTGATGCTCGACCTGCTGGCGGGGGAGCGCACCGAGCGCACCGCACTGGAGATGGTCCGAAAAAAGCCCCTGCCGTTCCCGCCCGAGCCCTTCGCCTGGACCGGCATCGCGCTGACCAAGTGGTCGCTGGCCCGCGCGGACGCGCACGACGGCCGGCGCAACCTGTGGCTGCGCACGATGGACAGGCTGGGGCTGGGCTTCGACAGCTGAGTGCGGCCGGGCCGCGCCCCCTGTGACCCGGTTCACTCCAACGAGTCATCGCAACCCGCGTAATGCGGGCGGGGGCACCTCCCTCTCCCTTGTGACGCACCCCGCGTCACCGAGTGAAAGGGAGGTCTTCACATGCCTGGCGCGAAGACGGCGGTCGGGTGGCTGGCATCCGTCGCACCGGATCCCGAGTCCTGCCGGCGGGAGTGGGAGCGCGATCCTTCGACGGTCGCGCTGCTGCCCGCGGGCAAGGCCTGGGACGTGCTCATCCTGCCGAGCAGGCTCGGCTATCCGACCCTCGACGTGCTGTCCCGTGTCCTGGACCAACCCGGCCCGGTGCTCGCCGACTTCGGCGACTCGCGCACGGGCTTCTTCGTGCCGCCCGGCACGGCGGCCCGCTGGCTGGGCACCGGCATCCGGACGGCCGGACTCGGCACCTGGATCGTGGTGCCGTACCCGGGCGGTCCGTCCGCCGGCGGCACCCGCTGGCTGATCCCGCCGGACGGGAGCGGCACCCTCACCGATCCGTCGCTCCTGGAACTCGCGATGCACGAGGCGGCGGCGGCCCTGGCGGGGGAGGGGAGCGAGTGGTGAGAGGCACGAGGGGTTGACAACAGAATTGGTCTGGACCAAATTGGGCGCGCTCCACCCTCCCCATCTCCCCCATGCCCGGAGGCACTTGTGGAACGCTCCAGACCACTCGCCCGTCGCCCCCTCGTCGCGCTGCTGACCGCCGCGGCTCTCGCCGCGTGCGGCACGACCGCGCTCACGTCGGCCGCCCGTGCGGCCGACGCGGACCTCGCGGGCACCGCCCCGCGCACCGGCTCCTCCGCCGGCGCCGGAGCCTCGGACCTGCCGGCCCACGCCCTGGTCGGCTACCTCCACGCCAGTTTCGCCAACGGCTCCGGCTACACCCGCGTGGCCGACGTGCCCGACAGCTGGGACGTCATCGACCTGGCCTTCGGCGAGCCGACCTCGGTCACCTCCGGAGACATCCGCTTCGAGCGCTGCCCGGTCACCGAGTGCCCGGACGTGGAGAGCGACGCCGAGTTCAAGGCGGCGATCAAGGCCAAGCAGGCGGCCGGCAAGAAGGTGCTGGTCTCCATCGGCGGCCAGAACGGGCAGGTGCAGCTGACCACGGTGGCGGCCCGCGACACCTTCGTCTCCTCCGTCTCGAAGATCATCGACGAGTACGGCCTGGACGGCCTCGACATCGACTTCGAGGGGCACTCGCTCTCGCTCGACGCCGACGACACGGACTTCAAGAACCCCAAGACGCCCGTGGTCGTCAACCTCGTCTCGGCCGTGAAGAGCCTCAAGGCCCGGTACGGCGACGGCTTCGTGCTGACCATGGCCCCGGAGACCTTCTTCGTCCAGCTCGGCCACCAGTACTACGGCACCGGCCCGTGGGGCGGCCAGGACCCGCGCGCCGGGGCCTACCTCCCCGTCATCCACGCCCTGCGCGACGACCTCACCCTGCTGCACGTCCAGGACTACAACTCGGGCCCGATCATGGGCCTGGACGGCCAGTACCACTCCATGGGCGGCGCCGACTTCCACATCGCCATGACCGACATGCTGCTCACCGGCTTCCCCGTCGCCGGCGACCCGGACAACGTCTTCCCGGCGCTGCGCCCCGACCAGGTGGCGATCGGCATGCCGGCCTCCACCAACGCGGGCAACGGCCACGTCGCCCCGGCCGAGGTCACCAAGACCCTGGACTGCCTGACCAGGAAGACCGACTGCGGCTCGTACGAGACCCACGGCACCTGGCCGGACCTGCGCGGCCTGATGACCTGGTCGATCAACTGGGACCGGTACGGGAACTGGGAGTTCCGGGACAACTTCGACGCGTACTTCCGCTGACCGGCCGCGGCACCCGGCGGGCCGCCAGCGCCACCCCGGCCAGCAGCACCGTCCCCAGGCACCAGCTGGCCACCACGTCCAGCGGCCAGTGGTAGCCCCGGCGCATCAGCCCGTAGGAGGTGCCGAGGACCAGGGCCGCGCAGAGCAGGACGAGCGCGCGGCGGGCGGCCGGCGAGCGCAGCGGCCCGAGGAGCAGCAGCGTCGCCGCGCCGTACGCGACGAGGGCCGTGGCGGTGTGTCCGGAGGGGTAGTAGCCGACGGCCGGGGGCACGGCCGGTGTGCCGGGGCGCTCGGTCCACTCCTTCAGCGGGACGACCAGCACCGGCACCAGCACCATCGCCAGGGCCCCGGCGAGGGGCGGCAGCCACCAGCGGTCCGTGCCCGCGGCGCGCCCGCGCCACGCGATGTACCCCAGCGCGACGGCGAGTACGGGCACGGCCACCTGCACATTGCCGAGGCCGGCCAGCAGCTCGGAGGACCGGTCGGGGTGGACCAGCGCCCCGCTCAGCCGTTCGTCCACCCCGATCAGCGGGCCGTCGGCGACGACCTGCCAGGTGATCAGCGCGAAGAGGAGGACGGGAAGCCCGAGCAGCAGCATGCCCGACAGCTTGGCAAACACACACCGAAGGGCCGACACAAGGGGGGAGTGTGTCGGCCCTTCGGTGAACCGCCGTCCCGGGTGCCGGGGCGGCCGTCCTGACCGGAACGCCGCGCGCCCCGGGGGGTTTGGGGCGGGCGACCGTCCGATCGGTGAGGAGACCCGGAACCCGAGGGCTCCGGTTGTGCGCGAGGCACGACCAGGTCGAAGCTGGGGAAGCCCCGGCCTGTGAGGGGTCCGCCCACAGTCCCCTGTGGGCGGGGTGCATCTCTCATCTGCGTAGAACCTACGGCAGGGGTCGCGCTCAGGACAGGGCCATCGGCGTCCCGACATCCACCCCGCACACCTTCTTCACACGCCCCGCCGGTCGCCCCGCCGGCCGTGCCGATCGCGGCTCGGACGCGCGTTCGGCGACCGCGTACCCGCTTGGGCGCGTGCTTGCGCGCGGGCCGGCTCAGATGCGGGTGAAGCCCTGCTCGATGATGTCGAGCCCCTCGTTCAGCAGGTCCTCGCCGATGACCAGCGGGGGCAGGAAACGCAGCACGTTGCCGTAGGTGCCGCAGGTCAGGACCAGCAGGCCCGCCTGGTGGCAGGCCCCGGCGAGCGCGGCGGTCGACTCGGGGTCCGGCTCCTTGGTGGCGCGGTCCTTGACCAGCTCGATCGCGATCATCGCGCCGCGGCCCCGCACGTCGCCGATCACGTCGAACTTCTCCGCCATGGCGGACAGACGGGACTTCATGATCGCCCCGATGTTATTCGCCCTGGCGTTGAGGTCCAGCTCCTTCATCGTCTCGATGGCACCGAGCGCGCCCGCGCAGGCCACCGGGTTGCCGCCGTAGGTGCCGCCGAGGCCGCCGGAGTGCGGGGCGTCCATGATCTCGGCGCGGCCGGTGACCGCGGCCAGCGGCAGACCGCCCGCGATGCCCTTCGCCGTCGTGATCAGGTCGGGGACGATGCCCTCGTCCTCGCAAGCGAACCACTGGCCGGTACGGCAGAAACCGGACTGGATCTCGTCGGCGACGAAGACGATGCCGTTGTCCTCGGCGAACCGGCTGAGCGCGGGCAGGAAGCCCTTGGCCGGCTCGATGAAGCCGCCCTCGCCGAGCACCGGCTCGATGACGATCGCGGCCACGTTGCCGGCGCCGACCTGCTTGGTGATCTGGTCGATCGCCTGCGCGGCGGCCTCCGCACCGGCGTTCTGCGCACCGGTCGGCCAGCGGTAGCCGTAGGCGACCGGGACGCGGTACACCTCGGGCGCGAAGGGGCCGAAGCCCTGCTTGTACGGCATGTTCTTCGAGGTCAGCGCCATCGTGAGGTTGGTACGGCCGTGGTAGCCGTGGTCGAAGACGACGACCGCCTGCCGCCCGGTGTAGGACCGCGCGATCTTGACGGCGTTCTCGACGGCCTCGGCGCCGCTGTTGAACAGGGCCGACTTCTTGGCGTGGTCGCCCGGCGTCAGCTCGGCCAGCGCCTCGGCGACGGCGACGTAACCCTCGTACGGCGTCACCATGAAACAGGTGTGGGTGAAGTCGGCGAGCTGTGCGGAGGCCCTGCGGACGACGGCCTCGGCGGAGGCGCCGACGGAGGTCACCGCGATGCCGGAACCGAAGTCGATCAGACGGTTGCCGTCGACGTCCTCGACGACACCGCCGCCCGCGCGGGTGACGAAGACCGGCAGCGTGGAGCCCACACCCTGCGCCACCACGGCCGTACGGCGGTCCTGAAGCTCCCGCGACTTCGGGCCGGGGATGGCGGTGACGACGCGGCGCTCCTGCGGAAGTGCGGTCATGAGGGCTCCTGGGTCTTGCGGGATCTGCGGGATCATACGGACGCTTGCCTTCTTTTCTCGCAGGTTAGGACCGACGGGGTGGGGCGGGCATGCTCCATCTGGGCGTTGTCCGCCGGGCCGGTTGTCCGCCATGGACAGGTGCCGGGCGTGGCGACATGCGGACACATCGACGCGGGCACGGCCGCGTAAGCGGTGAACTCCCCTTGCGAGGGCGTTAGATTGGCTCGCGGACGGTGGCGGAGCGGCTGGTCAGGGGGCAAGGCGATGGACAGCGACGGGAACCGGGACGCGCGGGGCACCCATGCGAATCCGGTGCCGCGCCCGGCGGGACCTCCCCGGGTGCCCGCGGACGCGCCCAGGGTGCCGCCGCGACCCGCGCGGGCGCCGGGCGCGCCACCCGCGTCCGAACAGGCTCCCGGGTCCCCGGCCGGCGTCGCCGCCTGGCTCGACGAGGCGAGGCCGGACGCCCGCACGGGCATCTGGCGCTTCGGCTACCAGCCGCCGAAGCAGCCCCGGGAGAAGCTCGCCCCGGTCAATGTCGCCGGCATGCTGATCCCGCTCCTCCTGGCGACCCTGGTGTGGTCGTTCTGGCGGCAGGGCGTCATCCCGTTCCAGTTCGTCCTGCTGCGGATGTTCACACCGCGCGACTGGTGGTGGGGCGGCACCGTGGCCTCGCCCAAGCCGGTCGAGGGACGGACCGTGACGCTCCCGGGAGCGGACGCCCTCGTCTTCTACGACGGCCTCTTCTTCGTCGCGCTCGTCTTCGCGGTGGCCGTGCTCGGCAGCTGGGTCGCCATCGTCCGCGTCTACGTGGTCCGCCTGCGCCGGCCGGCCCGCGCGCTGGTCGCCGCCCTCCTCGCCCTCCTCGCCCTCAGCTTCGTCTTTCCCGACGCCTTCCCGGGCGTCGGCTGGCCCGCGGTGCCGGTCGTCGATCCGCTGCTCTCCCTGACGGTGCTGATCTCGGACGGCTACGGGCTGATGGCCTCCACCCTGTTCACCAACACGCTGTACGCGGCCGTCACGCTGCTCGTGGTCTGGCCGTTCGCCCGGCTCGGCGCCTGGCGGCCGTACGCCAAGGCGCTGCTCGACGCCCGCCGCCGGACGGCGGACGACCCCGGCACTGCCGGGCCCGACCGCCCCCGTTCCCAGTGGCCCGACCTGCGCGACGCCGGCCAGCACGAGGCCGCCGAGCTGCTCACCGCCGAGGTCGCCGGCAACCGTATGAACGACGTCGACTGCGCCCGGGTGGAGCACGCCTTCACCGTCGCCCGGCGCGCAGGCGGCCTCGACGCCTTCCGGGACACCGTCCTGCGCCAGGGCGGCGCGGCCTGGACGCACCCCTCCGGCGCCCGGGACCTGCCGCGCCGGGCCGCCCGCCACGACCTGCTCACCGGGCAGGTGCGCATCGGCCGCTGGGTGGCGGCCGAGCGCACCCCGCAGCCGTACCAGGAGGCCGGGACGGCCCTCGGCCCGGACGTGCTCGGCACCTCGCTGCTCGCCGTCGGCCCCTCCGGAGCCGGCAAGACCCGCACGCTCGTCGAGCCGGTGACCGAGGCGCTCGCGTTGCAGGCGCTCACCGGGCGCTGCGCCGTCGTCGCCGTCTCCGCCGCGGGAAGCCCGCTGGGAGCGGACGACGCCTTCGACGTGGTCGTGCGCATCGGCGATCCCTCCTCGCTGCACGACCTCGACCCCTACGCCGAGTCCGACGACCCGGACGAGGCGGCCGCCCTCCTCGCCGAAGCACTGGTGGGCGACCTCGAAACGGGCCCGCAGGGAGCGGCCACCGCGCTGGCCCAGTTGCTCGGCCCCTTCCGCGCGGTCCACGGCCGCTTTCCCGCCCTGCCGGAGCTGCGCGAACTGCTGCTGGGCGAGGAGCGGGCGCTGGCCCCGCTGGCGGAGGCGCTCGACGCGAGCGGGAACCACGTCATGCGCCGCGAACTCGACGCGCGCCTGCGGCACACCGGCACGCCGGGCGACGTGGGCCGGGCCCTGGCCGACCGGCTCGCGCTGCTGAACCGGCCGGTGTTCGCGGACTTCTTCGCAGGGGGCGGCCCGCAGCGGCCGTTCTCCTTGCGCGCGGTGGCCCACCATCCGCTGCGGGTGCGGATCGACCTGCCCGAGCGCGGCCACGAGGAGGCCGGCCAGGTGATCACCCGGCTGGTCCTCGCACAGTTCCACGCCGTGGTCAGGGAGCGCGGGCGGGCGCACTTCGCCTGCCTGGTCCTGGACGACGCGACGGGCGCGATCACCGCGGAGTCGGTGCGCCGCATCCAGCGGCTGCGCTCGCAGAACGCGGGCGTGCTGCTCGCCCTGCGCAGCATGGGCGAGGTCCCGGAGCCGCTGCACGGCCCGCTGCACGGCGCGGTGGGCTGCCGTGCGGCCTTCTCCGGGGTCTCCACCTGGGACGGCAGCCGGTTCGCGCAGACCTGGGGCACCGAGTGGGTGGAGACGACGGAGGTCGCCAAGCACACCGTCTTCGCCCATCAGCCGATGACCCGGGCCTTCCACGCGCTGCGCAAGCTGGTGACGGGCAAGGCGGTGACGACGGACGCGGTCACGGTGCGGCAGATCGAGCGCGAGCGCTGGTCGGCCTCCGAGCTGGCGCAGGCCGTGCCGGCGGGCCACGCGGTGCTGTCGCTGACCACCGTGGAGGGGGAGCACGCGCCGCCGCTCCTGGTGGATCTGCGCGGGTGACCCATCGGGGGCGGACAACCGGGTGACCGGACAGTGAGGCAGAATCGACACAGGTCGTTCATACGTGGCGGCCAAAAGGTCACAGTCCGCTCACGTCTCCTCACCTCTCCGCACCCCACGTCACGGATCCGAAGGCCCAGGCCCCATGCCCCCCACGCTCGCCTCGCTCGTCCACCACTCGGCGCTCAAACTGACCGTCCGCGCGGGCGGGGACCGCCTCGACGCGCCGGTGCGCTGGGCACACGTGAGCGAACTGGCCGACCCGGTGCCCTACATGGAGGGCGGCGAACTGCTCCTGATCACCGCGCTCAAGCTGGACGCCGACGACCCGGAGGCCATGCACCGGTACGTGAAGCGGCTGGCGGGCGCCGGGGTGGTGGGGCTCGGATTCGCCGTCGGCGTCAACTACGACGACATCCCCGCGGCGCTGGTCGAGGCGGCGCGCAAGGAGGGGCTGCCGCTCCTTGAGGTGCCGCGCCGCACGCCCTTCCTCGCCATCAGCAAGGCCGTGTCCGCCGCGATCGCCGCCGACCAGTACCGGGCGGTCACCGCGGGGTTCGCCGCCCAGCGCGAGCTGACCAGGCAGGCGCTGACCGACGGCCCGGAAGGGCTGCTGGCCGCGCTCGCCGCTCAGGTCGACGGCTGGGCGGCGCTGTACGACGCCTCGGGCGCCGTCGTCGCCGCGGCACCGGAGTGGGCGGGCCGCCGGGCCGCCCGGCTCACCGCCGACGTACAGCGGCTGGGCGAGCGGCCCGCACCCGCCTCCAGCGTGGTCGGCGGCGCCGAACAGCCCGACCAGCCCGGCAACGGCGACCGGGTCGAACTGCACTCCCTCGGCACCTCCCGCCGGCCCCGCTCCGCGCTCGCCGTCGGCACCGCCGCCGCCCCCGGCACCGCCGAGCGGTACGCCGTCCACTCCGCCATCGCCCTCCTGACGCTCACCACGGAACGCTCCCGCTCCCTGCACGAGGCCGGGCTGCGCATCGACGCGGCCGTGCTGCGCATGCTGCTGGCCGGTGAACCGGAGCACGCGCGCACGGTCGCGGGGGACCTGTACGGCGGTCTGCTGGACGCGCCCTTCCGGATGATCGTCGCCGAGTCGGCCTCCGCGTCCGCCGCGCGGGCGCACGCCGGACCGAAGGCGCGCGTGCCCGCCGCCAGGACCAGGCAGTCCGCCGCCGCGCTGGCCGCCGCCGACACGAACGGCGACCCGCTCGGCGCACTCGCCGAGGTCGTGGAGTCGGCCGCGGCCCGCTCCGGCGAGTCGGTGCTCGTCGTCCCCGAGGGCGAGCGGGTGGTGGTACTGGCCAGGGACGGGGGCGCGGCCGTCGCCGCCTGCGTCGAGTACGCGTCGGCGCTGGAGTCCTCCCGTCCGGCGCCGCAGCCGAGGGCGGCGGGCGAGGAGGAGGGCCTGGTCGTCGGCCTGTCCGCGCCGTCCGGACCCATCGCCGCCTCCACCGCCTACAAGCAGGCCGAACAGGCCCTGTCGGTGGCCCGCAGGCGCGGACGGGTCTGCGTGGAGCACGAACACCTGGCGGCCGGATCGGTACTGCCGCTGCTCGCCGACGACGCGGTGCGCGCCTTCGCCGACGGTCTGCTGCGGGCGCTGCGCGACCACGACGCCACCGGCCGGGGCGACCTCGTCGCCTCCCTGCGCGCCTGGCTCTCCCGCCACGGCCAGTGGGACGCGGCGGCGGCCGACCTCGGCGTCCACCGCCACACGCTGCGCTACCGGATGCGCCGGGTCGAGGAGATCCTCGGCCGCTCCCTGGACGACCCGGACGTACGGATGGAGCTGTGGCTGGCCCTGAAGGCGACCTCGTCCGACTAGGCGCAGCGACCGGGCGGAGCCCGCCCACCTGGCCGCCACGTCGAACAACCCGCCCTCGCCACTACACCCCGGACAAACACCAACCGCCCCGCACCCCCCTACCGTGGACCCGCACCCGTACACACCGTCACCGACGCGGAAGGGCCCGGACTCCACCATGCCAACAGGGAATGTGACAGCCACCCACGCCTTCTGGCTCGCCGGCCGCCAGGCCACCGGCGAGGCCGGTCTCGACGTCACGTCCCCCTGGGACGGCGGCCGGGTCGGCACCGTGAGCCTGCCGACCGACGCCCAGGTCGAGGAGGCCGTGGCCGCCGCGTACGCGGTGCGGGACGAGTTCGCCGCCACCCCCGCCCACGTCCGCGCCGCGGCCCTGGACCACGTCTCGCGGCGGCTGGCCGAGCGCACCGAGGAGATCGCCCGGCTGATCTGCGCCGAGAACGGCAAGCCGGTCAAGTGGGCCCGCGGCGAGGTCGGCCGCGCGGTCTCCGTGTTCCGCTTCGCCGCCGAGGAGGCCCGCCGCTTCAACGGAGGCGAGGCCCAGCGCCTGGACACCGACGCGGGCGGTCAGGGGCGGCTCGCCCTCACCCGCCGCTTCCCCAGGGGCGTCGTCCTCGGTATCGCGCCGTTCAACTTCCCGCTGAACCTGTGCGCCCACAAGATCGCCCCCGCGATCGCCGCCGGCGCCCCGATCATCCTGAAGCCGGCCCCGGCCACCCCGCTGTCCGGCCTGATCCTCGGCGAGCTGCTCGCCGAGACCGAGCTGCCGGCCGGCTCCTGGAGCATCCTCCCGGTGCCCAACGACCGCATGCCCGTCCTCGTCCAGGACGAGCGGCTGCCGGTCATCTCCTTCACCGGCTCCGAGCGGGTCGGCTACGCGATCATGGACTCGGTCCCGCGCAAGCACTGCACCCTGGAGCTGGGCGGCAACGGCGCGGCCGTGGTCCTCGGCGACTGGGCGAGCGACGAGGACCTGGCGTGGGCCGCGAACCGCATCGCGACCTTCTCCAACTACCAGGGCGGCCAGTCCTGCATCTCCGTGCAGCGCGTGATCGCCGACGCGGCCGTGTACGACCGCCTGCTGCCGCGCATCGTCGCCGCCGTCGAGGCCCAGGTCACCGGCGACCCGAACGACCCCGCGACGGACGTTGGCCCGCTGGTCGACGAGGCCGCGGCCGAACGCGTCGAGGCGTGGGTGCGGGAGGCCGTCGAGGCGGGCGCCACGCTGCACACCGGCGGCAAGCGGGACGGCGCCGCATACGCGCCGACCGTCCTCACCGACCTTCCGGCCGACACCACGCTCGCCCGCGAGGAGGTCTTCGGGCCCGTCCTCAGCGTGCGGAAGGCGCACGGCGAGAGCGAGGCCTTCGACGCCGTCAACGACTCCAAGTACGGCCTCCAGGCAGGCGTGTTCACCCACGACCTCCAGGCGGCCTTCCGCGCCCACCGCGCCCTGGAGGTCGGCGGCGTCGTCATCGGCGACGTCCCCTCCTACCGCGCCGACCAGATGCCCTACGGCGGCGCCAAGCAGTCGGGCGTGGGCCGCGAGGGCGTCAGGTTCGCGATGGACGACTACACCTACGAGCGGGTGCTCGTCCTGACCGGCCTCGCCCTCTGACCCATCCGGAGCGGGCCGGCGGCGTCCTCCTACGGGCGCCGGCCGGCCACCTCCCCCGCGAGCAGGTCCCGCAGCGTGGACCAGGAGTGGTCCCAGGTCCATTCCGTACGGACCCACCGGCGGCCCCTGTCGCCCATCTCATGGGCCGCCCGGGGATCGCGGAGCAGCCTGACCAGGCGGTCCGCCGTCGCCGCCACCGAGCGGCCGTCGACGACATGTCCCGTCTCGCCTTCGCGCACGGTGTCCGGGGCACCGCCCGAGTCGCCCGTCACGACCGGGAGTCCGCAGGCTGCGGCCTCCAGACAGACGATGCCCAGGCCCTCCACCTCCAGACCGCCCCTGCGGGTGCGGCAGGGCATGGCGAAGGCGTCGGCGGCGGCGTAGAACGGCGGCAGCGCGTGCTGGGGATGGCCGCCGGCGAAGAACACCGAGTCCAGCACCCCTTCGTCCAGGGCGAGTTGCCGCAGCGCGGGCGCGTAAGGTCCGTCGCCGACCAGGAGCAGTACGGCGTCCGGGACCGACCGGCGGATCCAGGGCAGCGCCCGGACTCGGCCCCGAGGCCCGCGACGGCTTCCAGCAGATCGCCGCCACAGCCCGCTCCTCGATGGCCGAACTGCGCCGCCTGCTCGGCGTGCTGCGCACCCCGCAGGGCGGCGCGGCCCTCACCGCCCCGCAGCCGACCCTCGACCACCTCGGCGAACTGGTCGAGCAGCACCGGGCGGTGGGCGGCGCGGCCGAGTTGCGGATCACCGGGCAGCCGGAGCCGCTGCCCGCCGCGTGGGAGCTGTCCGCGTACCGGATCACCCAGGAGGCGCTGACCAACGCGCGCAGGCACGCGCCCGGCGCCCGCACCGTGGTGGAGGTCGACTACGGCGCCGACCGGCTGCTCACCCTGCGCATCCGCGACGACGGCCCGGCCGCGGACGCCCGTCCGGAGTCCGGCCCCGGCACCGGCCACGGCCTGACCGGGATGCGGGAGCGGGCGGCTCTGGTCGGGGGCCGGCTCAGCGCGGGCGCGGAGCCGGACGGCGGGTTCCTGGTGGAGGCGGAGCTGCCCTGGGGGGCCGGGTGAGCGCCGTGCGGCGAGCGGGGGAGACGCGGGTGATCAGGGCACTGGTCGCCGACGACCAGGCGGTCGTGCGCACGGGCTTCGTGAACCTCCTCGACACCCAGGAGGACATCGAGGTCGTCGGCGAGGCGGCGGACGGCGCGCAGGCGGTGCGGATCGCCGGCGAGACCCGGCCCGACCTCGCGCTGCTCGACATCCGGATGCCGCACAAGAACGGCATCGAGGCGGCCCGCGAGATCCTGGCCGCGTCCGGCGGTGCGACCAGGGTCCTGATGCTGACGACCTTCGGCCTCGACGAGTACGTGTACGACGCGCTCGCGGCCGGGGCGGGCGGCTTCCTGCTCAAGGACGCCACCTTCCCCGAACTGCTGCACGCGGTACGGGTGGTGGCGGACGGCAACGCCCTGCTCTCGCCCGAGATCACCAAGCGGCTGATCGCCGAGTTCGTGCACGCGCGGGCGTCCCGGCCGCCGGTCCGCGCGGCCGGTGACCTCACGGCCCGCGAGACGCAGGTGCCGACGCTGATCGCGCGGGGGCTGTCCAACGCGGAGATCGCGGACCGGCTCACCATCACCGACCACACCGTGAAGACCCACATCAACCGGCTGTTCGCCAAGCTGGAGCTGCGCGACCGGGCCCAGGCCGTGATCGTCGCCTACGAACTGGGCCTGGTGAGGGCGGGCGGCGAGCCGGGGGCCCGGCACTCCTAGGGACCCTCAGCCGGAGAAGCCGACGTGCGCGAGCCGCAGAGCGCCGCGCAGCCTGACGCGGAGATCGTGGACGCCCTCGGCGGCGAACGCGGCGCCGAGTTCCACGTAGTCGTACGGCCCCGCCGTGGGCGCCGTCGGTGACAGCGCCGCCACCGACGGGCCCCCGTCGAGGGCGATCTCCACGGTGCCCCCGCCCGCGACCGACACCGCCACCCGGCCGACGCCGGTACCGAAGTCGCAGTCGCGGTAGAGCAGTTCGCCCGTCCGGTCGGCCACCGGCGTCACCGCGTCGCCCGTGACCTTCGTCCGGTCGACGATCTCGGTGCCGCTCTGCTCGTCGAAGTCGGCCGCCTCCAGGCCGCGTTCACGGACCGGGCGCGGGGCGGCGGGCTCGCCGTCGACGGTGAGGGTCGTCTCCAGGCGCACGTCCGCGCTCGACGCGCCCACCAGCAGCGCGTACGGGCCCGGCTCCAGCCGCCACCGGTCCAGTGCCACGTCCCAGAACGCCAGGGCGGACAGCGGGACTTCGAAGGACACCGCCTCCGTGGCGCCCGGGGCGAGGGTGAACCTGCGGTGGGCCAGCAGTTCGCGGCGCGGGCGCGGCACGGACGGGTTCTCGGCCCGGACATAGAGCTGCGCCACCTCGTCGGCGGTCACCTCCCCCGTGTTGGTGACGGTGAAGGACACGGCCACCTGCCCGTCGGCCGTGCTCGCCGCCAGGTCCGCGTAGGAGAAGGACGCGTACGACAGGCCGTGTCCGAACGGGAACAGCGGCGTCCCCTCGAAGTACAGGTAGGTCTGGCGGCCGCCGATCACGTCGTAGTCGAGCAGCTCGGGCAGGTCGGCGTCGCCCGCGTACCAGGTCTGCGGGAGCCGCCCGGCGGGGAGACGTCCCCGGCCAGCACCCGGGCCAGCGCGGTGCCGGCCGCCTGGCCGCCGTGCGCGGTCCACAGCACCGCCGGGAGCGCCCGCGTGTCGACGGCGTACGGGTAGGCGGACACCAGCGTCAGCACGGTGCGCGGGTTGGCGGCGCGGGCCACGCGCAGCAGCCCTTCCTGGTGGCCGGGCAGCCGCAGCGTCGTACGGTCCTCGGTCTCGCGTCCGTTGATGTGCGGGTCGTTGCCCGCCACCACCACGACCACGTCCGCCTGCGCGGCGACCCGTGCCACCGCGTCCTCGCCGCGCTCGGTGACGAGCACCTCGAAGATTTCCGGGGCGTCGTCGTCGCGGGCGGCAACCCGCACGCCGTCGGCGGCGACACAGACGTGACGACCCGTACCCGAGTGTCTCAGGAGGTGTCCGGCCCCGTGGGGTTCCAGGCGGAACGTCTCCTGCACGACCCAGCCGCCGGGCTGGTCGGCGGAGGCGCGGACGTAGCCGTCCTCGGCGACGGACAGATACCGGCCGTCGGGCGCGCGCAGGGTGAGGACGCCCTCGCCCCAGTCGACGAGCGCGAGTTCGGTGCCGGCGGCGTCGGTGGTGAGGGGCGGCAGGTCGGTGCGGCCGGTCAGCAGGGCCGGGTCGAGGGCGCCCTGGGCGCCGCGCGCCGGGTCGGCGGCGTCGTCCGCCGAGGGCACGTGCAGGAAGGCACCGGCGGCCGTCTTCAGCCGTACCCGGTCCACGCCCTCCGCGAAGCTCACGCGTTCGGCGCCGAACCGCTCGTACAGGCCCTCCAGCGCAGTGGAGCGGTGGATGAGCGTGCCGCTGTACCAGTCGAGCTTGCACTCGTCGGCGAGCAGCCCGACGACGGCGACGCGGGTGTCGGGGGCCAGCGGCAGCACACCGTCGTTCTTGAGCAGCACCACCGCCTGCTCGGCCGCCTCCCGCGCCAGCGCCCGGTGCTCGGGGGTGTCGAAGTCCGTGGCGGTGTCCGCCGTGACGGCGTACGGGTCGCGCTCCGGGTCGAACTCGCCGAGGCGGAAGCGCACCGACAGCTGCCGGCGCACGGCCGTGTCGATGTCCGCCTCGGTCAGCAGGCCGCGCTCCAGGGCGCCCCGGACCCGCGCGACGATCCCGGCGGAGTCCGTGCCGTGGTCGGTGAAGCTGTCCACCCCGGCCCGCAGCGCGGCGGCGGTCGCCTCCTCGTGGGTGTCGAAGTAGTGCTCGGAGTCGACCAGGTTGGAGGGTGCGCCCGCGTCCGAGCAGACCAGGAGATCCTCCTCGGTCCAGGCGCGCAGATGCCGGCCGAGGTGGGGGGAGACGTGGTTGGGGCGGCCGTTGACCAGGTTGTAGGCCGGCATCACCCCGGCCACCGCACCCGCCTCGACGGTCTCGCGGAAGGCCCGCAGATCGTACTCGTGCAGGACGCGCGGGCGGACGGACGACGAGCACGTGTCCCGGTCGGTCTCGTTGTTGTGCGCGAGCCAGTGCTTGAGGACGGGCGCCGTGCGCCAGTACACCGGATGCCCGCCGCGCAGGCCGCGGGTGTAGGCGGTGGCGATGGCCGAGGTGAGCCTCGGGTCCTCGGAGTAGCCCTCCTCGTTGCGGCCCCACAGGGGGTGGCGCAGCAGATTCACGGTCGGGGACCAGACGTTGAGGCCGACGCGGTCGTCGCGGGCGCGCATCGCCCGGGTCTCCTTGGACACCGCCTCGCCGATCCGGCGCACCAGGTCCTCGTTCCAGGTCGCGCCGATCCCCACGGCCTGCGGGAACACGGTCGCCGGGCCCATCCAGGCCACACCGTGCAGCGCCTCCTGCCCGGTGCGGAAGGCGGCGATGCCGAGCCGCTCCACGGCGGGCGCGAACTGGTGCAGGAACCCGGTCTTCTCATCGAGTGTGAGCCGCGACAGCAGGTCCTCGACGCGCTTCGCGAACGGCAGACGCGGATCACGGAAAGGCGGCGCGGGCGGCGTGGGTGCGGTCACGTGGAGTTCCCCTTGCGATGGAGCGGCGAGACGCTTTCGAAGCGCTTCGATGCTCATTGGCCACCGGGCCGGGTGTCAAGCCACTTGGGCGCATCACCTCCGACTTCTCGTCCCCGTCCCAGGGGTGTCCCCGGGGTACATGAGCCGGTTCGACCACTACCGGCATCCCGATACCTCGGAGGAATTCTGGAATCGGCTCTTGTGCACCCCCAGGCGTTCACTTAACCTCGCAGCAACATCGAAGCGCTTCGACTAAGAGGCTTCCTCCCGGACGTGCACGTGAGGTGCGACGGACACCGGGCATTCCTCCGACGACCGCTTCGGCTCAGCCAGTTCCACTCGAGACACCGCAGCCGACGGCCACCGCCGGGTGTCCTGGTGCGCCACGAAGGGTTGACGCAATGACGCCGAACGCCGCCTCCGGCCCCAGCCGGAGAAAGTTCCTCGCCTCCACGGCGGTCGCCACCGCAGCGGTGGCGGGAGGGATGCCGCTGCTGACCGCCTGCGGCGGATCCGACGGCGGTTCGCGGGACGGCACCACCTCGGGCAAGGACGCCAAGAAGCTGCTTCCGGCGTACGTGGCCGGCAACGTGGTCACCCCCGACATCCCGAGCAGGAACGGCTCCGCGGTCGGCTTCACCGGCAAGCTCGACCTCGCGGACCTGAAGACCTCGGTGCCGAAGAAGCTCGGCGAGGGCGGCAGGGTCACCGTCATGTCGCCGTTCTGGGGTTCACCGCCGAAGGCCGACAACGCCTACTACCGGGCGATGAACGACCTCATCGGCGTCGACGTGGTCTGGCAGAACCAGGACGGCAACACCTACGACCAGAAGCTCGGCGCGGTCCTCGCCTCCAGCGAGGTGCCCGACGTGGTGGTCGTACCCGGCTGGAACATGACCGGCAAGATACCCAGCGCCATCATCGGCAAGTTCGCCGACCTCGGCCCCTACCTCTCCGGGGACGCCGTCAAGGACTTCCCCAACCTCGCGGCGATACCCACCGACGCCTGGCAGCGGTCCATCTTCGGCGGCAAGCTGCGTGGACTGCCGATGCCTTCCTCGTACGTGACCGGCATCGTGCCGCTGTACCGGCAGGACATCTTCGAGAAGGAGGGCTACGAAGTCCCCCGCTCCTGCGACGAGTTCATGGCGCTGGCCAAGGAGGCCACCAACGCCAGGGCCAAGCGCTGGGCCTGCCTGGACATGAAGTGGACCGCCTTCAACGCCTTCGGTGTGCTCTCCGGCAACGAGAAGTCGCTCGGCTGGAACCAGGCCGACGGCAAGCTGGTCTACCGCGTCGAGACCGACGAGTACCTCGAAGCCCTGGAGTGGACGCGCAAGCTGTTCGCCGCCGGCGTCGTGCACCCCGACGCCAGGCTGGGCAAGAGCAACGCCACCGACCCCGGACCCAAGTTCGCCGCGGGCGAGTTCCTCATCTACAACCAGGACTCCTCGCAGTGGTGGAGCCGCACCGCCGAACAGGCCACCCAGAACCCGCAGTTCAAGATCTGGGGGATGGACATCTTCGGCCACGACGGCGGCGACCCCACGCTGTGGGCGCAGAACCCGGCCGGCATCTTCGCCTTCGTCAACAAGAAGGCGTCCGAGTCCGTGATCCGCGACGTGCTCGCCGTCGCCAACGTCACCGCCGCGCCGTACGGCACCAAGGAGTACATGGCCACCAACTACGGCGTGGAGGGCACCCACTACACCGTCGAGAACGGTGTGCCCACCAAGACCGACCAGGGCAACATCGACGTGATGAACGCCTACGTGATGGTGGCGAGCCCCGCCGCGACCATCGCCCACCCCGACTTCCCCGAGGTGGCCAGGGGACAGGTCGAGTGGCAGCAGCGGATGGGCGCCTTCACCAGGAAGCCCGCCTTCTACGGCATGCAGATCACCGAACCCGCCCGCTACACCAACCTCTCCAACGACTTCGAGCAGTTGGAGGACGACATCGTCCGCGGCCGCAAGAAGATCGCCGACATGCAGCAGGCCGTCTCCGACTGGCGGAGCAAGGGCGGCGACCGACTCCGCGACTGGTACAGGAAGCTGCTCGACGACAACGGCACGGCGGCGAGCTGACCGGTACCGAGGCAAGGAGAACGGCCGTGTCCCACAGCACGGTGCCTCGGACCAGGGCCGAGGCCGATGCGACGAAGAAGGCCCCGGCGGCGTCCGACGCCGCCACCGGCTCCACCGGGAGAAAGCCGCACACCGGCAGACTGAGCCTGCGCCTGCGGTTCCGGCGCGACCGCGTACTGCTGCTGATGACGCTGCCGGCCGTCCTGCTGGTGCTGCTCTTCAACTACGTACCGATCCTCGGCAACGTCGTCGCCTTCCAGGATTACGACCCCTACATCAGCGACAACGGGATCGTCTCCATCCTGCACAGCCCCTGGGTGGGCCTGGAGAACTTCCAGCGGATCTTCGAGGACTCCGCCTTCTGGAACGCCGTGCGCAACACGCTGGTGCTGTTCGTGCTCCAGCTCGTGCTGTACTTCCCGATCCCCGTCGCCCTCGCGCTGCTCATCAACAGCGTGGTCCGCCCCCGGGTGCGGGCGATCTCGCAGGCCATCCTCTACCTGCCGCACTTCTTCTCCTGGGTGCTGGTCATCGCCGTCTTCCAGCAGTTGTTCGGCGGTGCCGGGCTGCTGTCCCAGCTCCTGCGCGACCACGGGTACGACGGGCTCAGCCTCATGACCGACCCGGACACCTTCAAGTTCCTGGTCACCGCGCAGAGCGTGTGGAAGGACGCGGGCTGGGGGATCATCGTCTTCCTCGCCGCGCTCGCCTCGGTCAGCCCCGACCTGTACGAGGCCGCCGCGATGGACGGCGCGAACCGCCGGCGCCGGATGTGGCACGTCACGCTGCCCGCGCTGCGTCCGGTGATCGCCCTGCTGCTGGTGCTCCGCGTCGGCGACGCCCTCACGGTCGGCTTCGAACAGATCCTCTTGCAACGCGACGCCGTCGGACCAGGAGCCGCGGAGGTCCTCGACACCTTCGTGTGGTGGAACGGCGTGCGCAACCAGGACTTCGGCTACGCGGCCGCCGCGGGGCTCGTCAAGGGCGTCATCAGCCTCGGCCTGGTCCTCATCGCGAACAAGGTGGCCCACCTCATGGGCGAGCAGGGGGTGTACAAGAAGTGACCGCCGTACGGGAAGTGACCGCGTCCGCCGTCGAACCGGCGCGCGCACCCGGCCGTTGGGCGGCCCCGCCCCGGCCCGTGTGGGAGGAGCCGCCCGGCCGGGCCGGACTCGCCGGCAAGGCGACGGTGCTGCTCCTGGCCTGCCTGGCCATCCTGTTCCCGCTGTGGATCGTCGTCGTCACCAGCCTCTCCTCGCGCAAGACCATCGACCGGGCCGGCGGGCTGGTGATGATCCCGAAGGACATCACCTTCGTCGCCTACCAGGAACTGCTCAGCGGCGGCCAGGTCACCCGGGCCGCGCTCGTCAGCATCGGGATCACCCTCGTCGGCACCCTCTTCTCGATGGCGGTGTCGGTGCTGTGCGCCTACGGACTGTCCCGCAGCGGCTCCCTCGGCCACCGCTGGATCCTGATGGTGCTGCTGGCCACGATGTTCTTCAGCGCGGGCCTCATCCCCACCTATCTGCTGGTGCAGTCCCTGGGCCTCACCGACAGCTATCTGGCGCTGATCCTGCCCAGCGCGATCAGCGTCTTCAACATCCTGGTGCTGCGCGGCTTCTTCATGGGCATCTCGCAGGAGCTGATCGACAGCGCCCGCATCGACGGCGCCGGTGACCTGCGCATCCTGTGGCAGATCGTGCTGCCGCTGTCCCGCGCGGTCGTCGCCGTGATCACGCTGTTCTACGCCGTCGGCTACTGGAGCGCCTGGTTCAACGCCTCCCTGTACCTGAACGACCAGGACATGCTGCCCCTGCAGAACGTCATGATCCAGCTCGTGCAGAAGCAGGAGGCGCCGGTCGGGCTCGGCCAGGCCATCAAGACCGGTGAACTCTCCGGCCTGGCCGTGCAGATGGCCGTGATGGTGATGGCCCTGCTGCCGGTGGCCGTGCTCTCGCCCTTCGTCCAGCGCCACTTCAAGAAGGGGATGCTCACCGGGGCGGTGAAGGGCTGATGCCGAACCTGTCGGACGCCACCGGCCGCCGCATCCTCTACGGCGGCGACTACAACCCCGAGCAGTGGCCCGAGGAGACCTGGCACGAGGACATCCGCCTGATGCGGGCCGCCGGCGTCAACTCCGTCACCCTCGGCGTCTTCTCCTGGGCGAAGCTCGAACCCCGCCCCGGCGTCCACGACTTCGCCTGGCTGGACCGCCTCATGGACCTGACGCACGCGAACGGCATCGGCGTCGTGCTCGCCACCCCCACCGCCTCGCCCCCGCCCTGGCTCGGCCACCTCCACCCCGACACCCTCCCCCGCGACGAGGACGGCCGCACCGAGTGGTGGGGCGGCCGACAGCACTTCTCGCACTCCAGCACCACCTACCGCCGCCACGCCGCCGCCGTCACCGAGGCCCTGGCCGCCCGCTACGCGGACCACCCGGCCCTCACCATGTGGCACATCAACAACGAGTACTGCACCTACGACCACGGCGAGGAGGCCGCCACCCGCTTCCGCCGCTGGCTGAGGGACCGGTACGGCACCCTGGACGCCCTCAACACCGCCTGGGGCACCGCCTTCTGGAGCCAGGGCTACGGCGACTGGGCCGAGGTCGCCCCACCGCGCCGCGCCCACTATCTGAGGAACCCGAGCCAGCTCCTCGACTTCCGGCGCTTCACCTCCGACATGCTCCTGGAGTGCTTCGCCGCCGAGCGCGACATCGTCCGCCGCCACACCCCGCACCTGCCGGTGACCACGAACTTCATGCCGCTGTGGTTCGGCCAGGACGCCTGGCGCTGGGCCGAGGAGGAGGACGTCGTCTCCGTCGACCTCTACCCCGACCCGCGCGACCCCTTCGGCGCCCAGGAGGGCGCCCTCGTCCAGGACCTGACCCGCTCCCAGGCGCGCGGCCCGTGGATGCTCATGGAGCAGGCCGCGGGACCCGTCAACTGGCGCGGCGCGAACCACCCCAAGCCGCGCGGCCTCAACCGCCTGTGGTCCCTACAGGCCGTGGCCCGGGGCGCCGACGCCGTCTGCTACTTCCAGTGGCGCCAGTCGCGGCAGGGCGCCGAGAAGTTCCACTCCGGCATGGTCGGCCACGCGGGGGAGCGGGGGCGCACGTACCAGGAGGTCAAGCAGCTCGGCGCCGAACTCGCGAAGCTCGGCCCGTACACGGCGGGCGGCCACGTCGGCGCCGATGTCGCCGTCCTGCACGACTGGCACTCCTGGTGGGCCGGCGCCCAGGAGGCCCGGCCCTCCACCCGCTTCGACCACGCGGACATCCTGCGCGCCTGGCACCGCGCCCTGTGGTCGGCCCACCTCACCACCGACTTCGCCCACCCGGAACACGACCTGAGCCGGTACAGGGCGGTCGTCGTCCCCCAGCTCTACGCGCTCACGGACGCGGCGATCGACAACCTCCTCGCCCATGTCCGCGGCGGCGGCACCCTCGTCTGCGGCTTCCTCACCGGCGTCGCCGACATGGACGACCGGATCCGGCCGGGCGGCATGGACGCCCGGCTGCGCGAGCTGTTCGGCATCCGCACCCTGCACGAGTGGTGGCCGCTGGAGTCGGACGAGACGGCCGCCTGCGACGGCTTCCGCGGCACCCTGTGGTCGGAGGAGATCGAGTCCGACGGCACCGCGACCGAGACGCTCCACTACAAGGGCGGCGAGCTGGACGGGCTGCCGGCCGTCCTGCGCAAGGGCGGCGCCTGGTACCTCTCGACGCTCCCCGAGCCGGAGGCGCTGCGCGACCTGCTCGCCCGCGCCGCCGCCGAGGCGGGCGTCCGTCCGGTCCTCGACACCCTCCCGGCCGACGTGGAGGCCGTACGCCGCGGAAGGCTGCTGTTCCTCCTCCACCACGGCCGCGACCCGGTCACCGTCGACGTGCCGGGCACCCACCGCGACCTGCTGACCGACGCGACCGTCACCGACCGCGTCACCCTCGGCCGCTACGGCGTGGCCGTCCTCACGGAGGCGGCCTCATGACCGGCACCCCGGCGCACGACACGCCGGTGCACGGCACCTGGGAGCCCGAGCCCGCCGCCCGCTGGGAGGACGCCTTCCTGACCGGCAACGGCCACCACGGCGCCCTTGTGTTCGGCGATCCGAACAACGACCGGGTCATCGTCACCCATCACACCCTCGTCCGGCCCGACGGCGAGGACGAGCACCGCCGCCCGCCCCGCCTCGCCGCCGGACTCCCCGCGCTCCAGGACCGCCTGCTGGCCGGCGACACCGCCGCCGCCGAGTCCTTCACCGACGGCCGCCCGCTGCGATGGGTGCGCCCCTTCCACCCGGCCTTCCAACTGCGCCTGGACCGACCGCCCGGCGACACCCGCGCCGGCCACCACCGCGGCGTCGACTTCACGACCGGCGAGACCACGGCCACCTGCGGCACATGGACCAGCCGCGTCTTCGTCTCCCGCGCCGACGACGTGATCGTCCAGCGCGTCACCGCCCCCGACCTCGCCCTCGACCTGTCCCTCGACCCCCGCCTCCCCGGCGCCCCCGCCGCACTGGCCGTCGGCCACGGCGCCGTCCTCACCCCCGAGGGCGCCGTACTCAGCCTGCGCGCCCGCTACCCCGGCAGCGACCTGGCCTACACGGGCGTCACCCTGGCCGCCGTCACCGGCGGCAGCACACGGCTGGCGCCGCCCGGAGTCCTCGTCAGGGGCGCCACGGAGCTGCTGCTCCTCACCCGGGTGCGCCGGCACACCGGCGAGCTGGACGTGGTCGCCGAGAGCCGCGCCCTGCGCGCCCTGCGCGACACAGCCTCGTACGACGGTCTGCTCGACCGGCATTGCGCCCTGCACCGCACCGCCTACGACCGCGTCACCCTCGACCTCGCCGCCGACCCCGCCGAACGCGCCCTGCCGGGCTCGGAACTGCTGCGCCGGCCCCCCGGCGCGGCCCTCCTGGAGCGGCTCTTCGCCGCCGGCCGCTACCACCTGCTGTCGGCGAGCGGGCTGCTCCCGCCCCGCCTGACGGGACTGTGGACCGGCGACTGGAACACCGCCTGGTCCGGCGCCTTCACCACCAACGCCAACCTCAACCTCCAGACCGCCTCCGCCGCGGCGGCCGCCCTCCCCGAGGTCACCGAGGCCCACGCCGCCCTGGTCCACCGGCAGCTCCCGGACTGGCGGGACAACGCCCGCGCGATCTTCGGCACCCGGGGCGTCGTCGCGCCCTCGCACACCGACGGCGAGTCGGGGCACACGTACCACTTCAGCCGCGAGTACCCGCTCCACCTGTGGACCGCCGGCGCGGACTGGCTGCTCAAGCCCCTCGTCGACCACGACGAGACCCGCGGCGCCCGGGACCCCCGTACCGTCGCCGCGCTGGCCGAAGTCGCCCTGTTCTACGAGGACTTCCTGACCCGCACCGATGCGGACGGCCATCTCGTCGTCGTCCCCTCCTACTCGCCGGAGAACCGTCCCGCGAACGCGAGCTGGGGCACCGTCGACGCGGCCATGGACCTCTCCGCCGCCCGGCACGCCCTGCTGACCGCCGCCGAGCACCACCCCGCGCACGCCGAGCGCTGGCGCGCCCTCGCCGACCGCCTCCCGCCGCACCGGACCAACGCCGACGGCGCCCTCGCGGAGTGGGCCCGGCCCGGCCTCGCGGACCGCTACGACCACCGCCACCTCAGCCACCTCTACGGCGTCTGGCCGCTCGACGAGATCAACCCGTACGACACCCCCCGCCTCGCCGAGGCGGCCCACCGCGCCCTCGAACTGCGCGGCGCCGAGAACGACTCGGCGCACGGCCACCTCCACCACGCCCTGATCGCGGCCCGGCTGCGGGACGGCGAACGGGTCGCCCACGCCCTCGGCCGGGTGCTCGACGGGGACTTCTTCCACGCGTCCCTGATGAGCGCGCACTACCCCCGCCGCGAGGTCTACAACGCGGACGCCGCCCACGCCCTGCCGGCCGTGCTCATCGAGATGCTCGTCCAGTCCACCCCCGGCCGGCTGGTCCTGCTGCCCGCCCTCCCCGCGTCCTGCCCGCGGGGCGAACTCCGGGGCGTGCGCACCCGCTTCGGCGCGGAACTCGACCTCGCCTGGACGCCCGACGGCGACGCGAGAGCCGTCCTGCGCCCCGGCCGTACCCAGCGCATCGAACTGAGGACCTCCTCCGGCACCGAGTCGCTCGACCTCGTCGCCGGAGAGAACCGCGTCATCAGCGCCACGAGTGCCAAGGCGCGGTAGCCCCCCGCACCCCCACCCATGGAAGGACACCCATGGCACCACGCACCCGCACCCCACGCACCCGCACCCTGACCGCCCTCCTCGCCCCGGCCCTCGCCCTCGGCGCCACGGTCGGCCTCGCCTCCGCCCCCGCCCAGGCCGCCGTCTGGGACTCCTGCGACCAGTGGGGCAACACGAGCCTGAACGGCTACACCCTCTACAACAACATCTGGGGCTCCGGCGCCGGCAGCCAGTGCGTCTGGGCCAACTCCGGCACCAACTGGGGCGCCTGGGCCGACCACCCGAACACGGGCGGCATCAAGTCCTACCCGAACGCCAAGAAGGTGATCAACAAGCCGATCACCTCCCTCACCTCGCTCACCAGCGACTACGACGTGACGGTGCCGTCGTCCGGCGCGTACAACACGTCGTACGACATCTGGGACACGGACTACGACTACGAGATCATGCTCTGGGTCAACCAGAACGGAGCCGTCGGCCCGCTCGGCAGCGCCCAGGGCTCCGTCACCCTCGGCGGCCACACCTGGAACGTCTACAAGGGCGACAACGGCGCCAACGAGGTCTTCTCGTTCCTGCGCACCTCGGACTCGAACTCCGGCAGGGTGGACATCCTCCCGATCCTGAAGTGGATCAAGGACACCAAGGGCTGGATGGGCAACGAGACCATCGGCGACGTGCAGTTCGGCTACGAGATCACCTCGTCCGCCGGCGGGCTCGACTTCCGCACCAACAACCTGACGGTCAGCGGCGGCTGACGCACCGCACCACGGTGAAGGGGCCGGCCCGCCCGGGGCCGGTCCCTTCACCCGCTCCGGGCCCGGCGGGAGTGGCGGCTACGGCCGGACGGGCGCCGGTCCCGAGCTGGCCCGGACGGTCAGCTCCGGCGCGAGCAGCACGACCTCGTCGCTCCCGCGTCCCCCGAGCTTGGCGACCAACTGCTCCACGGCGTGCCGGCCCATCTCCTGCGCGGGCACGGCGACCGAGGTCAGCCGCACCGAGGCCTGGGCGGCGACCTGCTCGGGGCAGACCGCGACCACCGACACGTCCTCGGGCACGGCCCGGCCCTGCTGGCGCAGCAGGGCGAGCAGCGGCTCGACCGCCGATTCGTTCTGGACGACGAACCCCGTGGTGTCCGGACGTTCGTCGAAGAGCCGGGCGAGGGTCGCGGCCATCGCGTCGTACCCGCCCTCGCAGGGCCGGTGCAGCAGCCGCAGCCCCAGCTCCCGGGCCCGGGTGCGCAGCCCGTCGAGGGTGCGTTCGGCGAAGCCGGTGTGCCGCTCGTAGACCGCGGGAGCCTCGCCGATGACGGCGATGTCGCGGTGCCCGAGCCCCGCCAGATGTTCCACGCACAGCGCCCCGGTCGCCCTGAAGTCCAGGTCGACGCAGGTCAGCCCGGTGGTGTCGGCGGGCAGTCCGATCAGCACGCACGGCTGGCCGGTGCCCCGCAGCAGGGGCAGCCGTTCGTCGTCGAGTTCGAACGTCCATCAGGATCATCGCGTCGGCGAGCCCGCTGCCGGTGACGCGGCGCACCGCGTCGGGACCCTCCTCGCCGGTGAGCAGCAGGATGTCGTACCCGTGGGCGCGCGCACTGGTCGCGACCGCGATGGCGATCTCCATCATCACCGGTACGTACATGTCCGTGCGCAGGGGGATCATCAGCGCGATGATGTTCGACCTGCTGCTGGCCAGGGCGCGGGCGCCGGCGTTCGGGTGGTAGCCGAGCTTGCGGATGCTCTCCTCGACCCGCTGCCGGGTGCCGGTGGAGATGGACCGCTTGCCGCTGAGGACATAGCTCACCGTGCTCGCCGAGACTCCGGCATGCTGGGCGACCTCGGCGAGAGTGACCATCCAGCTCTCCAAGCTTCGTGAAGCGCTTCGACAGCGCGCGTGGGGCGGGCAAGGGCAAGGGTACGAGCGGGTGAGGGTGGCTCGACATTAACCTCAGCGCCGACGGGTGTCCATACGTCGTCGAAGCGCTTCGACGGCTTTCTTCCCCCGGTGTCTCCCGGCTCTCCCGCCCATCCTCTCGCGTCCGCGGCCATCGGCCGAACGGCGGCACGAAGGGTGGTGGGTCCGTCCCGGAACGGGTACACACGATCGGGTAGCACCGACTAGCAACGTACGTCGGCGAGTTCCCTCATGAGGGGCTCCGCGGGCGTACCACCCTTCGATGCCGATTCGCGGCGAGGTGAGCCTCATGTCCGCCCCAACCACCCCCTCCTCCCGATCCACCGTCACCGAACGCGAGGCACGTCAGGTCGCCGAGGCGGCCCGGGAACAGGACTGGCGCAAGCCCAGTTTCGCCAAGGAACTGTTCCTCGGCCGCTTCCGCCTCGACCTCCTCCACCCCCACCCGCTCCCGGCCGACGAGGACGCCCGGCGCGGCGAGGCCTTCCTCGCCAAGCTGCGCGACTTCTGCGAGACGAAGATCGACGGGGCCGTGATCGAGCGTGACGCGCGGATCCCCGACGAGGTGGTCACGGGGCTGAAGGAGCTGGGCGCCCTCGGCATGAAGATCGACACCAAGTACGGCGGCCTCGGCCTCACCCAGGTCTACTACAACAAGGCCCTCGCCCTGGTCGGATCCGCCAGCCCCGCGATCGGCGCGCTGCTCTCCGCCCACCAGTCGATCGGCGTGCCGCAGCCGCTGAAGATGTTCGGCACCCAGGAGCAGAAGGACACGTTCCTGCCGCGCTGCGCCCGCACCGACATCTCGGCGTTCCTGCTGACCGAGCCGGATGTCGGCTCGGACCCGGCCCGCCTCGCGACCACCGCCGTGCGGGACGGCGACGACTACGTCCTCGACGGCGTGAAGCTGTGGACGACCAACGGCGTCGTCGCCGACCTGCTCGTCGTGATGGCCCGCGTCCCGAAGCCGAAGGGCGGCGAGGGCGGCGAGGGCGGCAGGGGTGGCATCACCGCGTTCGTCGTGGAGGCCGGCTCCGAGGGCATCACCGTCGAGAACCGCAACGCCTTCATGGGCCTGCGCGGCCTGGAGAACGGCGTCACCCGCTTCCACCGGGTGTGCGTCCCGGCCGCGAACCGCATCGGAGCGGAGGGCACCGGCCTCAAGATCGCCCTGACCACTCTCAACACCGGCCGCCTCTCGCTGCCCGCCATGTGCGTCGGCGCCGGCAAGTGGTGCCTGAAGATCGCCCGCGAGTGGTCGGCGGTGCGCGAGCAGTGGGGCAAGCCGGTCGCCCTGCACGAGGCGGTCGGCTCGAAGATCGCGTTCATCGCGGCGACGACCTTCGCGCTGGAGGCGGTCCTCGACCTCTCCTCCCAGATGGCCGACGAGGACCGCAACGACATCCGCATCGAGGCCGCCCTCGCCAAGCTCTACGGCTCCGAGATGGCCTGCCTGATGGCCGACCACCTGGTCCAGATCCGCGGTGGCCGCGGCTTCGAGACGGCCGCGTCCCTCGCGGCCCGCGGCGAGCGCGCGGTACCGGCCGAGCAGATCCTGCGCGACCTGCGCATCAACCGGATCTTCGAGGGCTCCACGGAGATCATGCATCTGCTGATCGCCCGCGAGGCCGTCGACGCCCACCTCTCGGTCGCCGGTGATCTGATCGACCCCGACAAGACCCTGTCCGACAAGGCGCGGGCGGGCGCGCAGGCCGGTGCCTTCTACGCCAGGTGGCTGCCGAAGCTCGTCGCGGGACCCGGCCGACTCCCGCGCACGTACGCCGACTTCCACCCCTCCGGCCACCCCGACCTCTCCGGTCACCTGCGCTTTGTCGAGCGCGCCTGCCGCAAGCTCGCCCGCTCCACCTTCTACGCCATGTCCCGCTGGCAGGGCCGGATGGAGACCAAGCAGGGCTTCCTGGGCCGGATCGTGGACATCGGCGCGGAGCTGTTCGCGATGAGCGCCGCCTGTGTGCGCGCCGAGCACCTGCGCACCGAGGGCGACCACGGCCGCGAGGCCTACCAACTCGCCGACGCCTTCTGCCGCCAGGCCCGGCTGCGGGTCGAGGAACTCTTCGGCCGCCTGTGGAGCAACACCGACGACCTCGACCGCAAGGTCGTCAAGGGCGTGCTGGGCGGCGCCTACGAGTGGCTGGAGCAGGGCGTCGTCGACCCGTCGGGCGACGGTCCCTGGATCGCGGACGCCACCCCGGGCGAATCACGGCGGAAGAACGTGCACCGCCGCATCGGGTAGCACGGCCACCCCGTGGCCCCCGGCCGGCACGGACCGACGCCCACGCCCCCGGAATGTGTCCCACCGCACACGCCCGCACAGGCGCCGTGACACCCGTGCGAGGGACGCGCTGTCCTCCTGGCGGGCGGTTGCGGCAACAATGGGGGGATGAGCGACAGTCCAGCCCCCCTCGCCGACCCCCACCTCGTCTACGACCCGGTGGCGGGCGACGGCCCGAAGGACCTGGTGGTCCTCGGGTCCACCGGGTCGATCGGGACCCAGGCCATCGACCTCGTGCTGCGCAATCCGGACCGCTTCCGGGTCACCGCCCTGTCCGCCAACGGCGGCCGGGTCGACCTCCTCGCCGACCAGGCGTACCGGCTGCGGGCGCGGACCGTCGCCGTCGCCCGCGAGGATGCCGTACCGGCGCTGCGGGAAGCGCTGAGCGACCGGTACGGAACCGGTGAGCCGCTCCCCGAGATCCTCGCGGGAGCGGACGCGGCCACTCTGCTCGCCGCCTCCGACTGCCACACCGTCCTCAACGGCATCACCGGCTCCATCGGACTCGCCCCGACCCTCGCCGCCCTGGAGGCGGGCCGCACCCTGGCGCTCGCCAACAAGGAGTCGCTCATCGTCGGCGGCCCGCTGGTCAAGGCCCTAGCGAAGCCGGGGCAGATCATCCCCGTCGACTCCGAGCACGCCGCCCTCTTCCAGTCCCTCGCCGCCGGCACCCGCGTCGATGTGCGCAAGCTGGTCGTCACCGCCTCCGGCGGGCCCTTCCGCGGCCGGACCAGGCAGGAGCTGGCCCATGTCACCGTCGAGGACGCCCTCGCCCACCCCACCTGGGCCATGGGCCCGGTGATCACGATCAACTCCGCCACCCTCGTCAACAAGGGCCTGGAGGTGATCGAGGCCCACCTGCTCTACGACATTCCCTTCGACCGCATTGAGGTGGTCGTGCATCCGCAGTCGTATGTCCACTCGATGGTTGAGTACACGGACGGATCGACACTGGCCCAGGCGACGCCCCCCGACATGCGCGGGCCCATCGCCATCGGCCTCGGCTGGCCCGAGCGCGTCCCCGACGCCGCCCCCGCCTTCGACTGGAGCAAGGCCTCGACCTGGGAGTTCTTCCCGCTCGACCATGAGGCCTTCCCCTCGGTGAACCTGGCGCGACACGTCGGGGAACTCGCGGGCACGGCCCCGGCGGTGTTCAATGCCGCCAATGAGGAGTGCGTCGAGGCGTTCCGCTCCGGCGCACTGCCGTTCCTCGGGATCATGGAGACCGTCACGCGGGTGGTCGAGGAACACGGCACCCCCCGTACGGGAACCTCGCTCACCGTCGCGGACGTCCTCGAAGCGGAGACCTGGGCGCGCGCCCGGACCCGGCAACTGGCGGCACAGACGGCGGAGGCCCGTGCATGACGACCCTGATGTTCATCCTCGGCATAGTCCTCTTCGCCTTCGGTCTGCTGTTCTCCATCGCCTGGCACGAGCTGGGGCACCTCTCCACGGCCAAGCTCTTCGGCATCCGCGTGCCGCAGTACATGGTCGGCTTCGGACCGACGATCTTCTCGAAGAGGAAGGGCGAGACCGAGTACGGGGTCAAGGCCATCCCCTTCGGCGGCTACATCCGCATGATCGGCATGTTCCCGCCCGGCGCCGACGGCCGGCTGGAGGCCCGCTCCACCTCGCCCTGGCGCGGCATGATCGAGGACGCCCGCTCGGCCGCCTTCGAGGAACTGCAGCCGGGTGACGACAAGCGCCTGTTCTACACGCGCAAGCCGTGGAAACGGGTCATCGTGATGTTCGCGGGCCCCTTCATGAACCTCATCCTCGCGGCGGTGCTCTTCCTCACCGTGCTGATGGGCTTCGGCATCTCGCAGCAGACCACCACCGTCAGCTCCGTCTCCCAGTGCGTCATCTCGCAGAGCGAGAACCGCGACAACTGCACCAAGTCCGACCCGGCCTCCCCGGCGGCGGCGGCCGGACTCAGGGCGGGCGACAAGATCATCTCCTTCGGCGGGGTACGCACCGACGAATGGGACAAGCTCTCCGACCTGATCCGCGCCAACCCCGGCAAGGACGTGCCGGTCGTCGTCGAGCGCAAGGGCGAGCAGCTCACCCTCCACGCGACGATCGCCACCAACAAGGTCGCCAAGAAGGACTCCCACGGACAGATCGTCGAGGGCGAGTACGTCACCGCCGGCTTCCTCGGCTTCAGCGCCGCCACCGGCGTGGTGAAACAGGACTTCGGCCAGTCCGTGACCTGGATGGGCGACCGGGTCGGCGACGCGGTCGACTCCCTCGCCGCCCTGCCCTCCAAGATCCCCGCCCTGTGGGACGCCGCCTTCGGCGACGGACCGCGCGACGCCGACTCCCCGATGGGCGTCGTCGGCGCCGCCCGCGTAGGCGGCGAGATCGCCACCCTGGACATCCCGCCCACCCAGCAACTCGCCATGTTCGTCATGCTGGTGGCCGGCTTCAACCTCTCCCTGTTCCTCTTCAACATGCTCCCGCTGCTGCCGCTCGACGGCGGCCACATCGCGGGCGCGCTGTGGGAGTCGCTGCGCCGCAACGCGGCCAAGGTGCTGCGCCGCCCGGACCCGGGGCCCTTCGACGTGGCGAAGCTGATGCCGGTCGCCTATGTGGTGGCGGGCATCTTCATCTGCTTCACGCTGCTCGTCCTGGTCGCGGACGTCGTCAATCCGGTGCGGATCACCTGACGTCCGGACGATCCGAAGAAAAGCCCGATCCGGAGAGCATGTCCCTGCGGATCGGGCCTCACTCCGGTGGCCCGGCAGATGGACGCCAAAGGATGCATCTCCCGCACTCCAGGTGCCCGGCGTTCATGTCCGTGCCGTAATCTCGGATGCCGGAGCCCGCCGCTGAACGGGGCCGGACCTTGATCCAGACTTGGGGTTGCACAGCAGATGACTGCGATTTCTCTCGGCATGCCGGACGTTCCGACCAGGCTCGCGGAGCGCCGCAAGAGCCGGCAGATCCAGGTCGGGCCCGTGGCGGTGGGCGGCGACGCCCCCGTCTCGGTGCAGTCCATGACGACGACGCGTACGTCCGACATCGGGGCGACGCTTCAGCAGATCGCGGAGCTGACGGCGTCGGGCTGCCAGATTGTGCGGGTGGCGTGTCCGACGCAGGACGACGCGGACGCGCTGGCGGTGATCGCGAAGAAGTCGCAGATTCCGGTGATCGCGGACATTCATTTCCAGCCGAAGTATGTGTTCGCGGCGATCGAGGCGGGGTGTGCGGCGGTCCGGGTGAATCCGGGCAACATCAAGCAGTTCGACGACAAGGTCAGGGAGATCGCCGGGGCGGCGCGTGACCACGGGACGCCGGTCCGTATCGGTGTGAACGCGGGTTCGCTGGACCGGCGGCTGCTGCAGAAGTACGGGAAGGCGACGCCCGAGGCGCTGGCGGAGTCGGCGTTGTGGGAGGCGTCGCTGTTCGAGGAGCACGGTTTCCGGGACATCAAGATCTCGGTGAAGCACAACGATCCGGTGGTGATGGTCGAGGCCTACCGGCAGCTCGCCGCCCAGTGCGACTATCCGCTGCACCTCGGGGTCACCGAGGCCGGTCCCGCGTTCCAGGGCACGGTCAAGTCGGCCGTCGCCTTCGGCGCGCTGCTCTCCCAGGGCATCGGCGACACCATCCGGGTCTCCCTGTCGGCTCCGCCGGTCGAGGAGATCAAGGTCGGCATCCAGATCCTCCAGTCGCTGGGGCTCAGGGAACGCAGGCTGGAGATCGTCTCCTGCCCGTCCTGCGGGCGCGCCCAGGTCGATGTCTACAAGCTGGCCGAGGAGGTCACGGCGGGGCTTGAGGGCATGGAGGTGCCGTTGCGTGTCGCCGTCATGGGCTGTGTGGTCAACGGTCCCGGCGAGGCCCGCGAGGCCGACCTCGGTGTGGCCTCCGGCAACGGCAAGGGCCAGATCTTCGTCAAGGGCGAGGTCATCAAGACCGTCCCCGAGTCGAAGATCGTGGAGACCCTCATCGACGAGGCCATGAAGCTCGCCGAGCAGATGGAGGCCGACGGCGTGGCCTCCGGCGAGCCCTCGGTCTCCGTCGCGGGCTGACCCACCCACTCCTGCCGCGTCGCCCTGGGGGCGGCGCGGCATATGCGTGCCAGGTACAGTGCGGGGACCAGCAGATCTCAGGGTGAGGCCCCCGCACGTGTTGACGCAGACCACCTCCCGCGTGCTCGAACCGAGCGACCTGGACGCCGCGCTCGCCGTCCTCGACCGCGACCCGGTCGCGAACGCCTTCGTGACCGCCCGGGTGCAGATCGCCGGCCTCGACCCGTGGCGGCTCGGCGGCGAGATGTGGGGCTGGTACGAGCACGGCATGCTGACCTCCCTCTGCTACGCGGGCGCCAACCTCGTCCCCATCTGCGCCACCCCCCGCGCCGTGCGCGCCTTCGCCGACCGCGCCCGGCGGGCCGGCCGCCGCTGCTCCTCGATCGTCGGCCCCGCCGAGCCCACCGCCCAGCTCTGGCGGCTCCTCGAACCCGGCTGGGGCCCGGCCCGCGAGGTCCGCCACCGGCAGCCCCTCATGGTCACCGACCGCGTGCCCTCCGACATCGCCCCGGACCCCTACGTCCGCCGTGTCCGCAAGGACGAGATGGACCGGATCATGCCGGCCTGCGTGGCGATGTTCACCGAGGAGGTCGGCATCTCCCCGATGGCCGGCGACGGCGGCCTGCTCTACCAGGCCCGGGTCGCCGAACTCGTCGGCTCCGGACGCTCCTTCGCCCGCTTCGACACCGACGGCAGGGTCGTCTTCAAGGCCGAGATCGGCGCCGCGACCGACCGCGCCTGCCAGATCCAGGGCGTGTGGGTGGCCCCCGAGCACCGGGGCAAGGGCCTGGCGGCACCCGGCATGGCGGCGGTCCTGCGCTACGCCCTGGCGGATGTCGCCCCGGTCGCCAGCCTGTACGTGAACGACTTCAACACGGCGGCCCGGCGGACGTATCACCGGGTGGGCTTCCAGGAGACCGGCGCCTTCATGAGCGTCCTGTTCTGAAACCCGGCGGACCCGGCCGACCGCACGCCGGTCCGCGTACGGCCCCGGCCCGGACCGGGCACCCCGACCAGGCATTCGACCGGGCATCCGAACGCCCCCCTGTAGGCTCCCGCCCATGCAGCTCGTGATCGGCCCCTTGGACCTGTCGGCGCACGTCGACGAGGCACTCGCGGTCCAGGCCGCCGCGTTCGGACTGGGCCCGGACGAGGTGGCCGTCCGCCGCCAGATCGTTCTGCGCCACATGACCCACCCGGGCGCCAGGGCCCTGGGCGCCACCGTCGGGGGCGCCCTCGTCGGCTTCGTCTACGGCATGCCCAACGACCGCGCCCACTGGTGGTCCACCGTCGTCGAGCCCTACCTCCGCGCCGAGGGCACCGACGCCTGGCTCGACGACTCCTTCGTCATCACCGAACTCCACGTCCACCCGGCGCACCAGAACCGCGGCGCGGGCCGCTCCCTGATCACCACGATCACCGACGGCGCCGCCGAACCCCGCTCGATCCTCTCCGCCATCGACACCGAGAGCCCCGCCCGCGGCCTCTACCGCTCCCTCGGCTATCAGGACCTCGCCCGCCGGGTCCTCTTCCCCAGCGCCCCCAAGCCGTACGCCGTGATGGGCGCCCGTCTCCCGCTGCGCAGGGCCACGGCCGGTCGATAACCGATTTCCACCGCACCGGACCGCCCGGCTAACCTCCTAGCACCACCCTTACGCAGCAGGAGACACGAGAACCATGGCCAACGCACCGGTCCAGCGCATGTCGAAGTTGATGGTGAAGACGCTGCGCGACGACCCGGCGGACGCCGAGGTCCTCAGCCACAAGCTGCTGGTCCGCGCAGGCTACGTGCGCCGCACCGCCGCCGGCCTCTGGAGCTGGCTGCCGCTCGGCAAGAAGGTCCTCGGCAACATCGAACGCATCGTCCGCGAGGAGATGGAGGCCATCGGCGCCCAGGAGGTCCAGCTCCCCGCCCTGCTGCCGCGCGAGCCCTACGAGGCCACCGGCCGCTGGCAGGAGTACGGCCCCGAGCTGTTCCGCCTCCAGGACCGCAAGGGCGGCGACTACCTCCTCGGCCCCACCCACGAGGAGATCTTCACGCTGCTGGTGAAGGACCAGGTGTCCTCCTACAAGGACCTGCCGGTCATGCTCTTCCAGATCCAGAACAAGTACCGCGACGAGGCCCGCCCCCGGGCCGGCATCCTGCGCGGCCGGGAGTTCCTGATGAAGGACTCCTACTCCTTCGACGTCGCCGACGAGGGCCTCGCCGAGTCCTACGCCCTGCACCGCGCCGCCTACCAGCGCGTCTTCGAGCGCCTCGGCCTGGACTACCGCATCTGCGCGGCCACCGCCGGTGCCATGGGCGGCTCCAAGTCCGAGGAGTTCCTCGCCCCGGCCGGGGCCGGCGAGGACACCTTCGTGGACTGCCCGAACTGCGACTTCGCCGCCAACACCGAGGCGGTCGGCCACACGCTCACGCCGGTGGACGCGGCCGACGCGCCCCCCGCCGAGGACATCCCCACCCCCGACACCCCGACCATCGAGACCCTCGCCGCCTCCCTCGGCGTCCCGGCCTCGGCCACCCTGAAGAACCTCCTCGTCAAGGTGGACGGCGAGATCGTCGCCGTGGGCGTCCCCGGTGACCGCGAGGTCGACCTGGACAAGGTCGAGGGGCACTTCGCCCCGGCCGCCGTCGAGCTGGTCACCGCCGAGGACTTCGTCGGCCGCCCCGACCTGGTCCGCGGCTACGTCGGCCCGCAGGGCCTCGGCGACAAGGTGAAGTACATCGCCGACCCGCGGGTGGCGCCGGGCACGGCGTGGATCACGGGCGCGAACAAGGAGCACACCCACGCCAAGAACGTCGTGGCGGGCCGTGACTTCGAGGTCGACGCGTATGTCGACGTCGTCGTGGTCCGGGAGGGCGACCCCTGCCCGAAGTGCGGCACCGGTCTGCTGCTGGACCGCGCCATCGAGATCGGCCACATCTTCCAGCTGGGCCGCAAGTACGCCGACGCCCTCAAGCTCGACGTCCTCGGCCAGAACGGCAAGCCGGCCCGCGTGACCATGGGCTCCTACGGCATCGGCGTCTCCCGCGCCGTCGCCGCCCTCGCCGAGCAGCACGCCGACGACAAGGGCCTCGTCTGGTCCAAGGAGGTCGCCCCGGCCGACGTCCACGTGGTCGCCGCCGGCAAGGCCCTGCAGACCCAGCTGGCCCTCGATGTCTCCGACCTGCTGTCCGCCGCCGGCGTCCGGGTCCTGGTGGACGACAGGGCCGGGGTCTCCCCGGGCGTGAAGTTCACCGACGCGGAACTCATCGGTGTCCCCCAGATCCTGGTCGCCGGCCGCCGCTCCGCCGAAGGCGTGCTCGAACTGAAGGACCGCCGCACCGGCGAGCGCGAGGAGCTGACGGTGGACGAGGCGATCACGCGGCTCAGCGCCTGACGGCTCGCGGGCCGACGGCCGGGCGCGAGAGAGCACCCGGCCGTCGGTACGCAATCAGCCGGCCTGCGCCTCGACGGCGTGGGGGAACAGGTCCTGTGGGAGTTCCACACGCATCCCGCAGAAGCAGCGCAACGGTCCGCTGCGCGACACGGGCGCACCCAGGTCGACCGTCAGGATGTCCCGTACTTCCCGGAGCACGTCACGCACCTGGGTGCCTCGGGCGACGTGGATAGTGACTTCGTCGGGGTCCCAGATCGCGATTCCGGGCAACTCGTCCGCCATGGAAATGTGGATGCACACAACTGTCTCCCCAGGGATGCACTACGGCACGAAGTGATCCGCTCCGGGAGGTCAGCGGGTGATTGATGGTACCGGTGACGGTCTGGATCGTGAAAACCCTCGTCCGTCTCCGCCGCGCCCTTTGAATCACATACGGCGCTGCCGACGTCAGGAGATGCGGCTGACCTGGAGCATCACCTCCGCATCCTTCAGCAGCGCCCGCTGGCGTGACTCGGGCAGCTGCCTGTACAGCTTCAGCAGCCGCGCCTCACGCTCGTCGCCGCTGGGTCCGGGCACGGATCGGCCGACGGCTTCGAAGAACTCCCTCGGTGTCGTGCTCACCCCCCAGTGGCGGAACACCTCCACCATGGCACGCAGTTTCTCCGGTTCGATACGGGAGGTGCCGCGGGTCCGGTTCATCCAGGCGTTCAGGGTCGGGTAGGAGATGCCGGCGCCCGACGCCAGGTCCTTCTGGGTACGTCCGGGGGCCTGAGCCAGGAGCCGTTCGAGCAGAGCCGCCAAGTCCTCGTCCCGGTGAGACGGATCATGGTCGGCGTCTGCGTCTCCTGGTCGGCTCTGGTGGTTCGTCACGCATCAGAGGATCGGCCATCGATATCTGCAAACGCAAGCAGATCGCAGACTGTCGGCAAAGGCTCCGGGTCAGGGGCGTGCGGGTGCCATCTCCCTTGTCTCTCACGCCTCGTGAGCAGCTTGACACTCTGTGCGTCCCAGTGAAAACTGTAGTCATCCCCGACCTCATGCGTCGGGTGATATCCGCTCGGTGAATCTACATCTACATGAAGACTGAAGATTCGGAGATCATCGTGTCCTTATCGAAGAACGCCGCCACCGTGCCCCCCGGTCCGGAACCCGAGCTGATCGCCCGCGCCCGCACGGGTGACCGGCACGCGTTCGCGGCCCTGTACCACGAGCACTACCGCGTCGTGTACGCCTTCCTCCTCGTCCGCACCCGCGACCGGCATCTGGCGGAGGACCTGACCCAGGAGGTGTTCACCCGCGCCCTGCGCCGGATCGACGCGTTCACCTGGCAGGGCACGGCGTTCGCGGCCTGGCTGACCACCATCGCCAGGAACCTCTATCTCGACGAGATCGGCCGCGGCCGGTCCCGGCTGGAGACGTTCGGTCGCCGAGTTGCAGGACCACGCCTCCGGCCGGGACACCGAATCGCTCGCCCTGCGCGAACTGGAGGCCGTCGAGGCGCACGAGACGGTCCGCACCGCCCTGCACGCGCTCAACGCCCAGCAGCGGCACTGCGTCCAGTTGCGCTTCCTCGACGAACTGACGGCGGAGGAGACGGCCCGGGTGATGGGCCGCAGCGTCGGCGCCGTCAAGACGCTCACCTATCGCGCGCTGCGGAAGATGCGCTGGTCGGCAGGGGCGGTGCGGGTGTGAACAGCAACCTCCCGCACGTCGCGACCGTGATCCGCGCGATCCTCGGATCCGTCCGGCCCGCACAGGCGAACGCCGTCGCGTACGCGCTGGACTCCGCCCGGCTCCTCGTCGACCCCGAGCGCTCCTTCGGCGTGGTGCTGCACCGCGCGCCGGACGGCGGCTGGGCCCGCGCCCCGCATCCGGGCACCGACCTGGAGCGCCAGGCGCTGGCCTGGGACGCCTCCTGCGAACGGGCCCGATGCGTCGCCCGCGCCGTCGAACGCCAACTGGCGGAGCACGCCGGTCCGCACCGCGTCCGGGTCGAGGGCGACCGGGTGCGGGTCGTGCTCCGGGTCGACGGACCCGCCGAATGGGTGCGCTGGCGGGCGTACTTCGGCATCGCGTCCGTCGGGGAACGCCTGCATCCCCACACGTTGACCGGGGAAGGAGTGCGCGGCGGCGTCCGGGTGACGGTCGTGGCCCTCACGTCCGCCCCCGACTCGCGGGACACACCGACCGCGGAGCCGAACCGCCCCTTCCGGCTCGACGGGATCACCTACGACCTGTCCCTGCCCCAGCGGGACGCCGTCGGGGACGTTCTGGTACTTCCAGGGCCGCCGCGCCCACGACGGCATGCCCCTGATGTCCCTCGACGGCCGCCCCGAGCGCTGCACCCTCGCCAACCTGGCCGTGTATCTGGGGCCGTTGACCCCTGTGGAGAGCGGCGACCCCGACCCGGTACGGACACCGCCCACACCCTTACGGGCCGACAACACCGCCGAGTCCCGGCCCCGGCCGCAGGCCCAGGCCCAGGATTCCCCGCGTGAGGATCTCCCGCGCCAGGACCTTGCGCGTCACGATTCCCCGCGTGAGGATCTCCCGCGCCAGGACCTTGCGCGTCACGATTCCCCGCGTGAGGATCTCCCGCGCCAGGACCTTCCGCGTCACGATTCCCCGCGTCAGAAACTCCCGCGTCAGGACTCCCCGCGCGAGGATCTCCTGCCCCAGGACCTCCTGCCCCCGGATTCCCCGCCCCACGACCCGCCGCCCCACGACGCCCCGCGTCACGGCCTGCCGCCCTACGAGCCGACGCCGCTTCACGAGTCGCTGCCCCGTCAACTGCCGCCGCGTCAGGAGCCGCCGCCCCACCACCCGCCGCCGCGCGACCTGACACCGGTGCCCGAGCCGGACCCGGCGGGAGCCGACCGATGAGCCGCGGCCGGCCGGAGCAGTGGACCGGCGCGGGGGAGCGGACGAGGTACGAGGGAGGCTCGCGAGCCTGGGAGGCCGGCGCCGCCTGCCGCCACCAGGACGCGGATCTGTGGTTCTCCCGCAGCACTTGGTCGCAGGCCATGGCGATCTGCGAGGCCTGCCCCGTGCTCGATCAGTGCCGAGCCGCCGTGCTGCGACGTGAGGCGGGCCTTCCCCGGTGCCATCGCAACGGCGTCGTCGCCGGACTGACCGGCCCCCAGCGCCACGCCCTGGAACACCGGTCCGACCGGCAGGACGACAGCAGGACGGACCGGCAGCCCCAGGCCCGGTCGCCCGCCACCCCCGCGGCGCCCCGGGAACCGGCCGCCCCTCGGCGGCCGGTTCCCGCACCCTGCGGCACTCGGGCCGCCTACCAACGGCATCTGCGCCTGAAAGAACCCGTCGACGAGGCATGCCGCACCGCCAACGCGCGTGACGCCGGTCGCTACCGCCGTACCGGCTCCACCGCGCCCCGGGAGCAGGAGGCCCACGACCGCGCGCGGAGCGCGAGCGCGGCCCCCGGTTCGCCGCAGCAGCCCTGACCACTGATCACCGTCAACGGAGTACTGATGCCCTCACCCACGGCAGCCCTCCGCCCGGAAGCGCCCGAAGCGTCCGCGGCCGTCGTCCCGGACCGGCCCGTCGGCCGGACCGCCGCCCTGCTCCACCGGCTCCGCTCCTGGCAGGCCCCGACCCGGCGGACGGCCGCACCCCCCTCACGCCTCGCCCTCGATCTGGACGACTGCCGGCAGGAGCGCGAACGCTGGCAGCGGCACGCCGAGTCCTACGAGCGGGAGCTGACCCGCGCCGCACGTGAACGCGCCCATCTCCTCGCCTGGCTGGCGGCGCTGCACCCGGCGAGCGCCGTCATCACCCCGGCCACCGAAGCGGGCCCGGACGGTACGTACCTGCTGCGGCTCGTGGCCGGTGAACGGCTACTGTCCTGGCGGGTGCCGCCCACCCATCTCCCGCTGTTCACGCACGTCCCCTACCAGGAGCCACCCGGGACGCCGCTCCCGGGTGACATCCCGCCCACCCCCGACCAGGCCGCCCACATCCGCAGGCACACCCGGCTGCTGGCCCTCGAAGGCGGCCTGTTCCCCGCCCTGGTCGAACGGGGGTCGCCACCCGCAGGGCCCGGCGACCGCTGACGGCCCGAGCGGCGCACCCCGCGAACTCCGGCCGGCAGGCTCGGGAGGCACGCCGACCGGACGCACGGCGTCCCCCTGCGAAGACCTGGGCAGGGGGGCGTCGTCAGCGGCGAGGCCCGGCCGCACGCTCGGTGCCGTCCTACAGCCAGCCCGCGAACTCAAGCAGCAGTTCGGCGTCCCGGCCCCGCCCGACCCGGCGCGCCCGCACACCCGACTCCACCGCACGGAACAGGGTCCACCCCCGCAACCGCTCCTGATCCACCTCCAGCGACTCCGCCAGCCGCTTCACCCGGCGCCGAGTGGTGGACGCCCCCGAGGCCGTCGCGACCAGGTCCTCCACCCGGTCCCGCACCAGCCGGGCCAGATCGAACGCGCACTCACCCACCACCGGGTCCGGACCGATCGCCAGCCACGGCGTCCGCTCCCCGGCGAGCACCTTGGACTGGCGGAACGTACCGTGCAGCAACAACCGTTCAGGCGGCGCCGCGAGCAACGCGTCACGGATCTCCAGAGCCGCCTCGACCAGCGGTGCGGCCTCGCTGTCGTGCTCCGCGGCCGCCCGCATCGCCCGCGCCTGCCGTTCCGTCCGCTCGCCGACCGTCTCGAAGGCATGGTCCGGGGGCGGTTCGACCCACAGCCGCCGCAGCGTACCCGCGGCCTCCAGCAGTGCCCGTGCCTCCGGCAGCGAACGCACCGAGACATCCGGCTGGAGGCGCTCGATCAACAGCACCCCCGCGGCCGGACCCGGACCGGTGACCGGCCCCAGGAGGCGTACCGCACCCAGCCCGTTCCAGTGCGAGAGCGCCGCCCGCTCGCTCTCCGGGCGGGCCCTGGGCGGCGCCAGCTTCAGCACGGCCGGGGTACCGTCCGCCCGCCGTACCAGGATCACCACGCTGCTGCGCCCGCCCGGCACCTGGACCCGCTCCACGGTCAAACCGCCCTGCTCGACGGCCTGCCGGGCCGTCTGCGGCAGCCTCTCCAGCCAGTCGCCGCCGTCCGACGCCTCACCGAGCGCCCGTACGACGCGCCGCGGCGGTTCGAAAGCCATGCGCGAGTCGTTCCTTCCTGCGGTACGTCAGGCCGTCGGTGCGGGCGACGCCGATCCGGCGGGCCCGGCCGGTCCCGCCGTCTCACCGGATCTCTCGGCGAGACCCGGGAAGGCTACGCTCTCCCCGCGCCAGCGCACCGCCCGCACGGCGGCCTCCCGCAGCGCCGCCGCGGCCGCCCCGCGCCGGGCGCCCCGCGTCGCCCGCACCAGGTCGGAACAGACCCCGGCGACCCGGTCCTCCATCTCGGCGGCCAGCCGTACGGCCGTGCTCTGGTCCGTCACCGGGAACGGCAGCGCGTAACCGGCGCTCGCCGCCACCGGCCGGCCACCCAGGTCCCGCACCTCCCGCGCCAGCGTGTCCCGCCGCGAGCGATGGGCGTCGTAGGCGGCCGTCGCCTCCGCGCGCCGCTTCTCGCCGATCCGGCCGCCGATCACGCCGTAGCCGTAGACCGCCGCGTGCTCGGCGGCCAGTGCCGCCTGCACCGCCGCCAGCTCCTTCGCCCGGACCGCGGCGTCCTTGTCGTTCTTGCCGTAGCCGCTCACTTCCCGCTCCCCGTCAGCAGATAGGCGTGGGCCGCCCCGGCGGCCGCCACCGAGGCCATGAGCCGTGCCAGTTCGGCCGGCACGTCGAGCAGCGCCTTCGCCCGCCGGTCGGCCAGCGCGCGCTCCGCGGCGACGAGCGTGCCGAGGGCCTCCCGCTCGTCGGCCGGGACACCGGCGGACGTCGAACCGGACGCCGACGCGGAACCGGACGCCTTGCCGGACACCACGGGAGAGCCGGACGGCCCGGACGGCCCGGACGACACGGCGGGGGTGTCCTCGAACGCCTCGGCGTGCGCCACGACCTCGGCCCGCAGCGGCCCCAGCCGGTCCGCCAGTGCCGGATGCGCGGCCAGCACCGCGTCGTAACGGGCCGCCAGTTCCCGGCTGTCACCGGCCGCGCGCGCCCGAGCCCGGCCGGCGGCGGAGGACCCGCCGGAATCGCCGGAGCCGCCGGAGTCAGAGGCCTTGCCCGCGCAGCCCGCGAGCAAGGCCGCCCCGGCGGCGGTGACGAGCAGGGTTCTTCTCCGCGGCCGGGAGCCGGCGCGCGACGGAGGGAGGAGTGGCACGGCAAACGTCCTCGTGAACTCGTAAGAAGAGATGAGCGGGCACGCTTTTGATCACCGTACCCGCGCACGGGCCCGCGGCCACTCATCGGCACCGCTCGTCCACAGGTGGACGGCAACACCCTCCGGGACCGGATACCCTTTGACCAGACACGCGCCCCATCCCACAACAGCACACGCGGCCGAGGAGTCACCCGGATGAGCACCACCCAGAGCGAGAGGCTGCGAGAGCTGCTGGAGCCGCTCGTCGCCTCCCAGGGACTGGACCTCGAAGAGATCGCGGTGGACTCGGTCGGGCGCAAGCGGGTGCTGCGGGTGGTCGTCGACTCCGACACCGGCGCGGATCTGGACCGGATCGCCGAGGTGAGCCGCGCGCTGTCCGGGAAGCTCGACGAGAGCGACGCGATGGGCGAGGCGGAGTACACCCTTGAGGTCGGCACCCCGGGCGCGGAGCGCTCCCTGACCGAGCACCGCCACTACGTGCGCGCCACGGACCGCCTGGTGCGGTTCCAACTGCGCGAGGGCGGCGAAGTGGTCGCCCGCATCCTCGGCGTGGACGACGACGGACTCGACCTCGAAGTACCGGGAGTGAAGGGCCGCAGGGCCACCACCCGCAGACTCGCCTTCGGCGACATCGACAAGGCACGCGTCCAGGTCGAGTTCAACCGCAAGCACACAGAGCACACCGACGGCACGGACGACACAACGGAAGACGAGGAGGCGTAGCCGTGGACATCGACATGAGCGCCCTGCGGGGCTTGGTGCGGGAGAAGGAGATCTCCTTCGACCTGCTGGTCGAAGCGATCGAGTCGGCACTCCTCATCGCCTATCACCGCACCGAGGGAAGCCGCCGCCACGCGCGCGTACAGCTCAGCCGGGACACCGGGCATGTGACCGTGTGGGCGAAGGAGGACCCGGACGACCTAGAGGAGGGCCAGGAGGCCCGCGAGTTCGACGACACCCCGTCCGACTTCGGCCGCATCGCCGCCACCACCGCCAAGCAGGTCATCCTGCAACGGCTGCGCGACGCCGAGGACGACGCGACGCTCGGCGAGTACGCCGGGCGCGAGGGCGACATCGTCACCGGCGTGGTCCAGCAGGGCCGCGACCCGAAGAACGTACTGGTCGACATCGGCAGGCTGGAGGCCATCCTGCCCGTGCAGGAGCAGGTGCCGGGCGAGACCTACGCGCACGGCATGCGGCTGCGGTCGTATGTCGTCCGGGTGGCCAAGGGCGTGCGCGGTCCCTCCGTGACGCTGTCCCGTACGCACCCCAACCTGGTGAAGAAGCTCTTCGCCCTGGAGGTGCCCGAGATCGCCGACGGGTCCGTCGAGATCTCCGCCATCGCCCGCGAGGCCGGCCACCGCACCAAGATCGCCGTACGCTCCACCCGCTCGGGCCTGAACGCCAAGGGCGCCTGCATCGGCCCCATGGGCGGCCGGGTGCGCAATGTCATGGGCGAGCTGAACGGCGAGAAGATCGACATCGTCGACTGGTCGGACGACCCGGCCGAGATGGTGGCGAACGCGCTCTCCCCGGCCCGCGTCTCCAAGGTGGAGGTCGTGGACCTGGCGGCCCGCTCCGCACGCGTGATCGTGCCCGACTACCAGCTGTCGCTGGCCATCGGCAAGGAAGGCCAGAACGCCCGGCTCGCGGCCCGGCTGACCGGCTGGCGGATCGACATCCGCCCGGACACGGAGCAGCCGTCCGACCGCCCCTCGTCCGAGCACGGGGAATAGACGCGGGAATAGATCCAAGCCGCACGGCGCTGAGATCACGACAGCTTCACGTGCGGTGTGTGTTCGATTCTTACCCCACAGGGGTGAGGTCGGTACGGGGAGGTAGACTTAGGAGTGTCTGGCCGGACACGTGCCCGAGCATGCCCTGAGCGCACCTGCGTGGGGTGCCGGGAGCGAGCGGTCAAGAGCGAGCTGCTGCGCACCGTGGCGGTCGAGGGTAATTGCACCCCCGATCCACGCGGTACGCTGCCCGGCCGGGGTGCGTATGTGCATCCCGCACCGGTCTGTGTCGACCAGGCAGTGCGCCGCAAGGCGTTCCCGCGGGCGCTCCGCGTCCCGGGTCCGCTCGACGTAAAGGCGTTGCGCCACTACGTCGAGCAGGCACAGGGTTGCTGAAAGCAACATGGTAAGGAAGACGTGCCGCGCGGAACCCCGTGCGGCCCGGTACCTCGCGAGTCGAAAGCAGGTCGAGATTGCGATGAGCACTCGATGAGTACGCGATGAGTACGCCCATGAACTAGCGACGGTCCGGACGCAACCCGGACCTCAGAGGAGCGAAGTGGCTAAGGTCCGGGTCTACGAACTCGCCAAGGAGTTCGGTGTCGAGAGCAAGGTCGTCATGGCCAAGCTCCAGGAACTCGGTGAATTCGTCCGTTCGGCGTCTTCGACGATCGAGGCGCCCGTAGTACGCAAGCTGACAGACGCCTTCCAGCAGGGCAGTGGCAACGGCCGGTCCGCCGGTCGTCCCGCGGCCCCGAAGAAGGCCGCCCCCAGGCCCGCAGCGCCGTCTCCGGCGCAGGCCGGGGGTCCCTCCCGCGGCGCCAAGGCACCGGGAGAGCGTCCCGCCGCCCCGCGGCCGCCGGCCGCACCCAAGCCCGCCGCCGCCCAGCAGCCGGCGGCTCCGTCGGTGCCCGCCCCGGCGCCGGCCCAGGGCCAGCGTCCGACGCCGGGCCCGAAGCCCGCGCCGCGTCCGGCCCCGGCCGCGCCGGAGTTCACCGCTCCGCCGACCGCACCGGCCGCACCGGCCGCGCCGGCCGCATCGGCCGCCTCGGCCCCGGCTCCGGCCGGTCCGAAGCCCGCTGCGCGCCCCGGCGCACCCAAGCCCGGCGGCCGTCCGTCCGGTCCTGGTCAGGACCGGGGTCAGCAGGGCGGCCAGGGCCGTCCCGGTGGCCAGCGCCCCGGCGCCCCGGCACAGCGTCCCGGAGGCCGCCCCGGCGGCCCGCGTCCGGGTAACAACCCCTTCACCTCCGGCGGCAACGCCGGCATGGCGCGCCCGCAGGCGCCCCGTCCGCAGGGCGGTCCCCGTCCGGGCGGTCCCGGTGCCCCCGGCGCCGGTCCCCGTCCGCAGGCCCCCGGCGGCCAGGGCGGCGGTCCCCGTCCCCAGGCTCCGGGCGGCAACCGCCCGTCCCCGGGCTCGATGCCGCGTCCGCAGGGCGGCCAGGGCGGTCCCCGTCCCGGTGGTCCGCGTCCGAACCCCGGCATGATGCCGCAGCGTCCGGCTGCCGGTCCCCGTCCTGGTGGCGGTCCCGGCGGCCGCGGTCCGGCCGGTGCCGGTCGTCCCGGCGGGGGCGGTCGTCCGGGCGGCGGTGGCGGCTTCGCCGGCCGTCCCGGCGGCGGTGGCGGCGGTCGTCCCGGTGGCGGCGGCGGTTTCGCCGGTCGTCCCGGTGGCGGCGGCTTCGGTGGCGGCGGTGGCCGTCCCGGCTTCGGCGGTCGTCCCGGTGGCCCGGGTGGCCGCGGTGGCACGCAGGGCGCCTTCGGCCGTCCCGGCGGTCCCGCGCGACGCGGTCGCAAGTCGAAGCGGCAGCGGCGCCAGGAGTACGAGGCCATGCAGGCCCCGTCGGTCGGCGGCGTGATGCTGCCTCGCGGCAACGGCGAGACCATTCGCCTGTCGCGCGGTGCCTCGCTCACCGACTTCGCGGAGAAGATCAACGCCAACCCGGCGTCGCTCGTCGCGGTCATGATGAACCTCGGCGAGATGGTCACCGCGACCCAGTCCGTCTCCGACGAGACCCTCCAGCTCCTCGCCGGCGAGATGAACTACACGGTTCAGATCGTCAGCCCGGAGGAGGAGGACCGCGAGCTGCTGGAGTCCTTCGACCTGGAATTCGGCGAGGACGAGGGCTCCGAGGAGGACCTGGTCGTCCGTCCGCCGGTCGTTACCGTCATGGGCCACGTCGACCACGGGAAGACCCGACTGCTCGACGCCATCCGCAAGACGAACGTCATCGCGGGCGAGGCCGGCGGCATCACCCAGCACATCGGTGCCTACCAGGTCGCGACCGAGGTCAACGACGAAGAGCGCAAGATCACCTTCATCGACACCCCGGGTCACGAGGCGTTCACCGCCATGCGTGCCCGTGGTGCCCGGTCGACCGACATCGCGATCCTGGTCGTTGCGGCCAACGACGGCGTCATGCCGCAGACGGTCGAGGCGCTCAACCACGCCAAGGCGGCCGAGGTCCCGATCGTCGTCGCGGTCAACAAGATCGACGTCGAGGGCGCCGACCCGACCAAGGTGCGCGGTCAGCTGACCGAGTACGGCCTGGTGGCCGAGGAGTACGGCGGCGACACCATGTTCGTCGACATCTCCGCCAAGCAGGGTCTGCACATCGACTCCCTGCTGGAGGCCGTGGTCCTCACCGCGGACGCCTCGCTCGACCTGCGGGCCAACCCGAACCAGGACGCGCAGGGCATCTCGATCGAGTCCCGTCTCGACCGCGGCCGCGGTGCCGTGGCGACGGTCCTCGTGCAGCGAGGCACCCTGCGGGTCGGCGACACGATGGTGGTGGGCGACGCCTACGGCCGCGTCCGCGCCATGCTCGACGACAACGGCAACAACGTCGCCGAGGCCGGTCCTTCGACGCCGGTCCAGGTCCTGGGCCTGACCAACGTCCCGGGCGCCGGTGACAACTTCATCGTGGTCGAGGAGGACCGTACGGCCCGCCAGATCGCGGAGAAGCGCGCCGCCCGCGAGCGGAACGCCGCGTTCGCCAAGCGCACGCGCCGCGTGTCGCTCGAGGACCTGGACAAGGTGCTCAAGGCCGGCGAGGTCCAGCAGCTGAACCTGATCATCAAGGGTGACGCCTCCGGTTCGGTCGAGGCCCTCGAGTCCTCGCTGCTCCAGCTGGACGTCGGCGAAGAGGTCGACATCCGCGTCCTGCACCGCGGCGTCGGTGCGGTCACGGAGTCCGACATCGACCTGGCGATGGGCTCCGACGCCATCGTGATCGGCTTCAACGTGCGCGCCGCGGGGCGTGCGCAGCAGATGGCCGAGCGCGAAGGCGTGGACGTCCGGTACTACTCGGTCATCTACCAGGCGATCGAGGAGATCGAGGCGGCCCTCAAGGGCATGCTCAAGCCGGAGTACGAAGAGGTCGAGCTGGGCACGGCGGAGATCCGCGAGGTCTTCCGCTCCTCCAAGCTGGGCAACATCGCGGGTGTTCTCATCCGCTCCGGCGAGGTCAAGCGCAACACCAAGGCGCGCCTCCTGCGCGATGGCAAGGTCATCGCGGAGAACCTCAACATCGAGGGTCTGCGTCGCTTCAAGGACGACGTCACCGAGATCCGCGAAGGCTTCGAGGGCGGTATCAACCTCGGAAACTTCAACGACATCAAGGTCGACGACGTGATCGCGACGTACGAGATGCGCGAGAAGCCGCGGGTGTAAGCACCCCCGACTTCCGAGGCGACACGGTCCGGGGCCGGTCGGCGGAGAACAATATCCGTCGATCGGCCCCGGCCGTTCGTTGTACGGTTCTGACGTCCCCGCCCTTGGATGGCGGGGCCATCGATCCCGAACCGGCGGGTGAACCGGCTGCACACATGTATGTGGGGACGCTGTCCTTCGACCTCCTCCTCGGCGACGTACATTCGCTGAAGGAGAAGCGCTCCGTCGTCCGTCCGATCGTCGCCGAACTCCAGCGGAAGTACGCGGTGAGCGCGGCCGAGGTGGAGCACATGGACCTCCACCGGCGGGCGGTCGTCGGCCTGGCCGCGGTGTCCGGCGACGCGGGGCACCTCACCGACGTGCTCGACCGGTGCGAGCGGTTGGTGGCCGGCCGCCCAGAGGTGGAGCTGCTGTCGGTGAGACGGCGCTTCCACGGCGACGACGACTGACCAGAGAACACGCGAGAGAAAGAAAGAACGGGAGACGGACCAGTGGCCGACAACGCGCGGGCGAAAAGGCTGGCGGACCTCATCCGAGAGGTGGTGGCCCAGAAGCTGCAGCGCGGGATCAAGGACCCGCGGCTCGGCTCGCACGTCACCATCACGGACACCCGGGTCACGGGTGACCTGCGGGAGGCGACCGTCTTCTACACGGTGTACGGGGACGAAGAGGAGCGCGCGGCGGCGAGCGCCGGGCTGGAGAGCGCCAAGGGCATCCTGCGCTCCGAGGTCGGCAAGGCGGCCGGCGTGAAGTTCACGCCGACCCTGGCCTTCGTCATGGACGCCCTCCCGGACACCGCCCGCAACATCGAGGACCTCCTCGACAAGGCGCGTCAGTCCGACGCCAAGGTGCGCGAGGTGTCCGCGGGCGCCGCGTACGCGGGCGAGGCGGACCCGTACCGCAAGCCGGGCGACGAAGAAGACGCGGCCGACGTCGAGGAGACGGCCGACGCCGACGAGACGGACGACACCGCTAAATGACCGACAAGCACCCCACGCCCGACGGCCTTGTCATCGTCGACAAGCCGTCGGGCTTCACTTCGCACGACGTCGTCGCCAAGATGCGGGGCATCGCCCGCACCCGGCGCGTCGGGCACGCCGGCACGCTCGACCCGATGGCGACGGGCGTCCTGGTCCTCGGTGTGGAGCGGGCGACCAAGCTCCTCGGGCACCTCGCCCTCACCGAGAAGGAGTACCTGGGCACCATCAGGCTCGGCCAGACGACACCGACCGACGACGCCGAGGGCGAGATCACGAGGTCCAAGGACGCCTCGAAGGTCACCCGCGCCGCCGTCGACGCCGCCGTCGCCAAGCTGACCGGCGACATCATGCAGGTGCCGTCCAAGGTCAGCGCCATCAAGATCAAGGGCGTGCGCTCCTACAAGCGGGCCCGCGAGGGCGAGGAGTTCGAGATCCCCGCCCGCCCCGTCACCGTCTCCTCCTTCACGGTGTACGACGTTCCGGGACGCTGTCGCCGAGGACGGCACCCCGGTGCTGGACGTGGTGGCCTCGGTGGTCTGCTCCTCCGGCACCTACATCCGCGCCCTGGCCCGCGACCTGGGCGCCGACCTCGGCGTCGGCGGCCACCTCACCGCACTGCGCCGCACCCGGGTCGGACCGTACAGGCTGGATGCCGCCCGGACGCTGGACCAGCTCCAGAAGGAACTCGAGGTCATGCCGATCGCGGACGCGGCCGGCGCCGCCTTCCCGCGCTGGGACGTGGACGCCAGACGGGCCCGGCTGCTCGTCAACGGTGTACGGCTGGAGATGCCCGAGACATACGCCGGGGCCGGCGCCGTCGCCGTCTTCGACCCCGAGGGCCGCTTCCTCGCCCTCGTGGAGGAGCACCGGGGCAAGGCGAAGAGCCTGGCCGTCTTCGGCTGAGCCGACGCACCGTCACATTCCGCCCGTGGAGCGGCGATCACGGGGAATTCACTGTCGCCGCTCCACGGTCCCCCTCGGTTCCCCCACCTTCAGGGTCTATCCAACCCACGCCTCCAGTTCACCCGTCCGGGCAGGCGCTCGGAGTGAACCGGGGGAGTGGAAGGGGGCGCGTTCGCCACGGGATCTGTCCCACTGATCATCGGGCGCCTACCGTCGGAGACACAGCGCGGGTGTACGGCGGGGGAGGTTCGACGATGGCGTCGCGGAACCGGTCCCGGGAGGCGGCGGGCGGCAGGGCAGGACAGCGGTCCCGGGACGTCTCCCGGGACTCGTGCGACGGGCCGCAGGCCCGGGAGGCCGAGCCGTCGTGGTGTCCGCCCGACGACGCCCTCGTCCGCGTCCACGACCTCGCCGGCCGCCCCCGCGGCACCGGTTTCGCCGCCGACCACCACGGCACGGTGCTCACCAGTCACGAAGCGGTCGACGGCCTGTCCCGGCTCGTCCTGCGCACCGCAGGGGACCGGCGCCGCGTCGTGGCCGCCGCCGACGTGATCCCGCTGCCCGCCCTCGGGCTGGCCCTCGTACGCACCGAGAGCCTCGGCGTCGAGCCGCTGCCCGTCACCACCCGCGCCCGTATCGAGGCCGGGACCTACGTCCGTATCGCCGCCGGCGGCTGGCGCGAGGCCCGGGTCCTGGGCACCACCGGCGTCACCTACACGGCCACCGACCGCTTCCACCTCCTCGGCGACGCCCTGGAACTCGCGGTCGGCACGGCCGGGCGGGACGCGTTGCGGCTGGGCGGCGGCGCGGCCGGCGGACCCGTGCTCGATGTCGCGACCGGCGCGGTCCTCGGGCTCCTCGGCACGGCCCTGAGTTCCGGACACAGCGACGTGGGCTTCGCCGTGCCGCTGCGCCCCGCCCCCGGCCCCCTCGCCGACCTGCTCGCGGAGAACGCCGCGACGGTCCCGGCCTACGGCACCGACCTCAATCTGGCCGGCGTCCTCGCCCTCACGGCCACGTCGGTGGGGCAGGACGGGCCGCCGGTGCGGGCGACTGCGGTTGGGGGCGGGGTCGGGGGCGCGGCTGGGCTGGGAGCTGCGGCCGGGAAGGGGGCCGGGGTTGAGGCCGGGATTGAGGTTTGGGCCGGGGCTGGGGCTGGGGCTGGGGTCGCGGCTCGGGTGAGGGGCGCGGCTGAACTTGGCGTCGCCGGCGGGATCGAGACCGGGACCGGGACCGGGACCGGGGCTGGGGCTGGGCCTGGGTCTGAGGTCGCGGCTCGTGCCGGGGCGGGGGTTGCGGCTGGGACAGAGGCCGGGGGCGGGAGCGGGGCTCGGACCGGCGTCGGGGAGAAGGGCGGCGGTGGGGGCGGGCGCAGCGGCACGGGGCCCGGCGCCGGACGGGGCGGTTGTCCCGGACCGGACGGTCCCGCCGGACCGGGCGGCCGTCCCGGCGGGGCGGAGCCGGTCGAACGGACGGCGGTGGCCCGGGAGTTCGCCGCCTTCGCCGCGAGCCCCGCCAGTGTCCTCGGGCTGGTCGGCGCGCCCGGCAGCGGCCGTACGACCGAGCTGGCGGCCCTCGCCGCCCGCCGCTCCCGGGGCACGGAGCCCGCGCCCACGCTGTGGCTGCGCGGCGCCGATCTCCGCGACGACGACATGTCGCTGGCGGACGCGGCACGCCGGACGCTGCTCCGGGCCGCCCGTATCGTGGCCGCCTCCGACCGCTCCCGCCCCGCCGGCCTCGGCGACATCACCCCGGAACGCCTCGCCCATCTGGCCCGCACCGCCGGACGGCCCCTCCTGCTCCTGCTCGACGGCCCCGAGGAGATGCCGCCCGTCCTGGCCCACCGCCTCCCCGAGTGGACCGAGGGCACGGCGACCTGGCTCCGGGAGACCGGAGCACGGCTCGTGATCGCCTGCCGGGCGGAGTACTGGGAGCACGCGGGGGCGGAGTTCCCGCGCGAGCTGCTGTACCGGGCGACGGCCGGGGAGCGCCGGTTCGCTCCCGCCGCGGGGGAGGGTCGATGGGGGCCGGTCGCCGGGGCGTTGCCGTCGGGACGGGCCACTGGACCGGCGTGGGCGTTGGCGTCCGGGTCGGCCGTGGGGGCGTGGGCCCCGGGGCAGGCCGTGGGCGTGCCGTCGCCTCGGGCCGTCGCCGCCGGGGAGCCGACGCCCGGGGCCGCCGGGGGAGCGCCCGCACCGGGGACGGCGGACGGCGAACGGCGGCCGAGCCCTTCCGTCGCCGGGCCCGGACAGCCGTGGACGTGGAATGCAGGGCGGCCGTGGTCGGGCCCTGCGGTCGGTGAATCGGGGCCGTCGGCCGGGGATTCGGGCGGAGGCCGCTCGTGGTCGGACGCCGCCGTGGGCGAGCCGCGTCCGTCGTCCGGGGAGCCCGGCGCGGGATCGTGGCCGGATCCCCGCGCCGGCGCATCGGCGGTGTCCGCCGAGACCGCCGGCGGAGCCTCCTGGGCGCCGAGGCCGGCCGCCGACGGACCGTCCCGGGGGACCCGAGCCGTCGGACCCCGGGCGGAAACCGCCGGGCCGGGGGCCGCTGCGGGCGACGCGGGACTCCCGCCCTGTGTCCGTCTCGGCGACCTGGACGACGCAGAGGCCGGGGAAGCCCGCGCACGCTACCGGGTGCCGGAGGGCGCCCTGTCCGACCAGGACGGGCGCCACCCCCTCACGCTCCGCCTGCTCTCCGAGGTCCACGCCGCCCTCCCCGGCGACCCGCCCCCCGTCCGCGTCGACCGGGACACGGTCTTCGCGGCCTACCTTGACCTGGTGTGCCTGCGCGTCGCGAGCCGCCTGGCAGGGGCGAACGGCCTGCACGGCAGCGCCGTACGCCGGCTCGCGGCGAAGGTCTCCGGGCAGGTCCACGAGGCCGCCCGGCGCAGTCTCGGTCCCGGGCAGGGCGGACTCGACCGGGAGTCGTTCGAGACACTGTTCCCGTGGGGTCCCGCCCCGGCCCGGCTCGGCGGCGGCACCGGCTGGGCGTCGGCCGTGCTCGCCGAGGGCCTCCTCGTCCCCGCCGGCAGCGGCTACCGCTTCGCGCACGAGGAACTCGCCGACTGGATCCAGGGCACGCACCTCGACCTGGACGAGGCCCTGCGCGCCCTCGTGCACCGTCGCGGCACCCCGCACGACACCCGTGCTCTCCCCGTGCCGCACCACCGCATCGGCCCCGTCGTCGAAGCCGTACTGCTCCTCGCCCGCCAGCACGGCATTCCCCAACTCTCCCTGACCCTCGAAGAGTTGGTGAACTCCCTCGATGCCGAACCGCACTCCTGGTGGGCCTCGCGACTGCTCGCCGAGGCGCTGACGCGGGTGCCCGACGCGGCGCCGTACACGGAGGTGCTGCGGATGCTGGCCGACGGCATCGCCGAGCGCGGAGGCGAAGAGCGGTCGGCGCAGGGGCAGTTCGGCCCCGCCTTCTGGACGGCCCTGCGGCTCCCGGAGACCACGCGCCTGGACCTGCTGCGCCGCCTCGTCCTCGCCGACGGCCCCCCGTGCGAGCCCGGTCCCCGCCATCTCGACACCGTCGCCGCACTGCTCACCGCCGACCCCACGGCCGTACAACCGCTCCTCGTCCGCTGGTTCGACGACGAACGCCCGCTGCCCGCCACCCCGCACGCCACCGTCGCGACGGCCGCGCAGGCGCTCCTGCACACCCACCGCCATCGCGGTCTGGACGGCCTCACCGAGGCGCTCGTCGACAGCACGCACCGCCGGGCCGACGAACTCCTCGCCGTCCTGGCCGAGGAGGAGCCGTCCGCCCTGTGCCGGGCCGTCGAGCGGTGGGCGCGCGACGAACGCCCGGCACGGCAGGCGGCGGCGGTCACCCACGGCCTGCGCACCGCCCCGCACGCACGCACCGGCGCCGACCGCGCCCTGCTCCGCCACGCCGCCCTCGTCCTGCTCGCCGGCCCCTCCGGCAGTCCCCTGCGCGGCGGTGCCCTCGCCCTGCTCGTCCAGGACCCGGGCAGCCGCGACCGCCATCTCCCGAGGGCGCTCGACCACTTCGCGGCGGGCGACCCGTACCTGCCGCCGAGCGCGGTGGCCGCCGCCCTGCCGACCCACCCGGAGCCCGTTCTCGAAGCCTTCCGGGCCCGGTTGCGCGGCCCGGACGCCGGGGAGGCGCTGCGCAGGCTCGCCGACGCCACCACCCCCGCGCTGGCCCCCAGGGTGGCCGCCCTCGTCGGGCGGGCCGTGGCCGAGCGCCCCGAGACCGCCGGGCACCTGGCCGCGTACGCCGACCGGCGGCTCGACCACGACCCGGCGGCCCGCGCCGTACTCCAGCCCTTGATCACCCATCTTCTGGACGAGGGTCCCGAGCCGGTGAGGGCCGCGCTGGCCGGTGTACTGGCCGCCGACGGCGCCCCGGACGGCACGCCCGGCAGCCGCCCCGGCGGCGGCACGCTCCGCCGCGAGCTGCGTGAGCACCTCCTGGCCCGGGAACAAGCGCCCGCCGTCCTGGACGCGCTGCTGCACGCGGCCGCCCGGTGCGACGGCGAGGACCTGCGCGCCCTCGTCCACCGCACAGGGTTCCTCCTCGTCCGCACCCCGGACGGCGCCGGACGCTTCGACCGGGGTCTGGTGGACCTGGCCCGTCATCTCCCGGGCTTCGCCACCCGCCTCACCGGCTGGCTGGCCGACGCGCCCCAGGACTGGGACGCACTCGTGGGTCCCAGCGCCCGCCGCACCGTCGAGAGCCTGGCAGGGGCACGGGTACCCGCCTGACGCCGGCCCGTCCGTGCGGCGTGCACCCGGTCACAGGTCCGACACCGATGCGGGCCGCAGACGGTGGGCATGGCACCCTTGGACCTGCGTATGAGGCACCACGAAAACCACGGAAACCACCAAGGAGCAGACACAGTGCAGCGCTGGCGTGGCTTGCAGGACATCCCCGAGGACTGGGGACGCAGCGTCGTCACCATCGGCTCCTACGACGGCGTCCACCGCGGGCACCAGCTGATCATCAAGCACGCCGTGGCCCGCGCCCGCGAACTGGGCGTCCCCGCCGTCGTCGTCACCTTCGACCCGCACCCCAGCGAGGTCGTCCGGCCCGGCACCCACCCGCCCCTGCTCGCCCCGCACCACCGCCGCGCCGAACTGATGGCGGACCTGGGCGTGGACGCGGTGCTGATCCTCCCCTTCACCACGGAGTTCTCCAAGCTCTCCCCGGCCGACTTCGTGGTCAAGGTCCTCGTCGACAAGCTGCACGCCAGGGCGGTCGTGGAGGGCCCCAACTTCCGCTTCGGCCACAAGGCCGCCGGGAACGTGGACTTCCTCACCGAGCAGGGCAAGGTCTACGACTTCGAGGTCGAGGTCGTCGACCTGTACGTGACCGGGGACGCGGGGGGCGGCGAGCCGTTCTCCTCCACCCTGACCCGCCGGCTGGTCGCCGAGGGGGACGTCGAGGGCGCCGCGGAGATCCTTGGCCGGCCGCACCGGGTGGAGGGCGTGGTCGTGCGCGGTGCGCAGCGCGGGCGCGAGATGGGCTTCCCCACGGCCAACGTCGAGACCCTCCCGCACACCGCCATCCCGGCCGACGGCGTCTATGCCGGCCGGCTGCACGCCCTGGGCGAGTCGATGCCGGCCGCGATCTCCGTCGGCACCAACCCGCAGTTCGACGGCACCGAGCGCACGGTGGAGGCGTACGCCATCGACCGCGTGGGCCTCGAACTGTACGGCCTGCACGTCGCCGTGGACTTCCTGGCCTTTGTACGCGGCCAGGCGAAGTTCGAGACCCTGGACGCGCTGCTGGAGCAGATGGCGGCGGATGTCGACAGATGCCGCGAAATCATCGCGGCGGACGCCCACCGCTCCTGACGGGCCGGCTGCCGCCGGCCCCGCCCGCGCACACGCGAAGGCCCGCGCCGTCGGAGACGGCGCGGGCCTTCGCACGGTGCCGCGGGGCTACTGCTGCGGCGGGGGAGGTGCCTGCCCCGGCTGCTGTCCCTGCTGCGGGTATCCGTAACCGGGCTGGGCGTGGGGCGGTCCGGGCTGCGGATACGGCGGTCCGGGCTGTTGCGGATACGGCTGTCCCGGCTGAGGCTGAGCGGGCTGCCCCGGCTGGGCGTACTGGCCCGGGACACCGGGCTGTCCCGGATAGCCCTGGCCCGGCAGCGGCGGGGCGGCCACCGGCGGCGGGTTGCCGTCGGACGTCCACAGACCGTGCGACTGCTGGTGGCGTACGAAGTCCTCGGCGACCATCGCCGCGAGGTTGAAGTACGCCTCCCGCACCTTCGGCCGCATCATGTCGAGGTCGACCTCGGCACCCGCGGACAGATGCTCGTCGAACGGGACCACGACGACGCCCCGGCACCGGGTCTGGAAGTGCCCGACGATGTCCTCCACCTTGATCATCTTGCCGGTCTCGCGCACCCCCGAGATCACGGTGATGGACCGCGAGACGAGGTCGGCGTACCCGTGCGCGGACAGCCAGTCCAGTGTCGTACTGGCGCTGCTGGCACCGTCCACGGACGGCGTCGAGATGATGATGAGCTGGTCGGCGAGGTCGAGCACCCCGCGCATGGCGCTGTAGAGGAGGCCGGTGCCCGAGTCGGTGAGGATGATCGGGTACTGCTTGCCGAGCACGTCGATCGCGCGCCGGTAGTCCTCGTCGTTGAAGGTCGTGGACACGGCCGGGTCAACGTCGTTGGCGATGATCTCCAGGCCGGACGAGGCCTGCGAGGTGAACCGCCGGATGTCCATGTACGAGTTCAGGTACGGGATGGCCTGGACGAGGTCGCGGATGGTGGCCCCGGTCTCCCGGCGCACCCGGCGGCCGAGCGTACCGGCGTCGGGGTTGGCGTCGATCGCGAGGATCTTGTCCTGCCGCTCGGTGGCGAGCGTGGAGCCGAGCGCGGTGGTCGTGGTCGTCTTGCCGACACCGCCCTTGAGGCTGATGACGGCGATGCGGTAGCAGGACAGCACCGGGGTGCGGATCAGCTCCAACTTGCGCTGGCGCTCCGCCTCCTCCTTCTTGCCGCCCAGCTTGAACCGCGAACCGCCGGCCGCCGGGCGGCTGCTCTTCGCCTTCTGCTTCTTGTTGTTGAGCAGCCGGTCGGACGACAGCTCCACGGCCGCGGTGTAACCGAGCGGCGCCGCCCCGGGGTTGGTGGGCTGACGCTGGTCGTGCTGCATGGGCTGCGGCCAGGCGGCCCCGAGCCGGGGATCGACGGGCTGCTGCTGAGGCTGCTGCGGCTGGGGGGCCGGTGAGGGCTGAGGGGGCAGCGGGGGCTGCTGCTGGTCCGGCCCGCCGGGGTACCCGGGCACCCCGGGCTGCGCCGGCTGGGGTGCCTGCGGTGCCGGATACGGCTGTTGGGCGGGCGGGGCCTGCGGAGTCTGGGGCTGCGGGGCCTGACCCGGCTGGGCCAACGGCTGGGCCTGCGGGGCTTGTGGCGCGTGGCCCTGCTGAGCCGGCGGAGTCTGCGCCCCGCCACCCTGCGGCTGCCCCTGCTGCGGCACACCGGGGTGCGGCTGCTGCCCGTACGGCGCCTGCCCGTGCGGTGTCTGCGGGAAGCCGTAAGCACCGGGCTGGGCGGGGGAGTGGGGCGGGGGGACCTGCGCGCCGGGCTGCGGGAAACCGTAACCGGCGTCGGTCTCGGGCGCGGGAACGCCGCCCGGCTGCGGGACCGGAGGCTGCGGGACCGCCGGAGGCGTGGCGCCCGGCTGCGGGAAGCCGTAACCAGGCTGCGGCACGGGCTGCGCGGGCCCCTGACCGGGCGGCGTCGGCGTGGCGGCCGACGGACTCCACGCGGCGGGCGCCGGCTGCGGTGCCTGCGGCTGGAAAGGAGGCTGCTGAGCCGGCACACCCGGCTGCTCAGGAGCGGGGGCCGACTGGGGCTGTGCGGGCCACTGATGCGCCGGCGCCGGGGTGGCGGGCGGGTACGACGGAGGCAGCGGCGGCATCACGGCCTGTGCCGCGGGCGGCGCGTCCTGCGGAACGGCGTCCTGCGGTGTGCTGTCCCCGCTGTCCCCGGCTGCCGCGTCGGCCGGTACGGCGTCCACGGGCTCCCCGACCGGCGCCACGGTGTCCAACGAGGGCTCGGCGTCCCGGGGTTGCGGCACCGCGTCCTCGCGCTTGCCCTCCGCCGGGACGCCGTCCTCGGGCGCGGGCGCGGGTCCCGCGTCGGGTGCGTGGCCGGGCACCGGCGGCGGAGCGACGACCGGCTCCGGCCCGGTGCCGGGGATGTCCTCGGAAACGTCATCGGAAAGGCCGTCCGCAGCGTCGTCCGAGACCGCGTCCGAGACCGCGTCGGACACGCCGGCGTCGAGACCGTCACCCGGCGCACCGGACGCGTCCGCAGCGCCGTCCCCCTCACCGGCGTCGGAGCGTTCGGGACCGTCGACGTGCTCGGGCTCCACGGCGTCGTCCGCCACGGCGAGGGCCTCGTGCGGCAGGTCCGCACCCGCATCGTCGGCGGCGCCCGTCGTGGCGTTGTCGGCATCGGCGTCGGCCGCGACATCGGACTCGTCGACCGCGGACTCCGCCTGCTCGTCACGCTGGTCCTGCTCGTCCTGCCCGGTGCCGTCCGCCGCGGCGCGCTCGGCGATCTCCCGCTTCAGGGCGACCGCGGAGAACCGCATGGTGGCGCCACTGTCGAGGTCACCGCTGTCGGGCTCGGGCTCGGGCTCCGGCTCGGGATCCGGTGCGGGCGCGGGCTTCTCGACGGGCGGCGGAGCGGGCGCCTGAAGCTGGAAGCCCCCGGCCGGAAACGCCGGTACGGCCGCGGGAGACACCGGGCCCGGGGCGGGCACCGGAGCGTCCTCCGACTCGGACCGCACCCGGGTCTCCGGATCCGGCTCGGGCTCCGGCCGCCCCTGCGGCTCGAACCCGCTCCCGACCGGCAGCCTGGGCACCCCGGCCGGCCCGCCGCCCGGAGGCACGGGCGGCGTGAACGGCGCCCCCGGTCCCGGCGGCGGTGGCGGCGTGAAGGCGGCACCCGGAGCGGGCGTCGGCGGCGGCGGGGTGAAGGGCGCCCCCGGGGCCGGAGTCGGGATGGCGGAAGGTCCGTTGGACGCGGCCGCGTGCGGCGGCGGAGTCAGCCCCGGCAGCGGCGGAACCGGCCCACGAGGGGCAGCCGGAGCGGAGGGCCCGGAAGAACCGGAGGGCCCGGAGACACCCGAAGCCGAACCGGCACCCGAAGCCCCCGCCGCGGCCTGCCCCTGCCCTTGTTCCTGCCCTTGTTCCTGCTCCCTGTTCTGCCCCTGCCCCGAATCACTCGCCGCGTTCTGCGTGTACCAGGCGGGCGGCGCGTAGTCGATGGTGAACTCGCCCGTCGCCTCGACTGAGGACTCCGCGTCGGGTTGGTCATCGCCGGGTGTAGCCCAGCCCCCGCGGTTCCCGTCCCGGTCGCTGCTCACAGTTCCTCCTGGTGTGGTCGAGCACCCTCATGCCGTGCTGGGGCGACCCTTGCCTGTCATTCGAAGTTGTCCGAGGCCGTCCGCGCACCGGCTCTCCCCCTGGGACGCCGACGCCTGGTCCACGGGTTCTGGCGTCGCGCCGGTCCCAGCCTAATCACCACAAGCCCCACCACGGCAGGCCCGCCCACCCACCGCCGTGAGCCCTGGGTGTCACAACCCGTCCAAATGTGAACCGGGCAGCCCCGCAGCAGCGAACAAACCAGGTGATACCGGCGCACAACTCGGACAGAACCACGCACCACCCGGTCCGAGCCTGCCCGAACCCCGGCGTTCAAATCCCGGTACGCAACCCCCGTACCGGGCAAGCGCCTTGAGGTGCCGCCAAAGTGCCGCACAACGCCCCGCAACGATTCCCCGCCGTCAACTCGTCGACTCCTCGCCGCACACGGCAACGGGGCGGCGAACCGCCACCTCGGTGCGGCCCCACCACCCCGCCCGCGCCCGAATCACCACCGCCGGGCCACGGCACTCACCAGGCGTCTACTCGGCGTCCGGAATCGGCTCCAGGTCGAACTCCCCGTCCCGCGCACCGAGCACGAAGGCCCGCCACTCCGCCTCCGTGTACCGCAGCACGGTCTCCGGTTCGAGCGACGACCGCATGGCCACGGCACCGTCGGGAAGGTAGGCGATCTCCACCCGCTCCTCGTGCTCCTCGGTGCCGGGCGCGCTGTGCCATTCGACGCCGGAGATGTCGAGGGAGTACAGCTCGTCCCGCTCCCGTTCCTTGCGAGCCTTGAGTTCCGGGTCCTCGGCGCTGACCATCGTGGCAAGGTCCTTCCTGTGCTGCTGGCGGTCTGTGCGGTCACCCTACTGGCCGAAGTTCTGCCTGCTCAGCGGTTTGCGGATGTAGGTGACCTGCAAGGGTGACGGACCGGCCGCCGGGCCCGCGGCCAGGGGCGTCCGTCCGGACTGGTACGCTGTGTGACGGCCGTTTGTGTACGCGCCCCCGGAGCCCCGAGCCCTGGAGGTCGCGCCCAGCGGATCCCCGCCTTCCGAGTTACGGAAGATCCCCCGAGACGTAGACCGGGGGCACTCGGTGGCCACTCACAGACCTACGAGGAGTACGCGTGTCGCTCGACGCCGCAGTCAAGAAGCAGATCATCACCGATTTCGGTACCAAGGAGGGCGACACCGGCTCCCCCGAGGTCCAGGTCGCTCTGCTGTCCCGTCGGATCTCCGACCTGACCGAGCACCTCAAGACCCACAAGCACGACCACCACTCCCGTCGTGGTCTGCTGATCCTGGTCGGCCAGCGCCGCCGACTGCTGCAGTACCTCGCCAAGAAGGACATCCAGCGCTTCCGCGCGCTGGTCGAGCGCCTCGGCATCCGCCGCGGCGCGGCGGGCGCCCGCTAAGACGCCGTGAAGGGAGCGGTTCCCATTCGTTCGGGGGCCGCTCCCTTTGCTGTACGTGCGCGGTGTCGCCGCCGCTTTGTAGTGTGGTAACAGAACACACGACGCACGACGTACGACACGACGAACGAAACGAGGAGAGGCGCGCCCAGCCGCCGCCGGTCCTCGGTAGTGGCCCCCGGGGGCAGAACCCCGGGTGCTTCGATCGAAGACCGGCCCGCACTGCCCGGAGCGCCTCTCCGCCACCGTCCCCCCGCCACACGGGCGAGGAGGGACGAAGACGAGGAGAAAACACTAGTGGAGAACGAGACCCACTACGCCGAAGCCGTCATCGACAACGGCGCGTTCGGCACCCGCACCATCCGCTTCGAGACGGGACGGCTGGCCAGGCAGGCCGCCGGTTCCGCCGTGGCCTACCTGGACGACGACACCATGGTGCTGTCGGCCACCACCGCCTCCAAGAACCCCAAGGACCAGCTCGACTTCTTCCCCCTCACGGTGGACGTCGAGGAGCGGATGTACGCGGCCGGCAAGATCCCCGGCAGCTTCTTCCGCCGTGAGGGCCGGCCCTCCGAGGACGCCATCCTCACCTGCCGCCTGATCGACCGCCCGCTGCGCCCCTCCTTCAAGAAGGGCCTGCGCAACGAGATCCAGGTCGTCGCCACGATCATGGCCCTCAACCCCGACCACCTGTACGACGTCGTGGCGATCAACGCCGCCTCCGCGTCCACGCAGCTGGCCGGTCTGCCCTTCTCCGGCCCGATCGGCGGCGTCCGCGTCGCGCTGATCCGCGGCCAGTGGGTGGCCTTCCCGACGCACACCGAACTCGACGACGCCGTCTTCGACATGGTCGTCGCGGGCCGCGCCCTGGAGGACGGCGATGTCGCGATCATGATGGTCGAGGCCGAGGCCACCGAGAAGACCATCAAGCTGGTCGAGGGCGGCGCCGAGGCGCCCACCGAGGAGGTCGTCGCCTCCGGTCTCGAAGCCGCGAAGCCCTTCATCAAGGTGCTCTGCCGCGCCCAGGCCGACCTCGCCGCGAAGGCCGCCAAGCCGACCGGCGAGTTCCCGATCTTCCTGGACTACCAGGACGACGTCCTGGAGGCGCTGACCGGCGCCGTCAGGCCCGAGCTGTCCCAGGCGCTCACCATCGCCGGCAAGCAGGACCGCGAGGCCGAGCTGGACCGCGTCAAGGCGCTCGCCGCCGAGAAGCTCCTGCCGGAGTTCGAGGGCCGCGAGAAGGAGATCTCCGCCGCGTACCGCTCGCTGACCAAGTCCCTGGTCCGTGAGCGCGTCATCAAGGAGAAGAAGCGCATCGACGGCCGCGGTGTCACCGACATCCGCACCCTGGCCGCCGAGGTCGAGGCCATCCCGCGCGTGCACGGCTCCGCCCTGTTCGAGCGTGGCGAGACCCAGATCCTGGGCGTCACCACCCTCAACATGCTCCGCATGGAGCAGCAGCTGGACACCCTCTCCCCGGTGACCCGCAAGCGCTACATGCACAACTACAACTTCCCGCCGTACTCCGTCGGCGAGACCGGCCGCGTCGGCTCCCCGAAGCGCCGCGAGATCGGCCACGGCGCCCTCGCCGAGCGCGCCATCGTGCCGGTGCTGCCGACGCGCGAGGAGTTCCCGTACGCGATCCGTCAGGTCTCCGAGGCCCTCGGCTCCAACGGCTCGACGTCCATGGGCTCGGTCTGCGCCTCCACCATGTCGCTGCTGAACGCCGGTGTGCCGCTGAAGGCCCCCGTCGCCGGTATCGCCATGGGCCTGATCTCCCAGGAGATCAACGGCGAGACGCACTACGTCGCCCTCACCGACATCCTCGGTGCCGAGGACGCCTTCGGCGACATGGACTTCAAGGTCGCCGGCACCAAGGAGTTCGTCACCGCCCTCCAGCTCGACACCAAGCTGGACGGCATCCCCGCCTCGGTCCTGGCCGCCGCCCTCAAGCAGGCCCGTGACGCCCGCCTCCACATCCTCGACGTGATGATGGAAGCGATCGACACGCCGGACGAGATGTCCCCGAACGCGCCGCGGATCATCACCGTGAAGATCCCCGTCGACAAGATCGGTGAGGTCATCGGCCCCAAGGGCAAGATGATCAACCAGATCCAGGAGGACACGGGCGCCGACATCACGATCGAGGACGACGGCACCATCTACATCGGTGCCGCCGACGGCCCGGCCGCCGAGGCCGCCCGCGCCACGATCAACGGCATCGCCAACCCGACCATGCCCGAGGTCGGCGAGCGCTACCTGGGGACGGTCGTGAAGACCACCACCTTCGGCGCGTTCGTCTCCCTGCTGCCCGGCAAGGACGGTCTGCTGCACATCTCGCAGATCCGCAAGCTGGCCGGCGGCAAGCGCGTGGAGAACGTCGAGGACGTGCTCGGTGTGGGCCAGAAGGTCCAGGTCGAGATCGCCGAGATCGACTCCCGCGGCAAGCTCTCCCTGATCCCCGTGATCGAGGGCGAGGAAGGCAGCGAGGACAAGAAGGACGACGCCGACCAGTGACGTCCCGTAGCGCCACGGCGACGGCCCGTACCTCCTCGGAGGCGCGGGCCGTCGCCCGTACCCAAACCCTCATCAAGGGCGAGCACGGCATCGGCACGGTCCGCAGGACGACCCTGCCCGGCGGCCTGCGCATCGTCACCGAAACCCTGCCCTCGGTCCGCTCGGCGACCTTCGGCATCTGGGCCCACGTCGGCTCCCGCGACGAGACCCCGGCCCTGAACGGCGCCACCCACTACCTGGAGCACCTGCTCTTCAAGGGCACCGCCAGGCGCAGCGCCCTGGACATCTCCTCCGCCGTCGACGCGGTCGGCGGCGAGATGAACGCGTTCACGGCGAAGGAGTACACGTGCTACTACGCGCGCGTGCTCGACACCGACCTGCCACTCGCCGTCGACGTCGTCTGCGACATGCTGACCGGCTCGCTGATCCAGGAGGAGGACGTCGACGTTCGAGCGCGGCGCCATCCTCGAGGAGATCGCGATGACCGAGGACGACCCGGGCGACTGCGTGCACGACCTGTTCGCGCACACCATGTTCGGCGACAACGCCCTCGGCCGCCCCGTCCTCGGCACGGTCGACACCGTCAACGCCCTCACCGCCGACCGCATCCGCCGCTTCTACAAGAAGCACTACGACCCCACGCACCTGGTCGTCGCGTGCGCGGGCAACGTCGACCACGACAAGGTCGTACGCCAGGTCCGCGCCGCCTTCGAGAAGGCCGGTGCCTTCCGCGAACCGGTGGCCGCGCCCATCGCCCCGCGCGACGGCAGGCGCACCATCCGCGCCGCAGGCCGCGTCGAGCTGATCGGCCGCAAGACCGAGCAGGCCCACGTCATCCTCGGCATGCCGGGCCTCGCCCGCACCGACGAACGCCGCTGGGCCCTGGGCGTCCTCAACACCGCCCTCGGCGGCGGCATGTCCTCCCGCCTCTTCCAGGAGGTGCGGGAGAAGCGCGGCCTGGCCTACAGCGTGTACTCGTACACCTCGGGCTTCGCCGACTGCGGACTCTTCGGCGTGTATGCGGGCTGCCGGCCCTCCCAGGTGCACGACGTGCTGAGGATCTGCCGCGACGAACTCGACCACGTCGCCGAGCACGGCCTGTCCGACGAGGAGATCGGCCGTGCCGTCGGCCAGCTCCAGGGCTCCACGGTCCTCGGTCTCGAGGACACCGGCGCGCTGATGAACCGTATCGGCAAGAGCGAGCTGTGCTGGGGCGAGCAGATGTCCGTCGACGACATGCTGGCCCGGATAGCCTCGGTCACACCGGACGACGTCCGCGCGGTCGCCCGTGACGTTCCTGGGACGGCGGCCCTCGCTGTCGGTCATCGGCCCGCTGAAGGACAAGCAGGCGTCCCGGCTGCACGACGCCGTCGCCTGACGGTCCCCTTCGAGAAGGAAGCATGTGACATGAGCAAGCTGCGCGTGGCCGTCCTCGGCGCCAAGGGCCGCATCGGCTCCGAGGCGGTACGGGCGATCGAGGCCGCCGAGGACATGGAGCTGGTCGCCGCCCTCGGCCGGGGCGACAGCCTGGACACGCTGGCCGAGACCGGTGCCCAGGTCGCCGTCGAGCTGACCACCCCCGCCTCGGTGATGGACAACCTCGAGTACTGCGTACGCCACGGCATCCACGCCGTCGTCGGCACCACCGGCTGGACCGACGAACGCCTCGCGCGGCTGACGACCTGGCTCGACGGCTCCCCGGGAACGGGCGTCCTCATCGCGCCGAACTTCTCCATCGGCGCCGTGCTGACCATGAGGTTCGCGCAGATCGCCGCGCCCTACTTCGAGTCCGTCGAGGTCGTCGAGCTGCACCACCCGAACAAGGTGGACGCCCCCAGCGGCACCGCCACCCGCACCGCCCAGCTGATCGCCCAGGCCCGGCAGAAGGCAGGCTCCGCCCCGGCGCCCGACGCCACTGCCACCGCCCTGGACGGCGCCCGCGGCGCGGACGTTCGACGGCGTCCCGGTCCACGCGATCCGCCTGCGCGGCCTGCTCGCCCACCAGGAGGTCCTGCTCGGCGGCGAGGGCGAGACCCTCACCGTCCGCCACGACTCCCTGCACCACAGCAGCTTCATGCCGGGCATCCTGCTGGGCGCCCGCCGGGTGGTCACCACCCCGGGCCTCACCTTCGGCCTGGAACACTTCCTGGACCTGAACTGAGCCCCGAACCGAGCCCCTGACCCTCATGCGCGCGAAAATCTCCTACGTCGTCACGGCCGCCGTCCTGGTCTTCTACTTCGCCCTGGCCGGCAGCCGCGGCGTGATGCTCATCCGGACCGGCACACTCCTCACCGTCACCTTCGGCATCGCGGTGCTGATCCTGCCGGTGATCGGCGTGTGGTTCCTGTGGAAGAACACCCAGTTCGTCCGCAAGGCCAACCGGCTCGCCGCCGAACTCGACGCCGAGGGCGGACTGCCCGTCGACGAGCTGCGGCGCACCCCCAGCGGACGCGTCGACCGGGAGTCGGCCGACGAGGTCTTCGCCCTGCGCAAGGCCGAGACGGAGGACGCCCCGGGCGACTGGCGCAACTGGTTCCGCCTGGCCGTCGCCTACCACGACGCCCGCGACACCCCGCGCGCCCGCAGGGCCATGCAGCGGGCGATCGCCCTGCACGACGGCAAGCCCGTCGAGGCGGCCTGAGCAGGCCGGGACGCCGGAAGCCCGGACCGCAGCCCGCGGATCCGGGCCCCCGGCGTCCCGTCGTCGGCGCTCAGCCCCGCCGGTACTCGTCGGCCCACGCCTCCACGGCGTCGGCGGCCCGGTCGAAGGCGTCCTCCCGGGCGAGGAAGTCGCAGTTGTGCGTGGTGAGCAGCGCCGGCAGGGGCTCGGCGGACCGGCCCTGCCGGACCAGGAGCAGCGCCTGCCCCTGCACCGTGCGCGGCAGCCCGAGCCAGCGCACCGGCTGCTGGACCGTGCGCACCGTCGCGACCTGCTGCCAGGCCACCGTGCGCGTGGTGAGGAAGCTCACCTGACGGATCCCGTGCGCGCTCACCCACGCGCCCATGCGCAGCAGACGCAGGGCACAGACGATGACGACGGCCGCGAGGCCGAAGACGACTCCCGCGGAGGACAGCGAGCCCGTCGCCGCGATGATGACCGCCGCGAACAGGACGAACGAGGCGAGCAGCAGCATCAGCGCCGCCGCCCCCACACGCCACGGGCCGGGCCGGTAGGGCCGGCGCCAGAGGTCGCGGTCGTCGTACGGCAGCGCGACGTCGTCGGCCGCGTCGAAGGCCCGGTCGGCCGTCAGGAAGGGCAGGGGCACGGCTGGTCCTCACTCGTTCCATCGCATGTGCTGTGCCCGGTGAGGCTACCGACCTGTGTCGGCGGTCACCACCCTCGGGGGCCCGGACGGGAGCCGGGACCGGCCCCACGGCCCTTCGTGGACGGTCCTCAGCGGCTGTTCGAGGCCTGTGACGGCTGCTTGTGCGAGGAGGGCTGGTCGGCCGACAGGGCGGGCATCCCGATCACGAGGGAACCCACGAGTCCGGCGACGACGGTGAGACCGAGCAGCCAGCGTCCGGCCAACTGGCCGAAGGACGCCCGCGCGCGGGGCGGGGGTGTGACATTGCTGCGGAACCTGTCGGCTTCGGCGATGAAGGCGAACGGCACGGGTTCACGCCGGCGGATCATGGAGGCTGTGTCTCCCTTCGGGGAACGAATGAATCGCTGTTACTCATACAGACGAACGAACGCCCCCGCGGGTGCCCGGTTTCACCGATTTCATTGGGGCACGGCATCGAACGCCCCATTCGGCGGGCCATGTGGTGGCGGGCCGTAGAGTGGCCTCGCCAAGCGACGAGATGGGAAGGCCCTCCACACCGTGACCGACACCCCCGCCGACGATCACAAGATCGAACTTCGCAGCGACATCACCGTCGAGCTGGTCAAGAGCAGCGCGTCCGACTCCGACGTACTGTTCGCCGCCCGCGTCTCGACCGCCGGGGAGCAGTCCCTGGACGAGCTGAAGAAGGACCCGGAGCGCTCGAAGGGCCTGATCAACTACCTGATGCGGGACCGGCACGGCAGCCCGTTCGAGCACAACTCGATGACCTTCTTCATCAGCGCCCCGATCTTCGTCTTCCGCGAGTTCATGCGGCACCGCGTCGGCTGGTGCATCGCCGGTGACACCGAGATCACGCTGGAGAGCGAAGCCGGCACCCTTCGCCGGCGCACCATCGCCGAGCTGTACGAGCGCTGGCACACCGGCGACGAGGACCGGCTGCCGCACTCCGCGGGCGGCGTCACCTGGCACGGCCGGGCCGGCAAGTGGATGGCACAGGTCGGGCATGGCGAGACCAACCACTATCTGGGGCTCTACGAGAACCGCGAGGCGGCCGAGTCGGCCGTGGCGGAGTTCCGTGAGCTGCACCCCGGCACTCGTCTGCGCAGGCTCGAGCCGGTGCGCCGCAACCACGTGCGCTGCTACGACGAGGAGACGCTGCTCGCCCGGCGGGCCGGCATCGTCGACGTGATCCAGTCCGGGGTCAAACGCCTGATCAGGATCACCACCGCTTCCGGAAAGGTGCTCCGCTGCACGGTGGATCACGCCGTGCTCACTCCCGAGGGATGGCGCAAGGCGGGAGAACTCGTCGTCGGCGACGCGGTGATGGCCGACGGCACCGGCCCGCGCCCCTCCGAGGCCCCCGTTCCGCCGAGCCTGCGGCGAGGCATCGGGGTGTGGACCGCCACGCGGCGACAGGAGCTGATCAACGAGGTCGACAGCTGTCATCTCTGCGGACAGGACTTCCCCCGCGACCAGCTCGCCCTGGACCACGTGATTCCCGTGGCAAGCGATCTGACGCGGGCTCTCGACGAGAAGAACCTCGCGCCCGCCTGCGAACCCTGCCACGCGGTCAAGAGCGCCGGGGAGCAGGCACGGCGGGGCGACAAGATCGCGAAGGCCGTCCCGGACCGGATCGTCGGCATCGAGGACGACGGGGAGGAGATGACCTACGACCTCTCCGTCGAGGGCCCCTGGCACAACTTCCTCGCCAACGGCATCGTCGTGCACAACTCCTACAACGAGGAATCCGGCCGCTACCGCGAGCTGCGGCCGCTCTTCTACACGCCGGACGAGTCGCGCAAGCTCGTCCAGCAGGGCCGACCGGGCAAGTACGTCTTCGTCGAGGGCACCGCCGAGCAGCACGAACTGGTCAACCGGTCCATGGAGGAGTCGTACCGCCAGGCCTACGCCACGTACCAGGAGATGCTGGCCGCGGGCGTCGCCCGCGAGGTGGCCCGCGCGGTGCTCCCCGTCGGCCTGTACTCCTCGATGTACGCCACCTGCAACGCCCGCTCGCTGATGCACTTCCTGGGCCTGCGCACCCAGCACGAACTGGCGAAGGTCCCCTCCTTCCCGCAACGGGAGATCGAGATGGTCGGCGAGAGGATGGAGGCCGAGTGGGCCCGGCTCATGCCGCTCACGTACGCCGCCTTCAACGCCAACGGGCGCGTCGCGCCGTAACGCGTCCACCGGCGCCGGACGGGCCGGTGGACGCGGCAGGGCACAGATGTACGCATCAGCCGTGCGAAGTGTCCGTATTGCGGCGTTTGTAGAAGTTCATCTAGCCTGATCAAAGGGACCCGGCACTGCTTGAACCCCCGAGCAGGCAGTGCCGGGCTCCACATCCGTTCCGAATCCGTTCCGACCTGCCGCCTCCCCCGAGGGCAGACCCCGCCCTGAGCAACGAGTAGCGTGTAACCCATGGCTCCGACCTCCACTCCGCAGACCCCCTTCGGGCGGGTCCTCACCGCCATGGTCACGCCCTTCACGGCGGACGGCGCACTCGACCTCGACGGCGCACAGCGGCTCGCCACCCACCTGGTGGACGCAGGCAACGACGGCCTGATCATCAACGGCACCACCGGCGAGTCCCCCACCACCAGCGACGCGGAGAAGGCGGACCTCGTACGGGCCGTCCTGGAGGCCGTGGGCGACCGGGCGCACATCGTCGCCGGGGTGGGCACCAACAACACCCAGCACAGCATCGAGCTGGCCCGCGCCGCCGAGCGCACCGGCGCGCACGGCCTCCTGCTCGTCACGCCGTACTACAACAAGCCCCCGCAGGAGGGCCTGTACCAGCACTTCACGGCCATCGCCGACGCCACCCGGCTGCCGGTCATGCTGTACGACATCCCCGGCCGCAGCGGCGTCCCGATCAACACCGAGACCCTGGTCCGCCTCGCGGAGCACCCGCGGATCGTGGCGAACAAGGACGCCAAGGGCGACCTCGGCCGCGCCAGCTGGGCCATCGCGCACTCCGGCCTCGCCTGGTACTCCGGCGACGACATGCTGAACCTGCCGCTGCTCGCCGTGGGCGCGGTCGGCTTCGTCTCGGTCGTCGGCCATGTCGTCACCCCCGAACTGCGCGCCATGGTGGACGCGCACGTCGCCGGTGACGTACAGAAGGCACTGGAGATCCACCAGAAGCTGCTCCCGGTCTTCACCGGCATGTTCCGCACCCAGGGCGTCATGACCACCAAGGCCGCGCTCGCCCTCCAGGGACTGCCCGCCGGACCGCTGCGCGCGCCCATGGTCGGCCTCACGCCCGAGGAAACCGAGCAGCTCAAGATCGATCTTGCCGCCGGCGGGGTACAGCTCTGACAACAGACTTGGCACCACCGCACGACCGGACTTCACAACTGAATACGCGGGACATCCGGTGTCCGCACCCCACTACGACAACTGCTTCTGCACGAACGTCACGCGCGCCACGTGCCCACCGGTACGTGGCGCGTGTGGTGAGGAGAGTCTTTTGAGTCATCCGCATCCTGAACTGGGCCGTCCCCCGGCGCTTCCCGAAGGTGGCCTGCGGGTCACCCCCCTCGGCGGCCTCGGCGAAATCGGCCGCAACATGACGGTCTTCGAATACGGCGGCCGTCTTCTGATCGTCGACTGCGGAGTGCTCTTCCCCGAGGAGGAGCAGCCCGGAATCGACCTGATCCTGCCGGACTTCTCGTCCATCAGGGACCGCCTCGACGACATCGAGGGCATCGTCCTCACCCATGGTCACGAGGACCACATCGGCGGCGTCCCCTTCCTCCTCCGGGAGAAGCCGGACATCCCGCTGATCGGCTCCAAGCTGACCCTCGCCCTCATCGAGGCCAAGCTCCAGGAACACCGCATCCGCCCGTACACCCTGGAGGTGGCGGAGGGGCACCGCGAACGCGTCGGCCCCTTCGACTGCGAGTTCGTCGCGGTCAACCACTCCATCCCGGACGCGCTGGCCGTCGCCATCCGCACCCCCGCGGGCATGGTCGTCCACACCGGCGACTTCAAGATGGACCAGCTTCCGCTGGACAACCGCCTCACGGACCTGCACGCGTTCGCCCGGCTCAGCGAGGAGGGCATCGACCTCCTGCTCGCCGACTCGACGAACGCCGAGGTCCCGGGGTTCGTTCCGCCGGAGCGGGACATCTCCAACGTCCTGCGCCAGGTCTTCGCCGGCGCCCGCAAGCGGATCATCGTGGCGAGCTTCGCCAGCCATGTGCACCGCATCCAGCAGATCCTGGACACCGCGCACGAGTACGGCCGCCGGGTCGCCTTCGTCGGCCGTTCCATGGTCCGCAACATGGGCATCGCCCGGGACCTCGGCTATCTCAAGGTCCCGCCGGGTCTCGTCGTGGACGTCAAGGTGCTCGACGACCTGCCGGACAGCGAGGTGGTCCTGGTCTGCACGGGCTCCCAGGGCGAACCGATGGCCGCCCTGTCCCGCATGGCCAACCGGGACCACCAGATCCGCATCGTCAACGGCGACACGGTGATCCTGGCCTCGTCCCTCATCCCGGGCAACGAGAACGCGGTGTACCGCGTGATCAACGGCCTCACCCGCTGGGGCGCCCACGTCGTCCACAAGGGCAACGCCAAGGTCCATGTCTCGGGCCACGCCTCGGCCGGTGAGCTGCTGTACTTCTACAACATCTGCCGCCCGAAGAACCTGATGCCGGTCCACGGCGAATGGCGCCATCTGCGCGCCAACGCCGAGCTGGGCGCCCTGACCGGCATTCCGCACGACCACATCGTCATCGCCGAGGACGGCGTTGTCGTCGACCTCGTCGAGGGCAAGGCGAAGATCTCCGGCAAGGTCCAGGCGGGATACGTCTACGTCGACGGCCTCTCGGTCGGCGATGTCGGCGAGCCGGCCCTCAAGGACCGCAAGATCCTCGGCGACGAGGGCATCATCTCGGTCTTCGTGGTCATCGACTCGTCCACCGGCAAGATCACCGGCGGTCCGCATGTCCAGGCCCGGGGCTCGGGCATCGAGGACTCGGCCTTCGCCGCGGTGCTCCCCAAGGTCACGGAAGTACTGGAACGCTCGGCCCAGGACGGGGTCGTCGAGCCGCACCAGCTCCAGCAGCTGGTGCGCAGGACCCTCGGCAAGTGGGTCTCGGACACCTATCGGCGTCGTCCGATGATCCTCCCTGTCGTCGTGGAGGTCTGACGGCCCGTCGGGTATCCGACAGCGCCAACCCGGAGCGGGGCGCCACGATTTGCATCGCGGCGCCCCGCTCCAGTACGTTTACACCTCCGCTCGGACGGGCACCCGACCACTTCGTGGATCGGAGTCGGCCCCGGAGGGCGGGAATTCCGACTCAGAATCTCTGATAAAGTCGGAGCCGCCGGAAAGGGAAACGCGAAAGCGGGAACCTGGAAAGCACCGAGGAAATCGGGTCGGAAAGATCTGATAGAGTCGGAAACGCAAGACCGAAGGGAAGCGCCCGGAGGAAAGCCTGAGAGAGTTTCTCGGGTGAGTACAAAGGAAGCGTCCGTTCCTTGAGAACTCAACAGCGTGCCAAAAGTCAACGCCAGATATGTTGATACCCCGACCTGTATCGGTTGATCCGATCGGGTTGAGGTTCCTTTGAAATACAACAGCGAGGACGCTGTGAACGGTCGGATTATTCCTCCGACGGTTCCGCTCCCGTGATGTTGGAAAGCATTCACGGAGAGTTTGATCCTGGCTCAGGACGAACGCTGGCGGCGTGCTTAACACATGCAAGTCGAACGATGAACCACTTCGGTGGGGATTAGTGGCGAACGGGTGAGTAACACGTGGGCAATCTGCCCTGCACTCTGGGACAAGCCCTGGAAACGGGGTCTAATACCGGATACTGACCTTCACGGGCATCTGTGGGGGTCGAAAGCTCCGGCGGTGCAGGATGAGCCCGCGGCCTATCAGCTTGTTGGTGAGGTAATGGCTCACCAAGGCGACGACGGGTAGCCGGCCTGAGAGGGCGACCGGCCACACTGGGACTGAGACACGGCCCAGACTCCTACGGGAGGCAGCAGTGGGGAATATTGCACAATGGGCGGAAGCCTGATGCAGCGACGCCGCGTGAGGGATGACGGCCTTCGGGTTGTAAACCTCTTTCAGCAGGGAAGAAGCGAAAGTGACGGTACCTGCAGAAGAAGCGCCGGCTAACTACGTGCCAGCAGCCGCGGTAATACGTAGGGCGCAAGCGTTGTCCGGAATTATTGGGCGTAAAGAGCTCGTAGGCGGCTTGTCGCGTCGGTTGTGAAAGCCCGGGGCTTAACCCCGGGTCTGCAGTCGATACGGGCAGGCTAGAGTTCGGTAGGGGAGATCGGAATTCCTGGTGTAGCGGTGAAATGCGCAGATATCAGGAGGAACACCGGTGGCGAAGGCGGATCTCTGGGCCGATACTGACGCTGAGGAGCGAAAGCGTGGGGAGCGAACAGGATTAGATACCCTGGTAGTCCACGCCGTAAACGGTGGGCACTAGGTGTGGGCAACATTCCACGTTGTCCGTGCCGCAGCTAACGCATTAAGTGCCCCGCCTGGGGAGTACGGCCGCAAGGCTAAAACTCAAAGGAATTGACGGGGGCCCGCACAAGCGGCGGAGCATGTGGCTTAATTCGACGCAACGCGAAGAACCTTACCAAGGCTTGACATACACCGGAAACGGCCAGAGATGGTCGCCCCCTTGTGGTCGGTGTACAGGTGGTGCATGGCTGTCGTCAGCTCGTGTCGTGAGATGTTGGGTTAAGTCCCGCAACGAGCGCAACCCTTGTCCCGTGTTGCCAGCAAGCCCTTCGGGGTGTTGGGGACTCACGGGAGACCGCCGGGGTCAACTCGGAGGAAGGTGGGGACAACGTCAAGTCATCATGCCCCTTATGTCTTGGGCTGCACACGTGCTACAATGGCCGGTACAATGAGCTGCGATACCGTGAGGTGGAGCGAATCTCAAAAAGCCGGTCTCAGTTCGGATTGGGGTCTGCAACTCGACCCCATGAAGTCGGAGTCGCTAGTAATCGCAGATCAGCATTGCTGCGGTGAATACGTTCCCGGGCCTTGTACACACCGCCCGTCACGTCACGAAAGTCGGTAACACCCGAAGCCGGTGGCCCAACCCCTTGTGGGAGGGAGCTGTCGAAGGTGGGACTGGCGATTGGGACGAAGTCGTAACAAGGTAGCCGTACCGGAAGGTGCGGCTGGATCACCTCCTTTCTAAGGAGCACATGGCCGACTGCAAGCGCATGTCTTGCACGGTTGCTCATGGGTGGAACGTTGACTATTCGGTCCGGACTCGGGCCGGTGGCTGTCAGTACTGCTCTTCGGAGTGTGGAAGGCATGATCATCGGACGGGTTTGGGCCGGGCACGCTGTTGGGTGTCTGAGGGTATGGCCGTGAGGCTGCCTCAGTTGCCGGCCCCAGTGAACTTGTCGTGAGTGGCAGGGTGATGGGTGGTTGGTCGTTGTTTGAGAACTGCACAGTGGACGCGAGCATCTGTGGCCAAGTTTTTAAGGGCGCACGGTGGATGCCTTGGCACCAGGAACCGATGAAGGACGTGGGAGGCCACGATAGGCCCCGGGGAGTCGTCAACCAGGCTTTGATCCGGGGGTGTCCGAATGGGGAAACCCGGCAGTCGTCATGGGCTGTCACCCGCTGCTGAACACATAGGCAGTGTGGAGGGAACGCGGGGAAGTGAAACATCTCAGTACCCGCAGGAAGAGAAAACAACCGTGATTCCGGGAGTAGTGGCGAGCGAAACCGGATGAGGCCAAACCGTATGCGTGTGAGACCCGGCAGGGGTTGCGTGTGCGGGGTTGTGGGATCTCTCTTTTACGGTCTGCCGGCCGTGAGACGAGTCAGAAACCGTTGATGTAGGCGAAGGACATGCGAAAGGTCCGGCGTAGAGGGTAAGACCCCCGTAGTCGAAACATGAGCGGCTCGTTTGAGAGACACCCAAGTAGCACGGGGCCCGAGAAATCCCGTGTGAATCTGGCGGGACCACCCGTTAAGCCTAAATATTCCCTGGTGACCGATAGCGGATAGTACCGTGAGGGAATGGTGAAAAGTACCGCGGGAGCGGAGTGAAATAGTACCTGAAACCGTGTGCCTACAAGCCGTGGGAGCGTCGGACGTCAAGCTTGCTTGGTGTCTCGTGACTGCGTGCCTTTTGAAGAATGAGCCTGCGAGTTTGCGGTGTGTTGCGAGGTTAACCCGGGTGGGGTAGCCGTAGCGAAAGCGAGTCCTAAGAGGGCGTTTGAGTAGCACGCTCAAGACCCGAAGCGGAGTGATCTAGCCATGGGCAGGTTGAAGCGGCTGTAAGAGGTCGTGGAGGACCGAACCCACCAGGGTTGAAAACCTGGGGGATGACCTGTGGTTAGGGGTGAAAGGCCAATCAAACTCCGTGATAGCTGGTTCTCCCCGAAATGCATTTAGGTGCAGCGTCGTGTGTTTCTTGCCGGAGGTAGAGCACTGGATAGGCGATGGGCCCTACCGGGTTACTGACCTTAGCCAAACTCCGAATGCCGGTAAGTGAGAGCGCGGCAGTGAGACTGTGGGGGATAAGCTCCATGGTCGAGAGGGAAACAGCCCAGAGCATCGACTAAGGCCCCTAAGCGTACGCTAAGTGGGAAAGGATGTGGAGTCGCACAGACAACCAGGAGGTTGGCTTAGAAGCAGCCATCCTTGAAAGAGTGCGTAATAGCTCACTGGTCTAGTGATTCCGCGCCGACAATGTAGCGGGGCTCAAGCGTACCGCCGAAGTCGTGTCATTCATACTATAGGGCCAACGCCTGTATGGATGGGTAGGGGAGCGTCGTGTGCCGGGTGAAGCAGCCGTGGAAGCGAGTTGTGGACGGTTCACGAGTGAGAATGCAGGCATGAGTAGCGATACAAACGTGAGAAACGTTTGCGCCGATTGACTAAGGGTTCCTGGGTCAAGCTGATCTGCCCAGGGTAAGTCGGGACCTAAGGCGAGGCCGACAGGCGTAGTCGATGGATAACCGGTTGATATTCCGGTACCCGCTGTAGAGCGTCAGACACTGAATATCGTGATGCTAAGGCTGTGAAGCCGCCCTGGAGCCTTCGGGCAAAGGGGAGTGGTGGAGCCGCTGAACCGAGCGGTTAGTAGGTGAGTGATGGGGTGACGCAGGAAGGTAGTCCATCCCGGGCGGTGGTTGTCCCGGGGTAAGGGTGTAGCCCGTCATCCAGGTAAATCCGGGTGGCATGTGGGTGAGACCTGATGCCGAGCCGATTGTGGTGAAGTGGATGATCCTATGCTGTCGAGAAAAGCCTCTAGCGAGTTTTATGGCGGCCCGTACCCTAAACCGACTCAGGTGGTCAGGTAGAGAATACCGAGGCGTTCGGGTGAACTATGGTTAAGGAACTCGGCAAAATGCCCCCGTAACTTCGGGAGAAGGGGGGCCACACCTGGTGATGATCTTTACGGTCTGAGCTGGGGGTGGCCGCAGAGACCAGCGAGAAGCGACTGTTTACTAAAAACACAGGTCCGTGCGAAGCCGTAAGGCGATGTATACGGACTGACGCCTGCCCGGTGCTGGAACGTTAAGGGGACCGGTTAGTCATATTTCGGTGTGGCGAAGCTGAGAACTTAAGCGCCAGTAAACGGCGGTGGTAACTATAACCATCCTAAGGTAGCGAAATTCCTTGTCGGGTAAGTTCCGACCTGCACGAATGGCGTAACGACTTCTCGACTGTCTCAACCATAGGCCCGGTGAAATTGCACTACGAGTAAAGATGCTCGTTTCGCGCAGCAGGACGGAAAGACCCCGGGACCTTTACTACAGTTTGATATTGGTGTTCGGTTCGGCTTGTGTAGGATAGCTGGGAGACTGTGAACTTTGGACGCCAGTTCAGGGGGAGTCGTCGTTGAAATACCAGTCTGGTCGTGCTGGATGTCTAACCTGGGTCCGTGATCCGGATCAGGGACAGTGTCTGATGGGTAGTTTAACTGGGGCGGTTGCCTCCTAAAGAGTAACGGAGGCGCCCAAAGGTTCCCTCAGCCTGGTTGGTAATCAGGTGTTGAGTGTAAGTGCACAAGGGAGCTTGACTGTGAGACCGACGGGTCGAGCAGGGACGAAAGTCGGGACTAGTGATCCGGCGGTGGCTTGTGGAAGCGCCGTCGCTCAACGGATAAAAGGTACCCCGGGGATAACAGGCTGATCTTCCCCAAGAGTCCATATCGACGGGATGGTTTGGCACCTCGATGTCGGCTCGTCGCATCCTGGGGCTGGAGTCGGTCCCAAGGGTTGGGCTGTTCGCCCATTAAAGCGGTACGCGAGCTGGGTTTAGAACGTCGTGAGACAGTTCGGTCCCTATCCGCTGTGCGCGTAGGAGTCTTGAGAAGGGCTGTCCCTAGTACGAGAGGACCGGGACGGACGAACCTCTGGTGTGCCAGTTGTCCTGCCAAGGGCATGGCTGGTTGGCTACGTTCGGGAGGGATAACCGCTGAAAGCATCTAAGCGGGAAGCCTGCTTCGAGATGAGGGCTCCCACCCACTTGATGGGGTAAGGCTCCCAGTAGACGACTGGGTTGATAGGCCGGATCTGGAAGCACCGTGAGGTGTGGAGGTGACCGGTACTAATAGGCCGAGGGCTTGTCCTCAGTTGCTCGCGTCCACTGTGTTGGTTCTGAAACCACGAACAATCTGACTGTGTTGGTCACCGGTTGGTTGTCTGTTTCATAGTGTTTCGGTGGTCATGGCGTAGGGGAAACGCCCGGTTACATTTCGAACCCGGAAGCTAAGCCTTACAGCGCCGATGGTACTGCAGGGGGGACCCTGTGGGAGAGTAGGACGCCGCCGAACAATTATTCAAAGGGTTGGACCAGGAACTTCGGTTCCTGGTCCAACCCTTTTTTGTTTCCCGTCACTTGAAGTTCACGTTACGCTACGACCATCGCCCCTATGGGTACCGCAGCAATGCTCAGGGCCGCCGGCGTAGGAGTCGGCGACGAGGTCGTCGTATCCGCCTTCGGCAACGTGGAAGTCGCCGAAGCCGTGGCCCAGGCCGGCGCGTTGCCGGTGTTCGCCGACATAGACGCGGCGACGTACTGCCTGGACGCCGCCGCCGTCGAGGCGGCGTTGACGCCTCGGACCGCGGCCGTCGTCACCGTGCACCGCTTCGGGCGGCCGGCCGACATGGGCCCCCTGCACACGGTGGGACAGCGGCACGGACTGCTCGTACTGGAGCAGGCCGATTCCGAGGTGCCGTACGACGAGATAGCGCAGCGCAGGCAGCGTGCCGCCTATCTCGACGGGAAGTTGAGGGGCGTGCGGCCCCCGGACTGGGGCGACGGGCACACCTATCAGCAGTACGTGGTGCGAGTGCCGGGCAATGGCCGGCCCGACCGGGACGCGTTCGCGCGGGCGGTAAGGGCACGGGGAGTCGAATGCCGCGTGCCGGTGAAGACGCCCGTGCATCGGATGCCGGCCTTCCGGCGATACGTGTCGTTGCCGGAGACGGAGCGGGCCGTCGACGAGACGCTCGCGCTGCCCGTCGAGGCCTCGTTGACCAAGCGCGACATGCAGCGGATCGTCTCCGCGTGCAATGCGCTCGGCGGACTGCTCCAGCCCGCTTTCTGAAGTCCGTGGTTGGGAGCACCGGCCTGCTCGGGGTATGATCTACTCCGTCGCCGCGAGGAAACCTCGAAAGCGACCGGCCCCTATAGCTCAGTCGGTAGAGCGTCTCCATGGTAAGGAGAAGGTCAACGGTTCGATTCCGTTTGGGGGCTCCACAGCAAAGGCCCCGCCCAATCGGGCGGGGCCTTTCGCATGCCCGGAAACCCGGTCACCGGGCCCGCGGACCCAGACCTAGTCCGTGTGGGGCTCGGGGACGCGCATCGCGAGAATCGCCATGTCGTCGGACGGGGCGTCGGACGCGAAGCGCTCCACCGCGCGCATGATGCGGGCGGCGACCGCGCCCGCGGTCAGGCCCGTGCAGGTGGTGAGGACATCGGCGAGGCCGTCGTCACCCAGCATGCGCGTGCCCTCGCGGCGCTCGGTGACGCCGTCCGTGACACAGAGCAGGACGTTGCCCGGATCGAGGGTGACCGTCTGCTCGTACAACTCCAGATCCTCGATGACGCCGAGGAGCGGCTGAGGCTCGGCGGCCGGTTCGACCGTGCCGTCCTGGCGAAGCCGGAGCGGGAGCGGATGACCGGCGCAGACCACCTTCAGCTCCGCGCTGCCGTCCTCCTGCGGGCGCATCTCGCCGTACAGCAGGGTGAGGAAGCGGCTGCGGGCGCCCTCGTCGAGGATGGCGGAGTTGAGGCGCTCCAGTACCGCGGGGCCGTTGAGACCCTCGCGGGCCAGCAGGCGCAGGGCGTGCCGGGCCAGGCCCGTGACCGCCGCCGCGTTCGGGCCCGTACCGCAGACGTCGCCGATGGCGAAGCCGTAGGCGCCGTCGCTGATGGGGAAGAGGTCGTAGAAGTCGCCGCCCACCTCATTGCCCTCCCCGGCCGCGCGGTAGATGACCTCGACCTCGACGCCGTCGATCAGGGGCAGCTCGGGCGGCAGCAGGCTGCGCTGGAGGGACTGGCTGATGGCCGTGCGCTCCGAGTACAGCCGGGCGTTGTCCAGGGCCAGGGCGGCCCGGCGGGAGAGGTCCTCGGCGAGTTCGAGGATCTCCTGGCGGAAGTGGTCGTCGGTGGGTTTGCCCAGGGTGAGCATGCCGATGACGCGGTTGCGGGCGACCAGCGGGAGCACCACGGTCTCGCCGCCCACCGCGGCGGCGGTGGCCAGGGTCGGGCCGATGCCGGTGCTCAGCTGGTGGGTCGAGCCGCCGCTGAGGCCCAGGTCGCGCATGGAGGTGCGCAGCGCCGCCTGGTGGGCCATCTCGGAGGGGGCCGTCCAGACACGGGCGCCCGGGGTCGGTACCGGGTCGGGCGGGGCGATCTTCGACAGCAGGGACTTGATGCCGTCGATGAGTTCCTCGTCCTCGTGCAGGACGTAGGACAGGTACGGGTCCGAGGCCTGGTCGGCGATGGTGTAGACGGCACACCAGGTGGCCAGGGTCGGGACCGTCATCTGAGCCATCAGGGCCAGCGTCTGATCGCGGTCCAGGGTGCCCGCGAGGAGGTCGGAGGCCTCGACGAGGAAGCTGAGCGAGCCGCGCCGCAGCCGCTCCAGCTCGCCCAGGCGTGCCGATTCGACGGCCAGGGCGATGCGGTCGGCGGCGAACTGGAGGCGCAGCGCCTCCTCGTTGGAGTACCGGCCGGGGGACTCGGCCGCGACGCCGAGGGAGCCGGTGAGGCGGCCCTCGACCTTGAGCGGGACGGTGACGACTGAGCGCATGCCCGTGCTGTTGAGCAGCGGGACCGTGCCGGGAACGGCCTCCAGGTCGTCGTGGACGGCGGGCATGCGCGCCGAGCCGTAGCGGCCGGGGCCGGCCTCGACGGGGACGCGGGCGAAGCGCTGGCGGGCGGAGGGCAGGCCGGTGGAGGCGCGCACCTCCAACTCCGTCTCGTCGTCGGTCGCGAGGAGCAGGAAGGCGGCGTCGGCGTCGAGCATGTCGCGGGCGCGCTCGACCGTGCGCTGGAGCAGGCCGTCGAGGTCGTCCGGGGCGGGGGAGCCGATGAACACCTCGAAGGGGTCGGCGCTCTGGCCCTCGGAGGACGAGGAGTCGGACGGCACGCGCAACGGGGTCTGCAGCACCGCGCGTTCGTGGTCCCGGACGAGGAGGCAGACCGTGGAGGGCTCGCCGCCGGCGTCGCGGACCCGGAGGTGGGAGGCGTAGACCGGGGTGACGCGGCCGCTGGCGCTCCTTATGCCGTAGCTGCCCTCCCAGCGGGAGAGCCGGAGCGCCTCGGCGATGCCGGTGCTGGTGCCCGGGGTGTGCGGCCAGGCGGCGAGGTCGGTCAGCGGCTTGCCGACGACCTGGTCCGCGGGGTAGCCGAAGAGTTCCTCGGAGTCCTCGTTCCAGGATGTGACGGAACCGGAGCGGTCGATCTGGACGACGGCCACCCGGACCCGGCCGTCGGCGAGCGGCAGCAGGTGGGCCGGGAGGGAGGGGCCGGCGGCGCGGGTGCCGACCGGGCGCTCGGGCAGGTGGAGGTGGAACCAGACGTTCTTGAGCGTGGGCGTGTACTCGACACCCCAGCGGTCGGCCAGGGCCGCGCACAGCTGGAGGCCGCGGCCGCCCTCGCGGTCGAGGTTGCCCATGTTCGCGGGGGAGCCCTGGAGGGGCACCTCGCGCTCCGGGTAGTGGTCGGCCACCTCGATCCGTACGCCGTCGTCGCTGCGCAGGCACACGACATCGGCGGTGGTACCGGCGTGCACCACGGCATTGGTCACCAGTTCGCTGGTGAGCACCACGGCGTCGTCGACGATGTCGGCATGGCCCCAGCCCTGGAGGGTGTCCCGGACGAAGGACCGGGCACTGGCCACGGACCGTCCGACGGGCTCGAAACTGGCGGCCGCGCGCGCGGTGATCACAGAATTCCTCGACCCTCTCTCCCCGGGCACGCCCTCATGGCCGACCGGCTCGTGCCGCTGCTGCGGCAGTCCGCCCGTCGACCCGGGATCCGGGGGCTGCTCCCCCGGGATCAGTCCGGTGGTCATTCCGGCCGCCCCTCCGATGCCCGCTCGTCTCCGTGCCACCGTCCAGGCCGGACGGACCGGCTCGGCTGGACAGCCGCATGCAAGGTTACTTACCTTCCCCGCCCCCGCGGATGCCGGTCTGCAGTGTTTCCGCCCAGAGGGTGTGCGGACGATGTGCGAAGCTGCCGAACTGTTATGGCCTGGTTCGGTCGAGGTGAAACACTGGGCAGGCTTCCCATGAAGGTCCGGGCAGGTGAATGCGCCCCCGGTGGGTTGGGCAGCAGCCCTGGAAGCGGTCAGGCGTGCCGGGCCGGACCGCTCAGGGCAGCACACGAAAGTACGCGGCAGTAACCGGTCCGCCGAGCGATGGCGGCCGGGCACAGCAGTATCGGTCGACCCCTGCGGGAGGGACACAGTGGAGTCTGGCGCAGCGACGCGGGCCACGAAGACGCGCGCGAAAGGCGGACAGTCCCTGAGCAACCAGGGCAGAACGCGGGGTGGCAGTACGACCGTGGACACAGTCGCGCTGAATCGGTTGCTCGCGGCTCTCGTGTCCATGCGGGAGGGGAACTTCCGCAAACGGCTCACGGTCTCCGGCGACGGCGTGATGTCGGAGATCGCGGCTGTCTTCAACGAGGTGGCCGACCGCAATCTGCACCTCACGGGTGAGCTGGCGCGGGTGCGGCGCATGGTCGGGCGTGAGGGAAAACTCACGGAGCGGCTGGAGACGGGCGCCTGCGAGGGATCCTGGGCGACCGCGATCGACCATTCGAACGCGCTCGTGGACGACCTCGTGCGGCCGGTCTCCGAGGTCAGCCGGGTGCTGTCGGCGGTGGCGGACGGTGATCTGTCGCCCCGCATGGAGCTGCGGACGCAGACGGACGAGGGCACCGGGCATCCGCTGCGCGGTGAGTTCCTGAAGGTCGGCCGGACCGTGAACAACCTGGTCGACCAGTTGTCGACGTTCACGGACGAGGTCACGCGGGTGGCCAGCGAGGTCGGCACCGAGGGCAAGCTGGGCGGGCAGGCGCAGGTGCGTGGCATGTCCGGTTCGTGGAAGGACCTGACGGACTCCGTCAACACGATGGCGTACCGGCTCACCGCCCAGGTGCGGGACATCGCGCTGGTGACGACGGCGGTGGCCAAGGGCGATCTGTCCCGGAAGGTCACGGTTCACGTGGCCGGTGAGATGCTGGAGCTGAAGAACACCGTCAACACGATGGTGGACCAGCTCTCCGCCTTCTCCTCCGAGGTGACGCGCGTCGCCCGGGAGGTGGGCACCGAGGGCGCCCTGGGCGGGCAGGCCCAGGTGCCGGGCGTGGCCGGGGTGTGGAAGGAGCTGACCGACTCCGTCAACACCATGGCCGGGAACCTGACGGCCCAGGTGCGTGAGATCTCCCATGTGACCAGCGCGGTCGCCAACGGGGATCTGTCGAAGAAGGTGACGGTGCCGGCCCGTGGCGAGGTCGCGCAGCTCGCCGAGACGATCAACCAGATGACCGAGACGCTGCGGATCTTCGCCGACGAGGTCACGCGCGTGGCCAACGAGACCGGCGGCGAGGGACAGCTCGGCGGCCAGGCGAACGTGCCGGGTGCGGCCGGCATCTGGAAGGACCTGACGGACTCCGTCAACACCGTCTTCCGGAACCTGACCACCCAGGTGCGCGACATCGCCGCGGTGACGACGGCCGTGGCCAGCGGTGATCTGTCGCAGAAGGTCACCGTCGACGTGGCCGGCGAGATGCTGGAGCTGAAGAACACCGTCAATACGATGGTCGACCAGCTGTCCGCCTTCGGTGCCGAGGTCACGCGGGTGGCCCGTGAGGTCGGTGTGGAGGGCGAGCTGGGCGGGCAGGCCCAGGTGCCGGGTGCGGCGGGGACCTGGAAGGACCTGACGGACTCCGTCAACACCGCGTTCCGCAACCTCACCGGTCAGGTGAGGAACATCGCCCAGGTGACGACGGCGGTGGCCAACGGCGACCTGTCGCAGAAGGTCACCGTGGACGTCTCCGGCGAGATGCTCCAGCTGAAGAACACCGTGAACACGATGGTGGACCAGCTCTCCAGCTTCGCCGACCAGGTCACCCGGATGGCCCGGGACGTGGGCACGGAGGGCCGCCTGGGCGGTCAGGCCCGGGTCGACGGCGTGTCGGGCACCTGGAAGGAGCTGACCGACTCCGTCAACTCGATGGCCGGCAATCTCACCTCCCAGGTCCGCAACATCGCCCAGGTGACGACGGCCGTGGCGCGGGGCGACCTGTCCCAGAAGATCGACGTCGACGCGCGCGGGGAGATCCTGGAGCTGAAGAACACCATCAACACGATGGTGGACCAGCTGTCCTCCTTCGCGGAGCAGGTCACGCGGGTGGCCCGCGAGGTGGGCACCGAGGGCCGTCTCGGCGGTCAGGCCCAGGTGCCCGGGGTCGCGGGTGTGTGGCGCGACCTGACCGACTCCGTGAACGGGATGGCCGGCAACCTGACCGCGCAGGTGCGCAACATCGCGCAGGTCGCGACGGCGGTGGCCCGCGGTGACCTGTCCCAGAAGATCACCGTGGACGCGCGCGGGGAGATCCTGGAGCTGAAGAACACCCTGAACACGATGGTGGACCAGCTGTCGTCGTTCGCCCAGGAGGTCACGCGCGTCGCGCGCGAGGTGGGCACCGAGGGCATCCTCGGCGGCCAGGCGGAGGTGCAGGGCGTCTCCGGCACCTGGAAGGACCTCACGCAGTCCGTGAACGGCATGGCCAACAACCTGACCATGCAGGTGCGCAACATCGCCGAGGTCACCACCGCGGTCGCCAAGGGCGACCTGTCGAAGAAGATCACCGTCGACGCCAAGGGCGAGATCCTCGAACTGGTCACCACCGTCAACACCATGGTCGACCAGTTGTCCTCCTTCGCCGAGCAGGTCACGCGGGTGGCCCGTGAGGTGGGCACGGAGGGCATCCTCGGCGGCCAGGCGCACGTGCCCGGTGTCGTGGGCATCTGGAAGGACCTCAGCGACAACGTCAACCTGATGGCGAAGAACCTCACCGTCCAGGTGCGGAACATCTCCCAGGTGGCCGCGGCCGTCGCCAACGGCGACCTGACGCGGACGGTGACGATCGAGGCGCGCGGTGAGGTCGCGCAGCTCGCCGAGACGTTCAACACCATGGTGAAGACGCTGAGTTCCTTCGCCGACCAGGTCACCAAGGTGGCCCGCGAGGTGGGTACGGACGGCATTCTCGGCGGCCAGGCGCACGTCCCGGGCGTGTCGGGCACCTGGAAGGACCTCACCGAGTCGGTGAACCAGATGGCGTCCAACCTGACCGGTCAGGTGCGCAACATCGCCATGGTCACCACGGCCATCGCCAAGGGCGACCTGACCAAGAAGATCGACATCGACGCGCGCGGCGAGATCCTGGAGCTGAAGACGACCATCAACACGATGGTCGACCAGCTGTCCTCCTTCGCGGAGGAGGTCACCCGGGTGGCCCGCGAGGTGGGCACCGAGGGCCAGCTCGGCGGCCAGGCGCGGGTGCGGGACGTCGACGGCACCTGGCGCGACCTGACCGAGTCCGTGAACGAGATGGCCGGCAACCTCACCCGGCAGGTCCGCGCCATCGCCCGGGTGGCGACCGCGGTGACGCGCGGCGACCTGAATCTGAAGATCGACGTGGACGCCTCCGGCGAGATCTCCGAGCTTCAGGACTACATCAACAAGATGATCGCCAACCTGCGCGACACCACCATCGCCAACAAGGAACAGGACTGGCTCAAGGGCAACCTGGCCCGCATCTCCGGACTGATGCAGGGCCGCCGGGACCTCCAGGACGTGGCCTCGCTGATCATGAGCGAACTGACTCCCGTGGTCTCCGCGCAGCACGGCGCGTTCTTCCTCGCGATGCCCCTGGTCGACGGCCAGGACCAGGCCGGCGTCGAGACCGACCCGTACGAGCTGCGCATGCTGGGGTCGTACGGCTACTCGATGGGCTCCATGCCCACCTCGTTCCGGCCGGGGGAGGCGCTGGTCGGCACGGCCGCCCAGGAGAAGCGCACGATCCTCGTGGAGAACGCGCCGAGCGGCTATCTGAAGATCTCCTCCGGACTCGGCGAGGCCCCGCCCGCCCAGGTGATCGTCCTGCCGGTGCTGTTCGAGGGGCAGGTGCTCGGTGTCATCGAGCTGGCGTCCTTCTCCCCGTTCACGCAGATCCAGAAGGACTTCCTCAACCAGATCGCCGAGATGATCGCCACCAGCGTCAACACCATCTCCGTGAACACCAAGACGGAGGTGCTGCTGAAGCAGTCGCAGGAGCTGACCGAGCAACTGCGGGAGCGGTCGGAGGAGTTGGAGCAGCGGCAGAAGGCGCTCCAGTCCTCCAACGCCGAACTGGAGGAGAAGGCCGAGCTGCTGGCACAGCAGAACCGCGACATCGAGGTGAAGAACACCGAGATCGAGGAGGCGCGGCAGGTGCTGGAGGAGCGGGCCGAGCAGCTCGCGGTCTCCATGCGCTACAAGAGCGAGTTCCTGGCCAACATGTCGCACGAGCTGCGTACGCCGCTCAACTCGCTGCTGATCCTGGCCAAGCTGCTCGCCGACAACGCCGACGCGAACCTCTCCCCGAAGCAGGTCGAGTTCGCCGAGACGATCCACGGCGCCGGCTCCGACCTGCTCCAGCTCATCAACGACATCCTCGACCTGTCGAAGGTCGACGCGGGGAAGATGGACGTTTCCCCGACGCGCATCGCACTCGTCCAGCTGGTCGACTACGTGGAGGCCACCTTCCGGCCGCTGAGCGCGGAGAAGGGCCTGGACCTGTCGGTGCGGGTGTCGCCCGGGCTGCCCGCCACCATGCACACCGACGAGCAAAGGCTGCTCCAGGTGCTGCGCAACCTGCTGTCCAACGCGGTGAAGTTCACCGACTCGGGCTCCGTCGAGCTGGTCATCCGGCCGGCCAGGGACGAGGTCCCGCGGGCCATCCGGGAGCAGTTGCTGGAGGCCGGTTCGATGAACGACCCGGACGCCGAGCTGATCGCGTTCTCCGTGAGCGACACGGGCATCGGGATCGCGGCCAGCAAGATGCAGGTGATCTTCGAGGCGTTCAAGCAGGCCGACGGCACCACCAGCCGCAAGTACGGCGGCACGGGCCTGGGGCTGTCCATCTCGCGGGAGATCGCGCAGTTGCTCGGCGGGGAGATCCACGCGCAGAGCGAGCCGGGCCGCGGCTCGACCTTCACGCTCTATCTGCCGCTGCACCCGGGCGAACTGCCCCCGCACGGCTACGCGCAGACCATGCCGCCCCCCGAGGCGGACGAGCTGCCGGCGTCCTCGGGGCCCGTGGCCGAACTGCCCGGGGCGCCGACCGAGGCGCCGGCCGAGGTGGAGTCGTACCAGGGCTCGCGGAAGGAGGCACTGTTCCGGGGGCGTCCCCAGGCCGGCGAGGAGAGCGGGGAGCGGCCCGCGGCGCGGGAGCGGCAGTCGGAGGCCGGGCCGGAGGCGGCGCCCCGCCCGCACCGCGCGATCCGGTTCGGCGGGCAGAAGGTGCTGATCGTCGACGACGACATCCGCAACGTCTTCGCGCTCACCAGCGTCCTCGAGCAGCACGGCCTGTCCGTGCTGTACGCCGAGAACGGCCGCGAGGGCATCGAGGTCCTGGAGCAGCACGAGGACGTGGCGGTCGTCCTGATGGACATCATGATGCCCGAGATGGACGGATACGCGACGACGACGGCGATCCGCCGGATGCCCCAGTTCGCCGGGCTGCCGATCATCGCACTGACCGCGAAGGCGATGAAGGGCGACCGGGAGAAGGCGATCGAGTCGGGCGCGTCCGACTACGTGACGAAGCCGGTCGACCCCGATCACCTGCTGGCGGTCATGCAGCAGTGGATGCGGGAGGAGTGAGCGCGGGACCGGCGGGGCGGCGCGCGGCGGGTCCGGACGCCGTGTCCGTAGTACCTTCGAACGCGGTGTCCGAAGGTACTGCGGGGTCCGCGGCGCGTACCGGTACCTCCTGTGCGGCGCGCTCGGGCGGTGTGCGAACGTGGGGTGTGCGGACACGGCGGGAACCTTCGGGGTCCGCGCCGAGTTGCCGACTCGGTGTGCCCGGGGCCGTGTAGAAGTACGGGATTCGGGGAACCTTCTGGTCTCCCGCCGCGTTTCCGCTACGTGCACAGTGACATCACGGTGACAGGGTGTGGCGACAGGCGGGGTACGGCTACGATGACCGGCACAAGGACGGGCGGCGCAAGGGAGTCGTCCCCCGGGGCGGCGCCCGCCGGTGCTGCCCCAAGTCCTGCGGACAGGGGAGGCCCCACGCCGGGGCGAGGAGGGCGGGCCATGGTGCAGAAGGCCAAGATCCTCCTGGTCGATGACCGGCCGGAGAATCTGCTGGCGCTGGAGGCGATCCTCTCGGCGCTCGATCAGACGCTGGTGCGGGCATCGTCCGGGGAGGAAGCGCTCAAAGCACTGCTCACGGACGACTTCGCGGTCATTCTGCTGGACGTCCAGATGCCGGGCATGGACGGTTTCGAGACCGCGGCGCACATCAAGCGACGGGAGCGGACCCGGGACATCCCGATCATCTTCCTCACGGCGATCAACCACGGCCCGCACCACACCTTCCGCGGTTATGCGGCGGGCGCGGTGGACTACATCTCCAAGCCGTTCGACCCGTGGGTGCTGCGCGCGAAGGTCTCCGTCTTCGTCGAGCTGTACATGAAGAACTGCCAGTTGCGTGAGCAGGCCTCGCTGCTGCGGCTCCAGTTGGAGGGCGGTGGCAAGGTCCCGGCCGGCGAGACCAAGGAGCCCGCGGGGCTGCTCGCCGAGCTGTCGGCGCGGCTGGCGGCCGTGGAGGAGCAGGCCGAGGCCCTCTCCAAACAGCTGGGCGACGAGTCGACGGACGCGGCGGCGGTGGCCACGGCGGCCCATCTGGAGCGCAAGCTCACCGGACTGCGGCGGGCGCTGGACGCCCTGGAGCCGGGCACGTCCGGCGGTCCGGCGGCCGTCAACGGGGGCCCGTGAGGCCTTGTCAGGAGTAGTACCGGAGGCGTCAGTTCCGGTCTCTCGCGTGTACGACACGAACGGGTGAAGCGGCAGGCACACGTGTCGACCGCCGTCTCCCCCGGTAACCTCACACCCATGGCCTCACGTCCCTCCGCAGCCAAGAAGCAGTCCGCGAAGGCTCCGGCGAAGAAGGCCGCTGCGAAAAAGGCACCCGCGAAGAAGGCGCCCGCCAAGAAGGCCGCGGCGAAGAAGCCCGTGCCCAAACCGGCCCCCAGCCCGACCGGTGGTGTCCTGCGGCTCCTGCGCGCCCTCTGGCTCGGCATCGCCCACGGAGTCGGCGCCGTCTTCCGCGGCATAGGGCAGGGCGCCAAGAACCTCGACCCGGCCCACCGCAAGGACGGCGTCGCGCTGCTGCTGCTCGGCATCGCCCTGATCGTCGCCGCGGGCACCTGGGCCGACCTCAAGGGCCCGGTAGGGGACCTCGTCGAGATCCTCGTGACCGGCGCCTTCGGCCGGCTGGACCTGCTCGTGCCGATCCTGCTCGGCGCCATCGCCGTGCGCCTGATCCGGCACCCCGAGAAGCCCGAGGCCAACGGCCGGATCGTGATCGGTCTGTCCGCGCTCGTCATCGGCGTGCTCGGGCAGGTGCACATCGCCTGCGGCTCACCGGCCCGCAGCGAGGGCATGCAGGCCATAAGGGACGCCGGCGGCCTCATCGGCTGGGGCGCGGCGACCCCGCTGTCGTACACGATGACCGATGTCCTGGCCGTGCCGCTGCTCGTGCTGCTCACGGTCTTCGGGCTGCTGGTCGTCACGGCCACCCCGGTCAACGCCGTCCCGCAGCGCCTGCGGCTGCTCGGGATGCGGCTCGGCGTCGTCCGCGACCCGGAGGCGGACGAGTTCGGCGACGACGACGAACGCTACGACGAGCAGTGGCGCGAGGCGCTGCCCGCACGGCCCCGCAAGCGCGGGGAGCCGCCCGCCGCCGAGCGGTACGACCCCGACGCGGCCGAGCAGGAGGCGCTCAGCCGGCGCCGCGGCAGGCCCCGGCGCTCCGCGGTGCCGCAGCCCGAGATGAACCGGCCGATGGACGCCGTGGACGTTGCCGCGGCCGCCGCCGCCGCGCTCGACGGAGCCGTGCTGCACGGGATGCCGCCCTCGCCGCTGGTCGCCGACCTCACCCAGGGCGTGAGCACGGGGGAGCGCGAGTCGACGACGCCCACCCCCATGCCCGTGCCGGCCGCGCGCCCGCAGCCGGGCAAGCTCAAGAAGGAAGCCGCCCAGGCCCTCGAACAGGAGCAGGCGGGCGCCGTCCCCGACCTCACCAAGACCCCGCTGCCCAAGGAACGGGACCTGCCGCCACGCGCCGAACAGCTCCAGCTCTCCGGCGACATCACCTACTCCCTGCCGACCCTCGACCTCCTCACCCGCGGCGGCCCCGGCAAGGCGCGCAGCGCCGCGAACGACGCCATAGTCGACTCGCTGACCACCGTCTTCACCGAGTTCAAGGTCGACGCCCGCGTCACCGGCTTCACCCGCGGCCCCACGGTCACGCGCTACGAGGTCGAGCTGGGTCCCGCCGTGAAGGTCGAGCGGATCACCGCGCTGACCAAGAACATCGCGTACGCCGTCGCCAGCCCCGACGTACGGATCATCAGCCCGATCCCCGGCAAGTCCGCGGTCGGCATCGAGATCCCCAACACCGACCGGGAGATGGTCAACCTCGGCGACGTACTGCGCCTCGCCGAGTCGGCTGAGGACGACGACCCGATGCTGGTCGCCTTCGGCAAGGACGTTGAGGGCGGCTACGTCATGCACTCGCTGGCCAAGATGCCGCACATACTGGTCGCAGGCGCCACCGGCTCCGGCAAGTCGTCCTGCATCAACTGCCTGATCACCTCGATCATGATGCGGGCGACCCCCGAGGACGTGCGGATGATCCTGGTCGACCCCAAGCGCGTCGAGCTGACCGCGTACGAGGGCATCCCGCACCTGATCACGCCGATCATCACCAACCCCAAGCGGGCCGCCGAGGCGCTCCAGTGGGTCGTGCGCGAGATGGACCTGCGCTACGACGACCTCGCCGCCTACGGCTACCGGCACATCGACGACTTCAACCGCGCGGTGCGCGAGGGCAAGGCCAAAACGCCCGAGGGCAGCGAGCGCGAACTCCAGCCGTATCCGTACCTGCTGGTGATCGTGGACGAGCTGGCCGACCTGATGATGGTCGCGCCGCGGGACGTTGAGGACTCGATCGTGCGCATCACGCAGCTCGCCCGCGCGGCCGGCATCCACCTGGTGCTCGCCACTCAGCGGCCGTCCGTCGACGTCGTCACCGGCCTGATCAAGGCCAACGTGCCCTCCCGGCTGGCGTTCGCCACCTCCTCGCTGGCGGACTCCCGGGTCATCCTCGACCAGCCCGGCGCCGAGAAGCTGATCGGCAAGGGCGACGGCCTCTTCCTGCCGATGGGCGCGAACAAACCGACCCGTATGCAGGGCGCGTTCGTGACCGAGGAGGAGGTCGCGGTCGTCGTCCAGCACTGCAAGGACCAGATGGCGCCCGTCTTCCGGGACGACGTTACCGTCGGCACCAAGCAGAAGAAGGAGATCGACGAGGACATCGGCGACGACCTCGACCTGCTGTGCCAGGCGGCCGAACTGGTCGTCTCCACGCAGTTCGGGTCGACCTCCATGCTCCAGCGCAAGCTGCGCGTCGGCTTCGCCAAGGCCGGGCGGCTGATGGACCTGATGGAGTCGCGGAGCGTCGTCGGGCCGAGCGAAGGCTCAAAAGCTCGTGACGTTCTTGTGAAGCCTGACGAGTTGGACGGCGTGCTCGCGCTGATCCGGGGGGAGTCTGAAGGGTAGGGAACGATACGCGCGGGGATCCTCCGACAAAGGGCACGGCGGCCGGGCGGCCGATCGTGACTCACCCGTTAGGGATCATTGAGCAACCGTTTCCCCACGGCCTACGTCAAGTTGAGGGAACCGACCCACAGCCACCGCACCATCGGGACACGAGGCCATTCCGATGGCGTACAAAGTCCGACCGCCCGGTTGCCCCACCCGTTTGTACCCCCCCTAGACTGAACGTACAGCGCAGGCGGCTATACGCTCGAAAGGCGCCCCCGTGTCCAACGGCAACTCCCCTGAAGACGAGCGTCCGATCGAAGACGTGTCCCAAGACGTTTCCCGAGATGTTTCCGAGCACGTCTCCGAGGAAGCCCGCCCCTCCGTCGGCCGTGCCCTCCAGCAGGCCCGGATCGCCGCCGGGTTGACCGTCGACGACGTCACCACCGCCACCCGCGTCCGCATCGCCATCGTGCACGCCATCGAGGCGGACGACTTCGCGCCCTGCGGCGGAGACGTCTACGCGCGCGGGCACATCCGCACCCTGGCCAAGGCCGTCGGACTCGACCCGGCCGACCTGCTCGCGCAGTTCGACGCCGAGCACGGCGGACGCCCCGCGCCGACCCCCGCCGCACCCCTCTTCGAGGCGGAGCGCATCCGTCCCGAGCGCCGCGGACCCAACTGGACCGCCGCCATGGTCGCCGCGATCGTCGCCGTGATCGGCTTCGTCGGGTTCACCTTCGTCAAGGGCGGCGACGACGGCGGCAATGAGGCCAGCGTCGCAGAGGGGGCCCAGTCGTCGTCCGGCGAGAGCGCGTCGCCGAGCGCCAAGCCGAAGAAGCCCGCCGATCCCAAGCCGGAGCCCAGCGACAGCGCCATCGCCGCCGCGCCGGCCGACAAGGTGACCGTCAAGGTCAGCGCCACCGAAGGCCGCAGCTGGATCTCCGCCCAGGACCACAACGGCCGCCTGCTCTTCGACGGCCTGCTCAAGCAGGGCGACTCCAAGACCTTCCAGGACAACGAGAGGGTCAGGCTCGTCCTCGGGGACGCCGGCGCCATCCAGCTGTACGTCAACGGCAAGAAGATCGAGGACGACTTCCAGCCCGGCGCCGTCGAGCGCCTGACGTACACCAAGGGCGACCCGCAGGTCGGATAGGGCGACCGGGGGGACGAGCCGGCACGGGGCGGGCCGGGGAGGTCGGTGGCGGCCGGGGGCGGCCAACCCCGTCGACATGGGCCGTCGGCGGGACGAAGTAGTCTTGAGCCCATGCCTGAAAGCCGTACCGTCGCACTCGTCACCCTTGGCTGCGCCCGTAACGAGGTGGACTCGGAGGAGCTGGCAGGCCGTCTGGAGGCGGACGGCTGGAAGCTCGTCGAGGACGCCGAGAAAGCGGACGTCGCCGTCGTGAACACGTGCGGCTTCGTCGAGGCCGCCAAGAAGGACTCCGTGGACGCCCTCCTTGAGGCCAACGACCTCAAGGGGCACGGAAGAACGCAGGCCGTGGTCGCGGTGGGCTGCATGGCCGAGCGGTACGGCAAGGAGCTGGCCGAAGCCCTTCCCGAGGCCGACGGAGTCCTCGGCTTCGACGACTACGCCGACATCTCCGACCGCCTGCAGACCATCCTGAACGGCGGCATCCACGCCGCCCACACCCCGCGCGACCGGCGCAAGCTGCTGCCGATCAGCCCCGCCGAGCGGCAGCAGGCCGGCGCCGCCGTGGCCCTGCCGGGGCACGGCCCGACCGACCTCCCCGAGGGCCTCGCCCCCGCCTCCGGACCCCGCGCGCCCCTGCGCCGGCGCCTGGACGGCTCCCCGGTCGCCTCGGTGAAGCTGGCCTCCGGCTGCGACCGGCGCTGCTCCTTCTGCGCCATCCCCTCCTTCCGCGGCTCCTTCATCTCGCGCCGCCCGAGCGACGTGCTGAACGAGACGCGGTGGCTGGCCGAGCAGGGCGTCAAGGAGATCATGCTGGTCTCCGAGAACAACACCTCCTACGGCAAGGACCTCGGCGACATCCGTCTGTTGGAGTCCCTGCTGCCCGAGCTGGCCGAGGTCGACGGCATCGAGCGGGTGCGCGTCAGCTACCTCCAGCCCGCCGAGATGCGCCCCGGCCTCATCGACGTGCTGACCTCGACCCCGAAGGTCACGCCCTACTTCGACCTGTCCTTCCAGCACTCCGCGCCCAACGTGCTGCGCGCGATGCGCCGCTTCGGCGACACCGACCGCTTCCTGGAGCTGCTGGACACCATCCGGAGCAAGGCCCCCGAGGCGGGCGTGCGCTCCAACTTCATCGTCGGTTTCCCCGGCGAGTCCGCCGCCGACCTCGCCGAGCTGGAGCGGTTCCTGAACCACGCCCGGCTGGACGCCATCGGCGTCTTCGGCTACTCCGACGAGGAGGGCACCGAGGCGGCCACCTACGGCGACAAGCTGGCCGAGGACATCGTCGCCGAGCGGCTGGCACGCGTGTCCCGCCTGGCCGAGGAACTCGTCTCGCAGCGGGCCGAGGAGCGCGTCGGCGCGAGCGTGCGCGTGCTCGTCGAGTCCCTGGAGTCCGCCGACGACGGGGACGGCGTCCGCGGCCGCGCGGAGCACCAGGCACCCGAGACGGACGGCCAGGTGCTGCTCACGAGCGGCGAAGGTCTGGCGGTCGGTCGTATGGTCGACGCGAAGGTGGTCGGTACGGAGGGTGTCGACCTGGTGGCCGAACCGCTGCTGGGCTCACCCACCTGGAGCGAGGAGGCCGGCAGATGACCGGAGTCCCGGCGTCCGCGGCGGGCGGCTCCTCCAGTGCGCGCAGGACCGGCCCGCGCGGAGCCTCGGGTGCCGCGCAGGAACCGGCCGAGCGTACGACTTCGGGGGGCGCCGTGGAGCGGGGCGTGACCGAGGGCGGTGCCGCCGGGCGCGGCGGCAAGATCGCGGCCGCCGCCGTCAACCAGGCGAGCGTCTGGAACGTCGCCAACCTCCTGACGATGCTCCGGCTGTTCCTCGTACCGGCCTTCGTCGCGCTGATGCTCGGCAACGGCGGCTACGACCCGGCCTGGCGCTCGTTCGCCTGGGCCGCCTTCGCCGTCGCCATGATCACCGACCTCTTCGACGGCCATCTGGCACGCACCTACAACCTCGTCACCGACTTCGGGAAGATCGCCGACCCCATCGCCGACAAGGCGATCATGGGGGCGGCCCTCATCTGCCTGTCCGCGCTGGGCGATCTGCCGTGGTGGGTGACGATCGTCATCCTCGGCCGGGAACTCGGCATCACCGTGCTGCGTTTCGTCGTCATCCGGTACGGCGTCATCCCCGCCAGCCGCGGCGGCAAGCTCAAGACCCTCACCCAGGGCGTGGCCGTCGGTATGTACGTCCTGGCACTGACGGGACCCCTGGCGACCCTGCGGTTCTGGGTGATGGCGGCGGCGGTCGTCCTGACCGTCGCGACCGGGCTGGACTATGTGAGACAGGCCATTGTGCTGCGGCGGCGGGGAATCGCCGAACGCAGCGCGGCGTTGAAGGGGACGGAAGCTTGAGTTCCACGGCCGCGGACGTGGTCAGACTACTCACGGTCAGGGGCGAGACCCTCGCGGTCGCCGAATCCCTGACCGGCGGAATGGTGGCGGCCGCCGTCACGGCGGTCCCCGGGGCGTCCAAGGCCTTCCGGGGATCCGTCACCACCTACGCGACGGAACTGAAGCGGGAACTGCTCGGCGTCGACGGCTCACTGCTGGCGGCGCGCGGAGCGGTCGATCCCCAGGTCGCCGCCCAGATGGCGGCAGGCGTGCGCAAGGCACTCGGTACCGACTGGGGCATCGCGACGACCGGCGTGGCCGGGCCGGATCCGCAGGACGGACAGCCCGTCGGGACGGTCTTCGTGGCCGTCGACGGACGACCCCTGGAAACAGACGACAGTTCCGCCACCGGCGGAAAAGTGGAGGCGCTGCGGTTGAACGGCGACCGCGCGGAAATTCGTATGGAGAGTGTACGCAGCGTACTCGCACTCCTTTTGAGGGAGCTTGCGGGCGAACAGACCGGGAACGAGCGGGCACAGGATACGGAACGGAACGGGGGGTTTTGATGTTTGCAGCCCTGAGTGAACACGACATCGCTCCCCGCACGGCCGCGGCGCGAGGCGGTACGGTGGGGCGTGAAGGATGCGGCTACGCGGTCCGAGGAGGGAGCCACCGATGATTCTGCTCCGTCGCCTGCTGGGTGACGTGCTGCGTCGGCAGCGCCAACGCCAGGGCCGTACTCTGCGCGAAGTCTCCTCGTCCGCCCGAGTCTCACTCGGCTATCTCTCCGAGGTGGAGCGGGGGCAGAAGGAGGCGTCTTCCGAGCTGCTTTCCGCCATCTGCGACGCGCTGGACGTACGGATGTCCGAACTCATGCGGGAAGTGAGCGACGAACTCGCCCTCGCCGAGCTGGCCCGGTCCGCTGCGGCCACGCCCAGCGAGACCGTCCCGGCACCGGTGCGCCCGATGCTGGGTTCCGTGTCGGTGACCGGCGTGCCACCGGAACGGGTGACCATCAAGGCGCCCGCCGAGGCAGTGGACGTCGTCGCCGCCTGATTTTCGAGAACGTGTGCGGGTGAGGCCCCGGCCGGGGCCCTCCGGGAGACCGGGGAGGTGCGGTCGGGGTTTTCGCATGCCCGGGACCGTTCCGCGTCCCGGACCGGTTCGCGTGCGCCGGTTTGCCGGTCCGTGGCGGTGCGGTCATCGTGGAGGAGAGCGGGGGCGAACCGACGGAGGTGCGGATGTACGTCGTGAAGAGCCCGTTGTCCGACGCGAACCTGAAGACCGTCTCCGAGGCGTTGCAGGGCGGCCTCGTCGACCTGGTGGACCTGGCCCTGGTGGCGAAGCAGATCCACTGGAACGTGGTCGGTCCGCGGTTCCGCACCGTACATCTCCAGCTCGACGAACTCGTGGGCACCGCGCGCACGCACTCGGACACCGTGGCGGAGCGCGCCTCGGCACTCGGGGTGTCCCCGGACGGGCGTGCCGCGACGGTGGCCGTCGGCAGTGGCATCGACGTGACCCCGGAGGGCTGGGTCGACGACACCACCGCGGTGCAGACGATCGTGGACGCGCTGGGCGCGGTGATCGTACGGATGCGCGAGCGGATCGCGGCGACCGGGGAGCCGGATCCCGTGAGCCAGGACATCTTCATCCAGATCACGGCCGATCTCGAGAAACAGCATTGGATGTTCCAGGCCGAAAACGGATGACGCGCCATGAGGTGGGCGCGGACGGCTCGCCGGGCGGCCGCGCTGGGGTTCGGCGTGCTGTGGTGGTGGGCCGTGCTGCGCCTGGCGCTGGAGCCCGGCGCGGGCGTGCTCGAAGGGGCGGTCGCGGTCGGCGGATGGGGGCTGAGCGTGCTGCCCGTGCACTGTGTGCCGCGGTGCCGGGCCCGGGGCGCCTTGGAGGCGGGGCGGTGGCGACGGGCGCTGCGCAGGACACCGTGAGCCGGTTCGGAGCCGTGCGGCGCAGTGCGATTGCGGTCGGTGGGGGCGGGTTCGTGGTCGACCGAGCCCGTGCGACGAGGTTCGACGCGGTGCGAAAGCGCGGCGGCGATGTGGACGCGGCCGGCCCGGCGGTCGAGCGGCGGCGCGGACGGGTGCGGCTCGTGGACGCCCCGGCGCGCGGCAACAACCGACGGAAGGACGGATCTGATGGGTGTCACCGGCCTGGACAGGGATCTCGATCGTCTGAGCCTCAGCCTGGTCGCCGACTTCGCCGCCCCCGCGGAACGCGTGTGGCAGCTGTGGTCCGACCCCCGGCAACTGGAGCACTGGTGGGGACCGCCCACCCATCCGGCGACCGTGGAGGAGCACGACCTGACCCCGGGCGGGGACGTCACCTACTTCATGACCGGCCCGGACGGTGCCAGGTACCGCGGCTGGTGGCGGGTCGCCACCGTCACCGCGCCGACCTCGCTGGAGTTCACCGACGGGTTCGCCGACGCGGACGGGGTGCCGAACCCCGGCATGCCGACGACCACGAACCGGGTGACGCTCACCGAGCGCGACGGCGGCACCCGCATGGAGATGCGCGCGGTCTTCGACACCCGGGAGCACATGGACCAGCTCATGACGATGGGCATGGAGGAGGGGCTGCGGGAAGCGGTCGGCCAGATGGACGCCCTGCTCGCCGACTGAGTCAGCGGCGACCCGGATACGGCGCCGGGGACGGCGCGGGCCCGGCCTGGCAGTTCGGGCACCAGTACGTGGGCCGCTCGCGGGAGCCGTCGCCCTGGTCGGCCACCCGGACCGACGTGCCGCAGCGCAGACAGGGCCGGGGCGACCGGCCGTACACGAACAGGTCCTGGCCGCGCAGGCCCGTCGTACGGCGGACCGGGCGCTCGCGGTTGGCCTCCAGGAGCCTGTGCGCGAGCGCGGGCACTTTCGCCGCCCGGTCGGCGGACAGCTCGCCGACCGGGAGCCAGGGAGTGACGCCGAGCAGGAAGCACAGCTCGCTCTTGTAGACGTTTCCGACACCGGCGAGATTGCGCTGGTCGAGCAGGGCCTCGCCCAGCGGGCGGGCGGGGTCCGCGCGCAGGTTGGCCAGGGCCAGGCCGGGGTCCCAGTCCGGGCCCAGCAGGTCCGGGCCGAGGTGACCGACGGCGCGTTCCTCGTCGGCGGTGCGCAGCAGTTCCAGCACCGGCAGGCGGTAGCCGACGGCGGTGCGGCCGGCGGTGCCGAGGATCACCCGGATCTGGTGCGCCGGGCCACCGCTCCAGCGCTGACCGGCGGCGAAGACCTTCCAGGAGCCGTCCATCCGCAGGTGCGAGTGCAGCGTCAGGCCGCCCTCGACGCGGGTGAGCAGGTGCTTGCCGCGCGGGGTGACGTCCAGGACCCTGCGGCCGGTGAGGTCGGCCGTCGCGTACCGCGGCACGCGGAAGTCGCTGCGGATCAGCACCTCGCCCGCGAGGGCGTCGTGCAGCCGTCGCGCCGCCTGCCAGACCGTGTCACCTTCGGGCATGGGTCAAGGGTGACAGGCTCACGCCCGGATGCGCAGACCGCGCGGGGTCGCGATGAACCCGCTCTCCTCCAGGAGAGGGCCGAAGGGCGATGTGAGGGCCGCCGCGCCGTTGATCCGTTCCACCGTGACCGTGCCGAGGGAGCCGGCCTTCGCCGCTGCGGCGAGCGCCTGGGTGGCGGCCCGCAGACGGGCGTCGTCGGCGGGCGGGCCGTCGGGGTCGGCGGGCCACAGCAGGAGTGTCTTGCCGCCGCGCTCCATGTAGAGCGCCGGTTCGCCCTCGACGAGCACCACCAGGGATCCCGCCTTGCGGCCGGGTTTGTGCGTGGCACCGGCCGGCGGCTCGGGCCAGGCGAGGGCCGCGCCGTAGGCGTTCGCCGGATCGGCAGCGGCCAGGACGACGGCCGGCGGTCCGGGCGCCGGGCGGTCGTGACGGCCGGCGAAGCCGGTGCCCCACCCGCCGCGCGGGCCGCCGAAGCCGCCGGGCGTGCCGCCCCCGCGTGGACCGCCGGCGCCCGGTTCGGCGTGGTCGCGGGGGGAGATGTAGTCACCCCGGGAGGGCGACCGGCCCAGGCGGTCGGGATCCGCGAGAACATCGTCGAAGAGGTCGGGAGTGCCGCCGCCCCCGTCACCGCCGGACGTGAGGTCGTCGTGCCCGAAGGGGGAGCCGGCGCCCGGACCCGCGCCGCCGCCGGGCGCGGGGAGGCCTCCGGAACCGCCGGCGGGCGACTCCGCCCGTCCCGGAGCGGAGCCGTCGCCGCGCTCGCGGGCGTTCGCCACCGCGCGCAACCGGTCCACGGCGCCCTCCATGGCGAACTGCGCCGCGCCGAGCCCCTCCACGACATAGCCCCGCCGGGCCTGACCGCTCTCCTCGAACGCGGCCAGGACGCGGTACACCGCGGAGAAGCCGCCTTCGATGCCCTCCGCGGCCACCGCGCCGCGCGTGACCACCCCGTGCCGGTCCAGGAGCGTGCGGGCCAGGGCGTGGGCGCGCACCGTGCCGTCGCCCTCGCGGGCCGGGAGCAGGGCCCAGCGGCCCGCGACGGTCGGCGGGCCGGTGCGGGACACGGGGCGGGCGGCCGCCGTCAGCGAGCCGTAGCGTCCGCGCGGCACCGAGCGCCTGGCACGGTGGGCGGTGGAGCCCGCGGTCCGTCCGGAGCCCAGCAGGGAGCGCAGGGGCGCGAGCGTGTCGTTCGTCAGCCGCCCGGACCAGGCCAGCTCCCACAGGGCGTCGGCCAGCTGCGGATCGGCCACGTCCGGGTGGGTGGTGGCGCGGACCTGGTCGGCGATCTGCCGGAAGAACAGGCCGTAGCCGCCGGCCAGGATGTCCAGCACGGACTGGTGCAGCGCGGTCGGCTCCAGGGGATGCGGGGGCGGCAGGAGCAGCGGGGCCGCGTCCGCCAGATAGAGGGAGACCCAGCCGTCCTTGCCGGGCAGCGAGCCCGCTCCCGCCCACACCACCTCACCGGCGGCCGTCAGCTCGTCCAGCATCCCCGGGCGGTAGTCCGCCACCCGGGAGGGCAGGACCAGCTTCTCCAGGGCGGAGGCGGGCACGGAGGCGCCCTGCAACTGCTCGACGGCGCGGACCAGCCCGTCGACGCCGCGCAGCGCGTGCCCCTTGCCGATGTGCTGCCACTGGGGGAGGAACTGGCCGAGCGCGGCCGGCGGCACCGGCTCGAGCTCGTGCCGCAGCGCGGCCAGGGAACGGCGGCGCAGCCTGCGCAGCACCGTCGTGTCGCACCACTCCTGGCCGATGCCGGCCGGATGGAACTCGCCCTGCACGACCCGGCCCGCGGCGGCGAGCCGCTGGAGAGCGCCCTCGGTGACCGCGACGCCCAGGCCGAAGCGGGCCGCCGCGGTGACCGAGGTGAACGGGCCGTGGGTGCGCGCGTGGCGGGCGAGGAGGTCGCCGAGCGGATCCTTGACGGGCTCGGTGAACGCCTCGGGCACACCCACGGGCAGCGCGGTGCCCAGCGCGTCGCGCAGCCGGCCCGCGTCCTCGACCGCCGCCCAGTGGTCGGCGCCGGCGATACGCACCTTGATCGCTCGGCGGGCGGCGGCCAGCTCCCGGGCCCACTGCGGCTCGGCGCCCCGCTCGGCCAGCTCGGCGTCGGTGAGCGGGCCCAGCATCCGCAGCCGGTCCGCGACGCCCTCCGGGTCCTTGACGCGGCGGTCCTCCGTGAGCCACTGCAGCTCGCGCTCCAGCTCGGTGAGCACCTCCGCGTCGAGCAGCTCGCGCAGCTCCGCCTGGCCCAGCAGTTCGGCCAGCAGCCGCGAGTCCAGGGACAGGGCGGCGGCACGGCGCTCGGCGAGCGGCGAGTCCCCCTCGTACAGGAACTGGGCGACGTAGCCGAAGAGCAGGGAGCGGGCGAACGGCGACGGCTCCGGAGTGGTGACCTCGACAAGGCGCACCCGGCGGGCCTCCAGGTCGCCCATCAGCTCGGCCAGGCCGGGCACGTCGAAGACATCCTGGAGGCACTCGCGGACCGCCTCCAGGACGATGGGGAACGAGCCGTACTCGCTCGCCACCTCCAGCAACTGGGCGGCGCGCTGGCGCTGCTGCCACAGCGGGGTCCTCCTGCCGGGGCTGCGGCGCGGCAGCAGCAGCGCGCGGGCCGCGCACTCGCGAAAACGCGACGCGAACAGGGCCGAACCGCCCACCTGGTCGGTGACGATCCGCTCGACCTCGCCCTTGTCGAAGACGACATCGCCCGCGCCGACGGGCGCCTGCTCGGCGTCATACTCCAGTCCGGGCTTCGAGGGGTCCTGGTCGAGGAAGTCCAGGCCCATCAGATCGGCGTCCGGCAGACGCAGCACGATCCCGTCGTCGGCGTGCATGACCTGGGCGTCCATGCCGTACCGCTCGGACAGGCGGGCCCCGAGGGCGAGCGCCCAGGGGGCGTGGACCTGGGCGCCGAAGGGGGAGTGGACGACGACCCGCCAGTCGCCCAGCTCGTCCCGGAAGCGTTCCACCACGACGGTGCGGTCGTCGGGGACGTGTCCGCAGGCCTCGCGCTGCTCGTCGAGGTACGCCAGCACATTGTCCGCGGCCCAGGCGTCCAGACCCGCGGTGACCAGGCGGAGCCGGGCGTCCTCCGTGGAGAGCGAGCCGACCTCGCGCACGAACGCGCCCAGCGCGCGGCCCAGCTCCAGCGGGCGGCCCAACTGGTCGCCCTTCCAGAACGGCAGCCTGCCCGGCACGCCCGGAGCGGGGGAGACCAGGACCCGGTCGCGCGTGATGTCCTCGATCCGCCACGAGCTGGTGCCGAGCGTGAAGACATCCCCCACCCGGGACTCGTACACCATCTCCTCGTCCAGCTCGCCGACCCGGCCGCCGCCCTTCTTCGGATCGGCACCGGCGAGGAAGACCCCGAAGAGCCCGCGGTCGGGGATGGTGCCCCCGGAGGTGACCGCGAGGCGCTGCGCCCCCGGCCGTCCGGTGACCGTGCCCGCGACCCGGTCCCACACCACGCGCGGGCGCAGCTCGGCGAAGGCGTCGGACGGATAGCGGCCCGCGAGCATGTCCAGGACGGCGGTGAAGGCCGACTCCGGGAGCGAGGCGAAGGGCGCGGCGCGGCGCACGGTGGCGAGGAGGTCGTCGACCTGCCAGGTGTCCAGCGCGGTCATCGCCACGAGCTGCTGGGCCAGGACGTTCCAGCGGATTGGCGGGGACTCTGAGGGCCTCGATGGCCCCGCTGCGCATCCGCTCGGTGACCACGGCCGCCTGCACCAGGTCGCCGCGGTACTTCGGGAAGACCACGCCCGTGGAGACCGCGCCGACCTGGTGTCCCGCGCGGCCGACGCGCTGGAGGCCGGAGGCGACGGAGGGCGGTGACTCGACCTGGACGACCAGGTCGACGGCGCCCATGTCGATGCCCAGCTCCAGGCTGGAGGTGGCCACCACGGCGGGCAGGCGGCCCGCCTTGAGGTCCTCCTCCACAAGGGCGCGCTGCTCCTTGGAGACCGAGCCGTGGTGGGCGCGGGCGATCACGGCGGGGGCGCCCCGGGCGGCTCCCGAGCCCCCCATGAGTTCCGCCGGGGAGTGGTGCTCGTCCAGTGGCTCGCCGGTCGCCCGCTCGTACGCGATCTCATTGAGCCTGTTGCACAGGCGCTCCGCCAGGCGCCGGGAGTTCGCGAAGACGATCGTGGAGCGGTGCGACTGGACCAGGTCGGTGATCCGCTCCTCGACGTGCGGCCAGATCGACGGGCGCTCCGCGCCCTCGTTGCCGTCCGTGACCGGGGAGCCGCCCAGCTCGCCCAGATCCTCGACCGGGACGACGACGGACAGGTCGAACTCCTTGCCCGAGTCCGGCTGGACGATCTCCACCCTGCCGCGAGGGGCGAGGAACCGGGCGACCTCGTCCACCGGCCGGACCGTCGCCGACAGGCCGATGCGGCGGGCCGGCCGCGGCAGCAGCTCGTCCAGCCGCTCCAGGGTGAGCGCCAGATGGGCGCCGCGCTTGGTGCCCGCGACCGCGTGCACCTCGTCCAGGATCACCGTCTCGATGCCGGTCAGCGCGTCGCGCGTGGCCGAGGTCAGCATCAGGAACAGGGACTCAGGAGTGGTGATCAGGATGTCCGGCGGACGGGTGGCCAGGGCGCGGCGCTCGGCGGCCGGGGTGTCACCGGAGCGGATGCCGACCTTGATCTCGGGCTCGGGCAGCCCGAGGCGCACCGACTCCTGGCGGATGCCGGTGAGCGGGCTGCGCAGATTGCGCTCGACATCGACGGCCAGGGCCTTGAGCGGGGAGACGTACAGGACGCGGCAGCGCTTCCTGGGCTCGGCGGGCGGGGGCGTCGAGGCCAGCTGGTCCAGGGCGGCGAGGAAGGCGGCCAGCGTCTTGCCGGAGCCGGTGGGGGCGACCACCAGCACGTCCGAACCCTCCGAGATGGCCTGCCACGCGCCCGCCTGGGCGGCGGTGGGCGCGGAGAAGGCCCCCGTGAACCAACCGCGGGTCGCGGGGGAGAAGCCGTCCAGGGCTCGGTGTGCGGAGCTGACCATGGATCCATCGTGCACCCGAGCACTGACAATCGGCCCGAACCGGGGCGGCGGGCCCGCTTCGGCCGTCGGCGGAGGTGGCGGGCGGTTGACGCAGAATGGGGGCATGGCGGGAGCGGACGAGCGGGCACGGCACTGGCGCTACGCGGAGCTGCCCGATGTCGATCTGCTGCGCGCCCGGTATGTACGGAAGACCTTCGTACGCCACACGCACGAGCACTTCGTCATCGCCGCCATCGCCGACGGCGCGGAGGTCTTCCACCACGGCGGGGGCGACCAGTACGCGGGGGCGGGATCGCTCGCCCTGATCAACCCGGACACCCCGCACACCGGGCGGGCCGGGGTGCCGCAGGGGTGGCGGTACGGGGCCGTCTATCCGGCCCCCGAGCTGGTGGCGGGGATCGCGGCGGAGACGACCACGCTGCGCGGAACGCCCGGATTCGTGCGGCCGGTGCTAGACGATCCGTACACGGTCGAGCTGGTGCACCGCGTGCTGCGGGCCGCCGACGAGGGCAACGCGCTGGCCGCCGACACCCTGCTGCGGGTGGCCGTGACCCGGCTGCTCCGGCTGAACGGCGGCCCGCTGCCGCGTCGGGAGGTGCGCACGGCCGGGGCCCGGACCGCGGCACGCGCGCGTGCCGTGCTGGAGGAGCGGATGACCGACCCACCGAGCCTGGAGCGGCTCGCCCGGGAACTCGGCAGCAGCCCGTTCGCGCTGCTGCGGGCCTTCCGGGAGGCCTACGGAATGCCGCCCCACACCTGGCTGACGGATGCCCGGGTGCGCCGCGCGCGGCGGCTGCTCGACACCGGGACCTCACCGGCCGAGGCCGCCCTCGCCGTGGGGTTCACCGACCAGCCGCACCTGAACCGGCACTTCGCGCGGATCGTGGGCGTGCCGCCCGGCGCGTACCAGCGGGAGCGCAAGAACGTACAAGACGCGCGGCGGCGGCTGCTCCTACCGTCCGAGGTGTGAGAGAACAGACAGCCCTTCCCGGCCCGGACGTTGTCGGGGGCAAGCCGGACGCCGCCGTCGTACGGGACGCCCTGGGGGTCGGAGTCGCCGTCGGACTGTCCGGGTTCGCCTTCGGGGTGACCTCGGCCGGCAGCGGACTGACCCTGGCGCAGACGTGTGCCCTGAGCCTCCTGGTGTTCACCGGCGCGTCCCAGTTCGCGCTCGTGGGCGCGCTCGCGGCGGGCGGCAATCCGCTCACCGCGGCGGCGGGCGCCTTCTTCCTGGGGGTGCGCAACGCCTTCTACGCGCTGCGGCTGTCGCAGTTGCTGGCCCTCCCGCGCGCGGTGCGGCCGTTCGCAGCGCAGTGGGTGATCGACGAGACGACGGCCGTGGCCCTTGCCCAGCCCACCCGGCGCGGCGTGCGGATCGGGTTCACCGTCACCGGACTCACCCTGTACGTGCTGTGGAACCTCACCACGCTGCTCGGCGCGCTGGGCGCGGCGGCCATCGGGGACACCGACGCCTGGGGGCTCGACGCGGCCGGACCCGCGGTCTTCCTGGCGTTGCTCGCGCCCATGCTGAGGACCACCACCGAGCGCGCGGTCGCCGCCCTGGCCGTCCTGCTGGGGCTCGGCCTGCTGCCCGTGCTGCCCGCCGGTGTGCCCGTCCTGGTGGCCGGGCTGGCGGCGCCGTTCGTCCTGTGGGCGCGCGGACACCGCGCGGGAGGGGCCGAGGAGGACCGTGCCGGGGCTGCCGGGGGCAGTGCGGACACCGGGAGCACCGAGGACAGTGGGGACCACGAGGGGCCCGCGCGGGAGGGAGAGCGTTGAACGTCTGGATCGCGATCGGCGCGACCGCGGTGGGCTGCTACGTCGTCAAGCTCGCCGGGCTGCTCGTGCCCGCGGGCGCCCTGGAACGGCCCCTGGTCCGGCGGCTCGCCGCCCTGCTGCCCGTCGCCCTCCTCGCGGCGCTCACCGCCCAGCAGACCTTCGCCGACGGGCACGCGCTCGTGCTGGACGCGAGGGCCGCGGGTGTCGCCGCGGCCGCCGTGACACTGTTGCTGCGCGCGCCGTTCCTGCTCGTCGTCGCGGCGGCCGTGCTGGTGACCGCGGGGGTGCGGGCCATGGGCGGGTGAGCCGGGGCAGCGGGGTGGGCGTGGTCCGGACGGGCCGCGTCAGTCGAGGAGGCGGCCGTACGCGCGCAGCGTGCACAGCGCATCGAGTGTCACGGCGGGGCGGCCCTCGAGCGCCGGTGCGGGTGCCCAGCGATGCCGGTGGCGGACCGGCCAGCCGCCGTCGTCCTGCTGCTGCGCCGCGAGGAAGTCGAGTGAGCGGGCCATCTCGTCCTCCGTGAACCACACCCGCGCGAGGGAGCGCGGGTTTCCCGCGTAGTCGTGCGGGAAGTGGTGTTCGCCCGGGGCGTCGCCGGCAAGGACCGGATACGCGTCGAGGTCGTCCGGGTCCAGCACCGCCAGGCGCCGCTCGCGCACCAGGCGGCCCAGCCGGCCGGCCGCCGCCTGCGCGCGCGGGCGGTCGGGAGCGGAGTCCAGGAACGCGACCGCCGCCTCCACCTCGTACGGCTGCGCGGCGTCCAGCGACTCGGCCGCCTGCCAGCAGAAGTCCGTGGCGCGGAACAGCCAGGCGTGCCACACCTCGTTGCGGTGCAGCAGGCCGACCACCGGACCGGTGGCGAGCAGTTCACCGGGAGGGTCGCCCACGACCGGCAGGAAGGGCGCGGCCGGGTACCCGTGCTGACTCGGATGGACCGTCGGCAGGGCACCGTCCGGGGTGGACACGGACGTGAGATAGCGGCACATCCGTTCCACGCGCTGTCCGCCGCAGCGTCCGACGGCGTCCAGGACGCGCAGGGCGCGCGCGGTGTGCAGCGGCCCGCTGACCGGGCCGCGCAGATCGGGCTCCAGCGCGTGACCGTACCCGCCGTCCTCGTTGAGGTAGGCGTCCAGCGCGGTCTCCACCGGGTCGGCACCGCCGCCGCGGAAGTGGTGGGCGAAAAGACGCCGCTCCAGCACGCGCGCGGTGAGCCACACGAAGCGCTCCGCGCGCGCGAGGGGGGAGCGCGCCGGCGGAGTCGGCGGGGGCGGGGGCGTCGGGGAGAGTGGGGAAGCTCCGGGTTCGGCCATGGGTCCGACCGTAGGGCGCGGAGCGGTCCCGGCACCCGGTCCCGGCGCGGGGCCCACTCTCAGGGGCGGGATACTGGGGTCATGCGGTTGACGGTCTTCTGGGAGCGGATGACGGATCACTTCGGTCCGGGGTACGCCGACACCTTCGCGCGCGACCATGTGATGGCGGAGCTGGGCGGACGTACGGTGCACGAGGCGCTGGACGCCGGCTGGGACGCCAAGGACGTGTGGCGGGTGGTCTGCACCGTCATGAACGTGCCCCAGGAGCAGCGGTGACGATTCACGAAGATCACCGGATGGGGCTCTGCCCGTGGTGGCGTAGGCGAGACTTGGCCCGTGGCATCCACTGACGAGACCGGGCAGGCCGCCCGGCACACATCCCCGACCGGTACGACGCCGCCCACCGACCCCCCGGCCGACGGCGCCGCGGCGCCGGGCGCCCGCATGCCCCCCTGGCTGCCGCGCGCCATGGTGCTGGCGCTCGCGCTCGTCGCCGCCTTCCAGCTGGGCAGCTGGGCCTTCCACCAGCTCACCGGTCTGCTGATCAATGCCCTCATCGCGTTCTTCCTGGCCCTCGCCGTCGAACCCGCGGTGAGCTGGATGGCCACCCGCGGCATGCGCCGGGGGCTGGCCACCTTCCTCGTCTTCCTCGCCGTGCTGATAGCCGCCGCGGGGTTCGTCACGCTGCTCGGTTCCATGCTCGCGGGCCAGATCGTCAAGATGGTCGAGGATTTCCCGGACTACCTCGACTCCGTCATCAACTGGGTCAACGGCCACTTCCACACCGAGCTGAGACGGGTCGACATCCAGGAGGGCCTGCTCCGCTCCGACTGGCTGCGCAACTACGTGCAGAACAGCGCCACGGGTGTCCTGGACGTGTCGGCCCAGGTCCTCGGCGGCCTCTTCCAACTGCTGACGATCATGCTGTTCTCGTTCTACTTCGCAGCCGACGGCCCCCGGCTGCGGCGCGGGCTCTGCTCCGTCCTGCCGCCCGCCCGGCAGGCCGAGGTCCTGCGCGCGTGGGAGATCGCCGTCGACAAGACCGGTGGCTACCTGTACTCGCGCGGTCTGATGGCGCTGGTCTCCGGCATAGCGCACTACATCCTGCTGGAAGTCCTGGAGGTGCCCTACGCCCCCGCGCTCGCCGTGTGGGTGGGCCTGGTGTCGCAGTTCATCCCCACCATCGGCACCTATCTCGCGGGCGCCCTGCCCATGCTGATCGCCTTCACGGTCAACCCCTGGTACGCGGTGTGGGTCCTGGGCTTCGTGGTGATCTACCAGCAGTTCGAGAACTACATGCTGCAGCCCAAGCTGACGTCCAAGACCGTGGACATCCACCCGGCGGTCGCCTTCGGCTCGGTCATCGCGGGCACCGCCCTGCTCGGCGCCGTCGGCGCGCTGATCGCCATCCCGGCGGTCGCCACGCTTCAGGCGTTCCTCGGGGCGTACATCAAGCGCTACGACGTCACCGACGACCCGCGCGTCCAAGGGCGCAGCAGCCGCAGCCGCAGGCCCGAGCCCGGGACGCGTACGAGCGTGCGCACACTCGCGCGGGTGCGCAGACTGTGGACCGGGCGTCCGGAGCAGACGGCCCCCGGGACGGAAGGGGCGGAAGGCGCCGGCTCCGTCTGAGGGCGCGGTCCCGAGGGCGGCCCGGCGCACGTGACTCTCGCGGGTGCCGCGTGGTGCGCTTGACACGAAAATCGAACATCCATTCTGATGGAGACTTCGGCAAGGGCCCGTGACGGGTGATTCGACTTGGTTCGGGCGGACAAGTGCCCGAGTTATCCACAGGCCGGACCCGCATCGGGACGCGTTGTCAGTGGCAGGCAGTAGCGTCTTTGACGTGAAGCGATCGAATCAAGCAAACCGGGTGGAACCCATGGCAGGAACCGACCGCGAGAAGGCCCTGGACGCCGCGCTCGCACAGATTGAACGGCAGTTCGGCAAGGGCGCGGTCATGCGCATGGGCGACCGGCCGAACGAGCCCATCGAGGTCATCCCGACCGGGTCGACCGCGCTCGACGTCGCCCTCGGCGTCGGCGGCCTCCCGCGCGGCCGTGTCGTGGAGGTCTACGGCCCCGAGTCCTCGGGCAAGACGACCCTGACCCTGCACGCGGTGGCGAACGCGCAGAAGGCCGGCGGCCAGGTCGCGTTCGTCGACGCCGAGCACGCCCTCGACCCCGAGTACGCGAAGAAGCTCGGCGTCGACATCGACAACCTGATCCTCTCCCAGCCGGACAACGGCGAGCAGGCCCTGGAAATCGTGGACATGCTGGTCCGCTCCGGCGCCCTCGACCTCATCGTCATCGACTCCGTCGCCGCGCTCGTCCCGCGCGCGGAGATCGAGGGCGAGATGGGCGACAGCCACGTGGGTCTGCAGGCCCGCCTGATGAGCCAGGCCCTGCGGAAGATCACCAGCGCGCTCAACCAGTCCAAGACCACCGCGATCTTCATCAACCAGCTCCGCGAGAAGATCGGCGTGATGTTCGGCTCCCCGGAGACCACGACCGGTGGCCGGGCGCTGAAGTTCTACGCCTCCGTGCGCATCGACATCCGCCGCATCGAGACGCTCAAGGACGGCACGGACGCGGTCGGCAACCGCACCCGCTGCAAGGTCGTCAAGAACAAGGTCGCTCCCCCCTTCAAGCAGGCCGAGTTCGACATCCTCTACGGCCATGGCATCAGCCGCGAGGGCGGCCTGATCGACATGGGCGTGGAGCACGGCTTCGTCCGCAAGGCCGGCGCCTGGTACACGTACGAGGGCGACCAGCTCGGCCAGGGCAAGGAGAACGCGCGCAATTTCCTGAAGGACAACCCCGACCTGGCCAACGAGATCGAGAAGAAGATCAAGGAGAAGCTGGGCGTCGGAGTGCGTCCCGAGGAGCCGGCCACCGGGCCGGGCGCGGACGCCGCCGTCTCCGCCGCCACGACCGACGCCGCACCGGCGGTGCCCGCCCCCGCGACCGCCAAGGCCACCAAGTCCAAGGCCGCGGCAGCCAAGAGCTGACCCGTGACACGACGAACCGACTGGGCCGAGTACACCTACCCGGATGCCGCCTCGCGGGAGCGCGAGCGGGGGAGACCGGGTGACGACGGCTCCGTCGGCACGGACGAGGGCGCGTACGGGGCGGCCGGCCCCCTCGCGCCGTACGGTGCCGAGGACGCGTACGACGCCGGCCCACCCGATGAGGGCGAGGCGCGTCGCGATGACGGCGGGGCGCGTCGCGGGAGCGGCCGGGGCCGGGGCGCGGGCGGCGCGCGGGGGCGCCGGCGGCGCGAACGCGCGGAGCCGTCCGCCGAGGACGGAGGCACCCCCTCCTCGTCGAGGGCCGAGAAGGGGGAGCCTCCGCGGGACCCGGTCGAGCAGGCGCGGGCGATCTGTCTGCGCCTGCTCACCGGGACCCCGCGCACCCGCAGACAGCTCGCCGACGCCCTGCGCAAGCGGGAGATCCCCGACGAGGCCGCCGAGGAGGTGCTGTCCAGGTTCGAGGAGGTCGGCCTGATCAACGACGGCGCCTTCGCGGAAGCCTGGGTGGAGTCCCGGCACCACGGCCGCGGGCTGGCCCGGCGCGCCCTCGCCAGGGAACTGCGGACCAAGGGCGTCGAGTCCGCGCTCATCGACGCGGCGGTCTCCCGGCTGGACTCAGAGCAGGAGGAGGAGACCGCGCGCGAGCTGGTCGCCCGCAAGCTGCGCGCCACCCGGGGCCTCGACCGCGACAAGAGGCTGCGCCGCCTCGCCGGCATGCTGGCCCGCAAGGGATACCCCGAGGGCACGGCCCTGCGGGTGGTCCGCCAGGCGCTGGAGGAAGAGGGCGAGGACACCGAATTCCTCGGCGACGAGGGGTTCTGACCCGGCGTCGCACCGAGCGCTCCCCACGGCGGGGAAGGGCACCCGGACCGGCGATCCGGCGCCCGTCCGAGGGGTGGCGATCGCGCACGATTACCTTGCGTTCCCGGAAGGGTGAACACCTTCCGTACGGCTGTACCGTCTGCGCCGTCGCGTGGCTGCCCGAGCCGCGGTCACCGCGCGCATTCGCCGCCCCGGATCTCCGGCGGCGAGCGAACTCGCACGGACCTCTCCAGCACGCCCGGAAAGGCGGCCCACCCATGCCCACGCCCGCACGCCACCGAAGAACGACCCAGATACAGATATGGCTTCTGGGCGCCGGACTGCTTCTGAGTGGCTGCGGCCTCTACCCGTCCGACTCGGGTTCCACGAACGACGGTCCGCTCACCCTCGGGTTCGTCAACGGGGGCGACAGCCAGTTCCACACCTGCCTCCAGCGGTCCGTGGAGATCGCCGCCAAGAACAACTTCGCGCGGCTGGTCACCGCCAACTCCAAGCAGGACGCCGCGACGGAGTTGACCAACATCGAGGACATGATCGCGCGCGAGGTCGACGCGATCATCCTCCAGACCGTCAACACGGACGCCCTGAAGAGCGCCGTCGAGAAGGCCAAGAGCGCGGGCATCCCCGTCTTCCTGACCTCGGTGAGCGCCGACCCCGACGACATCCTGGGCGCGGTTGTCGTCGACCTGAAGGCCGTCGGGCAACTGGACGCCCAGTGGATCACCGACGACGCGGCGGGCCGTGACGTACAGGTCGGTGTCATCGCGGGCGCACCGGGCGCCGCCTCCGACCTGCTCGTCGGCGGCTTCACCGACGCCCTTCCGGCCAACGCCGAGGTGGTCGCCAACCAGCCCGGCATGTTCGACGCCAAGAAGGCGGGCAAGGTCGCGGACACCATGGCCCGAGCCCACCCCGACCTGGACTACGCCTTCGTCGCCAACGAGCAGATGGCCTTCGCCGCCCGCAAGTCCTTCGACGCGGCCGGAGCCGACAAGGTCAGGATCGTGACGGTCAACGGCACCGACGAGGCCCTCGCCGCGCTGAAGGACGGACGGTTCTCCGCGACGGTCTCCAACTCGGCCGGGAACACCGGTGAACTGGCCGTCCGCAACACCATCGCCCTGCTGCGCGGCAGACAGGCGAAGAAGATCGACAACACGCCGATCCGCCTGGTCACCGAGCGCAACGCGGACACGGCACCGCTGTACTGCCCCGCCGACTACTGAGCCGGACGGCCGGTTCCGAGCCGGCCTCGGGCTACGGAGCGGTCACCGGCAGTCCCGCCGCCCGCCAGGCCTGGAAGCCGCCGACCAGATCGGTGGCCCGGTGCAGGCCCAGGCGGTGCAGGGACTCCGCCGCCAGGCTGGAGGCGTAACCCTCGTCGCACACCACGACGACGCGCACGTCATGGCCCGTGGCCTCGGGAAGACGGTGACTGCCCTGCGGATCCAGACGCCACTCGAGTTCGTTGCGCTCGACCACCAGGGCACCGGGAATCACGCCGTCCCGCTCGCGCAGGGCGGCGTACCGGATGTCCACCAGCAGTGCCGCGCCGGTCTCGGCGGCGTCGTACGCCTCGCGCGGTGCGATCCGCCGGTACCCGCCGCGCACCCGCTCCAGCAGCGCGTCGATTCCGGTCGGTTCGCTCACTGCCAGTCCTCGGGGCGCTCGACCTGCTCCAGACGCAGGGTCTGCCCGCTGCGGCTGTAGCGGCGGATCCGCGGCAGGGGCGGGTAGTAGGCGTGTACGGAGACGGCGTGCACGTCGGCCGACTCGTTGAGCACCTCGTGCACATGGTGCCGGCCGAAGGCGCGCCCCTTCCCGGCGGGCAGCCGGCGTTCCCGGTCCACGTCCTCGGTGAGTTCCAGGGTCTTCCAGCCGTCGGTGGGCAGACGGGCGGCGAGCGCGTTCTCCTTCAGCTCGCCCGCGGCGGTCACGAAGGCGCCCACGGAGTCGGCGTGGTCGTGCCAGCCGGTGCCGGTCCCGGGCGGCCAGCCGATCAGCCAGGCCTCGCTGCCCGCCGGTCCCTCCAGCCGGACCCAGGTACGGCCCTCGGGGTCGAGCGGCAGGGAGGCGATCAGTTCGGCGTCGGCGGCCGTACGCCGTGCGAAGTCGAGGAGTTCGGCCTGCGTGGGAGCGGGCGTGGCCGCGGCGGAAGAGGAGGCGGGGGCGGGGGAGGAGACAGACACGGGTACCGTCCTGGGGTTTCGCGAGGGAGCGCGCGGCGGCACACCGGTGCGGCACGCGCGAAGTGGAAAGCGATGCGAAGTCAGCAGGACGGACGACACACGCAGCCCGCATAGCGGATGAGGTCCACATGGACCCTCCGCCACAGGCGCACACAGGTGTCGGTCACGATCCGGAGTAGACCATGACGCCGCTGACCGGTCAACTCACCCTCACCATGTGGACAGCACCCCCTGCCGGCGGCCCGCCCCGAGCCACCGGCGAACCCGTCCCCCCTGTTCAGCGGGACCCGGCCCCGGCCTCCGCCTCCTCCGTCACCGGCGCCTTCGCCCCGCCCAGCGCCGCCTCCGCGGCCGCGTACAGGTCGGCCGGACGCACCCCGTTCAGCGCCGTCACCAGATGACCGTCGGGGCGCACCAGCAGCACCGTGTGGGCCGCGGCACCCGGATAACTCTCCGCGACCAGCAACTCGGCGTGGTGGGGCAGCGCCGTCACCGCCGCCGCCAGCCGGGGCATGATCCCGGCGGTCACCCAGTGCTTGCGGTCCCACACCCCCGTACCCGGCGCGATCAGCACCACCAGCAGCGCCCCGCGCCCCAGCCGGTCGCGCAGCCGTACGCGGGCGCCGTCCTCCGCCGTGACCCGTACGTCGGTGACGGGTGCCCCGGGCGGTGTGCCGACGGCCACCTCGCCGGCGAGGTTCTCGGGGGCGAGGGGCGAGCCGGCGTACGTCCCCGGCGCGCCCAGCGCACCGCGCCCCAGGTGGCCGTCCGCGAGCAGCGCGTCATTGCCGCGGGCCGAGCCGGGGACGTACGAGCGCAGTCCGCCGCCGCCGCGCAGCAGTGGGAGCAGTTGGTCGGCGGCGCGCAGCCGTGCGGCGACCGCGGTGCGCCGCTCCTTGTGGTAGCTGTCGAGCAGTGCCTCGTGCGGCCCGTGATGCCAGGCCACGGCCAGCTTCCAGGCGAGGTTGCCGGCGTCGCGCAGCCCCTCGTCCAGGCCCTGCGTGCCCAGCGCGCCGAGCAGGTGGGCCGCGTCTCCGGCGAGGAAGACGCGGTCGACCCGCCAGCGACGGGCCAGCCGGTGGTGGACCGTGTGGACCCCGGTGTCGAGCAGTTCGTACGCCGGGGTCGGCCCGTCGGTCCAGCCGGTGAGGGTCTCGCGGACCCGGTTGACCAGCAGTTCGGGCGTGACCAGGTCCTTGCCGGGCGGCAGCAGCCAGTCCAGGCGCCACACGCCGTCCGGCAGGGGGCGGCCGACGATCTCGCCGGCCGCAGGGCCGGAGGTCCGCCAGGGCGGCATCCGGTGGAGCAGTGCCTCGTCGGTCCACGGGAGTTCGGTGCGCAGTGCGGCGACGGCGTAGCGTTCCACCGCGGTGCGGCCGGGGAAGCGGATGTCCTGGAGCTTGCGGACAGTCGAGCGGGGGCCGTCGCAGCCGACCAGGTAACTGCCGCGCCACCAGGTGCCGGCGGGGCCGCGGGTGTGCGCCGTGACGCCCGACGCCTCCTGTTCGATGCTGTCCAGACGGCTGTCCCAGGCGACCTTGACGAGTGGCTCCCGGGCGAGCGCGGTGCGCAGGACGCCGGTCAGATCGTGCTGGGTGATGTGCAGCGGCGCGGGATCGGCGTCGTCGAACCCGACCTCGCGTGTCACCTGCTTGCGCCGCATCGACCGCCATCCGGCCCAACGGCAGCCCGGCCCCGTCAGCGAAGTGCCGGTCAGCCGCTCGACGAGCGCGCAGAACGTCCTCGCGCAGGACGACGGTGCGCGCGGGACGCGGTTCGGTCCTGCCCGGCCCCTCGTCGAGGACGACGCAGGGCACCTCCTGCCGCGCCAGCGCCAGGGCGAGCGTGAGCCCGACGGGCCCCGCTCCGGTGATGATCACCGGGTCCACGGTGCGGCGCCCCCCGCCCGTGGCGGCGTCCCGGGAGACGTGGGTGAACAGGACGTTGGGGCAGGGTGCACGGTCACAGAACGTATGCAACCTACTGCCGGTGCCCGCGTCAAGCGACGGAGGCAGTGGCGATCATGCCACTGCCTCCGTGATGGTCATACGTATTGACGGGGCGTCAGGGGGTGACGCCTCCGGCGCCGGTCGCCGGGGTCCCCGGATTCCCGGCGTCGTCCGCCTTGAGCACCGCACCGGTCGACTTCTTGGCCCGCCGCAGCCGGCGCTCCAGCCAGCCCGCGAAGGTCGTGAGGGCGAAGTTGAGCGCGATGAAGAGAACCGCCACCACGGTGAAGCTGGCGATCGTATTGGCGCCGTAGTAGGCGCTCATCGTGTTGGCGGCGGCCAGGAGGTCGGGGAAGGTGAGGATCGCGCCGCCGAGGGCGGTGTCCTTGAGGATGACCACGAGCTGGCTGACGATGGCCGGCAGCATCGCGGTCACCGCCTGCGGCAGCAGGATCAGCCGCATGACCTGGCCCTTGCGCAGCCCGACCGCCATCGCGCCCTCGGCCTGGCCCTTGGGCAGCGACAGGATGCCGGACCGCACGATCTCGGCGAGGACGGAGGCGTTGTACAGCACCAGACCGGTGACGACCGCGTACAGCGGACGGTCGTCTGAGCTGACGTTGGTGTACTGGGAGTACAGCTCGTTGCCGAAGATCATCAGGACCAGCACGGGGATGGACCGGAAGAACTCGACGACGACCGCGGCCGGCACCCGGACCCAGACGTGGTCCGAGAGGCGGGCGATGCCGAGCACCGCGCCGAGCGGCAGTGCGATGATCACCGAGAGGAAGGCGGCCTTCAACGTGTTCTGCAGGCCCGGCCAGATGTACGTCGACCAGGGCTCGGAACTGGTGAAGAACATCTCCCACTTGGCCCACTCGAGCTGGCCCTTTTCGTCGAGGGTGCGAAACACCCACCACAGCAGGGCCGCGAGGGCGACCAGGAACACGGCCGTGAACAGGACGTTGCGCCGCTTGGCACGGGGGCCCTGGGCATCGTAGAGAAGGGAACTCATCGCTTCACCGCAACCTTCTTACCCACCCAGCCCAGGAGCAGGCCGGTCGGCAGCGTCAGGACCACGAAGCCGAAGGCGATGATCCCGGAGATCAGCAGCAACTGCGCCTCGTTCTCGACCATGTCCTTCATCAGCGTGGCGGCTTCGGCGACGCCGATGGCGGCGGCCACCGTGGTGTTCTTGATGAGTGCGATCAGTACGTTGGCCAGAGGTACGACCGAGGACCGGAACGCCTGCGGGAGCACCACCAGCCGGAGCACCTGGCTGAAGCTCAGTCCGATGGCCCGTGCCGCCTCCGCCTGGCCCACCGGCACCGTGTTGATGCCGGAGCGCAGCGCCTCGCACACGAAGGACGAGGTGTAGAGGATTAGGCTGAGGACGGCGAGCCGGAAGTTGATCGTGTCGAAGTTGCCCTCGGCGCCGAGGTAGACGCCCAGTGTCTGGCTCAGTCCCAGCGACGAGAACAGAATGATCACGGTCAGCGGAATGTTCCGCACGATGTTCACGTACGCGGTCCCGAAACCGCGCATCAACGGCACCGGCCCGACGCGCATGGCGGCGAGCAGAGTGCCCCAGATCAGGGAGCCGACGGCCGAGAGCACAGCAAGCTGCACCGTCTTCCAGAAGGCTCCCCACAGGTCGTAATCCTGAAGAAAGTCGAACACGATCTCCCGCGCTTCCGCGTGTAGGAATACCCGCCCCGGTGCGCCGCCCCTTCCGGAGGGCGGCGCACCCTGTCAGGCCCGGCCTCAGCTCTTGACGTCACCGATCTTCGGCGCCGGCTCGTTCTTGTAGTCGGCCGGTCCGAAGTTGTCCGTGACGGCCTTGTCCCAGGCCCCGTCCGAGACCATGGCCTCGAGCGCGTCGTTGATCTTGGCCTTGAGGTCGCTGCCCTTCTTCACGCCGATGCCGTAGTTCTCGTTGGTCATCTTGAAGCCGCCGAGCTTGAACTTGCCCTTGAACTGCGACTGGGAGGCGTAACCGGCGAGGATCGAGTCGTCCGTGGTCAGCGCGTCGATGGCGCCGTTCTGCAGACCGGTCAGACAGGCGGAGTACGTCGGGTAGTTCTGCAGCTGGGCCTTGGGCGCCAGATCCTTCTTGACGTTCTGGGCCGAGGTCGAACCGGTGACCGAGCACAGCTTCGCGTTGTTGAGGTCCTCCGGCGACTTGATCTTGTCGTCGTCGGCGCGCAGCAGCACGTCCTGGTGGGCGAGCAGGTACGGGCCGGCGAAGTCGACCTTCTCCTCGCGCTCCGGGGTGATCGAGTAGGTGGCGGCGATGAAGTCGACGTCACCGCGCTGGAGCATGGTCTCGCGGTCGGCGCTCTTCGACTCCTTCCACTCGATCTGGTCCTCGTCGTAGCCGAGCTTCTTGGCGACGTACGTGGCGACGTCCACGTCGAAGCCCTCGTAGCCCTGCGGGGTTTTCTGGCCGAGGCCCGGCTGGTCGAACTTGATACCGACGGTGATCTTCTTGCTGCCCCCGGAGGAGCCGCTGTCGCTGTCGTCGTCGCTGCCGCACGCGGTGGCGGTCAGAGCGAGGGCGAGAATGGTGGCCGAGGCGGCGGTGACCTTGCGGAGCTTCATGGTGAACATCCTTTGGCTGTGATCGAACTTCGATCGGACGATCAGAGGATCAGGCGATCGGACGCGGCCGTCGGGGCCGTCCGCCGGGGCGGACGAAGCCGTACGACGGGAGCGCGGGGAGAGACTCAGTGGTGCAGGATCTTCGACAGGAAGTCCTTGGCACGGTCGCTGCGCGGGTTGCTGAAGAACTGGTCCGGTGTGGCTTCCTCGACGATGCGGCCGTCCGCCATGAACACGACGCGGTTGGCTGCCGACCGGGCGAAGCCCATCTCGTGCGTGACCACGACCATGGTCATGCCGTCCTGTGCGAGCTGCTTCATGACCTCGAGCACCTCATTGATCATCTCGGGGTCGAGGGCCGAACGTCGGCTCGTCGAAGAGCATGACCTTCGGGTCCATGGCCAGCGCCCGCGCGATGGCGACACGCTGCTGCTGACCGCCGGAGAGCTGAGCGGGGTACTTGTCCGCCTGGGCGCCCACGCCGACCCGGTCGAGCAGGCTCCGGGCCTTCTCCTCGGCCTTCTTGGCGTCCACCTTGCGGACCTTGGTCTGGCCCAGGGTCACGTTCTCGAGCACCGTCTTGTGCGCGAAGAGATTGAAGGACTGGAAGACCATGCCGACATCGGCCCGCAGCCTGGCCAGCTCCCGGCCCTCCGCGGGGAGCGGCTTGCCGTCGATCGTGATCGTTCCTGAGTCGATGGTCTCCAGGCGGTTGATGGTGCGACACAGGGTGGACTTGCCGGACCCGGAGGGTCCGATGACCACGACGACTTCGCCGCGGGTGATGGTCAGGTCGATGTCCTGGAGCACGTGCAACGCGCCGAAGTGCTTGTTGACATTCTTCAGGACGACCAGTTCGCCGGTCGAGGCCTCGTCTTCCTTGGCCACCGATACTTCGGTCATCGCTCTCGGGCTCCGTCCTCCTCGGTTTCGCAGGACAGTAGTGACCCGGGACACGTGAGTCTCTACATCTGAGGGAGATCTGAGCATCACGATCCGATAGCAATCGGGTACGACTCGTAGCACTGGTGAACAGGGCGCATATCGGCCGGATAACTTCGAGCGGCCGCAACCGGAAGCCCCTTGACGCCGTCCCTCTCCATCGGCGTCACTGCACAGGGCGGCACGCGCGCGTGCGCCCGTCTTTCCTACCCGTCCCGAGCGTACGGCCGATGAACCGGAGGGAGCGCGGATGAGACTGCTGCTCGTCGAGGACGACAACCACGTGGCCGCCGCCCTGTCCGCGATCCTGGCCCGGCACGGCTTCAACGTCACCCACGCGCGCAGCGGCGAGGAGGCGCTCCAGGCACTCGTCCCCGAGGCCGACTCCTTCGGCGTCGTCCTGCTCGACCTCGGCCTGCCCGACCAGGACGGCTACGAGGTCTGCGGCAAGATCCGCAAGCGCACCAGCACCCCGGTCATCATGGTCACCGCCCGCGCCAACGTCCGCTCCCGCATCCACGGCCTCAACCTCGGCGCCGACGACTACGTGGTCAAGCCGTACGACACCGGGGAACTGCTCGCCCGGATCCACGCCGTCAGCCGGCGCACCACCCACGAGGACAACACGGGAAACACCGTGGTCGCGGTGGTCCTCGGAGCGGTCCGCATCGAACTGCCGACCCGCCAGGTGAGCGTGGACGGCACGGTCGTCCAGCTCACCCGCAAGGAGTTCGACCTGCTCGCCCTGCTCGCCCAGCGCCCCGGAGTGGTCTTCCGCCGGGAGCAGATCATCAGCGAGGTCTGGCGCACCAGCTGGGAGGGGACCGGGCGCACCCTCGAGGTGCACGTCGCCTCCCTGCGCTCCAAGCTGCGCATGCCGGCGCTCATCGAGACCGTCCGCGGCGTCGGCTACCGCCTCGTCGCCCCCACCGCGTAGCGGGGCCGGGTGCGCACACGCCTGCTTCCGCTGCTCATCGTCCTGATGGCGGCCGTACTGCTCGCGCTCGGCGTTCCGCTCGGCGTCAGCGTCGCACGGGCGGAGCAGCAGAAGGTCGTCATCGACCGCATCGACGACACCGCGCGCTTCGCCGCGCTCGCCCAGTTCGTCACCGAGGACATGTCGGGCGGTTCACGCCGCACGGGCACCGACGAGCGCCTGGAGACCCTGAAGACCGAACTCACCAGCTACTACGAGGTCTACGGCATCAAGGCGGGCGTCTTCTACCGCAACCACATCCCGATGGCCAACGCGCCGACGACCTGGTTCCTGCCCGGCACCGGCGAGGTGCGCGACTCCTTCGACGAGGCGCTGCTCAGCCGCCGCAGCCACGACCCGCAGCAGGTGTGGCCCTGGGAGGACGGCCGGCTCGTGGTCGCCTCGCCGGTCATCCGGGACGGGGACGTGGTCGCGGTCGTGGTCACCGACTCGCCCACCGACTCGATGCGGGAGCGCACCCTGCGCGGCTGGCTGTTCGTCGGCGCCGGAGAGGTCGCCGCGATGCTGCTCGCCGTGGGCGCCGCGCTCCGGCTGACCGGCTGGGTGCTGCGACCGGTGCGGGTCCTGGACACCACCACCCACGACATCGCCACCGGGCGGCTCAAGTCCCGGGTCGCGCCGTCCGGGGGACCGCCGGAGCTGAGACGCCTGGCCCGGTCGTTCAACGAGATGGCGGACCACGTGGAGGACGTGCTGGAACAGCAGCGCGCCTTCGTCGCCGACGCCTCCCACCAACTGCGCAACCCACTGGCCGCCCTGCTGCTGCGTATCGAGCTGCTCGCCCTGGAACTGCCCGAGGGCAACGAGGAGATCGCCTCCGTCCGGACCGAGGGCAAGCGGCTGGCCCAGGTCCTGGACGACCTGCTCGACCTGGCGCTGGCCGAGCACAGCCAGGCCGACCTGAAGGTCACCGACATCGGCGCGCTGGCCGCCGAGCGGCTGGCGGCCTGGTCACCGACGGCCGAGGCCAAGGGCGTACGGCTGGAGGGGGACTGCCCGCCGACCACCGGCTGGGCCGACCCGGTGACGCTCTCCAGCGCCCTGGACGCGGTCATCGACAACGCCGTGAAGTTCACGCCGGAGAACGAGACCGTCCGGGTCGAGGTCGCCTCGACCGGGGACGCCACCACCGTCGTCGTCACCGACGAGGGCCCCGGGCTCACCGACGAGGAACTCGCGCGCGTGGGTGACCGTTTCTGGCGCAGCGGCCGGCACCAGAACGTCAAGGGTTCGGGGCTCGGCCTGTCCATCTGCCGGGCGCTGCTCGCGGCGGGCGACGGCTCGATCGCCTTCGGCCACCACGAGCCGCACGGCCTGGAGGTGACGGTCACGGTGCCGAGGTCCCGGCCCGGGACGGACGCGGACAGCGGCGCGGAGCGGCCCTACGGCTTGACCGACCGGTAGTAGCGCCGGGCGCCCTCGTGCAGCGTCAGCGGGTCGGTGTAGATCGCGGTGCGCAGGTCCACCAACTGCGCGGAGTGGACGTGCGCCCCGATGCCGTCGCGGCTGTCGAGCACCGTCCGGGTCAGCCACTCGGTGAGCCGCGGGTCCACGTCCGCGCGGGTCACCAGCAGGTTGGACACCGCCATCGTGGGCACCACGGCGCCGTTCTGGACGGTGGGGTAGGCCGACTCCGGCATGTTCGTGGTGCGGTAGTAGCGGGTCGCGCCGCCGGCCTTGTGCAGCTTGGTGACGAGGTCGTCGCCGATCGGCACGAACCGGAAGGCGGACTTCTCCGCTATCCGCTTGAGCCCGTCCGTCGGCACCCCGCCCGACCAGAAGAACGCGTCGAGCCGGTCGCCCAGCCGGCCGGGGCCGGTGTCGATGCCGTCCGCGCTGGGCGTGATGTCCCGCTCCGGATCAATGCCCACGGCCTTCAGCAGCCGGGCGGCGATCAGCCGGACCCCCGAGTCCGGCAGCCCGATGGCCACCCGCTTGCCGCGCAGGTCGGCGACCGACTGGATGTCCGAGTCGCTCGGCACCACGAGCTGCACATAGTCGTCGTACAGGCGGGTGACACCGCGCAGTCCCTCCGCACCGGGGCCGCCGGCGAGCTTGTACGTCTCCACCGCGTCGGCCGCGGCGATCGTGAAGTCGGCCTTCCCGGACGCCACCCGCTCGACGTTCTCCTGCGAGCCCGCGCTCGTCATCAGCCGCACGTCCAGGTGCGGCATGTCCCTGCGCAGCGCGGTGCGCAGCAGTTCGCCGTACTTCTGGTAGACACCCGCGCGGGTGCCCGTGCTGAAGGTGATGGTCCCGCTCGGCGGCTCCTCGCCCAGCGGCAGCAGCCACCACAGGAGCAGCCCGAGCGCGACGGCACCGGCGACCGCGCCCCGGACGGCCCGGCGCCCGCCGACACGGGAGAGCAGTGTGGACATGGGCGCGATCCTGCCAGCCCGCAACCGCGCTGACCAGGGCCGCCCTCACACGGCGGGCCCGAAGGCACCCGGGGACGGCTGTCAGTGGGCCTCGCTAGAGTCGTCGGCATGAGTTCCTCGCCCGCCGAACTGGTCCACGCCTTCCACCTCGCCTTCGGGCTGGACGCCCGCAGCACTCCGACCGAGGTCGCGCCCGAGCTGGCCGCGCACCGGGGCGAGCTGCTCGCCGAGGAGGCCGCCGAGGTCGCCGAGGTGTCGGTGGGAGCCCCGCTCGACCGGCTCGCGCACGAACTGGCCGATGTGGTCTACGTCGCCTACGGCACGGCCCTCGTCCACGGCATCGACCTGGACGCGGTGATCGCCGAGATCCACCGCTCCAACATGACCAAGCTGGGCCCCGACGGCCGGGTCAGCCGCAGAGCCGACGGCAAGGTCCTCAAGGGCGAGCACTACGAGGCACCGGACGTGTCCGGCGTACTGCGCCGCCAGGGCTGGACACCGCGCACGCCGCAGGCCTCGGAGACCTCGGCGACGCCGGGCGGCTGAGGCGGGCGCGGGCCTCGCGGTGCCCACGCCACCGCTTCGGCGGGCGCCGCGTCGACCTCTCGTACGACGACCCCGGCACCTGTGTGCCGGGGTCGTGTCGGAGCCCGCGCCGGGGCCGGGCGGGGTCAGTCGCCGACCGACGCCTCAGCCTCGGCCTCCGCCGACCGGGGTGTCCCGTCGGGGTGGCCGCCCGAGCGGTCGGGGTTGTCGTGGCGGCGGAACAGACGGGACGCCAGCGGCTCGGTGAAGCGGGCGGTGAGCGGCCCGAGGACGACCAGGATGAGGACGTAGGCCGTGGCCAGCGGGCCCAGGGACGGCTCGATGCCGGCCGAGACCGCGAGGCCCGCGATGACGATCGAGAACTCGCCGCGCGCCACCAGTGCGCCGCCCGCTCGCCAGCGGCCCTTCACGGAGATCCCGGCACGCTTGGACGCCCAGTACCCGGTGGCGATCTTCGTCACGGCGGTGATCACGGCCAGCGCGAGGGCCGGCAGCAGGACCGGCGGAATGCTGGCCGGGTCGGTGTGCAGCCCGAAGAAGACGAAGAAGACCGCCGCGAACAGGTCCCGCAGCGGGCTCAGCAGCGTGTGCGCGCCCTCCGCGACCTCCCCGGACAGCGCGATGCCCACCAGGAAGGCGCCCACCGCGGCCGACACCTGGAGCTGTTGCGCGACGCCCGCGACCAGGATCGTCAGACCCAGCACCACCAGCAGCAGCTTCTCCGGGTCGTCGCTGGAGACGAACCGTGAGATCAGCCGGCCGTAGCGCACCGCCACGAACAGCACCAGGCCGGCCGCGGCCAGCGCCACCGCCAGCGTGATGCTGCCGGTCATCAGGCCGGCACCGGCGACGAGCGCCGTGACGATCGGCAGGTACACCGCCATCGCCAGGTCCTCGAGGACCAGCACGCTCAGGATCACCGGCGTCTCGCGGTTGCCGACCCGGCCCAGATCGCCCAGTACCTTGGCGATGACACCGGACGACGAGATCCATGTCACACCGGCGAGGACCACGGCGGCCACCGGACCCCAGCCCAGCAGCAGGGCGGCCACCGCGCCCGGCACGGCGTTGAGCGCGCAGTCGACGACACCCGCGGGGTAGTGGGACTTGAGGTTGGTGACGAGATCGCTGGCCGTGTACTCCAGGCCCAGCATGAGCAGCAGCAGGATGACGCCGATCTCGGCGCCGGTCGCGACGAACTCCTCGCTCGCGCCGAGCGGGAGCAGCCCGCCCTCGCCGAAGGCCAGGCCCGCCAGCAGGTACAGGGGGATGGGGGAGAGGCGGTAACGGCCGGCGAACCGGCCGAGGAGCCCGAGCCCCAGGATGATGGAACCGAACTCGATCAGTAGGACCGCGCCGTGCACAGACTCACTCCTGCCCGAGTATCGCCGCGGCGGCGTCGACGCCCTCACGGGTGCCGATGACGATCAAGGTGTCACCACCCACGAGCCGGAAGTCCGGCGCCGGCGACGGTATGGCCTCGGCCCGTCGCAGTACCGCCACGATCGACGCGCCGGTTTCGGTCCGCATCCGGGTGTCGCCCAGCAGCCGCCCGTTCCAGCGGGAGGTGGCGGTCACCTCGATCCGCTCGGCGACCAGTCCCAGATCCGTGGTGTAGAGCAGGTTGGCACTGTGGTGGGAGGGCTTGAGCGCGTCGATCAGCGCGCTCGCCTCCGGGCCTGCCAGCCGCAGCGAGTGGGCGCAGGAATCGGGGTCGTCGGTCCGGTATACGTTCACCGTGCGGGTGCCGTCGCGGTGCGCCACCACCGACAGGTGGCGGTGTTCGCGGGTCACCAGGTCGTACTGGACCCCGATACCCGGGAGCGGCGTCGCCCTCAGGCGTGGAGCTGACACGAGCTTTCCCCTCATTCGTCCTGCACATCTTGCTGCGCTTCCTGCACGTACGTCACGTGCGCGTGGCCTCGCCATGCTGCCATCCACGCGTACCGTGGCGATATGGGTGTCGTGACGGATATACGCGGCCGGTCGCGGGAGGCGAAACTGGACGCGGCAGTCTCGTGCGCGAAATCAGGGAGGAGCGGGAAGAGGACCGTGTCGCTTTTCTGGCGGATCTTCTCGCTCAACGCCACGGGCCTCGTCGTCGCCACCGCACTGCTGCTCGGACCCCTCACCGTGTCCACGCCGGTCCTGGCCGAAGAGGCGCTGGTCGTCCTGGCCGGCCTCGCGGCTCTGCTGGCCGGCAACGCGATCGTGCTGCGCATCGGCCTCAACCCGCTGCACCGGCTCGGCCGGGCCATGGCCACCGCCGACCTGCTGATGCCCGGTGCCCGCCCGACGGTCGCGGGACCGGCCGAGGCCGCGCAGCTGATCGCGACGTACAACACGATGCTGGACCGGCTCCAGGCCGAACGCGCCGCCGGCACCGGCCGGGCACTGCAGGCCCAGGAGCACGAACGCCACCGCATCGCCCGCGAACTCCACGACGAGGTCGGCCAGACCCTCACCGCTGTCCTCCTCCAGCTCAAGCGCGTCGCCGACCGGGTCCCCGCCGACCTGCGCGAGGAGGTGGCCCTGGCGCAGGAGGCCACCCGGGCCGGCCTGGACGAGATCCGCCGCATCGCCCGCCGGCTGCGCCCCGGCGTCCTGGAGGAACTCGGCCTCGCCAGCGCCCTGCGCTCGCTCGCCGCCGAGTTCACACACCATGGACTGACCGTCCACCACCACGTCCCCGGCGACCTCCCCCCGCTCTCCCCGGAGGCGGAACTCGTGATCTACCGGGTCGCCCAGGAGGGCCTGACCAACACCGCCCGCCACGCCGCCGCCGACCGTGCCGCGCTCCGCCTCCAGCCGCTGCCCGACGACGGTGTGGAACTGCTCGTACGCGACAACGGCACCGGCCTCGGCACGGCACCCGAGGGCGCCGGCATGCACGGCATGCGCGAGCGGGCCCTGCTGATAGGAGCCGAGATCCACTTCGAACCCGCCCCCGGAAAGGGCACCGACGTACGCCTGCGCGTCCCGGCACCGCCCGGCGACCGAACCGGAGAGCGCCCCTGATGTCCGCACGGCCCCCGATCCGCGTCCTGCTCGCCGACGACCACACCCTCGTGCGCCGCGGCGTACGCCTCATCCTCGACGGCGAACCGGACCTGACCGTGGTCGCCGAGGCCGGTGACGGCGCCGAGGCCGTCGCCGCGGCACGGGCCACCGAGGTCGACCTGGCCGTCCTGGACGTCGCCATGCCCCGCATGACCGGCCTCCAGGCGGCCCGCGAACTCTCCCGCCGCCTGCCCGAGCTGCGCATCCTCATCCTGACCATGTACGACAACGAGCAGTACTTCTTCGAGGCCCTCAAGGCCGGTGCCTGCGGATATGTCCTCAAGTCCGTCGCCGACCGCGACCTGGTCGAGGCCTGCCGGGCCGCCGTGCGCGACGAGCCGTTCATATACCCCGGCGCCGAACGGGCCCTCGTCCGCTCCTACCTGGAGCGCATGCACCGGGGCGGCGGACTGCCCGAGCGGCCCATCACCGAGCGCGAGGAGGAGATCCTCAAGCTCGTCGCCGAGGGCCACACCTCCAAGGAGATCGGCGAACTGCTCTTCATCAGCGCCAAGACCGTCGAACGCCACCGCGCCAACCTTCTGCAGAAGCTGGGCGTGCGCGATCGTCTGGAACTCACCCGGTACGCGATCCGCGCGGGCCTCATCGAGCCCTGACCCCGCCCGGAGCGGGCGGTCGCGGCGGCCAAGGGCCGCAGGCATCCGCCGCGACCGTGACCGCCTACCCTTGTCGCCATGAGCAGCATCGACCGGAGCCAGTCAGTGGGCGGCACGCGCACCTACGAAGTACGCACCTACGGGTGCCAGATGAACGTCCACGACTCCGAGCGATTGTCCGGCCTGCTGGAGGACGCGGGCTACGTCCGCGCCCCCGAGAGCGCCGACGGCGACGCGGACGTCGTCGTCTTCAACACCTGCGCCGTGCGGGAGAACGCCGACAACAAGCTGTACGGCAACCTCGGCCACCTCGCCCCCAAGAAGGCGAGCCGGCCCGGGATGCAGATCGCGGTCGGCGGCTGCCTGGCGCAGAAGGACCGCGACGCCATCGTGAAGCGCGCGCCCTGGGTGGACGTCGTCTTCGGCACGCACAACATCGGCAAGCTGCCGGTGCTGCTGGAGCGCGCCCGTGTGCAGGAGGAGGCGCAGGTCGAGATCGCCGAGTCCCTGGAGGCGTTCCCGTCCACGCTGCCCACCCGGCGCGAGAGCGCCTACGCGGCCTGGGTCTCCATCTCCGTCGGCTGCAACAACACCTGCACCTTCTGCATCGTCCCGGCACTGCGCGGCAAGGAGAAGGACCGCCGTCCCGGCGACATCCTGGCCGAGGTCGAGGCCCTGGTCGACGAGGGCGTCAGCGAGATCACCCTGCTCGGGCAGAACGTCAACGCCTACGGCTCCGACATCGGCGACCGCGAGGCCTTCGGCAAGCTGCTGCGGGCCTGCGGGAACATCGACGGCCTGGAGCGCGTCCGCTTCACCTCCCCGCACCCGCGCGACTTCACCGACGACGTGATCGCCGCCATGGCCGAGACGCCGAACGCGATGCCGCAGCTGCACATGCCGCTCCAGTCCGGCTCCGACCGGGTGCTGAAGGCGATGCGCCGCTCCTACCGGCAGGAGCGCTACCTGGGGATCATCGAGAAGGTGCGGGCCGCCATCCCGCACGCCGCGATCACCACCGACATCATCGTGGGCTTCCCCGGCGAGACCGAGGCGGACTTCGAGCAGACCCTGCACGTGGTGCGGGAGGCCCGGTTCGCCCAGGCCTTCACCTTCCAGTACTCCAAGCGGCCCGGCACCCCGGCGGCCGACATGGCGGGGCAGATCCCCAAGGCGGTCGTCCAGGAGCGTTACGAGCGCCTCGTCGCCCTCCAGGAGGAGATCTCCTGGGAGGAGAACAGGAAACAGGTCGGCCGCACCCTGGAGCTGATGGTCGCCGAGGGCGAGGGCCGAAAGGACGGCGCCACCCACCGCCTCTCCGGCCGCGCCCCCGACAACCGCCTCGTGCACTTCACCAAGCCCGGCCAGGAGGTCCGCCCCGGCGACGTGGTGACCGTCGAGGTCACCTACGCCGCCCCGCACCACCTCCTCGCCGAGGGCGCGGTGCTCGACGTGCGCCGCACCCGCGCGGGCGACGCCTGGGAGAAGCGCAACGCGGCCGAGCAGACCAAACCCGCGGGCGTGATGCTGGGCCTGCCCGGGATCGGTGCTCCCGCGCCCCAGCCGGCCATGGCGAGCGGCTGCGGCTGCGACTGACCGCGGGGTGTCGGGCGGCGGCCGCCGGCGCGGGGCTACGCTGCCGATCATGCTTGTCGCCGCCGCCGTCTGCCCCTGCCCGCCGCTCCTCGTACCGGAGGTCGCCGCGGGCGCCGCGCCCGAGCTGGACGCCGCGCGTGCCGCTTGCACGGACGCGCTGGGCGTGCTCGCCGCGGCCCGCCCCGACCGGCTCGTGGTCGTGGGGCCCGCCGACTCCGCCGGGCCCGAGGCCTACCCCCAGGGCACGCGCGGCTCGTTCCGCGGCTTCGGCGTGGACCTGGACGTGCGTCTGGGCGCGCCCGTCGGCGCGGAGGGCGGCCCGGCGGACGGACCCGGTCTGCCGTACGGGCTCGCCGTGGGCGCCTGGCTGCTCGGGCGGACCGGGTGGGCCGACGCCCCCGTCGAGGGCGTCGGAGTGGGGGAGGCCCTGCCCGCCGAGCGCTGCGCCGCCCTGGGGCGGGACATCGCGGCGCGGGCCGGGCGGGTGGCGCTGCTGGTGCTGGGCGACGCCAGCGCGTGCCGCACGGTCAAGGCGCCCGGGTACCTCGACGTGCGGGCGGCGCCCTTCGACGCGGAGCTGGGACGCGCGCTGGGCGCGGCGGACGCGGCGGCGCTCGCCGCGCTGGACGCCGTACTCGCCCGCGAGCTGCGGGTGTCGGGCCGGGCGCCCTGGCAGGTCCTCGCGGGCGCGGCAGGGGACACGCCTCTGGCCGGCGCGCTGCTGTACGAGGACGCGCCGTACGGGGTGGGATACGTCGCGGCGGCCTGGTCGTAGCCGGGCACGGACCGGCGGACGGCCCGGGGCCGATCCGCAGATCGCTCCGTGACCGCCCGCCGCAGTGGCCGGTGCTCGCCCGCGCGCCGGGGCGCCCGGGTCAGGAGGCCGGAGGCGGTCCCGCCGGCGGGGTGGTGTCCGGCTTGCCGCTGTCCTTGCCCTTGTCCTTGCCCTCGTCCTTCTGGGCAAGGCGGTCCACGGCGCCCTTGGCCTTGCCCGTGCCCGTCTGGATACGGTCGCTGTACTTGCCCTTGGTCTTCTCGTCGACGGTCTGCGCCACCTTGTCGAGACCGCGATCGATCTTGTCCCCGTGCTGCTGTGCGAGGTCGGAGACCTTGCCCTTCGCCGGTTCGAGTCTGGCCTTGAAGTTGTCCAGAAGACCCATGGTTCGCCTTCCCTCACGGGGCAGTCAGGTGCGGGCGCCCTTGTCGGCCTCGTTGTCGACGGCCTCCACGGCGGACTGCTGCTTGGGGATGCCGACACTCTCCGAGTCGGCGGCCCCCGCGGTCTCAGCGGCCTGCGCCGCGTTCTCCTCCGTGGCGCGCCCGGTGTCCGGGGTGCCGGCCCGTGTCTCGGCGGCCGGCGCCCCTTCGGTGGCCGCCTTCTCCTCGGTGGTTTTCGACCTCCGAAGAAGCCGTGCAAGAACGCCCATGTCAACTCCATACGTTACTCGTGCGAGCGATGTCCCGCGGCATCCGGTGGCCCGTTCGCGTATCCGGTGCCATCGCCCCGGTGCTCCGGGGAGCGGGAACCTCGCAACGGGCAACGACCCCGGCTCCCGCGCCGTCACGTAACTCGTTCGGGGGTGAGGTGGGAGGTTTGCGAGACTGGTCCGGTGAGCAGCACATCCACGCCTCCCCGCGTCATCGCCGTAGTCGGACCCACCGCGGCCGGAAAGTCCGATCTGGGCGTCTTCCTGGCCAGGCGGCTCGGCGGCGAGGTCGTCAACGCCGACTCCATGCAGCTCTACCGGGGGATGGACATCGGTACCGCCAAGCTGACGCCCGAGGAGCGCGGCGGCGTCCCGCACCATCTGCTGGACATCTGGGACGTGACGGTCACGGCGTCCGTCGCCGAGTACCAGCGGCTGGCGCGGGAGCGGATCGACGCGCTGCTCGCCGCGGGACGCCGGCCGATCCTCGTCGGCGGTTCCGGCCTCTACGTCCGCGGCGTCGTCGACAACCTGGAGTTCCCCGGCACGGACCCCGAGGTCAGGGCCCGGCTCGAGGAGGAGCTGGCACAGGAGGGCTCGGGGGCGCTGCATGCCCGGCTGACCGCCGCCGACCCGGAGGCCGGCCGGGCCATCCTGCCCGGCAACGGGCGCCGGATCGTGCGCGCCCTGGAGGTGATCGAGATCACCGGCAAGCCCTTCACCGCCAACCTCCCCGGCCACGACTCCTTCTACGACACCGTGCAGATCGGCGTCGACGTGGCGCGCCCCGAGCTGGACGAGCGCATCGCCCGCCGGGTGGACCGGATGTGGGAGGCCGGTCTGGTGGACGAGGTGAGCGCACTGCGGGCGCAGGGGTTGCGCGAAGGGCGTACGGCGTCGCGCGCGCTGGGCTACCAGCAGGTCCTCGCGGCACTCGCCGGCGAGTGCACACTCCACGAGGCACGCGCCGAGACCGTCCGCGCCACCAAGCGCTTCGCGCGCCGTCAGGATTCGTGGTTCAGGCGCGATCCGCGGGTGCACTGGTTGAGTGGGGGAGCGGCGGATCGCACGGAACTTCCGCGGCTCGCCCTGTCGTTGGTCGAACGACCGGTTACAGCCTGATCACGTGATGGCATCGGGACGCCCCGGCCGTCATCCCGGCCTTCGGCGGCGTGCCATCATCGAGCTTCGATCGACCGAGTGAGTCCTAGTTGGGAGGGCGCGTGGCGATGGAGGCCGGCCCTCGTGACACCGCACCGAGTACCGGGCACGGCAGCGCCGGCCACGGCGAACCGGAGCCGGACGCGGTCGCTCTGAGTCCCGACGGACCCGACGAGACGCCGGTGGGCGTGACCACGGACGGTCCCGGGCCCGGCGAGATGTACGGGGACGAGGTCGAGGTCGAGCTGCGTCCGCAGGGACGGCTGCGGGTCTGGCAGCTCGCGCCCGTCGTCTGCCTCGCCGCGGTCGGCTCCCTGATGTTCGCCTTCCCGCTCGCCTTCGACTTCGGCGACAGCGGCGCCGTGATCGCGATGCTGGGGCTGCTGATCTGCTCCTGCGCGGCCGGCTGGGGCATGATGGCCGCCCGCCGGGTCGGCTACACCTGGCCGGGCCTGCCGCAGCGCGGATCGGGGCGCCGTGCCGACTGGCGGATGATCCTCGTGTACGCCCTGGCGGTCGCCGCCGTCGTCGTCCTGGCGGTGTGGCGGGTGGCCCGCCTGCGGGGCTGACCCGGGCCCACCGCCGCGCTGCCGGCGGCCACGCGCGCGTGCGCCCCGCGGGCCCCCGCCCGCACCACCCGTCCCGTTGCCGTCCCGTCGTACCCACGCCGTACGATCGAGGAATGAGCACGCGGATCGCCTTCCTCAAGGGTCACGGCACCGAGAACGACTTCGTGATCGTCCCGGACCCGGAGAACGCCGTCGCGCTGCCCCCCGCCGCCGTGGCCGCCCTGTGCGACCGCCGGGCGGGGATCGGCGGCGACGGACTGCTGCACGTGGTGCGGTCCGCGGCGCACCCCGAGGCCAGGGGCATGGCGGCCGAGGCGGAGTGGTTCATGGACTACCGCAACGGCGACGGCTCGGTCGCGGAGATGTGCGGCAACGGCGTGCGGGTCTTCGCGCGCTACCTCCAGTACGCGGGACACGCCACCGAGGGCGACCTCGCCGTCGCCACGCGCGGGGGCGTGAAGAGCGTGCACCTGGCCAAGAACGGCGATGTCACGGTCCGTATGGGCCGCGCGCTGCTGCCCGAGGGCGACGTTGAGGTGAGCGTGGGCGAGCACAGCTGGCCCGCACGGAACGTGGACATGGGCAATCCGCACGCGGTCGCCTTCGTCGACGACCTCCGCCACGCGGGCGACCTGACCGCCCCGCCGCCGTTCCGGCCGGCCACCGCCTACCCGGACGGTGTGAACGTCGAGTTCGTGGTCGACCGCGGCCCCCGCCACGTCGCGATGCGCGTCCACGAGCGCGGCTCCGGGGAGACCCGCTCCTGCGGCACCGGCGCCTGTGCCGTGGCCGTCGCCACCGCCCGCAGGGACGGCGCCGACCCGGCGGTCACCGGCACCCCGGCGACGTACACGGTCGATGTGCCCGGCGGCACCCTGGTGATCACCGAGCGCCCCGACGGCGAGATCGAGATGACGGGCCCCGCGGTGATCGTCGCCCGCGGAGAGTTCGACTCCGCCTGGCTGGAAGGGGTACTCGGCTGAACCACCACACGATGAACCACGGCCCGATGAACCACAGCGCGGTCCATGACACTCAGTGCGAAAACGTAAACCCTCGGACCATCGCTCGAATGGGTGATCCGTTTCACGCTCGGCGAGAGGCGGTCGGCGGCACATGATGGGCTCGATAGCATCAAGCACCGGCCCGGACGGGGGACCGACACCATCCCCTGAGCCGTGTCCGCCCTGGGATACCCCGTCCGCCGGTCCGCGCAGCCGGAGGTGCCCATGAATGCGGAGGCCGTGAATCCAGCGAGCCCAGGCCCTGTGCCGCCCGCGGTCCCCGGCGCCGTCGCGCCGGCGACCCCCCGCCGGAAGACCCGGCCCCGGATCGACCTGCGCCGCCTGGGCCGTGCCGCCCTGCTCGGCACCACCGCCCGCGGCCGGCTGCCCGACGCCATCGGCCACGTCGTCGAGGCCCACCGCGCCCACCACCCCGACGCCGACCTCGACCCGCTGCGCCGCGCCTATGTCCTGGCCGAGTCCTCGCACCGCGGCCAGATGCGCAAGAGCGGCGAGCCGTACATCACCCACCCCCTCGCCGTCACCCTGATCCTCGCCGAACTCGGCGCGGAGACCACCACGCTGACCGCCTCCCTCCTCCACGACACCGTCGAGGACACCGAGGTGACGCTCGATCAGGTCGGTGAGCAGTTCGGCGCCGAGGTCCGCTATCTCGTCGACGGCGTCACCAAACTGGAGAAGGTCGACTACGGCGCCGCCGCCGAACCCGAGACCTTCCGCAAGATGCTCCTCGCCACCGGCAACGATGTCCGCGTGATGTCGATCAAGCTCGCCGACCGGCTCCACAACATGCGCACCCTCGGCGTGATGCGCCGCGAGAAACAGGAGCGCATCGCCAAGGTGACCCGCGACGTGCTCATCCCGCTCGCCGAGCGGCTCGGCGTGCAGGCGCTCAAGTCCGAGCTGGAGGACCTCGTCTTCGCGGTCATGCACCCCGAGGAGTACGAGCACACGCGGGAGCTGGTCACCGAGAACGCCGCCCGCGCGGACGACCCCCTCGCCGAGGTCGCCGACGAGGTGCGCAAGGTGCTGCGCGAGGCCGACATCCCGGCCGAGATCCTCATCCGGCCCCGCCACTTCGTCTCCGTGCACCGCGTCTCCCGCAAGCGCGGCCCGCTCGGCGGCGCCGACTTCGGCCGGCTGCTGGTGCTCGTGCAGGAGGACGCCGACTGTTACGCCGTCCTCGGTGAACTGCACACCTGTATGACGCCCGTCGTCTCGGAGTTCAAGGACTTCATCGCCGTCCCCAAGTTCAACCTGTACCAGTCGCTGCACACCGCGGTCTCCCGCGCGTGGGACGGCCAGGTCGTCGAGGTCCTCATCCGCACCCACCAGATGCACAAGGTGGCCGAGGCCGGTGTCGTCGCGCTCGGCAACCCCTACGCCTCGCCGCCGGAGGAGCAGCAGGCCGCGGGCGACGGCGAACGCGCCGACCCGACCCGGCCCGGCTGGCTGTCCCGGCTGCTCGACTGGCAGCGCGGCGCCCCCGACCCCGACACCTTCTGGTCCACCCTGCGCGAGGACCTCGCCCAGGACCGCGAGATCACCGTCTTCCGCCCCGGCGGCGGCACCCTCGGCCTCCCCGAGGGCGCCACCTGCGTCGACGCGGCCTACGCCCAGTACGGCGAGGACGCGCACGCGTGCATGGGCGCCCGTGTCAACGGCCGCCTGGCGACCATGAGCACGGTGCTGAGAGACGGCGACACCGTCCAGCTCCTGATGGGCCAGGACCCCGCGTCCGAGCCCTCCAGAGAGTGGCTGGAGCACGCCCACACGCCCGCCGCGCGGATCGCCATCCAGCGCCGGCTCGCGGCCCACCCGGCGCCCGCCGAGGCACAGGACCCGGCCCGCGGCCCCGCCGCCGACGCCCCGCGCCCGGCCACCGACGGGCCGGCCCCCCGCCCCGCCTCCGCCGATGTCCTCGTGGACCCGCCGGGCGCGAGTGTGCGGCTGGCCGGCTGCTGCACCCCCGTACCGCCCGACGAGATCACCGGCTTCGCCGTACGCGGGGGAGTGGTGACCGTGCACCGCGCCGGATGCCCGGCGGTGACGCGGATGAAGAACGGGGGGCGTACCGAGGTCGGTGTGCGCTGGGGCGAGAGCAGCGAGTGCCGGGTCACGCTGCTCGCCGAATCGTTCGGCCGCCCGCACCTCCTGGCCGACCTCACCGAGGCCATGGCCGTCGAGGGCGCCGAGATCGTCTCCGCGACCGTCGAGCCCCCGGACCGGCAGCGGGTGCGGCACACCTACACCGTGCTGCTCCCGGACGCGGCCCGGCTGCCCGCCCTCATGCGCGCGATGCGCGACGTGGCCGGCGTGTACGACGTCAGCCGGGCACAACCGCAGCCGACGAACGCCTGAGCGGCGCGCCGGGGCCTACCCGTTCGGGTGCAGCGGGCGCGCGCCGTCGCCGCAGCACACGCGCGCGCTGATAGCCGTGAGGGATGCTGCACACCCCTCACACCTCCACTCCGCGGTCCCGCGCGCGCTCCCGGCGCCGGCTCAGGGCCGTGGCGCTGCTCGCCTCGGCGGTCTCCGTCTGCCTGGTCGCGGCGAGCGCCCCGCCGGCCCCTCTCGGTGTCGGCGACCGCCTCTTCCCGTACCTCGGGAACCCCGGCTACGACGTGACGGCGTACGACCTCTCCTTCACCTACTCCGGCAGCAACAGCGAGCCGCTGAAGGCCGTCACCACCATCGACGCCCGGACGACGGCCGGCCTGGACCGGATCAACCTCGACTTCGCCCACGGGACGGTCGACTCCGTCGAGGTCGACGGCGAGGCGGCCGGCTTCGTCACGGCCGGTGAGGACCTCGTCGTCACGCCCGAGGAGGCGCTCGACAAGGGCGAGCGGATGCGGATCACCGTGCGGCACAGCAGCGACCCCGTGTACCCCGAGGACCGGCAGGGCGGCTGGGTGCGCACCGCCGACGGCCTCGCCATGGCCAACCAGGCCGACGTCGCCCACCTGGTGTTCCCCTGCAACGACCACCCCTCGGACAAGGCGCGGTTCACCTTCCGCGTCACCGCCCCCAACGGGCTCACCGCCGTCGCGAACGGACTGCCGACGGGCGTGGAGCGGACCGGCGGAGCGACCACCTGGACCTACCGGACCGAGCACCCCATGGCCACCGAACTCGCCCAGGTGTCCATCGGCCGCTCCACGGTGCTGCACCGCACCGGCCCGCACGGACTGCCCGTCCGGGACGTCGTGCCGTCCGAGCACCGCGCGGCGCTCGAACCGTGGCTGGAGAAGACGCCCGCCCAGATCGCCTGGATGGAGAAGAAGGTCGGGCGCTACCCCTTCGAGACGTACGGCCTCCTCATGGCCGACGCCACCACCGGCTTCGAACTCGAGACCCAGACGCTCACACTCTTCGAGCGGGAGCTGTTCACCGAGCCCGCCTACCCCCAGTGGTACGTCGAGTCGATCATGGTGCATGAGCTGGCCCACCAGTGGTTCGGCAACAGCGTCAGTCCGCGCACCTGGTCCGACCTGTGGCTCAACGAGGGGCACGCCACCTGGTACGAGGCGCTGTACGCGCAGGAGACCGCGGACCGGCCCATGGAGGCGCGCATGAAGGCCGCCTACGGAGCCTCCGACCGCTGGCGCACGGCGGGCGGACCCCCGGCCGCCCCCAAGCCGCCCAAGCCCGGCAACAAGACCGGGATCTTCCGCGCCAACGTCTACGACGGCGCGGCCCTCGTGCTCTACGCCCTGCGCCAGGAGATCGGCGCTCCCGCCTTCGAGCGCGTCGAGGCGCAATGGGTCGGCCGACACCGGGACGGCACGGCGACGACCGCCGACTTCGTCCGGCTCGCCTCCGAGGTCTCCGGCCGCGACCTGGGCGACTTCTTCCAGGCCTGGCTGTACGGCGAGAAGACCCCGCCGATGCCCGGCCACCCGGACTGGAGCCCGGCGGCCACCGAGCAGGCGCCCGTCCCGGCCCAGAAGGCACACGGGAAATAAGGCGGTGACGAGACGGCCCGTGCCGTGCGACCATCTTCGGGACGGCGCGGCACGGCCGCGGGAATCTCCCCGGCCGCTCGTGCGTTGTTCCCAGTGCGGCGTCACCCGTGCCGCGCGACTCTTTCCCAGCCACGTAAGGACCCAATGACCTCCTCTTCTTCCCCCTCCCAGGACACCAAGCGTCTCGCGCAGACCTACCCCGAGGGCCTTCGGGCCGATGCCCTGATGGAAGAGGACGTCGCCTGGAGCCACGAAACCGACTCACAGCGGGACGGCGAGCAGCTCGACCGCTCCGACCGCGCGGCTCTGCGCCGGGTCGTGGGCCTGTCCACCGAACTCGAGGATGTCACCGAGGTCGAGTACCGCCAGCTCCGTCTGGAGCGGGTCGTCCTCGTCGGCGTGTGGACCTCGGGCACCGTGCAGGACGCGGAGAACTCCCTCGCCGAGCTGGCCGCCCTCGCGGAGACCGCGGGCGCGCTCGTGCTCGACGGCGTCGTCCAGCGCCGCGACAAGCCCGACGCCGCCACCTACATCGGCTCCGGCAAGGCCGAGGAGCTGCGGAACGTCGTCTTCGACACGGGCGCGGACACCGTCATCTGCGACGGTGAGCTGAGCCCCGGACAGCTGATCCACCTTGAGGACGTCGTCAAGGTCAAGGTCATCGACCGCACGGCCCTGATCCTGGACATCTTCGCCCAGCACGCCAAGTCCCGAGAGGGCAAGGCACAGGTCGCGCTCGCGCAGATGCAGTACATGCTGCCGCGACTGCGCGGCTGGGGCCAGTCGCTGTCCCGGCAGATGGGCGGCGGCAAGGGCGGCGGCCTCGCCACCCGCGGTCCCGGTGAGACCAAGATCGAGACGGACCGGCGCCGGATCCGCGAGAAGATGGCGAAGATGCGCCGGGAGATCGCGGAGATGAAGACCGGCCGCGAGATCAAGCGCCAGGAGCGCAAGCGCCACAAGGTGCCCTCCGTCGCCATCGCGGGCTACACCAACGCCGGCAAGTCCTCGCTGCTCAACCGCCTCACGGGCGCGGGCGTGCTGGTGGAGAACGCGCTGTTCGCCACCCTCGACCCGACCGTGCGCCGCGCCGAGACACCGAGCGGCCGGCTGTACACGCTGGCCGACACCGTCGGCTTCGTCCGGCATCTGCCGCACCACCTGGTCGAGGCGTTCCGCTCCACGATGGAGGAGGTCGGCGACTCCGACCTGATCCTGCACGTGGTGGACGGTTCGCACCCGGTCCCGGAGGAGCAGTTGGCCGCCGTGCGCGAGGTGATCAGGGATGTCGGCGCCACCGACGTACCCGAGATCGTCGTGATCAACAAGGCCGACATGGCCGACCCGCTGGTGCTCCAGCGGCTGCTGCGGGTCGAGAAGCGCTCCATCGCGGTCTCGGCGCGCACCGGCCGGAACATCGACGCGCTGCTCGCCCTGATCGACGAGGAGCTGCCGCGCCCCTCGGTCGAGATCGAGGCGCTCGTGCCGTACACCCGCGGCAAGCTCGTCGCCCGCGCCCATGACGAGGGCGAGGTGATCTCCGAGGAGCACACCCCGGAGGGCACCCTGCTCAAGGCCCGGGTGCACGAGGAGCTGGCGGCGGAGCTGACGCCGTACACGCCGGCGCCGCTCGGCTGAGACCCGCAGGACAGCGGTGGAGGGCCCGCCCCCTGGAGACAGGGGGCGGGCCCTCCACCGTGCGCGTCACCGGCCGCCGTAGGCCGTGCTCATCCTCTGGTACATGGCCTCGGCCTCCCGGCCCAGCTGCGGACCGGCGAGCCAGGTGTTGTCGAGCGGGCCGATCGAGGTGTTGGAGACCAGCTTCGTCTCGCCGTCCACCACCCGGAACCAGCCGCCGCCGGACGAACCGCCGGTCATGGTGCAGCCGATGCGGTACATCGTCGGCAGTGACGGGCCCAGCGACAGCCGGCCGGGCCGGTCGACGCACTTGAACATCTCCAGGCCGTTGTACGGCGGCGCGGCCGGATAGCCCCAGGCGCCCATGCCGGACACCTCCGTCGCCGACGGTGCGGAGAAGTCCACCTCCAGCGCGGCGCCCACCGTCTCCTCGAGCGACTTGCCGCCCCGCTCCGGCTGCACATGCAGGACCGAGTAGTCGTGGGCGGCCCCGTCGCCGCCGTTCTCCGAACCGCCCTGGATCCACTCGTTCGAGGTCGACGCCCAGTCGGCCCACCAGGTGCCGTACGGGGCCATCTCGGTGGTCGTCGCGTCGGCCAGTTCCGTCTCGGACCTGCCGAGGTCGTTGTACGACGGAACGAAGGCGATGTTGCGGTACCAGCCGCCGCTGCCGCCGGCGTGCACGCAGTGGCCCGCCGTCCACACCAGGTTGGACCTGCCCGGGTGGTTCACGTCCTTGACGACGGTGCCGGAGCAGACCATCGAGCCCTCGGGCGAGTCGAAGAAGACCTTGCCGACCGGGGCGGCGTTCTCGTGATACGGCGTCCTCTCCGCCACGGCCTCCACGGGGGCCGGCGCCGGGTCGGTGGCGCCCCGGTCGGCGGTCGCGTCCTTGGCCGTGACGGTCTTGTCGGCCTCCTTCGCGGACTTCATCCGGTCCGGCCCCCACAGGCCCTCGATCACCGGGTTGACGAAGTCCCTGGCCTCACTGAGCCACTCGTCCTCGTCCCAGTCCTTCCAGCCGCCGTCCTTCCACTGGTCGACGTCGATGCCGTGCTCCTTGAGCCGGTCCGCGAGGTCGGCCGGGAGCCCACCGCCCTCACCGGCGCCCGTGCCGGCGGCCTGAGAGGTGCCCGGCCTGGCGTCGGCCTCGTCCTTCTCCGAGCCGCCGCAGGCGGTCGCGGTGAGCGTCAGGGCGGCCACCAGGCCGGTCGCGGCGAGTACGGTGCGTCGCCCGCGCCGGGGCGCGGCGGGTGCGGGTGCGGGTGCGGGTGCGGAACGCATGATGGAACGACCCCCGTCGGAACGTATGACTGTCATGGAAGACGCGGCGGGGTGCCGGAGACCGCCCGGCCCACCCCACCGTCCTGCTGGTTCAGCGTGCTGTCCGGGGCACGGTCACTGCCCGGCGAACTTGCCGCTCACCGCGTCGAAGACGCCCTTGGCCTCCTCGCCCAGCCGCGGTCCGGCGAGCCAGCCGGCCTTCACCGGGCCGATCGAGGTGTTGGACACCAGCGCCGGCTTGCCGTCGGAGCCGGTCGCGACCCAGCCGCCGCCGGACGAACCGCCGGTCATGGTGCAGCCGATGCGGTACATCGTCGGGTCGGCGGCGTTGATCGACAGCCGGCCGGGCTTGTCCTCGCACTGGAACAGCCGCTGCCCGTCGTAGGGCGGCGCGGCCGGGTAGCCGATCGCCTTCACGCTCTTGACCTCCGGCACGGCGGGCGCGGTGAAGTCCACCGGAAGCGCCGAGCCGACCGTCTCCTCCAGCGACCTGCCGTCGCCGCCCTTCTCCGGCGTCACATGGATGACGGCGTAGTCGTACGACGCCCCGTCACCGCCCGTCGAGCCGCCCTGCTCGATCCACTGGTCCGAGGTCTGCGCCCAGTCGCCCCACCAGACACCGTAGGGAGCGACCTCCTCCTTGGTCGGGTCCTGCAGTTCGTCGGCCGACCTGCCGGCGTCGTTGTACGACGGCACGAAGGCGATGTTGCGGTACCAGCCGCCCTTCTTGCCGGCGTGCACGCAGTGGCCCGCCGTCCACACCAGGTTGGACTTGCCGGGGTTCGCCGGGTCCTCCACGACGGTCGCCGAGCAGACCATCGTGCCCTCGGGGGAGTCGAAGAGCAGCTTGCCGGCGGTGGCGGCGTTGTCGTGGTACTTGGGCGCGACGGCCTGCGCCTCGACCGGCCGCGGCTCCGGGTCGGTCACGCCCTGGTCGCCCGAGATGTCGCTGTCGTCGACCGCCTGGTCGGGCTCCTCGGCGTCCCGCATCCGGTCCGGGTCCCACAGACCCTCGATGATCGGGTTGACGTAGTCCTGCGCCTCACGCAGCCAGTCGTCCTTGTTCCAGTTCTTCCAGGCGCCGTGCTTCCAGTCGTCGATGTCGATCCCGTGTTCCTTGAGCTTGTCCTTGATGCTGTCCGGGATCCGTATCGCGCCGTTGCCGTCGTCCGCGGCGGACGCGGAGGCCGAGGCGTCGCCGCTCGCCTCGGGGTCGCCGGAGTCGCACGCCGTGGCGGTGAGCGCGAGCGCCGAGACGAGCGCCACGGCGGCCACGGAGGAGGTTCCGCGCCGCCCGCGCCGGTGCTCGCGCGCGGTGAACGACGGCCGTATGGATCGCATGGTGTTGACTCCCCCTGCTGAGAACGAACGTGGTGCCGCGGTCGTGCCGCTCCCCCTGATCCCCGGTTCGTTTCCGGGACTTCCACGGAGCCGACGGCGACCTGGAACGGCATCACACACTATTCGTTCGCTGTGGGGGAGTTCCGACGGAACGGCAACGGTTCGGATACAGCCGCCTGACCTGGCACGCTGCACCGGTCCTTGGCCCGAGTGGCCGGAAGACCGCGCCGCGGTGCCGGACTGGACGACGAACCTCCCGCCCCCGCAAGGATCTTCGGGAACCCCGTAACCAGGTGCGCGGTCCGCGGTTGTTAGCGGTGGGGGGGGCCGCTGTCCGGGCGCGGTCCCCTGTGCCGGAGCGGCCCGACACGCCGCATCGCGTCCGGACGACGGGAGGTCGGGAAGCGGTGGCGGAATCCGTGTACGGAGGGTTTGCGCCCGGGGGTGCAGTCGGGGACGGGGTCATTGCCGGGAACGCCGGGGCGACCGCGGCGAACGCGCCCATGGGGAACGGGCTCGTGGGAAACGGGCTCATGGGCGAGGCGTCCGCGCGGGCGCGTGCCGTGCGAGAGGGCGCCCCGAAGCGCCAGCCGGCGCGCGAACTCGGGGCCCGCACCTATGCGCGAGCCCTTCCCGTCGTGCCGGTCAGGGCCCGGGGGCTCACCATCGAGGGCGCCGACGGCCGCCGTTACCTGGACTGCGTCTCGGGCGCCGGGACGCCGGCCCTGGGACACAACCACCCCGTCGTGCTGGAGGCCATCCGCAGCGTCCTCGACTCGGGCGCCCCCTTGCAGGTCATGAACCTCGCCACGCCCGTCGAGGACGCCTTCGTCACCGAGCTGCTGCGCACCCTGCCGCCCGGACTCGCCGACCACGCGCGCGTGCGGTTCTGCGGACCGACCGGCACGGAGCCGCTCGCCACCGCGGTCGGACTCGTCCGCGCGGCCACCGGGCGGACCCGCGTGATCGCCTTCACCGACGCCGGCCCCGGCGAGGTGCGCGACACCGGGCTCACGCTGCTGCCGTACCCGCGGGACCGGCACCGCCCGTTCGGCGCCGGCGGCGAGCACGGGGCCGAACCCGCCGCCCACTGGGCCGAGTCCGTCCTCGACGATCGCCGGTCGGGAGGGGAACCGCCCGCCGGGGTGATCCTTGAACCGGTCGGGAGCGGGGGCGGGGCGCCGCCGGAACCGGATGCCTGGGTCCGGAACATGCGCCGCGTCACGGCCGGACGCGCCGTCCCGCTGATCGCCGACGAGACCGAGACGGGCGTCGGCAGGACCGGTGCCTTCTGGGCGGTCGAGCACAGCGGCATCACCCCCGACGTGCTGGTTTTCTCCAAGGCGATCGGCGGCAGCCTGCCGCTGGCCGCGGTGGTCCACCGCGACGACCTGGACGCCGGGGAGCCAGGTGCCGGCACCTTCCGCGGAAACCAGCTCGCCCTTGCCGCGGGTGCGGCGACCCTCGCCCACGTCCGCGAGCACCGCCTCGCGGAGCACGCCGCCGCGCTGGGCGGCCGGATACTGGGCCGACTGCGCGCCCTGGCCGAGGAGTTCCCCTGCGTCGGCGAGGTGCGGGGGCGGGGCCTGATGGCCGGCATCGAGCTGCTGGCACCGGACGGCACACGCGACGCGTCCGCCCACGGCACCGCCGCCGCGGTCCAACGGGAGTGCCTGCGCCGCGGGTTGATCGTGGACATCGCCGGTCCGTGCGGGAACGTCGTACGCCTGCTGCCGCCGCTGATCGTCACCGAGGAACAGACGACGGCGGTACTGGAGCGGCTCGCCGACGCCGTCGAGACGGTGGACCGCCAGGCCGGCGCCCTCACACCGCCGGCCGGCTCGCCTACGCCGTGCTGACCTCGACCGTCCGGACACCACACGTGAAAGGGACCCGCGTTGCACACCAACTCCCACCCCGAACCAACACCGGCCACCGTCCCGACGCCTGGGCCTCCGGCGGTTCCGGTGGCTGGGTCATCGGCCGTTCCGGCGTCCGGCTCTCCGGTCGGCCTGGCGTTTGGGGGCGAGTCCGCGTCGGCAGGTGATGCCGCCCCGGCGCATGGGCCTGTCACCGACCCCGCCGGCGTATCGACGCTCGGGCCCGAGGCCGTCGGGGCGTCCGGGACTGTGGCCGTCCCGTCGGACGGACTTTCGCCCGCGCCGGTGTCTGGTGTGGCCTCGGTGCCTGGGCCCCGGTCGGCATCGGTGTCTGGTGGCGCCTCGGAGCCGGAGCCGCGGCCCCCATCGGCGGCTGCCGGTGACTCGGAGCCCGGGTCCGCGTCCGTGCCGGCGCCTGCTGCCGCCCCCGAAGCCGTGCCCGCGGAGGCCCCTGCCGCCACGCCGGGAGCCGTGCCGGCGTCGGTCGCCACCCCCTCCTCCGTTCCGGTGCCCGTACCGGCATCTGCCGTCGCCCCCGTGCACGAGCCGGCGTCCGTCGTGGAGCCCGCGGACGGGCCCGACCCCTACGCCGCCGCCCAGGCCGCCGGGGTGGAGAACCTGCTTCGCTGCTGGGCCCGCGAGACGGCCGTGCCCGAACCCGACGACGGTGTCCTCCACGTGCCGCTCCCGGCCAGTGGCACGGGTCTGTCCGTCCCCGTCCACTACTGGTCCCCGACCGGCCGGCACCGCTTCGGCACCCCGCGCCCGGCCGGCGCCCCCGCCTCCGCGCCGCCCGTGGACGCGGTCACGCTCGCCGCGCTGCTCGTGCGGGAGACGCCCGGCGCCCCGGGAACCGACGGACCCGACCTCGTCGCGCGCGTCGCCGACTCCGTCCGTCGTACCGCCGTATTCCTCCGCGACCGCGAGGAACAACCCGCTGCCGCTCCCGACCTCTTCCTCGCCGCCGAGCAGGCGCTCCTCCTCGGGCACCCGCTGCATCCCGCCCCGAAGAGCCGCGAGGGCCTCACGGAGGCGGAGGCGCGGCTGTACTCGCCCGAACTGCGCGGCTCCTTCCCGCTGCACTGGGTGGCCGTGGCCCCGTCCGTACTCGCCACCGACTCGGCCTGGACCGAACGGGGCCGACCGGTCACCGCACCCCGGCTCACCGCGCGCCTCGCCGGGGACGGGCCCGCGCCGCCGGACGGGTACGCGGTTGTGCCCCTGCACCCCTGGCAGTTCCGCGCCGTGTCGCACCGGCCGGAGACCGCCGCGCTGCTGGACGCCGGACTGCTCAGGGACCTCGGTCCGCAGGGCGCCCCCTGGCATCCCACATCCTCCTTGCGGACCGTCCACCGCACCGGCGCCCCCGCCATGCTCAAGCTCTCGCTCGCCCTGCACATCACCAACTCCCGGCGGGAGAACCTCCGCAAGGAACTCCACCGCGGAGTCGAGGTCCACCGTCTGCTGCGCACCGGACTGTCCCGTCAGTGGCGGGCCGCCCACCCGGGCTTCGACATCGTCCGCGACCCCGCCTGGCTCGCCGTCGACGGACCGGACGGCGGGCCCGTGCGCGGCCTCGACGTCGTCATCCGGCACAATCCCTTCCGGCCCTCGGACGACGTCTCCTGCGTGGCCGGCCTGGTCGCGCCGCAGCCGCTCCGGCGGGCGGACGGCCCGCGCTCGCGGTTGGCCGAGGTCGTCACACGGCTCGCCGGGCGGACCGGCCGCCCGCGCGCGGCCGTCGCCGCCGAGTGGTTCCTGCGCTACCTCCACCACGTCGTACGTCCCGTCCTGTGGCTGGACGCCCACGCGGGGATCGCCCTGGAGGCGCACCAGCAGAACACGCTCGTCCTGCTGGACGCCGACGGCTGGCCCGCCGGCGGCCGCTACCGCGACAACCAGGGCTACTACTTCCGCGAGTCCCGGCGTGCGGAACTCGACGCCCGGCTGCCCGGCATCGGCGAGCACAGCGACACGTTCGTCGCCGACGAGGTCACCGACGAGCGCTTCGCGTACTACCTCGCCGTCAACAACGTGTTCGGCCTCATCGGTGCCTTCGGCTCCCAGCGGCTCGCCGACGAACGGCTGCTGCTCGCGGCCTTCCGACGCTTCCTCGGCCGGCTCGCCTCGGGCCCCGCCCCGCTGCGCGGTCCGCTGCCGGAACTCCTCCTCGACTCGCCCGTACTGCGCTGCAAGGCCAACCTGCTGACCCGGCTGCACGGCCTGGACGAACTCGTCGGCCCTGTGGACACCCAGTCCGTCTACGTCACCGTCGCCAACCCGCTGCACGCCTGAGCAGGGCGCCGGGTCTCCTCCGGCCCTCTCCGTCTCCCGAAGGAGCGACACCGTGGCCTCCACCGACGCGAGCGCCGACGACACCGTGGACCTGCACCTGCCCGAGGAGTTCGGCGCCCTCTTCGGACAGCCGGGCAGCGACCCGCGGAGGACGGGGGAGAGGGGGGTGGCCGACGACCTGCTCGACCGTGTCGCCGACTGGGGCCCGGTCGCCACCCCCGCCGGCGTGTTCCACCTGGTGCCCGTCCACGTCGGACGGGACGTTCCGCTCATCGGCCGCTGGATGAACGACCCCGCCGTCGCCGCCTACTGGGAGCTGACCGGTCCGCCGAGCGTGACCGAGGCACACGTACGGGCACAGCTCGACGGCGACGGGCGCAGTGTGCCGTGCGTCGGGGTGCTGGAGGGGGTGCCCATGAGCTACTGGGAGATCTACCGGGCCGACCTCGACCCGCTGGCCCGCCACTGTCCCGTCCGGCCGCACGACACCGGCATCCACCTCCTGATCGGCGCCGGCACCGACCGTGGGCAGGGCATCGGGACCGCACTGATCGAGGCCGTCACCGACCTGGTCCTCGCCAGACGGCCCGCCTGCACACGGGTGCTCGCCGAACCCGACGTGCGCAACACGCCCTCCGTCGCCGCCTTCCTCGGCGCGGGGTTCCGTTTCGCCGCCGAGGTCGAACTGCCCGAAAAGCGGGCCGCCCTCATGATCCGGGAGCGGTCGCCGCGCGTGCCGTCGCCCTAGACACCCGCCGCCCCCTCGCTCACCGATCGTCCGCTCAAGCCCGCCCGCCGCCCAGGAGCCCTCTTGCCCCGGCCGTCCCCGCAGCCCGTCGCGGCCCTCCCGTCCCACGAACCCGACGTGCCCGCCCGTTTGTCGGTGCCGGGCCGTAGGGTGGTCGCGCTATGACGAAGCCCTCACTCCCCGAACTCCTGCACGCCGCCGTCACCGCCGTCGGCGGCACGGAGCGTCCCGGCCAGGTGGCCATGGCCGAAGCCGTCGAGGAAGCCATCGACGGCGGCTCCCATCTGCTGGTCCAGGCCGGCACCGGCACCGGAAAGTCGCTCGGTTATCTGGTGCCCGCGCTGGCGCACGGGGAGCGGGTCGTCGTGGCCACCGCGACCCTGGCCCTCCAGCGCCAGCTGGTCGAGCGCGACCTGCCCCGCACGGTCGACGCGCTCCACCCGCAGCTGCGCCGCCGCCCGGAGTTCGCGATGCTCAAGGGCAGGTCGAACTACCTGTGCCTGCACCGACTCCACGAGGGCGTCCCGCAGGACGAGGAGGAAGGCCTCTTCGACCAGTTCGAGGCCGCCGCCCCCACCAGCAGGATGGGTCAGGACCTGCTGCGGATGCGCGACTGGGCGGACGAGACCGAGACCGGTGACCGCGACGACCTCACGCCCGGTGTCTCCGACCGGGCCTGGTCGCAGGTGTCGGTGTCCTCCCGGGAGTGCCTTGGTGCCTCGAAGTGCGCCTACGGCGCCGAATGTTTCGCCGAGATGGCCAGGGAGCGTGCCAAGCTCTCCGAGGTCGTCGTCACCAATCACGCGCTGCTGGCGATCGACGCCATCGAGGGTGCCCCGGTCCTGCCGCAGCACGAGGTGCTGATCGTCGACGAGGCGCACGAGCTGGTCTCGCGGGTCACCGGGGCGGCCACCGGTGAGCTGACGCCCGGCCAGGTCAACCGGGCGGTCCGCCGCGCCGCGAAGCTGGCCAACGAGAAGGCCGCCGACCAGCTCCAGACGGCCGCCGAGGGCTTCGAGCGGCTCATGGAGCTGGCACTGCCGGGCCGCCTTGAGGAGGTCCCCGAGGACCTCGGGTACGCCCTGATGGCGCTGCGCGACGCCTGCCGTACGGTCATCTCGGCCATCGGGAGCACCCGGGACAAGTCCGTGCAGGACGAGGACGCGGTCCGCAAGCAGGCGCTGGCCTCCGTGGAGTCCGTGCACGACGTGGCGGAGCGCATCACGAACGGCTCCGAGTGGGACGTCGTCTGGTACGAACGGCACGACCGGTTCGGTGCCTCGCTGCGGGTCGCCCCCATGTCCGTCGCGGGCCTGCTGCGCGAGAAGCTCTTCACGGAGCGCTCGGTCGTCCTGACCTCCGCCACCCTGAAGCTGGGCGGCGACTTCAACGGCGTCGGAGCCTCCCTGGGCCTCGCCCCCGAGGGCACCGAGGGCGACGACGTGCCCCAGTGGAAGGGCATCGACGTCGGCTCGCCCTTCGACTACCGCAAGCAGGGCATCCTCTACATCGCCAAGCACCTGGCGCGTCCCGCCCGGGACGGCGACCGCGGTGACATGCTCGACGAGCTGACGGAGCTGATCCAGGCGGCGGGCGGCCGCACGCTCGGGCTGTTCTCCTCGATGCGCGCGGCCCAGCTGGCCGCCGACGAGCTGCGCTCCCGCATCCCGGAGTTCCCGATCCTCCTCCAGGGCGAGGAGACCCTCGGCGAGCTGATCAAGAACTTCGCCGCCGACCCGCGGACCTGCCTGTTCGGCACGCTGTCGCTCTGGCAGGGCGTCGACGTCCCCGGGCCGAGCTGTCAGCTGGTCGTCATGGACAAGATCCCGTTCCCGCGCCCCGACGACCCTCTGATGAGCGCCCGCCAGAAGGCGGTGGAGGAAGCCGGGGGCAACGGCTTCATGGCGGTCGCCGCCACCCATGCCGCGCTGCTGATGGCCCAGGGCGCGGGCCGGCTCGTACGGGCCTCGGGGGACCGCGGCGTGGTCGCCGTACTGGACCAGCGGCTGGCCACGGCCCGGTACGGGAGCTATCTGAAGGCGTCACTGCCCGATTTCTGGAGCACCACGGACCGCAACCAGGTCCGCAAGTCCCTCGCCGCGATCGACGCGAAGGCGAGGGAGACGGAAGGCGCCTGAGCGCCGACGCGCCGCTCGGTGATGAAGGGGCCCTGGACCGGTGGTGAGGGGCCCCTGGACCGGTGGTGAGGGCGCCCTCGGACAGCGCAGGGCCCCGGAACCGGCGCAGAGGTCCCGGGGCCCGGTCGGGGTCGGCGGGCCGCTGTCGCGACGTACCCGCCCGCCGTGGTGCTCAGACGCGGCGCAGTACGGCCACCACCTTGCCGAGGATGGTCGCGTCGTCACCGGGGATCGGCTCATACGCCGAGTTGTGCGGGAGGAGCCAGACATGGCCGTCCTCGCGCTTGAAGCGCTTGACGGTGGCCTCGCCGTCGAGCATCGCGGCCACGATGTCGCCGTTCTCGGCGACGGGCTGGCGGCGGACCGTGACCCAGTCGCCGTCGCAGATGGCAGCCTCGATCATCGAGTCGCCGACGACCTTGAGGACGAACAGCTCGCCGTCTCCGACCAGCTGCCGGGGCAGCGGGAAGACGTCCTCGACGGACTCCTCGGCGAGGATCGGACCACCGGCGGCGATGCGTCCCACCAGCGGGACGTACGACGCGGCCGGCTTGCCCGCGGTGTCCGTGGGCTGCACGGAGGCGGCCTGGTCGGAGCCGCGCACCTCGTAGGCGCGCGGGCGGTGCGGGTCGCGGCGCAGGAAGCCCTTGCGCTCCAGGGCCATCAGCTGGTGCGCGACCGAGGAGGTGCTGGAAAGCCCGACGGCCTGGCCGATCTCCCGCATCGACGGCGGGTATCCACGCCGCTGCACCGAGTCGCGGATGACCTCGATCACCCGGCGCTGGCGGTCGGTGAGTCCCGAGCTGTCGGCCCGGATGCCGGGAGGTCGGCCCGGCAGGGAGCGCTTGTGCCCCTCGGGATTCGCGGCGTCGTTCATCGCGTGCACCGGCTCAGGTCGGCCCTGGGGGCGGTCCTGGGCAGTGATGGTGGCACTGTCGGCGGTGGTGGTCACGTCGGCCCCTCTCGATGGTCTCCCTGCTGCACAACGGTAGTGGCTTTCGAAAGGTTGCGCCAAACACACGTTCGAGTGAAAAACCGCGAATCACTCGCCCGGATTGTGTGTCTGGGTGTATGGCTACCGCAGCGCCTGACAGACAAAAGGGCTCATTGCTGTACTCTTCACCGCCGTGGTGGCAACCTCGGGGAGGCCGCCCCAGTCTGCCATCCGGCGTCCCGTTCGACAGGGCGGGTCCCGCATCCCCCGCGGTAGTCCCACGCCCCCTCCCCGCCGTGCTCACCGTATCTCCGCATGCCCCCGGGCGATACGGCCGTGCGCGCGCGGGTGTGCGTGGCGCTGCCGCCGTCGCTCCGGCGTTCGATTCCGGTACGCACCGGCGCGACACGCGTGCAGGGCGTGAATGTGCGGGCCAATCCCCACATCTAGTGGTTGGATTGCGGCAGCAGCCCACAAGTTGTGGTCCCCCGGGTCTCGGAGCCCGCCGTGATCGCCTATGCTGGGGGCTGCTTCGAGGGGCCTGAAGGGCCTCACGAGGCCATTGAGTCTGCTGCGAGGAGGGTTCGGAGACCATGCACTGCCCCTTCTGCAGGCACCCCGACAGCCGTGTCGTCGACAGTCGTACGACCGACGACGGCACGTCGATCCGCAGGCGCCGCCAGTGCCCCGACTGCTCCCGTCGTTTCACGACCGTGGAGACGTGCTCGCTCATGGTGGTCAAGCGGTCCGGGGTCACCGAACCGTTCAGCCGCACCAAGGTCATCAACGGTGTGCGCAAGGCCTGCCAGGGCCGGCCCGTCACCGAGGACGCGCTCGCCCAGCTCGGCCAGCGGGTCGAGGAGGCGGTGCGGGCCACCGGGAGCGCCGAGCTGACCACCCACGACGTGGGGCTGGCCATACTCGGCCCGTTGCAGGAACTCGACCTCGTCGCCTATCTGCGGTTCGCCTCCGTCTACCGGGCGTTCGACTCGCTCGAGGACTTCGAGGCCGCGATCGCGGAACTCAGGGAGGCGACGGGGCGCCCCGGCCAGGACGGCGACGACGCCGCCGCGGGGGGCCGGGAGAACGACCGTGGGTCCACGGGGGCGGCACAGGTCCCCGAGCCCGCGGGCGCCGCCGACTGACCGGCGCGCCGGACCCGGGCCCGGGTGCCCGGGGGCGGCCGGACGGCGGCGAGCGACAAAGACCTGTCGCGGGCGATGCGAGTGATGCCCGCGACACCAGACAGAACACCGTGCCACGGGAACAATCGGGGCACTTCAGGGCGTTTTCGCCCGTACAGGGAGGCGGCATGACAGAGACGGCGAGCGGTCCGGCACGGAGTTCCCGCGCCAAGGGCACCAAGGCGGGCAAGGGACTCCGCGTCGAGCGCGTCCACACCACTCCCGGCGTCCATCCCTACGACGAGGTGGCGTGGGAGCGCCGTGACGTTGTCATGACCAACTGGCGCGACGGCTCGGTCAACTTCGAGCAGCGTGGCGTCGAGTTCCCCGAGTTCTGGTCGGTGAACGCGGTCAACATCGTCACCAGCAAGTACTTCCGCGGTGCCGTGGGCACCCCGCAGCGCGAGGTGAGCCTCAAGCAGCTCATCGACCGCATCGTGAAGACGTACCGGAAGGCCGGTGAGGACAACAAGTACTTCGCCTCGCCCGCCGACGCCGAGATCTTCGAGCACGAGCTGGCCTACGCCCTCCTGCACCAGATCTTCAGCTTCAACAGCCCTGTCTGGTTCAACGTGGGTACGCCCCAGCCGCAGCAGGTCTCCGCCTGCTTCATCCTGTCCGTCGACGACTCCATGGAGTCGATCCTCGACTGGTACAAGGAAGAGGGCATGATCTTCAAGGGCGGCTCCGGCGCCGGCCTGAACCTCTCCCGGATCCGCTCCTCCAAGGAACTGCTGTCCTCCGGCGGCAACGCCTCCGGCCCGGTCTCCTTCATGCGCGGCGCCGACGCCTCCGCCGGCACGATCAAGTCCGGTGGCGCCACCCGCCGCGCCGCCAAGATGGTCATCCTCGACGTTGACCACCCCGACATCGAGGACTTCATCCAGACCAAGGTCAAGGAGGAGGAGAAGATCCGCGCCCTGCGCGACGCGGGCTTCGACATGGACCTGGGCGGCGACGACATCACGTCCGTCCAGTACCAGAACGCCAACAACTCGGTCCGTGTGAACGACACGTTCATGAAGGCCGTGCAGGACGGCGGCAAGTTCGGCCTGACGTCCCGCATGACCGGCGAGGTCATCGAGGAGGTCGACGCCAAGGCGCTCTTCCGCAGGATGGCCGAGGCCGCCTGGGCCTGCGCCGACCCGGGCATCCAGTACGACGACACCATCAACCAGTGGCACACCTGCCCGGAGTCCGGCCGTATCAACGGCTCGAACCCGTGCAGCGAGTACATGCACCTGGACAACACGTCGTGCAACCTCGCCTCGCTGAACCTGATGAAGTTCCTCAAGGACGACGGCAAGGGCCACCAGTCCTTCGACTCCGAGCGTTTCGCCAAGGTCGTCGAACTCGTCATCACCGCGATGGACATCTCCATCTGCTTCGCGGACTTCCCGACCCAGAAGATCGGCGAGAACACCCGCGCCTTCCGCCAGCTCGGCATCGGCTACGCCAACCTCGGCGCCCTGCTGATGGCGACCGGCCACGCGTACGACTCCGACGGCGGCCGCTCCCTGGCCGGCGCCATCACCTCCCTGATGACCGGCACGTCGTACCGGCGCTCCGCCGAACTCGCCGCGATCGTCGGCCCGTACGACGGCTACGCCCGCAACGCGCAGCCGCACCTGCGGGTCATGAAGCAGCACTCCGACGAGAACGCCAAGGCCGTCCGCGTGGACGACCTGGACACGCCGATCTGGGCCGCCGCCACCGAGGCCTGGCAGGACGTGCTGCGCCTCGGCGAGAAGAACGGGTTCCGTAACTCCCAGGCCTCCGTCATCGCCCCGACCGGCACCATCGGTCTGGCGATGTCCTGCGACACCACCGGCCTCGAACCCGACCTCGCCCTGGTCAAGTTCAAGAAGCTGGTCGGCGGCGGCTCGATGCAGATCGTCAACGGCACCGTCCCGCAGGCCCTGCGCCGCATGGGCTACCAGGAGGAGCAGATCGAGGCGATCGTCGCCCACATCGCCGAGAACGGCAATGTGATCGACGCCCCCGGCCTCAAGCAGGAGCACTACGAGGTCTTCGACTGCGCCATGGGCGAGCGCTCCATCTCCGCGATGGGCCACGTCCGCATGATGGCCGCGATCCAGCCGTGGATCTCCGGCGCCCTGTCCAAGACGGTCAACCTGCCGGAGTCGGCGACCGTCGAGGACGTTGAGGAGGTCTACTTCGAGGCCTGGAGGATGGGCGTCAAGGCGCTCGCCATCTACCGCGACAACTGCAAGGTCGGCCAGCCCCTCTCCGCCAAGACCAAGGAGAAGCCGAAGGCCGATGTGACGGAGAAGGCCGAGGCGACCATCCGCGAGGCGGTCGAGAAGGTCGTCGAGTACCGCCCGGTCCGCAAGCGCCTGCCGAAGGGCCGGCCCGGCATCACCACCTCCTTCACCGTGGGCGGCGCCGAGGGCTACATGACCGCCAACTCCTACCCGGACGACGGTCTCGGCGAGGTCTTCCTGAAGATGTCCAAGCAGGGCTCCACCCTCGCGGGCATGATGGACGCCTTCTCCATCGCCGTCTCGGTCGGCCTCCAGTACGGGGTGCCGCTGGAGACGTACGTCTCGAAGTTCACCAACATGCGCTTCGAGCCGGCCGGTATGACCGACGACCCGGACGTGCGGATGGCGCAGTCGATCGTCGACTACATCTTCCGCCGCCTTGCGCTGGACTTCCTGCCCTTCGAGACCCGCTCGGCACTCGGCATCCACTCCGCCGAGGAGCGTCAGCGCCACCTGGAGACGGGTTCGTACGAGCCGTCCGACGACGATGTCGACGTTGAGGGCCTGGCCCAGTCGGCGCCGCTCGCCCAGGAGCTGAAGGCCGTCGCCACGCCGAACGCCGGGGGCGAGGCCGCCAAGCCCGCCCCGCAGCAGGCGCACACCAGCGCCGAACTGGTGGAGATGCAACTGGGCATCCAGGCCGACGCCCCGCTGTGCTTCTCCTGCGGCACGAAGATGCAGCGCGCCGGTTCCTGCTACATCTGCGAGGGCTGCGGCTCGACCAGCGGGTGCAGCTGACACCCGGCAGGACTTGACCGTCCATGTGTAAGGGGTGCCCACCAATGGTGGGCACCCCTTACACATGCACCGATGAGATCAGGGCCGGCGTGCCGTGCCCATGGTGGCGGCGAACGTGGCCGGGTCGCCTTCGAAGCCGTGGACGCCGCCGTTGAACTGCCACGCCCCCGTCTCGTCCCGGACGAACTCCGCGACCGTCGCCGCGGTGGCGCCGAGAACGCCGCTGAAGTCGTCCGTGGCCAGGTCGGTGTAGCCCTCCCGGATGCGCAGGCCCGGGTTGGCCACGTCGGCGAAGGTCCGGTCCTCGGAGCGCTGCTGGATCGCTACGCCCACCACCACGCGCGCGTAGCGGGCGTTGAGCCGGTCCAGCTCCAGGATCATGACCTCGTCGAAACCGAAGCCCTTGCCGTCCTGGCTGTCCCGGTTGAGATAGATGGTGCCGTCGGGGGAGCGGCTGTCGAAGTGCACCACGTAGGAGGGAGCGCCGTACGGATCGTCCGCCGGATAGGTGCCGGCCACGACGTTGAGGTCGGTGGGTGGCTGCCCCGTCGGACTCGGGTCCCACCGCAGCGCGACCTCGACCTTGTCGATTCCCTTGTTGAGGCCGTTCACAGACTTCCCCTTCCCAGGTCCCAGGCCCTGCCCGGCCAGCTCAAGTGCCGGACGGTGACGGCCGGTTCTCCATCCTGCCACGCACAGCGACGCAGGTGCGGGTGGTCGGTCCCGCGGAAGCGACCGGTGCCACGTTCCTGGGCCTTACGATGGCGCCGTGCTGGTCAAGTGGATTCGCTGCACCGTGGTGGACCGTCGCGGTTTCGAGCGGGGGCAGCGAAAGTGGGCGGGGCTTCCGGGGGAGCCGGGTTTTCGGGGACAGGGGGGTGGCTGGAGCCGGGGGCGGCCGGACGTGGCGCACATCTTCGCCTTCTGGGAGAGCCGGACCTTCTACGACTCCTTCATGGCCCGCTCCCACGACCGGCTGGCCGCCACCCAGGCGGGCACCTTCAAGGACGCCCAGATCAGGCTCTTCGACTACCGGTTCGACGTGAAGACCGGATTCGAACCCCGCTTCACCGACGCCGACCTGCTGCGGGTGGCGCTCTGCCGCGTCCACGAGGAGCGGGCCGAGCACTACGTCCTCATGCAGGAGAAGGTCTGGAACCCCGCGATGGCCGGCTCACCCGGCATGGTGCGCGGGCTGTTCGGTGAGGCGCCGGGGAACGAGTACCTGGTGCTGTCCATGTGGCGCTCGGCCGCCGAGCACGGCAAGTACCGCACCGAGCGGGTGGAGAGGCTTGCCCTGCGCGCCCAGACGGAGGCCGACATCGCGGCGCTGACCGGGGACATCGTGGAGATGGAACCCTCGTGGACCGTGTGAGACGGGCACGGGCCCGCACCCTGCCGGATGTGGAAACCGTGTGATGTACGCCGTATGGGGCCGATACAAGTGCTCGATTCCGTCCGTCTCGATCTAGGGTTCTGTCATGGCACGACCACGGCGCATCGTTCTTGTCCGGCACGGCGAGTCCCAGGGCAATGTCGATGACTCCGTGTACGAGCGCGAACCCGACCACGCGCTGGCCCTCACCGACCGGGGCCGGGCGCAGGCGGAGGAGACCGGCAAGGGGCTGCGCGAGGTGTTCGGCCGCGAGCCGGTCAGCGTGTACGTCTCCCCGTACCGCCGGACGCACGAGACGCTGCGCGCCTTCCGGCTCGACCCCGCGCTCATACGGGTACGGGAGGAGCCCCGGCTGCGTGAGCAGGACTGGGGCAACTGGCAGGACCGCGACGACGTGCGCCTGCAGAAGGCCTACCGCGACGCCTACGGCCACTTCTTCTACCGCTTCGTCCAGGGGGAGTCCGGCGCCGACGTGTACGACCGGGTCGGCGGCTTCCTGGAGAGCCTGTTCCGCAGCTTCGAGGACCCCGACCACCCGCCGAACGTGCTGCTGGTGACCCACGGACTCGCCATGCGGCTGTTCTGCATGCGCTGGTTCCACTGGACGGTCGCGGAGTTCGAGTCCCTGGCGAACCCGGGGAACGCCGAGATGAGGATGCTCGTTCTCGGTGAGGACGGCAAGTACACCCTCGACCGGCCCTTCGAACGCTGGCGGGATCCGGAACCGTACGGGATCACCGGATAGGGTGGCGGGGCGATGACCGCTCATTCAGTTCCCGACGGGCGCCTGGACCGGGCCCTGTCCAGCCTGCGCGGCCTGTCGGTGGGGGACGCGCTGGGCTCGCAGTTCTTCGTGCCCGCGAACCACCCGCTGCTGCAACGCCGCGAGCTGCCTCCCGGCACCTGGCAGTGGACGGACGACACCGAAATGGCCTGCTCCGTCGTCTCCGTCCTGGCCACCCACCACCGCGTCGACCAGGACGCGCTGGCGCTCTCCTTCGCCCGGCACCACGACTTCGACCGCGGCTACGGCCCTGCGGTCAACCGGCTGTTGCGGCTGGTCAGGGAAGGCGGCGACTGGCGCGAACTCGCCGCAGCGCTGTTCGAGGGCCAGGGCTCGTGGGGCAACGGCGCGGCCATGCGCGTCGCGCCGCTGGGCGCCTGGTACGCGGACGACCCGGAGCGGGCGACCCGCCAGGCGGAGATCTCGGCCCACCCCACGCATCAGCACCGCGAGGCGGTGGCCGGAGCCATGGCGGTCGCCGCGGCCGCCGCCCTGGCCGCGGACCCCGCCGGGCCGCCCGCCGCGCACACGCTCCTCGACGGGGTGATCGCCCTGGTGCCGAAGAGCGAGGTGGGCGCCGGACTGCGCCGTGCCCGGGACATGCTCGGCCACGACGACACGGCGGCGGTCGCGGCGGTACTGGGCTGCGGCAGGCGTACGGCCGCACATGACACGGTTCCCTTCGCCCTCTGGTCGGCCGCCCGCGCCCTCGGGGACTTCGAGCACGCCTTCTGGACGACCGCCCAGGTGGGCGGGGACGTGGACACGACCTGCGCCATCGTGGGCGGAGTGATCGCGGCCGGCAAGGCGGGAGCGCCCCCGGCCGAGTGGTCGGAACGGGTCGAGGCACTGCCCGTGTGGACGACGGCCCCGGCCTAACGGCTCCGCGCCGCCCCCCCCGCCGAGAACTCTCCGTACGGGACGGGAACTCTCCGTGACCACCCGCTCGTTGTCGTGACGACCGCTGTGCGAGGCATGGAGCCCGTACGAGGCCGGCAGGGTACGAGGGGGTGGAGTGGGGCATGGGAGTGCTGTTGCCGCCGGTCGTCGCACTGTGGTGCGTCGTCCTGCTCGGCCGGTTCAACACGCCCCCGACCGCGAGCCGTCGGGGTGGCGGGCGGCAGGTGTGCCTGACGCCCGCCGGCGGACCCCGTCCGGCTCGCGGTGCCGCGTGGTCAGCCGATCCCCGGACCGGCCGATCCGGACAGCGCCTCCAGGTCGCTCTTGCGGACCCGGATCACCAGCCATGCCGTGGCCAGCGCGAGGACCGCCATGGCTGCGGCCGGGATGAAGGCCGCCGAGATGCCCTGCGCCAACACGTCGTGCCCCCACGGCGCCGGCAGCTGGTGCGTCTGGGCGAACTCCGCCTTCTGCTGGGCCGAGCCGTTGGTGAGGAAGTCCGGCATCTGGTCGCGCGCCTCGTTCTTGCTGGCCGTGCCGAACACCGTCGTCAGGATGGCGAGGCCGATCGAACCGCCCACCTGCTGCATCGCGTTGAGCAGACCGGACGCCGCGCCCGCCTCGTGCTGGGCGACCCCGGAGACCGCGGTCAGCGTCAGCGTCACGAAGTTCAGTCCCATGCCGAAGCCGAAGATCAGCATCGGTCCCAGGACCCCGCCGACATACGAGCTGTCGGAGCTGATGAGAGCCTGCCAGCCGAGCCCGATCACGGCGAGCGTCGAGCCCACGAGCATGAAGGGCTTCGGACCGAAAACGGGCAGGAACCGCTGCGACAGACCCGCGCCGATCGCGATCACCACCGTGACCGGCAGGAAGGCCAGACCGGCCTGGATGGGGGTGTAGCCCAGAATGTTCTGGACGAACAGGACGATGTAGAAGAACATGCCGAACATCGCCGCTGCCAGGCTCAGCATGATCACATACGTGCCGGAGCGGTTGCGGTCGGCGAACATCCGCAGCGGGGTGATCGGCTCCTTGGCCCGCGACTCGATGAACGTGAAGGACAGCAACAGGACCACCGCGGCCACGAAGGAGCCGATGGTCACGTCGTCCCGCCAGCCCTCGTCCGCGGCCCGGATGAAGCCGTAGACGAGGGACGCCATACCCGCCGTCGAGGTCACCGCCCCGGCGATGTCGAAGCGGCCGGAGTGCCGCTCGGACTCGCTGATGTACAGCGGTGTGAGTACGGCGATCAGTACGCCGATCGGCACGTTGACGAAGAGCACCCAGCGCCAGTCGAGCCATTCGGTGAGCATGCCGCCGGCCAGCAGGCCGATGGCGCCGCCGCCCGCGGACACGGCCGCGAAGACGCCGAAGGCGCGGTTGCGCTCCGGTCCCTCGGGGAAGGTGGTGGTGATGAGGGCGAGCGACGTGGGCGACGCGATCGCGCCTCCCACACCTTGCAGGACGCGCGCCGCCAGCAGTTGCCAGGGTTCCTGGGCGAAGCCGCCGAGCAGCGAGGCGAAGGTGAACAGCAGGATGCCGGTCATGAAGACCCGGCGCCTGCCGAGGATGTCACCGGCCCGGCCGCCGAGCAGGAGCAGGCCGCCGAAGGTGAGCGTGTAGGCGCTGACGACCCAGGTGAGGTCGGTGGTGCTGAACTTGAGCGCGTCTTGAATGTGCGGGAGTGCGATGTTCACAATCGTCGCGTCGAGCACCACCATGAGTTGGCAGGCCGCGATGACGGCGAGCGCGATGCCGGGATGCCCCTCCCGGCGGGCCGCTCCCGGCTTCTGGTCTCGAATCTGAGAAGAGGTTGTCACTCTGTGTCCCCCACGATGACTTAGTGAACGGTCGCGTTCACTGTTGCCTCGACGTTAGTGACTCCCCGACAGTGAACGCAAGCGTTCACTTGTAGTGCCGCCGTGTGTCCCGTCCCCCGTTGTGGCCGCACGGTGCGTCCCCGAACTCGCTTTCCCTGCTTCCTGGAGACCCCGACATGGTTGCTTCGCACTGGGCGGCCGCCTCCGCCCAGACGCCCTCCCGCCGACGTGGCGCGGTCCTCGAACACGCGATCCTCGACGCGGCGCTGGAGCAGCTCGGCACCGTCGGCTGGAACGGCCTGACGATGGAAGGCGTGGCCGCCTCCGCCCAGACCGGCAAGGCGGCCGTCTACCGCCGCTGGTCGTCCAAGGAGGACCTGGTCGCGGACGCGCTGCGGTCCGCCCTGCCGCGCTTCGACACGGTGCCCGACCTCGGAAGCGTGCGCGAGGATCTTCTGGAGCTGTGTCTGAGGGCGCGCGACGCGATGTTCTCCCGACCCGGATGCGCTCTGCGGTCCGTGATTCACGAATGCGACAACACTCAGGCCGAGCACTTCCATACGGTGATCATCAAGGGTGTCGTCGAGCCGACCCTCAAGATGCTCCGCGAGGTCGTCAACCGTGGAATAGAGCGGGGAGAGGTTCGGCCTGACGCGGCGAACGGATACGTCTTCGACGCCATCCCGGCGATGATGATGTACCGCTCGAAGATTTGTGGAAGCGAATGGGAGGGCCAGGAGATCGAGGAGCTGATCGACCAGCTGATGGTCCCGCTGCTGCGGCCCGACGGCGGCTGACCCAGGCCTTCGCGGACGCCGGTCACGTTTGGGGAACCGGGGTGTCGTCGCAGGTTCGCGGCGGCGTAGGCTGGGGGCGCCATGCCGTACGAACCGCCTACTCACACCGTCGAGCGCTCCCTTCGCGCCACGACCGGAGCGAAGGTCATTGCCGGTGTCGACGAGGTGGGGCGCGGTGCCTGGGCCGGCCCGGTCACCGTCTGCGCCGCGATCACCGGTCTGCGTCGGCCCCCGCTGGGCCTCACCGACTCCAAGCTGCTCACCATCAAGCGACGTACCGAACTCGCCGCCGAGTTGCGGACCTGGGTGACGTTCCTACGCCCTGGGGCACGCCTCTCCCGAGGAGATCGACGCGCAGGGGATGACGGCGGCGCTGCGGCTGGCGGCGGTGCGTGCGCTGGAGACCCTTCCGGTCCGTCCCGACGCCGTCATCCTCGACGGCAAGCACGACTATCTCGGGGCGCCTTGGCGGGTCCGCACGGTGATCAAGGGCGATCAGTCCTGCGTGGCCGTCGCCGCCGCCTCGGTGCTCGCCAAGGTCCAGCGCGACAAAATGATGGCCGAACTGGGTACCGACCATGCAGACTTCGGTTTCGCGGACAACGCCGGGTACCCGTCGCCCGTGCACAAGGCCGCACTGGAAGTACGGGGACCCACCCCGCACCACCGGTTGTCGTGGGCGTATCTTGATGCGCTGCCCCAGTGGCGGCACCTCAAGAAGGTCCGCAGTTGGGTGGATGGAAGCGTTCCGGAGATCGAGGGTCAGCTCGGATTCGATTTCTGACGGTTCCGCTCGCGGGCATGTGCCACCCGCCGACGCGAGCCGCACCAACGTTTGATAAATATCAGCTCATGCCTCTCATTCCCGAGGAGCCTCAGATTCACGAGAAGGCCCAGGGTCCCCGCGCCACTCCGGCCAGCGGCCGCACCGCGCCGACCCCCCGCCCCGTACCCGGCCCCCGTCCCGTGGCACCGCCGCGCCCAGGCCGCCCCGGCCCGGTGCGGCCGGCGCCGCCGACGCAACGCGCGTCGCGCGACACGACCCCGACCAAGCCCGGACCATCGGCTCCGGCCCCTCCGGCCGCTGCCCCGGCCACCCCGCAGATCCAGCTGATCCCGGCCGCACCCGACGGCGCGCTCGACGCCGCCGAAGAGGCCGTGGACCTGCTGCTGGACTCGGGGCGCACCCCCGGTGACGTGCTGGTGATCACCACCGGCGAACCACACCCGTGGGCGGCCCACGAACTGTCCTTCGGCGATGCCTCCTACTGGGCGCAGCACGACGCGGGCGACGACGTCTTCTACGTGGACGCCGCCGTCGCGGAACGCGCCGCGTCGCGGGCCGTGGTCGTGGTCGCGCTCAACGGCGGTCCCGAGGGCGCCGCTGCCGCCGCCCTGACCGTGGCCCGCTCCCGGGCCGGCGCCCTGCTGATCGTCTGCGGCGACCCGCAGCGGATCAACTCGGTGCTGGGCGCGGCCGTCTGAGCCAGGTCCGCCGCGTGCGGCGGACCCCGGTGCGACACAGGGCCGCCGGACCGGAGGCCCCGCACGGTGGTCGCCTCGGAGTGCACGCGCGCGGCCGACGTCACCCCGCGCGGTGGGGTCCAGGGCCCTCCCGCGACGGGACCGTGCTGGGCGAGCCTTGAGGACACGAGCCTTCGGACAGGCGTGGCGTACGGGCGTTGCCAGGTGCTCTCGCAGGCCTGGCCGTCCGGCGCGCTCGTGACGCGCGCCGCCCCGCCGGTGGTCCGCTCAGCGAGCCGCCGCGCGGCGCAGCACGTCCGAGGCGACACCACCGGTGCGCGGCGGCGGGGGCGGTGTCTCCGACGTGGCGAACGGCTCAGGCTCTGACGCGGCGTTGGGCCGGCGTCCGCCGCGCCCCTCACCGAGGACCTGCCAGCCGTCACGGGTCAGCGTGATGTACGCGCCACAGCGCAGCCCGTGCAACGTGCAGGCGTCTCGCAGCCCCCACATCCACGCGCCGTCCTCCTCGGTCCAACGCGCGTCGCCGTCACGGCAGTAGAGCAGTACGGCGGTGCGCACCGGTGTGCGGCGGCGCAGATCATGGGGGATGACCCGGCGCAGTTGGGAGAGCAGCGCGTTGCGGAACAACCACCCGTCGGCGGTGGACCGCCGGCTGGTGAACGAGGCGCTGGCGCACAGTCGTTCGTCCGGATCGAGTACGGCCACGATCGCGGTCGCCGGTCCGGGGCGGTGCCGCGAGTGCAGTCCGCTGACGACCTCCCGCGGATTGCGCAGCAGTGGGATTCCGGCGGCGGCCCACTCCGCCGGTTCGAGCACGCGGGTGGCGGAAGCGGCGGACGACGGCACTGATGCCGCCGAGGACGGAGCGAATCCGAAGGTCACGTTCCTCCCTTCGGCTACGCGCCCACACTGCGGGCGGGGTCGGATTCGGGGAGCGCGCACCCCAATGAAGCCCTGCCGGATCACGGACGAGCGTGTGGGGAGCGGACTTCAATTCTTCCTGTCGAACTTGGATGCGGCAACGAGCAATTGAGTCCGGCGACCGTTATCGGATGATGCGCGTTCTATATCCCTACCCGGAGTGCCGTCGGGTGACGCATGGGACGCGGCACGCGCGGTCGTCCCGGCGAGCCCGCCCCGCGAACCGCGTCGCGCGGTCGGTCACCCCTGTGCGGCCAGGACCAGTGGCAACACCCCCTGGGCACCGGCGCGGCGGAGCAGCCGGGCCGCCACCGCCAGGGTCCAACCGGTTTCGGTGCAGTCGTCCACGAGGAGAACCGGGCCCTCGACCCCGGCGAGCGTGGTGGCGAGGGCCGGCGGCACCGTCAGCGCGCCGTCGAGTGCCTTGAGCCGTTGCGCGCTGTTGCTGCGGGACGCCCGGGGCGCGTCACTCGTGTACTCGACCGAACCGAGCAGCGGCAGCCGGCCGATCTCGGCGATGCGCTGCCCAAGGGACCGGATGAGAAGGGGCCGGGTGCGTGAGGCGACGGTGACCACCCCGACGGGACGTGGCTGGGCGCCGGAGGCCCAGCCGCCGGGACCCTTCGCCCAGTCGGCCAGCACCCCCACGACGGCCTTCGCGACATCGTCCGGCACCGGACCGTCAGGTGCCTGGGCCGCGAGCATCGGTCGCAGCCGGTTGCCCCAGCCGATGTCGGACAGACGGCCCAGGGCCCGGCCGGACGCGGCCTGTTCCGCCGCGGGAATGCGGCCCTTCAGATCGACGCCGATCGCCGGCAGCCCGGTCGGCCACATCCGGCGCGGCTCGACCTCGACACCGGCCCGGTCCAGGTCGACCCGCGCGGCGTCGAGGGCGTCGGGCGAGGTGTCGGCGGTGAAGCGCGGGCCCGCGCAGTTGTCGCAGTGGCCGCAGGGCTTGGCCCCCTCGTCGTCCAACTGGCGCTGCAGGAACTCCATCCGGCAGCCCGCCGTCGAGGCGTAGTCGCGCATCGCCTGCTGCTCGGCCTTGCGCTGGCGTGCGACCCAGTCGTACCGCTCCGCGTCGTACGCCCACGGCTGCCCCGTCGCGATCCAGCCGCCCTTGACCCGCTTGACGGCACCGTCCACGTCGAGCACCTTGAGCATGGTCTCCAGGCGGGAACGGCGCAGCTCCACCAGGGGCTCCAGGGCGGGCAGCGACAGTGGCCGCTCCGCGCGCGCGAGGACATCGAGCGTACGGCGCACCAATTCCTCCGAAGGGAAGGCCAGGGACGCGAAGTACTCCCAGATCGCCTCGTCCTCCCTCCCGGGGAGCAGGAGCACCTCGGCGTGTTCGACACCGCGACCGGCGCGGCCGACCTGCTGGTAGTAGGCGATGGGGGAGGAGGGCGAGCCCAGGTGCACCACGAAACCCAGGTCGGGCTTGTCGAAGCCCATGCCCAGCGCCGAGGTCGCGACCAGCGCCTTGACCCGGTTGGCGAGCAGGTCGTCCTCGGCCTGTTGCCGGTCCGCGTTCTCGGTCTTGCCGGTGTAGGAGGCGACGGTGTGGCCGCGCTGCCGCAGGAAGGCGGTGACCTCCTCGGCGGCGGCCACGGTGAGCGTGTAGATGATCCCGGAGCCGGGGAGCCGGTCGAGGTGGTCGGCCAGCCAGGCCATCCGGTGCGCGGCGTCGGACAGCCGCAGCACACCCAGACTGAGGCTGTCCCGGTCCAGCGGGCCGCGCAGCACCAGCGCGTCCGACGTGCCGCCGGTGCCGAGCTGCTCCGCCACGTCGGCGGTCACGCGCGCGTTGGCGGTGGCCGTGGTCGCGAGGACGGGCACACCCGGCGGGAGATCGGTGAGCATCGTGCGCAGCCGCCGGTAGTCCGGGCGGAAGTCGTGGCCCCAGTCGGAGATGCAGTGGGCCTCGTCCACCACGAGCAGTCCGGTCGCGGCGGAGAGCCTGGGCAGCACCTGGTCGCGGAAGTCCGGGTTGTTGAGCCGCTCGGGGCTCACCAGCAGCACATCGACCTCGCCCGCGGCGATCTCGTCCTGGACCGCGTCCCACTCCTCGGTGTTGGAGGAGTTGATGGTGCGGGCGCGGATACCGGCCCGTGCGGCGGCCTCGACCTGGTTGCGCATCAGCGCCAGCAGCGGGGAGACGATCACCGTGGGTCCGGCGCCCCGGTCCCGCAGCAGCGCGGTCGCCACGAAGTACACCGCGGACTTGCCCCATCCCGTGCGCTGGACGACCAGGGCCCGGCGCCGGTCGGCGACCAGCGCCTCGATCGCCCGCCACTGGTCCTCCCGCAGCTGGGCGCCGCCGGAGGCGTCCCCGACGAGTCGGGCGAGGACCGTGTCGGCCGCTGTCCGGAGATCCGGGTTGCTCGTGTGCTCCATGCGTTCCATACAACAGGACGGGACTGACATCCGGGCCGCGGAGCGGGTGGGCCGGCCGAAGGTGACGTGTCCCTGATCGAGGTTATCCACAGGCCAAAGCGGAACTTCGCGATCCGCGAGATCGTCGGGCCATGACGAACCACAGCGAAACGACTGGATCCTCCGAGAACGATGACATCGCGGGCCCCGCCGACCCCGTTCGGGCGGCCGGCGCCCCGTGCGACGGCTCCGGGGACGAGCCCCAGGTCACCCTGCGCACCCCCGCCGAACTGGCCGACGCCCTGCCGTACCTGCTCGGTTACCGTCCCGAGGACAGCATCGTCCTGGTCGCACTGCGCGACCGGGACGGGCGGGGCCGTTTCGGCGGCCGGGCGCGGCTCGGCATCCCCGCGAACACGGACGACTGGGCGGCTGCGGCCGGACAACTGGTCCACGGTCTGGTGACCGGCAGCGAGCGGCGAGGCGTCCGGCCCGAGCAGATGGTGGCCTACCTCTGCCAGGAACCGGCACCGGGCGAGACCGGCCGGGAAGTCATGGAGCGACTGCGACCGCTGGCCCAGAGGCTGCGCGTCGAGTGCGGATCCCTCGACGTACCCGTGGTCGAAGCCCTGTGCGTCTCCGCCGGGCGCTTCTGGTCGTACTGCTGCGACGACGAGGCCTGCTGTCCCTCCGAGGGCGTCCCCATGGGACTGCCGGGTACGTCGGTGCTGGCCGCGGCGGCCGCCTACGCCGGTATCCAGGTGCGTGGTTCGCTGAGCGAGCTGCGGGCCAGGCTGCTACCCCGGGAGGGCGCCGCGGTGGCCGAACAGGCGGCTGCCCTGGACGCGGCCGCCGTGACGGTGGTCTCCCGGATCCTCCACGACGCCGGCCGCTCCGAGGTGGCCCGGGAGACGCTGGAAAAGGCGGAGCGCGTCATGCGGCGCCTCGCCGAGGCCCCGCCCGTGTCCGGGACGGCGGCCGAGGACCTGCGCGACGACCGACTGCTCGGACACGACGAGGCGGCGGCACTGATCCTCGGTCTCCAGGACCGCACGACCCGTGACCGCGCGGCCGCGTGGATGGAAGGCGACGAGGCGGGACCCGCGCTGCGCCTCTGGCGGGCCCTGGCCCGCCGCTGCATCGGACCGTACGGCGAACACGCGGCCGCGCCCCTCACGCTCGCCGGATGGGTCGCGTGGTCCACCGGTGACGAACTGGAAGCCCGGGAAGCCCTGGCCATGGCACTCGGCGCGGACCCCGACTACCTCTTCGCCCGGCTCCTGCACCAGGCGTGCAACGAGGGCCTCGATCCCGAGTCGGTCCGCCGCTGCCTGCGTTCGGAGCGCGGAGGCCGTGAGGACGCGGGGGAGGGTGCCACGGACGGTGACGAGCAGACCGGCAGGCCGGAGAAGCGCGAGCCGGCCAAGCCCTTGCCCGCCGCGCAGTCGCCGTCCGGCCGTCGGCGCCGCACTCGCGCGGGTGTGTCGGCCGACGGCGTTCGTCGCCGTGCGAGGACGCAGGGCCGTGAGCCGAGCGCGAAGATCGTGCGGCCCCGCACTCCCTCGGGGACCGAGCGCCCCGGCGCCCCGCGAACGGGCCCCACCCGTTCGCGCGCCTCGGGGACGCGGGCCATGGGCATGGGCCGGAAGGACCCCGGCCCGGACGGAGCGCGCAGGGGCGGGACCGAAGGGGGCGGCGAACGACTCTGAAGCGGTCGGTCGGGACCCCGACGACGGTCGCGGGCATCCGCCTCGACGCCTGCCGGGATCGTCGCCATGCGTCCCGCACACGATGCTCTCCTGTGGGTCTCATGCGGAGCTGCGGGATGCCGGAGAACCCCTCCCGACCCGTGCCGACCGACCCGTGCCGACCGACCCGTGCCGACCGACCCGTGCCGACCGACCCGTGCCGACCGACCCGTGCCGACCGACCCGTGCCGACCGACCCGTGCCGACCGACCCGTGCCGACCGACCCGTGCCGACCGACCCGTGCCGACCGGCCCGGACCGGCCGGTCGTCCTGCCGGGACCGGCCATGCTCGAACAGGCGGCCGATGTGTCGTGGCCAGCAGCCTGACCTGGTGTGACGCGGTCCCACGCGGCGCTCGGGGTGGCCGGTGGGAGGTGCGTCGGACCGAAGTGGATCAGTCTCCTGTAGGGAGCGCGTGATCGTGAGCATGAGTTCCTGCAGAAATGTTGGAATCTGCGTGTGATGAGCACTCTCGTGTCGGCTGATTCTGGGCAGTGACCGCCGCTTGCGCATCTTCTGCGTCGCCGGGTCGCAGAAGAGGGTGGTGTCTCGCTCGCGGCATGCGCCGTTGAGCGGCAGAGCGAGCAGGTTGCCGAAACTGCCGTTGCCGGATGTCTTGGTCGGCAGCAGGCCCTGGGCGGGGAAGAACCGGTCGAAGCTGGCCAGGGACATCCGCTCGCGTGCGGTCATGGCGTCGCGCAGCAGTGCGGCCCCCAGTTGCCGGGCGAGGCCGGCGGGGACGGGGTCGGTGAAGAACTTCCCGTAGCGCTAGGGTTTTCGGAACATCCGGAAGGGCAGGCCGCCGAGTAGGGGGACGAACGCGTCATGGGACAAGGGGCACGGGAGCGTCTGGCGGAGCTGTTGGACAGCTCGGAGCGGCGCGGGGACTTCAGCACCCGTATCGAGATGCCCGCCCGCGCGCTGCGCATCACGGTCGACGGCGTCGGTGACCTGCCGCTCCCCGTACGCGCCCCAGTCACCAGGAAGCTGATCGCTCAGGCCCGGCAGGCCCGCTTCGGCCGCGGGGAGCAGACCCTGTCCGACACCGGTGTGCGCGACACCTGGGAGATCACCCCGGACCGGTTCACCCTGGGTGGCCCCGACTGGCAGCGCACGCTGAGCGGTGTCCTCGACGGGGTCCGCACCGCGCTGGGCCTTCCGCCCACCACCGTCCTGCGGGCCGAACCGCACGCGCTGCTCGTCTACGGCAAGGGCCAGTTCTTCCTGCCGCACCAGGACTCCGAGAAGGACGACTCCATGGTGGGCAGCCTCGTCGTCTCGCTGCCCTCGCACCACACCGGCGGTGAACTCGTCGTCGAACACGCCGGCCGCTCCGTCACGTACAAGGCGTCGAGGGAACGGCTGACCTTCACCGCCTTCTACGCGGACTGCCGCCACGAGGTCAAGCCCGTCACCTCCGGTTACCGCATCACCCTCACCATGAACCTGCTCGCCGAGCGCGTTCGTCCGGTCGGCGAACCTGGCGGCAGCCCGGTGGCGGAGCTGGCCCAGTGCGTGACTGAGCATTTCACCCAGCCCGCCGAGGACCGCTACGGCTACGGCCGCACCAAGCCCGAGCCGCCGGGCCGGCTCGTCTACCTCCTCGACCACGAGTACACCCAGCGGGGCCTGGACTGGGGCCGTCTCAAGGGCGTCGACGCCACCCGCGCCGACCTGCTCCGCCAGGCCGCCGGACAGGCCGACTGCGAAGCGGTCCTCGCCCTCGCGGAGGTGAAGGAGACCTGGGACGCCCAACCGCCCTACGACCGTTACGACTACTACGGCGAGGTCGAGCACTTCGACGACTGCGAGGACGATGAGTGTGAAGGCGAGTGCCTTCTCGACCCCGACGGCGAGCCCGGCGCCGAGCGCCGCCGCAGCGGTGACTTCTCCGACTACGAGCTGACCGACCTGATCGACGACGAGATCACCCTGGGCTGGTGGACCCGCCCCGAGCACGCCGGCGGTGAGCAGATCTCGCTGCCCGTTCCGTACGCCGAGGTGTGCGCCACCACCGAGAACAAGGACCTCACGCCCTACCAGTCCGAGTACGAGGGTTACATGGGCAACTACGGCAACACCCTGGACCGCTGGTACCGGCGGGCCGCGGTGGTGCTCTGGCCCCGGCAGCGCTCGTTCGTGGCACGTGCCGAAGCAGGCTCCGCGCAAGCCGTGCGGGAACTCCAGGGCCGCCTGGACGCCGGGGAGCTGGAGTTGGCGCGTACGCTCGCCCGGTCGCTCGCGCCGATCTGGAACCACCACGGTTCGGGCCCGGCGGCAGCCCCGCTCTTCGCCGCGGTTCTGGGCGTCGCGGTGGGAGTGGAGGAAGCGGACACCGCCGCGATGCTCCTCGCGCCTTTCGGGGTGGAGACCCTGGACGAGCGGCACGCCCCCGATCTTGCGAAAGCGGCCGCACGGTACGGACGGACGTGGGCGCGCGGAGTCGTCGACAGCTGGTTCGGCCCGGTCGGTGCCTACACCGGGGCCGACCGAGACGCCTGGCTCGAAACCCTGCCTGGCCTCGGCGCCGCGCTGCGGAGTGTGGACGGTGACGGAGACGGGGTGGCCACACCACTGGCCGAGGGGGTCTGGCGCGCGTTCGAGCAGCGGCTCACCGGCTGGCTCGGCATCGGCCGGGAGAAGGAGCGCCAGGATGCCCTGGAGCGGCTCGGCACCCCGCTCGCCCACATCCTGCGGGCGGCTGGTCCCGAGACCGCCGAAATGATCACCACTGCTCTACGCAGCCGACCGGACACCGTACTGGAATGCCTGCTTCCGTCCCTGCGTACCGCGGCCCGCCGACAGGACGGCGTCCGTGACGGCACCCCGGCGGCCCGCGCTTTCCAGTCCCTCGCCGACCACTGCGAGACCAGGCTGACCGCGGCCCTGGCCCGCTCCGTCCGGGCGGCGGACGACTGGTCCCTCACCCCGGACCGCGGCTGCCCCTCCGACTGCGATCTCTGCCCCGACCTGGATGACTTCCTCACCTCCCGCACCCGCCGGACCATGGAGTGGCCGCTCGCCAAGGACAAGCGCCGCCACATCCACAGCCGCATCGACCTCGCTGGCCTGCCCGTCTCCCACACCACCCGGCGCCAGGGACGCCCCTACACCCTGGTCCTGGCCAAGACGGACGCGGTGTTCACCCGAGAGCGGGCGGCCCGCTCCCGCGCCGAGACCGACCTGACCTGGCTCCGGGAGAAGTGGCCCAGGTCACGCGGCTGAGAGCTGACCGGCGCCCGTGGGGCGAACCCCATCTCCTCACCGAGCCGACAAGGCACGGCGGGGGTGCATTTCGCTTCTGGGCGCGGTCTCGCTCTGGCCGTCCAGGCAAGCCCATGTGGTGGTGTGTCGAAGAGCCCGGCGGCGTCCGGCGTGGTGTCGTTGTGCCTGTCGCCCTCGGGCGTTGCGTCGCCATACTTGAACGGTGCGAAGCGCTCACTCCACGCAAACCGCAAGATCGTAAGCGATCGACACCGAGAGCTACTGAACGTAATCAGTGCTTATGGTCACGCGGAAATGCTCACGAAACCGCGGGTCCCAGGGTATCCGAGACGGTTGGCGAAGGGAGTGTTTATCGTCAGGAAGACGACTATGATCGCCGCATGCCCTACGACCCGTCAGCTTTTCCGCCTTTCGCCGTCACTGTGGACCTGGTCGTGCTGACCGTGCGCCGCCACTCCCTGTGCGCGCTGGCGGTGCGCAGGGGCGAGTCGCCGTTCCAGGGCCGCTGGGCCCTGCCCGGGGGTTTCGTACGGGCCGACGAGGATCTGGCGCAGGCGGCGGCGCGGGAGCTGGCCGAGGAGACGGGACTGCGCGTCCACGACCAGGCCGCACCCGTCGGGGACAACGGTGCCCACCTGGAGCAGCTCGCGACGTACGGCGACCCCGAGCGCGATCCCAGGATGCGGGTCGTCAGTGTCGCCCACCTCGCGCTCGCTCCCGACCTGCCCGCACCGCGCGCGGGCGGTGACGCCAGCAACGCCCGTTGGGCGCCGGTGGAGGAACTGCTGGAGCAAGGTGGCTACGACCGCGCCGGCGAGCCGGTGGCGCCGCTCGCCTTCGACCACGCCCAGATCCTGGCGGACGGGGTGGAGCGGGCCCGATCCAAGATCGAGTACTCGTCGCTGGCCACCGCGTTCTGCCCGCCCGAGTTCACCGTCGGGGAGCTGCGGCGCGTCTACGAGGCGGTGTGGAGCGTGGCGCTCGACCCGCGCAACTTCCACCGCAAGGTGACGGGCACACCTGGCTTCCTCGTCCCCACCGGCGGCACGACCACACGCCAGGGCGGCCGTCCCGCTCAACTCTTCCGGGCGGGCGGGGCGACTCTCCTCAACCCCCCGATGCTGCGCCCCGAGGTGTGACGCCGGGCTCCGGCGGGGCCCTGGAACACGCGGCGGACCGAGCGGCGAACAAGAGATCCGCGGGGTGGACCTTTCTCCGCGCTCGACAAGCCATGCGATGCCCGAAAAACCGGATATGGCACGCTATCTTGCTACGGGTGATCCAGGCCTTCGGACTGACCAGCAACCCCCGCAAGGAGCTTCCGCCCGCCGTCGACGACGTTCTCGTTCGAGGCGCGTGCGGGCCGCGTCACCGCGCTGCTCGGAGCATCGGGCGCCGGCAAGACGACGGCGCTCAGACTCATGCTCGAACTCCAACACGGCCGTGGCCTCACCTACTTCAGAGGCCGCCCCCTGCACCGCATCGCCCACCCCTCGCGCGAGGTCGGTGTGCTGCTGGGGGACGTGCCGGGGCACCCGGCCCGCACAGTGCGCGGTCATCTCCGCATGCTGTGCGCGGCGGCCGGCCTCCCGGTCCGGCGGGCCGACGAAGTCCTTGAGTCGACCGACCTCGTGAGCCTGCGCGACGAACGCCTCGGCACCCTCTCCCGCGGCATGGACCGACGCCTCGGACTGGCCTGTGCGCTGCTCGCCGACCCGCACACCCTCGTGCTCGACGACCCCGCCGGCGCACTCTCCGCCCGCGAGGCCCGCTGGCTCCACGGCATGCTGCGCGCCCATGCCGCCCAGGGGGGCACCGTCCTGTTCAGCACAGCGAATCCCAAGGAGGCCGCGCGCAGCGCCGACCACGTCGTCACGCTGGAACGGGGCAGGGTCGTCGCCGACCAGGAGGCGAAGGACTTCGCCCGTACCAGACTGCGCCCCCGGGTCGCCGTGCGGAGTCCGCACGCCGCCCGTCTCGCCGCGCTCCTGACCAAGGAAGCGCGGGCGGCCCGCCGTTCGGTCGAGGTCGTGCGCGAGGGCGGCAACCGCCTCGCGGTGTACGGCAGTACGTGCGCGGACATCGGCGAGGCCGCGTTCCGGCATGGCATCCTCGTCCACCAACTGGCGGACGAGATCGGTGACATGGGCCCCGGTGCGGGAGTGGCACCCGCGGCCCGGCGACCGGAGGGCGAGGGCGGCGAACGGGTGCCGGAGCCCGGGAGGCCGGCCGCACCCGGCCCGAGCCCCGTCGGCCCATCACCCATCGCCCCGTCCCCCGTCGAACCGCCGCCACCAGCCGCCGACTCCGGCGCAACCGGCCCTGCCCTGCCCTCCGGCGGCCGCAGCCCGAGTTCTCCAGGGGCCGTTCCCCATACCCCTCTCGACGACCTGTCCCTCGCCGACGCCCCCCAGCCGTCCCCCGCCGACCGCCGACCGCGCGACAGCGCCGAGCCCGAGCCGCCCGCCGAAGGGCGACGCACCGAAGTCCGCGCGCCCGAAGCCGCCGTCGAGGGACGCACCGAACACGCCGTACCCGAAGCCGCAGTCGGGAGCCCCACCGAAGCCCCCGCGCCCGAGACCGTCCCCGCGCCCAGGGAAGCCCCCGCGCCTCGCAACCGCCCCGCACCGCGCCCGTACGCCGCCCTCACCCCCGGCGCGCCGGGCCGGGAGGTGGCGTCCATGCTTCCGCCGCCCATTCCCGTCCGCTCCGCCCCGAGCCCTCTCCGCCCCCTCCGCTACGAACTCCGTCGTGTGGTCGGTATCAGCACCGGGTTCGTCACCGGCGCCGTCGTACTCCTCGTGTCGGCCGTCGCCGCCGTGGTCCTGGCCCGCGTCGGGCACACCCCGCAGGAGCGGCTGCTGGCCGCGTGGCCGCGGGAACTGCCGCTGCCGCCCGCGGCGCTCGGCGCGGGGCTGCTCGGCGCGCTCGCCTTCGGCGACGAGTTCCGTCACCCCGCGCTCGCGGCGGACCGCGGCACCGTGCCCCGCCGACTGGGGCTGCTGGCCGCCAAACTCCTCGTCTCCGCGGCCACCGCACTGGTGCTGGCCGTCCTGACGGTGGGCTGCAACGCCGAAGTGCTCCACCTGTTCTACGGACGGGAACTCGCCCGTGTTCCCGCCGACTGGCCCGCGCTGAGCGCGGGTTGGCTCGGGCTCGTCGTCGGGTGTGCCTGGTCCGGTGTGCTCGCCGCGGGCGTCTTCCGGTCCACCACCGCCGGGCTCGCCGCGGTGGTCGCCGTTCCCGTCCTCGTCGTACCGCTCGTACAAAAGGTCTGGGAAGGTCCATCCGTACGGACGGCCGCCGGCTTCCCGATGCGGGTGCGCGAGGTCCTCCTGACGCAGTGGCCGTTCGGAGGTGAGCGATATGTGGCGGAAGTGCTGCGCGTGATCGCTCAACCGGTGGGCAGCGCACTGGCGTTGTCCCTGACCGCTCTGCTCTGCGCCTACCTGCTCATGACCGTGCGCCGCAGGGTGCGATGACGCCTGTCACACCCTTCCGGTCTGAACATGTGCGCAACTCCCCGTGGAAAGCCCATTTCTTTCCGATAAGGCGTCAATTGCGATGGCGTGAGCGATCACCCTTTCGTGTGCTTTTCACCAAAGACCTCAAGGGAGTTGGAGAGGGCGCCGACAAAGGATGCGTGACTACCCTTGCGCACACCATGATGACCGCCGCCCGTTCCGCCGACTCCGGCCTCACGAACCCGGGCGAACTCGACCGCTATCCCTACGCCGAGGCGCCCGCCGTCGACCGCGTCGGGCCGCCCGCCTGGGAAGGGGTGGAGACCGAGCTGGGCCGCGTGGGCCGGCGAACCGCGGGCAATCGGGGCCGCGGACTGCACGGGCAACTCGTCCAGCAGTTGGGCCAGATGATCGTTTCGGGTGATCTCGGCGCCGACCGTCCGCTGGTGCCCGAGGAGATCGGCCAGCGTTTCGAGGTGTCCCGCACCGTGGTCCGCGAGTCCCTGCGCGTCCTGGAGGCCAAGGGCCTGGTCAGCGCCCGTCCGAACGTCGGCACGCGCGTGCGCCCCGTCAGCGACTGGAACCTCCTCGACCCGGACATCATCGAATGGCGGGCCTTCGGACCGCAGCGTGACGACCAGCGCCGCGAGCTGAGCGAGCTGCGCTGGACGATCGAGCCGCTCGCGGCGCGGCTGGCCGCCGGACATGGACGCGAGGACATCCAGCAGCGGCTGTCCGACATGGTCGGGATCATGGGGCACGCCATGGGGCAGGGTGACGCGCTCACCTTCTCCCGGGCCGACGCCGAGTTCCACGGGCTGCTCATCCAGATCGCGGGCAACCGCATGCTGGATCACCTTTCGGGGATCGTCTCCGCCGCTCTCCATGTCTCCGGCGGTCCGGTCACCGGCTGTGACCGGCCGAACGACGTGTCGCTGGCACAGCACGGCAGGATCGTCGACGCCCTCGCCACCGGGGACGGCGCTGCCGCCGAGGCGGCCATGCGCCAACTTCTGACCGCCCACCCCGAGGTGGAACGCGTGGTGCCCGCCCCGCGCGAGCACTGAGCCGTTCCGCCGGAACGGCGCGGCCCGGGGCACGCCAAACCCTCCTGTGGCTGTGACCGGCCGTTCGCCGCCGCTGTCGGGCCCCGTGGAGTTCCTGGTGACTCCGCGGGGTCCGACGGTGTGATGAGAGGCTGAGTCTCCCGATGCGGATGGATCACACCAGTGATGACCCTTTTTATCCGCATCTGACTAATTTTGATCGCTTACGGGGTGTGACTCGGGCCACGCGGATTGGGCGTAACACTCGTGGGAACAACACGATGACCTAAGAGGTGACAGCCGCGGAGGGAATACGGACGTTGTTCACGGCGCTGTGCATCTCCCCCGGCACCGCCCGCACCGTCGGCCCATCCCCAAGCCGGTGGTCGGCCCCTGTCCGTCACGGACGGGGCCGGAAGCCGTTTTCCAACGTTCCGAGAGGTTGTTCGTGTCGGCCAGCACATCCCGTACGCTCCCGCCGGAGATCGCCGAGTCCGTCTCTGTCATGGCGCTCATCGAGCGGGGAAAGGCTGAGGGGCAGATCGCCGGCGATGACGTGCGTCGGGCCTTCGAAGCTGACCAGATTCCGGCCACTCAGTGGAAGAACGTACTGCGCAGCCTCAACCAGATCCTCGAGGAAGAGGGTGTGACGCTGATGGTCAGTGCCGCAGAGCCCAAGCGCACCCGAAAGAGCGTCGCAGCGAAGAGTCCAGCCAAGCGCACCGCCACCAAGACGGTCGCGGCGAAGCCGGTGACCAGCAGGAAGGCCACTGCCCCCGCCGCCCCGGCCGCACCCGTCGGCGACCCCGCCGCCGAGGAGGAGGCGCCCGCCAAGAAGGCGGTGGCCAAGAAGACCACCGCCAAGAAGGCCGCTGCGAAGAAGACGACCGCCAAGAAGACGGCGGCCAAGAAGACCACCGCGAAGAAGGAAGACGGCGAGCTTCCCGAGGACGAGGCGGTCGAGGAGCCGAAGACCGCCACGGAGGAGCCCGAGGGCACCGAGAACGCGGGCTTCGTGCTGTCCGACGAGGACGAGGACGACGCTCCGGCCCAGCAGGTCGCCGCGGCCGGCGCCACCGCCGACCCGGTCAAGGACTACCTCAAGCAGATCGGCAAGGTCCCCCTCCTCAACGCCGAGCAGGAGGTCGAGCTCGCCAAGCGCATCGAGGCGGGCCTGTTCGCCGAGGACAAGCTGGCCAACTCCGACAAGCTCGCGCCCAAGCTCAAGCGCGAGCTGGAGATCATTGCCGAGGACGGCCGCCGCGCCAAGAACCACCTCCTGGAGGCCAACCTCCGCCTGGTGGTCTCCCTGGCCAAGCGCTACACCGGCCGCGGCATGCTCTTCCTGGACCTCATCCAGGAGGGCAACCTCGGTCTGATCCGCGCGGTGGAGAAGTTCGACTACACCAAGGGCTACAAGTTCTCCACGTATGCCACCTGGTGGATCCGGCAGGCGATCACCCGCGCGATGGCCGACCAGGCCCGCACCATCCGTATCCCGGTGCACATGGTCGAGGTCATCAACAAGCTCGCGCGCGTGCAGCGCCAGATGCTCCAGGACCTGGGCCGCGAGCCCACCCCGGAGGAGCTGGCCAAGGAACTCGACATGACCCCGGAGAAGGTCATCGAGGTCCAGAAGTACGGTCGCGAGCCCATCTCGCTGCACACCCCGCTGGGCGAGGACGGCGACAGCGAGTTCGGTGACCTGATCGAGGACTCCGAGGCGGTCGTCCCGGCCGACGCGGTCAGCTTCACGCTTCTGCAGGAGCAGCTGCACTCCGTCCTCGACACGCTCTCCGAGCGCGAGGCGGGCGTCGTCTCCATGCGTTTCGGTCTCACCGACGGTCAGCCGAAGACCCTCGACGAGATCGGCAAGGTGTACGGCGTCACGCGCGAGCGCATCCGCCAGATCGAGTCGAAGACCATGTCGAAGCTGCGTCACCCGTCGCGCTCCCAGGTGCTGCGGGACTACCTCGACTAGGTCGCGGTCGTACGAGCGACAGGGCCCGGTTCCGGCAGGTGCGGAACCGGGCCTTCGCGTTGAGCAGCGGGTGCGTGACGCGGTGGGCTGGATCACTGTGGGTGTCCCACGATCACCTACGAGTGAGGAGCCCGCATGCGTCGCCTCTTTGCCCGGACACTGGCCCGGCCGCTGGTCCTGGCGGCCGCGGCGACCGCGATACCGCTGGGGTCCGCCGCCCCCGCGTCCGCCGACAGCATCGTCGTCGGCGGCTTTCCGGTCGAGGTTTCCGACAGCCCGTGGACCGTCGCCCTGTCCAGTCGTGACCGGTTCGGGGGTACGCGGGCGGGACAGTTCTGCGGAGGGGTCGCCGTCGGCCGGACCACCGTGCTCACGGCGGCCCACTGTCTGGGTGAGAACGTCCTCGGGTCGCCGCCGGACCGGGTGGGCGATCTCAAGGTCATCGCCGGCCGTACGGACCTTCTCTCGGACCAGGGCCGGGAGATCCCCGTCCAGGCCGTCTGGGTGAACCCGGGGCACGACGCCGCCAGCAACGCCGGTGACTTCGCGGTGGTCACCCTCTCCGAAGCCCTCCCCGCGGGCTCGGTCATAGGGATGGCGGCCGAGGGCGACCCCGCCTACGCGCCGGACACGGGGGCGCTCGTCTACGGCTGGGGGGACACCTCGGGCGCGGGGGACTACGCGAACAGCCTGCGCGCGGCACGCGTGCGCGTGCTTCCCGACGCGGACTGCAGCCGGGCCTATCCGGGGAACGGCGACGGACGGTATCTCTCCGCCACCATGCTCTGTGCCGGTGAGGACACCGGGGGTCGCGATGCCTGTCAGGGGGACAGCGGAGGGCCGCTGGTCGGCCAGGGAAGGCTCATCGGCCTGGTGTCCTGGGGCAGCGGCTGTGGGCGCCCGGGTAGCCCCGGGGTCTACACACGCGTCTCCTCGGTCCTGCGAACGCTTGGCTGGGACATCACTGCCACAGGGCAGCGCGAGGGCGTCTGACGGCCGCTGAGAGCCTGTCGGGCACGACCACGGGCGGCCGCCTCCGGTTTCCGGGGGCGGCCGCCCGTTCATCGGCCTGTGCCGGGCCGGCTCGTCGTCGGGCGCGTACCGTCAGTGCTCTTCCTCGGTGGAAGATCCCGGAACGGTCGTCAGCCGCTCCGTCTCGTCCTGTATCTCAGCGGCGATCTTCTTGAGTTCCGGCTCGAACTTGCGACCGTGGTGGGCGCAGAAGAGCAGTTCTCCGCCGGTCAGCAGGACGACGCGCAGGTAGGCCTGGGCGCCGCAGCGGTCGCAGCGGTCAGCGGCCGTCAGCGGGCTTGCGGAAGTCAGAACAGTAGTCACGTCGCCTCTTCTCTAGCTCGACGAGCTGTCGTACCAGGGTCAACATCCAACCAGCCCCAAAACGTTCCCGCTCGTGGCTTTTCCTCGAAAAAACTTTCCGAGAGGTCGGCTGCTGCCGATTGGCGGCGAATGTGCCGTATTGCGTGTCTTTGTGTCGTACGGGTTCGCGCAGTCGGTCAGTGTCGGTCCCGCCGGCCGGGTTGCCGGTTTGTTCATGAGGACGTGCCCGGAGCCTAAATGGTTCATGCCTCGAAGGGAACGTGATGTGTACTTCACCCCATCGAGGGATCGAACAGGTATGCGACCGTGGACTAGGGTGAGTCCAGGACGAGGGTGGCGTTACAACGGCTCTACCAGGCCTCGGTACCCTCTGACCGGTGAACCGAGCCGCGCCCTTACCCAGCGGGGCCCCATCTGAAATTCAGCGAGGAGCGAACCGCGTGACCGCCGAGACATCCGTGCCGTCCACTGCGCTGCTGGCAGGAGCAGACCGGGACGGGTCCAACTACACCGCGCGGCACCTGCTCGTCCTCGAAGGGCTCGAGGCCGTACGCAAGCGTCCGGGCATGTACATCGGATCCACCGACAGCCGCGGCCTGATGCACTGCCTGTGGGAGATCATCGACAATTCCGTCGACGAGGCCCTGGGCGGCTACTGCGACCACATCGAGGTGATCCTCCACGACGACGCCTCGGTGGAGGTCCGGGACAACGGCCGGGGCATCCCGGTCGACGTCGAGCCCAAGACCGGACTTTCCGGTGTCGAGGTCGTCATGACCAAGCTGCACGCCGGCGGCAAGTTCGGCGGCGGCTCGTACGCCGCCTCCGGCGGTCTGCACGGCGTCGGCGCCTCGGTGGTGAACGCCCTGTCCGCGCGTCTGGACATCGAGGTCGACCGCGGCGGGCACACCCACGCCATCAGCTTCCGGCGCGGGGTTCCGGGCGCGTTCGCCGGGGCGGGCCCGGAGGCCAAGTTCGAAGCCGGGAACGGACTGCGCAAGGCCAAGAAGATCCCCAAGAACCGCACCGGCACCCGCGTGCGGTACTGGGCCGACCGCCAGATCTTCCTCAAGGACGCCAAGCTCTCCCTGGACACGCTGCACCAGCGGGCCCGCCAGACCGCCTTCCTGGTGCCCGGACTCACCATCGTCGTGCGGGACGAGTTCGGCCTCGGCGACGGCGGCAGCAAAGGCGAGGAGTCCTTCCGCTTCGACGGCGGCATCAGTGAGTTCTGCGAGTTCCTGGCCAGCGACCGGCCCGTCTGCGATGTCCTCCGCTTCAGCGGGCAGGGCAGCTTCAAGGAGACGGTCCCGGTACTCGACGACCATGGCCAGATGACGCCCACCGAGGTCACCCGCGACCTCGGCGTCGACGTCGCGATGCGCTGGGGCACCGGTTACGACACCACGCTCAAGTCATTCGTCAACATCATCGCCACGCCCAAGGGCGGCACCCACGTCGCCGGCTTCGAACAGGCCGTGGCGAAGACGATGAACGAGGTGCTGCGGACCAAGAAGCTGCTGCGCGTCGCCGAGGACGACATCGTCAAGGACGACGCCCTCGAAGGGCTCACCGCGGTCGTGACGGTCCGCCTCGCCGAGCCGCAGTTCGAGGGGCAGACCAAGGAGGTCCTCGGCACCTCCGCGGCCCGCCGCATCGTGAACAACGTCATCACCAAGGAACTCAAGGCGTTCCTGACCTCCACCAAGCGCGACGCCGCGCAGCAGGCCCGCGTGGTGATGGAGAAGGCCGTCGCCGCGGCCCGTACCCGCATCGCGGCTCGTCAGCACAAGGACGCCCAGCGCCGCAAGACGGCCCTGGAATCCTCCTCGCTGCCCGCGAAGCTCGCCGACTGCCGCAGCGACGACGTTGACCGCAGCGAGTTGTTCATCGTCGAGGGCGACTCCGCGCTCGGTACGGCGAAGCTCGCCCGGAACTCCGAGTTCCAGGCGCTGCTGCCGATCCGCGGCAAGATCCTCAACGTCCAGAAGTCGTCCGTGACCGACATGCTGAAGAACGCCGAGTGCGGCGCGATCATCCAGGTCATAGGAGCCGGATCCGGCCGTACCTTCGACATCGACGCGGCCCGTTACGGCAAGATCATCATGATGACCGACGCCGATGTGGACGGCTCCCACATCCGCACCCTGCTCCTGACCCTGTTCCACCGCTACATGCGGCCCATGGTGGAGGCGGGCCGGGTCTTCGCCGCGGTCCCCCCGCTGCACCGCGTCGAGCTGGTCCAGCCGAAGAAGGGCCAGGACAAGTACGTCTACACGTACTCGGACCGCGAGCTGCGCGACAAGCTCATGGAGTTCCAGAGCAAGAACATCCGGTACAAGGACTCCATCCAGCGGTACAAGGGTCTGGGTGAGATGGACGCCGACCAGCTGGCCGAGACGACCATGGACCCGCGGCGCCGCACCCTGCGCCGGATCAACCTCACCGATCTGGAGTCCGCCGAGCAGGTCTTCGACCTGCTGATGGGCAATGACGTCGCTCCCCGCAAGGAGTTCATCTCCAATTCGGCGGCGACCCTGGACCGGTCGCGCATCGACGCCTGATCACGCTCAGTTGTCGAACCGGGCCCGGGAGCGAGAACCGGGCCCGGTTCGTCGTGCGGGACCCGGGTGCCCTGGTTGCCCGGATGGCCGGCCCAGGGCTTCTCCACCCATGGGTGGATTTCTACGACGAGCGGGACTCCACCCATGATCCACCCGGACGCCGATCCCGTGACCTCGACGTTTCCGTAATGTCGAAGATGTCGACGGGATCCCCCGCCGACATCACCCCGCACCGCTCACGGAGGCATGATGTCCGGGCTCGTCGACGCGTTGATGATCACCGCGGTGGCCGGGCTGGTGATCGCCCGCCAGTTCCGTGCAAGCCGGATCGACGGCGACCGGCGCTGGTGGGTGATGCCCGTGGTGCTGGGCATCGTCGCACTGCGTGATCAGGGCCTGATCGACGCCCACCACCACACCGCGTCCGTGCTGCTGATTGCCGCCGAGACACTCATCGGCCTGGTCACCGGGGCCGGCTGGGCCTGGACCACCCGCATATGGGCGGAGGCGGACGGCGCCGTGTGGAGCAGGGGCACCCGGGCGAGCGCCGCCGTGTGGGGCGTCGGCATCGCGCTGCGCGCGGCCCTCTTCGGGATCGGTGCCGCTCTGGGCGTGCGCCAGGAAAGCTCCGCGCTGCTGCTCGCCCTCGCGGTGACCCTGCTGGTCCGCTCGGCAGTCCTCGCCCTGCGCGTACAGGCCTCGCGCCCGGCGGGGGCGACCGGTCCCGCATACGGTGACGCCGTGTCCCGGCCCGCCTGGAAGGAGCCCGCGTGACGGAGAGCGTCTGGACGAGGTGGCCCTCCAAGGAGGCGCTCCGGCACCAAGGCGTCTCCGCGCCCCGGCGCCTGTTGGCCTGGACCGTGCGCCTGCTGGTGTTCGGAGGGCTGCTGTGGGGCGCGTTCACCGGCAACCATGTGCACGGCTGGGGTGCCGTCGCGACGGCCGTCGGACTGCTGGCGGTGGTGAGCGTGGCACGGGCCTTTTTCCGGACCACGCTCGAACACCGGTTGTGGCCGTCCCTGGCGCTGGTCGCCGTGCTGCTGGGGGTCGCGGCCGTCGCCCTGCCCGTCGGCTTCCGCGGCCCCGCGCTGGTCATCTGGTGCGGCTGTGCCGTCGTGGCAATGGAAAGGATGCCCATCGCGGCGGCGCTGCCCGTGACATCGGTGGCACTGACCGCCTACGCCGTGGCCGGTGACGACGCATGGCTGACCACGGCGGCGACGGCGGTCGGACTGGCTCTCGCCGGATACGTCCTGCGACTGGACGCCGAGGCCCGGGGGAACGCGCAGCGGCTGCTGGCCCAGGAGCGGGCCGCCCGGGTGGCCGAGGCCGAGTCCGCGGCCCTCGCGGAGCGGGCCCGCATCGCACGGGAGATCCACGACGTACTGGCGCACAGCCTCTCGGCGCAAATGGTGCACCTGGAGGCGGCCCGGCTGCTGATCGAGCGGGACGCCGACCGGCAGCAGATCCTCGACCGGGTGGTGGCGGCGCGGGGGATGGCCCGCGACGGACTCGCCGAGACCCGGCAGGCGCTGTCCGCCCTGCGCGGAGAGCTGACGCCGCTGGAGGACTTCCTGACCCAGCTCGTCGGCACGGCCGGGGGCGATGCGGAGGTCACCATTACGGGGGATCGCAGAGCACTGCCGGCCGAGGCGTCGCAGGCGGTGCGCAGGGTGGCCCAGGAAGCACTGACGAACGCCCGGAAGCACGCCCCGGGCGCCAGGATCCGGATGCGACTGGACTACGGCGCCCGCGAAGTGGTGCTGGATGTGCGGGACTCGGGAGGAACGCCCGGCGAACTCACCGGCACCGGAGGTGGGTACGGTCTGCTGGGCATGCGGGAGCGTGCCGAGTTGCTGGGCGGCTCGTTGCGGGCGGAACCGGGCGAGGAGGGGTTCGTGGTGACGTTGAAGGTGCCCGTATGACAAAGGAGGCACGGGGGAGGACCGCACGGGTGGTGGTCGTGGACGACCAGACCGTTGTGCGGGAGGGGATCGTGATGCTGCTCGGACTGCTGCCCGGCATCGATGTCGTGGGCGCCGCGGGCGACGGTGAGGAAGCGGTGCGTCTCGTCGCCGAACTCGCACCGGACGTGGTGCTGATGGACCTGCGCATGCCCCGCTGCGACGGGGTCGAGGCGACCCGCAGGATCCGCGCCGAGTACCCGGAGACCCAGGTCGTCGTGCTCACGACGTTCGCGGACGACGAGTCGCTGTTTCCGGCGCTGAGAGCGGGGGCGCGCGGATATCTCACCAAGGACGCGGGCGGGGACGAGATCGTCCGGGCGGTGCACAGCGTCCTGTCCGGGGACGCGGGGCTCTCGCCCAGCATCCAGCGGCGCCTGCTGGAGCGCCTGTCCGAGCCCGAGCCCGAGCCCGAGCCGCGCCGGGCGGGCCCGCCCGCGCCACCGGACGGACTCACCACCCGGGAGACCGAGGTGCTCGTCCTCATCGCCGAGGGGCTCGACAACCGGCAGATCGCGAGCAGGCTGCACGTCTCCACGGCGACGGTGAAGACGCACATCAACAACCTGTTCGCCAAGACGGGCCTCAAGGACCGGGCCCAGGCGGTGCGTTACGCCTACGGGAAGGGGCTGGTGCGGCCACCAGGGGTTTGAGTCACCTGATGGGGTGAAGTGGGAGGCGAAGAAGAGTCGGGGATCTTCCCGTTCTGTCCATCCTTGAGCATGCAGTCAAGCAACGATCGCCTCAGCGTCGCCGGGAGTGGTCCCGAAAGCGTGGTCGACCATCGCGCCGTACCGGATCGGGCCCACGTCGAGATGTCCGCGAGTCCGCAGTACGACGACCCGTGGTACGACGCCCTCGCCTCCGGCTGGGGAGAGGCGGCCGGTGACGGGTCCCCGGAGCCGGCGGTGCCGTCGCCGCGCCGGGAACCGGCGGCGGAGCCACCCCGGGCCGCGGCCGACGTGTATCTGGAGGTCCAGCGCAGCGCGGCCTTCCAGGAAGTACGCAGCCGGTACCGGAGGTTCGTGGTGCCCGCGGGCGTCGCCTTCTTCGCGTGGTACGTCGCCTATGTGGTGGCCGCCACCACGGCGCCCACGCTGATGGCCCGGCCGGTGGCCGGGGCGGTGAACGTGGCGATGCTGGCCGGGCTCGGGCAGTTCGCCTCGACGTTCCTGCTCACCTGGGCCTACGCCCGGCACGCTCGGCTGCGCAGGGACCGGGCGGCGCTCGAACTGCGCTGGGACACCCAGGAACTGACGCGCGGAGTGCGGGGAGGTGCCTCATGACGGGCGACCACCAGACGCTGGCGCTGCTGCTGTTCAGCACGTTCGTCGCCGTCACGCTGGCGATCACCACCTGGGTGGGCCGCAACAGACAGGGCTCGGCGGAGGAGTTCTACGCGGGAGGCCGACTCTTCTCGCCGATGGAGAATGGTTTTGCCATCGCGGGCGACTACATGTCGGCCGCGTCCTTCCTCGGCATCTCGGGGCTCATCGCGCTGTACGGCTACGACGGCATGCTGTACTCGGTGGGCTTCCTGGTGGCCTGGCTCGTCGTGCTGTTCCTCGTCGCCGAACTGGTCCGCAACTGCGGGAGGTTCACCCTCGCCGACGTCGTGGCCGCACGGATGCGGGAGCGGCCGGTGCGGATCGCGGCGGGCACCTCCTCGGTCACCGTCTCCGTGCTGTACCTCGTGGCGCAGATGGTGGGCGCGGGCAGCCTCGTCGCGCTGCTGCTCGGCGGCACGACCGAGGCGGCGCGGACCTGGACCGTCATCGGCGTCGGTGCCCTCATGGTGATCTATGTGTCGCTGGGCGGGATGCGGGCCACCACCTGGATCCAGATCGTGAAGGCGGTGCTGCTGCTCGGCGGCACCGTGGCGCTGACGACGCTAGTCCTGGTGCGCTTCCACGGCGACATCGACCGTCTGCTGCGCACGGCGGCCGAACGCAGCGGGCACGGCGAGGCGTTCCTGGCACCCGGGCTGGCCTACGGCGCGGACTGGGTCTCGCGCCTCGACTTCATGAGCCTGGGGCTCGCCCTGGTACTGGGCACGGCCGGGCTGCCACACATCCTGTCCCGCTTCTACACCGTGCCCACGGCTCGGGCGGCCAGGCGGTCGGTCGTCTGGTCGATCGGCCTCATCGGCGGCTTCTATCTGATGACGATCGTCCTCGGCTTCGGCGCCGCGGCCCTGGTCGGGTCGGACGCCGTGCGCGCGTCGAACGCCGCCGGGAACACGGCGGTCCCGCTGCTCGCCCTCGACCTGGGCGGCGGTGCGGAGTCCACCGGCGGGACGATTCTGTTCGCGATCGTCGCCGCCGTTGCGTTCGCGACCATTCTCGCGGTGGTCGCCGGCATCACCCTGGCCTCCTCGGCGTCCGTGGCCCACGACCTGTACGCGTCCCTGCGGCGCCGCGACGCCAAGCCGCGCAGCGAGGTCGCCGTGGCGCGCGTCGCCGCCGTCGGGATCGGCGCCGTCGCGATCGGGCTCGGCCTGCTCGCCCGCGACCTCAATGTCGCCTTCCTGGTGGGCCTCGCCTTCGCGGTCGCCGCCTCCGCCAATCTGCCGGTGCTGCTCTACTCCCTGTTCTGGCGCGGCTTCACCACGCGCGGCGCGGTGTGGTCCGTCTACGGCGGCCTGGTCCCGGCCGTGCTGCTCGTGGTGTTGTCCCCGGTGGTGTCGGGCAGCCCGCAGTCGTTGTTCCCCGGCGTGGACTTCCAGTACTTCCCGCTGCAGAACCCCGGTCTGGTCTCGATCCCGCTGGGCTTCCTCGCGGGCTGGCTGGGCACGGTCACCTCGCCGGACGTCCCGGACGAGGCCAAGCACGCCGAGACGGAGGTGCGTTCGCTGACCGGGGCGGGAGCCGTGTAGGTACGGGGGACGGGACCTCTCAGGCGCGGGTCGCCCAGTCGTAACGGTGCTCCGGACGGCCCGCGTCACCGTACTTGAGGGTCAGCCTGGCCCGTCCCGTGCGCTCCAGGAGCTTCAGATAGCGCTGCGCGGTCTGGCGGCTCACCCCGGTCCGCTCGGCGATCTCCTGGGCGGAGAGCGGGCCGTCGGCCTTCCTCAGACACTGGCGCACGAGTTCGACGGTGGTGGGGGAGTGCCCCTTCGGCAGCCCCGGCTCCGACGGCGCAGAGAGGGCACCGAAGATCCGGTCGACCTCCGCCTGCTCCGCCTCACCGCCCCCGTCGAGCGTGCGCCGCAGCCGCGCGTACGCCTCCAGCTTGGCGCGCAGCCCCGCGAAGGCGAACGGTTTCACCAGGTACTGCAGGGCGCCCTGGCGCATCGCCGCCTGGACCGTCGACACGTCCCGTGCGGCGCTCACCATGATCACGTCGGTCTGGTGCCCTCGCCGCCGCATCTCCTGGACGACCTCGAGACCGGTCCGGTCGGGCAGGTAGTGGTCCAGCAGGATCAGATCCAGGCGGGGCAGCGTCTCCACGCTGCGCAGCGCCTCCAGCGCGCCGTGCGCCTCCCCGGCGACGCGGAAGCCCGGCACCTTCTCGACGTAGGCGGCGTTGACCCGCGCGACCTGTGCGTCGTCGTCCACGACCAGGACCTCGATCACCGGGGCTCCTTCTCGGCAGCGGTGTCCACGCGCATGGCGAGGGCGGATTCCGGGTCCGCCTCGGTCAGCGCCTCGGGCAGGACGACGAGGAACTCGGCGCCCCCGCCGTGCGCCTCGCCGACGGTGGCGCTGCCGCCCTGCCGCTCGGCCAGCCTGCGCACCAGCGGCAGCCCGATGCCCCGCTGCCGGTGCGCCGACGGTTCCTTGGTGGACCATCCCGCCGTGAACACCAACTCGCGCTGCTCCGCCGGAATCCCGGGCCCCGTGTCGCGCACCCTGAGCGTGGCGGCGCGGCCCCGCGCGCGCAATTCGACCTCCACACGCGCGCGTCGTGTTCCCGCGACGGCGTCGAGCGCGTTGTCGACCAGGTTGCCGACGATCGTGACGAGCCCTCTGGGGTCGACCAGACGGTCCGGCAGCCGCGTCCGGTCGGAGAGCCGCAGGCCCACCCCCCGTTCTGCGGCGACGGTCGCCTTGCCGACCAGCAGAGCGGCGAGAAGAGGGTCCTGGATCCGTCCGGTGATCTGCTCCGCGGTGGCGCGGTGATCGCCGACCACCTCACCGACGAACTCCACGGCGTCGTCGTACATCTCCAGTTCGAGCAGCCCCAGCAGTGTGTGCATGCGGTTGGCGTGCTCGTGGTCCTGCGCGCGCAGCGCGTCGATCAGGCCGCGGGTCGAGTCCAGCTCCCGGCCGAGCTGTTCCAGCTCGGTGCGGTCGCGCAGGGTGGCGACCGCGCCGCCGTCGTCGGTGGGCATCCGGTTGGCCACCAGGACGCGCTGGCCGCGCACGGTCAGCAGGTCGGTGCCGGTCACCCGGCCGGCGAGGACATCGGCCGTGCGCCCCGCGCCGAGCGCCTCGTCGGGGGAGCGGCCGACGGCCTCCCCGCCGATGTCCAGCAGGCGCTGCGCCTCGTCGTTGAGCAGCCGCACCCTGCCCCCGCGGTCCAGCGCGACGACACCCTCCCGGATGCCGTGCAGCATGGCCTCGCGCTCCGCGAGCAGCCCCGCGATGTCGGAGAAGGCCAGGTCCCGGGTCTGCCGCTGCACCCGGCGCGAGATGAGCCAGGCCGCCAGGGCCCCGACGGCCAGGGCACCGCCGGCGTACGCGAACAGGCCGGGAATGGCATGGATCAGCCGGGCCCGGACGCTGTCGTACGCGATGCCGACCGAGACGGCCCCGATGATGTCGCCCTCGCCGTCGCGCAGCGGCACCTTGCCGCGCGCGGAGCGGCCCAGGGTGCCGTTGTCGATCTCCATGACCTCACGGCCGGCCAGCGCCTTCCCGGGGTCGGTCGAGACGACCTCGCCGATCCGCCCCGGGTCGGTGTGCGACCAGCGCACGCCCTGCCGGTCCATGACGACGACGTACTTCGCCTTGGTGGCCTTCCGGATCCGTTCCGCCTCCTGCTGCACCGGGCCCTGCGTCGCCGGCCGGGTCGCGTTCAGGTCCCGTACGACCTGCGGCTGCTGCGCGGTGGTCTGCGCGATCGCGAGGGCGCGGAGCATCGCCTGGTCGTCCAGCTGGTCGCCGAGGGGAGCCAGGAACAGGCCGGTCGCGAGCACCGCGACGCCCGCGGCGATCGCCAACTGCATCAGCAGGACCTGCGAGAACACCCGCCGCGGCAGGCCGAGGCGCAGGCGTCGTACGGGGGGAGTGGAGCGCATACCCATGACGGTACGTGGGTGGCGGCGCGATGCCGTAGACGGGTGTGGCGGGATTTCCCGAGTACCTGGCCCGAGTACGTCGGGCCGGGGCTCGCGGGCCTCCTGCCGGTACGTCAGCTCGCGAGCGTCGCTGCCATCGACAGTTCGCGCACCGCCGTGACCTCCATGCGGGCCGGCGAGCCCAGCACCGACGCCCCGCAGCTCTCCGGGCGCGGCGGCGCCGACGCCCCCTGCGCGACGGTGACCCGCCAGTGCCGGCCGTCGGTGTGGGCCAGGGTCACCTCCCAGCGCGGTGCGGCACCGTCGGTCCGTACGACGCTCAGCGCCTGGGCGGAGTGCTCGCCGACGGCCGAGCGCACGGCCAGCTCGGCCGCCTGGCCGGGGCGCTCCCACGCGCAGTTCCCACGACAGCCCCCGAGGACGATCCGTCCTTCCCGGGCGCCGTGCAGGATCTCCTTGACGGCGTGGGCCCGGACCCGGCCGTAGACGTATCCGTGGGGCAGGACGAGCACCGTCGGCGAGAAGCGGTGACCACCCAGATGAGTGACTTCCCAGAACGTCCTCGGTCCCCGAGGCGGCGAGTTCGGCCGCCAGCGGTCTGCCGAGGAGGGCGCAGCACCGGTCGCGCTTGCCGTTGGTGCACACGAGAGCCAGCGGATCACCCGTATGGGGGCTGCCTTCGAGCACCGAGTCGAAGGTACGGCGGTCACCCCGGCCGAGCGCCGCGAAATCGAGGTCGAGCAGCCGGTGGGGGTCGGTGAGCGCGGTGCCGTGCAGCCACACGTTCCCCGGCACGGTGTGGGCCGCGTACACCCGGCGCTCGGCGGACGTGCCGCGGTCCGCGTGGCGTCCGGGCCGCCGGATGAGCGCGACGCGTACGCCCGTGCCCTTCACCGCGGCCTCCAGGGCACGCCCCAGCGCGGGGTCCAGGTGGCTCGAAGTGAGGGCTTTGGCGCCCCACGGGCCGGGCTGTTCGAGTAGCAACCAGGTCCTCGCGACGGGTGCGGTGCCCGAAATGGGCTCGTCGAGGTCCCAGGAGACGGTTGAGCACGTACTCACAGAGGTGAGCCTAACCTGACTTGCGCTGTGGCGACTTCCAGCCGCGCTCGAACGCTACTCCGGCAGGGGTTGCGGCGGCCTCGGTCCCGAGTAGATCCCCCTGGGGCGCATACGCAGGGGAGGCTCCCCGTACTCCTCCAGCGTGTGCGCGATCCAGCCCGCCGTTCGGGCGATGGCGAAGATCGTCTCGGGGGCGGTGGAGGGCATGCCGCAGGACGCGGTGAGCACGGCGAGTGCCAGGTCCACGTTGGCGTGCAGCGGGGTGTGGCGGGCGGCGGTGGCCTGGACGTCGCGGGCCGCCGCGAGTGCGGGCGCCGCCCGGGGGATGTCGTCCAGGAGTGCGAACAGGGCACGCGCGCGTGGGTCCTCGCCGGCGTAGAGCCGGTGGCCGAGCCCCGGGACCCGCCGGCCGGCCCGCAGCTCCTCCGCGACCACCGGCCCCGCGCTGCCCTGGTCCAGGACCTCCAGCAGCAGCCGGTGGGCGAGTCCTCCGGCGGCGCCGTGCAGCGGCCCCTCGATCACGCCGAGCCCGGCGGAGACGGCCGCGTAGGCATGCGCGCGGGCCGACGCGGCGACGCGCACGGCGAGCGTGGAGGCGGCCAGGTCGTGATCGACGAGCAGGGAGAGCGCCGTGTCGAGGGCGTGCAGCGACGCCTCGTCGGCGGGCCGCCCGCTGAGCCGTGTCCACAGGCGGTGCGCGAGCGGGCCCCGGTCGTGCCCGTCGTGCCGTACGGGCGGCAGCGCGGCGACGAGGGTGGGGATGAGGGTGCGCGCGGTGCCCAGCACCGCGTCCTCGGACAGGTCGTAGCGGAGCGGGTCCGCGACCGCGGCGGCGACCGCCGCGACACGCAGCCGGTCGGTGGGGCCGGCGTGTTCGGGCAGGGCGTCGACGGCGCGGCGGGCCGCGGACACCGAGGACGCGGGGGCGCAGAAGGCGGCGCCGGGACGCGGTCGCCCGGTCCAGAGCCACTCGGCCACCTCCTCGTAGCTGTGGCGCGTGGCGAGTTCGACCGCGTCGACGCCCCGGTAGTAGAACCGGTCGCTCTCGATGAGCGTGATGCGGGTGCGCACGGCCGGCTCCTGGCCGGAGGCCGGGGCGCTGCCGCCGTCACGCCGGTTGCGCCGGGCGAGGGCCCGCACCTCCCGCGCGTCGAAGGTGCTGCCCCGGCCGCCGGGCGTGCGGCGGCTGCCCAGGAGGCCGCGGCTGACGTACGCGTACACGGTCTCGGGTTTCACGCCGAGCAGTTCGGCCGCCTCCCGGGTGGTCAGGCGCCGCTCGTCGCCGGTGGCGGGATGGTCGGGCTCTTGATCGCGCATGGGGTCACCGTATCGATGGGGGCGAGGGGTGTCTTGAGTAATATATTGATTCAATCAATATTGACAGAGTTCCGGTCAAGTATGGACAGTTGACTCAAGTTCGAGGAGGTAATCATGTCTGTCAACAGGACCGTTGCCGTCGCGGCGCCCGTCGACGTGCCGCGAGGGCTCGCGGGCGTCGTGGTGGCCGACACCGAGGTCGGCGACGTACGCGGGCTCGAGGGCTTCTACCACTACCGCCAGTACTCGGCCGTCGAACTCGCGCGCAGCCGCGGTTTCGAGGACGTGTGGCATCTCCTGGTCCACGGGGAACTCCCGGACGCGCGGCGCGGTGCCGCCTTCGCCGCCGAGACCGCGGCGCTGCGCCGGCTCCCCGACACGGTGCGCGCGGCCCTGCCCGCCATCGCCGCGGCCGGCGGACGCTCCGGTCCGCCGGCCGGGATGCGCACCGCCCTGTCGCTGCTGGGCGCGGCGCAGGGCTTCCAACCCGTGTACGACCTGTCGGCCGACCGGCGCCGTCGGGACACCCTCGTGGCCGCCGCGGCCGTACCGACGCTGTTGACCGCGTTGTACCGGCTGGGGCAGGGGCTCGAACCGGTGGAGCCCCGCGAGGACCTGTCGTACGCCGCCAACTACCTCTACATGGTGACCGGCGAGGAGCCGGACGAGCGGCGGACGCGGGCGGTCGAGCAGTACTTGATCTCCACCATTGATCATGGCTTCAACGCGTCGACATTCACCGCGCGGGTCATCGCCTCCACGGGAGCGGATGTCGCGGCGTGCCTCGTCGGAGCGGTGGCGGCGCTGTCCGGGCCGTTGCACGGCGGGGCCCCCAGCAGGGCGCTGGACACCCTGGATGCGATCGGCACTCCCGACCGCATCGACCCGTGGATCCGTGAGCGGGTGCTCGCCGGTGAGCGCATCATGGGCTTCGGCCATGCGGTCTACCGCACACAGGACCCGCGCTCCCTGATGCTCCGTGAGGTGGCCCAGGGGTTCGGCGGTCCGCGCGTGGAGTTCGCCGTCGAGGTGGAGCGACAGGTCGAGGCGATCCTCGCCGAGCTGAAGCCGGGGCGTGAACTGCACACCAACGTCGAGTTCTACGCGGGTGTCGTCATGGAACTGTGCGGGCTGCCGCGCGAGATGTTCACGCCGACCTTCGCGGCGGCGCGGGTGGTGGGGTGGAGCGCGAACATCCTGGAGCAGGCCCGGGACTCGAAGATCATCCGGCCGGCGGCGCGCTATGTGGGGCCGCGGGCGCCGGTCGGTGTGCCCGCGGTGGGTTGAGGGATACGAGCGGCCTGGTGCCGTTCGGGCGCCAGGCCTGTCGGGGAGCGTCGAGCAAGGACGGGGTGCCGGATTGCTCGCCGGGAGTGGTGTCCGGCGCCGTGGTGTGGTGCGACCGGGGGCGCGTGGCGGCGTCCGTCAGGCGTCGGGGATGTCCGCCTTGGCGCGGATCAGGGTCTCCCGGCTGACGACCACGATGCGTTCGTAGTCCGCGCGGGAGGCATCGGCGGGAAGCTCACGCTCAAGGGCCTCGGTGGCCTCCGTGCCGATCACGGCGAAATTGCCGTCGCTCAGTTCGAACAGATCCGGGCAGTTGGCTCCGGAGGTACTGCCGCGCGAGCTTGGAGGCACACCGATGCGGCGCACGATCTTCAAGGGGTACCGGTCCTTACACAGGGTGGGCGCACTGGTCGGCAGCACGTTACTGTGATCAGTGGGGCGAGTGTGACGGCATGGCCGAAGTGAGTCGAGAGGTTCACTCGCCCGAGGCCGACGTGCCGCCTAGCCGGGCGGAGGGGTGCCGACAACCCACCACTCGTCCGTGTCCGCCTCGTCCAGATCCTTGATCAGTCCGTCCACCACCGCCCCGATCCGGGTCTCGCCGGACGCCTCGTCCAGCGTTGCGCGCTGTGCCCTGGACGCCTCCCAGTACTCCCGCATCAGCGGCGTCTGGAAGATCTCCCGCAGGCGCCCGAACAACTCCCGCTGATCCAACAGGCCTGTTTCGTAGAGGTGGTACAGGTTGACGTACCAGGCGTTGGCGTAGAAGAACTGACGCCGCTTCTCCGCCGGGATGTCCTTGTCGTAGGTGTCGATCACGGCGGCCAGGGACGCGTCGTCCATCGCCCTGGTGAGCAGCTCCCAGTGCATGCGCTGCTGGTGGGCCAGTGCCCGGCGCCGGGAAGTCACTTCCTCCAGCTCCAGCCTCTTGATTTCGAGGCGTTGCGCCTCCAGCCGCCGCTGATGCGCGGCCAGCGTCAACCCTGCCGTCGCGATCAGCATCCCGGCCGCGGCGGGGCCGAACCTCCCCGTGAGCTTTTTGCGTGTGACCATGTCAACCCCCGAATCGGGCGACCGCCCGCTGGTCGTCGAGTGCGGGTCGGCTGACGGGGACCGGCGGGCGATGGGCGGCGCTTGCCGCCTCCAGGGTGCCGAGCGGCGCTGATCGACGGGGAGGCGGAGAGGAGGCGCACAGAAGGAAGCGAGGGTCGCACGGTCCGGCGCCTTGCCCAACGTCTGCCCCGCGAGCGCTGCCAACAATCGTTCACTCCGCGCGGACTGCCGTGACTCGTATCCTGAGCAGGCAGTTCCGCATGTGTCGCGCGTCCGGCCGCGAGCCGGCGCACGCGTAGGTGAGAGAGAGGTCGCAAGGTGGGGCAACGCCCGACTCCGCGTCAGATCCCGGTCGTCGTACTCGCCGGATTCCTCGGTTCCGGAAAGACCACGCTCCTCAACCACCTCCTGCACCGCAGCGGAGGCAGCCGCATCGGCGCCGTCGTCAACGACTTCGGCTCGATCGAGATCGACGCGATGGCCGTCGCCGGCGCCCTTGGCGACTCCACCGTCTCGCTCGGCAACGGATGCCTGTGCTGTGCCGTCGACGTGGGCGAACTCGACGGCTACCTGGAGCGGCTCGCACGGCCCGAGGCCGGTATCGACGTCATCGTCATCGAGGCGAGCGGTCTCGCCGAACCGCAGGAACTCGTGCGCATGCTGCTGGCCAGCGAACGGCCGGAGGTCGTCTACGGCGGACTCGTCGAGGTCGTCGACGCCGCCGAGTTCGACGACACCCGCGCCAGGCACCCCGAGATCGACCGGCACCTGGCACTCGCCGACCTGGTCGTGGTCAACAAGACCGACCGGTCCCCGGACGCCGAGCGCGTGCTCGCCCTCGTCCGTTCACTCGGCGAGGGCGCCGCCGTCGTGCCCGCGACCTACGGCCGTATCGACCCCGGGTTCCTCTACGACTGCCGGCCGAGCGAGGAGCGTGTGGGGCAGCTGTCCTTCGACGACCTGCACGACCACTCCGTGGGCGGCGCGCACGCCGGGCATCTGCACGCCGCCTACGAGACGCTGCCGTTCGTCTGCGACACGCCCCTCGACCCGCGCCGGCTCATGCGGTTCCTCGACAGCCGTCCCGAGGGCCTGTACCGGATCAAGGGGTACGTCGACTTCGGCCCGTACGACACCCGGAACCGGTACGCCGTGCACGCCGTCGGGCGCTTCCTGCGCTTCTACCCGGAACCCTGGACACCGTCCGAGCCCCGCCGCACCCAGCTCGTCCTCATCGGCACGGGCATCGACGCACCCGCCCTCGGCAAGGAACTCGACGCCTGCCGCGGCGACGCCCCGCACGCCGACGAACACGGCATGTGGGGCGTCCTGCGCTACGTACAGGACCCCGAGGGCGAGGATCCGCCGCTGTCCCAGGACCCGGCCTAGGCCGGCCCCGCCACCACCGACACCGTCTTCGGCAGGGACACGCCCGAGCCGTCGCGGCGCGGGTCGATCTCCGGGAGCTGGGCCGGCGTGCCGTTCTTCTGCGCGGCGAGGGCCGGGACGGCGCCCGCCCAGGCGAAGGCCAGGCAGTCCTCGCCCTTCAGGAACCGCTGGCAGCGCACGCCACCCGTGGCACGGCCCTTGCGCGGGTACTGGTCGAAGGGGGTGAGCTTGGCCGTGGTCTGGACGGAGTCGTCCAGCGTGCCGCGCGACCCGGCGACCGTGAAGACCACCGCGTCCGCGGCCGGGTCCACCGCAGTGAAGGAAATGACCTTGGCGCCTTCGGTGAGCTTGACGCCCGCCACACCGCCCGCAGGACGGCCCTGCGGGCGGACCTGCGAGGCCTGGTAGCGCAGCAACTGCGCGTCGTCCGTGATGAACACCAGATCCTCGTCACCGGTGCGCAGCTCGGCCCCGCCGACGATCCGGTCGCCGTCCCGGAGACTGATGACCTCCAACTCGTCCTTGTTGGACGGGTAGTCGGGCACCACGCGCTTGACCACGCCCTGCTCCGTGCCGAGCGCGAGACCCGGCGAGGACTCGTCCAGCGTGGTCAGACAGACGACCGTCTCGTCGTCCTCCAGGGACACGAACTCCGCCAGCGGAGCACCGCCGGAGAGATTCGGCACCGGCATGGACTCCGGGAGCTGGGGCAGGTCCACGACATTCACCCGCAGCAGACGCCCGGCCGATGTCACCACGCCCACCTCGCCGCGAGCCGTGGCCGGCACCGCCGAGACGATCAGGTCGTGCTTGACGCGCTTGGCGCCGGCCTCCGTGACAAGGGGCTCGTCGTTCGCCGTGCGGGCCAGCAGGCCCGTCGAGGACAGCAGCACCCGGCACGGGTCGTCCGCCACCTGGAGCGGAACGGCGGCGACCGGGGTGCCGGCCGACTCCAGCAGCAGCGTACGCCGGTCGGTGCCGAACTTCTTGGCGACCACGGCCAGTTCGGCGGAGACCAGCTTGCGCAGCTCCGCGTCCGAGTCGAGGATCCGGGTCAGCTCCTCGATCTCCGCGTTCAGCCGGTCCTTCTCGGACTCCAGCTCGATGCGGTCGTACTTGGTGAGCCGGCGCAGCGGTGTGTCCAGGATGTACTGGGTCTGCACGTCGCTCAGCGAGAAGCGCTCCATCAGGCGCTGCTTGGCCTGCGCGGAGTTGTCGCTGGAGCGGATGAGGCGGATGACCTCGTCGATGTCGACCAGGGCGGTGAGCAGACCCTCGACCAGGTGCAGCCGGTCGCGCCTCTTGCTGCGGCGGAACTCGCTGCGGCGCCGCACGACGGTGAACCGGTGGTCGAGATAGACCTCCAGCAGCTCCTTCAGACCCAGAGTCAGGGGCTGGCCGTCCACCAGGGCGACGTTGTTGATGCCGAAGGACTCCTCCATCGGCGTCAGCTTGTAGAGCTGCTCCAGGACCGCCTCCGGCACGAAGCCGTTCTTGATCTCGATGACCAGGCGCAGTCCGTGCTCGCGGTCGGTGAGGTCCTTGACGTTGGCGATGCCCTGGAGCTTCTTGGAGCCGACCAGGTCCTTGATCTTGGCGATCACCTTCTCCGGGCCGACCGCGAAGGGCAGCTCGGTGACGACGAGGCCCTTGCGCCGGGCCGTCACCGTGTCCACGGTGACCGTCGCGCGGATCTTGAAGGTGCCGCGGCCCGTCGCGTACGCGTCCCGGATGCCGGGCATACCGACGATCCGGCCGCCGGTGGGCAGGTCGGGGCCGGGCACGTGCTTCATCAGGGCTTCGAGGTCGGCGTTCGGATACCGGATCAGATGCCGGGCGGCCGCGATCACCTCGCGCAGATTGTGCGGCGGCATGTTCGTGGCCATGCCGACCGCGATCCCCGAGGCGCCGTTGACCAGCAGGTTCGGGAAGGCGGCGGGCAGCGCCACCGGCTCCTGCTCCTGACCGTCGTAGTTGGGGCCGAAGTCGACGGTGTCCTCGTCGATGGACTCCGTCATCAAACCGGTGGCCTCGGCCATCCGGCACTCGGTGTACCGCATGGCGGCCGGCGGGTCGTCGTTGCCCAGCGAACCGAAGTTGCCGTGGCCGTCCACCAGGGGCACGCGCATCGAGAACGGCTGGGCCATGCGCACCAGCGCGTCGTAGATCGACGCGTCGCCGTGCGGGTGCAGCTTGCCCATGACCTCGCCGACGACACGCGCGCACTTCACATAGCCGCGCTCGGGCCGCAGGCCCATCTCGTTCATCTGGTACACGATGCGGCGGTGCACCGGCTTGAGGCCGTCGCGGGCGTCCGGCAGCGCACGGGAGTAGATGACCGAGTACGCGTACTCGAGGAAGGAGCCCTGCATCTCGTCGACGACGTTGATGTCGAGGATCTTCTCCTCGTACGAGTCGTCGGGCGGCGGGGTCTTCGTACTACGGCGGGCCATCGCTGCCGGCTCCTTGCTGAAGCGTGAACGGTGATCTGACGCCGTCCATTGTGGACTGCGGCACTGACAGCGACCGACCAGGACCCGTCACGGGCTGCCCGGCCCGGCGCTGCCCGCAGAGTACGCCCTCGCGGCCGGTGCACCGCCAACCGCGTTCTCGCTCAGGGCGTACGAGGCACGGGAACTCCACCGGTGTCCCGCACGCTTGCATACAGTGGCAGGAACGGCGGAATTCCGCAGTTCCGCCCAGTGATTCCGCCAAGGATTCCGCCATCGAAGGGACGTACATGCCCATGGGTCACACGGCCACAGCGCAGGCAGGCTCCGGCGGCCTGACAGCGACCGAGCATCGCCTGGCCAACGGCCTGCGCGTGGTGCTCTCCGAGGACCACCTGACCCCGGTCGCGGCGGTGTGCCTCTGGTACGACGTTGGCTCCCGCCACGAGGTCAAGGGGCGTACCGGCCTGGCTCACCTTTTCGAGCACCTGATGTTCCAGGGCTCCGCCCAGGTCAAGGGCAACGGCCACTTCGAGCTGGTGCAGGGCGCCGGCGGCTCGCTCAACGGCACCACCAGCTTCGAGCGCACCAACTACTTCGAGACCATGCCCGCCCACCAGCTGGAGCTGGCCCTCTGGCTGGAGGCCGACCGCATGGGCTCCCTGCTGTCCGCCCTCGACGACGAGTCGATGGAGAACCAGCGGGACGTTGTCAAGAACGAACGCCGCCAGCGCTACGACAACGTGCCCTACGGCACGGCCTTCGAGAAGCTGACCGCGCTCGCCTACCCGGAGGGGCACCCCTACCACCACACGCCGATCGGCTCGATGGCCGACCTGGACGCGGCGACGCTGGAGGACGCGCGCGCCTTCTTCCGCACCTACTACGCGCCGAACAACGCGGTGCTGTCGGTCGTCGGCGACATCGACCCCGAGCAGACGCTCGCCTGGATCGAGAAGTACTTCGGCTCCATCGCCTCGCACGACGGCAAGCCCGCCCCGCGGGACGGCTCGCTGCCCGACATCATGGGCGAGGAGCTGCGCGAGATCGTCGAGGAGGAGGTCCCGGCCCGCGCCCTGACGGCGGCCTACCGCCTCCCGGAGGACGGCACGCGCGCGTGCGACGCCGCCGACCTGGCCCTCACCGTCCTGGGCGGCGGCGAGTCGTCCCGCCTGTACAACCGGCTCGTACGCCGTGACCGCACGGCCGTCGCCGCCGGGTTCGGCCTGCTGCGGCTCGCCGGGGCGCCCTCCCTGGGCTGGCTGGACGTGAAGACCTCCGGCGACGTTGAGGTTCCGGTCATCGAGACCGCCATCGACGAGGAGCTGGCCCGGTTCGCCGAGGAGGGCCCCACGGCCGAGGAGATGGAGCGCGCCCAGGCCCAGTTGGAGCGCGAGTGGCTGGACCGCCTGGGCACGGTCGCCGGCCGCGCCGACGAACTGTGCAGGTTCGCCGTCCTGTTCGGCGACCCGCAGCTCGCCCTGACCGCCGTGCGGCGGGTGCTCGACGTGACGGCCGAGGAGGTCCAGGAGGTCGCCAAGGCCCGCCTGCGTCCCGACAACCGCGCGGTGCTCGTCTACGAGCCCACCGCACCCGCCGACGACACCGACACCGAAGACGCCACCGACGAGAACGAGGAGGCGGCCAAGTGACCCAGCTCGCCACCATGGAATTCCACGCCCGGCCGCAGGCCGGCGAGCCCAGGCCGTGGGCGTTCCCGGCACCCGAGCGCGGCAGCCTCGGCAACGGCCTCACCGTGCTGCGCTGCCACCGCCCGGGGCAGCAGGTCGTCGCCGTCGAGGTGCTCCTCGATGCGCCGTTGGACGCCGAGCCGGCCGGTCTCGACGGCGTCGCCACGATCATGGCGCGTGCCTTCTCCGAGGGCACCGACAAGCACTCCGCCGAGGAGTTCGCCGCCGAACTGGAGCGGTGCGGAGCCACCCTGGACGCGCACGCCGACCACCCCGGCGTCCGGCTGAGCCTGGAGGTGCCCGCCTCGCGCCTCGCCAAGGCGCTCGGCCTGGTCGCCGACGCGCTCAGGGCGCCCGCCTTCGCGGACAGCGAGATCGAACGCCTGGTGCGCAACCGGCTCGACGAGATCCCGCACGAGCTGGCCAACCCCGCCCGCCGCGCGGCCAAGGAACTCTACAAGCAGTTGTTCCCGGCGGACACGCGCCTGTCGCGCCCGCGCCAGGGCACCGAGGAGTCGGTCGCCGCGATCGACTCGGCCGCCGTACGCGCCTTCTACGAGAGGCATGTCCGCCCCGCCACGGCCACCGCCGTGGTCGTCGGCGACCTCACCGGCGTCGACCTCGACGCGCTGCTCGGCGACACGCTGGGCGCGTGGACCGGCTCCACGGCCGAGCCGCGTCCCGTCCCCCCGGTGACCGCCGACGACACCGGACGGGTCGTCGTCGTGGACCGTCCCGGCGCCGTTCAGACGCAGTTGCTGATCGGCCGTATCGGCGCCGACCGCCACGACCGCGTGTGGCCCGCGCAGGTGCTCGGCACCTACTGCCTCGGCGGCACCCTCACCTCCCGCCTGGACCGCGTCCTGCGCGAGGAGAAGGGCTACACCTACGGTGTGCGGGCCTTCGGGCAGGTCCTGCGTTCCGCGCCGGACGGCACGGGCGCCGCCATGCTCGCCATCAGCGGCTCCGTCGACACCCCCAACACCGGTCCCGCCCTTGAGGACCTGTGGACGGTGCTGCGCAGGCTCGCCGCGGAAGGGCTCACCGACGCCGAGCGCGACGTGGCCGTGCAGAACCTGGTGGGCGTGGCGCCGCTGAAGTACGAGACGGCGGCGGCCGTGGCCGGCACGCTGGCCGACCAGGTCGAGCAGCACCTGCCCGACGACTACCAGGCCGCCCTCTACCGCCAACTCGCCTCCACGGGCACCGTGGAAGCCACGGCGGCGGTCGTGAACGCCTTCCCGGTGGACCGCCTGGTGACGGTCCTCGTCGGCGACGCGGCACAGATCAAGGAGCCCGTCGAGGCCCTCGGCATCGGTGAGGTCACCGTGGTGGCGGCCGAGTAGCGGCACGCGCGCGTGGCGGCTCTGGTGACCGGAGTGTCATCAGAGCCGCCCTTTGTCTGAATTGGTGAAGAAGGTGGCTGTCTGCCCTGTGGCGTGCACTACAAAAGCCGTGTTGCGTTTGAGGATTGAAGACAGCCGCGTTTAGCGTCGTCCGGGCTGTTCGTCAGGCAGTGCGCCGCGTCCGCGGCACCGGACAGTCATCGCCGAGTCCCCGTACGGCGCGAGCCAGGGGAGCCGGGGACCCATCGCAGTCCCTGGGGTGAATCGGACACCCGCGCGCGCAGCGAGGGTGCCCGTAGGAGACCTTCCTGCTCCGAACCCGTCAGCTAACCCGGTAGGCGAGAGGGAAGGAAAGGACCAGCCTCCACATGGCGTTCACGCGCGCCGCCGGCAAGCACCGCCGCCCTGGCCGGACGCACCGCACCACCGCCCGCGCGGCGGGAGTCGCGGCCCTCGCCACCACCGGCGTCGTCGGCACCCTCGCCGCTCCGGCGCTCGCCGCCGAGCCCGAGATGGAGCAGAGCGGACTCACCCCGGTCGTCACCATCGGCGGCTCCCTGGCCGAAGAGATCGACGCCCAGGCCGTCGCCCAGAAGCGGGCCGCCGCGGACGCCGCCGCGCGTGAGGCGGCCCAGGAGGCCGCACGCGAGCGCGCGGCCGAGGCGGCCAAGGAGGCGCGTGCGGCCAAGGAGCGCGCCGCCCGCGCGGCGGAGCGCAAGCGCCTCAACACCTTCGTGGCGCCCATCACCGCCTCCTACGTCTCCACCGCCTACCGGGCCGGCAGCTCCCTGTGGTCCTCCGGCAGTCACACCGGCATCGACTTCCACGCCTCCACCGGCACCTCCGTGCACGCGGTCGGCGTCGGCACCGTCGTCGAGGCCGGCTGGGGCGGGGCGTACGGCAACCAGGTCGTGATCAGGATGCACGACGGCACGTACACGCAGTACGGCCACCTGTCGTCCATCGGGGTCTCCGTCGGCCAGGCGGTCGACCCCGGTCAGCGGATCGGCCTGTCCGGCGCCACCGGCAACGTCACCGGAGCGCATCTGCACTTCGAGGCCCGTACGAGCCCCGAGTACGGCTCGGACATCGACCCCGTCGCCTATCTCCGTTCCCACGGTGTGAGCGTCTGACGACGGACAGTGCGGCACCCGAAAGCCCCGGCTTCCCGAGCCGGGGTTTTCCCGATTTCGCCGGCCCGGCCCGTCCGGCGTGGCACTGTCCAAAAAATATCCATGAAATCGGCCCCGCCGTCGGAATATCCGCTTGATTGGCTTAGAGTCGCTGAACACGCGTCAATCGTCGACGTTTCACGGGGATTAAGGCGGAGGTCGAGCATGCGTATTCCCGCGCACGCGGTGTGTACGGCGATCCGGGACGACATCGTCGTCGGCGTCCACGGACGCGGGAGCCGGCTCACCGAGGAACTCCTCGCCCGCCGCTACGGCGTCTCCCGCGTCCCTGTCCGCGAGGCCCTGCGCACCCTGGAGGCCGAGGGGTTCGTGGTCACCCGGCGGCACGCGGGCGCGTGCGTCGCGGAGCCGACCGAGCAGGAGGCCGCCGACCTGCTGGAGACGCGCGCGCTCCTGGAGCCCCTCGGCGCCTCCCGGGCCGCCCGGCGCCGCACCGAGGCCCACCTCAAGGTGCTGCGCGGGCTGGTCAGGCTGGGGCAGGAGCGGGCCAGGCAGGGCGCCGACGAGGATCTGCGTGCCCTGGGCGGCTGGTTCCACGAGACCCTCGCCCAGGCCGCCGGCAGCCCCTCGCTGACGGCGTTGCTGACCCAGCTGCGCCACAAGATCGCCTGGATGTACGTCGTGGACGCGCCGGCCGGACCGGTGGAGTACTGGGCGGAGCACGGCGCGATCGTCGACGCGGTGGCCCGGGGCGACAGCGAGCGCGCGCGGGCGCTCATGACGCTGCACAACGAGCGGTCGGCGCCGGCGCACCGGCTGCGCTTCGCCGCCGGCGGCGGACGGGCCGAGCGTGTGAGGAACTCGCAACGTGCCGTAAACACAGCGAGCGTGCGCCATTAACACGGGCGCCGTATACAAAGAGAGAGAAATTCGAGGGGCTTTTTTCTGCTGCCCTGATTCGGTGTCCGCGACCTGTTGTGCGATGCCGATGATCTGTTGCCCGTAAAGGGTGAAGCGGAAAGAGAAAGCGAAAGGCCCGCCCGGTGGGTGTCCGGGCGGGCCTTTCGTCTGCGTTGTCCGTCAGACGGTCTCGGGAAGCTCCTCGAGCCCTTCGGCGACCAGCTTCGCCAGCCGGTCGAGGGCGGCGTCCGCGCCCTCGGCGTCGGAGGCGAGGACGATCTCCTCGCCGCCCTTCGCGCCGAGACCGAGCACGGCCAGCATGGAGGCCGCGTTGACGGGGGACCCGTCGGCCTTGGCGATCGTCACCGGGACGCCTGTGGCCGTGGCGGCTCGGACGAAGATGGAGGCGGGGCGGGCGTGGAGGCCCTCGGCCCAGCCGACGTTGACGCGGCGCTCAGCCATGTGATGCTGCCCTTCAGGTGTTCAGAGGGTTGAAGTTGTCTAGACCAGTCTTGTCTAGACCAGTTTCCCACATCGTGAAGCGTGCCGGGACGGCCGTGTGCCGTCCCGTGTGGTCGTCGGACCGCGGCCTCGGCCCGACCTTCCGTCCTCCACAGACTGCCTCGCGCCGTTGTCGTACGCGAGCCGTACTCTGGGGCCCATGCAGACCTCGTCGGACCGGCACGAGTACCCCGCCCACTGGGAGGCCGACGTGGTGCTGCGCGACGGCGGCACCGCGCGCGTCCGCCCCATCACCGTTGATGACGCCGAGCGCCTGGTCAGCTTCTACGAGCAGGTCTCCGACGAGTCGAAGTACTACCGCTTCTTCGCGCCGTATCCTCGCCTGTCCGCCAAGGACGTCCACCGCTTCACGCACCACGACTTTGTGGACCGGGTGGGACTCGCGGCCACGATCGGCGGCGAGTTCATCGCCACCGTACGCTACGACCGCATCGGCCCCGGTGGAACGCCCGCCTCCGCGCCGGCCGACGAGGCCGAGGTCGCCTTCCTCGTCCAGGACGCCCACCAGGGACGCGGCGTCGCCTCCGCACTCCTGGAGCACATCGCCGCCGTCGCCCGTGAGCGCGGCATCCGCCGCTTCGCCGCCGAGGTGCTGCCCGCCAACACCAAGATGATCAAGGTGTTCATGGACGCCGGGTACACCCAGAAGCGCAGCTTCGAGGACGGCGTCGTCCGCCTGGAGTTCGACCTCGAACCCACCGACCGCTCGCTCGCCGTGCAGTACGCGCGCGAGCACCGCGCGGAGGCGCGCTCCGTGCAGCGGCTGCTGCAGCCCGGCTCCGTGGCCGTCATCGGCACCGGCCGCGCCCCGGGAGGCGTCGGCCGCAGCATCCTCGGCAACATCCTGGACGCGGGCTACACCGGCCGGCTGTACGCCGTGAACAAGGCCCTGCCCGAGGACCGGAAGGAACTCGGCGGAGTTACGGCGTGCCGCTCCGTGCGCGACATCGACGGGCCCGTCGACCTCGCCGTCGTCACCGTGCCCGCCGAGCACGTCCCCGAGGTCGTCACCGAGTGCGGCGAGCACGGTGTGCAGGGGCTGGTGGTGATCTCCGCCGGGTACGCGGACAGCGGTCCCGACGGGCGCGAACGCCAGCGCGCCCTCGTACGGCACGCGCGCACGTACGGCATGCGGATCATCGGACCCAACGCCTTCGGGATCATCAACACCTCCCCGGACGTGCGGCTCAACGCCTCCCTCGCCCCCGAAATGCCGCGCACCGGCCGGATCGGCCTGTTCGCCCAGTCCGGCGCCATCGGCATCGCCCTGCTCTCCCGGCTGCACCGGCGCGGCGGCGGGGTCACCGGCGTCACCGGAGTGTCGACCTTCGTCTCGTCCGGCAACCGGGCCAACGTCTCCGGCAACGACGTCATGCAGTACTGGTACGACGACCCGCGGACCAACGTCGCGCTGATGTACCTGGAATCCATCGGCAACCCGCGCAAGTTCACCCGCCTGGCCCGGCGGACGGCGGCCGTCAAACCGCTGGTCGTGGTGCAGGGCGCCCGGCACGGCGGCGTGGCACCGCAGGGGCACGCGGTACGGGCGACGCGGCTGCCCCACGCGACGGTCTCCGCGCTGCTGAGGCAGGCCGGAGTGATCCGGGTCGACACGATCACCGACCTCGTCGACGCGGGCCTGCTGCTCGCCCGCCAGCCGCTGCCCGCCGGACCGAGGGTGGCCATCCTGGGCAACTCCGAGTCACTGGGCCTCCTGACGTACGACGCGTGCCTGTCCGAGGGGCTGCGGCCGCACCCTCCGCTTGACCTGTCGACGGCGGCCTCGGCGGACGACTTCCACGCGGCCCTCTCCCGCGCCCTGGCCGACGACACGTGCGACGCGGTGGTGGTGACCGCCATCCCGGCGATGGGGGAGGGCCAGGCCGGGGACGCCGCGCTGGCGGAGGCCCTGCGGTCGGCGGCGGCCGCGGTGCCCACCAAGCCGGTCCTCGTGGTCCATGTGGAACTGGGCGGCCTGGCGGAGGCCCTGTCGGCGGCGACGAGCACCGCACCGCAGGCCGCCGCCGGCCCCGCGGGGGAACGGCCCTCCGCACCGGCGCAGCCGCCGCCCGCCGTCCAGGCCCCGGAGGGCGCCCACCTCATCCCCGCCTACCCCGCCGCCGAACGCGCCGTCCGTGCCCTCGGCGAGGCCGTCGCCTACGCCCAGTGGCGGCGGGAGGCCGCCGACCCGGGCAAGGTGCCGGAGTACGAGGGCATCGACAAGAAGGGCGCCGCCGAACTGATAACCGGCCACCTCGCGCGCGGCCAGGGGCTCACCCTCGACCCCCGGCAGACCCACGAACTGCTCGGCAGCTACGGCATCGACCTCCACCGCGCCCTGCCCGCCCCCACCCCCGACCACGCCGCCACCGCCGCGGGGACCATCGGCTACCCCGTGGCCCTCAAGGCCACCGCCCCGCACCTGCGCCACCGCGCCGACCTGGGCGGCGTACGCCTTGACCTCACCGACGAGGAGCAACTGCGACGGGCGTACGCCGAGTTGACCGAGCTGTTCGGAAGGCCCGAGGAACTGCGCCCGGTCGTGCAGGGCATGGCGCCGCGCGGCGTCGACACGGTCGTACGGGCGGTCATCGACCCGGCGGCCGGCGCGGTGCTCTCCTTCGGACTCGCCGGGGCCGCCACGCAACTGCTCGGCGACATGGCGCACCGGCTGATTCCGGTCACCGACCGCGACGCCACCTCCCTCATCCGCTCGATCCGGACGGCACCCCTCCTCTTCGGCTGGCGCGGCTCGGCACCGGTCGACGCCGCCGCACTGGAGGAACTGCTGCTGAGGGTCTCCCTGCTGGTCGACGACCACCCGGAGGTCGTCTCGGTCACCCTGGAACCGGTCGTCGTGGCCCCGCACGGCCTGAGCGTCCTCGGTGCCTCCGTCCGGCTCGCACCCCCACCCGCCCGGGACCACCTGGGTCCGCGGACCCTGCCGGCGTACTGACCCGCCCGGCCGGGGGACGGGTCGCGCGGGAGCGTGTCCCGCAGTCAGCGGGCCCCCGTAGGATGGACGGCATGGCCAAGACCAGTACGACGACCCAGGGGCTGCGAGCGGCGATCGAGCGCAGCGGCTACTACCCGGCCCTCGTGGCCGAGGCGGTGGAGGCCGCCGTGGGCGGCGAGCCCGTCCGGTCGTACCTGGTCCATCAGGAGACGACGTTCGACCAGAACGAGGTGCGCCGGCACGTGACCGTGCTGGTGCTCACCGGCAACCGCTTCATCGTCAGCCACACCGACGAGCAGGCCGCCGACGACACCTCCCCGACGCCGTACGCCACCACGTCCACGGAGTCCGTCAAGCTCGGCCGGATCTCGTCCATCGTCGTCAGCCGGGTGGTCGCCAACCCGGAGCAGTACAAGCCGGGCACGCTGCCCCGCGAGATCGTGCTGACCATCGGCTGGGGCGCCGTCTCGCGCCTCGACCTGGAGCCGGCCGCCTGCGGCGACCCCAACTGCGAGGCCGACCACGGCTACACGGGCAGTTCGACGGCCGACGACCTCAGCCTGCGCGTCAGCGAGGCCGGGGACGGCCCGGAGACGGTGCGCCAGGCGCTCACCTTCGCGCAGGCCCTCTCCGAGGCGACCGCGGACTCCGCCCGCTGATGGAGCGGCACACCGCCTGGGACACCCACCCGGAACCGCTCCCCGTCGACTCCGCCCCCGTACCCGAGTACGGCACGGGCTCGCTCGCCGACCTGCTCCCCACGCTGGCCGCGGGCCTCGGCGTCCCCGGCATGACGGCGGGGATCACCGAACTGACCCCCGCCGACCGGGCCTGCGTCCTCCTCGTCGACGGTCTCGGCTGGGAGCAGTTGCGCGCGCACCCGGACGACGCCCCCTTCCTCGGCTCGCTGCTGGACAGCTCGCGCGGCGGCACCGGGCGCCCGATCACCGCCGGCTACCCGGCGACCACGGCGACCTCCCTCGCCTCCGTCGGCACCGGCCTGCCGCCGGGCGCCCACGGACTGCCCGGCTACACCGTGCGCAATCCCGACACCGGCGCGCTGATGAACCAGCTGCGCTGGCAGCCCTGGACGGCGCCAGGACCCTGGCAGCCGTATCCCACCGTCTTCCACCTCGCCCACGAGGCGGGCGTGCACGCCGCCCAGGTCTCCTCACCGACCTTCGCCAACACCCCGCTGACCAAGGTCGCGCTCAGCGGCGGCGAGTTCCACGGACGCCTGTCGGGCGAGGACCGGATGGACTGCGCCGCCGAGCAACTGGCCGCCGCCGACCGCGCCCTCGTCTACACCTACTACGCCGAGGTCGACGGCGCCGGGCACCGCTTCGGCGTCGACTCCGACACCTGGCGCGGCCAGCTCGGCCACGTGGACCGGCTCGCCCAGCGCCTCGCCGAGCAACTGCCGCCGCGCAGCGCCCTGTACGTCACCGCCGACCACGGCATGATCGACGTGCCCTTCGACGAGGACCACCGCATCGACTTCGACGAGGACTGGGAGCTGAAGGCGGGCGTCGCCCTCCTCGGCGGCGAGGGCCGCGCCCGGCACGTCTACGCCGTCCCCGGTGCCCGCAACGACGTGCTGACCTGCTGGCGCGAGGTGCTCGGCGAACAGTTCTGGGTGGCGTCCCGGGACGAGGCGATCGCGGCGGGCTGGTTCGGACCCCGCGTCGACGACCGGGTGTACGACCGGATCGGCGATGTCGTCGCCGCCGCGCGCGACGACGTGCTGCTCATCGCCTCCGAGCGCGAACCGAAGGAGTCGGCGATGGTCGGCAACCACGGATCGATGACCCCTGCCGAGCAGCTCGTCCCCCTGCTCGAAGTACGCTCCTGACGCTCTGCCCCGCATCCGCCGTCCGCTGCCGAAAGGTGCCCAACCCCTCATGCCCGAGCTGGTGTTCTTCTCCGGAACGATGGACTGCGGGAAGTCGACACTGGCTCTCCAGATCGAGCACAACCGCTCGGCGCGCGGACTGGCCGGCATGATCTTCACCCGCGACGACCGCGCGGGCGAGGGCAAGCTCTCCTCGCGCCTCGGCCTCGTCACCGACGCGGTGGAGGTCGGCGACGGACAGGACCTGTACGCCCACGTCGTCGACCACCTCTCGCAGGGCGGCCGGGTGGACTACGTGATCGCGGACGAGGCGCAGTTCCTCGCGCCGGACCAGGTCGACCAGCTCGCGCGCGTGGTCGACGACCTCGACGTGGACGTGTACGCCTTCGGCATCACCACCGACTTCCGCTCCAAGCTCTTCCCCGGCTCCCAGCGGCTGGTCGAACTCGCCGACCGTGTCGAGGTGCTCCAGGTCGAGGCCCTGTGCTGGTGCGGCGCCCGCGCCACGCACAACGCCCGCACCGTGGGCGGCGTCATGGTCGTCGAGGGCGCCCAGGTGGTCGTCGGCGATGTCGCCCAGTCCCCGGACGAGATCGGCTACGAGGTGCTGTGCCGGCGTCATCACCGCAGGCGGGTGACGAGCGCGACGGCAAGGGCCGCGGCACTGTCGCCCGACGTGCTGCCCCTCTCCTCCACCTGACCCGTCCCGGCGGTTGGTCGACCGGTCCCGGACCGCGCCCCCGTGCGCGGTCCTGCCGTCACCCTCGTCACCCTCACCGCCGCTCCAGCAGCGAGAACCGCGCCCCCTCCGGATCGGTCACCGTCGCCACCCGGCCGTGGGGCGTGTCCCGGGTGGGCTCGACGACATGTCCGCCCAGATCGACCAGGCGCTCCGCGGCCTCCTTCGCGTCGGCCACCTCGAAGTACGTCACCCAGTGCGGCCCCCGGTCGCGGGAGAGGTCGCTGCCGACGCCATGGATGCCGGCGACGGGGCGGCCGTCCAGGCGGAGGTTCACGTAGTCGAGGCCGGCGGAGGTCACCGGCTCCGGTTCGAAGCCGAACACCGTCTCGTAGAACTTGGCGACGTTCACCGTCTCGAAGGTGATCAGCTCGTTCCACAACGGTGTGCCGGGCACGCCCGTGACCGTCGTGCCGAGGTGCGCCGCGGCCTCCCAGATGCCGAAGACGGCGCCCGACGTGTCGGAGCCGATGGCCAGTCGGCCGGCCTCGGCCGTGTCGAGCGGGCCCACACCGATCGTGCCCCCGCACAGGCGTACTGTTTCAGCCGTTCGGTTGACGTTGTCGGAGGCGAAGTAGGGCGTCCAGGCGATGGGGAGCTGACGGTCCGGGGGGAGTTGGCCGATACCCGCCACCTCGCGCCCGTCGAGCAGGGCCCGCGCGTACGGGCCCAGTTGCTCGGGGCCGGGCTGGAACTCCCAGCCGAACAGCGCTCCGTAGAAGTCGTGGATCGCGGCCGGTCCGTGCACCATCAGACTCACCCAGCAGGGTGTGCCGGGCGTGCGCCGGGCGTTCGTCTCGCCGAGCCGGCCGGTCGACCCCCGTGCGTCGGTCATCGTCACTCTCTTCTCGGCCCTGCGTGGGCCGTGCGTCCGCTTCCGCCCGACGGGTTCCCGCTCTGACGGCTGTTCGCTCCGACGGACCTCCGCGCCGGTGCCGGCACCTGGCCCGGTGCCACGCGCTTCGGGAGCGTCCGTGGGACAGCCCGGTTGCTCGGGTGGTACAGCATGTGCCCGAACCCGTACGCCTCGTGATCGGTACTGTCCGGCGGGCAGAGTAGCCCGACATCGGCGCCTCGGCCACTCGGTACGTCAGGATGGGGCCATGAACGCCATCATTTCCGCATCAGAACTCGCGACCGTACTGGCGGGAGCGAACCCGCCCGTCCTGCTCGACGTGCGCTGGCAGTTGAGCCCGGCCAAGGCGGCCGGAGCCCCGCAGTTCGACGGCCGGGCCGAGTACGCGGCCGGGCACCTTCCCGGTGCCGCCTTCGTCGACCTGGACAGGGAACTCGCCTCCGCGCCCGGCGCGGGCGGCCGGCATCCGCTGCCCGACGTGGCGGAGTTCGGCGCGGCGATGCGCCGGGCGGGCGTGTCGGCCGGCCGGCCGGTCGTCGTCTACGACGGCGGACAGGGGTGGGCGGCGGCCCGCGCCTGGTGGCTGCTGCGCTGGACGGGTCACCCGAACGTGCGGGTCCTCGACGGCGGGTTGCCGTCCTGGGAGGCGCCCCTGTCGACGGACGTTCCGACGCCCGCGGAGGGCGACTTCGCGCCGGTGCCGGGTGCGGCGGGGCTGCTGGACGCGGACGGGGCCGCCGCGCTCGCCCGGTCCGGGGTGCTGTTCGACGCCCGCGCGGGGGAGCGGTACCGGGGTGAGGTCGAGCCGATCGATCCGGTCGGCGGCCACATCCCGGGTGCCGTATCCGCGCCGACGACGGACAACGTGGCGGCGGACGGCCGCTTCCTGCCCGCCGAGGAACTCCGGGCGCGTTTCGAGAGCTTGGGCGCCACGGAGGACGGCGCGGTCGGCGTGTACTGCGGTTCGGGAGTGTCGGGCGCCCACGAGGTGCTCGCGCTGGCGGTGGCGGGCATCCCGGCGGCGCTGTACGTGGGTTCGTGGTCGCAGTGGTCCTCGACGCCGGGCCGTCCGGTCGCGGTGGGGCCGGACCCGCAGTAGGGCAGCCGGGGCACGCACGCGTGCGGGTCGGGGCCGCGTCCACACGGACGCGGCCCCGACCCGCACGCGGAGAACCGCCTATTCCTGCTTCTTCCGCCGCGTCCCGAAGACGATCTCGTCCCAGCTCGGCACCGCCGCGCGGCGGCCCGGACGGACGCCGTCGGCCTCGGCCTGGCGGTCGGTGGATCCGGTGAGCCGGTCGCGGTGGCTGGCCACGGAGCGCGGCATGAGTACGTCGGCGTAGGCGGAACCGGCCGACGCGGCGGGGGCCGGAGGCTCCTCCACCTCGGCCTCTTCGACGGGTTCCTCCACCGGCTCCGCAGGGCGTTCCGGAACCACCAGGTCGCCCCGGAAGCTCGGGACGGCCTCCAGCAGGCTGGTGAGCGAGTCGCGTTCGGCCGAGGCGGTGGCCGCGGTCTCCTCGGCCGGCTCGGACGGCGGCGGGGGCAGGCTCGGCCGCTCCCGGTCGAGGGCGCGGTCCAGCGGCCGGTCGCGCGGCAGCCTGGCGATGCGCGGCACGAACGGGAAGCTGGGCTCGGGCGCGGCGAGGTCGTCGGACTCGCCGATCAGCGCGCGCGCCTCCGCGTCGACGGCCTGGACGAGCCGCCGGGGCGGGTCGTACGTCCAGCTCGCCGAGTGCGGTTCGTCCGCGACCAGGTAGACCAGCAGGACTTCCCAGGTGCCGTCGTCGCGGCGCCAGGAGTCCCACTGGACGGTGTCCTTGTCGGCGCCGCGCAGCAGCAGCCGCTCCTGGACGGCCTCGCCGAGGGGCGGCCCGGAGTTCTCGCCGGGACGGCGGACGGGGGTCTTGCGGGCCCGCTCCGCCATGAAGGCTCGCTCGGCCAGTACGGGCCCCTCGAACCGCCGTACGCGGTCGACGGGGATGCCGGCCATCTGGGCGACCTCTTCCGCGGTCGCGCCGGCCCGTATACGTGCCTGGATGTCGCGGGGGCGGAGATGGCTCTCCACCTCGATCTCGATCTGGCCGAGGCGGGGACGGTCGCCGCGCACGGCGGCCCGGAGCCGCTCATCGATCGGAAGCGTGTACTCCGTGCTGTCCGCAGCCTTCAGCACCAGCCGTGTGCCGTCATTCGAGACGGCCACGACACGCAGTTCGGGCATGGGGACCTCCCGGGTGGTGCCTGCCGACGTCACGTGCGTCGCTGCTTCCGCTCTGTCGAGTGTGGCCTGCCCGGGTGCAGCCTGCCACAACCTTGCCGAGTTGCCCGGCGTGTCGGGCGCGGGCCCTGGATCGCCGTTATGGCACGGTTACCTACTCGCAACGCTAAGTGACCAACTCCGTCACCCTGTGCAACTGGCCCCCTCCCGGCGGTCCTTCAAGGCTCCGAACCCCCTGTCGGGAGGCCGGACCCAGGGATCGTCACAGTACTCCATTCGGGCCACGTGCGTGGATGGGCACGCCGTCCAACTTCTGGCAAGAGGTGACACTTGGCCGCCCCTGGCGCGATTTCCGCGATCTTGGACGTGGCGTACTTCACGCAATCACCAGAAACGGAACTAATGGTTTCGTCCCCACGTCCCTTTCTCGTACAGTTGATCGACCACGTACGGGAAAGGCAGGCAAGGTCCGAGGATGCGTGAAAAGTCCGATGGTCCAGGTGAGGCGGACATACATACGAAGGGGGAGGCCAAGCGAATCGACCTGAGCGTGCCCCAGGTCGCGGGCAGCGCTCTGGCGGCCGTGGTGGCCGCCAAACTCGCCTCCTCCTTCGGCGTGTACGGCACGATCCTCGGAGCAGGCCTGATCAGTGTCGTCGCCACCTGTGGAAGCTCGGTCTTCCAGCACTTCTTCAAGCGCACCGCCGAACAGCTCCGGGTCAAGCGCGCCCTCGGCGCCGCGCGGACCGACGGGGGGACGACCCCGGCTCCGGGCGAGTTCACCGAGGGCACCGTCTACCGCGCGCGGACCACGGGCTGGAAGCGCCCGGTGCTCGCGGCGGTCCTCGTCTTCGCCGTCGCCATGGCCGGGATCACCACCTACGAGCTGGTCTCCGGCAAGGATCTGAGCGGCGGCCACAGCACCACCATCGGCCGCGCCCTCACCGGCCACAACAAGTCCGGGTCGGATTCGGGGGAGTCGGGCGACTCCGGCGACTCCGGCGACTCCCGGGACGGCCAGGACTCGGGTGGCCCGGGGGACTCCGGTTCCGGCACCGACGCCCCGGCGGCCACTCCTTCCGGAACCCCGGACGCGACCGGCGACGGCTCGTCGTCGGGCGGCACCTCCTCGGAGGACGGCGGTACGGCCTCCAGCCCGGCCCCTGCTCCGGACGCCACCGGCGACGAGGGCTCCGAGCACAGCACGGGCCCGGCGCCCGACGCCTCCGCTACGGCCCCAGCACCCGGCGCAAGTAGTCGTTCTGGAACAGACGGTCAGGGTCAAGACGGTCCCGCAGCGCCGTGAACTCACCGAGGCGCGGATACACCCGGGAGAAGTACTCGGCGTCCCGGGTGTGCACCTTGCCCCAGTGCGGCCGGCCCTCGTGCGCGGTGAAGATGCGCTCGGCGGCGGTGAAGTACGCCCGGTAGGGCGTGCCCCGGAACATGTGCACGGCGATGTACGCGCTGTCGCGGCCCGAGGCGGTGGACAGCGTGATGTCGTCGGCCGGCGCGGTGCGCACCTCGACCGGGAAGCTGATCCGGAGCCGGGACCGGTCGATCATCGCCTTCAGCTCGCGCAGCGTCTCGCCGACGGCCTCGCGCGCGACGGCGTACTCCATCTCCACGAACCGCACCCGGCGCGGAGAGGTGAAGACCTTGTAGGGGGCGTCCGTGTACGTCCGCGCCGAGAGCGCCCGGCTGGAGACCCGCGCGATCCCCGGGACGGCGGCGGGCACCGCGCGGCCGACCCAGTTGGCCGCCTGGAAGACGCCGTTGGACAGGAACTCGTCGTCGATCCAGCCCCGCAGCCGCCCCACCGGCCGCTCCGGTCCCGCGCTGCGGTTGTTGCGCTTGGTGTTGGTGCTGTTGGTGTGCGGGAACCAGTAGAACTCGAAGTGTTCGTTCTCGGCCCACAGTTCGTCGAAGTCGGCGAGGACCCGGTCGAACGGCATCGGTTCCTCACGGGCCGTGAGCAGGAAGACCGGCTCCACGGCGAAGGTGATCGCGGTGACCACGCCCAGTGCGCCGAGGCCGATCCGGGCGGCGGCGAAGACCTCGGGGTTCTCCCGCTCTGAGCAGGTCAGCACCGAGCCGTCGGCCGTGACCAGTTCCAGGCCCCGGATCTGGGCGGCGATCGACGCGGAGTCGCGGCCCGTGCCGTGCGTGCCGGTACTGGTGGCCCCGGAGACGGTCTGCTCCATGATGTCGCCCATGTTCGTCAGCGACAGTCCCTCACGTGCGAGGGCCATGTTGAGCCTCTTGAGCGGAGTACCGGCCTCGACCGTGACCGTCATGGCGTCGCGATCAATGCTGCGGATGCCCGTCAACAGTTGAGGGCGGATCAACACGCCGTCCGTCGCGGTGATGGACGTGAACGAGTGCCCGGTGCCGACCGCCTTGACCCGCAGCCCGTCCTCGGCGGCCCCGCGCACGGCGGCGACCAGCTCGTCGACGGAGGCCGGAGTGACCTCCCGCGCGGGGCGCGCGGAGATGTTGCCGCCCCAGTTACGCCACGTGCCGCGCTTCCCGCCCGGCCTGCCGCTCGCTGTGCGTGTGCTGCTCAACGGTTCCTCCCCGACGCGGATCCGGCCGCTTGAGCCGGCGGTACCCGAGGAAACCGACCGCGACCGCGACGGCACCGGCCACCGCCGGAACCCCGTACCCGGCACGCGCCCCGGAGGCGTCGATCACCCAGCCGCCCGCGGAGGAGCCGAGGGCGACCCCGACCGCGAGTCCGGTGCTCACCCAGGTCATGCCCTCCGTGAGCTGTGCGCGTGGTACGTGCTCTTCGATGAGGGACATCGTCGTGATCATCGTGGGAGCGATGGACAGACCCGCAACGAACAGTGCCGCGGCCAGAAACAGCAGGTTTCCGACCAGTAGGAGGGGGATCATACTCACGGCCATCGCACACACGCCCATCAGCCAGCGGCGTTCGGGCGGCCCGGCGAAGCGCAGCAGCCCGAAAACCATGGCCGCCGTGCACGATCCGGCCGCGTACAGGGCGAGTACGAAACTGGCCGCGGCCTTGTGCCCCTCCTCCTCGGCGAAGGCCACGGTGACCACGTCGATGGCGCCGAAGATCGTTCCCGTGGCCGCGAACGTGCCGACCAGGACCCGAAGCCCCCGGGAGCGCAGCGCGGTGCCGCCGCCCCGGTGTTCGCGCGGGTGCGGCCGCGGCTCGGTGGCGCGCTGCGAGGTCAGCCAGAAGACGCCCGTCGCCAGGAAGCAGGCGGCGAGCAGCGGCCCGGCCTCCGGGAACCAGGCCGTGGACAGTCCGATGGAGATGATCGGCCCGAAGATGAAGCAGACCTCGTCCACCACGGACTCGAAGGAGTACGCGGTGTGCAGCCGCGGGGTGCCCCGGTACAGGGCCGCCCAGCGGGCCCGGACCATCGCGCCGAGGCTCGGTACGCAGCCGATGCCGGCGCACGCCGCGAACAGCACCCAGTCCGGCCACCCGTGGTGCGCGGCGGGCAGCAGCACCGCCGCCGCGGTGAGCGACACCAGGGTCGCCGGGCGCAGCACCCGCCGCTGGCCGTACCGGTCCACCAGGCGGGAGACCTGCGGTCCTGCCACGGCGGCGGCGAGCGCGATGGTGGCCGACAGGGCGCCGGCCAGTCCGTACCGCCCGGTGAGCTGCGAGATCATGGTCACCACGCCGATGCCCATCATCGACAGCGGCATCCGGCCGAGGAAGCCCGCGGCGGAGAAGCCCCTGGTGCCGGGGACGGCGAACAGGGCGCGGTAGGGGCTGGGCAACGAGGTCTCCGAGAACGGCTCAGTAAGGTGCGAACGCAGTCGATACAGCTTACTCGCCGGAACGTCCGGAAACACCCCCCGCGGACCTGGCGAAACGCACTGCCGGCACCCGCCGTTTCCCCGCTGTCAGTGCCGGGTGGCAGGATCGACACATGCCAGACGTGCTCGATGTCAGCCCCTACGACGCCCTGCTCCTGCTCTCGTTCGGCGGCCCCGAGGGCCCGGACGACGTGGTCCCGTTCCTGGAGAACGTGACACGCGGGCGAGGCATCCCCAAGGAACGCCTCAAGGAAGTCGGACAGCACTACTTCCTCTTCGGCGGCGTCAGCCCCATCAACGACCAGAACCGCGCCCTGCTGGACGCCCTCCGCAAGGACTTCGCCGAGCACGGCCTGGACCTGCCGGTCTACTGGGGCAACCGCAACTGGGCGCCGTACCTGACGGACACCCTGCGCGAGATGGTCCAGGACGGCCGCCGCCGCATCCTCGTCCTCGCCACCAGCGCCTACGCCTCGTACTCGGGCTGCCGCCAGTACCGGGAGAACCTCGCGACCTCCCTGGCCGCCCTGGAGGCCGAGGGGCTGGAGCTGCCGAAGATCGACAAGCTGCGGCACTACTTCAACCACCCCGGCTTCGTCGAGCCCATGGCCGACGGGGTGGTCCGGTCCCTCGCCGACCTCCCCGAGGAGGTCCGGGACGGCGCGCACATCGCGTTCTCGACCCACTCGATCCCCACCTCCGCCGCGGACACCTCCGGCCCGGTGGAGGAGCACGGTGACGGCGGGGCGTATGTACGCCAGCACCTGGACGTGGCCCAGGTGATCGCCGACGCCGTCCGCGAGCGCACCGGAGTCGACCACCCCTGGCAGCTCGTCTACCAGTCCCGGTCCGGCGCCCCGCACATCCCGTGGCTGGAGCCCGACATCTGCGACCACCTGGAGGAGCGCCACGCGGCCGGGGTCCCCGCCGTGGTGATGGCCCCCATCGGCTTCGTCTCCGACCACATGGAGGTCCTGTACGACCTCGACACGGAGGCCACGGACAAGGCCGGGGAACTGGGGCTGCCGGTGCGCCGGTCGGCCACCGTCGGCGCCGACCCGCGGTTCGCCGCGGCGGTGCGCGACCTCGTCCTCGAGCGGGCCGCCGGCGAGCGCGGGCAGGGGGTCGCGCGGTGCGCCCTCGGCACGCTCGGCGCGAGCCACGACCTGTGCCCGGTCGGCTGCTGCCCCGCCCGTGCCCCCCGCCCCGCCGCCGCGGGCGCCGACAGCCCCTACGCGTGAGGACTCCCGTGACCGACGTGACGACCGCCCCGCTCCACACCGACCTGCTGAGGATCGCCCAGGAGGCCGCCCACCGCGCGGGCGAGCTGCTGCGGGACGGCCGCCCTGCCGACCTCGCGGTCGCCGCCACCAAGTCCAGCCCGATCGACGTGGTCACCGAGATGGACATCGCGGCGGAGAAACTGATCACCGGGCTGATCGCCGACCGCCGCCCGGACGACGGCTTCCTCGGCGAGGAGGGTTCCGCCGCGCAGGGCACGAGTGGCGTCCGCTGGGTCATCGACCCGCTCGACGGCACCGTCAACTACCTCTACGGGCTGCCCACCTGGGCGGTCTCCATCGCCGCCGAGCAGGACGGCGAGCGGGTGGCCGGCGTGGTCGTGGCCCCGATGCGGGGCGAGTCGTTCCACGCGGTGCTGGGCGGCGGCGCCTGGGCGACCGGAGCCTGGGACGGTGAGCGCAGGCTCGCCTGCCGGGCCGCGGCTCCGCTGGACCAGGCACTCGTCTCCACCGGCTTCAACTACGTGGCCGACGTCCGCGCCGAGCAGGCCGAGATCGCGCGGCGGCTCATTCCGCTGGTGCGCGACATCCGGCGCGGCGGCTCGGCCGCGATCGACCTGTGCGACGTGGCCGCCGGGCGCCTCGACGGCTACTTCGAGCGCGGTCTGCACCCCTGGGACCTCGCGGCCGGCGACCTGATCGCCCGGGAGGCGGGCGCGGTAACCGGCGGACGCCCCGGCGAGCGCCCGTCCGGCGACCTGACCATCGCCGCCACCCCGGCCGTCTTCGAGCCCCTCCAACAACTCCTGACGAACTTCGGAGCGTAGGCCTGCCCGGCGGGTGGGAGGACGGTGAGACTCAGTCGGTCGCCCGAGGCGGGGCCGGCGTGGGGGAGGGCGGCGGGGTTCGGCCGGCGGTTGGCCCGAGGGGCTGACGGGCGGGAGCGCGGCGGAGTTCGTTGGCGTCCGTCTGGAGGGTTGGCTGGTGGGAGAACGGGGCGGTCGTCGGTCTGCCCGGCGGGTCGGCGGGTGGTACGACGGTGGTGTTTGGCCGGGGCCGGGGTTCGGCCGGTGGTTCGCCCGGTGGGTCGGCGACACGGGGCTCGACCGGCTGTCTGTCCAGCAATCGGCAGGGGAGATGCCGGTGGGGTTCGAGAGCCGTCTGCCCAGCGGGCCGGGGCAGGTGGGCGGGAGGGTGGCGGGGCTTGTCCGGCACGGCCGGAGGACGGCCGGGGCCCATCGGCTTGGGTGGAGACCGGCTGGGGTTCGATCGACGTGGGCGGGTGTGACCCCTGGGTGCGGCGTACCGGCCCCGCCTGAGTGGGTTGAGTGAAGCCGTGAGGGCACAGGGCGAACGTGCGCTCCCCGAACGGCTCCTCGCCCACGTCACCTGTCGGCGGTTCGCCCGGCGGGCCTCCACACCGGCCGGGTTCACGCCACCCCGGCGCCGGGCGACGCACGGTGTCTCCTACGTCCCCGGCCAGTGGTCCGCCCGGTGGGGCTCGGCCCGGCAGGGTTCACGCTGCCCCGGCGTCCGACGGCCCCGGCCGGTTGTCCGTCCGGAGGACCTCCGCCCGGCCGGGTTCACGTCGCCCCGGTGTCCGACGCCGTACGGCAGGGCGCGTGCGAAGGGGCCCCGGCCGTGGATCTTGCCGGGGCCCCTTTGTGCGCGGGTTCGTGCGCGGGCCGATCAGACGCTGGTCGCGCCGACCTCCACGCCGTGCTCGGCTGCGAGACGGCGCAGATCGTCGAGTTCGCCCAGCTCCACCTCGACAAGGAACTCGTCGCCCTCGTCGCGGGCCCGGGACAGATCGGACTCGGTCGTCTTTATGCGCTGCAGAAGTCCTGCGGTGAAAGCGTCCATGCTGCGCCCCCTCGTCCTGGGTCGTGGGTCATTGGCACGGGGGTGTGCCGTTCGGAAGGGACGATCACGTCTCCGGTGGAGTGCCCGGCGCTGCCCTGGCGGGCCGCGGCGGTGCCGGACACCCACGCCCGCTCTGCGGAAGCGGACCGCGACGTACCGCGCGGTAACGCGGTACAGGCAGAGCGTGATCGCGGGGTGTAAACCGGTCCTCCCCCAGCTCCCCTTCGCGGAAACCTCAACCGCGCGAGAAAATCTCGCATTCCCGCTTCCGCGAGTTTCCTCGCCGCCTGCCCGGCGACGGATCCCTCCCGGTTCGTCACCGTCCCCTCACCCGCCTTACAGCCGACTTATGGCTGAAAAGGGCAGGATGGAGGCAACACACCCACCAGCCCCCTGCCCTCGTGCGCCCGAGAAGCGCTACGCGGGTGGACACAGGAAGGACAAGCGACGTGCGCGTACTCGTCGTCGAGGACGAGCAACTGCTCGCCGATGCGGTGGCCACCGGACTGCGCCGGGAGGCCATGGCCGTCGACGTCGTGTACGACGGTGCGGCCGCTCTGGAGCGCATCGGCGTCAACGACTACGACGTGGTCGTCCTCGACCGCGACCTCCCGCTCGTGCATGGCGACGACGTCTGCCGCAAGATCGTCGAACTCGGCATGCCCACACGCGTGCTGATGCTCACGGCCTCCGGCGACGTCAGCGACCGCGTCGAGGGCCTGGAGATCGGCGCCGACGACTATCTGCCCAAGCCCTTCGCGTTCACCGAGCTGATCGCGCGCGTGCGCGCCCTGGGCCGGCGCACCAGCGTGCCCCTGCCGCCCGTCCTGGAGCGCGCCGGGATCAAGCTCGACCCGAACCGCCGCGAGGTCTTCCGCGACGGCAAGGAGGTGCAGCTCGCCCCCAAGGAGTTCGCCGTACTGGAGGTGCTCATGCGCAGCGAGGGCGCCGTGGTCTCCGCGGAACAACTCCTGGAGAAGGCCTGGGACGAGAACACCGACCCGTTCACCAACGTCGTGCGGGTCACCGTCATGACCCTGCGCCGCAAGCTGGGCGAGCCGCCCGTCATCGTCACCGTCCCCGGCTCCGGCTACCGGATCTGATCGACCGTGGCGACGACACCCGCGCCCCCCGGGGCGCCTCCGAAGCCCACCTGGGACCCGCGCTCGGCCACCCCCCTGCCGTGGCTGCGCCCCACCATCCGGATAAGGCTCACGCTGCTGTACGGCGGCATGTTCCTGATCGCCGGCATCCTGCTGCTCTCGATCATCTACCTGCTCGCCGCACAGGCCGTGCGCACCGGCAACGAGCCGCTGTACAAGATCGTCGACTTCACCAACCTCAGAGTCACCAGCAGCGACTGCCCCGTGGTCGACAACGGCAACCTGTCGTTGTCCGAGTTCAACGCCGCGATCAGCGACTGCATAGACCACCAGCGCAAGGTCGCCCTGGACAACCTGCTCAGCCGGTCCCTGCTGGCCCTGCTCGGCCTCGCCGTGATCGCCTTCGCCTTCGGCTACGCCATGGCCGGACGCGTCCTGTCGCCGCTGGGCCGGATCACCCGCACCGCGCGCGCGGTGGCGGGCTCCGACCTCTCCCGCCGGATCGAGCTGGACGGCCCGGACGACGAGCTGAAGGAGCTGGCCGACACCTTCGACGACATGCTGGAGCGGTTGCAACGGGCCTTCACCGCCCAGCAGCGCTTCGTCGGCAACGCCTCCCACGAGCTGCGCACCCCACTGGCGATCAACCGCACCCTCCTGGAAGTGCACCTGTCCGACCCGAACGCCCCGGTGGAACTCCAGCAGCTCGGCAAGACGCTGCTGGCCACCAACGAACGCAGCGAGCAACTTGTCGAGGGCCTGCTGCTGCTCGCCCGCAGCGACAACCAGATCGTCGAGCGCAAACCGGTGGACCTCGCCGAGGTGGCGGGCCAGGCCATCGACCAGGTGCACGCCGAGGCGGAGGCCAAGGGTGTGGAGATCCGCGGCACACGCGATGCCGCGGTGGTGCAGGGCAACGGCGTCCTGCTGGAGCGGATCGCCCTGAACCTCGTACAGAACGCCGTGCGCTACAACGTGGCCGAACAGGGCTGGGTCGAGGTCACGACGGCCGTGGAGAGCGGCCAGGCGGTCCTGGTGGTCACCAACACGGGCCCGGTCGTGCCGGCGTACGAGGTGGACAACCTCTTCGAGCCGTTCCGGCGGCTGCGCACCGAACGCACCGGCAGCGACAAGGGCGTGGGGCTCGGTCTGTCCATCGCCCGCTCCGTCGCCCGAGCCCACGGCGGGCACATCTACGCCCAGCCACGCGACGGCGGGGGGCTCGTGATGCGAGTCACCCTGCCCGTCTGAGATCATGACCCCGACATCTCACCGAGACCGGAGGATGTTCGCTTTGAGCGGAATTTCCAGGCCACCGGGCCCGGAGTCGCGTGTGTGATCGATCACAGACAGGGCTTTCTCACCATCTACCCTCCGTGATCATGCACCCTGGCGGAAAGCCGGGAAAATCCTGGTTTTCGAGGGTCCTGATCACGGGAAGTACAGGGTGAGACGCCTTTGAAGTGCGGCATTCGGACCGTGTACGGTCCCCATCGCCATCCAAGCCGATCACTCATGAGGGGTCCGGTTGGGTGTCGATTGAGTAACAGACCTTGATGTGAGGCAAAATCTCCGCCTCGGGTCGGGCACAAGTCCGGCCTCTCACGCGTTACGTGCGCTGGAGACACCGCAGACACCCAGAGGGGGAGAGCGACCATGGCAACCGATTACGACACTCCACGCAAGACCGACGACGATGTCGACTCGGACAGCCTCGAAGAGCTGAAGGCCAGGCGGAACGACAAGTCCGCCTCGGCAGTCGACGTCGACGAGTTCGAGGCCGCGGAAGGCCTCGAACTTCCCGGCGCCGACCTCTCGAACGAGGAACTGGCCGTCCGTGTACTGCCGAAGCAGCAGGACGAGTTCACCTGCATGAGCTGCTTCCTGGTACACCACCGCAGCCAGCTGGCCCGGGAGAAGAACGGCCAGCCGATCTGCCGCGACTGCGACTGAGGAGGGGTCGGCCGTGACCGGCTCGACCCCTCCCTGGAAGCGCCGCTTCTCCCGACCAGGAGCGGACCAAGGGCCGTCCGACGGTCCCTACAGCGCGCGTGACGACGAGCGAGGCCCGACCGACAGCGGAACGGCCTCGCTCGAATCAGTGGTCGACCGAAATGACCTCCCGGCGACCGTGACGACGCCGGCACCCGCTGCCCGGCGCAGGGCAGCGGCGTTCCGCGAAAAGGCCGGGCAGGGCGTCCGCAACAGCGGCACCCGTGCCAGGGCCGCCCTGGCGTATCTCGCCGACCGGATCATCGACCTGGCCCCGCGTATTCCCGTACGGGACCTGGCGACGCTCCGCCGGCAGTTCCCCGGCCTCGGGCCCGAGGAACTGGCCGACCGGCTGGTGGCCGGCGCCGCCAAGGGCACGGCGACCGTGGGCGCGGGGGTCGGAGCGGCCGCCATGCTGCCGGTACCGCCCGCGATGCCCACCGAGCTGGCCGCCGAGATCACCGGCGTCGCGGCGATCGAACTGAAGCTGATCGCCGAACTCCACGAGGTCTACGGCGTACGTCCGCCGGGCGGCCTCACCCAGCGCAGCACCGCCTATCTGAACTCCTGGTCGGACGAGCGTGGCGTCGTCGTGTCCGAGCCGTCGACCCTCGGCTCGGCGATGAACAGCCACATGAAGCGCCAGCTGCGCCACCAGATCATGAAGCGGACGGTGCGCGACCTGCCGAACCTGATCCCCTTCATGGTCGGCGCGGCCGTGGGCGCCGTCATGAACCGCCGCGACACCAGAAAGCTGGCCGCCAGAATCCGCGTCGACCTGCGCAAGAGGCAGGTCCCGTGGAGCGCCCTCACCGACCTTCCGGCGCTGGAACAGCCGCGGGACGCCCTGGAGATGGGCGACCTCGCCAAGGGGCTGGGACGCGGCGGTACAGACGGGTCCGACGCCTCCGGCAGATCCGACGGCGACGGCGGCTGACCCCGCCGGCCCCGCGCGTGCGCTACGCCGCCGCGGCCTTCGCCGCCGTCAGGGCCTCGATCAGCCGCTCCGGCTCGCGCGTCGACAGATACAGATACGGAGTCGGGTCCTGCGGGTCGGTGACCACCACGCGCACGGCCCGCGGAATGTAGGCGCGCAGCAACAGGAAGGCCCGGGTGTCGGCCTTGTACGTGCGCCAGGCGCGGGCCTCCTCCGGGTCGAGGATCTCCGCCTCGCCCAGCGCCGAGACCGGCACCCTCGCCTCGCCCGCGATCAGGGAGTCGCCCACGACGCGGATACGGACCGCGCCGTACGAACTGGCGGCCACCGCCGCGACCGCCGTCCCGCCCGCCAGGCCGCCCAGCATCGGCAGCGTGCCGAAGGGCAGCAGGATCAGGGCGAAGGAGACCCCCACCAGGAAGGAGACCAGCCACCAGGAGCGGGGCGCGGTGAGGCGTTCTTCGTACGGGGTGGCGGAGAGCTGCATGGAACAAGCTTGGCACGGTATCGGTGTTCGGCCGACGCGCGGGTAAGGTCTGCGGCTGTGAGTGGTACTTCCCCAGGTCTTCAGCCTCCCTCCGACGCCGTGAAACCCGTACGGCACCCGGACGCGCCCGCCCCCGGCGAGCTGCTCGGCGCCCACTACGGGCAGTGCTTCGGCTGCGGCGGCGACCAGCCCCACGGACTGCACCTCCAGGCACGGGCCGGCGAAGGCGTGTCGATCACGGCCGAGTTCGTCGTGCGGCCCGCCCACCAGGGCGCTCCCGGCCTGGCGCACGGCGGCGTGCTGACCGCCGCCCTCGACGAGACCCTCGGCTCGCTGAACTGGCTGCTGCGCACGATCGCGGTGACCGGACGGCTGGAGACCGACTTCCGGCGGCCGGTGCCCGTCGGCACGACGCTGTACCTTGAGGCCGAGGTGACCGCGGTGGCCGGCCGGAAGATCTACTCCACCGCCACCGGACGGATCGGCGGCCCCGACGGCCCCGTGGCCGTCCGCGCCGACGCCCTCTTCATCGAGGTCGAGGTCGAGCACTTCGTGGAGCACGGCCGCCAGGAGGAGATCCGCGCCGCCATGGACGATCCCGACCAGATCCGCCGCGCCCGCGCCTTCGAGGTGAACCCGTGACTTCCACGAGCCCCACGAGCCCCGCGGGCCGGGACCCTCTGGACGTCCTGATCCGCCGCGTCGACCCCGACGTGCCCCTGCCGACGTACGCGCGGCCCGGCGACGCGGGAGCCGATCTGCGCACCACCATCGACTGCGCGCTCGCGCCCGGCGAGCGTGCCGTACTGCCCACGGGAGTGTCTGTCGCGCTCCCGGAGGGGTACGCGGCCTTCGTGCACCCGCGTTCCGGGCTGGCGGCCCGCTTCGGTGTCGCCCTCGTGAATGCCCCGGGGACGATTGATGCCGGGTACCGTGGGGAGATCAAGGTGATCGTGGTGAATCTCGACCCGCGCGAGACGGTGAGGTTCGAGCGCTTCGACCGGGTTGCCCAACTGGTCGTCCAGCAGGTCGAGAGGGTCCGCTTCCGTCAGGTCGCGGAGCTTCCCGGCTCGGCACGGGCCGAGGGGGGCTTCGGGTCCACCGGCGGACACGCCGGGACGGACCGTGCAAGCGGCACAAGGGGTCAGGTCGCCGAGGGCGGCCCGACGGGTGGGAATCGATACGCTTCGGTCGTATCCGACCGGGAAGGACAGTGACGTGTTCGGAACGTTGCAAGAAGAGGGATGCCGCCGAGGACGCGGCCGGCGAGACCGAGCAGGTCGTCGACAGCGTCGACACCGAGGCGGACGAAGCGCGCGAGCGTGTGCGGCTCGAGCCCGGACCGCGGCCCGACGGGCCCTGGGACAGCACCGAGGTCCACGACCCGAGCGAGGGCCGGGTGGACCTGGGCGGCCTGTTCATTCCCGGGGTCGACGGCATGGAACTGCGGGTCGAGGTCGCGGGTGACGCGATCGTCGCCGCGACCGTCGTGCTGCGCGACAGCGCCATCCAGTTGCAGGGCTTCGCCGCGCCCAAGCGCGAGGGCATCTGGGGCGAGGTGCGTGAGGAGATCGGCTCCGGCATCACCCAGCAGGGCGGCATCGTCGACGAGGCCGAAGGCCCGCTGGGCTGGGAGCTGCGGGCCCAGGTCCCGGTGCAACTGCCGGACGGCACGGGCGGCTTCCAGGTCGTGCGGTTCGTCGGTGTGGACGGACCCCGCTGGTTCCTGCGCGGAGTGATCTCGGGCCAGGGTGCGGTGCAGCCGCAGGCCGCCGGTCTGCTTGAGCAGATCTTCCGGGACACGGTCGTGGTCCGCGGTGACGGTCCGATGGCCCCCCGGGACCCGATCGTCCTCAAGCTGCCGAACGACGCGCAGATGGTCCCCGAGGGTGTCCAGCAGGAGGAGGGCTCCCGCTTCTCCGGCGGCATGGGCCAACTCCAGCGCGGCCCGGAGATCACCGAGGTCCGGTAGGTAAAAACTCCGTACGGATTTCCGTACCCGCACTACGAGGGCCGCGTCCCCAGACGGATGCGGCCCTTCGCCGTGCGGGTGGCTCGGTCACGTTCGCGGCCCGTGAGGCCGACGCCGCGCACTCGGCGGGCGGCCGGAAGACAATGAGGTCATGGGACGCGGCAGGCTACGGATCCGCCTCGGCGCGGCGCCGTGCGCCGGCAGGACGTACGCCGTGCTGTCCGAGGCGCACCGGCGCGTCGAACGGGGCACCGACCGCGTGGCGGCCCACACCGGTATCCCCCGCATCCCCGGCATCCGCGACGCCGGGCGGTGGCGAGTGCCGCTCCGCACTGTCGTGGAGTCGATCACCGGCGTTCGCCGGCGGGAGACCTGTGCCGGGCGGGCCGGGTCGGGAAGCGTCCTGGTCGCCGTCGGCGCCCTCGCGGGCCGTGTCGAGGTGCGGGGCGTCGACCGGGGGCCGGGAGTGCCTGACAGGACCGAGGACCGCGTCTTCGAGCCCGCCGGCCAGGAGGCGGTGGTCCGCACCCTCCGCGCGGCGGAATCGTGGCCGAAACTCCCGGTCCCCCGCCCCGTGACCGCAGAAAGGCGGGCCGTCCCATGACCCGGGTGCTCGTGATCGACGACGAGCCGCAGATCGTGCGTGCCCTCGTGATCAACCTTGAGGCGCGCCACTACGAGGTCGACACCGCCCACGACGGCGCCACCGCCCTGCGGCTGGCCGCCGACCGGCACCCCGACGTGGTGGTGCTGGACCTGGACCTTCCCGACATGGCCGGTGTCGAGGTGATCAGGCGACTGCGCGGCCGGACCCGGGTGCCGATCCTGGCGCTGTCCGCCCGGCACTCCTCCGACGAGAAGGCCGAGGTGCTGGAGGCGGGCGCCGACGACTGCCTCACCAAGCCCTTCGGCGTGGACGACCTGCTGGCCCGGCTGCGCGCCGCCGTCCGCCGGGCCGAGCCGGTCCCGGGCAATGAGGGCGGCGAGGGCAGCGAGGGCGGCGAGGGCGGCGTGGTGGTCGACACCGCCGATTTCACCGTCGACCTGGCCGCGAGGAAGGTCGACCGGGGCGGGAGGGCCGTACGTCTGACACCCACCGAGTGGCGCCTGCTGGAGGCGCTGGTGCGCCATACCGGGCGCCTGGTCGGCCAGAAGCAGCTGTTGCAGGAGGTGTGGGGGCCGTCGTACGGGACGGAGACGAACTATCTGCGGGTCTACATGGCCCAGCTGCGCCGCAAGCTGGAGGCCGACCCCGCGCGTCCGCGGCACTTCATCACGGAGCCGGGCATGGGCTACCGCTTCGAGAAGTGAGTGCCCGCCGCGTGACGTGGGCATTCCAACAGCGGGCGGAGGCTGTGCATGGCTGTCGGCGCACCCCGGTACGCTTCAGATATGAGTGCTGCTCCGCGTTCCGACAAGCCGGTGGGCCGGTTCCGGCGCATGTTCGACCGGCTCTCCTCGTCCCAGGAGGACCTGGAGTCGCGGGAACTGCGCGAGGACGCCGACACCGCCGGTTGCACCCGTATCGGTGACTGCCAGGACCGGCAGGTCGTATCCGTTACTGGTACCTTGCGCACGGTCACCCTGCGACCGCGCGCGGGCGTCCCGGCCCTGGAGGCCGAGCTGTTCGACGGCTCCGCCGCCCTGGACGTGGTGTGGCTGGGCAGACGCTCCATCGTGGGCATAGAGCCCGGACGCAAGCTCATCGCATCGGGCCGGGTCTCGATGAGCCACGGCCGCCGGGTGCTCTTCAACCCGAAATACGAACTGAGACCCCTCGGACGGGAGTAGCCGGTGACGTCGCTCGACAAGCCGACCGAAGAGACGGAAGCGGACGACACCCGGGCGGTGACGGAGGCCGCGCTGTTCGAGGCGTTCGGCGGCGTGCGGGGCATGGTCGAGACGGTGCTGCCGGGCCTGCTCTTCGTCACCATCTTCACGCTCAACAGCAATCTGCACATGTCGGCGATCGCGGCCCTGGCCGTGTCGGTGGTGCTGGTCGTGGTCCGGCTGGCGATGAAGGACACCGTCAAGCACGCCTTCAGCGGCGTCTTCGGTGTCGCCTTCGGCGTGGTCTTCGCGATGATGACCGGCAACGCCAAGAACTTCTATCTGCCGGGCATGCTCTACACCCTCGGCCTGGCCCTGGCGTACATCGTCACCTCGCTGGCCGGAGTGCCGCTCATCGGCCTGATCCTCGGCCCGGTCTTCAAGGAGAACCTCTCCTGGCGCACCCGGAACCCGGGCCGCAAGAGGGCCTACACGAAGGCCAGCTACGCCTGGGGCCTGATCCTGCTCGCCAAGTGCGCGATCCTCTTCCCGCTGTACTGGTGGGCGGACACCGCGCAGCTCGGCTGGGTCCTGGTAACCCTCAAGATCCCGCCGTTCCTGCTCGCCGTCTGGCTGACCTGGGTGTTCCTGGCCAAGGCGCCGGCCCCCATCGACGTGTTCGCGGAGATGGAGGCGGCGGAGAAGGCCGAGGAGGAGAAGGCGGAGCGCCAGAAGGCCGAGCGCGAGGCCAGGGAGCTGGACGAGCGCCGGCGCACCGCCGAGCTGTTCGGCGAGAGCATGGAGCCGGTCGTCGACGAGATGCTCCGCCGGCCGGCGGACGGCGAGGGCGACGCCGCCGACCCGCGCGGCGGCAGGCACCGCAAGGGCTGACGGCGAACGCCGAGGGCTTGCGGCATACGGCGAGGGCCTGCGGCATACGGCGGTGGGGGCGCCCGGAGATCTCCGGGCGCCCCCACCGCCGTACTCGGGACCCGGGACCGTGCCCGGCGCCGGTCGTCAGCGCGCGGTATCGCCGCGGCGGGCCGACAGCAGGTCCTCCAACTGCTCCTCGCGGGCCTGTGCCGCGACGAACAGCAGCTCGTCGCCCGCTTCCAGGGAGTCCTCCCGGGACGGGGTCAGCACCCGGGTGCCCCGGATGATCGTGACCAGGGAGGTGTCCTCGGGCCACTGGACGTCGCCGACCTGGGTGCCGGCCAGGGCCGACTCCTCCGGCAGCGTCAGCTCGACGAGGTTGGCGTCGCCGTGGCTGAAGCGCAGCAGCCGGACCAGGTCGCCGACGCTCACCGCCTCCTCCACCAGGGCCGACATCAGCCGCGGGGTGGAGACGGCGACGTCCACGCCCCAGGACTCGTTGAACAGCCACTCGTTCTTCGGGTTGTTCACCCGGGCGACGACGCGCGGGACGCCGTACTCCGTCTTGGCGAGCAGGGAGACGACCAGGTTGACCTTGTCGTCGCCGGTCGCGGCGATGACGACGTTGCAGCGCTGCAACGCGGCCTCGTCCAGGGACGTGATCTCGCACGCGTCGGCGAGCAGCCACTCCGCCATCGGGACGCGTTCGACCGAGATGGCGGTCGGCGCCTTGTCGACGAGCAGGACCTCGTGGCCGTTCTCCAGCAGCTCGCCCGCGATCGAACGGCCGACCGCACCGGCTCCGGCAATGGCGACCCTCATCAGTGACCGCCCTCCTCTTCGGGACCCTTGGCGAACGCCGCCTCGACCTTGTCGACCTCGTCGGTGCGCATCATCACGTGCACCAGGTCGCCGTCCTGCAACACCGTCTGCGAGGTGGGCAGGATCGCCTCCCCGAGCCGGGTGAGGAACGCCACCCGCACCCCGGTCTCCTCCTGAAGCCGGCTGATCTTGTGTCCGACCCAGGACGCCGAGGTGTGCACCTCGGCGAGCTGGACGCCGCCGGTGGGGTCGCGCCACAGCGGTTCGGCGCCCGAGGGCAGCAGCCGGCGCAGCATCTGATCGGCGGTCCAGCGGACGGTGGCGACCGTGGGGATGCCCAGGCGCTGGTAGACCTCGGCGCGCCGGGGGTCGTAGATGCGGGCGGCGACATGGTCCACGCCGAACATCTCGCGGGCCACGCGGGCCGCGATGATGTTCGAGTTGTCACCGCTGGAGACGGCGGCGAAGGCGCCGGCCTCCTCGATGCCCGCCTCGCGCAGGGTGTCCTGGTCGAAGCCGACGCCGGTCACCCTGCGGCCGCCGAAGGAGGAACCCAGGCGGCGGAAGGCGGTGGGGTCCTGGTCGATCACGGCGACCGTGTGACCCTGCTGTTCCAGGTTCTGGGCGAGCGCCGAGCCCACGCGTCCGCAGCCCATGATGACAATGTGCATCGCCTCACACCGCGCTTCCTGCGGACCCGCCGGCCTTGGTGAATGTCGTGCTCATGTCTCTCTTTCGGCTTGCCTGGCGACACAACGCGGCCAGTGTGCGGACCGCAGGGAACATCATGCCGGTGTGTACCGGCACTGACGCCGCCAGGGCCCGGGAACCCGGGCTCCCCGCGCGTCAGGATCGGGTTCCCCTGTCCGCCCCCAACGTATCCGCAAGCCCGCGGGACCCGCAGGAGCCGTCTCACCCTCCGGCCGACGACCCCCGCCTGCCGATGCTGCGGACGCTGGCGAGGGTCAGGATGCCGAGGCCGACGAGCGTGGCGGCGCCGCCGATCAGCTCTGCGCTCAGATGCATGGTTCCTCCAGGGGGAGGCAACGGCCGGGAACCGGACGATGCTTGTCATACAGGCAGCCAATAGGCGGTCGACAGGCAGCCATATAGGCACGCGAACCCCGCGACCCGGGGAATCCGCAGCCGCACCACCTCCCGAATTCACCCGTAGAGCAGACGGCCGGCGCCGTTGGGGTGGCGGATGGGAGGGTGCCCGTGCGAACGCTTACGATCCTCTGTTGTGTCCAAACTGACCGACGTGCCCAAGCGGATCCTCATCGGGCGCGCACTGCGCAGTGACCGGCTGGGGGAAACACTCCTGCCGAAGCGCATCGCCCTCCCCGTCTTCGCCTCCGACCCGCTGTCGTCGGTGGCGTACGCGCCCGGCGAGGTGCTGCTGGTCCTGTCCATCGCGGGCGTGTCGGCGTACCACTTCAGCCCCTGGATCGCGGTCGCGGTCGTCCTCCTCATGTTCACCGTGGTCGCCTCCTACCGGCAGAACGTGCACGCCTACCCGAGCGGCGGCGGCGACTACGAGGTGGCCAACACCAACCTCGGCCCCAGGGCGGGCCTGACGGTGGCGAGCGCACTGCTGGTCGACTACGTCCTGACCGTCGCCGTCTCCATCTCCTCCGGCATCGAGAACCTCGGCTCCGCGATCCCCTTCGTCGTCGAGCACAAGGTCCTCTGCGCGGTCGCCGTGATCCTGCTGCTGACGCTGATGAACCTGCGCGGGGTCAGGGAGTCGGGCACGCTGTTCGCGATTCCGACGTACGTCTTCGTCACGGGCGTCTTCACCATGATCGCGTGGGGCGCGTTCCGCGGGCTGGTGCTCGACGACACCATGCGCGCGCCCACGGCGGACTACGAGATCAAGCCCGAGCACCAGGGCCTGGCCGGCTTCGCGCTCGTCTTCCTGCTTCTTCGGGCCTTCTCCTCCGGATGCGCCGCGCTCACCGGCGTCGAGGCGATCTCCAACGGCGTCCCGGCCTTTCGCAGGCCCAAGGCGAAGAACGCGGGGAACACCCTCGCGATGATGGGCCTGCTCGCCGTCACCATGTTCTGCGGCATTATCGTGCTGGCCGCCTCGACCAACGTCCGCATGTCCGAGAACCCGGCCACCGACCTCTTCCACAACGGCGTCCCGGTCGGCCCGGACTACGTCCAGCACCCGGTCATCTCACAGGTCGCCGAGGCCGTGTTCGGCGAGGGCAGCTTCCTGTTCGTCGTCCTGGCGGCGGCCACCGCACTGGTCCTCCTGCTCGCCGCGAACACCGCGTACAACGGCTTCCCGCTGCTCGGCTCGATCCTCGCCCAGGACCGCTATCTGCCGCGCCAACTGCACACCCGCGGCGATCGCCTGGCCTTCTCCAACGGCATCGTCCTGCTGGCCGGCGCGGCCATGCTCCTCGTCGTGGTCTACGGCGCCGACTCCACCCGGCTGATCCAGCTCTACATCGTCGGCGTGTTCGTGTCCTTCACGCTCAGCCAGATCGGCATGGTCCGCCACTGGAACCGCCACCTGGCCAAGGAACGGGACCAGGCCGCCCGCCGCCGCATGATCCGCTCCCGTGTGATCAACGCCTTCGGCGCCTTCTTCACCGGACTCGTCCTGGTCGTGGTCCTGGCCACGAAATTCACGCACGGCGCCTGGGTCGCCGTGCTCGGCATGTGCATCTTCTTCGCGACGATGACGGCGATCCGCAAGTACTACGACCGGGTCGCCGAGGAGATCGCCGCCCCCGAGGCCCCCGAGGACACCCGGAGCGACGACGTGGTGCGGCCCTCCCGCGTCCACTCGGTCGTCCTGGTCTCCAGGATCCACCGCCCCACCCTGCGCGCCCTCGCCTACGCCAAGCTGATGCGCTCCGACACGCTGGAGGCGCTCAGCGTCAACGTCGACCCGGTGGAGACCAAGGCGCTGCGCGAGGAGTGGGAGCGGCGCGGCATCGCCGTACCGCTGAAGGTGCTGGACTCGCCGTACCGCGAGATCACCCGGCCGGTCATCGAGTACGTCAAGAACCTGCGCAAGGAGGCGCCGCGCGACGCGGTCTCCGTGATCATCCCGGAGTACGTGGTCGGCCACTGGTACGAGCACCTGCTGCACAACCAGAGCGCGCTGCGCCTCAAGGGCCGCCTGCTCTTCACGCCCGGCGTCATGGTCACCTCCGTGCCCTACCAGTTGCAGTCCTCCGAGGCCGCCAGGCGGCGGGCCCGCAGGCGGCAGAACTGGAGCGCGCCCGGCGCGGTACGCCGCGGTCCGGCGCACCACGACCGGGCGAAGGACTCCTCGCCGTCCACGTAGACTGGACGGCTGTTGTCCTTTGTCGTTCGCCCTCCGGCGTACGTCGTTCGTCGTCCCCGTTCTCTGGAGTCACCCCGCCATGCAGGCAGAACCGAAGAAGTCGCAGGCGGAGTCCCGGGCGGTGGCGCAGCCGGTGTCGCTGGTCGGGCAGGAGTACGAGGTCGAGATCGGCCCCGTCGCGCACGGCGGCCACTGCATCGCCCGTACGTCCGAGGGGCAGGTGCTGTTCGTGCGGCACGCGCTGCCCGGCGAGCGGGTCGTGGCCCGGGTGACCGAGGGCGAGGAGGGGGCGCGCTTCCTGCGCGCGGACGCGGTCGAGATCCTGGACGCGTCCAAGGACCGCATCGAGGCCCCCTGCCCCTTCGCGGGCCCCGGCCGCTGCGGAGGCTGCGACTGGCAGCACGCCAAGCCGGGAGCGCAGCGCCGGCTGAAGGGCGAGGTCGTCACCGAGCAGTTGAAGCGCCTCGCGGGCCTCACCCCCGAGGAGGCCGGCTGGGACGGCACGGTGATGCCGGCCGAGGGCGACAAGCTGCCCGCAGGCCAGGTCCCGTCGTGGCGCACGCGCGTGCAGTACGCGGTGGACGCGGAGGGCCGCGCGGGCCTGCGCAAGCACCGCTCGCACGAGGTCCAGCCGATCGACCACTGCATGATCGCCGCGGAGGGCGTCAGCGAGCTGGGCATCGAGCAGCGGGACTGGACGGGCATGGAGTCGGTCGAGGCGATCGCGGCGACCGGTTCCCAGGACCGCCAGGTGATCCTCACCCCCCGGCCCGGTGCCCGCCTGCCCATCGTCGAACTCGACCGCCCGGTCTCCGTGATGCGGGTCGGCGAGAAGGACGGCGGCGTCCACCGGGTCCACGGCCGCCCCTTCGTCCGCGAGCGCGCCGACGACCGTACCTACCGTGTGGGCAGCGGAGGTTTCTGGCAGGTCCACCCCAAGGCCGCCGACACCCTGGTCCTCGCCGTCATGCAGGGCCTGCTCCCGCGCAAGGGCGACATGGCCCTCGACCTCTACTGCGGCGTCGGGCTGTTCGCGGGCGCCCTGGCCGACCGGGTCGGTGACAAGGGCGCGGTCCTCGGCATCGAGTCCGGCAAGCGAGCCGTCGAGGACGCCCGCCACAACCTCGCCGCGTTCGACCGCGTCCGCATCGAACAGGGCAAGGTCGAATCCGTCCTCCCACGCACGGGCATCGACGAGGTCGACCTCATCGTCCTGGACCCCCCACGCGCGGGCGCGGGCCGCAAAACAGTGGAACACCTCGCGTCGCTGGCCGCCCGCAGAATCGCCTACGTGGCCTGCGATCCGGCTGCGCTGGCCCGGGACTTGGGGTACTTCCGGGACGGGGGGTATCGGGTGCGGATGTTGCGGGTGTTTGATTTGTTTCCGATGACGTTGCACGTGGAGTGCGTGGCGATTTTGGAGCCCGCAGCAAAGGCGCTGTGACCTGCGGTTTCCCTGGGTTGCTCGGGAAGGGCCGGGTGCGCTCGACCTGTTTCCCGAAGTGCACCAGGTGAACCACGGCAGATGCGCCGTGCAGGGCACTGACCTGGTGTTTCGCGAGTCGCGCCGAGCGCTGGACGCGCCCCGTCCGGTCCAGGCTCTCCGCGGTGGCAAGTGGTCTTGACGCTCGGCCGACGCTCATTCTGACGGCTTGGCAGGGCTCCTTGCGGGGGTGTGCAGGGAGCCGGCGGGCCAGCCCGCCGCCCATCGCCTTGACCCGGGCACGATTGGCACGATGCTGGCGCCGATCACCTCCGCGCCACGATGGAACCGTCCTGCGAGGCGGTGCCGCTGCGGGTGGCTCTGCGGTGGCAGCGGGGCCACAACCACGACGCGGGCCCCACACCCGGCATTCGAACCAGCCGCACGGGCCGGGGTACGACTGCCCTGCACAGGCGAGGAGTGAGACGATGAAGGCACCTCACCAGGAGTTGGTCCTCTCCCGTGCCGCTCGCATCCTGGAGGCGTTCAGCCAGGAGGAGCTGGCGCTGACCGTCTCCGAGGTCGCGCGCCGTACGGGGCTGCACGTGGCCACGGCCTCCCGGCTCGAGGGCGAGCTGGTCGCCCATCGTTTCCTGGGCCGGGACGACGATCGCCGGGAGCGGATCGGTGTCCGGCTCTGGGAACTCGCCGTCCGGGCTACGCCCGCGCTGTCCCTACGGGACGCCGCGATGCCGCTCATGGAGGGCGTGCACGACGTCCTCGGGGGACGCCGTCGAGATCGACGACGACCTGGCCGTCAACGTCCGGGACGTTCTCGCCAGATATCCCGGAGGGCGCAGCGGAGCAAAGGGCTTGCGGTGGCCGGTGTTGCCGTCTCAGGGGTGATGCTACTGATCGCGGGCATCGCCACCGCGGTAGTCGACTTCAGGGTGTGGACGCCTCCTGCCCGAGACGCGGACGGCGAGGTCGTGAAGCCCGGCTGGACCACCTTTCACTCCATCGAGCGGGCGACTGCTTCACCTCCCTGCGGTCGGGCCTCCAGGTAGGGACGCGCCCCCGGCACCCGGCGCGGAGGTGCGGCTCCCGCCCGTCCGACGCACCGCACCGAGCAGAGGCTTACGCCACCTCCGGTTGCCTGAGCAGGGCCGGGTCCCCGGATGGGACGAGGTCGGACGCCTATGCGACGCTCTCGACCGCGGAGCAGGTCTACACACGCAGCGTGCTGGAAGGGACAGTGGGCCCGGACGGAAAGATCACCGACGAGGTCGAGGGCAGGGCCAGGGCGGCCGTGCGCGGGGGCGCGGAGGTGCAGGGCATGCTCGACCAGTCCCGCGCCGACCAGGTCGAAGCGACGAACCTCAAGACCCACCAGGACTACGAGAAGGCGGTGGCCAAGCGGGCGGGCTGGGTCGAGTTCGGGGCCACGGTGGGCATCGCGGCGGGCGTCGCCTTCCTGCCCGTGACGTCGGCCGCGGGCACGGCCGCTGTACTCGTCCCGCTGGCGACCGATACCGCCAGTGGCGCAGCCGAACAGGTCATCAGCCAGATGGTCGGCGACTTCACCGAGGAGTCTGCGGACAAGCACAAGGAGAAATGGAGGAGCTCACCGACGAGGAGAGAATGGAGATCTTCTCCGCCGGTGAGGCCCTGGCCGAGGCACCGATGGAGGAATTCCTGCTGCGGCACGTCCCGGACCCCGAGGGCAGCACGTTCGCGCAGGACCTTCGCGAATCGATGCTGCTGGGCTACGGGGTGGGCAACGACCGGGCTAAACAGCAGGGCAATAGCCCGGAGACGGGCTGAGGCCGGCGGCCGAGGACACGTAAGGATGCGGATAGTGATCAGTCGTAGGTCGGTACGCGTTGGACTCCTTGCCACGGCTGTGACCGGCTTGTTGGGTCTCGCGGGCACCGGTTGTGGCGGGGACGGAGAAGAGGAGCTGGCCGACAAGGCCTTGGCGGGAACGCAAGTGTGCGGTGGTGACGCCGTGTCCGCCCAGGCGTCCAAGGCGCTGAAGGTGATCACGGGGACATCGCGGTTCGGCACGACGGCGGAGAAGTCCACCATCGCGCGGGCCGCGACGAACCTGGTCGCGGCGTTTCCGGCCGCCACCGGAGGGCGCGACGACGTCTGCCGCATCTACCCGGTCGGCGGTAAGGCGGATTTCGCGATCCGAGTCACCTGGGGGCTGTACGGCGACTCCCCGACGGAAACGCCGGCCCCGGAATTCACCGTGCTGAACATGGGGGAGCGCACCCTGGCGGCGGCGAATAGGGCGTCGGTCCGGTTCGAGTGCCGGAGCGACAAGTTCCCCGACTCCACGAATGAGGCGGCTCACGTCGGCATCGGCGTGGAACGCTGGGGCACGCCGACGGAGCCCAAGGGTGACACCGAGGCGTTGAAGGACGCCTACGCGACCGTGGCCCATTCCTTCTCGCTGGCCATGGCCAGGGAACTGGGCTGTGAGAAGAACGGCGGGCTCCCGGAGAAGCCCGTGCTGGATCCCGCGTAGCCGTCGGCGTATGCGGAAACGACCGTGATCAGGCGGGCCCTTCCTCTGCCCGGAGGAGGGGCCGACTGGCGTAGGCGGTCCGCCACGGACGAGCGGCGCATGCCCGCCGCGCGCAGCCGCCTCGCGCAGCAGCAGGACGCCCCGTCCAGTTGGCGGCCCAGGGATGCCCACAGCCGGATCGAGGTGCGGGCCGTGCGGATTTCGTCAGCTCATCCAGTCGTCCAGAGCCGCGGCGATCTCCTCGCGCCGCCCACCCGCGTCGCCCACTTTTCCGGTCATGCTCAGAGATCCTCATCGTGCAGGCCCGTACGCGACCCTGCACAGTGGTTGCCAGGGGTGATTCCGCAGGCGCCCGCCGGTACGGCGAATTCCAGCCGGTGGACCGAAGCGAAGGACGGAGGATCAGAGCCGCCGACCTGCACTGTGCTCGGCCGTCTGTGCAGATGCCCCGTGGGCCGCGAGCTGGACACTGAGGGGGAGCGAGGTCGCCGTGGAACCGCCCCTGCGTGGCCGGATCGGCTCCGGCGGCATGGGCAGGGTGTATCTCCGTGAATCGCCCGCCGGTCAGCAGGCGGCGGTCAAGGTGATCAAGTCGTCCCTCCTGGATGCCGAGACCCGCAGCAGGTTCGCCCTCGAGGTAGAGAACATGAAGGAGGGCTTCGGGTAGCGCGTGGCTGCCTTCGTCGGCACCGATCCGGTGGCGGACCAGCCGTGGCTCGCCGTCGACTACGTGCCCGATCCCGACCTGCTCCGGCACGTGCGCGACCACGGTGTCCTGCCGCTGGTGGAGACCGCCGGCCTCGGTGCGCTGCTGGCCGGAGGAATCACCTCCGTGCATCAGGAACAGCTGTCGCACCGTGACCTCAAGCCGCAGAACGTCCCCCTTCCTGGCGAGGTTTCCGGTGTCGGCTTCGGTGAGAATGACGACCGGAGACTGGCAAGTACGGTCCTCCGGTCTTCGCGGAGATGGCGCAGGCAGTTGACGCTGGTCCGACGCTCGTTCTGCCGGGATGTCAGCTGCCCGGCAATGCCGCACCTCGTGGCCCCATCGCTGGTCGGCTCGCCAGGAAGCCGACCCACAGCGGGTTCGGGCTCTTCTCGTCGGAGACCACCTCGGTCGTGAGCGTGGGGATCGTGCCGGTGATGCGTCGCGCAGTACTCGACTTCTTGTAGCTTGGCCGACCAGACGAGACCCCAGTCGAGAGACGGTCCCGGCATTCGGAGCCGGGTACCCGCCACGAGTCCCAGGTCGGCGCGGACCGTCGGCAAGACCACGCCGCAGAGCAACACGAAATCTGTCTTCAGAGCGAGTCGAGCGGGAAGGTCGTCATTGTCCATCTCGATTACCGGGCCGTGTACCGCGAGCCCCGAGAAAAATTTGTCGGTGTCCAGCTCGCGAATGAATGTGCCCGCTGCGACCGGGAACGATGACGGCTGATCGTCGATGACGTCTTGCGTGAGCCGATGCCCCTCGCGGACGAGCAGGCCGACCTTGCTTCCCAGTAGCCTGGTCGTCTCGAATTCGTAGGCGGATGCGAAGTCTGCTCCGTTCGGCCTGGCGGTGCGTCAGGCCGGGGCGTCGTCCGGATCGGACCTTCGTGGAAGAGGAGCAGCGTGAACGTCGCAGAGAGCGTGGTCCTCGTGACCGGGGGTGCCTCGGGGCTCGGACTGGCCACGGTGAAGAAGTTCTTACGGGCCGGTGCCGGAGTCGTCATCGCGGACCTACCCTCCTCCCGGGGCGAGGAAATCGCGGCCGAGCTCGGGGGACGAGTCGTTTTCCAGGCCACCGATGTGACGAGCGAGGCACAGGTCACCGCCGCGCTGAACGCCGGGCGGGAGCTCGGAACCCTGCGGGCCGCGGTGAACTGCGCCGGGGTGGGCAGTGCGGTGAGGACGGTGAGCAGGCGCGGGCCCTTCCCGCTCGCCGACTTCAACCAGGTCATCCAGATCAACCTGGTGGGCACGTTCAATGTGCTTCGGCTGGCGGCGGAGCGTATCAGCGAGGCTGAGGAGGTCGACGGGGAGCGGGGCGTCATCATCAACACGGCGTCCATCGCCGCGTTCGACGGGCAGTCCGGGCAGACCGCCTACGCCGCTTCCAAGGGCGGCATCGTGGGCATGACCCTGCCAGCCGCGCGCGACCTCGCGCCCCTGATGATTCGTGTCGTCACCATCGCGCCAGGGCTCTTCCGGACCCCGTTGCTCGCCGGCGTTCCCGAGAAGGCCCTCGCCGCGCTCGGCGACCAGGTGGCCCACCCCGCGCGGTTCGGGCGTCCGGAGGAGTACGCGGATCTGGCCCTGCACATCGCGACGAACCCGATGCTCAACGCAGAAACGATCCGTCTGGACGGTGCCGTTCGGATGGGATCGACCCGATAGCAGGCGGGCAACGGCAGGGAGAGAGCCCGGGGGCCCCGGTCCGGTCCCCCTCAACAGCGCGGTGCCGCCCGGGGCGGGACAGGGGCGTCCGACGCCGCTCCCGGGGGTACGTGCAGGCGACCGGCCGCCATGACGAGTCGGACGGCACGTAGAGCCTGGAGATCGGCGAACGGATCGCCGCCCACGACGAGGAGATCGGCGCGGTACCCGGGCGCGATCAGCCCGGTGTCGTGGCCGATGCCCACGGCGTCAGCGGCTCCGCACGTGGCCAGGTCGACGACCTCGGTGGCGGAGAAGCCGATGTGCTCGAAGAACTCGAGGCTCGAAACGAAGTCGTCGAAGACGGCACCGGACACGCCCGCGTCCGTGCCGGCGATGAGGCGTACCCCCTGTCGGCTCATCCGGCGAAGGCCGGTGAACATCTCCTCGGCCCGCTCGGCGCCGAAACGTTCGGCGAAGCCGCGCCAGTCGGGGCTGGCCGCCGGGCACACCCGAATCCCCTTGGCCGCGATCTCGGCGACCAGGTCCTCCCGTACGTCGAAGCCGTCCTTGGTGATCCAGGTGCAGTGCTCCAGCGTGTCCACACCGGCGGCCACCGCCGCGGCGATGCCCGCGGTGCCGTGGGCGTGAGTGGCGACGGGCAGCCCGGCCCGCTTCGCCTCCTCGACCACGACGAGCAGTTCCTCGGTGGTGAACTGGGCCTCCCAGATGGGAGGACCGCCTTTGGTGATGCCTCCGCCGGTGGCCATCACCTTGATGACGTCCACGCCGCTCTCGGCGTTGCGGCGGGCCAAGTCCCGGATGGCGTTCTTCCCGTCGACCTCGCCGCCGAGGAACCAGCAGTGTCCACCCGGCCTGGTGAGGGGAGTGCCCGCGGCCAGGATACGCGGCCCGGGGGTGGTGCCGGCCGCGAAGGCGTCGCGCAGTCGCAGCGTGAGTCCGTTGCGGTCGCCCAGGTCGCGCACCGTGGTGACGCCGGTGTTCAGCGCCCGCATCGCCCTGTCGGCCATGGCGGGCAGCAGATCGGCGTCCTCCGCCTTGCCGAGCGTGGACACCGGGTCCGTTCCGGCGTCGAATGCCAGATGGACATGGCAGTCGATCAGGCCGGGAAGCAGGGTGGCGTCCGGGTGTGCGATGCGGGGAACGTCCTCGGATGCCCTGCGCTCGACCTCCGCGCGGGGCCCGACGTCGGTGATGACGCCCTGCCGGACCAGGACCGCTCCGTCGACGACATGCCGGCCGAGGGGGCCGGTCACCACCCGGCCCGCAGTGATGAGGGCATCCATCAGAGGTCAACTCCCGTTGTGCGTGAGCGTCCGTGGGGCGGCTTTCAGGGCGTCGGAGAGTGCCGTGAGCTGACGCAGGTCGTCCTCGAAGTCGTCACTGCCGGGCAGGACCACCGGGACCGCCTGGGAGGGCGCGGGGTCACCGGCGGCGTACGCGCTCAGGGCCGCGGGCAGGTGCCGTGCGGCCACGTCGAGTCCGACCTCGTCCAAGGGCTCCTGCTGCGCCGCCAGTTGCGCGATGTACGGGCTCACCCGCACCAGGCCGTCCCGGCACTCGATGACGCGCCGGTAGCAGCGGCGGTGCACCCCGGTGAGCCGCAGGGCGTCGCGCCAGGTGCCGGTCGGCGCCTTGCCGAGGGAATCCTCGGGAAACGTCTGGTGCAGCGCGGCCCACAGCGGAGTCAGGCGGTGGTAGGTGCGGTAGCGGTGGTACCACAGGCGCGCGCTCGCCCACTTGACCGCCATCGGCGGGTAGATCAGCCCCAGGACGAAGAGGGGGATCGTCAGGTCGAGCACGAGCTTGGCGCCCATGAGCACGGGTGAAGGAACCTCACTGCCGAGCCGGCGGACCACGTTGAGCGCGGCGCGGACGGAACCGGCCATCACCATGCCGGCCAGTGCGACGGCCACGATCCGCAGCCCCGTGGCCAACGGGGCGGTGGCCGAGCGCAGGTGACGCACCGTCCACCACAGGCTCATGGTGAGCGCGTAGACGAGGTAGAGCCCGGCCGCCAGGTAGAAGACGAAGACTCCGGTCAGCTGCATGTTCGCCGTGGCGTACACATGGCCGCGTTCGCCCCGCGGCGTCGCCACCATCGCCAGAGTGATGACGACGACGGTGACTCCCAGCGGGATCAGTTCCCTCCGGGCGCGCCTGCTTCCGGTGTCGCGGTCCGCCGCGGACTGGAGGAAGAACCAGCTCAGGCAGTAGAGAGCGATGAGCAGGAAGACGTTCTGCAGCAGCTTGGCGGTTCCGGTTCCGATGAGCGCGTCGAGCCGTCGCGTGCCGCCCTTCGTCCCCAGGGGGAAGGACAGGGACGCGCAGACGATGCACAGGGTCAATGCATGGAGCAGCTTGTCGGAGGGGGCTTTGACGAGCTGGCTGATCTTCCAGACCAGGGTCAGGCACAGGACGGCCCCGAGTACGAAGGACAGCACCGTCACATCCACCCTCGCCGGTCCACCAGGGCCGACTGCACCAGATCCGTCATGGGGTCCGCCGACTTCCGCGGGCTGACGAGATCGAGCACGGACGCCCACTCCAGGATGATGGTGGCGACGAGCTCGGCCTCGCGCTCACGTTCCTCGTCGTACGACGTGCGCCGCAGCGTGCTCATGATGACCTTCAGGGAGATGTCGGGCAGCATGTTCTGCCAGAACTCCTGGTCCGTCTCATCACTTTGGTGGCCGGCCAGGATGTGGCCCACTTCGTGCAGGATGATGTGATCTTGGTGGGCTTTGCTCGTCTCGCTCTGGAAGAAGATGTAGTCGGCCTTCTTCGTGGCGATCCAGAGGCCGAACGGGCCGGGGACCGGCAGCGAGTAGGGCATCAGATGAATGGGCCGGCCACGGTGTTCCCCCAGCAGCCGACAGAGGACATGCACCTGCAAGGGTGGCCGGATGCCCAGGGAGCGGAGAGTGCGCTTGCAGTGCCGTCGTAATTCTCGCTCTTTCAAGGAACCTCTCCGCCGACACACGCGCGTCCTGTCTGGTGTTCACCGTGGAGTCAACATCCGGCGGTGCCCGGGATGCCAGCAGGAATCTGGCCATTCACTCCTGACTTCGCCTCTGACCGTCGAGACGCTCGGCCTGCTCCAGCCGGTAGACGATGTCGAGGAGGTCCATGACCTGTTTGCGGTGCTCCGGGGAGAGCTGCCCCGCCCGCATCGCCATCAGCCTGACGTCATCGCCGTCGGACGCCTGCTCCAGCCGAGCCTGCTCCGCGGCGAGGAGCTCCAGCTGGGCCGTGATGCGAGCGGTCGTCTGATCCTCGAAAAAGTAGGCGGCGGGCACGCCGAAGAAGTCGGCCAGCGCCTCGAGGTGCTTGAGGCTGGGGTTAGTCTTCTTGCCCTTGCGCAACTGCCAGATATAGCTTTGGGAGATGGAGATGCCGGTCTCCCGGATGGCCGCAGCGACCCGCTCGTTGCTGTACTCGTGGCTCGCGTCGGGGCGGACGGTCGCGAAGAGTTGGTTGAGCTTGTCGGCGAGGCTATGGCCCGCAACCTGTGACATGGCACCCACTCCGCCGCAACTGCGGCTTCCACTCTGGTGAATTCGTGTGTCTGGGAGTGTCCTCAAGAAGGTTGAGGCCCGTCAACTCCACGGATACGGATGCGTCAGCCAAGCCCTGCGCCACGGCGTGCGCCGAGCGCCGGCCGGCCCGGTCGTCGTGGTACGAGGATCCCTGTGCGGTTGGAGCCGTGCGGCACGCCGCAATCGCGCCCTGGAACCCGAGGCCGGTCTCCCCGAGTGGGGACGAGCGGAGGCCGGACGGCAGCGGTGAGTCCTGTGTCGCCGTTCAGTATGGTTCCTCAACTGGTCATCGAACTAGGCCCATTTGAGACGCTGACCAGGTGGAGTAGGGTGCCGCAACGTCCGGATCTTCCACTGTCGTGAAGACCGTTGACATCTGTATCTGGTACGTGAGTTGATGCTGGGGCATCGCACGAATCATGCCTCGGGTCGCGACTGACTCATCGCGGCGGTGCGAGGCAGGGCCTGCGCCCCGGGGGAAGACGCCTGGTGGTTCGTCTCCTGGTGAGGGCCCCGGGGGAACGGCGTGAGAGGGAAGGTGCGGATGAAATCGACACTGGGGCAGACCGAGGCCAAGGCGGGACACCTTCGACGTACCGATAGGAAAGTGCCACCTGCGTTACGCACGGACGGGGCGCCGAGTTCTTGCCGTGACTCCCCGTTCCTCACGCACCAGGCCGACCCGTTCGCGGAATTGCCGGTATACGTCAAAATAAAGAACAGACTGCGGTGGGAAATCCTGACTGGTACGTACGTGGAAGGGAGTCATCTTCCATCGGCGGGTGAGCTGGGGAACACCTACGGGGCGAACAAGAACACGATACTTCGGGCCCTGCGCATGCTGCGCAGTGAGGGAATGATTGATTTCGGCCGGGGGCGAGGAGCGGTCGTCACCCACTCGGCACGCCCCGTGGATCTGGCCGATATCTCTGAACAGCTCCAAGCGGTGGTCAACCTTGCGGACGCCTCGGGCATACCCCGCTCAATGATCATCTCTGCCGTACAGCGCATACCACGGGCGACGTCCGCGCGCGCCGTGGTGGGCCACGGGGTCCGCGCCGCCCTCACCTGAACTCGGGGGCGGCTCGACCGTAACTCCGTGGTCCGCGGCGCCGCATATCTCCGGTGCGGACGCAGTCAGCGATCCGTACCAGTCCTTCCTGATGCCCGTCGGGTGTCGGTGACCAGTTGGTTGCCGGGGCCCGGCGGGCATCGCTGCGTTCTCCCGGGAGTTGTCGGCGGGGCCCGCGGATCGCCGGCCCGGGAAAATGACGACTGGAGCTAGTACAGAGGGTGAGAAAAGTGCTAGTGGAGCCAGACCGTTTTCCTGGCGGCGGGGGTCGTGAAAGTCCGGAAAACCGGCTGCCCGAGGGTGGGTTCTCGCAGGTCGGGAGATCCGGTACGGGCATCCGGACTCAAGTCCGGAGCGGGTCACGGAACGTGCTGGGAACAGGATCGCACTTGAATCACGAGAGGCGTACGACCAAAGATGGTCGAGGCAAGCGCGGATCGTTCGAATGACGCCGGGTTTGTTTCTGCAAGAGTTCTCATCGCACTCCGCGCGTTCTGTGCTAAACGCGCGAAATTTAAGAAGGAGTTCTCCTATGAGCGCCACCGAGATCGTGGTCGAGGATGTTCTGGCCGAGCTGCTGGACGGCGACGACGTCGCGGCCCTGACCGAGCTGGAGACGGACCCGTCGCTCATGCCGACCGCCGTCGGCTCGGTCATCTACACCGTCATGATCCACTGCTGATTCTGAGTCAGTGGTAGGTGGTCGGCAGGCGACAGGAACCAACGCTGCCGCTTGCCGACAACACCGTTCAACCAGTACGAGGCGGCGGTCCCTGCCCATTGCCTGGAGGGGGGCCGCCCCTTGCACAGCGAACAACTGCCCGGAACAAACCCCGGAACGCAGCTGTCCAGCACTACGCCCGCATGCTACCGGTATCTCTGGAGGCCACGCGTCATGACGGTCACCGAATCCTCGGTTCCCCTGTCCGAGGAAGAGGTCGTGCGCTGGGCCGCCGGCGTCGAGGTATCTCCAGGGGCCTCGCTCTCCCCTCAGGTCGCATCCGCTGGAAGCGGGCGTCCCGTCCTGACCGAGGTCCCTGGTCCTCGTTTCGACGCACGCGTCCGAGACGGCAGCTTGACGGGCCATCATCTACGCCACGTCGGCCGGGCGTTGGCGGTGCTCCACGCGGCGGAGCCGCCGGGCGACAGCCCCGTTGTCCTGGAGTCCCTGCCCTGGGAGCCCCTTCCCCTGCGGGTCTGGGCGGGACTGACCGGCGCGCAGCGCCAGTTGACCGCAACGCTCCACCGCGAAGAGGTGCTGCGGAACCGGGGCCGTACCGTCCAGGCTGACCTGACGGCGGGGGACGTTTGGTGCCACGGCGACGCCAGGACGAACAACATCGTCGTGGCGGGCGACACCCCGATGTTCATCGACTGGGAGTGCTCGGGGCTCGGCCGCCCCGAGGCGGACCTGGGCTCCCTGTGCGGCTCGCTGATGTTCGATGAGCTCAATCCGATGGATGCCCCCGTGGGAGCCGAGGCCCAGGCGGAACTCCGGGCGTCGCTGGGCCGGGCGACGGGGCACATACGGGTCGTCCTGGCGGCCTACCGGTCCCACAGTGATCGGCGGCTCGACCCGGCGCTGCTCGGAGGCGCCGTGGGCGGCAGCCTGCTGTCCCGTGCGTTGATGCGTGCCTCGCAGACCCGCCTGGACCGGGTCGTCACGGTTCTCGCCGGCATCGGCCGCGGACTGCTGCTCGACCCCGCACGCTGGAGGGCCATCGATGCACACGCCTGAACCGACGCGGACGCCTGAACCGATGGGCACGCCTGAACCGACGCACCCGCACGACGCCGACAGGCTCGCCCGCATCCGCCGTACCGTCGGCCGGTTGCTGGACGAGGACGCACACCGGGGCATGTCCGAAACCCTGCGCGAAAGCCTCGCCGACCGGATCTATCGGATGGTCCACGCGGTACCGGGCCGACGCGGCGACGTGTTCGCCTCGGACCGGGTGGCCTACGCCGCCATGGTCGCCGAGGCCGAGCGGCGGCTCGGCGACCTGACCCATGAGCGCACCGGCTTCACCCTCGTCTCGCGCGACGCCGGGCGGACCGTCGTGTCCTGCCCCGACGGCGTCGACGTGGCGCTCGACGAGCGTCACGTACGCCTCTCCGCCGCGGGTGACGTGACGGTCACCGCCAGTGGGCTCTCCACCCAGGTGGGTGCCCGCTGGGTGTACTGGACACCGCCCCAGTCCGGCGACGCCATGGACGCGCGGGTCTATCTGCACGCCCGGCCCGACGACGCGCTCGACGCGTGGTCCGGCGCCGTCCGCACCCTGCACGGTGCCGGCATCGAGTTCGCGGCCAAGGTTGGCGGATCGGCCGCGATGCTCGACCGGACGGACTGCGTCGTCCTGTATTGCGCGGCGGACGACCTGGCGCGGGTCGCCTCGGCGGCCGCGGCGAACTGCGCGGACCCGGTCGAGTCCGTACCCGGATTCAGTGTGGCGCTGTACCCCGGTGTCGGTGTCGCGCTCACCCCCGAGGCGGACACGGGCGAAGTGGCCATGAGCATCGGCTACTACTGGGCCCGGACCCTGGTCGAGGCGTGGGACGCCAACGGCACCCCGGGTCTGGACGCGGTGCTCACGCGGCTGGCCCGGTCCTGGGAGCGGACGCGGCGGCAGCTGCGGGTTCCGGAGGCGGTATGACTGCCGGGCCTGCCCTTCCCCCGCCCGGGCGCCGGTCCAGACCGCCCGGAATCGAACGCATTCTGCTGATCGGCACCGGAGCGATCGGTGTGTCTCAAGTTCCGTCCTTCATCGGTCTGTTGAAGTTCGACTACGGCTTTGACGTCGCCGTGTGCCTGACCGCGGCCGGACGCGACTTCGTCTCCCCGCGGGCCCTGGCCACCCTGACGGGACGGCCGGTGGTGTCGCCCGTCTGGCCCGCCGAGAGTGGCCCCGAGCACGTGGAGTGGGCCGAGTGGGCCCAGGGAGTCATCGTCTGGCCCGCCACATTGGACTTCTTGTCCCGGTGCGCGTTCGGCCTGGCCGACAGCCTGCCTGCCGCCATCGTCCTCTCCACCACGGCCCCGGTGGTCTTCGCGCCGTCCGTCGCGGCCGGCGCGGCTCAGGGCGGGCCGCTCCGCCGCGCCCTGCGGATCCTCCGGCAGGACGGGCACGGGGTCGTCGGGCCGGTCATCGGGCACGCGGTGTCCACCGGGGAGCTGTCGCCGGGGGCATGCGCGCCCCCGGAAGCCGTCGTCGCAGAGCTGATGGCACGCCTCCGCCCAGCAACGTCCGTAACTGCCACAGAGGAGAGTGTGATCGATGTCCGGCACCCCATCCCGTCTGCTGCCGAGCGAGCTGAAGGCACGCCCCACGACGCCGGCTGACCAGCCCCTGGTCGACGAGATCTTTTCCGACGAGCGGCTCGCCGCGATGGGCGAGACCGCCTTCCCGCAAGGCTACGAGCAGGCCCGGGGGCAACTGCTGACCCTGATGGAGCAGGGGGTGATGAAGGGCTGGTTCATCGAGCTGCCGGGGTTCGGCGTACTGTCCGCGCAGTTCTACGCGCCGACCGGCTTCGACGGCACCTGGAGCGGCGACACGGTCACCGCCCCGGGCGTCGAGACACTCGGCTGCCGAGGCATCGGCACCGCCTGCATGGCGGTGGCCCTCGACGCGCTCTTCGCCGACGAGTCTGTACAGCGCCTCTCCGGGCAGGTCGCGGTCATCAACCCCGCCGCCCTGGCCGTGTGCGACCGGATGGGCTTCACCAGGGAGGGCCTGGCCCGCTCCCACATGGTGACGCCCGCGGGCGAGCGGGTCGACGCCGTGATGATGGGTCTGCTCCGCGCGGAATGGGCCGGCGCGGCCGCCGTGGAACAGCAGCTCCTGGCGGAGTCATGAGCGCCGCCGTCTCCACCGGCGCGGCGGGCGGCATCGTCACCGGCATGCTGCACGAGATCTGGACGCTGGGCCACTTCGAGGCGGTGTCCCGCTTCATCCACCCGGACTACACGATGCTGGACGAGCGGGCCGAGGTCAGGCTGCGCGGCCGGGAGGCGTTCACCGAGACGGTCGCCGCGTTCCGGGGCCTGTTCGACGAGCCCCGGATGAACGTCAGCCACCTGATCTCCGGCCAGGACATGGTGGCGTACCGGTGGGAGTTGACCGGCCGCATCTCCGACGCCAAGCTCCTGACCCCCGCGCTCCAGGCGATCGAGCGGCACATCCCGGACATACGGCTGATCAGTCATCGGGGACTGAGCATCGCCCACCTCGAGGACGGAATGATCCTCGAGGAGTGGACCGAGGCCGACAGCACCGCCATGAGCCAGCAGCTGGGGTGGTGGACATGACCGCGACGGGCGTCGTGTCGCTGGGTCTGCACCTGCCCGGCACCCCCGTGGGCAACGGGAGCATCGCGGCGGCCAGCGGGGCGGATCCGGCGTGGATGGAGGACCGGATCGGCATCCGGGCGCGGCACCACGCGCCCCGGCCGCAGACGGCGACGGACCTCGCCGTCGGAGCCGCCGAGAACGCGCTGGCGGGCGAAGGGGTCACCCCCGACCTCATCGTTGTGGCCACGGTGACCGCCGAGCGCCCCGTACCCTCCACCGCCTGCTTCGTCCAGGACCGCCTCGGACTGGCGGGCGTACCGGCCTTCGACGTGAACGCGGCCTGCTCGGGTTTCGTCTACGCCCTCTCCTGTGCCTACGGGATGACGCTGACGGGCCACGTCCGTACCCCGCTGGTGATCGGCGCGGACACCTTCACCCATGTCGTCGACCCCACCGACCGGCGTACCGCGCCCCTGTTCGGCGACGGCGCCGGGGCGGTCCAACTCGGCCCCGTCCCGGACGGCTACGGAATCCTCGCGGTCGAACTGTGGGCGGAGGGCTCCCAGGCCATGTACGCGACCGTCCCCCGCGAGGGTTGGTTCGCCATGGACGGGCGGAGCGTCTCCGGCGTCGTCATGGACATGGGCCCCAAGATTCTGCAGGGCGCGCTGGACCGGGCCGGGGTACGGCTTGACCAACTGGACCGCGTCATCGTGCACCAGGCCAACCCGCGCCTGGTGCGGCGGCTCGCGGACCACGTCGGGCTGGACGAGAGCACGGCACCGGCCTACGGGTCGGTCACCGGCAACACGGCGTCCGCGTCGATCCCCGTCGCGCTCGCCATGGCCGACCGTGAACGGCCCTTCCGCCGGGGGGATCTCGTGGCGCTGGTGGCTGTGGGCGCCGGCATGACAGCGGGCGCCGCAGTGCTGCGCTGGTACTAAGAGGAGCGAAAGTGAACGTCCTAGTCGCAGGTGGCGGCAGCAGTACGCCGCCCGCGGGCGGCGAGCAGGTGGCCGACATCGAGGTGCGCGGCGAGCGCGTGCGGTTCGGCCTTGCGAAGCGGCCCGACACGGCCTTCGACCGGGCCGCCGACCACAATCGCGCGTACGTGCTCATCCGGGTGCGCGCGTTCTCGCTCGGCGAGGGCCTTCCCGGGTCGCCGGAGTCCGGCCCCGCAGCGTCACGGTGGGTGGAGTTCGGGTCCGACTTCGTCGCCGACGTCCTCGCCGTGGGGTCCGCCGTCACCGCCCTGGCGCCGGGGGACCGGGTCGTTCCCGTGCTGCGGTGGCCACCCGTACGGCCCGACCCCGTGTCGGCCCTGGAGAATCCCGGCCGGGCGTCACGACAGGTGCAGCGCGTCCACCACGCCCGGCTGCTGCGCCTGCCGTCCGGCCTCGGTGACGCCGAGGCAGCGTGCCTGCCGACCGCGGGCGCCACCGCGTACGCCATGGTGCGGCGTGCCGCCGTTGCGCCGGGCGACTCGGTGCTGGTCACGGCGGCCGGTTCGGCGACGTCTCTGGCCGCTGTCCAGGCGGCCCGGCTCGCCGGCGCCCAGGTGTACGCCCTGTCGTTAAGTGGCGCGGCGGCCACCGTGCTGGAGAAGCTGGGCGTCACCCGGTCCTTCTCCTCCGCCGAACTGGAAGACCTGGCGGAGTGCGCGGAGCTGGCTCGGCGCCTTCGGGGCTTCGACGTGATCATCGACCCGCTGTGGCGCAGCAACTTCCGGACCGCCGTGAAGTTCCTGGGGTTCTCCGGCCGGTACGTCGCGGGACACGACCCCTCGGGAGAGGACGCGGCCGCGGACTGGGTCGCGGCCACGGCAAGCCTCGTGGCGAAGAACGCGTCGTTCGCCGGGCAGCGCCTGGGCACCCGCGACGATCTCCAGGCGGCCGTGGACGACTTGACGGCCGGCCGGCTGGAGATGCCCGTCGACGCACACTTCCGGGGAGCCGACGTCGGCCCCTTCGTTCTCAGCAGCCTCGATCCGCACCGGACCGGCGGGGTCATCTATGCCTTCACGGAGGAGTGAGAAAGACATGGCGGACATTTCCAAGGACCTCTTCGGCCCGTTCGCGGGAATCGGCGCACTCGATCTGCCGAACACGAAGCTCGTCGACCCCTTCGACGGAATTCTGGGCATGTTCTACACGAAGATCGTCAACCAGGCCGAACAGGACAACACCTGGTTCGCCGAACAGGCGGTGCCCGCCGGTCCGGGCAGGGTGCTCGACCTGTGCTGCGGCGGTGGCCGGTCGGCGGTCGAACTCGCCCGCGCGAGACACGAGGTCACCGCCGTGGACATCTCGCCCATACAGCTGGCCGCGGCCCAGAAGCGGGCCGCGGAGTTCGGCGTCACCGACCGGATGACCTTCGTACACGCGGATGTGACCACCCTCGACCTCGACCGGGTCTTCGACGCGGTGGTGATCGGCGGGCTGAGCGTGACGCTGTTCGACGGTGAAGCGCGCACGGCTCTGCTGCGCGCGGTGACACGTCATCTCGCCCCGGGCGGGCGGTTGTTGTTCGACCACGCCCCGGCCCAGCCGGACGAGCAGGAGTCCGAGAAGGTGTTCACGGTGCCGATCCGGCTGCGTGAGCGCTCCGGCTTCGTGCTGGTCGGGATGTTGCGCCGGCCCGCCGACCGGACCCAGTTCACCAACATGAGCGCCGAGTTGACGGACGGCGAAGGGCGTACCACGCGCCATCTGACCGGATTCAGGTTCTGGATCGACAGCACCGAGAGCGTCACGGCGGAACTGGGCCGGCACGGTCTGACCGTGGCCGCGGCCCACCGGGACCCGGAAGCCCGCGACACCACGTCGCCCGCCACCATGCGGGAATTCATCGTCGCCGAGACACTCCGGTGACCGCCGACCCCGCCCTCGCCGCACGGTTGCGGGAATGCGCCGTGCGCGACCAGGAGCTGGCCAAGGTCCCGGGCAAGACGGCACAGGACGTTGACCGCTGGATGCGGGTCGCGGCCGACAACGAGCGCTTCCTGTGGGACGTCCTGCAAGCCCACGGCTGGCCGGGCCACACCCTCGTCGGCGAGAAGGGATCCGCCGACGCGATGGTCATCGTCCAGCACGCCACGCGTGACCGGAAGCTCCAGCGCTTCGCCCTCGGCTGTCTCGTCGAAGCCGTCGACGCCGGTGACGCGGACCCCGCACATGTCGCCTACCTGACCGACCGCATCCACCTGCACGCCAAAGTGCCCCTGCGCTACGGCACCCAGTACACCCGTAACGAGCGGGGGCAGTACCGGCGGCTGCCGGTGGAGGACCCGGAAACGCTCGACGACCGCCGCCGGCGGGTGGGACTGGAGCCGCTGGACGTCTTCGAGCGGCGGCTCGTCGAGGTCGCCGGCGGGGAAGACGTCTCTGGAGGAGCGCCCGTGAAGCCCTTGCGGATCATGGCCACCCCGAGCCCGGCCGTCGGCCACTTCTTCCCCATGGTGCCGATGCTGTGGGCCCTGCGCAGTGCCGGGCACGACGTACGGGTCGTGGTGCCGGCGTTCTTCGTGAACACGGTGCTGCAGGCCGGGCTGGCCGCCGTCGCCACCGCTCCGGTGTCGGAGGAACAGGCCCTCGACGCGCGCGACGACATTGACGACGACCACACGACCGGCACGTACCGGCGACTCGCGCGCATCGCGAACGCCATGGCGGGGGACGTCGAAAGGATCGTTGACGGGTGGCGGCCGCACCTGGTGATCTCCGACCCGATGGACTTCACCGGGCGGCGCGCCGCGGCCGAACACGGGCTGGCCCACGCGGAGCACTGGATCGGCGGATTCCTGCCGACGGAACCCCGGACGAGCGCCGCACGGCATGTCTTCGGCGCGTGGCACGAGGCGTGGCCGGGGATGGGATCGGTGCCGGACGTGGTGATCGACCCGTGTCCGCCGGGGTTCCAGAGCGCCGGGGCGCCGTCCGGGATACGTACGCGCTACGTCCCGTACAACGGGCCCTCGGCGGTGCCGGCCTGGCTGACGGACAGGGACCGGCCCCGGCGGGTGCTCATCACGCTGGGCACCATCGTGTCGCAGGGGCCCGAGGCCCACCAGTTGCTGGAGCGGACGCTCGACGCGACGGCACGGCCGGACGTCGAAGTGGTGGTGGCGGCCCGCCCGGGGACCGTGCCGCAGGAACTCGCCCAGCGGGCGAAAGCGGTGCGGTGGCTGCCCATCGGACTGGCCGTGCAGCACTGCGACCTGATCGTCCACCACGGCGGATCGGGCACCACGATGGCCGCGCTGGCGCACGGAGTCCCGCAGGTGGTCTGCCCCTCGGTCCTGGACCAGACGGACAACGCACGGCGGCTCGAAGAGCTGGGGGCGGGGCGACTGGTCCCCGTGCCCGCGGCCCTGGCGGGTGACGGAGAGCTCGTCCGGGCCGTCGAGGACGTTCTCGGCGACCCCCGGTACGCGAAGTCGGCGGCCGTCCTGCGGGACGAGAACGACGCGGCGCCGGCCCCCGCCCGCGCCGCCGAACAGCTGCTGCGCACCATGGGTGAAAGGTGAAAGCAATGCCGACGCTGACACAGCGACAGACCGAGGGGTTCGAGAAGAACGGCTTCTTCTTTCCCGTGGAAGCCCTTACGGAGAGTGAGGCCGCCGAGCTGCGGGACACCGTGCTCCAGCACCTGGCCGATTGCCGGCGCCTGGGTGGCGCGCGGGCCGCACTCGCCTTCGGGCCGAAGGTCCATCTGCTGGCACGGTGGGCGCACCGCCTGGTGCGGCACCCGGCGCTGCTGGAGATCGCCGAGAGCATGCTCGGCCCCGACATCCTGGTGTGGGCAACCCAGATCTTCGTCAAGGAACCCGGCGGCGCGACCGACCTCGCCTGGCACCAGGACGCGCTCACCTACGACCTGGACTCCGACGGCCGGCTGGCGGCCTTCCGGGTCTGGCTCGCCCTGACACCCACGTCCGTGGAGAACGGCACCCTGCGCTTCGCCGCGGGAACGCACCGCGACGGCATACGCACGCACCGCAGGACGTCCGGACTCAAGGGCATGATGCGCGGCGACGAAGCCGCCTTCGACGAGTCGGAGTTCGAACGGCACGACGTGGTGCTGAGGCCGGGACAGTGCTCGCTGCACAACATGCTGGTGGTGCACGGATCCGGTCTGAACAGGACCGACGAGACCCGGGTGGCCTTCGCCATCGACTACCTGGCGCCCTCGGTGCGCCCCAGCCGCGGCCAGGACTCGGCGCTGCTGGTCCAGGGGGAGGACACCCACGGGCACTTCGTCCTCGAACAGGCCCCGCAGGACGACCTGGGCGACCAGGCCCTGGCCCTGTGCAGCGACGCCGTCCGGATGCGCATGGTCCGTCTCCAGGCGGCGGAGGAGGAGCGCAAGAAGTCGGGGGCCCTGACCCATGGCTGACCCGGCCGACCGGCCGCGCGGGGGGCGGGTGGGCGTCTACTACCCGCTCCAGCCGCGCGCCCCCCGGCATCTCGCACCCTTCGCCCGGCTCGCCGCCCAGCAGGCGAATCGGCTCTGGATGGGCCAGTCCCTCACCCTGGACACCCACCAGACACTCGCCTACCTGCTCGGACAGGGCATCAGCCCGGCCCTCGGCGTGGGCCTGTCCCTCATGCCGCTGGCCCACCCCTACCAGGCGGCGGTCGCGGCCCGGTCGCTGGCGGCGCTGTCGGGCAAACCGCTCACCGCGGTCTTCGGCACCGGTACGCCGGCGTTCCAGCGGGCGTTGAACGGCGTGCCCTACGACAGCCCGTTGAAGGCCGCGCGGGAGTACCTCACCACGGTCTCTCGGCTGCTCAAGGGTGCGCCCGGGGAGGAGCGGGAAGCGGACGCCACCGCCGCCACCCGGCTCGACCCCTCGCTGGCCGACGTCCCCGCGGTGGAGACGGGTCTTGGCGTGCTCCGGTCCGGGATGGCCCGGCTGGCGGCGGAGCACGCGGACGTGGCGCTCACCTGGATGACCCCGCTGTCGTACGTACGGGACACCCTGCTGCCGGTGCTCGGCGGAGGGGAACCGGGCCCCAGTGTGGTCAGTGTCGTCCACGTCGTCGTACGGCGGCCCGGCCGGGACGTGGCGCGTGCCGTCCGGCTGGCCACCGGCAACCATCTGAGCAGCCCTCATTACCAGGGGGCACTGGCCGCGGCGGGGCTGTCGCTGACCGGAAACGATCAGGACATCGCCCGGAAGCTCGTCGATCACGGTGTGGTACTTGTGGGTACTGCTGACGAAATCGCTTCAAATGTCGGCAAGTACTGGGCCGTTGGCATCGACGAGGTGGTGCTCAACCCCTGTGTGCTCGTGGCAGAGGGCCCTGCGGAAGCTCTGCGGGACCTGCTGGAGATCACCGCGGCGTGCCGGGTGGCGGCGGAGCCTCGGATGGAGGAAACACCGTGAGCGACGCGAAATTGATCACCGGGGGAGGGGCGAGCATCGGCGCGGCCGCACGGGCGCCGTGGAAGGCACTGGGCAGGGGTGAGGCTGGAACGGCGATTCCCAGCCAAGATGACAGCGCCGTCGGCGTGGGCGTGATCCTCTTCCTGTCCGCCGTGGAAATCGTCCTGGTCGACCTGATGCTGTCCGCCCCGTGGGCCCGCGTGGTGGCGCTGGCCGCCGGGCTCGCCGCCGCCTACCTGATGACCGGCTTCGCCGTCGCGCTGAGGGCCTACCCGCACCGGGTGGGGGGCGGGGTGCTCACGGTTTCCTACGGGGCCTCCTTCCACGCGCGCGTGCCGCTCAGCCTGATCGAGGAGGTGGTCGTGCGGCGCACCGTCTCCGACCAGCAGCGGACGGCCGCGATCAACGAGGGCGTGTTATCGGTCCCGGTCATGTCCACCACCAACCTGGTGCTGAAACTGCACGAGCCCGCCCGGCTCGAAGCGGGCAAGACCGTCGGAGAGGTGCGGGAGATCCGCATTCACGTGACCGATCCTCCCGCCGCCGTGACCTCGATCCGCAACGCACTGGAGGGCAACGAGCAAGCACAGGAGCAGGAGACCGCCCGGCCGCCGACCAAGGCCCCCGGCCAGGTGCCGACGTGGCTGCGCCGCCTGCGGTGGGCCGGACTCCTCGTGCTGCTGATCGAGATCGTCCTGGTGACGACCGGGCTGCTGGACTGGCGCATCGCCGCCGGCATCCTCGTGGTCACCGAAGGCACCCTGTCCGTGCTGGGCCTGGTCTTCGGCGTTGCGTTCATCAACCAGTACCGCGGGCTCCGGCGGACCGGCCTCGGGCGGCGGGCCGCCCTCGGCGAGGCGTTCTACTCCCTGATGCCGCCGCCGATCGCGGAGATGGTGCGCCACGAGGTCTCCGTATGGGGAATCCTCGCCCGGGCCGTCACCTTCCGTACCCAGGCCGGGCCCCGCGACACCCCCCTGGGCCGGGTCGGCTTCGCCTGGCAGTCCGGTGCCCTGGCGGTCCTGCTCGCGGCGGGCGGGGTATCGCTGCTCACCCTGGCAGGGGTGAGCGCGCTCACCATCGCCGGGACCATCGCCCTGCTGTACGCGGCCGCCGCGGCTGCCGCCTTCGCCGTGGCGGGCAGGGTGCGACCGCACACCCTGGGCCGGGACGACGTCGTCCTGCGCTGGGGCCTGCACCACAGCACGCGGATCCCTCTCACGGCCGTCAGCCGGGTCCGGGCGGCGGAGCAGCCCGACCACCGGCCGGCCGAGGACGCATTCCGCGTACCGGGCCGGGCGTCGGGCGCCCTCGAACTCCATCTCGGTGAACCGGTCGAGGTGCCCGCCCGCATGGGCGTCCTGCGGCCGGTCACCACCATCGTGGTGCCCCTCGCGGACCCCGCGGCCGCCCACGCCCTCATCGAGGCCCATCAGGTTGAGGAGGCACAGTGAAGGCCCTTGTCCTCGCAGGCGGATCCGGCACCCGCATGCGTCCCATCACGCACACGTCCGCCAAACAACTCGTCCCCGTCGCCGGCAAACCGGTGCTGTTCTACGGGCTGGAAGCCATCGCCGCGGCCGGCATCACCGACGTCGGTGTGATCGTCGGGGACACGGCCGACGCCATCACCGCCGCCATCGGCGACGGATCTCTCTTCGGTCTGCACTTCACGTACATCCACCAGGACCGTCCGCTGGGGCTGGCCCACGCGGTCGCCGTGGCCAGGGACTTCCTCGCCGACGACGACTTCGTGATGTATCTGGGCGACAATTTCCTGCTCGGCGGCATCACCGAGGTCGTCGACGACTTCCGTACGTGCGGAGACCGCGATGCGCAGATCCTGCTGAGCCGGGTGGCCGATCCGACCGCCTTCGGCGTGGCCGAACTGGACGAGACCGGCCGCGTCGTCGGGCTGGAGGAGAAACCACGGCATCCGAAGAGCGAGCTGGCGCTGGCAGGGATCTACCTGTTCACACCGCTCATCCACGAGGCCGTGGAATCGATCCGGCCGTCCGCGCGCGGAGAACTGGAGATCACCGACGCCATCCAGTGGCTCATCGACCACGGCAGGAGGGTTCACTCGTCCGTCATCTCCGGCTACTGGAAGGACACCGGGAACGTGCCGGACATGCTGGAGGCCAACCGTTCCGTCCTGGAGACCGTCGACGCCGTCCAGGAGGGATACGTGGACGAGGCCAGCACGGTCATCGGCCGCGTCCGGATCGAGGCCGGGGCCAAGGTCATCGCCAGCCGGGTCGTCGGCCCCGCCGTCATCGGACCGGGAACCGAGGTCATCGGCTCCTACATCGGCCCGTACACCTCCGTCTCCGAGGACTGCCGCGTCGAGGACAGCGAGATCAGTTACTCCATCGTGCTCCGGGGCTGCCTGGTGACAGGCGTGCGGCGGATCGAGGAGTCACTGATCGGCCGGGACGTGGAGGTCGGGCGGTCCCCGCGCACGCCCGCGGTGCACCGGCTCGTCCTGGGCGACAACAGCAGAGTGCAGATACCGTCATGACGCCGCCCAGGATTCTGGTGACCGGGGGCGCCGGCTTCATCGGCTCCCACTACACGCGCACGTTGCTGCGGGACCCGGCCGCGTGCTTCACCGTGCTGGACGCGCTGACATACGCGGGCAACCGGGACAACCTCCAGCCGGCGGAAGCCCACCGGGGGTTCCGGTTCGTCCACGGAGACATACGCGATGTCGCCGTCGTGGACCGGCTGGTGGCCGAGAGCGACCAGATCGTCCACTTCGCGGCCGAGTCGCACGTGGACCGGTCGATCGCCGACGGCAGGGACTTCACCGAGACCAACGTCGTCGGCACCCAGACACTGCTCGACGCGGCGCGGCGCCATGGTGTGGAACGCTTCGTGCACATCTCCACCGACGAGGTGTACGGCTCCCTCCCGTCGGGCGCGGCGAGCGAGACCGCTCCGCTGCGGCCCTCGTCCCCGTACGCCGCGTCCAAGGCCGCGTCCGACCTGATGGCGCTCGCGTACCACCGCACCTATGGGCTGGATGTACGCGTCACCCGCTGCAGCAACAACTACGGCACCCACCAGCACCCCGAGAAGCTCATTCCCCGTTTCGTCACCCGCCTGTTGAGCGGCCGCACGGTTCCGCTGTTCGGGGACGGCAGCCACGTGCGGGACTGGCTGCACGTCGAGGACCACGTCCGCGGCATCGAACTGGTGCGCACCCAAGGTGCTCCCGGCGAGATCTACAACATCGGGGGTGGTACCGCCCTGACCAACAAGGAACTCACCGGGCGGCTTCTGGAGTGCTGCGGCTACGGCTGGGAGATGGTCGACCAGGTGCCGGACCGCAGGGGACATGACCAGCGGTACGCCGTCGACGACGGCAAGATCCGGGCCGAGCTGGGCTACCGGACGGCCAGGGACCTCACCACCGCGCTGGAGGAGACGGTGCGCTGGTACCGCGATCACCCGCACTGGTGGAAGCCGCTCACGGAAGCAGTCGCCCGATGAGCCGGCTGGTGACCGGGGCGGGCGGGATGCTGGGCCGGCACCTCGTCCGCCACTGCGAGGACGAGCACGTGGTCGCACTCGACCGCCGGGACCTGGACATCAGGGACGCGGACGCGGTGGACGGGGCGATCGCGCACCACCGGCCCCGGGTGGTCATCAACTGCGCGGCCTGGACGGCCACCGACGCCGCGGAGAAGGACCCCGACCCGGCGTGGCGCGTCAATGCGACGGGCACGCGCAACCTCGCTCGGGCGTGCCGCCGGAACGGGGCGATCCTTCTGCAGTTGTCCAGCGACTACGTCTTCTCCGGCCTCTCCCGCACCCTGTACCCCGAGGACGCTCCGACGGATCCGATCAACACGTACGGGCGCACCAAGGCCGCCGCGGAGAGCGCGGTGCTGGACACGCTCCCCGACACCGGGTACGTGGTGCGCGCGGCCTGGCTGTACGGCGTCGGCGGCCGCAACTTCGTGGACACGATGATCGGCCTGGAGCGCACGCGCGAGAGCGTGCGGGTCGTCAACGACCAGACGGGCCAGCCCACCTGGGCCGACGACCTGGCCGGACTCCTCACCCGCCTCGCCGGCGCCGCCGAGGCCGGCACCGCCCCGCCGGGCATCTACCACGGCACCAGCAGCGGGGAGGTCTCGTGGCACGGTCTCGCCCAGGAGGTCTTCCGGCTCCTGGGCGCGGACCCCTCGCGGGTGCTGCCCGTCACCAGCGGCGAATTCGGGCTCCCGGCCGCGCGCCCCGGCTACAGCGCGCTGGGCCACGGCCGCTGGGACCAGGCGGGGATCCCTCCGCTGCGGCACTGGCGCAGCGCCCTGCACGCCGCCTTCCCCCTCCTTCAGGAGGCCCATGCGCAGAAAGGAAGAACGCGTGAATCCATCGGGAATTGAGGGCCTTCGGATCGAGAGGTCTTCCGTCCACCCGGACGACAGGGGCAGCCTCCGCGAATGGTTCCGCGCCTCGCGTTTCCGGCAGTTGACCGGACATGCCCCTTCCGTCGCCCAGGCGAATTGCACGGTCTCCAGGCGCGGCAGTATCCGGGGCATCCATTTCGCCGCCCCGGGCCAGGCCAAGAGCGTCGCGTGTGTGCACGGGGCGGTGCTCGACGTGGCCGTCGACATCCGGACCGGCTCTCGCACGTACGGGCAGTGGCACGCGGTGCGGCTGGACAGCGAGAGCCCGGCGACCGTCCATCTGTCCGAGGACCTCGGCCACGCGTTCATGGCGCTCAGCGACAACGCCGTCGTCGTCTACCTGTCCTCCACCGAGTATGAGCCGGGGCGGGCGCGCGCCATCAATCCGCTCGATCCGTGGCTGGGCATCGACTGGCCCCTGACGCCTGTCCTGTCCGATCAGGACCGCTTCGCCCCCGCCCTCGCCGAGGCACGGGCGCAGGGGCTGCTGCCGACCGGGACACCGGGTGCCGGGACGCTCACGACCGGGTCACTCACCACCGGGACACGGAGGCCGGCATGACCGACATGACAGACGCCCTCATCGAAGCGGCGGACCGCGGCCGGGCCGACGTGGCCGCGACGGTGGAAGCGGCCGGCCTGCGCACCGTGGCCGCGACTCTGATCAACGAGGTGCTGTTCCGCGCGCACCTCGACGAGCTCGCCGCGGCGGAGGGCGCCGGGGAGGGTTCCCTCGTCATCACGCTGACGCACGGTGGCCAGGAGACGTCCGTACTCGTCTCCGTGGGACCCAAGGGCGTGGAGATCGCCAGGGCCGCCCACCCTGCCGACCTTCCCCCGACGGTGATCGTCCAGGACGTGTGCGAGACGGCGCTCGCCCTGTACGGGCCGCGTGAGCGCGTGTCCTCGGCCGGCCGGGAAATCCGCTGGCCGAGTCCGCGCACGATGGTTCCCCGACTGGTGAACGGCCCGGCCGTCCCCCGTCTTTTCCATGCGGTGGTGCAGCGTGTCGTGCAGGTACTCGACCGCGACCAGCCGGCCCGTCTGACGGAACTCGCGGTCCGGCACGGTACGGACAAATGGAGTTTCCTGCACCAGTACACGCAGCACTACCAGCGCCACTTCGGTCCCCTGCGTGACCGGCGCCTGAAAATATGCGAGATCGGCGTCGGCGGATACGGCGACACCGAAGCGGGCGGCGGCTCGCTGAGCATGTGGAAGGAATTCTTTCCGCGCGGACTCATGTATGGCGTGGACATCGCCGACAAGCGGGCGCTCGACCGGCCCCGCATCACCACGATCCAGGCGGACCAGTCCGACCCCGAAGCACTCCGCTCGATGGCCGAAAAATACGGCCCCTTCGACATCGTCATCGACGACGGCAGTCATATGAGCCCGCATGTCATCACCGCTTTCAAGACGCTCTTCCCCTGTCTCGCCGAGGACGGCATCTATGTCGTCGAGGATCTTCACGGATCGTACTGGCCGCAGCTCTTCGAGGGATCGGAAGACGATCTGAACGCTCCCGAGTTCACCGTGGGATTCCTCAAGGAAATGGTGGACGGGCTCAATCACGAAGAATTTCTCAGGAGCGAGACGCGGGTTCCCAAGCCGACCGACCGGTCGATCAAGGGAATTCACTTCTACCACAATCTCGCTTTTATCGACAAAGGTCGGAACGAGGAGGGAAGCCCGATCGCCTCTGTGCTGCGCGAGGCTCCGGAACTTCTCGGAGTCGAAGGCCTCCGGTGAATCGAAAGGGATGAGGCACGTGACGGCAGCACAGGTTTCCCCGCTGTTCTCCCGGGAATGGGAGAGCGATCCCAGGCCCACCTACCGGCAACTGCACGCCGACGGCTCCATCCACCGGATCACGCTGCCGAGCGGATCGCAGGCATGGCTCGTGACGCGGTACGAGGACGCCGTGGCGGCACTGGCGAACCCTTCGCTGATCAAGGACCCGCTCCGGTTCGGCAAGCGCTCCCGCGGCATCCTCTCCCGATTGCCCGACCGGCTTCGGACGGTGTTGTTCCGCAACATCCTGGAGATGGACCCGCCCGAGCACACCCGGGTACGAAGGCTGGTGGCGCGTCCCTTCAGTGCCGCCCGCATCGGCCGCAGGCTGGCGGACGTGGAGAGCCGTGCGGTCGCGATGGTGGACGCGCTGCCCTCGCGCGAGCCCGTGGACATCGTGAGCGCGTTCTGCTCCCCGTACCCCTTGCGCATCGTCTGCGACCTGCTTGGGGTGCCGGACAGCGAGGAGAGCCGACTGCGGGTGCAGCGCTGGGCCCGGGTGCTCAACGCCGGCCACGCCGCCGACGGCGACGCGTACGTCCAGTGCGCGCAGGAGGCCATGGAACACCTGGAGGACCTGGTCGCCCTCAAACGACGTGAGCCCGGCGACGACCTGGCCAGCGCCATGGTCGCCTCCCAGGACGAGGAGGACGGCCTGAGCCTGGAGGAGATCATCGGCACGCTCTTCATGCTGATCCTCGCGGGGCACGAGTCGACCGCCCACCTGCTGAGCATGTCGCTGCTCGGACTGGCCCTGAACCCGGAGCTGCGCCGGGACCTGGCCGACCACCCCGAGCTGCTCCCCAACGCTGCGGAGGAGCTGCTGCGTTACACCTCCCCGGTCAAGCTCGCACCCTGGCGGTACGCCGCCCACGACCTGGAGCTCGCCGGCACGGACATCCGCGAGGGCGAGGGCGTGATGGTGGGGGTGGCGGCGGCGAACATGGACCCGGACACCTTCCCCGACCCGGGGCGCCTGGACATCCGCAGGGCGGAAGCGGCCCGGCACCTCTCCTTCGGGCGGGGAATCCACTTCTGCCTGGGCGCGCAGCTGGCGAAGATGGAGACGGTCGCGGCGCTGCGCGCCGTACTGGCCCGCTTCCCGGACTTCTCGCCCGCCGTACCGGCGGAATCCATCGAATGGCAGCGCGGCGCGATGATCAGAGGACCGCTGGCCCTTCCCTTGATCTTCGAGGGCCGGTGACGGCGTTGACCCGCGGCCGCCGCGACGGAACGTCCGACCACGGCCCCGGCGCAGAGCCGGCTCTGCGCCACGCCCTCACCGAGCCCTTCCGCGGCTCGCCCGCCGCCCACTGGGACGACGGAGTCGCCGGGACCACAGTGCCCGCGGCCAAGCCGGCCGGCTGGATGAACGCCACTCAGGTCGAACGGGCGCTGGAGCAGAGCGAGGAGCTCGTGCCGAACCGACGTACGGCCGTGACGCTCCGGGCGCCTGCCGGCCCTCATTCGGGACCCGAAAGCCTCTCTGGCCTGCTGCTCTACCGCCTACGTCCAGGGCAACATGTTTCCGATGACTCATCATGTGGAGTGCGTGGCGATTTTGGAGCCCGTGGGCAAGGGCGCCTGACCCGGGTTTTGTCCGTGTGCATTATGCGCGGTGCGGGCTGGAGGCTGTGGAACGACGGTCTGCTCCGAACGAACGGCAGCGCGCACTTCTTGAGCGGATCGCGGCTGGGGAGGACCCGGCGCCCGGGTGCCGGGGGAGTGGCGCTCGGCGTATGCCCTGCGTGCCCGTGGACTTTTGACGTCGGACAAGGGCGGCGCCGCTGCCCGTGCGGAGGTCACTGAGGCCGGACGGTTCCACCTCCGTCACGGCGGCCGTCCCGACGACCGGCTCTTCGCCGTAGGACACGTCCGGTTCGCCCATGCCGATGACGAGGAGACTGCGGAATGGCGGCGGGTCGTCAACTAACGGGAAGCGCCATGGCATGGAGCCGGAGGGAAAACGCATCGAGAAGGTGCCGTATGGCGGGCTCTGGCTGGAGTTCTTCCTCGCGGAAGGCCCGCATCCCCATGCCCGCAGCCAGCGACCGAAGACGGGTGCTCCGGCGGTCCGAGTCCCCACGCAGTTGGTGTCCCTTCATCCGGTTGTGGCTGACCTCAAGGCCGCCGGGGGGCAGCTGGTGATGCCGCCTGCGCTTCGCCGCAGATCCCTTCTGATGCTGCAGGGGCCGGCCGCCGAGGCGGTGCGGCGAGGGCGCGAGGTAACGCAAGGTCGGGTCGGACTGCTCTTCGCGTGAGGGTGGGCTGGACGTTGTTGTCGATGGCTTCGCGTATCCGGTCACCATCAGGCTGGAGTTTCCCGAGTCCATGGATCCGGAGCGGTCCGCGCGTCTCGTCGTGGAGGTCGCCCATGGGCTGACCGGCAGGCCGGGCCGCTGGCGGGATCGTAGGAACCGGACCCTTGAACGGTCTCTGGGGTTGGTTCTCGGGGAGATCGAGGCGCGGGCGGTGGAGGACGCCCGGCGCAGAGAGGGGGCGGAACGCGCGAGAGAAGAGCGTAGGGCTCGCTGGCGTGCCGCGATGGAGGAAGCAAAGGCGCAGGCCGTCCGAGAGCAGTTCGCCGAGGTGCTACGCGAGGAGGCCGGGCGCCGGCGGGAATCTTTCGTGATCGGCGAGTACTGCGATGTCCTGGAGCGTCGTCTCGCTGAACTGGACGGGGACTTGAGCGAGCAGGCCGGGCAATCGACCCGTTGGAGTGGGCACGATCGTATGCGCGGGAGATCGACCCCCTGCTGGACCTTCCGGGCATGCCGACTCGGCGTGATCCGACGTCGGATGAGCTTCAGCCGTATCTGAAGGGCTGGAGTTCGCACCGGCCCGAGCGGCGAGGGGGACGATGAGCACTGAGGCGAAAAGCGGGCATGGGGTGCTCTTGAGGGAGCAGGTACTTGTCTCCGACAGAACTCAGGAAAGTGGGGTCGGTAACGCATTCCGTGACCTCGTCCGGGGTGGTTCCAGATGCAGACCGCCGAGAATTCTGCCGGCCGGTGCCACAGATTTCTGGAATTCGTCGACCTCACGTACGACGGTCTTCACGAAACGGGTCTTCAGGCCGTCGGGCCCGGCCTCGGTGCTGCAGTGCATCGGGTCGGACAACCGATCGCCGGGTGCCCGGCGTCGCGTACGGCGGCGACCAGGGCCGGGAGCACGCCGGGTGCTGTACCGGCTCCCATACGCGCGATGAGCGTCAGCCGCCCGGGACGCGGCCGGGGTCCAGCCGCTCGCACCGGCGCAGCGGTTCCTCGGGCGTCATGCTCGGTCCGGCCTTGCAGGCCACGGATCGCGTACGGTCGCCAGGAGCGCCACGTGGGCGCCGTCCACCTGCCGAGTGCGCTCGCCGATCCACGGCCAGTGCGTCGGGGTGAGCAGGAGGCCGCCGTCGTCCTGCCTCCGAGGCAGGGGCAGTTCGCAGTGGGGCAGAAGGGCCTCGTGGCTGGTCCACACGGGGGCCTGGGCGCGTGGGGCACCGGCGGCCCAGCCGAGGTGCTCCATGACCTCGTGCTCGGGCTGCCGCATCACCGGGTCGGGGTTCGGGTCGTTCACCATGTGCCCGCGGAAGACAGGCGGTTCGACGCCCTGGACCGTTTCGGTGGCTTGGAGCGCGGCTTGGCGTACTGACCGGCGAGCCGGCCCACGCGCACCACGGGCATGCCCGCGTTGACGCGCATGACACCCGTCAGGAGGTCGAGTACGGCCGCGTTGCGGGCAACGTCACGACGAGCGGCGGCAGCGCGCTCAGTTCCCGCCGCACCCGCTCCCGCTCGGGATGGCCCTGCCAGTCGGGCTGCTGGAGAGCAGGCAGCGATTCGATGTGAGCGAGCTTGCTGTTCAACACGGTTCCTCTCGTGGGGGTGAAGAAGGATTTCTTCGGCTGAACTCGTGAGTTGCTTTCATCGATTCTGCGGATTTGAGGAATCTTCGTGGAGGGAGGAATTGTGACTTCGTCATGTTCCGCCGCTTCATGTTCCGGCGGCCCGGGATGAATTCGAAAGAAAACGCGTCCTGGTCCTGTGGCCATTCGAGCCACAGGACCAGGACGCCGTGCGTCGGACGGGGGCGGCTGATCAGCTGGTGACGCCGCCATCGACGACGAGGTCGTGGCCCACGACGAAGCTCGACTCGTCGGACGCCAGCCACAGCACCGCGGCCACGATCTCGTCGGTCGTGGCGACGCGGGCGATCGGCACCGTCGTGGCCAGCCGGGCCGCACGGTCGGCGTCGGTCTCCCCTCGGCGCAGCGACATGCTGGTGTCCGTGGCGCCGGGGCTCACCGCGTTGATGCGCACGTTGTCCTTGATGTGGTCCAGGGCAGCGACGCGGGTGAGGGTGCTCACGGCGGCCTTGGACGCGGCGTAGGCGGCCATGCCGGGGCGGCGCCCGTGGTAGCCGATGTTGGACGCGGTGTTGACGATGGCGCCGCCGCCGTGCGCCCTCATGTGTGCGATCTCCTGCTGCATGCCGATCAGGACGCCGTTGAGGTTGACGTCGAGGACGGACTGCCACACGGACAGGTCCAGGTCTCCGACCGGGGTGGGCTTGCCGAAGATGCCCGCGTTGTTGTGCGCGACGTGCAGGCCACCGTGGCGCTCGACCGTGGTGCGCACCAGGCGGGCCATGTCTTCGGGCCGGGTGACGTCGGCCACGAGGGCGTCGGCGGTGCCGCCGTCCTCGCCGACGAGTCGCACGGTCTCCTCGATGGACTCCGGCCGGGCTCCGGCGGCGACCACGGTGGCGCCCTCACGCGCGAAGGCCCTGGCGCTGGCCCGGCCGATGCCGGACCCGGCCCCGGTGACGATGACGACCTTGTCCTTGAATCGGGCGGTCATGGGAGTGCTCCTTGACATGTGTCGTTGCGGACGGGAATTCAGGGTGCCGCGAGGCGGCGGGAGACCGGGGGCCGCCGTGCTCGGGGCGGCGGGGCTTCAGACGCCGTTCTCGGGCGAGCGAGGTCGCAGCAGGAAGAGCGCGCACACCGCTGCGGCGGCAAGGCCACCGCGGCGACCGTGAAAGCGAAGCCGTAGCCGGAGGTCAGGGCGGCCGCCGGACCCGTGCCGGTGCGTTCCAGTTCTGCGGTGTGTCCCGTGGCCGGAGTGACCAGTACGGCGAGGCCGATCGCGGGGGCCCGCCTCCAGCGCGGTGTTGACCACGGCGCCGGCGAGGCCCGCCTGGTCCCGCGGGACATCGGTGGTCGCGGAGACGGAGGATCCGGCGAAGACCAGCGCCGTCCCGGCGGGGAAGAGCTCAAGACCGACCAGCAGCGCGCCGACGTGCGGCGGGCCCGTGCCGATCAGACCCAGCGCCGCGAGCTCCAGACCGGCGATCGCCAGTCCCGCGACCAGGACCACGCGAGGCCCGAAGCGCTGCACCGGCCTGCCCACGGACCCGCCGCTGACGACCAGGGTCAGCCCGAAGGGCAGGAACGCCGCCAACGTCTCCAGCGCGGAGTAGCCCCGAACCTCCTGGAAGTACATCGCGAGCATGAAAAAGATCGTGGTGATCCCGGCGGTACCCAGGAAGACCGCGAGCAGCGCCACGGCCCGGCGCGGCAGGGAACGACAACGGCAACAGCGGTTGCTCCCCCCGTGCCTCGGTGACGACGAAGCCCACCAGCAGCGCACCGCCGCCGAGCAGCGTGCCGAGCGCCACCGGGGAGGTCCAGCCGCGCTCCGGCGTCTCCACGAGGCCGTAGCTGAGCAGGGCGATCCCGGTGGTGACCAGGACGGCTCCGAGGACGTCCAGTCGGCCATCCCGGGGCGGCGTCCCTTCGGGGACCAGCCGGCGCGCGGCGGCGAGGGTCACCACCGCCACCGCGACCGGCACGACGAGCGCCCAGCGCCAGGAGTTCCACGAGGCCACCACCCCGGACAGCAGCATCCCGGCGGTCCCGCCGGAAGCCGCGAGCCCGCCCCAGACCGCCATGGCACGGGCGTACCGCGCGGGCTCCGGGTGGACGACGCTCACCAGCGCCATCGCGGTCGGTACGGCCAGTGCCGCACCGACGCCCTGGACGAAGCGCGCCACCAGCAGCATCCACAGCCCCGTGGACACGCCCGCCAGCGCCGAACTCGCGCCGAACACGAGGGTGCCGAGGAAGAAAACCCGACGGTTTCCGTACAGGTCGAACAGCCGACCGCCCAGAAGCAGCAGCCCGCTGAACGACATGGGGTATGAGGCCCCGAGCAGGGCGAGTTCGGCGCGGTCGAGGCCGAACTCGCGCTGAATGTCGGGGAGTACGACGTTGAGCACGCTCATGGCGAGGATGAGCACGAACTGGACCGACGCCAGCAGAGCGAAGGCCACTCCTCTTCTCCTGTCGCCTACCGCTTCGGCGGCCGTCGCGGCCGGCTTCGTCCGCTCAGCCGCGGTGACGTCATGCTGCTGCAACAGCTCGCCTCACGTGTGGTCGGGAAGGGTGATGTACTGCGAGTACCTGAAGGTGTTCCGAGGGCCGCACGCGGCCTTGATTCGCTGCAGCCGCGGGTAGTTGCCCTTGTAGTGGAGCGTGTACCGGGGCACGCCGGTGGTGTTGACCTTCGTGTCAGTGATGTCGGCGTCGGGGTAATTGCTGTAGCGGCCGTCCGTGGCCGCGCCTGATACGGGATGTCCACCGCCGGCCGAGAAGACCTCTGCCATACACGTCACGCGTCCAGCCGATGTTCGCGGCGTCGTCCTCGGCACTCGACCAGAAGCTCTGGAGCAGCCCCTGGAAGACCGAGTCCCGCTGCGCCGACGCGGTGTCGCCAGAGCCCACCGTGTTGATCTTCCCGCGGTACGACAGCAGGACCACCGTGGACGCGGGGTTCTCGCGATCGGTGCGCGTCAGATGCCGGTACATCGCCGTGGCCTGCGCCTCGGTAACGTTCTTGCGCAGGTGGGCGGACTTGTGGTGGCCGCGCAGCGTCGGATTGGTCAGGGTCGGGTTGCTCGTGCCCAGCAGTCTGACCGAGTGCAGCCACGGAAGGCGCCGAGGAGTGAACAGATCGGGCAACGGGCCCAGTTCGCCGAGGGGTTCGGACATCGGGCGTACTGCCGCGGCGGAGGTGACCTCGGTGAGGAAGCCGTCGAGCACCTTCTCCGCGTCGGGGACGGTGGCGTCGATCTGGGTGAGAAGGCCAATGCCGCCGTTCGCCTTGTGATTCATCATCAACGGCTCCGCCGACTCCTCCGCGGCCTCCCTGCGCAGCTTCTCCCGGGGAGTGACGACACGACACGTCACCACTCCCGCCGAATCACCGACCCTATGCCTGACCAGCGAAGACGCCGCCCTCAGGTTCGGAACGACAACGGCCTCTAAGAACCCGCTGCCACCAATGATCTGCACCCTCATGCCGCACACGCTAAAGCATGCTGTCGCGGCGGCGGAGAGCACGGAAAATGCAGCAGGAGGGCCGGGCCCGTTCGGTGTGAGCGTCCCGCAGCGGACCGCAGCACGGTCGTGCGCTCACCCAGGTTCGAGGCAGGGTCTGTGCGGGAGTCCTCGTGTAACTCGCCAACAGGGAGCATCAGTTAGAACTGGTGAGTCTCCCGGGGAAGAGCAGCACGAAGCAGAATACGCGTGCGAGTGAGTCGGCAGTTGAGGGCGGCCTGCTGGCGCAGTTGACGAAGCTGGTGGTCGAGGGCCCTTGAACTGAGCTTAAGGCCCCACGATCGTCTTGTCGGCGTCGCTTCCCTGGCTCCGGGTGGGGAGGCTGGTGGAAGTCTTCATGCTCTGTATGCCGATGACACAGGCCGACATGCTGGAGCTATACGGTCCTCCATCTGCCCCTCCAACTGCATCAGCAAGGCCATTGAGCTGGGCGAACACTTGCGCCTCTCGTGAGGCTACCAACGGTGATCAACTCGTTGCCCGAGGTGTGCCCTCGGTAGTGCATGCCGACTCAGGTCTCCCGTTACACGCGTTCAGCGTGCTGCGGATGCCGGTGATGAGGCGACAGTTCGTGACGCCGGGCTCCTCGTGGAATCATTTATGCTCGCGCCCAGTTGCTATGACCAGTTCGCTTCAGGGGGCGGGGAGCCGCATGGCCGATGAGATCAAGTACGAGTACAAGGCCGTGCAGACGGTTCGGGGCACCGACGGCTTGGTGATCTCGAAGATGCAGAAGGACGGATGGGAGTTCGTGGAACAGCTCCCAGGCAGACTTCGCACCACCCTCAACTTCCGTCGGCCGAAGAGGCCACTACCGTGGCGTCTGATTGGGGCGGGGGCTGCCGTCCTCGTGGTCTTGGCCGCCATCATCGGCACTGGCGTTGTGCTCGGCGACGGAGACGACGAGAAGGGCGCGTCAGCCAGTTCGTCAGCCAGCAGCGAGAAGCCTTCCGTTACGCCGCCCGCAAACGAGCCGACTGCCGCTGAGGTGATCACGGCGCAGAATAATCGCGAGTTCGCAGCGTTGTTGAAGGCGGACACGTGTGACGAAGCGAACGTGAACTTCGCAACCAAGTACGAGAGGCGGACAGTCGCCTTCGACGGGTCAATCAGGTACATGGCGTCCAACGGGGATGACCAGACGCGCTACGACTTCCTGCTCGGCCCGGGTGACAAGGGACCGCAGACGACGGACGGCCCGAACTTTAAGTACGAGGACGTCAGCACCGGCAACCTGCACCTGACCGGCAAGCAGGTCCCTGCCAACGTTGCAGTTGGCGACAAGTTCCGCTTCGTCGCCCAGGTGATCGAGTTCAACACGGTCCAGTGCGTCTTCCGCCTCGCCCCGGTCTCGACGGAGACCCGGTAGCCGAAATGGGCATCCTGAACGTTCCGGGTTCGGTAGAGACTTCAGATTGTGGTTGTGACCTGGGGTTTGGTGGTTACGCGGTAGTAGTTGGTCTCGTATTAGACGGGTGGGATGTGCCCTATTTCACCGTGGAGCCGACGGTGGCAGTACCAGTCGATCCACCCGGCGGTGGCGAGTTCAACCTGGGAAAGCGTTCGCCAGGGCCGACCGGGCTTGATCAGCCCGGTCTTGAACAGACCGGTCGTGGACTCCATGAGGGCGTTGTCGTAGGCGTCACCGACCGAGCCGATCGGGGCCGCGATACCGGCGGCGTCCAGATGCCCGGCGAGCCGGAAACTCGTATATGGCGACCCGGCATCGGAGTGATGTATCAACTCGCCTGCCTGGTAGGGGTTTTCGTCGCGGTCGCGTTGCCGCAGAGCCATGTCCAGGGCGTCCAGGACGAGCGTGGTCTCCTTCGACGTGGCGGCGGCCCAGCCGACGGTCCGGCGGGAGAAGGTGTCCACGACGAAGGCGACGTATACCACTCCTGACCAGGTGCTGATGTGAGTGAAGTCGGCAACCCGGCAGCGGTTCGGGGCCGGCGCGACGAAGCTGCGGTCCAGCAGGTCCGGTGCCCGCTCGACGGAACTGTCCGGGATCGTGGTGATGATCTTCTTTCCGCGGACGGCACTGGTGACGCCGAGTTCTCGCATGAGGCGTCCGACGGTGCACCGGGCCACGGCGTGGCCTTGGCGGTGCAGCCCGCGCCAGACCTTCCTGGCCCCGCAGAAACGGTAGTTGACGTCGAAGATCTGCTGGATGAGTGGCTTCAGCCCGGCGTCGCGGACAGTGCGGGCGGACGGGGCCTGGAGACGCTTGCGGTGGGCGTAACAGGTGGAGGGGGCGATCTTGCATTCGTGCCCGGTGAGTACGCGGCAGACCGGCTCGACACCGCCGAAGCGGGCCCGGTGCTCGTCGATGAACGCTACGAGCGTGTGTGTGGCCGCTTGAGCCCGGCCGCGAAGAAAGACGCCGCCGCCTTCAAGATGCCGTTCGCCCGCTTCAGCTCGGCGATCTCCTTCTTCATCGCCTTGATCTGCGCGGACTCCTCCGTGGTCGTCCCCGGACGCTTCCCGGAGTCGATCTCATCGCGCTTCACCCGGTTCCGCAGGGTCTCGGCCGAACCGATACCCAGCTTCTGAGCGACCGCCCGCAGCGCGGCCGACTCGTTCGGACAGTCACCACGGACCTCGGCAACCATACGGACCGCTCGTTTGCGCAGCTCAACGGGATAGGAGGAGGGACCTGCCACGACTCAAACCTTTCACGGAATCGAGTCTCTACCGAACCCGTAACTATTCAGTCCCCGCAGCCGCGTCCCGGGGGGACGAGTCGCAGACAGCGCAGCGGGCCTGGAGCTGGTCCTGTCGTCGCGGGTGAACACGGTCAAGCGCACGTCGCTGCCGGCCGCCTCGTGCAGCAGGGGCAGGATGCCGCGCACCCGGTCCGCGACCCACGGCGCCCACAGCCAGACCGAGGGGCGGGCCTTGCGCATCTCGTCCTCGAAGGTGCTGAAGGATGTCGTCTCGTCGTCGATGCCCGTGACCTTGACATGCCGGGTCAGCACGTCGGCGAGGATGCGCCGAACTCGCCGAGTTTCCGCGCGTCCTCGTGGGGCGGGGTGATCAGGTGCCCAGCCCGCAGGCCGGACGCCGTGGGTGCCGACCTGCGCGGCCATCGGCCATGGGTACCGGGTTCTCGGTGGCGACATCGAGGTCCTGGCGTATCCGCCGGTGAGGACCAGCGGATATGGACGGAGGGTCGATCGCGCCTCCGCATATTGATGCGACGCGCGCGGCATATGTACGTGTGCGTCGTCAACGTGGTCTCGTACGCGCCATCTGGCACAGCGGCAAAACGCTCCGCTTGTTCGGTTTGGATCAATTCGGCCGTGACAGGAAATGCAGGGGCGTCCGCTGTGTGCTCAGCAAAGCGATGAATGTGCCACAGAGACGCCAGGAGTGGGCATAGTCTGCGGAATCACCGCAGACGAGCCGGGGCGGGCTCGTGGTGGGGGCGGAGGTGCCATGGGTGGGGACCCGTATGAGTCGGCTACAGACAGTCAGCGTGGGGGAACGGAGGTGCCCGATCCGTATGGGGAACGGGCGCTGCTGACGCCCGCCATGACGGCAGGGCACGACGCGGTGCCCGAGAAGGAGCGGGAGCGGCTGCGAAGTTACCTCCAGGCTGTCGTGACGGCCCGTCGGGCGCCTGTGCACACTGCGGTCGCCTTCAACGCCGCGTATTTCGGGTACGACCTCGGCGGCGAGGGGTACGGTGCGAGCCCCTTGCGCCCCGAGGGCTTTCCCGTGATCACCCTCGGTGAGTGCGCTCCGGTGCTGCCGGTCGGCGCGATGGTGTGCGTGACATCAGGATCGGATCCGCTCTTCGCGGAGATCGTTTACCGGGAGGGTGCTCACTTGGAGGCGAGCGCGCACGGTGACGTGCCGGCGTGGGTGTCAGGAGCGCCCGCGGGGGCCAAAGGGCCGGGCGAACCGGGGGAGGCGGCCGCGCCGAGACGCAGGGAACTGCTGGTGCCCGACCTCGACGCCTTCGGACCGGCCCTGCGTCTTTCGCCGGCCCAGCTCCACCGCTTGCGTACCCGTCAGCGATGGATCAACGCGGACGGACATCTGGTGGTCGACGTTCTGCTACCCCTCCCAGGAGGCCGCCCGGCGCGACGAACTGTCCGCGTACGCTGACCATTTGCTGAGCACCGCCCGGGATCAGCTACTCAGCCCGTTCGTCCCCGTCTCCCTCGTCGAACTGGTCGGCGGGACGCGTGACGAGGATCTGCGGGCAGGGCTGGCCGGCATCTTCGACACCATCCGGGGTGTCCTCGACTCCGGCGAACTGCTGCGCACATGGGGCCAGTACGCCATGACCAGGACCTCCCTGGCCGAGTGCTGGCGGGACACCGGCCCGCTGGGCGGCGACGACCTCAGATCCCTGGCGGCGGCGCTGGAGCACGCGGCCGTGCCGGTGAAACGGCGCTACATGCACACTTCCGCGCACCCCGTATACACCGCCGTCGGCCCGAGACTGCGCGCCTTCTCCGGGGCGGCGGATCTGCTCACCGGAACCGGATACGCTGCCGCGGTGTGCCGGGCGAACGTGGCGCTCGCCGATGTCGTCCAACGGGACAGCGAACAGGGCCTGTTTGCGAGCGGATCCCTGATCACCCTCGACGACGCCTTCGAAGGCGGAGGCATCTGGCGGTCCCACCACCCCAGTTCGCCGGAGCCCTTGGGGAACCCCCTCATACCGGCCGGACGCGGCTGGGCCTCGACCCTCCCCCCCGGAGACGGAGTCCGAGGCTGAGTTCGGCGTGGATCTGGAGCCGGTCGATCTGCCGCTCGCCGACGACACCTCTCTCGGCTCCGGTGAGCTTCTGCACAGCGACGGCACCGACGTCGTCTGGCGGGCGCCCCTGCGGCTGGCCCACCTTATCGATGGCTGGTTCCCCCTGCCCTCGGAGGCCGTACGCGACCTCTGTCGGTCCCACGACCGGTACCCGAATCTGCGTCTGGAACTGGGCCACCCGGGGCAGACGGTGAACGAGAAGGAGGCAGAACAGGACGTCACCGTGGACCTCGGCCACGAGGCGCCACGGCTGACCGGGATCCTTTGGCCGCTCGACTTCTTCCCCGGGGTGATGATCGAGGTCCACCGACGTTCTCGGCGGCGCCACAATCCGCATGACCACCAGGCTTCTCCCCGAGCGGGTGCTGATCGGCGACCGCGAGACCGGCAACTGCTACGACCCGCGTGTGCTCACCCGCGAAGACGTCCCGGGCAGCGACCGCCACGGAGACAGCGCGGCCGGACTCGGCCCACGGCAGTTGGTCATCCGCACCGTGCGGCGTTGTGGCCTGCTCACTCCCGACGGGCACGCCCTCATGGACCGTGCCGCGCTGCCGACGGCCGCCTACGGGCACCGTCCGGCCGGCGCACAGACCGCTTCCCTCGAGTCGGCGGTTGTGGAACTGTTTGAGGAGCGGGTGCTGGAACCAGCCCTCGGTAGTCGGGATGCCATGGGGCGCCCCCACCACCCGGCGCGCGACGGACAGCCGGTCATCGCGCTGATCGGCTACCGACCGCTGGAACGACGAGTGATACGCCCCTGGGGCGGTACGGCCGAGGGCGCTGCGCTGCTCGGCGTCCAATTTCGTTTCGTTCCCGGTCATCTTCGCCGCCTGCGCCCGGGGTGCTCTCCCAGCGAGGTCCAGCGCGCGGCCTTCCGCGACTACTGCCGCCGTCTCGGTAAGGCGGACGGTTGGGAACTGCCCTTCGGCTACACATTCGTCACCGAGCACACGCGCGGACACTGAGAGGTCCGCGCATCCCCGGTCGATCCCGGAGGTCCACACCGATTGTGCGACCTCGGTCGATCGCCCGAGCGCCACCCACCCGCACCGTCGGCCGAGCCCCGCCCGCGCCCCATAGACACCGCACCTGCCAGGGCGGGCCCGCATCTGTCAGGTCCAGTCCGCACACCGTTCAGAAGCACGAGGAAACGGAGTACCCCGTATGAGAGATCGCCACCACGTCGTTGCGGGGCCACCGTTGCCCCCGCAAGGCATCCCCGCCGAGGAACTCGAAGGTCTGGCCGAGGCGCTCAGGGCGTTGGCGTCGCCAGCTGTAGTCGCTGTGCAGGAACTCCCCGTCAGCGCGGTGGAGCTGGCGTTCAACTCTCTCCTGCCCAAGGAGCGCCAGCATCTGCTGGACGGCTTGGGCATCCGCATCGCGGCACCACGACGGGCGAGCAAGTCCCTGTGCCGGGATGTGCTCGGCAGGCTTCAGCGTGAGGCGCGGCAGCATGCGTGCACCTGCGCGGTCAAGACGCTCACGCACACCGTGATGAACCAGGTCAACCAGCACGCCTGTGCCCCCTCGGGGGACGCTGCGTCCGACCCGGTGTCCCGGTGGGGAGAGCCGCTGATCAGGGCCACGGTCTTCGTATGGTGCAACGCCTCGGTCGGCGGCGCCCACATTCTCGCCTGGGCCGCGGACCAGGACTGGTTCGCCGGGAACGCGGGCGAGGACGAGAAGGCACGCTTCGACAGGGTTGGCGAGCTGGCCAGGGAGATCGCGGCTGCCTACCCCACCTTCCGGCCCGGCGTGTCCGGAGAGGGGGGAACCACGCCCGAGGACACCGCGCACCGAGGGATGCCGCCAACGGCTGCGGACATCGTCGCCGCCGAGGCACCAGGAGCAGGCAAGGAGCCGGAGCCGGAGCCGGACGAGATTTGCCGAGAACTGGAGTCGGGCCTTGCCCTCGCCCGGCAGGCCGCTGAGAAGGTGATGGTCACGGTCGCGGACGGAAGCCCGCCGCAGCGCGAGGACCTGCTGCGGCTGACCGCGCTGAACGCCCTGTTCGACCGTGCGGAGGCGGTGTTCGACGCGGCCGGGATCAAAGGGTTCTCCCGCCGGCTGGAGGACATGGTCCGGGCCGCGGACGCGCACCGGGCGGCGAGCGAGCACGACGTTCTGGCGCGGGAGACCCTGCGGTCACTGCTGGATGTCGTATGTCGCCCCGGCAGTACTGCGGCCTCGGCCACCGAGGCCGCGCGGGAAGCAGCGCGGGGCCTGTTGAGGGAGCAGATGTGGGGTGAGGAACAGCGCGAGGAGAGCACGGCCCTCCTTGCGCTGGCGCGGATCGTCGGACTGGGGCGCCAGGCGGACGCGGCGGCGGAGATCCTCGCTCTTCAGGAACAGGTCGTACGGGTACTGCCTGCGTGTGCGATGGCCGCCGTCATGGTCACCGATCTGTCGTTCCCGCAGCCCGAGGCGTCTCTCCGCACGACGGCCGGGGCGGCAGCGAAGGCGGAGGCCGACGAGGCACAGGTTGGCGCGACGGACGAGGAACCTGCGCCGGGACTGCCTCCCGCATCGGCAGATCTGGCCCCGGTGGACGACGCCGCCACTCACCCCCGCAAGGCCACGTCCGACTCCGCCTCCATGAAGCGGACCGCCCCGCCCGCGGAGACAGTTCCCGAACCCTTCGGTCTCGTCGACCAGCAGCCCACGGCATCCGCGGACAGCACCCCGGCGACCACTCTCGACACCGTCTCCACGTCCATGCCCACCGGCGCGATCGCGAGTTCGAACGCGTCCACCGCGGCGTCCGCGAGCGTGGCCGCGGACATGCCCGGCGATCGCGTGCCCTCCCCTGGGACGGCCCACGCCGAGGAACCGTCCCGGCACGACGACGGTCCTTTCGCGGACGGAGAGCCGGATGAGGAGAGTGCCGAGCGGGTCCTCGCGCGCCTGATCGTTGAGCGGCGCTTCGGGCTCGCCCATCAAATGGCGCGCGCCGCGGGTCGTCCCGAGCCGCAGGCGGCGGCGCTCCGGCTGGCCGGTGCCGCCGCGCTGCTCAGTTCCGGCGACAACCGCGGCGCGCGGCTTACCACCAACCTTTTGGAGAGCTATGGGGGTTACGCGGGCCGCGACACCGAGGGCAGCGAACTCCTGTTATTGCCAGCCCTGTTGCGGATAGCGCTGATCACCGGAGACCATCTGGCGGGTGCTCAGCTCAAGGCGCTGGTACCCCGTCTGCCCGACCAGCTCGGCGGCGCGGCGACCGCGGTCGCCGACCGTGCGCTCAGCGGTGCCCTGATCGCGTCGCCGCTGGTGGTCATCGCCGATGACGCCGAACGCGATGCACGCCTTGCGGAGTTGCGTGACCACTGCAACACGCTGCTGGCGCCCCAGCGGCTGCGGTTCGCGCGGGCGACGGAGATCGCCAAGCGATGGCTGGCACCCGAGGGCGGGCTGCTCGGCTCGCTTCTGACGGCCGTCGCGCTGGACGACAGGGCCGCGATCCAGCACGTGCGGGAGCAGGCGGAACGCCTGTCGAAACTGGCCGAGGTCAACAGCGAGATCGACCGGATGGACCGTAAGTATCGCTCGTCGAGCGGCAAACCCCTTCAGGGGTCCGGACGGCAGGACCTGGTGCACCTCGTGGAGCGCGCCGTCGGCCCGGCCAAGGAGTGGTGTCTGGTGGTCGACGGCACCCGCCGGGGCGGCGACCGTTCCGACCGCAACCGTGCGGTGAAGGAAATCTCCTCCCTTCGGCAGTCGCTCCTGGACGGCAAGGACGGCGTACTGGGGGAACTGAAGCAGCTCGCCGGCCGCTCGGCAGGTCTCGCCGCCGCGAAGGCGTGGGCGGCCCGTGCCTCGATGGAGGAGCTGTACGCTCTGCTGACCGGGGACAACGCGACCATACGGACGGGCGGTCCGATCCCTGTCGAAGTCGTGCTGGACGCGGAACTGCTCAAGGTGTGCGACTCGGTGGAGGAGCGGCCGTCGTCGGCCTTGCTGCTCGCCGCGGTCGACCGAGGCTGGCCGGAAGCCGTCGCCGAGCGCCTGGACCACGATGCCTTCACTGCGGTCCGTTACATCGTGGAACTGGCCGGACGCGGGATGCTGCCCGCCGCCCAGGCCGGGGAGTTCCTGCCGCCGTCGCTCACCGAGGTCGAGGAGCGGGAGAGTGTCCGCCGTGTGGAGCTGCGCGGGCAGCACGACGAACTAGTGGCCGAACTGCATCGTGCGCAGGCGGACGGCGCTGTGACCGACGATCAGGATCTGCGCCTCCAGGAGCTGCTCGCGGATGCGGGGGAGCGGCTCGACAAGACTGAGGCGCTCGACCTGGTCGCCGTACGCCGTGGTCTCGACACGGTACGGAGCAGCCTCCCCGACTTTCGGCAGGAGGCGGCCGACCGAATCCGGGCCCGGCTCGATGTGCTGGACAGCAACGCAGACCAGCGGGCGCGGGTGCTGCGGTGCCTGGAGACCGACGACCTGGCAACCGCCGCCGACCTTGTCTACTTCCTGGAGATCGGTGAGGACGTCCCCGAGATCGAGAACGACGAGTCCCATCTGGCGGAGTTCTTCCCGGCGGTGCCCGACGGACTGCGTGGCGGCATCGACCGCGACCTGGTAGGCATCGTGCGGTCCTGCGGCACGCATCCCGCCGTTCCGGTGCTGGACTACAGTGCGCTGTCCACCGATGAGGCGGCCCTCGCGGCCGACGCCCTCGATGAGTGGCGGCTCATGGGCACCACCGAGCCGAAGGACAGGCTGCACGTGGCGCACACGCGGCGGGTGCCGCCGCTCCTCAAGCTGCTCGGCTACGACGCCAAGAGTGCGCGGCAGCTCGACGAGCGGTCCCAGCACCGGCGCGAGTACCGGCTCGTCGAGGCGACCGACGTGGTGATCAACGGCAGGGCCAAGGCACCGGCGTTCGGCTCCCAGATCCGCGAGCATGGCGGGAACCTGCGGGTGATGATGGTGTGGGGCCGGCCGCCCGCCAAGGTTGTAATGAGCTGGGCCGAGCGCGACACCAGTGGAACAAGCCTGGTCGTGCTCTACTTCGGCACCCTCGGCCGGGAGGCGCGCATCGAGTTGGCTGTGGGCTCGGGGCGGCTGTCCCAACCGCTGCTGGTCGTGGACGACGCCGCACTCGCCTACCTCGCGGCGCACGGCAATCGCCAGGTCAGCATCGCCACCCAGACCTTGCTGCCGTTCTCCGGCGTCAACCCGTACATCAGGGAGAAGCGGGGCCGGATCGGCGGCGAGATGTTCTACGGCCGGGACGCCGAACGCAAGAGCATCCTTGACCCGCGCGGCACCCAGGTCATCTTCGGCGGCCGGGGCCTCGGCAAGTCGGCGCTGCTCGCCGACGCCGGGGACAAGTTCATGGAGCAGTACCCCGATTACCACCTGTCGGTGTACGTGAACCTTGACCAGGAGAACATCGGCAAGGGCAGCTCGCTGGGCCCGGAGACGCTGTGGAGCGTCCTGGACCGCAAACTGACCGAGGCGCAGGTGCTCGGCCCTCCCCAGGGGCGTAAGCCCGTGAAGGACATCTCCGAGCGGGTGCGCGCGGGGATCCAGGCATGGACCGACGGTGACTCACGTCGGCGGCTGCTTGTCCTGCTCGACGAATGCGACCAGTTCTTCGAGGCGGACGCTCCCCGGTTCAACCAGACCAAGAAGCTCAAGGGGCTGGGGGATGACACCAAGGACAGGGCCAAGGTCGTCTTCGCCGGCCTGCACTCCGTGCAGCGGTTCTCCAAGATGGCGAGCAACGGACCGTTCGGCCATCTCGCGCAGACCCCCAAGGTGATCGGTCCGCTCGCTCCGCAGTTCGCCGCCGAGCTGCTGGTCGAACCGATGCGGGCCCTCGGCTTCGAGTTCCTCGACCTGGACCTGGTCAACCGGGTGCTCGGATACTGCTCCTACCAGCCGTTCCTGCTTCAGATGTTCGGGCACCGGCTGGTGGAGGTGATGCACCGCAAGCGGGCACGGCGTGGGCCCAGCGGACCGGCTGGGCCGTTGTACAAGGTCGAACTGGCGGACATCGAGGTCGTGGAGTCGGACACCGGGTTGCGGGACAGCATCTCGGCCGCCTTCAAGGACACGCTGAGCCTCGACCACCGCTACGACGTGATCGCCAACGTGCTGGCCTATCACGCCCGGCACCGCGGCCTGGAGGTGCGGCTGAGCGACACCGAACTGCGTGAGGAGTGCGAGACCTACTGGCGCAAGGGCTTCGAACGGCTCGACACCGAGGGTTTCCGCGCCTACCTCTCCGAGATGGTCGGCCTGGGCATCCTCGCCCCCAACCACGACGGTCTCGGCTGGCACCTGCGAGGTCCCAGCGCCCTGCGGATGATCGGCAGCTCCCACGAGGTGGAGGCCCGACTGCTCAGGGCCGAAGAGGACTGCGAACTCCAGGAGAGCATCGTGCTGGAGGGCCGTCCCGAGCTGCCGGACGGCCGCCCCGCCCCGCTTACCATCACCCAGCTCGACGACCTGCTCGGGGAGCGGTCCAACCAGGCGCGGGTCGTCCTGGGCAGCGCCGCGACGGGTGTCACCGACGTCGGCGACACCCTGCGCAGGGTCGCAGGACGCATCGCCGACTGGAAGCTGCCGGCCGTCGGCAACGGACGCGTGTACCGGCAGGAACTCACGGGCGGAACGCCGCGGGAACGGAGGGTCGTCATCAGCGACTTCGCCAACTATCCGGCCCGTCCAGAGGCGTGCCGGGAGGCCGTCGACCAGGCGGAGACGCTACTGCCCGGCACGCCCGGCGTGACTCGAGCGGTCGTCCTCGTCACCAATGTCGACCAACTGGGCCTGTGGCGAACGCTGTTGACCGGCGCTGAGCACACCTCTGCGGCCCCGGTCGTGCTGCGCCGCCACGATCGCCGCAGTCTGCGGGGCTGGGCTCAGCGCGTCGAGATGTTTCACACCGAGGACCGTCTGGACCGACTCCACGAGCGGACCGGAGGCTGGCCGCTCCTGGTCGACCGGGCGCACCGGCTGCACGGCGAACTGGGCGACGCCGACGAGGTGCTCCGCCAACTCGCCGACATCCGCATGGACCGGGCGGACGCCCGCGCCTTCACCGAGGCGACCGGGGTCCATGCGGACCCCGTGCTCGCCGCCGGTTGTCAGGCGCTCGCCGCCGAGTTCAAGGAGGACCGGTTCGACCAGGTGAGCGCGGTGACCGCTGTGGCACTCGCGGTGGTGGGGCTGGAGGACGAGGAGGAGGCTCGATGGATCGTCTCCTGCCTCGACGCCCTTCAGGTCTTCGATCGGGAGGACGGACAGCTTCGACTGGAACCGCTCCTGCGGGAGTGCATCACACTCCACGCATGAGGCCGTGACCGCGGCCGAGCCGCGTCCGGCCCGGGGCGGAGGAGGAGCAGAGCAACAGAGGAGCAGGGCCCGGAGGGACAAGGCAGAGGCCCGAGCGGACGGGGCCGGGGCCGGAGAGGCACGATCCCGCCGCAGCCCCTGAGCTGTTCGGTTTGATCACCTGGTGTCCGGCCCGGACCAGTTTTGGGGATCCACGTGAGGAGAGGGGCAGCGGCGCACCCTTGGTAGGGTGCGCCGATGTCCACGATCAAGCAGTTCCAAGTGACCTTCGACTGCGCGGAACCTGCGCGCCTCGCCGCTTTCTGGTGTGAGGTGCTGGGGTACGTCGTACCGACGGTCCCGGAGGGCTTTGCCACGTGGGAGGAGTACCACCGCTCGCTGCCGCCCGAGGAGCAGGTGATCTACTTCGCGTGCACTGATCCCTCGGGTTTGGGGCCGCGTCTGCTCTTCCAGCGGGTTCCCGAAGGCAAGGTGGTCAAGAACCGGCTGCATCTCGATGTGCGGGCCGGTATCGGGCTCGTGGGTGAGGAGCGCCTTGCCGCACTTGAGGCCGAGTGCGCACGTCTGGTCGCGCTCGGCGCGGTACATGTGCGAACGATGCGTGCCGACGGCGAGAACGAGTCCTGCATTGTGATGCAGGACGTTGAGGGCAACGAGTTCTGCCTCGACTGAGTCTCCTCCGAGACTGCGAGGCGGCCATCTCCGGTGGGCCTCGCAGGTTCCGCATGCGGCGCGGTCATCCCGTGAGAGCGAGGTTGCGCGGGCGGGCGGGTAGCCGTCGTCGGCGATGGTCATCGTGTTGCCTACGGCGGCTTTGGCGCCGGACTCCGCCCAGGCCCGGCGGTCGTTGCGATGGCCCGGCAGTGGCCGGCCGACCACCACCCTGGCAGGCCTCCGCCGATGTTCTCGGTCACTTGGTCCACGGCCGACTTCGATACCCCTGACACCGGGGTCAGTTGCCCCATTGTCAAGTTCGCAGCGACAGCCTCCACGCCGCCCCCGGGGCCAGGGTGTCGGTTGACGAGCGGGACCAGTCTGCCGCGGACTCGGCCCTGTTCGCGATGTCGGCGAGGGTGCGAGCGCGTTCGGTCATGCCGTCGCCGTAGGTGGCGGGCTCCGCGCCGAGCAGGCGGAGGTAGTTCTGGTTGGCGGCGCCGATGACACGGGCGCCGCGGGCGACGGCCAGTTGGGTGGCCGTGCTGCCGACGCCTCCGGAGGCGCCGTTGATGAACAGCGACATGCCTCCGGTGACGCCGAGTTGATCGAGGGCCCGGGTGGCGGTCTCCAGCGCGGCGGGCAGCCCCGCGGCGTCGATGAATCCGAGGGCGCCGGGGATGGGCGCCCGGAAGGTGAGCAGTGCCGGCTCGGCCGCGCCTGCGGCGTTGTCGCAGACTCCGAAGACGCGGTCTGCGACGCCTGCGTCGGTCACGCCTTCGCCGATCTCGTCGGCCACGCGGGCGACGTTGGTTTCGAGGTGGAGGGACCGCCGCGGAACAGGAGTGCGGTCAGGGCGCCGCAGGCCATGAACACCCCCGGCCGAGGTCCAGAACACTCCTCCGGCCGATGCGGGACTTGGCAGCACCTCCGACGGAGGAACTGCCGGTGGGGGTGCCCACGGCGTCGACGTGAATTCAGCCTGGGGCGCAGCCCTCGTCCTCCTGCTCGGAGCACTCGTAGGCGCCGCCCTCACCCCGCGTCCTCGGTCGGCTGACTCCGTGTCGCGCGGTAGCTGTGCCAAAGGGCCCGGCCGTCGCCGAAGAACGGCATCAGAAACACGATGTGCGCGAGGTACCACCAGGCCAGGGGCCGGTCGAGGCCGGGGAGCCACAGGAAGGCGCCCACCGCGACGCAGGCAGTCGGCCCGGCCAGGGCCACCACGGCCGTCTGACGTGCGGTCATGGTCCCTTCCGGGATCACCGAGGTGCGCCACGCCGTCCGCTCGATCGTGATGTGAGTGACCGTACGGATCCGTTTGAGGACGAGGGCGTGTGCCGACTCGTGCAGGGCGAACGGGACCACGAGGCCCAGGGTGGCCGGCTTGACCAGCAGTACCCACGCCATCTCGGCCGGTACCCCGTCACCGGAGCGCGCCATCCAGACCAGCGCCGTGGCCAGGAGGACACCGGCGAACGCCAGCAGTGGCCACACCTGGGCGGCCACCGCCCAGCCAACGGTGCGGATCTTCAGGTCAGTTGCCGGGCATCTGGCTGAGGAGCTGTTCACGGCGCTGCTTCAACCCCCGGTAGATGATCTGGATCATCGTCAGGACGACGGTGAGTACGAGGAACAGGAGGACGATCGGGATCGGGTTGTCGATGCCGAGGGTGATGCCCGTTGCCCCGTTGTCCTTCTCCACCGTCTCGAAGACCATCGACCCGAAGAACGCCTTCCGTTCACCGAACTCGTCACTGCCCGTTGAGAACATGAGGGCGAGCAGGGTCGCCGCCACCGTGACCAGCGTGAGCAGCGCGGCCCCGATGGCGGCCTTCACGACCGACCGTGCCTTGAGCATTCCTTCTCCTCGACTCGCTTGTGTGAATTCCTTGTACCGCGTACCAGACGAACGCGACGGCCGCTGCGGCAAGGCAGGCCACCACCGCCCAGGGCGGGAGACTGAGCATGCCGAGCCCGATCACCGACAGGCCCAGGACGACGACGACCACGGACAGCCCCAGGAAAACGGAGAACGGATTGTCCTTCTCCGCCGGGAACACGATGCTGATGCAGGTGGTCATGATCGAGCCGCCCAGACAGGACGCCAGCGCCACCGCGCTGGACAGAAGCCGGTCCGGGTGGATCGCCGTCGTGATCGCGAGCGCGGGCACGGCGAACACCGAGAGCAGGACCGACTGCGCCCTGATGAGCCGTCCGTAGACCGCCCAGGCCGACGCCCGAGCGCCGGGCAGCATCCGCAACGGCTGGGTGGCGGTGAACTGATAGAGGCCGCCGAAGGACAGGGCCGCGAGGCCCCACATGGGGTTCATCGACGGCTTGGCCAGCAGCAGATAGACGAACACCGCGACCGCCATCGCGGCGGCGGCGACGGTCTGCGCGCTGCGCAGCAGACACCAGTCGTAAGGTCCCAGAACGCCTCGCAGCCGCACACTTCCGGGGAGTTTCAGGTAACGGGACTGGCGTACGTGCTGGTTCGGGGCGAGCGCGAAGGCCAGGGCCATGAGTACGGCCGACAACGCCACCACGGCGGCCAGGGTCAGCCAGGGCCCGTGCTCGTTCCACGCCCAGGACACCGACGTGACCCACGTGTACTCGGTCCGCCTGCTCAGATACGCCCCGGAGATGTCCTGGATCATCCGTGTCATCCGCGCGGAGTAGTAGGCCAGCACGGCGAACAGGACGAGCACGTTGAGGATGCCCGCCATCCGGCTGAGCCCCATCAGCATCCACATCCGGGTCAGCATCTGGTACAGAACGGACAGCACCAGATAGGTGAGGGCGACCGGCAGGACGACCGATGCCGTGATGTATCCGGTCGCGGACGGGCCGAGGAGGATCAGCGCGCTGACACAGAGGGAGACCAGGCCGGCGGCGGCCACGACGGCGGTCATCGCCGCCTCGTACATGAGGAACGCCGCCGAGCGTTCCCGGTTGGTGACCGGTAGCTGGTAGCTGAGCTGGAGCATCCCCTCGGCGTTGATGAACAACACCTTCACCAGCAGGAACGCGATCTGCACCCACAGCAGGAGGGACACCGTCGAGGTGTTGAACATCAGCCGCCACACCGCGGCCTCGTCGGCCAGGGGGCGCAGGAAGAAGTAGGCGGCGGTGCACATGACGCCCACGAGCAGAACGGCCGCCACCATGACGAACACTCTGACCGGGGCGGACTTCAGGACTCCGGCCCGCAGTACCCGGCGGCGGAAGAAGACGAGGAGCATCCGGGCCAGGACGGCGGACTGCTTCAGCCGTACCGCCGTCATCGCTCGGACGTTTCGAGGTAGTCGAACACCATGGCCGCCAGCGAACCGTGTTCTTCGACCAGATCCTTCGTCGGCTCGTCGTACACCACGTGGCCCAGGTCGAGGAGGAGGGTCCGGTCGGCCAGGCGTTCCAGCACGGCGAAGTCGTGCGTACACAGAAGGATCGAGCGGCCCGCGTCGCGGACCCGCCGGAACTCCTTCTCGGCGAGGTGCAGCGCTTCGAGGTCGATGCCGTTGAGGGTTTCGTCGATGACGGTGAGCGGCCGGCGCATGACGAGCGCGGACACCAACTGCGTCTTCTTGCGCATGCCGTGCGAGTAGTCCTCGATGAGATCGTCGTAGCGGCCCTCCATGGAGAACCTGCGGAACAGGCCGGCGGCCTCATCGTGGTCGACATCGAGGTCGAACAGTTTGCCCATCATGGTGATGTACTCGCGGGCGGTGAGGAACTCGGGCAGATAGTCGTTGCTGGACAGATACATGCCCAACTGCTTGGCCTCGGGCCGGGCGTGCTCATGGCCGCCGATACGGATGGCCCCGGACTGAAGGCGTACGAGGTCGAAGATGTTCCTGATCAGTGTGGACTTGCCGGAGCCGTTGGGGCCGACGAGGCCGACGATCGTGCCTTCCTCGACTGTGAAGGACACATCCAGGAGTACGTTGACGACACCGTCGTACGAGTAGGTGACGTTGTTGACATTCAGGAGAGACACTGTCGCGTTGATCCTTTACCGAGTCCGTCACAAACCAGGGCGGTGCCCAGGAAGCCCGGTACTTCCGGGGAGCTTCCTGGGCACCTGGCGCACACAGCCGTCAGGCGGCTACACGCATTCGGCGCTGACCTTCAGGCCGAAGTTCTTGAAGGACCAGCTGCCGCTGAACTTCTTGCCCTGCTTCACCACACACCACACGACCAGGCCGGCGAAGATGGTGGCGCCCAGGCCGAGGATGACAGCGGTGAAGATCAGGAACCAGGCGTCGTAGCGGACGAGTCCCTTGTCGACCTTCGCTCTGATCGACGCGATGGCACGGGCGGGCGCCGTGGTCGCGGCCACGTATGCGCCGATCGACGCGTTCGTGTAGGCACTGACGGCCTTCGCCTGTACCGATTCGTCGGCGGATACGGGTCCTCGTACCAGAGTTGACGCAGACACAGTTGTTCTCCCCTGTGGTCGATGTTGACTCCGTGAAGGTGTCATGGACCTGACGAGAGGACTAGTGTCCTGAAGGGCACCCCGCTGAGCACTTCCTGAGTATCGCGATGACGGCCGCTTCCGTCCGCGACGTGATCTCCAGCTTGTTGAAGACGCTGGTGACGTGCTTCTTCACGGTCCGTTCCGTGATGCTGAGACGGTCCGCTATCACCGTGTTCGGCTGGCAGTCACCCAGCGCGGCGAGAACCTCGCGCTCGCGCGCCGTCAGAACGGACAGGTCTACGTCACGTACCCATGACGGCATGTCGAACCCTCTGCGGCAGGCGCGAGCCTCTTCCTGATCATTACTTCTGTCCGATGACAGCCTCAATGTCGATCCCCCGTGACGATGGTCATTCGCCCGTTCCTCCGACTGCACATGACCCGGGCGGTTTGGTCAGAACCGCTGGCTAGTCGCAGCGGTCACTGTAGGCGCGGCGTGAACAGCGGAGCAAGGGAACGATGTTGGGCCGGTGTCAACGCGGCTGGGCAGGTTCGGCCCGACGGAACCACAGAGGGACTGCATGCGGGTGAGTCAATCATGCGGAGTCCCCGTGGAGCGGAATGGCTGAGAGCCGTGTTGAGTGTGCGGCCGGTGGCCGAAACGCGATGGGTCCATGGCTGCGGCTCGCGACCGTCCGGGCGAGCCGCGGCGATGGCCCCAACTCGCCGTCGTAGCCCGGGAGTCCATGAAACAAGACGAGGCGATGGTGCACGTCGGCCGGCACATGGCCAACCCGCGCAGGAGCGGTGGCCTCGGCAAGTACCCGAAGCGGGCCGAGTGGCGCGCGGAGCAACTGGTGGTAATCGGCCCGGACACGGTGCTCGCCCCCGGCCTGCCCACGGCGGAAGCCGACGATCCATCGCGCGTGCCGCCTCCCGGGCGGAGTGGGGCACGAGGGCGCCGGCCCTGGAGCGAAGAGAGACCGAGTGTGTCACTTCTGCAAATTCGATGACCTCCGTGGCCCCTGAAAGCCACCTGTTGGAGCAAGTCGTGTGTCGCCGTTCTTTCGTCGCTGTTTCAGCGGGGTTTTTCCCGGTGGAGGCAGGAGGGACATGGCGTGGCCGGCAAATAGGGTGCCGGACCGGGCGATCGAGAAAAGCCTTCCTTTCTCGTGGTGTCGCGCTTACCTTTGGCTGAGCCGCAATTCGTGCGGGCTCGACATCGCGGATCGAATGTCGTGCGACGGCCCGACGCCAACCGCTGGAGGGCAGGGACTTGTGACGAGAACCAGGAGAGAAGCCGTGACGAGTACGACCCTCGAACCCGACCGAGACCACGAGAACGTGCCCGCAGCCTGCTCAGGAGACGGCCACGGCGAGACCTGCGGCGCCAAGTCCCTGGGGCGGGGGCGGTGACCGGGCCGCGGTCCGAGACGGAGGGGACGCGTCCCCTCCGTGCCGCGGACCTCTACCACACCGGCATCGTGGTGCCGGACCTGGAGGCGTCGAAGTCCGCGTTGACCGAGATCGCGGGATACCGGTGGACCGGGACGACCTCCGCCGACCTGCCGATCCGTCTGCCCGACGGCGACCGGGTCTTCCATCTGTCCTACGTCTACTCGCTCGACGCCCCGCACATCGAACTCGTGCAGGAGATACCGGGGACCCTGTGGACGGCGTCGCCGCAGCGGGCGACGCATCACATCGGCTACTTCTGCGACGACCTCCCGGCGACGTTCCGATCGACTGCGGAAGGCGGGCTTCACGCTGGAGGCCTGCGCGGTGATCGACGGAGAGCCGGCGATCTTCGCCTATCTGCTGGACCCCTCGGGGGTGCGGATCGAGATCGTCGACCGGAGCGTCATGCCGGACTTTCCCGCCTTCTTGCGGGCCATAACCCCAGGTTAGAAAGCCTGCGCGCCCGGGAACCGGGAGCGGTGAGGGCGAGTCGGGGCGGGCCCGCCGGGCGGCTCGCGAAGACGCGTGCCCGGCGGCTCAGGCGGGTGGCTTGCCCTCGGCCTGCCCGGGTTCGTCCGACCCGTAGACGGCGCGGTTCAGTTCCGCGTCGCTGAGCGCGGGAACGGGCAACGAGTTCCGCCGGTCCGGGGAGTTGCGCAGACCGTCGAGGAAGATGCCCAGGTAGCGACGCCACAACTCCGGCCGGACACCGCGGGCGTAGTCGATGACGGCCCCCAGCATGACCATGAAGGCCAGCACGTCGGTCCCGCTCGCCCCGGAGCGCAGATCGCCTTCCCGCTCGCCCCGTTCGATCAGCCGGGCGACGCAGCGGCACATGTCGTCGCGCGCCTCGGCGACCAGTCTGTGCCCGTACGAGCCGCTCACCGAGACCTCGTACAGACCCCGGTCCTCGGCGAGTGACGCGGTCATCCACTCCATGAAGTCGAGCAGCCCGTCCCAGGCGTTCGGCGTGGTCAGGGCGGCCTCGGCCTTCGACTGGATCTCCTGGAGGCGTGCCACAAAGAGCGCCTCGACCAGGGCTTCCTTGTTGGGGAAGCGCCGATAGACCGTGCCGACGCCCAGCTCCGCGTGGTGGGCGATGTCGTTCAGGGTCGCTTCGAGACCGCGTGCCGCGAACACCTGGCGGGCTGCTTGCAGGATGCGGCGGCGGTTGCGCTCGGCGTCACGGCGCAGGGGCCGCCCGACGTTGACGGTTTCGATGCCCGGCTCGGCGGTCGAGGTCATGGCACCACTGTAAGGCGCCGAACGCTCGAACAACTGCGCTCCGAGAGGCTGACCGGAGCTAAGTGGATGCGGCGCATCAGGTTTGCCGCTACGATCGCCGTAAGTTGATGTCCGGTATCCACTTACTTCGGAGAACCCATGAGCACTCAGGACGCGGTCGACACGCCACCGGGTGAAGACCCTGGTCAGTCGCCCGGCGGACGGATGCACCAGATGCGATGGTGGATCCTCGTCGTGATCGGCATCGCCCAGCTGATGGTCATCCTGGACACGTCCATCGTGAACATCGCTCTGCCCTCGGCCCAGGCGGACCTCGGTTTCTCGGACGGCAACCGGCAGTGGATCATCACCGCCTACGCCCTGGCCTTCGGAAGCCTCCTGCTGCTGGGAGGCCGGGTGGCCGACCTCTTCGGCCAGAAGCGGGCCTTCCTGGCCGGGCTCGTCGGCTTCGCGCTGGCCTCCGCCGCCGGCGGTGCCGCGACGAGCTTCGAGATGCTGGTCACCGCCCGTGCCGCGCAGGGGCTGTTCGGCGCGCTGCTCGCGCCCGCCGCCCTGTCGCTGCTGGCCACGACCTTCACGGACGACGGGGAGCGGGGCAAGGCGTTCGGCATCTTCGGTGCCGTGGCCGGAGCCGGCGGTGCGATCGGCCTGCTGGCCGGCGGGCTGATCACCGAGTACCTGAACTGGCGCTGGTGCATGTACGTCAACCTGCTCTTCGCCGCCGTGGCCTTCGCAGGCGCCTCCGCGCTGCTGGGCGGCGGCATTCGAGGCCGGCGCCAGAAGCTCGACCTGGTCGGGACCGTCCTGGTCTCGGTCGGCCTGTTCGGCCTGGTGTACGGGTTCTCCAACGCCGAGAGCCGCGGCTGGGACTCGCCCGCCACCTGGGGGACCCTCGCCGCGGGCGTGGTCCTGCTGATCGCCTTCACCGGCTGGCAGACCAGGGCCAAGCAGCCCCTCCTGCCCTTGCGCCTGCTGCTGGACCGTACTCGCGGGGCGTCGTTCCTGTCGCTGCTCATCGCCGGTGTCGGGCAGTTCGGTTCCTCCCTGTTCCTCACGTACTACCTGCAGCAGAGTCTCGGCTACACGCCGGTCCAGACCGGTCTGGCGTTCCTGCCGCTGGTCGCCGCGATGGTGATCGGCTCGACCGTGTCCGCAGGGGTGCTCCTGCCCAGGTTCGGCCCGAAGCCCATCATTCCCGTCGGCATGGGGCTCACCGCGGTCAGCCTGGTCTGGATGACCGGCACCGACCTGGACACGAGCTTCGTGAGCCTGCTGTGGCCGTTGCTGGTCATGGGCGTCGGTCTGGGCGCGATCAGCGCGCCGGCCATCAGCATGGCCACCTACCGGGTCGACCCGGAGGACGTTGGTGTGGCCTCCGCGTCCGTCAACACCGTGCAGCAGATCGGTGGTTCCCTCGGTACGGCGCTGCTCAACACCGTCGCCACCAGCGCGGCCGCGAGCTACCTGGCCGGCCGGAGGCGTACTCCGGAGGCCGTCGCGCAGTCCGCCATGGAGAGCTACCACACCGCCTACTGGTGGTCCGCCGGGATCTTCACGGCCGGACTGGTCGTCAGCGTCCTCCTCTACCGGCGCGGCCGGCTCACCCCGGCCGGCGGGGACACCGGGTCCGAACCCGAGACCGAGACCGGGTCCGAGACCGGGTCCGGGGGCGTCACCACGGTCTCCGTCTGACGCAGCCCGGCCGTGACCGCGGTCCGGTGCGTGCCGCGGGCCCTGTCCCCTCCCCGCCAGGCGCCTCCTCGTACCCCCGCCGCCCCGCCTCGCCGTTCCGCCCACGCGCACCCCTGGAGAGAAAACGTGAACTCCGCTCCCGTGTCCCCCGAGACCTCCGGGCCGGCCGATTACGGCCGTATCGCCCACGACCGGCAGGAGGCCGCCGACGCCCTGCACCGCTGGGCCCTCGGCATCGACACCAACGACGCCGAACTGTTCGGTTCGGCGGTCACCGAGGACGTTGTCGTCGACTTCAGCAAGGTCGGCGGGAAGAACGGCCTCGACTTTCCCCCGATCGAGGGGCGCGATGTCGTGGTGCAGGGGTTCCTCGCGTCCACGGGTCCGCTGGACACCACGCACTCGGTGAGCAACCTCCGGGTCACGGTGGAGGGCGACACCGCCACCCTCGCGGCCCATGTCCTGGCCAGGCACTTCCCGCCGGGCGAGGGGACGCGCCCGAACCACGACCGCCAGTTCGTGTCCATGAACCTCTTCGAGGGCGAACTGGTCCGCCGGGGCGACACCTGGCGCTTCGCCCGGGTGGTGGTCGACACCGCCTGGTCCGAGGGCGACCCGGGCGTGCTCGGCACCGCCGGGGAGGCCGACGCACCGACGCCCGCCGGCGGGCCGTGACCGGCCGCACGAGCCATGACCGACCCCACGAGCGACGAGGAGACTGATCATCATGCGAGTGGTACAGGTGGAACGTTTCGGGCCACCCGAGGTCCTCGCCACGGCCGAGGTGCCCGATCCCGTCGCCGGGCCCGGACAGGCAGTGATCGGGGTCTCCGCTGCGGACATCCTGTTCCTGGAGACCCAGGTGCGCGCGGGCCTGGGCGGAGACTTCTTCCCGGTGAAGCCGCCCTACGTGCCGGGTGACGGGGTCGCCGGACGGGTGCTCTCGGTCGGCGAGGGAGTCGACGCGGGATGGGTGGGCCGGCCGGTCGTCGCCCACACCGGCGGGTACGGAGGCTATGCCGAGTCCGTCGTGGTCCCGGCCGAGGCGCTGCTCGCGGTCCCGGACGGACTGGGCCTGCCGGAGGCGGTCGCGCTCCTCAACGACGGCCCGGCGGCGTTGACGATCTTCGAGGCGGCCAAGGTGACCGCACAGGACGTGGTGCTCGTACTGGCCGCGGCCGGCGGCATGGGCAGCCTGCTGGTCCAACTGGCGCACCGCGCCGGTGGACAGGTCATCGGTGCCGCACGCGGTGAACGCAAACTCGATTCGGTCCGCGACCGCGGCGCCGACCTGGTCGTCGACTACGCGGAGGCCGGGTGGACCGACCAGGTCCTGGCGGCGACCGGTGGGGCCGGAGCCGACGTTGTGCTCGACGGCGTGGGGGGCGACATCGGCCGCGCGGCCTTCGCCGTCACGGCGCCCGGCGGACGGTTCTCCGCGCACGGGGCACCGAGCGGGGGGTTCGCCGAGATCGACCCCGAGGAGGCGGAGCGCCGCGGGATCGTGGTGCGCGGGATCCAGGACGTACAGCTCTCGGACCAGGAGCGGCGGCGCGGGGCCGGGCACGCCATGGCCGCGGCGGTCGCGGGTCGTCTGCGCCCGCTGATCGGACAGACCTTCCCGCTGGAAAGGGCGGCCGACGCCCACGCGGCCATCGCGGCCCGCACGGCTGTCGGCAAGACCGTCCTGCTCGTCTGACGGGTCGGCAGGCGCGACGAGGAACGACCGGCAGGCGTCCACACGGTGGGCGCCTGCTCGGTGCTGCCGCCGCCCCGTGACCGCGCGTGCGCGCCTCGGTCACGGCGCCGGGCGCCCGTCCGCGCAACCCCCCTCGCGGTGTATCCGTGCTTTGCAGTCAATTGATAAATCCTTGCACGCCTGGAATGGGGCGTCGTTGACTTGGGTTCGGCCATTAGAAGAGACTGTACGTCGGATGTCAAATTCGGAATGGAAAAGGGTGGCATCGTAATTATCCGCCCGCTGCTCCCGCTGGCAGGTCCGTATTTCGAATCCTGTATTTCGACGTGAGGAGAGCCCGATGAAGGCCCTTGTGCTGTCCGGCGGGATGGGAACCCGCCTCAGGCCGTTCAGCCACTCCATGCCGAAGCAACTCATCCCTATCGCGAACAAGCCCGTACTTCAGCACGTGGTGGAGAGCATCAAGGACCTGGGCGTCACCGAGATCGGTGTGGTGGTCGGCGACTGGGCCGCCGAGATCGCGGCGGTGATCGGGGACGGCTCCCGGCTGGGGGTCCGCATCACCTACATACGGCAGGACCGGCCGCTGGGGCTGGCGCACTGCGTACTGGTCGCCCGGGACTTCCTCGGGGACGACGATTTCGTCATGTACCTGGGCGACAACATGCTCATGGACGGCGTGGGGGAGATGGCGAAGGACTTCGCCGTGGCCCGCCCCGCCGCCCAGGTGGTCGTCCACAAGGTGCCCGATCCCCGTGAGTTCGGGGTCGCGGAGCTGGACGAGAGCGGCTCCCTGGTGCGCCTGGTGGAGAAGCCGCAGAACCCGCGCAGCGATCTCGCCCTGACCGGCGTCTACTTCTTCACCCCGGCCGTCCACGAGGCCGTCGCCGCCATCGCGCCCAGTCCGCGGGGCGAACTGGAGATCACCGACGCCATCCAGTGGCTGAAGGACAGGGGGGCCGCGGTCACGGCGAGCGAGTACGGCGGTTACTGGAAGGACGCCGGGAAGATCGAGGACGTGCTGGACTGCAACCGCAGGGTGCTGGAGGGCATCAAGTCCTTTGTCGCGGGCGAGGTCGACGAGCACAGCGTGCTGATCGGCGACGTGGTGGTGGAACCCGGCGCCCGGGTGGTGCGCTCACGCGTGGAGGGCCCGGCCGTCGTCGGGGCGGGAAGCGTCGTGGAGGACAGCCACCTGGGACCGCACACCTCCATCGGCCGCGGCTGCGAGCTGCGCGGCACCTCCATCGACAACAGCATCACGCTGGACGGCGCGACGCTTGACCAGGTGATCGGCCTGCACGGCTCGATCATCGGCCGCAACGCGTCCGTCGGCACGGCCGCCGCCGGCGTCCGCCGGCACCGGCTGGTGATAGGTGACCACTCCCAGGTGGAGGTGGCGGCGTGAGGCTGCTGGTCACCGGAGGCGCGGGTTTCATCGGCTCGGCGTACGTCCGGGGCCTCCTCGCCGGGACGCTGCCGGGCGGAGCGGGTGCCCGGGTCACCGTCCTGGACAAGCTGACGTACGCGGGGAACCGGGCCAACCTGCCGTTCGACGCCCCCGCGCTGGATTTCGTGCGCGGTGACGTCCTGGACGCGAAACTGCTGCGCGAGGTGCTGCCGGGGCACGACGCGGTCGTGCACTTCGCCGCAGAGTCGCACGTCGACCGCTCGGTGACCGGCGCGGGGGAGTTCTTCCGGACCAATGTCGAAGGCACCCAGAACCTCCTGGAGGAATGCCTGCGCGCCGGCGTGGAGCGGGTCGTGCACGTGTCGACCGACGAGGTGTACGGGACGATCGACGAGGGCTCCTGGACCGAGGACTCCCCCCTGCTGCCCAACTCCCCGTACGCCGCCTCCAAGGCGGGCTCCGACCTGGTGGCCCGTGCCTACTGGCGCACCTTCGGCCTCGACGTGTCGATCACCCGGTGCTCCAACAACTACGGCCCCCGTCAGCACCCCGAGAAGCTCATCCCGCTCTTCGTCACCAACCTCCTCGAAGGCAGACCCGTCCCGCTGTACGGGGACGGCCGCAACGTCCGCGAGTGGCTGCACGTCGACGACCACTGCCGCGCCGTCCAGCTGGTGCTGACGCGCGGCCGGGCCGGAGAGGTCTACAACGTCGGCGGCGGCAACGAACAGACCAACCTGGCCATCACCGAGCGGCTCATCGAGGCGTGCGGCGCGGACCGCTCCATGATCCGCAGGGTCGCCGACCGCAAGGGGCACGACCTGCGCTACTCGCTTGACGAGACGAAGATCCGGACCGAGCTGGGTTACGCGCCGCGCGTCGGCTTCGACCGGGGCCTCGCCGAGACCGTCGCCTGGTACCGGGACCATCCCGACTGGTGGAAGTCGGCCAAGTACCCGGGAGAGCGCCGATGACCTCGACCGTGCCGCCGCCGGGCCGGGTGCTGGGCCCGCGCGAGGACACGGAGACGGTCCGGCGGCTCGCACGCTCCGCGGCGAGCGGGCAGGGGGCGTGGCTGCGTACCGAGGACTTCGGCCGATGGCTCGCCGAGCGCGCCCGCACCCACGCGTTCCGGGTGGACCGGATCCCCTTCGCCGACCTGAACGGCTGGTCGTTCGACGAGCGCACCGGGAACCTGGTGCACCGCACCGGCCGCTTCTTCACCGTCGAGGGCATGCGCGTCACCGTGGACGGCGGTGGCCCGCGCGACTGGCAGCAGCCGGTCATCCACCAGCCGGAGATCGGTGTGCTCGGCATCGTCGTCAAGGAGTTCGACGGTGTGCTTCATTTTCTGATGCAGGCGAAGATGGAGCCGGGCAACCCCAATCTGCTCCAGCTCTCGCCGACCGTGCAGGCGACCCGCAGCAACTACACCAAGGCGCATCAGGGCGCCGACGTACGCTACATCGAGTACTTCACCGAGCCGGGGCTCGGCAGGGTCGTCGTCGACGTCCTGCAGTCCGAGCACGGGGCGTGGTTCTTCCGCAAGCGCAACCGCAACATGGTCGTCGAGGTGACCGGGGACATCCCGCCGCACGAGGACTTCTGCTGGCTGACGCTCGGGCAGATCGCCGAACTGCTCCACCGGGACAACGTGGTGAACATGGATTCGCGCACCGTCCTCGCCTCGCTGCCCGCCCTGGCGGAGGAGCCCCACGCGCTGATGTCCGACACCGGGCTCCTGTCGTGGATCACGGACCGGCGGGCCCGGCACGACATAAGGGCCGAGCGCATGCCGCTTCGCGAGGTGACCGGCTGGGTGCGCGACGAGTCGTCCCTCGGACATGTCGAGGGACGGTACTTCGACGTAGTCCCGGTCGCCGTGCACGCGCCCAGCCGCGAGGTGAGCGGCTGGACGCAGCCGCTGTTCGAGCCGCGCGGCGAAGGGGTCACCGCCTTCCTGACCCGCCGGATCGAGGGTGTGACGCACGTGCTGGCGCACGCCCGCGTGGAGGGGGGCCTGCTGGACGTTCCTGGAACTGGCGCCCACCGTGCAGTGCACCCCCTCCAACTACGCGCACCTGCCCGTCTGCGAGCGGCCCGCGTTCCTCGACACGGTGCTCGGCACCGACCCGTCCCGCATCCGCTACGAGGCCCTGCACTCCGAGGAGGGCGGCCGGTTCCGCAACGCGGTGAGCCGCTACCTCGTGGTGGAGGCCGACGAGAGCCAGGCACCGCTGAACACCCCCGCCGACCACCGCTGGGTGACGGTCAATCAGCTCTCCGCCCTCGCGCGGCACAGTCACTACGTCAACGTCCAGGCGCGCACCCTGCTCGCCTGCCTCAACGCGATGGAGGCCAGGCAGGCATGCCGAACCTGAGAATCGGCGTGATGGGATGCGCGGACATCGCCCGGCGGCGGATGCTGCCGGCGATGGCCGCCGCGCCCGGCGTCGACATCGCCGCCATCGCGGGACGCGACGGCGGCGCGGCCGGGGAACTGGCACGGCAGTACGGCTGCCGGGCGGTGCGCGGATACGCCGGACTGCTGGAACTGGACGACGTGGACGCGGTGTACGTGCCGCTGCCCGCCGCGCTGCACGCACCGTGGGTGGAGGCCGCGCTGCGGGCGGGCCGGCACGTGCTCGCGGAGAAGCCCCTCACCACGTCCCTGGCCGACACCGTGGCGCTGCTCGACCTGGCGCAGTCGCGGGGCCTGGCGCTGATGGAGAACGTCATGTTCGTCCACCACCACCAGCACGCCCGGGTACGGGAGTTGCTGGCCTCCGGGGCGATCGGGCGGCCGGTGTCGCTGCACGCGGCCTTCTGCGTGCCCGGGTTTTTGCCCGGAGACATCCGGCTTCGCGCGGACCTCGGCGGCGGCGCGCTGTGGGATGTCGGGGTGTACCCGGTACGGGCGGCCGTGCGTCTGCTCGGACCCGACCTCCAGGTGGTCGGAGCCGACCTGACCCGCGGTCCGGGCCAGGAGGTCGAGACGCACGGCGCGGCGCTGCTGCGCACGTCCGCCGGAGTGGCCGCCCAGCTGACCTTCGGCATGGAGAACGCCTACCGGTCGTCGTACGAGGTGCGCGGAACCGAGGGGGAGATCGCCGTCGACCGCGCTTTCACCCCGCCCGCCGACCACCGGCCGGTGATCCGGCTGAGTGCGCGATCCGGCGGTGCGCGGCAGATCGCGCTGGACGCGGACGACCAGGTGGCCGGCACCCTGGCGGCCTTCGCCGCGGCGGTCAGGACCGCGGGTCCGGTGGCGAGGGAGGAGGTGGTGGCCCAGGCACGGCTGCTGGAGGAGATCCGCAGGGCGAGCGGATCATGCCTGTCCGTTTCCACGGCGCACCGAGCCGCTACACTGAATCAATAAGTTGATATGAAGTATCCGCTTCAGTGGAGGTCCGCCATGCCCCGACCTGTCGACGACCGCCGCAGCGACGACGAGACCCCGAGTGACGTGCCCTTCAACCGGCTCACCCCGATCGGGCTGCTGCTGACCGGGCTCGACGGCAAACTGACCGCCTACGTCGACCGCACACTGAAGGAGCGGCACGGTATGAGCCGCTACGAGTGGCAGATCCTCAACACCGTGTACGACACCCCCGGCATCGAGGCCCGGGTCATAGGCGAGGGCGGCAGGGTCTTCTACGACGAGGAGCGTTTCACCGGACTCGTCCAGGAGCTGATCTCGCGCGGCTGGGTGAGCGCCGACGGCTCCGACGGCGCCGTGCGGCTCACGCTGACCGACGAGGGCCTGACCGTCTACCAGGAGGCGCGCCGCACCCAGGCGCGGAACCGTGAACTGCTCACCGAGGGCCTGACGGAGGAGCAGTACGCCTCCGTCATCCACGGCCTCGAACGGATGGTCGCCAACATCGAGCACGCCGACTCCGAGACCGTCCGGCCGCCCGAGGACCGCTGACGGACCGCCGGGCAACCGGGCGGCCCCTCCCACGGCCGCGCCGCCGAAACCGAAGCGAGAACAGGGAGAATCATGAAGGTCTTGTTCCTGGCCGGCCCCAGTCCGGCGACGGTGTTCGCTCTCGCCCCCCTGGCAACGGCGCTGCGCAACGAGGGCCATGAGGTCTTCATGGCCGCCTCCGAGGAGATGGTCCCCGCCGTCGCGGGTGCCGGTTTCCCGGCCTTCCCCGTCACTGACCGGACGTTGAGCGACTTCCTCTACACGGACCGCGCGGGCCGGCCGGTGGACCTGCCCCGGGGCATCGAGGAACAGATCAGCTACTCCGGCGGCTGGTGGGGGAGGCTGGCCGCCGCCAGCCTCGACGCCCTCCTGGAACTGGCGGACGCCTGGCGCCCGGACCTCGTGGTCGGCGGTACCCACTGCTACGCGGCGTCGCTGCTCGCCGCCCATCTATCGGTCCCGTACGTGCGGCACGCCTGGGACGGGGTCGATCCCGCCCCCGTGGACCGTCACGCGGGCGAGGAACTGCGGCCGGAGCTGGAACGACTCGGTCTCGACCGGCTCCCGGGGCCCGACATGTTCGTCGAGACCCTGCCGGCGAGCCTGCGTCCGCCGCTGCCGGGCCCGGTCCAGCCGATGCGATGGGTACCGGGCAACCGCCAGCGCGGGCTGGAGCCGTGGATGTACACCAGGCGGGGGCGGCAGCGCGTCTGCGTCACCGCCGGCAACCGGGTGGCCCTGACCAGGAGCACCGACTTCCTGCGCGGCCTGGTGGAAGGCATCTCGGCGCTCGACGTGGAAGTTCTCGTCGCCGTGCCGGAGGAGGTGGCCGCCGAACTCAACGGGCAGCTGCCCGATGTGCACGCCGGCTGGCTCCCGCTGGACGTCGCCGCCGCCAGCTGCGACCTCGTCGTCCACCACGGTGGCGGCGTCACCAGCATGACGGCCCTGAACGCGGGCAAGCCCCAGCTCTGCGTCCCCCAGTGGGCCATCCTCGCCGACTCCGTGGAAGTGGTCGCCGCGCGCGGGGCGGGGCTCACACTGCCGGTCGGGGAGGGCTCGCCGGAGGCCGTCGGCAAGGCCTGCCAGGAACTTCTGTCGAACCCCGGGTACGCGCAGGAGGCGCGAGCCGTGTCACGGGAGATCGCGGCCCTGCCGTCGCCCGCCCGAGTGGCCGGCATGCTGGAGCAACTGGCGTCCCGCTGACCGGTCCTGAGACCGTCCGACACCCCCTAGCCGTCGGCCGCGGTCTCCTCCCAGGCCCGGCGCAGCAGGTCCGTGAGGTCGTCCGGGGACTGCGAACCCGACGTCAGATACCGTTCGTTCACCAGATAGCCGGGCACCCCGCGGACGCCGATCCGCCGCGCGAGGGCCTTGTCGTTCTCCACCGCGTCCGCGTACGCGCCCCCGTCCAGCACGGCCGCCGTCTCGGCGCGGTCGAGTCCCGCGTCCACGGCCAGGCCGATCAGGGTGTCGCGGTCGGAGACCACCGCCCCCTCCGCGGTGTACGCCGCCATGAGCCGGCCGCGCATCTCCTCGGTACGGCCGTGCTCGGTGGCGAAGTGCACCAGCCGGTGAGCGTCGAAGGAGTTGGTCGCACGGATCCTGTCGAGCCGGTACTCCAGACCGAACTCGGCGCCCAGCGCGGCGAGCTGACCGAGGATCTGCCGGGCGCGGGGCACGGTGGCACCCATGTCCCGCGAGGCGCGTTCGACGATGGGCTCGGAGCCGTCGCGGGGCAGCGTCACGTCGATCTCGAAGGAGTGATGCCGTACGACCACGGCGTCACGATGCTCGAACTGCGCGAGGGCCGCGTCGAACTGGGCCTTTCCGACCGGGCACCACAGGCACACGATGTCGGACCAGATATCTACGGTGATCTCCGTCATCTCTCCACCGTAGACAGGAAACTACCTCTCAGTAAGCTCATACCTCTTGGTAAGCTCCTGACATGCGGGTAGGAGTGGAGGTCCCCGACGGAGTGCCGTCGTTGTCGAGTGACGCATTCAACAGCGACTGTCCGGGCCGGCAGGTCCTCAACCACGTCACCAACCGCTGGGGTGTGCTGATTCTCAGCGCACTGCACGAGAAGCCGCTGCGCTTCCACATGCTGCGCGACCGGATCGGCGGCATCAGCGAGAAGATGCTCGCCCAGAACCTGCGCATCCTCGCCAGGGACGGCCTGGTCCTGCGGATCGTCGAGCCCGCCAGCCCTCCGCAGGTCTCGTACGAGCTGACATCGCTCGGCAGGGGGCTCGCCCGGCAGATGCTCGGACTCGTGGAGTGGGTCGCCTCTCACGTTCCCGGCATCATCGAGGCCCAGCGCCGGTTCGACGAGGAGGACGCCAGTCGCCGGTCGGCCGGAACTCCTCACGTGTGAGGCCGTCATCCTGCCCGGCAGTCCGGGTGGCTGCCGGGCAGGATGCGGTGGTCGACGGCCGTCCCGAAGACCAGGGCCGAGCCCGTCACCAGACGGCTGGACGGCGGTGCGTCATGTGCCGGTCAGCTGACGGCGTGGCGCACCCGCCCGGCGTGCGGACGGGACGGTGCGCCGTCGGCGGGCGAACCGGAAGCCCACACCGCGCACGGTGATGATCCACTCCTCATGGCCCAGCTTGCGGCGCAGGCTGCTGATGTGGGTGTCGATCGTGCGGCTCCGCTTGTTCCAGGTGTCACGCCAGACCTTCGCCATCAACTCCTCCCGGGTGACAACGTTTCCCGAGCGCGACACCAGGAGTTGGAGCAGGTCGAACTCCTTCTCGGTCAGGCCGAGTGTGCGGTCGCCGACCTGGGCCTCGCGGACGACGGGGTCGATGCACAGCAGCTCCCCGGAGACCGGGGCCGGCTGCTGGGGCCGCCGTGGCGCGGAGGGGGTGCGGCGGGTGATCGCGATGATGCGCGCGATCAGTTCGCGGGATCCGAACGGCTTGTCGAGGCAGTCGTCGGCCCCGGCACGCAGGGCCTGCACTCTGGTCACCTCGCTGCCGCACCGGCTGAGCGCCAGGATGGGTGCGCCGCCGCGGGCGCGGATGTCCTGACAGATCCGCAGACCGCTGACGTCGGGGAGCGCCAGGTCGATGAGGATCAGATCTGCCTGCTGGTGCGCGCTCAGGGCCTCACCGCCCGTCGCCACCTGGTCGACTTCGTAGTTGTGCCGCCGCAGTTCCGTGGCGGTGCACTCGGACGCGTTCTCATCGCTGTCGACGAGAAGTATGCGCATGCCTGTGCCCCCTGCTGTTGGACATGAGAGGCACTCACCGGCGAGTGCCTCGTCGCACATATTTCTATTGCTTCCTGTCGGAAGCGTCCTGTTTCCGAGGGATTAAGAAAAAGTGGCGTGTGGTTAAATCAGGCGTTCGCTGTGCAGGGCCCACAGTCAGGCGAACGCCCGCCGCACGCCCAGAGTGATGCTCATGGGGTTCATCGTGAATCACGCCGCGCCGGTTGTGGATGAAACTTTGCGTTCTCCTGACAAACCTTTTCACCGCTCTCAAGAAGCTTGACTGCCTGGTCTTCCCATGGTGAAGCTCAGGGGTGTCGGCCGGATTCTCACTCCGCCGCGCCCCAATTTCGCGTACGTCTGATATTTGCACCTCATGGAGCAGAGGAAGCAGGCAGACATGGCATATACGGCGTTTGTCTTCCCCGGTCAGGGCTCGCAGCGTGTCGGTATGGGCGCCGACTTCCTGCGGCGGCGCCCCGACCTGGGCGACCGCTACTACCGGGCTGCCGACGAGATCCTGGGCTTTCCGCTGTCCAGGCTGTGCTGGCAGGGGCCGGAGGAGGCGCTGCGCGACACGGCGGTCACCCAGCCGGCGCTGTTCCTGACGGGCCTCGTCGTCCTCGACGTCCTCCGTGCCCACAACGTCGAGCCCGACGTCGTCGCCGGACACAGCCTCGGTGAGTACACCGCCGCCGTCTGCGCCGGCGTGCTGCCGTGGGAGGAGGCCCTGCGGCTGGTGGCACTGCGGGGCCGGCTGATGGGCGCGGTCAACGAGCGGGTGCCGGGCGGCATGGCGGCCGTCCTCGGCCTCGACCCGGCCAGCGTGCGGACGATCTGCGGGCAGACGACGGCGGCCACCGGCCAGGTGGTCGAGGTCGCCAACGAGAACGCGCCGGGGCAGATCGTGATCTCCGGCGAGGCGGACGCGGTCCGCGCGGCCTCCGGGGCGGCGACGCAGGCGGGCGCCCGGCGGGTGGTGCCCCTGAGAGTGGGAGCGCCCTTCCACTGCTCCCTGATGCGCGGGATCGAGGCAGAGTTCGCCGAGGCCCTGGTGGCGGCCGACTTCCGGGACCCGGTGGTCCCGATGATCTCCAGCGTGACGGCCGCTCCGCTGGCCGGCGCCGACGATGTCGCCGCGACGTTCCGCAGGCAGTTGACGGCGCCCGTGCGCTGGACCGAGACCGTGACCGCGATGGCGGACCGGGGAGTGGACCGGTTCATCGAGGCGGGCCCCGGCCATGTCCTCACCAGGCTGTGCCGCAAGACGGTGCCCGCCGCCCGCGCGCACCCCGCGGGCACCGTCGCCGAACTGGCCGCGACGGTGGACGCGGTGCTGCCCGACGCCGTGTCGGGCAGCGCACGCTGATCGACCCGTGGCCCTGGTGCCGCCGGTTGCTCCTTCGTCCTCATCGCCGCCGCGGGTTCGCCGTGCCCCGACGCCGTGTCCGAGCACCGTTTCCGAGTCCCTGGTTCCGGGGGCTCGTTCCCGACCGCTTCCTGGAGGTATTCGCGTCATGCTGCGCAAGGTGCTCATCGCCAATCGTGGCGAAATCGCTGTCCGCGTGGCCCGAGCCTGCCGGGACGCGGGGATCGCGAGCGTGGCCGTATACGCGGACCCGGACCGGGACGCATTGCATGTCCGCGCCGCTGACGAGGCGTTCGCCCTGGGCGGTGACACCCCCGCCACCAGCTACCTGGACATCGGCAAGGTGCTCCAGGCCGCCGAGGACTCCGCAGCGGACGCCGTCCACCCCGGCTACGGCTTCCTCTCGGAGAACGCCGACTTCGCCCAGGCCGTCCTGGACGCGGGCCTGACCTGGATCGGCCCGCCCCCGCAGGCCATCCGCGACCTCGGCGACAAGGTCGCCGCCCGGCACATCGCCCAGCGGGCCGGCGCCCCGCTGGTCGCGGGCACCCCCGACCCGGTCTCCGGCGCGGACGAGGTCGTCGCCTTCGCCGGGCAGCACGGCCTGCCCATCGCGATCAAGGCCGCCTTCGGCGGCGGCGGACGCGGCCTCAAGGTCGCCCGCACCCTCGAAGAAATCCCCGAACTCTACGACTCCGCCGTCCGCGAGGCCGTCGCCGCCTTCGGCCGCGGCGAATGCTTCGTCGAGCGCTACCTCGACAAGCCCCGCCACGTGGAGACCCAGTGCCTGGCCGACACCCACGGCAACGTGGCCGTCGTCTCCACCCGCGACTGCTCCCTGCAGCGCCGCCACCAAAAACTCGTCGAGGAAGCCCCCGCCCCCTTCCTGTCCCGGGCCCAGACAGACCAGCTGTACGCCGCCTCCAAGGCCATCCTCAAAGAGGCCGGCTACGTCGGCGCCGGCACCGTGGAGTTCCTGGTCGGCGCCGACGGCACCGTCTCCTTCCTGGAGGTCAACACCCGCCTCCAGGTCGAACACCCGGTCACCGAGGAAGTCACCGGCATCGACCTGGTCCGCGAGATGTTCCGCATCGCCGACGGCGAAGAACTCGGCTACGACGACCCCGCCCTGCGCGGCCACTCCTTCGAGTTCCGCATCAACGGCGAGGACCCCGGCCGCGGCTTCCTGCCCGCCCCCGGCACCGTCACCCTCTTCGCCCCGCCCTCCGGACCGGGCGTCCGCCTGGACGCCGGCGTGGAATCCGGCAGCGTCATCGGCCCGGCCTGGGACTCCCTGCTGGCCAAACTCATCATCACCGGCCGCACCCGCAAGGAAGCCCTCCAGCGCGCCGCCCGCGCCCTGGAGGAGTTCACCGTCGAGGGCATGGCCACCGCCCTCCCCTTCCACCGCGCAGTCGTCACCGACCCCGCCTTCGCCCCCGAACTCACCGGATCCAGTGACCCCTTCACGGTCCACACCCGCTGGATCGAAACCGAGTTCGCCAACGAGATCCCCGCCTTCCCCACCCCCGCGGACTCCGGCACCGACGACGAGCCGGGCCGCGAGACGGTCGTCGTCGAGGTCGGCGGCAAACGCCTCGAAGTGCTGTTGCCTTCCACACTGGGCGTGGCCGCGGCTCGGACCGGCCCTGCCGCCGGTGCCCGCCCCAAGCGCCGGGCGGCGAGGAAGTCCGGCCCCGCGGCCTCCTGCGACACCCTCGCCTCGCCCATGCAGGGCACCATCGTCAAGGTGGCCGTCGAAGAGGGCCAGGAAGTCCGGGAGGGCGACCTCGTCGTCGTACTCGAAGCCATGAAGATGGAACAGCCGCTGAATGCCCACAAGGCGGGCACCGTCGTAGATCTGAACGCGCTGGTCGGGGCCTCCGTGACTTCCGGCGCCACAATCTGCGAGATCAGGACCGACAGGTGAGGGGAATGGGCGACACGTCGACGGTGACTTTGCAATTCTGGAGCATCCTCACAGTCCTCTGCCTATGGGGCCGTTGACGGCCCCGAGTTCCGTCCCCAATGCTTAATGCAGCCCAGGGAATTCCCGGGAGTCAATTCACGGCAATGCACGTGCAGCGGCCGGATTCCTCCTCGGCCCGTGCCGGAGGGCCCAGGGAATGTCCGTGAAAAATGACTATGGCCAAGGAGAGGTACATGGACGCCGAAGTGATAGTCGTGGGCGCCGGACCGGCCGGTATGATGCTGGCCGGGGAATTACGCCTGGCCGGAGTCGATGTCATCGTCCTGGAACGTCTCGACCGGCGGACCGGAGAGTCCCGGGGCCTGGGATTCACCGCACGCACCATGGAGGTCTTCGAACAGCGCGGGCTGCTGTCGCGTTTCGGAGAGGTCGAGGTCAGCTCCCAGGGCCATTTCGGCGGTCTGCCCGTCGACTTCAGCCTGCTCGACGGGGCGCTGCAGGCCGCCAAGACGATCCCCCAGTCGCAGACCGAGACGGTGCTGGAGGAGTGGGCCACCGACCTGGGCGCCGACATCCGGCGTGGTCACGAGGTCGTCGCCCTGGAGAACGAGGAGTCCTCGGTCACGGTCGACGTGCGGGGTCCCGAGGGCGTCGAGCGGCTCACGGCACCGTACCTGGTCGGCTGCGACGGTGGCCGCAGCCTCGTACGCAAGGCCGTCGGCTTCGACTTCCCGGGCACGGCGGCGACGATGGAGATGTTCCTCGCCGACGTCAAGGGCCTCGATCTCGAACCGCGCATGATCGGCGAGACACTGCCCGGCGGCATGGTCATGGTCGGACCGCTGCCCGGCGGGATCAGCCGGCTGATCGTCTGCGAACGCGGCACCCCTCCGCAACGGCGCACGGCGCCACCCGAGTACGACGAGGTGGCCGCCGCCTGGAAGCGGCTGACCGGGGACGACATCTCGCACGGTGAACCGGTCTGGATCAGCTCCTTCGGCGACGCCACCCGCCAGGTCACCGAGTACCGGCGCGGCCGGGTGCTGCTCGCGGGCGACTCCGCGCACATCCACCTGCCGGCCGGCGGCCAGGGCATGAACACCAGCATCCAGGACGCGTTCAACCTCGGCTGGAAGCTGGCCTCCGTGGTCCGGGGACGGGCGCCCGAGGGCCTCCTCGACACCTACCACGGCGAGCGCCACCCGGTCGGCAAGCGGCTGCTGATGAACACCCAGGCCCAGGGACTGCTGTTCCTCAGCGGCCCCGAGGTGCAGCCGCTGCGCGACGTGGTGACGGAACTCATCGGGTACCCGGAGGTCGGCCGCCACCTGGCCGGCATGGTGAGCGGCCTGGAGATCCGGTACGACGTCGGCGGCGGCACCGCCCCCCTGCTCGGCCGGCGCATGCCCCATGTCGAACTGGCCGGGGACAACGGCGTGACGAGCAGCGCGCGTGCCCTGCGCGGCGGACGCGGACTGCTCCTGGACCTGGAGGACAACGCCGTCCTGCGCCGCCGGGTCGCCGGCTGGCGGGACCGGGTCGACATCGTCACCGGAACACCGCAGGGACCGACGGCGAAGGAGCGGCTGTCCGGCAGCTCGGCCGTCCTGATACGCCCCGACGGCTACGTGGCCTGGGCCGCACCCGGCAGCCGGGGCGACCTGCCCATGGCGCTCGAGCGCTGGTTCGGCCCGGCCCGCTGAGGGCGGTACCGGGCGTCCGCCCGGCGCGGCCGGGCCGGGGCCCATTCGATGATCGCACCGCTCATGAGGAGAAAGAACATGCACAGTACGTTGATCGTGGCCCGGATGGAACCCGGATCACACCCCGACGTGGCTCGTCTCTTCGGCGCGTTCGACGAGACGGAGATGCCCCACACGATGGGCACCCGTCGCCGCCAACTGTTCTCGTACCGCGGGCTCTACTTCCACCTCCAGGACTTCGACGCCGACAACGGCGGCGAGCGGATCGAGGAGGCCAAGCTCGACCCGCGCTTCATCGGCATCAGCGAGGACCTCAAGCCCCTCATCCAGGCCTACGACCCCGCGACCTGGCGTTCCCCCTCGGACGCGATGGCCACGCGCTTCTACCACTGGGAGGCGTCCGCGTGACCGCGCGCCGGGTGGTCATCACGGGGCTCGGTGTCGTCGCCCCGGGCGGCATCGGTGCGAAGAACTTCTGGAACCTGCTCAGCGAGGGGCGCACGGCGACCCGGGGCATCACCTTCTTCGACCCGTCCCAGTTCCGCTCGCGGGTGGCCGCCGAGATCGACCTGGATCCCGAGGAGCACGGCCTCGGCCCCCAGGAGGTCCGCCGCATGGACAGGGCGGCGCAGCTCGCGGTGATAGCCACGCGGGAGGCGCTGGCCGACAGCGGTCTCGAACCGGAGCAGTGGGCCCCGCACCGGACCGGGGTCGCCATCGGCAGCGCGGTGGGCGCGACGATGGGGCTCGACCAGGAGTACCGGGTGGTCAGCGACGGCGGACGCCTCGACCTCGTCGACCACGAGTACGTCGTACCGCACCTCTACAACCACTTCGTGCCCAGCTCCTTCGCGGCCGAGGTCGCCTGGGCGGTGGGCTGCGAAGGGCCGAGTTCGGTGGTTTCCACCGGCTGCACCTCGGGTCTCGACTCCGTCGGCTACGCGGTGGAACTGCTGAGGGAGGGCTCCGCCGACATCATGATCGCCGGAGCGACGGACGCACCCATCTCACCGATCACCATGGCGTGCTTCGACGCGATCAAGGCGACCACGCCCCGCAACGACGACCCCGAGCACGCGTCGCGCCCCTTCGACGGCAGCCGCAACGGCTTCGTCCTCGGCGAGGGTTCGGCGGTGTTCGTCCTGGAGGAACTGGAGAGCGCGCGACGACGCGACGCCCACATCTACGCCGAGATCGCCGGCTACGCCTCGCGCTGCAACGCCTTCCACATGACGGGGCTGCGCCCCGACGGCGCGGAGATGGCCGAGGCCATCCGGGTGGCGCTCGACGAGGCGCGGGTGAGTCCCGGGCAGATCGACTACATCAACGCGCACGGTTCGGGCACCAAGCAGAACGACCGGCACGAGACCGCGGCGTTCAAACGGAGCCTCGGGCAGCACGCGTACGAGACACCCGTCAGTTCCATCAAGTCGATGGTCGGCCACTCGCTGGGCGCGATCGGCTCGATAGAGATCGCCGCCTCCGTGCTGGCCATGGAGCACCACGTGGTGCCGCCCACGGCCAACCTGCACACCGTCGACCCCGAGTGCGACCTGGACTACGTGCCGCTGACCGCGCGGGAACACCGTACGGACTCGGTGCTCACCGTCGGCAGCGGTTTCGGCGGGTTCCAGACGGCGATGGTCCTCACCCGGCCGGCAGGGAGCGCGACATGACGGCCGAGGTGGTGATCACGGGCCTGGGCGTCGCCTCGCCCAACGGACTCGGTACCAAGGAGTTCTGGGCCGCCACGCTCCGGGGCGAGAGCGGTATCGGCCCTGTCAGCCGGTTCGACCCGTCCGGCTACCCGGCGCGGCTCGCCGGGGAAGTACGGGGCTTCGCCGCCGAGGAGCACCTCCCCGGCCGGCTGCTGCCCCAGACGGACCGCATGACCCGGCTCGCGCTCGTCGCCGCCGACTGGGCCCTCGCGGACGCCGGGGTCAATCCCGCGGAACTGCCCGAGTACGGCATGGGGGTCGTCACCGCCAGCTCGTCGGGCGGTTTCGAGTTCGGCCAGAACGAGTTGCGGAAACTGTGGAGCAAGGGCAGCCGGCACGTGAGCGCGTACCAGTCCTTCGCCTGGTTCTACGCGGTCAACAGCGGCCAGATCTCCATCCGCAACGGCATGAAAGGGCCGAGCGGCGTGGTGGTCAGCGACCAGGCGGGTGGCCTGGACGCCGTGGCCCATGCCCGCCGTCAGGTCCGCCGGGGCACCCCGCTGATCATCTCCGGCAGCATCGACGCCTCCATCTGCCCCTGGGGCTGGGTGGCCCAGCTGGCCGGTGGCCGGCTGAGCACCAGCGACATTCCCGAGCGCGCCTATGTGCCGTTCGACGCGGGGGCCTCGGGCCATGTGGCCGGCGAGGGCGGGGCCATCCTCGTGGTGGAGGACGCGGCGGCGGCACGCGAACGCGGCGCGCGGCCCTACGGAGTCATCGCCGGCTACGGCTCCACCTTCGACCCGAGGCCCGGCGGCGGGCGCGAGCGCGGTCTGCGGCGTGCGATCGAGGTCGCGCTGACCGACGCCGGCACCCAGGCGGGCGACATCGATGTCGTGTTCGCGGACGCCGCGGGGCTGCCCGAGGAGGACCGCGCCGAGGCCGAGGCGATCACCGCGGTCTTCGGGCCGCGCGGTGTCCCCGTCACCGCTCCCAAGACGATGACCGGACGCCTGTACTCGGGGGCGGCCCCGCTCGACCTGGCGGCCGCCGTACTGGCCATCGCCGAGAGCCAGATCCCGCCGACGGTCAACGTCGAACCGGATCCCGGCTACTGCCTCGACCTGGTGACGGGCGTCCCGCGCGCCGCCGGGGTGCGCACGGCACTCGTACTCGCCCGCGGCCACGGCGGGTTCAACTCGGCCATGGTCGTCCGCGCCGCCTGATCCGCGGGGCGACACCCCCCGCCGCCCACCCTCACCGAAACGGAGACCACACCGTGCAGTTCACCCTCGACGACCTGAAGCGGATCCTGCTGGAAGGCGCCGGCGCCGACGAGGAGGTCGACCTCGACGGCGACATCCTCGACCGGTCCTTCGACGAACTCGGCTACGAATCGCTCGCCCTGCTGGAGACCGCCAGCCGCATCGAGCGGGAGTACGGCATCACGCTGGACGAGTCGGCGGTCGCCGACGCCGGCACGCCGCGCGCGCTGACGGAGGTCGTCAACGCCCACCTGACGGCCGCCTCCGCCGCCTGACCGGCCGCCACCGATCCGACGCGTACACACAGGAGCAGTCATGTCTCAGCAGGACCGGCGAGTCGTCCTCGTCACCGGTGCCACCAGCGGAATCGGTCTGGCCGTCGCCAGGACACTGGGCGGCCGCGGACACCGGGTGTTCATCGGTGCCCGGAGTGCCGACAACGTCACCTCAACCGTCAAGCAGCTCCAGGAGGAGGGCGTCGACGCCGACGGCACCACGCTGGACGTACGGTCCGGCGCCGACGTTAAGAGGTTCGTCCAGGCCGCCGTGGAGCGCTTCGGCACGGTGGACATCCTGGTCAACAACGCCGGCCGCAGCGGAGGCGGTGTCACCGCGGACATCGCGGACGAGCTGTGGGAGGACGTCATCGACACCAACCTCAACAGCGTCTTCCGCATGACCCGCGAGGTGCTGACCACCGGCGGCCTGCGCGACAAGGAGTGGGGCCGCATCATCAACGTGGCCTCCACCGCGGGCAAGCAGGGCGTCGTGCTCGGCGCGCCGTACTCCGCCTCCAAGCACGGAGTGGTCGGCTTCACCAAGGCGCTCGGCAACGAACTGGCACCGACCGGCATCACCGTCAACGCCGTGTGCCCGGGTTACGTCGAGACCCCGATGGCCCAGCGGGTCCGCGAGGGCTACGCCTCCGCCTACGGCACCAGCGAGGACGCGATCCTGGAGAAGTTCCAGGCGAAGATCCCGCTCGGCCGCTACTCGACGCCCGAGGAGGTCTCCGGACTGGTCGCCTATCTGGCCTCCGACACCGCCGCCTCCATCACCTCACAGGCCCTCAACGTCTGCGGCGGCCTGGGCAACTTCTGACCCCCGCCGGCAGGGAGAACGCTAGGAGAGGAAGTCATGACGACCCGTCAGGTCGAGCACGAGATCAGCGTCGGTGCCCCCGCCCTTGCCGTCTACCGGCTGATAGCCGAGGTGGAGAACTGGCCGCGGATCTTCCCACCCACCATCTACGTCGACCACGTCGAGCGGGGCGAGGGCGAGGAGCGCATCCGGATCTGGGCCACCGCCAACGGCGAGGCGAAGAACTGGACCTCCCGCCGCACCCTCGACCCGGACAGCCTGCGGATCACGTTCCGCCAGGAGGTGTCCACCCCGCCCGTCGCCGCGATGGGCGGCACCTGGATCATCGAGCCCCTGTCCGAGGAACTGTCCCGGGTCCGCCTGCTGCACGACTACCGGGCGGTCGACGACGACCCCGAGGGCCTGAAGTGGATCGACGAGGCCGTCGACCGCAACTCGCGCTCGGAACTGGCCGCGCTGAAGACCAACGTGGAGTTCGCCCACGCCGCGGAGGAGCTGACCTTCTCCTTCGAGGACACCGTGCAGATCGACGGTTCCGCCAAGGACGCCTACGACTTCGTCAACGAGGCCGGCCTGTGGGTGGAACGGCTGCCCCATGTGGCGTCCGTCAGGTTCAGCGAGGACGTTCCCGGACTTCAGACCCTGGAGATGGACACCCGCGCCAAGGACGGCTCCACACACACCACCAAGTCGTACCGGGTCGCCTTCCCGCACCACAGGATCGCCTACAAGCAGGTCACCCTGCCCGCGCTGATGACCCTGCACACCGGCTACTGGACCTTCGCGGAGAACGAGGGCGGTGTCGCCGCCTCCTCGCAGCACACCGTGGTGCTCAACACCGCCAACATCGCCAAGGTCCTGGGTCCCGACGCGAGCGTCGAGGACGCCCGCGAGTACGTGCGCGGTGCCCTGAGCACCAACAGCCGTGCCACCCTGGGCCACGCCAAGGACCACGCCGAGAACAAGCGTTGACCATGGCCGACCCGGACAGCGATGTCATCGTCGTCGGCGCGGGCCCGGTCGGGCTGATGCTCGCCGGAGAGCTGCGGACCGGCGGGGCACGGGTGACCGTACTGGAACGGCTGGACGCACCCACCACCGAGTCCCGCGCCTCGACCCTGCACGCCCGCACCATGGAACTCCTCGACTCCCGGGGGCTGCTGGACCGCTTCGGTGAACCGCCGAACGACCGCATGGGCCACTTCGGCGGCATCCCGCTGGACCTGACACTGCCCGGATCCCACCCGGGGCAGTGGAAGGTCCCCCAGACCCGCACCGAGGCGATCCTCCACGCGTGGGCCCTCTCCCTGGGGGCGGACGTACGGCGCGGCCACCGGGTGACGGAGGTGACCGCACACCGGGAAGGCGTGGAGGTCGGGGCGACCGGGCCCGGCGGGGCGGTCCGGCTGCGCGCCCGGTACGTCGTCGGATGCGACGGCGAGGACAGCACGGTGCGCCGCCTGGCCCAGATCGGCTTCCCCGGGCACGACGCCGGACGGGAACTGATCCGGGCGGACGTGGACGGCATCGACATCCCGGCCCGGCGCTTCGAACGGCTGCCGAAAGGACTCGCGATCTCCGCGCGGAACCCCGCCGGCATCACCCGGGTGATGGTGCACGCCTACGGCCGCGCACCTGAACAGGGCTCCGGCGAACCGGAGTTCGCCGAGGTGTGCGAGGTGTGGCGGCACGTCACGGGGGAGGACATCGGCGACGGCACCCCGCTGTGGGTCAACCGCTTCGGCGACGCCTCCCGGCTCGCCGCACACTACCGGCGCGGCCGGGTCCTCCTGGCCGGCGACGCCGCACACCGGCAGCTGCCGGTCGGCGGCCAGGCACTCAACCTGGGCCTCCAGGACGCCCTCAACCTCGGCTGGAAACTGGCCGCCGTCGTCCGCGGCCGGGCACCCGACGGCCTCCTCGACACCTACGACCGCGAACGGCGCGCCGTGGGAGCCCGGGTCCTCGGCAACATCGAGGCCCAGTCGACGCTCCTGCTCGGCGGCCCCGAGGTCGAGGCCACCAGGGCCGTCCTGCGCGAACTGACCGGACACCGGCGCGTACGCCGGCGGCTCGCCGGGACCATCTCGGGCCTGGACGTGCGCTACGACACCGGCTCGGGCAACCACCCGTTGCTCGGCACCCGCCTCCCGCCCACCGGCCTGGTCACCGGCCGCGGCGCCACGACGACGGCCGAACTGCTGCGGCCCGGCCGCGGCCTGCTGCTCGACCTCTCGGGCGACGACGCCCGGCACGCACTGCTCCGGCGGACCTGCGGCCCCTGGCTCGACCGGGTCGACCTGGTCGCCGCGAGCACGCCGGACGGGGCCCGGCCGCCCCGGGGGAGCGACGTGCGCCTGGTGCGCCCCGACGGCCACATCGTCTGGACGGCGGACGACGACCCGGACGACCCGACCGCCGCGCTCGAAGCCTGGTTCGGGCCCGCGGGCTCCGTCCCCGACGCGGTGACGCTCGCGGACGGGACCCGGGCCCGGCCCACCACCCGGCATCCCACCGACCGACACCTCACCGAAGGAGACCACGACATGGGCAGGTTCACCGGCAGGACGGCACTGGTCACCGGCGCGAGCCGGGGCATCGGACGCGCGATCGCCGTACGACTGGCCGCCGACGGAGCCCTGGTCGCCGTGCACTACACCGCCAACCAGAGCGCGGCGGAGGAGGTCGTCGCGTCGATCGAGAAGGACGGCGGCCGTGCCTTCGCCCTGCGGGCGGAACTGGGGGTTCCCGGCGACGTCCACGACCTGTTCCTCGGGCTCGAAAGCGGTCTCAAGGAACGCACCGGGTCGACCGACCTGGACATCCTCGTCAACAACGCCGGGCAGATGGGCGGCGTCCCGATGGACGCGACGACCCCCGAGCAGTTCGACCGGCTCTTCGCGGTCAACGCCAAGGCCCCCTTCTTCATCATCCAGCGCGCCCTGTCGAACCTCACGTCCGGCGGCCGGATCGTCAACATCTCCTCCGGCCTCACGCACTTCGCCAACCCCGACGAGATCGCGTACGCGATGACCAAGGGCGCGGTCGAACAACTCGCCCTGCACTTCGCGAAGCTGCTCGCCCCCCGTGGCATCACCGTCAACAGCGTCGCGCCCGGCATCACCCGCAACGGCAACCCGGTGTTCGACATCCCCGAGGCCGTGCGGCAGATGGCGCAGCTCTCCGCGTTCGGCCGGGTCGGCGAGCCGGCGGACGTTGCCGACGTGGTGGCCTTCCTCGCCTCCGACGACAGCCGCTGGGTGACCGGGGCGTTCCTCGACGCCACCGGCGGGACGCTGCTCGGCTGAGCGCCCGCACCGCCGAACGACCGCCACCTTCCGCCCCGGGAGCAGCCTGATGAAACCCTCGCCGCGTGTGTCGGCCGCGCAGTGGAGCGCCGGGCAGTGGGCCCTGCTGCTGGTCCTGGCCGGCAACATGCTCATCGACTCCCTGGAGGTGTCGACGGCCGTCGTCGCCCTGCCGTCCGTCGGGCGCGGACTGCACCTGTCGCAGGCGGTCCTCCAGGGGGTCGTGACCGGTTTCGCCCTGGGATTCGGTGCCCTGATGCTCTTCGGCGGCCGGATCGTGGAACTCCTCGGCCGACGGCGGGTCTACCTGGCCGCGCTCCTCGGCTTCGCCGCCGCGTCCGTGGCAGGCGCCCTCGCCGACGGCCCCGCGCTCCTCATCGGCACGCGCGTGGTCAAGGGTTTCTGCGCGGCGCTCACCGCACCCACCGGTCTCGCCATCATCACCACCACCTTCCGCGAGGGCCGCCACCGCGACCGGGCGATCTCGGTCTACACCCTGGTCGCGGCAGGCGGGTTCGCGGGCGGGCTCGTCCTGTCGGGCCTGCTGACCGGAGTCAGCTGGCGCTGGACGTTCCTGTTCCCGGCGCCGGTGGTCCTGGTGCTGTTCGCACTCGGCGTGCGGCTGATCCCGGCCGACCCTCCCACCGGCGCGGCCGGCCGCCGCTACGACCTCGCCGGAGCCGCCACGCTCGTCACGGCCCTGTCGGCGCTGGTGTACGGCATCGTCGCGGTGCCGGGACACGGCTGGGCGAGCCCCCGCTCCCTCGGGCCGCTGCTGGCCGCCGCGCTCCTCCTCGGTGCCTTCGTACTGGTGGAGCGCACCGCGTCCGATCCGCTGTTCCGCCTCCGGGCCCTCGCCAACGGCGCCCTGCTGCGTTCGATGCTGGGCGCGGCCGCGCTGAACGGTTCGTACCTCGGCCTGCTGCTCGTGGCCACCCTCCAACTGCAGACCGTCGAGGACTGGTCGCCCTGGCACACCGGGCTGGCCTTTCTGCCCGCGAGTCTGCCCCTGGCCCTGAGCGCACCCTTCACCAGCCGCCTGGTCCGCCGGTTCGGCGCCCGGCGGCTGATCGCCCTGGGCGCCGTCGGTCCGCCGGCCGGCTATGCCCTGTACCTGCGGGCGCTGCACCCGCGCCCCGACTACGTCACCGAGGTACTGCCGACGATGCTGCTGGTCGGAGTCGGCTTCGCGCTGTGCTTCGGGGCGCTCAACGTGCAGGCCGCCGCGAGCGTGCCGGCCGCGGACCGGCCGACGGCCACCGGGCTCTACCAGTCGGCGGTGCAGCTGTCCGCCGTGGTGGTCCCCGCGCTGGTCATGGCCCTGTCGATCGCGCACGGTGCCCCGGGAGGCGCTCCGGCCGCGGACCTGGCGGCCGGGTACCGGCCCGCCGTCCGGCTGATCACCGCGCTGGGAGCGCTGGGCCTCGTGGTGGCCGCGGCCGGACTCGCCCGGCGCCCGGCGTCCGCGCCGGCCGCCGGGCCCGGCACGCCGGGCTCCCCCGACGCACGGGCCCCCGTCCGGTCATGAGCCGCACCGGCCCCCGGACGGTCCGGCACCGCATCCCGCCCGTCCAGAACACAGGAGTTGAGTCCATGACCACAGCCACGCCCCCCGGCGCCGTCGACGACGGGCCGGCCGCGCACCAGGGCCTGGAGGAACTCGTACGCGTCAAGGAGCGGGCCACCGACGGCCCCGATCCGGCGGCCACCGAGCGCCAGCACGCGAAGGGCAAGCTCACCGCACGCGAACGCATCGATCTGCTGCTGGATCCCGGGTCCTTCCACGAGGTGGAACCCCTGCGCCGGCACCGGGCCACGGGCTTCGGCCTGGAGAACAAGCGGCCCTACAGCGACGGCGTCATCACCGGCTGGGGCACCGTGCAGGACCGCACGGTGTTCGTGTACGCGCACGACTTCCGTATCTTCGGCGGCGCGCTCGGAGAGGCGCACGCCGCCAAGATCCACAAAATCATGGACATGGCGATCTCGGCCGGAGCGCCCCTCGTGTCGCTCAACGACGGTGCCGGAGCCCGTATCCAGGAGGGCGTCTCGGCGCTGGCCGGGTACGGCGGCATCTTCGAGCGGAACACCCGGGCCTCCGGGGTCATCCCGCAGCTCAGCGTCATGCTCGGACCGTGCGCGGGCGGCGCGGCGTACTCGCCCGCACTCACCGACTTCGTCTTCATGGTCCGCGACACGTCCCAGATGTTCATCACCGGCCCCGACGTGGTCCAGACCGTGACCGGCGAGGAGATCAGCCACAACGGTCTCGGCGGAGCCGATGTGCACGCCGAGACGTTCCGGAGTCGCCCACTTCGCCTACGACGACGAGCGCGGCTGCCTGGAGGACGTGCGCTTCCTGCTGTCCCTGCTGCCCTCCAACAACCGTTCCCTGCCGCCCTCCGTGCCGAGCGACGACCCCCGCGACCGCGCCGGCGACGCCCTGCTGGACCTGGTCCCGGACGAACCGGGGCGCAGCTACGACATCCGCGCCGTCGTCGAGGAGATCGCCGACCACGGCGAGTACTTCGAGGTGCATTCCGGCTGGGCGCGCAACGTCGTCTGCGCGCTGACCAGACTCGGCGGCGAGGTCGTCGGCGTCGTCGCCAACCAGCCCGCCTTCTCCGCCGGGGTCCTCGACATCCACGCCAGTGAGAAGGCGGCGCGCTTCGTCCAGTTCTGCGACGCCTTCAACATCCCGCTCGTCACCCTGGTCGACGTACCCGGCTTCCTGCCCGGCGTGGACCAGGAGCACGGCGGCATCATCCGGCACGGCGCCAAACTCCTGTACGCGTACTGCAACGCCACCGTGCCCCGGATCTCGGTCGTCCTGCGCAAGGCGTACGGCGGCGCGTACATCGTGATGGACTCGCGTTCCATCGGCGCCGACCTGGCCCTCGCCTGGCCCGGCAACGAGATCGCGGTGATGGGCGCCGAGGGCGCCGCGAACGTCATCTTCCGCCGTGAGATCCAGGCGGCCGACGACCCCGAGGCCGTACGGCAGCAGAAGATCAAGGAGTACCGGACCCAGCTCATGCACGCGTACTACGCGGCCGAGCGCGGCCTGGTGGACGACGTGATCGATCCGAGGAGCACCCGGGAGATCCTCATCGGCTCCCTGGCGATGCTGCGCGAGAAGCACGCCGAACTGCCGTCGCGCAAGCACGGCAACCCCCCGCAGTGACCCGGCCGGAGCACCGCGGTCACCGGCCGGTCGCGCACCTGATGGAGGAGACCATGGACACCGCACCCGTCATCCGCGTAGTCAGGGGCCGGGCGAGCCCCGAGGAACTCGCCGCGCTCACCGTGATCCTGCTCGCCAGGTCCGGGGAGGACCGTGGCACGGCCGGACACCCCTTCGCCCACGACCACGGCAGGGCCACCTGGCGCCGCCTGGACCGGGCGCTGAACCACCGGGGCGCCCGCAGCTGGCGTGACGAGTCCCGGCGCCTCGGACCGCGCCGGCAGGTCAGGGCATGACGACGACTCCAGGAGGCCTCGCCATGAAGGTACTCGGCACCGACGCCACCGCCGCCGCGCCCGCGGACCGGCACCCGGCGGAAAGCGGCCAGCACGGCACGCAGCCGCCTCCGTCCCCCGGGCCGGCCGGAGCGGACGACACCGATCCCGACGAGTCGCACATCGTCCGCGGAACCGACTGACGGCCGGCCGGCGCCGCCCCCCCCACGGAGACGGGAACATGCCACAGCACCGGACCACCACGACGCCACCGCCATCGCCACCGGACGGCGGCACAGCCCTCGAAGCGCCGTCCACCACCCGGCAACCCGCCGCGTCCGTACGGGAGATCGCCCTGGACGGAGCCGGCATCCCCCTCTCGGCCCTGCTCGCCGAACCGGCCAAGGACGATCCCCGTGCCGTCGTGGTCGCCGTGCACGGGGGCGGGATGCGGGCGGGCTACTTCCACGGACTGGCACATCCGAGTCTGTCGCTGCTCACCCTCGGCACCCGGCTCGGCTTCAGCGTGCTGGCCCTCGACCGGCCCGGTTACGGCCTGTCCGCCGGCCGGCTGCCGCGCGGCCAGCCGCTGACCGAGCAGACGGCCACGGTGCGGGCGGCGCTGACCGACTTCGGCCTGCGCCACCGTACCGGCGCCGGACTGTTCGTCGTGGCCCACTCCTACGGCGGGAAGCTCGCTCTGTCCCTGGCCGCCGAGGGCACCGGACTGATCGGCCTGGACGTCTCGGGCCTCGGGCACCGTTACGCGGTCGACCCGCGACGGGTCGGCTCCGCGCACGACCGAGGCGCCGCGGCGCTGCACTGGGGGCCGCTCGGGCTCTATCCGGCGCACACCTTCCGCCTCGCCGCGCCGCTGGTGTGCCCGATGCCCGAGCAGGAACGGCGCGAGGCACGGCAGTGGCCGGACCGCTTCCCGGACCTCGCGCGACGGGTGACGGTCCCGGTCCGGTTCACCTACGCCGAGCACGAACGCTGGTGGCGGCACGACGAGGAATCGCTGCACGACCTGACCGGACTCCTCGCCTCCCGCACGGTGCTGACGGACCGGCTGCCGCGCGCCGGGCACAACATCAGCCTCGGTTGGGCGGCGCGCCCCTACCACCTGCGGGCGCTGGCCTTTCTGGAGGAGTGCCTCGCCGCCTGGGACGCCGGTCGTTGACCTCAACCCGACTTGAGGTCATACAGTGACAAACCTTCCGGTCCCTCCCCGTCCGCGTCCCGTGGACGGTGCCGCCCGCCTCCCCGAGGAGAAACATGTTCACAGCCCCGCTGCGTCTCGCCGTCATCTGTGCCAGCGTCAGGGAGGGCAGGTTCGGTCCGACCCCGGCCCAGTGGATCAGCGAGCAGGCCCGCCGGCGCGAGGAGTTCGAGGTCGACTACGTGGACCTCGCCGACCATCCGCTGCCCACCAGGCTGTCGGAATCCCCGTCGCCCGAGGTGACCGAGGTGCTCTCCAAGGTGTCACCGAGGCTGGACAGCGCGGACGCGTTCATCGTGGTGACACCCGAGTACAACCACAGTTACCCGGCCTCGCTGAAGACCCTGATCGACTGGCACTACACGCAGTGGCAGGCCAAGCCGATCGGGCTGGTGTCCTACGGAGGCCTGGCCGGCGGCCTGCGGGCGGCCGAGCATCTGCGACAGGTCTTCGCCGAGTTGCACGCCGTGACGATCCGCGAACAGGTGAGCTTCCACATGCCCTGGGGCAACTTCGACGAGAACGGGCCGACGGACGCCGAGGGCGCCGAGACCGCCGTCAAGAAGCTGCTCGGCCAGCTCGCGTGGTGGGGCGAGGCCCTGCGCGAGGCGCGCGAGAGGACGCCCTACGTCGGCTGAGCGGGACGTACGGGGGAGCGGGACGCTCGGGGGAGCCGGACGTTCGGGGGAGTGCGGCGCTGTTCAGGCCGCGACGCTGATGCCCCGGCCGAAGCGGAACCCCACCGCGCGCACGGTGACGATCCAGTCGTTGTGACCGAGCTTGTTGCGCAGGCTGTTGACGTGTGTGTTGATGGTGCGCCCGGTGGCCCCGTGCCCGTTGGGCCAGACCCGCGCCATGAGTTCCTTGCGGCTGAAAATGGTCTCCGGGTGGGAGGCGAGCAGCAGGAGGAGGTCGAACTCCTTGCGGGTGAGCGTCAGCGGGCTCTCGCCCAGGAACGCCTCACGCACGGCCGCGTCGATGCGCAGTGGCCCGCGCACGATGCTCCGGGCGGCGGACGTGGGATGGGCGCGGCGCAGCACGGACTCCACGCGGGCCAGCAACTCCTGTGCTCCGTAGGGCTTGTTGACGCAGTCGTCACAGCCGGCCTGCAGTCCCAGCACGCGTTCCAGTTCGGTGGACCGCTCGGTGACGCCGATGATCGGGGTGTCCGACGTGGCCCGGATCTCCGCACAGACCTGGAGGCCGTCGCGGTCGGGCAGGCCCAGTTCGAGCAGCACCAGGTCCGCCTGCGGGTGCTGGCGCAGCGCTTCCTCCCCCGTGGCGACGCTCCAGGCGTCATAGCCGCTGCGGCGCAAAAGATGCACGGCATTTCGGGCCGATGTGGTGTCGTGGTCGACTATGAGCACCCACATGGCGAAATACCTTTCGATGAGTGGAGTGGTAGGGGTTGGGGCTTCATCGATCGCTCTTCGTCACTCAGGAACCTGGCAGCCGGGACGACGCGAAATCACCGCCGCATCCCACGTATCTGTCTTTCGTGCGGCCGGCCACTGAAAGATGGCTGACTCATTACGTGTACCCAGCTTAAGAACGCTACCCGTGGTTGCGTCAACTGTCTGAAATCAGTCAGGAGTTATGGGCTCTCGGCGTAGCTGTGCGTGAAGTTGTCCCGGCCGTCTTCACAGTGAGTGAAAAGGAAGTTCGATCGGTCCATAGCGCGCGTGCGGCTTCAGCCGCATCAGCGCGTCGTACCGGTCCGCTACCGAGAAGTGCCAGAACTCGGTCGCATAGTTGGTGAAACCCGCGTTCGCCATGGCGTCGAGCAGCAGCGTGCGGTGGTGGCGCGCGCGATCGCCGAGGTGCGGGGCGTGGGTGAAGCAGGCGCCGTCGCTCTTCTCGGGGGAGGCATTGACGCGGGTGCCGAGGTCGAGTTCGTGGCCGTCCTGGTCGGCGAGGGTCACGTCCACGGCCGCGCCCGCGGAGTGGGGCGCGATCTCCGGCGGTGACACGTACCGGCTGGCGGCGTGGTGCAGTTGCTCAGCCGTCCAGTCGGGGTGAGCGGCGGCCAGCTCGTCCCGGTACTTGGTGAAGTAGCGCCGCTGCAGGGCCGGCGGCCGGTAGCCCTCGACGAACAGCAGGTCGGTGCCGGCGGGCAGGAGCGAGCGGGCGTGCTCCAGCCGGGCGAGGACGCCCTCGCGGACGTGGGCGAACGCGCCCCGCGGATCTTGCTTGCGGGGATCGACGCGGAGGCTGTGGTCACGCACGTCGACGAGCGGCTCCCCGCACTCGCGCACCGGGATCGCGGCGACCCGCGGATCGGACATCAACACCAGAGGGTTCATCGGGTCTCCCTGTGACGGCTTGCACTGCGGCGGCGGGATGGAGGAGGCAGGGGCCAGACCGGTTTCGCGCAGGATGCGCGCGACGGTGTCCGGCAGTGTGCTGTCGGCCGGGATCACGGTCTCCAGACCCCCGGGCAGCAGATCCAGCGTGCGGTACCAGGAGGCGAGATGGCTGTCGGTGACCCCCGCCAGGTACGCGGCGTCCGCCTTCGACGCGTGCCGGACGAAGGTCGTCTCCAGCGGCACGTCCAGGTAGTAGCAGCAGGAGACGCCGCGGTGGTCCCGTACCAGGGACGTGATCATGTGGCTGTAGCGATCGGCGTACAGGATCCCTTCGAGCACCACGTGAAAGCCGGCGTCCAGCGCGTCGCGCGTGATCCTGCCCAGCAGGGCGATGTTGGCGCCGCGCGCGGTGTCGTGTTCCCCGAGCACCTTCCGGCGGGTCACGTCCTGGCCCACGATCGCGACACCGCGGCCGCAGTGATCTCGCAGCCCCTGGGCCACGCTTGACTTGCCCGACGCCGAGTTGCCGCGAATCACCACGAGGCGGGTGTCCTCACGGCCGGTCGCGGTCGCGGTGGACAGAGGACGGTGTGTGCCGGTCATGCGGGCCGGCCTGTCTCGCTGTACAGGTCCCCGTCCTGGACCTTTGCGATGGCTTGGCGGGCGTAGGGGACGAGGTTGTCGGGCAGCGCGGCGGGGTCCCAGAATTTCCACTGGGTGCACTTGTCCGGCTCGCGCGGCTCCGGCTCGCCGCTCCGGGCGCGGGCGCGGAAGAACAGGCCCATGCGGGGCCGGTCCCCGGCGCGGTCGGTGTGGTGGACGACGTGGACGAGTTCGAACGTCCCGGCGCTCGATGTGCAGGCCGGCCTCCTCCCGTGCCTCCCTGATCAGACAGCTGACGGCGCTCTCCCGCTCGCAGTGGCCGGCCAGGACGTGCCAGGTGGAGGGCGCGAACGTGGAGTCGGGGTGGCGCAGCCCGAGCAGCACCGTCCCGTCGGGCCGCTCCAGGTAGAGGTGGACGCCGATGATGTTGGGGACGGTGCCGTGCGGTGTGGGCGGGCGGCGCTCGTCGTACGGCGCGGTGCCGGCGGCGTGGCGCCGTACGAGGTCGCCGGTGGTGTCCGCGATACGCAGGCGGTGGAGGTCGGCGGGGGCGAACCAGGCCAGCATCACCCCTTCCGTCAGGTGGAGTTCACGCGGGTCGCCGTTCCACCGGCCGGCGTAGACGGCGATGGGCACGGTCCTGCCGGCGTCGTCGGTCGCCTCCTCGGTGCCGAACGGGGTCAGGTCGGCGATGTGGAGGCCGGCCTCCTCGGCCAGTTCGCGCCGCACGGTGTGTTCCAGGGTGGCGTCCTGGGGCTCTCGGCCGCCGCCCAGCAGGGACCACATGCCCGGCTCCCAGATCCGGCCGGGGAAGTGGTCGCGCAGGTGGAGCAGGTACTCGCCGCGGTCGTTGTGGATCAGGGCGGAGGCGTTGACGGTCTCCGGTTCGGTCTCCGGCGGGAGTTTGAGCAGCTTCTCGCGCAGGCAGGGGGAGGTCACCCTGTCCATGGGCCGCCATTCGATGCCGCCGACCTCTTCTTCCTGCAACACCACCGGCGCCTCGGTCGCGGTGCGCAGGCGGAAGAGGAAGCGGAAGTCGAAGTGCTGGTGGCCGGGTTCGCCTTTGCCCGGGTGGGCGTCAACGTCGTGGATGTCGATGTCGAACGGCACGGTCTCGTAGCCGGGCCACGGCACCACGGCCCGGGGCGGGATCCCGGTCTCCTCGTGCAACTCCCGCAGCGCCGCCCCTGCCAGGGACTCGTCGGCGGGCTCGGTGTGTCCGCCGGGGGCGAGGACCTTCCCACTCGTCAGGTGCAGCACGTGCAGGACGCGGCCGAGCGGGTCGACGACGATCGCGCCGCAGGTCACGTGCCCGGTGAAGGTGGAGCGGCTGGTGATGTCGGTGGGACGGCCGAGGGCGTCCAGGAGGCCGCCGAGCCGCTCGCTCTCGTCGGGGTGGCGAGCGGAGTAGGTCTCGACGGTGGTGCGGATGTGGTCGTACGGCAACGGCATGGGGTTACCTCGTTGGTAGGCGGAGCGGGAGGAGTCGAGGGGCGTGATCAAGGGGTGTCGCCGCTCATCCGGCGTTGCAGTTCCCACAGGGTCCGGAAGAGGCCCGGCTCCTGGGTGAGTTGGGTGTAGGTGCCCTCCTGGACGATCCGCCCTTCGTCCAGGACCACGATCCGGTCGGCGACGGCCACGTTGGTGAGGCGGTGGGTGATCAGCAGGACGGCGCGGTCCTTGGCCAGTTCGCGCAGGCCGGCGAAGATGCGGTGCTCGGCGCGGGCGTCGAGGGCGGCCGTGGGTTCGTCCATCACCAGCAGCGCCGCCTGCCGGTGGAAGGCGCGGGTGAGGACCAGGCGTTGCCACTGCCCGCCGGAGAGCTGCTGTCCGCCGAACCACTCGCTGGTCAGCAGGGTGTTCAGGCCGGAGCGGAGGCCCGGCAGCAGCTCCGCGGCGCCGGACGCCTCGCATGCGGCGAGCAGGGCCGCGTCGCCGGTGTCGCCCTGCCCGAACGTGATGTTGTCGCGCATGGTCAGCGGCAGGTACGTGAACTTCTGCGGCACCAGCGCGACATGCCCCCACGCCCCCCACGGGTCCAGGTCCGCGGTGGAGGCGTGGTCCCAGGCCACGTCGCCCGCGGTGGGCAGCAGCAGCCCGCACAGCAGGCGCGAGAGGGTCGTCTTGCCGGAGCCGTTCTCCCCGACCAGCGCCACGATCTCCCCGCGCCGCACGTGCAGGGAGACGTTGCTCAGGCTGTCCTTCGGGGCGCCGTCGTAGCGGTAGGTGACGTCACGGACCTCGAAGCGCTCCGGGGGCGCGGTCACGGGCGCGGTGCCGCGGGAGTCGGTCATGGCCTGGCCGTGGGCGTTGTCGAGGAAGTTCTGCCAGTCCTGCACGTACCAGCCGGTGCGCACCAGGCGGGCCCCGCCGTTGATGATGCCGCGCACCGAACCGGTGGCGGTCTGGAGGGCGAAGACGGCGCCGCCGCCCGCCGCCAGGCTCAACCGCCCGGAGGCCAGGAGCCACAGCAGCGCCGCCCACACCGCGGCCGAGGCGATCCCGCCGGCCACGGCTCCGGCCAGCCCCATCCAGGCACCGGTGGTCGCGGCCTTGCGTTCGGCGGCGTTGACCGAGGCGGCCAGCCGCCGGTACCGGCCGATCAGGAAGGGGCCGGCCAGGCAGGCGCGCATCTCCTCACTGGACTCCTGGTAGGCCATGTGCCAACGCAGCTTGCCCAACATCCTGCGCCGCCCGGAGGTCTCAAGCCCGGCGAGGTAGATCACGCGTGCGGAGCGCACGTAGGCGGCGGCCTGCGGCAGGCAGGCGAGGAAGAGAAGGGGAAGGAGCAGGGGGTGCAGGACGGTCAGGACGGCGGCGCCGGCCGAGAGCGTGGCGGTAGCCGCGAGGACGTCCTGCGCCTCTTCGACAAGGTCGGGGGTGACCTGTGCGCCGCGGTCGGCGATGTCGTAGGCGTCGTTGTAGCCGGGCTTGTTGTTGGCGGCCAGTTCCGCGCCGAGCGCGGCCTCGATCATCGTCAGCTCCGCCGCCCGGCCGAGCACCGGGCGCAGACGGCCGGTCAGCCAGACCACGGTGATGCCCAGCAGCGCGCGCAGGCCGGTGGCGGCGGCGATCACGGCCAGTTGCGGGGCGGCGTCCCACAGCCGCTCGGTGATGTCGCCCGAGGAGATCAGCGCGGTGATCGTGCCCGTGACGGCCAGGAGGCCGAGGGCCGCCAGGACCCCGGTCCCGATCTGGCACACCAGCAGGCCGATGGTCGCGCCGCGGTCCACGCGCCAGGCCATCCGCACCGAGCGCCGCACGAGCGCGGGCAGGCGCCGCGCCATGGTGCGGGAGGTCAGCAGCGAGCCGGCCCGGAGCCTCGACTCGTCGCGGTAGAGGTATTCCTCCCCTCGAACACCGGCCTCCTGCCGTTCCTCGTCCGGCGCGGTCCCCTTTGGCGGTTGCGGCGGCTGGTCCTGCTCAATGGCCGAGGTCATCGTTCCCCCTGGACGGTCGCTGCGGCAGAGTCGTGAGGCCTAACGACATGGCTGCGATATCGAACACACGTCATTCGGTCGTGCTTCGGTCGTGCTGGGGAGCCCGCTGTTTCCTGCGTCAGGGAACTCGGCGGGCGCGGGATCCCTGGTCCTGCTTGGAGCGGCCGCGGGCAGGAAATGGCCGAAACGCCTATACCGCCAAACACTGGTCCGTGACACCGCCGGAGTGAACCCGCGGTGTCACGCCGGAAGCGACCCGAAGCCGGGGAGGTCCGCCCCGGGGCCGTTCGTACGAGCGGTCCAGGAGCCGTGTGCGCCGTCCCGGTTCGGTGTGTCGGAGGCGGGGCTGAGGCTGTGGCCCGCGTTGGTCGCCGCGGGCGCGGTGGTGGTGGGCGCGATGACTGCGCGGGAGTTCGGCGGCACTCGGCGGGTCCAATCCCTCGCGGCGGTCGCGACCGCCACCATGCCCGTGCTGCTGGGCGGCGCGCACGTCGCCAACACCACCTCGTACGAGGTACTGGCGTGGGCGCCGATCGCGCTCGTGGTCGTACCGATCGGCCGCACCGGCGACACGCGGTGGTCGCTCGCCTCGCGGGAGCGCTGGTCGGCGTAGGCGCGGAATCCAACCACCTCGCGGCCGACCGCCGACTGTTCGCGGGCGCCGCGACAGCCGTGCTGCTCATGCTGCCCGACCTGTGGTGGCAGGCGCGGCTCGGCCGGGCGATGCACGAGATGCCCCGGGCGCTGAACGGGGAGAACGGAGGTCCGGCGAACATCCCCACCTGGATCGCGGGGCAACTCGGCATGTCCTGCTTGGCGATGACGGTGCTGTGGGCGGCGGGTCTACGGCTCCTGTGGCGGTCCGGCCGACCTCGTACGCCGTGCTGTTCGCGGTGAACACCGGTGCGCAGGTGGGTGTACTACCCGGGCGGCCTGTACGTGTGTCTACTGGCGGCCGGAGCCGCCGGGCTCGACGGGTGGCCGCACTCCCGCCCCGCCCGAGCAGTGCGCCAACGCGGTGATCTTCGCGGCCGACCACGGCGAGGCCGGCGCACTCAACGAACCCGGCCACGGAACCGGGGTACCCACCGCTGTGAGCGCTCACAGCATTGACTGGTGGTGGGGTTCCGGCGAGTGGGGCAGCCACGTCTACATCTGTACGGACCTTCGCCGCCCCTGGGCCGAGATGCGGCCCGCTTTGCGCAACTACGCGCAGCACCCCCGCTCCAAGGGTGGGCGCCGGACTCGCTGACGCGTCCGCACTGCCGGACCACTGATCCTCGCGCCGGATCCATCCCCTGCGCGCGCCGCACACACGTTGCCTGCCGGTGGCCCCGGTCGCCGTCCCACACACACTGGTCGCACCGCAGGTCCGAGACCCGGGGGCCGGTCCACGCCGCCACCGGAAGGGAATCCTCCGCGGTGCGGCACCTCACCCGAGCGGGGTTCCACCCGCCGCGCCTTCCACGGCGTCGCGGACCGGGTCCCCCGCTCACCGCGGGACTGCGGGACTGCGGGACCGCGGGGCGTGCGGGGGAGCCCCGACCAGAAGGACTCGGCATGCGAGGAGTGGGCCGCCGCCCGCACCAACCGCCGGCGCCATGCGCGCGGTCGTCCTCCTCGGAGTCATCCTGGTGATCGCCTTCCTCTTGAGTCTCAAGCGCTCACTCCCCCGCAGCGTTGCCACCGACGCGGTGGAGTGACGCGAACCCATTGCGCTCCTCCTGACCGCTCCGTGGGGCGGCGTCGTCCTGGGACGATTCGCGCGGCGGGAGGTTCGCGCCCTCGACGTTGACGTCGGGGGTGACGCGGTCGAGCCAGCGGGGGAGGCGCCAGGCACGGTGACCGAGCAGGGCCATGGCGGCCGGCACCAGGCTCATACGCACCACGAACGCGTCGACGAAGACACCGACGGCCAGAGAGAAGGCGATGGACTTGGTGATCGGGTCCTGGTTGAAGACGAAGCCGCCGAAGACCGCTGCCATGATCAGCGCGGCGGCGGTGACGACTCTGCCGCTGCCGGCCATGCCGTGCGCGATGGCCTCCGTGGCGTCGCGGCCCCCCTGGTGATGTTCGCGCATCCTGCTGACGAGGAAGACCTCGTAGTCCATGGCGAGACCGAACAGCACGCCGATGAGCAGGACCGGCAAAAAGCTGGTGACGGGGGCGGCGGAGGGGATGCCCAGGATCCCGTTGAGATGGCCCTCCTGGAACACCCACACGGTCACGCCCAGCGAAGCCCCGATCGACAGCAGAAACCCCGTCATCGCCTTCAGCGGTATGAGAAGGGAACGGAAGGCGACGGTCAGCAGGATCATCGCCAGGACCACGATGATGCCGATGAACAGGGGCAGGACGTTCCGACAACTTGGCCGACACATCGATGGCCGCGGCCGTGGCACCGGCAATGTAGAGAGTGCCCCCCTGCCCGGCGATGTCCGACGCGTGGCCGCGCAGCCGGTGCACCAGATCGGTGGTCGCCGCGTCGTCCGGCCCGGTCGTGGGAACGACGGAGACAATCGCCAACGACGCGTCCTCGTTCACGACGGGCTGTTCGACGTGGGCCACACCGGGCTCTCGCCCCAGGGCGGTGCGCAGGCCGTCGACCATGGACCGCCGGTCTTCGGCCGGCACCCCGTCGGAGTCGACGACTGCGGTCAGGGTGGCGTTGAAACCCGCCCCGAACCCGTCCGTCAGCAGGTCGTAGCTCTTGTGCTGGGTGCTGGAGGCCGGCTGTGAGGCGCTGCTGGGCAGTCCCAGGCGAAGGTTCAGGGCCGGCGAGGCGAGTACGAGCAGGCCCACCACACCGGTCAGCAGGACAAGCAGCGGCTTGCCCGTCACCAGGCGGCCCCACGCCATGCCCCAGGAACCCGGAACGCGTTGGCGGCGTGCCGACGGCCGGGGGCGCAGGCGTTCGCCCAGGACCGCGAGAACGGCGGGTACCAGCGTGACGGCGACCAGGACCGCCAGCAGTACGGTCGCCGCGGCGGCCAGCCCCATGACGGCCAGGAACGGTATGCCGGTGACGACCAGCGCCGCGAGGGCGATGATCACCGTGGCCCCGGCGAAGACGACGGCACTGCCGGCCGTGGCCACCGCACGGGCGCTCGACTCTTCCACCTCCACGTCGGGGTCGGTCAGTTGCTCACGGTGCCGGGCGATGATGAAGAGGGCGTAGTCGATGCCCACCGCCAGTCCGATCATCAGGGCGAGCACGGTCGCGGTGTTCGTCATCTCGACGAAACCGGAGACGAACTGCACGCCCAGCACGCCGATACCGACGCCGACAAGGGCCGTGACCAGCGGCAGGCCGGCGGCGACGACTGAGCCCAGAGCCAGGGCGAGCACCAGGAAGGCGACGACGACCCCGACCACCTCCGCGGTCTCGCCTCCGCCCAACGCCGCTTCCATGACCGTGCCGTCGAACTCGACGGTGAGTCCCGCGTCACGGGCCGGGTCCATCGCCTTCGTGAGCGCGTCCTTGGCGGACTGGGGGACATCCTCGGCGGCCTGCCCGAACTGGACGTTGGTGAACGCCACGCGCCGGTCGGGCGAGACCGTCCCCGTCTCGAACGGGCTCGGGGCACTTGTGACGCCGGGTATCCGGGCGACCGCCTTGATGCCCTCCTCAAGAGCCGTCTTCTCCCCGGTGCCGGTGAGGGCGTGGTCCGCGGGCGCGGCGACCACGATCCTGGCCACTCCGCCGGCGGCGTCCGGCATCTTCCTCACCAGCAGATCCTGGGCTTGCTGCGACTCGATCCCCGGCACCGAGAACTCGTTGCTGAGCTTGCCGGCCATGGTGGTGCCCAGGCAGCCGATCACGGCCAACAGCAGCACCCAGGCGCCGATGACCCGGCCACGGCGGCGGATCACCCAGCGGGCCCAGGCGAACAGGACTGACGCCATCGCTGATCTTCCTCACTCTTACCGCCACAAGAATTTTGCAGCAGGAGGTAAATTTACCACGAGTAGTAAATTTACTGTCCCTGGTAAGGTCGAGTGCATGGGTGAGGGTGTGAGGGAGCGGGGCAAGGCCCGGCGTCGGCAAGCGATCCTGCGGTCGGCGTACGGGCTGTTCGCCGAGCGTGGGTTCGACGCGACGACCATCGCGGACATCGCGGAGGCGGCCGAGGTGTCACCGCGCACGGTCACCCTGTACTTCCCGTCGAAGCTGGCGCTCGCGACCTCCTATCTGGACGAGGCTCTTGAGCGGCTGAGGGTGGCGCTGCGAACGGGCGGCGGGGAGCCGGAGGCCCTGAGCGCCCTGGAGCTGTGGCTCCGTGACGAGTTGTCCGAGATGGAGTCCTCGGCCGAGCTGGAGGCGCTGTGGGACCGGATGATGGCCCGCAATCCGCAGCTTCAGGCCATCGCCAACAGCCGCGTGAGCGAAGTGATCCAGGAGGGGGCCCACGTCCTCGCGGCGGAACGGGGCGAAGAGCCGGACGCCTTCGCGCCACGGATGGCCGCCGCGGCCGCCGCGGCGGTGATCGGGGAGGTGTTCCTGCGCCCCAGTGAGGAGAACATCGCGACGGCGATGGCCTTCCTCGAAGCCGGAACCGCCGCGCTGACGCCTGAGAAGCCCCGGTAAGCCCTGAGTTGCCCAGGTTGTCGAGCACGCCGTGTCGGCTCACCTCCGCGCGAGCCGACGTGAGCCGAACGAGGCTTCGAATGAGCGACGCCCTTTTTCAGTAGCCCCGTGAGGCGCGCCGCCCGCGACGGTACCCGAACTGTGCTTTTCCGTCGTGGAGAGTACAGGTACTGCGTTCCTGCACCCAGTGTGGTGAATCTCTGAGGGGCGTGACTCCTTTGGGAGTTGGGCGGACCGCGGTCACAGTGGTGAGGACGGACCCTGGCGCAGAGCGATCAGCCCTGCGTCCGTCGGTCTGAAGCCGCACGCGTCGAAGTAGAAGGGACGCAGATGCTCTTCAAAGTCAACGTGGAGCCATTCGCAGTCCGCTGCACGGGCGCCTTGCGCTGCGGTCGTCACGAGTCCGGTACCGACGCCGGTCTTGCGCATGTCCTGAGCGACCATCGTGTCGAGAACGAAGGCATGGACGCCGCCGTCCCAGGCGACGTTGACAAACCCTACGAGCCTGCCGTCCTCTCGGGCACAGACCCAGCCGAGGCTGTGACGGTGCACTTGTGTCTGCCAATCGATGGGCGTCTGGGTGTGACCGAACGCCTCTGCGTGAAGCGCGTTGACGGCAGCGTTGTCGAAGTCGCCGCGCCACTCATATGTGATCGTCATGGGCCGCACAGTAGGAATACCGGGAACCCGCCGAGCAGGAATGGCACGACTTCCAGCCGCACTTCGGGCTGCGCAAGGTCTCCCCGCGTACCTGCGGCCGCCCCCACCGCCAAGCTCAACATCCCGAGCCGGAACCGGGCCGACGGTCGACCTCGGCATTCCCGTCTTCACCGGCCACGCACCGTCACCTGCGCCACCGCAGGGCCGCTCTCTCCATTTCATGCGGGTGAAGTGGGCTGTTGTGCTGCGACGAGCGGGCGGCATTCCACGGCCCGCTCCTCGACTGCGCCATCCCCGCAGGGTGGTCGATGTAGGCGGTGGCATCGCCCGCGCGATCGCGGAAGTACGCCCCCTCCTGGTCGAACGGGAGTCCGCCGTCCCCGGCCATCCCGCCTCGGACGGCCCGGCTCGTCGGCCGTTTCCCGGAGGGATGGCGGATTACGCGAGCCCGGAGCTGCTGGGAAGTACGAGTGCCGAGTCCGTATGGAGGGTGATGCGCACCGGTGCGAAGGTGGTGGCGTCCATCGGCGACTCACCGGTGCCGGGATTGCGGGCGTAGCGTGGGTGGGCGCCTCCGCTGAGCTGCCGGCGTATGCGGTGGCCGACGGGGAAGCGGTGAGCGGTGGAACTCATCGGCACGGTGACCTGAGAGGGCGCCTGTTCGGCGTCCGGAGTCGGCCGAACCCGTCACAGATGTTGACGGAGCGTCCTTGAGGGTCCACGTCGCACAGGCGCGTGAAGACATCGGCGTGTCCGGTGTCCGTGGAGATGCTCAGCCGTGCGGAGACGGGGCCCAGAATGTCCATGGGCTCGTTCAGTGGTGGGCCGGTGAATGTCAGGACGTCGTCTCGTGCCTCCAGGGTGCCGTTGTCCCGGGGACCGGCGGTGCGGGAGAGCAGTGGGCCGCCGAGGGAGGGGGTGGGGTCGGCCGGGTCGTAGCGGAACGTCATCACGGGGGCGGAGTCTGCGGGGGCCTGCTGGGTGAGACAGCCGCCGGGAAGGGGGTACCACAAGGTGGCTGCCGCGGCCGGTGGCCAGTCGTCGAGGCCCCGCCAGGCGCTTTCGCCGCCGATGTGCACACGCACCCTGGTGGGACGCAGGCCGGAGGGATCGGCGTACAAGTGGGCGCGCAGCCACGCGAGGCTCTCGGCGAATACCTCGGGCCATCCCTGTCGCAGGGCGGACGTGTGGGTCCAGGGACCGACGAGCAGGGCGGTCTCACATCCGGCTCGGCGCAGCCGCTCGTACTGCTCGAAGGTCTGGTCGACCAGTGCGTCGTGCCATCCCGTGATCAGAGCCGTGGGCACGCGGAGCCGCTCCGCCGACTCCGCCAACGACGCCCCGTGCCAGTAGGCGTCCTTGGCGTCCGGGTGTGTCATCACGTCGTCCAGCCAGGGCAGTTCGCTGCCGAAGGCTGACGCGCAGGCCCCACGCAGGGGCTGCACGGTGGTGACGTTGCGCAGGCGGCGCTGCAGGTGCAGCGCACCGTCCGCGTGGAACAGGGCGTGGGGATCGTGCAGGCCTACTTGCACCACCATTGCCTTCAGTTCTGGCGGTGGGTCCAAAGCGAGGGCCCACTGCACGTAGCCCAGGTAACTGGGGCCGACGGTCCCCAGCGTTGCGTTGAACCAGGGTTGCTCGCGCAGCCAGGACATCGTGGCCCGGCCGTCGGCGGCCTCGTTGGGTCATAGGGCGAGCGGACCAGGAGGGTGGGGAAGCCGCCCTGGGCACGCGGAAAGTAGTGGTCGGTGATCAAGGGGCTGCCGTCGGCGGCGGGCACCACTAGCCCCGGTTCCCATCCGGCCTCGTGCCGTTTCGCCGGCAGACCTCGCCAGGTCGCCCTCATCATCCGTGAGGAAAGCGGCGGGTTTCCGGTGGGTGGCACCCAGACCGGCCCGGCTGCGGCGTCGGGCGTGCGTGACGGCATCGCCCCCCTCCCCTATTCTCGTACGATGTACGAGAATAGGGCATGCTTGGATGACCTGGCAAGAGCCACTCGGCCACCCGGGGAAGGAGTGCGAGGCGGTGTCCCGTGACGGCAAGTCCGGTGCCGAGAGCGTCGATCCCGAACAGCTTTGGCTGCGTTCCGCCGAGCCCCGCAGGGGCCGCAGGCCCACCTTCAGCCGGGAGGCGATCACCGCGGCGGCCGTCACGCTGGCGGACGCGGAAGGACTCGACGCGGTCACCATGCGGCGGGTGGCCGCCGAGGTCGGAGCGGGCGTCATGTCGCTCTACAGCTACGCCCCCGACAAGGAGACGCTGCTGGAACTGATGGTCGACCACGTCAGCGGCGAACTCGTGGTCACGACCCCACCCAGCGGCGACTGGCGTGCCGATCTGAAGACCGTGGCCCGCCTGCAGCGCGCCCGCATGCTGCGCCACCCTTGGCTGCCCGTCGCCTTGTCCACCCGTCGCGTTCCGGGCCCCAACACGCTGGCCTTCCTGGAACACGTGCTCGCCGTCCTGCGGCCCACCGGGCTGGACGGTGCGGCGAAGCTGGAGGTCTTCGCCCAGCTCACCGCGTCCGTGGCCGCGCACGTTGCCCATGAGATCGCGCAGGCCGCAGTCTCACGATCGCCGGACCGGGCCGCGGCCGAGGCCCGCTACCTCGCGGCCGTCGTCGCCGACGGCCGCCACCCGGAACTCGCCGAAGCCCTCTCCGCCCCCGGAACGTCCCCTCACTCCCGACGCCACCTTCGCCCGATTCCTCAACCGCCTGATCGACGGCCTCGACACCGGCTGACGGCACACGGTCACGGCATGGCGGTCGGCGAGCTGCCGGTGCAGGTGAAGGTGCTCCATCGTGGCCGGGTGCGGGGCGCCCGCCAGTGCCTCGACGTCGGCCTTGAACCGGGCGAGTTGGACCTTGGCGACCGCGGGCACAGCGGTTCGGCGTCCGTCGGGTTCGGGGGTTGCCCGATCCGGCGGCAGGGTGCCACATGGTCGTCGACGAACACATACGGTGCCGCCAGAAGGGCGTCCAGGCCTGTGGTCACACACGAGCCCACGGACGCCCTCCGGCGTGACCGGCCTGCCTCCTGACCCGTGGGGGCGGCCGCGCCTCTGACATCGTTGTCGAAGGCGCGGTCCGCGTGGGTCGCGGTGTTATGGGATGCGGTACGCCCTCTGGGCGGAGTACCGCGTGCCGGGGTGGGCCGGTGTCTTCGTCCTACGGTGCGTAGACGGCGTCACTGCCGTACAGCTCCCTGGTGAACGCGGACACGTCGGCGCTGCGGTCGTTGCCGTCGAGGTTGTACGTCAGATAGACGCCGTATCCCTCGCTGACGGTGCGGCGGGCGAGGTCGGTGACGGTGCTCTGCGAGGTCCGGCCGATCTCGACGGCCGCCGGTGACAGTTGCGACTTGGGCAGTGCGATGCCGGGGACCCCCCAGGTGCCGTAGTACGGGTTCCAGGCGTAGTCGAACTTGGCGGAGACGTTGACGCCGTCGTAGGACAGGCGCGACGCGGCCGGGCCGATGTTGTAGAGGCTGATGATCTTGTCCGGCATGTTCGCGCGCAGTGCCGTCACCAGGTGCACGAACGAGCTGTCGTTGGGCTGGGCGGTGCCGTTGTTGCCGTAATCGGCGTACTCGTCGTCGAAGTCGATGCCGTCGAGACCGTACTCGGCAACGGTGTCCGACATCTGCTTCGCGAACGCCGAAGCCGCCTCCTGGGACGTGAAGTTGGCGAAGCCGGCGCCCTGGTGGTTGCCGAGCACCGACAGTACGACCTTGATGCCCTGCTGCTGCAACGGCCGTATCTCCGTGGCGGCGTTGTCGAGGACACGCTGCACGTTCTCGTTGAAGTGCAGATACGCCTCCTTCGTGCTCGTGTCGTAGTTGATGTTCGCCGCGAAGATCACGGCGACGTTGAAGGCGTTGCCGCCGCCGTCGGCGAGCGTGTACTTGCCGGCGTTGAGCATGCTGTTGTTGTTCACCTCGATGTAGGCCACCGAGGTCGGTCCCTGCTTGGCGGCGGGTGCTGCCGCCGCGCTGGTCGTGGCGGTCGTGGCGGCCGTGCCGAAGGCGAGGGCCGCGACGGCCGTGAGCGCGAGCGCGGCCGTCCGCACTCTGCCGCGTCCTGGAGTGAGCATCGTTGGTCGGTCTCCCATCGCATGGTCGGCGCCCGACTGGTTCGGAGGCGCCGAGTGAACTCTCCGAGTTTTCCGCTGCCGTGAGCGCATACCCGCAATCGTGTGCGAACTCTTCACGACTTCCATGCTCCGCTCACGACAACATCGGGACGGAGCACGTGAGTTGGTGGGTATGGAGCAATGGTCGACATCGTCGTGGGAGAGGGTGGCGGATCCTCGGGGCTCGGGTCGCGTCCTGGGCATGGGCGGTTCGTCCATCAGCCGATCCGGCCGCGGGAGCGGTGGGTCCGTGCGTCCCGCGTGCCAGAATGGACGCCCCGCCGCCCCGCCGCCCCGCCGCCCCGCCGCCCCGCCGCCCCGCCGCCCCGCGATCCCGCCCCCGAGGTTCCCGTGACCAAGCCCGTCCCCCGTGCGCCGCAGCGCCGCAACGCGCGGTCCAACCGGGCGCGCATCCTGGCCACGGCCCGCCGGGAGCTGGGGCGCGATCCGGACACCACCCTGGAGGAGCTGGCCCGCGCCGCCGGTGTCGTACGGCGGACCGTCTTCGGGCACTTCCCGGGCCGCGCGGCGCTCCTTGAGGCCCTCGCCGAGGAGGCGTCCGAGGCGCTGCGGAGCGCGATGGCCGCCGGGGCCGAGCGGGTCGGGCCGGCCGAACCGGCCGAGCGCGCGCTCGCGCACTTCGTGCTGCTGATATGGCCCGTGGGCGACCGCTACCGGATGCTCCTGGCGCTCGCCCGGCACGATCTGGGTGTCGAGCGCGTGGCCGAGATCCTCGCCCCGGCCCGCGCCGAGGTCACCGCCATCCTGGAGCGCGGACAACGGGACGGCACCTTCCCCGCGCATCTGCCGCCCCCCGTGCTGAGCGCCGGACTCGAGGCGATGACGGTCGCGCTGCTGGAGCAGGTCAACACCGGGGCGCTGGAGGACGACGGCACCCGGGCCGCCGTCGCCACGCTCGTCGCGGCGGGCGTGCCGGAGCGGCGCGCCCGGGACGTGGTCGAGGGCGTCGGTCCGACGGCGGCAGCGGAGTTCGTGCCGGGGGAGTGAATCACCGGCCGCGCCCGCGCGCGGCGGTCGCTCCCGCCTGACGCCCTGCGTCGCCGCGCGGGCCCCGCAGACCGCGTACCACTTCCGTCGCGGCGTCGCCGCCCACCCCCGCGACGACCAGCGCGGCCACGGCGGCGCCCGTGCCGTCGTCCTCCCAGGTACCGGAACGCGCGCAGCCCAGGAGTGCCAGCAGGTGTGCCTCCAGGGCCGCCCCGAGTACGCCCGCCGGAACGACGGTGTGGAAGACGCCCGTTCGTTGTCCGCGGACGATGATCCCGGTGACCGTGTCGCGGGCCGGGTCGAGGATCGCGCCCACCGGATCGGGGGCGAGCCCCCGGCGGCGGGCGAGGGCGATGAGCGTGCCGTAGCGGTCGCCGACCGGCCAGAGGGCGAGGACGAAACGGGCCAGCGCCCTCGCGGGGGCATCGGCCGGGTCCGGCGTGTCCGGGCCGGTGAGCGCGTGCCTCACCGCTTCCGCGGCCTCTCCGACCAGCCCTTCGACCAGTGCGTCGCGGCCGGTGAAGTGGCCGTAGAGGGTGCGGCGTGCGACGCCGGCCGCCGCGGCGATCTCCGTGAGGCTGCTGTCGGGGTCGCGGCCCAGGCGGTGCTCGGCCGCGCGCAGGATGCGGGCGCGTGTGGTGGTCACGTCGGTACCTCGATCCGAAGGGACGGCGTGGTCGTGGACCCCCGGTCCAGCATATTTGCACGTCAGTGTGCAACAAACTACTCTGACGCCAGTCTGCACATCGATGGGCAATTAACTAGCCCTCGCTTACCGGGAGCCCCCATGCCCCTCCTAGCCACCACACCCGTCGACAAGATGAACGGCCCCTACGCACGGCGCTGGTGGGCCCTCGTCGTGCTGTGTCTGAGCCTGCTGATCGTCGTCATGGCCAACACGTCCCTGATCGTGGCCGCGCCGGACATGACGAGTGACCTGGGTCTGAGCAGCAGCGACCTCCAGTGGGTCATCGACGGGTACACCGTCCCGTACGCCGCGCTGATGCTGGTGCTCGGTTCGATCGGCGACAAGTACAGCCGCCGTGGCGCCCTGATCGCCGGCCTGCTCGTCTTCGCGGGCGGTTCGGTGATGGGCAGCCTGGTCGACGAGACCGGGCTGGTCATCGCGGCTCGGGCGATCATGGGGGTGGGAGCCGCCGTCGTCATGCCGGCCACGCTGTCCCTGCTGGTCGCGGTCTTCCCGAAGGGGGAGCGGGCCCGCGCGATCACGGCCTGGACCGCCACCTCCGGCCTCGCCATCGCGGTCGGCCCACTGGTCGCCGGCTGGCTCCTGGAGGACCACGCCTGGGGCTCGACCTTCCTCGTCAACGTCCCCATCGCGGCCCTCGCGGTCCTCGGCGCGCTGCTTCTCGTACCGCCGTCCAAGGCGGACGGCATGGGCCGCATCGACTACGTGGGCGGCCTGCTCTCCATCGTCTCCGTCGGCAGCCTGGTCTACGCGACCATCGAGGGACCGCACTTCGGCTGGGGTGCCGGTCCGGTGACCGCGGCCGTCGTCGCCGGTGCCGGCCTGGTGGCCTTCGTGGCCTGGGAGTTGCGTCACCCGCAGCCGATGCTGGACGTGCGCAGGTTCCTGCTGCGGCCCTTCAGCGGTTCGATGCTGGCGGTGCTGTTCTTCTTCTTCGGTACCTACGGCGCCATCTACTACGCCACGCAGTTCCTTCAGTTCGTGCTCGGCTTCGGCGCGCTGGAGACCGGCGTACGGCTGCTGCCGCTGGCCGGGGCCGTGTTCGTCGGCGCCGCGGTGACCGGGCGGCTGACGCCGAAGCTGGGCGTGAAGGCCATGGTCGGGTCCGGCATGGCGATCGGCACCGCCGGTGTCTTCCTGCTGGTCCTGATCGACCAGGGCTCCGTCTACGCCGACTTCCTGGCCCCGATGCTGCTGCTCGGCCTCGCCATCGGCCTCAGCGTCTCCCCGGCCACCGACACCATCATGGGTTCCTTCCCGGAGAGCGAACTGGGCGTCGGCGGCGGTGCCAACGACACCGCGCTGGAACTCGGCGGCTCGCTGGGCATCGCCGTCCTGGGCTCCCTGCTCGGCACCGCGTACCGGGACGAGTTGGGCGACCTGGTGGGCGGCAGGCTGCCGGCCGCCGCGCTGGACACCGCCCAGGACTCCGTGGGCGGCGGGCTCGCCGTCGCCGAGCGGCTCGCGACGGACCCCGCCGCCGGTCCCCAGCAGGCACAGGCCCTGACCGACGCCGTGCACCAGGCCTTCGCCCACGGTGTCGCGACGACCAGCCTCGTCGGCGGCATCATCATGGCCGTCGGCACCCTGATCGTCCTCGCCGTCCTGCCCGGCCACCGCACCCGCGACGGGCACGCGCCCGAGAAGAACCCGACGGAAGCGCGGGCGGTGGAGTACAGCGACTCGACGAACTGAGCCGCCCGCTTGCCGCCTCCAGAGGCCGGGGCCGTCCCCGCCGCCTGGGCGGCCCCCGGCCTCCGCGCGGGCCGCTTGGTTCGTCCGATCCGCCCCGGCCGTCCGGGCCGAGTGGATCGCCCGAACCGCCTGGCCACCCTTGCCGGTTGGGTCGCCCGGCCGTCCGAGCCGGTTGGAGCGCCCGAACCCCTTGCCCACCCCCGCCGGTTGGGCCGTCCGCCTCGCCGTCCGCGACGACCCCGCCCCGTCCGCCCGGCCCAGGCAACGCAAGTCTCCGCGTCCCCCGACCCGTACGTCCCGTCCCGCCCAAGGCCACCGCCCCGTCAGTCGCCCAGGGCCGCCAGTTCCTCTGCCGTGCGTGGGTCCGGTGTTGAGTCGGGCAGGAGTCCTCGTGCGCGTAGGAGTCCGGCCGCCGCGATGCCCCAGGGCAGTCGCAGTCCGGCCTGTCGTAGGAGGTCCGTGCGGGCCAGGGTCGGGGCCGTGGGGCCGGTGTGTACGCCCTCCGGGGTGAGCAGGGCGGCGTCGTCGGACCAGCGCAGGGCGAGGTCGACGTCGTGGGTGGCCATCACCACCGTGGTGCCGCCCGACCGGAGCCGGTCCAGGGTGGCGAGCAGCCGTTCCTGGCCGTCCGGGTCGAGCCCGGCGGTCGGCTCGTCGAGGATCAGTACCCGGGGCCGCATCGCGACGGCACCGGCGATCGCGGCCCGCTTGCGCTGCCCGTACGACAGCAGATGGGTGGGCCGGTCGGCCAGCGCGGCGATGTTCAGCGCGCCGAGCGCCTCCTCGACCCGGGACCGGACCTCCGTGTCGGGCAGGCCCAGGTTCAGCGGCCCGAAGGACACGTCCTGCCCCACCGACGCCGCGAAGAGCTGGTCGTCGGGGTCCTGCACGACCAGTTGCACGGTGGTCCGCAGCCGGGTCAGCCCTTTGCGGTCGTACCTCACCGGCGCCCCGTCGACCGTCAACGTCCCCGCGCCCGGCCTCAGTCCGCCGCTCAGCAGCCGCATCAGCGTGGTCTTGCCACTGCCGTTGCGGCCCAGCAGCGCGAGCGCGCGCCCCTCGCGCACCTCGAAGTCCAGCCCGACCAGCACGTCCGGTCCCTCCTCGTACCCGAAGGACACGCCCCGCAGGGCGACCAGGACGGGTGCCGTCGCCTCCGTCGCCCCGGTCGTCTCGCTCACGACAGCGGCCCTTCCAGTACGAGGGTGAGGGCGGCCAGCGCCGCCAGCAGTGCGCCGCTCGCCGCCGTGAAGGGCACCGAGACGCGCGCCTCGGGCACCAGGACGCGCAGGGTGCCGTCGTAGCCGCGCCCGGCGAGCCCGGACTGGAGCCGCGCCGCCCGGTCGAAGGCCCGCACGAACGCCGTCGCGCCGAGACCGCCCAGCGAACGCCAGGCGGCGGCCCGGGTGGTGTGCCCCAGCCGCGCGGCCTGCGCCTCACGGACCCGGCGCACGGAGTCCAGCAGCAGGAAGCTCATGCGATACGTCACCAGCGCCACGTCGACCACCGGCGCCGGTACCCCGGCCCGCACCAGGCGGGGCAGCAGGTCGGACATCGGAGTGGTGAACGCGAACAGCAGTACCCCGAGCGAGGCCGCCGACGTACGCAGCAGCAGCTCACCGGCGCGCACCGGCCCGCCGTCCGCCGCCGTCAGGAACCCGTCCGGGCCCCCGACCTGCACCAGCAGCGGCAGCGCCCCGGTCACGCAGAAACCCAGCGGCACCCGGTACGCCCGCCACAGCCGGCGCCCCGGCACGCCCGCCGGGCCGAGCAGCACGGCGAGGGCCGTCACCAGCACCAGCGCCGCGCCCGGCCACGGCGGCAGCGAGATCGCCAGCACGGTCAGGCCCAGCCCGAGCACGGCCTTGTCCACGGGATGCCGGCGGCGCCAGCGACTGCTGTGCGCCGCCGCGTCGATCGGCAGCACTCAGTCCCCTCCGGGGGCGTCCCGCAGCGCCGTCGCCGCCCGTTCCTCGCCCTGCCGCCGGCCCCGGCGCAGCCCGAAGTAGTACGCCAGTACGCCCGCGCCGAGCGCGGCCTGGAGGGCGAACAGCGCCGACTCGACCTCCCCGGACGGGGGTTCGTACAGTGGCGAGAACCACGGCTCGTAGTCCGGTTCGATCTCGGTGATCGCCGTCTCCGCCTCGGCGTCGGAACCGGTGAAGGGCTCTTCCTTGTGGTCGCCGAGCCCCAGCACCAGCGGCAGTACCGCGAGCGCGGCCACGGCGAGCAGCAGCAGGGCGTTGATCTTCGTGTTGCGGTTCATCGGGCCACCGCCTCCTGCTCGCCGGGCCCGGTCGGTCCAGGCTGCGCCCCGTCGGCCGTGCCGGACTTGCCGTGCTTGGTCAACAGGACGCCCAGCCGGGTCAGTTCACCCTTGCTGGACTGCACAAGCAGCCGCATCACGATCACCGTGAGCAGGCCCTCGCTCACCGCGAGCGGGATCTGCGTGACGGCGAAGATGGACCCGAACTTGCCGAGCGCGCCCCAGAATCCGCTGCTCGGGTCCGGGAAGGCCAGCGCCAACTGCACGCTGGTGACGCAGTAGGTGGACAGATCGGCGACGAACGCCCCGAAGAACACCGCGACCATCAGCGGCACGTCGTAGCGGCGCAGCAGCCGGTAGAGCGCGTATCCGGCCCAGGGGCCGACGATCGCCATCGAGAAGACGTTGGCGCCGAGCGTGGTCAGCCCGCCGTGCGCGAGCAGCAGCGCCTGGAAGAGGAGGGTGATCGTGCCCAGCACGGCCATGATCGGCGGGCGGAAGAGGATGGCACCCAGACCTGTGCCGGTGGGATGGGAGCAACTCCCGGTGACCGACGGCAGTTTCAGGGCCGACAGAACGAACGTGAAGGCCCCGGAGGCGCCGAGGAGCAGGGTGCTCTCCGGGTGTTCCCGGACCTCACGGGTGAGTGACCGTACTCCGTGGACGACGAACGGCGCGGACGCGACACCCCAGGCGATCGCGTGCGCCGGTGGCAGAAAGCCCTCGGCTATGTGCATGGCTCAGCAGACCCTCTCCAGCACCTCGTGGATGGACGACGCGCCTTGGCCGGTCTCCTGGCTGACGGGTACCACCGCCCGTGCTCCGCCTTCCCGGGTCACAAGGACCCAGTGGCTGCCCGTGAGGGCCGGAGCCGGACTTCCCGATTCACAGTGGCGAGGGCCGCACCGGCATCACACCGGATTTCCCGTTCACCAAGGCGTGGTGACAGTAGTGCTCCCACGGGGGTGGTGACAAGCGGGCCTTCGGTCCGGCGGACGTGGCACCGGGCCGGTCGGCGGGCCCCAGAACTGCGGAAACCGCTGCCGCCGCTGCTCCGCCGCCCGGCCCCGCCGAGAGGCTCGCCGAACCGCCGGATGCCGTCGGGACCGCCGTCACCGGATGCCGTCGGGACCGCCGTCACCGGATGCCGTCGGGACCGCCGTCATTCGCGCCGGTCCTGTTCCATCCGCCGGACCACCATGTCGCGCACCCGCCGGGTCAGCGCGGTCGCGGCGGCGGTGAGGAACACGAAGGTGTAGAGGATCTGCAGGACGGTGACGATCCGGGCCACCTGGCCCCGCGGGGTGATGTCCCCGTAGCCGACCGTGGCGAGCGTGACCACGGTGAAGTACAGGGCGTCGACGCGGGTGCGCAGGCCGCTGAACTCGCCCGGCTGCTTGGCGAGGGCGTAGTAGGTGGCCGCGAAGACGTGCACGGACAGGACCATCAGGAGCGGGATGAACACCCCTGGCCGGGTCCCCGGGCGCTCGACGAGGACATCGCGGACCTCGCGCAGCAGCAGCGCGGCCACGACGATCAGCGCCAGCGCGAACAGCAGCCAGCTCAGCACGGGGCGCCCCGGGCCCAGATGGTCGAGGGGGAGCAGGAAGTAGACCACGGCCATGACCACCGAGGCGCAGGCCCACTCGAACCAGGGCCGCGCCATCCCCCAGGGGGTACGCGTCCTGGCACGTCCGGCGGAGTCCCGGCGCCCCCTCACAGCGCCCCCCGCGGCTCGGGGTCCGGCCGGCGTACGAGCTGGGTGACGACGAAGGCGACGACCGACGCGGTGACGATCAGCGGCATCTGGTCGTAGGCGTCTTCGCCCATGAGCAGCACCGCGAGCACCGCGCTGGACAGTGGCAGCCCCGTCACCGAGGCCGCCGCCGCGGAGATGCCGAGGGCAAGGGCCGGGGTCGCGCCGAAGCCGGGCAGCCCGGAGCAGGCCATGGCCGTCGCAGCGCCCAGCAGCACGGCCGGGAAGATCGGGCCGCCGCGCAGAGCGCCCAGCGCGATGCCCCAGGCCAGCGTCTTGCAGAGGACCAGGGCGACCAGTGCGCCGACCGGCCGGGCATGGGGGTGCGCGGCGAGCTGGGCGAGGGCGGCCTGGCCCGACAGTGCCGCCTCGGCCGGGGAACGGCCGGTGATCAGCGCGTACGCGGCGAGGCAGACCCCGACCGCCGTGGCACAGACGACGGTGCGTACGGCCGTGCGGTGCCGCGTCCACGCGGCGGTGCGGTGCCCCAGCGCGCGGGTCGACGTGATCAGTACGGCGATCAGTGCCGCCGTGGGCACGCCCCACAGGAAGTCCCCGGCGTCCGGGGCGGCGACCGGCGGTACGTCGGGCAGGGCGAGGGCGCCGATCTTCAGGCCGGTCCACTGTCCGAAGCCGGTGAAGACCAGGGCGCCCGCGGCGCTGGCCAGCAGACACGGCAGCAGCAGGACGACCAGCCGGGAGCCCGCGAGGCCGGCCCCCTCGATGAGCAGTACGGCCGCGACCACCGGACCGCCGAGAATGGTGGAGATCGCGGCGGTGGAACCGGCCGTGGCCAGGACCGCGCTCGCCCTCGGGTCCCCGGCCGCGCCCGCCCGCCGCACCGCCAGCAGGGCGAGGCCGCTGCCGACGGCCATCAGGGGAGCCTCGGGCCCCAGCACCACGCCGAGCGGCAGTGTGGCCAGCGCGGCCAGGACGGTGCCGGGCAGCGCACGGGGGCCGACGGGCGCGCCGCCCAGACCGTCCACCGGGAGATGGCCGCCGGCGCCGGGCATCCGGGTCACGATCGGCGCCAGGACCAGCCCGGCCAGCACCAGTGCGGGCAGCGGCCACCACCAGGGCGGGGCGTCGTACCCGGCCGCCCGGGGCAACAACGTCCACACCCAGTGCTGGAGCTGGTGCTGGAGGCCGACGAAGAAGAAACAGGCCAGCGCGATCGGAACGCCCAGCAGCACGCACAGCAGCAACAGCCGCCGGTAGCCGGGGCCGAGCAGGGTGTCCCGCAAGGACTGCTCGGCCCGGTCCGGCGGCGCGTTCGCCGGTGCCGGACGAGCGGTCACGGGCCCTCCTTCGTCCACCGCGTCCCTCGGCGCCTGGACCGACGGCCGGTCGCGCGAGTTCGCATACGCGGATCAGTAAACGCGAGTTGGGGAAGGCACGCATGCGCGCGGCGCCGTACCGGGGGACGGGCGGGAAGCCGTGCGCCGCCGCCGCTCCGGCAGCCCCGCCGGGCAGGCACCGTGCGGCGGGGCTGCCGGACCCGTTCACCCGTTCGGCGGGCCCGCGTCGCCGGGCGGTACCGGGGCCCGCAGGCTCGGAGTGTCCTGTCGGCGCATCCGGATGCCGGTGGGCGCAAGGCCGTACGGGGAAACGAGAAAGGACTCCGCTCATGAGTCAGCAAGCCGCACCTTCTCCCGGCAGGCCCTCCCGCGGTTCCGACGGGCCGTTGCCGGCGGGGCCGGGGGACCGCCACAGCGGCTGGGTGACCGGCGGTGTCGTCTTCGCCGGGGTACTGCTGCTGCTGAACGGTGCCCTCACCGTCCTCCAGGGCATCGCGGCCATCGCCGACGACGACGTGTACGCCGACATCGGCAGCTACGTCTACCAGATGAGCCTCACCGGCTGGGGGATCGTCCATGTGATCCTCGGCGCCCTCGTGTTCGCCACCGGGTACGGCCTGCTCAGGGACATGGCCTGGGCGCGCCTCGCGGGCATCGTGCTGGCCTCGCTCAGCCTCGTCGCCCAGTTCCTCTTCCTGCCGTACCTGCCCGTCTGGTCCGTGATCATGATGGCGATCGACGTGTTCGTCATCTGGGCCCTGGCCAGCCGTCAGGACCAGTCGGCCCGCACCTGAGTGACGACGGCCGGCCCCGCGCCCGGGGTCTGCGGGCGGGCTCCAGTACCCGTACCGACGCCCACCCGGTGTGCGAGTGGAAACGGTTGGCGGACTCGAAGGCCCGCTCCGCGAAGAGCGGCACCCCGCACGGCGGCCTTCGGCAGCGGGGGCGTGCGGGCGGGCGCGGTGGTGGGTCCGGTGCCGCCGAGCGCGCCTGCGTACGACCCCTGAGCCCGCGCGGGCGATTACCGGACACGGAGCGTCGCCAACCGTGTCGGTGTTGGGCCGAACGGGTGACTTGGCGTAAGAATTGGCTGGTGCAGGCAATGAAGGCGAGTGAAATCGGGGGAGCCGGTGAACAGCCACGACGTCACCGATGAACAGTGGGAAGGGCTCGCCCAGGTCGTTCCGTTGCGCGGGCGCGACGCCTGGCCGTCGTCGGTCGGCCACCGGACGGTGCCGGAGGCGGAGACGGAGGCACGCCGCCGTTTCGTCGTCCTGAGAGTCAATGTGTTCGCGGACGCCCGCGAGGTCGCCGAGACCCTGATGGCGGGCATTCCGGTCCTCCTGGACCTGACCAGCGCCGAGGGCGAGGTCGCCAAGCGGGTGCTGGACTTCAGTACGGGCGTCGTCTTCGGGCTGGCCAACGGCATGCACCGGGTGGACCGCAACGTCTTCCTGCTGACGCCGGCCGGGACCGAGGTCAACGGGCTGATGGAGGGCGCCGTGGGGGTTCCCGGGGTGTGACGGACGGGATGGGCGGTACGGGCGGGGTGCGGGCGGAACACCGGGTTCCGCCCGCACCCCGCCCGTGGCCCCGCGGGAGTGACGGGCGGGGCCGTCCTGACGGTCACGTCCCCCGATCGTAGGAACGTCGTCAGGGCGTAACGGTTCACCAGAATGCGGACTTCTACGGTCCGCGTATGGCCCCGTCCCCTGCGTCAACCGCGTCAACGGAGTCCGCCGCCCCCACTCCGCCCCACCCGGACCGCCCCCGCGTCACGGAGCTGCGGCTGTCCGCCTTCGCCGGGCATCGGGGCGCGCTGCTGCGGCTCGGGCCGCTCACCGTGCTCGCCGGGCCCAGCGGCAGCGGCAAGACCAGCGCGCTCAGGGCGTACGACGCCCTGGCCCGGCTCGGGGGCGGCGCCGAACTCGGCGCGGTGTTCCCCGACCCGGTCGCGTGCGTGCCCGAACGGGCCCGGCCCGACGCCCAGCAGCGCCGCGGCTTCCGCATCGGCTGTACGGCCGACGGGTCCGAGGGCCCGGTGCACCTGGATGTCGCCGTGCAGGCGGAGCCCGAACTGCGCGTCGTGGGGGAGCGGTTGACGGCGGACGGGGTCGTGCTGCTGGAGACGGCACTGCGCGATCCCGGCCGCCGTGCGGTGCAGGCGGCCTGGCACACGGCCGGGTCGGCGCCCGTGACCCGCGCTCCGCTGCCGGACGACCGGCTCGGCACGCCCTTGCTGCCGCTGCGGGTGGCCGGCAAGACGGACGGGCAGCGCAGGGTGCTGGCCGCGGCCGAGCAGATGGTGGTCGCCCTGCGCTCCGTCTTCGCCTGCGACCCGCGGCCCGGCCGGATGCGGGACCCTGTGCCCACCGGTTCCGGCCATCTGCTCGGCGGCTGCGACAACCTCGCCGACGTGCTGCGGCGCACCCGTGCCGAATGCGGCCGGCGGCACGCGCAGTTCGTCGCCGCGGTACGCACCGGATGCGCGGGCCCGGTCGCGGACGTGCTGGCCGAGTCGGCCGTCGGCGGAGTGGTCCGCGCGCTGCTGGACCGGGGCGACGGCGTCCGCACCGGCCTCGCGCGCCTCGGCTACGGCGAACTGCGCTATCTCGCCCTCGCGCTGGTGCTGTTCGCGGGAACCGGTGTGCTGGAGGCCGACCCGGCCGGAGAGGTGCCCGCCGCGTCGCAGACCCTCACCGTCCTCGCCGACGGCTTCGACCGGGGCCTGGACCTGCGACAGCGCGCCGAACTGCTCCGGCTGGCGGCCCGGATGTGCGAGCGCGGGCACGTCCGCCTCGTCGGGGCGGTCGCCGACGCCTCGTGGGCGGCCGGGGTGCACGGCGTCACGGTGGTACACCTGGACCCGTGACCGATCATTCCCAGGACCTCGTGACGTTGCAGCGCAGGCTGGCCGAGTTCGCGGCCGCACGGCACTGGCAGCCGTACCACACGCCCAAGAACCTCGTCGCCGCGCTGAGCGTGGAGACCGCCGAACTCGTCGAGATCTTCCAGTGGTTGACGCCCGAGCAGTCCGAACGCGTCATGACCGACCCGGACGCCGCGCACCGGGTCCTGGACGAGGTCGCCGATGTCCTGGCGTATCTGCTCCAGTTCTGCGAGGTCCTCGGTGTCGACCCGCTCGCGGCACTGGAGGCGAAGATCGAGCGGAACGAGACCAGGTTCCCCGTGCCGGGGGAACCGGAAGGCCGAGCCTAGAGGAGCGGTGAACTCCGGTATCACTCTCCGCAGTTATAAACAGGCCAGAATCCAATATCGTGTCCGAAGATTTCCGCCTTCCTCTGGCTTTTCGTCCCACACACCTTCACTCTGGGTAGTGAGCAACGGAGTTCGGGCGGACGCGCCGCGGTGCGCGTCGGACACAGACGGGGGCAGCGCATGGACGCTGTGCGGCTCATCGTGACGAGTGGACGCGCTCTGGCGGCCGGCGGCGAGGTGCCGGAGGTCCTGACGGAGGTGTGGCAGGTGCAGGCCTTGGCGCAGGCGATCGGCAGCCGGCTGGCGGTCCACGGACCACCCGAACTGCGCGGTGAGGCCGTCGGCCTGGCCGAGCTGGCGGGCCGCGGTTGCGGAGTGCTCCCCACCCCGGAACTGGCCCCGGGCGACCTGCGCGCCGCCCGGCTCACCGAGCTGGGCGACGCACGCCAGGCCCTGATGCGCCTCGGCACCCTGCTCGGCGAGACCGGCATAGCCCTGGTGGCCGTCGCCTGCGCCGCGGCCGACGAGGCCACGTACTGGCAGTGCGTGGAGGCCATCGACGCGGCCGACGAGTCACGGGACCGGGTCCTGGAGATGCTGCGCAAACTCGCCGACCGGGACGCGGAGACACCGGACCGGGGCACGGCGATGCCGCAGCGGGAGGCGGGCTAGCCCGGCTCACCGCGGCCGATGCGCCGGTCCCGGGGGAGCCTGTCCGGCGCGCCCGCGCCGAGCGGGCAGGATGGGGGTATGGATCTCCGCATCTTCACCGAGCCCCAGCAGGGGGCCACCTATGACACCTTGCTCACCGTGGCCAAGGCCACCGAGGACCTCGGCTTCGACGCCTTCTTCCGCAGCGACCACTATCTGCGCATGGGCTCCGCAGACGGCCTCCCCGGCCCCACCGACGCCTGGATCACCCTGGCCGGCCTCGCCCGCGAGACCAGCCGCATCCGCCTCGGCACCCTCATGACCGCCGGCACCTTCCGGCTGCCCGGCGTACTCGCCATCCAGGTCGCGCAGGTCGACCGGATGTCGGGCGGCCGGATCGAGCTGGGCCTGGGCGCCGGCTGGTTCGAGGAGGAGCACAAGGCGTACGGCATCCCCTTCCCCAAGGAGAAGTTCGCCCGCCTGGAGGAGCAACTGGCGATCGTCACCGGCCTGTGGGCCACCGAGACCGGCAAGACCTTCGACTTCCACGGGAAGTTCTACGACCTCACCGAGTCGCCCGCGCTGCCCAAGCCCGCGCAGGCCAAGGTGCCGGTGCTCATCGGCGGCCACGGCGCCACCCGCACCCCGCGCCTCGCCGCCCGGTACGCCGACGAGTTCAACATCCCGTTCGCCTCGATCGAGGACACCGAGCGCCAGTTCGGCCGGGTACGGGCCGCCGCCGAGGAGGCCGGCCGCGGAGCCGACGCCCTCACCTACTCCAACGCCCTCGTCGTCTGCGTCGGCAGGGACGACGCCGAGGTCGCCCGCCGGGCCGCCGTGATCGGCCGCGAGGTCGAGGAGCTGAAGGCCAACGGACTGGCGGGCTCCCCGGCCGAGGTCGTCGACAAGATCGGCCGCTACGCCGCGGTCGGCTCGGAGCGCGTCTACCTCCAGATCCTCGACCTCGACGACCTGGACCACCTGGAGCTGATCTCCGCCGAGGTCCAGTCCCAGCTCTCGTAACGCCCCGACCCGGCCCGCAGAAACAACCGAGGCCACCGGTCACCCACCCTGCCGGAGCCCCCGGGGAACGCTTGAGTTCTAGTGGTCGTTGCAACACCCCAGCTCAGGGGATGCAATGGACTTCGAGATCCGGGAGAACCGGAGGCCCGGAGGCGGGCGAAGGATGACCCGCGAGCGGGCCGCATACTTCCAGCTCATGGAGCAGGGGTACAGCACGCGGGAAGCCGCCCGGATAGTTGGTATCAACCTGCGCACCGGCAAGCGGTGGCGCAACGGCTGGCACTCACCGCCAGGCGGCCGGAAGGCAGTTCCTCCGATCTACCCGGTCCCGGGGCAGGTCCAGGCAGCGGGCTCGGAGGAACTGCCTCCCGCGCCGTCGCGGTATCTCCAGGAGCGCGACCGCATCCACATCGCCGACCGGCTGCGCGAGAAGGCGTCCGTCCGGCAGATCGCCGCCGAGCTGGGCCGCAGCCCCTCCACCATCAGCCGCGAGATACGCCGCAACCGGCGGCCCATGCCCAAGGGCGGCTTCACCTACCAGCCCTTCCACGCCCACCGCCGGGCCGAATGTCGCCGCCCCCGGCCCAAGGTGGGCAAGATCGGCCAGAACCCCGAACTGCGCGACTTCATCCAGGAACATCTGGCGATGCGCTGGAGCCCCGAGCAGATCTGCCACGCTCTGCGGGCACGCTTCCCCGACCGGCCGGAGACGCACGTGACCCACGAGACGATCTACCAGGCGCTCTACGTCCAAGGCCGCGGAGAGCTCCGCCGGGAACTGACCCGCTCGCTACGGACCGGCCGCGCCATGCGCCGCCCGCACCGCCACGCCTACAAGCGCCAGCCGGGCCCCATCAAGAACATGGTCATGATCAGCCAGCGGCCCGCCGAGGCGGCCGACCGAGCCGTCCCGGGCCACTGGGAGGGCGACCTGATCATCGGCAAGAACGGCAAGTCGGCGATCGGCACCCTGGTCGAACGCTCCACCCGCTACCTGATGCTCGTCCACCTGCCCACCGGTCACAGCTCCATGGCCACCCGCAACGCGCTCGCAGCGAGCATCGAGTCCCTCCCGCGCCACCTCTGGCGGTCCCTGACCTGGGATCAGGGCTCCGAGATGACCGCGCACCGGTCCTTCAGCGTCGCCACGGGCATCCCGGTCTTCTTCTGCGATCCGGCCAGTCCCTGGCAGCGCGGCTCCAACGAGAACACGAACGGGCTGCTGCGGCAGTACTTCCCCAAGGGCACCGATCTGGCCGCACACACCGCCCAGGACCTCGCGGCCGTCGCCGCCGAACTGAACAGCCGGCCACGCAAAACGCTCGGCTGGGAAACCCCAGCCGAGCGTCTCGCTAGGCTCCTGGCCACAGCCAGTTGATCACTGTGTTGCAACGACCCCTGGAATTCGCCACGCCCCTGGGGGCTCCCGCACGCACGGCACCCGCGCTGCCTGAAGTCGTGACCGGGCCACCCTCCGCCGCCTCTTCGAGGCTTTCAAACACACGGCCTGGCGGCTGGAGGCCCGACGCGGCTGCGCCTCGGACCGCGAGGGGCGCGCCACCGGTACGCCCTCGGTCCGGAGGCCCAGGACCGCCTGGCCGGCGGAGCGCCCCCGTGGCGTGCGCGAGGCGGTGTTCGGGGTGCCGGCACTGGAGTCGGAGCCGGCCCGGGGCTCACGGGTCCGCGTGAGCGGGGGTGAACAGGCGTCCCAATGGTCAGGATGGGTACATGGGATTCCACGTCGACTCCGAAGCCGGGCGGCTCACCCGCGTCATCCTGCACCGGCCGGATCTGGAGCTCAAAAGGCTCACCCCCAGCAACAAGGACGCCCTTCTCTTCGACGACGTGCTCTGGGTGCGCCGGGCGCGCGCCGAGCACGACGGGTTCGCCGATGTGCTCCGCGACCGCGGGGTCGCCGTGCACCTCTTCGGGGACCTGCTCACCGAGGCCCTGGACGTCCCGGCGGCCCGGCGGCTCGTCCTGGACCGGGTCTTCGACGAGAAGGAGTACGGAGTGCTGGCCACGGACCATCTCAGGGCCGCCTTCGAGACCCTCCCCGCGGACCTGCTCGCCGAGGCCCTGGTCGGCGGCATGACCAAACGGGAGTTCCTGGAGGCGCACCCGGAGCCGACCTCCGTGCGCTTCCACGCGATGGAACTGGACGACTTCCTGCTCGGGCCGCTGCCCAACCACCTCTTCACCCGGGACACCTCGGCCTGGATCTACGACGGCGTCTCCATCAACGCCATGCGCTGGCCGGCCAGGCAGCGCGAGACGGTCCACTTCGAGGCGATCTACCGGCACCATCCGCTCTTCCGCGACGAGACGTTCCGCCTGTGGTCCGAGGGCCAGGCCGACTACCCCTCCACCATCGAGGGCGGCGACGTACTCGTCATCGGCAACGGCGCCGTGCTCATCGGCATGAGCGAGCGCACCACGCCCCAGGCCGTCGAGATGCTCGCCCACAAGCTGTTCGCGGCGGGCTCCGCGCGCACCATCGTGGCCCTCGACATGCCCAAGCGGCGGGCCTTCATGCACCTCGACACCGTGATGACGATGGTCGACGGCGACACCTTCACCCAGTACGCCGGGCTCGGCATGCTCCGCTCCTACACCATCGAGCCGGGAGCGGGCGAGAAGGATCTGAAGGTCACCGACCATCCGCCGGAGCACATGCACCGCGCGATCGCCGCCGCCCTCGGCCTCGGCGAGATCCGGGTGCTGACCGCGACTCAGGACGTGCACGCCGCCGAACGCGAGCAGTGGGACGACGGCTGCAACGTCCTGGCCGTCGAGCCGGGTGTCGTCGTCGCCTACGAACGGAACGCCACCACCAACACCCATCTGCGCAAGCAGGGCATCGAGGTGATCGAGATCCCGGGCAGCGAGCTGGGCCGGGGCCGGGGCGGGCCGCGCTGCATGAGCTGCCCGGTGGAACGGGGGCCTGTATAGAAATTCGGAAGGTCGTATAGACTTCCAGAAGTCCCTTCGTTCCCGCCCCTGCACCTCTGGAGCGCCCCTCATGGCGACAGTCCCGACCGCCCTCGCCGGCCGCCACTTCCTCAAGGAGCTGGACCTCACCGCGGACGAGTTCCGCGGCCTGGTCGAGCTGGCCGCGGAGCTGAAGGCCGCCAAGAGGGCCGGGACCGAGACACGGTATCTGCGGGGCAGGAACATCGCGCTGATCTTCGAGAAGACCTCGACGCGCACCCGCTGCGCGTTCGAGGTCGCGGCCGCGGACCAGGGCGCCTCGACGACGTACCTGGACCCGGCCGGCTCGCAGATCGGCCACAAGGAGTCCGTGAAGGACACCGCGCGCGTGCTGGGCCGGATGTACGACGGCATCCAGTACCGGGGCGACAGCCAGCGCAAGGTCGAGGAGATGGCGGCCTACGCGGGCGTGCCCGTCTACAACGGCCTGACCGACGACTGGCACCCCACCCAGATGCTCGCGGACGTGCTCACCATGACTGAGCACTGCCCCCGGCCCCCGCACGAGATCACCTTCGCCTACCTCGGCGACGCCCGCTTCAACATGGGCAACTCCTACCTGGTCACCGGCGCCCTGCTCGGCATGGATGTACGCATCGTCGCCCCGAAGGCGTACTGGCCCGCCCAGGAGGTCGTCGACCGGGCGAGGGCGCTCGCCGAGTCCAGCGGGGCCCGTGTCACGCTCACCGAGACCGTGGACGAGGGCGTGCGCGGCGCCGACTTCGTCGTCACCGACGTCTGGGTCTCCATGGGCGAGCCCAAGGAGGTCTGGGCCGAGCGGATCAACGCGCTCGCGCCGTACGCGGTGACCATGGACGTCCTGCGCGCCACGGGCAACCCGGACGTACGGTTCCTGCACTGCCTGCCCGCCTTCCACGACCTGGGCACCAAGGTGGGCCAGGAGGTCTTCGAGGCCCACGGCCTGGACTCCCTGGAGGTCACGGACGAGGTCTTCGAGTCCGCGCACTCCGTCGTCTTCGACGAGGCGGAGAACCGGCTGCACACCATCAAGGCGGTCCTGGTCGCCACGCTGGCCTGACCCGACCGGCGGCTCCGGAGTCCCCCCTGCGAGCCCCCTCAGCGCCGACGGCGCTGGGCGGGCACCGTGGGGAGCCTGAACCAGACCGCCTTGCCGGTCCCGGTGGGCCGGTGGCCGCAGGACGAGCTGAGGGCGCGGATCAGCAGCAGACCCCGCCCGTATTCCTGCCAGGGGTCGGGCGGCTCCACATCGGGGCGGGTGAGGTCGGCGGGCGGCTCCGGGTCCGGGTCGTGGACCTCGACCTGGCAGCCGGTCGGCATCAGCTCCACCACCAGCTCGATCGGCGACTCGCCGGAGGTGTGCTCGACGGCGTTGGCGACGAGTTCCGCCGTGAGCAGTTCCGCGGTGTCGCCGTCGGCCGTGTACTCCAGCTCGGCCAGCGCCGCACGGACCAGGGCACGGGCCACCGGCACGGCCGCGGCGGAGTGCGGCAGCGCGATGCGCCAGGAGGCGGGGGCGTGAGGATGATCATGCACGGCTGGTCCGTTTCGTGGAGCAGGGTGTGTCCTGTCCTGCTTTCAACCATAGGAATGGTACGGCCCGCCCGGCAGAGCCGTTCGACGGGCACCGCGCGGGACCTTCGACCCCGCCGCCGACCCGCCCGCGACGGTCACGCCATCGCGCACTCGTGACGACAGTCACAGACGAGTGATAACTTCGAGTGGCATCCCGACGTACCGGGACACCGCGCCCGGTGAGGCCGCGCCCGCCACAGGAGGCCGCCCGCCATGAGTCCCTTCACCGGCTCCGCCACCCCCACCCCCGACTGGCGGCACCTGCGCGTCGATCTCACCGACGGCGTCGCCACCGTCACCCTCGCCCGCCCCGACAAGCTCAACGCGCTGACCTTCGAGGCCTACGCCGACCTGCGCGACCTGCTCGCGGAGCTGTCCCGGGAGCGGTCCGTACGGGCCCTGGTCCTGGCGGGCGAGGGGCGCGGCTTCTGCTCGGGCGGCGACGTCGACGAGATCATCGGCGCGACCCTGTCCATGGACACCGCCCGGCTGCTGGACTTCAACCGGATGACCGGACAGGTGGTGCGGGCCGTGCGGGAGTGCCCGTTCCCGGTGGTCGCCGCGGTGCACGGGGTGGCCGCGGGCGCGGGCGCGGTCCTCGCCCTGGCCGCCGACTTCCGCGTCGCCGAACCGTCCGCCCGCTTCGCCTTCCTCTTCACCCGCGTCGGCCTGTCCGGCGGCGACATGGGCGCCGCCTATCTGCTGCCCCGCGTCGTAGGCCTCGGCCACGCGACCCGGCTGCTGATGCTCGGCGAACCGGTGCGGGCGCCCGAGGCCGAGCGGATCGGCCTGATCAGCGAGCTGACCGACGAGGGCCGCGCCGACGAGGCCGCCCGGTCCCTCGCCCGCCGTCTCGCCGACGGCCCGGCCCTCGCGTACGCCCAGACCAAGGCCCTGCTCACGGCGGAGCTGGACATGCCCCTGGCGGCGGCGGTGGAACTGGACGCCGCGACCCAGGCCCTGCTGATGACCGGCGAGGACTACGCGGAATTCCACGCGGCCTTCACCGAGAAGCGCCCGCCGAAGTGGCGGGGGAGGTAGGCGGTGCGCCCGTCCCGGGCAAGCGCGGCCGGCCCAGGGGCGCGGGCGGCCACGACGCACTCGCGGCCGCCCGCCGCGACAGGCCGCCCCCTGCGCGTGGCGGTCGTCGGCGCGGGCCCCGGCGGTCTCTACGCCGCCGCCCTCCTCAAACGCCTCGCCCCCGACCGCGAGGTCATCGTCTTCGAACGCAACGCCCCCGACGACACCTTCGGCTTCGGCGTCGTCCTCTCCGACGAGACCCTCGGCGGCATCGAAGACGCCGACCCGGCCGTCTACGAGGCCCTGGAACGGGACTTCGTCCGCTGGGACGACATCGACATCGTCCACCGCGGCAGCCGCCACACCTCCGGAGGACACCGCTTCGCCGCCCTGGGCCGCCGGCGTCTCCTGGAGATCCTGCACGACCGCTGCCGCGACCTCGGGGTGGAGCTGCGCTTCCGGGCCGAGGCCCCGCCCCCGGACCTGCTCGCGCGGACGTACGACCTCGTCGTCGCCGCCGACGGCGTGCACAGCGCCACCCGCGAGAGCCACCGCGAAGTCTTCCGGCCCCGCCTCACCGGCCACCGCTGCCGTTACATCTGGCTGGCCGCCGACTTCGCCTTCGAGGCCTTCCGCTTCGAGATCGCCGAGACCGGCCGCGGCGTGATGCAGCTGCACGGCTACCCCTACGCGCCCGACGCGTCGACCGTCATCGTCGAGATGCGCGAGGAGGTCTGGCGGGCGGCCGGCTTCGACGAGCTGGACGAGACCGAGTCCGCCGCCCGCTGCGCCGAGGTCTTCGCCGACGCCCTCGGCGGCCGGCCGCTGCGCTCCAACAGGTCGGCGTGGACCACCTTCCGCACGGTCGTCAACGAACGCTGGTCGCACGGCAACGTCGTCCTGATCGGCGACGCCGCCCACACCGCCCACTTCTCCATCGGCTCCGGTACCAAACTCGCCGTGGAGGACGCCCTCGCGCTCGCCGCCCACCTGGGCGGGCAGCCCACCGTCCAAGCGGCGCTGACCGCGTACGAGCGGGAGCGGCGCCCCGTCGTCGCCTCCACCCAGCGGGCGGCCCGCGCCAGCCTGGAGTGGTTCGAGGACCTGTCCCGGTACCTCGACCAGCCGCCGCGCCAGTTCGCCTTCAACCTGCTCACCCGCAGCCGCCGCGTCACCCACGGGAACCTGCGGCTGCGCGACGCCCGTTTCACCGACTCCGTCGAGCGCGAGTTCGGCTGCCCGCCCGGCACGCCCCCGATGTTCACCCCGTTCCGGCTGCGCGGACTGACCCTGCGCAACCGCGTCGTCGTCTCCCCGACGGACATGTACCGCGCCACCGACGGCGTCCCCGGCGACTTCCACCTGGTCCACCTGGGCGCCAGGGCCCTGGGCGGCGCCGGGCTGGTGATGACCGAGATGGTGTGCGTCGGCGCCGAGGGCCGCATCACCCCCGGCTGCGCGGGCCTCTACACCGGCCGGCAGGGCGAGGCATGGCGCCGGATCACGGACTTCGTGCACGCCGAGGCGCCCGGCACGGCGATCGGCGTGCAGCTCGGGCACAGCGGGCGCAAGGGCTCGACCCGGCTGATGTGGGAGGGCATGGACGAACCGCTGCCCGACGGCAACTGGCCCCTCGTGGCCGCCTCCCCCCTGCCGTACCGGCCGGACGGGCAGATTCCGCGCGAGCTGTCCCGGGCCGGGCTGACCGGCGTACGGGAGCAGTTCACGGCAGCCGCCGCGCGGGCCGCCGAGGCCGGTTTCGACCTGCTCGAACTGCACTGCGCGCACGGCTATCTGCTCTCCGGCTTCCTGTCCCCGCTCACCAACCGGCGCACCGACGCCTACGGCGGCCCACTGGAGAACCGGCTCCGCTTCCCGCTGGAGGTCTTCGACGCCGTACGTTCCGTGTGGCCGCGGGAACGGCCCATGACGGTGCGCGTCTCCGCCACCGACTGGGCCGACGGCGGCACGAGCGGTGAGGAGGCCGTCGACATCGCCCGCGCCTTCGCGGCGCACGGCGCCGACGCCGTCGACGTGTCCACGGGGCAGGTCGTGGCCGACGAGCGGCCCGAGTTCGGACGGTCGTACCAGACGCCGTACGCGGACCGCGTCCGGCACGAGGCGGGTGTCCCGGTGATCGCCGTCGGCGCGATCTCCTCCTGGGACAACGTCAACTCACTGATCCTGGCCGGACGCGCCGACCTGTGCGCCCTCGCCCGCCCGCACCTCTACGACCCGCACTGGACGCTGCACGCGGCGGCCGAGCAGGGCTACGACGGGCCGGGCGCCCGCTGGCCCGCGCCGTACCGGGCGGGCAGCCGCCCCCCGCGCACCGGCCGCACCGACGCCCCCGCGCCGCGGCTCGCGCCGCACGGCGGTCGCCGGGAAGGGTAGTCCCGCCCCGGCCGCACGGCCCCGGCCCAACTCGCCGCCGTCCTCCCGCCGTAGTCCGGCACGGCCGGAGAGCGCCGAGGGTTCCCCCGCCGCCGGGAACGAATGTGCCCCCGACCGTGACGAGGTCCACGGAGTGGCCCGGTTTGTCCGACACACTTGGGGAATGGCACATGAAGAGGGGTTTGTGAAATGAGTGGGCTGGACGAGAAGACACTCCAGGAATCCCAGACCCGGGCCAAGGGCGACGGACTCCTCGGCCAGTATCCCGGCGCCGTGCGCGCCTTCCTCGCCACCGAGGCCGGCAGCGTGGGCCTGCTCCTGGCCGCCGTGGTGGTGGCCCTCCTGTGGGCGAACTCCCCCTGGTCGGACTCGTACACCTCGCTCTGGGCGACGGACGCGTCCCTCTCGATCGACGGGGCCAGTCTGTCGATGAACCTGGGGCACTGGGTCAGCGACGGACTGATGGCCATGTTCTTCTTCGTCATCGGCCTGGAGGTCCGCTACGAGGTCTCCGTGGGCGTGCTGACCAGCCGCCGACGCGTGCTGATCCCGGCCATGGCCGGAATCGGCGGCATGGTGGTCCCGGTCCTGCTGTACCTCGCCATCGTCGGCGGGGGCGAGGCCGCCCAGGGGTGGGGGGTGGTCATCGGCACCGACACGGCGTTCATGCTGGGCGCGCTCACCGTGGTCGGCCCCCGGTTCGTCTCACAGCTGCGTGTCTTCCTGCTGGCCATCACCGTCATCGACGACATCGTGGCGGTCGCCGTGATCGGCCTGGTCTTCTCCGAGACGATCCATCTCGTGCCGCTCCTGGTCGCGCTCGCCATGTGCGTGCTGCTGGCCGGGCTGACCCGGCTGGGGGTGTGGCAGGCGGCCCCGTACGCGCTGGTCATCCTCGCGCTGTGGATCACCACCTACGAGTCGGGGCTGCACGCCTCCATCGCCGGCATGATCGCCGGTCTCCTCATCCCCGCCCAGCCCCCCGCGCGCCAGGCGGTGGAGGGGGCCGCCCGGCTCTTCCGCGCCTTCCGCCAGTCGCCCCGGCCGGACGTGGGCATGACGGCACGCCGGGGGCTCAAGCGCGCCGTCTCCGTCAACGAGCGGCTCCAGGAGACGCTCCACCCCTGGACGAGTTACGTCGTCGTCCCGCTGTTCGCCCTGGCCAGCGCCGGCGTCGACCTGCGCGACGGCGTCCTGGCCGACGCCCTGTCCTCCACCGTCACCTGGGCCGTCGTCATCGGCCTCGTCGCCGGAAAGGCCCTGGGCGTCACGGGCGGCGCGCTCATCCCCACCCGCCTCGGCCTCGGCAGGCTCCCCAGGGGAGTCGGTCCCGGCCATGTGGTGGGCGGTGGCGTCCTGTCCGGTATCGGCTTCACGGTCTCCCTGCTGATCACCGGACTCGCCTTCACGGACCCCACCCTGCGCGCCGAGGCGACGGTCGGTGTGCTGCTCGCCGCCGTGCTCGCCACGGCCCTGGGCTGGCTGGTGTTCCGTCTGGCGGCGGTCCTGCGCGGCGAGACGGACGCCGATCTGCCCCGTAGGCTCGACCGCCCCGTGGACCCGGCCACCGACCATGTCTTCGGCCCCGCGGACGCACCCCTGACCCTGGTGGAGTACGGCGACTACGAGTCCCCCTTCTGCGCCGAGGTCACCGGGGCAGCCCAGGAACTGCGGCAGCGCTTCGGCGACCGGCTCCGCTACGTCTACCGTCATCTGCCGCTGCCCGACGTGCACGAGAACGCCGAACTCGCCGCCCTCGCGGCGGTCGCCGCGGACCGCCAGGGACGCTTCCGGCAGATGCACGAACTGCTCTTCGCGCACCAGGACCAGCTCGACTTCGACGACATCGTCGCCTACGGCGCCCAGGCCGGACTCGACCTGGAGCGGTTCCTGCGGGACCTCGACTCCGACGAGACGGCCGCCCGGGTGCGGGCCGACGTCGCCAGCGCCGAGTCGAGCGGGGCACGGGGCGTCCCCACCTTCTTCATCGGCGACCGCCGGCACACCGGCCCCTTCGACGCGGTGTCGCTCGCCCGTGAACTGGAGGCGTCCGCCGCCACGGCGTAGCCACGCCCCGGGACCGCGGCACCGGGCAGGACGCCCTACCGCGGCTCCGGGGCCGCGTAGCGCGCTCCCGCGTCCCGCAGCCGCTCGTGCAACGCCCGGAAGACGGCCGCCGAGCGCGTGCCGGGCCAGTCCCCGGGCAGCAGGCGGGCGGGCAAACCCGGATCCGCGTAGGGCAGATGGCGCCAGGAGTCCAGCGCGAGCAGGTAGTCGCGGTAGGCCTCCTCGGGCGGGGTGTCCGCGCGGTGCTCCCACTCGCGCAGCACGCGCGCGTGCCGGTCGAGGAACGCCTCGTGCTCCTTGGCGATCGCGGCCAGGTCCCACCAGCGTGCCGCCGCCTCGGCGGTCGGCGCGAAGCCCAGGTGCTCACCGCGGAAGAAGTCCACGTAGGTGTCGAGGCCCAGACGGCCCAGCGCGTGCCGGGTCTCCTCGTACAGACGGGCCGGCGCGATCCACACGCCGGGGGCCGCGGTGCCGAAGCCGAGGCCGGCCAGACGGGAGCGCAGTACGTGCCGCTTCTGCCGCTCCGACTCCGGCACGGAGAACACGGCGAGCACCCAGCCCTCGTCCTCGTAGGGCGCCGTGGCGTAGATGCGCCGGTCCCCGTCGTCCAGCAACTGGCGGGCCTCGGCGGAGAGTTCGTACCCGGCGGCGCCCTCGGGGGTACGTGCGGGCAGCAGCAGTCCGCGCCGCTTCAGCCGGGACACCGACGAGCGCACGGAGGGCGCGTCCACCCCGACCGCGGCCAGTAGCCGGATCAGCTCGGCGACGGGCACCGGGCCCGGCGCGAAGCGGCCGTAGGCGCCGTAGAGCGTGACGATCAGGGACCTCGGGGCGTGCTGCGCGTGCTGGTCGGACACGTTGATCATCTTATGTCGTCGGCATCAGACCTGGTCGCCCCGGGGATCCGGAGCGGGGACGGAGCCCGGCGGAGCCAGGAGCCGGTGGCGCTGGAGCTTGCCGGTCGCCGTGCGCGGCAGCGCGTCCGGGAAGACGATCTCGCGCGGGCACTTGTACGGTGCCAGCTCGGACCGGAGGAACACGCGCAGCGCCTCGGCGTCCCGCTCGGCGCCCTCCCTCAGCACCGCGTGGGCCACCACGACCTGCCCGCGGTGCGCGTCGGGCCGGCCCACCACCGCCGCCTCCACCACGTCCGGATGCCGCAGCAGCGCGTCCTCGACCTCCGGTCCGGCGATGTTGTACCCGGCGGAGACGATCATGTCGTCGGCGCGTGCCACGTACCGGAAGTAGCCGTCGGGCTCGCGGACATAGGTGTCCCCGGTGATGTTCCAGCCGCCGCGCACATACTCCCGCTGCCGCGGATCGGCGAGGTACCGGCAGCCCACCGGTCCGCGCACGGCGAGCAGTCCGGGCTCCCCGTCGGGCAGCGGCTCGCCCCGGGCGTCCTGCACGCGCGCGTGCCACCCCGGTACCGGCAGGCCCGTCGTGCCGGGCCGGATGTCGTCGTCCGCCGCGGAGACGAAGATGTGCAGCAGCTCGGTGGCCCCGATGCCGTTGATGACGCGCAGACCGGTGCGCTCGTGCCAGGCCCGCCAGGTGGCCGCGGGCAGGTTCTCGCCCGCCGAGACACAGCGCCGCAGACACGTCACGTCATACGCGTCCAGCTCGTCGAGCATCGCGCGGTACGCCGTCGGCGCGGTGAACAGCACCGACACCCGGTGCTCGGCGACGGCCGGCAACAGCTGCCCGGGGCCCGCCTGTTCGAGCAGCAGCGCGCTCGCCCCGGCCCGCATCGGGAAGATCACCAGCCCGCCGAGGCCGAAGGTGAAGCCGAGCGGCGGGCTGCCCGCGAAGAGGTCGTCGGGGCGCGGTCCGAGCACGTGCTTCGAGAAGGTGTCCGCGATCGCCAGCACGTCCCGGTGGAAGTGCGCGCAGCCCTTGGGGCGCCCGGTGGTACCGGAGGTGAAGGCGATCAGCGCCACGTCGTCGGCGGCGGTGTCCGCGGCCGGGTACGGCGCGCCCGGCGCCGAACCGGTCTGCCCGCGGCCCAGCAGGTCGTCGGGGGCGTCCCCGCCGTACGTCGTGATCCGCAGCCCGGGTATCCCCGCCTTGGCCAGGTCCTCGACGGACCGGACGTCGCACAGGGCGTGCCGCACCCGGGCGATCTCGCCGATCGAGCGCAGCTCGTGCGGGCGGTGCTGGGCCAGTACGGTGACCGCCACCGCGCCCGCCTTCAGCACCGCCAGCCAACAGGCGGCCAGCCACGGGGTGGTGGGGCCGCGCAGCAGTACCCGGTTGCCCGGGACGACGCCGAGTTCGCCGGTGAGGAGGTGGGCGATCCGGTCGACGCGTTCCCGCAGCCCGCCGTAGGTCCAGCGGGCGCCGGACGCGGTGCGGAAGACCGGGCGGTCGTCGGGCGGGCCGGTGAGCAGCTCTGCGGCGCAGTTCAGCCGCGCGGGGTAGCGCAGTTCCGGCAGGTCGAAGCGCAGCTCGGGCCACTGGTCGCGGGGTGGCAGATGGTCGCGCGCGAAGGTGTCGACGTGGGCGGAGCGGTGCGGTGCCGCGGGGCGCGGGTCTGCCATGGCGGTTCGCCCCCTTTGCCGTGGTGGGCTCGCCCAAGGAGCGTATCGCGCTGGTGACGGCAGTCAACGGGGCGCGATAACCTCGGATATGACCCGGCGGGCGGGGGAGCAGGGGAAGGACCGGCGATGACCGCATTCTCGCTCGAACCGGCGCAGCTCACCTGGTGCGCCGAGCTGCGCGCCCTGGCCGCCGAACGGCTGCGCCCGCTCGCGGAGAAGGGCGAGCCGGGCCGTGTCGACCGCGCCCTCCTCGCCGAACTCGGCTCCCTCGGCCTGCTGTCCCGCCTGTTCACCTCCGGCGCGCTCGACCTGTGCCTGATGCGCGAGTCCCTCGCCCACGCCTGCACTCAGGCCGAGACCGCACTCGCCCTCCAGGGCCTCGGCGCCCACCCGGTGCACGCCCACGGCACCGACGCCCAGCGCGCCCGCTGGCTCCCCCGCGTGAGCGAGGGCACCGCGGTGGCCGCCTTCGCCCTCAGCGAGCCGGACGCCGGCTCGGACGCGGCGGCCCTGGCCCTCCGGGCGCACCGGGACACGGCCCCGGTCCCGGACACGGCCCCGGTCCCGGACACGGCCCCGGTCCCGGACACGGCCCCGGTCCCGGACACGGGTGCGGGTCCGGACACGGCAGCTCTCCCGGCGTCGCCGACCGCCGGGAGGGCTGCCGCCGAGCGGGACGGTCCCTCCGGGTGGCGGCTCACCGGTGAGAAGTGCTGGATCTCCAACGCCCCCGAGGCCGACTTCTACACCGTGTTCGCCCGCACCACCCAAGGCGCAGGCGCCCGCGGCGTCACCGCCTTCCTCGTGCCCGCCGACCGCCCCGGCCTCACCGGCACGCCCCTGCACATGCTCTCCCCGCACCCCGTCGGCGCCCTCGCCTTCGACGCCGTGCCCGTCACCGCGGACGACGTGCTCGGCGAGCCGGACCGCGGCTTCCGGGTCGCCATGGACACCCTCAATCTGTTCCGCCCCAGCGTCGGCGCCTTCGCCGTCGGCATGGCGCAGGCCGCCCTGGACGCCACCCTCGCGCACACCGCCGCCCGCGACGCCTTCGGCGGCAAGCTGCGCGACCTCCAGGCCGTCTCCCACCAGGTCGCCGAAATGGCCCTGCGCACCGAGGCGGCCCGCCTGATGGTGTACGCGGCGGCGACGGCGTACGACGAGCAGGCACCGGACGTCCCGAGGCGTGCCGCGATGGCGAAGCTCCTGGCCACCGAGACCGCCCAGTACGTCGTCGACAGGGCCGTCCAACTGCACGGCGCCCGCGCCCTGCGCCGCGGCCACCTCCTCGAACACCTCTACCGGGAGGTACGCGCCCCCCGCGTCTACGAGGGCGCCAGCGAGGTACAACGCGAGATCATCGCCAAGGAGTTGTACCGGACACCGGACCCGGGCAAGGGGTTCCGGGCATGACCGCCGAACGGGTGAACCCGCCCGAGCTGTCCCCGCCCACCGGCTTCTCCCACGCCGTCGTCGCCACCGGCACCCGCGTGGTGTTCCTGGCCGGCCAGACCGCCCTCGACACCGACGGCGAGGTCACCGGCGACACCCTGCCCGAACAGTTCGCCAAGGCCCTCGGCAACCTCCTGACCGCCCTGCGCGCCGCCGGCGGCACCCCCGCCGACCTGGCCCGCGTCACCGTCTATGCCACGGACGTCGACGCCTACCGCACCCACGCCGCGGGACTCGGCCGCACCTGGCGCGAGCTGGCCGGGCGGGACTACCCGGCGATGGCGGTGGTGGAGGTCGTGCGACTGTGGGACGAACGGGCGTTGGTGGAACTCGACGGGTTCGCCGTACTGCCGTAGCCGCCCCCTAACATTCGGGTATGCCGAACATCGAGCTGAGCGCGGGCACCATCGAGTACGAGGACACCGGCGGCGACGGCCCCGTGGTCGTCCTTCTCCACGGCCTCGTGCACGACGCCACCGTCTGGCGCGGTGTCGTCGCCGACCTGCGCGCCGACCACCGGGTGATCGCCCCGACCCTGCCCTACGGCGCCCACCGCAGGCCGATGTCCCGCCCGCCCACACCGGACCTCGTCAACGAACTGATCGCGGAGTTCCTCGACCGCCTCGACCTGAGCGACGTCACCCTGGTCGAGAACGACTGCGGACGGGCCCAGACGGTGGCGGCCCGGCACCCCGAGCGCCTCGCGCGGCTGGCGCTCGTCGCGTGCGAGGCGTTCGACAACTACCCGCCCGGCCTGCCCGGAAAGATGATCGGCCTCGCCTGCCGGGTGCCCGGCGGCGTGCCCCTGCTGGTCCGCGTCCTGGGGCTGAAACCGCTGCGCCGGCTGCCCGTCGGCATCGGCGCCCTCACCAAGCGGCCGGTGCCGGACGCCGTCGTCGAAGGCTGGCTGCGCCCGCTGCGCACCGACCCGGCGATCCGGCGCGACTTCCGGTACTACAACACACACGTCCGCCGCGGTGAACTGCTGGAGGCCGCCCGGGGCTTGCGGAGCTTCGATAGGCCCGCGCTCGTCGTCTGGGCACTCGAAGACCTCATGATGCCCCGCGAACACGGCCGGCGCCTGGCCGAACTCCTGCCGCAGGGACGGCTGGTGGAGGTCGAGGACACTCGGACGCTGATCCCCGAGGACCAGCCGGAGCTGCTCGCCTCCCTGCTGCGGGAGTTCATCGCCGAGAAGCACTGAACGCCGCCCGGCGCGGACGGTCAGGCAGCCATCGCCAGCCGTCCGGCCGGCCCCCGGCACGGCGCGACCACCCTGCCGTCCGGCCGCAGTTCACCGCTGTCGTCGAAGACGATCGTGCCGTCGCACAGCAGCGTCCTTCTCTGCACTTCACTCGATCGAGGCTCGCTGGGGATCTGAACGACGGGGGTGCGTCCGGCTCGGCCCCTGGCATCCGCTTTTCGCAGATGGCACGATGAGCGCCCATGGATGATCAAGGCACTCTGACTGCTCAGGCGCTGCGGTTGGTGACGACCCGTTTCCCAGATGCCCTGGGGGCCATGCTGGGGGGATCGGCTGCCCAGGGACGCGCCACTGAGACCAGCGACTTGGACGTTGCAGTCCTCTTGCCGGACTCGGATATCAGCCGCCGCGAGGTAGTCCGCCATGAGGGCCGGCTGGCCGAGCTGTTCCTGAACACCGTTGCGGATATACCGGAATTCTTCGAGTGGGACAGAGCCCGCCGCCGCGGCACGGTCCTGTTCATCTACGACCAGGGCCTGCCGTTGATGGACCCGCACGGCGAGCTCTCCCGAGTGTGTGAACAGGCCCGAGAGGTACTCGCGGCCGGGCCGCCGCCGCTCACGCCGGCGGAATGGGAACGAGGCCGCTATGGCCTGACCTGCTTCATGGACGACCTGGTCGACACTCCGCCCACCAACCGGTACGAACAGCTTTCCCTCGCCGACTTCGTCCTGCGCGAAGCTGCCAATCTGCTCACCGCCCACCACGGCGCCTGGACGGGCATCGGTAAATGGCTGCCTCGCAGGCTGCTGAGCGCCGATCCGGCACGAGGAAAGGCGCTGCTGGACGGCCACCAGACCTTGGCGGAACGGGCCGATCCCGCACCGTTGGCGACTGCGGTTGAGGGGGTGCTCGACCTGTTCGGCGGACCGCTGAGAGAAGGATATGCGCATCGCTGGCGCACCTGACCTGCTTCTTCCTTGTCTGCGCTCACTCGATCGTGGTTTGTTGGGGATCACTGGATCTCCTCGGGGCGTGGGCGTGGGATGCCGAGGTTGGTGGTGTGCTGGGCAGCGGTGCCGGTGCCGCCCTCAGGTCCGCGCCGGCGAAGCGTGTGACGGGAGCGGGGACGAACGGCTCGTCGCCGTTGTAGTCGGTGCGTCGGTTGCGGGTGGTGAAGGTCTGGATGTCAGCCACCGAACACCGCCTTGAAGTCGTCCGGGTCGTAGCCCGGCGCGATGCTGGGCTGGACGCGGGGCCGGTGGTAGTGGGCCTGGAGGGCGTCGAAGAGGTCCTCAACACGGGCGTGCAGGTAGCGGCCGGTGGTGGCCAGGTCCGCGTGCCGCAAGATGGCCCGGACCTCGACCAGGGTCAGGTTAGGGTCGTTCGCCATCCTCTCGGCCGCCGTGTGCCGCAGGTCGTGCAAGCTCCAGTTCGTGCCCAGCCGGTCGTTGGCCCGCTGGATGACGCGCCGCATCGCCCAGTAGGTGAGCGGCTTGTCCGGGCCGCGGCGGGTGCGGAAGACCGGCTCGTGCGGAGCGGGCATGCCCATCGCGTCGATGTATGCGGCCAGCACCACCAGGGCCTGCGGGCTCGCCGGGATCGGCTCGCGCAGCTTCGTGCCCTTGGAGACGACGTAGACGATCTGGGCCGGCCAGTCGACGTCAGCCGGGGTGACTCCGAGCAGCTCGGAGGCGCGGGCGCCGCTGGAGACGTAGAGCAGTACCGCGGCGCGGTCCCGGTCGTGGTTCATGACGGCGAAGAACTCGTCCCACATCGCGTCCGGGATGGCCCGGGGCTCGGTGGCCGGGACGCGCTGACGCAGACGGGAGCGGCGGAAAGCCGGCATAGCCTCCGCCGGGTTGCGGTGGGCCAGCGCCCGGCGCCGTGCCTCGGAGACCGGCACCGGATTCATCAACGGGCCCTTGCCCAGGTCGCGGTGGAAGTCGTAGAAGCTGGCGACCACGGTCAAGGCGTGGTTGATCGTCGCCGGGGCGTAGCCGGCCTTGAGGTACCGCTTGCCTGTGCGCGGGTTGACCGAGCCGGGCTGCGGCGCCTCGGGCCGGGTGCGGCGGCGCTGCGGATTCGGTGCCGTACGAAGCCATCCCACTATCACTGCCACCTCCCCTTCCGTCGCCTTGTCCCAGGTCACGTTCAAAAGCCACAGGAACCGGAACCACCGCAGCAGGTCATTGGCGTAACTGCGGCTGGTTGCTGGGCTGTTGTCGTTCAGAGCGAGGTCCCGCAGATAGGGCGTCACCGACTCGACCGGACTTCCAGCGGGGTCGAGTACGGCGTACGCCGGGTGCTGGGTATCCAGCTGAACGACCGAGCCGACGCGGGGCAGGACAGCCCGCCCCTCCATCAGCTGGTTGCGCAGGTGCGACGTCACACAGAACTCCTTGGGCAGTCGGACATCGCAGTGCCCAACGACCTCAGGAAGGTGCAGTTAACACACCACCCCTGCTCGGGATGGGCGGCGACGGCATGCGCGGCGACGGCTCGCGCCGGGGGAGAGCCGGCCGCGGGGCGGGAAGACCGGTGGGTACACATGGCACACCTCCACGTCGGGAGACCGTCCCGTCCTCGGGACCGTCGCATGACGACCGTGCGCCCGGCGGGAAGCCGCCGCCAAGCCTTTGGCGGGAAGCGTGACAACACCCGGACAACCCGGCGACGGTTCCACGACGGCCGACGCGGACTCGCCACCGAAGGGGTGACGGTCACTGCCGCCGGCCCGTCCGCCCGGTACCAGTGGAACCCCCCATTGCGAACCATCGGGAGGTCCCCTCATGCCCGTACGATCCGTGGCCCTCGCCGTGGCCGCAGGCGCCGCTCTGCTCCTGCCGGCCGCCCCCGCCGCGACGGCGGCCCCGCACGACGCCCGCCGCCTCGCGGACTCGGTGACCGTCGACCCGACCGGCCGCGTCACCGCCGACGGCACCGTCACCCTCTCCGGCACCTACCGCTGCGCACCCGGCACCGGCCCCGTCTTCGTCAGCTCCTCCGCACGCCAGAGCGGCTCGTCCGTCCGGTACGGCATCGGCGGCACCCGCGCGGTGTGCGACGGCCTGGAGCACCGCTGGACCAACACCCGCACGTCCTCCGCGAACGCCCTCAAGCCGGGCGCGGCCAACGTCGAGGCCACGCTGATGGAGCTGCGCACCGTGGGTGTGCTGCCCCTGCCGAGCTTCCGCGCACGCCACGGCCGGGACGTGACGCTCACCGGGAGCTGACCCCCCCACTCGATCCCGCGGGCCGGTGGACGTGGCCGCGCGGTGCGGCGACGGATGATCAGCCCCGTCTCCCGAACCCCGGGTCGGGCCGCGGTGAACGCGCGGGATTCCGGCGCTGCTGCGGAAGCGACACCGGGTCCGGAACCGCCGCACCCGCCATCTCGCCGCCCGGCGCGGACACGGCGCGCTGCCGGTGGCGCGGCATCGCCCGCCGGGGCGGACGGGTGAGCGTGATCTGGCGGATGACCTGCTGGAAGCAGACCAGCGAGGCCAGCCCGGGTAGTGCCGCCGCCGCGCCGTCGCTGACCGTCCTCGGCGCCTCCGCGATGCACAGCAGCATCGCGATGGCCGAGAACAGCAGGACCACCGCCCAGGAGTGGACCGCTCGGCGCTGGTGCAACGCGGCCCGCAGCACCGCGAGCGACGCCACCAGCCAGGGCCCGTAGACCAGCAGCGGCCACCAGGAGACGACACTGGCGCGGGTGCGGGTCACGGCGGCCAGCCGCAGCGGCTCGTAGGCGACCATGCCGCCGAACAGGCTCACGGAGGCGGCGATGACCGCGGCGAGCGCCGCGACGAACAGGCTGGCGGCGCGCAGCCGGCTGATCCTTCTCGTCCTGCGGACCCTGCGGTGACTGGTCGGGTGCTCTCTCAACGGGGGCAGTTCCGCGGTGATTTCCTGGAGGTTGCCCAACGGCGTGCCCGGCGCGGGGGCGATCACCGAGGGGTCCGCGCCGTGCGGGGCGGTGTGCTGCTGCTCCATCGCGTCCTGGAGCATGAACGCGAGTTCCTCCGCCGGGTCCCAGCCGGGTTCGGGCGGGACCAGGGCCTCCTGGAAGACGCCCTCGGGCGCCCGGTGCCGGCCGGTGCCCATGGCGTGCAACGGGCCTTCTCCGTACGGCATGTAGTGGTGAGCCCGTTCCTCGTACACCATGCGCGGGTCACTCCGCCCGGGTGTAGGTCAAGGCCCCCTGGGACCGGCACCAGCGCTCGGCCAGCCCGGTTTCCAGCTCGGTCATGACATCGAGGAAGCGCTGGAGCACGGGTTCGGTCACCCGGAGCGGAACGGGGAGACCACCTCTGGTCAAGGTGCCTTCCTTTGGTGACGGACAGTGATTTCTGCCGGGCCTGTATGTATACGGGCCAAGCGTCACCAATTCCCCGTGTTCCTCGGTCATATCCGAAGTAACGTCCGCCTACTCCGTCGGATGCGCGGCAGTCGAGTGAACGATTTCTGCGATACTTACCCAATCCCGAATTCACACCGGTCCGGCGCGGGTCTCCGCGTCCGGCCCGCAGGTGCGCGCGTACGCCGATGACGTCGAGGCAAATGCGAGGAGAAAGTATCCTGCCGCTTCGCATGAGCCGGACATTCTCGGCCGTGGCATGGCATCTGCGTTTGTGCGGGCCGGTCGGCCGGGTACGGTCATGCGGGAGGTGGTAGCCCGTGAGCCAGTCCCTCGTAGCCACCGACACGGCCCACGGCCCGCCGGCGGAGGTCGCCATCACCGGTGATCTGGGCCGTCCGGCCCGGCTGGCGGTGCCCGACCTTCTGGCGTGGCCCCAGCACGAGGCCCGGGTCGCTTTCGAATGCGCGACCAGCGGTGTCCAGCACCACCACTTCACCGGTCCGCTCCTGCACGACGTGCTGGCGGCCAGCGCCCCCGACTTCGACCCCGCCCGGCGCAAGGACCGGCTGCGCTTCCTGATCGCGGTACGGGGAGCGGACGGACACCACGCCCTGATGTCCTGGGCGGAGATCGACCCCGATTTCGGACGTGCCCCCGTCCTGCTCGCGGTCACCCTCGACGGCGCCGCCCTCGACCGCGTGGGTCCGCAGCTGGTGCTGCCCCAGGACCGCTGCGGGGCGCGCCACATCAGCGGAATCGAGGCGATCCGGGTGGACGGCGGCTACCACGCCCTGGACGGATCCCGCTGACGCGACAGCCGCCGCCGGGCCGGGACACCGGGCCGGCCCTGCTGCGGGGACGCGAGACCGCGCGGTGCTACGGGTGCCTTCCCGCGCCCTTGCCCGCCGTCACCCCCGGTGGTGAGGGAGATCATCGGGTCGGCGGGCAGGGTGCGTTGCAGAGATCGCCGCCGACGGTGGCCATGTTCCAGATCTTGAACGAGGCGAGGAAGGCCCGGCAGCACTGCTCGAACAGCGGCGCCGTCCGCGCCGTCAAGTCCTGCGCGAACTTGGACAATTGGGCGATCGTGCAGGTGGCCGCGATCTCCATGGAGCCGTCCGTGTGCTGCTGCGCCGGTGTCCAGCCGGTACGGCTCAGGTCGACCAGGCGCCGCAGACGCGGCTGCGGCTCCGAGAACAGAGAGATGCCGCCGGCCGGCCAGACATCGCCCGGTTGCCACGGTGCCGACAGCCGTTTGAGGAGCCGCAGCACATGCACGTCGAACATCTCTTGCGGGACGAGTCCCTCGGTCTGCGCCTGCTCTGGGCCGAGGACGAGCTGCTGCGCCGGAAGATCAACGGAGTCACCGTCACCGACCTGGAGGACCCCGTCCGCTTCGTCCGGCCGGGCGAGGTCGTGCTCAGCGGGCTCGTGTGGTGGAGCGAGGACGGCGGGCGGGACAAGGCCGACCGTTTCGTCTCCGGACTGAAGAGCGCGGGCGCCGCCGCGCTGCTCGCCGGGGAGGAGACCCACGGCGCGATACCCGACGAGCTGGTCGAAGCGTGCCTGCGCCATGGCGTGCCCCTGGCGGGCGTGCCCACCAGGGTGATGTTCAGGACCATCACGGACGCGGTCTACCTGCACCAGTGGGGCCGGCTCGGCCGGCACCACGCACTGCCGGAACACATACGCGCCCGACTGGACCGACTGGTCCTGGACGACGCCGACCCGGCCCTGATCCTCACCACGGCGCTCGCGCACCCCGAGGCCCCCGCCGCCTACGTCCTGACCGCCACGGGCCGGACCGTCGCGGCCACACCCGGCGCCGCACCGCTCCTCGCGCGGGACGCCGCCGCGCTGCCCGGCGGCGGCAGCGGCGTGACGGTACCCGTGGAGGCCGACGGAGTCACGCCGTGGGGGAGCAAAAGTAGTCGCGTCTTGATCGGCTAGTTTCTGCGGTTTCTAGTCTATCGGCTGGACGAGCGGGTGGGGTATCGAACGCTCGGGAGCGGCTAGAGTGCGTGGCCGCCCGCGACCTGGAGGACCTGGCCGGTGATCCATCGCGCCTGGTGTGAAGCCAGGAACACACACGCATCGGCGATGTCCTCTGGCGTGCCGACGCGACCCAGCGGGATTGCTGCCACCGCCTCGTGGACGAGTTCTTCGCTCATCCACCCCGTCTGGACCGGGCCAGGAGCGACAGCGTTGACCCTGATCCCGTGAGGGCCGAGGTCGATGGCTGCGCCTCTGGTCAGTGCTTCCAGAGCTGCCTTGGATGACCCGTATCCGACTTGTCCGGGGAACGCGCGAGCGGCGTCTGTGCTGATGTTGATGACACGAGTTTCCTTCCCGGCGCGTCTGCGGGCGAGTTCGGAGACCAGCATCGTGGGAGCGACTGCGTTGACCCGATAGTGCCTCGTCAGGCTGGCGCTGGAGAGCCCTTGGTAGGTATCAGGGCTCTCGCAGTGGGCGGCGTTGTTGACGAGCACATCGACCTCGCCCAAGGATGCCGCGACTGCATCCAAGAGAGCCGCCTCGGAACCATCCTGGGAGAGGTCGGCACCGATGGCGGCAGCCTGCGGAAGCGAGTCCGCGAGTGCTTCTGCTTCCGTCTGCGCGGGGATCACGTGTTCCCACGTCGTTCCCTCTGGGGCAGAGTCAGCATCGTCGAGGTAGTGCACCGCAACTCGTGCGCCTTGTTCGGCAAAGGCACGCGAGACTGCTGCACCGATCCCGCTTGCGCCGCCTGTGACCAAGACGACGGCACCGTTCAGACCTGTGTCAATCATCGCGGCCTCCTCCTCTGCTTGATCGTGCGCTGCACTGCCATTGTCGCACCTACCATGCGCGGCTCGACTTGCTCTAGAGGCCCTGTTCCGATACGGCGCGGCCTGTGTCGTGGCGATGGGGATCGCGCTCGAACGGGGCAGGCAACTGCAGTTCGCGGCCCGTTACCTCCTGCTGCGTGCGCTCTCGCTCCGTGTGCTTAGCCTCGATGCGGTCGGCGGCTTCGTTGATCGAGAGCCTGCGCAGTTCGTCGGCTTCGCACGTCCACTCTGTCGAGACTATGCGGCGGGACGTTAGCCTGCTGATATGGGTAGTTGGGACGTGGGGGAAGGGGTTGTTGAGTTCCCTGATGGTCGTCGCGTTCAAGGGCGGGGGCTGCGGAGGTCGTCTGCTGACGGCCCCACCCCCGAGTTCGGTGTCTACCTGGTGGGTCGCGACCCGTGCATCAAGGACTGGCCGTATCGCTGGGTGCGTTGGCGCGACTTCCGGCTGCCGGACTCCACTGCAGATGCTCTGGACGCCCTCCGTGAGGCGAACCAACGAGTGGTGTCGGAGCGGGTCGAGATTGCCTGCGGCGGTGGCGTCGGGCGCACCGGAACGGCCTTGTCAGTGCTCGCGATCCTGAGCGGGATACCTGCTGATGATGCTGTGGCCTGGGTGCGGAAGCACTATCACCGGCGTGCGGTGGAAACACGCCAACAACGACGTTGGATCAGCAAGGTCTCCACCTCCTTGAAGCCCTGATTACAGCCCTAGTCTCGGCCCGTCGCGCCGCGGCCCGCTGCGGTAGGGGTCGTGCTCGAATGGGTCTCCGAACTGCCGCGCCCGTTCCGCTGCCCGCCGTTGCTGGTTCTCGCGCTCGGCCTGCTTGTCCTCGATGCGTCGGGCGGCTTCGTTGACGGGGAGGCTGCGGATTTCGTCGGCCTCGGCGCGGAGCATCGCGGCTCGCGTGCGGGCGTCTCGTGCGTCGCGGCGCGGGTTGGTAATGCGCATGCCGAGGTGGTCGCGGCGTACTCGTTCGGCTCCGTACTCGCTGACCAGCAGCGCCTGTTGTTCCTGCGTGTGCCGCTCGCGCGTCGCTTCCCGCTCGGCCTGTGCCGCTTCGACGGCACGGGCGGCGTCGTGCACACGGGGTGCTGCTCGGCGCGTCGCTGGGCCTGCCGTTGCGCCCACTCGGACAGTGCCTCGTTGGTGCGTGGCGGCTCGCCCCAGGTCTCGCGTACCTGCGCTCGTCTCGTCTGAGTATGGTCGGTCGCCTCCTGGTGCTCGGCGCGGGCCTTGCGCCTGCCGAACCTGCCAACGGTGGCGAGGCGGGCGCTGGTGGCGGCCTCGTTCTCGACGGCGGCGAGGTAGGCCGCGCCGTCGCGCTCGGCCTGGGCGGTGAGCGGCCGTGCGACCTCGGCGCGTATCCGCTCGGCGCTGTCCTCGGCTTTGCGGAGCACCGCGGTGTTCTCGTCGTTCTCGGCTCGGTGGGCGGCGCGTTGGGCGTCGAGGCGTGCGGCGATCTGCTCCCACCGTGCCGCCTGCCGTTCTGCACGCTTGGCCTCGTGGTCGAGGCGGGCGAGTTCCTCGGTGACCAATCGCGCCGGGCCGTCTGCGATGAGGCCGCGTACCGCTTCGGCGGCCTGTCGGGTGGCGTGGTCGAGGCCCCGGTCTGCGCGGTCGCGTTCCATCGCCTCAATGAACTGTGCCCTCGCGTCGGCCATGTTCTTGGCGATGACGTGCAGCCGGTTCGTCTGGCGGCCTCGGGTCATGCCGACGTAGACCCCTGCCGCGCTCGTCGCCTCCGACAAGACGGTGTGCGCCTCGTTGACAGTTGCGCCTTGGACGCCGTAGGCGGTCGCGGCGTAGGACAGGTGCGCGTGCTCACCCACGTACTCGGCGGGCAGGGTGACGGTGCGGGGGTTCTTGCGGTCGCTGGCAGCCTCCCGCGCGTACACAGTGCCATCCTCGGTGACCTGCTGGACGATCCACTGTTGCCGGTTCGCCACGCCGAGCGCGGTGTCGTTCTTCCGAGTCTGGATCAGGTCACCGGCCCCGATGCTCAGCCCGTCGCTGCCGGTCGCCGTGATGTTGTCGTTGACCTCGCCCGCCTCGACCCTCCCGGCGCGGATGCGCTCGTTCAGGGCAGTGGCCTCGTCGTTGGTGGCCACCGTGATCGCCTCACCGTCGCGGGTGTGGTCGGTGATGTGCTCGCGGGCCGCGTCATCCTCCTTGTGCAGGATCACGAGGTGCATGGCGGCGAGCCGGTCGAACACGTCGCCGGGGTTCTCACGGCCGCGCATCGCCAGCGTGAGTACCGCGTAATCGGGATCGGTGAACCTGTGGAGTTCGCTCATGTCATAGGTGCGCCCGCGAATCTGCGCAGCCATATCGAGCACCCCGCCGCGACCAACGGCGGGCAACTGGGCGCGGTCGCCGACGAGCGCGACCGTCGCACCCGCCTCGGCGGTGATGGTCAGGAGGGCGTGGGCGGTGTCTTGGTCGAGGATCCCGGCCTCGTCCACGATCACCCGCTGACCCCGCTGCAACACTGCTTCTCGTGGCGGGCCGGTGAACGTGCGTCCGGTCTCGGGGTCGGTGTCGCCCCGCGTGAGGCGTGTCCATACGCCGTCTTCGTTCCACCGCCATCCGTGCGCGTACACCAGCGCGGCGACTGAGGTGGCGGGTATGCCGAGTTCGTCGTGCGCGACTTGCGCCGCCCGCAACGTCGGGGCAACCATCCGCGACGGCCTGCCGTGCTTGGCGGCGACTTCGATGGCGACGCCGAGCATCGTGGTCTTGCCCGCACCTGCTGCGCCTTCCACGATCACCAGTGGGTCGCGTGAGGCCACGGCAGCGGCGGCTTCGGTCTGCCCCTCGTCGAGCCCTGCCGCGTGCGCGGTGAGTCACGTCGGCGGGTTTCGGCTCTCGGCGCGGGGCCGCGGCGGTGAGTTGGTCGCGCAGCGCGGTCTCGGTGGCGAGGACGCCGACGCTCGTCAGATAGGCGAAGTGCTCCGGCGCTGGTGCGTCCGGCGGGAGCACGGAGAAGCAATCGTCAGTCGCAATGGCGATGAACTCCCGCAACTGTGCCGGTGCTGCTCGTACGCCTGTCTCGGTGGTGATGCGGGTGACCTGCTCTTGGATCGTGTGTCGCGTCCAGGTCGAGGCGGCGGAGGCGCAGCGATCCCAGCGCCCGCGATGCAATCTCCTGCACGGCCACATCGTCCAGCGACGCCGGCGCAGATGTCTCGGTCCTGTTGAGGGCGGCGGGGTCGTAGCCGGCTTCCTCAAGTTCCTGCCGCCACCACTGCTCGTTCTTGAGATCGGCGGGCTTCTTACCGGGCCGCTGGTGCGCCCACGCGATGCCCTGCATCCGCGCGGTCATCACGGGGCCGGGTTCCTCACCGGGATGCGCGGCTTCCCACTCGGCTTCGAGACGGTCGAGGTTGCGCCTGATCTGGGCTGAGCGCTTTGACATGAGCGCGTTGAACGGCTGCAACTCCGTGACCTCGCCGTTCGCCGGGTCGAGGGTCAGACCGTGCTCCGCGAAGGTCTGCGCCAGTTCGGGGTGTGCGGCGATCACCGCTGTGCCCATTGCCCGGATCGCGCCCTGCTGCTTGAACAACGCAGCAGTATCGAGCGCCCGCCACTTCCCAGCGGCGAAGACGCGGGTGCCGATCTGCATATGGATGTGCCGGTGCGGATCACCAGCACGCGAGGTCTTATGTCCGATCCCGACGACCTGCATCTGCTCGATGGGCACGACCTCCCGCGCATCCCTCGGCCCGACACGAGTGACGGAGTGCTGACCGACCCACCGCTGTATCTCCACGAGGGCATCCCGCTGGGCCGAATCCAGTGCCGGATGAACTCGACTCGGCGGGCCAGTAGATCGTTCCGGTGCTCCCGCAACCGCGCCTGGTACGACTCCTTGGTATCGCCCCGGCGCTTGGGCACCACCGTCGGCACCCCCTTGGGGTGGGCGTGGATGAGCACCGCATCCAGCACCAGCCTCGCGGCCTCGTGCTGCCACGTCGCACTCCGCCCCTCCCACTCGGAGGCGACGGTGCTCACTTCAAGGTTCACGTCTACGACGGGGATGCGGGCCAGACGCTGCTGATAGTCATGCTGCCGAGAACGGATGCGCTCAACCAGCCGGGAGCGCTGCCGCATCCACGTGGCCCGGTCGATGATCCCGTCGTAATGGTCATCATCGAGGCGTTCCAGCGCCTCCCGGTCAGACTCCAACCCCTCGGTCAGTGCTTCGCGTTCCCCATCGGCCTCGGCGGTCCGGCTCGGCAACTGTTCGGGGGTGAGGGCGATACGGGAAAACACGCTCAGTACGGCCTCCTCGATCAGCGTCGTCACTTCCTTGGCGTTGATCGACCGGGAGCAGATGGAGCGCTGGTAGTTCAGGCAGATGTACTGCGGCCCCTGCTTGCGCATCGCCGTACCGCACGAGGCACAGCGAATCAGACCGGAGAACGGGTGCAGCCGCTTCACGGTGCCCGGCCACATCGTCCGCCGCGCACGCCTGGCGTCGAGCACGTCCACGACCTCCTGCCACCGCTCCGCATCGAGGATCGCAGGCCAGTTCCCCTCGGTGACCACCTCGGGCACCTCCGCGCTCCTGCCGTCCGGCAAGGTAGGCCGGTAGATGCGCACGCCCTTGATCGCGGGGTTGCGCAACACCTGGGCGAGAGCCTTCTCTGACCACTGCACGCCGTTGCCGGTATGCTCGCCACGCTCGTTCCACGTCCGCGTGATGACGTACAGACTCTCGCCCGCGAGCACCCGGTCAGTGGCCTCACGAATCAGTGCTGCATGCTCGGGAACGACATAGAGCGTGGAGTCGCCCATCCGGTAGCCGTACGGGGCGCGGCCACCGTGCCACTTGCCGTCGATGGCCTGCTGCTTCGACGCCCGCGCCACACGCCGCGCAGTGTCAGCGCTGGACTTGTTCGCCATCGCCACCAACACCCTGGCCATCGCAATATCGGAGTCATTGTCCAACCGAAGGCTGCCGGTGGTGGAGAGCACCCGGAACCCGTAGAGCACCTTGGCGTCGATCAGGTCTTCCAGGTCGCGGGGGTCGCGCACAGCCCGGTCCAGGTCATAGGCGACCATCGCCTCCGCACCACCACGAGCCAGAAACGACAGCAGAGCACGGAACCGGGGTCGCACCACGCGGCGGACTTTCTCCCCGGTGGGTAGGGTGACGGTGCGCTGCTTGAACGCCGAGGTGTCGTTCTCACGGAACACCTCCACGACCTCGTAGCCGAGGGATTCGGCGTAGGCGCGGCAGTCGGTTTCCTGCCGCTCCACCCCTTTCTCCAACCCCTCCGGGTCGTCGCTGATGCGGACGTACAGCACCGCCCGCATCCGCTGGACGGCGGGGCTCGGGTGGGTGGTCGGCGCGGGCGTGCGGGTCGGGGTCGCGGTAGTCATCGCGGGTACCTCTTTGGTCTCTACAAGACGCAGGTACGTTTACAACCCCACGGCACCCCCTACGAACGGTGGTGGCTCCACCTGCCCGACGCCGCGGCCACGCCGCCCCGGCTGCTGCACGAGGTCGGCGCCGTACTGGGCCGCTGCCAGGAGAGGGCGGCCCGGCGCCACGCCACCGAACGGCGGGCGACCGACACCCTCGGCGCGCTGCTCACGGCCGGCGAGGCGGGCGACGGCCTGACCGCGGCCGTGCGCGATTGCGGGCTGCCGTCGGAGGGCCCGTACCAGGTGATCGCGGCGACGGCGGGCGCCGCGGCGGGCGCACGGCACGGGGCGTCGGCGCGGAGCGCCCTGACGGAGGCGGTGGCCCATACGGCACCGGCCTTCGCGGCGGTGGGGCTGCTGCCCGACGGAACCGCGTTCGCGGTGGTGTCCGAGGATGCCGCGGCAGGCCTGGCGCGGACCTGGCCGCCGGTGGCCGCCTGCGACCCGGACCTCCTCCTGCACGCCGGGACGGCCCGACCGGCGGACGAGGTCTCCGGGCTGCCCGGAGCGCTGGCCGAGGCCCGCTACGCCCTGGCCTGCGCACGGGCGACGGACCCCGGCAGGTCGGCGCTGACCGACGCGAGCACCCTGACCACGCTGGACACGCTCCTCACCGGTGTCCCGCCCGAGGTCCGCACCGCCTTCAGCCGCACGGTCCTCGGCCCGCTGCTCGACAGGGCGAACGCCTCCGCCGCCGCGCTGCTCGACACGCTGGAGGTGTTCCTCGCCCACGACGGCTCCTGGGCCCGCACCGCCGAGGCACTGCACCTGCACGTCAACACCGTCCACTACCGGATCCAGCGCGTCGAGCACTTCACCGGCCGCGACCTGTCCCGCCTGCGCGACCGCCTCGACCTGTGGGCCGCCCTGCTGTGCCGCACGGGGGCGGGCGCCGGACAGCCCACTGGCCCCGCTCGACGTGCACGCTCGTCGACTCCACTCGCGCGGTGACCGCGACCCCGACCGCCAGATCCAGATCCTCGACCGCCTCCCGGGTCACCAGGGACACGATCCGGTGCGGACCGGCCTGAATCTCCACCCGGGCCACGACATCGTCGATCCTGACGGCGGTGACGATCCCCATGAACGAGTTCCGCCCGAGGACGGCCCCGCCCTCCTCGCGGGCCCGTTCCCGGACGAACCGCGCGAGCCCCACCCCGTCGACCACCCTCCTGCCCGAACCGTCCCGCCCCACCACCAACACCCCGGAGTCCGCCCACCGACGCACGGTCTGCGAACTCACCCTCAACAGACGCGCGGCCTGACCAATGCTGTACGACGGCACACCGGAAGCCTAGTACCGAGGGGCCGGGGCGACGGAGGCGCGGCGCACGCTGGACCGTACGCCGGTGGACCTGCTCCTGCTCGACCTGCACCTGCCGGACGTGCACGGTTGTTGACCAGGCCGTCTACGCGGCCGTGCCGCTGGAGGGTGCGCTCGACCAGGGTGTGCAGCCGGGCGGGGTCGGTCACGTCGGTGGGGACGGCGAGCGCGTTGTCGAGTTCGGCGCTCAGCTCGGTGAGCCTGTCCCGTCGGCGGGCGGCCAGGACGGGCCGGCGCCGACGTGGTGCGGCAGTCTGGCGGTGGCCGCTCCGATTCCGGAGGAAGCGCCGGTGACGATCACCACGCGGTCGGTCAGGTCCGGGTTCACGGGTTCTCCGGTGGTGGCGGTGGGGTCAGGACAGGTGGGTTGTGAGCCAGTCGAGCACCGGCTCGGGGCGGCGTTGGAATTCGAGGTAGCCGTCGAACCGGGCGGTGGTGTCCTCGATCCAGAGCAGCTTCTTCTGGGTGACGGGAATGTTGTCGAACATCGTCCGCACGTCGTCGGGGTGGGTGAGTACGTCGTCGCGGACCTGGTAGAGGAAGGCGGGCACGCTGACGCTCGCCGCCCAGCATTGCGGGTTCCTCGGCTCGAAGCCGATGCCGGTACGCAGCACCATGAGCCGTTCGAACTCGGCTATGCGGTCCGACAGTCCCATGGCCGCCAGGCGGCGCTCGATGATGGTCCGGGCCGTCACCGGTTGCGGCGCGACCAGGCAGCGCACCGTGCCGAACTCGTCGGGGAACCGCTCCATCGCGGCGAAGGTGGAGGTGGCGCCCAGGCACCTGCTGAAGAGGCCGACGGACATCTCGCGGGTGTCCGGGCGCTCCCGGACGTAGCGCAGTGAGCCGACAACGTCACGGGCCTCGTAGATCCCGCTGGAGGAGATGCCGCCGTTGCCCTCGCCGCTGTGCCCGTGGTTGCGCAGGTCGTAGGCGAGGACGTTGAAGCCCGCCTCGTGGAGGATCCGGTAGTCCGGGGTGAAGTCGATCTCGAAGGCGTTCCCGCTCGCCGCCCACTGCGACCGCCACGGCTCCAGGTGGGCGGGCAGTCCGGACCTGGTGAAGCCCATCGGGTGGTTGGCGATGACCACCTTGCCGGACCCGGGCGCCGGGATGAACCAGCCTTCGAGGGGCACTCCGTCCGCCGACGGGAAGGCGACGTCCTCGTAGGCGAGGCCCTGGTCGCGCGGGGAGTGCAGGAGAGGGGAGCGGCTCTGGAAGCTGAATCCGTCGGCGAACTGCCGCAGCAGGGCGGCGATCCGCTCCTCGTCGGGTGCGGAGCCGGTGAAAGCGGGGGACACGTCGTGTCGGGGCATGGGGTGCCGGGCCTTTCGTTGCCGTGGTGTCAGCCGAGGACGGCCGGCTTGAGTACGTCCTGACACCACTGGCGGAAGCTGGTGGGCGTGCTGGACTCGGCCGTGCGGGGCACGGCGTTGTCGAGCCCGGCGTCCTTGGCCAGCGCCATGTCGAGCAGTCCCTGCGCCATGGCGTCGGAGTTTCCGGCCGTCATCATCCGGGCCTTGAAGTCCGCCCCCGGGAGCTGCTGGAAACGGACCGGGCGCTCAAGCACCTCGGACATGATCCGTGCCATGTCGTCGAAGGACAGGTCCTGCGGCCCGAGCACCGGAACCTCCTCGACGCCGCTCCACGTGTCGTCCAGGAGCAGGCGCGCAGCGACGGCGGCGATGTCGCTCACGGCGCAGGTGGGCATGGGGCGGTCGCCGGAGATGGGCGAGGTGAACAGGCCCTGGTTCTTGATCAGTTGGGCCTGCCAGAGTGTGTTGTCCATGAAGGAGGGCATGGTCAGCGCCCGGTAACCCACACCGGTGCCGGCCAGCAGATCGTCCATGGCGAGGGACGCGGTGACGTACCCGGCGTGATCGGCCATGGGGGTGCCGCGGCCGAGAGCGGAGACGGCGACGACACGCTGGACGCTCCCGGCGGCGAGCGTCCGGGCCGCCGGCCGGCTGAAGTCCACGTACGCGGCGTGCACGCTCTCCGAGCGGGGATCGGCCGGCACCAGCCAGAAGAGGCTGTCCGCTCCGGCGAACGCCTTCGCGACCACGTCCGGGTCGCTGTGCGAGCCCGTGACGATCTCCACACGCTCCCGCACCGCGGCGGGCAGGCGGGAGGGGTCACGCACGATCACGCGGACCGGCGCGTCGGCGGCCAGCAGACGGTCGACGGTCTGCCGGCCGATCCGGCTGGTGGGGGCGGTGACAACGATCACGGTGACTCCTGATGAGGTGGGGGGAAACACGGATGGGGCCACCACGTGACGCGGCACGGGCGAGGCGGCCCGACCACCGGTGGCCGTTCTCCAGTCAACCGGCCGGGCCGGTGATCCAGAAGGACCGATCACCGCGCCACTGATACCGTAGCGGTATGAATAGCCTTGACCTGGAGGTCAGGCAGCTGCGCTACTTCGTGGCCGTCGCCGAGGAACTGCACTTCGGACGGGCGGCGGAGCGACTCCGCATGGCCCAGCCACCACTGTCCCGGGCCATCCGGGAACTGGAACGACAACTCGGCGTGACCCTCATGGAGCGCACCACACGGCGGGTCTCCCTCACCCCGGCCGGGAAGGTCATGCTGCGCGACGCCCGCACGGCACTCGACGCGGTCGCCGCAGCCGCCCGGCGCGCCCGGCACGCCGGGCGGCTCGATCCCGGACTGCGGCTGGCACTGAAGGCCGACTACGACGGCGGACTGCTGCCGCAGGTCGTCGCCGCCTACCAGGAGCAGCCGGGCGCCCTCCCGCTGGAACTCGTGCTCGGGGGCCGCGGCGAACAGGCACCGGCGCTGCGCGACGGCCGCGCGGACATCGCGCTGGTGCCCGAGCCGTTCGATCACCACGGCCTGGACGTGGAGCCGCTGCTGACCGAGCCCCGCCTGCTGGCCCTCGCGGCGAACGACCCACTGGCCGCGCACCCCGGCCCTCATCTGGCCGACCTGGCCGGCCGGGTCCTGCCCGACGGTCGCCCCGCCGACCAGGAGCACCTCCTGCCGGCCACCGGGACCCCGCCCCGGCAGCTCGACCTCGCCCAGATCTTCAACCTGATCGAACTGGGCAACATCGTCTGGTTCCCCCCGGAGTCGATCGTGCGGCGCCACCCGAGGCCCGGCATCGCCTACCGCACCATCGACGATCTGCCCCCGCTGAGGCTTTCCCTGGCCTGGCCGGCGGAGTCCCGCTCCGCCGCCGTATCCACCTTCGTCCGCACCGCACTCGACATCGCGGCTCGCTACGCCCCGGTGCACATGAGCGGCCCTGCACCCGACAACCCAGAGGGGTGACCAGTCCCACCGGCGGTGGTGATCCCGGCGATTCGCCCCGCTTTCTCAGATGTCGCGGAAGAGACCAGCCAACGCCGTGACCTGCGATGTCTGGCCGTCGCAGGTCGTTGACCTGTATGAATGCCCTTTCGGTTGTTTCACGCTCGTGCTGGCTGATGCGGCCGGAAGTCCCAGGAAAGTCCCAGAGAACTCCCACGGGCAGGCGCCACTCTTTCGGCTCTGTACAGGGCATGCGAGTGCGCTGTGGGTTGGTGATCGTGGATCGACGGTCTGACCCGAATGAACGGCAACGCGCACTGCTCGAACGGCTCGCAGCCGGTGAGGAGTATCCCGCAGCGTGGGCGCCGGGGGATTGGCGGTCGGCTTATGCATTGCGTGATCGAGGGTTGCTGAGGATCAGTCGGGGCGGCGGGGAAGCGCTCGTGGAGGTCACCGAGGATGGTCGCTACTTCCTTCGCCATGGTGATCGCCCAGAGGAGCCGAAGTCGGCTGAAGGGGGCGACCATGCGGCATCCGCTGGACCTGCTGGGCGCAGGCGTAACTCCGTGTCCTACGCCGAACGGCCCGTCGCTCGTGCACGACGAGCCAAGGCGACCGAGTTGGTCGAGCGGCTGCTCACCGAGGGGCGTGTTCTAGGAGTACTCGATCCTGTCCGGGCTGCTGGACAGGGCCAACCGCTGGAGAAGCGGCCGGACCCCGCGCTCGCGCGAGTCTCCGAGAGGCACCGCCCGTTCCTGGGCCGGGCCAGCCAGCAGCGTCCGGTCCGCCGGGTCGTGCGCGTCAAGACCGTGCAGCGGGTTCCGCGACTGCTCTCCGACGATCAGGTTCAAGCCCTGCTGGCACAGCTCCGCTGCCTGCGCGACAAGGCGATCGTTCTGCTGATGCTCCACGGCGACCTGCGGCCGGGCGAGGTTCTCGGCCTGCACCTGGACGAGCTGGCCTACGGCCGGCGGCGGGTGGTGGTCCGGCACCGTGACGACCATCCCAAGGACGCCCAGTCGAAGTCCCGCCATGAACGGGTCGTCGACTTGCACGAGGCGGAGACCCTCGCGGCGGTCAGCGCCTACGTGATGGGCGAGCGCCCTGCCGAGGCCGACAGCCGACTGGTCTTCCAGATCGGCGGCCGCGGTACCCGGCGCTTGGAGGCGCTGAGCTACGACGGGCTGGTGCGGATGTTCTCCCGCGTCTGCACCTGGGCCGGGATCCGCGAGCCGTGGGTGACCCCGCACGCTCTACGGCACACTCACGCGACCAGCATGTGGGAGGGAGGCATGCGGGAACTGACGCTCCAGAAGCGAAGCGACTTGGCCATGCCTCTCCGGAGTCGACACGCATCTATACCCGGGTCTCTGATCCGGTGGTGACGGCTCGCCCGAGGCGCGAAGCGCCGAGTTGCTCTGAGCGGAACGGTGGTTCATGAGATACGGCCTTCGACTCCTGGTGCCGGTGGATTGGCTTCGTGGGTCAGGGCTGGCAAGTGGGAGTTGGCGAGCTGGCTGGGGTCGGGAGCAGCATCGGCCATCAGGGGCCACAGCCGAGCTACATCGAGGAGTTGGGGCAGGTCGCCGATGTCAAAGCCGGGAAGCTGGCTGGGGCTGGACGAAGGCATTGCGGCAAGTTTGGCGCGTCGTGCTTGCCCCAGAGCGCCAGCGAGCGTGGCCGCCATGTGGCGATCACCTGGAACACCAGTGCGTTGGGCGTGCTGACGCGCATGATCGTAGGCCCCTGGATGTACGTACAGTCGGAGATCCAACAGCGCGTCATAGATTTCGATGGTCTGGCGGTGGGCTTGAAGCGCCAGCGAGGTGGACGGCCACAGCACTTCCTGAATCCGGGTTCGCCGTGGCTGGACCAGTGCTACATCAGGTACGGCTTCCAACAGATCCTTGAGGCTATGTACGTCTGCAGCTCGGTCAACAGCACGTCCGCGCTCCAGGACGCCTCGCCAATGGACGTTCGGATCCCGCCCGGGGCTCCGGACGGGTGAACGGCTGTCCCAACTCACCTGTCGGGACAGCCAGTCCCTCTGCTTAGTTCCCGATGTGCTCCGTACTCACATCGATCAGCATGACCGGATAATGATCAGTGCTGATCACCAGTCACATGATCTGAGGCTGCAGTACTGGGCTCTTAGGCACCTGGCACTATTGAATTGCGGGGCTCGTGCCCGAAATCTTGTCGTGCACTACTGCGATGTTACCTGCCGACCCGTCCGTGTTTGGCCGTAGCCGATAGATACTGCCGGTGAACCGACGTGACCGTTATGACATTCGGAGCAACGGAGTGTCAGTCAGTAGGCGACAACTCCAGACTACTTCGCTGCCCCGATGCTGCCTGGAACGGTAGCGGCAACATGCTCAACCCTGTCGGCGAGGCCATACTCGACTGCTTCTTCGGCGGAGAACCACCTGTCGCGGTCTGAATCCCGCTTAATCTCCTCGATGGTCCGTCCGGTGTGCTGAGCTGTGATGTCAATCATGCGCTTTTTGACACGAATGAGCCGCTCGGCGTGAATCTTGATGTCGCTGGCAGAGCCGCCGAGTCCGGCGGACGGCTGATGCATGAGGATTTCCGCATGTGGCAGAACGATCCGCTTACCTGGAGTACCCGCAGTCAGGAGGAATTGGCCCATCGAGGCTGCGGTCCCCATGGCTACGGTTACTACATCGTTTTCGATGTAGTTCATGGTGTCGTAGATGGCCATTCCCGCGGTGACGGACCCACCCGGCGAGTTGATATACAGGCTGATGTCGCGAGAGGAATCTCCTGCCAACAGAAGCAGTTGCGAGCAAATCGCATTACTTCCGGCGTCATCAACCTCTCGACCAAGCATAATGATACGCTCGTCCATGAGGCGATGCATTACCTGGTCGTTCAGGTTCCATCGCGATGCGCCGAGGGTGCGACCCGTCAGTTCCCTGGTTTCCTTCACTGCAACTCCTATTGTTCTGCTACTCGCGGCCGGTGGTGGGTACTGCGACTTTGATTTATCGGAGGTCGGTATGCTTGATTCCGTCCTCTGGGAAATCTGCTTGGCGTGGTAGGGAAGTATTCAGGAGAGGAGGTCATTGACATCTCGATTGATGGGCCACGTGGTTGGGAAATCCCAAGGGAGAGCGCAAGTTGTAGCTGTGCTGGGTCCATCGGGGGTTGGTTCAAGGAAATTGACCGCCTCCAAGGTCGCCGATTCAAGCCATGGAGACTTCCGTAACGGCGTGAAAAAAATGACGGCTGCAGCAAGGCGAGCGGCTGCGACGGGAAAATTAATAAGGAAGGTATATCCTTGCCGCGCGTGTTCCAGCGTGAATCCCTCAACCGTGGGGCCCGCAAGGGGCCGGAGAGAAATTACATCAGCGGACACGCGGGTATCTGCAAGGCGCTCCGAACCTAGCAAGTCGCAGGCGCAAGCCGACGTGGTAGTCAGCAGAAATGTGGAGTCGGCTTCAGTGTGGGGGCAGGTAGCCACAATTTGAGCCTGCATGTACGCGTTTTTGATGCAAAGTGACCCAAGATTGAAAGTCGCGAGCATCGCGGATAATGCGCATTTCCGGATGTATCGGTCTGGATCATTTCGGATGGCCCGTGATGGGCCTGTCCGGGTCGCTAATGATTTCGCCGACCATCCATGGTTGGCGCTGCTGGCATGTAAGTCCGCGCCCACGCATGGTGACGTTGTATCATCTGGTACGCCAGTCAACCTGAGGAAGCTCGACATGCCAACAACCTGCCAGCGCCGTAGATGAGGAGCTGGATTGGTCACACGCTTACCTCCTGTACGGCGTACGTTGCACCCTACAGCGATGTCTCATGGCATGCAAGAGTCTCCATTGTCAACTGCCGTTCAGATTCACCTCTGTTCATCCGGGCGAAGGGGACATTGCTGAGCTCTTCCCCTTACTGCGGAGTAGAAATGCGCCTACGTGGAGTAGTGGGCCTTGAGCTCGATGGTCTTCCAAGGATAAGGCGGGCAAGGGACGGTCGACGTGTTCTTCGCTCCGCGCGAACAAGGCGGGGGTGCCATGGCCATGCTCACGGCCACGACGTACGGCTACCACATCAAGAAGGCGTGCCCGCGAGCTCTTTCAGCGTAGCCACTGAGCCTTTTCCATCTTGATCAGGTGGTGAGTTCGAGGGCGACGACGGCACGGACGACGGCGGTGATCCGGGTGGTGCTGCAGCGGAGCTTCCGCAGGAGCCGCCAGCATTTGAGGGTGGCCATGGCGCGTTCGCCGAGGCTGCGGATCTTGGCGTGATCGCGGTTGTGACGCCGGCGCCAGCCGCGCAGATTCTTGCCCCGGAACGGGACGCGGACAGCAGGGCCTGCACCCTGATACGCCTTGTCCGCCCAGCACTTGATGTCGTCGGCAGCGAGACCGGCGGGAATGCCGTGGGTCCGGGCCGCGGTCAGGTCGTGCACGGCTCCGGGCAGCGCGTCCGAGGCCCAGGTCAGACGGCCGGCTGGATCCGCGAGGGCCTGCACGTTCATCCCGTGGTGCTTCTTCTTCCCCGAGTAGTACGGCTGGTCGGCGGCAACGCGGTCGATCGGCAGCACGGTGCCGTCGAGGATCACGTACGCCTTCTTCCGCACGGTCTGCATCGCCTGCTCCAGCGTGGGCGCCAGAGCGGCCAGGAGATCGACGGCCTCGCGTATATACCGGTAGACCGTCGCGACCCCGACGCGGAAACCCGCTGCGAGGCGAGCGCAGGTGTCGCCGCAGCGCAGGTGGGCCAGGACGGGCAGGGCCTGCCGACCGCAGGTCAGGCGACGCCACCGGGAGCCGGTCCGACGGCGGTGACCTGCGAGGAGACCGGAGAGGTGTTGCAGGGCTCGGCTGGACAGATCGATACCGGACGGGTAGACAAGCACGCGAAAGCTCCTGGCGGACTGGTGATCTTGGTCGTGAACCCGTCTACCAGGAGCTTTCTTCCTGCCCGCCGCCGGGGTCATCCGCCCAACCTCCCGTCAGGTTGGAAACGGCTCAATGTCGAATACTTCTGCTTCCAGTGCGGGACGCAGCACGGCCCCCTTGGTTCGTGCGACAGTTGCGGGAACCCTGTTGCAGTGAACGATGGCTTCTCGCTTTGTAGTTCATGTAGGGACGCAAAGATCGACCGGTTCTGATGCTGTGAGTGTGCAGCCTTCAGCCGAGGCTGTGGACCGATAGAGCGAAGCGCTCCGCCCTGCGGTGCTCGTGGGGCGGAGCGCATGGGTAAGCCACAGACCAGCGGCCGTTCCTTGGTTCAGCTGGTGCCAAGGTGGAACTTGCTGAGGCCCCGGAGTTGATTTGGGGTCTCAGCCTATGGCGATACCCAGGTCATTCAGATTTTTGCTCGTAGGCAAGGACGATGCGGCTGTCCTCCTTGAGGATGTCGTGCCCTGTGGGCAGGTCGTCGAGGAGCGTGTCTGCCGGGTGGATCGTCATGCGAGGCACGGCGGTACGTTCGGCGCTCCAAGTGGAGATGTGGGCGACCAGGCTGCGGGCCAGAACTGGCCCGTCGGGGCCATAACCGGCCGCCCCGAGCCGCGCGGGCCGCACGGGATCGGCGTTGTCGCGTTCGGCGATCAGGTAGGCGAGGGAGTTGCCGGACACAAGGGCGGGGCTGCGCCCGGGAATCGCGGGGCGCCGTACGCCGTCCTCCAGGGCCAGCCCGGTGACTTCGATGCGGCAGACAGTGTCATCGGAGGCGGTGGAGCGTAGCCAGATCCCGTCGAACGTCTCCTGGCTGCCAACGTGGGCGTCCGACCACAGTTCGGTGAGCGGCGTGGAGAAAACGTCCCCGAGGAGATCGGGGTCAACGGGCTGGTCCCGGTCATGGTGGAGGCGGACAGTGCCGTTGGCCAGCTCGATGGTCCGCCCTCCTTCCTGGCCGATGATGGGAACGAATCCGCACAGCTCCATGTCGTCGGAGACGAGCGTGTTGCCGTGGCGGGTCAGCGCGACGGAGCGGGTCTGCCCGCGCCAGCGCAGCGGGAGCACGAGTCGGCCACCGTCGTCGAGCTGCTGCCACCAGGTGGCAGGTACGTCCCAGACGCCCACCGTCGCAACGATCCGGTCGTAAGGAGCGTGCTCGGGTGCTCCCTTCAGGCCGTCGCGTTCCATCACCCTGACGTGCTCGTAGCCCGCCCGGTTCAGCGCATCGCGGGCGTGCAGGGCGACATCGGAGTCAATGTCGATCGTGGTGACCCGCCCGTCTGGTCCGACGAGTTCGGCGAGGAGCGCGGCGTTGTAGCCGGTGCCGGCGCCGATCTCCAGGACGTGGTCACCGGGCTGCACGTCGAGCTGGGCGAGCATCATCGCGACGGTGGTCGGCACGGAAGCGCAGGAGAGAGGGAGAGGCCCGTTGGGGTTCTCCTTGATCGAGACAGCCCTGTCCGCGTACGCCTCGGCCGGGTCGAGCCCTGGTAGGTGCAGTTCGCGGCGGACCGTGCGAAGAGCAAGCTCGACCGCGGACGGCAGTGGCCTCTCAGCAATGATCTCGTCGACGAGCTGGTTGCGCAGGTCGTCGACGGCGGGGGTGTTGTTCACAGAGATCTCTTTCAGTTGAGAAGGAGGCAGGTCTCCCACCCTGGCGCAACGGAGCGGGCGGGGTTGAGGGTGTGCAGCGTGAGCAGGATGCCGTCGGACCCGGTAAGGAGTCCGGCGGAATCGGGTAGCGCGTGCTGTGCCAGGTGGGTGGCAAAGCGGGACCGCAGGGACGGCAGAAGGCGGGAGAGCGCGCTCCCGGGAGTGGTTTCGGCCGCGGCCCGGTCAACAGTGAGACAGAGTCCCGCCCAGCCGTGGCACACCGTCGCGTCGGTGATACGCGCCAGCTGCTCGGGGTCGGCGGCACATGATGTGAGGATGTCTTCGGCGTGACGCTGGGTGTCCGTGCGGTCGCAGGCGAGCGCGGCGAGTTGAAGCGCGCGGGCGACCCCCGGGGTGCCATAGCACCATGAGGGCCTGCCCGGGTGTGCCAGTGGTCGCGGTCCGCTGAGCCAACTGTCCAGGGTGACGGTCTCCGGCCAGGCGGCACCACCGCCCGGAAGGCATTGCGCCCATTCCTCCAGAAGGCTGCAAGCGTGTTCCAAGGTTTCGCGCTGGCCTTGCACCGTGTGTCCCGCACGGGCGCACAGGGCGAGGAGCGCGATGGGCCCGGTGATTATCTTGGGTGCTTGTAAGCATCTCTGGCACATGAGGCATGTAGGTTGAGAACCAACGTGCCTCACAGATATCATCGGGGTTCAAGTGACGTATGGCGCTGTAAGTCCGCTCCCTCCGCCGTTCCGTTCGGAGAGGGCGCTGTCTCCCGCCGACGGCTCCCCTATGTGGGTCGTGGTGGACGCCGCCTATGAGTTGCACCAGTACTCGTCGGCGTACCTGGCTTCCCTCCGCAGTGCGGAGGACGCGTCGGTGAACACCGAGCGGACCTACGCCGGCCGCATTGCCCTGTACCTCTGCTACTGCGTGGATCAGGGCATCGACTGGGCTGCCCCTTCGATGCGGCAGCTTGCTGGCTTCCTGAACTGGCTGGTGGATGAGCCGCTGCCGCCCAGGGGCCGTGGGGTACGCGTGGAGCCCAAGTACCGGTCCAAGGGCACTGCCAACGCCATCGTCGGTACGGTGTTCCGCTTCCTTCGGTACTGCACACTGCTCGATGACAGTCCAGTGTCCGCTGACCTGGCCACGAAGTTGTACGAGCCGAAGCAGCTGCGGTACGCGCCGCCCGGGTACGACCGGGGCGAGGAGGGCCAGTTCTCCACCGTCAACGTCAAGACGATCAAGTTCAAGATCGTGGTCCCCGGCTACGAGTACCTGACGGATGACGAGATCCGGCAGGTGCTGGACTACACGGTGCACGTCCGCGACCGCCTGCTGGTCGCGCTCTTGGCTGTCACCGGCATCCGCATCGGCGAGGCCCTGGGACTGCGCCGGGAGGACATGCATCTGCTGTCCAGTTCCAAGCTGCTGGGCTGCCCGGTCGCCGGGCCGCACATCCATGTCCGGCGCCGGCAGAACGCCAACGGGGCCCTGGCCAAGACCCGAAAGCCCCGCTGGATCCCGGTGGGTGAGGACATCGCCGGTCTGTATGCGGACTACCAGTGGGAACGCGACCGCGTGCCGGAAGCGGCTGACTGCGACATGGTGTTCGTCAACCTCTTCGCCGCGCCGCTCGGGCAGCCGATGAAGTACCCCAGCACCTACGAGCTGTTCCAGCGCCTGGCGAAGAAGGCCGGGTTCACCGCCCGCCCCCACATGCTCCGCCACTCCGCCATCACCCGCTGGCGCCGCGAGGGCAAGCCCGACTACCTGATCATGGATATGGCCGGGCACGTGTCGCGGCAGTCCATGGACCAGTACACGCACGCCAGCGACCAGGAGAAGCGCGACGCCGTGAACCACGTCGCCACCCGCGGAAAGGCTCGCCCGTGACCGTCGCCGTCGTTCCGGCCCAGCCCCGGAAACTGGACCGCCGTCCCGACGACGCCCAGATCCTTGCCGAGTGGACCGAGTGGCTCCGTGGACAACTCAACCCCGCGTGGCGGCCCGGCGAATGGAACGCGGACCTGCTGCTGTTCGTCGGCGACCCGCACAATCCGCGGACCAGTGTCTCGCTCTGCCGGATCGCCGGCTGCGGGGCGACCATGATGAATCCGGGCTATTGCAAGCCCTGCCGCGACGCCTACCGCGAGAGCGGCATGACCAGGGAGGAGTTCGAGGCCACCTACACACGGAAGTTCCGTCGCGTCGCCGCGCATCGCCGTCTCGCCACTTGTGCGGTATCCGCGTGTCCCAGGGACGCGTTCTCCCTGGAACTGTGCCTGACCCACTACCGCGGATGGGCGAAGGCCAAGAAACGGTCCGGATCCGACATGGCGGCGTGGGTGGCGCGACAGAAGCCGCTGAGCGCCGCAGATGGGTGCCGGGTTCCGGGACGCTCAAGGGAAAAGTCGCAGAACAACGGCCTGTGTCGCACACACCACAGGAAGTGGCGGCTCCAGGTCGACCCGGCCGACCTCGTCGGAGACGGGAGCGCTCCTGTCGCACGGTGGGCCGAGCGTCAGTCGCCGTTTCTGGCCGCCCACATGTTCTCGCTCGCTCCGCTGTCTGCGGTGGCGCGGCTGGAGATGCTCTACGTTCTCCAGCAGCGTGACGCGCGCGGGCAGAACCTCTCTCCCCAGGCGGTACGGGGCATCGTCGGCTTGCTGGCCGGCCTGCCGAGCATCGCTCTGGCAGGAGATGCGTTCCCGGATCCCTCCCAAGCGGGCTACGAGGGGACCGTGTCGCTCCTGGGTGGAGTGCGGTGGGACATCACGACCGGCTTCGACCAGTTCCGGGGGGTTGATCCTGCCCGCAAACTGGTCTGGGATCTACGGACCGTCAGCCAGGCAATCCCCTCCTTGAAGAAGACGCAGAGCGCTCTTCGCAATCCCAGCTCCCTCGACTTCGGCGAGGTCCGGCAGGGATGGCTGCGGGAGCTGGTGATGCACTGGGCCCGCACCACGAATCCGAACAGTAAGGAGCTCCGTGAGTACCACTGGGCGTGTGTCATCGCCTCACGGGCTCTGGAACTGCGGCCTGGTGGCGGTGACGATCCGAGCAAGCTCCAGTTCTCGGACGTGACCGCCGTCGTCGACGCGTTCCGGACGGCCCGGGGCCGGCGGGGCAACGTCTACGCATCCACCGCCCTGATCAAGAGGGCGGCCGAGTTCTTCGACCTCCTGGACTTCGGACGCCGCGAGGGGGTGCTGGACGATCTGTCCTCGCGCTTTGTCCGTCATCCGGACCATCACACGATCAAGAGAGTCGACGAGAACGACGAGGAGATCGGCAAGGCGATCCCCGAACTCGTGATCCGCCAGCTTGACCAGCACGTCCACCTGCTGGGCAAGGACTTCCCCTACGGGGAGCTTCCTCCCGAGGCCGTCAACGCGATGCTTCGCACGGCATATGTGGTCCTGCGGGACACCGGCCGGCGCCCCGCCGAGGTCGCCGGACTCGACCTGGGCTGCCTGGAGTTCGACAACGGCGAGTACCAGCTGGTCTGGCACAACATGAAAGGTCGGCGACGGCGACGGCGCCTGCCGGTCCACCAGCAGACCGTGGGCGCCATCAAGGACTGGCAGGAGATCCGAGCCGGGCTGGACCTGCCGGACAACAGCGCGGAGCATCTCTTCCCGGCCATCACCAATCGCTACCATCACCTCGACACGGGATACCTCTCGCGGTTCATCCGGTCGTGGGCCGACTCGATTCCGGTGCTGGACTCCGAGGAACTAGGGCGTGAGGGCACACCGTTGCCGTTCGACCGGACCAAGATCTTCCCCCACGCCTTCCGGCACACTTTCTGCCAGCGCTACGCGGACGCTGGAGTCCCCCTTCACGTCCTGCAAGCGCTCATGGACCACAGATCGGCAGACACCACGGCCGCGTACTACCAGGTGTCGAAGAAGATGAAGCGCGAGGCGGTGGACACCCTGCGGGTCCTCGCGATCGACCGGCAGGGCAACTCCGCGCCCATGGGCTCGGCGACAGCCTACGAGGTGCGGTCGGTCGCCGTGCCCTGGGGCAACTGCGTCGAGCCGTCCAACGTGAAGGCCGGAGGCAATGCCTGCCCGATCCGCTTCCAGTGCTCCGGTTGCGGCTCCTACCGCCCCGACCCGTCGCACCTGCCCGCCATCGAAGACCAGGTCCGCAGCTTGAAGGCCAATCTGGAGCTGGCCCGCGCGATGGGCGCGGCCGACTACACGATCAAGGGCATGGAAGGCGAGATCGCGGACTACCTGAACGTGATCAAGAAGATGAAGACGAAGATGGAGTCCATGCCCGACGAGGAACGCCACGAGGTCGAAGAGGCCAGCAAGATCTTGCGGCGCCTGCGCGCAGGCGCCGCCGGCTCCGGGCCGGTCGCCCTGCCCATGCCCGTCGTCCGCCCTGCCGACGAGGCCGGGGCGTGACCGCCAAGCGCACCCCCGCCGACGTGCTCCGCGAGGCCAGGAAGAAGGACAGTCTGGCCAAACGGGCGAAAGTCCTCGCCGTCGTGGACGACATGAAGGCCAAGGGCGAGCCGATCACGTTCCTCGGCGTCGCCAAGGCCGCCCAGGTGTCGAACTGGCTCGTCTATGCCGAGGGCGTGCGCGAGCACATCGAGGCCGCCCGCAAGAGTCAAGCCCGCAGCAAGACCCGGGAACAGACGACCGGTGCCGTCGCCAGCCCGGCGAGCATGGCGACCGACCTGGAACTGGCTCGCGCCGAACTCCGGGCACTGCGGGAGGAGCGAGACCGGCTCAAGGCCGCCGTTCGGCGCGGCCTTGGACAGCAAGTCGGACAAGCAGGCCACGCTGAACTCGTCTCCCGCATCAACGAACTCACCGCGGTCAACCAGGCACTTACCGACAAGCTGACCCGCGCCGAAGCCGACCGGGACGGCCTGCAGTCCGCGCTCACCGAGGCCCAGGACGACCTGATCTCCGCCCGACAGGCCCTGCGGAACATGATGCGCGATCAAAACCGCCCAGGCGAATGACCGTGCCCTGCAAGCCGCCCGTCCCGCCATGCCCACCGGACCGGACACCGCCCCCACTTCGGAGAACTCCCTGACCACCAGGCAATCCCCGCTGGTCGAAGATCCAGGTCGCCGATCGGCGGGGCGGCGACTCGGGCACATCAGGATGCGAGTTGGTCCAGTTCCTCGCCGATCGCCTCTCGCAGAACATCGTGCCGTGAGCCGAGCGCATACCGCTCGTCGCTCCACTGCTCGCGCGGATACAGCCACACCGGCCCGCCCACAAGATCGGTCGGCTCCCACTCGAACCGCGGCCACACATGCGCATGCAGGAACGGCTCCGTGTTTCCCAGGATCTCCAAATTGACCCTCCGGAACCTTGGATCCAACCGCTTGCAGGCACGTTCGACGGCCTCGCCCAGTCTGTCCATGTCGGACAGGAACGCCAGCCGCTTGCCCCTGGGAAGTCCCGACAGACGCTGCACCGCAGCATCGTCCACGAGGAGCACCGAGTACCCCGGCAGGAACTGAACGTCCCCGATCACTGCGAATCCCGCTTCCAACCTCCGCAGCACCGTGGGATTCTCGCCCCGCAGCGCGCTGCCGATCCGGTCCTTCCGCCAGCCATCACTCATGATCGGCGACTCTACCCATCGCTGATCAGCCAACCGGGTCACGGCACCAGCCAAGTCCTACCCCTCAGCAGCGGCAACGTCTTGGGAACACAGCACAACGTGACTTACGTGCCTGCTACCGATAGAGCGTTGTGATCTGCTGAGGGCCTTGACAACCCTAGATAACGGTGACGCCGTGCGCCGTGCCGAAGTTGCCATGCCCGTCCGGCCAGGCGGAATCGGGTTGGCCGCCAGGGCTTTCCGAAGTCCACCAGCCCGGCACCTGTTCACCGTGGACGATGACGGGCTGCTGGAAGAGCTGCATCAAGTAGTGCAGGACGCCCTCGAGCAAGTCGGGGCGGGTCCCGCGGCGCAGGAGATACGCGCCGAGCCCGGTCAGACCACCGATCAGGTCGTACTCCCGCATGCGCGGCGGCAGACCGGAATCCATGCGGTGGTGGGCGTCCGAGAGCCGCGTGGTCACGAGCGTGGCGAGCGCATCGTCCAGGCCGTCGAGTGCGGAATTGTAGGCGCGGTGGCGCGCTGTGTGCAGCGCGTAGGCCACGGCAGGTGCCCCGCGGTACAGGCTCGCGCTCGCGGGATGCGCGGCGGCCGGCTGCCCGGCCATAGTTCGCGCAGCGGCGTGTACTCCTTCCCACTTGCCGCTGTCCTGGGCGAGAGCAGCTTGGTACATGACGGTTCCGGCGAGTCCTCGGCCCAAGTCATGTGTGAGGTCGTTCACTTGCTTGCCGCCCGTACCTGAAACGAGCGGCATGCCTGCCGGGCCGCATGTCGGCAAGCGGCCTCGGCTTCACGGTCCGGGCCCATCACTCGGTTGTGGTGCATGTGCAGCAGCGACTCCAGCACCGGAGCAGTCTGCTCGTCGGCGAGGTGGGTCCGGTAAACGGCCAGAGCCGCGCGGCGCCGCTCGTACGCGTCGGCGAGCCGGGATGTCCAGCCAGGGTGTTGCGGCAGGGCGTCGGTGTGGGCGCGCTGGAGCGTCTCGCGGGTGATGTCGAGCAGACCCCTGCCGCGGGCGGGAGTGGTGGCCATCCAGCGTGTGCCGTCTTCCTCGCCCATGAGCCCGCGGGCAATGTCGATCATGCCGAGTGCACATAGGACTCGTCGGTCCACACTCGCCAGGTCAGTGAGCGCGTACCGGGCGGTGTCGCTGTCGGCGACGAACACGTTCTCGGCGGCTTCCAGAACGGACCCGGTACCGTAGCGGCCGAATTCGGGCCGGTAGCCATCGAGAACTAGCCGGGAGGCGAGTGCGTCACCTTGCAGGTGTTCGACCCAGCGCGCGATGGCCTGCGTCACCGCGGCATGCCCGTCCGGGCCGTGCGTGGCGATCCGCACTCGCAGGTGATCCTCTTCCTGCGGGGTGCGGTAGCGGACGAACCAGCTGTCAAGGCCGCCGAGTTCATCGAGGAGACTGGGGAGGCGGCGGGTGATGATCTGGTCCATGGCCGTCGGGTGCGTGAACAGTTTGGCCTGTACCCAGCGCTGCCGCCCGTCGCCGGGGTTCGGCAGCATCCGGTTGGTGACGACAGGGGCAGTCGCCACGTCGGGGTGGGGCAGAGGCGGCCGGGTGGAGGTGAGGGGCAGGGCGATCTCGTGCGCGTGCCCGATCCAGCCGAGATCGCGCTCGTCCGGGGCTTCGAGTAGATCAGCGTCGCCGTGGCGCTGAAGGTGGGCGTGCAACAGCCGCGCATGCAATGGCTCGACCAGGTCCAGGAGCAGGGTGCGGTCGTCGTCGCGCAGCTCCAAGTACTGCGGGCACCTCCAGGTCCGCGCCCACTCCGCCAGGGCCTCGTGCCAGGAGGGCCGGAAGGACCCGGTGGGCAGATCAGAGGTCGTGAGATGCCAGCGAGCCGGGGACAGAATGGCCTTGCGGTAGCGCACACGGGGCAGATACGGCATCCCGGCCGCGAGCGGTCCCCAGTCGAATTGCGTCCATGCCGTCGCGAACCCGCGCCCCAGGAGCGCGAGAAACCGGGCGATCGGCGGGGCCTGCTTCTCCAGGGCGAGGGGGTGCAGGACGACCGGCTCGACCACGCGGCGCTGCGAAAGGCTGACCAGGTACAGACGCGTGCTGGTGGACAGTACGGCGAGATCGTCGAGCGGAATGAGGTTGGCGGCCGGGGCCCGGTGCTCGTCGACCGGGATCACATACGGCAAGAAGGCGGGGGTGCGCGCCACGTTCTCGGCGTGCGGATAGACCGGAGTGAAGGAGAGCTGAGCCGACAGCGCGCCGTCGACCAGAGTGGGCAGCCCTTTGTACGCGTCGGCGAGACCGCTGTCCCGGAGAGTGGCGGCGAACCGGCCGGTGAGAGTTCCAGTGCTCCAGGCGGGGCGGACGGACACAGTGAACTCGCCACGATCCACGGCCTGAAGAGTCGGCGCGTACACCCGCACGCCCATCTCTACGTGAGCAGCGGTCGCCGCGTCGTCGAGCGCCGGGCCAGTGCACAGCTCATCGAGATCCGCGTCCGTGAGGCGGATCTCCGGGGCGCCGCTGACCCCTGCCTGCCACGCCTTGGCCATAAGCAGCTCGTCGCGCGGGAGGATCTTCGTAGGCCGTTCCTCCCACAGGGACGTCGGGAAATCGGCAGGCAGCCCGACCCCGGCGGCAAGGTCCGCGGCATCGCGAACGGGCACCAGACAGCCAGCGCCGTACCGTTCCCAGAAAAGGCTGTGGTACGCGGCCCACACAGGTTTCTCGCCCTGGTTCCGGGTCAAGCGCAGCAGCGCGTTGGCGGCGTGCTCGGCCTCCTCCAGGACTGGTCCAGGGACGCGTACGGTGGCGTTGAGACGCAGGTCCACGCTGAGCCGCACTCGGCCTTGATCGGTGATGCTGCTCATGCGCTTCTCGGCCGTACCCCGAAGTTCCTGCGCCGCTGCCTGGCTATCAGCCTCATCGTGTTCGATGAGGAGCTGGTGCACGTCGACCAGCTCGTCGAGACAGCCGACGGTTCCGGAATCCAGTTGGGCCGTGAGAGGCCGGAGGGTGCTCAGGATGTGGCCGAGGGGATCATGCTCGGTCATGGGAGCTGCCAGGCCACTGGTAAGAATGCCCGCCTCCAAAGCGCCGGTGAGAAGCCGTGAAGCCTGCTCCGTGGTGGCACCCAGCGTGACGAGCCGGTCAGTGACCTCCTGGCATGGAATGGGGAGGGCGGCCATCTCAAGAATCGCAGCGAGCGGCCGGGTTACGCGGACGCTCGCGGTACGGCCTCCGGGAAGCGGCATCTCCAGCATGTCACCGCGCCGCACGGTCAAGTCACTGCCCTGGAGGGTCAGATGGGGCAGAACGTCGCGGCGGCACTGGAGGTTCCGGCGAACGTAGTCGAGCCACAGGGTGTCAGGGCGGGCGACGGGGCGGTGCTCGGTACCGATCTGCACGAGGGCAGGGCCGCACTCCGCACCGACCACTCCGGCAAACAGACCGAAAGGCGTGGGGCGTCCAGCAGCTCGCAGGAGATAGCGGGCGGTCGCCATTGTCGCCTTGCGCACCCGCCTGTGTGAGAACGTCGTGGTCGTCGAGGGCCTGGGCGACGGTAGCGGCGAGCTGCGGAGAGGCGACGCATACCGCCTCGGCGAAGGCGGGATCGGCCCAGATACCGCTCAGCCACCGGAGACAGTCGACAGAGTCGTCCACCGATGGCCATCGAGTGTGCTGGGCATTCAGAGGGAGCACAGCGGCCCGCAGGAGGAGCACGCTGCCGCGCTGGAGAAGACTGGTCCGCGTCATCGTTGGTCCTGTTCTGCTGGCCCTGTGCCGGGCGGGGGACGTGCCCAGCCCGGCACAGGCTTCGGCGTGGAGGTCAGCTGATGCAGGAGGAAGCGCAGGAGGACTTGCACCCGTCGCTTGTGTCGCAGTTGCTGACCACCGGCCGCGGCGAGTCGGTGATGGAGATGTCGAACTGCCACTCGTCGTCAGGGATCGGCGTCGTCTCGGTCGTCGGGATGGCCATCCCAGTACCTCCGAAGTAGTGATCGGTACCATCCGCGCTACGCGGACGTGGGGAGCGCGGGACCCCCGCATTCGGCTGCCACTTGGGCTGTGCAGCCGAATGCGCGGACACCGCGGGCTAACTGTTCGCCGCGTGCCGTACCGCGCTCACAGTCCGGGTGCCAAGGCGAAGCGCTCCGGCATGACGTGGACAAATGCCTGCGGGGCTGCGGCCCGTAGGCGCTGGTGAAGCAGTCCACCGCGTGCGGCCGGCACCGACACGGGTACGACAAACTCGGCCCAGACCTTCTTGCCGTGGCACGTCGGCTCCCAGCCGTGCCGTGCGGAAAGGAACTCCACGAGGACCAGGCCGCGCCCCCCTTCGTCGTCCTCCGTGGTGATCTGACGACTGGGCGGCTCGGGGCTGCTGTCGTGGACGACCAGGAGCAGCCGGTCTTCATCGAGGTAGAGGCCGATGGTGATCAAGCCCTCGGCGTGGACCACGGCGTTCGTGATCAGTTCCGAGGCGACGAGCTTGACCGCGTTCAGGCTGTCCTCGCCGAGTGGTACACCCCACGCATGAATCTGCGTCATGACACGGTCTCTTGCGAAGGCGACAGCGGACGGGGCACCGGCTACGGCAATCCGGGCTCGGCGGGTCATGAGGACTGCTCCTCTGCAATTGGAATGGCGGCCCCGTCCCTGACGGGGGACACGGGGACCGAGCCGCCGGTCTGTCGGCGCAGCCCGAGGCTGTTGTTCCCGAGGAGGGCGCAGAGCTGATGCGTCCCCACCCCGAATCCTGGGCGACTGGTGATCAGTCAACGGCACCTCCTCGTAGTAGGGAGACTCCAAGGGGTGACTCCAACATGGAGTCAGGGGTGTGTGCGCGGTCGTAGCATCGGAGGACACGAGCCGGGGGAGCCGCCGATGAGTCGTCAGCCACCAGATCCGCGCGATGTCGTTGCCGGACTGCTTGGCGATGAACGACTGCTCAATGCCTGCGCCGCGCGGGACTTGGGAGTCGTGTTCCGACTGCTCAATGCGCGAGGTGTCAGTACGCGTCGGATCGCTGCGGCCGTGGACATCACCCAAGGGCGGCTCTACGACTACATGAACGGCAAGAGCCGGGTCGAAAAGCTGGCCCTGTTCGAGCAGATCGCGGACGCGTTCCACATCCCTGGTCGCCTGCTCGGGCTTGCCCGCCGCGCCTGGGAACCCGCTGCGGCCGAACCGACCAAGCACGAGCCGGAGTTGCCGCCGGACGGTGACGACCTGGCGGCCATGGATGCCTTCCGCTCGGCAGACCGGCAGACCGGTGGAGGACGTCTGTACGGCGCTGTCGTACGGCATCTCGCGGACCGAGTTGCCCCGCGTCTGGTCGACACCGGGAGTGGCTCACAAGTATTCGCCGTCGCTGCGGCCTTGACGGAGATGGCCGGGTGGATGGCCCATGACTCCGGTCAAGACGATCTCGCCGCCCGCCATTTCAGCCGAGCTTTGCCGCTGGCCCGCACCTCCGGGGACTTACCGCTTGCCGCGAACGTCGCCGCGAGCAACAGCCACCTCGCCCTTCAGACGGGTGACACAGCGGGTGCCGCCCGCTGGGCTCAGACCGGGCTCGACCTCGCCGGCCGTGGTCCGCGGATTCCCTCGCTCACTGCACGGCTCCAAACGATGCAGGCCCGAGCTTTGGCCGCAGGGGCACAGCGCACGCCAGCGATGCGCGCTCTCGAAGCGGCCCATGACATGCCCGATGGATCTGCGGATGCCGCTCATCCCTGGCTGAGTCCCTTTGACGCCGCTGCCCTCGCGAGTGAATCCGCACTGATCCTGCGCGACCTGGAGCAGCATGATCAGGCGCTTACGCAGGCCGAGCAGGCGGTGACACTTCGGGAGTCGGGGCGAACCAGGTCCCTTGCACTGAGCCGCATTGTCCTTGTGGACATCCATGTCCGGCGTGGAGACCTCGATGCCGCGGTGAGCATCGGCCACGAGTTGCTCAGCACGAGCCCAACGCTCGGATCGATCCGTGTTGTGCACCAGCTTGACGACCTGCGTCGTCTCCTGGACCGCCACAAGGGCTACGGTCCACTGCGGGAGTACCTGGCGAGATTCGATGACGCCCGCAGGGCCAGAATGCTGCTACTGGCCGACATCATCACGCCAAGGGGAGGCACCCCCACATGAGGCCCACACCCGCCGACCCGGAAGCATGGAATGCCTATCTCGCCGAGGGCAACGCCACGCAGGCCCGCAAGCGTGTCGCGGCCGATGTGCTGCTGCGCGACGCGGCTGGACGCGTGCTCCTGGTGAACCCGACGTACAAACCGGGCTGGGATCTGCCCGGGGGAATGGCCGAAGCGAACGAACCGCCGGAGAGGGCGGTGACGCGGGAGCTGGGTGAAGAGCTGGGGTTGGACATCACCTTGCGCGGGCTCCTGGTGGTCGATTGGGTTGCCCCGCACGGGCCTTGGGACGATCAAATAGCCTTCATCTTCGACGGCGGCACGCTGGACGCCCGTCAGGCGCAGGGGATGCGCCCTCACGACGAAGAGCTGTCTGAGGCTGCGTTCGTTGCTCCGGACAAGGCGCGGGAGTTGTTGAGGGAACGGCTACGGAACCGACTCGACGCCGCGATCAGGAGCTTGGACGAAGGGCGGCCGGTGTATCTGCATGACGGCGGTCCAGCCTGGTAGGGGGTCGCGGATTGGCTGTACGTGTCGCGCTGACAGTCAAGCGAAATTAGCACAGAGAGTTGCTAGCCTGGAGAGCCTTCATGGCTCTGACCTGGGAACACATCGAGGCCCCGCTACTCTCCGTAAAGAGTGACGGGGTCTCGGTCGCGCGAAAATCGTCCCTGACGCACCGTCAGCAATCCTTGATCATCTTGCACATCGACTGCACAAGATGCCGGAAACTACGGGAAGCCGAGGGAAGGTGCCGGAGGGTGTTTTCCCAGGTCAACGGGCAAGTTCAGCGGCTATCGCCGCATGTGGCAATTTTGACGATTTGCGCTGTTTCTCAAATGTCCCGGAAGATCTCGATCTGCGCCCCGATCGAGTTCAGCCGCTCGGCCAGGTCCTCGTAGCCGCGGTTGATGACGTACACGTTGCGCAGTACCGACGTGCCCTCGGCGGCCATCATGGCCAGGAGGACCACCACGGCGGGGCGCAGGGCCGGGGGGCACATCATTTCGGCGGCGCGCCAGCGGGTGGGGCCCTCGACCAGGACGCGGTGGGGGTCCAGGAGTTGGAGGCGGCCGCCCAGGCGGTTGAGGTCGGTCAGATAGATGGCGCGGTTGTCGTAGACCCAGTCGTGGATGAGGGTCTGGCCCTGGGCGGAGGCGGCGATGGCCGCGAAGAACGGGACGTTGTCGATGTTCAGACCCGGGAACGGCATCGGGTGGATCTTGTCGATCGGCGCCTCCAGCTTGGAGGGGCGCACGGTCAGGTCCACCAGGCGCGTGCGGCCGTTGTCCGCGAAGTACTCCGGCGTGCGGTCGTGGTCGAGGCCCATCTCCTCCAGGACCGCCAGCTCGATCTCCAGGAACTCGATCGGGACGCGGCGGACCGTCAGTTCGGACTCCGTCACCACGGCGGCGGCCAGCAGGCTCATCGCCTCCACCGGGTCCTCGGAGGGGGAGTAGTCCACGTCGGCGTCGATGACCGGCATGCCGTGCACGGTGAGGGTGGTGGTGCCGATGCCCTCGACCCGGACGCCGAGCGCCTCGAGGAAGAAGCACAGGTCCTGGACCATGTAGTTCGAGGAGGCATTGCGGATGACGGTCACGCCGTCGTGGCGGGCGGCGGCGAGGAGCGCGTTCTCCGTGACCGTGTCGCCCCGCTCGGTCAGCACGATCGGGCGGTCCGGGCGCACCTGACGGTCGACCACCGCGTGGTAGTGGCCCTCGGTCGCGGCGACCTCCAGGCCGAACCGGCGCAGCGCGATCATGTGCGGCTCGATGGTCCGGGTGCCGAGGTCGCAGCCACCGGCGTAGGGCAGCCTGAAGCGGTCCATGCGGTGCAGCAGCGGGCCGAGGAACATGATGATGGAGCGGGTGCGGACGGCGGCCTCCGCGTCGATGGCCTCCATGTCCAGCTCGGTCGGCGGCGCGATCTCCAGGTCGGTGCCGTCGTTGATCCAGCGGGTGCGTACGCCGATGGAGTTGAGCACCTCCAGGAGGCGGTAGACCTCCTCGATGCGGGCGACCCGGCGCAGCACCGTGCGCCCCTTGTTGAGCAGCGAGGCGCACAGCAGGGCCACGCAGGCGTTCTTGCTGGTCTTGACGTCGATGGCACCGGAGAGGCGACGGCCGCCGACCACGCGCAGGTGCATCGGACCCGCGTACCCCAGGGAGACGATCTCGCTGTCCAGTGCCTCGCCGATGCGGGCGATCATCTCAAGGCTGATGTTCTGGTTGCCGCGCTCGATGCGGTTGACGGCACTCTGACTGGTGCCGAGCGCCTCCGCGAGTTGTGACTGCGTCCAGCCGCGGTGCTGCCGGGCGTCACGGATGAGCCTGCCGATGCGTACGAGGTAGTCGTCTGCCATGAGGTTGAGGCTATCTCAGATATGAGATCGCGCCTCTCGGGGGGTCCATTCGGGTGGCGCGACGTCAGAAGACGCCTGGTGAGGCCTCAGTGGCGCTTGCCCGTGCTGGTGCGGCGCCAGCCGAAGGGGCCGGGCAGGTCCATCGACGTCGTACGGCGTCCGGTGCTGCTGCGGGTGTGGCGCGGGCCGTTGCGGCCACCGGTGGTGAGGGACCACGAACGTTTGTTGATGTTCAGCCGTACTCCGGGGAGGATGCGGAAACTCTTGCGGAACGTGAGGGGCATCGTGCCTCCTTCCGAGTCGTGCCGGTTGCTCCCGGCACACATCGGATACCCCCGTTCGGCGTACTGATGGCGGCATGGGTCACCCGGGGGTGGGGCGCACGCCACACCGCGCCCGGACATGACCGGGCCGCCCCCATGTACTAGAGTTATCTCGACATCGAGATATCTGCCGAGGCGCACCGCAGCCGCCACCCTGGTAAGGGTTACCTAACTTAGCCCCACCTTAGCGGATTGGCCAGGGCGGCGTGGCGGCAGGATGCGGTGGTACGCGCACATGAATGAAGGAGACTGTCGTGTCGGCGAACAGCTTCGACGCCCGCAGCACGCTGCAGGTGGGCGACGAGTCGTACGAGATCTTCCGGCTGGACAAGGTCGAGGGCTCCGCGCGCCTTCCCTACAGCCTGAAGGTGCTGCTGGAGAACCTGCTCCGTACCGAGGACGGCGCGAACATCACCGCCGACCACATCCGCGCCCTCGGGGGCTGGGACTCGCAGGCCCAGCCGTCGCAGGAGATCCAGTTCACGCCGGCCCGCGTGATCATGCAGGACTTCACCGGCGTGCCCTGCGTCGTCGACCTCGCCACCATGCGTGAGGCCGTCAAGGAGCTGGGCGGCGACGCGGCGAAGATCAACCCGCTGGCGCCGGCCGAACTGGTCATCGACCACTCCGTCATCGCCGACAAGTTCGGCACCAACGAGGCGTTCAAACAGAACGTCGACCTGGAGTACGGCCGCAACAGGGAGCGCTACCAGTTCCTGCGCTGGGGCCAGACCGCCTTCGACGAGTTCAAGGTCGTCCCGCCCGGCACCGGCATCGTCCACCAGGTGAACATCGAGCACCTGGCCCGCGTCGTCATGATCCGTGACGGCAAGGCCTACCCCGACACCCTGGTCGGCACCGACTCGCACACCACCATGGTCAACGGCCTCGGCGTCCTCGGCTGGGGCGTCGGCGGCATCGAGGCCGAGGCCGCGATGCTCGGCCAGCCGGTGTCCATGCTGATCCCGCGCGTCGTCGGCTTCAAGCTGACCGGCGAGCTGACGCCCGGCACCACCGCCACCGACCTGGTGCTGACGATCACCGAGATGCTGCGCAAGCACGGCGTCGTTGGCAAGTTCGTCGAGTTCTACGGCGAGGGCGTCGCCGCCACGTCGCTGGCCAACCGCGCCACCATCGGCAACATGTCGCCGGAGTTCGGCTCCACCGCCGCGATCTTCCCGATCGACGACGAGACGCTGAACTACCTGCGCCTGACCGGCCGCAGCGGCCAGCAGGTCGCGCTCGTCGAGGCCTACGCCAAGGAGCAGGGCCTCTGGCTGGACCCGAAGGCCGAGCCGGACTTCTCCGAGAAGCTGGAACTCGACCTGTCGACGGTCGTGCCCTCCATCGCCGGCCCGAAGCGCCCGCAGGACCGCATCGTTCTCGCCGACGCGAAGACCCAGTTCACCCAGGACGTGCGCAACTACGTCAAGGACGGCGGCGACGTCGACGAGGCCAGCAAGGAGTCCTTCCCGGCCTCCGACTCGCCGGCCATCTCCAACGGCGCCCCCTCCCACAAGGTGAAGGTCACCGCCCCCGACGGCACGGAGTACGAGCTGGACCACGGCGCGGTCACCGTCGCCGCCATCACCTCGTGCACCAACACCTCCAACCCGTACGTCATGGTCGCCGCCGCGCTGGTGGCCAAGAAGGCGGTGGAGAAGGGCCTGACCCGCAAGCCGTGGGTCAAGACCACCCTCGCCCCGGGCTCCAAGGTCGTCACCGACTACTTCGACAAGGCGGGCCTGACCCCGTACCTCGACAAGGTCGGCTTCAACCTCGTCGGCTACGGCTGCACCACCTGCATCGGCAACTCCGGTCCGCTGCCCGACGAGGTCTCCAGGGCCGTCAACGAGCACGACCTCGCCGTCACCTCCGTGCTCTCCGGCAACCGCAACTTCGAGGGCCGGATCAACCCGGACGTCAAGATGAACTACCTGGCGTCCCCGCCGCTGGTGGTCGCCTACGCGCTGGCCGGCTCCATGAAGGTGGACATCACCCGCGAGGCCCTCGGGTACGACCAGGACAACAACCCGGTCTTCCTGCGGGACATCTGGCCCGCCGAGTCCGAGGTCAACGACGTCGTCGCCAACGCCATCGGCGAGGACATGTTCTCCAAGTCCTACAGCGACGTCTTCGCCGGCGACGCCCAGTGGCAGGCGCTGCCGATCCCGACCGGTGACACCTTCGAGTGGGACGCCGAGTCCACCTACGTGCGCAAGCCCCCGTACTTCGAGGGCATGGGCATGGAGCCGGCCCCCGTCGAGGACATCTCCGGCGCCCGTGTGCTCGCCAAGCTGGGCGACTCGGTCACCACCGACCACATCTCCCCGGCCGGCGCCATCAAGGCCGACACCCCGGCCGGCAAGTACCTCACGGAGCACGGCATCGAGCGCCGCGACTTCAACAGCTACGGCTCGCGCCGCGGCAACCACGAGGTCATGATCCGCGGCACGTTCGCCAACATCCGCCTGCGCAACCAGATCGCGCCGGGCACCGAGGGCGGCTACACCCGCGACTTCACCCGGTCCGCCGAAGGTGCTCCGGTGTCGTTCATCTACGACGCCTCCCGCAACTACATCGAGCAGGGCATCCCGCTCGTCGTCCTGGCCGGCAAGGAGTACGGCTCCGGCTCGTCCCGCGACTGGGCCGCCAAGGGCACCGCGCTCCTCGGCGTCAAGGCCGTCATCGCCGAGTCGTACGAGCGCATCCACCGCTCGAACCTCATCGGCATGGGCGTCCTGCCGCTGCAGTTCCCGGAGGGCCACACCGCCGAGTCCCTCGGCCTGACCGGCGAGGAGTCCTTCTCCGTCTCCGGCGTCACCGCGCTCAACGACGGCACCACGCCGCGCACGGTGAAGGTCACCACCGACACCGGTGTCGAGTTCGACGCGGTCGTCCGCATCGACACCCCCGGTGAGGCGGACTACTACCGCAACGGCGGCATCCTGCAGTACGTGCTGCGCAGCCTGATTCGCAAGTAGGCGGTACGGCACGGCGGTTCAGGGCCGCATCCCCGGCGACCGGGGGTGCGGCCCTCGCCGTGCCCTTGCCGCGCCCCCGCCGCGTCGCGCCGAGGCCCGCAGACCGGTCCGAAACGACCGGACGGCGGGTCCGGGCACCCGCCCGGACCCGCCGTCCGCGTCTCGGCCGCCTACGCCAGCAGTTCCACCTCCGCCAGCGTGTGCTCGCCGTCCAGGACCAGCCGGTACTTCGCGTACGCGCCCGGCGACTTCACCGAGAACGCCCGCGTCTGCCGGTCCCAGGCGAAGGACTCGCCCGAGCGCTGGTCCAGCGTCCGCCACGTGGTGCCGTCGGCCGAGCCCTGGAGCTTCCAGCCGGCCGGTGCCTTCGCGTGGTCCGCCGACGAAGTCAGGGTGTACTGCACCGCCTTGACGCCCTCGCCGGACACCGGCAGGTCCACCGAGGTCACGCTCGCCTCCGTCGCCGACGTGTTGTCGAACAGGGCGCCCTGGCCCGCGAGGGCGTCCGCGCGCGGCGTCGGCACCTCGTCGTCCTCGGCGATCGACGGCGGCGCCGCGCCCGCGCCGGTGCCCCACGAGGAGGGCTTCGGGCCCATGTCGAACTCCAGGACGCCGCCCTTCGCGATCAGCGAGTGGGGGAGCGAGGTGGAGTTCCAGCGCTTGCCGTCGACCTTCACGCCCTGCACGTAGACGTTCTTCGTGCTGTTCCTCGGCGCCTTGACGACCAGCTCGCGGCCGTTCTCCAGATGGACGGTCGCCTTGGTGAACAGCGGGGAGCCGATGGCGTACTCGCCGCTGCCCATCACCAGCGGGTAGAAGCCCAGCGCGGAGAAGAGGAACCAGGCCGACTGCTCGCCGTTGTCCTCGTCGCCGTGGTAGCCCTGGCCGATGTCGCTGCCGGTGTACAGGCGCTGGAGCACCTCGCGGACGTTCTTCTGCGTCTTGTACGGCTGCCCGGCCGCGTCGTACATGTACAGGGCGTGGTGGGCGACCTGGTTGGAGTGCCCGTACATGCCCATGCGGACGTCCCGCGCCTCGGTCATCTCGTGGATGACACCGCCGTAGGAGCCCTTGAACTCGGGGGAGGCGGTCTCCGGGGTGGCGAGGTACTCGTCGAGCTTGTCGCCGAGGCCGGCGCGGCCGCCGTAGAGGTTGGCCAGGCCCCGGCTGTCCTGCGGGGCGGTGAAGGCGTAGCCCCAGCCGTTGGTCTCCGTGTAGTCGTAGCCCCACACGCGCGGGTCGTACTTCGCGGAGTCGACGCGCCAGTCGCCCTTGGCGTCCTTGCCCTGGAAGAAGCCGGCCTTCGCGTCGAAGAGGTTGACGTAGTCCTGGGCGCGGTTGAGGAAGTACGCGGACTCGTCCTTGTACCGCTTCTCGCCGGTCTCCTTGTAGAGCTTCTCGCCCATCTTCGCGATGCCGTAGTCGTTGAGGTAGCCCTCCAGCGCCCACGACAGGCCCTCGTGCGTCTCGGAACTCGTGTACCCGAGGAACGGCGAGGTCTCCATGCCCTTGCGGCCCACGCCCGAGGACGGGGGCACGACGGTGGCGTTCTTGACGGCCGCGTCGTACGCCGCCCTCGCGTCGAAGCCGACGCCCTTGACGTACGCGTCCGCGAAGGCCACGTCCGAGGAGGTGCCGGTCATCAGGTCCGCGTAGCCGGGGGAGGACCAGCGGGAGGTCCAGCCGCCGTCCTTGTAGTGCTGCACGAAGCCGTCGACCAGCTCACCGGCCTTGGACGGGGTCAGGAAGGAGTACGCGGGCCAGGTGGTCCGATAGGTGTCCCAGAAGCCGTTGTTGACGTACACCTTGCCGTCCACGACCTTGGCGCCGGTCTCGGTGGGGGTGTCCTCCTTGACCGCCTTCGAGAACGGGGAGGCGTACTTGTACGTCCCGCCGACCTTCTCGTGGCCCGCGTTCGGGTACAGGTACAGCCGGTAGAGGCTGGAGTACAGGGTGGTCAGCTGGTCCCGCGTGGCGCCCTCCACCTCGACCCTGCCGAGGATCTTGTCCCACTGCTTCTGGGCGTCGCTCCTGACCTTGTCGAAGGAGGCGCGCTTCGGGATCTCCTGGCGCAGGTTGTCCTTCGCCTGGTCGACGCCGATCAGCGAGGTGGCGATGCGCAGCGTCACGGTGCGGTCCTTGCCCGCGTCGAAGCTCAGGTGGCCCTTGACGCCGCTGGAGTCGCCGCCGGTGACCCTGCTGTCGAACTCGCCGTAGACGAAGAGCCGGGTGGCGCCCGTGGACAGCCCGGACTTGACGTCCGAGTAGCCGGTGAAGGTGCCGTTCTCCTTGTCCAGGGTCAGGCCGGCCTGGTCGGTGACGTTGTCGAAGATCACGCTCGCGTCGTCACCGGGGTAGGTGAAGCGCATCATCGCCGCGTGGTCGGTCGGCGCCATCTCGGCCTTCAGACCGTTCTCGAACCGCACCCCGTAGTAGTACGGCCGGGCGGTCTCGTTCTCGTGCCGGAAGGCCAGCCCGCGCTGCTCACGGCCGGTGTCCGGGGTGCCGGAGGCGGCCGAGGGCATCACCTGGAAGGTCTGCCGGTCGCCCATCCACGGGCTCGGCTCGTGGCTCGCGCCGAACGCCTGGAGGGTGGGCAGGTTGTCCGCGTTGTTGCCGCGCGCGTAGTCGTACAGCCAGCTTTGCGAGCCGGCGTTGGTCACCGGCGTCCAGAAGTTGAAGCCGTGCGGCACGGCGGTGGCGGGGAAGGTGTTGCCGCGCGAGAAGCTGCCGCTGGAGTTGGTGCCGCGGGTGGTCAGCGCGTAGTCGGACGGATGGGCCGCGGGCCGCTCGGCGGCGGCCCGCCCGATCTTCACGTCGTCCAGCCAGCCCCGGAACTTCGCCGGGCCCTTCGGCGAGTCGTACGCCACCAGGATCCGGTCGACCGTCTTGCCGGCCGCGACCGAGCCGATGCCCGACTCGACGCTGTTCCACTGGTTGACGTAGAGGATCTTGGCGTCGCCCTGACCGCGCGGCGTCAGCGGGAACCCGTGCTGGTCGGTGGCCTTGAGGTCGCTCAGATGGGTGCCGTCGGTGAAGGCCAGGTCGACGGAGACGTTCGTGGCGTCGTAGTCGAGGTCGGTGTCCGCCATCGAGGGGAAGATCTTGTACGACAGCTCGGTGCGCCGGTCGACCTTCACATGGACGTCGAAGATCTTGTTGTACGAGTACGCGCGGCCGTCCGCGGTGTGCCGGCCCGCGTACTTGAGGGCCCGGTTGCCGGTGTAGCCGGCCCCCGCCTTCGCGGTCGGCGAGCCGCTCGGGCCCCGGTCGACCAGGGAGAGCATGTCCTCGGGCACGGGGGTGTCGGTGCCGCCGGTGGACAGTTGGACGTCGGCGAGCTGGAGCGCGTCGCCCGCCCCGTTGTTCCTCGTGATCTCCAGCCGGAAGTGCTGGAACTCGGCGGCCTCGGCGAGTTCGTACGTCTTCGTCTGGAACCGTTCGCCGAAGGACTCCCCGGAACGGGTGTCGAGCGTCTGCCAGTTCTCGCCGTCCGCCGAGCCCTTCAGCGTCCAGTCCGCGGGGTCGCGTTCGTCGTGGTCGTTGGCCGAGGTGAGCGCGTAGTTGGTGATCCTCGCCGGTTCGTCCAGGTCGAACTCGACCCAGCCGGTCTTGTCGAAGGTCAGCCACTTGGTGCTCGGCTCGCTGTCGACGAGGTTCTCCTTCACCTCGCCGCCGCTCGTGTTCTCGGCGCTCGCCCGCACCCCGGTGACGTGGTCGGTGACACTGCCCGGTATGCCGGTGCTGTAGCCGCCGTCCACGCCCGCGGACCGCTTGGCGCCGTCCGGGCCGGTGTCCACGGTATTGAGCCAGTCCGGAACCGGGTCGTCCGCCTCGAACGAGGACGCGAACTCCCGGTCCGCGCCGGCGGGCGCGGCGGGCAGTGCGACCGCCGCCCCCTGTGAACCCACCGCCAAAGCGAAAGCGGTCGTCATCACGACCGCCGGACCCCATCTGTGCCGCGCTCTGTACTGCATGCCCTGGCCACCCTCCCTGCGCTGGGGACAACGTTGTCAACTCAACTGCGCAAGGACCAGTAGGGGTCAAGTGGCATGTGATGTCAAGGGTGTTGGATGCGGCGTTCGGGGCCTATGCAGGGGATTCTTCCGGCAAGTCGCACACAGGCCACTCATATTTCCGGGAGGTCTCAACTCGGAAAAGACGTACCGCCAACCCTGCTTTCGATCTTGCTCAGTTGGCGGGAAGTGGACTATACCTGTCGGCCACCGGGGCATCCGGGAGGGACCGCGGAAAGGAACCGCCGTAGCGCCCGATCAGGATGGTCGGTACAAGGCAGCACCCAGCGTCACCCGCACTTCCTGCACGACCCAGCGTGACCCGATCGCGGTGCCGGGGAGGATCCGGTTCACCGCCTGAGTCCTGGAGAAGGCGAGGACTTGAGCATGGGATCCACTTCCGCCGAGAACAACGGTAGGGGCGTCGGCCGCCGCGATCTGATCAAGCGGTCCGCCGCGCTCGGCCTGATCTCCGTACCCACGATGGGCTTCCTGTCCGCCTGCGCGAGCGGCGGCGGGGGCGACCAGAAGAAGGCCGAGGCGGGCGAGAAGTCCGACAAGAACCCGCTCGCGGTCAACGACAGCGCCCAGATGGAGTTCGTCCTCTTCGACGGAGGCTTCGGCAAGGAGTACGCCGAGGACGCCGTGAAGCTGTACAAGGAGGCCTACCCCAAGGCCAAGGTGAAGTTCTCCGCCACCCAGAAGATCCAGTCCACCCTGCAGCCGCGCTTCAACGGCGGCAACCCGCCCGACCTCGTCGACAACTCCGGCGCAGAGCAGATGGACATGGGTGTCCTGGTCGGCAAGAAGCAGCTCGCCGACCTCACCCCGCTGCTCGACGCCCCGTCCTACGACGACCCGGACAAGAAGGTCCGCGACACGCTGCGGCCCGGCATCGTGGAGATGGGCCAGTTCGACGGGGAGCCGGTCTGGATCCTGTACTACGCCTACACGGTGTACGGGAACTGGTACTCGCAAAAGGCCCTGGACTCCCTGGACGCGGAGTACCCGAAGACCTGGGACGAGATGCTCGCGGTCTGCGCCAAGGCCAAGAAGAAGGGCGTGGCCGGCTGGACGTACGCCGGCAAGTACCCGTACTACATCCCCTTCTCGATGTCCCCGATGATCGCCAAGGTCGGCGGTGTCGAGGTGCTGGACGCCATCGACAACCTGGAGCCGAACGCCTGGAAGCACCCGGCGGTCAAGGCGGTCTTCGAGGCCTGGTACGAGCTGTACCGAAAGGGCTACGTCCTCAAGGGCACCCCGGGCCTGGACCACATCCAGTCGCAGACCGCCTGGGCCAAGGGCGACGCCCTGTTCATCCCCAACGGCTCCTGGGTGGAGAACGAGTCGGCCAACGTCATCCCCGCCGACTTCGGCCTCGCCGTCTCCGCCCCGCCCGGCATCGACGACTCCGACAAGATGCCCTTCGGCACCATCTGGGCCTCCGGCGGCGAGCCCTTCATCGTCCCGGCCAAGGCGGCCAACGGCGCAGGCGGCATGGAGCAGTTGCGGATCATGCTCAGCGAGGCCTCCTCGAAGAACTTCACCAGCAAGGTGAAGTCGCTGAGCGCCTACAACGGCGGCACCGACGGCATCGAGCTGACCCCGGGCCTCAAGTCCGGTGTCGCGGCGCTGGAGCTGGCCGGCGACAACGTGGTGAACCCGCGCATGCAGGACTGGTACGTGCAGCTCCAGAAGGAGAAGATCGGCGTCTCCTGTCTCGGCGAGATGATGGCGGGCCGGCTCACCCCGGCCGAGACCATCAAGAAGATCCAGGGCTACGCCGACGACGCGGCCAAGGACACGTCGATCAAGCACTACAAGCACCAGTGAGGACGCGTCACCGGGGCCCGTCCGGCGCCCACGCGCCGGACGGACCCCGGCGGCCGCACCCGCGCGCAGATCGGGGTCGGTAGCAATGCAGCACGGCAAGTACCGGTTCATCGTGGGGTTCCTGGCGGTCCCCCTGGGGCTGTACGCGCTCTTCGTCGTCTGGCCGTTCGTCCAGTCCATCTACTACTCGTTCACGGACTGGACGGGACTGAGCCCCGAGTTCAAGATGGTCGGCTTCGCCAACTACGAACGGATGCTCCACGACGACATCTTCTGGAAGTCGTTGCAGCACAGCGTCATGTTCGCCCTGCTGGTGCCGGTGGTGACGCTCGGCCTGGCGCTCTTCTTCTCCTTCATGATCAATGTGGGCGGACGCCGGCGCCGCGGGGGCCCCGCGATCACCGGGGTGCGCGGCTCCGGCTTCTACAAGATCGTCTACTTCTTCCCGCAGGTGCTCTCCATCGCGATCGTCGCCCTGCTGTTCGCGTTCGCGTACAACCCGGACAGCGGCGCGATCAACTCGCTGCTGCGCGGGATCGGCCTCGGCTCCCTCCAGCCGCTGTGGCTCGGCGACCCGAACCTCGCGCTGTGGTGCGTGATGGCGGTGCTCGTCTGGTCCACGGTCGGCTTCTTCGTGGTCCTCTTCTCCGCGGGCATGGCCTCCATCCCGGCGGAGCTGTACGAGGCCGCGCTGCTGGACGGGGCGAGCCGCTTCACCACCTTCTTCAGGGTGACCCTGCCGCTGCTGTGGGACACCGTGCAGTCCGGCTGGGTCTACATGGGCATCCTCGCCCTCGGCGCCGAGTCGTTCGCGGTCGTGCAGATCATGACGACCGGGCCCGGCGGACCCGACTACTCGACCACCGTCATGGTCCTGTACGTGTACCAGAAGGCGTTCCGTGACGGTCAGGCCGCCTACGCCACCACCATCGGCGTCGCCCTGCTCGTCGTCACGCTGGCCTTCGCCGCCGTCGTGATGCGGCTGGGCCGGCGCGAGCGGCTGGAGTACTGATCAATGAAGACGACCGAGACCCCCGCCCCCGTGCCGGCCGAGCCGGGCACGCCCGTCCTGAAGACCGAGGCCGCCCCCGGCGGACCGAAGGAGGGGAAGAAGGAGGGCACCGTCCTCAACGTCTTCTCCCACGGCGTCCTCGTCATCTGGGCGATCATGGTCGGTCTGCCGCTGGTGTGGGCGGTGATGACCTCCTTCAAGGACGACGCCGCCATCTTCGCCTCGCCCTGGTCGCTGCCCGACAGGCTGCACTTCGACAACTGGTCGCGGGCCTGGTCCCAGGCGCACATGGGCGACTACTTCCTCAACACCATTCTCGTGGTGGGCGGTTCGCTCGTCGGCACCCTCGTGCTGGGTTCCATGGCGGCCTATGTGCTGGCGCGGTTCGACTTTCCGGGCAACCGGTTCATCTATTACTTGTTCATCGGCGGCATGAGTTTCCCGATCATGCTGGCGCTGGTCCCGTTGTTCTACGTGGCGGACAACATGGGACTGCTCAACACCATTCACGGGCTGATCCTGGTCTACATCGCGTATTCGCTGCCTTTCACGGTGTTCTTCCTGACGGCGTTCTTCCGCACCCTGCCCAGTTCGGTGGCGGAGGCCGCGTTCGTGGACGGGGCCTCGCACACCCGGACCTTCTTCCAGGTCATGCTGCCGATGGCCAAGCCGGGCCTGATCAGTGTGGGGATCTTCAACTTCCTCGGGCAGTGGAACCAGTACATGCTGCCGACCGTGCTGAACACGGACCCGGACAAGCACGTCCTCACCCAGGGCCTGGTGCAGCTCGCGGTCAGCCAGGGGTACAAGGGCGACTGGTCGGGCCTGTTCGCGGGCCTGGTCATGGCGATGCTGCCGGTGCTGGCCGCGTACATCGTCTTCCAGCGCCAGGTGGTCCAGGGCCTCACCGCGGGTGCGCTGAAGTAGCGCCCGCCCGCCGCCGTGCGTGCCGCTCCCGGGACCCCGGGAGCGGCACGCACGCGTGTGCGAGGAAGCCCGGATGTGGTTCAACCTCTTGACGGAAGGCGACCCGAACGGCTCAGCTTAGAGTTCACTAGTTGGACATGGACGGGGCCTCATCGAAGCGGTCCCGCGCGCAGGAGGTCGTCGTGGAGACTCCCGGGTCGCAGTCGTCGCTGCACCGAGCCAACCTGGAACGGGTCGTACGAGCGGTACGGCTCGCCGGGTCGCTCACGCAGGCGGAGATCGCGAGGACGACGGGTCTGTCCGCGGCCACGGTCTCGAACATCGTCCGGGAACTGAAGGACGGCGGAACCGTCGAGGTCACCCCCACCTCGGCCGGCGGCCGGCGGGCCCGCAGCGTCTCGCTGAGCGGGGAGGCCGGCATCGTCATCGGGGTGGACTTCGGGCACACGCATCTGCGCGTCGCGGTCGGCAACCTCGCTCACCAGGTACTCGCCGAGGAGTCCGAGCCGCTGGATGTCGACGCGTCCGCCGCGCAGGGCTTCGACCGGGCGGAACAGCTGGTCAACCGGCTGATCGAGGCGACCGGCGTCGACCGCGCCAAGGTCGCCGGAGTGGGCCTCGGCGTCCCCGGTCCGATCGACGTGAAGTCCGGGACGCTGGGCTCCACCGCCATACTGCCCGGCTGGGGCGGCACCCGGCCCGCCGAGGAGCTGCGGGGGCGGCTCGGCGTGCCGGTGCACGTGGACAACGACGCCAACCTCGGCGCCCTGGGCGAGCTGGTCTGGGGCAGTGGCCGCGGGGTGCGGGACCTGGCGTACATCAAGGTCGCGAGCGGCGTCGGCTCGGGCCTGGTGATCGACGGCAAGATCTACCGGGGACCCGGCGGCACAGCGGGTGAAATCGGGCATATCACTCTCGATGAAGGCGGCCCCGTCTGCCGCTGCGGCAACCGGGGTTGCCTGGAGACCTTCGCGGCCGCACGCTATGTGCTCCCGCTCCTCCAGCCGGGCCACGGCACCGATCTCACGATGGAGGGTGTCGTGCGGCTGGCACGGGACGGCGACCCGGGCTGCCGTCGGGTGATCGCCGACGTCGGCCGCCACATCGGCAGTGGGGTGGCGAACCTCTGCAATCTGCTCAACCCGAGCCGGGTGGTCCTCGGCGGCGATCTCGCCGAGGCCGGCGAGCTGGTGCTCGGGCCGATAAGGGAATCCGTCGGGCGCTACGCCATCCCCAGCGCGGCGCGCCAACTCTCCGTTCTTCCCGGGGCACTTGGGGGTCGGGCGGAGGTGCTCGGGGCGCTCGCCCTCGCCCTGAGTGAGATGGGTGATTCAGCCCTTTTGGATGGAAGTGTGACCGGCGCTCTGCCGGCGGCCACGCCTGCCTTCACTTAGAGCACGTATGGCACCGTTGTCATCTCGTTAAGGATTTACTTCTTGACGCCGCACCTGCGGCCGAGTTGACTTCCAGCCACCTCGGCCGCAACGACGCGGCCGCGTCAGGGAGGTTTCTGAAGTGAACACGCGTATGCGTCGTGCCGCCGTCGCCGTTGCCGCCACCGCGATGGCCGTCTCTCTCGCAGCCTGTGGCAGCGCCAAGGAGTCCAGCGACAAGAGCGACTCGTCCGACTCGGCCGCCAAGAAGGGCGACGACATCAAGGTCGGTCTGCTCCTGCCGGAGAATCAGACCGCGCGGTACGAGAAGTTCGACAAGCCCATGATCGAGAAGAAGGTCAAGGAGCTGACGAACAACAAGGGCGAGGTCATCTACGCCAACGCCAAGCAGGACGCCAGCCTGCAGAACCAGCAGGTCGACACGATGGTGACCAACAAGGTCGACGTGCTGATCGTGGACGCGGTGGACTACAAGTCCATCGCCGGTTCGGTGAAGAAGGCCAAGGACGCCGGCATCAAGGTCGTCGCCTTCGACCGCCTCGCCGAGGGCCCGATCGACGCCTACACCTCGTTCGACAACGTCACCGTCGGCAAGACGCAGGGCGAGGCCCTCCTGGAGGCGCTGGGCGACAAGGCCAAGGACGGCCAGATCGTCATGATGAACGGTTCCTCCACGGACCCGAACGCCGCCCAGTTCAAGCAGGGCGCCCACTCCGCCCTCGACGGCAAGGTGAAGGTCGGCCGCGAGTACGACACCAAGGAGTGGAAGCCGGAGAACGCCAACGCCAACATGGAGGGCGCCATCTCCGCCCTCGGCAAGAACAACATCGTCGGCGTCTACTCCGCCAACGACGGCATGGCGGGCGGCATCATCACCGCCCTGAAGGCCGCCGGCATCTCCAACGTCCCGGTCACCGGCCAGGACGCCGAACTGGCGGGAGTGCAGCGCATCGTCACCGGTGAGCAGTACATGAGCGTCTTCAAGTCGTACCCGAGGGAGGCCGAGGTCGCGGCCGAGATGGCCGTCAAGCTGGCCAAGGGCGAGTCGCTCGACTCCATCGCCAACGACAAGGTCGACAGCGACAGCGCCAAGGGCGTCCCGTCGGTCATCGTCCCGGTCGTCTCGCTGACCAAGGACAACATCAAGGAGACCGTCATCAAGGACGGCTTCTACACGATCGACGAGATCTGCGGCGGCAAGTACAAGACCGCCTGCGACAAGATCGGCCTCAAGTAAGCGGACCCGCGTCCCGAGCCGACCGAGCCGCCCGGGACCGGCCGCCCCAACTCCTCCGGCGCCCCGCACTCATCAGCCCCGCAAGCTACGCGGGGCGCCGGACGGACCCCCCCAGAAAACTTCTGCACAACCTCCCGCCGGGTCAGGCGGCGAAGGAGATGGTTCACGTGTCCGCTACGCCCGTGCTGGCGTTGCGCGGGGTCTCCAAGCGATTCGGTGCCGTCCAGGCGCTCACCGACGTCGAGCTTGAGGTCCACGCCGGTGAGGTGGTCGCCCTGGTGGGCGACAACGGAGCCGGAAAGTCCACGCTGGTCAAGACGATCGCCGGCGTGCACCCCATCGATGAGGGCGTCATCGAGTGGGACGGCAGGTCCGTCTCGATCAACAAGCCGCACGACGCCCAGAACCTGGGCATCGCGACCGTCTACCAGGACCTCGCGCTGTGCGACAACATCGACGTGGTCGGCAACCTCTACCTGGGCCGGGAGCTGCGCAAGCGCGGAATCCTGGACGAGGTGGAGATGGAGCGCCGCTCCCGGGAACTGCTGGACACGCTGTCCATCCGCATACCCAGCGTCCGCATCCCGATCGCCTCGCTCTCCGGCGGTCAGCGCCAGGTCGTGGCGATCGCCCGTTCCATGCTCGGCGAGCCCAAGCTGGTCATCCTCGACGAGCCCACCGCCGCCCTCGGTGTCGAGCAGACCGCGCAGGTCCTCGACCTCGTGGAGCGACTGCGCGAGCGCGGCCACGCCGTCATCCTCATCAGCCACAACATGGCCGATGTGAAGGCGGTCGCCGACAAGGTCGCCGTACTGCGCCTCGGGCGCAACAACGGCATCTTCGAGGTCAAGTCGACCTCGCAGGAAGAGATCATCTCCGCCATCACGGGCGCCACGGAGAACGCCGTGACCCGTCGTGCGGCGCGCACCAATGGGGAGATCAAGAAGTGAGCATCGACAAGACCTCCACCCCCGCCGAGAGCACCGCGGTGGACAACCCCGACGCCGCTGCCGCCGCGGTCACCGTCGTCGACCCCCGGCTGCTGGTGCGCGAGCAGGGTTTCGCCGGCTACATCGGCGAGTTCAAGCGGAAGATGAAGGCCGGTGACCTCGGGTCGATACCGGTCGTCGTCGGCCTGCTGATCATCTGGGCCATCTTCACCGGCCTGAACTCCAACTTCCTCACCGCCGGCAACTTCTCCGACATGTCGGTCGCCATGGTCGGCACCGGCATGATCGCCGTCGGTATCGTCTTCGTGCTGCTGCTCGGCGAGATCGACCTGTCGGTCGGCTCGGTCAGCGGCGTCGCGGGCGCCACCTTCGCGGTGCTGAGCGTCACGCACGGCATGAACGAGGTGCTGGCCCTGGTGCTGGCCATCCTCACCGGCACGGCGGCCGGCGCCATCCACGGCTTCGTCTTCGCCCGCATCGGTGTCCCGGCCTTCGCCGTGACGCTGGCCGGACTGCTGTTCTGGCAGGGCTTCATGCTGCAGATCCTGGGCGACAACGGCACGATCAACCTCGACTCCGAGGGCGTGGTCGTCAAGCTGACCAGCTACTACTTCAGCGACGTGGCCGCCGCCTACGGTCTGGCGATCGTGGTGACCGCGGGGTACTTCCTCACCGCGTTCTTCGACAACCGCCGCCGCGAGGCCGCCGGGGTGCCGTCCCGGCCGCTGAACGAGATCATCGTGCGCACGGTGCTGCTCGCCGTGCTGGCCTTCGTCGTGGCGATCGTCTTCAACCAGTACAAGGGCCTGCCGCTGGCCGTGGTGATCTTCCTCGCGTTCCTGCTGCTCACGGACTTCGTGCTGCGCCGCACCGCCTACGGCCGCAAGATCTTCGCGCTCGGCGGCAGCGTCGAGGCCTCCCGCCGCGCCGGTATCAACGTGGAACTGGTCCGGATCTCGGTCTTCGCGATCGCCGGCGGGTTCGCCGCGATCGGCGGTCTCTTCGTGGCCTCGAAGATCGCCTCCGCCAACCAGGGCGCGGGCACCGGTGAGTTCCTGATGAACGTCATCGCCGCGGCCGTGATCGGCGGCACGTCCCTCTTCGGCGGCCGCGGCCGCACGTGGAACGCGCTGCTCGGTGTGATGGTCATCGTCTCGATCCAGTACGGCCTCGCCCTGGAGGGCATCGCCTCGCCGGTCCAGTACATGATCACCGGCGGTGTGCTGCTGGCGACCGTCGTCATCGACGCGATCACCCGCAAGACCCAGAAGACGGCCGGCCGCGCCTGACGCCGCGCGCGCCGGACCCGCACCCGCACCACCACCGCCCGCCCGAGCCGAGTGCTCGGGCGGGCGGTGCGCTGTCCGCCCGCACCCGACTCGGGTGCCCGCCGCGGGGAAGTCGTAGAAGGGTCCGGTGGTGGGTAAGGCCGAACGCGTGACGTACGACGCACCGCCCGGACATGTTCCGCCAGGGCGGAACACTAGACTCGACAAGCCCGGCAACAGCTCTACTGCAAGGAGGCACGGGTGCCGCTGCTGACCCGCATCACGGGACCGCGCGATCTGGACCGGCTCAGCCTGGAAGAGCTGGGCCGGCTGGCGGAGGAGATCCGTACCTTCCTCGTCGACGCCGTTTCCAAGACCGGCGGCCACCTCGGCCCCAACCTCGGGGTGGTGGAACTGACCCTCGCCCTGCACCGGGTCTTCGACTCGCCGAAGGACAAGGTGCTCTGGGACACCGGCCACCAGTCCTATGTGCACAAGCTGCTCACCGGCCGCCAGGACTTCTCGAGGCTGAAGATGAAGGGCGGCCTGTCCGGCTACCCCTCGCGGGCCGAGTCCGAGCACGACGTCATCGAGAACAGCCACGCCTCCACGGTCCTCGGCTGGGCCGACGGCATCGCCAAGGCCAACCAGGTCCTGCGGCGCGACGACCACGTCGTCGCCGTCATCGGCGACGGCGCCCTCACCGGCGGCATGGCCTGGGAGGCGCTCAACAACATCGCCGCCGCCAAGGACCGCCCCCTCGTCATCGTCGTCAACGACAACGAGCGCTCCTACGCCCCCACCATCGGCGGCCTCGCCAACCACCTGGCGACCCTGCGCACCACCGACGGCTACGAGCGCTTCCTGGCCCGCACCAAGGAGGTCCTGGAGCGCACCCCGGTCGTCGGCCGCCCGCTCTACGACACCCTGCACGGCGCCAAGAAGGGCCTGAAGGACTTCATCGCCCCCCAGGGCATGTTCGAGGACCTCGGCCTCAAGTACGTCGGTCCCATCGACGGACACGACCTGGAGGCCCTGGAGTCCGCCCTCACCCGGGCCAAACGCTTCGGCGGCCCGGTCATCGTGCACTGCCTCACCGAGAAGGGCCGCGGCTACCAGCCCGCCCTCCAGGACGAGGCCGACCGCTTCCACGCCGTCGGTAAGATCCACCCCGACACCGGCCTGCCCCTCGCCACCTCCGGCGCCGACTGGACGAGCGTCTTCGGCGAGGAGATGGTGAAGCTCGGCGAGGAGCGCGAGGACCTCGTCGCCATCACCGCCGCCATGCTCCAGCCGGTCGGCCTCGACAAGTTCGCCAAGGCCTTCCCCGACCGCGTCTACGACGTCGGCATCGCCGAGCAGCACGGCGCCGTCTCCGCGGCCGGCCTCGCGCACGGCGGGGTGCACCCGGTCTTCGCCGTGTACGCCACCTTCCTCAACCGCGCCTTCGACCAGGTGCTGATGGACGTGGCCCTGCACAAGTGCGGGGTGACGTTCGTGCTGGACCGCGCCGGTGTCACCGGCACCGACGGCGCCTCCCACAACGGCATGTGGGACATGTCGATCCTCCAGGTGGTCCCCGGACTGCGGCTGGCCGCGCCGCGCGACGCCGACCAGGTCCGCGCCCAGTTGCGCGAGGCCGTCGAGGTGGACGACGCGCCGACCGTGGTCCGCTTCTCCAAGGGCGCCGTCGGCCCCGCGGTACCCGCCGTGGGCCGGGTCGGCGGCATGGACGTGCTGCGCGCCCCCGGCACCGAGACCCCGGACGTCCTGCTGGTCTCCGTCGGCGCGCTCGCGCCGATGTGCCTTGAGGTGGCGGACCTGCTGAACAAGCAGGGCATCTCCACCACCGTGATCGACCCGCGCTGGGTCAAGCCCGTCGACGAGGCCATGGCCCCGCTCGCCGAACGGCACCGTGTGGTCGTCACCGTCGAGGACAACTCCCGCGTGGGCGGGGTCGGCTCCGCCGTCGCCCAGGCCCTGCGGGACGCCGGCGTCGACGTGCCGCTGCGTGACTTCGGCATCCCGCCGCGCTTCCTCGACCACGCCTCGCGCGGCGAGGTCCTGGCCGAGATCGGGCTCACCGCCCCCGACATCGCCCGCCAGGTCACCGGCCTGGTCGCACGGCTCGACGGCCGCTACGAGCGCACGGGCGCCGAGGCCGACCCGGTGGAGGCCGCGCGCGACTGACGTTCCGCCGGATGGGCCGCCTCCACCACTCGTTGCAGTCGTGGAAGCGGCCCATCCGCGTGAAAACGCCCACGCCGGGGCATACGCAGTACGCCCCCTCTCGATCATGTCGAGGACGACAAGCGTGGGAGGTCCCCGTGAGCAACACCCTCTTCAGGACGAAGAAGATCGAACAGTCCATCCGTGACACGGAGGAACCGGAGCACGCGCTCAAGAAATCCCTGTCGGCGCTCGACCTGACCGTCTTCGGCGTCGGCGTCATCATCGGCACCGGCATCTTCGTACTGACCGGCACGGTCGCCAAGAACAACGCCGGGCCCGCCGTGGCCCTGGCCTTCGTGGTCGCCGGTGTGGTCTGCGCGCTGGCCGCCCTGTGCTACGCCGAGTTCGCCTCCACCGTCCCGGTGGCCGGCTCCGCGTACACCTTCTCCTACGCCTCGCTCGGTGAACTGCCCGCCTGGATCATCGGCTGGGACCTGGTCCTGGAGTTCGCCCTCGGCACGGCGGTGGTGGCCGTCGGCTGGTCGGGCTACATCCGCTCGCTGCTGGACAACGCGGGCTGGCACATGCCCGCGGAGCTGGGCGGCAGGGACGGTGCCGAGGGATTCGGCTTCGACATCCTCGCCGCCGCCCTGGTGCTGGTGCTCACCGGGATCCTGGTGCTCGGCATGAAGCTGTCGGCGCGGGTCACCTCGGTCGTCGTCGCCATCAAGGTCGCCGTCGTCCTCGTCGTGATCATCGCGGGCGCCTTCTTCATCAAGGGTGCCAACTACGACCCGTTCATCCCAAAGGCGCAGACGGTGGAGGCGGGCGGGGGACTGCACTCCCCGCTGATCCAGCTGATGTTCGGCTGGGCGCCGTCCAACTTCGGGGTGATGGGCATCTTCACGGCCGCCTCGGTCGTCTTCTTCGCCTTCATCGGCTTCGACATCGTCGCCACGGCCGCCGAGGAGACCAAGAACCCGCAGCGCGACATGCCGCGCGGCATTCTCGGCTCCCTGGTCATCTGCACCGTCCTGTACGTCGCCGTCTCCATTGTCGTCACCGGCATGCAGCACTACTCCCAGCTGTCCGTCGACGCCCCGCTCGCCGACGCGTTCAAGGCCACCGGGCATCCCTTCTTCTCCGGTGTGATCAGCTTCGGCGCCGCGGTGGGCCTGACCACGGTGTGCATGATCCTGCTGCTCGGGCAGACCCGGGTGTTCTTCGCGATGAGCCGTGACGGACTGCTGCCGCGCTTCTTCTCGCGCGTCCACCCGAAGTTCCGGACGCCGTACCGGCCGACCCTCCTGCTGGGCGCGGTCATCGCCGTCGTCGCCGGCTTCACCAGCCTGAGCGAGCTGGCCGAACTGGTCAATATCGGCACCCTGTTCGCGTTCGTCGTCGTCGCGATGAGCGTGATCATCCTGCGCCGTACCCGCCCCGACCTGCCCCGCGCCTTCCGCACCCCGCTGGTCCCGCTGCTGCCCATCGTGTCGGTGGCCGCGTCGCTGTGGCTGATGCTGAACCTGCCCGCCGAGACCTGGGTCCGGTTCGCCGTCTGGATGGCGATCGGCTTCGTCGTGTACTTCCTCTACGGCCGCACCCACAGCCGCCTGGCCCACGGCGGGGACGAACCGGCGGCGACCTCACCGAAGCCGTCCGGCGGGGACACGCCGTAACGGGGGCCCATAAGCGCGGCCGGCGCCGGGGCGTGTCACAGGGGTCGTACCGTCCGGGGGCCGGCCACCTCCGCGCCCAGTTCCGTCACCCGGCGGCGCAGTTCGCGGTCGGCCGTGACGACCAGGACGGGGCGGTCGCCGGCGGCACGGGCGACCAGTTCGACCATGTGGTCGTCGCCGCTGCCGGGCGCCGACTCCACCCGTACGCCGGGCACGGACTCCACCCCGCGGGCCGCGCCCTCGACGACGAGAACGATCTCCACCGGCCCGTCCCGCCCGGCCACCCCGTCCGCCGCCAGCCGGTCCCGCAGCCGCTCCGCCGCCCCGCGCCGGTCCCGCCACCACCCGTCGGGCACCGACCCGACGACGTTCGCGGCATCGACGACCAGGAGAAGAGATCCGCTGTCGCTCATGGTGCCAGGGTCGCACGCGCGTTTCGGTATGTGGGAAGATCCGGTTGGCCGATGAGATGCGTGGTCACGGCGGAGGGTGCGCCCGGCACGGGCGCCCGGCACCCCGGGACGCGTCGCCGGCCGACCTGTGACGCGGCGTCGGGGCCCGGGTTCCGGCCCGGCCGACGACAAGGAAGGACGAGGGCGGATCATGCGGGCCAGCACCGTGCGCGACAGCGGGCCACGGCAGCCCGCCGACCCCGGGACGGGCGGTGTCGCCGGCCGGCTGCCCGCCGTCCGGTCCGGACCCTGGCTGCTCCTCGGGCACGACGGCCGGCTCATCGTGTACGCGCACGTGGGCGGCGAGGTCCTGCGCTGGACCGAGAGCCGGCCCGGCGGCACCACGTGGCTGGGCCCGGACGCGCTGTCCGCGCCCGGGATCACCCACCTCACCGTCGTCCAGGGCCGCAACCGCTATGCCCACCTGCTGGGCCGCAGGTCCAGGGGCGCCGGTCACCCCCTCGACGTTGACCTCGTCTACGCGATCCAGTACCAGAGCGGCCGCCCGATGAGCGAGTGGCGGACCGTCGGCAATCCGCAGGCCAAGCGGGAGCGCACGGCGCAGATGGGAGCGCCGGCCGCCGCCGTGAACACCGCGGGCACGCTGTACGCCTTCGTGCCCACGATGGAGGGGCACGTCGCCCTCAGACGCGAGAACGCCAAGGGCGCCTGGGAGCCGTGGCGCGACCTCAAGGTCACCGCCGTGCTGGACACCCCCGCCGCGACGGCCACCTCCACGGGACACGTGGAACTGCTCGCGCCCACCTGCACCGGCGCCCTGACCTGGTTCCAGCCGGAGCCGGGCGCGGCCCTGGAGCGCGGCCCCGACCTCGAAGCCGTCCCACTGCCCGGTTCCGTGACCGGTGTGGAGACCTCCCCGGGAAGGGTCACCCACTACCTGACCGACCTGCGAAGCGGCCGGATCGTCGCCGCACGGGCCGGTGAGCCGCCGGTGCCCGTCGGCGGCACACCCGGCGACGGACGGCACGCGGCGCTCACCGCCACCCTCGACGGCCGCCTCTGCACGGTGCTGGCCCACCGCGACGCCGCGGGCCGGGTCGTGCTGGGCGTGTGTGTCGCCGAGGAGGAGCGGGACGGCGTGTGGTGGACCGACACCGGCGTCCCCTGCCTGGGCGACCCCGTCCTCGCCCGCGACGCGGACGGGCGGGTCGTCGTGCTCGTCGCCTCCCCGGACGGCTCCCTCGGCCTGGCCCGCCAGGAGGACGGCCCGGGGCTGACGCTGAGCGACTGGACCAAGCTATGACCGTGCCGGGGACCAGCCCCCGCGCCGAGGAACGTGAGGGCATGACACCAAGGTCCGACCGCATCCCGTCGGCCGCCGCCGCACCGGGCCGGCCACCGGCCCACACGGTCGCCGTCGTCGTCCCCGAACCGGCGGACGCCGTGCCCCTCGTCGAGCGGCAGCCGCCCGGGGCGCGGATCGTGCTCGTCTGCCGGCGCCACGGCAGCAAGGACGCCCGCGGCGCGGCCGACCGGGCCCTGGCCGGGGCCGCCGCGCGCGGCTGCGACACGTCCGGCGGCGTCAGGGTGCTCAGGGAGAGCGCCGCGGACCCGGTGGCGGCCCTCCTCGGCGAACTGCGGGACATCGCTCCCGAGCGGCTGCACACGCTGGACCCCGACCCCGTACACGTCTCGGTCGACGAGGCGAAGGGCATGCCGGTGTACGACGAGCCCCCGGGCCACGCGGAGTTCGCCGCCGCCGCGCTCGCCGCGGCCGGTGCGTGGCAGCGGGAGAGCGGGCTGCCGCTGTACGTCGAGTGCCACCGCGCGCGAACCGGCCCGGGATCCGGCGCCGGCGCTGCCCGGCGGTATCCGGCGCCCGCGAACTGGCTGTCCGCCGGCTTCGACGGCCGGCTGACCGCGTTCCTGCCGACGGCCGCCGGCGTGGTCACCTGGTGGGAGGAGACGCCCGGCGGCCCGTGGGCCGGGCCGTGGACCGTGGAGGGCGGCGGCCTGGTGCCGGGTCTCACCGTGGTGCCGGACCCCTACGGGCTGCCGCACCTGTTCGGCCTGCGCCGCAGCGTGGGCGGTGGCGGCGAGGTGACGGTCGAGATCGTGCACGCCGCCCAGTACCGCACCGGGCAGGTCACACCGTGGCACACGCTGGGCGGACCGAACTTCGGCGCGTGGCGCAAGGGGCGGGAGGTCGGCTTCCCCGCCGCCGCGTTCGACGCGTCCGGCAACCTGTTCGTCTTCGCCCGCAACTTCGGGCACAGCATCAGTTGCCGCTCCCGCTCCACCGACGGCGCGTGGTCGAAGTGGCAGCACCTGGGCGGCACCCGGGTCGCCGACGACCTCGTCGCGGTGACCGCGTCGGACGGCGGCGTCGAGGTCTACGCACGGGCCCGTGACAGCGCTTCGGTGGTCCGCTGGTGCTCCGAGGGGGACGAGGGCTGGGCCGAGGCCGGGACACCGCCGTTCACCCCGCTCCCGGGCACGCTCGCGCCCGCCCCCGAACCGGGCGCCGTCCTCTTCCGCGACCTGCACTCCGGCCGGGCGCATCTGTGGCGTCCGGGCGCGCGGGCGGCCTGTCCGCTCGGCGACACCGACGGGACGGGCCCGCTCGCCGCGGTGCGGGGAGTGCGCGTGGACGGCTCGCCGCACTCCCTGCTCGTCCGCCCGGGACCCGGCGGCACCTGCTCGGTGGGCGCCTATCCGGAGGGCCGGCCGGAGGACGGGGTGCGGTGGCAGGACCTGGGGTGCGGCTCCGCGCACGGCGCGGCGTCCGCCGCGGTGAGCCGGTCCGGGCACCTTGCCGTGGCGTCCCGGGCGCCCGGGACGCTCCTGAGCGTGAGCCGCCGTACCGGTGACGAGAGCGGGCTCGCCTTCGGTGAGTGGCGGCCCGCGGCGGGACCCGCCTGACACCCCGCCTGACCCGGAAAGAGGGCCCCCGCACACCGCGGGAGCCCTCTTCGCACGGGTCGGAGTCCGGCGCGGCTACGCCGGGACCGAGGCGACCCCCGGGGCCAGGAACCGCCTTCCGGCGGCGCGCTCGGAGACGCCCTCGCGGTCCAGGTACGGCGTGATGCCGCCCAGGTGGAAGGGCCAGCCGGCGCCGGTGATCAGGCACAGGTCGATGTCCTGGGCCTCGGCGACGACGTGCTCGTCGAGCATGAGGCCGATCTCCTGGGCGACCGCGTCCAGGACACGCGCCCGTACCTGCTCCTCCGTCAGGACGGTGTCGCCCTGCTTGAGGAGCGCGGCGACCTCCGGGTCCAGCTCGGGCCTGCCGCTGTCGTAGACGTAGAAGCCGCGCTTGCCCGCCTCGACGACCGCCTTGAGGTTCGGGGAGACCGTGAAGCGCTCGGGGAAGGCCCCGTTGAGGGTCTCCGAGACGTGCAGGCCGATCGCCGGGCCGACCAGCTCCAGCAGGACCAGCGGAGACATCGGGAGGCCGAGCGGCTCCACCGCCTTCTCCGCGACGGCGACCGGGGTGCCCTCGTCGATGACGTTCTGGATCTCGCCCATGAAGCGGGTCAGGATGCGGTTGACCACGAACGCCGGGGCGTCCTTGACCAGTACCGCGGTCTTCCGCAGCTTCTTGGCGACGCCGAACGCCGTGGCCAGCGCGGCGTCGTCGGTCTGCTCGCCGCGGACGATCTCCAGGAGCGGGAGGACCGCGACCGGGTTGAAGAAGTGGAAGCCGACGACCCGCTCGGGGTGCTTGAGCTTCGACGCCATCTCCGAGACGGAGAGGGAGGAGGTGTTGGTGGCGAGGATCGCGTGCGCCGGGGCGACCGCCTCGACCTCGGCGAACACCTTCTGCTTGACGCCCATCTCCTCGAAGACCGCTTCGATGACGAAGTCGGCGTCCGCGAAGCCCTCGGCCTTGTCCAGGACGCCGGTCACCAGGGCCTTGAGGCGGTTGGCCTTGTCCTGGTCGACGCGGCCCTTGCCGAGCAGCTTGTCGATCTCGGCGTGGACGTAGCCGACCCCCTTGTCGACGCGCTCCTGGTCGATGTCCGTGAGGACGACCGGGACCTCCAGGCGGCGCAGGAAGAGCAGCGCGAGCTGGGAGGCCATCAGGCCGGCGCCGACCACGCCCACCTTGGTGACCGGGCGGGCCAGCGACTTGTCCGGGGCGCCGGCGGGGCGCTTGCCGCGCTTTTGCACCAGGTTGAAGGCGTAGATGCCGGCCCGCAGTTCGCCGCCCATGATCAGGTCGGCGAGGGCCCGGTCCTCGGCGTCGTAGCCCTGCTGGAGGTCGCCGTTCTTGGCGGCGGCGATGATGTCCAGGGCGCGGTAGGCGGCCGGGGCGGCGCCGTGCACCTTGCCGTCCGCGATGAGGCGGCCCTTCGCGACGGCCTGGTCCCAGGCCTCGCCGCGGTCGATCGCCGGACGCTCGACGGCGATCTCGCCCTTGAGGACGGACGTGGTCCACAGCAGCGACTGCTCAAGGAAGTCGGCGCCCTCGAAGATCGCGTCCGCGATGCCGAGTTCGTAGACCTGCCCGCCCTTGAGCTGCCTGTTCTGGTTCAGGCTGTTCTCGATGATGACCGAGACGGCCTTGTCCGCGCCGATCAGGTTCGGCAGCAGCGTGCAGCCGCCCCAGCCGGGCACGAGGCCCAGGAAGACCTCGGGGAGCGAGAACGCCGGGATGGCCGCCGACACCGTGCGGTAGGTGCAGTGCAGGCCGATCTCCACGCCGCCGCCCATGGCGGCGCCGTTGTAGTACGCGAAGGACGGCACGGCCAGCTTGGAGAGGCGCTTGAGTACGTCGTGGCCGCCCTTGCCGATGGCCAGCGCGTCCTCGTGCCGCTTCAGCAGCTCGACGCCCTTGAGGTCGGCGCCGACCGCGAAGACGAACGGCTTGCCGGTGACGCCGACACCGACGATCTCGCCGGCCGCGGCCTCCTTCTCGACCCGGTCGATCGCGGCGTCGATGTTCGCCAGCGACTGCGGGCCGAGCGTGGTCGGCCTGGTGTGGTCGTGGCCGTTGTCCAGGGTGATCAGCGCGAAGCGGCCGGCTCCCTGGGGCAGGTCGAAGTGGCGTACGTGCGCCTGGGTGACGACCTCGCCGGGGAACAGCTCGGCCGCACCCTTCAAAAGCTCTGCGGTGGTGCTCACTTGTCCCCCTCGAAGTGCGGGTTCTCCCAGACGACCGTCGCGCCCATGCCGAAGCCGACGCACATGGTGGTCAGGCCGTAGCGGACGTTCGGCTGCTCCTCGAACTGGCGGGCCAGCTGCGTCATCAGCCGGACGCCGGAGGAGGCCAGCGGGTGGCCGAAGGCGATGGCGCCGCCGTACTGATTGACGCGCGTGTCGTCGTCGGCGATGCCGTAGTGCTCCAGGAAGGCGAGGACCTGGACGGCGAAGGCCTCGTTGATCTCGAACAGACCGATGTCGGAGATGGACAGGCCCGCCTTGGCGAGGGCCTTCTCGGTGGCCGGGATCGGGCCGTAGCCCATGACCTCCGGCTCGACGCCCGCGAAGGCGTAGGAGACGAGGCGCATCTTGACCGGCAGGCCGTTCTCGCGGGCGAAGTCCTCGCTTGCGATGAGGGAGGCGGTCGCGCCGTCGTTCAGACCGGCCGCGTTGCCCGCGGTGACCCGGCCGTGCACCCGGAACGGCGTCTTCAGACCGGCCAGGTTCTCCAGCGTGGTGCCCGGACGCATCGGCTCGTCGGCGGTGACCAGGCCCCAGCCCGTCTCGCCGGCCTCCTCGTTGGTGCGGCGCACCGAGATCGGCACCAGGTCGGCCTGGATCCGGCCGTTGGCGTACGCCTTGGCGGCCTTCTCCTGCGAGCGCACGGCGTACTCGTCGGCGCGCCGCTTGGTGATGCTCGGGTAGCGGTCGTGCAGGTTCTCCGCGGTCATGCCCATGAACAGGGCGGACTCGTCGACCAGCTTCTCGCTGACGAACCGCGGGTTCGGGTCCACGCCCTCGCCCATCGGGTGCCGGCCCATGTGCTCGACACCGCCCGCGACGGCGATGTCGTACGCGCCGAACGCGACGGAGCCGGCCACCGAGGTGACGGCGGTCAGGGCGCCCGCGCACATGCGGTCGATCGAGTAGCCGGGGACCGAGGTGGGCAGGCCCGCCAGGATGCCGGCGGTGCGGCCGATGGTCAGGCCCTGGTCGCCGATCTGCGTGGTCGCGGCGACGGCGACCTCGTCGATCTTCTTGGGGTCGAGACCGGGATTGCGGCGCAGCAGCTCCCGGATCGCCTTCACGACCAGGTCGTCGGCGCGGGTCTCGTGGTAGATGCCCTTCGGGCCCGCCTTGCCGAACGGGGTGCGGACGCCGTCTACGAAGACGACGTCCCTGACGGTACGAGGCACGATGGCTCTCCTCCAGGGTGCGGGATGGCACTGCTGCGGCACGCATGCACTGAGCGCGCGCTCAGCCCCATGCTACTTGTGGGTAACGTAGCTGCCCAGTCCCCCCGGCGGGAGCGGCGAACGTCACACCGTCGGCCCACCGTTCCCTCCTGGTTCTTGGCCGGAACTCGCCGCCGCGCGCGCCCAGGACTCCCGGAGCCTAGGACTCCTCCTGGGGCTCCTTCTGGTTCAGCGCCGTCACCAGTACCGGCGTCACCTGTGCCACCTGCCAGGGCCGGGCCCCGTGTCCGGTGAGCGCCGCGCTCACGGACTCCGCGTCGACGATCGCGGGCGGCTCCCAGCAGACCCGGCGCACCGTGTCGGGCGTGATCAGGTTCTCCTGCGGCATGTTCAGCCGCTCGGCCAGCGCGGTCACCGCCGCCCGCGCGGCGGACAGCCGGGCCGCGGCGGCCGGGTCCTTGTCGGCCCACGCCCGCGGCGGCGGGGGACCGGTCACCGCCTGGCCGGGCTGCGGCAACTGCGACTCGGACAGCGCCCTGGCCCGGTCCACCGCCACCTGCCACTGCTCCAGTTGCCGGCGGTTCACCCGCCCGAACCCGTGCAGCGCGGCCAGCGCGTGCGCGTTGGGCGGCAGCGCGAGTGCGGCCTCGACGATGGCGGCGTCCCCGAGCACCTTGCCGGGGAGACGTCCCGGCGCTGCGCGATCCGGTCCCTGGTCTGCCACAGCTCCCGCACGACGGCGAGCTGGCGGCGCCGGCGCACCTTGTGCATGCCGGAGGTGCGGCGCCAGGGGTCCTTGCGGGGCTCGGCCGGCGGGGCGGAGGCGATCGCGTCGAACTCCTGCCTGGCCCACTCCAGCTTGCCCTGCCGGTCCAGCTCCTTCTCCAGCGCGTCGCGCAGGTCGACCAGCAGCTCGACATCGAGCGCGGCGTAGCGCAGCCAGGGCTCGGGCAGCGGGCGGGTCGACCAGTCGACGGCCGAGTGGCCCTTCTCCAGGACGAAGCCCAGGACGTTCTCCACCATCGCGCCCAGGCCGACGCGCGGGAAACCGGCCAGTCGCCCGGCCAGCTCGGTGTCGAAGATCCGGGTGGGCACCATCCCTATTTCCCGCAGACACGGCAGGTCCTGGGTGGCCGCGTGCAGTACCCACTCCGCGTCGGAGATCGCCGCGCCCAGCCCGGACAGGTCGGGACAGGCCGCCGGGTCGATCAGTGCGGTCCCGGCGCCCGCGCGGCGCAACTGCACCAGGTACGCGCGCTGGCCGTAGCGGTAGCCGGAGGCGCGCTCGGCGTCGACGGCGACGGGGCCGCTGCCGGCGGCGAAGGCGGCGGTCACCTCTGCGAGGGCGGTCGCGTCGGCGATCACCGGTGGCACACCCTCGCGTGGTTCGAGCAAGGGGGTCGGCGCCTGACTCGCAGAAGATCCGGCGTCGTCCGGAGGGGCGCCTCCGGTGGTTCGCAGTGAACGGTCTGCTGCGGTTTCGTGGGCGTCGGTCACCTGTCAAGGGTATCGGTGGATCGACGGCGCCCGCCGACGGAACGTTCCGTCGGCGGGCGCCGGGGGGTCGTAAACCAGTCAGGCCGGTGGGAGACCGGCTCCATGGAGGGGAAACGGAGGAGAGGGGGAGGAGAGGGAAAGGAGAGGGGGAGGGGAAGGGGCGGGGTCGGGACGGTCAGTGGATGATGCCGGTGCGCAGCGCCACCGCGACCATCCCGGCGCGGTCGCCCGTGCCGAGCTTGCGCGCGATGCGGGCCAGGTGACTCTTGACGGTCAGGGCGGACAGGCCCATGGAGACGCCGATCGCCTTGTTCGACTGGCCCTCCGCGACCAGCCGCAGCACCTCCACCTCGCGGCCGGACAGCTCGCGGTAACCGCCCGGGTGGCTCGGGGCACCCGGGGGACGGCGGTGGTGCAGGCGGGCCGCCGCGGCTCCGATGGGGGCGGCGCCCGGCCGGGTGGGGAGCCCGACGTTGGTACGGGTGCCGGTGACGACGTAGCCCTTGACGCCGCCGGCCAGGGCGTTGCGCACGGCGCCGATGTCGTCGGCGGCGGACAGGGCGAGGCCGTTGGGCCAGCCCGCGGCGCGGGTCTCCGACAGCAGGGTCAGACCGGAGCCGTCGGGGAGATGCACTTCTGCGACGCAGATGTCGCGGGGGTTGCCGATGCGGGGACGAGCCTCCGCGACGGACGAGGCCTCGATCACGTCGCGCACACCGAGCGCCCACAGATGGCGGGTGACGGTGGAACGGACGCGCTGATCGGCCACGACCACCATGGCGGTCGGCTTGTTCGGGCGGTAGGCGACCAGGCTTGCAGGCTGCTCGAGGAGAACGGACACCAGGCCTCCTGGGGTTCGGGACGGGGCCGGCTCGTGGGGGTGAAGCCGGGACGAACCGTGCTTTCAAGGTCACAGTCGTCTTCGGCACCGAACCCGTCCTCCTTTAGAGAAAGATCACGATCTGGTGAGTAACAATCCGAGCAAATCGGACACGCGGTCGATCATTCGAAGATCGAACGGGTCCGCACTTTGTCGATACGAGACCGAAAGTGGCTGTGTCGACAAAGTGACGGAACGTTTCCCGGGCCGGACGAGCCCGGGTGACGAGACAGGAGGGAAGAGACAGGTGGGAAGAGGGAACGGGAGGAGAGGAAGCGGGGGAAGCGGGCAGGGCTCAGCGGGACTGCGGGCCCCGCCGCTGCGGCAGCGTGACGATCGACGCGTCGCCCGGCGCGGCCGGCGGCAGACCCGCGACCTGGGCCAGCAGGTCGCACCACGCGATGAGATGCGCCCCGGTGTCCGGGACACCGCCCAGGCCCTCGCGCGGAGTCCAGGACGCCCGGATCTCGATCTGCGAGGCCGACGGGCGCGCCGAGAGCCCTCCGAAGTAGTGGGAACTCGCCCGCGTGACGGTGCCGCTGGGCTCGCCGTACGTCAGCCCGCGCGCCTGGAGCGCGCCGGTGAGCCAGGACCAGCACACGTCCGGCAGCAGCGGATCCGCGGCCATCTCCGGTTCCAGCTCGGCCCGCACCAGCGTCACCAGCCGGAAGGTGCCCCGCCAGGCGTCGTGACCGGCCGGGTCGTGCAGCAGCACCAGCCGGCCGTCCGCGAGGTCCTCCTCGCCGTCGACGACCGCGGCCTCCAGCGCGTACGCGTACGGGGCGAGCCGCTGTGGCGCGCGCGTCGCCTCCACCTCGATCTGCGGCCGCAGTCGCGCGGCCCTCAGCGCCTCGACGGCGGCCGCGAAGGGCGGCGGTGCCGTATCTCCCGTATGCCGGGCGTCCTCCTCGGTACCCTTCGGTTCGTCCATTCCGCCAGCGCCGTCCGACAGTCGTCCCTGAGCCGCAGCCATGCGGGGAACATTAAGCGGAACGACGGCTCGGCGCAGGGAGGGACACCCGCGTGCGGGCGCGATGTCCGGATCACGCGGTCCCGTGAGGGCGTGCGGGGGCCGCCCCACCCGTGGTCGGGCGCCGTCCCGGGGGCATGCGAGACTTGCCGGTGTGAGTGCCAACCAGAGCCCCGCGGGCAAGCAGCCGACCGCCACGTACGACTCCGCGTTCCTCCGCGCGTGCAGGCGTGAGCCGGTGCAGCACACCCCCGTGTGGTTCATGCGGCAGGCCGGGCGCTCACTGCCGGAGTACCGCAAGGTGCGCGAGGGCATCCCGATGCTGGAGTCCTGCACCCGCCCGGAACTGGTCGCCGAGATCACCCTCCAGCCGGTGCGCCGGCACGGGGTGGACGCCGCGATCTACTTCAGCGACATCGTGGTCCCGCTCAAGGCCATCGGCGTCGACCTCGACATCAGGCCGGGCGTCGGCCCGGTCGTCGAGAAGCCGATCCGCACCCGCGCGGACCTGGCCCGGCTGCGCGACCTCACCCCCGAGGACGTCTCCTACGTCACCGAGGCCTTCGGCCTGCTCACCCGGGAGCTGGGCGCCACCCCGCTGATCGGCTTCGCGGGCGCGCCGTTCACCCTCGCGAGCTACCTCGTGGAGGGCGGTCCGTCCCGCAACCACGAGCACACCAAGGCCCTCATGTACGGCGACCCGCGACTGTGGGCCGACCTCCTGGACCGGCTGGCCGACATCACGGCCGCCTTCCTCAAGGTGCAGATCGAGGCGGGCGCGAGCGCGGTCCAGCTCTTCGACTCCTGGGTCGGAGCCCTGTCGCCCGCGGACTACCGCCGCTCGGTGATGCCGGCCTCCCGCAAGGTCTTCGAGGCCGTCGCCGGGTACGGCGTGCCGCGCGTCCACTTCGGCGTGGGCACCGGCGAACTGCTCGGGCTCCTGGGCGAGGCCGGCGCGGATGTCGTCGGCGTCGACTGGCGCGTCCCGCTGGACGAGGCCGCCCGCCGGGTCGGCCCCGGCAAGGCGCTCCAGGGGAATCTGGACCCGGCCGTCCTGTTCGCCGGCCCGCAGGCGGTCGAGGCCAAGGCCCGTGAGGTTCTGGACGCGGCGGCGGACCTGGAGGGCCATGTCTTCAACCTCGGCCACGGCGTCCTGCCCACCACCGACCCGGACGCGCTGACCCGCCTCGTGGAGTACGTGCACACGCGGACCGCGCACTGAGGGCCCGTCAGATCTGAACCCCCGCAGCCCCGTTGCCGGGTCGCGGCCGAGCAGGGGCGGCCCCGGGCCGACCACGTGCGGCGCGGCGCGCGGCGACCGGGCCGATGCCGTGCCCGGCCGGCTCCCCGGCGGACCCGGCCACCCGCAGCCCCGCCGACCAGCCGGTGAACTCCCGTACCCGGCCCGCGGCTTCGGCCGGCCGGTCCGCCGGCAGCTCGCCGGCGTCCACCCCGGCGGCGACGGACCGGCCTCCGTCGTGCTCTTCGCGGCCGTCAACTCCACCCCGGCAACCCGTCCCGTCATCGGCGTACGCGCCTTTCGGATGACATTTTTTGGTATAGACCAAGCCCTCGCGTGTTCAGGTTAACCAGGCCTGTCAAGAGGGGGAAGCGGCGCCGGGGAGCGGTAACTCGGCAGTGCGGGAGGGGTGTTGACACCGCCACTTGGTCTAGTCCATTGTGAGGCGCAAGTTCGGCGAGGGACGCATGCGACACCAGTTTCCGCGCCGGACGCCTGCCGCCGCCGGGCTGCGAAGACCGCTCCCGCGGCGACGACTTCCGTACGACGACTTCCGTGACGACCGCCCCGGACGAGACGACCATTCCGGATGAGTGCGCGGACCGGGCGACCCCGGAGCCGGGAGAACCCCGTCCCTCCGAGCCGCCCTCGTCGCCCCGCTCCCGCCCCGGACGCGAGCGGGCCCCCGCTGCCCCCATCGACCTCATGTGCGACGGCCCGACCCCCGTCGTACACACCGCCGTTGCCCGCACCGGGCGACGGCGAGGATCTGGAGCACCACATGGTGACGCCCGAACCCCACCTCTACCGAGCCCCGTCGGACCTGCCCTACTTCAGCGCGGACGCCGACACCTACCTGGCCCGCACGCAACTGCGCGACCTCGACAAGACACGACCGCTGCGGGTGCTGTCCGAGGAGGACTTCGCCCACTGGCAGACGTACGGCTACGTCGTCGTCAGACAGGCGGTACCCGCCGACTCTGCGCGCCGACTGCTCGACTTCGCCTGGGAGTTCCAGGGCCTCGACCCGGACCGCCCCGACACCTGGTACGAGGAGCGGGAGTACCGCAGCGACCTCGACCGGGAACTGCACATCTACGGCTTCGTCGAGGCGTACCACCACCAGCTCATCTGGGACAGCCGCCAGGCGCGGCGCGTCTACGACGCCTTCGTCGACGTGTGGGACTGCGAGGAGCTGTGGGTCACCCTGGACCGGCTCAACCTCAACCCGCCCAACACCGGCAACCGCGACCGCGCGCTCATCGACAAGCCGGACCGCGGCTTCGACATCGAGCTGCACTGGGACGTGGACACCTCCCTCGGCGTGCTGCCCCAGCGGGTGCAGGGCATCATCGCGCTCAACGACACCAAGCCGGACCACGGCGGCTTCCAGTGCTGCCCCGAGCTGTTCCGCCGCTTCGACCGCTGGAGGGCCCTCCAGCCGGACGACCGGGACCCGATCCGGCCCGCGATCGACCGCGACGACATGCCCGTCGTACGGCCCGACCTGGAGGCCGGCGACCTGCTCATCTGGAACGGCCTGCTGGCCCACGGCGTCGCGCCCAACGTCTCGGGCGACGGCGTGCGCGCCGTCCAGTACCTGTCGATGATGCCCGCCCTGGAGACCCACCGGACGCTGCGCGACTCCCGCGTCGACTCCTGGCGCACCCTCGCCACCCCCGACTGGAACGCCACCCTCCTCGGCGACGCCCGCCGGCCCGAGTCCGAGCGCTACGGACCGGCCGAACTGACCGAACTGGGCGCCAGACTGCTGGGCCTGAAGTCCTGGCACCCGGACTCCCGCACCGACCAGGACGAGGCCACCGGGGACGCCGCATGCGCAGCATCTGCCTGACCCTGCCCACCAACCGGCACTGCCCGGACACCATCGCGGCCGTCGGCGGGGAAGCGGCGTACGCAGCCGACCACTTCGGCACCGATGTCCATCTCCTGGTCCTCGACTCCTGCCCGCCACCGGACCGCGCCGCCCACGCCGAGGCCCTGCGCCGCCTGCCCGCACACCCCCGGGTCACCGCGCACCACCTCGACGAGGCCGCCCAGCGCGACTTCCTGCGACGGGTGACGGCACACTCGGGCGGCGCCAAGCCCGACCTGCTGCTGGACCTGATGCTCCCGGACGGCCTGTCCTACGGCGCCTGCACCAACCGCGCCTTCCTGATCGCGGCCGCCCTCGGCTGCGAGTCCGTCCACCGCAGGGACTCCGACAGCCGCTACCAGAGCGTCGACGGCCGTACCGTCTTCCCCGTCCACCACGAACTGCTCTCCCTCGGCAGACGCGCCGCCGACGCCGTGCCCCGCGTCACCGAGTCGGACCTGCCCGCGACTCTCCTGGAGCGGCGGGTCGCCATGGCGGGCGGCTCCTTCGTGGGCGAACTCTCCGTGGACATAGCCGGGATACGCGACGCCGACCCCGCCGTCTACCACCAGGTCGTCTCGCTGTGGGCGCCCGAGCACTGGTCCGCCGAACGCAAACGGGAACTGGTCGAGGAGTCCTTCCTCGGCGCGGGCACCGAACCCTTCGCGGCCGACCACTCGCTGCTGACGGTCGTCGACCCGATGCGCGTGGACATGTGCAACATCGCCTTCCACGGGGACACCGTCTGCGAACGGGTGCCGCTGCCGCCCGCCCGCGACACCATCGGCAGCGACTACTTCCTGATCCACCTGGTGCACGACGCCCGGCTGCCCGGAGTGCTGCACAACCGGAACATCGTCAACTACCACACCGGCGAACGCAGGACGGGACCCGGCTTCCTCGCCTACCAGACCCGCTTCGCCAAGTTCCTCCTGTCGATGCTCTACTTCCACTTCGTCTACGACCGGATGGCCGAGGCGGGCGACGGGCTGCTGGACGAACACGGCCGGGCCCGCCCCTCGGCCGTGGCGGCGCTGGCCCGCGAGAGCACCGGCCTCGACCCGGCGGAGAACGTCCGCCGGCTCGACACCCTCGACGCCGCCTACCGGCGACTGGGCGGCCGGTACGCCGAGTTCGCCGACCTCCTGGCCACCCGGCGCGAGCGCCTCCTCGACGAGGCACGCGGCGACATGGCGGACTTCGCGCTGCTGACCGAGGCGTGGGCGGGACTGGTCGGCGCGGCCAGGGCCACACCCCTGGCCCCCGTGTCCGGGCGGCCGGGGTGAACGCGGCGCCGAGCGCGGGGCTCAGCGAGCCCCTGGCCGCCGCCCTCGCCGCCGCCACCGAGGACCGGATCGTCTACGACCTGGCCGGCATCGAGCGGCGCCACGACACCCTGCGCCGCGAACTACCCGGCGTCGAGGTGCGGTTCGCGATGAAAGCCTGCCCGCTCGACGAGATCCTCGGCGCCCTGGCGCGCCGCGGCGCCGGCGTCGACGCGGCGAGCCCCGGCGAGGTGGAGCAGGCGCTGCGGGCCGGGGTGCCGGCCGGGCGCGTGCACTACGGCAACACCGTCAAGTCCGACCGGAACATCGCCGAGGCGTACCGGCTGGGCGTCCGCACCTTCGCGACCGACAGCCTCCAGGACGTGGCCGCCCTGGCCGCCCACGCCCCCGGCTCCCGGGTCTTCTGCCGGGTGGCGACCGGCGGGGCGGGTGCCGTGTGGGGGCTGAGCAACAAGTTCGGCTGCCCGCCCGGCGACGCCGTCCGTGTCATGGAACGGGCCCGCGACGCCTCACTGGTGCCGGCCGGCCTGTCCGTGCACGTCGGCTCCCAGCAGATGACGGGCGAGGCGTGGCACGGCGCCCTGGAAGTCCTCGGCGACGTGCTGCGCGCACTGGGCCGGCGCGGCATCCGCGTCGACCACGTCAACCTCGGCGGCGGGCTGCCCGCGCTCGGCTACCGCGACCGGCACGGCACGCCCCTCGACCCGCCGCTTGACAAGATCTTCGCGGTGATCCGGGAGGGGACCGACGCGCTGCGCCGGATCCACGGCGGCCCCCTGGAGTTCGTCATCGAACCCGGCCGGCACCTCGTCGCCGACCACGGGGCGATCCGCGCCCACGTCGCCCGCCTCGCCGAACGCCGCGGCCCGAACGGCGAGCGGCGGTACTGGCTGTACCTGAGCTGCGGCAAGTTCAACGGGCTGTACGAGATGGACGCGCTGCAGTACCCGCTGGTCTTCCCCGGCCACACCGAAGGCCCCCGGGTCCCGGCCGTCGTCGCGGGACCCACCTGCGACAGCGACGACGCCTATTCCCACCGGGAGGGACTGGTCCCGGTGCCCGAGGCGCTGACCTCGGGCGACCCGGTCTGGGTGCTGTCCTGCGGCGCGTACGCCACCAGCTACACCACCCAGGGCTTCAACGGCTTCGCCCCGCTCCCGTACGCCTGGGCCGACCGCCCGGAGGGGACCGGCGCCGATGGCTGAGACCGTGCGCGTACGCCCCCTCGCCGACCGGGACTGGGACGCCGTGGTGGCACTGGAGCGGGACGCCTACGCCGGCCTCGGCCTGTCGGAGGGCCGCACCGCGCTGCGGTCCCGGGCGGCGGCGTCGCCGGACACCTGCTTCGTCGTCGACCTCGGCCCCCGCACCGCCGGCTACGTACTGGCGCTGCCCTACCCGCCCCACCGCTACCCGGACCTGGGGCGGGCGGAGGACGCCGCGACCGCGTTCCCGCCCGGGAACCTCCATCTGCACGACCTCGTCGTGGCGCCCGACCTGCGCCGCAGGGGGCTGGCCCGGCACCTCCTGCACCACCTCGCCGGCACCGCCCGAGCGCGCGGGGACGAGCGGATCTCCCTGGTCGCCGTGGCGGGCACCGAGCCCTTCTGGTCGGCGCGCGGCTTCGTGCCGCACCCGGGGACCGTGCCCCCCGGCGCGTACGGCGGGCAGGCCCTCTACATGTCCAGGCCGGTGCCGCACCACCGGACCGCCCCGTCCCCTCCCCGCTCCCTGCGCGAAGTGAGCTGATGCGCGTGCCCCGCCTCCACGACCCCTTCCGCCGCGGCCAGTTGGCGATCGCCGCGCTGTTCCTGTCGCTCGGCTTCCAGTACGCCACCTGGGCCGCGCGGATCCCGGCCATCAAGACCGACCTGGACCTGACCGCGGCCGAGGTGGGGGTGCTCCTGATGGCCGCGGGCGTCGGCGCCGCGGTGTCCTTTCCCCTGGTGGCCTGGCTGATGCGGCGCCTGGGTTCGCGGCGCCTCGCCCTGCTGTCCCAACTGGGCCTTGCCCTGCTGCTGTTCGCCCTGGCGGCGGCCCCGGACTATCCGACGGCCCTGCTGGTGATGTGCGCCGACGGGGTCCTCGTCGGCTGTCTGAACGTGGCCATGAACGCGCAGGGCGCGGCCCTGGAGACCCGCTACGAGCGCAACACCATGGCGAGGCTGCACGCCACCTTCAGCGCCGGCTCCCTGCTCGCGGCCCTGCTCGCCTCCGGCATGACCGCCGCGACCGGCTCGGTGGCCGCGCACTTCGCCGTGGCGGTCGCCCTGCTCGCCGTACTGGGCGCGTCCGCGCGGACGGGCCTGCTCGACGACGACACACCGGCCGCCGGGGCCGGCCCCGGCGCCCCGGCCGAGCCGAAGCCGCGCCGCCGCTGGAATGTCCCCGCCCGCCCGACCCTGTGGATGTGCTGCGCCATGGTCTTCGGCACGGTCGCCGAGGGAGCCATGAACGACTGGTCCGCCCTCTATCTGAAGGACATCGCCGAGGCGTCCGCGGAACTCGCGCCGCTGGGCATCGCCGTGGTGTCCTCCATGATGGTCGTGGCCCGCCTCTTCGCCGACAACTGGCGGGCCCGCTGGGGCGACGGACGCGTCGTCCTCCTGGGCAGCGCGGTGGCCGGTACCGGTCTCGCCGCCGCCCTGGTCGGCGGCGGCGTCGCCCCGGCCCTCGCCGGCTTCGCCTGCATGGGCCTCGGCATCGCGGCCGTGACCCCCTGCGTCTACGCCGCCGCGGCCCGGCAGGGCTCGGACGCGCTGACCCTGGTCGCCGCCATGGGCACCACCGGCCTGCTGGCCGGCCCGCCGCTCATCGGGTTCGTCGCGGGCGCGAGCGACCTGTCGTGGGGCATGGGCGCCGTGGCCGCGTCGGCGATCGCCGTCGCACTGTGCAGCACCCGCATCCGCTGGACCCCGGTGCCCGCCGTCCCGGACGAGGCGGCCTCACCCGCCTGAGCGTGCCCCGGCCGGCGCTCACCACCCCGGGCGGGCCCGCCGGCCGAACAGCAGCCCGCGCGGCTGCGGCGGGGGAGGGGTGCCCCGCCGCAGCGGCCAGGCGATCAGCATGCCGACGACGAAGCCGACGACATGGGCCACGTACGCCACGGTGCCCGCGTCGGAGACCGCCCCGCCGTACGAGTAGACCGCCTGGAGGCCGAACCAGGAGCCCAGCACGATCCAGGCCGGCAGGCGCAGCGGCAGGAAGACGAGGAAGGGGACGAGGACCCACACGCGGGCTCTCGGATACAGCACCAGATAGGCGCCGAGCACCCCGGCGATCGCGCCGGACGCGCCGATCAGCGGGTCGTTCGAGCCGGCGTTGAGGAGGGCGAAGCCATAGGTTGCCGCATAGCCGCAGACGCCGTAGAAGAGCAGGTAGCGCACGTGGCCCATCCGGTCCTCGACGTTGTTGCCGAAGATCCACAGGAAGAGCATGTTGCCCAGCAGGTGCAGCCAGCCGCCGTGCAGGAACATCGCCGTCAGGACGCTCAGCTCCGGGGACTTGTCGTAGTCCGGCGGGCCGACCACGCAGCCCGGCCCCTGCGGGCCGATCCCGGTGTCGCCGGTCGGCACCAGCCGGGGCATCCGGTGCTGGAGCAACTCCTGCGGCACCGCCGCGTAGCGGTCCAGGAAGGCCTGGAGATGACACAGCTGCGCGAGAGAACCGTCGCCCGTCGCGGACCCCGCCATGCCCGGGGTGAACAGGAAGACCAGGACGTTCGCGAGGATCAGGGCGTACGTCACCCACGCGGTGCGCCGCGCCGGGTTCACGTCATGGACGGGGATGACCACGAGACACTACTGCCCACCTGACGGCCCGTGAACCGGTTCGCCCCTTGAACGCCGCCGTCCGTGTGTACGTATGCCCTCTCGACCGCCCGCTGCCCGGGGAAGGCGGGGCGCGGACACGACGTGAGGATCAGGCGATGAACGAACGGGTCACACCGGCACCGGCGATGCACGCCCTGCCCGACGGCGAGGCCGAGGTCGCTCTCGTGCTGCACCTGCCCTGGGAGGACGTGGCCAGGCTCGGCCAGGAGGCCGGGCGGCTGGCCGCGCAGATGCAGCGGCCGGTGACGCTGGACGAGGCGGTCAGCCACCGGCTGCGCTCCACGCGGGGTGCCGCGCACGCAAGGCCGGCCGGTGAGCAGCCGGGCGCGGCGAGTCCTCCGGCCCCCGTGACCGCCCCGGCGCCGGTGTCCGCGCCCGCGTCGGTGTCCAGCCCGGGGTCGGTCTCGTCCCTGCCGTCGCGGCCCCCGGCCGAGCAGGCACGGCAGGCCATCGACCGGATCAACGGGACCGCGTAGTCGGCGCCCTCAGCCCCGCTGCTCCACCGCCTTCGCCGCCTTGCGCGCGGCCACCAGTACCGGGTCCCACACCGGTGAGAAGGGCGGCGCGTAGCCGAGGTCGAGGGCCGTCATCCGGTCCACCGTCATCCCGGCCGTGAGGGCCACCGCGGCGATGTCGACCCGCTTGCCCGCGCCCTCACGGCCGACGATCTGCACACCGAGCAGACGGCCGGTGCGCCGCTCGGCCAGCATCTTCACCGTCATCGGGGAGGCGTTCGGGTAGTAGCCGGCGCGGCTGGTGGACTCGATGGTGGCCGTCACGAAGCGCAGCCCCGCCCGCAGCGCGTCCTTCTCGCGCAGTCCGGTCCGCGCGATCTCCAGGTCGCACACCTTGCTGACCGCCGTGCCGACCACGCCCGGGAACGTGGCGTAGCCGCCGCCCGCGTTGGTGCCGATGACCTGCCCGTGCTTGTTGGCGTGCGTGCCGAGCGGGATGTGCCGCTGCTGTCCTGAGACCAGGTCGAGCACCTCCACGCAGTCGCCGCCGGCCCAGATGTCCTCGTGGCCGCGCACCCGCATGGCCCGGTCGGTCAGCAGTCCGCCGTGCGCGCCGAGCGGCAGACCGGCGGCCCCGGCGAGCCCGGTCTCGGGGCGTACGCCGATGCCGAGCACCACCACGTCCGCGGGGAACTCGGCGTCCTCGGTGGCCACCGCCCGGACCCGGCCGTCGTCGCCAGTCAGCACCTCGGTGACCTCGGCACCGTTCACCATGGTGATGCCCAGGCCCGTCATGGCCTCGTGCACCAGGCGGCCCATGTCCGGATCGAGCGTCGACATCGGCTCCCGGCCGCGGTTGACGACCGTCACCCCGTAGCCGCGGTTGATCAGCGCCTCGGCCATCTCCACGCCGATGTACCCGGCGCCGACGACCACCGCGTGCCGCCCGCGCGTGCGCGTCAGCGTGTCGATCAGCGCCTGCCCGTCGTCCAGCGTCTGCACCCCGTGCACGCCGGGCGCGTCGATTCCCGGCAGCCGCGGACGGACCGGGCGGGCACCGGTCGCGATCACGAGCTTGTCGTACGAAGTCCAGGACTGCGCCCCCGAATCGACGTCCCGCGCGCGCACCCGCCCGCCGGCCACGTCGATCTCCGTGACCTCGGTCCGCGTCCGCAGGTCGATGCCGCGTGCGCGGTGCTCCTCGGGCGTCCTGGCGATCAGCTGGTCCCGGTCGGCCACGTCACCGCCGACCCAGTACGGGATGCCGCACGCCGAGTACGAGCTGAAGTGACCGCGCTCGAAGGCCACGATCTCCAGCTCGGCCGGGTCCTTCAGCCGCCGTGCCTGCGACGCCGCGGACATTCCCGCGGCGTCGCCGCCGATGACGACCAGTCGCTCCCTCGCACTCATGCTCATGCGAACACGCTACGCGGGCGGGGCATTTCGGTCCCGCGCGCCGGGCTCCCCGTGCTGTGCCCCGTGTTGTGCGGGGCGGCGCGGCAGCCGCGGCCGTACGACCCGCAGCCACAGCAGTGCCAGCAGCGCCGCCACCACGGCGAACGGCAGTACCGCGCCGAGCACCACGGCCACCCAGCGCAGCATCGTCACGAAGGCGTGCCAGCCGCCGGACAGCGCGTCCGTGAACCCGGGGCCGCCGTCCTCCTCCTGCTCCGCCCGCACCGCCGAGGGCTGGGACAGGGACAGGGTGATGGTGGCCAGGCTCGTACGGTCCTTCAGGGCCGCCTGCCGGGCGAGCAGCGACTCCAGCTCCGCCTGGCGGGTGCTCAGTTCGCCCTCCAGGGCCACCACGTCGCTCAGCTGCGTCGCCCGGTCCATCAGCGCGCGGACGCGGGCCACGCTGGCGCGCTGCGACTTGACGCGGCTGTCCACGTCCACCACCTGGTCGGTGACGTCCTCGGCCTTCGCGCTGCGCTGGAGCAGTTTTCCGGCGCCCTCCAGCTCGGCGAGCACGTCGTCGTAGCGCTCCACGGGCACGCGCAGCACCACCTCGGTCCGCTCGTGGCCCGCCGCGTCCCGGGTGGTGGTCTCGTCGCCGACGTAGCCGCCGGCGCTCTCGGTCGCGGTGCGGGCCGTGCCGAGCGCCTTGGCGGTGTCCTCGACCCGCACGCTCAGGGAGACGGTGCGGATGATGTGGGCGGGGGCGAGCTTCGGCGGCGCGCTCGCCGCGGTGCCGTCGGCCCGGCTCTCACCGGCCGCCCCGGGCCGGCCGTCCGCCGGGGAGTCCGCCTGGGAGTCCGCCCCGGACGCGGCGTCCTGGGCGGCGCCGCGGGCCGCGTCGTCTCCGCCGCCCGCCCCGCTGCACCCGGTCAGGGCGAGCGCCGCGGCCAGCAGCAGGCCGGCCAGGGCGTGGGCGGAAGGCGCGGACCGTCGTGGCGCCGAACGCCGTGGTGCTGCTCGTCGTGCCTGCATCGTGGATCCCCCCGGGAGTCGTGACAGCTGACGCTTCTACGACGCGCGAAGGGGCGCGGACGACGGCGCGGAACGGTTCCGAAGAGATCACGGTCCGGACTCGCGCACCGCCCGGGACCTGTGTACCCGGCCGCGGGGCCACCCGGCCCCCGGGTTTTGCCGACGGGATCTGAGACGCTGGGGCCATGTGCGCAAGCGAGAGTCCCGCGGGCGAGATCCGCGTGGACACGGGACATGTCGTCGTCGTCGGAGCCGGCATCGCCGGACTGGCCGCCGCCCACCGACTGCTGGAGCGCGGCGCCCGGGTGACCGTACTGGAGGCGTCGGACCGGGTCGGCGGCAAGCTGCTGTCCGGCGAGATCGCCGGAGTGCGTGTCGACCTCGGCGCCGAGTCCCTGCTCGCCCGCCGCCCCGAGGCCGTCGGCCTGGCCCGCGAGGTGGGCCTCGCCGAGCGCCTGCTGCCGCCGGCCACCGCGTCGGCCGCCCTGTGGACCCGCGGCGCCCTGCGTCCCATGCCCAAGGGCCACGTCATGGGCGTCCCCGGCACCGCCGCCGCGGTGGCCGGCGTCCTCTCCGAGGAGGGCCTCGCCCGCGTCGAGCGCGACGCCGAGCTGCCCCGCACGGAGATCGGCGACGACGTGGCGGTGGGGGAGTACGTCGCGGCGCGCCTGGGCCGCGAGGTCGTCGACCGCCTCGTCGAACCGCTGCTGGGCGGCGTCTACGCGGGCGACGCGTACCGCATCTCCCTGCGCTCGGCCGTACCCCGGCTCTTCGAGGCCGCCCGCACCCGCGCCTCCCTCACCGAGGCGGTCCGCCACCTCCAGGGCCGCACGGCCACCTCCCCGCCGAGCGGCCCGGTGTTCATGGGAATCGAGGGCGGCGTCGGCACCCTGCCGCCCGCCGTGGCGCGGTCGGTGCGCGCGCGGGGCGGCGAGATCCTCACCGGGGCGCCCGTCACGGAGCTGCGCCGCACGGCCCCGGACGGCTGGCGGATCGTCGCGGGCGACCGGGTGCTGCACGCCGGCGCGGTCGTCGTCGCCGTCCCCGCCGGCCCCGCCGCGCATCTGCTGCGCGCCGAGGCGCCGGCCGCCGCGGCCGAGCTGACCGCCGTGGAGTACGCCTCCATGGCCCTGATCACCCTCGCCTACCGCCGCTCGGACGCCGCCGCGCTCCCCGGGGGCAGCGGCTTCCTCGTGCCGCCGGTCGACGGGCACACCATCAAGGCGGCCACCTTCGCCTCCCTCAAGTGGGGCTGGATCGCCGACGAGGACCCGGACCTGGTCGTCCTGCGCACCTCCGTCGGCCGGTACGGCGAGACGGAGGTCCTCGGCCGCGACGACGAGGCCCTCGTCGGTGTCTCCCGGCACGACCTGGAGCAGGCCACGGGACTGGCCGCCGAGCCCGTCGCCACCCGCGTCACCCGCTGGCGTGACGGCCTGCCGCAGTACCCCGTCGGCCATCACGCGCGCGTGGCCCGGGTACGCGAGCAGGTCGCCAAACTCCCGGGCCTCGCGGTGTGCGGCGCCGCGTACGACGGCGTGGGCATCCCGGCGAGCATCGCGAGCGCGTACGCGGCCGTGGACCGGCTCCACGGGGACCTGGAAGGTGTGCAGGAACTCACCGGCGACCCGGTGCGGAGCCTCCAGCGGGGAGCGGGAGAATAGGGCCATGAGTGACGACGACACCACCCCCGCCGCCGACCGGATCCCCAACAAGGGCAAGCTGGCCAAGGACCTCAACGAGGTCATCCGCTACACCCTCTGGTCCGTCTTCAAACTCAAGGACGTGCTGCCCGAGGACCGCGCGGGCCACGCCGACGAGGTCCGGGAGCTGTTCGACCAGCTCACGGCCAAGGGCGTGACGATCCGCGGCACCTACGACGTGTCCGGCCTGCGCGCCGACGCCGACCTCATGATCTGGTGGCACGCCGAGACCGCCGAACAGCTCCAGGAGGCGTACAACCTCTTCCGCCGCACCCGGCTGGGCCGCGCGCTGGAGCCGGTCTGGTCGAACATGGCGCTGCACCGCCCCGCCGAGTTCAACCGCTCGCACATCCCGGCCTTCCTCGCCGACGAGCAGCCCCGCGCCTACGTCAGCGTCTACCCGTTCGTGCGCTCCTACGACTGGTACCTGCTGCCCGACGAGGACCGCCGCCGCATGCTCGCCGACCACGGCAAGATGGCCCGCGGCTTCCCGGACGTGCGCGCCAACACGGTGCCCTCGTTCTCCCTCGGCGACTACGAGTGGATCCTCGCCTTCGAGGCCGACGAACTGCACCGCATCGTCGACCTCATGCGCCACCTGCGCGGCTCCGAGGCCCGGCTGCACGTCCGCGAGGAGATCCCGTTCTACACGGGACGCCGCAAGGACATCGCGGAGCTGGTGGCCGGGCTGGCCTGACCGGCGCGGGCGCTCGCCCGGCCGGCCCGGTCAGGCCCCCGGCGCGGTCGCGGCCCTCGGCCTCGGTGCCGCCCTCCCGGCGCAGGACGCGTCCCGCGCCGGGAGGCGGCCCTCCAGCAGGTACGCCTCCAGGTGGCCGTTGACGCAGGCGTTCGGACCGCCGCCGATGCCGTGCGTACCGGCGTCCCGCTCGGTCACCAGCACCGAACCCGAAAGCCGCCGGCGCAGCTCAAGCGCGCCGTCGTAGGGAGTGGCCGCGTCCCGCTCGGCGGCCAGGATCAGCGTCGGCGGCAGCTCGCCTGGGCCGGTGCGCACGTCGAGGGGCCGCTGCCGGGGCGCCCGCCAGAAGGCGCACGGCAGGTTCGTCCACACGTTGTCCCAGGTCTCGAACGGCGCCCGGCGGGCCAGCCGCGTGTTGTCCCGGTCCCAGACCCCGAAGTCGGTCGGCCAGGGCGCGTCGTTGCACTCGACGGCCGTGTACACGGCGTTGGAGTTCTCCGCCCCGACGGCGTCCTCCTCGGTGCGCGTCCCCACCTGGTCGACCAGCGGCCGCGGATCCCCCTTCAGATACGCCGACAGCGCCTCGGCGCGGTGCGGCCAGTAGTCGTCGTAGTACCCGGCCCGCAGGAAGGCGCCCTGCAACTGGGCCGGCCCCACGGTGCCGCCCGCGGGCTCCGCCGCCAGCCGGGCGCTCGCCTCCTCGTAGCCGCGCTGCACCTTCCCCGGCGTGTCCCCGAGCGCGTACACGTCGTCGTGCTCGGCGATCCACTCCTTGAAGTCGTCCCAGCGGTCCTCGAAGGCCTCCGACTGGCCGAGGTTGTTGCGGTACCAGACCCGCCCGGGGTCCGGGTTCACGGCCGAGTCGAACACCATCCGCCGCACATGGGACGGGAACAGCCCGGCGTACAGCGTCCCCAGGTAGGTGCCGTACGACGCGCCCATGAAGGTGAGCCGCCGCTCGCCCAGCGCGGCCCGCACGACCTCCAGGTCACGGGCGTTGTTGAGGGAGTGGTAGTGCCGCAGCGCGTCCCCGGCCCGCTGCGCGCAGCCGCGCGCGTAGGCCTCGGCCTCGCTCGCGCGCTCCTTCTTGTACGCGTCCGAGGGCTGTGTCGGGGCCGGCCGGGGCCCCTTGAAGAAGTCCCCGGGGTCCTGGCAGGAGAGCGGCGCGGAGGGCGCGACGCCGCGCGGGGCGTATCCGACGAGGTCGTAGGCGGCAGCGATCCGCTTCCACTCGGGCACCATGCCGACCAGCGGGAAGTACAGCCCCGAGCCGCCCGGACCGCCCGGGTTGAAGAGGAGGGCGCCCTGGCGGGGCACCTTGTGCTTGTCGTTGTCCGGGTCCTTGTGCGTGGCCGGCACCCGGCTGACGGTGAGCCGGAGCTGCTCCCCGCCGGGGTGCGCGTAGTCCAGGGGCACGGCGACCGTGCCGCAGCGCACGGCGGCCGGCAGGTCCTCCGCCTCGGGACATGGGCCGAAGGTGATGCCGGCCGCCGCCGCGCGCTCGGCGGCCACGGCGGTGCCGTGCGCCTCGGCGGCTCCGGGGGTCCCCGCGGTCGCCTGCGCCGGGGCGGCGGTGAGGGTGGACAGCAGCAAGGACCCGGCGGCCGAGTAGAGGGCGGCAGCTCGCATCGCGTATCCCTTCGGTGCACGGCGTGACACCAGGGATGTTTCGTCCGGCGGCCGGGCGGGGCAAGCACCGCCCGCGGGTGTCGGCGCCGAGTGCCTCCGCACGCCCCCCGGCGCGTCGGCGCCGGTGCGTCAGGACCGGCGCCCGCGGTGCTCCTCGGCGTACTCCTCGCGATGGGCGAAGGCCGCCCGCAGATCCGGTTCGCCGACCGCGTGGACGCCGCGCACGGCGACCGAGGTGAGGTAGGCACGGTCGTCCGCCGTGCCGTCGGCCTGCCGGACGAGGGTGCCGATCAGCCGCTGCCCGGCGGGGGAGGCCCAGCGCGAGTACGGGTGGACCTCCATCCGCGAGATGGCCAGGCACCCCAGGGTCAGGGCGAGCGGCAGCGCGAACCACAGGGCGATCAGCGGGCGCGGCTGGCCGGCGGGCAGGGGCAGCGCCAGTGCGGCGGCGCCCAGCGCGCACACGGCCACCGCGGCGCACCGCACCCGGCGGACCCCGGCCGCGATGCCACCGGCGCCGCCGTCCGGTACGGCGAGACCCGCCCCGACCAGCCGGTCGGCCAGGCCCCGTACCGCGTCGGCGGTGGCCGCGGCGGCCCGTACGGGCGCGATCCGGGACTGTCCCTTGGGCCCTATCGCCCCTATGACCGACCGCTCCATCTCGTCCCGCCCGCACGGATCGACGACGGTCGCCCAGCCGGTGTGCGCGAGCAGCAGCCGGCGCCGGCGCGCCATGGAGACCAGCGTCAGGTCGGCGACCCGCCGGGGGCCGCCGGACAGGAACGCCGCCTCGTACAGCGTCAGCGCGTGCTCACGGCCGACGGTGTGCCGGTCGACGGCCGCCGCGCGCACGGCGGCCAGGCACAGCCGCGTGCACGCCAGGCCGGCGACGGCCCAGGCGGGCACGAGCAGGACGACCCAGAACATGCCGTACTTCTATGCCAAGGGCCTTCTCCGGCGCCATGCCCTGTTCACATTCCGGGACACGGTGTGTGAGCGCGTGACGTTCCGCTCGTGCCGTACGGCGGTGCCGCCGTGCCCGGTTCAGCGGCGCAGCAGTACCCGCCGGGTCGCACGGGCCAGCCGGACCGCGGGGCGCCGCGAGGGCGGAACGGGCCCGGACCGCTCCAGCCACCACTGCCGCAGCTCCCGCCGCACCCGGGCCTCCAGCGGACGGCCGCCGCGCAGCAGGTGCTCCACGAAGTCGAGGGCGTCCCGCCGGTGGCCGCCGGTCAGCGGGGACGTTTGGGCGTGGGCGAGGAAGGCCGGCCGGTACTGCGCACCGAGGATCACCGGCAGTTCGGGCGCGACCTTGGCGACCACGTCCGCCCGCTTCCCGGCGAGCGCCCGCGCCTGCACCCCCAGCCGCACCCGGTCGAACCCCTCGGGCACGGGCGTCCGGGCGACCAGCGCGGACAGCAGCGCGGTCTGCGCGAGGCCGAGCCGCTGCCGTACGGCGTCACCGGCGCCGGACCGCTCGGGCACGGCCCGCCGCGAGGCCGCCGGGTCCGCCTGCGCGGGCGCCCGGCCCGACCGTCCTCGCGCGACGGCGACCCGGATCGCCTCCACCTCGCCGGCCAGCTCCTCGGCCGTGGGGAAGTTCTCGTCGCGCTCCAGCAGGACGCCCGGCGGTGCCACGCGCGAGGCGAGGTCGGTGAGGATGTCGAGCACCGGCCGCGGGACCGGGTGGGCGTGGCTGTCGTGCCAGACGCCGTCCCGCTCGAAGCCGCCCGCGACATGGACGTAGGCGATGGCCTCCAGGGGCAGTTCGGCGAGCGCCGCGGCCGGGTCCTCGCCGCGGTTGACGTGGTTGGTGTGCAGATTGGCCACGTCGATCAGCAGCCGCACCCCCGTCCGGTCGGCCAGCTCGTACAGGAACTGGCCCTCCGTCATCTCCTCGCCCGGCCAGGAGATGAGCGCCGCGATGTTCTCCACGGCGAGCGGCACGGGCAGCGCGTCCTGCGCGACGCGGACGTTCTCGCACAGCACGTCGAGGGCGTCGCGGGTGCGTGGCACGGGCAGCAGGTGACCGGCCTCCAGGACCGGGGAGGCGGTCAGCGACCCGCCCGCCCGGACGAACGCGATGTGCTCGGTGACCAGCGGCGACCCCAGTGCCCCGGCCCGTTCGGCGAGCGCCGCCAGCCGCCCGGCGTCCGGCCGCCCGGCACCGCCGAGCCCGAGCGAGACCCCGTGCGGCACGACGGTCACCCCGCGCTCGCGCAGCCGCAGCAGCGAGTCGGGCAGATGGCCGGGGCAGAGGTTCTCCGCCACGGCCTCCACCCAGTCGATGCCGGGCATCCGCTCGACGACATCGGCGATCTCCGGACGCCAGCCGATACCGGTCCCCAGTCGCTCCATGGTTTAGTCCCCCCTCACGCGCACATGCCGGAGATATCGCCCGCCCGGCCCGTCCCGAACCCCGGGGAGGGCGTCTTCAGAGCTACATCTGAGGTTCGCGGGCGGCAGCGGCCGGCTACGGGGTTCCCCGCCGCAGCGCCGGGTGGTCCGCCACCACCGTGCACGAGCCCGGCGCGATCTCCGTGAACCCGGCGTCGCGCACGACCGGCAGACCGCTCGTGGTGAGGCCGCCCCAGCGGGCCGGGTCCGCGGTGCGCACCGCCAGCGGGAAGCCCGCCTCGCGCCAGGCGGCCCGCGCCGTGTCGTCCAGACCCCACCAGGCGAGCTGCGCACCGTGGCCGGCCTGCGCCATCGCCTTGCCCGCCGACATGTCCAGGTCGGGGTTGAGCCAGAGCACCGGTGCCGAGGGGTCGGCGTCGCGCGGGGGCTCCGGGTCGTCGAGGTCGGTGCCGGAGACCTGGAGGCGGGCCAGGTCCCTGGGCCAGCCGTCCAGCGGGACCGGCGGGAAGACCCGCACCTCGGCCGTCCCGCCGGTGACGGTGATGCCGGGCAGCGCCTCGGCCCGCCGCCACTCGGCGCCGCGGGCCCGCCGTACGACCTTGCGGATGCGCGCGTCCTGCCAGTCCCGCACGGCCCCTGCCCACTCGCCGTCGCCGCGGGAGCGCTCGTCGCCGAGCAGCACCAGCACCGCGCGGGCCGCGCTCTCCAGCGCGTCGGTGCGGTGCGGGGGCGCCGCCCGCTCGACGCGGACGACCAGCGGCAGGACGAACTGCGGCGCGAGGTCGCGGTCGCCTGGCTCGGGACGGAAGGGGCTGTCGGTGACGGACGCCGTCGGATCGTTGCTCACACCCACCAGTGTGCCAAGCCGTCAGGCCCGGCCGTTCGCGGCGCCGACCAGGTCCGAGACCTTCACGAAGCGGTAGCCCTGGCGGCGCAGTTCGGGCACGACCTGCCGCACCGCCTGTTCGGTCACCGGGGCGGCGCTGCGGGTGCAGTGCATGACGACGACCGAGCCCGGCCGCACCCCGTCGAGCACCTGCCGGGCCACCGCGTCGGCGTCGGTCGCGAACGCGTCGCCGCTCACCACGTCCCACTGCACGGCGGTGACCCCGGTGGCGGTCAGTTCCTTGAGGACCGCCTTGTCGTAACAGCCGCCGGGGAAGCGGAAGTACGGCATCGGGTTCGCCACCCCGGCCTTCTCGAACGCCGTGTACGCCCGCTCCAGGTCCGCCCGCATCCGCTCCCTGGGCACGGTGGGCAGGCCGTAGCAGTCGTCGGTGTAGGCGTAGTGGCTGTAGGAGTGGTTGGCGATCTCGAACCCGGGGTCCCGGCCGATGGACCGGGCCTCGTCCGGGTACTCCTCGGCCCAGCGGCCGGTCATGAACACCGTGGCTGGCACCTTCAGCCGGCGCAGCGTCGCGATCAGCTGCGGGTTGTCGAACCGTTCGCCGGCCGCCGCGCGCGGTCCCTGGTCGGCGGTCATGTCGGCATCGAAGGTGAGGGCGACCGTCTTTCCGTCGGCGCGGGGACCGTGCTCGAAGACGGGCGTCAGACCGGCGGGGCCGGGCGCGAGTGTCGGCGGCCCGGACGGGGCCGGCTTCGAGGGGGCCGCCGGGCTCGCGCTCGGCGCCGGACGGGGTTCCTGCCGGGCCTCGGTGCTCCCGCAGGCGGCGAGGACGACGGAGGCGGTGGCCGTGGCGCACAGTGCGGTGGCGCGTCGTACGAGAGTAGTCACCGCACGAACGTATGAGTGTGATGTTCGGTTTGTATGACTATGTGGGGTGACGTGCCCGGGGGGTCACCCTCCCGGGCCAGACGGCGTCGGATGCCGCGCCGCTCGGCCCTGTGCTCGCGAAGCTGCCGTTACCCGTCATGTGGCGGAGCGTGACTGATTTGCGAGGTCCGTAGCGGGGCATGCGGGTTGACCCGGCTCTCATACGCGCGACGCGCGTCGCGCTGGGCGAGGCGGTCGTGGTGGAGGACGTTGAGCACGTCGAGAAGGTGCCCGGTGCCGCGCACCGGGCGGAACATCTCGGAGATGTGGACGGTGTCGCCCGGCCGCGCGCACGCGAGCAGTCCGGCTCGCATCGGACCCCAGCTGCCGGCAAATCCCGTCAGTAGCCGGTATCCAATCTGATTGGATCTGTGCCGCCGTCAGGACCCCGAAGACCTGGGTTCATCGGACGCAGTGTCTGGGTTCCCAGGACGGAGAGCAGGGCGAGGCGTTGGGCGTCTTCGGTGGCGGGTCTGGCCGTGTAGACCATGATGCGCAGGTGGTTGCCGGCGACGTGGAGGACGTCGCAGTCCAGGGTGAGGGCGCCGACGGTGGGATGGTCGATGGTTTTGCGGCTCGACTGGTGCTCGGCGGTGGTGCCGGTGTCCCAGAGGTCGGCGAAGCGGGCGCTTCGCCGTCGGAGCTGGGTGATCAGGTCGGTGAGCACGGCGTCGTCCGGGTAGAGGGCGCTGGTGCGGCGGAGGTCGGAGGCGAGGAGCTGCTGGAGGGCGCCGTTGGATTCAGGGGTGTGGCGTACGCGGGTGGTGGAGGTGACGAAGGCGCGCCAGGCGGCGTTGAGGTCGGGGCCGGTCCACTCTCCCATGAGGGCGGTGTGGAGGGGGTTGGCGAGGAGCTGGGTCCAGGTGGCGTCGTAGACGGCGACGGGGGTGTCGCGCAGGCGGTCGAGGATGCGGTGGACGCCGGGGGTGATGTGGCGGGGGACCGTGCCGGGGCCGGGCGCGGCGAGTCCGGCGAGGCGGAAGAGGTGCTCGCGTTCGCCGCTTTCCAGGCGCAGGGCGCGGGCGAGGGCCTCGATGATCTGGGGCGAGGGGTTGGTGGCGCGCCCCTGTTCGAGGCGGACGATGTAGTCGGCGGAGATCCCGGCGAGGTGCGAGAGTTCTTCGCGCCGCAGCCCCGGGGCGCGTCTGCGGCCACCGGCGGGAAGGCCGGCCTGGTCGGGGGTGACGCGGTCGCGCCAGGCGTGCAGGGCTTCGCCGAGGTCGGTTGAGGACATGCCGCCATTGTGGCAAAGGTGGTCTTTGCCTTTCCTGGTACTGATGGTCCCAGGATGGCGGGTCTACTGCCTAATGATCGGAACGGTGCGCATGCTGGCTGCATGAGCGAAACACGAGCATCCCGGGGCACTCCCGTTGTCGGGTTCATCGGGCTGGGCGATCAGGGCCTGCCGATGGCCTGGGCGATCGCCGGAGCCGGGTTTCCCCTGCGTGTGTGGGCCCGCCGCCCCGCCTCCCTCGAAGCGCTGGCCGGGGTGCCGCACGAGGCGGCGGGCTCGGTCGAGGCGCTGGCGGCCGTGTGCGACGTCGTCGCGCTGTGCGTGGGCACGGACGAGGACGTCGAGCGGCTGGTCGGGCAGATGCTGCCACACCTGCGGGAAGGCGCGGTCGTCGTCAACCACGGCACCGGCGTCCCGGCCACCGCCATCCGTCTGGCCGAGCGGTGCTCGGCCAGGGGTGTCGCGGTACTGGACGCCCCGGTCAGCGGTGGACGCCCGGCGGCCGAGGAGAAGCGCCTGACCTGCATGGTCGGTGGTCCGCATTCCGCTGCCGAGCGGTGCCGGCCGGTGTTCGAGGCATTCTCCGCGCACGTCGTGCACCTCGGGCCGTCCGGTGCGGGGCAGACGGCGAAGCTGTTCAACAACGCGCTGCTGATGCTCAACCAGCGGTCCATCGCCGACATCGTGGCCTTGGCCGCCCGGATGGATGTCCAACTCGGCCCGCTGGTGGAGATCCTCAAGGTCGGCAGTGCCTCCAGCGCCGCGCTGAGCCTGCTGAACACGATGGTCCGCCCCGACAACGTCGAGTACCTCTCCCAGGTCGAGGCCCTGGACATGGAGCTGTTCGACCGGGCTGTGCGCGACGCCGGTACCGACCCGGGCGAGGTCACCGAGCGGGGCCTGTCCGGGGCCCGCGCCCTGCCCGCACTGCTGTCCCGCCTGAACGGCTGACCCGGACATGGACACGAGCATCTCCGAGGTCACCCAGCTGGTCCTGCGTGAACGCCAGAGCCGGGACCGCGGCCGGTACGAGCAGATGGCCGCTTCCTACAGCGCCGACAGCCACATCGAGATGAGCTGGTTCACCGGCAGCGGCGCCGGGTTCACCGCCCGGACCCGCGCGATGGCCGACCGCGGCGACATCGCCGTGCACCGGCTGGGCCCGCCCACCGTCCACGTGGCCGGCGACCGGGCGCCGGCCGAACTGCCGCTGATCATCGAGTGGCGCATCGACGTGAACGGAGTCGAGGCCGACCTCGCCTCCTCCTGCCGCTCCCAATACCGCGCCCGCCGCGAGGTGGACGGGGTGTGGCGCATCGTCGCCATCACCTCCGTCTACGGGAAGGACACCCTCACCCCCGTCCTTCCCGGCACGACCCTGGACCTGGACACCGCGGAGCCGGCCGCCTTCCGGCCCTCCCACCGGTTCCTGTCCTGGTTCCTCAACCGCCAGGGCTACCCCCTCACGGGCGACGACCTGGGCGACGACCGGCCTGGACACGTCGCCGAGCAGTACCGCAGCGAGTTCGCCCGGCTGCACCGCACCCCCACCGACCCGGCCGCCTGAGCTGAGCCGGCCCCCTCGAAAGGAAACACCCCCCATGAGCAAGCTTGCTCTCGTCACCGGCGCGACCTCCGGCATCGGCAAGGCGTTCGCCGAGCGCTTCGCCGCCGACGGCTACGACCTGATCATCGTCGGCCGCCGCCGGGAACGCCTCGCCGAGTTCGCCTCCGCCCACCCCGAGGTCAAGGTCCGCACCGTCACCGCCGACCTCTCCACCGAAGAGGGCATCGACACCCTCGCGGCGATCTGCGCCACCGAGCCGCTGGACATGCTCGTCAACAACGCCGGCGTCTCCCATTACATGCCGCTGGCCGACCTGCCCGCCGCCAAGGCCCGCGAACTCATCAACGTCAAGGTCCTCGCCCCCACCCAGCTCATGCGCGCCGCGGTGGGCCCCATGCAGCAGCGCGGAACGGGCACCATCCTCAATGTCGCCGGCATGATCGCCTTCTCCGGACCGGCGGGACCCGAGGTCATGCCGCGCCGGGCCGTGTACGCGGGAACCCTGGCCTACCTGGTCGCCATGACCCAGACCCTGGCCGCCGAGGTCGCGGACTCCGGCGTCACGGTCGGCGTGGTCTGCCCCGGCGTGGTGGCCACCGAGTTCCACTCCTCCCAGGGCCTGGACATGAGCGCCGTACCCCGCATGAGCGCCGACGACCTCGTCACCGGCGCCCTGCGCGGACTGGGACTCGGTGAGACCGTCAGCGCCCCGGGCGTCGAGGACCCCCAGCTCCTGAAGGACGTGTTCACCGCCGACCTCGCCGCCTTCGGCGGCCAGTCCCCGGCCCTCGCCACCCGCTACACCAAGTAGCCACAGCAGGCGACGGCCTCTTGGGCCGCACCCTCGCCCCGTCCGGGCGCCACACCTTCCCCTCGGGGGTGCGGCGCCCGCCTCCTGCCGCCAAGCCCGCAGCCGCGCGCATCAGCGAGGCGATGAGAAGGACCACGCCGACCGGCGCGGCCGGCGAGCAGACCGCCACCGAGGGCTACTGCCGGGGTGCCCGGCAACCTGATTCGCCGCGTCGAGGTGTGGCCCAACGATCGGGCCGGGCCGCGCTGAGCCCGCCGAGGTCCTTCGCGAGCGCGGGGCGTGGCGCGCCGCCCGGTGCGGTCTGAAGCCAATACGAGCCGTTGACCTGCGGAATCTCCGTCATGCGGCCCCGAGTACCCGGTGCCGCGGCTTCAGTGACCGGGCGGTGCGCCCCTCCCGCCGGGCGCGTCCCCCGCTATCCGCGCCAGGGGCCGGTCACCGCGAACGTCGTGCCGGGCGTGTAGCAGTTGACGTACATCGTGTCGCCGTCGGGGGAGAAGGTGACGCCCGCGAACTCGCCCCACGCCGGGTCGTCCGCCGTCCCGATGTTCTGGGCGCCGCGGGCCATCGCGTACACCTCGCCGCGCCGGGTCACGCCGAAGACGTGCTGGGCGCCCTCGCCGTCCTCGCAGACCATGAGGCCGCCGCTGGGGGCGAGGCAGATGTTGTCCGGGGACTCGCCCGGCAGCCGCACATCGGTGTCCGGGCCGAAGACGATCACCAGGGTGAGCCGGCGCCGCTCGGGGTCGTAGCGCCAGATCTGGCCGTAGTGGTCGGCCGCCGAGCCCTCGGCGCTGTGGGCGAAGGACGACACGAAGTACACGCACCGCCCGCCCCAGTAGCAGCCCTCCAGCTTCTGCGCGTGGGTGATGCCGCCCCGGCCGAAGTCCTGGAGGCGGATGGGCGTCCCGTCGGCCAGCGGATCGGGTACGTCCACCCACTCGATGCCGTCGAACTCGGCGCCCGTCTCCTGGATCGAGGACAGGTCGGGCACCCCGGGCACGCGCATCGCCTGGAGGCTGCCGCCGGCCCGCAGCGAGCCGGTGCCGCCCAGCGGCTTCCGCGGCAGGAACCGGTAGAAGAGCCCGAACGGGTGATCGAACGCGTCCTCGGTCTCGTAGACGACGCCCCGGCGCGGGTCCACGGCGATCGCCTCGTGCTGGAAGCGGCCCATCGCGGTCAGCGGCACCGCCCCGGTGCGGTGCGGGTCGACCGGGTCGACCTCGAAGATGAAGCCGTGGTCCTTGGTGTAGCCGCTGGTGCCGGCCCTCTCCTCGGTCTCCTCGCAGGTCAGCCAGGTGTGCCAGGGGGTGGGCCCGCCCGCGCAGTTGACGGCCGTACCGGCGATCGCGACCCGCTCATCGAGGACCCGGTCGTCGGAGTCCAGCGCAAGCGCCGTACAGCCGCCCTTGCCCTGCGGGTCGTAGGTCAGGCCCTCGACGGTGGGGACCGGGACACGGGCGTCGGCGCGGTTCTCGTGGTTGCGGACGAGATGGACGCGGGCCCGGCCTCCCCGCGAACTGGCGGGGAAGGCCGACATGCCGTCGTGGTTGGAGGGGACCGGGCCCTCGCCGGAGCGGAGCCGGTCGCCCTCGCGGGACAGGACCCGGTAGCGGAAGCCCTCGGGCAGGTCGAGCAGGCCGTCCGGGTCGGGAACGAGCGGGCCGTAGCCGGTGCGGCCCAGGGTCTGCGCCGCGGAGGTGCCGACGAAGAGTTCGGAGAGCGCTCCGGTGAAGGCGATGCCTGCGCCCAGGGCTCCGGTGCGGGCGAGTACCTGGCGTCGGGTTGCGGACATGGGGGGTGACCTTCCTGCTGGCGGACAGGATTGCGACCCCGCCGTGTCTATCACCTGCCGGGAGCCCCGGGAACCACGCGCGCGGCCCGTGTCACCGCCCGGCGGACCCGCACCCGCGCCTTCTCCCGGCCGTCCCCGGACGAGCGGCTATATGGGTGCCCGCGTCGTCGGCGCGGTGACCTTCACCGGCCCGGTACCGGTGGCACTGTGCCGTTCGGCCCAGTTCTCCAGGGCGGTGCGGCAGGCGTGGTCCAGGTGGTGCAGCCCGGACAGGTCCAGCTCGACCGGGCGGTCCTGGGGCAGCGACTCCAGGCTGTCCAGGATCTTCGGCAGCCGCAGGAAGGTCGCGTTGCCCGACAGATGCGCCTGGACGGGACCGGCGCCCTTGTCGACGACCTCCAGCCTGAGATGGGACGCCTCCCAGGCGGTCTTGGCCACGGAGAGCCCCAGACCGATCAGCACGCCCTCGAACATGTTCACCGCGACGATCGACACGGCCGTGACCACCAGGATCAGCACCTCGCCCCGGTGACCGCGCCACAGCGCCACGATGCCGCGGAACGGGATCAGCTTCCAGCCCGCGTGGACCAGGACGCCGGCCAGGGCGGGCAGCGGGATCAGCGCCAGCGTGGACGGCAGCAGCGCGGCGAACAGCAGCAGCCACACGCCGTGCAGCACCCGGGACGCCTTGGTCCGCGCGCCCGCGTCGACGTTGGCCGAGCTGCGCACGATGACCGCGGTCATCGGCAGCGCGCCGAGCAGGCCGCACAGGGAGTTGCCGGCGCCCTGCGCCATCAGCTCCTTGTCGTACTGGGTGCGCGGGCCGTTGTGCAGCCGGTCCACCGCGGCGGCGCTGAACAGGCTCTCCGCGGAGGCGATCAGGGTGAAGGCGACGATCGTGCCGAGGACGGACACGTTCGCCAGCCGGCCGAAGGCGTCGGCGCCGGGCGGCTGGACCGAATCCAGCAGGCCGTTCACCTCGACCGTCGCGACCGACAGTCCGAAGAGGGCGGTGACCGCCGTGGCGAGTCCCACCGCGGCCAGCGCGCCCGGCACGGTCCGTACCCGTTTCGGCAGCCGCTTCCACAGCACCATCACCGCGATGGTGCCCGCGCCCAGGGCGAGCGAGGTGAGTGCCCCGGTGCTGCCCAGCACGTCGGCGGCGGCCCCGGGCAGCCCGGCGAGTTTGCCGAGGCCGGAGGCGGGCGCCTCCAGTCCGGCGGCCGAGTACAACTGGCCGGCGATGAGCACGAGGCCGATGCCCGCCAGCATGCCCTCGACGACCGACAGGGAGATCGCCCTGAACCAGCGCCCCAGCTTCAGGGCGCCCATCACGAGCTGGACGAGACCTGCGGCCAGCACGATCACACCGAGCGCGGGCAGCCCGTACGCGTCGACCGCGCCGAAGACCAGCACGGTCAGACCGGCGGCCGGGCCGGAGACCTGGAGGCTGCTGCCCGGCAGGAACCCGGTGACCAGGCCGCCCACGATGCCGGTGATCAGGCCGAGTTCGGCCGGTACACCGGAGGCCACGGCGACGCCCACGCACAGCGGGAGCGCGACCAGGAACACGACGAGCGAGGCGGTCAGGTCCTGCCGCCAGTGCGGGAACCGGCGGCCCTCCTCGGTGACCTGGGTCATGCCGGCGCTCACAGCGACTCGAACGCGTCGGTGTCCGCGTGGTGTTCGCGCACGACTCCGGTGTGGACCTCGTAGTACCAGCCGCGCATCCGCAGCCGGCCCTCGGTCAGCCGTGCCAGGACGCAGGGGTAGGAGCGCAGCCGCAGCAGTTGCGCCAGGACGTGGTGCTGTACGGCGGCGGCGACCGTGGGGTCGGCCGGGTCGCACGGCTTGGGCTCGTCCGCGGCGTGCGCCAGCCAGTCGCGCACGGCGGGTACGGCGGTCAGGTCGTCCCCGCGCACCAGCGCGCCGACGGCCCCGCAGTGGGAGTGGCCGCAGACCACGATGTCCGTGACGCCGAGGACCTGGACGGCGTACTCGACGGTGGCCGCCTCGCCGGAGGGGCGCTCGCCGGCGTACGGCGGGACGATGTTGCCCGCGGTGCGCAGCTCGAAGAGCTGGCCGGGCCGGGCGCCCGTGATCAGGGCCGGTACGACCCGGGAGTCGGAGCAGGTGATGAACAGGACTTCGGGCGACTGGCCTTCGGCGAGTCCGGCGAACTCCTCAGGGCGTTGTCCGAACATACGGGCGTTGTCGATGAGGGGCTGCATGCGGTGATTCCTCCTGGCGCGCAGTGGGGGCGCGTCGGACGGGCAGGGCAGGGGTGGGGCACAGGTGGGGGAGGTGCCTGCCGTCCCTCAGCAGCGAAATATCTGAAGTGCCGCCGGGGAGCGGTCCGTCGGGGTTCTGGACCCGTGGTCGGCCGGTGTGCCGGACGTGAGCGGCGCGGGCTCGACAGCGGCGCACTGCCGCGGCAGCGGGCGCTCGCACGCCTCGGACCGGGATGCGGTGAGGGTGCGGTGCCGCGCGGGGGCGGGACCGTGCGGATTCCCGGACCGGCCCCTGTCGCGGCAGACGATCCGCTCCTCCTGCGAGGCCGGGCCGGAAAGGGTGACCGCGGGTTGAGTATTGGCCATGACATCACGGCCTGTATGCGCGAATGCGAACGACGCGGTGGGGGCGAAGAGGTGGAGGGCAACCAGGACGGCGGCGAGGAGTGGAATCCGCGTTCGAGCCGTCGCGCCGTCGAACATATGCCCCCCCTCCAGGCAGTTCACGCCCACGATGTGTGCCGGTGCATGGTCGGTGCACGGCCATCGATTGGTCAACGCATGGTCAATGCGTGGTCAAGAAACACGTTAACCCTGTGAGAGGCTTTGCAGGGTTAACGCAGCGTTACGGGTCGAAGAGAGCCTGAAAATCGCGGTTCGGTTGGCGCGATCAGAGCGTTTTCGGGGCGTTTCGGCGCTCAGGGCGTGTCGACGAGCCGCGCCGCGTCCCGGGCCAGCGCGGTGAGCCGGGAGATGGCCCGGAAGTACTTCTTGCGGTACCCGCCCTTGAGCATCTCCTCGCCGAAGAGCCGGTCGAAGGGCAGTCCGGAGGCGAGGACGGGCACCTCGCGGTCGTAGAGCCGGTCCGCGAGCACCACGAGGCGCAGCGCCGTCGACTGGTCGGGCACCGGGCGCACCCCGGTGAGGCACACGGCCGAGAGGCCGTCGGTCAGGGCGCCGTAGCGGCTGGGGTGGACGCGGGCGAGGTGGTCGAGGAGCGCGGAGAAGCCGTCCAGGCTGGCGCCCTCGGTGGCCCGCGCCGCGCGGCTCACCTGTTCGTCGGAGTACGGCGCCGGCGCCTCGGGCAGACCGCGGTGGCGGTAGTCCTCGCCGTCGATGCGCAGGGCGCGGAAGTGGGCGGACAGGCCCTGGATCTCGCGCAGGAAGTCGGCCGCCGCGAACCGGCCCTCGCCGAGCCTGCCCGGCAGCGTGTTGGAGGTGGCGGCGAGCGCGACGCCCGCCTCCACGAGCCGGGCCAGCAGGCTGGAGACCAGGACGGTGTCGCCGGGGTCGTCCAGCTCGAACTCGTCGATGCACAGGAGGCGGTGCCCGGACAGGGTCCGCACGGTCTGCTGGAAGCCGAGGGCGCCGACGAGGTTGGTCAGCTCCACGAAGGTGCCGAAGGCCTTGAGGGAGGGTTCGGCGGGGGTGGCGTGCCACAGGGAGGCCAGCAGGTGGGTCTTGCCGACGCCGTAGCCGCCGTCGAGGTAGACGCCGCGGGGGCCGGCGGGGGTCTTCGGGGCCCTGCTCCGGCCGAGGCCGAGGAAGCCGCGCCGGGCGTTCGCGCCGGGTGCCTCGCCAAGGCCGGTCGCGAAGTCCTCAAGGACCCGGACGGCCTCGTGCTGGCTGGGCCGGCCCGGGTCCGGGATGTAGGTGCTGAAGCGGACCGAGTCGAAGCGGGGCGGGGGCACCATCTCGGCGACCAGGCGGTCCGCGGGCACATGGGGCTCGCGGGCGCACAGGGACGGCGGGGCCGCCCCCGTTATCGGGGTGGGGCCGGAGGACGCGGGGGTGGAGGACGCGGGGGTGGAGGACGACACGATGGTCCATGGTAGGGCCTGTCAGGGGGGCGGCCGTGCGGGTGTGCCCGGCGCCTGCTCGTGCGCCTGTCCGGGGCGGGGCGCGACATCGCACCGGGTCCACGGCGAGGACGGGACACCGGCGCCGCGCGCAGGCGGCGGCCGGCGTGGGACGGGTCGTGGCCGCATGGAACACTGCACGAATGCGACGTCTGTTCCCTGTGACCGATCAGACAGCCGGAGCGGGTTCCGACGGTGCCGACCGGGAGTGGAGCCCGGCCGAGCTGGCCGCCGCCTACGCCTACCCCGGGCCGGCCGGCCGGCCGCAGGCGTGGCTGCGGGCCAACATGGTCTCCAGCCTCGACGGGGCCGCCCAGCACGACGGCCGCTCCCAGCCCCTGTCCAGCGCGGCCGACATGCGTGTCTTCGGCACCCTGCGCGCGCTGGCGGACGTGGTGATCGCCGGAGCGGAGACCGTACGGCGGGAGGGATACCGCCCGGCACGCGCGCGTGCGGAGTTCGCGGAGCCCCGGCGGGCGGCCGGGCAGGGCCCGGTGCCGGCGGTCGCGGTGGTCAGCGCGAGTCTTGACCTGGACTTCTCCCTGCCGCTGTTCACCGCGCCGCTCGTGCCCACCCTGATCCTGACCGGAGCCGCCGCGGCCCAGGACCGGATCGCGGCGGCCGAGAAGGCGGGCGCCCGGGTGGTGGTGGCCGGTGACGGCGCCGGGGTGGATCCCGCCCGTGCCGTCCGGGCGCTCGCCGGGCTCGGACACACCCGGCTGCTGACCGAGGGCGGTCCGCGGCTGCTGGGGCAGTTCGTCACGGCCGGCGTGCTCGACGAGCTGTGCCTGACCGTCTCCCCGATGCTCACCGCGGGCGACGCGCAGCGGATCGCGGGCGGGCCCCCCATGGAGGTGCCGCGACGGTTCGCCCTGGTGTCCCTGCTGGAGGAGGAAGGTTTCCTCTTCAGCCGGTACCGGCGTGACTAGGCCGAACCCCGGCCCGGCCGGCTGCGGCACCGGACAGGGGTTCGGTCGTTACCGCGCTGCCGGGAATCAACGGAATCTTTCGTTCCGTTTAGTTCGCGCCGGGCACACTGAATCCGGCAGTACCCGTGCGATCACGGGGCAGGATGGTTTCCGCAGGGTCTCGTACGGCCTACGGAGGGTGGGCCCACGGGCCCTCGAAGGAGAAGGGGCGCCTGGTGTTCACAAGCGTTTTGATGATTGAGAAGGCCCTGACGTCCGCCGACGTGGAGTTCGTCACCACCTTGCACGGCGAGGAGACGGTCGCCTTCCACGTGCTGCTCCAGCCGCGCGGCGATCAGGCGGACCGGCTGCTGAGAGCCATCGACGACGTCGCGCTCGGCGAGCTGGACGACGCCGTGCGGGAGGGGGAGACCCCCGAGGGCGACGCGGCGCAGAGCGTGGGGCAGCGGGCCCTTGAGGTCTCGCTCACCGCCCTGCGCGCGTCCGGCGCGCAGGCCGAGGGCCGGCTGATCGAGGACCACCCGCTGGACGAGCTGAAGTCCCTGGTCGCGGAGATCGCCGCCGACGAGGTGATCGTGCTGACCGATCCGCACTACGTGGAGGAGTTCTTCCACCGGGACTGGGCCTCCCAGGCCCGGCACAAGGTCGGCGTACCGGTCCTGAAACTGTTCTCCCACAGCAAGGCATAGGCTGGGGCCGCGCTCTCGCCCGGGGGCGCGCCCACCGCCGTACCGGCCGCCGGCGCATCGCCGCGCCGGCCCACCACCCGTCGCACCTCTGGGGAGAACAGCGCATGGCACCCGGCCTTCCTACCGCCATGGACCGACCGCACTTCATCGGCATCGGCGGCGCCGGAATGTCGGGCATCGCCAAGATCCTCGCGCAGCGGGGCGCCGCGGTCGCGGGCAGCGACGCCAAGGAGTCCGCGACCGCCGAGGCGTTGCGGGCGCTGGGGGTCACCGTGCACATCGGGCACGCGGCGGAGCACCTCGCCGACGACGCGAGCTGCGTGGTCGTCTCCTCGGCGATCCGCGAGGACAACCCGGAACTGGCCCGCGCCGCCGAGCTGGGCATCCCGGTCGTGCACCGCTCCGACGCCCTCGCCGCCCTGATGAACGGGCTGCGCCCGATCGCCGTCGCCGGCACCCACGGCAAGACCACCACGACCTCCATGCTGGCGGTCTCCCTGTCCGAGCTGGGCCTCGACCCGTCGTACGCGATCGGCGGCGACCTGGACGCGCCCGGCTCCAACGCCCTGCACGGCGACGGCGAGATCTTCGTCGCCGAGGCGGACGAGAGCGACCGCAGCTTCCACAAGTACGCCCCCGAGGTCGCCGTCGTCCTCAACGTCGAACTCGACCACCACGCCAACTACGCCTCGATGGACGAGATCTACGAGTCCTTCGAGACCTTCGCCGGCCGGATCGTGCCCGGCGGCACCCTGGTGATCACGGCCGACCACGAGGGCGCGAGGGAGCTGACCCGGCGGCTGGACGGATCGGTGCGCACGGTGACGTACGGCGAGTCCGAGGACGCCGACGTACGCATCCTGTCGGTCGTCCCGCAGGGCCTCAAGAGCGAGGTCACGGTGGTGATCGACGGCACGGAACTCACCTTCGCGGTCTCCGTCCCCGGCCGCCACTACGCCCACAACGCGGTCGCCGCCCTCGTCGCGGGCGCGGCCCTCGGCGTCCCCGCCGCCGAACTGGCCCCCGCGCTGGCCGCCTACACCGGCGTCAAGCGGCGCCTCCAGCTCAAGGGCGAGGCGGCCGGCGTCCAGGTCGTCGACTCCTACGCGCACCACCCCACCGAGATGACCGCCGACCTGGAGGCCATGCGCGCCGCGGTGGGCGACGCCCGCATCCTGGTCCTCTTCCAGCCGCACCTCTTCTCCCGCACCCAGGAGCTGGGCAAGGAGATGGGCCAGGCCCTCTCCCTCGCCGACGCCTCGGTCGTCCTCGACATCTACCCCGCCCGCGAGGACCCGATCCCGGGCGTCACCAGCCACCTGATCATCGAGGCGGCCCGGGTCGCGGGCGCCGATGTCGCACCGGTCCACGACAAGGACGCGGCGCCCGCGCTGGTCGCGGGAATGGCGAAGGCCGGTGATCTCGTTCTCACCATGGGCGCGGGCGATGTCACCGACCTCGGACCGCGCATCCTGGACGAGCTGTCGAGCAAGGCGAAGTAAGGGGCTGATGACTCATGTCGTACGACGTCGAGAAGCCGGAGGAGCAGTGGCGCGCGGAGCTGGCCCCGGCCGAGTACGCCGTCCTGCGCCAGGCCGGCACGGAGCCCGCCTTCACCGGTGAGTACACCGACACCAAGACCGAGGGCGTCTACTCCTGCCGTGCCTGCGGCGCGGAGCTGTTCACCTCCACCACCAAGTTCGAGTCGCACTGCGGCTGGCCGTCCTTCTTCGACCCGAAGGACACCGACGCGGTCGAGCTGATCGAGGACCGCTCCCACGGCATGCTGCGCACCGAGGTGCGCTGCGCCCGGTGCGGCTCGCACCTCGGTCATGTCTTCAAGGGCGAGGGCTACCCGACCCCGACCGACCAGCGGTACTGCATCAACAGCATCTCGCTGCGGCTGACGCCGGCCGGGGGCTGACGCGGATCCGCTGCGCGCGGCGCGCCCGGTGTCTACCGTGGGTGGTCACGGATTCGACGGGGCACGGGCGAACGGGGGGCAGCGGTGGAAGCCGAGCTGGCGGCGCTGGCGGCGTCCGGGGCCACCACACTGGTGGGGCTCATGGTGTCGGAGACCTGGGACCAGGCACGGGAGCGGCTGACGCGGTTTTTCGCCCGCGGCCGCGACGAGCGTGCCGTCGACGAGGACCTGTGCGCGTCGCGGAGCGATCTGGTGGCGGCCCGCGAGGCGGAGGACGCGCAGGCCGCCGCGGACATCGAGGCGGGTTGGCGGGCCCGGCTGCGAAGCGCGCTGCGGGCCGACCCCGCGGCGGCGGAGGAACTGCGGTCGCTGCTGGCGGAGATCGCCCCGGACGACCGGAGCGGGGAGCCGCCCGGCGCGGTGCACAACACCATCAGCGGGGGCGTGCAGCACGGTCCGGTGCTCCAGGGCGGGCGGTTCTCGGGGCTGCACTTCCACGCGGCGGAGCCCGGCCCTCCCGAGTCCGGCGACCCGTCTGCGGACGGGCGGCACTCCCCGTGAGCCGGGCAGGTCAGGGGGCGGCGGCCGGCAGGGTCAGGGTGAACACCGTCCTGCCCGGTCCGCCGGACAGTTCGATCGTGCCGCCGTGCGCCCGCACCAGCGAGCCGGCAACGGAGAGGCCGAGGCCGCTGCCGCCGCGGTCGCGGCTGCGGGCCTTGTCGACGCGGTAGAAGCGGTCGAAGATCCTCTCCCGGTCGGCCGCCGGGATGCCCGGACCCGTGTCGGCGACCGACACCCGCGCCGCGTCCGGCGTGCCGCGGAGCGTGACCGACACCCTCGTGCCCGGCGGGGTGTGCATCGCCGCGTTGGTGAGCAGATTGTCGAGGACCTGCCGGATCCGCTGCGGGTCCAGCCGCAGCCGCACCGCCGCGGACCCGGTCGTCACCGTCAGCGGATGCTCCGGGTGACCGGCGCGGAAGGCGTCGGCCGCCTGCCGCACCAGCTCCGCCAGGTCGTCCAGGCCGGCCTCCTCCCACCGCAGCGGCGTCTCCACCTCGGCCGCGTCCAGCCGGGCGAGCAGCAGCAGATCGTCCAGGAGCACACCCATCCGGGCCGCCTCGGCGCGCAGCCGGCCCAGATGCCGCTCCCGCTCCCCGGGCGCGTTGGCCGGCGCGTACTGGAACAGGTCGGCGTACCCCCGTACGGACATCAGCGGGGTGCGCAGCTCGTGCGAGGCGTCCGCGACGAACCTGCGCAGCCGCTGCTCGGCCTCCGCGCGCACCGCGAGCGAGGCGTCGATGTGCTCCAGCATCGTGTTGAACGCGGTCCGCAGCTCCGCCACCTCCTGGCCGCCGTCCCGCCCGTCGGCCCGCAGCGGCAGCCGGGCCGCCGACTCGGTCAGGTCGTGCGAGGCGATGCCGTGCGCCGTGCTCGCCATGTCGCTCAGCGGCTTCAGCCCGCGCCGCAGCATCCGCCGCCCGAACACCACGAGCGCCAGCAGCGCCAGCCCGAAGACGACGACCTGCACCGTGATCAACTGGTCCACGGTGTCCTCGACGTCCCCCATGGGCGCGGCGCTGACCAGCACCACCCCGGGCTCGACCGCGCAGGCCCGCAGCAGATAGGGGCCGTGCCCGCCGATCCGCACGGTGCGGGTGAGGTCCCGCCGGGAGCGCTCCATGGTCTGCGCCAGAGCGGTCAGCGCACGGCTGTCCGCCGGCACCTCGGCCGGAGTGCGCAAGTGCGCCGAGCCGCCGGAGACGTCGTACACCGCCGTGTACCAGCCGTAGTACGGCTTGCGCTCGACCGTGCCGTGCACCGCCGCGTCCTTGGACTGCACGACCTGCACCAGCTTCATCTGGTCGGCGAGCTGCCGCTCCAGATAGTCCCGCATGTACGCGGTCAGCACCGTGCCGACCACGGCGAACACCACCAGCGACAGCACCCCCAGGCCCAGCGTCAGCCGGGTCCCGAGCCGCAGCCCCCGGTAGGCCCGCCACAGCCGCCGTATCACGGGGCCGCCTGCCGGATCACGTACCCGAAGCCGCGCACCGTGCGGATCAGCGGATCGCCCGTGTCGCCGAGCTTGCGGCGCAGCCGGCTGACCACCAGCTCCACGACGTTGGACCGGCCGCCGAAGCCGTACTCCCACACGTGGTCGAGGATCTGCGCCTTGGTCAGCACGGTCGGCGACTTGCGCATCAGATAGCGCAGCACCTCGTACTCGGTGGGGGTCAGCGACAGCCGCCGCTCCCCGCGGCGCACCTCCCGGGTGTCCTCGTCCATCGTCAGGTCCGCCACCCTCAGCACCGACCGCTGGAAGCCCGGCCCGGCACTGCGCCGCAGCACGGTCCGCAGCCGGGCCATCAGCTCCTCCACCGCGAACGGCTTGACCAGGTAGTCGTCACCGCCCCGGGTCAGCCCCGCCACCCGGTCGGCCACCCCGTCGCGCGCGGTGAGGAACACCACCGGCACCATCGTGCCCGAGCGGCGCAGCCGGTCCAGGACACCGAAGCCGTCGAGGTCCGGCAGCATCAGGTCCAGCACCACGATGTCCGGACGGAACCCGGCGGCCAGCCGCAGCGCCTGCTCGCCGGAGTTCGCGGTGACCGCCTCCCAGCCCTCGTAGCGGGCGACGGTGGCCACCAGATCGGCGATGGGCGGATCGTCGTCCACCACGAGCAGTCGCACTTTTTCCACCCGCCCATACTGCGCCACGGCCCGCCCGCACCCCATAGCGCGCCGACCGCCACCGCGGGATCGACAGGCACTTGTAAGTCGCGTGACAGGAAAACGACAGGTCGGGCGGGTGAAGCTCGATGCCGTGACCACTGCTTCGAGCACCCACCAAAGCCGACGGCCCCCCGCGCCGGTCCTGCGCCCCGGGACCGCGGCCCGCACCGGCCTGTACGCGCTGCTCGCCGCCAACGCGGCCGTCGTGGCCGTCCTCTTCGTCCGGGCCGGCTTCGCCGCCAACGCGCTCGTCGTCCTCGGCCGCCTCACCGGCCTGTACGGCGCCCTGCTCATGGCCTTCCAACTGGTCCTGGTGGCCCGGCTGCCCTGGTTCGACCGGCGCATCGGCATGGACCGGCTGACCTCCTGGCACCGCTGGACCGGATTCGCCGTCCTGTGGACGCTCCTCGCCCATGTCGTCCTCATCACCTTCGGCTACGCCGGGCCGTCCGGCATGGACCCGCTGAACCAGCTCGTCGACCTCGCCGAGACCGTCGAGGGCGTGCTGCGCGCCCTCACCGCCCTGGCGATCCTCGTCGTCGTCGGCGCCGTCTCCGCGCGCGCCGCCCGGCGCAGGATGGCGTACGAGACCTGGCACTTCGTCCACCTGTACACCTACGTCGCGGTGGTCCTCGCCTTCACCCACCAGGTCGCCGCCGGTACGACCTTCACCGCCTCGCCCCTCGCGAGGGCCTACTGGTACGGGGTGTGGGGCGCGGCGCTCGGCGCGGTCCTGGCGGGCCGGGTGGTGCTGCCGCTGCGGCGGAACCTGCGCCACCGGCTGCGCGTCAGCGCCGTCGTCCCCGAGAGCGACCACGTCGTCTCCGTCCACATCACCGGACGCGACCTGGACCGGCTGCCCGCGCGGGCCGGCCAGTTCTTCCTGTGGCGGTTCCTCACCCCGGACCGCTGGTGGCAGGCCAACCCCTTCTCGCTCTCCATGGCACCCGACGGCCTGCGGCTGCGGCTCACCGCCAAGACCGCGGGCGACGGCACCGCCGCCCTGCGCCACCTCAAACCCGGCACCCGCGTCTTCGCCGAGGGCCCCTACGGCGCCTTCACCACCTTGCACCGCACCCGCCCGGACACCCTGCTGATCGCCGGCGGCGTCGGCGTCACCCCGATCCGGGCCCTGCTGGAGGAACTGTCCGGCCACACGGTGCTCGTGTACCGGGTGGCCACCGACCGCGACGCCGTACTCCACGACGAACTGCGCGAACTCGCCCACGCCAGGGGCGCCGAACTCCACCTGATCACCGGGCCCGCCGTCCCCGACAGGCTGGGCCCGCGCGATCTCGCCGCGCTCGTCCCCGACGTCGCCGAACGGGACGTCTACGTCTGCGGACCGCCCGGCATGACCACCGCCGTCCTGCGCACCCTGCGCGAACTGGGCGTCCCCGGGCCGCAGATCCACGCCGAACGCTTCAGCCTGGCCGGATGACCCCGGCGTGACGAGAGGAACCCCCGCACCGTGAAGCGCGCCCTGCCCGTCCTGGTCCTGAGCATCGCCGGCCTCGTCCCGGTCTGGCGCTACGCCCCGTCCCACGAGACGGCGACCGAGGCCACGCCCGCCCCCGTCACCGCTCCCTCCGTCCCCTCCGTCCCCTCCGTCCCCTCCGATCCCTCCGATCCCTCCGAGACGGCCGCCGACGCCGCCGTCGTCGCGGGCAGCACCGTCCACACCGAGAAGGGCCCCGTGCAGGTGGAGGTGACCTTCGAGGACCGGCGGATCACCGCCGTACGCCTGCTCCAGCAGCCCGACCACCCGCAGACCACGGCCGCGGTGCCCCGGCTGATCGAGGAGACGCTCCAGGAGCAGAGCGCCGACATCGACACCGTGTCCGGGGCCACGATCACCAGCGACGGCTACCGGGAGTCCCTCCAGGCGGCCCTCGACGCCCGGGGCGCCTGACGTGCGGCGCGTCGAACACGTCATGGGCTTCCCGGTCTCGCTGCGCGTGGACGACCCGGACGTGCCCGAGGAGGCCGCGGACGCCGTCTTCGCCTGGCTGCGGGAGGTTGACGCCCGCTTCAGCCCGTTCCGGCCCGACAGCGAGGTGTGCCGCCTGGAGCGCGGCGAGGCCGCCCGGGTCAGCGCCGAGCTGCGGGAGGTGCTCGACCTGGGCGAGGAGTACCGGGTCGCGACCGGCGGCGCCTTCGACATACGCCCGCCCGGCCGGCGCCTCGATCCCTGCGCGGTGGTCAAGGGCTGGTCGGTGCAGCGGGCGGCCGGGCTGCTGCGGGCGGCCGGGGCCCGCCGGTTCTGCCTCAACGCCGGCGGCGACGTGATCGCCGCCGGCGGCCCCTGGCGGGTCGGCGTACGGCACCCCGAGCGCGCCGACCGGCTGTGCACGACCCTGCGGCTCACCGACGGCGCGGTCGCCACCTCCGCCCGCTACGAGCGCGGCGACCACATCGTCGACGCGCGCACCGGGCGCCCGGCGACCGGACTGCTCTCCGTGACGGTCCTGGCGCCGACCCTCACCGAGGCGGACGCGGTCGCCACGGCCGCGTTCGCGATGGGCGCCGAGGGCGTCGCCTGGGCCGCCGCGCGCGAGGGCTGCGAGGTGTTCGCCGTGGACGCGGAACGCCGGGTGCTGCGGACCCCGGGACTGCCGGTCGCCGTGGCCGGAAAGGGACCCGGAAGAACACCGGTGTGAACGCCCGGACAGCGGGAAGGAGTCGCCCCGGACCAACGGGCCCCGCGGATCCGCCGTCTACACTCGACCGGCGACGGCCCCACCGAACGCGGCCGGAGCGGGCAGCTTCTGCCAGACCCGAAGGGCATTCGGCGCTTTGATACGGATGGAATCAGTCACCAAGCGGTACCCGGACGGGACCGTGGCGGTCGACCGGCTGTCGCTGGAGATACCCGACCGCGGGATCACGGTCCTCGTCGGACCCTCGGGCTGCGGCAAGACCACGACCCTGCGAATGATCAACAGGATGGTCGAGCCCACCGAGGGCACCATCCTCCTCGACGGCGCCGACCTCCAGCGGCAGCCGGTCACCGCACTGCGCCGGTCGATGGGGTACGTCATCCAGAACGCCGGGCTCTTCCAGCACCGGACGATCCTCGACAACATAGCCACCGTGCCCCGCATGATCGGCTGGGGCAGGCAGAAGTCCCGCGAGCGGGCGGCCGAGCTGATGGAACGGGTGGGACTGGACGCCTCGCTCGGCAAGCGGTACCCGTACCAGCTCTCCGGCGGCCAGCAGCAGCGCGTGGGCGTGGCCAGGGCGCTCGCCGCCGATCCGCCGGTGCTCCTGATGGACGAGCCCTTCTCCGCCGTCGACCCCGTGGTCCGCAAGGGCCTCCAGGACGAACTTCTGCGCATCCAGGACGAACTGGGCAAGACCATCGTCTTCGTCACGCACGACATCGACGAGGCCATCAAACTGGGCACCATGGTCGCGGTGATGCGTACCGGCGGCCTGCTCGCCCAGTTCGCGCCCCCCGCCGAACTGCTCTCCGACCCCGCGGACGACTTCGTCGAGGACTTCCTCGGCGCCGACCGCGGCATCCGGCGGCTGTCCTTCTTCCCCTCCGCCGGCCTGGAGCTGACGACCGGCCCCGTCGTGCGCGCCGACGCCACCGCCGAGCAACTCGCCGCTCCCGACGCCGCCCACCTGCTGGTCACCGACGCGGACGGCAGGCCGCTGGGCTGGGCCGAGCCGGGCGACCTGGCCGCCGGGGACATCGAGCCGGGGCGGCTGCTGTCCCACGGGCGGCCGTTCGTGCCCGGCACCGACTCGCTGCGCGCCGCCCTCGACTGCGCCGTGCTCTCGCCCACCGGCTGGGCCGTCGCCGTGGACGCCGACGGCCGGGTGAGGGGAGTCGTCTCCCAGCAGAGCATCGCCGAGGCGATCCGCACCGCCCACGGCGCCGGGAGCGCCGACATCGCCAAGGTCGCCCCGTGAACGGCTTCTTCGACATCCCGAGCGACCTCGACAACACCTATCTCGGCCTGATCGGCCTGCACCTGCGCGAGGCACTGCTGCCGGTCCTGGCCGGCCTGCTCGCCGCGCTGCCCGTCGCCCAGCTGTGCGCGCGGTTCCGCTGGCTGTACCCGCCCGTGCTCGGCGTGACGACCGTCTTCTACGCCATCCCGTCGCTGGCCGTCTTCGTCGTCCTCATCGACTACACCGGCCAGACCGAACTGACGGTGATGATCCCGCTGGCCGTGTACAGCCTGGTCGTACTCGTCCCGGCGATCGTCGACGGCGTGCGGTCGGTGCCCCAGGAGACCCTGGCCGCCGCCACGGCCATGGGCTTCGGGCCCGTACGGCGCTACCTCCAGGTGCAGTTGCCCATCGCCGTGCCCGCGATACTCGCCGGACTGCGGGTGGCCGTGTCGGCGAGCATCTCCCTGGTCAGCGTCGGCGCCCTCATCGGCAACCAGGGCGCCCTCGGCAACCTCCTCGCGGACGCCCAGAAGTACGGCCGGCCCGAACTGGCCGTCAACTCCGTCCTGACGACCGCCGTACTGGCCGTCCTGTGCGACGCGCTGCTCGTGCTGGTCCGCAATCTGCTGACGCCCTGGATGCCGCGCGGCAAGGGGCGACGCCCGAAGGAGACCGCCGTGCGCCAGGAGCAGCCCGAGCCGCAGGAGGCGGCGGCCCGGTGAACGTACTCGACTTCGCCAACGCCTTCTTCAGCGAAAGCGCCCACTGGCACGGCTACGACGGCATCCCGCAACGCCTCCTGGAGCACGTCGAGTACACGCTGATGGCGCTCGGCCTCGCCGCCGCGATCGGCCTGCCCGTCGGGCTGCTGACCGGCCACACCGGGCGCGGCGGGAACGCCGTCGCCTTCGTCGCCACCGCCGCCCGCGCGCTGCCCAGCTTCGGGCTGCTGGTGCTGATCGCCGTCGTGGTCGGCATCGGCCTGCTGCCCGTGATGATCCCGCTCGTGGTGCTCGCCATCCCGCCGATCCTGGTCACCACCTACGAGGCGGTCCGCTCGGTCGACCCCTCCCCGGTGGACGCGGCACGCGGCATGGGCATGCACGAATCCCGCATCCTGTTCCGGGTCGAACTGCCCGTCGCCCTGCCGCTGGTCCTCAGCGGACTGCGGTCGGCCGCCATCCAGGTCGTGTCGACGGCGACCATCGCCGCCTACGTCAGCCTCGGCGGGCTCGGGCGGTACATCATCGACGGGCTCTACCAGCGGGACTACGAGAAGGTGGTCGGCGGCGCCACCCTGGTGGCCCTGCTGGCGCTCGTCACGCTCGCGGTGTTCTGGGGCGCGGGACGGCTCGCGGTGTCGCCGGGGGTGCGCAGGCGCTGAGAAGCGAGGCCGGGCCGCCGCGCACACGGTCCTGGGGAAACCGTAACCAGGGCGTTCTTGACTGAGGGACAAGTGGCTCGTTTGGATCGGTGGATGACTTCTACCGCGAAGAGCAGCTGGTCCAGGACAAGGCACACCGGCGCGGCGGCCGTCGCGCTCACCGCCGCCGCGGCGCTGCTCGCGGGCTGTTCGTCCTCCGACGACACGTCCGACAACCCCCTGGCGGGGGAGAAGGCGAAGGCCGGTACCGTCGTCGTCGGCTCGAACAACTTCGCCGAGAGCACGCTGCTCGCCGACATCTACGGCGAGGCGCTCAAGGCCAAGGGCCTCAAGGTCACCTACAAACACAACATAGGCAGCCGTGAGACGACCTACGGCCTGATGAAGAACGGCTCGGTCACGGTGCTGCCGGAGTACAACGGCTCACTGCTGGCCTACCTCGACCCCAAGGCCGAGCAGAAGTCCGCCGAGGCGGTCAACGAGGCGGTGAAGGCCAAGCTCGACTCGACGCTGACACTGCTGGAGTCCTCGCCGGCCGAGGACAAGGACTCGGTGAGCGTCAACGCCGAGACCGCCAAGAAGTACAAGCTGACCGCCGAGTCCACGCTCGCCGACCTCAAGGACGTTGCACCGCAGTTGGCGATCGGCGGTTCGCCCGAGTTCCAGACCAGGCAGCAGGGCCTGGAGGGCCTGAAGTCCGTCTACGGGCTGGAGTTCAAGTCCTTCAAGGCGCTCGACGCGGGCGGCCCGCTGACCCAGACGGCGCTGACCAAGAACACCGTGCAGGCGGCGGACATCTTCACCACCGACCCGACGATCGTCAAGGAGAAGTTCGTCGTCCTGAAGGACCCGGAGAACCTCTTCGGATTCGCCAACGTGACACCGCTGGTCCACAAGGAGGGGCTCCCCGAGGAGGGCGTCGACGCGCTCGACGCGGTCTCCGCCAAGCTGGACACCGAGACGCTCCTCGACCTGGACGCCCAGGTCCAGTTGGACAAGAAGGACCCGCTGGACGTGGCCAAGGAGTGGCTCAAGTCGGCCGGTCTCGCCTGACGGACGAAGCCGTCACGACGCCGCGGCCCCGGTCGCGGCGTCGATCAACTGGTCGATCAGGGCGATGAGGATGTCCCGGCTGGAGGTCCGCTCCCGCGCGTCGCACAGCAGCACCTGAACGTGCTCCGGCAGCGCGAGGGCCTCCCGGATCTCCGCGGTCGGGTACGGATGGCGTCCGTGGAAGCCGTTGACGGCGACGACGAAGGGGATGCCCCGCCGCTCGAAGAAGTCGATGGCCGCGAAGCTCGACTCGGGCCTGCGCACGTCGACCAGGACCACCGCCCCGAGGGCCCCGATCGCCAGGTCGTTCCACATGAACCAGAACCGCTGCTGACCGGGCGTACCGAACAGGTACAGCACCAGGTCCCGGCCGATGCTGATCCGCCCGAAGTCCAGGGCCACGGTGGTGGCCCGCTTCTCCTCGATGCCGGCGAGGTCGTCGACGCCGAGTCCCGCCGCGGTGAGCGGTTCCTCGGTACGCAGCGGGGCGATCTCGCTGACCGACCCGACCATGGTGGTCTTGCCGACGCCGAAACCGCCGGCGATCAGGATCTTCACGGCCTCGGGTGCGGGTGCCGTGGGCGCCGGAGCGGCGCGGTCAGAGCCGGCCAAGGCCGTCCCTCACTTTCTGCAGCAGGTCCAAATCCGGGGTGACACGGGAAACGGGGTGCGGCGGCCGGGCGGTGATCCGGCCGGCCTCCACCAGGTCCGACAGCAGGATGACGACCACGCTCACCGGCAGGTCGAGGCGGGCCGCGACCTCCGCCACGGCGAGCGGCTCGGCGCACAGCCGCAGAATCCGCAGGTGTTCGGGCTCCGGCCGCGCGGCCCGGCTGGGCTGGGGGTCGACCGCGGCCACCGTCGTGATGAGGGTGAAGTCGGCGCGGCTCGGCCGGGTCCGGCCGCCGGTCAGGGTGAACGGCCGCACGAGGCGGCCACCCGAGTCGCCTTCGGTCACGTCACTCGCCGGGGCCGACGGTGGCCCGCGGTGCCGCGCTCAGGTGCTCGCCGATCTTCTTCACCAGCATGTTCATCTGGTACGCCACCACGCCGACATCGGCGTTGGGCCCGGTGAGCACGACGAGGTGCGCGCCGGGGCCCGCGGAGCTGAGTATCAGAAAGCTGTTGGCCATCTCGATGAGCGCCTGGCGCACCGGGCCGCCGCGGAAGTCCATGCTGACGCCCTTGCTGAGGCTCATCAGACCCGACGCGGTCGCCGCCAGCCGCTCGGCGTCGTCGCGCAGGAAGCCGGTGGACTTGCTGACGACCAGTCCGTCCTCGGAGAGCACCACGGCCTGGTTCACGTCGGCGACCCGCTCCACTAGTCCGGTGAGCAACTGATCCAGCTCGGTGTGCGTGGCGGGAGAAGGTCGGGTCATCGCGTGTCCTTCGTCGGCGTTCTGCGGTCGGCGGTCGGAGTCGAGGGGGCGGCGGAGGGGAGCAGGTGCTCGTCGGTCCCGGTGTCGTCGCCGGCCTCGTCGCCGGCGGTGTCACCTTCGTCGCCGGTCTGCGCCCGCAGCGTGCCGCGCTGGAAACCGGCGAGGGACGAGGCGGCGCGCTCGGCCGTGAAGTCGGCGTAGTCGTCGGCCGTGTCGTCCCGGCCGCCGGCGTCCTCTTCGCGCAGCTCGGCGGCCAGGCTGGTCTGCGGCACCCGGCGGGGCAGCGGAATCAGCCCGTTCGGCTCGCCGAAGGAGGCGTCGGGTGCGGGGTGCGCCGGCCACCGGGACGGATTCGCGTCGGCGGGCTCCGCGTCGGGCCCGGTGGAACCGGCGGTCCCGGAGGACCCGGAGGAGACGGAGGACCCATTGGCACGAGGAGGCGCGGCGGATCCGGAGGAAGCAGAGGAATCGGAGGAAGCAGAGGAATCGGAGGAGATGGCGGACCCCGAAGCACGAGGGGACGCGGCCGACACGGCGGACGCGGAGGGGACGGCGGACCCGGAGGACCGGGGAGGCGCGGCGGACGCCGAGCCCGCGAGGAGCGGCACCGCGCTGCCCGCGCCCCGGCCGCCGCTGTCGCCGGCGCCGAACGGCTCGCGCACCACGATGTCGTGCGGGACCAGCACGATCGCCGTGGTGCCGCCGTACGGCGAGGAGCGCAGCGTGACGGTGATGCCGTGCCGGTGCGCGAGGCGGGCCACGACGAACATGCCGAGCCGCAGGTCGTCGGCGAGCGCGACCACGTCGAACTGCGGGGCCACCGCCAGTTGGGCGTTGAACGTGGCGTAGTCCTCCTCCGACATGCCCAGTCCGCGGTCCTCGATCTCGATGGCGAGGCCCTTGGCCACCAGCGCGGCCCGCACGCCGACCGGGTTGGGGGCGGGGGAGTACGCGGTGGCGTTGTCGATCAGCTCGGCCAGCAGGTGGATCACGTCGGCCACGGCGGGCGGGGCGAGGGCCACCTCCTCGTCGGCGTGCAGTTCCACCCGCTGGTACTCGGCGACCTCGCCGACGGCGCTGCGCAGGATGTCGACCAGGGAGACGGGTTCGCGCCAGGTGCGCCGGGGCTGCTCGCCGCTGATGATGACGAGGTTCTCCTCGTAGCGGCGCAACTGGCTGGCCGTGGAGTCCAGTTCGTACAGTCCCTTGAGGATCTCCGGGTCGGTGTGCTCGCGCTCCAGGGCGTCCAGCTTGCCGAGCTGCATGTTGACGAGGTTCTGGCTCTGCCGGGCGATGCCCAGGATCACCTTCTGGAAGCCGCGCCGGGTGTCGGCGAGTTCGACGGCGGTGTACACGGCGGTGCGCTGTGCCGTGTTGAACGCCTGGGCCACCTGGCCGAGTTCGTCATGGCCGTAGTCCAGCGGCGGGGTCGCCGACTCCACGTCGACCTTCTCGCCCCGCTCCAGCCGGGCCACCACGTCGGGCAGCCGCTCCTCGGCCAGGCTGAGGGTCGCCAGCCGCAGGCCGCGCAGCCGCCGGGACAGCGAGCGGGTGATCCGCCAGGACATGACGACGCACACGAGCAGTCCGAGCAGGCCGGCCGCGCTGAGGGAGGCGGCCTTGATCAGCAGCCCGCGTGCCTCGTCGGCGCTGCGGTCGAGTAGCCCGTCCGTCTGCTGCCGGATCAGCTGCGCGTAGGAGGCGGAGACCTTCTCCATGGCGTTGGTCCACCGCCGTTGCGAGTCCGGCAGGTCGACCCGGCCGTCCTCGCCCGCCATGCGGACCGAGAGCACCTGGTCCTCGACGATCTGCAGGGCTCGCCACTCGGGGCTCGCGAGGATCCGTTCGGTCTGTATCTTCGCGCTGCCGCTCAGCGAGGGCACGATCTGGTCCTGGACGAGCCAGCGCCGGGTGCTGACCAGTTGGGCGAACTGCGTCCACTGCTTCTCGTCCATCCGGCCGGACGGCCAGGCCAGGGTGAGCCGGGCGTCCTCCTGGGAGGTCAGCTCCGCCGCGTGCTCCAGCGCGACCAGCGGTCCGGCCTGCGAGGTGAGGTCGCCGTCGTCGACCTGGGAGAGTTCCTGGAAGGCGTGGATCTGCTCGTCGATGATCGAGGTGTACTGGTCGAGCGCCTGCTCGGGGGTGATGTCCTTGGGGTCGTCCACCTGGTCGCGGTAGTACTCCAGGCTGCCCACCGAACCGAGCACCGAGTACAGCCGGTCCGAGATCCGGGAGGGTGCGTGCTCGATCGCGTCGGACTGGCCGACCAGTTGCGCGACCGCCTTGTCGGTCTTCTTGCGCTGGTCCTCCAGCAGCGCCCGGCTGCCGTCGGGTTCGGCGAGCCAGGCCGCCGACAGACTGCGCTCCTTCTGCAGGGCGAGCGCCGCCTCGGTGCCCATGGCGCCGGTGTCGCGGCTCAACTCCGTCTGCGAGCGCAGCCGCAGCCCCTCCGAGAACATCTGGATCGTCGTCACCCCCCAGACGGCGGCGAGGGTGACGCCGGGAACCAGAGCCAGGAGGATCAGGGAGAGACGTATGGACCCGAGGCGGCGCCGGGCACCTGTCCGTGCAGACATCGTCGTCCTAGGCGATCAGTGGGTGTGAGTGGGCGGGTGGGCGCGGGCACCGGGTGCCGCGGGGCCCGGTCACCGGGTGCCGCCCGCGGCGTACCGGGCGACCGCGTCGGCGTTGGTCCGGGTCACGAACGCGGGGCCGGTCAGGACGGGCGACACTCCGCCACCGCTGATGTTGCCGTTGGTGCGGTACAGCCAGAGCGCGTCCACCGCGAGATAGCCCTGCAGATACGGCTGCTGGTCCACCGCGAACTGCACGTCCCCGCGCTTGACGGCGGCGACCAGGTCCTTGTCGAGGTCGAAGGTGGCGATGTGGGCGCTGCTGCCCGCCTCGTCGACCGACTTGACCGCGGCGAGGGCGAACGCCGCGCCGTTCATGACGACTTCGTCGATGCTCGTGTCCTGCCGCAGCCGTGCGGTGACGGCCGCGCCGACCGCCTTCATGTCGGTGCCCTCGACGTAGAGCATGTCGGTCTGGCCCTCGAAGGTCTTCTTCACGCCGGCGCAGCGGGCCTCCAGGGCGACGTTGCCGCGCTCGTGGATGACGCACAGGGCGTGCTTGGCCTTGAGGGAGGTCAGCTTGTCGCCGACGGACCGGCCCGCGACGCTCTCGTCCTGACCGAAGTACTCCATGAGCCCGGTGGAACGCCAGGCGTCGATGCCGGAGTTGAGGCCGACCACCGGGATGCCGGCCGCCTTGGCCTCGGCCACCGGTGCCTTCATCGCCTGCGGTTTGGCCAGGGTCAGGGCGATGCCGTCGACCTTGTCGCGGATCGCGTCCCGGACCAGGTCGACCTGGTCGTCGGTGTCGGCGTCGCCGGCGTACGTCAGGTCGATGCCGTCCTTGGCGGCCGCGGCCTCGGCTCCCTTGCGGACCCGGTCCCAGAAGGCGTCGCCCTCGCCGCCGTGGGTGACCATGACGATCTTCAGCCGTTCGCCGCCGGACCCGTTCGCGGCCGAGTCGTCCTTGTCGTCGCCGAGGGCGGAGCAGCCGACCGCCAGCAGACAGACGGCCGCGGCGAGGGCCACGGCGCGCAGAGGTCTGGGGGAGTGGGTGGGTGGGTGAGTAGTACTCATGGGGGTTGGGGCACCTCGCTGTGCAGCCGAGCAGGAGGAATGGGAGACCACCCGGAGCCGCGTGTGTCTGTGCGCCGTCCGGGTGAATCTCGCCTGGCCGGAGCCAATCGTGTGTGACGGCTGGTAGTCAAGTGATCCGCGACCAGGTGTGAGTTGTCGGTGCCGCATCGTGATGAACGGGGCGGCACCGCGCGGCGGAAGCGGAATCCCCGCGTCCGCGCTCCGGGTGCGTGCCGGGCGCGGACACGGGGGGCCTGGGGGCCGGACTTCAGGCGGGGCCGCCGGCCCGCTGTTCCAGGGGCGTCGGGGTCGCCCGCGCGGCGCGGGCGGCCTTCCTGCGGCGCCGGCGCTCGCCGCGCGACTCCTGGTCCGGCAGCCAGCCGAAGACCAGGCAACTGCCGACGCAGCCGAGGGGCAGCCCGACGAGGAACCCGCCCAGGTTCGAGGTCACCCAGGTGCCCAGGGAGGCCAGGACGCCGACGAGGGAGTAGAAGAGGCGCTGGCCGGGGTTGGCCAGCGCCAGCAGTCCGCACAGCAGCATCACGGCCGGCAGGAGGTAGCCGGCCACGCCCTGCATGCCGACGTGCACGACGACCTCCAGCGAGGCCTTCATGGTGAGCAGGACCTCGGCCCCGCCCAGGGCGAGCAGCACTCCGCCCCAGAAGGGCCTGGCGGACCGCCAGTCGCGAAAGCCGGCCCGAAAACCCTTGCGCGGCCCGCCGGGCATCAGCAGCCCGACCCGCTGAAGCGCAGTTTCAGACCGGGCAGTTTGAACACGGCCGCCGTGGTGGCGTAGTTGGTCTGCCGCAGGTTCTTGATCTGCACGGTGTCGGCCTGCTGGCTGAAGACGCCGATCGGTCCGCGGCCCTTGGAGCCGGCCTTGTTCAGAGTGCTGGCGTCGTTGCCTATCTCGATGTTGTTGAACGCGGCGTCACCCGACAGGAGCGTCGAGTCGGTGGTCAGATCGCTCGCGGAGACCCTGGTGTTCCCCTCGCCCGCGGTGATGAGCAGGTTGGTGCCGCCCAGGTCGACGCTCTGGCACAGCTTGGTGAGTTTCGCTTCCTTGATCACCGAGGTGACGACCAGGACCTGGCCGCCGGTGTCCCCCGCGTTCGGACTGCCCTCGGCCATGCTGTCGAGTCCGCCGAACTGGGCGAACCCGGTGCCGTCGAGTTCCGTCGCGGTGACCGTGAAGGGCATGCCGGAGATCGCGAACTGCACGCCGAGGGCGCCCTGGGCGGTGAGGATCGCCAGGGCCGCGGTGACGGCGGCGGCCGGCACCGCCAGCACCGCGGCCCGGCGAAACCGGACCCTGCCGCGTCTTTCGGGGGTACTGCCGGCGGACGGTGTGACGTCCGAGGAGGAGGCCATGTCTGCTCCCAGAGGCGTAGTGAATGCGGGTCGGGCTCTCGGTGGCACGTTGTCCTGGCGCGGACAGCGGCCGGTGCGTACACCTCCCGGCAACTCCCGACGGTTGCAAGGGCTTTCACGTTACGCACCAGTAGCCAGTCGGGAAGTTACCGGTGGTTACACCGCAGGGTCAAGCAAGTTGTGAGTAAAGAGTGGGGATTGTGTGCCACCTGCCGCCCGACCGGCCCGGAGGTTGACAGGGCAGGCGTCAACTCCTGCGCAAATGCTTGACGTTGACTGACGGTCAGGTTTACAACTTCCCCAGTTTCCCGGATCCGTGGCGCCGGATCCGGTCCCGCGGCGACTGCCGCGTTCCCGGCCCCGGGCCCGTCCGCCGGACGGACCCCGGCCCCGTTCCCCACGGGGGCACCGCCGCACCTCGCGGGCCGTACCCGCGCTCATCGGGCAAGCCCTTTCATCCGACGGACCCGGTCCGTGACCCCGACGCGTCGCACCGGCCGCCTCCCCGCGGCCGGTGCCGGCCCGGCCCGCGCCTCACCGAACCCCACTTCAGACAAGAGGTAGCCGCATGCGTACTCGTACTCTCCTCACCCTCACCGCAGCCGTCGCCGCGCTCACCCTCCCCGCGGCGGTGCCCGCCGCCGCGGGCACCGCGGCCGACACGCCCGTCCTCACCACCGGCGCCGCAGGCGGTACGCCCGTCGAGGTCGGGGACACCCTCACCGCCTCCCTGGCAAGCGGCACCAGCGCCACGTTCTACTCCAGCGCGTCCGGCAGCAGCGGCGTCTCGTGCACGTCCTCGCAGTTCACGGTCACCGTCACCGGCAACCCCACCGCGCCGGGCACGGCCACCGAGTCGCTCACCGCCCACACCTTCGACGGGGCCGGCTGCACCAGCAACGTCATCGGTGTCACGGGTGTCACCGGCATCCAGGTCGCCAACCTGCCCTACACCACCACCGTGTCCTCCGACGGCGCCGTCGCCGTCACCCCGCCGAGCGGCTCCGCCGTCCGCACCACCGTCAGCCTGCGGACCCTGCTCGGCAGCATCGACTGCGTCTACGAGGCACCCGCCCTGTCCGGCACGGCGAGCAACGGCACCAACTCGATCGCCTTCTCCGGCCAGCACTTCACCCGCGTCTCCGGCTCCGGACTCTGCTTCGCCGACGGGTACTTCACCGCCACCTACGCCCCGGTGACCGACGGGAGCGCGACGGTGTTCGTCAACTGACCCGCCCGGCCCGGCCCGCCCGTGCGCGGGTGGGCCGGGCCGCTGTTCTCGGGGCAGCAAGAGGACTGACCTGACGGTGAGTTATCGTGTACAGGGGGTAAAGGCAGGCGGCACGGCCTGTTGTGTTCCAGCCCAGGAGAGTTCAGCCGATGGCGAGGCAGCTACGCGCCGAGCAGACCCGCGCGACGATCCTCGTGGCCGCCGCCGACCTGTTCGACCGTCACGGCTACGAGTCGACCAGCCTGAGCGAGATCGTGGCCCACGCCGGTGTCACCAAGGGCGCCCTGTACTTCCACTTCGCGGCAAAGGAGGACCTCGCCCACGCCATCATGGAACTCCAGTCCAGAACCTCGCGCCGACTGGCGACGGAACTGGACGGCCGGGGCTACACCTCCCTGGAGGCGCTGATGCGCCTCACCTTCTGCATGGCCCGGCTGTGCGAGGAGGGTCCGGTGCTGCGGGCCGGGATGCGGCTCGCCGCCGGGGGAGTGCCCGTGCGGCCACCGCTGCGGCACCCCTTCACCGAGTGGCGGGAGATCGCCACGTCCCGGCTGCTGGACGCCGTCCGGCAGGCCGACGTGCACCCGGACATCGACGTTGACTCCGTCGCCCACACCCTCGTCTGCTCCATCGTCGGCACCCGCCTGGTGAGCGGCACCCTGGAACCGGCCGGACGCCACCCCCGCCGCCTGGCCCAGCTGTGGCACATCCTCATCCGCGGCATGGTCCCGGTCACCCGCCGGGCCCGCTACCTCACCCTCGCGGCCCGCCTGGAACGCGAGACGGCCACGGCCTGACCGTCCGGCGCCCGGTTCGTGGCCCGGTGGGGTGGGGGCCGGCTGTCCTCCTCGGCGGTCTGCCCCTCGGCGGGGCCGGCCTCGTGGGAAGAGCAGGGGCCCGTCGGCGTCGCCGCCGCTCCGGTCGGGGTGCGCGGTACGGTGAGGCGCATGCCCGAGACCCCGGCCGAGTCCGCCCCCGTCGTCGTCGGCAGCGAGCCCGGGTTGTTCCCGTACGGCGTGCTGGCCGAGCGGCACCCCGCCATCGTCCGCCAGGTGCGGGAGGCCTTCCCCCACGGTCCCGAACGGCGGCACGCCCTCGACGCGCTGCTCGCGAGCTGCACCGACGGCGTGATCGAGCCACTGCCCGCCGACGCCGACGACCGGGACCGGAAGCGCTGGGCGCGGTGGGGCATGGACGCGTACGCCGGCCGCTCCTGGTTCGACGTGCCCTGGCTGTGGGCCGAGAGCCACTTCTACCGCCGGCTCCTCGACGCCGTCGGCCACTTCGGACCCGGCGTCTGGCAGGGCGTCGACCCCTTCCGGCCCGCCAAGCTCGCCGAACTCGACGCCCCGGAGACGGACGCGGAACTCGCCGCCCTCGACGGCCTCGCCGATCTGTCCCCCGACGGGCGGACCCGGGCCCTGCTGCACGGCTCGCTCTGGGGCAACCGCGCCGACCTCGGCTTCCGCCTCTCCGGGAGCGGCCCCGGCACCGAGGACGAGGCGCGGCCACTCGTCGCCGACGACAGCGACACGCTCTGGTCCCTGCTGCCGCCCCCCGCGACCGGCACCTCCGGCCCGACCACCCTGTGCCTCGTCGCCGACAACGCCGGCCGCGAACTCGTCCCCGACCTGCTCCTCGTCGCACACCTGCTCGCCGAGGGCCGTGTCGACCGGGCGGTCCTGCACGTCAAGCCGCACCCGTACTACGTCTCCGACGCCACGCCCACCGACGTACTCGACGCGCTGCGGCGGCTCCTCGCGGCGGGCGGCGCGGCCGCCGCGTACGGCGAGCGGCTGTGGACCGCGCTGACCGACGGCCGCGTCACCGTCCGCGCCCACCCCTTCTCCTGCGCCCCGCTGCCGTACGCGGACATGCCCGGCGACCTGCGCGAGGACTTCGCCGCGGCCACGGTCACCGTCCTCAAGGGCGACCTGAACTACCGCCGCCTGGTGGGCGACCGGTGGTGGCCCCCGACCACGCCCTTCGCGGAGGTCACCGCCTACTTCCCGGGCCCGGTCGCCGCGCTGCGCACCCTCAAGTCCGACGTGATCACCGGACTGACCGCGGACACACAGGCGGCGCTGGAGGCGGGCGGCGAGCGGCGCTGGCGGACGAGCGGGACACACGCCCTGATCCAGGTCAGGCGCTGAGCGGCCGGAGCCCGGCGCGCACGAACCAAACCCGGCGGACCCGCCCGCGCCCCGGAGGGACGAACCGGCGAAAGTTCCCGCGTTCCGCCCCGGTTCACGCGATGGTGTGATCATGTCCTGCCCGGGGGATGTGTCCGAAGGGCCATGGGTAGTGCCCGGCCATGACGCAACAGCCCTTCGAACTCCCGCACTTCTACATGCCGCATCCCGCGCGGCTCAATCCGCATCTCGACGAGGCCCGCGCCCACTCGACGCAGTGGGCGCGCGAGATGGGCATGCTGGAGGGCTCCGGGGTCTGGGAGCAGTCCGACCTCGACGCGCACGACTACGGCCTGCTCTGCGCCTACACCCACCCCGACTGCGACGGGCCGGCCCTCTCCCTCGTCACCGACTGGTACGTGTGGGTCTTCTTCTTCGACGACCACTTCCTGGAGAAGTACAAGCGCACCCAGGACCGGGTCGGCGGCAAGGCCCACCTGGACCGGCTCCCCCTGTTCATGCCGCCCGACCCCGCCACCGAAACACCCGAGCCGGAGAACCCGGTCGAGGCCGGCCTCGCCGACCTGTGGGCGCGCACGGTGCCGGCCATGTCGGCCGACTGGCGCCGCCGCTTCGCCGTCTCCACCGAGCACCTGCTCAACGAGTCCCTGTGGGAGCTGTCCAACATCAACGAGGGGCGGGTCGCCAACCCCGTCGAGTACATCGAGATGCGCCGCAAGGTCGGCGGCGCCCCCTGGTCGGCCGGCCTCGTGGAGTACGCGACCGCGGAGGTGCCCGCCGCCGTCGCCGGGTCCAGGCCGCTCAGGGTGCTGATGGAGACGTTCTCCGACGCCGTGCACCTGCGCAACGACCTCTTCTCCTACCAGCGGGAGGTCGAGGACGAGGGCGAGCTGAGCAACGGCGTCCTGGTCCTGGAGACCTTCTTCGGCTGCACCACCCAGGAGGCCGCCGAACTGGTCAACGACGTACTCACCTCCCGGCTGCACCAGTTCGAGCACACCGCGTTCACCGAAGTGCCCGCCGCCGTCCTGGAGAACGGCCTGACCCCGGCCGAGGTCGCCGCCGTCGGGGCGTATGCGAAGGGCCTCCAGGACTGGCAGTCCGGCGGCCACGAATGGCACATGCGCTCCAGCCGCTACATGAACAAGGGCGCGCGGCCCGCCTCCCCGTGGCAGACGCCGACCGGACCCGGCACCTCCGCCGCGGATGTCGGCGCGCTGCTCGCCGCCGCGGTGGCCGAGCGGGCCCGCCCCTACACCTATCTGCCCTTCCAGAAGGTCGGCCCGTCGATCATCCCCGACATCCGCATGCCCTACCCGCTGGAGCTGAGCCCCGCCCTGGAGGGCGCCCGGCGGCACCTGTTCGAGTGGTCGCACCGGATGGGCATGCTCGCCGAGGGGGTCTGGGACGAGGACAAGCTCGCGAGCTGCGACCTTCCGCTGTGCGCCGCGGGACTCGACCCGGACGCCACCCAGGACCAGCTCGACCTCGCCTCCGGCTGGCTGGCCTTCGGCACCTACGGCGACGACTACTACCCGCTGGTCTACGGCCATCGCCGGGACCTGGCCGCCGCCCGGCTGACCACGGCCCGCCTGTCGGCCTGCATGCCGCTCGACGGGGAGCCGGTCCCGCCGCCCGCCAACGCCATGGAACGCTCCCTGATCGACCTGTGGGCGCGCACCACCGCAGGCATGACCCCCGAGGAGCGGCGCCCCCTGAAGGCGGCCGTCGACACGATGACCGGGGCCTGGGTGTGGGAGCTGTCCAACCAGATCCAGAACCGCGTCCCCGACCCGGTGGACTACCTGGAGATGCGGCGCGCCACCTTCGGCTCCGACCTGACCCTGGGCCTGTGCCGCGCCGGACACGGCCCCGCGGTGCCGCCCGAGGTCTACCGCAGCGGTCCCGTCCGCTCCCTGGAGAACGCGGCGATCGACTACGCCTGCCTGCTCAACGACGTCTTCTCGTACCAGAAGGAGATCGAGTACGAGGGCGAGATCCACAACGCGGTCTTCGTCGTGCAGAATTTCTTCGGCGTCGGCTATCCGGCCGCGCTCGGCGTGGTGCAGGACCTCATGAACCAGCGCATGCGCCAGTTCGAGCATGTCGTCGCGCACGAACTGCCCATCGTCTACGACGACTTCCAGTTGTCCGACGAGGCGCGGGGCATCATGCGGGGGTATGTGACCGACCTGCAGAACTGGATGGCGGGCATCCTCAACTGGCACCGGAAAGTCCCCCGGTACCAGGCCGACTACCTGGCCGGGCGCACCCACGGCTTCCTCCCGGACCGGATCCCGACCGCACCCGCGCTCGCGCCGGCCACCGTCCCCGTCCCGACCCCCTGATCGCCGTTCAGTCTCACTCTTTCGTGGCTCGTCACGCGCCGGTGCGGCGGGTAGGGCATCTGCCGGAGGCGATCCATGGAACAGACAGCGTTGCGTCCCAAACCGATGCCCGGCCGGGAACCGGCGGCCGGCAGCGACTCGGACCCGGCCCGGAGCCCGCATCCCGGGCGCCGGCGCCGGCGACGGTTCACCACCGTGCTGCTCGGCGTGTTCGCCGCGACCGTCCTGCTCCTGGCGGGCGTGGGACTCGGCACGGTGGGGGCCACGGTGATCGGCATGAGCCGACTCGCCGAACTGCAACGGCAGGCGGGGGCACCGGGCCACGCAGCGGGGGTGCCGTCGGGCACCCGGGCCGCCTCGGCGCCGTCGGCCGACGCGTCCCCCGCCCCGGCGCCGGCCGGCGCGACCCTCGGTGTGGAGGCCGTGGACGACGAGAAGCCGGGGGGGCCCTGGTCGTCGGCGTCCATGTGCCCGGTCCCGGGTATGCGGCGGGCCTGGTGCGGGGCGACGTACTCCTGGCGCTCGGCACCACCCGCATCGACTCGGCCGCCGACCTCGCGCACGCCGTGGCCCGCGCCCGGCCGGGCGAGGAGATCAAGGTCACCGTGCGCCACGAGAGCGGCGGCTACCAGCAGTTGACGGCCGTACCGGGGGTCGTCACCTGACCCGCCCGGCGTCCCGCCACCGTAGGGAAGCGGCTCGGGAGGCGTCCGGTGCCGTCCAGCACGTGAGGGGCGGGCCCGGCCGGGGCGGCACGGTCCGCGACCTGCTCGCCCTCCCGGGGCAGCCGCCACAGCACGTCGCGGACCCGTTCGGCGCCCCTCCCGGCGTCACCCGAACGGCACGCCCCCATCCCTCATGCTCAAGTCGTACCCGACCACCCGCCGCGACGACGGATCAATGCCAATCGGCTCGCGCCGCCCCCACGCCGAGGGCAGGATGCTGCCCGTGGTCCCTTCACGCTTTCGCCCAGGGAGGCCCGGATGACCGGCAGCACGCCCGCCGTTTCCTTCACCGCCGACGACTACCGGGCCCGGATGCGGCGCGCCGCGCGCGCCGCCGCCGACGCCGGGCTCGCCGGGCTCCTGGTGGCGCCGGGCCCCGACCTCGTCTGGCTCACCGGATACGCGCCCACCGCGGACACCGAACGGCTCACCGTGCTGGTGCTCGCCCCCGGCCGTGAACCCGTCCTCGTCGTCCCGACGCTGGAGGCCCCCGACGCCGAGAAGGCGGCAGGCGCACCCGCGCTGACCCTGCGCGACTGGACCGACGGCAAGGACCCCTACGCCGCGACCGCCGCACTCCTCGACGGCTCCGGACGGTTCGGCATCAGCGACAACGCCTGGGCCATGCACCTGCTGGCCCTCCAGCGAACGCTGCCCGGCACCTCCTACGCCTCCCTCACCGAGGCGCTGCCCATGCTGCGCGCCGTCAAGGACGCGGCGGAGCTGGAGCTGCTGGCGGCCGCGGGCGCGGCCGCGGACGCCGCCTTCGAGGAGATCCGGAAGGTCCGCTTCGGCGGGCGCCGGGAGACCGAGGTCGCCGCCGACCTCGCCGGGCTGCTGCGGCGGTTCGGCCACTCCCGGGTCGACTTCACCATCGTCGCCTCCGGACCGAACGGCGCCAACCCGCACCACAACGTCGGCGACCGCGTCATCGAGGACGGCGACATGATCGTCCTCGACTTCGGCGGCCTGAAGGACGGCTACGGCTCCGACACCTCCCGCACCGTCCACGTGGGCGAGCCGACCGACGAGGAGCGCCGGGTGCACGACCTCGTCCGCGAGGCGCAGGAGGCCGGCTTCGGGGCGGTACGGCCCGGCGCCGCCTGCCAGGAGGTCGACCGGGCCGCCCGCGCGGTCATCGCCGGCGCCGGGTACGGCGAGTACTTCATCCACCGCACCGGGCACGGCATCGGCGTCACCACGCACGAGCCGCCGTACATGATCGAGGGCGAGGAGCAGCCCTTGGTGCCCGGCATGTGCTTCTCCGTCGAGCCAGGCGTCTATCTGCCCGGCCGGTTCGGGGTACGCATCGAGGACATCGTCGCCGTCACCGAGGACGGCGGCCGGCGCCTCAACGACACCACCCGGGAGCTGGTCGTGGTGGAGTGACCGGCGACCGGCGGCACAAGGACCGCGAACGCCTCGGCAGATCCGGAGGACGACGGCGCGACCATGACCCAGGCACCGACACCCACCGCGGACACCGTCCGCCGACTGGTCAGTTCCCTGCTGGGCGGCAGCACGGACCCCGACGTGCGGCCCGTCGCCGAGGGCGACGGGCCCGCCACCTGGTGGGTCGGCTCCCGGTACGTGCTGCGGCTGGCCCCTGACCGCGAGGCCGCGGTGCGCCAGCGCCGCGAACTGCGCCTGCGCGAACTGGTCCGCCCCCACGTCCACGTCGCGGTGCCCACGAGCGTGGCGCACGGCGAGTGGGAGCCGGGTCTGACCTACACGCTGGACGCCAAGGTGCCCGGCGGTTCGGGCGAGGACCACGACGTGTCCGCGCTCGGCGAGGCGGACCTCGCGGCCCTGCTCACCGGGGTGCGCGAGGTGCCGGTCCGCCAGGCCGAGAGCCTCGGCGTGCCGCGGGTCGCCCCGCGTTCCCTGGAGACCCTGCGGCGGGCCGCCGAGCGGGCCGTCCGGCGGCTCGTCGAGGCCGACGAGTTCGACGCCGCGCGCCCGGAGCGGCTCACCCGGGAGGCGGCGGCCCAGCTCGGCGTCCAGCAGGGGGCGGTGAGCCTCGTCCACCACGGACTGACCGGCGAACACCTCGTGGTCGGCGTCGACGGGCGGGTGCGCGGCGTCCTCGGCTGGACCGACGCGGTACTGGGCGACCCGGCCGAGGACATCGCCGGGCTCGCGCTCTCCGTCGGCTCCCCGGCCGCCGTCCGCGCCGCCACCCTCGCCGGTTACGGCGCCCGGCCCTGCCTGCGCGGCCTGTGGCTGGCCCGCTGCGACGCCGTCGTCCACCTCGCGGGCGCGCTCACCGGCCCGTCGGACACGCCCCTGCCCCTGCTCAGGACCCGACTGCGACGCGCCTGGGAGCCGATCCTCCTGGAACGGGTGACGGAACTGCGCGGGACCGACACACGCGACACGGCCTGAGCGACCGCTCCCACTCCGCCTCGGCGCGCGGGGGCGCCCGGCGCCGGTACGGGGGTATGGGGTCCGCGCAATGCCGGTGCGCGGCGCCCGGTGCTGGTGCGGCGGTCGGCGTGATGCCGGTGTGCCAGGGCGCCCGGCGCTGGTATGGGGGTCCGTGTGGCGCCGGTGTGCGGGGGCCTGGTGCTGGTGCGGGGGGCCCGCGTGGCGCCGCTGCGCGGGCGCTTGCCCGGCGCCCGTACGGGGCCCGCCCGGCGCCGGTGCGACGTGGGGCGCACCCCCCCGTGCGTGCCCCGGCTCACTCCTGGGTCAGTACCACGCTCGACTCGCCCGGCACCCGCAGTACGCCGTCCGTGCCCGGGGGCTCGACGGGCTCCCACGCGGCGAGCACGCGTGCGGGGCGGTTGCCCAGGGGGATCGCCGCCGGTTCCGTGCCCAGGTTGACGGCCACCCGGATGTCGCCGCGCCGGAAGGCCAGCCAGCGCGCCGCACCGTCGTAGGCCACCCTGGTGTCGGCGAGGTCCGGGGCGGTCAGGTCCGGCTGCTCGCGGCGCAGGGCGATCAGCCGCCGGTACCAGTCCAGGACGCGCGCGTGCGGCTCGCGTTCCGGCTCGGACCAGTCGAGGCAGGAGCGCTCGCGCGTCGCCGGGTCCTGCGGGTCGGGCACGTCCTCCTCCCTCCAGCCGTGCGCGGCGAACTCGCGCCGCCTGCCGCGCCGTACCGCCTCCGCGAGTTCCGGGTCGGTGTGGTCGGTGAAGAACTGCCACGGCGTGCCGGCCGCCCACTCCTCGCCCATGAACAGCATCGGCGTGAACGGCGCGGTCAGTGTCAGCGTGGCCGCGCAGGCCGCGAGGCCGGGGGAGACCAGGGAGGCCAGACGGTCGCCCTGGGCCCGGTTGCCGACCTGGTCGTGGGTCTGGCTGTAGCCGGTCAGCCGGTGCGCGGCCACACGGGCGCGGTCCAGCGGGCGGCCGTGCGAGCGGCCCCGGAAGCTGGAGTAGGTGCCGTCGTGGAAGTAGCCCCGGGTCAGCGTCTTGGCGAGCGCCGCCAGCGGGTCGCGCGCGAAGTCGGCGTAGTACCCCGTCGACTCCCCGGTCAGCGCGGTGTGCTGGGCGTGGTGGAAGTCGTCGTTCCACTGCGCGTGCACGCCCAGGCCGCCCTCCGCGCGCGGGGTGATGATCCGCGGGTCGTTGAGGTCGGACTCGGCGATCAGGAACAGCGGGCGGTTCAGATCGGCCGCGAGGTCGTCCACGGCGGTCGACAACTGCTCCAGGAAGTGGCACGCGCGCGTGTCGACCAGGGCGTGCACCGCGTCCAGGCGCAGCCCGTCGATCCGGTAGTCCCGCAGCCACGCCAGCGCGCTGTCCACCAGATACGCCCGGACCTCGTCCGAGCCGGGGGCGTCCAGGTTGACGGCGGCGCCCCAGGGCGTGTGATGGGTTTCGGTGAAGTACGGGCCGAAGGCGGGCAGGTAATTGCCGGACGGGCCCAGATGGTTGTGCACCACGTCCAGCACCACGCCCAGGCCGAGTCCATGGGCCCGGTCGACGAAGCGCTTCAGTGCCTCGGGCCCGCCGTAGGGCTCGTGCACCGCCCACGGCGAGACCCCCTCGTACCCCCAGCCGTGCCGGCCGGGAAACGGGCACAGCGGCATCAACTCGACGTGCGTCACGCCCAGTTCGGCCAGGTGGCCGAGGCGCTCGGCGGCGGCGTCGAGCGTGCCCCCGGGCGTATACGTGCCCACGTGCAGCTCGTACAGGACGCCACCGGGCAGCGGGCGCCCGGTCCACGCGGCCTGCCACGCGTACCGCGTGTGGTCGACGACCGCGCTGAGTCCGTCCGGTCCCTCCGGCTGCCGGCGCGAGCGCGGGTCCGGCAGCACCGGTCCGTCGTCCACCGCGAAGCCGTACCGCGAGCCGTCCCGCGCCTCGCTCTCCCCGCACCACCACCCCGGCCGCTCGGGATCGCGCTCCAACGCGCGCGTGACGCCGTCGCACATCAGTGTCACGCGGCCGGCCTGCGGTGCCCACACCTCGAACTGCACGGACGGTTCCCCTTCGTCTGCTCACCGTGATGTAGCCCGTCCATGGTCCTGCAAAAGTGATCAGTCCGCTGGGGAATGTCCCCGTTCGCGACCGGTGTCGTGCCGCCCCCCGCGCGCGTGGCCGCCGTTTCCCCGTCTTCTGGACACCGCGGCCGGGCTTGACCGACAATCACCTGCGTGACGTCGCCCTTCGAGTTCAACACGTATCCCGCGCGGTTGTCCGACGCGGAGCGGGACAAGGCGCTGAAGGTGCTCCGGGACGGCGTCGCCATGGGGCGTCTGTCGCACGACACGTTCATCCGCAGGATGGACCTCGCGCTCACCGCCCGCCGCTCGGAGGAGCTGGCCGTGCTCACCGCCGACCTGCCCACCGAGAGCAGACTGTCGCGGCTGGTGTTCGGGACGGTGGAGGCGGTGTCCGGATTCGGCGTCCGGCTGCGCAGGGCCTGGCAGGCCGAACGGCTGCCCAAACTGCTGCTGCCCCACCCCGGCGCCGGTCATCCGCTGCGCATAGGGCGCGCCCCGGCCAACGGGCTGCGGCTGAGCCACGAGACGGTCTCCCGGGTGCACGCGGAACTGAGCCGCCAGGGCGGCATGTGGGTGCTGCGCGACCTGGGCTCCACCAACGGCACCACCGTCAACGGACGGCGGGTCGTCGGCGCGGCCCTCGTCCGCGAGGGCGACCAGATCGGCTTCGGCCGGATGAGCTTCCGGCTCGCGGCCCACTAGCTCCCCGAAGCGCCCCGAAGCGGGCCGAAGCACAGCTCTGGCCTGGGCCTCACTTGGTGTCGTGGCTTCTCGGCGGGGGTGAACCCCTTTGCTTTTGGTGGTGTTGACGTACCCGACAAGTCATGACTGACTGTGCGTACACCGCGCACACCAGGTGAATCGACGCCCCGCAACGTGGAGGTGTGCCCTGCCGCCCCTCCTGCGCTATCCGACCGTGGACGAGCTGGGCGTCCGGGCCGCCGCACTCGTCGCCCGCCACCCCCGACAGGCCCGGCTGCGCCGCGTCGGCACCTCCCGCGCGGGCAACCCCCTGCTGCTGCTCTCCGTCGGCCACGGCGACCGCCAGGTCCTCGTCGTCGCCGGACCGCACGCCAACGAGCCCGTGGGCGGCGCCACCGCCCTGCGGCTGGCCGAGCGGGCCGCCGCCGACTCCCGGCTCACCGACGACGCCGACGCCACCTGGAACCTGCTGCTGTGCGTCGACCCCGACGGCCTGCGCCGCAACGAGGGCTGGCTGTCCGGCCCGTACACCCTCGGCCGCTACGCCCGCAATTTCTTCCGCCCCGGCTTCCTCGAACAGCCCGAGTGGCTGCCCGACGGCCCGGACCGCGTCGCGCTGCCGGAGACCCGCACACTGCTCGGACTCCAGGAGGAGCTGCGGCCCTTCCTTCAGTGCTCCCTGCACGGCGTGGACGTCGGCGGCGGCTTCGTCGAGCTGACCGACGAGCTGCCCGGCCTCGCCCAGCGCCTCGCCCACACCGCCGCCCGGCTCGGCGTCCCGCGCGAACTGGGCGCCTACGACACCCTGTACTGGCCCGACCTCGGCCCCGCCGTCTACCGCATACCGCCGCCCCGCCGCGGCGACCTCACCGCGGCCATCACCGAGGCCGCCGTCGACTCGACCTGGTGCCACCCTCGGCGGTACGGCACGGTCACCGCGGTCGTCGAGGCCCCCATGTGGGGCGTGCCCGCCGTGGCGGACGGCTCGCCGCCGGCCGACCGGGACGCGGTACTGCGCTCGGTGAGCCGCACCCTGCGCCACGACGCCCGGCGCCTGCACCGCGTCCTCGCCCGGCTGCGGCCCCACCTCGCCGCCGTGCCGGAGGCGGCGCACCTGCTCGCGCCGGTCGACGACTACCTGCTGGTCAGCCCCAGGCTCGCCGACACCTGGGACCCCGACACCGACGACGGCACGGGCCACTCCCTTCCGCCGATGAGCACCGCCCACCTGGCCGCGCTGCGCCTGGCCGGACGGCGCCTCGCCCTGCGGACCGCGGGGCTGCTGCACCAGCTGGTGACACGTGCCGGGGGCGACCCGGCCGGCGTACTGCCCGAACTGGACCGGCTCGTCGACGAGGGCTGCGCCGACTACCGCGACGGCTGCGCGGCCCGCTGGATACCGGTCGCGCGGCAGGTGGAGTACCAGACCCGGGTCGTCCTCGCCGCCTTCGAACTGGCCGGCCGGCACCCCGCGGTGGGCTCCCGCTCCGGCGAGCCGGGCTGGGGTTCCGAGGCCGCGGTACCGATGCGCCGGGAATGACCCGGGCGAACCGCGTCGGGACATCGGCGCCCGTCACGCGCCGACGGTCAGTCGCGGTCCCCCTCCGCGGGACCCACCGGCCCCAACCGCTCCAGCAGCGCCACCGGCGTGTCCGCGAACAGTTCCTCCACGCGCGCGTGCCCCGCGAACTCCCGTCCGGGTGTCAGCGCGTCGGCCCACCGGCCCGGCGGCAGCGGCAGCGTCGTACCGCGCCAGCCGCCCGCCTCGGCCAGCCGCAGCGAAAGGCGGGTCACGGCGGTCACGACCTCCCCCGTGCGGGCGAACGCCACGCAGTGCGCCGCCGCGGGGCCGTCGGCGGTCAGCGGCTCGTACGTCGCCGTGTCACCGAAGGCGCCGGGCCGCCGCGCGCGCAGCGCCAGCGCCGCCCGGGTCACCGCTTCCTTCGCCCCGCCCCCGGCCCCCGCGGGCCCGTCGGCCCCGTCGGCCCCGTCGGCCCCGTCGGACGGGAAGGCGGCCGGCCGGCGGTTGTCCGGGTCCACCAGGGCCAGATACTCGTGCTCGGTGCCCTGGTAGAGGTCCGGCACCCCCGGCATCGTCAGATGGGTCAGGGCCGTCCCGAGCACATTGGCGCGGATGTGCGGCTCCAGGGCGGCGCGCAGGGCCGTCACCCGCTCACCCGGCGCGCCGCACGGCCCCGCCGCCACGAACCGGTCCACGGCCTTCTCGTACGACGGGTTCTGCTCCGTCCAGCTGGTGTGCATCCCCGACTCGCGCACATGCTTCAGCAGCGCCTCCCGCACGCGCTCCCCGTCCGCCGGGCCCAGCCCGAACACCGTCTGCCAAGCCGCCCACGCCAGTTGCGCGTCCGGCGCGCCCTCGCCCGTGCGGGTGACCTCCGTCAGGATGTCCGCCCACCGCTCGGGGCACTGCGTGAGCACCGCCAGCGCGGCCCGCACGTCGGCGCTGCGCTTGGTGTCGTGGGTCGAGACGACCGTGCCCGTCGCGGGCCAGTCGCGCTGCACGCGCGCGCAGTGGGCGTGGAACTCCTCCGGCGCCAGGGCAGGGCCGCCCGGGTTCCCGCCCACCTCGGTCGCCGACAGCAGCGGCACGTAGCGGTAGAAGGCCGTGTCCTCGACGGACTTGGCCCGCAGCGCCGACGCGGTCTGCGCGAACCGCGTCCGGAACTCCACGTGGTCGGGGCCGTCCCCGTACCGCCCCAGCAGCAGGTCCCGTACAACGTCCACCGCGCCGGCCTCCTCCGGCACCGCGAACGCGCGCCGGGCGCCGGCCGCCGCCTGCTCGGTGACGACCGACGCCGCGTCGGCCGTCGTGTACGGCCGGTACACCTCCAGCCGGACCAGCAGCTCCCGCGCCGCCGTGCGCAGCGTCCACGGCGCCCGGTCGCGCAGCGCGGGCTCCGGCGAGGCGACGCACAGGCGGTGCGCCACCCGGGTCAGCCGGTCCATCTCGGCGGCCAGCTCGTGCGTGAGCACCTTGTACGCCGCCCGCCGCACCGTCGCCGCCCAGTCGCCGCCCCGGTCCGTCCGCGGGGCGGCGAACCCGCGGTACCGGCCGAGCAGTTCCCCGTATCCGGCCGGGTCCGTGAAGAGCCCGTCGACGTGCCGCAGCGCGTCGTAGCCGGTCGTGCCCGCGACGGGCCAGGCCGCGGGCAGCCGCTCCCCGTCCGCGAGGATCTTCTCCACCACCGTCCACCGGCCGCCACCCGCCTCGTCCAGCCGCCGCAGGTACGCGCCGGGGTCGGCGAGTCCGTCGGGGTGGTCGACGCGCAGTCCGTCGACCACCCCCTCGCGCAGGAGCCGCAGGATCGTGGCGTGCGTGGCCTCGAACACCTCCGGGTCCTCCACGCGGACGCCGATGAGTTCCGAGATGCTGAAGAAGCGCCGGTAGTTCAGCTCGGTCCGGGCCAGCCGCCACCACACCGGGCGGTACCACTGGGCGTCCAGGAGCTGCGGCAGCGGCAGGTCCGCGGTGCCCTCCCGCAGGGGGAAGGCGTGCTCGTGGTAGCGCAGTACGTCCCCGTCGACCCGGAGCCGGTCGAGCACCTCGCCGACCGGGGCGCCGAGCACCGGCAGCAGCACCTGGCCGCCCTGCGCCTCCCAGTCGATGTCGAACCACCGCGCGTACGGCGACGCCGGTCCCCGGCGCAGCACCTCCCACAGGGCGCGGTTGTGGCGGGGGGACATCGCCATGTGGTTGGGCACGATGTCCACGACCAGGCCGAGACCGTGCTCCCGCGCGGTGCTCGCCAGCGCCCGCAGCCCCTCCTCGCCGCCCAGTTCCCCGCGCACGCGGGTGGGGTCGACAACGTCGTAGCCGTGCGGCGAGCCGGGGACCGCTTCGAGCACCGGGGACAGGTGCAGATGCGACACGCCGAGCGAGGCCAGGTACGGCACGGCCGCCGCCGCTGCCGCGAAGGGGAAGTCGGGCTGCAGTTGCAGCCGGTAGGTGGCCGAGGGGGCGGTGGAGCCCGTGGACAGCACCGGGTCGGGTCGCTCAGGTGTCATGGGAACCTACGTACCCGCCTCGCCGCCTTTCCTGTCACCGTGCCCGCTGCACGGGTGCAGGGGCGCACGGCCCTGGCGGGGCGCGCCGCACGCCCTACACGGGCCGCTGGAGCACCGTCAGGCTGCGGTCCACCAGGGTCAGCCGGTCCCCGGCCTGCACCTTCGGGCCCGCCCCCGAGGGCACCGCCTCCGTGCGGGCGGTGTCGACGACCACCTCCCACTGCCGGCCGTGGTCGACCGGCACCACGAAGTCCAGCGTCTTCGGCGAGGCGTTGAACAGCAGCAGGAACGAGTCGTCGGCGATGCGCTCCCCGCGCGCGCCGGGCTCGGAGATCGCGTTGCCGTTCAGGAACACCGTGAGCGCCGACGCCCGCGCCGAGTGCCAGTCCCGCTGGGTCATCTCCGTGCCCTCCGGGGTGAACCAGGCGATGTCGGACAGCTCGTCGTGCGTGCCCTGCACGGGGCGCCCGTGGAAGAAGCGGCGTCGGCGGAAGACCGGGTGGTCCTTGCGCAGCCACACCATCGCGCGGGTGAACTCCAGCATCGTCGGGTCGGCCCGCGTGCCGTCGGGCCAGGCCGGCCACGCCAGTTCGTTGTCCTGGCAGTAGGCGTTGTTGTTGCCCCGCTGGGTGCGGGCGAACTCGTCGCCGTGGCTGATCATCGGGACGCCCTGGGAGAGCAGCAGGGTGGCCATCAGGTTGCGCATCTGCCGCGCCCGCAGCTCCAGCACCGCGGGATCGTCGGTGTCGCCCTCGACGCCGCAGTTCCAGGACCGGTTGTGGTTCTCGCCGTCCCGGTTGTCCTCGCCGTTGGCCGCGTTGTGCTTGTTGTTGTAGGACACCATGTCGTGCAGGGTGAAGCCGTCGTGGCAGGTCACGAAGTTGATCGAGGCCAGCGGGCGGCGGCCGTCGTCCTGGTAGAGGTCGGAGGACCCGGTCAGCCGGGACGCGAACTCCGCCAGCGTGCGCTGCTCGCCGCGCCACAGGTCCCGCACCGTGTCCCGGTACTTGCCGTTCCACTCGGTCCACAGCGGCGGGAAGTTGCCCACCTGGTAGCCGCCCTCGCCCACGTCCCACGGCTCGGCGATCAGCTTCACCTGGGAGACCACGGGGTCCTGCTGCACCAGGTCGAAGAAGGACGACAGCCGGTCCACCTCGTGGAACTGCCGGGCCAGCGTGGCGGCGAGGTCGAAGCGGAACCCGTCGACATGCATCTCGGTGACCCAGTACCGCAGCGAGTCCATGATCATCTGAAGGACGTGCGGGGACCGCATGAGCAGGGAGTTCCCGGTCCCCGTGGTGTCCGTGTAGTACCGGGGATCGTCGGCGAGCCGGTAGTACGAGGGGTTGTCGAGGCCCTTGAAGGACAGCGTCGGGCCCAGGTGGTTGCCCTCGGCGGTGTGGTTGTAGACCACGTCGAGGATGACCTCGATGCCCGCCTCGTGCAGCGCCTTGACCGCCGACTTGAACTCCAGCACCTGCTGCCCGCGGTCGCCCCAGGAGGCGTACGCGTTGTGCGGGGCGAAGAAGCCGATCGTGTTGTAGCCCCAGTAGTTGTTCAGGCCCATGTCGACCAGGCGGTGGTCGTTGACGAACTGATGCACCGGCATCAGCTCCAGCGCGGTCACCCCCAGCTCGGTGAGGTGCTCGATGACCGCCGGGTGCGCGAGCGCCGCGTAGGTGCCGCGCAGCTCCTCGGGCAGGCCCGGATGGCGCATGGTCAGGCCCTTCACATGGGCCTCGTAGATCACCGTGTGGTGGTACTCCGTCCGGGGGCGCCGGTCGTCGCCCCAGTCGAAGTACGGATTGACCACCACCGACGTCATCGTGTGCGGCGCCGAGTCCAGGTCGTTGCGCCGTTCGGGGTCGCCGAAGTGGTAGCCGTACACCTCCTCGCCCCACTGGATCGACCCGCTGATCGCGCGCGCGTACGGATCCAGGAGCAGCTTCGCCGAGTTGCAGCGCAGCCCGCGCTCGGGGGCGTACGGGCCGTGCGCGCGATACCCGTACCGCTGCCCCGGCATCACGCCCGGCACATACGCGTGCCGCACGAAGGCGTCGCTCTCCCGCAGCTCGACCGCGGTCTCCGAGCCGTCGTCGTGCAGCAGACACAGCTCTACTCGGTCGGCGGCCTCCGTGAAGACCGCGAAGTTGGTGCCGGCGCCGTCGTACGTGGCACCGAGTGGATACGCCTCTCCAGGCCAGACCTGCATGAACTCGACTCTTTCAGGTGTGGGGCGCCGGTGCGGACGCCTTGGCTCCGAGTCTCCCCGAAAGTGAGGCGACCACCCAGGACCTGCCCGGGGGAATGCGACGACAGGGCGTAGCACGTACGTCCTCCTACCCACCCTTCGGCGTTGTGCTGCGCGCCCGCACCGGAGCGGGCGCGGGGGATCCTTCCCCGTGCCCGGCCACGTCACCGCTATGAATCCGCTCACTCCCCGGTGTCCGGTCGTCGGGAACGCACTTGTGGATCAAGGATGTTGGGAAAACCGGCCCGTCCATCGGGCTGCACCGCGCACCGCTCCCGGAGTACCCTTCCTTGATCGTTGGGACGGGGTGTCCCCGGCAGTGTCCGGGGGAGCGGAAGGCGGTGCACGGGTGGGCTCGGGAGGGCTGGAGCTGCCTCCTGGTGACGACGGTCACCAGGAGAACTCCACGGACGTTCCCGCCCGGTGCGGTGTCCCTGGCGCGGCCGATGAACACGGGCGCGATCGGTCCGGAACTGGACTGGGACTCCGACGCCTGGCACGAGGTGCGCACACGGGCGCAGCGGGCGGGCCGGGCCTACATCTGGCTCAACCTCGTCGAGCAGCGGCTGCGCGCGGTCGTGGCCGCCGTGCTGCGGCCGGTCTACGAACCCGTGCACGGCGACGACTGGGTGGTCGCCGCGGCCGGACCCGCGGGGCAGGAGTGGGTGCAGCGCGCCGTCGCCGTCCGCGAGGTCAGCCGCCGCAAGGGCTACCTGCTCGATCCGGCCGACGACAATGTCCTCAGCTTCCTCACCCTGCCGCAGTTGCGTGAGCTGATGGTGCAGCACTGGCCGTGCTTCGAGCCCTACATGGACGAGCGCCGGGACGTGGAACTCGCCCTGGACGAGCTGGAGGTCACCCGCAACGTCGTCTCCCGAAACCGGGCCCTGTCCGAGGCGGTGCTGAACCAGGCCGAGCGCGCCTCCGCGCGACTCCTTGAAGTCCTCGGCGCGGGCAGCGACGTGCCGTCCGCGCGCCGGCTGCCGGTCGACGCGGTGGAGGACCTGGTCGGCGACCGCTACGCCGACGTGGTCGCGGTGCACTCCGACCGGGTGCGGCTGCTGCGCCAGTTCCCGGCCGAGGACCTCTTCGGCAGCGCCCGCCGGGTGGACGCTCTCGGCATCGGCCTCAATCTGCTGGTGCAGAACTTCTCCGGCCGCCGCCTGCTGCGCCTGGCCGAGTCCGGCGGCCGGGTGCGGCTGCTCTTCCTGAACCCGGCCTCCAGCGCGATCAAGCGCCGCGAGCGTGAACTCGGCATCAAGCGGGGCGAGCTGAGCCGTGCCGTGGAGATGAACATTCTGCACATGCGCCGGGTGCGCGCGCGGCTGCGGGACCCCGGCGCGTTCGAGATCCAGGTCTTCGACGAGACCCCCCGCTTCACGGCCTACCTCGTCGACGGGGACGGGGCCGACGGCATAGCGGTCGTCCAGTCCTATCTGCGCCGGACGCGCGGGATGGAGGCGCCGGTCCTCGTCCTGCGCAACGGCCGCAACGGCGGCAAGGTCGTCAAGTCCGGCCAGCCCGAGGAGGGCGGACTCTTCCCCACCTACCGCGAGGAGTTCGAGCTGATGTGGGCCGACTCCCGGCCGGTGTCGTGAACGTCGGCCCGGGACCGGAGCGGGGATAAGCGGAATGCGATCCTCTGACTGTCGGTGGCCCGTGCGAAGGTGGGGACCACTGGGGGAACGCACCACCGAGAAGGGGGACCGCCCATGGGCTGGCACCGGGAGCTGCTGATCGGCTTCGACCTGGAGACGACGGGCACCGATCCGCGCGAGGCGCGCATCGTGACGGGCGCCGTGATCGAGGTCAGGGACGGGGAGCCGCTGGGCCGCCGGGAGTGGCTGGCCGACCCGGGCGTGGAGATCCCGCCGGACGCGGTGGCGGTGCACGGCATCACCAACGAACGCGCGGCCGGCGAGGGCCACCTCGCCGACCGGGTCGCGGACGCCATCGCCACCGTGCTCGTGGACCAGTGGCGGGCGGGCGTCCCGGTGGTCGCCTACAACGCCGCCTTCGACCTCACCCTGCTCTCCGCCGAACTGCGGCGCCACGCACTGCCGTCGCTGCGCGAGCGCCTGGGCGGCGCGGACCCCGCCCCGGTCATCGACCCGTACACCATCGACCGCTCCGTCGACCGCTACCGCCGCGGCAAGCGGAATCTGGAGGCCGTCTGCCGGGAGTACGGCGTCCCGCTCGACGCCGCCCACGACGCCGCGGCCGACGCCCTCGCCGCGGCCCGGCTGGCCCGCGCGATAGCCGGCCGCCACCCCAAGGTCGCGGCCCTCGGACCGGCGGAGCTGCACCACCGTCAGATCGAGTGGTATGCCGAGTGGGCGGCGGACTTCCAGAGCTTCCTGCGCCGCAAGGGCGACGCCACGGCCGTCGTCGACGGGACCTGGCCGGTGCGCGAGCCGGCCGACGAGCGGGTCTGACCCGGGCCCGGCACAGGACGCCGGGTCAGAAGGGATACCACCGCACCGCCGGATCCCCGTCCCGCAGCGACGCCACCCGGCGCTCGAACTCGGCCAGCGCACTCGGACTGCTCGGCGCGTGCTGGGCCACCCACGCGCAGCTGGCCGTCTCCCGGGCCCCGCGCAGCACCGCACAGCCGTCCCACTCGCGCACGTCCCAGCCGTAGGTCGCGGTGAAGGCCTCGTAGGCCTCGGCGGACAGCCCGTAGCGGTCCCGGCTGAGCGCCATCACCACCAGGTCGTGCTCACGCAGGTCGGCGGAGAAGGTCTCCAGGTCGACCAGGACCGGACCGTCCGGGCCCACGTGCACATTGCGGGGCAGCGCGTCGCCGTGGATCGGGCCCGGCGGCAGATGCGGGACGAGCGCGGCGGCGGCCGTCGCGAAGCCGTCGCGCCGCTCCCGCAGATACGCGGCGTCCGCCGGGTCGATCACGTCACCCGCGAGCCGCAGCCAGCGTTCCACACCGCCCAGCAGCTCGCGGGGCGGCAGTTCGAAGGGAGGGGAGTCCAGCGCGTGGACCAGCCGCAGCAGCGCGGCCACGTCCCGGGGCTCGGCGGGCCGCACCGGCTCGGGCAGCCGCCGCCACACGGTCACCGGGTGCCCGTCGACGAACAGGGCCGTCGGGTCGGCGGCCCGCACCGCGGGCACACCGGCCTCCTCCAGCCACACCGCGACGGCCAGTTCCCGGCGCGCCCGGTCGAGGAGTTCGGCGTCGCGCCCCACCTTGACGGCCAGCCTGCCCGCGGCGAACACCGCGTTCTCGCCGAGGGCCAGCAGCCGCGCCTCCCGCGCCGGGCCGGGCAGCACCCCCGCCTCGGCCAGCACCTCCCGCGCCCGTGCCTCGTCCATCCTCGCGTGCCTCCGTGTCCGCCGTCGTACCGTGCCGGTCGTGCCGCCACCCGTCGGCCAGTGTCGCATTCGCACAGGTGGAGGCGGGTGCCCGGTGCCATGACGGGCACGACCCCGCGAGGCCCGGAGGAGGACGGCAGCCCCATATCCGCCCGGCGTCGGCGGCGGCCCCCGGGAAAACCCGTTGCCCGTCCCGTGTCCGGCCGCCTAGCGTCCCCTCCGTGGCAGCTTTCAACGCGATCTTCAACTCCGGTCTCGGCCGGGGCTGCACGTACTCCATCAGGATGCGTCGCGGCCCCGGAGCCCTGACCGGCCCGGGGTCCCCCCGCCGCTGACACACGTGGCACACGTGGCACATGTGCGGCGGGGCTGAGCCTCCGCATCTCCTTTTCGCCTTCTCTTCCGGTCAGGGCCCTCGGCTGCCCTTCTCCGCTCCCTTTCACGGAAGACAAGGACCAGGCCATGGCCCGCGCCACCCAGCGTGCCCGCACGCTCTCGCAGAACTTCCTCGCCGACCCCGCCACCGCCGAACACATCGCGCGGCTCGCCGTCCCCGACCGCCGGCACCCGCCCCTCCTGCTCGAAGTGGGCGCAGGCAGGGGCGCCCTCACCGAGCCGCTCGCCCGTCGCAGCCGGGAGCTGCGCGCCTACGAGATCGACCCCGGGCTCCTGACCGGGCTCCGCGCCCGTTTCGCATCCGCCCCGCACGTCCGCGTCGTCGCCGGTGACTTCCTCGCCGCGCGGCCCCCGCGCACGCCGTTCTCCGTCGCCGGGAACGTGCCCTTCTCGCGCACCGCGGACATCGTCCACTGGTGCCTCACCGCACCGGGTCTCACCGACGCCACACTCCTCACCCAGATCGAGTACGCCCGCAAACGCACCGGCGACTATGGCCGCTGGACCCTGCTGACGGTCCTGACCTGGCCGGACCACGAGTGGCGGCTGGTGGGCCGGGTGGGCCGGCACCGCTTCCGGCCCGCGCCGCGCGTCGACGCCGGTGTGCTGCGCCTCGAACGCCGCCGCACCCCGCTGCTCACCGACGCCGCCGCCCGCCGCGGCTGGGCGGACATGGTGGAGCTGGGCTTCTCGGGCGTCGGCGGCAGCCTGCACGCGTCCCTGCGCCGCGTCCACCCCCGGCGGCGGGTGGACGCGGCGTTCCGGGCCGCGCGGCTCGAACCCGGTGTGCTCGTCGGAGAGGTGGCGCCCCGCCGGTGGCTGCGGCTGCACGAGGAGCTGGCACCGTGACGAAAAGGAAGTTGCACGAGACGTATCGTCTCGAATACGTTCGCCGAATGACCAGTCCGAGCAGTCCCGCTCACATCGCCATGTTCTCCATCGCGGCGTACGGCCACGTGAACCCCAGCCTGGAGGTGATCCGCGAGCTTGTCGCGCGGGGGCACCGGGTGACGTACGCGATCCCGCCGCTCCTGGCGGACAGGGTCGCCGAGGCGGGCGCGGAGCCCAGGTTGTGGAACAGTACGCTGCCCGGCCCCGACGCCGACCCGCGGGCGTGGGGGACCACCCTGCTGGACAACGTCGAGCCGTTCCTCGACGACGCGATCCAGGCCCTCCCGCAGCTCGTCGAGGCCTACGAGGGGGACGAACCCGATCTCGTCCTGCACGACATCTCCGCCTACCCGGCCCGCGTCCTCGGCCACCGCTGGGACGTCCCCGTGATCTCCCTGTCCCCGTGCATGGTCGCCTGGGAGGGATACGAGCGGGAGGTCGGCGAGCCGATGTGGGAGGAGCCGCTGAAGACCGCGCGCGGCCAGGCCTACTACGCCCGCTTCCGGGCCTGGCTGGAGGAGAACGGGATCACCCTGCACCCCGATGCGTTCACCGGCGGCCCCGACCGCTCCCTGGTGCTGATCCCGAAGGCGCTCCAGCCCAACGCCGACCGGGTGGACGAGAAGACGTACACCTTCGTCGGCGCCTGCCAGGGCGATCGCACCGCCGACGGCGGCTGGCAGCGCCCCGAGGGGGCCGAGAAGGTCGTCCTCGTCTCCCTCGGGTCCACCTTCACCAAGCAGCCGCGGTTCTACCAGGAGTGCGTCAGGGCCTTCGGTGAGCTGCCCGGCTGGCACACCGTGCTCCAGGTCGGCAGGCACGTCGACCCCGCCGAGCTGGGCGACGTGCCGGACAGCGTGGAAGTACGGAGCTGGGTGCCCCAGTCGGCGATCCTCCAGCAGGCCGACCTGTTCGTCACCCACGCGGGCGCGGGCGGCAGCCAGGAGGGCCTGGCGACCGCCACCCCGATGATCGCCGTACCGCAGGCCGCGGACCAGTTCACCAACGCGGACCTCCTCCAGGGCCTCGGTGTGGCCCGGCACCTGCCCGCCGGGCAGGCGACCGCCGAGGCGCTGCGCACCGCGGCCCTCGCCCTGGTCGGCGACCCGGAGGTGGCGGGGCGCCTGAGCCGGATCCGGGCCGGCATGGCCGAGGAGGGCGGCACCCGACGGGCGGCCGACCTGATCGAGGCGGAACTGACCGCGGCGAGGGCCTGACCGCGGCGAGGGCCTGACCGCTGCGGGGCGGGCGAGGACAGGACGCCGAAGGGCCCGCCGGTTCCCCCGGAACCGGCGGGCCCTTCGAGCCGCTCAGATCCCGACCCGCTCACCCCGCTCCCCGCGCTCGCCCTCGCCGTCCCGGGCCGCCGGGGCGATCGCCCCGGGCGCCTCGTCGTGGGTGAGGTCCGGCAGCCGGTGCAGCCACTTCGGCAGGTACCAGTTGCGCTCGCCCAGCAGGGACATCACGGCCGGCAGCAGCACACCCCGGATGACCGTCGCGTCGATCAGCACCGCCGCCGCCAGGCCCACGCCCATCTGCTTCATGGACTGCATGGACAGCGTGCCGAAGATGGCGAACACCGCGACCATGATGACGGCGGCACTGGTGACGACCCCCGCCGTGGTCACCACCCCGTGCTGGATCGCGTCCCGCGTGGTCCGCCCGCGCAGCCGCGCCTCACGGATCCGCGAGACCACGAACACGTGGTAGTCCATCGACAGGCCGAACAGGATCACGAAGAGGAACAGCGGCAGCCACGTGATGATGGCGCCCACGCCCTCCGCACCCACCAGCGAAGCGCCCCAGCCGTGCTGGAAGACGGCGACCAGGATGCCGTACGCCGCGCCCACCGACAGCAGGTTCAGCACGATCGAGGTGAGCGCGATGGTCAGCGAACGGAACGAAAGCAGCATCAGCGCGAAGGCGAACAGCACCACGAACACGAAGACCGGCAGGACGGACCCGACGAGCTGGTCGTTGAAGTCCTTCGACCCGGCGACCTGCCCGGTGATCGGCGCCTGCACGCCGTCGACCTTGCCGAGCGTGGCCGGCCGTACGTCGTCACGCAGCCTGCTCAGGCTCTCGCCCGCCCGGTCCAGGTCGGAGCCGCCGACCAGCGGGACGTGGATCAGGGCGATGTCGTGCTCCGCGTGCAGCGTGATGTCGACCGGCCCGCGCGAGGCACCCGAACTGACCGCCTGCTCCCGGAAGTCGGCGAGTGCCGCCCGCACCTCGGGCGCGTTGATGTCGTCGGCCTTCACGACCACCTCGGCCGGGTCGGACCCGCCGGGGAAGGCCTCGTTGACCCGGTCGTACGTCTGCACGATCGGCAGCGAGTCGCCGAACTCCTGGTCCAGCGTGAGGTTCTGCGTCTTCATGCCGAGGGCGGGCGCGGCGACGGCCAGCAGCGCCCCGGTCGCCACCGCGGCGGCCAGCAGCGGCTTGGCGAGAACGCGGTTCAGGACGGCCGTCCAGAACCGGCTGCCCTCGGTGCCGCCGGTGCGCCGGCGCCGGCGCAAGAACGGCACCCGCCCCTTCTCCACCCGCTCGCCCAGCAGGGACAGCAGGGCCGGCAGCACCGTCACCGAGCCGACCATGGCGACCGCGACGACCATCAGCGAGGCCAGCCCCATCGCCTCGAACTCGGCGATCCCCGTGAACAGCATGCCCGCCATCGCCACGCACACCGTGACACCGGAGACGACGATCGCCCGGCCACTGGTGGCGGCGGCGATCCTGAGCGCCGTCTGCGCGTCCCGGCCCGCGGCCCGCTCCTCGCGCTCCCGGCGCAGATAGAACAGGCAGTAGTCGACGCCCACGGCCAGACCGACCAGCAGCATCACGGAGTTGGCGGTGTCGCTCATCGGCTGGAGGTGGCTGACCAGACCCATCAGCCCCATCGTCGCGACGATCGCGGTGATCGCCAGCGCCACCGGGACCAGTGCCGCCACCAGCGCGCCGAAGGCGATGAGCAGGATGCCGAGGGCGACCGGGACCGCGGAGTACTCGGCCTTCTTGAAGTCGTCGCCGAACGCGTCGTCGAACGTCTTCATCATGCTGGCGCCGCCGATCTCCTCGATCCGCAGCGACTCGTGGTCCTTCTGGACGCCCTCGACGGCCTTCAGCACCGGTTCGACCCGCTCGCCCGCGGTGTCCGCCTCGCCGCGCATGTCGAACTGCACCAGCGCGCTGCGGCCGTCCTCCGAGATCGTCTTCGCCTCGTACGGGGTGGTCACCCCCGAGACCTCCCCGGTGCCCTGCACCGCCGTGACGACGGCGCCGACGGCGGAGCGGAACTCGGCGTCCGTGGCCGTGAGTCCGTCGTCCTTCGCCTGGATCAGGACGCTCTCACCGGCCGGCTCCTCGATCCCGGCGTCCTCCACGATCCTGGCGGCGGTGCGGGTCTCGCCGCTTATCTGGTCGCTGTCCCTGACATCGACCCGGCCGGCCGCCGAGCCCAGTCCCACGGCCAGGACGACGAACAGTACCCAGATACCGACGGCGGCCCATCGGTGCCGGGCACTCCAGCCGCCGGCTCGGGCGGCTACGCCCCGCACCCGTGAATCTCCGTTCCCCATGACGGGCCTGCCCCCTCGTGCGCGGTGGCAGCCCCCTGCCGCCACCTTTCCTCTCGAAGGTATGGCCCGGACAAGGCCGTCTCGTCGTGCTCCCCGGTGACGTGCGCACGGCCCGGCTCATCCCCCCGTACCGCGCCCTCTCACCGCTGAGGATGACGCCGACCCTTACATCTGTCCGGGCCCGCACGGGAGCCGATCAGGGTGTGCCCGCCGCATCAGGGCCCTCGCGCACCGTTGTTGATTGAGTCACAGGAGCGCGTAGTGGTTGAAGCGGCCACGCCCATCGGCGAGAGTGGCGCGCACGTTCGCCGCGCGGGCGCACGCGGCCGTCGTGCCCACCCCCACGGGGCACGACGGCCGCTTAGGGTGTGGGCATGACGACGATGTACGCGGCGCTGCTGCGCGGGGTCAATGTGGGCGGCGCGAAGAGACTTCCGATGTCCGAGCTGCGCGCGCTCCTCGGGGACCTCGGCCACGACACCGTGAGCACCCACCTCCAGAGCGGCCAGGCCGTCTTCGCCTCCGGGCGCGGCGACGAGGAGTCTCTGGCCGCCGAGTTGGCGCAGGCGATCGAGAAGCGCTTCGGCTTCACGGCCGACGTGATCGTGCGCGACCACGCCTATCTCGAGGCGGTCGCCGAGCGGTGCCCCTTCCCGGCCGCCGACCTGGAGGCCAGGCAACTGCACGTCACCTACTTCTCCGCGCCGGTCGACGAGGAGCGCTTCGCCCCGCTCGACCGGCAGGGCTTCCTGCCCGAGGAGTTCCGCCTCGGCGACCGCGCCCTGTATCTGTACGTGCCGGACGGCCTCGGCCGCTCCAAGCTCGCCGAGGCCCTCGCCAGGCCCCGCGTGAACAAGGGGCTGATCGCCACCACCCGCAACTGGAACACCGTCGTCAAACTCGCCGAGCTGACCGCCCCGTAGCCGCGCGGCGCGGCGCGGCGCTGTCAGGCCCCCACCGCCGCCGGCGCCGGCACCCGGGCCTCGTCGTAGCGCTCCAGCAGCACCCGGGCCACCTCGGCGCAGGGGCCGAGTACGCCCGCGAGTACGTCCGCCCCGGCGGCGCCCCGCGCGATGCGGTCCGGCAGGAAGCCGGGGGCCAGCACGTAGGGGGCGACGGCCACGCGCGCGCAGCCCAGTTCGCGCAGCTGCCGCACCGCGTCCTCGGTGCGCGGCAGCGACGCGGAGGCGAACGCGGGCCGCACGGCGCACCAGCCGGTGTGCCGCCACTGCCGCGCGAGGTCCGCGACGACCGCGATGGCCTCCGGGTCGGACGACCCCGCCGAGGCCAGCACGACCCCGGTCGAGGACTTGTCGGCGGGCGTCAGACCCGCCTCGTACAGCCGCCGCTCCAGCGCCGCCAGCAGCAGCGGCGAGGGACCGAGCACCTCGGCCTGCCGGATGCGCAGCCGCGGCGGCGCGTCCGCCAGGACCGCCGGGATGTCCGACTTGGCGTGGAAGGCGCGGGTCAGCAGCAGCGGCAGCGCCACCACGTCCCGCACCCCCGCCGTGTCCAGGGACTCCAGCACCCCCGCGACCGAGGGGACGTTGAAGTCCAGGAACCCCGTCTCCACCCGCACCTCCGGGCGCAGCGACCTGACCCGGCGGACCAGGGCGTGCACGGCCGCGGCGTGCCGCGGGTCGCGGCTGCCGTGGGCGACGACCAGCAGGACCGGCCGGGCCGGGTGGCTCCGGCGGACCGGCCGGGCGTGACGGTGCACGGGGTGCGTGGGGTGCATGGGGTGCCTCAGCTCTTCACCAGCAGACCGCGGCTGCGCAGCACCCACCGCTCCAGCGGGCTGAAGAACAGCAGGTCGATGGCGACGCCGACGATCAGGATCAGCAGGATGGCCTCGAACACCATGGCCATGTCGCTGGCGTTGCGGCCGTTCTCCAGCAGTTGGCCGAGACCCACCCCGAGGTCGGGGAAGGACGCGATGATCTCGGCGGCCATCAGCGAGCGCCAGGAGAACGCCCAGCCCTGCTTGAGACCGGCCACATAGCCGGGCAGCGCGGCCGGCAGCACGATGTGCCAGGTGCCCTTGAGCCCCGTGGCCCCCAGCGTGCGGCCGGCCCGCAGGAACAGCGGGGGCACCTGGTCGACGCCGGACACCAGCCCGTTGGCGATGGACGGCACCGCGCCGAGCAGGATGACGGCGTACATCATCGAGTTGTTCAGGCCCAGCCAGATCACGGCCGGCGGCACCCAGGCCACCGACGGCAGCGACTGGAGGCCGGACAGGATCGGGCCGATCGCCGCGCGCACGAGCTTCACCCGTGCCACCAGCAGCCCCAGCGGGGTGCCGATCAGCAGGGCGAAGCAGAAGCCGAGCAGGCCGCGCGAGACGCTGGTCCAGATGTAGCCGAGCAGGTCGCCCCGGAGCCAGGCGTCCTGGACGACGTCCCACACGGCGGACGGCGCGGGCAGCTTGGTCGGGTCGTCGACGACCTTGAAGGAGACGAGTGCCTGCCACACCGCCACCACCAGCAGCACGGCGACGACCGGCGGCAGGATCTTCTCCACGAAGGTCTGCCGGAAGGGCTTGCGGCCCTGCTGCACCGTCTCCAGCGCGTCCAGGCCCGCCTCCAGACCGGCGAGATCGCCGCCGTCCGGGGCGCCGGTGTCCTTCGCGTCGGCGTCTCGCGCGTCGGCGTCCTTCGCGGTGGCGTCCGGGTCCGCGCCTTCGGCCGGGTGCGTCGTGTCAGTGCTGGCCATGGCGGCGGATCTCCCCACGCAGTTCTTCGGTGATCTCGACGGACAGCTCCGCCACGGCGGTGTCCTCGATGCGGCGCGGCTGCGGGATGCCGACCTCCCACTCGCGGGCGATGCGCCCGGGGCGGGAGGACAGCAGCACCACGCGCTCCGCGAGCCGCACGGCCTCGCGCACATTGTGCGTGACGAACAGCACGGACACCCGCGTCTCCCGCCAGATGCGGGTCAGCTCGTCGTGCAGCACGTCCCGCGTGATGGCGTCCAGCGCCGCGAACGGCTCGTCCATCAGCAGCAGCCTGCTCTCCTGGGCCAGCGCCCGCGCCAGTGCCACCCGCTGGCGCATCCCGCCCGACAGCTCGTGCACCCGCTTGCCGTACGCGCCGCTCAGCCGGACGAGTTCGAGCAGTTCCTCCGCCTTCGCGCGCCGCTCGGGCTTGGACACGCCCCGCAGTTTCAGGGCGAGTTCGATGTTCTTGCCCGCGGTCAGCCACGGGAACAGGGCGTGTTCCTGGAACATCAGGGCCGGCCGCCCGTCCGTGCTGATCTCGCCGGCGCTGGGCCTGTCGAGGCCCGCCACCAGGTTGAGCAGCGTGGACTTGCCGCAGCCGGAGGCCCCCAGGAGGGTGACGAACTCACCCGGCGCCACATCGAGGGTGATGTCGTCCAGCACGAGCTGCTGCCCGGCGGGGCCCGTGAAGGACTTCGATACGTGTGCGAGCCGGGCGGCGTGCGCGGCCGGCTCGACGCCGTCGGCGGCCTTGGCGGGCGTCGTGGTCGTGGCCATGGTCGTCACCTCCTGGGGACGGTCGGGATCCGGGCCTACTTGACGCCGAGCCCGGCGTCGTCGACCGCGGGCTCGCCCTTGGCCTTGAGGATCTTGTTGAGCGGCGCGAGGTCGTAGATGCCCTGGAGGTTCGGCTTGTCCAGGAGACCGGCCTTGACGGCGTGCTCGGCCTGGGCGTCGAGGGTGGCGGCCAGCGGGTCGTCGGTGATCTCGATCGACTTCCACGCCGGGTCCAGGACATCGTCCGGCAGCGCCTTGCCGGTGTCCTTCTCCAGCTGCTTGTTGGCCGCGGCCTTGGCCTCGTCCGGGTTGGCCTTGATCCACTCGTTGGTGTCGACGGAGGCCTTCAGCACCGCCTCGACGGCCTTGGGGTGCTCCTTGAGGAACTTCTGCGACACGATGATGTTCGTGATCACGAACTTCTTGTCCGGCCACAGCGTCGACTCGTCCAGCAGCACCTTGCCGCCCTCGGAGACCAGCTTGGACGCGGTCGGCTCGGGCACCCAGGCACCGTCCAGGGAACCGGCCTTGTAGGCGTCCGGGGTGACCTTGTTGTCGCTGCGCACGACCGTCACGTCACCCTTGCCGCTCTGCGCGTCGACCTTCCAGCCCTGCTCGGCGATCCAGTTGAGGAACGCCACGTCCTGCGTGTTGCCGAGCTGCGGGGTGGCGATCCGCTTGCCCTTGAGGTCGTCCAGCGACTTGATCTTGTCCGGGTTCACCACCAGCTTCACCCCGCCGGAGGCCGAACCGCCGATGATGCGCAGGCTCTTGCCGTTCGACTTGGTGTAGCCGTTGATCGAGGGGGAGGGGCCGATCCAGCCGATGTCGATGGAGCCGGAGTTCAGCGCCTCGATCTCGGAGGGGCCCGCGTTGAAGGTCGCGTACTTGGCCTTGGTCGCGCCCAGCTCCTTCTGGAAGAAGCCCTTCTGGTTGCCGACCAGGGCGGTGGCGTGGGTGACGTTGCCGAAGTAGCCGATGCGGACGGAGTCGAGACCGTCGATCTTCTCGGCACCCTCGGCGACCTTGGACGTGTCGTCGCCCTCGGACTCCGAGCCGTACCCGCAGGCGGCGAGGGTGAGCAGGGGAAGGGCGGCTATGACCGCAAGCGAGCGGCGCAGAGCGGTGGTGGCAGGCACGGGAGGTGTTCCTCTCGTTGGCCCGGCGGTCACACCTGTTCGGTTCGTCCGAGTCGTCAGGTCGTGGCCGGGAGGTCGGCTGGTCTTCGGCTGTGCGGGTGGGGGGTGAGGGCGCGCGGGCAGTGCGCGTACGTCAGCGCGCACATCGCGCCACTCCGCCCTGCCCGCTGCCGAGAGCACCGCTGCCGACGCGGCCGCCCTCTTTCGCGAACGTGGAGTAGAAGTCGGGAGAGTGCATGCTCAGAAGTCCCACCCCTCGTCGTCCGCCGCGTCCTTGACGGGCTCCGGGGCGGCGAAGGACTCGCCGACCATGCCGGCGGTGAGCGTGGTGCCGTCGCCGGGGTCGATCAGGATGAAGGAACCCGTGCGGCGGGAGTCGGCGTAGGAGTCGGCGGGCAGCGGCTCCGCGGTGCGGATCTTCACCCGGCCTATGTCGTTGGCGACGAGCTGTCCGGGGTGCGGGTGCAGGGACAGGTCGTCCAGCGTGAGCCGGGCCGGGATGTCCCTGACGATCGCCTTGACGGTGCGGGTGCCGTGCTTGAGCAGCACCCGGTGGCCGACGGTGAGCGGCGCGTCGGCGACGTGGCAGACGGTGGCCTCGACATCCTGGCTGGTGGCCGGCGCGTCCTGGCGGGGCACGATCAGGTCGCCGCGCGAGACGTCGATGTCGTCCTCCAGCAGCAGGGTGACCGACTGCGGTGTCCAGGCGGCGTCGACCGGGGTGCCGAGCAGGTCGATGCCGGACACCTTCGAGGTGCGGCCCGAGGGCAGCACCTTCACCTCGTCACCGACGCGGAAGGTGCCGGCGGCGATCTGGCCCGCGTAGCCGCGGTAGTCGGGGTGCTCGGCGGTCTGCGGCCGGATCACGTACTGCACGGGCAGCCGGGCGTGGCAGTGCGCCAGGTCGTGGCTGACCGGGACCGTCTCCAGGTGTTCGAGCACGGTCGGGCCGCCGTACCAGTCCATGACCGCCGAGGGCTCCACCACGTTGTCCCCGGCGAGCGCCGAGATCGGGATGGCGGTGACCTCGGGCACGCCCAGCTCGGTGGCGTACGCCGTGAACTCCTCGGCGATGGCGGCGAACACGGGTTCCCTGTAGTCGACCAGGTCCATCTTGTTGACGGCCAGGACGGCGTGCGGGACGCGCAGCAGGGCGGCGATCGCGGCGTGCCTGCGGGTCTGCTCGACGACGCCGTTGCGGGCGTCGACCAGGATCACCGTCAGCTCGGCGGTGGAGGCACCGGTGACCATGTTCCGGGTGTACTGCACGTGCCCGGGGGTGTCCGCCAGGATGAACCGGCGGCGCGGGGTGGCGAAGTAGCGGTAGGCCACGTCGATGGTGATGCCCTGCTCGCGCTCGGCCCGCAGGCCGTCGGTGAGCAGCGCGAGGTCGGGGGCCTGCTGGCCGCGGCTCGCGGAGACCCGCTCCACGGCCTCCAGCTGGTCGACGAGGACCGACTTGGAGTCGTGCAGCAGCCGGCCCACCAGGGTGGACTTGCCGTCGTCGACGGACCCGGCGGTGGCGAACCGCAGCAGGGTGGTCTCCGTCGCCTGCTCGACCGACAGGGGTTCGACGGGTTCGGTGGGGCTGGTCATGGCTAGAAGTACCCCTCGCGTTTGCGGTCTTCCATCGCGGCCTCGGACATCTTGTCGTCGGCACGCGTCGCGCCGCGCTCGGTGAGCCGGGAGGCGGCGATCTCGGCGATCACCTTCTCGATGCTGTCGGCGTCGGAGTCGACGGCGCCGGTGCAGGACATGTCGCCGACGGTGCGGTAGCGCACCCGCCGCCTGACCACCCTCTCGCCGTCCTTCGCACCGCCCCACTCGCCGGCCGTCAGCCACATCCCGGCGCGGGCGAAGACCTCGCGCTCGTGCGCGTAGTAGATCGGCGGCAGTTCGATGCCCTCGCGGGCGATGTACTGCCACACGTCCAGCTCGGTCCAGTTGGACAGCGGGAAGACGCGGACGTGCTCACCGGGGGCGTGCCGGCCGTTGTACAGGTTCCACAGCTCGGGGCGCTGGCGGCGCGGGTCCCACTGGGAGAACTCGTCGCGCAGCGAGAACACCCGCTCCTTGGCCCGCGCCTTCTCCTCATCACGGCGCCCGCCGCCGAAGACCGCGTCGAACCTCTCCGTCTGGATCTTCTCCGTCAGCGGCAGCGTCTGCAGCGGGTTGCGGGTACCGTCCGGGCGCTCCTTGAGCACGCCCCGGTCGATGTAGTCCTGCACGGAGGCGACATGCAGCCGCAGCCCGTGCTCGCGGACCGTGCGGTCGCGGTAGTCCAGGACCTCGGGGAAGTTGTGCCCGGTGTCCACGTGCAGCAGCGAGAACGGCACGGCGGCCGGCGCGAACGCCTTCAGCGCCAGGTGCAGCATGACGATGGAGTCCTTGCCGCCGGAGAACAGGATCACCGGCCGCTCGAACTCGCCCGCCACCTCACGGAAGATGTGCACCGCCTCGGACTCCAGGGCGTCGAGGTGGGAGAGGGCGTACGGGCTGCCCCTGCCCTCCTCCACCGCGGCGGACGTCATGGACGTTGTCATGCCAGTCCCCTTTCGGTGAGCAGCGTGTGGACCGCCGCGGCGGACTCCTGGACGGTCTGGTCCTGCGAGTCGATGCGCAGGTCGGGCTTGACGGGCTCCTCGTAGGGGTCGTCCACCCCGGTGAGTCCCGTCAGTTCACCGGCGGCCTGCCTCGCGTACAGGCCCTTCACGTCGCGCACCGAGCACACCTCGACCGGGGTGGCCACGTGCACCTCCACGTACGCCGTGCCGTTCGCCTCGTGCCGCGCGCGGACCGCGTCCCGGCTGTCCGCGTACGGCGCGATCACCGGGACCAGCGCCACGACGCCGTTGCGGGCGAGGAGTTCGGCGACGAAGCCGATGCGCTGCACATTGGTGTGCCGGTCCGCGCGGCCGAAGCCGAGGCCCGCCGAGAGGAACTCGCGGATCTCGTCGCCGTCGAGCAGTTCGACGCGGCGGCCCTCCTCGCGGAGCCGGCCGGCCAGCTCGTGGGCGATGGTGGTCTTGCCGGCGCTGGGCAGACCCGTGAGCCAGACGGTGGCTCCGGTCGTCACGTGGTGCTCCCTGGAGGTCGATGGTCCGGTGGTCGTCGCCGTGTCAGCCATGCAGCCCGCACTCGGTCTTGGAGCGGCCCGCCCAGCGGCCGGCGCGGGCGTCCTCGCCCTCCAGCACACGGCGGGTGCACGGCGCGCAGCCCACGGAGGCGTAGCCGTCCATGAGCAGCGGATTGGTCAGGACGCCGTGCTCGGTGACGTACGCCTGCACATCGTCCTGCGACCATCGCGCGATGGGGGAGATCTTCACCTTGCGCCGCTTGTCGTCCCAGCCGACCACCGGGGTGTTCGCCCGCGTCGGCGACTCGTCGCGGCGCAGCCCGGTCGCCCAGGCCTGGTAGCCCTCCAGGCCCTCCTCCAGCGGCCGCACCTTGCGCAGCGCGCAGCACAGGTCGGGGTCGCGGTCGTGCAGCCCCGGGCCGTACTCGGCGTCCTGCTCGGCGACCGTCCGGCGCGGGGTGAGCGTGATGACGCGCACGTCCATCACGGCCTCGACCGCGTCCCGGGTGCCGATGGTCTCGGGGAAGTGGTAGCCGGTGTCGAGGAACACCACGTCCACGCCGGGCCGGGCGCGGGAGGCGAGGTGGGCGACGACCGCGTCCTCCATGGAGGAGGTCACGCAGAAGCGGCTGCCGAAGGTGTCGGCGGCCCATCGCAGGATGTCCAGCGCGGAGGCGTCCTCCAGCTCACGGCCCGCCCGCTCGGCGAGTGCCTTGAGTTCCTCGGTCGTACGCTCTTCCCGGACCGCCGTCATATCGGTTCCCCTCCCGTGGAGTCGGGCTGAAGACCCCGGGCGAGCAGCCCGAGGAACTTCAGTTGGAATGCGCGGTTGCATGCCGCGCATTCCCAGGCGCCGTGGCCTTCCTCGTGGGGACGCAGGTCCTCGTCGCCGCAGTAGGGGCAGTAGAAGGGAGCGGCACGCTCGCTCACGACAGGGCCTCCTCGGAGGCGCGGGCCGCCCAGGTGGCGAAGCGCTCGCCGTCCTCGCGTTCGGCGCGGTAGCGCTTGAGGACGCGCTCCACGTAGTCCGGCAGCTCCTGCGCCGTGACCTTCAGGCCGCGCACCTTGCGGCCGAAGCCGGGCTCCAGGCCGAGCGCGCCGCCCAGGTGCACCTGGTAGCCCTCGACCTGCTCGCCCCGGTCGTTCAGGACCAGCTGACCCTTGAGGCCGATGTCCGCGGTCTGGATGCGGGCGCAGGCGTTGGGGCAGCCGTTGACGTTGATGGTGAGGGGCTCGTCGAAGTCCGGCAGGCGGCGCTCCAGTTCGTCGATCAGCGAGGCGCCGCGCGCCTTGGTCTCGACGATGGCCAGCTTGCAGAACTCGATGCCGGTGCAGGCCATGGTGCCGCGCCGGAAGGTGGAGGGCCGGGCGGTCAGGTCGAGCGTCTCCAGGGACTCCACCAGGGAGTCGACCTGGCCCTCCGCGACATCCAGGATGATCATCTTCTGCTCGACCGTGGTACGGACGCGGCCCGAGCCGTGCGCCTCCGCCAGGTCGGCGATCTTGGTCAGGACCGTGCCGTCGACGCGGCCCACGCGCGGGGCGAAGCCGACGTAGTAGCGGCCGTCGCGCTGCCGGTGCACACCGACGTGGTCGCGCCAGCGGCTGACGGGCTCGGCGGGCGCCGGGCCGTCGGTCAGCTTCCGCTTCAGGTACTCGTCCTCCAGCACCTGGCGGAACTTCTCCGCGCCCCAGTCGGCGACCAGGAACTTCAGCCGGGCGCGGTTGCGCAGCCGCCGGTAGCCGTAGTCGCGGAAGATGGAGATGACGCCCTCGTGGACGTCCGGCACGTCCTCGATGGGCACCCAGGCGTTCAGGCGGACCCCCAGCTTGGGGTTGGTGGACAGGCCGCCGCCGACCCACAGGTCGAAGCCCGGCCCGTGCTCGGGGTGCTCGACGCCGACGAAGGCCACGTCGTTGATCTCGTGCACCACGTCGAGGACCGGCGATCCGGAGATCGCGGTCTTGAACTTGCGGGGCAGGTTCGAGTACGCCGGGTTGTTCAGGACGCGGCGCTTCATCTCCTCCAGCGCCGGGGTGCCGTCGATGATCTCGTCCTCGGCGATGCCCGCCACCGGGGAGCCGAGCATCACGCGGGGCGTGTCGCCGCAGGCGGTCACCGTGGACAGGCCGACGCCCTCCAGGCGCTGCCAGATCTCGGGCACGTCCTCGATCCGGATCCAGTGGTACTGGACGTTCTGCCGGTCGGTGAGGTCGGCCGTGCCGCGCGCGAACTCCTGCGAGATCTCGCCGATGACCCGCAACTGCCGGGTGGTCAGCGCGCCGCCGTCGATGCGCACGCGCAGCATGAAGTAGCGGTCGTCCAGTTCCTCGGGCTCCAGGACGGCCGTCTTCCCGCCGTCGATGCCCTGCTTGCGCTGGGTGTACAGCCCCCACCAGCGCATCCGTCCGCGCAGATCGCCGGGGTCGATCGAGTCGAAGCCCCGCTTGGAGTAGATCGTCTCAATCCGTGTCCGTACGTTGAGACCGTCGTCGTCCTTCTTGGTCTGCTCGTTGCCGTTGAGCGGGGTGAAGTGACCCGCTGCCCACTGACCCTCGCCGCGGTGACGGCTCACCTTGCGGCGGGGGGTCGCGGCAGCGGGCTTCGGCGGGGTGGCGGTCATGGTGTGACACGTCCTTCGGGACAGACGGAGAGCGGCTCTGACCTGCGCGCGCGGGCACAGGGCGTATGTGGGGCATACGGGCGCGTCATGGCACGGCGGATCAGGCGGGTGCGGGGAATCCGGAGGTGCTGGAGGGTGCTCTCAGCGGGCCGGACAGATGGCGCTGGACATGCGGCCGAGGTCGACGTGCCGCCGACTCACCAAGGCAATTCCAGTTCCGGACATGGCGGAAGCCTGGCACGGCGATCTGGACACAGTCCAGCAATATCCAGGATGCGGACACCCTTGTCTCACTCTGCGAGACATGGGTGTCCTTGGTCACATGAACCGAAAACGGAGGTGTCGGCGCAGGTCAGGAGGGGAAAGCCCCCGGCCATGGGCCCGGAGCGGCCACCTCCGCCTCCTTCTCGACCTGGGTGTCGAACAGCCGGAAGCCGCGGCGCCGGTAGTTGTCCATCGCGTGCTCGCCGTCCTTGCTGCACGTGTGCAGCCACACCCGCCCGGTCGTCGCCAGCCCCGGCCAGCGTTCCGCCAGGTCCCAGGCGCGGGCGGTGCCGTACGACAGGAGGTGGCCGCCGATGCGCCGGCCGCGGAAGGCCGGGATCAGGCCGAAGTACTCGATCTCCACGGCCCCGTCGGCCCCGGGCGTCAGCTCCATGTACCCGGCCGGGGTGCCGCGGTCGTGCGCGACCCAGGTCTCCACGCCCGGCCGCTCCAGGTGCTCGCGCCACCGCGCGTGGTCCCAGCCGAGCCGGTCGGTCCAGCGGACGTCCTGGCCGACCGAGGCGTACAGATAGCGGCTGAACTCGGGGGAGGGCACCTCGCTGCGGACGATCCGCACGTCCCCCGGCGGCGCGGCGGCCGGCCGCAGATCGGAGGGCGCGGTCTGCTCCAGGGACCAGGTGGTCACGACGATGTCGGTCATGCCGGTCAGAAAATCATCCGCCGCGCGCCCGTGTCGATCCCCGTCAGCCCAGGGCGTCCTCGATCGAGGCCAGCGGCAGCGCGAACAGCATGCTCCCCGACTGGGACCAGACCTCACCTGTCTGCGCCCAGTACGACAGGGAGCCCGCCCGTCCGCTCCAGCAGCGCTGCGACTGGTCCGCCCCGCACTCCGTGGCGCGGGCGCCGTCCGTGTCCTGCCGCCACAGGGTGCCGCGCCCGTCCTGTCCGCCGGCCGCGCGGCCCAGATACCAGTCGGACACCGCCTCGCCGGACGGGCGGTGCGACAGCACGCCCCCGACATCGGCGGCCCCGGTCTCGTACGCCTCGACCGCGTCGACGTGCCCCGCGCGGTCGGTGGCCGGCAGGCCGGAGCGCGCCGGGTCCGTGCTGAGCGCGTAGCGCCACAGCCGGGTGGGGCGGTCGTCGCCCGCGGGCACCCGCTCGCTGGCCACCAGGCTGTCGGGGGCCGTGCCGCGGTCCAGGGAGATCGCGCCGGGACGCGCGGCGTCGCCGGTGTCCGGGAGCCGGTAGGAGGCGACGGCGGGCAGCACGTAGCGGTGGCCGTCCGCCGCCCAGCCGCCGGGCACCCGGCCGACCGTGTTCGCCGTGGTGGTGGCTCGCTGGACCCGGTCCACGTCGTACACGTACAGCGCGTCGCGGTCCCCGGCGGCGGTGGTGACCAGCAGCTTGTCCTGGTACCAGACCATTCCGGAGACGGGGGAGTCGAGCCCCCGGTAGTCGTGGCCGCCGTCGACGGGGACGGCGAGCAGTGCCGAGGTGTAGCTGAGGTGCCCGGGGTCGTCGGCGTCGACGAAGGAGACCCGCGCGAGGCCGCCCTCGGGCGTGCCGTCGTCGCGGGACCAGGCGGAGAGGATGACGCGGTGGGCGCCCCAGCGGCCGTCCTCGTCGGCGTCCCCCGAGGTGGTGACCGCGCCGGGGCGCCAGCCCTCGGTGTCGCCGTCGTCCCAGCAGTAGGCGCGGGTGGCGGCGGGGGACACCGGCAGCGCCTCCCGTTCCTCCGCGGTGCAGTGGGCGGCGTCGCGCAGCGTGCGGTCGGCGGAGGCGAGGACGGCGTCGACGCCCACCGGTTTGCCCATCGCGGCGGAGAGCCGGTCGAGCCAGGGCCGCGGCACCCGGTGCTCCGTCAGGCGCAGCGCCTTGGTCTGCGCGGTGGAGGCGAGGGGCTTGAGGGCGCCGGGGTCGTCGGCGACCGTGGCCTGCGAGGCGCTGATCAGCGTGGCGGCGCCGGTCAGGGCGAGGGCCGCCCCGGTCAGGGCCGCGCGCAGCGCTCTGCCCCGCCTGCGGCGGCGATGTCTGCCGCGATGCTTCATACAACCTCCACGGGCACCGGACCAACTGTGCTCGACGGTGGACGCGTTGACCGAGGAGCGGTTGAGGCGGTCCGTGATGGATGCTACGGCAGACGGGCGGGTCCGTGGACGCGGACGATGCAAATATGCGAAAACACCCCCTCTTTAGAGCCAACCGGGGCGCCCCCGGTGTGAGACGGGCCGCGGCGGGGAACCGCCGGCCCCGCGGCGGCGCCGCGCGTTCAGGGCGCGGGCGTCGACACCCGGGCGGCCGTCACCGCGGGCGCCGTCGAGTGGGGGAGCAGGTCGCGGGGGTCGCCCGGGAGCAGGACCTCCACCTCGGCGGCCTCGCAAAAACGATACGGCCGGTGTTCCAGATACGCCCCGAGATACCTGCGCACCCGCGACATCTCGGCCCGCACCGTCACCGTGCGCGCCGGGTCGCCGAACATGTCCTCGGCCAGCCCCGCGGCACTGCGCCCGGCCCGGTGCACCGCCAGCAGATACAGCAACTCCGCGTGCCGGGGACTCAGTTCCCGCGCCCAGTCCTCCGCGCCGCCCAGCACCCGCACCGACCAGCGGCGCGGCTGCCCGAGGTCCAGCACGATCCGGGTGACCCCCTGTGGCACCGGCCGCTCGGTGGCCCGTATCAGCCAGCCCTCGGCCAGCGGCTCCACGCTGCACGCCCCGAACGCCGGCAGCCACCGCACCTCCGCCGCAGGGGACTTGGGCAGCGCCACCCGCTCCAGGAACGGCATCCCCGTCACCGCCGCCGTCCAGCCCTCCCGGTCCGCCACCAGCGCCCGCCCCTCCAGCCGGGCCAGCACCGGCGCCGCCACCGCCCGCAGCCGTTCGAGCGAGTGCACGTGCAACTCGCGCAGCCGGGCCTCCGCGAGCCGGGCCACCGAGTCGACCCAGGCCAGCGTGGCCGGGTGCATCGTCTCCAGCGGCCCGCTCACGTCCACCACCCCGAGCAGCCGGCCGCTGCGCGGATCGGTGATGGGCGCCCCGGCACAGGTCCAGGCCGCCTGGGACCGTACGAAGTGCTCGGAGGCGAAGACCTGTACGGGCCGCCGGGCGACCGCCGCGGTCCCCAGCCCGTTGGTGCCCACCACCTCCTCCCGCCAGTCCGCCCCGAGTTGGAAACCCATCCTGTCGGCCCGCCGCAGCACCGGCGCGCTGCCCTCCCGCCACAGCACCCGGCCCTCGTCGTCGGCGACCACCATGATGTGGTGGGCGACATCCGCGACCGACAACAGCCCCTCCCGCAGCACCGGCAGCACGTGCCGCAACGGCGAGGTCTCCCGCCGCCGCCGCACCTCCTCCAAGGACAGCAGCCCGGAGCGCACGTCCTGCTCCGGATCGACGCCGCCGCGCAGCATCCGCTCCCAGGACTGCTCGATCACCGGACGCAGCCCCCCGGGAGCCCGCCCGCCCGAGAGCCTGGCCGAGCGGACCTCGCTGAGCATCCGCGCCGCACCTGCCGCGTCGCCCGCCGCGAACCGCGGCACGTCCATCGGTGAGAGCGCCACTGGTCCCCGTCCTCCCCGAAGCCGAATTCCCGTCCCGTACCGACCACTTGCCCATGACCCCGGAGCACACTCCGCGCACAGCCGACAGCAAGTTGCAACCCCCTGCAACCCTGGTGGACGGCCGTACCCATGTCCAAACTTGAACCACGCCGCCCAGAGCGGCGTACGCGGCCTCAACGGGCCCGTGTGGCGGGGGTGGTGCCGTGTCGGCGCAGCACCACCCCCGCGCCGCGCGGCCGGATCAGGCCACCGGCCGGGCCCGCTCCACCACCGACGCCAGATCCAGCGTGGCCGGCAGCGTGCCGAAGGCCGCGCCCCCGTCACCGCCCAGCCGCGCGGCGCAGAACGCGTCGGCGACCTCCGGCGGCGCGTACCGGACCAGCAGCGCCCCCTGGAGCACCAGCGCAAGGCGCTCCGCCAGCCGCCGCGCCCGCCCCTCGGCGGCCTCCAGATCGGCCAGTTCCGTCAGCAGTTCGCGGATCGCCCCGTCCAGGCGGTGATCGGCGCCGCGCGCCAGACCCACCTCCGTCAGATACGCGTCCACCGCCAGCGGCTCCCGCCCGAGCGCCCGCAGCACATCGAGCGCCTGCACATTGCCCGCGCCCTCCCAGACCGAGTTCAGCGGCGACTCGCGCACCAGCCGGGGCATCCCGGACTCCTCGACATACCCGTTGCCGCCCAGGCACTCGGCGGCCTCCACCGCCACCGGCGCACACCGCTTGGTCACCCAGTACTTCGCCGCCGGCACCGCCAGCCGCAGCAGCGCCCGCTCCCGCTCGTCCCCGCCCTCGGCGGCGTCGTACGCCGCCGCCAGCCGCAGCCCGAGCGTGGTGGCCGCCTCCGACTCGATCGCGAGGTCCGCGAGGACGTTGCGCATCAGCGGCTTGTCGACCAGCTTCGAGCCGAACGCCTCCCGGTACGAACAGTGGTGCACCGCCTGCGCCACGGCCTGCCGCATCAGACCCGCCGAGCCCAGCACGCAGTCGAGCCGGGTCGCCGCCACCATGCCGATGACGGTGCGCACCCCGCGCCCCTCCTCGCCGACCCGGCGCGCCCAGGTCCCGGCGAACTCCACCTCGGCCGAGGCGTTGGACCGGTTGCCCAGCTTGTCCTTGAGCCGCTGGATCAGGAACACGTTGCGGCTGCCGTCCGCCAGCACACGCGGCACCAGAAAACAGGTCAGTCCGCCCGGCGCCTGCGCCAGCACCAGGAAACCGTCCGACATCGGCGCCGAGCAGAACCACTTGTGCCCGGTCAGCTCGTACGCGCCGTCCTCGGCCAGCGGCCGTGCCGCGCTGGTGTTGGCCCGGACGTCGCTGCCGCCCTGCTTCTCGGTCATCCCCATCCCGAACAGCGCCCCGGCCTTGCGGCCGGCCGGCCGCAGCCCGCGCTCGTACACCCGGGAGGTCAGCCGCGGCTCCCACTCGGCGGCCAGGCCGGGATCGGCACGCAGGGCCGGCACCGCCGCGTGGGTCATCGACAGCGGGCAGCAGTTGCCCGCCTCCACCTGATTCCACATGAGGAACCCGGCGGCGCGCCGCACATGTCCGCCCGGCCGGGACCAGGCCGCGGTCAGGCCCGCCGCCACGCCCTTGCCCAGCAGCCGGTGCCAGGCCGGATGGAAGTCGACCTCGTCGATCCGGTGGCCGTACCGGTCGTGGGTGCGCACCACCGGCGGGTTCTCGTTGGCCTGCGCACCCCATTCCCGGGCCTGGAGCGACCCGCAGCCGAGGCCGAGGCCCGACAGCTCCGCCCGTGCCTGCTCGCGCAGTTCGGGTGCCAGATGCCGTTCGACGGCGGCCGTCAGGGCCCGGTCGGCGGTGAAGACGTCGTAGCCGGTCAGCGGCGGGGCCTGATTCGTCACGGTGTGGGTACTGCCTGCCATGACCGTGAACCTACCGTGCCCGGCTCCGGCGGCGAGTCCGGGCAGGCCCCACGGGTGTCCGCGGACGAACGCGCCCCCGGCGGCGGATACCTTTAGACCGTGCAGCCAGCAAGTGAATCCCCCGAACGGCCCCCCGGCCGGCTCCACCGTGCCCGGGTTCTGTACCGGAACGTCTCGAAACGCAAGACCGCCTGGCTGTTGCTCAAGGACACGGTCAACTCGTGCATGGAGTACCGCATCCTCGGGCTGGCCGCCGAGGCCGCGTTCTTCACGCTGCTGTCGGTGCCGCCCCTGCTGCTGAGCGTCCTCGGACTGATCGGCTACGTCGACCTGTGGATCGGCGCCGACACCACCGAGAGCCTGCGCACCAGCCTCCTGGACGCCTCCCGCGCGGTGCTCTCCGAGCGCGGCGTCAAACAGATCACCGAGCCGATCCTGGACGACGTGACCAAGGGCGGCCGGCCCGATGTCATCTCCATCGGCTTCCTGTTCGCCCTGTGGTCGGGCTCCCGCGCGGTGAACGTCTTCATCGAGACCATCACCGTCATGTACGGCCTCGACGGCGTCCGGGGGATCGTCAGGACCCGCCTGCTGGCGTTCCTGCTGTTCATCGTGGCCCTGCTGATCGGCTCGATCGCGCTGCCGCTGATGGTGGCGGGACCGGACGCCGTGGTGCGGGTCGTGCCCTGGTCCACGACCGTCGTCCAAGTGCTGTACTGGCCGGTCGTCATCGTCCTGTCCGTCGCGTTCCTGACCACGCTGTACCACGTGTCCGTGCCCGTGCGCTCCCCGTGGATCGAGGACGTGCCCGGCGCGCTGGTCGCCCTCGCCATGTGGGTGTTCGGCAGCTTCCTGCTGCGCATCTACCTGACCAACACCGTCGAGGGCCCCACCATCTACGGCTCCCTGGCCGCGCCGGTCGCCGTACTGCTGTGGATCGGTGTGTCCGCGTTCGCGGTGCTCGTCGGGGCCGCGGTCAACGCCGCCATCGACCGGGTCTGGCCGGCCGCCGCCACCGCGGCCGCCCGCGAGGCCAACGAGCGGCTGCGCCAGGCCCAGGTCGCCGAGTACGTGGCCCGCGCCTCAGCGAACGGCGACAGCGACCCCGACATGCCCTCCGAGTTCCCCGAACGCTGGTCGCGCTTCCTGCCCCCCGAGGAACGTCACGGCCCGCCTGCGCACCCAGGTGAAGAACACACCGCCGACCAACCACAACAAGCCCGACGCCTCGTAGCGCGAGGCGTAGCCTGGCACGCGTGTACGCGCAACGGGCGTCCCGGCTGACCGGCGCGGTGGTATGGACCGACACCCCGGCCGGCCCCGGTCGCGTCCTGCCCGACGGCTGCATGGACCTGCTCTGGTACGACGGCCGGCTCCTGGTCGCCGGCCCCGACACCCGCGCCCAGGTCACCGAGGGCGGCTCGGGCCCCTGGGCGGGCGTCCGCTTCTGCCCCGGCACCGCCCCCGCCCTCCTCGGGGTGCCCGCCGACGCGCTGCGCGACCGGCGCGTCGCCCTCGCCGACCTCTGGCCGGCCACCCGGACACGTCGTCTGACCGCGCTGGTCAACGCGGCCCCCGACCCGGCGAGCGGCCTGGAGGAGGCCGCGCTGTCCCGGGCGGCCGACTCCGAGCCCCCCGACCCGCTGCTGCGCCGGATCGTGGCCGCCCTCGACGCGGGCCGCCCGGTCGCCGCCACCGCCGACGCGCTCGGCATCGGAGCCCGCAGGCTGCACCGCCGCTCACTGGCCGCCTTCGGCTACGGCCCCAAGACGCTGGCCCGCGTACTGCGGCTGCAACGCGCCCTCGCCCTGGCCCGCGACGGCACGCCCCTCGCCGAGACGGCCGCCCGGACCGGTTACGCGGACCAGGCACATCTGACGCGGGACGTGCGCGAGCTGGCGGGCCTTGCGCCCCGCGAGCTACTGGCCCGGGACGGCTAGCGGCGCGAACAGGTCCACGCCGTGGCCGTCCGGGTCGTTCAGCACGGCGTAGCGCTGACCCCAGGGGGCGTCCCAGGGCTTGTGCTCGCCGTGGCAGCCGGCGCCGGTCAGCTCCGCGTAGTACGCGTCGACCTCGGCCGGTGAATCGCACAGCAGTGCGAGCGAATGCCGCCCGCCGCCGGCCGGTGGCTGCCACCCGGGCGTGAAGGAACGGACCGACTCCTCGGTGTCGAGCAGCAGCCGGATCCCGCCCGGCAGCCCGGCCTCGGCGTGCGGCTGCCCCTCACAGCCCTCGGGGAAGGCGAAACCGAGCCGCCGGTAGAAGGCCACGGAGGCGGCCATGTCGGAGACGACGAGAGCGATGGCGTTGAATCGTGCGGTCATGGCGCCACTGTAGGCAGCACCCGAGAACCGGGTCTTGAAGAAAACGGACACGGCCCCCCGCCTACGCCTCGAAGACCGCCACGGCGTCGAGGCCCGCCTGCCGCAGGGTGCGCTGAACGGCCGGGCGGGCCCCGCGCACCGTGACGGCCGCCGGTTCCGGTGCCCGGGTGACCCCGCGCAGCAGCCCGTAGGCGCAGGCCAGATCGATGTGCTCCAGGTCGCTCATCTCAAGGGTCCAGGCCCCCGGCCGCCGCAGCCGCTCGTCGAGGAGGAGTTCCTCCAGCACCCGCAGTGCGGGGGCGTCCAGATCGCCGGAGAAGGCCAGGACCACGTGCTGTCCACCGGCCTCGGCGATCCTCACGGGCGCGGACCGGCCGGGGTGGTGAGGGTCGAAGGACACGACAGCCTCCTCGGCACGGAACGGGTCTGGCTTCCATTGTCTCAGCGGGCACCCGGAATACGCACGGACGATCCGGCGCTCTGATGTGAACAACTCGGCGACACAGCGACACGAGGGAGCACACCGAAGGGCTGGTGAGCGCACGATGGCAGGTCACAGAACCCCTGTGGTCGACACCCCGCACGGGACCGTACGCGGCAGGTACGAGCACGGCGTCGCGGTGTTCCGGGGCATTCCCTACGCGGCGCCCCCCTTCGGACCCCGCCGGTTCCGGCCGCCCGTGCCCCCGGAGCCCTGGGACGGCGTGCGCGACGCGGTCTCCTTCGGCCCGACGGCACCGAAACCGCCCTACTCCGAGGCCTTCGCCCAGTACCTCTCCGACCCGGCGATCCCCGGCGACGACTGCCTCAACCTCAACGTCTGGACCCCCGAGCCGGGGCCCGGCGCCCGCCTGCCCGTCCTCGTCTGGCTGCACGGCGGCGCCCTGACCAGGGGATCCTCCGCGGTACCCGTCTACGACGGCCGCACCTTCGCCCGGGACGGCGTGGTCTGCGTGTCGGTCAACTACCGGCTGGGTGTCGAGGGCTACGGACTGTTCCCGGACGCCCCCGCCAACGCCGGCCTGCGCGACCAGCTCGCCGCCCTGACCTGGGTGCACGAATCAATCAGGGCCTTCGGCGGCGACCCCGACCGGGTCACCCTCGCAGGACAGTCCGCCGGTGCCATCAGCACCGGCGCCCTCCTCGCCGCCCCGCAGGCCCGGGGCCTGTTCCGGCGGGCCGTGCTGCAGAGCGGGGCACCGGAGGCCGCCGACCGCGACAAGGTACGGCGCATGGTCCGCCGCATGGCCTCCCGCCTGAAGATCCCCGCCACCGCCGAGGCCTTCGCCGCCGCCGACCGCGACCAGCTGCTCGGCGCCCAGGCCGAGGTGGGCAGATTCAGCAGCCCCGTACTCGGCGGGCCCGCCTTCGGCATCGTCGTCGACGGCGACGTGGTCCCCCACGATCCGCTGGAGGCGCTCACCGAGGGCGCCGCGGCCTCCGGCGTCGACCTCATGATGGGCTGGACCCGCGACGAGTACCGGCTGTGGCTGGTACCCGGCGGACTCCTCGAACGCGTCGACCGCCTCGGCACGGTCGCCCTGACCGGCGCGCGGGCCCGTTGCCGCTGCGGCAACGAGGTCCTGCGCGGCTACCGCACCCTGCACGCCGACGCGGGCACCGCCGAGACCGTCGGCCAGCTCGTCACCGACCACCTGCTCCGCATCCCGGTGCACCGAGTGGCCGACGCGCGCCCCGGCTCCTCGTACGTCTACGAGTTCGCCTGGCCGTCCAACCTGCCCGACCTCGGCGCCTGCCACGCCCTGGAACTCGGCTTCGTCTTCGACTCCGGCGACGGCCCGGACGCCCGCAGGCTCGCGGGCGAGGGGGCTCCGCAAGAGCTGGCCGACGCGATGCACGGGGCGTGGGTCCGGTTCGCCGAGTCCGGCAACCCCGGCTGGCCGGCGTGGGACGCCACGCACCCCGTACACGTCTTCGGCGACGGCCCGCCCCACACGGCCCACGGCCCTCGCGACGCCCAGTTCGACCTGTGGAAGGCCAACGTCACCAGGCGAGGAACGCGGTCCAGGCGGCTGGTGCGACGGTGATGTGCGGGGCGGTGGTCTTGGAGTCGCGGATGTGGATGGCGGTGGGGTGGGAGGCGACTTCTACGCAGTTGCCGCCCTCGTCGCCGCTGTGGGTCGACTTGCGCCAGCCGTAGGCGACTTCGAGGCAGTTGCCGCCTTCGCTGCCGCTGTAGCTGGACTTGCGCCAGTCGTAGGCGACTTCGATGCAGTTGCCGCCGTCGCTGCCGCTGTAGCTCGACTTGAACCATCGAAGTGCGGTGCTGCTCATTGGTCTCCTAGTAGACGGTCCAGCAGGGCTCTCGTATCTTCAGGGTTGAGGGCCTGTGACCGCAGCATCGCACACCTCTGAGTGAGGATCGCCACCTCATCGGCATCCGCGATCAGTTGGCTTCCGCGCTGGGTTTCCGTGTAAGCGAGTCGCTGGTGTTCGGGAGTTTCCAGGAGGACGAAGGGCCCGTCGAGGGCGGCATGAGCGACGCGTCCGAGTGGCAGGATCTGCAAGGTGAGGCCGGGGAGTTCCGAGTGCTCTCGCAAGTGCCTCAGCTGTTCGAAGTACACTCGGTCCCCGCCCAGTCGATCGCGCAGTACTGCCTCCCAGACGACGAAGCATGCGATCGGCGGCTCCTGGCGACGGAAGATCGTCTGACGCTCCGTACGTGTCGTGACGTGCCGCTCCGTCTCGGCGTCGCTGAGCATGGGAATGCGGCTGTGGAAGACCGCCCGTGCATACGCGTTCGTCTGCAACAGTCCGGGGAGCACCTGGTTCTCATAGGAGGAGATGACGATGGCCTCGCGCTCCCTGTCCAGGTACTCCTCGGCCCATAGGGGGACGAGGTCGATCTCTGGCATTCTGCTCAGGGCGACGGCGAGGGCGCCCTTGGTGTCGAGGAGTTCGTCGAGTTGTTCCGCGAGGTCGGGTTTGAGGGGGCGTCTGCCCTGCTCGATCGAGGCGATCTGCTGTTCGCCGATGACGAACCGTTCGCCGAGTGACCTCTGTGTGTGCCCGGCGGCCTGGCGATAGAGGGCGAGCAGCGCCCCCACCATCTTCATCGCGGAGGCGTTCCTCCGTGTCGTCGTGCCCATGAGGTCGGACTCCCCATCCGCGTGCGTACGTTCACCGTTGCGCACCCGTACAGTCCAGCCGTACGGGCGCGCGCTCTGTCTCATAATGAGCACGGAGCGTGACACTCGTCACGTGAACAAGGAAACTCAACCCCTGTCTCCACGTGAGCGCTTCTACCGCCGTGAACGCCAGTCCGTGCCCGCCGCACGCGCGTTCGCCCGCGAGGTGCTCAAGGCGTGGGGCGTTCGTGAGCGGGCGGACGACGTGGCGCTGTGTGTCAGCGAACTGGCGACCAACGCCCTGGTCCACGGCGTACCGCCCGGCCGGGGCTTCCTGCTGCGGTTACTGCTCTGCGAGTACGGCGTCCGCGTCGAGGTGCACGACAGCGGCGACGGCGTACCGGCCGTACCGCAGACGAACGTACGAGAACGTCGGCGAGGGCGGGCGCGGGCTGCTGCTGGTGTCGGAGCTGGCGGACAAGTGGGGCGTGGGGGAGCGGGATCCGGGCAAGGTGGTTTGGTGCGAGCTGGGTGATCCCCGGGAGGCACCTTAGAAGTCCGCGCAGGTCAGGCTCCGTGGGCGGTCAGGATGTACCCCTCGGGGCCGACGAAGGAGAACACCGGGCCGAACGGGCTGTCGCCGACGGGCGTGGAGAACCACAGGGCCACGCTCAGGCCGGGACTGTCCAACACCGATCTCGCCCGCGCCACGTTCGTCACCCCCCCCAGTCGATGAACGTGGTCCTGCGCGGTCTGCAACGCGACGGCCTCATCGACCGCCCCGACACCGTCGAGACCGGCCGTGCGAGGGGCGACGGCGGCTCCGGGCGGCGCAGGCTGCCGTCTATGCCATCGAGGCGCGCGGCCTTTGGTGAGTGACTTGGGTAGTAGTGGCCGTGGGGCCGCCCGCTTCTTGGTCAGTGTCGTGCTTCCGCGATCCGCGTCAAGGGCGCTCCGCTGGCGCTGCGCGTCGCCTTCGGCGATGGCCCTGCGGGCCACCCTTGACCCGGCTCGCTCCAGCACGGGTGAGAAGCGTGCGGGCGGCCCGGGGGAACGGGTGGCCGACCGGGGTTCGCGATCAGCCGTCCGCTACATCGCCTCCGGCGCCGACGGTGCGCATCCGCGCCTCGCAAGCACGCCGGGCCGTCTCGGCGGCCAACCCTGGGGGGTGGTCCTGAAAAGCGTGAACACTTCGGCCCGAAGTGTTCACGCTTTTCAAGGGGTGTGTCCCCCCACCCGCCGCAAGCCGCTTAGCCCGCGCGGCGTGCTTGCGAGGTGCTGACGCGTCCCCGTATGCCGGGTGGCTGGGTAGCTGGCGGAAGGGGCCGTTGCAGGTTGGCCACCCGTTCCTCCGGGCCGCCCGCTCGCTTCTTCCCCGTGCTGGAGTGATCCGGGTCAAGGGTCGGCCGCAGGCCGATCGCCGAAGGCGACGCGACCGCAGGGAGCGCCCTTGACGCGGATCGCGGAGGCACGACACTGACAAGGAAGCGGGCGGCCCCACGGCCACTCATCCAGCGGGCGGCTCCCTCAACACCCCCGCAATCGACGCGACCGTCCCCACCCCCACCCGACAACACCCACCGATCAGCATCCCCCCGGCCTCCCGCCACCCCCGCACCCGCGCAGGGGAAAACGACGAACTCCCCCTCCAAGAACGGGACTCCGCGTCCCAGACCTCACCACTGTTGGGATAGGCGACGACCGGTTTGCCCGTGACGCGCGCGGCGGTCGCGACCGCACCCGCCACGTCCTCGGGGGCACAGCAGTTCACCCCCACCGCGATCACCTCGTCCACGTCGGCGGCCAGCCCGAAGGCCTCCTCCAACGGCTGACCGGCCCGCGTCCGGTCGCCCACGACGGTGTACGACAGCCAGGCCGGCACCCCCAGCCCCCGCACGGCCCGCAACAGCGCCGCGGCCTCCTCCGCGTCGGGGACCGTCTCCAGCGCGAGGACATCGGGCCGCGCCGCGGCCAGCACCTCCAGACGGGGCCGGTGGAAACGCTCCAACTCGCCCACGCCCAGCCCGTACCGCCCCCGGTACTCGGAGCCGTCCGCGAGCATCGCCCCGTAGGGTCCGGCCGACGCCGCCACCCACAACCGACGGGACGTCCGCGCCCGACGCCCGGCCTCGCGCGCCAACTCCACGCTCCGCGCCAGCAGTTCGGCACCCCGCTCCCGGCCGATGCCGTACCGGGCGAAGCCCTCGAACGTGGCCTGGTAACTGGACGTGATCGCCACGTCGGCGCCCGCCTCGGAGTAGTCGAGATGCGCCTCGACGATCGCCTCGGGGTCCTCGGCGAGCAGCCGCGCCGACCACAGGCCGCCGCCCAGGTCGTACCCGGCCGACTCCAGCCGGTTGGACATCCCGCCGTCGAGCACGAGCGGACCGCGGGCGAGCGCGTCGGCGAAGTCGCTGGTCATGGCACGAGGTTAGCCACCGCGCAGGGCGGCCCGAGCGCTTGTCCCCCGTGCGAGCTACGGCCAGGTGTCCACCGTGAGGTGACGATCTCCGGCCGCCGGATCCGTAGCGTCCCTTGCAGCCCACGGCACTCCGGTCCGCGGGCCCGACCAAGGAGGGGTCCCCGTGAGGTTCGTGTGGCAGTTTCTGGCAGCCGTGGCGATGTACGCCATCGGCGGCACCGCCGTCACCGCGGTGAAGGACAACGACTGGCTCACCTTCGCCCTCGGCCTCACGGCGGCGGCGCTGGCGCTGCTCGGCTACGCGTGGGTGGTGCGCCGGACCGAGCACCGGCAGGCCGCCGACCTGGCCCGGAAGGGCGCGGCGGCCAAGACCGGCTGGGGAGTGCTGATCGGCGCCGGGATGTTCGGGGCCGTCATCGTGAACCTCTCTTCCTCCGGGTACTACGAGGTCGACGGCCTGGGCTCGGTGAAGGGCGCCGTCGGACTGGCCGGCTTCATGGCCGCCGCCGCCACGACGGAGGAGATCGTGTACCGCGGTGTCCTGTTCCGGATCGTCGAGGAACACATCGGCACCTACATCGCGCTGGCGCTGACCGGCCTGCTGTTCGGCCTCTCGCACCTGCTCAACGAGGACGCGACGCTGTGGGGCGGGCTCGCCATCGCCATCGAGGCCGGCTTCATGCTCGCCGCCGCCTACGCCGCCACCCGAAGCCTCTGGCTGACGATCGGCGTGCACTTCGGCTGGAACTTCGCCGCCGCCGGAATCTTCAGCACCGAGGTCTCCGGCAACGGCGGCAACCAGGGACTCCTGGACGCCGCCATGTCCGGCCCGAAGCTGCTCACCGGCGGTGACTTCGGCCCCGAGGGCAGCGTGTACGCCGTCGGCTTCGGGGCCCTGCTGACGCTCGTGTTCCTGTGGCTGGCCCACCGCCGCGGCAACATCGTGCCGTTCGGCGCTCGGCGTGCCGCACGCGCCAACTCCGCCGCTACACTTCCCCGGTGATCAGTCGCCGACGGATTCCGGAGCAGTGGCGCCGCCTCGACGTCACGGTCCGGGACCTCCCGCTCGGGGTACTGCTCCTCGTCGCCTCGCTCGTCCCGTCGTTCCAGGGCAACGGGACGGAGGTCGGCGGAGTGCCGACCGCCCCCTACGACGCGCTGGCCGGTGTGGCCGCCGTCCTCCAGTGCCTTCCGCTCGCCCTGCGCCGCCGCTGGCCCCTGGTCTGCCTCGCCCTGGTGTCGGCGGGCTTCGCCCTCGACCAGCTTCGCGGCTACCACCTGTTCGGCGGCACCGCGCTGCCCATCGCACTGCTGAGCGCCGGCTCGTATCTGGAGCGGTACCGGCGCGCGACCGTGGTGGCCTCCTCCGCGGTCTTCGCGGCCCTGTCCGTGGCGCTCAGCCGGATCGGACCGGGCGAGCCGGTGGCCGAGTTCGTGACGTTCTACCTGGCGCTGGCCCTCGCCTGGGGCATCGGCACCTGGATGCGCTCCGCCAGAGCCGCGGAGGCCGAACGCCGCAGGCGCGTCGCCGAGGACGCCCGCAACGCCGAACGCACCCGCATCGCCCGCGAGTTGCACGACGTGGTGACCCACCACGTGACGGCGATGGTCGTACAGTCCGAGGCGGCCCGCTATCTGACCGCCGCGCCCGAGCGCCTCGACCAGACCCTGACCGCCGTCAGCGACACCGGCCGACGCGCCATCACCGATCTGCGGCATCTGCTCGACCTGCTCAACCCCGACCACGGCACCGAGCCCAGGACCCCGCCCGTCGGCCGGCTGCTCACGCTCGTCGAGCAGACCCGCCGGGCCGGACAGCCGGTGGAGTTCACCGAGGAGGGCACACCGGCCACCTCGACCGGCAGCGCCGACCTCGTGGCCTACCGCGTCGTGCAGGAAGCCCTGACGAACGCCCTCAAGTACGACCACGGCGGCAAGACCTCGGTCCTGGTGCGCCACTGCGAAAGGGAGATCACTGTGGAGGTCGGCACGGACGGCTCGGGTACGCGGGCCGGGTCCCCAGGCGGAAGCGGACGGGGACTGGCCGGCCTGCGGGAACGCGTCGACGTCCTCGGCGGCGACTTCAGCGCCGACACGCAGACCGGCGGCGGCTTCGTCGTCCGGGCCCGGATACCCGGGAAGAGCCCGTCATGAGCGCACCGGTCCGGGTCCTCGTCTGCGACGACCAGGTGCTGATCCGCACCGGGCTGGCGACGATCATCGACGCCCAGCCCGACCTGGAGGTGGCCGGCGAGTGCGGGGACGGGCAGGCCGCGGTCGACCTGGCCGCCCGACTGCGCCCGGACGTCGTGGTGATGGACATACGCATGCCCGTGCTCGACGGCATCGAGGCCACCCGCCTGCTGGCAGGCGCCGGGGTCGCGCAGCCCGTCAAGGTGCTCGTGGTGACGACGTTCAACCTCGACGAGTACGTCTACGAGGCGCTGCGCGCGGGCGCGAGCGGCTTCCTGCTCAAGGACGCCCCGCCCGACCGGCTGCTGCACGGCATCCGGACGGTGGCCCTGGGCGCCGCGCTGCTCGACCCGGACGTGACGCGTCGGCTCGTGGGCCGGTACGCCGCCCGGATCCGGCCCACCGAGGGCACCGTCCGGGACATCCCGCTGACCCCGCGCGAGACGGAGGTCCTCCGCCTCATCGCGGACGGCCTCTCCAACAGCGAGATCGCCGCGGCCCTGGTGATCAGCCACGAGACCGTCAAGACCTTCGTGTCCCGCATCCTCACCAAGCTCAATCTGCGCGACCGCGTCCAGGCGGTCGTCTACGCCTACCGCCACGGCCTGGTGACCTGACCCGCCGGGAACACTTCGGCCGGCGCCGAAACAACCGGCCCGTAACGTGCGGGACATGACCGCCTTCGCCGCACTCCACCGCGCCGCCGAACCCCTGCTGCTGCCGTGCGCCTGGGACCACGCCTCCGCGCAGGCCCTCGCCGGGCAGGGCTTCCGGGCGATCGGCACGACCAGCCTGGGCGTCGCGGCGGCGGCCGGGCTGCCCGACGGGGCACCGGCGACCCGCGACGAGACACTGCGGCTGGCGCTCACACTCGGCTCGCGGCCCTTCCTCCTGTCCGTCGACGCGGGGGACGGCTTCAGCGACGACCCCGACGAGGTGGGGGAGTTCGCGCGGCAACTGGCCGCGGTCGGTGCCGTCGGGATCAACCTGGAGGACGGGCTGGGGCCCGCCGACCGGCACGCCGCGAAGATCGCCGCCGTGCGGTCGGCGGCCCCCGGCCTGTTCGTCAACGCCCGTACGGACACCTACTGGTCGGGGGAGGGCTCCACCACACAGACGATGCGGCGCCTGGAGGCGTACCGGGAGGCCGGCGCCGACGGCGTCTTCGTGCCCGGCCTCACCGACCCCGGCCGGATCGCGGCCCTCGCCGCCCACTTCGACGTCCCCCTCAACGTCCTCTACTCGCCCGCCGGGCCCACCCTCCCGCACCTCGCCGACCTCGGTGTGCGCCGGGTCAGCCTCGGCTCGCTGCTGTACCGGCGGGCGCTGGGCGCGGCCCTGGAGACGGCGGCCGACATCGGCGCGGGCCGCGGGCCGCGCGGGGCGGTACCGACGTACGACGAGGTGCAGGCGCTGGGCTGACTACCCCTCGGCCCCGCCGTCCCGCTCGCGCGGCCAGTTCTCCAGCGCCACGTGCAGGGCGTCGACCGCCTTGTCCCAGGACGCCTGGAGATCGCGCGGTGCGCCGAAACCACCGGCGGCCTCCAGGACGCAGTAGCCGTGGAAGGTGCTGCGCAACAGCCGTACCGCGTCGGTGAGATCGGGTTCGGTGAGGCGGTAGGCGCGCAGCATGCCGTAGGTGATCTCGGCGGTGCGGCGCAGGGCGGGGGAGTCGGCGATCAAGGACTGGTCGACGCGGATCTGCGTCGCCGCGTAACGGCCGGGGCGGCGCAGGGCGTACCCGCGGTAGGCGCCCGCGAAGGCGGCCAGCGCCTCCTTGCCGGCCCGGCCCGCCACCGCGTCGGCGATCTCGTCGATCAGTTCGCCGCCGGCCAGCAGCGCGACCCGGACGCGCAGGTCGCGCAGGCTCCTGACGTGTGTGTACAGGCTCGCGTCCTTCACGCCCAAGCGCCGGGCCAGCGCGGAGACGCTCAGGCTCTCGAACCCGGACTCGTCGGCGAGGTCGGCGGCGGCCGCGACGACGCGGTCGGCCGTGAGACCGGCTCGGGGCATGGGCCACCTTCCTGGCTTCCCGGGATTCGCGGGTTCCATGCTAGGTCGGACAGGGTTCCGGGCAGGGTTCACCTGCGGGCCCCCACCGTTCATCTTCTGCCTCGATTCTCCTCGGAGCCGCGCACGGCGGTGGTATCCGGGAGGACCTTCATGGGGCACGGACACGGGCACACACACGGCCATCACCACGATGGACACGGGCACACGCACGACCACGACCACGAGAGCGCGTCGGCCCTGCCCGCCGCCTTCGACACAAGCGTGCCCGACGAGGCGCTGAGCCCCGAACAGCAGTCGCGCCGCGGCCTGCTGCGCCGCGCGGGCCTGCTCGGCGCCGGTCTCGCCGCCGGCAGCGTCCTCGCCCCCACCGCGTCCGCCGCCCCCGGGCAGGCCGCCGCCAAGAGCCCCGGCAAGAAGGGCTTCCTCTGGCTGGCCGGCGACCACCACATCCACACCCAGTACAGCAGCGACGGCAAGTACCGCGTCGTCGACCAGGTACGCCAGGGCGCCCGCAACGGCATGGACTGGCTGGTCATCACCGACCACGGCAGCGTCACCCACGCCAGGATCGGGGTGGACAAGGTCAACCCGGACATCCGCGAGGCCCGGGACGCCCACAAGGACACCCTCGTCTTCCAGGGACTGGAGTGGAACATCCCGGCCGCCGAGCACGGCACGGTCTTCGTCCACCCGGGCCGGGGCGAGGTCTCCGTCCTCAAGCAGTTCGAGACCGACTACGACGGCAGCGTCAAGAACGCCACCGGCTCCACACCCGCCAACGAGGCCCTCGCCGTCGCCGGCCTGTCCTTCCTCGCCGACCAGGTCAAGCGCCGCAAGGTCAAGGACGCCCTGATGCTCGCCAACCACCCGGCGCGCAAGGGCCTCGACTCCCCGCACGAGATCCGCGCCTGGCGCGACGCCACCTCCTCGGACCACCGGATCGCCGTCGGCTTCGAGGGCGCCCCCGGCCACCAGGCCGCCGGCCTGCCGAGGCCCCTCGGCGCCGGCGGGGCACGCGGCATCTACGACGGCAGCCCGGACGCCAACTCCTTCGCCGGCTACCCGCTGGAGAGCTACCGCACCTGGGGCGGCTTCGACTGGATGACCGCCACCGTCGGCGGCCTGTGGGACAGCCTCCTCGCCGAGGGCCGCCCCTGGTGGATCACCGCCAACTCCGACTCCCACCAGGTGTACGCCGACACCGGCGCCCGGGGCGGCGGCGACTTCGAGGGCAACGGCCGCTACGACGACCCGGTCTACGCCGGACAGATCGACATCACCCAGGGCGACTTCTGGCCCGGCCAGTACAGCCGCACCCACGTCGGCTCCGACGGCTTCTCCTACGCCGCCGTGATGGACGGCATCCGCGCCGGCCGCGTCTGGGTCGACCACGGCCAACTCATCGGCGGACTCGACGTACGCGTCTCGGGCGGCGGACGCTGGGCCACCCTCGGCGGCGCCCTGCACGTCCGCAAGGGCACGCGCGTCACCCTGTCCGTGGACGTGGCCCTGGCCGGCGGCCCCAACTGGGCCGGATTCGCCCCGAAGCTGGCCCGCGTGGACGTCATCCAGGGCGACGTCACCGGTCCGGTCGCCGACAAGGACACCTTCACCGCGCCGACGGCCCGGGTCGTCAAGTCGTACGAGGTGGACAAGGACCGCGGCACCCTCCGGCTCACCCACGACCTCGGCCGCGTCGACCACCCCGTGTACGTCCGCACCCGCGGCACGGACGGCAACCGGTCCGCCGTCGGCCCGCTGGGCGCCAAGGTCGACCCGGCGGGCCCGGCCATCGATGTCGTCGGGGACGCCGACCCGTGGCGCGACCTGTGGTTCTACTCCAACCCCGTGTGGGTCCTGCCGTCATGACGCCGCCCCGCGCGCCGTACGCCATCGGCGTCGACACCGAAGCGACGACGCTGCGCGAGGCCGACCGCCTGCTCCACCGGCTGGCAGCCGAACTCGCCCTTCCCGAGGGCGTCCTCGGCTGCACGCACCTGGTGCGGGACGGCCGCCCGCGCATCGCGCTCTCCCTCGCCGCGCCCACCGCGGACGGGAGCGCCGCGGCGGCGGAGCCGGTCCTGCGCACCGCCCGGGACCGGCTCACCGCCCAGGGGTACGAGGTCCGCGACGGCGCACCGGACCAGGTGGGCCGCGCCGTCCTCTACCCGGGCGTGAGCACCCTCACCGGCACGCTGACGCTCGCGGACCTCTTCGCCCGCTCCGCGATCGACGGGGTGACCGTGCTGGGCACGCCGGACCGGCCGGCCCCGGACACCCGGCTGGTCACCCGGGACCACGTCCGCCCGCAGTGGCAGCGGGGCCGCCTCGTGCTGGCCGCGATGCCCGCCGCGGGCGGCGCCCTGGTGCCGTTCGAACACCCCGACCCCACACCCTGCTGCGCGGACCACTGAGACCCGGGCGCCGGGGCGCTCAGGCCGCCAGTACCCCGCGTACGAACGCGTTGGTGAACTTCCCCGCCGGGTCCAGCGCCCCGGCCAGCGCGCGGAAGTCGTCCAGCCGGGGGTACAGCCCGCGCAGCACGTCCGCCGGTGTCGTGAACACCTTCCCCCAGTGCGGGCGGGCCGCGAAGGGGGCCAGGGCCTCCTCCAGCCGCCGCACCACCGGCACCACCGCCGCCGTGTCCTCGACCCAGGTGAAGTGCGCGGCCACCGTGTCCCGTCCGTGGGCCGGGCCGAGCCACTGCGCGTCGGCGGCGACCGTGCGCACCTCGCAGGTCTGCACCACCGGCGCGAGGGTCTGCCGTATCGCGTCCATCGCGTGCAGGGCGTCCAGCGCGTGCTCGCGCGGCATCAGGTACTCCGACTGCAGCTCCGCGCCGCTGCTGGGCACGAACTCGGCGCGGAAGTGCGGCAGCCGCTCGTGCCAGGGCCCCGGCACCCCGAACTGCTCGGTGCAGTTCACCGCGGGCATGCCGGGGACCGGATGCGTCTTCTCGGCGGCCGGCGCGGCGTACGGGAACGCGGGCAGCGGCTGGTCGGTGCGCCGCTTGAGCCACACCTGCCGGAAGCCCGGCGCCCGCCAGTCGGTGAACAGGCTCACGCTGTACGCCGCCGACATCACCGTCTCGAAGGCCGCCGTGTCCAGTCCGGCGAGCGGCAGCTCGGTGAAGACGTGCTGCTCGACCTCGTAGGCCGGCTCCAGGTCGAGGGTGAGCGCGGTCACCACCCCGAGCGCGCCCAGCGAGGTCACCGCACCGCCGAACCGCTCGTCGCCCCGCCCCACGGTCACCGTCGAGCCGTCGGCCGTGACCAGCTCCACCTCGCGCACCGCCGACGCCAGCGAGCCGTTGCCCACCCCGGAACCGTGCGTTCCGGTGGCCACGGAGCCGGCGACCGAGATGTGCGGCAGCGACGCCATGTTCGCCAGCGCCAGCCCCCGCGCGTGCGTCAGCCGGGCCAGCCGCGCGTACCGGACACCGCCGCCGACCCGCACCGTACGCCCGGCCGTGTCGACATCCACCTCGGCCGGCAGCCCGGCCAGCGACAGCAGGACGCCCTCGGCGCCCGGCTCGGCGATCTCGTTGAACGAGTGCCCGCTGCCCAGCACCCGCACCTTCGCGCTGTCCGCCACCAGGGCCCGCAGCGCGTCCAGCGAGCGCGGCCCGAGCAACTCCTTGGCCGTGTAGGTGATGTTGCCCGCCCAGTTGGTCACGGTGTCGGTCATCCGGCCGCCTCCCTGAAAAAAGTCCGAGAACCGAGGAATCCGTGAACCGGTCTCCTCGCTGGAACCTACATCGAGTGGTGTCGGGGCCCCCGCCCGGGAAGTCGTACGGGCGGGGGCATACCGTGAGAAGTCGAACGCGAGCCGGGAGGAGACACGGATGGGCAGCCGTACCGCGCTGGTCGAGGACCTGATGGAGCGCTTTCCGCATGTACCGCGGGAAGCGGTCGTCAAGGAGGACCTGCTCCGCGGCGGGGTGGCCTTCGACCCTTCCGCACTCAGCGACAACGAGGACGGCGAGGTCAAGCCGAAGTCGTACTTCATCTTCTCCTTCGACCACGGCACCCTGCCGGAACTGGGCGAGGCCGCGCTGCGCCGCCCGCCCGAGGAGATCATCCTCACCGGCGGCCCCTACGACCTGCGCCGCACCGTCGTCTCGGTCCGCGTGAACCCGGCGTCCCCCTACCGGGTCGCCGCCGACGAGCACGGTCAGCTCGGCCTCTACCTCGACGGCAGGCGGATCTCCGACGTGGGCGTGCCGCCGATGCCCGAGTACTACCGGCACACCCTGTCCAACGGGAAGTCGGTCATGGAGGTGGCCCCCACCATCCAGTGGGGCTACCTGATCTACCTGACCGTCTTCCGGGTCTGCCAGTACTTCGGCGCCAAGGAGGAGTGCCAGTACTGCGACATCAACCACAACTGGCGCCAGCACAAGGCGGCCGGCCGCCCCTACACGGGCGTCAAGGACGTCGAGGAGGTGCTGGAGGCCCTGGAGATCATCGACCGGTACGACACCCAGAAGGCCTCCACCGCCTACACACTCACCGGCGGCGCCATCACCAAGACGGTCTCCGGACGCGACGAGGCCGACTTCTACGGGCACTACGCCAAGGCCATCGAGGAGCGCTTCCCCGGCCGCTGGATCGGCAAGGTCGTCGCCCAGGCGCTGCCCAAGCCGGACGTGCAGCGGTTCAAGGACCACGGCGTGCAGATCTACCACCCCAACTTCGAGGTGTGGGACGAGTACCTGTTCAAGATGTACTGCCCCGGCAAGGAGCGCTACGTCGGCCGCGACGAGTGGCACAAGCGCATCCTCGACTCCACCAACGTCTTCGGCGCGCGCAACGTCATCCCCAACTTCGTGGCCGGCGTGGAGATGGCCGAACCCTTCGGCTTCAAGACGGTCGACGAGGCCATCGCGTCCACCACCGAGGGCCTGCGCTTCTTCATGTCGCACGGCATCACGCCCCGGTTCACCACCTGGTGCCCCGAGCCCACCACCCCGCTCGGCAAGGCCAACCCGCAGGGCGCGCCGCTGGAGTACCACATCCGGCTGCTGGAGGCCTACCGCGCCACGATGGACGAGTTCGGCCTCGCCTCGCCCCCCGGCTACGGCCTGCCCGGCGCCGGCCGCGCCGTCTTCTCGGTCAGCTCCTTCATGGACAGCCTGCCGGAGGACGAACCCGTCGAGGTGTGAGCCGCTGGTCGCGCACCCGGCGCTTGTCAGCCGCGGCGAAGACGTGCGAAGCTCTGCGCCTGCCGTGAGTCCCTGCCCAACTCCGCGTCCGCGCGAGGAGTTGGCCTCCCCCGTGGACGCAGAGGATGCAGGAGTCCGATGCCCGACCTGCCGAGCCCCCAGGACGCCGCCGAGGCCGCGCTGCTCGCCGAGAGCTGGGACACGGTGCTCTCCTACGCCGACCTGTGCGCGGCGGGGTCCGAGGCGGCCGTCCGGCTGGCCACCGAGGCGTTCGAGCACGGCATGCGCGAGGTGCGCGCCGCCGACGCGGCGGCGGCCCGCAGCACCGCCCGCCGCCCGTCCCGGCTGCCGCGCATCCCGCTGCTCCTGACCGCCGTCCGCACCACCGCGGCGGCCTGGGAGGACGCCGGGCAGGGCGCCGAACTCGACGCCGACCTGCGGCGGTGGCTGGGCTCCGCCGGGCACGCCCGCTACTGCGGACCGCCGCCGCGCCGCCCGCTCGCGCTGCGCGGCCTCAAGGACATGCAGGCCCAGGACGCCGAACTGCTGTGGCTGGCCGAGGTGGAGGCCCTGCCGCTGTCCGTGGTGGCCCGCAGACTCGGCCTCGACCCGGCCACCGCCTCCGACGAACTCGCCCAGGTGCGCGAGCTGTTCCGGGACCGCTGCCGGCGCGGCCACCTCGACGCACCGCCGGCCGCGGAGTGCCGCGGCTACGCCCGGCTGCTGGACGCGGTCACCCGGTCGCCCGCCGCCGACCTCCCCGACGACCTCTCCCGCCACCTCGCCGGCTGCCCGGACTGCGCCGAGGCCGCCGCCTGTCTGCGCCCGCACGGCACCGGACTGCCCACGGCCCTGGCCGGCGGGGTGATCGGCTGGGGCGGCCTCGCCTACCTGGAACGCCGCCGGCGCGCCGCCGAGGTGCGGCTCGGTGCCGGGCGCCCGGCACCGGCCGAGGCCGACGAGCCCCGGGACGGGCGCGGGCACAAGGCCCGCATGGTCAGCGGCGGCCTCCTGGCCACGGCCGTCCTGGTGTCCCTGCTGGCGCTCACCGTCTCCCTGATGCCGCTCGGCGGCGCCGCCGAGGACGGCGCGGCGCCCGCCGACACCGTGGACCGCCGCCCGGTCGCCGTCCCGGACCCCTCGCCGCCGACGGCCACCCGGACGCCGTCCGAGCCGCCCCCGTCCTCGCAGGCGCCCCCGCCGCCGGCCGACGCGACGACTCCCACCCCGGACGACACCTCGCGGCACCAGGACCCCGACCCGGAGCCCCAGGGCACCGCCACACCGGCCGCCCCCGCCGAGGACGCCCCCGGCAGCGACCCGCCCCCGGCCGCGCCCGCCCCCTGCCGCGTCCACTACGCCCTCGACAACCAGTGGCCCGACGGCTTCCAGGCGACCGTCACCGTCACCACCGCCGACGCCCTCGACACCTGGCAGCTCGCCTGGACCTTCCCCGACGGCCAGCGCATCGGCCAGATGTGGGACGCGGTCCACGGCCAGAACGGCGCCCGCACCACCGCCACCGCCGCCGACTACAACAAGTCCGTCCCCGCAGGCGGCCACGTCACCTTCGGCTTCCTCGCCTCCTGGCGCGGCAAGAACTCCCCACCGAGCGACTTCACACTCAACGCCCACGCGTGCGAACGGGCTTGACGGGCGGGCCCGGAAAACACGTTGACGGCCCGGGGCGCCCACGGACTACTCTGACGGCACGCCCCGGCGAACGCCGCGGGCGAGGCACGCAGGACCGAGGCAGGCGTGAGGAGGTGTCGACCGATGGCTGTCGTCGTGGCGGGCGCTGCCCGCATCCGGGAATCCGTCAAGTCCACCTCCGCGGCCACCGGCTGACGCCTCGTAACTTCCGCGCGCACACGCGCCGCCGGGGCCGCCCCCTGAAGGGCCACCCTTGTCTTCCACCGTTTTCACCGCCCACCGCGCCCTGACCCCCTACGGCTGGGACGAGCACTGGGCCGACGCGTTCATCCCGTACGCCGCCGAAGGACTGCTGCCCGGCCGGGTCGTCCGGGTGGACCGCGGGCAGTGCAACGTCGTCACCGCCGACGGGGTCCTGCGGGCCGACACCGCGTCCGTCACCCCGCACGACCCGCTGCGCGTCGTCTGTACCGGCGACTGGGTCGCCGTCGAACCGGGCGGCAACCCGCGCTACGTACGGACGTGTCTGCCACGCCGTACGTCCTTCGTGCGCTCCACCTCCTCCAAGCGGTCCGAGGGGCAGATCCTCGCGGCCAACGTCGACCACGCCGTCGTCGCCGTGTCGCTCGCGGCCGAGCTGGACCTCGCCCGGATCGAGCGGTTCCTCGCGCTCGCCTGGGAGTCCGGGGCGCAGCCCGTGGTCGTGCTCACCAAGGCCGACCTGGTCCCCGACCCGGCGACCCGGGCGTACCTCGTCCAGGATGTCGAGACCGCCGCGCCCGGCGTGCCGGTGCTCTCCGTCAGCGCCGTGCGCGCGGAGGGGCTCGACGTTCTCGCCGCCGTCGTCTCCAGCGGTACGGCGGTGCTGCTCGGGCAGTCCGGCACCGGCAAGTCCACCCTCGCCAACGCGCTGCTCGGCGAGCACGTCATGGATGTCCGGGCCACCCGGGAGACCGACGGCAAGGGCCGGCACACCACGACCACCCGCAACCTCCTCGTCCTGCCCGGCGGGGGAGTACTGATCGACACCCCCGGACTGCGGGGCGTCGGGCTCTGGGACGCGGGCGGCGGGGTCGGCCGGGTGTTCGCCGAGATCGAGGAGCTGGCCCGCGGCTGCCGGTTCCACGACTGCGCCCACGAGAGCGAACCGGGCTGCGCCGTCCTCGCCGCCGTCGACAGCGGCGAGCTGCCCGAGCGCCGGCTGCACAGCTACCGCAAGCTGCTGCGGGAGAACCAGCACATCGTCGCCAAGACCGACGCCCGGCTGCGCGCCGAGATGCGCAAGGAGTGGAAGCGCCGGAGCGCCGTCGGCAGGGCGGCGATGGAGGCCAAGCGGGGCGGCCGGCGGTAGCCGCCCCCGCAATGCCATGTCCGATTTCCGCCAGCCCGGTCCGCCGGTCCGGCGGAGACTGGACGGCGTGACACAGACCGCGCAGTACGAGAACCAGCCCGAGGACGGCAGGTACGCGGCCGTACGCAGCCGGGACGCCCGGTTCGACGGCGCGTTCTTCTTCGCCGTCGAGACGACCGGCATCTACTGCCGGCCCAGCTGCCCCGCGGTCACGCCGAAGCGGCACAACGTGCGGTTCTTCGCGACGGCCGCCGCCGCGCAGCGCTCGGGCTTCCGGGCCTGCCGGCGGTGCCGTCCCGACGCCGTGCCGGGCTCCGCCGACTGGAACGTGCGCGCCGACCTGGTCGGCCGGGCCATGCGGCTGATCGGCGACGGCGTCGTCGACCGCGAGGGTGTCGCGGGACTCGCCGGCCGGCTCGGCTACAGCGCCCGCCAGGTGCAGCGGCAGCTCACCGCCGAGCTGGGCGCCGGGCCCGTGGCGCTGGCCCGCGCCCAGCGGGCCCACACCGCGCGCGTCCTGCTGCAGACCACCGGCCTGCCGGTCACCGAGATCGCCTTCGCGTCCGGGTTCGCCAGCGTGCGGCAGTTCAACGACACGATCCGGGCCGTGTACGCGGCCACTCCGAGCGCCCTGCGCGCCGCCGCCCCCGCACGCGACCGGGCGGCCACCCCGTCCGCCGGAATCCCGCTGCGGCTCGCCCACCGCGGCCCCTACCCGGCGGGACCCGTCTTCGACCTGCTCCAGCGGGAGGCCGTCGCCGGGGTCGAGGAGGTGAGCGGCGCACCCGGCCGCCGCGTGTACCGGCGCACCCTGCGCCTGCCCCACGGCACCGGGATCGTCGCCGTACGGGAACGGCCGGGCCTGCCGAGGACCGGCAGCGGCGGCTGGCTCGACGCCCGCCTCCGCCTCACCGACCCGCGCGACCTGACCACCTCCGTGCAGCGGTTGCGCCGGCTGTTCGACCTCGACGCCGACCCGTACGCCGTGGACGAGCGGCTCGGTGCCGACCCCCGGCTGGCCCCGCTGGTCGCCGCCCGCCCCGGGCTGCGCTCACCGGGCACCGCCGACCCGGACGAACTCGCCGTACGCGCCCTGGTCGGGCGGGCGGAGGCCGAGCGGCTGGTCCGGCGGTACGGCAGGGCGCTCGACGCCCCCTGCGGCACCCTCACCCACCTCTTCCCCGAACCGGCCGTCCTCGCCGGTGCCGAGCCCGACGGCACCCCGGGGGCGCTCGCCGCCGCCCTCGCCGACGGCGCCGTACGCCTGGACCCGGGCGCCGACCGGGAGGACGCCGAGCGCGCCCTGCTCGCCGTGCCCGGCCTGGACGCCCGCACCGCCGCCGTCATCCGCACCCGCGCCCTCGGCGACCCGGACGCCGCCCCGCCCGGCCCGAGCGTGCCCGACACCTGGCGCCCCTGGCGCTCGTACGCCCTGAACCACCTGCGCGCAGCAGGAGAGTGGGAGCAAGACCGATGACCACCACGACCACCACGACCACCACGTACTGGAGCGAGATCGAGAGCCCGATGGGCCGGCTGCTCCTCACCGCCGCTTCCGACGGCGCGCTGACCTCCCTGTCCGTACCCGGGCAGAAGGGCGGCCGGAGCGTCCAGGACGGCGGGCGGCACGACGCCGGGCCCTTCCGGGCCGCCGAGGAGCAGCTCGCCGCGTACTTCGCCGGGGAGCTGAGGGAGTTCCGGCTGCCGCTGCGCGCCGAGGGCACCGCCTTCCGGGAGCGCGTGTGGGCCGCCCTGGACGACGTGCCCTACGGGCAGACCACGACGTACGGCCGGATCGCCGCGGGCATCGGTGCCTCCCGGCCCGCGGTCCGCGCCGTCGGCGGCGCGATCGGCGCCAACCCGCTGCTGATCCTGCGCCCCTGCCACCGGGTGATCGGCGCCGACGGCTCCCTGACCGGGTACGCGGGCGGCCTGGAACGCAAGATGCGGCTGCTCGGCCTGGAGGGAGCACTGCCCGGAGTGCTGCCCGGTGGGAGTACTAGCCGGCCAGCACCGCCCCCAGCCACGCGCCGGTGATCAGCAGGCAGGCGAAGAGTTCGACGAGGATGCCGGTGCCGCCCGAGCGCATGGCCGTCCGCAGGGCGGCCATCGCCTCGCCGTGGCGGCCCAGGCGCAGCCGCTCGGCGAGGTAGCCGCCGCCGAGGAAGCCGGGGATCGCGCCGAGGACCGGGACCAGGACGAAGCCGAGGAGGGCGCCCGCGCCCGCGTACGCCGTGACGCGGCGCGCGGCGCCGTCCCGGCGTACGCGGGCGCGGGCGCGGGAGGGCAGCGCCCAGCGCACCGCGTGGGACAGCAGCAGGACGGCGGTGGCCCCGACGAGCACGGCCCACGCGACCGGTCGCGGATCCTTCAGCGCCCACCACAGGACCCCGGCCCACACCAGCCACGACCCGGGCATGCCGGGGAGCAGGACGCCGCACAGCCCGAGCAGGATGACCAGGCCGCTCAGCAGGAGGTCGGACGCTCCCATCCGTCCAGGGTGCAGGAGCCGGGCCCGGTCCGCAGAAGTCCGGCGGGCCGGGGGCGGCTCAGGGTTTGCGGGACACCCAGTTCCGTTCGTACGCGTGCCAGCCCAGCTGGAGGCGGGTTGTGACCCCGGTCAGCTCCATCAGGCGCTTCACCCGCCGCTGTACGGTCCGCAGCCCCAGGTCGAGCTGTTTGGCGACGCTCGCGTCGGTCAGGCCGGCCAGCAGCAGGGAGAGGATCTCCAGGTCGGTGCCGTCGGGCGCGTCCGGGCCGTGCTCGGTGACGCCGGACGCGCCGAGGCGCAGCGGGAGGGCGTCCCGCCACACCGACTCGAACAGGCCCGACAGCAGCTCCAGCAGGTCGCTGGCGTGCACGACCAGCGCGGCCGGCTCCGAGGAGTGCGTGGTGAGCGGCACCAGGGCGAGGGACCGGTCGGCGACCACCAGCTTGGTCGGCACCCGGTCCACCACCCGGACCTGTTCGTCGCGGCCCAGCGCGGCGGTCAGCTCGGGGACGCCGGTCGGCTGGTCAAGCACCGAGCGCTCCACCACCACGCGGTAGTGGACGCCGCGTCCCGCGGCCTGCTCCTCGGCGTCGTTCTCCGGGCCGGTGACGACGGCCGGGTGGCCGGTGACCAGGGCGCACACCTCCTCGTTCGCGCCCAGCTGGAGCTGGAAGAAGCGCTGGGCGACCGCCGCGGCCCCGGTCACCACCTCCACCAGGTCGTGCACCGCGGGCTCGGCCGCCGCCGCCCGGTACTCCTCGGCCAGCAGCGCCGCCGCCAGCTCCGCCTTCTCCAGCTCGTGCCGCTGCCGGGTGAGCAGGGCGCCCAGCGCGACGCCCGGCGGGGCGGCGACCCAGCGGCCGGGGCGGGCCGAGGACTGGGCGGCGAGCCCGTTCTGCTCCAGCCGGCGCAGCGCGCGTTCGGTGTCCCGCTCACCGAGCGCCAGCCGCCGGGCCAGATCCGGTACGTCGGCCGCGCCCACGGACACCAGCGCGCGGTACGCCGACTCGTGCGTGTCCTCCAGCCCCAGCACTCCCAGCACCACGCGTCGTTCCTCCCCGAGAACCGGACTCTTCACCACCTGGGCGGACTCCCCGTGGCGGGAAACGGCCACGGCGTAAACCCGCCTCGGGACATCATCGCCGTATCGCGGGTCACTCTGCCAAGGTGGCGTCGCCGGGCGGTTCTCCCGTGGGGGGTGGGACCGCTCGGCAACGTCACTTCGCAACACTGTTCGACAAGTCCCCCGACACGCCGTCCGGCGCGCGGGGGTCCGGCCGGAATTTTCCGATGCCCCGTTTCCATTCGGCTCTCACGGTGGACAATCAAGAGCATGAGTCAGCAGGGGGGAAGGCCCATCGGTCCTGACGAGGACGACTGGTGGGGACAGCTCTACGACGCCTCCACCGACGACACCGGCCCCACGGCGGCCCCCGATTCCCTCGACGACCGCTACGCCTCGGCGACGGACACGGTGGCCGGCCGGCCGGACGCGGGGGACCGTGACGGGGTGGAGCCGCCGCCGACGGACCGCACTGGGCCCGCGGCGCACGCCCCCTCCGCCGGGCGGCAGCCTCCCGCGGCCGAGGACCGGCCTCCCCGGCGGGCGGCGCCGGGGCGTCCCGGCGTCCCCGACCCCCGCACGGCGGACCCCCGACGGACCGGCGAAGCCCCTCCGGGCGGCGGCCCGCCCCCACCACGGGCCCCCTGGGAACCACCGCCCGCCACCCCCACCGGCCCGGTGACCTTCCCACCCGGCGTCCCGGACCGCCCCGCCGCCCCGCACGACGCGGCGGACCGGCCCGCCCCACCACCCGCGTCCGCGGGTCCTGGCCCCGCGCGGCCCGCGGCCGAGCGGCCCGGCCCCGTGCCCCCGGTGGACGACCGGCCCGGTTCGCCGTCGTCCGCGGCCGGGTGGTCAGAACCGGTGCCGCCCGGCGCCGGGCCGCCCGGTTCCGCACCGCGTCCGACGGGGTCGCCCGTCCCGCCCCCGCGAGGGCCGCGCGGGATCACCGTTTCGGGCGTCGGGGGCGGGGATCTGCGGGAGCCGGACGCCCCGGCGCCGCCCTCGCCGGGGGTGCCCTCCGGACTGCCCCCGCTGCCGCCCCCGTTCGTGCCCTCGTCGCCTGTGGAGGCGGACGCACCGGACTACGTCGGATCGGGGCCGCCCACCTACGACGCCGAGCCCACCGCGCTGCCGCCCGCGGACCCCGACGGGCTCGACGCACTGGTGCCGGACACCGTGCTGGACGGCGCCCGGTACGGGGCCTGCACGCTGCGGGCCGTCTCCGTGCGCGGGGACTCCGCGCGGTACCGGGGCGAGCCGCGCCGCGACGCGCAGCTCGTCGCCCGCTTCGGCGCCGGCGAACAGGCGCTGGTCCTGGTGGCGATGGCGACCGGCGCCCGCGCGACCGCCGGTGCGCACCGTGCGGCGGCCGACGTCTGCCGGTGGATCGGCCGGGCCGTGGGCCGCAGCCACGCCCGGCTCGCCGAGGACCTGCGGGCCGGCCGGCGCGGCGACCTGAAGTCCGGCCTGCACCGCCTCACCGACCGCAGCCTCGGCCGGCTCCGCGCCGACGCCGCCGAACAGGGCCTGGCCCCCGACGAGTACACCGCCACGCTGCGCTGTCTGCTGCTGCCCGCCGACCCCGGGTGCCGTACGCGGGTCTTCTTCGGCGTCGGCGCCGGCGGTCTGTTCCGGCTGCGCGACGGCACCTGGCGGGACATGGAACCGCGCCCGGGTGACCTCGGCGGCGAGCCCGACGCCGGACACGGCTCGGCACCCGGCGGCCGGCCCGGGGAAGTGCCCGGCGGGGCGCCCGGGGACGACCGGCTCACCATGGACCTGGGCGTCACCACACCACCGGGCCCGTACGAGGAACCCCCCGCCGGGCCGCCCCGCGCACCCTTCCGCTTCCGCGCCTCCGTAGCCCGCCCGGGTGATGTGCTCCTGATGTGCACCGCAGGCCTGGCCGAACCACTGCTCAGCGAGCCCCGGCTGGGCGAACACCTCGCGCGCCGGTGGACGCACCAGACCCCGCCAGGACTGGCGGAGTTCCTCGCCGACAGCCGGGTCCGGGTCAAGGGCTACGCCGACGACCGCACCGCCGCCGCCGTTTGGGAGGCGTGAGGCCGTCCGCTGTGCCTCCATGGAGCCAGGAGATCCACACGCCGCGCCCGGGGGAGCCGTCCGGGCGCGGATCGGCGACCGAAGGGGCATACGTAGAGCCATGGCCAAACAGAACGTCGCGGAACAGTTCGTCGACATCCTCACCCGCGCCGGAGTCGAACGCCTCTACGGGGTCGTCGGCGACAGCCTCAACCCGGTCGTGGACGCCGTCCGCCGCCACTCCGGCATCGAATGGGTGCACGTCAGGCACGAGGAGACCGCCGCCTTCGCCGCCGGGGCGGAGGCCCAGATCACCGGCAAGCTGGCCGCCTGCGCCGGCTCCTGCGGTCCCGGCAACCTCCACCTCATCAACGGGCTCTACGACGCCCACCGTTCCATGGCCCCCGTACTCGCCCTCGCCTCGCAGATCCCCTCCAGCGAGATCGGCCTCGGATACTTCCAGGAGACCCACCCCGACCGGCTGTTCCGCGAGTGCAGCCACTACAGCGAGCTGATCTCCAGCCCGAAGCAGATGCCCAGGCTGCTGCAGACCGCCATCCAGCACGCCGTCGGCCAGGGCGGCGTCAGCGTCGTCTCCCTGCCCGGGGACATCGCCGGGGAACCCGCCCCCGAGAAGGCCGCCGAGACGGCCCTGGTCACCTCCCGGCCCACCGTCCGCCCCGGCGACGAGGAACTCGACCGGCTGGTCCGGCTGATCGACGACGCCGACAAGGTCACCCTGTTCTGCGGCAGCGGCACGGCCGGCGCGCACGCCGAGGTCATGGAGTTCGCCGGCAGGATCAAGTCCCCGGTGGGCCACGCCCTGCGGGGCAAGGAGTGGATCCAGTACGACAACCCCTACGACGTGGGGATGAGCGGACTCCTCGGCTACGGCGCCGCCTACGAGGCCACCCACGAGTGCGACCTGCTGCTCCTGATCGGCACCGACTTCCCGTACAACGCCTTCCTGCCCGACAACGTCAAGATCGCCCAGATCGACGTGCGGCCCGAGCACCTCGGCCGGCGTTCCAAGCTGGACCTCGCGGTGTGGGGCGACGCCCGGGAGACCCTGCGCTGTCTGATCCCGCGGGTGAGGGAGAAGAAGAGCCGCCGCTTCCTCGACCGGATGCTGAAGAAGCACGCCGACGCGCTGGAGGGCGTCGTCAAGGCGTACACCCGCAAGGTCGACAAGCACGTCCCGATCCATCCCGAGTACGTGGCGGCCGTGCTGGACGACCTGGCCGACGACGACGCGGTGTTCACCGTCGACACCGGGATGTGCAACGTCTGGGCCGCCCGCTACATCTCGCCCAACGGCCGCCGCCGCATCATCGGTTCCTTCTCGCACGGCTCGATGGCCAACGCGCTGCCGATGGCGATCGGCGCCCAGTTCACCGACCGGCGCCGGCAGGTCGTCTCGATGTCCGGGGACGGCGGATTCACCATGCTGATGGGCGACTTCCTCACCCTCGTCCAGCACGACCTGCCGGTGAAGGTGATCCTCTTCAACAACTCCTCCCTCGGCATGGTCGAGTTGGAGATGCTGGTCGCGGGCCTGCCCTCGCACGGGGTGACCAACACCAACCCGGACTTCGCCGCCGTCGCCGAGGCCTGCGGCGCCTTCGGGGTGCGGGTGGAGAAGCCCAAGGAGCTGGCCGGGGCGCTGAAGGCCGCCTTCAAGCACAAGGGGCCCGCCCTCGTCAACGTCGTCACCGACCCCAACGCGCTGTCCATCCCGCCGAAGATCAGCGCCGACATGGTCACCGGCTTCGCGCTGTCCGCCTCGAAGATCGTCCTGGACGGCGGAGTGGGACGCATGGTCCAGTTGGCCCGCTCCAACCTGCGCAACGTGCCCCGCCCGTGACCCGGCGGGCGGCCCCGGCGGGCGGCCGTCGTGAATCGGCATGACTGGCCGGGGCCCGAACGGGCAAGGCTTCCCCCGTGAGGATGTTCGAGCAGGAGGGGGAACGACATCAACACGCACACGGGGGACATGAAGGAGCAGACGGCGCCACAGCTCAGGCGGCGGCTCGGCCGGGCGGACCTGCGGGCGGTGCCCGAGGCCCGGCGGGCCCTGCGTGAGCTGCTGCTGCGCTGGGGCGGGCCAGGACGCTCGGAGATCGCGGAGCTGCTCACCAGCGAGCTGGTCACCAACGCGCTCGTCCACACCGACGAGGGCGCCGTCCTGACCGCGACGCTCGGCCCGCGCGTACTGCGGGTGGAGGTGAGGGACTTCGTCGACCGGTTACCCAGGCCGCGCGCCCCGGAGCCGGAGGAGCGAACGGACGGCAGAGGACTGGTCCTGCTGCGGTCCCTCGCCGACGACTGGGGCGTACGGCCCTGCGAGGTCGGCAAGTCGGTCTGGTTCGAACTGGACGCCGAGGCCGCGTGACGGGTGAGGCGCCGGAATCCCGGCGCCTCACCCGTCCTCGTCGTCCGTGGAACCTCTAGCCGAACTGCTGCTCGAGATCCTTGAGCTTGCGCTCCAGGGAGTCCAGGCGCGGCAGCGCCTGGGTGTCGTCCTCGGCGGTGAGGTCGACGGTGATCGGGTCAGTCCCGTGCCGTACGGGCTGGAGGGAGGGACGCTGCCGTACGGGCAGTTGCTCGGGGGCCGATATGGCAGGCTCCGCGGTGGCGCGTTCGGTGTCCCGCTCCACCTGCACCTCCACCTCGACCTGCCGGCCGCCGCGGCCGGGGAAGCCCCGGGGTCCGTGGCCCCGGCTGATCGCCTTGAGCTGCGCACGCTCCAGGCGCTCCTGCTCGCGCCGCCGCAGCTTCTTCTCCTCCTTCTGGCGCCGGTCGTCGCGCACCTCTTCGACCGCCTCGTCCAGGCTGCGCACGCCCTCCAGGAGCATCAGCGACCAGGCGCGGTAGGTCTCCCGGGGAGCGCGCAGCCAGCGGACCATGCGGATCTGCGGCAGCGGACGCGGCACGAGGCCCTGCTCGCGCAGGGCGGCCCGGCGGGTCTGCTTCAGGGCCCGGTCGAACAGCACGGCCGCCGACAGGGACATGCCCGCGAAGAAGTGCGGGGCACCGGCGTGATTCAGGCCGCGGGGCGCGTGCACCCAGTTGAACCAGGCCGCCGCGAAGGCGAAGGTCCACACGAGTATGCGCGAGCCGAGCGCCGCGTCACCGTGGCTGGCCTCGCGCACCGCGAGGACGGAGCAGAACATCGCCGCTCCGTCGAGCCCGAACGGCACCAGGTACTGCCAGCCGTCGCTCAGGCCGAGGTTCTGCTCGCCGAAGCCGACCAGACCGTGGAAGGAGAGCGCCGCGGCGACCGCGGCACAGCAGAAGAGCAGGATGTAGGAGAAGGTGCCGTAGAGGGCCTCCTTGCGCCTGCGGCGCTCCTCCATCCGCTCCCACGAGTCGTCCGCGCCCGCGTCCTTCCCCGGGGCACGCTTGCCGCGCGCGAGCACCGCCACCGCCGCCAGCATGCCCAGGAGCAGCACGGCGCCCGGAAGGAGCCAGTTCAGCGATATGTCGGTCAATCTCATCTGGGGTCCCTTGCAGTGGGATAGGGCGTAACGCCCGCCATGGTGGCCCAAACCCGGCGGCCCTCAGAGGGTTTCGGGGCAAGAGGCCGCCAAGGGGGTGAGAGAGCGCGCCCAGGGCGGCGTTCTGCTCGAACTGCCGCATGAGGGGCGGGAGTTGAGTTCGAATAAGACTACCCGTACGAGTGGTTCCGCGGAAAGTTCCCGCGACGGGTGAGGAATTTGTGAACCTGGCGGGCGATCTTAGCCGACCGCCGCGCGTGAGTGTGCCCGGGGGTGGGCTCAACCCACCGCGGTGAGCCACCTGTTGACGCGGCCCGCGGTGCGGGTGCGCGGCGCGGGTGCGTGGGCGGGCGGCGTGGATGTCCTCGCGGCGTGCCCGGCGGCAGCGGCTCCGGCACGTGCCGCGCGGCACGCACCCGGAGCCGCCGGTTCACGCCGGAACGGCAGGCTTCGGGAGGTGAGCCTTACCTTACCCAAGATCCTTGGGATTTGAACTGGCGGCCCATGCCCTTATGGTGCTTGACGAGCAGGTGACAACCCGCCGTAATGACCCCAAGTACCGACACGTCCCGCAGGAGGACCCGTGAGGCCCAGCGCGCAGGGTTCCGCCGCAGCAGGGACCGGGAGGGCCCGCACCCCCGGGGAACCGGCCGAACGGGTGCGGGTCCCGGCGCAGCCCGGGGCCGCGGACATCAGCCGGGGCGCGGCCCGCGGCCTGGACCGGGACGCCGACGGTGACCGGGCCCGGTGCGCCGGGGAACCGGTCGGCGCCGTGCGCGGCGAGCACACGCACAGCGAACCTCCCGCGCCCCGCCCGCGCCCCCTCGTCCAGCGCTCCTCCGTGCGCGGGCAGATCCTCGACGCGCTGCGCTCCGCCCTCGCCACCGGCGAGCTGCGGCCCGGCGAGGTGTACTCCGCGCCGGTGCTCGGCGAGCGGTTCGGGGTCTCCGCCACCCCCGTGCGCGAGGCCATGCAGCAGCTCGCCCTGGAGGGCGCCGTCGAGGTCGTGCCCAACCGCGGCTTCCGCGTCGTCGAGCGCGACGACCGCGAACTGGCCGAGCTGGCGGAGGTCCGGGCCCTGATCGAGGTCCCGGTGCTGCTCCGGCTGGCCCGCACGGTGCCCGCCGAGCGCTGGGCGGAGCTGCGGCCCCTCGCCGAGGCCACCGTCCGGGCCGCGTCCGGCGGCTGCTCCGCGACGTACGCCGAGGCCGACCGCGCCTTCCACCGCGCGCTGCTCGCACTGGCCGGCAACGAACAGCTCGTACGGATCGCCGGTGACCTGCACCGCCGCGCCCAGTGGCCGCCGGCCGGCACCCCCGCGGCACGGGGGCGGGCCGGCCTGATCGCCGACGCGCACGAGCACACCGCCCTGCTGGACGCGCTGATCGCCGGCGACCCGGCCGGGGTGCGCGCCCTGGTGGAGGAGCACTTCACCAGGACGCGCTGAGCAACAGGCCCTACGGCACCTCCTGCGCTTCCGTGCGGCTCGCCGGCACCCTCGGCCCCGTGGTCCGGGCCTTTCGGCGCCGCGGGCGGGGTCCGGAGCCGCGGCCGTGCAGTTCGACGGCGAGCGGCGAGGCCGTGAACACCGAGGAGTACGTGCCGACCGCGACCCCGATCAGCAGGGCGAGGGCGAAGTCGGTGAGCGAGTCGTCGGCGAGGACGGCCAGCGAGGCGAGGATGAGCACCGCGCCCATGCCGGTGTTGACCGTGCGCGGCAGGGTCTGGAGGATCGCCTGGTTGGTGAGCCGGGCGAACGGCGTTCCGCGGTCCCGGCCGAGCAGTTCCCGGATCCGGTCGAAGAGGACGACCGAGTCGTTGACCGAGTAGCCGATCACGGTCAGCAGCGCCGCCAGGAACACCCCGTCGACCGGCTTGCCCAGCCAGGCGAACACGCCGACCAGCACGACCACGTCCTGGGCGAGCGCGCCGACCACCGCGGTGCCGAACAGCCAGCGGAAACGGGCGGCGAGGTAGAGCAATTGGGCGCCGAGGGTCAGGCCGAGAGCGATCAGGGCGTCGCGCCGCAGCTCCTCGCCGAGGCTCGGGCCGATCAGCTCGTCGCGGACCTTCTCCGTCTCGCCGCCCAGCTCGCCGACGGTCTTCGTGACGGCCGCCGCCCGCTCGTCGGTCAGCTCCTCGGTGCGCACCGTGAGGCCGGCGTCGCCGGAGGACTGCACGACGGCGCGCGGGAAGCCCGCGTCGGCGAGGGCGTCCCGGGCCCGGTCGGGGTCGACCCGTTCGGCGGTGGAGTACTCGATGAGCCGTCCGCCGGTGAACTCGATGCCGAAGTTCAGGCCGCGCACCAGGATGCCGGACCCGGCCACCACGAGGACGGCCAGGGAGACGGCCAGCCAGCGGCGCGGGCGGCGCATCAGGAAGGGGTCGCGGCGCAGCAGGGCGTCGCGGACCGGGCCGGTGTCGGAGATGCCGGTGACGCGGGGGCGGCGGAAGACCGAGGGACGGCCCGCGGCGAACTCGGCGAGCACCCGGGTGATCACCAGGGCGCTGACCATGGAGGCCAGGACGCCGATGCCGAGGGTGACGCCGAAGCCCTTCACCGGGCCGGAGGCCAGGAAGAACAGCAGGGCGGCGGCGATCAGCGTGGTGATGTTGGAGTCGGCGATCGCGCTGAAGGCGCCGCGGAACCCGGCGGTCAGCGCCGAGCGCGTACTCGGCCGGGCACGGGCCGCCTGTTCCTCGCGGGCCCGTTCGAACACCAGGACGTTGGCGTCCACGGCCATGCCGATCGCGAGGACGAAACCCGCGAGTCCCGGCAGGGTCAGGGTCGCTCCGATCGCGGCCAGGGCGGCGTAGGAGATCAGGCCGTAGCAGAGCAGGGCCACGGTCGCCAGGGCCCCCATGAGCCGGTAGACGAAGACGATGAACAGCCCGGTCAGCGCGGTGCCGATGACGGCGGCCCAGGCGCCCGCTTCGATGGCCTCCTCGCCCAGGGTGGCGCCGATGGTGCGCTGCTCGACGGTCTCGACCGGCACGGGCAGGGCGCCGCCCTTGACGAGCAGGGCCAGTTCGCGGGCCTCGGCGTCGTCGAAGGAGCCGGTGATCTGCGTGGCGCCGCCGGCGATGCCCGTCCCGCAGGCCACGGAGGGGTCGACCTGTGGTGAGGAGATGACCTTGTCGTCGAGCACGATGGCGACCCGGCGCCGGGGATCGCCGGCCGGATGGCAGGCCGCCTCGCCGGTCACCTCGGCCCACCGGTCGCCGCCCGCGTCCTTGAAGTCGACGGTGACGTGCCAGCCGGCGCCGCTTTGCTGGTCGAAGCGGGCGTCGGCGCCCTTGACGTCCTGCCCGGTCAGGGCGGCGTCCGCGAGCCGCAGGGGCAGCCCGGACTCGTCCGGCAGGACCCGCCCGCCGTCCGAGCCGTCCCCGCCGTCTCCGCCGTCCGCGCCGAGGACCGCGTGGACGGTGAGCTGCGCGGTGCGGCCCAGTACGGCGGCGGCCTTCTCCGGGTCCTGCACGCCCGGCAGCTCGACGACCACGCGGTTCTCACCCGAGCGGACGATGGTCGGCTCGGCGACGCCGAGCGCGTCGACGCGGCCCCGCAGCACCTCCACGGTGCGGTCGGTGGCCTCGCGGTCCGCCTTCGTGGTGGCGGTGGACCTGGTCTCCAGGACGATCTGGGTGCCGCCGCGCAGGTCGAGTCCGAGGCGCACCGGCACGGTCAGGGCGATGGCCACCGACGCGGCCAGTACGGCGAGCGCGACGAGCGCGCGGATCTTCGGGGGTCGGGAGCGGGGTCGGGAGCGTTTCAACACGGGCCTCCGGCGGGCATGCCGCGGCGGCGGCCCAGCGCGGCCGCGGCGAGGAAGGTGAAGGGTCGGGGGTGTCTCAGATGCCGGAGGTCACGGGAGGCGCCCGCCCGCGGTCGTGACCCGTGCGGCCGGGGGAGGCCGGCACGGCACCCGGCCGAGCCTCGGTCCGCGCCTGGGCGGCCGGGGCGGCGTCCGTGCCGTGCGTGACAGCGGCCCAGTGCTGCTCCGGCGCCGTCGGCCGCTCACCGAGCCGGTCGTGTACGGCCCTGGCCTGCGCGGCGCACCCGGGCGAACAGCCGTCGTCCGCGCGGTGGTCGAAGGCCGGGTGCGGTACGGCCCCGACGGAGTGCGCCGGGGGCCCACCGCCGGCCCCGGCCTGCCCACCGTCCACCGTCCCGACCGGCACCAGCGCCAGCAGCCCGACCAGCAGCCCGACGAGCACGGCCGCGAACCGGTGCCGGCCGGTGGGGGCGGTGCTGTGGGTGGGGTGCATGCACCGTCTCCCTTTCGGGGGCGGTCGGGTGGGGGGAAAGCCCGGGGCTCCGGCCGGGGAGTGGGCGGCCGGGGCCCCGGCCGTCAGGGCTCGATGAGACCGGCGCGGATGGCGTACCGGGTCAGCTCCAGGCGGTCGCGCAGGCCGAGCTTCTGCAGGAGGTTGGCCCGGTGCCGCTGGACGGTCTTGATGCTGATGAAGAGGATCTCGGCGATCTCCTTCGAGGAGTGGCCCTCGGCGACGAGCTTGAGGACCTCCTCCTCACGGGGCGTCAGCACGTGGTCCCCGGTCTCCTCGCCGTGCCGCACCCGGTCGAGGTAGTTGCGGATCAGCGCGGTCACCGCGCCCGGGTACAGGAAGGGCTCGTCCCGCATCGCGGCCCGGCAGGCGGCGACCAGATCCCGGTCGGCGACCGACTTCAGCACATATCCGCAGGCCCCCGACTTCAGCGCCTGGAAGAGGTACTGCTCGTTGTCGTGCATCGTCAGCATCAGGATGCGCAGCCCCGGTTTCAGCGCGGCCAGCTCGCGCGCCGCCTGGAGGCCGGTGAGACGGGGCATCGCGATGTCCAGGACCGCGAGGTCGGCGTCGTGGCTCCGGGCCATCTCGATGGCCTCCGCGCCGTCCCCGGCCTCGGCGACCACCTGGAGATCCGGCTCCCGGTCGAGGATGAGCCGCACGCCCCGGCGTACCAGCGCGTGGTCGTCGGCGAGCAGGATGCGGATCTTCGCGGGGCCGGGCGCGGACCCCGGGGACGGGTCGGACGCGGACGGCTCGGGCAGGGACGGGTCGGACATGGTCAGAGCTGCTTCCTGATGACGGGTGCGGTGAGCCGGACGCGGGTGCCGGCGCCGGGTGCCGAGGTGATGTCGAGGGCGGCCCCGATGAGCAGGGCCCGTTCACGCATGCCGCGGATGCCGGCGCCCTCGCACGCCGCCTCGATGCCGCGGCCGTCGTCGGCGATGGTGAGCGTCACCGCGCCCTCGGCCCGGCCGAGGCCCACCTCCAGGCGCTCGGCGTCCGAGTGGCGGGCGGCGTTGGTCAGGCTCTCCTGGGCCACGCGGTAGAGGACCAGCTCGGTCTCGTGGTCCAGTACGGGCAGGTCGGCCTCGAAGCGGCGCACCACCCGCAGCCCGGTGTGGGTGGCGAAGTCGTGCGTGAGCGAGGACAGCGCGCTGATCAGACCCAGATCGTCCAGGACACCGGGCCGCAGCCGGCGCACCAGGCGGCGTACCTCGTCCAGGCTCTCCCGGGTGATCTCCTGCGCCTGGTGCAGTTCCTCGCGCAGCGGCTCGTCGGCGTCGTCCGCGGCCCGCCCCAGCACCAGCAGGATCGCGGTCATGCTCTGCCCGACCTCGTCGTGCAGCTCCTGGGCGATACGGCGGCGCTCCGCCTCCTGGGCGAGCAGGACCCGGGCGCTGCTCGTGGCCCGCTCGCTCTCCAGGCGCTCCAGCATGGCGTTGAACGTGCGGATCAGCTCCGGGACCTCACCGCCGCCGGACACCGGCAGCCGCTGGCCGGGGCGCAGCAGGTCGACGGTGGTCATCAGCTTGGTGAGCCGGTCCAGCGGTGCCAGTCCCCAGCGCAGCAGGGCGCCGTTGGCCACCAGCATGACGCTCATGCCGACCACCAGGATGACGGCCTCGGTCAGCAGGACCGGCACGGAGACGGTCACGGGTGCCCACAGCAGCAGGGCCGTGGCAGAGCCCAGCACCACCGCGTTGAGCCCGAAGATCCGCCAGAACAGGGACACCGGGGGGTACGCCTCCTTCTGCGACGCGTCGACTGGTACGCCTCTACTGTCGGTCATCGCGCACCCTCGGTGGGAACTGCGGCCCAGAACGCGACCCAGCAAGCGACCAGCGTGCCTGTCGCCTCCCCGCCGGGTCGATGGGGCCGGACCCCCATTTCGGGGTCGCGGCCTACCCATACGGCCGCCTCCACGCGCCGCCGAGTGGGACCCGCGGCCCCGGACAAATGGGGCCTGCGCCCGATGGGTTTCCCCTCGCCGGCGCGGCCATGGTGGAGAGGACCGGGCCCGTCGGCCCGGCGTTCGTCGTATCCGCACCCCTGCCGAGAGAAGGACTCATCGTGTCGCTCGACGCCTCCTCCCGTCTCGAACCCCGCCCCGAGCGGCTGACCGCCCACGAGGCACGCCTGCGCCTCGAACACGCCCGCGGCACCCGCGTGACCCAGCTGCGGGCCCTCGAAGAGAGCGGCCAGGCGGACGACCGGCTGATGTCCGCCCAGAAGGCGGCCATCGAGCGGGTGCTGAAGGAGATCGAGGAGGCCTTCGCCCGGGTCGACGAGGGCACCTACGGCAACTGCGTGGGGTGCGGCAAGCCCGTCCCGGGGGAGCGCCTGGAAATCCTCCCCTACACGCGGTACTGCGTCGCCTGCCAGCGCCGTGCCGCCGCCTGACCGCCCTGCCCGAGGGGTGAAGTGGTGAACAACCAGATCATCGGTCACGACCCGCGCCTGTCGGCCGAGGACCTCGCCGCGCTCCGGAAGAACCTCCAGGAGCAGCGGCTGTTCCGCGCGGAGCAACTGCGGCAGATCGAGGCCGCCCCGGCCCGGCGGCGTGGCGACGCGCGGACCGAGGTGCGGCTCAAGATCGAGGCCTGCGCACGCATGGTCCTCGCCGACGTGGAAGCGGCTCTTGAGCGGATGGCCGAGGGCCGTTACGGCTCCTGCCATCTGTGCCGGCGCCCCGTCGACCGCGAGCGCCTGGCGATCGTGCCGCAGGCCCGCTACTGCGCTCGCTGCCAGCAGGTGCGGGAGGCGGGACGATGACCGTGATCCGGCGGCCCCGTGCCGCCCTCGCCCTCGACATGGGCAGCGCCCGCACCCGGGTCTGGATCTCCGGGCGCGGAATGATCCTCGACGTGCCGACGGTGACCTTCCCCGGGGCCGGCGCGGTGTACCCCATCCAGCGCGGCTCCATCGTCGACACCGAGGGCACGGCGCGGATGCTGGACCGGCTGCTGGGGCACCGGCTGCCCCGCTTCGCCCGTCCGCTGATCGTGGTGACCGCGCCGGTGCTGGACGGGGACGGGTTCGCGTACCGGACGAAGGCGCGTACGGCGGTGGAGGTGCTGCGCCCGCGCGGTGTGCTGACCGTGCCGGGCGCCTGGGCCGTGGCCCTCGCGGCGGGCGCCGACCTGACCCGGCCGCTGCTCGTGATGGACATCGGCGCGCATCTGTGCGAGGTGGTGCTCCTGGTGGACGGCGCCGTCTTCGACGCGCGCCGCACCGCGCTGGGCACGGGGGACATCGACGAGTCGACCCCGGCCGCGCGGATCGCCGAGGCGGTGGTCGACATGACGGACTCGATGCTGCGGCAGGACCGTACGTCCCTCACCGCCGACGCGCTGGACAGGGGCCCGCTGCTGGCGGGCGGGGGCGCGCTGCGGCCCGAGATCACCGGCCACCTCACCGGCGGGCTGCGCACACCGCTGCGCGCCGTACCGTCCCCGCACACGGCCGCCGTACGCGGCGCCGCCAAACTCCTGGAAACGGCACGCTCCCGCCCGTCCCCCACAGGCACGGCCCCCCACTGACCGGCGCAGACCGGAGGCATCCCGGCCCCGCCTCGTCCGGTGAACACGCCCGCCCCCGGGCACAGTCCCCGGGCCGCCGGCGGAAGCACCCGCCCCACCCGGGCCACCCGGAGGGCGGGACCATCGAGTCGCCGCGCGAGGGGCTGGGCGGTCCCCGCCGTCCCGGGCGTCGCCCACGGCGCGGCCCGCGCGATCACGGCCCGGGTGCCGCGCCGGGGCGGGTGAGAGGTGCCGGACCGTCACGCCGTCGCCGCGCCCGTGGCCGGCGGTGCCAACTGCTGTGCCAGCCATGTCGGTACGCCGCCGAGCAGCCGGAACAGCCGCCGCGCCTCCTCCCGCAACCGCGACGCCTCCGGTTCCGTCTCCGCGTCCGCGAGCGACGCCAGCGCCGGTGCCGTACCGACCAGGTACCCCAGCTCCTCGCGGATGCGCAGCGACTCGGCGAAACCGTGCCGCGCCTCGGCCAGCTCCCCTTCCCGCAGGGCGAGTCCGGCCAGATGCCGCCAGGTGAAGGACAGCAGCAGCGGATCGGCGTGCGCGGTGGCGCCGGCGTGGGCCCGCCGGTACGCCGCGCGCGCGGCCTGCGGGGAACGGGTCAGGTTCTCCGCGACCAGCCCGCGCCGGAAGTCCAGCAGCGCCCGCCCCCCGGCCCCCGGCGCGATCAGCGCCGCCGCCCGGCCCAGCGCGGCCCGCGCCTCGTCGGCCCGGTCGCGCACCCCGTGCACGGTGGCCGCGTAGGCGAGCTGCCCGCGTTCGCAGGCGGCGGCCCCGCGCTCCTCGTCGGTGTGGGCCAGCGCCTCTGCGGTGCGCAGCGCGTCCTCGGCCTCCGCCCAGCCCTGCTCGGTGTAGAGGCACCGCTCCACCAGCAGCGCGGTCCGCTGCACGGCGGCGGCCGCGGTGACCGGCTCCAGGAGGGCCGCCGCGTCGGTCCAGCAGGCGCGCGAGCGCAACCGCCACACCGCGGTCTGGAGCGGATCGTCACCGTCGGTCGTTCCCCAACCAGAACCAGCCATGGCGGAATGCGCCACGTCGCCCTCCCATTGGCACGCCATCGAGCACTCGAGTGGTGGCCGCATCTCAGCATGAATCCGGCGGCCCGGCCAAGAGGATGGGTGAAAAATTTCACAAAGTCGTGGGACTTGAACGTTCCGAGGTTTGGAACGGCCCGGCGCCCGCCCGCTCCCCGCGCCTCAGCTCATCCGCAGTGCGAGGAAGAAATCCAGCTTGTCCTCCAGGCGCGACAGGTCACGGCCCGTCAACTGCTCGATCCGCCCGACGCGGTAGCGCAGTGTGTTGACGTGCAGGTGGAGCCGGTTCGCGCAACGCGTCCAGGAGCCGTCGCTGTCGAGGAAGGCCTCCAGCGTCGGGATCAGCTCGGCGCGGTGGCGGCGGTCGTAGTCCCGCAGCGGATCCAGCAGCCGGGCGGTGAAGGCCTGGCGGACGTTGTCGGGGACGAAGGGCAGGAGCAGCACGTGCGAGGCGAGTTCCTGGTGGCCGGCCGCGCACACCCGGCCGGGGCGCGCCGCGGCCACGCGCCGCGCGTGCCGGGCCTCCTCCAGCGCGCCGCGCAGCCCCTCCGCCGAGTGCACGGCCGCGCTGACGCCGAGGGTGACCCGCCCGTCGCCGTCCAGCCCCGCGGACAGCGGGTCCCGTACGGACTCCAGCAGCGCCTCCGCGAGGACGCCGGTCTCGGAGCCGTCGTGCTCGCTGGAGACCGCCGGCAGCGGTACGAGGGCGACGGCCTCGTCACCGGTGTGCGCCACGGCGATGCGGTCCGAGTGCTCGGGGCCGGTGGCGAGCGGGTCGACGAGGATCTCCTCCAGCAGACTCTGGGCGACCCGGCCGGTCTCCGCCGCGCCGTCCGCCCACTCGACGCGGGCCACCACGACCTGCCAGTGCGGGGCCGCGCCCAGGCCCGGCAGCAGCACCGGCGCCGCCACCCGCAGCCGGGCCGCGATCTCGGCGGGCGCGGCACCCGTCTGCACCAGCTCAAGGACCTCCTGGGCGAGCCGCCGCCGCACCGTGCGCGCCGCGTCCCGCCGGTCCCGCTCGACCGCGATCAGCTGGGTGACGCCGTACAGCAGGTCGAGCCGCTCCCCGGCCCAGTCACCGGCGTCCGCCTCCACCACCAGCAGCCAGTCCGACAGCACCGACTCGCGCACGTCCCGGGCCGCGCCCGCCTCCCGCGGGAGGTGCCCGCCGCCGCTGCCGCGCACCGGGAAGAGGCTGTACGTCGTGCCGTCCACGGCCACCCGGTGCGGCGCGCGCCGGCCCGCACGGGTGGCCGCGAGATGCTCCGCAGCCAGTCGCGCGCGTACGTCGGCGGACAGTACGGACCCCGCGGCCTTCGGCCCCGCGACCGGCCGCCCGGTCGGGGACAGCACCCAGGCCCGCAGGTCCAGGTCGGAGCCGAGCAGGTCGAGGACCACGTCGGGGCCGCCGCCCGCCGGACCCGAGGTCATCATCCGGCGGTGCCGGTCCACCACGGCCGCGAGGTCCCCGGCCCGCTCGCCGGAGACCTGCCGGACGACATGCTCGGTGATGGTCGCGAACGCCACCGACTCGTGCACCGCGAACAGCGGCAGCCGGTGCCGTACGCACGCCACCACCAGGTCCTCCGGCACGCTCCCCAGCTCCGCCTCGCCGGCCGCCAGCGCGGTCACCCCGGAGTGCACCAGCAGGCGTACGAAGGGCTCGGAGTCGGCGGCGTTGCGGCGCCAGGCCAGACCGGTGAGCACCAGCTCACCGCCCGAGAGGTAGCGGCTGGGGTCCCGCAGGTCGGTGGTCATCACACCCAGGACCGAGCGGTCCAGCTCGTCCTCGCCGCCGAGCAGCTTGAGGCCCAGCGCGTCGGTCTCCAGCAGTGCGCGCAGCCGCATTCTCGTCGCCGCCGTTCCTTGTCTCGAAGTGTTCCAGGTCACGCGGCCGGGCCGCCCGTTTCCGGAGGAATACAAGGAGGTAACCACGGGCCCCCTTTCATACGAATCTACAAGATGCCCGCCCTGGCCAGCCAACTCCTTCATGGTTTCTGCTACTGACCCTGGTGGAGCAACGGACGGTGTACTGGGTCCACTCCCCGTGAACACCACATGAACGAGCCGGGCCCGCCGCACACGGATTGGCTCAATTGGCACGATCCACCGGACCAAGACGGAGAAGAGAGCCGGTCATGGACTTCCTTCGCCCCGCCAGCTGGGAGGAGGCGCTCGCCGCGAAGGCCGAGCACCCCACCGCTGTGCCGATTGCGGGTGGCACCGATGTGATGGTCGAGATCAACTTCGACCACCGCCGGCCCGAGTACCTCATGGACCTGAACCGCGTCGCCGACCTCTCGGAGTGGGAGGTCGGCGAGGACTCCGTGCGGCTCGGCGCCTCCGTGCCCTACACCAGGATCATGGAGAACCTGCGCACCGAGCTGCCGGGCCTCGCCCTCGCCTCGCACACGGTCGCCTCCCCGCAGATCCGCAACCGCGGCGGCGTGGGCGGCAACCTCGGCACCGCCTCCCCGGCGGGCGACGCCCACCCCGCGCTGCTCGCCGCGGGCGCCGAGGTCGAGGTCGAGTCGGTGCGCGGCGCGCGCCGCATCCCGATCGACGACTTCTACCGGGGCGTCAAGCGCAACGCCCTGGAGCCCGACGAACTGATCCGCGCCGTGCACGTCGACAAGGCCCGGGGGCCGCAGCAGTTCTCCAAGGTCGGCACCCGCAACGCCATGGTCATCGCCGTGTGCGCCTTCGGCCTCGCGCTGCACCCCGCGACCCGCACCGTGCGCACCGGCATCGGCTCGGCCGCGCCCACGCCCGTGCGGGCCAGGGCCGCCGAGGACTTCCTGAACGCCGCGCTGGAGGAGGGCGGCTTCTGGGACAGCGGGAAGATCATCACCCCGTCCGCCGCCAAGCAGTTCGCGGACCTGTGCGCCGCCGCGTGCAACCCGATCGACGACGTCCGGGGCACCGCGAGCTACCGCCGCCACGCGGTCGGCGTGATGGCCCGCCGCACGCTCACCTGGACCTGGGAGTCGTACCGCGGCACCCGTCACACAACGGAGGGAGCCGCGTAATGCGCGTCAACTTCACTGTCAACGGACGCCCGCAGGAAGCCGACGACGTGTGGGAGGGCGAGTCCCTGCTGTACGTGCTGCGCGAGCGGATGGGCCTGCCCGGCTCCAAGAACGCCTGCGAGCAGGGCGAGTGCGGCTCCTGCACGGTCCGCCTCGACGGCGTGCCGGTCTGTTCCTGCCTGGTCGCGGCCGGTCAGGCGCAGGGCCGCGAGGTCGTCACCGTGGAGGGCCTGGCGGACTTCGCCAAGGAGCGCTCCTGCCCGACCGGCGCCCGCGGCGGCACCTCGCCGGACGAGGCCAGGCGGTGGGCGGCCAAGGGCGACGGCTCCCGGGCCGGCGAGGGCGACGGCCCGGCCCCGCGCACCGCGCTCTCGCCCGTCCAGCAGGCGTTCATCGACGCCGGCGCCGTCCAGTGCGGTTTCTGCACCCCCGGGCTGCTGGTCGCCGCCGACGAGATGCTGGAGCGCAACCCCAACCCCAGCGACGCGGACATCCGCGAGGCGCTGTCGGGCAACCTGTGCCGCTGCACGGGCTACGAGAAGATCATGGACGCGGTCCGGCTGGCCGCCGCCCGCCAGTGCGAGGGGGTCTGAGCATGGCTGCCAACGGCGCGCCCACCGACATCACCCAGGGATCCCGGACCAGGGGCGGCATCGGCGAGTCCACGCTCCGCCCGGACGGCATCCTCAAGGTCACCGGCGAGTTCGCGTACTCCTCCGACATGTGGCACGAGGACATGCTCTGGGGCCAGATCCTGCGCTCCACCGTCGCGCACGCCGAGATCGTCTCCATCGACACCGGCGAGGCCCTCGCGACGCCCGGCGTGTACGCCGTCATGACCTACGACGACCTGCCGACCGACGTGCGCAACTACGGCCTGGAGATCCAGGACACCCCGGTCCTCGCCCACGGCAAGGTCCGCCACCACGGCGAGCCGGTCGCCATCGTCGCCGCCGACCACCCGGAGACCGCGCGCCGCGCCGCCGCCAAGATCAAGGTCGAGTACCGGGAACTGCCCGTCATCACCGACGAGGCCTCCGCGACCGCCCCCGACGCGGTCCTCGTCCACGAGAACCGCGACGACCACCACATCGGCCACGTCCCGCACCCCAACATCGTGCACCGCCAGCCGATCGTGCGCGGAAACGCCGACGAGGCCGCGCGGCGGGCCGACGTGATCGTCCGGGGCGAGTACTGCTTCGGCATGCAGGACCAGGCCTTCCTCGGCCCCGAGTCCGGGCTCGCGGTGCCCTGCGAGGACGGCGGTGTCGAGCTGTACGTCGCCACCCAGTGGCTCCACTCCGACCTGCGCCAGATCGCGCCGGTGCTCGGACTGCCCGAGGACAAGGTGCGCATGACGCTGTCCGGCGTCGGCGGCGCGTTCGGCGGACGCGAGGACCTGTCGATGCAGATCCACGCCTGTCTGCTGGCCCTGCGCACCGGCAAGCCCGTCAAGATCGTCTACAACCGCTTCGAGTCCTTCTTCGGCCACGTCCACCGCCACCCGGCCCGCCTGTCGTACGAGCACGGCGCGACCAGGGACGGCAGGCTCACCCACCTGAAGTGCCGCATCGTCCTGGACGGCGGCGCCTACGCCTCCGCCTCCCCGGCGGTCGTCGGCAACGCCTCCTCGCTCGCCGTCGGGCCGTACGTCGTCGACGACGTGGACATCGAGGCCGTCGCCCTCTACTCCAACAACCCGCCCTGCGGCGCGATGCGCGGCTTCGGCGCGGTCCAGGCGTGCTTCGCCTACGAGGCGCAGATGGACAAGGTGGCCCGGGAACTCGGCATGGACCCGGTGGAGTTCCGCCGGCTCAACGCCATGGAGCAGGGCACGCTCATGCCCACGGGACAGCGGGTCGACTCCCCGGCGCCGGTCGCCGAACTCCTGCGCCGCGTCAAGGCGATGCCCATGCCGCCCGAGCGCCAGTGGGAGTCCAGCGAGGGCGCCGACGTACGGCAACTGCCCGGCGGTCTGTCCAACACCACGCACGGCGAGGGCGTCGTGCGGGGCGTCGGCTACGCGGTCGGCATCAAGAACGTCGGCTTCTCCGAGGGCTTCGACGACTACTCCACCGCCAAGGTCCGCATGGAGGTCGTCGGCGGCGTGCCGGTGGCCACCGTGCACACCGCCATGGCGGAGGTCGGCCAGGGCGGCGTCACCGTCCACGCGCAGATCGCCCGCACCGAACTGGGCGTCACCCAGGTGACCATCCAGCCGGCGGACACACAGGTCGGCTCGGCCGGCTCCACCTCCGCCTCCCGGCAGACCTATGTCACCGGCGGCGCGGTGAAGAACGCCTGCGAGATCGTGCGCGAGAGGGTACTGGAGATCGGGCGCCGCAAGTTCGGCTCCTACCACCCGGCGTGGGCGACGGCCGAACTCCTCCTGGAGGGCGGCAAGGTCGTCACCGACGGCGGAGAGGTCCTCCGCGACCTCGTGGACGTCCTGGAGGGCGAGGCCGTCGAGGTCGAGGAGGAGTGGCGGCACCGCCCGACCGAGGCCTTCGACCTGCGCACCGGCCAGGGCAACGGCCATGTCCAGTACTCCTTCGCCGCGCACCGCGCCGTCGTCGAGGTCGACACCGAACTCGGCCTGGTCAAGGTCGTCGAGCTGGCCTGCGCCCAGGATGTCGGCAAGGCCCTCAACCCGCTGTCCGTCATCGGGCAGATCCAGGGCGGTACCACCCAGGGCCTCGGCATCGCCATCATGGAGGAGATCGTCGTCGACCCGAAGACGGCGAAGGTCCGCAACCCCTCCTTCACGGACTATCTGCTCCCCACCATCCTCGACACGCCGACCATCCCGGTCGACGTGCTCGAACTCGCCGACGACCACGCCCCGTACGGGCTGCGCGGCATCGGCGAGGCCCCCACCCTGTCGTCGACACCGGCGGTCCTCGCGGCCATCCGGAACGCGACCGGGCTGGCGCTCGACCGCACGCCGGTACGCCCGGAGCACCTGACCGGCACGGCGTGACCCCTCGGCGCCGGACGCATGTCCCGCCCGGCGCCGGCGACCATCCAGGTGCAGTACCGGGCCGTCCCCCGAGCTGTCACCTCCCAAATCCCGCGTCTCGCCGAGCGCGACCGCGGGGGCACCTGTGAACCTTGGGAGACGGCACCATGACCCAGCAGTCAGTGGAGCCACGGACCACCGCCGAGGACGCGGGCGCGGGTTCCCGCGTCCCGGCCGGCCGGTCCTGGCTCGACCGGTACTTTCACATCACCCACCGGGGATCCACCGTCGCGCGCGAAGTGCGCGGCGGCGTCACGACCTTCATGGCGATGGCGTACATCCTCCTGCTCAACCCCCTGATCCTGTCCGGCAAGGACGCGGCCGGGAACACGCTCGCCGCCCAGGCGCTGATCACCGCGACCGCGTTCGCGGCGGCCCTCACCACGCTGCTGATGGGCTTCGTCGGCAAGGTGCCGCTCGCGCTCGCCGCGGGCCTGTCCGTGTCCGGCGTCCTCGCCTCGCAGGTCGCGCCCGTCATGACCTGGCCGCAGGCCATGGGCATGTGCGTGATGTACGGCGTGGTCATCATGCTGCTGGTCGTCACCGGCCTGCGCGAGATGATCATGAACGCGATACCGCTCGCGCTCAAACACGCCATCACGATGGGCATCGGCCTGTTCATCGCCCTCATCGGCTTCTCCAAGGGCGGCTTCGTCCACCAGGGCGAGTCCACCCCGCTCACCCTCGGCCCGGCGGGCGAACTCGCCGGCTGGCCCGTGCTCCTCTTCGCCGGCACCCTGCTGCTGATCTTCATGCTGCAGGCCCGCAACGTCCCCGGCGCCATCCTGATCGGCATCGTCGCCGGCACCGCCGTCGCCGCGCTGCTGAACGCCGCCGGGGTCGTCGATCCCAAGCAGTGGGCCAACGGCGCCCCCGAGCTGCACGGCGGCGCGGTGTCCATGCCGGACTTCTCGCTCTTCGGAAAGGTGGAGTTCGGCGGCTGGGGCGAGGTCGGCGCGATGACGGTCGGCATGATCGTCTTCACGCTGGTCCTCGCCGGGTTCTTCGACGCGATGGCGACGATCATCGGCGTCGGCACCGAGGCCGGGCTCGCCGACGACAAGGGCCGGATGCCGGGCCTGTCCAAGGCGCTGTTCATCGACGGCGCCGGCGGTGCGGTCGGCGGTGTGGCGGGCGGCTCGGGCCAGACCGTCTTCATCGAGTCCGCCACCGGCGTCGGCGAGGGCGCCCGCACCGGCCTGGCCTCGGTCGTCACCGGCGCCTTCTTCGCCCTGTGCCTGTTCTTCACCCCGCTCACGGCGATCGTGCCGCAGGAGGTCGCGTCCGCCGCGCTGGTGGTCATCGGCGCCATGATGATGATGAACGCCCGGCACGTGGACTGGTCCGACCGGGCCACCGCGATCCCGGTCTTCCTGACCGTCGTCGTCATGCCGTACACGTACTCCATCACCGCGGGCGTCGCCGCCGGAGTCGTCTCCCACGTCGGCATCAAGGCCGCCCGGGGCAGGGCCCGGGAGATCGGCCCCTTCATGTGGGCCATGGCGGCGATCTTCCTCGTCTACTTCGCCCTCAACCCGATCGAGAGCTGGCTGGGCGTGCACTAGGTCGTGTCTGATAATTGGTCTTGTGGTGGGTCGTGGTGAGCTGACGGATGTGGCGTGGGAGCGGATAGCGCCGCTGTTGCCGGGTGTTGACGGGCGGGGGCGTCCGTGGCGGGATCATCGGCAGGTGATCAACGGGGTGTTGTGGCGGTTGCGGACGGGTGGTCCGTGGCGTGACCTGCCAGAGCGCTTCGGGCCGTGGCAGACGGTCTATGAACGGTTCGCCCGCTGGGAGGCGGACGGGACCTGGGCGCGCCTGCTCGAAGAGGTCCAGGTCCGCGACGACTCGGTCGGGGCCGTGGAATGGACGGTCTCGGTCGACTCCACGATCAGTCGGGCCCACCAGCATGCAGCCGGCGCCCGCAAAAAGGGGCGTCGGCGGGGGACGAACTGGAAGATCCGGAACGCGAGGCGGATCGTCAGGCGCTCGGTCGGTCCCGCGGTGGGCTGACCACCAAGGTTCACCTCGCCTGCGACGGCCGGGGCCTGCCTCTGGCCGTCCTCGTCACACCCGGCAACGTCAACGACTCGACAGCCTTCGAGGCGGTCCTGGACGCGGTGAGAGTGCCCCGGACCGGCGTCGGGCGGCCGCGTCGCAGACCCGACGCGGTCATCGCCGACAAGGCGTATTCGTCACGGGCGATCCGCCGGACGCTGCGTCGCCGGGGCATCCGGGCGGTGATCCCGGAAAGGGCTGACCAGAAGGCCAACCGGATGCGGCGCGGCCGGGCCGGCGGCAGGCCACCGGCCTTCGACCGTGGTCTCTACAAAGCTCGCAACGTCGTCGAACGCTGCTTCAACCGGCTCAAGCAGTTCCGGGCCATCGCGACCCGCTTCGACAAACTCGCCGCCCGCTACCGGGCCGGACTCCACCTCGCAGCACTCATCCTCTGGCTCCGCGAACCGCGCCAAGACCATTTGTCAGACACCCCCTAGCCGCCGTCGCGGGAACCCGTCAGCCACCCCTTTTGTCCCAGGAGGACCGAGACATGCTGGACATCGCCGAAGAGCTGCACCGGTGGGTCGGGCAGGGACGCGACTTCGCCGTGGCCACCGTGGTGGCGGTCGGCGGCAGCGCCCCACGACTGCCCGGTGCCGCCCTCGCGGTGGACGCCGGGGGCACGGCGATCGGCTCGGTCTCCGGCGGCTGTGTGGAGGGGGCCGTCTACGAGCTGTGCCGGCAGGCGCTGGACGACGGCGAGACCGTCGTGGAGCGCTTCGGCTACAGCGACGAGGACGCCTTCGCGGTGGGGCTGACCTGCGGCGGGGTCATCGACATCCTGGTCGTGCCGGTGCGGGCGGGGGACCCCGCCCGCCCGGTGCTCGCGGGCGCGCTGGCCGCCGCCGCCCGCGGGGAGGCGGCGGCGGTGGCCCGGATCGTGAGCGGTCCCGCGGAACTGATGGGCCGCGCGCTCACCGTCCGCGCGGACGGCTCACGCACCGGCGGTTTCGGCGCGCATCCCGGGCTGGACCGCACGGTGGCCGCCGAGGCGGCGGCCTTCCTGGACGCGGGCCGCACCGGCACGCTGGAGATCGGAGAGCAGGGCTCGCGTTGCGGAGCACCGCTCACGCTTCTGGTCGAGTCGTCGGTCCCTGCGCCGCGGATGATCGTCTTCGGTGCGATCGACTTCGCCTCGGCGCTGGTCCGGGCCGGCAAGTTCCTCGGCTACCACGTGACGGTGTGCGACGCCCGCCCCGTCTTCGCCACGCAGGTCCGCTTCCCGGACGCGGACGAGATCGTCGTGGAGTGGCCGCACGAGTACCTGCGGCGCACGGAGGTCGACGCGCGCACCGTGCTGTGCGTGCTGACCCACGACGCCAAGTTCGACGTACCGCTGCTGAAGCTGGCGCTGCGGCTGCCGGTGGCGTACGTCGGCGCGATGGGCTCCCGGCGCACCCACCTGGACCGCAACGCACGCCTGCGCGAGGTCGGCGTGAGCGACCTGGAGCTGGCGCGGCTCAGGTCCCCCATCGGGCTCGACCTCGGCGCCCGCACCCCGGAGGAGACGGCCCTGTCCATCGCCGCCGAGATCGTCGCCGCCCGCCGCGGCGGCACGGGCGCCTCCCTGACCGGCGCCCACACCCCGATCCACCACGACGGCCCCACGACACCGGCGCGGCGCATCGGCTCGGTGGCCTGACACCGGCGCCGCCCGCCACCGACGGGTCAGTCTCCTGCGAACGCCCCCGGAACGAGGCGGCTCGTGAAGCCACTCGCCACGAGCCGCTCGTACGCCCGGACGACTCCGTCCGGCACCTCCTGCGGGATCATGAACCCCTGAGCGGGATAGACCAGCAGGCGTTGCAGCGATCCGACGAGCATGTCGACGACCAGCCGTGCGTCCTGGACCGAGTCGACGTACTCGGGGAGCGCCACGGGCGTCGACGCGCTGACGAACTCGGCCTCCGGCCACAGCTTTCGGGCCGTCGCGTAGGCGCGGCGCTCCTCGTACGGCTTGCTGACGAGGAGCACGGAAGCCACGTCGACTCCATGCTCTTCCAGCAGTGCGCGGGAGAGGGCGATGTTCTCACCCGTGTTCCGGGCCCGCGGCTCGACGAGGATCGCCCCGGCCGGCACCCCCAGCTCCGTCGCCCGCTCACGGTAGTGCTCGGCCTCTCCGCGCGGCATCCGGTCACGGGTGGTGCGGCTGGTCGCCCCGGTGAAGACGATCAGCGGCATCATCCCCCGGTGGTAGAGACCGGCGCTCGTCTCCGCGACTCCGAGATCATGACTGCCGAGCCCGATCCCGACGGAGCACGGCCGCATCTCGTGCCCCATCCGCTGAAAGTCCCACAGCCGCTGAGCATCGTCCCAGTCCCGCACCGAGATCACTCGCTCTCGCCCTCCGGTGTTGCCGAGTCGGGAATCTTGAAGTCGTATGTCCATGAGGAAGCCCATCCGCCGGGTGCGGTCAGGGTGTTGTCCGGTGTCCAGCGAAGGGTCATGTCGGGCAGATTCTCCATGTTCCGGCGGCCGTCACTGGTGTCGCGCACGGTGAAGCCGTGATGTTCGTAGAAGGCGCGGGCGTCGGTGTTCTGCTCGAAGACGTGCAGGGACAAGCCGTCAGGGCTGTGCCGTCTGGCCTCGTCGAGCAGTAGTGTGCCGATGCCCTGGCGGCGGACGTCCGGTCTCAGATAGAGGTGTCCGAGCATGTCGCCTTCGAGGGCGGCGTAGCCGACGACCTCCGTGCCGCGCACCGCCACCCAGGTGCGGCACGTCCTGAGCAGCACGTTCCCGACCCACCGGGTGACCTGGTCGTGGCTGCGCTTCTGCGGGGGCAGGTACGGCATCGTCGTGACCCGAGAGGCCATGTGGATGCGGGCGATCACCGCCGCGTCTGCCGCGTCGGCGAGCCGGATCTCTGTCATGCCGGTATCGCTCCTCGGGTTCTGGTGGTCGTCCGCGTCTCGTGCCCTCCCGCCACTTCTCCCCGTGGCCCGGCACCCGCGCTATCGGGTCAGGGTCACGTTCGCGACCACGGGGCGGTGGTCCGAGGCCAGGGGCTCGTTGGGGACTTGGGCGCCGTGTACGCGTATGCCTTTGCCCGCCGTCACGTAGTCGATCCGGTTCACGGGGGCCTCGGCCGGATAGGTGCCGCCGGTGGCCGGGCCGGTGTCGCGCAAGTCGGACCACAGGGGCCGGAGTTCGGGTGCCGTGGGCTCGGCGTTGAAGTCGCCGAGCAGCAACTGCCGCGCACCGGGCCGGGTTGCCCGCTCCGCGGTCATGATGCGCCGTGTGTCGGCGACCTGCGCCGCCCGGACCGCCGGGTCGGCCCGGTAGTCGAGGTGGGTCACGAACACCTGCACCGGCACTCCGCGGACATCGAGTGTCACCTCGCCGAACCCGGGCGCGGGGGCCGGGACCGGGTTCTCGTCCTGCGTGGACAGGCGTGTGATCTCGTGGTTCGCCGCGGAACGGATCGGGAAGCGGGACAGCACCGCCACGCCGTACTCGCGCCGCGGGCCCCCGGCCTCCACCGGGTCGAGGCTGTAGATCGGCGCGAACGACACCCGCATGCCGAGCCGCCGCGCCAACTCCCCGGCCACGTCGAGTCCCTGACTGCGTGCGTCCCAGTGCACGTCGACCTCCTGGAGGCCGATCACATCGGCGTCGAGGGCGCGCAGCGCCGCCGCCTGCCGGTCGAGATCGAAGACGCCGTCCGATCCCGTCCCCGCGTGGATGTTGTACGTGGCGATACGCAGCGGGACCGGGTGCCCCGGCCCGGCGAGAGCGGGCGGCGCCGCCACGGCCACGGCCAACAGGGCGCCGCTCACGGACAGTCGGATGAAGGTACGCGCTCCGAAAGACATGCCGGCACGGTACGCGGGAAACGGCCGCGGCGTGCCGTGCGGCGCGGCCCCGACCGCGACCGTTGCCCCGTACGCAACCGGCGGTTCACGGTTGCCGCAGCAGCCGGTTGACCGCGCGGCCGAAGACATGGCGCCCCGCGCGGGCGAGGACACCGTCGAACACGGACGGCAGGAGGCGGACCCCGAGTTCCTCGCGCCACACCACACGGGTCCGGCCGCCGGGGCCCGGGTGGACCTCGATCTCGGCCCAGCCCCTCACCAGCCGGCCGCGCTTGTCCAGCCGGCACAGACCGGGGGTGCCGTCCTCCAGCGGTGGCCGCCAGACGGTCACCTCCATCGGGTCGGTGAAGGAGAGCGGGCCGGCTCCCGTACGGGCCACGACCACCGTGCCCTGCCGCGTGGGCCCCGGCGTGGTGACGGTCACCCGGGTCAGCGGCACGGAGTCACCGTGGCGCTGCCATGCGGTGAGCCGGCGCCACGCCTCGTCCAGGGGGAGCGGGGCGGTGCGTTCGAGCGAGAAGGTGGCCACGCGACGATCGTAGGCAACCGGGCCGGTCCCACGGAGCAGGCCACGGGGCCGTCACGGCAGATCGAACGCGAGTCCGAGGCGTCCGCCGGTTCTGCTCAGCCGACCCGCACGTGACGGTGAGGGACCCCGAGGACGACGACCCCACGCACACGTCCGGCTCCACCGGGCCCCGGCGACCGGCGGGGAGCCGCCCGTCCGTCCGGCACCCTTTCCGGACCAAGGAATCGGTCACAGCACGGCCGTATCAAGTCGTCCCGGAAGACGGCGAGATACCCCTGGCCGGTGGATCGGCTCCGGGAGGACGCGAAGCGGATGCCGGCCGCCACATCTGAGCCGAAGGCGACGACAGGCACATCGATATCGAGCGATCCGGCGACCGCGCGGCATGAACACCATCGACATCCGTCGGCCGGAAAACCGTTGGCGGGTCCGGCCGGCCCGTGGTGAAGATCCCGGCATGTCCAAATTCCTGGAAACCGACCGGCTCGTCCTGCGCGCGGTCACGACGGCCGACACCAACCACCTGCTCGCCCTGGACAACGACCCCGAGGTCATGCGCTTCGTCAACGGAGGCCGCCCCACCGGCCGCGAGGCGATCGAGACGAGGGTCCTGCCGCGGCTGATGCACGACTACCCGTGCTGGAAGACCCGCGGTTACTGGGCCGCGCGGGAGAAGTCCACCGGCACCTTTCTGGGTTGGTTCGAGTTCCGGCCGCTGGACGAGCACAGCCCCGCCGTGGTCGAACTCGGCTACCGGTTGAACCGGGCGGCATGGGGGCTCGGCCTCGCCACCGAGGGTTCCCGGGCCCTGATCCACAAGGGGTTCACGGACCTGGAGGTCGAGCGGATCACGGCGAACACGATGACCGTCAACACCCGTTCCCGCCGCGTCATGGAGAAGTCGGGCCTGTCCTTCGTCCGGGACTTCACCGGGGACTGGCCGGAGGCGATCGAGGGCTCCGAACACGGTGAGGTCGAGTACGGACTCATCCGGACCGAGTGGGAACAGCGGTGGTCGTCAACGACCCGAGGGCGCGGTCCAGGAGACGCTTGACGGCGGCCTCGCTCATGACGCCGTCGCACACGAGCCACGTTCGGCTCACACCGTGTTGGTGACGGTCACCGTCACCCGCGCGCCCGGCGCCGGTCCCGTCAGGGCGGTGGTCACCGACTCGTGCACGGCGCGGGCGACGGTCAGGGCGCGGTGGTCGCGGCGCACGACGATGCGGACGTCCACCTCCCACGGCGCCGCCCCGGAGGCCCGGGTCACCCGTACCCCCGCGGGCGTCCGGGGTGGGCCGGTGCGGGCGGAGCCGCGGAACAGGTCCGCGACCCCCGGCCGCAGGAAGGCGACGCCGGGCACCTCGGCGGTGACCCGCGCGACGGTGTCGGCGAGGGCGTCACGGCCCGTGGCGGCGGTCATCGCCGGTCTCCCTCGGCCACGTCCGCGTCCGCTCCGGCCGGCTCCGTCACATCGGTGATCCGTACGTCCACGCCCTCCACCGGCATCCCCAGTGCCTCGTCCGCGGCCCCCCGCACCCGCCGGCGGATCTCCTCCGCGAGCTGGTGGAGTCCGGGCGCGAGCGGTACGACGACCTCGAGCCGCACCCGTACCGGACCGCGCGAGGGACCGCCGTCGGCGGCCTTCGCGGGCCGGATCCGGCAGGATCCCGCACGCACGCCGGGGACGGTCTCGGCGGCGGCCCGCAGCGACTTGGCGGCCATCGCCTCGCGCACCCACAGATCCTCGTCCCGTTCCCCCAGCGGCAACGGCCGCCCCGGTCGCAGCTCCAGCCGGACCACCTCCATGACCCGCTCGGTCAGCGCCGCCGCGTCCCAGTCCGGCTCCCGCTCTCCCCGCGCCGCGTGCACCGCCGCGCCGAGCAGGTCCAACTGGCCCACGGCCGCCGCGCAGTACGGGCAGGCGCGCAGGTGCGGGTCGCCGGCGTCCTCCTCCCGGGCCCGCCACACCTCGGACAGCATCCGTCCGCAGGCCAACCGCTCGTCGTCGGCGGTGTCGTCCGCCGAGCCGGGATTCATCGCCATGCGGTCATCGCCTCCGTCAGGCAGCGTCGTGCGCGGAACACCCTGCCGCGGGCAGCCTGTTGGCTGATCCCGACCGTCTCCGCGATCGTCTCGTAGGGCAGGCCCTCCAGCTCTCTCAGCACCCAGCAGACCCGCTGCTCGGCGGAGAGCGTGGACAGCGACCGGCCCAGGGCCGCCGCGGCGGCGTGCGACTCGGCGGCCCGGGAGGGGGAGGCCGCGTGGTCGGGTGCGACGGGCTCGGGCACGCTGTCGAGGTCCGTCACCGGACGGCGGGCGCGCAGCATGTTCAGGCACCGGTTGACGACGATGCGGTGCATCCAGGTCGCGAACGCCGACTGGCCGCGGAACTCCGGGAGCCTGCGCCAGGCGCCGACGAACGCGTCCTGCACGGCGTCCTCCGCGTCGGACGGGCTCCCCAGCATGCGCGCGGCGAGCCGCAGCAGGCCGGGTGCGTGCCGGCGTACGAGCGCCTCGAAGGCGTCCTCGTCGCCCTCGGCGGCCCGCACCGCGAGCAGTCCGTCGTCGCCCGGCACGGGCGCTCCCTTCCGTCGTTCCCACAGTCCCCGCAGGGGTTCCCTTGTTGGACACGCCGACCACGCGCGGTGTTACGGGCGGAACCGGAAAAAGAAAAAGCCGCCCGTCCGCGTAACGCCGCACCGGTCCCGGGTGTCCAACAAGCAGCGAACACAACCGATTACGGCCGACGGAGGACAGCATGACGACGACTACCACACCCCAGGCAGCCACCATCGAGAAGCACGGGCCGACCGGCGCGGCGGGCGGCGCCCCCCGGAGCACGCAGGACGGCGCGACCACCGTGAGCGGCGGCGCCACCGGGGCCGGTGAACCGGCCGGCACCCGGGGACGCACCTCCATCGCCGATGTGGTGGTCGTCAAGATCGCGGGCACCGCGGCACGGGAGATCCCCGGCGTGTACGACATGGGCGGCGGCCTGTCCCGCACCATCGGCGCCGTCCGCGACCGGGTGCCCGGCGGCCGGCCCAACGTGGGCCGCGGCGTGAAGGTCGAGGTCGGCGAGCGGCAGACCGCGATCGACGTGGACCTGGTCGTCGAGTACGGCGTACCCATCGCCGACCTCGCCCGGGACGTGCGGGAGAACGTGATCGACGCCGTCGAGCGCATCTCCGGCCTGGAGGTCGTCGAGGTCAACATCACCGTCAACGACGTCCACCTGCCGGACGACGAGGACCCGGAGCGCCCGGTGGAAACGCGCGTGCAGTGACGAGTGGTTTCCTGCGGCGGAGGTGTCTGATGAGCAGATCGGTGATCGGCATGCTGGTGGGCATGGCCCTGGCCTTCGCCGGCTGGTTCGGCGGATTCGGGGCGTTCCTGCTGGTGGCCGCGCTGGGCGCGGTCGGCGGGATCCTGGGGCGTCTGATGGACGACGGCACGGACTGGCGCGAGTTCCTGACCCCCCGGGACCGGAGGCCACGATGACCGGGATGCCGGAGCCCGGCAGCCGCGACGGTACGGCGCCGGCCGACCGGGGCAGGACCGTCGTCGCCGACCGGGCCGTGCGCCGGATCGCGGAACGCGCCGCGACCGAGGCCGACCTCGCCGGGCGCCACGCGCACGCCGTGCAGGGCGCGGCGACGGTGCACGGCAGCCGGGCGGACGTGCGCGTCGACGTGCGGCTGCCGTACCCGGCGGTGCTCGGTGACGCGGGGGAGCGGGTCAGGGGGCGGATGGCGCGGCGGGTCGCCGAGCTGAGCGGGCTCTCCGTGCGGACCGCGACCGTCCGCGTCCAGTCGTTGACCGCGGACCTGGCGGCCCCGCCGCCGCCCCCGGCCGGCCGGGAACCGCCGGCCGGTCCCTCCCGGCGGCCCTGGTCGGCGCGCGGGGTGCCGGCCGTACTGGTCGCGCTGACGGTGGCGGCGGCGTGCGCCGTCCTCCTGTACGAGGTCCTGTCCGTCCACCTCGGCGGCCGGCGTCCGGCAGCCTGGCGCACCGGGACGGTCGACTGGCTGGCCACGCACGGCCCCGGCGACGCCCCGGTCGTCGCGGGCGGTGCCGTCGCCGCCGTCCTGGGCGTCTGGCTGATGTGGCTGGCGTTCACCCCCGGTCTGCGGAGCGTGCTCCCGATGGCGCCGGTGCCCGGTCAGCGCCGGCAGCGGGCGGTGCTGGAACGCTCGGCCGCGGCCGAGCTGCTCCGGGACGCCGCCGCTGCCGTACCCGGTGTGACGGCCGTCCGGGTGCGTTTCGGCAGGCGGCGCGTACGGCTGCGGGCCCGCCTCGGGTTCGGCGACCGGAGCACGGCCCGCGCCGCCCTCCACGCCACGACCGAGTCCGCCCTCGCCGCCCTCGACCTCACCCGCACCCCGAAAGCCCGCATCACCCTGCGCACCGAACCCCACTGGCGCCCACCCGGACCGCCGGCCGCGGACGACCCGGGCGAAGCGGACCTCCCGGCCGGCCGGCAACCGCCCGCGGGTCTCGACGCCCCGAAGGAGACCGCCTCGTGAAACCGTTGCGTGCCACGGTCAACCGGACGCTGCTCGCGCTGACCGGGATGCTTCTGCTGGGCGGCGGTGGATGGCTTGTCAGCGGTGGCCGTCCCGTCGCCGAGTGGCTGCCCGGAGGGTGGCCCGCCCCGGACTCCGACGCGGTGCTCCTCGACCGCCCCGGCCTCGCCGAACTGCGCGGCCACGAGTGGTGGACCCCCGCCGTCGTGGCCGCCGCGGTCTGCGCCCTGCTGCTCTGCCTCGCCTGGGCGCTCGCCCAGCCGCGCTCCGGCGGACGCCGTCGGCTGCCGCTGGCCGGCCAGTCCCTCACCCTGCGCTCCCGCGCGCTGGCCGACATCGTCGCCCGGCGGGCCGGAGCCACACCCGGCGTCGCACGCGCCCACGTCCGGCTGACCGTCCGCCGGAAGCGGTCGCGGGCCCGCGTCCGACTGGTACTGGAACCCGGCGCCGAACCCGGCCCGGTCCTGGACCGCCTCACCCACGGAGCCTTCGACGAGGCCCGCCACTCACTGGCCCCGCACCCCCTGGAAACCCGTGTCCGCATGGGCCTGCGCTCCCGTCGCGAACGCCGCGCGCGATGACCGCCCACCGGGACCGCCTCCGGTCGGATTCCCTCCGCGCACGGCTGGAGCCCCGCGTCGCTCTCGGCGTACGGTCCCGCCGCGCGCGTTGACCGGGCCCCCGGAATGCGTCCGGCCCGGGACGGTCCGCGAGCACCGCTGCCGCACCCGCCGGAGACCTACTCCCGCCGCGTGCGGTGACCGGGTCCTCGGAGCGTGTCGGGCCGGGATGGCCTGCGGTCAGGTCCCGTCCGCGTGCACCGCTACGGTGCCCGCTGCTCGCTGGAAACCCGTGTCCGCATGGGCCTGCGCTCCCGCCGCGAACGCCGCGCGCGATGACCGCCCACCGGGACCGCCTCCGGTCGGATTCCCTCCGCGCACGGCTGGAGCCCCGCGTCGCTCTCGGCGTACGGTCCCGCCGCGCGCGTTGACCGGCCCCCGGAATACGCCCGGCCCGGGACGGTCCGCGAGCACCGCTGCCGCACCCGCCGGAGACCTACTCCCGCCGCGTGCGGTGACCGGGTCCTCGGAGCGTGTCGGGCCGGGATGGCCTGCGGTCAGGTCCCGTCCGCGTGCACCGCTACGGTGCCCGCTGCTCGCTGGAAACCCGTGTCCGCATGGGCCTGCGCTCCCGCCGCGAACGCCGCGCGCGATGACCGCCCACCGGGACCGCCTCCGGTCGGATTCCCTCCGCGCACGGCTGGAGCCCCGCGTCGCTCTCGGCGTACGGTCCCGCCGCGCGCGTTGACCGGCCCCCGGAATACGCCCGGCCCGGGACGGTCCGCGAGCACTGCTAGCGCACCCGCCGGAGACCCACGTCCGCGTCGGCGCGCTCAATGGCCCGATACCCGGAACACCTCCCCGCCAGGACGATTGCGGACAGAATCCGTCCGCATGCACCGCTACCGTGCACCGCATGACGACCAAGGCAGCCACGACGGCCCCCGTGCTCGGCACCCGCGCCCTCAACCGCGCCACCCTCGCCCGGCAGTTGTTGCTGAGCCGTGCGTCGATGTCCGCCGAGGACGCCGTCGCGCACCTGGTCGGGTTGCAGGCCCAGAATGTGAGACCCCCGTACTACGCGCTCGCCGCCCGGCTCGAAGGCTTCGCGCCCGAGGACCTGTCCGCGCCGATGGCCGACCGCCGGGTCGCCCGCCTCGTCACCATGCGCTCGACCATCCACACCCACACCGCCGACGACTGCCTGACCCTGCGTCCGCTGGTACAGCCCGCCCGGGACCGGGAGTTGGGCACCTTCCGCAAGGGCCTGGCGGGCGTCGACCTCGACCGGCTCACTGTCCTCGCCCGCGAACTGGTCGAGGAAGAGCCGCGTACCATGCGGCAGTTGCGCGAGGCCCTGCTCGCCCAGTGGCCCGACGCCGACCCGCAGGCCCTGTCCGTCGCCGCCCTTTGCCTGCTCCCGCTCGTCCAGGTGACCCCGCGCGGACTGTGGGGACGCAGCGGCCAGGTCACGCTCACCACCGCCGAGCACTGGCTCGGACGCCCCGCGCCCGCGGCCCCGGCCCCGGCCCCGGACGACACCGTGCTGCGCTACCTCGCCGCCTTCGGACCCGCCTCCGTGAAGGACATGCAGACCTGGGCGGGGCTGACCAGACTCCGGGACGCCTTCGAGCGGCTGCGCCCCCGCCTCCTCACCTTCCGGGACCCGGGCGGCACCGAACTCTTCGACCTCCCCGACGCCCCGCGCCCCGACCCGGACACCCCGGCCCCGCCGCGCTTCCTGCCCGAGTTCGACAACGTGCTCCTCTCGCACGCCGACCGCACCCGCGTCGTACCGCCCGAGCACAAGGGCCGCACCTGGACGAAGAACGTCGCCCACCGCGTGCTGCTCGTGGACGGGTTCGCGGCCGGCCTGTGGAAGCTCCTGGACGACACCCTCGTCGTAGAGCCCTTCGACCTCCTCACCGAGCGGCGGCGGGACGAGGTCGTGGCCGAGGGAGAGCGGATGCTCAGGACGATGCACGCCGGGGCCGCGTACGCCGTCCGCTTCGGGACGGTACGCGGCTGACCCATGGAGAGGGGGCGTTGCGGGCCGCTCGTGGAGGCTCGCAACGCCCCCTGGTCTTGCACCTGAGTGGTACTCAGGAGATCAGGAGAGCCGCTGGGGCGGGGCTACGAGGAGACCTGCGCGGTCACCAGGTCCGAGAACGCGGTCAGCCGGGAGTAGACCCCGGGATAACCGGCTCGGGCGCAGCCCTCGCCCCAGGAAGTGATCCCTGCCAGGACGCCCCCGATGAGCAGGGGACCGCCGCTGTCGCCCTGGCAGGCGTCCACACCGCCGGAGGTGTATCCGGCGCACACCATGTCGCTCGCGACGAAGTCGGAGCCGTAGGAGCCGCGGCAGCTCGTGTCCGAGACGACCGGCACGGTCGCGGTCCGCAGCTGGTTGGAGGAGCTGCCGCCCTCCCGGGTGGTGCCCCAGCCGAGGACGCGGGCGGTGGCGCCGGCCGCGTAGACGGAGGAGTCCGAGGCGGAGACGTACGGGGCGGGCGTGTACGGCATCGGCGTCGACAGGGTCAGGACGGCCACGTCGGCGCCGTAGGTGACGTTGGAGTAGCCGGGGTTCACCCAGATCCGGCTGACCTGCGCGACCGTGCCGTCGGTGCCGTTGAGATAGGTGCGCCCGCCGACCACGCGCACACTGCCGGCGCTCTCGCCGGCCATGCAGTGCGCGGCCGTGACGACCTTGGTGGGGGAGACCAGGGTGCCGCCGCAGAACTGGTTCTGCGAGGCGTCCGTGATCTGCATGACGAACGGATACGCGCTCGCCGTGGTGGTCGAACCGCCGACGATCGGCTGCGGCGCGGCCACGGCGGAGGGAGCGGCAAGCAGCGCGGTCGCGGCGGCGCCGGCGGCGGCCAGCGCGACGACGGCCGACCTGGCGCGGTTGAGCCCGAACATGAGCCTCCTCAAGAGGTTGCCGGTGGGGGGCGCACGGGCGTGGGGGGTACACGGGGGTCTCGGGACAGACCCCCGTATGCCCGTGCGAGCGGCACGTGCTCACGCTAGAACCGGCGCCACGGACCGCCCAATGAGGGAACCCCCTAGGGGAGTCGGGCAGGGATAACCCTCGGTCCCGCACCGGCAAACCCCTGCCGCGCCCGGCCGGTGGATCCGCCCCGCCTCACTCGCCGCGCCCGCCCGCCGCCAGCCGGACGATGTCGACCCGGGAGCGGATCCCGAGTTTGCGGTAGACACGAGTCAACGTCGCCTCGACCGTCTTGACGCTGACGAACAGCCGGGCGGCGATCTCCCGGTTGGTCGCGCCCTCCATGACGAGCGCCGCCACCTGACGCTCCATCGAGGCGAGCCCCGCCAGCACGTCCGGCACGGCCGCCGGTGCCGGTGGCGGCCCGGCCGCCTGCGCCGCCACCGCCGCCTCCACCTGCCGCAGCCAGGGCAGCGCCCGGCAGCGCCGGAACAGCCGCGCCGCCTCGTCGTACGACGCCGCCCCCGGCGCCCGCCCCGGGCGGCCGGCGTGCAGCGTGGCCAGCGCGAAGGCCGTCCGCGCCTCCTCCAGGCCGTAGCCCAGCCCGGCGAGCCGCTCCCGCGCCGACGTCAACCGGGCGACGGCCGACCGGTGTTCACCGCGCGCCGCCCGCATCTGGGCCTCGGCCCGGTCCAGCACCGCGAGCACGCTCTCGCGCCCGAGCCGCAACGCGTGCGCGCGGGTCGCCTCGATCACGTCCTGGGCCTCGGCCGGCTCGCCGACCCGCACCAGCGCCTCCGCGAGGTCGCCCTGCCACCTGCCGCGCGCCGGATCGGTGATGCCCGCCCCGGCCTCCAGCTCCCGCACCCGGCGCAGCGCCCGCACGGCCGCCTCCGCGTCGCCCGACACCAGGCTCGCGTGGCCGAGCGCGGCCAGCGCCCGCGACAGGTACACGGCGTCGCCGTCCCCCTCGGCCCGCCGCACCGCCTCCCGCGCCAGCTCCAGCGCCCGCCGCCGGTCACCGCCCGCGGCCTCGGCGAGCGCGGCCTGCATCGCGCCCGCGCCCTCGCCGAGGCCCGCGTCGCGCGCCAGGGTCAGGCTCTCCCGGGACAGCTCAAGGGCCCGGCCGCAGTGCCCGGAGTGCAGCTCGGTCTCGGCGAGGAAACGCAGATAGTGCACCTCGCTCTCGGCCATGCCGCGCCGGCGCACCTCGCGCAGCAGCCCGGTGACGGCGGTCCGCGCCTCGGCCAGCCGGTCGCTCATCACCAGCCACCGGAACCGGGACGAGCCGGCCCCGTTGTGATGGCACGCCACCCGCGGGTCCTGCGGCTCCTCCAGCGCCCGCCGGATGGTCGCCGGGGCGTCCGGATGCCCCATCAGGGTCTCCGCCTGCGCCTGGAAGGCGAGCGCGAGCAGCTCGCTGCGCCGGTCCCCGGCCCGTGCCGCCAGCCGGGCCGCGTGCGCGGCCTCCTCCCGGCCCTGCGCGAAGTCGCCCTGCACCACCAGGCCGCGCCAGGCCAGCTGATAGTGGACCAGGGCGAGCAGCCGGGGGTCTTCCCCGGCGTCGGCCAGGGCCTGCGGGAAGACGGCGTCGACCTCGCCGATGGCCTGCCCGGCCGCCTCGATCACCACCATCCAGGCCCGTACCCGCTCGCCGGGCGCGGTGGCCCGGGTCAGCACCTCGTGGGCGATGTCCCGGGCGAGGTCGGGCTCACCCGCGGTGATCGCGTCCTCGGCGGCCGTCAGCCGGCGCTCGTCGGGACCGGGCGCGCTGTCGGCGGGGGTGTGCCGGGCGGCGAGCAGCCCGAGCGAGGCGGCCACCGACGGGGCGCCGCGGTCCCGGGCCAGCGCGGCGGCCTCCGCCAGCCGGGCCGCCACCCGCGGGTCGGTGCCGGTGGTCGCCAGGGCCAGGTGCCGGGCGCGTTCGATCGGGTCGGAGGCCGCCGTGGACAGCGCGGCGTGCGCGGCCCGCCGCTCCGGCGCGGGGGCCTCGGCGTACAGCGCGGCCGAGATCAGCGGATGCGCGAACCGAACGGTCGGGCCCTCCGGGTCGGTCGCCAGCAGCCCCAGCCGGGCCGCCTGGGCGGTCTGCGCCTCGGCGTTCTCCCGGCCGGCCGCGTGCAGCAGGGCCGGGGTGGGGCGGGCGCCCGCGCTGGCCACCAGGAGGGTGCGGCGCGCCTCGTCCGACAGCATCTCCAGACGGGACAGGACCAGGGCGCGCAACGAGGTCGGCACCGGCAGCGGCTCGCCCGGCCGCGGTGCGGCGGGGCTCTCGGCCAGGGCCCGGCCCAGCTCCAGGGCGAACAGCGGATTGCCGCCGCTGGTGCGGTGGATGTCGCGGACCGTGGCCCGGGACAGGCCCGGGTAGCCGCGTTCGTCGAGCAGCGTCGACACCTGGGCACGGGTCAGCGGGCCGAGGCGGATCGCGCGGGTGTCGGGAGGGGACGCGCGTAGATGACGGTCGTATCGAGCGCCCTCCGTTTCCGGCCCGTCGGTCCGCACCGCGCACAGCAGCCGTACCGGGATGTCGCCCAGCCGGCGGGCGGCGAAGCCGAGGAGTTCGGCGCTGGCCGGATCGAGCCACTGGAGGTCGTCGGCGACGACGAGCACGGGCCCCCGGGCGGCGAGGGCGCGCAGGGCGGACAGCACGGCCAGGCGCAGCGCCAGCCCGTCGCGCTGGAGCGTGGACTCGCCGCGGCCGGTGAGCGCCGACTCCAGCGCGGTGCGCTGGGCGGCGGGCAGCGCCTGCGACACCTCGTCCACGACCAGGCCCATCAGGTCGGCCAGGGCGAGGAACGGAAGATGCGATTCGGACTCGGTGGCCGAGCAGCGCAACACGGTGTGCGCCGTGGGGGCGTATTCCGCGGCGAGCGTCCGCAGGACGGTCGACTTTCCAATTCCGGCGGGCCCGTGCAGCAGCACACTCCCGCCCCTGGTGAGCTGCTCACGCGCCGCCCGGAACGACTCCTCCCGCCCGATGACCAGGTCGGAGCGGCACCCGGCAGACTCCGCGAAGTCCCGTCGCACGGACCGCTCCCCTCCGATGTCGTGTCCCGGCCAATATTAGGCAACGGCCCATTGAATAACGGAGGTACGCCGAAGTGAGGGAAATAACAAAAGGACGGCGCCGAATACAAAGTCCTCCGGAAAATCACCGGATCCGGCGCGGGCTACGGCAGCCACCCCGTCCGGCGGGCCGCCGCGACCGCCTCGCCGCGGGTGCGGGCGCCGAGCTTGCGCATGGCCGAGCGCAGATAGCTCTTGACGGTCTCCGCGCCCACCCCGAGCCGCTCGGCGGCGGCCCCGTTCGTCGCGCCCGCGGCCACGCAGGCCAGCACGTCCACCTCGCGCGGAGCCAGCCGGGGTCCCTGGCCGGGGCCGCCGCGCGCCGCCAGCAGTCCGCACGCGCACAGCAACTCCTCCCGCAGCGCGGGGTCCGCGATCCTGGGCGCCAGCGCCCGCAGCGCCGCGTGTGCCTCCCGCACCTGCTCCCAGGCCGCGGCGTCCGCCGGGACGGGCGACGGACGGGGCCGGGCCGACGCCAGCAGCTCACCCGCCTCCTCGCGCAGCAGCAACGCCTGCTCCACGTCCCGCGCCGCCTCCACGGCCGCGCTCAGCGTGCGGTCGCCCAGCGGCTGGGCCGTGCGCAGGGCGCCGTAGAGCACGCCGCGCACCCGGCGCCGTACCACCACCGGCACCGCCACCACCGAACGCAGGCCCTCGGCGGCCACGGGCAGGTCGTACTCGTGGCTGATCTGCCGGGAGACCGAGTAGTCCGTCACCGCGCACGGCCGCGACAGCGCCACCGTCTTGCCGCCCAGGCCGTTGCCCGAGGTCACCGCGAGGGCGCTGAGCGCCGCCGTGGACGTGCCGCTCAGCTCACTGATGCGCACATGGCGCCGCCCGGACTCCACCAGCCCGCCGAAGGCGACCGGCAGCCCGGTCCCGCGCCGCAGCCGCAGCAGCGCGCTGCGTATCTCCACCACATCGGCCCCGTCCACCATCACCACTCGTTCCGCCCTCTCTCGCGCCCGTCCCGGGACGCACACCCCCTTTCGGGGGTAGTGAGACCTGCATCACGGATTACACGATGGATGAGAGCCGCCCGGCAAGGTCCGGCACAGAGGAGGACGGATGACGACGGCCACGGAGCTGTTCCGCAGCGCACGGGACTTTCTGCTGGAACACCGCGACGACTACACCACCGCCTACGAGGGCTTCACCTGGCCCCGCCCCGCGCACTTCAACTGGGCGCTGGACTGGTTCGACGTCATCGCCGAGGGCAACGAGCGCACCGCACTGCACCTCGTCGAGGAGGACGGGTCCGAGGTCCGGGTCTCCTTCGCCGAGATGTCCGCCCGCTCCGACCGGGTGGCGAACCGGCTGCGAGCATGGGGCGTCGGCCCCGAGGACCGCATCCTCGTCATGCTCGGCAACCAGGCCGAACTCTGGGAGACGGCGCTCGCGGCGATGAAGCTCCGCGCGGTCGTCATCCCGGCCACCCCGCTCCTCGGCCCCGCCGACCTGCGCGACCGCGTCGACCGCGGCCGGGTGCGGCACGTGATCGTCCGCGCCGAGGACACCGGCAAGTTCGCCGACGTACCCGGGCGCTACACGCGCATCGCGGTCGGCGGCACCACCGCGCCCGGCTGGCTGGCGTACGAGGACGTGCACGCCGCCTCCGACGTCTTCACCCCGGACGGCCCCACCGCCGCCGACGACCCGCTGATGCTGTACTTCACCTCGGGCACGACCGCCCGCCCCAAGCTGGTCGAGCACACCCACGTCTCGTACCCGATCGGGCACCTGGCGACCATGTACTGGATCGGGCTGAAGCCCGGCGACGTCCATCTGAACATCTCCTCGCCCGGCTGGGCCAAGCACGCCTGGTCGAACCTGTTCGCGCCGTGGAACGCCGAGGCGACCGTCTTCCTGCACAACTACAAGCGGTTCGACGCGACCCGGCTGATGGCCGAGATGGACCGGGCCGGCGTGACCACGTTCTGCGCCCCGCCGACCGTGTGGCGCATGCTCATCCAGGCCGACCTGACGCGGCTGGCCACCCCGCCGCGCGAGGCCGTCGCCGCCGGTGAGCCGCTCAACCCCGAGGTGATCGAGCAGGTGCGCCGCCTGTGGGGCGTGAGGGTCCGGGACGGCTTCGGCCAGACCGAGACCGCCGTCCAGGTCTCCAACAGCCCCGGCCAGATCCTCAAGACCGGCTCCATGGGCCGCCCCAGCCCCGGCTACCGCGTCGAACTCCTCGACCCGGTCACCGGCGCCCCCGGCGCCGACGAGGGCGAGATCGCCCTGGACCTGTCGCACCGCCCCGTCGGCCTGATGACCGGCTACCACGGCGACCCCGACCGCACCGCCGAGGCGATGGCCGGCGGCTACTACCGCACCGGCGACATCGGCGCCCGCGACGAGGACGGCTACCTCACCTACGTGGGCCGCGCCGACGACGTGTTCAAGGCCTCCGACTACAAGATCTCCCCGTTCGAGCTGGAGAGCGTCCTGCTGGAGCACGAGGCGGTGGCCGAGGCGGCGGTCGTGCCGGCCCCCGACGAACTGCGGCTGGCCGTACCGAAGGCGTACATCGTGCTGGCGGCGGGCTGGGAGCCGGGCCCGGACACGGCGAAGGTGCTCTTCGAGCACTCCCGCGAGACGCTCGCCCCCTACAAGCGCCTGCGCCGCCTGGAGTTCGGCGAGCTGCCCAAGACCGTCTCCGGCAAGATCCGCCGCATCGAGCTGCGCGAGGCCACCGCGGCCGGTTCCGCCGACGAGTACCGCGAGGAGGACTTCCGGTGACCGCACAACCGGCGCGGCCGGCCCCGCCCTCGTATGCCCACGGCACCAGCACCACCCCGCTCCTCGGCGACACCATCGGCGCCAACCTCGACCGCGCGATCGCCGCCCACCCGGGCCGCGAGGCCCTGGTCGATGTGCCCTCCGGACGGCGCTGGACGTACGCCGAGTTCGGCGCCGCCGTCGACGAGGTGGCGCGCGGACTGCTGGCGAAGGGCGTCACCAAGGGCGACCGGGTGGGCATCTGGGCGGTCAACTGCCCCGAGTGGGTCCTCGTCCAGTACGCCACCGCCCGCATCGGCGTCATCATGGTGAACGTCAACCCGGCCTACCGGGCGCATGAGTTGGAGTACGTGCTGCGGCAGTCCGGCATCACGGTGCTGGTCGCCTCCCTCGCCCACAAGAGCAGTGACTACCGGGCGATCGTGGAGCAGGTCCGCGGCAGGTGCCCCGCGCTGCGCGAGACGGTCTACATCGGCGACCCGTCCTGGGACGCGCTGACGGCGGGGGCGGCCTCGGTCCCCCGGGAGCGGGTGGATCTGATCGCCGCCGAGCTGAGCTGCGACGACCCGGTGAACATCCAGTACACCTCCGGCACGACCGGCTTCCCGAAGGGCGCCACCCTCTCCCACCACAACATCCTCAACAACGGCTACTGGGTGGGCCGTACGGTCGGCTACACGGAGCAGGACCGGGTGTGTCTGCCGGTCCCCTTCTACCACTGCTTCGGCATGGTCATGGGCAACCTGGCCGTCACCTCGCACGCCGCCTGCATGGTCATCCCCGCCCCGTCCTTCGACCCGAGGGCGACGCTGGACGCGGTGCGCCGGGAGCGGTGCACGTCCCTGTACGGCGTCCCGACCATGTTCATCGCGGAGTTGAACCTCCCCGACTTCGCCTCCTACGACCTCACCTCGCTGCGCACCGGCATCATGGCGGGCTCGCCCTGCCCGGTGGAGGTCATGAAACGGGTGGTCGCCGAGATGCACATGGAGGAGGTCTCCATCTGCTACGGCATGACCGAGACCTCCCCGGTCTCCCTGCAGACCCGCATGGACGACGACCTCGAACACCGCACCGGCACCGTCGGCCGCGTCCTGCCGCACCTCGAGGTCAAGGTCGTCGACCCGGTCACCGGCGTGACCGTGCCACGCGGCGACACCGGTGAACTGCGCACCCGCGGCTACAGCGTGATGCTCGGCTACTGGGAGGAGCCCGAGAAGACCGCCGAGGCGATCGACCGGGCCCGCTGGATGCGCACCGGGGACCTCGCGACGATGCGCGAGGACGGCTACGTGGAGATCGTCGGCCGCATCAAGGACATGATCATCCGGGGCGGCGAGAACATCTACCCGCGGGAGGTCGAGGAGTTCCTCTACGGCCATCCGAAGATCGCGGACGTCCAGGTGGTCGGCGTACCGCACGAGCGCTACGGCGAGGAGGTCCTCGCCTGCGTCGTCCCACGCGATACGGCCGACCCGCTCACGCCGGAGGAACTGCGGGCGTACTGCGACGGCCAACTGGCCCACTACAAGATCCCCAGCCGCCTGGAGAACGTCGACTCCTTCCCGATGACCGTCTCGGGCAAGGTCCGCAAGATCGAACTGCGGGAGCGCTACAGCGCCTGACCCGCGACGGCGGTGCCCCGACCGGTCCCGGGGAGCACCGCTCGCAAGAGCCGGGCCGGTGTGTGCGTTCAGTCGGCCGTGGCGTCCAGCGTCACGGCCGACGCGTTGACCGGGCGCGGCACGCCCGTCGGGCCGAGGACGAAGAGCGGGACGCCCAGCAGATCGGCGCGGGCGCGGGCGTCCTCGGCGTACCCGGCGACCGAGAAGTGGACGCACCGCGCCGACTCCGCCATGGCCGTCAGCCACAGGCACTCCACGTCCCGCACCGAGGCCGGGTCCGCCGTCGGGTCCACCTGGACCACGATGCCGGGCGCGGCCAGTCCGATGCCGGTCAGCGGACGCTGATCGGCGCGGCGCACGTCACGGTGGCCCAGCCCGCGCAGATACAGGACGGCGGCGGTGACCGCGTCGCGGGCGGTGCGGATCGGGACGGCGCGGTGGGCCGGTACCCGTGATCCGGGAGCGCGCCCTGAGCGGCCCGTGGCCGCGCGGTCCACCGGTACGCACAGCACCGTCCCGCACGGGCAGCCCAGCTCCGGCCGCGGCCACCGGCTCTCGTTGCCGCAGACCGCGCAGCGCACGCCGATCCACTCCTCGTCCCACGCCCGGTGGGTGACCGCGGTCGCGGTCCCGCGCGGGTCGAGCGCCGGGGCGACGGGCGCCCCGCACGCGCAGGGATACGACGGTGCCGTGTACCGGTGCCGGCGCCCGCAGGCGGTGCAGCACACCGAGATGGTCTCGGACATGGCCCCCATGGTCCTCCCTTGACGCCCCTTGGCCACCCCCTTACATTACTTCCAGATCGTAGAAAACAAATTCCACTATACGGAAATTGCTGGCCGGAGCAGGAGTACTCGATGGCTCGTATGACCGCTGCCCGAGCGGCAGTTGAGATTCTCAAGCGCGAGGGCGTCACCGACGCGTTCGGTGTGCCGGGCGCGGCGATCAACCCCTTCTACGCGGCGCTCAAGGCGGCCGGCGGCATCCGGCACACCCTCGCCCGCCATGTCGAGGGCGCCTCGCACATGGCCGAGGGCTACACCCGCGCCCGTCCCGGCAACATCGGCGTCTGCGTCGGCACCTCGGGACCGGCGGGCACCGACATGATCACCGGCCTGTACTCGGCGACCGGCGACTCCGTCCCGATCCTGTGCATCACCGGACAGGCACCCACCGCCGTGATCCACAAGGAGGACTTCCAGGCCGTCGACATCGCCTCCATCGCGGGCCCGGTCACCAAGACGGCCGTCACCGTCCTGGAGGCCGCGCAGGTCCCCGGCGTCGTCCAGCAGGCCTTCCACCTCATGCGCTCCGGGCGCCCGGGACCGGTCCTGATCGACCTGCCGATCGACGTGCAGACGACGGAGATCGAGTTCGACCCGGAGACCTACGAGCCGCTCCCGGTCTACCGGCCCGCCGCGACCCGCGCCCAGATCGACAAGGCGCTCGGCATGCTCAACGCCGCAGAGCGCCCGCTGATCGTGGCCGGCGGCGGGGTGGTCAACGCCGACGCCGCCGATCTCCTCGTGGAGTTCGCCGAGCTGACCGGCACCCCGGTCGTGCCGACCCTGATGGGCTGGGGCCTGCTGCCCGACGACCACGAGCTGAACGCCGGCATGGTCGGCCTGCAGACCTCGCACCGCTACGGCAACGCGACCTTCCTGGAGTCCGACTTCGTCCTCGGCATCGGCAACCGCTGGGCCAACCGCCACACCGGCCGGCTCGACGTCTACACCGCCGGGCGCACCTTCGTGCACGTCGACGTTGAACCGACCCAGATCGGCAGGATCTTCGCCCCGGACTACGGCATCGCCTCCGACGCCGGCGCCGCGCTGTCACTCTTCGTCGAGGCGGCCCGGGAACTGAAGGCCGCGGGCCGGCTCCCCGACCGCTCCACCTGGGCCGCCGCCGCGCAGGAGCGCAGGGCCGCTCTCCAGCGCCGTACGCACTTCGACGACATCCCGATCAAGCCGCAGCGCGTCTACGAGGAGATGAACAAGGCCTTCGGACCGGAGACCCGGTACGTCTCCACCATCGGCCTCTCCCAGATCGCCGGCGCCCAGATGCTGCACGTCTACCGTCCGCGGCACTGGATCAACTGCGGCCAGGCGGGCCCGCTCGGCTGGACCGTCCCGGCCGCCCTCGGCGTGGCCAGGGCCGACCCCGAGGCCCCGGTCGTGGCGCTCTCCGGCGACTACGACTTCCAGTTCATGATGGAGGAACTGGCCGTCGGCGCGCAGCACCGGATCCCCTACGTCCACGTCCTGGTCAACAACTCCTATCTGGGCCTGATCCGCCAGGCGCAGCGGGCCCTCGACATCGACTTCCAGGTCAAGCTGGAGTTCGAGAACATCAACTCGCCCGAGCTGGGCGTCTACGGCGTCGACCACGTCAAGGTCGCCGAGGGCCTGGGCTGCAAGGCGATCCGGGTGACCGACCCGAACGAACTGGGCGCGGCCTTCGAGCGGGCCAAGAAGCTCGCCGCGGAGCACCGGGTGCCGGTCGTGGTCGAGGCGATCCTGGAGCGCGTCACCAACATCTCCATGTCCGGCACCAACGACATCGGCGACGTGGTGGAGTTCGAGGAGATCGCGACCGAGCCGGGGCACGCCCCGACCGCGATCCGGACACTGAAGGTCTGACGCGGAACACCGAGCCGTGGCCGACGTTCAGTCCGGGCCGTCGCCCCCGCTGCCGCGGTAGTACGCCATCCCGCCTCCCGGACCGGCGTCGCGGTCGCGTGGCGCCCGGTCCGGGAATCCCTCTTCGCCCGCCTCCACCCGTGCGGCGAGCCCGGCCCGCAGCGCGAAGCGGGGGAGGAGGACGCGCAGGGCGGCCTCGTCGTGCAGGGCGACGGCGAGCAGTCTGTCGTGGGCCGTCAGACCGCGTCGGCCGGTGGGCGGCGGGTGCAGTCGCCGCAGGCTGCGCACCCGGCGGCGGGCGGCGCGGGTCGGGCCGGGCAGCGGGCGGCGCAGGAGGCCGGCCTCCGCCAGGGGCGCCCGCATCAGGGCCACCGCCAGGCGGACCTCCGCGTCCCGGGCCAGCCTTCGTACGGGCAGGGGCCTGTCGAGAGCCCACCACACCGTCTCCGCGAGCGGCGGGAGCGGAATCCCCGCCGTCCCCGGCTCCGCCGGCAGGGCCCGTACGGTGCCCGGCGGGCCGGCCTCGACGGCGCCCCGCAGATACAGGTCCACGACGGCGACCGTCACTGCGGCGCGGGGGCCGCCGCGCAGCAGCGCCACCTCGTGCGGTTCGAGCCGGATCGTGCTGCCGTCGCCCATGACGCCACCCCCGCGTGCCCCGTGTTGCCCGGGTTGTTCCCGCTGCCGGGGACACTTACGCGCGTTCCGTCCTCGCGGTGCTCAGGTGTGCTCGTGGTGCTCGTGCAGCCCAGGCCAGTCGTCCGGGCCGCCGCCCTCCCACTCGACCAGCCCGCTCTTCTCGACGTCGGTCACGTACAGATCGGCCCGCCGCAGCAGTTCGGTCACGTCGTCGACGTGCGAGGCGACGCCGAGCGTCTCGTCGCCTGACGTGACCCGGCGGGACCCGTCGAGGGCCGGGGGGTGGACCACGATGTGCGGGAGTCCGGGCGGAGGTGTCGCGGGAGATGCCATGACTTCAGGCTGCTGCGGACGGGCCGAATCCGCACCCCGGCGCGCACACGCAGGGCGGTGAGGATTCCTCACATGGAGTCCGTCCGGCGGCGCGAGGCCGGGCGCGACAGGTCGTTCGCGCCGCCGGACGGAGTCTTCGGGGTGGCCGGGGACCGCGGCGGTGCGACGGGGCCGGAGCGCCCTCCCCTCTCGGGTCGGGGGAGAGGCTTCCGGGCCCTTCACCACCGCACTGGCTCGCAGGCCGCCGCGGTCCTCGCCCTGCCCGCGCAGGCACCGTGCGGTCACCGTCCTCCGGGCCGCTGCGATGCCCCGCGGGCCGCGCACACGGCCCCGGCCTCCCCGCCGGGCGTGCCGTGTGCGAGCCGGTGGGTCAGTCCTCGCGCAGGGCGCGGACCGCCTCCTCCACGCGCCTGCCGTACTCCGGGCCGGCCACCGTGGAGAAGCGCAGGAACACCTCGGTGCGCCTGCCGACGGCGCTCAGGAAGCCGGCGCGCGTGAAGCCGGTGACGTTGTCGGTGACCTCGAAGTGGCCGTCGGCGCCGGAGCCGCGGGCGTGCACCACGCGCTCCGGGATGCGCTCGCGGTGGAAGCGGGCGAGCTTCTCCAGCAGGTGCTGGTCCTGGATCAGCAGGGGGCCGCCGATGCCGGCGGAGGCGGAGTTCTGGTTGTCCGCGACCGGGGCGCCGGACTCCGTGGTGAGAGTCCGCGCCGTGGGCACGCGCTGCGACATCGTGGACCTTCCGTACGAGGAGTCGGCGGAAACTGGTTTCCGCTTCGTGGAGCCTAGATTTGGGCCGAGAGCGCGTCAACAGTTTGTTGAAGGGGCTCCGGGTCAGACCTGGGCGCCCGAGAGCCGCTCCACGGCCCGCAGCAGGGCCGAGTGGTCCAGGCCGCCGTCGCCCTGGGCGCGCAGCGACGCGATCAGCTGCGCGACCACGGCGCCGACCGGCAGCGCGGCGCCAACGGCGCGGGCGGCGTCGGTGACGATGCCCATGTCCTTGTGGTGCAGGTCGACGCGGAAGCCCGGCCTGAAGTCGCGGGCCAGGAAGTTGTCCTTCTTCCGGGCCAGCACGGTGGAGCCGGCCAGGCCGCCGCCGAGCACGTCGAGCGCGGCCGTCAGGTCCACGCCCGACTTCTCCAGGAAGACCACGGCCTCGGCGCACGCCTGGATGTTCACGGCGACGATCAGCTGGTTGGCGGCCTTCACCGTCTGGCCCGAACCGTGCGGGCCGCACAGCACGATGGTCCTGCCGAGCGCCTCGAACAGCGGCCGGGCTGCGTCGAAGTCGGCCTGTTCGCCGCCCACCATGATGGACAGCACGGCCTCGACGGCGCCGGCCTCGCCGCCGGACACCGGGGCGTCCAGCACGCGGACGCCCCGGTCCTTCGCGGCCCTCGCCAGGTCGAGGGAGGTCTGCGGGGTGATCGAGGACATGTCGATCAGCAGTGCGCCGGGCCCGGCGTTGTCCAGGATGCCGTCGGGTCCGTAGGCGATGGCCTCGACCTGCGGCGACGCGGGCACCATGGTGACGATCACGTCGGCGTCGCGCACGGCCTCGGCGATCGAGCCGGCCGCGGTGCCGCCCGCGGCGGCCAGGCGGTCCAGCTTCTCCCGCTCCAGCGTGAAGCCGGTGACCCGGTAACCCGCCTTGATCAGGTTCTCCGACATGGGGGAGCCCATGATGCCGAGGCCGATCCAGGCGACGGAGGGAAGGTTGTTGCTCATGTGAGGGTGCCTCTCGGTACTGGGGGGTGGTCAGCGGGCGGCGCGGGCCTCGCGGGGCAGCCAGTCGAAGGCCTCGGCGCCGGGCCTGTCGCCCGGCTTGTACTCCAGGCCGACCCAGCCCTCGTAACCGGCCTTCCGCAGCCGGCCGAGCAGGTCCGCCAGCGGGAGGGAGCCCGTGCCGGGGGCGCCGCGGCCGGGGTTGTCGGCGATCTGCACATGGCCGGTCCTCGCGGCGTACGCGTCGATCACCCTCGGCAGGTCCTCGCCGTTCATGGACAGGTGGTAGAGGTCCATGAGGAATCTGGCGTTGCCGAGCCCGGTGGCCTCGTTGACCTTGTCGACGACCGCCACGGCGGCCGGCGCCGACACCAGCGGGTACCGCGGCGACTCGGGTTCGTTGAGCGCCTCGATCAGCAGGACCGCCCCGATCCGGTCGGCCGCGCGGGCGGCGAGGGCCAGGTTCTCCAGGGCGAGTTCGTCCTGCTCGGCCGGGTCCACGCCCTCGACGCGGTTGCCGTACAGGGCGTTGAGGGCCGCGCAGCCCAGCGACCCGGCGAAGCCGGCGGCCACGTCGACGTTGGCGCGGAAGCGGTCCGACTCCTCGCCGGGGATCGACAGGGCGCCGCGGTCGGGGCCCGGCAGCCGCCCGGCGTAGAGGTTCAGCCCGGTCAGCCGGACGCCCGCGTCCTCGATCGCCTTCTTCAGGGCGTCGAGTTCGCGCTGCCCCGGGGCGGGCGAGTCGATCCAGGGCCACCACAGCTCGACCGCGGTGAAGCCGGCCGCGGCGGCGGCCGCCGGGCGCTCCAGCAGCGGGAGTTCGGTGAAGAGGATCGACAGGTTGACGTTGAAGCGCTGGTCTGCGGCTGTGCTCCACTCGAAACCTGGCATCGGACGCCGCGCTCCCTTCCGAGGTGTCCTTAATTCCGCATTACGGAAGTTCATTTCTGCTTACTGGAAGATTGCCGCCGGGGTTCCGGCCTTGTCAAGAGGGGGGCGGCGCAAAGCGGTCACCGCGCGTTAGGTTGACCGGGTGCGATTGAGAGTGGAGTTCACGACCGAGCCCTTCGACCTCGACGAGGCGCCCGCGCACGCGGTGGTGGCCCGGGAGGTCGTCGAGGCCGGCGGGCTGGACGCGGTCGACGTCGGCCCGTTCGGCAACACCGCCGTGGGCGGCGCCGACGAGGTGCTCGCCGCCGTGGACGCGCTGCTGCGCAGGTCCCTGGAGGTCGGCGCCACCCGGATCTCCCTCCAGGTCAACGTGGTCGCGGAGGACGAGCGGTGACCGGCCCGGGGGAGGAGCCCTTCATCGCGGCCGTGAAGCCACTCGTCGACGCCATCGGCGGCGAGCTGCTCCCGCCGGACGAGGCGGGCCAGGACGATGTCGTGCTCTCCTGGCAGGGCGCCGAGGCCGTCGCCGTACGCCTGCCGCAGCTCGCCGACTCCCTGGACCACATCCTCGTCGCCCTGGAGCGCAGGCAGGGCAGACCGCTCGCCGACCTGGACCGCAGGGCCAAGCAGGAGGTCGTACGGATGCTGGAGGCGCGCGGCGCCTTCTCCGTACGCCATGGGGTGGAGACCGTCGCGGGTGCCCTGGGCGTCAGCCGCTTCACCGTCTACAACTACCTCAACCGCGAGAAGGGTGCCTGACCAGGCATGATCCGCTGAACGGCGAGCCGCCGCCCGGTGACCGGGCGGCGGCTTTTGTTGCCCAGAATTTTCAACAAAGTGTTGACGGCCTGTTTTCGAGGGCGTTAGCTGTCGGCACGCCCGTTCAGCACAAGGCCACGGAGGCTCCCGTGACGTCCACTTCCGCGTCGGGCCTGGCCCGATTCAACACCCTCGCGGAGTCCGAGGCACTCGCCGAACTCCACGAGGTGTGCGCCGCCACGGCATGGGGCCGGCGACTGCTCGCCGCCCGCCCCTACGCCACCGGCGGGGATCTGTACGCCGCCAGTGACGCCGCGACGGCCGCGCTGACGGCCGCGGACCTCGCGGAGGCGATGGCGGGGCATCCGCCGATCGGCCGCCCCGAGCCCGGCGATCCCACCTCCTCCCGCGAGCAGGCGGGGATGGCCGGCGCCACCGAGCAACTCAAGGCGGAGATGCTCGAACTCAACCTGGCCTACCAGGAGAAGTTCGGCCATGTCTTCCTCATCTGCGCCACCGGCCAAACCGGCGAGCAGATGCGGGACGCGGTCCGGGAGCGGATCGGCAACCCGCCCGAGCGGGAGCGGGAGATCATCCGCACCGAACTGGGAAGGATCAACCGCATCCGCCTGACCCGACTCGTCGAACAGGACGCCCGACCATGAGCACCAGCACCACCGCCTCCGTGTCCACGCACATCCTGGACACCAGCGCCGGCCGCCCCGCCGAGGGTGTCCCCGTCCGCCTCGACGCCCGCGGCGGGCCCGGGGCGCACTGGCAGGCGCTCGGCGGCTCCGCGACCGACGCGGACGGACGGTGCAAGGACCTGCCGGCCCTGCCGGAGGGCACCACCCACGTACGGCTCGGCTTCGACACCGAGACGTACTTCGCCAGGAAACAAGCCGCGGCCCAGCAGGACGCCCCCGCGCTCCGGGACAGCGAGAACGGCCGGCCCGTGTTCTTCCCCGAGGTCACCATCACCTTCGCGGTGGTGCCCGGCGAGCACTACCACGTTCCGCTGCTGCTCAACCCGTTCGGCTACTCCGTTTACCGAGGGAGCTGACCGACACATGACCCGTTTCGTCCTGGGACAGAACCAGTACGGCAAGGCGGAGAACCGCGTTGTCAAGATCACGCGTAACGGCGACACACACCACATCAAGGACCTGAACGTCTCCGTCGCCCTCTCCGGCGACATGGAGGAGGTCCACCGCAGCGGCTCCAACACGAACGTCCTGCCGACCGACACCACCAAGAACACGGTGTTCGCCTTCGCCAAGGAACACGGGATCGACAGCGCCGAGGACCTCGCGATCAAGCTCGCCCGCCACTTCGTCGACGACAACGAGCCCATCCACCGGGCCCGCATCCGCGTCGAGGAGTACGCCTGGGAGCGGATCGAGACCTCACGGACCGGGGCCCGCTTCGTCGGCTCGGACGAGATCGCCCACTCCTTCGTCCGCAAGGGCCAGGAGACCCGCGTCGCGCAGATCACCTACGACGGCCACGGCATCCAGGTGCTCTCCGGGTTCAAGGACCTGACCGTCCTGAACTCGACCAACTCCGAGTTCTCCGGCTTCCTCAAGGACAAGTACACCACCCTCCAGGAGGACCACGACCGCATCCTCGCCACCACCGTCTCCACCTGGTGGCGGCACAACTGGGACGGCGTCGACTCGCACGCCCCCGACTGGGACCGCTCCTACGGCGGGGTGCGCAAGCACGCGCTCCAGGCCTTCGCCGAGACCTACTCGTACTCGCTCCAGCAGACCCTCTTCGAGATGGGCGTACGGGTGCTCAACTCCCGTGACGAGGTCGACGAGATCCGCTTCTCGATGCCCAACAAGCACCACTTCCGCTCCGACCTGTCCCCCTTCGGGATCGACAACGACGCCAAGGACGGCGCCGTCTACTACGCCGCCGACCGCCCCTACGGCCTGATCGAGGCCACCATCCTGCGCGACGGCGCCGAGCAGCTCATCCCGGTCGACATGACCAACCTCTGACGCGGAACGCGCGCCACCGGCCGGGCCGGTGGCGCGCCACACCGGAGGGAACGCAATGGCCCCGCCCGCGAAAGCCCCGCCCGTGAAAGCCCCGTCCGCCAAAGGGCCCTGTTCCTCCACCACCTCGGCACCCGGAGCCGCAGCACGGTTCCGGCACTCAAATCCTCCAGGGTCCTGCCGTGCCCTCCCCGTGGGTACCCGACTCCCCGCCCACGGGCCCCACTGAAAGACAAGGAAGCAGCATGGCAGCAGCATCGGCAGCCGAGCGCCTGGTCATCGAGAACTGCGCGATCGCCACCGTGGACGCGGACGACACCGAGTACGCCTCGGGCCACGTGGTGATCGCCGGCAACAGGATCGAGTCCGTCGGCGCGGGACCGGCGGCGCCGGACCTGGAGAACGTCGTACGCCGGATCGACGCGACCGGCCACCTGGTCACGCCCGGCCTGGTCAACACCCACCACCACTTCTACCAGTGGATCACCCGGGGCCTGGCCACCGACCACAACCTCTTCGACTGGCTGGTCGCGCTGTACCCGACCTGGGCGCGCATCGACGAGCCGATGGTGTACGCCGCCGCCCAGGGCTCCCTCGCCATGATGGCCCGCGGCGGCGTCACCACCGCCATGGACCACCACTACGTCTTCCCGCGCGGCTCCGGCGACCTGTCCGGCGCGATCATCCGCGCCGCCCGCGAAACGGGCGTCCGCCTCACCCTCGCCCGCGGCTCCATGGACCGCGGCGAGTCCGCCGGCGGGCTGCCCCCGGACTTCGCGGTGGAGAGCCTGGACGACGCGCTCGCCGCCACCGAGGCCACCGTCCGGGAGCACCACGACGCCTCCTTCGACGCGATGACCCAGGTTGCCGTGGCACCCTGCTCCCCGTTCTCCGTATCCACCGAACTGATGCGCCAGGGCGCCGAGTTGGCACGCCGCCTCGGGGTACGGCTGCACACCCACGGCTCGGAGACCGTGGAGGAGGAGAAGTTCTGCCACGAGTTGTTCGGCATGGGCCCGACCGACTACTTCGAGTCCACCGGCTGGCTCGGCGAGGACGTGTGGATGGCGCACTGCGTCCACATGAACGACTCCGACATCGCCGCCTTCGCCCGCACCGCGACCGGCGTCGCCCACTGCCCCTCCTCCAACGCCCGCCTCGCCGCCGGCATCGCCCGCGTCCCCGACCTGCTCGCCGCCGGCGTCCCGGTCGGCCTCGGCGTCGACGGCACCGCGTCCAACGAGTCCGGCGAACTCCACACCGAACTGCGCAACGCCCTCCTCGTCAACCGCCTCGGCGCCCACCGGGAGGCCGCCCTGACCGCCCGCCAGGCGCTGCGCCTCGGCACCCACGGCGGCGCCCGGGTCCTCGGCCGGGCCGCCGAGACCGGCTCCCTGGAGGCCGGCAAGCTCGCCGACCTCGTGCTGTGGCGGATGGACACCCTCGCCCACTCCTCGATCGCCGACCCGGTGACGGCGCTGGTCCTCGGCGCGGCGGCCCCGGTCACCGCGTCGTTCGTGAACGGCCGCCAGATCGTCGAGAACGGCCGGCTGCTCACGGTCGACGAGGACGCGATCGCCCGCTCCACCCGGGACGAGGCGCGCCGGCTGGCGGGCATCGCGGCACAGGCCTGAAGCACGGGCGGCCGAACACCTTGTGATCTCCGGCCGGGAGGGACGGCTCCCGGCCGGTGGCCGTGGACCCCGGCGGGGCCCACGGTGGCCGACTCCGGGGCGTGCGTACCGCGCACGCCCCGGGAGCGGTCCCCGTTTTCGCGAACGGTCCGTCCCGGTCCCGCACGACCATCCGCACCACCTCCCTGACACCCGCGTCAGAGTCAGACGTGTAACCGACCGGAGGAACACCGCCGTGGCCGACCACCCTGTTGACGAAAAACTCCCGCCACTCAAGATGGCGACGACCGGCCTGCAACACGTGGCCGCCATGTACGCCGGAGTCGTCGCCCCGCCCCTGATCGTCGGCGCGGCCATCGGCCTGACCGCCACCGAACTCACCTTCCTCACCGGCGCCTGCCTGTTCACCGCGGGCCTCGCCACCTTCCTGCAGACCCTCGGCATCTGGAAGATCGGCGCCCGGCTGCCGTTCGTCAACGGCGTCACCTTCGCCGGCGTCGCCCCCATGACCGCGATCGTCGCGTCCACCGGCGACAAGTCGGACGCGCTGCCGATCATCTTCGGCGCGGTCATCGTCGCCGGGCTCCTCGGCTTTCTGGCCGCCCCCGTCTTCTGCAAGGCGATCCGCTTCTTCCCGCCGGTCGTCACCGGCACGGTGATCACCCTCATCGGCATATCCCTGCTGCCCGTGGCCTTCGGCTGGGCGCAGGGCCCCAGCCCGACGGCGGACGACTACGGATCCTCGACCAACCTGGGCCTGGCCGCGATCACCCTCGTCGTCGTGCTCCTCCTGCGCCGCTTCACGCGCGGCTTCGTCAAGCAGATCGCGGTGCTGCTCGGCCTGGTCGCCGGCACGCTCCTCGCGATCCCGTTCGGCGCCACGGACTTCGGCCCGGTCGTCGACGCGGACGTCGTCGGCTTCCCGACCCCGTTCCACTTCGGCGCACCGCAGTTCCAGGTCGCCGCGATCCTGTCCATGTGCGTCGTGATGGTGGTCTCGATGACCGAGTCCACCGCCGACATGCTCGCCCTCGGCGAGATCGTGGACCGCCCGGCCGACGAGAGGACCATCGCGGCCGGCCTGCGCGCCGACACCCTCGGCTCGGCACTCAGCCCGGTCTTCAACGGCTTCATGTGCAGCGCCTTCGCCCAGAACATCGGCCTGGTCGCGATGACGAGGATCCGCAGCCGCTTCGTCGTCGCCGCGGGCGGCGGCTTCCTGGTGCTGATGGGCCTGTGCCCGATGGCCGCCTCGCTGATCGCCGTCGTCCCCCGCCCGGTGCTCGGCGGCGCCGGGGTCGTGCTGTTCGGCTCGGTCGCGGCCAGCGGCATCCAGACCCTGGTGCGGGCGAGCCTCGACAAGGACAACAACGTCCTGATCGTGGCGGTCTCCCTCGCCGTCGGCATCATCCCGATCGCGGCGCCGGACTTCTACCACTCGTTCCCGCAGAACGCGAGGATCATCCTCGACTCCGGCATCTCGACCGGCTGTGTGGCCGCCGTTCTGCTCAACCTGGTCTTCAACCACATCGGCGGCCGGGAACGCGACGCGGAGGACGTGACCCACCCGATGGAGGCGGGAACCGAAATCTCCGAGTCCTCCCGCACCCCCACCACACGATGACCCCGGCACCCGCCCCACCGAACGTCCCCGCCCGCGCCCACGGCCGGCGCCCACGGGCCCCGTTCGCCGGCTGCGCTCACCCGCCGCCTTCCCCCGAGGCGCCCTTCCCGCGCGGCCCGCGCAGGGTTGCCGCGGCCAGTGCCAGGGCCGCTGTTGCCAGTACGGCCGCCACCTGGAAGGCCAGCCGGTGTCCGGCGGCCGTGGCCTCCACCTGCGTGGCGCCCGTGCCGGTCAGTGTCTCCGTACGGGCCGCCGCCAGTGTCGACAGCACCGCCAGGCCCAGCGAACCACCCACCACCTGCGTGGTGTTGAACAACCCGGACGCCAGACCCGCGTCCTCCTCGCGGGCCCCCGCCATCGCCAGCCCGGTCAGCGCGGGCATCGCGGCGGCGAACCCGGTCGCGAGCAGCAGCATCGGCGGCAGTACGTCGGTGACGTACCGGCCGTCGACCGGAGCGCGGCCGAGCAGCGCCATCCCACCGGCGATCAGCACCAGCCCGGCCAGCAGCACCCGGTACGCCCCGAACCGGCCGACCGTACGCGCCGACAGCCCCAGCATCAGCACCCCGATCGCCACCGGCGCCGGCAGGAACGCCGTGCCCGTGGCCAACTCGCCGTAGCCGAGGACGCGTTGCAGATACAGCGCGCCGATGAACTGGAAGCCGTACATCGTCGCGACCATCAGTATCTGCACCGCGTTGGCCCCGGCCAGCAGCCGTGAGCGCAACAGCCGCAGCCGCACCAGCGGACGCGCGGCACGCGCCTGCCGGACGGCGAACCCGGCGAACAGGCCGAGGGCGAGCACGGCGAGCACGGCCGTGGTGGACACCCCCAGCCCATCGGAACCGATGATCGTGTACACCGTCAGCATCAGCGCGCCGGTGACGAGTGCCGCCCCCGGACAGTCGGCGCCCCGGCCGAGCCCCGCGCCCTCGTCCGGGGCCAGGACCCGGACCGCCGCGAGCCAGGCGACGAGCCCGATCGGCAGGTTGATCAGGAAGATCCAGTGCCAGCCGAACGCCTCGGTCAGGGCCCCGCCGAGGAACGTGCCGAGCGCTCCGCCCGCCGCGCCGACCGCGCTGAACACGGCGATCGCCCGCGCCCGTTCGCGGGGCTCGGGGAAGAGCGCGACCACCATGCCGAGCACCACGGCCATGGTCATCGCCCCGCCGACCCCCTGCACGGCGCGCGCCGCGATCAGCGCTCCCCGGCCGGTGGCCACCCCGCACAGCACGGACGCCGCCGTGAACAGCGCGAGCCCCGTGGTGAACATCCGCCTGCGCCCGACCAGGTCGCCGAGCCGGCCCGCCAGCAACAGCAGCCCGCCGAAGGGGATGAGATAGGCGTTGACCACCCAGGCCGGCCCCGGCCCGGTGAAACCGAGGTCGCTCTGGACGGCCGGCATGGCGACCGTGACGATGCTGCCGTCCAGGATCGTCATAAGGGTCCCCGCGCACAGGACGACGAGGGCCGCCCAGCGTGAGTACGGTCTCACCCGTGGTCGTGCCGGGGACTCGACACCGGTCGTCATGGCGACGCCGCCTCCACTCTCCATGGGCTCCGCGTGCACGAGGGTGCACGACTTGTAACGGAGAACATGGTGGGTAACCATGGGGGCCGGCATAAGGAGGCAGTTCGATGTCCCGAAGGAACACCGGTGTTACCTCCCAGGTCGTGAACGCGCACGCGTGCCCGGTGCGCGAGGTTCTTGACAGGGTCGCCGGCAAATGGAGCGTGCAGATCCTGGTGGCGGCGGCGCACGGCCCGATCCGGTTCACCGAACTGGAGCGCGGCATCGAGGGCATCAGCCGCCGCATGCTGACCCTGACCCTGCGCAACCTGGAGCGCGACGGCCTCGTCACCCGCACCGTCCACGCCACGGTGCCGCCGAAGGTGGAGTACGCCCTCACCCCGGTGGCCCGCGAACTGCACGAGTCCTTGCAGCAGTTGACGGACTGGGCCGAGCGCAACCGGATGTACGTCGCCGAGGCCCGCGCCGCCTACGACACCGAGCACCGCCCGGAGCTGCTGGACGTGCGGGAGCCCGGCCTCACAGACCGAACAGCTCCGGCCGCGCCGCCAGCTCCTTGAACCGCTGCCGCGGATCGGCCATCAGCCTGCGGGCGGTCAGGTCCATCAGCCCGCCGACGCCCTCGACCTCGGCCGCGACCGTGCCGTCCGCCTTGCGGATGACCTGCCGGATCCGGAAGGTCTTGCCCTCGCCCCACTCGAACGCGCAGGTCACCGTGGTCTCGTCACCGGCGAGCAGCTCCCGCCGGAAGCGGATGGTCGTCTCCAGGGCCACGGGCCCCACACCCCGGGCCACCAGGTCGGCCTGCCGGATGCCGGCCGCCTGGAGCAGCGACCAGCGGGCGTGCTCGGCGTAGTTCAGGTACACGGACTGGTTCAGATGGCCCTGGGTGTCGGTCTCGTACCCGCGGACCGTCACGGACACGGAAAAGGGCTCGCTCACCGCTGCCGCCTCTCGTCGTGGACGTACTGACCGGTCGATCCTGGCACGGGGGTGTCACACCTTCCGAGGCGAGGCCAGCAGGTAACGGGCCCGGGTGCGCGGCTCGGTGTGCTCCCCGGCCTGCCATCCCGCCCCCTCCAGCGTCCGAGCGCAGGCCCGCAGCGCGGTGCCGTCCGCCGCGTACACGGCGACGGCCTCGGGCTGCGGCGTCGCCCGCACCCGGTACCCGTCGTCACCGGCCGGACCCGCCGGACGATGCCCGGCCGCCTCCAGGGCGAGCGCGGCGGCCCGCACCAGATGGGTCCGCTCCCAGCCGCAGGGCCGGTCCGTGCTCCCGTCGGGATGGGTCATCCGGCGCAGTTCGAGCAATCCCTGCCAGGCGCCGCGCACCTCACGCAGCCGGGCGGGCCCCGACCCGTCGGGCACGGGCTCCTCCCCGCCCACCCGAGCGGCGAACACATCGCCTGCGGCCGGTGCGGGGGCCGCCGGGGCGTCCACTGTGTCGGGCTCGTCCGGCAGCTCCCGTATCCGGTGGCCGGCCGGGGTCAGGAAGTGGTCGTGCGGCGGGCGGGGATGCCGGAAGGCGAGCCCTCGCCCGACCAGCGCCGCGAGCTGTGCCCGGGTACCCCTCAGACGCCCGGTGGCAGGGTCGGCGGCGGCGATGACACGCCGCTGCGCGGCGGTGGGCGACAGTGCCACGGCCTCCTCCTCCCCTTCACCGGTGACGGCCACCGGTGACGTCCACCCGACATTCACCGGTGACGTCCTCGAAGACTACGACGGGGGTCTGACATTCCAGGTGGCGATCACCGGGCGCCCGTACTCCGTGCCCAGCCGGCACAGCGTCCCCGTGCCCAGCTGGAACAGCGCCCCGTGCGACGAGGCGAGGCCCAGATGCCGCGCGGTCAGCACCCGCAGGAAGTGTCCGTGCGCCACCAGCACCACACACCCCTCGGTGTTGGCGAACGCGGCCTCCACCCGGGCCAGCACCCGGTCGGCCCGCGCCCCGACCTGCTCCGGCGTCTCCCCGGGATGCTCCGGCGGGCCGGGGGCGACCCCGTCGGTGAACAGGAACCAGTCCGGCCGGTCGCGGTGGATCTCGACCGAGGTGATCCCCTCGTACCCGCCGTAGTCCCACTCGTGCAGGTCGGAGTCGATCCGCATCTCGCGCAGCCCGATCAGCTCGGCGGTCTCCCGGGCCCGCTCGGACGGGCTCACGAAGGCGGCCCCGATCCGGTGCGACCGGATCAGCGGCACCAGCCCCCGCGCCTGCTCCCGTCCGTACTCGGTCAGCGGCACGTCCGTGAGCCCGGTGTGCCGCCCGGACCGCGACCACTCGGTCTCCCCGTGCCGCACCAGAAAAAGATCACCCATGCCGCCAGGCTACGGTTCCGGCCGGTCAGCGGCGCAGCAGCAGCGACGTGACGCGCAGACGGCCGCTGTGGATCCACACGTCGGAGTACTCCACCGGCCGGTCGTCGGCGAGATAGGTGACCTGCTGGAGGTACTGGACGGGGGCGCTCTCGGTGAGGTCGAGGGCGGTGGCGACCTCGGCGGTGGCGGCCTCGGCGCCGAAGGTGCGGCGGGCCGTGGCGATCTTCAGCCCGTAGGTGCCCTCCAGGACGCCGAAGAGACTGGAGGAGGTGAAGTCGACCTCCTCGATGCCGGGCGCGAGGTCGGTGCGGACGAAGTTGACGAGCAGGGCGACCGGGCCCTGCTCGGTCCTGCGGACACGCACCAGGCGCAGGACACGCGTGCCGGGGGTGACGTTCCAGCAGGGCGGCGACGGGGCGGGGCGGCAGGATCAGCGAGCACTCGCGCACCGAGGTGGTGGTGACGATGCCCTGGCTGGCGAAGTCCTCGGAGAGGGTGCTCAGTTTCTGGGCGATGGCGGGTTCGATCGTCGTCGAGGTGACGAAGGTGCCGCGCCCGCGCACCTGGCGCAGCAGGCCCTCCTCGATGAGCGTGGTCAGGGCCCGGCGCAGGGTGCCGCGGCTGACCCCGAACTCCTTGGCCAGTTCCGGCTCGCTCTTGAGGCGGTAGTGCGGCGGCCACTCACCGCCGGCGATACGCAGTCGGATGTGTTCCGAGATCTGGACGTGGATCGCCGTGGGGACGTCCCGTTTGATGCCCGGGAGCCCGCCCTTGTCGGCCGTCACCGTGGTCGCATCTCCTTTTCCGCTCTCACCGGAGGACGGGTGTCGCTCCGGACGTGGCAGCCGTACCCCGGCCGCGTGGGGCGGCCGGGGTACGGCGGTGGTCTTCCGGTCAGTAGCTCGCGGTGGACTCGTCGCCGCTGTCGGTGATGATCGCCACACCGGCGCTGGTCCCGAGCAGGGAGGCGCCCGCGCGCAGGAGTTCCAGACCCTGCCGGTAGCTCTTGATCGAGCCGGACGCCTTCACCCGGACCCCTTCCCGCGCCCGGTCAACAAGGTAACGAACGCTGGTCGGATTCGCAGTCTCGATCTGACCGCTGCTGGCATTCTTCAGGTAGGACGCGCCCGCCTCCATGGCGAGTTCGACGGCGGCCTCCTTCTCGGCGTCGGTCAGCAGCGGCAGTTCGAGCATGACCTTGACCGGCAGGCCGCAGGCCCGCACGACGCCGGCGATGTCCTCGCGGAAGTCGTCGTAGCGGCCGCTCTTGAGCCAGCCGACCTGCACGCCCATGTCGAGCTGGGTGGCGCCGAGCCGGGCGATCTCGGCGGCCTCGGCGGCCTTCCCGGCGCTGGTCATGACGCCGACGGTCGGGAAGTCGAGGGCGGAGGCGACCTCGACGCCGGTGCCCTCCAGTTCGGCGACCACGACGGGCAGCCAGGAGGCGGACACCATCGCCGCGTTGAAGCCGTGCGTGACGGCCTCCCGAGCGTGGGTGATCATGTCGTCGCGCGTCGCGTCCGCATCGATCCTGGTGTGCTGAATGTAGGGCGCCAACTCAGCCGGGGTGAGGGTGAGTTCGGCGGGCTTGACGGTAACTTCGGACACGGGGTGATCTCCCTGGGATAAAAAGCGGCGGAAACCCGGCGGATCGGCCGGCGGGTGTTCCATGAGGGGCCGCGACGAGATGACGGGAGCCGGCGGTTCCGGCACCCGGCCGGGGGCTCAGACCTTGGACGCGTACTGCTCCGGTACGACCACGCCCTCGCCGCCGAACCACCGGGGGGCGTCCACACCGCAGTAGAGGCCGATGTTGCCCCAGGGCTCGAAGGCCCCGGTGCGTACCACGGCCTTGGCCTGCCGGGCCAGGTCGCCGAGCACCTCGGCGTGCGGGCGGGTGGTGAACTCGGCGCCGGTGAAGCGCTCGTGCAGCCACGAGTCCAGGCGGGGGTTGTGGGTGGGGACGTCCTCGGCGCGGACCACGCCCTCGACGACCAGTTCGTCGGCGATCAGGCCGAGGACCGTGCGCAGGTCGGGCAGGTTCTCCGCGAGGGCGAGGTCGACGCGGTGCGCGTCGCGCGGCACGGGGAAGCCCGCGTCGACGACGAGCAGCAGGTCGGTGTGGCCGAGTGTGGCCAGGACTCCGCTCAGTTCGGCGTTGAGGATGCCGGAGCGTTTCATGGGGGTTCCTTTCGGGTGGGGCCGTGGTGGTCCGGTGCGAGCCGGACGGCCGGTGTCAGGCCGCGGCCGGCACCGCTCCGGTGGCGAGGGTCATCACGGACTCCTCGGTGGCCTCGGCGGTGTCGACGACGGCCACCAGGCGGCCCTCGCTCATCACCGCGATGCGGTCGGTCAGGGTGAGCAGTTCGGGCAGGTCGGAGGAGGAGCAGAGGATGGCGAGCCCCTCGTCCGCGAGCGCGGACAACTGCGCGTAGATCTCGGCCTTGGCACCGACGTCCACGCCGCGGGTGGGCTCGTCGAGGATCAGCACCCCCGGGTTGATCGCCAGCCAGCGTCCGAGTACGGCCTTTTGCTGGTTGCCGCCGGACAGGCTGGTGATGGGCTGGCTCATGGTGGCCGTCTTCACCCGCAGCCGCCGCGCCTGCTCGGTGGCGGCCGCGTCGAAGGCGCGGCGGCGGACGAGGCCCAGCCGGCTGAAGGTCTTCGTGGTGAGGGCGCCGATGTTCTCACCGACGCTCATGGTGGTCAGCAGGCCCTGGGCGCGGCGCTCGCCGGGGACGAACGCCAGCCGGCGTTCGACGCTGGCGATCGGGTTGCGCCGGTCGTAGGGCTTGCCGAGCAGTTCCACGGAGCCGCCGGTGCCGGGGGTCCCGCCGAAGAGGTTGTGGAGCAGTTCGACCCGGCCGGAGTCGGGCAGTCCGGCCACTCCGAGGATCTCTCCCGGGCGCAGGTCGAAGGAGACGTCCCGGTGCCGTCTGCCGCTCAGCTCCCGTACCTTCAGGGCCGGTTCGGCGCTCGGTTCGCCCCCGCTGCCGGCGCGCGGGGCGAGCCGGTTCAGTTCGCGGCCGACCATGGCGGCGACGGCCTGGTCGGGGGTGGTCTCCGCGCTGCGCCAGGAGGCGACGTGGCCGCCGTCGCGCAGCACCTGGATGTGGTCGGCCAGGCGGAAGACCTCGGGCATGCGGTGGGAGACGTAGAGCATGGTCGTGCCGGCCGTCTTGAGCCTGTCCATGAGGGCGAACAGCCGGTCGGCCTCGGCGGGGGTGAGCATCGCCGTCGGTTCGTCGAGGATCAGCACCCGGCAGCCCCGGGCGATGGAGCGGGCCACCACGATGAGCTGCTGGGTGGCCAGGTCCAGGGTCCGTACGGAGGCGTTCGGGTCCAGGTGGAGGTCGAGTTCGCCGAGGAGTTCGGTGGTGCGTTCCAGCATCCGGCGGCGGGAGGGGAACCAGCGGTTGCCCGGTTCGACGCCGCTGAGCACGTTCTCCGCGACGGTGCGGTCGGGCAGCAGCGACAGTTCCTGGGGGACGATCGCCACGCCGTGCCGGTCGAGCATGGTGGCCGGTTCGAAGGAGGCGACCTCCTCCCCGAAGACGGTGACGCTGCCCTCGCTGGGCGGCTGGAGGCCGGCCAGGATCTTGAGCAGGGTCGACTTTCCGGCGCCGTTCTCGCCCAGCAGGGCCGTGATCTCGCCCGCGGGGACGTTGAAGGAGACGTTGCGCAGGGCGCGGACCGGACCGAAGTTGCGGGTGAGGCCGCGTATTTGGACGGCCGGGGCGCCGGAGGAGGCGTCGTGCGGTGCGGGGGTCATCAGTCCTCCACGGTCGCGTCGGCGAGGTTGTCGCTGGTGATGAACTCCGCGCCGGTGTCCACGCCGGTGATCTTGGTGCCCTTGGTGAGGAAGTCGTACAGCACCTTGACCGCCTGGTAGCCCTGCTCGGCCGGGTTCTGGCTGATGGTGAAGTCCAGGACGCCGCGGTCGATGTACTCGGCCGTCTGGGTCAGCAGGTCGAAGCCGCCCATCGTGATGGTGTCGGCCTTCCCGGACTGGGCCACCCACTTGGCGGCGGCCGTGGTCGAGCAGCAGTCCAGGCCGGCCACGGCGGCCACGTTGGACTGGCCGGACATGGTGGACTCGACGGTGTTGTAGGCGCTGTTGGGCTCGTTGCCGACGTTGACCGGTCCGACGATCTTCAGGCCGCTGCCGTCCAGGCCCTCCTTGAAGCCGCTGAAGCGGTCGTGCGACCAGCCGGCGCCGGTGTCGACGGAGAAGACCACGACGGACTTGCCGTTGAGGTCGCCCTTCATGTCCTTGCGCAACTGCTCGGCCTGGGCCTTTCCGGAGCCCTTGAGGTCCTGGCCGACGAAGCCCATCTGCTGGGAGTCGGGGTTGTCGGTGTTGAAGGAGATGATCGGGATGCCCGCCTTGTAGGCCTGGCTGATGACGGGCTTGAGGGCGTCGCTGGAGGCGGAGGAGACGGCGAGGCCGTCCACGGCCTTCTGCTGGATGAGCGTCTGTATCTCGGAGACCTGCTTGGCGGCGTCGCCGCCGGTGGGGCCGATGAGGGAGACGTTGGCGCCCAGTTCCTTGCCGGCCCGCTTCATGCCCGAGGCGATCGGCGTCGCGAAGGCGAGCGACGGGTCGTGGTAGCTCAGCTTGATGCGCATCGGCTTGTCGTCGTCGATCCGCTGCTGGATGTACGAGGCGAGCTTGAAGGAGCCGTCGTCGGAGCCGCCGCCGGCGTTGTCGGCGGTGACGGCGCCGCACGCGGTGAGGGAGAGCGCGGCGGTGGCGGCAGCGGCGGCGGTGAGTGATCTGAGCAGGGTACGAGGGGACATCGGGGCTCCTTCGGCGAGTCCGTGGGCCATGCGGGTGGCGGGAGGTGAGGAGAGGAGGAGAGGAGGAGAGGAAGTAAGGAGGAGCCGGTGGGGCGGCGTCGTGCGGGGCGGGGTGGTCCGGGCCGCCGGTGGTGCGTGGGCGGGCGCGGGCTCGTGGGCGGCGGTCAGGCGCGGGTCTTGCGCTTGCGCTGCCAGGTGTCGGCCGCGACGGCGGCGACGATGACGAGACCGGTGACGACGGTCTGCCAGAAGGACGAGATGCCCTTGATGTTGAGGATGTTCTGGAGCAGGCCGATGAAGGCGACGCCGATGACGGTGCCCCACATCGTGCCCGAGCCGCCGAAGAGGGCGGCGCCGCCGATGATGACGGCCGAGATGACGGTCAGTTCCAGGCCCTGCCCGGTCACACCCTGCACATAGGACAGGAAGGACAGGCCGAGGACACCGGCCAGGCCCGCGGCGAAGCCGGAGAGGACGAAGGCGGTGAGCTTGACCCGCTTGACGTTGACGCCGACGAGCCGGGCGGCCTCCGGGTTGCCGCCGACCGCGTAGGTGTTGAAGCCGAAGCGGGAGCGCGCCAGCAGGACCACGCCGATGGCGGCGACGACGGCGAAGAAGACGAACTGCATGGGCACGAGGCCGAACAGCCGCCCCTGGCCGAGGAGGTTGAAGTCGGAGACACCGGGCTGGGAGGAGCTGAGCGAGATCGGGGCACCGTCGGAGATGAGCAGGGCGACGCCGCGGAAGACGCTGAGCGTGCCCAGGGTGACGATGAAGGACGGCACGCCCAGCACCACCACGGCCAGCCCGTTGAGCAGCCCGGCGAGGACACCCACGGCCAGTCCGACGAACATGGCCGCGGGCCAGCTCCAGCCGTCGGAGATGAGCATGCCGGTGGAGATCGCCGACAGGGCGTAGGTGGAGCCGACCGAGAGGTCGATCTCGCCGTTGAGGATGACGAAGGTCGCCCCGACGGCCATGATGCCGATCTGCGCGATCTGCTGGCCCACCGAGAGCAGGTTGTCGGACTGGGCGAACGTCGGCGAGAGCACGGTGCCCAGCAGGAAGAGCAGGACGAGCGCGGCGAACACACCGGCCTCCCGCGCGTGCAGCAGCCTGCTCAGCGCGAGGGGGATCCGCCGGGTGCTCTCGTCGGACGACGGCGCCGCTGCGGTCGGCGGCTTGGAGGTGGTCGTGGTCACGAGGCGTTTCCAATCAGGGCGTTCAGCTGGGCTCTGGTGGGCAGGGCGGGCACGACGCCCGCGATCGACACGGTGTGGGAGCCCGCGGCGGCGGCGAACTCCACGGCCGGGCCCACCGGTTGGCCCTCGGCCAGGGCGACGGCGAAGGCGGCGGTGAAGGAGTCGCCCGCGCCCGTGGTGTCGACGACGGTCCGGGCCGGGCGCGGGGGCACGACGGTGACGCCGGAGGACTGGGCGATCAGCGCGCCCTCGCCGCCCCGGGTGATGACGACGACGCCCTCGGTCCGCTCGTGCAGCGCGCGGGCCAGGTCCTCGTCACCGAGCCCGTGCCCCTCGTCGAGACCGAGCAGGACGGGGGCCTCCGTCTGGTTGGGCGTGAGCACGTCGATGAGGGGCCAGCACTCGTCGGGCAGCGGCCGGGCGGGCGCGGGGTTGAGCAGGGTCCGGGTGCCGGCCTCGCGGCCGGCGCGCAGCGCGGCGACGACGGCTTCCTCGGGGATCTCCATGGAGACGACCAGGATGTCGGCGGCGGCGATCTCGGCGCCGAAGGAGCCGACGGCGGCGGCGTCCAGTTCGTCCAGGGCGCCCGGGGCGATGGCGATGCGGTTCTCCCCGGACGGCTCGACCAGGATGAACCCGACCATGGTGGGGGCCTCGGCGGTCACCACGTGCCCGGCGCCGACCCCCTCGCGCTGCCACAGTTCCCGCGCGGAGCGGCCGAACTCGTCGTCGCCCACGGCGGTCAGGAGTGAGACCTCCGCCCCCAGCCGGGCGGCGCCGATGGCCTGGTTGCTGCCTTTTCCGCCGGCGCCCGAGTCGAACCGACCGCCCGAGACGGTCTCGCCCGCAGCAGGCGCTTTGGGCACCCGCATGGTGAGACCGGCGCCATAACTTCCGACAACCGCGATCTTCATCGACACACCACTTTGTGTATGGACAACCATGAACAAGCGAGAGCGTAGGTACAGGGATGTCCATAGTCAATGGTCGTGCACGGAAAAGGCTGGGCACGCGAAACGCCCAGGGCATGCGGAAGGCCGGGCCATGATCGGCCCGGCCTTCCGGTCGTGGGTGCGGGACGCGGGGTGCGGGGCGCGGGGCGCGATTGCGGCGCGCGGGTGCGGCGGCCCCTGCTGGCGGTACCCGCTACTGTCGGTACCCGCTCAGGAACCGCCCGATCCGGCCGATCGCCGCCTCCAGGTCCTCCGCGTGCGGCAGCGTCAGGATGCGGAAGTGGTCGGGGGAGGGCCAGTTGAAGCCGGTGCCCTGGACGACCTGGATCTTCTCCCGCAGCAGCAGGTCCAGGACGAAGCGCTCGTCGTCGTGGATCTTGTGGACGGCCGGATCGATGCGGGGGAACGCGTACAGCGCGCCCTTGGGCTTCACACACGAGACGCCGGGGATCTCGTTCAGCTTCTCCCAGGCCACGTCGCGCTGTTGGCGCAGCCGCCCGCCCGGGGCGGTCAGCTCGCGGATGGACTGCCGGCCGCCGAGCGCGGCCTGGATGGCGTACTGGGCGGGCGCGTTGGCGCACAGGCGCATGGAGGCCAGCATGGTCAGGCCCTCCAGGTAGTCCTTCGCGTGCTGCTTCGGGCCGGTCACCACCAGCCACCCGGAGCGGAAGCCCGCCACCCGGTACGTCTTGGACAGGCCGCAGAAGGTCAGGACCACCAGGTCGGGGGCGAGCGCGGCGGCCGTGTGGTGGACGGCGTCGTCGTAGAGGATCTGGTCGTAGATCTCGTCGGCGAAGACCATCAGGCCGTGCCGGCGGGCGAGGTCGAGGATGCCCTCGACGATCTCCTTCGGATAGACGGCGCCGGTGGGGTTGTTGGGGTTGATGATGACGACCGCCTTGGTGCGGCCGGTGACCTTGGACTCCAGATCGGCCAGATCCGGGTACCAGTCCGCCTGTTCGTCGCACAGGTAGTGGACCGCCTTGCCGCCGGCGAGGGTGGTCACCGCCGTCCAGAGGGGGAAGTCGGGGGCGGGGATCAGGACCTCGTCGCCGTCCTCCAGGAGGGCCTGCACGGCCATGGAGACCAGCTCGGAGACGCCGTTGCCGAGGAAGACGTCGTCCACGTCGACCTCCAGGCCGAGCGCCTGGTAGCGCTGGGCGACGGCGCGGCGGGCGGAGAGGATGCCGCGCGAGTCCGTGTAGCCGTGCGCGCGCGGGAGCATGCGGATCATGTCCTGGAGGATCTCCTCCGGCGCCTCGAAGCCGAAGAGCGCCGGGTTGCCGGTGTTCAGGCGCAGCACGCTGTGCCCCGCCTCCTCCAGCGCGTCGGCGTGCTCGATGACCGGACCGCGGATCTCGTAACAGACCTCGCTGAGCTTGTTCGACTGCCGGAACTCCATGGCGGCGCTTCCCCTCCGGTATCTGGTGTTGCTTGGTTTTACCAAGTAGGAGCTTGGAAAGTCCAACATCTTGTCTACACTGCGTCGCATGTCACCTCGCCGAAGCTACGACCAGTACTGTTCCGCCGCCCGCGCCCTCGACGCCGTCGGCGACCGCTGGACCCTGCTGATCGTCCGGGAGCTGCTCGCCGGTCCGCGGCGCTACACCGACCTGCACGCCGACCTGCCCGGCGTCAGCACGGACGTACTCGCCTCGCGGCTGAAGGACATGGAGCGCGACGGGCTGACGACCCGGCGCAGGCTGCCGCCGCCCGGAGCCGCCTACGTCTACGAACTCACCGTGCGCGGACGCGGGTTGCTGCCCGTACTGGAGGCGCTCGGCGCGTGGGGTGCCGCCGAGCTGGGGGAGCGGCGGCCCACGGACGCGGTACGCGCGCACTGGTTCGCGCTGCCCCTGCTGCGGGCCCTGCGGGAGGCCGGGGCGGACGAGGGCCTCGTCGAAGTCCGGCTGGACGAGGGCGACTTCCACCTGTACGCCGGTACGGAAGACGGCGCGGGCCCGGCGTACGGCGACGGGGCCGCGCCCGGGGAGCCCGACGCCCGGCTCGTGCTGGACGCCGGGACCTGCGCGGCGCTCGGCCGCGGGGAGATCGGCCTGCGGGACGCGGTGCGGGACGGCCGCGTCCAGGTGACCGGCGACGGCACCGCGGCCAAGGCGCTGCGGGAGGGCTGAGACGACGGAAGGCCCGCCGGGCGGCGGGCCTTCCGCAGGGTGTGTCAGGCGCCCGGCGGCACCCGTGAGGGCCGGCCCGAACCGCGGGTCAGCGCGTACCCGCCGATGCCCGCCAGCGCGGCCAGCACGCCGCCCATCCCGGTCCACACCCACCGGTCGGACCACCAGCCCGACGACCAGCCGTCCTCGGGCTCGATCGCGGAAAGCACGGCACCGCGGTCCGAGTCGCCGCCGTCCGCGTCGGAGTCGGCGTCGGATGTCATCGCCACGCCCGGCACCAGCGGTTCGGCGAGCGAACCGTCCACCGCCGCGGCGCCGCCGATGTCCTTGGAGTCCACCTGGACCTCGGTGCCCACCGGGACGCCGAGATCGGACGTTCGGCAGATTCTCCACCGTCAGCCGGATGTAATACGTCCCCGGCAGCGGGTCGTTGGCCCACGGCTCGGACCAGGCGCGCACGGTGCGCAGGACGCAGGCCAGTTCGAGAGAGGGGGTGCCCGCCGCAGCGGTGCGGGTCTGCGCGCCGTACTGGCAGGCCTGGCGGCGGCGCAGACCGTCGTACACGTCGATCCGCCAGGTCTCGGCGGCGTGCGTCTCGGGCAGCTTCACCGTGGCCTTGACCGTGGGCCGCTGCCCGGCGTCGGCGGGGAACGACCAGTACAGGTAGTCGCCCGCGGAGCCGTCAGCCGTGGCCCGCTGCCCCTGCTCGATCTCGGTCGCCGTACGGAAGGACGTACCGGCCCGGGTCGGCGCGCCGTCGTCGTCCGACGGGCTCGCGGAGGGCGAGGAGTCGGCCGCCGCGGGAGCCGCGGCCAGGCCGAGCAGCAGTACCGCTGCACTCAATGTCCGGGTGAAACGCATCAGTTGGTCCTCCAGACCGCGAACCGCCAGCGTGAGAGCCAGCCCCACAGCAGACCGGCGACGAAACCGACGAGCACCAGCACACCGAGCAGCCACCAGCCGCGCCCGAGGCCGAAGGAGGCCACGTCGGAGGAGTCGCTCGGGCCGTCCACGACATCGACCGTCAGCTCCAGCGGCAGTCCCGGCGTGGTCTTCACGCCGGAGGCCACGGAGAAGGAGTTGGTGACCTGGAGGCACACGGCCTCGGCGGGGGCGTCGTCCTCGTCGCTCTCCGCCTTCGGGTACCGCAGCCCCGTCGAGAGCACGTCGGTACGGCCGTTGCCCGCGGCCTCGCCCCGCACGATCTCCCGGCCGTGCACCGTCACGGCGCGCAGCAGCACCCCGTAGGACGGGTTCACCGCCCGGTCGGCACCCACGCTCACCGAGGCGCGCAACTCCTGGCCCGGCGCCACGTCCACCCGGTACCAGCGCTGCTGCCCGAACTCCTCGCGGTCGGTGTACAGACCCGACTTCAGCGTCGGCGCCTTCGCGCACGCGTCCGCGCCCTCGGCGGCGACCGGCGTCACCACCGGGTCCGCCGCCCGGTCCACCAACTGGTTCACCTTGTCGGTGAGTTCGTCGGCGTGCTCGACCGAGGTGTAGGTGCCGCCGGTCGCCTCGGCGATGCAGCTGAGCTGCCGCCGCAGCTTGGCGCTGGGCACCAGGCCCAGCGTGTCGATGGTCACGCCGATGCCCCGCGCGGCGATCTCGCGGGCCACCTCGCACGGGTCGAGCGGAGCGCAGGTGTCCTCGCCGTCGCTGATCAGCACGATGCGCTTGGAGCCGTTGCCGCCGTCGAGGTCGTCGGCGGCCTTGAGCAGCGCGGGGCCGATCGGCGTCCAGCCGGTGGGCGACAGCGTCGCCACCGCCGTCTTGGCCTCGGTGCGGTCCAGCGGGCCGACCGGGTAGAGCTGCGCGGTGTCCTTGCAGCCCGTCTTGCGGTCGTCCCCCGGATAGTCGGCGCCCAGGGTCCGGATCCCGAGCTGCACCTCCTCCGGCGTCGCGTCGAGCACCTCGTTGAACGCCTGCTTGGCCGCGGCCATGCGCGTACCGCCGTCGATGTCCCGCGTCCGCATGGAACCGCTGACGTCGAGCACGAGATCGACCTTCGGCGCGTCCTCACCCGTGGGTTCACCGGCGGCCGCACCGGCCGGGAACGCGAGCCCGGCCGTCAGCGCGGCGAGCAGGGCACAGGCACCCGCCGCCAACCGTGTTCTTGTGATCATCGGCGGATCCTATTGACCGGGGGTGCCGGGGGCCAAAACGAGACCGCGAGGATGCCCCGACTTCACCGCCAGTGCAGCGGATTGGGCAGCCGCGTCCACAGGTCGCCCCCGCTCCCCGGCGAAGTGCGCATCAGCGTCAGCGCCTTGACCGGAAGCGGTTCCTCGCACAGGGCCACCATGTCGGGTGTGCACGGCAGTTCGCGCACGCTCGCCTCCAACGCCTGACGCAGCGCCGGACCCGAGCCCGTGGTCGCCGCCAGCGCGCCCCCCACCAGCGACCCGAACAACTTGCGGCGCAGCGCCACCGGATCGTCGGTGAGCATCCTGGCGGGCAGGGCCGGAACGCCGATGCCGTGCCGCGCCAGGCGCGCCGGGCCGACCCGGATGTCGGCCAGGTCGCGGTAGACCAGGCGCAGCGGATCGCCCGCCGGGGACAGCACTACCAGAAGGTTCTGTCCGTGCGCCTCCAGGGCCACGCCCAGCTCCAGCAGGCGCAGGCCCACGGTGAGCGCGAGGCGCGCGAAGGCCGCCCGCCACGCGGGGGACTCCGGCAGCCCGGTGCTCGCCAACGCGGCGACCGGCACGACGTGTTCGCCGGGGGCCGCGTACACCTGCGGCGACTCGCGCAGCACGGCGGCCAGGTCGGGGGAGCCTGCGGCCACCGCGCCCAGGGTGCGGGTGACGTGCAGCAGCCCGTCCAGGCGCTCCGCCAGCGCGTGCCCGAAGTCGGACACCTCCGCCGACGCGGCGATCGAGGCGACCGAGATGTCCCGCACCGAGGAGGTCAGCCGGGCGCTCAGCGCGGTCTTCACATGCGGCCCGCCCGGCACGGCGAGCGTGCGCAGCGACATCAGCGGGTGCGCGGCGAGCCCCTCCTCGCAGGGCCGCTTGAGGACATGCGCGGCCTGCCACGGATGCACCGGGACCAACACCCGCGCCCCGTCCCGCAGTTCCGGCGGCCACACCCCCGTCACCAGGCACTCGGTCGCCGGGACCGGCACCAGACTCAGCCCCACCACCGGCCCGTGCTCGGGCCCGTACGCGAGCTGCTCCGCCACCGAGAAGCCCGGCCGCGAACGGCAGCCGGGGTGGTACGGGTGCCCGTCGACCACCCGCCGCTCCCAGCCCCAGTCGCTCTCCGGCCACTCGTCCGGGTGATCCTGCGCAGCCTCCTCCGGCTGTGCCGCCCGCGACAGCGCCAACGACGCCGCGCTGTGCCCGAGTTCGGCGGCGAAAGACGCCGAGTGCGGTACGGCGAGGTCCGTCACCAGCCGTCCCGGGTCGTCGTACGCGACCTCGTCCAGCCGTACGACGCGGACATACGCGTCCGTGCGGTACGGGTCGGCGGCCGGACCGCTCAGCAGGCGGCCGTCCCGCAGGCGCAGGACGAGCCCGTCGGCGGCGGGCTCCCGCCCCGCGATCCACGGCAGCGGTTCATGGGCCAGCGCACGCCACAGCCGGGACAGCACGGCCGCGCGGGCGCCGGGCAGTTCGGCCGTGAACCGGGCGACCAGAGCGGGACGCACGGCCGCCAGCTCGTCGGCGATTTCGGCCTCTGCGCTGCGGGGACGATGCACGGGCGGGCTCCTCGGGTACGAGTAGGGCGTCACGACGAAGGGCGACGGCGGACATACTGATCGTCTCCGCCCTCTCCGCCATGGACAGACCGTAGGGAACGAGTGGAACGCGTGGATCTCCTGCCCCCGCCCACCGGCGCCGACGCCGCATCCCGCGCCGACGTCGCCGAACGCGCCGACGCCTACGCGGCCGTACCGCTGCTGAACTGCCTGCTGCGCGAAGTGGCCGAAGCGCTGCCCGACCCCGGCGAGCGGCCGGTGTACCGGCTGCCGGGCGGCAGACTGCTGCGCGTGCGCGCGGGCCGCAGGCCCGCCGAACCGGAGGTCCGCGCGGCCGACGGCTGGCACCGGATCGGCCACCCCGAACTGGTGAAACTCGTCGCCGAGGAACTGCGCGAACACACCGGCCTGCCCAACCACGAGCTGCCCACCGAGATGACCGACAGCCGCGACGCGGTGGCCGCGCTGCTGACGGCACGCGCACGTGCCACCCCGCCCGAGGACCTCTACCTCCGCTCCGAACAGGCGCTCCTCACCGGCCACTCCCACCACCCCGCCCCCAAGGCGCGCGGCGGCGGCCCGCACTCCGGCTGGCTGCCGTACGCCCCCGAGGCGCACGCCCGCTTCCCGCTGACGCTGCTCGCCGCGCGCGAGGACACCGTCGTCGACGAGGGCGACACCGCGGTCCTGGACGCCCTCGGCGAAGTCCCGCCCGGCTACCGGCTGCTGCCCGCCCACCCCTGGCAACTGGACCTGACGGAGACGGCCCTCGCCCCCGCCTTCGCCGACGGCCGCCTCCTGCGCCTGGGCACAAGCGGCCCGGTGTGGCCCACGGCGGCGATCCGCACGGTGTACGCCCCCGAGCCCGATCTCTTCCTGAAGTTCAGCCTCGACGTGCGCATCACCAACGACATCCGCCGCCTGTGGCGCCACGACCTGATGAAGCTGCGCCGCACCGACACGGCCGTCACCGAGGCCTTCGCCGCGCTCGGGCCCCCGGCGGCCTGGCTCGGCGACCGCGGCCACCGCACCGTGGACTTCGCCTTCGAGGAACTGGCCGTGGTCGTCCGCGACGGACTGCGCGCCCACCTCGTCCCCGGCGCGACCCCGCTTCTGGCCGCCGCGCTCGTGGAAGACCTCCCGGACAGCCCGCTGTCCCGCGCCGGGGAGCCGGAGACGTGGTGGGAGGCGTACCTCGCCGCCGTGGTCCCGCCGGTCCTGACCGCCTTCGCCGACGACGGAGTGGTCCTGGAGGCGCACCTCCAGAACACCCTGGTCGCGGTGGACGCCGACGGCACACCGGTGCAGGCCCTCTTCCGCGACGCGGAGGGCGTCAAGCTCCTGCCGGACACCTCCCGCGCCGCCGGCTGGGAACGGCTGGTGTACTGCCTGGTCGTCAACCACCTCTGCGAGATCGCCGCCGCCCTGGCCGAACACCACCCCGGGTTCGACCCCTGGCCCCCCGTCCGCCGCGCCCTGTCCCGCCACGACCTGCCCGAAATCCCCGCCCTGCTGGCCTCACCCACCCTCCCGGGCAAGACCAACCTCCTGCTGCGCTGGACAGGCGCGGACGGAGCGGACGCCCGCTACTGTGCGGTGCCCAATCCGCTGCGCGGGGCGTGAGGGGGGGCACGCCGGCGGTCGGCCGGCTCGCGTGCAAGTACCGCGAGTTGACGCCGGGCGAGGTGGACGCGCTGCTGCGCGGCCGGGTCCACGACGAGCGGAGGACGCCGGTGGACTTCTGTCTGGCGCGCACCGACCGCGTGGACGACTGGGACCTGGTGGACGTACCCGAATCCGGTCACTTGCCGGGAGTGAACCGCTCCCAGGTGGCGGGGCACCTGGAACTGCTGGCGGATCTGGGGCTGTTGCACCGTATCGGGGCCGGCAGCTACCGCTTGGACGACTTGACCCGCACCTTCGCGGGCGAGTGTGCGGAGGTGGGGCACGCCGAACGGCTCTCCCCGCCGCGCCGGTGGGCGCGTGCCGTGCGTGACCGCGAAGCGGCGGACCCCGACGAGTCCTGTCCGGTCCAGCCCCTTCACACGACCGGCTGAATTCCACCCCCTGGACCGGTTTCAGGGGGTGCCGCTCCCTTCGATGCGTGTTTTGATACGAGCCAGTCTCGTATCAAAACTGTGAAGGGGGCAGCTGTGTCTGCAGCCGCTGTGTGGAACAGCCCCAAACGCTGGTGGGCCCTGGTCGTCCTCGTGATGTGCGTGCTGGTCAACGGACTGGACGCGACGATCCTGTACGTGGCGATGCCCGAGCTGGTCGATGCGCTGGGAGCGTCCAACTCCGACCTGCAGTGGTTCCACAACGCCTATCTACTGGTCTTCGCGAGTCTCATGCTGCCCTTCGGCGTGCTCGCCGACCGCGTCGGGCGCAAGCGGCTACTGCTCGCCGGCCTCGCGGTCTTCGGACTGGCCTCCGCCTACGCGACGCTGGTCGACAGCTCCAGTGAACTCATCCTCGGCCGGGCGCTGATGGGACTGGGAGCCGCCATCGTCACACCGGTGTCGCTTGCCATGCTGCCCCTGCTGTTCGCCCCGAAGGAACGGGCGCGCGCGCTGGCCATCTGGTCGGCGGGGGTCGCTCTCGGACTGCCGATCGGTCCTCTGGCCGGCGGCTGGCTGCTGGAACACTTCTGGTGGGGGTCCGTCTTCCTGATCAACATCCCGATCCTGGTCGCGGCCATGGTGGCGGGTGTCTTCCTCTTCCCGGAGCACAAGGGCGTGCGCGAGCGGTCCTTCGACTGGCAGGGCGCCGTCCTGTCGGCCCTCGGTCTCGGTGCCCTCACCTACGCCCTCACCCAGGCGCCGGAGGAAGGCTGGCTGAGCGGCAGGACCCTGGGCAGTGCTGCCGGCGGTGTCGTACTGCTGCTCCTGTTCGTCCTTCGCGAGCGCAGCACCACGCATCCGCTGCTGGACGTTCCGGGCCTTCGGCAACCGGCACTTCGGTGCCTCCGTCGCGGCTCTGCTGCTGGTGCACTTCGCCATGACCGGCTTCCTGTTCATGCTCAGTCCCTATCTGCAGGCCGTGCTCGGCAACTCCTCCTTCGGCACGGGCGTACGGATGCTGCCGGTGGTCCTCGCCGTCATGATCGGAGCGGGGACGGCGGAGCGGCTCGCCCCCAGGGTGGGACCACGCGGCCCGGTGGTGACCGGACTGGTGCTGATGGCCACCGGCCTGCTGACCTTCTCCGCGACCGGTACCGACTCCAAGGAACTCACCGTGGCCCTGTGCCAGGTGCCGCTCGGCATCGGCATCGGGCTGACCCTCGCCATCGCGATGCACACCGCGCTGGCCACCGTCTCCGACGAGAAGTCCGGCGAGGCCTCCGGCGTCACCAGCGCCTTCCGGCAGGTCGGCGGTGTCATCGGCGTGGCGGTGCTGGGAAGCGTGCTCAGCACGGGTTACCGGGACGACATGAAACCGGCCGTCGCGGGCCTGCCCGCGAGGGCCGCCGACGCGGCCGGAGACACCGTGGGCGCCGCACTGGAGGTAGCGCGGCAACTGGGTCCGCAGGGACAGGCGCTCGCCGACGCCGCCCGGCGGGCCTATGTCGACAGCATGGACACCGCTCTGGTCGGCGGAGCCGTACTCGTCTTCGCCCTCGCCGCCGTGGTGCTGGCCTGGATGCCCCGGCGAGGCCCGGCTGATGCCGGGGACCCGGCCGAACCCCGCCCTGAGCTGAAGGAGCGCGTGGGATGATTGCCACCGGGTGCAAAGGGTCCGCGACACGTATACCGAGAGGCTGAGGGGATAGATGCACGAGACGCGTGAAGGCCGACAGACAGTGTCCCGGCCCGTCGGGCGGCCGCGCAGCGATCGCGCCGAGGCCGCCATCCTCCGGGCGACGGTGACGGTGCTGGGCGAATCGGGATTCCAGGGGCTGACCATGGATCAGGTCGCCCGCCGCGCCGGAGTGGGAAGGGCCACCGTCTACCGGCGCTGGCACTCGAAGGAGGAAATGGTCATCAGCGCACTCGACACGTTGATGGCGGACTTCGACGTCGAGCCGACCGGCGACCTTCACGACGATCTCTTCGCCATGACGTGCTGGCTCCGGGACGGGCTGCTCAACGCCCCCGAGGGACGGCTGCTGCCGCACCTGGCGGCGCAGGCGGTCAGCGATCCGAACTTCCCGTCCAGCCACATGGACACCTGGGTGTGTCCGTGGCGGGACGCCGTCGAGGCGGTGTTCCGCCAGGGCCGGGAGGCCGGACTCGTCCGTGGCGACGTCGACCTCGTCAACGTCGTCGACATGCTCGCCGGCGTGGTGATCCTGCGCCTGTTCCTGGGGCACGGCAAACCGCTGACCGACGAGCAGGTACAGGACATGATCAAGGCGGTGCTCGGCGGCGTCCTGGTGTGAGGACGTCCCGCGACCGGGTCACCGCAGGGCCGAGACCGGCTCCGCAGGACCGCACCGCGGCGCACTCCCGGGTGCGCGGGGGTCCGGCCGGAGCCGGTCTTCTTCTTCGCCGCCCCGGCCGTCCGGCCGGACGACCGCTGGAGACACCTGATGACCACTTCCGCCCCTTGGCCGCTGTCCGGCGTCACCGACTTCGTCCGGCTCGCGCTGCGCGGGCAGCGCCTGCGCCCCTTCGCGACGACGGCGCCAAAGGCGTCGTACGCGACCCTCACACCGGCGACCTGACAACCGTCACCGTCACCCCGGACAACGACACCGCCGCCCAACACGACGGCAAAGGCGACCTCACCGCACTCCTCGCCGGCAATCACCCTTCGTTACGATGCACCAGCATGCGGGCCGAAACCCCCGGATTCGCAAGACCCAAAGGAACAGGTCAGCTTCGGAGATGCTGCGACACGTCACCGCCACCCGCTACCTCGAACCCCTGCGCACCGGCGGCTCCGTCCCCGGTGTCGTCGAGGCCGACGACCTCGGTACCTATGTCCTGAAGTTCACCGGCTCCGCGCAGGGCCGCAAGGCGCTGGTCGCCGAGGTGATCGTGGGGGAGCTGGGGCGGGAGCTGGGGCTGCGGGTGCCGGAGCTGGTCCTCGCGCACTTCGACCCGGCGCTCGCCGAGGGCGAACCGCACCAGGAGGTGCGGGACCTGCTGAACGCCAGCGCGGGGCTCAACCTCGGCATGGACTACCTGTCGGGCGGCGTCGACTTCACGCCCGAGGTCGCCGAGGTGTTCCCGGTGGATCCGGGGGAGGCCGGGCGCGTCGTCTGGCTGGACGCCCTCACCGTGAACGTGGACCGCACGGTGCACAGCTCCAACCTGATGGTCTGGCCCACCCTCGGCACCGTGCCCCCGCGCCTGTGGCTGATCGACCACGGAGCGGCCCTCGTCTTCCACCACCGCTGGGGTGCCGCCGCGCCGCAGAAGGCGTACGACTTCCGCCACCACGCCCTCGGCCACTGCGCGCCCGACGTCCGGGCCGCCGACGCCGACCTGGCTCCGAAGGTGACCGAGGAACTGCTGCGCGAGGTGGTGGGCCGGGTGCCGGAGGCCTGGCTGACCCGCGAGGCCGGCTTCGACACGCCGGCCGAGGTCAGGGCGGCGTACGTCGCCTATCTCCACGCGCGCGTACGGGCCTCCCGCGAGTGGCTGCCCACCGGCTTCCCGACCCGCGAGGAACTCGCCGCCGAGAACGCCGCCCGAGCGGCACGGACCCGGCGGGCCCGCCCCGACTGGCTCAAGCAGGTGCCCGACCTGCACGGCGAACCGCCCGCCGAACAGGACTGGACCGCGCACGTCGAGTGACCCGCGGGTCGCACAGGGGCCGCGCGGTCAGCCCTTGAGCTGCTCGTACGCGGGCAGCGTGAGGAAGTCGGCGTAGTCCTCGTCGAGCGAGACCGTCAGCAGCAGGTCGTGGGCCTGCTGCCAGTTGCCCGCCGCGAAGGCCTCGTCGCCGATCTCGGCGCGGATGTTCGCCAGTTCCTCGGCGGCGACCTTGCGGGCGAGTTCGGCGGTGACCTGCTCGCCGTTGTCGAGGACGACCTCCGCGTTGATCCACTGCCAGATCTGCGAGCGGGAGATCTCGGCGGTGGCCGCGTCCTCCATCAGGTTGAAGATGGCGACCGCGCCCAGGCCGCGCAGCCACGCCTCGATGTAACGGATGCCGACCTGCACGGCGTTGACCAGGCCCGCGTAGGTCGGCCTGGCGTCCAGCGAGTCGACGGCGATCAGGTCGGCCGCCTCCACGCGCACGTCCTCGCGCAGCCGGTCCTTCTGGTGCGGCCGGTCGCCGAGGACCTTGTCGAAGGACTCCATGGCGATCGGCACCAGGTCCGGGTGAGCGACCCAGGAGCCGTCGAAGCCGTCGGCGGCCTCGCGGTCCTTGTCGGCGCGGACCTTCTCGAAGGCCACCTTGTTGACCTCGGCGTCCCGGCGGGACGGGATGAACGCCGCCATGCCGCCGATCGCGTGCGCGCCCCGCTTGTGGCAGGTGCGGACGAGGAGTTCGGTGTACGCCCGCATGAAAGGGGCGGTCATCGTCACCGCGTTGCGGTCCGGCAGCACGAACTTGGCGCCGCCGTCCCGGAAGTTCTTGACGATGGAGAACAGGTAGTCCCAGCGGCCCGCGTTCAACCCGGAGGCGTGGTCGCGCAGTTCGTAGAGGATCTCCTCCATCTCGTACGCGGCCGTGATGGTCTCGATCAGGACGGTGGCGCGGACGGTGCCCTGCGGGACGCCGACGTGGTCCTGGGCGAAGACGAAGACCTCGTTCCACAGACGCGCCTCCAGGTGGGACTCCGTTTTGGGGAGGTAGAAGTACGGTCCCTTGCCGAGGTCCAGCAGGCGCCGGGCGTTGTGGAAGAAGTACAGGCCGAAGTCGACCAGGGCGCCGGGCACCGGGCGGCCGTCGACCAGGATGTGGCGCTCGTCGAGGTGCCATCCGCGCGGGCGCACGACGACCGTCGCCAGCTCCTCGGCCGGGCGCAGGGCGTACGACTTGCCGGTGCGCCCGTCGGTGAAGTCGATGGCGCGGGTGTACGCCGAGATCAGGTTGAGCTGGCCGAGGATCACGTTCTCCCAGGTCGGGGCCGAGGCGTCCTCGAAGTCCGCGAGCCAGACCTTTGCACCCGAGTTGAGGGCGTTGATGGTCATCTTGCGGTCGGTGGGACCGGTGATCTCGACCCGGCGGTCCTGGAGCGCGTCCGGGGCGGGGGCCACCTGCCAGGAGTCGTCGGCGCGGACGGCGGCGGTCTCCGGGAGGAAGTCGAGCGTGGAGGTGCGGGCGATCTCGGCGCGTCGCTCCGCACGGCGGGCGAGGAGTTCGTCACGCCGGGGCGTGAACCGCCGGTGCAGCTCGGCCACGAAGGCGAGCGCCGCGTCGGTGAGGACCTCCTCCTGCCGGGGCAGGGGCTCGGCGTCGACGACGGCCAGCGGGGACGGCGCTGGTGCGGACATGAGTTGTCACTTCCTTCAGCGGTGGCACCGGGTGCCAAGGGGCACGTGGGGGACGTGGCGTACTCGGAGTGCGGACGGGTGCTTCTGGTCAGTGGATAGTAGTTTCCTCATTGTGGAACTTCAATGGTTTGTTGATGTCGAGATTCTCCGGGTCGAGGGAAGCCGGCGCCCGGTGCCACGCCCCTCACTCGAGGTGGACCAGGTCGGCCTCGGTGTCGATGTCGTACGGCCGCGCCACGTCCCCGCACTCCACGAGCGCGATCTCGGCCTCGTGCTCCCTCAGATAGGCGCGTGCCCCGCGGTCCCCGGTGGCAGTCGCCGCGACCCCCGCCCAGTGGGCGGCGCCGAGCAGGACGGGATGCCCGCGCGCGCCCGCGTACGCCGCCGAGACGAGCGAGGTCCCGTCCCGGTACCCGGCGCGCACCCGGGCCATCGCCTCCGCCCCGATGCCGGGCTGGTCCACCAGCGAGACCAGCGCCGCCCGCGCCCCGGTCCCGGTCAGCGAGCCGAGCCCGGCCCGCAGCGACGAACCCATGCCCCGCTCCCAGCCGGGGTTGTCCACGAGGACGCACCCGTCGAGCGCCGCCCCCGCGCGCACATCCCCGGCGCGCGCCCCCAGTACGACGTGCACGCGGGCGCAACCGGCCGCGCGCAAGGCGGCGACCGCGTGTTCGACGAGCGGATGTCCCCGGTGTTCGAGCAGCGCCTTGGGGCGTCCGCCGAGGCGCCGGCCGCCCCCGGCGGCGAGGAGCAGCCCCGCCACCTGGTCTTCGTTGTCCGTCATGTGTCCTGCATACCTGACGGCCCGCCGAACGCTCCGGCGCGCGCGAGGTTCTCGGAGGCTGAATTTCGGTCCGCGTGGTGGCGCGCACGGCGCGGGGTGGCGTTTACTGGCCCGCGTCCCCGGCGCCCGACCCGCGCCACGGGGAGGTTCATCGCGTGGGGGAGTACGACGGGGTTGCGAGGGGGAGGGCTGTGTTGCGGAGCTTGGGGCAGAGTCGGGTGACCGTCGGTGACGAGGATGTACGGGTGGCGGAACTGCGGACCGCGGTGTTCCGGCTGCGCCGCCAACTCGCCCTGCTGCCCGCCGACTTCCCGGACCGGGCCATAGCCGAGGACGAGCTGGCCGACCTCGCCGCGATGACGAGCCGCGGGATCCCCGAGGCGCCGCGGCTGCACCGCTCCCTGCTGCTGATAGCCGGTGCGATCGGCTCCGTCAGCGCGCTGCGGCCGGGGCTGACGGAGGTCCGTCACGCCGTGGAGCACTTCGGGGGCCCGCCGCGCCGCTGAGCCCCGACGGGAGGGCGCGGCTCAGGCGGCCGGAGTGCCGTTCGAGGCCAGCAGGGCCTGGGACAGCTCCGCCGCCACCTGCTGGAGCAGCGGCACGATCCGGTCGGTCGCCGCCTCCGTGACCCGCTCGGCCGGGCCGGAGATCGAGATGGCCGCCGGGGCGGGGGAGTCGGGCACGGAGACGGCCAGGCAGCGCACGCCGATCTCCTGCTCGTTGTCGTCGATCGCGTAGCCCTGGCGCCGCACGTCCTCCAGGGCCGCGATGAAGCCGTCCGGGGTGGTGATGGTCCTGTCGGTCGCGGCCGGCATGCCGGTGCGGCCCAGCAGGGCCCGCACCTCGTCCGCGGGGAAGTCCGCGAGCAGCGCCTTGCCGACCCCGGTGGAGTGCGGCAGGACACGCCGGCCGACCTCGGTGAACATGCGCATGGAGTGCTTGGAGGGCACCTGTGCGACGTACACGATCTCGTCCCCGTCGAGCAGCGCCATGTTCGCGGTCTCGCCGGTCTCCTCGACCAGACGGGCCAGATGCGGACGGGCCCAGGTGCCGAGCAGCCGGGACGCGGACTCGCCGAGCCGGATCAGACGCGGGCCGAGCGCATAGCGGCGGTTGGGCTGCTGGCGTACATATCCGCAGGCCACGAGCGTGCGCATCAGACGGTGGATGGTCGGCAGCGGCAGTCCGCTGCTCGCCGAGAGTTCGCTGAGGCCGACCTCGCCGCCCGCGTCCGCCATCCGTTCGAGCAGGTCGAAGGCGCGCTCCAGGGACTGGACGCCACCTGTGGCGGACCTGGCGGACCTGGCGGAGTCGGTGGTGCTGGCGCTGGACGTCGGCACGGCACGTTCCTTTCGGGGCTGGCGGGAGGAAGAAGCGTACCCGGCGGCCGGTTGACTCCCGGCTTGTGCGTAGCTACGTTCTGCTTGCCGGAAGCATAATTCCGCTTTGTGGAAACGTCCAGACGGTCTCGCCGTACATGCCCACCCAAAGGGTGCCTCTTGACGGGCGCGGAACCGGGATGAAGACTCCTTCAACAGAACGTTGAAACCGGCGGTGGAGAGAGGGGCTCGGGTGTCCGAAACCGAACTGGTGCTGCGCTCGACGCGTGTCGTCACGCCCGAGGGGACCCGCGCCGCGTCGATCGCGGTGGGCGGAGAGCGGATCACGGCCGTCCTGCCGTACGACGCCCCGCTCCCGGCGGGCGCACGGCTGGAGGATGTCGGCGACCACGTCGTCCTGCCCGGCCTGGTCGACACCCATGTGCATGTGAACGACCCCGGGCGCACCGAGTGGGAGGGCTTCTGGACCGCCACGCGCGCCGCGGCGGCCGGCGGCATCACCACCCTCGTCGACATGCCGCTCAACTCCGTCCCGCCGACCACGACCGTCGGCCACCTGCGCACCAAGCGGGAGGTCGCGGCCGACAAGGCCCACGTCGACATCGGCTTCTGGGGCGGCGCCCTGCCGGACAACGTCAAGGACCTGCGCCCGCTGCACGAGGCCGGCGTCCTCGGCTTCAAGGCGTTCCTGTCGCCGTCCGGCGTGGACGAGTTCCCGCACCTCGACCAGGAGCAGCTCGCCCGTTCGCTGGCGGAGATCGCCGCCTTCGACGGCCTGCTGATCGTGCACGCCGAGGACCCGCGCCGACTGGCCGCCGCCCCGCAGCACGGCGGCCCCGAATACGCCCACTTCCTCGCCAGCCGCCCGCGCGAGGCCGAGGACAGCGCCATCGCCGCCCTGCTCGCCCAGGCGAAACGGCTCGACGCGCGCGTGCACGTGCTCCACCTGTCGTCCGGTGACGCCCTGCCGCTGATCGCCGGGGCCCGCGCCGAGGGCGTCCGGGTGAGCGTCGAGACCTGCCCGCACTACCTCACCCTCACCGCCGAGGAAGTGCCGGACGGGGCCAGCGAGTTCAAGTGCTGCCCGCCCATCCGGGAGGCCGCCAACCAGGACCTGCTGTGGCGGGCGCTCGCGGACGGCACGATCGACTGCGTGGTCACCGACCACTCGCCGTCCACCGCCGACCTCAAGACCGACGACTTCGCCACCGCCTGGGGCGGCATCGCGGGCCTCCAGCTCAGCCTGCCGGTCATGTGGACCGCGGCCCGCGAGCGCGGCCTGGGCCTGGAGGACATCGTGCGCTGGATGTCGGCGCGCACCGCACGCCTGGTGGGCCTCGACGCACGCAAGGGCGCCATCGCGGCGGGCCACGACGCCGACTTCGCCGTCCTCGCCCCCGACGAGACGTTCACCGTCGACCCGGCCGCCCTCCAGCACCGCAACCGCGTCACCGCGTACGCGGGCAGAACCCTGTACGGCGTCGTGAAGTCCACCTGGCTGCGCGGACGGCGCGTCATGGCGGACGGCGCGTTCACCGAGCCCAAGGGGCAGCTCCTCGACCGCGCGGCCCGGCCCGCCCGCAACTCCTGAACCGGATCACCCCGAACAACCCCGAAAGGAGCACCTGATCACCGTGACGGACCGGCAGAGTGCCTCGTTGGCCGGCTTCACCGGCGACGCGAACCCCTACGCGGGCGGTGACCCGTACGCGGACTACCGCAGCGCCGACCTCCCCTTCACCCGGTACACCGACCTCGCCGACCGGCGGCTGGGCGCCGGTGTCGTCGCCGCCAACGACGAGTTCTTCGCCCAGCGCGAGAACCTGCTGGTGCCCGAGCGCGCCGAGTTCGACCCCGAGCACTTCGGGCACAAGGGCAAGGTCATGGACGGCTGGGAGACCCGCAGGCGCCGCGGCGCCTCGGCCGGGCACCCCTGGCCCACCGAGGACGACCACGACTGGGCGCTGATCCGCCTCGGCGCCCCCGGCGTGATCCGCGGAATCGTCGTCGACACGGCCCACTTCCGCGGCAACTACCCGCAGGCCGTCTCCGTCGAGGGCGCCGCGCTCGAAGGCTCCCCGTCGCCGGAGGAGCTGCTCGCCGCCGACGTGAAGTGGACGACCCTCATCCCGCGCACCCCGGTCGGCGGCCACGCCGCCAACGGCTTCGCCGTCACCGCCGAGCAGCGCTTCACCCACCTGCGCCTCAAGCAGCACCCCGACGGCGGCATCGCCCGCCTGCGGGCGTACGGCGAGGTCGTGCCGGACCCGGCCTGGCTCGCGGCACTCGGCACCTTCGACACGGTCGCCCTGGAGAACGGCGGCCGGGTGGAGGACGCCTCCGACCTCTTCTACTCGCCGGCCGCCAACACCGTCCGTCCGGGCCGCTCCCGCAAGATGGACGACGGCTGGGAGACCCGGCGCCGCCGCGACCGGGGCCACGACTGGATCCGCTACCGCCTGGTGGACCGCTCGCGGATCCGCGCGATCGAGATCGACACGGCGTATCTGAAGGGCAACTCGGCCGGCTGGGCGTCGGTGTCCGTACGGGACGGCGAGGACGGCGACTGGCGCGAGGTGCTGCCGCGCACCCGCCTCCAGCCCGACACCGACCACCGTTTCGTCCTGCCCGAGGCGGCCGTCGGCACCCACGCGCGCGTGGACATCTTCCCCGACGGCGGCATCTCCCGGCTGCGCCTGTTCGGCTCCCTCACCGAGGACGGCGCCGCGCACCTCGCCGCCCGCCACCAGGAACTGGGCGGCTGACCCCCGCTCACGAACCCGCGCGGGGCGCACCGGCCGGACAGCACCGGTGCGCCCCGCGCGCGAGCGCACCGACGGCGGTGGCAGGTGAACGCGCTGAAAACTCATATGACTTCCCGGGAAAATCTCCGTACTTGTCATTGACATGCCATGGTCTACGCGCGTCATCATGAAGCCATGAGATTCCCCCCACGCGCCGCTCGGCTCGGCGCAGCAGCCGCAGTCCTGTCCGCCCTCCTGGTGGGCGGCTCCGTCTCCGCGACCACGGCGGGCGCCGCTCCCGCGGCGGTCGGCAGCATCTGCTACGGCGCCCTGCCCTCCCAGGCGCACGACACGCTCAACCTGATAGCACGGGGCGGTCCTTATCCGTTCTCTCAGGACGGGACCGTCTTCCAGAACCGGGAGGGCATCCTGCCGGGGCAGTCCACCGGCTACTACCACGAGTACACGGTGATCACGCCGGGCTCCAGCACCCGGGGCGCCCGTCGCATCGTCACCGGCCAGAAGAACCGGGAGGACTACTACACGGCCGACCACTACGTGTCGTTCGCCCTGGTCAACTACAGCTGCTGAGGCCGGATTCGTAGGGTCCGGACTCCTCGTCCCACGTCGAGGAGACCGACCCCGCGCACCCGGCCCGTGCCCCGTACTCTCGCCCCGCGGACCCCCCACTCACATCGGCCGCGGGGCGAGCCCCGTCCGCGTCCACCACCGGGCCGACGGCCGCCGGACGGGCAGTGGTCCGGGGGCGGGCCGGTCACCCCGCCATGGAGGTCGTGGCTCCGGGCACCTCCGCCAGCCCCACGGGTCTGCGCTCGCGGCGGGAGAGTTCGCAGGCCTCGGCGATCCGCAGGGCCTGGAGGGCCTCGCGTCCGTCGCACGGGTTGGCGCGTTCGCCGCGCACCACCTGGACGAACGTGGTCAGCTCCGCCTCGTAGGCGGGGCCGAAGCGCTCCACGAAGCCCGTCCACGGCTTGTCCGCGGCCGGTGGGCCGGTCGGCTCGGTGGACGCGATCGGCGTGCGGTCGTCCAGGCCGACGACGATCTGGTCCAGCTCCCCGGCCAGCTCCATGCGCACGTCGTACCCCGCGCCGTTCAGCCGTGTCGCGGTCGTCGTGGCCAGCGTGCCGTCGTCCAGGGTGAGCAGCGCGGCGCCCGTGTCCACGTCGTCGGCCGCGCGGAACATCGCCGGACCGGCGTCGGACCCGGCGGCGTACACGTCGACGACCTCCCGCCCGGTCACCCAGCGCAGGGCGTCGAAGTCGTGGATCAGCGTGTCCCGGAAGAGCCCGCCGGACTGCGGCAGATACGCGGCCGGCGGCGGCGTCTGGTCGCTGGTCACCGCCCGGACGGTGTGCAGCCGGCCGAGCCGCCCGGACCGCACCGCGTCCCGGGCGCCCGTGTAGCCGGCGTCGAAGCGGCGCTGGAAACCCATCTGGAGGATGGTCCCGGCGGCCTCCACCTCGGCGATGGCCTGGAGCGTGCCGGGCAGGTCAAGCGCTATGGGCTTCTCGCAGAACACCGGCAGCCCCGAGCGCGCCGCCCGCCCGATCAGTTCGGCGTGGGCCGGGGTCGCCGTGGTGATCACCACGGCGTCCACCCCCCAGTGGAAGATCTCGTCCACTCCCGGTGCCGCCGTCTCGCCCAGCCGGTGGGCCAGGTCCTGGGCACGTGCTAAGTCGGCGTCCGTGAGGATCAGGGATCCGACGTTGCGATGGCGGCTGAGTGTGTTGGTGTGAACGGTGCCGATGCGGCCCGTACCGATGACCCCGATGCGCATGGAATCAAAGTGGGCTCACAGCCCACGCCCTGTCAATGCGTATGTCCGGACAATCGAACTGCACAACTTCCCGTCAACAACGTGCGGAGCTACGCTCGGCCCGTGCCGAAACCAGGAGTGGACCCCACCGTGTCGCTCGACCTCAGCGTGGACCGCAGCAGCCCCGTGCCGCTGTACTTCCAGCTGTCGCAGCAGCTGGAGGCGGCGATCGAGCACGGTGTGCTGACCCCCGGCAGCCTGCTGGGCAACGAGATCGAGCTGGCCGCGCGGCTCGGTCTGTCCCGGCCCACCGTCCGCCAGGCCATCCAGTCGCTCGTCGACAAGGGCCTGCTCGTGCGCCGCCGCGGCGTCGGCACCCAGGTCGTGCACAGCAAGGTCAAACGCCCGCTGGAACTCAGCAGCCTCTACGACGACCTGGAGGCGGCGGGACAGCGCCCGGCCACGAAGGTCCTGGTCAACACCGTCGTCCCGGCGACGGCCGAGGTGGCCGCCGCCCTCGGCGTGGCCGAGCACAGCGAAGTGCACCGCATCGAACGGCTGCGGCTGACGCACGGGGAGCCGATGGCGTACCTCTGCAACCACCTGCCGCCCGGCCTCCTCGACCTGGACACCGGACAGCTGGAGGCCACCGGCCTGTACCGGCTGATGCGCGCCGTAGGGATCACCCTGCACAGCGCCCGCCAGTCCATCGGCGCCCGCGCCGCCACCGCGGGTGAGGCCGAGCGGCTCGGCGAGGCCGAGGGCGCCCCGCTGCTCACCATGGAGCGCACGACCTTCGACGACACGGGCCGGGCGGTCGAGTTCGGCACCCACACCTACCGGCCGTCCCGCTACTCCTTCGAGTTCCAGCTGCTCGTACGGTCCTGAGCGGCCCCGCCCGGCGACCGCCTCCGCCGCGCGGGTTCGTCGTAATGTCCGGACAATGTGACCGTCGTCCGCTCCCCGGAGGAATGCGCTCCGCTTGTGTGTCGGACAATGGGGCGTTTGGGGTTTGCGGAAGAAACCCCGCCGGGCTCCGCGGAACCCGGCACGCACAGCACGGCACAGCGAGAAGGGCACGGCCTCGTGGCACGGTTTCGGACCTGGGTAGGCATGGCGCTGGCAGGGGCACTGTCGGTGTCCCTGGCCGGTTGCAGCAGCACCGGCGGCAAGCGCGCCGAGGACGCCCGCAAGGCCGCGTCGGCCCAGGGGAGGGCGGCGGTGGACACGCCCCGCTGGACCTTCGCCATGATCACTCACTCGGGCGACGGCGACACCTTCTGGGACATCGTCCAGAGCGGCGCCGAGCAGGCCGCCATGAAGGACAACATCAACTTCACCTACTCCCACGACGACGAGGCCCAGCAGCAGGCGCAGCTCGTGGACGCGGCCGTGGACAAGAAGGTCGACGGGATCGTCGTCACGCTCGCCAAGCCCGACGCCATGAAGTCGGCCCTCGCCCGCGCCCGGAAGGCGGGCATCCCGGTGATCACCGTGAACTCCGGCTCCGAGGTGTCCGAGCGGTTCGGCGCCCTCACCCACGTCGGCCAGGACGAGACGGTCGCCGGCGAGGCCGTCGGCGACGAGCTGAACCGGCGGGGCCGCAAGCGGGCCGTCTGCGTCCTGCACGAGCAGGGCAACGTCGGTCACGAGCAGCGCTGCGACGGCGTGGCGAAGACCTTCGACGGCAAGCTCCAGCGGCTCTACGTCAACGGCACCAGCATGCCGGACGTGCAGTCCGCCATCGAGGCCAAGCTGCAGACCGACAAGGCCGTCGACGCCGTGGTCACCCTCGGCGCCCCCTACGCGGCCACCGCCGTGAAGGCCGGGCAGGGCGCGGGCAGCGGGGCCGAGGTCGACACCTTCGACCTCAACGCCAAGGTGGCCGCCGGGCTCAAGGACGGCTCCCTCGGCTTCGCCGTGGACCAGCAGCCCTACCTCCAGGGCTACGAGGCCGTCGACCTGCTGTGGCTGTACAAGTACAACGCCGACGTGCTCGGCGGCGGCCGGCCGGTGCTCACCGGGCCGCAGATCATCACCAAGGACGACGCCGCCGCGCTGGCCGACTACACGGAGCGGGGCACCCGATGAGCGCCGCCTCGGAGATTCGCGCTGACGAAAGGATTCTGCACAGCTCTCGGCTGCGGAAGCTGCTCGGCCGCCCCGAGCTGGGCTCGGTCGTCGGCGCGATCGCCGTCTTCGTCTTCTTCGCGTTCTTCGCCGACAGCTTCCTGCGCGCCTCCAGCCTCAGCACGGTCCTCTACGCCGCCTCCACGATCGGCATCATGGCCGTGCCGGTGGCGCTGCTGATGATCGGCGGCGAGTTCGACCTGTCCGCGGGCGTCCTGGTCACCTCGTCGGCGCTGGTCTCCTCGATGTTCAGCTACCAGATGACCGCCAACGTCTGGGTCGGCGTCGGCGTCTCCCTGCTGGTCACCCTGGCGATCGGCGCCTTCAACGGCTTCATGCTCACCCGCACCAAACTGCCCAGCTTCATCATCACGCTCGGCACCTTCCTCATGCTGACCGGCCTGAACCTGGGCTTCACCAAGCTGATCGACGGCACCGTCTCCACCAAGACGATCGCCGACATGGAGGGCTTCGCCTCCGCCCGCGACGTGTTCGCGGCCACCCTCACCGTCGGCGGGGTCGGCTTCAAGGTGACCATCCTGTGGTGGCTCGCCCTGGTCGCCGTCGCCAGCTGGATCCTGCTGCGCACCCGCGCCGGCAACTGGATCTTCGCGGTGGGCGGCAACAAGGAGGCCGCCCGCGCGGTCGGCGTCCCGGTCGCCAGGACCAGGATCGGCCTGTACATGGGCGTGGGATTCGGCGCCTGGATCTCCGGCCAGCACCTGCTCTTCTCGTACGACGTTGTCCAGTCGGGCGAGGGCGTGGGCCAAGAGCTGATCTACATCATCGCGGCCGTCATCGGCGGCTGTCTGATCACCGGCGGCCACGGCAGCGCCGTCGGCTCGGCGGTCGGCGCCCTCATCTTCGGCATGACCAGCAAGGGCATCGTCTTCGCCGAGTGGAACCCCGACTGGTTCAAGTTCTTCCTCGGAGCCATGCTGCTCCTCGCGACCCTGCTCAACGCCTGGGTGCGCAAGCGGGCGGAGGCCACCAAGTGACGCGGACCGAAAACCGTACGGCGCTCGTGGAGCTGTCCGGCGTCAGCAAGAACTACGGGAACGTCCGCGCCCTCGAAGGGGTCTCCCTCAAGGTGCACGCGGGCGAGATCACCTGCGTGCTCGGCGACAACGGCGCCGGCAAGTCGACGCTCATCAAGATCATCGCCGGTCTGCACCAGCACGACGGCGGCACCCTGAGCCTCGACGGGGAGGAGACCCGCCTCTCCTCCCCGCGCGAGGCCCTCGACCGCGGCATCGCCACCGTCTACCAGGACCTTGCCGTGGTCCCGCTCATGCCGGTCTGGCGCAACTTCTTCCTCGGCTCCGAGCCGCGCAGGGGCGTCGCCCCCTTCAAGCGCATGGACGTTCGACCTGATGCGCCGCACGACCCGCGCCGAACTCCTGCGCATGGGCATCGACCTGCGCGACGTGGACCAGCCCATCGGCACCCTCTCCGGCGGCGAGCGCCAGTGCGTGGCGATCGCCCGCGCGGTGCACTTCGGCGCGAAGGTGCTGGTGCTCGACGAGCCGACGGCGGCACTCGGCGTCAAGCAGTCCGGCGTCGTCCTGAAGTACGTGGCGGCCGCCCGCGACCAGGGTCTCGGTGTCGTCCTCATCACCCACAACCCGCACCACGCGTACCTGGTGGGTGACAGATTCGTCCTGCTGAAGCGCGGCACGACGGTGGGCAGCCACGAACGCGACGACATCACGCTGGACGAGCTGACGCGGCAGATGGCGGGCGGAAACGAGCTGGACGACCTGCGCCACGAACTGCGACGCCCCTGATGACAGGCGCGGGACCGGGCGAGGCGCGGCTCGGCCGCGGGGGCGCGGCCGGCCCGGACGCACCCGCGCCCGGCGACCGGTCCCGCCGCCCCTGCCCGGCCCATTCGGCACGGCGCACACCCGTGCGGCACAATCGCACCCGATGAGCACCTACCGCGACTTCACCGCCCCCATCGGCTCCCGCCGCGCCCCGGTCCTGCGCACCGTGGGCACGAGGGAACGCCGCTCGCACCTCACGGCACCCCGTGTGCCCACGGTCGGCATCGACATCGGCGGTACGAAAGTCATGGCGGGCGTCGTCGACGCCGACGGCAACATCCTGGAGAAGCTCCGCACGGAGACTCCCGACAAGTCCAAGAGCCCCAGGGTCGTCGAGGACACCATCGTCGAACTGGTCCTCGACCTCTCCGACCGGCACGACGTGCACGCCGTCGGCATCGGCGCGGCCGGCTGGGTCGACGCCGACCGCAACCGCGTCCTGTTCGCGCCCCACCTGTCCTGGCGCAACGAACCCCTGCGCGACCGTCTCGCCGGCCGCCTGGCCGTCCCGGTCCTGGTGGACAACGACGCCAACTCCGCCGCCTGGGCCGAGTGGCGCTTCGGCGCCGGCCGCGGCGAGGACCACCTCGTCATGATCACGCTCGGCACCGGCATCGGCGGCGCCATCCTGGAGGACGGCCAGGTCAAGCGCGGCAAGTACGGGGTCGCCGGGGAGTTCGGCCATATGCAGGTCGTGCCCGGCGGCCACCGCTGCCCGTGCGGCAACCGCGGCTGCTGGGAGCAGTACAGCTCGGGCAACGCCCTGGTCAGAGAGGCCCGGGAGCTGGCCGCCGCCGACTCGCCGGTGGCGTACGGGATCATCGAGCACGTCAAGGGGAGCATCGGCGACATCACCGGCCCGATGATCACCGAGCTGGCCCGCGACGGCGACGCCATGTGCATCGAGCTGCTCCAGGACATCGGCCAGTGGCTCGGGGTCGGCATCGCCAACCTGGCGGCGGCGCTCGACCCGTCCTGCTTCGTGATCGGCGGCGGGGTCAGCGCCGCCGACGACCTGCTGATCGGCCCCGCGCGCGACGCCTTCAGGCGCCAGCTCACCGGCCGCGGCTACCGCCCCGAGGCCCGCATCGTCCGCGCTCAGCTCGGCCCCGAGGCCGGCATGGTCGGCGCCGCCGACCTCGCCCGGCTGGTCGCCCGCCGGTTCCGCCGGGCCAAGCGGCGCCGGGTGGAGCGGTACGAGCGCTACGAACGGTACGCCGAGGCCCGCCGTACGTCCCAGGAGTCGCCGTGACGGAAACCCTGCCCCAGCAGGCCGGGACCCCAAAAGAGCCCCGGCCTCCCGCGGAGGACCACCGGCACATGATCCGCCGCCGGTCGCTCACCCTGCTCATCATCGTGCTGCTCATCGGCGTCCCGGCCGGCTACCTCGTGATCTCCGCCAACCAGAGCCGCGACAGCGGCAGGGAGAAGGAGGCGAGGTACGCGGCGACCGGCATGACCGAGGGCTGGCCGTCCAAACTGCAGCGTCGCATCTACGAGGTGCCCGTCCCGCTCCCGGCCGGCAAGATCGCGTACTACGAGACGAACAACTGGAGGACCAGCCGCCTCTACGTCCAGTTCCAGACCTCCGGGGCCGGTCTGGACGCGTTCCTGGCCGGACTGGGCCTCGACCGGGGCGCGCTGACGAAGGACAAGATCGCCATCAGCGACCGCGCCCAGCGCGTCACCGGCTGGGAGTTCGGCCCGTCCGGCTCCTGGTGGGGCGTCGTCAACGAGCAGCCGAACCCGGCGCCGAACCAGGACATAGTCGTGGACATGAAGTACCCGGAATATCCCATGGTGTACGTCGTCTCCCGCACGGTCCCCTGACCGCGCACCCGCGCCGACCGGGCCCCGGCAGGCCGCCGGAGCCGATTGTCGGACCCCGCCCGTAGAGTCAAAGACATCTGATCCGGCACACGGGCGGGAGGTGACAGGACGTATGGACGACAGGGCTGTGGTGGGCACGATGGCCCCGGGTGGCGCGGGTGGCGCGGGTGGCGCGGGTGGCGCGGGTGGCGCGGGTGGCGCGGGGGAGCGGGGCGAGGCGAGGCGGCCGGAGGCGTCCGCGCCGTCCGCGCCGTCCGTTCCCGCCCGGCTCGCGGCCGTCTTCCTGCCCGCGCCGCTCCCGCGCGACGGCCGGATCGCCTTCTGGGACCCGGAGGGCGGGTCTTCCGAGGACGGCGTCGCCGGCGTCGCGCACCCAGACGCCCCGCCTCTCGCCGCCTCCGCCGCGCCCGGTGACGGAGACCGACCGGCCGGGCTCACGGAGCTGACCGTCGTACGACGGCACGGTGCCGGGGCGCGGCGCAGGACGACGCCCGCGCTGTCCTTGCCGCTCGACGAGGCACTGCCCCTCCTGGTGCGCGCCCGGCACGACCCGGCGGCCCACCCGGCCACCGCGTGCTGGGGCGCGGCGGCCCTGCACGCCCTGCGGCTCACCGCGCGCGGCCGGCTGCTGCCCGGCCTGACCGCGACCGGACACGACGCCTGGCGGGCCGGCCCGCTCGACCCCGACGACATCGCCCACCTGCGGGCGGTGGCCGCCGCCCTGCCCCCGGAGGGACACGCGGTCCCGCTGGAGGGCCCCGGCCCGATCCGGCTGCCCGAACCGGAAGCACTGATCCGCGCCTTCCTGGACGCCGTCGCCGACACCCTGCCCCGCACCCCTGCCGCGCCCCACGCCTCGGGCCGCCCCTTCGCCGCCCGCGGAGCCCAGCGCCTGCCCGACGCCCACGAGTGGGCCGCCGAGGTCGCCGCAGGCATGGACGCGGGCGTGCGGATCTCGCTGCGGCTGGACCTGTCGGCGTACGACCTGTTCGACGCCGACGGCACCGCGGCCGGGGACGGCGGCGGTGTGCGCAGGGCGGGGGCGGCGATCGTCCAGGTGCACAGCCTCGCCGACCCCACCCTCGTGGCCGACGCGGCGGACCTGTGGTCGGGGGCGGCCGACGCGGCGTTCGGTCCCCGCACACGGGTGGACGCCGCCCTCGCGGTGCGGCGCGCCGCGCGGGTCTGGCCGCCGCTCGACCGGCTCACCGAGCAGGACGTGCCCGATGTCCTCGGCCTGTCCGAGGAGGAGGTCACCGACCTGCTGGGGGTCGCGTCCGGCCGGCTCGCCGCCGCGGGCGTCGCCGTGCACTGGCCCCGCGACCTGGCCCAGGACCTCACGGCGACGGCCGTGGTCCGCCCCGCCCCCGGCTCGGCGACCGACGGCACGGGCTTCTTCGAGAGCGAGGACCTCCTCCAGTTCCGCTGGCAACTGGCGCTCGGCGGCGACCCGCTCACCGAGGCCGAGATGGACACCCTGGCGGAGGCGCACCGCCCCGTCGTCCGGCTGCGCGACCAGTGGGTGCTGGTCGACCCGGCACTCGTCCGCCGGGCCCGCAAGCGGGACCTGGGTCTGCTCGACCCGGTCGACGCCCTCTCCGTCTCCCTCACCGGCAGCGCGGAGGCCGACGGCGAGACGGTCGACGTGGTGCCCGTCGGTGCGCTGGCCGCCCTGCGCGACCGGCTCACCACGGGGGTTCGCCCCGCCGAACCGCCGCCCGGCCTGCACGCCACCCTCCGCGACTACCAGCTCCGCGGCCTGGCCTGGCTCGACCTCATGACCTCGCTCGGCCTCGGCGGCTGTCTCGCCGACGACATGGGCCTCGGCAAGACGATCACCGTCATCGCCCTGCACCTCAAGCGGGCCCGCACCGAACCGACGCTGGTGGTCTGCCCGGCCTCGCTGCTGGGCAACTGGCAGCGGGAGATCACCCGGTTCGCGCCCGGCGTCCCCGTCCGCCGCTTCCACGGCCCCGACCGCACCCTGGACGGCCTGGACCGGACCGGCGGCTTCGTCCTCACCACGTACGGCACGATGCGGTCCGCCGCCCCGACCCTGGCCGAACAGCCCTGGGGCATGGTCGTCGCGGACGAGGCACAGCACGTCAAGAACCCGTACTCGGCGACGGCGAAGGCCCTGCGCACGATTCGGTCCCCGGCCCGCGTGGCGCTGACCGGCACACCGGTGGAGAACAACCTCTCCGAGCTGTGGGCGCTGCTCGACTGGACCACCCCCGGACTGCTGGGCCCCCTGAAGTCCTTCCGCGCCCGGCACGCGCGCGCGGTGGAGAACGGCGAGGACGAGCAGGCGGTGGAGCGCCTCGCCCGGCTGATCCGCCCCTTCCTGCTGCGGCGCAAGAAGTCCGACCCGGGCATCGTCCCCGAGCTGCCGCCGAAGACCGAGACGGACCATCCCGTCCCCCTCACCCGTGAACAGGCCGCGCTGTACGAGGCGGTGGTGCGCGAGTCGATGCTCGCCATCGAGACGGCCGAGGGCATCGGCCGCAGGGGACTCGTCCTCAAGCTCCTGACCTCGCTGAAGCAGATCTGCGACCACCCCGCGCTGTTCCTGAAGGAGGAGCAGCCGTCGGGCGGCGCGGACCGGATGACCGCGCGCTCGGGCAAACTCGCCCTGCTGGACGAGCTGTTGGACACCCTCCTCGCGGAGGACGGCTCGGCGCTCGTCTTCACCCAGTACGTCGGCATGGCCCGCCTCATCACCTCCCACCTGGCCGCTCGCGCGGTCCCCGCCGACCTGCTCCACGGCGGTACGCCGGTGCCGGAGCGCGAGCGCATGGTGGACCGCTTCCAGAGCGGGGCGACCCCCGTCCTCGTCCTGTCCCTGAAGGCCGCGGGCACCGGTCTGAACCTCACCCGCGCGGGCCACGTCGTGCACTTCGACCGCTGGTGGAACCCGGCCGTGGAGGAACAGGCCACCGACCGCGCCTACCGCATCGGCCAGACCCAGCCCGTCCAGGTCCACCGCCTCATCACCGAGGGCACGGTCGAGGACCGCATCGCCGAGATGCTCCAGTCCAAGCGGGCGCTGGCCGACGCGGTCCTCGGCTCCGGCGAGGCGGCCCTCACCGAGCTGACCGCCCGCGAGCTGTCCGACCTGGTGTCCCTGCGGAGGCCGTCATGACCCCCCGACCGGCCGACGAGGTCCGCCGCGCCCTGCACGAGGCCCGCCGCCGCGGCGAGCCGGCAGCGCACCCCGCCGCCGATGCCGCCGCGGACCCCGCCGCCGAGGACGCGGGCGGGGCCCAGTCCCCTGCCGGGGCCCAGTCCCTCGCCGGGGCCGGGGGACCGGCGCGGGGGGTGGGCCCGGACCGGGACCGGGAGCACGACCGAACCCAGGACCGGACCCCGGCCCAGGACGGGAACCCGGACCCGGGTCAAGAAGGGAACCCGGACCAGGAGGAGCGCACCGGCCCGCGCCCGGCGGACATCGCACGCGCGGCACTGCGCAGCGCGCGGATCGCACGGCAGGTGGGGGAGGGAGCACCCCTCGCAGAGCGCTCGGACCGCTCCCGCACCGCACAAGGGGATGTGGACCGGCCGGATACGACCGCGGCCGACCCGCAGGCCGCATCCGGCACCCGGGAACCGGACGAGGCGGCGGCCGGGCCGACCGGCCCCGACGGAGCAACAGCCGCAGCCGCACCCCCGGCCGAATCCGCCGACGATGCGGCGACGGACCCTCCCACCGACGTGACCACCCCCACCCCGACGCCCACTCCCGCCGACGCGAACCCCGCGACCCGCCCCGGCTCCGCGGACGGAGGCGACAGCCGCCCCGCGGACGTGGCGCGCGAGGCGTTGCGGGCGGCCCGTCGGCGGGCGAAGGCCGAAGCGGCGAAGGACGCCGGGAGTTCGAAGGCCAGGGGCGCCGCGGGCACACGGCGGCTGCCCGGCACGGCCCCTCGTGCGCACGGCTCGGGCGATTCGCCCACCGCCGACGCCCGCGTCCGTGCCGTACGGGACTTCGTCGCGGACGCGTTCCGGCTGCCCCCGGAGGCGGACCCGACGGGAGAGCCGCCGCCCCCGGTTGAGCCCGACGGTGTTCCCGCCGCCGAGAGCGGGGTGACCACCCGGACGGAGCCGACGCCGCCCGACCCGGATCGGCCCCGCACCGAACCCCCGGCACCCCTCGACGAGCCGCCGCACTCCCGGCCGCACCCGTCGCAACAGGCGGCGGTACCGCCCCCGAAGCACACCCCGGCGGCGCCCGACGGGCCCCCGCGCCGGGCGACGCCCTCCCGGGCCCCCGCAACCCCTCGCGCCCCCCGTTCCATGGCCGCCCCCGACCGCGACGGCGAGCTGCGTCGCACCTTCCCCGCCCTCCCGCCCCGGGCGGTGAAGGAGGGCTTCGCCGGGACATGGTGGGGAGACGCGTGGGTGACCGCGCTGGAGGAGGGCGCTCTGGACGCGGCGCGGCTGGCGCGGGGACGCCGCTACGCCGAGCGGGGGCGCGTGGACGCCATCACGGTGACGCCGGGTCTGGTGCTCGCCTATGTACAGGGCAGCCGGCCGCGGCCGTACCGCGTGCAGGTGCGCCTGCGCACACTGGGCGACGACGACTGGCGGCGGTTCCTGGACGCGGCCGCCGAGCGGCCCGGACACATCGCCGCCCTCCTGGACAAGGAGCTGCCGCACTCCCTGGCCGACTGCGGCGTCCCCCTGCTCCCCGGGCCCGGCGACCTGGCCCCGCAGTGCAACTGCCCCGACTCCGGGCACCCCTGCAAACACGCCGCCGCCCTCTGCTACCAGACGGCACGGCTGCTCGACGCCGACCCCTTCGTCCTGCTCCTGCTCCGCGGCCGGGGCGAACGGGAACTGCTCGACGCCCTGTCCCGGCTGAACGCGGCCCGCGCTGCCCGCGCCGCCCAGGACCGGGGACCGGCGCCCCTGCCCGGCGTCCGGGCCGGCAAGGCGCTGGCCGCGCGAAGCCTGCCACCCCTCCCGGCGCCGCTGCCCGCACCCCCGCACCCCGAGCAGCCCCCGTCCTGTCCGGCGGCACCGGGCGGTCCCGACCCCTTCGCGCTGGACCAGTTGGCCACCGACGCCGCCGCCCGCGCCCACGCCCTGCTCACCACGGGCCGTGACCCGGTCGGCGGGCTGACGCTGTGGCAGGACGCCGTCCGGCTCGCCGCGGCCCGCCCAGGCTCCGGCCTCACCGCCGGCACCCGCGCGCTCTACGCGTCCCTCGCCGGGGCCGCCGGCCGCGGTACGGCGGAGCTGGCGCGCGCGGTGGCCGCCTGGCGGCAGGGCGGACCGGACGGCCTGGAGGTCCTGGAGGAGCCCTGGGACCCGCCGGCCGGCCGCTTCGACCGCGCCCGCCCGCTGCTGCTCGCCGCCGACCTCCCCGCCTTCCGCCCCTGGCGCAACCGCCTCACCCACCCCCAGGGCCACATCCAGCTCCGGCTCGGCCGGTCGGGACTCTGGTACGCCTACGAGTCGGAGCCCGGCCACGAGGACTGGTGGCCGCGCGGCACCCCCGACCTCGACCCGGTGGGCGCGCTCACGGGCCTCGGCGCAGCCGGCGACCTCTGACCGACGGCCGTCACGGGCCACCGCGACCCGCCCCGACCGGAGTTGGACATCGCGGGCGGTGCCGGTCCGCCAGGCCGAGGGCCTCGGCGTGCCGCGGGTCGCCCGCGTTCACCCGCCCGGGGCGACACCCCGGCTCCCGGTGGCGGTGAAGCGCTCCAGGTCGGAGAGCGGGCCGGGCAGTCGCCACCCCTTGGCCGAGGTCCAGGAGCCGTCGTAGTAGGTGTCCCGGTAGGTCTCACCGCCGTCCCCGACGACCATCACGACCGGTCCCCGGACGCCCTCCCGGCGCATGCGGTCCAGCACCTTGAAGGACCCCCACAGACAGCTTCCGGAGGAGGGTCCTGCCATCAGCCCGGTGACCGCGTGCAGATGCCGCATCGCCGCCACGCTCGCCGCGTCGGGGACCGGGATCACCGGATCGACCACGGACGGATCGAAGGCGGGCTCCATGCGCGGCCGTCCGATCCCCTCGATGCGGGAGGGCATGCCGGTGGAGTACCCGGGGAAGTCCGCGGCCCAGCCGGCGAAGTAGGCCGAGTTCTCCGGATCGACCACGGCGAGCCTGGTCCCCACCCCGCGCATCCTCAGATACCGCCCGACGGCGGCCGACGTGGCGCCGCTGCCGACCCCCACGACGATCCACGCCGGCGCCGACTCCCCGGCCTTCTCCAAGTCGCCCAGGATCTGCGCCCCGAGACTCTCGGGACCGCTCCGGCCGACCGCGTCCCCCACCCGCTCCAGATGGTCCAGACAGTGACCGCCGGCCTCCTCGGCGAGGGAGCGCGCCTTCCCGTGGACCGCGAGCGCCGGGTCGAAGGGATGGCACCGCCCGCCCCGCGCCTCGATCCGCCGCCGCTTGGCCACCCCGGTCCTGCCCGGCACGACCGCGGTGTACGGCAGCGCGAGGAGCCGCGCGAAGTACGCCCGCGCCACGGCCATGTTGCCGCTGGTGGCCTCGAACAGCGGGGTGGAGGGCCCGATCCCACCGGCGCGCAGGGCGTCGAGCAGCAGATCACGGGCGGGCCCGTGCTTCAGACTCCCGGTCGGCCGCCGCGACTCGTCCTTCAGATACAGTGCCGTGCCCGGCGGCCCGGCGAGCGGGAACGCCCGCAGGGGCGTGGGTGGTTCGTCCGCCCGGTCGGCCAGCAGCAGCTCGATCGCCCGGCCGACCCAGGCGCGGTCCCGCTCGTCCCCGATTCCCCGTGCCACGCGATGCGTCCCCGTCCTCGAAGCCGGCCCGTCACGGACGACCTTTCCAGCGGCCGGAATCCGCGTCCGCACCTGGTCCCGGCGTGTCCACGGGTTCGTCACCGGCGGTGTCCGATTCTCGCCAGTCCGCCGTAAATGCGTGGACCGAGAACGTCCCCCGACGGGAAACTTCCGACTTCCGAACCTCCGGGAGTGTGATGGGGACCACAGATATGCCCGAGCGAACGCCGGGCAGGAGCGCGGTCGTTCTGGCGCTGCGCCGCTACGGCCGGGAACTGCTGCGACTGCGGCGGCCGGCCCTGCCCGCGCTGCTGCTGCCGGCCGTGGGCAACATCGGCACCCGCTACGTCGCCCCCCTGCTGATCGCCAAACTGGCGGGGCAGGCCGCCGGGGACGGCGGTCTCACCCTCGCCTCGGCGCTGCCGTACGTACTGGGCTTCGGGGTGACGCTGCTGCTCGCCGAGGCCGTGTGGCGGGTCGGGCAGCACTGCCTGAACCGTGTGGACGCCCTCGGCGCGGAGCACCTGTACGTGCGCGGCATGGACGAACTCCTCGCCAAGGACGCGGCGTTCTTCCACGACAACTTCGCCGGCTCGCTGACCAAGCGGGTGCTCAGCTTCGGCAGGCGCTTCGAGGACTTCGTCGACACGATGACGTACCGGATCGTGGGCAGCCTCGTCCCCCTGGCCTTCGGTGCCGTGGTGCTGTGGAGCTACGAACCGATGCTCGTCGTCGGCCTTCTGGTGATGATCGCGCTGACCGTGACGGCCGCGACGCCTGTGATCCGCCGCCGGCAGCGGCTCGTCAACGACCGCGAGGCGGCGATCGCCCGGGTCTCCGGCCATGTCGCCGACAGCCTCGCGAACATGGAGACCATCCGGGCGTTCGCGGCCGAGCGGCGGGAGGCCGCCGAACACCGCAGCCGGGTCGCGGACTCCCGGCGCCTGACCCTGCGGTCCTGGGACTACGCCAATCTGCGCGTCGACACCCTGATCGCCCCCATGGCCGTGCTGACCAACGTGCTGGGGCTGTTGGTGGCCATCGCCCTCGGCGGCTCGGGACGGGGAGTGGAGGAGGTCGTCGTCGCCTTCACCTACTACTCCAACGCCACCCAGATCATGTTCGAGTTCAACCAGATCTACCGGCGGCTGGAAAGCTCGATGACCGAGGCCGCGCAGTTCACGGAACTGCTGCTCGACCCGCCCACCGTGCTCGACCCGCCCGAACCCGAACCGCTCGCACCGCGGGACACCGGTGTCCGCTTCGAGGCGGTGACCTTCGCGCACGCGGGTGCGAAGCCGATCTTCCGGGGACTCGACCTGGACGTGCCCGCGGGCGCGCGGATCGGTCTGGTCGGCAGGTCCGGCGGCGGCAAGACCACACTCACCCGGCTCCTGCTGCGGATGTCGGACATCGACGAAGGACGCGTCCTGATCGGGGGCCAGGACATCAGCCGGCTGCGCCAGACCGACCTGCGCTCACTGATCGCCTACGTCCCGCAGGAACCCGCCATGTTCCACCGCAGCCTGCGGGACAACATCGCCTTCGCCCGGCCCGGCGCCACCGACGACGAGATCCGCGCGGCGGCCGGAGCGGCGCACGTCACGGAGTTCGCCGACCAACTCCCCGACGGCTTCGCCACCCTGGTGGGGGAGCGGGGAGTCAAACTCTCCGGCGGCCAGCGCCAGCGCGTCGCCCTCGCCAGGGCCATCCTGCGCGACGCCCCGATCCTGCTGCTCGACGAGGCGACCAGCGCGCTGGACTCGGAGAGCGAACTCCTCGTCCAGGACGCCCTGTGGCGGTTGATGGACGGACGTACGGCCCTCGTGGTCGCCCACCGTCTGAGCACCGTCGCCGGCATGGACCGCCTCGTCGTCCTCGACCGCGGAAGCGTCGTCGAGCAGGGCACCCACGAGGGGTTGCTCGCGGCGAACGGCGCCTACGCCAAGCTGTGGCAGCACCAGTCGGGCGGCTTCCTCGGCGAGAGCGCCGAGCCGGCCCCGGGCGCCGGTCCCGGCGTACTGCCCGGCCCGGCCGGCCCGCCGCCGGACGAGGGCCCCGAGGCGTCCTCGCACACCCGCACGGGCACGGGGTCCACCTGACCGAATCGGCTTTCGGACATCCTCGACCGCCGGAGGAGGGCCGCGGACAGTTATTGAATATGGAAGTCATTATCGACTACTGTCTGACTGCCGCATGGGCGACCGCGTGTGCGGTCGCAGGGGAGGGGTCCTCATGACCTTGGCAGGCCAGGCTTCCGGAGCCGGAAGAGTCGGCGCCGAGCGGGATCGGTGCGTGGGTGCGGGGCAGTGCGTGCTCGCCGCGCCGTTCGTCTTCGACCAGGACGAGCAGGACGGGCTCGTGCGCGTCCTCGTCGAACGGCCGTCGGAGTCCTGGGCAAACGCCGTACGCCACGCCGTGTGGGCCTGTCCGTCCGGGGCCCTCACCCTGCGGTAGCCCGCCACCGGTCCGCACTCCGGCATCACTTCACGCGCCGCGGATCTCTCCCGGCGTCCGGTCCAGCTCAGCAGAACGTCAAGGAGAAGCATGTCCAGACAGATCGATCGCCGTGCCTTCCTCCGCCGCGGCGCGGCGGGTGCCGCGGCCGTGGCGGTGGGCCCCGGCCTGCTGGCGGCGTGCTCCACCGACGAACCCGGCTCCGACCGGAAACCGGGATCCGGTGCCTCGCCCCGCTCGGGCGGCACGCTGCGGGCCGCCTTCACCGGCGGCGGCGCCTCCGAGACGCTCGACTTCTTCAACGGCCCCTCCGCACTGGACCTCGTGCGCGCTCGGGCCTGGCACGGCACCCTGGGCAACCTGGACCCCAGCGGCCCCGACGGGGTGCGCTACGGCGTGCTCAAGGGCATCGACATCTCCGACGACCTGTCGGCCTACACGCTGCACGTGCGCCCCGGGGTGCGCTTCACCGACGGCTCCCGGCTGACCTCCGCCGACATCCTGCACTCGCTCGGCGCCCTCGCGGCCCGCAGCAACCTGCCCGTGTACCGCCTCGCCGCCGCCAACTTCGACCTCGCGCACGCCAGGGCCGACGGCGACCTCAAGGTCGTACTGCCCACCCTGCGGCCCATCGCAGACGGCCGCATGATCCTCTGCCAGGGCAACTTCCTCGTCGTCAAGGACGGCACCAAGGCCTTCCGCAAGGGCATGCCCAGCTGCGGCCCCTTCCGGCTCACCGAGTTCACGGCCGGCCAGGGATCGGCCTTCGAGCGCTACGACGACCACTACGGCCACGTGCCCCACCTGGACGGCCTGGAGCTGCGGTCGATCGCGGACTCGACCGCCAGGGCGGGCGCGCTCACGAGCGGCGGGGTCGACTTCGCCCACGACCTCTCGCCCGTCACCGCGCGCACGCTCGCGGACGACGCCAAGGTCGAACTCGTCCCCACGAAGAGCCCCTACCTGGTCGGCCTCTCCTTCCAGATGAACATGAGCGTCAAGCCCTTCGACGACCCCCGGGTACGGGAGGCGTTCAAGCTCGCGGTCGACCGGGAGGCCATGGTGAAGACCGTGTTCTACGGCAACGCCCAGGTCGGCAACGACCTGCCCGCCATGGGCTTCCCCGACTACGCGGAGAGCCTCCCCCAGCGCGCCCACGACCCGCAGCGGGCCCGCGAACTCCTCAAGAAGGCCGGCGCCGACGGGATGGAGGTCCGGCTGACCACCGGGCCCGAGACGCCGGGCATGGTGGAGATGGCCACCCTCTTCGCCGAGGACCTGAAGAAGGCCGGTGTGCGGGCGACGGTCCGCGAACTGCCCGCGGGACAGCTCTACGCCGACTTCCCCGCGTACGCGGCACTGCCGCTCGCCGGTTCGTACCAGATGCCCATCCCCGCGCTGTCGACGTACCAGATGAGCACGGCGGGCGGATCGCCGTCGGCGTTCGGCTGGAAGGAGACCGGGACCGACGCCCTCGTGGCGAAGGCCCGCGCCGAGAGCGACCCGACCCGGGCCAAGGAACTGGGCACGCGGGCGCAGCGAACCCGCTGGGAGGAGGGCAACCAGGTGCTGCCGGTCTTCAAGCCGAACCTGAACGCCCAGGCCAAGGGGGTCGACGGGATACGGGACGACCTCTTCGAGCAGTTCCCCGGCTTCTCCCGGGCGTCGCTGGCGTGAGCCTGCTCGCGTTCGCCGTCCGTCGCCTCGCCGGGGCCGCCGTCCTGCTGGTGCTGCTGTCGGCCGCGGTGTTCGCGGCCACCGCGGTCCTGCCGGGAGACGCCGTCAGCACCGTCGCCGGTGTGGACGCCTCCGAGGCGCAGCGGGCCGAGGTCCGTGCCGGACTCGGCCTCGACCGGCCCGCCGCCGAGCGGTACGCGCACTGGGCGGCCGGCGCGCTCCGGGGGGACCTGGGCCATGGCTTCGTGGGTGAGCGGCCGGTCACCGAGGTCCTCGCGACCCGCCTGCCCAACAGCCTGCTCCTGGCCGGACTGACGCTCGCGGTCACCGCGCCGCTCGCCGCGCTGCTCGGCCTGTGGACGGGGCTGCGCGGGGGCGGCGCCGACCGCGTGGTCTCGACCTCCGCCCAAGTCCTGGCCGCCGTACCCGAGTTCGTCATCGCCGCGCTGCTCGTCGCGGTACTGGCGGTATGGCTCCGGCTTCTCCCGCGCGTCTCCGTCATCCCGCTGGGAGGCACACCGCTCGACGTACCGCGCGCGCTGGTCCTGCCCGTACTGACGCTCAGCGCCGTCGGTCTCGCGGTGGCCACCAGACTGCTGCGGGCCTCCGTCGCGGACACCGCGGCCACACCGTACTGCGAGGCGGCACGGCTCAACGGGGTCCGCGGCGTGCGGCTCGCGGTGCGGCACGTCCTGCCCAACGCCGCCGGACCGGCCGTGCAGGCGCTCACCCTCACCACGGGTGCGCTGGTCGGCTCGGCGGTGGTGGTGGAGAACGTCTTCGACTACCCCGGCATCGGCCGGGAGCTGCAACTGGCCGTCGCGGCACGGGACGTACCGATGGTGCAGGGCATCGCCACCGCCCTGGTCGCGGTGATGCTCGCGGTGCTGCTGCTGGGCGACATCTGCGCGCGTCTGCTGGGCGCGCAGGAGGGGCGCAGCCGATGACGACGGTACTGACACCGCCGCGGCGGCGGATCCGTACGGCCGTCCCTCCCGGCAGCCCCGGGCGAGGCCGACCGCCGCTGCTCATCGCGGCGGCCACCGTGTGCCTACTCCTGCTCGCGCTGCTGGGCCCGCTGGCCGCGCCGCACAGCCCCACCGCGCAGCTCGCGGCGCCCTTCCAGCCGCCGAGCGGGCGCTTCCTGCTCGGCACCGACGTGCTGGGCAGGGACGTGGCGAGCCGGGTGCTCAGCGGGGGCCGGACCATCGTGCTCATCGCGCTGGCGGGTACGGCGGCGGCCGGAGCCGTCGGGATGACCGCCGGCGTCCTTGCGGCCATGGTCTCCCGCCGGCTGGGCGGCCTGCTGGTCCGCTGCGTGGACGCCCTCGCCGTGCTGCCCGCCCTCCTGGTCGTCCTCGTCCTGGCCGCCGGATTCCCCGGCAGCGACGCGGCCCTCGTGGCGGCCGTCGCCCTGGCCACCGCGCCCTTCTCCACCCGGGTCCTGCGCGCCGCGGCGGACACCGTCCTGAACAGCGGGTACGTCGAGGCCGCCCTGGCAAGGGGCGACACCCGGCGGTCCGTACTGCGCCACGACGTGCTGCCCAACATCGCCGGACCGGCACTGACGGACACCGCGCTGCGGCTGGTCGCCTCGCTGCACCTCACCGCCACCGCGGGCTTCCTCGGCCTCGGCCAGGGCGGAGCGGCGCCCGACTGGGGGCGCATGGTGGGCGAGAACGTCCCCGGGGCGACACTGGCCGCCGCGCCGTTCCTCGCCCCGGCCCTGCTGCTCGTAGTGCTGTCCGTCTGCGTCGGTCTGCTGGCCGGGCGTCTCGCGGACGCGGTGGGACGGGGGGCCGCGTGACCGGCCAGGTGAGCGCCCGCCCGTCGGGGGCCGAGCCGCTCGCCGTCGTCAGCGGGCTGTCGCTCGGCCCGGCGGCCGGCGGTCCGCCCGTCCTGCACGACGCCTCTCTGTCGCTGCCGCGCGGGCGGGTGCTGGGGGTCGTGGGCAGGTCGGGATCCGGCAAGAGCAGCCTCGCCCACAGCCTGCTCGGCCATGTCCGCCCCGGCCTTGAGATCCGGGCCGGAACCGTCCGGGTGGCCGGCCTCGACCCCTTCGACCGGGCGCACGCCCGTCGGCTGCGCGGGCGCGTGGTGTCGTTCCTGGGGCAGGACCCCGCCTCGTCGCTCAACCCCGCGCTGCGGATCGGCGCGCAGATCGCCGAGGCGGTGCGGCTGCGCTCGTCCGCGAGGCGTGCGGGTGACGTTCGTGCGCGGGTCGAGGAACTGCTGCTGTCCGTGCGGTTGCCCGCCGACCGGGCGTTCCGGCGGCGCCTGCCACGGCAGTTGTCGGGAGGGCAGGCCCAACGCGTGGCCCTCGCGGTCGCGTTGGCGGGCACGCCCCGTCTGCTGGTCCTCGACGAGCCGACCAGCGGCCTGGACACGGTCCTCGCGGACGGGATGCGGGGCCTGCTGGCCGACGTACTGTCCGACGGGGACCGCGCCGCGTTGCTCGTCAGCCACGACCCGGGGTGGATCGCGTCCGTGGCGGACGACGTGATCCGCCTGGAAGAAGGCCGGATGGTCGCGGCCGGGACGCCGATGACGCCGATGACGCCGATGACGCCGAAGTCACCGAAGTCGCCGAGGACGCCGATGCCCGAGCCGCCGTCCGCGGGTTCCTCCGGCGTGCTGTCCGCGCGCGGGCTGCATGCCGTTCACGGGCGTGTTCCGGTGCTGCACGACGTACGCCTCACCGTCCCGGCGGGCTCCTGCACCGCCGTGGTGGGGCCCTCGGGGTCGGGGAAGACCACCCTCGCCCGGTGTCTCGCGGGGCTGCACCGGCCGACGCGGGGGAGTGTCGAGTGGCGGGAGGACGGCGCGGGGCGAGGACGCGGCGCGCCCGTGCAACTCGTCGCGCAGGACGCCCGCGGCGCGCTCAACCCACGGGAATCCGTGAGCGGTGCGCTCACCCGCCCGCTCAGGGGCCGGGGGCGGCGGTCCGCCGAGGAGGCGTCCCGTGAGGCCGTACGGCTGCTCGGTCTGGTCGGGCTGGACGCGGGGGTACTGGCGCGGCGGCCGGGGGAGTTGTCGGGCGGTCAGCGTCAACGCGTGGCACTGGCACGGACGTTGGCCGCGGAGCCACGGGCCCTGGTCTGTGACGAGATCACCTCGGCGCTGGACCCGGAGACGGCGAGCGGTGTCCTGGACCTGTTGGACTCGCTGCGGCGGACACTGGGGCTGACGGTCGTGATGGTGACACACGACCTGGCAGCCGCCGGCCGTCGCGCCCAACGGGTCGTCGTCCTGGACGCGGGACGCGTGATCGAGACCGGCCCGACCGACCGGGTACTGGTGACCCCGGAACACCCCGTCACCAGGAACCTGCTCGCCCTCGCCGACGTCCCCGCCCTTGCCGTACCGGAGTAGGGGCGGGGGCCTCGCGGTGGGCGGGAGGAGTGTCTTACCGGCCCGCCTCGCGGTGGCCGGCCCGCAGCGCCCCCTCGGCAAGGGGCGCGGCTCGGCGGCGGCAAGAGGCGTGCTCGGGCTGTGCTCCCCCCGCCCCGCCTCACCGTCGGAGCAACTCCCCCGCCAGCGTCGCCTTGTCGACCTTGCCCACCGCGGTCAGCGGAAGGACGGGCACCTGGACGATCTCGTCCGGGGACTTGTGGGCGGCCAGGCCGCGTTCCCTGAGATGGGCGGCGACCTCCCGGGTGCCGGGCGCCGTGCCCGCGCAGACGACGAAGGCGACGGACCGCTCGCCCCACCGCTCGTCCGGCATCGCGACCAGCGCCGCCGCCGTGATCGCCGGATGCGTCAGCAACTCCTCCTCCACCTCGACCGCGGCGATCTTCTCGCCGCCCCGGTTGATCTGGTCCTTGATCCGCCCCACCACCACGAGGTGCCCGGTCGGCAGGCGCCGCACCACGTCGCCGGAGCGGTAGTGGCCGTCCGGGGTGAACGCCGTGCGGTTGTGCTCCTCGGCGCGGTAGTAGCCGCGCAGCGTGTAGGGGCCCCGGGTGAGCAGTTCACCCGCCGTACCGTCCGGCACGGGCCTGCCGTCGGTGTCCACCACGAGTACCTCGTCGTCCGGCGAGACGGGCCGGCCCTGGGTGGTGCAGACGAGGTCCTCGGGGTCGTCGAGGCGCGTGAGGTTGATCAGGCCCTCCGCCATGCCGAAGACCTGCTGCACGGTCACCGCGAGCGCCGGTCCGAGCCTGCGGGCGTGGTCCTCCGGCAGCCGCGCCCCGCCGACCTGCACCACGGAGAGGCTCCCGAGGTCCCAGGACCCGGACGCGGCCTCGTCCATCCAGTGGGCGACGAGCGGCGGGGTGAGGGAGGTCAGGGTCACGCCCTCCCGCTCGACGAGGGCGAACGCCGTCTGGGGGCTCGGGTCCGGCGCGACCACGACGGTTCCCCCGGCCATCAGCGTGCCCAGCACACCGGGGCAGGAGAAGGTGAAGTTGAAGCCGATCGGCAGCACCGCCAGATACACGCTCCGTGCGTCGAGCGCGCAGACCTCCGCGCAGGCACGCGCGTTGTAGGCGTAGTCGTCGTGCGTGCGCGGGATGAGCTTGGGAAGCCCCGTGGTGCCGCCGGACAGCAGCAGGAGGGCGGTGCCGGCGGGATCCGCTCCGCCGTCGTCGCGGCCGGGACCGAGCGCGGACGGCGGGTCCGCCCGCAGCGCCTCGAACGGGACGAAGCCGTCGTCGGGGCCGGGGTCGCCGACCACGACGACGTGCCGCAGCGAGCCGCCCGGCTGCTGCTCCGCCCGCACCTCGCGCAGCAGCCGCCGGTGGTCGAACCCGGCGTGCCGGTCGGGGATCACGCAGGCCACGGCGTCCGCCACGCGCACCAGATGGCCGATCTCCCGGCGCCGGTGGCCGGGCATGGCGTGCACCGGTACGGCACCGAGCCGCTGAAGTCCGAACCAGACGAGCACGAACTCGGCGCGGTTGGGGAGCTGGACCACCACGCGGTCACCTCGTGCGATGCCGAGACCGAGCAGTCCGCGGGCGATCCGGTCGGCCTCGGCGTCCAGCTCCGCGTAGGTCCACCGCCGGTCCCCGTCGACCAGGGCGACGCGTTCTGCGTGGTCGGCCGCGCTCCGGCGCAGCCGGGTGCCGAAGGTCACGCCCTGCCAGTGGCCGGCGGCCCGGTAGCGCGCCGACTCGGCCTCGGGCCACGTGTGTTGGGTCTCGGTCATCCGGCTCCGCCTCTCATTGCCGGGTCTCGGGCCCTGGCGCCGAGTCCCGTCGTGTGTTTACGATGTGAACTATAGAAATGATAATCATTTCTATCTAGCGTCCAGCCAACCGGAAGGCCCCACCAGTGAGCGATGAAGCAGTCGTGCAGGCGCGGACGGCGGAAGGTGGTCCGGTCGGCCGTGACCTTCACTCGCCCACGGCGGTGCGTGAAGTGGTGGCACGCGCACTGGAGATGGCGCCGCACGAACTGGACGACGACCGGGACCTCTTCGAACTCGGTCTCGACTCACTGGCGTTGATGTCCCTGGTCGGCGCCTGGCGCCGGGCGGGCAGCACGGTCACCTTCCAGGACCTCACCCGCACTCCGACCCTGGGCGCCTGGACGGCCCTGCTCGGCCGGGAACGGACCGTCGACACACCCGCCACCGCGCGCCCCGCACCGGTCGCCGCGGCCACGAACGAGGCGGAGCCGGACTCCTTCCCGCTGGCCACGATGCAGCACGCCTACTGGATCGGACGCCAGGACGGACAGCCCCTCGGCGGCGTCGCCGCGCACTTCTACGTCGAACTCGACGGCCACGAGGTCGACCCGGCCCGGCTCGATGCCGCCCTGCGCGCACTCGTGCGCCGGCACGGCATGCTCAGGGCCGTCTTCGACGAGGAGGGCCGCCAGCGCTTCGGCACTCCGGACGCGTCGCTCACCGTCCACGATCTGCGTGAACGGACCCCCGACGAGGCCGATTCCGAGCTGGAGCTGCTGCGCGAGCGCAATACGCACGCCCGCCCGGACATCACCGCGGGACAGGTCTTCCGCGCCGCCCTGTGCCTCCTGCCGGGCGGCGGCACCCGCCTCCAGATCGACCTGGACATGATGGCCGGCGACGCGCTGAGCCTGCGGGTCCTCCTGTCCGACCTGCGCCGCTTCTACGAGTGTCCCGACGACCCGCCGCGCGAACTCGCCCTCGACTACCGCCGCTACCTCGCCGAGCACGAGGCCCGGCGCCGGGCGGAGCGCGAGGAGCACGCCGCCTGGTGGCGGGAGCGCCTGCCGGAGCTGCCGCGCGCCCCACGGCTGCCGACGACCGTCGACCCGCTCACCCCCGTCGGCGCGCGGGACACCACGCTCACCCACTCCCGCCGCCTGCACCACTGGCTGGACCCCGCCGACAAGGCCGCGCTCGTCAGCGCCGCGCGCCGGCACGGCCTCACCCCCGCCGCCGCCCTCGCCACCGCCTTCGCCGAGGTCGTCGCCGCCTGGAGCGACAGCCGGCGCTTCCTGCTCAACCTCCCCCTGTTCGCCCGGGAGCTGTTCACCCACGAAGTCGACCGCCTGGTGGGGGACTTCAGCAGCTCGGTCCTGCTCGACGCGGACATGAGCGCGGCCCTTCCCTTCTCCCGGCAGGCCGGCCGCCTCCAGCAGCGCTTGCAGGAGGGCATCTCGCACGGCGCGTACGGCGGTGTCGAGGTGCTGCGCGACCTCGCCCGCGCCGAGGGGGCCCCGGTGCTGGCCCCCGTCGTCTACACCAGCGCCATCGGACTGGGCGAGATCTTCGAGCAGGACGTCCAGAAGTCCTTCGGCCGCCCCTCCTGGATCATCTCGCAGGGCCCGCAGGTCTATCTGGACGCCCAGGTCACCGAACTCGACGGCGGCCTCCTCCTCAACTGGGACGTGCGGGACGGCGTGTTCGAGGACGGGGTCCCCGACGCCGCGTTCGACGCCTACCGCCGCCTCATCACCCGCCTCGTGTCGGACCCCGGCGCCTGGGCCCGGCCGGTGGACGGCCTGCTCGCACCCGAGGTCCCGCCCCGGCGCGCGGTGGCCGCGCTGCCCCCCGCGCCCGTGCCGGACCGCGCCCTGCACACCCGCTTCTTCCGGATCGCCGAGACCGAGCCGGACCGCACCGCGGTCGTCCGCACCACCGGCGACCCCCTCACCTACGGCGAACTCGCCCGCGACGCACGGCGGATCGCCGCGCTGCTGCGCGACCACGGCGTCCGGGAGGGCGACACCGTCGCGGTGACCCTGCCCAAGGGCGCCGACCAGATCACCGCGGTCCTCGGCATCCTGGCCGCGGGCGCCGCCTACGCCCCCGTCGGCGTGGAACAGCCCGCCGTGCGCCGCGCACGCATCCACTCCGTGGCCGGAGCATGCGCCGTCCTGACCGACCGGGACCACGCCCAGCTGTGCGCGGACGTGTCCCCGGCCCCCGTGCTGCTCCTGGAGAACGCGTCGACGGCCCGGCCCGCACCGGTCGTCGAGACGGACCCCGCGCTGCCCGCCTATGTGCTGTTCACGTCCGGCTCGACCGGACTGCCCAAGGGCGTCGAGGTGTCGCACCGGGCGGTCGTCAACACCGTCGAGGCGATGGCGGACCAGCTCGGGCTCGGTCCCTCGGACCGCACCCTCGCGATCTCCGCGCTGGACTTCGACCTCGCCACCTGGGACATCTTCACCCCGCTGTCCCTCGGTGGACAGGTGGTCGCCGTAGGACAGGAGCACCGCCGGGACGCCCACCACTGGGCGCGCCTGGTGCGTACCCACGGCGTGACGCTGGTGCAGTGCGTGCCCGCCCTGCTGGACCTGCTGATGGCCGCGGCAGAGGACGAGGGCCTCGGGAACTCCCTGCGCATGGTGCTGCTCGGCGGGGACTGGGTCGGGCTCGACCAGCCCCGCGCACTGCGCGCCCTCGTGCCCGGCTGCCGTTTCGTCGCGCTCGGCGGCATGACGGAGGCGGCGATCCACTCCACGGTGTTCGAGGTACGGGAGACCGACCCGGCCTGGAAGTCCGTCCCCTACGGCGTTCCGCTGCGCAACATGCGGGCCCGTGTCGTGGACGGACGGGGACGCGACTGCCCCGACCTCGTCCCCGGAGAGCTGTGGATCGGCGGCCCCGGTGTGGCCGACGGCTACCGGGGGGACCCCGAGCGCACGGCGGAACGCTTCGTCGGGCACGACGGCGAACGCTGGTACCGCAGCGGTGACCTGGCCCGCTACCGGCCCGACGGCGTGCTGGAGTTCCTCGGCCGCGCCGACCACCAGGTGAAGATCGGCGGTCACCGCATCGAACTGGGCGAGGTCGAGGCCGCGTTGGAGGAGGACCCCGCCGTCCCGCACGCGGTCGCCGCCGTCCTCGACACACCGGTGCGCCACCTCGCCGCGGCCGTGTCCGCGTCCCGAGGCCAGGCACCCGACCCGGACGAGATCCGCCTCCGGGCGGCCGAACGCCTGCCCGCCCACATGGTCCCCGAGCGCGTCCTCGTCCTGCCCGACCTGCCGCTGACCGCCAACGGCAAGCTCGACCGGGCCGCGGTCCGCCGGGCGCTCTCCGAGGCCGCCGGCCAGGACGGACCCCGCGCGTCGGCGCCGGTCGGCCCGGTGGAGAGCGCGGTGGCGGCCGAGTGGGCCGAACTGCTCGCCGTGCCCGACGTGGGACGCGAGAGCAGCTTCTTCCTGCTGGGCGGCGACTCGCTCGTCGCGACCCGCATGATCGGCCGGCTGCGCGCCGCCGGCTTCCCCGGCGCCCGCGTGGCCGACCTCTTCGCCCGCCCCGTGCTCCGGCACTTCTGCCGGACGCTGCGCCCCGCGACGACCGCGGCCGACGAGCCGGCGTCCGCCACCGCTGCCGTCCTGGTGCCCGACCCGGACCACGCCCACGAGCCCTTCCCGCTGACGGACGTCCAGGCCGCCTACCACACCGGCCGCGACCCCCGGTTCACCCTCGGCGGCGTCGGCACCTGGCACTACACGGAGTTCGACGGCACGGATGTCGACCTGGACCGGCTGGAGGGCGCCTGGAACACCCTCGTGCGCCGGCACGGCATGCTCCGCGCGGTCGTCGAGGACGGGCACCAGCGCGTCCTGCCCGACGTACCGCGGGTGCGTATAGCGGTGCAGGAGGCCCCCGCCGAAGGCGCCCGCGAGGCCCTGGCCGGCCTGCGCGCCCGCCTGTCCCACCAGGTCCGCGACCCCGCCCGGTGGCCGCTCTTCGCGGTCGGGGCCGTGCGCTACCGCGAGGACGGCGGCGCGGTGCGGACCCGTGTCGGCGTGGGCCTGGACTACCTCGTGCTCGACGCGCTCTCCATCACCACCCTCTACGCCGAACTCAACGCGCTCTACGCCGACCCGGACCACGAACTGCCCCCCGTGGACGTGTCGTTCCGCGACTACCTGACCCGGCTCCCGGCGGACGCGGAGTCGGCCGAGCGGGCCCGCGCGCACTGGCGGGCGAGGCTCGCCGAACTGCCGCCCCCGCCCGCCCTGCCCTTCGACCGGGACCCGGCGACGCTCGACGCGCCCGTCTTCACCCGGCGCCGGCTGGGCCTGCCCGCGGCGGACTGGCGGGCGGTCAAGCGGAACGCGGCCCGGCACGGCCTGACACCCTCCACCGTGCTCCTGGCCCTGTACGCGGAAGTCCTGGCGGCCTGGAGCGGCACCGACGCCGTGACCGTCACGCTCACCCTCTTCAACCGGCGTGACGTCCACCCCCACATCCACCGGGTACTGGGCGACTTCACCTCCCTGTCCCTCGCCGGGTACCGGCGCGAGGGGACCTCATGGCGGGCGGCGGCCGTCGCGCTGCAGGGCCGGCAGGCGCGGGACCTCGACCACGCCGACGTGCCGATCGACTGGCTGCTGCGGGAGTTCGGCCGCCGCACGGGCACCGTGGACGCCGCCGCACCCGTGGTCTTCACCAGCGCCATCGGCGTGGGCGACGCGACGCTGGCCGGACCGGGCACCGGCTTCCCCGCGAAGGTCTGGGGCATCTCCCAGTCCCCGCAGGTCTGCCTGGACAACCAGGTCACCGAGGAGTCCGGGAACCTGGTCGTCACCTGGGACGCCGTCGAAGAACTGTTCGCCGAGGGCGTCCTTGACGCGATGTCCGCCGCCTACGAACGGCTGCTGCGCCACCTCGTCACGGGCGACTGGGACGCACCGCTGCCCGACCTGCTGCCCGCCCGCCAGTACGAGCAACGGGCCGCCGCGGCACGGGAGTCCGCGCTGGAACCGGTGGTGCCGCGCCCGTTGCACGAGGCGTTCTTCACCCACGCGAAGGCGACGCCCGACCGCACCGCACTTGTCACGACGGCCGGGGAGGAGGTGACCTACGGGGCCCTCGCCGGACAGGCGCTGCGCACCGCCGCGGCGCTCGGCGCGGCGGGTGTGCGGCCGGGCGACCTGGTCGCCGTCACCCTGCCCAAGGGACCGCGGCAGATCGCGGCGGTCCTCGGCGTCCTCGCGGCCGGCGCCGCCTACGTTCCGCTGAGCCTCGAACAGCCCGCCGCACGGCTCGGGCGGATGCACGCCGCCGCCGGATTCGACACCGTCGTGGGAGGCTGGCCGGCCCCGGAGGGAACCGGCCCCCGCACCCTGTCCTTCGCGGACACGCAGGACCACGAGCCGCTGCCCGCACCGTGCGACACCGCCCCACGGGCGCTCGCCTACGTGATCTTCACATCGGGTTCCACGGGCGAGCCCAAGGGCGTCGAGATCTCCCACGCCGCCGCCTGGAACACGATCGCGGACATCAACACCCGGCACGGCGTCGGCCGGGACGACCGCGTCTTCGCCCTGTCGGCACTGGACTTCGACCTGTCCGTGTACGACATCTTCGGCCCTCTCGCCGCGGGCGGCTCCCTCCTGCTGCCCACCGAGGACCAGCGCCGGGAACCGGCCCGCTGGCCGGACCTGCTCAACCAGTACGGCGTGACCGTCTGGAACACCGTCCCCGCCCTGCTCGACCTGCTCCTCGACGCCTGTGAACAGGGCGCGGGGGAAGGCGGCCGGACAGCAGACCTGCGGATCGCCCTGGTCTCCGGCGACTGGATCGGCCTCGACCTGCCCGCCCGGCTGCGGGCCCGCACCGCCCGGCCCTGCGCCTTCGTCGCCATGGGCGGGGCCACGGAAGCCGCCATCTGGTCCAACACCCTCACCGTCACCGAGCCGGACCCCCGGTGGGTGTCCATCCCCTACGGACGGCCCCTCACCGGGCAGCGCTACCGCGTCGTCGACCGGGACGGGCGGGACTGCCCCGACTGGACGCCCGGCGAACTGTGGATCGGCGGCGCGGGACTGGCCCGCGGCTACCTGGCCGACCCGGCCCGCACCGCCGAGAAGTTCGTCGAACAAAACGGCCGACGCTGGTACCGGACGGGCGACCTCGGCCGGTTCAGGGGCGACGGACTGCTGGAGTTCCTCGGCCGGCTCGACAGCCAGCTGAAGATCGCCGGCCACCGCATCGAGGCCGGCGAGATCGAGGCCGCGATCGAGGCACACCCGGCCGTCGCGCGGGCCGCCGTCGTGGCCGTGGGGGAGCGCACCGCCAAACGCCTGGTCGCCTTCGCCGTACCGCACGAGCCCACCGCCGGCACACCCGCCGGCGAGCCGGCCCCCACCGAGCCCGCCACGCCCGCCCACAACCCTGAACTCACCGACGAGCTGCTCGACCTGCTCGCCGAGCGGGTGCCGGCCCACGCGGTCCCCTCCCGCGTACTCCTCCTGCCCGCCCTGCCCCTCACCGCGAACGGCAAGGTCGACCGCGCGGCCCTGGCCGGCCTGACGGGACCGGAGCCGGTGACCGCCGGCGGCGAACCGCCACGCGGCGCGACCGAGACGGCACTGGCCGCGCTCTGGCACGAGCACCTGCCGCACTGGGCGCCGGACCGCCACGCCAACTTCTTCACCGCGGGCGGCGACAGCCTCACCGCGCTGCGCCTGCTCACCGCGATCGAGCGCCGCTTCGGGGCCGCCGTGCCCGTCCGCCGCTTCTTCGCCGCCCCGACCGTCGCCGCGCTCGCCGCGGACATCACCCGAACGCTCGCGGCCCACGAGACCGCCTACGAGACCGGAGAGCTGTGAACATCGCTGAACTGCTGGCCCGTTACGCCGACGAGGGCGTGGTGCTGTGGGCCCAGGACGGACAACTGCGTTTCCGGGCCCCCAAGGGCCGGCTCACCGACACCCACCGAGCCGAACTGCGCACGCACAAGGAAGCCATCCTGCGCCATCTCCTGGCCGGCGAACCGGAGTTGCGCGGCGACCCGGAGAGCCGCCACGAACCCTTCCCGCTGACGGACATCCAGGCCGCCTACCTCATCGGCCGCACCGACGCCTACGCCTACGGGGGCGTCGGCTGCCACGCCTACGTCGAACTGGAATACCCCGACCTGGACGTGGACCGCGTCACCGCCGTGTGGCGGGAACTGGTCCAGCGGCACGACATGCTCCGCGCCGTCGTCCACCACGACGGCCACCAGCGGGTCCTGCCCGACGTACCCGACCTCGACATCGGGGCCGACGACCTGACCGCACTCCCGGCGGCCACCGCGCGGGCCCGCGTCGAGCGCACCCGCGAGCGGATGTCGACGCGCGAGACACCCACCGACCAGTGGCCGCTCTTCGACGTGCACGTGAGCCGCACCGCCGGGCGGGCCGTGCTCCACCTCTCCTTCGACATGCTCGTCGTCGACCACGCCGGACTGCGCCTCCTGCTCGCCGAGTTCCGCCGCCGCCACGGCGGAGCCGAACTCTCCGAGGCACCGCGGATCACCTTCCGCGACTACGTCCTGGCCCGCCGCGCCCTCACCGGCACCGAAGGCCACGCCCGCGACCGCGCCTACTGGACCGAACGGCTCGACACCCTGCCGCCCGCCCCCGAACTGCCCCTCGCCGAGGCCTGGGAGGCCGCCGTGAGCGACCCCGGGCAGACCGGACACGCCCCGGCTCCCGGCGACGCGGTGACGTTCCGCCGGCTGGAGGTCCTGCTGCCCGCACCCGACCGGGACCGGCTCACCGAACGCGCCGCGCGGCGCGGACTGACCGTGTCGACCGCCCTGCTCACGGCGTACGCCGAGACGGTCGGCGCCTGGTCGCGCACCGGCCGGTTCACCCTCAACGTGCCCACGGTCGACCGGCCCGCCCTGCACGAGGACATCGACCGCGTCATCGGCGACTTCACCTCGCTCGAACTGCTGGCCGTCGACCTCGACGCCCCCGCCACCTTCGCCGAACGGACCGGGGCCGTCGGACAGCGACTCCTCGAAGACCTGGCCCACCCGCTGTTCACCGGCTCGGAGGTGCTCGCCGAACTCTCCCGCAGGGCCGGCGCCCCGGTGCTGATGCCGGTCGTCTTCACCAGCGCCCTCGGCACCGGCGCGACCTCCGAGGGCATACCCCCCGAGGTGACGTACGCCGTCACCCGGACCCCGCAGGTGTGGCTCGACTGCCAGGTCATGCACCGCGGGGACACGCTGAGCCTGTCCTGGGACATCCGGGAGGGCGCCCTCGCCCAGGGGGTGGCCGACGCCATGTTCGAGGCGTACACGGCCCTCGTGCGCTCGCTGTCCGCCGAGGGCGAGGCCGGTGAGACCGCCTGGGACACGCCGGCCCGCATCGCCCTGCCCGCGGCACAGGCGGCGCGCCGGCGCGCGGTCAACGCGACCGAAGGGCCCCTGCCCGACGCCCTGCTCCACGAACCCGTACTCGCCCAGGCACGGGCCACACCGGACGCGATCGCGGTCCGCACCCCCGAACTGGCCCTCTCCTACCGCAGGCTCGTCGCCCGAGCGAGCGCTCTCGCCGAGGCGCTGACCGCGTCCGGGCTGCGCCCCGGGGAGCCGGTGGCCATCTGGATGGACAAGGGCTGGGAACAGGTCGTCGCCGTCCTCGGCACCCTCATGGCGGGCGGCGCCTACCTGCCCGTCGACACCGCCCAGCCGCCCGCACGCCGGGACACGATCATCACGGACGCGGGTGTCCGCACCGTCCTCACCCAGTCCTGGCTCGCCGAGCTGGAAGACCTCCCGGCAGGGGTGTCGGCCGTCGCCGCCGACCTCGTCGGGGAAGCCGCCGCGGACGGCGCGGCCGCCGCCGTCCGCCGGGACCCCGACGACCTCGCCTACGTCATCTACACCTCGGGCTCCACCGGCACCCCCAAGGGCGTGATGATCAGCCACCGGGCCGCCCTCAACACCGTCGAGGACATCAACCGCCGCTTCGCCGTCACCGAACGCGACCGCGTCCTCGGCATCGCGGGACTCGGCTTCGACCTGTCCGTCTACGACCTGTTCGGACCGCTCGCCGTGGGCGCCACCCTCGTCCTGCCCCAGGCCGACCGGCGCGGCGACCCCTCCCACTGGGCCGAACTCGTCCGCGACTTCGGCGTCACGGTGTGGAACTCCGTGCCCGGCCAGCTCCACATGCTGTGCGACTGGCTCCGCTCCGAGCCCCCCGCCGCCGAGAGCACGCCGCGGCTCGCGCTGATCTCCGGCGACTGGATACCGGTCGCCCTGCCCGACCAGGCCCGCGCACTCCTGCCGAAACTGGAGATCGTCTCGCTCGGCGGAGCCACCGAAGGCTCCATCTGGTCCATCGCCCACCCGGTCGGCCGGGTCGACACCGCCCGCCCGAGCATCCCGTACGGCAAGCCCCTGACGAACCAGACGTTCGCCGTCCTCGACCGGCACCTGCGGCCACGGCCCGAATGGGTCCCGGGCGAGCTGTACATCGGCGGCGCCGGCGTCGCCCTCGGCTACCTCGGCGACGAGGAGCGCACCGCACAGCGGTTCCCCACCCACCCCGAAACGGGAGAGCGGCTCTACCGCACGGGCGACCTCGGGCGGTACCTGCCCGACGGGACCATCGAGTTCCTGGGCCGGGAGGACGCCCAGATCAAGATCCGCGGCTACCGGGTCGAACTCGCCGAGGTGGAGGCCGCCGTACAGGCCCACCCGGCGGTGGCGGCCGGCGCGGTCGTCGTCGACGACTCGGCGGCGGGCGGGCGACGCCTGGCCGCGTTCGTGGAGACGGCACGCAAGGACGGCGGCGAGCCCGCCGTGACCAGCCGGCGACAGGCACGCGAGGCCGCCGCCGACGCCGTACGCGAAGCCTCCGCGGCCGTCGACGCCGCACGGCTGGAGGACTTCCTGGCCGCCCTCGACGAGGTGGCGCTCGCCGAGATGACCCGCGTCCTCGCGGCCTGCGGAGTGTTCGACGGGGGAGCCGCGCGCACGGCGCACGAAGTGGGCACGGCGCTGCGCGCCACGCCCCGCCACCGGCACATCGTGCGGCGCTGGCTGCACGCCCTCGCCGCCCGGGACCGGCTCACCCACCACGACGCCGACGACACCTACACCGGTCTCGTCCCCGTCTCCGCGCCCGAGGCGGAGCGCCACTGGCGCACGGCCGCCGAACTGGAGCACGAGATCGGGTGGAGCAGCGAACTGCTCACCGTCATGCGCACCTGCGCCGAGCGGCTGTCCGGGCTGGTCTCGGGGGAGGACGGCATCCGGGAGCTGCTCTTCCCGGGCGCGGCGACGGAGGCCGCGGACGCCGCCTACCGCGACAACCTCGCCATCCGGCACCTCAACCGGGCGGTGGTCGCCGCGTTGCGCGAGATCGCCGCGAGCCACACCGGCGAGGAGCGGCTGCGGGTGCTGGAGGTCGGCGGCGGTGTCGGCGGCACCACCGGCGAACTGGTCCCCGTACTCGCCGAGTTCGGCGTCGACTACCTGTTCACCGACTCCTCGGCGTTCTTCCTCGGCGAGGCCCGCGAGCGCTTCGCCGACCACTCCTGGGTCCGCTACCAGCGCTTCGACGTCGACGAGGACCCGCGCGCCCAGCACCTGCCGCCCAACACCTTCAACGTCGTGGTCTGCGCCAACACACTGCACGCCGCGGCCGACGCCGACGCGGCCGTGGGCAGGCTCGGGGAACTGCTCGTGCCGGGCGGACAGCTCGTGTTCGTGGAGAACACCCGCGACGAGAACCTCCCGCTGCTGGTCTCCATGGAGTTCCTGGAGGTCGCCGGCCGCACCTGGACCGACGTGCGCGAGCACACCGGACAGTCCTTCCTCACCCACGCGCAGTGGCGTGAACTCCTCGACGCACACGGCGCGTCCGAGATCACCTCGCTGCCCGCCGCCCAGGACGCGCTGGCCCTCACCGGGCAGGAGGTGTTCATCGCCACCCTCAAGGACGACCGGCACCACGTACCGGTGGGCGAACTGGCCCGCACGGCGGCCACCCGGCTCCCGGAGTACATGCTCCCCTCGGTGTGGCAGGTCGTCGACACCCTGCCCCGCACGGCCAACGGCAAGACCGACCGCGCCCGGCTGCGCGCCTGGCTGCCCCGGGAGAGCGCGCCGGCCGTCGTGGAGGAGCAGCCGAGGGACGAGCTGGAGAGCGCCCTCGCCGACCTGTGGTCGGAGCTGCTCGCGGTCGAACACATCACCCGCGACGACGACTTCTTCGACCTCGGCGGCGACTCGCTCCTGGTGGCCCGGATGGTGGGGCGGCTGCGCGAGCGCGTACCGCGGGCGGCCGACCTGGAGTGGGAGGTCGTCCTGCGCCACATGCTGCGCCGCCCCACCGTCGCCGGTCTCGCCGGCTTCCTGCGCGGCCTGGCCGGTCCGCAGGACGCGCCCGCCTCGGACGCCGTGCGCACGGACCCGGTGATCCACCTGCACGGCACCCGCTCGGACGACGAGCCGACGACCGTGCTGGTGCACGCCGGAACGGCGACGATCATGCCGTACCGGGCGCTGATCACCGAGATCAGGCGCCGCTCACCGGGACTCGCCGAGGTGGTCGGCGTGGAGGTGCCGGACCTCGACGGGTTCCTCGCCGCCGAACCGGAAGGGCTCATCGAGCAGTTGGCGGCCGACTACGCGCGGGCCCTGACGGCCGGCGGGCGCAGCCGCTTCCACGTCGTCGGCTACTGCCTGGGCGGCCTGATAGCCACCGAGGTGGCCCGCAACCTCGCCGAGTCCGGGGCCGAGGTGGAGAGCCTCACCGTCATCAGCAGCCACAGCCCCCGCTTCCGGCTGGACGACGAACTGCTCGCCGAGTACTCCTTCGCCGTCATGATGGGCATCGACCCCGCCGAACTCGGTTTCCCCGACGACCAGTACCGGGTGGCCGCCGCGGCCGACGCCGTCCTCGCCGCCGACCCCGCCGTACTGCCGGACGGCGGACTCGCCGCGCTGCCCGAGGAGTTCGAGGATGTCGCGAGCCGCTTCCGGCGGCTCACCGACCTCCCCCGCGCCACCCGTATCGCCCGGATGTGCGAGGCGGTGCCCGCGTCGGCCGGCAGCTACCAACCCGACCACATGACACGGCTCTTCCTCGCCTTCCGGCAGAGCGTCTTCGCCATCACCCGGTACACCGCCGAGCCGTACGCCGGCGACATCACCTTCCTGCGGCACGACGGCGCCTACCCCTTCCCCGGCAGCAAGGACGCCGTCACCGCGTACTGGGAGGAACTCACCCTGGGCGACCTGGACATCGTCGACATCGGCGGGGACCACTACAGCTGCCTGTCCGTCGAACACGCGCCCGGCATCCTCAAGACCCTCGGTGAGCTGACCCGGGGGGCGATCACCCGATGAGCCGGAACACGACGACCGGGAACAGGCCCCTCGTCGGCGTCCTGGGCGCCTCCGGAGCGGTCGGCCGGGCCGCCGTACGGGAACTGCGCGCCCTCGGACACACCGGGCTCCGCCTGGGCGGGCGCACCGCGTCGGCCCTGTGCGCGGTCGCCGAGGAGGATCCCGGCGGCCACGACGAGACCGTGTGGGCGGACGCCACCGCACCCGAGGGCCTGCGCGCCTTCACCGAGGGCTGCGACCTCGTCCTCAACTGCGTCGGCCCCACCTACCGGCTCCGTGCCACGGTGGCCTCGGCGGCACTCGCCGCCGGCGCGCACTGCGTCGACGTGGCCGGGGACGACCCGGCCGCCGAGGACCTGCGCGCGCAGGGCGACCCGGCCCGCGACGGCCGCACGGTCGTCCTGTCGGCGGGAGCCCTGCCCGGCCTGTCCAGCCTCCTGCCCCGCTGGCTGGCCGGGCAGGGCCTGGACAGCGCCGCCGCGCTGACCGCGCACTGCGGCGGCCTGGAGACCTGCTCGCCGACGGTGGCACGCGACCTCATGCTCTCCCTGACCTCCGGAGGCGCGGACGGCGCGGCCTACGGCGAGGCGCTGGCGGCGGTCCGCGGCGGCCGGCGCGTCCCGCGCGCCCTGCGCACGGCCGAGGACACCGAACACCCCGGTTTCCCCGGCCGGGTGGCCCTGCAGCCCTATCTGAGCGGGGAGAGCGAACGGCTCGCCACCGTCCTGGGTCTGGACCGGCTCGACTGGTACAACGTCCACCCCGGCGCCGCCGTGCGCGCGCTGCTCAACCTCCTGCCCGGCCGGCTCGGCGCCGGAGACGACCCGGCGGCGCTGGCGGACCGGCTGATCCTCGCCGCCGAACTCGACCTCGCCGGACGCAGGCCCTACTACGTCATGGACTTCGCGCTGTCGGGCACCGCGTCCGGCCGGCCGGCCACGGCGGGACTGACCGTGCGCGCGGCCAGCAGCTACCGGCTCACCGCGGCCGTGGGCGCGCTCGCGGCGGACGCGGTGCTGCGGGCCCGCGTACCGGCGGGCGTGCACTTCGCCTGCGACGTGCTGGACCCCGACACCGTGGTGCGGCACCTGCGGTCCCGGGGCGTCGCGGACCTGCGGCTCACCGGAGTGGCGGCCGGCGCCGAGCAGGTCGAGGAGGGCGCGCTGTGAGCACTCCGAGGCCCCTGCGGGTACTGGTCTGCGGCACCAACTTCGGCCGCTTCTACGCCGAGGCGGCACGCCGGCGCCCCGGATTCGCGCTGGCCGGCATCCTGAGCCGGGGCTCGGCCGCGTCCCGGGCGTACGCGGAAAGCCTGGGCGTCCCCCACCACACGGACGTGGACGACCTCCCGGCCGGCCTCGACGCGGCCTGTGTGGCGGTGAGTTCCTCCATATCGGGCGGCGAGGGCACCGGGCTGGCCCGTGCGCTCATGGACCGGGGCATCCATGTCCTCCAGGAACACCCCGTACACCTCACCGAGTTGACCGACAACCTCAGACACGCACGCCGCCGGGGCGTGCAGTACCGGCTCAACACCCACTACCCGCACGTCGCCCCGGTCCGCGCCTTCGTCGAGGCGGCCCGGCGTCTCGTCGCACAGCAGCGACCGCTCTTCGTGGACGCCGCCACCCCGGTCCACCTCATGCACCCCCTGGTGGACATCCTCGGACAGGCGATGGGCACCCTGCGGCCCTGGCGCTTCGCGGACCCGGCACCGCTGCCCGCCGAGATCGGTCCGCAGCCGTTCCGCTCGCTGCACGGCGTCTTCGCCGGCGTGCCCCTCACGCTGCGGGTGCACCACCAGCTCGACCCCTCCGACCGGGACAACCACGCCCTGCACTGGCACCGGATCTCCCTCGGCACGGAGGGCGGGGTCCTCACCCTGGCCGACACCCACGGTCCGGTGCTGTGGAGCCCCCGTCTGCACATCGGGCGCGACGCCGAGCGGCGCTTCGTCCTCGACGGTCCAGGCACCGGCCGGCTGGGCCTCGGCACCACGGCCGTCGTCGGGAACACGGGAACCTTCCGCACCGTCTTCTCCGACCTGTGGCCGCAGGCGATCGGCAGCGCCCTCGACGGGCTCCGCGCGGCCGTCGAACAGGGCGGCGACGCGCTGCGCTCGGGCCAGTACGACCTGGCCGTGTGCCGCATCTGGACCGACCTCGCGGCCCGGCTCGGACCACCCGAGATCGTCCGGCCGGCCACCCCACGGCCCCTGGCGGTGAGCGACATCTTCCCCGCCCCCGAGGCCCCCGCCGAACCGAGCCGTCCCGACACCGGTGCGCACGGCCCCGGCGCGGACCCGGGCCGTCCCGAAAGCGCGCCCGGTCTCGTGGACGGCGCGTCCTACACCCCGTCGGCGGAGTTCTTCGATCTCGTCGCCGCCGAGCACACGGCGACCGCGAGCGCGCCCGCGATCGCGGCGCTGCTGGCCGACGCCGATCTGAGCAGCGGGCCGGTGGTCGACATCGGCGCCGGCACCGGCCTGGTGACCGAGGCCGTCGCCCGAGCCCGGCCGGACGCCGAGATCCTCGCCTGTGAACCGGCGGTCGGCATGCGCGCCGTACTCACCAGCCGGGTCTTCAGCGACCCGGACCTGCGCTCCCGGGTCACCGTCACCGCGGACGCCGCTCCCGACCTGGACCTCCCGGACCGGGTCAGTGTCGTGCTGCTCTGCGGGGTCCTCGGTCACCTCGACGCCGGCGGACGGGCCCGGCTGTGGCGCCGGCTGTCCGGGCGGCTGGCCCCCGGCGGGCTCGTGGTCGTCGAACTCATGCAGTTCGAGGAGCCGTTGACCCTTCCCGAGACCAGGCTCGGCACCGCCACCGCCGGACGGCACCGCTACGAGTGGTCGTTCCGCGGAGCACCGGACGAGACGGCGGACGGCGTGATGCGCCTGCACTCCACCTGGCGCGTCTACCGGGACGACGCCACGGAGGCGACGCGCGAAGTCCACGACTCCTACCGCTGGACGCCCTTCGGACTCAAGGACGTGGCGGCCGAGTCCGGCATGACCGCACGACCCCTGCCCACCCGCCCCGGAGCGCCCCCACTGGCCGTACTCGCCCGGGCCCCCGACCCGCCGGACGCCCCGCACACCTCCACCCCCACCACGCCCCTCGTCTCTTCCTCCACCGACGGCTGAGGACCATCCATGAAAAGCCCCGTATCCCCGACGGCGTCCGACGCCTGCGACGAGTCCGTCCCCGGTGCCGCACCGCACCCCGCCGCCCCGGTGCCCCGCGACTTCCCGATGCGGCGCGGCTGCCCGTTCGCCGCGCCCGCGGAGTACGGGACACTGCGCACCGAGGACCCGGTCGCCCGCGTCACCCTGCCGACCCGGCGGGAAGCCTGGGTGGTGAGCCGCTACGACGACGTACGCGAACTGCTCTCCGACCCACGCGTCAGCGCCGACATCCGCCGCCCCAACTTCCCCGCCCTCGGCGAGGGCGAACAGGAGGCCGGGGCCAGGTTCCGGCCCTTCATCCGCACCGACGCCCCCGAGCACACCAAGTACCGGCGGATGCTCCTGCCGGTGTTCACGGTGCGCCGGGTGCGCGCGATGCGGCCCGCCGTACAGGCACGCGTGGACGAGATCCTGGACGGCGTGCTCGCCGCCGGCGGCCCGGTGGACTTCGTCTCCGCGTACGCCAACGCCGTGTCCACCTCGGTGATCTGCGAACTGCTCGGCATCCCCCCGGAGAACCTGGAGTTCTTCCGGGACGTCACCCGGATCTCCGGCTCCCGGCACAGCACCGCCGAACAGGTGGCCGAAGCCCTCGGCGGCCTCTTCGGGCTGCTCGCCGAGCTGGTGGCCGAGCGCCGGAGCGAACCCCGCGACGACCTGATCTCCCAGCTCGTCACCGACCACCTGGTCACCGGCAACGTGACGACGGACCAGCTCCTGTCCACCCTCGGCATCACGATCAACGCCGGCCGTGAGACCACCACCAGCATGATCGCCCTGAGCACCCTGCTCCTGCTGGACCGGCCCGAGCTGTTGGAGGAGCTGCGCCGCGACCCCTCGCTGATGCCCGCCGCCGTCGACGAACTCCTGCGCGTCCTGTCCGTCGCCGACTCCATCCCGCTGCGCGTCGCCGCCGAGGACATCGAGCTGTCCGGCCGGACCGTCCCCGCCGACGACGGTGTCATCGCGCTCCTCGCCGGGGCCAACCACGACCCCGAGCAGTTCGACGACCCGGAGCGGGTCGACTTCCACCGCACGGACAACCACCACGTCGCCTTCGGCCACGGCGTGCACCAGTGCGTCGGACAGCACCTGGCGCGGCTGGAGCTGGAGGTCGCCCTGGAGACGCTCATCCGCCGCGTCCCCTCCCTCCGCCTCGCGGGAGACCGCGACCAGGTCGCCTTCAAGCACGACTCGGCCACCTTCGGCCTCGAAGAGCTGATGGTGACCTGGTGACCGCCCCCTTCCCGCCCGGCACCCCCGCCCGCGCCGCCCGCGCCGACGACCCGTGGGTCAGGCGGTGGCACGAGGGTACGGCGCCCCGCCTCAGACTGGTCTGCCTGCCGCACGCGGGCGGCAGCGCCGGCTTCTACCGGCCCTGGGCGGCGCTGATGCCCCCCGAGGTCGAACTCGTCGGCATCCAGTACCCGGGTCGCGAGGACCGCCTCGACGCCCCGGAGATCGCGGACATGGACGAGCTGGTGACCGCGGTGGCGGACGCCGTCCTGCCGCTGCTCGACCGGCCGTACGCCCTCTTCGGGCACAGCATGGGCTCCGCCGTGGCCTGGGAACTGGCCCACGAGCTGGGCCGCCGCGGCGCCCCCGCCCCGCGCCGGCTCTTCGCGTCCGGCCGGGCCGCACCCGGCACCGCGGTGACCGGGCAACTGCACCGCCAGGACGACGACGTACTGTGCGCGGAACTGGGCCGGCTCGGCGGCACCAGCCGTGAGGTCCTCGACGACCCCGGGCTGCGCGCCCTGATCCTGCGCACCGTGCGCCACGACTACCGGATCATCGAGACGTACCGGCCGGCCCCCCGGCCGCCGCTGTCCTGCCCGGTCCATGTGCTGACCGGCGGCGCGGACCCGGAACTCGGCGAGGAACGCTGCCGGGAGCGGGCCGGCGGCTGGGCGGACCTCACCACCGCCCGCACCGAGGTACGCGTCTTCCCCGGCGACCACTTCTACCTCACCCCGCGCCGCCGCGAGGTGGTCGCCACCGTCCTGCGGCGGATGGATCCCTCGCTGACCACGGGCGGCCGGCGCACCTGGCCGAGCACCCCGTGAGCCCGCACCGCCCGGCCGCCCCCGACTGGAGACTGTCGTGATCGACTACTACTCGACCTCGGCCGAGTTCTACGAGCTGGTCGCCACCCGGCACACCGCCAGCAGCGGCCCGCCGCTGACCCGCGTCCTCACCGGCCTGGACGTGTCGCACGGCCCCGTCCTGGAGATCGGCGCGGGCACCGGACGCGTGACCGAGGTCATCGCCCGCGCGCTGCCCGAGGCGGAGATCCTCGCCGCCGAGCCGTCGGCCACCATGCGGGCCATGCTCACCTCCCGGGTCGCCCGCGACCCCGACCTGCGGCGCCGGGTGACGGTGGTCGACGGCGCCGCCCAGGACCTCGTCCTGCCCGAACGGCTCAGCGCCGTCGTCATCTTCGGCGTCGCCGGTCATCTCACCGTCCCCGAACGCGTCGCCCTGTGGAAGCGGCTCGCGGCCCGCCTGCCGGACGGGGCACCCATCGTCGTGGAGCTGATGGGGGTCTCCGCACCCCGCGTCATCCCACCGGTGATGTCCCTGCGGGAGACCCTCGGACGCCAGACCTACGAGTGGTGGATCGGCGGCGAACCCACCGAGGGCGACGCCATGCGGTTCACCACGACCTGGAAGGTCCTGCGCGAGGGCCGCACCGTGCGCGAGGTCGCCGACAGCTACGACTGGCACACCTTCGACGTTGCCCGGCTGGCCCGCGAGGCAGGCATGACCAGCCGCCGCATCACCGAGGCGGGCGGCCGGCCCATTCCCGAAATCGGAGTACTCGTCAAGTGAAGTCACAACCGTCCGGGCCCGGCACCGACCCGGTGTCCCGGGAGCCGGCAGACCCCGGCGCGGGCACCGGGACGCCCCCGCGCCCGCTGCGTGAACTGGCCGGGCCCGTCCGCGCCCGACTGGCCGTCGCCGTCGCCCTCCAGGCCGTCGCGGCACTGGCCGGAGTGGTGCCCTTCATCGCCGTCTCCAAGATCGCCGACCGTCTCACCGGGGATGCGCCCGCCGACGGCGACGCCCTGTGGCCGCTGGTCACCCTGGCCTGCGCGGCGGGCCTGCTCGCCCTGGTGTGCGCCACCGCCGCCGGCGCCCTCGCCCATGTCGCCGACAACGACCTCCAGCTCACCCTGCGCCGCCGCCTCGCCCGGCACATCGGGCGGCTGCCGCTCGGCCGGCTCACCGACCGGGGCACCGGCGAGGTCAAGCAGGCGGTGCAGGACGACGTGAGCGCGCTGCACACGCTGTTCGCCCACACCCTGCTGGACGTTGTCGCCGTACTCACCGCCCCGGTGCTCGCCCTCGGCTACCTCCTCACCGTCGACTGGCGCCTCGCCCTGGTCGCCGTCGTGCCCCTGGCACTCGGCGTGTTCCTGTTCGGCCGGGCCATGGCGGGCGCGGCGGCACAGATGGCCGAGTTCGGCGCCGCGCTGGGGCGGATCTCCGCCGCCGCCGTGGAGTTCGCGGCCGGCATCGCCGTGTTCAAGAGCTTCGGGCGGGGACGCAGGGCCCACGAGCGTTTCGTCGACGCGACCGAGGGCTTTGCCGACTTCTTCTCCCGCTGGGTCAGAGCCACCCTGGTCACCTCCACCGCCGCCGTGCTGGTGGTCGCCCCGGCCGTGGTCCTGCTGCTCCTGTCCGCGGTGGGCGCGGTGTTCGTCACCCAGGGCTGGACGACCGGCGCGGAACTCGTCCCGTTCCTGCTGCTCGGCCCCGCGGTCGCCGCCCCCATGGGCGTGGTCGGCCCCCGCATCCAGCAGATCCGGGCCGGCCAGGCCGCCGCCGTACGCATCACGGAACTGCTGCGCGCTCCCACGCTCCCCGAGCCCGCGAACCCCGCCCTGCCCGACGGCCACCACGTGTCGATGCGCGGGGTGTCCTTCTCCTACGACGGCCGCACCGACGTGCTGCGCGATGTCGACCTCGACCTCGTGCCCGGCACGGTCACCGCGCTGGTCGGGCCCTCCGGCTCGGGCAAGTCCACCCTGGCCTCGCTGCTGCCCCGCTTCCACGACGTCACGGCCGGCACGGTGACCCTCGGCGGCACCGACCTGCGCGACATCCCCGCGACCGAGCTGTACCGCCGGGTCGGCTTCGTCCTCCAGGACGTACGGCTGCTGCGCGCGAGCGTCGCCGACAACATCCGCCTGGGCCGCCCCGACGCCACCGACGAGGAGGTCGAGCGGTGCGCCCGCGCCGCCCGCATCCACGACCGCGTCACGGCCCTGCCCGACGGCTACGCCACCGAACTCGGCACGGCCGTCACCCTGTCCGGCGGTGAGGCACAACGCCTTTCCATCGCAAGGGCGTTGCTCGCCGACGCCCCCGTCCTCGTGCTCGACGAGGCGACCGCGTACGCCGACCCGCACTCCGAAGCACTGATCCAGGACGCGCTGTCCGCGCTCGCGGCCGGTCGCACCCTGCTCGTCATCGCCCACCGGCTGTCGACCATCCGCTCCGCCGACCGGATCGTGGTGCTGGAGGACGGACGCGTCACCGAACAGGGCCGCCACGACGAACTGCTGGCCGCCCGGGGCCGCTACGCCGCGCTGTGGCGGGCCCAGAGCGCCGCACGGCCCGACCGGGCGGCGGACGACATCCGAGAGGGAAGCGCACGATGATCCGTCAGCTCTACCGCGTCCTGGGCCCCGAGGGATCCCGCCCGCTGAACCGGCTGCTCGCCCTCCAGTGCGGCGCCGCCGTCCTCCAGGGCGTCGCCTTCGCACTGCTGGTACCCGTCCTGCGGGCCCTGCTCGGCACCGACCCCGACGACGTGTGGCCCTGGCTCGCGGCGTTCGCCGTCTGCGTGCTCGCGTACGCCGTACTCCAGGGCGCGGCCATCAGCGGCGGGTTCACCGTCGGCTCCCGGCTCTCCCGGGTGCTCCACCGCCGTATGGCGGACCAGGCCCTGCGGCTGCCCCTCGGCTGGTTCACGGCCGGCCGCACGGCCGAGTTCAGCAGGCTGGCGGGACAGAACGTCATCCAGGTGATGAGCACACCGGCCCATCTGCTGCGCCCCTTCATCACCTCCCTGCTCACCCCGGCGACACTGGTGGCCGCCACCTTCTTCTTCAACGTCCGCACCGCCCTGGTGCTGCTGGTCTGCGCGCCCCTGCTGTTCGCCGTCCAGGCGGCCAGCACGGCGGTGATGCGCCGGCTCGACCTCGGCCGTGACGCCGCGATCGGCGAGTCCGCCGACCGGGTCCTGGAGTACGCGCGCAACCAGCCGGTGCTGCGGGCGTTCGGCCGGACCGCGCAGGGCTACGGGGCGCTGGACGACGCCCTGGTGGCCGAGGCCCGCGCGGACCGGCGGCTCATCGCGCGGGGGCTGCCCGGACTGGTCTCCTTCTCCTTCGCCACCCGGCTCGTGTTCGCCCTGCTGCTCGCCCTGGGCGTGTCCTGGCAGCTCGACGGATCGCTCACCGTGCCCACCCTGCTGGCGCTCCTGGTGCTGCTGGTCCGCCTGATCGACGCCGTGTCGTCCGCCGCCGAGGCCGGCGCGGGCATGCGCATCGCCCGCAACACCCTGGAACGGCTCGGCGCGGTCCTCGACGAACCGCCGTTCCCGCAGCCCGCCGAGCCGAAAGCACCCCGCGACGCGAGCGTGGAGTTCACCGGGGTCGGCCTGCGCCACGACACCTCCCCGGCGGACGGCACGGCCGCCCGCCCGGTCCTCGACGACGTGACCTTCCGGCTGCCCGAGCGCAGCATGACGGCCCTGGTCGGACCCTCCGGAGCGGGCAAGACCACCATCGCCGGGCTGCTCGCACGCTTCCGTGACCCCACCGAGGGCACCGTCCGGGTCGGCGGCGTCAACGTCCGCGAGATCGCCGCCGACGACCTGGCGGCCCACGTCTCCCTCGTGTTCCAGGACGTCTACCTCTTCGACGGCACGATCGAGGAGAACGTCCGCATCGCCGCACCCGACGCGGACCCCGGTGAACTGGCCACGGCCGCAGCCCTGTCCGGCCTCGACCGCGTGATCGAGGAACTGCCCGACGGATGGGCCACGAAGGTGGGCGAGGGCGGCGCACGGCTGTCCGGCGGGCAGCGCCAGCGCGTGTCCATCGCCCGCGCCCTGCTCAAGGACGCCCCCGTCCTCGTGCTCGACGAGGCCACCGCCGCCCTCGACCAGGAGAACGAGGCGCTGTTCGCCGAGACCGTACGCGCCCTGGCCGACCGCAAGACCCTGTTGGTCATCGCCCATCGGCTGAGCACCGTCGTGAGCGCCGACCAGATCCTCGTCCTGGAGGACGGCGCGATCACCGAACGGGGCACGCACGACGACCTGGTGACCGCCGACGGCACATACGCCTCCTTCTGGGAACGGCGCGCTCGGGCCCACGGCTGGCGACTGGAGGCGGCACCGTCGTGACCCCGCACCCGGCACCCGCGACCGACCGGACCCAGCGGCAGAGAGAAGGCACGCCACGATGAGCACCAAATCCCGGAACCCCTGGGAGACATGGGCGCGGTACGTCCCGCCGCTCGCCTGCGCGAGCACCCGGGAGCCCTGCCCCGACCCGGCGGCCACCGCCACCCGCCTCGCTCGGGCCCGCCTCGCCGACCAGTACGTGGTGTACGAGGCGGAGGGCGGCGTCTGGCACTTCGCGGCGGGCTCCGCCGTCAGCGTCACCGCCGACGCCACCGGCATCACCGCGCGCGCCGCCGGGCGCACCTGGACCTCGCGCACCGAGTGGAAACCGCTGACGGCGTTCGCCGGCGCTCTGTCCGCGCTGCACGACAACCGCGGCGAAGGGCGCGCCTTCTACGGCTGGGCGGCCTTCGAACTGGCCCACCTCCTCCACGCGGACCCCGCGACGGCGGGCGACCGGCCCCTGCTGCACGCGCTGGTGCCGTCCGTCGAGGTGACCCTCACCGGCGACCGGACGGTGGTCCGCGCGGTGGACGAGGCCTGGGCACGCAAGGTCGGCGACCTGCTCGCGGAGGCCCCGGCGGAGCCGGCCGGCCCCGGCGCGCCGGCGCGCGGGAGGACCGAGGAGGTGATCGCCGCCGGCACCGCCGCCTACGGCCGGGCGGTCTCCCGCACGGTCGGGGACATCCGCGCGGGGCTCCTGGAGAAGGCGGTGGTCTCCCGGAAGGTCCCGCTGCCCGCCGAGCCCCGCCCGGACTTCCCCGCGACCTATCTCGCGGGCCGCCGGGCCAACACACCCGCACGTTCCTACCTGCTGGACCTCGGCGGCTACCGGGCGGCCGGGTTCAGCCCCGAGACCGTGCTCGAGGTCGGGGAGGACGGCCGCGTCAGCACCCAGCCGCTCGCCGGCACCCGCGCCCTGGTGGCCGACCCGGCGGAGAACGAGCGCAGCCGCGCGGAACTGCTCAGCGACCCCAAGGAGATACACGAACACGCCGTGTCCGTACGCCTGGCCTGGGACGAGATGGCGGCCGTGTGCGCCGCCGGCTCCGTCGCGGTCGAGGAGTTCATGGCGGTCCGCCCGCGAGGGTCGGTGCAGCACCTGGCCTCGCGGGTGACGGGCCGGCTGCGGCCGGGCGCCGGGCCCTGGGACGCCTTCGCCTCGCTCTTCCCGGCGATCACCGCCACCGGCGTCTCCAAACGCGCCGCGCTCCAGGCCCTGGCCCGCCACGAGGAGGGGCCACGGGGCCTGTACGGCGGCGCGGTGTTCCGCGGCGACACCGGCGGCGCCCTGGACGCCGCCCTCGTGCTGCGTACCCTCATCGGCGCGGGGAACGAGGCGTGGCTGCGGGCGGGCGCCGGCGTCACCGGCCAGTCCAGCCCCGAACGGGAGACCGAGGAGACCTGCGAGAAGCTCCGCAGCGTCGCCCCGTATCTGCGGTTCCGCGCCGACTGAACCGGGCTCGTGGTCAGCGCAGGCCGGCGAAGAGGTCGTTCTCGGGCAGGGCCGCGCCGGTGGTGTCCCGGACCCGCAGGAAGGTCTCCATGCCCATCAGCTCGCCGAACCGCTCCCTGCCCATCCTGAGAAAGAAGATGTTCTCGCTCTGACTGGCGTGCGCGGCCAGCGCGTCGAACTTCTGGCCGCTGAACGCGGTGGTGTCCACCCAGGTGGTGACCTCGTCGTCGGGCAGGCCGATCCCGGCCAGGGCGGCGGCCTCGGCGGGATCCGGCTCCGGCATGTCCTCCTGGAACTCGCGCATGATCTCGCCGAACCGCCGCACCCCCGAGCGGGGCATCGTGGTCCAGTACACCTTCGGGACCGGCGCGGTCAGCTCCAGCGCCGCCATCGTGACGCGGTGGGCCTGGATGTGGTCGGGGTGGCCGTAGAAGCCGTTCTCGTCATAGGTGACGACCACGTCGGGCCGGTGGTGCCGCATGAGTTCCGCGAGCCGGGCCGCGCCTTCCGCCACGGGGGTCCGCCAGAAGGATCCGGGGGCGTCGTTGCTCGGCCAGCCCGCCATCCCGGAGTCGGCGTAGCCCAGCATCTCCAGCTCGCCGACCTTCAGGATGCCGCAGCTCGCCTCGAGTTCCCCGCGGCGCATCGAGGCGACCGCCGCCGGATCGTGCCCGGGGTCGCCCGGCTTGACACCCCCCGGTCCGTCACCGCAGGCGCCGTCGGTACACGTCACGAGAACCGTGCGGACGCCTTCCGCCGCGTACCGCGCCAGGATCCCCCCGGTTCCGGTGGCCTCGTCGTCGGGGTGGGCGTGCACTGCCATGAGCGTCAGGGGCCGGTGTGCCATGGGACAGTCCTCCTGCGGAATACGTCTCGGGTGCGCGGCGGGCGTGCCGCCTCGGTCCATGCAACCGCGCGGGCCGGACCGGCTGTTCCCGACACGGCCGCCGGGTTCCGCGGACACCGGCGTTCCACGTGCCGCGCCGGTGCCGCAGGTCCCCGGGCCGTACAGGGCCGGTGGGCCCCGCGGCACTGCCCGATCGCCCCTGCCCGGCGCCGCCGCGCGGAGGGACCCTTGAGGCGGGCACGGCCGCCCGCGCGGCCGACGCCCCCACGCATCCCGACCGGGTGGAAGGGTGACCCCGTCATGTCCGTCGTCAGCGCACGTCCCTCGCACGCGTCCGCCTACCTGATCCGGGCGGCGGTGACCGCGCCGTCGCTCATGAACACCCAGCCCTGGCGCTTCGTCGCGGACGGCGACGCGGAGGTCGAGCTGCACGCGGACACCGGGCGCGGGCTGCCGCTCGCCGACCCGCACGGACGAGAACTCCTGCTCGGTTGCGGGGCCGCCCTGTTCAACATGCGGCTGGCCATGCTGCACCTCGGCTTCCGGCCCGTCGTCCACACGTTCCCCGACCCGCAGGACCCCGCACACCTCGCCACCGTCAGGTGGGGCGCCTACACCCGGCCCACCCCCGAGGAACAGCGTCTGTACGCTGCCCTGGGCCGGCGGCACACCGTACGCGGGCCCTTCCTGCCGGAGCCGCCGCCCCCGCGGCTCGTCGGGGAGATGCGTGAGCACACGCGCCGGGAGGGCGCCGAACTGCACGTCGTCGACGGCACGGCGGAGCGCCGGCTGCTGGCCGAACTGATCCACGCCGCCGAGGAGACCGGCGCCGACCCGACGCCCGCCGGCGCCGGTCTCCGCCACCCCGACTCCACCGTCCTCGCCGGGCGGGACCCCACGGCAGCCACCGACGTGTTCCCCACGCCTCCTCGGCGATGGCCCGCCAGGACCGGTCTTGTGACGCTCCTCGCCACGGACCGGGACGACCCGCGGACCTGGCTGCGGTCCGGCCAGGCGCTTCAGCGGATGCTGCTGCACGCGGCCGGGTACGGAGTCATGGCCGCCTTCCACACCCGGCCCCTCGAAGTGCCCCGCCTGCGCACCCGTGTCCGGCGGACCCTCACCGCCGGGCAGTACCCGCAGGCGGTACTCCGCCTCGGACACCCGCCCTGCGTACGGGCCCTGCCCCGCCGCGCCCTCACCGACGTACTCGGCTGACACCGGCCGGCTGCTGCGGGGGCGGTGCCCCGGCTCCCACGACCCGGGGCCGTACGGCGCGGGGCCGGGCCGTCCGGCCTCTGTGCCGGGGCGCCGCCCCGCAGCAGCCTGGCGTTGACAAGCGGGGCCGGACCCGCGGGCGCGGTCCCGGACGTGCGAGTGAGGGGAGGGACCGTCATGGGCGGCCCGGTCGTGATGGCGTTCGACGGCTCGCGGGAGTGTCTCGCGATGGTGGAGTGCGCGGCGCGCGAGGCGGACCGGCGGGGGGTGGCCCTGCGCTTCGTACGGGCCGTCGCATGGCCCACCGGCCCGGTGCCGCCCGGCGTGCCGCCCTGGGACCCCGACGGGCCGGGACCGCGGGAGCGGGACGGCGTGCCGGCGGCGGCGACGGAACGGGCCCGCGCGTTCGCGCCGCAGGCCGAGATCAGCCACGAGGTCCTCCTCGGCGACACCGCGGGCGTGCTGGAGTCCGCCGCGCGCGACGCGTCGCTCCTCGTACTCGCCGGCCCCCTGCCGGGGTCGGGCGATCCACGCCGGGACAGCGGCGTGCGCAGGCTGGTCCGGCACAGCGGCTGCCCGGTACTGGTGATCGACGCCGCGGCAGGACCCACCGCTCCCGTGCTGGTGGCCCCGGACGCGTCCGCTTCGGCCGCGGAGGCGGTGGCGGCCCTGGAGTGCGCCTTCGCCGAGGCCTCGGCGCGGGGCGTGCCCTGCTGGCCGTGCGTCCGCGCGCTCCGTGGCGCCGCCGGGCCCGCGGAACGTCCCTCGCCGCGGCGCTGCCCGGACTCAGGGAGCGGTACCCCGACGTGCGGGTGCGCTGCCTGCCCCCACGGGCAGGGCGGCGCCGGACCCCGAAGAGGGCGGCCCAGCTGGTAGTGCTCGCCGGGCGGGGCGGCGAGGACTTCGCCGCCTGACCGTCCCTCGCTCAGGAGTTCCCGATCCGGGCCGGCGGGCCGGGCGCCGCGCAGTCGTCGACGCGGAAGCCGAGGCCGTTCACCACGCCGACCACGCCGTCCAGGCGCCAGGCGGCGTGAATGATCTCCGGCACCTGACTGCGCAGTTCCGCCCGGCCGTCGAGGGTGACGACACCGTCGCGCACGGAGACGAGGACCGCCTCGGGCGGCAGGTGCAGCGCGCCGACGACGATCTCCTGCGTCACCTGGCGGCGGATGTCGTCGTCCGCGCGCAGGAAGACCCGGAGCAGGTCGCGCCGGGTGGCGATGCCGATGAGGCGGTCGGCCTCGTCGACCACGGGGAGCCGCTCGACGCCGCGGCGCTCCATGAGCCGGGCGGCGTCCGGCACGGTCTGCTCGGGGTGCACGGTGATCGCGGGGCTCGACATCACGTCGCCCGCCGTCACGGCGGACGGCGGAACGCGGCCGTTGCGGTGCGCCTGGGTACGTACCAGGTCGCTCCCGGAGAGGACGCCGAGGACCTTGTCGTCGGCGTCGACCACGGGCAGCCCGCTGATCCGGTGGCGTTCGAGCAGCCGCACGACCTCCTTGAACGGTGTCGTCCGGCGTGCCTGCACAACGTCCCGGGCCATTACCTCACCGACGGTGTGAACGGTCATGGCGGATTCTCCTTCGCAAGCACGAACAAGTACGGACGAACACTGAAGACTGACGAACACAGACGAACACAGACGAACACAGACGAACGCTGACGGGACGGGTGAGGAGCCGGAGCCGGTGCGCGGCTCCGGCTCACCCCTGCCGGGTCGGGCGGCCGCCGACGGCCTACTCCTGCGGGCCGCCGCGCCACGGGGGCGGCGCGGCCGTCCGGCGGGTGGTGTCGCCACGGTGGGCGACGCGTTCGACGCGGGAGCGCAGCAGGTCGTGGAGCCGGTCGGCGAGTTCGCGGGCGCTCGCCTCGCGGGCGTGGACGACGACCAGATCGCTTCCGACCTGGATGTCGGTGCGGGCGTCCCAGGGCAGTTCGGCGTGGTGGGCCGACGCCCGCCGGACCCGCACCTCACCGCTCACGGGCGGCAGGCCCGGCCGGTCCAGGGCGGTGGCGACCTTCTCGCGGAGGTGGGCGAGAGACTCCTCGTCCACCTCGCCGTCGGCGCGCACCCGCACGGTGACGGTGGTCTCACGGGCCCTGATGTCCTTGGCACTCATGTGCTCCACTCCCTGTGGTCCTTCTGCGAGAACTCAAGGCTGCTGCGCTTTGCCTCCGGGTCCCAGGGGGCGGCCGGCCCCGGTGGGAGGGGCGCTCGGCCCCTGACCCCGGTGCCGAGCGGCCCCGTGTCTCACCGGCTGTCGCTGCCCTCGGTCCCTTCCAGCGCCGCCCGGCCCGCCTCCAGCCGCGCCACCGGCACCCGGAACGGCGAGCAGGAGACGTAGTCCAGTCCGGCGGCGTGGAAGAAGTGCACCGAGTCGGGGTCCCCGCCGTGCTCGCCGCACACCCCGATCTTGAGGTCCGGACGGGCGGCCCGGCCCTCGGCGACGCCGATGCCCACCAGCCGGCCGACCCCCTCGCGGTCGAGCGTCTCGAACGGCGAAGTGGGGAAGACGCCCTTGTCGAGGTAGGCGGAGAAGAACTCCGCCTCGACGTCGTCGCGGGAGAAGCCCCAGGTGGTCTGGGTCAGGTCGTTGGTGCCGAAGGAGAAGAACTCGGCCTCCTCGGCGATCCGGCCCGCCGTCAGGGCCGCCCTGGGCAGCTCGATCATGGTGCCGACGGGGCAGTCGACGGTGACCTCGTACGCCCGCGAGACCTCGGCCAGCACCCGCCGCACCTCCTCGCGTACGAGGCGCAGTTCACGCACGTCACCGACGAGCGGGACCATGATCTCCGCCCTGGGGGCGCCACCGGCCAGGAGGCGCTCGGCGACGGCCTCACCGATCGCCCGGACCTGCATGGCGACCAGGCCGGGAACGAGCAGCCCCAGGCGCACACCGCGCAGCCCGAGCATCGGGTTCTCCTCGTGCATGCGGTTCACGGCGGCCAGCAGCTCGACTTCGCGCGGGTCGGGATCGTCGCCGCGGGCCTCGGCGGCGGCGATCCGCACCGCCAGTTCGGTGTGGTCGGGCAGGAACTCGTGCAGGGGCGGGTCCAGCAGCCGGATGGTGACCGGCAGGCCGTCCATGGCCTCCAGGATGCCGACGAAGTCCTCCCGCTGGAGGGGCAGCAGGCCCGCGAGCGCCCGGTCGCGCTCGGCGTCCGAGGTGGCCAGGATCATCTGCTCGACCAGCTTGCGGCGCTCACCGAGGAACATGTGCTCGGTGCGGCAGAGCCCGATGCCCTGCGCCCCGAACCGCCGGGCTCGGGCGGCGTCCTGCGGGGTGTCGGCGTTGGCCCGCACCTCCAGGCGCCGCACGGTGTCCGCGCGGGCCAGCGCGCGGGCCACCGCGTCGACCGCGCCCCGCGTGTCCTCGTCGCCCCTGCCGTCCTCCAGGTACCGGATGACCGCCGAGTCCACCAGCGGCACCGCTCCCGCGTACACGGCACCGGCGGTGCCGTCCACCGAGACGACGGTGCCCTCGCGGACCACGGTGCCGTCCGCGGTGGTGAGGCGCCGGGCCTCGGTGTCCACGGTGAGTTCCTCGGCGCCGCACACGCAGACCTTGCCCATACCGCGGGCGACGACGGCCGCGTGGCTGGTCTTGCCGCCGCGGCTGGTGAGGACCGCCTGGGCGGCGATCATGCCGGGCAGGTCGTCGGGGTTGGTCTCCTGGCGGACCAGGACCACCCGCTCGCCGGCCGCGGCGCGGCGTCGGGCCTGCGCGGAGTCGAAGACCACGGCGCCGACCGCGGCGCCGGGGGAGGCCGGGACACCGTGGGCCAGCACGGCGCCGGTCGCCGAGGAGTCGAAGCGCGGGAACATCAGCCGGGCCAGGCCTTCGCCGCTCACCCGGGCCAGTGCCTCGTCCGGCGTGATGAGCCCCTCGTCGGACAGCTCGGCGGCGAGGACGAAGGCGGCCTCGGCGGTGCGCTTGCCGACCCGGGTCTGGAGCATCCACAGGGTGCCGCGTTCGATGGTGAACTCGATGTCGCACAGGTCCCGGTAGTGCCGCTCCAGGACCCCCATGTGGGTGCGCAGCCGCTCGTAGGACTCGGCGTCCAGGCGCTTCAGCTCGGCCAGCGGCACGGTGTTGCGGACGCCGGCGACCACGTCCTCGCCCTGCGCGTCGGGCAGGTAGTCGCCGTACAGGCCGGGGCGTCCGGTGGCCGGGTCGCGGGTGAAGGCGACGCCGCTGCCGGAGTCGGAGCCCAGGTTGCCGAAGACCATGCGCTGCACGTTGACGGCGGTGCCCAGGTCGTCGGCGATGTGCTCGCGGCGCCGGTACAGGCGGGCGCGTTCCCCGTTCCAGGACTCGAAGACGGCCAGGACCGCCCGGCGCAACTGCTCGGCGGGGCTCTGCGGGAAGTGGTCGCCGGTCTCCAGGCGGATCAGGTCCTTGTACGTCTCGACCAGTTCGGCCAGGTCGGACGCCGTCAGGTGCACGTCGTCCGCGACGCCGCGCAGGTCCTTGAGGAGGGCGAGGGAGCGTTCGAAGAGGGAGGAGTCGACGCCCATGACGGTGCTGCCGAACATCTGGACGAGGCGGCGGTAGGAGTCCCAGGCGAAGCGTTCGCTGCCGGAGACCTTGGCCAGCCCGAGGACGGAGTCGTCGTTGAGCCCGATGTCGAGGATCGTCTCCATCATGCCGGGCATCGAGAACTTCGCGCCGGAGCGCACGGACAGCAGCAGCGGGTCGTCCGGCTGCCCCAGCGAACGCCCGGCGGACGCCTCAAGGGCCGACAGGTGCGCGGAGACCTCGTCCCACAGGCCCGCGGGTTCGCTGCCCGTGGCCAGGAAGGCGCGGCACGCCTTGGTGGTGAGGGTGAAGCCCGGTGGCACGGGGAGCCCGAGCCGGGTCATCTCGGCCAGGTTCGATCCCTTGCCGCCGAGGAGAGCGGCCATGTCACGGCGGCCCTCGGTGAAGTCGTAGACGTAACGGACCATGACGCAGCGCTCCTCGAACGTCGGGGACGTGACGTTTCCAGCGTCGGACGCCGGCGCGCCGTGCGCGAGGTGCCGGGTGTCCCGCCCGGGGGACCGGTCGGCCCCGGCGCCCGCCGTCCGCGCGGAAGGACCGGCGGAAGGACCGGCGGAAGGACCATGGGGACCCGGCCGGGGCCGTACGGCCCGTCGACCGGCGGCCCGGCCGGGAGGAGGCTCGAAGGCGCCGGAAGTCCGCCAGGACACCGGAAGGCATCGACTCGGAGGGGGACACACGTCATGGCCCACGACATCGTGGTGGGGGTCGACGGATCGGCCGCGAGCCTCGCCGCCGCGCACTGGGCGGCCCGGGAGGCCGAGCGGCGGGGGACCGGGCTCGGCGTGGTGCACGCCTGGCACCGCCACGCCCGCCCCGCGCCGTACATCCCCGTGGACGGCGGCGAGCACCTCTGGGCCGAGCGGCTGCTGCGCGAGGCCGTGCGCAGTGTCCGTGCCGCCCATCCCGGTCTGCGGATCACCGACCGGCTCGTGTGCGACTCGACGGTCCCCGCCCTGCTCGCCGCCTCGGAAGACGCCGAACTGCTGGTCCTCGGCTCGCTCGGTCTCGGGGCCCTGGGCGGTTTCGTGACCGGCTCCGTCTCCCAGCGCGTCGTCGGCCGGGCAACCCGCCCGGTCGTCCTGGTCCGGGCCGGCCGCAGCGCCGCCGACGAGCACCTGCCGGCCACGGACGGCGTCGCCCCGGAGGAGATCCCGGCCACGCCCTGCCGGCAGGTGGTCCTGGGAGTGCAGACGGACCGTCCCTGCGACGAACTGATCGAGTTCGCCTTCGAGGCCGCCCACCGCCGCGACACCGGCCTGCGCGTGGTCCACTCCTACCGCAAGCCGCCGCGGCCCGCCCCCGTCGCGTCCGTTCCGCTGGTCTCCGCGGCCGCGGAGGGCCCGGCGCCCGCCCCGTGGCCGCAGGCCCAGGCGCTCGCTGACGAGGAGCGCACGCTGGCGGCGGTGCTGCGGCCCTGGCGGGAGAAGTACCCGAGCGTCCCCGTGACCGAGACGGTCACCGAGCAGCGTGCCGCCGCCGCACTGGTGCGGGCCGGCCGGGACGCCGGCCTCCTCGTGGTGGGCCGCCGCAACACCGACCGCCGGATCGGCGCCCACACGGGCCCGGTCACGCACGCCGCCCTGCACCACGTGCAGTGCCCGGTCGCGGTCGTACCGCACGACTGACCCCGCGCACCCCGCGCCGGCCCCGACGGCCGGGGCGGGGGCCGAAGGTCCCGGCGGACCGGGGCCGCACGTCACTCGCCCGGTGACCTGTCCGGCACTCCCCGGCGCCGGTCCGCGCGACGAACATCGACAGTGCCACGACCGTACGACGAGAGGACCCGCGATGACCGCGACGGTGACAGCCGGCTCCCGGACCGCCGACGCCTGGCGGCAGTTCACCGGGAGCGGGTGGCGTGAGCGCATCGACGTGCGCGACTTCATCCAGGCCAACTACACGCCCTACGAAGGCGACGGCGCCTTCCTGGCCGGCGCCACGGACCGCACCCGCGCGGTCTGGGACAGGGTCAGCGCGCTCTTCCCCGAGGAGCGGCGCAGGGGCATCCTCGACGTCGACACCGCCACCCCCTCCACCATCACCTCGCACGCCCCCGGCTACATCGACCGCGACCGCGAGCTGATCGTCGGCCTGCAGACCGACGCCCCGCTCAAGCGGGCGATCATGCCCAACGGCGGCCTGCGCATGGTGACGAACGGACTGAAGGCGTACGGCTACGAGCCCGACCCGTTCGTGACGAGGGTGTTCGACACCTACCGCAAGACCCACAACGCCGGTGTCTTCGACGCCTACACCCCCGCCATGCGCGCCGCCCGCAGGGTCGGCATCATCACCGGCCTGCCGGACGCCTACGGCCGCGGCCGGATCATCGGCGACTACCGCCGTGTCGCCCTCTACGGCACCGACCGGCTCATCGAGGCCAAGCGCGCCGAGCGCGCCCTGCTGGACGCCCGGCCGTCCACCGCCGAGGTCGTCCGCGACCGCGAGGAACTGGCCGAGCAGATCCGGGCACTGGGCGAGCTGGCCGAGATGGCCGCGACCTACGGCTGCGACGTCACCCGGCCCGCGACCACCGGGCACGAGGCCGTCCAGTGGCTCTACCTCGGCTTCCTCGCCGCGGTCAAGGAGCAGAACGGCGCGGCCATGTCCCTGGGCCGCACCTCCACCTTCCTGGACGTCTACCTCCAGCGCGACCTGGACGAGGGGATCCTCGACGAGCGGCGCGCCCAGGAGCTGATCGACGACTTCGTCATCAAGCTCCGCATCGTGCGCTTCCTGCGCACCCCCGAGTACGACGCGCTGTTCTCCGGCGACCCGACCTGGGTGACGGAGTCCATCGGCGGCATCGGCGCCGACGGCAGGCCGCTGGTCACCCGCACCTCCTTCCGTTTCCTGCAGACCCTCTACAACCTCGGCCCCGCCCCGGAGCCGAACCTGACCGTCCTGTGGTCGCCCCGGCTCCCGGACGGCTTCAAGAGGTTCTGCACCCAGGTGTCCATCGACACCAGCGCCGTCCAGTACGAGTCCGACGACCTGATGCGCCCGCGCACCGGCGACGACACCGCCATCGCCTGCTGCGTCTCCGCGATGGCGGTGGGCAAGCAGATGCAGTTCTTCGGCGCCCGCGTCAACCTCGCCAAGGCGCTGCTCTACGCCGTCAACGGCGGCCGGGACGAGATGACCGGCGACCAGATCACCCCCGCGAGCCCGCCGCTGGCCGGCGAGTACCTGGACTACGACGAGCTGTCGGCCGCGTACGACCATGTGCTGGACTGGCTCGCCCAGACCTACGTCGACGCGCTCAACGTCATCCACTACATGCACGACAAGTACGCCTACGAGCGCATCGAGATGGCCCTGCACGACCACCCCGTGCACCGGTTCATGGCCTGCGGCATCGCCGGACTCTCGGTCGCCGTGGACAGCCTCTCCGCCGTCAAGCACGCCCGGGTGAGGATCATCCGGGACGCGAGCGGACTGGCCGTGGACTTCCACACCGAGGGCGACTTCCCGACGTACGGGAACAACGACGACCGCGCCGACGCCCTCGCCGTCGACCTGGTCGAGTCGTTCATGGCGAAGGTGCGCGAGCACCCCACCTACCGAGACGCCGAGCACACCCAGTCCGTGCTGACCATCACCTCCAACGTGGTCTACGGCAAGCACACCGGCAACACCCCCGACGGCCGCCGCGCGGGACTGCCCTTCGCCCCCGGCGCCAACCCGATGAACGGCCGCGACCGCCACGGGGTGGCCGCCTCCGCCCTCTCGGTGGCCAAGCTCCCCTACGAGGCGGCGCGGGACGGCATCTCCCTGACCACGACCATCACCCCGGAGGGACTGGGCCACGTCCCCGAGGAGCGCGCCGGTCACCTGGCCGGCATCCTCGACGCCTACATGTCCGCGGGCGGCTTCCACATGAACGTCAACGTGCTGGACCGGGCCGTCCTCAAGGACGCCATGGAGCACCCGGAGAAGTACCCGGAGCTGACGATCCGGGTCTCCGGATACGCCGTGAACTTCGTCCGCCTCACCCGCGAGCAGCAGCTCGACGTGATCAGCCGCACCTTCCACGGATCGCTGTGAGGACCATGACCACGGGCTCGGTCACCGGCCGGATCCACTCCTGGGACCTGTCCACCGGCGTGGACGGTCCCGGGACCCGGTTCGTCCTCTTCACCAGCGGCTGCCCCCTGCGCTGCCTCTACTGTGCCAACCCGGACACCTGGCACATGCGCGACGGCAAGGAGACCACCGTCGACGAGACGATGGCGGAGATCGACCGGTACCGCGGCTTCCTCACCACCGCCGGCGGAGGCGTGACCCTCACCGGCGGCGAGCCCCTGCTCCAGCCGGCCTTCACCGGAGCGGTGCTGCGCCGCTGCAAGGAGGCCGGCCTCCACACCGCCCTGGACACCTCGGGTTTCCTGGGCGCCCGCGCCACGGACGCGCTGCTGGCCGACACCGACCTGGTCCTGCTGGACGTCAAGTCCTTCGACGTCACGGCCTACCGGAAGCTGACCGGCGGCGCGCTCGCCCCCACCCTGAACTTCGCCACCCGGCTCGACCGGCTGGGCCAGCGGGTGTGGATCAGATACGTCCTGGTGCCCGGCTGGACCGACGACGAGGAGGCCGTCGACGGACTCGCCGGCTTCCTCGCCGGCCTGAGCTGTGTGGAACGGGTCGACATCCTGCCGTTCCACAAGCTCGGCGCCGCCAAGTACGACGCCCTCGACCTGCCCTTTCCGCTGCGGGACACACCGGTGCCGGACGCGGCCCTGGTGGAACGGGTACGGGGACAATTCCGCAGGCGTGGCCTCGCGGCCCACTGACGCTGCGCGAAAACGGGGCCGACAGGCCCTGGACCTCGGTCATCCTTGGGGGAAAGGATCCTGACCAAGGCCGAGGCATCACGAGGAGCATCCGATGGCGCACAGCGAGCAGGGCGACAGCACGGGAAGTCCGATCAAGGTCTTCCTGCTGGACGACCACGAGGTGGTACGGCGAGGAGTGCACGACCTGCTGGACGACGAACCGGACATCACCGTCGTCGGAGAGGCGGCGACCGTGGAACAGGCGCTGGTCCGGGTCCCCGCCCTCCGCCCCGACGTGGCCGTCCTCGACGTACGCCTGCCCGACGGGGACGGAGTGACCGTCTGCCGGGAGCTGCGGTCCAAGATGCCGGATTTGGCCTGCCTCATGCTGACCTCCTTCGACGACGAGGAGGCCCTGCTGGACTCGATCATGGCGGGCGCCGCCGGATACGTACTGAAGCAGATCCAGGGCTCGGACCTGGTCTCGGCCGTGCGGACGGTCGCCCGCGGGCAGTCGTTGCTCGACGCCAGCGCCACGACCAAGCTGATGGCGCGGCTGCGCGGCGGCCAGCAGCCCGCCGAGGAGCCGGAGGTGCTGCCGGGCCTCACCGACCGGGAACGCGAGATCCTGGACCTGATCGGCGAGGGGCTCACCAACCGGCAGATCGGCCAGCGGTTGTATCTCGCCGAGAAGACGGTCAAGAACCACATCTCCCGGCTGCTCGCCAAGCTCGGTGTGGAACGCCGTATCCAGGCCGCCGTCATCGCGACCCAGGCGCGTGACCGCAACCGGCCCGAGGGCCAGTAGGCGTTCGGGCCGACTCTTGCGGAATTGAGGATTCCGGCCAGTCGGCCCGTACAGCTGCGCTGATCCCTTATCGGCCCCGTGCCGGAGCCGCTACCGTGGCAGTTGAACGGTACGGCTGCCGGCAGGCGGATGAGGCGTTGAGGAGCAGCGGTGGAGAACGCCGAAGGAGTCCGCGATGCGCGCGTACGACTTCCGCAACTTCGGCTGGACGAGTTGTTGGAAGAACTGCAGGCCCGGCTGGACGCGGCCCGCGGCACCCGCGACCGGGTGCACAGTCTCCTGGAGGCCGTGCTGTCGGTCGGCCGCGAGCTGGACCTCGAACAGGCCCTGCGCAGCATCGTCGAGGCCGCGGCGGCCCTGGTCGACGCGGAGTACGCGGCGCTCGGTGTGATCGGTCCGGACGGCAAACGGCTGTCCGCCTTCCACACGGTGGGCGTCGACGCGGAGCAGATCGCGCGCATCGGCCCCTACCCCGAGGGCCACGGCATCCTCGGCGAGCTGATCCGCCACCCCGAGCCGCTGCGCCTGGCCAAGCTCTCCGACCACGAGTCCTCCTACGGCTTCCCGGCCCACCACCCGCCGATGAACACCTTCCTCGGCGTTCCCATCCGGGTGCGTGACCACGTCTTCGGCAACCTCTACCTCACGGAGAAGCGCGGCGGACAGCAGTTCGACGAGGACGACGAGTCGGTGCTGGCGACGCTGGCCGTGGCGGCCGGTGTGGCGATCGACAACGCCCGCCTCTACGAGGAGTCCCGGCTGCGCGAGCGCTGGCTCCAGGTGAACGCGGAGATCACCCACACGCTGATGTCCGGCGGGGACCAGGGCGGAGTGCTGCCGCTGATCGCCGAACGGGCCAGGGAGATCACCGCCTCCGCCCTGAGCATGGTGGCCATGCCGGTGACCGGGACCGACACCCTCGCCGTGGAACTCGCCATCGGCCAGGAGGCCGACGTGTGGCGCGGGGTCATACTGCCCCTGGAGGGCAGCCTCGTCGGGCAGGCCTTCGTACGGCGGGCCCCTGTGAGCAGCCCGGACGTTCTCGCGCGACTCCCGGGTCTCGGCCGGACCGCCGCGCTTCGAGGGACTCGGGCCGGCCGTCGCCGTGCCGATCGGCTCGGCCGAGGAGATCCGCGGTGTGGTGCTGCTGGTCCGGCAGGCCGGCGGCCGGGAGTTCTCCGAGAAGGAGACCGAGCCGCTCCAGGTCTTCGCCGCGCAGGCCGCCGTCGCGATGGAGCTGGCGGAACGCCGCCAGGACGCCGAACAGATCGCCCTGCTGGAGGACCGCGACCGGATCGCCCGCGACCTGCACGACCTGGCCATCCAACGGCTCTTCGCCACCGGCATGACGCTGCAGAGCGCCGGTCGCCGCGTCCAGGACGACATGGCGTCCGAACGGATCCTGCGGGCGGTGGACGACCTCGACGAAACCATCAAGATCATCAGATCGACGATCTTCGGGCTGCGCACCCGCGACGACGACGCGGCGCCCGGCCTGCGCTCGCGCGCCGTGCGCGCGATCGGCGAGGCGGCCCCGCTTCTCGGCTTCGCCCCCAGCGTCCGCATGGAGGGCCTGCTCGACACGCATGTGCCCGCCCAGACCGCCGACCACGTCATGGCCGTCCTCACCGAGTCCCTCACCAACGTCGCCCGGCACGCCCGCGCCGACCGCGCCGATGTCGTGCTGGAGACGGACGGCAAGCAGGTCCGCCTGACGGTCACGGACAACGGCGTCGGCATCCCGGCCGGGGGCCGCCGCAGCGGCCTGGCCAACATGGCCGAGCGGGCGCGAAAGCTCGGCGGCGACATGGAGCTGGAGAGCCCGGGAGGAAAGGGGGCCCGGCTCGTGTGGCACGCGCCGCTGGAGCAGTCCCCGCCCGCCCCCTGACCACCCGGGTGATCACAGCTCGTCCGCCACGACCTCCTCGACCGGGCGGCGGGGCGAGGTGAGGCCCTCGGGGCCGTACCCGAGCCGGATCACCATCTGCGTGTGCGCACGCGGACCGTCGACCGGGACACCGTCCAGGATCCTGCGCAGATCGGGCCACTCCATGGCCTGGTGCAGGAGCGAGGCCCGCACCCCGCGCCGGGTGGCCAGCAGCAGCACGCGTTCCAGGGCCTGGCCGGCCCGCAGCCAGTCCGCGCGCCGGTCGTGCGCCGTGGACAGCAGCGCGAGCGTGGGACGGGTCTCGAAGGCGCGGGCGGGCAGCACGTCGGGGTGCCGGTGGGCGCCGAAGTCCCGCATCGGCATGCGGTCCAGGGCGTCCTGCGGCCCGAGGGCCACCGACGGAAGCCCCAGCGACCGCGGGTGCGGTCCGCCGACCATCCGGCGGCTCTCGGCGGCCCGGTCGGCATCCGCCCTGTTGCGGCTCTCCGCCTCCCACGTGGCGCACAGCACCCGGTCGGTGCCCGCGCGCCCCGGAAAGCGCAGGGTCGCACCCTCCAGATGGGCCGCCTCGGCCAGTTCGGCGAGCAGGTCCGAGGGCAGCGGTCGCCCGGAGAACGGGAAACGGCTGCTGTGCCTGCGCCACACCGCCTCGTACAGACCGGTCGACTGCGCGCCGCGCGCCGATTCGGCGAGCCGGACCGTGGCGAGCAGGGCGGGCCGGTCCGGGCAGGGGAGCAGCCGGGTCACCGGCTCCCAGCCGAAGTGGGCGGCGGCGACGCGCAGGTTGAGGACCGCGCAGCCCACGGACAGATGCACCGCGCGGCCCACCGGATCGGTGTGGCGCAGCCCCCGGTCCGCGGCGGCGTCGATCCGCACGGTGCGGGTGTCGGCGTCGAGCCGGAACCGCCAGGGCTGGGTGTTGTGCAGGGAGGGTGCGGCCACGGCCGCCGCGACCAGCCGCTCCAGGACCGGCGCGTCGAGGGTCGTAGAACTCATCGTGACTCCTTCCCGCCCACGTCCGAGGCCGGCTGGGCTGATGGATGACCCTTGTCAGCCTCGGTCCGCGCCCTCGCGGGCGTGAGGGGCCGTGCGGGCCACGTCGGGAGCCGTTCGGCCCTGCCCGCGGGTGGTGGCCGAAGGTCCCGGTGTTTTGGGGCTGTTGAGTCCCCGGGTGCGGACCTTCGGCGTCGGGCGTGGGGCGGCCGGGGCCGGGAAGGTAAGGGGTGTCAGGAACCAGCCGGACGTATTGAAGGGATCAACGCCATGGCCGTGCACGAGCCCACCCAACGCAGTTCGGGTTTCCGTCTGCCGTCGTTCCGCAGGAACCACACCGCCTCCGCCCCGGGGTCGGCCGAGTCGGCGGACGCCGGCACGCTTGCCGCACGGGCCTACGCCTTCGCCGCGGCCCGCGTGCTGCTGGGGTTCGTCTTCCTGTGGGCGTTCCTCGACAAGACCTTCGGCTTCGGCTACGCGACCCCCTCCGGCAGGGGCTGGATCGACGGCGGCTCGCCGACCGAGGGCTTCCTCGGGCATGTCGCGGTCGGTCCGATGGAGTCGACGTTCCACTCGTGGGCCGGCGCGGCCTGGGCGGACTGGCTGTTCATGCTGGGCCTGCTCGGGATCGGGGTCGCGCTGATCGCCGGGGTGGCGCTGCGGCTGACGGCGGTGGCCGGGACGGTGATGATGGCGCTGATGTGGGTGGCGGAATGGCCGCCCGCGAAGCACCTGTCGGACGGCTCGGCTAGCGGCTCGGCGAACCCCTTCGTCGACTACCACCTGATCTACGCGGTGGTGCTGATAGCCCTGGCCCTCGCCTCGGCCGGCAACACGTTCGGACTGGGCCGGCTGTGGGCCAGGCTCCCGCTGGTCCGCGACCACCGGTGGCTGCGCTGAACGCGAGCGGTGGGGCGGGTCCACAGCCGGACCCGCCCCACCGGCCTGCCGGCCGGGACGGTCGGCCCCAACCCGGGACCAGCGGCCCCTGCCCGGTGAACCCGCCGCACGAGACACTCAGAACAGAACGAACGACACAGGAGGTGGGCGCAGTGGTCCGCACGATCACCGTTGGACTCGACGGCTCGTTGGAGAGCCGGGCAGCCGCAGATTGGGCGGCCCGCGAAGCCGTGCTGCGCAAGGTGCCGGTACGGCTGCTGCACGTGTGGCAGCCGGTTCCGAAGTCTTTCGCCAAGGCCTCGCACCTCGACGCCGAGACGCACCAGCACTGGACCGAGCGGATCCCCCGGGAGGCTGCCGAGGGGCTGCGGAAGCTGCACCCCGAGGCCGAGGTGATCATCGAGCAGCGGACCGGGTCGCCGGCCGAGGCCCTGCTCGACGCCGCCCGCGACGCGGAACTGCTGGTGCTGGGCTCGCGCGCCCTGAGCGGCCTCACGGGCTTCCTGATCGGCTCCGTCGGCCAGTCGGTGGTCGCCCGCGCCGAAGTGCCCGTGATCCTCGTCCGGGCGGGCGAACAGGCCGCCGACGAACACGTCAAGGACCCCGCCGGCATACCGTCCGCCGCCACCGACTTCCGGCCCGTGGTCCTCGGCCTGGACACCGACAGCCCCGACGAGACGGTGATCGCCTTCGCGTTCGAGGAGGCACGGCGCCGCGGGGCCGTGCTGAGCGTCGTCAAGGGCTGGAACCTGCCCTCCTACTACGTCTACACGATGGCCGCCGGCTTCGACCCCCGCGAGGACCTCGCCCGCGAGCAGGCCGAGACCCTCGCCGAAACGCTGCTGCCCTGGCGGGAGAAGTTCCCGGACGTCGAGGTGAACGAGGTGTGCCGGCTCGGCAGCCCCGCCAACCAGCTCATCGACGCGGCCGACGACGCCTCCCTCGTCGTCATCGGCCGCCGGGTGCGCCGGCGCCCGTTCGGCCCGCACGTCGGAGCCGTCGCCCACGCGGTCATGCACCACGCCACCACCCCCGTCGCCGTCGTCCCGCACGACTGACGCCGCCGGCCGGAGGAAGACCGAAGGAGCAGCACCATGAAAGCAGCGGTCGTCCAGGAGTTCGGCGCACCTCTGGTCATCGAGGAGCGCCCCGACCCCGAGCCCGGTCCGGGCCAGGTCCGGGTGCGAGTCGAGGCGTCCGGCCTGTGCCACACCGACATCCACGCCGCGCACGGCGACTGGCCGGTCAAGCCCACGCCGCCGTTCGTGCCCGGCCACGAGGCCGTCGGCCTCGTCGAGAAGCTCGGCGACGGCGTGACCCACCTGTCCGTCGGACAGCGCGTCGCCGTGCCCTGGCTCGGCAAGGCCTGCGGACGGTGCGAGCACTGTCTCTCCGGCTGGGAGACCCTCTGCGAGAGCCAGATCAACACCGGGTACGGCTGCGACGGCGGATACGCCGAGAAGATGCTGGCCTGGGCCGACTTCGCCCAGCCGGTGCCCGACGGCGTCAGCGCCCTGGACGCCGCCCCGCTGACCTGCGCGGGCGTCACCACCTACAAGGCGCTGAAGGTCGCGGGCGTCAGGCCCGCCCAGCTCGTCGCGGTCTCCGGCGTGGGCGGACTGGGCCACCTCGCGGTGCAGTACGCGAAGATCGCCGGGGCGCGGGTCGCCGCGATCGACGTCACCGACGACAAGCTGCGGCTCGCCCGCGAACTCGGCGCCGACATCGTCATCGACGCCCGCACCCAGGACGTCGGCGCGGAGCTGCAGCGGCTCGGCGGCGCGCACGCGGCCATCGCCCTCGCGGTGAACCCTGCCGCCTTCAAGGCCGTCAACTCCGGTCTCAGGCGCGGCGGGAAGCTCGTCATGGTGGCCCTGCCCGCGCACGGCACCCTGGAGGTCCCGATCTTCGACACCGTCCTCAACGGAACCTCGGTGATCGGCTCCATCGTCGGCACCCGGCAGGACCTCGCCGAGGTCTTCCAGCTCCACGCGGAGGGCCGCACGAAGGTCATCCGGGAGACCCGCCCGCTCGCCGCCGTCAACGACGGCATCGCCGAGGTCCTCGACGGCCAGGTCAAGGCGCGGATCGTGTTCGATTTCAACCCGGAAGGCTGAAGAAGGATGTACCTGCCCCTGGTCGTCGGAGTCGACGGTTCCGAGCCGAGCCTGCGGGCCGTCGACTGGGCGGCCGACGAAGCCGCCCTGCACGCGGTTCCCCTGCGGATCGTCCACGCCTACCGCTGGGAACGCTACGAGGGGGCCGCGCTCTCGGCGGAACTCGGCAAGCAGTCCGCGCACGTGACCCCCGCCGACATCCTCACCGTCGCCACCCGGCGCGCCCGCCGTCACCACCCGGACCTCTCCGTCAGCACCGAGGCGGTGCCCGAGGAACCGGAGTACGTCCTGCTGCGCGAGGCCCGCGACGCCTCGGCCGTGATCGTGGGCACCCGCGGGCGCGGCGGACTGGCCGGCCTGCTGCTCGGCTCCGTCAGCCTGAGCGTGGCCACCGCGGCGGACTGCCCGGTCGTCGTGATCCGCGGCGACCACGACAACCGGGCCGCCGGCCGGCACGGCCGCGTGGTCGTCGGCGTGGCCGGCGCGCCGACGGCGGCGGTGCGCTTCGCCTACGAGGAGGCCCGGCGGCGCGGCGCCGACCTGGACGCCATACGGGCCTGGCGCTGCCCCACCCACGACACCGTGGACTACCCGCTGCTCACGGGCACGCCCGAGCGCCTGCACGAGGAACGGGCGGCCGAACAGCTGGAGGCCGCGCTCGCCGACGCCCCGCCGGACGTGAAACTGCACCGGCACACGCTGGAGGGCCCCGCCCGCCGGGTGCTCCTCGCCGCCTCGCAGGACGCGGACCTGCTGGTCGTCGGCCGACGCCGGCCCGGACAGTTCGGGCACCGCCTCGGCCGCAGCGCCCACACCCTCCTGCACCACGCCGTCTGCCCGATCGCCGTCGTACCCGACACGGCGTGAGGGCCCCGGGCCCGCGCCGCGCGGGGCGACCGGCGCCGGGCGGGGGCCGACCGCCCCTGCGGGCACCCCCGTGGAAGGCTCCCGGGCGCGAGCGCGGCGCGGTGGACACCCGACCCGTCGAAGGACCCGAGCGGCTCGGAGGAGAACCGCCATGAAGGACGACATGCCGCACCGCCCCGCGGTCCACGCGCTGCTCACGGACGGCACCACCGTCCGCATCCGCGCCGTCGAGCCCGGGGACCACGACCAACTGGAGGGGCTCTACACGGAGATGTCCCCGGACAACCTCCGCCTGCGCTTCTTCTCCGCCGGCCCCCGCTCGGCCGGCCCCGCCGCCGACAACGTGTGCGCGCCGGCCCGGCGCGGACACCGGGCCCTGCTCGCCGAACGCGCGGGACAGATCCTCGGTCTCGTCGAGTACCACGCCGCCGCCGACGCCCCGCACACCGCCGAACTCGCCGTCGCGGTCGCCGACGGCCTGCACCACCGGGGCGTGGGGACCCTGCTCGTCGAGCACCTCGTCTCGGCCGCCCGCGCCGACGGCATCACCGCCTTCACCGCCGACGCCCTCAGCGAGAACCACGAGGTGCTGCGGCTCTTCGCCGACCTCGGCCTCACCGCGACCCGGCGGTTCGACGGCCCCGAGGTCCACTGCGCCATCGACCTCCGCGAGGACGAGACCTATCTGACGGCGACGGAGGCCCGGGGCCGCACCGCCGACGTGGCCAGCCTGGAACCGCTGCTGCGACCGCGTTCCATCGCCGTCGTCGGGGCCGGCCGCCGGCCCGGCTCGACGGGCCGCGCCCTGCTGCGCCACCTGCACGCAGGAGGCTTCACCGGCCACCTGTTCGCCGTGAACCCGGCCGTCAAAGCGGTCCTCGGCATACCGTCGTACCCCTCCGTCGACGCCCTCCCCCTGACCCCCGACCTCGTCGTCGTGGCAAGCCCGGCCGAGACCCTGCCGGCCGTCGCCGAGGAGTGCGGCAAGGCGGGCGTACGAGCCCTCGTCGTGCTTTGCGCCGGACTCGACGCCGAGCAGGCCGAGGCCCTGCTCACCACCTGCCGCTCCCACGGCATGCGCCTGGTCGGCCCCGACTGCCTCGGTGTCGCCAACACCGCGCCCGGACACCGCTTCGACGCCACATTCGCCGCCGCGCACCCGCGCACCGGGACGGCGGGGGTCGCCGTGCAGTCCGGCGGCGTCGGCATCGCCCTGCTGCAGGGACTGTCGCGGCTGGGCATCGGGGTGTCGACGTTCGCCTCGCTCGGCGACAAGTACGACGTCAGCGGCAACGACATGCTCCAGTGGTGGGAGAGCGACGAACACACCCGCCTCGCCCTGCTGCACCTGGAGTCCTTCGGCAACCCGCGGGCCTTCTCCCGCACCGCCCGGCGCGTCGCCCGGCGGATGCCGGTGCTGACCGTCGACGCCGGACGCACCGACGCCGGCCGCCGCGCCGCCGCCTCGCACACCGCCGCCGCGGCCACCGGCACGATGACCCGCCAGGCGCTGTTCACCCAGGCCGGCATCACCGCGACCCGCTCCGTCGGCGAACTGCTGGAGACCGCTGCCCTGCTGCACTCCCAACCGCTGCCGGCCGGCCGCCGCGTCGCCGTGATCACCAACGCCCGCGGTGTCGGAGTCCTCGCCGCCGACGCCTGCGCCGAGGCCGGACTCACCCTCAACCCGCCCGGCCCCGAACTGGCCGACGCCCTGCTCGCCGTACTGCCCGGCGCGGCGATCGCGGCAAACCCCGTGGACGCCACCGCCGCCGTCACCGAGAACGCGCTGCGCGCCTGCGTGGAGCGGCTCGTGAACCACCCGGCCGTCGACGCCGTGCTGCTGGCCCTCGTCCCCACCGCGGCCGCCGCCGCGACCGGCGACGACCCGGTCCGGGCCCTCACCCGGGGACCCGGCCGCCGGGCCAAGCCCGTCCTCGTCGTACGCCTGGAACAGGACCTTCCGGTCACCCTCCTGCCCGTGGCCGACGGCGAGGCGATCCCCTCGTACGCCGAACCCCGGGCGGCGGCACGGGCGCTGGCCCACGCCGCACGCCGGGCGGCCTGGCTCGCCCGGCCCGCCGGCACCGTGCCGGACCTGGACGGCATCGACCGGGACCGCGCGCGAACGCTGGCCAACGACTTCCTCGCCGGCCGGCCGGACGGCGGCTGGCTGGACCCGCACACCTGCGCCGCGCTGCTGTCCTGCTACGGCATCCCCCAGCAGCCCTGGGCCTGGGCCGAGACCGACGACGACGCCGTACGCGCCGCCGAACGGCTGCGGGGCGCCGACGGCCGGGTGGTGCTCAAGGCCCACTGGCCCGGACTCGTGCACAAGAGCCTGCAACACGCCGTCCACCTGGATCTGAGGGACGAGGCCCGGATACGCGCCGCCTTCCGGGACCTGCGGACCCGCTTCGAAGGGCTCATGACCGGAGTCGTCGTCCAGCCGCTCGCACCCCGGGGCACCGAACTGTTCGCCGGCGTCGTCCAGGACGGCGTCTTCGGCCCCCTCGTCGTCTTCGGGCTCGGCGGCACGGCGACGGAGGTGCTGGCCGACCACGCCGCCCGCCTCGCCCCGCTCACCGGCAACGAGGTGCACGACCTGATCACCGCCCCGCGCTGCGCCCCCCTGCTCTTCGGCACGCGGGGCGGCGGCCCCGTCGACCTGGAGGGGCTGGAGCGGATACTCCACCGGCTGTCACGGATGACCATGGACCTCCCGCAGCTCGCCGAGGCCGACTTCAACCCGGTCCTCGCCACACCCGACGGGGTCACCGTCCTCGACGCGCGGATACGCCTGCTGCCCCGCCGGCCGCAGGACCCCTATCTGCGCCGACTGCGCTGAGAAGGCACCGGCGCGCCGAGAAGGCACCGTCTCCGAGAAGGAGCCGGTGAGAAGGAGCCCGCGGGTCAGCCCGCCCGCTGGCTCCAGCGCGGGCCGACCAGCCGCCACTGCGCGTCCCATCGCGCCAGGCGCCGCCGGTCGAGGCGCCGGCGGGCCAGGGACGCCGCGCCGAAGGCGGCGCCGGAGAGGACGGACGCGGAGCCGATGCCGAGGAGCGCCGACTCCACGGCGGCGTCGACAGGCCCGGTCGGCGGGGCGGCGAGCCTGCCGTGGGCGTCCAGCCAGACCGTGACGCGCGCCCCGGAGCGCACATCGGTGGTCACCAGGGTCTGTCCGGTGCGGTGGGTGCCGTCCGGGTTCTCCCAGCGGACGGTCGCCGTGGTCCGATAGGCCGTGCTCTCGGCCGACGAGGGGTTCTGCGCGGCGTTCTTCAGCACGACGGCCCGCACGGAGCGCAGTTCGGCGCGCTCCCGGGTGAAGGCGTCCTGGGCGGCCCGAGCCGTCACCAGTCCGGCGGCAGCGCCTCCGACCACGACGACCGCCCACATCACCAGCAGCACCCAGGCTTCGACGATGTCCTCACGCCGTCGCAGGGGGTTGCCGTGCCAGCGCCACAGCCGCCTGCGCCGAGTCCTGTCACCGCTCATGGGCCCCGCCCTCCTCGTCCACTGCTCCTTGGAACCTGACACCCGGGACCTGCCGGTGTCTTGGGCCGACAGGGAACCTCCCGAGACCGACCGGACCCGCCTCCCACCGCGGGGAAACCCTCCCCACCACGGGCGAGGGCGGGCACCCGGACCGGATCGGCGCCGGTGGACGGCGGGGACCGGGCGGCGGGGCGATGGGGCCGTCCGGCCCAAGCCAGGGCGAGGGAAGCGGGGCACGGTGGAAGCATGAGTCGATCACGTGTGGCGACGGGAATCCGGCTCGTTCCCGCGGGCGGCCGTCCGCGGGTCCCTCGGCTCCCGCCGCGGACAGCGAGAGGGTGAGGAAACCTATGAAGGCCCATGTCTTCCACGGACCCGGACAGTCCGCCTGGGAAGAGACCGCCGATCCGGTCCTGCGCGAGACCACGGACGTGATCGTGCGGGTCGACGCCGTCACCGTGTGCGGGACGGACCTGCACATCCTGAAGGGCGACGTGCCCGAGGTCAGGCCGGGGACGGTGCTCGGCCACGAGGCGGTCGGGGAGATCGTCGAGGCCGGCCGGGACGTACGGTCGGTGCGGCCGGGGGACCGGGTGCTGGTCTCCTGCATCAGCGCGTGCGGCCGGTGCCGCTACTGCCGGGAGGCCATGTACGGGCAGTGCCTGGGCGGCGGGGGCTGGGTCCTCGGCCACCTCGTCGACGGCACCCAGGCCGAGTACGTACGCGTCCCCCACGCCGACTTCTCCGTGCACCCCCTGCCCGCGACGATCAGCGACCAGGACGCCGTGATGCTGGCCGACATCTTCCCGACCGGCTACGAGGTGGGGGTGCTCAAGGGGAAGGTCCGGCCGGGCGACACCGTCGTGGTGGTCGGCGCGGGCCCCGTGGGGCTGGCCGCCATCGCCACCGCCCGGCTCCTCACGCCCGAGCGGATCGTCGCCGTGGACATGGCCGCCACCCGGCTGGAGGCCGCCCGGAAGGCCGGGGCCGACGCCGTGGTCTCCGCCCGGGAGAACCCCGAGCAACTGATCGCCGACCTCACCGCGGGGCTCGGCGCCGATGTCGTCATCGAGGCCGTGGGAGTGCCCGAGACCTTCGAGATGTGCACCCGCATGGTGCGCCCCGGAGGACACGTCGCCAACGTCGGCGTCCACGGAAGTCCCGTGACGCTGCACCTCGAAGACCTCTGGATCAAGAACCTCACCATCACCACGGGCCTGGTCGACACCCACTCCACGCCCACCCTGCTGCGGATGGCGGCCGGCGGCCGGCTGCCCACCGACCAACTGGTCACCCACACCTTCCCGCTCGACCGCATGGAGGAGGCGTACGACGTGTTCGCCCGCGCCGCCGACACCGGCGCGCTGAAGGTCGTGCTGGGCGGACCGCAGCGCGAGATCGTCGAGGTGCGCGCGGCCTGAGAGCGGCACGGGTGAGCGGGGGACAGGCGCGGGCCGGGAGGGCCGCACCGGACGACACACGGAAAGACGACCGGCTGATGTACCGCAACGACGGATTTCGCGAACTGAACCGGCAGGAGAGCCTGCGGCGGCTGGCCACGGCGGCCGTGGGCCGCATCGTGCACACGCGCGACGCGCTGCCCGCCGTCCTGCCGGTCAACTTCCTCCTGGAGGAGAGCGGCGCGGTGCTGGTGCGCACATCGGCCTCCTCGGAGCTGGTCCGCGCCATCGACGGCGCCGTGGTCGCCTTCGAGGCCGACGAGGTGGACGCCGTGGCCCATTCCGGCTGGAGCGTCGTCGTCACCGGCCCCGCCTCGGTGGTGACCGACCCCGAGGAGCACGAGCACCTGGTCCGCACCGGGCCCCGGTCCTGGGTGCCCTGGCCCGTCGAGGTCTTCGTGCGCATCGAGCCGGAACTGGTCACCGGCCGGGAGCTGGTCGGCGGGCGCACCCTCTACGGAGTCGACCTGTCGGCCTGAACCGTCGCGCACGGCCGCCGAATCCCCCAACTCCCTTCCTGCACACGGCCGTACGGCCCCAGAACGGGGCCCTTCGGCCGGTCCGCGCAGTCCTACCGGCCCCTGCCCACGGCACCGGGATACGACGAGCATCGTCCATGTGAGCCCCCACGGTTCACGGGACGGGCGAGCCTCCGTCCCCGCGGGCACCGTCACGAGTCCCACCGGGCGGCCGGATTTCGGGAGGAACGGATGGACAACCAGGACGTGGTCGTCGGTGTGGACGGCTCGATCGCCTCCGTACGGGCCCTGGACCGCGCCGCGCAGGAGGCGTCCGGCCGCGACGGGGGCGTCCTTCGCGTCGTGTACGCCGTACGGGATCGCGACGAGGCGGCCCCGGTGCTCTCCTCGGCCGTCGCCCGCGTGCACAAGAGGCACCCCGGACTGCCCGTGGTGTCCGAAGCCGTGGAGGGCCGTGCCGTTCAGGTGCTCACCCGCGCAAGCGCCACGGCGGCTCTCACCGTGGTGGGTGCCAGGGGTCTTGGCCGCACCGCCGGGCTGCTGTTCGGATCGACCAGCCGGCGGCTGGCCGCGCGGACACGCGGCCCGCTGCTCGTCGTACAGCCGCAACGCGCGCGTGCCGGGCGGGGCGAGGTGCTGCTCGCCCTGGAGGACGACGGGAACATGACCGCGGTCGTCTGCGCCTTCCGGGAGGCGGACCGGCGAGGCACCCGGTTGCGGATCGTGCGCTCCTTCCTCCAGCGGTACATCCGCACCGAACCTCCCACGTCGGCGCCGGGCCGGGCGCGGGGACTGTGCCCCGCCGACCGGGGAGCCCCCACCGAGGACGCCGTATGGCGCTTCGACACCGCGGCGACGGGGGAGTCCTCCCCGGGCACGGCCGTCGACGCCCCCACGGTACGGCGCGCACCCGCACGGGAACTGCCGGAAGCCGCCCCTGTCCGGACGACCCTCGTCGTGATCGGCGTCCGCCGCCACGGCAGCCGCTCCCGCCGCAGGCGCCGGACCACCCGCGCACTCCTCCACGCCCACTGCCCGGTGATCGTCGTACCGGAGGACTGAGACGCCCCGTCAGACCGTCCCGTCCGGCACGGGGATTCCGGCCAGTGCGGTGCCCAGGGCGGTGGGCGCGTAGTAGACCGTGCGGCCGACGCGGTGGCGGGTGACCAGTTCCGCGTCACGGAGCGCGGTGAGGTGTTCGGAGACGGTGGCGGGGCTCAGGCCGAGGTTTCGGGCCAGGGCGCCGGTCGAGGCGGGTTTGTGCAGGCTGGTCAGCACCCTGGCGCGGGTACGCCCGATGAGGCGCTGAAGGCTTTGGGGGGCCGAGGGCGCGGGTGGGGGCTGCCAGAGGTCACCGACTCCGCGCGCGGGGTAGATCAGGGTCGGCTGCCAGGGTGCCTCGGTCACCACGGTGAGCGCCGGCCACACGAAGGCACTCGGCAGGAGCAGGAGTCCTTGCCCGTTGAGGGGGTGCCGGGTCCGGTGGGGAGCGGCGATGTGGAGTGCGCCGCGTTCGTGCCAGGTGACGGCGGGGTGCAGTGCGGTGAGCATGCGCTGGAGCCCGCCCTCGGCCAGCTGGCGTGATCTGACGGCGATGTCGGCGTCGAGCAGGTCCCGCAGCCGGGGCCATTGCGGGGCGACGAGCCAGTTCCAGCAGGTACGGATCAGGGTGACGAGCCGGATGAGGGTGCGCTCGGGGTCGGCGAGGAGGCGGTCGGTGACTTCGGGGGGCGCGGGCGTCTTCCGTTCGGACCCGTGGAGACAGCGGTGAAGCTCCCGCCTCACCTGGATGAGGGGGGTGCCCGCGACCCGGGCCAGTTCGTCCTCGATCTCCGAGAGGGGGCCGGCCGGGGGCGGGGTGAGGAAGTCCGGTGTGTACCCGGTGCGCGGGAGGAGGGCCAGGAGCGGGGAGAGCTGTCGCTCGTCGAGTTCGGGGCGGAGCCTTCTCAGCCAGGGCAGGTGGTAGGCCTGGCGCCGGGGATCGGCGAGGGTGCGCACGGCGGCGACGGTCTCCCACAGGGGGGAGAGCGCGAAGCGGCATTTCATCAGGTCCGCCGTCTCCACGAGCAACAGCACCGCCATCACCGCACCTTGTCTCCCATGGCCGCGACAGGCCCGTGGATTCGGCTGTTCCCGAATCCATTGAACCGCGGCCGGGGCGCTGCGGATGCTGCGTTCCATGTCCCCGCACAACTCCCGCGTCCCCCGGCAGAGCGACCCCGCCGCACCCCCCGCCTCCGCGACGTACCGTACGGTCCTGGCAGTGCCCGAGTTCCGCGTGATCTTCCTCGCGCAGGTCATCGCGACGCTGGGCAACGTCGTCGCGCAGATCACGCTCTCGATCATGGTGTACCAGCGGACGCAGTCACCACTGCTGTCCTCGCTGACGTTCGCGCTGGGCTTCGCCCCCTATGTCTTCGGGGCGGCGCTGCTGTCGGCCGTGGCCGACCGGCGTCCCGCCCGGGACGTCATGGTGGCCTGCCAGGCGGTCAGTTGCGTGGTGGTCGGCGCCATGGCCCTTCCCGGTGTGCCCATTCCCGTCCTGCTCGTCCTGCTGCTGGTGCTCGGCACGGTCGCGCCGGTCTTCCAGGGGGCCCGTGCGGCGAGCCTGCCGGACCTGCTGTCCGGCCCGGGGTACGCGCTCGCCCGGTCCCTGCTGCGGCTCGTCTCGCAGAGCACCCAGATCATCGGCTTCGCGGTCGGCGGGCTGCTGCTCCTCGTGACGACCTCCTCGCAGGCCCTGCTCGCGGCGGCGGCGGGCTTCGGTCTGGCGGCCTCGCTCCTCCGGTCGGGAACCCGGCGTCGGGCGGCCCGCGAGCCGGAAGGCGGTACGCGGGGTTCGGTGGCCCGTGCGTCCCTGTCGGGCGTACGGCAGGTGCTGGCTGTCCCCGGGCTCCGTCCGCTGCTGTTGCTGACCTGGCTGCCGCCGGCCTTCGCCGTCGCGCCCGAGGCTCTGGCCGCCCCGTACGCGGACGATCTCGGTGGCGGCCCGGCCGCCGTGGGGCTGCTGTTGTGTGCCGCACCGGCGGGCTCGGTGGCCGGCGAGTTGCTGGCCGGCACCTTGCTCACCGCGCGAACCCGGGTGCGGATGGTGCTGCCGGCCGCCGTGCTGATGTTCCTCCCGCTGCTCGGGTTCGCGTTCCGCCCCGGTCTGTGGACCTCGGTGGCTCTGCTGACGGTGTGCGGTCTCGGTTTCACCTACGCCATGGGGCTGGACCAGCGGGTCCTCGACGCGACTCCGGAGGAACTGCGCGGACGGGCGCTGACCATCACGCTGGCGGGGCTGATGATCACCCAAGGGCTGGGGTTCGCCGCCGCCGGCGCGGTAGCGGAGTTCCTGCCGCCCCACGTCGTGATCGTGACCGTGGGCTCCCTCGGCCTGCTGACCCTGGCCCGGTGCGGGGCGTCGACGCGGGGACGCGGGTGTGCGGTGGTGAGTCCCAGGCGTGGAGCCGTCGGTCGCCGGTCCCGCGCTCGCCGGGCGCGGCGCTGCCGCTGTACTCGCCGAGACCGGAGACCAGTTCGGAGACATCGGGGTTGTCGGCGTACCTGCGCCGGTGAATCTCGGCGATCTTCGCGCCCAGTTCCGGGTCCGGGTCGGCGGAGATGTCGAACGACACTAACTTGTCGACCAGCGGCAGGCCGAGCCGGTGGACCTCAAGGTGGGGCGGGTGGTTCATGAGCCGCTCGTGGGCCGCGAGGTCCTCGACGACGGAGACGGCGCCGTACTCTCGTACTCTCCGCCGAAGTCCCGGCCCAGGACGAACGACCTGAGGAACGGGACCGAGTCCGGGGCATCCCGCGTGGTCTGGAGTACCGCCGCCACCTCCTCGTCCGGGACCTCGGACCTGACGGAGAAACGGATGCCGTGATGAATTATCATGCACGGTCTCGTCGCACTGGAGGTGTTCGGGCACACCTCGTTCATCGGCGTCCACCAGGAGGAGATCTTCCACGTGGAGATGCGCAACCTCCACCAGGACATCCGCAAGCGGCTGCCGGCCACGAGTGAGCGTTGAGGATCGTGGTTGACGAGGCCCGTTTGCGTCATGGGCATAGCATGCTGCCCATGACGCAAGAAGATGGGCAGTTGGACAGCCTCGTACGCAAACGGATCCGCGCCCTGCGGGTCGCGCAGGGCTGGTCCCTGGAGGAACTGGCCACCCGGGCCAACCTCAGCCAGTCCTCACTGAGCCGCATCGAGAACGGCCGACGACGCCTCGCCCTGGATCAGTTGGTCACCCTGGCCCGCGCTCTGGACACCACCTTGGACCAGCTCGTGGAGAACGCCGCCGACGATGTCGTCATCAGCCCGATGATCGACAGTGCCCACGGTCTGATGCGCTGGCCCATCAAGGGCGACCCCGGCATGAGCGTGATGCGCAGGCGGATGACCGAACCGCCGCCCGACAACCCGGCCCGCATGCGCGCCCACCCGGGCCGCGAATGGCTCGTCGTACTGTCCGGCACCGCCGTCCTGATGCTCGGTCACCGGCGCTTTCGCGTCGAGACCAACCAGGCCGCGGAGTTTCCCACCATGATGCCGCACGCCATCGGCACCGAGAGCGGACCGTGCGAGATCCTGGGCATCTTCGACCGGGACGCCCGCCGCGGCCACCACAAGGACACCGGCGCCGACGACACCGAGACCGACGCGCGGTGAGCGGTACGCCGGGCTCGCCGGCCGGGGTCACGCGGAGCCGTGCGCGTGGAGGTGCTCCAGCCTGGACACCCCCTCCTGCCAGGTGGGTGTCACGCCGTCGGGGACCCGCCAGAACACGTAACTCGGGTGCTCCGTCCTCTCGAACCAGTCGTAACGCCTGCTGAGCGCCTCACGGTGCGGGCCGGTGTGGACGGCGTCGAAGGCGGGGCGCAGGTCGGTCCAGAGCGAGAGGGTCGTGGCCAGGGCGATGGTCTCCACGGTGCGGCCCTTGTCGTACCAGGCCGGTACGGCGAACTCCCCCCATGGGCCCCAGTCCAAGTCGAAGTGCGTGCCCCGTCCGCCGTCCGCCGCTTCCGCGTGGGCGAGGTATCCGGGGTGCTCGCTGATCTTCCGGTAGATGAGCCCACTGCGGTCGTGGAACTCGCGTGTGAGAGGTGCGGGATCGGCGAGCGGTGACTTCAGGACGCCGAACGTGTACAGAGCAAGACGGGACATGCGTCTCCTCCTGGTTTTTTCGGGGGCGGGCCACTCGGCCCGACGGAACTCCGGTGCGACCGTTCTCGATCGCCGAAGACCCGGTGAAGGTAGCGGCCCGCGTGAGCCCTGTCGAAGTTGCGCTTTCCCCGTCCGGATGCCCCCGCGCCCCTGTGCCGACGGCATGGATGATGCTTGGTCAGCTCGGCTTCGGCGCGTACGAGTTGGATCCGGCGCGACCGCTTGCCGCCACGTTTCCCCTCTGCTGACCTGGTCTTGGCTTTCCGCGGCTTCAAAGGGGAAGAGATGGCGCTCCGCATTCACTTCACACGGGACGACCTTCTGCGAGTGTCCCTCGCTCCGGGACCGGACCCGTTGCACGAGACGGTCATCAGCCTGCGAATTCTGCAACGACGCAGACCGGGCGCTGTTTTCGGCCCTTGGCAGCGCTGGGCCCGCCGGCAAATCCCCCGCTCCGTCCATCTTTTGGGCTCGCTGGTGCCCTCCCGTGGAGGCTTCCCGGACTTTCTGACCCCGCCGATCACCACCAGCTTCGACGCCGGCCTGGACGCGCTGCTGCACACACCGAAGTCCACCCTGCGCCGGGAGTTGGAGGAGTTCGCCGACTTCACGAGCACGTCACTGCCGACCTGGGCCGACTCGCTCGCCGACGGCTCCCCACGGTCCCTGGAGACCGTCGGCCACGCGCTGCGCGACTATCACCGGACGGCGATCGCCCCCATGGGACAGCACCTGCACGCCCAAACCGAGGCGGCTCGACTGTCCGCGGCGCGCACCCTGCTGACCGGGGGACTGGACGCGATGCTGGCCCGTCTGCACCCCACCATCCGCTGGACACCCCCCGTACTCGAACTCGCCCGTCCCGAACTCGATACGGACCTCCATCTGGAAGGGCGCGGTCTGCGCCTGATCCCGTCCCTGTTCTGCGGTCGCACGCCCGTCATCATTCCCTCCCACCGGCCACCCGTCGTGGCGTTCCCCGTCTCCCACGACACCATCTGGACCCCGGCGACCGACGCCGTTCCGGTGTCCCGCCGCAGCGGCCTGGCGGCGCTCCTCGGCCACACCCGCGCGACCGTGCTGCACACCATCACCGTCGGGCACGGCATCACCACCACCGACCTCGCCCACCACACCGGCATCTCCCCGGCCACCGTCTCCCACCACACCACCGTGCTGCGTGAAGCCGGACTCATCACCACCCACCGGACCGGTCCCAGCGCCCACCACATCCCCACCCCGCTCGGGACCCGGCTCGTGAACGGCGAGCAGGCGCCCCCCTCCTGAAGGCGCACGTGCCGCCGCGGCCGGACATCACGCAGGCCCGCCACCAGCCCTGTTCGAGCACCGTCCAAGCGTGTGGTCGCAGGCGGCGCGCAAGACCAACCATGTGGAGGTGCCGAACGCGATCGGCGCGACGGCGGGACAAGACCCGCCGGCCCCGTTCGCGAACTGGGAGGACAGATCACATGAGGCGAAACAGGCTGGTACTCACGGCGGCGGGCGGCGCGCTCGCACTGAGCGGCGCGCTGAGCACGCAGGCCGCCGCGGCGGACACGGGAGAAGTCACCACGCTCGCCACCCAGACGTTCAAGAACCAGGTCACAGGCCGTTGCATCGACGACAGCAGCGCCGGGTTCCGCACCTGGACCTGCAACAGCGGCGCGAACCAGCAGTGGACGGTGACCGTGTGGAACGACGGTACCCGCCAGCTCAAGAACCTCGCGACCGGCCGCTGTATCGACGACAGCGGCGCCGGGTTCCGCACCTGGACCTGCTGGCCCGGATCGGACCCGAGGTCCGCCAACCAGAGCTGGTACGTGCACCGGTGGAACGACGGCACCATCCAGTTCAAGAACCAGGTCACGAGCCGCTGCGCGGATGACAGCAGTGCCGGGTTCCGCACCTGGACCTGCTGGCCCGGAACGGACCCGAGGTCCGCCAACCAGAGCTGGGACTGATCAGCGCGAACCGGCCCGGAGTCGTGCCGCGTCGGCGCGGGCTCTGACGGGTTAGGCTACCCTAACCTCAGAGTCGCCCGGGGCGCGCCGCCGTACACGTCCGTACGTCGCGTCCCCAAGAGCCCGCGCCGCCGGGAGAACAGCCCCGAGCGGCGAGCCGAACCGCCGACCGCGCACCGGAGGCACCATATGAACGGCCGGACACCGAAGGTCACCGAGTACGCGCCGTCGCCGCTGGACGACCGCGCACGCGCCGTGGCCGACCGGTTGAGCACCCGCAGCCGGCGCCAGATCCGCGCCAAGCTCGCACCGATGCTCGCCCACGCCGCCGTGGGCCGGCTCCGCCACGGCTCGTGGGACATCAGCCAGTCCTCCGAGGGCAAGGCACTGCTGGCCGACAAGCTCGTCGCCCTCGACCCGCACAAGGCCGCGCTGTGCTACCAGATGTGCCGCGCCATCGGTGCCCGCCGCGTGGTCGAGGTCGGCACCTCCTACGGCCTGTCCACGATCTACCTCGCCGCCGCCGTCCGCGACAACCTCGCCGCCGGCGGTCCGCCTCCGCAGGGCCGGGACGACGCCCCCGTGGAGGCCAGGGTGTTCGGCACGGAGCACGAGCCCGCCAAGGTCGCCGAGGCCCGCGCGAACCTCACCGCCGCGGGACTGTCCGACCAGGTCGAGATCCTCGCGGGCGACCTGCGCGAGACGCTGCGCGACGTGACCGGCCCCGTCGACTTCGTACTCGTCGACATCTGGATCCCGATGGCACTGCCCGCTCTCGAACTCATCACGCCCGTGCTGCGCCCCGGCGCACTCGTCGTCTGCGACAACGTGGTCTCCGGTCGCCGCAGGTACGCCGATTACCTCACCCATGTCCGCGCCCCCAAGGGGCCGTTCACCTCGGTCACCGTCCCCGGGAACGGAGGACTCGAGGTGTCACGCAAGAACTGACGGCCCGCGTCCGACGGCTCGCCACGTGATCGGCCGCGAACCCGTCCTCACGCGGCCGTGGCTGCCCGTGCCCTGCCCTCGCGCACCCCGCGCAGGGCGCCGGACCAGGCGATCACCTGGTCGAGCATGCCGCCCACGGCGGTGTCGAGGCCCGGCTGGGGGACGAAGACGCCGGTGTGGAACGAGGGGTGGGTCGAGATGGTCGGCTGCGCGCGGACCGTGGCCACCTGGAGTTCGGCGAGGACGAGCCGCAGCGCCTCGGCGGCCCGTGCCCCGGCGACCCAGCCGCCGTAGCTGATGATCCCGGCGGCCTTGTCGTTCCACTCCCGGTAGACGTGGTCGAGGGCGTTCTTCAGGGCCCCGGGGTAGGAGTGGTTGTACTCGGGGACGAGGAACACGTAGCCGTCGAAGCCGTCGACGAGCGCGCCCCAGGCACGGGTGTGGTCGTGCTGGTACTGCTGGTGGTTCGGATTGCCGGGCTCGTCGAGGTTGCCGAGATGGTGGTCGGCGAGGTCGACGAGTTCGTAGTCGGCGCCGCCGTGGGCACGGGCGGCCTCCAGCGCCCAGGCGGCGATCTGGTCGCCGCGGCGTCCGGGGCGGGTGCTTCCGAGGATGAGCGCGATGCGAAGGGGCATGGTCCTCCTTCTGGTGGAGTTGTCACATCAACTGACGCCGAGGATGGTGGCCAGCCCCTCGCGGACGACCCGGTGGTGCGTTCGTGACGCTGGAGCAGACCGCCGAGGAGCACTTCGACCAGATTTTCGGGGTCAATGTCCGGGGCACGCTGTTCACGGTGCGGAAGGCGTTGCCGCTGCTCAACGACGGAGCCTCGGTCGTGCTGGTCGGTTCGACGGCCGCGGACCGCGGAGTGGAGGCGTTCGGTGCGTACGCGGCGTCGAAGGCGGCCGTCCGGTCCTTCGCGCGGACGTGGTCCACCGAACTCAAGGGCCGCGGCATCCGGGTCAACGTGGTCTCGCCGGCCTGGATCGAGACGCCCGGGGGCACCGCCGCCTTCGGTGACGAGGAGACCGCTCGGGCCGTCAGGGAACAGGTCGCCGCGACCGTGCCCAAGGGCCGCTTCGGCCGTCCCGAGGAGGCCGCCGCGGTCGTGGCCTTCCTGGCCTCGGAGCAGAGCAGTTACGTCGTCGGCTCGAACGTCTACGTCGACGGCGGCGAGAACCAGACCTGAACAGACACCACACCAAGCCCGACGACTGAGAAGGGGTGTGATCCCGCCACCGTCGGTAGATGAGATGTCAACAATTTCGTAGACTGCCACCATGGACGCACCACCGCGCTGGCTCGGCCCGGAACAGCAGGCCGCCTGGGACGGCTTCATCCGCATGCAGGAGATACTCATCGGACGGCTGTCCCGGCATGTCCAGGCCGAATCCGGCATGTCCGCCTCCGACTACATCGTGCTCGTCAACCTCACCGAGAGAGGCAACGGGCGGATGCGCTTCCTGGACCTGGCCAAACTCGCCGAGTGGGAGAAGAGCCGCATGTCCCACCAGGTCACCCGGATGGCGAAACGCGGACTCGTGGCCAGGGAGGAGTGCCCCGACGACGGACGCGGAGCGTTCATCGTCGCCACCCCGGCCGGCTACAAGGCGATCGAGGAAGCCGCACCCCAGCACGTCGAGCACGTCCGCCGCCTCTTCATCGACGCCCTGACCCCGAACCAGCTCAAGACATTCGGCCGGCTCTCCCAGCGCGTCCTGGACCACATGGAGAAGCAACCCGACTGACCGGCAAGCCGGACACGACGGCAACCCCGCGCCGGGCGGCGCCGCCGGGGACTACACCATCGCGTTGCCGTTGGCGGATTCCCCGGGGGAGACGATGTCCTGGACGACGTCCCAGTGCTCCACGATGCGTCCGTCGTCCAGCCGGAAGATGTCGACGATGGCCACGGGGTTCGGGGCCCAGCCGTGGACGACGCTGTGGGTGAAGACCAGGTCGCCCTGGGCGGCGATCCGCTGCGGCTCCCAGGAGAAGCCCTTCAGCCCGGTGACGGCGTCACGCAGGGTGGCAAGTCCGTTGGGCATCCGCGGGCTGTGCTGAATGTAGGGCTCGGCCCAGTACCGGTCGATCGCGGTGAGGTCCTTGTCGGCGAACAACTCCCGCATGGCGGTGAGTACGACATCGATGTTGGCTTCTGCCCGGTCGTCCCGCGCGGCGGTGTACTGGTCCATGATCAGACCTCCTCGAGAGGCGGACCGTCAAGCACAGCTCACTGCCGACGCGCAGGGCGGCCGGGGAGCCGTAGCGCTCCAGGAGCCAGGTGACGGCCTGGTGGTCCAGGCGGGGTCCCAGGACACGTTCCAGGCTGGGGTGGAACTGGGTGAGCAGGCCGCGTATGTCTCGGCCGCGCGCAGCCCGTCGTACGTCAGCTCTCGCTGGAGGTCGCGCTGGAGTTCGCCGGCGGCGGCGAGGGTCTGCACCATGAACTTCACGGTGGACAGCAGCTCGCCGGTGCGCGGGTGGCGGGCGGTGAGGTCCATCGCGGAGAACGCGCCGTCGTGGATGCGCAGGGCGACCTGGTCGCGGTGGAGGACGTTGAGCACGTCGAGGATGTGCCCGGTGCCGCGTACGAGGCGGCACATCTCGGAGATGTGCACGGTGTCGCCCGGCCGCGCGTACGTGAGCAGCTCGCTGAACTTCGGGCGCTGGAGTGGGTGGAGGCGGCTGGAGGTGCCCGGGTCCTCCTCGAACGCGACCGGGTCCTCGATGCCGGCCTCGTCCAGGACGAGGTTCTGCCGGGCGGTGGACTGCTGGTCGGTCGAGACCCGCTTGTGGACCAGGTTCGCCACTCGGGGCCCTTTCCGTGCGGAGCCGGGCCGCCGTGAACCCCTGGATTGCACGGGTTCGTTGGACGCCCGCTGCGACTGTCGTCATTCGATCGTTCGACGACAGCTACGGCCCGCACGGTCGCGGCTCCGCGAGCCCCCTCCAATGCTGGGGCGGCGTACGAATTCCAGCCTTGGATCAGGCTGGTCGATCGGAGGCGTAGCGGGCGAGCGTGGTCTCTACCGCCTGCTCGACGGCGTAGCGGATGTCAGAGGCAGCAGGGTTCCAGTCGGTCAGCAGCATGCGGGGCCACAGGACGTAGTTGGCGATCATCCCGAGGAACTGGTTGGCAGCGCTCTCGGCGTCCGGAACGTCGGCGTTACCGGCCTCGTGCTCCGACTCCAGGTAGTACTGGACCGAGGTGAAGTAGGGCAGCTTGCCGAGCTGGAACTGCATCCGCCCCAGTTCGGGGAAGCGGGGCAGCTCGGCGATGACGATGCGGAACAGGGCTGCCATACCGGGCCGGCCGATCAGGTCGGCGTAGCGGTGACCGATGGAGGTCAGGCCGGAGCGCAGGTCTCCGGCCTGAGGTCGCGCGACGGCGCCTGTGGCATCACGCTGCCAGGACTCGGCGACGATGGCCTCGAAGAGGGCTGCCTTGGTTGGGAACTGCTTGAACAGGGTGGACTTCGAGACTGCCGCCCCTTCGGCAATGCGGGCGAGGGACGTGCCGTCATAACCGTGGTTCAGGAAGAGGTCCGTGGCCGCGGAGATTATCGCCTCACGCTTTTGCTGGGCGAGACGGCGGTGATGCGCGGAGAGCTCTGCTGCCATGCGTGCAGTATGCCCCAGACATGAGGCGAGTCACTTGACTCGCCTCTTTTGGCGTGCCTACGCTGCAATGGACAGGCGAGTCGAGCGACTCGCATCTGAGGGCGGTGCCCGATGTCTCTCTGGTGCCGTGTGATGAGGGAGTAGCCGATGACAGCCGACAGGATCGCTTTGGTGACCGGTGCGAACCGTGGTCTGGGCCGGAGTACAGCTATTGCGCTGGCGGCGCGCGGGGTGCGGGTCGTGGTCGCTCATCGCGCTGATGTGGCCGGGGCCGAGGAGACGGCGCAGCACGTGCAGGCTGCGGGCGGGACCGCCGCTGTCGTGCGTCTCGACATCAGCGACGTCTCCTCTTTCGGAGCCTTCACTTCCGAGCTGAGCGGACTGCTTGAGCGCTGGGGGGCTTCGCGGCTCGATATCGTGGTCAACAACGCGGGGGTTGGTGTCTTCGGTCCGCTGGAAGCTGTCACGGCCGACGACTTCGACACGGTGTTCGGCACGAACGTGCGGGGCACGTTCTTCCTCATCCAGTCGCTTGTGCCGATGCTGGCGCAGGGCGCCCGGGTCATCAACGTCTCGTCGTCATTGACTCGCCACACCAGTCCCGCGACCTCGGTCTACTCCGCCTCGAAGGCCGCCGTCGAGGCTCTGAGCCGCACTCTGGCCGCAGAACTGGGCCCCCGAGGTATCCGGGTCAACAGCATTGCCCCGGGGCCGACCGCCACCGACTTCAACGGCGGTGCCATGCGGGATGACGCCGGTATGCGCCAGGGTCTGGCCGGGCAGACCGCGCTCGGCCGCGTCGGCGAACCCGAGGAGATCGGCGACGCCATCGCCACGCTGGCGTCCGAGGGCCTGCGCTGGATGACCGCCCAGCGCATCGAGGTCTCCGGCGGCGCCCTCCTCTGACCGACCGGGCGAGCCTGTCCCGGGCCACAGGCAACGGCACGCCGGATTCATCCGCGCCGGTCTCGTCTTCATCCAGCTCGGTCGCGTCCGGGTCGCGCAGCGGGCGCAGGGCGCCGGCGGCAGGGACACTGACGGTGAAGCCGTAGCGGCCAAGCAGGTTCAGGTTGCGGTGCTTGAGCGGGGAGAGCAGGGCGATGTCCTCGTCCCGCAGCTCGTGGCCCTCGGCGCGGAGCTGGACGACGGCGGCGTCGATGTAGCGGGTGATCCAGGGCACGATGGCGTTGAGGACCAGGCCGAGCGCGCCGGGCTGGTCCTCCATCCCGTCGCGGTACGCCTGGTGGATGGTGCCGCGCTTGCCGTGGCACACGTCCCGGGCCAGCTTGTGGCGGGATTCCTGCACGGTGAGCTGCCGGTTCATCTGCCGTCGGTAGGTGTCGTCCACCGGGTCGACCACGCGCAGCAGGTCGTAGGCGCGGACCTGGTTGGTGACCAGGGAACCGGCGACCTTCAGCATGTCCGGCAGTGCGTGATCACCTTGTTCGGGTTGACCCGGTTGCGGGCCAGGTCCTCCACCGCGCCGTAGGTGCCGGTCTCGACGCCGGGCATCGTGGCCCGCCAGAACCGCTGGTCGTCCAGGTCGCGAAAGCGCGGGCTGAAGTTGTGGCCGAGGATCTTGAACAGGCCGAACACCATGTCGGAGTACGAGGCGTTGTCGGTCGCCACCATCTCCGGCTTCACCCCGCCGTCCAGGTTCAGCAGCGCGTCCAGGATGTGCAGGGAGTCGCGCGGCGTGCCGGGCACGACCATCTGCCCGATGCCCGCGACCTGGTCGTTCACGGCGTTGAGCCAGGTAATCCCCCGCTTGAACCCGAAGTACTTCGGCGACGGGGCGGCGTTGATGGTGCGCACCGGCACCTGGAAGCGCAGCCCGTCCACGGAGGCGAGCAGCGCGGCGTTCGCCGCGGCGATGGTGTCGGCGCGCAGGTCGTACTGGTCGACGTGTACGAGCCGGGCCCGGGTCAGGGCCTCGTAGCCGGGGTTCACCACCGGGGTCAGGCCGATGTCGCACGCCTCGGACACCAGCAGCGCAACCACCGAGGTGGGCAGGTCCTTCATCCGGGTCGTGCCGTCGCCGAGGTGCACGAAGGCGTCGAGGAACCCGGTCCAGGCGTTCACCTCGAACAGCAGGTCCGGCAGGTCGATCTTCGGGAGCATCTTCTCGACCCGCTGGCGCAGCCAGGTCAGGGACTTCGGCTCGGCGAGCGCGCCGAGCCCCGCGACGTTCAGCTTCACCCGCCCGTCGTCCTGCACTTCGATGGAGACCTTCGCCGTCGGCCCCGCCTCCTCCAAAGGCTCGGCGAGCTGCTTCCACCCGGCGTCCAGGCCCCGCACCAGCTCCGCCAGGTGCTCGGTGACGGCATGTCCAGGCTCAGGGCCGCCAGGACGTCCTCCTCGACCGCGTCCCAGTCGGGCCCGTCCAGCAGTCGGGCCCGCGGGTTGGACCAGCGGTGCGACGGTGCGGCGAACATGTCGCGGTTGTTCAGGGCCCGGTGCAGATGCTCCAGCACGCACACCACGTACGCGTCCCGGTCCACCGCACCCTGTGGCAGATCGGGGTTGGCGTACACCGCCTTGCGCCACGCCGGCGGCACGAGCTTGTCGTCCACCTCGCGCGGCAGCAGCGGCTTGCCCCCACCTTCCGCCGCGCCAGCGCCGGAAGGCCGCGCACCACGGCCAGGACCCGCTTCCCTGCGCTCGCCGCGTCCAACGCCTTCGACTCACCCAGCAACGACAGGAACGGCCGCACCGTCGCGTACCGGTTCGCGAGCGCGGCCCGCATGGCGACCTCGGCCGAGTTCTCGTCCTCGGGCACCAGCGAGACCACCGTGGCCGCCGCACTCATCACGGCGGCGCGCGGGGCGACCGCAGGGCGATCAGGTCCAGGTCCACGTCGTCCAGGAAGAAGAACCGCTCCAGCTCGGGCCTCGTCGGCTCCTCGGCGAATGTTCCGTACGCCCTCGGCCTGCTCATCGCTCAGAAATTCCGCTGGCACGAGCTGGACTGTAGCCAGCCCCGGACCGGGCCCGGAGGCGTTTCACCGAACCCCGGCGGCGAAGTGGATCACATGCTGGACGACCATGATCGTTCTCACCGATAACCGCTGTACCGATGTTCCCCGAGGCCGGTCTACTACCGGCCCTCGCACCCCCGGAGGGTGGAAGCGGTGCGCGCCGTCGCCGCCAAGTACCAGTTCGACCTCACCGGCGGCCGGATCCGCGCCCGCAACCCCCACGACGACCTCGCCGACCGGATCCGCGCCGGCGTCGGCTCGGTGCCCGTCCCCGCGGGGCGCTGCCACGAGATGAACAACGTCCGCGCCGACGGGCACGGCTGCCCGGTGTACAACCGCTGCTTGCGAGGCCGACATCGGATCCCTCACCCCCGAGGAACGGGTCACGGTGGAGTCCTGGCTCCACACCAGGGACCGGTTCCTCACCGTCATCCCCGTTGCGGCGGTTCTTGCCGGACGGCAGCGTCTGGACCAGCCGACCGTCGATCCGATCGTCACCGAAGGGACGATCGGATGACGCGCCCGGCCGCCCCGCGCAAGCAGCCAGGCCAAGCGACGATCCGCGCCAGCCGGGTCGAGGTCCTTGATGCCGGCAGGGGGAGGCTGCCGTTCGGCGGCGCCGTGCCGACAGCGGGTTCTTGCTGTCCTCGCCGCGATGCGCAAGAGCCGCCAGGCTCTCTCCGATGCGGAGATCGCCCGGCGCGCCGCCGTCAACCCCCAGTACCTTCAACGCCGCCGCGACCTCAAAGCGGAAGCCGAGACCATCCGCGCCCACCTCGTTCGAGACGGGCCGCGGGCGGCAGCAGCAGCGACGGCCCGCAAGGAGGCTGCCCTCGAAGTCGAGAACCGCATGCTCCTGGAACAGAACGCCGCCCTGCAACGGACCCTGCACGAAGTCCAGAAGGAGCTGCGCACGCTACGCGCCGACGAATTGGGCACCCGCCTCCGCGACGGCCTGAATGCCCGCTCGCTGCGCGACACCGAGATGGAGGAACCGCGCGAGCAACGAGACGCGGCGCTCGCAGCCGGCCGTCAGGCAGAGACCGCCATACAGGCACTCCGCAACGTCAACCAGCGGCTGATGGTTGAGAACAGCCGGCTGATCGCCGCAGGTGCTGCGGAACCAACCCGGACAGTCGCAGCTGCCCGCAAGCCGTCCGGCCCGTGCGTGCCTGTCTCGTCCTACGGCCCAGCCGGTGGAGTCATTCAACCGGCTCGGGCCACGTTGGATCACCCGGCGAACGCTTGTTCGTCACGGTTGGTCGGGGAAGGGGTGGTGCCGAAGCGACGGTCGCGGCGGGTGTAGGTGTCGATGGCTTGCCACAGGTGGGTGCGGTCGGTGTCCGGCCACAGGGTGTCGAGGAAGACGAGTTCGGCGTAGGTCGACTGCCAGGGCAGGAAGTTCGAGGTGCGCTGTTCGCCACCGGTGCGGATGAGTAGATCCACGTCCGGCAGGTCGGGGTGGTGGAGGTGGGCGGCGAGGTGGCGGGGGGTGATGTCGTCGGGCTGGATGGTCCCGGCGGCCGCTTGACGGGCGAGTTGGCGTGCGGCTTGGGTGATTTCGCTGTGACCGCCGTAGTTGATGCACATGTTCACGGTCAGGCCGGTGCGGTGGCGTGTGAGGTGCTCGGTCTGGCGCAGTGCGCGCACCAGGTCCGGTGGCAGACCTTCGGGGAGGCCGGACCAGCGCAGCTGGACGTTGCGTCGCCAGACTTCCTCGGTTTCCATGACGAGGCCGTCCTGGACCAGGCGCAGGATGGCCTGGATCTCAGCGGCGGGGCGTGCCCAGTTCTCCGAGGACAGGCAGTACAGGCTGAGGTGGGGCAGGCCGATTTCGAGGGCGCCGTAGATGACGTCCCGCATCGCGAGCCGGCCGGCTTTGTGGCCGGCGGTGCGCGGCTGTCCTTGGCGGGTGGCCCATCGTCCGTTGCCGTCCATGATGATCCCCACGTGTTGGGGGACCAGGTGGGCGGGCAGTTGGGGCGGCCGGACCCCGCTGGGGTGGGGCCCCGGTGGTAGCGGAGGGGTCGTGCGCGTTGTGTCGTGGTCGCCTTCTGCGGGGTGCGGCAGGTGGATGGTGGCAGGAGTGGTGGCAGCGGTCTGGGTGTGGCGGTGCCGGGCCCTGGCCGTGCGGAGTCGGCCGCGGGCCAGCGTGAGGTGGAAGCGGACGGGGTTGGCCCGGGAGTTGCGCTGCAGCAGTGCGCGGGGGTTGCGGTCGATGCGGTCCAGTTCGAGCAGGTGCAGGTCGATGATGGTCTGCAGGGCTGCGGCCATGGGTGGGTGCTGGGCGCCGGCGGTCGCGGCCTGAGCCAGCCACTGGCGGGCCTGGGTGGTCATGGCATGGACCATGTCGGCATACCGGCCGTCCGCCCGGCCGTGGGCGAGGTCCTCATGGCTGACGTCGTGCTCGTCGAGCACGGCGGAGGGCAGCTTGATGAAGCCCTCCGCGGCGTCTTCCCGTAGGTCGCGCAGGGCGTCGATGAGGTTGAGCGTGTCGGTCCACGCGCGCAGTGCCTGGGCGTCGTCGGGCGTGAAGGCCAAGCCGGGGGTGAGCAGGGTCATCAGGCGCCTCACGCCGAAGGGGAAGGTGAGGGTCTGCCAGTAGCGGTGCCAGTCGTCCCAGGTGGCGATGGTGCTCTGGCCCTTGGCGTCCTGGCGGTAGAGGGCGTTGGATGCCATTACTCCGTCGCTGGGCAGGTCCCAGGTCCATACGGCGTGTACGAAGGCCGCACGCAGGGGGTCTTCGCTGTGGCCTGCCCGCAGATCGCCCTCCAGTGATTCACTGAACCGGCTGACCCGCTCGCCACGTGCCTGCCGGTCGAGGTGCTGGGTGTCGGAAAGGTCATCGATGTAGCGGGCATATCCGTACATGGCCCAGAACAACGGCCGCAGACGGGCGGGCAGGAGCTTGGTGAGAGCCGCTTCCACCGGACCCGACCGGCACATCAGGCGGCGGCAGATCTCGTAGCCGGTGATGACCGTGGTGTCGCGGATACGGGCCTGACGGTAGGTGTGGGCGCGCACCGGATGCAGCAGACGCAGGGTGACCAGGCGGGCGGAGGGCCTGGTCGTGCTCGGACCCAGGAGCCTTTGTGCGAGCGTGCGCGCGCTGGTGCGGGCGGTGAAAGCAGCCAGTCCGGCGGTGGTCAGCCCGGCCGACCAGCACAGGCCGAGCAACAGGTGCCGCCAGGGAGTGTCGGTGAAGTCGACGGCGGACACGGCGGACTGCATCGCCCCGTAGGCGGGCAGCCACTTCAGCAGCGGACTGTCCGCAGAAGGGTTGGCGACGGGGTTCTGCAGCGTCAGATCGACGAAGCTGAGCATGATGACGGCGAACATCCCTGCCAGCTCACTGCGCAGCAGCGCGGCCAGGAGGATCCCGACGCCCCCGTACGTCAGGGCCCCCACCATGAACGCCGCGGCCATGACGCCCAGGCGCTCGGGCCGGTAGAAGAAGCACACCCATGCCGTGGCATACGAGGCGGTCAGTGCCGCGGTGAGGAGCAGTACGGTGCTGCGAGCCAGCAGCAGGCAGATGCGCGGGTAGCCGGCGAGCACCATGCGGTGGTCGAATTCCGCGGAGCGGCTGGCAGCGAGGAACATCATGAACCCGACGATCAGGGCGAGGGAGTGCAGCCCACCGGACAGCTGGCTGACCGTGTTGGCGCCCAGTGCCACGGGCTGGTCGGCCGCGCGCAGGAAGAACCGGACCGGGGCGCTGGGCAGGACCTGGTAGGCGAGCGTCAGCCACAGCGGAACGAAGAAGAGCACCAGGACCAGCGCGAGCCGGTTGCGGGCCTGCTCCAGCACAGCGTGGCGCACCGCTGTCCCCAGACACCGCCCCCACCACCTCATGCGGCACGTCCGGTGACGCCGCGTCGGCCGGCGGTCGGGACGCCGTCCTGCGACCGGTGCAGGTGGCCAGGGTGGTGCTGGTTCGTTGACACTTTCACTCCACGAATTCGGTGGGAAGCCGGCTCTGGCCCCCGGGGTGCGCACAGGTGACAGGACAGGGTCACTGCGAGAGCGGCGCCGGTCATGCGGTTCGGTTGTGCACGGCCTGGATCAGGTCGCGCAGCGCGTATGCCGCCGTGGCAGGCAGATGGGCGTGGTTCAGGCGTTCCAGCGCTTGGTGGTGGCGCTCTTGGATGAGGTCCTCCACCGCTTGGCGGGCGCCGCACTCCTCCAGCAGCCCCTGGCTGCGGGCTGCCGTACGGGCGTCCAGATCCGCAGCGCCGACCGTGCGGAGAAGCAGTTCCTGACCGGCCCGGTCCGCCCGGCGCAGGGCGCAGGCGAGCAGGGCGGTGTGTTTGCCTTCGCGGAGGTCGTCCAGGGTGGGCTTGCCCGTACGGCGGGGGTTGCCGAAGGTGCCCAGCAGGTCATCGCGCAGCTGGAACGCCTACCCAACGGCAAGGCGATGGTGCTGAGCACGTGCAGGAGCGACTGATCCGCGCCGGCGAGCGCGGCGCCGATCTGCAGCGGGCGTTCCACGGTGTACTGGGCGGTCTTGTACCGGGCGATGCGCAAGGCGGTGCTCAGGGAGTCGGTGGGGCGGCCTGCGGTCACTAGGTCCAGGTACTGGCCGGTGACGATTTCGCGGCGCATGCGGTAGACCACCGGCAGCACGGCCTTGGTCTGCGCGTCAGTCATGGGCGTGCTGGTGAGGAGTTCATCGGACCACACCAGCACCAGGTCGCCGGCGAGGATGGCCGCGTTCACGCCCAGCCGGTCAGCCCCGGGACGGCTGGGGTGGTGCGCCGCCAGAGTCCGGTGCAGGGACGGCCGGCCCCGACGGTGATCGCTGCCGTCCATGACGTCGTCGTGCATGAGCGCGAACGCGTGGAAGATCTCCAGGCAGGCAGCCACCCGCAGGACCGGGACCGGCGGTACGGGGCTTGTGCCTCCGGCCGCGTACCAGCCCAGCACGCACATCGAGGGCCGGATGCGCTTGCCCGGCGCGGAGATGAAGTCTCCCACCGCATCCGGCAGCGCTTCCAGACCAGGCTCCTCGGCACGGCTGCCGCTGACCTTGTCGGCCACGGACACGGTCAGCACCTCCTCGATGCTGCGAACGATCCGGTCCAGGTCCAGCCGGCCTGCGCCGGAGCCCACGGAGCGGGCAGGCCGCGGCAGCGCGGACATGGAACTGGAGGTGTCGTCGCGCACTGCGGTGACCGGAGACTGCGGTCGGCTCATGCGACCCTTCCCGCGGCGCTGCTGTGGTCGGCGGCCAGAACGCCGTCCTGGAGCCGGTGCAGCACATCCAGGCGCTCGCGGTCGTAGGCGAGGTGGGAGACGACCACGACCGCGCGGCCCCGCTCCCGCAGTCCCTGGGCGATGTCCCAAAACCGCAAGTAGGTCTCCCAGTCGAAGCCCTGATACGGCTCATCCAGGAGCAGCACCTCGGGGTCGTGCATCAAACCCAGGGCCAGGTTCAGCTTCTGCCGCGTCCCGCCGCTGAGCGTGTGCATGCGGCTGCGAGGGCTCTCGTCGAAGCCCAGCTCCTCCAGCAGCTCCCACACGCGCGCACAGCTTTCGAGCCGGTAGGCCGCCCGGAAGGACCGCACGTGCTCGGCGACCGTGAATGCCGGGTGCAGCACGGTGTTCTGCGGGCAGTACCCGATCCGCCCTCGGCACTGGACCGTCCCGCTGTCGGCCGCGGCCTGACCCGCCAAAATGCGCAGCAGTGTGCTCTTGCCGGCGCCGTTCGCGCCAACGATGCCCAGCAGACAGCCCCGCGGCACGTCCAGGCTTACCCCGCGCAGTACCGGGCGCCGGCCATAAGCCTTACGGACGTCATGGAGACGCAGAAGAGCACCTGCGGGCGCCCGGGTTGAATGATCCACATCATCAGCAACGACTGAGATGCGCGATGGTAGCGCGAGAAGAAGCGCCGGGACACGGCGTACAGGCCGGTGCCGTCCGCCGCGGGCTGCGGCCCTCCTTGGACACGGCGGCCAGGAGACGATCCGCCCGGACGAACGACTCCGCACCCGGCCCCACCCGAAGCCACTGGTCTCCCTCGACATGCCCGGCAGGGTCGCCGGCTTCCTCCGCGCCACCGACCTGAAGCCCACCGAGGGGACCGCGCTCGACTTTTTTGAGATCAGGGCTCCGTCGCAGACTTCCACCGGATCAATGCATAGACTCATAGATTGCGCGAGGGGTGACCTGCGAAAACTGTCGGCCTCGGTGCGCAGAAGAACACGGGGTGCGAAACCGCGGAGCTTTCGCGGGGGCAGTGCTTTATCCCCTGCCATGACGACTGTGACGAGGCTCCAGCCTGCCCCGATCCTCGACGAGACAGCCCGACTCCTGACCGAGCAATACGTTTTCCCCGAGATGGCCGAACAGCTCGCCGGACTGTTGCGACGACGCCTCGCCGAGGGCGTCTACGACGTTGCCGACGCCGAGGAGTTCGCCCGTCTGGTCACCGCCGGACCTGCAGTCCGCCAACGGCGACCGACACCTCAGACTCAAGCACCACGCCGACCCGGTCTCCCCGGAACAGGGGGCCGCCACCCGGGAAGCCATGCGCCGGGACTTCGACACCTCGCTGGGCGGCACGCCCCGGGTGCAGTTGCTCGGCGGAGGGGTCGCGGTGCTGGAGCTGGCACCGATGCTGTTTCCGCTGGAGTGGGCCGCCGAACCGCTGAGCGCCGCGCTCACCCTGGCTTCCCGGGCGCGCCGACCGGGGCGGCGCCCCGGACTCGGTCGCCTTCGTCTGCGGCTACCTCCTGGACGAGCGCACCCACCTCAACACCATGCACAGGCGCGGCGGCGCGCACACCGAGCAGTCCTGGAGCCTGCCGCACGTTCCCGGCGCCCGCTTCGGCGGCAGCAAGCCGTTGTACGTGTTGTCCAGTGACAGCACCTTCTCTGCCGCTGAGGACGAGAGCCTGCACGGGGGGGACTGAGGGAGGGCGTGCGCCCAGAGGGCCCACCATCGGCACGGCCACGCGCGCGCGTCGGGGAGCGTATGCCTGGACTCTCGTTGGCAGATCCGGCAGCGCTGAGGCGGGGCAAGCCTCGGTAGGTTCACCCCGGCGAAGTGACATCTCGTGACAGATGAGAGGGTCGGGCAGGTGAGTGAGACGCCGAAGAACACCCTGCAGTACCGCTTTGACGGGCCAGAAGACGCTCCTGTCCTGATCCTGGGTCCCTCACTGGGCACCACATGGCACATGTGGGACCGTCAGGTGCCCGAGCTGGCGCAGCAGTGGCGGGTCTTCCGTTTCGACCTGCCCGGCCACGGCGGCGCCCCCGCCCACCCGGCGGGTTCCGTCGCCGAACTCACCACGCGGCTGCTGGCCACCCTCGACGGACTCGGCGTACAGCGCTTCGGCTACGCGGGCTGCGCGTTCGGCGGTGCCATCGGCATCGAACTGGCCCTGCGCCACCCCGAACGCGTCGCCTCCCTCGCGATGATCGCCGCGTCGCCCCGCTTCGGCACGGCCGACGAGTTCCGTCAGCGCGGAGTGATCGTCCGCACCAACGGGCTCGACCCCATCGCCCGCAGCTCGCCGGAGCGATGGTTCACCGGCGGGTACGCCGCCGCCCAGCCCGCGATCACCGAGTGGGCCGTGCAGATGGTGCGGACCACCGACCCCGGCTGCTACATCTCCGCCTGCGAGGCGCTCGCCGCGTTCGACGTGCGTGGCGAACTCGGCCGGGTCGGCGTCCCGACCCTGGTGCTCGTCGGCTCCGACGACCAGGTCACCGGCCCCGCCGAGGCCCGCACCCTGGTCGCCGGCATTCCCGACGCCCGCCTCGCGGTCGTCCCCGGCGCCTCCCACCTGGTCCCGGTCGAGCAGCCCGCGGCCGTCACCGACCTGCTGGTACGGCACTTCACCACCGCCTGGCAGCCCGCCCCGGACGCCTCCACCGGCCAGATCGCGTTCCCGGCCGCCGCCCACGCCCCGGCCCCCGGTGCGACCGGGCCCGCGACCCACGCACCAGGGGTCCCCGCCCCCGCGGCCCCGGCCCCCGCACCCGTCCAGCCGGCCTTCGCCTCGCCGCCGCAGGCCGCGCCCATCGCCGAGATCGCCCCGGCCGTCGTACCGCAGCGCGCGCACGGGCAGGGCCGGCCCGACCCGTACGACGCGGGGCTCAAGGTGCGCCGAGAGGTGCTCGGCGACGCGCATGTCGACCATGTGCTCGCGCACGCGGACGACTTCTCGGGCGACTTCCAGGAGTTCCTCACCCGGTACGTGTGGGGCGAGATCTGGGACCGGCCGGGCCTGGACCGGCGCGCCCGCAGCTGCGTCACCCTCACCGCCCTCGTCGCCGGCGGCCACGCGGACCAGCTCGCGCCGCATCTCAGGGCCGCCCTGCGCAACGGCCTCACCCCGGGCGAGATCAGGGAAGTACTGCTCCAGGCGGCCGTCTACTGCGGCGTACCGGCCGCGAGCAGCGCCTTCCGGGTGGCCCAGCAGGTCATCCGCGAGGAGACGACACCGCCGGAGTGAGCCCTGCCGCCCGTGCGCCGACGCGCGGCGGCAGGATGGGGTCATGAAGCTCACCAAGAAGTCGCACGCCTGCGTCCGCCTGGAGAAGGACGGGCAGACGCTCGTCCTGGACCCCGGCGGGTTCAGCGAGGAGGACGCCGCCCTCGGCGCGGACGCCGTCCTCGTCACCCATGAGCACCCCGACCACTTCAACGAGCCGCGGCTGCGCGCAGCGCTGGAGGACAACCCGGCCGCCGAGATCTGGACCCTGAAGTCGGTCGCGGAGAAGGTCTCGGCCGCGTTCCCGGGCCGTGTGCACACCGTCGGCCACGGCGACACCTTCACCGCCGCCGGTTTCGACGTACAGGTCCACGGCGAACTGCACGCGGTGATCCACCCGGACATCCCGCGCGTCACCAACATCGGCTTCCTCGTGGACGACGGGAAGGTCTTCCACCCCGGCGACGCCTTCACCGTCCCCGACCGGCCGGTCGAGACGCTGATGCTCCCCGTCATGGCGCCCTGGAACAAGATCGCCGAGGTGATCGAGTACGTCCGCGAGGTCAGGCCGCGGCGCGCCTACGACATCCACGACGCCCTGCTCACCGACCTCGCCCGGCCGGTCTACGACCGCCAGATCGGCGACCTGGGCGGCTCCGAGCACCTGCGGCTGACCCCCGGCGGCTCCGCACAGGTGTGACACCCCGGTCCCCGGCCCTCCCGGGCGCCGCCCCGGGCGGGACCGGGCTGTCGGTCCCGCCCGGTAGGTTGTGGGACATGCGCATCGCGACCTGGAACGTGAACTCGATCACCGCCCGCCTGCCGAGGCTGCTCGCCTGGCTGGAGAGCAGCGGCACCGACGTGCTGTGCCTCCAGGAGGCCAAGGTCGCCGAGGCGCAGTTCCCCTCCGACGAGCTGCGCGCGGCGGGCTACGAGGCGGCCGTGCACGCCACCGGCCGGTGGAACGGGGTGGCGGTGCTCTCCCGCCTGGGCCTGGCGGACGTGGTCAAGGGCCTCCCCGGCGACCCGGGCTACGAAGGCGTCCAGGAGCCCCGCGCCGTCTCCGCCACCTGCGGCCCGGTCCGCGTCTGGTCGGTGTACGTGCCAAACGGCCGCGAGGTGGAACACCCGCACTACGCCTACAAGCTCCAGTGGTTCGAGGCGCTGCGCGCCGCCGTCGAGGGCGACGCGAAGGGCAGCCGTCCGTTCGCGGTGCTGGGGGACTACAACGTCGCCCCGACGGACGACGACGTGTACGACCCCGCCGCCTTCGAGGGCGCCACCCATGTCACCCCCGCCGAGCGCGCCGCCCTCGCCTCCCTGCGCGGGGCGGGCCTGTCCGACGTGGTGCCGCGTCCGCTGAAGTACGACCACCCCTTCACGTACTGGGACTACCGCCAGCTCTGCTTCCCCAAGAACCGCGGCATGCGCATCGACCTGGTGTATGGCAACGAGCCCTTCGCCAAGGCGGTCACCGACTCCTACGTCGACCGCGAGGAGCGCAAGGGCAAGGGCGCCTCGGACCACGCGCCGGTCGTGGTGGACCTGGACGTGTAGGCGCCGGCCGCCCCGCCGCCGTCTCCCGCCGCGTGCCCTGTGGTGCACATGGCGGTACGAATGACAGTGTGGAGGTATGAACTTCCCCTTCCTGGGCAAGCGGCGCGTGGGGTCCCGGGTCCACGACGCCGAGGGCATCGGTGAGCTGCTCGCCGACTGTGATCTGCTGCGCTCGCAGGCCTCGCGGGATGGGGTCCGACTCGACGACTCCGCCGTCTCGTTGGAGCAGTTGGACCAGGTGCTCCCGCGATGGCGCGGCGACGAGGAGATCCTCGCCTGGCTCGGCAACGACGCCGGTCTGTACCTCGGCACCGTGATCGTGCGCACCGTGCCCGGCGCCGTCTGGAGCATCCGGACCGACGGTCAGCCCGTCGTCCGGCTCGCCTCCGGCCGGGAGTTCGACGTGGTGGCGTCCGGTCACGCGTGGGCGGCGGACGGGGCGCCCGAACTCTCGCAACTGTACGGCGAAGTCGCCGAAGCGTGATCCTTTGACCCCAGGAAGGTCGTAAATAGGGCTAATGCCCGTAAAGTGCGTGTCGTTGACATACCTACCTTTTGTCTAGATACGTTGCAGTCGTCAGCGCACACGAACGCACAGGGGGCACACGCAGGGTGCAGCCGGAGATCACTGCTCGCGCGGCGGGGCGGACACCACGACAGGGCGTCCGCGGGCGAGGAGAAGGTCAGCTGCGCACCGGGCCCAGGACCAATGCCGGTGACCTGGCCGTGCCGGGCCCGTTGGCGGTGGTGCGGCGAGGGTGGGGCGGGTCGAGTCACCCGCGCGGAGCGGTTGTCGGACCGGGGTGCGGCCGGGTCGCCGGGACCCCGCCCAGGCGACGCGCCCGCGCCCCGGCCCTAGGTCGTGTCTGATAATTGGTCTTGTGGTGGGTCGTGGTGAGCTGACGGATGTGGCGTGGGAGCGGATAGCGCCGCTGTTGCCGGGTGTTGACGGGCGGGGGCGTCCGTGGCGGGATCATCGGCAGGTGATCAACGGGGTGTTGTGGCGGTTGCGGACGGGTGGTCCGTGGCGTGACCTGCCAGAGCGCTTCGGGCCGTGGCAGACGGTCTATGAACGGTTCGCCCGCTGGGAGGCGGACGGGACCTGGGCGCGCCTGCTCGAAGAGGTCCAGGTCCGCGACGACTCGGTCGGGGCCGTGGAATGGACGGTCTCGGTCGACTCCACGATCAGTCGGGCCCACCAGCATGCAGCCGGCGCCCGCAAAAAGGGGCGTCGGCGGGGGACGAACTGGAAGATCCGGAACGCGAGGCGGATCGTCAGGCGCTCGGTCGGTCCCGCGGTGGGCTGACCACCAAGGTTCACCTCGCCTGCGACGGCCGGGGCCTGCCTCTGGCCGTCCTCGTCACACCCGGCAACGTCAACGACTCGACAGCCTTCGAGGCGGTCCTGGACGCGGTGAGAGTGCCCCGGACCGGCGTCGGGCGGCCGCGTCGCAGACCCGACGCGGTCATCGCCGACAAGGCGTATTCGTCACGGGCGATCCGCCGGACGCTGCGTCGCCGGGGCATCCGGGCGGTGATCCCGGAAAGGGCTGACCAGAAGGCCAACCGGATGCGGCGCGGCCGGGCCGGCGGCAGGCCACCGGCCTTCGACCGTGGTCTCTACAAAGCTCGCAACGTCGTCGAACGCTGCTTCAACCGGCTCAAGCAGTTCCGGGCCATCGCGACCCGCTTCGACAAACTCGCCGCCCGCTACCGGGCCGGACTCCACCTCGCAGCACTCATCCTCTGGCTCCGCGAACCGCGCCAAGACCATTTGTCAGACACCCCCTAGGCCCGGTGGGAGCCGGGTGACGTGGGTGCCGGGGTCGGCAGGGGAGCGGTGGCCGCCCGGGTCACGTCTCCGACGAGTTCGACGACATCCGGGCCGTACGCCTGCGAGTTGACCACCTTCAGCAGCAGCACGAAGGAGTTGCCGCCGTGCTTGCGGGCCAGTTTCTCGTGGTGCCGGGCAAGATAGCGGGTCGCCGCCTGATTGGTGATCGCGCGCTGGCCGCAGAACAGGAACGCGGGCCGGGCCTCCCGCCGGTCCCCGGCGGTGAGACGGGCCAGCAGCACATACTCCGTGATGCCCGCGTCCATGCGGTACCGCTCGCCGCCGATCTGGAAGGCGCCGCGGTCCGGACCGGGCTCCGGATCGACGTTGACCCGCACCCCGGGCAGCATGGCCGCCATGTGGGCGGCCATCCGCCGGTTCGACCCGGGCCCGCCCACGCAGAACTCCGTGCGCTCGCCGAAGCCCTGGTGGACCATGTCCTGCGTGACCACCTGGACGTGCGCGCCGCAGTCCTTGACCAGTGCCGACAGCTCCAGCAGCGCGAACACGTCGAAGCGGTGCACCGCCGGCTCGGAGGCGGCGGGGTCCCGGTTGACGACGAGCAGCGACTCGGAACTCTCCGGCAGCCCGAAGAAGGCCTGCTTGCGGCGGAGTTTCCGCTTCCACAGGTACGTACGGGCGAACCAGCCAAGCGCGGCACTGATGCCGGCCGCCACCACGCCCAGGACGATGTTGCGTACGTCGTCGCTCATGGGCGCGCATGCTAGCGGTCCTCGACGTACCGGTGTTCGACCGGGCGGCGCCGAAACAGTCCTGACGCGGCCATGACGATGAATTAAGCTGCCCGGACGGCTCTTCCCTGGAGGTGCGGATGCGGCGCCCTGTCGCACGGAAACTGGCGGTCCTCGCGGTCTCGGCGGCCGTGGTGTCGGTGGGGGCGGCGGCCCCGCCCGCCGCGCAGAGCAGACCGGCCGCCCCCAAGACCCCGGTCGCCGTCGGGTACGGCGGCGCGGTCGCCAGCGTCGACCAGGACGCCTCCGCCGCCGGCATCGAGGTCCTGCGCAAGGGCGGCAACGCCGTCGACGCCGCCGTGGCCACCGCCGCCGCCCTCGGCGTCACCGAGCCCTACTCCGCCGGCGTCGGCGGAGGCGGCTACTTCGTCTACTACGACGCCAAGTCCCGTACCGTGCGCACCATCGACGGCCGCGAGACCGCGCCCCTGAGCGCTGACGAGAACCTCTTCACGGAGAACGGCAAGCCCCTCGACTTCGCCGCCGCCGTCACCAGCGGCCTCGCCGTCGGCACCCCGGGCACCCCGGCCACCTGGCAGACCGCCCTCGACAACTGGGGCAGCCGAAAGCTCGGCTCCGTGCTGGAGCCCGCCGAGCGCCTCGCCCGGCAGGGCTTCACCGTCGACGACACCTTCCGCTCCCAGACCGCCGCGAACGAAGAGCGGTTCCGCCACTTCCCCGACACCGCAGCGCTGTTCCTGCCGGGCGGCGAACTCCCGGCCGTGGGCTCCACGTTCAAGAACCCGGACCTGGCGCGCACCTACCGTCAGCTGGGCCGCGAGGGCGTCGGCGCGATCTACCGCGGCACACTGGGCCAGGACATCGTCGCCACCGTCAACAAGCCGCCCGTCGACCCGGACTCCGGCTGGAACGCCCGCCCCGGCGACCTGTCCGCCAAGGACCTCGCGGCCTACCGCGCCAAGCTCCAGACCCCCACGAAGACCTCCTACCGCGGCCTGAACGTCTACTCCATCGCGCCCTCCTCCTCCGGCGGCACCACCGTCGGCGAGGCCCTCAACATCCTGGAGCGCACCGACCTCTCCAAGGCGAGCAAGGCCCGCTACCTGCACCGCTTCATCGAGGCGAGCCGTATCGCGTTCGCCGACCGCGGACGCTGGGTCGGCGACCCCGCCTTCGAGGACGTACCGGCGAGGGAACTGCTCTCGCAGCGGTACGCCGACTCGCGCGCGTGCCTGATCAAGGACGACGCGGTACTCACCAGCCCCCTGGCGCCCGGCGACCCGCGGCACCCGGCCCCCTGCGCCGACGGCGGAACCGCGGCGCCGACGACGTACGAGGGCGAGAACACCACGCACCTGACCGTGGCGGACAAGTGGGGGAACGTCGTCGCCTACACGCTCACCATCGAGCAGACCGGCGGCAGCGGCATCACCGTGCCCGGCCGGGGCTTCCTGCTCAACAACGAGCTGACGGACTTCTCCTTCGCCCCGGCCGACCCGGCCGTCCACGACCCGAACCTGCCCGGACCCGGCAAGCGCCCGCGCTCCTCCATCGCGCCGACGATCGTCCTGGACCAGCACAACAAGCCGGTCGTGGCGGTCGGTTCACCCGGCGGCGCCACCATCATCACCACCGTGCTCCAGACGCTCACCGGCTTCATCGACCGCGGCCTCCCGCTCGTCGACGCGATCGCCGCGCCGCGCGCCAGCCAGCGCAACGCCGCCGCCACGGAGCTGGAACCGGGCCTCTACGACAGCGCGTCGCGCGGCGAGTTGGAGGCGCTCGGGCACTCCTTCACGGCCAACCCCGAGATCGGCGCCGCGACCGGCGTGCAGCGACTGCCGGACGGCACATGGCTGGCCGCCGCCGAGAAGGAACGACGCGGCGGCGGCTCGGCCATGGTGGTCAGGCCGGTGAAGTAGGCGCTGCTCACGCCTCGGTGACGGGCGGCTCGGGCGTACGGAACGCCAGCCGCCCGTCCTCGACGTCGACCGTCACCCGGCCGCCCTCCGTGATCCGGCCGTCCAGGAGCAGCCGGGACAGCTCGTTGTCGACCTCGCGCTGGATGGTGCGGCGCAGCGGCCGGGCACCGTACTCGGGCTGGTAGCCGCGCTCGGCGAGCCAGTCCACGGCCGCGTCGGTGAAGTCCACCGTGATGCCCTGCGCGTGCACCATGCGGCGGGTCTGGTCGAGGAGCAGGCTGGTGATCCGCCGCAGTTGTTCGCCGCTGAGCTGGCGGAAGACGACGATCTCGTCGATGCGGTTGAGGAACTCCGGCCGGAAGTGCTCGCGCAGCGGGCGCAGCACCTGCTCGCGCCGGGCCTCCTCGTCCGCGTCGGAGCCGCCCGCGCCGAAGCCGATGCCGGCGCCGCGCCGGGTGATCACGTCGGAGCCCAGATTGCTGGTCATCACGACGACCGCGTTGGTGAAGTCCACGGTGCGGCCCTGCGAGTCGGTCAGCCGGCCGTCGTCCAGGAGCTGGAGGAGGATGTTGAAGACATCCGGGTGCGCCTTCTCCACCTCGTCCAGCAGGAGCAGCGAGTACGGGTGCCGGCGCACCACCTCGGTGAGCTGACCGGCCTCCTCGTGCCCGACATAGCCGGGCGGGGCGCCGACCAGGCGGGAGACCGTGTGCCGTTCCTGGTACTCGCTCATGTCGAGCCGGACCATCCGGTCCTCGCTGCCGAACAGCGCCTCGGCCAGCGCCCGTGCCAGCTCGGTCTTGCCCACGCCGGTCGGGCCGAGGAAGAGGAAGCTGCCGATGGGCCGGTCGGGGCTGGCGAGCCCGGCGCGGGAGCGCAGCACGGCGTCCGAGACGACCCGTACCGCCTCGTCCTGGCCGACCACCCGCTCGTGCAGATGGGACTCCAGGCCCAGCAGGCGGTCCTTCTCCTCCTGGGTGAGGCTGCTCACCGGGATGCCGGTCTGCCGGGACACCACCTCGGCGATGGACTCGGTGCCCACGACCAGGTTCAGGCCCTCGTCGGCCTCGTCGCCGCCGTCCGCCTCGGTGATCCGCTGCTTCAGCTCGGTGATCCGGTCGCGCAGCCGCGTGGCCTGCTCGTACTGCTCGTCCGCGACCGCCTGGTCCTTGTCCCGGATCAACTGGTCGACCTCGCGCTCCATGGCCCGTACGTCCGTGCCCTTGGTGCGCGCCCGGAGCCGCACGCGGGCGCCCGCCTGGTCGATGAGGTCGATCGCCTTGTCCGGCAGCCGCCGGTCGGTGAGATAGCGGTCCGACATCTCCACGGCCGCGACCAGCGCCTCGTCGGTGTAGCGGACCTGGTGATGGGCCTCGTAGCGGTCGCGCAGGCCGCGCAGGATCTCGATCGCGTCCACGGTGGTGGGCTCCGGCACCAGGATGGGCTGGAACCTGCGGGCGAGGGCCGTGTCCTTCTCGATCCGGCGGTACTCCTCCAGCGTGGTGGCGCCCACGATGTGCAGCTCGCCGCGGGCCAGCGCCGGCTTGAGGATGTTCCCGGCGTCCATCGAGCCGCTCTCGCCGCCGCCACCGGCGCCGACGACGGTGTGCAGCTCGTCGATGAAGATGATCAGCCGCTCGGAGTGGGCGCGGATCTCGCCCACGATGTTGTTCATCCGCTCCTCGAAGTCGCCCCGGTAGCGGGTGCCGGCGACCACGCCGGTCAGGTCAAGCGCGACGACGCGGCGGCCGACCAGCACGTCGGGCACGTCGCCGTCGGTGATGCGCTGGGCGAGTCCCTCCACGATGGCGGTCTTGCCGACGCCCGCGTCACCGATCAGCACCGGGTTGTTCTTGCCGCGGCGGGAGAGCACCTCGACGGTCTGCTCGATCTCCTCCTCGCGCCCGATCACCGGGTCGATCCGGCCCTGCTGGGCCAGCTCGGTGAGGTCGCGTCCGTACTTGTCCAGGGTCGGCGTGTTCGTGGCCCGTGCGTTCTCGGTGCGGGCCTTCGCGGCGTCCGGCGCCTCCGTGGGCAGGCTCGGGGGAGCGAACCGGGCCGCGTTCAGGATGTGCCCCGCGGCCGAGTCCGGGTTGGCGGCCAGGGCGCTGAGCACGTGCTCCGGGCCGATGTAGCCGGTGCCGGAGGACCGGGCCAGCTCGTGCGCGTCCAGCAGGGCGCGCTTGACGGCCGGGGTCAGCGAGAGCGACGTGGGCGGCGGCACCTCGCCCGGCGGGTGCTGCACCGGGCCGGTCCGCTCGTCGATCTGCGACGCCAGCGAGTCGGGGTCGGCGCCGGCCCGGCTGAGCAGGCCCCGGGTCGGCTCGGTGGTGAGCGCGGCCCGCAGCAGGTGCTCGGTGTCCAGGTCCCGGCTGCCGTGCTCGGCCGCGTACTGGGCGGCACCGCGCACCAGTTCCCGGGCGGGCTGGCTGAGCAGCCGCCCGATGTCGATCTGCCTCGGTCGCGGTCCGCCGAAGAAGCGTGCCAGGAATTCCGCGAACGGGTCGCCCTCCGGGCCCATGAAGCCGCTGGTCATCGTGTCCGGTCCTCCGCTGCTTCGCTGATCGGCGTGCCGGGGCCGGGTAACCCGGTCGGGGTGCGCTCATGCCCAACATGGCACGATCTGTTCCGGCGGGCATGCCGGGAGGCCGCGGGCCGGCCGGCCCGCGGCCTCCCGGCCGGCGGGGGAGCGGGTGCGGCGGCCCGGTCCTGAGCCGTGCCGGGCACCAGCCGCCCGGCTCAGCCGCCGTCCCTCGATGTCAGCACGCGCGGACCGCTCTCCGTGATCGCCACGGTGTGCTCCACGTGGGCCGCCCGGGAGCCGTCGTTCGAGCGCAGGGTCCAGCCGTCCGCCGCCGCGTGGTAGTCGTCCCGGCCGCCGGCGATCAGCATGGGCTCGATGGCGATGACCATGCCGTGCCGCAGGGGCAGTCCCCGTCCCGGCCTGCCCTCGTTGGGCACCCCCGGGTCCTCGTGCATACGGCGGCCGATGCCGTGGCCGCCGAAGTCGTCCATGATCCCGTAGCCGCCGGCCCGGCACACCGTGCCGATCGCGTGCGAGATGTCGCCGACGCGATTGCCGACGACGGCGGCCTCGATGCCCGCCGCGAGGGCCCGCTCCGCGGTCTCCACCAGCGTGACGTCCGCCGGGCGTGGGGTGCCCACGATGAAGCTGAGCGCCGAGTCGCCCGCCCAGCCGTTCAGCGTGGCCCCGCAGTCGATGGAGACGAGGTCGCCGTCGCGCAGCCGGTAGCCGTCCGGGATGCCGTGCACGATCGCGTCGTTCACCGAGGCGCAGACGACGGCCGGGAACGGGGTCGGTGCGAAGGAGGGCCGGTAACCGAGGAACGGTGAGCCGGCCCCCGCCTCCTTCAGCACCCCGTGTGCCACCTCGTCGAGTTCCAGCAGGGACACACCCACGTCGGCGGCCTGTCGTACGGCGGTCAGGGCGCGCGCGACGACCTGTCCCGCCTCGTGCATGGCGTCGATGGACGCGTCTGTCTTGAGTTCCACCATGCCAATTACTATACCGGTATTTGAATTGGGGTCACGCCGAGGGGGCCGGTATTAGAATGACGGAATGGTACGCACCCCACTGACCCCGGAAGAGCACGAGCGCGGCGAGCGGCTCGGGCGCCTCATCCGCGCGGCACGCGGCGAACGGAGCATGGTGGAGGTCGCGGCCGAGGCCGGCATCTCCGCCGAGACCCTGCGCAAGATCGAGACCGGCCGGGCGCCCACCCCGGCGTTCTTCACGGTGGCCGCGCTGGCCCGCGCACTGGGTCTGTCGATGGACGAGCTGGCCGGGCGGTGCGTGCCGGTGGGGGTGTGAGAGAGGTGTGACGACACACTTCCCGAAACTCCCCGTAGCGGCGTTGTAACACAGAGGGTGTTGCCTACGTGACCGGACGGACCGGATGGGTCGGAAGGACCGGGCCGGAATCCTCCGGCCGGGTGGGAGTCGAGCGATGGCCGTGGATCATCTGCCGGGCCGGGTCGGGCAGTTCGCCCGCTACCTGACCGATCTGCTGACGCGCCTTGACCAGGGCGACGGCTGGTGCGGGGTGTTCTGGCGGCGGGATCCCGACGGCATGCGGGCCTGTCTCGACGGACGCGAGGTCCCGCCGTGGGACGTGGTGGAGGCGCTGCTCCAGGATCTCGCCGGCCGGTACGGTGCCCCGGCCGCCGCGACCGAGACGGAACGGGCCCGCGCCCTGCACGCCGCCGCGCTCACCGCCTACGACTCCCTGCCGGGCGCCCGGGACGCCCTCGGCGACCGGCTCAACGTCATGCTCCGCGAACAGCGCTACGCCGCCGCACGCCAGGCCGAACTGGCGCGGCAGCTCTCCTCGTCCCCCGCCCCGGAGACCGCCGACCTCCTCCGCCTCGACCTCGCCTGGGCCCGAGACGACCACGCCCGCGCAACCGCCCGCTGCGCCGAGATCCAGTCCCGGATGGCGGAACTGGACCGGCACACGGGCGCCGCCGGACGGTTCCCCACGGAACCCGGCCCCCTGTCCCACGGCGGGCCGAACCCTCCGGCACCCGCCCGACCCACGCAGGGCGAGCCGGTGTTCACGGCTCAGGGGTCCGGCTCGGCGCCCCATGTCCCCGGCCCGGCCCCGTGGGAGCCGGAGCCCGCCCCTGACGGGACCGGCGCGGCGTGGCGCGGGCCCGCCGCCGGAGGGCCGGGCTCCGAGTTCGGCGAGCCGAGTTCCTCCACCTCCTACGCCTCCGGCCCGGTGTCCCACGCCCCCGCGCGCGCCGCCTACGGGCCCGATCCTGCTGCCCCGGGGTCCGCTCCCGCCGCCCCCGGGCCCCGCCACGCGCCTCGCGACCCCGGCAGGCACCCCGCCCGGGGCGCCCCCGCCGCCGACGCAGGCCCCACCGCTGCCGAAATCCCCGCCGCCGACCCACCCCCCGTCCCCAAACGGCGTAAGCGCCGCCGTGGCAGTGCTCGGTTCGCCGGGGTCGTCGACGACGTGGAGGTGGCTCCCGTCGCCGCGATGTCCCTCCGTGTACCGGCGGCACCCGCCGCGCCGGAGGGGCCGCGCGGGGCGCGGTTCGCCGGGGCCGCGGAGGGCGGGGAGGCGGCGGCACCGCGGCCCGTGCCGGAGGTGGCGGAGGCCGACCGGCGTGCGGTCGACCGCCTCGTCGAGTCGCTGGCTCGGCTGCGCGCCGAGGGCCGCAGCGGGGAGGCGCACGCCCTCCTCGCCGAGGCGGCGCACGGGCCCGCCGCCCGCTTCCCGGTGCTCGCCGAGCGGCTGGCGGACGCAGGCCTCGGCGCCGACTGGACGACCCTGCTGTGGGAGATGGCCTCCCTGCCCGCCGGCCCGCTGGTCGCCGCCGCCGACGCGCTGGCCGGAGCCGGACGCGGGGACGACGCGGAACAGGTCCTGCGACAGGGCGTCGCCCGCCCGGCCGCCCAGATCGGCGCGGCCGTCCTGGACCTGGTCGCCGAGGGCCGGCACCGCGCGGCCCGCGCGCTCCTCGACGCCTGCGTCCGGGCCCGCACCCCGCAGGAGGCGGCCCGCGGCGCCGAACCCGACCCGCCGGTCCTCGTACCGCTGCTGCTGGAGGCCGCGCACGGCGTCTCCGACGGCTGCCACTGGGACCTCCTGCACGCCCTGCGCGTCGCCGGACTCGCCACCTGACCGCCGCCCCGCCCGCCCCGTCCGTCCCACCACTCACCCACAGGAGTGCGAAACGCGATCGACACCGCGGCTTGACGACGATGGTCTTGGCAAGCCCGTCCGGCCAGGCTTACGTTCGTCCCTCTACGGCCTGCTCTACGGGCGTAGAGGCTCTGACGTCGTGTCGAAGGAGCAGCTCATGGCCAATGTCGTACGTGCCGCTCTCGTCCAGGCCACCTGGACCGGCGACACCGAGTCCATGGTGGCGAAACACGAGGAGCACGCCCGCGAGGCGGCCCGGCAGGGCGCGCGGATCATCGGATTCCAGGAGGTCTTCAACGCCCCCTACTTCTGCCAGGTCCAGGACCCCGGGCACTACCGCTGGGCCGAACCCGTGCCCGACGGCCCGACCACCCGCCGTATGCAGGCGCTCGCGCGCGAGACCGGCATGGTGATCGTCGCCCCCCTCTTCGAGGTCGAGCAGTCCGGCTTCTACTACAACACCGCGGCCGTGATCGACGCCGACGGCACCGTCCTCGGGACGTACCGCAAGCACCACATCCCGCAGGTCGAGGGATTCTGGGAGAAGTTCTACTTCCGCCCCGGCAACCTCGGCTGGCCCGTCTTCGACACCGCCGTGGGCAAGGTCGGCGTCTACATCTGCTACGACCGGCACTTCCCGGAGGGCTGGCGGCAACTCGGCCTCAACGGAGCGCAGCTGGTATACAACCCGTCCGCCACCCACCGCGGCCTCTCCGCCCACCTGTGGCGTCTCGAACAGCCGGCGGCGGCCGTCGCCAACGAGTACTTCGTCGCCGCGATCAACCGGGTCGGACAGGAGGAGTACGGGGACAACGACTTCTACGGGACGTCGTACTTCGTCGACCCGCGCGGACAGTTCGTCGGCGAGCCGGCCGACGACACCGAGGAGGAACTCCTCGTCCGCGACCTGGACCTCGACCTCGTCGACGAAGTACGCCGGCAGTGGGCCTTCTACCGCGACCGCCGCCCCGACGCCTACGAGGGACTGGTGCGGCCATGACCCGAGACCTGCCCGGCCGCCACCGCGCCGTGCTGCCCGACTGGCTCACCCTGTACTACGAGGACCCGCTGGAGATCACCCACGGCGAGGGCCGGCACGTCTGGGACGCCGACGGCAACAGGTACCTCGACTTCTTCGGCGGCATCCTCACCACGATGACCGCGCACGCCCTGCCCGAGGTGACCAAGGCCGTCGCCGAACAGGCCGGGCGGATCCTGCACACCTCGACCCTCTACCTCAACCGGCCGATGGTCGACCTCGCCGAGCGCGTCGCCCACCTGTCCGGCATCCCGGACGCCCGGGTCTTCTTCACCACCTCCGGCACCGAGGCCAACGACACCGCCCTGCTGCTCGCCACCACCTACCGGCGCAGCAACACGATCCTGGCAATGCGCAACAGCTACCACGGCCGCTCCTTCAGCGCCGTCGGCGTCACCGGCAACCGCGGCTGGTCCCCGACCTCCCTCTCCCCGCTCCAGACCCTCTACGTCCACGGCGGTGTCCGCACCCGCGGCCCCTACGCGCACCTGGACGACCGGGACTTCATCGACGCCTGCGTCGCCGACCTGAAGGACCTGCTCGGCCACACCCGCGCCCCGGCCGCGCTGATCGCCGAGCCGGTCCAGGGGGTCGGCGGCTTCACCTCCCCGCCCGACGGCCTGTACGCGGCCTTCCGCGAGGTGCTGCGCGAGCGGGGCATCCTGTGGATCGCCGACGAGGTGCAGACCGGCTGGGGCCGCACCGGCGAGCACTTCTGGGGCTGGCAGGCGCACGGCCGCGGCGGCCCGCCGGACATCGTGACCTTCGCCAAGGGAATCGGCAACGGCATGTCGATCGGCGGCGTCATCGCCCGCGCCGAGATCATGAACTGCCTGGAGGCCAACAGCATCTCCACCTTCGGCGGCACCCAGGTCACCATGGCGGCCGGCCTCGCCAACCTCACGTACCTGCTGGAACACGACCTCCAGGGCAACGCCCGGCGCGTCGGCGGACTGCTCATCGAGCGGCTGCGGGCCGTCGCCGCCCAGGTGCCGCACGTACGCGAGGTGCGCGGGCGCGGCCTGATGATCGGCATCGAGCTGACCCGGCCCGGCACCGACGAGGCCGCCCCCGAGGCGGCGTCCACCGTGCTGGAGGAGGCGCGCGCGGGCGGGCTGCTCATCGGCAAGGGCGGCGGCCACAGCACCAGCGTCCTGCGCATCGCCCCGCCGATGTCCCTCACCGTCGCGGAGGCCGAGGAGGGCGCCGCGATCCTCGACCGCGCCCTGCGGAGCATCTGAACAGCAGCGTCCCGAGCAGAGGAACCGCCGACATGACCTCCACCCTGGAGCCCCTGGACCAGCAGCCCTGGGAACCCGCCCTGTCGGTCCGTCAGATCCTCGGCCTGGAACGGGTGCTCGCCGGACAGCCCGAGGTGGTGGCCGGCGCACACCGACTCGACCGGCCCGTGCGCTGGGTGCATGTCGCCGAGGCCGCCGATGTCGGCGTGATGCTCAGCGGCGGCGAGATGGTGCTCACCACCGGCGTGCTGCTCGCCGGTGACGAGGACAAGCAGGGCGAGTACATCCGCTCCCTGCACCGCGCGGAGGCCTCGGCCGTCGTGCTCGGCCTCGGCCGCGCCTTCCCCGCCGCGCCGGAGGTGATGCGGCGGGCGGCCGAGCGGTGCGGGCTGCCCATGGTCGTCCTGCACCGCCCCTTCCCCTTCGCGGAACTGACCGAGGAGGTGCAGTCCCGGCTGCTGCGCCGCAAGTTCGCCGCCGTCAGCCTCTCCGAGGTCGTACGCACCGAACTGACCGGTCTGATCACCGCCGGCGCCCCGATGCAGCGCCTCCTCGACGAGGTGGCACGGCACGGCGGCTGTCCGGTCGTCGTCACCAACCTCGCCCACCGCGTCCTCGCCACGGCGGGGGAGCGGTCCGCCGTCGACGACGTGCTCCGGGACTGGGAGCGCATCGCCCGCCAGGCCGGCGCGGGCACGGCCGACGGCTGGATCCGCGCCGAGCTGAGCTGCCGCGGGGAGCGCTGGGGCCGGCTGGTGCTGTGCGGCTACCACGGTGACCGGGCCGCCGGACGACTGCTCGCCGACCGGGCCGCCGAGGCCCTCGTCCTGCACCGCATGCTCGCCGGCCACGGCGCGCAGCCCGGCGGCTCCTGGGACTCCTGGGAGGAGCAGTCCGCGCGGAGCCTGCTCACCGACCTGGTCAGCGGCGCCGTACCGGCGCGGCAACTGCTGCCCCGGGCGCGCGCCGCCGGACTGCCGGTCAACCGGCGGCTGTTCGTCCCGCTGGTCGTCCGCGACCGGGAGCCGGCCCGACTCGACCGGGTACTGCGGCTGCTGGGACTGCCGGGCATCGCCGCCGGGCTCGCCGACGAGCGCGTCGCCGTCCTGCTCAGTCTCGCCCCCGACCAGGACGCCAGGGCGCTGACCGCCCACTTCGCGGCCCGGCTGCGCTCGGAACCCGACTCCTCGCACGCCGTGGTCGCGGCGGCCGACGCCCGCACCGACTGGGACGACGTGCCCGCTGGCCTGCGCGAGGCCCAGCACGTCGCCGACGCCGTCGCCGACTCCGCCGCCGCCCTCGACCTGCCGCCCGTCGTACGCCTGCGGGACATCCACCTGCGCGGCCTGGTCCGGCTGCTGCGCGACGACCCGCACGTGCAGTCCTTCGCCGAGCGGGAGCTGGACGGACTGCTGGGCGGCCCCGAGGAGGACCTGCTGTCCGTGCTGCGCACCTACTTCGCCACCGGCCGCAACAAGTCCCGCACCGCCCAGCTCCACCACGTCTCCCGGCCCGCCCTCTACCGCCGGCTCGAGGCCATACAGGGCCGCCTCGGCGTGGACCTCGACGACTTCGAACAGGCCGCCTCCGTCCACATCGCGCTCCTCGCCCACGACGCACAACAGGGGTGACACCGTGCAATGCCCGACCCCTGCAGACGTGACACCGTGCCACTCAATCCGGCCATCCGCCGTTCCTAGGCTCTCAGCACACCGAGCGAGTGGAGGCAGAAGATGAGCCGAGTGATCCGCGCCGCGCTCTTCCAGACCACCTGGACGGGCGACAAGGAATCGATGATCCAGGTCCACGAGCAGGCGGTGCGCGACGCCGCCGCCCAGGGCGCACAGGTCCTGTGCTTCCAGGAGCTGTTCTACGGGCCGTACTTCTGCCAGGTCCAGGACCCCGAGTTCTACGCCTACGCCGAGCGCGTCCCCGACGGCCCGATCGTCGAGCGCTTCCAGCGGCTCGCCCGCGAGCACGGCATCGTCCTGGTCCTGCCGATGTACGAGGAGGAGCAGCCCGGCGTCCTCTACAACACCGCCGCCGTGATCGACGCCGACGGCTCCTACCTCGGCAAGTACCGCAAGACGCACATCCCGCAGGTCGAGGGTTTCTGGGAGAAGTTCTACTTCCGCCCCGGCAACTCCGGCTGGCCGGTTTTCGACACCGCCGTGGGCAAGGTCGGCGTGTACATCTGCTACGACCGGCACTTCCCCGAGGGCTGGCGGGCGCTCGGCCTCGAAGGCGCCGAGATCGTCTTCAACCCGTCGGCCACCTCGCGCGGCCTGTCCGGCTACCTGTGGCAGTTGGAGCAGCCGGCGGCGGCCGTCGCCAACGAGTACTTCGTCGGCGCCATCAACCGCGTGGGCGTCGAGGAGCTGGGCGCCAACGACTTCTACGGCACCTCGTACTTCGTGGACCCCGAGGCGAAGTTCGTCGGCGAGGTCGCCAGCGACAAGGAGAGCGAACTCCTCGTCCGCGACCTCGACATGGGCAAGCTGCGCGAGGTCCGCGACCGCTGGCAGTTCTACCGCGACCGGGCGCCCGGCGCGTACTCCCCGCTGACCGCGCCCTGACCCGCCGGGGCCCCTGACAGGAGGGAACAGCAGCATGAGCAGCCGTACCGTCATCCGCGGCGGCCTCGTCATCACCGCGTCCGACGAGATCCACGCCGACGTCCTCGTCGAGGACGGCCGCATCGCCGCCCTCGCCGCGACCGGCACCCCGGCCGCCGAGGCCTTCACGGCCGAGCAGGTCATCGACGCGAGCGGCAAGTACGTCATCCCGGGCGGCGTCGACGGCCACACCCACATGGAGATGCCCTTCGGCGGCACCTACGCCGCCGACACCTTCGAGACCGGCACCCGGGCCGCCGCCTGGGGCGGTACGACCACCATCGTCGACTTCGCCATCCAGAGCGTCGGGCACTCACTGCGCGAGGGCCTGGACGCCTGGCACGCCAAGGCCGAGGGCAACTGCGCCATCGACTACGGCTTCCACATGATCGTCTCCGATGTGGACCAGGGGACGCTCAAGGAGATGGACCTGCTGGTGGAGGAGGGGGTGACCTCCTTCAAGCAGTTCATGGCCTACCCGGGCGTCTTCTACTCCGACGACGGCCAGATCCTGCGGGCCATGCAGCGCGCCGCCGAGAACGGCGGCCTGATCATGATGCACGCCGAGAACGGCATCGCGATCGACGTCCTGGTCGAGCAGGCCCTCGCCCGCGGCGAGCGGGACCCCCGCTACCACGGCGAGGTCCGCAAGGCCCTCCTGGAGGCCGAGGCGACCCACCGCGCCATCAGGCTCGCCCAGGTGGCCGGCGCGCCCCTGTACGTCGTGCACGTCTCCGCCACGGAGGCGGTCGCCGAGCTGACCCGGGCCCGCGACGAGGGCCTGAACGTCTTCGGCGAGACCTGCCCGCAGTACCTGTTCCTGTCCACCGACAACCTCGCCGAGCCCGACTTCGAGGGCGCCAAGTACGTGTGCAGCACGCCCCTGCGGCCGAGGGAGCACCAGGCGGCCCTGTGGCGGGGGCTGCGCACCAACGACCTCCAGGTGGTCTCCACCGACCACTGCCCCTTCTGCTTCAGCGGCCAAAAGGAGCTGGGCCGCGGCGACTTCTCCAAGATCCCCAACGGGATGCCGGGCGTCGAGAACCGCATGGACCTGCTCCACCAGGCCGTCGTCGACGGGCACATCAGCCGCCGCCGCTGGATCGAGATCGCCTGCGCCACCCCGGCCCGCATGTTCGGCCTCTACCCGAAGAAGGGCACCATCGCGCCCGGCGCCGACGCCGACGTGGTCGTCTACGACCCGCACGCCGAGCAGGTCATCTCCGCCGAGACCCACCACATGAACGTCGACTACTCGGCGTACGAGGGCAAACGGATCACCGGCCGGGTCGAGACCGTGCTCTCGCGCGGCGAACCCGTCGTCACCGAACGGGAGTACACCGGGCGCAAGGGCCACGGCGTCTACACCCCGCGCTCCACCTGTCAGTACCTCAGCTAGGAGCCCCGCTCATGGACTTCGGACTCGTCCTGCAGACCGACCCGCCGGCCTCCCGCGTCGTCAGCCTGATGAAGCGGGCCGAGCACAACGGGTTCCGCTACGGCTGGACCTTCGACTCCGCCGTGCTGTGGCAGGAGCCGTTTGTGATCTACAGCCAGATCCTGGCCAACACCACGGAGCTGAAGGTCGGCCCGATGGTCACCAACCCGGGCACCCGCACCTGGGAGGTGACCGCCTCCACCTTCGCCACCCTCAACGACATGTTCGGCAACCGCACCGTCTGCGGCATCGGCCGCGGCGACTCCGCGATGCGGGTGGCCGGCCGCAGGCCCAACACCCTGGCCCGCATCAGCGAGGCCATGCGCGTCATCCGGGCGCTGGGCCGGGGAGAGGAGGCCGACCTGGGCGGCGGCACCGTCGTCAGGTTCCCCTGGACCAAGCCGGACGCCGAACTCCCGGTGTGGATGGCGGCGTACGGGCCCAAGGCGCTGAAGATGACCGGCGAGGAGGCCGACGGCTTCATCCTCCAGCTCGCCGACCTCTACCTCACCGAATACATGGTCAAGGCCGTCAAGGACGCCGCGGTGGCCGCCGGCCGCGACCCCTCCGAGGTGACGATCTGCGTCGCCGCCCCGGCCTATGTCACCGACGACGACTCGCCCGAGGCGCTCGCCCACGCCCGCGAGGAGTGCCGCTGGTTCGGCGGCATGGTCGGCAACCACGTCGCCGACCTGGTCGCCAAGTACGGGTCCGGCACCGGTGCCGTCCCCGACGAACTCACCGACTACATCAAGGCCCGTGAGGGCTACGACTACGCCCACCACGGGCGCAGCGGCAACCCCGACACCCAGTTCGTGCCGGACGAGATCGTCGACCGGTTCTGCCTGATCGGACCGGCCGAGAAGCACATCGAGAAGCTGACCGCCCTGCGTGCCCTCGGCGTCGACCAGTTCGCGCTCTACGACATGCACGACGCGCAGGAAGCCGTGATCGACGCATACGGGACCAAGGTGATCCCGGCCGTCAACGGCTGACTCCCCGAACGGTCGTCGACGGCCGGCCTCCCCGAACACCCCCTTCCCGCCCCGGCGGGAAGGGGCCAGGGCGCACCCCGCGCACCCCCCTCTCGGCACCGCCCGCACGGCCTCTCCCGACCCCTCGCACGATTGGCCTGCCCATGACCGACACCGCGCCCACGGCCATACCGCCGTCCGCCCAACGCACCCTCCCCGACGGGCGGGTGGAACTCGCCCCGGGCTCCCCGCCGCCGAGTGGCCGCTACGCCAACGACGACCTGCTGCCGGTCCCCGTCGGCAAGCGCACCTGGACCACGTACAACTTCTCCGCCCTGTGGGTGGGCATGGCCCACAACACCGCCTCCTGGACCCTGGCCTCCGGTCTGATCGCCGTCGGCATGGACTGGAAGCAGGCGGTCCTCACCATCGCCCTGGCCAATGTGATCGTGCTCGTCCCGATGCTGCTCACCGGGCACGCCGGACCGAGGTACGGCATCCCCTTCCCGGTGTTCGCCCGCGCCTCCTTCGGCGTCCGCGGCGCCAACCTGCCCGCCGTCGTACGGGCGTTGGTGGCGTGCGGCTGGTTCGGCATCCAGACCTGGATCGGCGGCGAGGCCATCTACTTCCTGGCCGGCAAGCTGATCGGCGACAGCTGGGCGAACGCCGGCACGGTCGGCGGCTACGCCTGGACGATGTGGCTGTCGTTCGCGATCTTCTGGGCCATCCAGGTCGCCATCATCTACCGCGGGATGGAGACCATCCGCCGCTTCGAGAACTGGGCGGCGCCCTTCGTCCTCGTCGGCGCGTTCGTGATGCTGTGGTGGATGAGCGACAAGGCGGGCGGCTTCGGCCCGCTCTTCGACCAGCCCTCGAAGCTGGGCTGGGGCGGCGACTTCTGGAAGCTGTTCTGGCCCTCCCTGATGGGCATGATCGGCTTCTGGTCCACGCTGTCCCTCAACATCCCGGACTTCACCCGCTACGGGAAGAGCCAGAAGGCCCAGACCCGCGGCCAGGCCCTCGGGCTGCCCACCACCATGACGCTGTTCGCCTTCCTGTCGGTGATGGTCACCTCCGGTTCACAAGCGGTGTACGGCGAGGCCATCTGGGACCCGGTACAGCTCGCCGCCAAGACGGACAACGTGGTGGGGCTGCTCTTCGCCCTCGTCACCGTCCTGGTGGCGACCCTCTCGGTCAACATCGCGGCCAACCTGGTCTCACCGGCCTTCGACTTCTCCAACGTCGCGCCGCGCAAGGTGAGTTTCCGCACCGGCGCGCTCGTCACCTGCGTGCTCGCCGTGCTGATCTTCCCGTGGAAGCTGTACTCCGACCCGCAGGGCTACATCTTCACCTGGCTCGGTCTGGTCGGCGGGCTGCTCGGCACGGTGGCGGGCATTCTCATCGCCGACTACTGGATTCTGCGCCGTGCGCGTCTCGACCTCGCCGACCTGTACCGGGCGGGCGGACGCTACTGGTACGACAAGGGCTGGAACTGGCGGGCCGTCGTCGCTTTCGTCGTCGGCGGTGTCCTGGCGGTCGGCGGCGCCGACTTCCACCCGCTGTTCGACGGCCGTCCGGTGCCGTTCCTGCGGTCGCTGGCCGACTACGGCTGGGCGGTGGGCCTGAGCACGTCCCTGGTGCTGTACCTGGCGCTGATGCTGCTTCCCGCCACCCGGCCCCGTACGGCGGCCGTACCGGCTCAGACCTGATCGTTGGTCAGGGCGGCCAGGGCTTCCTTGGCCGCCTTGATGGCACCCTTGTTGATCTCGGTGGTGCCGGGTGCCTTCTTCGTTTCGAAGTCGCTGCCGTTGTACGTGATCATCACCAGGGCGTTGGCCGCGCGGACCAGCACGGTGCCCTCGCGTGTCTGCTGCTTGTCCTCGGTGGTGAGGTTCACGACCGAGTAGGCCTCGTCGCCGAGCCCGGGGACCTCGCCGCCGCCGCTGCGGTCGGCGACCCGGCCCCGGTAGGACTCCTGCGCCGCCTCGTCCGAGCGCATCAGCTCGTAGGAGACGTTCGAGCCAGCGGTAGTCGTATCCCTACCGTCGAGATCCGTGTCACCGGCATCGAGCGGAAGATGTGGGCGGCGACCGGAGCGGCCGGCGCCGTCGGCGTGGCCGCCGGACACCTGATGCAGTTCCTGATCCAATAGCACCATCGCGGCTCCTCCCCCTGGGAGGACGGGGCCGCGATGGCATTTGTACCGATGGTGGGCCCACAAGGAAGGTCCCGCCCCATACTCTGGCAGTGCGACCTGTTCAGAGAGGGGCGAGAGCGTGCCTTTTGGGCCTACCCCGGACCCATACGCCGACCCACTGGTGTTCGGCCAAAGACTGCAGATCCTCCGCACCCGCCGTGGGCTCACTCGCGAGCAGCTCGGTGGACTCGCCGGCCGTAGCGGCTCGTGGGTGAAAGGCGTTGAGACCGGCCGGCTGAAGACGCCGAAGCTGGAGATGATGCTGCGGCTCGCCGAGATCCTGCGCGTACGGGACCTATCCGACCTCACAGGGAACCAGTCCGTGCACGTCGATCTCTTCACCGGCCCCGGCCATGCCCGCCTGCCCGAGGTGAAGGCGGCTGTTGACGCCTTCCCGCTCGGCGCCCGCCACGAGGCACCGTCAGCAGCGCACCTCCGCGCCCGCCTTACCCGGGCGTGGTCCGCCCGGCACTCCGCGCCGAATCACCGCGACGTCATCGGTGCCCTGCTGCCGGATCTGATCCGCGACGCGCAGGCCGCGGTGCGGCAGGCCGAGACGGTGGTGGACCGGCGGGCAGCGCACGCGGTCCTCGCCGAGGTCTACTCGCTGTCGCAGTTCTTCGTGTCCTACCAGCCGGACGCTGCCCTGTTGTGGCGGGTCTCCGAGCGTGGCCTGATCGCGGCACAGGAGTCGGAGGACCCACACGCGATCGGCGTCGCCGCCTGGCTCGCCGCGCAAGCGCACCGCGACAGCGGGCCCGCGCACTTCGACGCGGCTGACGAGGTCAACCTGCAAACGCTGGCCTACCTTGAACCGCTGCTCCCGGACGCGCCGGCCAACGTCCTCGCGATCGCAGGAGCCTTGACGTTCGAGGCCGGCTACACGGCGGCCCGGCGCGGGGCCACGGGCACGGCCTGGCGGTACTGGGACCAGGCCCGCGAGATGGCCGCGCGCCTGCCCGAGGGCTACTACCACCCGGTCACCTCGTTCTCCCAGGCCATCATGGGCGCGCACGCGGTCACGATCGCGGTGGAACTCCACCAGGGCGGGGAGTCGGTACGACAGGCCGCGGCCGCGGACGCCGTGGTGATCCCGTCGCGGCCGCGCAGGGCCCGGCACTGGATCGAGGAGGCCCGCGGCTACCAGCTCGATGGACAGCCGGACGTAGCCCTGGCGACGCTGGCACAGGCACACGAGGCCGCGCCCGAAACGATCCGGTACAACGGCTACGCGAAGCGCATCGTCTTGGAGGAGACCGAGGCGAAGAGCCCGGCCCGCCGGCGCCGTGCCTCAGACCTCGCGGTCAAGCTCGGCCTGCTCGCTGCGTAATCGAGGGGGTACAAACTGTGCCCCTGCCGGTGGTGGCCCGCTTCTACGGTCACGGGTGTGAGACGGATCACTGTGACCGTGGAGGCCCGACCATGACCGACGATAGCCTGCGCGCTCTTCGTCCCGTTCAGCCCTCACCAGGCGTGCTTGTGCGCCCTGTTGCCGACCGGCAGCGTGCGACCGCCCACTGGCTGGCGTCAACGGTGCGTGATCCGCGCCGCGCCATGCTGGAGTGGGAGCAGCAGGGGCTCGCGATGCTGCCCCTTGGGACCCTTTTCTCAGCCGTGCGGCTGCCGCTGTGCCTGGTCCTCGCCGTCGCCGGCGGGCGGGGCCCGTCGCGCCACGTCGACGTGTTCCTCGACGAGGCGCTGGAGGGCGGCCCGGTCATCTGCGACCCGCGCTGGGAGCGGTACTACGCTCTCGTCCCGGGGAGCATGCCTGTGACGTGGCACCAGGCGGCCGACGAATGGCGCGCGATGGATGTCGACTGTCTCGGCCGCGACACCCTCCTTGGTGTCCCGCGCGTCGACCTGGTCGCGTACGACCGGAGCATCCCCGCGGCGTCGTACTGGTCGGTGCCGGTGGCCTCGGCCGCGATGCTGTGCGCACCGCTCGCGGTCGCGCGGCTCATCGCCGCCGGGCGGCACCAACTGGCCGAGCAGGGCGCGGACGAGGAGGCGCCGGCGTGAAGCGGGACCCCCGTCTGTACGTCTACCTCGGCGTCCTGGCGGTGCTGGCCGGACTGCTGGTCTGGGGCATCGTCTCCTGCGGCTGCTGACCACGCCGCCCTCAACTCCCGCCCAGGCCGGGCAGCCGGACAAGTTGCCCCGACCCGGGCGGGTCATCCCCATCCGCACCCAGCGAAGGAGATTCCGTGACCATACCTCCGGGCCCCACACCGCCGCCCGCTGTGGCGCTGCCCGCCCTCGTGCGCATGCTCATCACCGACGCCCAGTTCGCCGGCGTCCGCGGCACCGTCATGGACGCCAACCCGGGCATGGCCGAGGAGATGGCCGGCCGGATCGTCGACGAGGGCCTCAAGTTCGTGGCGGCCTGCGCGACGAACCCGGGCGTGGGCCTGGCTCCGTCGCGGATCGTCGACGAGGGCTGGCACGCCCTGATCCTGCACACCCACATGTATGCCGAGCTGTGCGAGCGGCTCGGCGGCGAGGGCACGTTCGTGCATCACTCCCCGGGCCACGACCCCACCAGCTACGACCCGCCGATCCTGGACCGGACCCGCGAGACGATCGCGGCGCTCGGCTGGGAGGCGGACCCGGAGCTGTGGGGGCCGCCGTCCGACGAGACCCTCGTGTCGGTGGCGGCGAAGTGTCAGCACGCACCGGAGTGCACCATCATCATCACGCCCAAGCCGAAGCCCGGGGCGGCGTAGCCTGCCCGTGAAGGGAGGCACTGTGTCCGAATGGATCGACCCGCGCTACGCAGACCTGGTCGCGGCGTGGAAGCGCACGCAGCGACCAGAATCGCGTAACCCGCAGGAACCGCGGCCCGTCCGGGGATTCGTTACCCCGCCCAAGTCGTAACCAGCAGCACCCGAAGCCCCGGTCGACGCTCCGAGGAGGGAGCCTCGACCGGGGCTTACCTCATGTCCCGCCCAGCGGTACCACACTGGGTCTCACAGCAAGCGCGTTGCGGCGAGGCCATCTGGGACCCGGTACAGCTCGCCGCCAAGACGGACAACGTGGTGGGGCTGCTCTTCGCCCTTGTCACCGTCCTGGTGGCGACCCTCTCGGTCAACATCGCGGCCAACCTGGTCTCACCGGCCTTCGACTTCTCCAACGTCGCGCCGCGCAAGGTGAGTTTCCGCACCGGCGCGCTCGTCACCTGCGTGCTCGCCGTGCTGATCTTCCCACGGTGGCGGGCATTCTCATCTCGCCGGCCGGCGGCCGTACCGGCTCAGACCTGATCGTTGGTCAGGGCGGCCAGGGCTTCCTTGGCCGCCTTGATGGCACCCTTGTTGATCTCGGTGGTGCCGGGTGCCTTCTTCGTTTCGAAGTCGCTGCCGTTGTACGTGATCATCACCAGGGCGTTGGCCGCGCGGACCAGCACGGTGCCCTCGCGTGTCTGCTGCTTGTCCTCGGTGGTGAGGTTCACGACCGAGTAGGCCTCGTCGCCGAGCCCGGGGACCTCGCCGCCGCCGCTGCGGTCGGCGACCCGGCCCCGGTAGGACTCCTGCGCCGCCTCGTCCGAGCGCATCAGCTCGTAGGAGACGTTCGAGCCAGCGGTAGTCGTATCCCTTGAGCGCGTTCCAGGAGCAGGTGCGGCGCACCGTGGTGTCGGTGGACGGGATCTCCTTGCCGGCCGTCTTGGCGCCCGGCACCAGCGAGGTGACCGTCTTCGTGGCCAGGCTCTCGCAGGGAGCCGGGGCGGCGGCGTACGTCTTCGTCACCGCCTGCGTCGCCGGCGCGGAGGCGGAGGGCTCGGCGGTCTCGGGCGGCGTCGGCTCCTTCGCGGCCGACGGCGTGGCCGGCCCGGACGACAGCGCCCAGCCCGCCGTGGCGAGCACGGCGACCGGCGCCAGACGCGCGGTCAGGGCGAGCGGCAGGGGAAGAGGACGCACGGCGCACTTCTCGTGGGGGATGGTGCGGAGGGGCCCGCACAGCGGACGGGGACGTCAGTCTCACACGAGTCCCCGTGGGGCGGAAGAGCGAACTCGGTGCGTGGCCGCGCGGTGACTCAGACGAACCGGAATGCCGGGCGCCGGGGGGCGGGGGCGGGTGGTCAGGGCACCCTCGCGGTCCACTCGGGGGAGGAGAACTTCGTACGGGCCAGCTCGTGTGCGCGCGTCAGCTCGTCGTCGGTCACCTTTCCCCGGGTCAGCCCGTAGCGGGCGCCGAAGGAGGAGATCATCCGGTCGATCACGGCCTCGCGGGCCAGTCCGGTCTGCCGGCGCAGCGGGTCCACCCGCTTCTTCGCGCTCTTGATGCCCTTGTCGGACAGCTTCTCCCGCCCGATGCGCAGCACTTGAAGCATCTTGTCGGCGTCGATGTCGTACGACATGGTCACGTGGTGCAGCACGGCGCCGGGGCCGCCCCCGGGCCCCACGACCCGCTTCTGGGCGGCGCCCGCGATCTTGCCCTGGTCGGTGGCGATGTCGTTCAGCGGCTGGTACCAGGCGCGGATCCCCATCTCGCCGAGCGCGCCGAGCACCCAGTCGTCGAGGTAGGCGTAGCTGTCCTGGAAGGAGAGCCCGTGCACCAGCGCCTCCGGCACGGACAGGGAGTAGGTGATCGTGTTGCCGGGCTCCACGAACATGGCGCCGCCGCCGGAGATCCGGCGCACCACCTCGATGCCGTGGCGCGCGGCGCCCTCGGCGTCCACCTCGTTGCGCAGTGACTGGAAGCTGCCGATGATGACCGCGGGGGCGCCCCACTCCCACACCCGCAGCGTCGGGGGACGCAGGCCCGCGGCGACCTCGGCCGTCAGCACCTCGTCCAGCGCCATGTGCAGGGCCGGGGACTGCGGGCTCTCGTGGATCAACTGCCAGTCGTAGTCCGTCCAGTCGGTGGCGTGCGCGAGGGCGCGGCGCACGGCGACGGCGACGCCCTGCGAGGTCAGCCCGTACATCACGGTGCCCGCGGGCAGTGCCGCGTCGATCCGCGCGGCGAGTCCCGCCGCGTCGGTGTCCGCCGGGGCTCCCTCCAGCGCGCGGTTCATGGCGTCCAGGGCCTCGTCCGGTTCCAGGAAGAAGTCGCCCGCCACGCGCACGTGCCGCAGCACGCCGCCCTCGGCCTCCATGTCCACCACGACCAGCTTGCCGCCGGGGATCTTGTATTCACCGTGCACCGTTGTGCCTCCGTTTCAGCCTTCGGGCACAACAGCGGCGCCCGCCGGTGTGTTCCCGCCCGCTCCCGCGCCGCGGTCGCCGGCGGGCACGGTCAGCCGTACCTCGGTGCCGCCCTCCGGCGCCGGTCCGACGGACAGGTCGGCGCCGATCAGCAGGGCCCGTTCCCGCATGCCGCGGATACCGGCCCCCTCGACCTCGGCGGAGCCGTCGAACCCGCGGCCGTCGTCGCGCAACCGGAGTTCGACGGCGTCACCGGCCCGCGCCAGGGTGAGGACCACCAGGCGGGCGTCGGCGTGCCGGGCCACGTTGGTCAGGCTCTCCTGGGCGACGCGGTACACGACGAGGTTCGCGTTGTCGCCGAGGTCGGGCAGGCCGCAGGCGATGTCGTGGCGCACGGTGAGCGAGGGCCCGGTGAACTCGTCCGCGAGGGACTTGAGGGCGCTGGTCAGACCCAGCTCCTCCAGGACGCCCGGGAGCAGCCGGCGGGCGATGCGGCGGATCTCGTCCAGGCCGGCCCGGGTGGTCTCCTGCACCTGTGAGAGCTGCTCGCGTACGGAGTCCGGCGCCCGGTCCGCGACCCGTTTGAGGTCGAGCAGCACGGCGGCGAGGGTCTGCCCCACCTCGTCGTGCAACTCCTGGGCCACCCGGTGGCGTTCCGACTCCTGCGCGCTCAACGCGCGGGCGGCACTCAGGGCGCGCTCGGCCTCCAGCCGGTCGAGCATGGTGTTGAAGGTGGTGATCAGCTCGGCGATCTCGCTGTCGCCGTCGACCTGTGTACGCACCCGCGGCCGCAGCAGATCGGTCGTGGTCATGGCGCGCGCGAGATGGCGCAGCGGTCCCAGCCCGACGCGCAGCAGCAGGACGTTGGCCACCAGTATCACCGCCAGGCCCACCGTGAGGATCGCGGCCTCGGTGAGCAGCACCGGCGTCGACACGGTGACCGGTCCCAGCAGCAGCGCGGTGGCGGCGACCAGCACCACGGCGTTGAACAGCGAGATCCTCCAGAACAAGGGCACCCCGTACCGCCTCTCCGACGCCGCCCCTGCTCCGACCGTCGTCTTCCGTGTCCGTCGACGACCTGCCCCGCCGGGTCCGCCGGCGGCGGCCGCGTCCGGGCAGTCATCAGCAACAGCGTCGGTGACGGCAGCCCCGCTGTCCATCGGTGCCGACACCCATTTCCCGCCCTTTTCGGCCATGACTACAGGCCGCGCCCTCCCGTATCTGGGTGCCGTCCCCGATTGCGGGCGCCGGTCACCGGGACGAGGGTGTAAGGCGCCCATCCCGGCCCAGCGGGCGTCCTGCGGCACACCTGCCGTCCGGGACGCGAGAGGAGCCGGCAGCCATGAAGGCAGTGCCGCCGAAGCAGTGCGAGGACGAGGAGGCCACCGACCTCGGCCCGCCCATGCCGCCGCCCGCGCCGGAGATGGCCCGCCACCGCGCGCGGGAGGGCCGGTGAGTCTCACGACGTGGTCGGCCGTGGCGGTGTTCGTCGTCGTCTACGTGCTGATCGCCACGGAGTGGGTGAACCGGGTCGCCGCCGCGCTGGGCGGCGCGGTGGTGATGCTGCTGATCGGCGCGACCGACGCCGAGCACGCCTTCTTCTCCGAACACGCGGGGATCGACTGGAACGTCATCTTCCTGCTGCTCGGCATGATGCTGATCGTCGCCGTGCTGAAACGGACCGGGGTCTTCGAGTTCGTCGCGCTGTGGGCCGCGCGGCGGGCCCGCGGCAGACCGTACCGGCTCATGGTCCTGCTGACCATGGCCACCGGCCTCATGTCGGCCTGGCTGGACAACGTCACCACCGTGCTGCTGATCGCGCCGGTCACCATCCTGGTGTGCCGGCGCCTCGCGCTGCCCGTCGTCCCCTACCTCATCGCCGAGGTGATGGCCTGCAACATCGGCGGGGCCGCCACCCTGATCGGGGACCCGCCCAACATCATGATCGGGTCACGTGCCGGGCTGTCCTTCAACGACTTCCTGTTCCACATGACCCCGATCGTCATGGTGCTGCTGATCACCTTCATCCTGATGAGCCGGGTGATGTTCCGCGACGCGTTCCGCTACGACCCCGAGCGCGCGGCGTCCGTCCTCGAACTCGAGCCCCGCGAGGCCATCAAGGACGCCCGGCTGCTCGCCGTCAGCGCTGTGGTGATCGTCGCCGTGATGGTCTGCTTCGTCCTGCACACCGTGCTCCACCTCGAACCCTCGGTGGTGGCCGTCAGCGGCGGCCTGATCCTGCTCGCCGTCTCCCGGCTGCGCCCCGCCGACGTGGTCAAGGACGTGGAGTGGCAGACGCTGGCCTTCTTCTCCGGACTGTTCGTCATGGTCGGCGCGATGGTGCACACCGGGGTGATCGGCGAGCTGGGCGAGGCGGCGGCCCAGCTGGCGGGCGGCAATCTCCCCGGGACCGCGGCGGCCCTGATCTTCGGCTCCGTCGTGCCGTCCGCGATCATCGACAACATCCCGTTCGTCGCCACGGTCAGCCCGATCGTCTCCGAGATCGTCGACGCGTCGGGCGGCGCCGGTGAGGCGGGGATGCTGTGGTGGGCCTTCGCCCTCGGCGCGGACCTCGGCGGTAACGCCACGATCATCGCCTCCTCGGCCAACGTCGTGGTCGTCGGCATCGCCGAGCGGGAGGGCCATCACATCACCTTCTGGCAGTTCAGCCGCTACGGGCTCGTCGTCACCGCGGTCACCGTCGTGCTGGCGGCGGCGTACATCTGGCTGCGCTACTTCGCCCTCGCGTGAGCGTGAGCACGGGCACGAGCACGAGCGATCCGGCACCTGCCCGGTGCCGGTTAGCCTGACCGCATGCGTGTCACCAGGGAGTTGCCGGCACTCGCCGCCGGCGAGGTGGACGTGCCCTTCGTCATCAAGGGGTACGAGGAGGTCGTCGCCGCCGACACGGCCTGGAACGAGCACTCGCACCCGTGGCACGAACTGCTCTGGAACGAACACGGCGCGTCCACGGCCGTGGTGGGCTCCCAGGTGTGGTGCATCACCCCGGCGCTGGGCCTGTGGATGCCCGCGGGACAACTGCACTCCGCCTCCGCGGTCGCCGGCACCTCCTACCGCGCCCACTTCTTCCGGCACGGCACGGTGTCCGCGCTGCCCGACGTGCCGGTGGCCGTCGACATCACCCCCCTGCTCCGGCTGCTGCTGGAGCGGCTCGGGCAGGCGGACCTGCCGCCGCGCTCCCGGGCCGTCACGGAGGCCATGGTGCTCGACGTCATGCGGCCCTCCACCCAAGCGCTGCTGGTGCAACTGCCCACCTCCGCGCTGCTGCGGCCGATCGTGGACGCGGTCCGGGCCGACCCCGCCCACCAGCGCACGCTGACCGGCTGGGCCACCGTCCTCGGGTGCAGCGCGCGCACCCTGACCCGGGCGTTCCGGACCGAGACGGGCACGAGCTTCGCCCGCTGGGTGGCCACGGTCCGGGCCCAGCACGCCGTGCAGCTGCTCTCCCGGGGGTTCGAGGTGGACGTGGTGGCCGACGCGGTCGGCTATCGCTCGGCGAGCGCGTTCGGGGCGGCCTTCCGGCGGACGACGGGCACGACACCGGGCAGGTTCCGGGCGCGCTGAGGCGGCCCGCCGCGGCCGGACCGTCCCGCTGTCCCGATCGCTACAAGCTCTGTCGAAAAGGCTCGATTGATGCGCGCGCACCGACTCTCTACGCTGTGCAGGCAAGCCTTACCTAACTTCCCCTGTGCAAGTGCGGTGCCCGCTCCACGACGCCGAGTCCGCTGTCCGGACGTGCGAGCCCGGCACCCCGGACCGAGAGTGAAACCCGGGTCGATGAGAACACCCCGCCTTCGCGTGCTCGCCCTCGCGGCGGCCCTCCTGCTCGGCCTCACCGCCTGCGGCGGCCAGGACGACGACACGAACGACAGCACCGCCGCCGGTGGCGCCGCCACCGACGGCTCCGGCCGGTTCCCCGTGACGATCAAGCACGCGCTCGGGACCACCGTCATCAAGTCCAAGCCCCAGCGCGTCGCCACCGTGAACTGGGCCAACGACGAAGTGCCGCTCGCCCTCGGCGTCGTCCCCGTCGGCATGGCCAAGGCCAACTTCGGCGACGACGACGGAGACGGCGTACTGCCCTGGACCGAGGACCGGCTCAAGGAACTCGGCGCCAAAACACCGGTGTTGTTCGACGAGACCGACGGCATCGACTTCGAGGCCGTCGCCGACACCAAGCCGGACGTCATCCTCGCCTCGTACTCCGGGCTGACCGAGCAGGACTACGAGACGCTCAGCCGGATCGCCCCCGTGGTGGCCTACCCCGAGGCCGCCTGGGCGACCCCGTGGCGCGACATCATCCGCCTGAACAGCAAGGCCATCGGCCTCGCCGACGAGGGCGACGCGCTGATCGGCGACCTGGAGGGGCAGATCACCAAGACCGTCGCCAAGTACCCCCAGATCAAGGGCAAGTCGGCGATGTTCATGACCCACGTGTCCTCCAAGGAACGTCAGTGAGGTCGGCTTCTACACCACCCACGACACCCGCACCCAGTTCTTCACCGACCTCGGGATGAAGATCCCGGCCAGCATCTCCGAACCGTCCAAGGACACCAAGAAGTTCGTCCTCACCAAGAGCGCCGAGCGCATCGACGACTTCAACAACGTCGACATCGTCACCGGCTACGGCGACGACAAGGGCGAACTCCTCAAGGCCCTCAAGAGCGACCCGCTCACCTCGAAGCTGACCGCCGTCAAGCAGGACTCCGTCTACCTGCTGCCCGGCAGCACCCCCCTCGCGACCGCCGCGAACCCGACCCCGCTGTCGATCCCGTACGTCCTGGACGACTACGTGAAGGCACTCGCCCAGGCCGCGGACAAGGCCGCGTGAGCGCCACCCAGACCCTGCGCGCGCCGAACGCCCCCCTCCCGGTACGGCGTTCGGCGCGCGTCCGCGTGATCTGGCTCCTCGTGCTCGCCGCGGTCCTGCTCGCCGTCATGACGGCCTCCCTCGCCCTCGGCTCCCGCAACGTCGCCTGGTCCGACGTGTGGTCGGCGCTCGGCGGGGCGCAGCACACCCTGGAGGAGGCGGCCGTCGCCAAACGGGTGCCGCGCACGCTCCTCGCCGTCGTCGTGGGCGGCGCCCTGGGGCTCTCCGGCGCGGTCATGCAGGGCGTCACCCGCAACCCGCTGGCCGACCCCGGCATCCTCGGCGTCAACATGGGCGCCTCCCTGGCCGTGGTCACCGCCATCGCCCACTTCGGCCTCTCGTCGGCGTCCGGGTACATCTGGGTGGCGATGACCGGGGCGGCGCTGACCGCGGGGTTCGTCTACGCCGTCGGCTCCCTGGGGCGCGGCGGGGCCACCCCGCTGAAGCTGGCCCTGGCTGGCGCCGCCATCTCGGCCGCGCTCGCCTCGCTGGTCAGCGCCGTCGTACTGCCCCGCAACGACATCTCCGACACCTTCCGGCTGTGGCAGATCGGCGGCGTGGGAGGCGCCTCCTACGCCCAGCTCGGCAGCGTCGTGCCCTTCCTCGGCGCCGGGTTCGTGATCTGCCTGGCCTCCGCCCGCGCCCTGGACTCGCTGGCACTGGGCGACGATCTGGCCGCCGGACTCGGTGAGCGGGTGGCCCTCGTCCGGGCCACCTCGGCGCTCGGCGCGGTCGTGCTGTGCGGCGCGTCCACCGCGGTCGCCGGACCGATCGGCTTCGTCGGTCTCGTCGTACCGCACGCCTGCCGGCTCCTGGTCGGTGTCGACCACCGCTGGCTGCTGCCGTTCGCCGCGCTGAGCGGCGCCGTCCTGCTGACGGCCGCGGATGTCGTGGGCCGGGTCGTGGCACGGCCGTCCGAGATCGACGTGGGGATCGTCACCGCGCTGGTCGGCGCCCCCTTCTTCATCCACATCGTCCGCCGGCAGAAGGTCAGGTCCCTGTGAACGCCCCCGCCGTCAGCGGCTCGTCCACGCTGCGGGCCGTCACCCGCGCACGGGTGCGCGGCGCGTACCGGCGGCGGCTCATCGCCCTGACGCTGCTGGTCCTCGTCGTCGCCGCGTTCGCCACCACCCTGATGGCCGGACACACCTTCTACCCGGCCCACGACGTGCTGCGCGTGATCATGGGCGAGGACGTGCCGGGCGCGTCCTTCACCGTCGGCAGGCTCCGGCTGCCGCGGGCCGTGCTCGCCCTGACCGCCGGATTCAGCTTCGGCATCGCCGGTGTCACCTTCCAGACGATGCTCCGCAACCCGCTCGCCAGCCCCGACATCATCGGCATCAGCTCCGGAGCGAGCGCGGCGGCGGCCGTCGCCATCGTGACCTTCTCGCTGGGCGAGACCCAGGTGTCGGCCCTCGCGATAGCCGCCGCGCTCGGGGTGGCCCTGCTCGTGTACACCCTCGCGTTCCGCGACGGGGTCGCCGGCACCCGGCTCATCCTCATCGGCATCGGCATCTCCGCCCTGCTCGACAGCGTCACCTCCTACGTCCTGTCGCAGGCCGCCGAATGGGACCTCCAGGAGGCGATGCGCTGGCTCACGGGCAGCCTCAACGGCACCTCCTGGCGGCAGACCGCGCCCACCGTCCTCGCCGTGCTCGTGCTCGGCCCGGTACTGCTGTCCCAGGCCCGCAACCTGAGCGCGCTGAGCCTCGGGGACGACACGGCGTCCGCACTCGGCGTCCGCGTCGAACGCACCCGCGTCGTCGTGATCGTCGCGGCCGTCGGGCTGATCGCGTTCGCGACGGCAGCCGCCGGACCGATCGCCTTCGTCGCCTTCCTCTCCGGGCCGATCGCCGCCCGGCTGACGGGAACCGGAGGATCGCTGCTGGTCCCCGCCGGACTGGTCGGCGCCCTGCTCGTCCTGGTCGCCGACTTCACCGGCCAGTACGCCTTCGACACCCGCTACCCCGTGGGCGTCGTCACCGGAGTGCTCGGCGCGCCCTACCTCGTCTACCTGATCGTCCGCACCAACCGGGCCGGAGGCTCACTGTGACCGCGTCCCACACCCTCGCCACCGAGGACCTCACACTCGGCTACGGCGACCGCGTCGTCATCGAGGGCCTGGACCTGGACCTCGCGGCCGGGCGGATCACCGTGATCGTCGGCGCCAACGCGTGCGGCAAGTCGACGCTGCTGCGCTCGATGTCCCGGCTGCTCGTGCCGCGCGCGGGCCGCGTCGTCCTGGACGGCAAGGAGGTCCACCGCACCCCCGCCAAGGAACTCGCCCGCACCCTGGGCCTGTTGCCCCAGTCGCCGGTCACCCCCGAGGGCATCGCGGTGCTGGACCTGGTCGGCCGGGGCCGCCACCCCCACCAGCGGGCCTTCTCCCGCTGGACGGCCAAGGACGACGCCGCGGTCGCCGACGCGCTGGAGGCCACCCGGACGACCGACCTCGCGGACCGGGCGGTCGACGAACTCTCCGGAGGCCAGCGCCAGCGCGTGTGGATCGCGATGGCGCTGGCCCAGCAGACCGACCTGCTGCTGCTCGACGAGCCCACCACGTTCCTCGACATCAGCCACCAGATCGAGGTCCTCGACCTGCTGACCGACCTGAACCGGACCCGCGGCACCACGATCGTCATGGTCCTGCACGACCTCAACCTCGCCGCCCGCTACGCGGACCGGCTCATCGCCCTCGCGTCCGGCCGGCTGCACGCCGCCGGAACCACCGAGGAGGTGATGACCGAGGCCACGGTCCGGTCCGTGTACGGCATGGAGAGCCGCGTCATCGAGGACCCGGTCTCCGGCAAGCCCCTCGTCCTGCCGATCGGACGCCACCACACGACGGCCGCCGCACCCGTCACCCGGAGCACCGCGTCCGGCAACTCCGGTGCCAGGAACACGAAGTAGGGCCATGACCCGCAAGCTCACCGCGCTGCTGCCCGATCTCGCGCCCTGGCGCTCCTCCCGAGACTTCCGCCTCCTGTGGGTGCAGGGCCTGATCACCTACCTCGGCAGCGTGATGGCGCTGATCGCGCTGCCGCTCCAGATCAAGGAACTGACCGGCTCGCCGCTCGCGGTGGGCGTGATGGGAGCCGTCGAACTCGTCCCCCTGGTGGTCTTCGGACTGTACGGCGGCGCACTCGCCGACGCGGTGGACCGGCGCAGGGTCATCGTGCTGACCGAGGCGGGACTGGGCGTGCTCGCGGTCGTCCTGCTGGTGAACGCGCTGCTGCCGCGGCCGATGCTGTGGCCGCTGTACGTGGTGGCGGCCGGGGTCGCGGCACTCGCCGGACTCCAACGGCCCGCCCTGGACTCGCTGCTGGCCCGGATCGTCCCGCACGAGCAGCTCGCCGCGGCCGCCGCCCTGAACGCCCTGCGCTGGCAGGCCGGCGCGATCGCCGGGCCCGCCCTGGCGGGGCTCGTCGTGGCGTACGCGGGCAACGTCCCGGCGTACGCCACCACGGTGGTCTCCTTCGGCGTGTCGGTGCTGATGTGCCGTCGGCTCTCGCCCGTGCCGCCCGTGGAGCACGCGGCCAAACCGTCGCTGCGCGGCATCGCCGAAGGCGCCCGCTACGCCTGGTCCCGGCCGGTGCTGCTGGGCACGTACGCGGTCGACCTGGCGGCGATGTTCTTCGCCTTCCCGAACACGATCTTCCCCTTCCTCGCCGACGAACTCGGCGCCGACTGGTCGCTGGGACTGATGTACTCGGCGGGCGCCGTCGGGTCGCTGCTGGTCAGCCTGACCAGTGGCTGGGTGTCCCGGACCCGGCGGCACGGTCTGCTGGTGGTGTTCGGCGCCGCGGGCTGGGGCCTGGCCATCGCGGCGGCGGGCTGGACGTTCGAACATCTGGCTGGTGCTGATGTGCCTCGCGCTGGCCGGTTCCGGGGACATGCTCAGCGGGCTGGGCCGCACGACCATCTGGAACCAGACCATCCCCGACCGGCTGCGCGGCCGGCTCGCCGGCATCGAGGTGCTCTCCTACAGCATCGGTCCCCAGCTCGGCCAGGTCCGCGCCGGGGCGACGGCCGGCTGGACCGGCGCCCGCCCGGCGATCTGGAGCGGCGGCCTCGCCTGCGTCGCCACGGTGGGCCTGCTGGCCGCCGCGCTGCCCAAGCTGCTCGGTTACGACGCCCGGACCGACGAGGACGCCCGCCGCCGCGCCGAGGAGGGCAACGGGCCCCGGAACGAGGCGCAGGCCCCGACATGAGACAAGGGCGGACCGCCGCCGCCACGGATGTGCCGTGACGGCGGCGGTCCGCCCTTCGGGGATCAGCGGCGACCCGCCGGGGTCACCCCACGCCCTGCGCCCGGGGCAGGCCCCACGTCGCCTCCCACTCCCGGGCCGGCGACCAGAGTCCCTCGCCGCCGACGCCACCGTGACCACCGGCGCCGACGCCACCGCCGCCGGCGTGGAGGACGGCCGAGCGGTCGGTGTGGTCGGTCCGCTGGAACCCGACCGTGTAGGTCCGGGTGAACGAACCGTTCGCCGAGGTCACCGTGATGGTGCGGGTGGTGAACCCGGGCCGGGACGAGGAGACGGTGGAACTGCCGTTGGTGACCTTCACCCGTGCGCCGGACGCGGCCGCCACGGCACCGACGGCCGGGAGCGCGCCGCTCTTCGGCCAGTCCACGACGTACGTGGACACCTCCGGGGCGAAGCCGTCAAGCGCGACGCCCCCCACGGTGATCGCGGAGGCGTCGGCGACGCTGGCCCTCGTCGCGTCCGAGGAGTTGGTCACCGTGACCGACCCGTCGGCGCCCACGACCACGTCCGCCGCCATCGCCGCCGCCAGGTTGATCCGCTGCCAGCTCGGCCCGCCGGTCCCGGTGAGGTCGAGCGGGTACCCGGAGTCGGTGGCGGTCTGCTCCAGGATCTGGGTGCGCTGCTCGGTGCTCAGCTCCGGGAAGGCCGTGATCAGCAGCGCCGCCGCGTCGGACGGAGCGTCCAGAGCCTGCCCGGCCCCGCCGGTACGGGAGAACCCGTAGGTCAGGCGCCGGGTGTACTGGTCGACGTGCTGGGCCGTGCTCAGACCGGCGTAGGGCTCGCCCGCGCAGGCCGTGAGCGTGTCGCCGTACCCCTCCTTCACGCACCGCGCGAGCAGCACGTTCTCCATCTCGGTGTGGGCCTGGGTCAGCAGCTTCTCGAAGCCGGGGTCCGCCCAGCGGTGCGCGACCGTGGCCTGGGCGGTGATGCGGCCGCCCATGACGTTGAGCGGGTAGTGGAACCCGAGGACGATGCGGTTGTTCCCGTACTCCGAGGTGCGCGCGAGGATCGACGGCGCCAGCTCCGGCAGCAGCGTGGCGAGGATGGTCCCGGCCTCGTAGCCGCCGTAGGTGTGGCCGCTCGGGTACGAGCCGCTGGTGGCGAGGCCCGGGTACGAGCCGTCCTGCGACTCGTAGATGGCGCCGCCGTCGCCGACGAATCCGAGCCGTACGTACGGCCGCAGGTACATGTAGTGGTTCTTCGCCGCGTCGTGGGTGTCGAGGTTCTTGGTGACGCGGGAGAACAGCGCGTTGGTCTTGGGCAGTTGGCCCGACTTGAGGGCGTCGCTGTAGATCGGTCCGAGCCGCGAGCCCAGGCCGTCGGCCATCGTGACGGTGGCGCTGTTCGAGGCGTCCACCACGGCCCGGTCCACCTCCTTCTGCGTCGCCGCGTTGTTGATGCTCACGATGGCCTTGTCGTTCTCCGCGGTGAGCGAAGTGCCCTCGGGCAGCACCTTGTTGGCGCCGAGGGTGCCGGAGCCGAGGGCGTCGAAGCCGCTGAGGAGGTTGTTGAAGTAGTCGCTCCCGTCCTCGGTCGCGGGCCACGCGTCCGACGCGTAGGTGGCGTTGAGCGCCTCCTCGGGGAAGGGGGACGGCTCGTAGTCCGCCGGGTCGGAGCCGGTGGCGGCCCTGGTCGTGGGTGCGGAGGCCGACGTGCCGGTGTCGTCCGAGGCGCCGGCCAGGGTGACCGCGCTCACGGTGGCGGTGTGGGTCTTCGCCCTGCTCGCGGTCGTGAGCAGCGCCGTACCGGTGGTCGCGGGTACGTGCGCGGTGGTTCCGTCGTCCAGGGCGACGGTGTAGCCGATGACCGGGAATCCGCCGTCGCCGGCCGGACGCCATGTCACCCGGACGTGCTTGCCGTCGGTGACCACGCCCGAGACGTTCCGGTGCCTGGGGCCTGTTGTCGCCCGCGACGACGGGCCGGGTGGCGTTGCTCGGGGCCGAGTCGCCGAGGGCGTTCACCGCCCGGACCCGCGCCGTGTACGACGTTGCGGACTTCAGCCGGGTGAACACCGTGCCGCGGCTGTCCGGGTCGTGGATCTCGACCTGGTGACCGCCGCCGAGGGTGACCACATAGCCGGTGACGGGCGAGCCGCCGTCGTCCTCGGGAGCGGACCAGGCGACCGTCACACTCGTGCCGGACGCGGTCGCCGACACCGCGTCGGGCGCGCTCGGTACGGTCTTGCGCTTCGTGGTGAGCGCGGACAGCGCGCGGTGGAGGGCGGTGTGGCGCGCGGTGAGGGTGCCGTCCGTCGCGGCGTCGTCCGCGAGGGCGGCCTCGGCGCGGGTGAGCGCGGTGGTGAACGCCGACCAGGAGGCGTCCGTGTAGCGCTCGTTGTCGAGGGCCGACGCGGTGGTGACCAGGTTCTCCAGCTTCAGTCTCGGCAGCGGGACCAGTTGGTTGGCGGCGAGGGTGAGGCTCCGGGTCCGCAGGTCGACTTCGAGCTGGGTGGCGTCCTCGGCGCCGAGCAGGTCGCGGGCGGCGGCCAGTTCGCGCAGGAACACCTGGAAGTCGATCGGGCTGTACCGGTCCGCCGCGTCGGAGACAGCCGCGTACCGCTCGACCGCCTCGCGCAGGGCGGACGGGTCCGTGGCGGCGGGCGCCTCGACGTGAGCGAAGGTGACCCGGCCCAGGTTGGCGACGTACGGGTGCGAGGCGTCGGCCTGCGTCGTCAGCCGCAGATGGACGGAGTGCCTGCCGGTGACCGTCTCCGGCAGCGTCACACTGGTGGTGCCGCCCGACGACCACGAGGTCCCGGTGACCGGCAGCGGGACGCTCGCGTACGGCGTACCGGGGTGGTCCGGGTCGAAGGAGTCCAGGTAGAGCTGGACGGTGGAACCGGTGCCGCAGCGGGCGGAGTTGTTGACGTAGGTGAGCGTGACGGTGTTCTTCGGCAGGTCGCCGAAGTCGATGTCCCCGTAGTCGAGCCACGCCCCGTCGTAGGTGCCGCCGAGGCTGGTGGCGGACCCCGCGTCGCTCCAGGTGGCCGGCTCGCTCTTGAGGTCGCCGCCGCTGTTCGCCCCGAACGCCGTGGCGTCGAAGGCCACCGGGGCGTCCGCATCCCGGGTCAGGGTGATCGAGTGGACGTTGGCCACGTAGGGCTGCTCGTCGGTCTGCGTACTGGAGACGAAGACGGCGTACACCGGCCGGCCGCCCTTGAAGACACCCGGGTCGAGCGGCACGGTCGTGGTGGCGACGGTTCCCCAGCCCGAACCGGTGTAGTCGAGGGGGATGTCGACGCCCGGCGCGCCGTCGGTCGCGTCCTTCGAACCGAGCCGCAGTTCGATGTGCGAGTCCGACGCCGCACGCGAACGGGGCTTGTCGTAGCTGACCGTGACGGCGTCGGCGCCGTCACCGAGGCCGGTGTCCCGCCACTCGGCCCACGCGCCGTTCGTCACGTTCTCGAAGACACCGCCGGAGAGCTTCAGCGGCAGCGAACCGTCGCCGGTCGCCGTGGCGTTGGCCGTGGTCAGCGTGGCGAGCGTCGTCGTCGAGCCGGACGAGGGGAGCGCCTCGGGCGAGAACTGGTACCAGTCGAAGTTCGACACCCACTGCTGACCGGACGGAGCGTGGAACACAAAGGTCGCGGCCGACGCGTTCAGCAGGGCCTCCGGGTCGGTGACGGCCGCCCGTACGGTGGTGTAGTACTGCCAGCCGCCGGTTCCGGGCAGCTGGACGGTGGCCACGAGGGGGCCGTCGGCGTCTCCGGCGTGGATGTCGACGCTGCTCGGTTCGGCCGTCGCGGCCTGCGAGTTGGCGTAGCGGACGGAGACGCTTCGCGGGGCGATCCCGCCGAAGTCGAGACCGGTGTACTGCTCCCACGCCCCCTCGGTGACACCGCCGAGGTCGCCGTCCGAGTAGTACGCCTCCTTCACCAGGCTGGGGCCCTCCATCCGGTCGGGGTCCTCGGCCTGGAGGACGGCGTAACCGCCCTCGTCGAGGGTGAGCGCGTCGGCGGCGGAGCGCAGCGCGTCGTGCGCGGCCATGAGCGTGCCGGTCGCGGAGGCGCTGTCCGCGAGAGCGGTCCTGGCGCGTTCCAGCGCCGCCCGGAACAGGCCGTAGGAGCCGCTGGAGTAGTTGCCCTCGCGCACCAGCAGGGCCTGGTCGACGAGGGCGCCGAGGCCGCGCCGGTGCACCGCCGCGGCGGAGACGACGAGCGGGTCGGTCACGGACACGCCGGTGCCGGTCACCGACGAGGCCGGTACGCCGTGGGCGAAGGCCCGGTCCCGGAAGGTGAGGCCGAGGCGCGCGTCGGTCTTCGTGGCGCCGGTGAGCCTCAGTGACGCGGTGCGCGAGCCGGTGACCCGCAGATCGGCCGTGACGCCTTCCGGGAGGCCGGTGACGCTCGCCGTCCCGTCGCGGGTGAGGCTGGTTCCCTTGCGCGCGGCGAAGGACGCCTTCCCGGACAGGGTGAGCTTGACACTCCCGTCGAGGGTGCCGTCCGCGGCGGTGGCGACGGTGGCCGGGCGGGCGGAGACGACGCTCCCGCCCTTGTCCGGTCCGGTGCCGCCACCACTGCCGTCGCCCGGGTCGGTGTTCAGCGAGTACGCGGGCTCGGTGCCGGCGCCCCAGGAGGAGGGCTTGGAGCCCATGGTGAACTTCAGGGTTCCGCCGGAGACGATCCGCGAGTAGTCGAGCCACGTGTTCGCGAACCGCTTGCCGTCGTAGGTCGCGTCCTGCACGTAGTACGCGTTCGGCGACACCCCGTCGGCCTGCACCGTGAAGGTGGCGCCGCCCGGGTAGCTGATCGTCGTGGAGTCGAAGAACGGGCTGCCGATCTGGAACTGGCTGGAGCCCGCGGTCACCGGGAACAGCCCCAGGGCGGCGGCGACGAACATGGTCGACATGGTGCCGGCGTCGTTGTCCATGGTCGGCAGGAAGCCGTCCGGCGCGAGCTTGTAGACCTTGGTCTTCACCGGCGGCGTGAACTCGCCGCCGGAGCTGGGGGCTTCGTTCGTGGAGCCCGTCGCGAGGTACCGGTTCCAGGTCTCGTCGGTGTAGATGGCGCGCACCCACTTCTGCGTCAGGCTCGGCTCGCCGACGTAGTTGAAGAGGTAGGGGGCCTGGAGGTCGATCTCGTTGGCGTTGGAGTGCAGCATGGTCGAGCCGTCGTCGGCGTCGGAGTCCTCGCCGAACATGTGCCTGATCGCGGCCCTGCCGGCCTTCTCGCCGCCCATGGCCTCGATGAGGCCGCCCATGTCGTAGGCGTCGTACCAGTGGTACTGCCAGAGCGTGCCCTGGTAGAGCCTGGCCTCCTCGAACTTCTCGTGGTCGGCGGACTGCCAGCCGCCGTCGGCGTCGCGCGGGGTGAGCAGACCCACCTCGGTGCCGTCGGCCGCCTTCCAGGCACCGGGCTTGACCAGGTTGTCGATCGCCATCGTCGCCTGGGCGCGCAGCTTCTTCGCGTCCGCGTCCTCGCCGAGCGCGTCGGCGACGACGGAGAGCGCCCACTGGTCGTAGCCGCGCTGGACCGTCGTACCGGGATCACCCGTGACGTACCCCTGCCGCAGTTGCGCCCCCGTGTAGTACCCGGTGTACGACTTCAGCGCCGGGTACGCCTCGTCCAGCCGGTCGAAGTTCTTGTACCCCTTCGACAGCGCGTCGGCGATCACCACGGCCGAGCGCTCCCAGCGCACGGTCGGCACCGAGTGGGTGAGGCTGCCCAGGCTCTTGCCGGCGGCCTGCGCGTCGGCGAAGAGGATGACGGCGGACTGCACCATGTCCCGGTAGCCGGCCGGGTCGATGTAGGCCTCGACGGAGTACTTGCGGAAGTCGTCCCAGGTGGACCAGCCGTCGTAGTACGTGAAGCCGTTCGCCCGGTGCACCGCGCCGTCGACGCCGCGGTAGGTCCCGCTGGTGCTGGTGGCGTTCACCGGCAGCGCGTACATGCGGTACAGGTGCGTGTAGAACTGCCTGGTGAGCGTCGAGTCGGGGTCGGCCTTCCCGGACGCCCGCACGTCGACGGTGCCGAGCGTGCGGTTCCACTCCGCCTTCGTCCGCGCGCGCACCTCGTCGAAGGTCCGCCCCGCCACCTCCACCCGCTGGTCGGTCGCGGCCTGTTCGGCGCTGACCGGCGAGAGCGTGACGCGCAGTTCGATGTCGTCGCCGGCGGCCTCGTCGAACCCGAGGACGGCGCCGGTGTCATGGCCGTCCTGCGCGCTCGCGTCGCTCAGCCCGCCGTCGTCGCCCCAGCTCCGCAGGGAGGTCACGGGGACGTTCGTGGTGGCGTGGTAATAGAGGCGGTACGAGGCGCCGTTGAACGACCCCGCGACGAGCCCGCTGATCGCGGTGGTGCCGTCCTTCAGCGTCGTCGCGTCCAGGGTCGCGCGGGTGCGGCTGGTGAAGTTGTTCGCGAGGTCGAGGACGAGCTGGGGCCGCGATCCGGCGGGGAAGCGGTACCGCTCCAGTGCCGTGCGCGTGGTCGCGGTCATCTCCGCGTCGATGGTTCCGGCGGGGGAGCCGAGCCCCACCCGGTAGGAGCCGGGCGTCGCGGCCTCGTCGTCGTGACTGTAGGGGTGGGCGTACGTGCCGGTCGCCGGGCGGCTGTCGTACTGCTCGGAGGTCGGGACGACCAGCAGGTCTCCGCCGCCGCCCGAACCGCCCACGCCGTCGAGGTTCGTGGCGGTGAACCCGGCGATGTGGTCCTCGTTGTAGTCGTACCCGGAGTGGTTGCGGCCCGGCGTGGTCATCGGGTTGACCTTGGCCAGGCTGTGCGGTGCCTGGGCCCCGGGCAGGTCGTTGCCGTCGTCGCCCGCGGTCGACACGAACGGGTCGACGAGCTTGGTGTAGTCGGTCCCGGCCGAGGACGAGGACGAGGACGCGGTGGGGACGGGCACGGCCGCCGCGGTGCCGCCGGCCGTCAGCGCGGTGAGGCCCAGCGCCCCGGCGAGCAGCGCGGCGACCGCGGCGCGCAGGGCGCGTGGTCCGGCCGGCCGTATCTGCGGTCTCTTGGATCTGTCAGGCATGACCAGCACGGTCCCTCTCCCTGTGGACAACGTTGTCAACCGATATTCGAGGCAAGCGCCCCGAGGTGAACGCCTCCGCCATCACATAGGGAGAAGTCATACAACGGGGAAACAGGGTTCGTACAGAGTGTGGGCTCTCCTCGTGAACGGCGAACACCCCCCTGCGCCGACGGCCGTTGACGCCGCGCGCGGTCACGCGTAGTCGTCCATCCACAGCACGATGCCCGTGAGTCCGCTGAGGACCGCCGCGGTGCCCGCGCGGACCGCGGCGGCGGTGCGGGCGGGGGTGAACGTGGCGGCGTCGTAGGTGGAGGACGCGCCGAGTCCCTCACCGCGGAAGGACGCGCCGGTCCAGTCGACGGCGGTGACATTGTGCGTGGGTTCGGCCAGCTCGGCGCCGACGACCAGGAACGGCTGCGCGAGGTGATTGGGGGTCACCATGGCCAGCGGGTCGACGAGGTCGTTGCCCACCGCGACGACGAGGTCGGGGCGCAGTTCGAGTGCCCTGTCGATGGCGGGGACCAGGTCGTGGTCGTCGGCCGCCCGCTCGGTGCGCAGGTCCACGTCCTCGTCGTCGGCCCACTCCTCGACGGCCGTCACGAGCGTCTTCACCGTCGGGTCGTCCCCGGCGCTCAGCAGCACCACGCGGTAGCCCTTCGAGGGCCGGACCCCGGACCACGATCCGGGCGCGGGGGTGAGCGTGGACTCCGGCGCGGGGGTGCCGGACGCAGGGGTGAAGCCCGCCGCCAACCGCCCGACGGCGGACGGCCGCGGACCCGGCCGGGCCCAGGGGTCGGGGCTCGCGCATCCGCCCAGGAACGCGACGGCCGTGGCGACGAGGGCCAGGGCGGACAGATGGCGGCGCAAGGTCGTCCTCCGGGGGGTTGGGGCGCCGGGAGTTCGGCGGGCGGGCGATGACGGTCGTGGCGACAGGGCCGGCGGCGGCACCGGTGGAAGCCGGCCCGCCCCTGTGCGAGGCGGTCCGCCGCCGCGGGCGGTGGTGCCACTGCGGGCAGGAGTGCCCCCACGGGCAGGGGTGCCCCACGGGCGGGAGCACCGCCGCGAGGCAGGAGCCCCGTCGCCCCCATCCTGCTTCGTCCGCACATGGTTTCTCCATCGCGCACCACCGCTTCGATCACTTGTTCCGGTCGGGTTCGCCCGATCGCCGACTGCGGTTCACCTACGGCCAGCACGGTTCACGGGCCACATGAAGGAGCCCCATGTCATACCGTGTCCGCCGTCTCCTGCTCGCCTGCGCAGCAGCGGTACTCGTCTTCGCCGGCCTGGCCCGGCCCGCCTCCGCGCACGGCTTCTCGTCGACCGTGTACGCGCACGTCACCGGTGACGGGGCGGGTGCGCTGCGGACCGAACTCAAGCTGGAGTACGACCTCCTCGTCGTCTCCGCGGCCGACGCCGAGCACGAGGACGCCCTGTTCCGGGCCGGAACGGAGGCGTTCGAGGCGGCGGACCCCGCGGCCGAGGCCGCGGCACTCGACGCGCACTCGGGCGCCGTCGTCTCCTACGTCACCCACCGCTTCTCGGTCACCGCGGGCGGCCAGGACTGCGCCCCGGCCCGGCGGGGCGGGTTCCGCATGGGGACCGCGGAGGGTGTGCCGTACGCCCTGCTGACGCTGGACTGGAAGTGCCCGGAGCACGCTCTCGACGCCCCGGTGATCCGCAGCGGGCTGTTCCCGGACTCGGAGGGGTACGTCAAGGGCACCAAGACCATCGTCGACTACTCGGTCGGCGGGCACGACGGCAGCGCCGCGCTCGACTCCGCCGGCCCCTCGTTCTCCGTCGGCCAGGACTGGACCTCGCGCTTCTGGGAGTTCTTCAGGCTCGGCGCCGAACACCTGCTGACGGGCGTCGACCACATCCTGTTCCTGCTCGCGCTCATCGCCGGCTCGCGGCGCCCCCGGGAGATCGTGCTCGCGGCGACCGCGTTCACGCTCGCCCACTCGGTGACGTTCCTGCTGGCCGCGCTCGGCCTGGTGGATGTCCCCGCGGACATCGTGGAACCGGTCATCGCGCTCTCCATCGCCGTCGTCGCCGCCTGGCACCTGTGGCGGCTGCGCACCCTGGGCACACACGCCGGCGACCTCGACACGCCACCCGGCGGCAGCCGTCGGACACTCGACCGGGCCGGTTGGCTGCGCCTGGGCGTCGTGTTCTGCTTCGGGCTGGTGCACGGTCTGGGCTTCGCCGGCGCGCTCGGCATCGACGCCGCCTGGTCCTGGACGCTGCTGTGGTCCCTGCTGGTCTTCAACATCGGCATCGAAGCGGTGCAACTCGGCATCATCGCGGTGGTGTTCCCGCTGCTGATGCTGCTGGGCCGCCGGCACCCACGGGCCCGGACCGCGGCGACCGGGACGATTGCCGCCGGGGTGGCCGTCATGGGCCTGATCTGGTTCGTCCAGCGTGTGTCGGGCCTTTGACGACCAGGGGTGTTCAGCCATCCCCAAGATCGCATTGGCCCGTCGTTCATCTCCCGTCGAAATGTTGAGTCCTCCACCTACTTGCACACCACACGTGCACAGAGGAAATGACAACGCAATGAGACCCAAGCACTCCAGCAGACCGGGCGGACCGCTGCGGCACCGCGCGGCAGCCGTCGCCACCACGACCGTCCTCGGCCTGACCATGGCCCTCGGGGCATCCCTGTCCTCCCCGGCCGCCGCGGCCGGCTCCACCAGCGTCTCCGGCGTCGTCCTGGGCGTCGGCGCGAACGAGTCCCAGCGCACCCTGAGCTGGTACTCCTCGACCGACACCGAGCAGGTCGTCCAACTCGTGCCCACGGCGCGGCTCGACGCGGGAGAGTTCCCCGCCGACGCGGCCACCTTCAACGCCCTGGGCGGCGCCAACATCGCGAGCAGCGGCGGCTACAACCGTCACGCCACGGTGAGCGGCCTCAAGGAGAACACCGGTTACTCCTACCGGGTGGGCGCCGAGGGCAACTGGTCGCCGACCTACTCCTTCAAGACGCAGGACTTCGAGGGCGACTACGACTTCCTGTTCCTCGGGGACCCGCAGATCGGCTCCTCCGGCGATGTCGCGCAGGACGGGGCCGGCTGGAAGGACACGCTCGACGTGGCCACCAAGGCCAACCCGGGCGCCGAACTCCTCGTCTCCGGCGGCGACCAGGTCGAGAGCGCCAACGACGAGAACCAGTGGAACTCGTTCCTCGCTCCCGACCAGTTGCGGCAGTACCCGTGGGCCGCGACCATCGGCAACCACGATGTCGGCGGCAAGGCGTACGAGCAGCACTTCGCGACGCCCAACACCGACCGGTCGGGCGCGTACTACGCCAACGGCAGCCCCACCTCGAACACGTCGGGCGGCAACTACTGGTACATCTACAAGGATGTGCTGTTCATCGACCTCAACAGCAACAGTTACACCACCTCCACGGGCGGTGGCGGCGACGAGGCGCACACCAAGTACGTCACGGACGTCGTCAACGCGCACGGTGCCGAGGCCAAGTGGAAGGTGCTCGTCTACCACCACTCCATCTACTCGCCGGCCTCCCACGCCAAGGACGGCGACAACAAGGCGCGGCGCACCGACTTCCCGACCACCTTCTCGAAGCTGGGCATCGACCTGGTCCTCCAGGGTCACGACCACAGCTACTCCCGCAGCTACCTGATCAAGAACGGGCAGAAGGCGGACGAGGCGGAGAAGCCGGCCGCGTCGGACGTGTACCCGGGTCCCGGCGGCGTCCTGTACGTCACCGCCAACTCGGCGTCCGGGTCGAAGTACTACGACATCACCGCGCCCGACAACAGCGGCACCAGCGGTGCCGGCAACGGCGCCGACCCGCAGAACCCCGGCAACTACTGGTACAACTCGGTCCAGAACCAGGAGCACGTGCGCACCTACGTCAAGGTGCAGGTGCGCAACGACAAGCTGGTCGTCGAGAACGTCCGCAGCGGCACCTGCGAGGCGCCGAACTCCGAGGTGGAGCACGGTTCCTGGTGCAACAACACCAGCGCGGCCCAGCCGGTCGGCTCCATCGTCGACAAGGTGACCGTCCACCCCTACAACGGTGACGGCCAGTCCCTCCAGGTCGACGTGCCGAACGCCGCCCCCGGCGAGTTCGGCTGGACCATCGACGGCTACAACGGCCTGGTCGACCTCGGCACCGCGCAGGAGACGGACACGTTCGACTTCGTCGCCTCCGGCAAGATCAATCCGATCACCGTCAAGGACACCCGCCGCACCCTCGCCCCGTGGTCGGTCTCGGCCAGCGTGAACGACTTCAGGGACGCGGGCAAGACGTTCTCCGGCTCCTACCTCGGCTGGACGCCGCGCGTCTCGCAGGCGGGCGCCGGTGCCAAGGCGGGCTCCGCCGTCGACGCCGGTTACGCGGGCAAGGACCAGGGTCTGTCCATCTCCCGCAGCCTCGCCTCCGCGGGCCAGGGCCACGAGCGCGGCTCCGCCAAGCTGGGCGCGGACCTCGCCCTCAAGATCCCGGACAGCGTCGACAAGGGCGCCTACCGGGCCACTCTCACGATCACCGCGCTGAGCAGCTGATCGACTCCGTCCCGTCCGCGGGGCGGGTCACCGGACCACGAGCCCGTCGCGGCCCGCTTCCGGTGGCCCGCCCCGCCCCGCCCGTTCGGTCCGTTCGGCTTGTCCGGTCCGTTCGGCCCGGCCCACTCGCTCGGCCCGTTCAGCTCGTCCAGCCCGTCCAGGAGAACCCTGACATGCACCTCGCACTCCCGCGCCCCCGAACCGGCGCCCGCCCCCAACTCCTGAGCCGGGCCCGCACGCTGCTGTCGGCCCTCCTGGCCTGTGTCGCGTGCCTGTACGCGTCCACCACACCGGCGCACGCCGCCGGCGATGTCACCTGGACGGTCCGCACCGCCTCGAACGAGTTCGGCGACGGCCGCTCCAGCTTCAGCCACACCGTCAACCCCGGCGGCGAGGTCGAGGACGCGATGGTCGTCGCCAACAAGGGAACGAAGCCGCTGACCCTGTCCCTCTACGCCGCCGACGGCTTCACCACCGACAAGGGCGGGCTCGAACGTCCTGACCCAGGACAAGAAGTCCACCGGCGTCGGCGCCTGGCTCAAGCCCGCGCGCGAGAGCGTGACCATCAAACCCGGCAAGAGCGCCAACATCCCCTTCACCATCCGGCCGCCGAAGAACGCCACCCCGGGCGACCACGTCGGCGCCCTCCTCACCTCCCTGCGGCAACCCGACACCACCGAGGGCGTCAACGTCGACCGCCGCCTCGGCATACGCGTCAAGCTCCGGGTCAGCGGGCCGCTGAAGCCCGCGCTCACCCTGGAGGACCTGAGCGTCGACTACGGCGGCACGGCCCAGCCGTTCGCCCGGGGCGACGCCACGGTCACCTACACGGTGCACAACACCGGCAACGCCATGCTCTCCGGCCACCAGAAGGTGCGCGTCGAGGGCCCGTTCGGCACGCTGGGCACCGACGCGGCCGAGATCGCCGACCCGCCGCAACTGCTGCCCGGCGAACGCTGGAAGGTCTCGGTGAAGGTGCACGACGCAGCCCCGGCCTTCCGGCTCACCGCCACGGCGAGCATCACCCCCGCGCTCACCGACGACGCGGGCTCCACCACGTCCCTCGCCACCGTGACCGGCACCGCCACCACCTGGGCGGTGCCGTGGACCCTGCTCGCCCTGCTGCTCCTCCTCCTGGCCATCGCGGCCGGCACCGTCCTTCTCGTCCGCCGCACCCGCCGCCGCAACCGCCGCCGCGAGGACGAACGCGTCCGCGAGGCGGTCGACCGGGCACTGCGCACCGACGACTCGGACACCACGGACGCCCGCGCGGCACAGGAGCCGGAGACCGTGCGGGCCGAGGGGGCCTGACCCGTCGTCCCCGGGCACTGCGGCGGCCGGACCGGTGCCGCGGCTCCCACAGGCCTGTTCAGGGCCGGACACGTTGATGTTGGATGGGCGGACCGACGCGCGCCGACACCGAGGTGAGAGATGCAGTTCACCACCCGCCCCACCCTCCAGGGCACCTTCGGCATGGTCTCCTCCACCCACTGGCTGGCCTCGCAGTCGGCCATGGCGGTGTTGGAGGACGGTGGCAACGCCTACGACGCCGCCGTGGCCGGTGCCTTCGTGCTGCATGTCGTCGAGCCGCATCTCAACGGGCCCGCCGGAGAGGTGCCGATCCTGCTCGCGCCGGCCGGCGGCGAGGCGCGGGTGCTGTGCGGGCAGGGCGTGGCGCCGGCCGGGGCGACGGTCGCGCACTACAAGGGGCTCGGTCTCGACCTCGTCCCCGGCACCGGACCGCTCGCCGCCGCCGTGCCCGGTGCCTTCGACGCCTGGCTGCTCCTGCTGCGCGACCACGGCACCAAGTCCCCGGCCGACGTGCTGAAGTACGCCATCGGCTACGCCGAACACGGGCACGCTCCCGTGGAACGCTTCACGGAGACCGTCGAGACCGTCCGGGAACTCTTCGAGACCCGTTGGACATCCTCGGCCGAGGTCTACCTGCCGCACGGCCAACCGCCCCGCCCCGGCGAGCTGTTCCGCAACCCCGCCCTCGCCGCCACCTGGAAACGGCTGCTCGCCGAGGCGGCCGGCGCGGGGGACCGGGAGGCGCAGATCGACGCCGCGCGGGAGATCTGGCGCACCGGATTCGTCGCCGAGGCCCTCGTACGGCAGGCCGCGCGGCCCACCGTCGACACCAGCGGCGAACACCACACCGGCACGCTGACGGCCGCCGACCTCGCCGGCTGGTCCGCGACCTACGAGGCACCCGCGACGTACGACTGGAACGGCTGGACCGTGTGCAAGGCCGGCCCCTGGAGCCAGGGCCCCGTCCTGCTCCAGCAGTTGGCGCTGCTCCCGCCCCGGCTCCCGGCCCAGGGATCGGCCGACTACGTCCATCTGCTCGTCGAGGGCTGCAAGCTCGCCATGGCCGACCGCGAGGCCTGGTACGGCGACGCCGACGGCGCGGCCTCGGTGCCCCTCGACGACCTGCTGTCACCCGGGTACAACGCGGCACGGCGGGCGCTCGTCGGCGACCGGGCCTCCTTCGAACTGCGGCCCGGCACTCCGGGCGGACGCACCCCCCGGCTCAGCGCCCACGCGCGCGGGGCGGCCGTGGAGGCGGACGGCTTCGACGCCCTGGGAGTCGGCGAGCCGACGACGGCAGCCAAGAGCCCCACGTCCCCGGTCCCGGGCGAACCGGAGGTCACCGCCGACGGAGTCACCCGCGGCGACACCTGCCACCTCGACATAGTGGACCGCTGGGGCAACATGGTCTCGGCCACACCCAGCGGCGGCTGGCTCCAGTCCAACCCCGTCGTGCCCGAACTGGGCTTCCCGCTCGGCACCCGGCTCCAGATGACCTGGCTGGAGGAGGGCCTGCCCAACTCGCTCACGCCGCACCGCCGCCCGCGCACCACGCTCACCCCCTCCGTCGCCCTGCGCGACGGGGTGCCCGTCATGGCGTTCGGCACGCCGGGCGGCGACCAGCAGGACCAGTGGCAGCTGCACTTCTTCCTGGCGGTCGCCCTGCGCGCACCCGTACGCGGCGGACTCGACCTCCAGGGCGCGATCGACGCCCCGAACTGGCACAACGACAGCTTCCCCGGCTCCTTCTTCCCGCGCGGCACGCGGGCGGGCTCCGTCACCGTCGAGTCCCGCATGCCGGCGGAGGTCGTCGAGGGGCTGCGGCGCCGCGGGCACGACGTGACGGTCGGCGAGGCGTGGTCGGAGGGCCGGCTGTGCGCCGTCGCACGGAACCCGGAGACCGGCGTGCTCTCGGCCGCGGCGAACCCGCGCGGCATGCAGGGCTACGCGGTCGGCCGCTGACCCCGAACCCGGTGTTCATGCCGATTCCGCCCGGAGTACACCACCCGGGTGGGGATTGTCAGTGGCGCGTGCTCTCATGGAGCCATGATCGAGGACAACGAAACCATCGACGAGTTTCTCGCCGGGCACGCCGACGAGGTGGAAGAGGCCGTCCGCAAGGCGGCCGCGCAGGAGATCATGCCGCGCTGGCGCAGGCTCGCGGCACACGAGGTCGACCAGAAGACCGGCCCGCACGACCTGGTGACGGACGCCGACCGCAAGGCCGAGCTGTATCTGACCGAGGCCCTGTCCCGCCTGCTGCCCGGCTCGGTCGTGGTCGGCGAGGAGGCGGTGCACGACAACCCCGCGTCGTACGAGGCGATACACGGCGAGGCGCCGGTGTGGATCGTCGACCCCGTCGACGGCACCCGGCAGTTCGTCCACGGCGACCCGGGCTTTTGCACCCTGGTCGCGCTCGCCCACCGCGGATTCGTCCACGCCTCCTGGACCTACGCCCCCGCCGACGACCGGCTCGCCACGGCCGTCCGGGGCCGGGGCGCCTTCCTGGACGGTGAGCGGCTGTACCCCGGCCCGCCCGAGCCCGGCCGGGACCTGCGGGTCGCCACGTCCCACCCGGACTACACGACGGACGAGCAAAAGCGCGCCCTGCTCGCCCTGCGCACCCCCGGTGTGGCCCCCCGCGCCTGCGGCTCGGCCGGCCTCGAATACCTCGCCGTCGCTCTCGGCGAGTCCGACGCCACGGCGTTCTCGTGGGAGGCGGCCTGGGATCACGCGGCCGGTCTGCTCCTGGTCGAGGAGGCGGGCGGCGTCCACCTGACCCGTACAGGTGAGCCCTTCCGCATCACCGGGGCCAACGACCTGCCGTTCACCGCGGCCCGCGACGCGACCACGGCCCGCCGGGTGGTGGGGCTGCTGTCGGGCGAGGCGTGATCCGTACCGCAGGGTGCGCGCGGGGTCCCACGACCACGGACCGGCCCTTCGCGGGCATATCCTGACCCGCAGTGGCCGTCGGCTGACGAAGGAGTCCGAAGGTGCCGTCGATGCTCGATGCCGTCGTAGTGGGTGCGGGGCCGAACGGACTGACCGCTGCCGTGGAGCTGGCCCGCCGGGGCTTCTCGGTCGCCGTGTTCGAGGCCCGCGACACCGTGGGCGGCGGCGCGCGCACGGAGGAGCTGACCCTGCCGGGCTTCCGGCACGACCCGTGCTCCGCCGCGCACCCGCTGGGCATCAACTCGCCCGCCTTCCGCGACCTGCCCCTGGACCGGTACGGTCTTGAGTGGCTGCATGCCGGGCTGCCCATGGCGCATCCGTTCCCGGACGGCTCGGCCGCCGTGCTGTCCCGGTCCGTCGCCGAGACGGCCGCCTCCTTCGGGGCGCGCGACGCGGGCGCGTACCGCAGGCTGGTCGAGCACTTTTTGCCCAGGTGGGACACCCTGGCCCGGGACTTCATGTCCCTGCCGCTCACCGCGCTGCCCCGCGACCCGGTCACCCTCGCCCGGTTCGGACTGGTCGGCCTGCCCCCGTCGACGTGGCTGATGCGCCGCTTCCGCGACGACAGGGCCAAGACCCTCTTCGCCGGGCTCGTCGCCCACGCCATGGCCCCGCTGGGCGGCTTCGCCACCAGCGCCATGGGGCTGGTCTTCGCCCTGGCCGCGCACGCCCGCGGCTGGCCCGTGGCCCGCGGCGGCTCCCAGGCCATCTCCGACGCCCTCGCCGCCTACCTGAAGGAACTAGGCGGCACCCTGCACCCGGACTACGAGGTCAAGCGCCTCGACGACCTGCCGCCCGCGCGCGCCTACGTCTTCGACACCTCGCCCACCGCCCTGGCCCGCATCGCCGGCTTCGGCAACCACTACGCGAACTACCGGTACGGCCCCGGCGTCTTCAAGATCGACTACGCGCTGGACGGCCCGGTCCCGTGGACCGCCCAGGAGCCCCGCACCGCCGGCACCGTGCAGATCGGCGCCGACAGTGCGGAGATCGGCGCCGCCCTCGACGCGGCCTCCCGCCAGGGCCGCGCGCCCGACGTGCCGTTCCTCATCACGACGCAGCCCAGCGTCGTCGACCCCACCCGGGCCCCGGCGGGCAAGCACGTCTTCTGGGCGTACGGACACGTCCCCAACGGCTGGACCGGCGACCTCACCGACGCCGTCGAACGCCAACTGGAGCGCTTCGCACCGGGCTTCCGCGACCGCGTCCTCGCCCGCGCCACCGCGGGCCCGCCCGAACTCGCCGCCCGCAACGCCAACTACGTCGGCGGCGACATCGCCTCCGGCGCGGTCTCCGGCCTCCAGCTCCTGCTGCGCCCCAAGCTGTCCCTGTCCCCCTACTCGACCCCGCACCCGGCCGTCTTCATCTGCTCCTCGGCCACCCCACCCGGCCCCGGAGTACACGGCATGCCGGGCCACAACGCGGCCCGCGCGGTCTGGCGCCGCCTGCGCCAGACCTGACGCCGGAACCCAACTGAGCTGAGCGAGGACCCGCCATGCCCACCATCGGCCTCGTCCAGGGCGACATCACCCGCGAGAATGCCGACGCGATCGTCAACGCGGCCAACTCCTCCTTGCTCGGCGGAGGAGGCGTCGACGGCGCGATCCACCGGCGCGGCGGCCCGGCGATCCTGGACGAGTGTCGCAAGCTCCGTGCCTCGTACTACGGCAAGGGCCTCCCCACCGGCCGAGCGGTCGTCACCACCGCGGGTGCCCTGGACGCGCGTTGGGTGATCCACACGGTCGGGCCTGTCTGGTCGGCCACCGAGGACCACTCCGACCTCCTCGCCTCCTGCCACCGTGAGTCCCTCCGCCTCGCCGACGAACTGGGCGCGCACACGGTCGCCTTCCCGGCGATCTCCACCGGCGTCTACCGCTGGCCCGTGGAGGACGCGGCCCGCATCGCCGTCGAGACGGTGCGGACCACCGAGACGTTGGTGACGGAGGTCCGGTTCGTCCTCTTCGACGACCGGTCGTACGGGGCGTTCGCGGCGAGAGTCGGCTGACGGACCGGTGTCCTTCTTCGCGCCGCTGGTTCAGTCCTCGGCCCGGTCGTGTTCGGGCGGCTGCTGGACGTGGAAGGTGAGTCCGGTGACGCGGCCGGATTGAACGACAGGGCCTTGCTGCACGCCTCCGGTGACGTTGTTGTGCACGGTGTTCCGGTGCGGCGTCTCGGTGGCGGCCAGCTGTCGCAGTGAGGAGAGCAGGGCACGCAGATCGCCGGCGGTGACATCCCCGGCTTCCACGACCTGTTGCAGGAGGTCACGGGAGTGAGCCGTGGCCTCGGAGGCGGCTCGGTCGCTCTCGGCGGCGTCGGAGGCGAGCAGCTGACTCCTCGCATCGTCCAAGTCGGCGAGTGCGGCAGTACCCGCACCTGTACGGGTCAGTACGCGCGCGACAAGCTCACGGGCGTGCGTCCAGGTGTCGGTGACCATGAGGGAGACAAGTGTGCTCGCGCCCGAAGCCGCGAGAACTGTCAACTCCGGGATCATGTCTCCTCCTGGGCGAGGGAGGAGGACCGGGATGTCTCGTCGGGCGCGTCAGCATCGGACTGCGGCTTGTCTTGGTCGTCCGGGGTGAAGTCCGCCGACGGATCGAATCGGTGCAGCAGAGCCTCGGCTGTCTCGTGGCGGTTCTGCTGCTTGATGATGTCGGAGAACTGTCTGGCCAGGAACCGCCGCCGATCGTCACCCTCTGCGAAGCCAATGGCGTTGAAGAAGCCCGAAAGGTGATCCGTGGCCGTTCGCTCCGGTGGGCCGTACTCGTTGTCCTCCTCCGGGCGCTCCTGGGAGATGTGTTCGCCGTTCTGCGGTGGCAGGAGGCCTTGCAGGCGTTCGGGTATGTCGGCGTCGTTCGCCGCTGAAGCGAGCTGGGCAAGGAGGGGCAAGTCGGCCACTGTCCTCTCCACGTGCTCCTCGTTCTTGGCGAGCCACCAGACCACCGCACTGCCGGTGTCCTTGAGTACGTCCTCGCCCAGATACTGGCGCTTGCTCTGCTCGTACTTGCGTTGGTGCTCCCAGACTGCTGTGTCCTTGCGTACGCCGGCCAGTCTGTCCAAACGCTCCTGGTCCTGCTCGGGCAACGCGAGTGTGATGTCTTCCGCCATCGCGTAAAGATGTCCTGTCGGTTCCGGACACATACGACTCAGGGCACCGCTGAGCTGATGCTGAACGAGCGACACCTGACCAGGCTCCCGCTTCTCGGTGACGGCGCGAGCACGGTTGAGGACGGCGTCGACGGCGAGTCCGGCGGGATTGAGGACGGGCGTGCCGGCGGACGATTCGGTGAGATACCACCGCACGGTCGCCGAGAGGACGAAGTGGTAGTCGTCCCAAAGGCTCGGAAGGGCCACATGGCTGACGCGGTGTTCCGTACGTTCCACGGGCGGAGCCGTGAGCTGTTCCTCGAAGGTCACCGGAATGGAGCCACCGCGGCGCAGCAAGGCGATCCGGAACGCCGCCGCCGGGATGGAGAGGACGAGTACGGCGATCGTGAGCCATGCCCACATGGGCCATCCCTGTGTCAGGCCGGCAATGGCGAGCAGCAAGCCGCACAGCACGGTGAGAAAGGCGGTTGTCGTCTTGCGCGTGGTGGTCATGATCGGGCTCCCCCGGCCGAAGTGGGCGACGCGTTGACAGGGGTGACGCCCTGAGCCGTGTTGATTCTTTGAAGCAGTAATTCGGTGACCCCCTCGGACCGCGTGAGGCCCGCCGGTGCGATGCGCTCGGCTGCGCGGCCGCATGCGTACAGCGCGGCGAAGACCTCACCGCGCGACTCCTCGCACTGTTCGGCCGCGCTGACGAGGAGATGGACCAGGAGTTCGCCCTGGTGGCCGGGGGTGTCGGCTGCCCGGCAGAGCCACCGTCGGGCATGCGGCTGCCAGGTGGGCCGCGGCAGTTTCGCCAGTACCGCGTGCCAGCAAGTGGTCAACGAGCGTTGTACGGCGGGTTCCTCCACCAGTGGGCGGATGGTGCCGGAAGATTCCGTCAGCGGTCCGGGACCACAGGTGTGCAGGAAAATGTCGAGGTCGGCCGGAGAGAGTTCGGACCGTGCGAGGCGGTCGATCAGCCTTCGGCGCAACCGGTGACTGTGCGTCAGTAGGTCGCACAACGCTTGCAGGGCGTGGACCGAGCCGTGTTCGCGTCGAGCCAGGTGGTACAGCCTGACGAGGGCCTGGTCGGGATGACCGGCCGCGAGGACTTCGGCGCAGACCCGGACGAGTACGTGCGCGAACTGTCCTGGGAGACGCCGGTGAGCACACCAGTCGTAGATACGTCGGCGGAAGTACCTGGCGTGCACCGGGTCGTCGAGGGCATGGGCGAGCGCGTGGACGGCGGCTGCCGGGCGTGCCCGGCTTGCTGGCTCGGATCCCCATTGCTCGGCGAGAGCGGCCAGACCGTCCTCGCGATCGGTGCGCAAGTACTGCTCGGCCAGCCGTGTCACCATGCCGTCGAGGACGGCGGGCACGACGTGCGGGTCGTTCAGTTCCGCCACTGCCGCTGCCCAGGTGCCCAGATGGGAGCGCAGGTCGGGCATGTGGTCCCAGAAGTGGGCGCGGACAGCGGCGTCGTAGTCCAGCTCAGTGAACCGGACCCGTCCGCCCGGCCCAGGTTCGCAGGAGATTTCCCTGAGCCGCTCGGCAAGATCCTTGTGCTGGAGCAGCGGGATGTTGTCGGACGGGGAGTCGACGGTGCGCAGCAGAAGGCCGGTCGCACGGTGGACGAGATCGGCGTGCGCCCCGTGCAGCATGGCGACGACGATCAGCAGCGCCCGCTGCGGGGCTTCGCTCAGCCGGGCGACGAGTGTTGCGACCTCCTTCGTCCGGTCGTTGCGGGCCTTTCCGGCTGCCGTGCACCACTGTGCGAATCCCGCGTCGGGTCCAGCGGTTTGCCGGGCGCGGCGCACCAGATCGGCGAACACGGCGATCTCCCGCATCGGCCTGCCCGCGGACAGGAATGCGTCGGCCGTGGGGTCGGGCTGGACATATTGCTCGTGTGGTACGCCCTGCACGCGGAGATGTCGCCTGAATACCTCCAGCTCGGGAGGGCGCCTCAATTCGACCCGGCAGTACTGGAGATCGGGATCGAGAACGCCGTCGTGCGGCATGACGACGACCAGATGGGCGTGGTGTTCCTGGACGGCCCTGCGAAGCGTGGGGAGGTCGGCCTGTGCCACGGACCACGTGCGGTCGTCGGCAGCGGACAGATCCAGCAACAACTGGTCGCCGTCCCCGACCAGGGCCGGGTTGTGGAGGGAAAGTTCGTCCTCCTCACCAGGCAGGAGCACATGAAGAACGCCGGTGTCCGAGTGGTGTTCGCGCAGAAGGACCCGGGCCGTGGCGTTACGGCCGGTGCCCGGCTCACCGTGCAGGATGACGGTGCCCGTGGCACCGAGAACGTCACGGGCCTCGCCCATGCCGGGAGGGGCGACCAGTACGCGTCGCAGCCGAATGAGTTGGTCTTCGGCCACGCCTCGGAAGGCCGGCTTGTCCCCGTTCTGCGGAACGGGCCCAATATTGATGTGCATGTCACCAAGGCCGGTGTGCAGAAAGCTGCCTTGAGGGTTGTCGACGCGTGTGCGGTTGTGCTGGTTCACCGGCCGTCGTCCTCGTGGCTGTCCGGATCGCCGAACCGATGCTGGACGTTGCCGTGGTTGTCACCCTCGAAGAGGGTCATCCCGTTCCCCGAGAAGTTCCGGTCCCCCGACACATGACGCGAGTTCTGGTAAATGTGACCGTTGCCCGTGTGGACAGGGCCACCTGAGCCCTTCACGACGGTGCCGCCCACATCGCCGGTGAAGTCACGGCTCTGTACCGCTGTTCCGGCCACCTCACCGATAGAATTGGTCACGGCCTCCGGTGCGGGCGTACTCTCACCGGCTGCCTGGCTCAGGTCCGTCAGCCCGGGAACCATCTCGGCCACCACGTCGCCGATGCGCCTGATGCCGTTCTCCGTGTCGTGTGTGTCGAACGGGATGGACTGGAGGTCCGCCAGCCGCGCCAGTTCGGGGGGCAGGTCGGCCTTGCTCAGCCGTTCCGTCTTGCGGCCGTCCAGGATCGGAACAACCGGCAGTGCGTAGGCGAACGCCTCCTCGATCTCCTTGCGCACCCAGTCCTCCCGGTCGTGCAGCCGGTTCCGGAAGTTCGTCCAGTCCGGTCCGATGACGGTCAGCATGAGGGAACTGCGTCGCAGTGCGGCCGCCAGGGTTTCGGGATAAACGTCACCGGGTGCGATGGATTTGGACGCGCGAAAGATGCGGTTTCCGCCGAAGCGACGGGACAATTCCTGGTCGATCAGGGCGGCGGTCTTTTCCCCGTCGCCGGTGCGGTAGTTGATGAAGACCTCGATCACGGGTGGTGTCCCCTCATGAAGTGGGCGGTCGCCATAAAGTGCCGAGCCGCGGACCCAACTGTCGAACCGATGAGTGATCCGAATAGCGAGCCAGTACTCGGGCGAGGCGCCTGAGATCGGTGGCGACGGTTGCGGAACGCACTGCCTCCACACCGTCGAGCAGGAGCGTGACGAGCGCACAGGCGTGGTCGATCTCGCCGGCCGATGCGTAGGCGAGCGCACGGCGCACGCCATACCGAACCTGGGTACGCACCGCGTCCTCGCCAACAAGAGAGAGTTGCCGATCGAGTTCTTCGCTCGCTTCGCGCGGTCGGCCGAGATCGACCAGGCACCAGCCGGTGACCATCCCAACCGGGTCGGGAAGATGCATGGTGCCGATCACTGGCTCGTCGGAGCCGCCGGCATCGAGGCCGAGGAGCGTACGGGCTCGGTCCAGGGCGCCCATACAGGCACGCAGATCGCCCGCCAGCGCGTGCCCCTGCGCTTCACGCTGGGCGGCCAGCCCGCGAATCCGAGGTGGCAGCGCCCCGCTCTGCGCACGACGCGCCAGGGCCACCGTTGTCTCGGCATCCTCCCGGTACAGCGTGATCAGGGCCCTGCGCACCAGTGCGTAACCCGCCAGAGCCCGGTCACCGCCGGCCGCTGCCAAGTCGACCGCGCGCTGTGTCCACCACAGCGCCGCACGTTCGTCTCCGGTTTCCTGCACCAGCCAGCCGACGTACTCGGCGTACCGGGAGCCGAGCGCGAGCAGTTGCCCACGGGTGTGCGCGTCACTCTGAGCGGAGAGTTCCCGCAATGTGTGCGTCTGTGCGATCAGAACGGGCAGGAGGACCCCGGGCTCCACGGTCTGGCCGAGCTTCCGGTAGTGCGTGAAGAGCGAACGTGAGGCGTCCAGCATGCCGGCCCCGGCGGCCGGAGAGGCCCGACCGGTGCCGTCCGATCGCCACGTCATCAACGAGGCGACGCCGACACCCATCACTTCTCGTCGGCCCATGGGCTGGAACCGGTTCGGACCGTCCGGCGACAACTGCATCACCCAGTCCTCCTCGTCGACTTGCCCGGGTACTGGCTTCGTAGGTGGGTCACCAGCGGCCTGAATGACCAGGGCGATCAGTGCTCCGTCGGCGTTGAGCGCGGCGTCGCACAACCGAGCGAGGTCACGGCTGGGTGCCTTGAGCCCCCGTTCGACCTTGCTCAGCTGTGCTTTGCTGTAATGCACGGTGCGAGACAGGGCCGTCAAGCTCAGCCCGGCGTTCAGGCGACGCTCTCTCAGCTCCTGACCGAACTCGGTGGACGGCTGTGGCACGGGATCCTCCCAAGCCCATCCGCTTCAGCCGAGGTGGTGCTGCAGAAAGACTGCGGCAACCTCTCTGGGACGGACAAGGCGATCGGCGCTGTTTCCCGTTTCCATCTCCAAGGGCCGACCGGAGCATTCCGGGAGTGCCGGAACCCGTACCTGTTCCGGCCCTGGCGTCCGCGCGCCTGTCGGCGAGACGACGACACGGGAGGACCGGGATCCGGGCCGGAGCCGAGGAGGCAGGTTCGGCTGGCCGGAAAGGCCTGGTCATCCGTCGAGCCGGCGGGAGGTCACCCCCTGCTCACCAGGAACGAACAAAGTCCGACGGGATAATTGATTCGGTTGTGTTCGGGTCCTAGGGTGACCCTGACCCGACAGTCACCGCCTCACCGGCAGTTGCGTTCCGTGTGTTCCGCCCTGCACGTCGACTGCCGTCACAGCACCGTGCGTTGAGCTGCCCCCGAAGCCCACGGAAGCCCACGGAAGGCCACGGTTCATGTCGCACTCGCCCGTGTCACCCGCCGGATCCCCGCCCCGCCCGGTCGTCAGCCGCCGGCGTCTCCTGGAAGGCGGTGCCGCCGTGCTCGGCGCGCTCACCCTGTCCGCGCCGTCCGGCACGGCGCGAGCGGCCGGGCGGCGGGCGGCGGCCCACGAGCCCCCGGAGTGGAACGACTTCGGCGTCTTCCGGCTCGGCACCGAACCACCCCACACCACGCTCACCCCGTACGCGGATGTGGAGCAGGCCCTCACCGGCGACCGCGACAGCTCGCCCTACCGGCTGAGCCTCGACGGCACCTGGAAGTTCGCCTACGCCGACCGCCCCGAGGACCGGGACACCGGCTTCCACCGCACCGACGTGGACGACGGCGACTGGGAGACCATCCCGGTGCCGTCCGTGTGGCAACTGCACGGCCACGACTTCCCCATCTACCTGAACATCACCTACCCGTACTCCGGCCCCAACGGCCTCGGCGAGGACCCCCGGCCGCCCACCGCGCCGACCCGCTACAACCCCGTCGGCCAGTACCGGCGCACCTTCACCGTCCCCCGCGACTGGACGGGCCGCCGCACCTTCCTCCACTTCGAGGGCGTCAAGTCCGCGCACTACGTGTGGATCAACGGCCAACTGGTCGGCTACGACGAGGACTCCTACACCCCCTCCGAGTACGAGGTCACCGACCATCTGAGGCCCGGCACCAACCAGATCGCCGTGGAGGTGTACCGCTACGGCGACGGCGACTGGCTGGAGGACCAGGACATGATCCGGCTGAGCGGCATCTTCCGCTCGGTCCACCTCTACTCCACCCCGGCCGTCCACCTGCGCGACTTCAAGCTGGACACCCCGCTGAACGACACCTACACCGCCGCCGAACTCGCCGTCACCGCCGCCGTGCGCGCCTACGGCGAGGGCGGCACCGGCCGCTACACCGTCGAGACCCAGCTGTACGACGCGCGCGGCCGGGCCGTCTGGTCCAGGCCGCTGGCGCGGACGGCCGACATGGGCACGGCCGGCGCCGGCGAGGACGTCACCGTACGCGCCGCCAAGGCCGTACCGAAGCCCAGGCTGTGGTCGGCCGAGCACCCGAACCTCTACACCGCCGTCCTGTGCCTGCGGGACCCGGCGGGCCGGGTGGTCGAGACCCTCTCCCACCGCGTCGGCTTCCGCGAGTTCGCGCTCAAGGACGGGCTGATGCGCGTCAACGGCGCACCCGTGTCCCTCCGCGGCACCAACCGCCACGAGATGCACCCCGCCCGCGGCACGGCCCTCACCCGCGAGGACATGGTCCGGGACATCGGGATCATCAAGCGGATGAACATGAACAGCGTCCGCACCTCGCACTACCCGAACAACCCGTACTGGCTGGAACTCGCCGACGAGTACGGCCTCTACCTCGTCGACGAGACCAACCTCGAAACCCACGCCATCCGCGACGAGTACCCCGGCGACCACCCCGACTGGACCGAGGCCTGCGTGGCCCGCGCCCAGAACATGGTGCACCGCGACAAGAACCACCCCTCGGTCGTCATCTGGTCGCTCGGCAACGAGGCCGGCGGCGGCAGCACCTTCACCGCCATGCACGACTGGATCCGCTCCTACGACGACACCCGTGTCATCCAGTACGAGGGCGACGACCGCCCCGGCATCAGCGACATCCGCTCGGCGATGTACGAGTCCCCGCAGCGCGTCGAGCAGCGCGCGGCGGACACCTCCGACACCCGGCCCTACGTCATGATCGAGTACGCCCACTCGATGGGGAACTCCACCGGCAACTTCAAGAAGTACTGGGACGTGGTGCGCGCCCACGACGTGCTCCAGGGCGGCTGGATCTGGGACTTCGTCGACCAGTCCCTGTACACGCCGGTCCCCGTCCGCACCCTGCTGACCGAGTCGGGGCCTGCCGGACTGCGCGGCGAGATCCTCGCCACCCGCGGCACGCTCGACCGGGACAAGGGCCTGTCCGGCATCACGGTCTTCGAGCGCGACGACAGCCTCGACCTCACGGGCTCGCTGACCCTGGAGGCCTGGATCACCCCGCACGTGACCGGCTACCACCAGCCCGTCCTCGCCAAGGGCGACACCCAGTACGCGCTGAAGCAGACCGACCGGAACCTTGAGTTCTTCATCCACTCCGAAGGCCAGTGGATCACCGCGAGCCGGCCCGTGCCCGACGACTGGACCGGCCGCGAGCACCACCTCGCGGGCGTCTTCGACGCCGACGCCGGAACGCTGACCCTCTACGTGGACGGCGTGGTACTGGCCACCCGCACCACCGACCGGCGGCCCAGCAGCAACACCGCGCCCCTCGCGCTCGCCACCGACGCCGACGCCCAGAACCGGGAGTTCAGCGGCACCATCCGCCGCGCCCGCGTCTACGCCCGCGCGCTCGACGCCGGCGAACTGGCCCTCGACGGCCGCGGTCCCGGTGACGACGGCGTGCGGTTCTGGTTCGACGCCGCGACCGTGCAGACCGCGGAGCAGCGGCCCGCGGACAAGACGTTCCTCGCCTACGGCGGCGACTGGGGCGACAACCCCAACGACGGCATCTTCGTCGCGGACGGCATCGTCACCGCCGACCGCCGGCACACCGGCAAGGCCGCCGAGGTCAAGCGCGTCTACCAGGCGGTCAACGCCGTCCGTGGCCCCGGCGGCGACCCCGGAGCCGTCACCCTCACCAACGAGTACCTCTTCACCGACCTGCGCGAGTTCGAGGGCCGGTGGGAACTCGTAGCCGACGGTGAATCCGTACGGCACGGAAAGCTGACCCGGGACCAGTTGGACGTGGCGCCGCGGTCCAGCAAGGACATCAGCCTCCCCGTCCGGCTGCCGGACGACCCGAAGCCCGGCACCGAGTACTTCCTCCAACTCTCCTTCACCACCAAGGAGTCCACGCCGTGGGCCGAGGCGGGCTTCGAGGTGGCCCGGCAGCAACTCCCCCTCGACGCCGCGGCCCCCGCGGTGACCCCGCTGCCCCTGACGAGCGTCCCGGCCCTGCGCCACGACGACGGCGACAAGGAGGTCAGGGTCACCGGCAGGGACTTCTCGGTCACCGTCGACAAGAGCACCGGCACCATCACCTCCTTCGAGGCGCGGGGCAACCGGCTGATCACCTCCGGTCCCGTGCCCAACTTCTGGCGGGCGCCCACCGACAACGACAAGGGCAACGGCCAGCACACCCGCAACCAGACCTGGCGCGACGCGGGCCGCCGCCGCGAGGTCACCGACGTGGCCGTGCGCGCCCTCGGCGACCGGGCCGTCGAGATCAAGGTCACCGGCACGCTGTCCACCACCGCGGAATCGGCGTACACCACGACGTACACGGTGTTCGGCAACGGTGAGATCAAGGTCGACAACACCCTGCACCCGGGCGCCGCGAACCTGCCCTACATCCCCGAGGTCGGCACCCTGCTCCTCGTGCCGGGCCGCCTGGACCGGCTGCACTACTACGGGCGCGGCCCCGAGGAGAACCACTGGGACCGCAACACCGGCACCGACGTGGGCATCCACTCCGGGACCGTCGCCGAGCAGTGGACCCCGTACATGCGGCCGCAGGAGAACGGCAACAAGACCGACGTCCGCTGGATCGCCCTCACCGACCGCCACGGCGTGGGCCTGCTCGCCTCGGGCGAACCCCTGCTGGAGGCCAACGCCTCGTACTTCACGCCGGAGGACCTGTCGGCCGGCGTACGGCACGACTACCAGCTGACGCCGAGGGACGAGGTCGTCCTGCGGCTGAACCACCGTCAGATGGGGGTCGGCGGCGACAACAGCTGGGGCGCGCACACCCACGACGAGTTCAAGCTCCTCGCCGACCGGGACTACGCGTACACCTACCGGCTGCGCCCGCTCACCGACGTCCGTGACGCGACGGCGGCCTCACGGCGGCCCACGGCGACCGGGTAACCGGGGGACGGGGGAGGACCGGGACGCCCGGCCTCGATGTCGGATTCCCGCCAGCCCCGGCCCGCCGGGTGGACCATCCTGGACGTATGCAGACGGGAATCCACACCGACACCGAGCGCTGCGTGCGCGCCGTCCGGTCCAGGGACGCGCGGTTCGACGGCTGGTTCTTCACGGCCGTCCTGACCACCGGTATCTACTGCCGGCCCAGCTGTCCGGTGGTGCCGCCCAAGCCCGGGAACATGGCCTTCTACCCGAGCGCGGCGGCCTGCCGGCAGGCCGGGTTCCGGGCCTGCAAACGCTGCCGTCCGGACACCGGCCCCGGCTCCCCGCAGTGGAACCGGCGGGCCGACCTCACGGCCCGCGCCATGCGGCTGATCGCCGACGGCGTCGTGGACCGTGAGGGCGTGCCCGGCCTCGCCGCGCGGCTCGGCTACAGCTCCCGCCAGGTCGAGCGCCAGCTCCTCGCGGAACTGGGCGCGGGCCCGCTCGCACTCGCCCGCGCGCAGCGCGCCCAGACCGCCCGGCTGCTCGTCGAGACCACCCCGCTGCCGATGGCCGACATCGCCTTCGCCGCCGGCTTCTCCTCCGTGCGCACCTTCAACGACACCGTCCGCGAGGTCTTCGCCCTCAGCCCGAGCGAGCTGCGCGCCCGTGCGCCGAAGCGCCGCGCGCCCGCCGGCACCACCCCGGGCGCCCTGTCCCTGCGCCTCCCCTTCCGCAGCCCCCTCAACCCCGACAACCTCTTCGGCCACCTCGCCGCCACCGCCGTACCCGGCGTCGAGGAGTGGCGGGACGGCGCCTACCGGCGGACCCTGCGCCTGCCCCACGGCCACGGCACCGTGGCCCTCGCCCCGCGCCCCGACCACATCGCCTGCCGCCTCACCCTCAGTGACCTGCGCGACCTGACCGTCGCCATCAGCCGCTGCCGGCGGCTGCTCGACCTGGACGCCGACCCGGCGGCCGTCGACGGTCAACTGCGCGCCGATCCGCTGCTCGCGCCGCTCGTCGACAAGGCGCCCGGCCGACGCGTACCGCGCACGGTGGACGAGGCCGAGTTCGCGGTGCGGGCCGTACTCGGCCAGCAGGTGTCCACCGCCGCCGCCCGTACCCACGCGGCACGCCTGGTCACCGCGCACGGCGACCCGGTCGACGACCCCGGGGGCGGGCTGACCCACCTGTTCCCCACGGCGACCGCCCTCGCGGCGGTGGACCCGCACACCCTCGCGATGCCCCGCACCCGCCGCACGACCCTGACGACCCTCGTGGCGCACCTGGCCGACGGCTCGCTCAGCCTGGGCGTCGAGTGCGACTGGACCGAGACCCGCGCCCGGCTCCTCGCCCTGCCCGGCTTCGGCCCCTGGACCGCCGACGTGATCGCGATGCGCGCCCTCGGCGACCCCGACGCCTTCCTCCCCACCGACCTCGGCGTCCGCCGCGCCGCCGGCGCACTGGGCCTGCCCTCGACCCCGGCCGCCCTCACCGCCCGCGCGGCGGCCTGGCGGCCCTGGCGGGCGTACGCGGTCCAGTACTTGTGGGCGACCGACAGCCACCCGATCAACTTCCTGCCCGTATGAGCCCGTGCACGCCCGCCGGAGGAGACCCGTGAAACAGCACACCGTCGTCGACAGCCCGTACGGCCCGCTCACCCTGGTCGCCGAGGACGGCACCCTGTGCGGCCTCTACATGACCGACCAGCGCCACCGCCCGCCGCAGGAGACCTTCGGCGACCCCGACGAGCAGCCCTTCGCCGGGGCCGAGGAGCAACTGGCGGCCTACTTCGCCGGCGACCTGAAGGAGTTCACCCTCGAACTGCGCCTGAACGGCACCCCGTTCCAGCGCGCGGTCTGGGACCGGCTCCGCGAGATCCCGTACGGCGAGACCCGCACCTACGGCGAACTCGCCGACGCGCTCGGCAACCCCACCGCCTCGCGCGCCGTCGGCCTCGCCAACGGCCGCAACCCGATCGGCATCATCGTCCCCTGCCACCGCGTCATCGGCGCGAGCGGCGGCCTCACCGGCTACGGCGGCGGCCTGGAACGCAAGCGGCGGCTGCTGGACTTCGAACGGGGAGCGGCGCTCTTCCGACCGCTCCCGGGCGGCTGACCGCTCCCCGGCGATCAGGCGCCCGCCGGGTGACTCCCCGCCGCCAGCCGCCGCAGCAGTGCGGGCAGGGCGGTGCCGATCGGCTCCCGGACCACCTCGTCGGCCAGGTCGTCGTACGGGGTCGGTTCGGCGTTGACGACGACGAGGCGGGCGCCGTGGTCGGCGGCCACGCCGGCCAGCCCGGCGGCGGGCTGCACCTGGAGGCTGGTGCCGACGGCGATGAACACCTGGCACGCCCTGCTGATGGCGGTCGCCTCGCTCAGTACCACCGGGTCGAGGCGCTCGCCGAACATCACGGTCGCCGACTTCAGGATGCCGCCGCACTCCAGGCACGGCGGGTCGTCCTCGCCGGCCGCGACCCGGGCGAGCGCGTCCTCCATCGGCCCCCGGACGTGGCAGCGGGTGCACACATAGCTGCGGGCGGTGCCGTGCAGTTCGAGGACCTTGCGGGCGGCCAGCCCGGCGAGCTGGTGCAGGCCGTCCACATTCTGCGTGATCACCCGGACCGGTACCCCCGACCGCTCCAGCTCGGCGACCGCGCGGTGCGCCGCGTTCGGTTCGGCCCCCAGCCTCGCGGTGTCGCGCCGCATCAGCCAGGAGCGGCGCCGGATCTCCGGATCGCCCATGTAGTACTCGTGGGTGACGAGCTTCTCGGCCTCCGGGTCGCGTCGCCACAGCCCGTCGGGGCCGCGGTAGTCCGGGATGCCGGAGTCGGTCGAGACGCCGGCCCCGCTCAGGATGGCGACGAGGGGCTTGCTGGTCATGCGGTCGAGGGTAGGGGCGCGGGTGCGCGCCCGGCGAACGGTTATCGGTCGACCCGGACGCCGTTCTCCAGCTCCGCCGTTCCCGAGCCCCCGGCCAGTACGTCGAGCGCGGACAGGACCCGGCCGTGCAGCGCGCCGAGGAGGTGAGTGCCCAGTTCCTCGCGCGGCACCAGCCGCCAGGACAGCAGCTCCTCCTCCTGCAGCCGGATCGCCTTGAGGTCGTCCTCGGACAGGATCCCGCCGTCGTACAGGTACGCCACGATCGGCGGCCGGCCCGGCCCCTGCACCCAGTCCACCGCGAGCAGCCGGCCGAGCCGTACGTCCAGCCCGATCTCCTCGACGGTCTCCCGCCAGGCGCCCTGGCGCGGGGTCTCCCCGGCGTCGGACTCGATCGTTCCGCCGGGCAGCGCCCACCCCTCGCGGTAGTTGGGCTCGACGAGCAGCACCCGCCCCTCGGCGTCCCGGAAGAGCGCGGCGGCACCGGCGAGGACGCGAGGGAGACCGGCGATGTAGGTGGCGTAGTCAGAGGTGGTCATCCCGAAAGCGTAACCATCCCGTACGCCCCGCCGGTTCCACCCTGTGGGAGGGGCATGACGACGTGCGCCTCCTCCGGTTAGGGTCGCAGCGGCGCGACTGCCTTGACGTGCGCAAGGCTCGATGAGCAAGAGGAGATCAAGGTGGCTGACGCTGAAGTGCGCGGGGGCCGGCGGGTACTCGTCGCCGCGGACAAGTTCAAGGGATCGCTGACGGCCGTCGAGGTCGCCGAGCGCGTGACGGCCGGACTGCGCCGCGCCGTGCCGGACGTCCGGGTCGAGGCGCTGCCCGTGGCCGACGGCGGCGACGGCACCGTGGCCGCGGCGGTCGCGGCCGGGTTCGAGCGCCGGGAGATACGGGTCGCCGGGCCCCTCGGCGACGAGGTGACGGCCGCGTTCGCGCTGCGCGAGGGCACCGCGGTCGTGGAGATGGCCGAGGCCAGCGGGTTGCAGCGGCTGCCGGCCGGTGTCCTCGCACCGCTGACCGCGTCCACGTACGGCTCGGGCGAGCTGCTGCGGGCCGCGCTGGACGCGGGGGCGCGGACGATCGTGTTCGGGGTCGGCGGCAGCGCCACCACCGACGGCGGCGCGGGGATGCTGGCCGCGCTGGGCGCGCGGTTTCTGGACGAGGACGGCACTCCGGTCGGGCCGGGCGGCGGCGGCCTCGCCGGGCTGGCCTCGGCCGATCTGTCGGGCCTGGACCCGCGGCTGTCCGGCGTCGAGCTGGTGCTCGCGAGCGACGTCGACAATCCCCTGACCGGTCCGAAGGGCGCCGCCGCGGTCTACGGGCCGCAGAAGGGCGCCTCACCGGACGACGTGACGAGCCTCGACGCGGCCCTCGCGCACTTCGCGAAGGTGCTGGAGGAGAGCGTGGGCCCGCGGGCCGCCCGGTTCGCCGCGTCGCCGGGGGCCGGTGCGGCGGGCGGCATCGGGTACGGCGCGCTGCTGCTCGGGGCGCGGTTCCGGCCCGGCATCGAGGTCATGCTGGACGTGCTCGGCTTCGCGCCGGCGCTGGAGCGGGCGGACCTGGTGATCACGGGGGAGGGCTCGCTGGACGAGCAGACCCTGCACGGCAAGGCCCCGGCGGGGGTCGCCGCGGCGGCGCGGGCCGCGGGCAAGGAGGTCGTCGCGGTGTGCGGGCGGCTGGCGCTGCCGCCGGCGGCGCTGGGGCGGGCGGGGATCCGGCGGGCGTATCCGCTGACGGATGCCGAGCCGGACGTGGCGAGGTGCGTCGCGGAGGCGGGGCCGATCCTGGAACGGGTGGCCGAGGGCATCGCCCGGGACTTCCTGCTCTGAGCCCCGGGTCCTCAGAGCCTCGCTTCGGCCTGAACGGCCCTGCGGCCCCTTTCAAGCCCACCGAGTCGGCCGGTGGGTGGGCAAGGCCGGGGGTCTGGGGGCGGAGCCCCCAGTGGGGCCCGCACAAACCCCGGCCCCCCCCGGAAAGCGAAGGGCCCCGAACCCACCCGGGTCCGGGGCCCCACCCAGCGGAGCGCTACGGCAACTGAGCCGCCCGCGCCTCCCGCCGATTGTCACGGAAGTTGTTCACCCTGCGAGCGGTGGCGAACAGGGGGATCACCGCCCCCATCACCAGCTGAAGCGCGCACCCCGTCTGAAGGAGCAACTGCGCGCTCGGCGCGTCGAAGGCCCAGCCGGCCAGCAGACCCATCGACAGGACGATCCACGACAGCATCGCCACCGCCAGGCGCCCCCGCGGCTTCGGGTACTCCACCCGGCTCACCATCAGCCAGGCCGTGCCGATGATCGCGAGGAGCGTCGCCACGAAGGGCAGTTCGAGCAGCACGATCGACACCACCGTCAGCGCGCCGAACGGCGAGGGCATGCCCTGGAACGTGCCGTCCTTGACGGTGACGCAGGAGAACCGCGCGAGCCGCAGCACCACCGCCAGCAGGACCACGATCGCCCCCACCGCCGCCACCCGCTGGTGCGCGTCGTCCGCGACCATGCCGTAGACGAGGACGAAGTACGCCGGTGCCAGCCCGAAGCTGATCAGGTCGGAGAGGTTGTCCAGCTCGGCGCCCATGGGTGAGCTGCGCAGCTTGCGCGCCACCAGGCCGTCGAACAGGTCGAAGATCGCCGCGCACAGCATCAGGATGACCGCGGTGGCCGCGCTGTGCCGGGCCATGCCCGACTCGTCGCTGCCCATGAGGTGCGGGATGAGGATGCCCGTGGTGGTGAAGTACACCGCCATGAAGCCGCACGTGGCGTTGCCGAGGGTGAGTGTGTCCGCTATCGAGAGGCGGAGCGAGAGGGGCATCTCCTCGTCCATCTCGTCCATCTCGTCCGCCTCGGGCACCCACCCGGTCTGGGTCTGTGGATCAATCACGGTCAATTCGAGTCACCCCAGCCACCGTCTTCTGACCCACCTCGACCGCGATCTCGACGCCCTCCGGCAGGTACAGGTCGACGCGCGAGCCGAAGCGGATCAGACCGACCCGCTCGCCCTGCTCGACCTTCGTGCCGCTGGGCACGTAGGGAACGATGCGGCGGGCCACGGCGCCGGCGATCTGGATCATCTCGATGTCGCCCAGCTCGGTGTCGAAGTGCCACACCACCCGCTCGTTGTTCTCGCTCTCCTTGTTGAAGGCGGGAACGAAACCACCGGGGACGTGCTCGACCGACGTCACCGTGCCGGAGAGCGGGGCCCGGTTCACGTGGACGTTGAGCGGGCTCATGAAGATCGCGACGCGGGTACGGCCGTCCTTCCACGGCATGATGCTCTGCACCACACCGTCGGCGGGCGAGATGACCCGGCCCCGGGTGATCTCGCGCTCGGGGTCGCGGAAGAACCACAGCATCCCCGCCGCGAGCGCGGTGGCGGGGACGGCCACGGCCTTGGCGGCACCGGAGCGGCGGGCACGGAGAAGGCTGACGGCTGCGGTGGCGACGGTCGGCAGAAGCCACGGCGATGCTCCGCGCGCGAGGCGTACGCCGGCCAGGCTGTCGCGAGATGCAGAGGTTTGGCTGTGGGGCATGGATGACCTTCGTAGCGGATGATGCCGCGCTCTGACGGGGGACGGCGGCTTTCCGGCGATCGTAGCGGCTCTCCGCCACAACTGGGTAAGCCAGGAAGCCGAGTCGGCGGCCGAACACTGCCTACGGGGTGTGACCTTCTTCTCCAAGAAAACACCCCGTATCCGGACATCTAACCCTGGAATCGATACTCTTCGAGCAGCCGGCGGCCGATGATCATTTTCTGGATCTCGGCGGTGCCTTCGCCGATGAGCAGCATCGGGGCCTCGCGGTAGAGGCGCTCGATCTCGTACTCCTTGGAGAAGCCGTACCCGCCGTGGATCCGGAAGGCGTCCTCCACGACCTCCTTGCAGTACTCGGAGGCCAGATACTTGGCCATCCCCGCTTCCAGGTCGTTTCGTTCGCCCGAGTCCTTTTTGCGTGCAGCGTTCACCATCATCGCATGCGCCGCCTCCACCTTGGTAGCCATCTCCGCGAGCTTGAACTGAATGGCCTGGTGCTGGGCGATCTGCTTGCCGAAGGTGTGGCGCTGCTGGGCGTACTGGACGCCGAGTTCGAAGGCGCGCCGAGCGACACCGCAACCGCGGGCCGCCACGTTGACGCGGCCGACCTCGACACCGTCCATCATTTGGTAAAAACCTCGGCCGGTGACGCCCCCGAGCACCCGATTGGCCGGAATGCGCAGGCCGTCCATGATCAGCTCGGTGGTGTCGACGCCCTTGTAGCCCATCTTGTCGATCTTGCCGGGGATGGTCAGTCCGGGGCGGACCTCGCCGAACCCGGGCTCCTTCTCCACCAGGAAGGTCGTCATCGACTTGTGCGGAGCGGTCCCCTCGGGGTGACCCTCGTCACTCTTGACCAGCACGGCCACCAGCGACGCCGTGCCGCCGTTGGTCAGCCACATCTTCTGCCCGTTCAGGACGTACTCCTCGCCGTCCTGCACCGCCTTCGAGGAGATGGCGGACACGTCGGAGCCCAGGGCCGGCTCGGACATCGAGAAGGCGCCCCGGATGTCGCCCGCGGCCATCCGGGGCAGGAAGTGGTCCTTCTGGTCCCGCGTGCCGTGCTGCTTGAGCATGTACGCCACGATGAAGTGCGTGTTGATGATGCCGGACACCGACATCCAGCCGCGCGCGATCTCCTCCACGCACAGGGCGTACGTCAGGAGCGACTCGCCCAGCCCTCCGTACTCCTCGGGAATCATCAGGCCGAACAGGCCCAGCTCCTTCAGCCCGTCGACGATGTCCTGCGGGTACTCGTCCCGGTGCTCCAGTTCGGTGGCGACCGGGATGATCTCCTTGTCCACGAAGTCCCGGACGGTGGAGAGGATCTCCCGCTGGACGTCCGTGAGGCCGTGGGTCTGGGCGAGACGGCTCATCTACTTCCCCTGTTCCTTCGGCTCGGGCCGGCCCGGCTGCTCGCCGCCGCGCTCCTTGATGTACGTCTCGGTCGGCACCATCACCTTGCGGCGGAAGACGCACACGAGCGTGCCGTCCTGCTTGTAGCCCTTGGTCTCGACGTGCACGATGCCCCGGTCGTTCTTCGACTTGGAGGGCCACTTGTCCAGCACCGTCGTCTGGCCGTAGACCGTGTCGCCGTGGAAGGTCGGCGCCACGTGCCTGAGCGACTCGATCTCCAGGTTGGCGATCGCCTTGCCGGAGACGTCCGGGACGGACATGCCGAGCAGGAGCGAGTAGACGTAGTTCCCCACGACGACGTTCTTGCCGAAGTCGGTTGTCTTCTCCGCGTAGTTGGCGTCCATGTGGAGCGGGTGGTGGTTCATGGTGAGCAGACAGAACAGGTGGTCGTCGTACTCGGTGACCGTCTTCCCGGGCCAGTGCTTGTACGTCGCCCCGACCTCGAACTCCTCGTAGGTGCGTCCGAACTGCATCGCCCTCAGCCCTCCGGGATCTCGAACTCGCTGGTGCGGCGCAGGCCGGCGGCGCGCCCCTTGCCGGAGACGACCAGGGCCATCTTGCGGCTGGCCTCGTCGATCATCTCGTCGCCGAGCATCGCGGAGCCCTTCTTGCCACCCGCCTCGGAGGTGTAGTAGTCGTACGCGTCCAGGATCAGCTCGGCGTGGTCGTAGTCCTCCTGCGACGGCGAGAAGATCTCGTTGGACGCCTCGACCTGGCCGGGGTGCAGCACCCACTTGCCGTCGAAACCGAGGGCGGCGGCGCGCCGCGCGACCTCGCGGTAGCCGTCGACGTTGCGGATCTGGAGGTAGGGTCCGTCGATCGCCTGGAGGTCGTTGGCGCGGGCGGCCATCAGGATCCTCATCAGGATGTAGTGGTAGGCGTCCGCCGGGTAGCCGGGCGGCTGCTCGCCCACGACGAGGGTCTTCATGTTGATGGAGGCCATGAAGTCGGCCGGGCCGAAGATGATGGTCTCGACACGCGGGGAGGCCTGCGCGATCTCGTTGACGTTGTTCAGGCCCCGCGCGTTCTCGATCTGCGCCTCGATGCCGATCCGGCCGACCTCGAATCCCATCGTCTTCTCGATCTGGGTGAGCAGCAGGTCGAGCGCGGCGATCTGCTGCGCGTCCTGGACCTTCGGCAGCATGATGCAGTCAAGGTTCGGCCCGGCGCCCTCGACGACCGTCACGACGTTGCGGTACGTCCACTCGGTCGTCCAGTCGTTCACGCGCACCACGCGGGTCTTGCCGGTCCAGTCGCCCTCGTTGAGGAACTTGACGACGGTGTGCCGTGCCTCCGGCTTGGCGAGCGGTGCGCAGGCGTCCTCCAGGTCGAGGAAGACCTGGTCCGCCGGGAGGCCCTGGGCCTTCTCCAGGAACCGTGGGTTCGAACCCGGCACCGCGAGGCAGGAGCGCCGGGGGCGAAGGCGGTTGACTGTCGTCATGCGGGGACCTCCAGGGGGTCGAGCTTGTTCGCGTGCCGGATCTCGTCGACGATGCGGCCGATGATTCCGGTGATGTCGAAATCCTTCGGGGTGAAGACCGCGGCCACTCCGGCTGCCCGCAGTTGTTCGGCGTCACCCTTGGGGATGATGCCACCGGCGATCACGGGTATATCTGTGGCACCGGCCACATGCAGCCGTTCCAGCACGTCAGGCACCAGTTGGGCGTGCGATCCGGAGAGGATGGACAGGCCCACCGCGTGCACGTCCTCGGCGAGGGCGGCGTCCACGATCTGCTCCGGGGTGAGCCGGATGCCCTGGTAGACCACCTCGAACCCGGCGTCGCGGGCCCGCACCGCGATCTGCTCGGCGCCGTTGGAGTGGCCGTCAAGACCGGGCTTGCCGACCAGGAAGCGCAGCTTGCCGACCCCGAGTTCCTTCGCCGTCGCGTCGACCCTGCGGCGGACCTCGCCGAGTGCCGAACCCGCCTCGGCCGCGACCGCCACCGGCGCCGACGACACGCCGGTCGGCGCGCGGAACTCGCCGAACACCTCGCGCAGCGCCCCGGCCCACTCCCCGGTCGTGACACCGGCGCGGGCGCACTCCAGGGTGGCCTCCATGAGGTTGTCGGTGCTCTTGGCGGCCTCCTTCAGCCTCTCCAGCGCCTTGCAGGGGCGGGGGTGGTTGAAGGGCGGCTGGTAGCGGGTGTCCCGCCAGTTCTCCAGCGAGGCGACGACGCGGGCCTCCACCGCCGGGTCGACCGTCTGGATCGCGGTGTCCAGGTCGGCGGTCAGCGGGTTGGGCTCGGTGCCCTCGAAGGCGTTGACACCGATGATCTTCTCCTCGCCCGACTCGATCCTGGCCCGGCGCTCGGCGTGCGAGGCGACCAGTTGCGACTTGAGGTAGCCGGACTCGACGGCGGCCATCGCGCCGCCCATCTCCTCGATGCGCCCCATCTCGGCGAGGGACTCGGCGACCAGCTCGTCCACCTTCGCCTCGACCACCTTCGAGCCCTCGAAGAGGTCGCCGTACTCCAGCAGGTCGCTCTCGTAGGCCAGCACCTGCTGGATGCGCAGCGACCACTGCTGGTCCCACGGCCTGGGCAGGCCCAGCGCCTCGTTCCAGGCGGGCAGTTGCACGGCACGCGCGCGGGCGTCCTTGGAGAGGGTGACGGCCAGCATCTCCAGGACGATCCGCTGGACGTTGTTCTCCGGCTGCGCCTCGGTCAGGCCGAGGGAGTTGACCTGGACGCCGTAGCGGAAGCGGCGGTGCTTGGGGTTCTCGATGCCGTACCGCTCGCGGGTGACGCGGTCCCAGATGCGGCCGAACGCGCGCATCTTGCACATCTCCTCGACGAAGCGGACGCCCGCGTTGACGAAGAAGGAGATGCGGCCGACCACGTCGCCCATGCGCTCCCGCGGCACCTGGCCGCCGTCGCGCACGGCGTCCAGCACGGCGACCGCGGTGGACATCGCGTACGCGATCTCCTGCACCGGAGTGGCGCCCGCCTCCTGGAGGTGGTAGCTGCAGATGTTGATCGGGTTCCACCTGGGGAGGTGGGAGACCGTGTAGGCGATCATGTCGGTCGTCAGGCGGAGCGAGGGTCCCGGCGGGAAGACGTGGGTGCCCCGGGACAGGTACTCCTTGACGATGTCGTTCTGCGTCGTGCCCTGGAGCCTGGTGACGTTCCGCGCCCTGCTCCTCGGCGACCACCTGGTAGAGCGCCAGCAGCCACATGGCCGTGGCGTTGATGGTCATCGAGGTGTTCGTCTGCTCCAGGGGGATGTCCTGGAACAGCCGGCGCATGTCACCGACGTGTGCGACGGGCACCCCGACCCGGCCCACCTCGCCGCGGGCGAGGACGTGGTCCGAGTCGTAGCCGGTCTGGGTCGGCAGGTCGAAGGCGACCGACAGACCCGTCTGGCCCTTGGCGAGGTTGCGCCGGTACAGCTCGTTGGACGCCTCGGCCGTGGAGTGACCGGCATAGGTCCGCATCAACCACGGCCGGTCCTTGTGACGATCGGTCATACGGCGCCCCTCAGACGTTCCGGAAGCGGTTGATGGCGTCGATGTGCTCGGCGCGCATCTCCTCGTCGCGCACGCCCAGGCCCTCCTCGGGCGCCAGGCACAGCACTCCGACCTTGCCCTGGTGGAGGTTGCGGTGCACGTCGTGGGCGGCCTGGCCGGTCTCCTCCAGGGAGTAGACCTTCGACAGCGTCGGGTGGATCTTCCCCTTGGCGATGAGCCGGTTGGCCTCCCAGGCCTCACGGTAGTTGGCGAAGTGCGAGCCGATGATCCGCTTCAGGGACATCCACAGGTAGCGGTTGTCGTAACTGTGGTCGTACCCGGAGGTGGAGGCGCAGGTGGCGATCGTGCCGCCCTTGCGCGTGACGTAGACGGAGGCGCCGAAGGTCTCGCGGCCCGGGTGCTCGAAGACGATGTCGACGTCCTCGCCGCCGGTGAGTTCGCGGATGCGCTTGCCGAAGCGCTTCCACTCCTTGGGGTCCTGGGTGTGCTCGTCCTTCCAGAACCGGTAGTCCTCGGCGCTGCGGTCGATGATGTGTTCGGCACCCATGCGCCGGCAGATCTCGGCCTTCCGCTCGCTGGAGACGACGCAGACCGGGGTGGCGCCGCCGGCCAGCGCGAACTGGGTCGCGTACGAGCCGAGGCCGCCGCTCGCGCCCCAGACGAGCACGTTGTCGCCCTGTTTCATCTGGGCGCCGTTGCGGGAGACGAGCTGGCGGTACGCGGTGGAGTTGACCAGGCCGGGGGCGGCGGCCTCCTCCCAGCTGAGGTGGCCCGGCTTGGGCATCAGCTGGTTGGACTTGACGAGGGCGATCTGGGCGAGGCCGCCGAAGTTGGTCTCGAAGCCCCAGATGCGCTGCTCGGGGTCGAGCATCGTGTCGTTGTGGCCGTCGGAGGACTCCAGCTCGACGGAGAGGCAGTGCGCGACCACCTCGTCGCCGGGCCGCCAGGCGTTGACCCCCGGGCCGGTGCGCAGGACGACGCCCGCAAGGTCGGAGCCGATGACGTGGTAGGGCAGGTCGTGGCGCCGGGTGAGTTCGCTGACCCTGCCGTAGCGCTCCAGGAAGCCGAAGGTCGACAGCGGCTCGAAGATCGACGTCCACACCGAGTTGTAGTTGACCGAGGAGGCCATGACGGCCACCAGGGCCTCGCCGGGTCCCAGCTCGGGCACCGGCACCTCGTCCAGGTGGAGCGACTTGCGCGGGTCCTTCTCGCGGGTCGTCATGCCCGCGAACATCTCCGTCTCGTCCTTGTGCACGGTGATCGCGCGGTACGACTCGGGGAGCGGCAGCGCGGCGATGTCGGCAGGCGTGGATTCGGGTGACTGGATCGCGTCCAGGATGTCCTTCACGGTCACGGTGTTGCCTCCGGCGGTGAGCGCCCCGGGGGAGGAGCGCCGATGGTTGCGTCGGTGCTGCAGAGGGATGGTGAAAGTGCCTGTGACGCAGGCGTTCGGGGCGCGCGGGGGATGGGTGCGGGGACAGCCCGAACACCTTCAACGTATGACACCGCGTGTCACCCCGCAAGGCACTGAGTGCCAGAAAATGCTCTCAGATGAAATCTTTACGTAACAAATGAGCGATGATCGATCGAATGGGGGTGAGTGAGTGGTTGAAAAGGGGCACTGACATGCAAAAACGGCCACCCGGGGGGTGGCCGTTCGCACCGGGCGGACCGGGCGGTTCAGCGCTCCTTGAGGGCCTGCTCGATGGTGCGCATGACCTCGTGCAGCGGCGCGTCGGTACGCGCGAGGGTCACCAGCACCTCGCCCCGCACGGCGGCCGAGGACGCGGCCGGCGGTGCGGCGGGGGACGTGGCGCGCCCGGCGCCGATGCCCGTGCCGAACGTCTTGCGCACGATCGCGAAGGCGCGGTCGAGCTGCGCCTCCACGTCGCCCTGCCCGTCCGCCCGCAGCCAGCGCCGCAGCACGTGGTTGTGCGCGGTGACCACGGCGGACGCGGCGACCTCGGCCAGCAGCGGGTCGTCGTTGTCGCCGTTGTGCGCGTGCTCGTCGAAGTGGCCGAGCAGATAGCGGGTGAACAGGCGCTCGTAGCGGGCCACCGACGCGATCTCCGCCTCGCGCAGGGTCGGCACCTCGCGCGTCAGCTTGTAGCGGGCGACCGAGATCTCCGGCTGGGCCGCGTACATCTTCATGACTTCCTTGATGCCCCGGCACACCGTGTCCAGCGGATACTCGTGCGCGGGCGCCGCGTTGAGCACCGCCTCGGCGCGCACCAGGGTGTCGTCGTGGTCCGGGAAGATCGCCTCTTCCTTGGAGCGGAAGTGCCGGAAGAAGGTGCGCCGGGCCACCCCCGCCTGGGCCGCGATCTCGTCGACGGTGGTCGCCTCGTACCCCTTGGCCGCGAACAGTTCCATGGCCGCCGCCGCCAGTTCCCGGCGCATTTTGAGCCGCTGGGCGGCGGCCCGGCCGCCGGCCGCGCTCTCCGGCGCGTCGGGCGTGGCTGGTGTACGTGAGGACCTGGCGGGCTGGGACATGACCCGAACGTACTGCATCCGCCCGGACCGATGCGCGTGACCGGGGATTCCTCCGCCCGGCGCGGGCGGAGAAGATCCGTGGGGTGCCCCGGCCGGGGAGGGCGGCGGAGGGTCGCGCCGGTCCTCCCCGGGCCGGGGACGGCCGCCCGGTCGCTCAGCGGCGGGCATGTTCGCGAAAACCGCGGCCCGTCTTGCGGCCGAGGCAGCCCGCGGCCACCAGATGCTCCAGCAACGGCGCAGGGGCCAGCCCCGGGTCCCGGAACTCGCGGTGCAGCACCTTCTCGATGGCCAGCGAGACATCCAGCCCGACCACGTCCAGCAGCTCGAACGGACCCATCGGATACCCGCCGCCCAGCTTCATCGCCGCGTCGATGTCGTCGAGCGTCGCGTAGTGCTCCTGCACCATCTTGACCGCGTTGTTCAGATACGGGAACAGCAGCGCGTTCACGATGAACCCGGCCCGGTCACCGCAGTCCACGGCGTGCTTGCGCACCTTGGCGCAGACCTCGCGGACGGTGGCGTGCACGTCGTCCGCCGTCAGCACCGTGCGGACCACCTCGACCAGCTTCATCGCGGGGGCCGGGTTGAAGAAGTGCATGCCGATCACGTCCTGCGGGCGCGAGGTGGCGCGGGCGCAGGCGACGACGGGCAGGGAGGACGTGGTGGTGGCCAGCACCGCGCCGGGCCTGCAGACCTTGTCCAGCGTGGCGAACAACTGCCGCTTGACCTCCAGGTCCTCGGCGACCGCCTCCACGGCCAGATCCACGCCGGCGAGGTCGTCGTAGGTGCCCGTCGGGGTGATCCGCTCCAGGGCCAGCGCCGCCGCCTCGGCGGTCAGCCTGCCCCTGTCGACGCCGCGCGCCAGCGACTTGCCGACCCGGGCCTTGGCGGCCTGCGCCTTCTCCGCGCTGCGGGCGGCGAGCACCACCTCGTACCCGGCCTTGGCGAACACCTCGGCGATGCCGGACGCCATGGTGCCCGAACCGGCCACACCCGCCGCGCGCACCGGACGGCCGGCGACCGGCGCCCCGCTCTCCCGCGGGGTCAGGGCGTCCGGCACGACGACCGCGCTGCCGGGCGCCTCGTAGGTGTAGAAGCCGCGCCCCGCCTTGCGGCCGGTCAGACCGGCCTCGCTGAGCTGCCGGAGGATCGGGGCGGGGGCGTGCAGACGGTCGCGGGAGGCGGCGTACATGGCTTCCAGGACCGTACGCGCCGTGTCCACGCCGACCAGGTCGAGCAGGGCCAGCGGGCCCATCGGCAGCCCGCAGCCGAGCCGCATGGCGGCGTCGATGTCCTCGCGGGAGGCGTAGTTCGCCTCGTACATCGCCGCGGCCTGGTTGAGGTAGCCGAACAGCAGCCCGTCCGCGACGAACCCGGGCCGGTCGCCGACCGCGACGGGCTCCTTGCCGAGGTCCAGGGCGAGGTCGGTGACCGCCGTGACGGCGGCCGGTGCCGTCAGCACCGAGGAGACGACCTCCACCAGCTTCATCGCGGGGGCCGGGTTGAAGAAGTGCAGGCCGAGCACCCGCTCGGGGCGGGCCGAGTCGGCGGCCAGCCGCGTGACGGACAGCGCGTTGGTGCCGGTCGCCAGGACCGCCTCCGCACGCACGATCCCGTCCAGCTCGCGGAAGACCCGCTGCTTGATCTCGTACGACTCCGGGACGACCTCGATCACCAGGTCGGCGCCGGCCGCATCGGACAGGTCGGTGGAGACGCGGACGCGGGCGAGAACGCCGGCGCGCTCCTGCCCGGTGAGGCGGCCGCGCTCGACGGCGCGGGCGGTGGAGGACTCCAGCGCGGCGAGGGCCTTCGCGGCCTGCGCCTCGCTGATGTCGATGCCGACGACATCGCGGCCGGCCCCGGCGAGGACCTCGGCGATGCCGGTGCCCATCGTGCCGAGGCCGACCACGGCGACGGTCCGGAGCGGGGACAGAGGGGTGTCGGACAGGGGAGCGGCCATCGCGGGACTCCAGGAATGAGGGTGACGACGGGAACACGTCCGGTCGCCGAAGAGGCGTACCGGGTGCGTGAGGAAGGAGTGCGGGTGTTGCCGGGCCGACCGGCGCACACGCCCGGTGCCGTCGCGGAGGGCGTGCACACGCCCGCCGGGCGGCGGTCTCCGACCGGCCCTGTCCCGAGGCCGAGCCGTACTGCGGTACCCGAGGCACCGAACGGACTGCTCTGCTCCCACGGTGGCCGCGTCACCAGACCGCCGTGAGGGTTGCTACGAGTGGGTGACTCGCTCGTTTGAGACTAACTCGCGGGTAACGAGCGCGCCAGCCCCCCGTGTTCGTGATGTACGTCCCACGCGGCGGACGGCGCCTCTAACCTCGGTGACATGAACGAAGAGTTGCGATCGCTCACGGAGCGCTTACGGGCGGAGGCCAGTGCGTCGAACGCGCCCGAGGCCCCGGCGGAGTACGACCGTCTCGTGGCGACCGAGGACCACGACGAGCTGGCCGCCGTGCTCACCGAGCCCGGACACCCGCTCTGGGCCCGGGAACTGGCCGCCTTCCGGCTCGGCATGGCGGGGGACCGGCGGGCCTTCGAGTCCCTCGTACTGCTGCTGAACCACCGCGACCCGCCGCGCTGCGCCTCCGCCGCCCACGCCCTCGCCCGGCTCGGCGACCCCCGCACCGCCCGCGCCGCCGCCACCCTCGCCACCAACGAACGGCGGGTCGCCTACGCCCTGCACCCGGTGCGGCTGCTGGTCGAGCTGCGGGCGCCCGAGGCCGTGCCCGCGCTGATCACCACCCTGGAGCGGCGGCTGCGCCCGCTCGACCCGTACCGGCGCGTGGCGCTCGCCTGCGTGGAGGGCCTGGGCGCACTCGGCGACGACCGGGCAGGCCCCGTGCTGAACGACGCCCTGGCCCATCCGGCGCTCGCGCAGGCGGCCGTACGGGCGCTGGCACGCATCCCCGGGCAGCGGTGAACCCCGTGGCTCCGCAGGGTCAGGCGGCCAACTCCGCCGCGTACCGCACCTCGGGCACCGCGACCCCTGCCACCTCGAAGGGCTCCTCGGCACCGTCCGCGTGAAATCCCGCCCGTTCGTAGAAACGCCGGGCGCGGGCGTTGCCCTTCAGCACCCACAGGAGCATGCGCGCGTGCCCGGCGCCCGCGCACCGGCGCGCCGACTCCCGGACCAGGGCCCGCCCGACACCGGTCCCGAGACGCCCGGTGTCGACGTAGAGGGCGTACAACTCGGCGTCGCCGGCGTGAGGTCCGCCGTCCCGGCAGGGGCCGTGGCAGGACCAGCCGACGACCTCGCCGCCGCCGTCCTCGGCGACCAGGTTCACCACACCGGCCGGGGCCCGGGTGAAGTGGGCGCGGCGCCGCTCGGCGTCGTCGGCGATGTCCATCGCGTCGAGATACGTCTGCGGGACCAGGCCCCGGTAGGCGGTCTGCCAGCCGTGGACGCGGATCTCGGCGACCCGGGCGCAGTCGGCGAGTGTCATCTCCCGTACCCGGGAGCCGGTCACGGGGCCACGACCGCGAAGGCCTCGATCTCCATGAGGAACTCCGGCCGGACCAGGGCGGCCACCTGCACCGCCGAGGCGGCCGGCAGCCGGTCGTCGGGTATGTGCTCGGCGCGCGCCGCGCGGATCGCGGCCATGTGCGCCATGTCCGTGACGAAGAACGTCAGTTTCACCACGTCGTCGAAGGTCGCGCCGGCCGCGGCCAGACAGCGCCGCAGATTCTCGAAGACCTGGCGGGCCTGCGCCCCGGCGTCCCCCTCGCCCACGAGCCCGCCGTCCTCGTCCAGCGCGAGCTGTCCGGCGACGGCCACGAACCGTCCGGTGCCGAGCACGACATGGGTGTACTGGGGGGCGGGCGCGACACCCTCCGGGGCGGCAATCCTCGTCAGCTCACTCATGCGTCCATCCTGGACCACGGCACTGACAACGCCTCGCGCCGGTCAGCCGCGGAAGCCGAGCAGCCCGTGCAGGGCCGAGCCGGGTGAGGAGGCCGACGCCGCCTTGGACGCCGGCGGCTTCGGGTCGGGCAGCGCCGGGCACACCGCGTCCGCCTCGCCGGTGCCGCGCGGCACGGTGCCGTCGGTCAGATACGCCGTCAGATGCCGGTCCAGACAGGCGTTTCCGCTCAGCGTGATGCCGTGGTTCCCGCCGCCCTCCTCGACCACCAGGCCGGAGCCGCGCAGCGCACGGTGCACGGTGACGCCGCCCTCGTACGGGGTGGCCGCGTCACCGGTCGCCTGGAACAGCAGCGCCGGGGGCAGTTCGCGGTTGCCGATGTCGACCGGCCGCCGGGAGTCCGTGGGCCAGAACGCGCAGGGTGCGTTGTACCAGGCGTTGTTCCATGCCATGAAGGGCGCCTTCTCGTACACGTCCCAGTTGTCCTCGCGCCACTCGTCCCAGTCGCGCGGCCAGCCGGCGTCGCGGCACTCCACCGCGGTGTAGACGCTGTAACCGTTGTCGCCGGAGGCGTCCTCGGCCCCGAAGTCCTCGTACGCCTCGACGAGCGGCGCGGTGTCCCGGTCGTTCACGTACGCGGCGAACGCCTTCGCGAGGCGGGGCCAGTAACCGTTGTAGTAGCCGCCGGGCAGGAAGGTGTCCTCCAGCTCCGAGGCGCCGACCCGCCCGCCCGCCGGCTGCTTCGCCACCTCGGCCCGCATGGCGTACCAGGCGGCCTCCACCCGCTCCGGGTCGGTGCCCAGCCGGTACGCCGCGTCGTGCTCGGCGACCCAGGCCAGGAACGCCCGGTGGCGGTCGTTGAAGGCGAGGTCCTGGTTGAGGTTGGCGTCGTACCAGACGCCGGTCGGGTCGACGACGGAGTCGAGGACCAGCCGGCGCACCCGGTCCGGGTGGAGCTTGGCGTAGACGGCGCCCAGGTAGGTGCCGTACGAGTACCCGAAGTAGTTGATCTTCTCCGAGCCGAGCGCCGCCCGGATCAGGTCCATGTCCCGCGCGGCGCCGACCGTGTCGATGTACGGCAGTACGTCCGCGTACTTCTCGCCGCAGGCGTCGGCGAAGGACTTCGCGCGTGCGAGGTTGGCCTTCTCGACGGCCGGGGTGGCCGGCAGGGAGTCGGGGCGCACCGGGTCGAAGTGCCCCGGACGGCAGTCCAGCGCGGGGCTGCTCCTTCCCACCCCGCGCGGGTCGAAGCCGATGACGTCGTACTGGGCGGCCACCTCCGCGGGCAGCGAGGACGCCACGAACCCGGCGAGCCTCAGCCCGCTGCCGCCGGGACCACCGGGGTTGACCAGCAGCGGACCCTGATACGTCGCGGAGGTGTGCGGCACGCGGGACAGCGCCAGCGTGATCCGCCTCCCCTGCGGACGCGCGTGGTCGAGCGGCACCTGGAGCGAGGCGCACTGGAGCGTCGGGTAGTCGTCCGTGCCGCACTTCGTCCAGTGCAGGTCGGCGGCGGGGGCGACGGGCGCGGGCCCCGCCGCGCTCGCCCCGGCGGGGCCGGCCGCGACACTCCCGGCGACGATGACGGCGGCTGAGCACAGCACGGCTGCGCGTTGTCTCATGGCGTCCTCCCAGGACTCCCAGGACGAAGAGGCGACGGCCCGCGCGAGCCGCGGTCCTCGCCGCATCGTCCCGGGGAGCGCCGTCGGAAGAACACGTTCTGTCGATACTTGACCCGATTGGGCCGGTAGGTGCCCTCGAATGCTGGCCGTTGCTCTCCGTACCGGGCGTTCCGCGCGTGCGGCCGGAGGAAGGTCCTGTCCGGCTTCTTCGTCAAGCGGCTGCGCGGCCTGGGGAAGATCGAGATCACCGACGGCAAGCGCATCCCGATCCGGTACGAGCACCTGCGCGAGCCCACCGACGACGCCGGGCTGGACCGGATCCTCGACCGGTTCGCGGCGGCGGGCATCCGGTCCGTCGTGGTCAGCGAACCGCTCTCGGTCGACGACGACCTGGGGGAGGCGCGCATCGCCGAAGCGGCGCGGGCACGGGGCTTCCTGGTCACCGCGACACACGAGATCACCGGGCGGTACGGCCTGAACAAGCGCACCCGTACCGCCGTCCTGAACGCGGTCATCCTGCCGAGGATGTTCGAGACCGTGGACCTCGTGCAGTCCAGCATCGACGCGGCGGGGATCACCGCACCGCTGATGGTGATGCGCTGCGACGGCGGAGTGATGTCCCTGGACGAGACGGCTACGACCTGTGGTGGCCGGACAACCCGGTCCTGTACAACCTGAACAGCTCGCTGCTCGACGGCTCCGGGAACACGCTCGACACCCATGTCGAACGCTTCGGGGTGCGCGACGTGCGCGCGGTCGCCGACGACGCCCCCGATGTCCGCGGCATCCACCTCAACGGCGTCCGCACCGGCCTGCGGGGCGAGTCGATCGAGTACAACATAGCGGGGCAGGGGGTCGACAACGTCTCGGCGGACGGGCTGACCTTCAACGGCCACTGGGCGCTGACCCGTTCGTACTTCTCGCACGTCATCGACGTCGCCAAGTCGATGAACATCAACATCTTCCGCATCCACCGCGGTTGGGGCCTGAGCAAGGAACTCGTCGAGATCTGCGACGAGAAGGGCATGATGCTGATGGCCGAGAACCCGGTCGTGATCAGCACCTGGGAGTATCCGCTGACCGGCGAGCACTGGGAGAACGGGGTGGCGAAGGTCCTCGGCATCGCCCGCGCCTACCGCAACCACCCCTCGATCGTTTGTGGTCGATCTCCAACGAGAACCCCGTCTACAACGACGACCTGACCACCGGCATGAAGTCCGGCTACGCCGGACACCCGGCGGTCAACCCCGACATCCAGCTCGTCTCCACGAACGCGGAGACGACACGGTCTGCTCACGCGGCTACATGGGCACGTACATCAACAACCCCACCGTGAAGACCTGGTTCACCTGCGAGGAGAACGCCTCCTGCATCCAGCCGGAGAACATCGACCGGTACCACTCGGTGATCAAATCGATGCGGATCTTCAGGCAGCAGCGGATGAGCCTGGACCACGACGCCAAGGTGCAACTGGCCTTCTACAGCTTCCAGAAGGTGTTCGCCCTGCCCGCCCAGGCGAACCCCGCCCAGGCGGAGACGGTCGACCTGCCCTGGACCGCCGACGAGATCGCCGGACCCGGATACCACGCCGACCACATGTGGCGCGGCATCATGAACCCGTACACCCGGCCGGCGACGGACAACGCGATCACCGAGTTCTCCCCGACCCCGATGGACCTGTGGAAGCAGACGTACGCACCCGTGGCCGTCTTCGACAAGGGCTGGGTGGACTACGCCATGAAGCGCGACAACCTGACGTACGCATACAACAGTTCGCGCCTGCTCCACCTCTTCAACAGTGATCTCGACGACGACTCCGAAGAGATCACCGTCGACTGGACCCTGCTCGCGGCGGACGGCAGCGTCGCACGGACCGGCTCGGTGCGGCAGGCGGTCCCGATCGGCGGCTCCCGCAACCTGCGGATCGACATCGGCGGCGCACCCGGTGACAACTGCCGACTCCGTCTCACCGCCGCCAAGTCCGCAACGGTCCGCTTCCAGGAGACACTGCGGTTCGGCGAGCCGGGGACACCCATCGGCCAGCGCGGGTCGCCGCGCGGCGGGTCAGAGCAGCGAAAGCTGAACCGGATCGGTCGGCGTCGGTCCGGCCGGCGCGGCCGGCTCCGGTGCCCCGGTCCTTCGGGGCATGCCCGCGCGCGTGGGGCCGATGCCGTACTCCCGGGCCAGGTCGTGCACCTGGCGGGTGATCCGGCGCTGGTACCACTTGGGGGCGTAGGCGCCGTCCGCGTACAGCCGTTCGTAGCGGCGGACCAGGTGGGGGTGGTGCCGGGCGAGCCAGGCCATGAACCACTCCCGGGCGCCCGGCCGCAGGTGCAGGACCAGGGGAGTCACCGAGGTGGCGCCCGCGGCGGCGATGGCGCGGACGGTGGCCCGGAGCTGGGCGGGCTCGTCGCTCAGGAAGGGGATGACCGGCGCCATGAGCACACCGCAGCCGATGCCGTGCGCGCCGAGGGTCCGTACGACCTCCAGGCGGCGTTCCGGTGCGGGGGTGCCCGGCTCCACGGTGCGCCACAGCTCCGGGTCGGTGAAGCCGACCGAGACCGAGATGCCCACGTCCGTCACCCGCGCGGCCCGCGTCAGCAGGTCCAGGTCGCGCAGGACGAGCGTGCCCTTGGTGAGGATGGAGAAGGGGTTCGCCCGGTCGGCGAGTGCCGAGATGATGCCCGGCATCAGCCGGTAGCGGCCCTCGGCGCGCTGATAGCAGTCGACGTTGGTGCCCATCGCGACGTGCTCGCCCTGCCAGCGGCGCGAGGCCAGCTGGCGGCGCAGCACCTCGGGCGCGTTCACCTTGACGACGATCTGGGAGTCGAAGCCGAGTCCGGTGTCGAGGTCCAGATAGCTGTGCGTCTTGCGGGCGAAGCAGTACACGCACGCGTGCGTGCAGCCCCGGTACGGGTTCACCGTCCACTCGAACGGCATGCGCGAGGCCCCCGGCACCCGGTTGAGGATCGAGCGGGCGCGCACCTCGTGGAAGGTGATGCCGCGGAACTCGGGCGTGTCGAAGGTGCGGGTGGTGACCGCGTCCGCGCCGAACAGCGCGGGGTCGGCGGCTCGGGCGTGGTCGGAGTCCGTGAGGTTCTCCCAGCGCATGGCGCCTCCTCGGTAGTGCTGCGGCCCACACAATAGAACACTTGTTCCCTTGATCGTGCGGGTGAGTCGCGCGGGGCCGCTTCACGCCCCCCGATTTGGTGGCCGGGCGGCGGGGTGGTTGGCTTGCCCCCAATTCGAGAACCAGGCCCTGGAGGAACCCGATGGCGCAGGTCGAGGCGACGGCGGAGCGGATCGTCGCAGCGGACGCGGAGACGGTGTTCGACACCCTCGCCGACTACAGCGGCACCCGAGAGAAGCTGCTCCCCGAGCACTTCAGCGAGTACGAGGTCCGCGAGGGCGGCGACGGCGAGGGCACCCTCGTGCACTGGAAGCTCCAGGCCACCAGCAAGCGCGTCCGGGACTGCCTGCTGGAGGTCACCGAGCCGACCGACGGCGAACTGGTCGAGAAGGACCGCAACTCCTCCATGGTCACCACCTGGCGGGTCACCCCGGCCGGGGAGGGCAAGGCCCGGGTGGTCGTCGTCACCACGTGGCAGGGCGCCGGCGGCGTCGGCGGCTTCTTCGAGAAGACCTTCGCGCCCAAGGGGCTCGCCCGGATCTACGACGCGATGCTCACCAAGCTCGCCGCCGAGGTCGAGAAGTAGTCAAAGGGCAAGCCGGGGGCGGTCGTTGGCCGCCTCACCGGTTCGAGTGATCTACACGAATCACCGCTGTTCGCCGTAACTCTTCGCATCTGTTCGCAGTTGTCGCCCCAGGTGGCAATTGTGAGCAGGTGTGACGAGAGGAGCGGTACATGGGCGGGATCACCCTGGTGCAGGATCCGGTGCGGGACGAACCGGTCACCGCACCCCAGGCGCCCCCCGAGCCCCCCGCTCCCGAACCCGGGCCGGGCGCCGGGCTGAGCCCGCGCCGGGTGCGGCTGGTCTTCGTCGGACTGATGCTGGCGCTGCTGCTCGCCGCCCTGGAGCAGATGATCGTCGCCACGGCGCTCCCGAAGATCGTCGGCGAGCTGCACGGCCTGGACAAGATGTCCTGGGCGATCACCGCCTACCTGCTCACCTCCACCGTCGGCCTGCCGATCTACGGCAAGCTCGGCGACCTCTTCGGCCGCAAGGGCGTCTTCCAGTTCGCCATCCTGGTCTTCGTCGTCGGCTCGGCGCTGGCCGGCCGGGCGCAGACCATGGACCAGCTCATCGCCTTCCGCGCCGTGCAGGGCGTCGGCGCGGGCGGCCTGATGATCGGCGTGCAGGCGATCATCGCGGACATCGTGCCGCCCCGCGAGCGCGGTCGCTTCATGGGCCTGATCGGCGCCGCCTTCGGACTCGCCTCCGTCGCGGGCCCCCTGCTGGGCGGCTACTTCACCGACCACCTCACCTGGCGCTGGTGCTTCTACATCAACGTGCCCTTCGGCCTGCTCACCATGGCCGTCGTCGCCGTCGTCCTGAAGCTGCCCAGGCCGCGGACCAAGGCGCGCCTCGACATCCCCGGCGCCCTGCTGCTGGCCGCCGCCTCCACCTGCCTGGTACTGCTCACCAGCTGGGGCGGCACCGAGTACGCCTGGGACTCGGAGGTCATCCTCGGCCTCGGCGCCGGCGCGGCCGGAGCCACCGTCCTCTTCCTCGTCGCCGAGCACTTCGCGCCCGAACCCCTGATCCCGCTGCGGCTGTTCCGGGACTCCGTCTTCAACGTCACCGCCCTGGTCGGCCTGGTCATCGGCGTCGCCCTGTTCGGCGCCGCCAGCTATCTGCCGACCTTCCTGCAGATGGTCGACGGCGCCACCGCCACCGAGTCCGGCCTGCTGATGCTGCCGATGATGGGCGGCATCGTCGGCGCCTCGATCATCTCCGGGCAGCTCATCAGCCGCACCGGGCGCTACCGCGTCCACCCGATCCTCGGCGGGGCGCTGTCCGTCGCCGGCATGTGGCTGCTCTCCCGACTCGACGTCGACACGCCCCGGCTGCACTACAGCATCTGGATGGCCGTCCTCGGCGCCGGCATCGGCATGGTGATGCCCGTCCTCGTCCTCGCCGTGCAGAACTCCGTACGCCCCGCCGACCTGGGCACCGCCACCAGCGCCAACAACTACTTCCGGCAGATCGGCGGCAGCGTCGGCGCGGCGATCTTCGGCACCCTCTTCGCCGGCCGGCTCACCGACGCCCTGGCCGACCGGCTCCCCGCCGAGGCCGGCGCCGAGGTGCCCGACGCCGAGGCCATCACCCCCCAGCTCGTCCACTCCCTGCCCCCGGCGCTGCGCGACGCCTACATCGGGGCATACGCCGACGCCATGCCGCGGATCTTCCTCTACCTGGTGCCGGTGCTCGTCCTCGGGCTGCTCATCGCCCTCTTCCTCAAGGAGAAACCACTGGTGTCCCACAACGTCCCCGTCACCGAGCCCGAGACCGCGCAGCCCACCGCCCAGGTCCCGCAGGCCCGCTCGCCGTACGCCGCCGGCATCCCGGTCTGCGGCACGGTGCAGCACCCCGACGGCACCGTCGTGCCCCGCGCCGCGCTCACCCTCATCAACGTCGGCGGACAGCAGATCGGCCGCGGTGCCAGCGGCGGCGACGGACGGTACGCGCTGGCCACGCCCGGCGCCGGTTCGTACGTCCTGATCGCCGCGGCCGGCGGCCACCAGCCGCAGGCGGTCTCCGTGACCGTCGGCGAACGCCCGGTGGAACTGGACGTGGTGCTCGGCGGCGCAGGGCGCCTCGCCGGCAGTGTGCTCACCGCCGACGGCAGCCCCGTACGCGACGCGACCGTCACCCTCACCAACGTCCACGGCGAGGTCGTCGCCACCACCCGCAGCGGCCGGGAGGGCGGCTACGTCATCACCGAGCTGGTGGCCGGCGAGTACACCCTCGCCGCCAGCGCCCCCGCCTTCCGCCCGGCGGCCCTGCCGGTCAGCGTCCAGGCGGCCCGGGAGACCCGGCAGGACGTGGAACTGGCCGGGGGCGCCGTGCTGCGCGGCACGGTGCGGGCCGGCGGCGGACGGATCGTGGAGGACGCGCGGGTGACCCTGCTCGACGCGGCGGGCAACGTGGTGGACACCCTCACCACCGGGCCGGACGGCACCTTCCGGTTCGTCGACCTGTCGTCCGGCGAGTACACCGTGATCGCGGCCGGTTACCCGCCCGTCGCCACCGTGCTCCAGGTGGCCGGCGGCGGCCGTACGGAACGCGACCTCCAGCTCGGCCACGAGGACTGAGACGACCGGTCACCGGCGCGCCGGCGCCCCCCGAGCCGCCTCGCAGCCCGGGGGGCGCGCGCTCTTCGCACGTCTGGTGAAGGAATGCGCCGGGCGCTTGTGAGCGTGCGCGGGGCGCGATACACCGTACGGACCCGTCGCCTTCGGCGGGCCGTACGTCATCGCACCTGGGGAGACGGGCATGAGCGTGACGAATCGGTACCGGGACGCCTGGGAGAGCTTCTGGAGCGAGGCGCCGGAGGATCAGGGGGCGGTGTTCTGGGACGCGGAGCCGATGCTGACCGCCGGCCGTCACCTCGCCCACTTCGAGCCGCACCTGACCGACCCCGCCCTGCCGCTGATCGACCTCGGCTGCGGCAACGGCACCCAGACCCGCTACCTGGCCGACCGCTTCCCGCACGTCGTCGGCGCCGACCTGTCCGACGCCGCCCTCGACCACGCCCGGCACGCCGACCCCGCCGGGCAGGCCGTCTACCGGCAACTGGACGCCGCCGACCCCGCCGAGGCGCAGACGCTGCACGCGGAGCTGGGCGACGCCAACGTCTATGTGCGCGGCGTCCTGCACCAGAGCGCGCCCGACGACCGGCAGCCGCTGGCCGACGCCCTCGCCGCACTGCTCGGCGAGACCGGCCGCGCCTTCCTCGTGGAGCCCTCCCAGGCCGCCGGGGCCGTCCTCGCGACCCTGTCCGAGGGCCCCGAGGGGCCGTCCCCGAAGCTCGCCCCCGTCCTCCGCCACGGCCTGGCCCCCGGGCCGGTCCCCGACGAGGCGGTGCCGGAGTATCTGCGCACCGCCGGACTCACCGTCCTGGCGAGCGGCGAACTCCCGCTCGTCACCACGGAGTACACCCCGCGGGGCACCCGGATCGAGCTGCCCGCGACGTGGGTGGTGGCGGGACGGGACGCGTGACGGCGGCGGAGGAGGACGAGAAGGACACGGTGTCAGTGGTATGGACCTGTGGCTGATGGGACGCCCCTGGCAGGCGTGATCGGCGGCATGTAGCGTCGTCCGTATGAAGATCCTCATCAGCGCCGACATGGAGGGCGCCACCGGTGTGACCTGGCCTGCCGACGTGCTGCCGGGTACGCCGCAGTGGGAGCGGTGCCGGTCGATGTTCACCTCGGACGTGAACGCCGCCGTGCTCGGCTTCCTCGACGGCGGCGCCGACGAGGTCCTCGTCAACGAGGCCCACTGGACGATGCGCAACCTCCTCCTGGAGCGGCTCGACGAGCGCACCCAGATGCTCACCGGGCGGCACAAGGCGCTGTCCATGGTGGAGGGCGTCCAGCACGGGGACGTGGACGGCATCGCCTTCGTCGGATACCACGCGGGCGCCGGCATGGAGGGCGTCCTCGCGCACACCTACCTCGCCAACCAGATCACCGGTGTGTGGCTCAACGACGCACGGGCCAGCGAGGGTCTGCTCAACGCGCACGTCGTCGCCGAGTACGGCGTACCGGTGGTGCTGGTCACCGGGGACGACGTGGCCTGCGAGGACGCCCTCGGATACGCGCCCGAGGCGCTGAAGGTCGCGGTCAAGGACCATGTGTCGCGCTACGCGGCCGTGTGCCGTACGCCGGCCAGGACCGCCGCCGACATCCGGGCGGCGGCCCGGGAGGCGGCGGCGCTCGCGGTGCGGTACGAGCCGGTGCGCGGCGGGCCGTTCACCGTGGCCGTCGAGTTCGACGCCGAACACCTGGCGGCGGCCTCCACCGTGGTGCCGGGCGTCGCCCGGACCGGGGAGCGGAAGGTGGCGTACACCCACGACACGATGTTCGAGGCGATCCGCACCTTCAAGGCGGTCACCACGATCGCCTCGGCCGCGGTGGAGGAGCAGTATGGCTGAGCACCCGACGACCGGCCCCCAGGCGCTCGACGAGGTGGTCCGGTTCACCTCCGAGCTGATCCGGATCGACACCACCAACCGGGGCGGCGGCGACTGCCTGGAGCGCCCGGCCGCCGAGTACGCCGCGGCACGGCTCGCCGAGGCCGGGATCGAGCCCACGCTGCTGGAGCGGACCGAGGGCCGGACCAACGTCGTCGCCCGCGTCGCGGGCACCGACCCCTCGGCCGACGCGCTGCTCGTGCACGGCCACCTGGACGTGGTGCCCGCCGAGGCCGCCGACTGGAGCGTGCACCCGTTCTCCGGGGAGATCCGGGACGGAGTCGTCTGGGGGCGCGGCGCGGTCGACATGAAGAACATGGACGCGATGATCCTGGCCGTCGCCCGCGACTGGGCCCGGCGGGGAGTACGGCCCCGGCGGGACATCGTGATCGCCTTCACCGCGGACGAGGAGGACAGCGCCGCGGACGGCTCGGGATTCCTCGCCGACCGGCACGCCGCGCTGTTCGAGGGGTGCACCGAGGGCGTCAGCGAGTCCGGCGCGTACACCTTCCACGACGGGTTCGGCCGCCAGTTCTACCCGATCGCGGCGGGCGAGCGCGGCACCGGCTGGCTCAGGCTCACCGCGCGCGGGCGGGCGGGACACGGCTCCAAGGTCAACCCGGAGAACGCGGTCACCCGGCTCGCGGCGGCGATCACCCGGATAGGCGATCACCAGTGGCCGCTGCGCCCCACCCCGACCGTGCGTGCCGCCCTGACCGAGATCGCCGCCGTCTACGGCATCGAGGCCGACCTGGACGACGTTCGACGCGCTGCTGGAGAAGCTGGGCCCCGCCGCCAAGCTCGTCGAGGCCACCGTCCGCAACAGCAGCAACCCGACCATGCTGGACGCCGGTTACAAGGTCAACGTCATCCCCGGCCAGGCCGTCGCCTATGTCGACGGGCGCTTCCTGCCGGGCGGCGAGGACGAGTTCCGCGACACCCTCGACCTGCTCACCGGACCTGACGTGGACTGGGAGTTCGCCCATCACGAGGTCGCCCTCCAGGCGCCGGTCGACTCGCCGACGTACGCCCGGATGCGCGCCGCCGTCGAGGAGTTCGCCCCCGAGGGGCACGTGGTGCCGTACTGCATGTCCGGCGGCACGGACGCCAAGCAGTTCTCGCGGCTCGGCATCACCGGCTACGGCTTCGCACCGCTGAAGCTGCCCGAGGGCTTCGACTACCAGGCCCTCTTCCACGGCGTCGACGAACGCGTCCCCGTCGAGGCGCTGCACTTCGGCGTCCGCGTCCTCGACCGATTCCTGCGTACGGCCTAGGCCGACCTGCCCGACACGGAGCTGGAGGAGAAGGAGAATTGGGGGAGTCAGTGCGGACCCTTGCGTACGGATCGTGGCCCTCGCCCGTCGACGCGGCCCTGGCCGCCGCGCACGACGGACGCCCCGAGGACGTGGGCTTCGTCGGGGACGAGGTGTGGTGGACCGCGCCCCGGCCCACCGAGGCCGGCCGGCGCACGCTGGTGCGGCGCCGCCCCGACGGCACCGAGGAGCCGCTGCTGCCCGCGCCGTGGAACGTGCGCAGCCGCGTCATGGAGTACGGCGGCCGGCCCTGGGCCGGGCTCATGACCGACGCCGGGCCGCTGGTGTTCTTCGTGGACTTCGCCGACCAGCGGCTCTACGTCCACCGGCCGGGCGACGGGGAGCCGCGTCCGCTCACGCCGCTCTCCCCGGTGGGCGGCGGGCTGCGCTGGGCCGAGCCGCAGCCGCGTCCCGAACGCGGCGAAGTGTGGTGCGTCCTGGAGGAGTTCACCGGCGAAGGACCCACCGACGTGCGCCGGGTCGTCGCCGCGGTGCCGCTGGACGGCTCGGCGGCCGACGACCGGGACGCGGTGCGCGAACTCACCGACGACCGGCACCGGTTCGTCACCGGACCGCGGATCTCGCCGGACGGGCGGCGCGCGGCCTGGCTCGCCTGGGACCACCCGCGCATGCCCTGGGACGGCACCGAGCTGGTCGTCGCCGAGGTCGGGCCCGAGGGCACGCTCGGGGACGCCCGGACGGTCGCCGGCGGACCCGAGGAGTCGATCGCGCAGGCCGACTGGGCACCCGACGGCGCCCTGCTGTACGCCTCCGACCGCACCGGCTGGTGGAACCTCTACCGCGAGGGGCAGCCGTTGTGCGCCCGCGAGGAGGAGTTCGGCGGGCCGCTGTGGAAGCTCGGACAGCGCTGGTTCGCCCCGCTCGACAGCGGCCTGATCGCGGTCGTGCACGGCCGTGGCGCCACCGCCCTCGGGATCCTCGACCCCGCGAGCGGCGAGGTCGTCGACGCGCCCGGCCCCTGGACCGAGTTCGCGGCCACCCTCGCCGTCCACGGCGACCGGGTGGTGGGCGTCGGCGCCGGACCGGTCGGCGGCTACGAGGTCGTCGAGCTGGACGCCGGGACCGGCCGCGCCCGGGTGATCGGCGCCCCGCACGAGGACGCCGTGGACCCGGCGTACTACCCGAGGCCGCGGATCCGCACCTTCACGGGACCGGACGGACGCGAGATCCACGCCCACCTCTACCCTCCGCACAACCCCGGCTGCGTCGCGCCGGACGGCGAGCGTGCGCCGTACGTGATCTGGGCGCACGGCGGCCCCACCAACCGCTCCCCGCTGGTCCTCGACCTGGAGATCGCCTACTTCACCTCCCGCGGCATCGGTGTCGCGGAGGTCAACTACGGCGGCTCCAGCGGATACGGCCGGGAGTACCGCAACCGGCTGCGCGAACAGTGGGGCGTGGTCGACGTCGAGGACTGCGCGGCCGTCGCCCTCGCCCTGGCCGAGGAGGGCACCGCCGACCGGGAGCGGCTCGCCGTCCGCGGCGGCAGCGCGGGCGGCTGGACCGCCGCCGCCTCGCTGGCCGGCACCGATGTCTACGCCTGCGGCACGGTGATCTACCCGATCCTCGACCTGACCGGCTGGGGCACGGGCGAGACCCACGACTTCGAGTCGCGGTACCTGGAGAGCCTGATCGGCCCGTACGCCGAGGTGCCCGCCCGCTACGCCGAGCGGTCGCCCACCACGCACGCCGACCGCGTCACCGTGCCGTTCCTGCTGCTCCAGGGACTCGACGACGTGATCTGCCCGCCCGTGCAGTGCGAACGGTTCCTCGCCCGCATGGCGGGCCGGGGAGTGCCGCACGCCTATCTCACCTTCGAGGGCGAGGGCCACGGATTCCGCCGGGCGGAGACCATGGTGCGCGCCCTGGAGTCCGAACTCTCCCTCTACGCACAGGTCTTCGGACTGGACCGGCACGGCGTGGCGACCCTGGAGCTGACCGGGTGAGAGAGCGGACCCGGCCGGCCCGGCTCGCCCCCGGCGCCCGGGTGGCCGTCGTCGCACCCAGCGGCCCCGTGCCCGAGGAGCGGCTCCGGGCGGGCCTGGACGTGCTGCGCGGCTGGGACCTCGACCCGGTCGTGGCACCGCACGTCCTGGACCGGCACGGCACCTTCGACTACCTCGCGGGCACCGACGCCGACCGGGCCGCCGACCTCCAGGCCGCCTGGTGCGACCCGTCCGTGGACGCGGTGCTGTGCGCACGCGGCGGGTACGGCGTCCAGCGCATGACCGACCTGCTCGACTGGGCGGCGATGCGCGCGGCCGGGCCGAAGGTGTTCGTCGGGTTCAGCGACTTGACCGCGCTGCACGAGGCGTTCGCCACCCGGCTCGGCCTGGTCACCCTGCACGGGCCGATGGCCGCGGGGATCGACTTCGTCAAGAACACGCGGGCGCAGGAACACCTGCGGGCCACCCTGTTCGCCCGGGAGACGGTCCGCGTGATCGCCTCCCGCGGCACGCCGCTGGTGCCCGGCCGGGCGCGGGGCGTCACCCTCGGCGGCTGCCTCGCCCTGCTCGCCGCCGAACTGGGCACCCCGCACGCCCGCGCCGGCGCCCGCGGCGGCCTGCTGTGCCTGGAGGACGTGGGGGAGGAGACGTACCGCCTCGACCGCTACCTCACCCAACTCCTGCGCGCCGGGTGGCTCGACGGGGTGGGCGGCGTACTGCTCGGGTCCTGGCACCAGTGCGAGCCCTACGAGCGGCTGCGGCCCATGCTGGCCGACCGGCTCGGCGGCCTCGGCGTACCGGTCGTCGAGGACTTCGGGTTCGGGCACTGCGCGGGGGCGCTGACCATGCCGTTCGGCGTGACGGCGCAACTCGACGCGGACGCGGGCACCTTGACGCTCGACCGGCCCGCACTGCGCTGACCGTCCCCGCGTGCGGCGCCGACGCGTCGTAGGCTGGCCCCATGCCGCACACCCCGTCCCGTCATCTCACCGAGGGCCCTCGCGTGGGGCTACGGCACTTCACCCGGCAGGACGGCGCGGAGTTCACCGCCCGCGCCCGGCAGAGCAAGGACCTGCACCATCCCTGGCTCTTCCCGCCGGACAACGCCCGCGCGTACGAGGCCTACGCGTCCCGGCTCATCGAGGACCCCACCAAGGCCGGGTTCCTGGTGTGCGAGAAGGCCGCGGACCAGGCGGACGGCGGCTCCATCGCCGGCTTCGTCAACATCAACAACATCGTCGAGGGCGCCTTCCTCAGCGGCGCGCTCGGCTACGGCGCCTTCGCGCACGCGGCGGGCCGCGGGCTGATGCGCGAAGGGCTGGACCTCGTGGTGCGCTACGCCTTCGGACCGATGCGGCTGCACCGCCTGGAGATCAACGTGCAGCCGGGCAACACCGCCTCGATCGCGCTGGCCCGCGCCTGCGGCTTCCACCTGGAGGGCTTCTCGCCGAGGATGCTCCACATCGACGGCGCCTGGCGCGACCACCAGCGCTGGGCGATCACCGCCGAGACGGTGACCTCCGGCCCTCCGCGCTGAACCGCGCGCCCGCCCCCCTCCGGTGCCCGCACGGCACCCCGCCGTTTCAAACGTGAGCGACATCGCGCGAACGCGACCGGCGGCGCCCCTGTTCACCGCGCCGCCCAGCGGCTTCCATGGGGAACCGTGACGACGATCCGACGTGAGGTACTGACCCTGCCCGCGGCCCCACTGGGACCCGACAACCCGCTGCCGCCGCTGCGCCCCCTGGACGAGGCCCACCGCATCGACGACCGGGACCGGGCGGACCTGCCGCGCGACATGGCCCGCCAGGTCGACTACGAGCCACTGCGCAGCCTGCTGCCCGCTGGGGTCCGCGACGGCTACGACCGGACCCGCGAGGCCCGGCGGGTCGACGCCCTGGTCATCGAGAACGACCGGCTCAGGGCCACCGTCCTGCCCGGCCTCGGCGGCCGGATCGCCTCCCTGCACCACAAACCGACCGACCGCGAACTCCTCTACGTCAACCCCGTCCTCCAGCCCGCCAACTTCGCCCTCAACGGGGCCTGGTTCTCCGGCGGCGTCGAGTGGAACATCGGCGCCACCGGCCACACCACCCTCTCCTGCTCACCCCTGCACTCCGCCCGCGTCCCCGCCCCCGACGGCGGGGAGATGCTGCGCCTTTGGGAGTGGGAGCGGCTGCGCGACCTGCCCTTCCAGGTCGACCTGTGGCTGCCCGAGGACTCGGACTTCCTGTACGTCGGCGTCCGGATACGCAACCCGCACGAGCGGCCCGTGCCGACGTACTGGTGGTCCAACATCGCCGTCCCCGAGGAGCGCCGCGTCCTCGTCCCCGCCGACGAGGCCTGGCACTTCGGCTACGAGCGCCGGCTGCGCCGCGTCCCCGTCCCGGCGTACGACGGCGCCGACCGCACCTACCCGCTCAACAGCACATACGCCGCCGACTACTTCTACGAGCTGCCCGACGCCCGGCGCCGCTGGATCGCCGCGCTCGACGAGCACGGCCACGGACTGGTGCAGACCTCGACCGACCTGCTGCGCGGCCGCAAGCTCTTCGTGTGGGGCACGGGACCCGGCGGCCGGCGCTGGCAGGAGTGGCTCACCGAGCCCGGCACCGGCGGCTACTGCGAGATCCAGGCCGGCCTCGTCCGCACCCAGTTGGAACACGTCGAACTGGCGGCGGAGAGCGAGTTCTCCTGGCTGGAGGCCTACGGGCCGCTCGACGCCCCGCCCGAGGGCGAGTGGCACACCGTGCTGCGCGAGGCGGAGGACCGGCTGGAGAGCGCCCTGCCGCGCGCCGACGTGGACGCGGCGTACGCGGCCTGGCAGCCGTACGCCGACGTCGAACCCGGCGAGCGCCTGGCCACCGGCTCGGGCTGGGGCGCGCTCGAAGTGCTTCGCGCGGGCTGGAAGCTGCCCGGCACGCCCTTCGACGAGCACACCCTCGGCGACGAACAGCGGCCCTGGCTGCACCTGTTGCGGACCGGCACCCTCCCCGAGCCGGAGCACCGCGAACCGCCCGGCGGCACGCTGGTCGCCCGGCCCTGGCGGGACATGCTGGAGACCACGGCCGCCACACCGATCGCCGAGTACCACCTCGGTGTCGCCCAGTGGCACGGCGACGACCGGGCCCAGGCGGTGCGCAGTTGGGAACGCGGCCTGATGAGCGCGGCCGAACGCTGGCCGCTGCTGCGCTGCCTCGCCGTCGCCGACCAGGAGGACGGCCACCACGAGCGGGCCGCCGACCGGTACGCCGAGGCCTTCGACGACCTGTGCTCGGCCGACGGTCCGGACCGGCGGGAGGGGTGGACGGCCGTCGCCGCCGCGCTCGGCCGGGAGGCGATCGGGGCGCTGCTCGCGGCCGGACGCACCGCGGACGCCCGTGGCGTGTGGGAGCGGCTGGCTCCCGCGACCCGGGCCCGCGGCCGGTTCCGGCTGGCCGAGGCGGAGTTGCTGGCCGCCGAGGGGCGGCGCGAGGAGGCGCGGGCCGTCTTCGACGAGGGCTTCGAGGTCGCCGATCTCAGGGAGGGCGCGGAGGGCATCGGCCTGCTGTGGGCGCGGCTCGGCGCCGAACCGCTCCCGGCCCGCTACGACTTCCGGATGCGGCCGGACGGGGAGTGACCCCGCCCGGCCCGCCGCTATGCCCGCCGGTCCACGTACTCGTAGATCACCCCGTCCGGGTGCCGGGCGATCAGATTGCGCCCGGCGGGCGTCGGGACCGGTCCGGCGATGACGTTGGCGCCCAATGAGGTGAGGACCCGATGGGTCTCCTCCACGTCCGTCACGGCGATCGTCGCGGTGACCTTGCGCAACACCTCGAGCTGGGACTCGGGCCCGCTCATCAGCAGGAAGCAGCCGACCGCGGCGACCTCGACTCCGCCGCGCTCGAAACGCAGGGCCTGGCCGCCGGCCAGACCTTCGTAGAAGGGGATCGCCTTGTCCAGGTCGTCGACGTAGATACGCAGTGTGGCTCCCAGAATGTCCATGCGGACGAGCCTAGTTGGGTCGGGCGCGCGCGGACTCGCCCGTCGGCCGCGGAAGTTCTGCCGACGAGTGCCCGAACCGCGTGGGTCAGGCGCTCTGCTCCAACTGCGGCAGCACCTTCGTGCGGTAGAAGTCGAAGAAGCCGCGCAGGTCGGGGCCGATCTGGCTGACGTAGACGCGGTCGAAGCCGGCGTCGGCGAACTGCTTCAGCTCCGCGACGTGCTCGTCCACGTCGTCGCCGCACACCCGGTTGTCCCGGACCATGTCCTCGGTGACCAGGGCCTGCGCCTGCTCGAAGTGCTTCGGCGAGGGCAGCACCTGACTCAGCTCGCCCGGCAGTTGCTCGTTCGCCCACAGCCGGTGCACGGTCCGTACCGCCTCGTCCCGGTCCACGTCGTAGCAGACCTTGGTGCCCCCGCTGACCAGCTTTCCCCCGCCCCCGCCCTTGCGGTACTGCTCCACCATCGAGGCGTCCGGCATCACCGTGATGTAGCCGTCGCCCACCCGGGCCGCCAGGCTGGTCGCCGTCGGGCCGAAGCCGGAGATGTCGATCAGGACGGGCTCGTCCGGGACGGTGTACAGACGGGCGTTCTCCACCGTGTAGTGCGTGCCGTAGTGATTGACCTCCTTGCCGGTGAACAGCTGGCGCATGATCAGGACGGCCTCCTCCAGCATCTCCAGACGGATGTGCGCGGCGGGCCAGGCGTCGCCGAAGATGTGCTCGTTCAGCGCCTCGCCGGTGCCGACGCCGAGCCGGAAGCGGCCGTTGGTCATCACCGCGCTGGTCGCCGCGGCCTGGGCCACCACCGCCGGGTGGATGCGCAGGGTCGGGCAGGTCACCGCGGTCTGGATCGGCAGGGACACCGCGTCGGAGAGCGCGCCGATCACCGACCACACGAAGGGGCTCTGTCCCTGTTCGCCGTTCCAGGGGTGGTAGTGGTCCGAGATCCACAGGGCCTGGAAACCGGCCTGCTCGGCCATCCGCGCCTGCTCGATCAGCTCCGCGGGACCGTACTGCTCGCTCGACAGGAAGTATCCGTATTCGGGCATGGGAGGTTGCCTCCGGACAGGGAGCGGGTGGGTCCGGGGCCGGGTACCCGGACATACGGGGGAAAACCGGCTGCCCGGCGGCTTCCTCGCGGACGTTTGGCCGCCCTGCTCAAGGGGACGCGGAAGGCTCACGAGGTACGCGACAGCCCGGAGGCGAACCGTGAGCCGACCCCGCATCGTGATCGTCGGTGCCGGCTTCGCCGGGTACCGGACGGCCCGCACCCTGTCCAGGCTCACCCGGCACCAGGCCGACATCACCCTGCTCAATCCGACCGACTACTTCCTCTATCTGCCGCTGCTGCCCCAGGTCGCCGCCGGGATCCTGGAACCGCGCCGGGTCAGCGTGTCCCTGTCGGGCACGCTGCCGCACGTACGGCTGGTGCTGGGCGAGGCCGACGGCGTCGACCTCGACGGGCGCACCGTGCGCTACACCGGCCCGGAGGGCGGCGAGGGCACCCTGGGCTTCGACCGGCTGGTGCTCGCCGCGGGCAGCGTCAACAAGCTGCTGCCCATCCCCGGCGTCGCCGAGCACGCGCACGGCTTCCGGGGGCTGCCGGAGGCGCTGTACCTGCGCGACCACGTGACCCGGCAGGTGGAGCTGGCCGCCGCGGCCGACGACCGCGCGGAGTGCGCCGCACGCTGCACGTTCGTCGTGGTCGGCGCGGGATACACCGGCACCGAGGTCGCCGCGCACGGCCAGATGTACACCGACGCGCAGGTCCGCAGGCACCCGATGCGCACCGGCATGCGGCCCCGCTGGATGCTGCTCGACGTGGCGCCGCGGGTGCTGCCCGAGATGGACGAACGGCTCTCCCGCACCGCCGAGCGGGTGCTGCGGCAGCGGGGCGTCGACGTGCGGATGGGGATCTCCGTGAAGGAGGCCACGCACGACGGGGTCCTGCTGACCGACGGCACGACCGTCGACACGCGCACGCTGGTGTGGTGCGTGGGGGTACGGCCCGACCCGCTGGTCGAGTCCCTGGAGCTGCCCCTGGAACGCGGCCGGCTGCTCGTCGACCCCTGCCTCCGGGTGCCGGGGCGGCCCGAGCTGTTCGCCTGCGGTGACGTGGCCGCGGTGCCCGACGTGAACCAGCCCGGCCGGTTCACGCCGATGACCGCGCAGCACGCCTGGGGGCACGGCAAGGTCTGCGCCCAGAACGTCGCCGCCTCGCTCGGCATCGGCGAGCGGCGGGCCTACCGCCACCGTGACATGGGGTTCGTCGTGGACCTGGGCGGCGCCAAGGCCGCCGCCAATCCGTTCGGCCTGCCGATGTCGGGACCGGTCGCGGGCGCGGTCACCCGCGGCTACCACCTCGCGGCGATGCCCGGCAACCGCGTCCGGGTGGCCGCGGACTGGCTGCTGGACGCGGTGCTGCCCCGCCAGGCCGTCCAACTGGGCCTCGTACGGTCCTGGTCCGTACCCCTGGAGTCGTCGTCACCCGAGCTGGCCCGGATACCGGGGGGCGCCGCCCCACGACGAGAACCCACCGGGGACCGCCCCGACGAGGACCCTCCCACCCCGGACGGCCCCAACAAGCCCGGTCCCGGCCCAGCCGCAAGGCCCAGGCCCGGATCCCACATCGCCCCCGGCCCCGTCAAGCGCTCCGACGGTCGTGCCGTGGAAGGAGACTCATGAACACCGGTGAACTCATCGACCTCGGACAGCAGTTGCGCGTGGACAGCGTGCGGGCGTCCGCCGCCGCGGGCTCCGGGCACCCAACGTCCTCGATGTCCGCCGCGGACCTGATGGCCGTACTGCTGGCCAACCACCTCCGCTACGACTTCGAGCGCCCCGCCCACCCCGGCAACGACCGCTTCGTCCTCTCCAAGGGGCACGCCTCGCCCCTGCTGTACTCCGCCTTCAAGGCGGCCGGCGCCATCGACGACGAAGAACTGCTCACCTTCCGCAAGCAGGGCAGCCGCCTGGAGGGGCACCCCACCCCGCAGCGCCTGCCGTGGGTCGAGACGGCCACCGGTTCGCTCGGCCAGGGCCTGCCCGTCGGCGTCGGCATCGCGCTGTCCGGCAAACGGCTGGACCACAACGACTACCGCGTATGGGTGCTGTGCGGCGACAGCGAGATGGCCGAGGGCTCGGTGTGGGAGGCCGCCGAGCACGCCGGCCACGAGCACCTCGACAACCTCACCGTGATCGTCGACGTCAACCGGCTCGGCCAGCGCGGCCCCACCCGGCACGGCCACGACCTCGACGCGTACGCCCGCCGCTTCCGGGCCTTCGACTGGCACACCATCGAGATCGACGGCCACGACGTGGACGCCATCGACCGCGCCTACGGCGAGGCCGCGTCCACCAAGGGCGAGCCCACGGTGATCATCGCCCGCACCCTCAAGGGCAAGGGCGTCAAGGCCGTGGAGGACCGCGAGGGGCAGCACGGCAAGCCGCTGCCCGACACGGAGGAGGCCGTCGCCGAACTCGGCGGTCCGCGCGACCTCCACATCCAGGTACGGGAACCCGAGCCGGCCCGCGCGCCGCGCACCGCCGGCATCGGACATGCCGAACCGCCCCGCTACGACAAGGGCGAGGAGGTCGCCACCCGCAACGCCTTCGGCGAGGCGCTCGCCGCGCTCGGCACCGCCCGCGGCGATGTCGTCGCCCTCGACGGCGAGGTCGGAGACTCCACGCGCGCCGAGTTCTTCGCCAAGGCGCACCCCGAGCGCTACTTCGAGTGCTACATCGCCGAGCAGCAGATGGTCGCCGCCGCGGTCGGCATGGCGGCCCGCGGCTGGGTGCCGTACGCCACCACGTTCGCCGCCTTCCTGACCCGGGCCCACGACTTCGTGCGCATGGCCGCGGTCAGCGGTTCCGGCGTCAACCTGGTCGGCTCCCACGCGGGCGTGGCCATCGGCCAGGACGGTCCCAGCCAGATGGGTCTGGAGGACCTCGCGATGATGCGGGCCATCCACGGCTCGACCGTGCTGTATCCGTGCGACGCCAACCAGACCGCGCGCCTGGTCGCCGAGACGGCCGGCCTTGAGGGCATCCGCTACCTGCGCACCTCGCGCGGCGAGAGCGAGGTCATCTACGGCCCCGACGAGGAGTTCCCCGTCGGCGGCAGCAAGGTGCTGCGCTCCTCCGACAGCGACCGGCTCACCGTCGTCGCGGCCGGCGTCACCCTGTACGAGGCGCTCGCCGCGGCCGACGCCCTCGGCCGGGACGGCATTCCGGTCCGGGTGATCGACCTGTACTCGGTCAAGCCCGTCGACCGGGCCACCCTGCGACAGGCCGCCGAGGACACCGGCTGCCTGCTGACCGTGGAGGACCACCGCCGGGAGGGCGGCATCGGCGACGCCGTCCTCGACGCGTTCACCGACGGGCGGCCCGTGCCGCGCCTGGTCCGGCTCGCCGTCGGGACGATGCCCGGCTCCGCCACCCCGGAGGAGGAGCTGCACGGCGCGGGGATCGACGCCGAGTCCATCGAGGCGGCCGGGCGCATGCTGGTGGAGCAGGCGATCGTGCCGTGAGCGGCGACGGCGTGCGCACCGTGCGGGCCGGCCGGCACACGGTGGAGGTCCACCGGCCCGACAAGGTGCTGTTCCCCAAGGGCGACGGCGGCGCGGCGGAGTACACCAAGGGCGATCTCGTCGACTACCACCGGGCCGTCGCCCCGTTCATGCTGCCCCACCTGCGGGGGCGCCCCCTGATGCTGGAGCGGCACCCGGACGGCGTGGACGGGCCGCGGTTCATGCAGAAGAACACCCCGGAGTACTACCCGGACTGGATCCGCCGTGTGGAGGTCGGCAAGGAGGGCGGCACCGTCCGTCACACCGTCTGCGACGACACCGCCACCCTCGTCTACCTCGCCGACCAGGCGACCTTGACCCTGCACCGCTGGCTGTCCCGGGTCGGACAGGTCGACCGGCCGGACCGGCTGGTCTTCGACCTCGACCCGGCCGACGGCGACTTCGAGTCGGTCCGTGATGCGGCCCGGCTGCTGGGCGAGCTGCTCGACGAACTGCGGCTGCCCTCGGCGCCGATGACCACCGGGTCCCGGGGCGTGCACGTGGTCGTACCGCTGATTCCCCGTCAGGACTTCGACGAGGTACGGGAGTTCGCGCGGGATGTCGCCGAGGTACTGGCCGCCGGCCATCCCGACCGGCTGACCACCGCGGCCCGCAAGAAGGACCGGGGCGACCGGCTCTACCTGGACATCCAGCGCAACGCCTACGCGCAGACCGCGGTGGCCCCCTTCACCGTCCGCGCCCGGCCCGGCGCGCCCGTGGCCACCCCCGTCACCTGGGACCAGCTGAAGGACCCCGCCCTGCACGCCCGCCGCTGGACGATCGTGGACGCCGTGGAGCAGGCGCGCACCCGGCCCTGGGACGGAATCATGAGCCGTCCCAGGGCCCTGGGCCCCGCCCGGCGGCGGCTGAACGCCCTGCGTCCCTGAGCCGGGCCGCGTACGGAGGGAGGCATTGTGACCGGACTGCGGTACGTCTACGCCGTCTGCCGCCCCTTCGACGCGGCCCTTCAGATGCAGCTCGCGGGGGTGGCGGGCGACCCGCCCCGGATGCTGGCCCACGGCGATCTGGTCGCCGTCGTCAGCCATGTGCCCGAGGACAACTTCTGCGAGGAGGCGCTGCGCGCCCATCTGGAGGACCCCCGCTGGCCGGCCGGCATCACCCGCGCGCATCGGCGGGTCGTCGACGCGCTCACCGCCGTCACCAGCCCGCTGCCGCTGCGGCCGGCCACCGTCTTCCGGGACGACAGCGGCGTACGCCAGATGATGGAGGAGCGCGGCGCGTCCTTGCGGCGCACGCTCGACCGGTTGGAGGGCCGCGTGGAGTGGGGCGTCGAGGTGTACGCCGGGACGGAGCCCGAGCAGGCCGGCGAGGACCCGCGGACCGGGGCCGAGAAGTTCGCGACGGGCCTGCACACGAGGCTGTCCTCACGCGCGGACGACGCGCGACCGCGCGCCCCGCGAAATCCCCGCCTTTCCGGTGCCACCGGACGGAACGTGTTCAATGCCGCCTATTTGGTGCGGCGCGACGCCTCCGAGGAATTCGTGGAAATCGTGGACCGCGCGAAGGGCGACGCCCCGGGAATTCGCGTGGAACTCACCGGACCCTGGGCCGCCTATTCCTTCGCGGGCGGGGAAACGGCGGGCGCCGAAGAGCCGCCGCTGCCCCGGGAGTGAGCCTCCCGGGGCAGCGGCCTCGTCGCCGCCGGTCAACCGCGGGAGGTACCCCGCCCGCGGTCACCGTCTGCGGTTCACCACCTGTACCAGCGGCCCCTGCCGCCACCGGCCGTCGTCCCGCGGGCCAGGAATCCAAGCACCCACAGGACCAGGACCACCAGAGCGATCCACCACAGAATCTTCACGGCGAATCCCGCGCCGAAAAGGATGATTGCGAGAAGCAGTACGAGCAAAAGCGGAACCATAATGTAGAACCTCCTGACGTACTGGTTGCCCGGAATCCGCGGAACAGGCGTCCTTCAGGCATCCTTTCGGCAGAGAATCTCTCCGTGCAGGACGCCGAACCAGCTCTCCGGCCGCTTCCCCCACTCCCGCCAGGCCGCCGAGACGGCCCGCAGCCGCTCCTGCGTCGCATGGCCGCCCCCGGTGGCGCGCTCGGCGTACGACGGGGCGAGGGTGCGGTCGGCCCACAGGCCGCTCCACCACTCCCGCTCCTCGGGGGCGGCGAAGGTCCAGGTGGCGGAGGTTGCCGTGATGTCGGTGAACCCCGCCTCCAGCGCCCAGGCCTTCAGCCGGCGTCCGGCGTCCGGCTCACCGCCGTTGGCGCGGGCCACCCGGCGGTACAGGTCCAGCCAGTCGTCCAGCCCCGGGGAGGCGGGGTACCAGGTCATGGCGCCGTAGTCCGCGTCCCGGACGGCGACGATCCCGCCCGGCCGCGCGACCCGACTCATCTCGCGCAGCGCCTGCACGGGGTCGCCCACGTGCTGGAGCACCTGGTGGGCGTGGACCATGCAGAACGTGTCGTCGGGGAAGTCCAGCGCGTGCACGTCCGCGACCGCGAAGTCGGTGTTGCCAAGCCCGCGTCCGGCCGCCGCCGCGCGGGCCCGCTCCACGATCTCCGGCGCCCGGTCCACGCCGGTGACATGGCCGTCGGGGACCAGTTCGGCCAGGTCGGCGGTGATGGTGCCGGGACCGCAGCCGATGTCCAGGATCCGCATGTCGGGCCGCAGGGAGTCGAGCAGGTAGGCGGCGGAGTTGGCGGCGGTGCGCCAGGTGTGCGAGCGGAGTACGGACTCGTGGTGCCCGTGGGTGTAGACGGCGGTCTCACGCGGCTTCGGCATGGTGGATTCCCTCTCCCGACAAGTTCCCGGCAGTTCCCGACGGCTCCCGACCGTGGGATCACCGTACGCTCGACCGCCGTATCGTGAGACTCGCGTTTCAAGATGCGGACTGACGGGCTGTCGGTTCAGGGTTTCGACAGGCGCGCGGGGAGCAGACCGTCACCGGGCAGCGGCCGGTAGACCGTGAGCGCCTCGGGCAGCTTCTCCAGCGTCAGATCGCCCTCGGTCTCGGTCAGTTCGCCGTCGTAGGCCATCAGCGTCCCCGGCGCGACACCCGACAGACGCAGCCGGGGCACCTGCACCGCCGCGTGGGCGGGGGAGCGGGTCAGGGGACCCGCGAGGGCCGCGGACAGCAGCCGCAGGGCCGGCCGGCGGCCACCGTGCACCACCCGCACGTCCAACTGCCCGTCCGCCAGGTCGAGCCGGCGGCCCGAGGCGAGGCCCCTGCGGTGGTACGTGCCGTTGCCCGCGAACAGCATCCACAGCGGGCGCCGGCGGCCCCCGACCTCGGCCTCCAGCGGATGCCGGTCGGCGCGCAGCACCCGCACGGCGGCCACCACCCCGGCCGGCCACCCGCCGATCCGGGACGACCAGCGCTCCCGCTCGCGCACCAGCTCCGGGTACACCCCCAGGCTGAAGGTGTTCAGGAAGACGCCGTGCCGCCCGCCGGAGGCGAACCGGCCCACGTCCACCCGCACCCCCTCGCCACGCTCCAGTGCCCCGCACAGATCCCGTACGTCCTCCACGCCCAGGTCGTAGGCGAAGTGGTTGAGCGTGCCGCCGGGCAGTACCGCGAGCGGGAGCCCGTGGCGGAGCGCTGTCTCGGCCCCGGCGTTCACGGTGCCGTCGCCGCCGCACACGCCGAGCACCCGGGCGTGGTCCGCGGCCTTCTCCAGTTCCGCGCGGACCTCGGCCGGCTCGCACTCGACGACCTCGGCCGCGGGCAGCGCGTCGCACAGCGCCCGCACCCGGTCCGAGGTGCCCGAGCCGATGTTGGCCACCATGACGAGCCCCTCGCCCCCGGGCAGCGCGGGCACGTCGGCGCGCGGCCGGGCCGGCGGGGTGAGCTGGGCGCGCGTCGGCACCATGCCCCGCACGGCGAACGCGGCCCCCGCCCCGAGCGCCGCACCGGCCAGCACGTCGCTCGGGAAGTGGACGCCCGTGTAGACCCGGGAGAGGACGACCGCGGCGGCCACCGGGGCCACCGCCGCGCCCCACGCCGGGGACTCCAGCGCCACACCGGTCGCGAACGCGGCGGCCGACGCGGCATGCCCCGAGGGGAAGGACGTGGTGATCGGCTGTCGCTTCAGCCGCCGGATCAGCGGCACCGGGTCGAGGGCGGGACGGGGACGGCGGACCGAGCGCTTGCCCAGGGTGTTGATCGTCAGCGAGGCCAGACCCAGCGAGGCGAGACCGCGCACGGCGGCCCGCCGCGCCCTCGGCGTGCGGGACGCGGCCAGCGCGGCGCCCGCCGCGAACCACAGCACACCGTGGTTGGCGCCGCGGCTCAACCGGGGCAGCAGCGGATCGGCGCCGGGCCAGGTACGGGCGGCGACGGCCTCGAACACACGCTGGTCGAGTCGCAGGAAACCGTCGCGGACAGGATGCGGGCCGGGCGTCGGGGCGGTGAGGTCTACGTCGGGGCTCATGGCTTCCGCCTACCCGGCGGGCGCCGTTTCCTGCGGGCGGCGCGCCGTGTGTGCGGGCGCACCGTCGGCGGCGGGGGACAAAGGGTTTGCCCGGGGCGCGTGCCGAGCAGGAGAATCCGGTCCCATGGGTCATCTCGAAGCCGCGCACCTGGAGTACTACCTCCCCGACGGGAGGGCGCTGCTCGGCGACGCCTCCTTCCGGGTGGGGGAGGGCGCCGTCGTGGCCCTCGTCGGACCGAACGGCGCGGGCAAGACCACCCTGCTCCGCCTGCTGGCCGGTGAGCTGAGACCGCACGGCGGGACCGTCACCGTCGGCGGCGGCCTCGGGGTGATGCGCCAGTTCGTGGGCTCGGTCCGGGACGAGACGACTGTGCGCGACCTGCTCGTGTCCGTGGCGCCGCCCCGGATCCGTGAGGCCGCGCGCGCCGTCGACACCGCCGAGCACGCGATCATGACCGTCGACGACGAGGCCGCCCAGATGCGCTATGCGCAGGCCCTCGCCGACTGGGCCGAGGCGCAGGGCTACGAGGCCGAGACCCTGTGGGACATCTGCACCACGGCCGCGCTCGGCGTCCCCTACGAGCGCGCCCAGTGGCGGCAGGTGGGCACCCTGTCCGGCGGTGAGCAGAAACGCCTCGTCCTGGAGGCGCTGCTGCGCGGCCCCGACGAGGTGCTGCTGCTCGACGAGCCGGACAACTACCTCGACGTGCCCGGCAAGCGCTGGCTGGAGGAGCGGCTCGCCGAGACCCGCAAGACCGTGCTGTTCGTCTCCCACGACCGGGAACTCCTGGCCCGCGCCGCCCAGAAGATCGTCTCCCTGGAGCCCGGCCCCGCGGGCGCCGACGCCTGGGTGCACGGCGCCGGCTTCGCCACCTTCCACACGGCCCGGCGGGAGCGCTTCGCCCGCTTCGAGGAGCTGCGCCGCCGCTGGGACGAGAAGCACGCGCAGTTGCGGAAGCTGGTACTGACGCTGCGTCAGGCCGCCGCCGTCTCGCACGACATGGCCTCCCGCTACGCCGCCGCCCAGACCCGCCTGCGCAAGTTCGAGGAGGCCGGACCGCCGCCCGAGCCGCCGCGCGAGCAGGACATCAGGATGCGCCTGAAGGGAGGCCGCACCGGCGTCCGCGCCGTCACCTGCCAACAACTGGAACTGACCGGCCTGATGAAACCCTTCGACCTGGAGGTCTTCTACGGCGAACGGGTCGCGGTCCTCGGCTCCAACGGCTCCGGCAAGTCGCACTTCCTGCGGCTGCTCGCCGGTGACGACGTGACGCACACCGGGAACTGGAAACTCGGCGCGCGCGTGGTGCCCGGACACTTCGCGCAGACCCACGCCCACCCCGAACTCCTGGGCCGCGCGCTCCTGGACATCCTGTGGACCGAGCACTCCCAGGACCGGGGCGCCGCCATGTCCCGACTGCGCCGCTACGAGCTGACCCAGCAGGCCGAGCAGCCCTTCGACCGGCTCTCCGGCGGCCAGCAGGCCCGCTTCCAGATCCTGTTGCTGGAACTCCGGGGCGTCACCGCCCTGCTGCTCGACGAGCCGACCGACAACCTCGACCTGGAATCGGCCGAAGCCCTCCAGGAAGGCCTGGAGGGCTTCGAGGGCACCGTCGTCGCGGTCACCCACGACCGCTGGTTCGCCCGCTCCTTCGACCGCTACCTCGTCTTCGGCAGCGACGGACGCGTCCGCGAGAGTCCGGAGCCGGTCTGGGACGAACGGCGGGTGGAGCGGGCCCGCTAGGGGACGGAGGACCGGCACAGGCGCGTCACCTCCAGCGCAGCAGCGCCCCCAGACCGCCCACCGGCGCCTTGTCGGCGGCCTCCGAGGGCAGCGCCGGCGTCACCGAGACCGCCGGGGCGTCGGTCATCACCGCCGAACGCAGCAGGGCGTCGTCCGCCCGTGCCGACCAGGAGTTCTGCTCGCCGAGCGTCTTCAGCTCCGTACGGCGCACCGCCAGCTGGTCGGCGTCCTCGCCGATCCACACCTCGCGGTGGGTGTCGGGACCGTCCGGGATGATCAGCAGCTCGTCGATACGGTGCTCCCGGGCGGCCTCGACCAGCGCGGGCACCCCCTCGGCCGCGCCCGCCCGGCCCTCGTCGTCCGCGGAGCGGGCGGCCAGGAACCGGTCCAGGTCGTTGCGCGCGCACGCGCGCACATGGTCGTCGCGCAGCCGCTCCACCTCGTCGTCCAGCAGCCGGCTGCCCGCGCCGCGCGAGGACTCGGCGATCCGCTCCTGGAGCCGCTTGGGCAGCCGCTCGTGCACGGACCGCCGCTCCCGGTCGTCACCCACCAGGATCAGCAGATCGGCGCCCGTCTCCTGCTCGGCACACCGCGAGCGCGTCCGCGATCTCGGCCGCGTTGTGCTCCCAGGTGTTCTCCACCCGCAACTGGAAGTGGCGCGCCGACCAGTCGGCGCTGCTCGTGCGGTGCATCGGCCACTGCCGGCCGGTCACACCACCCGCGTCCGAGCTGCCCAGCGCGCTGCGCAGCTCGAAGTCGGCGCCCTTGCGGTCGACGTACGCCACCACGCACACCGGATCCTCCCCGGCCAGCTCCAGCAGCGGCGAGACATGCGGCAGCGGGGCCCAGTCGGCGGTGGTCCCGCCGTACGGGGGGCGGGCCAGCGGCGGATCGAGGACCACCCGACCGGCACACGCGAACAGCGCCCGGCCGTGCGGGTCGGTGGCGTGGCGCAGCGCCTCCACCGCCTCCCGCACGGCCCGGCAGGTCGCGTCGTCCGCGCCCTGCTCCGCCAGCTCCCGGGCCACCGCGGCGGCCGTCAGCTCACGTTCGTGGGGGGTGTCCTCCGTGTTCCGGGAGAGATCGAGGTAGACGGAGGCCCAGGGCCCCTGATGTTCGTAGAGAGGATGCAGAAACGCGAGATCCATGGCTTGCTCCCGGGGTGCCGCTCGGGGGTGGTAGTGCTCCGGGGGCGGGTACCCGGACCGCATGAACGAACACGAGAGGCGGGACGACACCATGACCGGAGTGGACCCGGGCCGCCTGGACGACCAACAGCTCATGAAGGAGCTGGAGACCATCCACCGCACGCGCCACGACACCCTCCTGCACGGGTCGAACGACGCCCTGCGGGCCCACAACGACCGCATGGCGCGGCTCGAGGGCGAGTGGCTGCGCCGCAATCCGCGGCGCAGTGTCACCGCGGGCCGCACCCGCGCGGGTGCCCGGGAACGCGGCTCCGGGCAGGACGCCACGCCCGGCACCTGACGGGCGTGGCGTCCTGCCCGGACGACCCGCGCGGCCCGGCGGGCACGCGCGGGCCGCGGCTCAGCGGCCGGCCTCGGCGAATTCCGCGAGGAAGGTCTCGCAGAACGCCTTGAGGTCGTCCGGCTTGCGGCTGGTGATCAGGACGTTGTCGCCGTGGTCGCAGACCTTCACCTGTTCGTCCACCCAGGTGGCGCCGGCGTTGCGCAGATCGGTCCGCAGGCTGGGCCAGGAGGTCACCACCCGGTCGCGTACCACGTCCGCCTCGATGAGCGTCCACGGCGCGTGACAGATGGCGGCCACCGGCCGGCCCTGCGCGAAGAAGTCCCCGACGAACGCCACGGCCTTCCCGTCGGTGCGCAGGTAGTCGGGATTGGCCACGCCCCCGGGCAGGACCAGCCCGTCGAACGAGTCGGCCGAGGTGTCACCGACCACCTCGTCCACCGGGAACGTGTCCGCCCTGTCGAGGTGGTCGAAGCCCTGGACCCGCCCGGAGGAGGTGGAGACGAGCACGGGTTCGTGGCCCGCGTCCTTCGCCGCCTTCCAGGGCTCGGTCAGCTCGACCTGTTCCACGCCCTCGGGCGCGGTCAGAAATGCGATGCGCATGAGGATCGGATTCCTTTCCTGGCGCGCCGGCCGGTGTCGCCGCCCGGCGCGCGTGTGTCGTTCGGCTCAGCCGCCGTCCCGGGTATCCGGTTCCGCGCGGCTGATGTCGGCCAGCGCCGAAGAGGGGTCCTGGGCCTCGGCCAGATCGCCGAGGCTCACCAGCCCGACCGGCAGTCCGTCCTCCACGACCGGCACCCGGCGCACCGCGTGCTCGCGCATCAGCGCCACCACGTCCGTCACCGGATCGTGCGGGGAGACCAGCAGCGGTTCGTGGCTGCAGACCGCCTCGACACTCACGGCCATCGGGTCCAGCCCCTGGGCCACCGCCCGCACCGTGATGTCACGGTCGGTGAGCAGCCCCACCACGTCCTGCCCGTCCGCGACCACCACGTCGCCGATGTTCTGCGTCCGCATCATCTGCGCCGCCTCGACAAGAGAGGCCCCCGGCCGGACGGCGGCCACACCCGGGGTCATCACGTCCCTCACGTACTCGGCCATCGAGGTCCCGTCCTTCCCTGCGGCTACGCGCCCTGCGGCTCGGCCGGTCCCGACCCGCCGTCCTCGCTCAGGGCCACCGCGAGTTCCTGGACGTTGTCGTAGCGCGCCTTGTTCGGCAGCCGGTCCAGTCCCTCGACGAGGGCGTCCGGCGCGTTGCCGCGGCGCAGTGCGCGGGTCAGCTCACGCGGACCCGCGGGGAAGGCGCCCCGGGTCAGGTTCCGGGCCAGTTCGAGCCGGAGAGTCTCCATGTACGTCGGTCCGCGGCCCGGCGTCACCGGTCCTTGGGCGACATCCGGATCGTCCTCGGCGGCCGGTTCCGGGTCGTTCCACTCCTCGGTGCGGGTGGAGTGCCCGGACCGGAGCAGACCCTGCAGTTCATGCTTCATCTCGTCGTCGCGGTGGACACTCATCCGGTCGCTGCCTCGCTGCATGTCTCCCTCCAGACCTTCGGGGTGCCGACCGCGTACCCGGACACCGCGGACCGACACGGATTCACCCGAATGGGTCTGTTCCGTTTTTTCGGGACGGGCCGGCGCGGTACAAGCCGGCCGGACCGATCAGTAATCGAGAAGCCCGGGTCGCCACGCGCGGTCCAGCGTGTCGTGACCAGGGACATCACCCCGCACCCGAGCACCCGGCCGGATGGAGAGACGATGAGCAGCGCCAAGAGGGGGGACCGGCGGGCGTCCGAGCCCCACGCCGCCGACGGCCACGACTTGATCCGCGTGCACGGCGCCCGCGAGAACAACCTCAAGGACATCGGCATCGAGATCCCCAAGCGCCGGCTGACGGTCTTCACCGGTGTCTCCGGCTCGGGCAAGAGTTCCCTGGTGTTCAGAGCCCCATCAAGGGCTCGCGCCGCAGCAACCCGGCGACGTACACCGGGCTGCTCGACCCGATCCGCAAGGCCTTCGCCAAGGCCAACGGCGTGAAGCCGGCCCTGTTCAGCGCCAACTCCGAGGGCGCCTGCCCCACCTGCGGCGGCGCCGGTGTCGTCTACACCGACCTGGCCGTGATGGCCGGCGTCGCCATCCCCAGCGAGGACTGCGAGGGCAAGCGGTTCCAGCCCGCGGTCCTGGAGTACCGCTTCGGCGGCCGGGACATCAGCGAGGTGCTCGCGATGCCGGTCGCCCAGGCCGAGGAGTTCTTCGCCGGCGGCGAGGCACGCACTCCGGCCGCGCACAGGATTCTCCAGCGGCGCACCGAAGTCGGCCTCGGCTACCTCACCCTCGGCCGGCCGCTCACCACACTCTCCGGCGGCGAACGGCAGCGGCTCAAGCTGGCCACCCACCTGGGGGAGAAGGGCGGCGTGTACGTACTCGACGAGCCCACCACCGGCCTGCACCTCGCCGATGTCGAGCAGTTGCTCGGCCTGCTCGACCGCCTCGTCGACGCCGGCAAGTCCGTCATCGTCGTCGAGCACCACCAGGCCGTCATGGCACACGCCGACTGGATCATCGACCTCGGCCCCGGCGCGGGATACGACGGTGGCCGCGTCGTCTTCGAGGGCACCCCGGCCGACCTCGTCGCCGACCGCTCCACCCCGACCGGCGAGCACCTCGCGGCGTACGCCGGCGCCTGAGCGCGGCCCGGCTCCCACGGCGCCGCCACCGGTACCGGGCGGGCCCGGCGCTGTGGGATCGTGACGGGGTGACGACGCTTGAGGACCTGGCCCGGCTGCGCCGGGTCCGCGACCTGATGGACCGCGAGTACGCCGAGCCGCTCGACGTCCCGGCGCTGGCGCGCGTCGCCCACATGTCGGCGGGCCACTTCTCCCGCAGCTTCCGCGCCGCCTACGGGGAGACGCCGTACAGCTATCTGATGACGCGCCGGATCGAGCGCGCCAAGGCGCTGCTGCGAAGGGGCGACCTGACCGTCACCGAGGTCTGCTTCGCGGTCGGCTGCACCTCGCTGGGATCCTTCAGCTCGCGGTTCACCGAACTGGTCGGCGAGAGCCCGAGCGCGTACCGCGAACGCGACCACGCGGCGGGCGCCGCCATCCCGGCCTGCGTCGCCAAGATCCACACCAGGCCGGTCAGGAACGGAGAGGCCGGACCCACGCCGCCGCCCGTGGCGTGACGGACACGGACATCACGCTCTCGCGGTGCCTCATCGCCGTCGACGACATCGGCGCCACCTTCGAGCACCGCTATTCCCTCTCCCGGTCCCCTCCCCGGTCCCTTCCCCGGCCCGGCAGGAACTCCTGCATCTCCGCCTCGAGACCCCGCCTGACCACGGACCCCCGGTCCGCGTCGCCCTTCAGCACCGCGGGACCCTCCGCCGCGAGCCCCGCCCGCCAGGCCGGCTCGACCTCCTGCGGCTTCTCCACCCGGATCCCGGTCAGGCCCAGCGAGCGGGCGAAGTCGGCGTAGCGCACGTCCGGGAGCGACTGCGAGGGCAGGAAGGACGGCGCGCCCTCCATAGGAGAGTCACCTCGTACGGGTGGCGCATCCCGATCATGTGCGGGTCGATGTCGATCTGCACACCCCGCGCCCTGCCGAACTCCGGCAGGAACTGCGAGTAGGGGAACGACGACCCGATGGTCGGCAGGGTGTCGCAGTCCCGCATCAGCTCGTACGACGCACGCGCCCTGACCGACCAAGATCGCCGCCTTGTCACCCGAGTTGAGCACCTCCGGCACCATCTTGAACCCGTGCGTGGGCGGCGAGTATTCGAGCTCCTGCACGTCGCCGGGGCAACTGCTCCGGGACCGTCACCGTCTCCACGAACTCGGAGGCCACGTCCTTGTACGGCGAATGCAGGTCCACCTCCTGCTGGTACGAGCCGCCCATCGCGCTCCGGTGGGTCTGCCCGACGATCGCCGGCACCGGGACGTGGTCGAGCTTGGCGTCGTACAGCCCGTTGAGCAGGTGGATCGCGCCGGGCCCCGAGGTCGCGGCGCACACGCCGAGCCGGCCGCTGAACCTGGCGTACCCGACGGCCTGGAACGCGGACATCTCCTCGTGCCGCGACTGCACGAGACGCGGGTGGTCGTCGGTGCGGCCCCAGGCGGCGAGCGGCCCGTTGATGCCGTCGCCCGGGTGGCGGTCACCACGGACCGGCGGGAAAACACGCGGGTGTTTACCGTGGGGAGCAGGGGGCAGGTGCAATGCAGTGCTTCGGACAGGAGGCACGTCCGTGGGAGCGGCGCCGTGCCGCCACGGATGCGTCCGTCCGGGCTGGACGCCCTCCCACGGTGACCGCCCGAACCCAGGGCCGTGTCGTCGTACCGGCGGTGCCCCTCGCGCGCCGGAGGTTCCACGGAGCCCCGGCCGCCGTCCGTGACCGGCCGCGTTCGCCGGGTTGCCGCCCGGTGCGACGACAGGATCCCGCACTCCGAGGGAGTTGCGACGCACCATGCCGATCCACGCCAGTGTGAAGCACCCGCACGACGACGCCCCCGACACCGCCGACGCCTTCCGCCGGCTGGCCACCCTCGCCGACGGCCCGGAACGCGACGCGGTCCGCGACCGGATCGTCGAGGCCTGGCTGCCCATGGCCGAACGGCTCGCGGGACGTTTCCGCAGCCGCGGCGAGAGCTACGAGGACCTGCGCCAGGTCGCCGCCCTCGGCCTGGTCAAGGCCGTCGACCGGTACGACCCCGAGCGCGGCAACGCCTTCGAGAGCTACGCCGTGCCGACCATCACCGGCGAGGTCAAGCGCCACTTCCGCGACCACATGTGGACCCTGCACGTGCCGCGCCGGGTCCAGGAACTGCGCAATCGCGTGCGCTTCGCAGGCCAGGACCTGTCCCAGACCATCCCGGGCCGCCGGCCCACCGTCGCCGAGATCGCCGAGCACGCCGACCTGAGCGAGGAGGACGTCCGGGTGGGGCTGGAGGCCCTGGAGAGCTTCACGGCCCTGTCCCTGGACGCCGAACTCCCCGGCAGCGAGGACGGCTACTCGCTCGGCGACGCCCTCGGCGCCACCGACCCGGCGCTCGACACCGTCGTCGACCGGGAGGCCGTCAAGGACCGCCTGGCCGCGCTGCCCGCACGGGAACGCGCCATCCTCTACATGCGCTTCTTCGACGACATGACCCAGAGCAACATCGCCGAACAACTCGGCATCTCCCAGATGCACGTCTCCCGCCTGATCAGCCGGTGCTGCAACCAGGTGCGGGAGCAGGTGTTGCGGGACGCGGGGGGTTGAGGGGGCGTCCTGCTTCGCGGGCCCAGGGCCCGTGAGTGGGGGTTCTGCGGACTCAAGTCCGGGGGAGCGGGGCGGAAACCGGGGCTCACCCGCTCGGGCGGCGCGTTCCTGCGAACGGCGCACGGTGGCGCGCGTGCCCGTGCCGGGCGGGCTGTGATGGCCGAGGGGCGCGAGTGCCGTGCCCCCGCAGCCGTCGCTCGAAGGAGCCCGCCCCATGCGCCGCACCGCCCACGTCCTGTCCGTCGCCGTTCTGGCCGGCGCCGCCCTCGGCGTCTTCGCGGGCCCCGGCGCGGCCGACCCGGGCGTACCTCCGCCGCCCGCAGGTGCCGGGGAGCCCGCGCCGCCGTCTGCCGCCGGACCCGCCGCCGAGGTGAGCCCGGCCGATGTCGTTCCGGGCGGCACCGTCACCGTCTCGGTCTCCTGCGACCCGGCCGACGGTTCCGCGCCCGCGACGCTCGACGCCACCTCACCGGCCTTCGACAAGGGCACCGTCGTGCTGCGCAGGGTGACGGGCGACGCGGGGACGTACCGGGGAACCGCCCGGATAGCCGCCGCCGAGGAATTCGAGGACGACCCGGACACGGAGGGCGCCGGGGAGGACTGGAGCGTCGACGGCGCCTGTCCGACCGCCTCCGGCGAGGAGGGCGACCGGTGGAGCGCGACGATGACCGGGCCAGGGGGAGGCGGCACCGCCAAACCCTCGTGTCCCGAGCCCGCCGCGCCGGGTGAGCCCTGCGCCGCCCACGAGCCGGCGTGCAAGGAGCGCGGCGGGAGCCAGGGACGCGGTTCCTCCTGCGCCACCAAGCCCGCGTGCCCCGAACACGCCGACCCGCACGGTACGTCCTGCCCGAGCAAGCCGCCCTGCCCCGAGCCCGCCGGGCACGGGAAGCCCTGCGACGGTGCGACGGCGGAGCACGGGGTGCGGGCCGGTACGGGCGGAGCCTTCAGCGACTCGGTGCCCGCCCTGGTCGCCGGCGGTGTCCTCATCGCGGGCGCGTGCGGCGCGGCCGCGCACCGGCTGCGGCTGCGGCTGCGCGGGGCGGACGGGGAGCGCTGACCCGGTCCGGAGCCATGGCGGGGCGCCACGGTGGGTACTGGGATCAAGGACCGGGGCAGGGGCACCCGGACCGACGGCGAGCACGACACCACGGACCGCGCGGAGGTACGCATGCGACGCACGGACCCCGAAGACCACACCTCCGCGGGCCTCGGCTCCGCGGGGTCCGTGGACCGCGGCCATCCCGGGGCGGGGCCTGTAGGGCAGGGGTTCGGGGGCTGCGGCTCTGCGACGCAGGGTTCCGCGGGACGCGGCTCTGTGGTGCACGGCTCTGCGGTGCAGGGTTCCGCGGGGCGCGGCTCTTCGGGCACGGGTTCTGTTGGGGACGGTTGTGTGGGGCAGGCCCCCGTGGGGTGCGGTTCGGCGGGGGTGGGTCCTGTTGGGAGTGATGCCGCGGCGCAGGGTCCCGGGGGCTACGGCTCTTCCGAGCGAAGTCCCGTGGGGCGTGGTTCTCCCGGGGTGGGTCCTGCTGGGGATGGTTCTGCGGGGCGGACCTCCGCAGGGCGCGGTTCTCCCGGTGAGGGGCCCGTTGGGCAGGGTCCCGTGGGTCAGGTGTCCGTGAGGCAGGGCCCTCCGGAGCGAGGTCCCGCAAGGCAGGGCCCTCCGGGGCCGGGTCCCGCAGGGCAGGGCTCCCCGCGACTTGGTCCCGAAGGGCGGCCCTCCCCGGGGCGTGATCCCGTAGGACACGGTCCCGTGCGTTACGGGCCGTTGCTTCCCGGTGACGGGCTGCCGGTGCTGCCCGAGTTGGTCGCCGTGCTCGCCGCCGCCGCGGGGCGGGCGCACGGTGGGCCGGTCGGGGGCGCGCCCGCCCTGCTGGAGGCCGCGAGCGGTTACTGGGACCGGCGCGGCCTGCCCACCGAGCCCGGTCACCTGGCCGCCGCGCCCGGCGCCAACGCCCTGCTGCTCGCGCTGACCGCCGCGCTCGGCGGTGACGTCCTGGTGCCGCGCCCCTGCGCCGCCTGGTGGGCACCGTACGCACGGCTGCTGGGCAGACCCGTCTTCCACGTCCCGACGCCGGCCGAGTCCGGCGGCGTCCCCGACTCGTACGCCCTCCTGGAAACCGTCCGCCGGGTCCGCGCCGAGGGCGGCGACCCCCGGCTGCTCGTGCTGTCCGTCGCCGACGACCCCACCGGCACCGTCGCGCCGCCGGAACTGCTGCACGAGACCGTCGAGGCCGCCGCCGCCGAGGGACTGCACCTGGTCAGCGACGAGACCTGGCGCGACACCCTGCACGACCCGCACGCCACCGTGCTGCTCAGTCCCGCCGAGATGCTGCCCGAGCAGGTCACCGTCGTCACCGACCTGGCCGGTTCGCTGCTGCCGCCGGGCTGGCCCGCAGCCGTCGCCCGCTTCCCCGCCTCCGCCGCCGGAACCGGCCTGCACGCGCGCGTGCTCGACGTGCTCACCGCCCTCGGCGCGGACATCGCCGCCCCCGTCGCCGCCGCGGCCGGGTACGCGCTCGACGAACCCGAGCCCGTCACCGCCCGCCGCTCGGCCGCCGTACGGCTGCACGCGCGCGTGGCCGCCGCCGCGCACGCGACCGTCGTCGCCGCGGGCGCCACCGCCCGGCCCCCGCAGGCCGGCCGCCACCTGTACGCCGACCTCGGCCCGCTGCGCGACGCCCTCGGCGCCGAGGGCGTGGGCGACGCCCAGGAACTGGAGGACTTCCTCACCGCCCGGCTCGGCATGCCCGCCCCCGGCGGCCACCGCTTCGGCGACGACCTGCCCGCCCTGCGTGTCAGGCTCGCCACCGGCCCCCTGCTCGGCACGGGCACCGACGAGCGGCGCGCGGAATGCCTGACGTCCTCCGACCCGTTGGAACTGCCGCACGTGCAACGCGCGTTGATCGGTCTGAAGTCGGTCTTCGACGATCTCCGCGACGCTCAGCGATGGGAGCCTCCTCGATGACGCAGCAGCCCCGGTCGACCACGAGCACCCCGATGTCCACCGACGCGCCGCCGGCCACGTCCTCGTCCTCCGCGGTCCCCGCGTATCCGCCGCTCGCCGATCCCCGGCCGCCGGCCGAGCACCGGGTGTGGCCGAGGGCGTTCCACGACCGGCTGACCGCGCCGCTGCCCGGTCTGCGGGCCCTCGCCAGATTCGCCCGGGAGGGCGCGGTCAGACCCGGCCCCGCGGGTCTCGCCGACATCCCCCGGCTGCCCCACGCCCCCGCCCCGCTGCCCCGGGTGGACGCCCGCACCATCGCCGTCACCTGGGCGGGACACGCCAGCTGGGTGGTGCGGACCGGCGGCCTCACCGTGCTCACCGACCCGGTCTGGTCCCGCCGCATCCTCGGCACTCCGCCCCGTGTCACCCCCGTCGGCGTCCCCTGGAGCGCGCTGCCCCCCGTCGACGCGGTGGTCATCAGCCACAACCACTACGACCACCTGGACGCCCCCACCCTGCGCAGGCTCCCGCGCGACACCCCGGTCTTCGTCCCCGCCGGGCTCGGCCGCTGGTTCCACCGCCGGCGCTTCACCCGTGTCACCGAGCTGGACTGGTGGGAGGCGACCGAGCTGAAGGGCGTCCGGTTCGACTTCGTACCGGCCCACCACTGGTCCAAGCGCAGCCTCACCGACACGTGCCGCAGCCTGTGGGGCGGCTGGGTCCTCACCGACCCCGAGGGCCGGCGCGTGTACTTCGCGGGCGACACGGGGTACGGCCACTGGTTCGCCCGCATCGGCCGCCGCTACCCCGGCATCGACCTGGCCCTGCTCCCCATCGGCGCCTACGACCCCCGCTGGTGGCTCAGCGACGTGCACTGCGACCCGGAGGAGGCGGTGCGGGCCGCCCAGGACGTCGGCGCCCGCCGGATGGCGCCGATGCACTGGGGCACGTTCCTGCTCTCCGCCGAACCGGTACTGGAACCGCTCACCCGCGTACGCGCAGCCTGGCAGAGCGCGGGCCTGCCCCGGGAACACCTCTGGGACCTCCCGATCGGCGCCTCCCGCGTACTGGAATAACCACCCCCACCCCTCCCCGCGCTTTCCCACCGAGGCCCGCAACGACGCAGCCCGTCCGACGGGGTTCGCCGCGGTGCTGCCCTTCCGGCGGGGTCCACCGCCGTGCCGCCCTCCCCGGCGGGGTCCGCCGCCGTGGAGGCTTCCCGCGGGGATCCGACTCCTGCTGCCCGTCCGGCGGGACGTGCCACCCCGCTGCTTCCTCGGCGGGTCTCGCCGCGGTGCTGCTCTCCCGGGGGCGCTGCTGTGGTGTCTTCCCGGCGGGATCCGACTCTTGCCGTCCGTCCGGCGGGTCTCGCCGCCCCGCTGCTTCCTCGGTGGGGTTCGCTGCCGTGCCGTCTCCCTGGCGGAAGCCGACCCTTGCCGCCCGTCCGGCGGGAACCGTCACCGCGCTGCCTTTTCGGCGAGGTTCGCTTCGGTGTTGCCTTCTCGGCGGGCCCCACCGCCATGGTGTCCCCCTGGGCGGGATCCGACCCGTGCCGCCCGTCCGGCGGGTCTCGCCGCCCGCTGCTTTCCCGGCGGAACTCGCCATCTTCCCGGCAAGGCCCGCCACAGCGCCGCCCCCCGACCCGCGCCCCGCCGGAGGCCTACGCCTTCGCCGGTCGTCGGACCCGGCGCCACACTCCGGGTGCCGTGCTGATGAGTACGGTCAGGGCGATCGCCGCGACCACGCCCTCCCACGGCTTGCTGAACAGCGCGCCGCTCAGGATCCCGATCAGCTGGTACGTCACCGCCCAGGCCAGACAGGCCGGCAGATTGCCCCGGGCGAACCGGCGCATTGGCCACGCGGCCAGCAGGCAGGCCAGCATCACGGGTATGCGTCCGGCCGGCACCAGCCGGGACAGCACCAGCACCGCGACATCGTGCTCGGCGAGCTTGCCCTGCGCCTGCTCCAGCCGGTCCTCGGGCGCCCGGGACCGGATCGTCTCCAGCCAGCGCGAGCCGTTCTTCGAACCGACCCCGCGCCGGCCCAGCCAGTACAGCGCCATGTCCCCGCAGAACGCCGCCAGCGACGCCGTCGCGAAGACCATCAGCATGGCGAACGGCAACGCCTGGTGCATCGCCACCACGGCCGCCGAACTCACCAGCGCCCCCGTCGGCACCACCGGCACCAGCGCCCCGATCAGCACCAGCAGGAACAGCGACGGATAGCCGAACGCCTGCTGGGCCGGCTCGGCCGGAATGCTCGTCGTGACGGCAGCCAGCCAGCTCACCGCGCGACCTCCACCCGAACGGCCTCGCCGTGCCCCAGCCGGTGCACCGCCACCCCCGGCGCGCGCAGCGCCGACAGGCGCACGAACTCGTCGCCCGGCGTGTGGAACTCGTGGGGGCGCACGGCGTCCATCCCGATGGGCCAGTACGTGCCGTAGTGCACCGGTACCGCCGTGTGCGGTGCCAGCCGGGCCAGCGCCTCGGCCGCGCGCCCCGCGTCCAGGTGCTCGGATCCCAGGTACGGCCCCCAGCCGCCCACCGGCAACAGCGCCGCGTCGACCGGCCCGACCTCCTTCTCCATGCCGTCGAACAGGCCGGTGTCCCCGGCGAAGTACGTCCGTGCCTCGCCCTCGACGACAAAGCCGAGCGCGGGGGAGCGGTGCCGTCCCACCGGCAGCCGCCGCCCGTCGTGCCGCGCGGGCACCGCCCGGATCCGCAGGTCACCGACGCTCGTCTCGTCGCCGGGCGCCATCTCGGTCACCTCCAGGTGCCCGAGCCGGCGCAGTCCGGGCACCGCCCCGTGCGCGCCCCGGGGCACGAGCAGGCGCGTGCCCGGCGCGAGCCGCGCGAGCGACGGCACATGCAGATGGTCGGCGTGCAGATGGGACACCAGCGCCACGTCCGCGCGCCAGGCGTCCGGCGGCGGCACCGCGCCCCGCCTGCGGCGCAGGTGGGCGAGCCTGCGGGCGAACAGGGGATCGGTGAGCACACGGATGTCCGAGTCCTCGACCGTGCAGGTGGCGTGACCCCACCACGTGAGCTCCACCGGCACCCCTTTGCCTCCTTCGCGCGACTCCCCGAAGCCTACGTCCAGGAGTAGGGTCGGCGGCGAAACGGGAGGTGAGGGGGACACCATGGGGCCGGTGAGGGTGACGGCGATCGCGAGTCTGACACCGCTGGAGCGGCTGGACGACGATCCCTTCCTGGTGGACTCCCGCAGTCAGCACGCCATGTGCGCCCGCTGGGCCGCGGAGCACGGCTACGTCGTCGCCCGGGAACTGCTGGTGCGCGGTCTGCGACCCGACCACGCCGCGCTGTGGGACGGCGTCCGCCCGGGGCACGACCTGTTCGTGGCGCCCAGCCGCCGGGTGCTGGAGAGCGCGCTGTCCTCCGTGGCGGAGTTCACCGCGGAGTGCGCGCGGCGCGGGGTCCGCGTCGAGACGGTCGGGCACGCGGAGCCCTCCTACGACGCCCGGATGAAGGCGTGCGTGCACCGCAGACTGTCGATGCCGACGGCCGGGTACGACGGCCGCTGACCGCCGCCGGGGGTGGAACCGGACCCGGGGGGACAAACAGGCGCTCCCGACCGTTGTGGCAGGGTGGGAGGGCCCGCGCGGACGACGGGCCGGGACGTGAGGTGTGCGGAGCGTGGGTGGAGGCCGTTGGCGCCGGGTCGCCAGTCAGATCGGGCGGAGTGTCACGGTGTGGGCCGTCTCCACCGTGACCATGCTGGTGCTCGCCGGCATCCTGCCGGACTTCCGGCTCCAGTCGCCCGACGGTGACAGTGCCACCGACATCGCCGTCACCGCCGCGTTCGGCGCCGGCGCCTTCGGAGTGCTGTCCGCGCTGGTGTGGCCGCTGCTCGTCCGTCTGCTCCTGCTGGTCCCGGCGCTCGTCCTCGGGATCCTCGTCTTCTTCCTCAACGGCGGTCTGCTGCTGCTCGCGATCGATGTGAACCCGGCCGGGCGCGGCGGGGTCGCTCCGGAGACCGCGGTCGTGGTGGCCGCCGTCATGTCCGCCGTCGCCTCCGCCACCGGCGGTGCCCTGGCCGTGCGCGACGACGACGCCTACCGGCGCAGGCTCTACCGCCTCGCCGACCGCCGCCGCAGATCCGGCCCGCTCTGCCCGGCCGGCCCCGGCACCGTCTTCCTGCAACTGGACGGCGTGGGCCACGACGTGCTCGTGGACGCCGTCGACCGCGGCGCCATGCCCACCGTCGCCCGCTGGCTCGGCCGCGACGGCGCCTGCGCGACCCACCGGCTCGTCCTGTGGCGCACCGACTGGTCCAGCCAGACCGGCGCCAGCCAGCTCGGCATCCTGCACGGCAGCAACTACGACGTCCCCGCCTTCCGCTGGTACGAGAAGGACAGCGGCGAGGTCATGGTCTGCAACCGCCCCACCAGCGCCGCCGAACTCCAGAACCGCGCCGTGCGGCGCACCGGCGACGGCGGACTGCTCAGCCTCGACGGCGCCAGCCGCGGCAACCTCTTCGGCGGCGGCGCCGACGAACAGGCCCTCGTCCTGTCCATCGCCGCCCGCCGCCGCAGCCGGGAGACCCGGTCGCGGGCCGGCTACTTCGCCTACTTCTCCGACCCGGCCAACGCCGTCCGCACCGCCATGTCCTTCGTCGCCGAGGTGTGCCGGGAGATCGGCCAGTCCACCCGCGCCCGCGTCCACAAGGTCCGCCCGCGCGTCTCCCGCGGCGGCCTCTACCCCTTCGTCCGCGCCTTCGCGACCGTCGTCGAACGCGACGTGGTGGTCTCCGCCGTGATGGGCGACATGCTCGCCGGACGCACCGCCGTCTACGCCGACCTGGTGGCGTACGACGAGGTGGCGCACCACTCCGGGCCGGGCGGCCGGGACGCCGCGAAGGTGCTCCGGCGGCTCGACCGGTCCCTCGCGCTGATCGAGAAGATCGCCGAGCACGCCCCCCGCAAGTACCGGATCGTCCTCCTGTCCGACCACGGCCAGAGCCCCGGCGAGACCTTCCGCACCCGCTACGGCCTCACCCTCGGCGACCTGGTGCGGGCCGGCTGCGGACTGCCCGTGCCGCGCCGGGCGCGGCACACCCGCAGCGGCGCCGAGGCCCGCAACGCCGTACGCGCCGCCCTGCACCGCCCCGTCGAGGAGGGCGCCGAGCAGCAGCGGCCCGCCGACACCCCCACCGGCCGCCGCTCCGAGCCGATCGTGCTGGCCTCCGGCAACCTGGGCCTGGTCTCCTTCCCGAACGTTCCGCACCGGATGACCAGGGAGGAGATCGACGCCCGCCACCCCGCCCTGCTGCCGACCCTGGCCAACCACCCCGGCATCGGCTTCCTGCTGGTCCGCAGCGAGAAGCACGGCGGAGTCGTGCTCGGAGCGCGCGGCGCCGAGGTGCCCCTGGACCGGCTCGACGAGGATCCCGGACCGCTCGCGCCCTTCGGACCGGGCGCCGCCGACGCGGTCCGCCGCACACACTCCTTCCCGCACACCGCCGACATCATGGTCAACTCCTTCCACGACCCGGCCGACGGCGAGGTCCTCGCCTTCGAGGAGCAGATCGGCTCCCACGGCGGACTCGGCGGCGCCCAGTCGCGCGCCTTCCTGCTGTCACCGGTGGTCCTGTCCGCGCCGGCCGCGGAGAACGCGGAGATCGTCGGCGCCGAACACGTCCACCGGGTGCTGCGCCGCTGGCTGCGCGAGTCGAACGGCCCGCAGGTACCCGTGGAAGACGCCCGGCCCGGCGTCGCCGACAGCGTGCCCCTTCCGGTGGCGGACGGGTTCGTACCGGACAAGACCGCCTGACCCCCGGCCGGCCGCACCGAAATTCGGCTGCGCGCCGGGACCGGGGCGCCCACACTGGGGCCAGCCACCTCCTGAGAACCTCCCAAGGAGCCCCTGCGTGCAGGCAGCCGTCACCGTCACTCCCGCCCGCCTCCCGGAACTGCTGCTCGGCCTCGCCACCGTGCGGCCGGTCTTCCTGTGGGGCGCACCCGGCATCGGCAAGTCCTCCCTGGTCAGGAAGTTCGCCGACTCGCTGGGCCTGGAGTGTGTGAGCCTGCTCGGCACCCAGCTGGCGCCCGAGGACCTGATCGGCGTACCGCAGATCCGCGACGGGCGCTCGGTGTTCTGCCCGCCCGAGGCCATCGCCCGCGACGAGCCGTACTGCCTGTTCCTCGACGAGCTGAACGCGGCCACCCCGGACGTGCAGAAGGCGTTCTACTCGCTCATCCTGGACCGCCGCATCGGCAACTACGAGCTGCCCGAGGGCTCCATCGTCATCGGCGCCGGCAACCGCGCCACCGACAACGCCCTCGCCCGCCCCATCGCCTCCGCGCTGGTCAACCGCCTCACCCACGTCCACCTGGACGCCTCCGCGAAGGACTGGCTGGTCTGGGCCGGGGAGAACGGCATCCACCCCTGGATCACGGACCACCTCACCGACCGCCCCGACCACCTGTGGTCCAAGCCGCCCAAGACCGAGGAGCCCTTCTCCACCCCGCGCTCCTGGCACATGCTCTCCGACGCCCTGCACTCCTTCGGGCAGGACCTCGACGAGAAGACCCTGGACGTCCTCGCGCACGGCACGCTGACCCCCGCGCACGCCACCGCCTTCTGCGGCTACGTCAAGATCGTCCGCAGCCGGTTCGGCATCGAGGCGATCCTCAAGGGAGAGGCCCGCTGGCCCCACCGCCTCCAGGACCGCGACCTGCTCTACTACCTCGCCGAGTCCTTCCGCGGCCGGCTGGTCAAGGAACTGCCCGCGAGCAAGGAGCACATGTCGGCGAACGGCCGCCAGACCGCCTACCGCGCCAAGTCGCTGCTCGTACAGCTCGCCGAGATATCCGTCGAGGTCGCCCAGAGCGTCATCGCCTCCGACGACGACGGCAATCCGGTGCTGCCCGCCTGGTTCCTCGTCGAGGCCGCCCGCGACATGCCCCGGCTGGTGGAGGCCCGCCGATGAGCCGCGCCCGCGGACAGCAGCACAAGAGACAGCGCAAGAAGGACCCGGCCGCCGAGGACTGCGCCGAGGGCGTGCGGCTGGCCTGGGCCAACCCGGCGCTCGCCGCCATGGAGGTCAGGCCGTGCCGGGAGGAGGAGTGCGCGGTCGCGCCCCGGCAGGGACTCGTCCGCGTCACCTCCGACGGCGGGATCCATCTGCACCCCACCCGCCACGCCGAGCCCGTCGAATGGGCCTGGGCCGTCGCGCACGCCCTCATCCACCTCGGCTTCGGCCACGTACCCGCCGCGACCGGTGAGCGCGTCCAGCCCGACCGGTACGACCTCGCCGCCCGCTGCGTCGTCGTCAACCGCTTCTTGCAGACCTTCCCCGTCGGCCGCACCCCCGACGGCCTGCCGCCGGCCTACCCGGACGGCGACGAGGAGCAGATCGCCGCCGCCTGGCGCCGCGCGGGCGGCATCCCGACCGCGTACGAGCACTGCGGCACCGCCGGCGGCGAGCCCGACCAGCTCCTCGTGCCCTGGGACCGCTGGAACGGACAGGCCCCCGACTGGCAGCTCGCCTTCGCCACCGCGCTGACCCGCACCATGTCCACCGCGCTCGACCTCGCGGGCGGCCGGCGCGACGGCATGCACGGCGGCCCCACCCGTCTGCGCCCCTGGCAGCAGGCCCTCAGCTGGTTCGTCTCCTCCTACCCGCTCCTCGGCGCTGTCGCCTCCGGCATCACCCTCGTCGCCGACGCCGAACTGGCCCGCGCCCACGGCATCTCCGTCGCCGCCGTCAACCCCGAGGCCGGCGAGATCTACGTCAACCCGCTGCGCCGCTTCGACGACGAGGAATGGCGTTTCATCCTGGCCCACGAGATGCTGCACGCCGCCCTGCGCCACGGCGAGCGCCGCGGCACCCGCGACCCGTACCTCTTCAACGTCGCCTGCGACTACGTCATCAACGGCTGGCTCGTCGAGATGGACGTCGGCACCATGCCCGAGGGACTGCTGTACGACCCGGGGCTGGCCGCTCTGTCCGCCGAGGAGGTCTACGACCGCATCGCCGCCGACCCGCGCCGCGTGCGCCGCCTGTCCACCCCGCGTGGCAAGGGCGTCGGCGACGTCCTCGGCGGCCCGCTCGGCCCGCCCTGCGACCACGCCGACCTCGACGGCTTCTACCGCCGGAGCCTCGTGCAGGGCCTCGACCTGCACCGGCGCCAGGAGCGCGGCCATCTGCCCGGCGGCCTCGTCCAGGAGATCCGCACCCTCAGCCATCCACCGCTGCCCTGGGACGCCCGGCTCGCCCGCTGGTTCGACGAGTTCGTGCCCCGCCCCGAGCCCGTACGGTCCTACGCGCGTCCCTCCCGGCGCCAGGCGGCCACCCCCGAGATCCCGCGCGCCGGGCGGTACTTCCCGCCCGAGGAGGTCGCCCGCTGCACCTTCGGCGTCGTCCTGGACACCTCCGGCTCCATGGACAGCACCCTGCTCGGCAAGGCCCTCGGTGCGATCGCCTCCTACGCCGAGGCCCGCGACGTGCCCGCCGCCCGCGTCGTCTTCTGCGACGCGGCGGCGCACGACGCCGGCTACCTGCCGGTGACGGACATCGCCGGCCGGGTGCGGGTGCACGGCCGCGGCGGCACCGCCCTGCAGCCCGGTGTCGATCTGCTGCTGCGCGCCGACGACTTCCCGCCCGCCGCGCCGGTCCTGGTCATCACCGACGGCTGGTGCGACGTACTGCGGGTGCGGCGCGAGCACGCCTATCTGATCCCGCCGGGCGCACGGCTGCCGTTCACCGCCCGGGGGCCGGTCTTCCGGGTGAGCTGAGCCGGAGTGTGATCGGATGGGGGGCGGGAACCCGGACACGGACTCCCACCGCCCCAGTACAGCAAGAGAATTCGAAAGGATTCGCCGTGGCAACCACGCGCTCCGCACACACCGTCTGGGAAGGCAACCTGCTCAAGGGCAACGGTGTCGTCACCTTCGACTCGTCCGGCATCGGCGAGCAGCCCGTGTCGTGGCCGTCGCGCGCCGAGGAGGCGAACGGCAGGACCAGCCCGGAGGAGCTGATCGCCGCCGCCCACTCCAGCTGCTTCTCCATGGCGCTGTCGCACGGCCTCACCGGCGCCGGCACCCCGCCCACCAAGCTCGTCACCTCCGCCGACGTCACCTTCCAGCCCGGTGAGGGCATCAAGGGCATCCACCTCACCGTGGAGGGCACCGTCCCCGGCCTCGACGAGGACGCGTTCACCGCCGCCGCCGAGGACGCCAAGAAGAACTGCCCGGTCAGCCAGGCGCTCTCCGGCACCAGCATCACCCTGACGGCGAAGCTCGCGGGCTAGGGCCGCGCCTGCTCGGGAGCCCGCGCGCGACGGTCAGCGGCGGGTTCCCGAGGGCGCGGGCGGCAGGGTCGCGCACACCGCGTCCAGGACGCCCGCGTAGGGCGTGCCGAAGGCGGTGAGCCGGGAGCGGAGCCGGCCGAGGGCGTCGCGGTGCTCGGTGAGCATGCCGGTCTCCCCGGTGCGCGAGGCGAACTCCAGCACCGCAGGCAGGAAGTCCGGCACCTCCTCGCCGGTGAACTCCAGGCCGTGCGCGCGGTACAGCTCCCCGAAGCGGGCCGGCGACATCCCGCGGTCGCTGGTGTCGCCGTCGCTCCACCGGCTCAGGTACAGGCTGTGCCGGTTCCCGCGGTCGAAGACCTCCACGTAGTGCGCCTGGAGTGCGTCCTGACGGGTCACGGCCGCGTGGTCGGTGAAGGGACGCAACTGCGGCGCCGCCTCGCGCAGCAGCGGCAGCCGGGCGCGGAAGTCCTCGTCGGGGTAGGTCAGACAGAGCGCCGCCGCCTGGTACAGCACCTCGAACCCGGGCATGGGATCAGGCCTCCCTCTCGTCGGCGGCGCGGGACGCGGAAGTTCTCGAGGACCCGCATCGGACGGCCCGCGGGTGTCCGCGTGCCGGTCACGTGCGCTCCCTTGCTCGCCCCGGCCTTCGAACCCAGGCGCGGGCACGGGAACGCACCCGCTCGCCGCGCCCGTACGGGTCAGGACACAGGGCTGCCCCGCCCGCACCGCCGCCGGATCAGTAGTTCTCGCGGTACTCGCGCAGGACCTTCTCGGTGCGCTGGGTCGAGGCGGCACGCGCCGTCATGTGGTCCAGGACCTCCAGGTGCGCGGAGACCTCCTCACGGGAGTCCAGGTACAAGGCACCCGTCAGATACTCCGTGAAGACCATGTCGGGCAGCTCGGGCTCCGCGAACCGGAACAGCGTGAAGGGCGCGTACGTCCCGGGATGCGGCCCGTCCTCGAACTCGGCGACCTGCAACGTCACCCGGTCCCGGGACGCGAACTCCAGCAGCTTGTCGAGCTGTTCGCGCATCACCCGGCCGTGGATGCTCACCGGGCGGCGCAGCACCGTCTCGTCCATCACCACCCACAGATGGGGCGGGTCAGGGCGCTCCAGCAGCCGCTGGCGCTCCATGCGCAGGGAGACATGGCGCTCGACCGCGTCCTGACCGGCGTTCCCGATCGTCCCGGCCGCCAGGACCGAGCGCGCGTAGTCCTCGGTCTGCAACAGCCCGGGGACGAAGTGCGGCTCGTAGGAGCGGACGATGCGCGCGGCGCCCTCCAGGCTCACGTACATGCTGAACCAGTCCGGCAGCACGTCGTGGTACCGCTGCCACCAGCCCGGCTGGTTCGCCTCCTCGGCGAGCGCGACGAACGCCGAGACCTCGTCCGAGGCGACCCCGTACGTCGTCAGCAGGATCTGGACGTACGGGATCTTCAACGCGACCTCGGCCGTCTCCATGCGCCGCACGGTCGCCGGGGCCACCCGCAGCACCTTGGCGGCCTCCTCGCGTCTGAGGCCCGCCCGCTCCCGCAATTCCTGCAACCGCCTGCCGAGGACCACCTGGCCCACGGTGGGTGCGGCCCGCCGCTCGCTCACGCCACGCCTCCCCAACGCGCCCAAGTCACACCGCAGTCTGTCATGTTCCTCTGTCAGTCTCACAGGGGTGGTCGTGGATCAACCTCATCAGCCACCCGTTCGGCCGGAATCGATCTGGCGTCAGGACAGCAGTGTGTGCAGATGCTCGGCCGTGGCGGGATCGGCCGGGAGCAGCGTCTCGATGGCCAGCTCGGCGACGGTCACGTCCATCGGTGTGTTGAAGGTGGAGATGGACGAGACGAACGACAGGGTCCGGCCCCCGTGCTCGATCCGCATCGGCAGCGCGAAGTGCGGCACCGGTTCGTCCGGCTCCTCGTGCGGCGCGGTGTCCGGCGCGGGATAGGCCGCGACCTCCTCGTACAGCGCCCGCAGCGGCTCCGAGCGGTGCAGGGCGATCTGCCGTTCCATCTGCGCCAGCAGGTGCCCGCGCCACTCGCGCAGATTGCGGATGCGCGGCGCCAGGCCCTCCGGGTGCAGGGTCAGCCGCATCGCGTTCAGGGGTGGGGCGAGCAGACGCGCCGGGAGGCCGTCCAGCAGCGTCGTGATGCCCCGGTTGGCCGCCAGCACCTGGTACGACGCGTCGACGACGAGCGCCGGATAGGGCTCGTAGCCCCGGATCAGCCGCTCCACGCCCTCGCGCACGGCCTCCAGCGCGGGGTCGTCCAGCGGGGTCTGTGGGTAGCGCGGGGCGTAACCGGCCGCGAGCAGCAGCGCGTTGCGCTCCCGTACGGGGATGTCCAGGTGCTCGGCGAGGCGCAGCACCATCTCCTCGCTCGGCCGGGAGCGGCCCGTCTCGACGAAGCTGATGTGCCGGGCGGAGGAGTCGGCGCGCAGCGCCAGCTCCAGCTGGCTGACCCGCCGCCGCTCCCGCCAGGCCCGCAGCAGCGGGCCCACGCCCGGGGCACTGGAGGCGGTGGCGGACATGAGTGCGGTCATACGCCGAACGGTAGTCGACGAAGGCCCGCGCCGGCCGCGCCGTGGCAGGCTGAGGAGATACCCGACGCCCAGCGAAGGAGCGCCGCCCATGCCCGTCGAACCGCTGCCGCACCAGGAGAGCGAGGAACGGCTGACCGAGCTGCCCGGCTGGTCCCTGGACGCCGGCCGCCTCACCCGCTCCTACCGGCTCGGCTCGCACTTCGCGGCGACCGCGATGGTCGTGCACATCGCCCAGGTGCAGGAGGAACTCGGCCACCACTCGGACCTCACCCTCGGGTACGACACGGTCTCCCTGGCCGTGCACACCCACAGCGCCGGCGGTGCCGTCACCGAGAAGGACTTCGAACTGGCCCGCAGAGTGGAGGATCTGGCCGCCGGTCACGGGGCACACTGAAAGGGTGCTCGACTACGACAGGGAAGCGGAAGGGTACGACGCACACCGCGGCGGCGAGCCCCGGGCCGTCGCCGCCGCACAGGCCGTGCTGAGCCTCGTCCCCCCGCGGACGGGCAGCCTGCTCGACGTCGCCTGCGGCACCGGCATCGTCACCAGGCGGCTCGCCGCCGCGCGGGACGGCCTGCGCGTGACCGGCGTCGACCTGTCCCCCGGCATGGCACGGCGCGCCGTCGCCCGGCTGCCCGGCGCGGTCGTGCTCGCCGACAGCCGCCGACTGCCTTTCCGGGACGGGGAGTTCGACGCCGTCAGCAGTGTCTGGCTGCTGCATCTGGCGGGCAGCGCGGAGACCGCGCGGGCGATCGTCGGCGAGTGCGCCCGCGTGCTGCGGCCCGGCGGGGTGTATGTGACCACGGTCGACAAGGGCGCCTCGCACAATGTGGGCAGCGACATCGACGCCGTGCTCGCCTCCCGGCCGCCCAGCACCGTCCACGACACCGCCGACCTCGTCGAGTCCTACGCCCGCGCGCACGGCCTGGTCCCGGCGGGCCGGGCCCGCTTCACCGGCCACGGCCAGGGCCGCAGCCCTCGCCGCACCGTCGCCGACCTGCGACGCGGCTGGTTCGCCGCGCTGCCGCCCGGCGACCCGCGCGCGGACCACTTCGCCACCCGGCTCATGGCACTGCCGGACCAGGACCGGCCCCGGCCCGACCCCGTCTTCTCCCTGCGGGCGTTCACGAAGCAGCGGGCCGGGGGCGGCAACCCGCCCGTCCCGGGCGGCGACTGAGGGGCGGAACCCATCCGTCCTCCAGGAGGTTCGTCCCGTGAGGCATCCCCGCACGCACCGCAGACGCCCGCTCGTCCTGGCCGCCACCCTCGCCGCCGCGGCCCTGGTCGGCGCGGGTCTGACGACGCTCGCACCCGACACCGCCGAGGCCGCCACCACACGGCAGGCCGAGGCCCTCGACCGGGGCGTGGTCAGCGTCCACACCGACGACGGCAACCTGGTCAGCTGGCGCTGGCTGGGCACCGACCCGGACAACGTCTCGTTCAACGTCTACCGGGCCGGCACCAAGGTCAACGCCAGTCCCGTCACCGGCTCCACCACCTACTTCCACTCCGACGCACCGGCCACGGCCGACTACACCGTCCGCGCGGTCGTGGCCGGCACCGAGCAGGGCGACTCGGTCCACGCGATCCAGTTCCGGGCCGGCTACAAGGACGTGCCCGTCAGCCCGCCGTCCGGCGGCACCACACCCGACGGCGTCTCCTACACCTACGAGGCCAACGACGCCTCCGTCGGCGACCTCGACGGCGACGGCGCCCTCGACATCGTCCTCAAGTGGCAGCCCACCAACGCCAAGGACAACGCGCAGTCCGGATACACGGGCAACACGATCGTCGACGGCGTCAGGCTCGACGGCACCCGGCTGTGGCGCGTCGACCTGGGCCGCAACATCCGCTCGGGCGCCCACTACACGCAGTTCCAGGTGTACGACTACGACGGCGACGGCAGGGCCGAGGTCGCCATGAAGACCGCCGACGGCAGCACGGACGGCACCGGCGCGGTGATCGGCAGCTCCTCGGCCGACTACCGAGACCCCTCCGGCTACGTGCTGTCCGGCCCCGAGTACCTGACGATGTTCAACGGCCGGACCGGCAGGGCGATGGGCACCGTCGACTACGTCCCCGCCCGGGGCACGGTCTCCTCCTGGGGCGACTCCTACGGCAACCGCGTCGACCGCTTCCTGGCGGGCACGGCGTACCTGGACGGCTCACGCCCCTCCCTGATCATGGCGCGCGGCTACTACACCCGTACGGTGATCGCCGCCTGGGACTGGCGGGGCGGCGCCTTCACCCACCGGTGGACCTTCGACACCAACTCCTCCACCAACACCGGCAGGGGCTACGACGGCCAGGGCAACCACCAGCTCTCCGTCGCGGACGTCGACGGCGACGGCAGGGACGAGATCGTCTACGGTGCGATGGCCGTCGACGACAACGGCAACGCCCTGTGGACCACGAGGAACGGCCACGGCGACGCCATGCACGTCGGCGACCTCGACCTGTCCCGCGCGGGTCTGGAGGAGTTCAAGGTCGACGAGGACGGCTCCAAGCCCTCGTCGTGGATGGCGGACGCGCGCACGGGCCAGATCATCTGGTCCACCCCCGCGAACGGCGACAACGGCCGGGGCGTCTCCGGCGACATCTGGGCGGGCAGCGCGGGCGCCGAGTCCTGGTCGTCGGCCGACAGCGGCATCCGCGACCCCAGGGGCACGGTCGTCGCCGCCCGCAAGCCCTCAAGCGCCAACTTCCTGTCCTGGTGGGACGGCGACCCGGTCCGCGAACTCCTCGACGACACCCACATCGACAAGTACGGCACCTCCGGCGACACCCGCCTGCTCACCGGCTCGGGCGTCGCCTCCAACAACGGCACCAAGGCCACTCCGGTCCTGGCGGGCGACATCCTCGGCGACTGGCGCGAGGAGGTCGTCTGGCGCACCACCAACAACACGGCCCTGCGGATCTACTCCACCCCGTACGACACGGACACCCGCATCACGACCCTCCTGCACGACACCCAGTACCGCACGGCCCTGGCCTGGCAGAACACCGCCTACAACCAGCCGCCGCACCCGAGCTTCTTCCTCGGTGGCGGCATGGCGACGGCACCGAGGCCGACGGTCTACACACCGTGAGCCGCTGACCGCCGGACCGTCCGGAACGGCCGCAGCCGCGCCGGGGTGCCGCAGGGCATCCCGGCGCGGCAGCGGGTCAGTGGTCGGAGTAGCTGAAGTCGCCCACGGTCCAGGCGCTCACGTCCTCGATCGCCACGCGGTACATGCCCCCCGTCTCCGGGATCCCCACCGGACCTTGCAGGATGCGGGCGACATGGAAGTGCAGATGCGTGGGCGGGCCGTCCTGCTTCTCGGGCTTCTCGGGCTTCTCGGGCTCGTTCCCGTCGGAGAGCGCGGAGTCGGGGGTGTTGAAGACGGCGGAGAACTCCCCGAGGCGGGAGGAACCCGTCAGTACCTCCGACACCCGCTGCCGCCACACGGCTTCGGGAGCCAGGCGGCCGGTGATGACCGCACCTCCGGTGACCACGGTCAGGGACATCTGACTGCTCCGCCCGGACTCCACAAGGGCGGCGATGTCAACGATCAGCTCGTCAGGCTTCGACATGGGACCGGATTCTATGCGCCTCGCGTGTCGGCCGGGTCGCCGGATATCACGGCGCCGGGGACTTCGGTCGGAAGTGGACCACCTGCGGGGACTCCTTGCGGCTCGGGGAGGTGTGGGGGAGGGGCGGCAAGCCTTGAACCAGTGGGAGCGCTCCCATAGTGGAGAGCGGGTCCGGGGCGGTCAAGATGTGTGAAGAGTCGAAAAGATTCGACAGTGCGAGCCGGAGGAAAGTCGGTAACTCCTCTGTTCTTCTCGGTCACTTGGCGCTACTTTCGCTGGACCAGTGGGAGCGGTTCCATCAGTCGGCGTGTCCCTCGCGACGCGCCCGGACTGCAAGGAGTCGCTCATGCGACACCCCCCGCTCCACCTTCCGCGTTCAGGACTCCCGGCCGCAGTCGCGGCCCGTCCGACGCGTCGTCGGCCGGCGTGCCGGTCCGCACCTCCCCCGGGTGATTCCCCCGTGCCCGCGGGCCGTTCCTGACCTCCGTACGGACGGCACCCCCATGCCGTCCGGCAGCGGGCCGCACCCGATGGGCGCGGCCCCGGACGACAGCACCCGCACCCCCACGAAAGAAGGAACCCGCACTCATGACCCGTAGCAGAATCGCGATGCTCGCCGCCCTGGCACTGGTCGCCGGGGCCTCCGGCACGGCCTTCGCCGCCCCGTCCGCGGACGCCGGCGCGGCGGCCGCCCCCTGCACCGTCGACTACGAGGTGCAGAACGACTGGGGCAGCGGATTCACCGCGGCCGTGACCGTCACCAACAACGCGGCGGCCACCTCCGTGTGGTCGCTCGGCTGGACGTACGCCGGCGACCAGAAGGTCACCGGCGGCTGGAACGCCCGGATCACCCAGAGCGGTGCCGCCGTCACCGCGGCCAACGAGTCGCACAACGGCACCCTGTCCACGGGCGGTTCGGCGAGCTTCGGCTTCCAGGCCACCTACAGCGGCACCAACGCGATCCCGGCCGCCTTCACCCTCAACGGCGTGACCTGCAACGTCGACGGCGGCCCCACCGACCCCACCGACCCGACGGAGCCGAACGACCCCACCGGGCCCACCGCCCGGGTGGACAACCCCTACGACGGCGCCAAGGTCTACGTGAACCCCGAGTGGTCCGCGAGGGCCGCCGCCGAGCCCGGCGGCGCACGCATCGCCGACCAGCCCACCGGTGTGTGGCTCGACCGGACCGCCGCCATCGAGGGCGTCAACGGCGGCATGGGCCTGCGCGACCACCTGGACGCGGCGCTGGCCCAGAAGGGCTCCGGCGAGATGGTGATCCAGCTCGTCGTCTACAACCTGCCCGGACGCGACTGCTCCGCCCTCGCCTCCAACGGCGAACTGGGCCCGACGGAGATCGACCGGTACAAGACCGAGTACATCGACCCGATCAAGGAGATCCTCGGCGACTCCAAGTACGCCTCGCTGCGGATCGTCACCACCATCGAGATCGACTCGCTGCCCAACCTCGTCACCAACACCGGCAGCCGTGAGACGGCCACCCCCGAGTGCGACACGATGAAGGCCAACGGCAACTACGTGAAGGGCGTCGGCTACGCCCTGGGCCAACTGGGCGACGTGCCCAACGTCTACAACTACGTCGACGCCGGCCACCACGGCTGGATCGGCTGGGACGACAACTTCGGCGCCAGCGCCGACGTGATCAAGCAGGCCGCGACCGCCGAGGGCGCCACCGTCGGCGACGTGCAGGGCTTCATCACCAACACCGCCAACTACAGCGCCCTCAAGGAGAACAACTTCGGCATCGACGACAATGTCAACGGCACGTCCGTGCGCCAGTCGAAGTGGGTCGACTGGAACCGGTACGTGGACGAGCTGTCCTTCGCCCAGGCCTTCCGCGGCGAGCTGGTCGCCAAGGGCTTCGACCCGGGCATCGGCATGCTGATCGACACCTCCCGCAACGGCTGGGGCGGCACGGCACGGCCCGCCGGTCCCGGCCCGCAGACCAGCGTCGACGCCTACGTGGACGGCGGACGCTACGACCGCCGTATCCACCTCGGCAACTGGTGCAACCAGTCGGGAGCCGGCCTCGGCGAGCGTCCGCAGGCCGGCCCCGCCGCGGGGATCGACGCCTACGTGTGGATGAAGCCGCCGGGCGAGTCCGACGGGGCGAGCGAGGCGATCGACAACGACGAGGGCAAGGGCTTCGACCGGATGTGCGACCCCACCTACGAGGGCAACGCGCGCAACGGCAACAGCCCTTCGGGCGCCCTGGCCAACGCCCCGGTGTCCGGGCACTGGTTCTCCGCCCAGTTCCAGGAGCTGATGAGGAACGCCTACCCGCCGCTGTCGTGAGCGGGATTCCGCGTCGGTGACGCCGTCGGGGCCCGGCCTGCCGACCGGGCCCCGCACGCCAACGGCGTGTCACTCGCTGTTGACCTCGGCGGGGTCGGACCCCAGCCGCCGGTCCTCGTTCAGCGCGCTGATCGCCGCGAGGTCCTCGATGTCCAGGGCGAAGCCGAACACGTCGATGTTCTCCTCGATCCGGGACGGCGTCACGGACTTCGGGATCACCACGTTGCCCAGCTGGAGGTGCCAGCGCAGCACGACCTGGGCCGGGGTGCGCCCGTGCTTCTGGGCAATCGCGACGATCGCCGGGATCTCCAGGATGCCCTTGCCGGAGCCGAGCGGGGACCAGGCCTCGGTGGCGATGCCCTGCTCCGCGTGGTATTCGCGGGCGGCGAGCTGCTGAAGGTGCGGGTGCAGCTCGATCTGGTTGACGGCCGGGATCACCGAGGTCTCGGCGATCAGCCGCTCCAGGTGCTCCGGCAGGAAGTTGGACACACCGATCGCCCGGACCCGGCCGTCGGCGTACAGCTTCTCGAACGCCCTGTACGTGTCGACATACCGCTCCTTGGCCGGCATGGGCCAGTGGATCAGGTAGAGGTCCAGGTACTCAAGGCCCAGCTTCGCCAGCGAGGTGTCGAAGGCGCGGAGGGTCGAGTCGTACCCCTGGTCCCGGTTCCAGAGCTTGGTGGTGACGAAGAGTTCCTCGCGGGGCACGCCGGATGCGGCGAGCGCCCTGCCGGTGCCCTCTTCATTGCCGTAGATCGCCGCTGTGTCGATGCTGCGGTACCCGGCCTCCAGTGCCTGGCCGACGGCCGTGGCGGCCTCGTCGTCCGGCACCTGCCAGACGCCGAAGCCCAGCTGGGGCATCTCGACGCCGTTGTTCAGGATGATCGGGGGGACCTTGCTGCTCACGAGCTTGTGATCCTTCGGTTGTGGTCAGGTGGTACGCATATCGTCAACGATCACGAGCCGTCTTGCATTCCTGACCGTCGAACTCACGCCGTGTACAGCGCGGCGACCTCAGTACCGTAGGCGTTCTCTATGGCCTTGCGCTTCAGTTTCAGCGAGGGCGTGAGCAGCCCGTGCTCCTCGGTGAACGGCTGGGCCAGGATGCGGAAGGTCCGGATCGACTCGGCCTGCGAGACGAGCGTGTTGGCCGCGACGACCGCGCGCCGCACCTCCGTCTCCAGATCGGCGTCGTGCACCAGTTGGGCCGAGGGCATCCGCGGCTTGTCGCGCATCGTCAGCCAGTGCTCGACCGCCTCCTGGTCGAGGGTGATGAGCGCGGCGACGTAGGGGCGGTCGTTGCCGACGACGATGCACTGGTTGACCAGCGGATGGTCGCGCACGCGCTCCTCCAGGAGCCCCGGGGAGACGCTCTTGCCGCCGGAGGTGACCAGGATCTCCTTCTTGCGGCCGGTGATGGTGAGGTAGCCGTCCTCGTCCAGCGCGCCCAGGTCGCCGGTGGCCAGCCAGCCGTCGTGCAGGGTCTCGTCGGTCGCCTTGGGGTTGTTGAGGTAGCCCTGGAAGACGTTGTCGCCCTTCAGCCAGATCTCGCCGTCGTCCGCGATGTGCACGGTGACGCCCGGCACGGGCCGGCCCACGGTGCCGTAGCGGGTGTGCTCGGGCGGATTGGCGGTGGCCGCCGCCGTGGACTCGGTCAGTCCGTAGCCCTCGTAGATCTGCACGCCCGCGCCCGCGAAGAACAGCCCCAGCCGCCGGTCCATCGCGGAGCCGCCCGACATGGCGTTGCGGATGCGCCCGCCCATCGCGGCCCGCACCTTGGCGTAGACGACCTTGTCGAAGAACTGGTGCTGCATGCGCAGCGCCGCCGACGGGCCGGGCCCGATGCCCCAGGCCTTCGCCTCTCCCGCCTCCGCGTACTTCACGGCCAGGTCGACGGCCTTTTCGAAGGGACCGGCCTTGCCCTCCTTCTCGGCCTTGCGCCGGGCCGCGTTGAACACCTTCTCGAAGATGTACGGCACGGCCAGGATGAACGTCGGCCGGAAGGCGGCCAGATCGGGCAGCAGCGCGCCGGCGTTCAGCTGCGGCTGGTGGCCGAAGCGGACCCGGCCGCGGATCGCCGCGACCTCCACCATCCGGCCGAAGACGTGCGCCAGCGGCAGGAACAGCAGGGTCGCCGCCTCGTCGCCCCGCTTGGAGTGGAACACCGGCTCCCAGCGCTCGATGACGGTGTCCGCCTCGTACATGAAGTTGCCGTGCGTCAGCACGCAGCCCTTGGGCCGTCCCGTGGTGCCCGAGGTGTAGATGATCGTGGCGACCGAGTCGGGCGTGACCGCCTCGCGGTGCCGGTGCACCACCTCGTCGTCGAGGTGGGCGCCCGCTTCGTACAGCTCCTGTACGGCGCCGGAGTCGAGCTGCCACAGGCCGCGCAGGTGCGGCAGCCGGTCGATGACGGTGGCGATCGTCATCGCGTGGTCCTCGTGCTCGACGACCGCGGCGCTCACCTCGGCGTCGTACAGCATCCACAGGCACTGCTCGGCCGAGGAGGTCGGGTAGACGGGCACCACCTGGGCGCCGATCGTCCACAGGGCGAAGTCGAAGAGCGTCCACTCGTAGCGGGTGCGGGACATGACGGCGACCCGGTCGCCGAAGCGGACGCCCTGGGCCAGCAGCCCCTTGGCGAGGGCCAGCACCTCGTCGCGGAAGGCGCCCGCGGTGACGTCCCGCCACTGACCGGCGTCGTCCTTGCGGCCGAGTGCGATGTGCCGCGGATCGTCCTGGGCGTGCTGGAAGACCACGTCGGCCAGACCGCCCACCGGGGGTGCCGACGCCAACGGAGGACTGGTGAACTCGCGCAAACCCCGCTCCCCGCTTCCGATGACACCCCCGTACAGCGCGGTGAAAGCTACCCCACCCAGAGCGGGGACGGCAGCGGCGCCAAGAGCGCGCGGCGTGTGTGTTCGCGCTGGTCAGCGAGAGGAAATGCGCTCACATGGGGCAGGGTCGGACAGTTTCCCGAGGGTTGGGCAAGGTTCGGTGGCGTAATCTCCACCGAATCTGTACGACCCGCTTACCGCCGGTACGCGGTGGTCGGAGCCGTCGTGTCCGCCTTCGGTCCGGGCGTCCCGGAGCGTTCGGTCCGGCCGGCCGGAGGGTGTCCGGCACGTGGAGATGTCCCCGTTCCCGCGCGGGGTCGAGCAGCCCGCCTATCCGACGCCCGTGCGCTGAGGCCGGTGCAGCCGGTCGCCGCCCGCCAGGATCGCCGAGGCCAGCGCGTCCGCGGCGCCCTGCGCGCCGGGGTGGCGCCGGCCGTGCACCAGCACGAAGTCGACCCGGCCCAGCTCGGGCAGCCCGGCCCGGTCCGGCACCCGTACCAGGCCGGGCGGGACGAGTCCCCGTGAGTGCGCCATCACGCCCAGGCCCGCGCGGGCGGCGGCGATCAGACCGTTGAGGCTGCCGCTGGTGCACGCGATGCGCCACTCGCGGCCCTGCCGCTGCAAGGCGTCCAGCGCCAGCGCACGGCTGATGCCCGGGGGCGGGTAGACGATGAGCGGCACCGGACGGTCCGGCTCGACACGCAGCCGCTCCGCGCCGATCCACACCAGCCGGTCGCGCCACACCGGCTCGCCCCGCGGGTCCTGCGGCCGCCGCTTGGCCAGCACCAGGTCGAGCTTCCCGGCGGCCAACTGCTCGTGCAGGGTGCCCGAAAGCTCCACCGTCAGCTCCAGGTCGACCTCGGGATGGTCGTGCCGGAAACCCTCCAGGATCTCCGGCAGCCGGGTCAGCACGAAGTCCTCGGACGCCCCGAACCGCAGCCGCCCGCGCAGCCGGGTGCCGGCGAAGAAGGCCGTGGCCTGCTCGTGCACCTCCAGGATCCGGCGCGCGAACCCGAGCATGGCCTCCCCGTCCTCGGTCAGCTGCACGGAGTGCGTGTCGCGGCTGAACAGCTGCCGTCCGGTGGCGTCCTCCAGGCGCCGCACGTGCTGGCTCACCGTCGACTGGCGCAGCCCGAGGCGCCGGGCGGCCTGCGTGAAGCTGAGCGTCTGGGCCACCGACAGGAACGTACGCAGATGAGAGGGGTCGTACACGCGCCCCACGCTACCCGGTTCCATCACGAAACGTGATGACAGTCAGAGCGGTATACCGGATTCCCGATCGCTCGGTCAGGGAGCAGCATGGAGCCGGGAACCGTGTCCCCTCAAGAGTGAACGAGCATGTGGAGCACCGTGAAACGCCTGCGACGGCCGCGCCGGACACCGATCGATCCGTACATCCTGCTGCTGCTCGGGACGGTGGGCCTCGCGGCGCTGCTGCCGGCCCGCGGCACGGGCGCGGACATCGCCTCCGGCGCCTCCACCACCGCGATCGCGTTCCTCTTCTTCCTTTACGGCGCCCGGCTCTCCACCCGGGAGGCGATGGACGGACTGCGCCACTGGCGGCTCCATGTCACCGTGCTGGCCTGCACCTTCGTTGCCTTCCCGCTGCTCGGGCTGGCGTCGCGCGGACTCGTCCCGGTCCTGCTGACCGACCCGCTCTACCAAGGGCTGCTCTTCCTCACCCTGGTCCCCTCGACCATCCAGTCCTCGATCGCCTTCACCTCCATCGCCCGCGGCAACGTGCCCGCCGCGATCTGCGCCGGCTCCTTCTCCTCACTGGTGGGGATCGTCGTCACACCGCTGCTGGGCGCCGCCCTGCTGGGCAACAGCGGGGGCGGCTTCTCCGCCGACTCGGTGCTGAAGATCGTGCTGCAACTGCTGGTGCCGTTCGTCGCCGGGCAGGTGTTGCGCCGCTGGATCGGAGGGTTCCTCGTCCGGCACAGGAAGGTGCTCGGGCTCGTCGACCGCGGCTCGATCCTCCTCGTCGTCTACACCGCGTTCAGCGAGGGCATGGTGCGGGGCATCTGGCACCAGGTCGGCCCGCTGCGGCTGGCCGGCCTGCTGGCCGTGGAGGCCGTGCTGCTCGCCGTGATGCTGCTGCTGACCTGGTACGGGGCCAAGGGCCTCGGCTTCGGCCGGGAGGACCGGATCGCGATCCAGTTCGCCGGGTCGAAGAAGTCCCTGGCCGCCGGACTGCCGATGGCGAGCGTCCTGTTCGGCGCCCACGCCTCGCTGGCCGTGCTGCCGCTGATGCTCTTCCACCAGATGCAGCTCATGGTCTGCGCGGTCATCGCCAAACGCCGGGCCCACGACCCCGGGCCGCCCGAACCGGCCGCCACGCCACACACGGCCGCCCGCACCGCGCCGCGCGCCGGCTGAGCCCCGGGCGGGACCCGCCGCCGTGCCCCGGGAGGGCGGGTCAGCCCCGGGTGGCCGGGGCGCGCAGGGCGACGCGGTCCTCGCCCGCGTACACGTTCATGGAGCTGCCGCGCAGGAAGCCCACCAGCGTCAGCCCGGTCTCGGCGGCCAGGTCCACCGCGAGGGAGGACGGCGCCGACACCGCGGCCAGCACCGGAATGCCCGCCATCACGGCCTTCTGCGCCAGCTCGAAGGAGGCCCGGCCCGACACCAGCAGGACGGACCGGGACAGCGGCAGGTTCCCCTGCTGCACGGCGCGGCCCACCAGCTTGTCGACCGCGTTGTGCCGGCCCACGTCCTCCCGTACGTCGACCAGCTCGCCGTCCTCGGTGAACAGCGCCGCCGCGTGCAGGCCGCCGGTGCGGTCGAAGACCCGCTGGGCGGCGCGCAGCCGGTCGGGCAGGACTGCCAGCAGCTCCGGGGCGACCCGGACCGGGGGAGTGTCGGCGATGGGCCAGCGGGCCGTCGTACGCACCGCGTCCAGGCTCGCCTTGCCGCACAGGCCGCAGGACGAGGTGGTGTAGACGTTCCGCTCCAGGGTGATGTCCGGGATCCGCACGCCGGGGGCGGTCCGCACGTCGACCACGTTGTAGGAGTTGGAGCCGTCGACGGTGGCGCCGGCGCAGTACACGATGCTCTGGAGGTCTGTCCCCTCGGCGAGCACCCCCTCGCTGACCAGGAAACCGGCCGCCAGCGCGAAGTCGTCGCCCGGGGTGCGCATCGTGATCGCGAGCGGCTTGCCGTTCAGCCGGATCTCCAGCGGCTCCTCGGCGACGAGCGTGTCCGGGCGGGTGGAGACCGCGCCGTCCCGTACGCGGATCACCTTGCGTCGTTCCGTGACTCGTCCCATGTCCGTCCCGTCCTGTACGTACCGGTGGCCGCCCCCATTGTCCCGCACGCGGAGCACGAGGCCCCGGCCCACCGCGCCCGAGGTCCCGCCGCACCGCCCGACCGCACCGCCTCGCCGAGCCCCGGACACCGTGCCGGGACCCCGCGGCCGGGCTCGCAGGCGGTAAGGCTTTGTGCGACGCCCGTAGTTGTCTGCTCAACAGTCTTCTCAAGCGCTGTCCTGATCCCTACGGTTGGGGACCCATGAGTCCCCCCGTCGCACCCCCGGGCTGGAGCCGCTGGCTCGTTCCCCCGGCCGCACTCTCGGTCCACCTCTCCATCGGCCAGGCCTACGCCTGGTCCGTGTTCAAACCGCCCCTCGAGTCCGCGCTCGGCCTCAGCGGCACGCAGAGCGCGCTCCCCTTCCAGCTCGGCATCGTCATGCTCGGGCTGTCGGCCGCGTTCGGCGGCACGCTCGTGGAACGGCACGGGCCGCGCTGGGCGATGACCGTCGCCCTCATCTGCTTCTCGTCCGGCTTCCTGCTCTCCGCGCTCGGCGCCGCCGTGGAGCAGTACTGGCTGATCGTCTTCGGCTACGGCTTCGTCGGCGGGATCGGCCTCGGCATCGGCTACATCTCGCCCGTCTCCACACTGATCAAGTGGTTCCCGGACCGGCCGGGCATGGCCACCGGAATCGCCATCATGGGTTTCGGCGGCGGCGCGCTCATCGCCTCGCCCTGGTCGGCCCAGATGCTGGAGTCCTTCGGCACCGACAACTCGGGGATCGCGCTCGCCTTCCTCGTGCACGGGCTGACGTACGCCGTCTTCATGCTGCTGGGCGTGCTGCTCGTGCGGGTGCCCCGCCCCAGGGAACGGGCGGACGGCAGACCCGTGCCCCTCGAAGGCGTCCAGGTCTCGGCGCGCGGCGCCCTGCGCACCCCGCAGTTCTGGCTGCTGTGGATCGTGCTCTGCATGAACGTCACGGCCGGCATCGGCATCCTGGAGAAGGCCGCGCCGATGATCACGGACTTCTTCGCCGACACCTCCACGCCGGTGTCGGTGACCGCCGCCGCGGGCTTCGTCGCCCTGCTGTCGGCGGCCAACATGGCGGGCCGGATCGGCTGGTCCTCCACCTCCGACCTGATCGGACGCAAGAACATCTACCGCGTCTACCTCGGCGTCGGCGCGGTGATGTACACGCTGATCGCCCTGTTCGGCGACTCCTCCAAACCGTTGTTCGTCCTGTGCGCCCTGGTCGTCCTGTCCTTCTACGGCGGCGGTTTCGCCACGGCGCCCGCCTACCTCAAGGACCTCTTCGGCACCTACCAGGTCGGCGCGATCCACGGGCGGCTGCTCACCGCCTGGTCCCTCGCCGGCGTCCTCGGGCCGCTGATCGTGAACTGGATCGCCGACCGGCAGGAGGAGGCCGGACGGCACGGCTCGGCCCTGTACGGCACGTCCTTCCTCATCATGATCGGGCTGCTCGTGGTCGGCTTCGTCGCCAACGAACTCATCCGTCCCGTCCACGACCGCCACCACATTCCCGCGGCCCCCGCACCGAAGGAGGGCAACGATGTCCGACGACAGCAGCCAGAGTCCGCCTGACTCGCCCGACCGGCGGCCACTGATCGCCTTCACCTGGCTCTGGGTGGGCGCACCGCTCGCCTACGGGCTGTACGAACTCGTCCGCAAGGCGACCCAGCTCTTCACCGGCTGAGGGACGAGGGAGGGGGCGGGCGCCCGGTGCTGACCGAAGCCGACAAGGCGGGCGCCCGTTTCCTGTCACATCACCTGCCGTCGTACCCGTCGGTCACTGATCACACTGGTGGATCCCGTACCCGAGGCAGCGAGGACTCCACCCATGCACGGTTCCCGCATCACCGCCGTCGGCCACTACCAGCCCGCCGGGACTCTCACCAACGAGGACCTGGCCGGCATGGTCGACACCAGCGACGAGTGGATCAGGAGCCGGGTGGGCATCCGGTCCCGCCGGATCGCCGGCCCCGACGAGCCGGTCGACGAGCTGGCCGGCCACGCCGCCGCCAAGGCGCTCGCGGCGGCCGGGCTGACACCCGCCGACGTGGACCTGGTGCTGGTCGCCACCTCCACCGCGATCGACCGCTCCCCGAACACCGCCGCCCGCGTCGCGGCCCGCCTCGGCATCCCCGGACCCGCCGCACTGGACGTCAACGTCGTCTGCGCGGGCTTCACCCACGCCCTGGCCACCGCCGACCACGCCGTGCGGGCCGGCTCGTCGGGCCGGGCACTGGTCATCGGCGCGGACAAGATGTCCGAGGTCACCGACTGGACCGACCGCACCACCTGCGTGCTGGTCGGCGACGGGGCGGGGGCCGCCGTCGTGGAGGCCTGCGCGCCGGGCGAGGAGGCGGGCATCGGGCCCGTGCTGTGGGGCTCGGTGCCCGAGATGGGCAACGCGGTCCGCATCGAGGGCACGCCGCCGAGGTTCGCGCAGGAGGGGCAGAGCGTCTACCGCTGGGCGACCACGCGGCTGCCCGCCATCGCGCGCCAGGCCTGCGAGCGCTCCGGGCTGGAACCGGCCGACCTCGCCGCGGTCGTCCTGCACCAGGCGAACCTGCGCATCATCGAACCCCTCGCCGCGAAGATCGGCGCCGTCAACGCCGTCGTCGCCCGCGATGTCGTCGAGTCCGGCAACACCTCCGCGGCGAGCATCCCCCTGGCCCTGTCCAAGCTGGTGGAGCGGGGCGAGATCGCCACCGGCGACCCGGTGCTGCTCTTCGGCTTCGGCGGCAACCTCTCCTACGCCGGACAGGTCGTCCGCTGCCCCTGAACGCCCCGGCCCACCCCGCGATGTGACGCGGCCCGCCGAGAGCGAACTCGCCGGTCACCCCGGGGTGTCCAGGCAGCCGGCGCGGCTGATGCACGAGAGCACCGAGCACACCCGCCACTGCTGCCACGAGCGCGAGGAATCGTAAGAATCGTAAGGTCAAAGGCGGGTCCAGAGGCCGCCCGGCGCCACGGCCGGGCGGCCTCGTCGCGTCCCGGTCCCGCGAACGCCGTGCGCTTCTTTGTCCACTCAGTGGAGAAAGTTCGCAGCAATTCATGCGTGACTTCTTCCCACACCCGGCGCCCACTGCTACGTTCCCTCCGAAAGCAAGCCAGGGACGTGGCCGGAAACCGGCACACTCAAGGCCGATTGAGGCGGGGAGGGGTTCGTGAGACGCATGACCGCGCGCCCCGCCAACGCCCACCAGGCGCGACTGCTCCGGCTGTTGCGTGACGCAGGGCCCAACTCCCGTGCTCAGCTCGGCGACCAGGTCGACCTCTCCCGGTCCAAACTGGCCGTGGAGGTGGACCGGCTGCTGGAGACGGGCCTTGTCGTGGCCGACGGGCTCGCCGCCTCGCGCGGCGGACGCCGCAGCCACAACATCCGCCTCAACCCCGAACTGCGCTTCCTCGGCGTCGACATCGGCGCGACCTCGGTCGACGTCGCCGTCACCAACGCCGAGCTGGAGATCCTCGGGCACATCAACCAGCCCATGGACGTACGTGAGGGACCGGTCGCGGTCTTCGAGCAAGTACTGTCCATGGCCGCCAAGTTGCGGGCCTCGGGGCTCGCGGAGGGCTTCGACGGCGCCGGCATCGGCGTCCCGGGGCCGGTCCGCTTCCCGGAGGGTGTGCCGGTGGCTCCGCCGATCATGCCGGGCTGGGACGGCTTCCCCGTACGGGAGGCGCTCAGCCAGGAACTCGGCTGCCCGGTCATGGTCGACAACGACGTGAACCTGATGGCGCTGGGGGAGCAGCACGCGGGCGTCGCCCGCACCCAGCACGACTTTCTCGTCGTCAAGATCGGCACCGGCATCGGCTGCGGCATCGTCGTCGGCGGTGACGTCTACCGCGGCACCACCGGCAGCGCGGGCGACATCGGACACATCCAGGCCGTGCCCGACGGCCGCCCGTGCGCCTGCGGCAACCGGGGCTGCCTTGAAGCCCACTTCAGCGGCGCGGCCCTGGCCCGCGACGCCACCGAGGCCGCCCAGCAGGGCCTGTCGGCCGAACTCGCGAACCGGCTGGAGGCGAACGGGGGCCTCAGCGCCGCCGATGTCGCCGCCGCGGCCGCCGCGGGCGACGCCACCGCGCTCGACCTGATCCGGGAGGGCGGCCGCAGCACCGGCCAGGTCATCGCCGGCCTGGTCAGCTTCTTCAACCCGGGCCTGGTGGTGATCGGCGGCGGGGTGACCGGCCTCGGCCACAACCTGCTCGCCGCGATCCGTACCCAGGTCTACCGCCAGTCGCTGCCGCTGGCGACCGGCAACCTGCCCATCGTCCTGGGGGAGTTGGGTCCCACCGCCGGAGTCATCGGCGCGGCCCGGCTGATCAGCGACCACCTGTTCTCACCCGCGTAGGAACCACCCGGTTCCGGCCTCACAAGTACGGCGCCCTGCCCCGCTCTGCCCTGACACCGGCCCGCCCGCCCGCCGAGGGGACCTCACATGGCACCAGAACCACCGCTGCTCAGTATGTCCGGCATCACCAAGTCGTTCCCCGGAGTCCGGGCCCTGGACGGCGTCGACCTCGACGTCCAGGCCGGCGAGGTGCACTGCCTGCTCGGCCAGAACGGAGCCGGGAAGTCCACCCTCATCAAGGTGCTGGCCGGCGCCCACCAGCCCGACACCGGCACCATCCGCTGGCGCGGCGAGGAGGTCACCCTGCGCTCGCCCATTGCCGCCATGCGCCTCGGCATCGCCACCATCTACCAGGAACTCGACCTCGTCGAGCACCTGTCGGTCGCCGAGAACGTCCACCTGGGCCACGAACCGACCGCCGCCGGCTTCGTCGTACGGGGCAGGGCGGCGCGAGCGTCGACGGCCCGGCTGCTCAAGCGACTCGGGCATCCCGAGGTCCATCCCGGACGGCTGGTCGGGGACCTCTCGGCGGCGCAGCAGCAGATCGTGTCCATGGCGCGGGCGCTCTCGCACGACGTACGGCTGATCGTGATGGACGAGCCGTCCGCCGCGCTCGACCCGGACGAGGTCGACAACCTCTTCCGCATCGTCGCCGACCTCACCGCCGACGGTGTCGCCGTCGTCTACATCTCGCACCGCCTGGAGGAGATCCGCCGCATCGGCGACCGGGTCACCGTCCTCAAGGACGGCCGGGCCGTCGCCGGCGGGCTGCCCGCCGAGTCGACGCCGACCCGCGAGGTGGTGGCGCTGATGACCGGCCGCAACGTCGAGTACGTCTTCCCGGACCGGCCGGCCGCACCGCCTGCGGGCCAGCCCGTGCTGAGCGTCCAAGGACTCAGCAGGGAGGGCGAGTTCGCCTCCCTGGACCTGGAGATCCGCCCCGGGGAGATCGTCGGGCTCGCCGGTCTCGTCGGCTCCGGCCGCTCCGAGATCCTGGAGACGGTCTACGGCGCCCGCAAGGCGACCGGTGGCCAGGTCCTCGTCGACGGGCGCCCACTGAGGCCGGGCAGTGTGCGCGCCGCCGTGCGCGCCGGGCTCGGACTCGCCCCCGAGGAGCGCAAGGCGCAGGCCCTGCTGATGCTGGAGTCCGTCACCCGCAATGTGTCGGTCTCCGCCATGTCCCGCTTCTCACGCGGAGGCTGGATCGACCGCGGCGCCGAACTGGGTGCCGCCCGCGCGGCGACCCGCGAACTCTCGCTGCGGCCCGACAACCCCTCCGTGCCGGTGCGCACCCTCTCCGGCGGCAACCAGCAAAAGGCGGTCCTGGCCCGCTGGCTGCTGCGCGGCTGCCGGGTCCTGCTGCTCGACGAACCCACCCGCGGCGTCGACGTGGGCGCCCGCGCCGAGTTGTACGCGGTCATCCGCCGCCTCGCCGACGAGGGCCTCGCCGTCCTGCTGGTCTCCAGCGAGGTGCCCGAGGTACTGGGCCTCGCCGACCGCGTGCTGGTGCTGCGCGAGGGCCGCGTCGTGCACGAGGCCCCCGCCCGCGACCTCGACGAACACCGCGTACTCGACCTCGTGATGGAAGGAAGCCCGGCGTCATGACGCAGCACGTGTCCCCGCCACGGGGCGGCACCGGCAAGGCGGCACCGGTCGAGGAACCGCCCGCCTGGCGGAGCCTGACCGCCCGAGCCGACGTCCGCACCCTCACCCTGCTCGGCGTGCTCGCCGTGCTGGTCCTCATCGGCGGCATCACCCAGCCCGACGCGTTCCTCGACACCCGCAACCTCCAACTGGTGCTCACCCAGGCCTCGGTGATCGGCGTCGTCACCGTCGGCATGACCTTCGTCATCGTCTCCGGCGGCATCGACCTGTCCGTCGGCGCCATCGTCGCCCTGGCCTCGGTGTGGGCGACCACGGTCGCCACCCAGGAGTACGGCTTCCTGGGCATCCTCTTCACGGCGATCGTGGTCGGGGTGGGCTGCGGACTGGTCAACGGGGTGCTCATCGCGTTCGGCGGGATGGTCCCGTTCATCGCCACCCTCGCCATGCTGGCCTCGGCGCGCGGCCTCGCGCTCCAGATCACCGACGGCCGGACCCAGGTCGTCACCATCCCCAGCGTCCTGGACCTCGGCGAGCGCGACTCCTACCTCCTCGGCATCCCGCCGCTGGTCCTGGTGTTCGCGGCCGTCACCGTCATCGGCTGGCTGGTGCTCAACCGGACCACCTTCGGACGCCGCACCGTCGCCGTCGGCGGCAACGCGGAGGCCGCCCGGCTGGCCGGCATCGACGTACGCCGCCAACGCCTCTACCTCTACCTGCTGTCCGGGCTGTGCTGCGGCATCGCCGCCTTCCTGCTGATCGTCCTGGCCGGCTCCGGCCAGAACACCAACGGCAACCTCTACGAACTCGACGCCATCGCCGCCGCGATCATCGGCGGCACCCTGCTGACCGGCGGCCGGGGCCACATCCTCGGCTCCGTGCTCGGCGTCCTGATCTTCACCACCATCACCAACATCTTCGCCCTCAACAACCTGCAGAGCGACGTCCAGCAGATCGCCAAGGGCGCGATCATCGTCGCCGCCGTGCTGGTCCAGCGCCGTACCGCAAGCACGCACTGAGGAAAGGGTTCACCGTCATGACGAAGCTCACGAGTCGCAGAGGGCTGCTCTTCGGAGCCGCCGCCGTGTCCGCCGGTGCCGTCCTCACGGGATGCACGAGCAACGACTCCGACGACGGCGAGGACAAGGCCGCCGCGAACGACCGGCCGGTCGCCGACGACAAGCCCGGCAAGCAGGTCACCGTCGGCTACGCCGGCCCGCAGGCCGACCACGGCTGGCTCAACGCCATCAACGACAACGCCAAGAAGCGCGCCGAGAAGTACTCGGAACGTCACCCTGGAGGTCACCGAGGGCTCCAACGACACCGCGCAGCAGATCGGCCAGATCGAGACCCTCATCAACAAGAAGGTCGACGTCCTCGTGGTGCTGCCCGCCGACGGCAAGGCGCTCACCCAGGTCGGCCTGAAGGCGATGCGGGCCGGCATCCCGGTCGTCAACCTCGACCGCATCTTCAACAGCCCGCAGGCCTACCGCTGCTGGGTCGGCGGCGACAACTACGGCATGGGCCTCAACGCCGCCCACTACATCGGCGAGAAGCTCAAGGACAAGCCCGACGCCCGGGTCATCGAGCTGGCCGGCCTCGACAACCTCGAACTGACCAAGCAGCGCAGCCAGGGCTTCGACGACGGCCTGAAGAACTACCCGAACATCAAGAAGGTGGCCCGCCAGGCCGCCGAGTTCACGGTCGAGTCCGGCCAGGCCAAGATGGCCCAACTGCTCCAGGCCCAGTCGAACTTCGACGCCCTGTGGAACCACGACGACGACCAGGGCGTGGGCGCCCTGCGCGCCATCGAGCAGGCCGGGCGCGACGACTTCCTGATGGTCGGCGGCGCGGGCGCGCTCTCCGCCTTCCAGGCCATCAAGGCGGACAGCGGCGTACTGAAGGCGACCGTGCTCTACCCGCCGACCATGGCCGCCTCCGCGATCGACCTGGCCCGCGCCCTCGGCCAGGGCAAGGGCATCGCCGGGCTCGCCGAGTTCGAGATCCCCTCGACCGTCACCTGCTACTCGGCCGTGGTCGACAGGGAGAACGTCGACCAGTACATGTCCACGGGCTTCAAGTGAGGGCCCTCGCCCCGCGAACGGCCTGACCAGCCGGGCCGGGGCGGGGCCCGACCCCACCGCGCCACCACGACGAGGAGGACATCCGCATGGGACAGCCGCAGCAGCCCGGGGAGGCCGGGGACGCCGGGTCCGGGGCCGGGGAGACAGCCGCCGGGACCGGGGCGACGGGGGCATCCGCGACCAGAGAGCCACTGCGCGTCGGCATGGTCGGCTACGCCTTCATGGGTGCCGCACACTCCCAGGGCTGGCGCACCGCCGGCCGGGTCTTCGACCTGCCGCTCAACCCGGTACTGGCCGCGATCTGCGGCCGCGACGCCGACGCCGTCCGGGCCGCGGCCGACCGGCACGGCTGGGCGAGCACCGAGACCGACTGGCGGGCCCTGGTCGAACGGGACGACATCGACCTCGTCGACGTCTGCACGCCCGGCGACAGCCATGCCGAGATCGCCCTGGCCGCGCTCGCCGCGGGCAAGCACGTCCTGTGCGAGAAGCCCCTCGCCAACACCGTCGAAGAGGCGGAGGCGATGACCCGGGCCGCCGAAGAAGCGGCGGAGCGCGGCCAGTTGGCGATGGTCGGGTTCAACTACCGCCGGGTGCCGGCCACCGCGCTGGCCCGGCGCATGGTCGCCGAGGGCCGGGTCGGCCGGCTGCGGCACGTGCGCGTGACCTACCTCCAGGACTGGCTCGCGGACCCGAAGGCCCCGCTGACCTGGCGGCTGCGCAGGGAACTGGCCGGCTCCGGAGCCCTCGGCGACCTCGGCGCGCACATCGTCGACCTCGCGCAGTACCTGACGGGGGAGCGGATCGCGGGCGTCTGCGCCCTCACCGAGACCTTCGTACGCGAACGACCGCTGCCCGCCGGTGCCCCCCGGGGCCTTTCCGCGGACTCGGCGGACGGCGTCACCGGCCGGGTCACCGTGGACGACGCCGCCGTGTTCACCGGCCGCCTCGCCTCCGGCGCCCTGGTCTCCTTCGAGGCCACCCGGTACGCCACCGGCCGCAAGAACGCCCTGCGCATCGAACTCAACGGCGAGCGCGGCTCGCTCGCCTTCGACCTGGAGCGGCTCAACGAGCTGTCGTACCACGACGCCACGGAGCCGGGGGAGCACGCCGGCTTCCGGCGGATCCTCGTCACCGAACCCGAACACCCCTACCTGGAGGCATGGTGGCCGCCGGGCCACGGACTGGGCTACGAGCACACCTTCGTGCACCAGGCGCGCGACCTCGTCCACGCCGTGGCCGAGGGCACCGTGCCCGACCCCTCCTTCGCCGACGGACTGCAGGTGCAGCGCGTCCTGGCGGCGGTGGAGGAGAGCGCCGAGAAGAACTCCGTCTACACCCCGATCACCCCCTGACGAGGAGGCTGGCAGCGACATGCCGCGCAACTTCACGCTCTTCACCGGCCAGTGGGCGGACCTGCCGCTGGAGGAGGTCTGCCGCCTCGCCCGCGACTTCGGCTACGACGGCCTCGAACTCGCCTGCTGGGGCGACCACTTCGAGGTCGACAAGGCCCTCGCCGACCCCTCCTACGTGGACTCCCGCCACCAACTGCTCGACAAGTACGGCCTCAAGTGCTGGGCCATCTCCAACCACCTGGTCGGCCAGGCGGTCTGCGACGCCATCATCGACGAACGCCACGAGGCGATCCTGCCCGCCCGCATCTGGCAGGACGGCGACCCCGAGGGCGTGAGGCAGCGCGCCGCGGCCGAGATCGAGGACACCGCACGGGCCGCGGCCCGGCTCGGCGTCGACACCGTCGTCGGCTTCACCGGGTCGGCCATCTGGCACCTGGTCGCCATGTTCCCGCCCGCCCCCGAGTCGATGATCGAGCGCGGCTACCAGGACTTCGCCGACCGCTGGAACCCGATCCTCGACGTCTTCGACGCCGAGGGCGTCCGGTTCGCCCACGAGGTCCACCCCAGCGAGATCGCCTACGACTACTGGACCACCCGGCGCGCCCTGGAGGCGGTCGGACACCGGCCCGCCTTCGGCCTGAACTTCGACCCCTCGCACTTCGTGTGGCAGGACCTCGACCCGGTCGGCTTCCTGTGGGACTTCCGCGAGCGGATCTACCACGTCGACTGCAAGGAGGCCCGCAAGCGCCTCGACGGACGCAACGGGCGGCTCGGCTCCCACCTTCCGTGGGGCGACCCGCGCCGCGGCTGGGACTTCGTGTCGGCCGGCCACGGCGACGTCCCCTGGGAGGACGTCTTCCGCATGCTGCGCTCCATCGACTACCAGGGGCCCGTCTCCGTCGAGTGGGAGGACGCCGGAATGGACCGGCTGCAAGGCGCCCCCGAGGCCCTCACCCGGCTCAAGGCCTTCGACTTCGAGCCGCCCACCGCGTCCTTCGACGCCGCGTTCAACAGCTGACCCGCGCACCCGGCCGCAGGCCGGAACGGGGACCGGAACCTTTGCCGGTCCCCGGTCCGGCCTGCCCGAATCCCGCTTTGTCCCGAGTTGGGAAGAAGTTCAACAAATCCTGACGCAAGGGGTGTTGGTCCAGGAAGAACGCAGTTACCGTCCCTGAAGTGTTCAGGACACTCACGCCTCCGGGGTGACGGCGCACCCCGGCGCCCGCACCGCACGTCTTCGCACCCACCCAAGTACGGCCCATCCCCGTTCCCGGAGGGACTCGTGCACAGAACCAGACTCAAGAGCACCGGCACCACGAGGCGTCCCAGAATTCGCACCGCCCTCGCCCTGTTCACCGGCCTGATGCTGGCCGTGGGCACCCCGGCGACCGTCGCCGGCGCCCACCCCGGCCACCCGGAGCACGACGACGCACCGGCCGCGGCCGAAGGGCAGTTCCAGCAGGTACCGCTCGCCAAGGGCGAGCCCGAGACCGGCGAGCCGATGTCCCTCGCCGTCCTCCCGGACCGCAGCGTCCTGCACACCGCACGCGACGGCACACTGCGCCTCACCGACGAGGGCGGCGTCACCAAGGTCGCCGGCCGCATCCCCGTCTACAACCACGACGAGGAGGGCCTCCAGGGCGTCGGCATCGACCCGGACTTCGAGAACAACCGGGCGATCTACCTCTACTACGCCCCGCCGCTCGACACCCCCGCGGGCGACGCCCCGGAGAACGGCACCGCCGAGGACTTCGCCGAGTTCGACGGCGTCAACCGGCTCTCCCGCTTCGTCCTGGGCACCGACGGCACGCTGGACACGGCCAGCGAGAAGAAGGTCCTGGACGTCGCGGCCTCCCGCGGCACCTGCTGCCACGTCGGCGGCGACATCGCCTTCGACGCCGAGGGCAACCTCTACCTCTCCACCGGCGACGACTCCAACCCCTTCGCCTCCGACGGCTACACGCCGATCGACGAACGCCCGGACCGCAACCCGGCCTTCGACGCCCGCCGCAGCTCCGGCAACACCAACGACCTGCGCGGCAAGATCCTGCGCATCAAGGTCGCCGAGGACGGCTCGTACACCATCCCCGAGGGCAACCTCTTCGAGCCCGGCACCGACAAGACCCGTCCCGAGATCTACGCGATGGGCTTCCGCAACCCCTTCCGCATCAGCGTCGACCAGCAGACCGGCATCGTCTACGTCGGCGACTACGGCCCCGACGCCGGCGCCGCCGACCCGAAGCGGGGCCCGGCCGGACAGGTCGAGTTCGCCAGGGTCACCGAGGCCGGCAACTTCGGCTGGCCGTTCTGCACCGGCGACAACGACCCGTACGTCGACTACGACTTCGCCACCGGTGCCTCCGGCGAGACCTTCGACTGCGACGCCCCGAAGAACACGTCCCGGCACAACACCGGACTCACCGACCTGCCGCCCGCCCAGCCCGCCTGGATCCCCTACGACGGCGGCTCCGTACCGGAGTTCGGCAGCGGCTCCGAGTCCCCGATGGGCGGCCCGGTCTACCGCTACGACCCCGACCTCGACTCCAAGGTGAAGTTCCCCGAGGAGTACGACGGCGACTTCTTCGCCGGCGAGTTCGGCCGCCAGTGGATCAAGCGGATCGAGCAGACCGAGGACGGGGCGGTCACGAAGATCAACGAATTCCCGTGGACCGGCACCCAGATCATGGACATGGAGTTCGGCCCCGACGGCGCGCTCTACGTCCTCGACTACGGCCTGTCCTGGTTCCAGGGCGACGAGAACTCCGGGCTGTACCGGATCGAGAACGCCCAGGACGGCTTCTCCCCGATCGTCGGAGTGAGCGCGGACAAGACATCCGGCGCGGCCGGTCTGAAGGTCGCCTTCACCGGCTCCGCCAAGGACGCCGACTCCCCGGACCTCACCTACGCCTGGGACTTCGGCGACGGCACCACGGGCGAGGGCCTCACCCCCACCCACCAGTACAAGAAGATCGGCACCTACACCGCGACCTTCACCGCGACGGACCCCGAGGGCAACACCGGCAACGCCAGTGTCCGGATCGTCGTCGGCAACACCGAGCCCACGGTGAAGATCGACGTCCCGGGCAACGGCACCCTGGCCGCCTTCGGCGAACCCGTGCCGTTCAAGGTGACCGTCACCGACCCCGAGGAGAGCGTCGACTGCTCCAGGGTCAAGGTCGTCTACAGCCTCGGCCACGACTCCCACGCCCACGAGCTGACCAGCGAGACCGGCTGTGAGGGCACCCTCAAGCCGCCCGCCGGGGACGGCGGTCACGACCCCAACGCCAACATCTACGGTGTCGTCGGAGCCAGTTACACCGACGGCGGGGCCAACGGACAGGAGGCCCTGACCGGTACCGCGCGCACCGTTCTCCAGCCGCTGCACCGCCAGGCCGAGCACTTCACCACCCAGTCGGGCGTGAAGACGTACGACAAGGACGGCGCCAACGGCGGCAAGACCGTCGGCGACATCGAGGACGGCGACTGGATCTCCTTCAGCCCCTACCGGTTCGACGGCCAGAAGAAGCTGACGGTGCGGGCCTCCTCCGGCGGCGCCGGCGGCTACATCGAGCTGCGCACCGGCTCGCCCGACGGCACACTGCACGGCTCGGCGTACATCCCGCCGACCGGCAGCTGGGAGACGTTCCAGAACGTCGACGTGCCGCTGCGGGCGCTGCCGAAGAAGACCACCGACATCTACCTGGTCTTCAGGGGCGGCGAGGGCGCGCTGTACGACGTGGACGACTTCGAGTTCTCCAGCGAGCCGTTCAAGGCCGGCAAGCGCGTCCTGGTCTTCTCCAAGACGGCCGGCTTCCGGCACGACTCCATACCGGAGGGCATCGCCGCCCTCAAGGAACTGGGCGCCCCGGCCGGCATCAGCGTCGACGCCACCGAGGAGGCCGGACAGTTCACCACCACCAACCTCGCCAAGTACGACGCGGTGGCCTTCCTGTCCACCACCGGTGACGTCCTCAACACCGACCAGCAGCAGGCGTTCGAGAACTACGTCAAGAACGGCGGCGGCTACATGGGAATCCACGCCGCCGCCGACACCGAGTACGACTGGGAGTTCTACGGCGGCCTCGTCGGCGCCTACTTCGACTCGCACCCGGACATCCAGAAGGCCACCGTGCGCGTCGAGGACCACGAGCACCCGGCCACCGCGCACCTCGACGACGCCTGGGAGCACACCGACGAGCTGTACAACTACCGCACCAACCCGCGCGAGCAGGCCAAGGTCCTCGCCACCCTCGACGAGACCACCTACGAGGGCGGCACCATGAAGGGCGACCACCCGATCGCCTGGTGCCAGACCTACGAGGGCGGACGCTCCTTCTACACGGGCCTCGGCCACACCAAGGAGTCCTACGCCGACGAGGCCTTCCGCGGCCATCTGCTCGGCGGCATGCAGTACGCCACCGGCCAGGTCAAGGCGGACTGCAAGCCGGCCAAGGGCTACCGGGACATCTTCAACGGCCGGACCCTTGAGGGCTGGAAGCAGGCCGGCCCCGGCGGGTTCGACATCAAGGACGGCACCCTGGAGACCCAGGGCGGCATGGGCCTGCTCTGGTACCAGGCCAAGGAGCTGAAGTCGTACTCCCTCAAGCTCGACTGGAAGATGCGGGGCGACGACAACTCCGGTGTCTTCGTGGGCTTCCCGGCCTCCGACGACCCCTGGTCCGCGGTGGACAGGGGCTACGAGGTCCAGATCGACGCCACCGACGCGGCGGACCGTACCACGGGTTCGATCTACACGTTCCAGGCGGCGAACATCAAGGCCCGTGACCAGGTCCTGCGTCCGCCCGGCCAGTGGAACTCCTACGAGATCAAGGTCCAGGGCGAACGCCTCCAGGTGTTCCTCAACGGAGTCAAGATCAACGACTTCACCAACCGGGACCCCGAGCGGAGCCTGACCGACGGTCACATCGGTCTCCAGAACCACGGCCCCGACGACCATGTCTCCTTCCGCAACATCCAGCTCAAGGAACTGCCCTCCTAGGGCGACCAGAACGGCGGCGGGCGGAGGACGCCGGACCTCCGCCCGCCGTCACCTCGCACCAACCCCTCCGGCAGTTCGACCGCTTGGGTGCGGCTGCCGTGCGCGACTGCTGAGCGCACGGCCGCCGTGCGCGGGCTGCTGCACGCACGACCGCTGTACGCACGACCGCTGTACGCACGACTGCTTGTGTGTGTTCGACGCGCTCGACAAGGAGGCTGCCCATGTCCGCGTCCCCCTCTGGTTCCCATGGCCCGCGCACCGGCGTCTGGCTGATCGGAGCCCGCGGCTCCGTCGCCACCACGGTGGTGGCGGGCTGCGCCGCCATGACGGCGGGGCTGCACCCGCCGACCGGCATGGCCACCGAGACCCCCGACTTCGCCGGCACCGGCCTGCCCGCTCTGTCGTCCCTCGTCTTCGGCGGCCACGACACCGTGGACTGCCCCCTGCCCAAGCGGGCCGAGGCCCTGGCCGCGGGCGGCGTGCTGCCGCCCGGCCTGCCCTCCGCCGTGCACGCCGAACTGGCCGCCGCCGACCGCGAGATCCGCCCCGGCGGCCCACTGCCCGGCGACACCCGCGACGAGGAGGAGCTGATCGCCGCCTTCGCCGCGGACATCACCGACTTCGTACGGCGCTCGGGAGCCGACCGGGCCGTGGTGGTGAACGTGGCCTCCACCGAGCCCGCGCCGACCGGCCGCACCCTCCCGGCCAGCTCGCTGTACGCGGCCGCGGCCCTGCGCGCCGGGTGCCCCTACGTCAACTTCACCCCGTCCACCGGTCTGCACCACCCGGCACTGGCCGCACGGGCCGCGCGGAGCGGCCTCCCCTACGCCGGCCGCGACGGCAAGACCGGCCAGACGCTGCTGCGCTCCGTGCTGGGCCCGATGTTCACGCAGCGGGCGCTGGCGGTGCGGGCCTGGTCGGGGACGAACCTCCTGGGCGGCGGCGACGGCGCCGCCCTCGCCGACCCGGCCGCGGCGGCGGCGAAGAACGCCGGCAAGGAACGCGTCCTCGCCGACACCCTCGGCGCGCCCGTCGAGGGCGAGGTCCACATCGACGACGTGCCCGCCCTCGGCGACTGGAAGACCGCCTGGGACCACATCGCCTTCGACGGCTTCCTCGGCGCCCGGATGTACCTCCAGACCACCTGGCAGGGCTGCGACTCCGCCCTCGCCGCGCCCCTCGTGCTCGACCTGGCCCGCCTGACCGCCCGCGCCCACGAGACGGGCCGGTCCGGCCCACTGCGCGAACTGGGCTTCTACTTCAAGGACCCGGTGGGAGACGGCCCGTCGGGCCTCACGGAACAGCACACGGAACTGCTGCGCTTCGCCGAGGAACTGCGGGGCTCGGCCCCGGCACCCCACCCGAAGCCCGACACCCGAACCGACCACCAAGCGTCCACCCCCACCCCCGGGACCCACCCATGAACCGCCCACCGAACACGCCCCCACCGCCCCGTCCGGCCATGCCCGGGTCCGCCGCCTCGGGGTCCCGGGAGGCGGAGGCCAGGGACCGGGGCGCGGAGGATCGAGGCGCAGAGGCCCGGGACGGGGACGTGGAGGCGCTCGACGGGGGCGCGAAGGTCCGCGACCGGGACAGGGAGAGCCGGCCTCGGGGCGAGGTGGCCCGGGACGGGGACGTGGAGACATTGGACCGGGGCGCTGAGGCCTGGTCCAGGGGCAGCGAGGGCCGAGACCGGGACGTGGAGGGCCGGTCCGCAGACAGAGAAGCCCGGGACGGGGACGTGGAGGCCCGGGACCGGGACGGTTGCCGCGCGGGCGGGCGTCGTCCGCGTATCCGCGCCCGCGTCGGTGCCTGGGGCGAACTCCTCCGGCTGCCCGCCCTGTTCACCGTCCCCGGCGACGTTCTCGCCGGTGCGGCGGTGGCCGGGGGACGGGCCGGGCCCGGCGCGCTGTTCGCCGTCGGTTCCTCCGTCTGCCTGTACGAGGCCGGTATGGCGCTCAACGACTGGGCGGACCGCGCGGAGGACGCCGCCGAACGCCCGCACCGGCCCATCCCGTCCGGCCGCGTCCGCCCGGCCGCCGCCCTCGCCGCGGCCTGCGGGCTGACCGCGGCCGGCCTTGCCCTCGCGGCCCGCGCCGGACGCCCCGCCGTGGCCGTCGCCGTACCGCTGGCGGCGACCGTATGGGCGTACGACCTCACCCTGAAGCACACGCCCGCCGGGCCCCCGGCGATGGCCGCCGCCCGAGGCCTCGACCTGCTGCTGGGTGCCGCGGCGACCGGCGGCGACCTCCGCGCGGCGGTGCCGTCCGCTGCGCTGCTCGGCACCCACACCCTCGCGGTCACCGCCGTCTCCCGCGAGGAGACCCGGGGCGGCTCGTCCCTGGCCCCCCTGGCGGCCCTCGCCACGACCGCCCTCCTGGCCCGCCAGGCGCTCCGCATCCCCACCCGACTCCCGGCAGGCCGGGGGGAAGCAGCCACCCCCGCCCTGCCGGGCCCCACCGCCGCCCCCCGGAAGGCTTCCGGACACGGGCTCCCCGGAGCGGCCCACCGACCCACGCCCGACCGGACCACCGCGGCACTCACGGCCGCCCTCGCCGCGGCCTACGCCGCCACCGCCGGCCGCCCCTACCTCCACGCCGCCCTCAACCCCTCACCCCCGCTCACCCAACGCGCCGTCGGCGGCGGCATCCGCGCCACCATCCCCCTACAGGCCGCCCTCACCGCCCGTGCCGGCGGCCCGGCCACCGCCGTGCTGATCGCGGCCCTCGCCCCGCTGGGCCGGAAGTTCGCGAGGAAGGTGAGCATCACATGACCCCCCAGACACCGCCCCCCGTCCCCCTCCGCTTCGGCTACGGCACCAACGGCCTCGCCGACCTCCGTCTCGACGACGCCCTCGCCCTCCTCGCCGACCTGGGCTACGACGGCGTCGGGCTGACCCTCGACCACATGCACCTCGACCCCCTCGCCGACGACCTGGCCGCCCGCACCCGCCGGGTCGCGCACCGGCTGGCAGCGCTCGGTCTGGGCGTCACGGTGGAGACGGGGGCCCGCTATGTGCTCGACCCGCGCCGCAAGCACGGCCCCTCCCTGCTCGACCCGGACCCCCGGGACCGCGCCCGCCGCGCCGACCTCCTGGTCCGCGCCGTGCGCGTCGCCGGGGACCTGGGCGCCCACGCCGTGCACTGCTTCAGCGGCATCACCCCCGCGGGCACGGACGAGGACACGGCCTGGAAGCGGCTGGCCGAGTCCCTCGCCCCGGTCCTGGAGGCCGCCGCCACCGCGGGTGTCCCCCTCGCCGTGGAACCCGAACCCGGGCACCTCCTCGCCACCCTCGCCGACTTCCACACCCTGCGCCGTGCCCTCGGCGACCCCGACAACCTCGGCCTCACCCTGGACATCGGCCACTGCCAGTGCCTCGAACCCCTCCCTCCCGCCGACTGCGTACGCGCCGCCGCCCCCTGGCTGCGCCACGTACAGATCGAGGACATGCGCCGCGGCGTCCACGAACACCTCCCCTTCGGTGACGGCGAGATCGACTTCCCGCCCGTCCTCAAGGCCCTCGCCGCCACCGGCTACCAGGGCCTGGCCGTCGTCGAACTGCCCCGCCACTCCCACGCGGGCCCCCACTTCGCCGCACACTCCCTCCCCTTCCTGCGCCGGGCCGCGGCAACGTCCCCCCTCACGAACCGCTCGGGCGAGCCCTGCGCCACCCGTTGAAGGGAGCCACCCATGACGCAGCCATCCGCCACCCACGTCACCCCCGACCCCCAGGACGTGGACGGCACCCCCGCCGGGCAGGACGCCCAGGGCACCACCCCCGCCCACGTCCCGCCCGCCGAACTGCGCGCCGCCCTCACCGCCCGACTCGGCGGAGCCGCCCGCGCCTGGCTGGACCAGGCCCTGGACGAGGCCGCCGCCCACCCCGGCACCCACGGCCCCATCTCCGTGTGGGAGCTGCGCCTCGCCGAGGCCGGCCGCCGCTGCGGCCCCGCCCACGCCGACGCCGCCCGCGTCCTCGTCCTGCACGCCGCCCGCGCCGACACGGACGCGCTGACCCGGGTCTACTCCCAGGGCACCGCCGACGAACGCCGCGCCGTCCTGCACGCGCTGCCCCACCTCGTGCCCGGCCCGCACGCCCTCCCGCTCGTCGAGGACGCCCTGCGCACCAACGACACCCGGCTGGTGGCCGCCGCCCTCGGCCCGTACGCCGGCCGGCACCTCGACGCCCACCAGTGGCGGCACGCCGTGCTCAAGTGCCTGTTCACCGGCGTCCCCGTCGACCGCGTGGCGGACCTCGCCCGCCGGGCCGGCGGCGACGGCGAACTCGCCCGCATGCTCGCCGACTACGCCGCCGAACGCACCGCCGCGGGCCGCACCGTCCCCGAAGACCTCCACCGCGTCCTGGCCCTGACCGAGTCCGAGCCCTGCGCGCCCGGCACGGCCGACCCCCACGGCAAGGAGTCCTGATGCGCATCTTCGACCCCCACATCCACATGACCTCCCGGACCACCGACGACTACGAGGCCATGCACGCCTCCGGCGTCCGCGCCGTCGTCGAGCCCTCCTTCTGGCTCGGCCAGCCCCGCACCTCTCCCACCTCCTTCCGCGACTACTTCGACGCCCTGCTCGGCTGGGAGCCCTTCCGCGCCGCCCAGTACGGCATCGCCCACCACTGCACGATCGCCCTCAACCCCAAGGAGGCGAACGACCCCCGGTGCCTGCCCGTCCTCGACGAACTGCCCCGCTATCTCGTCAAGGACCGGGTGGTGGCCGTCGGCGAGATCGGCTACGACTCGATGACGCCCGCCGAGGACACGGCCCTGTCCACCCAGCTCCAGCTCGCCGCCGACCACGGACTGCCCGCCCTCGTGCACACCCCGCACCGCGACAAGCTCGCCGGGCTGCGCCGCACCCTGGACGTGGTCCGCGAGTCCGCGCTGGAGACCGAGCGGGTGCTCGTCGACCATCTCAACGAGACCACCGTCAAGGAGGCCAAGGACAGCGGCGCCTGGCTCGGCTTCTCCGTCTATCCGGACACCAAGATGGACGAGACCCGCATGGTCGCCCTCCTGCGCGAGTACGGCCCGGAACAGATCCTGGTCAACTCCGCCGCCGACTGGGGCAGAAGTGATCCCCTCAAGACCCGCAAGGTGGGCGATCTGATGCTCGCCGAGGGCTTCACGGAGGACGACGTGGACCGGGTCCTGTGGCGCAACCCCGTCGCCTTCTACGGGCTCAGCGGGCGGCTGGACCTCGACGTGACCGAGTCCGACGCCACGCACGAGGGCAACTCCATCCTGCGCGGCGGGGAGTGAGCCATGCGCTTCCGGCATCCCGACGGCTCCACCGTCCACCTCGCCTACTGCACCAACGTCCACCCGGCCGAGACCCTCGACGGCGTCCTCGCCCAACTCCGCGACCACTGCGAGCCGGTCCGCCGGCGGCTGGGCCGCGACCGCCTCGGCATCGGGCTGTGGCTCGCCCGGGACGCCGCCCACGCCCTCGTCACCGACCCCGCCGCGCTGCGCGGGCTGCGCGGCGAACTCGACCGGCGCGGCCTCGAGGTCGTCACCCTCAACGGCTTCCCCTACGAGGGCTTCGGCGCCGAGGAGGTCAAGTACCGCGTCTACAAACCGGACTGGGCCGACCCCGAACGCCTGGACCACACCACCTCCCTGGCCCGCCTCCTCGCCGGACTGCTGCCCGACGACGTCACGGACGGCACCATCTCCACCCTGCCGCTCGCCTGGCGCACCGCCTACGACGAGACCCGCGCCGACAAGGCGCGCACCGCACTTGTCACCCTCGCCGAACGCCTCGACGCGCTCCACGAACTGACCGGCCGCTCCATCCGCATCGGACTGGAACCGGAACCCGGCTGCGTCGTCGAGACCACCCACGACGCCATCGCCCCGCTGACCGCGATCGCCCACGAACGCATCGGCATCTGCGTCGACACCTGCCACCTTGCCACCTCCTTCGAAGATCCGCACACCGCGCTGGACGCCCTCACCGCCGCCCGTGTCCCCGTCGTCAAGTCCCAGCTCTCCGCCGCCCTGCACGCCGAACACCCCCGTGACCCGGCGGTCCGCGAAGCGCTCGCCGCCTTCGCCGAACCCCGCTTCCTGCACCAGACCCGCACCACCACCGCGACCGCCGGCCTGCATGGCACCGACGACCTCGACGAGGCACTCGCGGACGGCGGACTTCTGCCCGACACCGCGCCCTGGCGCGCCCACTTCCACGTCCCCCTGCACGCGGCCCCCGCCGCGCCCCTCACCTCCACGCTCTCCGTACTGAAGGCCGCACTGACCCGGCTCGTCGGCGGCCCGCACCCCCTCACCCGCCATCTGGAGGTCGAGACCTACACCTGGCAGGCCCTCCCGCCCGAGCTGCGGCCCCGCGCCCGCGCCCAGCTCACCGACGGCATCGCCGCCGAGCTGACCCTCGCCCGCGACCTGTTGACGGACCTCGGCCTCAAGGAACTGCCATGACCCGGCCCACCCGCTCCGACGGACCGACCCCCCTCCTCGTCCTGGACGTTGTCGGTCTCACCCCCCGTCTTCTCGACCACATGCCCCACCTCAAGAAGCTCGGCCGGTCCGGCTCCCTTGCCCCGCTCGGCACCGTGCTGCCCGCCGTCACCTGCGCCGCCCAGTCCACCTTCCTCACCGGCGCCCACCCGTCCGAGCACGGCATCGTGGGCAACGGCTGGTACTTCCGCGAACTCGGCGACGTCCTGCTGTGGCGCCAGCACAACGGACTCGTCGCAGGCGACAAGCTCTGGGACGCCGCCCGCCGCGCGCACCCCGGCTACACCGTCGCCAACATCTGCTGGTGGTACGCCATGGGCGCCGACACCGACATCACCGTCACCCCCCGTCCCGTCTACTACGCCGACGGCCGCAAGGAACCCGACTGCTACACCCGGCCCCCGGCCCTGCACGACGAACTCACCGACAGACTCGGCACCTTCCCGCTCTTCCACTTCTGGGGCCCCGGCGCGGACCTGGTCTCCAGCCAGTGGATCATCGACGCCACCCGGCACATCACGGCCACCCGGCATCCCGACCTGACGCTGTGCTACCTCCCTCACCTCGACTACGACCTCCAGCGCTTCGGCCCCGACGACCCACGCTCCCTGAAGGCCGCCACCGACCTGGACACGGCGCTGGCCCCGCTGCTCGACGACGCCCGCGCCGAGGGCCGTACCGTCGTCGCGCTGTCCGAGTACGGCATCACCCCCGTGAACCGGCCCGTGGACATCAACCGCGCCCTGCGCCGCGCCGGACTGCTGGAGGTGCACACCCAGGACGGCATGGAGTACCTCGACCCGATGGCCTCCCGCGCCTTCGCGGTCGCCGACCACCAGATCGCCCACGTGTACGTCCGCCGCCCGGAGGACCTCGACGCCGCCCGCACCGCCCTCGAAGGACTGCCCGGCATCGAGCGGCTCCTCGACGACGAGGGCAAGAAGGCCCAGCACCTCGACCACCCGCGCGCCGGTGAACTCGTCGCCGTCGCGGAGCCGGACGCCTGGTTCACGTACTACTACTGGCTCGACGACGACCGCGCGCCCGACTTCGCACAGCTCGTCGAGATCCACCGCAAACCCGGCTACGACCCGGTCGAGCTGTTCATGGACCCGCTCGACCCCTACGTCAAGGTGAAGGCCGCCACCGCCCTGGCCCGCAAGAAGCTCGGCATGCGCTACCGCATGGCGGTCGTGCCCCTGGACCCCTCACCTATTCGAGGCAGCCACGGCCGCCTCCCCGCGAGCGACGACGACGGTCCGCTCCTCATCTGCTCCACCCCCCGTGCCGTCGGAGACCGCGTCGCGGCCACCGATGTGAAACAACTCCTGCTCCGGCTCGCCGGACTCGGCTGACGCACCACCGCTACGACCGCCGAATTCCAGCTACCGAGAGTGAAACACACAGCACTGACAATGGCCCGCCCGAGCCGCATCGGGGCAGGCCACGACCCGGAAGGCAGGCACCCGTGACCCCGTTCACCGACCCCTCGCACACCGACACCGGCACGGACCCGGCCGCCGACGGCCCGGACGAGAGCCTGCGCCGCAGCCTCGGTGTGGGACGGCGCCGTTTCCTCAGCACCTGCACCGCCGTGACGGCCGCGGCCGTCGCCGCCCCCGTCTTCGGAGCGTCCCCCGCCCTCGCCCACGACCAGGGCAGAGACCACGGCCACGGAAAGGGACACGGGCACGGACACGGCCACGGCGGGCAGCTCCTCGTCCCGGCCGACAAGCGCGGCATCATCCTCTACACCGTCCGCGACGCCACCGCCCGCGACCCCCTCGCCTCCGACCTGCCCTCCGGCTTCCGCGAGGTGTTCAAGCAGCTCGCCCGCCACGGCTACCGCCAGGTGGAGTTCGCCGGCTACAACCAGCACGCCAACGCACCCGGCGGCGCGAGTCTGGAGTCCGTCGAGGGCGCCCGGCTGCTGCGCTCCTGGCTCGACGACTACGGCCTGCGCGCCCAGGGCAGCCACGGCTTCATACCGGCCTCCTGGCCGCTGACCGCCGAGGACAAGGACACCTTCAAGAAGCACCTGGAGATCGCCAACATCCTCGGCATGGACCACATGGGCACCGGCGGCGACCCCACCGGCAGCTCCTACCGCGCCGACTGGGACGTGGCCGCCGACAAGTGGAACGCGCTTGGAGCCATCGCCCACCGCGAGGGCATCAAGCTCTACACCCACAACCACGACGGCGCCTACGACTTCCTGCTCGACGGCGGCCCCCTGGACGACCAGGGCCGGCCGACCCGCAGCTCGGGCATCCGGAAGCTGGAGTACTTCCTCAAGGTCACCGACCCGAGGGTGGTCTGGCTGGAGATGGACATCTTCTGGGCGCACGTCGCCCAGTACAAGTTCCACACGTACACCGCCCACGACGGCTCCAGCCGGAAGAACGTCTTCGACCCGGCCGGCCTGGTCGTCCGCCACAACAGGCGCTACCCGCTGTTCCACGCCAAGGACGGCGTCGTCAGCACCACCAACGGCATGGGCTACGACATGGTGCCCTTCGGTACCGGTGTCATCGACTACACGACGTTCTTCTCCCGGGTGGGGCAGCGCGACTACCACCACCCGATGATCGAGGACGACAACTCGCCCAGCGACACCGACCCGTCGCAGTCGCTGCGGGAGGCCAAGATCAGCTACGACAACCTGGCGGCCCTGCGCGAGCGGCGCCGCTAGGACGACGCACCCCCGGCCCGGCGGCCGTTCCCGGGACGCGCCCGGCAACGGCCGCCCGGCCCGGCGCCGCGGAAGCGGACTCCGGGTAACCGTCAAGTCACCAGTGGTGCGTCGCTGCCCGTCCCGGACTGCCGCTCAGGGGAAGGAAACGCAGGTGAAAGGCACTGCGAAACCTTGGTATGGTGGTTCATGTCGCTGCGGGGGACACCCCCGCACCGCGACAGACACCTCGTCCGGGTGGCGGAATGGCAGACGCGCTAGCTTGAGGTGCTAGTGCCCTTTATCGGGCGTGGGGGTTCAAGTCCCCCCTCGGACACCAGCAGAGACCCCAGTTCATCTGGGGTTTTTCTGTTTCTCCGGCTGTGGCGTGACCAACCACGTGACCAACAGCCTGGAGACTTCCCAGGTCAGACCAGGGATGACAGGCCGAGTCGGCCCGCACCGGAGGCGGCCAGTCGGCGCGCTCCGTCCTTACGAGAGTGGCCGTACCGGGCCATCGTGTAGCCCGGCGAGTGGTGCCGGACGTTGGCGGAGACCTCTACGGGGTTCCCCCCGGCCTCCAGATCGTTCGTGACCTTGCTGTGCCGCCACAAACCCAAGAACGCCCCCACCGAAGGCGAATTCCAGGGGTCGTTGCAACACAGTGATCAACTGGCTGTGGCCAGGAGCCTAGCGAGACGCTCGGCTGGGGTTTCCCAGCCGAGCGTTTTGCGTGGCCGGCTGTTCAGTTCGGCGGCGACGGCCGCGAGGTCCTGGGCGGTGTGTGCGGCCAGATCGGTGCCCTTGGGGAAGTACTGCCGCAGCAGCCCGTTCGTGTTCTCGTTGGAGCCGCGCTGCCAGGGACTGGCCGGATCGCAGAAGAAGACCGGGATGCCCGTGGCGACGCTGAAGGACCGGTGCGCGGTCATCTCGGAGCCCTGATCCCAGGTCAGGGACCGCCAGAGGTGGCGCGGGAGGGACTCGATGCTCGCTGCGAGCGCGTTGCGGGTGGCCATGGAGCTGTGACCGGTGGGCAGGTGGACGAGCATCAGGTAGCGGGTGGAGCGTTCGACCAGGGTGCCGATCGCCGACTTGCCGTTCTTGCCGATGATCAGGTCGCCCTCCCAGTGGCCCGGGACGGCTCGGTCGGCCGCCTCGGCGGGCCGCTGGCTGATCATGACCATGTTCTTGATGGGGCCCGGCTGGCGCTTGTAGGCGTGGCGGTGCGGGCGGCGCATGGCGCGGCCGGTCCGTAGCGAGCGGGTCAGTTCCCGGCGGAGCTCTCCGCGGCCTTGGACGTAGAGCGCCTGGTAGATCGTCTCGTGGGTCACGTGCGTCTCCGGCCGGTCGGGGAAGCGTGCCCGCAGAGCGTGGCAGATCTGCTCGGGGCTCCAGCGCATCGCCAGATGTTCCTGGATGAAGTCGCGCAGTTCGGGGTTCTGGCCGATCTTGCCCACCTTGGGCCGGGGGCGGCGACATTCGGCCCGGCGGTGGGCGTGGAAGGGCTGGTAGGTGAAGCCGCCCTTGGGCATGGGCCGCCGGTTGCGGCGTATCTCGCGGCTGATGGTGGAGGGGCTGCGGCCCAGCTCGGCGGCGATCTGCCGGACGGACGCCTTCTCGCGCAGCCGGTCGGCGATGTGGATGCGGTCGCGCTCCTGGAGATACCGCGACGGCGCGGGAGGCAGTTCCTCCGAGCCCGCTGCCTGGACCTGCCCCGGGACCGGGTAGATCGGAGGAACTGCCTTCCGGCCGCCTGGCGGTGAGTGCCAGCCGTTGCGCCACCGCTTGCCGGTGCGCAGGTTGATACCAACTATCCGGGCGGCTTCCCGCGTGCTGTACCCCTGCTCCATGAGCTGGAAGTATGCGGCCCGCTCGCGGGTCATCCTTCGCCCGCCTCCGGGCCTCCGGTTCTCCCGGATCTCGAAGTCCATTGCATCCCCTGAGCTGGGGTGTTGCAACGACCACTAGAACTCAAGGAATCGGTGGGGGCGTTCGTTTGCTTGGTCAGCGTCGCAGTTCCCGGTATGAGTCCAGCACCCGCAGTGCAGACATGTACGTCGGCCGGAAACCGGGACAGTTCCGCTCAGTCGGCAGCGTCCACACTTCCCAGCACGCCATGCAGCGCATCACGCCGGAGTGTTCCGGGTCGGACTGCGCACTGCCGCCGCACTGTGGACACTGCTGCATGGTGGCTCCCCTATGCGGCTACGTCGAACTCACCCAGCTTGGCACCGCTCAGGAAGTCGGTCCACTCGTCGGCCGTGAACTCGACCACCTGGCCGGACACGGTGCTACGGACCGCCACCTTGCCGGGGATGTTGGTAGCGACCTCGACACAGCGGGGGTCGTTGTTGTTGTACTGGCACGCACTGGACGTGCGGAACTCGAACGCGGGGGCTGCGGTCATGCGGGTGCCTCTCTCTGTGGGAGTGGTGCACTGCACTTACGACCCGCCCGGCTGCCTACCTGTCCTTCTTCACGGGGTTGGCTAAGCAACCGGGCGGGGGCTTACGCCGCCCCTGCCGGGAATCCCGATTGGACACGGGGGGAGTCCAGTTCGGCCACATCCGGCAGGGACGGAACATGCGGGTCAGGTCACCACCTGATCGGTTCCAGCTCCCCGCCAGCACAGACCGGGCAGGGGACCTTGAACGTGTGATGGCAGGTGAGACAGCCAGCGAACCCGCAGCAGTCGGGACACCAGATTGAGCGGTGACCGATGCACACTCCGCAGTAGGTCTGCGGGGGCGTCGGTGCTTCGACCGCTGGCTTCGGTGAAGTCCTGCGTTCACACTTCCGGGCCGGACGTGTTGCTGTCTGAACGCTCACAGCCCGCCCCTGCGGCTCCGCGCGTTGGCCTCAGAAACCCTGCTGCTCAAATCCCCGGTCGGCGGCGGGGCGTTGTAGTCAGGACACTTCGGGCTGCCGCACTCGCAGCGGGGCCAGCGCAAGGCCGAGTTGGGCGCAAGGTCCGCCCCTTCGGGGCCAGGGCTGGTCCTCTGCACCATGAGCACGCCGTCTATGCCGAACGCTCCGGAGAGACGGGAGAGGAACTGTCGGGCTTCGCTGCTGCCCAGATGATCAGCCGATTCGGTCCCGTGCGCTCTGCTGTCGCTCGCCATGGCCCACCCTCTCCGGTGACTCCGCTATGTCAAGGACGGTAGGGAGGCGGAAAGGTGCTGGTCCACGTTCTTGCACGAGCTTGCATACGGATTACCCGAGCGAGCTAATCGCTTCCGTGATGAGGGCGCGGGCGTCCGAGCCATAGACGGCCATTTCTGCCAGTTGGGCGAACGCCTTGGCGTAGACAGCGATCTCACTGGGTGCGGACACGTTCACGGCGGCTGTCAGCAGTTCGACGCTCGCGCGGTGGTCGTCGAACAAATAGAACGCTTCCAGGGGCCACACGCGCCGCTCAGCAGTGAACGGGATGACGCCGAGGCTGACGTTCGGGAGTGCCATCACTGCCAGCAGGTAGCCGAGCTGGCCGGCCATCGTGTCCGCGTCTCCAATGCGGTACCGGAGCACGGTCTCTTCCATGAGCAACGCGAAGCAGTGGCCGCCTTCATGGAGCACGTGCGAGCGCTCGACCCGCGATGCTGCGGCCTCGGGCGAGTCATCCGGGGTGCCTTGGAAGGTGGCGATCGTGGAGAGCAGCGCAGTTGCGTAAGCCTCCGTCTGAAGCATGCCGGGAATCACGTTGGAGCAGTAGACGCGGAAGTGTCGCGTGCCCTCGTACAGGGGGACGACTTCCTCTTGCGCCCGGCGCATTCCGTGCCTGTGCAGCTTCTTCCAGTGCACGTACATTTGATCGGCTTGACGGTTCGCGGCGATCAGATCAGCCGTCTGACCTTCCGCGCCGCATGCCTTGCACCATGCACGGATATCGGCATCAGAGGCAGGTGTCTTGGCGCGTTCGATGCGCGACGACTTCGCGGGACTCCAGCCACACCGAAGCGCCAGCTCATGACCAGTCAGCTCCGCGTCTTTGCGTAGCTCCCCGAGTCGAGCGGCGATGACTTCGCGGGCGGCCTGAGCGCTTGAGGAGGGAGACGCAGGCATGAGTTGGCTCTTCGGTGTTTCGCTGGATCAGACCGTGTACTTCTCGTGCGGGATGCCACGCTCCCAGACAACCTCGAACGCTGACGATGCCAGCCGCGCTACGGCCGGTTCGGTGCGTACTTCCCAGCCGGGCTCGGACCAGTCACCGGCCCCAGAGAAGTGGTTGAAGAGCACCGTCTCATTGTCGAACACCCAGCGGTCGTTACCGGGAAGCGCGATGTCGGACGCCTCGCGCCTCGGCAGCCAACGGACCTGTTCCCCTGCGTGGATGTTGACGACCGTCCCCGCGTGCTCGTACCGGATGTAGTCGGTGACAGGCTCGGAGACGATACGGGCGCGACGCACGACAACACCCCGGGCGACGGTGCCACGAATCAATTCAACCCAAGGTGTCCAGTAAGCAGAGCTGGGGTCCACGTCGCGTTCTGCCGTGCGCTTCCAGTGCTCGAAGTCCTCGGCTTCGTCCCCCACGCCGTACGAATCGCGCATCTCCAGGTGCACGGCCGAGTGCCTGGCCGCCGCCAGCAGCTCGTTAAAACCCGGTTCGTTCTGCGACATCGCACGCCTCCCTGAGCATCGGCACCATGCGGGCCGGAATCCGGACTACAACCTCATGCGCAGGGATCCCCGGCGCGTGTCCGGGTGCCTCGAACGCTGCGCACTCCGCGCGTAGCTCCTCGTCTGGCTTCCAGCCTTGGAGCACCAGTTCTTGTTTCTCCTCGTCCACCCAGATGGTGGGAGAGCCCTGCTGCCCTGCTGTCTGGATCAATCCCGATGAACCGTAGCGCCGTGCCTGCCTTCGGTGTCGAGGGGCTTACGCCAACTTGCACGAGCTTCGCCGCGACGGCTCATCAGCGTCAAGGGTGAGCGGATGGTCATACGTGCTAGGAGGGGCGACTATCGGCCATGCGAAGCGGCGGGGGTGGCAGGGTGCCGCAGCGGGTTGGTCACGTGACCAACGCATGACCAAAGGCGGCCGGGAACGGACAGAAACAGCAGGTAAGCATGACCAACGCCCACAGCCTCGAAGGGACTCAGAAGGGCGCTTTTTCGCAGGTCAGCGAACTAATAGGCTGGTGCCCGAGTGGAGAGTTCAAGTCCCCCCTCGGACACTCGCACTATTCACCCGTCCCACGGGGACTATGGCTACATCGGCCTCGTGACTGAACCGCGTGACCGCCGTCAAAAGAGGCCATAGCCTCGGCCGCGCCTGGTAGGGCTCGGCCGTATTCGCGAATCTGATCTATAGCGCCCTCGGCCGCAACGCCGAGGGCGCTATAGAAATTGTCGAACAACGTGTCGGGGTCGCTGATCCCGTTGAGTTTCAAGGTGTCGGTGATGATGGCCCGTTCTGTGCGACCGGTCATCGCGCAATTTCGGTAAGTGCTCGCCCCGTCACGCCCTCAAAGGCACGGGCGTAGAAGATCCGGCCGACGCCCCCGGCGTTGACGAGGGTGTGGTCCACATTCCAAAGCACGAGGGCGGCACCGTCATAGCTGCTCTTGCTGCCTGCCGCCATCACGTCGGCATGTTCTCACGGCGCCTGTTACGGGCACAGGGGCCCGCAAGAAGCAGCCGCTGTCGGCCCGGCGGTGGGGTGGGCACCCAGGACGGCCCCACTCGGGAGCCGTGATCAAGGGGATGGGTCGGCTCGTCGCGTTTGAGGATCGCGCCGCCGCCCTGGGCGTCCGCCATCCGCTACACCGGCCCTTTGGCAGCAGTGCTAGGCGGAGGCCACTCAACCGGAACAGGGCGTATTTCTGGGCAGCAGTCCCTCGCCGGAAGGGGGGGGGGGGAACGCGTCGGACACGTCGCTCTGGACGTTGATCGAACCGCTCTTGGCCCGGAGACGTTCGGGCAGTCGTCGTCGGCACAGTCGGGTCCGCCGGCGTTGCCGGTGGGGCGGGGCAGTTCCGTACGCGCACGGGGCGTACAAAATGCCGTGCGTCGTAGGCCCCGCTTCCCTACACTCACCACAACACCGACACCGAGTGAGGGGAGCAGGGCCGTGCGTATCCGTACCGCTGCCGTCGTTGCCCCCTCCCGGTACGAGGTGATCCTGGTGTCTTCGGCCGTCCGGTGCCCGCTGCGCGGCCGGTACCGGATGCCCGGGACGAGCATCTGAGCAGTCCGCACCGCCCGCCGTCCCACGGTGGGCCGTTGCGACCTCGTCCCGGCAATCGCGCCGCCCCCGTTCGCAGACCAGCGAAAGGCCACCGGCCGTGCGCAGCAACACCAACCCGCTCACCACCGTCCGAAACCTGGGCATCCTCGCCCACGTCGACGCCGGAAAGACCACCGTCACCGAGCGGATCCTCTACACCACCGGTACCACCTACAAGCGGGGCGAGGTGCACGACGGCACGACCGTCACCGACTTCGACCCGCAGGAGCGCGATCGCGGCATCACCATCTTCGCCGCGGCCGTCAGTTGCTCCTGGGACGGCCACCGGATCAATCTGATCGACACCCCGGGGCACATCGACTTCGCCGACGAGGTCGAGCGCTCCCTGCGGGTGCTGGACGGCGCCGTCGCCGTGTTCGACGCGGTCGCGGGCGTGGAACCGCAGAGCGAGTCCGTGTGGCGGCAGGCCGACCGGCACGGCGTGCCGAGGATCGCCTTCGTCAACAAGATGGACCGGGCGGGCGCCGACCTCGACACGGCCGTCGCCTCGATCCGCGAGCGGCTCCACCCGGTGCCGCTGGTGGTGCAGTTGCCCATCGGCGCGGAGGACGGCTTCACCGGCGTAGTCGACCTGCTGCGCATGCGCGCCCTGGTGTGGGCGGACGGCGCGGACCGGGCCGAGGAACGGCCGGTGCCGGACGCCCTGCGCGAGGAGGCGGCACACCGGCGGCGGCTGCTGGAGGAGGCCGTCGCGGAACGCCACCCGGCCGCGCTGGAGGAGTTCTGTGACCGGGAGACACTCACCGCCGCCACCCTCGCCGGCGCGCTGCGCGACCTGACCCGCACCGGCGACGGCGTGGTGGTGCTGTGCGGCTCGGCCTACCGCAACCGCGGTGTCGAACCGCTGCTGGACGCCGTGGTGGCCTACCTGCCCTCGCCGCTGGACGTACCCCCGGTACGCGGCACCCACGACGGCGCCGAGCGGGAGCGGCCCGCCGACCCGGCGGCACCGATGGCGGCACTGGCGTTCAAGGTGAACGCCACCCCGACGGGACGGCTTACCTACCTGCGGGTGTACTCGGGCACGATCGAGAAGGGAGACACCGTGTGGGACGCAGGCACGCGCCGCACCGAGCGCGTCGGCCGCATCCTGCGGGTACGGGCCGACCGCCACGACCCGCTGGACCGGGCCGTCGCCGGGGACATCGTCGCCGTGGTCGGACTGAAGTCGGCCCGCGCCGGCTCGACCCTGTGCACGCCCGGTGCCCCGCTGGTCCTGGAGCCTCCGGGCGTGGCCGAACCGGTCGTGCACGTGGCCGTGGAGGCCCGCCGCTCCACCGACACCGACCGGCTGGCCGGCGCGCTCGCCCGGCTGACCGAGGAGGACCCCTCGCTGGCCGTGCGGACCGACCCGGAGACCGGGCAGACCCTCCTGTCGGGTATGGGCGAACTGCACCTGGAGGTCGCGGTGGAGCGCGTCCGGCGCGAGCACGGCATCGAGGTCGCCGTCGGCCGTCCGGGCGTGGCGTACCGCGAGACCGTCGGCGAGGGTGTCACCGGCTTCGTCTTCCGGCACGTCAAACAGGACGGCGGCGCGGGCCAGTTCGCGCATGTCGTCCTCGACGTGGAGCCCTGGGAGGAGGACGGGCGGGACGGCGGCTTCGTGTTCCGTTCCGCCGTCGTCGGCGGGCGCGTGCCGCAGGAGTTCGTCCGCGCCGTCGAGGCGGGCTGCCGGGACGCGCTGGCCGAGGGACCGCTCGGCGGGCATCCGGTGACCGGTCTGAGGGTCACGCTCACCGACGGGCAGACCCATGTGAAGGACTCTTCGGACACGGCCTTCCGCACCGCGGGCCGGCTCGGCCTCCGGGACGCCCTGCGCGCCTCCGCGATGGTCCTGCTGGAACCGGTCGTGGAGGTCACGGTGACCGTGCCCGAGGACGCGGTCGGCGGCGTACTCGGTGACCTGGCCGCCCGCCGCGGCCGGGTCACCGGCTCCGACACGCGGGGCGGCGCGGCGGTCGTCACGGCCACCGTGCCGCTGGCCGAACTCTTCGGCTACGCGACCCGGTTGCGCAGCCGCACCCAGGGCCGCGGCACCTTCACCGCCCGGCCCACCGGCTACGCTCCGGCACCGGCCGCGACACCGGCGCGGTGACATGCCGGGCCGCCCCCTCCCGAGCCTGGGAGGGGGCGGCCCGTACGCGCCGTGACGGCCTCCCGGTCAGGGGTAGGAGACCACCGTCGACGGCACGGTGTCCGTCCCCGACGTGGGCGAGCCCGTGTCGTTGATGACGCACTCGTACTGCCCCTGGCCGCCCAGCGACACGACGAGCAGCCCGTGGAAGCGCACCCCGGACCGCTCCGGCGCGGCGAAGCCGTGGTGCTGCACGATGGACGGGTCGACGTTGAAGTAGCAGTAGCTGCCCAGGCCCCAGCCCTCGTGGTCGGTGACGTCGTCGCCGACCTTGTAGGCGGCGTAGCCCTTGAGCGGACCGTTCTGGATGGCGGCCTGGTCGGGGGCGTCGTACGCCTTCTCGTTCTGGTAGAAGATCGTGCGGCCCCGCTCGCCGTTCCACTGCACGTCGTACTTGTTGAAGTGCTCCACGAACAGGCCGGTGATCAGCACGTCGTCGCCGTTCACCACCACGCCGTAGTCGGCCCGGTTGGTCTCCCAGCCGACGCCTTCGCCGTGGTCGGCGCGCCACACCCACGTGTGGTCCACGATGGTGTGCCGGCTGTTGACCACGATGCTGGTGGTGGCCTTGCCGGGGCCCGCCCCGCCGATCCGGATGAACACGTCCTGCACGGTGATCGGGTTGGCCGAGTGGTCCTGCGACGCGCCCTCGGGCCCGACCTCAAGCAGCGTCGGGGAGTTGACGGTGCCGGCGTCCAGGAGGAACCCGGCCAGCCGTACGCCGTCGACGTCGGCGACCTTCAGCGCGGTGACCCCGTTGTCGGGGATGAGCGTGGCATAGCCGAGGCCCAGCACGACCGTGCCCGCGCGGTCGACGTTGACGGTCGCGTCCAGGTGGTAGATCCCCGGCGTCAGCAGCAGGTGGAGGCCCTCCTCCAACGCCTGGTTGAGCGTGGCCGCCGAGTCGTCGGGCCTGGCGACGTAGAACTGCGACAGCGGCAGCGAGGTGCCGCGCGGGGTGCCGTTGCCCCAGGAGACGCCGCGGGCGTCGGTGCGCTTCTCCGGCAGGAACACCCGGTACTCGTCGCCCTCGAGATACAGGAAGGGCTTCTCCCGGGAGACGGGCGTCGTGTCCAGCGTGGTGTACGGCGGGTCGGGGAAGCTCTGCCCCGGCGCGCCCTCCACGCCGGAGAACACCATGTTCCACACGGCGTTGAGCCAGCCGCCGACCGAGCTGTCCCGGGTGTACCACTGCTGCTGCGAGTACGGACCGACCTCGCCGTCCACCCGGGTGTCGGCGATGTAGCCGCCGCTCGCCCAACCGTAGCCGTCCGGGGCGAGGTTGAGGCCGCCGCGGATGTGCATGCGCCTGAAGGGCGCCGCCTGGGACACCGCCCAACGGTTGGTGCCGCTGACCGGGACCAGGGCGAGGTTCTCCGCCGAACGCCAGAAGTTCTGTGTGGCGTTGCCGTCGAACCAGCCGGCGTCCACCGTGACATCGCCGTTGATGGTGGTGTCGTCGGGCGACAGGCCGAGGCCCGCGATGGAGGTGTAGAAGCCGAGCTGGGCGTTGAGGCCGTTGTACGTACCGGGCTTGAACAGCAGCGCGTAGCGGCCGGTGCCGAACTGCGCCGACTCCTGCTGCCGGAATATCTCGTCCAGCCGGCCCTGGATGTCGGCGCTGGACGGGTCGAAGACGATGACGTTCGGCCCCAGGTCACCGCCGCCCGGGAGGGCGCGGGGGCTGTTGCGCGAACCGGCGGCCGTGGCGGCGGAAGTGGACGGCGCCGCCGACGCGTTGCCGGCCAGTCCGGCCAGGACGGGCGCCGCGGCGGCCGCTCCGAGCAGGGCGCGTCGCCGCACGCCGGAGGGCCCGGGGGAAGAGGAGTGGGTGGGGGAAGAGGGCATGGGGGGCGGCTCTCCTTGTTCGGAAAGTGAACGATGTGGGGGTGGGGGAGCGCTCTCTGGATGTGCATGCTTCATCCGTCCTCCACGACACGTCAAGAGTTGCGACCGCTTCTTGTGCGCAGCGTTCAACAAGTGGGGGCATTCAGCGCGTTGGTCCTTCTGTCCGATCCCTTGACACCTTCTTGCCGCGGCCCAACACTCCGACGTGGGAGAGCGCTCTCCGAGAATTTCCCCCCGACCTTCTCAGGAGGTCTCCATGCCACGGAGATCGAAAGTCCTGTCCGGCACCCTCGTCGCAAGTGCGCTGCTGCTGACCTCGATCGGCGTCGGCACCCTCGCCGCGAACGCGGGCGCCGCGACCCCTGCCGCGCACGCCGGACACACCATGGCGGCCTCGACCGCCTTCTCACCCGAGGACCCGGACGGCGACGGGTACATCCCCGCGAACCCGCCGGTCACCGGCGTCGGTCCGTCCATGGACGAGCCGCCGCACCGCTACTTCCACGAGTTCCAGGCCAACTGCTCGGTCACCCACACCGCCCCCGACGACCCGATCGTCTATCCGCAGCAGCCCGGCATGTCCCACGACCACACGTTCATGGGCAACACGACGACCAACGCGAACAGCACCACGGCCTCGCTCGACGCCGGGAGCACCACCTGTCTCGCACCCGGCGACCGCTCCGGGTACTGGGTGCCGACCATGTACGACGGCGACGAGCCGGTGCTGCCGGTCGGTCCGCAGACCATCTACTACAAGGCCGGCGTCACCGACTACACCAGTGTGCGTCCCTTCCCGAAGGGGCTGCGCTACGTCGTCGCCAACCCGATGCAGAGCGCCCAGGAGTTCCGCGACCACCCCGGCTTCGTCGAGGGCTGGGAGTGCGGCGACAGCTTCTTCAACGTCGACTTCCCGACCGACTGCCCCGACCGCCCGGACGTCCAGGTCAACATTCGCTTCCAGGCCCCGAGTTGCTGGGACGGGGCGAACCTGGACACGCCGGACCACAAGAGCCACATGGCCTATCCGGTGGTCAACCCGGGGACCAACAACAACGTCTGCCCGGCCGACCACCCGGTCGCCCTGCCGATGATCGAGTTCAAGATGGCCTTCCCGGTCAACGGTGACCTCTCCCGGGTACGACTGGCCAGCGGCGCGAGCTACTCGTTCCACTACGACTTCTTCAACGCGTGGGACGAGCCGACCCTCGACGCGCTGGTCGGCCACTGCATCGTCGGCGGCCTTCAGTGCGACGCGCGCGGTTACGACCAGACCCACCCGGAGGCCGGAGCGGCGCTGAACGACCAGTACGAGCTGCCCTGACCCGACCCGCGAGACCGGCCCGGCCGTCCACGCCCCGCGACGGCCGGGCCGCCCCCCCACCCCGTAGACCGGAGACCCACCACCATGAGCCGACCCCGCACACCCGCCCGCGGACTCACTCCCGCCCGCAGACTCGCCCAGGCCCGCGGACTGCCCCCGGTCCGCAGGCTCACCGCCCCGCTCACCGCCGGCCTGCTCGCCGTCGGAGCCCTCACCGCACTGCCCGCGGCACCGGCGCACGCCGCCGGGAGCGTCGTCGAGGTCACCGGAGGGCAGGGCGACTGGCAACTGACCGTCGACGGCAGCCCGTACCAGGTCAAGGGACTGACCTGGGGCCCCTCCGTCGCCGACGCCGACCGCTACCTGCCCGACGTCAAGTCCATGGGCGTCAACACGATCCGCACCTGGGGCACCGACGCGAGCAGCAGACCCCTGCTCGACTCCGCCGCCGCGCACGGTGTCAAGGTCATCGCCGGCTTCTGGCTCCAGCCCGGCGGCGGCCCCGGCAGCGGCGGCTGCGTCGACTACCTGACCGACACCGGGTACAAGGACCAGATGCTGGCCGAGTTCCCCCGCTGGGTCCAGGAGTACAAGGACCACCCGGGCGTCCTGATGTGGAACGTCGGCAACGAGTCGGTGCTCGGCCTCCAGAACTGCTACGGCGGCGACGAGTTGGAGCGTCAGCGCGACGCCTACACCACCTTTGTCAACGATGTCGCGAAGAAGATCCACGACATCGACCCGAACCACCCGGTCACCTCCACCGACGCCTGGGTCGGCGCCTGGCCGTACTACCAGAAGAACGCCCCCGACCTGGACCTGTACGCCGTCAACTCCTACGACGCCGTGTGCGACGTCAGGGCCGCCTGGGAGCAGGGCGGTTACACCAAGCCGTACATCGTCACCGAGTCCGGTCCGGCCGGCGAGTGGGAGGTCCCGGACGACGCCAACGGCGTACCGAGGGAACCCACCGACCAGGCCAAGGCGGAGGGTTACACCAAGGCCTGGGACTGCGTCACCGGGCACCGCGGGGTCGCCCTGGGCGCCACCCTGTTCCACTACGGCACCGAGTACGACTTCGGCGGCATCTGGTTCAACCTGCTGCCCGCCGGTGAGAAGCGGCTGTCGTACTACGCGGTGAAGCGGGCCTACGGGGGTGACACCTCCGGGGACAACACCCCGCCCGTCATCTCCGGCTTCGGCGTCGAGGGCGACGCGGGCAGCGTGCAGGCGGGCAAGGACCTCGAACTGACCGTCAGCGCCACCGACCCAGACGGCGACCCGATCGCGTACGAGGTGCTGTCCAACAGCAACTACATCGACGAGAACAAGCAGTTGGTCCCGCTTCCCGCCACCGACCTCGGCGGCGGGCGACTGAAGGTCACCGCACCCGACCGGCCCGGCGTCTGGAAGCTGTACGTCAAGGCCACCGACGGCAAGGGCAATGTCGGCGTCGAGACCCTCTCGGTGCGTGTCGTGCCGCCGGCCGTGGACGGCACCAACGTCGCCCTCGGCAGGCCGGCCTCCGCCTCCTCGTTCCAGCCCAGCTACGGCGACTGCCCGTGCCCCGCGGCCAACGCCGTGGACGGCGACCCGAACTCCCGTTGGGCCAGCGACTGGAGCGATCCGCAGTGGCTCCGGGTGGACCTCGGCGCGAGTACCACCTTCCACCACGTGCAGCTGTACTGGGAGGCCTCCTACGCCAAGGCCTACACCGTGCAGACCTCCGAGGACGGGGAGAACTGGCAGACCGTGCACACGGTGACCGACGGCAACGGCGGCGTCGACACCCTCGACGTGACCGGCACCGGCCGCTACGTCCGGGTCAACGGCACCGAGCGCGGCACCGGATACGGCTACTCGCTGTACGAGTTCGGCGTCTACAGCTGACGCCGCGGCGGCGCACACAGGGGAGGGGAGATCCGGGTGGGGACGAGTGACGAAGAGATCGGCCGGCTGCTCGGCAAGTTGACACCGCGCGCCCGCGCACTGCTGCCCGGCGGCGCCACGACCTGGCGCACCCGGGCGGAACCAGCCGTGGGACTACGGGAGTTGGTGATGTCGGACGGCCCGGCGGGGGTCCGTGGACAGTCGTGGGACGAGCGGAACACCGCCGTCCTGCTGCCCTCGGCCTCGGCACTCGCCGCCACCTGGGACGAACCGCTCGTCGAACGCCTCGGCGGCCTCCTCGCCGCCGAGGCCCGGCGCAAGGGCGTGGACATCCTCCTCGCCCCCAACCTCAACCTGCACCGCAGCCCGCTCGGCGGCCGCCACTTCGAGTGCTTCTCCGAGGACCCCGAGCTGACCGGCCGGATCGGCGCCGCGCTCGTCCGGGGCGTCCAGGCCCACGGGGTGGCCGCCACCGCCAAGCACTACGTGGCCAACGACTCCGAGACCGAGCGCCTCACCGTCGACGTACGCGTGGGCGAGCGGGCGCTGCGGGAGGTCTACCTCGCGCCCTTCGAGGCGGCGGTGGCCGCCGGGGTCCGGCTCGTCATGGCGGGGTACAACGCGGTCAACGGCACCACCATGACCGCGAGCGGTCTGCTCACCGACCCGCTGAAGAGCGAGTGGGGCTTCGACGGCGTGGTCGTCTCCGACTGGGGCGCGGTGCGCGACACCGTGTCCACCGCGTGCGCCGGTCTCGACCTCGCCATGCCCGGCCCCGACGGCCCCTGGGGCGAGGCGCTGGCACGGGCGGTGACCGACGGCGACGTACCCGAGCCGGCCGTCGACGACAAGACACGGCGCCTGCTGCGGCTCGCGGCGTGGGTGGGGGCGTTGGGGGAGCGGGGGATGCGTGGGGGGTACGGGGGATTCGGGGGGCACGGGTGGTCTGCGGGGGTTGTGGGGGCCGAGCAGCACCCGCCCGCCCCGCCACCTCTGCGCACCCGCGCCGTCCGTGCCCTGGCACGCCGTGCGGTGGCCGCCGGCAGCGTGCTGCTGGCCAACCGGGATGTCCTGCCGCTCGACCCCGACCGCCTCGGGACCGTCGCCGTGATCGGCGCCCACGCATCGCGGACCCGTACCCAGGGCGGCGGCAGCGCGGGCGTCTTCCCCCAGGACGAGGTGTCCGTCCTGGACGGCATCCGGTCCGCCCTGCGCGGCCGGGCCCGCGTCGTCCACGTCCCCGGCCCTCGCCCGGACGGCCCGGCACCCCCGCTCGACCAGGACGCGTGCACCGACCCCCGCTCGGGACTGCCCGGTGTCCTGCTGCGGATGCTCGACGCGGACGGCCGCGAGCTGTACGCCGAACGGCGGCGCGGCGCACGCCTGTTGGAGCCCCGCCTGGTGCCCGGCGCGCACACCGTCGAGATCGGCGCCCGGCTGCGCCCCCGTACCGCGGGCCGCTGGACCCTGGGCGTGGCCGGCTTCGGCCGGATGAGTCTGCGCCTGGACGAACGGACCCTGCTCGACGGCGACTTCCCGCCGACGACCGACGATCCCGCGGTGGTCCACGTCAATCCGCCCGCCCGGTACGCCACGGCCGAACTCGCCGTCGGACAGGACGCCCTGCTGGTGGCCCGCCGCGAACTGGCCCCCGGTACCGGCCGGGCGACCGTCGTCAGCGCGGCGCCGCCGGCCCCGGACATCGCCGCGTCACTCGCCGAAGCGGCCCGCGCCGCCGGTGCGGCGGACGCGGCGATCGTGGTCGTGGGGACCACCGAGCACGGCGAGTCGGAGGGCTACGACCGTACGAGTCTGGCGCTCGGCGGCACCCAGGACGCACTGGTCCGGGCCGTCACCGCCGCCAACCCGCGCACCGTGGCCGTGGTCAACAGCGGCGGCCCGGTGGAACTGCCCTGGCGCGACGAGGCGGGCGCCGTGCTCCTTGCCTGGTTCCCCGGCCAGGAGGGCGGCGGAGGGCTGGCCGACGTGCTCTTCGGGCGTGCCGAGCCCGGCGGACGGCTGCCCACCACCTGGCCGGCCGTGCTCGCCGACGCCCCGGTCACTTGCACCCGCCCGACCGACGGCCGCCTCGACTACGAGGAGGGCCTGCACATCGGCCACCGGGGCTGGCTGCGCGAACACCGCATGCCCGCCTACTGGTTCGGCCACGGACTGGGGTACACCACCTGGGCGTACGAGGAGTTGGCCGTCCCGCCGGTGACACGGGCGGGGGACGGCCTCGCCGTGCGCGTGCGGGTGCGCAACACCGGGGCGCGTGCGGGCCGGGAGGTCGTGCAGGTGTACCTCGCCCGGCCCCGGTCGGCGGTCGACCGGCCCGTGCGGTGGCTCGCCGGGTACGCGGCCGTCCACGCCCGGCCGGGCGAGTCGGTGACGGCGACGGTACGGGTTCCGGCGAGGGCGCTGCGCCACTGGTCGGAGCAGGAGCACGCCTGGCGTACGGAGGCGGGGCACTGGCGGGTGCTGGCGGGGCGCTCGGCGGGGGAGGTGCCGCTGGTCGCGGACCTGGAGGTCGTCCACCCGGACCCGGTCTGACGGCGCAGGAGAGCGCTCTACCACGCGCCCGACCCCGCCGGTTAAGGTGCGGGCATGAGCAGACAGGCCCCGACCCTGGAGGACGTGGCCCGGGAGGCCGGCGTCTCCCGGGCCACCGTCTCGCGGGTCGTCAACGGCGTCCGCAATGTGGACCCGGCCATCCAGGACCTGGTCCGCCTGGCCATAGAACGCACCGGGTACGCGCCCAACCAGGCCGCCAGACAACTGGTCACCCGGCGCACCACGACCGTCGCCCTGGTCGTCTCGGGCGCCGGCGACGCCTCGGACTCGGAGCAGAACGCCTTCGCCACACGCGTGTTCGCCGACCCGTTCTTCGGCCGCGTCGTCGGTGGCGTCGTGGGGCATCTGCGACCGCGCTCGATGCATCCGGTGCTCATGTTCGCCGAGACACCCCAGGCCCGCCAGGAGGTCGTGGCATACCTCAGACAGGGCGGCGCGGACGGCGCGCTCGTCGTGTCCACCCACCCCGACGACCCGCTGCCCGCGCTGCTCGCCGGCGCCGGGCTGCCGGCGGTGCTGTTCGCCCGGCCCGGACGCCCGGTACCGCTCAGCCACGTCGACCTCGCCCACCGCGACGGCGGCCGGCTCGCGGCCGAGCGCCTGCTGGAACGGGGCTGCCGGCGGATCGCCACCGTCTCGGGCCCGTTGGCCGTCGCGGCGAGCCAGGAGCGCCTGGCCGGGTTCCGGGACACCCTGGCCCGCCACGGTCACCCCCACGTCCCGGTGGCCGAGGGCGGCTTCACGGTCGACAGCGGCATGGCCGCGATGGCCGGGCTGCTCGCCGAACACCCCGACCTGGATGGCGTGTTCACCGCGAACGACCTGATGGCCCAGGGTGCCGTCCAGGTATTGCGCGACCACGGGCGCCGGGTCCCGCAGGACGTGGCGGTCATCGGCTTCGACGACTCCAGTGTGGCCGTCACCTGCCGCCCCCGGCTGACCACCGTCCGGCAGCCGGTGGAGGAGATGGCGGCGACCATGGCCCGGCTCCTCGACGAGCACATCAAGGGCGCCCGCACGGAACCGACTTCGGTGATCTTCGCCCCGGAACTGGTGATACGGGACTCCGCGTAGCCGCCCTTGGTCTCCGGACGTCCGGAGACCCGCCCCCGGCCGGGGTCACTCCTCGCCCCGCTGTCCCGCGGACCCCGCCAGCCGGCCCCCCAGCGACGCCCGCCACGCGGGCACCGGGGCGGGGGAGTCGACCGGGGCGCGGTGGCCGCCGCGGGCGAAGAACGCCGCGAGCGGGAGGACGGCCGCGCCGACGGTCACCGCGTCCGGGCCGAGCCTGCCGAGGGCGATGCCGACCCGCCCCGCGGGGTGCCGCAGGGCGTGGGCCAGCGCGTGTGTGCGCACCGACTCCAGGAACTCCGCGCCGAGTTGGAGCCCGGCCCAGCCGCCCACGAGGACGCGCTCGGGCTGGAAGAGATTGATCAGGTCGGACAGTCCCGCGCCCAGGTACTCGGCGGTCTCGGCCAGCACCTCCACCGCCACCGGATCCGGTGTGCCACCGTCCTCGGGGCGCGCGGCGGACAGCAGGGCGGTCAGCGCGGCCTCCTCGCCGGCGTCCGGCGGCGGCTGCCCGCCCGCCTCGCGCCAGCGCTCGAGCAACGCCTCCGCACCGGCGTACGCCTCCAGGCACCCCCGGGCCCCGCACCGGCACCGCCGCCCCCGCACCCGTACCGTCAGATGCCCCCACTCCACGGCGCGGCCGTGCTCCACCTCGTCGGTGACGACGCACGCGCCGACCCCGGAGCCGAAGAGGACGACCACGGCGTTGTGCGCCCCGCGTCCGCCGCCGAACCACATCTCCGCCTGCCCCAGCGTCTTGGCGCCGTTGTCGATGAACAGCGGTACGCCGACGGGCAGTCGGCCCGAGCCGCGCAGCAGGGCCTCCAGCGGCACCGCGTCCCAGCCGATGGTCTGGCCGTGCACGAGGGTGCCGTCGGCGGTGTGCTCGACGATGCCGGGGACACCGACGCCGACGCCAAGCAGCTCGCCGGGCCCCTGCGCGGGACCGTCGGCGGCGAGGACCTCCGCGATGCCGTCGAGGATGTGCCCGGCGGCGACGCCGACCTCGTAGGACCGTGTTCGGTGTCCGGGCAACGCCCGCTCCGCCCGCGCCAGTTCGGTCATCGACAGGTCGAACAGCTCGACGCGGACCCGGGTCTCGCCGACGTCGACCCCGACGAGGCGTCCCCGGTCCGCCGCGACACGGACGAGGGTGCGCGGCCGGCCGCCGTCCGCGCCGAGGCTGCCCGCCTCCTCCACGAGTCCGTCGGCCATCAGTTCGGCGACGACATTGCTGACGGAGCCCGAACTCAACCCGGCCGCGGAGCCCAGCGCGAGCCGGCTCATCGGCCCGTCGAAATACAACCGTTGCAGAACGCTGGTGCGGCTCTCCCGCCGCAGGTCACGCACCGTCCGCCCGCTCTTCCTGGCCATCAGGCTCCTTCCCTAGGCGCCCTCGCTCACCGGTCGACCGTGCGCGAGACCTTGACGAGTCTTTCTCTCGGGGTTTAACTCACGTCCTAAATTAAGCCATGAGGGGCTTCGGAGGGGACACAGCCGAAGCCGCCGTCGGGACTTCCCGACCGACTCCCGGAAGGACCCAGGAGCCATGCGCAGCATCCGAGCCGCGGCCGTAGGCGCCGTCACCATCTCTCTCGCTCTCGCCGCCTCGGCCTGCGGAGGGGGCTCCTCGTCGGGCGGCGGATCCAACGACTCGCCGAAGGAACTGACCTACTGGGCCTCCAACCAGGGCGCCAGCATCGAGGTCGACAAGAAGGTCCTCCAGCCCGAACTCGACAAGTTCGAGAAGGAGACCGGCATCAAGGTGAAGTTGGAGGTCGTGCCCTGGTCCGACCTGCTCAACCGGATCCTCACCGCCACCACCTCCGGTCAGGGCCCCGAACGTCCTGAACATCGGCAACACCTGGAGCGCCTCGCTCCAGGCCACCGGCGCGCTGCTGCCCTGGGACGCGAAGAATTTCGACAGGATCGGCGGCAGGGACCGCTTCGTCGACTCCGCGCTGGGCTCGACCGGCGTCCAGGGACAGGACCCGGCCGCGGTGCCGCTGTACTCGATGGCGTACGCGCTCTACTACAACAAGCAGATGTTCGCCGACGCGGGCATCACCGAGCCCCCGGCCACCTGGGACGAGTTGGTGGCGACCGGCAAGAAGATCTCCAAGGACGGCAAGTGGGGCCTGGGCGCCGAGGGTTCCAACCTGTCGAACAACATCCACCAGGTCTTCGTCCTCGGCAAGCAGCACGGCGCCGACTTCTTCACCGAGGACGGCAAGCCCGACTTCACCTCCGAGGGCGCCGTCGCGGCCGTCAAGCAGTACGTCGACCTGATGGCCAAGGACAAGGTCGTCGCCCCCGGCAACGCCGAGTACGCGCAGAACCAGTCCCTCAGCGACTTCGCCAAGGGCAGGACGGCGATGGTCCTGTGGCAGACCGCCACCGCCACCTTCAAGACCATGGGCATGAAGGACGGCGAGTGGGGCGTCGCTCCCGCGCCCGTCCCCTCCGGCAAGCCCGGCACCGGAACCGCCACCAACTCCATGGTGGCCGGCATCAACATGGCCGTCTTCAAGAACACCGACAACATCGACGGCGCCACCAAGTTCGTGAACTTCATGACCAGCGACGCCGAGCAGAAGATCCTCAACGAGGCGTATGGCTCCATCCCGCCGGTCAAGGCCGCCCAGTCCGACCCCGCCTTCAACACCCAGGACACCACCGTCCTGCGCGAGACCCTCGCCTCCAGCGCCGCCGCGCTGCCCCAGGTGCCCGACGAGTCGCAGTTCGAGACCGCCGTCGGCACCGCCGTCAAGGAACTGTTCGCCGACGCCGCGGCCGGCCGGGCGGTGACCACCGAGTCCGTGAAGGCGAAGCTCGCCAAGGCCCAGCAGCAGATGCCGAACAAGTGAGCACCCCGGCCCCGACGCCACCCCCACCGACTCCGACACGGACACGGACCTCGCCATGACCACCACGACCGCCTCGGCGCAGCCCGGCGAGCGGACGGTCGGCAAAAGTTCCCCCGGGACGGCGCGCGGACCCCGCCGCCGTCCCGGGCGGATCCGCCGCATCGGCCTGCCCTACCTGCTGCTCCTGCCGGCCCTGCTCCTCGAACTCCTCGTCCACCTGGTGCCGATGGTCATCGGCATCATGATGAGCTTCAAGGAACTCACCCAGTTCTACATCCGCGACTGGACCGTCGCCCCGTGGACCGGCCTCGACAACTACAGCCTGTCGGTGGACTTCGACGCCCCCGTCGGCGAGGCCCTGCTCCACTCCTTCCTGGTCACCTGCGCCTTCACGGTCCTCTCCGTCAGCCTGTGCTGGTTCCTCGGCACCGCGGCGGCCATCTGCATGCAGGACACCTTCCGCGGCCGGGGCCTGCTCCGCGCCGTCTTCCTGGTCCCCTACGCCCTGCCGGTCTACGCGGCCGTCATCACCTGGGCGTTCATGTTCCAGCACGACAACGGCCTGGTGAACCACGTCCTGCACGACCAGCTCGGCCTCACCGACAAGCCCTCCTTCTGGCTGATCGGCGACAACAGCTTCGTCGCGCTGCTCGTCGTGTCGGTGTGGAAGGGCTGGCCGTTCGCCTTCCTCATCGTCATGGCAGGCCTGCAGAACATCCCCAAGGAGCTGTACGAGGCCGCCGCACTGGACGGCGCCGGCGTCTGGCAGCAGATCCGCCGCATCACCCTGCCGTCGCTGCGCCCGGTCAACCAGGTGCTCGTCCTGGTGCTCTTCCTGTGGACGTTCAACGACTTCAACACACCGTTCGTGCTGTTCGGCAAGGCGGCACCGGAGGCCGCCGACCTGATCTCCATCCACATCTACCAGTCGTCGTTCGTCACCTGGAACTTCGGCGCCGGCTCCGCCATGTCGGTCCTGCTGCTGCTCTTCCTGCTCCTGGTGACGGGCCTGTACCTGTTCCTGACCTCGCGGCGACGGAGGTCCGCCCATGTCTAGGCCCCCGCTGTCCGCGCCCCCGGCGCCCCGGTCCCCGATGGCGACGCCGCGCTCCTTCCTGTGGACCCGCCGCGTCTTCCTCACCCTGCTCACCGGCTTCGTCCTGCTGCCGGTGTACGTCATGGTCTCCAGCTCGCTGAAACCGCTTCAGGACGTCTCGAGCCGGTTCCGCTGGCTGCCCAGCGACCTGACCATCCGCCCGTACATCGACATCTGGTCCACGGTCCCGCTGGCGAAGTACTTCATGAACTCGCTGATCGTGGCGGGCGCGGCGACCGTCTGCTCCGTCGTGATCGCGGTCTTCGCCGCCTACGCGGTCAGCCGCTACGAGTTCCGCGGCAGGCGCGTCTTCTCGGTGACCGTCCTGTCGACGCAGATGTTCCCCGGCATCCTCTTCCTGCTGCCCCTGTTCCTGATCTACGTGAACATCGGCAACGCCACCGGCATCGCCCTGTTCGGCTCCCGCGGCGGCCTCATCCTCACCTATCTGACCTTCTCCCTGCCCTTCTCCATCTGGATGCTGATCGGCTACTTCGACTCGGTGCCGCGCGACCTGGACGAGGCGGCCCTCGTGGACGGCTGCGGACCACTGCGCGCCCTGTTCCAGGTCGTGGTGCCCGCCGCGATCCCCGGCATCGTCGCGGTCGCCGTCTACGCCTTCATGACCGCCTGGGGCGAGGTGCTGTTCGCCTCCGTCATGACCAACGACGCCACCCGCACCCTCGCGGTCGGACTCCAGGGCTACTCCACGCAGAACGACGTGTACTGGAACCAGATCATGGCCGCCTCACTGGTGGTGAGCATCCCCGTGGTCGCGGGCTTCCTGCTCCTCCAGCGCTACCTCGTGGCGGGCCTGACCGCCGGAGCCGTCAAGTGACCGGCACCCCCCAACCCGAAAGGACCTTCGTGACCATCGACTTCGCCGCACTCCCGGACGACTTCCTGTGGGGCACGGCCACATCGGCGTACCAGATCGAAGGGGCCGTGGCGGAGGACGGACGTTCGCCGTCGATCTGGGACACCTTCTCGCACACCCCCGGGAAGATCGACAACAACGACCACGGCGACGTCGCCTGCGACCACTACCACCGCACGCGCGAGGACATCGAGCTGATGCGGCGCCTCGGCACCAACGCCTACCGCCTCTCCATTGCCTGGCCGCGCGTCCTGCCGGGCGGCGATGGACCCGTCAACGAGAAGGGCCTGGCCTTCTACGACAGGCTGGTCGACGAGCTGCTGGAGGCGGGCATCACCCCCTCCGTCACCCTCTACCACTGGGACCTGCCGCAGGTGCTCCAGGACCGGGGCGGCTGGCCCGAGCGGGCGACCGCCGAGCACTTCGCGTCGTACGCCTCCGTCGTCGCCGAACGCCTCGGCGACCGCGTCGGCCACTGGGCCACCCTCAACGAGCCGCTGTGCTCGGCGTGGATCGGACACCTGGAGGGCAAGATGGCCCCCGGCTGGACCGACCTGACGGCCGCCGTCCGCGCCTCCTACCACCTGCTCCTCGGCCACGGCCTGGCGATGCGGGCCATCCGCGCGGCAGCCCCGAACGCCCAGGTGGGCATCGTCAACAACCTCTCCACCATCCACGCCGCCACCGACCGCGAGGAGGACCTGGCCGCCGCCCGCCGCATGGACGGCCACACCAACCGCTGGTGGCTGGACCCGATCCACGGCCGGGGCTTCCCGCAGGACATGCGCGAGGTCTACGGCGTCGAACTCCCCGAGCGGCCCGGCGACATGGAGCTGATCGGCGGTCAACTGGACTGGCTGGGCCTGAACTACTACTTCCCCCAGACCGTCGCCGCCGACCCCACGGGACCGGCCCCCCGGGTCCGCACCGTCCGCCGCGTCGGCGTACCGCGCACCGGCATGGACTGGGAGATCGACGCCGGCGGCATCGAGGAGCTGCTGCTGCGCCTGACCGACGACTACGGGGCGCGCAGGCTGTACGTCACGGAGAACGGCTCGGCCTTCCCCGACACCGTCCGCCCCGACGGCACGATCGACGACCCGGAGCGCCAGGAGTACCTGACGGCCCACCTCGCGGCCTGCGCCTCCGCGGCCCGCCGAGGCGCCCCGCTGGCGGGCTACTTCGCCTGGTCGCTGCTGGACAACTTCGAGTGGGCGTACGGCTACGACAAGCGCTTCGGCCTGGTCCACGTCGACTACGCGACGCAGGCCCGCACCGTCAAGGGCAGCGGACGGCGGTACGCGGACATCATCCGCGAGGCACGGGAGCGGGCGGGGGAGCGCCAGGCGCACTCCGGAGGCGGCCGCGCCGGCGAGTGGCGCACGGGGGCGGTGGAGTCCACGACCCGTACGTGATCCTCGACCTCGCACCGGGCGGCGTGCACTCCACGGCCGCCCCCTCGCCCTCTCCTCCCGCGTCAGGCGTCCTTGCGGGCCACTCCGCCGTAGATGCCGATCGGCGGGGTGTCGCGGCGGGGCGGCTCGTCGGGGCGCCAGTCGGTGACCCGGACCAGGCCCGGCTCGACCATCGCGAAGTCGCCGAAGAAGTCGAGGACTCTGTCGTGCGAGCGCAGGTTCATGGACGCGGTGGCGCTGTTGTAGACGGCCGCCGCGTCCGCGCGCCGGTCCGCGTGGACATCGCCGGTCGCGTGCGACAGCACGAGGTACGAGCCGGCGGGCAGCGCGTCGCGCAGGGTGGCGACGACGCCCGCCGGGTCCTCCGCGTCGGAGACGAAGTGCAGGACGGCCACCAGCAGTACCGCCACCGGCCGGTCGAAGTCGATGACCTCGCGCACCTCGGGATGGTCGAGGATCGCCTGCGGCTCGCGCAGGTCGGCCAGGACGACGGCGGTGTCCGCGTCGTCCGACAGGGCCCTGGAATGGGTGCTGACGATGGGGTCGTTGTCGACGTAGGCGACCCGGGTCTCCGGGGCGACGGACCGCGCGATCTGGTGCACGTTGGGTTCGGTGGGCAGGCCCGTGCCCACGTCGAGTATCTGGCGGACGCCGCCCTCGGCCACCACGTGCCGGACGGCGCGGTGCATGAAGTGCCGGTTGGCGAGGACCCCGGCCCGCACCTCGGGCGCCGCCTTCATGAACCGCTCGGCGGCCTGCTGGTCGACCTCGTAGTTGTCCTTCCCGCCGAGGAAGTAGTCGTACATACGGGCCGGGTGGGGCCTGCTGGTGTCGATCCTGTTCGGGTGGGCGGCGTTCTCGCCGTCGCTCAGGGAGGTCATGCTGCCTGACTCCGTCCTCAACTCGCGGGCCACCCACGGCACATCCGTGGCGAGTGACTGTCGGAACATCATCTTGGCATGCCGAGGGGCGTGCGGCCGGACCCCCGCGTACCAGCCCCGTCACCGCTCGGCAATCTTGACGAGTGTCAGAACCGGTCGATACTTGTCCAGCGTGCGTTAAGTAACTGTTCGTAGCTATGTCAGCACGAGGCGAGAGAGTGACAGATGTTCGCACCAGGACTTCGTTTCGTGAGCGCCGCGAGCAGGCTCGACGCGCGTGAGCGAGGGGCGGGGACCGCCGGTGCCTTCCGGCCCCGGAGACGTCACGCCCTGTGACGCGCCCCGGGGCCGCACCCTGATGCCCTTCCCACCAGGCGGTGCAGATGAAGAAGAGACTGTGCGGTGCGGGTGCTGTCCTCGGCGTCGTCCTGGCGGTGACCGGACTGCCGCCCCACGCTTCCGCCGAACCCTGGCCCGGCAGGCCCGCCCTGCCGCTCGGCCCGTCCGACCTGATCGAGACCCGCACGACGCGGACCCTGCAGCCGGGCGTGACACTCACCCGCATCGTGCGCGGTGCACAGGACCCGGCGCAGCACTGGACCGTGGAGGCGACCATCCCCGGCGGCGAGACCTCACCTGACCCCGACGCACCGCCCACGGCCCTGAAGGACAGGGCGAGCGCCGACGAACTGGCCGCCGAGTTGCAAGGCGCCGGTTTCCAGGCCCGGGTGGAAGCGGTGGCGACGCCGAGTACGGCCGACTACGCGGGCGGCACGCTGGGTTGGCGGGTCCGCATCGGCTCCTTCGACGCCCAGTCCGCCGCGACGGCACAGCGCACACGGCTCACGGCGGCCGGATTCACGGGCTCGGTCACCTACACCGGCTGGGACGGCGAAACCACGGACCGCGGCCCGTGGCGCGTCGACGTACTCACCGTCGACCCGCGCACATTCCGCGGGGAGCTGGCGGCGTCGTACGGCCCGGACCTGGAGCGGCGCGAGACGACCAGCGAGCTGTCGAGCGCGGCCGGCGCCGTCGCCGCGGTCAACGCGGGCTTCTTCGTCCTCGACCCCAACTCGGGCGCGCCCGGGGACCCGGCCGGCGTGGGCATGTACGACGGACGCCTGCTGAGCGAACCGGTCGGCGCACGCCCCGGCCTGGTCGTCCACGACAACGCCCGCCGGACGGAAGTCACCCGCCTCACCTGGCAGGGACGGGTGACCGGCGGGCACACCTCCCTCGACCTGAACGGCGTCAACCGGGTACCGGGCCTGATCAGGAACTGCGGCGGCGGCGAGGGCGACAGCCCGACCGCCCTGCCCCTGCACGACGTGACCTGCACCAACCCCGACCAACTGGTCGCCTTCACACCCGAGTACGGCCGGAACACACCACGGGGCGAGGGCGTGGAGGCCGTACTGGACGCCCAGGGGCGAGTCGTCGAACTGCGCACCCCGCGCGGTGGCGCACTGCCGGCCGGCGGCAGCTCCCTCCAGGCGACCGGCACCCACGTCGCCGAACTGACCTCCCTGGCACAAGCCGGCGAGCGCCTGCGGCTCACGACCACCCTGCTGAACGACCGCGGAGAGCGAGTCACGCCCGCCGCCGGAACGGGCATCGTCAACGCCGGCCCCGAACTCGTCCGCGACGGACGGCTCCACGTCACCCCCGCCACCGACGGCATGGTGCACCCGGACGACCCGAGCTTCTACTACGGCTGGGCGCACAAGCGCAATCCGCGCACGCTGGCCGGAGTCGACGCGGCGGGCCGCACGGTGCTCGTCACCGCCGACGGACGCAGCACCGAGGCCCTCGGACTCAGCATCGCCGAGAGCGCGGCCGTCGCCAGGTCACTGGGCCTGCGCGACGCGGTCAACCTCGACGGCGGCGGCTCCACGACGATGGTGGCGCAGGGCGACGTGATCAACGCCCCCTCCGACGCGGCGGGTGAACGCCCCGTCGGAGACGCTCTGTTGATCCTGCCCCGGAAGCCGTAACGTCGGCCCGGCCCACCTAACGGCCGGCCGGCCGAGCCACAGCGACAAACCGCCCCACAGGGAGCCGCCGTGATCGCGACCACGACCACCGTCCTGACCCGCAGAGCCCGCGTCCTGCTCCTCCTCGCCGTACTCCTCGCCCTCTTCGTCCCGACCGCCCCGACCGGGGCCGCGGCGACCGGTCCGAGCGAGCCGGCGGAGACGACCTCGCGGGCCTCGTCGACGGGCGGCGCGCAGGTCGTCGATGTCACGCAGGTCGCCGACCGCCAGGTCGACCTGTCGGTGCGCTCGGCGGCCCTGGGCGGCAGGACGGCCAAGGTCCGCCTCCTCACCCCGGACGGCTGGAACCCGCACGACCGACGGCACCGGCAGCACTGGCCCACCCTGTGGCTGCTGCACGGCTGCTGCGGCGACTACACCGCGTGGACGGCCATGACCGATGTCGCGGACACCGACAGCCTGCGCGACCTCCTCGTCGTCATGCCGGAGGCCGGCTGGAACGGCTGGTACAGCGACTGGTGGAACCACGGCCGGGGCGGCGACCCGGCCTGGGAGACCTTCCACACGGTGGAGTTGCGCCAACTCCTGGAACGCGACTGGGGCGCCGGCGCCAACCGCGTCGTGGCCGGCCTGTCGATGGGCGGCCAGGGGGCCCTCCTCTACGCCGCCAGACATCCCGGAATGTTCAAGGCGGTGGCCGCGTACTCGGGTTCGGTCCACCCCCTCCTCAACGACGAGTCGGCAGAGCGCATTTTGGGCTACTTCGCCGGCCAGGGCGACGACCCCCTCCGGGTCTGGGGCGATCCGGTCGCCCAACGCCGGGTCTGGCAGGCCCATGACCCCTTCCACCTCGCCAACCGCCTCCGGTCCCTCCCCGTCTACCTGTCCTGCGGCGACGGCACCACCGGCCCCCTGGACCAACCCGGCGCCACCAGCGCCGTCGAGACCGACTTCAACCGCCAGAACCACGCCCTGGCCGCGCAGCTCCACCGCGTGGGCGCGAGACACGTGACCACCAACTTCTACGGCCCGGGGACGCACAGCTGGCCCTACTGGCAACGGGAGTTGCACGCGTCGTTGCCGATGCTGCTGGAGGCGTTGGGGGTCGGTGACTGAAGCCGGTACCCGGTCCGGGATGTGCCGCGGCCGTCACCCCTCGCGCGCGGCCTCCCGGATCAGCGGCTCGAACTCCCTCCGTACGTAGGCGTCGAACGGCTCCGTCAGCGCCCCGTCGATCACCCGCCGCACCCCCTGCTCCGCCGCGAACCCCGTGATGGCCGCGCGTGAGTCCGGCTCCACACCCCCGCCGATGATCAGCACACCGAACTCCTTGGTCTCCAACAGTTTCCGGGCCGCCTCGTCGGTGCTCACCCCTTCCGCCTCGAAACCGTCCGCGTGCAGCGTGTTCAGCACCTCCGTCACCCTGGCGGGCAGCCTTCCCAGCACGAGCGTCTTCATGGCCGTTCCTCTCCGGTACGTCGACATCGGCGCACCCGAGCCTAGAAACTCAACCGGACTTGAGGTCAACACCCGCACCCCGCCGTCCGGACGGGCCCGATCCGTTCCAACCTCATGCCGGCGTACGCCATTTCAGATAGCCGCGTCGGCGCCGGGCGCGGACGAGCCGTTCGAGGAGGAGGGCGACGGCGGGGGAGTAGGGCGTCCTGGACGGCTTGCCCCTGCCGAGGCGGGAGAGCTGGCGCGAGGTGACGGACTGGACGGCCGCGGCGGCCAGCGTCTTGTTCCGGAACCGGGTGCGGGGTGGGTCGACCCGCGCCTCACTGCCGGCGAGCCATTGCCCCGGCAGCGTGGGGTCGACCGCCAGCGCCGTGGCCATGCCCGCCATCGCGACTCCGGAGTCGATCACCTGCTGGGCGACGGCGCGTCGCCGGATCCCTCCGGTCAGCAGCAGTGGCAGCGGCGAGGTGGCGACGAGTTGCCCCGCGAGCGCGAGGAAGTACGCCTCGCGGGCGAGGGTGCGGCCGTCGGCGGGGGAGCCGGCCGTGGCCAGGCTCTCGATGCTGCCGCCGGACAACTCGACCAGGTCCGCCCCCACATCGGCGAGCATCTTGATGACGTCCCGTGCGTCGTCGGTGTCGAAACCGCCGCGCTGGAAATCGGCCGAGTTCAGCTTCACCCCCACGGCGAAACCCGTACCGACGCGCTCGCGGACCGCGCCCACGACATCGAGCAGCAGACGGGCGCGGTCGGGCAGGCTGCCGCCCCAGCGGTCCTCGCGCCGGTTCACCAGGGGCGAGAGGAACTGGGAGAGGAGATAGCCGTGGGCGGCGTGGATCTCGACTCCGTCGAAGCCGGCCTCCCGGGCCCGCTGCGCGGTCACCGCGAAGCGCTCCACCGTCTCCTCGATGTCCCGGGCGGTCATCGGCCGGGGAGTCGGATACATGCCGGACAGGCCGCCGATGTCGATCGGTACCGCGGATGGGGCCCAGGTGGTGTGGGCGAGGTCCTTGGGAACGACGCGTCCGGGGTGGTTGATCTGCATCCAGACCCGCCCGCCCGCCGATCGGCCGGCCGCCGCCCAGCGCCGGAAGGGTTCCAGCGGGGTGTCCTGCTCCAGGACGACATCGCCGGGCTGGGCGACCGCCCTGCGGTCGATCATGACATGTCCGGTGATCAGGAGTCCGGCGCCGCCCGCGGCCCATCGGCGGTAGAGCGTGAGGAGGGCGTCACCGGGCAGTTGCCCCGGCGCGGCGAGCAACTCCTCCATCGCGGCCTTCGCGATCCTGTTGGGCAGCACGGCACCGCTGCCGAGGCGCAGCGGCTCGCTCAGCGCGGTCATCGCTTCTCCCCGGTGGGCTTGAGGTCGCTGACATGGTCGAATCCGGCCTTGCGGTTGAGGCTGCCGGTGAGCCGGGTGACCGCGGTGCGGGTCAGCAGGCGCGGTACCAGGGCTCCGGCGCGCTGGGAGGCACGCCCCGGGAAGGAGCGGGCCCGGCCGCGTGCGAAGTCGTCGAGGGTCTTGGCGGCCACGTCGGCGGGGGAGTCCGTGGCCTTCGGGTCCATGGACGCGGTCGTACCGTCGAAGAACCCGGTGTCGGTGGCTCCCGGGTGGGCCGCCATCACACGTACGCCGGTACCTCGGACCTCCTCGGCGAGCGCCTCGGTGAACGAGAGCACGAACGCCTTGGTCGCGGCGTAACCGGCCTGGTACGGCATGGGCTGGAAGGCCGCGGTGGAGCCGACGTTGATGATGCCGCCGTGGCCGCGCTCGACCATGCGGGCGCCCAGCAGATGGACGAGGCCGATCAGCGTGGTGACGTTCACGTCGATGGACCGGAGGTTGGGTTCGAGGGGTCGGCCGAGGAAGGGTCCCACGGCGCCCAGCCCGGCGTTGTTGACCAAGAGGTCCACGTCCAGGCCGAGTTCGTCGATCCTCTCGACCACCGTCTCCGGGGAGCGCCGGTCGGAGAGGTCAGTGGCGATCACGTCGACCCGGACGGAATGCGTCGTCCGGATCTGCCCGGCAAGGGTGTGGAGTGCGTCGGCCGAGCGCGCGACGAGTATCAAGTGGGCGCCTCGGGAGGCGAGTTCCCGTGCGTAGTCCTTGCCCAGGCCCTTCGAGGCGCCGGTGACCAGGGCGGTGGTGTTCGTGTAGTCGTACATGAGTGAGTGCTTCCTGTTCGGCGACCGGAGCCGGGGGCCGGGCCGCGTCGCGGCGGGCAGGCATCGGCGGCCCCGGGCGGCCCGCGGCGGGAACGGATCGGCGACGCGACCCGATGCTTCGAGTCTCGAATCAAATATACACTTCGAGGCTCGAAGTAAAAAGGCTAGGATGAGGCCATGACGCGAAGCACCCTCGAGGCGGCGGTGGTGGCGAACCACGAGCTGTTCATGCGGACCAACGACCGGATAGAGACCGTCCTGGCCGAACACGGCCTGACCCAGGCCACCGCTCACGCACTCTGGGCGATCGACCCGGCCACGGCGCCCCCCTCGATGAAGGAACTGGCCGCCCGCCTGTACTGCAACGCCCCCAACCTCAGCTTCGTCATGAACCAGCTCACCGACCGGGGCCTCGTCGAACGCTCCCCCGACCCGTCGGACCGCCGTTCACGCGTCGCGGCACTGACGGAGGAGGGCCGCAGGGTGCGATCCGCGGTCATCGAGACGACGCTGGCCCTGAGCCCTTTCGCCCACTTGTCGGAGGAGGAGCTGGTGCACCTGGTGAGTCTCCTGGGGAGGGCCCTCGAACCGGCGCCGGATCCGGCTGGCGCCTGCTGACGTTGGCAGCGCAGGATCTGCTGACCTTGAACTCAAGGTACCGTGTGGTGCCCCACCTCGCCGCCAGGCGGCGGCAGTTCTGAGGTGCCGACGCATCGTTGTCGGAACGTTCCGCGTGGGCCGAGAGTCTCGTCAGCCTTGCCCCGGATCTTGTCGCCGCCGGTCGCGGAAACGTGGAGATGATCGTCGAGTGCGCGGCCACCGTCGACGATGCCGACCGGCCGGGAGACCCTCGCCTCATTGACGTCGTGCTCGTGGGTCATCACCCCGAAGTAGGATGCGTATCCGTTCGGTTGGTCGAGCTGAAGCGCTGGTCGGTGGTCAAACTCCGGCACCGTCAGTACTTCGCCCCCGAAGGGGGAGCTTCCGCAGCCGAGCTGCTGCTGCAGAACATGGGCCTGCGCAAGACGCCCCTGCTCGATGCCATGATCCGCTCCCGTGGGGAGGACACGGTGTTCATCCTGCGCGGCCGGCAGAAGAGGGTCGCCGACGAGGCTCTATACGGCGCGGAAGTCAGTTCGGGGGACCGAGGAGCAGTACCGACTCTTTCGGGCCGGCCCCAAGCGCTCACTCCGGCCTGGTTCAGGAGCAGTTACGGCAGCGGGGTTGGTGACGAATGTGTCGAGGTCGCCACCAGCTCGCGCCGCACTCACCGTAGAACCCACGGTGTGGGCTGCGTTCGTCGAGTTCGCGGCAGCCTGACTGATGTGGCACCGATCGCAGGGCCTTCCGGCAGGCATGTGCTTGCCGGAAGGCCCCGCGCGTCTCCGTCTTCGCAGAGCACCTTCACCAGACCTCGCGCCCTGCTCGCCGGCGCACGCTGCCATGGCGATCAACGTTCGTCCAGAGATGCTCGGTTCGCGACGGCGGTCGCCTTCTCGGATGACGATCGACATCGTGAGGAGCTGACACAACACGGCCCTTGGCGGTCGGAACTACTGTAGGTTCCTGCCATGAAACAGGGTAAAGGGGTCGAGAACCCCGAGTCGCGCTTCTCTGCGGTGCTGGTGAGCGCGGCGAAGCTTCCGGGCGTGCGTATCAACAGGGAGGCCTACCTTCGAAGTGCGCTGTCTCGTCATTGCTCCGAGGGCGAGATCCGAAGAGCGGTAGAGGAGAACCCCGCAGCCGCGGGCATCCCTGTCGACGTTCTCGACAAGGCGGCCAACGACTCAATCCGCTACGAAACCGCCAAAGTCAGCGCTCTCTCCGCCGCTGCCGGTGTTCCCGGCATCTTCGCCCTTCCCGCCACGGTGCCGGCCGATGTGGCCCAGTACTTCGGCCACATGGTGCGTATCGCGCAGAAGCTCGCGTACCTCTACAGCTGGCCCGATCTGTTCTCCGACGAGGGCGACGACGTTGACGACGCGACCATGGGGGTGCTCACGCTGTTCTTCGGCGTGATGTTCGGAACCCAGTCGGCGAACGCCGCCGTGGGGAAGGTCGCCGGGATGATGTCGAAGCAGGTCGCCAAGAAGTTGCCCCAGAAGGCACTCACCAAGGGTGTCATCTACCCGATAGTGAAAAAGGTCGCGACTTACCTCGGCGTCGAGATGACAAAGCAGTCCTTCGCGAAGAGCGTCTCGAAGGCCATCCCTCTCGTGGGAGCTGCTGTCTCTGGCGGGCTCACGCTTGCGACCTACCTTCCGATGGCCAAGAGGCTCAAGAAGCACCTCTCCAGCCTGCCGCTGGCGAGCCCGTCAGGCCGATTGACGGGCGGGGAAGTCGTGGAAGGCGAAGTAGTCGAAGACCACGAGCCTTTCGCCGCAGCGCACGATGGACAGCGGGGCGCGGGCGTCACTGCCGTCAAGCTGGAGGCACCTCAGTCCTGACACCGCGAGAGCGGCGACCGGCGCAGCGGGCGTTCTCGTCATCGCCACTGGGGCGGTGATCCGTTGGCATGAGGGTTCGCTCGTCACTCCGCCTCGCAGAGTCACCGTGACCCGCGAAGGCCCGTCGGAGTGCCGGACACCCGCGGCGGGGCCAGGGGGGCGATCTCCCGGTCGAAGAAGTCGGGGAATGCCTCACTGTGCTCATACAGCGCATCGAACCCGGCGTTCGTTTCCCGGATCAGTGAGCCGTCGGTATAGCGGTTGGCTCCGTCCGCGTTTCCGTCCTTGTCGTAAACGACCTCATACATGACCAGATCACCGAGAATTACCACTTCCGGAACCGGGCGAGTCCGCTCGATGTTCGAAATATCGCGAGCGTCGAGAACCTTGATGTCGTCGCCCGCGTCCACGCGTACGCGTAAGACGAACAACTCCCACTGCACATACGGCGTCACCGGAAATTCCACGACGCGAAGGCGGCGATGTCTGACGCCCAGTCGCGATGCCCGGCCGAGTTCCTCGGCGTAGTCAGCGCGTCTCTCGTCGGCCAGGGACAGGGCCCGATCCCAGTCGCCGTCGGCGAAGGCCTCCCAGCTCGGGAAGCCGCGCTCCTTGAAGTGCTGGCCGCGCTCGAGCTTGTTGAGGAAGCCGATCCCGCTCGTGTAGATCCGGCCCAAGTCCGCGTGGTAGGTGGGGCGGTCCAGGCGTTCGGAGGTGCCGTGCGGGAAGGAATCAAACACTGGGGATGTCCGGCTTCGCTGCGATGAGCATGTTCCTGGGGATGACCACGAGGCGTTCGTCCGACCCGATCGAGACCCCGTCGGGCAGATTCCCGCCGAGTGACCGGGTGAGGTCCCGGCCGATGACAGCGATGTCGCCGTTGGTGAGTTCCCAGATGTCCGGGCAGTCAGGAGTTCCGGTTGTGTTTCCGAGTTCCTGGGGTGATTTTCCCAGTCGCTGTTTGAAACTCGTGCTCGGATCTGCTTCCCATGGCCTGGCCATTTCCCTCGCCCCCTCGATCAAACGGGATGTCCCACTGTAGCGTGCATCTCGCCTGCCCGGCCATGTGTCGGGCCCGCCCGCAGAGACAATGGCGAGGATTGATTCCTCCTTGTCCCGTGTCGCTCATGGATGGAATGATATTGACCGGAAAGAAAATCATGCCAGACGCCCGACTGGTGGCACTTTCCATCTGTGCTGTCGGATAATCGGGTGAACGGAGGGGTGGCTGTGGACCCAGAAGCGACCTTACGGACTGAGCCCGCCATCGCCGAGCGGGAGACCGGCCGCGAGGACGTGCCGTCCGCCGTGGCGGCGGACGGCCGGGAGACCTTGGACGAACAACGCATCCAGTGGCAGGGGCCGGCGCGGCGGCTGTGCGTGGCCCGGCACGCCATCGCGTCAGCCCAGGCCCGGATATACCGAGCGGGACGTGACCAGAGCGTCGCCGAGCGATGACGGGCGGGACGGACGGCCGCGCCGAGGACCACGGACGTGTCTACCAGTCGCGGGGCGACCAGCACATCACCGAACACCACCACTACGGCGGCGACGGGCCGGAGCACGGCGGACCCGACTCGGTGCGCCGCCCGGCGGTCGGTCGGCCCCCTGTCGCGCTGCGCGACCGCGGCGAGGTGATGCAACGCCTGCGGGCGAGCGTCGAGGCGGAGCACGGCGGCCAGGTCTACGTGCTGTACGGCATGGGCGGCTCGGGCAAGACGGTCGTCGCCTGCGCCCTCTTCCAGGAGATCACCGGAGAACAGGGCCGGGTGGGTCTGTGGGTCAACGCCTCCGACCGAGCGAGCCTGCGTGCCGGCATGCTCGCCGTAGCCGCCGACCGAGGGGCGGGCGACGACGAGCTGCTCGCCGCGCGCAACGGCCTCAGACCCGCCGCCGATCTCGTCTGGACATATCTCGACCGTTCCGCCGAACCCTGGTTACTGGTCCTGGACAACACCGACGAGCCGGAGATCCTGCGGGACGGCGACTGGCTGCGCACCAGCCCGCGCGGCACGGTCCTGGTGACCACACGGCGAGCGGCGGCCCGGTGGTGGCCGGGCGCCGAGTTGCAGTACATCGGTGTACTGCCCCGCGAGGACGCCGCGCTCGTGCTGCGCGATCTCGCCCCGCACAGCGGTACGACGGAGCAGGCGGCGCGGGTCGCGGACCGGCTCGGGCGGCTGCCCCTCGCCCTCACCCTGGCGGGCGGCTTCCTCTCCCACCAGGTCATCGACCCCTGGACGATGGACGCCTACGGCGACCAGCTCGACGGGGACGAACGGGTCCAGTTGATCGACCGGGGAGCCGACGTGCTGTCCGAAGCGGACCCTCGGCACCTCGTCGGCCTGACCTGGCAGTTGACCCTCGACGCGTTCGAGGCGCGTGGGCTGCCCGAAGCCGCGGCCCTGCTCAGGCTGCTGGCCCGGTTCGCCGCCGAGCCGCTGCCGCTGGCCCTGCTCAACCACGCCGACATCGCGGCCGTACTGCCGCGTGCCCGAACCGAGACGGCGCTCAGAGCCCTTCTCGACCAGTCGCTGTCCGAACTGGTCGACGCCGCCGGCGCGCGCTGCGTACAGAGTCACGGAATCCTGCTCGACAGCGTCTCGGCGGCGACCCCCGCGGACCTGGTGCCCGCCCTCGACACGACGGCCGTCCGGCTGCTCGACGCGGCGGTGCCCGGCGCACCCGACGCGGGTCCGTACGATCCGCGACTGCGCCTGCTGGTGCCGCACGCGCTGGCCCTGCTCAGGCACGTCGGCGAGCCGTCCGCCGCCGACGCCCTGGCCGTCGCGACGCGCCTGTCGGTCGCCCTGCACCGGACCGGTGACTACCTCTCCGCCCGGGAGACCGCCCACACCGCGGCGGACCTCGCACGGAGACTCCTCGGCGCGGACCACCGCATGGTCCTTGCCGCCCGCTCCAGGGCGGGACGGGCACTGTTCCGGCTGGGCAGGTACGCCGAAGCGGAGGAGGCGCTCCGCGCGGTCCGGGACGCGCAGGAGCGCCTGTTCGGCGCCGACGACCCCGACACCACGGACAGCGGCTACGGCCTCCAGCTCGTGCTGGCGAACCTCGGCAGACGCGAGGAATCCGTCGCACTGCTCCGCGACACCGTCGCCGGACGCCGCTCGGCACTGGGCCCCACGCATCCGCTGACCCTGCGGGCCCGTGCCAGCCTGCTGGAGATGCTCCCCGCCGCCGAAGTGGTCACCGAGGAGGGCGGCACCCTGCTCACGCTGCCGTCGGAATGCGACCGGTTCCTCGGCCCCGACCACACCGTGACACTGGGCGCCCGGCACAACCACGCGTGGGCGCTGTACCTCCTGGGCCGATACGACGAGGCCGACCGGGAGATCCGGCGGGTCGCCGAGACGTATGCGCGGCGCTTCGGGCCCGAGCACCCGCTCGTGCTCGCCGCCCGGCAGCTCCTCTCCCGGACGCGGGCCGCGCTCGGACACGTGGAGGAGGCGGTCGAGCTGATGGCCGACGTCGTCGCACGACGGGAACGAGGCCTGGGCCCGGAGCACCCCTTCACGGTCGCGGGTCGGCAACTTTTGGACGCGCACCGGTCGGGGCGACGGGAGCACGGGTGCTAGCTCGTCAAGTCCCCGCTCGACGGGCACCGCTCCAAGGCGGCCTACCCGCACGGCTCGTTCGGTTCCGGTGAGCCACACTTCGTGGCCGTGCTGTACGCGCTCGCTGCTTGGCGGAGGCCCGGTCACTCGTGCCCGCACCTCGCTCGATCCGGTGCCGACCGCGCACGAGTCCCTCCTGATCATGTTCTTGCACCGACGAATCACGGGGGTGCGGCGAACGGCCGACAGCGCCAGCACGTTGCGGGCCGTCGACCTCCAGACCGGCAAGCAGCTCTGGACGTCCAACGCCCTCGCGGACGCGGGGCTCCAGGTGCCGCGGCAGTACGTCAAGGTGGCCGACACCCTCTACGGCGCCACGGACCTGGACCAGGACGGCGGCGTCATCGCCATGGACGCGAAGACCGGCGAGGTGCGCTGGACGTTCAACGACGGGAGCGGCGACTACCACGCCTGGCTGGTCGCAACCGACGGCAAGCACCTCTTCGCCCTGCACGGCAGGAAGTTGCACGCGCTGCCCGTGTGAGGCGCGGGCAGGACGGCGGGACGGACCGGCAGACGGGCTGAGGCCTTCCCCTGGTGCGGGTGGGCCCGCACCAGGGCGGGACCCCCTAATGCGTACCATGTGCAAGTGCGCACCAACAACTACAGCATCAGACCCGCAACCCCCGCCGACCTGGACGGCGCCCGAGCCGTCATGCTCGACACCGTCTACCGGGACTTCGGCACGGGGTACGTGCCGCGCTGGCACGGTGATGTCGTCGATCTGGACGGTGCGTATCTGGCTCCCGCGCGGCACACTCTGCTCGTCGCGGTAGACGGGGGCGGCGAGGTCGTCGCCACCGGTGCTCTCGACTCCCGGGGGCCCGCGCATCCCCCGAACCCCCGGCATGTCGCCGAGCGGTATCCCTCCGGTGTCACCGCGCAGTTGCGGCGCGTCTACGTGCGGCCCGCGCACCGGAGGCGGGGGATCGCCCGGCGGCTCGTCGGCGAGCTGCTGGCGTTCGCCGTCGCCGACGGGGGATATCGGGCCGTGTATCTGCACACCGACCCCGCCGTCACCGGTGCCGAGCCGTTCTGGCGGTCGCTCGCCAAGGTCGTGCACGATGAGCGGGAGGATGTGGGCGGGGGGCAGGGAATCGTGCACTTCGGTGTTCCCCTGGACGGACTGACCGGGGCCGGGGCGAGGTTCGCGTGAAAATCGTTTTCATGTAGGCTCCGCGTCGCTGATGTCCGCCTCCTCCTGCCTCCGGCTGCCCTCCCCTGTCGCGTTCCCCCGCCCCCTCTGATCGATCCGAGGACCATGCGCTCCCACCGCCGCCCCCGGCTGCTCGCCCCGCTTCTGCTCCTCCCGCTGACAGCCGGCTGCTTCGCCTCCGGAGGCGGCGGCTCCGGCGACGGTGACGGCAAGGACGGGGGCGGCTCCCGGCTCCGCGTCGCCCTCGCCTTCCCGCCCGCCGAGAGCCTCTCCCCGTACGGCGCCGACGCCACCCTCCTCAGCCGTCTCGGCGTCACCGAGGGCCTCACCGCGCTCGACGCCAACGGCTCCGCCGCCCCCGCGCTCGCCGAGTCCTGGCGGCAAGACGGCGACAAGGCCTGGGAGTTCACCCTCCGCGACGCCACCTTCCAGGACGGCGCCGATGTCACGCCCGCCGCCGTCGCCGACTCCCTCGGCCACGCCACCGGCGCCAAGCCCGCCCCCGCCGCCCTCGCCGGTGTCACCCTCACCGCCAGGCCGAGCGGCGACCGGGTCGTCCGTATCACCACCGCCGAGCCCGACCCCGTACTGCCGCTGCGGCTCTCCAGCCCCAGCCTCGCCATCCTGTCCAAGGCGGCCTACGGCAAGAGCGGCCGCGTCGACCCCACCGGTCACGCCACCGGGCCCTTCGCGCTGACCAAGGTCAACGGCGCCACCTCCGCCTCCCTCGACCGGTACGACGACTACTGGGGCGGCCGCGCCCAGGCCTCCGGCATCGACGCCCGCTTCATCGCCGACGGCACCGCCCGCGCCAACGCCCTGCGGACCGGCGAACTGGACGTGGCCGAGGCCGTTCCCGTCGCCCAGGCCGCGACCCTCGACAAGGACACGCGGCGCGACACCGCCACCACCCGCACCACCAGCCTCCTCCTCAACGCCTCGGCCGGAACCTTCGAGGACGCCGGGCTGCGGGCCGCCGCCCGCGCCGCCGTCGACACCTCCGTGTTCGCCAAGGACGTGTACGAGGGGTACGCCGATCCCGGAGCGGGGGTCTACGGGCCCGCCGTCACCTGGGCCGAGGGGAAGCGGACCGCGCCCGTCGGACGTGCGGCGGCCACGAAGCCCGGCGGCGACACCATCAGCCTCGCCACCTACGACAACCGGCCCGAGCTGCCCGAGGTCGCCCAGGTCGTCAAACAGCAGTTGGAGAAGGCCGGTTTCAAGGTCAAGCTCACCGTGCGCGAGTACTCGCGGCTCGAAGAGGACGCCCTCGACGGGAAGTTCGACGCCTTCGTGCTGGCCAGGAACACCCTGCTCGACACCGGCGACCCCGTCGCCGTCCTGGCAAGTGACTACAGCTGCGACGGCGGTTACAACATCGCCCAGCTCTGCGACAAGGGCGTCGACCGCGCCGTCGCCGAGGCCGAGAAGAGCGCCGACACCGCGAAGCGGCAGGACGCCGCCATGGCCGCCGAGGCCCGCGTCCTCGGCACCGACGCCGTCGTACCGCTCGTGCACCAGCGGATCATCACCGGCGTCGCCGACTCCGTGCAGGGCGTCGTCCTCGACCCGTACGAGCGCACCCTCGTCGGCACCGGCACCCGGCGCTGAACCATGTGGCAGCGGGTGGCCACCATGGTGTGGCGGGTCGTTCTCGCGGGCGGGCTCGTCTGCGGGATCGGGCTGCTGCCGTGGCTCACGCACACCGACCCGGCCCACACCGTCCTCAAGGCGCGCTCCGCCGAGCGGGAGCCGACGCCCGAGGTGCTCGCCGACATCCGCGAACAGCTCGGGATCGACGGAGGACCCTCGCACGTCCTCGGCCGATGGCTCGGGCGCCTGGTACGCGCGGACGCGGGCGAGTCCTGGATCTCCGGCGCCAACGTCCTGCCCGACCTGCTCCGCGCGCTCGGTGTCTCCCTGCTGCTCATGGCGGTCGCGCTCCTCGTCGCCGCCGTCACCGCCGCGCTCGTCTGCGCCCGTACGCTCCGGCTCGGCGCCCGGCGGCGGCTCGGCGGACGGCGCCCGAGCGGCAGCGCCTCCGCCGTGGTCGCCGCCCTGCCCGAGTTCCTCGTCGCCTCCGTGCTCGCCACCGTCGTCGGGGTGCAGCTGGGGTGGCTGCCCGCGCTCGGCTGGTACGGGCCCCAGTGGACCGTGCTGCCCGCGCTCGCCCTCGGGCTGCCCGCCGGGGCCGTGCTCGGGCGGCTGCTCGACGATCTGCTGCCCGGCGCGTTCGGTGAGCCGTGGGCCCTCGCCGCCGCGGCGCGCGGGCTGACCGGGCGGCGCGTCGCACAGCAGGCCGTACGGCGCTGCGTGCCCGCCCTGCTGCCCAACCTCGGGCTGTTCGTCGTGGGACTGACCGGCGGGGCCGTCGCCGTCGAGCAGGTCTTCGACATCCCCGGTCTCGGCCGCCTCACCCTCCAGGCCGCCCTCGCCCAGGATTTGCCCGTCCTCCAGGCCGGCACCCTCGCCCTCGTCCTCCTCGCCGCGCTCGCCACCGGTGCCGCACGACTCGCGGCCCGCCTGCTGACCGGGCCCGCGCTGCGGGACGGCGCCCTGTCCTCCCTGCACCGGCCCGCGCCGCCCGCCCGTACGCTGCCGCCCCTCCTCTACGGCGCCGTCCTGCTCGCCGTTGTCGGGCTCGGGCTGGCCCGTGACCCGCTCGCCCTCGACACCGGGCAGCGGTTGCGGGCACCCTCCCCCGAGCACCCCTTCGGCACCGACGCCCTCGGCCGTGACCTGCTCGCCCGCGTCGGCCACGGGGCGCTGGACACGCTGCTCCTCGCCGCCGCCATCAGCGTCGCCGCGCTGCTCACGGGCGTACTCCTCGGTCTCGTACCCCGGGTGTCCGCGCCGCTCGTCGACACCGTCAACGCCGTACCGCCCGTACTCGTCGCCCTCCTCGTCACCGCCGTCGCGGGGAGCGGTGCGGCCACCCCCGCCCTCGCCGTGGGCGCCGTCGCCTGGGCGCCGCTCGCCGCGCACACCTCCTCGCTGCTGCGCCAGGAACGCGCCACCCTCCACATCACCGCCACCCGGGGCCTGGGCGCCGGACGCCGGTACCTGCTGCGCCGTGAACTGCTGCCCGCGGTCCTGCCGCCCGTCCTCCGGCACGCCCTGCTGCGGCTGCCCGGCGTCGCCCTCGCGCTCGCCGCGCTCGGCTTCCTCGGACTGGGCGCCCAGCCGCCGTCCCCCGAGTGGGGCCTGCTCCTCGCCGAGAACCAGCCCTACGCCGAACGCGCCCCCTGGGCCGTACTCGCACCCGCCGCCGTACTCGCCCTGCTCGGCGCGCTGGCGGTCACCGCCGCGGGCGGACTGCGCCGGCCCCGGCGGCGGACACCGCGCGTCTCTGCGGCGGCCGACCGGCGGCCCGCCGCGGCGAAGGAACCGGCCGCGGCCCGATGACCTCCACCTCGACCCGCCGGCTCACCAGGGCTCCCGGCCGCGGCGCCCCGCTCTCCCCGCTGCTCCGGCTGCTCATCCTCACCCAACTCGCCTTCAACATCGGCTTCTTCGCCGTCCTGCCCTTCCTCTCCCAGCATCTGGGGCAGTCCATCGGCATGGCGGGGTGGCTGGTCGGGTTCGTGCTCGGGCTGCGGACCTTCAGCCAGCAGGGGCTGTTCGTGGTCGGCGGTGCGCTGACCGACCGGTACGGCGTCCGGCCCGTCGTGCTCGCCGGGTGCGTGCTGCGGATCGCCGGGTTCGGGTGGCTCGGGTTCGCCGAGCGGACCTGGGCGGTCGTCGGTGCCGTCCTGCTCATCGGCTTCGCCGCCGCGCTGTTCTCCCCGGCGGTGGAGTCCGAGGTCGCCCGGCAGGCGGTCGCCCGGGAGGCGGACGGTGGCGGGGACCGGACGCGGGTGCTCGCGCTCTTCACCGTCGCCGGGCAGGCCGGGGCGTTCGTCGGGCCGCTGCTCGGCGCCCTTCTGCTGGCCGTCGACTTCCGTACGGCGTGTCTCGCGGGGGCCGGTGTCTTCGTCCTCGTCCTCGCCGGGCACGGGTGGCTGCTGCCGCAGCACATCCCCGGGCGGACCCGCGTCCGGGTCGGCGGCGGGGCGCGGCTGGCCCTGCGCAACCGCCGCTTCCTCGCGCTGTGTTGCGCGTACGGCGCCTATCTGCTCGCCTACAACCAGCTCTACCTGGCCCTGCCCGCCGAGGTCGAGCGGGCCGCCGGTTCGCAGGCGCCGCTGGCCTGGCTGTTCGCGCTGTCCTCGCTGCTGGTGGTGGCCGCGCAGTTGCCGGTGACCCGGTGGGCGGGGGAGCGGCTGGCGCCGCGCCGGTCGATGGTGGCGGGGCTCGCTCTGATCGCGGCCGGGTTCGCCGTCGTCGCGCTCGCGCGGCCCGCCGGGTGGACCGGGGCGGGTGGGCTGGTGCCCGCCGCCGGGTTCGTCGTACTGCTCACCCTCGGGCAGATGCTCGTCGCGCCCGTCGCCCGCGCCTGGGTGCCGGACCTCGCCGAGGACGGGCGGCTCGGGCTGTACACCGGGGCGCTGTCCTCGGTGTCCGGGCTCGTCGTGCTGGCCGGCAGCTCCGCGACCGGCCTGCTGCTGGACAGCGGACTGCCGGCCGCCGTGCCGTGGCTGGTCCTGGCGGCCGTACCACTGGCGGCGGCGGGTCTGCTGCCCCGGCGGCACTGAGTCCTGCGGGGCGGTAGCCGGTGGGCGGCAGCCTTGCGCGTCTGTTGCCTGTCGCCGGCGGAAGGCGCGGTTCGGGCCGGGGCAACGGGATCCGGACCGCCGACGATCCGCGCCTCCGATCATGTGACCATGCCCAGTACGAGGAGGTCTGCGTGCGGTTGCGCAACGTCACACCCGGCGATGTCGACGCCTACGTCCGGATGCGGTGCGACCCCGTCATGACGGCCGACCTCGGCGGGCCGCTGCCGCGTGAGGGCATGTCCGACAAGGTGCGCCGGGACGCCGTCGCGGCGGCGGAGGACGTCCACTGGATCAAGATGATCATCCCCGATCCGGCCGCGCCCGACGTGGTGGCCGGGTCGGTGACCCTATGGTCCCATGACACCGGCGAAGGACCCGTCTCGGAGATCGGGTGGATGATCCTGCCGCGGTTCCAGGGCCGCGGCCTCGGCAGACGTGCGGCCCGGAGCCTTCTCGAACAGGCCCGGGACGAGGACCGCCGGGGCATCGTCCACGCGTTCCCGGCGACGGGCAACGCCGCCTCGAACGGCATCTGCCGGTCCCTCGGATTCCGCCTCGTCGCCGAGCAGAACGTCACGTTCGCGGACCGCGTCCCGCGGAGCAACCACTGGGTCATCGACCCGCGCACCGACCTCAAGCCGGCCTGACATCTGTCGCCTCGGGCCGGCGCCCGGCGGTCGTCAGCCGCGCAGCGTCGCGACCGCCTCGTCGAAGAGGCGTACGGGATCGTCGGTGCCACCGGAGCGGTACCACGCGTCGACGGCCGCGTCGAAGCAGGCCAGCGCGGCGGCGACGAACGCCAGGGCCCGTGGATCGGGGTCCGGGGTCGGCGGGAGGCCGAGGCGGCGCTGGACGCCGGGGGCCAGCAGGGTCTGCCAGCGCAGGTGCTTCTCCAGGTGGCGGGCGCGCAGGGAGGGTGCCTCGTGGTGGATGCGGGCGAGGGTGAACTGCTCCTCCGGGGTCGACCCGGCCGGCCGGAGGGTCAGAAAGGCCGCCCGGACGGCCGTCCAGGCCGACTCGTCGTCCGGGCGGGCCTCCAGCGCGGCCCGTACCGACTCGCCCAGGGCCTCGGTGTCGCCGAGGACCAGGTCCTCCTTGCTGCCGAAGTAGTGGAAGAAGGAGCGGCGCGAGATGCCGACGGCGCTGGTGATCTGGTCGACGGTCGTCGCCTCGAAGCCCTTCTCCGCGAAGAGCTGTATGGCGGTGGCGGCGATCTCCTCGCGGGCCGCGCGGCGTGCGCGCTCTCGGAGCGTGGGGGTGTCGGCCATGCACCCAGCCTATAACTTCGTATCGAGCGCACATCGTGCATCGAGAGCAGCACGGCGGGCCGAGTGCACACATTGCACCGAGTGCAAGATGCTGCCTACAGTGCAGGTATGACACCGATCGACTACTCCGGACAGACCACCATCGTCACCGGCGCCAGCTCCGGCATCGGTACCGCGTTCGCCCGTGAACTGGCCCGCCGCGGCTCCGACGTGGTCCTCGTCGCACGGCGGCTCGACCGCCTGGAGGCGCTCGCCTCCGAACTGCGGGCGCGGCACGGCGTACGGGCCACGGCAGTGCCGCTCGACCTGAGCGAGCCGGGCGCCGGCCGGCGGCTGGCCGCCGATCTGGACCATCGGGGCATCCGGGCCGACGGCCTGGTGAACAACGCCGGATTCGGCACCAACGGCGCCTTCCACCAGGAGGATCCCGACCGTCTCACCGATGAGATCAACGTGGACGTGGCCAACCTGGTCGACCTCACCCGCGCGTTCATCGAACCGCTCCGCGACTCCGGCCGGGGCATCCTCGTCAACGTCGCGAGCGCGGCGGCCTACACACCCAGCCCCGCGATGGCGGTCTACGGCGCCTGCAAGGCCTTCGTCCTCAGCTTCACCGAGGCGCTCTGGTACGAGTCGCGCGGCACCGGCCTGCGGGTGCTCTCGCTCGCCCCGGGCCTGACCCGCACCGAGTTCTTCGACGGCCTGAACGGCGGGGCCTACCGGGGCAGTTACCAGACCCCCGAGCAGGTGGTCGCGACCGCGATGCGCGTCCTCGACCGCGGCCGGCGGCCGAGCGTGCAGTCGGGCCGGCTGAACGCGCTCATGGTGGGCCTGCCCCGCCTCTTCACCCGCCGGCGTGCCGTCCTGCTCAGCGGACGGGTCTCGGAGCGGTCCTCGGGAGCGGAAGCCACGACGGCGGCGGCCTAGCCCGAACAGAACCCGAACGAACCCGACCGGACTCCACCGGCGCGGCTCACTGGGCGACCAGTTCCCGCACCACCGTGCCCGGGGTCTCCCGCACCCGCAACGTCCGCCACAGCCACAGCACGTCCCGTCCGAACGACCACACCAGCAGCCCCAGCGCGAGCAGTGCCACCCCGGCGTTCGCCGCGTGCGGCAACAGGCCCGCGCCCGCCAGCAGGAGCAACACGCCCTGGAGCGCGGCCACCGTCTTGCGGGCCGTGCTCGGCGGCAGCGGGGCGGTCAGCCACGGCCACACCCGGGCCGCGGCGACGAACACGTACCGCATGCCGCCGATCAGCAGGACCCACGGTCCCAGGTCCATCGCGACATACACGCTGAGCACCAGGATGAGGAACGCGTCGACCTCCATGTCGAAGCGGGCGCCCAGCGGCGAGGACGTACCGGTGCGGCGGGCGACCTTGCCGTCCACCCCGTCCAGGATCAGGGCCACGGCCGTCAGCCCGACGAGGAGGGAGGCGGGCGGCGCGCTGCGGAAGGAGTCCGCGACCAGCGCGGTGACCCCGCCGACCAGGACGGCCCGGCCGAGGGTGACCCGGTTGGCCGGGCCGAACGACGCCGGCCTGGAGCGGTGCAGGGCCCGGGAGAGCACCGCCCAGGTCGCGAACGCGAAGGCGAGGCCGGTCAGCCAGCCCGCCGTGCCCATGCCGATCAGCGTGCCGAGCAGTGACAGAAGCAGGATCTGCGCACCCGCTCCCACCGCCGTCTCCTGCTGAACGGGCCTCGCGTCGTACGCGTCGTACGTGTTGTTCAGGGCCACCGAACACCCTCCGGCCGTGTGACAGAGTCGATCAACGCCGCTACCTTGTGCGCGGCCTGTGCATCCCTCGGTACGTGGGCGGCTTCCCGATCGTTCAGGAGGACATCGATGACGCGGACGACGCGGACGACGCGGACGGCGGAGACGAGGCGCACCGCACGCGCCTTCTGGATCGACTCCCCGGGCCGGGGCACGATCCGGGACGTGGAGCTGCCCGAACCCGGGGCGGACGAGGTGCTCGTGCGGACGCTCCACACCGGCGTGAGCCGCGGCACCGAGACCCTCGTCTTTTGCGGCCGGGTGCCCGAGAACCAGTACGCCGCCATGCGCGCGCCGTTCCAGGAGGGCGAGTTCCCCGGCCCGGTGAAGTACGGCTACCTCAACGTCGGCCTGGTCGAGGAGGGCCCGCGGGACCTGGTGGGGCGTACCGTCTTCTGCCTCTACCCGCACCAGACCCGCTACGTCGTCCCGGCCGCCGCCGTCACCCCGGTGCCCCCCGGGGTCCCCGCCGAACGGGCCGTGCTCGCCGGCACAGTGGAGACCGCCGTCAACGCCCTGTGGGACGCGGCGCCACTGCTCGGCGACCGGATCGCCGTGGTCGGCGGCGGCATGGTCGGCTGCTCCGTGGCCGCCCTGCTGGCCCGCTTCCCGGGCGTCCGTGTCCAGTTGGTCGACGCCGACCCGGCCCGCGCGAAGGTGGCCGAGGCACTCGGCGTCGGCTTCGCGTCCCCCGCCGACGCCCTCGGCGAGCGCGACCTCGTCGTCCATGCCAGTGCAACGGAACAAGGGCTCGCCCGGTCACTGGAACTGCTCCGCCCCGAGGGCACGGTCCTCGAACTGAGCTGGTACGGAGACCGCCGCGTCGCCCTCCCGCTCGGCGAGGCCTTCCACTCGCGGCGCCTGACCCTGCGCAGCAGCCAGGTCGGCACCGTCTCCCCGGCACGCGCCGCCACCCGCGGCTACGCCGACCGGCTCGCCCTCGCCCTCGACCTGCTCGCCGACCCGGCGCTCGACGCGCTCGTCACCGGCGAGTCCGCCTTCGACGAACTGCCGGACGTGCTGCCGGGGCTGGCCGGTGGCGAGATCCCCGCACTGTGCCACCGGATCCGGTACGACCGGCAGAACACCGGCGCCTGACCTTGCGAAAAGACGTACGGGCCGCTGAACAAGGGAAGGCAACCACCCGTAATAGACGGCACCCCGCGCAGCGATCGGCGGGGGATCAGACGTGCCACACCTGGAGGGTCGTCCGTTGTTCAGCATCACCGTCCGCGATCACATCATGATCGCCCACAGCTTCCGCGGCGACGTCTTCGGGCCCGCGCAGCGCCTGCACGGAGCGACGTTCCTGGTGGACGCCACCTTCCGGCGCGAGCAGCTGGACCAGGACAACATCGTCGTCGACATCGGCCTCGCCACCCAGGAACTGGGGGCCGTCGTCAGTGAGCTGAACTATCGCAACCTCGACAACGAGCCCGACTTCGCCGGTGTCAACACCTCCACGGAGTTCCTGGCCAAGGTCATCGCCGACCGGCTCGCCGAGCGCGTGCACAAGGGCGCGCTCGGCGAGGGCGCCAAGGGCCTGGCCGGCCTCACCGTGACCCTGCACGAGTCCCACGTCGCCTGGGCGAGTTACGAGCGTGCGCTGTGACCGACACCTCCATCGAAACGACGGCCGCGCGCACCCGCCTCGCCTACGTCCCCGCGCAGACCTCCGCGAAGGCCTCGGCCCCGAGGAACGAGGGGATCATCCCCATGTCCCTGCGCTCCGTGCACTTCGTCATGCCCGGCGCGGTCGACGACCCGGCCGCGCCGAGCGGCGGCAACGCCTACGACCGCCGGGTACGGCTGGACCTGCCCGGCTTCGGCTGGCGGGTGCGGAGTCTGCCCGTGGCCGGCGACTGGCCCCGGCCCGACGACACCGCCCGCGCCGAACTCGCCCGCGCCCTGCGGCGGTTGCCGGACGGCGCGGTCGTCCTCCTCGACGGTCTTGTCGCCTGCGGGGTGCCCGAGATCGTCGTACCGGAGGCCGAGCGGCTGCGCATGGCCGTCCTCGTGCACCTCCCGCTCGGCGACGAGACCGGCCTCGACCCCGCCGTGGCCGCCGAACTGGACGCCCGTGAACGCGCGGTGCTGCGGGCGGTCCCGGCCGTCGTCGCCACCAGTGACTGGGCGGTCCGCCGCCTCGTCTCCCACCACGGACTCGACCCGGCCCGCGTCCATGTCGCCGTCCCCGGCGCCGACATCGCGCCCCTCGCGCCCGGCACCGACGGCGTCTCCCGGCTGGTGTGCGTCGCCGCCGTCACCCCGCGCAAGGGCCAGCACCGGCTGGTGGAGGCGCTGGCCGCGGTCACCGAACTGCCGTGGAGCTGCGTGTGCGTGGGCGGGCTCGGCCAGGATCCCGTGTACGTCGAGCGGCTGCGCGCGCTGATCGCGCGGCACGGTCTTGAGGACCGGCTGGTGCTGGCGGGACCGCGGGCCGGCGCCGAGCTGGACGCCACCTACTCCACCGCCGACCTGATGGTCCTCACCTCGTACGCCGAGACGTACGGCATGGCGGTGACCGAGGCCCTCGCGCGCGGCATCCCCGTGCTGGCCACGGATGTCGGCGGGGTCCCCGAGGCGGTCGGGCGCGCGCCCGACGGCGGGGTGCCCGGCATCCTCGTCCCGCCGGAGGCCCCCGCGGCACTCGCGGCCGAGCTGCGCGGCTGGTTCGGCGAGGCGGACGTACGACGCCGGCTGAAGGCCGCGGCACGCGGGCGGCGCGCCGCCCTGAACGGCTGGGCGAGCACGGCCCAGAGCCTGGCCGGGGTACTGCACCGGCTGCCGAGCGAACCCGGGAGGGCGGTATGAGGAAGACCCCGACACCCACCGAAGCGGTCATCCCGGCCCAGCCCGGCCCGCGGGACGCCCCCGGGGCCGCGAACGCCGTGATACCCGGCGCGGGTCCGGTCGGCCGGCCCGGTGAGCGCCCTTACGACCACCGCCTGGACCCGCGTCAGGACGGGCGGCCGGAGGGACTCGCGGGGCAGATCGCCGAGCGGGCCACCCTGCGCCTCCGTGAGGCCCCGGGACAGGGCCAGGACCAGGAGCAGGGCCAGCCCGACGCCCCGCCGCGCTACGCGCCCGAGTGGCTGCGGCTGCGCGAGAGCGCCGACGCCGCCGCGCGGGCCCACGACCTGCTCGACCCGCTGCGGATCCGCCTCGCCAACCTGCCGCGGCGCGGCGGCGGACTGGTCGTGCACGACGTGGGCTGCGGCACCGGTTCCATGGGGCGCTGGCTCGCTCCGCTGCTCGACGGAGCCCAGCACTGGGTGCTGCACGACCGCGACCCCTATCTCCTGCACTTCGCCGCCGTCGCCGCCCCGCGCTCGGCCGCCGACGGCAGCCGTGTCACCGTCGAGACCCGCCGCGGAGACCTCGCCCGGCTCACCCCCGACGCGCTGACCGGCGCCGCGCTCGTAACCGCGTCCGCGCTGCTCGACGTCCTCACCACCGAGGAGATAGGCACCCTCGCCGCCGCCTGTGCCACGGCCGGCTGCCCGGCCCTGCTGACCCTCTCCGTCGCCGGGCGCGTCGACCTCACCCCCGCGCACCCGCTGGACCCGGAGATCTCCGAGGCGTTCAACGACCACCAGCGGCGTAGCGGCATGCTCGGTCCGGACGCGGTCACCGCCGCGGCCGAGGCCTTCGCGGAGCACGGCGCCACCGTACGGGCGCACCCCAGCTCCTGGCGGCTCGGCCCCGACGAGGCCGAACTCACCGCCCAGTGGCTGCCGGGCTGGGTCGGCGCGGCCGTCGAACAGCGCCCGGAGCTGCGCGAGCGCGCCGACCGGTATCTGGAGGAGCGTCTCGCGGCCTGCTCGGCCGGGGAGTTGCGCGTCGTCGTGCACCACACCGACCTGCTGGCCCTGTGCCGGCCGACGGGCGGGGTCTCGTGAGCGCACCGGCGGCGGGGGACCTGCCGACAGCCGTACCCCAGGACCCCCCGGCCGCCGCCGGCCCGCGCCCCCGCCGCGCCCTGCGTACCCACCTCGGCACCCTCGCCGGCACCGCCATCCTCGCCGTGCTCCTGTGGCGGATGGGCACCGGTGTCTTCCTGGACGGGCTGCGGCGGATCGACGGACCCGCGTTGCTGGTGGCGCTCGGGATCGGGCTCGTCACCACGGTGTGCAGCGCCTGGCGTTGGGCCCTGGTGGCCCGGGGACTGCGCATCCGGCTGCCCCTCGGGCCGGCCGTCGCCGACTACTACCGCGCCCTGTTCCTCAACGCGGCCCTGCCCGGCGGCGTCCTGGGCGACGTGCACCGCGCGGTACGGCACGGGCGCAGCACCGGCGACCTGGGGCGGGGCGTGCGGACCGTCGTCCTCGAACGGGCCGCGGGACAGCTCGTGCTGATCGGCGCCGGAGCCGTGGTGCTGTTCACGATGCCGTCCCCGGTGCTGGCCGAGACCCGGCGCGTCACCCCGCTCGTGGTCCTGGCCGTACTGGGCGCGCTCGCCGTCGTCCTCGCCCTGCGCATGAACCGGGCACCCGCACGCCGGGGCCGGGCGGCGCGGGCGCTGCGCACGACGCTCGGCGAGGCGCGCGAGGGGCTGCTGTCCCGGCGGAACTGGCCCGGAGTCGCGGTGTCCTCGGCCGTCGTGCTCGCCGGACATCTCGCGATGTTCGTCCTTGCCGCCCGGGTGGCCGGCAGCGGCGCCTCCCTCGCCGCGCTGACGCCGCTGGCCGTACTGGCGCTGCTCGCCATGGGCCTGCCGCTGAACGTGGGCGGCTGGGGCCCCCGGGAGGGCGTCACCGCCTGGGCGTTCGGCGCGGCCGGACTGGGCGCGGGCACCGGGCTCGGCGTGGCCGTGGTGTACGGGGTGCTCAGCTTCGTGGCGAGCCTGCCCGGCGTCGTCGTGCTCGTCGTCCGCTGGTACGCGGGTCTGCGCGCCGGCCCCGGGACGGCCGAGGGCACCGCCGAGCGCGCCGCCGTACCGGGTCCGGAGCCGCGGCACGCGCCGCGCGGACCCTATCCGTCCTCGCCGTCGCGCACCGTGGCCGTCTCCGGCGTCAGCAGTGCGAAATACGCCCCGAAGGAATCCACGAGACTCGCCAGCAGTTCCTTCCCCTTTTCCGCCGAAGCCAGCGAAGGACGCCCGATGACACCGGAATCGGTATAGGCGGACATACCGAGGGAGAGCAGATGACGCCGGTCGTCAGCGACGAAATCGGCGGCCTCGTAACCGGGCCGGACCGATTCGGGACGCGTGTGCAGAAGAATGGAGGTCTCGATTTCCCCCGCGTGCATGTCGGTGAGCAACGAGGTGGCCACCCCCGCCCGTTCCCGCGCCGTCTCCCAGTCCTCCGCGGCCGGGAACAGCGCCATCCGCTCACCGCGCGCGGAGGACTCCTGAACGACGTTGCCCAGTACGTAGTTTCCGCCGTGCCCGTTGACCACCACCAGGGCGTCCACGCCCGAGCGGCGCAGCGAGTCGGCGATGTCCCGTATCACGGCGTGAAGGGTCACCGAGGAGATGCTGACGGTCCCCGGCCAGTCCGCGTGCTCGTGCGAGCAGCCGATCGTCACCGGCGGGAGCCGGTGCACCGGGTACGCGGCGGCCAACTCCGCGGCGATGGCGCAGGCGACGAGCGTGTCGGTCGCCAGCGGCAGATACGCGCCGTGCTGCTCGAAACTGCCGACCGGCAGCACCGCGACCTGTCGCGGAACTCCGGCGCCCCGCTCGCGCACATCCTGCGTGGTGTCCGCCGGCACAAGTGAAACGTCCATTCCCGCACGGCCTTTCGTCTCGGTTGAGCAATCGGTTGAGGGATCCGCACAGGGATCCGTCGAGGGATCTGTTGAGGAACGCGAGAATCATGACAGAAAATATCGGTGTACTCGGCAAGAAAGCATCGCAGCGCACGGACGTGGAACGCGTCGTGGTGACGCCCCTGCCCACCGTGTACGGGGAATTCCGGGCGTACGGCTATCTCGACCACGAACGCGGTGACGAGCAAGTGGCGCTCGTGCACGGCGATCTGGGCGCCGAAGGCGTGCTCACCCGGCTGCACTCGGAGTGCCTGACGGGCGACGCCTTCGGCTCCCAGCACTGCGAGTGCGGCGACCAACTGGCCTCCGCTCTGCGGTCGGTGGTCGCCGCGGGCAGCGGCGTGGTCGTCTATCTTCGCGGGCACGAGGGGCGCGGCATCGGGCTGCTCGCCAAGCTGCGCGCGATGGCCTTGCAGGCGGAGGGCCTGGACACGGTGGAGGCGAACCTCGCCCTCGGCCTGCCGGTGGACGCCCGGGACTACGGTGTGGCCGCCCGCATCCTGGAGGATCTCGGGGTGCGGTCGGTGCGCCTGATGTCCAACAACCCGCGCAAACGGGAGGCGTTGGTACGGCACGGCATCCAGGTCGCCGAGCAGGTGCCGCTGCTGATACCGCCGTGCGAGAGCAACATCACCTATCTGCGGACCAAGCGGGAGCGGCTGGACCACCACCTGCCCCACCTGGACGCGCTGGCGCACCTGACGTCGTGAGCGTCCCGGACCGGTCCGGGACGGTCCTCGCTCAGCCCGTCAGGGCCTCGTGCACGAGCCGCTTGAGGTCCGGGTAGACCGTGTGCGAGGACCTGGGGCGCACCTGGGTCATGAACTGCACCGTCAGATCACGGCCCGGGTCCACCCAGAAGGTGGTCGTCGCCACTCCGCTCCAGCCGTATGCGCCGAGCCCGGAGGGCGACCGCGTCCGGCTCGGGTCGATCACCACGGAGACGCCGAGGCCGAAGCCGATGCCGTCGTTGCAGGGCCCGTCGTGTGCCGGGCGGCTGCCGAAGGCGCGCAAGTCGGCGTCGCCGGGCAGGTGGTTGCGGGTCATGAGGTCCACCGTCCCGGGGGCGAGCAGGCGGACTCCGTCGAGTTCGCCGCGCAGCCGCAGCAGTTCCGCGAAGCGGTGCATGTCGTACGCGGACGAGACCAGGCCGCCGCTGCCCGAGAGGAACCGCGGCCTGCCCCGCAACGGCAGCCCGGGGACCGGCTCGATGCCGCCGTCGTCCGTCTCGCCGTACAACTCGGCCAGCCGGGCGGCCTGTTCGTCGGTGACCTGGAAGCCGGTGTCCGTCATGCCGAGGGGCCGGAAGATCCGCTCGGCGCAGAACACGTCGAGCGGCTGCCCGGACACCACCTCCACGAGCCGGCCGAGCACGTTGGTGGCCACCGAGTAGTTCCACCGTGTGCCGGGCTCGAACTGCAGGGGCAGACTCGCGTACAGGTCGACCGTCTCGGCCAGGTCCGCGTCCGGTGGCGCGGACGAATCGAGCCCCGCCGCGCGGTACAGCCCGTCGACGGGGTGGGAGTGGTAGAAACCGAAGGTCAGACCGGCGGTGTGGGTCAGCAGATGCCGGACCAGGACCGGACCGTCGGCCGGCCGGGTCACGACGCCGTCCGCGGCCCCCTCGACATACACCCGAGGCTCGGCGAAGGCCGGCAGATACCGGTCCACCGGGTCCCCGAGCGACAGCAGCCCCTCCTCCGCCAGCATCAGCGCGGCCACGGAGGTGACCGGCTTGGTCATGGAGTAGATCCGCCACAGCGTGTCGGGGGTCACCGGCAGTCCCGCGGCCATGTCCCGCCGGCCGTGCGCGGTCAGATGGGCGACGCGTCCGCCGCGGGCGACGGACACCAGGAACCCCGGCAGCCGCCCTTCGTCGACCTCCTGGATGAAGTGCCGGTCGAGCCGGTCCAACGCCTTCACGTCCAGCCCGGCCGCTTCCGCGTCGACCTCCTGTCGCAGCGGTGCCATCCCCATCGCCCTCCTTGGTCGTTCATCGAGGTGGGTCCGGCCTACCCCGCGTACGCGCACTCAGGCCTGGGAAGCGTGCGGAAACACACCGGTGGTTCAGCTTTGGGGGCGTGCGGCCCAGACGGTGCGTTCGGTGCGGACCGCGAGGTCGTCGCGGCGCAGGATGCTGTGCGGCCCGTCGGTGTCCAGCAGCCGGTCCAGCGCGGCCACGTCGTCGGGCGACAGCGCGTCGACCGCGGTGGGGCGCATGCGGCGCAGCACACCGACCGCGTAGCGGCCGACCGTGGCGTTGCCGGAGCCCGCGATGTCGACGCCGACGGTGCGCTCGCCCTCGATCGTGAAGCCGGCCGCGGTCAGCATGGGGCCCCAGTCGGCGCCGCGGTGGGACACGTGTTCGGCGTGGTGGCGCTCGCTCGCGGCGTGGCAGCGTTCCTCCAGGCCGGGCCGGTCCTCCGGAGCGTCCTCGGGCAGGAAGCGGGGGAAGCCGGCCAGTTCGACGACGGCGAACAGCCCGCCGGGCGCGAGCAGGCCGTGGACCGAGCGCAGCGCGTGGCCGGGGTCGGCCATGTGGTGCATCGAGGCGGAGGCCCACACCAGGTCGGGTGTGCCGAGGTCGGGCCAGTGGGCCGCGTCGAGGTCGGCCCGCACGGTGCGCACCCGCTCCAGCACTCCCTTGGCGCACGCCTTCTCGCGCAGGCGGCGCAGGTGCTCGTCCGAGGAGTCGACGGCGGTGACGTGCGCCTCGGGGAAGCGGTCGAGGAGGGCGAAGGTGCCCGCGCCCGGCCCGCTGCCCAGGTCCACGATCCTGCGCGGGGCCGCCCCGACGGGCAGCCACGCGGTGATGGCGGCGGTGTGCTCGGCGAGGACTTCCGCGTCCAGGTCCAGGATCTCCGCCTGCCCGGCGGAGTCGACGACGTGCTCGGGGCCGCGGTGTGCCCCGTCGGGAACGGTGTGCGTGGGTGCGTGGGTCATAAGGCCACGCTAGAACGGTCATGCGCGAACGGCACGACATCTTTCCGTATCGGCAAGAAGATGGCCGCCCGGCAGGCCGCACACGCAAGGGACCAGCCGGCTCGCCACGGGTCAGTACAGCCGGCGGGCGTCGCGCAGCTTGAGGATGTACGCCGCGGTCAGCGCGACGCCGCGGTCCTCGTCGTGGGACAGATCCACCAGGGCATGTGACGCCGCGGGCCCCGGGATGTCCGCGAGCGCCTGGGCCAGCCGCCGGCGTACGGCGGGTCCGGCGGCGCCGTCGGCGAGGCGGCCGACGAGCCCGGCGGCGATCCGGTCCGCCGAGACGGGATCGCCGGCCAGCGCGCTCAGGGCGTCGGCCGCGTCGGCGTCGTTCCGCTCCTCGACGATCATGTCGACGAGCGTCGGGACCGCGTCGGCCACGCCTCGCTCCCCGAGCGCCAGGGCCGCGCACCCGCGGACCACGTCGTCGCGATGGTCCGCGAGGGCGCCCCGCAGCAGCGCGGTCGCCGCGTCGCCCGGAATCTCGGCGAGGGAGCGTACGGCACGCTCGCGCACCTCGGCGGCGGGGGAGCCGAGGCCCTCCGCCAGCAGCGCCGACGCCTCCTCGCCGGACTGCGCCAGGGCCCAGCGGAGGGCTCCGGCGACATTCGGGTCCCGCTCCCGCAGCACGGCCTCGACCAGCGCCTCCACCGGAAGGGGGACATCCTCGACCGCCGACAGGGCCGCGCGCTGCCGCGCCCCCGCGTTCTTCGAACCCAGGGCGTGCAGGAGCGCGACCGTCCGCAGGACACCCTCCCAGTCGGAGGGTTCCGCGGCACCGATCCGGCGCAGCCGCGTCAGCAGCTCCGTCTCCGCGGCGATGCGCTCCCGGGTCCGGCGGACCAGGTCGTCGACGAGTTCCGCGGGCGCGAAGCCGGGGTCGTCGAGCGCCCGCCCGACATCGTGCAGCGACAGTCCCAGAGACCGCAGGCTCTCGATGTGGAAGATCCGCCGGATGTTCTCGCCGGAGTACTCCCGGTAGCCGGAGCCGGTACGGCCGGTCGGCCGCACCAGGCCGAGCGACTCGTAATGCCTGAGCATGCGGGCGCTGACCCCGGACCGTCGCGCGACATCGCCGATCAACACCGCCTACCGTCCCTCCCGGCCGGCCCCGCCCAGGGCCACGACGCGCTTCGCCTCCTCGATCGCGAACCCGAATCCGGCCTCGGGGTCGCGCCACAGCCGTTCCGTGGCGATCGCGTGGGCGCGCACCCCGGGGTCGGGATCCGTCGCAGCGGCGTCCAGGGCCGGCGACATCGCCTCCCCGAGCGCGATCAGCGCCCGGCTCAGGCTCAGCCGCGTCTCGTGCCCGCCGCGCCCGAGCTGTGTCGCCAACACTACGGCCAGCCCGTGCTTCTCGGCCTCGGGCACCAGGACGACCGCTGCCCGCCAGGCGCTCCGGGCCACCTCGTCGTCGGGATCGGACAGCAGTGCCGGTGTGATCGCCGGCCACGCCCGCCGGTCCCCGATCTTGGACAGTGTGTGCAACGCCTGGCTCCGCGCCCGCGCACGCCCGGAGCGGACCTCGTCCACCAGGAGCGGTACCGCCGACGACGCCGCGTGGCGGGTGAGTGCCCAGGTCAGCATCTCGCGCACGGAGAAATCGGGTTCGACCGCGCATCGCTCGACGAGTTCGCCGAGGTGCCCGGGGTCCGGCGCGGTACCGGCCGCCAGCGCCGCCCGCAGCCGGACCGACGCGCTGTCGTCCTCCAGGGCCCGGAGAACACGCGGTGTGTTCGGGTCGTCCTTCGGCATGGTCATCGGGACCACCTCCTCGGCCACAGTGAAGACCTTGCCAACGTGTCAAGGTCAACCCGGGCCGGGCCGCCTACTTCTTCGCGGCCTCCACCGCGTGCCCGCCGAACTGGCTGCGCAGCGCGGCGACCATCTTCATCTGCGGCGAGTCGTCCTGCCGGGACGCGAACCGGGCGAAGAGCGAGGCGGTGATCGTGGGCAGCGGCACGGCGTTGTCGACGGCCGCCTCGACGGTCCAGCGGCCCTCGCCGGAGTCCTCCGCGTACCCGCGCAGCTTCTCCAGGTGGTGGTCGTCGTCGAGGGCGTGGACGGCCAGGTCGAGGAGCCAGGAGCGGATGACGGTGCCCTCCTGCCAGGACCGGAAGACCTCGCGGACGTTCTCCACGGAGTCGACCTTCTCCAGCAGCTCCCAACCCTCGGCGTACGCCTGCATCATGGCGTACTCGATGCCGTTGTGGACCATCTTGGAGAAGTGCCCGGCGCCGACCTTCCCCGCGTGGACGAAGCCGTACGGGCCGTCGGGCTTGAGGGCGTCGAAGATCGGCTTGAGGTCCTCGACGGTCTCCTGCTCGCCGCCGACCATCAGGGCGTAGCCGTTCTCAAGTCCCCACACACCGCCGGAGACACCCGCGTCGACGAAGTTGATGCCGCGCTTGCCCAGCTCCTCGGCGTGCCTCTCGTCGTCCGTCCAGCGGGAGTTGCCGCCGTCGACGACGGTGTCGCCGGGCTTGAGCAGCGTCGCCAACTGGTCGATGACGTACTGGGTGGTGCCGCCGGCCGGGACCATCACCCAGACCGCGCGCGGCCGTTCCAGGCTCTCCACGAGGTCGACCAGGCTGCCGACGTCGGCCCGCTCGGGATTGGTGTCGTATCCGACGACGGTGTGACCGGCGTTGCGCAGGCGCGCGCGCATGTTGCCGCCCATCTTGCCGAGACCCACAAGACCGATCTGCATGTCAGTGCACTTCCTTCAGTTCACGGTAGGCGGCCACCAGCGCGGCCGTGGACGGATCGAGGCCGGGCACGTCGGCGCCTTCGGAGAGGGCGGGTTCGACGCGCTTGGCGAGCACCTTGCCGAGTTCGACGCCCCACTGGTCGAAGGAGTCGATGTCCCAGATCGCGCCCTGGACGAACACCTTGTGCTCGTAGAGCGCGACGAGTTGGCCGAGTACGGAGGGGGTCAGCTCAGTGGCGAGGACGGTCGTGGTGGGACGGTTGCCGCGGAACGTCTTGTGCGGGACCAGTTCCTCCGGCACGCCCTCGGCCCGCACCTCGTCCGGCGTCCTGCCGAAGGCGAGCGCCTGGGTCTGTGCGAAGAAGTTGGCCATCAGCAGGTCGTGCTGGGCCTTCAGCCCGTCGCTCAGTTCGGCCACGGGCCGGGCGAAGCCGATGAAGTCCGCCGGGATCAGCTTGGTGCCCTGGTGGAGCAACTGGTAGTACGCGTGCTGCCCGTTGGTGCCCGGCGTGCCCCAGACCACGGGCCCCGTCTGCCACTCCACGGGGTTCCCCGCGCGGTCGACGGACTTGCCGTTGGACTCCATGTCGAGCTGCTGGAGGTAGGCCGTGAACTTCGACAGGTAGTGGCTGTACGGCAGTACCGCGTGCGACTGCGCGTCGAGGAAGTCGCCGTACCAGACACCCAGCAGACCGAGGATCAGCGGGGCGTTGGCCGGGGCCTCGGCGTTGCGGAAGTGCTCGTCGACGATGCGGAAGCCGTCGAGCATCTCCCGGAAGCGGTCCGGGCCGATGGCGATCATCAGGGAGAGGCCGATCGCCGAGTCGTAGGAGTACCGGCCGCCGACCCAGTCCCAGAACTCGAACATGTTGGCCGTGTCGATGCCGAACTCCGCGACCTTGCCGGCGTTCGTCGACAGCGCGACGAAGTGCTTGGCCACGGCGCTCTCGTCACCGAGCGCGTGCAGCAGCCAGGTACGGGCGGAGGTGGCGTTGGTGACCGTCTCGATGGTGGTGAACGTCTTGGAGGCGATGACGAACAGCGTCTCGGCCGGGTCCAGGTCGCGGGTGGCCTCGTGCAGGTCGGCGCCGTCGACGTTGGAGACGAAGCGGACGGTCAGCTCGCGGTCGGTGAAGGCGCGCAGTGCCTCGTAGGCCATGGCGGGGCCGAGGTCGGAGCCGCCGATGCCGATGTTGACGACATTGCGGATGCGCTTGCCGGTGTGGCCGGTCCACTCGCCGGAGCGGATCCGGTCGGCGAAGCCGGCCATCCTGTCGAGCACGGCGTGCACCTGGGGCACGACGTTCTCGCCGTCGACCTCGATCACCGCGTCCCGCGGGGCGCGCAGCGCGGTGTGCAGCACGGCGCGGTCCTCGGTGGTGTTGATCCGCTCGCCGCGGAACATGGCGTCGCGCAGGTCGAACACGCCGGTGGCGACGGCCAGTTCACGCAGCAGGGCCAGCGTCTCCTCGGTGACCAGGTTCTTGGAGTAGTCGATGCGCAGATCGCCGACGCGCACGACATACCGCTCCGCCCGGCCGGGGTCCGCGGCGAACAGCTCGCGCAGGTCCGGCCGCGGCAGCGTGTCCTTGCGGTAGTCGGCCAGCGCGGTCCACTCGGGCCGCCGGGTGAGCCTCGGGGAGTCAGACATGAACAGGGGTCTCCTTGACGGCCGCGCCGCGCAGGGCGACGGCGTACATCTCGTCCGCGTCCAGGCGCCGCAGCTCCTCGGCGATCAGTTCGGAGGTGGGGCGCACCATCAGCGCGAGGGAGCGCGGGGGCTGACCGGGCAGGGACATCGTGGCGAGCGGACCGTCCGGCCGGGCGATGACGATCTCGCCGGCCGCGGTGCCCAGGCGGACGGCCGTGACGACAGGACCGTCGCTGACCAGGCGGTCGACCCGGACGTCCAGGCGGGCCTCCAGCCAGCGGGCCAGCAGCTCCGCCGACGGGTTGTCCGCCTCGGCCTCCACGGCCGCCGAGGTCACCGGCACCCGGGCCTGGTCCAGCGCCGCGGCCAGCATGGAGCGCCACAGCGTCAGCCGGGTCCAGGCGAGATCGGTGTCGCCCGGCGCGTAGGTGTGGACCCGGCGCTCCAGGGCCTCCATCGGCCGCTCGACCGAGTACAGGTCGGTGATCCTGCGCTGGGCCAGCGTGCCCAGCGGGTCCTTCGCGGGGTTGTCGGGCGCCTCCACCGGCCACCACACGACGACCGGCGCGTCCGCCAGCAGCAGCGGCAGCACGACCGAGTCGGCGTGCTCGGACACCTCGCCGTACATGCGCAGCACGACCGTCTCGCCGGTGCCGGCCTCGGAGCCGACGCGGACCTCGGCGTCGAGGTGCGTGCCGGTGCGGTCGCGCAGATTGCGGGCGTGCCGCTTGATGACGACCAGGGTGCGCGAGGGGTGCTCGTGCGAGGCGTCCTCGGCCGCCTTGGTCGCGTCGTAGGCGTTCTCCTCGTCCGTGACGATCACCATCGTCAGGACCATGCCCACGGCCGGGGTCCCGATGGCGTGGCGGCCCCGCACCAGCGCCTTGTTGACCTCGCTTGCCGTGGTGTCGGTCAGATCGATCCTCATGGCCTGCGCCAGCTCCGTCCGTCTTGTGCGAGCATCTCGTCGGCTTCCCGCGGTCCCCAGCCGCCCGAGGCGTACCGCGTGGGCCTCCCGTGCGTGGCCCAGTACTGTTCGATCGGGTCGAGGATCCGCCAGGACTCCTCCACCTCCTGGTGGCGCGGGAACAGGTTGGCGTCGCCCAGAAGGACGTCCAGGATCAGCCGTTCGTACGCCTCCGGGCTGGACTCCGTGAAGGACTCGCCGTACGCGAAGTCCATGGACACGTCCCGGATCTCCATCGAGGTGCCCGGTACCTTGGAGCCGAACCGCACCGTCATGCCCTCGTCGGGCTGGACGCGGATGACGATCGCGTTCTCGCCCAGTTCCTCCGCCGCGGTGCAGTCGAAGGGGGAGTGCGGGGCCCGCTGGAAGACGACCGCGATCTCGGTGACCCGGCGGCCCAGCCGCTTGCCGGTGCGCAGGTAGAAGGGGACGCCCGCCCAGCGGCGGTTGTCGACGCACAGCTTGACCGCCGCGTAGGTGTCGGTGGTGGAGACCGGGTCGATGCCCTCCTCCTCCAGGTAGCCGGGCACCCGCGCGCCGCCCTGCCAGCCGTCCGCGTACTGGCCGCGCACGGTGTGCCGGCCGAGGTCGTCGGGCAGCCGCACCGCCCGCAGCACCTTCAGCTTCTCGGTGAGCAGCGACGCCGCGTCGAAGGAGGCGGGCTCCTCCATGGCGGTCAGGGCCATCAGCTGGAGCAGGTGGTTCTGGATGACGTCACGGGCGGCACCGATGCCGTCGTAGTAGCCGGCCCGGCCGCCGATGCCGATGTCCTCGGCCATGGTGATCTGCACATGGTCGACGTAGGAGCGGTTCCAGATCGGCTCGTACATCTGGTTGGCGAAGCGCAGCGCCAGGATGTTCTGGACGGTCTCCTTGCCCAGGTAGTGGTCGATGCGGAAGACCTGATCGGGGGCGAAGACCTCGTGCACCAGCGCGTTCAGCTCGCGGGCGCTGTCCAGGTCGCGGCCGAACGGCTTCTCGATCACCGCACGGCGCCAGGAGCCGTCGGGCGGGTCGGTCAGCCCGTGCCTCTTGAGCTGCCGGACGACCTTCGGGAAGAACTTCGGCGGTACGGAGAGATAGAAGGCGTAGTTTCCGCTGGTGCCGCGGGAGGCGTCCAGCTCCTCCACGGCCTTGCGCAGGTGCTCGAAAGCGGTGTCGTCGTCGAAGTCGCCCGGGACGAACCGCATGCCCTCGGAGAGCTGCTGCCAGACCTCCTCGCGGAACGGCGTACGGGCGTACTCCTCGACCGCGTCGTGCACGACCTCGGCGAAGTCCTGGTCCTCCCAGTCCCGGCGGGCGAAGCCGACCAGTGAGAAGCCCGGCGGCAGCATGCCGCGGTTGGCCAGGTCGTACACGGCGGGCATCAGCTTCTTGCGGGAGAGGTCGCCGGTGACGCCGAAGATGACCAGCCCGGAGGGGCCCGCGATCCGGGGCAGGCGGCGGTCCTGCGGATCGCGCAGGGGGTTGCTCCAGTCGAGCGGTGCCGCCGGCTCGACGGCCGGTCCGCCCGAGCCCTCGGCCTGCGTCCCCTCGGCGGCGCCGGCCGTCCCGGTCGTCCCCGCGGCCCGGGGGGCCTCCGACGCCCCGGCCGCCCCTGCCACCCGCGCCGCGCGGGCCTCCTCGGCCTGCTCGGCGTGCAGCGGTCCCGCGGCCTCCTGGGCCGTGCGGGCCTCCTTGGCTTCCTTCGTCGCCTTGGTCTCGTAGACCGTCGTAGTGGGAAGCTCCTCGCTCATTCCCCGTCAACTCCCTTGCTGTCGAGGGACTTCGTCACGGCGCCGAGCGGCTCCACGGCCGCGGGGCCGGCCCGGGTCGGCGCGTACCCGCCGGTGAGCGTGCCGCCCCGCGCACCGCCGTGATCGGCGGCGGCGTCCAGGTCCTCCATGTACAGGGTGTCGCGGAATGCCGAGTCCTTCACCCCGGGCGGACGCCCACCGGGGCGCGGGGGAGCGGTGCGGGCCCCGCCCGGCGCGGTCGGGCGCCGGAGTGCTGCCGCGGTCTCGGTTGCTTCGGTCACTGTGATCATCTTCGCTTTCTGCCGGCCCCGGCGAGCGCCGGGTACGGGGCGACGGCCGGCGATCTGCCGTGGATCCGCCCCGGACAGGTCCACCGCTTCCCGCCGCAGAGCGAGTACCGCGGAACGGTGCGGGCCATGCGGCCCGGCTTCCGGCCCCGCGCCACCGTGGAGGCCACCCACCCCCACCGCTGCGACCTGCCGTTTCCGCTCCGCTGCGACGAGGCCATGACGAAGGGGCCCCACACGTGTGAGTGGGACCCCTTTCGCCCTCCTGCGGGGGGCCGGTTGCCGCTCAGCGGCCGAAGCTGAACCAGTTCACGTTCACGAAGTCGGCCGGCTGGCCGCTGCTGAAGGTCAGGTACACGTCGTGGGTGCCCGTGACCTGGCCGATGTTCGCCGGGATCGTGCGCCACGACTGCCAGCCGCCCGTGTTGCCCACGGCGAAGCTGCCGACCGGCGTGGCGCCGCGGCTGTCCAGGCGTACTTCCACCAGACCGCTGACGCCGGTGGGCGCACCGCTGGCCACCCGGGCACTGAACTGCGTCGCAGGGCTCGAACCGAAGTTCACGCCCTTGTACTGGGCCCAGTCGCCGTTCCCGACGGCGCCGAGGTTCTGGCCGCCGCCCGAGTCGGAGGTGGCCTCGGTGACGGTGCCGGACTGGGCGTCGTACGACTCGGCCTCGATGACGCCGTACGCGTCGCGGTTGCCGCCGGCCGGCGGCGGTGTGGTACCGCTCCCACCGGCGGTCAGCACCTGGACGTAGTCCACGAGCATCGAGTGGCCGGGCTGGGTGCCGCCGTCCGGGCCGCCGCCGAAGGCGTCCGGGAAGCCGCCGCCCATCGCCACGTTGAGGATGATGAAGTAACCGTGGTTGGTGGCGTTCGCCCACGTCGCCGCGTCGACCTGGTTGGCCCGCACGGTGTGGAAGTTGTTGCCGTCGACGTAGAAGCGGATCTCCTCGACGCTCGTCGAGCGGTCCCACTCCACCCCGTAGGTGTGGAAGCCCGCCTGGCAGGTGGCACCGGGACACGCGGTGCTGCCGCCGATGCCGCTGGTCTCGTTGCAGGGGCCGCCCGGCGAGGTGCCGCAGTGCATCGTGGCCCAGACGGTGTTGAGGCCCTGGGTGTTCTCCATGATGTCGATCTCGCCGACACCGGGCCAGTTCCAGTAGTTGCCGCGGTAGGGGGAGCCGAGCATCCAGAACGCCGGCCAGTAGCCCTTGGCCGCGGCCCCGGTGACGTTCGGAGCCTGGACGCGGGCCTCCACGCGCAGCTTGCCGCCGGCCGGGGGCTCGAAGTCGGCGCGCCTGGTCTCGATGCGGCCCGACGTCCAGTTGCCGGCGCCGTCGCGCTGCGGGGTGATGCGGAGGTTGCCGCTGCCGTCGAGCGAGACGTTGTTGGTGGACGACGTCATCGTCTCGATCTCGCCCGTGCCCCAGTTGGCAGGTCCGCCGGGGTACGAAGTACCGGTCGCGTACTGCCAGTTGGAGGTGTTCACCCCGGATCCGGCCGGCCCGTCGAAGTCGTCGGCGAAGACCTGCGTCCAGCCGGAGGGGGGCGGGGGAACGGTGGCGTTCGCGGACGGCCCGGTCACGGCCGCGGCGGCGGCGAGGCCGAGCGTGCCGACGACGGCCACCAGGGCCCGGCGCAGCGGCCGGCGTCTGGGCGGGTTGCCGGAGGTCTCTCTCATGTGGGGTCGCCTCTCGAATGCGGGGGTGGGAAGCGTGGTCACGTCTCTGAGAGCGCTCTCAGAATGCGGCCAATGTGCTCCCGGACGCACCGGCCGTCAAGAGGTGAAGCCGAGAAACTCCTTGCGTCACAAGGGAGTTCACCCCGCGAAGGATGCGAATGTGCCGAAGTGTGCGGCCGTCACGGGGTCATGAGCCGCCGGTCCTTCGGCCACTCGCCACCGCGTGGCTGCGCCCGGCGCGGCGGCAGCCGGCCGGTGAGGTGTTCGGTGAGTCGCCGTGGCGGGCGTGTCATGATCGGCGGGAGGCGGGGGTGCGGCCGGGCGAGGGAAGGGTGTGGGCGTGAGGCTGACGATTCTGGGCGGCGGCGGGTTCCGGGTGCCGCTCGTGTACGGGGCGCTCCTCGGGGACCGCGCCGAGGGACGCGTGACCCACGTCGTGCTCCACGACCTGGATGCGGCCCGGCTGTCGGCGGTGACCCGGGTGCTGGCCGAGCAGGCCGCCGGGGTGCCGGACGCCCCCGAGGTGACCGCGACGACCGATCTGGACGAGGCGCTGCGCGGCGCCGACTTCGTGTTCTCCGCGATCCGCGTCGGCGGCCTGGAGGGGCGGGCCGACGACGAACGGGTGGCGCTCGCCGAGGGCGTCCTCGGGCAGGAGACGGTCGGAGCTGGCGGCATCGCGTACGGACTGCGGACGGTCCCGGTCGCCGTCGACATCGCGCGCCGTGCGGCCCGACTGGCGCCGGACGCCTGGGTCATCAACTTCACCAACCCGGCGGGCCTGGTCACCGAGGCCATGTCCCGGCACCTCGGCGACCGCGTCATCGGCATCTGCGACTCGCCGGTCGGCCTCGGCCGCCGCATCGCGCGCGTGCTGGGCGCCGACCCGGACCGGGCCTGGGTCGACTACGTGGGCCTCAACCACCTCGGCTGGGTCCGCGGCCTGCGCGTGGCCGGCCGCGACGAGCTTCCGCGGCTGCTCGCCGACCCGGCGCTGCTCGGTTCCTTCGAGGAGGGCCGGCTCTTCGGCCCCGAGTGGCTGCGCATGCTGGGCGCGATCCCCAACGAGTACCTGCACTACTACTACTTCAACCGGGAGACGGTCCGCGCCCACCAGGAGGCCGACCGGACCCGCGGCGCGTTCCTGCGCGACCAGCAGGCCCGCTTCTACGAGGAGCTGCGCAGCCCCGACGCGCCGGCGCTGGCGGCCTGGGACCGTACCCGTACCGAACGCGAGGCCACCTACATGGCCGAGAACCGGGAGAGCGCGGGCGCGGGCGAACGCGAGGCCGAGGATCTGTCCGGCGGGTACGAGAAGGTGGCGCTGGCGCTGATGCGGGCCGTCGCGCGCAACGAACGCACCACCCTGATCCTCAACGTCCGCAACCGCGGCATGCTGTCGGTCCTCGACGCCGACGCCGTGATCGAGGTCCCGTGCCTGGTCGACGCGGACGGCGCCCACCCGGTGTCCGTGGACCCGCTGCCGGGGCACGCGACCGGCCTGGTCTGCGCGGTCAAGGCCGTCGAGCGGGAGGTACTGGCGGCGGCCGGGACGGGCTCCCGCGCGAGTGCGGTGCGCGCCTTCGCCCTGCACCCTCTCGTCGACTCGGTCCATGTCGCCCAGCGCCTCGTCGACGGCTATACGGCGGTCCACCCGGGCCTGGCCTATCTGAGGTAGGCCCGCGGCCGCCCTACGCGGGAGCCCCCGTGGCCGGGTCGGGTGCGGGGACGCCCAGCGGACGGACGGCCGACGCGGTGAGCGGGCCCGCCGGGGACATGGCCGGGGACGGGGACGGGCACGCAGAAGGGGACGCCGGGGACGCAGGCAGGGACGCGGGCGGCGTCGGCATCGGGGCGAGGTCCGTGCGCTGGTGGGGCAGGGGCACCGGTCGCAGGGGACGCGGGCCCGACACCACCGTGTAGTCCTGCCCCAGGAACGGCGGCTCCAGCTCGCCCGGGTCGTCGCCGAGGGCCAGCCGGACGGCCGCCCACGGCATGTTGAGCCCGCACAGCGCCAGCTGGTGCAGGCCGCCGGCCGGGCGGGTGTTCACGTCCATCAGGACGGGCCGGTCGCCGTACATCCGGAACTGCACGTTGGACAGGTGGTGCAGCCCGAAGGCCTCGGCGATCCGCCGCGCCGGCGCGAGCCACTGCTCGTGGAGCGTGAAGCCCCGGCGCCGGCCGTGCTTGGTGCGGCCCACGGCCAGCCGCACCCGGTTGTCCGGCCCGGTGAGGCAGTCCACCGACACCTCCGGCTGCTCAAGGCGCGGCATCACCAGCCAGTCGACCGGCTCCTCGGCCGCCCGCAGCGCGTCGACGACCAGGGGCAGCGGCACGGAGGGGCTCGGAAAGCCGCTCAGGTGCGCGAGCGAGAAGGGGTCCCGGGTGACCATCCGGAAGCCCACGCCACCCGCACCGGACGCCGGCTTGAAGCACGCCCGGTGTCCGTTCGCCTCCAACTCCTCGACCGCGAGGACGAGTTCGTCGGCCGTGCGGACCCGCCACCACGGCGGCACCGGCACCCCGATCGCCCGTACCGCCTCGTAGGCGATCACCTTGTCGTGGAAGACGGCCACCGCCTCCGGCGGCGGTGCGAGCAGCGCCGTACCCACCGCCTCGAACTCCGCGCGGTGGGCCACGATCGCCGCCTGGTACAGCCGGGGCACGAACACGTCGATGCCGCGCCGCACGCACTGGTCCAGGGCGTACTCGACGTAACCGGCCGGTGACAGGCCCTCCGGTTCCAGGTCGGCGGTGTCCGCGGCGGCCAGCACGGGGGAGTCCGGGTCGCCGTGCGTGGCATGGATCTCCACGGCCCGGTCCGCGGGATTCCTCCGCAGCTGATCCATGAAGAAGACGTTCTCCGCGTACGTGCGGTTGAGCCAGACGCGTACGGGAGACACCATGCAAGCCGCCTTTCGGGGTTCGCGGGCAGGGCGGAGCGGGCCGTGCCCGGCCAGGGGGATCGAGGGACACCTGGCCGCTCTGCGCGAAGGGAGAATCGTGGCGGTGGTGTTGGGGCGATCATAGGGGTACCCGCGCCTCCGAGTGCAACGAGCACGTTACGGATCCGCGGGGACGGCGCCGGTGTGGCCCCGGCATGCTGGTCAGGCGGTGCCGGAGCGCCCTTGAGACCGGGGCGGGGATGTGATCTCGTGGCGGCGGACGCGTGTCCGGAAGAGGTGGAGAATGACGTTCGACGGCCGGTACTCGGGGGCAGCTGTGGGCCATCAGCGACTTGCACATCGGATACGCGGAGAACCGCGCCCTGATCGAGAAGACACACCCCGAGTCCGAGGACGACTGGCTCCTGGTGGCCGGTGACGTGGCGGAGACCGTCTCCGACATCCGCTGGGCCCTCGGCCTGCTCGCGGGCCGCTTCCGGAAGGTCGTCTGGACCCCCGGCAACCACGAACTGTGGACACACCCCAAGGACGAGGTCACCCTCCGCGGGGCCGCCCGCTACGAGCACCTCGTCGAGATGTGCCGCGAGCTGGGCGTGACGACACCCGAGGACCCCTACCCGGTGTGGGAGGGAGCGGGCGGCCCGGCGGTCGTCGCACCGCTGTTCCTGCTCTACGACTACTCGTTCCTGCCGGCCGGCTGCGCGACCAAGGACGAGGGGCTGACGTACGCGCACGGCACCGGCGTCGTGTGCAACGACGAGTTCCTGCTGCACCCCGACCCCTACCCGAGCCGCGAGGACTGGTGCCGGGCGCGGGTCGCCGAGACCGAGCGCAGGCTCGCCGCGCTCCCGGCGGACCTGCCGACGATCCTCGTCAACCACTACCCCCTGGACCGGCACCCCACCGACGTCCTGTGGTACCCCGAGTTCGCCATGTGGTGCGGCACCCGCCTGACCGCGGACTGGCACCGCAGGTTCCGGGTCGACACCATGGTCTACGGGCATCTGCACATCCCGCGGACCACCTGGCACGAGGGAGTGCGTTTCGAGGAGGTGTCGGTGGGCTATCCCCGTGAGTGGCGCAAGCGGACCGGGCCGCCGGGACAACTGCGCCGCATCCTGCCGTCGGCCTCGCGCGAGAAGGTGGCCCGTTGATCGAGGAACTGCTGCCCGACACCGTCGCCGCCGTGGAGGCACACGGCCACGACGACGCCGGACACCTGCCGCTCTACCCCGAGGAGGAGGCACTCGTGGCGCGGGCGGTCGCCAAGCGCCGCCGGGAGTTCACCGTCGTACGGTCCTGCGCCCGCCGGGCCATGGAGAAACTCGGCGTGTCCGCGCAGCCCGTGCTGACCGGCGAGCGCGGGGCGCCGCGCTGGCCGGCAGGGCTGGCGGGCAGCATGACCCACTGCGACGGCTACTGCGCCGCCGCCCTGGTCCGGCTCACCGACCTGGCCTCCCTCGGCATCGACGCCGAACCCGACGGACCGCTGCCGGACGGTGTCCTGCCCAGCGTGTCCCTGCCCGCCGAGGCGGAGCGGCTGCGCCGGCTGGCAGGGCAGTGGCCCGGCGTCCACTGGGACCGGCTGCTGTTCAGCGCGAAGGAGTCGGTCTACAAGGCATGGTTCCCCCTCACCGGAAAGTGGCTCGACTTCATGGAGGCGGACATCCAGGTCTCCGTGGACCCGGGCGACCCCCGCCGCGGCACCCTGCACGCCGCCCTGCTGGTGCCGGGCCCGACGGTGGGCGGCAGGCGCGTGACCCACTTCGAGGGCCACTGGACCGCCCAGAAGGGCCTGGTCACCACGGCCTTCACAGTGCCACGCTCCTGACACCGGACCTGACACCCGGCAGGGCCCCACGGCCTCACGGACGTGGGGACCGGCTTCCCAGCATCCGGAAGAAGACCTCCTCGTTCCCCGCGAGGCCCGCGGTCTCCAGCGCCCGGTCCGCCTCGGCCAGGACGGAGGGCGGGACGACGGGCGGGCGAGCGGCGTCGGGCGCGGTGTCGAAACCGGCCCGCACGGTGTGCAGGAGCCGCAGATAGGCCTGAACGGCGGTGCGCTCGTGATCGGTCAGCACGGCGGTGGTCATCGGTCGGCTCTCCCCACAACGACGTCAGCGGTCACGCGCCCCCGCACGGCGGCGGCACCTTCCCAGCTTGCCGCCCACCACTGACAATCCGGCCGAGCCGCGTCACGACTCGGGCCGTTTGACGCCTTCCAGGAGCATGTCCAGCCACTCGGCGACCTTGTCGCGGTGCTGGTCGGTGGGGAGTTGAGCGGCACGCCAGGCGATGCCGCGCACGCCGTGGTCCTGCAGCAGCCGCTCCAGCGGGTCGTCGGCGGGCGCCGCCGCGGCCCGCTCCCGGTCGGCGAGCTGCTGGAGCAACTCCTGCTCGGTGTGCTGCAGAGCGCCCGCGAGGGCCTCGGAGTCCTCCGCGGTGAGGAATCCGGCGTGCACCCGGAAGAAGCGCTGGATGGCGTCGCAGTGCTCCATGGTGGGCCGCCGGTCGCCGTTGATGAGGGCGCCCGCCTGCTGCCGCGACATGCCGGCGCCGTCGGCGATCTCCTGCTGGGTGTACTTGCGGCCGTTCGGCTTCAGCCGGGTGCGGCGCAGCAGGTCGAGGCGTTGCACGAACCGGTTCTGCACATCGGGCTCACCCGCCGGCCGGCCGCCCAGCAGGGCCCCGACGACGGACTCGGGGACGCCGGAGGCGGCGGACAGACGGCACACGTCGAAGACCTCGCAGTGCGGCACGTCGAGCCGGTCCGCGAGGGCGGTCACCCGGGCGACGACGGCGGGCAGCACGGCGTTCGGCATGGCACCCGGATCCTCGAAGCCACCCGTCACCGAAAGCTCTCCTACGTCTCTCACAGGCCTCACAGGCTTCTCACAAGCGGTCGCCGTGAACTTCCCGGAGAGTAGCCTGCCGCTCGAACTCACATCCAGGTCTCGCCACAACTGTGGCCTATTTCAGCCGTCAACAGGCACGAAATGCCACGATAGTTGACACACCTCGCGTCGGGGCACCAGGATCGGGACGCCGCGAGAAGGCCGCATAGGGCAAGAGGGGTGACCTCCCGATGGCATTTCAGGCAGGAGGGCGGCGGCCGGTGCCGCGGCCCGCCCCCGCGACCCCCGAGGCCCAGGCGTATCTCCAGGACTACACCGCGCTCCTGGAGGCAGTCCCCTTTCCCTCTCTCGTCGTCGACCACCGCTGGGACGTGGTGCTGGCCAACGCCGCCTTCCGGACGCTCTTCCGGGGCGCAGGTCCCCATCCGACCGCCATGCCGGACGACAACTTCCTGCGCTTCGTCCTGTTCCACCCGGACGCGTCCGCCGTCCTCGGGGAGCACGAGTCGAGCTGGTGCCTGCCCATGCTGGCGCACTTCGCCGCGGCCCTGGAGCGGGCCGGTCACGATCCAGGACTGCAGGCCGTCCGCCGTGACATCGCCCAGGACCCGATCATGGAGGCCGCCTACCGCCAGGGCCTGCCGCACTGGATCCGCGCCGTCGGCGTCCGAGCCGTCGAACACGACGGTGCCGTACGGTCGTTGCACCACCCCGACCCGCGCCGGGGCACCACCGAGTGCCGGGTCGTCGTGGAAACCCCGAGGGCGCTGGAGGAACTGGGCTACACACGCCTGACACTGGTCCTGCGCGAACCGCGCCGCCCCCCGCACCGCCCACCCCGCGCCCGGCACGCCCACTCCCACCTGCGGGTGGTCCCCACCGCCGAGTGAGCGTCGGCCGCGAGCGGTTGGGACCGCGGGGCCACCGCGGAGCGGCATCCCCGATGTGACCAGGGGTGCCGCGCGACCTGCGCCGACGAGCCCGGGACGCGAGGTCGCCAGACCTTGATCACTTCACCGCGTGTCGGATGCGAGACCTGCCTCACGACGGCGTACGGAACGTGGCGGCCGACCGCGAGCCACCGGCCCGATCGGCGAACAGCACACGCCGGTGACCCGTCCGGTGTGGGCGGTCGCCCGCCCACGGGTGCGCAACGTCTCCAAACCCCGCACCGGCGGGGAGCCTCAGTCCTCGCTCCCCGCCGGGTACGTCTGCCTCGGGGACGTTTTGCAGTAGCCGGGATGGATGAGAACCTCGCCCGCGCCCGTCGGTGAGTCGGGCACCACCCGCTCGGGCTTGCCCTCGATGGGCTCATCGCAGCGTGCACAGATCGTCACGGGGTCCTCCTGAGAGCCTGGTGGTGGTCCGCGAGGGCGTTCGCGGTGCGGGCCATGCGGACGGCGACGGACAGGCGCAGGACGTCGGTGTCCCCGTCGCCGAGGCGGAGCCTCATCCGGGCCTCACCGAGGCACGCCGGCGCGCACGCCCGGGGCACGTCGTTCACGGGCAGCGTCTCGGCGAGGGCCTCCACGGCAGGAATGAGGCCGGCGATGGTCTCGCGCAGCGTTGCGGTCATTGCCGCGAGTTCCTCGCGCGCGGGCGGTTGGGTGCCGGTGGCGAGGAGCCGGCGGGCCGTGGCGCGCACCGTGGCGATGTCCGGCGGGGCAGACGATCTCCCCGTCCGGGCTGCGGCCGGAGTTGTGGCGTTTGCCATGTCGACGCTCCTGTCAGCGGTGGCCACGCCCCGGGGCGCTCGCGCGGTCGCCGGGGTTTTCATGATCAAGCCAGCTTCCTGCGTCGAGCCCTTTCGTACGATCCCCCAGCGGTAATCTCACGGTGGGATGATTTCCCATCTCGTCGTGATGCCGGGGGATGCGCCATGTCGTCGACCGCGTTGTTACCGATCGACCTTCCCGACTGGGCCTGGGAACGCGCCGAGGTGCGCCGGGCCCTGCGAGCGCGAGACATGGGAGCGGTGTTCCGCCACGTCCAGCAGTACGCCGGCGCCAGCCAGGCCCGTATCGCCACGGCCGCCGGAATGACCCAGGCCCGGGTCAACGAAATCATCAATGGTCGCCGTGAAGTCTCCCGGCTCGATGTGTACGAGCGGATCGCCGATGGCCTGCGCATGCCCGACGATGCCAGGCATCTGCTCGGTCTGGTGGCGTCCCGGGAGAAGCGCTCCGGCGGCCCGGCCTTCGACCTCGCGGCCTTCCCCGAGGTGGTGCGGGTGTACGCCGCCCAGCGGGCGGCAGCAGAGGAGATCAAGCAGCAGGCGCGCGAGGCCCGCGAACTGGACGTGCTGGCCGTGCGGGGGCTCGGGCTGATCGGCCTCAACGACAGTCTCCTGCGGGCATGCCTCCCGCGTGAGCGGGGTGGCAAAGGGCTGCACGTGAGAGTTCTGCTGCTGGACCCCGACTCGTCGGCACTCGCCCACCGCGCAGCCGAAATCGGAGAATCCGCGGAGTCCCTCGCAAGCGGTATCCGCCTGGCCGAGGCACGGCTGAGGGAATTGGCCAGCACCTGCGCCGTCAGCGTGTACCGGTACAGGATGCTGCCCACCTGGCGCTTGATCCGCATGGACTCCACCTTGTTCGTCAGCGCGTTCGACGCCGGATGGGAGGGGCACGAGTCCGCCACCTACAAGGTGATGGAGACGCCGCACGGGCCCCTCTTCAGAGGGTTCAGGCGCATGTTCGACGCGATCGCCGACGAGGCCGAGCGCACGGTCTGAAAGGGAAGGGAACGGCGTGATCGAGGCGGAGCTGAAGGCTCGGGTGCACGCGCCCGAGGAGGTCGTGCGGCGGCTCGGTGAGCGGGCGACCGCCCGTGTCGAGGTGTATCAGGACACGTACTACGACCGGCCGGACCGCGGGCTGGACGAGGCGGGCCAGGAGTTGCGCATCCGTACGGTGCACGGCGCGGACAGCACCCGCACGCTGTTGACGTACAAGGACGCGGCGGTCGACGAGGCGTCCGGGTCGAAGCCGGAGTACGAGACGGCCGTCGCCGACGCGCAGGCGGCGCACGCGATCATTCAGGGGCTCGGCCACGTCAAAGTGATCGCGTTCGAGAAGCGGTGCCGCAACTACGAGTTCGAGGCGCGCGGCCGACGGATGCTCGCCACCCTCGTTCGAGTCCCGGAGATCGACGGCACCTTCCTGGAGATCGAGACCCTCGTTGATGAGGCCGACGTGGACGCGGCCCTGAGCGATGTCCGGTCGCTGTTCGCCGACCTCGGGATCGCCCCGGAGGATTTGACACGCGAGACCTACACGAGCGCCGTCGGGGCGCGGCGGGCCTGACTCCCGGACATGACGGAGGAGAAGCGGGGTCGCTGTTACCGGTGCCCAGGGCCCGCCGCACTGGATCCGCGCCGGTCGTTGCACCACTCCGCACCGCCCACTCCCACCTGCGGGTGGTCCCCACCGCCGAGTGAGCGTCGCAGACCTCGGGCGGCGGCGGGGCCGACGGGATTCGAAGCCGTGGACAGGAGGGGCAGGGCCCGCCCGGTTCCCGTCAGCCGGCGTGGACGGGGCCTCGCCCACGCCGGTCGCAAGGGGCCGCTCTGCCACGGCCCCGCAGCCTCGGGTACCGCGCGGTCCCGCTCCGGCCGGCGTAGGGACGCCACTTGAGCGGCGCGAGGAGTTTTCCCGCACGGTGCGGTCGCCCCGCCGCGTCTACAGCCGTGTGAGCTGCCCCCGCCCCGGCTGCTCCGGAGCAAGTAACGGGCCCGTCCTGCCCTGCGACCCCGCTTCCGGGGCCGGGGGCCGCGGTGTTTGGCGGCTGAGTTGGATCACGCCCCAGGCGGCCAGTGCCGCGCCGAGGAGGGCGAGGAGGACGCCGGACGGGCCGCCCCGCAGGCGTTCGCCGAGCAGGGAGAGCCCTATCAGCGCCGCGGCCACCGGATTGGCCAGCGTGACCACCGCGAGCGGGGCGCCGAGACCGCCTCGGTAGGCCGTCTGCGACAGCAGCAGCCCGCCCGCCGCGAAGGCCGCCACCAGCACGGCCACCCCGATCACCTGGGCGCTGAGCAGCGGGCCCGAGCGGTCCGTGGCGGCGACCGTGACGGTCTGGGTGAGCGCCGAGGCGACCCCGGAGGCGATGCCGGACGCCGTCGCGTGCCGCAGCCCCGGCCGGGCGCCGGGCCACGACAGCATGCCGATCAGCGCCGCCGTCGCGCCGGACACCGCCAGCGCCTCGGGCACGCTCAGCACGTCGTCGGGCGCGGGCCCGGACGCGGTGAGGAGCAGCGCGCCCAGCCCCAGCAGCGTCAGACCGGTGCCCCGCCACTCCACCGCGCTCACCCGCCGGCCCGCCAGCCGCGCCCCCAGGGGCACCGCCGCGACGAGGGTGAACGCGCCGAGCGGCTGGACCAGGGTGAGCGGACCGTACTTGAGGGCGACGACGTGCAGCAGCGCGGCCGAGGCGTTGAGCGCGACCGACCCCCACCAGGCGCCGGCGGCCAGCAGCCGCAGCGCGCTCGCGCCGGAACGCCGGGCGGCCAGCCGTTCCTGGGCGACGGCCGCGGCGGCGTACGCGCAGGCGGAGACCAGGGAGAGCAGGACGGCGACGAGGGCGGCGCTCACCGGCCCGCCCCGACCAGCGCGTGCCGCTCCGCCGCCGCCCGCCGCCGGAGGTCCGGCCGGCGCCGGACCACGGCGCACCGCGGCCCGTGCGGCGGGCGGATCACCGCGAGGGCGAGGCCGAGCAGGGCCGCGGCCACGATCACGTCCAGCCAGTAGTGGTTGGCGGTGCCGACGATCACCAGCAGCGTCGCGAGCGGATGCAGCAGCCACAGCCACCGCAGGCGCGACCGGGTCGCGACGATCAGGCCGATCGCCAGCATCAGGGCCCAGCCGAAGTGCAGGGAGGGCATCGCCGCGAACTGGTTGGACAACTGGTCGGTGCGCGGCGGTCCGTACACCGAGGGGCCGAACACGCGGGCCGTGTCGATCAGGCCGGTGCCGCCCAGCATGCGCGGCGGGGCGAGCGGATAGAGCAGGTGCAGTACCAGCGCGGCGCCGGTGACCGCCGCCAGCACCCGGCGGGCCCAGACGTAGTGCGCCGGGCGGCGCAGGTAGAGCCAGGCCAGGAAGGCCAGGGTGGCCGGGAAGTGGACGGTGGCGTAGTAGGTGTTCGCCACGTGTATCAGCGTGTCGCCGTGCAGGAGCAGGGACTGCACCGAGCCCTCGTCGGGCAGCCGGAGCCCGCGCTCCCAGTCCCACACGTGGTGGGCGTTGCGGAATGCCTCGGCGGTGTGCCCCGTCGCCAGTTGCCGGCCGAACTTGTAGACGAGGAACAGTCCGGCCACGAGCAGCAGCTCACGGACGAGCGGTGGGCGCGCGGGCGTGTCGGGCCTCGCTCGCGCATGTGGTGCAGGCTCGCTGCGGGCATTCATCCCCCGGCCCCTTCGCTGAAAGTGGTGCGTGCGGCTCACAGGTACGGGGGCGTGTGACGGTTGTCATCGATACGGCCTCGTTCCGATACGGCAGTGTACCGATACGCTTGAGTACCGGTACACTGCCGTATCGATAGACATACGCCACACTGGTGGTGCGGGACCGAGCGAATGCCCGCACCCCACCCCGGACCCCATGGGGACGAGCAGAAGGAGAGCGGAGCCGATGACGTTGCAGGCCGCGGACCGACCGGAACCGGTCGGCACCCCGCGCCGCTCCAAGATCACGCCCGAGCGTGAGCAGGAGTTCTTCGACGCCGTGCTCGAACAGATCCGGGCCTGCGGATACGACGCCGTCACCATGGAGGGCATCGCCGCCAGCACCAGGTGCAGCAAGTCCACGCTCTACCGGCAGTGGAAGACCAAGCCGCAGTTCGTGGCCGCGGCCCTGCGCTCCCACCGCCGGGTGCGGTTCTCCGGCATCGACTCCGGCTCGCTCGCCGAGGACCTGCGCCAGGCGGCCCGGATAGCGGGGGAGTGGTCCGGCAAGGACACCCTGCTCCAGGCGCTCGGACACGCGGTCATGCAGGACCCGGAACTCCAGGGCGCGTTGCGCGAGGCGCTCGTCGACCCGGAGATCGCCGCGCTGCGCGAGATCCTGCGCCGCGGCGTCGAGCGCGGCGAGGTCGCCGAGGACCATCCGGCGCTGGAGTACGTACCGGCGCAGATGTTCGGCGTGCTGCGGATGCGGCCCGTCGTCGAGGGCGAGTACGCCGACGCGGAGTACCTCGTCCGGTTCGTGGAGGCCGTCGTGCTGCCGGCCCTCGGCCTCCCCTGAGACTCAGGCCGCCGTCCACGGGATGACTGGACGGTGGCCTGCCCGCGCCGCACCGTGGGGACGGGGGCGGCGCGCACCACCGGCCGGGTGGGGCACCCTTTGAGCGGAAGGGCGCCTCATCCGGCCGACTGCTGTCCGGGCCGCTCAGAACGTCCTGCCCGCTGCCGCCCCCGCCGGAACTCACCTCGATGCCCTCGGTGATCTCGTCTATCACCGACTGCCGCTGGTCGGCGTCGACGCCGAAGCGGACGACGACGATCTGCTCGGGATCCGCGGGCGACGGGAAGGCGAGCGACTCGACATAGCCGTCGGAACCCTCGGCGGTGACCGCCTTCCAGCGGACCAGATAGCCCTTCTGCCCGGCGACGGTGACCGCCTTGGAGGCCAGTTCCTCGTGCGAGCTGATCTCGCCGTAGGCCTCGCCGCCGTACGACTCCTCGGCGTTCGCCCCGATGTCGGCCTTCGCGACCTCCTCGGCGGTGTCGCCCCTGGTGCCCAGCACCACCGCGGGCGCCGAGTACGCGCCGCCCTTGGTGCAGGACTTGGAGGTGTCGCCCGGACACTTGTAGGTGTCGTCGGAGGTCACCGAGGCGCCGATCGTCAACTGCTGCCCGGACCAGCCGTCCGGGATGGGCAGGCTGATCCCGGCGACGGGGTCCGGCACCGATCCGCTGTCGATCGTGGGCGGTTCCGACTCGCCCGGGGAGTCCGGCGCGTCCGGTGCCGGCGACTCGCCGCCCTCGCCGCCGCCCGGCGCGCCGAAGGGGTCGCTCTGCCCGCCGGGAGAGCGCCGGTCCTGCTGCGAGGCGCCCGCGCTGTCGCCGCCCGAGCCGTCGTCGGCCAGCACGTACACGCCGACACCTATGCCGGCCAGCACGGCCACGGCCGCCGCCACGGCTATGCCGGTACGCAGCCGGCGCCGCCGCGCGGACGGCGGATCGCCGGGAAGCCCCGGATAACCCGGGTGCACGGGATACGCCCCGGGCGCGGCGTCGTACGCCGGCGGCTGCGCGGGAGGACCCCACGCGGCGGCCGGCCCCGCGGAGCGGACCTGGTCCGTCCATGTCCCGCCGTCCCACCAGCGCTCGGTGGCGGGACCGTCATTCTTCTGTCCGGGGTCCGGGTACCACCCGGGAGGAGTCGCCTGCGTCATGTGCCCACCGTATGAGGCCTCGGTGAAAGCCGGATGAGAGGCCTGGCCGGAACGCGCCCACCCGGACGGCCCGCGGGCACGACGAACCGGCGGGCACCGGCCGACGCCACCGCCGCCGACGGATCCGCCGCGTCGATCCGCGTTTTACCGCATGTCACCCGCCACGGCAACTGCTCGGCGGACCGCACACCACTCTCGGGACCGGAGGGCTAGGCTCAACACCTGTACGTCATTCGGGCGACTTGGGGAGGTAGCGGGATGACGGAGGTACGGCGGACGGCCGCCGCCTCGGCCTCCCTCTGGGAGCGTGACGAGGAAGTCGCCACCATCACACGGGCGGTCGACACCCTGTGCGCCGACCGCTCGTCCCCCGGCAGCCTGCTGGAGGCCCGCGGCGAGGCCGGAGTCGGCAAGACCGCCCTGCTCGCCGAGACCCGCCGCATCGCCGAGGCCCGGGGCTGCACCGTCTGGTCGGCCCGCGGCGGCGAGACCCTGCGCTCCGTTCCCTTCAACGTCGTACGCCAACTCCTCCAGCCGGCACTGGTGTCCATGCTCCCGGAGGAGGCCCGCGAGTACCTCGGCGACTGGTACGGCATCGCGGGCCCCGCCCTCGGCATCGCGGACCCCGGCGAACGGCAGGCCGACCCGCAGGGCGTGTGCGACGGCCTGGTCGCCGCCGTGCGCAGGCTCGCCCGCCGGGAATGGCCGCTGGTGCTGCTGATCGACGACGCGCACTGGGCCGACCAGGAGACCCTGCGCTGGCTCGCCGCGCTCGCCGAACGCCTCGATGAGACCTCCGTCCTGGTCGTGATCGCCCGCCGCCCCGGCGACATCAGCGGCGACAGCGCCCGCCACCTGGACGCGGCCGCCGCCGTGGGCCGGCCCCTCGCCCCGCTCAAGGCCCTCAGCCCCGACGCGACGGCCGGGCTCACCCGCGCCACGCTGGGCGGCCACGCCGACGCCCCGTTCTGCCGCGAGGTGTGGGCCGTCACCGGCGGCAACCCCTACGAGACCGTCGAACTCCTCGCCAGGGTCCAGGACAGCGAGCTGGAACCGGTCGAGTCGCAGGCCGCCGAACTACGCGCGCTGAACCGCTCGGCCCGCGGCGGCGGCCTCGTCGCCCGCCTGGAGCAACTCGGCGTGGACTCCACCCGGTTCGCCTGGGCCGCCGCCATCCTCGGCGGCGGCATCACCGTCGACATGGTGGCCCGGCTCGCCACCCTCGACCGCGACGACGCCGCCCGCTGCGCCGAGTTGCTGTGCAACGCCCGCATCCTCTCCGCGCCCGACCTCCCGGCCGGGCAACCGGCCCGGGACGACTTCGAGTTCGTGCACCCGCTGATCGCCACCGCCGTGTACAACTCCATCCCCGACGCGCTGCGCACGGCGATGCACGGCATAGCGGCCCAACTGGTCACCGACTCCGGACTCGGCGCCGCGGCGGCCTCCCGCCATCTGCTCCGGGTCTATCCCGACGACGACCAGGAGGTCGTGGACCAACTGCGCGAGGCGGCCCGCGAGCACCTCGCCGTCGGAGCCCCGGACGCCGCCCGCCGCTGCCTCGAACGCGCGCTCCAGGAACCGCCGTTGCCCGACACCCACGCGCGGGTGCTGTTCGAGCTGGGCTGCGCCACCCTCCTGACCGCGCCCGCCACGACCATCGGCCATCTGCGCACCGCGCTCGTCATGCCGGGCCTGGACGGCGAGCAGCGCGTCGACGCCGTCTTCCGGCTCTCCCAGGCACTGCTCCACAACGACCAGTTGGAAGAGGCCGTGCGCACCGTCGAGGCGGAGGCCGCACGGAACCCGGAGCCGTCCGCGCGGCTGCGGCTCCAGGCCGCCCAGTACATGTGGGAGGGCATCCACGCCGGCGAGACCTCCTCGCCCCGCCGCTCCGCGCGCCTCGCCGAACTCGCCCGCACCTGCACCGGCCGCGACAACGCCGAGCGCGCCCTGCTCATCCTGCGCGGCTTCGACGCCATGACCCACGGCGAGAGCGCCGAGGAGGTCGTCGAGCTGTGCGACCGGGCCCTCGTCAACGGCCGCCTCGCACCGGGACTCGGCTGGACCGACACCGAGTGGGGCCTGGAACTGCCGATGATGCTGGCCAGTTCCTACGCCTACACCGACCGGCTCGACCGCGCGGAGGCACTGTTCACCGAGGCCCTGCGCGCCTACGAGACCGCGGGCTGGAACGGCGGCCACCTCGCCCTCGCGCACGCCTACGTCGGTCTCGGCCACCGCAGGCGGGGTCGGCTCAGGGAGGCCGAGGAGTCCCTGCGTGAGTCACTGCGCATCGCCGAGCGCGTCGGCCGCGGACTTCCGCTGTACTGGTCCGCGACCTGCAATCTGATCGACACCCTGCTCGCCCGCGGCCACGCCGAGGAAGCCCGTCGCCTCGCCGACCAGTACGGCTTCGCCCCGCCCTACCCGTCGACGATCGTGCTGCCCGACCCCCGCTCCGTACGCGGGCGGTTGCTGCTCGCGACCGGCCGCACCAAGGAGGGCGTCAACGAGCTGGAGGCCGCCGAGAAGGCAGCGGCCGCGCGGGGCCGGCACAACCCGGTGGTGGTGCCCTGCGCGACCGACCTCGCCCGTGCCCTCGCAGGCGAGGACCCCGGCCGCGCCGCGCGACTCGCCTCCGACGCCCGCCGCCAGGCCGAGCGCTTCGGCACGGACACGGCGATAGGAGAGGCCCTGCGCTGCGCCGCCGCGCTGGAGACCGGCCAGCGCGCGGTCCGGCTCGCCGCCCAGGCCGTCGCCTATCTGGAGGCCTCACCCTGCCAGTACGAACACGCCGCCGCCCGTGTGGAGTACGGCATCGCGGCCCGCTCGGCGGCCGAGCTGAACCGGGGCCTGGCGCTGGCCGACTCGTGCGGCGCCGACGGACTGGTGGCCCGCGCCCGCGAGGCACTGGCGGTGGGACACCTGGGCTGAGACCGCCCCGGCCCGCCGCAGCCCGCTCACCCCGCGGTGCCGTCCTCCTCGGCCAGCACCCGCTGGGCCGCCGCGAACGCCGAGTTGGCCGCTGGCACCCCCAAGTACACGGCCGTCTGCAGCAGTACGGCGCCGATCTCGTCCGGCGTCAGCCCGTTGCGCCGCGCCGCCCGCACATGCATGGCCAACTCCTCGTAGTGGCCGTGCGCGACCAGCGCCGTCAGCGTGACCATGCTGCGCTCGCGGCGCGAGAGCGTCTCGTCGGTCCAGATCTCGCCCCACGCGTAGCGCGAGATGAAGTCCTGGAACCGGGCGGTGAACGGGGACTGCCGCCCCTGCGCCCGGTCCACGTGCGCGTCGCCCAGCACCTCGCGCCGCACCGCCATGCCCCGCTTGGCGCCCCCGTCGAAGTGCGCCCGCAGAGCCGTCAGCACCGCCTCCGGGCGCTCGGCCGGCGCCAGATGCGACGCACCCGGGATCTCGGTCAGCGTCGAGCCCGGCACCGCGTCGGCGATCTCCCGCAGATGCGCGGGAGGCGTCGCCGGATCCTCGCGACCGGCGATCAGGAGTGTCGGCACGGAGATCCCGCCGAGCCGGTCCCGCAGGTCGAAGGCGGCGAGGGCGTCGCAACAGGCCGCGTACGCACCGGGATCGGCCTCCCGGTGGTCCCGGACCAGCCGGGGCACGGTGAACCCCGGTGTGAACCAGCGCTCGTCGGCGCTCTCGGCCAGCGTCGCCAGCCCCTCCGCCCGTACCAGCGCCGCCCGTTGCTCCCAGGGCCCCGCACCGTCGAAGTGCGCCGACGAGCAGATGACGGCCAGGGACGACACCCGCCGCGGATGGTGCACGGCCAGATGCAGGCCCACCGCGCCGCCCAGCGACACCCCGGCGTAGGCGAACCGCTCCACCCCGAGGTAGTCGGCGAGCCCGAGCACCAGGCCGGCGAGATCGGCGACGGTGGCGCCAGGCCCGACGAGTTCCGCCGCCGAACCGCCGTGCCCCGGCAGGTCCCAGCGGATCACCCGGTGCCCGATGGACAGTTCGGGCGCCACCGGGTCCCACAGGGCGTACGAGGTGCCCAGCGAGGGCCCGAGCAGCAGCGGGGGAGCGGAGCCGGGGCCTTCGGTCAGGTGGTTGAGGATGGTCAAGGTCGCTCCAGGGCTCGGTCGGTCAGGGCTCCCGCGGAGCCGGTGTAGCGGGCCGGGTCGGTGGGCGGACCGAGGTCGACATCACGCAACTCCGGTACTTCGGCCAGCAGTTCGCGAAGACTCCGGTCCTCGGCGTAGGCGCGCTCCGCCAGTTCGGTGAGCAGCGCCCCGGCGCGGGCCCGCCCGAGCACCGGCGCCAGTTCCACGGAGAGCCGCTCGGACACGATCAGCCCGTGGGTGAGGCCGAGGTGCGCGCGCATCGCCTCCGGACGCACCCGCAGCCCCTCGGCCAGTCCGGCGGCGTCACGCGCCGCGCCGGCGGTCAGCCGCAGCAGGTCCCGCAGCGGTTCCCACTCGGCGTGCCAGGCCCCGGCCGGCCGCTCGTCCTGCGCGACCAGCGAGCCGTACAGGGTGGCCGCGAGCTGCGGCGCGCGCAGGGCGGCCGCCGCGATCAGCGTGGACCGTACGGGATTGGCCTTGTGCGGCATCGCCGAGGAGCCGCCGCCGCTGCCCTCGGCGACCTCGGCGATCTCGGTGCGCGACAGCGTCAGCACGTCCGCGGCGAGCTTGCCGAGCGCCCCGGCGGTGAGGGCGAGGCAGCCGGCCAGGTCGGCGACCGGAGTGCGCAGCGTGTGCCAGGGCAACACCGGCTCCCGCAGCCCCAGTTCACGGGCATACGCCGCCGGCAGTTCGGTGGGGTCCGTCGCGCCCCAGGCCCCGAAGGCGGCCAGGGTGCCCGCCGCGCCGCCGAGTTGGGCGGGCAGCGTGTCGCGTACGGCGATGACCCGGTCGCGCGCGTCGAGCACCAGCGAGCGCCAGCCGGCCGCCTTGAGCCCGAAGGTCGTCGGCACGGCGTGCTGGGTGAGGGTCCGGCCCGGCATCGCCGTGTCCCGGTGCTCGGCGGCCAGCAGGGCCAGCGCCCGCTGCGTACGGGCCAGATCGGCGAGCAGCAGGTCCAGGGTGCGGACGGCCACCAGCATCGACGCCGTGTCCATGATGTCCTGGCTGGTCGCCCCCCGGTGCACGTACGGCCCGTACTCCTCGCCGACCGCCCTCGTCAGGTCGGCCACCAGTGGGATCACCGGATTCCCGCCGCCGCGGGCGCGCTCGGCCAGGGAACGCGGGTCGAAACGGTCCGGGTCGGCTGCCTCGGTCACCGCTGCCGCCGCCCCGGCGGGGGCCAGCCCCAGCCCGGCCTGGGCCCGGGTCAGCGCCGCCTCCGCGTCGAGCAGGGCCCGCAGCCAGGCGCGGTCACCGGTCGCGGACGCGGCAGGCGAGCCCGCCCAACCGGGGGCGAGCAGGCTCGTATCGGCGTCGGCGTCGGCGTCGGCAGGTGATGTCACTGGAACTCCAGGAAGACCGTCTCGCCCTCGCCCTGAAGGCGGATGTCGAAACGGTACGTCCCCCTGCCCTCGTCCTCGGCGATCAGCGTGTCGCGGCGCTCCGTGTCCACCCGGGACAGCAGCGGATCGGCGGCGAGCACGGCCGGGTCGTCGGGCAGGTAGATCCGGGTGAACAGGTGCACGAGCAGCCCGCGCGCGAACACGCACACACTGACGTACGGGGCGTTCCGCCCGCGGGCCCCGGGGCGCAGCGTCCGCGCGTACCAGTGGCCGTTCGCGTCGGTCTGGATGCGGCCGAAGCCGGTGAACTCCACGCCGTTGCGGCCGAGGAAGTCGCCGGAGGCCGGGTCGCGGCGCATCGAGCCGTCGGCCGTCGCCAGGTTGCCCTCGGTGTCCGGTCCCCACAGCTCCAGGAGCGCGTCCGGCAGCGGACGGCCCTCGCCGTCGTACACGTACCCGTGCACGGTGATCGTGTCCGGATGCCCGGCGGGCGCTATGTCCTCGCCGCCGCGGAAGGGCAGCGCGTACCCGTAGAACGGGCCGACCGTGTGCGACGGCGTGGGCAGCACGTTCTCCGGCCTGCTGGTGTCGGTCTTCGTCATGGCGGGGTCAGCGTCCTTCTTCGATCCAGGTGGCATGCGGGCCGTCGAGCACGATGTCCCAGTGGTAGCCGAGCGAGAACTCCGGCACGGACAGGCTGTGGTCGTACGTCGCGACCAGCCGCTGCCGGGCCGCGTCGTCGGTCACGGACTGCAGGATCGGGTCGTACGGGAACAGCGGGTCGTTCGGGAAGTACATCTGCGTCACGAGCCGCTGCGTGAACGCCGAGCCGAACAGGGAGAAGTGGATGTGGGCCGGGCGCCAGGCGTTGAGGTGGTTGCGCCACGGGTACGGGCCCGGCTGGACGGTGGTGAAGCGGTAGAAGCCCTCGTCGTCGGAGAGGGCGCGGCCCACGCCGGTGAAGTTCGGGTCCAGCGGCGCGTCGTGCTGCTCGCGCTGATGCGCGTACCGCCCGGCCGAGTTGGCCTGCCAGATCTCCACGAGCTGCCCGCGCACGGGTTTCCCGTTCCGGTCGAGCAGCCGTCCCGAGACGGTGATGCGCTCCCCGATCGGCTCTCCGGTGTGCTGCCGGGTCAGGTCGTTGTCGATCTCGGTGATGTCCCGTTCCCCGAAGGCGGGCGAGGACAGCTCCACCAGCTCCGGGTCCTTGGTCACGTCGATGGGGACCGGCGGCTGCTTCGGGTGGCGCAGCAGCGAGGAGCGGTACGGGGCGTAGTCGCGGCGCGGATGGTGCTCGACGGGCGCGCCGTCGGCGACCCGCTTCTCGTAGGCGGCGTGTTCGGCGGCGATCTCCGCGTCGATGTCGGCTTGCGTGAGAGTCATGGGAGTTCCCGTGGGTGACTAGCGGTCGAGGACCAGGGCGAGGCCCTGGCCGACGCCGATGCAGAGGGTGGCGACGCCGGTGCCGCCGCCCTTGCGGGCGAGCTGGTGGGCGACGGTGCCGGCGAGTCGGGCGCCGGAGGCGCCGAGCGGGTGGCCGAGGGCGATGGCCCCGCCCTGCGGGTTGAGGATCGCGGGGTCGAACTCGGGCCACTCGGCGACGCAGCCCAGGACTTGGGCGGCGAAGGCCTCGTTGAGTTCGAGGACGTCGAGGTCGGCGAAGGTCCTGCCGGCCTTGGCGAGGGCGCGGTGCACCGCCTCGACGGGGGCGAGGCCGAAGTAGTGCGGGTCGGTCGCCGAGACGCCGGTGGCGGAGATCCGGGCGAGCGGCTCACGGCCGGTGGCCTTCAGGCCCTCCTCGTCGACGAGGAGGAGGGCCGCGGCGCCGTCGTTGAGCGGTGAGGCGTTGCCCGCGGTGACCGTGCCGCCGGTGGTCCGGAAGGACGGCCTGAGCCTTGCCAGCGCCTCGGTCGAGGTGGTCGGCCGTACGCACTCGTCGGCGGCGAAGTCGACGGGTCCGTCCTTGCGCCGCGGCACCGGGACGGGGACGAGTTCGGCGTCGAACAGGCCGTCCGCCTGGGCCCGCGCGGCCCTGTGGTGCGAGGCGAGGGCGAACTCGTCCTGCCGCTCCCGGTCGATTCCGTGCTTGTCGGCGATCAGTTCGGCCGACTCCCCGAGGGGGACGGTCCACTGCGGGTCCATCCTCGGGTTGACCATGCGCCAGCCCAGGGTGGTGGAGTACAGCTCGGTGTGCCCGGCCGGGAAGGGCCGCTCCGACTTGGGCAGCACGTACGGTGCCCGGGTCATCGACTCCACGCCGCCCGCGAGCGCGATCGACGCGTCGCCCACGGCGATGGCACGGGCGGCCTGGATCACCGCCTCCAGGCCGGAGGCGCACAGCCGGTTCACCGTGACGCCGGGGACGGTGGTGGGCAGGCCCGCGAGCAGGGCGGCCATGCGGGCGACGTTGCGGTTCTCCTCGCCGGCGCCGTTGGCGTTGCCGAAGTACACGTCCTCGACGCGGGACGGGTCAAGGGCGGGGGTGCGGTCGAGGAGGCCGCGGATCGCGTGGGCGGCCAGGTCGTCGGGGCGTACGCCCGCCAGGGAGCCGTTGTACTTGCCGAACGGGGTGCGGACCGCGTCGACGACGTAGAACGTCCTTCATGCGTGTGCCTCCGTGCCGACGAGCTTCGCGTCGGTCTTCGCGGTGATCTCGTCGACGCTCACGCCCGGTGCGGTCTCCACCAGGGCCAGACCGTCGTCGGTGATGTCGAGAACCCCGAGGTCGGTGATGATCCGGTTCACGCATGCCTTGCCGGTGAGCGGCAGCGTGCACTCCTCGCGGATCTTGGGGGAACCGTCCTTGGCGGTGTGGGCCATGACCACGATGACGGTACGGGCGCCGTGGACGAGGTCCATCGCACCGCCGATCCCGGTGATCATCTTGCCGGGGACGGCCCAGTTGGCGAGGTCGCCGCGCGCCGACACCTGCATGGCGCCGAGGACGGCCACGTCGATGTGTCCGCCGCGGATCATGCCGAAGGACAGGGCGGAGTCGAAGAAGGAGGCGCCGGGCAGGACGGTGACGGTCTCCTTGCCGGCGTTGATCAGGTCGGGGTCCACCTCGGCCTCGGTGGGATACCGGCCGGTGCCCAGGATGCCGTTCTCCGACTCCAGGACGACCTCGACACCCTCGGGGAGGTGGTTGGGGATCAGCGTCGGCAGACCGATGCCGAGGTTGACGTACTGGCCGTCCTCCAGTTCCCGGGCCGCCCGCGCGGCCATCTCTTCACGTGTCCAGGCCATCAGGAACTCACCGTCCGCTGCTCGATCCTCTTGTCGGCCGCCTGCTCCGGGGTCAGCGCCACCACCCGCTGCACGAAGATCCCCGGCAGGTGCACCGCGTCCGGGTCGATCTCGCCCGGCTCGACCAGTTGCTCCACCTCGGCGACCGTCACGCGGCCGGCCGTCGCGGCGAGCGGGTTGAAGTTGCGGGCGGACTTGGCGAACACCAGATTCCCGTGCCGGTCCCCCTTCGCGGCCCTGACCAGCGCGAAGTCGGTGCGGATGCCGTGCTCCAGCACGTACTTCGTCCCGTCGAACTCGCGGACCTCCTTCGGCGGCGAGGCCAGCGCGACCCCGCCGGAGCCGTCGTAGCGCCACGGCAGCCCGCCCTCGGCGACCTGGGTGCCGACCCCGGCGGGGGTGTAGAAGGCGGGGATCCCGGCGCCGCCGGCCCGCAGCCGTTCGGCCAGGGTGCCCTGCGGGATCAGCTCCACCTCCAGCTCCCCGCCCAGATACTGCCGCGCAAACTCCTTGTTCGCGCCGATGTAGGACCCGGTCACGCGGGCGATGCGGCCGGCGGCCAGCAGGACGGCCAGCCCCGAGTCCATCGCCCCGCAGTTGTTGGAGACCACCGACAGGCCGCCGGTCCCGCGCTCGTACAGCGCCCGGATCAGCACGTTCGGCACACCGCTCAGCCCGAAACCGCCCACCGCGAGCGACGCGCCGTCCGGCACGTCGGCCACTGCCTCGGCGGCCGTGGCCACCACCTTGTCCATCGAAGAAGCCCCATCTCTTCCATGCGGCCCCGGAGCGCGGATCGGGTGAAGGTGAACCGATCACGAGATAGTCAGGGCACTGAGTATTTCGGCGAGATGTCCCACACGCTGCCATCGGCGGGCCGGGCCGTCAAGACCCGCCAAAGTACGAGGTGGATCCCTTGACATGGTGGCGAGTGAGAAGGCCGTCCCCCGATGTATCGTCAGTACACCTACGAAAGTGACCACAGGAGCGCGCATGGCAGCGGTCGACCTGACCACCCATCCCGGACACCTGGCCCGGCGGCTCCAGCAGGCGCACTACCTGCTGTGGCACACGATGGTCTCCGAGGAGACCACCTCGCCGCAGTTCGCGGTCCTGAACGCCCTCGTCGCCGAGCCGGGCCTGGACCAGCGCACGGTGGGGGAGCGGGTCGGCCTCGACCGGTCCACCATCGCGGAGGTGATCAGCCGGCTCGGCCGCCGCGGACTGCTGGACAAGGTCCGCGACCCGCAGGACGGCCGCCGCTTCCTGCTGCACCTGACCGACGAGGGGCTGCGCGCCCACCGCAAGCTGAGCGTGCGCACCGCCCGTATGAACCAGGTCTTCCTCGCCCCGCTCTCCGCGGCCGAGCAGGCCGTGTTCTTCGACCTCATCCGCCGGGTCTCGGACGCCGCGGAGGGGCTGCGCAACCCGGCCGAGCCGACGGTGGCACCGGGCTGAGCGCGGGGCGCCGGCGCGGGGCGGCCGGGGAACGCCGGTCCTGCCGGTCCGGCGCCAACGGTGGCTCAGGAGTCCTCGGCGAAGACCACCCACACCTGGCCCTCGGCGAAGTTCAGCGCGGCGCCGTCCCCGGTGGTGAAGGCCGTGCCGTCCGAGGCCGCGCCGCGCTTCCAGGCCGCGTCGTACGCCCGGCCGTCGCGCAGCACCTCCGCCCGCCCGGAGCCCACCGACTCGACATAGGGCGAGTTGCTGCCCCGGAAGTCGTGGAAGGCGGACTCGCGCACGTGCACGTGCTGCACGACGACCGTGGCCGGTGCCAGCCGGCCGCCGTCGGCCGTGCGGGCCGGCGAGCCGTCCATCGAGACCAGCCACCGGTGCCGGCTCTGGGACCAGGTGAAGGTGAAGCTGGACGAGGGATGGCGCACCGTGCGGGAGGACTCCGCCCGGCCGCCCTCCGGGGCCTTGCCGTAGTGGAAGCCCGTGGTCAGCGCGGCGTCGCCGGCGGGCTTCGGCAGCAGGCGGCCGGGCCGCAGATAGAGGTTGTGCGGGGCGCTCCGGCCGTCGTCACGGACGTAGGCCTCGGACGCGTCGCCCGGATCCGCCGCGCGCAGGGGCGCCTCGTCGATGAGCGGCAGCAGCTTGCTCTGCGCGCCGGAGAACGCCAGCGTCGGCCGGTCGAACTGGCGCAGCAGCTCCAGGTCGGATTCCCGGGCGCTGCGCACCGGACCCACCGCCTCGGGCAGCTTGGTCGCGTAGATCGCCATCAGGCGGCTCAGCCCGCCCTCCACCGGCTCCGCGTAGACGATGTCCGCGGCCTCCAGGCCCGTCTGCGGCCGGGCCGCGGGCACGTTGTCGACCTTCACGGCGAGCACCGGTCCGGAGGCGGGCGCCGCGCTGTGCGACGGCTCCGGTTCCGGCGCACGCCCGTCGTTCGTCCCGCCGGACCCCGCCGTGCAGCCCGCGGCCAGCGAGACCGCCACCGCCGCGGTCAGCAGCGCGCCGGCGCGCCGCCTGTGCGTCCCTCGTCGCATTCCGACCACCCGTCCACTCAGTTCATGTCAATGATTGTGTGCTTCTAATAGCATTTAGCGCCATAGCTGATTGAATGTGATACGGCACACGGAGCGCGGCTGAATGCGTCACATAATCCGCTGTTCAGCCGAAACCGGTGGACGGTTCGGTGGCGACGGCCCCGGGTACCCGGCCGCCGCACGGGACCGACCCGCACGGCGGCGGAGGGAGCGCGGGGCGATGAAGGCAGTGACCTGGCAGGGCAAGCGGGACGTGCGGGTCGAGGAGGTGCCGGACCCGAGGATCGAGGAGCCGACGGACGCGGTCGTCCGCGTCACCTCCTCCGGGCTGTGCGGCTCCGACCTGCATCTCTACGAGGTGCTCACGCCGTTCATGACGCCGGGCGACACCCTCGGCCACGAGCCGATGGGCATCGTGGAGGAGGTCGGCCCGGAGGTGACCGGCCTCGAACCGGGTGACCGGGTCGTGGTGCCCTTCCAGATCGCGTGCGGGCACTGTTACATGTGCGGTCACGGACTGCCGACCCAGTGCGAGACCACCCAGGTCACCGGCGAGGGCATGGGCGCCCAGCTGTTCGGATACACCCGGCTGTACGGCGCGGTGCCCGGCGGCCAGGCCGAGTACCTGCGCGTGCCGCAGGCGCAGTACGGCCCGATCAAGGTGCCCGAGGGGCCGCCCGACGACCGGTTCGTCTACCTCTCCGACGTCCTGCCCACCGCCTGGCAGGCGGTCGAGTACGCCGCCGTCCCGCGGGGCGGCAGCGTCGCCGTGCTCGGCCTCGGTCCGATCGGCGACATGGCCTGCCGGATCGCACGGGCCAAGGGGGTCGAGCAGGTGTTCGGCGTGGACCTCGTGCCGGAGCGGCTGCGGCGGGCCCGCGAACAGGGCGTGGACACGTACGACCTGCGGGCCTTCGGCAACGAGAAGGAACTCGTCGCCGCGATCCAGGACCGGACCGGCGGTCGCGGTCCCGACGCCGTGATCGACGCGGTCGGCACCGAGGCGCACGGCGGGATCGTGGCCAAGCTGGTCCAGCAGACCGCCGCGGTGATGCCCCGGGCCGTCGGCGGACCCCTGGCGGAGCGGTTCGGCATCGACCGGCTCGCCGCCCTGTACACCGCCGTCGACCTGGTGCGCCGCGGCGGCACGATCTCGCTGTCCGGCGTGTACGGCGGCATGGCCGACCCGATGCCGATGCTGACCCTGTTCGACAAGCAGGTCCAGTTGCGGATGGGCCAGGCCAACGTGCGCCGCTGGAGCGACGAGATCATCCCGTATCTGACCGACGAGGACCCCCTCGGCGTGGACGCCTTCGCCACCCACCGGGTGCCGCTCATGGACGCGCCGCACGCGTACGAGATGTTCCAGCGGAAGCAGGACGGCGCGGTCAAGGTGCTGATGAAGCCGTAGCCCTCCGGGCGGGCGTCACGGCCCGCCGAGGATCTCCGCCAGGTCGTAGCGGACCGGCTCCTCCAGCTGGGCGAAGTTGCAGCTCTGCGGCGTCCGGTCGGGACGCCACCGGCGGAAGCGGGCCGTGTGCCGAAAACGCGCCCCGTTCTCCAGGTGGTCGTACGCCACCTCGGCGACCAGCTCGGGTCTGAGCGGCACCCAGGACAGATCCTTCTTGCCCGACCAGCGGCTGGGGGCGCCGGGCAGCCGGGCCGACTCGTGGGCCGACTCCTCGGCCCAGGCGGCCCACGGATGGCCGCTCACGTCGTCCATCCGCAGCGGCGCCAGCTCCGCCACCAGTTCGGCCCGCCGCTTCATCGTGAAGGCGGCGCTCACCCCCACGTGCTGAAGGACCCCCCGGTCGTCGTAGAGGCCGAGCAGCAGCGAGCCGATCACGGGACCGCTCTTGTGGAGGCGGTAACCGGCGACGACCACGTCCGCCGTACGCTCGTGCTTGATCTTGTACATGGCCCGCTCGTCCGGCCGGTAGCGCAGGTCGAGCGGCTTGGCGACGACACCGTCGAGCCCCGCACCCTCGTACTGCTCGAACCACCGCCGGGCCACCTCGATGTCGTCCGTCGCCGGAGCCACGTGCACCGGTGCGCCGGCCCCGGCCAGCGCCCGGACCAGCAGCGCCCGCCGGTCGGCCAGCTCCACGCCGAGCAGGGACTCGTCGCCCAGCGCCAGCAGGTCGAAGACCACCAGCGAGGACGGGGTCCGCCCGGCCAGCATCCGCACCCGGGAGTCCGCCGGATGGATCCGCTCGGTGAGCGCGTCGAAGTCCAGATGCCCCTCCCGCGCGATCACGATCTCCCCGTCCACCACGCACCGCTTCGGCAACCGCTCCCGCACGGCCGCCACCAACTCCGGAAAGTACCTGGTCAGCGGCTTCCCCGTGCGACTCCCCAGCTCGACCTCGTCCCCGTCCCGGAACACGATCGCCCGAAACCCGTCCCACTTCGCCTCGTAGTGCATACCCGGCGGAATCCGCGCCACGGACTTGGCGAGCATCGGCTTGACGGGCGGCATGACGGGAAGATCCATGAAGCCGACCCTATGAGCGCCCAACGACACCCGCCTGCCGAGCGGGACGCCCACACGGGCCGTGTATCGAGCAGGCCGCCGGATCGGCCGGACCGTGGTCACCGCAGTGGTGTACGTGCTGACCGGCGGCCGTGCCCGGCGGCATCTGCCGTCGACGTTCGGATTCACGCCGCGCTGATCAGCCGAATCAAAGGCGGGCAGTATCCGCGACCGGCTGCCAGGTTGCCCATTCCTGCAGACGCTTGCCGTAGTCGGCGACCGCGGCGGGGAACGGGGTCTTGCCGAGGAAGAGGCGCAGCGGCGGTTCCGGCGAGTCGACGAGCGTCAGGATCGCCTCCGTCGTCGTCTCCGGCGGAGCGGATACGACACTCGTACGTGCGGCACGTGCTCGCTGGACCTTGTCACGGACCTCGTCGTATGCGTCGAGGTCCTTGGAGTGGACCGCGGAGGGTCCGCTCCAGTCGGTGCCGAAGGGTCCGGGCTCGACGAGCGTGACCTTGATCCCGAAGTCGGCGACTTCGTCCGCCAGTGTCTGGCTCAGCCCCTCCAGCGCCCACTTCGACGCATGGTAAGCACCGAGGCGCGGGTACACGGTGACCCCACCCATCGAGGAAACTTGCAGGATGTGCCCCGATCCCTGCTCCCGCAGGTGCGGCAGCGCCGCCTGGGTCACCCAGAGCGCACCGAAGAGATTTGTCTCCAACTGGCCGCGGACCTCGGTCTCGGTGAGTTCTTCGACGAAGCCGAAGTGTCCGTACCCGGCATTGTTGACGACCACATCGAGGCGACCGAAATGCTCGTGCGCAGTGTTGACGGCAGCGAACGCCGCGTCGCGGTCGGTCACGTCGAGCCGAACCGGCAGTACCGCGTCGCCATAGGTGTCGACAAGCGCGGACAACGCCGAAGTGTCGCGGGCCGTCGCCGCGACCCGGTCGCCGCGATCGAGCGCCGCCTCTGCCCAGACGCGGCCGAACCCGCGCGAGGCTCCCGTGATGAACCAGATCAACATGCTGTGCTCCCTTCCTGGACAATCCAGGCTGAATGCCTACGCACACTAGTATTGGTCATGCACGAAGGTGGTACTAGCTTTGAGGCTGGCGGCAGTTGTGCCAGTACTCGAAGCACCCGGTTCACGAGGGAGCCCGGTAGTGGGTGAAGCGACACACAGCAGGAACACGGATCGTCATCGTGAGCTTGGCGAGTTCCTTCGGGAGCGGCGGGCACGGATCAACCCTGAGCAGTGGGGGCTGGTGATCCGTAAGCGCCGCCGGTCGCCGGGCCTGCGGCGGGAGGAGGTCGCCGACCTCGCCGGGGTGAGCACGACCTGGTACACCTGGCTTGAGCAGGGCCGGGACATCAACGTCTCCGAACAGGTGCTGCTCGCCGTCGGACGCGCCCTGATGCTCGATCACCACGAGCTCGACTACCTGTTCACCCTCGCCGGCCGACTCCCACCCGGGGAGACCGGATCACGAATAGAACTCCCGCACACTGTCGAGACTGTCCTGCGCGAGCTCAATCCGCTTCCGGCTGCGGTCTACAACGCCCGCCTGGACATCCTCGCGTTCAACAAGGCCTACCGGTGGCTGATGGGCATGGACCTCTACCCCCAGCAGGACCACAACGCCCTGCTGCTGCGCTTCACGAACCCGGACTGGCAGGCAAGGATCGACCCCGAGATGGACACGATCGCCACGACGGTCGCGAACTTCCGTGCCGCCTACGCCCGACACGTCGGCGAGCCTGCGTGGAAGGATCTCATCAGCCGGCTGGAAGGCATCCCGTTGTTTGACGAGCTGTGGGCACGCCACGACGTGGAACCCCGTACCGGGCTGGTCAAGAGATACCTTCATCCCGAGGCGGGGCCGCTGACGTTCGACAGCATCCCGCTGTGGATCACCAAGGACTCCGATGTCCGGATCACCGTGTACACACCGGCCGACGATACTTCGCGCCACGCGCTCGAACGCGCGCCCAGGCTCCGCTGACGCAGCACGGTACCGGTGTCGGCGTGTTCCGTCGCCACGGTGAGGAGCAGCTCTGAGGACGCAGAGGGCAGCTGCGGGAAGCCGCCTGGCCCAGCTGGTTGTCGTCGGCGCCGGAACTCTCCTGGCTCAAGCGTGTTTCTCGCCCCCGGCATCCTGCCGGATCACCGGGGCGTTGCTTGTCCTGGCTGGCATCGCTGCCATCAGTCTGTGAGGTAGGCATCTGAAGAGCGACATGCGCTGCAATGCGCTCTCGGGACGACTCCTGGACGGCGTGATGCTTTCGATGGGTGCAAGTAGGCGACGGGAACTCAAATCAGATTCGCCAAACACCATCAACAAGGTTCACGTTTTTGAAGCTTCCCCCTTTGACCCGTCTGCGCACTTCTTCCCATTCTCGGATCACTCAACGTCTTCCATCTGAAATATAGGGCCAGTCGATACGGCTGACCGCTTTTCCTGCATATACAGGTTCCCAGGAGGTAGCGTAAAATGGGCCGATTTCTGGAACCAGAGTTGCCAGGCAGTGAAGAGTACGGCGATGGTACCACTTGCTGATGGCCGTGACCCTCAATCCGGATTCCACGGCTTCCCGCAAATATGGAAGAGAGAACTCCACGTTCTGCCACGTGTTGGCAGCCTGATCCTCCCAACGAATTGCAGAATCAGGAACGCCGCGCTCAACAAGAAGCTTGCGGAACTCATGCGCTTCTACAATGCCGGTGTGGCGATTGATTCCGCCGCTTACGATGATCAGTGGCGCCAGCCCTTTATGGTATCGCTCTGCCGCGATTTCGGCCGGCTGATTCTGGTTCGTCCCGAAGATGAAGTGAGCGGTTGGTTCATCCCGAGGCGGTGATGCCTCGATGTCGACGAAACCAACGATTTCGCGGATCCGTTCCGCGCCGAGTTCCTCACCGCTCATAGCGACCTTCCGAGGGGGTGGATTGTTAGATTCTACGTAGCGCCGTGCTGTTTCTGTATGATCGGCGTCCCCTGTTGCCCTTCGGATCGGTCAGGCAGGTCCACGGGACGTCGCCCTGGCCGATGTCGAGGTCGGTGGCGCCGAGGGTCCGCAACCGGGCGACCTCCGCCGCCTTGTCGTCACCGGGGCCCGGCACCAGGTCGAGATGGACGCGGTCGGGCACCGTCTTGACACCCTTGCGGACGAACTCGAGACACGGGCCGACCCCTTTGGCGGAGCGCAGCACGGCCCGATCGGGCTCGCGGCCCGACACGCGAGAACCCCGCCGCTCCCGGGGGAGTGACGGGGCTCGGGCGGTCACGTTCTACGCGGCGACCAGGACGCGGGCCCGCTCGTTGAAGTCGGCGACCAGGGGGTGAGCCCCGAACGGGATCATGCGCCGTTGTACGTCTTGCACCGCTTCGACGGCGCGAGACGACTTGACTCGGCGGGCAAGATCGAGCGTTCGGACGCTCGCCGAGTGGGCCGCTTCAAGGTCCCGATTCTGCAAGTGGGACACCGCAAGTGCCGCTTGCGACATAGCGCCACGACGCGCCCTGTTTTGGTCGCGTGCGTGCTGGATGGACTGCCGGGCGTGCTCCGCCGCGTTGTCTGCCTGCCCCAAGTCCCGGAAGGCGTTCGCGTGTTCGCCGTGCAAGTAGGCCGCATCAATGAACTTGGCCCATGCCGGTTCGTTGGCGTGATCCACACGGCCGAATGCCAATTCGGACTGTACGACCGCGTGAGCCGTGGCGGTCTTGTCTCCGAGCACCGCGAGGGCTCGCGCTTCCAGTGCCCAAAGGTCTGCCAGGCACGCGGGGGAATCCACCCTCGCGAGGCCGTGCCGCCCCGCCTGTGCGAGTCGGCGCCCTTCCTCGGGGCTTCCTGTCAGCGTGGCTTGATCAGCCATGCCCGCCAGAACGTGAGCGCCGAGGGCAGCGTCTTTCGATTCCTCGGCGAGCCGCAGGGCTTGAATCAGGAACCGTTGGGCGGTCCCGTGCTCGCCATCGTCGTACGCCATCCAACCCAACAGGTACGTCTGTTCAGCCGATGCGGCGCACAGCGCCCGCCGCACGGTGTCTGAGTACGTACGCCGCAACAGCGGATAGACGTGTTCGTTCATGTACTGCGTCAGGAGCAGTCGGCCCGTACCGCCCCCCTGCATCACGTCAGTGTCCTGAAAGGCACTGAACATGTTCCGCACGTGCACGACGTCTTCGAGCCGCACGCGGGGGCCCGGGTCCGGTTCTTGATCAAGGGTGTTGAGTAGCCAGTCCCGCGAGGGGCCGATTCCCGCAGCAGCGGCGAAGGGGGCCGCCGCCAGGAATTTCCTGCGATCCATGTCCGCTCTCCCAAGCTCGGTCACTGACTCGACCGTCACGGCCCAAGATGAGCTGTAGGTCAGCGGCCGGTCAAGGTCGGGTTCTTCCCCTAGACCTAGGTCGTACGTTGTCACGCGTCTGCCAAAGTGCGCCGAGAACACATCAGCGATGAGCCCCGGCAACGGGGGCGCGGTTCCTGCCCGCCCAACCATCGGCGAACCGCCGTAGCATCCGGGCAAATGTGCGGGTGCCCGACGCTCGTTGCTCGGGCATGGACGCGTCGCGCCAACTCGCCCTGACTCATGAGCGACCGGGCGAGATGGTCCGCCAACTGGTGGTTCGGTGCTCGCATCCCGCCCGTCCTCTCGACGTGGGTTGAAGTGCCAGGGTTTGCCACCCCCCATCAAGCTACCCGGATACCTCGGTTGGCAGTTGGCTTGTCAAGCAACTCACCGAGCGAAAGGGGGCGGCGAATGTCCACCCATGGCACGGACCCGACGCCCGTTGTGGGCACCCTGTTGCACGACACCGAGTCTGACCGCGTGGGCGAGTTCCGCGGCGAGGCTGGCAACCGCTGGACGCTCCGCCCTCCGGGTGGCGGGACCGAGTGGGAAGTCTCCCCCGATCGGGTCGGGCCGGCGGGCACGTACGACCACGTACGCGCCCGAACTGCCGAGGAGAACGCCGCGCGGCGGGCGCACCGACTGTGACCCCCGCCCGCCCTGAGTCCGCGACCGAGCCCGTCCGGGTGTACTGGTGCGAAGTGCTCGCGGAAGGAGAGGTGTACGGCACGGGCGAAACAGTCGCATACGTTCTCGGCACCTATCCGGCTCCGTCCATCCGGCTCGGGCTGCGATGGTTACAGGGGCAGGCTCGGCACATCGCGGAACAGCTCGACCCGGACCCGGAGCGTTCCCCGTGGGTGCAACGGACGATGCGCACGAGGGCAGTGCCCGTTCCCGACTGCCCCGCGGAACTGCGCGTCTGGGCCGGGGGCGCCGAGGAGTACCGGGCCGCTTGTGACCAGCTCCGGGAAGGCGCACCCCTGTCTGTCGTGATTGCTGACAACGGGTGCCGCTACACCCTGAGTGTCTGGCCCGTGGCCGTACCTCCCCCCGAGCCCGCGCCGTGCTGCTCGTCGACGACGGACAACCCCCTACTCCGGCCCTGGTCAGACGAGCCACAGGAAGACCCGCCGCAAGGCGGGTGGGCGCATCCCCTTTTTGTGACCAGGGCGGGGAGCCGACCGAGCGAGGACGCCCCCGATGATCCGTTGCAGCGCGCCCCTGTTCGTTCCGCCGGGGCTCATAGCTACCGCTGTCGAACGTGTATCGAACAGCGCCACCGCCGATGAAGTGGAGCAGTTCACGCACTGTGAGCTAGACGAGCACATGGACGGCGACCACGCGGCACACGTGCTGTTCGCCGAGGACTCGACCGGACGCGCGGTGTGGGTGTTCTGGCGCGAGGCAGAGTCCTGCGTACAGCTCATGGACCCGTGCCCGGAACGGGACGCGTCTTCGGGTGACCTCTGCCTGTTGTTCGCCACGCACGCGGGGGGCCACCTGTGGCCCGACGACGCCAACAGCCCCAACGCACAAGGAGTTTGAGCCGTGCCTACCGTCGTCCCCTACATCACCAGCCGCAGCAATGACGTGGGCCCGCGCGAGTCAGAGCTAACGGTTGAGTTTATGTCTGGTGGACCCCGTATCGCGTACAAGGACACCCGCCCGGAAGACCGGGACAAACACGGGAACCTGTGGGTTCGCGTCTACACCGCTCCGGGGTCGGCGCAAGTTCAGTTCGACTCGATGCACTCGGACCGGCAGCGCGAATGTATGGGGCAGATGCTGTGTCAGGTCTGCCGAGAGCCTGCGGACCGCAACAAGCAGGGCTGGTTGTTCATCGACTGGCGACGGCCGGGGTCGCCCGCGACGTGGCCCGAGCGATCCGTGATCTCCCAACCTCCGCTGTGCACGGGGTGTGCACGGCTCGCGGTGAAGCTCTGTCCGTTCCTGCGCGACAGCGAACACGTCATCGTGCGAGCACGTAAGGCCAATCTGTGGGGCGTGTCGGGAACGCTGTATCAGTACACGGATCAAGGGTGGATCGCTCGCGAGGTTGACACGCTCCGCTCGTACAGCCTGCCGCAGCAACGGGGAATGCTTGCGTCCCGTCTCTGGCGCGAGTTGCGAGGCGTAACCGTCGTGGGTTCCCCGTAGAACCCATCACGGCCGGTAGCCCAACCGAGAACGGACCGCACGACTCCGCGTGACTGCATGGGCGGAGTCGAGCACCCCGAGCCCAACCGGGCCGGGGTCACCAGAGAGAAAGGGGGGGGCGCGGAATGCCCGCGACCACCGAGCTGACCACGGACGAGCCCGAGACCATCGGGAGTGACGCCGAGACCACCGAGCCCGACGAGCCGACCAGCCCGGACGAGGGCAGGACGGACGACGACGCCGAACCGCTCGGCGCGTACTCGCTGCTCGCCGCGTAGAACAGCAGCCGGATAACCCTTTCCCCGCGGCAGGTTGTTCGGGCAATTCGGAGTGCACCGAACCGTGTGACCAGTGTCCCCGGCGGGGATCACGCCCGCTCGCTCGACTCTGCGGCGGACGTGCACAGAAAACGACGCGAGCCCCGCCCCGCCCGCTCCGACGGGATGCCGCTAGGACGGTGAGGAGCAGCACCAGCACCAGCGGCCCCGAGCGATGACCAGCACGCCCCACCGCTCGGGTCCGTTCATGCCGCGACCACTTGAAACGAGGGACGACCCTTGACCGTTACCACCGAGCACCGCCCACGAACGACGACCAGGGCGACGAGTCCACTCCGGAGCCGACCGGCGGTCCGACGGCTGCTGGAACCGCAGACGCTCACACCTGCTGATCTGTCCATGGCGCTGCTCGTCACCGAGGAGTCCGCCGACCGCCCCATGCCCACGGTGACGCTCGCCGAGATTCCCGCGGTGGCTCGCGAGGCCGTACGGCTCGGTGTCCCCTCCGTGAAGCTGTTCGCCGAATCGGCCGAACGGGACGCCACGGGGGAAGTCTCGGTGTACCCCGATTCGCTCATGGCTCGCGTTGTCAGCGAGTGCAAGAACGCCGCGCCGGATCTCGCGGTCATGACGGAAACGTGCCTGTGCTCGTACACCGCCGATGGCGCCTGCTACCTGACCAACCACGACGGGAAGCCCGACGTACGGGGCACCATCGAGGTCACGTCCCGTCAGGCTGTCGCTCACGCGGAAGCGGGCGCGGACATCGTGGGCCCCGCTTCCATGGTGCTCGGTACGGTCGGGGGCGCCCGGAAGGCACTCGACCAGTCGGGTCATGAGGGGGTGTCCGTCATGCCGCACGTCATCTTCTGGTCGAGCCTGTACGACGGATTCCGGCTCACGATGGGCGCCACCCCGAAAGCGGGCATCAACCGTGAGTTTCAGATCAACCCCGGGAAGGCCGACCAGTTTGTTGAAACGGCCTTACGGATGGAAGCTGCGGGCGCCGACATGATCCTGTTGGAGCCCGCGCAGTTCACGGCGGACGTGCTCACCACGCTCCGGGGGGTCACCCGAGCGCCCCTGTTCCCGTTCTCGGTGTCCGGCGAGTACACGTCACTGACCCGGATGGACCCCGACTCGGGACGGCGCGACGTGCGTCTACTGGTCGAGCTGTTCACGATGCTCAAGAGGGCGGGGGCGAGCGGCAGCGTCACGTACGCGGCGCTCGACATTGCCCGGCAGCTCACCTAGCCGCGAGAGCGGCCCGTACGGCGTCAAGGATCGAATGCGCGCCTTGGTCAATGAGCGACGCGGCCAGGGCCGCACCGAGCTTTTCCGGCTCCGCGGACCGCCCGGTCAGCGTCCCCGAAATCTGCTCGGTACCGTCCAGTGAACTGACCTGACCGAACAGCCTGAGTTCCCCGTCCGGCAGGGTCTCGCCGTACGCGCCCATGGGCACACTGCACCCGCCGTGTAGTTCGGCGAGTAGCGCGCGTTCCGCCCTGATCTCCGCATCAACGGCAACGTCGCCAACCGTGGAAAGGATCTCGCGCAAGGGGGCCGAGGACTCGTCCGTCCGGACCTGAATCCCCAACGCGCCCTGACCGGGGCTCGGCGGGAACTGGTCGAGCGGCAGCAGTTCGCCGATTGCGTCGTCTAGGCCGAGTCGGTACAGTCCCGCGGCAGCAAGGACCACCGCGTCAAGTCCCTCGGCCTCGATCTTCTTCAATCGGGGCGGGACGTTCCCTCGGATCGGGACGATTTCAAGATCGGGACGCACCGCGAGTAGCTGCGCGATCCGCCGAGGGGCCCCCGTCCCGACTCGTGCGCCCTTCCGCAGTCCGGCGAGGGTCGAGCCGCACAACGCATCCCGCACGTCCTCGCGACCGGGCGGGGGCAGCAGCGTAAGGCCGGTCGGGTTAGACGTAGGAAGGTCTTTCAGGGAGTGGACAACAACGTCCACGTCGCCGCGGGACAACGCTGCTTCCTGCTCGCTGCTGAACGCCGACCCGCCACTGACCGCGGACACGTTCGACAAGAGCGACTTACGGTCCCTGTCGCCCCCTTCCAAGATCACGCGATGCGTGAACGTGGTGTCCGGGAAACGCTCGCGGAGCGGGCGCAGATATTCCCGCACTTGGGCTTTGGCAAGATTGCTTGCGCGCGAGCCGACGAGGTACTGAACCACGGTGACCAACTCTCCGAGCCTGACAGGGTGTCACCAGGCTAAGGCGCGTCTTGGGGTGCCTATACAGACAGTCGGTCGGCTAACCATGATCGGGAATGACCGCTGACCCTCTCGATTCGGCGCTCTCGCCCTCGCCGGCGGGCTCCGGTTTCGCTACATGGGTCCCACGGCCCGGAACGGTGTAGACGAGCCCGCGTTCCCGCAGCACACCAAGCGCCGACCGGCCCGTATTGCGCGCGACCCCGTACCGCTCCGTTAGCTCTTTCTCGGACGGGCGTGGCTTTCCTGGGGCCAAGTCGCCTCGCCCAATCCCCGCGATCAGGTCGGCAGCAATCTGCCGGTATGGACGTAGGCTCCGATCCCGATCCGGTACATCGAGCGCGCGAGCGGCCCCGGGGTGACCCTGTACGCCTGCCCGAGTCACGCCGTGGCGCTCGGTGCGGGCCCGACCCCCGAGGACGAGCTACGCGCCCCGTAGTGGCCCCGCAGACAGCAAAACGCGCCGTTTGGCCAAGTGCCGGGCAGGGCATCTGTCGATGCCGCTGACCTGCGGCTATGCTGCACAGAACTGGTAGTCACGTGTGTTTGGGTCGGCGAGGACCGTCCAGGGCACGTCGCCCTGGCCCACGTGGGCGGGCGTCGCGCCGAGGGACCGCAGGTGTGCGACCAACTCGGACTGATGGGCCGCGGAGGTCGTCGCGAGATCGAGGCGCACACGGTTCTTCCTCGCCGTCTTGGGCTCCGGCACCGCGATGACATCCACGCAGACGCCGGCCGGGTCCAGCCAGTCGAAGCCGGTGGGGCTGACGGTGGTCGTGCCGGGCTGCACGCTGGAGACGCGCCAGCCGAGGGCCTCCCCCCAGAACCGGCCGACCGCCGAGTCGTCGAGGGCCTTCATGTTCACGAGGACGGGTCGCAGCGGCATGCCGGTGATCCTACGCACGCTCCGCGAGGGCATCCGTACCGAACGCCTGATATGCGAAGAACGCCCGCTGCGCCTACCGTGGCTCGCATGGCGGAAGCGGTGGAGTTGGAGGTGGGTGGGCGGGCGGTGCGGTTGTCCAGTCCGGGGAAGGTGTTCTTTCCGGAGTACGGCTATACCAAGCTCGACGTGGCCCGGTACTACCAGGCGGTCGCGCCCGGCATCCTGCGTGCGCTGCGCGACCGGCCCACCACCTTGCAGCGCTACCCGGACGGCGTCACCGGCGAGTGGTTCTACCAGAAGCGCGCACCCAAGGGGATGCCCGACTGGATCCCGACCGCGCACATCACCTTCCCGAGCGGACGCAGCGCCGACGAGATGTGCCCCACCGAGGAGGCTGCCGTCCTGTGGGCGGCCCAGCACAGCACCCTCACCTTCCACCCCTGGCCGGTCCGCCGCGAGGATGTCGACCACCCCGACGAACTGCGCCTCGACCTCGACCCGCAGCCCGGCACCGACTATCGGGCCGCCGCCCGCGCCGCCCACGAACTACGGGCGGTCCTGGAGGAGTTCGGCGGGCTGCGGGGCTGGCCCAAGACCTCCGGCGGGCGCGGCATCCACGTCTTCGTGCCGATCGAGCCGCGCTGGACCTTCACCCAGGTGCGCCGCGCGGCCATCGCCGTCGGACGCGAGATGGAACGGCGGATGCCCGAGCACGTGACCATCAAGTGGTGGAAGGAGGAGCGCGGCGAGCGCATCTTCGTCGACTACAACCAGACCGCCCGCGACCGCACCATCGCCTCCGCCTACTCCGTGCGCCCCCGCCCGAACGCCCCCGTCTCCGCACCGCTGACCTGGGACGAGGTGGGCGTCGCACACCCGCGGGACTTCGACATCACGACCATGCCCGCGCGCTTCGCCGAACTCGGCGACGTGCACGCGGGCATGGACGACCGTAGGCACTCCCTCGACGCCCTGCTCGAACTGGCGACGAGGGACGAGCACGACCACGGGCTCGGTGATCTGCCGTACCCGCCCGAGTATCCGAAGATGCCGGGGGAACCCAGTCGGGTACAGCCGAGCCGCGCCAGGAGGCCGGGCCCCGGGGCCCGGTGAGCTACAACTCCTTGATCCGGACGTCCCGGTACGAGACCACGTCCGCCGTGCTGTGTACCTGGAGTCCGATGTAGCCGGAGGCGAACCGCCGCCCGTCGGTGCCCGGGTCGTCCGAGCGCTCGGGGTAGAAGTCCTGGCCGCCGATGTTGTCGAACTCGTTGATCAGCACGCCGTTGCGGAAGACCGAGTAGTGCTGGTCCACCACCCGGATCTCGTAGTCGTTCCAGGTGCCCTTCTCCGTGACACCGGCCCCGGCGAGGCCGACCCGGTCGAAGCCGTACACGGAACCGGACTTGTACATGTCGCCGGTCGGGCTGTCGAACACCTGTATCTCGTGCCCGTACTTGATGGCCGCCCACTCCGGCCGGGGTTCCTCCGGGTGGTCGTGGATCTGCGGGAAGCGCACGAAGACGCCGCCGTTGGTGTTCGCGGTGCCCGGTGCGTCGTCACGCCACTGGAGCTTCAGCGAGAAGTCGCCGTACTTGCGCTCCGGGAACCACAGCATGCCCAGGCCGTCCCTCGTGGTGCCGGAGGTGATCGACCCGTCCGGGTTCAGCCCGAACGAACCGCCGCCCACCTGCTCCCACCGCGCGAACGACTCCGGGGTGCCGTCGAGGATCGCGCGGTAGCCCTCGGTCTGTCCGGGCCTGCCGATCTCCGACTGGCGGGCGGCCTCGTTGATCGCCCGGTTCTCCCGCTCGTCGACGACGCCCTCGGTCAGGAGCCGGTCCGTGACCTCCCGTACGTGCTTGAGGAACAGGGCCTGGGACGACCACTCCTTCTCGTCCTCGATCAACTCGTTGATCCGGCAACGGCTGTTGGTGATCCGGTTCGGCACACCCGTGTCGACCGTGCCGACGATCACCGTCAGCCGTTCGTCGTACTCCGGGCAGGGCGGCGCCGGAACCCCGCCCGCCACCACCGTGAAGCTCACCGTCAGCGGCTCGGAGGTGTTGCCCGCCCGGTCGCTCGCCCGGTAGGCCACGGTGTGCCGGCCCACGCGGTCCACGACCACGGGGTCCGTGTACGCCAGGTAGGGACCGGCGTCGATCGAGTACTCCACGCCCGCCACGCCTGAGCCGCCCTCGTCGGTGGCGTTGACCGTCACCTTGGCGCTGCCGACGTAGGCGCCGTCGGAGTTCTTCGTGCCCTCCACGGTGGCGCCGGTCACCGGCGGGGTGGTGTCCTGCGGAGGAGCGGCGACGACGGTGAAGGCGACGCTCTTCTCCGCCGCGACGTTGCCCGCCTTGTCGGTGGCCCGGTAGCGCACGGTGTGCTCGCCGACCTCGTGCACCATCACCGGCGCCGTGTACGCCTGCCAGGCGCCGTCGCCGACCGCGTACTCGATGGTGTTGACCCCGGAACCGGTGTCGGAGGCGGTGACGGTCACCGTCGCCATGTCGATGTAGGCACCGTCCGGGTTCTGTTCACCGCTGACCGTCGCCGAGGTCTCCGGCGGGGTCGTGTCGTCGGTGTCCGGGGCGGCGACGGTGAACGTGATGCTCTTCTCCTCGGCGGCGTTGCCCGCCTTGTCGAACGCCCGGTAGCGCAGCGTGTGTTCGCCGACCTGGTCGACGACGACCGGCGTGGTGTACGGCTGCCAGGCACCGTCGGCGCCGAGGGCGTACTCGACGCGGTCCACACCGGAGCCGCCCTCGTCGGTGGCGCCGATCGTCACGGTCGCGGAACCGACGTACGCGCCGTCGGAGTTCTGCGTACCGCCCACCTCGGCCGAGGTCTCGGGCGCCGTGGTGTCCTCGCCACCGCCGCCCTCGGTCACCACGAGGACGCCCTTCATCTCCGCGTGGCCGGGGATCGTGCAGTGGTACATGTACCGGCCGGGGGAGAGGGTGACCTCGGCGGTGTGCTTGCCGCCCTGGTCGTCGCCCGGATTGGCCAGGATGTTCAGCTGGACGTCGTTGTTGTACTCGGGGTCGCCGGTCATGAACGTCAACGTGTGCGGCATGCCGGTGGTGTTGCCGGTCGCCGCGCTGTTCTCGAAGACGATCGTGGCCGGACCCGCCACCGCCGTCTCCGGCGCCGACGTGTACTTGGTGATGTCGTCGCCCGCGGTCCAGGTCAGCACCTGGTCGGCCTCGGCCGCGACGGTGGGCTGCCCGGAGGCGGAGGTCGCCTGCAGACCGAGCACCATCAGCAGGCCGGCCAACAGGGCGGCCCACATTCTTCGTTGCCGTGTCACTGTGTCCCCCTCGCCAGTTGCCCGGCGGCCGGCGTCGGCCCACCGCCCTCGTAGGTGACCCGCCACAGGGCCGACTTGGAGTCCGAGGTGAAGAAGCCGCGGCCGTAGTCGAGGACGTACAGCGCGCCGTCCGGGCCGAAGGTCCAGCCCATCAGGTTCTTGATGCCGTCGTCGCCGATCGGCACGATCTTCTTCAGGGACTCCGAGTGCACCGGCAGTCCGCCGTCGCCCTGTGTCCTCGGATCCATCAGCACCGCGTTGCGCGGCTGGTCGGCGTCGTAGAAGTCGCCGACGAACCACTTGCCGTCCCAGTACGCCGGCCACTTGGTCTCGCTGGCGTTGTCGGCGTCGTAGCGGTAGACCGGGCCGTTCATCGCGGCCTGGCCGCCGCCCTTGAGCCAGGGCAGCCGGTAGACGGACTCGTCCTGCTTGTAGGACGGGACGCCGTTCTCGTCGCGCGGGAAGTCGGGTCCGCCGCCCTGCGGCGAGTACCAGATGTTGTTGCCGGTCACCGGCGGCAGGTTGACCAGGCCGTCGTTGTTCGGCGACTCGTTCTTCGGGTGGTCGCAGTCGTACCAGCCCAGCGGCTTCGTCGGGTCCGGCAGGTTCCGGTCCCGGTACGGCTGCTTGTTGCCCATGCAGTACGGCCAGCCCCGGTTGCCCGCCTCGGTGATCGCGGCGAAGGTGTCGTACTTGGCCGGACCCCACGTCGTCGACGGAGCGCCGGCGTCCGGGCCGACCCAGCCCGCATACAGGGTGTCGGTCGCCTTGTCGACGGAGATGCGCGCCGGATTGCGCACGCCCATCACATAGATCTCGCCGCGCGTCTTGCCGCCGCCCTCGGCGGTCTCCTTGCCGGTGAACAGGTTGCCCTCGGGCAGGGTGTACGTGCCGTCCGGCTCCGGGTGGATGCGCAGGATCTTGCCGTTGAGGTTGTTGGTGTTGCCGGCGGTGCGGCGCGCGTCGGCGAAGGAGACGCCCTTGAAGTTGGGCTGCGGGTTGTTGCCCGAGTAACCGTCGCTGAAGCCACTGGAGTTGTTGTCACCGGTCGCGATGTACAGGTTGTCCTTGGAGTCCCAGGCCAGCCCGCCGCCCGCGTGGCAGCAACTGTGGATCTGCACCGGCCACTTCAGCAGCACCTTCTCGCTGGCCAGGTCGAGCTTGTCGGTCGCCTGGTCGAAGGTGAAGCGCGAGACGCGGCGCTCGGCCATGTGCGTGTCGCGGTCGATCCCGGAGTGCGGCGTGTAGTGCAGGTACACCCAGCCGTTCCGCTCGAACCCCGGGTCCAGCTCGATGCCGAGCAAGCCCTCCTCGACCTTGACCAGTTCCTCGCCGCCGCCCTTGTTGCCGAAGACGGTCAGCGCACCGGCGAGGGTGGCCTTCCCTGTCTTCGGGTCGTAGACGTGGATCTCGCCCGTGCCCTTGCCGATGTCCGGGTCGTCCCAGTCGGTGACCACGGGCAGCGAGGAGTCGGTGCCGCCCCGGCCGATGTAGAACACGCGGCCGTCGGGCGCGGTGACCAGGCCGTGCGGTTCGCCGATCTGGTCGTTAAGGCCGGGCTGGTTGGGCTCGGTGAGCCGCTCGGCCTTGTAGTTGCCGGTGATGGTCGCCTTGCAGTCGGCCCGCGCCAGCCGCGTCGTCCACATCAGGGCGCCGCGCAGATGGGCCCGGAAGTCGGTCTCGTCGTACGAGGACACCGTGCCGCCCATGGCGGTGTAGAAGGACCGGCCGCCGTCGTAGTCCCGGCACCAACTGACCGGGTGGTCCCAGCCGTTGGCGCTTGCTCCGGGCTGGTACGTCGACTCGCGCACCCGGGCCACGGTGTGCACGTCGCCGGACGGGTTCTGCTGCCAGTTGGGCCACTGGTCGAGGTGCTTCCACTCTGCCGGGAGGTCCTTGGTCGCCGGATGGCGCCGGTCGCCGACCTCGACGGTGGCCCGCTGGGCCTGCGTCGGGCTGTTGGCGGCAGGCCGGGCGCCGACCAGACCGGTGAACCAGTCCGAGTACGGCTCCGCACGGGCCGCGTCGTGGATGCCGAGGAACCCGCCGCCGGCCTCCATGTACGCCTCGAGACCCGCCTCCTGCGCCGGATCGAGGACATCGCCCCCGCCGGTCAGGAACACGATCGCGTTGAAGCGGCTCAGTCGCTCCTCGTCGGTGAAGACCGAGGCGTTGCCCGTGGCCTCGACGGCGAAGCGCTCGTTCTCCGGGCCGGACAGCCCGATGCGCTCGATGGCCGCGATCCCGGCGTTGACGACCGGCGACTCCTCCCCGGCCGCGGCGGAACCGTAGAAGATCAGCACTCGTACGTTCGAGCCGCCGGGAGGCGACGTGATCGACATCGTTGTCACAGACGGGTCCGGCGCCGGGCGCGCGCTGGCGGCGGGGCCCGACAGCAGGCCCGCGGCGACGAAACCGGCGGTCAGGGACGCCGCCCAGACGCGTCTCCTGGTGCCCTTGGCGCTCAACCCTCGTAAGTCCATGGGCTTGTGATGCGAGGTGAACCGCACGTGGTCACCCACCCCTCCTCGGTCGCGGCAGCAGCGCCAAGGAAGCTAGACCTCTTTGCGTGGTTCGCCAATAGGTATGACCGGGATGGAACGAACTTTGTCCTGAGTGTGGATAAACCGAGCGGCAACCGGTACGGTCCCACAGGTTCAGCACGGCCGATATCGGCTACGTCTCCGCAAATTCCGTACCAGCGTGGGGAGTTCGGCATGGACAGGCGAGGCTTCAACCGGCGGGTACTGCTGGGCGGCGCGGCCGTCGCGACATCGTTGTCCATCGCTCCGGAGAACGCCGGCGCCGCGGCGAAGGGGGTCGCCGCGAGGACGGCACCGGCCGGGGGCGAGGTGAGACACCTCAAGATGTACGCCGAGCAACTGCCCGACGGTCAGATGGGCTACGGCTTCGAGAAGGGCAAGGCGTCCGTCCCCGGCCCGCTGATCGAGATCAACGAGGGCGACACGCTGCACATCGAGTTCGAGAACACCATGGACGTGACCGCGAGCCTGCACGTCCACGGCCTCGACTACGAGATCTCCAGCGACGGCACCGCCATGAACCGCAGCGCGGTCGAACCCGGCGGCACCCGCACCTACACCTGGCGCACCCATGCGCCCGGCCGCCGGGCGGACGGCACCTGGCAGGCGGGCAGCGCGGGTTACTGGCACTACCACGACCACGTCGTCGGCACCGAGCACGGCACCGGCGGCATCCGCAAGGGCCTGTACGGTCCCGTGATCGTGCGCCGCAAGGGCGACGTGCTGCCGGACGCCACGCACACGATCGTCTTCAACGACATGCTCATCAACAACCGGGCGCCGCACACGGGCCCCGACTTCGAGGCCACCGTCGGCGACCGCGTCGAGATTGTCATGATCACGCACGGCGAGTACTACCACACCTTCCACATGCACGGTCACCGCTGGGCGGACAACCGCACCGGCATGCTCACCGGCCCCGACGACCCGAGCCGGGTCGTCGACAACAAGATCACCGGCCCGGCGGACTCCTTCGGCTTCCAGATCATCGCGGGGGAGGGGGTGGGCGCCGGGGCGTGGATGTACCACTGCCACGTCCAGAGCCACTCCGACATGGGGATGGTGGGCCTGTTCCTGGTGAAGAAGCCGGACGGCACGATTCCCGGCTACGACCCGCACGAGCACGCCCACGGCGCGGGGACCGGCGAGGACGCCGGGGAGGCCGCCGGGCACGAGCACTGACGCGCGCTTGACCGGACGGCTCACGCGTCGGACGGCCCAGGCGCCGGACGGCCCAGGCGCCGGACGGCTCACGCGCCGGAGCGTGGGGGCCGCGCCGTACCGGCGTTCACCGCCCGGCGGGAGCGCTCTCAATCTCCGCGCCACCCCGGGTCTATCCTGATCGGCACCACGCCGACGAGGAGTCCCGAAGTGAGCGAGCCAGCCCCGCGCCCCACGTTGGAGGCCGTGGCCGAACGCGCCGGGGTCTCGCGGGCCACCGTGTCCCGGGTGGTCAACGGGGCCCACGGGGTACGGGACGCGCTCGCCGAGCGAGTGCGGCGCGCGGTGGAGGAACTCGGATACGTGCCCAACCAGGCCGCCCGCAGTCTGGTGACCAGACGCCATGACGCCGTCGCCGTCGTCGCCGCCGAACCGGAGACCCGGGTCTTCGCCGACCCCTACTTCGCCCAGCAGCTCCGCGGCATCAGCAAGGAGCTGACCGCCCACGACAGCCAGCTCGTGCTGCTGCTCACCGAGGGCCGCGAGGACCACGCCCGGGTCGGCCGCTATCTGGCCGGTGGGCATGTCGACGGAGCCCTCGTCTTCTCCCTGCACCTCGACGACCCGCTGCCCGGCCTGGTACGCCGCGCGGGTGTGCCGACCGTGTTCGGCGGGCGCCCCGACTGGGACGACGGCCTCGACGACGTGGTCTACGTCGACAGCGACAACCGAGGCGGCGCCCGCGAGGCCGTCCGCCACCTGGCCGGCCTCGGCCGCACCCGCGTGGCACACATCGCAGGACCGCTCGACCAGACCTCCGCGGCCGACCGGCTCGCGGGCTTCCACGACGTTCCGGGCGGACGCCGGGGCGGGGCTGGTCGCGCACGGGGACTTCACCTCGGGCGGCGGGGAGCGGGCGATGCGGGAACTGCTCGACCGGTGCCCCGACCTGGACGCCGTGTTCGCGGCCAACGACCTCACCGCGGCCGGGGCGCTGCGGGTGCTGCGCGAGCGCGGGCGCCGGGTGCCGGACGACGTGGCCGTGGTGGGCTTCGACGACATGCTGCCCGTCGCCGAGCAGACCGACCCGCCGCTGACCACGGTCCGCCAGGACATCGAGGAGATGGGCCGGTTGATGGCCCGTCTGCTGCTGCGCGGCCTGGAACGGGGCCCCGCCGACGACGGCCCGCCGACCGACGCCGGGGAACCGCGGGCCGCGGCGGACACACCCTCCGGCGTGGTCCTGCCGACCACCCTGGTACGCCGCGCCACCGCCTGACCGCGGACGCGGCCCCGCACCTGACGGGGCAGCGGCCTGGACACCGCGCACCGCACGGACCGGCGAGCCGGACCACGCGCCCGACGCCCCCGATGTCCGTCGCGGGCATCCCCACCGCGCCGCCCAACTCCCGGGCCCGGTCGACCACGGCGTCCGTCCCCGTCGGGCCGTCGGCGAGCGGAACGTCCCCGCCGCGCACGCTGCTGGATGCCGAACGGCGTCCCGAGCGGGTCGGCGAGGACCTGCCCCGTGCGCCCGGATCCGCCGGCGGCAGGGGTGGGCGTGATCGCCCGCCTCGGAAGGGGCCCCGGTGCCCGCACCGCCGGCGGTCGCCTCCGCGCGCCGCCGTGCGGTACCGCGCGCGGCGGGGGACCATCGGGTCGGCCGCGGGCCCGGCCCGCACCCTTGCGTTGATCCCGCGTTGATCGAACGTTTTTCGTGCTCCGGCACGCTCCTGACCATGCACACCGAGACGATCCCGACGCCCGACCTCGCCTGGCAGGAGGAGGCGTTGTGCGCACAGACCGGGGGAGACTTCTTCTTCCCCGAGCCCGGCAGTTCCGTACGGGAAGCGAAGCGGATCTGCGCCCTGTGCCCGATCCGCTCGGCCTGCCTGGAGTACGCGCTGAGCAACGACGAGCGCTTCGGCGTCTGGGGCGGGCTGTCGGAGAAGGAACGGCTGGCCCTGCGACGCACCACGCACTGAGGACGGCCCGCGGGCCCTCGCCGCCCGCATCCGCCGCCACCCGGTACCGGACGTGCGCGACGCGGCGCTGCAGGAGACGACGGCCCACGAGTGACGCCGGCCGAGGCCCCGGAGCGAGAGGTCAGCCCGCTGCTCGGGCCGCCATCCGGGCCTTGCGTGCCGCGAGCTTCTCGTCGAACTTGGCGGCCTCGGAGTCCAGTCCGCCCATGTAGAGCCCCAGTTCCTCCTGGGCCGCCTGCCCCTCGGGACCGAGTCCGCCGATTTCCATGATCTTCAGGTAGCGCAGCACGGGCTGGATCACGTCGTCGTGGTGGATACGCAGGTTGTAGACCTCGCCGATCGCCATCTGCGCGGCGGCCCGCTCGAAGCCGGGCATGCCGTGACCGGGCATCCGGAAGTTCACGACCACGTCCCGCACCGCCCGCATCGTCAGGTCGGGCGCCAGCTCGAAGGCCGCCTTGAGCAGGTTCCGGTAGAAGATCATGTGCAGGTTCTCGTCGGTCGCGATGCGGGCCAGCATGCGGTCGCAGACGGGGTCGCCCGACTGGTGGCCCGTGTTGCGGTGCGAGATGCGGGTGGCCAGCTCCTGGAAGGCGACGTAGGCCACCGAGTGCAGCATCGAGTGCCGGTTGTCCGACTCGAAGCCCTCGCTCATGTGGGCCATGCGGAACTGCTCCAGCTTGTCCGGGTCGACCGCGCGCGAGGCGAGCAGGTAGTCGCGCATCACGATGCCGTGCCGGCCCTCCTCCGCGGTCCAGCGGTGCACCCAGGTGCCCCAGGCGCCGTCGCGGCCGAAGAGGCTCGCGATCTCGTGGTGGTAGCTGGGGAGGTTGTCCTCGGTCAGCAGGTTCACCACCAGGGCGATCCGGCCGATCTCGGTGACCTTGGACTGGTCCTTCTCCCAGGCCTCGCCGTCCTCGAAGATCCCCGGGAAGTTCCGGCCGTCGGTCCACGGCACGTACTCGTGCGGCATCCAGTCCTTGGCGACCTTGAGATGCCGGTTGAGTTCTTTCTCGACCACTTCCTCCAGCGCGTACAGCAGTCGGGCGTCGGTCCAGTCGGCGGAACTTCCAAGGGGCGGGGAGACGGTCGTCACAGAGAACTCCAGGGGACGTGCGACAGAGCGGAAAGCGGCCCGGCGAGCGGTGCCGGGAACCTACGGAATCGTAAGCTACGAAACCGTAGGTTACGAGACCGTAGGTTAAGCGTGCCGTAAAGGCCGCTGATCAGCCGCGGTCGCCCGGGAAACGCCGAGGCCCCGGGACACGCAGGTCCCGGGGCCGAAAGGGTGAAGGGCGCGAGGGCTCAGGTGTACAGCTCCCGCAGCCGCACCGAGAGGCACGTCACACAGCCCTCCAGCTTCTCGAACTCGCCGATGTCGACGACCACCGGCTCGTGGCCGAGATCGGCGAGCAGCTCCGCCGTCTTGGGCGCGCTCGCCGCCATCAGCAGCTTGTCGCCGCCGAGCAGCACCACATGCGCCCCGGACTCCTCCGGCACCGGAAGGAAACGGGGGAACAGCGACGGCACGTCCGTCTGCGGGATGTGCCCGATCACCGTCCCGTCCGGCAGCGCCGTGACCGCCGACTTCAGGTGCAGCACCTTGCTCACGGGCACCGCGACGATCCGGGCGCCCAGCGGTTCGAAGGCCGCCCGCAACTGCTGGATGCCGGCCGCGTTGGTCCGCCCGCCGCGCCCGACGTAGATCGTGTCACCGATCTTCAGAACGTCGCCGCCGTCCAGGGTGCCCGGCTCCCAGACCCAGTTGACCGAGCAGCCCAGCCGCGCCACGGCCTCCTCGACGCCGGCCGTCTCCGCGCGCCGGGACTCGGCGCCGGGCCGCGTGATCAGCGCGACGTTCCGGTACACGACGACCGTGTCCTCGACGAAGACCGAGTCGGGGCAGTCGGCGGCCGGGTCCACCTCCAGCGTCTCCCAGCCGTGCGCCCGCATGGCCTCGACGTAGGCGTCCCACTGCTCGACCGCGAGGGCGTGATCGACACTCTCCCGTTCGATGTGGGTCACCAGCCCCTCGGCGAGCCGGGGACTGGGGCGGCGGACGAGGGCCTTCTTGCTGGGCACGACGGGCCTTTCGTATGGGCGCTGGGCTGTCCGGCGCCCGTGGCGCGACGCCGGTCCGCCATCATGCAGCGGGGACACGGGTGGGCGGAAGCCCCGTCGGCCCCTCGTGGCCCTCCTGAGACGCTCCGCCGCGGGAGGCCGGCACGCTACGCGGGATTCCCGACGGCTTCCGGCGTGGTCTCCCTCAGCTCTCCCTCCTCCATCAGCAGCCACCGCGTGATGCCGAGCGACTCCAGGAACGGCACGTCGTGGCCGGCCACGATCAGCGCCCCCTCGTAGGAGTCCAGCGCGCTGGTGAGCCGGCGCACGCTGGCCATGTCCAGGTTGTTCGTCGGCTCGTCCAGCATCAGCAGTTGCGGCGCGGGCTCGGCCAGCATCAGGGCGGCCAGCGCCGCCCGGAAGCGTTCGCCGCCGGACAGCGTCGCCACCCGCTGGTCGGCGCGGGCGCCGCGGAACAGGAAGCGCGCGAGCCGCGCCCGGATCCGGTTGTTGGTGGCGCCCGGCGCGAACCGGGCCACGTTCTCGGCGACGCTCAGCTCGTCGTCGAGTACGTCGAGGCGCTGCGGCAGGAACCGCAGCGGCACATGCGCCGTCGCCTCGCCGGCCACCGGTTCCAGCTCCCCGGCGATCGTGCGCAGCAGCGTGGTCTTGCCCGCGCCGTTGCGCCCGATGAGGGCGATCCGCTCGGGGCCGTGCAGGTCGAGGCCGCCCTCCACCCGGGCGCCGTACACCAGTTCCAGCGCGCGCAGTGTGAGCACGGCCCGGCCCGGCGGCACGGCCGTGAACGGCAGGTCGACCCGGATCTCGTCGTCGTCCCGCACGGCCACCACCGCGTCGTCGAGCCGCTCCTTGGCCTCGGCGAGTCTCTCCTCGTGCATGATGCGGTGCTTGCCCGCGGACTCCTGCGCCGCCCGCTTGCGCGCCCCCATGACGATCTTCGGCTCGCGCTTCTGGTCCCACATCTTCTGGCCGTACCGCTTGCGGCGGGCCAGCTTGACCTGGGCGTCGGCCAGTTCGCGCTTCTGCTTGCGCAGGTCCGACTCGGCGACCCGCACCATGCGTTCGGCGGCCTCCTGCTCGACGGCGAGCGCCTCCTCGTACGCCGAGAGATTGCCGCCGTACCAGGTGATCCCGCCGGAGCGCAGGTCGGCGATCTGGTCGACCCGTTCCAGCAGCTCGCGGTCGTGGCTGACCACGACCATCACGCCGGGCCAGGACTCGACCGCCGCGTACAGCCGCCTGCGCGCGTACAGGTCGAGGTTGTTGGTGGGCTCGTCGAGGAGCAGTACGTCGGGCCGCCGCAGCAGCAGCGCGGCCAGCCGCAGCAGCACCGACTCGCCGCCCGAGACCTCGCCGACGGTGCGGTCGAGCCCGATGTGGCCGAGACCGAGTTCGCCGAGCGTGGCGAGGGCGCGCTCCTCCACGTCCCAGTCGTCGCCGAGGGTCTCGAAGTGCTCCTCGGCCGCGTCGCCCGCCTCGATGGCGTGCAGCGCGGCCCGCCGGGCGGCGATGCCGAGTGCGCCGTCGACCCGCAGCGCGGTGTCGAGCGTGATGTTCTGCGGCAGATGGCCGACCTCGCCGGTCACGCGGACAGTGCCGCCGGACGGGGTGAGCAGTCCGGCGAGCAGCTTCAACAGGGTGGATTTCCCGGCTCCGTTGACACCGACGAGGCCGGTCCTGCCGGGGCCGAAGGTGGTGTCGAGCCCTTCGAAGACGGAGGTGCCGTCGGGCCAGGCGAAGGACAGTGATGTACAGGTGAGGGAAGTAGACGTACTGGACATACGGGATCTCCGCGGTTGCTCGATGCGGTCGGGGGCACACGCGTATCGAGACACCGGGGCGGCGAGCGTCGTCCGGCGGGGAAGGAGGAGCCGCACGCAGGGGCCAGGCCTGAGAAGAGCCCTGCTCCGCAAGGACGGCTCGAACGCCGAGGTCGCACGCGGCGTACACACACGTGTGGTGTGTGACGCGGTGTCTCAGAACCTCAGACGAGCAACGTCCTTCTCCGATCGGCGGCAGCAGATACGCCGTAAACGCTAGGAGGGACCGGGTGGGCTGTCAACGGATTAACGCGGCCCCGGTCCCACGGCCCCGAGGAGGCCCCGTGCCCAACGGCCCGCTCTCACTGCCGGCCCGGCTCTGCCTGCTGGCCTGGGCCCCCGCGCGGCCCGGGACCGCCGACACCGCCCGGGTCCACCACCTGGTGCGGGCCGGCGCGCTCACCGAGCTGGCCCAGCGCGGCCTGCTCACCGACGACGGCGGCATCGCCACCCCCGTCGACCTGGACTCCCGCACCGGGGACGCCGTCCTCGACGGGCTGCTGGACCTCGTCCGAGAGTCGCTGCCGCACCCGTGGCGGACGTGGGTGCGCCTGCACGCGCGGGTCACCTACGACGCCGTACGGGAGCAACTGGTCGCCGAGGGACATCTGCGTGCCGACAGAAAGCGTGTCCTCGCAGTGTTCACCTCCGTGGAGTACGTCCTGGCGCGGCCCGCCGTGGCGCGGGCGCTGCGCGAGGAGACGCGGGAGGTCCTGGAGGGTCCGGTACCGGCCGGGGAGGTCTGCGAGCGGGACGCGGCCGTGGCCGTGCTCGCGGCCGCCGCGGAACCGGGCACGCGGGCGGGTGACGGCGCGGGGGACCGGGCGCGTCGGGAGCGGCGGATCGCGGAGCTGACCGGGCGCGTCGGGGCGGCGGCCCCCGGGCTGCGGAGGGTTGTCGCGGAGCTGCGGGGCGCGGTGAGTGACGAGACCGCGCGGGCCGTGGCGTCCCCGGGCGGCTGAGGCGACGCGTCGGCGCCGGGGGCGGAGCCGCAGGGGTCAGTGGCTTCCGCGCATCAGCTCCGCCAGGTCGTGGTCGAGGTCCAGCTGGAGGTGCTCCAGGCCGACGGGCACCAGCTCGCCGGCGGCGTGCAGGAACCGGCGCAGCTCGCCCGAGCGCACATGGATGACCGCGGTGCCCTCGGGCGCGTGGAACTCCAGGACGGTGCGGTCGTATCCGTACGGGCGCACCCGCACGTCGCCGCGGCCGTCCGGCTCCCGCATACCGGCGATGAGCAGCTCGCGGGAGAAGGTCCAGCAGACCTCCACGCCTTCGAGGGTGGCGGGGGCGGGGAAGGTCATGCGCACGGCGAAGGGGTCGTCGCGGTCGTAGCGCAGGGTGGCGGGAATGCTCGGCATGCGCGGTGCGGCGGCGACGAGGCGCGCCTCGACGGGCTGCTCAATGACGGTGGACAACGCCTTGCTCCCTCGTGACGGCAGGACGGGCTCTGGGGATGGTGCGGGGCCGGGCACTGGAAGAGACGTTGGAATCAGCTGATCCGTGCACACGAGGACCGAGTGACCTCTGTCACCGCGTTCATGCACGGGAGTGACACGGCTCTCCCCGCGCGCTCCACAAGGCACTTGGGGCCTCGCGCGGCACGTGGGTGTTCCTCCGCGACGTGGGTACCCGTCCGCCGGACGCGAGAGGAAGTGAGCGGATCATGCCGAGCGGGTCGAGCCCCAAACGGGAGCGGCAGTACGAGCACATTAAGGACAGCGCCAGGAACCGCGGCGAGAGCACCGGCCGCGCCGAGGAGATCGCCGCGCGGACGGTGAACAAGGAACGCGCCCGGTCCGGCGAGTCGGAGACCGCCAGCCGCACGTCGACTCGGGACATGTCGCCGGCCAGGCGCGGCGGACAGCGGGCCGGGAAGCGGCAGGGCCCGCAGGGGCCCACCTACGACCAGCTGTACCAGGAGGCCAAGCGCCGTCATGTCAGCGGCCGTTCGGGCATGAACAAGGACGAGCTGCGGCGCGCCCTCGGCAAGTGAGCCGTTCGGAGCCCCTGACCGGCCCCCGCGTACGCCCCCGTAGGCTTGCGGTCACCATGACGACCGTGACCGCGCAGATTCCCGCCGACTGGCCCGCGACCGAGGAGCGGGCCCGCGCCGTCCAGGACGAACTGCGCACGCGCGTGGTGCTCGACGAGACGGGCCCGCCGCCCGGCACGGGCCGGGTGACCGGAGTGGACGTCGCCTACGACGACGAGCGCGACGTGGTCGCGGCGGCGGCCGTCGTGCTCGACGCCGCGACCCTCGCCGTCGTCGCCGAGGCCACGGCCGTGGGACGGATCTCCTTCCCCTACGTGCCCGGCCTGCTCGCCTTCCGGGAGATCCCGACCGTCCTCGCCGCCCTGGACGCCCTGCCCTGCCCGCCCGGCCTGGTCGTCTGCGACGGCTACGGACTGGCCCACCCCCGCCGCTTCGGCCTCGCCGCCCACCTCGGCGTACTCACCGGCCTGCCCACCATCGGCGTGGCCAAGAACCCGTTCACCTTCGCCTACGAGGCCCCGGACACCCCGCGCGGCAGTACGTCACCGCTGCTCGCCGGCGCCGAGGAGGTCGGGCGCGCCGTCCGCACACGCGACGCCGTGAAGCCGGTCTTCGTCTCGGTCGGCCACCGAGTGAGCCTCGACAACGCCTGCGCCCACACCCTGGCACTGACCCCCGCCCACCGACAGCCGGAAACCACCCGCAGGGCCGACGCCCTGTGCCGCACGACCCTGCGACGGGCCACCCGCCCGGCCTGACCCTCGTGCCGGTTCGCGCCGCCCCCGTGATCTGCGAGTATCTGGGAGGTGTCGTACCGGACGAAGGAGAACGGTTGCTACGTCTTCGAGCAGTGGGCAAGCGCTATGGCCGTGGCGACTGGATCCTGAGAGACGTGGATGTGCAGGCCCCGGCCGGTGAGGTCGTGGCATTCGCGGGCGGGAACGGATCGGGGAAGTCGACGCTGCTGCGGATCGCGGTGGGCCTGTCCCGGCCGACCTGCGGCACGGTGGCCGCCCGGCCGCCCGTCGTCGGGTACGTACCGGACCGGTTCTCACCCAACGAACGCATGTCGGCCGCGGCCTACCTGACGCACATGGGCCGCGTCCGCGGGCTGACCACCCCGGTCGCCTCGGAGCGGGCCGGCCGGCTGCTGGACCGACTCGCCCTGGTGGGCGGCAGGCACGCCCCCCTGCGGAGCCTGTCGAAGGGCAACGCGCAGAAGGTCGCACTGGCCCAGGCCCTCCTGGTGGAACCCGGGCTGCTCGTCCTGGACGAGCCGTGGTCCGGCCTGGACGCCGACGCCCATGACGTGCTCGCCGAGATCATGACCGAGGTCGCGGCCTTTGGCGGCACCGTCCTGTTCACCGACCACCGCGAGTCGGTCACCCGGGCCCGCGCCACCCGGACCTACACGGTCGGCGAGGGCCGCGTGTCGTTGCGGGGACCGGAGCCGCGGGCCACCGAGCGGCGACCCGCGTCCGACGTCGTCCTGACCGCGCTCCGGGACGGCCGCGCACCGCAGGACGTCGCCTGGGAGCAACTGGACGGCGTACTCACGGTGGACCGGGACGCCACGGGCATCAGGATGCGCGTGGCACGCGAGTCCACCGACGCCCTGCTGTGCACCGCGCTCCGGCACGGCTGGTCCGTCGAGCGCGTCACCGGGACGACCACGGACCACCACCGGACGCCGGACGCCGCGATGAACGCAGACGTGCGGTGATCGCGCTCGTCCGCTACACCTTCGCCACCGTGCTGCACACCCAGCGCTATCTCGCCCCGCTGCTCCTGTTCATGGGCCTGATGGGCGTGCTGACCGTCAACGGCGGCGGCCCGCTGCCACCCGCCTACGCCTCCTGCGCCGGCGCGCTGTTCGTCTGCTCGACCTGGCTGACCATCGCCCTGATGAGCCTGGACGACCCGCCGCAGCGGGCGATCGTCGTCGTCACCGCGGGCGGCCGCTCGCTCACGGTGCTGCTCGCGGCGATCGGCACGGCCCTGCTGAGCTGTCTCGTCCTGATGGTCTTCGGGCTGCTCTTCCCGTTGTGGATGGGCGACCACGTGGTCACCGCGGCCGATCTTCTGCTGGGCATCGAGGCACAGCTCACCTGCGCCCTCGCCGGCATCGCCATCGGCGTGCTGTGCTCGCGGCTGGTCTTCAAACGGCAGGGGTACGCGCTGGTCGCCGCCCTCGCGCTGGTGACGGGAGCCCTCTTCGCCAAGGGCATGCCTCCGGTCAACCGCCTGTTCACCCTGATGGCCTCGACCCCCGACGCCGCGCAACTGCTCGCCCCCGCCGGCGTCATGCTGGCGATCTCCGCGGTGATCCTCGCCGTGTTCACCGCCGCCACGCAGTTCGTCGCCGGGCGCGGAGAATAGACCGCCGGCCGCGCGTGCCCAACGGGGCGTGCTCGGCGCGGCGGGCGGTTCGGAGACCGCGTACCTACACCTCGACGCTCCAGCGCCCCACCTCCCGGTACGCCGAGTCGTAGACCGTCGAACCGTCGCCGGGGCGCAGCGCGTAGTGGTGCAGGTTGCCGCCCCAGTAGCGCAGGATCCGCTGCAACTCGGCCGTGGGGTCCTCGGCGAGTGCGCCCTCGTCCATGGTGACTTCGAGAAGGAACTTCATACCCTCAAGGGTTTCACTGAACTTCCCCTTGGGACTTTGCCGTACCTCCGCGCGCTGGAGCCCTGGTGGTGGGACGTGGGAGGCGGTGGAAGTCTCCAAGGGCGGGACCGTTCGGATCATCTGAGTGTCCGAGCGGATGTGCCCCACCGCCGGCGGCGGCAGGCTGGCCCCATGACCTCACGCCGCGCGCCCCGCCGCCCCGCCCGCTCCACCCGGCCCGTCGAGCGGGCGGTGGTCGCGGGGCTGGTGCTCGCCGTGGGGGCGGGGCTGGCCTGGATCGGCGGGATGATCTACACGATCGCCGTGTGGTCGGGGTAGGGCGGGTCGGCGGCGGGTCCGTCAGCGGGTCGCGGCCACCCGGAAGCGGATGCCCACCGCCCGCAGCCGCTCGATCAGCGCGTCGCCCATCGCCACGGCCGGCGTGACCTGTCCGGCCGTCGCCGGCAGATCGTCGAGGGCGAGACACAGCGCCGCCTCGGCGAACATCTTCGCCGTCTCCCCGTAACCGGGGTCGCCGCCCGCGACCTCGGTGAACACCTTCCGGCCACCGCCCTCGCCCACGAAGCGCACCGAGAACCAGCTCCTCGCCCGCCGCTCGGGCCCCGGCCCGTCACCCGGCCTCAGCCGCTCGGACAGCCGGCGCCGCACGGGCGGCACCTGGGCCGCCGCCACCAGCGCGCCCGCGGCCGCCACCCCGCCCACCGCGACGGGCAGCCGCCGCACGGCCGCGTAGTGGCGGTAGCGGAAGTCGGGGCCGTAGCGGTCCAGGGCCTTCGCGGAGCGCCCCACGACCCGCGCGTCGACGGTCGGCAGCGGCAGCGCCCAGGCCCCCACCTCCCCGGCGAACCGCGGCCCGCCCAGCGGCGTCACCACCCGGCGGCCCACCAGCCGCGGCTCGTGCCGCCGGCGTTCCAGCGCCGCGGCCCGCTGCTGCCGGCCGCGCGCGAACTGACCGAGCGCGGAGGCGAACGTACCGCCCGAGAAGGTGGCGTCGGCGCTGACGAAGCCGTCCACGGTCAGCGGCACGCCCCGCGGCAGCCGGCGCACCGTGAAGTACACGCCGAGATCCGCAGGCAGGGACTCGAAACCGCAGGCGTGCACCAGTCGCGCACCGGTCTCCCGCGCGCGTGCGTCATGACGGACGTACGTCAGGTCCACGAACTCGGGCTCGCCGCAGAGGTCGAGACAGTCCGCGCCGGAGTCGGCGCAGGCGGCGGCGAGCGCGTCGCCGTGGCGGACGTACGGGCCGACCGTCGTCGCCACCACGCGCGCCTGCTCGGCGAGTTCGCGCAGCGAGGCCGGGTCGGACACGTCCGCGCGCAGCACGCCGACATCCGCCGCGCCGGGCAGCCGCTCGCGCAGCCGCCGCAGCTTCTCCTCGTCGCGCCCGGCGATCGCCCAGCGCAGCCCCCGGGGCGCGTGTGCGGCGAGGTGCTGCGCGGTGAGTTCGCCGACGAAACCCGTCGCCCCGAAGAGCACGATGTCGTACGGCCGATCGGCCCTCTTCAGCCCGTTCATGACATCCCTCCGTCACCCTCCGGCAACCCCTGGGTCCGCAGCACGCGCCGTTGCCGGTGGCTGAGGCTAGCGTGAGGAACGCGTCGCCCGGAGCCGGGAGTGCGCCACAATGGGCTAAGCGCTTGCTCGCCCGGGGCTTGTGCCGAGTGGAACACGTTCTTAGCATCACTGGTGTTACAGCAGTTGTGTCACAGAGCTTGGGGATGCGATGCCGCAGACGAAGACGCCGGCTCAGGGCCCGCTCGCCGGCGTGCGCGTGGTCGAACTGGCCGGTATCGGCCCCGGGCCCTTCGCCGCCATGCTCCTGGCCGACCTGGGCGCCGATGTCGTCCGCGTCGACCGTCCCGGCGGCTCCGGCCCCGCGATCGACCCCGCCCACGACATCACCAACCGCAACAAGCGTTCCGTGATCGTCGACCTGAAGGCGTCCGACGGCCCGGCCCGCGTCCTCGACCTCGCCGAACGCGCCGACCTCCTGATCGAGGGCTACCGCCCCGGCGTCGCCGAACGGCTCGGCGTCGGCCCCGGCCCCTGCCACGCCCGCAACCCGCGCCTCGTCTACGGCCGCATGACCGGCTGGGGCCAGGACGGACCCCTCGCCCGGCGCGCCGGACACGACATCGGATACATCGCGCTCACCGGCACCCTCGGCATGATCGGCGCCCCCGACGGCCCGCCGGCCGTCCCCGCCAACCTGGTCGGCGACTACGCGGGCGGCTCCCTGTACCTGGTCGTCGGCCTCCTCGCCGCCCTGCACCACGCCCGCGCCACCGGCACCGGACAGGTCGTCGACGCCGCCATCGTCGACGGCACCGCCCACCTCTCCACGATGATCCACGGCATGCTCGCCGCCGGCGGCTGGCAGGACCGCCGCGGCGCCAACCTCCTCGACGGCGGCTGCCCGTTCTACGGCTCCTACGAGACCGCCGACGGCCGGTACATGGCGGTCGGGGCCCTGGAACCCCGGTTCTACGCCGAGTTCACGGACCTGCTCGGCATCCCCGACCGGGCGTCCGCCCGCGACGACCCGGCCCGCTGGACCGAGCTGCGCGAGGCCATCGCCGCCCGCTTCAAGTCCCGTACCCGGGACGAGTGGACGGCCGTGTTCGCGGACTCCGACGCCTGTGTGGCCCCCGTGCTCTCGCTCCGCGAGGCCCCGCACCACCCGCACCTCGCCGCCCGCGGCACCTTCACCGACCACGGCGGCATCACCCAGCCCGCCCCCGCGCCCCGCTTCTCCGCGACCCCCACCGCCGTCCGCACCGGGCCCGCCCTCCCGGGCGCCGGCTCCGAGGCCGTGACCCGCGACTGGGACCTGCCCCGCGACCCCCTGCCGGACGGCCCCGTGAAGACCACTCGGCCGGACGGCCCCGAGCCGAACGCCTCCGTGAACAACCCTCAGTGAAAGGCCTGCCAGTGACCACCGAAGCGTACGTGTACGACGCGATCCGCACCCCGCGCGGACGCGGCAAGGCGAACGGCGCCCTGCACGGCACGAAGCCCGTCGACCTGGTCGTCGGCCTCATCCACGAGATCCGCGCCCGCTTCCCCGGCCTGGACCCGGCCGCCGTCGACGACATCGTGCTCGGCGTCGTCGGCCCCGTCGGCGACCAGGGCTCCGACATCGCCCGCATCGCCGCCATCGCGGCCGGACTGCCGGACACCGTGGCGGGCGTCCAGGAGAACCGCTTCTGCGCCTCGGGCCTCGAGGCCGTGAACCTGGCCGCCGCCAAGGTGCGTTCCGGCTGGGAGGACCTGGTCCTCGCCGGCGGCGTCGAGTCCATGTCCCGGGTGCCGATGGCCTCGGACGGCGGCGCCTGGTTCAACGACCCGATGACCAACCTCGCCACCAACTTCGTCCCGCAGGGCATCGGCGCCGACCTGATCGCCACCATCGAGGGCTTCTCGCGCCGGGACGTCGACGAGTACGCGGCCCTCTCCCAGGAGCGCGCGGCCACCGCCTGGAAGCAGAACCGCTTCGAGCGCTCCGTCGTACCCGTCAGGGACCGCGCCGGCCTCACCGTCCTCGACCACGACGAGCACCCGCGCCCCGGCACCACCGCCGACTCACTCGCGGGCCTCAAGCCGTCCTTCGCCGACATCGGCGAGCTGGGCGGCTTCGACGCCGTGGCGCTGCAGAAGTACCACTGGGTCGAGAAGATCGACCACGTCCACCACGCGGGCAACTCCTCGGGCATCGTGGACGGCGCAGCCCTGGTCGCCATCGGATCCAGGGAGGTCGGCGAGCGCCACGGCCTCACCCCGCGCGCCCGGATCGTCTCCGCCGCCGTGTCCGGCTCCGAGCCCACCATCATGCTCACAGGGCCCGCCCCGGCCACCCGCAAGGCGCTCGCCAAGGCCGGGCTGACCATCGACGACATCGACCTCGTCGAGATCAACGAGGCGTTCGCCGCCGTCGTCCTGCGCTTCGCCAGGGACATGGGCCTGTCCCTGGACAAGGTCAACGTCAACGGCGGCGCGATCGCGCTCGGCCACCCCCTCGGCGCCACCGGCGCGATGATCCTCGGCACCCTCGTCGACGAACTGGAGCGCCAGGACAAGCGCTACGGACTCGCCACCCTGTGCGTGGGCGGCGGCATGGGCATCGCCACCATCGTCGAGCGCGTCTGACCTCCCTCCCGACGGATCACCAGGAGCACACCCTCATGACCACCGAGCCCACCACCATCCGCTGGGAACAGGACGACACCGGGATCGTCACCCTCGTGCTCGACGACCCCGACCAGTCCGCGAACACCATGAACCAGGCGTTCCGCGCGTCCCTCGCCGCGGTCACCGACCGCCTGGAGGCCGAGAAGGACTCGATCCGCGGCGTCGTCGTCACCTCGGCCAAGAAGACCTTCTTCGCCGGCGGCGACCTGCGCGACCTCATCCGCGTCACCCCCGAGACCGCCCAGGACCTCTTCGACGGCGGCATGGCGATCAAGCGCGACCTGCGCCGCATCGAGACCCTCGGCAAGCCCGTCGTCGCCGCGCTCAACGGCGCGGCCCTCGGCGGCGGTTACGAGATCGCCCTCGCCTGCCACCACCGCGTGGCCCTCGACGCGCCCGGCTCCAAGATCGGCTGCCCCGAGGTCACCCTCGGCCTGCTCCCCGGAGGCGGCGGCGTCGTCCGCACCGTCCGGCTGCTCGGCATCACCGACGCGCTGCTGAAGGTGCTCCTCCAGGGCACCCAGTACAACCCGCGCCGCGCCCTGGACAACGGCCTGGTCGACGAGGTCGCCGACACCCGCGAGGACATGCTCGCCAGGGCCCGCGCCTTCATCGACGCCAACCCGCGCTCCGCCCAGCCCTGGGACAGGCCGGGCTACCGCATCCCCGGCGGCACCCCCGCCCACCCCAAGTTCGCCGCCAACCTGCCCGCCTTCCCCGCGGGCCTGCGCAAGCAGACGAACGGCGCCCCCTACCCGGCGCCGCGCAACATCATGGCCGCCGCCGTCGAGGGCTCGCAGGTCGACTTCGAGACCGCCCAGGTCATCGAGGCCCGCTACTTCGTCGAGCTGGCCGCCGGGCAGATCTCGAAGAACATGATCCAGGCGTTCTTCTTCGACCTCCAGGCCGTCAACTCCGGCGCCAACCGCCCGAAGGACATCGAGCCGCGCCGGGTCGCCAAGGTCGCCGTCCTCGGCGCCGGCATGATGGGCGCCGGCATCGCCTACTCGTGCGCCCGCGCGGGCATCGACGTCGTCCTCAAGGACATCTCCCTGGAGTCGGCGCTCAAGGGCAAGGGCTACTCCGAGAAGCTGTGCGCCAAGGCCGTCGCCAAGGGCCGTACGACCCAGGACAAGGCCGACGCCCTGCTCGCCCGCATCACGCCGACCGCCGAGACCGCCGACCTCGCGGGCTGCGACGCGGTGATCGAGGCCGTCTTCGAGGACACCTCCCTCAAGCACAAGGTCTTCCAGGAGGTGCAGCACGTCGTCGCCCCCGACGCGCTGCTGTGCTCCAACACCTCCACGCTGCCCATCACCGCGCTGGCCGAGGGCGTCGAGCGCCAGTCCGACTTCATCGGGCTGCACTTCTTCTCACCGGTCGACAAGATGCCGCTCGTCGAGATCATCAAGGGCGAGCGGACCGGCGACGAGGCGCTGGCCCGCGCCTTCGACCTGGTCCGGCAGATCAACAAGACGCCGATCGTCGTCAACGACTCGCGCGGCTTCTTCACCTCCCGGGTCATCGGCCACTTCATCAACGAGGGCGTGGCGATGGTCGGCGAGGGCGTCGAGCCCGCGTCCGTCGAACAGGCGGCGGCCCAGGCGGGCTACCCGGCCAAGGTGCTCGCCCTGATGGACGAGCTGACGCTCACGCTCCCGCGGAAGATCCGCGACGAGACGAGGCGGGCCGTGCGGGAGGCGGGCGGCACCTGGACCGAGCACCCCGCCGACGCCGTCGTCGACCGGATGGTGGACGAGTTCGGCCGCCCCGGGCGCAGCGGTGGCGCCGGGTTCTACGAGTACGGGCAGGACGGCAGGCGGGCCGGTCTGTGGCCGGGGCTGCGCGAGCACTTCGGGGGTTCCGGGAGCGGCACCCCGGGCCGGGACAGCACCGGGCCCGGCCACGAGATCCCGTTCCGGGACATGCAGGAGCGGATGCTCTTCTCCGAGGCCCTGGACACCGTCAGGCTGCTGGACGAGGGGGTGCTCACCTCCGTCGCCGACGCCAACATCGGCTCGCTCCTCGGCATCGGCTTCCCGGGCTGGACCGGCGGCGTCCTTCAGTACATCAACGGCTACGAGGGGGGCCTGCCGGGCTTCGTCGCCCGCGCGCGCGAGCTGGCCGACCGCTACGGCGAGCGCTTCACGCCGCCCGCGCCGCTGGTGGAGAAGGCGGACAGGGGGGAGGTCTTCACCGACGCCCGCTGAGCCGTCGGTTCACCCGGATCACCCGGTTCCCTCGGCAGGGTCCTTGTCGAGCCATTCCCGCAACTCCTCGCGCAACGACCGCTGGAACGTGGTCAGCAGCGCCTGCACCACGAGGGGATGCATATGGGCGGACAGGGAGCGCACGTCCCGCGCGTCGCGCTCGGCGACCGCGTCACGCAGCAGCCGCGACAGGTCGCGCGCGGCGGCGCGGGAGTGCTCCAGGAGGGCCGTGCGGGCGGCGCGGAGCGTCTCGGGGGAGAAGGGCACGTCGAGCAGCTCGACGCCGAGCCCGAGCAGCCCGGTGTCGACGCGGTGGGCGTCGCCTTCCGGGGCGTCCGCGTCCCTGACGACGATGTCCATCGCCGTCAGCCGCTCCACCTCCGCGTCGGTCAGCGCCCGGCCCGCGCGCCGGTCCAGCTCCTCGCGCGTCACGCTCTCCACCGTCTCCGGCGCCCAGGAGGCCACCACCGCCCGGTGCAGCGCGAGGTCGTGGGCGCTCAGATCCCGCGGCAACCGCCCGAGATGGCGCTCGATCGCGGCCAGCGTCATGCCCTGGTGCCGCAACTCCTCGATCAGCGCCAGCCGGGCCAGATGCACCCGGCCGTAGTGCCCCACCCGGCGCGGGCCGATCACGGGCGGCGGCAGCAGTCCCCTGGTGCCGTAGAAGCGGACCGTGCGCACCGTGACACCGGCCCGCGCGGCCAGCTCGTCGATCGTGAGGCCCGGCTCCTCGGTGTCGGTCGTCGTCATGCGAAGCAGTATCGCTGTCTCACCAGTGCTGTGAAACCTCCCGGGCACCGGGTGGAGACGGCCGAAGGACCCTGTGTGGAGTCACGCTCAGTGCTCGTGCACGTCGTTCGTCGCGGCGATCTTCCGCCACGACCGGGGCTGCGCGGGCGCGCCCGAGGCCTTCGCGGGCGACCCGGCGCGGGCCGCAGGCGCGTCCGGCTTCGACGGCTGGAACAGCCAGGTGTCGAACAGCGCGGCCAGCGGCCTGCTGGAGACCTCCTCGGCGTACCGCCGGAAGTCGGCGACGGACGCGTTGCCGTGGGCGTACCTCTGCGGCCAGCCCTTCAGGACGGTGAAGAAGTCCGCGTCCCCGATCTCGTTCCGCAGCGCCTGCACGGCCAGCGCGCCCCGGTCGTAGACCGCGGCGTCGAACTGGTTCTCCGGCCCGGGGTCACCCGGCCGCACCGTCCAGAAGGGGTCGTCCGCCGGATACGAGGCGTACGTGTAGTCGGCCAGTTCCCGCGCCGTGCCCTCGCCCTCGTGCTCGGACCACAGCCACTGGGCGTAGCGCGCGAAGCCCTCGTTGATCCAGATGTCCTTCCAGCCGCGCACGGAGACCAGGTCGCCGTACCACTGGTGGGCCAGCTCGTGGACGACGACGGACACGTTCGAGCCGTTCGCGAACTGCCGCGGGCTGTAGAACGGCCGGGTCTGCGTCTCCAGCGCGTACCCGGTGTCGGTGTTCGGCACGTACCCGCCGAGCGCGTCGTAGGGGTAGGGCCCGAAGTACTCACTGAGCCAGTCGGCGATCTCACCGGTGCGCTCCACGCCGGCTCGGGCGGCACCGTCGTTCGCGCCCAGGTCCCTGCTGTAGGCGTTGATCACCGGAATGCCGCTCTCGGTCGTGCCGGTCGTGAGGTCGAACCTGCCCACCGCGAGCGTGGCGAGGTAGGTGGCCTGCGGCTGCTCCGACCGCCAGTTGTACCGGGTCCAGCCGAGCCGCGAACTCGTGGACTGGAGCGTGCCGTTGGAGATGGCCTGGGTACCGTCGGGCACCTGCACCGACACGTCGTAGGTGGCCTTGTCGAGCGGGTGGTCGTTGCTGGGGAACCACCAGGCCGCGGCCTCGGGCTCGTTCGCGCCCACGCCGCCGTCCGGGGTGCGGTGCCAACTGGTGAAGCCGTACGCCTGCTTCGAGGACGGTACGCCGCTGTAGCGGACGACGACGGTGACGGGTGTGCCCTTGTCGAGCGGGCTCCTCGGGGTGATCTCCAGCTCGTGCTCGCCCGAGGTGCTGTACGACGCCGGGGCGCCGTTCACCCGTACCTCCTCGACGTCCAGCAGGAAGTCCAGGTTGAACCGCGACAGGTCCTCGGTGGTGCGGGCCAGGATCGTCGCCGTCCCCTCCAGCAGGTCCGTGGCCGGCTGGTACTTCAGGCGCAGGTCGTAGTGGGAGACGTCGTATCCGCCGTTGCCGTACGCCGGGTAGTAGGGGTCGCCGATGCCCGGGGCGCCGGGGGAGTGGGTGGCCGCCGACGCCGGGACCGCCAGCATGAGGCAGGCGGCGCCCAGCGCGCCCGGCACGAGGATTCTGCGGTGCACGAGAGCTCCAAGTCGTAGGGGCACGAAGTCTGTTCGGAGCCTAGGCAGTCCTTGTGCGAGCGGTCGTGCGCGTGACCCCTCCTGTCACACGATCGCCATTCGGCCGTCACGCGGCCCCCGTTGCCGTTTCCGCCCGGCAGCCCGCCCCTGTACCGTCCCGCCCATGCCGACCCGCACGCGCGCCAGGACCCGCGGACCGCTCGCGGCCACGCCCGCCCCCACGGCAACCTCCCCCGTCGCGACGGCGAACCCCGGGCCGCGGCGGCCCGGACCCGCCCCCCGCCGGGCCGGCGGGCACCTCGTCGGTCCGCCCGCCGACACGCCGACACCGGACGTGGGCCGCTTCCGAACTCCACCGCGCGTACCGTTCGTCGGCGGTACCGCCGCGCCGCGCACGACCCGCCGTGTCCCGAAGGGAGGCCGATGAACAGCCCGCGCACCCTCGCCGTGACCACCGCGGCCCTCGCCGCCTCCCTCCTCGTCGCACCGGCCCACTCCGCCGCCGCACCGCCGCCCCGCACCGGCTTCGAGAAGACGCACGGCGCCCGCTGGACCACCCAGTCCGAGGAGCGGGCACTCCTGGCCGCCGCCGACCGGGCGAGCGGCCACGTCACCGTCGAGCGCGTCGGCACCACGAAGCGGCACCGCCCGCTGCGGCTCGTGACGATCGGCAGGCGCTCCGCCCCGGACAAGGTGCTCCTCGTGTGCGGCCAGCACGGCGACGAGCCCTCCGGCCGCGAGGCCTGCCTGTCCACCGTCCGCGACCTGGCGTACACCACGGACCCCCGCACCCGGCGCTTCCTCGACCGCACCACCGTGCTGGTCGTCCCCACCGCCAACCCCGACGGCAGGGCCGCGGGCACCCGCGGAAACGGCGACGGCGTGGACGTCAACCGCGACCACCTCGCCCTGCGCACGGCCGAGGCACGCGCCCTGGCCGCCGTCATCCGCGACCGGCATCCCGGCGTCATCTACGACCTGCACGAGTACGCCGCCGAACCCCCGTACTACGACAGGGACCTGTTCGACCTCTGGCCCCGCAACCTCAACACGCACCCGCGGATCCACGACGAGGCCCGGACCCTGTCCGGGGCGTACGTCCGCCCCGCCGCCGAGCGGGCCGGCTACTCGACCGGCACCTACGGCATCCCGACCGACCCCGCCACCGGCGAGCCGGTCGGACGGATCGCCGGAACCGGCCAGGAACGCATCCTGCGGAACATGTCCGGCGTGAAACACGCGGTCGGCCTGCTCGTCGAAACCCGCATCGACCCCCGCACGGACGCCGAGCGGCGGGACCCGGCCCTGAACAACCGGCGCCGGGTGAACTCCCAGCTCGCCGCCCTGCACGGCCTGTTCGGCTTCGCCGACCGACGGCGCGGACCGATCGAGGCGGCCACCGCCGCCGCCCGCCGGGCGGGCCTGACCGACAGCGGGCCGGTGTACCTCGGCGGCGCGGACGACGACCCGGCCGAGCCCTCCGAGGTGATCCAGGACCCGCCCTGCGGCTACCGGCTCACCTCCGCCCAGTACACGGAGATCGGCGACGAACTGGCCCTGCACGGTGTAGAGGTCCGCCGGACCGGGGAGGGCGCCTACGTACCACTGCGCCAGCCACTGCGCGCGCTGGTGCCGTTGCTCCTGGACGAGCGCGCGACGCACCACCTGGCGGTGGGCGAGCCCGACACCCGCTGCTGAGGGGCGGGTTCCGCGCCGCGTGCGGCAAAGGCGCGGCGGAGCACTGTTTTCGGCCCGACCGACGTGAAAGGTGCCGCCTGTGACGCAGGATCGACCAAGCGAGAGCGAACACCACGAAAGGGGCACGCTGCCGGGTTCGGAAGCGGGCCTGACCGGACAGGAGACGAAGCCTCGCACCGACCGCGTCGTGTTCGGTGTCACGGCCGCGCTGACCGTCGCCTTCGTCGTCTGGGGCGCCGTCGCCACCGACTCGCTGGAGGACGCCTCCAACACCCTGCTCGGCGGGCTCATGCACAACGGCGGCTGGGCCTTCACCCTGGCCGCCTCCGGGTTCGTGGTCTTCGCCCTCTGGCTGGCGGCGAGCCGCTACGGCCGTATCCACCTCGGCGTCGAGGGCGAGAAACCCGAGTTCCGCACGGTGTCCTGGGTCGCCATGATGTTCAGCGCGGGCATGGGCATCGGTCTGATGTTCTGGGGCGTGAGCGAGCCGCTGGCGCACTACACCACGCCCCCGCCGGGCACCAACCCGGCCGACTCCGGCGACCGCATGGAGACGGCCATGGCCACCACCTTGTTCCACTGGACGCTCCACCCGTGGGCGATCTACGCGGTGGTCGGCCTCGGTATCGCCTACAGCACCTTCCGCAGGCGCCGCCGGCAGACCATGAGCGCGGTGTTCACCCCGCTCATCGGCGAGAAGCACGCCAACGGCGTCAGCGGCCGGGTCATCGACATCCTCGCCATCATCGCGACGATCTTCGGGTCCGCGGCCTCGCTCGGCCTCGGCGCCCTGCAGATCGGCTCGGGCGTGGAGAAGCTCGACTGGATGGACAAGGTCAGTACCGGGCTGCTGGTCGGCATCATCGCGGTGCTGACCGTGGCGTTCGTGGCCTCCGCGGTCTCCGGCGTCGAAAAGGGCATCCAGTGGCTGTCCAACACCAACATGGTGCTGGCCCTGCTCCTCGTCGTGTTCGTGTTCGTGGCGGGCCCGACCATCCTCATGCTCGACCTGCTGCCGACCTCGGTCTTCGGCTACCTCGGCGACCTGCCCGAACTGGCCGGCCGCACCGAGATCAGCGGCGGCGAGGGCGTCGCGGACTGGCTGAGCAGCTGGACCGTCTTCTACTGGGCGTGGTGGATCTCCTGGACGCCCTTCGTCGGCATGTTCATCGCCCGCATCAGCCGGGGCCGGACCATCCGCCAGTTCATCGGCGGCGTCATCCTGGTCCCGAGCACGGTCAGCCTGATCTGGTTCGCGATCTTCGGCGGCTCGGCGATGAGGCTCCAGGAGCAGGGCCGCCTGGGCGACGACACCACCCCCGAGGGCCGGCTCTTCGCCGTGCTCCAGGAGTTCCCGATCGCCACCGCCACCAGCCTGCTGGTGATGATCCTCGTCGGCATCTTCTTCGTCTCCGGCGCCGACGCGGCCTCCATCGTGATGGGCACCCTCTCGCAGAAGGGCGCGCTCGAACCCAGCCGCTGGGTGGTGGTGTTCTGGGGCGTGGTGACCGGCGCGGTCGGCGCCGTCATGCTCCTGATCGGCAGCGGGAAGGCGGACGCGCTCACCGGTCTGCAGAACCTCACGATCCTCGCGGCGGCGCCCTTCGTCGTCGTGATGGTCTTCATGTGCGTCGCCCTCATGCGGGATCTGCGCCGCGACCCCCTCATCGTGCGCGGCGAGATGGCCTCCGAAGCCGTCGGACTGGCCGTCATCGAGGGGCACAAGCAGTACGAGGGCGAGTTCGAGATCCGCATCGGACCGGGCGCCGGCACGGAGGTGGAGGGCGACCCGATCGGCAAGCACGACTGACCGGCGCGCCGGCCCGGCACTCCCGCCGGGCCGGCGTCCCCGTCAGGGTGCGGCGAGGCCGGCCGCCTCCTGGGCGCAGCCCCAGGCCACCGTCACGCCCGCACCGCCGTGCCCGTAGTTGTGCACGAGCAGCCGTCCGTCCGGCAGCGTCTCGCGCTCCAGCCGTACCGCGTCCCGCGCCGGCCGCAGGCCCACCAGGTGCGCGAGCACGCGCGCTCCGGCGATCTCGGGCCGCAGCGCCGTACACCGCCGCAGGATCGCCTCCGCGGTCTTCGGGTCCGGCTCGGTGGACCAGGCGTCCTCCTCGGCCGTCCCGCCCAGCAGCAGCCGGCCGGGCTGCGGGAGGAAGTACGTCACCTCCCCGGAGACGGGATCGGTGGAGACCAGCCAGTCGCGGATGCCGGGGTTCTCCACGACGACCAGTTGCCCGCGCACCGGACCCACCGCCGCGTCCGGCACCAGGTCCCGGGCGCCCAGCCCCGTGCAGTTGACCACGACCGGTGCCCGGACCTCGGCCAGATCGGCCACGGCGCGCGTCTCCACCACCCCGCCCGCCGCCAGCAGCCGATCCCGCAGCCACGGCAGATGAGTCGACATGTCGATGAGCGGCAGCCGCGCCCACAGCCCCGACCCGGCGTACTCCGCGGCGGTGGACGCGCGCAGCCCCGGCAGCCTGGTGGCCGCCCACCCGCCCACCTCGTCCAGTCCGGTCTCGCCGAGCACCCCTTCGACCATGCGTACGCCGCTCTCCTCGGGCCGCGTCGCCAGATCCTCGTACACGTCGAGCGAACGCAGCGCCCACGTACGCGCCAGCACGACCGGCTCGATGCGGTACGGCCACCACAGTCCACCCGCGACCACCGAGGTGGTCCGCTCGACGGGCTCCCGCGTCCACAGCCGCACCCGCCTGCCGGCCTCGGCGAGAACGACGGCCGTCGTCAGCCCGATCACCCCGCCGCCGACCACGACGACATCGTTTTCCAGTTCGGTTTCCACACCAGAACCGTAGCGGAGCGCCCCGGGCCGTTCTCCGAGCCGTCCCGCCCCGGGAATACTCGGCGCATGGCTGCCGAGTACGCGACCTTCGGTCTGGCACCGGCGATGCGCGCCGGTGGTGTCCGCGCCGACGGTGACTTCCAGGTCCACCGCGACTTCCTGGACTTCATCGTCGACGGACGACCCCTGCTGTTCCGCCTCTGCGACCTGGACGCCGTCTCCCCGCTCGCCTCCGACGTGCCGCCCGCGATCTTCGCCGCGCAGGTCCGCAGCCTGCTCCTGGAGACCGACGCGCCCCTGCCCGGCGGCCGGTACGTCATCTACGGCTGCCCCGAGTGCGAGGACCTGGCCTGCGGCGCGGTGACCGCCGTGATCCGGCGCGAGGGCGACGACTTCGTCTGGCGGGACTTCGCCTGGCAGACCGGCCAACACGCGGACCTGGAGTTCAACGCCTACCGCGGCATCGGCCCGTACCGCTTCTCCGGCGCCGAGTACCGCACGGCCCTCGCCCCCCTGCTCGACGGCACGGCGCACCCCCGCCACCGGGTCCTGCTGATCGGCGCCCGCGTCGCCCTGCTCGCCAGGCTCGCCGCCGCGCTGCGCACCATCGGCATCGGCGCCGACATCACCCAGGACGCCGGTGCCGTGCCGGCCGACGAACTGCGGTCCTACGGCGCCGTCGCCTTCGGCCGCGCGGTCACCGAGGAGGAGCGGGCGGCCGTACGCCGCGCCTTCGCGGACGCCGGGGTGGAGGTGGCCCACGTCGACGGCCTCGCCCCGATCGTCCCGCTGCTCGTCGCCCAGATCGAACACGCCCTGGACCGCGGCCCGGCCGAACGGCGCCGGCTGACCCGCCTCACCGCGGCCGGCCCCCGGGCGGACATCGAGGTCACCTCGCCCTGCCGGGTACGGCTCACCGTGTACCGCCTCGACCGCCTGCGCCGCGTCCACGCGCACGAGGCCTTCGACGGCGTCCTCGAAGCGGGCGGCCACCGCGTCGCCCTGGACGCGGGGGCGGTGAGGGGCGAGTCCTTCGTGGTGGCGCGGGCGTCGGGAAGCGTGCTGGTGACGGCGGTGGCGCGGACGGTATCCGGCTGAACGGGCGGCGCGGCGCCGTTAGGATCGACGGTCTGATGACTGCCACCCTCGTCGCCAAGAACCTCGCCGCCGGCCACGGCGACCGCTCCCTGTACTCCGGGCTCGACCTCGTCGTCGCGCCCGGCGACGTGATCGGGCTCGTCGGGGCCAACGGCGCGGGCAAGTCCACCCTCCTGCGGATGCTCGCCGGGCTGAGCGCCGCGGAGGAGGGCGAGCTGCGCCTGTCCCCGCCGACCGCCACCGTCGGACACCTCCCGCAGGAGCCGGAGCGCAGGCCCGGCGAGACCGTCCGGGCCTTCCTGGCCCGCCGCACCGGCGTCACCGAGGCCCAGCGCGCCATGGACGAGGCCACCCAGGCCCTGGTCGACGGCGCCCCGGGTGCCGACGACGCCTACGCGACGGCCCTGGAGCGCTGGCTCTCCCTCGGCGGCGCCGACCTCGACGACCGCGCCGGGGAGAGTGCCGGCGCACTGGGCCTGACCGTGGACCTGGACCAGCCGATGACCTCCCTGTCCGGCGGCCAGGCCGCGCGGGCCGGACTCGCCTCGCTGCTCCTGTCCCGCTACGACGTCTTCCTGCTCGACGAGCCGACCAACGACCTCGACCTGGACGGCCTGGAGCGCCTGGAACGCTTCGTGACCGGCCTGCGCGCCGGCACCGTCGTCGTCAGCCACGACCGCGAGTTCCTCACCCGCACCGTCACCAAGGTCCTCGAACTCGACCTCGCCCAGCGGCGGATCAACCTCTACGGCGGTGGCTACGCGGCGTACCTGGAGGAACGTGAGGTGGCCCGCAGGCACGCCCGCGACGAGTACGAGGAGTACGCCGGCAGGCGGGCGTCCCTCCAGGACCGGGCCCAGACGCAGCGCTCCTGGATGGACAAGGGCGTCAAGAACGCCCGGCGCAAGGCGGGCAACGACAACGACAAGATCGGCCGCAAGTTCCGCAGCGAGGCAAGCGAGAAGCAGGCCGCCAAGGCCCGCCAGACCCAGCGCATGATCGAACGCCTGGAGGTCGTCGAGGAACCGCGCAAGGAGTGGGACCTGCGCATGGAGATCGCCTCGGCGCCACGCTCGGGCGCGGTCGTCGCCACCCTGCGCGACGCCGAGGTCCGGCGCGGTGACTTCGTGCTCGGCCCGGTGTCCCTCCAGATCGACTGGGCGGACCGGGTGGCGGTGACGGGAGCCAACGGCGCGGGCAAGTCGACGCTGCTCGGCGCCCTCCTCGGCCGGGTCCCGCTCGACACCGGGCACGCGGCGCTCGGCTCCGGCGTCCTGCTGGGCGAGGTCGACCAGGCCCGGCGGTTGTTCTACGGCTCCGAGGCCCTGCTGGACGCCTTCCACGCCGCCGTCCCGGAGACGGAACCGGCGGAGATCCGCACCCTGCTGGCCAAGTTCGGCCTCAAGGCGGAGCACGTCGTGCGCCCGGCGTCGACCCTCTCCCCGGGCGAACGCACGAGGGCCGCCCTCGCCCTCCTCCAGGGCAGGGGCGTCAACCTCCTCGTCCTGGACGAGCCGACCAACCACCTCGACCTGCCGGCCATCGAGCAACTCGAATCGGCCCTGGACGCCTACGAGGGCACACTCCTCCTGATCACCCACGACCGCCGCATGCTGGACGCGGTCAGGGTGACCCGCCGCCTGGAGGTGACGGACGGCAGGGTGACGGAGGCGTCATGACCGCCGCCCGGCTGCGGGCAGTCGGGCCGCCGGGCCGGCACGGGCGGGCGCGGCGGCACCCGGCAAGCGCCGGTTCGCGCACCCACCCAGGCCGGCCCCAGCGCCCCGCGCCTACGCCAGCCCGGCCCGCCGCAGCGCGTCGGCCATCGCCCCGTTCGACGGAGCGGCGGCCGCCGAGGACCGCCCCTTTCCGCCGCCCTGCCGCTGCTGGCGCTGCCGAGGCGGCTTCCCGCCCCGCTCCCGCTTCTGCTCCCCCTGCGCGCCGCGCGGCGCGGCCTCGTCGTCCAGCCGCAGCGTCAACGAGATCCGCTTCCGCGGAATGTCGACGTCCATCACCTTGACCTTCACGATGTCCCCGGGCTTCACCACATCCCGCGGATCCTTCACGAACGTCTTCGACATCGCCGACACATGCACCAGCCCGTCCTGATGCACACCGACATCGACGAACGCCCCGAAGGCGGCGACGTTCGTGACGACGCCCTCCAGAACCATCCCGGAGGACAGGTCGGAGATCTTCTCCACGCCCTCCTTGAAGGTGGCCGTCCTGAACGCGGGCCGCGGGTCGCGCCCGGGTTTCTCCAGCTCCTTCAGGATGTCGCCGACCGTCGGCAGACCGAACGTCTCGTCCACGAAGTCCGTCGGCCTCAACGACCGCAGCACCGAGGTGTTGCCGATCAGACCGGCCACCTCCTGCCCGGTGGTCTTCACCATCCGGCGCACCACCGGATACGCCTCGGGGTGCACGCTGGACGCGTCCAGCGGGTCGCTGCCGCCCCGGATCCGCAGGAAGCCCGCGCACTGCTCGTACGCCTTGGGTCCGAGCCGCGACACCTTCTTCAGCTCGGTCCGGGACGTGAACGGCCCGTTCGAGTCACGGTGCGCGACGATGTTCTCGGCGAGTCCGGAGGTGATGCCGGACACGCGCGAAAGCAGCGGCGCCGACGCGGTGTTGACGTCCACGCCCACGCCGTTCACACAGTCCTCGACCACCGCGTCCAGCGAGCGCGACAGCTTCAGCTCGGACAGGTCGTGCTGGTACTGGCCGACGCCGATCGACTTCGGGTCGATCTTCACCAGCTCGGCCAGCGGGTCCTGGAGCCGACGGGCGATCGACACCGCGCCGCGCAACGAGAACGTCCATGTCCGGGAGTTCCTGGGAGGCGAAGGCGGAGGCGGAGTACACGGAGGCGCCCGCCTCGGACACCATCACCTTGGTCAGCTTCAACTCCGGTTGCTTGGCGATGAGTTCCCCGGCGAGCTTGTCGGTCTCGCGGGAGGCCGTGCCATTGCCGATCGCGATCAGTTCGACCGCGTGCTCCTTGGCGAGCCGCGCCAGCTTGGCGATTGCCTCGTCCCACCGGTTGGCCGGGACGTGCGGGTGGATCACGTCCGTGGCCACGACCTTGCCGGTCGCGTCGACCACGGCGACCTTCACGCCCGTACGGAAGCCCGGGTCCAGGCCGAGCGTCGCGCGGGTGCCCGCCGGGGCGGCCAGCAGCAGGTCGCGCAGGTTCGCCGCGAACACGTTCACCGCCTCGTCCTCGGCGGCCGTGCGCAGCCGCAGCCGCAGGTCGATGCCGAGGTGCACCAGGATGCGGGTGCGCCAGGCCCAGCGGACGGTGTCGCCCAGCCACTTGTCCCCGGGCCGGCCGCGGTCGGCGATCCCGAACCGGCTCGCCACGATCCCCTCGTACGACGAGGGCCCCTCGGTGGCCTCCTCGGGCTCCAGGACGAGGTCGAGCACGTCCTCCTTCTCGCCGCGCAGCATCGCGAGGATCCGGTGCGAGGGCAGCTCGGTGAACGGCTCGGCGAAGTCGAAGTAGTCGGCGAACTTCGCGCCGGCCTCCTCCTTGCCCTCCTTCACCCTGGCGGCGAGCCGCCCGCGCACCCACATCCGCTCCCGCAGCTCACCGATCAGGTCGGCGTCCTCCGAGAACTTCTCCGTGAGGATCGACCGCGCTCCGTCCAGGGCGGCCTGGGTGTCCGCCACCCCCTTGCCGGCGTCGACGAACGCGGCGGCCGCGGCGTGCGGATCGACCGACGGGTCGCCGAGCAGGCCCTCGGCCAGCGGCTCCAGACCCGCCTCGCGCGCGATCTGCGCCTTCGTGCGCCGCTTGGGCTTGAACGGCAGGTAGATGTCCTCCAGGCGCGCCTTGGTCTGCGCGGTGCGGATGCGCGCCTCTAGTTCCTCGGTGAGCCTGCCCTGCTCGCGCACCGAGTCGAGGATCGCCGTACGCCGCTCCTCCAGCTCCCGCAGATAGCGCAGCCGTTCCTCGAGCGTGCGCAGTTGCGCGTCGTCGAGCATCTCGGTCGCTTCCTTGCGGTAGCGGGCGATGAAGGGAACCGTCGAGCCGCCGTCGAGCAGCTCGACCGCGGCCTTCACCTGCCGCTCCCGCACGCCGAGTTCCTCGGCGATCCTTCCTTCGATGGACCCTACGTCGAAAAGCGCGCCGGACGCGCTGGACCCGGGTGTGGTCACGATCCCGTACCGCCTTCTCACAGAGGTTGCGCGGCAATTGTGGCAGGTGGCGCCGACAATCGGGGATCAGGCCGCCCTCCGGGCAGGTCGGGACCGACCCGGAGGCAAGGAGCACGGCCCGCGGCCGCCGGTTCATCCCGGCGTGGGCACGCTCCAGGTGAAGCGCGGCTGCCTGCGCTCCAGGAAGGCGGCGACCCCCTCCGCGGTGTCGTCGCTGCCGCGTGCCTGCGCCGCCCAGTGGCCGTCCCGGTCGGTGCGTCCGTTGGCGTACTCCTTCGCCGCGGCCTGCGTCAGCTGCGAGCGGCACGCCAGTACCCGGGTGAACTCCGCGACCCGCTTGCCGAGTTCGCCGTCCGGCAGCACCTCGTCGACCAGGCCGGTGCGCAGCGCCCGTTCGGCGTCGATCAGCTCCCCGCTGAACAGCAGGTACTTCGTGGTGGCCGGCCCGGTCAGCGCCACCAGCCGCCGGGTCGCGGACGCCGGATACACCACCCCAAGCCGGGCCGGGGTCACCCCGAACAGCGCCGACGCCTCGGCGAACCGCAGGTCGCAGGCGGCCGCCAGTTGCGCCCCGCCGCCCACGCAGTGCCCGCGGACCGCCGCGAGCGTCGGCTTGGGGAACGCGGCGAGCGCCTCCTCGGCACGGACGGCGAGCCGCTGCGCCTGGTCGGCCGAGTCCCGCAGCGTCGAGATGTCGGCCCCGGCGCAGAACGTCCCGCCCTCACCGGTGAGCACCAGGGCCCGTACCGCCGGGTCCCGGGCCAGCTCGTCGAGCAGCCGGGGCAGCGCCCGCCACATCCCTGCCGTCATGGCGTTGCGCTTGGCCGGGTGGTGGACGACGACGGTGGCGACCGAGTCGGCGACCCGGTGCAGCAGCTGCGGCTCCATGCGGCGGATGTTATCGGCCGATGATGGGGTCGCGCGGACCGGGCAGGCAGGACAGGAGTGGTCCCACAACCGACCGTGTCATACGCCAACGATCAGAACCGCTCGATATCCGCTGACTTGTGTTCAGTCCTCCGGAGGGGAGCGATGCGTTACCAACACTCAGGGGTGTGGTGACAATCGAGCCCAAGGATGGCGACCGGACGATGGACGAGAGCGGGACCGCCGGGCCGCTGCCGTACGAAGGCGTCTGGCGGTTCACCGCCCCCGCCGTGGACGCGTCGGTACCGCAGGCCCGGCACGCCGTGCGGGACCTGCTGGTGCGCCAGGGCGTACCGGTCTGCGACGACGTGACGCAGTCCCTGCTGCTGATCGTCTCGGAGCTGGTCACGAACGCGGTCCGGCACGCGGCGGTGCTCTCGCCGGTGCTCGCCGTGGAGGTCGCCGTCGGGCCCGAGTGGGTGCGGGTGTCCGTGGAGGACAGCCACCCCTACCGCCCGACCGCCCTGGAGACCGACCACGGGCGGACGGGCGGGCGCGGGCTGCTCCTGGTCCGGGAGACCACCCGGGAGGCGGGCGGGGCCTGCGACGTGGCCCACACGACGAGCGGCGGCAAGGTGATCTGGGCCGCCCTGCCGCTCAAGCTCACCCCGCGCTAGGCCGGCCGCTCACCAGCCGGCGGACGGGCCCGTCAGCTCGCGGACGGCCGGCCTGGCCGAGTCCAGCACCGTCATGAACCACGCCGAGAAGGTGTCCTTCCCGTGCCGCTCGGTCAGCTCGGCCGGGGACACGTAGGCCGTCGCGGCCACTTCCTCCGGGTCGGGCCGCGGCTCGGCCTGCACCAGGCCGACGAACAGGTGGTTGTACTCCTGCTCGACCAGCCCCGAGGCCGGGTCGGGGTGGTTGTAGCGCACCGTGCCCGCCTCGGCGAGCAGCGACGGGGACACGCCCAGCTCCTCGTACGTCCGCCGGGCCGCCGCCGCGAAGGGGGCCTCGCCGGGGTAGGGGTGGCCGCAGCAGGTGTTGGACCACACACCGGGGGAGTGGTACTTGCCCAGCGCCCGCTGCTGGATCAGCAGCCGGCCGCGCTCGTCGAAGAGGAACACCGAGAAGGCGCGGTGCAGCCGCCCCGGCGGCTGATGCGCGGAGAGCTTCTCCGCGGTGCCGATCGTCACGCCGTTCTCGTCGACCAGTTCCAGCAAAATGGCGTCTGCGGTGCCGTTCGACGAACTGTGCGTCGCGGTGGCAGGAGTGATCGGCATACCCATCCTTCACATCGGTCCTCGCGCCCCAAGTGTGCCGTACGAATCCGGCACTCTCGGCACTTCCCGGCGCGCCCGCATGTCCCACGCCCCGGCGCGGGCGGCGGTCGTCGCCGGTCGGACACCGAGGAGGGGTCCGATTGATGATCGTGCCCGGCGCCGCGGCCCGGGAACCGTCCGGGGCGCCACCGCGGGGAGTGCCGCCGGGCGCGGGACGCGGACGCGCGGCGGACGGCCGCGCCCCACGGCGCCCTCCCGTGCCTGCGCGCCCCCTCGGGACGGTTCGCCGGCCCGGCGCGGCGCGGCGGTCAGCGGCACAACCGCGCCTCGTGCTCCGCGTGACCGCTCGGCTCCAACTGGAAGGTGCAGTGCTCCACGTCGAAGTGGTCGCCCAGGCAGCCCTGCAACTCGTGCAGCATCTTCTCGTGGCCGATCGCGCTCAACGCCTCGCCGTTCACCACCACGTGCGCCGACAGCACCGGCATCCCCGAGGTGATCGTCCAGGCGTGCAGATCATGCACGTCCTTGACCCCGTCCAGCGCCAGCAGATGGGCGCGCACCTCGGCGATGTCCACACCCTTGGGCGCCGCCTCAAGCAGCACCTCCAGGGTCTCGCGCAGCAGCCGCCAGGTGCGGGGCACGATCATCAGACCGATGACCAGCGAGGCGATCGGGTCGGCCGGCTGCCAGCCCGTGGCCAGGATCACCAGCGCCGACACGATCACCGCGAGGGAGCCCAGCGCGTCCGCCGCCACCTCCAGGAAGGCGCCCCGCACGTTCAGGCTCTCCCGCTGCCCCCGCATCAGCAGCGTCAGCGACACCATGTTCGCCACCAGGCCGATCGCGCCGAAGACGACCGTCGTCCCGCCCGCGGTGTCCGCGGGGGTGACGAACCGCTCGACCGCCTCGTACAGCACATAACCGCCGACCCCGAGCAGCAGCAGGCAGTTGGCCAGGGCGGCGAGGATCTCGGCGCGGGCGTAGCCGAACGTGCGCCGGTCGCTCGGCGGCAGGTTCGCGAAGCGGACGGCCAGCAGCGCCATGCCGAGCCCCAGCGCGTCCGTCGCCATGTGCGCCGCGTCCGCGATCAGCGCGAGCGAGTCGGCGAGCACACCACCGACGATCTCGACGACCATGACGGCGAGGGTGATCCCCAGTGCCACCCGAAGCCTGCCACGGTACGCGGCGGTCGCCGTCCCACCGGCGTGCGCCCCGTGCGCGTGCCCGTGATCGTGCCCAGCCCCCATGAGAAAGCCGCCTCCCTGCGTGTCCGGCGTCCGGCGCCCGGCGTCCGGGTCACAGTCAACTACGGGTAGGGGGTATCCGGCAACGCGGCACTGAACACCGTTGTCATATGCTCTGACCTGCGGAAACGCTATGCAGGTCAGAGCGCTGCGAGGGCCTGCGGGCAGCTGGCCCCCCGGACGGCGACCGGACGGGCGAGGGCCGGCCCCGGCTCCTCGCGAACCCCTGCCCGCCGCGCTCGGTGTCCGCGATGTCCGCTCTGGGAGCGCGGTTTGTGGGGCGGGCCCCGAATCCACGATGATGATCGCGGCAAAGGCGGGCGCACGCGACGCCGACCGACTGTGAAACGGTCGGTGAACACGGCGTTCCCAGCATCCGATAACCTCTGCCGACATGTCGCCCGGGTGCCGCAGGCACGGGTGTCCCACCATGCACAGGCCGGCGCCCAGGCGCCGGCACCAGGGAGTGAGTTCGGTTGTCGACCGCCATCCTCACCGGTCAGCCGGTCCCCGGTTCCTCGGTCGAGAGCGAACTGCGGTCCCTGGGCTTCGACGTCCGCCCCGCCTCCGGCACGGACGAGACCGAGACCCTGCTGGCCCGGGTGCCGGCCGGTGAGCGGGTCGCCGTGGTCGACGCCCGTTTCGTGGGCCACCCGCACGCCCTGCGCCTCGCACTCACCGACCCCCGCTTCCCGCTCGCCGCGATCCCCGGCGCCGTCACCGCCCAGCCGGCCGCGCGCCAGGCCCTGACCCGCGCGATGGCCCGCCAGAACTCCGCCGGCGGCGGTACGGCGGTGGCCGTCGACAGCCTCGCCGACCGGATCGCCGCCGCCCTCGACGCCGACGGCGCCGACGTGCACCGCCCCGAGCTGGGCAGCCTGGTCGCCGCCGTCCCCACCGACCCGCAGGCCCGCAACGAGGCACGGCAGGCCGTCGCCGCCGTCGACGACGAGGCCGTACGCCTGAAGTCGGTGGTCAAGGCCCGCGACGGCTTCTTCACCACCTTCTGCGTCAGCCCCTACTCCCGCTACCTCGCCCGCTGGTGCGCCGGGCGCGGACTGACCCCCAACCAGGTCACCACCGCCTCGCTGCTCACCGCGCTGGTGGCGGCGGGCTGCGCGGCCACCGGCACCCGCGGCGGCTTCGTCGCCGCCGGCCTGCTGCTCGTCGCGTCCTTCGTCCTCGACTGCACCGACGGACAGCTCGCCCGCTACACCCTGCGCTACTCCACGCTCGGCGCCTGGCTGGACGCCACCTTCGACCGGGTCAAGGAGTACGCGTACTACGCGGGCCTCGCCGTCGGAGCCGCCCGTGGCGGCGACGACGTATGGGCCCTCGCCCTCGGCGCGATGATCCTGCAGACCTGCCGGCACCTCGTGGACTTCTCCTTCAACGAGGCCACCCACGACGCCGTCGCCGCCCCCGGCCCCGCCCCCACCCTCTCCGACCGGCTCGACAGCGTGGGCTGGACGGTCTGGGCCCGTCGCATGATCATCCTGCCCATCGGCGAACGCTGGGCCATGATCGCCCTGCTGACCGCGTTCACCACGCCCCGGATCACCCTGTACGCGCTGCTCATCGGCTGCGCGTTCGCCGGGGCCTACACCACCGCCGGCCGGATCCTGCGCTCACTCACCCGCAGGGCGCCGCGCACCGACCGGGCGGCGAAGGCCCTGGCCGACCTCACCGACTCGGGGCCGCTCGCCGAGGCCGCCGCCGGCCGGCTCGGGGAGAGGGCCCGCGGACTGCCCGGCCCCGCCGCGCCCGCCGTCGCTCTTCTCGGCGGCCTCGCCCTCGTCGCGACGGCCACGCTCACCGGCTTCGGCGGCCCCGGGCCGGCCGTCGCCGCGATCCTCTACGTGTTCACGTCCGGCCTCGCCGTCGCCCGCCCCCTCAAGGGCGTCCTCGACTGGCTGGTCCCGCCCGTCCTGCGGGCCGCCGAGTACGGCACCGTCCTGGTACTGGCGACGAAAGCCGGGGTGAACGGGGCACTTCCGGCGGGCTTCGGGCTGGTTGCCGCGGTCGCCTACCATCACTACGACACGGTCTACCGCATCCGCGGCGGCGTGGGCGCGCCACCGCGGTGGCTGGTACGGACGGCCGGGGGCCACGAGGGGCGCACGCTGTTGATCACCGTGCTGGCCGTGCTGCTCACCGCCGCACAGTTCAAGGTCGCGCTCACGGTCCTCGCCGTGGCCGTGGCTCTCGTGGTGCTCGTGGAGAGCACCCGCTTCTGGGTCGCCGCCCACCTGGGCGACGCACCCGCCATACACGACGAAGGAGAACCCGCATGATCGGCCTCGTGCTGGCGGCCGGCGCCGGACGCCGTCTGCGCCCCTACACCGACACCCTGCCCAAGGCACTGGTCCCGGTCGGCCCCGAGGGCGCGGAGGACGGCATCACGGTCCTGGACCTCACGCTGGCGAACTTCGCCGAGGTCGGCCTGACCGAGGCCGGGATCATCGTCGGCTACCGCAAGGAGGCCGTGTACGAGCGCCGGGAGGCGCTGGAGCGGAAGTACGGCGTCAAGCTCACCCTCATCGACAACGACAAGGCCGAGGAGTGGAACAACGCCTACTCCCTGTGGTGCGGCCGCGACGCCCTCAAGGACGGCGTGATCCTCGCCAACGGCGACACCGTGCACCCGGTCTCCGTCGAGCGGACCCTGCTCGCCGCCCGCGGCGACGGCAAGAAGATCATCCTCGCGCTCGACGCGGTGAAGAAGCTCGCCGAGGAGGAGATGAAGGTCGTCGTCGACCCCGGCAAGGGCGTGCGGCGCATCACCAAGCTGATGGACCCGGCCGAGGCGACCGGCGAGTACATCGGCGTCACCCTCATCGAGGGCGAGGCCGCCGCAGACCTCGCCGACGCCTTGCGCACCACCTTCGAGCGCGACCCGCAGCTCTACTACGAGGACGGCTACCAGGAGCTGGTCAACCGCGGCTTCAAGGTCGACGTGGAGCCGATCGGCGACGTCAAGTGGGTCGAGATCGACAACCACGAGGATCTCGCCAGGGGCAGGGAGATCGCGTGCCAGTACTGACGAGGCTCATCCCGTCGCCGGTCGTCGTGGACATCCGCGCGGGTGCCCTCGACGACCTGGGATGTGTGCTCGCCGACGAGCGCATCTCCCACTCGGGCAAGCTCGCCGTCGCCGTCAGCGGCGGCTCCGGTGCCCGGCTGCGCGAGCGCGTCGCCCCCTCGCTGCCCGGCGCCGACTGGTTCGAGGTCGGCGGCGGCACCCTGGACGCCGCGATCAAGCTGGCCGGCGCCATGAAGGGCGGCCACTACGACGCGGTCGTCGGCCTCGGCGGCGGCAAGATCATCGACTGTGCCAAGTTCGCCGCGGCGCGCATCGGCCTGCCGCTGGTCGCCGTGCCCACGAACCTCGCGCACGACGGACTGTGCTCGCCGGTCGCCACCCTCGACAACGACGCGGGCCGCGGCTCCTACGGCGTCCCGAACCCGATCGCCGTCGTCATCGACCTGGACGTCATCCGCCAGGCCCCGGTGCGGTTCGTGCGCGCCGGCATCGGCGACGCCGTCTCCAACGTCTCCGCGATCGCGGACTGGGAGCTGGCCAACCGCGTCAAGGGCGAGCGGATCGACGGCCTGGCCGCCGCCATGGCCCGCCAGGCCGGTGAGGCCGTGCTCCGGCACCCCGGCGGCGTCGGCGACAACGACTTCCTCCAGGTGCTCGCCGAGGGCCTGGTCCTGACCGGCATCGCCATGTCGGTCTCCGGCGACTCGCGGCCCGCCTCCGGCGCCTGCCACGAGATCAACCACGCCTTCGACCTGCTCTTCCCCCAGCGCGCGGCGGCCCACGGCGAGCAGTGCGGGCTGGGCGCGGCCTTCGCGATGTATCTGCGCGGAGCCCACGAGGAGTCCGCCCACATGGCCCGGGTACTGCGCCGGCACGGACTGCCGGTACTGCCGGAGGAGATCGGGTTCACGCCGCAGGAGTTCTTCCGCGTCGTGGAGTTCGCCCCCCGCACGCGGCCCGGCCGCTACACGATCCTCGAGCACCTCGACCTCAAAACCGACCAGATCAAGGACATGTACGCCGACTATGTCAAGGCCATCGGTAGCTGAACTACGTCCGGTCGTCCACCCCGCGGGCGTCAAGGACCGGCGCAGCGGCGAACACTGGGCGGGACGCCTCTACATGCGCGAGGTCTCGCTGCGGATCGACCGCTACCTGGTGAACACCAGGATCACGCCCAACCAGCTCACGTACCTGATGACCGTCTGCGGCGTGCTCGCGGCCCCGGCCCTGCTGGTGCCGGGCATCACGGGCGCCGTGCTCGGGGTCGTGGCGGTCCAGCTGTACCTGCTGCTCGACTGCGTCGACGGCGAGGTCGCGCGCTGGAAGAAGCAGTACTCGCTCGGCGGCGTCTACCTCGACCGGGTCGGTGCCTACCTCACCGACGCCGCGGTCCTGGTCGGCCTCGGCCTGCGCGCGGCCGACGTGTTCGGCACCGGGCGGATCGACTGGCTGTGGGCCTTCCTCGGCACCCTGGCCGCCCTCGGCGCCATCCTGATCAAGGCCGAGACCGACCTCGTGGGCGTCGCCCGGCACCAGACCGGCAAGGCGCCGGTCGAGGAGGCCGCGTCCGAGCCGCGCTCCTCCGGCATGGCGCTGGCCCGCCGCGCCGCCGGGGCGCTCAGATTCCACCGGCTGATCCTCGGCATAGAAGCGTCCCTGCTGATCCTCCTCCTCGCCATCGTGGACGCGAGCCGCGGCGACCTCTTCTTCACCCGCCTCGGCACCGCCGTACTCGCCGGCATCGCTCTGGTGCAGACCCTGCTGCACCTGGTGTCCATCCTCGCCTCCAGCAGGCTGCGATGAGCGGGGCCACGAAGGTCGGCGCGGTCGTCATCACCATGGGCAACCGCCCCGAGGAACTGCGCGCCCTGCTCGACTCGGTCGCGAAGCAGGACGGCGACCCGGTAGAGGTGGTCGTCGTCGGCAACGGCTCGCCCGTCCCGGAGGTGCCCGACGGCGTGCGCACCGTCGAGCTGCCGGAGAACCTGGGCATCCCTGGCGGCCGCAATGTCGGCATCGAGGCCTTCGGGCCCAGCGGCCAGGACGTTCGACATTCTGCTCTTCCTCGACGACGACGGCCTGCTCGCCCGCAACGACACCGCCGAACTGTGCCGCGAGGCCTTCGCGGCCGACGACCGGCTCGGCATCATCAGCTTCCGCATCGCCGACCCGGACACCGGCGAGACCCAGCGCCGGCACGTACCGCGGCTGCGGGCCTCCGACCCGATGCGCTCCTCCCGGGTGACCACCTTCCTCGGCGGCGCCAACGCCGTGCGCACCCGCGTCCTGGCCGAGGTCGGCGGACTGCCCGACGCCTTCTTCTACGCCCACGAGGAGACCGACCTGGCCTGGCGGGCCCTCGACGCGGGCTGGATGATCGACTACCGCGCCGACATGGTGCTGAACCACCCCACGACCGCGCCCTCGCGGCACGCGGTCTACCACCGCATGGTCGCCCGCAACCGGGTCTGGCTCGCCCGCCGCAACCTTCCCGCGCTCCTGATCCCCGTCTACCTCGGCGTGTGGATGCTGCTCACCCTGCTGCGCCGCCCCTCGCGACCGGCACTGAAGGCCTGGTTCGGCGGCTTCCGCGAGGGCTGGTCCACCGCCTGCGGTCCCCGACGGCCCATGAGGTGGCGTACGGTGTGGCGGCTGACCCGGCTGGGCCGGCCTCCCGTGATCTGACAAGCTCGTCCCCCGAGAGCGTCCCGGCCCGTCCGGGGCGACCAGGTCCATGCCAGGCCCGCGCGGCCGAGCATTCCGAAGACGAAAGTTTCCACCAGTGAGTGAGACAACGCACGACGGCACGGTCGCCATGGCCAAGCCCGTGTCGCCCGACGAGGGCCTCACACCGGCCCGGCTCGCCGCCAAGTACGGACTGTCCGTGAGCGGGGCCCGGCCGTCCCTCTCGGAGTACGTCCGTCAGCTGTGGGGACGGCGGCACTTCATCCTCGCCTTCTCCCAGGCGAAGCTGACCGCCCAGTACAGCCAGGCCAAACTCGGCCAGGTGTGGCAGGTGGCCACGCCGCTGCTGAACGCGCTCGTCTACTTCCTGATCTTCGGCCTGATCCTCAACGCCGGCCGCGGCATGCCGAAGGACGTGTACATCCCGTTCCTGGTGACGGGCGTGTTCGTGTTCACCTTCACCCAGTCCTCGGTGATGGCGGGCGTGCGCGCGATCGCCGGCAACCTCGGGCTGGTGCGGGCGCTGCACTTCCCGCGCGCCTCGCTCCCGATCTCGTTCGCGCTCCAGCAGCTCCAGCAGTTGCTGGCCTCGATGATCGTGATGTTCGCGGTGGTGATGGGCTTCGGCAGCTTCCCCGGCCTGTCCTGGCTGCTGGTCGTCCCGGCGCTCCTCCTGCAGTTCCTCTTCAACGTGGGTCTGGCGCTGATCGTGGCCCGGATGGGCGCGAAGACGCCGGACCTGGCCCAGCTGATGCCGTTCGTCATGCGGACCTGGATGTACGCGTCGGGCGTCATGTTCTCCATCCCGATCATGCTGAAGGACAAGCCGGGCTGGCTCGCGGACGTGCTCCAGTGGAACCCGGCCGCCGTCTACATGGACCTGATCCGCTTCGCGCTGATCGACGGCTACGGCTCGCAGAACCTGCCCCCGCACGTGTGGGCGGTCGCGCTCGGCTGGGCGGTGCTCCTGGCCACCGGCGGCTTCGTGTACTTCTGGAAGGCGGAGGAGAGGTACGGCCGTGGCTGAGCGACTGCAGGACGAGCGGGTGCCGACGGTCATCGCGGACGAGCTGCACATCGTCTACCGCGTCAACGGCGCCAAGACCGGCAAGGGCAGCGCGACGGCGGCCCTGAGCCGCATGATCGGGCGCGGCTCCGACGACACGGCACGGGGCGTGCGCAAGGTGCACGCGGTGCGGGGCGTCTCCTTCATCGCCTACCGGGGCGAGGCCATCGGCCTGATCGGGTCCAACGGATCCGGCAAGTCCACCCTGCTGCGGGCCGTCGCCGGCCTGCTGCCCGCCGAGCGCGGCAAGGTCTACACCGACGGCCAGCCCTCCCTGCTCGGGGTGAACGCGGCCCTGATGAACGACCTGACCGGCGAACGGAACGTCATCCTCGGCGGCCTGGCCATGGGGATGTCCCGCGAACAGATCAAGGAGCGCTACCAGGACATCGTCGACTTCTCCGGCATAAACGAGAAGGGCGACTTCATCACCCTGCCGATGCGCACCTACTCCTCCGGCATGGCAGCCCGGCTGCGGTTCTCCATCGCCGCCGCCAAGGACCACGACGTGCTGATGATCGACGAGGCACTGGCCACCGGCGACCGCAAGTTCCAGACACGTTCCGAGGCGCGCATCCGGGAACTGCGCAAGGAGGCCGGCACCGTCTTCCTGGTCAGCCACAACAACAAGTCCATCCGGGACACCTGCGACCGCGTCCTGTGGCTGGAGCGCGGCGAACTGCGCATGGACGGCCCCACCGACGAGGTACTCAGGGAGTACGAGAAGTTCACAGGCAAGTAGCCCGACACGCCACGGCCTCGCCGAAACTGTTCCGGCGGGGCCCCGCGTGTGCAAAGGAAGCGTCAACTCCTGGCCTACTCAGGAATCTTGAAGTGAATCGGTGTGTTCTTGTGATGCGCTGTGCACCCCGACGGACTTCTGTGAGTTGTACAACGTAAGCTGTACCGGTCCTGAACGCGGCACATGGGGCGATAATGCCCGGCACCCCTGGGCGGGCCTGCCGTGCGGACGGCCGGGCGGCGTGTCCGAAATAGTGTGTGTTGGGTCGGCAGTGTAGAACGGGAGATGTGACGGCAATGGCTACGGAAACTCCCCGGCTCCGCCAAGCGTGCGCCGTCCCCGGCCAGGGCAGCCCGCGATGACGGTCACCGACTCGGCGCACGCCGCCGACGCGGAGCGCGGCACCCTCGCCAAGGCCGCGGGCGAGAACTTCCCCGTGGCTCCCTTCTTCCTGCCCCGCGCCTGGCGCGCCGACCTCATGGCCGTGTACGGCTTTGCCCGCCTCGTCGACGACATCGGCGACGGCGACCTGGCCCCAGGCGGCGCCGACGCCCGCCTCCTCGGCGTCCCCGACGACCGGGCCGAGGACCGGCTGGTGATGCTGGACGCCTTCGAGGAGGACCTGCGCAGGGTCTTCGACGGCACGCCCCGCCACCCGCTGCTGCGCCGTCTGAAACCCACCGTGCGCCGCCGCTCGCTGACCCCCGAGCCCTTCCTCGCACTGATCGCCGCCAACCGCCAGGACCAACTCGTGCGGCGGTACGAGACCTACGACGACCTCCTCGCCTACTGCGAGCTTTCGGCCAACCCGGTCGGCCGCCTCGTCCTCGCCGTCACCGGCACCGCGACACCCGAACGGATCCGCCGCTCCGACGCGGTCTGCACCGCCCTCCAGATCGTCGAGCACCTCCAGGACGTCACCGAGGACCTGGGCCGGGACCGCGTGTATCTGCCCGCCGAGGACATGTCGCGCTTCCACGTCCGGGAGACGGACCTCGCCGCCCCCACCGCGAACGCCTCGGTGCGCGCCCTGATCGCGTACGAGGCGCAACGCGCCCGCGACCTGCTGAGTGAAGGCGCCCCTCTGGTGGGTAGCGTCCACGGCAGACTGCGCCTGCTGCTCGCGGGGTTCGTGGGAGGAGGGAGGGCGGCGGTCCGGGCGATCGCCGCCGCGGATCACGACGTACTTCCCGGCCCGCCCAAGCCCGGCAAGCCGCAGTTGCTGCGCGAGGTGGGCGTGATCCTTCGAGGAGAGGGGTGATCGGGACCGTGGAGTCGTCAGCGAACATGCCGGCGCCGGTGCTCGCCGCCTACAGCTACTGCGAGGCCGTCACCGGTCAGCAAGCACGTAACTTCGCCTACGGCATCCGGCTTCTGCCGACGCCCAAGCGCCGGGCGATGTCGGCGCTGTACGCGTTCTCGCGCCGCGTCGACGACATCGGCGACGGGGGACTGCCGGACGACGTCAAGGTCGCGCGGCTGGAGGAGACCCGGGGACTGCTCACCCGGATCCACGAGGGCGCGGTCGACGAGGACGACACCGACCCGGTCGCCGTCGCCCTCGCCCACGCGGCCCGGCGGTTTCCCATCCCGCTCGACGGCCTCGACGAGCTGATCGACGGCGTCCAGATGGACGTGCGCGGCGAGACCTACGAGACCTGGGACGACCTGAAGACCTACTGCCGCTGCGTGGCGGGCGCCATCGGACGCCTCTCGCTCGGCGTGTTCGGCACGGAACCGGGAGCGCGCGGCGCCGAGCGCGCCGCCGAGTACGCCGACACGCTCGGGCTCGCGCTCCAGCTCACCAACATCCTGCGGGACGTCCGCGAGGACGCCGAGGACGGGCGGACCTACCTGCCCGCCGACGACCTCGCCAAGTTCGGCTGCTCGGCCGGGTTCAACGGGCCGACACCACCCGAGGGCTCCGACTTCGCGGGCCTCGTGCACTTCGAAGTGCGCCGGGCCCGTGCCCTTTTCGCCGAGGGCTACCGGCTCCTGCCCATGCTGGACCGGCGCAGCGGTGCCTGCGTGGCCGCCATGGCCGGCATCTACCGACGCCTCCTGGACCGCATCGAGCGCGACCCGCAGGCCGTGCTGCGCGGCCGGGTCTCGCTGCCAGGACGCGAGAAGGCGTACGTCGCCGTGCGCGGTCTGTCCGGGCTGGACGCCCGGCATGTCACCCGGCGGGCCGTCAGGAGGCGCGCCTGATGGATACACCCGGCAAACTCGACACACCGGACCGGGAGCGGAGCACCGGCGAAGAACGGCGGGCAACCCTCGGCCCGCGGTCGGCGTCCCTGACTGAGACGGTCGGCCGTACGCCGTTCACACAGCACGGTGACCGGACAGAGAAAGGCGCAGCATGACGCACGGCAACGCCACGGGTGGCGGTGGGCGGCTCGCGGACGTGTCCGCCCTGCGCCCCGGCGGACACGCCGTCGTGGTCGGCGGCGGACTCGCCGGTGTCACCGCCGCGCTCGCGCTTGCCGACGCCGGGGTGCGCGTCACCCTGCTCGAAGGAAGGCCGCGGCTGGGCGGGCTCGCCTTCTCCTTCCAGCGCGGCGACCTCACCGTCGACAACGGCCAGCACGTGTACCTGCGCTGCTGCACCGCCTACCGCTGGTTCCTCGACCGGATCGGCGGGACGGCACTCGCCCCGGTGCAGGACCGTCTCGACGTGCCCGTCCTCGACCTGGACCGGCCGAAGGGGCGGCGGCTCGGCAGACTGCGGCGCGACGCGCTGCCCGTGCCCCTGCATCTGGGGCGCAGTCTGGCGACGTACCCGCACCTGTCCCTCGCCGAGCGTGCCGCGGTCGGGCGGGCCGCGCTCGCGCTCAAGGGGCTCGACCTCGCCGATCCGACCCTGGACACCCAGGACTTCGGCAGCTGGCTGACCGCGCACGGTCAGTCGGCGCGTGCCGTCGAGGCCCTGTGGGACCTGGTCGGGGTCGCCACCCTCAACGCGGTCGCGGGCGACGCCTCCCTCGGGCTCGCCGCGATGGTGTTCAAGACCGGTCTGCTGTCCGACCCGGGCGCGGCCGACATCGGCTGGGCCCGCGTCCCGCTGGGCGAACTGCACGACAGGCTGGCCCGCAAGGCGCTCGACTCCGCGGGCGTCCGTACCGAGGTCCGTACACGCGTCACCTCCGTCTGTGTTAACGAGAACGGCGGCTGGAGCGTTCAGGTTCCCGACGAGACGCTCGAAGCCGACGCGGTCGTCCTCGCCGTACCCCAGCGCGAGGCGCACGACCTGCTGCCCGCCGGCGCCCTCGACGCCCCCGGACATCTTCTGGAGATCGGCACCGCGCCGATCCTCAACATCCATGTGCTCTACGACCGCAAGGTGCTCGCCGCGCCGTTCCTCGCCGCGCTCGGCACCCCGGTGCAGTGGGTGTTCGACCGTACCGAGGCCTCCGGGCTGAAGGAGGGGCAGTACCTGGCGCTGTCCCAGTCGACCGCGCAGGACGAGATCGACGAACCCGTGTCCGCGCTGCGCGAGCGGTACCTGCCCGAACTGGAGCGGCTGCTGCCCCGCACCAGGGGTGCCGAGGTGAAGGACTTCTTCGTGACCAGGGAGCGCACCGCGACGTTCGTTCCCGCTCCCGGCGTCGGCCGGCTGCGGCCCGGCGCCCGCACCAAGGCACCCGGCCTCTACCTGGCCGGAGCGTGGACCGCCACCGGGTGGCCCGCGACCATGGAGAGTGCGGTTCGCAGCGGTGTCGGGGCGGCGGGCGCCGCGCTCGGCGCCCCGGGCCGGTCCCGCGGCCTCCTTCCCGACTTCTTCGAGGAGGCGGCGTGAAAGCCGATCCGCGGGGAAGCGACTCCCGCACTCCCGGTACCGCAACTGGAGGAGAGACTGTGCCCACTGTGCCCCCGGCCCCGAAGGCCGACCGACGGACCACGGTGGACGTGACCGCGCTTCTCGAGCGCGGCCGGACCCTGGCCACGCCGGTGCTGCGGGCGGCCGTCGACCGCCTGGCACCTCCCATGGACACCGTCGCCGCCTACCACTTCGGCTGGATCGACGCCCATGGCAGGCCGGCCGACGGCGACGGCGGCAAGGCCGTCCGCCCCGCGCTCGCCGTGCTCTCCGCCGAGGTCACCGGTGCCGCGCCCGAGGTCGGCGTGCCCGGCGCGGTGGCCGTGGAACTGGTGCACAACTTCTCCCTCCTGCACGACGACCTGATGGACGGGGACGAGCAGCGCCGCCACCGCGACACCGTCTGGAAGGTGCACGGCCCCGCCCAGGCCATCCTCGTCGGCGACGCCCTGTTCGCGCTGGCCAACGAGGTGCTCCTGGAGCTGGACACCGTCGAGGCCGGCCGCGCCACCCGCCGGCTGACCAACGCCACCCGGGCCCTGATCGACGGTCAGGCCCAGGACATCTCCTACGAGCACCGCGACCGGGTCAGCGTCGAGGAGTGCCTGGAGATGGAGGGCAACAAGACCGGCGCCCTGCTCGCCACCGCCAGCTCCGTCGGCGCCGTGCTCGGCGGCGCCGACGAGCACACCGCGGACACGCTGGAGAAGTACGGCTACCACCTCGGCCTGGCCTTCCAGGCCGTCGACGACCTCCTCGGCATCTGGGGCGATCCCGGGGCCACCGGCAAGCAGACCTGGAGCGACCTGCGCCAGCGCAAGAAGTCCCTCCCGGTCGTGGCCGCCCTCGCCGAGGGCGGTCCCGCCTCCGAGCGGCTCGGCGAGATCCTCACCGCCGACGCCAAGACCAGTGACTTCGCGAACTTCTCCGAGGAGGAGTTCGCGGCCCGCGCCGCCCTCATCGAGGAAGCGGGCGGCCGGGAGTGGACCGCCGACGAGGCGCGCCGCCAGCACACCATCGCCATCGAAGCTCTCGACGCCGTCGACATGCCCGACCGGGTGCGGGACCGGTTCACGGCGCTCGCGGACTTCGTCGTCGTACGAAAGAGATGATCATTATCGGTCGAATAGCCCTCGCGTAGTCGCCGGCCGGTGCCTTCCCGCTCTCGACTCCGATCGAGCGGGACTCCAGGTGGACGAGCACCGGCCGACGGCGGACCCACAGCAGAGCACCGTATGCACACTGCACGAAGGGGAAGCCATGACAGCGACGACCGACGGAAGCACCGGGGCCACCCTGCGGCCCCTGGCAGCCGCGGCCAGCGACACCGACATCACGATCCCCGCCGCGGCGGCCGGGGTACCAGAAGCCGCCGTACGCGCCACCCGGCGCGCCACCGAGTTCCTGCTCTCCCGGCAGGATGCCCAGGGCTGGTGGAAGGGCGACCTCGAGACCAACGTCACGATGGACGCCGAAGACCTGCTCCTGCGTCAGTTCCTCGGCATCCAGGACGAGGAGACCACGCGGGCCGCCGCTCTGTTCATCCGCGGCGAGCAGCGCGAGGACGGCACCTGGGCCACCTTCTACGGCGGTCCCGGCGAGCTGTCCACGACCATCGAGGCCTACGTCGCCCTCCGCCTGGCCGGTGACACGCCCGACGCCCCGCACATGGCGCGGGCCTCGGAGTGGATCCGCTCCCGGGGCGGCATCGCGGCCTCCCGCGTCTTCACCCGGATCTGGCTCGCCCTGTTCGGCTGGTGGAAGTGGGACGACCTGCCCGAACTCCCACCGGAACTCATCTACTTCCCCACCTGGGCACCTCTCAACATCTACGACTTCGGCTGCTGGGCCCGGCAGACCATCGTGCCGCTGACCATCGTCTCGGCGAAGCGGCCGGTGCGCCCCGCGCCCTTCCCGCTGGACGAACTGCACACCGACCCGGCCCGGCCCAACCCGCCGAGACCCCTGGCACCGGCGGCGAGCTGGGACGGTGCCTTCCAGCGCATCGACAAGGCCCTGCACGCCTACCGCAAGATCGCCCCGCGCCGGCTGCGCCGGGCCGCGGTGAACAGCGCCGCCCGCTGGATCATCGAACGGCAGGAGAACGACGGCTGCTGGGGCGGCATCCAGCCGCCGGCCGTGTACTCGGTCATTGCGCTGTACCTGATCGGCTACGACCTCGAACACCCCGTGATGCGGGCCGGACTGGAGTCGCTGGACCGCTTCGCCGTCTGGCGCGAGGACGGGGCCCGGATGATCGAGGCCTGCCAGTCCCCGGTGTGGGACACCTGCCTGGCCACCATCGCGCTCGCCGACGCCGGAGTCCCCGAGGACCACCCGCAACTGGTGAAGGCCGCGGACTGGATGCTCGGCGAGCAGATCGTGCGCCCCGGCGACTGGTCCGTGAAGCGGCCCGGACTCCCGCCCGGCGGCTGGGCGTTCGAGTTCCACAACGACAACTACCCGGACATCGACGACACCGCCGAGGTGGTCCTCGCGCTGCGCCGGGTCCGGCACCACGACCCGGAGCGGCTGGAGAGGGCGATCGGCCGCGGGGTGCGCTGGAACCTCGGCATGCAGTCGAAGAACGGCGCCTGGGGCGCGTTCGACGTCGACAACACCAGCCCCTTCCCCAACCGGCTGCCGTTCTGCGACTTCGGCGAGGTCGTCGACCCGCCGTCGGCCGACGTGACCGCGCACGTCGTCGAGATGCTCGCCGTCGAGGGCCTCGCCGACGACCCGCGCACCCGGCGCGGCATCCAGTGGCTGCTGGACGAACAGGAGGCGGACGGCTCGTGGTTCGGCCGCTGGGGCGTCAACTACATCTACGGCACCGGGTCGGTGATCCCCGCCCTGACCGCCGCCGGACTGCCCGTCTCGCACCCGGCCGTCCGCCGCGCGGTGCGCTGGCTGGAGTCCGTCCAGAACGAGGACGGCGGCTGGGGCGAGGACCTGCGCTCCTACCGGTACGCCAAGGAGTGGAGCGGCCGCGGCGCCTCGACCGCCTCGCAGACCGGCTGGGCGCTGATGGCCCTGCTGGCGGCGGGGGAGCGGGAGTCCAAGGCCGTGGAGCGCGGCGTCGAGTGGCTCGCCGCCACCCAGCGCGAGGACGGCTCCTGGGACGAGCCCTACTTCACCGGGACCGGCTTCCCCTGGGACTTCTCCATCAACTACCACCTGTACCGGCAGGTCTTCCCCCTCACCGCGCTCGGCCGGTACGTCCACGGAGAACCCTTCGCCGGCACCTCCCGCGCGGAGCAGACCTCCGCCGGACAGCCGCCGGCCGACCGGCCCGCGGCCGAGGTGAGAGGCAACTGATGAACCCGCGGACCGGCCCGTCCTCGCTGCTGATCGCCTGCGCGCTCGGCATCGAGCACCTCGCCCTGCGCACCGGCGACCGCGGTGGCGCCGGCGGGCCGGTCACCGTCCTGCGCACCGGCATGGGTCCCAAGGCGGCCGAGCGCTCGGTCACCCGGGTCCTGGCCGACCCGGCGCTCGCCGGCGCCGCCGTGCTCGCCACCGGCTTCTGCGCGGGACTCGCCCCCGGCATGCACCCCGGCGACCTGGTCGTCGCCGAGGAGACCCGGGAGCGGCGCGGCACCGTCGCGTGCGTCGGGACCCAGCGGCTCGTCAAGGAACTCTCGCGAGCCGTCCCCGGGCGCACCGTCCACACCGGGCCGCTGACCGGCTCGGACCATGTCGTCCGCGGTCTCGAACGCGCCGATCTGCTCGCAACCGGCGCGATCGCCGTCGACATGGAATCCGCGGCCACGCTCCTGAGCGCCGTAGGGGCGGGCGAGCGCCCGGTTGCGGCCGTCCGTGTGGTCGTGGACGCTCCAGAGCACGAACTCGTCCGGATCGGCACCGTGCGCGGTGGAATATCGGCTTTCCGCGTTCTTCGATCCGTTCTTCCCGCATTTTTCGAATGGCACCGTTCTTTGATGCTTCCCCGGAGGTGAGCCCAGATGGCCATGCCGCTGCGCCAGTCCATCAAGGTCGCTACATACCTGGCCGAACAGAAGATTCGCCGACGGGACAAGTTCCCGCTCATCGTCGAGCTCGAGCCGCTCTTCGCCTGCAACCTGAAATGCGAGGGGTGCGGCAAAATCCAGCACCCGGCCGGGGTGCTCAAGCAGCGCATGCCGGTCGCGCAGGCCGTCGGGGCGGTGCTCGAATCGGGCGCGCCGATGGTCTCCATCGCCGGCGGCGAGCCGCTGATGCACCCGCAGATCGATGAGATCGTGCGCCAGTTGGTGGCCAAGCGGAAGTACGTCTTCCTGTGCACCAACGCCATGCTCATGCGCAAGAAGATGGAGAAGTTCACGCCTTCGCCGTACTTCGCCTTCGCGGTCCACATCGACGGGCTGCGCGAGCGGCACGACGAGTCCGTGGCGAAGGAGGGCGTGTTCGACGAGGCCGTGGCGGCCATCAAGGAGGCCAAGCGGCGCGGCTTCCGGGTCACCACCAACTCGACCTTCTTCAACACCGACACCCCGCAGACCATCGTCGAGGTCCTCAACTTCCTCAACGACGACCTCAAGGTCGACGAGATGATGATCTCGCCCGCCTACGCCTACGAGAAGGCACCCGACCAGGAGCACTTCCTGGGCGTGGAGCAGACCCGCGAGCTGTTCAAGAAGGCCTTCTCGGGCGGCAACCGCCTCCGGTGGCGGCTCAACCACTCGCCGCTGTTCCTCGACTTCCTGGAGGGCAAGGTCGACTTCCCCTGCACGGCCTGGGCGATCCCGAACTACTCCCTCTTCGGCTGGCAGCGCCCCTGCTACCTGATGAGCGACGGATACGTGCCCACGTACCGGGAGCTGATCGAGGAGACCGACTGGGACAAGTACGGCCGCGGCAAGGACCCGCGCTGCGCCAACTGCATGGCGCACTGCGGCTACGAGCCCACCGCCGTCCTGGCCACCATGGGTTCCCTCAAGGAGTCCCTGCGCGCCATGCGGGAGACGGTCTCGGGAAACCGGGAGTGACATCGTGACGGCCATCTCCCTGGGCGTCCCCGAGGTACCGGTCCGGCCGATCGCCGAGCGACGTGAGTCGCGGCGGATCCAGGTCGGGCCGGTGCCCGTCGGGGGCGGGGCCCCGGTGTCGGTGCAGTCCATGACGACGACGCGTACGTCCGACATCGGGGCGACGCTTCAGCAGATCGCGGAGCTGACGGCGTCGGGCTGCCAGATTGTGCGGGTGGCGTGTCCGACGCAGGACGACGCGGACGCGCTGGCGGTGATCGCGAAGAAGTCGCAGATTCCGGTGATCGCGGACATTCATTTCCAGCCGAAGTATGTGTTCGCGGCGATCGAGGCGGGGTGTGCGGCGGTCCGGGTGAATCCGGGCAACATCAAGCAGTTCGACGACAAGGTCAGGGAGATCGCCGGGGCGGCGCGTGACCACGGGACGCCGGTCCGTATCGGTGTGAACGCGGGTTCGCTGGACCGGCGGCTGCTGCAGAAGTACGGGAAGGCGACGCCCGAGGCGCTGGCGGAGTCGGCGTTGTGGGAGGCGTCGCTGTTCGAGGAGCACGGTTTCCGGGACATCAAGATCTCGGTGAAGCACAACGATCCGGTGGTGATGGTCGAGGCCTACCGGCAGCTCGCCGCCCAGTGCGACTATCCGCTGCACCTCGGGGTCACCGAGGCCGGTCCCGCGTTCCAGGGCACGGTCAAGTCGGCCGTCGCCTTCGGCGCGCTGCTCTCCCAGGGCATCGGCGACACCATCCGGGTCTCCCTGTCGGCTCCGCCGGTCGAGGAGATCAAGGTCGGCATCCAGATCCTCCAGTCGCTGGGGCTCAGGGAACGCAGGCTGGAGATCGTCTCCTGCCCGTCCTGCGGGCGCGCCCAGGTCGATGTCTACAAGCTGGCCGAGGAGGTCACGGCGGGGCTTGAGGGCATGGAGGTGCCGTTGCGCGTCGCCGTCATGGGCTGTGTGGTCAACGGTCCCGGCGAGGCCCGCGAGGCCGACCTCGGTGTGGCCTCCGGCAACGGCAAGGGCCAGATCTTCGTCAAGGGCGAGGTCATCAAGACCGTCCCCGAGTCGAAGATCGTGGAGACCCTCATCGACGAGGCCATGAAGATCGCCGAGCAGATGGAGAAGGACGGCGCGTCGGGGGAGCCCGCCGTCACCGTGAGCTGAACACCACGGACCGAAGGGGGCCCGAGCGTGACGATTCTGGAGAGCATCCGGGGACCACGCGACCTGAAGGCGCTGACCGAGGCGGAACTCGGTGAACTGTCCGGCGAGATACGTGACTTCCTGGTGCACGCGGTCGCCCGCACCGGAGGACACCTGGGACCCAACCTCGGCGTGGTGGAACTCACCGTCGCCCTGCACCGGGTCTTCGAGTCACCGGCCGACCGCATCCTGTGGGACACCGGCCACCAGAGCTATGTGCACAAACTCCTGACAGGCCGTCAGGACTTCTCCAAACTGCGCGGCAAGGGAGGGCTGTCGGGCTATCCGTCGCGCGCGGAGTCCGAGCACGACGTGATCGAGAACAGCCACGCCTCCACCGTGCTCGGCTGGGCCGACGGGCTCGCCAAGGCCCGTCAGGTGCAGGGGGAACGCAGCCATGTCGTCGCCGTCATCGGTGACGGCGCGCTCACCGGCGGCATGGCCTGGGAGGCGCTCAACAACATCGCGGCGGCCAGGGACCGGCCGCTGATCATCGTCGTCAACGACAACGAACGCTCGTACGCGCCCACCATAGGCGGGCTCGCCAACCACCTCGCGGCGCTCCGTACGACCGACGGCTACGAGCGGATGCTGGCCTGGGGCAAGGAGTTCCTCCAGCGCACGCCCGTGGTCGGGAACACCGTCTACGAGGCCCTGCACGGCGCCAAGAAGGGCTTCAAGGACGCCTTCGCCCCGCAGGGGCTCTTCGAGGACCTGGGACTGAAGTACCTCGGGCCGATCGACGGGCACGACATCGGGGCCGTCGAGTCGGCGCTCAGACGCGCGAAACGCTTCCACGGACCGGTGCTGGTGCACTGCCTCACCGAGAAGGGCCGGGGCTACGAACCGGCCCTGCGCGACGAGGAGGACCACTTCCACACCGTCGGCGTGATGGACCCGCTCACCTGCGCGCCGCTCAGCCCCTCGAACGGGCCGTCCTGGACCTCCGTGTTCGGCGAGGAGATCGTCCGGATCGGTGAGGAGCGCGACGACGTGGTGGCGATCACCGCGGCCATGCTCCACCCGGTCGGCCTCGCCGCCTTCGCCGAGCGGTTCCCCGACCGGGTCTGGGACGTTGGCATCGCCGAACAGCACGCCGCCGTGTCCGCGGCCGGCCTGGCGACCGGCGGCCTCCACCCGGTCGTCGCCGTCTACGCCACCTTCCTCAACCGTGCCTTCGACCAGCTTCTGATGGACGTGGCCCTGCACCGCTGCGGGGTCACCTTCGTGCTTGACCGGGCCGGCGTCACCGGCGTCGACGGGCCCTCGCACAACGGCATGTGGGACATGTCCGTCCTCCAGGTCGTCCCGGGCCTGCGCATCGGGGCACCCCGCGACGCCGACCAACTGCGGGTCCAACTGCGCGAGGCGGTCGCCGTCGACGACGCGCCGACTCTGCTGCGCTTCCCCAAGGAGTCCGTCGGAGAGTCCGTCCCGGCCGTCGACCGGGTCGGCGGCATGGACGTCCTGCACGCCGCCGGCCGGCCCGAGGTGCTGCTCGTGGCCGTCGGCGTGATGGCCCCGGTCTGCCTGCGGGCCGCCGAGCTGCTGGAGGCGCGCGGCATCGCGTGCACCGTCGTCGACCCGCGCTGGGTCAAACCCGTCGACCCGGCGCTCCCGCCGCTGGCCGCACGGCACCGCCTGGTGGCCGTCGTCGAGGACAACAGCCGCGCGGCCGGGGTCGGTTCCGCGGTGGCGCTGGCGCTGGGCGACGCCGACATCGACGTACCGGTACGCCGCTTCGGCATCCCCGAGCAGTTCCTCGCGCACGCCAAACGGGCCGAGGTGCTCGCCGACATCGGCCTCACGCCGGTCGAGATCGCGGGCCGGATCAGCGCGAGCCTGGCCGTCGGAGAGCAGACCGTGGCACAGTCCGAGGACGGACGGGTCGCCATGCCAGTGCAAGGAGAGAACTGAATGACCAAGGAGTTCGACCTCACCGCGCTGTTGGCCGAGCGCGGAGCCGAGCGGTACGAGCTGCACGCCAGGCACCTCAACCACCAACTGCCGCGCATGCTGCGTACCATCGGCTTCGACAAGGTCTACGAGCGGGCCGAGGGCGCGCACTTCTGGGACGCGGACGGCAACGACTACCTGGACATGCTCGCCGGATTCGGGGTGATGGGCCTCGGGCGCCACCACCCCGTCGTCCGCAAGGCGCTGCACGACGTACTCGACGCCTCGCTGCCCGACCTGACCCGTTTCGACTGCCCGCCGCTGCCCGGACTGCTGGCCGAGAAGCTGCTCTCCTACAGCCCCCACCTGGACCGCGTCTTCTTCGGCAACAGCGGCACGGAGGCGGTCGAGACCGCGCTGAAGTTCGCCCGCTACGCGACCGGCAGGCCGAGGATCCTGTACTGCTCGCACTCCTTCCACGGGCTGACCACCGGATCGCTCTCCGTCAACGGCGAGGACGGCTTCCGCGACGGCTTCGCCCCGCTGCTGCCCGACACCGCCGTCCCGCTGGGCGACCTGGCCGCCCTGGAGCGGGAGCTGAAACGGGGTGACGTGGCCGCCCTCATCGTGGAGCCGATCCAGGGCAAGGGCGTGCACGAGGCCCCGCCCGGCTATCTGCGCGGCGCGCAGGAACTGCTGCGCCGGCACAAGGCACTGCTGATCGCCGACGAGGTGCAGACGGGCCTGGGCCGGACCGGGAAGTTCTACGCCTTCCAGCACGAGGACGGTGTCGAGCCCGACCTGGTGTGCGTGGCCAAGGCGCTGTCCGGCGGATATGTGCCGGTGGGGGCCACGCTCGGCCGGGACTGGATCTTCAAGAAGGTGTACTCCTCGATGGACCGGGTGCTGGTCCACTCGGCGAGCTTCGGTGCCAACGCGCAGGCCATGGCGGCCGGGCTCGCCGTGCTCTCGGTGATGGAGAACGAGGAGATCGTGGCGAACGCCGCCGCGGTGGGCGAGCGGCTGAAGTCCCGGCTGACGGAACTGGTGGACCGCTACGAGCTGCTCGCCGACGTGCGGGGCCGGGGGCTGATGATCGGCATCGAGTTCGGCCGGCCCACCTCGCTCAAACTGCGCAGCCGCTGGACGATGCTCCAGGCCGCGCGCAAGGGACTGTTCGCGCAGATGGTGGTGGTGCCCCTGCTGCAACGGCACCGGGTGCTCACCCAGGTCTCCGGCGACCACCTGGAGGTGATCAAGCTGATTCCCCCGCTGATCGTCGACATGGAGGACGCGGACCGGTTCGTGGACGCCTTCACCGAGGTGATGGAGGACGCGCACAACGGCGGCGGCCTGATGTGGGACTTCGGCAAGACCCTGGTCAGGCAGGCGGTGGCCCACCGCTGACCCTTTTGCCTCTGAGGTAAGAAAATTGCCTCACGGGCAAGTTTCGGGCTGAATGGAGGCATGACCTCCCACGAAGCCGAACCGCCGCCGCCGGACGCGGCGGCGGGCGCGGTGTCCGCCGTGGCACCGCGGCTGCGTGCCCTGCGGCGCAGGGCCGCCCTCACCCTGGAGGCGGCGGCCCGTGCCGTCGGGCTGTCGCCCGCCCACCTCTCCCGGCTGGAGACCGGGCAGCGCCAGCCCTCGCTTCCGGTGCTGCTCTCCCTCGCCCGGGTCTACGGTACGACGGTCTCGGAGCTGCTCGGCGAGACGGCCGGGGGCGGGGACGCCGTGGTGCGTGCCGGTGCCATGGAGCCGACGGTCGCGGGCGGCTGGACGTACTGGCAGGCCGGCGGGGCCGGCCGCGGGATGCAGGCCCTGCGCGTCCACGTACCGCACGGCTCCCAGGGCGACATCGTGCGGGTGCACCCCGGTGAGGAGTGGCTCCACGTGCTGCGGGGCCGGCTGCGGCTCCGGCTCGGGGACACCGTGCACCGGCTGGATCCGGGTGACAGCGCGCACTTCGACTCGCTGACCCCGCACCGGATCGCCGCCCAGGACGCCGACGGGGTCCAGCTTCTCTTCGTCCACACCCTGCTGCAGAGCCCGACGGCGGCCCTGTGTCTGGGACCCGCCACCACGCCGAACCACCTCACCGCCGGAGAGATGCCATGAGCGCCATGCAGGAGAAGTTCCCACGCGCCCTGTGGGTGCGCCTCATCGTCTACATCGCCCTGGGGCACGTCTTCGGCGCCTTCCTCTACCTGCTGTTCGAGGTCGGGGCCAAATAGCGGCCGCCCGCCAGCGGGTGGTTCAGTCGAGCAGCCGCTCGCGCAGCCGCTCCCGGGTCTGCGGTGCGAGCCGCAGACCCCGCTCCAGGTAGGCGTCCACCCCGCCCCAGGTCTCCTCGACGGTGTCGAGGGCCGCCGTCAGGTACTCGGCGCGCGCGTCGAACAGCGGACTGAGCAGCTCCATGACCTCGGGGGAGTAGGCGGAGGCGGCGGAGCCGCTGCGGCGCACCTTGTAGCGGCGGTGCGTGGCGTTCGACTTCAGGTAGTCGTCGACGACCGCATCGCGCTCGACGCCCAGGGCAAGCAGGGTGATGGCGATCGACAGGCCCGCGCGGTCCTTGCCGGCCGCGCAGTGCATCAGCGCGGGGACGCTGTCCTCGGCGAGCGAGTGCAGCACCAGGGAGTGCTCCGCCGTACGCTCCTTGATGATCGTGCGGTAGGAGCCGATCATCCGGTCGGCACCCTTGCTGCCCGCCAGGATCTCGCGCAGCTGGTCGAGGTCGCCGTCGCGGACCATCTTCCAGAACTCCGCGCCGTCGGCCGGGTCGCTCAGCGGCAGGTTCACATTGCGCACGCCCCGCAGCCCGACGTCCGGGCCCTCCAGCTTCTGGTCGGCCGCGTTGCGGAAGTCGAAGATCGTGTGCAGGCCCAGCGAGGACAGGAACGCGGCGTCCTCTCCCGTGGCGTGCGCCAGGTGACCGCTGCGGAACAGCACCCCTTCGCGCACCCGCCGCCCGTCCACGGTCGGCAGTCCGCCCACATCGCGGAAGTTGCGCACCCCGGCCAGCTCGGGTTCGGTCGACGGGACCTGCTGCGTCACGGGGACTCCTCCCACTCAGCCCCACCAGCGCTGTTCGCCGACGGGCACCACCCGACGATACGGCATGGGCTGTGCCCGGCAGCCGGTTGTCCACAGGGCATTGGGGAGGGTAAGCGGACTTCTGCCCGAATTGGCGCTTTAGTGATAACTGGCCCTGGAATGAGAGGGGGTGGGGAAGCAGCGCGTGAGCAGCGTCATATCCGTGACCGTGCGTTGCCCGTCATGCTCACGTAATTCTGCCGGTTTTCAAGGCTGTTCACATGAAACGCCATTCCCCGAATCGACGGAGTGTGACCGGCGATTCCCATAAAGGATCAACCGGAACAGCCGCCCGTGGAACCTTTCGCTTGTCCCTGTGCGTCCTGGTCGCTTACGTTCACCACCGATCCGGACGGACGCCTAATCCTGCCGCCGACCGGAGCATCTACTCGTCCACCACCCGTATACGGCAGGAGCGGGGGACCCACAGGTACAACTGCCTGTTCCGGTTCCCGGAACGGCTTGGGGTAAAGCCGCGTTTCGGCGCGGCCGGGCATCTCCAGCTCGCACCCGACAGCTCACCTCGCAGGCGCCGGAGAGGAATTCACCATGCCCGCGAAGGGTAAGCACCGCCGTACCAGGGCCATGCGCCTGACCCGCACCATCGCCGTCGCCGGAACCGGTGGCGCCGCGCTCGCTCTTCCGCTGATGGGCGCCGCCGGTGCCCACGCCGCTCCCGCCCACTCGGTTTCCGAGCAGGCCGCGCGGTCCATTTCGACGACGGCTCCGACGACGGCGAAGCAGGCCGCCGCGAACAGCGCCGAGAAGAAGTCCGCCGCACGCACGTACACCGTGCGCAGCGGTGACTACCTTGCGAAGATAGCCAACGAGCAGCATGTCGACGGCGGCTGGAAGAAGCTCTACTCGGACAACCGCGAGGCCGTCGGATCGGACCCCTCGCTGATCCACCCGGGCCTGAAGCTCTCGATCGACGGCGGGGCCGCCACGTCGCAGAAGCCGGCGACCGCGAAGCCGGCCGAGGAGGAGAAGCCCGCCTCCGAGAACGTCCGAGACATCCAAGTCGTCCAAGGCGTCCGAGTCGTCCGAGTCCTCCAACACGACCGCCCAGTCCGCCGCCACCACCAGCGGCTACACCAAGCCCGTGGTCAGCGGCAGCGTCGGTACCCCCTACCACCAGTCCGGCAGCATGTGGTCCAGCGGCTACCACACCGGCACGGACTTCGTCGTCCCGACCGGCACCTCGCTGAAGGCCGTCGGCGCGGGCACGGTCGTCTCCGCGGGCTGGGGCGGCGCGTACGGCAACCAGGTCGTCATCCAGCTCGCCGACGGCTACTACGCCCAGTACGCCCACCTCTCCTCGCTCTCCGTCTCGGCCGGCCAGACGGTGACGGTGGGCCAGCAGGTCGGCCTCTCGGGTGCCACCGGCAACGTGACCGGCCCGCACCTGCACTTCGAGATCCGCACCACGCCGAACTACGGCTCGGACGTGGACCCGCTGGCCTACCTGCGCTCGCACGGCGTCTCCGTCTGACGGAGATCGCGGCGCCGCCCGCGCACCACCGAAGGCCGGACCCCGATCCCCGGGTCCGGCCTTCGGCGTTATTCCTGAATTGACGAACACTTTAGGAGTGGCCTTTATCACCGCACGTCAATCCCTTCCTACGGTCGCGTAGGTCACATTCCAGGGTGAATCATGGGCCGATGTGGCAGACGATTCGAAGAGTGGCAGCAGAGCAGTGATCGGGTCGTACGTGGCGGTGGGGGACAGCTTCACCGAAGGCGTCGGCGACCCCGGACCCGACGGGGCGTACGTCGGCTGGGCCGACCGGTTCGCCGTACTGCTCGCGGACCGGCGCCCCGAGGGCGATTTCACCTACACGAACCTCGCCGTGCGCGGCAGGCTCCTCGACCAGATCGTGACGGAACAGATCCCGCGGGTCGCCGAACTCGCGCCGGACCTGGTCTCCTTCGCCGCCGGCGGCAACGACATCCTGCGCCCCGGCACCGACCCCGACGAAGTGGCCGAGCGGTTCGAACGGGCGGTGGCCGCGCTGGACTCCGCCGCCGGCACGGTCCTCGTGACGACCGGGTTCGACACCCGCGGAGTGCCCGTCCTCAAGCGTCTGCGCGGCAAGATCGCCACGTACAACGGGCATGTCCGCGCGATCGCCGACCGCTACGGCTGCCCGGTGCTCGACCTGTGGTCGCTCAGGAGCGTCCAGGACCGCAGGGCGTGGGACGCCGACCGGCTGCACCTGTCGCCGGAGGGCCACACGCGCGTGGCGCTGCGCGCCGGCCAGGCCCTCGGCCTGCGCGTCCCGGCCGACCCGGACCAGCCCTGGCCGCCCCTGCCGCCCCGCGGCACGCTGGACGTGCGGCGCGACGACGTGCACTGGGCACGCGAGTACCTGGTGCCGTGGATCGGACGCCGGCTGCGCGGCGAGTCCTCGGGCGACCATGTGATCGCCAAGGGGACGCTGTCGCCGGACGACATCAGGACCCGGATCGAGGCGGTGGCCTGACGGCCGCCGCGGGACGCGGGGTGCGGAACACCGGTGGCGGGCGCGGCTCAGTCCGTCGTGGCGCCGGCCGCGCCCGCGCGCCCCGCCGCGGGCAGGTCGCAGGAGTCCTTGAAGCCCTGGCTGGTCAGGCCGAGCGCCGAGTTCATGCGGGAGCGCAGGTTCTCCACGGCGACCATGGCCGTCAGCTCCACGAACGCGGGCTCGCCGAGCCGGGCACGCAGCCGTTCGGCGAGATCGTCGCCCACGGTGGGCGGAGTCGCCGTCATCGCCTCGGCGTACTCCATGACGTCCCGCTCCAGCGGCGTGTAGACGTCGCTCTCCCGCCACACCGGCACGTCACGGAGCCTGCGCGGGTCCATGCCGCGCTCGGCGCTCTCCCAGTAGCCGAAGTCCATGCACCAGGAGCAGCCGATCGAGGCCGCCGAGGCCATCACGGCGAGCGCCTTCAGCTCGGAGTCCAGCCGGTTCCACCCGGCCACCGAACGCTCGAACCGCAGGTAGCCCCGGAGCACGCGCGGGTTGTGCGCGAGCGCCTTGCCGGGGTCGAGGACCTTGCCGTAGACGCGGCGGGAGTACCACTCCATCGCACGCAGGAAAAACGTCCGGGGCGGGGTGAGGGATACGCGGGCCATGGCGGCCACCTTCCTGTCCGTCGGTCGTGCCGTTTCGTTGCGGGCGCTCCGGTCGGAGTGCCCTCTTTCGGTACGACGGATCGAGGGAACGCGGATGTGACATCGGTCGTTCGAGATGATGTTGACCGAGGCGACCACCGTCGGAGCCTCGCCTATTCCACCTGGAGGTACCGTGGCCGGTTCCCCTTCCCCGAGGTCCGGGCTTCGCGCGATGAGGCCCGCGGCCTTCGGCGCGGACCCGAGCGGTGAGCGCATGGCGCGCATCCGCAGGTCGCCGCACTTCCGCGACGGTGTCTTCCAGAACCCCGGGGGGACCGCCCGGACCAGGCCCTCCGGATCCGTCCGCGAGTTCGCGAAGATCTACTTCGACAAGGAGTCGCGGCTGCGCCGGGCCCCGCGCGGTACGGTCCCGGTGCACGCGACCACGCTCGCCGACCTCGCCCGGCCGCCCGCCACCGGGCTGCGGCTGACCTGGATGGGGCACTCCAGCGTGCTCGCCGAGATCGACGGGCAGAGGGTGCTCTTCGACCCGGTGTGGGGCGAGCGCTGCTCCCCGTTCCCCTTCGCCGGCCCCAAGCGGCTGCATCCGGTGCCGCTGCCCCTGGCGGCCCTTGGCCGCGTCGACGTCGTCGTCATCTCCCACGACCACTACGACCACCTGGACATGCCCACGATCAAGGCACTGGCCGACACGGACACCCTGTTCGCCGTGCCGCTCGGGGTGGGTGGCCACCTCGAACGCTGGGGCGTGTCCGCCGACCGGCTGCGCGAGCTGGACTGGCACGAGTCGACGCGCGTCGGCGGCCTTCTGCTGACCGCGACCCCGGCCCGGCACTTCTGCGGACGCGGCCTGCGCAACACCCAGCACACCCTCTGGGCGTCCTGGGTCGTCGCCGGTGAGGAGCACCGCGTCTACCACAGCGGGGACACGGGCTACTTCGACGGCTTCCGCGACATCGGCGCCGTACACGGTCCGTTCGACGCCACGATGATCCAGCTCGGCGCGTACGCCGAATTCTGGCCGGACATCCACATGACCCCCGAGGAGGGGGTACGGGCCCACCTCGACCTCCAGCAGGGCGGTCCTGGCGGTGCGCTGCTGCCGATCCACTGGGGCACCTTCAACCTTGCCCCGCACGCCTGGGACGAGCCCGGGGAGTGGACGACGGCCGCCGCCGAGGCCGTGGGACAGGCCCTCGCCCTGCCCACCCCCGGACAGCCCTTCGAGCCGGCCGGAGACCTGCCCGCGCACCCCTGGTGGCGCGACGTGGCCCAACGCGCCCGCGACCCCCACGAGTGGCCCGTACCCGAGATCGCGCAGAAGACGACGCGTCGCCTGGATCCGGTGGGGGATGATTCCCGTGGCCGAAGTGAGGCGAGTGGGTGACGGCGGTATTCTTTTCCCCTGTGGTGATCTTTTCACTTGGGCCTGCCCCGGACAGGCGATCAAGATGTGACCGAATTTCTCGGCAGGAATGCAAGACGGAGGCCTTGCATCGGCTCGATCCCCCTGGCAGTGTTTGGAGCCGGTTCTAGACATTGCGTCATGGGGGAGACCCGATGTTCTACGCCTTTTCGATTACCCGCGACAGCTCTTCCCCTCCTTGTTCCGTGGTCCGCCGCGCTGCATGACCGCATCCGCAACCGGATGCGTCGTCCGACAGCCGCGGGTCCGCTGGAAGAATGCCAGGGAGGGAGAGTGATGGAGCACATCTCTCCATCCGCAGAGAAGTCCGTACAACACCACTTTCATTGTCCGGATCCCTACCTCGGTGGACTCCTGTCGGAGATCACCCGGGTACCGGTTTGCCGCATCCGGGTCGCGAGTTCACCCCGCAGGGGCGGGGAAGACCCGCAGCACATCAACGCGCTCGCCGAAGTATTCTCCGAACTGCCGCCGATCGTGATCCACCGGAAGACGATGACCGTCGTCGACGGTGTGCACCGGCTCAGGGCGGTGGAGAAGAACGGCGCCACGCACATCAGCGCGCTGTTCTTCAACGGTGACGAGCGAGAAGCCTTCGTGCTCGCGGTCAAGCTGAACAGCAACCACGGACTGCCGCTCTCCTTGGCCGACCGCAAGGCCGCGGCCCTGCACATGCTTGCCGATTTCCCGGAGTGGTCCAACCGAAGGCTGGCGGGGGTGGCCGGCCTGTCGGACAAGACCGTCGCGGCGCTCAGGCGGCGGTCGGGTGCGGAACTTCCGCACCCGACCACCGTGCGACTCGGGCGCGACGGGGTGGCCTATCCGGTCGCTGCGGCCGAAGGCCGCAGCCGCGCGCTTGCGTACCTCGCCGAGCATCCCGACGCGTCCCCGAGGGAGGTGGCACGCGCCGCGGGCATCTCGCTCACCTCGGCGAAGGAGGCGCGGAAGCGGGCCCACGCCGTCCAGGGCGAACCGCCGCCGGCGGAACGGCCGCACGACGGGCCGGCCCCGGGAGGTGGAGCCGGCCACCCCGCGATCGTGAAGCGCCCCGGGGCGCACCCGGGCTGCGCGGATCTGGCACAGGCGGTGCAGCGGTTGCGGGCCGACCCCTCGCTCCGGTTCACCGAGGTAGGCCGGAAGCTGCTGCGGACACTGGATCCCTCGGTCACGCAGCCGCACGACTGGGCGGCGATGGCGAGCAGCCTACCCATGCACTGCGCGCCGATGATCGCCGAGCTGGCGCGGCATCACGCCGAGAGCTGGCAGCTCCTGGCGGAATCATTGACGAGGCGGATCAATTCCCGAGAGACTGGCGCATAGAATTTCGGTTGATCGCCAGAAGTTCTCATTGGCGACTTGTGCGGTGACTTTCACGATTTCGAAGCGGGGGAACGTGACTGCGTACAGCCCGAGCGAGGTTCGGCATGAGAAATCGCCCGCGCCTCGACCCACTACTCGTAACGGTCCGCCGTTACCGGGGATGCCCACACACTGGTACAACTTCCTGGCAGACCTGCCCGGCCCCATGCCCGAGGTGCGGGACTCCGGAAGCCCCACCGCCGCGGAGATTTCCGCGAAAGTCCGGCCGCGGGTCCTCATTGAACAGAATGGTTCGAGCGAGCAATGGATCGCGATTCCCGAACCGGTCGCGGAGCGGCTGCGGCAATGCGGTCGGCCGACACCGCTGCACCGCGCGCACCGGCTCGAGAAACATCTCGGTACGGGCGCGAAAATCTATCTCAAGCGTGAAGACGTCCTTCCCAGCGGCAGCTTCAAGCTGAACACCGCGATAGCCCAGGCCTACTACGCGGCGGAGGAGGGGCGAACCACCCTCGTCACCGAGACCGGGGCCGGCCAATGGGGTATGAGCGTCGCGCTGGCGGCGAAGATGTTCGGTCTGCGGGCCGAGATCTTCATGGTCGGCTGCTCGCTCGAACAGAAGCCCTACCGGCGTCACTACATGGAACTCCTGGGAGCCAGGGTGCGGCCGTCGCCGTCGGTCCACACGGCGATCGGACGGAAGATCCTCAAGGAGGCACCGGACCACCCCGGCAGCCTCGGCACCGCGATCAGTGACGCCATCGAGCATGCTCTCGGCGACCCGTCCGCCGCGTATCTCGCCGGCAGCGGGATGCCCCACGTCTACCTCCACCAGACGCTGCTCGGCCTCGAGGTTGCGGCGCAACTCGAGGCGGTACACGGCGAGGAACTCGGTGTCGACGGACGCGGCGATCACCTCATCGCGTGCGCGGGGGGCGGAAGCAACCTCTGCGGTCTCATCGGACCTCACCTGCGGGCCAGGGCCGACGGAGCCGACCTCCGCCTCCTCGCCGCGGAATCCACCGCGGCGCCCCGGCTGACCCGGGGTGTCTACGCGTACGGCCGCACCGACCTTGGCGGATTCACGCCCGAGGTACTGGGCTACACGATGGGGGAGAGCTTCGTCCCGGCGCCCAACCACGTCGGCGGCCTGCGCAACCATCACAGCTCCGCCCTGGTCAGCCTGCTGCGACACGAGGGAGTGCTCGACGCCGTCGCCTTCGACCAGCGGACGGCGCTCGAAGCAGGCCGGACGCTGCTGCAGACCGAGGGGCTGCTGCTCGCCCCCGAGGCGGGCCACGCGGTCGCCGCGGCCCTGGACGTCGTGGCCAAGGCCGACGCGGAGCACCTCGAACCGGTGGTCGTGATCCTGGCCAGCGGCTCCGGTTTCCTCGACCTGCGGGGCTACGACGAAGTTCTGCTCGACGCATAGCCGCGGCACCGTTCATCGGCATCTTCGCACCGTGCGATTGGGAAGCCACATGCGCTTGGCGACATTTCAGCCCCAGTTCGGCGTTCACTGCGAGACGACCACCCTTCGGAACATGATCCACCACGCCGGTGCCGGCATATCCGAACCCATGCTGTTCGGCCTCGGCCAGGGGATCGACTTCCAGTACTGGGACGCCCCCGCGCCCGGTCGTGGCACACCGATGCTCACCGGCCGGATCGGGCCTGCCCTGCTGTCCCGCAACGCCTGCTCGGCGCTGGGTGTGGAGCTGAGCGAATCGCGAGCCCCCGACTCGGAGTCGGCCCGTGCCGCCGCGGCGGAGCTGCTGGACGCGGGGCATGTGGTGGGAATGTCCGTCGACATCTTCTACCTCGACTACTTCTCGTCCCGAAGCCACTTCGCGTCGCACTACATCGCGCTGTACGGGCTCGACGACTCCACGGCCCACGTGGTCGACACCGATCAGCAGGGCGGGGCGCAGACGCTCCCGGAGGAGTCGCTGCGCCGTGCCCGCGGTTCCGACGAAGGGTTCATGCCGTCGCCGAATCTGCAGATGTACGTGGAGCGGCTGCCGACGCGGCTGATCACCGACACCGACGCGGTCCTGCGCGAGCAGATCTGGAGGGCCATCGGGCTGACCGCACAGAGGATGACCGCCGAGCGAGGGCCGCGGTTCGGCATCGGGGCACTGCGGCGTGCCGCGTCCGAGATCGCCGAATGGAGCGACACACTCGCCTGCGCGGACGAGGCGGTGCCGGGTGTCGGCCGCTTCTGGCGCTACGCGGGAACCGGGGGAGCGAATTTCCGCAAGCTCTACCGCGAGTTCCTGATCGAGGCGCGGCAGCGGTACGGCGACCCGGGACTCGACCCGTTCGTCGACGACCTCTGCGACGTGCAGCGGCAGTGGGACCAGGCGATCGACATGCTGATGGGCTATCGCGGCGCGGACGACGGACGCGGCCGGCTGGAAGCCGTCGCGGCCCGGCTGAACGCGATCGCCGACGCCGAACAGTCCGTCTTCGAAAGGCTGCTCGTGGCAGCGACCGAACGGGCGGGGGAGCCGGCTTGACCACTACCCGGATGAAGTCCGTCTGCCGCATGTGCCACGGCGGATGCGGCGCCATCGTCGAACTCGTGGACGGGGTCCCCACCGACATCCACGGGGACCCGGACAACCCGACGAGCGAGGGCTACTTCTGCATCAAGGGCAAGGCCTCACTCGACCTGCTGCGCAGCCCGGACCGGCTGACTACCCCGCTGGTCCGGACCGGTCCGCGCGGTTCGGGAATGTTCGAGCCGGTCGGCTGGGAAGCCGCCCTGGACCGGATCGGCGGCGAGCTGACCGAGACCATCCAGCGGCACGGACCCGAGTCGGTCGTCCTCGGCCAGGGGACCGACCGCAACTACCAGGAATGGGTGTTCCGGCTCGCGAACGCGATCGGGACGCCGAACGTGGTCGGCCCGGCCCACGTGTGCTTCTATCCGCGGGTCATGGCCTCGATCATGACGTACGGCGGATTCACCTTCTGCGACTACGACGGCGATCCCGAGGTGGTCCTGCTCTGGGGCAGCAACAAGCCGAGCACCCACTCCGACGGCGTGATCGGGGTCAAGCTGCTGCGCGCCATGGAGCGGGGCAGCCGTGTCATCACCGTCGATCCGCGACGGACCCAGACCGCGGCCCGGTCGAGCCTGCATCTCGCGGTCCAGCCGGGAACCGACTGCGCACTGGCACTCGGCATGATCAAGATCGTCATCGACGAGGGCTGGTACGACCGCGATTTCGTCGCCGCGCACACCGTCGGGTTCGACGAACTCGCCGAGCACGTGCGGGCGTACGACATCGAGCGCGTCGCGCGGATCACCGGCCTCGCGCCACGGCTCATCCGTGACGCGACCCGCTCCTACGCCCTCGCGGCACGTGCGTGCACAGAGGCGGGAACCGGTCTGTCGCAGAACGAGAACTCCTTCGACACACACCGGGCGATCGCCATCCTCGCCGCGATCTGCGGAAACATCGACGTTCCCGGCGGCGACGTGATCTGGGATCCGATGCCGATCGAGGGCCGACGTGCCTTTCCACGCTCGGACCTGCTCTCCGAGGAGCAGGCGAAGAAGAGGATCGGCGGAGACAAGCACAAGATCCTTTCGATGTCCGGCTGGGTTGCGCCGGGAGACCTGCACGAGGCCGTTGTGAGCGGGTCGCCGTACCCGATCACCTCCATGGTGATCTTCGGCAGCAACATCCTGGCCTCGCACGAGAACACCGAGTTGGTCCGCGAAGCGATCGCCAAGCTGGACCTGCTCGTCGTGTGCGACCTGTTCATGACGCCGACCGCCAGGCACGCCGATGTCGTTCTGCCGACCTCGAGCTGGCTCGAGCGGGACCAGATCGTCGAGTTCAACTCCTACATTGCGGCCCGGCAGAAGATCGCCACGGTCGACGGCTGCCGCTCGGACGAGGAGATCATCCTCGGCCTCGCCGAGCGGCTCGGGCTCAGCCGGCACTTCTTCCCCTCTCTGGAGGCCGCCCTAGACGCCAAGCTGGCAGGCATGGAACTCACCTGGGAACAGTTCAAGAAGATCGGCTACATCCGGAACGAGAAGCGGTACCGCAAGTATCGCGACGGCGGATTTTGCACCAGGTCCGGGCTCGTCAACCTGATGAACAACGGACTGCGTGCGATGGGCTACGAGCCGTTTCCCGCCTTCCGGCCTCCGCCGGAGGCCGACCCGGAGCTGCCGTACATCATGACCAGCGCCCACCCGCGCCAGTTCTACAACAGCGAGTTCCACCAGCTGCCGACCACCTCGCGCGGTCAGAAGACGGCGCGGGTGACCGTCAGTCCGAGCACCGCGGAGCGGGAGGGGCTGGCGGACGGCGAAGAAGTGGAACTCGTTTCGCGACCGGGCGCGCGCGGTGTGCGCATGGCGGTCAAGATCTCCGATTCCGTCGCACCGAATGTCGTAGTGGCGGATGCCCTCTGGTGGTATCCGGGCGAATCCTCGGTCGACGAGTCGCTCAGATCCTCGGTCAATCTCGTGACCAACAACGATCGTTCCGACGTGCATATGGGGAGCGCGACGATGAGAGGCGTAGCAGTGGGCATCCGGCGGCTGGGGCCCGGCCGTGACTAGGGCGCGAGCCACCGTCGCCGCCCGCGTGCCGGAAACCGACGAAGGCCTTCAGGGCGACGAACTGGCGCTCAAGTACGACGAGATGCAACGGCACATTCGGGACAACGGCTGGCTCCAGGAGAAGATTGACGACATCCTGAAGGCGGGGATCGACTCCGGGGAGGTCCTGGAACTCGGCTGCGGTCCCGGTCTCCTGGGCCTGGAGTGGATCACCCGGGCCGACGGCTCCGCCCGGCTCGTCGGCCTGGACATCTCACCGGCGATGCTGCGACGGGCGAGCGCCAACGCGGACGGGTACGGCGTCGGCGGACGATGCGGCTACCAGTGCGGCACCGTGCTGGCCCTGCCCTTCGAGGACCACCGCTTCGATCACGCAATTAGCGCGTCCTCGCTGCACGAATGGGCGGACCCGGTGACCGCCCTGTTGGAAATGCGCCGCGTGCTGCGGCCGGGCGGACGGTACTGCGTCTCCGATCTGCGCAGAGACATCGACCGGACGACCTTTCAGTTCATGAAGGCGAACATCGCGGCCGACATGCGTCCGGGCTTCCGGACCTCGATCCAGTCCTCGTACACCAGGGGCGAGGTCGAGGAACTCCTCAAAGGCACCCCACTCGAGACGGCCGTCGTGACGCAAGTGCAGATGGGAATCGTCATCACGGGCAGGAAGGACATGGCATGAACGCACTCGCGGGAAGCCCGCCGGCCATTACCGCCACTCGTGCGGGGCGCTTTCCCGACCGCCCGGACTTCAGGCGGTCCTGGGAGGAGATCCTCGAGACGTTCGAACACGTGGCAGGACCTCGACTGCCGGACGTACCTGTCGGCCTGGGGCGGATACGCGCCGGACCACGTCGTCGAGAAGTTCGCCGGGGTCAACCATGTCGGCATCTACATGGGTGACTACGACAGCGACGACGAGGTGTTCGGCTGGAACGCCTTCCTGAACGACCTCCGGGCATCCGGTCGGATCGCCGGCATCGAGATGGGCCCGTCGTACATCTCGCCCCGGCAGTACGGCACGCCGGGATGGTGGAACTCGATCGTCCTCTCCGACGGACGTGCCATCGAGATGTTCGCGTGCCGGCGATTCGGGCCCTGGGCGGACCGCTCCGCAGAAGAGCGGGGACGGCTCATGTCGCACGTCGCCATCGACGTACACACCGACGCCGACGTCCGCTACGTCCTGGAGGCCCTCGACCGCAACGTCGACCACCTCGAGAACATCGCGTTCACCGAGGCGGACGAACTCGGTCACACCTACGGGCACCTGCGCAACAACAACAGCAGCAGTGTGCTGGAGATCGTGTACGAGGCGCCGCGCGGCCGGACGGGGCACGGCGATGGCAGTCATTGAGATCTCGCCGTACTCCGGTGACCACTGCGAATCCACCGCGCTGCTCAACATGCTCCGCAACCACGATGTCGAGCTGAGCGAACCGCTGATCTTCGGGCTGGGGCAGGGCCTGTCGTTCCTGTACTGGCACTCCAAGCAGATGCCGAACCCGTTCCTCGCCGGCCGGGTCAAGCCGGACCAGCTCATACGCAACGCGGCGGACGCCCTCCACCTCGAACTCCTTGCGCAGGAGACATCGTCCCCGGCGAAGGCCGAGGCGACCCTGCTCGGGGCTCTCGACGAGGGCGACGTGGTCGGGCTCAAGCTCGACCGCTACCACCTCGACTACGCGCACGAGAACCACCACTTCGCCGCGCACTACGTCGCCTGCATCGGCTACGAGGACGACAGGTTCGTCCTCGTCGAGACCCGATCGCTCGGCGTTCAGTCGACATCGCGGGAGAGCCTGACCCGGGCCCGTTCGGCCAGGGGGCCGATGTCCTCGCGCAGCCTGTCGGTCCGAGTGGACCCGCGCGGGTACGACGAGACCGTCCTCGCGAAGGCCTGTCAGTCCGCCGTCCTCGCCACCGCGCAGGAGTTCCTGAGCCCGCCGATCACCAACATGGGGTTCAAGGGGATCGCGAAGGCCGGTTCGCTCATGCGCGGATGGCACGACCGGCTCGACCGTCCCGTCGAGGCGATGAGAGCCGTCGGCACCAGCATGGAGGAAGGCGGCACGGGCGGCGGGCTCTTCCGCACGCTGTGGGCCCAATTCCTGGAAGAGGCCCACGAGCTGACCGGCATCGAGGCCTACGACGAGTTGGCGGTCGAGTACCGGCGGATCTCCAAGCGCTGGACGCAAGCGGCTGACCTGCTGCGCCACGCCGACGACGCCGGTGACCGGCGGTCACTCGACGAGGCGGCGTCGATCGTGGCAGCTCTCGCGGACGACGAGCGTACGGCGATGAAGCGGCTGGAGGAGGCGTCCCGATGACCACGCTCGCCCGGCAGACCGGCCACGACCCGCGCAGCCGACTGCACGACACCCTCGTCACCCGCATCGACATCGCACGGAAGGTCGCCGCGGTGACGTCACTGGACCGACAGGCACTCGACGCCTGGGCGGCTGAGGCGCTCACCGCGACCGTCGAGCACGCCTGTCGCAACTCACCGTTCTACACCGGCTTCGTTCCGGCCGAGGTCGCCGGAGCGGCAGCGCGGGGCCGTCCGCACGCGTTCGAGGCCATCCCCTTCACGACCCGCGAACATCTCTCCGCAGCCTACCCGCTGGGCATGCTCGCCGTGCCGCGGCGTGAGGTCATCCGATTCGACGAGAGTTCCGGCACCGGCAACGGGCGCCCGATCGCGGCGTTCTTCACGATGGCGGACTGGCTGGAGAACAACCTCACCGTCGCCGGCCTGCTCGCCGCGGTGCTGGACCGGCGGGACGTCGCGGCCATCGCCGTCCCCTACGAGCTGGCCGGGGTGGGCCAGGACCTCGACCGCGCCATCGAGATCCTCGGATGCACCATCGTGCCGCTCGGCGCGGCCTCCCCTTCCTGCACTCCGGACCGGATGGTCGACGCCCTGCTGCGTTCGGGCGCGACCACGCTGGTGTGCTCCGGAACGCGCGCTCTGTTCCTCGGCGAGATCGCTCGCCGCCGCGGCATCGACCCGCGCCGCGACCTCGCGGTCTCGAAGATCCTCATGGCGGGCGAGGGAGCGTCACCGGCCAAGAAGCGGCGCTTGGCCGATCAGTGGGACGCCGTCACCTACTCGATGTTCGGCATGACCGAGACCAACACGCTGGCCATGTTCTGCCCCGACCGCGAGCTGCACCTGGTGGAGACACGATCGTTCTTCGAGGTGGTGGACCCGGGATCAGGTGAGCGGCTGCCGGACGGCTCCGTCGGCGAGCTGGCCGTGACGACCCTGGCGAGCCGGGCCATGCCGCTGCTGCGCTACCGGACCGGTGACGTTTGCCGGATCGAGGCGGCGCCGTGCGGCTGCGGCTCCCCGTTGCGCCGGCTGCAGCATCGCGGCCGCATCGGTGACCGGATCCCGGTGGGCGAACGCTGGACCTCCCAGTTGGAGATCGAGGACATCGTCCTGAGCGCCATGACCACCGCGCCCTATTACTTCGCCTTCGACATCGACGGGGACGCGCTGGAGATCGCCCTGCCGCCGTCGAGCGCCGACGACGTGACCCGGGCATCGATCGCGGCACGCGTCCGCGACCGCCTCGGCGCGTCCACAAGATACCGCCGACTGGACACCGACCGGTTCGAGACGGCGCTGCGCACCTCGGCCAAACCGACGATGCGCAACTTCAGTGCCTACGGGGGAGGGAGGGGCCCGCGATGAGGATCGAACTGCCGCTTCCCACACGCATTCCGATCGACGGGCGCTTCGAGATCGACGACACGTGCATCGACTGCAAGCTCTGCAACGACCTGGCGCCCGAGAACTTCGAGGCGGACCTGGACAACGACGTCCACTACGTGTGCAAACAGCCCCAGACACCCGATGAACTCGAGCGGGTCCTCGACGCGTTCGAATCCTGCCCCACCGAATCGATCCGCTACTCGGCCGGGCCTACTGAGGAGTGATGGCGCAATGTCAAGCCTGGACGATCCGGCAACGGCCGACACCTGCGCCGGCTCGCGGCAGACGACCGAACTGGGCCCGGTGGCCGAGAGCTACGACCAACTCCACCGCATCGACCTGCTGGGCGAGGCGAGGACCGCACGCGCGGTGCCGGAGGGCACCTACGACTCGACGGTGTGCGCGGTCTTCCAGGCGTCGGAGGTGTGCCTGCTCAACCTGGCCCGGCTGGCACGCAAGACGCAGGTGCGCGTGCTGGCCGACGACATCCCGGCCGCCTCCCGCCACGTGCAGTGGGCCATGGGCTTCCACCGGTTGCTGCGCAAGCTCGGCACGCTGGTGTTCGACGTCCGCAGCACCTTCGGTACGGGTGCCTCCGCCGAGACCACGGCCCTGAGCGTCTCCGAGTCCGCCGGCTACGCGTCCTACGTCGACGCGCTCCGGGGACTGGAGGACGCGGCCAAGGGCTCGCTGCTGGCCGGCGCGGCCGGGGTGACCCGCTCCACCATCGCCACCAAGAGCATCGACAACCCGCTGTATCGCGTGCTGCACGGCATCCGGCTCGGCTGCCACGACGCGACCAAGTGGGAGAGCGACCTCACCGCCGTACCCGTCGGGGTGTGCCGGAGCACCGACGAACTGATCTCCGCCGAGACGCTGGCCCGTGCGGTCGCCGCGACCGAGCTGAACCCGGAGACCCTCCACGGCGAGTTCGTCGCCCTGCACCAGGTCCCGGAGATCCTCTGCGCCGAGGCGAACGACCACCTCGAAGCCGCCATCCGGGCGCTCCGGGCCTCGGCTCTGAGCCGGGCCGCGCAGCACCTGACGGTCTGCCGGGGACTGCTCGATCCGGTCGTCGAGGCGCAGCGGGTGATGGCCGAGAACCTGGCGACCGGCGAGTACCACGAGTTCCGGACCAACCTGGGTCCCGCGAGCGGTACGCACTCGCTGTCGATCAAGCAGCACATGTTCCGGGACCTGTTCAAGCACATGTGGAACGACCTCGAGACCTGGTTGTGCTCGCTGGGCGGGGCGTCGCTCGAGGAGACCGTCCGGGACATCGACGCGCGCCGGCACGAGGACCCGGCGGCCTGGCTGCGGCACACCCTGCTTGACCAGGCGTTCCGGTTGCACTGCGCCTACCAGCAGTGGCGGCACGAGCATCTGCACATGCCCCGCAACTGCCTGGGCAGTGGCGGCACCAAGTCCATGATCGGCATTCCGGACGGTCCCCAGGCGGTCTACAAGATGCGGGACGCGGCCAACGCACAGCACTCACTGGCGGCGATCCACCGGGCCCGCCGGACGAGCCTGACGAATGCCGTGCCGGACTCACCACTGGCCAAGCTCAGCACCGATCCCAGTTCGCTCGACTCCGAGCTGATGCGGCTCGTGGGCGAGGCGACACGCGAGTACTTCCCCCAGGTGCAAGAGCAGAGTTATCAGCCGTTCCGTTCCGGTGCGGCTGAGCGGAACCCGTAGGAGCGCGGACGGTGACCACCGCAGAACCCCCTTCCTCCGACAGCACCAGGCCCACTGACGAGATCGCCCTTCTGCCGGGCTCGTCCGGCGGGGCCTGGCGAGGGTCCGAGTACGTGGCCAGCATCAAGGACGACCGGGAAGTCTGGTGCGACGGGCGCCGGGTCGACGTGACCGGTGACCCGGACTTCCGGCCGATGCTGTCCACGCTCGCCGGCCTCTACGACGCCCAGCATCTGCCCGGCCGGGCGGACGAGATGCTCTACCGTTCGGACACCTCCGGCAACATGGTCAGCCTCTCGTACCTGGCGCCGACCGACCGGGACGACCTCAGCCGCAAGTGGGCCAACACCCACCGATGGGCGGAGGCCTCCTACGGCCAGCTCTCCCGTGTGCCCGACTTCATGTCGAACGTCGTGGTCGGCCTGTACGACTACCGGTACCAACTGGCCGAGGTCGACCCGGAGTTCGGGCGCAACGCGGAAAACTACTACCACTACTGCCGCGAGAACGACCTCACGCTGACCCATGGCCTGGGCGACCCGCAGATCGACCGTTCCTCGACCCCCACCGACCGGCCGGAACTGGGACTGAGGGTGGTGCGGCGCGGTACCGACGGCATCGTCGTGAGGGGAGCCAAACAGATCGCCACCCTGGCACCGTACGCCCACGAGGTGCTCATCTACCTCTCGCCCGCGAACTACCTGCGCGAGGACCCCAGCTACGTCTGCTGGTTCGCCGCTCCACTGGCGACGCCGGGCCTTCGCGTTCTGTGCCGGGGGCCGTACGCCGACGGCTCCGGCGGCCTGTCCGCTCGCTACGACGAGCAGGACGCCATGCTCGTCTTCGACAATGTGTTCGTCCCGATGGAGCGGGTCTTCCTGCTCGACGACTCCCAAGCCTCCGTCCGCGGATTCGGCGAGCTGAACAAGTGGTCGCTCTACACCGGACAACTGCGCTACTACCACCGGCTGCGCACCATGCTCGGTGTCGCGTCCCTGCTCGCCCAGTCGATCGGTGTCGACAAATTCCGCCAGGTCACAGACATGCTCGGCGAACTCACCTCGTACGTCGAGATCGTGCGGCTCGGCCTGGCCGCGATCGACGCCGAGTGCCGGCCCACCGCCTCGGGCCTGCTCGCCCCCGGTTCGACGGCCGCGCTCGACGCCGTCGCCGGACGCTTCTCGACGCGGGCCTCGGAGATCATCCGGCAGATAGGCGCGTCGGGTCTGATCATGCAGCCCTCGGACGCCGACCTGGGAACGCCCGAGCTGCGCGTGGTGCTGGACACCTACATGTGCGGGCGCGAGACGCGTGTGGACGTGAAGGCCAGGCTCTTCCGGCTCGCCGCCGATCTGGCCGTCGACCGCTTCGGGATGCGCCAGGAGCTGTACGAGACGTGGAACCGCGGTGATCCCGCCCGGGTCCGCTCGATGCTCTACGCCCGGTATCCCGACCTGGGGCGCTGCGAGGCCCAGGCCCGAAAGCTGGCTGAAGGGCGGGACGACAACACATGAGTCTCGACAGCATTCGACTAGAGGGAGTCACGACCCACAATCTCAGATCGGTCGACGTCTCCTTCCCCAAGGGCAAGCTGGTCGTCGCCGCGGGCGTCTCGGGCTCGGGCAAGTCGTCCCTGGTCATCGACACCCTCTTCGAACACTCGAAGACCCTCTACCTGGGGGCCCTGTCCAGCAAGTCCCTCGACATGGGCGACGGCGACTACCACTTCGACCGGATCGCGGGGACACAGCCGCCGGTGGCACTGCGCCAGCGCGACGGCGGCTCCTCCAACCCCCGCTCGACCGTGGGGACCCTCACCGGACTCGACGGCCTGTACCGGCTGCTGTTCGGCGCCGGCGCGCGGCCGGTCTGTCCGGCCTGCCTCGGCCCGACCGGTCCCGACCTGTTCTGCGACGAGTGCGGCTGCTTCGCCGAGCCGCACTCCGCGAAGCACTTCAGTCCGAACCGCAAGGAGGGCAAGTGCCTCCGGTGCGACGGCATCGGCGAACTCGTCGGCTTCTCGCTGGACAGAATCATCCCGAACCGGTCGAGGACGCTCACCGAGATCTGGGACGGCGCCGACCCCGGAACGTTCGCCGTCCCCAACGTGCGCAAGGCCTTCGAAGCCATGGCCGCGGACATCGGCCTGGACCTCGGCCTGCCGTTCGAGAAACTGAGCCCGGAGCAGACCGAGCGGGTGCTGCACGGCTCGGACACGATCTACACACTCAAGATCCGAAAGGTCACCAACGACTTCCGCTTCGAGGGCATCCTGGGCTTCCTCGAACGCGCGTACAAGAACGCGTCGTCGGCCGCCCGCAAGAACGCGTTCACCAACTACCTCGGACGAGAGGTCTGCCCCGCGTGCGACGGAGGGCGGCTGCGCCCCGAGTCGCTCAGGGCGACGGTGGCCGGGCACACCTTCCACGATTTCCAGAGCGATGAACTCTCGCGTTCGATCCTCCGATTGCGCGACGGACTCTCGTCCGGTGACGTGCCGGCGCAGGTGCGCGAACTCGCCTCCGCGATCGTCAAGCAGAGCACGAACATCGAGGAGGTCGGCCTCGGGCACCTGCGACTGCGGCGGCCGGTCACCACCCTCTCCGGTGGCGAGCTGCAACGGCTGCTGCTGGCGCAGCACCTGGCCAGTGATCTGACCGGGGTGATGTACGTCCTGGACGAACCGACCACAGGACTGCACGAGGCCGACACCGGGAAGATCCTCAACTCGCTGCGAAGGCTGCGCGATCTCGGAAACACGGTCATCGTCGTCGAGCACGACGAGTCGGTGATCCGCGCCGCCGACTGGATCGTGGAGCTGGGTCCCGGAGCAGGGTCCCGCGGTGGCGAAGTCGTGTTCGAGGGCCGGTTCGCCGACCTGCTGAACTCCGGCGACTCGCCGACGGCCGCCGCGCTGCTGTCGGCCGGGCCGTCGAGGACGAAGACCGATCTCACTGGTGCACGCTGGCTCGAAGTAGGCGGCATCACCCGCAACAACGTCGTGGACCAGACCGCGAAGCTCCCGCTCGGCGCACTGACCTGTGTCTCCGGCGTGTCCGGCGCGGGCAAGAGTTCACTGGTGTCGGGCATCCACGCCGCGGTCTCCCGGGCCCTTGCCCAGCGGTCGACGGGCACGGCGGCCGAAAGCACCGGTGTCGAGGGAGCCGAAGCCCTGGACGATGTCATCCACGTCGAGCAGCGCCCGATCGGCCGGTCGAGCCGGAGCACACTCGTCACCTACATCGGCATCAGCGACCACATCCGCGACGCCTTCGCGGCCGGCGCCGACGCCGTCGAACGCGGCCTCGGCCGCGCCGAGTTCAGTCCGAACGTCGCCGGCGGGCGGTGTGAGTCCTGCAAGGGACTCGGGCTGGCCGAGATCGGGATGACCCTGTTCAAGAGCGAGTTCATCGTCTGCCCGGAGTGCGACGGACGGCGGTTCCAGGAGCATGTCCTGGAGGTGAGGCTGGACGGCGAGAACATCCACGACGTGCTGTCGATGACCGTCGAGGACGCACTCCAGTGGTTCGACGCGAAGGGCCACCCCAAGGTCGCCCAGGCGCTCGGCGTACTGAACGAGTTCGGACTGGGCTACCTGCAGCTCGGCTGCTCGACGACCACCCTCTCCGGTGGTGAGGCGCAGCGGCTCAACCTGGCCGGCGAACTGCTCAAGCAGCGCCGGAACCGCACATTGTTCATCTTCGACGAGCCGACGCGCGGCCTGCACACCGCCGACATCCGCCACCTCCTGGCCCTGTTCGAGCGGTTGATCTCCACCGGCAACACCGTCGTGGTCATCGAGCACAACGTGAAGGTGATCGCCATCGCCGACTGGGTGATCGACCTCGGGCCCGGTCCCGGCCGCGACGGTGGCCGGGTGGTGCACAGCGGAACCCCGGAGGCACTCGCAGACAACCCCGCCAGCGTGACCGGCCGGTTCGTCCGCCGAGTCCGCGACGAACCGGGCGCGAGCACGCCCGTGCCCGAACCCGCCGGGAACGGACAGGCGAGTACGTCGTTGGACCTCGGCATCATCGGCGAACTCCTGCCGCGCGCCGTCACGGTGGTCGCCGGCACGGCGCGGCAGTCCGAACGGAACGGGCCGACACCGTACGGACTCGTCATCGGCTCGCTCACCGTCGTATCGGACGAACTCGCCCTGATCGGCTTTCTGGTGCGTTCACGCAGCACCAGCTGGGGCGCCATCGCGGACACCGGCCGGTTCTGCGTCAACATCCTCGGCGAGGACCAGAATGACGTGTCGGACGCGTTCTCGCAGGGCAGGCCGGACAGCCGCTTCGACGCCCTCTCCTGGACGCCGTCCGCCAACGGCTGCCCCCGGCTCTCCGGTGCCGTCGGCACCATCGACTGCACTCTGAAGGCGACCTACCCGATCGGCGACCACCAGTTCGTCCTGGGGACGGCCGACCACGTCGACATCGAGTCCGGCACCGATCGCCGGCCGCTGCTGCGGGCCGAGCGGCGCGACGGCGCCCTGGACGACTACGGGTGGCGCCGGTTCGCCCGGGAAACGGAGGCCAGGTGACGACGACCACGTCCATGGCGACGCACTACGAGCAGTTCCTCGAACTGCTGACCCGGGACAACGGTGACACGGCCGTTGGCCGCGACACGACCGGCGCGCGTTACGGCGAGCAGCTCGACTCCTCCGGCGGATCGCGGCCGATCGTGATGACCCGCGACGAGTGGATCCTGAACCAGATCGACCTGACGACGGCGCTGGGCCGGCTGCTGACCGAGGACGACGTTGTGGTCGCGGCCGTGCCGTACGAACTGTCGTTCGTCGGCGCCCAGACGGACCGCGCGATCGAGATGGTGGGCGCCTCGGTGATCAGTGTCGGGAGGAGCAACACCATCTGCCCGATGCCGCGGCTGCTCGGGCTGATCGAGCAGTACGAGGCGACGGCCCTGGTGTGCTCGCCCGACTTCGCCGCGGAGCTGGCGAGCCTCTCGGCCTCGCTCGGGCGACGACCGCAGGATTCGACGATCCGGACGATCATCTGCGTCGCGCAGGCCTGTTCCCCCGAACGCCTCGATCGCATCGGCGCGGCCTGGGCGGCGTCGGCCTGCGCGGTCTACGGGACGCAGGCGACACCGACCGTGGCCGTCGCCTGCGAGTACGGCGCACTGCACCTGTGCGACCACCGGCTGCGGGCGGAGGTCCCCGACGGTCCTCGCGGTGAGCTGCTCCTGGACGGTTCACCGACCGGCGAACTCGTCGAGCTGTGGCCGCCGGACCGCGGATGCGACTGCGGTGCCGTGAACCGGATTCTGGTTCCGCTCGGAAGCGTGGCCGCTGCGGTGCCCGGCCCCGCCGGCCTGATCTCGACGGTGGACGTGGAGCGGATCGTGCTCCGCCACGCCGGGCTCGCCCCGCACTTCGCCTGCGACGTCCGGGACGGCGCCTTCCGTGTGACCTGTGCCGTGGCCGACCCGGAGTTCGCTGCCGACGGCGCGCTGCGGGGGCTGATCCGCAGCGGCATCGCCGACGCGCTCGGGGTCGGGGCCGAGGTCACGGTCGTCGACGCGAAGGACTGGAGTACCGCCACGTCATGACCTGCACCCCGGCCGCGGCGAGCAGTCGCCGGGCCGGTTCACCGGTGGCTTCTCGAGGAGACGAGACGTATGAGGGTAGCGGTAGTACAGACCCAGTGGGTCGACGATCACGAGGACGGCCTGCGCAACGCGCACGGGGCGATCGAGGAAGTCTGCGCGGACGGCGACGTCGACCTGGTGTGCTTTCCCGAGTTCCTGCTCGGCCCGCCGTGGTACATGCCGGGACAGGACGGCCTGAAAGGGCGGACCGACACACCGATCCCGGGGCCGGTTGTCGAGGGCTTCCAGTCTCTGGCCCGCAAGCTCGGCACACACATCCTGCTGGGTTCGATTGTTGAGGACATGCAGGACGGCATGTACCGCAACACGTCCCTGCTGATCGGCCGGCAGGGCGCCATCACCGGGCGGGCCGTCAAGGCGCACGCCTTCGGCAACGAGATGGTGGTGTGCCGCCAGGCGGACTCGCTCGGCGTCATGTCGACCGAGTTCGGTCGGATCGGCATCGCCGTGTGCTCGGACTTCTGGATCCCGGAGGTCATCCGGCTGCTCGCGCTGGCCGGCGCGCGAACCATCTTCGTGCCGGGCGGGACGCTGGGACAGAACCAGCCGCTGATGGTGAACGCGTTGCGCACGGCGGCGTACCTGAACGACGTCAACATCGTCTATGCGAGTTCGGTCGGCGTGGTCCGCGGCAAACGCGGGGACCGGCTTGTGGAGATCCACTTCGCCGGCACCAGCCTGGTCGCCCGCCCCGAGGGCGTGATCGCGCAGGCCGGCAGCGACAAACCGGAGGCGCTCGTCGTCGACCTCGACGAGCCGCCGGCCGGTGACGGCCGCCGCTGGCAGCAACTGCGCAGGCCCGACGACTACCGGGCGCTGCTCACCCCGTACGTCGGAGCCGACCGCGATCTGGCCGCCGAACTGCGCGCGAGCCTGACCGGGGGCGGCGGCCCGGACCGGGACCGACCCGCCGCCGCGACCAGTGCCAGTGAAGGGAACCGGCCGTGACCATCTTCGTAGCGCAGCACACCCGCCGGGCGAACCCCGAGGCGACCGCCGCCGCCGTGCTCGACGACCTCGACAGCCGGGTGCCCCACGAGGCGTCGTTCGTCGTCCTCCCCGAGAATGTGTTCACCACCGGCGACGACGTCTCGGCGCTGCCCCGGCGGCTGCGCGAGCGGTGCCTGGACCGCCTGGCGACACTGGCGCGGACCCGTGGGGCCTATGTACTCACCGGCTCCTGGCCGGAGGAACGGCCGGGCGGCGGGCTGACACAGGTGACCCGGCTCCTTGACCCCGGCGGGTCGGTGTGCGCCCAGGTGGAGCGGGCCGTCCTGCCCGACGGCACCACCGGAACCGGCGGCGACTTCCCGGTCGTCGAGACGCCCTTCGGCCACGTCGGGGTGCTCCTCGGCCCCGACTTCTGGCTGATCGAACCGCCGCGCATCGCATGCCTGGCCGGCGCGGAACTGCTGCTGGTGGCCGGCTCCCTCGACGGCACGCAGCAGGCCGCACAGCGCGCTGCGGTGTGGGGCATCGCGACCCTCAACACCGTCGCGGTCGCCTTCGCCGGTTCGCTGGGCGAGCACCGCGGCGGGGGCAGCGCCGTGGCGATGCCCGAGGGATTCGTCGCCGAGGCGGGCGACCGGGAGGACGTTGTCGAGGCGGCCTGGGACGCCGAGAGGATCAGGCATCTGCGCCAACCCGATCTGCGCTTCCAGCAGACGCTCTGGTTCGGGCTGTGGGCGCGCCGCACGGAGCTGTACACCGATCTGACTGCGCGGGTGGGCTGAGATGCGGAGCACCGGCGTTCCCGCCTCCGACGTCCGACGACGGATCGCGGCCGAACGAGCAGACGACGTGCCGTGGCAGCGCGTACTCAACTCCATCTGCACCGAACCGCATCCGCTGGGTGTGGAGACGGCGGCCGCCGCGGCGCACACCAACCTCGGCGACGTGCGCATCTTCCGCGGCACCAAGCGGATCGAGCGCAGAGTCGTCCAACTGCTGCTCGATCTGCTGGGCAATCCCGGCGGGTCGGGGAACCTGGTGTCCGGAGGGACCGAGGCGAACCTGATCGCGATGCTGGTGGCCCGCGAGTCGGCGCGCGCCCGGGGACGGCTGACCGACCGGCCCGAAGTCGTCGTCAGCAGCACCGTGCACTTCTCCTTCACCAAGATCTTCGGGTTGCTGGGGCTGACCCCGGTCGTCGTGCCGATCGACGCCTCCCTGCGACTGCCGGCCGACGAGGTGGCCCGGCACATCGGTGAGCACACCGTCGCGATCGTCGCGACCGCCGGCAGCAGCGAGTTCGGGGTGGTCGACGCGGTCGACGAGATCGGCCCCGCGGTCGCCGGACGGGACGTACACCTGCACGTGGACGCGGCCACCGGCGGCTTCGTCATCCCGTTCGCCCGCGAACTCGGCCACGACCTGCCCCAGTTCGACTTCACCGTCGACGGCGTCGACTCGATCACCATCGACCCGCACAAGTACGGACTGGCCAACGTCCCGGCCGGCGCGATCCTGTTCCGGGGCGCGCAGGACGCCGGACGCTTCGCGTTCGACTCGTTCTTCATCGACACACCGGTGCACAACACACTCCTCGGCACCCGCCCCGGCTCCGCCGCGGTGTCGACCTACGCGGTCATGGAGCACCTCGGGCGCGACGGCTTCCTGGCCGTCACCCGGACCAACTTCGAAGTGACGAAGCACCTGGTGGCCGGATTGCGCGCGGCCGGGCACGAGTTGTTCGCCGAGCCGCAGCTGAACATCGTGGTGGTCAGGATGGAGCACGCGGCCCGGATCTCCCAGCTGCTGGAATCCTGGGGCTGGGTCGTCTCCACCTCGAAGCGATTCGGCGAGACTCTCCGGCTGGTGGTCGCCCGGCACGTGACGGCCGAGATGGTGGACGAGTTCCTTCCGGTGCTGGAACGGGCATGTCGGGAAGTCACGGCCGAGGTGGCGCTGCGATGAGCCTCTTCCGTGGCCCCGCTACCCGGCTCGCCGCCGTGCAGATGCGGACCGAGCCCGGGGAGCGGGACGAGAACCTGGCGCGGGCCGCCAAGCTGCTGTCCACCGCACGAGAACGCGAGGCCGACCTGGCCTGCCTGCCGGCGACGTTCGCCACCGGCCTGAACTTCCCCACGCTGCGCACCGACGCGACCGCCGAGGACGGTCCGGTCGTCCAGTTCCTCGCCGAGCAGGCCCGTACCCTCGGCATGCACATCGCCGCGGGCGTGCTGCTGTCGGCCGGGCGTGACGTCTTCGACGCCGCCGTGCTCGTCGGCCCCGGCGGCGACCCTCTCGGCTGGTACCGCCGCGCCTGCGTGTGGGCCGGCGAGTCCGCGTACGTGTCCACCGGCTCGCCGGGCGAGGCGATCGATACACCGGTCGGCCGGATCGGCCTGCTGGTCAGCTACGACCTGCGGTTCCCGGAGGCGAGCCGGCACTACCTGGACCAGGACGCCGACCTCATCGTCTGCGTGGCGAACCTCTTCGGACCGTTCTCGCACCCGCTGCGCTCCATCTGCCGCGCGCGGGCCGCCGACAACGAGTGCGTGCTGCTGTTCGCCAGCGGGGTCGGGGAGAACCGCTTCGCGAACATGAGCTACCTCGGGCGCAGCATGATCGTCGACGGTCTGGTGCAGGACGCCCGGGAGGACCCGGAGGCGGACGTCCTCGCCGAGGCGGCATGGGGGCCCCGCGAAACGGTGATCGACGCGCAGCTGCACTGGCGGCAGCGGCGGAAGGCCCGCGCCGGCCTGCCGTTCCACGACGACCTGCGCTCGACCTGGACCACGATCCACGAGAGCGGCAGCTGATGAAGACCATGCGTGCGCGGCCCGAATCCGGTTGGCTCGGCGACGTGCTCGGGCTTGTCGCCATCGACATGCGGCAGTTCTTCGACAACCGGCTGTTCGCGGTCTCGACGCTGCTGACGTTGGTGTCGATGGTGCTCGCCTTCGGGGCGGCGACCGATCAGATGGTGAGCCCCGCACCGACGGCCGCCAGCTATTTCGGGTTCGTCTTCCCCGGCATCATCGGCGCCGGCATCATGTTCAGCTGCACCTACACCGTCGGCTACACGGTCATCGTCGACCGCAACCGCCGGACCATCGAGGACCTGATCCTGTCGCCCCTGTCGTACTCGGGGTTCCTGCTCGCCCGGATCGTCGGCGTCGTGCTCAAGTGCCTGTTCCAGTTCATCCTGGTGCTCGTGCTCGGCGTCGGCGCCTTCGGTGCCCGCATCGAGTCGGTGCCGCTGCTCGTGCTGGGCTTCTTCACCGCGTGCACGGCCTTCGCCGGGCTGGGGATCCTCGTCGCGACGTACACCGGAGAGATCTCCTTCCCCGCGGTCGTGAACATCGTCGTCATCCCGCTCATGTACTTCGCCGGGATCTTCTTCCCCCTCGACAACCTCGGGACGCTGGGCGATGTCTTCGACAAGCTCCCGCTCGCGGTGCACGTCGAGCTGTTCCGCGCCGCGACCTCGCCGGACTTCTCGGCCTCCGGGGTGTCGTCGGCCCTCGTGGTGGCCTACTCGATCCTGGCCGTCGGCCTTGCGTCATGGGCCTTCCGCAGGAGGGTCGGCCATGGCTGACACCACGGACACCGCAACGCCGGTGCTGTCGGTCTCCCGGCTCGACCACCGGGTGAGCCGCGATTTCGCCCTGCGCTCCATCGAGTTCTCGGTGCAGGCCGGCGAGGGCGTGGCCGTCATCGGCACCAACGGCGCCGGGAAGACCACGCTGATCCGGATCGTCGCCGGCCTGCTGCGGCCGGCGGCCGGCGTCGTGCGAGTCTGCGGCACCCCGCCCCGCCGCTGGGGGCAGGCCGGCCGCCACATCGGGTACGTCCAGCAGGCCAAGGACCTGCCGGACGGCGTCTCCGTGGAGACGTACGTCAAGCATCAGCTCAAGCTGCGGCGGGCGAACCCCGGCCGGTACGAGGAACTGATCGCACTGGCGGACATCGAGCAGTACCGCCACCGGTACGTCCGCAGTCTCTCCGGCGGCAGCCAGCGCAAGCTGCACGTCATCTGCGCCGTCGCGCACCGGCCCGACCTGCTGATTCTCGACGAGCCGACCACGGGCCTCGACCCCACGGCACGCGAGACGCTGCTGGAGCTGCTGCGGAACCTGAAGAAGGACGGCGTCGGCGTGCTGTTCGCCAGTCATCACCGCGACGAACTGGTCGCGCTGGCCGACTCGGTCGTGGTCCTGCACCAGGGCCGCCAGGTCAAGGACGCCTCGCTCCAGGCCGTCACCCGGTGGGGTGAGCGGTCCAGTCTGATCCTGGAGGCCTTCACCGACGCGCAACTCGAGCAACTGCGCTCCTGGGGCCGGCAGGCGACGACCTGCGGCCTGATCCGTTCCGTCCACGACGTCGATCACGGCGTGAGGCTCAACCTGTCCGACGGTGATCACCGAGGCACGCTGGCCGAGCTGGTCGCCCGTGCCCACGCCGCCGGTCTCGCACTGCGCTCCGCGTCCTACTTCCAGCCCACCCTGGCGGACGTCGTCCGTTCCATCGTCGACCCAGTCGAACCGGAGGACCTCGCATGAGCATCAGCACCACGACCACGAGCATGCCGTTCTGGAAGGAGTACCCGGAGCGCGACAGCGAGTGGGTGCGGCAATACCCCACGAAGCACGTGCCGGTGAACGAGGAGGAGGTGTTCGCCCGCAAACCGATGGGAGTGTACGTCCACATCCCGTTCTGCAACCGGCTCTGCTTCAGCTGCCCGTACATCAAGCACCAGACCGACCGGGACTTGACCCGCACCTACCTGGAAGCGCTGAAGACGGAGATCACCAACTACGCCGACCGGCCGTACGTCCAGGACCACGTCATTACCCTCGGCTACATCGGCGGCGGAACCCCGACCGCGCTGACCGCCCCGCAGCTCGACGACCTGCTGGGCCATCTGTTCGGCAGCCTGAACGTCGACGAGGGCGCGGACTTCTCCATCGAGACCACCCCGGTCGACATCACCGAGCGCAAGGCCACCGTCCTGCTGGAACGGGAAGTGCGGCGCATCAGCCTCGGCGTGCAGACCTTCGTGGCGGACGAACTGAGGGACATCGGCCGTCCGAACGACCCGGAGATGCTCAAGGAGAGCATCCGGCTGCTGCGCCGGTGCGGGTTCGAGAACATCAACATTGACCTGATGCACGGCATCAACGGGCAGACGATGGAGAGCTGGGAACACAGCCTCGACGTCGCCATCGAACTGGGTGTCACCTGCATCTCGTTCTACACGTACATGGAGTTCGCGCAGATCTCCACCAAGCGCAGGAAGCTGCCGCCGGTCCCGGAGAAGGCTGTGGTCGACGACATGTTCCTGTTCGCCGCGGAAAAGCTCACCAGGAGCGGCTTCCTGGGCTACTACGGTGACTGCTTCGCCAAGCCCGGCTACCAGCCGAAGTACGGCGAGACCTCGTGGAGCGAGGATGTCCCCATCATCCCGCTCGGCCCCACCGCGACCGGGCACCTGCGCGACCACTGGTACTTCAACGAGCCCGACATCGGCCGCTACATCCAGACGGTGATGGAGGGCCGGCTGCCGATCTCCATGGGCAAGCACATCACCAGGTCGGAGGCGATCCGGCGGTCGATGGTCCTCGGCGTCAAGGCCGGGCGGGTCGACCGGGACCGTTTCCGCCGGATCCACGGCGTCGACTTCATGGAGATGTTCCGCGCCGAGATCGACGACCTGGTCCACAAGGGCCTGGTCACCGCCAATGAAGACGGCATCGAGGTGACCGGCCCGAAGGGCTGGTACTACCTGGACAACGTCTCCAAGGCGTTCTACTCGCCGGAGTACCGGCGCTACCCGCAGCATCTGGGGGCGGACATCTCCAACTTCATCTCGCAGCAGCCGGTTCCCGTCCAGATCACCCCCCGGCCGAAGGCCGAGGAGGTCGGTCATGACCACTGAGACCCGACTGCTCAACCTGACCGACCGCGTGCCGCAGCCGTCACCCCACGACGACATCGAGAAGGTGCGCTCCTACGACCTCGGCATGCGCCGATCCGCGCTGATGGCGTACAAGCGGCCGAGCGACCGCATCCTGGCCAACGTCCGCGACGGGATGACCGACCTCGTCGAGGTCGGCTTCAACACCGGCCTGCTGTCGCTGCACGTGGCCGGCCGACTGCCGGACCTGGCCGTCTCCGGGGTGGAGGAGAACCAGAATCTCGTCGATGTCGCCGAGGACAACCTGACGCTGGCCGTGTGGGCGAACACCGCGGGCGACGTTGAGCTGGAGATGGCCAAGCTGAACCGGATGCCCTTCCCGGACGCTTCCGCGGACATCGTGTTCTCGTTCTCCTCGCTGCACCGCTGGCGCCGGCCGGTCGAGACGCTGAAGGAGTGTGCCCGCATCTGCAAACCCGACGGTGTCGTGATCATCGAGGACATGAACAGGTACGCCGAGGAGGGTCACATCACCTTCATCCTGCAGTTCGTGAAGGAGGGCGGTGACGAGTTCATGCGGTCGTTGCAGGCCGCGTACACCCGGGAGGAGGCGGTCGAGCTGCTCCGGGAGGCCGGTCTGACGGACTGGCAGGTGGTCGAGGAGGATCTCGGCCTTGTGATCTCCTCGCGTCCGATCGAGCCGGTGAGCAACTGATGGCCGGTACATCGATCGCCGTCGTCCAGATGGAGTCGAAACTCGGCAAGCCGGCCCAGAACCTGCGCCGGGCCGAGCGATACATCCAGCAGGCCGTCGAGCAGAAGGCGAACCTGGTCTGCCTGCCCGAGGCCTTCTCCACCTCCGGCAACATCCTCGAGGTCGCCGACGTGTCGGTGCCCGTACCGGGACCGGAGACCGACTTCCTCTGCGAGCAGGCGAAGCGGGCCGGCATCCACATCGTGGCCGGATTGCTGGAGCGCGGCGACGACGGCAGGTACTACAGCACATCGGTGCTGTGCGGCCCGGAGGGAACCCTGCTCGGCCGGTACCGGCGCGTGCACTGCCACGAACTGGAGGCCCGCTACCTCTCCAGCGGATCGGAGTACCCGGTCTTCGACGTCGAGTTCGGGCGCGTCGGTCTGATGCAGGGCTACGACATCAACTTCCCCGAGGTCGCGCGGGAGTACTGCCGCCGTGGAGTCGACCTCATTGTGTGCTCCGCGCTGGTGCCCGAGATGTTCGCGTACGTGGCGAACATGCGACTGCCGGTCCGGGCGGTGGACGCCGAGTGCGTCGTGGCGTTCGCGTCCGGGATCGGCACCAATCTGTACGCGGGCTTCGGCTACATGGGGTGCAGCCAGATCCTGGCGGACCCGCTGTTCCTCGAAGCCGAACGATTCGACTTCGTCGACGGCGACGAACGGATGGTGGACCTCGGCAAGGAGGCGGGGGTCGGCGTCGTGGAAATCGACCTGGACCGGATGCGCCGCTACCGCACGAAGGCCACCCTGCGCGGCGACCTGCAGCCGACGACGTACTGGCAGCTCGAACGAGAGTGAAGGCCCATGCGAGTTCTGCTCATCTCCACCAACAAGATCAGGGTGCCGCGGCCGGCGCTGCCGATCGGCATGGCCTACATCAGTGCCGCGCTCAAGCACGCCGGACACGAGGTCGACGTCCTGGATCTGCTCTGGGAGTCACGGGAACTCAAGGCGGTCCGGGAGAAGCTGACGGCCGGCACCTACGACGTGGTCGGCGTCGCCGTGCGGAACCTGGACAACCTGACGTTCATCGACCCGGTCTTCTTCGGCCCGATGACCGAGAAGATCGTCCAGTGCGTACGCAAGTACACCACCGCCACGGTCGTACTCGGCGGGTCCGGCTTCTCGGTCGAGCCGCTGTCGTTCTTCGAGTACGCCCAGCCGGACTACGGCATCGCCGGTGAGGGCGAGGCCGGCATCGTCCAACTGCTCGACCACCTCCAGTCCGGCGGGCGACTGGAGTCGATCTCGGGGCTCTGCTACCTCGACGAGAACGGGAAGTTCCACCAGAACCAGTCGAACTCCGCCTTCGACCTCGGCACTCTGGAGCCCGACCGGTCCGTCTACGACCCCCGCTACTTCGAGGAGGGCGTCTCGGCGGCCTCCGACCTCACCCGCGATCACCAGCCGGCCATCGAGACCCTGCAGACCAAGCGGGGCTGCAAGCTGTTCTGTTCGTACTGCATCATCCGCAAGACCGAGGGCAAGGGCGACCGGTTCAAGGATCCGGCCGAGGTCGTCGGCGAGATCCAGCGGGCCATGAGGGAGAACCCGGCCGTGCGGGAGTTCGAGATCGTCGACGCGACCTTCAACTACCCGATGGAGTACGCGGCCGAGGTGTGCGAGGAGATGATCCGCGCCAAGCTCGACGTGCCGTGGTACTGCCAGCTGACGCCGAACGCGGTCACGCCGGAGTTCGTGAAACTGCTGCACGCGGCCGGCTGCATCCGGGTGGACCTCGGCACCGACGCGCTCACCGACGAGGCCCTGTCGGACCTGATGAAGGGCTTCGACATGGCGCGGGTCCTCGAGATCGACCGGCTCTTCACGGCCAGCCCGATCGAGCACACCCACTGCATCTTCCTCGGCGGGCCGGGGGAGACCCCGCATGCGCTGAGGGAGTCGATCCGGTTCACCGAGCGGTTCCTGAACCCGGCCCAGATCTACGCCAATCTGGGCATCCGGATCCTCAGCGGCACCAAGCTGCAGCGCCAGGCCGTCAAGGCCGGGATCCTGCGTGAGGGGCAGGGCACCTTCGTCCCCGCCTTCTACGTGGAGCCGGCGATCCTCGCCGACCGGGACACGCTCGACTTCGTCCGCGATGCCTATCTGAGCCACAAGAACTGGTACCTCTGGTGGGGCCTGGGCGGACAGAACCTGGCAGACCGCTCGAAGGACACCATCCGGGCCGTGGTCGAGATGCAACAGGAGTACGAGTACGTCATGCAGGACAAGCCACGCCTGGAACGCGCACCGAGGCCGGTGACCGCACAGCCGCTCACGCTCACCGCCGGTACCGTCCGATGAGCGTTCCAGCGGCCGCCGACGAACTGCTGAAGACGCTTGCGGCCCGCGCGGATCCGGACTTCGCGAAGAGAATGCAGCGGTACTTCCCACACGAGATCCGGGCACTCGGCGTCGGCAATGCGGCAGTCGCCTCGATCGCCATGGACTACTTCCGCGACCGGCGCGACATCGACGCGCCGACGCGGCTGCTGCTGGCGGAGGCAGTGCTGGCCCGTGCCGAGTACCACGAGGAGGTACTCCTCGGCTTCGCGGTCCTGCACAAGGTCGCCAGGACCGGGCTCGGTGACGAGCTGCTGGACCGCTGCGAGCACTGGCTGGAGACGTACGTGTCCAACTGGGCGCAGTGCGACGACATGTGCCTGAAGCTGCTGTACCCGTTCTTCCTCGGGCATCTGGAGCTGATCCCCCGGACACGCCGTTGGATCGAGTCCACCTCCCCGTGGGCCAGGCGTGCCGCCAACGTGGCAGTCGTGAAGTTCGTCCGGCGCAAGGTGGGCCGGACGGTCTTCGAGCTGCCGCTGTCGCACGTCTTCGACAACTGCGTCCGGCTGATGCACGACGACCACGTCTACGTGCAGAAGGGCAGCGGCTGGCTGCTCAAGGTCACCGCCGAGGTCCATCCCGACGAGGTGGCCGAGTTCCTGCGCACCTGGCACACCGAGATGCCCCGCGACACGTTCCGGTACGCGGTGGAGAAGTTGGACCCGCGGCTGAGGCGGTCCCTGATGGCACTGGGACAGGGGTGACGCGATGAACGGGACCGGCCGCTACGTCCACCGGCGGGGCGTCCACTGCGAGTCGGCCTGCCAGACCGCCCTCCTCGCCGCAGGCCGATACGAGGTGGACGAGGAGACGGTGTTCGGACTGGACGGAGGCTTCGGCTTCTCGTTCTTTCCGGCGAACGGCAACGCGCCGGACATCGCCGTCGGCAAGCAGGCGGTCATGCCGCTGCGGGCAGCCCGGCTGATGGGCGTCGAGGTCGCCACGCACACGCCGAAGTCCGCCGCGGGCCTGGCCAAGCTGCTCAAGTCGGCGCCGGCCGTCATGACCCGGGTGGACCTCGGACTGCTTCCGTACTGGGGTCTGGACGGGCGTTCCTCCTTCGGCGGGTACTTCGTCAACGTGGTCCGCCCACTCGGGGCCGATGCCTTCGAGGTGTCTGATCCGGCGTTCGACGAACCCGTGTCCGTGAGCGCGGCCGAGCTGCAGGCGGCCCGGTCCAGCCGCAACTCGCCGCCGCTGAACCCGGACTGGAAGGCCTACGTCTTCGGCGCGCCGCGCAGAACGCCGCAGTTGAACCGTGTCGGTCCGGTGGCCGTCCGGAATCTGTGCCGAGAGGTCCTCAGACCGGGCAGCCGGAACCTGGGCATCCCCGGAATGAAGCTGCTGGCCAGGACGGCGGCGTCCTGGCCGCGGTCCAAGCAGGGCGAGGTCGAGGACGTGGACCTGGCCGGTCACGTGATGCGCACCGACGCGCTGGCGAGTCAACTGCTGCACCTGGGACGGCAGATCGAGTCCTTCGGTACCGGCGGCGGGCTGTTCCGCCCGATGATCGGCCGCTATCTGACCAGGATGGCCGACAGTACCGGCGACACGCGCTACGCCGACACGGCCGAGCAGTTCCACGCCAGCGGCCGGCTGTGGTCGGAACTGGGATCCGCACTGCTGGGAGTCGGGGCAACCGCCACGACACGTGACGATCTCAAGACGCTCGTGGACGCCGTGGCCGACACGGCGCGGTCCGCGATGGACGTTGAGAAGCGGGCGCTCACCGCGCTCACCACCGTGTAGACGCGAGGTCGAGACATGCCCACCGAGGACGAGTCCGTACTGCTCCAGGGCCCCGAACGCTGGAACGAGCACGCCCGTCGGCGCCGCGCGCAGGGCCCGTTCCGGCCCGACCTGCGCAAGGCGGTGCTGCACGGCGCCGATCTGCAGGGTGCCGAACTCGCCGGCGCGGACCTCACCGACGCCGTGCTGACCGAGTCGTACCTGATCTCCGCCGACCTGCGCGGCGCGGATCTCGAAGGCGCCAACCTGCGCGAGGCGTACCTCATCCTGGCCGAGCTGAACGACTGCCGGCTCGTGGCCGCCAACCTGGAAGGCGCGGACCTCAGTGGAGCCGACCTCACCGGCGCGGTGCTGGACGCGAGCTTCCGGCGATCGACCGTGATCTCGGACTACCTCACGATCTGGCCCTAGCGAAAGGAGTCCCTCATGATCGTTCTGGGCTACAACGGATTCGGCAAGTCCGCGGAAATCTTCGGGCGCCTTTTCCGCGCCACCGGTATCGACCGTCACCTGCTGTACGGGCACGACTCGTCCGCAGCCCTGGTCATCGACGGCAGGCTGGTCGCAGCCGTCGAGGAGGAGCGGCTCAACCGGGAGAAGAAGACTTCGCGTTTCCCGCTCAACGCGATGCGCTGGTGCCTGGAATCGGCCGGGATCACCTTCGACGACGTCGACACCTTCGCCTTCTCCTGGCAGTTCTCCCAGGACGTGGTGAACAGGATGATCGCCGAGATCACCGAGGACGGAGCGGCGACTGTCGAGCAGAAGTTCGCCCGTCTGGAGCGCCTGGCGGAAACCCATGCGGCGATGTTCAGCGAGGAGGCGACCCGGTCCGACTTCCTCGAGTACACGGGGCACCGGCTGGGCCCGCAGCAACTGGCCCGCATTCCGCACCACATCGCGCACCTGATGACGGGATACCACCTGTCGGGCGGCAAAGACGCGGCATTCCTGGTCAGCGACGGCCGTGCCGAATGGCTGTCGTCGATCATGGGAGAGGTGCGCCAGGGCGAGGTGAAGATCTTCGACGACGTCACCATCGACTCGCGGAACTCCCTGGCGATGCTCTTCTCCGTGGTGACGCGCTACCTCGGATTCGTCCCGAACAACGACGAGTACAAGGTGATGGGACTGGCCGGCTATGGCCCGCCACCGGATCCGAACCCTTTCCTCGCGCACGTGATCGAAATGTGCCCCGACGGCACCTACCGGATTCCCTATCCGGCGAACGCCGTACCCGCCTACTACGAACTCTTCGACCGCATCTTCGACGGTGACGCGAAATGCCGGGAGGACTTCGACTACCGGGTACGTGTGGCCAGTGCGGCACAGCACATGCTCGAGACGGTGACCGCGGAACAGATGCGCACACTGGAGGCCCGCAGCGACCTTCCCCGCGTGATTTTCGAGGGCGGACTCGCCCTGAACTGCGTCAACAACAGCAAACTGCTGGAGCGTTCACGCTTCACCGAGATGGACGTCAGCTTCGGCGCCAGCGACGTGGGCGTGGCCATCGGGGCGGCTCTGTTCGCCAGTCGGCAGGCCGGAGCGCCGCCCCGGGTGAGCGGGTCGCCGTACCTGGGCCCCGGCTACGACCGCCAGGAGGTCCAGGCGGCCCTCCACCAGTACACCGACCGGGTCACCTGGCGGGAACTGGACCCCGCGGACGTGCCGCTGGAGGCCGCGACCCTGATGAGGGAGCGCTGCGTCATCGGGTGGTTCCAGGGGCATCTCGAATACGGGCCGCGCGCCCTGGGCAATCGCAGCATCCTGGCCAATCCGCGGTTCCCCGACATCAAGGACATCATCAACGAGCGCATCAAGCACCGCGAGCAGTTCCGGCCCTTCGCGCCCGTGGTCCTCGAACGTCTCGCGCCCGAAGTCTTCGAACTGGGCAAGAAGAAGTCCTCGCCGTACATGACCTTCGTGGTTCCGGTGCGACCCGAGTACCAGGACCTGATCCAGGGCGCCTGCCACGTCGACGGCACCTCGCGGATCCAGACGGTCACCGAGCAGAGCAATCCGCTGCTCGCCGAGCTGCTGCACCGGTTCACGGAGCTGACCGGGGTCCCCTGCCTGATCAATACCTCGTTCAATGTCGCCGGTGAACCCATCGTCTGCTCACCCGTGGACGCCCTGTCCTGCTTCCTCAAGACGGAGATGGATCATCTGTTTCTCGGAAACTTCCTGGTGTCGCGATGTGAGTGAGTGAACGCCTTTCCGATTCGGGTGCCCGCAAGGGAACTTCCGACGGTTGCGCTACGCTCTGGGCGAAGGAAGGGAGAGGGGAAAAGTGCCGCTCTTGGAGACGGACCCGTTCGTCGGTCATCACTGCGAGTCGACCACCCTCGTGAATCTGCTGCGGCGAAGAGAGATCGACTTGTCGGAGTCGCTCGTCTTCGGGCTCGCCGGTGGTCTTTCGTTCATCTACTGGCGGACGAAGCAGATGCCGACGCCGTTCGTCGGGGGCCGTGTCAAGCCGGATCTGCTGTCCGAGAACCTGGCGAGCGCGCTGGGCCTGCGGCTTTCCGTCCACGAGAACGTCCTCGGTGAAACGGGCCAGGGAATACCTGCTGGAAGAGCTTGATTCCGGGGCCGTCGTCGGGCTCAAGCTCGACCGCTACTTCCTCGACTACTCCACCGACGACTTCCGGTTCGCGGCCCACTATGTCGCCTGCGTCGGGTATGACGACGATCGTTTCGCCCTGGTGGAAACCCGGCCGCTCGGTCTGCGATGGGCCTCCGGCGAATCCCTCGCGACCGCGCGGAACGCGCGCGGCCCCATGAGTTCACGCAACCGCGCCTTCACCCTCGACGGCCCGAAGGACGGCCTTCCCGATCTGGGGGAGGCCGCTCGCGAAGGCATCAGAGCGGCGGCGGAGCGATTTCTGAACCCGCCGATCTCCAACTTCGGGTTCCGGGGCATGCACAAGGTCGCGGACCTGATGCCGCGGTGGCTCGACGACCTGGAGTCGCCCGCGGTCGCTCTCCCCGAGATCGGCACGATCATGGAAGACGCGGGAACCGGCGGGGGACTGTTCCGCACGATGTGGGCGGAGTTCCTGGCGGAGGCCGCCGACCTCACCGGGACCGGCGGGTTGCGGGAGGTGTCGGACGCCTATCGCGAGGTGTCGCGGAAGTGGACCGAGGTGGCCGGGCTGCTGCACGAGGCGGAGGCCGCGTCGTCGCGGGAATGCCTGCACGGCGCGGCGAAGGTGGTGCACGAGGCCGCCGAGGAGGAGCGGAACCTCATGGGGCGGCTCATGGAGCTGACGAACTGACGAGCCGACCGAGGTCAACGGTCACCGACGGTGACCGTTTTTGATCGGATCCGACCGGTCCCGACCCTTCGGGAACGGGTGCTTCACCGGCTTATCGGTCTGTCGTACGAGGCCTCATACCAGAGCAGGACGTTGCCCGGGGTACTTTGCCAACTGCCCACCGCACATGAGCGGCAGGCGACTACTGTCAGTGTCCGTCGGGCGACGCAGGGCCGGATCCCCCGGTCCGCTCGGTCGACACCGCGATGGCGCGTGCCCGCGTGGCGTCGCGTGTCCGCGTGGCCCTCCGCCACCACGCGCGAGCCCCACGACCGACGGACCAGTACGAGGACACCGATGTCTCACCTCCGCGCCCCGTCCGCGCGAGCAGACCGCCGTGAGGGCGGGCGGCACGGCCGGCCGACCCCACGCACCGGCCCCGCACTGCCCGAGACCCACATACGGCCTCAGCTTCTGCGTCTCGCCGTGCTGCCGCCGGTCGCGGTCGCCCTCAGCGCCTGCGCGGTCGTCCTGTTCACCGTCCGGTCCACCGGCGCCCGGCCCGGCCCCGCCCTGTGGGCGGTGCTCGCCGGGGCGTCCTCGGTGGCGCTCGCCGCCCTCGTCATCGCCGCCGTCGCGGCCGACCGTGCCGCGCGGTCCGTGTACGACCGCGTCGGCGCCCTGCGCCGCAGCACCGCGCGCGGAGAAGGCGAACTGCGCGCCGTGGTCGAGGCGTTGCGCCGCGGCGAGACCCCGGCCCCGCGCAAACCGCGCGGCGGACCGCCCGCCGACGCCGACGACTTCGAACTGCTCGCCGCCGACCTGTCCCGCGCCCACGACGGCGCCGTCGCCGCCGTCGTCCGGGCCGCCCAGCTCTCCAGCCAGGCCGGCAGCGAACAGAAGCTGGAGGTCTTCGTCAACCTCGCCCGGCGCCTTCAGTCGTTGGTGCACCGCGAGATCTCCATCCTGGACGAGCTGGAGAACGAGATCGAGGATCCCGACCTCCTCAAGGGCCTCTTCCACGTCGACCACCTCGCCACCCGCATCCGCCGCCACGCCGAGAACCTCGCCGTGCTCGGCGGCGCCGTCTCCCGCCGGCAGTGGAGCAACCCGGTGGACATGACCGAGGTGCTCCGCTCCGCCATCGCCGAGGTCGAGCAGTACTCCCGGGTCCGGCTGGTCCCGCCGATCGACGGCACCCTGCGCGGCCACGCCGTCGCCGACGTCATCCACCTGCTGGCCGAACTCGTCGAGAACGCCACCCTGTTCTCCGCCCCGCAGACCCAAGTGCTGATGCGGGCCGGCCTCGTCACCTCGGGCCTGGCCGTGGAGGTCGAGGACCGCGGCCTCGGCATGCCCGCCGGCGAACAGAGCCGGATGAACGCCCTGCTCGCCGACCCCGACCAGGTGAACGTCGCCCGCCTGCTCGCGGACGGCCGCATCGGGCTGTTCGTCGTCTCCCAGCTCGCCAAGCGGCATGGCATCACCGTCCGGCTGCAGAGCAACATCTACGGGGGCGTCCAGGCCGTACTGGTCGTACCGCAAGCCCTGTTGGGCATGGAACCGGCCGCGCTGCCCGGGGGAGCGGACCGTCCGGCGGTGGTCGGCGGGGCCGAGCCGGTGCCCGTACCGCCGCCCCGGCAGCAGCCGCGACTCACGGCGGCCCCGGCCCCCGCCGAACCGGTCTCCCCCGAGCCTGCACCGGTCAACCCGGCTGACGCCACGCCGACTTACGTATCGCCCGCCTCGGCCGCACCGCCGCCCGGCGCACCGGCTCCGGCCGCCCCGGCGCCCCCCGTGTCCGCTCCGGTTCCCGACGGGGCCGCACCCACCCCGGCCCGCCTGCGCGGGGCCGACGGCGAACCCGTGCCGTTGCCCGTGCGCGGCACGCACCGCAAGCGGCCCAACCCGGCCGCGGCCGTGCCCGGTGTACGGCCCGACGACCGGGGCGTCCTCGCCGAACACGCGGCCATCCCGCCCGTCCCACGGCACAGCGCGGTGCGCGGCACCATGGACAGACCCCAACTGCCCCGCCGCCGTGCCCAGGAGCACATCGTGCCCCAACTGCGCGGCGGCCCCGCGCCCCGTCAGGAACCGGAGCAGCACGTCGGCCACGACCCCGGCCTGATGGCGGCCTTCCAACGCGGCATCGGACTCGCACAGGCCCAGCAGCACAGGGACTCGACACCCGTGGAACCGGCGCCCGTTGAGCCGACGCCCATGGAGCCGGTGCCGGTGGAGCCGACCCTCGGGGACCCGGCCGGATGACCGCCCCCGCCACCCCCGACTTCCCCCACACACCCACCCCCACCGTCACGACCCGCGCTCCCGCAGACCTTCGTACCCCAAGGAGTCGATCCACCATGGCGAGCGATGCGCCGACCGGCCAAGTTTCCGACCTCGACTGGCTGATGAGCGGCCTCGTGCAGCGCGTACCGCACACGAGCAGCGCGGTGCTGCTGTCCTGCGACGGACTGGTGAAGTCCGTCCACGGCCTGGACGCCGACAGCGCCGACCACATGGCGGCGCTGGCCTCCGGGCTGTACTCCCTCGGCCGCAGCACCGGCGTCCGCTTCGGCGACGGCGGGGACGTGAGACAGGTCGTCGTCGAACTCGACTCGACCCTGCTGTTCGTCACCACCGCAGGATCCGGCACCTGCCTCGCCGTGCTGGCCGGCCGCGAGGCCGACGCGGCCGTGCTCGGCTACGAGATGGCGATGCTGGTCAAGAGCGTCCGCCCCTACCTGGTCACCGCGCCCAGGCAGCACGCCGTCGAACCCCCGGCGATGAGGCCTTGAGGGTGGCCGCGGCCGGCGACGGGCCCTGGCTCGACGACGCCGCCGGACGGCTGGTGCGCCCCTTCACCGTCAGCAACGGCCGTACCCGGCCCACCGTCGCGCTCGACCTGATGTCCCAGGTGATGGCCACGGGGTCGACCCCCCTCGGCTACCTCGGACCCGAGCACACACAGGCACTCGGCCTGTGCCGGGCGCCCCTCCCGGTCGCCGAACTCGCCGCCCACCTGCGGCTTCCGGTGGCGGTCACCAAAGTGCTGCTCTCGGACCTCGTCGACTGCGGCGCGCTGACCACCAAACCCCCCGCCGCGTTCCACCACCACCCCACGGACCGGGCCCTTCTGGAGGCAGTGCTCGATGGACTACGACGACAGCTCTGACTACGGCCACGGCGAAGGCGCCGACCCGTTCCCCACCGCCCTGAAGATCCTCGTGGCGGGCGGATTCGGCGTCGGCAAGACGACCTTCGTCGGGGCGGTCAGCGAGATCGCGCCGCTGAGCACGGAGGAACTGCTCACCACGGTCAGCGCCGCGACCGACAACCTCGACGGAATCGAGAACAAACTCGAAACAACCGTGGCCATGGACTTCGGCCGCCTCACCCTCGACGCCGAACACGTCCTGTACCTGTTCGGAACACCCGGCCAGGAACGCTTCTGGTTCATGTGGGACGAGTTGTGCGAGGGCGCCCTCGGAGCGGTGATCATCGCCGACACCCGCCGCCTGGAGGAATCCTTCGCAGCCGTCGACTTCTTCGAGGAGCGCGGACTCGGATTCGTCGTCGCGATCAACGAGTTCGACGGCGCCCACCGCTACGACCCCGAGGAGGTGCGCGCCGCCATGGACCTCCACCCCGGGATCCCCATCGTGCGCTGCGACGCCCGGATCTCCAGTTCCGGCGTACAGACCCTGCTCACCCTCGTACGCCACCTCATCGCCCATACCCCGGCCCCCGCCACGGAGTTCGGCGCCGGAGCCCGCCCATGAGCTACGACCCGCCGCGCCCGGCCGGACGTCTGCTGCTCACCCCCGAGGACCGGGAGGCCCCCGCCCGGGTACGACGGCTGCGCCGGCTCGGTCTGGCGCAGCGGCCCGATCCGGCCCTGGACGCCTTTGCCGCGCACCTCGCACGTCTCGTCGAGGCGCCGTACGCGATGGTCAACTTCCTGGTCGAGGGCGGGCAGTTCTTCGCGGGCCTGCGGGTCCCCGAGAGCCCGCCGGTGACGCGCGCGGACGGCACCGGCCCGGAGTTCGGCCGGGTCCAGCCCCGCGACCACGGCTTCTGCCCCCATGTGGTGGTCCGGCGCAAGGCCCTGGTCCTGGAGGACGTGCGCGACTACCCACGCTTCGCCGGCAACCCGGTCGTCGACGGGTTCGGCATCCGCTCCTACCTCGGTGCCCCCCTCATCGACAGCACGGGAACAGTGCTCGGCACGGTCGCCGCCGCCGACGTACGGCCCCGGACCTGGGGCACGGAGGGCCTGGCGACGATCAAGTCGACGGCGGCCGACCTCGTACGGCGCATCGAGCGCAGCGCGGAGGACGGGCTCCCGCTGTGAGCGGCCGGACGCCGGCGCGCGGGGCGTGAAGGAAAGCTGCGGCGGGGCTTAAGAAAGGCTCGATGGACCCGGGGCGGTGTCGTACGGCAGATTTCAGTGCGATTCCACCGCCCTCCCCGGAAGCGGGCCGCCTCGGCATGCCTGGCGCCGGGGCCCACCCGTCAGGAGCCGTTGCGTTGAAGGCGCTGGTCAAGGAGAAGGCGGAGCCAGGACTCCGGCTCGCGGACGTCCCCGAGCCCGATGTGGGACCCGGTGACGTACTGATCAAGGTGCTGCGCACCGGCATCTGCGGCACCGACCTGCACATCCGGGCCTGGGACGGCTGGGCGCGGCAGGCCGTCCGCACCCCGCTGGTCCTCGGGCACGAGTTCGTCGGCGAGGTCGTCGACACCGGCCGGGAGGTCACCGACATCAAGACCGGCGACCGGGTCGGCGGCGAAGGGCACCTGGTGTGCGGCAAGTGCCGCAACTGCCTGGCCGGACGGCGCCACCTGTGCCGCGCCACGGTCGGCCTCGGGGTGGGCCGGGACGGGGCGTTCGCCGAGTACGTCGCCCTGCCCGCAGGCAACGTCTGGGTGCACCGCGTCCCCGTCGACCTCGATGTCGCCGCGATCTTCGACCCGTTCGGCAACGCCGTGCACACCGCCCTGTCCTTCCCGCTGGTCGGCGAGGACGTCCTCGTCACCGGCGCCGGGCCGATCGGCCTGATGGCCGCCGCGGTCGCCCGGCACGCCGGGGCGCGCAACGTCGTGATCACCGACGTGAGCGAAGACCGTCTGGACCTGGCGCTCAAGGTCGGCGTGAGCCTCGCCCTGAACGTCTCGAAGGCCACCATCGCCGACGGACAGCGCGAACTCGGCCTGCGCGAGGGCTTCGACATCGGCCTGGAGATGTCCGGCCGCCCCGAGGCCCTGCGCGACATGATCGCCAACATGACGCACGGCGGCCGGATCGCCATGCTCGGCCTGCCCGCCGAGGAGTTCCCGGTCGACTGGGCCCGGATCGTCACCTCGATGCTCACCGTCAAGGGCATCTACGGCCGGGAGATGTTCGAGACCTGGTACGCCATGTCGGTGCTGCTCGAAGGCGGCCTCGACCTCACCCCCGTGATCACCGGCCGGTACTCCCACCGCGACTTCGAGGCCGCGTTCGCCGACGCGGCCGGCGGCAGGGGCGGCAAGGTCATCCTCGACTGGACCGCGTAAGCCAACCGCCCTTCTCCAGGAGCTTGTGAGATGTTCGACTCCGTGCGCGACGACCTGCGCGCCACCCTCGACGAGATCCGCGCCGCCGGCCTGCACAAGCCCGAGCGCGTCATCGGCACCCCGCAGTCCGCGACCGTCGAGGTCACCGCCGGCGGCCGGCCCGGCGAGGTCCTCAACTTCTGCGCCAACAACTACCTCGGTCTCGCCGACCACCCCGAGGTCGTCGCCGCCGCCCACGAGGCGCTGGACCGCTGGGGCTACGGCATGGCCTCCGTCCGCTTCATCTGCGGCACCCAGGAGGTGCACAAGCAACTCGAGGCCCGGCTCTCCGCGTTCCTCGGCCAGCAGGACACGATCCTCTACTCCTCCTGCTTCGACGCCAACGGAGGAGTCTTCGAGACCCTCCTCGGCCCCGAGGACGCGGTGATCTCCGACGCCCTCAACCACGCCTCGATCATCGACGGCATCCGCCTCTCCAAGGCCAGGCGCCTGCGCTACGCCAACCGCGACATGGCCGACCTGGAGACACGGCTCAAGGCCGCGGGCGACGCCCGCCGCAAGCTGATCGTCACCGACGGCGTCTTCTCCATGGACGGCTACGTCGCCCCGCTCCGCGAGATCTGCGACCTCGCCGACCGCCACGGCGCCATGGTCATGGTCGACGACTCGCACGCCGTCGGCTTCGTCGGCCCCGGCGGACGCGGCACCCCCGAACTGCACGGCGTCATGGACCGCGTCGACATCGTCACCGGCACCCTCGGCAAGGCCCTCGGCGGCGCCTCCGGCGGCTACGTCGCCGCCCGCGCCGAGATCGTCGCCCTGCTGCGCCAGCGGTCCCGGCCGTACCTGTTCTCCAACACGCTGGCCCCGGTGATCGCCGCCGCCTCCCTCAAGGTGCTCGACCTGCTGGAGTCCGCCGACGACCTGCGCGTCCGGCTCGCCGAGAACACCGCCCGCTTCCGCCGCCGGATGACCGAGGAGGGCTTCGACATCCTCCCCGGCGACCACGCCATCGCGCCGGTGATGATCGGCGACGCGTCGAGGGCGGGCCGCATGGCCGAGCTGCTGCTGGAGCGCGGCGTGTACGTGATCGGCTTCTCCTACCCGGTCGTCCCGCAGGACCAGGCCCGTATCCGCGTCCAGCTGTCCGCCGCCCACTCCACCCAGGACGTGGACCGCGCGGTGGACGCCTTCGTGGCTGCGCGGGCGGAGCTGGCCGCCTGACCTGCTCCTTCGGGTGAGAGAATCGACGCCGTGATCGAAGCGCGGCGGCTGCACATCCTCCGGGCGGTGGCGGACCACCGCACCGTGACGGCTGCCGCCGCCGCGCTCTACCTCACGCCGTCCGCGGTCTCCCAGCAACTCGCCGCCCTGGAGCAGGAGACCGGCCACCGCCTGGTCGAGCGCGGCGCCAGGGGCGTACGGCTGACCCCGGCAGGCGAGATCCTGCTCAGCCACACCAACGCCGTCCTCGCCCAGTTGGAGCGGGCCGAGGCGGAACTCGCCGCGTACAGCTCGGGCGAGGCGGGCACCGTCACGGTCGCCGCCTTCGCGACCGGCATCGCCCTCGTCGTCGCGCCCGCCGTGGCCCGCCTCGCCGCCTCCGCGCCCGGTATCCGCCTGCGCGTCCAGGACGCCGAGGGCGACGCCAGCCTGCCGATGGTCCTCGACCGGCAGGTCGACGTGGCCGTCGCCGTCGAGTACCGGGGGGCGCCGCCCTCCGACGACCCGCGCCTGACCCATGTCCCGCTGTACGCCGAGCCCTTCGACGCGGTCGTCCCGGTCACCCACCGGCTCGCCGACGCCGACGAGGTGCCGCTCGCGGAGCTGGCCAAGGACGCGTGGATCGGCCCCTACCCGGGCAATCCCTGCCACGACGTGGTGGTACTGGCCTGCGAGAACGCCGGCTTCCAGCCCCGCCTGGAGCACTCGTCTGACGACTTCCGCGCCGTCGTCTCGCTCGCCGCGGCCGACGCAGGCGTGGCGCTCGTCCCGCGCTCGGCGCTGCACGGCACCGACCTCACGGGCGTGGTCGTCCGCCCGGTCGACGGGGTGGCGCCCACCCGACGCGTCTTCGCGGCCGTACGCCGGGGGGCCGAGGGGCATCCACTGATCCGTCCGGTGCTCGACGCACTCGGCGAGGCCGCACGGGCGTGAGGCGTCGGCCACCGGTCCTTCACCGGCGATTGTCAGTGGCGGACGCTACGGTGCCTGACATGCCGGACGCAGAAGACGTACGCCGTGTCGCCCTGTCACTGCCGGACACGACGGAGAAGACCGCCTGGAGCATGCCCACGTTCCGGGTCGCGGGGAAGATGTTCGCCACGCTGCCCGAGGAGGAGACCTCCATCGCGGTGCGCTGCCCGAAGGAGGAGCGCGACGAGTTGGTGCTCGCCGAGCCGGAGAAGTTCTGGATCGCCGGGCACGAGGCGCTGTTCGCCTGGGTGCGGGTCAGGCTCGCCGCCCTGGAGGGCGAGGAGGAGCTGCGCGACATCCTCGCCGACTCCTGGCGCCAGGCGGCCCCGACCAGGCTGCTGGAGGCGTATCCCCGGCTGGGGTTGCCGGCCCGGGGGTGAAACTCCTCGGGCGTTGTCAGTGGCCCGTGGCATGATCCGGAGACAAGCGTGGCAGCCGGGGCCGGAGGGGGGCTCCGGCTGCCAGACGCACAGCTGAGCAGGGAATGGCAAGGGGACGGCAGCGGATGGGGAGGGCCGGCGGGGGCCGGTTCGGGGGAGGGGGAGCGCGTCATGGCCGGGACGGCGTCGTCGCAGACCGCACACGGGGAGACGGCGGGTGCGCGGGCGCCGCGTGCCGTCTGGTCGCGGGACTTCGCCCTGTTCTTCGCCGCCCGGTCCGTCGCCCGGCTGGGCGACACCATGCTGCCCGTGGCGCTCGCCGCCGGCCTGCTCCAGCACGGGTACGGGGCGGGCGCGGTCGGCCTCGCCATGGCCGCGACGGCCGCCGCCTTCGCCGGCCTGGTCGTCTTCGGCGGCGTCCTCGCCGACCGCTTCAGCACCCGCGGGCTGATGATCGGCGCCGACCTGGTGCGGCTCGGCACCCAGGCGCTGGCCGCCGCGCTCTTCTTCTCCGGCCATGTCGTGCTCTGGCAGATCTGCGCGATCGGGTTCGTCAACGGCGTCGCGAGTGCCGTCTTCCAGCCCGGCGTCGCCAGCACCGTGCCCCGGCTCGCCTCCGACATCCAGGGCGCGAACGGCGCGATACGCGTCGCCGAGTCCGCCGCCCAGCTCGCGGGCCCCGCCGTGGCCGGCCTCCTGGTCGGCCTCGCCTCGCCCGGCGGGGTGTTCGCCGCCCACGCCGCGACGTACGGGGTCAGCGCGGCGTGCCTGCTGCTGCTCCGGCTGCCCCCGCTCGCGCCGGGGAGCCGGGCGGTGACCGGCCGGGGCACGAAGGCCTTCCGCGCCGACCTGGTCGTGGGGTGGCGGGAGTTCCGTTCCAGACGGTGGCTGTGGAGCGTGATCGCCGTCTGGTGCGTCTACATGATCGCCGTCTGGGGTCCGACGGTCCCGCTGGTGGCCACCGAGGTCGTGCAGGGGCACGGTCCGCGCGCCTACGGCCTGGTCAACTCGGCACTGGGCGCCGGCACCGTCGTCGGCGGACTCCTCGCGCTGCGGCTGCGGCCCCGCCGTATGCTCCGGGCCGGCGCCATCGCCCTCGTCGGCTTCGCCGCCTTCCCCTTGAGCGTCGGGGCCGGGCTCGGGGTACCGGCCATGGCGACCGGAGCCGCCGTCGCCGGGGCCGGGATGTCCTTCTGGGGCGTGATGTGGGCGACCAGCGTGCAGACCCAGGTCCCGCCCGACGTCCTCAACCGCATCCACGCCTACGACGTGGCGGGCTCGCTCGCGATGATGCCCGTCGGCCAGGCCCTCGCCGGACCGGCCGCCTCGGCCCTCGGCGCCGACCACGTGCTGTTCGTCGCCGGGGCGACGAGCTTCGCGGTGTGCGCCGCCCTGCTCCTGATACCGGCGGTACGCGGACTGGTACGGGTCGACGCGACCACGGCCGCCTCGGCACGGCCGACGACCGCACCGGCCCCTTCCGGCGCCCATGAGCGCTGACCGGCCGCCACGCCCCCGAAAAGCGATGCGCGACCACAGGCCCGAGTGCGGTATGGTTTCCCTGCACGTTCAACCGGGGGAAACCCCAGGTCAGACGGGCAACGGGACGTGGCGCAGCTTGGTAGCGCACTTGACTGGGGGTCAAGGGGTCGCAGGTTCAAATCCTGTCGTCCCGACTGGAAGCAGTCGTAGTCCAGGGCCGGTATCGGAGCCATCCGAGACCGGCCCTTGATCATTCTTGGGGACCAGTTGGGAACCGGCGCCCTTATCTTGTTGCGCCGGGGTGCGGGCGTCGCTGGGTGGTGGTCGAGCACCGGAGCTTACGCAGGAGCCGCCAGGTCTTGAACGCGGCGACGACGGGTTCGACCAGGGTCCGGGGCCTGGCCTGCGAGCGATTCACGACCTGTTGGCCTTCGCGGATACGGGCGGCGAGAAAGCGAAGGCGTGAGCCGACCAGTTCTCCGGTGACCGGAAAGCTCAAAACCAGCGGTGGCGACACTTGCCCCCTACCTGTGAGAAAGGTTCCCTCTGTGCTTGAGGCGGTTTTCAACGGGCACTCAGGATTCGTGGCCCTGGCCGTGACTCTAGTGGCTTCCGCCTGGTTCGCAGCCTGGCGAATAGGGCGCGGACGAGTCCCTAACCCGGGCATATACGCCGCATGGGTGTCTGCCGCCCTGGCCATTGTCGTACTGACCATGTGGTCGCACGGAGGGGCCGGCGACAAAGGTATCGAGTGCGTGGTCAACAAGGATGTCCTAGAACCTTTTGGAACGGTGCAAGGGAGGCTGAATGCCGGGATGTTCGTGCCGTTCGGCCTTCTTGGTGTCATGGCTATGCGGCGTCCCCTCCTCGTCTTGACGTTGGGGTTTCTCCTTTCGGCAGGCGTTGAAACGGTACAGAGCCTGACATCTGTTGTGTCCCGGATCTGTGACACCTCGGATCTCGCCGCCAACTCCCTGGGCGTAGCAGTCGGCGTAGGCCTGGGGATGGTCATCGCGCGCTGGACATCCGCACCGAACCCCCTATCGGCAGCCGGTAGTCGACGAATGCGCGCCGCGGCGCTGGTCGGCGGACTGCTCATCTGTGTGCCATGGATAGGATGGATCACTCCACGCGTCGTGGAACGCACCGTAAGCGATACGGCCGCCTCGTCTGTGCAGCGTCGGGCTGTCACTGACGCTGTGCGTGAGGCCCTCGGCACGGAGTACTCGGTTGATTCGGTCAGGTTCACTCCTGGCGAGGGCGGACGGGGATCAGGCATGGCGTCGCTGAAATCGCACCAGGGCAAGGGGGCAGGCGCAGCCGAACTGAACTGGCCGGACAAGGAGCAGTTCACCGTGAACCTGGTGCCCAGCAGAATTGAGAGTGGGCTTTCCCTCGCTGTGCCCGGCACGGCAGGAAAAGCGGACACGGAACAGCAGGCGCTCGACATAGCAACCGCCTACGCGGAGCGTCACGCCGCTTGGGCCCTGAGCAGCTCAAAGGTGACTGTCACCGCTCTTGACCAGAATACCAATATCGGATGGCTGGTGAGCTGGCGCCGCTGGAATGGTTCAGTTCTGATGCCAATGCGACTGGATATTCAAATCGAGCCGAGCGGCCGCATCACCGACTTGATTCAGCGTAATATCGCGGACAGATCCGACACTACTGGCGGTGCGGCGCGATGATGAGTGGGGTGTCGACCGGCTGCTCGGCGCAGAATCGGGCAACGACATCTACTCGGCATCGGCGGACGCCATGTCACCCGTGGTGTGGCCGCTGTTGGCGGTTCAGATAGGCGAGTACCGCCAGTACGCGACGATGGCCGCTGTCGCTGGGAGGCAGGTCCAGTTTCAGGAAGACGTTGCCGATGTGCTTGCTGACGGACCGTTCCGTGACGAAGAGCGTCTGTGCGATGGTCGCGTTGTCGTGCCCCTCGGCCATCAGTTTGAGGACTTCACGTTCGCGCGGCGTCAGGGTGTCCAGCGGTGAGTCCCGGCGTCGGGTCATGAGCTGCGTGACCACTTCCGGGTCCAGGGCCGTGCCTCCGCCGGCGACCCGTTGCAGCGCGTCGAGGAACTCGTCCACCCTGCCGATCCGGTCCTTGAGGAGGTAGCCGACGCCGCTCGCCCCGACACCGAGAAGCTCCGTGGCGTAGGACTCCTCCACGTACTGGGACAGCACGAGTACGGGCAGCCGGGGGATCCTCGCGCGGGCCTCCAACGCGGCACGCAGGCCCTCGTCACGGAAGGTGGGCGGCATCCGCACGTCCAGGACCGCCACGTCAGGGCGGTGTTCCAGCAGTGCGGGAAGGATCTCCGGCCCACTGTCGGCCACGGCCGCGACCTCGTTTCCGGCGGACGTCAGCAGCAGGACCAGGCCCTCTCTGAGGAGGGCGTTGTCCTCGGCGATCACCACTCGCACGACAGCTCCACTGCTTTCAAGGGCGCTCTGGGACCCGGCACGGTCGACGGACGGGCTCGGACTCGATCATCTTCGCACGGGGCCGCTGTGACCCCGGCCGGGGTGTAGCCGGCTACACCCCGGCCGGGGAGCAGAGTCCATCGCCTCCGACCGGTCTCTCCCGGAAAGCTCGATGTGACGAGATTTCCAGTCGGATGACGAGAGCGGGTAGATTTTCATGAATGCATTTCTGCTGTCCGGGCCGGTTCTGTGGTTCCTGTTCCTGTTCAACGCGGTGGTTGCCGTGATCATCCCCTTTGTTGTGGAAGGCTCGCAGGGAGTCGTGGCCACGATCGGAATGGGGCTGGTTGCCGTCAAGGCTGGGATCGGACTCCTCTGGAAGCGCCGGAAGCGTGATGACCCGGCGGGCGCGGGCCTCGACGCGGACGAGTCACCCGACTCGCGTGCCAGGCACCTGTCCCGTGTCTGAGCCCTCGGGGCGGACACCACCGCAGTCCCGGGCCGCACCCCGGAATCGAGGGACGCAAGTGTCAAGAACCGACGGTCGCGTGCCTCGGCGCGCCGCAACAGAAGAGCACTCGGACACGACATGAGACACGCGCTGAAAGAAGCGGTCCGCGCCACGCGCCATCTGATCGTGACGGCCGTCTTCACTTTCGCCACGTACCTCTTCAGCACCGTCGTCATCATCGCGGTCGTCGCGCTCCTCACCGTGGTGGCCGCCGGTTTGCTGCCGGAGGCGACGCTGCTGCTGCGCCGGGTGGCGGGGGCGAAACGGCAGCAGGTGGCGGCATGGACGGGCGAGGCCGTGCCCGAGGCCTACGCACCCCTGCGGGGTCCCGTACGAGCACGGGTGCGCTCAGTGATCAGGGACCCCGGCACATACCGTGACCTGCGATGGCTCGTCACCCACTTCGCGTACGGCGCGCTGCTGCCACTGGCGGCGCTCGTACTGTGGCTGCCGGCACTGGTGGTCGACGGGCTCTGGAGCGGTGCGCTGCGCCGCCGTCCTGTCGTCCTGCCCGTCATCACCCGGCTCGCCGACCGCGAGGCCGCCTGGTCGGCAGCCATGCTGCGCCCGGCCCCGGAAGCCCTGCTCGCGGTGCGGGTGGCGCAGCTCACGGAGACCCGTGCCGACGCGGTGACGGCTCATGGCGCCGAACTGAGGCGCATCGAGCGTGACTTGCACGACGGCGCGCAGGCTCATCTGGTGGCGCTCTCCATGCGTCTTGGGCTGGCGATGCGCGCCTACGACCGTGATCCCGAGGCGGCGCGCAGGCTTCTGGCCGACGCCCAGGGACAAGCCGAGGAGGCGCTCACCGATCTGCGGCACGTGGTGCGCGGCATCCACCCGCCCATTCTCACGGACCGCGGTCTCGCCGGCGCGGTGCGGGCCCTCGCGGCGAGCAGCGGCCTGGACGCCATGGTGGACGCGGAAGGCATCGACGACGGACTCCGGGCGCCTGCCGCCATCGAGGCAGCCGCCTATTTCGCCGTGGCCGAGGCATTGACCAACGTGACCAAACACAGCGGCGCGAATCGGGCGACGGTGATCCTGGAGCGTCCACCCACCGGACTCCGGGCCGTCGTGCGCGACGAGGGCCGGGGCGGCGTCGACGAGGGCGGCGGATCGGGGCTGATGGGGATCCGACGGCGGGTCGCGGCCCTGGACGGGTCGGTGACCGTGGACAGCCCCGTGGGCGGACCCACGTCGATCACCGTGGAACTGCCCTGCACCTGGTCCTGAGCCGGCCCGTGCGGGGCAGCCGCCCCTTTGAGGCACGCGATGTCCGGTGCCGGCGAGTGCAGCGGAACCGTCATGGTGTAGCCCGCTACACCATGGGTTCGGGAGAACGCTCCCTCGTGCCCGCGGACGGATGACGGGATCGTTTGGGGCAGAGACAGAAACGCCGTGCGGGCCCCAGGGCCTCCGCGAAAGCGGCCGTCTCCGACCCCCTTTCCTCGCACCTCGTGGAGGCTTCTTCCGCCATGGCAACTGTCCTGTATCACCTGGGCCGAGTGGCCTTCCGGTGGCGCTGGTTCTTCGCCCTCTTCTGGGTGGCCGTACTGGGTGTCGTCGGGTTCGCCGCGACCAAGGCCCCCGCGGCGGGAGACGACGGCTTCACGATGCCGGGCATCGAGTCCCAGAGAGCCTTCGACCTGATGGAGCAGCGCTTTCCGGGGACCGCGGCAGACGGCGCCACCGCGCGTATCGTCTTCGTGGCACCCGGTGGCGAGAAGATCACGGCTGTGCAGAACAAGGCGGCCGTCGAATCGCTGGTCGACGAGGCCGCCGACGGGGCGCAGGTCGCCGGCGTCGTCGATCCCTTCCAGGCGAAGGCCGTGAGCGAGGACGTGACCACCGCGTACGCGACGGTCGGTTTCACGGTGAAGGCGGACGACCTCAGTGACACGAGCAAGGACCACCTGCGAGACGCCATCGAGCAGGCCCAGAACGCGGGCCTGAGCGTCGAGGTCGGCGGGGACGCTCTGGCCACCCCCACCGAAGCCGGCGGCTCGGCCGAGGTCATCGGCATCGCGATAGCGGCCGTCGTGCTGCTGATCACCTTCGGGTCGATGGCGGCGGCCGGGCTGCCGCTGCTCACCGCGATCCTCGGGGTCGGCATCAGCATGACGGCGATCACCGCGCTGTCGAGTGCCTTCGGGCTCACCAGCACGACCGGCACGCTGGCCACCATGCTCGGCCTGGCCTGCGGCATCGACTACGCGCTCTTCGTGGTCTCGCGGTACCGGGAAGAACGGACGAAGGGCCACGTACCGCGGGAGGCCGCCGGGCTGGCGGTCGGTACGGCCGGATCGTCCGTGGTCTTCGCCGGCCTCACGGTCGTCATCGCACTGGCCGGCCTTTCGGTCGTGGGCATTCCCACCCTGACCAAGATGGGCCTCGCGGCGGCCGGAGGCGTGCTCATCGCCGTGCTCATATGCCTCACGGCGGTGCCCGCGCTGCTCGGCTTCTGGCCCAACGCCGTACTGCCGAGGGGAGTACGCAAGGGCTCCGAGCGCGCCAGGCGCAGGCAACGCGCGAAGCACAACGGAGGCAGTCGGTGGGCCGGCGTCGTCGTACGGCATCCGCTGCCCGTGCTGCTCCTCGGCGTGGTCGGTCTCGGCGCGATCGCCGTCCCGGCCCTGAACCTGCAACTGGGTATGCCCGGCGACGAGGCGAAGTCCACCTCCACGACCGAGCGCCGGGCGTACGACGCCCTGGCCGAGGGATTCGGACCCGGCTTCAACGGTCCGCTTACGGTGGTGGTGGACGCGACGAAGGCCGAAGACCCGGACGAGGCCGTGGCCACCGTCGCGCGAGAGGTCGAGGGCACGCCGGGCGTGGTTTCCGTGTCGCCGCCCCGCTTCAACGAATCGGGCGACACCGCCCTGCTCTCGGCCGTCCCGTCGAGCAGTCCCACCGACGAGAAGACGAAGGAACTCGTCAGGACGATCCGCGGCGAACGCGCGGACATCGAGGCCGAGGCCGAAGGGGTGAGCTTCGAGGTCACCGGCACTACGGCCCTCAACATCAACGTCGCCGAGAAGGTCCAGGCGGCTCTGGTTCCCTACCTCGTCGTCGTGGTCGGCCTGGCGTTCGTGCTCCTGCTCCTGGTGTTCCGGTCGCTGCTGGTACCGGTCAAGGCGGCCGTCGGCTTCCTCCTGTCCGTACTGGCCGCCCTCGGCTCCGTCGTCCTCGTCTTCCAGGAGGGACATGCCGCCGATCTCCTCGGGGTGGAGCAGACCGGGCCGATCATGAGCATGATGCCGATCTTCCTGGTGGGCATCGTCTTCGGCCTGGCCATGGATTACGAGGTGTTCCTGGTCTCCAGGATCCGCGAGGCGTACGTGCACGGCGACGGCCCGCGAGAGGCGGTCGTGTCCGGCTTCCGCCACAGCGCCAGAGTTGTCGTGGCCGCTGCCGCGATCATGATGGCGGTCTTCTCCGGCTTCATCGGCGCGGGGGAGTCCATGGTCAAGATGATCGGCTTCGGACTGGCGATCGCCGTGTTCTTCGACGCGTTCGTCGTGCGCATGGGCCTCGTGCCGGCCGCGCTCTCCCTCCTCGGAGACAGGGGATGGCGACTGCCCGGCTGGCTCGATCGAATCCTGCCCAGGATCGACATCGAGGGAGAGAAGCTCAGCCAGAAGGTACCCACACCCGAATCGGTCCCCGCGGACCCCGCTCGGGAGCCCGTCCCACTCCGCTGACATCGCGGACCGAAGACGGTGGGCCGTTCCTGGCATGGTGACGGCCCGCCGGTCGGGGCCGCGACGAGCGGTGGCGGCTCCGACCGCGTCGCACCCCGTGGGGACGGGGGAGCGGCGCCCGGCCGGGCCCGGCCGTGGAGCGTCTTCCGCTCCCGCCGGGCCCGGCTTCCCGTGCCGTGCCGGCCTCGTCAGGAGACGGGCGACCGGGAGTCGAGCGTCTGGTCGGACGGACGCTCGCGCGGCCAGGGGCGTCCGTCGAGCCGCTCGATGTCCGTGTTGAAGCGCCTCAGATACGCGGCGAACGCGGCGATGTCCGAAGCCGTCCAGTTCTCCATGATCTGCTCAAGGGAACCGACGATCGACTCCCGCTCCTCGTCGAGGAGTTGTGCACCCATGTCGGTGAGCCGGAACTTGCGGGCCATGCCGCCGTCCGGGTCGGGAATCCGCTCGACGAGTCCCGCCCGAAGTGCGGAGGCGGTCTGACGGTTGAGCGTCGAGGTGTCGAGGCCGAACGCGTCGCTCAGTTCCCCGATCGACATGGGTCCCTGGACTTGGAGCCGGCTGAGGATGATGTAGGCGCTGAACTCCAGAAGTCCGCCTTGACGGCGTCCGCCCCGACGGCGTAGACCGTGACGGCTGAGCAGCATCTGCTCGTACTCAACGTTGTACGTGGGCCCGCTCATCTGCGGGGGACACCTCCTTCGGTGGCCTGGTGGAGTCCGGCGTCCGGTTTGCGCAAGATCCTCCCGCTATGTGCGTCAGGCCACATGGGTGCATCGTACATGTCGAATGCCTGATACATAGAATGTGTATGATGCATAGAAATCTGATCTAGGAGTCTTCGGATGGAAAACCCCAAGCCGGTGAGCCGCACAGGCGGCGTGGTCGCCGTGCTGGCCTTCGCCGGCACAGTGGCGGCGATCATGCAGACGCTCGTGACGCCCCTGATCGCGGAGTTGCCGCAACTCCTGCACACCTCGTCGTCGAACGCGGCGTGGGTCATCACCGTGACGCTGCTGGTGGCGGCCGTGTGTACGCCGGTCATCGGCCGGCTCGGCGACATGGTCGGCAAGCGCCGCATGATCCTCATCTGCACCCTTCCCCTCATCGCGGGTTCGGTGGTGTGTGCGCTGGCCACCTCGGTGATCCCCATGATCATCGGACGGGGCATGCAGGGCATGGGCATGGGCATGGTCCCGCTGGGGGTCGCACTGCTCCGTGACGTGGTGCCGAAGGAGAAGCTCAGCTCTTCCATCGCCCTGGTCAGCGCGTCCATGGGTATCGGCGGTGGCCTGGGGCTGCCGATCGCCTCGGCGGTCGCCCAGTACGCCTCGTGGCGGGCGCTGTTCTGGGGCTCCGCGGCCCTGGCGCTCGTCATCGCGGTTCTGATCTGGATCCTTGTGCCCGACACCCCCGCCGACGCTCCTCACCAGCGGTTCGACCTGCCCGGCGCGTTGGGATTCGCCGCGGGCCTCGTCTGCCTGCTCCTCGGGGTGTCCAAGGGGGCCGACTGGGGCTGGGGTTCCGGAACCACGCTCGGGTTGCTGACGACCGCCGTCGTCCTGCTGGTGCTGTGGGGCTACTGGGAGACCCGTACGAAGGACCCGCTGGTCGACCTGCGGACCACGGCACGGCCCCGCGTACTGGTCACGAACCTGGCCTCCATCTTCGTGGGCTTCGGCATGTACGCCGGCATGCTGGTCCTTCCGCAGTTGCTGCAGTTCCCCGAGGAGACCGGCTACGGACTCGGCCAGTCGATGCTGGCCGCGGGTATGTGGATGGCGCCGGGCGGCATCATGATGATGATCGTCTCTCCCCTCGGCGGGAAGCTCACCAATGCCCGCGGACCCAAGTTCACCCTGATCTCCGGTGTCCTGGTGATCGCGCTGGGCTACGGCCTGTCCCTGGGGCTGATGTCCGAGGCCTGGGGCTGCATGCTCGTCAGCATGGTCATCAACAGTGGCGTGGGCCTGGCGTACGGCGCGATGCCCGCGCTGATCATGAGTTCCGTGCCCAGGTCCGAGACCGGCTCGGCCAATGCCTTCAACACCCTCATGCGTTCGCTGGGCACGTCGATCGGCTCGGCGGTGGTCGGCGTGGTGCTCGCCCAGATGACCACCACGATGGGCGGCTTCGCCATCACGTCGGAGAGCGGCTTCCGCGCCGCCCTCATGATCGGCTGTGGTGTCGCCCTCGTCGCCGCGCTGATCGCCGCCTTCATTCCGGCGGTCCGCCCCTCGTCCATCGGCGAGGAGTCGAGCGGCGAAGGCGACGGTGCCAAGATCGAGGCCGCGGCCAGGGCCTGACGGCATCGGAACACGGTCGGCCGGCGGCGGACATCCCCCCCGGTCGGCCCACCCCTCCGCGTCCCGGCGGTCGGCCCGCACACCAGCGGGCCGACCGCCTTCGCCCGTCCGGCGCGTGGTGCGACGGCCTTCCGGTGAGAGGGGTCTTTCCCCGGTGTGCCGTCAGGCGGGTTCCCGCTGCTGCCCGGGTCGGCTCCACACCGGTGTCCAGGTGCCGGCGGCGGGGCGGCCGGGGTACGCGGCGGCGAGGTGGCGGTGCAGCGAGGCCAGGGCGGGGTGGGGGTTGTCGGTGCGCCGGATCAGGGAGTGGGGGTAGAGGGGGGTCGGGTCCTCAAGGGGGATGCGGCGCAGGTCGTAGCCGGCGGGCCACACCAGCGGGGTCTGTTCGCTGACGAAGGTGGTCAGCGTCGCGGAGCCGGCGATGGTGTCGAGCAGGGGCTCGATGCCGAAGTCCGGGCCGAGCGAGTCGATGGTGAGGCCGAAGGCGGCGGCGAGTTCGTCGTAGTAGGCGGTCCACTCGGTGCCGGGCAGGTTGCCGGGCATCCAGATCCGTTCTCCGACGAGCTGGGCGGGAGTGAGCGCGGGCGCGTCCGCGAACTCGTGACGCGGTCCGGTGAACACGTGCAGCGGTTCGTCGAATACGGGACTGGCCTCCACCCCGCAGGGCAGTTGCCGCCCCGGCATGGTCACGGCACGGAACGTCGCGTCGATGGTCCCGTCCCGGACGGCGGCGATGGCGGCGTCGTAGTCGAACAACGTCACCACGTCCAGCTCGATCCCGGGATGGGCGCGGTGGAAGCCGCGCAGCAGCCCGGTCAGGGAGAGCTGGCGGCCGATCACGTCGACCCGCAGCGCCCGCCGGCCCGGCCGCACGGATGCGACGGCGCGCTCGGCTGAGTGCAGGAAGGTCCTGGCGTGGGGCAGGAACGCCTGCCCGTCGATGGTGAGCCGGGCCCCGCGGGCATCGCGGGTGAAGAGCTGGACGCCAAGCTCCTTCTCCAGCGCCGCGACGCGTTTGGACACGGCCTGCGGCGTGATCGACAGACCGGCGGCGGCCTCCTGGAACTGTCCCGCGTCCGCGACGGCGACGAAGGTGCGCATGGCCATGACGTCCATGCACGCATCCTAGGCAGACAACCGGAGGTTGATCTCGACTGCCCCGGCCGTTGTTTGATAACCGCGTGCTCGGTTCGCTTTGATGGTTGAGGCCAACCTCATGTCAACCTCTCGTTGATCGATGTCGTATCGATCGTGAGGAATCCTCATGCCTGATCGAGACCGTCTCTACGTTCGCACCGCCGAATTCGCGCGGGTGGCCGAGCGGATCGAGTACGTCACCACGCTGACGTCACGGCTCAACGTCCTGCCCTTCGACGACAAGGCCGCCCGCGCGGATCTGCTGTCGGAGATCATCGGCAGGCCCGTCCCCGACTCCGTCACCCTCTGTCCGCCCTTCTACACCGACCACGGACTCGGCATAGAGTTCGGCGAGCACGTATTCGTCAACCAGGGCTGCACTTTCCTGGACCAGGGCGGCATCCGCCTGGGCGACGGCGTCCTGATCGGTCCGAAGACCAACCTCATCTCCTCCGACCACCCCCTCCCGGCCTCCGAACGCAGCGAATTCATCACCCGGGCACCCATCACCATCGAGGCCAACGCATGGCTCGGCGCCACGGTGACGGTTCTTCCCGGTGTCACGATCGGACACGGTGCCGTGGTCGGCGCGGGAGCCGTCGTCACCAAGGACGTTCCCCCCAACACCCTGGTGACCGGACCGGCCGCGGTCGTACGCAAACACTGGAACGACTGAGCCGGGGCACCGGCTCGCGCGCGCGGGCGTCCTCAGACCACGCAGCCCACATGCGCCAGCGCCTGCTTCAGCAGTACCCCGTGCCCGCCCGGCATCTCGCTCTGCACCGCCGGTGACAGGGCCTCCCGCGGACTGAACCAGACCAGGTCCAGGGCGTCCTGCCGGGGGCGGCAGTCACCCGTCACCGGCACGACGTAGGCGAGGGAGACCGCGTGCTGACGGGGATCGTGGTACGGGGTGACACCGTGCGTGGGGAAGTACTCGGCCACCGTGAACGGCTGGAGCGAGGACGGGACCCGGGGCAGCGCCACCGGGCCGAGGTCCTTCTCCAGGTGACGCAGCAGGGCGTCCCGGACCCGCTCGTGGTGCAGCACCCGGCCGGAGACCAGCGTCCGGCTGACCGTCCCGTCGGGTCCTATGCGCAGGAGCAGGCCGACGCTGGTGACTTCGCCGCTGTCGTCGACGCGCACGGGCACCGCCTCGACGTACAGGATCGGCATGCGGGCGCGTGCCATCTCGAGTTCGTCGGTCGTCAGCCAGCCCGGCGTGGTTTCGGTCATGTCAGACATCGCTTGATCATACTTTCAGCCGTTCCTGCTTTCGGAGGGCCGCTCCGGGACTGTGACGGGTCCCACGCCGTGTTCAAGCGGCCCCGGCCGGCCCGGGGAACGCGCCCGTCCCCGTCGGCTCCTTCACGCGTACGCCGTCCGTCGGGCACCATTGTGCCGTTCGGTGATCACGCTGTCCGGGTTTCGCCGGATGTGCGCGCGAAGAGCCGCTGTCCCGGGTCGGACGCGGAGGGCGGCGGTCGGTCAGTCCAGGGTGCTGGGCTGCGCCGAAGGGGTCCCGCCGGACAGGACGGTTTGCAGGCGCTCGGTGCCCAGCCGTGCCGCCCGCTCCACGGTGTCGGTCACGCCGCCGTCCAGGCCGCCGCCCATGACGGTGACGGCGGAGGTGCCGACGCGTACGGCGGCGAGGTCCAGGGTGAGCGTCGTGGCGTCGCCGCCGGCGGTGCCCCGCACGGTCACGTGCAGCCCCTGCCGGGCGTCGCCCACGTCGGGCATCGGCGCCCTGACCACCTGGACCGTGCGCTTGCCGCCCTCGGAGTCGGTCGCGGTGAACTGGTCGCACGCGTCCGGCAGGGAGTTCAGCCACTTCATGCGGTCGTCCAGGCCGGCGCGGTCGTAGCCGGCGACCTGTTCGAAGAGGCGGGAGCGGCCCTGCTCGAAGCCGGTGAGCGCCGACGGTCCGGACGGCTTGGCCAGCAGGTCGTCCCGGTAGAGCGTGTCGAGCAGGTGCTGGCAGTCGGCGGCGTCGGCCTTGATGGTGAGGAAGTCGGCCACGTCGACCTTGCCGACCACCAGCCGGTCGCGCCACTTGTCCGCGTCCTGGACCTGCTTCCAGTCGCCCTCCAGGTCGGCCTCCGTGAGCAGGGCGGCCTGCGCGCCGGACTCGGTGAGCGCGGAGGGGGAGGCGCTGGGCGAACCTGTGGGAGACCCGGTGGGCGATCCCGTGGGCGTCTGCTCCACCGCCTCCTGCTCGGCGGCCCGAGCCTGTTCGGCGGCGGTGTCCGAGGCCGCCGAGGACCCGCCCTCGTCCGAGCAGGCCGCGGTGGTCAGCAGCGCGCCCGCCGCCAGGGCACAGGCCATGACACGGGCGGGACGGAAGGGACGACGGCTCATCGCGGTGCCTCCTGGGACGTGACAGTGTCCTCAGCGCATCACCGCACCCGCGCGCGCACCAGCGCACGGGACCGTTCGGGTGACCGGCCCCGCCGGGGACGGCTCACGCGGCGCGGTCCAGGGTGTCCCGGGCGACCTCCTTGTCCACCGCCGCGCGCACCAGCGCGGCCGCGAGGACGGCCGGTTCCGTCGGCCCGGCGAGGTCGAGCAGCCGGTCCGGGTTCTCCGGCAGGCCGAGGTGCCCGGCGCCCTGGAGGGCCTTGCGGTCGAGGCGGGGTGCCGCCTCGGGCCAGACGCGCTGGACCTCGCGCAGGAAGATGTCCGCGCCGGCCGGGCCCATCCCGGGGAACTCCTGGAGCAGCCGGCGCAGTTCGCCGACATCGCCGTCCGCCTCCTTCCGCAGCCGGCGCAGATCCCCGCCCCACCGCTCGGTCAGCAGCTCCGCCGCCTGGCCGAGCTGCGTGGCGGTGCGCTCGTCGTAGCGCCGGTAACCGCCCCGGCCGAGCGCGTCCACCCGCTCCTGCCAGCCTGCGCCGGCCATGCGGCGGGGGCTCCGGAGCCCCGCCTCGTGCAGGGCGCGGGAGGTGGCCACGGCGATCGAGCCCCGGATGCGGGCGCTCAGCAGATGGGCGAGGACCAGCAGCCGGTACAGCGGCTGCGGGGTGTCCCTCAGCCGGATGCCCGCCTCCTCGGCGTACGTCTGCCCGTGCGCGTCGACGAGCGCGTGCACGACGCGCCGCTGGTCGCGGCTCACGGCTTCAGCGGGTCGTGGCCGACGGTCATCAGCCGGTGCCTGAGCCGCATGTCGTCGGCCTGGGGCTCGTTCTCCACGTCGGTCTGCGAGGTCACGGTGTCCACGACCTTGCGCATCGCCCGCAGGTCGTCCTCCGTCAGGTCCGTGCGCCGTTTCTGCAGGATCGACAGGACGCGGCGGCCCAGTGGCGAGCCGGCGTCGTCCGGCAGCGGCTCGGTCAGCTCACCGGAGTCGCGTACCCGCAGCCAGTCCGCGAGTTCCGCGGAGGTCATGTTCACCACGCGGTGGAAGTCCTCCCACAGCGGGTCGAGTTCGAGGGCGTCGGCCATGAGGTGTCCCTCATTTCGTCGTGCGTACGTGCATGTGGCCTGGTCGGACGGAGCAAGGCGGCGCGACCACTCCATGGGGGCGCGGGTGCCCGTGGGGCTCCGGGGCAAACGCCGGGCGCCTCAGCGGCCGAGCACGTCGTCCAGGAAGCCCGTGACCTGCGCGAACACCTGCGTCCGGTGGGTCTCGTTGAACAGCTCGTGCCGGGCGCCGGGGTGGATCCGCTCGGTCGGCTCGCCGCCGCTCAGCCGCTCGACGCCGACCCGGCTGCCGGGCAGCGGCACCAGCCGGTCGTCGCCGCCGTGCACCCACAGCAACGGGAGCCGGCCCACGTCGCCGCCCTCGGCCACCGCCGCCGGCGTCACTGCGAACGCCTCCAGGGTCGGCCGCTTCATGGGGCCGTGCCACACCAGCGGATCCGCCGCGTACGCCGCGCCGACCGCGGGGTCCCGGGAGAGCGCGGCCGGGCTGATCGGGGTGTCGGGGATCTCCTCCAGGGCGAGCAGCCGGCCCGGCAGCTCCCAGTCGCCGATGACCGGCCCGGACAGTACCAGCGCGGCCAGTTCGCCGGGGTGGCGCTGGGCGTAGCGGGCGGCGACGAGGCCGCCCATGGAGTGGCCGATCATCACGACCGGCAGGCCCGGGTGGGCGGTCCCGGCCAGCTCGGCCGTCGTGCGCAGGTCGGTGACCACGTCCTCGAAGTCCTCGATCAGCACCCGCTCGCCGTCCGAACGCCCGTGCCCGGTGTGGTCGTCGCCGTACACGGCCGCGCCGTGCCCGGCCAGGACGCCGGCCACCTCCTCGTAGCGGCCGATGTGCTCGCCGTAGCCGTGCACCAGCAGGGCCACGCAGCGGGGCCGCCCGGCGGGCCACTCGCGCCCGGCGATCCGTCCCCGGGTGCCGTTCAGGACATGCTCGCGGGCCTCGGCCACGCGTCTCCTCCGGCTGCTTCGGTGAAGGTCACCGGGGATCTTCCCAGGGAGTCGCCCGGCGGTCTATAGTCCAAAACTAGCAGTGCTAATTAAAGTGTCCGCTCGCAGCCGCGGCGTCAGGGTCCGTGGCGGTCGGCCGACGGCGGTGTGCCGCCCGGCGACCGGGCGGCCACGGTCAGGAGTCCCCTCGTGCGTCCCGTCCACTTCGCGGCCGCCCGCCGCACCCCGATCGGCAGGCTCCGCGGCGCGCTGTCCGCCGTACGGCCCGACGACCTCGCCGCCACCGTGATCCGGGGCCTGGTCGCCGGCGTGCCCGCGCTCGACCCCGCCCGCGTCGACGACGTGTACTGGGGCGCCGCCAACCAGGCGGGCGAGGACAACCGCAACGTCGCCCGCATGGCCGCCCTGCTCGCCGGCCTCCCCGAGACCGTGCCCGGCGCCACCGTGAACCGGCTGTGCGCCTCCGGCCTCGAAGCCGTCACCGGCGCGGCCCGCACCATCGCCGCGGGCGAGGCCGACATCGTGCTCGCGGGCGGCTCGGAGTCGATGAGCCGCGCCCCCTTCGTACTGCCCCGCCCCGACGAGGCCCTGCCCCACCGCATCGAGACCGCCGACACCCGGCTCGGCTGGCGCCTGGTCAACCCCGCGATGAAGGACCTGCACGGCCTGCTGGCCATGGGTGAGACTGCCGAGGAGGTCGCCGAGCGGTACGGCGTCCCGCGCGAACGCCAGGACGAGTTCGCCCTGCGCAGCCACCGCCTCGCCGCCGAGGCCCGCAAGAACGGCCACTTCGACGACGAACTGCTCCCCGTCGAGCGGCCCGACGGCGTGGTCGTCGACACCGACGAGTGCGTCCGCGAGGACACCTCCGTCGAGAAGCTGGCCCGTCTCAAGCCGGTCTTCCGCCCCGGCGGCACGGTCACCGCGGGCAACGCCTCCCCGATGAACGACGGCGCCGCCGGACTCCTGCTGGTCAGCGAGGAGGCCCTGGACGACCTCGGCCTCAAGTCCCTCGGCCGCTACGTCGCCGGCGGCTCGGCCGGCGTCCACCCGGAACGTCATGGGCATCGGCCCGGTCCCCGCCACCCGCAAGGTCCTCGCCCGCGCCGGCTGGAGCGTGGACGACCTCGCGACGGCCGAGTTCAACGAGGCGTTCGCCGCCCAGGCCCTCGCCTGCGTGGACCTCCTAGGCATCGACCCCGCCCTGGTCAACCCCACCGGCGGCGCCATCGCGCTGGGCCACCCGCTCGGCTGCTCCGGCGCCCGCATCCTCACCACCCTGCTGCACCGCATGCGCCGCACGGGAGCGGCCCGCGGGCTCGCCACGATGTGCGTCGGCGTGGGACAGGGCAGCGCGGTGCTCGTCGAACGCTAGCCCGCCCGCCCGTCACGTCGCCGCCGTCCTCGCCGGGAACGCCCGGCGACGGGTTCGGCACGCTCGCCGCGGACGCCGAGCCCTGCCTCGTACGTCACCCGCGACGCCGACGACATCCAGCCCCATCCGCCTGTCGCTTCCCGCCTCACCTGGTCCGGTTCATGGAAGTGGGGAGTCCGGGAAGGGGGTGCGTGTGACCGGTTGCTCCCAGAGGCGGGCCAGGTGCGCGTGGAGGGCGTCGTGTGCTTCGAGCGGGGTGAGGTGGCCGACGAGGACGTGCGCGGTGAGGCCGTCCGCGAGGGCGAGGAGGGTGCGGGCCTCAAGTTGCGGATCGAGGCGCTCGGCGCGGTCGGCGCCCTCGCCGGCCTCCGAGATCAGGCGGGTGAACGCCTCCTGCAAGGTCGCGTAGTTCGCGGTCAGCGTCCTGGCGAGCGCCTTGTTCACAGCCGCCTGCGCGACGAAGGCGAGCCAGACCCTGGCCTCGGCGCGCTGCTCTTCCCGGAGCAGTGAGATCTCGGTGGCCGCGTGGCCCAGGGCGGTGCCGGCCGACTGGGCCGGGCTCCTGAGAAGGCGGGCCTGTACGCGCTCGCCGACCCGCTCGCCGATGTGCCCGAGAGCGAACACGAGCATCTCTTCCTTGTTGCGGAAGCACCGCTGAACCGCGCCCATCGACACCTGCGCGCGGGCGGCGACATCGCGAAGGGTCACGCCCTCCAGTCCGCGTTCGTCGGCGAGGTGGCATACGGCCTCGGCGATGAGGCGGCGTCTGCTCACGTGATCCACCTGCCTGGGCATGTCCGATCGCCTCTCAATCCCACAGCGCTCCGCTTTCCACCGCAGTTTATTCGATGCGTACGTATCGGTTCCCGGGTACCGTTCCGATGCAAGCGCATTGGTACGTGGATGAGGAAGGTGGAGCCATGCAGGACGCCCTGTGGAAGATGCCGGCCGCCGCGCAGGCGGAGGCTGTGCGCGGCGCGGCGGTCTCGGCCGTCGAACTGGTCGACAGCCACCTGGATCGCATCGCCGAGGTCAACCCGCGGGTGAACGCGGTCACGCAGCTCCTGGCGGAGCGGGCACGTGAGGCCGCGGCACAGACGGACCGTCGGCGGGCCGCCGGTGAAGTGCTGGGGCCCCTCGCGGGGGTGCCCTTCACGGTGAAGGAGAGCACGGCCGTCGAAGGCGTGCCGACTACGTTCGGCACGGAGCGCTTCCGCGATCTGGTGGCGTCGGCCGACGCACTCCCGGTGGCACGTCTGCGCGCGGCCGGAGCCATCCCCATCGGGCACAGCAACATCCCCACCCTGATCCTGGCGGGGATGCACACGCGCAGCGAGCTGTTCGGCGACACGGTCAACCCGTGGGACAGCAGCCGGACCCCGGGCGGCTCCAGCGGAGGCGACGCGGTGGCCGTTGCCACGGGCATGGCAGCGCTCGGGCTCGGCAACGATTCCGGCGGGTCGGTGCGCATCCCGGCCCAGTTCTGCGGTGTGGCCGGGCTGAAGCCGTCCACGGGCCGGTTCCCCGCCGACCACCGGGTTCTCGGCCCGGACGACCCGGGGCCGGCGTCCCAGATGCTGGTCACCGACGGCCCGTTGGCCCGGAGCGTGGGCGACCTGCGGCTGGCTTTCGAGGTGCTGGCCGGGACCGATCCGCGAGACCCGCGGGCCGTGCCGGTGCCCGCCTACGGCGAACCGCTCCCCGGACGCGTGAAGGTCGCGGTCGTGGCGGACCCCGGTGGGCACGGCGTCCACCCCACGATTCGCGGAGCCGTCGCGTCCGCGGCCGACGCGCTCCGCGACGCCGGATACGACGTGCGCGAGGAGCAGGACGTACCGCGGATGGACGAGGCCCTTGAGGCGTACGGCCGGATCACCGTGACCGAGTTCGCCCCGACCTGGCCGGTGGTGCGCGGGCTGCTCGGCAAGGGCGGGGACCGCTATGTCGAGATGGCGATGGAGCAGACCCCGCCCGTAGGCGTGGAGGAGTTCATGAACTTGACGGGCACCTGGATGAACATCCGCCGCTCATGGGCCGAATTCCTCGACGAATACCCCCTGTTGCTCGGCCCGGTCTTCACCGAGCCACCGGTCGAGCCGGGGCTGGAGTCGCGTGACAGGTCGGGCAGGGACCGTGTCGGGTCGGGAATGCGCCTGTGCACCGTGACCAGCTTCGTGGGCGTACCCGGTGTGGCCATACCGACCGGGATGGCCGACGGGCTCCCCTGCGGAGTACAGATCGTCGGGCGCGCGTTCCGGGAGGACCTGTGCCTGGACGCGGCCCAGGCGATCGAGGACCGGCTCGGAGTTCTCACACCGGTCGACCCGCGAGTGGGAGGCCGGGCCGATTGAGCCCGTGGGCCATGGAGGGCGCACGCGGCGACCCGCGTATCCCTCACGCCCCCGTCCCTGGGGCCTGGTCGAAGCGCACGCGTTTGCCGCCTTCGACAGCGAAAAGCGTACGTACACGCTGCTCGACGACACCTTTCGGCTCGCAGTCCAGGCCGAGGTCAGCGTCTCCGGTCGGGGCCGCGGAGACGGGGCGGGCTCCTGCTTCCGCCGTGACCTACGGAGGTGCTGATGCGCCACCCCGGCATCGCGCATGTCGCCCTCGTCGGCCTCCCGGACGAGTTGCACGGCGAGGAGGTGTGCGCCGTGGTCGCCGCGCGCCGGACGCCGCCGGGGTCACCGAGTGGTCCGAGCGGGAGCTGCGGGGCCGGTACACCGACCGCTGAGGAACCGCCCGGCCGCTCAGGACCATCTGGCGAGACGGTGCTTACGGGTACCGGTGGGTGCGCATAGCATCGGTGTCCGCAATGGACACCATGACACTCTGGCACCTCACCGGCTGGGAATTCTCCGCGCTCGCCTTCGCCGCCCTCCTCGTCGGCTTCTCCAAGACCGCGGTGAGCGGGGCCAACACGGTCAGCCTCGCGGTCTTCGCGGCGGTCCTGCCCGCCCGCGCCTCCACCGGGATCCTGCTGCCGGTCCTGATCGCCGGCGACGTCCTGGCCGTCCTCACCTACCGGCGCCACGCGCACTGGCCCACGCTGTGGCGGCTGTTCCCGGCGGTCGGCGTGGGCGTGGTCGCGGGCACCCTGTTCCTGGTGTGGGCGGACGACGCCGTCGTCCGGACGTTGATCGGCGCGATCCTGCTGCTCATGGCCGGGGTGACGGTGTGGCGCCGGCGCCGGCCCGACGCGGCCGAGCAGCCGGAGGGGGTCGCCTCGCGCACCGGCCGCATGAAGGCCCGTTCCTACGGCGTCCTCGGCGGCTTCACCACGATGGTCGCCAACGCGGGCGGCCCGGTGATGTCGATGTACCTGCTCTCGGCGGGCTTTCGCAAGCTCGGCTTCCTGGGCACCTCGGCCTTCTTCTTCCTGATCGTCAACGTCTCCAAGCTGCCCTTCAGCGCCGGCCTCGGACTGATCGACGGCCGCTCGCTGCTCCTCGACGCCGCGCTCGTGGTGTTCGTGGTGCCCGGGGCGTTCATCGGCAGATGGGCCGTGAACCGGATCGACCAACTGCTGTTCGAGCGCCTGGTGATCGCGGCGACGGTGGTGGGCGCCCTCCAGCTCCTCGTGGCCTGACCGCCCCGACCGCCGACCGCTGCCTGTCCGTAGGGTCGACCTCATGTCCCCGCACGTGCTGATCCTCGGCGGCACCACCGAGGCCCGCCGCCTGGCCGCCGACCTGGCGGCCCGACCCGGCGTCCGCGTCACCACCTCCCTCGCGGGACGCGTGACCCGGCCGGGCACCCTCGCCGGGCGGGTACGCACCGGCGGCTTCGGCGGGCCCGAGGGGCTGGCCGCCTGGCTGCGCGAGCAGCGCGTGGACGCCCTCGTCGACGCGACCCACCCCTTTGCCGCGACGATCACCGCGAACGCGGCCCGCGCCACCGCGGCCACCGGTATCCCGGCGGTGATCCTGCGCCGCCCCGGCTGGCGGCCCGGCCCCGGCGACCGGTGGCACCCGGTCGCCTCCCTCGCCGAGGCGGCCGACCTGCTGCCGGGCCTCGGCCGCCGGGTGTTCCTGACCACCGGCCGGCTGGGCCTGGCGGCCTTCGCCCACCTGTCCGGCCTGCACTTCGTGGCCCGCTCGGTGGAACCACCCGAGCCGCCCCTCCCGCCGGACACCCATGTCCTGACGGCGCGCGGCCCCTTCACGGCGGACGACGAGAGGACCCTGCTGCGCGACCACCGCATCGACGTACTGGTCACCAAGGACAGCGGGGGCGCGGCCACCGCCGCCAAGCTCACGGCGGCCCGGGAGCTGAGCCTGCCGGTCGTGGTGGTCCGCAGGCCTGCGCTCCCGCAGGGCGTGGACGTGGTGTCCGAGGTGGCGGCGGTCCTGGAACGGCTGGGGTTCAGCGGTCCGTGACCGGCTGCCGTACGTGGTCGGGGAGGCCGTTGCTCAGGTCCTCCACCAGCAGACGCCTGGCGATGGAGTCGAGGGCGGCGCGCAGGTCCGCGTCCGAGGGGCGGCCGATGTCCCGCTCCACCCGGTCCTCCAGCCAGGACGCCCAGGCCCGGCCGATCACCGTCGCCTCGCGGGCGCCCGCGTCGGTGTGGGTGAGCAGGGAGCCGTGGCGGGTCAGGAACCCTTCCTCGACCATGCGGTCGAACACCGGCAGCAGCACCTCCGGCGGCAACCGGCGGCGGGCGGCGATCAGTCCGAGGCCGGCGTGTCCGACCAGCCGCGTGAACAGCTCGACCTGCATGACGGCCCACGCGCCGGCGACATCGAGCCGGGTGTCGCTGTCCGTGATGATCCGGCGGGCGGTGTCCAGCTCCGTACTGCCGATGATCTTTCCGAGGGTGGCCTCCAGTGTCCGCCTGCTGCTGGCGTCGTGCGGCGAGGCGAAGCCCTCGCCCATGTCGGTGGAGCCCGCGCGGGCGCTGTCGCGCAGTTGGACCTGCTTGAGGAACAGGGCGACGAGGAAGCCGAGGACCGCGACCGGCACCGTCCACAGGAACACCGTCTGGATGGTGTCCGCGTACGCGCCGACGATCGGCGCCGCCGCGTCCGGCGGCAGCCGGTGCAGGCCCTCCGGACTGGTCGCCGCCCTGCCGATGACCGACGGGTCGGCGGCGCCGGTCGCCGAGGCGGCGGCGATGCCGTCGCGCAGGTGGGGACCGAGGGCGTTGGCGTAGATGGTGCCGAACACGGCGGTTCCGAAGGCGCTGCCCAGGGTGCGGAAGAAGGTCACGCCGGAGGTCGCGGTGCCCAGGTCGGAGTAGTCGACGGTGTTCTGCACGGCGATGGTGAGCACCTGCATGGACAGCCCGATGCCCGTGCCCAGCACGAACATGTACAGCGACTCAAGGCCGGCGCCGGTGGCCGGATCCATCAGGGACATCAGATACAGGCCGACGCCCATCACCAGCGTGCCCGCGATCGGGAACAGCCGGTACCGGCCGGTCTTGCTGACCACGTTGCCGCTGAAGACGGAGGCGATCAGCAGTCCGGCCACCATCGGCAGCATCCGCACGCCGGAGACGGTGGCCGAGTCGCCGTCGACGTACTGCAGATAGGTCGGCAGGTACGTCAGCGCGCCGAGCATCGCGAAGCCGACGATGAAGCTGAGGACGGAGCAGACCGTGAACACCGGGTTGGCGAACAGCCGCATCGGCAGCATCGGTTCGGCCGCCCGGATCTCCACCCGGCAGAACAGGGCGAGCGCGACCAGCCCGCCCGCGAACAGGCCGATGATCACGGCCGAGCCCCACGCGTACTGGTTGCCGCCCCAACTGGTCGCCAGGATCAGCGCGCCGGCGCCCACCGTGACCAGCGCGATGCCCAGGTAGTCGATGACGGGCCGGACGGCCGGCTTCACCACCGGGATGGTGCGGGCGGCGGCGATCACGACGACGATCGCGATGGGCACGTTGACGTAGAACGCCCAGCGCCAGGACAGATGGTCGGTGAACAGCCCGCCCAGCAGCGGTCCGACGACCGTCGACACCCCGAACACCGCGCCGATGGCGCCCTGGTACTTGCCGCGCTCCCGCAGGGGGATGACATCGGCGATGAGCGCCATGGCGGTCACCATCAGGCCGCCCGCGCCGACGCCCTGCATCGCCCGCCAGGTGATCAGCAACGGCATGTTCGTCGCCAGACCGCACAGGAACGACCCCGTGATGAACACGACCGCCGAGACCTGGAAGACCACCTTGCGGCCGAAGAGGTCGCCGAACTTGCCGACCAGCACCGTCGCCACGGTCTCCGCGAGCAGGTACGAGGTCACCACCCAGGACATGTGCTCGCCGCCGCCCAGGTCCGACACGATCGTCGGCAGCGCGGTGCCGACGATCGTCTGGTCGAGGGCCGCCAGCAGCATCCCGAGCATGATCGTGACGAAGACGACGTTGCGGCGCCGCCGGTCCAGCACGGGCGGCTGGGCGGCGGCGGTCCGTGGCGCTTCCTCGGCGACTGTCACCCGGTCACGATCACACCGGCGCAGACGCCACGCATGCGGGGGCGGTCCGCCTGGGGCGGGCGTCAGGCTAGGCGTCGCCGGGGTTGCGGCGCAGCAGGTACGTGTCCATGATCCAGCCCTTGCGCTCCCGGGCCTCGGCACGCAGCCGCTCGATGCGGGGCGCGGCCTCGGCTATCGGCCCGGAGGCGAGGATCTCGTCCGGGGTGCCCAGGTAGGCGCCCCAGTAGATGTCGATGTCCTGGTCGGCGTACCGCGAGAAGGCCTGGTGGGCGTCGAGCATCACCACCACGTCGTCCACGCCCTCGGGGAAGCCCTCGGCGAGCCGCCGCCCGGTGGTGATCTGCACGGGCCGCGCCACCCGGTTCAGCCCGGTCCGGTGCCGGGCGACGAGTGAGGAGACGCTGCTGATGCCCGGCACGACGTCGTACTCGAAGAGCACCTCGCCGCGCTCCAGGATCTCCTCCAGGATGCCCAGCGTGCTGTCGTACAACGCGGGGTCGCCCCACACCAGGAACGCGCCGCTCTCGTCCTCGCCCAGCTCCTCGGCGATCAGCCGCTCGTAGACGCCGGCTCGGGCGCTGCGCCAGTCCCCGACGGCGGGGGAGTAGGCGGCGCCGCCCGCGCTCCGGTCCCGCTCGGGGTCCCGCGCCGCCACGATCCGGTACGTCCCCCGCGGTATGTGCGTCTCCAGCATGTCCCGGCGCAGCCGCACCAGGTCGGCCTTCGCCTCGCCCTTGTCCAGGACGAAGAACACGTCCGTGCTCCGCAGCGCCCGGACCGCTTGCAGGGTCAGCTGCTCGGGGTCGCCCGCGCCGATACCGATCACATGAATTGTCCGCACACCACGAGTCTGCCGTACGCCACTGACAACGCCCCGGCCGGGCCCTTCGCGGCCCGCGGGCTCAGCCGCGCAGCCGCGGCGCCCGCGCCCCCGCGTCCACGGAGGCGCCGCCCGCCACGTCCGCCGCCAGCTCCCCGGCCCACCCGGCGACCGAGCGGAGATCCATCCCGTACGGCCGCCCCCGCCCCGCCTGCGACGCCGCCCACTCCGTCACGGCCCCCGCCCCGCGCCGCAGCAGCCTGGCCCCGCCGGTGGCATTGCCGCGGGCCGCGTGCGTGAGCCCCACGGCCAGCTGGGCCATGCCCCGCCACAGCTGCCGCTCCTCCTCGGGGCCCGACTTCCAGGCGTCCTCGAAGACCTCGTGCGCGTGGAACGGCTTCCCCTCGTCCAGCAGCCGTTGCGCCTCGACGACCGTCGCCTCGGGCGCCCGCACGACCCCCTCCGGCTGGCGGGGGACGCCGTCGGCGCCGTACGGCAACGGGCGCCCGAGCCCGTCCCGGGGCCGGGCGTTGCGCGCCCGCCCCTCGTCGTCACGGTCCCGCGCGTCCACCGGGCCGTCCGGGGCGGTGCTGTCCAGGGGGCTGTCGGCAGGGGTGTCCATGGGCCCGATTGTCCCTCGCCCGTGCCCGCTTAGGCGTGGCCCGGTGTGTGGGGTAAAGTACGTTCCGCGTGATCGCGCGGTTCACCGCGTGTGAGCACATCGGGACGTGGCGCAGCTTGGTAGCGCACTTGACTGGGGGTCAAGGGGTCGCAGGTTCAAATCCTGTCGTCCCGACGGAAACGTCGCAGATCAGAGGGGTCCTTCGGGGCCCCTCTCGATCGTTTCCGGAGGCGCCGTCTCACAATTTCTCACAAACGCTGTTGATCAGGGTCAGCGGGAGGCCGAGGCCGAAGGCCTGGTGTGCGGCATGACCTCCGAAGTGGACACGTCTCACCGTCTGAAGGCCGCCCCGGGCCGCTGGCAGCTGCCGGGGGGATCTGTGGAGCAGCCCGAGGACGGGGCGGTGCTGGACGAGTCGGCGCTGGCCGGCCAGGCCGCGCGGGAGCTTGCCGAGGAGCTGGGGATCAGCGCGGCTGCGGAGGAGCTGAGGCTGTGGGCCGTCACCCGTGGCGAGAACGGCAGTGTCGGCCTGACCTACCTCGCCCCGGCTCTTCCCGAAGCGACGTTGCGTGCGGACTTCACCGCCGTATCGGCAGCCGAGCGTGTTCAGGGACGTGTACCTGAGCTCGACGACATCGTCCTGGTGCGTTCACCGGACGAACTGGCCGCTCTGACGGGGCCGCACGCGGACTATCTGGAACCGATCGTTCGCCGCTTCGCCGGGTGCCGCTGAGGTCAGGCCCCGGCGAGGAAATCGCGTCCCCGTTCGTCGAGGTCGGCCACGCACCGCAGGCTGCGGGCCCGGAAGCGTGCGAGGTCGCCGCGCATGCGGGAGACCGCCTTGCGGGTGCGGACGGAGCGGACACCGTCCATGTGGTCGATGGCTCGGTGCCAGGTGGCGCACGCCTGCTCGATGCTGCCGCGCTTGAGGTGCATCTCCGCGCCCGCGACCAGGTCCAGGGCGACGATCCGCGCGTAGGTGTCTGCGGGGCGGGCCGTGGCGGCCAGCGCGTACTGTTCGGCGGCGGCCCGGTGGTCTCCTAGACGAGGCGCCGCCCTACTGCCCGTAGCGCCACCCCCCGGTGGCCGGCCCCGGTCAGTGGGCCAGGCGCGTCCTCGCCGACCGCGAGGCGATGCGGGACGAGGTGCGCGCGCTGCGCAGCGGCATGACCGGGCGACTGCGGCTCGGCCCGGTGCCGAGGGGGGCCACCGCCGTCTCGCTGCTCACCCACGCGTTCTGCGCGGAGAATCCCTTGGCGAGCGCGGAGGTCCCCGCCGACCTCCGGACCACCGACATCCTGCCCGGCTGCGGGCCTACGAGCTGGACGCGGTGTTCGAGCGGGTGGGCGATCCGGTGCGGCCCCGGGTGGAGACCGACTCCGTGGCCTCCCTGTTCGCCCACGTCAGGACAGGGGCACTTCGCCAGTGCGGTGCCACACGCCTGGCCGTATGTGTTCGGGGTGCCGCCGGGGATGCGGGCCGTGCTGCGCCGCGAACCCGCGGCCGTCGCCGCACAAGCGCTGCTCGACGCCGCCCGGCGGACGGACGTGGCCGCGGAACCGGAACGCGTACCGGGAACAGCGGTCACCGGGACGGCGACGCGCGGTGAAGGAACCGGTCAGACCGATTCGCGGACGACCACCCGCGCGGGCGGCGGGCGCAGGCCGTCCGTGTCGAGGTTCAGGGAGAGGCGGGCGCTGAGCCGGCCGTGGGCCTCGGCGTCGACGTGGACGGTGGTCAGTCCGGGGGTCGTGTAGGCGCCGTAGCCATTGTCGTCGAAGCCGATGACGGCCACGTCGTCCGGCACGCGGTGGCCGAGGTCGAGCAGGGCCAGGAGGATGCGCAGGGCGACGTTGTCGTTGAAGCCGGCGATGGCGGTCACCTCGGGAGCGCCGGTCAGGAACGCCTGGACGGCTTCGGCGCAGGCGGAGCGCTCAGGCGGTGTGACGAAGGTCCGGGGGACCTGGATGCCGAGATTGTGTGCGGCGTGCCCGGTGAACTTCAGCCGGGTCGCGGCCAGCGGGGACTCGGTGTCGGGCAGGGCCATGGCGACGACGGTGTGACCGTGCTCCACCAGGTGGCGCAGCTGCATCGCCGCGTGGGCGGCGAGGCCGTCGCGCCAGCCGCCGCCGAGGTCGTCCAGCTCGCGGCCGGTGAGGTAGGTCTCGCCGAAGCGGATGACCGCGCGGGGCGCTATGACGTCCAGGACCTGCTGGGTGGACTGCGGGGTGTGCCGGCCGTGCCGGACGAGCAGCACATGGTCGTGGGCGGCGAGTTCGGCGTCCAGGCCCTGGATGTAGCTTCGGGAGTAGTGGCCCTCCATGCCGACGTTGATGTTCAGCACGACGACACGGGAGGAGCCCTCGCGCAGGGCGCGGGCGACTCCGTGCGGTACGTAGCCCAGTTCCCGGGCGGTCTGCTTGACCCGGTCCCGGGTCGCGGCGGAGATCGTCTGGTGGGGGTCGTCGTTCAGGACGAAGCTCACCGTGGCGCGGGACACACCGCTGGCCGCTGCCACGTCATTCAGCGTGACTCTTCCGGAACTGCCCATCACCCCTGCTCCGATGCGGTCGGCGCACCGTCCGCCCCTGCGGGCCGACGCACCGCCATTCTAGGATCCCCGGCCGCGCCCGGTGCACCGGCCACCGCACGGCGTACGTTCGACCGACGGCGGCACGTCCGCGGCACCACCTCCCTGGCGGCCCGCGAAGAGATGACGGCGAGGACTAGAACGATTTAGCATGGCGTTGTAACGTGTCTGCCACATCGATTTAGCTTTCCCAGCGCGCCGGCCCGTGGCCTGCGGGCGGAGGGGGTCTCTCGCGCCATGATCGACACGGTTTCCCCGGCCGTCGTGCGGCCGTTCCCGCGATTGCCCGACGGTCTCCCGCAGCCCGGCCGATGCCTGGTGATGGGCATTCTCAACGTGACACCCGACTCCTTCTCCGACGGCGGCCGGTACTCCGACCCCGGCCATGCCGTCCGGCACGGTCTGCGGATGGCGGCGGAAGGTGCCGACCTCGTCGACGTGGGTGGCGAATCCACTCGGCCGGGAGCCGAACCGGTCGGCGTCGGGGAGGAGTTGGCCAGGGTTGTACCCGTGGTGCGGGAACTGGCGGGCGCGGGGGTGCCCGTCAGTGTCGACACCATGCACGCCGAGGTCGCGCAGGCCGCGGTCGAAGCGGGGGCGTGCCTGGTCAACGATGTCAGCGGTGGCCTGGCCGACCCCGGGATGGCGGCCACCGTCGCCGCGGCCGGCGTCCCCTATGTCGTCACGCACTGGCGTGCGCCCAGCCGTGAGATGGAACGGCACGCCGTCTACCGGGACGTGGCCGGCGAGGTCACCGCCGAACTCCTGGACCGGGTGGCGGTTCTCACCGCTGCCGGGATCGATCCCTCGCGCATCGTTCTCGACCCGGGCCTCGGCTTCGCCAAGCACGCCGAACACGACTGGCAGCTCCTCGCCCGTCTGCACACCGTGCGGTCGGCGGGCTTCCCGGTGCTGGTGGGCGCGTCCAGGAAGCGTTTCATCGGGGCCGCCCTGAGCGGCTGGTCGAACAGCCCCCCGGCGCCCGGCGGTCGGGACGCCGCGACGGCCGCGGTGTCCGCGCTCGCGGCGGCGGCCGGGGCGGTGTGCGTGCGGGTGCACGACGTCCGGTCCAGCCTGCACGCCGTCCTCATGGCGGCGGCATGGACCGGTGTGGGCCTCGTCCCCGCGGCGCCCGAAGTGAGCGCCGACGCCTCAACACGGTAGTCGGCGCACGAGTCTGGTCAGCGGTTACACCCTTCTGTTAGCTTGCGCTAGATCGTTCTAGCCCAGGAGAGACCCACGCCCCGGCTTCGTCCGGAGGGCGAGGGCCGGAGCAAGTGGCCACTGGGCCGAAGCAGTCCCCGAGTCGCAGCCAACCGGGACTTGACCACCTTGAAAGTAGGAGTCGCATGACAACCCCCAGCCTTCAGGACGGCATTGACAAGGCCGGCTCGCCCATCGATCTGCTGTGGCAGCCCGGTGCCGAACCGTGGACGCCCGAGGTGGTGGACCGTGAGTTCGTGGGCTGGCGCACGGAGCAGCGCGCCTGGCACGAGGGTGTCGCGCTGCTGAACCTCTCCCACCACATGTTCGACCTGTGGATCGAAGGCCCGGACGCCACCCGGGTGTTGGCCGAGTACGGCGCCAACAACTTCGAGAAGTTCGCCGTCGGCCAGGCCAAGCAGTACGTACCGGTGACCCGCCACGGTCACATCGTCACCGACGGCATCCTTTCCCGGGAGGCCGAGAACGCCTATGTACTCAGCGGTGTTCCGGCGTCCCAGCACTGGGTGCAGTACCACGCGGAGAAGGCCGGCTACGACGTCTCCTTCGCCACCGACCCGTCCTCCGCGTTCCGGCCCGGCGGCGGTGACCCCAAGCTGTTCCGCTACCAGATCCAGGGACCGCTCGCCCTGGAACTCATAGCGAAGGTCTTCGGCGGTCCGATCCCGCAGACCAAGTTCTTCCACTCCACGCCGGTCACCCTGGACGGCCGCGCCTTCAAGGCACTGCGGCACGGCATGGCGGGCCAGGCCGGCTACGAGTTCATCGGCCCCTGGGAGCACGCCGCGTACGTGCACGAGGCGTTCGTGAAGGCCGGGGAGCCGCTCGGCCTGATTCAGGTCGGCGCGCTGGCCTACGCGACGCCGAGCGTGGAGAGCGGCTGGATTCCCTCGCCGGTCCCCGGCGTCTACACCGACCCGGAGCTGGCCGAGTACCGCGCCTGGCTCCCGCTGTTCGGCATCGAGGGCAAGCGCCCGCTCAACGGCAGCTACTACTCCGAGAACATCGAGGACTACTACGTCTCTCCGTTCGAGCTGGGCTACGGGAAGATGATCCACTTCGGGCACGAGTTCCACGGCCGGGACGCCCTGCTCGCGGCCAAGGAAAGCGGGAACCTGCGCAAGAAGGTCACCCTCGTCTTCGACGCGGACGACGTGCGCCGGGTGATCGGCGGGGGAGCGGACCCCGGCTTCGTCCTCAGCTACGCCCGCCACCGGGTGGAGACCTCCGCCGGTCTGGCCGGCGTCACCATGCAGACCGCGGCCATCGACCCGGTCGGCACCGTGCTGTCCCTGACCCTGATCGACGCCGCGCACGCCGCGCCCGGCACCGAGGTGAGCGTGGTCTGGGGTGAGCACCCCGGCCGAGGTACTGACCCCGAGGCCGACCTCGGGTTCCCCCGCATCCGCGCCACCGTCCGGCCCAGCCCGTTCGACCGGCACGCCCGCACCGACTACCGCCGCGACGCCTGACCGGAACCGGCAGCAGGTGTCCGGGGCCGGCCGGACGCCGCCCCCGGCCGGCCCCGTCGCGATCCCTTCCCCAGGAGGCATCATGAACCCCCTCAGCACATCCTCCCCGGCGGTGAGCACATCACTGCTGGAGGACTTCTCCCTGGAGATGACCGGCAAGGACGTGCCCAAGCTGGAGGAGGCCGCCGGCCTCATCCCGCGGGGCACCCGTATCAACGTCACCTTCCTCGGCAACGAGGACCTGCGGATGCGCCTGGACGCCGCCCGCGCCGTCAAGCGCCTCGGCTTCGTCCCCGTACCGCACATCTCGGCCCGACGCCTCGGTTCCCGGGCGGACTTCGAGCAGTTCCTCGCCGGGCTGCGGGGCGACGGCACCGGCGCGGAGGTCTTCACCGTCGGCGGCGACCCGGCCCGCCCCGAGGGGCCGTACGAGGACTCCCTCGCCCTGATCGAGTCGGGACTGCTGGAGGAGTACGGCGTCCGGCACGTCGGCATCAGCGGCTACCCGGAGGGCCACCCCGACATCGCGGGCGAGGCACTGTGGGCCGCGCTGCGCGACAAGAGCGCCGCCATCGCCGCCCAGGGCATGGACGGCGGCGTCATCACCCAGTTCGGTTTCGACGTCGACCCGGTCCTCGCCTGGATCGAGCAGGTACGCGGACACGGTGTCACGCTGCCGATCCGCATAGGCGTCCCCGGCCCGGCCGGCGTGCGGCGGCTGATGTCGTACGCGGCCCGGTTCGGCGTGGGCACCAGCGCCTCCATCGCCAAGAAGTACGGCCTGTCCATCACCAACCTGATGGGCACGGCCGGCCCGGACAAGTTCCTGCACGCTCTCACGCAGGGCTACGACCGGGAACGGCACGGAGAAGTGAAGGTCCACTTCTATACGTTCGGCGGCCTCAAGGCCACCTCCGAATGGATCGCCCAGTTCAGGAAGGAAGCCCGCGCATGACGGTCACCCAGGCCGCACCCACCGCCGCCAAGAAGAACAAGGGACCCGATCACCAGGCCTCGCTGATCGTCCAGGGCGCCGACGCCACCGGCATCGTCGCGGCAGTCACCTCGGTGCTGAGCGACCACGGTGCGAACATCGTCTCGCTCGACCAGTACTCGGACGACCCGCAGGGCGGCTCCTTCTTCCAGCGCACCGTCTTCGGACTCGACGGCCTCCAAGCCGCGCTGCCCGCGGTGCGTGCCGACCTCGACACGGCTCTGGTGGAGAAATACGGCCTGACGTACACGCTGCGGGACATGGCGGTGCCGAAGCGGATGGCGGTCTTCGCCTCCAAGTCGGACCACTGCCTGCTCGACCTGCTCTGGCGCCACCGGCGGGGCCAACTGCCGGTCAGCATCCCGATGGTGATCTCCAACCACCCCGATGTCGCCGAGGAGGTACGGAACTTCGGCATCCCGTTCTTCCATGTCCCGTCCATGGGCGCCGACAAGTCCGCCGCCGAGGCCGAGCACCTCAAGCTGCTGAAGGACAACGTCGACTTCATCGTCCTCGCCCGCTACATGCAGATCCTCACCGGCGACTTCATCGAGCGGGTCGGCGTCCCGGTCATCAACATCCACCACTCCTTCCTGCCCGCCTTCATCGGCGCCGGTCCCTACGCCAAGGCCAAGGAACGCGGCGTGAAACTGGTCGGCGCCACCGCCCACTACGTCACCGAGGACCTCGACGAGGGCCCGATCATCGAGCAGGACGTTGTCCGCGTCAGCCACGCCGACACCGCCGCCGACCTCACCCGCCGCGGCGCCGATGTCGAACGCGCCGTCCTCTCCCGCGCGGTGCTGTGGCACGCCGAGGACCGGGTCGTCCGCAACGGCAACCACACCATCGTCTTCGCCTGAGTCAACGGTTCAGCCCCCACCCCGACAGGGAAGCCGCCCGGAACAGGGACCGGTGGTCTTGTCACGCGCCGGAACAGGCCGAACAGGCCCACCGGGGTGGCGGACGCGGCGGACACCGCGCGGTCCGCTCCGCCCATCGCCGCCGCCCCGGTCCCCGACGCCGCACACCGCGGTCGCGCGAGGCCGTGCCCCGTACGCAGTCCTCTTCCCGGGTGGTCGTTCATCGACACAGAAAGCGGTTCGCCACCATGACCACCACGATCGACGGCACTCGGATCGCCCGGCACATCCGGGCCCGGGTCGCCGAACGGGTCGCCCAAGCAGCACAGTTCGGACGGGTGCCGGGGTTGGCGACCATCCTGGTGGGCGATGACCCGGCCAGTGCCGTGTACGTCGCCGCCAAACGCCGCGCCATCCGGGAGGCGGGCATGCGCGACATCCATCGCCGGCTGCCCCAGCACGCCACGCGGTCGGAGGTCGCCGCGGTCATCGACGAACTGGCCGCCGATCCGGCCGTCTCCGGCATCCTGCTGCAACTGCCGCTGCCGCCGCAGCTCGCCGCCGCTCCGCTGATCGACCGCATCCCCGTCACCAAGGACGTTCGACGGCCTGACCACCGCGAGCGCGGGCCGTCTCTCCCGTGACGAACGGGGACTGCGTCCCTGCACACCCAGCGGTGTCATCGAGCTCCTCGACGCCGAAGGGATCGAACTGAGAGGAACGTGCGTCGCCGTCGTCGGCTGGGGAGAACTCGTCGGCCGTCCCCTGACCCAGCTCCTGCTGCGCCGGGGAGCGACGGTGACGGTTGCGCACGAGTTCACCGCCGACCTCGCCGCCGTCACCCGGCCGGCCGATGTCGTCGTGGTCGCCACCGGCGTCCGCGGCCTCATCGGCCCCGAACACATCAAACCCGGGGCCACCGTCATCGACGTAGGCATCCACCGCACCTCCGACGGCCTGACCGGTGATGTCCGCGCCGCGGAACTCGACGGCGTCGCCGGTCGCATCACCCCCGTACCCGGCGGTGTGGGCCCGATGACCATCGCCATGCTCCTGGTCAACACCCTCCGCGCCGCCGAGTGGACAGACGAGCACGAGTCCGTCCCCGTCTAGCGGGGGCGCCGGGTACCCGCGTGGTGCCCGGTGGCGCCGGGCGACACCCCGCCCATGTCCTGCGGACACCGTCCGTATTCCGTGCCGAGGAAAGGCGCCGGACATGAAGGACTTCTCCGCGTCGGCCCGGTTCGCCGACCGTCATGCCACTGGTCTGCTCGATGTCACCGACGACCCGGAGGCTCTCGACTCATCGGGCTTCTGGGCCGTCGTGGCCGACTTCGAGGGGCGGCTGACCTGCGCACGTTTCCGCGAGGTCCGTCCGCTCCCGAGGCGTCGTGGCAGCGGTCGCCGGTGGGCCGGGCCGGGACGGCACCAGTGGAGCACGTCACTCGACCGCGCCGCCTACACCGCCGGTGTACGGCACATCCGCGAGCGCATCGCCGCCGGCGAGGTCTACCAGGCCAACCTGTGCCGCGTCCTGTCCGCCCCGGTGACGGCCGACCCGGACATGGAGGCGCTGGCCGACCGGCTGGCCGACCACCACCGTGCCCCGTACGCCGGCATGGTCCGACTGCCGGCCCACGGCGTGGAAGTCGTCTCGGCCTCGCCCGAACTGTTCCTGCGCCGCACCGGCCGGGTCGTCGAGTCCGGCCCCATCAAGGGCACCGGACGCACCGAGCGGGATCTGCTCGACAAGGACTACGCCGAGAACGTAATGATCGTCGACCTGGTCCGCAACGACCTCGGCCGGGTCTGCGCGACCGGCAGCGTCACCGTCCCGGACCTGTGCGCCGTCGAGAAGCACCCGGGCCTGGTGCACCTGGTGTCCACCGTCCGCGGAGAGCTGCCGGACGGCACCGGCTGGGCGGAACTGCTGGCCGCCGCGTTCCCGCCCGGCTCCGTCACCGGCGCGCCCAAGGAGCGCGCGCTCGGCCTCATCCGCGCCCTGGAGACCGTGTCCCGCGGACCGTACTGCGGCGGTGTCGGATGGGTCGACGCGGATCGCGCACTGGGGGAACTGGCCGTCGGCATCCGCACCTTCTGGCTGGACCGGGACGAGCGGCGACTCAGCTTCGGGGCCGGCGCCGGCATCACCTGGGGTTCGGACCCGGAGCGGGAGTGGGAGGAGACCGAACTCAAGGCCGCCCGGTTGCTGGCCATCGCCTCCAACGGACCGGCCACGGCGGGGCCGTGCTCCCCGCGGAGCACGGCCGAGGACCGCGCACCGTCGGTACCCGGCACCGTCCGGTGAGGCCGGTCAGCCCCACACGAGGCGGGCGGTCTCGGCCACCAGCTCCAGTTTGCGGCGCTGGTCGTCGACGGTCAGCAGGTTGCCCTGGCTCGTCGAGGCGAATCCGCACTGCGGGCTGAGGGCGAGCATGCCGACGCCATGGCCGACACGCGGGCACGGCGCACCTTGCCGAGGCGGCCCTCCCCTCGGTGCGAAATCGCGGACCGAAGGTGCTCCCCGTCCCCCACACCTCGACGAGGTGTGAAGGGAACGGATCAGACCCTCCTCGGCCCGGGGCGCAGGTCGGGTGCCGGCGGGCCGTCAGGTGTCGATCCCGCGCAGGGTCTGCGTCAGCCCGGTCTCGATCCGGTCCATGGTGTTCTCGAAGGCGTGCGGGGCGTCGATGCCGAGCCGGTCGGCGAGTACGAAGCTCCACCAGAGGCATTCGGCCAGCTTGTGTTCGAGTTCGGCGTCCTTGTCGCCCTCGATGTCCCACGTGCCCTCGGCCGCCAGGACCAGCCGGCCCACGTAGGCGGCGTCGTTGGTGAAGCCGAGCGCCAGTTCGGGCAGGGTCCAGGTCCGGCCGAGCACCCGCTCCTCGACCTGCTCGTACAGGGCGCGGACCCGCAGTGCGCGGGCCTGTGCGGTGTCGAGCGGGGTCGGCTCGGGTGCGGCGTTCTGCTTAGTCATGACAACTCCGGGGAGTGGGTGGGGGGTTACAGGTCCGTGATGCGGCTGTCGGCGATGGACAGGGCGAGTTCGGGGCCGTAGGCGGAGGCCGGGGACCGGAAGCCGGGGGTGTGCGCGCCCGACAGGACGCGGCGGGCGATCTCGACGGCGGAGAGCTGGGTGAACCGGTAGCCGGTCGGTGTGTCGACGAGGGCGCGGGCCACCGTGCCGTCGCGGCCCACGGCCTCGGCGACGACCTTGCCGCGGCCCACCTCGCGCTCCGCTGCCGTGGGTCCGTCGGGCAGGGCGTCGAGGTCCAGGCCGATCGGGAGCGGCAGGCCGGTCTGCACGTACACCTCGATGGAGGGCGCGCCCGTGGAGACGTGGCTGGTGATCAGGTCGCCCATCGGGGCGGACACGCACTCCTCCGGGCCGTCGTCGCCGAAGTCGAACCGGGCGCTCTTCGGCTCGGGGAGCGCCACGATCTCGCCGTCGGCCCGTATCAGCGCGCCCACGCCGTGCCCGAGGCCCTCCGTCGCGCTGGCCACGGAGCCGCGGGAGAAGGGGTTCAGTCCGGCGGCCTCCTGCGGTGAGGCGCTCAGCAGTTTGAGGGCGATCCGCAGCCGGACCGGATCGGTGACCCGGGCGGCGGCATGGGCGGCGACGCAGTCACTGGGGACGACGTCCCACCCCGTGCCGGACATGATCATGACCCCCGCGTCACGGGCGGCGGCGTCACGGGTACGGGCGGCGGCGAAGACGCCGTACTCGGCGGTGGTGTCGAGGTAGTGCACCCCCTGCGCGACGCAGGCGTCCATGAGGGGTTCGGCCGTCAGCCGGAAGGGGCCGGCGACGTTCAGGACGGCCGCGACGCCGGCCAGTCCCCTGCGCAGCGACACCGGGTCGTCGACCGGGAAGACGCGGCCTTCCACTTCCAGCTCCTTGGCCAGGGCGTCCACGCGCCGCCGGTCGCGTCCGGCCACCATGAGGTCGAGGCCCAGGTTCCGGGCGTGCTCGGCGACCAGGCGGCCCGTGTAACCGGTGGCCCCGTATATCAGCAGGCGGCGGCGGTCTGTCATGGCGTACTCCGTGGGAGGCGGGGAGAGGGCAGCCCCGGGTGGGGCCTGCGGGTCGTGATCCACGCTAGGAGCAGATCCGGACGGGATCTGTCCTGGTCTCGCCGGGGTGGTGGCGCGGTCACACCGTCGGCGTACGGTCGTCCGCGTTGGCGCGGTACAGCGCGTCGAGGCGGCTGAGCAGCGCGTCGCGGACCTCGGCCGGGGAGAGGACCTGCACGGGGATCCGCAGGCCGAGCAGGTAGTCGGCGGTCGCCCCGGGGTCGGAGCCGCCGATGGTGATGATCGTGGAACGCGGTCCTTCGGGCTCGTGGGTCGCCACGATCGGCGGTACCAGCCGCAGGGCGTCCGCCGGGGGAAGGGGCAGCCGGACGCGGGCGTAGAAGGGGTATCCGGTGCGGGTGATGACGTCGGCGACGAGCCGGGCCGCGTCGGGGGGATCGGCGAGTTCGACCGTGCGGCCGGTGGGCCGGGCCTCCGTGACCCGGTCGGCCCGGAAGGTGCGCCACGCGTCGCGGACCACGTCACGGGCGACGAGGTACCAGTGGTCGCCGGTGTGGACCAGGCGGTGCGGGTCCACTTCCCGCACGGTGGTCCGGCCGTGCATGTCCTGGTACGTCAGCTCCGTCCGTTCGGTCGCGCGGCAGACCGAGGCGAGCGTGAGCAGTACGGCCGGGGAGGCTTCGGGGGACGGTGCGCGAGGTGTGTGCTCGACCGCGGCGTCGAGGTCCGCCAGGCGCGCGGCCATCCGTCTGGGCAGCAGCCGTTGGAGCTTCAGCAGGGCCGACAGGGAGGCATGGTCGCCGCCGAGCACGGTGCCGTGGGCCGCCTCGCGCAGGGCGACGGCCACCGCGAACGCCTCGTCGTCGTCCAGGCTCAGCGGCGGCACCCGGGTCCCGGCGCTCAGCCGGTAGCCGCCGCCGGGACCGGGGGCGGACTCCACGCCGTACCCCAGCTCGCGCAGCCGGTCGAACGTCCCGGCGGACGGTGCGCTCGGTGACCTCCAGCCGGCGTGCCAGCTCCGCGTTGGACCAGGTGGGCCGGCTCGACAGCAGGGTCAGCAGCCGCAGCAGCCGGCCGGAGGTGGCGATCATGCCGCGTAGCGGCAGCCGGGGTACTGCGGCCACCGCTTCGGCCCGTGCGGCGCCTCGGCTCTCCGGGCGGCCGGGAAGGCGGAACGGGTCTCGCGGGCCGGGCCGGCCGGACCCTGGTCCAGCATGGGGTGCTCCTGCGGGGGACGGGATGGAAGGGTCGGTCCTGATTGTCGTAGCACGTCTTGCCTCGCGCGCGGGGCAGGGGCACGCGGCGGCCCCGGCCGATCGGTTCCTCGGCGGACGGCACGACTGCCGAACCGATCGGCCGGGGCCGGTGGAGCATGGTGGTGATCTGCCGGTCCACCGACTCGTGGCCGATCGTGCCGTGCACGGGCGAGTCCGCCATCTCCCCCATGATCCCGGCGGCGCCGCCCCGGGCGTGCGCGGGACTGTCGTAGGCGTCGATGTCGGCGTTCGCCTTGACGAAGTCCTCGGCGGCCCGGCGCGGGGCGCAGCGTGGTCACTTCGAGGGCCTCGGTCATCGAGGTTTGCGCTCCTGTACGAGGGGGGCGGGACTCGCCCAGGACGCGCTGGGCGCGACGGGCGGGGAAGGGACCGGCTTCCTGGGTGCGCCACTTCCCGGAAGGGCGTCGACCGCCGACCTGGAGCAGCCCGTCCGGCCGGCTGTGCGGACACCCATTTGCGCTGTAACTGTTACAGTTTCACATATCTGGGTGCCCGCAGGCCCGGAGGAGCCGGTCTTCGGTCTGCACGCCTCCTACCCCGACGCGGAGTGTTACGTCGGCTTCGGCATCCGGCACATCTTGTCGGAGGTGTACCGGGAGGCGACCGAGGCCCTGTGCCGCTCCCTGTCGGCCGTCACGGTGGCGGATGTCCTGCGGGACACACTGGCGTTCCACGACGCGTCCGCCCCGGTCACCCGACCGTCGTTCCTCCCGCCAGAGAGCCGGTGCCCCCATGCAGGAGCAGTCACAGCAGTCGCAGAACGAGTTCGGCGCCTTCCTGCGGGCCCACCGCTCCCGCACCGAACCGGCCGATGTGGGCTTTCCCGCCGGCGGGGGCAACCGGCGGGTGAAGGGGCTGCGCCGGGAGGAGATCGCCGTCCTGGCGGGCGTGAGCGCCGACTACTACGCGCGCCTGGAGCAAGGGCGGGAGCGCAACCCCTCGTCGCAGGTCGTGGACGCGGTGGGGCGCGCGATGCGGTTGTCCCTCGACGAGCGCACGCATCTCTTCCGGCTGGCCGGTCTGCACCCGGCGCTGACCTCGGCGGGCAGTGATGAGCGGGTCCACCCGTCCCTGCTGCGGATGCTGGATGCCTTTCCCTCGGCCGCCGCGTACGTCCTCAGCCCGTCGTTCGACGTCCTGGCGAAGAACACCGCCGCCACCGCCCTGCTCGCCCCTTTCGAGGGCATGTCGAACATGGTGCGCGTGCTGTTCCGGCACCCCCGCGCCCGCGAGGTCTTCGCCGAGTGGGACGCCGTGACCCGGGCGACCGTGGACGCGCTGCGGCTGCACGCGGGCCGCTTCCCCGACGACCCCGGCATCAGATCCGTGGTGAGCGAACTGGCCGAGGTTTCCCCGGACTTCGTCAGCATGTGGCAGGACCGGACGGTGCGGAACCTGGCGCGGGCGCACAAGGTCTTCGTGCTGCCCGAGGTGGGCCGCGTCGAGCTGACGTACCAGAGCTTCGACGTCCATGACGCGCCGGGCCAGCAGCTCCTGGTGGGCATGCCCGAACCGGGCAGCGCCAGTGCGACCGCCGTCGAGACCCTGTGCGAGCGGATCGGCCGCACCGCGGTCAGCCCTTGATCCCTGTGCCCCTGCCGAGCGCTTCCGGCTGTGCGGTACCCGGGCCGGAACGCCGCGTTCCTGGGTGCGGCGCACCCCCTCTCGCACAGCCTCCCTGTCCGGCGCGTACTCCGGCATCGTTGTCCGTACGCCCCTGAACACCCTCCACGACCAAGGATCACCATCGTGTCCCTGACCTCCTACCGCACCCTCGGCCGCTCGGGTCTGCGCGTGAGCCCGCTGGCGTTCGGCGCCATGAACTTCGACGACGGAAGCTGGGGCTCCGGACCCGACACCTCGTTCGCCCTGCTGGACCACTACCTCGACGCCGGCGGCAACTTCATCGACACCGCCAACATGTACAACGGCGGCACCTCCGAGGCGACCCTGGGCCGCTACTTCGCCCAGCGCCCCGGACGCCGGGACAGCGTCGTACTGGCCACCAAGTTCGGCGGCAACATGGCCCCCGAGGACCCCAACTCCGGTGGCGCGGGCCGCAAGGCGATCCGGGCCCAGCTCGACGCGTCCCTGCGCAGGCTGCAGACCGACTTCATCGACCTGTACTGGATGCACCAGTGGGACCGGCACACCCCCGTGGAGGAGACCCTCTCCACTCTCACCGATCTGGTGAGGGCCGGGAAGATCCACGCCATCGGCCTGTCCAACGTCCCCGCCTGGTGGGTCGCCCAGGCGGCCACACTCGCCGCACTGCGCGACTTCGAGCCGGTCGCGGCGCTCCAGGTCGAGTACTCCCTGCTGGCCCGCGGCGTGGAGGGTGAGATCTTCGGCGTGGCCCGGCAGTTCGGCCTGGGCATCACCCCCTGGAGTCCGCTGGCGAGCGGGGCGCTGTCGGGTAAGTACTCCCGCACCGTCACCGAGGTGGCCGGTTCGGGCCGTACTGCCTACGCCGCCCCGCACCTGACCGAGTCCACCTTCGTGCTCCTCGACGCCCTGGGCCGCATCGCGGAGGAACTCGGGACCACGGTCGCCGCGGTGGCCCTGGCCTGGGTCCGGCAGCGCTCCGAGGTCACCTCCACCCTGGTCGGCGCCCGCACCCGCGAACAGCTTCTCGCCAACCTCGCCTCCCTCGACGTGACGCTCTCCGAGAAGCAGACAGGTGAGCTGGACGCGCTGACCGAGCCGACATTGGACTACCCCTACAACCTGATCAACGACATGGTCGGGTTCCAGCAGGGCAACACCACCATCAACGGACTGGATGCGCGGGCGTTCGTCCGCTGACCGGGCCCCGGCGTCCGCCCCGTCCTCTGCGGACCGGCGCCGCGGACGCATGAGACGTCACTCGCCGTCGCTCTTGAGCGTCCGCTCGATGGTGTACGCGGTCGTGGTGAAGGCCTCGATCTGGTCCGCCGTCAGGTGTTGTACGGAGATGCGCTCCAGGGTGCGCCACATGGCCGCGATGGGTTCTCGCAGGGCGCGGCCCCTGTCGGTGAGGCGGACGATCATGACGCGTCGGTCGTGCGGGGCGGGTTCGCGGGTGAGCAGTCCGGCCTCCTGCATGCGGCGCAGCGACTTGGACACCGTCGAGTGGTCGAGGCCGACCGGTTCCAGCAGTTCGGACTGGGTCTGGCCGTCGCGGTCGAGGAGCCGCATCAGCAGGAGTTCCTGCCCCGGGTGCAGGTTCATGTCGCGCAGCATGTCCGCCGCGTGGCCGCGGTGGGCACGGGCGAGCAGGAAGACGGCGTAACTGAGGCGGCCGTCGCGCGCTGTGCTCGGAGGCGTCGGCGCGGGGTCGGTCATCGCTGCTCCTCGGACGGGGTGGTCGGTGTTGCCGGCGGTGCCACCTCCGTGGAAGGCGGCCGGTCGGGCGCGGGTGGTTCAGGATCAGCGTGCTTGGCCTCAACGACCTTAGCCCCGTGAGGAGTTGCTCGTCGGCGGCGTGGACCAGACGCAGGTGGGCGAGGTCCGGCGGGGCGGGCGCGCGGATGTCGTTGCAGGGGTGCCCGGGGACAGCCGGTGCCGGTGCGCCCGGCGCCGATCTCGTCGGCGACGGCTGCGGGGTGTTGTCGGGGTGGACGACACGCCCCGTGTGCATCGGCTGTACGACGACGCGTCCGCCGGCGGTGTGTACGGCGTCGGCCGGTGACTTGCCCGGGGCTGTGAATGCCGGGCGTGAGCAGGTGGCCCTGCCCGTCGGGTGACGGGCGGGTCCTCTCGGTGGTGACGGTCCGGGCCGTGTCGCCGTGCAGGGTGATCGAGTCCTCCAATGGGCCCTTGCCGGCGGTGTCCAGCACGGTGTCGATTCCGTTCGGCGCGAGTGCCGCCACCCGTTCGGCCAGGTTGTCGCCGTAGAGCGGCGCCGTGGCGCCGAGCGAGGTGACGTACTCCTGGCCGGCGGGCGCCGCGCGCGACGGCGAGTTGTACCGCGATGGTGCCGAAGCCGGCGCGTACTGGGCGTAGGAACCTCGTCACCCGCCTTCAGACCCTCGGTCCCTTCGCCCAGTTCGTCGACGACGCCGGCGATCTCACCGCCTGGTTCACCCCGACGGCCCGGACCTGCTGTCTCCTTCGAGGGGGCGTCGACCTCCGTCATGTGGCCGGCCAAGTATTGATCGCCGGATCCGCGAGGCCGCGAAGACTCGCAAATTCCTTAGCTTTGCGCGTGCTTGCATGGCCGCGACGAGGACGGCTCGTGAGCGCAGCCAGGCGTCGTGACGACACGCGCCGGGGACCGACCGGTCCGCCCCGTGAGGTGCGGGCTTCCGCCCGACCGGTCCTCACCGTCGCGGTGGAAAGAGGGAAGATGTCCAAGCGTGCACTCATCACCGGAATCACCGGGCAGGACGGCTCATACCTGGCGGAACACCTCATCGGCCTGGGCTACCAGGTGTGGGGGCTCTGCCGCGGCCAGGCCAACCCCCGTAAGGACCGGATCGCCAAGCTGATCCCCGAGCTGTCGTTCGTCGACGGCGACCTCATGGACCAGGGCAGCCTGGTGTCGGCCGTGGACCTGGTCCAGCCCGACGAGGTCTACAACCTGGGCGCCGTCTCCTTCGTGCCCATGTCCTGGCAGCAGCCCGAGCTGGTCACCGAGATCAACGGCACCGGCGTGCTGCGCATGCTGGAGGCGGTCCGGATCGTCTCCGGTCTCAGCAAGTCCTCCGGCGGTGCGGCCGGCGGACAGATCCGCCTCTACCAGGCATCCTCCTCGGAGATGTTCGGCAAGGTCGCGGAGAGCCCGCAGCGGGAGAACACCTACCTGCACCCGCGCAGCCCGTACGGCGTCGCCAAGGCCTTCGGGCACTACATGACCCGCAACTACCGCGAGTCCTACGGCATGTACGCCGTGTCCGGGATCCTGTTCAACCACGAGTCCCCGCGCCGCGGCGCCGAGTTCGTGACCCGCAAGATCTCCCTGGCCGTCGCGCAGATCAAACTCGGCATGATGGACAAGCTCAGCCTCGGCAACCTCGACGCCGAGCGCGACTGGGGCTTCGCCGGCGACTATGTGCGCGCCATGCACCTGATGCTCCAGCAGGAGACACCCGGCGACTACGTGGTGGGCACCGGCGCCATGCACCAGGTCCGTGACGCCGCCCGCATCGCCTTCGAGCACGTCGGACTCGACTGGGAGGAGCACGTGGTGGTCGACCCCGGCCTGGTGCGGCCCGCCGAGGTCGAGACGCTGTGCGCCGACTCCTCCAAGGCCCGTGCGGAACTGGGCTGGGAGCCCGAGGTCGACTTCGGCCAACTGATGCGGATGATGGTCGAGTCGGACCTGCGCCAGGCCTCCCGCGAGCGCGACTACAGCCGGCTGCTCTCCAGCGCCGCCTGGTAGGGAGAGAGGGCCCGGCGGCCGGCGGGCCCCGAACGCGGGGGCGGTCGCGGGCGCCGGAGAACCGCCCCGGGTGAAGCCCGCGCGCCGTCGCGCGCGGGCTTCGTCCACGCCCCCGCCGGGCGGGCCGCAAAGCCGTCACACACTAGGGATTTCCGGCAGCGGGCCGCACCACACTGAGCCCATGATCTGCGGAATCGGGTGCACGGCGGGCGCCCGCGGGGTGTGCCCCGACGGGGCGGCCGAGGCCCGCCCCGCCCGCCGCGGCGGCAGCGGACATGGAGCCCGGCCGAGCCCGCCCGCCCCGGACCCGGCAGCCGCCCGGATCCCCCGCGGCCGCCCCCGACACCCGGTGTCCACACCGGACCGCCCGCCGTCCTCCGGTCTTCCAGATGGGTTGCGTTGATATGGACAAGGAACAGAAGCTTCGGGACTACCTCAAGCGGGCGAGCGCCGACCTGAAGCGTTCCCGGCAGCGGGTGAGCGAACTGGAGGCCGCGGCCGGCGAGCCCATCGCGATCGTCGGCATGAGCTGCCGCTACCCCGGCGGGGTCGGCAGCCCGGAGGACCTGTGGCGGATGCTCGTCGCCGGTGAGGACGGCATCACCGGCATGCCCGGGGACCGCGGCTGGGAGGCCGCCCTCGGCGACGGCCCCGCGGACTTCGCCGGCGGCTTCCTGCACGACGCACCGGCCTTCGACCCGGACTTCTTCGGCATCTCGCCCCGCGAGGCGCTGTCCATGGACCCGCAGCAGCGCCTGCTGCTGGAGACCGGCTGGGAGGCGTTCGAGCGGGCCGGCGTCGACCCCGCCGGGATCCGCGGCAGCCGTACCGGCATGTTCGTCGGCGCCATGCCCCAGGACTACCGGGTCGGCCCCGACGACGACGTCCAGGGCTTCCAGCTCACCGGCAACGCCACCAGCATCCTGTCCGGCCGGCTCTCCTACTTCTTCGGCGCCGTCGGCCCGGCCGTCACCGTCGACACCGCCTGCTCCTCCTCCCTGGTCGCGCTGCACCTGGCCGCCCAGTCGCTGCGCGCGGGGGAGTGCTCCCTCGCCCTGGCCGCGGGCGTCACCGTGATGGCCTCGCCCACCACCTTCGTCGAGTTCGCCCGGCAGGGCGGCCTGGCCGGCGACGGCCGCTGCAAGTCCTTCGCGGACGCCGCCGACGGCACCGGCTGGTCCGAGGGCGTCGGCGTCCTCGTCCTGGAACGCCTCTCGGACGCCCGCCGCAACGGGCACGAGGTCCTCGCCGTGGTCCGCGGCTCCGCCGTCAACCAGGACGGCGCGAGCAACGGGCTCACCGCGCCCAACGGCCCCTCCCAGCAACGTGTCATCGAGTCCGCGCTGGTCAACGCCCGCCTCACCGCAGCCGACGTGGACGCCGTCGAGGCGCACGGCACCGGCACGACCCTCGGCGACCCCGTCGAGGCGCAGGCGCTGCTCGCCACCTACGGCCAGGGCCGCGACCCCGAACGCCCGCTGCTGCTCGGCTCGGTGAAGTCCAACATCAGCCACACCCAGGCCGCCGCGGGCGTCGCCGGCATCATCAAGATGGTCATGGCGATGCGCCACGACCTGCTGCCCCGCACCCTGCACGTGGACCGGCCCTCCAGCCACGTCGACTGGAGCGAGGGCGCCGTCCGCCTCCTCACCGAACCCGTCGCCTGGCCCCGCCGCGCCGGCGCCCCGCGCCGCGCCGGCGTCTCCTCCTTCGGCCTGTCCGGCACCAACGCGCACACCATCATCGAAGAGGCCCCCGCCCACAGCGCCGACGACACCGGCACGGCCCCGCCCGCCGTCGCGCCCGGCGCCCTGCCCTGGCTGCTGTCCGGCCGTACCCCCGAGGCATTGCGCGCCCAGGCCGCCCGGCTCCTCGACCACCTGGCCGCCCACCCCGCGCTGCCCGCCCTCGACGTGTCCCACGCCCTGGCCACCACCCGCTCCGCCCTGGAGCACCGCGCCGCGCTGACCGCCGCGGACCGGGACACCGCTGTCGCCGCCCTCACCGCGCTCGCCGCGGGCGAGGACGCCCCCGGCCTCACCACCCACCAGCTGCGCGGCCGTACCAGGCTCGCCGTGCTCTTCTCCGGCCAGGGCTCCCAGCGCCCCGGCATGGGCCGCGAACTGTACGAGCGCTTCCCGGTGTTCGCGCGCGCCCTCGACGAGGTCGTCGAGCATCTCGACGCCGGACTCGACCGGCCGCTGCGGCCCCTGATGTTCGCCGACCCGGACAGCGCCGAGGCCGCGCTGCTCGACGGCACCGGGTACGCGCAGCCCGCCCTGTTCGCCCTTGAGGTGGCCCTGTACCGGCTCGTGGAGTCCTGGGGCGTCGCCCCGGACCACGTCACCGGCCACTCCGTCGGGGAGATCACCGCCGCCCACGTGGCCGGCGTGTTCACCCTCGCCGACGCCTGCGCCCTGGTGCTGGCCCGCGGCCGGCTCATGCAGGCGCTGCCCGAGGGCGGCGCGATGTTCTCCCTGGAGGCGACCGAGGACGAGGTGGCACCGCTCGTCGCCGAGCACGCCGGACGCGTGTCCGTCGCCGCCGTCAACGGCCCGTCCGCCGTGGTCGTCGCGGGCGAGGCGGACGCGGTCGAGTCCGTCGCCGCCCGCGTCGGTGAACTGGGCCGCCGCACCCGGCGGCTGCGGGTCTCGCACGCCTTCCACTCGCCGCTCATGGAGCCGATGCTCGACGAGTTCCGGGCCGTCGTCGCCGCGCTCTCCCCGCAGGCGCCCACCCTGCCCGTGATCTCCAACCTCACCGGCGCGCCCGCCACCGTCGAGCAGTTGACCTCCGCCGACTACTGGACCGACCACGTGCGCCGCGCCGTGCGCTTCGCCGACGCGGTCTCCTGGCTCGCCGGCCACGGCACCGGACTGTTCCTCGAACTGGGCCCCGACGCCACCCTCGCCGCCCTCACCCGTACCGTCCTCGACGCCGGCGGACACGACGGCGCCGCCGTGCTGCCCGCCCTGCGCAAGGACCGCCCCGAGACCGCCACCCTCACCGAGACCGCCACCGGACTCCACCTGCGGGGCGTCGCCCTGCGCTGGCAGGCCTGGTTCGAGGGCACCGGCGCCCGCCGCGCCGACCTGCCCACCTACGCCTTCCAGCACCGCCGGTTCTGGCCCAGGGCCGTCACCGGGCTCACCGGCGACATGCGCTCCGCCGGGCTCGGCGCCGCCCACCACCCGCTGCTGGCCGCCGCCGTCCGCCTCGCCAACTCCGACGGCCACCTCCTCACCGGCCGCCTCTCGACGCGCACCCACCCCTGGCTCGCCGACCACGCCGTCGGCGGCACCGTCCTCCTCGCGGGCACCGCCTTCCTCGAACTCGCCGTCCGCGCGGGAGACGAGGTCGGCTGCGAGCGCGTCGAGGACCTCACCCTCGCCGCGCCGCTCGCACTGCCCGAGGACGGCGGAGTCCAGGTCCAGGTGTGGATCGGCAGCCCCGACGAGACCGGCCGCCGCCCGCTGAGCCTGTACGCCCGCCCCGACGGCGACGACGACACCCCCTGGACCCGGCACGCCGCCGGCACCCTCGCCCCCGGCGCCGCCCGCCCCGCCGACGACTTCGACGCCGCCGTCTGGCCGCCCGACGGTGCCGAGCCCGTCGGCCTCGACGGCTTCTACGACGGCCTCGCCACCGCCGGATTCGCCTACGGCCCCGCCTTCCGGGGCCTGCGCGCCCTCTGGCGCCGCGGCGAGGACACCTTCGCCGAGGTCGCCCTCGACGCCGGGCCCGCCCAGAACGCCGCCTCCTTCGGCCTGCACCCCGCGCTGCTCGACGCCGCCCTGCACGCCACCGCGCTCGCCCCGCTCGGCGACGACGCCCGCGGCGGGCTGCCCTTCGCCTGGCAGGACGTCACCCTGCACGCGAGCGGCGCCACCGAGGCCCGCGTCCGCATCACCCCCCACGGCGACGACGCGGTCACCCTCGCCGTCGCCGACACCACCGGCACGCCCGTCGCCTCCGTCGGCTCCCTCGTGCTGCGCTCCGCGCCCGACGCCCGCCCCGCCGCCCCCGCACGCGACGCGCTGTTCGCCCTCACCTGGACCCCGGCGGCCACCCCGGCGGACACCGCCCCGCCCGCCGCGGCCGGCGTCCTCGGCGACGACCCCTACGGCCTCGGCGCCGCCCTCACCGCCGCCGGGACCACCCCCACCGCCGTCACCGACCTCACCGACGCGCCCCCACTGGTGCTCGCCCCCGTCAACGGCACCGGCGGCGACGCACTGCCCGCGGCCGTCCACACGGCCACCGCCCGGGTCCTCGCCCAGATCCACGGATGGCTCACCGACGGCACCCCGCACGACTCCCGCCTGGTGTTCGTCACCCGCGGCGCCGTCGCCACCGGGGACGGCACCCTCACCGACCCGGCCGCCGCCGCCGTCTGGGGCCTGGTCCGCGCCGCCCAGGCCGAACACCCCGGCCGCTTCGCCCTGCTCGACCTCGACCCCGCGACCGGCATCGACCCGGACGCCCTCGCCGCCGCCCTCGCCGACGACGAGCCGCAGACCGCGCTGCGCGACGGCGCCGTGCGCACCGCACGCCTCACCCGCGTCCGCCCCGACCAGGACCGTACGGCCGCCCCCTGGAACCCCGAAGGCACCGTCGTCGTCACCGGCGGCACCGGCGGCCTCGGCGCCGTCCTCGCCCGCCACCTCGTCACCGAGCACGGCGTACGGCACCTGCTGCTCGCCGGGCGGCGCGGCCCTGACGCGCCCGGCGCCGCCGAACTCGCCGGCGCACTGCGCGAGTCGGGCGCCGAGGTCACCCTCGCCGCCTGCGACGTGTCCGACGCCGGCGCCGTCGACCGCCTCTTCGCGGACATCCCCGCCGACCGCCCCGTCACCGCCGTCGTGCACACCGCGGGCGTCCTCGACGACGGGCTCGTGGAGTCCCTCAGCGAGGAGCGCCTCGCCGCCGTACTGCGGCCCAAGGCCGACGCGGTGTGGCACCTGCACCGCGCCACCCGCGACCTCGACCTCGCCGCGTTCGTCGTCTTCTCCTCCCTCGCCGGCACCACCGGCGCGCCCGGCCAGGCCAACTACGCCGCCGCCAACGCCGTACTCGACGCCGTCGCCCGGGTACGCCGGGACGCGGGACTGCCCGCACTCTCCCTCGGCTGGGGCCCCTGGGCGCCCACCGGCGGCATGACCGGCGGCCTCGGCGACCGCGACCTGGAGCGCATGTCCCGCTCCGGCACACCCCCGCTCACCGTCGAACAGGGCCTCGCCCTCTTCGACGCCACGCTCGCCCTGCCCGACGCCGCCGTCCTGCCCGTCCGCCTCGACCTCGCCGTCCTGCGCGGCCGGGGCGAGGTGCCGCACCTCATGCGCTCCCTGGTCCGCGGCCGGACCCAGCGCACCGTGCGCACCGGCTCCGAGGCCGCCCTCGGCCTCGCCCAACGGCTGTCCCGGCTCGACGCGGAGGCCCGTACCGAGACCCTCGTCGACCTGGTGCGCGGCCAGGTCGCCGGCGTCCTCGGGCACACCTCCGCCGGCGACATCGACCCCGAACGGCCCTTCCAGGATCTCGGGTTCGACTCGCTGACCGCCGTCGAGCTGCGCAACCGGCTCGCCGCCGCCACCGGTCTGCGCACCTCCGCGACCGTCATCTTCGACTACCCGACCGTCACCGCCCTCGCCGCCCACCTCCTCGACGAACTCGGCGACACCCCGGACACCGCCGCGCCCGCCGCCCCCCGCACCCGCGCCGTCGACGCCGACGACCCGATCGTCGTCGTCGGCATGAGCTGCCGCTACCCCGGCGGCGTCACCTCGCCCGACGAACTGTGGCGCCTGGTCACCGAGGGCACCGACGCGGTCGGCGGACTCCCCGTCAACCGCGGCTGGGACCTCGACCGCCTCTACCACCCCGACCCGGACCACCCCGGCACCTCCTACACCCGCCACGGCGGATTCCTGCACGACGCGGGCGAGTTCGACGCCGGCTTCTTCGGCATGAGCCCCCGCGAGGCACTCGCCACCGACTCCCAGCAACGCCTGCTGCTGGAGGCGTCCTGGACCGCCGTCGAACACGCCGGGATCGACCCGCTGGCCCTGCGCGGCAGCCAGACCGGCGTCTTCGCAGGCGTCATGTACAGCGACTACTCCGCCACCCTCGCCGACGAGCGCTTCGAGGGCCACCAGGGCAGCGGCACCGCCCCGAGCATCGCCTCCGGCCGCGTCTCCTACGCCCTCGGCCTGGAGGGGCCCGCGGTCACCGTCGACACCGCCTGCTCCTCCTCCCTCGTCGCCATGCACTGGGCCATGCAGGCCCTGCGCGCGGGGGAGTGCTCCCTCGCCCTGGCCGGCGGCGTCACCGTGATGTCCACCCCGACCTCCCTGGTGGAGTTCTCCCGCCAGCGCGGTCTGTCGCCCGACGGCCGCTGCAAGGCGTTCTCCGACGACGCCGACGGAGTGGGCTGGTCCGAGGGCGTCGGCGTGGTCGTCCTTGAGCGGCTCTCCGACGCCCGCCGCAACGGCCACCGCGTCCTCGCCGTGGTGCGCGGCTCCGCCGTCAACCAGGACGGCGCGAGCAACGGGCTCACCGCGCCCAACGGCCCCTCCCAGCAGCGGGTGATCCGCCAGGCCCTCGCCGCCTCCGGCCTCACCACCGACGACATCGACGCCGTGGAGGCGCACGGCACCGGTACCGCGCTCGGCGATCCCATCGAGGCGCAGGCCCTGCTCGCCACCTACGGCCAGGACCGGGACCCCGAACGCCCGCTGCTGCTCGGCTCGGTGAAGTCCAACATCGGCCACACCCAGGCCGCCGCCGGAGTCGCGGGCGTCATCAAGATGGTCCAGGCGATGCGCCACGGCGAACTCCCGCCCACCCTGCACGCCGGCCGGCCCTCGCGGCACGTCGACTGGGAGAGCGGCGACGTCCGCCTCCTCCACGAGCACACCGCCTGGCCCGAGACCGGCCGCCCCCGCCGCGCCGCCGTCTCCTCCTTCGGCATCAGCGGCACCAACGCCCACATCGTCCTGGAACAGGGCGAACCCACCCCCGCCCACGAGGAGCCCGCCGACGGCACGCCCGCCGTACTGCCCTGGACCCTCTCCGGCCGCACCCGTGGCGCCCTGCGCGCCCAGGCGGCCCGCCTGCTCACCCACCTCGGCACCCACCCGGACGACGCCCCCGCCGACCTCACCCTGTCCCTGGCCACCACCCGCCCGGCCTTCGAACAGCGCGCCGTCGTCGTCGGCACCGCCGACGACGCCCGACGGGCCCTCGCCGCCCTCGCCGCCGACCGGTCCGACCCGGCACTCGTGGTCGGCGAGACCGGCGGCGCGGGCCGCACCGCCCTGATCTTCACCGGCCAGGGCAGCCAGCGCCCCGGCACCGGCCGCGAACTCCACGCGCGCCACCCGGTGTTCGCCGAGGCGCTCGACGAGGTGATCGCCCGCCTCGACCCGCTGCTCCTCGACACCCACCCCGGCACCCCCCACGGCTCCCTGCGGGACGTGCTGTTCGCCGCCGACGGCACACCCGGCGCCGCCGCCCTGTACGAGACCGGCTGGACCCAGCCCGCGCTGTTCGCCCTGGAGACCGCCCTTTACCGGCTCGTCCGCTCCTGGGGAGTACGCCCCGGCGTGCTCCTCGGCCACTCCATCGGCGGGATCAGCGCCGCGCACGCCGCGGGCGTCCTCTCCCTGGACGACGCCTGCGCCCTGGTCGCCGCCCGCGCCCGCCTGATGCAGGCCCTCCCCGAGGGCGGCGCCATGTGGTCGGTGCAGGCATCCGAGGACGAGGTGCTCCCGCTCCTGGCGGGCGTCGAGGACCAGGTCGGCCTGGCCGCCGTCAACACCCCCGGCTCCGTCGTCGTCTCCGGCGACGAGGAGGCCGCCGGGCGGATCGCCGACCACTTCGCCGGCCTCGGCAGGACCACCCGCCGGCTGCGGGTGAGCCACGCCTTCCACTCGCCCCGCACGGACGCCATGCTCGACGCCTTCCGCGAGGTCGCCGAGGGCCTGACCTACCACGAGCCGACCGTGCCCGTGGTGTCCGACCTCACCGGCCGTCTCGCCGGGGGCGACGACCTGCGCACCGCCGACTACTGGGTGCGGCACGTCCGCTCCACCGTCCGCTTCGCCGACGCGGTACGCGCCGCCCGCACGGCAGGCGCCGCCACCTACCTCGAACTCGGCCCCGGCGGAACCCTGGCCGCCGCCGCCCAGGACACCCTCGCCGAGGCCACCACCGACGGCGACACCGACGCCGTACCGCTGCTGCGCACCGACCGCGCCGAGAACGAGTCCGTCCTGACCGCGCTGGCCCGGCTGCACGTGCGGGGCGTCCGCGTCGACTGGAGCGCCGTCCACCGGGGCACCGGCGCCCGCCCGGTCGAACTGCCCACCTACGCCTTCCAGCACGAGACGTACTGGCCGGACACCACCGCGCCCACCGCTCGCCGCACCGCGGCCGGCTCCGCCGACCCCGCCGACGCCGAACTGTGGACCGCCGTCGAAAGCGGCGACGCCGCCCTGCTCGCCGACCTCCTCGGCCTGCGCGACGAGGAGCACGCCTCCCTCTACACCCTGCTGCCCTCGCTGTCCTCCTGGCGCCGCGCCCGGCACCAGCGCGCCGCCCTGGACGCGGCCCGCTACCGGACCGCCTGGCACCCCGCCGACCCCGAGAACGCGCCCGTCCTGGACGGAACCTGGCTCGCCGTCACCACCGCGGACGGCGCGGCGGGCGCCGAGATCCTCGACGCGCTGCGCGGCCACGGCGCCGTCCTGCTGCCCGTCCCCCTGGACACCACCCACCTCGACCGCGACCGGCTCGCCGACACCCTGCGCGCCGCCCTCACCGACGCCGCCGCCGACGGACCCGGCGTCACCGGCGTGCTCTCCCTGCTGCCGCTGGCCGACGGCGCCCGGCCCACCGCGGCCCCGGCCGACGACGCGACCGCGGGGCTCCCCACCGGCTTCGCCCTCGGGGTCGTCCTCGCCCAGGCCCTCGGCGACGCCGCCGTCACCGCGCCCCTGTGGACCGTCACCCGCGGAGCCGTCTCCACCGGCCCCGGGGACCCCCTCACCCACCCCGCCCGCGCCACCGCCTGGGGCCTGGGCCGGGTCACCGCCCTGGAACGCCCCGAGCAGTTCAGCGGTCTGGTCGACCTGCCCGCGACGCTGGACGCCCCCGCGGTCCAGCGCCTGGTCGGGGTACTGGCCGGACGCGGCGGCGAGGACCAGCTCGCCGTCCGCGCCGGCGGCACCCTCGCCCGCCGGGTGGTGCGCCACCCCGGCGACGAACTGCCCCGCGAGGACGCCTTCACCGCCTCCGGCACCGTCCTGGTCACCGGCGGCACCAGCGGCCTCGGCGCCGAGGCCGCCCGCTGGCTCGCCCGCGCCGGCGCCGACCACCTGATCCTCGCCGGCCGGCGCGGCCCCGACGCCCCCGGCGCCGCCGAACTCCGCACCGAACTGGAGGAGTACGGCGCCCGGGTCACCGTCGTCTCCTGCGACGCCGCCGACCGCGGCGCACTGGCCGCCGTCCTCGCCGGCGTCCCCGAGGACGCCCCCCTGACCGGTGTCGTGCACGCCGCGGGCGTCGGACAGGCCAGCGCGCTCGCCGACACCCCCCTCGCCGACATCGCCTCCACCATGGCCGCCAAGCTCCTCGGCGCCGCCCACCTCGACGACCTCCTCGACGGTTACGACCTCGACTTCCTCGTCCTGGTCTCCTCCGTCGCCGGCACCTGGGGCAGCGCGGGCCAGAGCGCCTACGCCGCCGCCAACGCCTACCTCGACGCGCTCGCCGAGCAGCGGCGCGACCGCGGCCTCGCCGCCACCTCCGTGGCCTGGGGCCCCTGGGCCGGCACCGGCATGGCCGACGCCCACCGCTCCATCGCCGAGGGCTTCGAACGCACCGGCCTGCGGCTGCTTGACCCGGCCCTCGCCATGACCGAACTGCGCCGCGCCGTCGTCCGCGGCGAGAGCACCGTCACCGTCGCCGACGTCGACTGGGAGCAGTACCACCCGGTCTTCACCGCCGCCCGCGCCGGCCGGCTCTTCGACGCCGTCGACACCGTCGCCGCGCTCACCGCCCCCGGCACCTCCGGCACCGCCGGGGAACTCGCCGGGCGGCTCGCCGGCCTCACCCCCGCCGAGCAGGAACGCCTCCTGCTGGACCTGGTGCGCTCCGAGGCCGCCGTCGTCCTCGGCCACACCTCCGCCGAGGGCGTCCCCGCCAAGCGGGCCTTCCGCGACGCCGGGTTCGACTCGCTGACCGCCGTCGACCTGCGCAGGCGGCTGGCCGCGCTGACCGGCCTCGCCCTGCCCACCACCCTCGTCTTCGACTACCCGAGCCCCCTCGCCCTCGCCCGCCATCTGCGCGACGAACTCCTCGGCACCGGCCGGGACGCCGCCCTGCCGGGCGCGGTGGCCGCCGCCGACGAACCGATCGCCATCATCGGCATGAGCTGCCGCTTCCCCGGCGGCGCCCGCTCCGCCGACGACTTCTGGCGGCTCGTCGCCGACAACACCGACACCATCTCCGACTTCCCCGTCAACCGCGGCTGGGACGCCGACGCCCTCTACGACCCCGACCCGGACCGCCCCGGCACCACCTACTCCACCCAGGGCGGATTCCTGCACGACGCGGGTGAGTTCGACGCCGCGTTCTTCGGGATCTCCCCGCGCGAGGCCCTCGCGATGGACCCGCAGCAGCGGCTCCTGCTGGAGACCACCTGGGAGGCGTTCGAGCACGCCGGCATCGACCCGGCCGCCGTGCACTCCACGCCCACCGGCACCTTCATCGGCTCCACCTACCAGGACTACGGCGTCGGCATGGCCGACGGCTCCGCCGGCCACGTCGTCACCGGATCGAGCCCCAGCGTCCTGTCCGGCCGCCTCGCCTACTCCTTCGGCCTGGAGGGGCCCGCGGTCACCGTCGACACCGCCTGCTCCTCCTCCCTGGTCGCCCTGCACCTGGCCTGCCAGTCCCTGCGCAACGGCGAGTCCACCCTCGCCCTCGCAGGCGGCGCCACCGTCATGACCAACCCGATGCCCTTCATCGCCTTCTCCCGGCAGCGCGCCCTCGCCCGGGACGGCCGCTGCAAGGCGTTCGCCGAGGGCGCCGACGGCATGACCCTCGCCGAGGGCGTCGGCATCCTCGTACTCGAACGGCTCGGCGACGCCCGCCGCAACGGCCACGAGGTCCTCGCCGTCGTCCGCGGCTCCGCCATCAACCAGGACGGCGCCAGCAACGGCCTCACCGCCCCCAACGGCCCCTCCCAGATCCGCGTCATCCGCCAGGCCCTCGCCGCCTCCGGCCTCACCACCGACGACATCGACGCCGTGGAGGCGCACGGCACCGGCACCGCCCTCGGCGACCCCATCGAGGCGCAGGCGCTCCTCGCCACCTACGGCCAGGACCGGGACCCCGAACGCCCCCTGCTGCTCGGCTCGGTGAAGTCGAACATCGGCCACACCCAGTCCGCCGCGGGCGTCGCCGGCATCATCAAGATGGTCCAGGCCATGCGCCACGGCGAACTCCCGCGCACCCTGCACACCGACGAACCCTCCAGCCACGTCGACTGGTCCGACGGCACCGTCCGCCTCCTCACCGAGAACACCCCCTGGCGGCGCGAGGAGCGTCCGCTGCGCTGCGCCGTGTCCTCCTTCGGCATCAGCGGCACCAACGCGCACGCCGTCCTGGAGCAGGCCCCCGCCGACACGCCGGCCGAGGCACCCGCGCCCGTGCTGCCCGCCGGCACCACCCTGCCCTGGATCCTGTCCGCCGCCGCCCCCGCCGCCCTGCGCGAGCAGGCCACCCGGCTCGCCGCCCACGTCACCGAGGCACCCGCGGTCCACCCCGCCGACATCGGCCACACCCTGGTCACCGGCCGCTCCGTACTGGAGTACCGGGCCGTCGCCCTCGGCACCGGCGGCGTCGAACTCGCCGAGGCCCTCGGCGCGTTCGGCGAGGGCCGGTCCACCAGCCGGGTCGTCCACGGCACCGCCGACACCGACGGCCGCACGGTGTTCGTCTTCCCCGGCCAGGGCTCCCAGTGGGCCGGCATGGGCGCCGAACTCCTCGACACCTCACCGGTGTTCGCCGAGCGCCTGCACGAGTGCGCCGCCGCGCTGGCCGCGTACACCGACTGGAACCTCCTCGACGTGCTCCGCCGGACCGACGGCGCCCCCACCCTGGACCGCGTCGACGTGGTCCAGCCCGCCACCTGGGCCGTGATGGTCTCCCTTGCCGAGCTGTGGCGCGCGCACGGCGTCACCCCCGACGCCGTGATCGGCCACTCCCAGGGCGAGATCGCCGCCGCCGTGGTCTGCGGCGCGCTCTCCCTCGACGACGGCGCCCGCGTCGTCGCCCTGCGCTCGCAGGCCATCGGGCGCGTCCTCGCCGGCGCGGGCGGCATGATGTCCGTACAGATGTCCGCCGCCGAGGCCGAGGAACACCTCGCCCCCCACGACGGCGCCGTCTGCGTCGCCGCCGTCAACGGCCCGCACTCCGTGGTCCTCGCCGGTACGCCCGAGGCCCTGGACGCCCTGCACGCCGAGTTCACCGCCCGCGACATCCGCGCCCGCCGCGTCGCCGTGGACTACGCCTCCCACTCCCCGCAGGTCGAACGCATCGAGGCCGAACTCCTCGACGTACTCGCCCCGGTGACCCCGCGCGCCCCCCGCGTCCCCTTCCACTCCACGGTCACCGCCGCGCCCCTGGACGCCACCGGCACGGACGCCGCGTACTGGTACCGCAACCTGCGCCAGGCCGTCCGCTTCGAGGAGACCGTGCGCGCGCTGCTCGACTCCGAGCACACCGTGTTCGTCGAGATCAGCCCGCACCCCGTGCTCACCATGGCCGTCCAGGCCACCGCCGAGGCCACCGGCCGCCCGGTCGCCGCCGTCGGCACCCTGCGCCGCGACCAGGGCGGCACCGACCGCTTCCTGACCTCGCTGGCCGAACAGTGGGTCCGCGGCGGCCGCGCCGACTGGCCGAGCGTCTACGCCGGCACCGGCGCCCGCAAGACCCCCCTGCCCACCTACGCCTTCCAGCGCGAACACCTCTGGGCCATCGCCGCCCGCGCCCAGGGCGCCGCCGACGGCGACCCCGCCGACGCCGAGTTCTGGTCCGAGGTCGAACAGGAGGACGCCGACTCCCTCGCCGTCCGCCTCCACCTCGACCGCGAGGCCATCGCCCCGCTGCTGCCCGCCCTGTCCACCTGGCGCCGCGGGCACCGCGACCGCTCCACCGTCGGCTCCTGGCGCTACCGCGCCACCTGGAAGCCGCTGGCCGCCCTGCCCACCGCCACCCTGCACGGCACCTGGCTCCTCGTCACCGCCGACGGCACCGACCCGGCCCACACCGCCGCCGTCACCGACGCCCTCACCACGCACGGCGCCGAGACCCTGCCGCTCGTCCTCACCGCCGCCGACACCGACCGCGCCGCCCTCACTGACCGGCTGCGCGCCCTGCCCCAGCCGCAGGGCGTGGTCTCCCTGCTCGCCGACGCCGAGGACACCGGCACCGCCCACCCGGTCCTCACCACCGGCCTCGCTCTGAGCGTCACCCTCGTCCAGGCCCTCGGCGACGCCGGGTTCGCCGCCCCCCTGTGGGCACTGACCCGCGGCGCCGTCTCCACCGGCCGCGCCGACCACCTCACCCGGCCCCTCCAGGCCATGGTCCACGGCATGGGCTGGACCGCGGCCCTGGAGCACCCCGAACGCTGGGGCGGCACCGTCGACCTGCCCGACACCCTGGACCACCGCGCCGCCGGACGGCTCGCCGCCGTCCTCGCCGGCGACACCGGCGAGGACCAGCTCGCCGTGCGCGCCTCCGGCGTCCTCGCCCGCCGGATCGCCCCCGCCCCCGCCCCGACCGGCTCCTCCGCCTGGACCCCGCGCGGCACCGTCCTGGTCACCGGAGGCACCGGCACCCTCGGCCCGCACCTGGCACGCTGGCTCGCCGACCAGGGCGCCCGCGACCTCGTCCTCACCAGCCGCCGCGGCCCGGACGCCCCCGGCGCCGCCGACCTCACCGCCGAACTCGCCGACCGCGGCTGCCGGGTCACCGTCGCCGCCTGCGACGTGGCCGACCGCGAGGCCGTCGCCGCCCTCCTCGACGGCCTCGCCGCCGAGGGCCGCACCGTCCGCAGCGTCTTCCACACCGCCGCCGTCATCGAGCTGCAGTCCCTCGACGAGACCAGCTTCGACGCGTTCGCCAAGGTCGTGCACGCCAAGACCGCGGGAGCGCGCCACCTCGACGAACTCCTCGACGACGAGCAACTCGACGCGTTCGTGCTGTACTCCTCCACCGCCGGCATGTGGGGCAGCGGCCGGCACGCCGCCTACGTCGCCGCCAACGCCCACCTCAACGCACTCGCCGAGCACCGGCGTGCCCGCGGCGCCCACGGCACCGCCGTCTCCTGGGGCATCTGGGCCGACGACCAGAAGCTCGGCCGCGTCGACCCCGGCCAGATCCGCCGCAGCGGCCTGGAGTTCATGGCCCCCGCGCCGGCCCTCGCCGGGCTCCGGCAGGTCCTCGACGGCGACGAGGGCGCCCTCGCCGTCGCCCACGTCGACTGGGACCGCTACCACCCGGTGTTCACCTCCTCCCGGCCCACCGACCTCTTCGAGGAGGTCCCCGAAGTCCGCCGGATCACCGAGGAGAACGCGGCCCGCGCCGCCGAGGGCGGCGAGTTCACCGCCCGCCTGCGCGCCCTGCCCGCGGGCGAGCGGGACCGCCTCCTGCTCGACCTGGTGCGCTCCGAGGCCGCCACCGTCCTCGGCCACGCCTCCCCGGAGGTGCTCTCCGAGCGGCGCGCCTTCCGCGACATCGGCTTCGACTCGCTCACCGCCGTCGACCTGCGCAACCGGCTGGCCGCCGTCACCGGCCTCACCCTGCCCAGCACCCTGGTCTTCGACCACCCCGACCCGCTCGCCCTCGTCGGTCATCTGCGCGGCCTGGTCGGCGGCCCCGCCACGGAGTCCGGCGAACCCGTACCCGCCGCCGCGGCCGTCTCCGACGAGCCGATCGCCGTCGTCGCCATGAGCTGCCGCTACCCCGGCGGCGTCACCTCGCCCGAGGCCCTGTGGGACCTCATGGCGGCCGGCGGCGACGCCATCACCGGCTTCCCCGCCGACCGCGGCTGGGACGCCGACGCCCTCTACGACCCCGACCCGGACCGCCCCGGCACCACCTACTCCACCCAGGGCGGATTCCTCCACGACGTCGCCGACTTCGACGCCGCCTTCTTCGGGATCTCCCCGCGCGAGGCCCTCGCCATGGACCCGCAGCAGCGGCTCCTGCTGGAGACCGGCTGGGAGGCCATGGAACGCGCCGGGATCGACCCGGCCACCCTGCGCGGCAGCCTCACCGGCACCTTCATCGGCGCCAGCTACCAGGACTACACCGCGGGCGGCGGCTCCACCGAGGGCGCCGAGGGCCACCTCATCACCGGCACCATCTCCAGCGTCATGTCCGGCCGGCTCGCCTACACCTTCGGCCTGGAGGGCCCGGCCGTCACCCTCGACACCGCCTGCTCCTCCTCCCTGGTCGCCCTGCACCTGGCCTGCCAGTCCCTGCGCAACGGTGAGTCCACCCTCGCCCTCGCCGGCGGCGTCAGCGTCATGGCCACCCCGCAGGCATTCACCGGCTTCAGCCGCCAGCGCGCCATGGCCCCCGACGGCCGCTGCAAGGCCTACGCCGAGGGCGCCGACGGAATGAGCCTCGCCGAGGGCGTCGGCCTCGTACTCGTCGAGCGGCTGTCCGACGCCCGCCGCAACGGACACCCCGTCCTCGCCGTGATCCGCGGCTCCGCCATCAACCAGGACGGCGCCTCCAACGGCCTCACCGCGCCCAACGGACCCTCCCAGGTCCGCGTCATCCGCCAGGCGCTCGCGGTCACCGGACTCACCGCCGCCGACATCGACGTGGTCGAGGGCCACGGCACCGGTACCGCACTCGGCGACCCGATCGAGGCGCAGGCCCTGCTCGCCACCTACGGCCAGGACCGGCCCGCCGACCGGCCGCTGCTGCTCGGCTCGGTGAAGTCCAACATCGGCCACACCCAGATGGCCTCCGGCATCGCCGGCGTCATGAAGGCCGTCCTGGCGATGCGGCACGGCACCGTACCGCGCACCCTGCACGTCGACACGCCCTCCAGCCACGTCGACTGGACCTCCGGCGCCATCGAACTGGTCACCGAGACCGTGCCGTGGCCCGAGACCGGCCGCCCCCACCGGGCCGCCGTGTCCTCCTTCGGCCTGTCCGGAACCAACGTCCACACCATCGTCGAGCAGGCCCCCGCCGACCTCGCCGAACCCGCCCGTCCCTCCACCGAACCCGACACCCTGCCCGCCGGGGTCCCCGTGGTCCTGTCCGCGCGCACCGCGCCCGCCCTGCGCGACCAGGCCGCCCGGCTCGCCGACCACATCACCCACCACCCCGAGCAGCCGCTCGTGGACCTCGCCCACTCCCTGGCCGCCACCCGCGGCGCCCTGGAACACCGCGCCGCCGTCCTCACCACCGACCGCGACGGACTGCTGCGCGCCCTCACCGCGCTGCGCGACGGCACCCCCGACGGCGCCCTGCTCACCGGCGCCCCCGCCCGCGGCAGGCTCGCCTTCCTCTTCACCGGCCAGGGCAGCCAGCGCGCCGCCATGGGCCGCGAACTGTACGAGCGGCACCCGGCGTTCGCCGACGCCCTGGACGCCGTACTCACCCGCTTCGACCGGGAACTCGAACGGCCGCTGCGCGAGGTCCTGTTCGCCGACGAGGGCACCCCCGAGGCCGCCCTCCTCGACGACACCGCCTTCACCCAGCCCGCCCTGTTCGCCCTCGAAGTCGCCCTGTTCCGGCTCGTGGAGTCCTTCGGCGTCCACCCCGACACCGTCGCCGGACACTCCATCGGCGAGATCGCCGCCGCCCACGTCGCCGGCGTGCTCTGCCTGGACGACGCCTGCGCCCTCGTGGCCGCCCGCGGCCGACTCATGGGGCAACTCCCCACCGGCGGCGCCATGGTGGCCGTCGAAGCCCGCGAGGACGAGGTGCTCCCGCTGCTCGAAGGACTGGAGGACCGGGTCTCCGTCGCCGCGGTCAACGGCCCCCGCGCCGTCGTGATCGCCGGCGACGAGGAACCCGTCGCCGCCGTCGCCGCCCGGCTCGCCGAGGACGGCCGCCGCACCCGCGTCCTCAAGGTCAGCCACGCCTTCCACTCACCGCGCATGGACGCCATGCTCGACGACTTCGCCCGCGTCGCCCGCGGCCTCACCTACGAGACACCGCGACTGCCGCTGGTCTCCACCGTCACCGGAGACCTCGCCACCGCCGACGAACTGCGCTCGCCCGACTACTGGGTCCACCAGGTCCGCGCCACCGTCCGGTTCGCCGACGCGGTGCGCACCCTGTCCCGCCAGGGCGTCACCACCTGCCTCGAACTCGGCCCCGACGGCACCCTCAGCGCCGCCGCCCGCGCCGTCCTCGACCCGCAGGACGACACCGACGCCACTCCGGCCGCCCCCGCCGCCGTCACCGTGCCCGCGCTGCGCCGCGACCGCGACGAGACGGCGTCCCTGGCCACCGCCCTCGCCCGCCTCCACGTGCACGGCGTCCCCGTCGACTGGACCGCCTGCCTCAAGGGCACCGGCGCCCGCCGGATCGACCTGCCCACCTACGCCTTCCAGCGCAGCCGCTACTGGCCCGACACCACCTTCCCGCCGGCCGCCCCCGCGGGACCGGCCGCCGACACCGGCTCCGACGCCGCGTTCTGGGCCGCCGTCGAGCGCGCCGACCTGCCCGCGCTCGGCGCCGACCTCGGCCTCGACGACACCACCCTGTCCGCCCTCGTACCGGCCCTGTCCTCCTGGCGTCGCCGCCGCACCGAACGCGCCGCCGCCGACGCCCGACGACACCGCGCCGTGTGGAAGCCCCTCGACGGCGCCCCCACCGCACGCCCCGACGGAACCTGGCTCGTCCTGCGCCCGGCCGGCCCCCTCGCGCCCGCGACCGCCGCCGTCCTGGACACCCTCGGCCCGGACACCGCCCACCTCACCGCCGACACCGCGGAGCGCGCCGCCCTCGCCGACGCCCTGCGCGAACTGCCCCGCCCGGAAACCGGGTTCACCGGCGTCCTCGCCCTGCTCGCCCTCGCCCCCGGCGACGGCGACGACCCGGCGGGCACCAACACCGTCGCGCCCACCGCCGCCGCGCTCGGCGCCCTCGACGACGCCGGGATCACCGCGCCCGTGTGGATCCTCACCCGGCAGGCCGTCAGCACCGGACGCGCCGACCGCCTCGCACACCCCGGACAGGCCGCCCTGTGGGGCCTCGGCCGCACCGCCGCCCTCGAACACCCCGAGCGCCGCCTCACCCTCGTCGACCTGCCCGAGCACACCGACGAGCGCACCGTCCGCCGCCTCGCCCACCTCCTCGCCGCACCCGGCACCGAGAACCAGCTCGCCGTCCGCGCCTCCGCCACCTACGCCCGCCGCCTGGCCCACCACCCCGCCCCCGGCACCTCCGATCCGCGCCCCTTCGCCCCCGAGGGCACCGTCCTGATCACCGGCGGCACCGGCGCCCTCGGCGCCCACGTCGCCCGCCGCCTCGCCGGACGCGGCACCCCCCACCTGCTCCTCGCCGGCCGGCGCGGCCCTGACGCCCCGGGCGCCGCCGAACTCGCCGCCGAACTGCGCGAACTGGGCGCCGAGGTGACCCTGGCCGCCTGCGACACCGCCGACCGGGACGCCCTCGCCGCACTCCTGGCCGCCATACCCGAGCAGCACCCGCTCACCGCCGTGGTGCACGCCGCCGGCGTCCTCGACGACGGACTCCTCGACACCCTCACCCCCGAGCGGTTCGCCGCCGTACTCGACGCCAAGGCCCGCTCCGCCGCCCACCTGCACGAGCTGACCCGCGACCTCGGCCTCACCGACTTCGTGCTGTTCTCCTCGACCGCCGGCGCCCTCGGCTCCGCCGGCCAGGCCAACTACGCCGCCGCCAACGCCTACCTCGACGCCCTCGCCGAACACCGCCGCGACCTGGACCTGCCCGCCCTCTCCGTGGCCTGGGGCCCCTGGTCGGGCACCGGCATGGCCGGCGACGCCACCGGAGTCGAGGACCGGGTGCGCCGCGGCGGCTACACCCCGACCAGCCCCGAGGACGCCCTCACCGCCCTCGACACCGCCGTCGGCCACGGCGACACCACCCTCCTCGTCGCCGACATCGACTGGCGGCGCTGGGCCACCGTGTTCACCCCCCACCGGACCCTCGTCGCCGACCTGCCCGAACTCCACGACCTCGACCCCGGAACCCCCGCCGCCCGCGACACCGAACCGGCCCTGCGCCGCCAGGTCGCCGCCCTCACCGGCCCGGCCCGCGACCGGTACGTACTGGACTTCGTACGCGCCCAGGTCGCCGGCGTCCTCGGCCACCCCGACCCGGACGCCGTGGAGGCCGACCGCGCCTTCACCGACCTCGGCTTCGACTCCCTCACCACGGTCGAACTGCGCAACACCCTCAACGCCACCACCGGACTGCGGCTGCCCGCCACCCTCGTCTACGACCACCCGACCACCCGCGACCTCGCCGCCCACCTCCTCACCGAGATCCTGGGCGACCTGCCCGCCGCGGCGACCGCGCACGGCCCCGCCGACTCCACCAACCGCGCCACCGACGACGACCCCGTGGTCGTGGTCGGCATGGGCTGCCGCTTCCCCGGCGGCGTCGAGAGCCCCGAGGACCTGTGGCACCTGCTCGACGAGGGCCGCGACGCCATCACCGGCTTCCCCGCCGACCGCGGCTGGGACCTCGACACGCTCGCCCGCGGCGGATCCGCCACCCTGGAGGGCGGCTTCCTCGACGGCGCAGGCATGTTCGACGCCGCCTTCTTCGGGATCTCCCCGCGCGAGGCCCTGGCGATGGACCCGCAGCAGCGCCTGCTCCTGGAGACCTCCTGGGAGGCCCTGGAACGCGCCGGCATCGACCCCACCGGCCTGCGCGGCAGCGCCACCGGCGTCTTCGTCGGCACCAACGGCCAGGACTACGCCACCATGCTGCGCCGCGGCACCACCGACGTACAGGGCCACGCCGCCACCGGCACCACCGCCAGCGTGATGTCCGGCCGGCTCTCCTACACCCTCGGCATCGAGGGTCCCGCCGTCACCGTCGACACCGCCTGCTCCTCCGCGCTGGTCGCCCTGCACATGGCCGCGGGCGCCCTGCGCTCCGGGGAGTGCTCCCTGGTCCTCGCGGGCGGCGTGTCGGTGATGTCCAGCCCCGACGCCTTCGTGGAGTTCACCGCCCAGGGCGGCCTGGCGGGCGACGGCCGCTGCAAGGCCTTCGCGGACTCCGCCGACGGCACGGCCTGGTCCGAGGGCGCCGGAGTCCTCGTCCTTGAGCGACTGTCCGACGCCCGCCGCCACGGCCACCCCGTCCGCGCGGTCCTGCGCGGCTCCGCCGTCAACCAGGACGGCGCGAGCAACGGCCTCACCGCCCCCAACGGCCGCGCCCAGCAGCGCGTCATCCGCCAGGCCCTCGCCGACGCCAGGCTCACCCCGGCCGACGTGGACGCCGTCGAGGCGCACGGCACCGGCACGACCCTCGGCGACCCGATCGAGGCCCACGCCCTGATCGCCACCTACGGCGACGGCCGCACCCCCGAGCGCCCACTGCTGCTCGGCACGGTCAAGTCCAACCTGGGCCACACCCAGGCCGCCGCCGGCGCCGCCGGAGTCATCAAGACCGTCCTCGCCCTCGGCCGCGGTGAACTGCCGCGCACCCTGCACGTGGACGAGCCCTCCCGCCACGTCGACTGGTCCGACGGCACGGTGGAACTGCTGCGCGAGCACCGGGCCTGGCCCGAGACGGGCCGTCCGCGCCGCGCCGGTGTCTCCGCCTTCGGCGTCAGCGGCACCAACGCCCACGTCATCCTGGAGCAGCCCGAGCCGCTGCCGGACCCCGAGCCGTCCCCTGCCGGGCCCGAGGCCGCCCCGGCGGTCCTGCCGTGGCTCGTCTCCGCCCGCACCGAGGCCGCGCTGACCGCGCAGGCCGAGCGGCTGACCGCGTTCACCGCCGCCCACCCCGGGACCTCCGCCCTCGACACGGCCTACAGCCTCGCCACCGGCCGCGGCACCTTCGCGCACCGCGCGGTCCTGCTCGTGAACCCCGACGGCGAGCCCCGGGAAACCGTCCGCGCCCACGCCATCGACCGCCGGACCGCCTTCCTCTTCTCCGGTCAGGGTTCGCAGCGGGCGGGGATGGGCCGTGAACTGTACGGCCGTTTCCCGGCGTTCGCCGATGCCCTGGACGCGGTGCTCGCGCGGTTCGAGCCGTCGTTGCGTGAAGTGTTGTTCGAGGACGGGGAGTCGGGGCGTCTGGATGCCACCGGGTTTACGCAGCCCGCGCTGTTCGCGGTGGAAGTGGCGCTTTGCCGTCTTGTCGAGTCGTGGGGTGTGACGCCGGAGTCCGTGGCGGGTCACTCCATCGGTGAGATTGCCGCCGCGCATGTGGCCGGGGTGTTCTCCCTGGACGACGCGTGCGCTCTGGTCAGCGCCCGTGCCCGGCTGATGCAGGAACTTCCTGCCGGTGGTGCGATGGTGGCCGTACAGGCGACGGAGGCTGAGGTTGCCGGGCGTCTGACGGAGGGGCTGTCGCTGGCCGCCGTGAACGGGCCGGAGTCGGTGGTGGTCGCCGGTGCCGAGAGCGAAGTCGACGCCTTCGCAGATGAGTTGGCGTCCGAGGGCCGCAAAACCCGGCGTCTTTCCGTCAGTCACGCCTTCCACTCGGCGCTGATGGAACCGATGCTGGACGACTTCCGCACGGTCGCCGAGAGTCTGACCTACGCCGAGCCGCGCATCCCGGTCGTCTCCAACGTGACCGGATCGGTGGCGGAACCAGGCCTGTTGACGGACCCGGAGTACTGGGTGCGGCATGTGCGGGAGACCGTGCGCTTCGCCGACGGGATCGCCGCCCTGGCCGCCGCGGGTGCGAACGCCTTCCTGGAGATCGGGCCCGGCGGTGTGCTGGCCGCCCTCGCCCAGCAAGTCCTGGATCCGGCCGAGGCGGTGGTCGTTCCCGCGCTGCGCAAGGACCGCGACGAGGAGACGGCCCTGCTGCTGGCGCTGGCACGGCTGCACACGGCCGGCGCGGAGGTCGACTGGGCCGCCTGGTACGACGGCACCGGCGCCCGCCGCGTCGATCTGCCGACGTACGCCTTCCAGCGCGAGCACTACTGGCCCGAGCCCGCCTCCGGGCCTGCCGCGGGCGCCGGCCCGGATCCGGTGGACGCCGCGTTCTGGGCCGCCGTCGAGCGGGAGGACCTGGAGGCCCTCGCCGGCACCCTCGACCTCGACGACACGGTCCTGTCGGGCGTGCTGCCCGCCCTGTCCGCCTGGCGCCGGGGCCGGTCCGAGCGCTCCCTGCTGGAGGGGTGGCGCTACCGCGAGACCTGGCAGCCCCTCACTGGCACCGCGCGCGCCGACGCCACCACCGGCACCTGGCTGGTGCTGACCCCGGCCGCCCTCGACGGCGACCCGTGGGCCGAGGCCCTCGCCGGTGCCCTCGGAACGGACGCCGTACGGCTGACCGCGGTCGACGACGCCGAGGCCTGCGCCGCCGCCCTCGCCGAGGCCGCGGACGGCAGCGCGTTCGCGGGTGTGCTCGCCCTCACCGACGCGGACTCCCCGCGGCCCGACGTGCTGCTCGCCCGGCTGGGCGCCGCCGGGATCGACGCCCCGCTGTGGTGCGTCACCCGGGGCGCGGTCCGGGTGGGGCGCGCCGACACCCCGGCCGACCCCGACCGGGCCGCCCTGTGGGGGCTCGGCCGGGTCCTCGCGCTGGAGGAGCCGGCCCGGTGGGGCGGACTCGTCGATGTCGACCACGTCGCCGACGCCCGTACCGCCGAACGGTTGCGCGCGGTCCTGACCGCCGCCGGCACGGCCGCCGAGCCCGCCGAGGACCAGGTGGCACTGCGCGCCTCCGGCGCCTTCGGCCGACGCCTCGCCCGCGTCGAATCCCCTCGCCCCGACGCCACTTGGCGTCCCACCGGCACCGTCCTGGTCACCGGTCGCCCCGAGGGCTTCGGCGGGCACGTCGTGCGCTGGCTCGCCGCCAACGGCGCCCGCGACGTGCTGCTCGCCGGGCCCGCCGACACCGACGCCGGGGCGATGACCGCGCTGCGCGCCGACGCCGAGGCGGCGGGCGCCGCCCTCACCGCCGTACACCACCCGGACCCCGCCGACCCCGCGCCCCTCGCGGCGGCCCTGGCGGCGCACGACGACGGCCCTTCGCCGTTCGCCGTCGTCCACACCGGCGACACCGGCGCCGCCGACGGCCCGGAAGGGGCCCGTGCCGCGCACGAGGCGCTGGTGAGCGCCGTCGGCGACCGCACTTTGGAGGCGTTCGTCGTCTTCGGCTCCATCTCCGCCGTCTGGGGAGTCGCCGGACAGGGCGAGGGCGCCGCCGCGGGCGCCTGCCTGGACGCCCTCGTGCAGCGGCAGCGCGCCCACGGCACCCCCGCCGTCCACGTCGCCTGGAGCGCCTGGCAGGACGCCGGACCCGAGGGGCTCACCGCCCATCTGCGCGCCAACGGCCTGCCCCCCATGGCACCCGGCCGGGCGCTCGCCGCGCTCGCCACGGTGGTCGCCGAGGCCGCCGCCGACCCGGCGGCCACCGCCTGCGCGACCGTCGCCGACGTTCTGTGGGACCGGTTCGCCCCCGCGTTCACCCGGTCCCGCCCCGGCCGGCTGTTCACCGCGGTGCCCGAGGCCCGCGAGGCCCTGCGCACCGCCCACGGCACCGGCGGCGACACCGGCACCGCGGCCGGACTGCGCGACCGGCTGCGCGCCCTCGACCCGCCCGAGCGCGACCGCGCCCTGCTCGACCTGGTGTGCGCCGAGGTCGCCGGGGTGCTGGGCCACGCCGACGCCACGGGCGTACCGGCCGAACACGCCTTCAAGGACCTCGGGTTCGACTCGCTGACGGCGGTCGACCTGCGCAACCGGCTCGCCGGCGTCACCGGGCTCTCGCTGCCCGCGACCCTGGTGTTCGACCATCCGACGCCCACCGCGCTCGCCGCGTCGCTCCTCGGCGAACTCCTCGGTGAACTCGCCGGACCCGGTGGTGAGGACACGGCCGCCGCTCCCGCCGGACCGGCCGGCGGTGTCGCCGACGCCGACGACCCGATCGTCATCGTCGGCATGAGCTGCCGCTACCCCGGCGAGGTCCGCTCCCCGGAGGACCTGTGGGAGCTGCTCGGCGCCGGCACCGACGCCATCGGCGGCTTCCCCACCGACCGCGGCTGGGACCTCCAGCGGCTCCTGCACGGCGACCGCGACGGCCGCGGCCGCAGCGTCACCCGCGAGGGCGGATTCCTCTACGACGTCGCCGACTTCGACCCCGCCTTCTTCGGGATCTCCCCGCGCGAGGCCCTGGTCATCGACCCGCAGCAGCGGATCGTCCTCCAGGCCGCCTGGGAGGCCCTGGAGCGGGCCGGCATCGACCCCGCCGCCCTGCGCGGCGGCGACACCGGCGTCTTCGTCGGCGGCGGCAGCGGCGACTACCGGCCCGCGATCGGCCAGACCGGCCACGTCGAGACCGCCCAGTCCGCGAGCCTGCTCTCCGGCCGGCTCTCCTACACCCTCGGCCTCGAAGGCCCCTCCGTCAGCGTCGACACCGCCTGCTCCTCCTCCCTGACGGCCCTGCACCTCGCGGCGCAGGCCATCCGCTCCGGCGAGTGCTCCCTCGCCCTCGCCGGCGGCGTCACCGTGATGTCGACGCCCGTCGGGTTCGTCGAGTTCGGCGAGATGGGCGCGCTCTCCCCGGACGGCCGCTGCAAACCCTTCTCGGACGCCGCGAACGGCACCGCCTGGTCCGAGGGCGTGGGCATGCTCGTCGTGGAACGCCTCTCCGCGGCCCGCCGCCACGGGCACGAGGTCCTCGCCGTACTGCGCGGCTCCGCCATCAACCAGGACGGCGCCTCCAACGGCCTCACCGCCCCCAACGGCCCCTCCCAGCAGCGCGTCATCCGCAAGGCGCTGGCCGCCGCCGGGCTCACCGCCCGCGACGTGGACGCCGTCGAGGCGCACGGCACCGGCACCACCCTGGGCGACCCCATCGAGGCCCAGGCGCTCCTGGCCACCTACGGCCGGGACCGCGAGGCGGGACGGCCGCTGCTCGTCGGCGCCGTCAAGTCCAACCTCGGGCACACCCAGGCGGCTTCCGGAGTCGCCGGCGTCATCAAGATGGTCCTCGCCATGCGCCACGGCGTCCTGCCGAGGACCCTCCACCTCGACGAGCCGTCCCGGCACGTCGCCTGGGACCCCGACGCCGTACGCCCGCTGACCGAGGCGGCCGACTGGCCCGAGACCGGACGGCCGCGCCGGGCCGCCGTGTCCGCCTTCGGCGCCAGCGGCACCAACGCCCACGTCATCCTCGAACAGGCCCCCGCCGCCCCCGGGACCGCGTCCGGCCCGGCCCTCGGTCCCGACCCCGCCGCCGGCCTCGTACGACCGCTGCCCGTGCCGCTGTCCGCGGCCGACGCGGACGCTCTCGCCGACCAGGCCGCCCGCCTGCGCGACCGGCTCGTCGCCGCGGACCCGGACACCACCCGGCCCACCGTCGCCGACCTGGCGCTGTCCCTGGGCACCACGCGCTCCGCCTTCGAGCACCGGGCCGTCCTCGCCGTCGCCGGACGCGACGAACTCCTCGACGCGCTCACCGCCCTCGCCGAGGGCCGCTCCGGGCCCGCCGTGCTGCGCGGCCGGGCCGCGCCCGGGGGCAGGACCGCGTTCCTCTTCCCCGGCCAGGGCTCCCAGCGGGCCGGGGCGGGCCGCGCCCTGTACGCGCGCTTCCCCGTGTTCGCCCGCGCCCTGGACGACGTACTCGCCCACTTCGACCAGGAACTCGAACGCCCGCTGCGCGAGGTGATGTTCGCCGCCGAGGGCACCCCCGAGGCCGACCTCCTCGACCTCACCGGCTGGACCCAGCCCGCCCTGTTCGCGCTCGGCGTCGCCCTGCACCGCCTCTTCGAGTCCTGGGGCGTGCGGCCCGACCTGCTCGCCGGGCACTCCGTCGGCGAGATCGCCGCCGCCCACGTCGCCGGGGTGTTCTCCCTGGCCGACGCCTGCCGGATCGTCGCCGCCCGCGCCCGCCTCATGCAGGCACTCCCGGCCGGCGGCGCCATGCTCGCCGTCCAGGCCGCCGAGGACAACGTCGCCCCGCACCTGACCGGCGCCGTCTGCATCGCCGCCGTCAACGGACCCGAGGCCGTCGTCGTCTCCGGCGACGAGGACGCGGTCACCGCGCTCGCCGACGAGTTCGCCGCACTCGGCCGCAAGACTAGGCGTTTGCGGGTGAGCCATGCGTTTCACTCACTGCACATGGACGCCATGCTTCACGACTTCGCACAGGTCACCCGGAGCGTGTCGTACACCCCGCCGAAGCTGCCCCTGGTGTCGAACCTCACCGGGGAACCGGTCACCGACGAGCAGGTGTGCGACCCCGGGTACTGGGTCGAGCACGTCCGCGGCGCCGTCCGCTTCGGCGACGGCGTCCGCGCCCTCGCCGCCCGCGGCGCGACCCGCTACCTCGAACTCGGCCCCGACGGCGTGCTCTGCGGCCTCGCCCAGGACACCCTCGACACCCTCGCCGACGACAACCGCCCCGCCCCCGCCGTCGCCCCCGCCCTGCGCACCGGACGCGACGAGGAACGCTCCGTGATCACCGCCCTGGCCCGGCTGCACGCCGCCGGCCAGATCGTCGACTGGCCGGCACTCCTCGACGGCACCGGCGCCCGCCGCGTCGACCTGCCCACCTACGCCTTCCGCACCCGCCGCTTCTGGCCCGACGAGGCCCCTGCCACCGGCGCCGCGGACACCGGCACGGACAGCGGGGACGCCGCCTTCTGGAGCGCCGTCCAGGACGAGGAGTTCGACTCCCTCGCCGGTCAACTCGGCGTCGACGGCAGCGCCCTGGAGCGGGTCCTGCCCGCCCTGCGCGACTGGCGGCGCCGCCAGGGCGACCAGGCCACCGTCGACGGCTGGCGCCAGCGCATCGCCTGGCGCCCCCTGAACCGGACCGGCTCCGCACGCCCCGCCGGCACCTGGCTCGCCGTCGTGCCCGCCACCCACGGCGACCACCCCTGGACGGCCGCCGTCCTCGGTGCCCTCGGCAGCGGCGCGCACGTCCTCCAGGTCACCGGCCAGGACCGCACGGCCCTCGCCGCCGGCCTGCGCGAACGACTGCGCGACGGCGGCCCGTTCACCGGCGTGGTCTCCCTGCTCGCCCTCGCCGACCAGGACGGCACCGCCCTCACCGACGCGGTACCCGCCGGGGCCGCCCTGACCACCCTCCTCGTCCAGGCCCTCGGCGACGCCCACTGCGACGCCCCGCTGTGGTGCCTCACCCGCGGCGCCGTCGCCGTCTCGCCCGCCGAGACCGTCACCGCCCCGCTCCAGGCCGCCGTGCACGGACTCGGCCGGGTCGCCGCGCTGGAACACCCGCAGCGCTGGGGCGGCATCGTCGATCTGCCCGTCGCCCTCGACGAGGGGACCGCGCAGCGCCTCGCCGCCGTCCTCGCCGACCCCGAGGGCGAGGACCAGCTCGCCGTACGGCCCGGCGCGGTCTTCGGCCGGCGCCTCGCCGCCGTACGCCCCGAGGCCCGCCGCGACTGGCAGCCCACCGGCACCGTCCTGATCACCGGCGGCACCGGCGCCCTCGGCGCCCGCACCGCCCGCCGCCTCGCCGGCGCCGGAGCCCGCCGCCTGGTCCTCCTCAGCCGCCGCGGACCCGACGCCCCCGGCGCCGCCGAACTCGCCGCGGACCTGCGCTCGCTGGGCACCGAACCCGTCATCACCGCCTGCGACACCGCCGACCGGGACGCCCTCGCCGCCGTCCTCGCCGCCATCCCCGAGGACGCGCCGCTCACCGGCGTCGTGCACACCGCGGGCGTACTCGACGACGGTGTCCTCGACGGCCTCACCACCGACCGGTTCGCCACCGTGTTCCACGCCAAGGTCACCACCGCGCTCCACCTCGACGAGCTGACCCGCGACCTGGACCTGGAGGTGTTCGCCCTGTTCTCCTCGGCGTCCGCCGCCGTCGGCAACCCCGGCCAGGGCACCTACGCCGCCGCCAACGCCGTCCTCGACGCCCTCGCCGAGCGGCGCCGCTGCGAGGGACTGCCCGCCACGTCCGTCGCCTACGGCGCCTGGGGCGGCGACGGCATGGCCGGCGGCGACCGCGCCGCCGCCCTCGCCCGGCGCACCGGCATCCGGCCCCTCGACCCCGACCTCGCCGTCCTGGCCCTGCGCCAGGTCGTCACCGGCACCGATCCGGTCGCCGTGGTCGCCGACGTGGACCCCGAGCGGTTCGTCCGCGCCTTCACCGGCATACGGCCCAGCCCGCTCCTCGCCGAGATGCCCGCCCACGCCGTCCTCACGGCCGCCGCGGACCCGCGCGCGACCGCACGCTCCGGGCACGACCTGCGCGACCGGCTCGCCCGGCTCCCCGAGAACCGCCGCGCACAGACCGTCCTCGCCCTGGTCAGGGAACGCGCCGCCGACGTGCTCGGCCTCGACGGACCCGACCGGGTCGGACCCGACCGGGCCTTCCGCGACCTCGGCTTCGACTCCCTCGGCGCCGTCGAACTGCGCAACCAGCTCGGCACCGCCACTGGACTCACCCTGTCCGCGACCCTCGTGTTCGACCACCCCACCCCCGCCGCCCTCGCCGCCCACGTCCTCGGACAACTCCTGCCCGCCGGCAACGAAGCGGGCACCGGAGCCGTCGGCGACGAGGAAAGCGCCCTGCGCGCCGCCCTCGCCGCCGTCCCCCTGGACCGCCTGCGCGACAGCGGACTCCTGGACCAACTGCTCGACCTCGCCGGGCACGACCCGGCCGGCCCGGCCCCGGGCACCACGGCCGCCACCGACGCGGCGGCCGACGCCGCCACCGAGGGCGCCGACGGGGCGACCGACGCCTCCATCGACGCCATGGACCTCGACGACCTGGTGCGGACGGCACTCAACGCCAACCCTGACGAAGAGCGGGACTGACGGAGCAATCATGACCACGCCCAGCGAAAAAGTTGTCGAAGCTCTCCGGGCCTCGCTCAAGGAGACCGAGCGTCTGCGGCGGCACAACCGCGAACTCGCCGCCGCGGCCTCGGAACCCGTCGCCGTCGTCGCGATGAGCTGCCGCTACCCCGGAGGCGTCACCTCGCCCGAGGACCTGTGGGACCTCGTCGCCTCCGGCGCCGACGCCGTCTCCGGCTTCCCCACCGACCGCGGCTGGGACCTCGGCGCCCTCCAGGACGCCGGGGTCGACGCCCGCGGCCACTCCGTCAGCCGGCAGGGCGGCTTCCTCGACTCCGTCGCCGACTTCGACGCCGCCTTCTTCGGCGTCTCCCCGCGCGAGGCCGTCTCCATGGACCCGCAGCAGCGGCTCCTGCTGGAAACCTCCTGGGAGGCCGTCGAACGCGCCGGCATCGACCCCCGCAGTCTGCGCGGCAGCCGCACCGGCGTCTTCGTCGGCACCAACGGCCAGGACTACGCCTACCTCCTGGTCCGCTCCCTGTCCGACGCCACCGGCGACATAGGCACCGGCATCGCCGCCAGCGCCACCTCCGGCCGCCTCTCCTACAGCCTCGGCCTAGAGGGCCCCGCCGTCACCGTCGACACCGCCTGCTCCTCGTCCCTCGTCGCCCTGCACGCCGCAGCCCACGCCCTGCGCGCCGGGGAGTGCACCCTCGCCCTCGCCGGCGGCGTCAACGTCATGTCCGCGCCCGGTTCCCTCATCGAGTTCTCCCGGGCCGGCGGACTCGCCTCCGACGGCCGCTGCAAGGCCTTCTCCGACACCGCCGACGGCACCGGCTGGTCCGAGGGCGTCGGCCTGCTCCTGCTCGAACGCCTCTCCGACGCCCGCCGCAACGGACACCCCGTCCTCGCCGTCATCCGCGGCTCCGCCGTCAACCAGGACGGCGCCTCCAACGGCTTCACCGCCCCCAACGGCCCCTCCCAGCAACGCGTCATCCACCAGGCCCTCGGCACCGCAGGACTCACCCCCGCCGAGGTCGACGCCGTCGAGGCGCACGGCACCGGCACCCCCCTGGGCGACCCCATCGAGGCGCAGGCCCTCCTCGCCACCTACGGCCAGGAACGCCCCGCCGACCAGCCGCTCCTGCTCGGCTCCATCAAGTCGAACATCGGTCACGCCCAGGCCGCCGCCGGTGTCGCCGGCGTCATCAAGATGGTCATGGCGATGCGCCACGGCACCCTCCCGCCGACCCTGCACGCCGACCCGCCCTCCCGGCACGTCGACTGGTCCTCCGGCGCCGTCCGCCTGCTCACCGAGCCCACCACCTGGCCGGAGACCGGACGACCCCGCCGCGCCGGCGTCTCCTCCTTCGGCATCAGCGGCACCAACGCCCACGTCGTCCTGGAACAGGCCGAGCCCACCATGCCCGAGCCCGCCCCGCAGCCCAAGACCGTCCCCACGGTCGTGCCCTGGCCCGTCTCCGCCCGCACCGACGGCGCCCTCGACGAGCAGATCACCCGCGTCACCGCCCGCACCGGCGCCGACGGCCTCGACATCGGTTACTCCCTGGCCACCGGACGCTCCCTCTTCGAACACCGAGCCGTCCTCCTGTCCGGCCTCGACGGCGTCCCCACCGAAGTCGCCCGCGGCCGGGCCACCGAACGCCCACTCGCCGTCCTCTTCTCCGGCCAGGGCTCCCAGCGCGCCGGCATGGGCCGGGAACTGCACGCCCGCTTCCCGGTGTTCGCCGCCGCCTTCGACGAGACGTGCGCCCTGCTCGACCCGCACCTCGAGCGCCCCCTGCGCGACATCGTCTTCGCCGGGCGCCGCACCCCCGAGGCCGACCTCCTCGACACCACCGGCTGGACCCAGCCCGCCCTCTTCGCCCTCGAAGTGGCCCTGTACCGGCTCGTCGAATCCTGGGGCGTCGTCCCGGAGTTCGTCGGCGGCCACTCCGTCGGCGAGATCGCCGCCGCCCACGTCGCCGGAATCCTCTCCCTGGCCGACGCCTGCGCCCTGGTCGCCGCCCGCGCCCGCCTGATGAGCCAACTCCCCACGGGCGGCGCCATGGTGGCCGTCCAGGCCACCGAGGCCGAGACCGCCCCCCGGCTCACCGCCGGGATCTCCCTCGCCGCCGTCAACGGCCCCGACTCCGTGGTCCTGTCCGGCGACGCCACCGAAGTCCTCGCCCTCGCCGCCGCGTTCGCCGCCGAGGGCCGCAAGACCCAGCGCCTCTCGGTCAGTCACGCCTTCCACTCGCCGCTCATGGAACCGATGCTCGCCGAGTTCCGCCGCGTCGCCGAGAACCTGACCTACCACGAACCGCTGATCCCCGTCGTCTCCAACGTCACCGGCGCCCTCGCCGACGACCACCTCCTGACCACCCCCGACTACTGGGTGGACCACGTCCGCGCCACCGTCCGCTTCGCCGACGGGATCCGCGCCCTCACCGAAGCGGGCGCCGACGCCTTCCTCGAACTCGGCCCCGACGGCGTACTCACCGCCCTCGCCCAGCAGAGCGTCACCACGGACACCGCCGTCGCCGTCGCCGCGCTCCGCAAGGACCGCGCCGAGGAACGCGCCCTGCTCACCGCCCTGGCCCGGCTGCACGTCGCCGGCGTCGATGTCGACTGGACCGTCTGCTTCGACGGTACCGGCGCCCGGCGCACCGACCTGCCGACCTACGCCTGGCAGCACAAGCGGTACTGGCCCACCCTGATGGCCGCCGCCGGGGACGTGAGCGCCGCCGGACTCGTCTCCGCCGAGCACCCCCTGCTCGGCGCCGCCGTCTCCCTGGCCGGCACCGACGGCGTCCTGTTCACCGGACGCCTCTCCGCCCAGACCCACCCGTGGCTGATGGACCACACCGTCGGCGGCATGGCCGCCTTCCCCGCCACCGGGTTCCTGGAGCTGGCCGTCCGCTCAGGCGACCAGGTCGGCTGCGACCGCGTCGAGGAACTCACCCTCTCCAAGCCGCTCATCCTCGACCGGGACTCCGCCGCCGTCGTCCAGGTCGCCATCGGTGCCCCCGACGACAGCGGGGCCCGCCCCGTCACCGTCTACTCCCAGGCCGTGGACGACCCCGAGCAGCGCTGGACCGAGCACGCCACCGGCCTGCTCACCACCGGCGAACGCACCGCCGCCTTCGACGCCTCCGTCTGGCCGCCGCGCGGCGCCGTCGCCGCCGACCTGGAGGGATTCTACGAACGCACCGAGTACGGCCCGGTCTTCCAAGGACTGCGCGCCGTGTGGACCCGCGACGACGAGGCGTTCGTCGAGGTCGCCCTGCCGCCCCAGGCCGACGACGCCGCCTCGTACGGCATGCACCCCGCCCTGCTCGACGCGGCCGTGCAGTCCGTCGGCTTCGCCGGGCTCGGCGACGGCAAGAAGCTCGTCCCGTTCTCCTGGTCCGGGGTGTCCCTGCACGCGGGCGGCGCCGCCGTCGTCCGCGTCCGCGTCGCCCGTATCGGCGAGGACTGCGTCTCCATCGCCGCCGTCGACGTTGAGGGCGAGCCGGTGCTCTCCGCCGAGTCCCTGGTCCTGCGGGCCCCCTCCGCCCTCCGGGCGCCCGCCCTGCACCAGCGCGAACAGGAAGGCCTGCTCAGGCTGGAGTGGGTCGCCGCCCCCGACAGCGGCACCGCACCGGTCCACGCGGTCACCGCAGGCGGCACCGCGCCCTGGCCCGCCTCCGTGGCCGACCTCGCCGCTGCCGCCGCGGTGGACCCGGCCGCCGACCTGGTCCTGGTCCCGCTGGCGACCCCGGACGGCGACACGCCCGCCGCCGTCCACGACCTCACCGCGCGCACCCTCCGGCTGGTACGGGAGTGGCTCGACCTCGACAGCTCCGCCGGCCGCCTCGTGTTCGTCACCCGAGGCGCCGTCGCCACCGGCACCGACGAGGCGGCGCCCGACCTCGCCGCTGCCGCCGCGCACGGTCTGGTCCGCAGCGCCGAGGCCGAGAACCCCGGCCGGTTCGCCCTGCTCGACCTGGACGCCGCAACCGAGGTTCCCTCCCGCGAGATCCTGTCCCGGCTGCCCGCGCTCCTCGCCGCAGGCGACACCCAGTTCACCGTGCGCGACGACAGCCTTCTGGTGGCGCGCCTGGCCCGGCTCACCAGCGGTGCGGGCCTGCTGCCCGTACCCGGCCTGCCCTGGCGCCTGGACTCCACCGCGCCCGGCAGCATCGACGCACTCGCCCTCGTCCCCGCACCGGAGGCGCTGGAGGAGCCGCAGGGCCGGCAGGTCCGTATCGAGGTCGGCGCCGCCGGTCTGAACTTCCGTGACGTGCTCAACGCGCTCGGCATGTATCCCGGCGAGGCCGGACTGCTCGGCTCGGAGGCGGCGGGTGTCGTGACCGCCGTCGGTCCGGAGGCCACCGCCTTCGCCGTGGGCGACCGTGTGATGGGCATGGTCCCCGGCGGCCTCGCCGACACCGTGCTCGTCGACGAGCGCTACCTCGTCACCGTCCCCCAGGACTGGAGCACCGAGGACGCGGCGTCGGTGCCGCTGGTGTTCCTGACCGCGCTGTACGCCTTCCGTGATCTGGCCGGTCTGTCGGCGGGGGAGCGGGTGCTGATCCACGCGGGTGCGGGTGGTGTGGGTATGGCGGCCGTTCAGTTGGCGCGGTATCTGGGTGCCGAGGTGTTCGCGACGGCGGGTGAGGGCAAGTGGGAGGCGTTGCGGGGTCTTGGTCTGGACGACGATCACATTGCGTCGTCGCGTGATCTGGGGTTCGAGGAGAAGTTCCGTTCGGTCACGGGCGGGCGCGGGATGGATGTGGTGCTGAACGCGCTCGCGGGTGAGTTCGTGGACGCGTCGTTGCGGATCACGGCTCCGGGTGGCCGGTTCCTGGAGATGGGCAAGACCGACATCCGTGACCCGCGCTCGACGGGCGATGTCCACTACCGCGCCTTCGACCTCGGCGAAGCCGCACCCGAGCGCATCCAGTCCCTTCTCCGTGAACTCCTGGCGCTGTTCGCGGAGGGTGTGCTGCGGCCGTTGCCGGTGCGTGTCTGGGATGTGCGTCGTGCGCGTGAGGCGTTCCGGTTCATGAGCCGGGCGTTGCATGTGGGGAAGATTGTGTTGCGGTTGCCGGTGCGGTGGTCGGGTTCGGGCACGGTGTTGGTGACGGGTGGTACGGGTGGTCTGGGTCGTGAGGTGGCTCGTCATCTGGTGGCGGTGCGTGGTGTGCGGCGGTTGTTGTTGGTGTCGCGTCGGGGTGCTGGGGCGGAGGGTGTGGGTGAGTTTGTCGGGGAGTTGGAGGGGTTGGGTGCTGATGTGGTGGTGCGGGCTTGTGATGTGACGGTGCGTGCGGAGGTGGCGGGTCTGCTGGCGTCGGTGCCGGTGGAGGCTCCGTTGACGGCGGTGGTGCATGCGGCGGGTGTGGTGGATGACGGTGTGGTGACGTTGTTGACGGGGGAGCGTCTGGCGTCGGTGTTGCGTCCGAAGGTGGATGCGGCGTGGTATTTGCATGAGTTGACGCGGGATCTGGGTCTGGCCGCGTTTGTGATGTTCTCGTCGGTGTCCGGGGTGATGGGCAGTGCGGGGCAGGCGAACTACGCGGCGGCGAACGTGTTCATGGATGCGCTCGCGCAACGGCGTGCGGCCGAGGGGCTCGTGGGCCAGTCGCTCGCGTGGGGCGCGTGGGAGCAGAGCGGGGGCATGACCGCCGCCCTCACCGAAGCCGACATGAAGCGCATCGCCGCCTCCGGCGCGACCCCCCTCACCGTTCAGCAGGGTCTCACCCTCTTCGACCTCGCCACCGGCTCCGACGAACCCCTCGTCGTGCCCATCGGCTCCGCCACCGGCGACCCCCGCGTCCTCGGCGTCGTACCGCCGCTGCTGCGCAACCTCGTACGCGGCACCCGGCGCGCCGCCGCGACCGCGATCGGCGGCGCGAGCACCGCCGCCGAACTCACCCGGCACCTGCTCGCCCTACCCGCGGAGGACCGGGTCCGGCACGTCGTCGAACTCGTCCGCACCGAGGCCGCCGCCGTCCTCGGCCACTCCTCGGCCAAGGCCGTCGAGACCGGCCGCGAGTTCCGCGAACTCGGCTTCGACTCACTGACCGCCGTCGAACTGCGCAACCGCCTGACCACGGTCACCGGCCTCCGCCTGACCGCCACCCTCGTCTTCGACTACCCGACCCCGCAGGGCCTCGCCGAGCACCTGGTGGCCGAACTCCTCGACGAGCACGGCGACCTGGGCCTGCCCGTCGTGGCCGCCGACGTCGCCGACGACCCGGTGGTCATCGTCGGCATGGCCTGCCGGATGCCCGGCGGCGTCGACACCCCGGACGCCCTGTGGCGGATGCTCGCCGACGGCGAGGACCGCATCACCGGCTTCCCGACCGACCGCGGCTGGGACCTCGACGCCCTCTTCGGCGGCGGGCAGGACAACCGCGGCGTCAGCGCCACCCGCCGGGGCGGCTTCCTGCACGATGTCGGCGGTTTCGACGCGGGCTTCTTCGGGATCTCCCCGCGCGAGGCCCTGGCGATGGACCCGCAGCAGCGGTTGCTCCTGGAGACCTCCTGGGAGGCGTTCGAACGCGCCGGCATCGACCCCACCGGGCTGCGCGGCAGCGCCACCGGCGTGTTCGTAGGCACCACCGGTCAGGACTACGCCAACCTCGTCATGACCTCCCGCGAGGATGTCGAGGGACACGCGAGTACGGGCCTGGCCACCAGTGTCATCTCCGGCCGGGTCTCCTACAGCCTCGGCCTTGAGGGCCCGGCCCTCACTGTCGACACCGCCTGTTCCTCCTCGCTGGTCGCCCTGCACCTCGCCGCCCAGTCCCTACGCAGCGGGGAAAGCTCCCTCGCCCTCGCGGGCGGGGTGACCGTGCTGTCGACCCCGATGAACTTCTCCGGCTTCACCCGGCAGGGCGGCCTCGCGGGCGACGGACTGTGCAAGGCCTTCGCGGACGCCGCCGACGGCACCGGCTGGTCCGAGGGCGTGGGCATGCTCGTCCTTGAGCGGCTGTCCGACGCCCGCCGCAACGGCCACGAGATCCTCGCCGTCGTCCGAGGCTCGGCCATCAACCAGGACGGCGCCTCCAACGGCCTCACCGCGCCCAACGGCCCCTCCCAGCAGCGGGTGATCCGGCAGGCCCTCGCGGGTGCCGGTCTGTCCACCGCCGACGTGGACGCCGTCGAGGCGCACGGCACCGGCACGACCCTCGGCGACCCGATCGAGGCGCAGGCCCTCCTCGCCACCTACGGCCGCGACCGCGACCCGGAGCGACCGCTGTGGCTCGGCTCCATCAAGTCCAACATCGGCCACACCCAGGCCGCCGCCGGAGTCGCGGGCGTCATCAAGATGGTGCTCGCCCTGCGCCACGGCGTCCTGCCCAGGTCCCTCCACATCGACCAGCCGTCCACGCACGTCGACTGGGCGGCCGGAGCGGTCCGCCTCCTCACCGAGGAGACCGCCTGGCCCGAGACCGGGCGCCCCTGGCGGGCCGGTGTCTCCTCGTTCGGCCTCAGCGGCACCAACGCGCACGTCATCCTGGAACAGCCCGAACCGGCCGCCGAGGACGACACGACCGAGCGGGAACCGGCGGAGCCGGCGATCACCCCGTCCGTCGTGCCGTGGCCGGTCTCCGCCCGCACCGAAGAAGCACTCCCGGGCCAGCTCGAACGCGTCACTTCCCTGGACGCCTCGGCGCTGGATGTGGGTTTCTCGTTGGTGTCGGGTCGTGCGGTGTTCGAGCATCGTGCGGTGTTGCTGGCCGGTGGTGGGGGCGGGCCGGTGGAGGTGGCTCGGGGGCGTGCGGGGGAGCGCTCGACCGCGGTGCTGTTCTCGGGTCAGGGTTCGCAGCGGGTGGGGATGGGCCGTGAACTGTACGGCCGTTTCCCGGTGTTCGCGGAGGCATTGGATGCCGTCCTTGCGCGGTTCGAGCCGGCCCTGCGTGAGGTGTTGTTCGAGGACGGGGAGTCGGGGCGTCTGGATGCCACCGGGTTCACGCAGCCCGCGTTGTTCGCGGTGGAGGTGGCGCTTTATCGTCTTGTCGAGTCGTGGGGTGTGACGCCGGAGTTCGTGGCGGGTCACTCGATCGGTGAGGTTGCTGCCGCGCATGTGGCCGGGGTGTTCTCGCTGGAGGACGCGTGCGCGCTGGTGGCTGCCCGTGCCCGGTTGATGCAGGAACTTCCTGCCGGTGGTGCGATGGTGGCGGTGCAGGCGACGGAGGCTGAGGTTGCCGGGCGTCTGACGGAAGGGTTGTCGCTGGCCGCCGTGAACGGGCCGGAGTCGGTGGTGGTCGCCGGTGGGGAGAGTGAAGTTGACGCTCTCGCTGCCGAGTTCGTCGCTGAGGGGCGTAAGGCCCGGCGTCTTTCCGTCAGTCATGCCTTCCATTCGGCGCTGATGGAGCCGATGCTGGACGACTTCCGGCGGGTTGCCGAGGGGCTGGCCTACGCCGAGCCGCGTGTCCCGGTGGTCTCCAACGTGACCGGATCGGTGGCGGAACCAGGCCTGTTGACGAGCCCGGAGTACTGGGTGCGGCATGTGCGGGAGACCGTGCGTTTCGCCGATGGAGTGGCTGCCCTGGCCGCCGCGGGTGCGAACGCCTTCCTGGAGGTCGGGCCCGGCGGTGTGCTGGCCGCCCTCGCCCAGCAAGTCCTGGATCCGGCCGAGGCGGTGGTCGTCCCGGCGTTGCGCAGGGGCCGGGACGAGGAGACGGCCCTGCTGACCGGGCTCGCCCAACTCCATGTCGCCGGAGTCGGTGTCGACTGGGCCGCCGGATTCGAAGGCACCGGCGCCCGACGCCTCGAACTGCCCACCTACGCTTTCCACCACGAGCGGTACTGGCCGCGCCCCGCCACCCACACCGGGGATGTCACCGGGGCCGGACTCCGGCCGGCCGAGCATCCGCTGCTCGGCGCCGCGACCGCGCTCGCCGCCTCCGAGGGGGTGCTGTTCACCGGCCGCCTCTCCCTCACCACGCACCCGTGGCTCGCCGACCACACCGTGGGCGGCGGCATGGTGCTCTTCCCCGCGACCGGCTTCCTGGAGCTGGCAGTCCGCGCCGCCGACGAGGTGGGCTGCGACCGGGTCGAGGAGTTCACCCTCGCGACCCCGCTGCTGCTGCCCGAGGGCGCCGCCGTAGTCGTCCAGGTGTGGGTCGGATCGCCCGACGAGAACGGCTCGCGCACGGTCAGCCTGTACTCCAGGCCGGCCGACGCGCCGGACGAGGCCTGGACCGAGCACGCCTCCGGCACCCTGACCATGGGCGCCGTCGCCCTCCCCCTCGACACCTCGGCCTGGCCCCCCAAGGGCGCCGTCGCCGTGGACCTTGAGGACTTCTACGACCGCACCGAGTACGGCCCCGTCTTCCGCACCATCCGCGCCGTGTGGAAGCGCGGCGACGAGGCCTTCGTGGAGGCGGCGCTGCCGTCCCAGGCCGACGACGCCGCGTACTACGGCATGCACCCCGCGCTGCTCGACGCCGCCGTCCAGTCGGTCGGCTTCGCGGGCCTGGACGACGAGCACAAGCTGCTGCCCTTCCTGTGGGCCGGCGTGTCGCTGCACGCGGGGGGCGCCTCCATGGTGCGCTTCCGCGTCGCCCGCACCGGCGACGACTCGGTGTCCATCGCCGCCGTAGACGTCGAGGGCGCCCCGGTGCTCTCCGCCGAGTCGCTGGTACTGCGGGTCCCCGCCGGAGTGCAGGCTCCCACCGCCCGCCGTACCGAGCTGGACTCGCTGCTGCGCCTGGAGTGGACCGCCGCCCCCGAGACGGGCGACGCGCCCGCCGTCCGGCACGCCACCGCCGGCCCCCTGGGCGCGGACGGTGCCGTCGCAACCCTCGCCGGACTGACCGGCGAGGAGGACGTGGTGCTGGTCCCGGTACCCGCCCTCGCCGACGGCGCCGACGTGCCCGCCGCCACCCATGAGAGGGCCGCGCAGGCCCTCGCCCTGACGCAGGAGTGGCTGGCCGACGAGCGATTCGCCGACGCCCGGCTGCTGTTCGTCACCCGAGGTGCGCTCGCCGCCCGCCCCGGCGAGCGGGTCGACGACCTGCCGGCCGCCGCGGTCTGGGGTCTCGTCCGCGCCGCCCAGTCGGAGAACCCGACCCGGTTCGCCCTGCTCGACCTGGAAGACACCGCCGTCGCCGCCGACATCCTGCCCCGGCTCGCCGGTCCGATCGCGGACGGCGACGCCCAGTTCGTCGTCCGCGACGGCGCGGTCCTGGTCGGCCGACTCGACCGGGCCGTGAGCGGACCGTCCCTGCTGCCGCCCGCCGACGGCCCCTGGCGCCTGGACTCCACCGCCCGCGGCAGCCTGGACGCACTCACCCTGCGCCCCTGCCCCGAGGAACTGGAGGAGCCGCAGGCCCGGCAGGTCCGTATCGAGGTCCGTGCCGCCGGTCTGAACTTCCGTGACGTGCTCAACGCGCTCGGCATGTACCCCGGCGAGGCCGGACTGCTCGGCGCCGAGGCGGCGGGCGTTGTCACCGCCGTCGGTCCGGAGGTCACGGGGCTCGCCGTGGGCGACCGTGTGATGGGCATGGTCCCCGGCGGCCTCGCCACCGACGTTCTGATCGACGAACGCTTCCTGGCCCGCGTCCCCGACGGCTGGAGCGACGAGGACGCGGCCTCCGTACCGCTGGTCTTCCTCACCGCCTACTACGGCCTCACCGAACTCGCCGGTCTGTCGGCGGGGGAGCGGGTGCTGATCCATGCCGGTGCGGGTGGTGTGGGTATGGCGGCCGCTCAGTTGGCGCGGTATCTGGGTGCCGAGGTGTTCGCGACGGCGGGTGAGGGCAAGTGGGAGGCGTTGCGGGGTCTTGGTCTGGACGACGATCACATTGCGTCGTCGCGTGATCTGGGGTTCGAGGAGAAGTTCCGTTCGGTCACGGGCGGGCGTGGTGTGGATGTGGTGCTGAACGCGCTCGCGGGTGAGTTCGTGGACGCGTCGTTGCGGATCACGGCTCCGGGTGGCCGGTTCCTGGAGATGGGCAAGACCGACATCCGTGACCCGCGCTCGACGGGCGATGTCCACTACCGCGCCTTCGACCTCGGCGAGGCGGGGCCCGACCGGACGGCGGAGATGCTGGCCGAACTCCTGGTGCTGTTCGCGGAGGGTGTGCTGCGGCCGTTGCCGGTGCGTGTCTGGGATGTGCGTCGTGCGCGTGAGGCGTTCCGGTTCATGAGCCGGGCGTTGCATGTGGGGAAGATTGTGTTGCGGTTGCCGGTGCGGTGGTCGGGTTCGGGCACGGTGTTGGTGACGGGTGGTACGGGTGGTCTGGGTCGTGAGGTGGCTCGTCATCTGGTGGCGGTGCGTGGTGTGCGGCGGTTGTTGTTGGTGTCGCGTCGGGGTGCTGGGGCGGAGGGTGTGGGTGAGTTTGTCGGGGAGTTGGAGGGGTTGGGTGCTGATGTGGTGGTGCGGGCTTGTGATGTGACGGTGCGTGCGGAGGTGGCGGGTCTGCTGGCGTCGGTGCCGGTGGAGGCTCCGTTGACGGCGGTGGTGCATGCGGCGGGTGTGGTGGATGACGGTGTGGTGACGTCGTTGACGGGGGAGCGTCTGGCGTCGGTGTTGCGTCCGAAGGTGGATGCGGCGTGGTATTTGCATGAGTTGACGCGGGATCTGGGTCTGGCCGCGTTTGTGATGTTCTCGTCGGTGTCCGGGGTGATGGGCAGTGCGGGGCAGGCGAACTACGCGGCGGCGAACGTGTTCATGGATGCGCTCGCGCAACGGCGTGCGGCCGAGGGGCTCGTGGGCCAGTCGCTCGCGTGGGGCGCGTGGGAGCAGAGCGGGGGCATGACCGCCGCCCTCACCGAAGCCGGCATGCGCCGTATGGCGGCCTCCGCAGCCCCGCCGCTCACCGTCGAGCAGGGCCTCGCCCTGTGGGACGCCGCCACGGTCTCCGACGAGCCGTACCTCGTGCCCATCGGAGCCTCCGGCAACACCCGGATGCCCGGCGTCGTCCCGCCGCTGCTGCGCAACCTCGTACGCGGCACCCGGCGCGCCGCCGCGACCGCCGTCGGTGGCGCGAGCACCGCCGCCGAACTCACCCGCCGCCTCCTCGACCTGCGCGAGGAAGAGCGCGGACGCTTCGCCGTCAACCTGATCCGCACCGAGGCCGCCTCGGTCCTCGGCCACTCCTCGGCCAAGGCCATCGACGCCGAACGCGACTTCCACGACCTGGGCTTCGACTCCCTGACCGCCGTCGAACTCCGCAACCGCCTCACCGCGGCCACCGGCCTGCGGCTCCCGGCCACCCTGGTCTTCGACTACCCGACCCCCACCGTCCTCGCCGACCACCTGGTCGCCGCCCTGCTCGACGAGCGGCGCGCCACCGGCGACGCCACCCCCACGACCGTCACCCCGGCGCTCGCCGACGACCCGGTCGTCATCGTCGGCATGGCCTGCCGGATGCCCGGCGGCGTCAGCTCCCCCGAGGAGCTGTGGCAACTCGTCCTGGACGGCGGCGAGGGCATCTCCGCCTTCCCGACCGACCGCGGCTGGGACCTGGACACCCTCCAGCGAGGCGGCGAGGGCGGTCACGGCCGCAGCGCCACCACCGAGGGCGGCTTCCTCTACGATGTCGCCGACTTCGACGCCGGGTTCTTCGGGATCTCCCCGCGCGAGGCCCTGGCGATGGACCCGCAGCAGCGGTTGCTCCTGGAGACCTCCTGGGAGGCGTTCGAGCGCGCCGGCATCGACCCCGCGACCATGCGGGGCAGCCGTACCGGGGTGTTCGTCGGGACCAGCGGCCAGGACTACACCACACTCGTCATGAACTCCCGCGAGGACGCCGAGGGCCACGCCCCCACCGGCCTCGCCACGAGCGTCATCTCGGGCCGGCTCTCCTACACCTTCGGACTTGAGGGCCCCGCGGTCACCATCGACACCGCCTGCTCCTCCTCGCTGGTCGCCCTGCACTGGGCGGCGCACGCGCTGCGCTCGGGCGAGGCCGACCTGGCGCTCGCCGGCGGTGTCACGGTGATGTCCACCGCCATGGGCTACGCCGGCTTCACCCGGCAGGGCGGGCTGGCCTCCGACGGGCGCTGCAAGGCCTTCGCGGACTCCGCCGACGGCACCGGCTGGTCCGAGGGCGTGGGCATGCTCGTCGTCGAGCGGCTCTCCGACGCCCGCCGCCACGGTCACCCCGTCCTTGCGGTACTGCGCGGCTCGGCAGTCAACCAGGACGGCGCCTCCAACGGGCTCACCGCGCCCAACGGTCCGTCCCAGCAGCGGGTGATCCGGCAGGCCCTCGCGGGCGCCGGTCTGTCCACCGCCGATGTGGACGCCGTCGAGGCGCACGGCACCGGTACGACCCTCGGCGACCCGATCGAGGCGCAGGCCCTCCTCGCCACCTACGGCCAGGACCGGGACCCGGAGCGGCCGTTGCTGCTGGGCTCCATCAAGTCCAACATCGGTCACGCGCAGGCCGCCGCCGGAGTCGCCGGTGTCATCAAGACCGTCATGGCCCTTCGGCACGGGGTCCTGCCCAGGTCCCTCCACATCGACCGGCCGTCCACGCACGTCGACTGGGCCGAGGGCGACGTACGCCTCCTGACGGAGACCACGGACTGGCCCGAGACCGGGCGCCCGCGCCGCGCCGCCGTGTCGTCCTTCGGCATCAGCGGCACCAACGCCCACACCATCATCGAGCAGGCCCCCGAGACCTCGGCCGAGCAGGTGCCCGAGCCGAAGGCCGCCCCGTCCGTGGTGCCGTGGCCGGTCTCCGCGAAGTCTCCGGAGGCGCTGGGCGCGCAGCTCGCCCGTGTCGCCTCCGTGGATGCCTCGGCGCTGGATGTGGGTTTCTCGTTGGTGTCGGGTCGTGCGGTGTTCGAGCATCGTGCGGTGTTGCTGGCCGGTGGTGGGGGCGGGCCGGTGGAGGTGGCTCGGGGGCGTGCGGGGGAGCGCTCGACTGCGGTGCTGTTCTCGGGTCAGGGTTCGCAGCGGGTGGGGATGGGCCGTGAACTGTACGGCCGTTTCCCGGTGTTCGCGGAGGCCTTGGATGCCGTCCTTGCGCGGTTCGAGCCGGTCCTGCGTGAGGTGTTGTTCGAGGACGGGGAGTCGGGGCGTCTGGATGCCACCGGGTTTACGCAGCCTGCGTTGTTCGCGGTGGAGGTGGCTCTTTATCGTCTTGTCGAGTCGTGGGGTGTGACGGCGGAGTTCGTGGCGGGTCACTCGATCGGTGAGATCGCCGCCGCGCATGTGGCGGGGGTGTTCTCGCTGGAGGATGCGTGTGCGCTGGTGGCTGCCCGTGCCCGGTTGATGCAGGAACTTCCTGCTGGTGGTGCGATGGTGGCGGTGCAGGCGACGGAGGCTGAGGTTGCCGGGCGTCTGACGGAGGGGCTGTCGCTGGCCGCCGTGAACGGTCCGGACTCTGTGGTGGTCGCCGGTGCCGAGAGCGAAGTCGACGCCTTCGCAGATGAGTTGGCGTCCGAGGGGCGTAAGGCCCGGCGTCTTTCCGTCAGTCACGCCTTCCATTCGGCGCTGATGGAGCCGATGCTGGACGACTTCCGGCGGGTTGCCGAGGGGCTGGCCTACGCCGAGCCGCGCATCCCAATTGTCTCGAACGTGACCGGATCGCTTGCCGAGCCGGGCTTGTTGACGGACCCGGAGTACTGGGTGCGGCATGTGCGGGAGACCGTGCGTTTCGCCGATGGAGTGGCTGCCCTGGCCGCCGCGGGTGCGAACGCGTTCCTGGAGATCGGGCCCGGCGGTGTGCTGGCCGCCCTCGCCCAGCAAGTCCTGGACCCGGCCGAGGCGGTCGTCGTCCCCGCTCTCCGCAAGGGCCGGGACGAGGAGACGGCCCTGCTGAGCGGGCTCGCCCAACTCCATGTCGCCGGAGTCGGTGTCGACTGGGCCGCCGGATTCGAAGGCACCGGCGCCCGACGCGTCGAACTGCCCACCTACGCCTTCCAGCGGTCCCGTTACTGGCCCGACACCCGGCGTCCTGCCGGTCGTGGCGGTGGGACCGACCCGCTCGACACGGCCTTCTGGAGCGCGGTCGAGGGCGAGGACGTGACCAGTCTCGCCGCCGATCTGTCCGTGGACACCGAGGCGTTGGGCGCCGTACTGCCCGCGCTCTCCAACTGGCGGCGCAGGCGGCTCGACCAGGCGATGGTCGACTCCAACCGGCATCACGAGACATGGAAGCCGCTCGCCCTGCCCGCGGGCGCCCCCACCCCGTCCGGCACCTGGCTTGCCGTACTGCCCGCCGAGCACGCCCACGACCCGTGGCCGTCTTCCGTGCTCGACGCCCTCGGCACCGATGTCGTACGCCTCACCGTGGACTCCGTCCGCCGGGACGACCTCGCCGCCCGGTTGCGGGCCCTCGCCGACGGCGGCGCCGTGCTCGCCGGGGTGGTGTCGCTGCTGGCGCTCGCCGACTCCCCGGAGTCCGCCGGCGTGTCGTCCGCGACGCTCTTCCAAGCGCTGCTGGACGCCGGGGTGAACGCCCCGCTGTGGTGTGTGACCCGAGGTGCCGTCGCCGTGGCGGGCACCGAGGCGGTCACCGCGCCCGCGCAGGCCGCGGTCTGGGGCATCGGCCGGGTCGCCGCCTTGGAACACCCCGACGCCTGGGGCGGCCTCGTCGACCTGCCCGCCGAACTGGACGAGCGGGCCGCACGCCGGTTCGCCGCCGTCCTCGCCGGACACAACGGGGAGGACCAGACCGCCGTACGCTCCTCCGCCGCCTTCGGCCGCCGTCTGACGGCCGCCCCCGAGGCGGCACCGGACGCGGGCTGGCAGCCGCGCGGTACCGTCCTCGTCACCGGCGGCACCGGCGGCCGGGGCGCCCATGTGGCGCGCTGGCTGGCCGGAGCGGGCGCCGAGCACCTGGTGCTGCTCGGCCGCCGCGGGCCCGACGCCCCCGGCGCCGACGACCTGCGCGCCGAACTGGAGGACCTCGGCGCCCGGGTCACCCTGGTCGCCTGCGACGCGGCGGACCGGGAGGCCCTGGCCGCCGTCCTCGACGCGGTACCGGCCGACGCACCGCTCTCCGCGGTGGTGCACGCCGCCGCGGTCGTCGACGACGGGGTACTGGACGACCTCACGCCCGAGCGGTTCGCCGCCCTCCACCACGCCCGCACGGTGCCCGCCGTCCACCTCGACGCACTGACCCGCGGCCTGGACCTGGACGCGTTCGTCCTGTGCTCCTCCGTCGCCGGCACCGTCGGCACCGCGGGCCGCGCCAACCTGGCCGCCGCCACCGCGGTGCTGGACGCGCTGGCCCGGGGCCGCCACGCCGACGGGCTGCCCGGCGTCTCGATCGCCTGGGGCGCCTGGACCGGCGACGACGGCGGCGGCGCCGGCACGGGTACCGGCCCGCGCCCCACCGGCGTCGCCCACCCCGCCGTCCACCCCGACCTGGCTCTTGCCGCGCTCCGGCAGGCGGTCACCCGGCCCGAACCCGCGCCCGTCCTGTTCGACCCCCGCCAGCCGCACATACTGGACGGTCTGATCGGCCTGCGCGGCAACGCCCTGCTGCGCGACCTGCCGGAGGCCCGGCAGGCACTCGCCGACGCCGAGGACACCCTCGACCGGACCCGCAGCGCCGCGTCGGGGCTCACCGGACGGCTGCGCGCGCTCCCCGCCGACGAGCGGATCGCGCTGGTGACCGACCTCGTGCGCACCCACGCGGCGGCCGTCCTCGGCCACCCCGGGCCGGAGGCGGTGGCGCCCGACCGTGCCTTCCGCGATCTGGGCTTCGACTCGCTCACCGCGATCGAACTGCCCAACCGGCTCGCCGTCGCCACCGGCCTGCGCATGCCGGCCACCACGGTGTACGACTACCCGACCGCGCAGGCCCTCGCCGCGCACATCGTCACCGCGCTGCTGGGCGAGCAGGACAGCCACGGCCCCGGCCCGGCCGCCGTCGCCGCCCTGGCCGAGGATCCGGTCGTCATCGTCGGCATGGCCTGCCGGCTGCCCGGCGGGGTGCGCTCCCCGCAGGACCTGTGGACGATGCTCAGCGAGGGCCGCGACGGGATCGAGGCCTTCCCCGAGGACCGCGGCTGGGACCTCGCCACCCTGATGTCCGGCGGCGCCGACGGCCGTGGCCGCAGCGCCACTTTGCGCGGCGGGTTCGTGCCCGGCGCCGCCGAGTTCGACGCCGCGTTCTTCGGGATCTCTCCGCGCGAGGCCCTCGCCATGGACCCGCAGCAGCGGCTTCTGCTGGAGACCACCTGGGAGGCGTTCGAACGCTCCGGCATCGACCCCGACGGGCTGCGCGGCAGCCGCACCGGCGTCTTCGTCGGCACCAACGGCCAGGACTACTCCACCCTCGTCATGAACTCCCGCGAGGACCTGGAGGGGCACGCCGGGACCGGGCTCGCCGCCAGCGTCGTCTCCGGCCGCCTCGCCTACACGTTCGGCCTTGAGGGCCCCGCGGTCACCGTCGACACGGCCTGCTCGTCGTCCCTGGTCGCCCTGCACTGGGCGATGCAGGCACTGCGCGCCGGGGAGTGCGACCTCGCCGTCGCGGGCGGCGTCACCATGATGAGCACCCCGTCGGCCTTCTCCGGTTTCACCCTGCAGAACGGCCTGGCCACCGACGGCCGGTGCAAGGCGTACGCGGACGCCGCCGACGGCACCGGCTGGTCCGAGGGCGTGGGTCTGATCGTCGTCGAACGCCTCTCCGACGCCCGCCGCAACGGGCACGAGATCCTCGCCGTGGTCCGAGGCTCCGCCGTCAACCAGGACGGCGCGAGCAACGGCCTCACCGCGCCCAACGGCCCCTCCCAGCAGCGGGTGATCCGGCAGGCCCTCGCCGGCGCCGGACTCACCCCCGCCGACGTGGACGCCGTCGAGGGCCACGGCACCGGCACTCCGCTCGGCGACCCCATCGAGGCCCAGGCGCTCCTGGCCACCTACGGCCGGGAGCGGCCCGCCGACCGGCCGCTGCTGCTCGGCTCCATCAAGTCGAACATCGGCCACACCCAGGCCGCCGCCGGTGTCGCCGGCATCATCAAGACCGTCATGGCGATGCGCCACGGCGTCCTGCCGCGCACCCTGCACGTGGACCGGCCGAGCACTCACGTCGACTGGGAGACGGGTGCCGTCCGGCTCCTCACCGAAGAGACCGCCTGGCCCGAGACCGGACGCCCCTGGCGCGCGGGCATCTCCTCCTTCGGCATCAGCGGCACCAACGCCCACACCATCATCGAGCAGGCCCCGGAGGTCCCCGCCGAGCCGGAGCCGGCCGCCCGGCCGAAGGCCACCCCGTCCGTCGTGCCCTGGCCGGTCTCCGCCAAGTCGGAACAGGCCCTCGACGCACAGGCCGCCCAGGTGGTCGCGCTCACCGGCGCCGACCCGCTCGACGTAGGCCACTCCCTGGCCACCGGCCGGGCCCGCTTCGACCACCGCGCCGTGCTCCTGGCCGGACCCGGCGCCGCCCCGGCCGAGGTGGCGCGCGGTCGCGCCGCCCACCGCTCCCTGGCGGTGCTGTTCTCCGGGCAGGGCAGCCAGCGCGCCGGAATGGGCCGCGAACTGTACGGCCGCTTCCCGGTGTTCGCCGACGCCCTGGACGCCGTACTCGCGCGCCTCGAACCGGCCCTGCGGGACGTGCTCTTCGAGGACGGCGACACGCGGCGGCTCGACGCCACCGGGTTCACCCAGCCCGCCCTGTTCGCGGTCGAGGTCGCCCTGTACCGGCTCGTCGAGTCCTGGGGAGTGCGGCCCGACCAGGTGGCGGGACACTCCGTCGGGGAGATCGCCGCCGCGCATGTCGCCGGGGTGTTCTCCCTGGACGACGCCTGCGCCCTGGTCGCCGCCCGCGCCCGCCTCATGCAGGAACTCCCGTCCGGCGGCGCCATGGTGTCCGTCCAGGCCACCGAGGACGAGATCACCGCGCGCCTCACCGAGGGCGTCGCCCTCGCCGCCGTCAACGGACCCCGGTCCGTCGTCCTCGCCGGCGCCGAGACCGAAGTACTCGCCCTGGCCGACGAGTTCGCCGCCGAAGGCCGCAAGACCCAGCGCCTCTCGGTCAGTCACGCCTTCCACTCGGCGCTGATGGAACCCATGCTGGACGACTTCCGCACGGTCGCCGCGGGCCTGGCCTACACCGAGCCCCGTATCCCGGTCGTCTCCAACGTCACCGGATCGGTCGCCGGTCCCGGCGAGCTGACGGACCCCGAGTACTGGGTACGGCACGTGCGGGGCACCGTCCGCTTCGCCGCCGGGGTCACCGCCCTGGCCGACGCCGGGGCCAACGCCTTCCTGGAGATCGGACCCGGCGGTGTCCTCACCGCGCTCGCCCAGCAGACCCTCGACGCCGAAGGCCGGGACGAGGCCGTCGTCCTGCCCGCCCTGCGCAAGGACCGCGACGAGGAGACGGCCCTGCTCACCGCGCTCGCCGCACTCCACGTCAACGGCGTCCGCGTGGACTGGACCGCCTGGTTCGCCGGCACCGGCGCCCGCCGCGTCGACCTGCCCACCTACGTCTTCCAGCGCGAGCGGTACTGGCCGCGCCCCGCCGCCCTCACCGGCGACATCAGCACGGCCGGACTGATCTCCGCCGACCACCCGCTGCTCGGCGCCGCCGTCCCGCTGGCCGACTCCGAGGGCGCCCTGTTCACCAGCCAGATCTCCCTCCAGGTCCACCCCTGGCTGCTGGACCACAAGGTGGGCGGCACCGTCATCATGCCGGGCACCGGCTACCTGGAGATGGCCGTGCGCGCCGCGGACCAGGTCGGCTGCGGCCGCGTCGAGGAACTCGTCCTCACCGCGCCGATGGTCCTCGACGAACGCACCCCCACCTCGGTCCAGGTCGCCATCGGCGCCCCCGACGAACACGGCACCCGCACCATCACCTTCTGGTCCCGGCCCTCCGACGCCGTGGACGGCCCCTGGGCACGCAACGCCGACGGCCTCATCGCCGAGGAGGAGCACACCAGCACCTTCGACACCCCGCAGTGGCCGCCGGCGGACGCCGTCTCCGTCGACTTCGACGGCGACTACAGCCGCACCGAGTACGGCCCCTCCTTCCAAGGACTGCGCCAGGTGTGGGTGCGCGGCGAGGAGGCGTTCGCCGAGGTCGCCCTCCCCGAGGACATCGCGGGCGACGCCCAGTACTTCGGGCTGCACCCCGCCCTCCTGGACGCCGTCCAGCACGCCAACGGCTACCTCGGCGTCGGCAGCGAGGACAACCCGCTGCTGCCGTTCACCTGGAACGGCGTGTCCCTGCACGCCGCCGGCGCCACCACCCTGCGGGCCCGGATCGTGCGGCTCGGCGACGAGTCGGTCCGGCTCACCGCCGTCGACGCCGAGGGCGCCCCCGTCCTCTCCGCCGAGTCCCTCGTCCTGCGCGCCCCGAGCGTGCCCCGCCCCGCCGCCCCGACCGGCGGTCAGGAACCGGTGTTCCGCCTCGACTGGACCGCGGCACCCGAGGTCAAGCCCGTCGAGGGCCTGACCCTCGCCGCCCTCGGGGAGGACGTGTTCGGCACCGGCCGCGCCCTGACCGGCCTCACCGAACTCGCCGACCCCGCCGCCGACCTGCCCGACTTCGTCTGCGTCCCGCTCACCGGGGCGTACGGCACGGCCGACGGCGATCCATACGGCCCCGGAGCCGACGTACCGGGCGCGGTCCACGCCCTGACCACCCACACCCTTGACCTCGTCCAGCGATGGCTGGCCGCGGACCGGCTCGACCGCACCCGCCTGGTGTTCGTCACCCGCGGCGCGGTCGCCGCCACCGACACCGAGACCGTCCACGACCTCGCCGCCGGCGCCGCCTGGGGCCTGGTGCGCTCCGCGCAGTCGGAGAACCCCGACCGGTTCGTCCTGCTCGACCTGGACGCCCCGGCCGGCGACGACCGTGCCACCGACGACCGGACCGCCGGTGACACCCTGCGGGCCCTGCTGCCCGGCCTGCCCGCCCTGCTCGCCACCGGCGACGCCCAGTTCGCGGTCCGCCAGGGCACCCCGCTGGTCGGCCGCCTCGAACGGCTCGCCACCGCGCCCGGCCTCGCCGCGCCGGCCGGCGCGCCCTGGCGCCTGGACACCACAGGCAAGGGCAGCCTCGACAACCTCGTCCTCGCCCCCTGCCCCGAAGTCCTCCAGCCGCTCGCCCCCGACCAGGTACGCATCGACGTCGACGCCGCCGGCCTCAACTTCCGCGACGTGCTCAACGCCCTCGGCATGTACCCCGGCGAGTCCGGGCCGATGGGCACCGAGGCCGCCGGTGTGATCACCGCGGTCGGCGAGGCCGTCACCGGACTCGCGGTCGGCGACCGCGTCCTCGGCACCGTCCCCGGCGGCTTCGGACCCGTCGTCGTCGCCGACCAGCACTACGTCGCCCGCGTCCCCGACGGCTGGACCCAGCAGGACGCGGCGTCGGTGCCGCTGGTGTTCCTGACCGCGCTGTACGCCTTCCGTGATCTGGCCGGTCTGTCGGCGGGGGAGCGGGTGCTGATCCACGCGGGTGCGGGTGGTGTGGGTATGGCGGCCGTTCAGTTGGCGCGGTATCTGGGTGCCGAGGTGTTCGCGACGGCGAGTGAGGGCAAGTGGGAGGCGTTGCGGGGTCTTGGTCTGGACGACGATCACATTGCGTCGTCGCGTGATCTGGGGTTCGAGGAGAAGTTCCGTTCGGTCACGGGCGGGCGTGGGATGGATGTGGTGCTGAACGCGCTCGCGGGTGAGTTCGTGGACGCGTCGTTGCGGATCACGGCGTCGGGTGGCCGGTTCCTGGAGATGGGCAAGACCGACATCCGTGACCCGCGCTCGACGGGCGATGTCCACTACCGCGCCTTCGACCTCGGCGAAGCCGGACCCGAGCGGAACCGGGCCCTGCTCGGCGAACTCCTCGAACTGTTCGCCGACGGCGCCCTCAAGCCCCTCCCGGTGCGCACCTGGGACGTCCGCCGGGCCCGAGAGGCGTTCCGGTACATGAGCCAGGCCAAGCACATCGGCAAGATCGTGCTGACCATGCCGCCCCGCTGGAACCCCGACGGCACCGTCCTCATCACCGGCGGCACCGGCGCCCTCGGCGGACACCTCGCCCGCCGCTTCGCCGCCGCCGGCATGCGCCACCTGCTCCTCACCAGCAGGCGCGGCCCGGACGCCCCCGGCGCCACCGAACTCGCCGCCGAACTGCGGGAACTGGGCGCCGAGGTCACCCTCGCCGCCTGCGACACCGCCGACCGCGACGCCACCGCCGCCCTCATCGGCGCCGTACCGGCCGAGCACCCGCTCACCGCCGTCGTCCACACCGCCGGTGTCCTCGACGACGGCGTGATCGCCTCGCTCAGCCCCGAACGGCTCGCCGCCGTACTGCGGCCCAAGGTCGACGCCGCCTGGCACCTGCACGAACTGACCCGCGACCTCGACCTCGCCGCCTTCCTGCCCTTCTCCTCCATCGCGGGAGTCATGGGCAGCCCCGGCCAGGGCAACTACGCCGCCGCCAACTCGTTCCTGGACGCCCTCACCCGGCACCGCCGCGAACTCGGCCTCGCCGGCACCTCGCTGGCCTGGGGCCCCTGGGCCCACGACGGCGGCATGACCAGCACCCTCTCCGACACGGACATGCGCCGCATGCAGTCCGGCGGCCTGCCGCCGCTCGCCGTCGAACAAGGCCTGGAACTCTTCGACATCGCCCGCGGCTCCGACGAGACCTTCCTCGTCCTGGTCGGCCTCGCCCCCGGCGCGATGCGCGGCGCCGCCCCCGAGGACCTGCCGCCGCTGTTCCGCTCCATGGTCCGCGGCGGCCGCCGCACCGCCGCCGCAACCGACGCGGCCGGCGCCTCCGCCGCACTCGGCGCCAAGCTCGCCGAACTCGACGCCGCCGAACGCACCCGGCACGTCACCGACCTGGTCCGCGAACAGGCCGCCCGAGTACTCGGCCACGCCTCCCCGAAGTCCGTCGACATCACCCGAGAGTTCCGCGAACTGGGCTTCGACTCCCTGACCGCCCTCGAACTGCGCAACCACCTGTCCACCGCGACCGGCCTGCGCCTCCCGGCCACCCTGGTCTTCGACTATCCGACCCCCACAGCGCTCGCCGAACACTTCGTCTCCGAACTGGTCGGCGACGACGACACCCCGCAGGGACCGTCGCTCCTCGCCGAACTCGACCGGCTGGAAGCCCTCCTCGCCACCGGCGCCCCCGATGAGATCACCCGGGCAGGCCTCGCCCTCCGCCTCGGCCAGATGCTCGACACGGTGCGCGGCACCACCCCCGAAACGACCGGCACCGCCGTCGACGAAGGCTTCGAGTCGGCCAGCACCGACGACATCTTCGCCTTCATCGACAACGAGCTGGGCCGCAACGGCGACCACTGAGACGAGCTTGATCCACCACAGGAAGGTTCCCCGTCATGCCCGATGACAAGAAGCTCGTCGACTACCTCAAGTGGGTCACGGCCGATCTCCACAAGACCCGTCGCCGCCTGGAGGAGGCCGAGTCCCGCCGCACCGAACCCGTCGCCGTCGTCGGCATGGCCTGCCGGCTGCCCGGCGGGGTCGACACCCCGGAGGACTACTGGCGGCTGCTCGAAGAGGGCCGCGACGGCATCGCGCCCTTCCCCGCCGACCGGGGCTGGGACCTCGACGCCCTGGGCGGCGAGGGCGCCGGCAGCAGCGCCGCGGCCGAGGGCGGGTTCGTCGACGCCGCCGCCTTCGACGCCGGGTTCTTCGGCATCTCGCCCCGCGAGGCCGTCGCCATGGACCCCCAGCAACGCCTGCTCCTGGAAACCACCTGGGAGGCCGTCGAACGCGCCGGTATCGACCCCGTGTCACTGCGCGGCAGCCGCACCGGCGTCTTCGTCGGCACCGCGGGCGTCGACTACGTCGGCGTCGTCATGAACTCCCGCGAGGACGCCGAGGGCCACGCCACCACCGGCCTCACCGCCAGCGTCGTCTCCGGCCGCCTCAGCTACGCCTTCGACCTCGCGGGACCGGCCGTCACCGTCGACACCGCCTGCTCCTCCTCCCTCGTCGCCATCCACCTCGCCGCCCAGGCACTGCGCAACGGCGAGTGCGGTCTCGCCCTCGCCGGCGGCGTCACCGTGATGTCCACCCCCATGGGCTTCTCCGGCTTCACTCGGCAGGGCGGCATCTCCACCAGCGGTCGCTGCAAGGCCTTCGCGGACTCCGCCGACGGCACCGGCTGGTCCGAGGGCGCCGGCGCCCTCGTCCTGGAGCGGCTCTCCGACGCCCGCCGCAACGGCCACGAGATCCTCGCCGTGATCCGCGGCTCGGCCGTCAACCAGGACGGCGCGAGCAACGGCCTCACCGCGCCCAACGGCCCCTCCCAGCAGCGGGTGATCCGCCAGGCCCTCGCGGGCGCGGGTCTGTCCAGCGCCGACGTGGACGCCGTCGAGGCGCACGGCACCGGCACACCCCTCGGCGACCCCATCGAGGCACAGGCCATCCTCAACACCTACGGCCAGGACCGCCCCGAGGACCGCCCCCTGCTGCTCGGCTCCGTGAAGTCCAACATCGGCCACTCCCAGGCCGCCGCGGGCGTCGCGGGCGTCATCAAGACCGTACTCGCCCTGCGCCACGGCATCCTGCCCAAGTCCCTCCACATCGACCAGCCGTCCACGCACGTCGACTGGGACTCCGGCAACGTCCGCCTCCTCACCGAGAACACCCCCTGGCCCGAGACCGGCCGCCCCCGCCGCGCCGGCGTCTCCTCCTTCGGGATCAGCGGCACCAACGCCCACATCGTCGTCGAACAGGCCCCCGAGGCCGAGGAGTCCGAGACCTCGGCCGAGCAGGTGCCCGAGCCGAGGGTCACCCCGTCCGTGGTGCCGTGGCCGGTCTCCGCGAAGTCTCCGGAGGCGCTGGACGCGCAGCTCGCCCGTGTCGCCTCCGTGGATGCCTCGGCGCTGGATGTGGGTTTCTCGTTGGTGTCGGGTCGTGCGGTGTTCGAGCATCGTGCGGTGTTGCTGGCCGGTGGTGGGGGCGGGCCGGTGGAGGTGGCCCGGGGGCGTGCGGGGGAGCGCTCGACCGCGGTGCTGTTCTCGGGTCAGGGTTCGCAGCGGGTGGGGATGGGCCGTGAACTGTACGGTCGTTTCCCGGTGTTCGCGGAGGCCTTGGACGCCGTCCTTGCGCGTTTTGAGCCGGTCCTGCGTGAGGTGTTGTTCGAGGACGGGGAGTCGGGGCGTCTGGATGCCACCGGGTTTACGCAGCCTGCGCTGTTCGCGGTGGAGGTGGCTCTTTATCGTCTTGTCGAGTCGTGGGGTGTGACGGCGGAGTTCGTGGCGGGTCACTCCATCGGTGAGGTTGTTGCCGCGCATGTGGCGGGGGTGTTCTCGCTGGAGGATGCGTGTGCGCTGGTGGCTGCTCGTGCCCGGTTGATGCAGGAGCTTCCTGCTGGTGGTGCGATGGTGGCGGTGCAGGCGACGGAGGCTGAGGTTGCCGGGCGTCTGACGGAGGGGTTGTCGCTGGCCGCCGTGAACGGGCCGGAGTCGGTGGTGGTCGCCGGTGGGGAGAGTGAAGTCGACGCTCTCGCCACCGAGTTCGTGGCTGAGGGGCGTAAGGCCCGGCGTCTTTCCGTCAGTCATGCCTTCCATTCGGCGTTGATGGAGCCGATGCTGGATGAGTTCCGGCGGGTTGCCGAGGGGCTGGCCTACGCCGAGCCGCGTGTCCCAGTGGTCTCGAACGTGACCGGATCGGTGGCGGAGCCGGGCCTGTTGACGGACCCGGGGTACTGGGTGCGGCATGTGCGGGAGACCGTGCGTTTCGCCGATGGAGTGGCTGCCCTGGCCGCCGCGGGTGCGAACGCGTTCCTGGAGGTCGGGCCCGGCGGTGTGTTGGCCGCCCTCGCCCAGGAAGTCCTGGATCCGGCCGAGGCGGTGGTCGTTCCGGCGTTGCGCAGGGGCCGGGACGAGGAGACGGCCCTGCTGACCGGGCTCGCCCAACTCCATGTCGCCGGTGTCGGTGTCGACTGGGCCGCCGGATTCGAAGGCACCGGCGCACACCGCGTCGAACTGCCCACCTACGCCTGGCAGCACCGCCGTTACTGGCCCCGGCCGCTCGCCCACGCCGCCGACATCCCGGGCGCAGGACTCGTCCCGGCCGAGCATCCGCTGCTCGGTGCCGCCGTCTTCCTCGCCGGTGGGGAGAACGTGCTCCTCACCGGGCGGGTCGGACCGCGCACCCATCCGTGGCTCGCCGACCATGTCATGGGCGGCATGCTCCTCTTCCCCGCCACCGCCTTCCTGGAACTGGCGGTCCGGGCCGGTGACCAGGTCGGCTGCGGACAGGTGCAGGAACTCCTCCTGACCACACCCCTCGCCCTCGACCCGAGAGGCGCCGTCGACCTCCAGGTCGCCGTCGGCGGCCCCGACCCCTCCGGCGGCCGGGAACTCACCATCCACTCACGGCCCGCCGACGCCGCAGAGGACGAGCCCTGGACCCAGCACGCGACCGGTGTCCTCACCCCCGGCGAGCAGCACGTCCCGTTCGCCGAACAGACCTGGCCGCCCGCCGACGCGCGGCCCGTCGACCTCACCGGCTTCTACGACCCCACCGAGTACGGTCCCGTCTTCCAGGGCCTGCGCACCGTGTGGACCCGCGGCGACCACGTCTTCGCCGAACTGGAGCTGCCCGCCCGCGCCGACGACGCCGCCCTCTTCGGGCTGCACCCCGCACTCCTGACGGCAGCCCTCCAGGCCCTTGAGTACGTCGACCTCAAGGACGCCGACCAGGGGTTGCTGCCGTTCTCCTGGGCCAGGGTCACCCTGCACGCCTCCGGCGCGGCCCGGCTGCGGGTCCGTGTCACCAAGGAGGGTGAGGACACCGTCTCCCTGGCCGCCGTCGACACCGCCGGGCGCCCCGTGCTGTCCGTCGGCTCCCTCGCCCTGCGGCCCTCTTCCGCGGCCCGGCTCCTCGGCCCCGGTACCGCCGACCGGGCCTCCCTGCTCCGGCTCGACTGGGTGCCCGCCGACACCATCGACGCGGGCCCCGCCACGCCCGCCGTCGCGGGGCCCCTGGTCTCCCTCGGCACCGACCCGTTCGGTACCGGCACCGCGATCACCTCGCTCGACGAGGTCACCGAGCCCGGCACCGCGGTCGTCGTCCCCGTGACCGGCGGCGACGGGTCTGCCGGCGCCCTCCACGAGGCCACCCGCGCCGCCCTCGCCCTGCTGCACGAATGGTTCGACACGCCCCGGCCCGCCGACACCCGCCTCGTCCTCGTCACGCGGGGCGCGGTCGCCGCCCGCTCCGGCGACACCGTGTCCGACCTCGCCGGCGCCGCCGTCCGGGGACTGGCCCGCACCGCACAGGCCGAGCACCCCGGCGCCGTCACCCTCGTCGACCTCGAACCCGGCACCCCACTGCCCCTGTCCGAGATCCTCGCCGCCGACGAGCCGCAGCTCGCCGTGCGGGACGGCCGGCTCCTCGTCGGCCGGCTCGCCCAACTGCCCCCGCTCCCCGCCGAGCAGGACGGCCCCGCCCGCCCGGACGCCTTCGGCGGCGCCCGCGGCGGCACGGTCCTCGTCACCGGTGGCACCGGCACCCTCGGCGCCCGCACCGCCCGCCACCTGGTCACCCGGCACGGCGTCGAGCGGCTGCTCCTGGTCGGCCGCCGCGGCCCCGACGCGCCCGGAGCCGCCGGACTGAAGGCCGAACTCGAAGGGCTCGGCGCCCAGGTCACCGTCGCCGCCTGCGACGTTGCCGACCGCGAGGCCCTGGCCCGGCTGCTCGCGGACATCCCAGCCGAGCACCCGCTCACCGGCGTCGTGCACGCCGCCGGAACCCTCGACGACACCGTCCTCGCCTCCCTCACCCCGCAACGGCTCGCCGCCGTCCTGCGGCCCAAGGCGGACGGCGCCCTCCACCTGCACGAGCTGACCCGCGACCTCGACCTCGACGCGTTCGTCCTCTACTCCTCCATCTCCGGCGTCACCGCCCGCGCCGGCCAGGCCAACTACGTCGCCGCCAACCTCGTCCTCGACACCCTCGCCCAGCACCGCGCCGCCCAGGGCCTGCCCGCCCTGTCCGTCGCCTGGGGCGCGTGGGACCTCGACGAGGGCATGGCAGGCGACCTCCTCACCGACGCCGGACGGCAACGCATCCGCACCGGTGGCATCGACACCCTCGCGGGCGACCGTGCCCTGGACCTCCTGGACACCGCCCTCGCCCTCGGCGAACCCCTGGTCGTCGCCACCACCCTGACCGCGCCCCCGCCCAGCCGCACCGGCGATGTGCCGCACCTCATGCGCGGCCTGGTCCGCGGACCGCGCCGCACCGCCGCAGCGGCCGGCACCGCCCCGGCCGCCGTCCTGGACCGGGCGAACTTCCGCGAGACCTTCGCCGCCCTCGGCGCCGCCGAGCAGGAGAAGGCCCTGCTTGACCTGGTCGTCGCCTGCTCCGGTGAACTCCTCGGCCACGCCGACCCCTCCGAGGTCGACCCCGAACGCGACTTCCTCGAACTCGGCTTCGACTCGCTGATCGGCATCGAACTGCGCCGCAGGCTCAGCGAGGTCACCGGCCTCCAGCTCCCCGCCAGCATCGTCTACGACAGCGGCTCCCCGGTCGGCCTCACCGCCTGGCTACGCACCGAACTCGGCGCCCAGGGCGCCGCCGCGCAGACCGGACCCGCGGGCCCCGCCGAGAACGACTCCATGGAACGCCTCTTCCTCGACGGCCTCTCCCAGGGCAAGCTCCGCGAGGCACAGCGCATGCTCGCCACCGTCGCCGCACTGCGCCCCTCCTTCGAGGTGACCGCCGAACTGGAGGACCTGCCCTGGCCGGTGACGCTCGCCGAAGGCCCCGCGCCCTCCCGGCTGATCTGCGTCAGCGCCCCCACCGCCAACGGCGGAGTCCACCAGTACGCCACCCTCTCCGGGCACTTCCGCGGCCGACGCGACGTCACCGCCCTGCCGCTGATCGGCTTCAACACCGGTGAGGCCCTGCCCGCCCACCCCGACGCCGCGGCCCGGATCATCGCCGACTGCACCCTCCAGGCCGCCGACGGCAAGCCCTTCGTACTCGTCGGGCACTCCTCCGGCGGCTCCCTCGCCTACGCGGCGGCCGGCGTCCTGGAGCACACCTGGGGCATCAGGCCCGAGGCCGTCGTCCTCCTGGACACCCTCAGCATCCAGCACAACAGCGACGAAGGCGTCGACTACAACGGCATGATGCGGTTCAACTTCACTGCCGTCGACGACTCCCCGGTCCGCCTCACCAACTCCCGCCTGTCCGCCATGGGCCGCTGGATGGTGCTGCTCAACGCGCTCGACGTACAGCACACCACCGCCCCCGTCCTGGAGATCAAGTGCACGCGGGCCCTCATGGAGGGCATGCCCGCCCCCGACCCCGAGCGGCTGCCGATCCCGGTCGTGCCCAACGCGGCCGTACGGCCCCTGGACTCCGACCATCTGTCCCTCATCCGCGAGGACTCCGGGCCCGCGGCCGACCTGATGGAGGACTGGCTCACCACCCTGGAGGGCGCCACCGCCGCGCCCCGGCGGTAGCCCGCACCGGCGGGCGGCCCCCCTCTCGCGGGCGGGGCTCCCCGCCGGCCCGAGCCCCGGTCCCGTGGCCGCCCCACGGGACCGGGGCTCTCGCACCGCCGGGCCGCACACCGGGCGACACGGGTCCTGTGCCCCTCGACGCAATACCTGTCGGAAACACCTCCCGCGAGGTGTCCGCGAAAACCCGGCGACGGCGACCGCACGGATATCGGAAACGGTCGAGGGAATTCCCCAGTAATCTGCCCGCCGACCCCTCACCGACAGGCCCCCACCTCCCACGACCGCCCCATGCTCTAGGGAAACCTGCAGTCCAAGACGGCCCACACTGGCTTCCGGACCGGCACCCGCCATACGGCACCGGTCCCCTTTCCCGTGCCGGGCGCTTACTCCCGCCGGGACAGCGAACAGGGTCGGGGCGTGGAATTCGGAATTCGCCGCTCACGGCGATTTCCGGAGTCTGAGTGAGAGGTGGGCACCTGATGTCGAACGAGGACAAGCTCCGCGCGTACCTCAAGCGGGCCGTCACCGACCTCCAGGAGGCACGGCAGCAGCTCAGCGAGGCGGAGAACCGCGACCACGAGCCGATCGCGGTCGTCTCCATGGCCTGCCGCTACCCCGGCGGCGTGCGTACCCCGGACGACCTGTGGGAGCTGGCCCGCGACGGCGTGGACGCCATCTCCGCGTTCCCCGCCAACCGCGGCTGGGACCTCGACCACCTCTTCCACCCCGACCCCGACCGCCACGGCACCACGTACACCCGCGAGGGCGGATTCCTGCACGAGGCGGGCGAGTTCGACCCCGCGTTCTTCGGGATCTCCCCGCGCGAGGCCCTGGCCATGGACCCGCAGCAGCGCCTGCTCCTGGAAACCTCCTGGGAGGCCCTGGAACGCGCCGGCATCGTCCCCGACACCCTCACCGGCAGCGCCACCGGCGTCTTCGTCGGCACCGGCCACGGCGACTACGACGGCGCCTCCCGGGGCCGCCAGGAAGAGGTCGCAGGGCACCTGCTCACCGGCAACACCGTCGCCGTCGCCTCCGGCCGCCTCTCCTACACGTACGGCTTCGAGGGCCCCGCCGTCACCGTCGACACCGCCTGCTCGTCGTCCCTGGTCGCGCTGCACCTGGCCGTACGGTCGCTGCGGCAGGGCGAGTGCTCCCTCGCCCTGGCCGGCGGCGCCACCGTCATGTCGACGCCGAAGATGTTCACCGAGTTCTCCCGGCAGCGGGGGCTCGCCGCCGACGGCCGCTGCAAGGCCTTCGCCGAGGGCGCCGACGGCACCGGGTGGGCCGAGGGCGTCGGCCTGATCCTGCTGGAGCGGCTGTCCGACGCCCGCCGCAGCGGCCACCAGGTCCTCGCCGTGATCCGCGGTTCCGCCATCAACCAGGACGGCGCCTCCAACGGCCTCACCGCGCCCAACGGCCCCTCTCAGCAACGTCTGATCCGCCAGGCCCTCATCGACTCCGGCCTCACCTCCACCGAGGTCGACGCCGTAGAGGCGCACGGCACCGGAACCACGCTCGGCGACCCCATCGAGGCGCAGGCCCTCCTCAACACCTACGGCAAGGACCGCGGCGACGCCCACCCGCTGCTGCTCGGCTCCCTGAAGTCGAACACCGGCCACACCCAGGCCGCCTCCGGTGTCGCCGGCGTCATCAAGATGGTGCAGGCCATGCGCCACGGCGTCCTGCCCAAGAGCCTCCACATCGATGCGCCCACCCCGCACGCCGACTGGTCGGACGGCGGAGTCGAACTCCTCACCGAGAACACCCCCTGGCCGGAGACCGGGCGTCCGCGCCGCGCCGCCGTCTCCTCCTTCGGCGTGAGCGGCACCAACGCCCACCTGGTCCTGGAACAGGCCCCGATGGAGGAGCCGTCGGAGGTGTCGGACGAGGGTTCGGTCGTCGATGCGGGGTGGTTGCCGTGGGTGGTGTCGGGGAAGTCGCGGGTGGCGGTGGGGGAGCAGGCGGGGCGTCTGGCCGCGTCGGTGCGGTCCTCCGGTGCGGGTGCGCTGGATGTGGCGCACTCTCTGGCTGTGTCGCGGGTGGCGATGGACGAGCGTGCCGTCGTCGTCGGCCGCGACACCGGTGAACTGCTGGCCGGGCTGGACGCGTTGGCCGCGGGGCGGCCCCACCCGCACGTCGTCCAGGGTGTCGCCGGTGACGGCGTGAGCGGTCCGGTGTTCGTGTTTCCGGGTCAGGGGTCGCAGTGGGTGGGTATGGCGGTGGAGTTGTTGGCGGAGTCGGGGGTGTTCGCGTCGCGGATGGCTGAGTGTGCGGCGGTGTTGGAGCCGTTTACGGACTGGTCTTTGCTGGATGTGGTGGGGGGTGTGGAGGGTGCTGCTTCGTTGGAGCGGGTGGATGTGGTGCAGCCGGTGTTGTGGGCGGTGATGGTGTCGTTGGCGGAGGTGTGGCGTTCGCGGGGTGTGGTGCCGGCTGCGGTGGTGGGTCATTCGCAGGGGGAGATTGCTGCGGCGGTGGTTGCGGGGGGTTTGTCGTTGGAGGATGGGGCGCGGGTGGTGGCGTTGCGGTCGCGGGCGTTGCGTGGGTTGTCGGGGCTGGGTGGGATGGTGTCTGTTTCGTGTGGTGTGGGTGAGGTACGGGGTTTGTTGGATGGTTTTGGGGGCCGGGTGGGGGTGGCGGCGGTGAATGGGCCGTCGTCGGTGGTGGTGTCGGGTGATGTGGATGCGTTGGACGAGTTGTTGGTGCGGTGTGAGGGGTTGGGGGTGCGGGCGCGTCGGGTGGCGGTGGATTATGCGTCGCATTCGGTGCATGTGGAGCGGATTGAGGAGGAGTTGGGTGGGTTGTTGGGGTCGGTGGTGGGCCGGCCGGCGCAGGTGCCGTTCTATTCGACGGTGACGGGTGGGGTGTTGGACACGGCGGAGCTGGACGGGGGGTATTGGTATCGGAATCTGCGGTCGACGGTGGAGTTCGAGGCGGGTACGCGTGCTCTGCTGGATGACGGGTTCCGGGTGTTTGTGGAGGTGAGTGCGCATCCGGTGGTGGCGACGGGGGTGCGGGAGACCATTGAGGATGCGGGGGTGCGGGCCGGTGTGGTGGGCACGCTGCGGCGTGACGAGGGTGGTGTGGAGCGTTTCACGCTGTCGCTGGGTGAGGTGTGGGCGCTGGGCGGCGCGGTGGACTGGACGGCGTACTACGACGGGACCCGCCCCACCCGCGTCGACCTCCCCACCTACCCCTTCCGCCGTGACCAGTACTGGCTGACACCCGCCGAGTCGGCCGCCGCCGCGGTCACCGGCGACGCCGCCGACGGCGACTTCTGGTCGGCCGTCGAGAGCGGCGACATCACCCGGCTCTCCTCCGTCCTGGAGGTCACAGGCGACGACATCGACGCCTTCGGCACCCTGCTGCCCGCCCTCGCCTCCTGGCGCCGCCGCCGCACCCTGCGCGCCACCCTCGACACCTGGCGTTACCGCGTCACCTGGACCCCCCTCACCGGAGCCGACGGCGCCACCCCGGACGGACGCTGGCCCGTCCTCGTCCCGGCCGGACACACCGACGACCCATGGGTCGAGGCCGTCCTCGGCGCACTCACCGCCCGCGGCCTGCGCGTCGAACGCCACGACCTCAACGGCGACGAGGACACCGCAGCACTCACGGCACTCCTCACCGGCACGGACGGGATCGCCGCGGGGGGCATTGACGAGGGCGGTACTGGTGCGGGCGGCTCCGCCATGGCCGGTACTGGCACCGGCGGCTCCGCCGCGGCCGGCACCGGCACGGGCAGCTCCGCCCCGGCCGGCTCCGCCGCGGTCGGTACCGCCGACGGCACCGGCACGGCCGGCTCCGCCTCCGGCGGCACCGGCGCGCCGCAGGACATCGTCGGCGTCCTGTCGCTGCTCGCCCTCGACGAGACCCCCCACCCGGACCACCCGGCCGTACCGCGCGCGATCACCGCGGCCAAGAACCTCGTCCACGCCCTGACCGGGACCGGCGCCCGCGTCTGGGCGCTGACCCGCGGCGCCGTCACCGTCGACTGCCGTGACCGGCTCACCGCGCCCCTCCAGTCCGAGACCTGGGGCTTCGGCCGCGCCGTCGCCCTCGAACTGCCCGACGCCTGGGGCGGACTCGTCGACCTGCCGGCCGAACCCGACGGCCGCGCCCTCGCCCGGCTCGCCGGCTTCCTCGACGGCACCGAGGACCAGCTCGCCGTACGGTCCTCGGGAGCGTACGCCCGCCGACTGGCCCGCCTGCCGCTCCCCGAGCCCGCCCCCGCCGAGGACCCGGCCGACCGCACCGGAACGGCCGGGGCCCGCCCCGCCGTCGACGACGACGGGCTCGGCGGCTGGGGCGACCACGACACCGTCCTGATCACCGGCGGCACCGGCGCCCTCGGCGCCCAGGTCGCTCGCTCGCTCGCCGCCTCCGGCGCCCGCCACCTGGTCCTCACCGGCCGGCGCGGAACGCACACCCCGGGCGTCGCCGAACTCACCGCCGAACTCCGTGACTCGGGCGCCGAGGTCACCGTCGTCGACTGCGACGTGGCCGACCGCGACCGGCTCGCCCACCTCCTGGACACCCTCCCCGCCGACCTCCCCCTCACCGGCGTGGTGCACGCCGCGGGCGTCCTCGACGACGGCGTCCTGGACGCCCTCACCCCGGACCGCTTCGAGGCCGTCCTGCGCCCGAAGACCCTCGGCACCGCCCACCTCGACGAACTGACGCGCCCTCACGCGCCGCGCATGTTCGTGCTGTTCTCCTCGATCGTCGGCGTCCTCGGCAACGCCGGACAGGCCAACTACGCCGCCGCCAACGCCTACCTGGACGCCGTCGCCGAGCGGCGCCGTGCCGAGGGCCTGCCCGTCACCTGCGTCGCCTGGGGACCGTGGGCCGACGCGGGCATGGCCACCGCCGACGTGCTCACCGACCGGATGAGCCACGACGGACTCACCCCCATGGACCCGGCCACCGCCGTCACCGCGCTGCGCGCCGCCGTCGCCGAAGGCGTCGCGCACGCCGCCGTCCTCGACGTGGACTGGCAGGCCTACGCCCCCGTACTGACCGCCGCCCGGCCCAGCCCCTTCCTCGGCGACCTGCCCGAGGTGCGCCGCGCCCTGGAGACGGCCGCCGCCGCGGCACCCGACACCCATGCCCTGCGCGACCGGCTGCGCTCCCTCACCCCGGCCGAGCAGGACCGCGTACTCAGCGACCTGGTCCGCGCCGAGGTCGCCACCGCCCTGCGGCACTCCTCGCCCGACGCCGTCAACGTCAACCGCGCCTTCAAGGACCTCGGCTTCGACTCGCTGACCGCCGTCGAGGTGCGCAACCGGATCGCCGCCGCCACCGACGTCAGCCTGCCCAGCACCCTCCTGTTCGACCACCCCAACACCGCCGCCGTCGCCGCCCGTCTGCGCACCGAACTGCTCGGCGAGGACAGGACCGCCGCCGCTCCCGTCGTGGTAGCCGCCGGTGTCACCGACGAACCGATCGCCGTCGTCGCCATGGCCTGCCGCTTCCCCGGCGGCGTCACCACCCCCGAGGCACTGTGGGACCTGATGGCGGCAGAGGTCGACGCCGTCTCCACCGCGCCCGAGGACCGCGGCTGGGACCTCGACTCGATGTACGACCCCGACCCCGAGCGGCACGGCACCACGTACAGCCGGGAAGGCGGCTTCATCCAGGACGCCGCCGGCTTCGACCCCGCGTTCTTCGGGATCTCCCCGCGCGAGGCCCTGGCCATGGACCCGCAGCAGCGCCTGCTCCTGGAAACCTCCTGGGAGACCTTCGAACGCGCCGGCATCGACCCCGAGACCCTGCGCAACACCGCCACCGGCGTCTACGTCGGCAGCATCACCACCGACTACCAGATCCGCCTGGGCGGCGCCGCCGCACAGGAGCAGCTCGCCGGCCACCTGATGACCGGCAACGCCTCCAGCATCGCCTCCGGCCGCCTCTCCTACACGTACGGCTTCGAGGGCCCCGCCGTCACCATGGACACCGGCTGCTCCTCGTCCATGGTCGCCCTGCACCTGGCGCTCCAGTCGCTGCGCACCGGCGAGAGCACCATGGCCCTCGCGGGCGGTGTCACCGTCATGTCCACCCCCGAGCCCTACGTCGAGTTCTCCCGGCAGCGGGGACTCGCCCCCGACGGCCGCTGCAAGGCCTTCGCCGACGGCGCCGACGGCATGGGCTTCGCCGAGGGCGTCGGCCTGGTGCTGCTGGAGCGGCTCTCCGACGCCCGCCGCAACGGCCACCCCGTCCTCGCCGTCGTCCGTGGCTCGGCGCTCAACCAGGACGGCGCCTCCAACGGCCTCACCGCGCCCAACGGCCCCTCCCAGCAACGCGTCATCCGCCAGGCCCTCGCCAACGCGGGCCTCACCCCCGCCGAGGTCGACGCCGTCGAGGCGCACGGCACCGGAACCCCGCTCGGCGACCCCATCGAGGCGCAGGCCCTCCTCGCCACCTACGGCCAGGACCGCCCCGCCGACCGGCCACTGCTCCTCGGCTCCCTGAAGTCCAACATCGGCCACACCCAGGCCGCCGCGGGCGTCGCCGGGATGATGAAGATGATCCTGGCGATGCGCCACGGCGTCCTCCCCCGCAGCCTGCACATCACGCGGCCGACCTCCGTCGTCGACTGGTCCAGCGGCGCCGTCCGCCTGGTCACCGAGGCCATGCCCTGGCCGGAGACCGGCCGGCCCCGTCGCGCCGGCGTCTCCTCCTTCGGCATCAGCGGCACCAACGGCCACCTCGTCCTCGAAGAGGCCCCGGTGGAGGAGCCCACGGAGGCGGACGAGCCGTCGGAGGTGTCGGACGAGGGTTCGGTCGTCGACGCGGGGTGGTTGCCGTGGGTGGTGTCGGGGAAGTCGCGGGTGGCGGTGGGGGAGCAGGCGGCGCGTCTGGCCGCGTTCGTCCGGTCCTCCGGTGCGGGTGCGCTGGATGTGGCGCACTCTCTGGCTGTGTCGCGGGTGGCGATGGACGAGCGTGCCGTCGTCGTCGGCCGCGACCCCGAGGACTTCCTCGCCGGACTCGACGCGCTCGCCGCCGGTGAGGCCTCCGCCCGACTGATCGAGGGCACCGCGGCCGAGTGCTCCGGCGAAGTCGTCTTCGTCTTCCCGGGTCAGGGGTCGCAGTGGGTGGGTATGGCGGTGGAGTTGTTGGCGGAGTCGGGGGTGTTCGCGTCGCGGATGGCTGAGTGTGCGGCGGTGTTGGAGCCGTTTACGGACTGGTCTTTGCTGGATGTGGTGGGGGGTGTGGAGGGTGCTGCTTCGTTGGAGCGGGTGGATGTGGTGCAGCCGGTGTTGTGGGCGGTGATGGTGTCGTTGGCGGAGGTGTGGCGTTCGCGGGGTGTGGTGCCGGCTGCGGTGGTGGGTCATTCGCAGGGGGAGATTGCTGCGGCGGTGGTTGCGGGGGGTTTGTCGTTGGAGGACGGGGCGCGGGTGGTGGCGTTGAGGTCGCGGGCGTTGCGTGGGTTGTCGGGGCTGGGTGGGATGGTGTCTGTTTCGTGTGGTGTGGGTGAGGTGCGGGGTTTGTTGGATGGTTTTGGGGGCCGGGTGGGGGTGGCGGCGGTGAATGGGCCGTCGTCGGTGGTGGTGTCGGGTGATGTGGGTGCGTTGGACGAGTTGTTGGTGCGGTGTGAGGGGTTGGGGGTGCGGGCGCGTCGGGTGGCGGTGGATTATGCGTCGCATTCGGTGCATGTGGAGCGGATTGAGGAGGAGTTGGGTGGGTTGTTGGGGTCGGTGGTGGGCCGGCCGGCGCAGGTGCCGTTCTATTCGACGGTGACGGGTGGGGTGTTGGACACGGCGGAGCTGGACGGGGGGTATTGGTATCGGAATCTGCGGTCGACGGTGGAGTTCGAGGCGGGTACGCGTGCTCTGCTGGATGACGGGTTCCGGGTGTTTGTGGAGGTGAGTGCGCATCCGGTGGTGGCGACGGGGGTGCGGGAGACCATTGAGGATGCGGGGGTGCGGGCCGGTGTGGTGGGCACGCTGCGGCGTGACGAGGGTGGTGTGGAGCGTTTCACGCTGTCGCTGGGTGAGGTGTGGGCGCTGGGCGGCGCGGTGGACTGGGCGGCGTACTACGAGGGCACCCGCCCCACCCGCGTCGACCTCCCCACCTACCCCTTCCAACGGCAGCGCTACTGGCCGCGGTTCGCCGACCTCGGCGGCGACGTCACCTCCGCCGGACTCGACTCGCCCGAGCACCCGCTGCTCGGCGCCTCCGTCGAACTCGCCACCGGCGACGGCCTCGTGGCCACCGCACGCTGGTCCCTGCGCACCCACCCCTGGCTCGCCGACCACGCCGTCTCCGGCACCGTCATCGTGCCCGGCACCGCGCTCGTCGAGTCCGTCATCCGCGCCGGTGACGCCCTCGGCTGCGGCCAGATCGACGAACTCACCCTCCAGGCGCCCGTCGTCCTCCAGGAACGCGGCGAAGTACAGGTACAGATCGCACTCGGCGAACCCGACCCGACCGGACGCCGCCCCGTCACCGTCCACACCCGGGCCACCGGCCCCGACGGCGCCACCGAGGACGGCTGGACACCACGCGCCCAGGGCACCCTCACCGAGCCCGGCGCCCCCTCGGTGGACGGGCCCGAGGACTTCGTGATCTGGCCGCCGCGCGGCGCCACCCCCGTCGCCGCCGAGGGCTTCTACGACCTACTCGCCGGCCGCGGCTACGAGTTCGGGCCCGTCTTCCAGGGCGTACGCGCCGTCTGGAGCCGCGGCGAGGACATGTTCGCCGAGGTCCGCCTGCCCGAACAGGTCCGCGGCGACGCCGGCCGCTTCGGCATCCACCCGGCGCTCCTCGACGCCGCCCTGCACGCCGCCAACCTGGTGCCCGGCAGCGACGCCCGTACCGTCGTGCCCTTCGCCTGGACCGGGGTCCGCCTGCACGCCACCGGCGCCACCGCGCTGCGCGTCCGGGTCACCCGGACCGGACAGGACACCGTCACCGTCCACATGACCGACCCGACCGGTGCGCCCGTCGCCGTCATCGAGGCGCTCACCGTGCGCGAGGTCGCCGCCGAGACCCTCGACCCGTCCGCGCGGGCCGCCCGCGACTGGCTGTTCCACCTCGACTGGACCACCGTCACCCCGCCCGCCGCCGTACCGCCCGCGACCGGCTGGGCCGTCCTGGGCGCCCCGGCCGCCGCGTCCGGCGACACCGTCACCCTCGACGGCACCGCCCTGCCGGTCCTCCCCGACCTGGCCGCGCTGGGCGAGCACATCGACGCCACCGGACGGACACCCGCGGCCACGCTGCTGTTCGCCGGAGCGGCCGCGGCCCCCGGCACCCCGCCCGACCTCACCACCGAGGCCGACGCAGCCCCAAGCACGGGCACAGACCCGGCCCCCGCCACGACCCCCGACGTGCCCGACGCGGTGCTGGACGCCACCCTCGCCACCGTGCAGGCCTGGCTCGCCGACGACCGCACCGGCACGGCTCCGCTCGTCGTCGTCACCCGCGGCGCCGCCGCCACCGGACCCGGCGACCCCGTCACCGACCTCACCGGCGCCGCCGTCCGGGGCCTGGTCGGGTCCGCCCAGTCCCAGCACCCCGGCCGTCTCGTCCTCGTCGACCTCGACGTCCACGACGACTCCTGGCAGGCCCTGCCCGCCGCGCTCGCCACCGGCGAACCGCAGACCGCGATCCGCCAGGGCACCCTGCACGCCCCGCGGCTGGCCCGCACCCGCCCCGCCGACCGCCTCAACGCTCCCGAGGACACCGACGCCTGGCGGCTGGACATCCCCGAGAAGGGCTCCGTCGACCGGCTCGACCTCGTGCCCGCCCCCGAGGCCACCGGCGAACTCCCCGCCGGACACCTGCGGATCGAGGTCCGCGCCGCCGGACTCAACTTCCGCGATGTCCTCAACACCCTCGGCATGTACCCCGGCCCCGCCGTCCTGCTCGGCGCCGAGGCCGCGGGCGTCGTCACCGCCGTCGCCGCGGATGTCACCGGATTCGCCCCCGGCGACCGTGTCATGGGCCTGGTCTCCGGCGGCTTCGCCACCCACGCCGTCGCCGACGCCCGTATGGTCGCCCCCGTGCCCGAGGGCTGGACCTGGACCCAGGCCGCCTCCGTGCCCGTCGCCTTCCTCACCGCCTACTACGGGCTGCGCGACCTCGCCCACCTCGGAGAGGGCGAATCGGTCCTGGTGCACGCCGCCGCCGGCGGAGTCGGCATGGCCGCCGTCCAACTCGCCCGGCACTGGGGCGCCGAGGTCTACGGCACCGCCGGCGACCACAAGCGCACCCTGCTGCGCGCCGACGGCTTCGACGGCGACCACCTCGCCTCCTCCCGCACCACCGGTTTCGAGGACACCTTCCGCGCCACCAGCGGCGGACGCGGCGTGGACGTCGTCCTCAACTCCCTCGCCGGCGACTTCGTCGACGCCTCCCTGCGCCTGCTCGCCCCCGGCGGACGCCTCGTCGAGATGGGCAAGACAGATGTCCGCGACCCCGAGCAGGTCCGCCACGACCACCCGGGCGTCGCCCTCTACCAGGCGTACGAACTGCGCGAGGCCGGCGAGGACCGCATCCAGGAGATGTTCCGCGACCTCGGGGAACTCTTCGCCACCGGCGCCCTGCGGCCCCTGCCCACCGTCACCTGGGACATCCGCCACGCCCGCGAGGCCTTCCGCCACATGGCGCAGGCCAAGCACTACGGCAAGATCGTCCTCACCCTGCCGCGCGCCTGGGACCCGGACGGCACCGTCCTGATCACCGGCGGCGCCGGCGTCCTCGGCTCCCTGCTCGCCCGGCACCTCGTCGCCCGGCACGGCATACGCCACCTGCTGCTCACCGGCCGCCGCGGACCCGACACCCCCGGCGCCGCCGAACTCGCGGCCGAACTCAATGAGTCGGGTGCCGAGGTCACCTTCGCCGCCTGCGACGCGGCCGACGCCGAAGCGCTCGCCGCGACCCTTGCCGCCGTACCCGCCGAACACCCCCTCACCGCGGTCGTGCACGCCGCGGGCGTCACCGACGACGGCGCGCTCGAATCCCTCACCCCCGAACGGCTGCGCACCGTCCTTGCCCCCAAGGCCGACGCCGCCCGCCACCTCGACCGCCTCACCCGCGACCTCGACCTCGCCGACCTGGTGCTGTTCTCCGCGGGCGCCGGCGTCTTCGGCAACGCCGGACAGGCCAACTACGCCGCCGCCAACACCTACCTCGACGCCCTCGCCCACCGCCGCCGCGCCGAAGGCCTGCCCACCACCTCACTGTCCTGGGGCCTGTGGGCCGACACCAGCGCGCTCACCGGCACCCTCGACGACACCGGCCTCGCCCGCGTCCGCCGCTCCGGCGTGCTGCCGCTGTCCGCCGCCGACGGCATGGCCCTCTTCGACGCCGCGCTCGCCGAACAGCGCCCCCACCTCGTCCCCATCCGCATCGACACCGGGCAACTGCGCGCCACCGGCGGCGAGGTGCCGCACCTGCTGCGCGCCCTGTACCGGGGCCCGGTGCGCCGCAGCGCCGACACGGGCACCGCGAACGGCACCGACGGGCTGCGACTGCGGCTGGCCACGCTCTCCGCCGAGGAACGCCTCGCCGCCCTGCGCGACCTCGTCGTCACCCACGCGGCAGCCGTACTCGGCCATGCCGAACCCGACCGGCTGCACGGCCAACGCGCCTTCCGCGACCTCGGCTTCGACTCCCTGACCGCCGTCGAACTGCGCAACCGGCTGAGCGGCGCCACCGGACTGCGACTGCCCGCCACCCTCGTCTTCGACCACCCGACCGTCGCCGAACTCGCCGCCCTCCTCGACGCCGAACTCTTCGACGACGGCACCCCGCAGCCCGCCGCACCCGCCCCGGAACCCGCCGCGCACGGCGCCGACGAACTGTTCGCCGTCGTCGGCATGGCCTGCCGGCTGCCCGGCGGGGTCCGCTCCCCGCAGGACCTGTGGCGGCTGCTCGCCGACGGCACCGACGCCGTGGGCCCCTTCCCCGCCGACCGCGGCTGGGACCTCGACTCCCTCTACGACGCCGTACCCGAACACCAGGGCAGCTCCCGCACCCGCGAGGGCGGCTTCCTGCACGGCGTCGCCGACTTCGACGCCGACTTCTTCGGGATCTCCCCCCGCGAGGCCCTCGCCATGGACCCGCAGCAGCGCCTCCTGCTGGAGACCGCCTGGGAGACCTTCGAACGCGCCGGCATCGACCCCCGCTCCGTGCGCGGCAGCCGCACCGGCGTCTTCGCCGGACTCTCCTCCAGCGACTACCTCAAGCGGGTCGCCCACGTCCCCGAGGAGATCGTCGGCTACGTCAACAACGGCAACGCCAACAGCGTCCTGTCCGGCCGCGTCGCCTACACCCTCGGACTCGAAGGCCCCGCGGTCACCGTCGACACCGCCTGCTCCTCCTCCCTGGTCGCCCTGCACATGGCGCTCCAGGCGCTGCGCCGCGGCGAGTGCACCATGGCCCTGGCGGGCGGCGTCACCGTGATGTCCTCGCCCGAGATCATCGTCGACTTCTCCCGGCAGCGCGGACTGGCCGCCGACGGCCGCTGCAAGCCCTTCGCCGCCGCCGCCGACGGCACAGGATTCGCCGAGGGCGTCGGCCTGATCCTCGTCGAGCGCCTCTGCGACGCCCGCCGCTCCGGTCACCAGGTCCTCGCCGTGGTCCGCGGCTCCGCCGTCAACCAGGACGGCGCCTCCAACGGCCTCAGCGCCCCCAACGGGCCCGCACAGCAACGCGTCATCCGCGCCGCCCTCGCCGACGCGGGCCTCACCCCCGCCGAGGTCGACGCCGTGGAGGCGCACGGCACCGGTACCCGGCTCGGCGACCCCATCGAGGCACAGGCCCTCCTCGCCACCTACGGCCGCGAACGCGACGGCGGCCACCCGCTGCTCCTCGGCTCCGTGAAGTCCAACCTCGGCCACACCCAGGCCGCCGCCGGAGTCGCCGGTGTGATGAAGACGGTCCTCGCGCTGCGCCACGGCCTCCTGCCCAAGAGCCTCCACATCGACGCGCCCACCCCGCACGTCGACTGGGAGAGCGACGGAGTACGCCTGCTCACCGAGAACACCGCCTGGCCCGAACCCTCCGCCCCACGGCCCCGCCGCGCCGCCGTGTCCTCCTTCGGCATCAGCGGCACCAACGCCCACGTGATCCTGGAACAGGCCCCCGCCGACACCCTCCCCACCGAGGACGCCCCCGCCCCCGACACCCAGGCCGGCCCGCTGCCCTGGATCCTCTCCGCCCGCGGCGACGCCGCCCTGCGCGGCCAGGCCAAGGCGCTCCTCGCCCACCTCGACGCCCACCCGGACACCGCCCCCGCCGACATCGCCCACTCCCTGGTGACCAGCAGGGCCCTGCTGGAGAAGCGGGCCGTCCTCGTCGGCACGACCGCCGGCGACTTCCGCGCGGCCCTCGCCGCCCTCGCCGACGGCAGCCCCTCCGCCGCCGTCACCAGCGGCGGACGCGGCGCCGGACGCGACCGCAGGACCGTCCTCGTCTTCCCCGGCCAGGGCTCGCAGTGGGCCGGCATGGGCGCCGAACTCCTCGACACCTCCCCGGTCTTCGCCGATCGCATGGCCGCCTGCGAGGAGGCCCTCGCCCCCCACGTCGACTGGTCCCTCACCGCCGTGCTCCGCCGCCAGGAGGGCGCCCCCGACCTCGAACGCGTCAACGTCGTCCAGCCCGCCACCTGGGCCGTCATGGTCTGCCTCGCCGAGGTGTGGCGCGCCCACGGCCTGCGGCCCGCCGCCGTACTCGGCCACTCCCAGGGCGAGATCGCCGCCGCCGCCGTCAGCGGCGCCCTCTCCCTCGCCGACGCCGCCCGCGTCGTCGCCGTACGCAGCCGGGCCATCGCCCGCGAACTCTCCGGCGACGGCGGCATGGCCGCCGTCGCCGCCTCCCACGACGAGGTCTCGACCCTCCTCGACGGCCTGCCCGACGTTCTCGGTCGCCGCCGTCAACGGGCCCTCCTCCGTGGTCGTCTCGGGCGCCACCGACGGCCTCGACGCGTTCCTCGCCGCCTGCAAGGAACGCGGACTGCGCGCCCGCCGCATCCCCGTCGACTACGCCTCCCACTCGGCGCACGTCGACCGCCTCGCCGAGACCCTGCCCGCCGCCCTCGACGGCATCGAACCCCGCGAAGGCGACATCCCGTTCTTCTCCACCGTCACCGCCGACTGGCAGCCGGGCAGCGGCCTCGACGCCACCTACTGGCACCGCAACCTGCGCGGAACCGTCCGCCTGGAGGAGTCCCTGCGCGCCCTCGCCGACCACGGCCACGACGTGTTCGTCGAGTGCAGCCCGCACCCCGTCCTCACCGTCCCCGTCGAGGACACCCTCGCCGGCACCGACGCCGTCGCCCTCGGCTCGCTGCGCCGCGACGACGGCGGCACCGCCCGCGTCCTGACCGCGCTCGCCGCCGCCCACGTCGCCGGCGTCCCCGTCGACTGGCGGCCCGCCGTCTCCCACGGCCGGCCCGTCGACCTGCCCACGTACGCCTTCCAGCGCGACCGCTACTGGCTGGAGGCCGGCACCGGCCACGGCGACCCCGCCGGCCTCGACACCGCCGTCACCCTCGCCGACGGCGGAGCCGTCCTCGGCGGCACCCTCTCCCTCGCCGCACAGCCCTGGCTCGACGCCCACCGCGCCCACGGCATCGCCCTCGTGCCCGCCACCGCCCTCCTCGACTGGGCGGTCCGGGCCGGCGACGAGACCGGCCTGCCCACGGTGGCCGCCCTCGACGAACACCTCCCGATCACCGTCCCCGACGAGGGACGCGTCGAGATCCAGCTCACCGTCGCCGCCGAACCCGGCCCCGACGGACGCCCCTTCACCATCCACTCCCGCCCCGCAGGCACCGCCGACGACCCGGCACTCTGGACCCGCAACGCCACCGGCACCCTCACCACCCCGACCACCGAACCCGCCCCCGCCGCCCCGGCCGACGCCGCCCCCGCGGACACGACCGTCGACACCGGCGAGGCACACGACCGCCTGCACGCCAACGGACTCGACCTGACCGGACCCTTCCACGCCGTACGGTCCCTGCGGCGCTGTGGCGACACCGTCCTCGCCGACGTGGCGCTCCCCGAGTCCGCCCACGCCGACGCCGCCCGCTTCCGCCTCCACCCGGCGCTCCTCCAGGGCGCCCTCGCCCTCGCCGCGACCACCGAACACGACCCGCTGCCCCACCTGCCCACCGCCTGGCACCACGTCACCGTCCACGCCACCGGCGCCACCCGCCTCCGCGTCCGCCTCACCCGCACCACGGACGGCACCTGGAGGATCGACGCCCACGACGACGGCGGCGCCCCCGTCCTCACCGGCACCGCCGAGACCCGCCCCGCAGGCCCCGACCGGCTGCCCGCCGCCACCGGCCCGCACCCCCTGCACCACCTGGTGTGGACCCCGTTGACCGACCCGGCCGCCACCACCACGCCCGACACCGGCACTTGGGCGGTACTCGGCACCCCCGGACGACTCACCGCCGCCCTGGAACGCCGCGGCCTCCCCGTCCGGCACTACGCCGACCCGGCCGCCCTCGCCGCCGCCCTCGCCGACGAAACCCACGAACCCCCCGCCGTGGTCGTCGCCCACCACGGCCACACCACCGGCACCGACCCCGCCGACGCCGCCCACACCTGCGCCCACCGGGCCCTCGCCCTGGCGACCGAGTGGCTCCGCGAACCCCACCTCACCGGCAGCCGCCTCCTCGTGGTCACGCAGGGCGCCGTCGCCGCGGGACCCGAGGACACCGTGCCCGGCCTTCCCGAAGCCACCGCCTGGGGCCTGCTGCGCTCCGCGCAGAACGAACACCCCGGCCGCGTCCTCCTCGCCGACCTCGACCCGGCACCCGACGACGGACCCGACGACTCCGCCGACGCCCTCCTCACCGCCGCGGCCACCGCCGCACGCACCGGCGAGCACCAGTTCGCCGTCCGCGCGGGCACCGTCACCGTGCCCCGCCTGGTCCGCACCGACCACCCCGAACACACCCCCGCACCCGCCGTCACCGCCCCCTGGGGCGACGGAACCGGCTCGGGCACCGTCCTGATCACCGGCGGCACCGGCGCCCTCGGCGCCCTCGTCGCCCGCCACCTCGTCACCCGGCACGGCGTACGCCACCTGCTGCTCACCGGCCGCCGCGGACCCGACGCCCCCGGCGCCCGCGAACTCGCCGCCGAACTCACCGGACTGGGCGCCGAAGTCACCCTCGCGGCCTGCGACGCCGCCGACCGCGACCGACTGGCCCGGGTCCTGGCCGCCATACCCGACGAACACCCCCTGACCGCCGTCGTCCACGCGGCCGGCGTCCTCGACGACGCCCTGCTGGACGGCCTCACCCCCGACCGCCTCGACCACGTCCTGCGGCCCAAGGCCGACGCCGCCTGGCACCTGCACGATCTCACCCGCGACACCAAGCTCTCCGCCTTCGTGCTGTTCTCGTCCTACGCGGGCGTCGCCGGCGCCCCCGGCCAGGCCAACTACGCCGCCGCCAACGCCTTCCTCGACGCCCTCGCCGCCCACCGCCGCGCCCGCGGCCTCACCGCGCACTCCCTCGCCTGGGGCTTCTGGGAGGACCGCAGCGACCTCACCGGCGAACTCGACCGCGCCGACCTGGCCCGCCTGGAACGCCACGGCATCCGCCCCCTCACCGCCGACCAGGGACTCGGCCTCCTCGACGCCGCCACCCTCCTCGACACCGCCCACCTCGTCCCCGTACGGCTCGACACCCGCGCCCTGCGCGCCGACGAGGCACCCCCGCTGCTGCGGGCCCTGGCCCGCCCGGCCACCCGCCGCACCGCCACCACCAACCCGGACCACGGCACCCCCGCGGACTTCCGGGAACGCCTCGCCGCCCTCAGCGCACCCCAGCAGCGGGCGCTCCTGCACCGAACCGTCCTCGGCCACGTCGCCGCCGTCCTCGGCCACGCCTCCGCCGACTCCCTCGACGCCGGCCGCGGCTTCCTCGACCTCGGCATGTCCTCCCTGACCGCGGTCGAACTCCGCAACCGGCTCAACGCCGACACGGGACTCACCCTCCCCACCACCCTGATCTTCGACCACCCCGACCCGGCCGCCCTCGTACGCCACCTGCACGCCGAACTCGGCACGCACACCGCGGAACCGGACCAGCCCGTCTTCGCCGAACTGGCCGATCTCGAAGCCGCCGTCGGCGGCGCCGCCCTCGACGACCAGGACCGCGCCCACCTCGCCCAGCGCCTCAAGGCCCTCCAGTGGAAGCTCGACGCCACCCAGGACGGCGACGGCGACGACTCCGACCTCGACACCTCCACGGACGACGAGATGTTCGACCTCATCGACAACGAGCTGGGGCTCGCCTGACCGCGGTGCCCGCCGGTGTGACCACGAGCACGCCGACGGGCACCGCGCCCGCCCCGCCCCGGCCACCGCGTCCTTCTCGACCCCTCAGAGGAACCACCCCATGGCAAGCTCCGAAGCCAAGCTCCGCGACTACCTCAAGAAGGTCACCGCCGACCTGCGCCGCACCCGGCTGCGGCTGGAGTCTGTCGAGTCCCGGGACAGCGAGCCCATCGCCGTCATCGGCATGGCGTGCCGCTTCCCCGGCGGGGTCCGTTCCCCGGAGGACCTGTGGCGGCTGGTCGCCGACGGCACCGACGCGGTCGGCCCCCTCCCCGACGACCGCGGCTGGGACGTGGACGACCTCTACGACCCCGACCCCGGCACCCCCGGCAAGAGCTACGTCCGCGAGGGCGGCTTCCTCCAGGGCGCCGCCGACTTCGACGCCGACCTCTTCGGCATCGCACCCCGCGAGGCCCTCGCCATGGACCCCCAGCAGCGCCTTCTGCTGGAGACCGCCTGGGAGGCCGTCGAACGCGCCCGCATCAGCCCCGCCTCCCTGCGCAACACCGACACCGGCGTCTTCGTCGGCGGCGCCGACACCAACTACGGCTCCCTCGCCCGCACCACCGAGGAGACCGAGGGACACAACCTCACCGGCGGCGCCATGAGCGTCCTGTCCGGCCGCATCTCCTACACCCTCGGCCTGGAGGGCCCCGCCGTCACCGTCGACACGGCCTGCTCCTCCTCCCTCGTCGCCCTGCACCTCGCGGTCCGCGCCCTGCGCGCCGGCGAATGCTCCCTCGCCCTGACCGGCGGCGTCGCCATGATGCCCACCACCGAACTCTTCACCGAGTTCTCCCGGCAGCGCGGCCTCGCCGCCGACGGCCGCTGCAAGCCCTTCGCCGAGGCCGCCGACGGCACCTCCTGGGGCGAGGGCGTCGGCGTCCTCCTCGTCGAGCGGCTCTCCGACGCCCGCCGCAACAACCACCCCGTCCTCGCCGTGGTCCGCGGCTCCGCCGTCAACCAGGACGGCGCCAGCAGCCGCCTCACCGCCCCCAACGGCCCCTCCCAGCGGCGCGTCATCCGCGCCGCCCTCGCCGACGCCCGCCTCACCCCCGACCAGGTCGACGCCGTCGAGGCGCACGGCACCGGTACCACCCTCGGCGACCCCATCGAGGCCCAGGCCCTCCTCGCCACCTACGGACAGCACCGCCCCGACGGCCGGCCCCTGTTCCTCGGCGCCGTCAAGTCGAACATCGGCCACGCCCAGGCCGCCGCGGGCGTCGCCGGCGTCATCAAGACGGTCATGGCGATGCGCCACGGCGTGCTGCCCGCCACCCTCCACGTCGACGCTCCCACGTCCCACGTCGACTGGACCACCGGTTCGGTCGCCCTCCTCACCGAGGCCGTCGACTGGCCCACCGCCGACCGCCCCCGCCGCGCCGGTGTCTCCGCCTTCGGCATCAGCGGCACCAACGCCCACATCCTGCTGGAACAGGCCACGCCCGAACCCGCCGAGCCCACGGACTCCGGCACCCCGGCCGTGCCCGACACCGCCGCCGGGCTCCCGGCCCCGCTCGATCCGGCCGTCACCCCCTGGCCGCTCTCCGCCCGCTCCGAGAACGCCCTGCGCGCCCAGGCGGGCCGCCTCCTGACCCACCTCACGGCCACCGACGACCGAGCCCGCGACATCGCCCTCTCCCTGGCCACCAGCCGCGCCGCCCTCCCGCACCGCGCGGTCGTCCTCGCCACCGACCCCGCCACCACCGAGGCCGCCCTCACCGCCCTGGCCGCCGGCACACCCCACCCCGACCTCCACGAGGACACCGCCCGCGAAGGCTTCACCGCGTTCCTGTTCTCCGGTCAGGGGTCTCAGCGGCTTGGTATGGGGCGGGAGTTGTATGCCCGGTTCCCGGTGTTCGCGGAGTCGTTCGACGCGGTGTGCGCGGGGTTGGATGCTCATCTGGATGGTTCGGTGCGGGATGTGGTGTGGGGTGAGGACGCCGGGCTGTTGAACCGGACGGTGTTCGCGCAGGCGGGGCTGTTCGCTGTGGAGGTGGCGCTGTTTCGGCTTGTGGAGTCGTGGGGTGTGCGGCCTGAGTTCGTGGCCGGTCACTCCATTGGCGAGGTGGCTGCCGCGCATGTTGCCGGGGTGTTCTCCCTTGAGGACGCCTGTGCTCTGGTTGCGGCGCGTGGCCGGCTGATGCAGGCGTTGCCGGAGGGTGGCGCGATGGTGGCGGTGGAGGCGGCGGAGGCGGAGGTGCTGCCGAATCTCACCGACGACGTGTCCATTGCTGCGGTCAACGGGCCGTCGTCGGTGGTGGTTTCGGGTGTGGCGGAGGCTGTTGAGGCGGTCGCGGAGGTGTTCCGTGGGCTGGGGCGGCGTACGTCTCGTCTGAGTGTGTCGCACGCGTTCCATTCGCCGTTGATGGAGCCGATGCTCGACGATTTCCGTGGGGTTCTTGGTGGGTTGTCGTTTGCGGAGCCGGTTGTGCCGGTGGTGTCGAATGTGTCCGGTCGTATCGCCGGGGCGGGTGAACTGGCCGCTCCGGAGTACTGGGTGAGGCATGTCCGTGAGGCGGTGCGTTTCGACGACGGTGTGCGTGCTCTGGCCGCGGAGGGTGTGTCGCGGTTTGTGGAGCTGGGTCCCGACGGTGTGCTGAGCGGCATGGCGCGGGAGAGCGCGGGCGAGGACGCGGTCCTGGTCCCGCTGCTGCGCAAGGACCGCGAGGAGGAGACCACCGCCCTCGCCGCGCTCGGCCGACTCCACACCGTGGGCGTGACCGTCGACTGGGCCGCAGTCCTCGACGGCACCGGCGCCCGGCTGACCGACCTGCCCACCTACGCCTTCCAGCACGAGCGCTACTGGCCCGAGCCCAGCCCCACCACCGCCGGGGACGTCGAGTCCGCGGGCCTCCGCGCCGCCGGGCACCCCCTGCTCAGCGCCGCCGTCGAACTCTCCGACTCCGGCGGCCTGCTGCTCACCACCCGGCTCTCCCTGCGCACCCACCCCTGGCTCGGCGAACACGTCGTCATGGGCAACGCCCTGCTGCCCGGCACCGCCTTTGTCGAACTCGCCGTCCGGGCAGGCGACGAGGTCGACTGCGAACGCGTCGAGGAACTGACCCTCGCCGCCCCCCTCGTCGTCCCCGCCCAGGGCGGCATCCAACTCCACCTGCACGTCGGCCCGCCCGACGCCGCAGGCCGCCGTACGCTCACCGCCCGCTCCCGCGCCGAGGGCGCAGAGGGCACGCCCTGGACGGAGCACGCCACCGGCGTCCTCGCCCCCGGTGAGCGCACCGCCGACTTCGACACGACGGTCTGGCCGCCCGCCGACGCCGAACGACTCGACCTCACCGGCCTCTACGAGCGCATGGCCGACGGCGGTTACCACTACGGGCCGCTCTTCCAAGGCCTGCGGTCCGCCTGGCGGCGCGGCAACGACGTGTTCGCCGAAGTCGCCCTGCCCGACGGAGTGGACGGCGCCGAGTACGGCCTGCACCCCGCGCTGCTCGACGCCTCCCTGCACATCTCCGCCCTCGGCGGCCTCGCCCACGGCGTCGTCCCCTTCTCGTGGGAGGGGGTCTGCCTGCACGCCTCCGGAGCCCGCGAAGTCCGGGTCCGCCTGACCCGCACCGGTGACGAGTCCGCCACGGTCGCCGTCGTCGACCCCGCCGGAGACCCCGTCGCCACTATCGAGAACCTGGTACTGCGCGCGGTCGCCCCCGGGGTCACGGGCGCCGACACCCTCACCCGCGACGCCCTCTTCCAGGTGGAGTGGACCCCGGCACCCGCCGGGGACGACACCGACCGGACCACTCCGGTGGCGCTCGGCGACCTCGCCCTCCCGGCCGGGAACAAGTTCGCCACGTACTCCACGCTGGAGGAGCTGGCCTCCGCCGCCGAAGTGCCCCCCACGGTCCTGGTGGGCATGCCCCACGCGGACGGCGCCGACTCCGTGGAGTCCGGCCTCGTGGAGTCCACGCACTCCGCCGCCGCACACGCGCTCGATCTGGTCCAGGCCTGGCTGGCGGAGGAACGGGCCGCCGACTCGCGCCTGGTGTTCGTCACTTCCGGCGCCCCGAACGGCGAGAACCTGCCCGCCTCCGCCGTATGGGGCCTTGTCCGGTCCGCCGTGTCCGAACACCCCGGCCGCTTCGGCCTGTTGGACATCGAACCGGGCGCCGACCAGAACACCGTCCTCGCCGCCCTCGCCACCGGTGAGGCCGAGACGGCCGTCCGGGACGGAAAGGTACGGGTGCCGCGCCTGACCCGTGCGACAACGGGCGAGGCCGAGGGCCCGCAGTGGGACACTCTCACCGGTCCGGTACTGGTGACCGGAGGGACCAGCGGACTGGGCCGGGCCCTCGCCCGGCACCTGGTGACCGAGCACGGCGTACGGGACCTCCTCCTCGTGAGCCGACGCGGCACGGCCGCCGAGGGAGCGGCGGAACTGGTCGCCGAACTGTCGGAGTCGGGCGCCCGGATCACCGTCGAGGCCTGCGACGTGTCCGACGTGGACGCGGTGGCCGCCCTGATCGCCCGGCACGAGGTACGGGCAGTGGTCCACTCGGCCGGCGTGCTGGACGACGGCACAGTCGAAGCACTGACCCCGGAGCGCGTCTCGCGCGTGCTGCGGGCCAAGGCGGACGCCGCCTGGCACCTGCACCGGGCCACCCGGGACCTCGACCTCGCCGCCTTCGTCGTCTTCTCCTCCATGTCCGGCATCCTCGGCGGACCCGGCCAGGCCAACTACGCCGCGGGCAACACCTTCCTCGACGCCCTCGCCGCCCACCGCCGCGCCCAGGGACTCCCCGCCACCTCCCTCGCCTGGGGACCGTGGACCCAGGACACCGGCATGACCGGCGCCCTCTCCGACACCTCCGTCCAGCGCATCGCCCGCGCCGGAATGCCCGAACTGACCGCCGAGCAGGGCACCGCCCTCTTCGACGCCGCGCTGACCACCGCCGCGCCCCTTGTCCTCCCCGTCCGCCTCGACCCGACCGCACTTCGCGAGCAGGGCGACCTCCACCCGATGATGCACGGGCTCGTCCGACGCCGTACCCGCCGTTCGGCTGCGGGTGGTTCGGCGGCGACGGCGGGTCTGGTGCAGCGGTTGGGTTCGCTGGGTGTGGAGGAGCGGCGGGAGATGCTGCTCGATCTGGTGCGTGGGCAGATCGCTGTGGTGTTGGGTCATGCGGGTGCGCAGACGGTGGATCCGGCGCGGGCGTTCCAGGACTTGGGTTTCGATTCGCTGACGGCGGTGGAGCTGCGCAATCGTCTGGGCAAGGCGACGGGTCTGCGGCTGCCTGCCACGGTTGTTTTCGACTATCCGACGGCGCACGCGCTGGTGGGTTATCTGCTGGACGAGTTGTTCGGTGTCGTGGAGTCGGCCGAGGTGGTTCCGGCCGCGGTGCTGCCGTCGGTGGCGGACGATCCGGTGGTGATCGTCGGCATGGCGTGCCGGTATCCGGGTGGGGTGTCCTCGCCCGAGGACCTGTGGCGTGTCGTGTCCGAAGGCGTCGACGCCGTCTCGGAGTTCCCCACCAACCGCGGCTGGGACGTCGACGGCCTCTACAACCCCGACCGCGAGGCCACCGGCACCACCTACACCAAGGCCGGCGGCTTCCTCCACGAAGCGGGCGCCTTCGACGCCGAGTTCTTCGGGATGAGTCCGCGTGAGGCGGTGGCGACGGACGCGCAGCAGCGGTTGCTGTTGGAGACGACGTGGGAGGCGATCGAGCGGGCGGGTGTGGACCCGGTCTCCCTGCGCGGCAGCCAGACCGGCGTCTTCGCCGGAGTCATGTACAACGACTACGGCAACATGCTCGCCGACGAGCAGTACGAAGGCTTCCGCAGCAACGGCAGCGCCCCCAGCATCGCGTCCGGCCGTGTCTCCTACACGTTCGGGTTCGAGGGTCCCGCGGTGACGGTGGACACGGCGTGCTCGTCGTCGCTCGTCGCCATGCACTGGGCGGCGCAGGCTTTGCGGTCGGGTGAGTGCTCCCTCGCCGTCGCCGGTGGTGTGACGGTGATGTCGACGCCGACGACGTTTGTGGAGTTCTCGCGGCAGGGTGGGCTGTCGTCGGACGGGCGGTGCCGTTCGTTCGCGGATGCGGCTGATGGGGTGGGCTGGTCCGAGGGCGTGGGCATGCTCGTCTTGGAGCGGCTGTCGGATGCTCGTCGGTTGGGGCATCGGGTGTTGGCGGTGGTGCGGGGTTCGGCGGTGAATCAGGATGGTGCGTCGAATGGGTTGACGGCGCCGAATGGTCCGTCGCAGCAGCGGGTGATTCGTCAGGCGTTGGCGAGTGGTGGGTTGTCGGCCGGGGATGTGGATGTGGTCGAGGCGCATGGTACGGGGACGACGCTGGGTGATCCGATCGAGGCTCAGGCCTTGCTGGCGACCTATGGCCGGGACCGGGACCGGGACGCGGACGGTCCGCTGTGGCTGGGTTCGGTGAAGTCGAACCTCGGGCATACGCAGGCGGCTGCGGGCGTGGCCGGTGTCATCAAGATGGTGATGGCGATGCGGCATGGTGTACTCCCGCGTACGTTGCATGTGGATGCGCCCAGTTCGCATGTGGACTGGTCGGCGGGTGCGGTGGAGCTGCTGACCGGGGAGCGGGTGTGGCCGGGGGAGGGGCGTGTCCGTCGGGCGGGTGTGTCGTCCTTCGGCATCAGCGGCACCAACGCCCACGTCATCCTCGAACAGGCCGAACCCGTCGCCGAGGCGGAGCCGTCCGGAGACGGAGTCGCCTCCCTGGCCCCGGGTGTCGTGCCATGGGTCCTGTCGGGCCGGACGGAGGAGTCGCTGCACGCCCAGGCCGCCCGACTGCTGGCCCTCGTCGAGGCCGACCCCGGTCTGAGCCCCGTGGACATCGGGCTCTCCCTCGCCACCCAGCGTGCCCTGTTCGACCACCGTGCCGTCGTCCTGACCGACGACCGCGCGACCGCGGTCCGGGGCCTTGCCGCCGTATGCGTCGGCGAACCCGACCCGGCCGCCGTCGTCGGCGAGAGGGAGGCCGGCGGTCGTACGGCGTTCCTGTTCTCCGGTCAGGGGTCTCAGCGGCTTGGTATGGGGCGGGAGTTGTATGCCCGGTTCCCGGTGTTCGCGGAGTCCTTCGACGCCGTGTGTGCCGGGTTGGATGCTCATCTGGATGGTTCGGTGCGGGATGTGGTGTGGGGTGAGGACGCCGGGCTGTTGAACCGGACGGTGTTCGCGCAGGCGGGGCTGTTCGCGGTTGAGGTGGCGCTGTTCCGGCTGGTGGAGTCGTGGGGTGTGCGGCCGGAGTTCGTGGCTGGTCACTCGATCGGTGAGGTGGCTGCCGCGCATGTGGCGGGGGTGTTCTCCCTTGGGGATGCGTGTGCTCTGGTTGCGGCGCGTGGCCGGCTGATGCAGGCGTTGCCGGAGGGTGGCGCGATGGTGGCGGTGGAGGCGGCGGAGGCGGAGGTGCTGCCGCATCTCTCCGGCGGGGTGTCCATCGCTGCGGTCAACGGGCCGTCGTCGGTGGTGGTTTCGGGTGTGGCGGAGGCTGTTGAGGCGGTCGCGGAGGTGTTCCGTGGGCTGGGACGGCGTACGTCTCGGCTGAGTGTGTCGCACGCGTTCCATTCGCCGTTGATGGAGCCGATGCTCGACGACTTCCGTGAGGCCCTTGGTGGGTTGTCGTTTGCGGAGCCGGTTGTGCCGGTGGTGTCGAATGTGTCCGGTCGTATCGCCGGGGCGGGTGAACTGGCCGCTCCGGAGTACTGGGTGAGGCATGTCCGTGAGGCGGTGCGGTTCGACGACGGTGTGCGTGCTCTGGCTGCCGAGGGTGTGTCGCGGTTTGTGGAGCTGGGTCCCGACGGTGTGCTGAGCGGCATGGCGCGGGAGAGCGCGGGCGAGGACGCGGTCCTGGTCCCGCTGCTCCGCAAGGACCGCGAGGAAGTCACCGTCGTCCTCACCGCGTTGGCGCAACTGCATGTCCGCGGTGTGACCGCCGACTGGGCAACCGTGCTCGACGGCACGGGCGCCCAGCCGGTGGACCTGCCGACGTACGCCTTCCAGCACGAGTACTTCTGGCCCACCGGGACGGTCGCGGGCACCGGTGACATGCGACAGGCCGGACTGGGCGCTGCCGGACACCCGCTGCTCGGGGCAGCCGTCGAACTGGCCGGTTCCGACGGCCTGTTGTTCACCGGCCGCCTCTCCCTCCAGTCGCACCCCTGGCTTGCCGACCACGCCGTCCAGGGCCTCGTCCTGGTCCCCGGCACGGCCCTGCTGGAACTCGCCGTCCGCGCCGCCGACGAGGCGGGCTGCGACACCGTCGAGCAACTCACCCTGGCCACACCCCTCGTGCTGCCCGAGCGGGGCGCGGTACGCATCCAGGTGAGCGTCGGCGCACCCGACGACGCGGGCCGGCGTACCGTCGCCGTGCACTCGCGGGACGACGCCGCCGAAGAAGGCCGGCCGTGGACCCCGCACGCGGAGGGCGTCCTCGCCCCGGGCGCCACGGCCTCCGACTTCGAGGTCGCGCAATGGCCGCCGCGGGACGCCGTCGCGGTCGACGTGTCCGACTGCTACGACCGCCTCGCCGAGGCCGGACTCCACTACGGCCCCGTCTTCCAGGGCATGCGGTCCGCCTGGCGGCGCGGCGACGACGTGTTCGCCGAGGTCGCCCTGCCCGACGGCGTGGACGGTACGGCGTTCGTCCTGCACCCGGCGCTCTTCGACGCGGCCCTGCACTCCTCCTTCGCCTACGGCGACGGCGACGCTCCGGTGGGCGTACCGTTCGTCTGGGAGGGGGTCTCGCTGCACGCCTCCGGTGCCTCCGCCCTGCGCGTTCGTCTGACCCGGACCGGCGACGACACCCTGGCCGTACAACTGGCCGACCCCACCGGAGCGCCGGTCGCCTCGGTCGAGTGCCTGACCGTCCGCGCCGCCACCGACGGGGCGCGCGACGTGCCCGCGGCCGAGCCGCTCTACCGGGTGGACTGGGTCCGGGCGCGCGCGGTGGACGGTGCCGACGAGGTCGGTCCGGTGGCGGTGCTGGCTCCCGGCGAGGACTTCGGAACCCCGGCCCTCGCGGGTGACGGGTTCCTGGCCTTCCCGGGGCTTGAGGAGCTGGCCGCCGCCGACGAGGTGCCGTCCGTGGTGCTCGTGGGTGTCCCGGACGTGGGCGACAGCGCGGAGGTCGTGGACTCCGCGCACTTCGCCGCCGTCTGGGCCCTGGAACTCGCACAGGCATGGCTGGCCGAGGAGCAATTCGCCGACTCCCGGCTCGTGTTCGTGACGGGCGGCGCCGACGGACTCACGTCCGCGCCCGTGACGGGCCTGGTGCGCTCCGCCGCACTGGAGCACCCCGGACGCTTCGGACTGCTGCACCGGCAGGACGGCGCGGACGCCACCGCCCTCCGTGCGGCTCTCGCGCTGGACGAGACCGAGTACGCCGTCCGCGAGGGCGGCGCGTGGGCGCCGCGACTGACCCGGACGGCGGGCGCCGCGACTCACGCCGACGGGACCCGCACCGGCCTGTCCGGCCTGTCTGGCCTTTCCGGCCTGGACGAGGGCACCGTCCTGGTGACGGGTGGGACGGGTGGTCTCGGGCGTGTGCTGGCCCGGCATCTGGTGTTCGAGCACGGTGTGCGTGACCTGCTGCTGGTGAGCCGGCGCGGCCCTGCGGCCGAGGGCGCCGAGGAACTGGTCGAGGAGCTGGCACAGACCGGGGCACGCGTCTCGATCGCCGCCTGCGACCTGGCCGACCGCACCGCCGTGGACGTCCTGCTCGCCGGAGTACCGACCGACCGTCCACTGCGTGCGGTGGTGCATGCGGCGGGTGTGTTGGACGACGGGTTGTTGGAGTCGTTGTCGGGTGAGCGGGTGTCGGGTGTGTTGCGTCCGAAGGTGGATGCGGCGTGGAATCTGCACCGGGCGACGTTGGGTGTGGATCTGGCGGCGTTTGTGGTCTTCTCGTCGGTGGCGGGGGTGTTCGGGAGTGCCGGGCAGTCCGCTTATGCGGCGGGGAATGTGTTCCTGGACGCGTTGGTGGAGTATCGGCGGGGTCTGGGTCTTGCTGCTGTGTCGTTGGTGTGGGGTCCGTGGGCTCAGGATGCGGGGATGGCGGAGGGTCTGTCGGAGACGGATCGTCGTCGTATCGCGCGTTCGGGGCTGCCGCCGGTGACGGCGGAGCAGGGGACGGCTCTGTTCGACGCGGCCCTCGCCTCCGGTGAACCCGTCGTCCTGCCCGTCCGCCTCGACCTCGCGTCGCTGCGCGGCCGACAGGACATCCCGAACCTGCTCCGCGGCCTGACCGGCACACGCAAGCGCCGTTCGGTTGCGGGTGGTTCGGCGGCGACGGCGGGTCTGGTGCAGCGGTTGGGTTCGCTGGGTGTGGAGGAGCGGCGGGAGATGCTGCTCGATCTGGTGCGTGGGCAGATCGCTGTGGTGTTGGGTCATGCGGGTGCGCAGACGGTGGATCCGGCGCGGGCATTCCAGGACTTGGGTTTCGATTCGCTGACGGCGGTGGAGCTGCGCAATCGTCTGGGCAAGGCGACGGGTCTGCGGCTGCCTGCCACGGTTGTTTTCGACTATCCGACGGCGCACGCGCTGGTGGGTTATCTGCTGGACGAGCTGTTCGGTGTCGTGGAGTCGGCCGAGGTGGTTCCGGCCGCGTCGTTGCCGTCGGTGGCGGACGATCCGGTGGTGATCGTCGGCATGGCGTGCCGGTATCCGGGTGGGGTGTCCTCGCCGGAGGACCTGTGGCGTGTGGTGTCCGAGGGTGTGGACGCGGTGGGTGATTTCCCGGCGGACCGTGGCTGGGATGTGGATGCGTTGTACAGCGAGGACCGGGGTGTGCCGGGTACGACGTATACGCGTTCGGGTGGGTTCTTGTATGAGGCTGCGGGTTTTGATCCGGAGTTCTTCGGGATGAGTCCGCGTGAGGCGGTGGCGACGGACGCGCAGCAGCGGTTGCTGTTGGAGACGACGTGGGAGGCGATCGAGCGGGCGGGTGTGGACCCGGTCTCCCTGCGCGGCAGCCAGACCGGCGTCTTCGCCGGCGTCATGTACCACGACTACGCCAACCTGCTGGCCGGCCCCGAGCACGAGGGCTACCAGGGCAGCGGCAGCGCCGGAAGCGTGGCTTCGGGACGGGTGTCCTACACGTTCGGGTTCGAGGGTCCCGCGGTGACGGTGGACACGGCGTGTTCGTCGTCGTTGGTGGCGTTGCACTGGGCGGCGCAGGCATTGCGGTCGGGTGAGTGCTCCCTCGCCGTCGCAGGTGGTGTGACGGTGATGTCGACGCCGACGACGTTTGTGGAGTTCTCGCGGCAGGGTGGGCTGTCGTCGGACGGGCGGTGCCGTTCGTTCGCGGATGCGGCTGATGGGGTGGGCTGGTCCGAGGGTGTGGGTGTGGTGGTGTTGGAGCGGTTGTCGGATGCTCGTCGGTTGGGGCATCGGGTGTTGGCGGTGGTGCGGGGTTCGGCGGTGAATCAGGATGGTGCGTCGAATGGGTTGACGGCGCCGAATGGTCCGTCGCAGCAGCGGGTGATTCGTCAGGCGTTGGCGAGTGGTGGGTTGTCGGCCGGGGATGTGGATGTGGTCGAGGCGCATGGTACGGGGACGACGCTGGGTGATCCGATCGAGGCTCAGGCGTTGCTGGCGACGTATGGCCGGGACCGGGATGTGGAGAGTCCGTTGTGGCTGGGTTCGGTGAAGTCGAATCTGGGGCATACGCAGGCGGCTGCGGGTGTGGCGGGTGTCATCAAGATGGTGATGGCGATGCGGCACGGTGTACTCCCGCGGACTCTGCACGTGGATGCGCCCAGTTCGCATGTGGACTGGTCGGCGGGTGCGGTGGAGCTGCTGACCGGGGAGCAGGTGTGGCCGGGGGAGGGGCGTGTCCGTCGGGCGGGTGTGTCGTCCTTCGGTATCAGCGGCACCAATGCGCACGTGATTCTTGAACAGGCCGAGCCGGTTGCTGAGGTGGGGCGTGTTGAGTCGTCGGTGGGGGATGTGCCGTGGGTTGTGTCGGGTCGGTCGTGGGAGGCGTTGCGGGGGCAGGCGGAGCGGCTGCGGGAGTTTGTGGCTGGTGGTTCGGTGAGTGTGCTGGATGTGGCGTATTCGTTGGTGTCGGGTCGTACGTCCTTCGATCATCGTGCGGTGGTGCTGGGTGGTGGTGACCGGCTGGCGGCGCTTGGTGCGTTGGCGTCGGGTGTGCCGGATGCCCGGGTTGTGGAGGGTGTGGTTACCGGCGGTCGTACGGCGTTCCTGTTCTCCGGTCAGGGGTCTCAGCGGCTTGGTATGGGGCGGGAGTTGTATGCCCGGTTCCCGGTGTTCGCGGAGTCCTTCGACGCCGTGTGTGCCGGGTTGGATGCTCATCTGGATGGTTCGGTGCGGGATGTGGTGTGGGGTGAGGACGCCGGGCTGTTGAACCGGACGGTGTTCGCGCAGGCGGGGCTGTTCGCGGTGGAGGTGGCGCTGTTCCGGCTTGTGGAGTCGTGGGGTGTGCGGCCTGAGTTCGTGGCCGGTCACTCCATTGGCGAGGTGGCTGCCGCGTATGTCGCGGGGGTGTTCTCCCTTGAGGACGCGTGTGCCCTGGTCGCGGCGCGTGGCCGGCTGATGCAGGCGCTTCCCGAGGGCGGCGCGATGGTGGCGGTGGAGGCGACGGAGGGGGAGGTGCTGCCGCACCTCACCGACGACGTGTCCATCGCTGCGGTCAACGGGCCTTCCTCAGTGGTGGTTTCCGGGCTGGAGGAGACCGTCGAGTCCATCGACGATGCCTTCCGTGAGCGTGGGCGTCGGGTGAGCAGGCTCCGCGTGTCGCACGCGTTCCACTCCCCGCTGATGGAGCCGATGCTCGGCGACTTCCGCGAGGTAGTCGAGGGGCTGGCCTTCCAGGCGCCCCGGATTCCGCTGATCTCCAACGTCAGCGGCGCACTCGCGGAGCCCGGACAGGTGGAGGAGCCCGAGTACTGGGTGAGGCATGTCCGTGAGGCGGTGCGGTTCGACGACGGTGTGCGTGCTCTGGCCGCGGAGGGTGTGTCGCGGTTCGTGGAGCTGGGTCCCGACGGTGTGCTGAGCGGCATGGCGCGGGAGAGCGCGGGCGAGGACGCGGTCCTGGTCCCGGTGCTGCGCAAGGACCGCGAGGAGGTGGCGGCGGCGTTCACCGCGCTCGGCCGACTCCACACCGTGGGCGTGGACATCGACTGGGCCGGCTTCCTCGCCGGGACCGGCGCACGTGCCGTCGAGTTGCCGACGTACGCCTTCCAGCGGCAACGCTACTGGCCCGAGGGCACCCTCACCCGCGCAGGTGACGTGCGCTTCGCCGGACTCGGTGCCGCCGGGCACCCGCTGCTCGGGGCGGCCGTCGAACTGGCCGGTTCCGACGGCCTGTTGTTCACCGGACGCCTCTCCACCCAGTCGCACCCCTGGCTTGCCGACCACGCCGTCCAGGGCGTCGTTCTGGTGCCCGGAACGGCGCTGCTGGAGCTGGCACTCCGCGCCGCCGACGAAGTGGGCTGCGGCCAGGTCGAGGAGCTGACCCTGTCCGCGCCGCTGACGCTGCCCGAACGGGGCGCCGTGCAGGTCCAGGTGCGGGTCGGCGCCGCCGACGAGGACGGTCGCTGCTCCCTGGCCGTGCACACGCGCGACGAGGACGACACCCGCGCCTCGTGGACGGTTCACGCCACCGGCACGCTCGTCGCCGAGCCCGTCGCCCCCAGCGACTTCCGGGCCGTCGAGTGGCCGCCGGCGGACGCCGTCGCGGTCGACGTGTCCGACTGCTACGACCGCCTCGCCGAGGCCGGATTCGGCTACGGCCCCGCCTTCCGGGGGCTGCGCGCGGCCTGGCGGCGCGGTGACGAACTGTTCGCCGAGATCGCTCTGGACGACGGGACCGACGGCAGCGCCTTCGGCCTGCACCCGGCACTCTTCGACGCCGCGCTGCACGCCTTCGCGCTCGACGACGAGGGCCATGGCGGAGTCCCGTTCTCCTGGGGAGGAGTCGGTCTGCACGCCTCCGGGGCGTCCGCCCTGCGGGCCAGGCTCACCCGCGACACCGACGGCACCATGGCCCTCGACCTGGCCGACCCGGCGGGTGAGCCGGTGGCGACCGTACGCTCCCTGACCGTACGGCCGTTGACGGCCGCGCAGCTCAACACCCCCGCGCGGGACACCCTGTTCCAGGTCGAATGGGTACCGGCGCGGACCGTGGAGGGCGCCGTAGAGCCGGGAGCGGTGACCGCCCTGGACCTCGGCGACGGACACGGAATCGCGGGCCTGTCGGATTCGGACGGCGACGGGTCCGTGGGCCTGTCGACGCTGGAGGAACTGGCGGTGGCGGACGAGGTGCCGACCACGGTGTTGGTGGCCGTCCCGGAGCCCGGTGACGACGCCGAACTGGTGGACAGCGCGCACTCCGCCGCCTCCTGGGCCCTGGGCCTGGTGCGGTCGTGGCTGGCCGTGGAGCGGTTCGCCGGCTCCCGTCTGGTGTTCGTCACCCGCCCGGCCGAGGGGGCCGAGGGGCTCGCCGCCGCCCCCGTCCGGGGCCTGGTGAGGTCCGCGATCTCTGAACACCCGGGCCGTTTCGGCCTGCTGGAACTCCCTGCCGACGCCGACGCTGCGGTCGTCCTGGCCGCCCTCGCCTCGGGCGAGCCGGAGGCGGCGGTACGCGACGGCGAGGTGCGGGTGCCGCGGCTTGCCCGCGTGACCACGGGTGAGGCTGCCGCAGGGCCGAGCTGGGACGACCTCGCCGGCCCGGTGCTGGTGACGGGTGGGACGGGTGGTCTCGGGCGTGTGCTGGCCCGGCATCTGGTGTTCGAGCACGGTGTGCGTGACCTGCTGCTGGTGAGCCGGCGCGGTCCTGCCGCCGAGGGAGCGGCGGAACTGGTCGCCGAACTGTCGGAGTCGGGCGCACGGGTGTCCGTCGAGGCCTGCGACGTGACAGACGCGGACGCGGTGGCCGACCTGGTCGCTCTGCACGGGGTGTGTGCGGTGGTGCATGCGGCGGGTGTGTTGGACGACGGGTTGTTGGAGTCGTTGTCGGGTGAGCGGGTGTCGGGTGTGTTGCGTCCGAAGGTGGACGCGGCGTGGAATCTGCACCGGGCGACGTTGGGTGTGGATCTGGCGGCGTTTGTGGTCTTCTCGTCGGTGGCGGGGGTGTTCGGGAGTGCCGGGCAGTCCGCTTATGCGGCGGGGAATGTGTTCCTGGACGCGTTGGTGGAGTATCGGCGGGGTCTGGGTCTTGCTGCTGTGTCGTTGGTGTGGGGTCCGTGGGCTCAGGATGCAGGGATGACGGAGGGTCTGTCGGAGACGGATCGTCGTCGTATCGCGCGTTCGGGGCTGCCGCCGGTGACGGCGGAGCAGGGGACGGCTCTGTTCGACGCGGCCCTCGCCTCCGGTGAACCCGTCGTCCTGCCCGTCCACCTCGACCTCGCGTCGCTGCGCGCCCAGGGCGAGGTGCCCCCGCTGCTCAGCGGACTGATCCGTACCCCGGTGCGCCGCACCGCCGCGGCGGCGGGTTCCGCCACCGCGGCCGGGCTCGCCGCGCGTCTCGCCGGCCTCGCGGAGACCGAACGCCGCGAGACCGTGCTCGACCTCGTACGCGGCCAGATCGCGGTTGTCCTGGGCCACTCCGGTGCCCAGACCGTGAACCCCCACCGCGCCTTCCAGGACTTGGGCTTCGACTCGCTGACGGCGGTGGAACTGCGCAACCGCCTCGGCAAGGCGACCGGCCTGCGCCTGCCCGCCACGGTCGTCTTCGACTACCCGACCGCCGACCTCCTCGCCGGTCACCTCCTCGACAGCGTCCTCGGCACCGAGGCCGCCGCCCTCGTACCGGTGGCGTCGTTGCCGTCGGTGGCGGACGATCCGGTGGTGATCGTCGGCATGGCGTGCCGGTATCCGGGTGGGGTGTCTTCGCCGGAGGACCTGTGGCGTGTGGTGTCCGAGGGTGTGGACGCGGTGGGTGATTTCCCGGCGGACCGTGGCTGGGATGTGGATGCGTTGTACAGCGAGGACCGGGGTGTGCCGGGTACGACGTATACGCGTTCGGGTGGGTTCTTGTACGAGGCTGCGGGTTTTGATCCGGAGTTCTTCGGGATGAGTCCGCGTGAGGCGGTGGCGACGGACGCGCAGCAGCGGTTGCTGTTGGAGACGACGTGGGAGGCGATCGAGCGGGCGGGTGTGGACCCGGTCTCCCTGCGCGGCAGCCAGACCGGCGTCTTCGCCGGCGTCATGTACAACGACTACGGCAGCATCCTCGCCGACGAGCAGTACGAGGGCTATCGAGGCAACGGCAGCGCGGGCAGCATCGCGTCCGGCCGTGTCTCCTACACGTTCGGGTTCGAGGGTCCCGCGGTGACGGTGGACACGGCGTGCTCGTCGTCGCTCGTCGCCATGCACTGGGCGGCGCAGGCGTTGCGGTCGCGCGAGTGCTCCCTCGCCGTCGCCGGTGGCGTGACCGTCATGGCCACGCCCACCGCCTTCATCGAGTTCTCCCGCCAGGGCGCCCTCTCCCCGGACAGCCGCTGCAAGGCGTTCTCCGACTCCGCCGACGGCGCCGGCTGGTCGGAGGGTGTGGGCATGGTCGTCTTGGAGCGGTTGTCGGATGCTCGTCGGTTGGGGCATCGGGTGTTGGCGGTGGTGCGGGGTTCGGCGGTGAATCAGGATGGTGCGTCGAATGGGTTGACGGCGCCGAATGGTCCGTCGCAGCAGCGGGTGATTCGTCAGGCGTTGGCGAGTGGTGGGTTGTCGGCCGGGGATGTGGATGTGGTCGAGGCGCATGGTACGGGGACGACGCTGGGTGATCCGATCGAGGCTCAGGCGTTGCTGGCGACGTATGGCCGGGACCGGGATGTGGAGAGTCCGTTGTGGCTGGGTTCGGTGAAGTCGAATCTGGGGCATACGCAGGCGGCTGCGGGTGTGGCGGGTGTCATCAAGATGGTGATGGCGATGCGGCACGGTGTACTCCCGCGGACTCTGCACGTGGATGCGCCCAGTTCGCATGTGGACTGGTCGGCGGGTGCGGTGGAGTTGCTGACCGGTGAGCAGGCGTGGCCGGGGGAGGGGCGTGTCCGTCGGGCGGGTGTGTCGTCCTTCGGTATCAGTGGGACCAATGCGCACGTGATTCTTGAACAGGCCGAGCCGGTTGCTGAGGTGGGGCGTGTTGAGTCGTCGGTGGGGGATGTGCCGTGGGTTGTGTCGGGTCGGTCGTGGGAGGCGTTGCGGGGGCAGGCGGAGCGGCTGCGGGAGTTTGTGGCTGGTGGTTCGGTGAGTGTGCTGGATGTGGCGTATTCGTTGGTGTCGGGTCGTACGTCCTTCGATCATCGTGCGGTGGTGCTGGGTGGTGGTGACCGGCTGGCGGCGCTTGGTGCGTTGGCGTCGGGTGTGCCGGATGCCCGGGTTGTGGAGGGTGTGGTTACCGGCGGTCGTACGGCGTTCCTGTTCTCCGGTCAGGGGTCTCAGCGGCTTGGTATGGGGCGGGAGTTGTATGCCCGGTTCCCGGTGTTCGCGGAGTCCTTCGACGCCGTGTGTGCCGGGTTGGATGCTCATCTGGATGGTTCGGTGCGGGATGTGGTGTGGGGTGAGGACGCCGGGCTGTTGAACCGGACGGTGTTCGCGCAGGCGGGGCTGTTCGCTGTGGAGGTGGCGCTGTTCCGGCTGGTGGAGTCGTGGGGTGTGCGGCCTGAGTTCGTGGCCGGGCACTCCATTGGCGAAGTGGCTGCCGCGCATGTCGCCGGGGTGTTCTCCCTTGAGGACGCCTGCGCGCTGGTGGCGGCGCGTGGCCGGCTGATGCAGGCGTTGCCCGAGGGTGGCGCGATGACGGCCGTCGAGGCCACCGAGGACGAACTGCTGCCGCACCTCACCGACGAGTTGTCCCTCGCCGCCGTCAATGGCCCCACGTCGGTGGTGCTCTCGGGACGAGAGGACGCGGTCCGAGCCGTCGCCGACCACTTCCGTGCGCAGGGACGGAGGGTGAGCGCACTCCGCGTCTCGCACGCGTTCCACTCCCCGCTGATGGAACCCATGCTCGACGACTTCCGTGCGGCCCTTGGTGGGTTGTCGTTCGCGGAGCCGGTTGTGCCGGTGGTATCGAATGTGACCGGTCGTATCGCCGGGGCGGGCGAACTGGCCACTCCGGACTACTGGGTGACGCATGTCCGTGAGGCGGTGCGTTTCGACGACGGTGTGCGTGCTCTGGCCGCGGAGGGTGTGTCGCGGTTCGTGGAGCTGGGTCCCGACGGTGTGCTGAGTGGCATGGCGCGGGAGAGCGCGGGCGAGGACGCGGTCCTGGTCCCGGTGCTGCGCAAGGACCGCGAGGAGGTGGCGGCGGCGTTCACCGCGCTCGGCCGACTCCACACCGTGGGCGTGGACATCGACTGGGCCGGATTCTTCGCCGGGACCGGCGCACGTGCCGTCGAGCTGCCGACGTACGCCTTCCAGCGGCAGCGCTACTGGCCCGAGGGCACCGTCCGTGCCGCGTCCGACCCCCGGTCCGCCGGCGTCGACGCGGCCGACCATCCGCTGCTGGGCGCCGTGGTGACGCTGCCCGACTCCGACGGTGCGGTACTGACGGGCCGGCTGTCGGTGGACGCTCAGCCGTGGCTTGCCGACCACGTGGTCCTCGGACGCGTACTGCTCCCGGGCACGGGCCTGGTCGAGCTGGCCCTCGCCGCCGGTGAGACGGTCGGCTCGGCCACGCTGGAGGAACTGACCCTTGCCGCGCCCCTGGTGCTGCCCGAGGACGGCGCGGTCCAGATCCGCGTTGTCGCGGGCCCGGACGCGGACGGTCACCGTACGGTCACCGTCTACTCCCGTCCCGAGAACGCGGGCGACGCCCCGTGGACCACCCACGCCACCGGCTTCCTCGCGGACGGGCCCGCGGCGGTGGGGACCGCTCTGGCGCAGTGGCCTCCGGCGGGCGCCGAGGTGGTGCCCGTCGAGCACGCCTACGATGTCTTCCGTGACCGTGGTTACGGCTACGGGCCGGTGTTCCAGGGGCTTCACAAGGCCTGGCGCAGGGGCGAGGAACTGTTCGCGGAAGTCGCGCTGCCCGAGGACGCCGCCGGCGAGGCGGGCCGCTACGGACTGCACCCGGCGATCCTCGACGCAGCCATGCACACGGGCATCCTCAATGAGGTGGAGGGCGAGACGGTCGTCCCGTTCGCCTGGAACGACGTGACCCTGCACGCCGTCGGTGCCGCCGCGGTCCGCGTCCGGATCAGCCGCCTCGACGGCCGTGCCGTCTCCCTCACCCTCGCCGATGTGACCGGGGCGCCTGTCCTGACCGTCGGCTCCATCGCGAGCCGGCCGCTCTCCGCCGACCAGTTGGGCTCCGCGTCCCCGGACGCGGGCGCGCTCTACGGCATCGACTGGACGCCGGTGTCGGTGGAGGCCTCTGCCGCTTCGGACCCGACGCCCTGGGCCTTCTGGGGTGAGGTGTCGGGTTCGGGTGTGGTGCCTGGTGTGGTGGTGCTGGAGGTGGAGGCGCCGGCTGGGGTGGATGTTCCGGTGGGGGTGCGGTCGGTTCTGGGGCGTGTTCTTGGGGTGGTGCAGGAGTGGTTGGGTGATGAGCGGTTTGGTTCGTCGCGTCTGGTGGTGGTGACGCGGGGTGCGGTGCCGGTGGGTGGTGTTGGTGATGTGGTGTCGGCTCCTGTGTGGGGGTTGGTGCGTGCGGCGTTGGCGGAGAATCCGGGTCGGTTCGGGTTGGCGGATGTTGCGGTGGGCGCGGGTGTGGATGCGGTGGGGCGTGCGGTGGCGGTGGTGGTTTCGGGTGAGTCCGAGGTCGCGGTGCGTGAGGATGTTGTATTTGTGCCCCGTCTGAGTCGTCTTGGGGGGGAGCGGGTTGAGGTGCCGTCGTTGGATGGTGAGGGTGCGGTGTTGGTGACGGGTGGTACGGGTGGTCTGGGTGCGGTGATGGCGCGGTATCTGGTGGTGGAGCGTGGTGTGCGTGATCTGGTGTTGGTGTCGCGTCGGGGTGTGGGTGCTCCGGGTGCGGAGGCGTTGGTGGCGGAGTTGCGTGGGTGGGGTGCTGCGGTGGAGGTGGTGGCGTGTGATGTGTCGGATCGTGGGGCGTTGGTGGGGTTGGTGGGTTCGTTGGTGTCGGGTCGTGGTCTGTTGGGGGTGGTGCATGCGGCGGGTGTGGGTGACAACGCTCTGGTGGGTGCGTTGTCGGGGGAGCGGTTGGATTCGGTGTTGGGTGCGAAGGCGGATGCGGCGTGGTGGTTGCATGAGGCGACTGCTGGTGTGGAGTTGGCGGCGTTTGTGCTGGTGTCGTCGGCGGGTGGTCTGGTTCTGACGGCTGGTCAGGGCAACTATGCGGCGGCGAATGTGTTTTTGGATGCGGTGGCGGCGCGTCGTCGGGCCGGGGGCCTGGTGGGTACGTCGATGGCGTTCGGGTTCTGGGATGTGGGTGGGGGGTTGGGTGAGTTCTTGTCGGAGGTGGACCGGCGTCGGATGGCGTCGCAGGGTCTTCCGTTGTTGTCGCGCGATGCGGGACTGGCGTTGTTCGCGGCGGGGTTGGACCGGCCGGAGGCGACGGTGGTTCCCCTGCGGGTCGACACCACCGCCCTGCGCACCCGCACCGATGCTCTGCCGGCGCTGCTGAAGGGGCTGGCCCCGACGCGCCGTTCGGCGGCGGCCGTGGTCACGGCGGCGCACACCGAGGGCTCGACTGCCGACCGGCTGGCCGCTCTTCCGGAGGCGGAGCGGCACCGGACCGTGCTGCATCTGGTGCGGTCGCAGGTCGCGGCGGTGCTGGGGCATGGCTCTGCGGAGGCGATCGGTGCGGACCGGGCGTTCCAGGAGTTGGGCTTCGACTCGTTGGCCGCGACCGAACTGCGCAACCATCTGAACACCCTCACCGGGCTGCGGCTCCCCGCCACCCTCGTCTTCGACCACCCCAACGCCCTCGCCGTCACCGAACACATCGTGAAGCGGCTCGGCGGCGGCACCGACCGGACCGACGCACCCGTCACCGGCGGCGGGACCGCCGTCGACGACGAGCCGATCGCGATCGTCGGCATGGCCTGCCGCTACCCGGGCGGAGTCACCTCGCCCGAGGACCTGTGGCGCCTGGTCATGGACGGCGTGGACACCGTCTCCGACCTCCCGGACGACCGCGGCTGGGACGTGGAGAACCTCTACGACCCCGAGCCCGGCAAGGAGGGCAAGAGCTACACGCGGCGCGGCAGCTTCCTGCACGACGCCGCCCAGTTCGACCCCGGCTTCTTCGGGATTTCTCCCCGCGAGGCCCTCTACATGGACCCCCAACAGCGGTTGCTGCTGGAGACCTCCTGGGAGGCCCTGGAGCGCGCGGGCATCGACCCGACCTCCCTCAAGGGCAGCCGCACCGGAGTGTTCGCCGGCGTGATGTACCACGACTACGCACTGAACGTCTCGCCCTCCGGCACCGCGGGCGGCAGCGTGGTCTCCGGCCGGCTGTCCTACACCTACGGCTGGGAGGGCCCCGCCGTCACCGTGGACACGGCCTGCTCCTCCTCCCTGGTGGCGCTGCACCTCGCGGTGCAGGCGCTGCGTTCCGGAGAGTGCTCGCTCGCCGTGGCCGGCGGTGCCACCGTGATGTCGACGCCCGGCATGTTCGTCGAGTTCAGCCGCCAGCGCGGGCTGTCCGCCGACGGCCGCTGCAAGGCCTTCGCGGGCGCCGCGGACGGCGTCGGCTGGTCCGAGGGCGTCGGTGTGCTCCTCGTCGAGCGGCTGTCGGACGCCGTACGCAACGGACACCGCGTGCTCGCCGTCGTCAAGGGGACGGCCGTCAACCAGGACGGCGCCTCCAACGGCTTCACGGCGCCCAACGGCCCCTCGCAGCAGCGGGTCATCCGGCAGGCGCTCCAGGGCGCCGGGATCGCCGCACCCGAGGTCGACGTGGTCGAGGCGCACGGCACCGGCACCAGCCTGGGAGACCCGATCGAGGCACAGGCGCTCCTCGCCACCTACGGCCAGGACCGGCCCGAGGACCGGCCGCTCCTGCTCGGCTCGATCAAGTCGAACATCGGGCACGCGCAGGCCGCCGCCGGTGTCGCCGGCGTCATCAAGATGGTCATGGCGATGGAGCACGGCGTGGTGCCGCGCACCCTTCACGTGGACCGTCCGTCGCCACACGTGGACTGGACCGAGGGCCGCGCCGAACTGGTCACCGAGGACCGCCCGTGGCCGGTCACCGACCATCCGCGCCGCGCCAGCGTCTCGGCGTTCGGCCTCAGCGGCACCAACGCGCACGTGGTCCTGGAACAGGGCCCCGCGGCCCCGGCCGAGGACGCCCCGCGCCCCGCCCCGGCCGACCGCGCGCCCGCGCTGCTGCCGTGGACGGTCGGCGGCGCGACCCCGGAGGCCCTGCGCGCCCAGGCCGCCCGCCTCCTGGCCCACCTGGAGACCGCGCCCGGCACGAACGCCCTGGACACGGCGTACACCCTCGCCACCGCCCGTACGGCGCTGGAGTCCCGCGCGGTCGTGCTCGGCGCCGACCGGCAGGAACTCCTCGGCGGACTGCGCGCCCTCGCCACCGGCGACCGGAGCCCCGCCGTGACGACCGGCACCGCCCGGTCCACGGGCACCACCGCGTTCCTCTTCACCGGACAGGGCGCGCAGCGCCTCGGCATGGGCCGAAGCCTGTACGACGCCTTCCCCGCGTTCGCCGAGGCCTTCGACGCGGTCTGCGCCGGACTCGACGAGCACCTGGAACGGCCACTGCGCGAGGTGATGTGGGGCGACGACGAGGACGCCCTGAACGCCACCGCGTACGCCCAACCCGCCCTGTTCGCCTTCGAGGTGGCCCTGCACCGGCTGCTCACCTCATGGGGTGTCGTCCCCGACCTGGTGGCCGGTCACTCGATCGGCGAGGTGGCTGCCGCGCATGTCGCCGGGGTGTTCTCCCTCGCCGACGCCTGCGCGCTGGTGGCGGCGCGCGGCCGGCTGATGCAGGCGTTGCCCGAGGGTGGCGCGATGACGGCCGTCGAGGCCACCGAGGACGAACTGCTGCCGCACCTCACCGACGAGTTGTCCCTCGCCGCCGTCAACGGCCCCACGTCGGTGGTGCTCTCGGGACGAGAGGACGCGGTCCGAGCTGTCGCCGACCACTTCCGTGCGCAGGGACGGAGGGTGAGCGCACTCCGGGTCTCGCACGCGTTCCACTCCCCGCTGATGGAACCCATGCTCGCCGAGTTCCGTGAGGCAGCCGACCGGCTGTCCTACGGTGCGCCCCGGCTGCCGGTCGTGTCGAACGTGACCGGCCGTGTCGCCGAGGCCGGCGAACTGACCGACCCCGCCTACTGGGTGACCCATGTCCGCGAGGCCGTCCGCTTCGCCGACGGCATACGCGCCCTGCGCACCGCCGGCGTGGACCGCTGCGTCGAGATCGGCCCCGAGGCCGTCCTCACCGGCATGGCCCGCACCTGCCTGGACGACCAGGCGGACACCGCCGTCCTGCTGGTCCCGACCGCCCGCAAGAACCGCCCCGAGACCGAGGCGGTCCTCGGCGCCCTCGCCCACCTGCACACCGCCGGCACGACGGTCGACTGGGCCGGTTTCTTCACCGGGAGCGGCGCACGTGCCGTCGAGCTGCCGACGTACGCCTTCCAGCGGCAGCGCTACTGGCTGACCGCGACCGACGGCGGCCCCGCCGCGGCAAGCGCCGGACTCGACACCTTCGACCATCCGCTGCTGGCCGCCGCGGTGACGCTGCCCGACTCCGGCGGCGCGGTACTGACGGGCCGGCTGTCGGTGGAGGCACAGCCGTGGCTGGCCGACCACGTGGTCCTCGGACGCGTACTGCTGCCCGGCGCCGTCCTCGTCGAACTCGCCCTCGCCGCCGGGGAGTCCGTGGACTGCCCGACACTGGACGAGCTGACCCTCGCCGCGCCGCTGGTACTGCCCGAGCGGGGCGGCGCCCAGGTCCGCGTCGTCGTCGGACCGCGCACCTCGGAACGTCGTACCGTCGCCGTCTACTCCCGCCCCGAGGGCACCGAACAGGACTGGGCCACCCACGCCACCGGCTTCCTCACGGACGGGCCCGCGGCGGTGGGGACCGCTCTGGCGCAGTGGCCTCCGGCGGGCGCCGAGGTGGTGCCCGTCGAGCACGCCTACGACGTCTTCCGTGACCGTGGTTACGGCTACGGGCCGGTGTTCCAGGGGCTTCACAAGGCCTGGCGCAGGGGCGCGGAACTGTTCGCGGAAGTCGCGCTGCCCGAGGAGGCCGCCGAGGAGGCGGGCCGCTACGGACTGCACCCCGCGCTGCTGGACGCCTCCATGCACGCCGCGATCCTCAACGACAGCACCGGCGACGTCCAGGACCAGGGTGACGGCGACACGGTGATCCCCTTCGCCTGGAACCGAGTCACCCTGCACGCCGTGGGCGCCGCCGCGGTCCGCGTCCGGATCGCCACCGCCGAGGACGGCGGCATGGACATCCGCGTCGCCGATGTGACCGGGGCGCCTGTCCTGACCGTGGGCTCCATGGTCGGCCGCCCGGTCTCCGCCGACCAGTTGGGCTCCGCGTCTCCGGACGCGGGCGCACTCTACGGCATCGACTGGATGCCGGTGTCGGTGGACACCACCGCCGTTGTGGACATGGCCTCGTGGGCCGATGTGTCGGCTTCGGGTTCGGGTGTGGTGCCGGGTGTGGTGGTGCTGGAGGTGGAGGCGCCGGTTGGGGTGGATGTTCCGGTGGGGGTGCGGTCGGTTCTGGGGCGTGTTCTTGGGGTGGTGCAGGAGTGGTTGGGTGATGAGCGGTTTGGTTCGTCGCGTCTGGTGGTGGTGACGCGGGGTGCGGTGCCGGTGGGTGGTGGTGTGGGTGATGTGGTGTCGGCTCCTGTGTGGGGGTTGGTGCGTGCGGCGTTGGCGGAGAATCCGGGTCGGTTCGGGTTGGCGGATGTTGCGGTGGGTGCGGGTGTGGATGCGGTGGGGCGTGCGGTGGCGGTGGTGGTTTCGGGTGAGTCCGAGGTCGCGGTGCGTGAGGGGGAGGTGTTGGTCCCGCGTCTGAGTCGTCTTGGGGGGGAGCGGGTTGAGGTGCCGTCGTTGGATGGTGAGGGTGCGGTGTTGGTGACGGGTGGTACGGGTGGTCTGGGTGCGGTGATGGCGCGGTATCTGGTGGTGGAGCGTGGTGTGCGTGATCTGGTGTTGGTGTCGCGTCGGGGTGTGGGTGCTCCGGGTGCGGAGGCGTTGGTGGCGGAGTTGCGTGGGTGGGGTGCTGCGGTGGAGGTGGTGGCGTGTGATGTGTCGGATCGTGGGGCGTTGGTGGGGTTGGTGGGTTCGTTGGTGTCGGGTCGTGGTCTGTTGGGGGTGGTGCATGCGGCGGGTGTGGGTGACAACGCTCTGGTGGGTGCGTTGTCGGGGGAGCGGTTGGATTCGGTGTTGGGTGCGAAGGCGGATGCGGCGTGGTGGTTGCATGAGGCGACGGTGGGTGTGGAGTTGGCGGCGTTTGTGTTGGTGTCGTCGGCGGGTGGTCTGGTTCTGACGGCTGGTCAGGGCAACTATGCGGCGGCGAATGTGTTTTTGGATGCGGTGGCGGCGCGTCGTCGGGCCGAGGGTCTGGTGGGTACGTCGATGGCGTTCGGGTTCTGGGATGTGGGTGGGGGGTTGGGTGAGTTCTTGTCGGAGGTGGACCGGCGTCGGATGGCGTCGCAGGGTCTTCCGTTGTTGTCGCGCGATGCGGGACTGGCGTTGTTCGCGGCGGGGTTGGACCGGTCGGAGGCGACGGTGGTTCCCCTGCGGGTCGACACCACCGCCCTGCGCACCCGCACCGACGACATCCCCGCTCTGCTGCGCGCCCTGGCGCCGGCCCGTCGTACCGCGGCCGTCGCCGGAACCGTCACCGGGGGCTCCTCGGACGAGTCGCCCGCGCAACGGCTGGCCGCTCTTTCGGAGGCGGAGCGGCACCGGACCGTCCTGCATCTGGTGCGGTCGCAGGTCGCGGCGGTGCTGGGGCATGGGTCTGCGGAGGCGATCGGTGCGGACCGGGCGTTCCAGGAGTTGGGCTTCGACTCGCTGGCCGCGACCGAACTGCGCAACCACCTCAACACCCTCACCGGGCTGCGGCTCCCCGCCACCCTCGTCTTCGACCACCCCAACGCCCTCGCCGTCACCGAGGTCATCGAGGAGGAACTCGCCGCCGCGTTCCCGCAAGCCGGGGCGGACGGCAGCGCCGACGGCGCCGAGGACGGCGTACGCCGTGCCCTGTCCTCGATCCCGGCCAGGCGGCTGCGCGACGCCGGACTGATGGACACCCTGCTCGAACTCGCCGGAGAGAACGGCGAGTTCGGCGACGCGGACCGGGACGCCCTCCTCGACTCCCTCGACCAGGACGCACCCGACCTCGAAGACGACCTCCCCGACGGCGCCGGACCCGCCGCCCGTGCCGAGACCGCCCGGCTGCGCCGCGACAACCGCAGGCTCACCGCGGCCCGGCACGAGCCGATCGCCATCGTCGGCATGGCCTGCCGCTACCCGGGCGGGGTCAGCTCGCCCGAGGACCTGTGGCGCCTGGTCACCTCCGGCCAGGACGCCATCGTGCCGTTCCCCGAGGACCGCGGCTGGGACCTGTCGATCCTGCGCGACCCCGAACACCGCGACCCCGACGGCCTGTACGCCAGGGAGGGCGGCTTCCTCGAAGGGGCGGCCGACTTCGACCCCGGCTTCTTCGGCATCTCGCCGCGCGAGGCCCTCGGCATGGACCCGCAGCAGCGCCTCGCGCTGGAGACCTCCTGGGAGGCCCTGGAACGTGCGGGCATCGACCCCACGTCCCTCAAGGGCAGCCGCACCGGCGTGTTCGCCGGCGTGATGTACCACGACTACCCGGGCAGCGACGGCAACGGCAGCGTCGTCACCGGACGGGTCGCCTACAAGCTCGGACTTGAGGGCCCCGCGGTCTCCGTCGACACCGCCTGCTCCTCCTCGCTCGTCGCCCTGCACCTCGCGGTGCAGGCGCTCCGGCAGGGCGACTGCTCGCTCGCGGTCACCGGCGGTGTCACCGTGCTGTCGACGCCCGCCGTGTTCGCCGAGTTCGGACGCCAGGGCGGTCTCGCCCCCGACGGCCGCTGCAAGTCGTTCGCCGCCGCGGCGGACGGCACCGGCTTCTCCGAGGGCGCCGGCTTCCTCGTCGTCGAACGGCTCTCCGACGCCCTGCGCAACGGGCATGAGGTCCTCGCCGTGGTCCGGGGCTCCGCCGTCAACCAGGACGGCGCCAGCAACGGCCTCACCGCGCCCAACGGCCCCTCCCAGCGCCGGGTCATCCGGCAGGCCCTCGCCAACGCCCGCCTCGCCGCCGACCAGATCGACGCGGTCGAGGCACACGGCACCGGAACCACGCTCGGCGACCCCATCGAGGCACAGGCGTTGCTGGCGACGTACGGCAGGGACCGCGAGCCCGGACGGCCGCTCCTGCTCGGCTCCGTCAAGTCGAACATCGGACACACCCAGGCCGCCGCCGGTGTCGCCGGCGTCATCAAGATGGTGATGGCCCTGCGCAACGGGCTGCTGCCCGCCACCCTCAACGTGGACGCGCCCAGCGACCAGGTCGACTGGACCACCGGCTCGGTGGAACTGCTCACCGAGGCCCGCCCCTGGCACGACACGGGCCGCCCCCGCCGTGCCGGTGTCTCCTCCTTCGGGCTCAGCGGCACCAACGCGCACGTCATCGTCGAGCAGGCGCCCGCCTCCGCCCCACCGGCCGCACCGGCGCAGCCGGCCACCGGCGCCACAGGCGGTACCGGGGACTCGGCCCCCGTCGTCCCGTGGCTGCTGTCGGCCCGCGACCACGACGCCCTGCGCGCCCAGGCCGCCCGCCTCCTCGCCCACCTGGAGGCCACCCCCGACGCCCGGGTCCTGGACACCGCGTACACCCTCGCCACCGCCCGCACGGCCTTCGAGCACCGCGTCGCGGTCACCGGCACGGACCGCGCAGGACTGCTCGCCGCGCTCGGCGCCGTCGCCCGCGGCGAGGAGCCCGCGACGACGGCGGGCGAGGGCCTGCTCGCCGTGCTGTTCCCGGGCCAGGGCTCGCAGCGGCTCGGCATGGGCCGCGACCTGTACCACCGGTTCCCGGTGTTCGCCGAGGCCTTCGACGCGGTGTGCGCCGGACTGGACGAACACCTGGAACGGCCGCTGCGCGAGGTGATGTGGGGCGACGACGAGGACGCCCTGAACGCCACCGCGTACGCCCAGGCGGCGCTCTTCGCGCTGGGCGTGGCCCTGCACCGGCTGCTGGCCTCGTGGGGTGTCGTCCCCGACCTGGTGGCCGGGCACTCGATCGGCGAGATCGCCGCCGCGCATGTCGCCGGGGTGTTCTCCCTCGACGACGCCTGCGCCCTGGTCGCCGCGCGCGGCCGGCTGATGCAGGCCCTGCCCGAGGGCGGCGCCATGGCCGCCGTCCGGGCCACCGAGGAGGAGGTGCTGACCCACCTCACGGAGGATGCCGCGGTGGCCGCCGTCAACGGACCCGATTCCGTGGTGGTGTCCGGCACCGCCGAGGCCGTCGAGAAGGCGACCGACGCCCTGCGCGGTCTCGGCCGCCGTACGACTGCCCTGCGCGTGTCGCACGCCTTTCACTCGCCGCTGATGGAACCGATGCTGGAGGAGTTCCGGAAGGTCGTCGCCGGCCTCTCCCCGCAGCCGCCCGCCCTCCCGGTCGTCTCCAACCTCACCGGGGCCACCGCGAGCGCCGAGGAACTGTGCTCCGCCGACTACTGGGTCCGCCACGTCCGCGAGGCCGTCCGCTTCGCCGACGGCGTACGCACCCTGCACGAGGCCGGGGCCACCCGCTTCCTCGAACTCGGCCCGGACGGCGTCGCCTGCGCCATGGCACGCGAGAGCCTTCCCGAGGACGCGGTCACCGTCGCCGCCCAACGCCGCACCGCCGCCGGGGAGGACACACTGGTCGACGCGCTCGCCCGGCTCCACGGCCACGGCGTCGCCGTCGACTGGGCCGCGTTCTTCGCCGGACTCGGCGCCCACCGCGTCGACCTCCCCACCTACGCCTTCCAGCGGCGCCGCTTCTGGCCCGACGGCATGGTGACGCTCGGCGCCGGGGCCGAGGCCGCCGGGCTCGCCCCCGCCGACCACCCGCTGCTCGGCGGCGCGGTGGAACTCGCCGGCACCGACGGGCACCTGTTCACCGGCCGCCTCTCCCAGGGCACCCACCGCTGGATCGCCGACCACCGGGTCATGGGCGCCGTCCTGGTGCCCGGCACCGCCCTGCTGGAACTCGCCGTCCACGCCGGTACGGCCCTCGGCTGCGACCGGGTCGAGGAACTGACCCTCGCCGCACCGCTGGTCCTGCCCGAGCGGGGCACCGTACAGGTGCAGGTCGGCGTGGGCGCCGCCGACGAGTCCGGACGGCGGACCCTGGCCGTCCACTCCCGGCCCGCCGACGACTCCGGCGCCCCCTGGACCACCCACGCCGAAGGCCTCCTGGCGTCCGGCCCGGCGGACAGCCCCACCGCAGGCTTCGACGCCACGGTGTGGCCGCCGCGGAACGCCGAACCCCTCGACGTTGACGGCCTCTACGAGCGCTTCGAGGACGCCGGGTTCGCCTACGGGCCCGTCTTCCGCGGACTGCGCGCCGCCTGGAGCCGCGACGGCGAGATCTTCGCCGAGGCCGCCCTGCCCGACGGCACCGACGGCGCCCCGTTCACCCTGCACCCGGCCCTGTTCGACGCCGGCCTGCACGCCACCGCGCTGGGCGGCGACGGGGACGGCTCCGGGGCGGGCGAGGTGCCGTTCTCCTGGAACGGGGTGTCCGTGCACGCCGTGGGCGCCTCCGCGGTACGGCTGCGGCTGTCCCGCGCCGACGACGGCACCCTCGCGATCGCCGTCGCCGACACCGCCGGGGCGCCCGTCGCCGAGGTCCGCTCCCTGGTGACCCGGCCGCTGGCCGCCGGACAGCTCGGCCGGGCCGGCGCCGCCGGAAGCGACGCGCTCTTCGCCCTGGAGTGGACGCCCGCCCCGGCCGGCGCCGCGCGGGGCGGCACACAGAGCGGTCCGGTCACCGTGCTCGGTCCCGACACCGCCCACGTCGGGGACCTCGACGCCGCGCACGCGCCCGGCCTCGCCGATCTGGGCGACACCGCCCCGCCCGTGGTGCTGCTTCCGGTGGCCACCGGCGACGGCGGCGACCGGGCGGCCGCCGCGCACACGGTGACCGCCCGGGTCCTGGAGACCTTGCGGGCCTGGTCGGCCGAAGAACGGTACGCCGACTCCCGGCTGGTCGTCGTCACCCGCGGCGCCACCGACGGAGCCGACCCCGCCGCCGCGGCGGTCTGGGGCCTGGTGCGGGCCGCCCAGGCCGAGAGCCCCGGCCGGTTCGTCCTGCTCGACCTGGCGGCCGGGACCGGCACCCTGGACGCCGCCCCGGCGCGGGAGGCCCTGGCCTGCGACGAACCGCAGCTCGCGGTGCGCGAGGGACGGCTGCTCGCGCCCCGGCTGACCCGGACGGCCCCGCCGGCCGTCGACGAACCGGCCGGCTGGGACCCGCGGGGCACCGTCCTGGTCACCGGCGGCACCGGCGGTCTCGGCGCCGCCGTGGCACGCCACCTCGTCACCGACCGCGGTGTACGGAACCTGCTCCTGGTCAGCCGGCGCGGTCCGGCCGCCGAGGGGGCCGGCGACCTCGCCGCGGCCCTGGAGGAGGCGGGCGCCACCGTCACCGTCGCCGCCTGCGACGTGGGCGACCGCGCGGCCCTCGACGCCCTGCTCGCCGACGTGCCGGCCGACCGTCCGCTGCGTGCCGTGATCCACGCGGCCGGTGTCCTGGACGACGGGACGCTCCCCTCGCTCACCCCGGAACGGCTCGCCCGCGTGCTGCGGCCCAAGGCGGACGCCGCCTGGCATCTGCACGAGGCCACCGCCGAGGCGGACCTCGACGCGTTCGTGCTGTTCTCCTCCGTGGCGGGCACCCTCGGCAGCGCCGGACAGGCCAACTACGCGGCGGGCAACGCCTTCCTCGACGCCCTCGCCCGCCACCGCGGGGACCGCGGACTGCCCGCGGTGTCGATGGCCTGGGGCCCATGGACCCGAGGGAGCGGCATGACCGGCGAACTCACCGACGCGGAGATCGCCCGGATGACCCGCGCGGGCATGCCCCCGATGGCGCCCGAACAGGGCCTTGCGCTGTTCGACGCCCTGACCGCGGCGCCCGACACCGCCCCGGCCGTCCTGCCGGTGCGGCTCGACCTCGGCGCGCTGCGTGCCCTGGGCGAGGTGCCGCCGCTGTTCCGGTCACTGATCCGGACCCCGGCCGCCCGGCGGTCCGCCACGGCCCAGGGCGCCGCCGCTGCCGCCGGACTCGCGCAGCGGCTCGGCGGACTCACCCCGGCCGAGGGCCAGGAGGTCCTGCTCGACCTGGTGCGGGGTCAGATCGCCACCGTGCTCGGCCATGCCGGCCTGGCCGACGTGGAACCGACCCGCGCCTTCCAGGACCTCGGCTTCGACTCGCTGACCTCCGTCGAACTGCGCAACCGGCTCGGCGCCCTCACCGGCGTCCGGCTGCCGGCCACCCTGCTGTTCGACTACCCGACCCCCAGCGAACTCGTCGCCCACCTGCACACCCGGGTGGCGCCCGCGCCGGCCGGCGGTCCCGCCGCAGTCCTCGCCGAACTGGACAGGCTGGAACGGGCGTTGGCCGGGGTCGAGGCCGGGCCTGAGCTGTTCGAGCAGGTCGCGGGCCGACTGGAGGTGCTGCGCGGCAAGTGGCAGGAGACGCGGGCCGACTCCGACGCCGCGAAGAAGGACGAGAAGGAGTCCTTCGACTTCGACTCCGCCTCCGACGAGGACATGTTCGACCTGCTCGACAACGAGCTGGGCCTGTCCTGACCCCCGGCCCGGCGAGGAGAGGTCCACTGCCTCCCGCCGGACGACGGCCGTCGCGACGGCCGGCCCCGTACCGCACGGGGCCGGCCGTCGCGCCGTACGCTCACCGCGCGGTGCCGTGCGGTTGCCGTGCCCGTTTCCCCACGCGCCGCTGCCCGGCCGCTACGCGCGCAGAACACCGGAAACCGCCCACGCCCCTGCCGCGCCGCCCCCGCCCCGCGCCCCCGCGCCCCACGCACCGGCCCGCGACGGGCACCGCCCCCAGAAACGGACCGCAGAAACGGGACCGCAGAAACGGGACCGCAGAAACGGACCGGAGAAACAGACCACGGACCGTAGAACAGGCCATGGAAACGGAAGGGCCCGCGGACGCCGGGGTGGGGCGTCCGCGGGCCTCGTCCCCCCCCCGCACTCTGGGGGGAGTGGTCGTGCGGGGAGTCAGAGGGGGCGGCGGAAGCCGCGCAGGGCGGCGACGGCACCGCCGACGGCGATCACCGCACAGATCGCCACGGCCGGGATCGCGTGGTCGAGGCCGGGCACGTCCAGCGCCAGCGCCCGCGTCGCGTCGATCGCGTACGTCAGCGGATTGACGCTCGCGACCGCCGCCAGCCAGGCAGGCAGGTCCTCGACCGGGACATACGCGCTGGAGGCGAACATCAGCGGGAAGATCACGATCAGCGCGAGGTTCTGCAGCGGCTCCGCCCGCCGCAGCCAGGCGCCGGCCGCGATGAACGCCCAGCCGAGCGAGAAGCTGATGAACAGCGTCAGCCCCGCGGACAGCGCCAGTTCGGCCAGGCCGCCGTTGGGCGAGTAGCCGAGCACGGTCATCGCCAGCACCATGATCACCAGCACTTGGACGGCGCTGCGCACCAGACCGACCAGGCTGCGGGCGGCCAGCAGCGCCCCCGGGTGCACCGGCAGCGACCGCAGCCGGGCCACCATGCCGTTCTTCTGGTCCTCGACCAGACCGACCCCGGACTGCATCGCCGACTGGGCGGCGTTGTCCACCAGGACGGCGGGCAGTACGTAGTCCAGATAGCTGACCCCGTCGGGGAAGTGCGGCGGCATGCCCATCTTGCTGAACACCTGGGTCAGCACGAACAGGATGACCACCGGCTGGATCAGACCGAAGAGCACGATGCCCGGATCGGTCACCATGGCCCGCAGCGACCGGCCGGTCAGCACCCGCACCTGGGTGAGCAGCGAACTCCCCCCGAACGCGGGCGCCCGGCCGGCCCCGGCGAGGGGCGCCGCCGGACGGGGCGCAGGAGTGAGCTGAGTGGTCACGGGTTCCTCCAGGAGAGACGTTCGGCCGGTGCTCGGGGCTCCCGGCCCGGTGCGGTCCGGGACCCTCACGCGGAGGTCCGGGACGCGGACTGCTCGGCGAGCGTCAGATACACGTCGTCGAGGGTGGGTTCGCCGAACGTCAGCTCGGTGGCCTCGACCCCCACCTGGTCCAGGGCGCGGATGACGTCGGCGATCTGCCGGGTGGCGTCGATGGGCACCACGAGGGTCCACGCCCGCCCGCCCGGCCCGGGGCCGTCCGCCGTCGCGGTCTCGCCGGTCACCGGGGCGAGTCCCGCGGTCCGCAGGGCCGCACCCGCCCGCTCCCGGTCCTCGGCGCCGGCCAGGGTCAGCGTGACCGTGCGGCGGCCGACGGTCGCCTTCAGCTCGTCGGCGGTCCCCGCGGCCACCACCCGGCCCGAGGAGAGCAGCACGATGGAGTCCGCCAGCCGGTCGGCCTCCTCCAAGTACTGCGTCGTCAGCAGCACGGTCGTGCCCTGTGCGACCAGCCCCTCGACGATCTCCCACAGGTTGAGCCGGCTGGACGGGTCGAGCCCGGTCGTCGGCTCGTCCAGGAAGATCACCTCGGGTGTGCCGACCAGCGACACCGCCAGGTCGAGCCGGCGCCGGAGCCCGCCCGAGTAGGTGCTCGCCCGCCGGTCGGCGACATCCGTCAGCCGGAACAGCTCCAGCAGTTCGTCGGCGCGCCGCCGGGCGGACCGGCGCCCCGCGCCCAGCAGCCGGGCGATCAGCATCATGTTCTCGCGACCGCTGAGCTGCCCGTCGACCGACGCGAACTGTCCGGTCAGCCCGATCCGGCGGCGGATCTCGACGGGATCGCGCATCACGTCGTACCCGGCGACCCGGGCCTGTCCGGAGGTCGGTGGCAGCGCCGTGGTCAGGATGTTGACCAGGGTGGTCTTCCCGGCGCCGTTGTGCCCGAGGAGGCCCAGGACCGTGCCGCGCGGCACGGTCAGGCTCACCGAGTCCAGGGCGGGGACCTGGCCGAACGCCTTGGTGACGGCGTGCGCCTCGATCATCGGGTCGCCGCTGGACGCGCCGGACACCGGGTCCGGCTCGGCGAGTGGGGGCAGGACGAGCCCGCTCATCAGATGTACTCCCGCTGGTGGGTCTGCGTGGGGTGGACGGCCCGTCCGGTGCCCGCGGTACGGGCGTTGCGGGGGGCCGGGACGGGCGACGGGTGCCGCCCGGAACGCCGGACGACGGCACGGGGGCGGCGCGGACGGATGCCCGCGCCGGGCACGACGGCCGCCGCCGCGGTCACCGGGCGCCGCCGTCGGCGCCGTCCAGGAGACGGAACAGGTCCTCGTCGGACGCGGCGTCCACGTTCAGCGGTACGGCACCGGAAGCGGCGTCGCCGCCGGCCGGGGCCCAGCGGCCTGCCAGGGCGCGCAGCCGGGCTCCGGTGTCCGCGTCGACGGCGGCCCCGGCGAGCAGCAGCTCCTCCAGCTCGTCCACCAGGGACGCGGCGTCCGCGCGGCGCGCGGGGCCGAGGCCGCGCAGGGTGTCGCACACCAGCCGGGCCACGGCGGCCGGGGAGGGATGGTCGAAGACCAGGGTCGGGGGCAGCCGCACCCCGGTGGCGGCGGTCAGCCGGTTGCGCAGCTCGACCGCGGTGACCGAGGTGACGCCGAGTTCGGTGAACGACAGGTCGGCGGCGGCGTCCGCCGGCAGCGCGGCCCCGGCCACCGCCGCCAGTTCCGTCCGCACCAACTCGGTGACCAGGGCCTTCGCCTCGTCCTCGGACAGTTCGGCCAGCCGCCGGGCGAGCCGCTGCCCCGCGTCCCGGTCGGGTTCGGCGCCCGAGGCGGCGGGCCCGGCGGACACGGCCGCCGTCGGCACCGAGGCCAGCCAGTAGCTCTCGTGCCGGAACGCGTACGTCGGCAGCGGCACCGCGCGTGCCCCCGGCAGCACCGCCGCCCAGTCCACCGGCAGACCCCGCGCGTGCAGCCGTACGGCCGCCGCGAGCGCCGCCCGCTCCTCGTCGTCCTCGCCGCGCAGTACCGGTTCCACGGCGGGCGCGGTGCCCGTCACCGGCTCGCCCACGCACTCCTCGACCATCGGGGTGAGCGCCGCCTGCGGGCCCAACTCCACGTAGACGGCGGTCTGTTCGGCGGCCAGATGGCCGACCGCCTCGGCGAACCGCACGGCGTGCCTGGCGTGCCGCACCCAGTGGTCGGGGTCGGCGGCCTGCTCCGCGGTCAGGGGCCTGCCGGTCACCGCGGAGACCAGCTCGATTGCGGGCGCCCCGAACGCGAGGGTGGCGACCGTGGCCCGGAACTGCGCGAGCATCGGCTCCATCAGCGGCGAGTGGAAGGCGTGGCTGACCGCGAGCCGGCGGGTCCGGTGCCCGGCGGCCGACAGCCGTGCGGTGAGCGCCTCCAGCGGCTCCGCGGAACCCGAGAGGACCACCGAGCGCGGCCCGTTGACGGCCGCCACCTCGACGGCGCCGGCGTGCTCCGCGAGCAGCGGCAGTACCTCCGCCTCGGAGCAGCGGACCGCGACCATCGCGCCCCCGGGCGGCAACGCCTGCATCAGCCGGCCGCGCGCGGCGACCAGCGAGCAGGCGTCGGCGAGCGACAGCACGCCCGCCACATGGGCGGCGGCGATCTCGCCCACCGAGTGCCCCACCAGACGGGCGGGGACGACACCCCAGGACTCCAGCAGCCGGTACAGGGCCACCTCGAACGCGAACAGCGCGGGCTGCGCGTACCCGGTGCCGTCGAGCAGAGCGGCCGTGTCGCTGCCGGCCGCGGCCCACATGACCTCGGTCAGGGACCGCTCCAGCAGCGGGTCGAGGGCCGCGCACACCTCCCCCAGCGCGGTGTCGAACACCGGGAAGGCGGCGGCCAGGCCCCGGCCCATCCCCGGGTGCTGGCTGCCCTGCCCGGTGAACACGAACGCCGGGCCGGTGACGGCCGCGACCGGGCCGCGCCCGGCGGCGCCTGGGCTCTCCCCGCGGGCGAACGCCTCGGCCGCCGCGCACAGCGCGTCCCGGTCGCCGCCGGTCAGCACCGCCGTACGCGGGTGCAGGGCGCGGGTGGTGAGCAGGGAGTACGCGAGGTCGCGGGCGCAGAGCCCGGGATGCGCCGCCGCGTGCGCGGCCAGCCGCCGGGCCTGACCGCGCAGGGCGTCGTCGTCGCGGGCGGACACCAGCCAGGGCACGGGGGCGCCGGACTCCGCGGTGGGGCGCGGGGCGGTGTCCTCGGCCGGGGCCTCCTCCAGCACCAGGTGGGCGTTGGTGCCGCTGATGCCGAACGACGAGACCCCGGCGCGGCGCGGGCGGCCCTCCTCACGGGGCCAGGGCCGCGCCTCGGTGAGCAGCCGCACGGTGCCCGCCGACCAGTCGACCCGGGAGGTCGGGGTGTCCGCGTGCAGGGTCCGCGGCAGCAGGCCGTGCTCCAGCGCAAGCACCGTCTTGATCATGGCGGCGGCCCCGGCGGCGGCCTGGATGTGGCCCAGGTTCGACTTCACCGAGCCGAGCCACAGCGGCCGGCCCTCCGGCCGGTCCCGTCCATAGCTGTCGAGCAGCGCCTCGGCCTCGATGGGGTCGCCGAGCGCGGTCCCGGTGCCGTGCGCCTCCACCACGTCGACCTCCGACGCGGCGATCCCGGCGTCGGCGAGGGCCTGCCGCACGACCCGGCGCTGCGCGCGGCCGTTGGGGGCGGTCAGCCCGTTGGAGGCGCCGTCCTGGTTGACGGCCGAGCCGCGGATCACCGCGAGGACGGGGTGACCGTGGCGACGGGCGTCGGACAGCCGCTCCAGTACGAGCAGACCCGCGCCCTCCGACCAGGCGGCGCCGTCGGCGCCCTCCCCGAACGACTTGCAGCGGCCGTCGGGGGACAGGCCCCGCAGCCGGGAGAAACCCGTGAAGGCGGCCGGGGTGGACATCACGGCGACCCCGCCCGCGAGCGCCAGGTCCGACTCGCCGGACCGCAGGGAACGGCAGGCCAGGTGCAGGGCGACCAGCGAGGAGGAGCACGCGGTGTCGACGGTGAGCGCGGGGCCGCTCAGGCCGAGGGTGTAGGCGATCCGGCCGGAGAGCGCGCCGCCCGCGGTGCCCACCGGCAGCAGGCCCTCCAGCTCGCCGGACGGGTCGCAGGCGCCCGCCGCGTAGTCGTGGTACATCGCGCCGGTGAACACCCCGGTGCGGCTGCCCGCGAGGCTGCCGGGATCGACGCGGGCGCGCTCCACGGCCTCCCAGGCGACCTCCAGGAGCAACCGTTGCTGGGGGTCCGTGGCCAGGGCCTCCCGCGCGGACATGCCGAAGAACCCGGCGTCGAAGTGGGCGGCGCCCCGCAGGAAGCCGCCCTCGCGGGCCACGGAGGTGCCGGGCGCGTCGGGGTCGTCGCCGAACAGCGCGTCCAGGTCCCAGCCGCGGTCCTCGGGGAAGGCGCCCACGGCGTCCACGCCCTCGCGCAGCAGCTCCCACAGGGCCTCGGGGGAGGCGGCGCCGCCCGGCAGCCGGCAGGCCATCGACACGATCGCCACGGGCTCCCCGTCCACGGCCGCCGCGGATGCCGGTCCGGGCTCCTCGTACGGCTGGTTCAGTCCGGCCAGTTCACGGGCCAGGGCGGACGGGGTGGGGAAGTCGAACGCCACCCCGGCGGGCAGCGGCAACCCGGTCGCCTCGGCGAGCAGATTGCGCAACCGCACGGAGGCCACGGAGTCCAGCCCGTGGGCGCGGAACGTGGTGTCCGGTCCGATCGGCTCCACGACGCCGCCCGTCCCGGGGGTACCCGCCGGGGCGAGGCTGGTCTCGGCGTCGCCCGCGTGACCGGCTTCCGCCCCGGTGCCATCCGTCTCCGTGCCGCCGCCCGTCCCTGCTCCACCTGCCCCCGCCCCCTGCGTGCCCGCTCCCCGTGCCCCCGCCCCGTCCCGGTCGCCGACCGCCGTCAGGACCTCGGCGACCGATGCCACCACCAGTTCCAGGGCGGCCGCGAGTCCGGGCCGGGGAGTTCCCTCGGGGACGGCGACGGGGCGCTCGGCGTCCTCGGCGAGCAGGGCCTCCAGGGCACGCCGGTTGATCTTCCCGGCGGGGGTACGGGGCAGCGCGGGCAGCACCACAAGCTCCAGCGGGATCTTGTACTCGGCCGTGCCCAGCCCGCGCAGGAACGCGGTGGCCTCCGCGAGGCTCACCGTGCCGCGCCCGGCGCCGCTCCCGGCGGGGGCGTCGGCGCCCCGCTCGGTGACCACCAGCACCGGAAACTCGCCGAGCCGCGGGTCCGGCTTGGCGACCACGGCCAGCGGTCCGACACCCGGCAGATCCGCCAACAGGGCCTGGATCTCCACCGCGTTGAACTTGCGGCCGCCCACGTTGATCAGCTCGGCGGACCGGCCGTGGAAGACGATCCGCCCGTCCGCGTCGACCGCCGCCAGGTCCCCGGTGCGCAGCCAGCCGTCCTCGGACACCACCGACCGGGTCAGCTCCGGTTCCCCGTAGTAGCCGCGGAACATGCTCGGGCTGCGGTAGTACAGCTCGCCCGGCACCCCGGTCGGGCAGGGCCGGCCCTCCTCGTCCAGGACGCGCATCTCGGCGTCCCGGGTCGGGCGGCCCACCGTGCGGGAGACCGCCTCGTGCGGGTCCGCGGCGAGGCTGCTCGTGCCGTTGCCGGCCTCCGACATGCCCCACACCACCACCAGCGTGGTCCGCAGCGCCTCCCGCACCTCGCGCACCAGCGCCGGCGGCAGCGCGGCCCCGGCCGTGAGCACGCGCGCGGGACGGAACCCGGCGCCGCCCGTCTCCCGTACCCGGGCGACGACGTCGTGCAGTTGGGCGGGGACCGCGACGACCACGTCCGGACGCTCCCGCCGGGCCAGCTCCAGGAACCGGTCGACGTCCCAGCCGGACAACAGCACTTGGCGGCCCGCCCTAAACAGCGCCGAGTACGCCGACTGCAACCCGAAGCAGTGCGTCAGCGGACAGGCCGTGATCACGGTGCCGGCGAAGGCGCCGGCCGAGTCCTGTGACGCGGCACGGGAGTTGGTGAGCAGCCCCTCGTGCGAGTGCAGGCAGACCTTGGGCCGTGCGGAGGTCGTCCCCGACGACGGCAGCAGCACGAACGGGGAGTCGGGCCGCACGTCCACCGGCTCCGGGCGCCGCCCGGCCCAGCGTTGGAGCAGCCCGTCCACGGTCTCCGTGCCGGCGGCGGTGTCCCCGGTGACCAGGACCGCGCGCAGTGCGGGCAGGGCCGCACGCAACGCCGTTTCGCCGAGGGGGCCTTCGCCGTCCTGGGTGCGGGCGGGCAGCGCGACGGCGGCCGGCCCGATCCGATCGAGGAGGGCCCTCACGTCGGAGGCGGCGTTGCCCTGGTGCACGGGCATCGTGACCGCTCCGACGGTGGCCGCCGCCAGATGCAGGCTCAGACAGGCGCGGCTGTTGGGCAGATGGAGGGCCACCACGTCGCCCGGGACCACGCCGGCCTCCTGGAGGCCGCGGGCCAGCGCGTCCACCTCGGCGCGCCACTCGTGCCAGGTCAGTGAGTGGTCCCCTTCGACCAGGGCGACGGCGTCCCCGCCGCGCCGTACGGCCTCGGCGAACACCGCGGGCAGGGTGAGCCCGTCCAGGGACCGGCCGGTGGCGCCGGGCGGATCGGTCAGGTAGTCGTGTGCGTGGACGGGCACCATCACTCCCGGGAAGTCGAGCGTCGCCGCCGTACGGGGACCGCTCCAGGCTCTTGCCGCTCGGGCCGGGTTTTCCCTAGAGATCGGACCCGCCGCAGCGGGGGAGACCGGTGCCCCGCCGGCGCCCGCCGCCGACGAGGCCCCGGACAGCCGTGGCGGGTGCCGGTCAGCCCGGCAGCGGCACCTCCGACAGGTCCCCGGGCCGCGCGTCCCCCTGGTCGCCGGGCGCAGCACGGCCCGGGAAGGTGGTGCCCAACAGCCGCAGCAGCGGGGTCGCCTTGACCGCCGTCTCCTCGAACTCCGCGGCCGGGTCGGACAGGGCGATGATCGCGCCGCCGACGCCGTAGCGCAGCCGGCCGCCGCTGAGCACGACCGTGCGGATCACGATGGACAGGTCCACCGCGCCGGTCAGCGAGAAGTAGCCGATGGCGCCCGAGTAGACGCCGCGCGGGCCGCCCTCCAGCCGGTCGATGATCTGCATGGTGCGGATCTTCGGGGCGCCGGTCATCGACCCGCCCGGGAACGCGGCCCGCACCGCGGCGACCGGGCTGCTGTCCGCGCGCAGCCGGGCCCGCACGGTGCTGACCAGCTGGTGCACGCTCGCGTACGTCTCCACCTGGAACACCGGGTCGGCGACGACCGACCCGACCTCGGCGCAGCGGCCCAGGTCGTGACGGACCAGGTCGACGATCATCAGGTTCTCGGCCCGGTCCTTCTCGCAGGTCGCCAGGGAGTGCGCGAGCCGCGCGTCCTGCTCGGGGGTGGCGCCGCGCGGCCGGGTGCCCTTGATCGGCTTGGACTCCATCCGTCCGTGCCGGTCGATCCGCAGGAACCGCTCGGGCGAGCTGCTGAGCACCGCCATCTCGCCGAAGTCCAGGAACGCGGCGAACGGCGCGGCGCTCACCCGCCGCAGCGACCGGTAGGCCTGCCACGGGTCGAGGTCGGTCTCGGCCTCGGCCATGTTGGTCAGGCACACCTCGTAGCTCTCGCCCGCGGCGATCTCCTGCTGGCACACGTCGATCAGCTTCAGGTAGGCGTCGCGGTCGTGGCGCAGCTCCACGGGCCGGGTGACGCCCTCGGGCACCGGTGGGCAGGGCGCCGGCTCCCGCCCCGCGACCGCGTCCAGCGCGGCGGCGGCCCGGTCGAGCCAGTCCAGGGCGGCGCGCTCGTCGCCGTCCTCGGCGAGGGCGAGCAGATGGCCGGTGCCGGTGCGGTGGTCCACGACCAGGGCCCGGTCGGTGAAGACCAGCACGGCGTCCGGGTCGGGGGAGCGGTGGGCGGCGTCGCCGTCGCACTCCGCCTTGAGTTCATAGCCCAGGCAGCCGACCCAGCCGAGGGCGAACTCGAAGGGCAGCTCGGGCACTTCGGTGCGCAGCCGGGCCAGGTCGTCCTCCAGCCACGCCAGGAACGGGCTCTCGACGGTACGGCTGCCCGAGGCGTCGGTGACGGTGACGGTACCGGCCTGGACATCGGCCTTGGCGACGCGGGCCAGCGGGCCGGAGGCGTCGCCCATCACGGACAGCCGGCCCAGCCGTCCGCCGGGGCGGCTGCTGTCCAGCCAGAAGGGATGGTCGCCGGTGCGGAAGAGGGTGTCGAAGGCGACCTCGGGGTCCCAGGCGACGGGCAGCGGCCGGGACAGCACCCGCAGCCGCCGCACCTCTCCGGACACCTCCCGGGCGCCGGTGCCCCCGACGACGGCGCCGGCCCGGTCCGCCGCACCGGCCGTCGCCGGAACCCGTACCGCTTGCGCGGACGTTGCGCCCGCGCTGGACCGGAGGGCGGCGTGGTGCCGTTCGGTGAGCCGGCGGAAGTTCTCCAGCAGCCGGTGCCCCTCCTGGGTGCCGATCGACTCGGGATGGAACTGCACGCCCCACAGCGGCAGCGTGCGGTGGCGCAGAGCCATCACCACGCCCTCCGGCGACCACGCCGTGGCCTCCAGCTCCGGCGGCAGGTCGGTGACCGCGAGCGAGTGGTAGCGGACCACCTCCAGGGGGAGCGGCAGCCCTTCGAACAGCCCGGTGCCGTCGTGCCGTACGGCGGAGGTGCGGCCGTGCCGCGGCTCCGGGGCCCGGCCCACCCGCGCCCCGTGCGCGAGCGCCATGCCCTGGTGGCCGAGGCAGACCCCGAGCACCGGCAGCGGCGCCTGCGCGGCTATCTGCGCGCAGAGCCCGAAGTCGGCGGGCCGGTGCGGGGTCCCCGGGCCGGGGGAGAGCACCACGTTGTCGAAGGCGTCCAGCAGGCCGGGACGCCAGCCGGGGTCGTCGTTGCGGATCACCTCCGGCTTTTGGCCGTTGACCCGTGACAGATAGTGGAACAGGTTGTAGGTGAAGGAGTCGTAGTTGTCGACGAGAAGTGTGCGCATGGTGTCCTGTCCAGAAGGCGCGTGAGCGGAAAGTGACGTGGGGGGCGACGGACGGGGTCGGCGTCCGGCCTGTGCGGGCTCTCCGGTGGTGTGCCGGCCACGGCGCCCCGCGAAGGGCGGGGCCGCGGCCGGGGATCCAGCGCCTGCCCGGGTGGCGGCCGGTGCGCCACCCGGGCCGGACGCTCAGGCGGCGGGTGCGGTCCGGGCGGCGCGGAGGGCGTCCTCGATCTCGCCGTTGACCGCCTGGAGGTGCTGGGTGAGGAAGAAGTGGCCGCCCCCGAACACCCGCAGCCGGAACGGCCCCGTGGTGTGGTCCGCCCAGCGCTCCGCCTCCGCGACCGTGGTCAGCGGGTCGTCCTCACCGGTGTGGACGGTGATGCCGCAGCGCACCCGGCGGTCGGCCGGGCACGTGTACGTCTCGATGGCCCGGTAGTCGCCGCGCAGCGCGGGCAGCGCCATGCGCAGGATCTCCTCGTCGCCGAGCACCCCGGCGGCGGTGCCGTTCAGCCGCTTCATCTCCGCGACGATGCCGTCGTCGTCCCGCAGATGGACCTCCTCGGAGCGGGTCGTGGAGGGCGCCCGCCGCCCGGAGGCGATCACCGTGCGCGGACCGGCGTCCTTCTGCTCCAGCCGCCAGGCCGTCTCGAAGGCGAGCGCGGCGCCCATGCTGTGCCCGAAGAAGACGGTGGGCCGCTCGTCCAGGGCGAGCAACTGCTCGGTGATCAGGTCGGCCAGCGTGCCGAGGTCGCCCACGCAGGGCTCCTTGCGGCGGTCCTGGCGCCCGGGGTACTGCAACGACACCACCTCGGTGCCCGGCGCGAAGCGTGCGGAGACCGGGTGGTAGAAGCTCGCGGAACCGCCGGCGTGCGGGAAGCACACCAGCCGGACCGCGTCGGGGTCGGCCGGGTGGTAGCGCCGCAGCCAGAGAGCCCCGGATTCGTCGGCGGTGGTCACGGTGGGTGTCCCTTCGGTGGTGATCGGCGGGTGGTGAGACGGCGGATACGGCCGTACGGCGGGCGTGGTCGGCGCCCGCCGCGGGCCGTGCGGGACCGGTGCGGCCCGCACCGGACGGCCCCCCGCGGCCCGCCCGGTGCGAGATACGGGGGCCGGGCCGGTCGCGGAGGCCCGGAGCACCGCCGTACCCGGTCCGTGACACCCGGCGGGCGGCACGGACGCTCGTGTGCGCGGCGCGGCACCGCGCACGGTCAGTCCTCGTGGACGGTGACCGAGCCCGAAGGGCACAGGTCGCCCGCGGCGCGCACCGCGTCCCGGTCCCCCGCGTCGGGCTCCTCGCGCAGCAGGACGACGACGCCGTCCTCCTCCTGGTCGAACACGTCCGGCGCGTTCAGCACGCACTGGCCCGCTCCGACGCACTGCCCGGTGTCGACGGTGACTCGCATGATGGCTCCTCGATGGGGTGGGACCGCGGGCGGGTGAGGGGTGCCGCCGGGACCGTCCGGCGGCACCCCGTGCCGGTGGCTACCAGCGCACCGGCAGCTCATGGAGTCCGAACAGGATCCCCTCGTACTTGAAGGCGAGCCGGTCCTCGGGAACGGCCAGCTCCAGCGTCGGGATGCGTTCGAACAGTCTGCTGTAGGCGACCTCCATCTCGACCCGGACCAGGTTCTGCCCCAGGCACTGGTGGATGCCGTACCCGAAGGCCATGTGCCGCCGCTCGGAGCGGTCCGGGTCGAAGGCGTGCGGGCAGGAGAACGCCTGGGCGTCGTGGTTGGCGGCGGCCAGCAGCGGCACGATGCCCTCGCCCTTGCGGATGGTCTGCCCGGCGATCTCCACGTCGTCCACGGCGACCCGCAGCGCCACCATGTCGGCCACCGAGTGCAGCCGCAGCAGCTCCTCCACCAGCCGGGCGTTGCCGATCCACTCGCGGTGCGAGAGCAGGGTCACCACGCCGAGGCCGATGTTGTTCGCGGTCGTCTCGTGCCCCGCGATCAGCAGGAGCAGCAGCACGCCCGACAGTTCCTCGTCGCTCAGCTCCCCCGTCGACAGGAGCCTGCTGATCAGGTCCTCGCCGCGCCACTTCTTCTTCACGACGACGAGCCGGTTGATGTACCGCAGGAGTTGCCGGGTGGCCTCGGCGCGGTCCTCGTCGGTGGAGGAGCGGATGGCGACCAGGGTGCGGGTGCGGGACTCGAAGAAGTCGCGGTCCGCGGAGGGCACCCCGAGCAGGGAGGAGATGACCAGGGACGGCACCGGCAGCGCGAAGTCGTCGATGAGGTCGGCGGTGTTGCCTCGGGCCAGCATGGCGTCGATCCGCTCGTCCACGGTCCGTTCGATCGCCGGGCGCAGCTCCCGGATCCGGCGCACCGTGAACTCGGGGATGAGAACCTTGCGGAACCGGTCGTGCTCGGGGGAGTCCAGGCCGACGAACCAGCCCGGTATCTGGTCCTGCTTGGGCACGCCCATGGTCTCGCCGACGTTGGGGAAGCCCTCGTTGTCGGGATTGGCGCTGATCCCCGGGTGGGTGAGCACCGTGCGCACGTCCTCGTGCCGGGTGACCAGCCAGACCGGCCGCCCGTTCGGCAGGTACGTCTGCACCAGGCCGTTCTGTTCGCGGTGCCGGGCGTACTGGGACAGCGGCAGCGGCTCCTCGGGCGTGCGCCGCGGGAAGTCGACCACCGTGGGGCCGGTGCTGGTCGTCATGTCCGCTCCTCATTTCTCTGCCTGCGGTTGTCTGCCTGCGGTCGGCGCGCCGGGCCCGGACGGGGGCCCCGCCGGTCACGACGCGGTGCAGAACTCCCGCACGGCGTCGGTGATGTGGTCCTGTTCGGCGGGCGTCAGACCGGTGTGGGTGGGCAGGTACAGTCCGTCCTCGCTGAACCGGTGGGCCCTGAGCGTCGGCCACACCGGGTCCAGATAGCCCGGCTGCCGGCTCATCGGCTTGAAGAACAGCCGGGTCTCGATCCCGCGCGCCGCCAGATGGTCCCGCAGCTCCTCGCGCCGCCGCGCCCTGATGTCGTACATCCACAGCACGTCCCGCGGCGGCATCAGGGTGATCCCGGGGAGGTCCTTGAGCGCGGCGTCGTAACGGGCCTCGATCTCCCGGCGCGCGGTCAGGATGTCGTCCAGCCGCTCCACCTGGGCCAGCGCCACCGCGGCCTGCATGGCCGTCATGCGGTAGTTGTAGGCGAGCTTCTTGTGCAGGAAGCTGTGGTCGCGGGTGAACGCCATGGCCCGCAGATGGGCCAGCTGCTCGGCGAGCCGGGGGTCCCGGGTGAGGCAGACGCCGCCCTCACCGGCCGTGATGATCTTGTTGGCGAAGAGCGAGAAGCAGGCGATGTCCCCGACCGGACGCACCCCGTGCGCCTCCGCCGAGTCCTCCACCACCCGGAGGTTGTACTGGAGGGCGAGGTCCATCACCGCGTCCATGTCGCAGCGCCGCCCGTAGATGTGCACCGGCATGATCGCCCTGGTGCGCGGGGTGATCTTCTCCTCGATCAGGCCGACGTTGATGTTCAGGTCGTCGCCGCAGTCCACGAAGACCGGGGTGGCCCCGGTGTAGGTGACCGCCCACGCGGACGCCACCATCGTGAACTCGGGCACGATCACCTCGTCGCCCGGACCGATGCCCAGCGCACGCAGGGCTAGGGTGAGGGCGGCGGTGCCCGAGGAGCAGGCGACGGCGTGCTCCACGCCGTTCCACCGGGCGAACGCCTCCTCGAACCGGCGGACGTACGGTCCCTGGGAGGAGATCCAGCCACCGGACACGGCGTCCGTGACGTACTCCAGTTCCCGCCCCTCCAGACAGGGCCGGGAGACGGGGTGGGTGAAGGCCATGGGGTCCTCGCTGCTGTCGCTTGGCTGTGGCGGGAAAGGCGGGAAAGGCGGGAAGGTGCCGGGGGGCTGCGGGCCGGAGTTCACACCGCCGGCAGCAGACCGAGTACGAGGTCGGCGGCGGCCTTGCGGCCCCCGGCCGCCCGCTGGAGGTCGCCCAGCCGCTCGGCCCGCTCGCGGAAGGACGGGTCGGAGGTGACCCGGGTCAGTTTGTCGACCACGTCGTCCGGGTCGACGGTGTGCGGCCGGTCGAGGGTCAGACTGATGCCGAAGTCCCGGCCGCGGACCGCCTGGTCGAAGCAGTCCACCCACAACGGCCTGACGACCTGCGGCTTTCCGAAGTAGACGCCCTCGTGATAGGCGTTGCCGCCGCCGTGCGAGAAGAACGCCGACACCTTCGGGTGGGCCAGCACGTCCAGTTGGGAGGGCACCCAGCTCTCCACCCGCAGATTGCCGGGCAGCGACTCGGCGGGCGGCAGCAGATGCTGCTGCTCCGCCGGCAGCTTCCACAGGAACTGGTGGGTGTCCGACATCCGCCGGGCCACCTCCACCAGGGCCGCGACCTCCTCGCGGGTGAGCCGGGTGATGGTGCCGAAGCCCATGTAGACCACCGAGGACTGCCCGTCGAGCCACCCGGACACCGAGGTGTCCCCGGGTGCCTCCGGCAGCGGCGGCAGCACCGCCCCCACCAGGGTCAGCTTCTCCGGCACGTCGAAGGGGTAGTCCAGCTCGGCGATCGAGGAGCACACCACGGCGGCGGCCTCGTCGACCCGGGTCAGCGCGTTGGGCGGCGCGATGCCCAGCTCCTTGCGGATCGCCGCGTCCTCCCGCAGCGCCCGGCCCATCCCCGGGCCCAGGAACATGGCGAGCGTCCGCCACTTGAACAGCGTGTTCTCCAGCTTCTGCCGCCCGGTCATCGCCCTGGGCAGGCCCGAGTTGGGCACCGGGAAGTCCTTCGGGGTGTACGAGCGGCCGAAGGGGTTGTGGGAGGTGAGCACATTGCTCGGCACGAACGGCACATTGAGCACGTACGGGATGCCCCGCGCCAGTGCCAGGTCCACGGCGAACCCGGCCACGCAGTCCACCACCATCAGCGCCGGCCGCACCTCGTCGACGACCTTCTCCAGCTCCCGGAACTTGCGCGCCTGGAGGGCCGGTTTGTACGACTGCCGCACCACCGCGCGGTGCGCCCTGAACCGGGACGACTGGGTGACCTCCCGGTACACGTCGTCGCCCCAGGTCACGGCGGACAGCTCGGAGACCACCTCGCCCAGCGAGGCGAACGACACCGGCGACGCCGCGCCCAGCGCCTCCACGTCCGCCCGCCGGTGCTCGTCGGTGGCGAACCACAGGCCGGGCACGCCGCGGCGGGCCAGCTCGCCGGCGAGGACCAGCAGGGGGTTGAGCAGACCACTCTCGGGGAGGCTGACGAAGAGGATCGGCCGGGCGGCGGAGTCCATGGGGGCCCTTTCACGAAGTGACTGCCGTTGGTCGCCGCGGTCCGCCGCAGGGGTGCGGCCGGACGCGGAGTTCGTGCCGTGTGCGGCCTGTTCGGCCGGGCCGGGCACGGATCGCCGGCCGCGCCGGACACGGGTGGTGCCGACCGCACCACCACTTGATCTCACGGCGGCGACCGGGGAATTCCTTAGACATCCGCCGGTTCCCTCGGCAAAGCCCCGGCGGTGTGCGTAGATGTGGAACCCGCGGGGCAGACGTGCGGACGCGCCGGTGATCGGCGCGCACACCACGCGTGCCCCGCGAGCCGCCGGGCCGCCGGCCCCGTACGAAGCGAGGGAGAGCAAGTGACCGACCGGGCCCGCGCCACGACCTCCGCACTGCCCCTGGTCGGGCGGGCCCACCACCTGGGCGTCCTGGCCCGGCACGCCGCCGAGGCGCGCGCGGGCCGGGCCGGACTGGTGCTCCTCGGCGGCCCCTCCGGCGCCGGCAAGACCGCCCTGCTCCGCGCGGCCTGTGCCGACGGCGGGCCCTTCGAGGGCATGACCGTGCTGCACGGGGCGTGCCGCGCCGTCGACGCCCGCACCGGCTACAGCGGGGTGCGCGCCCTGTGCGCCCGGCTCGGCCTCACCCACCGCAAGGGCCGTGCCTCGCGCTTCCTGGAGGGCGGTGCCCGGCGTGCGCTGCCCGCCCTCGCCGCCGACCCGGGCGAGCTGGACGACACCCCCGACGGCACCTTCTCGGTCCTCCAGGGCCTGTACTGGCTCGCCGTCAACCTCATGGTGCGGGGCCCCCTCGTGCTGGTCCTCGACGACGCCCACTGGTGCGACGAACGGTCCCTGCGCTGGCTGGACTTCCTGCTGCGCCGGGCCGACGGACTGCCGCTGCTGGTGGTGGCCGCCCACCGCACCGGAACCGGACCGGCCGCGGGCGACGCGCTCGCCGACCTGGCCGCCCACCATCTGCCGGTACTGCTGAGCCTCGGCCCGCTGGACACCGCCGAGGTCACCGAACTGGTCGGCCGGGTCCTGCCGGGACAGCACCCCCTGCCGTCCTTCGTGGCCCGCCTGGTCTCCGTCACCGGAGGAAGCCCGCTGGAAGTCGTACGGCTGCTGCGCGACCTGCGCGCCGCCGGGGCCGGCCCGAACGAGGCGGGAACCCGCCTGATCGAGGAGGCCGGGGGCCGGATCGTCGCCGCCTCGGTGCAGCGGGCGCTGGCCGGCCGGCCCGACTGGGTCGGGGAGGTGCTCCAGGCCGTGGCCGTCCTCGGCGACGAGGACACCGCCTACCTCGCCGCCCTCGCCGGACTGTCCGTCCTGCACGTCGAGAAGGCCCTGGAGACGCTGCGCGAGGCCGGGCTCGTCCAGACCGGCCGCCGCGAACCCGTCCACGACCTGGTCCGCGCCGCGGTCCTCGACACGCTCGGCCCGGACGGCGTGGCCGACCTGCGGATCCGGGCCGCCCGGCTGCTCAGCGACGTGGGGCGGCCCCCCGAGGAGATCGCCGCGCACCTGCTGCTGGTGCCCGGCCCCGCGGACGCCTGGACCACCTCCGTCCTGCGGTCCGCCGCCGCCCAGGCCGAGCAGCGCAGGGCCCCCGAGGCCGCCGCCCGCTACCTGGAACGCGTCCAGGAGGCCGAGCCCGACGACCCCTCCGTGCTCATCCGGCTCGGCAAGGCCCTCACGACGGCCGACCCGCAGCGCTCGACCGAGCTGCTGCACAGGGCGTACACCCTCACCACCGACGTCCGGGAGCGTGCCGCCACGGCCGTCCAACTCGCCCTGAACTGCCTGCGCGTGCAGCGGGCGCCCGAGGGCACCGGGGTGCTGACCGCGGCGCTGCGCGACCTCGACGCCGCGCTCGGGACCGACCCCGAGCCCGCCGACCGCGAGCTGCGCACCCTCGCCGAGTCGGCCCTGCTGATCGTCGGCGCCGACGAGAAGTCCACCATGCCCCAGGCCCTCGAACGGGCGGCCCGGCTCACCCCGCCACCCGGCGACACCCCCGCCCAGCGGCAGCAACTCGCCATGCTGAGCGTGCTCACGGCGGTCAGCGGCGGATCCGCCGCCGACACCGTGCGGCACGCCCACCGCGCCCTGCGCGCCCCCGGAGTCCCGCTGGGCGAGTGGTCGCTGCTGCCCGCCTCGCTCGCCCTGTCGATGGCCGATGACAACGATGCCGCGCAGCAGGCCCTGGAGACGGTACTGCGCGGCAGCGGCGAGACCGCCGCGGTGTGGACGTACGTCCTCGCCCTGTCCAGCAGATCGCTGTTCCGTCTGGAGAACGGCGAGATCGCGGACGCCTTCGCGGACGCGCAGACGGCGCTGGAGATCCTCGGCCAGGAAGGCGGGGCGGACAACACCACGATGGCCCACACCGCCTACGCGTCGGCCCTCGTCGAACGCGGTGAGGTGGCGCGGGCGCAGGAGGCGCTCGCCGCGGTCGAACGCCCGCGTCCGGACCGCTTCGTCTGGGAGTACCACTGGTTCCTGATGGCGCGGGCCCGGGTCGCGGCGGCCCGCGGCGACACCGGCGGCGCCCTGGAGATCTACCGGGACTGCGGCGACTCAGTCGCCGAGGCCGGGCTCCGCAACCCCGTCTTCGCCCCCTGGTGGCTGGAGAGCGCCTGCCTGCTCGGTGAACTCGGCCGCACCGACGAGGCCCGCGAGGCCGCCGAGCACGGTGCGCGGCAGGCCGGGCGCTGGGGCACCCCGCGCGCCCACGGGTACGTGGCCCTGGCACGCGGCGCCGCGACACCGGGACCCGCGGGGACGGACCTGTTGCGGGAGGCGGTCGCCCTGCTGGACGACTCGCCCGCCCGCGCCCACCGGGCGCGGGCCCGGCTGCTGCTGGGGCGGGCCGTTGTGGCCGGCGGATCCGTGCGGGAGGCCAGGGAGCATCTGCGCGCCGCCGTCGAACTCGCCCGGCGCTGCGGCTGCGTGGCGCTTGCCCGGCAGGCCCGGCAGGACCTGGTCGCGGCCGGCGGGCGGATGCGGGAGATCACCGTGTCCCCGCTGGACATGCTGACGGGCACTGAGCGCACCGTCGCCGGGCTGGTCGCCTGCGGGGCCGGCAACCGCGAGGTCGCCGAGTCCCTGTTCGTGACCGTCCGCACCATCGAACTGCACCTGACCAGCGTCTACCGCAAGCTCGGGGTCGCCCGGCGCGCCGAGTTGACGGAGGCGCTGCGCGCGGGCGGGCCGCCGCCCCCGGTGCCGCCCCGCGCGGGCGGCTGACGACGCGGACGGCCGACGCCGGGCCGGCGAGGCGAAACCCAAAAGCCGACGAAGGGAACATCCGGTTACATGCGTCACCCGCGCAACGGCGTAAATATAGGATCGCCCCATGTCGTCTCCCGAGTTTCCGCTCCTGGAGCGCGACCGTGAACAGGCTGTGCTCTCGGCCATGATCGGTGAGCTGCGGTCCGCGCGCCCTTCCGTCGTCACGGTCACGGGAGAACCGGGCCTCGGACAGAGCGCCCTCCTGCACTGGGCCACGGCTCGGGCCACGGAGGCGGGACTGCGGGTCCTCACGGCGCGCGCCACCCCCGCCGAGCACGAGCTGCGCTACGGCGTCGTCGCCCAGCTCCTCGCCGCCGAGGACCGGGACCTCGCCCCGCGCCTCTTCCTCGGGCAGGGCGAGTTCGGCGGCCTGCCCGGCTTGAGCGGGCTGGTCGGCGCCGCCCGCGACCGGCCCACCCTGCTCGTGGTGCACGACGTCCAGTGGCTCGACACCGCCTCCCTGCGCTGGCTGGAGGCCCTCGTCCGGCGACTGCCCCAGATACCGCTCGCCCTGCTCACCGGCGGCACCGGCACCATGATCACCCGGCCCGACTGGAGCGTCGGCACCCCCCTGTCCGGGGTCGTCGGAGCCGTCGAGCTGGCGCTGCCGCCGCTCACCGTGAGCGGCGCCGCCGAGGCGGTGCGCGCGGTCTGTGGCACCCCGGGCGACCCCGCGTTCACCGAGGTCCTCGCCGAGGCCACCCGAGGCGTCCCGAGCCTGATCCAGGACGTGCTGGAACGGTTCACCCGCGCCGGGCACGAACCCCGCGCCGACCGGATCGACCGGCTGCGCGCGCTCACCGACGAGGTCGTCGGCGACCACGCGGCCAAGGCACTGAGCGAGCTGCGCCACCCGGCGACCGTGGACGCCCTGCGGGCCCTCGCCGTCTGCGGGGACCTGCTGGAATTCCCCCTGGTCTGCGGGCTCGTCGGCCCCCACACGGTGCCCGAGGCGCGGCTGCGCGCCGACCTCCGGGCCACCGGCCTCACCGTCCTGCGCGACGGCCGGCCCACCATTCGCGACAGCGTGGTCGCGGCCCGCGTCCTGGAGGAGATGCCCGCCGCCGAACGGGCCGACCTGTACACCCGCGCCGCCCGGCTGGCCCAACTGGTCGCGGCCGACGACCAGGGCATCGCGGATCTGCTGCTGCGGGCCCGCCCGGTCGGCGAGGCCTGGGTCGTCGCGACGCTGTGCCGCAGCTTCACCGAGGCGTTTCGCACCGGCGACCGGGAACGTGCCATCGCCTTCCTCGTACGCGCCCTCGACGAGCCCCTGGGCCCCGAGGAGCGGGCCCGCGTCGAATTCCAACTGGCCGCGGTGGAGATGGTCACGGTGCCCGCGGCCGCCGAGCGCCGGCTGTACGGCCTCATCAGGTCCTCCGGCGGCCTGCGCACCCGCGCCATCGACCTGTGCCTCCTCGGCGGCTTCACCCGATCCGTCCGCCTCACCCCCTGCGATCCCGCCCACGGCGAACCACCGACACCCTTGGAGCCACCCGCCACCACCCCACCCATACCGCACGCGCCGCCGTCTGGCCCGAGGGCTGGGCGGGGGGATTCCGACGCCGGGCGGGACGGCTCCGGGGTGGGGCGGGGCGATTTTGGGGCTGGACGGGGTGACTCCGGGGCTGGAGTGGGTGGTTCTGGGATTGGGTGGGGTGGTTTGGGGGTCGGATCGGGTGATCCCGGGGGCGGGCCGGGCGACTTCGGGGCTGGACCGGGCGATCCGGGGGCCAAGCGGGGCGACTCCAGGGCCGGGGGGCGGGGCGAATCCGGGGCTGGACGGGGTGGCCCCAGGGCCGGGCGGGGCGGCTTTGGCGCCGGGTTGGGGGATTCCGGGATGGGCACGGGTGGTGTTGGCGCCGGATCGGCCGCTTCCGCGGCCGGAGTGGGCGGGTCCGAGGCTGGGCGGGGCGGCTTTGGCGCCGGATCGGGCGATCCCGGGGACGGGTTGGGTGTGTCTGGGGAGGGTTCGGGTGTGTCCAGGGGCGGATCGGGCGACCCCGGGGACGGTCCTGGCGTTCTCGGTGCCGGGCGGGGTGACCCCCGGATCCGGGCGGGTGAACCCGGGAGCGGGGTCGGCGGACCCGGGAGTGGTGTGGGGGCCGGTGTTGCCGAGGGGCATGAGCTGACCGTGTTGTTGCGGATCGCCGATCTTCTGCGGCACGACGGGACCGAACTCGACGTACTTCCTGTGCCCGCCCTGCCAGAGCACTCCCGCAGCCCCGTGGTCGCCGCCCTGCGCGGATGGGAGTACGCCGCCGCCGGCGCCCGTATCGACGAGGCCCGCCGGTTCGCCCGGTCCGGCCTCGCCCCCGACCCCGACGGCAGGCCCCCGCTCGTCGCGCCCCGGCTGCTCGCCTGCCGCACCCTGCTGGTCACCGACGACGCGGACGAGGCCGAGACGTACCTCGCGGCGATGCTCACCGAGGCCCACCGCGAGCGCTCCGCCATCGCCGCAGCCCACGTCCTCGCCGTCCGCGCCGACCTGAACCTGCGGCGCGGCCGCCCCGACGCCGCCGCCCGCGACCTGGCCGCCGCCGAGGCGGAACTGCCCCACGCCTGCCGGCACCCGCTCTTCCTGCCCTACTGGACCTCGCTCAGCATCGTCACCGACCTGCAGAACGGCCGGGTCGCGCGGGCCCGGCAGTCCGCCGCCCGCCCCCTGCCGCGCCTCGCCCAGGAGTGCGCCAGCACCGCCCACCTGCTGTTCGCCCAGGGAGTCCTGGCCCGCGTCGAGGACGACCCGTACCGGGCCCGGGAGTACTTCCGGGCCGCCGGACGCTGGCTGCTGCGCTTCGGCTGCGTCAACCCCTCCGAACTGCCCTGGCGTTCCCTCGCCGCCGAGTCCGCGCACGCTCTCGGAGATGCCGAGGAGGCCCGGCGACTGGCCCGCGAGGAACTCGCCCTGGCCCACCGCTGGGGCGCCGTCAGCGCCCTGGGCCGCGCCGAACTCGGCCTCGCCATGGTCGTACCGGAGAACCGCATCGACCACCTCCGCGCCGCCGTCGCCACCCTCAGCGAGGCCGCCGCCCGCACCGTCTACACCCGCGCCGTGCTCGAACTGGCCTCCGCCGAACGGGAAGAGGTCGAACGCAGGTCCGTCGTCACCCTCGTCTCCGGGGGACGGTCGTCCACGGCGACCTCCCGCCGGCCCCGCTCGCCGACCTCCCCGGGCAGCCGATCCCGCCCCGCGCCAAGCCACCCGGGCACCGCGAGCCCGGTCCGAACCCCCCGGCCCGGGGCGTGTGGCAGGCCCTGAACGAGGCCGAACGCGCGGCGGCGAACCTCGCCGCCCGCGGCCTCGGCAACCGGGAGATCGCCGAACTCCTCTCGGTGACGACCCGCACCGTCGAACTGCGTCTGAGCAGCGCCTACCGCAAACTCCACATCCAGGGGCGGGAAGAACTGCGCGCACTGGCCCAAGAAACGGAGGGCAGCTGACCGCATGCTGCTGGAGCGCAACACCGAGATCGCTCTGGTCGACGCCGCGCTCGGCGCCGCGACGGACGGACGGTCCTCACTGATCCTGCTCACCGGTCCGTTCGGCATCGGCCGCTCGGCCCTGCTGCAACGCCTGTCCGCACTCGCCGACGACGCCGAAGAACACGACGACATCCGCGTGCTGCGCGCCAACGCGGCCCCCATGGAGCAGGACTTCGCCTTCGGGGTCGTACGGCAGCTCTTCGAGACGCTGCTGAGCGACGCGCCCGCGGACACGCGGAGCCGCTGGATGGACGCGCACGCCTCCCTCGCCCGCAGCGTGCTGGCCGACGACGCGGTCTCGCCCGGCGCCGACCAGGCCATCGCCGCCACCGAGGCCGTCCTGTACGGGCTGTTCTCACTGATCGCCAACGTGAGCACGGAGAACCGACTGCTCATCCTCGTCGACGACCTCCAGTGGGCCGACGTACCCTCCCTGCGCTGGCTCACCTATCTGGCCAAGCGGCTGCACGGCCTGCGGGCCGTCATCGTCTGCGCCCTGCGCGACGGCGACCCGCGCACCCAGCACACCCTGATCCGCGAGATCAGGGAGGCCGCCACCCAGACCCTGCGGCCCGCCTCCCTGAGCCGGTCCGCCGCCCACACCCTGGTGCGGGAACACTTCGGCGAGCCCGGCGACGAGGAGTTCGTCACCGCCTGCCACGAAGTCTCCGGCGGCAACCCGCTGTTCCTGATGTCGACACTCGTCGGCACCGGCATCCTCGACCACCGCCCGTTCGCCGAACACTCCGACATCGCACGCCAGTTGTGCCCGCCGCAATTGCGCGAACGGGTCGCCGGCATCCTGCGCACCCAGCCCGAGCCGGTCCGCGACCTGGCCGCCGCCATCGCCGTCCTCGGCGAACAGGGCGACGCCCGGACCCTGGCCCGGCTGGCCGGACTCGACTCCATCGGCTACACCGGCGCCCTGCGCGCCCTCGGCGCGCTCGGCATGCTCACCGGCGCGGACGAGCCACGCTTCGTGCACCGCGCCGTCAACGACGCCGCGGAGTCCAGCCTCACCATGGCGCGGCGCGAGCGGATGCACGAGGAGGCCGCCGCCCTGCTGTCCGCGGCGGGCGCGCCCGCGGAACAGGTCGCCGCCCAGCTGATGGCCGTGGTCACCCGGCACCAGCCCTGGGCCGCCGACGTCCTGCGGGCCGCCGCCGACACGGCACTGCGCCGCGGGGCCCCCGACGCCGCGGCACGCTACCTGCGGCGCGCGCTGCTCGGCAGTCCGGCCGACGGCGTCGACCGGGCCCGGCTGCTCGTCGAACTCGCCACCGCGGAACGGGGATTCGACCCGCTCGCCTGTGAACGCCACATCGCCCAGGCCATGACCCTGCTGCCCGAACCCCGGGACCGGGCCGTCGCCGCGCTGCGGATCTCACCCACACCGCTCGGTCCCGTCCTGCCGACAGTCGTGGACCTGCTGCGCCAGGCCGTCGACGAACTCGGCCCCGCCCCGCTGCTGGCCGGCGCCGACCGGGACCTCGCGCTGTGCCTGGAGGCGCGGCTGTGCCACTGCGGCCACGAGGATCCGCTGGTGCTGGCCGCCGCCGCCGACCGGCTTGAGGAACTCGGCCCGAAACCCCCGCTGGACACCGCGGCGGAGCGGGAACTGACCATCGCGCTGCTGAGCGCGGTCACCCTCGCCTGCCGGAAGCCCGCGGCCGAGGTCGTCAGGATCGCCGGGCAGGTCCTCGACCGTGAACCCGCCACCTCCGCCCGGGTGCACTCCACGCTGCCCCTGGTGATCATCACGATGATCGCCGCCGACTCGGTGGAGGCCGTGGACTCCTGGCTCGCCGTGGAGCACCGGGCCAACACGGCGCGCACCGAGCCCGTCGGCGCCCTGGCCCACATCGAACAGGCCCTGGTCCACCTGGGCCGCGGTCGCCTGGCACAGGCCCGTGAACGCTCCGAGACGGCACTGGGCATGACCGAGTCCGACCACCACACCCTGGGCACCGTGGCGGCGATGACCCACGCCATCGTCGCCCTGGAGTCACGCGATCCCGTGCTGGCCGAGCGCGTGCTGCGCCGGGCCGGCCGGATCCGCCCGCAGGGGCTCACCCTCACCGGAATCCTCCGGCTGCTCGAGGCGACCCGGGAGATAGCCGCGGGCGACCACACCGCCGCCCTGGACTCCCTGCGGTCCTGCGGCCGCCAACTGGAGGCGGCGGGCTGGCACAACCCGGTGCTCTTCCCGTGGCGTTCCTGGGCGGTCGGCGTCCACCGCCGCCTCGGCGACACCCGCAGCGCCCGCGCCCTCGCCGAGGAGGAGCTGACCTGGGCCGAGCAGTGGGGCGCGCCGGTCGGGGTCGGCCGGGCCCTGAGACTGCTCGGCCGGCTGGAGGACGGGGGCCGGGGCATCGCCCTGCTGCGCGAGTCGGTCGCCGTGCTGCGGCGCTCGGCCAACCAGCTGGAGCTGGCCCGCGCACTGCTGTCGCTCGCCGAACGGCTGGGCGACGGGCCGGAGTCGGACGCGCTGGGACGTGAGGCCGCGACGCTGGCGACCGCGTGCGGGGCGCCGCTGCTCGCCGAACGGGCCGTGGGCGGCACCCGGGGCCGTGGCGTGCCCGGGGGACGGCCGGAGGACGTACTCACCTCGGGCGAACGCAGGGTGGCCGCACTGGCGTGCCGGGGACTGACCAATCAGGAGATCGCGGACGAACTCGGCGTGAGTTCCCGGGCCGTGGAGAAACACCTCACCCATATGTACCGGAAGCTGGCCATCGGCGGTCGGCGGGAACTCGTACTGATGCTCTCCGACACCGAAATCGGAAAGTCCCCCCGGTAGTACCCGAACACGACACCCGGGCGTTGTCCGACGCATATTCGGTGAGCTGCCCGGGTGTTTTTGTTTGTCCTTCCGCCATGTGTGACGGCCCGTCTGCCGACCGCTGTGCGGTGCCCGCCGGAGCGTGAATGCCCGGACCTCTTCCGCTCTTTCCCTCGGGGCCCGCCGCTCTCGCCGACCGCAAGCGTTTTCCCACAGGGGCCGATGGGTGGTTTCGCCGAGACCAGGAGGGTTTCTTCCGGGGTGACGGGGCGCGGGGTGCGGTTCGAAGGACCGAACCCCTCCCTACCGAACCCTTTCGGTACGGGACCGAACCCACCGTAGGGGATACCACAGTATTGGCTGGTCAGAGGGCTTTCGCGTTGACCGGCCGCAGACCGTGTTCGTAGCATCCGAAACATCTGCTTCCCCGCCGCGTCTTTCGATGAGGCCAAGGCACGGGCTACCACGCACGTTCGATCCCCGCCTCCCGTATGTGCTATTGCAGAAGGGTTCCGAGTTCCTTGAGGTCGACCCCCCACTCCACGCTCATGGATCGCACTCAGACCGATGTACCCGTCGGGTCCCCGGCCGAATCCGTCGCTCTCGCCGACGGATTCGACCGCCCCGACGCGTATGTCGCCTGCCTCGATCCCACCCTCACGATCCAGCAGGTCAACCAGGAGTTCGACCGCCGCTTCGGAGGTCCGTCCGCCGGTCTGTGCGGCAGGGATTTCTGCGACCTGGTCCACCCCAGCGTCCAGCAGCCCCTGCGCCAGCAGTTCGCACGCATGCTGGAAGGCAAGCGGAACCGCTTCGCCACCGAGGTGATCACCACCGGCCGGGCGGGAGACGCCGCCATACTCCCGCTCAGCGCCATGGCGGTCCGCGACAGCCACACCCCCGAGGTGGCCGCCATCCTCGTGATGATGTCCGCCGCCGACGAGAAGGCCGAGGGCGCCGCCGCCGTCGTACCGCGCAAGAAGATCCTCAGCGAGATCGACGCCCGCATCCTGGAGGGCATAGCCGCCGGCGTCTCCACCATCCCGCTCGCCTCGCGCCTCTACCTCAGCCGTCAGGGCGTCGAATACCACGTCACCGGACTGCTGCGCGCCCTGAAGGTCCCCAACCGCGCGGCGCTCGTCTCCCGCGCCTACTCGATGGGCGTCCTCAAGGTCGGCACCTGGCCGCCGAAGGTCGTCGAGGACTTCATCAAATGAGCTGCCCCTACCCGCCGTCCGCCGAAGATCCGGGCGCCGCACCACCGCGCCACGTCCCCCCGCTCCCCGGGGCGCGCACCACGACGTACGACACCCCTTCCGACGACACCCCTCCCGGCGCGGCCACGGCCGAGCTGGACGGAGAGCCGGTGGGTGTCGACGACCTGATGTCCCTCGCCCTGACCAACTACGGCCACTTCACCACCCTGTTGGTCGAGGACGGCCGGGTCAGGGGGCTCGAACTCCACCTGGAACGGCTGATCCGCGACTGCCGGACACTCTTCGACGCCCCCCTCGACCCCGCCCGGGTACGCGCCCTGGCCCGGCGTGCCGCCCCGGAGCGGGGCCGCGGGACCGTCCGCGTCACGGTGTTCGACCCCGCGCTGCACCTCGGCGCCCTGGCCCGGGACGCCAGACCGCGGATCCTGGTCACCTCGCGGCCCGCCCCGGCCGCGGACCCCGGCCCCCTGCGGGTGCGGACCGTGGTGCACCGCAGGAGCCTGCCCGAGGTGAAGTCCGTCGGCCTGTCCGCCGTTCTCGCCCTGCGGCGCGGCGCCCAACGCGGAGGCTGGGACGACGTGCTGCTCACCGGACCCGACGGCGAGATCCTGGAGGGCGCCACCTGGAACCTCGGCCTGGTGCGCGACGGGGAGGTGGTGTGGCCCGGCGGCGACATCCTCGCCGGAACCACCAGGGAGCTGATACGGCGCGCCGGAACGGACCCCACCGACCTGGTCTCCGTCGACGAACTCGACGACTGCGAGGCGGCGTTCGCCACCAACGCCGTCACCGGTGTCCGGCCCGTCACCCGGATCGACCACCGGGAGTTCCCCGCCGGCCACCCCGTCCTGAGCCGGCTCGCACGGACCTACCGCACGCTGCCCGGCACGCCGTTGTGAGCGGGCCCGGACCGGGCCCGCCGACCGGTGTCACGGCCTGACCAGCAACTGGAAGTCGAACGCGTACCGGGACGCGCGGTAGAGGTGCGTCCCGTACTCGACCGGCCGCCCGGTGTCGTCGTACGCCGTGCGCTGCATGGTCAGCAGTGCGGCGCCCTCCTGCTCGTCGAGGCGCGCGGCCTCCTCGCCGGATGCGATGCGGGCGCCGACGCTCTGCCGGGCGCTGTGCAGGGTGATGCCGCACGCGCGCATCAGCCGGTACAGGCCGGTCGACTCCAGCCGGGCGCTGTCGAGGTCCAGCAGGGTGGCCGGCAGGTAGTTGCACAGCAGCGCCACCGGCTGCCCGTGGGTGAGGCGCAGCCGCTCCAGGACCGCGACCTCGACGCCCTCCGCCACGCCGAGGGCCGCCGCCACCTCCGCGGGGGCCGGCACCGCCTCGTTGCGCACCACTCGGGTGGAGGGTCCCTGCCCGGCCGCCTCCAGGTCGTCGTAGAGACTGCTCAGCTCCAGCGGGCGCTTGACCTGGCTGTGCACCACCTGGGTGCCGACCCCGCGCCGCCGGACCAGCAGCCCCTTGTCGACCAGGGACTGGATGGCCTGGCGGACGGTCGGCCGGGACAGACCGAGGCGGACGGAGAGGTCGACCTCGTTGCCCAGGAGGTTTCCCGGGGCGAGGACACCGTGTTCGATCGCCGTCTCCAGCTGCCGGGCCAACTGGTAGTACAGCGGCACCGGACTGCTCCGGTCCAGGGCGAAGTCCACGGTGCTGAGCGCGGCGGCGGTCTCGGCCCGTGCGGGGTCGCCGGACTTCGCCATGGACGTGCCTCCGTTCGGTAGGTGACGGTGTGTCAGAGGTGGCGGCGCCGGTCGGCGACCGAGCGTTCGTACTGGGCGCGGGCCTCGGTGGCGGCCTCGCGCGCGGACACCTCGGCCACCGGCACGTCCCACCAGGCCTCGGCCGGGAGCACGGCCCGCGCGGGGGCGGTCTCGACGTACACGCAGGTCGGGCGGGTCGCCGCGCGGGCCGTGGTCAGCGCCTCGCGCAGCTCGCGCACCGTCTTGGCGCGCAGCACGTCCATGCCGAGGCTGGCCGCGTTGGCGGCGAGGTCGACGGGGAGCGGGGCGCCGGTGAAGGTGCCGTCGGCGGCGCGGTGGCGGTAGTCGGTGCCGAAGCGCTCGGCGCCCACCGACTCGGAGAGGCCGCCGATGGAGGCGTAGCCGTGGTTCTGGATCAGGACCAGTCTGACCGGCAGGTTCTCCTGGACGGCGGTGACGATCTCGGTCGGGTTCATCAGATAGGTGCCGTCGCCGACCAGGGCCCACACGCCGGTGCCGGGCGCGGCCTGCTGCACGCCGAGCGCGGCCGGGATCTCGTAGCCCATGCAGGAGTAGCCGTACTCCAGGTGGTACTGGCGGGGGGAGCGGGCCCGCCACAGCTTGTGCAGGTCGCCCGGGAGCGAACCGGCTGCGTTGATCACCACGTCCGTGTCCCCGACGACCGCGTCCAGCGCGCCGAGCACCTGCGTCTGGGTCGGCACGGCACTGTCGTCGTCGGCGCGGTAGGCGGCCTCGACCGTCTTCTCCCAACGGGCCCTGCCGGCCCGGTACTCGCTCTCGTACGACGTGTCCACGCGGTGCCCGGACAGTGCCTGCGCCAGCGCCGTCAGCCCCGCCCGCGCGTCGCACACCAGGGTGCGGGCGGCGAGCTTGTGGGCGTCGAAGGCGGTGATGTTGAGGTTCAGGAAGCGGACGTTCCGGGTGCTGGAAGAGGGTGCCGGAGGCGGTGGTGAAGTCCGAGTAGCGGGTGCCGACCCCGATCACCAGGTCGGCCGTGCGGGCGAGATCGTCGCTGACCGCGGTGCCGGTGTGGCCGATGCCGCCGAGGTCGGCCGGGTGGTCGTGGCGCAGCGCGCCCTTGCCGGCCTGGGTGGAGGCGACGGGGATGCCGGTGGCGTCCACGAGCGCCTTCAGCGCCTCTTCGGCCTCGCTGTGGTGAATGCCGCCGCCCGCGACGATCAGGGGGCGCCCGGCGGCGCGGACCGCCCTGACCGCCTCGGCCAGTTCCAGCGGGTCGGGCGCCGGACGCCTTACCCGCCACACGCGGTCGGCGAAGAACTCCTCGGGCCAGTCGTACGCCTCCGCCTGCACGTCCTGGGGCAGCGCGAGGGTTACCGCGCCGGTCTCGGCCGGGTCGGTGAGCACGCGCATCGCCTGGAGCGCGGAGGCGAGCAGGGCCTCGGGGCGGGTGATCCGGTCGAAGTACCGGGACACGGGCCGCAGCGTGTCGTTGACGGACACGTCGGCCTCGACCGGGTGTTCCAACTGCTGGAGCAGCGGGTCCGCGGCGTGCGAGGCGAAGTAGTCGCCGGGGAGCAGCAGGACGGGCAGCCGGTTGATCGTGGCGAGGGCGGCGCCGGTGACCAGGTTGGTGGCGCCGGGACCGATGGATGTCGTCACCGCCTGCGCGGACAGGCGGTTGAGCTGGCGGGCGTGCCCGACGGCCGCGTGCACCATGGCCTGTTCGTTGCGCCCCTGGTGGTACGGCATGGCGTCGGCGTACTCGACGAGCGCCTGGCCCAGGCCCGCGACGTTGCCGTGGCCGAAGATGCCCCAGGTGCCGGCGATCAGGCGGTGGCGCACGCCGTCGCGTTCCGAGTACTGCGCGGCCAGGAAGCGCACCAGTGCCTGGGCGGTGGTCAGCCGGCGGGTGGCGGCGCTCATACGGACCTCTCCGGTGCGGTGTAGAGGGGGAGTCGGGCATCGATGGGCCGGTCCGTCCAGGTGTCCCGGATCCAGGCGTGGTCGGGGTGGTCGCGGATCAGCCAGGCGCGTTCGGTCTCCGGGCCCGCCATGACGTTGAGGTAGTACATGTGGTGGCCGGGCACCGCCATCGACGGCCCGTGCCAGCCGTCCGGGATCAACACCACGTCCCCGTCACGCACTTCGGCCAGCACATCGGTGCCCTGCCCCTGCCCGGAGGGCGAGACCCGCTGGTAGCCGAGGCCGGGGGTGCCCTCGTGGCCGGTGAACTCGAAGTAGTAGATCTCCTCCAGCACCGACTCCTCGCCCGGCAGGTGCTCGTCGTGCTTGTGCGGCGGGAAGGAGGACCAGTTGCCGCCCGGGGTGATCACCTCGACCGCGATCAGCCGGTCGCACTCGAACACCCCGGCGGCACCGAAGTTGTTGACCTGCCGCGAGCAGTTCCCCGTACCGCGCAGCTCCACCGGTACCGCCGACGCCGGGCCGTAACGGCTGGGCAGACGGCGGGTGCAGCGCGCGCCGGTGAGCGCGAACCGGCCACCATCGGTGGACGTCACGGTCGTACGGGCGTCCCGCGGCACATACGCGAAGTCGCTGACGCCGCTGAACACACTGTCGCGGCCGGTGAGTTCGAAGGTGTCCTGACCGAAGTCGTCGGCGATGGCGACCGTGCAGCCGCCGCTGAGCGGCAGCACGATCCACTCGCTGTCGCCGCTGTCGAAGGTGTGGGCGCCGCCGGGCGGCAGATGGAGCACACGCAGGCCGGAGAAGCCCCAGCCGGCGCTCTTCGGGGTCACGTCCACGACGTACGGGCCGCTCGCCGCCTCGCCCGCGGGAAGGTGATACGTCATCTCCGGGTCCTCTTCCTCTCCTCGGTTCCGCTTCCCGCGCTCACAGCAGCCCGACGGCCGTGTCCACCGCCTGTTCCACGCTGCCCTCGGCCGGGTAGAGCAGCGAGCGGCCGACGACCATGCCCTGCACGGTGGGCAGCCTGAGCGCCTTGCGCCAGCGCTCGTAGGCGGCGGCCTGGTCCGCGGGGGAGCCCCCTATGTCGCCGCCGAGCAGGACGGCGGGCAGCGTGGAGGTCTCCAGGACCTCGCCCATGTCGTCCGGGTCCTGGGTGACGGGCAGTTTCAGCCATGTGTAGGCGGAGGTGCCGCCGAGACCCGAGGCGATGGCGATGGACCGGGTGACCGCCTCGGCGGACAGGTCGTTGCGGACCCGGCCCTCGACCCGGCGGGAGATGAACGGCTCCACGAACAGCGGCAGCCTGCGCTCCGCCATGGCGTCGACCGCGCGGGCGCACGCCTCCAGGGTGGTCAGGGAGCCGGGGTCGTCGTAGTCGACGCGCAGCAGCAGCTTGCCCGCGTCGAAGCGCAGCCGGTCGATGTCCTCGGCGCGGTGGCCGGTGAAGCGGTCGTCCATCTCGAAGGCGGCGCCCGCGAGACCTCCGCGGTTCATCGAACCCATGACGACCTTGTTCTCCAGCACCCCCAGCAGCAGCAGGTCCTCTAGTATGTCGGCGGTGGCGAGAACTCCGTCGACGCCGGGCCGGGAAAGCGCGGTGCACAGACGTTCCAGCAGGTCGGCCCGGTTGGCCATGGCGAGCCGGCGGTCGCCGACGCCGAGCGAGCCGCGCGCGGGATGGTCGGCGGCCACGATCATCAGACGGCCGGAGTCGCCGATCAACGGCCGGCGTGCGCGGCGGGCCGCGGCCTCCGCGACGGCCTCCGGACGGCGCGCTCGGACCGCGGTGAGGTCGGGAATGCTGAGGGACAAGACGAAGCTCCGTTCAGGGAGTGGCTCGCGCGAGAAGGTCGTCGACCTCCGCCTCGGTGGGCATCGCGGAGGAACAGGCGAGACGGGAGGCGACGAGGGCGCCGGCCGCGTTGGCGTACCGCATGATCCGCTCCAGCTCCCAGCCGGCGAGCAGACCGTGGCACAGGGAACCGCCGAACGCGTCACCCGCGCCGAGGCCGTTGACCACCTCGACCGGCACCGGTGCCACCTCGGCCGTCCGGCCGTCGCGGTGCACGGCGAGGACGCCCTTCGGGCCCTGTTTGACGACCGCCAGTTCCACGCCGGCCGCCAGCAGCGCCTCGGCGCAGGCGCGCGGTTCGCGCACGCCCGTGGCGATCTCGCACTCGTCGAGGTTGCCGACGGCGACGGTCGTGTGCCGCAGCGCCTCGGCGTAGTACGGGCGGGCCTCGTCGGGGTCGGTCCAGAACATCGGGCGCCAGTCCAGGTCGAAGACCGTGGTGCCGGACCCGGCGCGGTGTGCGAGGGCGGCCAGCGTCGCCGAACGGCTCGGCTCCTCGCTCAGTCCGGTGCCGGTCATCCAGAAGATCGAGGCCGCGCGGATCGCGTCGAGGTCCAGCTCGTCCGGGTGGATCTCCAGGTCGGGCGCCTTGGGCCGGCGGTAGAAGTACAGCGGGAAGTCGTCCGGCGGGAAGATCTCGCAGAACGTGACGGGGGTCGGGTAGGCGGCGACCGGCGTGACCCAGCGGTCGTCGACGCCGAACTCCTTGAGCGCCTGGTGCAGATAGCCGCCGAACGGGTCGTCGCCCGTGCGCGTGACGACGGCCGTGGCACGGCCGAGACGGGCGGCCGCGACCGCCACGTTGGAGGCCGAACCGCCGAGAAACTTGCCGAAGGTCTCAACCTCCGCCAGGGGCACGCCCGTCTGAAGGGGATAGAGATCGACCCCGATGCGGCCCATCGTGATCAGATCGAAATGCTGGACTGGCTCTGCCATGTGCGACGCTCCTCGGGCTGGGGCGGGGGCCTGCCGCCTCCCAGGTGTATGACTCCGAGGCGACCGTGTCAATAGTTTGTACTTACATTCGGACCTGCGAGTGAAATGATGTCTTAACAAAGTATTGACAGCAGGCGCCGCAAGGACTTGTATTCCGGTCCCAGCGCAACAGCCGTTCTCATCCGGTCTGGCACACGGCTTCCCCGTCGCACAGTCGCACAGTGAGGTGCAGGAAAGATGGACCGCTCTTCGCACGCCCGCTCCCGCAGATTCGCCCCCGCCGTGGCTCTCGCCGCCGCCGCGGCCCTGACTCTCGCCGGCTGCTCCAGCAGCTCGGGCGGGAAGAAGGCCGACGAACAGGGTGACTCGGGTGCCTCCGCGGGCAAGGCGAGCACGCCCCGCATGACCGTCGCCCTGGTCACCCACCAGGGGCCCGGCGACACCTTCTGGGACATCGTCCGCAAGGGCGCGGAGGCAGCCGCCGCCAAGGACAACATCAAGCTCGTCTACTCCGCCGACCCGAACGCCGGCAACCAGGCCAACCTGGTGCAGAATGCGATCGACCAGAAGGTCGACGGCATAGCCGTCACCCTCGCCAAGCCGGACGCCCTGCGGAGCGTCCTCGGCAAGGCCGAGAAGGCCGGCGTACCGGTCGTCGGGCTCAACTCCGGCCTCGCGGACTGGAAGAAGCTCGGCCTGATGGAGTTCTTCGGCCAGGACGAGTCGGTGGCCGGCGAGGCGCTCGGCAACCGGCTCAACGAGGACGGCGCCAAGAAGGTCGTCTGCGTGATCCACGAGCAGGGCAACGTCGGCCTGACGCAGCGCTGCGACGGCATGAAGAAGACCTTCGAGGGGTCCGTCGAGAACCTCTACGTCAACGGCACCGACATGCCCTCGGTGAAGTCGACCATCACCGCCAAGCTGAAGCAGGACAGCGGCATCGACCATCTCGTCACGCTCGGCGCCCCGTTCGCCATGACCGCGGTGCAGTCGGTCGGCGAGGGCGGCGGCAAGGTCAAGATCGCCACCTTCGACCTCAACAAGGAACTGACCGGCGCCATCGACAAGGGCGACATCGAGTTCGCCGTCGACCAGCAGCCCTACCTCCAGGGCTACCTCGCCGTCGACGGCCTGTGGCTCTACAAGAACAACGGCAACTACAGCGGCGGCGGCGAGCAGCCGGTGCTGACCGGCCCGGCCTTCGTCGACAAGTCCAACGTGAAGGCCGTCGCCGAGTTCGCCTCGAAGGGCACCCGGTGATGAGCACGACCCAACAGGCCGAGCCGGCGGTGACCACACCGCCGGCCCCCGGCCCGGAACAGTCCGACGGGCGGACCCGCGAGCGCTCCCTGACGCTGCGGCTGCTCGCCCGCCCCGAGGTCGGGGTCTTCCTCGGCGCCGTCGCCGTGTTCGTCTTCTTCCTCATCGCCGCCCCCTCGCTGCGCGACGGCGGCTCCATGGCGACGGTCCTGTACCAGTCGTCCACCATCGGCATCATGGCGCTGCCGGTGGCTCTGCTGATGATCGGCGGCGAGTTCGACCTGTCGGCCGGCGTCGCCGTGATCACCTCGGCGCTCACCGCCGGCATGCTCAGCTACCAGCTCACCATGAACGTCTGGATGGGCGTGGTCGTCGCCCTCGTCGTCTCCCTCGCCGTCGGCGCGTTCAACGGCTGGGTGCTGATGAAGACCGGTCTGCCCAGCTTCCTCGTGACGCTCGGCACCTTCCTGATCCTCCAGGGCGTCAACCTCGCGGTCACCAAGCTGGTCACCGGCAACGTCGCCACCGACGACATCAGCGACATGGACGGCTTCGACCAGGCCCACGCGCTGTTCGCCTCGTCCTTCGACATCGGCGGCGTCCAGGTGAAGGTCACGGTCCTGTGGTGGCTGGTCTTCGCCGCCCTCGCCACCTGGGTGCTGCTGCGCACCAAGTACGGCAACTGGATCTTCGCGGTCGGCGGCAGCCGGGAGTCCGCCCGCGCGGTCGGCGTCCCCGTCGCCTTCACCAAGATCACGCTGTTCATGCTGGTCGGCTTCGGCGCCTGGTTCGTCGGCATGCACCAGCTGTTCTCGTACAACACCGTGCAGTCGGGCGAGGGCGTCGGCCAGGAGCTGATCTACATCGCCGCGGCGGTGATCGGCGGCTGTCTGCTCACCGGCGGCTACGGCTCCGCCATCGGCCCGGTGTTCGGCGCCTTCATGTTCGGCATGGTGAACCAGGGCATCGTCTTCGCCGGCTGGAACCCCGACTGGTTCAAGGCGTTCCTCGGCGTGATGCTCCTCGGCGCCGTCCTCATCAACCTGTACGTGCGCCGCGCGGCGACCCGGAGGTGACCCGGAAATGACCGGCAAGACAACGGGCACCCACGGGGCCGTCCTCCCGGACACCGAGCCGGAGCAGGACCGGGCGATCGTCCAACTCCGCGGCGCGGGCAAGGCCTACGGCAACATCCGCGCCCTGCACGGCGTCGACCTCGCCATCCACCCCGGCCGGGTGACCTGCGTGCTCGGCGACAACGGCGCGGGCAAGTCCACCCTCATCAAGATCATCTCCGGGCTGCACCAGCACACCGAGGGCGAGTTCCTCGTCGACGGCGAGTCCGTGCGCTTCACCACCCCGCGCGACGCGCTGGCCCGCGGCATCGCCACCGTCTACCAGGATCTCGCCACCGTGCCCCTGATGCCGGTGTGGCGCAACTTCTTCCTCGGCTCCGAGATGACCAAGGGCTCCTGGCCCCTGCGCCGCCTCGACATCGCCCGCATGAAGCGGACCGCCGACGAGGAACTGCGCAACATGGGCATCGTCCTGGACGACCTGGAACAGCCCATCGGCACCCTCTCCGGCGGCCAGCGCCAGTGCGTCGCCATCGCCCGCGCCGTCTACTTCGGCGCCCGCGTCCTGATCCTGGACGAGCCCACCGCCGCCCTCGGCGTCAAGCAGTCCGGCGTGGTCCTCAAGTACGTCGCCGCCGCCCGCGAACGCGGCCTCGGCGTCGTCTTCATCACCCACAACCCCCACCACGCCTACATGGTCGGCGACCACTTCAGCGTGCTGCGTCTGGGCACCCTCGAACTCAGCGCGGCCCGCGCCGACATCACCCTGGAGGAACTCACCAACCACATGGCGGGCGGCGCCGAACTCACCGCCCTCAAGCACGAACTGGCCCAGGTCGGCGGGGTCGACGTCGAGGCGCTCCCGGACGAGGAGCCGAAGTCCCCCGCACCCGCCACCGCCGCGTCCGGATCCGTCGAGGGGAAGACCTGACATGCCCTTCGCCCTGGACCGCATCCGCGTCGGCTCGGCCCCCGACTCCTGGGGCGTCTGGTTCCCGGACGACCCCCGGCAGGTGCCGTGGGAACGGTTCCTGGACGAGGTCGCGGAGTCCGGCTACGACTGGATCGAACTGGGCCCCTACGGCTACCTCCCCACCGACCCGGCCCGGCTCACCGACGAGGTGACCCGGCGCGGCCTCAAGGTCTCCGCGGGCACCATCTTCTGCGGGCTGCACCGCGGCCCCGCCGAGTGGGACGCCACCTGGGAGCAGGTCGGCCGCGTGGCGGCCCTGACCCGGGCCATGGACGCGAAGCACCTCGTCGTCATCCCGTCCTTCTGGCGCGACGACAAGACCGCCGAGATCCTGGAGCCGCCCGAGCTGACCGGCGAGCAGTGGGCCCACCTGGTCCGGGGCATGGAACGGCTCGGCCGCGAGGTGCGGGAGACCTACGGCCTGGACATCGTCGTCCACCCGCACGCCGACACCCACATCGACACCGAGGAGCACGTCGAGCGCTTCCTCGACGCCACCGACTCCGACCTCGTCAACCTCTGCCTGGACACCGGCCACTACGCCTACTGCGGCGGCGACAGCGTCAAGCTGATCGAGACCTACGGCGAGCGCATCGGCTACCTCCACCTCAAGCAGGTCGACCCGGAGATCCTCGCCGGGGTACGGGCGGACGAAGTGCCCTTCGGGCCGGCCGTGCAGCGCGGCGTGATGTGCGAACCACCGGGCGGCGTACCGGAGTTGGGCCCGGTTCTCACGGCGGCCCAGAAGCTGGGCGTCGACCTGTTCGCCATCGTCGAGCAGGACATGTACCCCTGCGAGCCGGACACGCCCCTGCCCATCGCGGTACGCACCCGCGCGTTCCTGCGCTCCTGCGGGGCCTGACCGGACCCTCGGCGCCCCGCCGGGGCACGACCGGGGACCACGGCCACGCGGCGGCGGGCCGGCGGACCGACCGCGCGGCCCGCCGGCCCGCACCGCGGGTTCACCCCCGCCGCACCTCCGCGAGCGTCACCGGCCGGTGCTCGTGCAGCGACAGGGTGCACGCCTCGGCGATCCAGCCCGCCTCCAGCGCGTCCTCGACCGTGCAGGGAGACGGCCGGGTGCCGGCCACCACCTCGGTGAACGCGGTGAGTTCGGCGCGGTAGGCGGCGGCGAAGCGGTCCATGAAGAAGTCGTGCGGAGTGCCGGCCGGAAAGACCGCGCCCGGCTCGACCGAACGCAGCGGCAGCCTGTCCTCCAGGCCGACGGCGATGGAGTCCGCGAAGCCGTGCAGCTCCATGCGCACGTCGTGACCGCGCGCGTTGTGGCGGCTGTTGGAGACCACGGCGATGGTGCCGTCGTCCAGGGTGAGGAGCGCGCCGGTGGTGTCGGCGTCGCCCGCCTCCTCGATGTAGTCGGCGCCCCGGTTGCCGCCGACGGCGTACACCTCGCTCACCTCGCGGCCGGTCACCCAGCGGATGATGTCGAAGTCGTGCACCGAGCAGTCCCGGAAGATGCCCCCGGACGCGGCGACGTACGCGGCGGGCGGCGGCGCCGGGTCCAGCGTGGTGGACCGTACGGTGTGCAGCTTGCCCAGCTCGCCGCCGCGCACGGCCGCCCGCGCTGCGGCGAACCCGGCGTCGAAGCGGCGGTTGTAGCCGATCTGGATCGGCACGTCACGGTCCGCGACCGCCTTGAGCACCGCGACGCCCTCCGCCATGGTGCGGGCGACGGGCTTCTCGCAGAAGACGGGCACGCCGGCGTCGACGGCGGCCAGGATCAGGTCCGGGTGGGCGTCGGTCGCCGCCGCGACCACCACGCCGTCCACCCCCGCGGACAGCACCGCCTCGGGCGAGTCGGCGACCTCGGCGCCGAACCGTTCGGCGGCGGTCTTCGCCGCGTCCGCGAACGGATCGGTGAAGACCAGCGAGTCGACGGCGTCGAGTCCGAAGAGGGTCTCGGCGTGGAAGGCGCCGATGCGGCCGAGGCCGAGGATTCCGATACGCATACGGGTCTTGCTCCTTGGTGACGATGTGGTGCGGTGCGGTGGGTGCGGCGCCGTTGCGCGCCGGGCCCGCTTTTCTCTCAGCTCTCCCGGCGTTCGCGGCCGGCCCGCAGCGCCTCGCGCAGGGCCTTCGGCGTCCACTCCTCGCGCAGCGCGCGCCGTACGAGGTCCGCCTGCGAGGGCGGGGCCGGCCCGTCGACCGGAGGGTCGCTGTCGAGGTTGGTGGGGAAGGGGTACCCCTCGGCGCTCGCGGCGATCACATGGTCGAGCCGGCGCTCGTCCGCTCCCTCGGCCCGGCGCTTCAGCAGCACCGGGTAGACGGCGTTGGCCACCGCCTCCCGGTCCACGGTCTCCATGGCGCGGCCGAACGGGGAGGAGATCTGCAACAGGTTGGCCATGCGGCGGATGTCCGCGGAGCGGTTGGCGCCGGCCGCGTGGAACAGCGCGGGGTTGAAGAACACGGCGTCGCCCTTGGCGAGCGGCAGTTGGACGTGGTGCGACTCGAAGTAGGCCTGGAACCGCGGAAGTCGCCAGGCGAGATAGCCCGGCTCGTACTTCTGGGAGTGCGGCAGGTACATCGTCGGCCCGGACTCCACGGGCATGTCGCAGTGCGCGACCGCGCCCTGGAGCGTGAGCACGGGGGAGAGGCGGTGCACATGCGCCGGATAGGCAGCGGCGGCCTCGTTGGAGAGGAAGCCGAGGTGGTAGTCGCGGTGGACGGTCTGGGCGGCGCCGCCCGGATTGACCACGTTGACCTGGGAGGTGACCTGGTAGCCGGGGCCGAGCCAGGCCCGAGCGACCAGGGCCAGCGTCTCGTTGGCGTAGTACTCGGCGAACGCCCCGGGATCGCGCAGGGCCGCCTTCTCCAGGGCGTTCCACACCCGGTCGTTGGCGCCGGGCGCGGCGAAGTGGTCGCCGGCGCCGGCCCCGGAGGCGCGCTGCTCGGCGATCAGGGCGTCGAACACCGCGGTGGTCCGGTCGACGACCGCCGGGTCGGGGAAGGCGCCCTTGAGGACGACGATGCCGGGGCCGTCGGCGAGGGCACGGACCAGTTCGGCCGCCGTCTCGCGGTCGTCGTGCAGCCGGCCGGCGTCGTAGACGAGGACGTTCTGCTCGACGGCGGCGGCCCGCGGGTGGCCGGCGAGGTCGGTGGGCCGCTCGACGAGGGCGCGGAACGCGTCGAGATCGCAGTCCCCCTCGGACGGCGGGGCAGGGCGGGACGCGGCGGGGGCGGGAGTGGCGGACATCTCGTCCTTTCCGGGGACAGGGAGGGGCGACGCGACGCTGTCATTGTTGTCCTGACAAACGCCGCGGACAACCGGCGGGCGGTCATGGGCCGCCCCTGCCCGGCATCGGCGGCCTGACGCGGGCCCGGTCGCGCCCCGCGACCCGCCCGTGGCGGCTACGCCCCCGCCACGGTGACCCAGGCGCCGCTCTGCGCGGAGCGCGCCATCGCGTCCAGTACGGCCGCGCTGCGCACGGCGTCCGCCAGGGTGGCGCCGTGCGGGGTGTCCTCCGCGATCGAGCGCAGAAAGCGGTAGGCCTCCACCACCTTCAGGTCGTCGTAGCCCATGGCGTTGGCGGCACCGGGCTGGAAGGCGGCGAACTCGCCGTGCCCGGGGCCGACGTAGACCGTGCTGACCGGCTGGTCCTGGTACTGCGTGCCACGGCTGACGCCCAGTTCGTTCATGCGGCGGAAGTCCCAGAGCACCGCGCCCCTGGTGCCGTGCACCTCGAAGCCGTAGTTGTTCTGCTCCCCGACCGAGACCCGGCAGGCCTCCAGGACACCGCGGGCACCGGAGGCGAAACGGAGCAGGCAGCCGACGTAGTCCTCGTTCTCGACGGCGCCTGGCTCGCCGCCCGCGGCCCGTGCGTGTCCCGCCGTGGCCGCGGTGGGGCGGGCCCGCTCGGGCAGGAAGATCGCCGTGTCGGCGGTCAGGGACGCGATGTCCCCGAGCAGGAAGCGGGCCAGGTCGGCGCCGTGCGAGGCCAGGTCGCCGAGCACCCCGCTGCCGCCGCGTTCCCGTTCGTAGCGCCAGGTCAGCGCGGACTCGGGATGGGCGGCGTAGTCGCTGAAGAGGCGGATGCGGACATGGGTGACGGTGCCGATCCCGCCGCCTGCGATCAGGTCGCGGGCGGCCTCGACGGCGGGCGCGTTGCGGTAGTTGAAGCCGACCGCGCTGTGCACACCGGCCTTGGCGACCGCGTCCGCGACCGTGCGCGCGTCCTCGACGCCCAGGCCGACCGGCTTCTCGATCCAGATGTGCTTGCCCGCCTCGGCCATCGCGACGGCGATCTCGCGGTGCAGGAAGTTCGGCGCGGTGATGCTGACCGCCCGCACGCGCGGATCGGCGGCCACCTCGCGCCAGTCCCGGGTCGTCGAGGCGAACCCGAACTGCTCGGCGGCCTCCTCGGCCCGCCCCGGCACCTCCTCCGCGACCGCCACCAGCTCCGGGCGCAGCGCGAGGCGCGGATAGTGATGCCGGACGCGGGCGTACGCCTGGGTGTGCACCCGGCCCATCCAGCCGAAACCGACGACGGCGACACCGAGTGCGTCGACCATGAGAGCACCTCTTCGGACCTGTCCGTGATCTGTCCAGGACACCCTGGGCGGAGGGCCGCGGCCTGTCAACTGTTTGACAGGACAAAGCCGCGACACGGACGGCGCAGCGGCCGGGCGGGGGCCGGACGGGGGCCGATCCTCGCCCGGCCCCCGCCCGCGCGTCACCGCCCCCGGCGGGACAGCCAGGCGGCGACCAGGGCGCCGGAGATGTTGTGCCAGACGGAGAAGACCGCGGCCGGCAGTGCCGCCAGGGGGCTGAAGTGGGCGGTGGCCAGGGAGGCCGCGAGGCCGGAGTTCTGCATGCCGACCTCGAAGGCCATGGCACGGCTGCCGGGCTCGCCGAGCCGGCCGAGCCGTCCGGCGCCGTAGCCGAGCGCCAGCCCGAGACCGTTGTGCAGCACGACGGCGACGAACACGAGGGCGGCGGCCGACTTGATGGCGTCCGCGCTGCCCGCCACCACGACGGCCACGATCACGGAGATCGTCAGCGCGGACAGCCAGGGCAGCGCCGGCAGCGCCCGCTGCACGTGCCGGCCCGCGACGAGCCGTACGACGAGGCCCGCGAGGACCGGCAGCAGCACCGTCTTGAGGATGTCGGTGACCATGGAACCCGCGTCCACCGGCAGGTACTCGCCGGCCAGCAGCAGCGTCAGCGGCGGGGTGACCAGCGGAGCGACCAGCGTCGAGACGGTCGCGACGGAGACGGACAGGGCGACATCGCCCCGCGCCAGATAGGTCACCACGTTGGAGGCGGTGCCGCTGGGTGCGCAGCCGACCAGGATCACGCCGGCGGCGAGCTGCGGGGGGAGGCCGAGCAGGTGGGCGACGGCCCAGCCGAGCCCCGGCATGATGACGTAGTGCGCGACCAGCCCGAGGGCCACCGCCCAGGGGCGTTTCGCGACCCCCCGGAAGTCCTCGGGGGTCATGGTGACGCCCATGCAGAACATCACGATGCCCAGCAGATAGGGCACCGCCTCGCTCCGGCCGGAGAAGGGGCCGGGGAGCAGGAGGCCGAGGGCGCCGGCCACGAGGACGAGGATCGGGAAGACGGTCACGGCGCGTCGCGCGGAGCGGTCGCCGGTGGCGTCGTTGCTGAGTTCTTGGGGTCGTTCTGTTCGCACCGTGCGAGACAACGCCTGGTGGAGGGCACGACGCAAAGCCGTCTCGCGATGTGATCATCGGGACGGCTCGCGGCGGTGACCGGGGGCCCTGCCCCCGGGTCGGGTCAGTCGCGGCCCATCTGGTCCTCGTCGGACAGGTGCTCCACCGTCTTGCCGGTCTCGGTGAAGGTCCTCGTCACGTAGCCGGAGGAGTACACCCACAGGATGCGCAGCGGGGTGTCGCCGACATTGCGGAACAGATGCGGGACGGGGGAGGGCACGTACGTCGTGTCGTACTGCTCCAGCTTCGTCACCTCGCCGTCCACCCACACCTCCGCCTCGCCCTCGAGGATGGTCACGTGCTCGTCGCAGTTGTGCGAGTGCAACGGCGCCCCGGAGCCCACCGGGTACACGCTCATACCGCTCGTGATGCGGTTCTCCCCGCCCGCCGCCGACGTGGTGATCAGCGGCGTCGAGATGACGGCGCCGCCGCGGTCCAGCAGGGGCACGGACGCGGTCTTGATGATGGTGGTCATCCCGGGGTTCCTCTCCAGTCCAACGTGTCGCGAGAACCGACGTTAGGTCGCCCCGCGGTCGAACGGTGCCCTCCGGTGTGCAGGTTTACGTTGCAGACCGAGAGGGGTGAGCATCTTCCGCCCGGCTGTACCGTCACCTGTCACCGCACGGCTCTCGTCTCGTTGCGGAAACACGCCGGAAAGAAAAGGCAGGTATCGGCCAGATGAGGCTCCCCGTTCTCACCGAAGAGGAAATGGACCAGCGGCAGCAGGAACTGGCCGCTCGCATCGCCGGCCGCCGCGGTGCGGTCCGCGGCCCCTTCCGGGTGTGGCTGCACAGCGCGGAGATGTGCGAGCGGGCCGAGTCCCTCGGCGCGTTCGCGCGGTTCGACTGCAGCCTGCCCAAGCACCTGCGCGAGCTGACGCTGCTGATGGCGGCCCGCAACTGGGACGCGCAGTACTCGTGGAACGCGCACGTGCACCAGGCGATCGAGGCCGGCGTCCCCGAGTCCGCCGTCAAGGCCATCGCCGAGAAGCGCGAGGCCGTCTTCGACGACGCGGCGGACCAGGCGTTCTACCGGTTCTGCCGCGAGGTCCTTGAGGAGCACTTCGTCTCGGACGAGACCTTCGCCGCCGCGCTGGAGCACTTCGGCTCCAAGGGCCTGGTCGACACCATCGGCGCGCTCGGCAACTTCACCATGCTCGGCATGTGCCTGAACACCTTCCAGGTGGACCTCCAGGCCGACAAGGAGCCCCCGTTCCCCGACATCCGCGGCTACGGCCGGGTCGTCCCCGAGACCGACGGACCACGGCCGTGAGTTCCCTGACGGAACCGGCCCCCGAGGGAGGTACGGCGGTGAGCCCCAGGACAGCGGTGACATCGGCGGGCAAGGCCACCGAGGCGGTGGTCCGCGTGCACGGCGTCGTCAAGAGCTTCGGCGGAGCGGCCGCGCTCAAAGGCGTCGACCTCGATCTGTACCCCGGCGAGATCCACGCCCTGATGGGCATGAACGGCGCGGGCAAGTCCACCCTCGTCCAGGTGCTGAGCGGGGTGCACCAGCCCGACTCCGGCACCATCGAGGTGGGCGGGCACCGGCACGCCGGACTGAACGTGCGCAAGGCCCGCAGACTCGGCATCTGCTCGGTGCCGCAGCGCCGCGAACTGGCCATGGGCCTCACCGTCGCCGAGAACGTCATGCTGGGCGACCTGCCGACCCGGGGCTTCGGCGCCGTCGACTGGAAGGCCGTACGGGCCCAGGCCCGCGCGGCACTGTCCGGCCTCGGCATCGACATCGACGTTCGAGCGGGTCGCGGGCGCGCTCACCGTCGCCGAGCAGACCATGGTCGAGGTGGCGCGGGAGGTACGCCGCGGCGGCAAGGTGCTGATCCTCGACGAGCCGACCGCCTGTCTGAGCGCCAGGGACGCCGACCAGGTCCGCGCCCTGGTGCGCCGGCTGCGCGACGAGGGCGTCGCCGTCGTCTACATCTCGCACTACATCGACGAGGTCATGGCCATCGCCGACCACGTCACGGTGCTGCGCGACGGCGGCCTGGTCCGCAGCGCCCCCGCCGCCGACATGGACCGGGCCTCGCTGGTGCGCGACATGGTCGGCCGGGACGTCGTCTCGCGGCGCCCGAAGCGCCCCGCGCCCGCGGACGAGCACGGACTCGTCGTGCGCGGGCTGAGCCACGGCCGCGCCATCCGCGACTTCACCGTCGAGGTGCGCAAGGGCGAGATCGTCGCCGTCCTCGGACCCGCCGGAGACGCGCAGTCCCAGCTCTTCGACCTGCTCTCCGGACGGCAGCGCCCCGACGCGGGCGAGGTCCGGGTCGACGGCAGGCCGATACCCCCCGGCCGGGTACCGGCCGCGCTCGCCGGCGGGCTGCGCTGCGTCACCGGGGACCGCCGCTCCCTCGGCCTGGTCCAGGACATGACCGTGGACGAGAACCTGATGCTGGCGGGCGACCGCTTCGCCCGGCGCAGGCTGCACCGCGCCGCCGACCTCGCCCGCCGTGCGGCCCCCGTGCGCGACGCCTACGGAGTCGTCGCCCTCAGCGGCAACCCGCCGGTCGGCCTCCTGTCCGGCGGCAACCAGCAGAAGGTGCTGCTCGGCAAGTGGCTGGAGACCGAGCCGGTCGCCTGCTTCCTGGAGGACCCCACCAACGGCGTGGACGTGGCCGCCATGGCCGACATCCACACCCTCGTCGACGACCTCGCCGCACGCGGTGTCGCCGTCCTGCTGGCCTCCTCCTCCGCCGAGGAGGTCATGCGGCTGGCCGACCGCGTCGTCGTCGTGAGCGCCGGCCGCACGGTCGCCGAGCACGACATCACCACCATTACCCGCGACGAGCTGGTCGCGACCGCACTCGGAGGTCAACCGAAGTGAGCCTCAAAACCCCCTCCGCCTCCCCGGACGTCGCGACCGGCCCGTCCGAGCACCGCGCACCCTCCCGGTCCGGGCGGCTGCTGCACATCCCGCACGGCGGACTGGTCCTCGTCCTGATCCTGGTGTGCGTGTTCACCGCCGTCCAGGCCGACGCCTTCACCTCCTCGCAGAACCTGCTCAACGTGCTGCGCCAGGTCAGCGTGAACGCCGTCATCGCGGCCGGCCTGACCCTGCTGATGACCGCGGGCGGCATGGACTTCTCCATGGGCAGCAACGCGGCCGTCACCCTGTGCGTCGGCGCCCAACTGCTCCACAGCGGCTGGTCCACGCCCGCCGTCGTGGTCGTCTGTCTGGCCCTCGCCACGCTGATCGGGCTGGTCAACGGGCTGGTGGTGACATACACGCGGGTCGCGCCGTTCGTCGCGACCCTGGCCTCGGCGATGCTCCTTGACGGCGTCGCCCTGCTGGTTCTCGACGGCATGAGCGTCACCATCGGCGACAAGATGTCCTCGCTCGGCAACGACGAGTTCGGCGGCGTGCCGTATCTGACGGTGGTGGCGGTGCTGGTACTCGCGCTGATCGGCGTGACCATGCGCTTCACCACCTTCGGCCGCGACGCGTTCGCGATGGGCGGCAACGAGCACGTCGCCCGGCTCAGCGGCATCAACGTCAACGCCCGCAAGCTCGCCCTGTACGCGCTCGCCGGGGTGCTGGCCGGCCTCGCCGGTCTGATGCTGCTCTCCCGGCTCGGCGCCGCCGCGCCCAACACCGCGGGCCTGCAGACCCAGTTGACCGCCGTCGCCGCGGTGGTCATCGGCGGTACGTCGCTCGCCGGCGGCCGCGGCACGATCATCGGGACCGTCTTCGGAGTGATCCTGCTCGGGGTGGTCGCCAACGCGCTGAACCTGCTCCAGGTCAACAGCAACTACCAGCTCGTCGTCACCGGCGGCGTACTGCTGGTCGCGGCGATCATCAACGAGTTCCAGCGCAAGTCCTCGCCGGGCCATTAGCGGGCCACGCGAGCACACGCACCCCCGCCTTCGCGCATCCCCCCTCGCCGCGCGTCCCCCACGCAAGCACCTTCTCTTCAACGATGCAGGAAAGGCCCGACCCCATGAAGCCCATCGCCAGTTCCCGCCGTCGCACCGCCGCGGCCGCACTCGTCGGCGTGGCCGGCCTCGTCCTCGCCGGATGCGGCTCCGAGAACGACAGCGGTGGCGCCGCCGGCGGCTCCGTCTCCCTCGGCTTCGTCAACGGCTCCAACACGCACTTCCACACCTGTCTGCTGCGCGCCGTCGAGCAGGAGGCCAAGGCGCAGGACGCCAAGGTCTACTCGGCCAACTCCAAGCAGGACGCCGGCACCGAGCTGTCCAACATCGAGGACATGATCGCCCGGAACGTGGACGCCCTGATCGTCCAGACCGTGAACGTCGACGCGCTGGAGGGGGACATAGCCAAGGCCAAGAACGCCGGCATCCCCATCTACCTCACCTCCGTGGCGACCTCCGACATGGACGACGTGCTCGGCGCCGCCGTGGTCGACCTCAAGAAGGTCGGCGCCCTGGACGCCGAGTGGATCGCCAAGGACGCGGCCGACAAGAACGTGAGCGTCGGCATCGTCGCCGGTGCCCCGGGCGCCGCCTCCGACCTGCTGGTCGGCGGCTTCAAGGACGCCCTGCCGAAGACCGCAAAGGTGGTCGCCAACCAGCCCGGCATGTTCAACCCGGCCAAGGCCCAGGACGTGGCCGAGAACATGATCCAGGCGCACCCCGACCTGGACTACGCCTTCGTCGCCAACGAGGAGATGGCCTTCGCCGTGCGCAAGGCGTTCGACGCGGCCGGCGCCAAGGACGTCAAGATCGTGACCGTCAACGGCACCGAGGAGGGCGTCGCCGCGGTCAAGGAGGGCCGGCTGTCCGCCACGGTGGCGAACTCGGCGGAGACCATCGGCCAGACCGCGGTCAAGAACACGGTCTCGCTGCTGGACGACAAGAAGGGTGTTGACAAGATCTCCGACATACCTCTTGTCTTGGTCACCAAGGACAACCTGAGCGAGGCTCCCCAGTACTGCCCGAAGTAGGGCCCCCACCGGGAACCGGCGCCCGGCTCACCGCGTCCGAGCCGCACATCCCGCCGTACCACCGGCCGTGCCCCGGCAGAGCCACTGCCGGGACACGGTCGCGTCTCACGGCGGGGCCCTTGCCTCCCCGCCACCGACGCCGGTCGGGCGGGAGGCGGCCTTCGGAGGAAAACATGGACCGCTTGCTCCTCATGCACAGCTTCGTCACCGTCGCCCAGGTCGGCAGCTTCAGCGGAGCCGCGAAGAAGCTGGGATCGTCGGGCTCCCTGGTGTCCCGGCACGTCGCCGAACTGGAACGCCAGGTGGGTGTCCGGCTGGTAAACCGCACCGCCCGCTCGGTGAGCCTGACCGAGCCGGGCCAGCGCTACGCGGAATTCGCCGCCCGCATCCTGGACGAGATCGCGGCCGAGGACGCCGGCATAGCCCAGCTCCACGACCGGGCCGAAGGCACACTCAGCGTCATCTGTCCCAAATGGATAGGCAGCCTCGATCTCGGCGACGCCATCGCCGCGTTTTCCGCCGCCCATCCGAAAATCCAGATCCGTTTCGAACTGGGCGGAATGTCGGACCGTACCTACGATTTCCTGGACAGCGGATTCGACGTCGCCTTCCACACCCGGGACCTCCGGGACTCCAGCGTGCGGCTGAAGAAGATTTCCTCCCTGCCCTTCGTGCTGTGCGCCTCGGAGGAGTACGTCAAGCAGCACGGCGCCCTCTCCCACCCCAACGACCTCGCCGCCCACGACTGCCTGGTGCACGTCAACGACCCGGTGTGGCGGATCGGCCACGGACACGCGAGCACCCTGCACAAGATCCGCAACATCGCCTTCTCGTCGAACTCCTACATCGCCCTGCAGAAGGCCGCCCTGTACGGCCGGGGCATCGCCCTGCTGCCCCAGCGCCCCGCCTACGACGACCTCGTCTCCGGGGCCCTCCAGGTGCTCCTGCCGGAGCTTGCCGTGCCGGACCGGCCCCTGTACGCCATCTACGGCCCCGGCCAGGACACCCCGCGCAAGGTCAGTGTCTTCCTGGACTTCCTCGCCGGCTGGTTCGCCCAGAATCCGATGCCCGGCAGCCGCGGGTGACCGCGGGACGACGGCGCAAGAAACGATTGCGAACCCCGGGGACCTCCGCCCATTGAGGTGCCCGCACTCGTATACCTACGCTCACCAGGCGAGACGGAAACGAGGAATCCATGGGAATCCAGAGAATCGAATCGGTCACCTACGGCATCGACGACCTCGACACATGCGTGCGGTTCTTCGAGGACTTCGGTCTTTTCCAGGTGGAGCGGACCGAGGAACACGCCGTGTTCGAGACGCTCACCGGCCAGACACTCCACCTCGACACCGCACCAGGCCCGCTGCTGCCGCCCCCCGTGGAGAGCGGGCCCACCCTGCGCGAGGTCGTCTGGGGCGTCGACACCGCCGAGGAACTGGAGCGACTGGTGGCCGAGGCCGGCCGTGACCGCGAGGTCCGGGAGAGCGCCGACGGCGTCCACCACACCGTCGACCTGAGCGGCTTCGGCGTCGGACTCACCCTCGCCCGGCCCAGGCCGGCGGCCGTCGAACCCCGCCCCGCCAACACCCTGGGCAGCGTCGACCGCTGGAACCGCGCCCTGGACCCGATCACCCGCGCCCACCCCCTGCGCATGTGCCACGTCGCCCTCAACATCGCCAAGGCCGGCAAGGACGAGGCCGTCGCCTTCTACACCGGCCGCCTCGGCTTCCGGCCCACCGACGTGGTCGAGCCGATGGGCGTCTTCATGCAGGCCCCCGGCGACGACGACCAGCACACCATGCTGCTGTGCCACCGCCCGGACAAGGTCGGCGTCAACCACGTCGCGTACGAGGTCCCCGGCTTCGACGACGTGATCGAGGGCGGCAACTTCATGATCGAGCGGGGCTGGCGGGAGGCCCGCAGGCTCGGCCGCCACACCGTCGGCTCCAACGTCTTCCGCTTCCTGCACGCCCCCTGCGGCGGACGCGTCGAGTACGCCGCCGACATGGACCGGGTCGACGACAGCTACGAGACCCGCGTGCACGAGACCACCCCGCCGCACCACATCTGGGCCCTGCGCACCAACCGCGACCAGGACGCCCCCGCCTCGTCCTGACCTGAGAGGGCATACACCCATGACCACCGATCACGGCTACCCCGCCGTCCGCATGTACATCGCGGGCCAGTGGTGCCAGGGCGGCGCCAAAGACACCGCCCCCGTCGTCGACCCGGCCACCGAGAAGGTGATCGGGGAGGTACCCTGGCCACCCCCGCCGACCTGGACCGCGCGCTCGACGCCGCCACGGAGGGCTTCAAGGTGTGGCGCGCGACCCCCGTCGCCGAACGCACCCGCGTCCTGCACGCCGCCGCCGACCTGATCGAGGAGCGCGCCGCCGACATCGGCCGCGTCATGACCCGCGAGCAGGGCAAGCCCCTGCGCGAGTCGACCGGCGAGGCCCGGCGCACCGCCGAGACCCTGCGCTGGCACGCCGACGACGCCCGCCGCGCCTACGGCCGCATCATCCCCTCCGCCCCCGGCACCGTGCTGACCGTCCGCCGCGAACCCGTCGGCCCCGTCGCCGCCTTCGTCCCCTGGAACTTCCCCGTGGGCGGCCCCAACCGCAAGATCTCCTCGGCGCTCTCGGCCGGCTGCTCCCTGGTCATCAAGGCCTCCGAGGAGACCCCGGCCACCGCGATGGAACTGGTCCGCTGCTACGCGGACGCGGGTCTGCCCGCCGGTGTCCTCAACCTCGTCTTCGGCGAGCCCGCCCAGGTCTCCGAGCACCTGATCTCCTCCCCGGCCGTCCGCCTGGTCGCCTTCACCGGCTCCGTGCCGGTCGGCAAGCTCCTCGCGGCCAGGGCCGGTGAGGTCATGAAGCCCTCCCTGATGGAGCTGGGCGGCCACGCCCCGGTGATCGTCTGTGCCGACGCCGACCCCGTGCCGGCGGCCCGCAGGGCGGCCCAGGCCAAGTGGGCCAACGCCGGCCAGGTGTGCACCTCGCCGAGCCGCTTCCTCGTCCACGAGTCGATCGTGGACGAGTTCACCGCCGAGTTCGTCAGGGCGGCCGAGGCGGTGACGGTCGGCGACGGACTGGCCGAGGGCACCACCATGGGCCCGCTCGCCAACGAACGCCGGCTGAAGGCCATGGAGCGCCTCACCGCCGACGCCGCCGGCCGCGGCGCCAAGATCCTCACCGGCGGCGAACGCCTCGACCGGCCGGGCTACTTCTTCGCGCCGACCGTCCTGACCGACGTACCCGAGGACGCGGAACTCCTCTTCGAGGAACCCTTCGGACCGCTCGCGCCGATCGTGCCCTTCGGCGACCTCGACGAGGCGCTCGCCACCGCGAACGCGCTGCCCTACGGACTGGCCGCCTACGGCTTCACCGCGTCCGCCGCGACCGCGGAGAGGCTTTCGGCCGAACTGGAGGCCGGCATCCTCTCCCTGAACCACTGCGGCGGCTCCGTCCACGAGGCCCCCTCCGGCGGGGTCAAGGACAGCGGATACGGCCGCGAGGGCGGCCCCGAGGCGCTGGACGCCTACCTGATCACCAAGCGCGTCTCCCACCTGCTGGCGCCATGAGGTACGCGCGCATCTCGATCGGCGGCCGGGCCGTCTGGGGCCGGGTGGGGCAGGAGGAGATCGAACTGCTCTCCCACTCCCCGCTCGAAGCCGACGGCCCCGATGTCGTCGGCGCGATCCCGCGGGCCGGCGCCCACTGGCTGCCGCCCGTCGTCCCGCCCGTCTTCTACGCCGTCGGCATGAACTACCCCCGCCACATCGCCCACGCGGGGGCCGAGACACCCGAGCGCCCCGAGGTCGGCTACCGCGCCAACAACGCCCTCACCGGCCACCTCTCGCCCGTCGTCAAACCGGCCGAGGTCACCGGACGCTTCGAGGCCGAGCCCGAACTCGTCGCCGTCATCGGCCGCACCCTGCGGCACGCCACCCACGACGACGCCCGCAAGGCCGTCTTCGGCTGGACCATCGGCAACGACATCAGCGCCCGCACCTGGCAGCACCAGGACCGCACCTTCTGGCGCAGCAAGAACAGCGACACGTTCAAGCCGATGGGCCCCTGGATCGAGACCGACGTTGACGCCCTCGCCCAGACGACCACGCTGAGGGTCAACGGCGAGAAGCGCGCCGAGTTCCCGACCGGCGACATGGTCTTCGACCCCTACGCCTACATCGTCGAGATCACCAAGCACATCACCATGCACCCCGGCGACGTGCTCTGGATGGGCGCCGAGTCCACCTGCGCGCTCGAACCCGGCGACACCGTGGACGTCGAGATCGGCGGCATCGGTGTGCTGTCCAACCCCGTACTTCTGGAAGGGAATCAGTCATGAGCGCGGAACCCCGCTACATCCACCACGTCAACTTCCCCACCACCGACCCCGACCGGACCGCCGAGTGGTACACCAAGGTCTTCGGGATGAAGCGGATCATGCCCAAGTCCAACACCCGTGTGGTGCTGATGACCCGGGGCAACTTCGACCTGCACTTCACACCGGTCGAGGAGATGGAGCGCATGGCGCCCTACCACTTCGCCGTCGAGGTCGACGACTGGGACGACTTCCTCGCCCACCTGGGGGAGCTGGGCATCCGGCACACCCGGCCCATCCAGCGGCCCGAGAACCAGTCCAAGTTCTGCTACATCCACGACCCCGACCACACCATGATCGAGCTGGTCTACCACGCCAAGCGACCCAACTAGACCGCCACGCACAGGAGTTCAGGAGTTCACCCCATGCCCTTCGCCGACTCCGACGGCATCTCCCTCTACTACGAGCGCCACGGCAGCGGCCCGGCGATCCTGTTCGTGCACGGCAGCGGCGGACACCACGCCGCCTGGTGGCAGCAGGTCGCCGCCCTGCGCGACGAGTTCACCGTCGTCACGCTCGACCTGCGCGGCTTCGGCAAGTCGGACTCGTCCATGCCCGAGTTCGACGGCCAGGACTTCCCCGGCGACGTCGTCGCGGTCCTGGAGGCCGAGGACCTCACCGACGTCATGCTGGTCGGCCAGTCCATCGGCTCCGTCGCCGCCCTGCGCGCCGGACTGGCCCGGCCCGAGCGGGTGAGTTCCGTCGTCCTCGGCCACTCCCTCGGCGGCATCAGCCACCCCGAACTGACGGAACTGGCCGCCGCCGACCGCGCCGAGGCCGTCAAGCTGCCGGTCATCGACCGCCTGCTGACCAAGCCCTTCCAGACCCAGCGCGCGGACCTCACCTTCCTGTTCCAGCAGATGGGCACCTTCAACGTCGCCAGGATGCAGGACCTGCGCAACCTCGACACCAACGGCCCTTCCCTGGAGGAGATCCAGGCCTCCGGCGTCAAGGTCGCCTTCCTGGCCGGCGAGAAGGACGCCGTGCTGAGCGTCAAGACCGTCACCCGCGCCCACGAACTGCTGCCGGGCTCGCACCTGGAGATCGTCCCCGGCGCCCCGCACTCCATGTACTGGGAGACGCCCGAGCCCTACAACGCGGCCGTCGCCCGCCTGCGCCGCACCCTCACCGCCCCGAAGGAAGCCGCATGAGCAACATCACCCTCGACGCCGCCGAGGAGATCATCGCCGCCGCGCACAAACGCGCCCAGTCGATCGGCAAGGCCGTGAGCGTCGCCGTCGTCGACACGGGCGGCTTCGTCGTCGCCGTCCGGCGCCCGGACGGCGCCCGCCCGCTCACCCCCGACATCGCCCGCGCCAAGGCGTACACCGCCGCCGTGATGCAGCGCCCCGGCAGGATGCTGAAGAAGTGGCAGGAGAGCCAGCCCGTCTTCTTCTCCCAGCTCTCCCAGCTGCCCGGCGCCTCGATGCCCATCCTGGCCGCCGACGGCAGCGTCACCATCAAGAAGGACGGCGAGATCATCGGCGGCCTCGGCATCGCCGGCGGCACCGCCGACGAGGACCAGGTGATCGCCGACGAGGTCCTCGCGTCCCTCGGCTACGAACTGGAGTTCGCCGCCTGGGGTGTCGCGGGCACGCCCGCTCCGTCCGGCTCCGACTCCGGAAAGGACTGACCCATGGCGGATACGTTCAACTACCGCATCGACCACCACGGCAGCCTCGTCCGCCCCGCCGAACTCACCGCCGCCCGCGCCGCCGGCGACCCCGAGGCGCTCCGCAAGGCCACGACCGAGGCCGTCGAGGAAGCGGTGGTGTTCCAGCGCAAGCTGCGCTCCACCGTCGTCACCGACGGCGACTTCCCCCGCGAGGACTTCCGCGGCGCGGTCCTCGACACCGTCTCCGGCTTCCGGCGCACCGGCGAGAGCGGCCCCGACGGCCTGGTCCGCTGGGTCGCCGAGGCACTGCCGAAGACGAACGGCCCGCTGCTGCCCGACTACGGCACCCGGCTCACCGGCCTGACGGTGATCGCCCCGAAGGCCACGCTGCCGTCCCCGGCCTATCTCGCCGCGACCACCTTCGAGGCCGGTCTCGGGCCGGCCTCCGCCCGCGAACTCGGCGAGGCCCTCGCCGAGATCGTCCAGGCGGAGATCGCGCTGCTCGTCTCCCAGGGCGTACGGCTCATCCAGCTCGTCAACCCGCTCCTGCTCGACCAGGTGGCCGCCGAACCGGCCACCGCGGGCGCGCTGTCCTTCGAGGACGCCCTCGCGGTCGACGCCGCGGCGGTACGCCTCGACGAGCGCCCCGAGGGCGTGCGCCTCGGCGTGGCACCCGGCTGGAGGGCCCCGGCCGCCGTCGACCGGGCGCGGGCCGAGCGCCTGTACACCACCATCGCGGCGGACCGCTGGGTGCTGCCCTTCGACCAGGGCACCGACGCCGAACTGGACCTCGTACGGGCGCTGCCCGAGGACCGCGACGTGTGCCTGGGCGTCGTGGACGCCACCGTGGCCGAGCCGGAGGACATCGACACGGTGATGAGCCGCGTCGACGCCGTCGCCGAGTTCAAGGACATCGAGGACGCCGCCGTCGCCCCGTCCCGCGGCTTCGCCGACATCGCGAGCCGGCCGCTGCTGAGCGCCGAGGACCAGCGCAGGAAGCTGGTCCTGGTCGAGACGGTCGCCCGCTACTGCTGGGGCAACGAGTTCTGAGCACGAGAACACGAGAGGGGGCCGGGGCGACACCCCGGCCCCCTCTGCTCACAGCGCCTCGGCGAACGTCACCGACCGCTCCGTCAGCCGCGGCCACACCGTCTCGACGATCTGCTCCTTGAAGTGCGGCGCCGCCTTGTGCGCCGCGAACCCGGCGGCGTCGTCGTAGCGCTCGTACAGCAGAAAGCCCCCGGGCTCCTGCGCCACCGCGTGCACCTCGTACTGCTGGTTCGCCGGTTCCGCGCGGGTCGCCTCCCGCGCCGCGAGCAGCGCGGCGCGCACCGCGGCCTCGTCGGCGGGGGCGCAGCGGTAGTGGGCGACGACTGCGTAGGCCATGTCTCGACTCTCCTCGGTTCCCGGCGGCGTCGTGCACACCGTCCGCCCGCCGATTCCAGCATGGATCAACCGCCCGCCGACCTGCGCGCGGTGCAAGCATTGCCTGCCTTCGCGGGGCTGGTGAACCGACCCCCGCATGGTGTGTTGTCGCATCGGCCCCGTACGGCCGAACTGCTGGGACCACGGTCATCCGCGCCGCGGTCATTCGCACCGCGGTGCGACGAAGGAAGAAGTGATCTGATGCGCACTCTGGAAACGCTCCTGGGCGGAGAGTGGGTGACGACCGGCGAGTGGATCGACGTCCACGACCCGGCCGACGTCCGCACCCCCGTGGCCCGCGTCCCGGCCCTGTCGGCCAAGGACGTCACCCGGGCCTACGACCACGCCGAGCGGGGCTTCGCCCTCTGGAAGCGCACCAGCCCCTTCGAGCGCGCCCGGGTCTTCACCGACGCCGCCCGGCTGATCCGCGAGCGGCTCGACACGATCGCCGCCGACGTCACCGCCGAGAACGGCAAGACCCTGGCCGAGGCGCGCGGCGAGGCCGGCAAGGCCGCCGACTTCCTCGACTACTACGCCGGACTCGCCCGCCAGGGCTACGGCACCCTCCTGCACGACGCCCGCCCCGACACCCGTACGCACACCCAGCGCGAGCCCATCGGCGTCATCCTGGTGATCAGCCCCTGGAACGACCCGCTGATCACCCCGGCCCGCAAGCTCGCCCCGCTGCTCGCGACCGGCAACGCGGCCGTCTTCAAGCCGGCCACCGAGACCCCGGCGTCGGGCCTGCACCTCGCCCGCGCCCTGCACGACGCCGGCCTGCCCGCCGGTGTCCTGAACGTCGTCACCGGCCGCACCGCCGAGCTGGAGGAGGCCCTCCTCGACGACCCCCGGATCACCGGCATCACCTTCACCGGCTCCAACGCCGTCGGCAACCGCATCCGCCGCCGCCTCGCCGACCGCAACGTCCGCTTCCAGGGCGAGCTGGGCGGCAAGAACGCCTCCGTCGTGCTGAGGGACGCCGACCTCGCCGCCGCCGCCAAGAGCGTCGTCGCCGCCTCCTTCGGCCAGGCCGGCCAGCGCTGCACCGCCACCAGCCGGGTCGTCGTCGAGCGGCCGGTGTACGAGGAGTTCGCCCGCCTCCTGGTCACCGAGGTCGAGACCCTCACGGTCGGCCCCGGCACCGACCCCGCCACCACCCTGTGCCCGCTCTCCAGCCCGCGGCAGCGCGACAGCGTCCTCGCCGACGTGGACAGGGCCGTCGAGCAGGGCGCCACCGTGCTGACCGGCGGCCGGGCCGACACCGAGGGCGAGCGGGAGCACGGCTGCTATGTGCGGCCCACCGTCCTCGCCGACGTGACGCCCGAGACGGCCCTGTGGCGCGAGGAGGTCTTCGGCCCGGTGCTCGCGCTGCGCGCCGTGGACGACTTCACCGCCGCCGTCGACGCGGTCAACGACTCCGACTTCGGGCTCGCCGCCGCCGTGTTCACCCGCGACCTCGCCCGCGCCTACCGTTTCGCCGACGAGGCCGAGTGCGGCCAGATCGCCGTCAACACCACCACCACCGGCTGGGACGTCCACCTGCCCTTCGGCGGCTTCCGCGACTCCGGCACGGCCTACAAGGAACAGGGCGACGAGGTCCTGCGGTTCTCCACCCGCGTCAAGACCGTCGCCGTCCACTTCGGCGCGTGAGCACGCGGGGGAGCGGCGAGAACAGGAAGGAGGACGCCGATGGCTGACGAGACGATCGGCATCGTCGGCGCCGGCATCGTGGGCCTGGCCACGGCCCGCGAGATCGCGCTCGGGCGCCCCGGCACCCGGGTCGTGGTCTTCGAGAAGGAGCAGCGGGTCTCGCTGCACCAGACCGGCCACAACTCGGGCGTCGTCCACGCCGGCATCTACTACACCCCGGGCAGCCTCAAGGCCGACCTGTGTGTGCGCGGGGTGTCGCTGCTGCGCGAGTACTGCCAGGACCGCGAGCTGCCCTACCGGGAGATCGGCAAGCTGGTGACGGCGGTCCGGCAGGACGAGCTGGGCCGCATGGAGAGCCTCTACGAGCGGGCGAGGAACAACCACGTGCCCGACCTGCGCAAGGTCTCCGGGGACGAGATCAGGGAACTGGAGCCCCACGCGGGCGGCATCGCCGCCCTGCACTCCCCGCGCACCGCGATCACCGACTACCCGGCGATCGCCCGCGCCTTCGCCAAGGACGTCACCGACTCGGGCGGCGAGGTCAGACTCGGCTTCGCCGTCACCGGCATCACCACCGTGCCCGGCGGCGTCGAGGTGGCGTCCGGGCAGGACCGCGTGAAGGTGGACCGGCTGATCCTGTGCGCCGGCCTCCACTCCGACTCGGTCGCGAAGCTCGCCAAGGACGGGACCGAGCCGCGGATCATCCCGTTCCGGGGCGAGTACATGCTGCTCAAGCCGGACCGCACGCATCTGGTCCGCGGCCTGATCTACCCCGTGCCGGACCCGCGCTACCCGTTCCTCGGCGTCCACTTCACGCCCCGCGTCGACGGCTTGGTGGAGGTCGGCCCCAACGCCGTACTGGCCCTGGCCAGGGAGGGCTACACACTCGGCCGGATCTCCCCGCGCGACCTGCTCGGCCTCGCCGCCTACCCCGGCTCCTGGAAGATGGCGGCCCAGCACTGGCGGACCGGCATCAAGGAGTACCGCGGCGCCCTGTCCAGGACGGCCTTCATGAAGGACGCGGGGCTCTATGTGCCCGGCGTCGGCGCCGGGGACGTGGTGCGCGGCGGAGCGGGCGTGCGCGCCCAGGCCCTGGACCGGGACGGCACCCTCGTGGACGACTTCCGCGTCCACCGGGTGGGCCGGATCACCGCCGTGCGCAACGCGCCCTCGCCGGCCGCCACGGCCTCCATGGCGATCGCCGAGCACATCGTCGGCGAGGTGTTCGGCGACCTCTGACGCATGCCGAGAACGCCCTGTTCAGAGCGAACTTCCGCGCAACAACAGCTTGCATCCCAGGGTCTCGGCAAGGCCACGGCGCCCGCCTAGCGTTCTTGTCGCACCACCTCACCACCCCTCTTCGGGAACGTTCCAGAAGCACATGAGAGAGCGAGGCCACGACATGTTCGTCGTCGACACCCAGATCCACATCTGGAAGGAAGAGACCCCGGACCGCCCCTGGGTCCCGGGCGCCCGCGAGCGCATCCGCCTCAACGGTCACCGCGAGGACCCCTTCTCCTACGAGGAGGCCCTGGAGCTGATGGACGAGGCCGGCGTCAACCGCGCGCTGATCCTTCCGCCGTCCTGGGAGGGCAACCGCATCGACTACGCCCTGGAGGCCTGCGAGGCCCACCCGGACCGCTTCGGCATCATGGCCCGCGTCCCGCAGGACAACGAGGCCGAGGGCACCGCGATGCTGAAGGACTTCGCCCAGAACCCGCACATCAAGGGCACCCGGCTCACCTTCCACCGCCCGCAGGACCGCAACTGGATGATCGACGGCACCAACGACTGGTACTGGCCGATCGCCGAGCAGCTCGGCATCCCCACCATGGTCCACGCGCCGATCTGGAAGCGCGAGCTGGGCGAGATCGCCGCCAAGCACCCCGAGCTGAAGATCATCATCGACCACATGGGCATCATGGCCCGCTGCGTCGACGACGCCATCGGCTACTGGGTGTCCGAGACCGCCGACCTGGCCGCCCACCCGAACATCTACGTGAAGGTGTCGGCGCTGCCCGGCTACTCCACGCAGCCCTTCCCGAACAACAACATCCAGAAGTACGTGCGCGAGATGGTCGACAAGATGGGGCCGCAGCGCTGCTTCTACGGCACCGACATCACCCGCCTGCTGGGCCACGGCATCACGTACACCGACACGATCGAGCAGTTCACCAAGCACTGGGACTTCACGCCCGAGGAGCTTGAATGGATCATGGGCCGCGGTATCTCCGAGGTCCTGAACTGGCCGATCGAGGGCTGAGGAAACACACGAGATGACGGACAGCAAGAACCAGCGGGGCGCCGACGGCGGTGACGCCGTCGTCTCCGCCCTCAATGCCGTCGGCGCCGACTACCTCTTCTGCTCATCGGGGTCCGAGTGGGCCCCGGTGTGGGAATCCCTGGCCCGGCGCCACCGCGACCAGGAACCCGCGCCGAAGTACCTGGACCTCACCCACGAGACGGTGGCGGTCGGCATGGCCACCGGGTACGGACTGGTCAGGCGCCGCCCGCAGGGCGTACTCCTGCACGCCGCGCCCGGCCTGCTCCAGGGCTCCATGGCGGTGCACGGCGCCCTCCTCGCCGGCGTCCCGATGCTGGTCGCCTCCTCGGAGTCGACCACGTACGGCGACGGCCCCGGTCAGGACCCGGGCGGCCAGTGGTACCGCAACCTCTCCATCGTGGGCGGGCCGCACCACGTGGCCCAGCCGTTCACCAAGTGGGCCAACGAGGCCGCCGACATCAGCACCCTGCCCACGATGATCACGCGGTCCGCGGAACTGGCCTGGCGGGCTCCGGGCGGCCCCGCCTATCTGAACATCCCGGTGGAGACCCTCCTGGCGGAGTGGGACGGCCGCGAGGCCAAGCCCATCGTGGCGCCGGGCTCGATGCACTCCTCGCCCGAGGAGGTCGACCCGGTCGCCCAGATGATCCGCGAGGCGAAGAACCCGGTCGTCGTCACCGAGACCGCGGGCCGCGAGGCCGGCGGCTTCGAGGCCCTGGTCGCCTTCGCCGAGGCCTGGAACATCCCGGTCGTCGAGCCCGACTCGGCGGTGTGCGGCAACTTCCCGCGCACCCATCCGCTGCACGCCGGCGGCGACATCGGCCCCTGGATGGACGAGGCCGACCTGATCCTCCTGGTCAACTGCCGCGCCCCCTTCTATCCGCCGAGCCGGAAGCCGTCGAAGGCGAAGATCGTCGTCATCGACCAGGTGCCGCAGCGCCCGCACATCGTCTACCAGGCCCTCTTCGCGGACGTGTACCTGGAGGGCAACGTCGCCAACACCCTGCGCCAGCTCGCCAAGCGGGCGAAGGACCTGGACGAGGCCGCCGTCGCCGTCCGCCGGGCGGCACAGGAGGAACGCCACCTCGCCGAGGAGACGGCCATCGCCGCCGCCGAGGCGAAGGCCGGACAGTCCGAGGGCGTCGACCCGGTACTGGTCGCCGCGACACTGCGCGCACTGCTGGCCGGCCAGGACGGCATCGTCGTCGACGAGACCATCACGCACAGCCGCGTCGTCAAGCGCCACCTCAAGACGGCCACCCCCGACTCGTACTTCTACGTCCAGGGCGGCCTCGGACAGGGCATGGCGGTCGCGCTCGGCGTCAAACTGGCCGCGAGACAGCGCCCGGTGGTCCTCACCATCGGCGACGGTGCCTTCACCTACAACCCGGTGATCCCCTCGTACGACGCGGCCAGGTCCTACGATCTGCCGCTGCTGATCGTGGTCTTCAACAACCGCGTCTACAAGTCGATGAACCTCAACCACCGCCGCTTCTACCCCGAGGGCGCGGCGGCCGACACCGGCGAGTGGCTCGGCACCGACCTGCGCCGGCTGCCCCGCCTCGCGGCCTTCGCCGAGCCGTTCGGCATGCACACCGAGACCGTCGACACCACCGACGCCCTCGCGCCCGCCCTGGAGCGTGCGCTGAAGGCCGTGGCGGAGGGCACCACCGCCGTCGTCGACGTCCTCGTCACCCGCTGACCCAGGAGACCCGCACCATGACCGACACCGCCACCCCGAAGCCGGGGAAGGTCCGCGTCCCCGCCGACGACCTGCGCGCCTTCGCCGCCGCCCTCCTGGAGAAGGGCGGCCTGAGCGCCGAACACGCCCGCACCACCGCCGACGTCTTCGTCTGGGCGGCGCAGCGCGGCGTCGAGTCCCACGGCATCGCCCGCGTCCCCGCCTATCTGGACCTGCTCGCCAAGGGCGTCGCCAACGCCGCGCCTGACCTCAAGGTCGAGTCGAGCACACCGGCCGCCGCGGTGATCGACGCCGACCGCGCCCCCGGCCCGGTCGCACTCGGCGCCGCCGCCGACGAGGCGGTCGAGCGGGCCCGCGCCTTCGGCATCGCCTCCGTCGGCGTACGCCGCACCGTCCACACCGGCGCCATCGGCTACTACGTCTCGCGGATCGCCGAACAGGGCCTGGTCGGCCTCGGCTTCGTCGCCGGCATGCCCAACATGGGCTACACCGGCGTCAAGGGGGCGGCCGTCGCCACCAGCCCCCTCGCCATCGCGGTACCGGCCGCCGACCACGCGCCGCTGCTGCTCGACATGGCCACCGCCACCATCGCGCTGGGCAAGATCCGCCAGGCGAAGGCCAACGGCACCCCGCTGCCGGAGAACGCCGCCGCCACCGAGGACGGCACCCCCACCACCGACCCCGAACAGGCGGTCATGCCGCTGCCGCTGGGCGGCGCCAAGGGGTCCGGCATGTCGCTGGCCTTCGAACTGCTCACCAGCGTCCTGGTCGGGGCGCCGATCTTCTCCTCCTTCCACTCCGACGACCCAGCCGGCCGCAAGCACCGCCAGAACGCCCTGCTCATCGCCGTCGACCCGGCCGCCTTCGGCGGGAGCGCGGCGGACTTCACCGCCGCCGTCGACGCCACCCTCGCCACCCTGAAGGGCCTGCCGGTCGCGGACGGCGCCGACGGGGTGTACTACCCCGGCGAGCGCAGCGCCGCGGTGGCCGCGGAGCGCGGCGCCAACGGTGTGCCGGTGGCCCCGAAGGTGTGGCGCGACCTGACGGACCGCGCCGCCCAACTCGGCGTCACCCCGCCGCACGTCGCGTAGCACGCCCCACACGTCGCCGGCCGCCCGAAGAGAGACGGCCGGCGACCGACGGCTCCGCCGATGCGGTAAGGTCTCGGCCAGCGCGATCACCGGAAACGCGCACCGGGACGTGGCGCAGCTTGGTAGCGCACTTGACTGGGGGTCAAGGGGTCGCAGGTTCAAATCCTGTCGTCCCGACGGTGAAGTACAAGGTCAGGGCCCTGCTTCGGCAGGGCCCTTGATCGTTTCCAGGGCCGCCGTCTCACAAAATCTCACAAGCGCTGTTGATCAAGGTCAGCCGAGCAGTTCGGCCAGCTTGTCCGAACCCGCCTTGAGCGACTGCGGGTCGGGGTGGACGTACGTCCTCTTGGGGAAGCCCAGGTCCGAGTGACCGGCCCACGCGGACACCACCGTGTCCGGCACCCCGTTGTTCGCCATCCACGACAGGCAGGCGTGGCGCGCGTCGTACAGCCGCACCTTCCGTACGCCCGTCGCGGCCATCAACTTGTGCGCCTCGCGCCGGAGTTTGTCCGTCTTCCACGGCTGCCCCAGCTCGTCCACGAGCACGTACCCGCTGTCCTCGTATGCCTCCCCGGCGGCCAGCTTCTCCGCTGCCTGCGTGGCGCGGAACGCCTTCAGCGCCCGCAGGACCGGCTTCGGCAGGGGCAGCGTGCGCTTCCTGGCCTCGGACTTCGCGCCCTTCTCCACGACCTTGTTCCGCTGCCCCTTCTCCTGGGTGCGGTCGTAGACGATCGTCCGCGTGTTGGTGCCGACGGCGATCGTCCCCGCCGTCAGGTCCACGTCCGGGCTCCAGCGGGCGCCGCACACCTCCGCCGGGCGCTCCGCGATCAGGGCGAGCAGCATGGGCGCGTACGAGCGGTGGCCCTGGATGCCCTCCAGGAACCGCTTCACCTCTTCCTGGTTCCACGGCTTGTGCACGGCCGTGGCCTTCTTCGCCTTCTCCTTCGCCTGCTTCGAGATGGTCACGTGCTCCGCCACGTTGCGGGCCACCAGGCCGCGCCGCACCGCAAGGTTCAGCGCCGACCGCAGACGCCCGAGGGTCAGGCGCACCGACCGTATGCCGAGGCCCGTCCCGGGCTTCCCGCCACGCTGCCGCCCCTCGGTCACCATCCAGTCGATGAACGCCTCCACGTCCTCTTCGCTCAACTCCTGGACCGGCTTGTGCCCTAGGTACTTCCGCACGGGCCGTAGCGCGTTGTCGTAGTTGCTGGCCGTGGCCTCTTCCACGTCGCGCGTGGCCGACTTCAGCCACAGGTCCAGCAGGGCGCTGACGGTCATCTTCGCGGGGGCCACGTACGTGCCCGCGCTGCGCTGGTGGCGGATGCGGGCCAGCTCGTCCTTCACCGCCGTCTTGGTGTCCTTCGTGATGGTGAGCTGCTTCCGCTTCATCTTCGGCTCGCCGGTGGCCGGGTCGGTGATCACTTCACCGGTGGCCTTGTCCGTCTGCGGCTCGTAGCCGATGTCGATCACGGCGCGGTATCTGACCTGCCCTCTTCTGTTGGGCGGCAGCTTCTTGATCGGGTCGGGCATGGTCAGATCTCCAGGTCCTCGGTGTGGCCGCAGTCGTTGCAGGTGCGCGGACCGGGGCCGGTGATCTCGCGGGAGTCGTAGGCGTGCTCGCCGTTCGTGCACGGGTCCAGCGGGGCGCCGGACGGCAGGAGCGAGGCGGGCCGGACGCCGAGGACCACCGCGAGCGCGGTCAGGTCGTCCACGTCGATACGCCGTTGACCTGCCTCCAGGCGCGTGACGCCGGACTGTGCGATGCGCCGCCCGAGGGCGGTCAGCCGCTCCGCCATCACCGTGGTGCTGATGCCCTGGCGTTCCCGCAGGTCACGAACGGTGTGGCCAACGTGCCGTGTGGTGTCCCCGAAGGGGTGTCGTGTTGATTGCATGGCAGCAATGTAGCACGAGTTATGCCGACTGGGCATAGGTGACGTTTAAACGGTCCCCGGACGGTCCTGTATGCAGGGAAGTTTGCAGGTTTCTCTGTCTCCGCTGATCAAGGGCGCTGCCCTGCTACCGAGAATCGGACATTGTGGGCTCGTATCTAGTCTGACCTGCTTATCTAGTGTTCTGAAACCTCTCTGATCGTGTGCAACGCTATTGGACAGCAAAGGAAATTCACGACCAGGAGGGAACGGAAATGGCAAACGCCGATGCGCCCACCCTCGCCGAGATCCGCACTACCTGGCCCGCCACGGTCAGCGTGGAGAAGTGCGCGGCTGCTCTCGGCATCTCCCGGGGGCACCTGTACGAGCTGATCAAGCGCGGCGAGTCCCCGGTGCAGTACCTCGCGCTGGGGAGCGGCCGGAAGGTCTTCCTGACGGCCTCGCTCGTGCGGGTGCTGTCCGGTGACCCGGACCCGCATCCGCCCGCCCCGGCCGCGCTCGTGGCGGCTTGACGTGGCCTCGTTGCTCGAATCCCGCTTCTACCTCACCGCCGACTGCGGGGGCCGGGTGGAGACCAGCAACGGGCCCGACGGCCACCGCGTATGGGCGTGCTCGTCCTGCGAGATGACCGGCCAGGGCGAGGACAACGGCCGCACCCACGCGGCCGGATGCACCACCACCGGCGGCAACCTGCCGCATGACCACTGGAGCTGAACATGAACTACGCGACTGACGGAGACGGCCGGATCGTGGCGGCCCCCGAGCAACAGGGCCCGCTGGCCAACATCACGGACGCCGAGATGTACGACGCGATCGACGCCGATTGGCAGGTGGACCTGTCCAACGCGACCGACACCCGCGAGGTCTCCATGAAGCCGGAGCGTGGCGACCACATCGGCAAGCAGTACCGCACGGTGGGCGGCAACCTCGTCACCACCGCGCGCACCGCCGAAGGGGAGGTCTCCTACACCTACTGCTACGGCTGCGGGGAGCGCGACGAGATCGGCTACGGCTGGGACGACGTGGCCCGCGAGCGCGCCGAGGCCCACGCCGCGAAGTGCCGGGCGGTGTGACGTGGCCTGGACGCCCGTGGACGGCGCCGTGAGCGGCCCCAAGCAGCCCGAGAACCCCGACGGTTACAGCACCCGTACCGGGGGCTGTGTGACCGTCCAGGGCGGCCGGTGGGCCTGCTCCGGCTGTGGCCGGTCGGAGGCCGCCGACGACCCGCACCACGCCGCGCAGCATCACGGCCGGGAGTGCGTGGCCGTGTCCTTCGACGCACCCGGAGGTGCAGCATGACGAAGCAGCAGACCGGCCCGCAGCAGACGGAGTTCCGCGCCGTCCACACGGACGCCCGGGTCACCGTCACCGAGGACGAGAAGGGGCCGCGCTGGGACTGCTCGGGGTGCGGCCACGGACGGCGCGAGGACGGCGCCCTGGAGGTGGCCCAGGACCACGCGGAGCACTGCGCGGTGCTGCCGCTGCCCTGACCCCGGAAACGCGAGAGCGGCGCCCCTGGAGGTGAACGCCGCTCTTGCTGACGAAGTGCAGACCGACCCACTGAGAGCCCGGTATCTACGCATTCAGGATACCGCCCCTCTCGCCTGGACTCCGGTCTCCCCAGACGATCCCCATCGGCCCGCACACCACACGAGACGACTCGCGCGGAGGGGCCGAGATGTTCAAGTCCAGCGCTCACGAGGGGCGCAACTGGAAGCCGTCCAAGACGGACGAGCAGTACAACGCGGAGATGATCCGCGACTCCTGCGACGCCTTCGAGGCTGTGGCGCGGGAGACGGGCCAGCCGGTCAACGAGCTGCGGGCCGTCATCGCCCTGCGCCCCACCAAGGAGGGTTCGCCGTGGACGTGACCCGCAAGGAGACGGCCGGAGAGCCGGAGCCCTCCGGCGGCCGGACGCACGAGGTTCAGGCGAGTGCACCGGCGGACCCGTGGGATGCCTTCTGGCGCCGCCTGGCCGAGCTGTTCGAGCAGCAGGCGGGGGGCCGGTCGTGAAGTACGAGAAGGGCGCCGAGCGCCCCGAACTGGCCCCGGCAGCCCCGGAGTCCACCGACGCCGGGAACGGTGCTCTGGCGGACCCTGACGGCCTGCTGGCGGCGGCCCTGGCGCTCGCGGCCGAGGGCGTGAAGGTCTTCCCCTGCCACCGCGTCACCGAGGACGGGTGCACCTGCGGGAACTACGCCTGCAAGTCGCCGGGCAAGCACCCGCGCAACGACCACGGCTCGAAGGACGCTACCACCGACCCCGGCGAGATCCGCATGTGGTGGATGAAGTGGGGGCCGTCCGGGCAGCTCAACATCGGGCAGACCCTCACCGGCCGCGCCGTGGTGGACGTGGACGTAGCCGGGGGGAAGCCGGGTGAGGCCACCTGGGAGGCGCTGAGCGCCGACCGGGACATGCCCAAGACGCTCACGTACCGGACGGGGCGCGGGGGCCTCCAGATGGTCTTCCGGCTCCCCGAGGGGGAGTCCGGCGGGAAGGCGGACGGCTACTCGAACACCCTCGGGACGGCCGTGGACTTCAAGACGGGCCGGGCGCGTACGTCATGGTCCCGGGGTCCAAGACGGACGACGTTTACACGGTCGTCCACGACGCCGAACCGGCGCTGCTGCCCGGTTGGGTGGCGGAGCTGGCCCGCACTGCGCAGCCCGGTACGGGTGGCAGCGTGGTAGCTGGCCGGCTGCCGGGGTCTCAGCTCTCCGACCTGCTGTCTCTTCCGGCCGACGACCCGGCGCGCGGGAACAACTGGCTGGCGGCCGTGGCCGGGCACTACGCGGGCGACGCTTGGAAGTTCGCCCCGCCGCGCGGGTGGTCCTGGTACTCGGACATGGTGCGCGCCGCCAACGCCGCGTCCGCCGACCCGATCGGGGAAGCGGACCTGCTGAAGACGATGCGGTCCATCTGGGACACCGAGGCCCGGCAGCACGAGCAGGCCGAGGTGGCTGCCGTGGTGCAGTTGCTCCAGCCCGGCGGGGCGTTCTTCCACAACGTCCCCGAGGTACCTCCGGCGGTCTGGGGGCATGGCGAAGAGATCCTGTGGGCCGAAGGTGAGGCACTGCTGATCGGGGCCCCGCAGGGCGTGGGCAAGACGACGCTCGCACACCAGATCATCCGGGCGCACATCGGCCTTCAGCCGACGGTGCTCGGGTTCCCGGTGGCACCCGGTAAGCGGGTCCTGCTGCTCGCGATGGACCGCCCGGCGCAGACCCGGCGGGCCGGGGCGCGCATCTTCGCCGGGGACGACCCGCACCGGCTGAGCGAACGCCTCGTGGTGTGGGAGGGGCAGCCCCCGGCGGACCTCGCCCGCCACCCCGAGACCCTGATGCGCATGTGCGAGCAGGCCGGGGCGGACACCGTGGTCGTGGACTCGCTGAAGGACGCGGCCATTGGGCTGTCCGACGACGAGGTGGGGGCCGGGTGGAACCGGGCGCGGCAGTTCGCGCTGCGGGAGGGCGTGCAAGTGCTGGAGCTGCACCACACGGTGAAGCGTGGCGCGAACGGCGCTGAGCCGAACACCCTCGCGGACATCTACGGCTCTACGTGGATCACGTCGGGCGCGGGCTCGGTGATCTCGCTGTGGGGTGAGGCGGGCGACCCGATCGTGAGCCTGCGTCACCTGAAGCAGCCGTTCGCGGAGGTGGGCCCGTTCCGTCTGCTGCACGACCACACCACCGGCACCACGACCGTGCACCACATGGCGGATCTCGTGGCGCTGGCCGGTGCGAGCCGGGGCGGGATCTCCGCCCTGGAGGCGGCGAAGGCGATCTTCGAGACGGAGAAGCCGAGCGCGGCGCAGAAGGAGAAGGCGCGGCGCCGTCTGGCCAAGCTCGTGGAGGCCGGGCAGTTGGAGGCGAAGGCGGGTCCGGCGGGCGCGGGCACGGTCTACCGGGCCCCGTCCGGCGCCCTGTTCTGACCGCCCGCACGAGGCCGTGCAGGGGTGCACGAACAGGTGCACGCGGCGTTTTCGGCGTGCAGGTGCACGTGGGGCACGCCGGGTGCACGGTCCCGGCAAAGCCGCAGGTCACAGCTACACGCTCAGGTGCACGCGGTACACGCGGCCGAGGTGCACGTTTCCGCCCCCCCCTGAAAGGGGGGCGGAACGCACAGCAAGATCAACAACAGTCGAAGGAGCAAGATCATGAACCTGTCCATGATGCTGAGCGCCTGCGCCGGGAGCGCGGCCGCGACCGGCGTGCTGATGTTCAGCGTGTGGTGGCACGGCACCCACAGCGCGGGGCGCCCCGAGGTGCAGCCGGAGGACGGCCAGGGCGCCACCGGGGTGCCGCTGGAGCGCCCGGCGACCACCGGTCCGGCCCGGGGCATGAACGGCCCGCAGGAGGGCGTTCAGGGAGCCCGGAAGGGAGCCGAGGCAGCATGAGCGCGAGCAATCCCATGAAGGGCCGTCAGGCGTCCGCATCCCGTGGAACGGCCCGTGCCTCCGGGGGAGGCGGGAACGGTCCACAGGCGGGTGGTGACGGCCGCTGCGGGGCCAAGACGCGGAACGGCGGGCGCTGCCAGAAGTGGCCCGTGGAGGGGGCGACCCGGTGTCGCAACCACGGCGGGGCCACGCCCCGGTCCAAGGCCGCAGCCGCGCGCCGCCTGGCGATGGCTGAGTGGGGTACCACCTTCGGCGAGATCGGTCCGGCCGAGGACCCAGCCGTGGTGATGGCCCGGCTGATCCGGCAGGCGTCCGGCCACGTGGCGTGGCTGCTGGAGCGGGTGCAGGAGACGGAGGCCAATGCACTGATCTGGGGTCTGGCTTCCCGGACCGAGAAGGGGGCCACGGAGTTCCCCGGCGTTGACGAGACGTACGAGGCGCAGACACACGGCTGGCTGAAGCTCTACAGCGCCGAGCGGGATCGTCTGGTGCGCATGTGCGAGGTGGCCGCCCGGATGGGCGTGGACGAACGTCTGGTGACGCTGGCCGAGGCCCAAACGAAGATCATGTTCGAGATCCTGAACCGGTCGCTGGACGCCTTCGGGCTGGACGCCCGGAAGCCGGAGGTCGCCACGGTGATGGCCTCGGTGGTCCGCCTAGTGATGGCGGACGGGCAGGCCCGTGGCATGCCCGCGTGACTCCTCGCCCGCCTGGGCCCCGTTCGTGCCTGAGCGGGGCTCCAGCGCGTTCGGGAGCCTGGTGTGCCTTCGACACATCAAGCAATCTCCGGTTTCTTCTCAGCGGCTTTCCATAATTTCAATCTCCGCGACAGCTCCCGGGCCGGGAGCGCCCCGTTCGATAGCACGTTGCACATCACCTGTTCTTGTCTACAACTTCGTCCACGAAGATCGGACGTGTCGGCATCACTTTGACTGTCTTCCGGGCGGGCTTGTTGAGTACCTTGTGTATCTCGTGATGCAGCTTTTCCCACATCGCAGGGAGATCATCGAGTGGTCCCGCCTCAGCAAAATCGGTGGGGACTGGTCTCCCGAGGACGTTGCAGCCCCTTCTCACGATAATATGCAAGATCTTCAGGGACAGATTCTTCACGCGTTTCGGTGCCACCATGCAGAAGCAAAACTCTGTGTACCATGCCTCCTCGGTCGCGTGGCCGATCGCTTCCAAACTCGGTTGAAGTTCGCTAGCCGACGAGCCGCGCTGCTCTGCCGCCTGAAATGCGGAAATGGCCGTGAGGCACATCTCGATGAACACGCGAAATTTCTGATAGGCCGTCAAAAAATCAATATGGTCAGGGTGCGTAGCTAGAGAGTATGGGGAAAACGGGCTCAGGTTGGCCTTGTACTGGAGCATGGACACTCGGTCGATGTGGCCTCGGTCAAAGAGCGTATGGCAGTTCGGGCAGAGGGCAATCAGGTTCTCAAACTCATGTCGCTTAACCTGCGCCCAAGGTCGGATGTGGGCAATCTGGATGACGGGGATACGACAGACCGGTATGGCGCAGCGGTGGCCAGCTTCGACACGGACTCGTCTGTCCAACGCGCTGGGAATGGCGGGGCGATTGGCGGGCATGGGCGTCATGCTAGAGGGGGCCACTGACAATCGGCTTGGCACTCGATCGAGCCGAGCCCGCGCCCGGCGTATCTGGGGGGGGGATCTGGCGGCGGCAGGCTGAACGGGAGGAAGTCGCAGCCCGTCCCGTAGAGTTCATAGTTGGCCAGCACATCCCGAACCACGCGTCGCTGGATCTCGGCCATCAGAACCTGCCGGTTCGTCACTCGTTCTGGGGCTCCTCGTCGCCCGCGCTGGTGGTCCCTCTCCGAAATTCGTCAGATGCCGCAGCCCAGTCTTGCGGATGCGAGATGGGGAGAAGACGAAACTGCTGGTCGTGTGTGCTGTCGTACGGCGTTACCGCTTCCGATTTCATCCGGGAGTGGTCGCGGATTAGTAGCATCTCCACGACTTGGGCAGCAGTCTGTAGATCGGCATCAGTCGTCCCGGCGTCGATGCCCGTAGGTGAATGCACGATGCCGTTATCGTCTCGATCGACGTAGAAACCGCGCTGCTTGGCCAGGTTCGCACCCGATGCCGCAGACTCGGCTTCCCCCTGACGCCGTTCGTAGGCGTCTTTCCAAGACTCACCCTCACGGGGGGCGCTGACCTCTGCGCTGTAATCACCCCAGAACATCGCCAAGTCATCACCGAACACGAAGGCTTGCATGTACTTTCTCGCATGACTGCGACCATGCCTCTTAAGGGCATCCACTGCGAGGGGCGCCTCACTGCCTTCGCTCCAGGCGTGCTCAAAAACTTCGTAGATCCAGAGGGCTTTGCCTAGCTCCTCCTGAGCCAGAACGGTAAGCGACCTTGCCCGGCCATAAGATTCAGCAGAGAGAAGGACATGGGCATCTGATATCAAGGATGATGCATTATCCATCAACGCCTTCCAGAACTCGCGTGCTTCGCCAGGAATCATTTCGACCGTACCCAAGTTTCCCCCTACTAACTCGTCTGCACCGAGCTGGACGCAATCGGCGCAAAGCGCTACAGCGGCAGGTCCACCAGCATCACCGCGTACACCGGGGAATCGGGGAACGGCTGGTCTTCACCCACCTTCCGGTAGCCCCACGACTCGTACAGGGCTTGGACCTTCGGGTGCGTCACGTCCACCAGCAGCGCCGCCAGGTCGTCATCCCGGGCATCCATCAGCGCGCGGTGCAGCCGCTCCGCCGTGCCCGTCTTCCGCCACTGCTCACGCACCATCAACTCGGAGAAGTGGAAGGTGCTCGACTTCTCCGGCGCCGGGTCCAGGTGCTCCCGCCACCACTCCCGGCCCTCCGCGCCAGGGGCACCGTAGGCGAAGCCCACCACCTCGTCCCCCTCGCGGGCGATCACGCACGAGAAGCCGGGGTTCCCGCCCCAGTGATCCACGAACCAGGGGAACTTCTGCCGGAACTCGTCGTCGGCCATGCGGTCGGCGTGCACGTCCGCGTGCACGTCGATCAACGTCTGCCGGATCTCCGACAGGTCGTCGTGGCCGTAGTGGCGCAGCTCCAGGGCAGGGGTCATCGAACCTGGCTCCATTCAGATCGGTAACGGTCTTCCCACTCTCGCGCAGTCGTGGAGTGCGGCGCCAGAGTAATCAAGTCGCGGAGAAAGTCCCCGAGGTAGGACCGCATCCGGCCCGGCAGGGCGTTCCCGTGCATCAGCACGAACACCTTCTCCGCCGTCACGCACGCCTGGTCCACGTCGCGCTGGTGAAGCTGCGCTGTGGCGAGCTGGAGGGTGGCCAGGGCCCGGTTCCGGCGGAACTGCTGCGGGATGGCGGCCAGGGCGCGGTGGGAGGCCGCCTCCGCGCCCGCTGCATCCCCGATCTCGTCCCGCACGATGGCGGTGATGGCCAGCAGCTCCGCAGACCCGTAGAAGGCCACCCAGGACGGCCGGGGCTCGTCCGCGCCCGCCTTCGCCAGAGCGTCTTCCGCGTGCCCCAGCGACCGCAGGGCGCCCCGGCGGTCCCCGACGCTGGAATGCCCCACCGCCGTGCGCGCGTGCGCCAGGGAGGCGAACAGCGGGTCTCTGCGCGTGATGGCGGTCGCCTGCGCGGCCTGGCCCGCGTCCACGGCTTGCGAGAACTCCCCGCGATGCAGCGCGAGCATGGCGTGCGAGTTCCACACGCGCAGCTCCGCCACCGGGTCCTTCGCCATGCCCGCCAGGTACAGCGCGCGGTTCAGGTGGGTCAGCGCGCGGTCGCTCTGGCGGGCGTCCACGGCCGACCACGCGGCCGACGCGGTGTAGTTCGCGGCGACGCTGAAGAGGCGCTGCCGGATGCGCTGGGAGGCCGCGCGCTTCTGGAGGTCCAGGGCCTCGGTGGCGCCCGCGAGCGCGGCCCGCTCCAGGGCCTCGTGGCCGCCACGGGTGGCGTCCAGGGCCGTCAGGGCGTCCAGGCCGCTGCGCAGCCGGATCACGTCCGTGGTGCCCACTGCGTGCGGCCGGGCAGCGACCAGCGGCACAGCGGCGGCGGTCGCGCCGGTGGCGGCGGCGAGGAAGTTCCTGCGGTGCACAGGGTCCTCCTTCCTGGTTGTGCTTCGTCGGCCTGCTGGGGGTCGGAACCCGAGTTTCCCGGCACTACGGCCGAATACTGCCTCCAGGGCCTCGCGCTGCCGAGGGTGGGGCCAGCGGGTCTTTCCGGTCAGCCAGTGCCGCACCGTCCGGTCACTGACCGTGCCGTCCTTGCCGACCGACCGGAGGTAGTCGTTCACCGCCTCCGCTAACTCGGTCTGGGTCAGCCCTGCTTCCGTGAGCGCATCCGCCAGGTGCCTGTTCGCCTCCACGCTTTCAAGGTAGCGAGGTAGCAGGATCGGGGCGCCGGAGTGCGCGCGAAATTTCCGGTTGCCCGCGTTGCACGGCGGCCGGACTTTTCCTCACGAGGCGTCACAGCCCGTCGTTCACTGAGTGACAGGCCGCCACCGGACGGACAGCGGCGGCCGGTTGGCGTGGTCCGCCCCCGCGTCCCCCGTCGGGGGCGGGCCGCACCACCCGCTCACCGACGAGGGGTCCTGATGACCGTGACCACCACTCCCAGACCGACCGGGCATCCCGGCTACAGCGAGACCCTGCCCCGTGAGCCCGAGAGCGCCGCCACCGCCCGCCGTCTGGTGCGCGCCGCCTGCACCGCATGGGGACTGGAGAGCGCGGCCGAGAACGGCGCCCTGATCGTCTCCGAGCTGGTGGCCAACGCGGTGCAGCACGCCCGGCGGGAGTCCATCCGCGTGGTGGTGGAGCGCACCACCGTGCGAAAGGTCAGGGTGGCGGTCGCGGACTTCTCGCGGACGCGGCCCGTGGAGCGTGAGGCGGGCGACGAGGACGAGGACGGTCGGGGCCTGGCGCTGGTGGCCGCGCTCGCGGCCGACTGGGGCACGGATGAGCGGCGCTGGGGAAAGATCGTGTGGGCTGAGCTGGAGGAGCAGAAGTGATCGAGAAGCGGAGCCCGTGGGTGGGCGACCTGATCCACGACGAGGACGCCGACCGGCGCGGGATTGTCACGGACGTGCGCGGCGGCACGCTGTGGGTGCTGCGGCCGGAGCACGGTGTAGATCAGTGGACCTCGGAGAGCCCCGAGCGGCTGACCCTGCTGGAGTCGCGGCAGAGCTGAGACGCGACGAAGCCCCGGCCGGTGAACTCCACCGAGCCGGGGCTTCGTCGTCTCACACAGATCTCACGGACTCCGTGGAACGAGCCGGAAAAGCTGGCCCTGACCTGGACGTTTGTGCACTCCCCGGAACTCACAGACCCCTGTGGACGGTGTTTTCGTTCACTGGGGGTCAAGGGGGCGCAGGTTCAAATCCTGTCGTCCCGACTTTACGAAGTCGCAGGTCAGGGCCGGTTCCGGAGACATCCGAAACCGGCCCTCGGTCATTTTTGGGGACCAGGTGGGGATCAGTGCCCTTGCCCCGGCCAGCGGGTGGTTGCGACGATGCAGGACGTGGACTTGTACGCCTGCGTCGGCGAGCCAGGTCGATCCGGTGTGCGGCGTCGCGCAGGACCGCGCTCAACACGCGTCCGCCGCGCGGGCCAGGTGGGCATCGGGATTGGGGCCGACGGACAGGACACGCCGAGCGATGAGGGGGCGGATCTCCTCGACGACACGGGCGCGTCGGCCCGCGAGATGAGGGTCTCCACCCGGAATCGCTGGGTCGCGTACCTTCCGGTCGAACGTCATGGTCACCCCCGATCCGGCCGGCACCGACGCGGTCTGTGTCGAAGGCTGGGATCCCGAGGTGCGCTCCGGCGGGGGCCTGGTCCCGGAGGCTGAGAGCCCGAACCGCTACCAAGAACGCGAACGGCAGCGCCTGGGAAGGCCGCCGAGTGGTTCCAGGGCCTGCGTGCGTCCTCCATGGGCGTGCTCGCGTGGGTCTTGCCAGACCCCGCCTTGGGCCCCTGACCGCATCATCCCGAGGTTGGAAGACACTCACTTTCAGACATGTTCGGTGCTCGATCTTTGCTCCGTAGAGCGCTTCATGCTCCCCAGGTTCACCAAGAGTCACTCGATCTGATCGTCTTGCAATGACTGATAAGTCGGGTGGATGCCGTTCGGGCCGTCGAGGGGGCTTGGTGGTTGCGGGCTGACGGATGCGCGGCGCGCCCCACTCGAATCCACGCGGTGTCGGCGGTCGGCCCGGCGCCATTGCGTTGGTGGTGCTTCAGCCTGCCGATACTCCTCTGAGTAACCGTTCGGAAGCTTCTAGTGGAGTGGGTTGCATAGCGATCTTCGCTGTCAGGATGTCTGATCTTCGGTTTTGCTCATTGCTGGGGCGAGATCGGGAACGTACGGTCCGGGTCGTCACAGGTCCTTCACAGGTTTTTCACGTGAAGGGTCGCGTCATGGGCGCCTACGAGTGAAGGAAGCTGGAGCAGCAATATGTCCAACTGGCTGGGTGGCAACGAGTCCCGCCGCTGGACGGACAACCACACCGATGGGGCGAGCACGACCGTGAGCTTCTCCGGCTGCAGCTTCGGAGGGCCCAGCAGTGCGACCCTCGAACTCGACCACGTCAGAGACTTTCTCCCCGACGTGAGTCACGGCACCCGGAGCAACACGTGCAACACGGTGTCATGGGGCGAGGTGGGGAAGGCGCAGTTCTACTTCATCTACATCGGCTCCACCAGGCTCAGCGTCAACAGCGTCGTCACCCGCTACTGACAACATGTGAAACCAGCAGTGGCCCCTCGGTTCTTCGGGGGGCCACTCCTCTCACGGAAGTCGACAGAAGGACAGAATGACCATCCATGTCTCGCGCTGTTGCTTTGGTTATCGGCGCCGAGGTCTTGTCCTGGAAGACCTGACGCTTGACCTGCCGTCGGGGTGCGTTGTGCTTCTCGGGCCGAACGGCGCCGGGAAGTCGACGTTGCTGGGGCTTCTCGCGTCCGCGCTCAGGCCCAGTGCGGGCAGTGTGACGCTCGGTGCCCTTGACACCAGCAGGCGGGGGGACCTGAAGCGGTACCGGCAGCAGGTCGGCTGGCTGCCGCAGCAGGTGACTCCGGTTCCGGGGCTGCGCGTCAGGGAGCAGGCTGCGTACGCCGGATGGTTGAAGGGCTTGTCGAGGCGCGAGGCGTGGGACAGATCGCTGGCGGCGATCAGGCGGGTGGGACTGGGCGAGTTGGCCGAACGCTCCGCTGCGCAACTGTCGGGAGGCCAGTTGCGTCGCCTCGGCATCGCCCAGACGCTGGTGCACTCGGCACGGGTGGTGCTGATGGACGAGCCGACCGCCGGCCTGGATCCGACGCAGCGCAGGGTGTTCCGCGGTCTCCTGGACGACCTCAAGGACCAGGCGGGTTTCGTGGTCTCCACCCACCAGACAGAAGACCTGGAGGACAGCTATGACTCGGTCGTGCTCCTTGACCGGGGAAATGTCCTCTTCCAGGGATCGACCGTCTCCTTCCTGGACCTTGCCCCCCGTCAAGTGGCGTCGGGACGCCGTGCCGACGCCGCTTATGCCGGTCTGGTCAAGGGGGAGGCATAGACATGCCCTGGAGCACCGTACTGCGTGTGTCGATCGCCCCTCGTATCGGCCTTCTGCTGGTCCTCTGGTTGTTTGCCTATCGCGAGAGCGTCGCCGAGCTGGTGACCCGTGGGTACTGGGATTCGGTCGCAGGGCAAAGCTCGTCCCTGCTGGTCTGGACGGCACCGGCCGTGGCTGCCTGCGGCGCCTGGGAGGGAATGCGTGTCCGGCAGTCACGAGTTCTGCGGGGGGCGCCGGCGCGGACCTTCACCGGCGTCTCCCTCACGGTTCTCGCACCCACTCTCGTCCTGGGAGTCGTTGCGGTCGGGCTGTCCCTCGGACTCCTCCTGCCGCAGGCCGCAGGCAGCCCTGACTCGACCACGGCGGCGATCCTTGCTCTGGAGCTGTTGGTCGTGGCGGCGCACACCGTCGTCGGATACGTCCTCGGTCTCAGCCTGCCCCGGCTGCCGGCCGTGCCTGTGGCGCTGGTGGCAAGCTTCGTGTGGATGGCGTATCCGGCGGCGATGAACGTCTTCTGGGTTCGGCAGCTGAACGGTACGAACCTGGCCGAGTGCTGCGAGCTGGATCAAGTGGCCGCACCGCGCAGCATCCTCGCCCCGGTCCTCGTCTCGGTCGGACTGCTCGTGGTCGCGTGGATGGTGACAGCACCGGCACGGGGACCGCGATTTTTCGCCCCCGTGGTCCTGGTCATCGCCGTGGCTGTCCCGGCATGGATCGTCCACCCCCTCGGCTACAGTGCGGCCGAATCCCGCTCCACCGCCTCCCGCACCTGCTCAGGCACCCAGCCGCAGGTCTGTCTCTGGCCCGAGCAGCACGACGCCGCCCAGGATGTCGCTACGTGGGTAACGGATGCCCACAGCCGTCTGACCGCCGCCGGAGTCACGACCGCCGCACAGCTGTCGCCCCGATCCTCAACACCGAACTCGGACGATGTCCGCGCCCTTCTGGCGCTGAGTGCCCTGCCCAAGGAGCCCCCGGCCTGCGCCGGAACCGGCGAGTGGCCTGGAAGCCGGGCCTATGGACCGCTCAGCGTCTGGCTCACCATCACCGCAGGCGCGAACCCTGATGTCGTCGCGTCCCGGTATGCGCCGGCCGAAGTCCAAGCTGCCAGGAGTGTCTTCGAAAGGCCCCAGCAGGAACAGAGGCTCTGGTTCCAGCAGAACGCCAAGACACTCACCCGATGCGACCTACAGCCTGTCCTCGACGCAGAGCGCCTGTGAGCCCGCTACGACGAGCCGACCGACAGAAAGAAACATCCATGGACTGGTGGCTTCACGTCCGGCGAGTCCCCGCAGTCTGCGCCAGCCTCGTGGCCTGCCTGGCACTCGGCGCCGTCGCCGACTCCATCCGGGTACCCGTGCCGGTCGTAGTGGGTGGAATGTCCTTCTCGCTTCCCCTTCCCTTCCTGCTGCCACTGGCACCGGTGTGCCTCATCCTGCACGGACAGTCCCGCGCGGACAGCACCATTGAAGTGACTGCCGTGCGCCCTGTCGGACTGTGGGACGCCGCAATCATGACGGCCTGCGCACTCGTGATGTTCACCGGAGGCTGGCTCATCTCCTCGACGACCGGGCACACCCTCGCCACAGGCATGGCACGGAACTTCCTGGGCTACCTCGGACTCGCCCTGCTGCTGCGCCTCCTCACCGGCCCTCGCGTCGCGGCCACGATCGTCGTGGTCTTTCCCATCGCCTGTGCGGCGTTCGGGGTGCACGGCGGGGTCCCTGCACGGTGGGCGTGGCCGTTGCACGAGCCGACCTACCTACCGGCGTTCGTCGCGGCCATCGCAGTGGGAGCCGCCGGGCTGGCCGCAGCCGTCCTCCCGCTCACCACGGGCCGTCCGTCCCGGCTGTCGCGGTAGCGATCCCGGTCGATGGCCGGAGCTTGGTGAAGACTCCGTCAGGAAGTTCCTCATGCACGCGGATGGGGACGGCGCACGCGGGATCGTCGGACCCGGTCTTGCCGTGAGGTTGGGCGACTGCGTCGAAGTGGCGCCGCTCCAGGGCGTGTTTCCCATGTCGGCGGCTGTTCCGGTCACGCCGCAGTCGTGCCCTCGGTGGTCAGGAAGGGATTCAACAGCTCCAGCAGGGCGTGCGGCCGGTGCAGAGGGATGATGTGGCCGCAGTTCTCGATGACGTGTCCGGTCAGGTCGTCGGTGACGGGGCGGAGCTGGCGTTCCAGCGCGGTGCCGACGGGGTGGGCGCCGACTGCCATGGTCGGTACCGTCAGTCGGGCAGTGGTGACGGCCTGCGCGATTTGCAGTGCGCTCTGGGGCAGAGCCCGGTAGTACGAGAACGCGCGGCTCAACGCGCCGCTGCCCGTGTATGCCCGGACAAAGGCGTCCCGGATGGCAGCAGGCACTCCGTCGCCGAGCGTGCCGGTGTCCAGGAACCAGTCGATGTAGGCGGCCTCATGCCCCTCCAACACGGTCTCGGCGAGGCGGGGTTCGGCGGTGTGGAAGCCGAACCACCACGGTGGCCCGTCGGCGAGGAAGTCCTCGGCGCCGGGCAGCCCGCCCAGTGCGGATTCCATGACGACCAGGCGTCGGACGACATCGGGACGACGGAGGGCGAGGAGGAACGCCGCCGGCGTACCCGCGTCGATGCCCACTACTGATGCGGAGTGCTCACCGAGTTCGGTGAGAAGTGCCGCAGCGTCCTCGGCGAGGCCGGCGGCATCGTATCCGGACGTGGCCGGGCTGCTCGCGCCGAAGCCGCGCAAGTCCGGAGCGATGACGCGGTAGCGGTCGGACAGACCGGCCATGATGTCCGTCCACAGCTCCCAGGTGTGCGGGAAGCCGTGCAGCAGCAGGACGGCCGGGCCGGATCCGGCGATCGCAACGTTGAGTTCGACGCCGTTGACGGCGACGCGTCGCAGTTCGGGCACTGAGGGGCTCCCGAGGTGGTGAGGAATGGTGACAGGGTCACGGTAGGGAACTAGCCTGGTGCTACCAAGACGGCACTTTCCCATCAGGTGGTGAGCTTCCGGTGACCACTCCCGCGCCCGGCGAACCCGGTCGGCGGCCAGGTGCGCGCGGTGACCTTCTGGACCCGCACTGCCCGACCCGTCGGCTGCTCGACCGGATCGGCACCAAGTGGACGTCGATGGTGGTCAAGGTCTTGGCCGAGGCGGATCCCGGTGAACTCCGGTTCGCGGAACTCCGGCGTCGCGTTCCGGGCATCTCTCAGAAGATGCTGTCCGTCACGCTCCAGAGCCTGGCCCGTGACGGCCTGGTCGCGCGCCGTGTCGAACCCACGGTGCCGCCGGCCGTCCACTATCGGCTCACCGACCTCGGTTTGTCCCTCGAAGGTCCTCTTTCCGCCCTGCGGGTCTGGGCCGAGACGCACATGCCGGAGATCGACCGCAATAACCGGCTCGTCGAGGCCCGGCCGACTGGATAGGAAGAGCCACGGTCGGAAAAGCGCCCGAGGACGGCGAGCGGAACCGGCCACCCCCAGGGCGCGGCAGAGCCCCGGCCGGTGGATCTTGGGTTCCAGTGGTCGTCGCAACACCCCGGCTCAAGGGGTGCAATGGACTGCGAGATCCGCGAGGTCCGCTCGGCGCAGGGCTCGCTCGGCAGGTGATCCGGGGTCGGCCGTCATCAGGACGACTTCCTGGTCGTCCTCGGGCACGAGCAGGACGTTGCAGTTCAGCCGCAGCGCACCGGCCAGCAGCGCGGCCAGGTGCGGGTCACGCGGGTAGCGGTCCGCGGCCCGGCGGAGCCGTCGAGGCGGAGCGCGAACAGGGCGTTGGCCGTAGGCGATCCACTCCACCGGCCGTCGGTGAGCGCCGGCCACAACCCGTTGACCAGGGCGAATGGCCCGGGTGGTTGACGGCGAACCGCGACTCCCAGCCCCGGCCCACTCGCCGCAGCGGCGGTGCCATGATGCCGGCGGAACCGGTCACGAGGCCGAGACCGCGCCCTGGGCCTCGATGAGGCCGAACACGCCCACCTGATGGACCTCGTCCGCTCCGGCGGGGGCGTGAATCCCCTGGGGCGGGCCCTGTGTCAGCCGACGTACGACGCCTGCGGGAACGCCGACACGGCACGCTTCGTCCTCACCGAACCGGCCGCTCACGCACCGGGAGCGATGTGCGGTGCGCCGTTGCCTCCAAGTACGTTCGCCAGTTGCCGTGGTGGGTGATGTCGGTACCCGCGGCAGCGGTGTGCGGGTCGCACTGGAAGCCCAGGATCCAGCTGCCGTCGGTGAGTTCGACCCGGCCGAGGGACATGGGCGCGGGCAGCGCGGCGAGGAAGCGGCCGAGGGCCGCGGGGGAGAGGGTCCAGCGTTCGCCGGTGATCTCCGCACCGGCGTCCGGGCCGACGCGAACCAGGCCGGGCTTCGACGGGGCGGTGTCGAGGGCGGTGAGGCGGTAGGCGGTGGTCGTGGTGACCTCGCCCGCGTAGCGTGCGCCCGCGTCGGTGAGCTGGTGGTTGAGGGGTTGTCCCCGCAGGTGGGCGCCGAAGACCGCGAGGTCGACGCCCGTACCGGGCAGCGGATCCGGCGCCTGCTCGCCGGTGAGGAGGGCGGCGATGTCGAGGGCGGGCTGGTCCTCGAACGCGCGGGTGATGACGCTGACGCCGAAGGGGCTGCCGTCCGCCTCGCCGCCCGGGACGGCGACGGCGGCCAGGTCGAGGAGGTTGACGAAGTTGGTGTAGGTGCCCAGGCGGGAGTTGACGGCGACGGGGTCGGCCTGGACGGCGGCGATGTCGGGGTGCTCGGTGGTGGTGGGCAGGAGCAGCGCGTCGTAGCCGGACAGGGTGCGGTGCGCGAGGGCCTTGTACTTGTCCAGACGTTCCTGGTCGGCGGCGAGGGCGTGGGCCGGCAGGTTGCCGGCGGCGAGGATGATCCCGGCGACCGTGGGGTCCGTCGTCGACGGGTCGCGGGCGATGAACTCGCCCACGGCGGCGTACCGTTCGGCGACCAGGGCGCCGTCGTAGAGGAGCCGGGCCGCCTGGAGCAGCGGCGAGACGTTGATGACGGCGGTGGTGGCGCCCGCGGCCTCCAGTCGCTTCACCGTGTCGGCGAACGCGGCGCGTGCCTCGGTCGAGAGCGGCGCGAGGTCCTCGTCGCGGGGCACTGCCAGGCGCGGGTGCGCGGGGGCGGCCAGGGGTACGTCGTCGGGCCAGGTGCGGCCGCGCGGGTCGCCGTCGTCCGGGCCGGTCATGACGGCGAGCGCCCGCTGGGCCTCGGTGAGGGTGCGGGCGAAGACGGTGACGGCGTCGTAGGAGCGGGCCGCGGGGACGACGCCGGTGGTGGGGACCAGGCCGAGGGTGGGCTTGACGCCGACGATGCCGTTGAGGGCGGCGGGGACCCGGCCGGAGCCGGCCGTGTCGGTGCCGAGGGCGATGTCGGTGATCCCGAGTGCGACGGCGACCGCCGAGCCGGAGCTTGAGCCTCCGGAGATCTTCTCGGGGCGCAGCGCCGCGCGGACGGGTCCGTGCGGGCTGCGGGTGCCGACCAGACCGGTGGCGAACTGGTCCATGTTGGTCTTGCCGAGCACGATCGCGCCCGCGTCCAGCAGCCGCCGTACCGCCGGTGCGGAGGCGTCCGGGGTGTAGGCGTAGGCGGGGCAGGCGGCGGTGGTCGGCAGTCCGGCCACGTCGATGTTGTCCTTGACGGCGACCAACACGCCCGCCAGCGGCAGCCGTTCACCGGCGGCCAGCCGGGCGTCCAGGGCTTCGGCGTCCGCGCGGGCCGCCGCCTCGGGGCGCAGGGTGATCCACACCTCCGGCCGGTCGGTCTCGGCGATCTTGCGATAGGCGGCGGCGACGTGTGCCGCGCAGCTCCGGGTCACGCTGCTTCCTCTCGTACGACGACGGCCAGCGGGGTGCCGGCGTCGATCTGCTGTCCGGGACTGACCAGGACGTCGGTGACGACGCCGTGGGCGGGCGCGCGGACCACGACCTCCATCTTCATGGCCTCCAGGACCAGAAGGGGACGGCCGGGCTCGATCCGGGTGCCGGGTGCCACCTCGACCTTCCACACGGTCGAGCTGAGCGGTGCCTCGACCAGACCGGCGCCCGGCGGAAGGGCCAGGGCCGCCCGGTCGGCGGGGCGGGGCTCGGGTTCGCTGCGGGGGGCGAACTCGCCGGCGGCCTCCCACGCCAGGCGCTCCGTCTCGAAGGCGGCGGACTGGCGGGTACGGAAGGCGGCGATGTCGTCGGCGTTCTCGCGCAGGAACGCCTCGTGGTCGGCGAGGGAGAAGGTGCCGGGGCGGATGTCGAGCGCGGTCCGGCCGGAGGCCAGGTCGGCCCGGATGTCTAGCAGTTCGGCCGGGCTCACCGGGTGCCAGACGATCCGGTCGAAGAAGCGCAGCAGCCAGGGCGTGCCGTCGGCGAAGGAGCGGGGCGGGCGCAGACCACCCCAGACGGGGACGGTGCGGCCGATGAGCTGGTAGCCGCCGGGGCTCTCCATGCCGTAGACACAGAGGTAGGAGCCGCCGATGCCGACCCCGCCCTCGGCGGTCCAGGTGCGGGCGGGGTTGTACTTGGTGGTGACCAGGCGGTGGCGGGGGTCGAGCGGGGTGGCGGCGGGAGCGCCGAGGTAGACGTTGCCGAGGCCGAGCACGAGGTACTGCGCGGCGAACACCGCACGCTGTACGTCCTCGACACTGTCCAGGCCGTTGATCCGGCGGATGAACTCGATGTTGGACGGGTTCCAGGGGGCGTCGTCGCGTACGGAGGCGGTGTAACGGGCGATGGCCTCGTCGACCGTGGGATCGTCCCAGGACAGTGGAAGGTGAACTTCCCTGCTGGACACGGTGGGTTCGGCGGGCAGTTGTCCCTCGGCCTCCTGGAGCAGGCCCAGGAGGGTGCGCAGCGGGAGGGCGTCGGGGTCGGTGTGCAGGTGCAGCGAGCGGACGCCCGGTGTGATGTCGACCAGCCCCGACGGCCGCAGGGCGCGCAGGTGCTGGGCGAGCGCGTGGACGCGCATGCGCAGGGCCAGGTCGAGGGTCATCGGGCCGTACTCGACGAGGACGTTGTCCTCGGCGCCGCGCCGGTAGGTGACCTCTGGGGTGGTGTCGGTGGCGGGGCGCCGGGCGAGGACGCCGTCGTCGCCGTCCGGGCCGGTGTTCGTGGGGAGGGCGAGCAGGGCGGGCGCGCGGCGCAGGGTGTCGGCGGTCGCCTCGCCGACGGGGACGAAGCGCACGGTGTCGCCCGGACGCAGCTGGCCGGTCTTCCAGCGTTCGCCGCGCACGATGGTGACCGGGCAGGCGAAGCCGCCGAGGCTGGGGCCGTCGGGACCGAGGATGGCCGGGGTGTCGCCGGTGAGGTTGACCGCGCCGACCGAGTAGGCGGTGTCGTGGACGTTGGAGGGGTGCAGGCCGGCCTCGCCGCCGTCGGGGCGGGCCCAGCCGGGGCGTGGGCCGATCAGGCGTACGCCGGTACGGGCGGACTGGGCGGAGACCTTCCAGTCGGTCTCGTAGACGGTCCTGATGCCGTCGCGGGTGAGGAAGTCCGGTGCGGGGTGGGGGCCTTCGCTCACCGCGATCCGCCAGTGGGCGGTGAAGTGCGGGCGGGATCCCGGCGCCACCGGCGCGGGGGCCGGGGCGTCGGCGGCGGGGGCGGCCGGACGCAGGACGTCCCCGGTGCGCAGGGCCCGTCCGGCGTGGCCGCCGAAGCCGCCGAGAGTGAAGGTGGCGGCGCTGCCCAGGTAGCCGGGGACATCGAGACCGCCGCGGACCAGGACGTAGGTGCGCATGCCGGGTCCCTGCGCGGTGCCGACCGCCAGCACCTGACCGGCGGCCACGGGCAGGGGCTCCCACTGCGCGGCGGGCCGGCCGTCGAGGGTGACCTCGGCGGGGGCGCCGGTGACGCAGACGAGGGCCGGGTGGCGAAAGCGCAGGGCCGGGCCCTCCAGGGTGCATTCCAGGCCGGGTGCGTCCTCGGGATTGCCGACGGCGGTGTTGCCGAGCCGGAAGGAGAGGTCGTCCATCGGACCGCCGGGCGGGACGCCGACCTCCCAGTGACCGGTACGGCCCGGCCAGTCCTGCACGGTCGTCTGCGCCCCGCCGCGCTCCACGTCGATGCGCGGACGCGGGTCGGCGAAACCGGCGAGGGAGGCGGTGGTGTGCCCGGCGTCGAGCACCACCGGTTCGCGGCAGGCGGCGCGCAGCAGCCCGAGGTTGGTCTCCACGCCGTCCACCCTGGTCTCGTCCAGGGCGTCGGCCAGCCGGGCGAACGCCTCCGCGCGGTCCCGGCCGGTCGCGACGATCTTGGCCAGCATCGGGTCGTACGCGGTGGAGACCTGCTGCCCGGTCTCCGCCCAGCCGTCCACCCGTACGCCCTCGGGGAAGGCGACCCGGGTCAGCAGTCCGGAACTCGGCCGGTGGTCCAGGGCGGGATCCTCGGCGTAGACACGGGCCTCGACCGCGTGGCACCGCTCCGGCGGTTCCCGCAGGAAGCCGCTCTCGCCGCGGGCCAGCCGCAGCATCCAGGCCACCAGGTCGATGCCGAGGACCTCCTCGGTGACCGGATGCTCCACCTGGAGCCGGGTGTTGACCTCCAGGAAGTACGCCTCCTCGCGCACCGGGTCGTAGACGAACTCGACCGTGCCGGCCGAGCGGTAGTCGACCGAGGCGCACAACTCCCGTGCGGCTGCGTGCAGTTTGGCGCGCACCGGGGAGGGCAGAGCGGGCGCCGGAGCCTCCTCCAGCACCTTCTGGTTGCGGCGTTGCAGGGTGCAGTCCCGGTCGCCGAGCACGGCGATCCCGCCCGCTCCGTCGCCGAAGACCTGCACCTCGACATGGCGGGCGCGTTCGACGTACCGCTCCAGGAACACCCCGCCGTCACCGAAGCTCCCCCGGGCCAGCCGGGTCACCCGGGCGAACGCCTCCCGCAGTTCGTCCGGCCCGGCGCACGCCTGCATCCCGATGCCGCCCCCGCCGCCCGTCGCCTTCAGCATCACCGGGTAGCCGGTCTCCCGCGCCGCGCGCAGCGCCTGCGTCTCGTCGGCGAGCAGTCCGCTGCCGGGCAGCAGGGGCACGCCCGCCGCGAGGGCCGCCGCCCGCGCGGTGTGCTTGGCGCCGAAGACCTCCAGTTGGGCGGGTGTGGGCCCGACGAAGGCCAGGCCCGCCTCCTCCACCGCGGTGGCGAAGGCCGTGTTCTCGGAGAGGAAACCGTAGCCGGGGTGGACCGCGCCGGCTCCGGTGGACCGCGCGGCCGCAAGGACGAGGTCGGCGCGCAGATAGCTCTCGGCGGCGGGCGCCGGGCCCAGTCGTACGGCCTCGTCGGCCATCCGGACGTGCGGGGTCGTGCGGTCGGCGTCGGAGTACACCGCTACCGTGCGCAGGCCCAGGGCGTGGGCGCTGCGGATGATGCGGCAGGCGATCTCTCCGCGGTTTGCGACGAGCAGGGTGTCGAACACGGCGACAACTCCTCGGAACGGGGTGGGGGTTCGGACGGCCGACGGCTGTGCGGGCAGGACGTGGTCGCCGGCCTGGTCCCTGCTCGGGCACAGCGGGCCGGCGACCGCGTCGTGCCTCCGGCAGCCGCCAGGTCGGGGCGCGCGTGGGGCCGGTGGCGGACGTGGCGGTCGTACGTCGTCGCGCCGGGGCGGCAGCTCCGTGGTCTCAGAGGCGGTCGGCGTGCAGAGCCATCTGGGTCATGGCGCGCTGGGCGCGTTCGAGGACCACGGCCATCGAGTCGCCGACATGGGTGTGCAGGGCCCGGTAGCCCTCGTCGAGCCGCCCGTCACGGACGAACTCCATGATCTCGATGTGCTCGGCGACGGTCGTCTCGACCCGGTCCTGGGTGAGGAAGTCGTACATCCGCACCCGGCGGATGCGTTCGCTGACCGTGACGAGCGCGTCGGTGAGGGCGGGGTTGCCGGAGGCGCGGGAGAGTTCGGCGTGGAAGCGTTCGTCCTGGACGACGAAGCGCGGGTCGGGGGTCGGGGGGTTCTCGCGCATCGCGTACCAGCGGTCCAGTTCGGCCGTGACGATCGCCGGGTCGTGCCGTACGGAGGGGTCCTCGATCGCGCGGGCGATGCCGCGCAGTTCCAGAGTGACCCGCAGCTCGTAGAAGTCCTTGAGCTGGGTCAGGTTGGGGATCGTGACGAAGAAGCCGCCGTCGCCGCGTTCGATCAGACCGTCGGCGAGCAGGCGTGCCAGCGCCTCGCGCACCGGGGTCCGTGACGCCCCGTACCGGGTGGCCAGCCGCATCTCGGCCAGCCTCTCGCGCGGGCCGAACTCGCCGTCGAGCACGGCCGACCGCAGCTTCCGGTAGACCGCCTCACGCAGCGGGGGAGCGGGTGCCTCAGCCGGATCCAGGACCGCATCCGGCTGCGTATACAGCTTTGAATCCATGGGCGGACACGCTAGAAATCGCTTGTTTCCCATAGCACCCGCTTGCGGTGAACGGCTTGTTTCCGGGATCTCACCCGAGGCCGGCCGCGCGGGAAGGTTCGCCTCTGCCCGATGCGGGCGGACGCCCGCGGGGTGCCGCGGCCGGTGGCGGGCTCCGGCCGGAGCCATTCGTTACGTCAATGAGGCCGAAAATGGCCGGATGTTACCAGTCGAAGTTACTCGAGAGTTTTGATTGACGCGCCCATTGTGGCTGCTTAGTGTTCCGTTCAATCGAACGGCGTACCTGTCAACGGAACGCTGCTGAGCGCCGGCCCTCGGATTGGGGGATCATAGGTGACAAGCACAGACATCAGCACTCTGCTCTCCCCGGTCAGTCTCGGTGAAGTCCACTTGCGCAACCGGGTGTTCGTCCCCGGGCACACCACAAATTTCGGCCATGACAACCGCCCGACCGAACGGCACGCGGCCTACCACGGCGAGCGGGCGCGTGGCGGCGTCGGGCTCATCATCACCGAGGGCATCCGGGTCCACCCGACCAGCGCGGGCCGGCACATCAGCCTCGGCAGTTTCGACGACGGGTCCGTACCCGCCTACGCGGCCGTCGTCCGGGCCGTGCGGACCCACGGCGCGAAGCTGTTCGCACAGCTCCTGCACACCGGCCGCCAGGCCAACGGCGACGCCACCCGCACCGCGGCGTGGTCGCCGGGCACCACCCCGTGGGCGGCCGGCACGCACATCCCGCACGCCATGGCCCGGACGGACATCGCCATCGTCGTGCGCGCCTTCGGAGCCGCGGCCCGGCGCATGCAGCGGGCCGGGTTCGACGGTGTGGAGATCCATCTCGGACACGGCCACCTGATCGAGCAGTTCCTCTCGCCCTTCACCAACACCCGCACCGACGCCTACGGCGCGGGCCCGGACGGGCGGCTCCGGTTCACCCGCGAGGTACTGACCGAGGTACTCGCCCAGGCTCCGGGGCTGCCCATGGGCATCCGGGTCAGCGCGGACGAGTTCCTCCCCGGCGGGCTCACACCTCCCGACATGGTCGACATCGTCGACCGCTTGAAGCGGGAGTTCCCGCTGCTGTACGTCCATGTGAGCCACGCCGCCTACCACGGCAGCTACTCACTGGGCACACAGATGGCGGACATGAGCTTCCGGCACGCGCAGTTCCGCCACCACGCGGCCCTGTTCAAGAAGGAGCTGCCCGACCTCCCGGTGCTGGCCGTGTGCCGACTGGACAGCCTCCCGGAGGCCGCGGCACTCGTCGCCGCCGAAGAGGCGGACCTCGTCGGACTGGCCCGCCCGCACATCGCCGACCCCCATCTGGTCCGCCGGGCCCTGGAAGGCCGGCCGCACGACGTCCGCTCCTGCCTCGCCTGCAACCAGGGGTGCGTCGGACGGCTGGAGGCCAACCTGCCGATCGCCTGCGTGGTCAATCCGGAGGTCGGCGCGGAGCAGGAGTGGGCGGCCCTGCGGTCGGCGCCGTCCGCCCCGGCCCGGCGGGTGCTGGTCGTCGGGGGAGGGCCGGCCGGGATGGAAGCCGCGCTCGCCGCGCACGACGCCGGACACGAGGTGACCCTCGCCGAGGCCGGCCAGGACCTCGGCGGGCGCATCCGAGTCGCGGCCACGGTCCCGGGCCGCGAACGGCTCGGGCTGATGGTCACCGACCTGGCCCGCGAACTCGTCCACCGCGCCGTCGACGTACGACTGGGCGAGCGGGTGACGGCGGGCGACCTGTTGCCCGGGGGCCGGCTGGACGGTTTCGACGATGTCGTCGTGGCGACCGGCGCTCACCCCGGCCGCCGCGAACTGCCCGGCGGACCACCGGTGTTCGACATCCTGGAGGCGATCACCGCGCTGCCCGCGGCCGGCTCCCCACTGCGCGGCACGGTCCTCGTCCGCGACGACCAGGGCACCTGGGCGGCGGCCTCCGTGGCGGAGTCCCTGGCCCGCGAGGGCGCCCAGGTGCACATCCTGTCGCCCACCGCCTCGTTCGCCTCGAAGATCACCACCTACTCCAAGCTGGCGCTGACCAGCCGGATGGGGGAGCTGGGCATCAGGTCGCACATCATGCGGGACGTGGCCGCGGCGGACGGGGACACCGTCGTCCTGCGGGACACCCTCAGCGGCCACACCGAAGAACTCACCGGCGTCACGGCCGTCGTGGACGTGGGACTGCCGGTGGCCGACGACGGACTCTACCGGGAACTCGACGCCCGGGACGACGCCCCACGCGTCCACGTCGTCGGCGACGCCAACGCCCCGCGCACCGCGCTGGAGGCCGTGTACGAAGGCCGGCTCGCCGGAACCTTCCTCACCGACGCCGTCACCGGCGCCGGACTCCTCGCCCAGACCCACTGACGCCCCGAACCAGCAGTCGCTCCACCCGGTCAGGCACCACCGCCGGCCGCCGCACCCCTGGCGACCGACACCGCCGCACCGGGCCGGCCCCCACCGCGACCGACCGCCGCCCGGCCCACCCAAGGCCACGCACCCCTGCCACCGGTCTGTCCGCACCCCGTCGGCGCCGAATGCCCCGTCCGGCGCCCGACCGCTCCCAAGGCCATGCCCGAGAAGGAGAGACACATGATCGACATCGAGAACCAGCTCACCCTCGACGAACGCTCCTCCGTGGACTTCATCCTGGCGCTGCGCAAGCGCTGGTCCGACACCCTCTACCCGGCCCTCGTCGAGGAGTACCGGGCGACCGGCCCGGTGGCCGACACCATCGACGACGCCACCGGCCGCCTGCACGAACTCAGCCTGTACCCCTGGTACAGCCACCTGGAGCGGGTCCAGCAGAAGATGCTCTGGAAGACCGTCGGCGAGGCCGTCGTCAACCGGGCCGAGGCGCTGCGCGAACAGCTCGACGAGATACCGGACACGCCGAAGGGCACCCTCGAACTCAGCACCCAGGTCGAACTGCCCGACTGGTACACGGACTACGACATCCACATCCAGCCCGGCAGCTTCTACTCCGACGACCTGAGCGCCTACGTGTACGAACTCGGCGCCCGGATCGTGATGCTCCGCGACAACGACGGCTACAAGTTCCACCGCCTGTTCACCGAGACAGCGCTGCCCGACGACCCCGCCGTCGGCCGGGTCGTGGACATCGGCTGCGGCTTCGGCAAGAGCACCCGTCCGCTGGCCCTGCGCTACCCCGAGGCCGAGGTCATCGGCATCGACTTCGCCGCCCCCGGTCTGCGCCTGGCCCACGCCGAGGCGGAGGCCGAGGGCGCCGCCATCACCTACCGCCAGGGGGACGGCCGGAACACCGGCATCGAGGACGCCTCCTGCGATGTCGTCACCGGCACCATGGTGCTGCACGAGATGCCCGCCGAGGCGGTCCGCGAGACCGTCCGCGAGGCGGCCAGGCTGCTGAAGCCCGGCGGCACCATGAGCTTCCTGGAGTTCCACCCCACCGGCGACCCCTTCCGCGACGCCACCATCCACGAGCACGCGGAGCGCAACAACGAGCCCTTCTTCCGCGACCTGTTCGCCACCGACCTCCTCGACATCTGCGCCCAGGCCGGACTGACCGGCGCCGACTGGACACCGTTCGACGAGCGCCGGGAGGGCAAGCGCCCCGAGGGCTGGGGGGACCGCCGCGAATGGCACTTCCCCTGGGCCGTCCTGACCGCGACCAAGCCGGAGAAGTGAGACGACCGTGACCGAGGAATTCGACTACTTCCGCGACCGCAACATCGGCAAGCTCTTCGACCTGCTGCTCCAGCTCAACACGGAGCTGCACGTCACCACCCAGCGGCTGCACGCCATGGAGGCCCTGCTGGTCCGCCGCGGGGTGCTCACCCCGGGCGAGCTCGACTCCCTGGAGCCCACCGACGACGAGCAGCGGGTGCTGGACAACCGGCGTGAGGCGGCCATCGCCAGGCTCATGCGGATCATCACGGAGAGCGGCCCCGCCGAGCGCCCCCTGCGCGACCAGTGGGAATCCACCCTCCAGCAGAAGACCGGCTGATGGACGCCGCCCCGCTCGGCCCCGCCGAGACCGTCGACCGGTATCTCCAGCTCTGCGAGGACCGCGCACTGGACGAGGCCGGCGCACTGCTCGCCCCGCAGCCGCGCATCGTCTTCCCGGGAGGCACCGCCTACGGCTCCCTGCCCGAGATGGCCGCCGGCCAGCGCGGCCGCTACCGGTGGGTGCGCAAGCACCGCGACCGGTACGCCACGGGCACCGACCCGGACGGCCTGGTGACCGTCACCTCGCTCGGCACCCTCTACGGCGAGGACCTGGGCGGCATGCCCTTCGACGGCGTGCGCTACGCCGATGTCTTCGTCCTGCGCGACGGACTGATCGCGGAACAGCACGTCTACAACGACCTCTCCGACACCGCGATCGGTACCTCGACTCGTGGTTGACCACCCCTTTCACCGAACAGCAGAGGTACCGATCATGAAAAACGCCCTGAGAGCCGGCGCCGGCGCCCTCACCGTGTCGGCCCTGGCCGTCCTCACCGCCTGTGGCGGTGGCGCGTCCTCCGAGTCCTCGCCCGCAAGCTCCGGCAAGGAGAGCGCGACCGTCCAGATGGCCATCGCCTCGGCCGTCATCGGGCCCAAGGAGGAGGTGGCGACCTACGCGGTGGCCAAGGAGGAGGGATTCCTCGGCGAGGAGAAGATCAACGTCAAGACGATCAACACCGACGGCTCGGTCGCCGCGATCCAGGCCGTGGCCTCCGGCAGCGCCGACATCAGCCCCGCCGACGCGAGCGCCATCCTGGCCGCGCGGGAGAAGGGGGTCCCCGTGGTGGCGGTCGGCGGCCTGGTGCAGAACTGGCCCTGGCGCATCGCCACCCTGCCCGGCAAGGGGATCGAGAGCGGCTCGGACCTCAAGGGCAAGAAGATCGGGGTGATCAGCCTCGCCTCCGGATCGGCCCCCTACGCGCGGGCCTTCGCCGAGGACGCGGGACTGGACCCGCAGAAGGACATCGACCTGCTGCCCGTCGGCGTCGGGAGCCAGGCGCTGTCGGCGCTGGAGAGCGGCAAGGTGGACGCGCTCGCCCTGTACACGCAGGCGTACACCACCCTCGAACTCACCGGGAAGAAGTTCGAATACCTGAAGAACGGCGAGCGCTTCGACGGCATCCGCTCGCTGACCTACGCGGTGCGCGAGGACACGCTGCGCTCCAAGAAGGACGAGATCACCCGCTTCCTGCGCGCCTCCTACAAGGGCCTGCTCTTCTCCGCGGTCAATCCCGAGGCGGCGATGAAGGACGGGTACAAGGTGTTCCCCGCGATCCTCTCCGGCCAGAAGGCCGACGCACGGATCAAGAACGACAGCGCGATCCTCGAAGCCTGGGTGAAGACGGCCGTGCCGGCCGAGGGGAAGCCGGAGTCCTTCGGTGACTGGGGCGCGATCAGCGACGAGGCGTGGACGAGGACCGCCGACTACATGAAGTCCTCCGGAACCATCACCAAGGACCCCGACATCGACGCCCTGTGGGACGACAGCCTGCTGAAGGACGCGGGCGACTTCGACGGGGCAGCCGTGATCAGCAAAGCCAAGAGCGCCACCGAATAGCCGGCGGCGACGCCAGGACCAGGAAAGCGAAGGAGGTCACCATGGCCATGAAGACCCTCGGCCGCCGCCCCCGTGCGGCCGCCGCCGCGGAAACCGACGAGGACAGCTGGATCGAGCTGAGCGGGCTGCACAAGATCTACCGCCCTCGTAAGTCCGAGCCGACCCACGCGCTGTCCGACATCGATCTGAAGGTCAGGCGTGGTGAGTTCATCTCGATCGTCGGTCCCTCGGGCTGCGGCAAGACGACCCTGCTGAAAATCCTCGCCGGGCTCATTCCCCGCAGCGAGGGCACCGTCCGGGTGGCCGGGCGTGACGTGGACGGTCCGCTGCCCGAGGTGGGAATGGTCTTCCAGGCGGCGACGCTCCTGCCCTGGCGCACCATTGTGCAGAACGTGATGATCCCGGTGGAGGTCCAGCGGCTCGACCGGTCCGTCTACCGCAAGCGGGCCGGTGAGCTGCTGGAGATGGTCGGGCTGAGCGGATTCGAGGACAAGTACCCCGACGAACTCAGCGGCGGAATGCAGCAGCGGGCCGGTATCTGCCGGGCCCTGGTGCACGATCCGTCGGTCCTCCTGATGGACGAGCCGTTCGGCGCCCTGGACGCCATGACCCGCGAGTACATGAACGTGGAACTGCTGCGCATCTGGCGCGAGAGCGGCAAGACGGTGGTCCTCGTCACGCACTCCATCCCCGAGGCGGTGTTCCTGTCCGACCGGGTCGTGGTCCTGAGCCCCCGCCCGGGGCGGATCGCGGAGGTCATCGACATCGACCTCGGACGCCCGCGGGACCTGAGTGTGATGGCCTCCGACCGGGCCGGCGTCCACGTCGAGCGGATCCGCACCTACTTCAACGCCCAAGGCGTGATCGACTGATGAGGCTGCCCATGACGACCACCGACAAGGCCGCAGGCGGCGACGGCACCGGACCGGACGGCGCCGTCGGGACATCGGCCCCGGCCACGGCCGCCCCGGCCAAGCCCGCCCCGGCCGCCCCCGCCCGTCGCCGCCGGGACCTGCGCGACCACCCCGAATGGGTCCTGGTCCCCGGGGTCTTCGTGACGGTCGTGCTGCTGTGGCAGTTCCTGGTACCGGCTCTCGGGGTCGACGAGTACGTACTGCCCCGGCCCAGCCAGATCGCCGACGCGCTGGTGACCCAGCTGTCCGACGCCCTGTTCTGGACACATCTGAAGGTCACCCTGCTGGAGTCCCTGTACGGCTTCCTGCTCGGAGTCGGCGCGGCGCTCTTCCTGGGCACCGCGATATCCCAGGTCAGGCTGGTCGAGAAGACGATGATGCCCTACATCGTCGCCTTCCAGACGGTCCCGAAGGTGGCCCTCGCGCCGCTGTTCGTGGTCTGGTTCGGGTTCGGCATGACCAGCAAGGTCGTGATGGCGGCGGTCATCTCGTTCTTCCCGATGCTGGTCAACGTCGTCGAGGGACTGCGCTCGGCGGACGCCGACCGGGTGCAGATGCTCACCGTCTTCGGGGCCAGCAAGTTCGATGTCTTCCGCCGGGTGCGGCTGCCCGGCGCCCTTCCCTTCATCTTCGCCGGCCTCGACATCGGCATCGTCTTCGCCATCCTCGGCGCGGTCGTCGGCGAGTTCATCGGCGCCAAGGAGGGCCTGGGCTACCTGCTGCTGCAGACCAACTACAACTTCGACATCGCCGGGATGTTCGCGGTCCTGGTGGTCCTCTCGCTGCTCGGACTGATCGCCCACTTCATCATCCGCACCGCCCAGAAGCGCTTCGCCTTCTGGGCCGAGGACAACACGGTGATCGGCGCATGAGCATCCCCGAGAGCGACCCCGTGCGGTTCGACGGCAGGGTGGCCCTGGTGACCGGGGCCGCCCGCGGGATCGGCGCCGCCATCGCGACCCGGCTGGCCGAACTGGGCGCCACCGTCGCCGCCGCCGACATCCTCCCCGAGGACCAGTGGCGCGACGGCCTTCCCGCCGCGGGCCCGCACACCCGCCACCGCCTCGACATCACCTCCGCCGACTCCTGCCGCCGCACGGTCGACGAGGTGGTGGCGGCGCACGGCAGGCTCAACCACCTCGTCAACAACGCCGGGATCGTCAGAAGGGGCCCGGCCGCCACGACCGGCGTGGACGAATTCGGCCTCGTCCTCGACGTCAACCTCACCGGAACCTTCCGGATGTCGCAGGCCGCCTACCCGGCGCTGCGCTCGGCCGACGAGGCCAGCATCGTCAACATGGGGTCCACCAACGGCCACATAGCGGTGCTCAACACCCTCGCCTACTGCGTCAGCAAGGCCGGTGTGATGCACATGGCCCGCGTCCTGGCCCTGGAATGGGCCCCCGACGGCATCCGCGTCAACGCGGTCGGGCCCACCATCGTGCCGACCGGCATGACCGAGGATGTCCGGGCCGACGGCGACTACATGACGGACAAGCTGGCCGGCATCCCGCTCGGACGGATGGCCGAAGCCCGCGATGTCGCCCTCACCGTCGCTCATCTCCTCAGCCCCGCGGCGGTCATGACGACGGGTCAGACCATCTTCGTCGACGGCGGAGCCGTCATCCACTAGCACCCACGCCCGCCCGGAAATTGGAGCACCCCGCATGCCCGAGTTCGACCTGGGCGCAGCCCTGGCCGCCGTCGACGAACACTTCGACACCTTCGTCGCCGAACTCCAGGAACTGTGCCGACTGCGCAGCCGACGCCAGGAGCCCGAGCAGATGGCCGCCACGGCCGACTTCCTCAAGGCCTCCGTGCAACGCTGGGGAGGCACCGCCGAGATCATCCCCTGGGAGGAATCCCACCCTTACGTCCTCGCCGAGATCGGCGGCGGTGCCCGCCGGCTCCTGCACTTCAACCACTACGACGTGGAAGTGGAACCCACCGGCGACGAATCCGAGTGGATCAGCCCCCCGTACGCCGCCGAGATCCACGACGGCCGGCTGTACGCCCGTGGCGTCGCCGACGACAAGGGCGCCCTCATGTCGCGGGTGCACGCCGCGGCCGTCTGGCGGCTCTCCGGCCAGGAACCCCCGGTCACCAGCAGATACATCCTGGAGGGCAAGCAGTGGCTGCACAGCCCCGGGCTCGGCTCCTTCGTCGCGGCGCACGCGGGCCGGCTGGCCGCCGACGCGGCCCTGTGGGAGAACTCCTGGGCCGACGGCGAGGGCCGGCCGCTGCTGAAACTCGGCGAGAAGGGCATCCTCTACCTGCGGCTCACCTCCACCACCCTCACCCGTGAACTGACGAGCCAGAACACCGTCCTGCTGCCGTCCGCCACCACCCGGCTGACCGCAGCCCTGGCCACTCTCCTGAACCCCGACGGCACCTGCGCCGTCAAGGGCTTCACGGACGACGCCCGCGTGCCCACCGACGCCGAGCGCGCGCTTTTGGAGAGGATGCCGTTCGACGGCGCCTTCCTGAAGAAGCGCGCCGGAGTCGACGCCTTCAGGGGAGACCTGAACGACACCGAGGCCGCCGTGGCGATCCGCACCGTCCCGACCCTCACCGTCACCGGCATCGAGGGCGGCGACCTCGCGGACGACGTGACCCTCGGCATCCCGGCCACCGCCACCGCCAAGGTCGAGATCCGTCTCGTGCCCGGCCAGGACCCCGAGCGGGTGCTGGCGGCCGTCCGCGCCCACCTGTCGGCGGCCCGCTTCGAGGACATCGCCGTCGAGGTGATGGCCACCAGCCGCCCCCACCACACCGACCACACCGACCCGTTCGTGGACCTCGTCGCCGAGACCGCACGCACGGCCTACGGTGCCGAACCCCTCGTCGAGCCCTACACCCAGTGGATCGGCAACCAGGGCGCCCTGTCCGGCCTGCCCATCGTGGGCGTGGGGGTCTCCCGCGCCGACGCGGGCATCGACGGCCCCAATGAGCACATACGTCTGGAGGACTACCGCATGGGTGTCAAGCACGTGGTCGGGATCATGGCCGCGATGGCGGTGGGCGCATGAGCCGCCACGCCACTCATCTGAAGGGCGCCTCGCACCGCGGGTACCTCGAACTGCCCTGGGGCCAGGTCCACTTCCGCCGCTCCGGGAACACCTCCGGCCCCGCGCTCCTCGCCGTGCACCAGTCGCCGCTCTCCTCGGCCACCTACGAACCGGCCCTGGCGGAACTCGCCGCGCACGGACTGAACACCGTCGCCGTCGACATCCCCGGCTTCGGGATGTCGGACGCCGCCCCCGAGGAGTGGTCCATCCCCCAGTACGCCTCGGCGCTGTGGCAGATCGCCGACGCGCTCGGCCTCGCACAGGTGCACCTCCTCGGCCAGCACACCGGTGCCATCGTCGCCGCCGAGGCCACCGTGCAACAGCGCGAGCGGGTACTGAGCCTCGTCTTCCAGGGCATCCCGCTCTACAGCGACGAGGAACGCGCCGAGAAGGCGGCCGGATACGCCCCCGGATACACCCCCGCCTCCGACGGCAGCCACCTGCGGGTGGTGTGGGACCGCATCCGGTGGCTCTACCCCACGATCTCGGCCGAGTCCAGCAGCCGTCAGGTCGCCGAGTACCTCAGCGTCGGCCCGGACTACGCAGTCGCCTACCGCGCGGTCTTCGCCCACCGCACGGACCCCGCCGCGCTCGCGGGCGTACCGACCCTGTTGCTGCACGGCAGCGACGACGTCCTCGACCGGATGAACTCCGTCGTCACGGCGGCGTTCCCCGACGCGCCCCTGGTCCGCATCGACGGCGGCACCGACTTCGTCGCCGAGGAGAAGCCGAAGGAGTTCGCGGCGGCCGTCGCCGCCCATGTACTGGGCCACGCCGCCGACCGCGCCGAGGCGCCCGGGTTCACCCCGCTCTACACGGCCACCGTCGAGGTGACGGGCGGTCGCGCGGGGCGCGCCCGGTCCACGACCGGTTCGCTGGACGTGTCGCTGTCCCGGCCGGCCGAGCGGGCGAAGGACGACACGGGCACCGACCCGGAGGAACTCTTCGCCGCCGGCTACGCGGCCTGCTTCGGCGGCGCGCTGGAGGTCGCCGCGCGGCGCCGCCGGGTCACCCCGGGACCGGTCGCGGTCACCGCCGCCGTCACGCTCGGCACGCGGCCGGGCGGGACGTACGGCATCGCGGTCCGGCTGAGCGTCGGCGCCCCCGAATGCCCGCAGGACACGCTGGAGGATCTGGTGCGGTTGACCCACACCCTGTGCCCCTACTCCAACGCGGTCCGGGGCAACATCGAGGTCATCACGGAGATTCACGGCGGCGGTTGACACCGCGGTCCAACTGCGTGAGCGACCCATCCACGTCGGCCCGGCAGTCGGGTCGGCCAACCGACCGAGGTTCCCATGACCATCGAAGAAACCGCAGAGCACGCCGGCCGCAGCCGCTCCGGGATCTCCCGGGCACTCGCGGTGATCGACGCGATCGCGCGTACCCCCCACGCCCAAGGTGTCTCGGTGATCGCACGGGAAACAGGGCTGTCGAAGGCGGTGACCCACCGCATCCTGCGCGAACTCGTGGCGGGCAACTTCCTCTCCTTCGACGAGGAGACCAAGGCCTACCGGATGGGGCCCGGAGCCCTGAACATCGGACTCGCGGCGATGCGGGAACTCGACGTCCCCTCCATCGCCCACCGCCATCTGGTGGCCCTGTCCGAACTCACCGGCCAGACCGCGACCCTCTCCCTGCGCCAGGGCTGGTCACGGGTCTACGTCGACCAGGTCCTCTCCCACCAGGAGATCCGGATGTCGGTCGCGCTCGGCACCAGCCACCCGCTGCACGCGGGCTCCTCCTCCAAGGCCATCCTCGCGGCCCTCCCGGACTCGGAGGTGGAGGACTACATCGACCACCACCGTCTGGACGGCGTCACCGACGCCACCATCACCTCGGCCACGACCCTGCGCGAGGAGATCTCCCTGATCCGCGCGGCGGGCTACGCGGTCAGCGTGGGGGAGCGGCAGGCGGAGGCGGCGAGCGTGGCCGCCTGCCTGCACGGCCCCATAGGGCAGGTCGTCGGGTCGGTCTCGGTCTGCGGAACCAGGGCCATGTTCGCCGAGACCAGCAGCCATGAACTCGGCGAACAGGTGGCCAAGGCGGCCGCCGACATCTCGGCCGACCTCGGTGCCGTACGGGACACCACCGGGGAACGAAAGGACACACCATGACGACACCGCGGCAGCAGGCCCCGGACGACGGCCCCGGGCCGCTGCGGGGCATCCGCGTCATCGACGCCTCCACCATCCTGGCCGGACCGCTCTGCGCCCAACTGCTCGGTGACTTCGGCGCGGACGTGGTCAAGATCGAGCACCCCGTCGCGGGTGACGGGATGCGCGGACACGGCGAGTCCAAGGACGGCGTACCGCTGTGGTGGAAGGAGATATCCCGCAACAAGCGCACCGTCGGCCTCAGCCTCTCCGACCCCGACGGCGCCGCGCTCTTTCGCCGGCTCGCCGAGAGCGCCGACATCCTGGTCGAGAACTTCCGCCCCGGCACCCTGGAACGCTGGGGTCTTGGCCCCGAGGTCCTGCACGGGATCAACCCCGGCCTGGTGATCGTGCGCATCACCGGCTTCGGCCAGCGGGGCCCGTACGCCTCCCGGGCCGGCTTCGGCACCCTCGCCGAGGCAATGAGCGGATTCGCCCACCTGACCGGTGAGGCCGACGGTCCGCCCACCCTCCCGGCGTTCGGGCTCGCCGACACGATCTGCGGTATCGCCGCCTCCTCGGCCGCCACCATGGCGCTGTACCACCGGGACCGCGATCCGCAGCACCGGGGGCAGGTGGTGGACATGAGCCTGATCGAGCCCATCATGGCCGCCGTCGGCCCCTCGCCGACGGTCTACGACCAACTCGGCGTCGTCGAGCACCGCCACGGCAACCGGTCCACCAACAACGCGCCGCGCAACACCTACCGCACCCGCGACGGCCACTGGGTGGCCGTCTCCACCAGCGCCCAGCGGATCGCGGAACGCGTCATGGAGCTGGTGGGCCATCAGGAGGTCGTGCGGGAGACGTGGTTCGCCACCGGCGCCGGGCGGGCCGAGCACGCCGACCTCCTCGACGACCTGGTCGGAGGCTGGATCGCCGAACGCACCCGGGAGAAGGTCATCGCCGAGTTCACCGACGCCGGGGCCGCGGTGGCACCCGTCTACGACGCCCGGGACCTCGTCCAGGACCCCCACGTCCGGGACACCGACATGCTCACCACGGTCCAGGACGACGACCTCGGCCCGCTGCTCATGCACAACGTCATGTGGCGGATGTCCGGCACACCGGGAGGCATCCGCTTCACCGGACGCGGCCTCGGAGCCGACACCGACGAGGTCCTCTGCGGCGAACTCGGAGTGACAGCAAAGGAACTGACGGAGCTTCGGCAACGCAGGGTCGTCTCCTGACCGCCAACGGGCGGACAGCGCGGCACGGAACCACCGAAAGAAGGACGGGACGTACATGAGCAGCACGGCATCGATCACCGGACCCGCGCCCACGAGGCCGCGGGACCCCCTCCTGGCGGTGGTACGCGAAGGTGTGCGGGTCCTCGATCTGGGCCGCCAACTCTCCGTCGGCATGCCCCAGTCGCCCAACCACCCCGCCTACTGGCACACCCTGCCACGCCGCCACGGGGACCGGGTGCGCCCGGACGGCGGTTCCGCGGCCAACGACATGCTCGTCATGGGCACCCATGTCGGCACCCACATCGACGCCCTCGCCCACGTCTCCCACCAGGGAAAACTCTTCGGGGGCGCGGACGCCAGGACCGCGGGCGAGGGGGGTGTCTACCCCGACCACGGAGTGCACACCATCGCCCCCATGGTGCGCCGCGGAGTCCTGCTCGACATACCCGCCGCGCTCGGCGCCGAGGTCTGCGGGCCCGGCTACGAGATCACCGTCGCCGACCTGGAGGCCGCCGAACGCGGCCAGGGCACCCCCGTGGAACCCGGTGACGTTGTCCTCGTCCGCAGCGGCTGGGGACGCCAGTTCGACGCACCCCACCGGGACGCCTTCATCGGCCATGACTCCGGCGTCCCCGGCGTCGGCGAGGCGGGCGCGCAGTGGCTCGCCGCCCGCCGGGCGCACGCGGTGGGCGCCGACTCCATCGCCTTCGAACGGCTGGCCCCCGGCGCCGGCCACAGCAGCCTGCCCGCCCACCGGGTGCTGCTCGTGGAGTCGGGCATCTACATCATCGAGACGCTGGACCTGGAGGAGATCGCCGCCGAGGGCGTCCACGAGTTCACCTTCGTGCTCTCCCCGCTGCCGCTGTTCGGCGCCACCGGCTCTCCGGTACGCCCGCTGGCCGTGATCAGCGACCCGGCCACGGGAGACGGCCGTGGCTGAACACACCCTGGCCCGGCAGCTCGCCGAGTTCGCCGCCGGAACCGCGTACGCCACACTGCCGCGGGAGGTCACCGACAGCGTCCGCAAGCGGGTCGTCGATGTCCTCGGGCTGTGCGTGGCCGCCCACCGGCTGCCCACCTCCGCGGCGATCGTCGAGCACGTACGGGAACAGGGCGGCCGGCCCCAGGCCACCGTGGTCGGCGGCGGCGGCACCCTGCTGCCCGCGCCCCTGGCGGCCCTCGCCAACGGGGTGCTGGCCCACTCCCTGGACTACGACGACACCCACCTGCCGTCCGTGCTGCACCCCAGCGCCTCGGTCGTTCCGGCGGCCCTGGCCGCCGCCGAGACGGCGGGCGCGGACGGCCCGAGCACCATCCGGGCCGTCGCCGTGGGCCTAGAGGTGTGCGTACGGCTGGGCATGGCCGGCTACGACCGCGCCTCCGGCAACTCCACCTTCTTCGAACACGGCCAGCACGCCACCTCGATCTGCGGCGCACTCGGCGGGGCCGTCGCCGCCGGTCTGCTGCTGGACCTCACCGAGGACGGCCTCGTGGACGTACTCGGCGTCACCGCCTCCATGGCCGCCGGCATCATCGAGGCCAACCGCACCGGCGGCACCGTCAAGCGACTGCACTGCGGTCTGGCCGCCCAGTCCGCGGTCACCGCCGCCCAGTTGGTGCGGCGGGGCTTCAGCGGACCGCCCACCGTCCTGGAGGGGCGCTTCGGGTTCTTCGAGGCGTTCCTGCACGGCGTCTACGATCCGAGCGCCATCACCGGGGACCTCGGCGCCGAATGGGCCGTGCCGGGCATCTTCTTCAAGCCCTACCCGGCCAACCACTTCACCCACACCGCGGCCGACGCCGCGATGGCCCTGCGCGAGCGGGGGCTCGACCCGGCGAAGGTGGAACGGCTGGTGCTCGGCGTACCCGCGCCGGTGATCCGCACCATCGGCCAGCCCATCGAGCGCAAGCGCGCCCCCGAGACGGGCTACCAGGCCCAGTTCTCCGGCCCCTACATGGTCGCGGCCGGACTGCTGGGCGGAGGCGGCGGCCTCGGCCTCGGCCTCGACGACTTCACCGACGAACTCGCCCGGGACCCGGCCCGCCGGGAACTCATGGCCAAGGTCGAGGTCGTCGCCGACGACACGGCCACCGCCGTCTTCCCCCGGCAGTTCCCCGCGGTGCTCACCGCCCACGACACCGACGGCCGCATCTGGCGGCAGGAGGTGCTGGACAACCGCGGCGGCCCGCACCGCCCCTTGTCGGACGCCGAACTCGCCCTGAAGTTCCGCGACAACGCGGCCGGCCGGCTGTCCGGGACCGCCATCGACACCGTCATGGACCGGGGCCTGCGGCTCGCCGAACTGAACCACATCCAAGACCTGCTCCGCCCCATGGCCGAGCTGAAGACAGTGGCAGGAGACCATCGTGACTGACTACGACCTCGTGGTGACCAACGTCCGTGTCGTCAGCGACGAGCGGGACGAGGCACGCACCGCCGACATCGCCGTACGGGACGGGAAGATCGTCGAAGTGGCGCCCGGCGTGGACACCGGCGGCGCCCGCGAGGTCGTCGACGGCGGCGGGAAGCTGGCCTTCCCCGGAGTCGTCGACGCCCACCAGCACTGGGGGATCTACAACCCGCTCGACCAGGACGCCGCCAGCGAGAGCAAGGCCTGCGCCCAGGGCGGTGTCACCTCCGCGCTCACCTACATGCGGACCGGCCAGTACTACCTCAACAAGGGCGGCGCCTACGCCGACTTCTTCCCCGAGGTGCTGGAGCGCACGGAGAACCGCGCCCACGTCGACTACGCCTACCACCTGGCCCCCATGTCCAAGGGGCACATCGCCGAGATACCCGACCTGGTGCGCGAGCACGGTGTCACCTCGTTCAAGGTGTTCATGTTCTACGGCAGCCACGGCCTGCACGGCCGCTCCGCCGACCAGAGTTCGTTCCTGATGACGCCCGAGGGGGAGCGGTACGACTACGCCCACTTCGAGTTCGTGATGCGGGGCATCCAGGAGGCCCGGGAGCGGTTCCCCGAGATCGCCGATCAGATTTCGCTCTCCCTGCACTGCGAGACGGCCGAGATCATGACGGCGTACACCAAGCTGGTCGAGGAGGCCGGGGAGCTGACCGGACTGGCCGCCTACAGCGCCTCCCGCCCGCAGCACTCCGAGGGCCTGGCCGTCTCCATCGCCTCCTACCTGGCCCACGAGACCGGCCTGCCCACCATCAACCTGCTGCACCTGTCCTCGCACAAGGCGGTCGACGCCTCGGTGCGCATGGGCAAGGCCTTCCCGCACATCGACTTCCGCCGTGAGGTCACGGTCGGCCACCTGCTCGCCGACATCACCACCGCACACGGACTGGGCGGCAAGGTCAACCCCCCGCTGCGGCCCCGCGACGATGTCGAGGCGCTGTGGGAGTACGTCCTGGACGGCACCGTCGACTGGGTCGTCTCCGACCACGCCTGCTGCCGCGAGGAGGTGAAGTTCGGCGAGCCCAAGGACGACATCTTCCTCGCCAAGTCCGGTTTCGGCGGGGCGGAATACCTGCTGCCGGGGATGGTCACCGAAGGCGTAAGGCGCGGTCTGCCCCTGGGCCGGATCGCCGCCCTGACCGCCTGGAACCCGGCCAGGCGCTACGGACTGCCCACCAAGGGACGGCTCGCGGCCGGCTTCGACGCGGACATCGCGCTGGTCGACCCGGACCACACCTGGACCGTCCGCGCGGCCGACTCGGAGTCCACCCAGGAGTACACGCCCTTCGAGGGTTTCGAGCTGACCGCCCGGGTCACCGACACCTTCCTGCGCGGCACCCGCATCCTCACCGACGGCAAGGTGCACGGCGAGCCGGCCGGCCGCTACCTGCACCGTCCCACCGGTGGCTGAGCGGACCCGGCACACCCACCGCGGTGGCGGACGAAAGCCGCTTCGCCACCGCGCCGCACCGGGCGCACATGAAGGAGTACGACGCGTGAGATCCGCCCTGTACGTGCCGGGGGACCGCCCGGACATGCTGGCGAAGGCCCTCGGCAGGGGGGCCGACGCCGTGATCGTGGACCTGGAGGACGGCGTCGCCCCCACCGCGAAGGAGTACGCCCGGACCACCTCCGCCCGCTGGCTGGAAGGGCTGGCGCCCTCCGGCCGGCGTCCCGGCCCCGAGATCTGGGTCCGGATCAACCCCGGCGGCCTCGGACTCGCCGACGCCCGCGCGGTGGCCCTTCCCGCCGTCACGGGGATGCTGGTGGCCAAGACGGAGCGGGTCGCGGACCTCGTCACCGTCTGCGGTGAGCTGGCCGCGGCTCCGTGGATCGCCCTGTGCCCCCTTCTGGAGAGCGCGGCCGCCCTGCTGGCCGCCCCGCTCATCGCCCGCGGCCCGCGGGTGACGCGACTGCAACTGGGCGAGGCGGACCTGTGCGCCGACACGGGGATCACCCCCGGGCCGGACGAGAGGGAACTGCTGTGGCCGCGCACACAGCTCACGCTGGTCAGCGCGGCCGCCCGGCTGGCGCCGCCGCTCGGCCCGGTCAGCACCGACTTCCGCGACCTCGACGCCCTGCGCCGCTCGACCACCGCGCTCAAGCGCCTCGGATTCGGCGGCCGGACCTGTATCCACCCCGCGCAACTCCCTGTCGTGAACGAGGTGTTCACCCCGTCCGTCAGTGAACTGGACCGGGCCCGCGCGCTGGTCGAGCGGTTCGAGCGGGCCGGCTCCGGGGTGGCCCGGGACGAGTCCGGCCGCATGATCGACGAGGCGGTGGTGCGCGGCGCCCGGCGCGTCCTGGCGGCGGCGCCGGAGACCGGCGGGCGGTGAGACCCGGGGCGGGCCGCCGCCGGGCCGGCCCCGTGCTCAACGTGCCGTTTCCCCCGCCTGCGTACCGGCGGCCCGCGATGCCTGGGCGGGCAGGGGCGGCAGTACGCCGGTGCACTCCAGATGCGTACGCGCCGCCCGGATCGCGTCCGGTGTCGTGGCGTACTCGCTTCCCTCCAGGCGGAGCAGGTCGAGCGCCCCCACCGAGTCCAGGACCTGGCGGTGACCCGGCCGGATGCCGGAGGCCGTCACGACGATGCCGCGCCGGTTCAGCTTCTCCACCACGTCCTTCAGCACCAGGGCGCCGGTGGCGTCGATGGTGGTCACCCGCGCCATGCGCAGGATGACGACCCGGACGTCGGCGGTGTCGGCGAGTTCCAGCAGGAACCGGTGGGCGGCGGCGAAGAACAGCGGCCCGTCGAGGCGGTACGCCACGATGTGCTCGGCCAGCAGCGCGTGCTCCTCGTCGCTGTGCTCGCCCCGCTCCAGCGGCACCTCGTCCAGTCGGGCCTGCCCGGCGATCTCCCGCAGTGCCAGCGCGCCCGCCACCAGCAGGCCGATGACCACCGCGTAGACGAGGTCGAGTGCCAGCGTGGCCACGGCGGTCAGGACGAGGATCAGCGCGTCCGAGCGGGTGGCCTTGGCCATGGCCCGCAGCGAGCCGACCTCGACCATCCGGACGGCCGTGGCCAGCAGCACACCCGCGAGCGCGGCCAGCGGAATCCTGGAGACGAGGGGCGCGAGGGTGAAGACGATCACGGCCAGGACGGCGGCGTGGGCGAGGGCGGCCAACCGGGAACTCGCGCCGGTCCGGACGTTGACGGCGGTGCGGGCGATCGCGCCGGTGGCGGGCACCCCGCCGAACAGGGGAGCGGCGATGTTCGCCAGCCCCTGCCCGAACAGCTCGCGGTCGGGGTCGTGCTGCTCGCCGACCGTCATTCCGTCGGCGACCGAGGCCGACAGCAGCGACTCCAGGGCGGCCAGCGCCGCCACCGCCACCGCCGGGGCCAGCAGCGAGCCGAGCGCGCCGGGGTCGAGGAAGGCCAGGGAGGGCGCGGGCAGCCCGGCCGGGAGGTCACCGATCGGCCGGGCCCCGTCGAGGCCGGCGAGCTGGGCGACCACGGTGGCCGCGATCACCGCGAGGATGGAGAACGGTGCCTTGGGCCAGCGGCGGGCCCCGAGCAGCATGACGGCGGCGACCGCCAGGGCGAGCGCGACCGAGGTCCAGTTCGGGTGCTGCGCGAACTCCCGCAGCGCGCGCCAGGTGACGACCAGCACCCGCTCGCCGTCGGGCTTGTCCACGCCCAGCGCGTTCGGGACCTGCTGCAGGGCGATCACACAGGCGATGCCGAGGGTGAAGCCCTCGACCACCGGCGCGGGCACGTACCGCATGTACTTGCCGGCCCGCAGCACCGCCAGAACCACGAGCATCACGCCCGCCATCAGCCCGACCATGAGCACTCCGGACGGCCCGTGCGCGGCGACGATCGGCACCAGCACCACCGTCATCGCGCCGGTCGGCCCGGACACCTGGAGATTCGATCCGCCGAACACCGCGGCCAGCGCCCCCGCGACCACCGCGGTTGCCAGCCCCGCTTCCGCGCCGAGACCGGAGGAGACTCCGAAGCCCAGCGCGAGCGGCAGCGCCACGATCGCCACCGTCAGCCCCGCCAGCAGATCCCGGCGCGGGCTCCGGCGCATCTGCGCCACATCGGCACGTCCGGGCAGCAGCCCGAGGAACTGGGCCTTGGCCCGGTGCAGCGAAAAGGACACGACGCCTCGACTTCCCCGACAGCGCCCCCATCTGGCGGACACGAAAGAGCTGGGCCCGCGGCTGTCTGCGGGGCCAGGGAAGACAGCATCTAATGAATTGCAAACTTTCGCAATTCGTCATCATGGAGAGTCCCCGCACACCGGAGCCCGCCGGCACGGAACGGGCCGGTTTCGGAGTCGTCCGAAACCGGCCCTGGGCCGTGCTGGGCGGCGCCGTCCGTCAGATGCGGACGCCGAACTGGAAGGAGCCGATGGTGCTGATCGACTCGTAGCGCACCGAGGTGCCCGGGTACGGCGCGTGGAGCACCTGGCCGTTGCCCGCGTACAGGCCCACGTGGCCGAGGCCGTTGAAGAAGACGAGATCGCCGGGGGCGAGCTGGCTCATACCGATCTTGGTGCCGTCGTTCTGCTGCGTGTAGGTGGTGCGGGTGAGCTGGACGCCGGCCTGGGCGTAGGCCCACTGGGTGAGGCCCGAGCAGTCGTAGGAGCTGGGTCCCGTGCCGCCGGAGACATAGGGCTTGCCGATCTGGGTGGCCGCCGCTGCCAGGGCCGCGGAGCCGCGCTGGGAGGCGGGCGCCTCGTTGCCGAGTTCGACGCGGTCACCGGCCGAGCGGCTGGCGCGCTGCTCCTTCTCCCGGATCTCCTGGCGCTCCTGCGCCGTCAGGGTGTTGAGCAGCTTCTGCGCCTCGGCGAGCTTGCCCTGGACCTGTTCCTTCTTCTGCTTGAGTTCGCTGCGGGTCTCCGCGAGGTCGGTGAGCTTGTCGGAGGCCTGCGTGCGCTGCTGCGCGAGGGCGCGCTGCTTCTGCTGGATCTTCTTCAGCGTCTCGACCTGCTGACCGCTGAGCTGGTCGAGGGTGGCGGCCTTGTCGAGGTAGCTGTCGGGGTCGGAGGAGAGGAAGAGCTGTACGGAGGGGTCGATGCCGCCGGTGCGGTACTGGGCGCTGGCGAGCGAACCCAGGCTGTCGCGCAGCTTGTTGAGGTCGGCCTGACCCCGGGCGACCTCGTCCTGGAGGTCGTCGATCTGGCCCTCGAGCTTCTGCTGCTTCTCCTTGGCCCCGTTGTACTTGTCGGTGGCCCGCTCCGCCTCTTCGTAGAGCTTGTCGACCTTGGACTTGACCTCGTCCTTGCTCGGCTTGGGGGCCGCCTGGGCCGCCTGGGACGTCAGTGCCACCGCTGCGGCGGCGGTCGCGGTGATCACGGTCACACGAGCACGGCTCTGCTGCTTGGGTCGACGATGGGAGGCCACGTGGGCGGTCTCCTTTTCCTCCGGCCGCCTGCCGGTCACGACGGGCACTGCCCCTCCACCGTCACCCCCGATGGGTGATCACCGAGTGAGGGTGCCAAGCGGACTCTAATGACCTTCTTGTGATCAGTTCAAACTCTCATCAGAAAAATGCTTCACAGAATGCGCACATCGCACGGTACTGGACCGACGACGACGGCGGTGTCCCACCGGCGGGGCCGGCTGGATCCACGGGGACGGCCGACCCTAGGGTCGGGTGGGGCCCGCGCCCGGAGGTCGTCCACGACCCGCGGGTCCACCAACTCCTGGAAGGAAGCGACGAGATCATGCGTGTCATCGTGGCCGGCGGCCCGACGGAGGCGTTCGGATGAGCGCGGACGGGCAGGCCAACGTCCTGCTGCACACGACCGGACGGGCGGCCCACATCACCCTCAACCGTCCCAGGGCCCTCAACGCCCTCACCCGCGCCATGGTCCGCCGCATCGACGAGGCGCTCACCGCGTGGGAGCACGATCCGGCCGTCGAGACCGTCGTCATCACCGGCGCGGGGGAGCGCGGCCTGTGCGCGGGCGGCGACATCCGCGCCATCCACGACGACGCCCGCGACGGCGACGGCAGCGCGTCCGCCGCGTTCTGGCGCGACGAGTACCGCCTCAACGCCCGTATCGCCGGCTACCCCAAGCCGTACGTCGCCCTCATGGACGGCATCGTGATGGGCGGCGGCGTCGGCCTCTCCGCGCACGGCAGTGTCCGTGTCGTCACCGAGCGGTCCCGGATCGCCATGCCCGAGACCGGCATCGGCTTCGTGCCCGACGTCGGCGGCACCCATCTGCTCGCCCTCGCGCCCGGCGAACTGGGCACCCATCTGGCGCTGACGGGCACGGCGATCGGCGCCGCCGACGCGCTGCTGTGCGCTCTCGCCGACCGCTACGTGCCGTCCGCGGCCCTGCGGGACTTCGTCGACGACCTGGCCACCCTGCCCGCGGCGGAGGCGCTGGAGCGCCACGCGCAGGAGCCGCCGGCGGGGGAACTCGCGGGATGGCGGGCCTGGATCGACACCTGCTACGCCGCCGACACCGTGGAGGAGATCGTCCGCCGCCTCACCGGCCACGGCGAACCGCACGCCGGGCAGACCGCGCGAACCCTGCTCACCAAGTCGCCCACCGCCCTGAAGGTCACCCTGGCCGCCGTACGCCGCGCCCGGCGGCTCGGCTCGCTGGAACGCGTCCTCGACCAGGAGTACCGCGTCTCCTGCGCGGCCCTCACCACCCCCGACCTGGTGGAGGGCATCCGCGCCCAGGTCATCGACAAGGACCGCGCCCCGCGCTGGTCGCCCGCGGACCTCGCCGACGTCACCGACGCGGACGTCGCGCGGTTCTTCCGTCCGCCCGGCGAGCGAGAGCCGGGGCTCTTCGACGCGACCGGCACCGCCGGCTGAACCGGACCGGGGGCGCGTCCCGGTCCGGCGCCCCCCGGCGTGGACGAGCCGGCGTGTGCGACGTGGTTCGTGGTCGGGGCCGGGTCGGGCCCGTGCGCCGGGCCCGCGTACGAGGTTTTCCCAGGGGGCGGACGCCCCCTTGACGCGCCCCGGGCGCCGGTCGACACTTCCCTAGGAATCCTAGTGAAGAGGTAGGGAAGCATGGGGCGCCTCGAACAGGTCAGCGGCGACGAGAACCGCACGCCCGTACCGTCCCCTCTGCTCACCTCCCGCCGGCACATCGACCTCCTCCGCGTCTGCAGCGCGATCAGCTCCCCGCGCTGAGCCCACCCGGCGCCGGCCGGCGGGCGTCCCGCGAGGACGCCGCCCGGACCCGCGCCCGCCCACGGACCGCCGCCCGCCTCCACCGCGTGTACGTCCACGCGCCCGCACCCGGGGAGAACCATGTCCGTCACACTGCTCACCCCTGCCCCCGCCTTCCGCGGACGGATCGGCCGCGACCCGCGCAGCGGCCACTACGCCGTGCCGCGCCGCTACCGCCTCCACCTGTCGCCCGACCGCGACGACTGTCTGAGCATCGCCGTCGTGCACAGCCTCCTCGGCCTGGACGAGATCTGTCCGGTGACCGTGCTGGACCCGTCCCCCGACTGCTCCGACGGCGGTCACTCCGCGCTGCGCCCGCTGTACGAGGCGAGCGCCCACCACTACCGGGGACCGGCCGTCGCCCCGGTGCTCAGCGACGGCTGGTCCGGCCGGATCGTGAGCACGCACGCCCGCGACATCATGCGTGACCTCGCCCGGTACTTCACACCCGCCGCCGGCCCGGTGCTGTACCCGTGCGGCACGGAGGCGGAGACGGAAGCGGTCGAGCTGCTGTGCGCGCGGGCCGCCGACCCCGCGGCCCTGCCCGAGGTGCTGGACCTCCTGGAGCGGCGCCTGAGCGCGCACTCCCACGTCCTGGGCGACCGGCTGACCGCGGCCGAACGTCGAGGTGTGGGTCGCCCTCGTCCGACACGACACCCCGCGGCGCGCCGCCGACCACCCCGCCGTGTGGTCCCACGTGCGGCGCCTGTCCGCCCACCCCGCGTTCGGCCGGCATCTCACGGACCGTCCCACCTGACGGAACGGCGTTGACACCCGCACGGCCAACTGCGTTACTTACGGACCAAGAACGGTCATGAGTGTCAGCGACAAGCCCTGGCTCGCTGACCGGCAACCCTCGCTCCGCGGTGGGGTGCCCCAGGTGACGACCGGACCGGATGACCCGCTCTTTCGGTAAGCGCGAGGGCCCCACGGGGCCGGGACAGTGACGGTGACGGACATGCGCGCAGCTCCCAGGACGGCCGGACGCCGTCTCCAGGGCCGCCTCCGCCCGTACCCCAGCCCGCTCGTCGCCGACCGCGCCGTCGACCTGCTGCGCGTCAGCAGCGCGTTGTGTACCGACGCCGGCCGCGCCCGCTGCCAGGACTGATCCCCGCCCCGGTCCCGCAGCGGGCACCCGGCCACGACGAACACCGCCCGTGCGGTGTGCCGTTGTCCACCCCGCCCCGGTCCCCGCGCGTTCGCGTGCGTCGCCTCGCGCCGCAGAGCGGTCCTCCCCGCCCTGCCGTCCCGCCGTAGCGGCCACCCGACCAGGCCCACGGCGTCCGGGGTGCCGATTCCGCCGGAGCCCACCCATGAGTGAACCCCCAGGCACCGCGGTGTCCCTCGCCGAGGCACCCGCCGCCGACACCCCACGGCCGCCCGCAGCCGAGCGGGTCCTGCCCCTGCGCAGGCCGGGCCGCTGGATCGCCACCGCCGTGGTCCTGGTCGTGGTCGCCCAGATCATCCACGGCCTGGCCACCAACCCCTTCTACCAGTGGGACCGCTTCCGCTACTGGTTCCTGCGCCCCACCGTCCTCGACGGCCTCCTCGTCACCCTCGAAGTGGCCGCGCTCAGCGCCGTACTCGGGCTCCTCGGCGGCGTCCTGCTCGCCCTCGGGCGGCTCTCCGGCAGCCCCGTCCTGCGGGCCGTGAGCTGGACCTACACCTGGCTGTTCCGGTCCGTCCCGCTGATCGTCGTACTGATCTTCCTCTACAACTTCTCCGCGCTGTACCAGACGTTGAGCCTCGGCGTCCCGTTCGGACCGGCCTTCGTCACCTTCGACGAGTCGCGGCTGGCCACCGACATGGCCGTGGCCGTCGTCGGCCTCAGCCTCAACGAGGCGGCATACGCCTCCGAGGTGGTCCGCGGCGGCATCCTCTCCGTCGACCAGGGCCAGCACGAGGCGGCCGCCGCGCTCGGACTGCCGAAGGGCTACCAGTTCCGCCGGATCGTGCTGCCGCAGGCGCTCAGGTCCATCACCCCGAACTACGTCAACCAGCTCATCGGCCTCATCAAGGGCACGTCCCTGGTGTTCTACGTGTCCCTGCTCGACCTGTTCGGCTCGGTGCAGACGATGGGCAGCACCTACCCGGGCGACATCGTGCCGCTGCTCCTGGTCGCCACCGTCTGGTACCTGATCCTCACCAGCGCCGTCTCCGTCGTCCAGTTCTACGTCGAGCGGTACTTCGCCCGCGGCGCCACCCGCACCCTGCCGCCGACGCCGTTCCAGAAGGCCCGCGCCGGCCTCGCCGAGGCACGGGCCCGGATGCGCCGGGAGGCCGCCGTATGACCGTCACCGACACCGCGCCGGCCGCCCTTGAGGTGCACGGCGTCCACAAGTGGTACGGCACCCACCACGTCCTCGACGGTATCGACCTCGCGGTGCCGCCCGGCGAGGTCACCGTCGTCCTCGGCCCGTCCGGCTCGGGCAAGTCCACCCTCCTGCGGGTCATCAACCACCTGGAGAAGCCGGAACGGGGACACGTCAGCGTCGGCGGCGAGCCGATCGGCGTCCGCCGCCACGGCACGCGGCTGAAGGAACTCAGCGAGCGGGCCATCCTGCGGCAGCGCGGCCGGATCGGCTTCGTCTTCCAGAACTTCAACCTCTTCCCGCACCTGACCGTCCTCGACAACGTCGCCGCCGCGCCCTTCGCCACCGGCAGGCTCGGCCGGGAGGCGGCCCGGGACCTGGCCCGGGAACTGCTCACCCGCGTCGGCCTCGGCGACCGCACCGGCGCCTACCCCCGCCAGCTCTCCGGCGGCCAGCAGCAGCGCGTGGCCATCGCCCGCGCCCTCGCCCTGCGCCCCGGCATCATCCTCTTCGACGAACCGACCTCCGCCCTCGACCCCGAACTGGTCGGCGAGGTGCTCACCGTCATCAAGGACCTGGCGACCAGCGGGACCACCCTCGTCGTCGTCACCCACGAGATCGGCTTCGCCCGCGAGGTCGCCGACCGCGTCGTCTTCATGGACGCCGGCCGGATCGTCGAAGAGGGGCCGCCCGCCCAGGTCCTGGACCACCCGCGGCACGAGCGCACCCGGGACTTCCTCGCCAAGGTGCTCTGACCCGCGCCCCGCCCGCCCCCGCCCCCTTCCGTCTCCACCGGCCTCCCTCCCAACGACAAGGACAGCCATGCCCCAGCACCGGATCTCCCGACGCGGTCTGCTCCGCGGCATCACGGCGGCGACCGCCGTCGTCACCCTCGCCTCCGGGCTCGCCGCCTGCGGCGGTGACAGCGACGCCGCCACCACGACCGACGCCGCCGGCACGGTGACGGTGGGCCGGCTGTCCAACGGCGCCGCCGAGGAGACGGCGCTGAAGGTCTCCGAAGTGAAGTCGATCAGCGCCAAGCTGCCCGACTCCGTCCGCGACAGCGGCAAACTCGTCATAGGCGTCGGCGCCCTGCCCGACGGCTTCCCGCCGCTCGCCTACGTCGGCGACGACCAGAAGACCCTCACCGGCGCCGAACCCGACCTGGCCCGGCTGGTCGCCGCGGTGCTCGGTCTGGAGCCCGAACTGAAGAACGCCACCTGGGAGAACATGTTCGTCGGCATCGACAGCGGCAGGACCGACGTCGCCTTCGCCAACATCACGGACACCGAGGAACGCAAGCGCAAGTACGACTTCGCCTCCTACCGCAAGGACGACATCGGCTTCGAAGTGCCGAAGAAGAGCACTTGGAACTTCGACGGCGACTACCGCAACCTCGCGGGCAAGACCGTCGCCGTCGACAACGGCACCAACCAGGAGAAGATCCTCCTGGAGTGGCAGGAGAAGCTGAAGCAGGAGGGAAAGCAGCTCACCGTCAAACACTTCGCCAGCAAGAACAGCACCTACCTGGCCCTGAACGGCGGAAAGATCGACGCCTACCTCGGCGCCAACCCGGGCGTCGCCTACCACGTCACCCAGACGGCGAAGTCCCCCAACGCCACCCGCGGCGCGGGAACCTACTCCGGGGCAGGCACCTCCCTCCAGGGACTGATCGCGGCGACCACCAAGAAGGACAGCGGGCTCGTCGAACCGATCGCCGAGGCCATCGACCACCTCATCGCGAACGGCCAGTACGCCAAGTGGCTGGCCGCCTGGAACCTCTCCGCCGAGGCCGTCGAGAAGTCCGAGATCAACCCGCCCGGACTGCCCCTCGACAACTCCTGACGCCATACTCCCGACAACTGACGATCCGTCACAAGACGTGCCCGCAGCGGGTTTCGCCGTACGAAAGGACCACCCGCCCGTGACCCACCCGACCGGCCTCCGTGCGGACGCGGCCCCGGCCGCGCCCGTACCGCATCCGCTCGACAACGCCGTCTGGGCCGCCCTGACCGGACCCCACGCCCACTTCGCCGAACGGGTGGGACGGGCCGCCCGCTACCCCCGCGACGTGGCCGTCTTCACCGCCCTCGCCGACCCCGCGGACCCCGCCGCCTGGACCGACCTGCACCGGCTGGTCGGCCCGGACACCGCCGTCGCGCTGCCCGGCGCCCACCGGGTCCCCGAGGGCTGGCGGACCTCCGGCGGCGTGCCCGGCGTACAGCTCGTCGACACCGCGCTGCGCGCCGAGCCCGACCCGGAGGCGGTACGGCTCGGACCCGCCGACGTGCCCGAGATCCTGGAACTGGTCGAGCGCACCAGGCCCGGCCCCTTCCTGCCCCGGACGGTGCTGCTCGGCACCTACCTCGGCATCCGGCACCGGGGCCGGCTGGTCGCCCTGGCCGGCGAGCGCCTGAGACTGCCCGGCTGGACCGAGATCAGCGCCGTGTGCACCGACCCGGAACACCGCGGCCGGGGCCTGGCCACCCGCCTGGTCCGCGCGGTCGCCGCGGGCATCCGGGAACGCGGCGACACCCCGTTCCTGCACGCCGCCGCGAGCAACACGGGGGCCATCGGGCTCTACGAGTCCATCGGCTTCACCCTGCGCCGCCACACCGACTTCCTCGAAGTCCGCACCCCCGCGACAGCCGCCGCGGCGACAACCCCATGAGGAGGAGCGGACGGACCTGACCACCCCTCGCGAGCCCGGCGTTCCCCCACCGACCACCACAACGGACCACCAGGAAGGCACCCACCCGTGTCCACAACCCCCTCCGCTCCACTGCACCTCGCCGTCGCCCTCGACGGCACCGGCTGGCACCCCGCCTCCTGGCGCGAACCGTCGGCCCGCCCCCGGGACCTGTTCACCGCCGGATACTGGGCCGACCTGGTCGCCGAGGCCGAGCGCGGCCTGCTCGACTTCGTGACCATCGAGGACGGACTCGGCCCGCAGTCCTCCCACCTCCTGGAACCGGACGAGCGCACGGACCAGGTACGCGGCCGGCTCGACGCCGTCCTGATCGCCTCCCGCGTCGCACCCCTGACCCGGCACATCGGCCTGGTGCCGACCGTCGTCGCCACCCACACCGAGCCCTTCCACATCTCCAAGGCCCTCGCCACGCTCGACTACGTCAGCACCGGGCGCGCCGGACTGCGGGTGAAGGTCTCGGCCCGCCCCGACGAGGCCGCCCACTTCGGCCGCCGCACCATACCCCGCCTCGACGGCCCCGAGGGCCCCGCGGCCGAGGAGTTGCTGACCGAGCTGTTCGACGAGGCCGCCGACTACGTGGAGGTCGTCCGCCGGCTCTGGGACAGCTGGGAGGACGACGCGGAGATCCGGGACGTGGCCACGGGCCGCTTCGTCGACCGCGGCAAGCTGCACTACATCGACTTCCAGGGCCGGCACTTCAACGTCAAGGGCCCCTCCATCACACCGAGGCCCCCGCAGGGCCAGCCGCCGGTCACCGCCCTCGCCCACGCGACCGTGCCCTACCGGCTCGTGGCCCGGCAGGCCGACATCGGATACATCACACCGCACGACACCGGCCGGGCCCGGACGATCGTCGCCGAGATCCGCGCCGAGCAGGAGGCCGCCAAACGCGCCGCCGAACCCGTGCACATCTTCGCCGACCTGCTCGTCTTCCTCGACGACGACCCGGCCGAGGCCGCCGCCCGCAGGGAACGCCTCGACACCCTGGCCGGCGAGCCGTACACCAGTGACGCCCTGACCTTCACCGGTACACCGAGCCAACTCGCCGATCTGCTCCAGGAGTTCCAGGCGGCCGGCCTGACCGGCTTCCGGCTGCGGCCGGCCGACCACGACCACGACCTCCCGGCGATCACCCGCGGCCTGGTCCCCGAACTCCAGCGCCGCGGAGCCTTCCGCACCGCATACGAGGCGGACACCCTGCGCGGACTCCTCGGCCTGACCCGCCCCGCCAACCGCTACGCCGCCTGAGCCGGAAGGAACCGCCACCATGAGCAAGCCGTTGAAGCAGATCCACCTGGCCGCGCACTTCCCCGGCGTCAACAACACCACCGTGTGGAGCGACCCCCGGGCCGGCAGCCACATCGAGTTCAGCAGCTTCGCGCACTTCGCGCGGACCGCCGAACGCGCCAAGTTCGACTTCCTGTTCCTCGCCGAGGGCCTGCGCCTGCGCGAACAGGGCGGGCAGATCTACGACCTCAACGTCGTCGGCCGTCCCGACACCTTCACCGTCCTCGCCGCGCTCGCCGCCGTCACCGACCGCCTCGGCCTGACCGGCACCATCAACTCCACCTTCAACGAGCCCTACGAGGTGGCCCGCCAGTTCGCGAGCCTCGACCACCTCTCCGGCGGGCGCTCCGCCTGGAACGTCGTCACCTCCTGGGACGCCTTCACCGGCGAGAACTTCCGCCGCGGAGGCTTCCTGCCGAAGGAGGAACGCTACTCACGGGCCCGCGAGTTCCTCGCCACGACCGGCGAACTCCTCGACTCCTGGCACGGGGACGAGATCGTCGCCGACCCCGCCACCGGCACCTTCCTCAGCGACGCCAAGGCCGGCGCCTTCGTCCACCAGGGCCGGCACTTCGACATCCACGGCCGCTTCAACGTGCCCCGCTCCCCGCAGGGCCGCCCCGTCATCTTCCAGGCCGGGGACTCCGAGGAGGGCCGCGAGTTCGCCGCCGCCGACGCGGACGCCATCTTCAGCCGGTACGCCACCCTGAAGGAGGGCCAGGCCTTCTACACGGACGTCAAGTCCCGCCTCGCCCGGTACGGCCGCCGCCCCGACCAACTGCTCATCCTGCCCTCCGCGACCTATGTACTCGGCGACACCGACGCCGAGGCCGAGGAGCACGCACGCGAGGTACGCCGACAGCAGGTCAGCGGCGCCACCGCGCTCAAGCACCTGGAGTTCGTCTGGAACCGGGACCTGTCCTCCTACGACCCCGACGGCCCGCTGCCCGCCGTCGACCCGGACGTGAGCGGCGAGCACATCGCGCGCGGCCGGGCCCAGGTGCGCATGTACCGCGACCCGCTGGCCACCGCCCGCGAGTGGCGCGAGCTGGCCGAGGCCAACAACTGGTCCATCCGCGACCTCGTCATCAACACCGGCAACCGGCAGACCTTCGTCGGCACCCCGGACACCGTCGCCCGCACCATCGACGACTTCGTGCAGGCCGATGTCGCCGACGGCTTCATCCTCGTCCCGCACATCACCCCGGGCGGCCTCGACGAGTTCGCCGACAAGGTCGTCCCGCTGCTCCAGGAACGGGGCGTCTTCCGCACCGACTACGAGGGCACCACCCTGCGCGACCACCTCGGCCTCGCCCACCCCGACACGGCACGCGCGAACGCACGGACCGCGTCGTGAGGTTCCTCGCCATCACCCTCATCGTGCACCGCCCCGACCCCGTCACGGGCGAACTCAAGAGCACCCACGAACGCTTCCGCGAGGTCCTCGACAACGCCGTACTCGCCGAGGAGCTGGGCTTCGACGGCTTCGGCGTGGGGGAGCGGCACGAGCGCCCCTTCATCTCCTCCTCGCCCCCGGTCGTGCTCAGCCATATCGCCGCGCTGACCCGCCGCATACGGCTGTTCACCGCCGTGACGACACTGAGCCTGCTCGACCCGGTCCGCGCCTACGAGGACTACGCCACCCTCGACCACCTCTCCGGCGGACGCCTGGAACTGATCATCGGCAAGGGCAACGGCACCGCCCAGCGCCAGCTGTTCCACGTCACCCCCGAGGACCAGTGGGAACGCAACGCCGAGAGCTACGAGGTCTTCCGGCGGCTGTGGCGCGAGGACCGGGTCACCGCCCACACCCGCTTCCGGCCGGAACTGACCGACGCCGAGGTGTGGCCGCGGCCCCACCAGCGTCCGGTCCGGGTCTGGCACGGCAGCGCCACCAGCAAGGAGTCCGTCGACCTCGCCGCGCGCTACGGGGACCCGCTCTTCTCGGCGAACGTCACCCACCCGATGGAGCCGTACGGGGAGCTGATCGACCACTACCGCGAACGCTGGCGGCACTACGGGCACGATCCGGCGGACATCGCGGTCGGGGCGGGCTCGGCGGCCCTGTACGTGGCCCGCACCTCGCAGCAGGCCCTGGCCACCTACCGTCCGATCTTCGAGAGCAACCTCGCCTTCCAGCGCGAGACCGGCCTGCCCGTCGTCTTCGAGACCCTGGAGGACTTCGTCGAGCGCAGTTCCGCACTGATCGGCAGCCCGCGGCAGGTCGCCGAGAAGGTGCACCGCTACCACGAACGGTTCGGGCACACGGTGCTGCACGTGCACGCCGACGCGAGCGGACTCGGCGATGCCGAGCACCGGCGCTCCCTCGAACTGTTCCAGTCCGAGGTCGCCCCGGAGCTGCGACGCGACATCCCGGACCCGCCGTTCGCCTGGGGGCCCGTGCTGCCGTCCAGCGGGCCGAGGCCCACCGCCGCACACCGGGGATGAGGACACCGCCCGGCCCGCCGTGTCGCCGTGTCCGCCGCCCCCCAGCGGCGGACACGGCACGGTCCGGGCTCCGTCTCCCTCCCCCGAAGGCGGCGGAACCCGGACCAACCCCCGGCGCCGGAACATGGTCACGGCGCCCGGGTGCTCAGGAGCCGCGCGGTCACCAGCACATGACCGCCGTCTCGCCCGCGCCCCAGGAGGAGTACAGGCGCACCCGGACGACGTAGCGGCGGCCCTTGACGAAACGGGCCCTGATCGTGGCGTTGCCGGGTGTTCCCCCGTCGTCCTGTCCGGCGAGATAGCGCGGCACACCGTCCCGCTCCTCGAAGATCACGACGACGGCGTCGCTGTCACCGAAGGTGCCCACCGTGTACGCACGGGTCTCCGGCGGGTCCACGCGGAAGTCGGCCTGCTCGCCCGACCCGAGACCGAGCGGCACCGAGCGGAACGGCACCAGCGGCCCCGGCCGGCCGACGGGCGGGTACCAGCGCAGGGCGAACTCCTTGTCGGCGGCGGAGAGGGTACCGGGCGGACGCAGGCCCGAGCGGTAGTGCTCGGGCTCCAGTATCAGCCCCGACGGGAAGGGGTACTCCATGATCGAGTGCGGGTCCCAGACCGGGCCGTTGGCCTCGTCCGTGTCGAGCTTGCGCAGGATGTTGTGGAAGGTCCGCTCCCGGCTCCAGTTGTTCGGCGGGCCCGCCAGCTCGGCGTAGACGGCCTCGTCGTCCCAGAGGATCCCGGCGTACGGGCTCTGGTGCTCGTGCAGCATACCGAGCGCGTGTCCGATCTGGTGCAGGGCCGTGGCGCGCTCGCCCGGCGCGGTCAGGTCCCAGCCGAAGTTCATCGTACGGTCGTTGAGCCCGACCCGGAGCGCGTCCTTGCCCACCGCCGACCAGGATCCGTCGCCGGGCTGGAAGCCGATGCGCAGCTCCGCCTCCGAGCGGTCGCGGACCTCGGTGAGGACGAGTCCGACACCCAGGTCCCGCCACTCCCGGAAGCAGTCGCGCACCACGTCCCGCTGCTCCTCGGTTCCCACCCACGACACCCGCCGCGGCCGGCCGGTGCCCGGCATCGGAACCACGGAGGCGTCCGTGTCGCCGCCGAGGAAGCAGTAGTGCAGCACGGTGCCGTTGACCCACATCCGCTGCCCGCCGACGAGCGCGGCGAGACGCTCGGCGGCCAGCCCCGGAGCGAACACGGGGGCCGGCTGCTGCGCGAGCGAGCAGTAGCGTGCGGTCATGGCCCCAAGCCTGCCGTCCGGCCCGGTCCGGGCGCCTGAGTCGGGGGTTACTCAAGTCGCGCTGTATCAGGGATGAGTATGCCGACTCATGTTGCCGTGACGACTTCTCTGCGGGACACCAAGACACTGGAGACGCCCTGGCCGTTCACCGGGCGGGCGGACGAACTGGCGCTGGTGCGCCGGTCGCTGGCCGCCGGACGGGGCGGCCTCGTGGTGACCGGCGCGGCGGGCTGCGGCAAGAGCAGGCTCGTGACGGAGGCCGTCCGCGGCACCGACTGCGCCCGAGCGGCCGGAACACCCGGGACCCGGGAGATCCCCTTCGCCGCCTTCGCCCATCTGCTCCCCGAGACCGTCACACTGCACCGGGCGGTACAACTCCTTTCCGGCGTACGGCTGCTGCTGGTCGACGACGCGCATCTGCTGGACGGCGCGTCCGCCGCCCTCGTGCACCAGCTCGCCCTGCACGGCCGCACCCGGCTCCTGGTCGTCGCCACCGAGGGCGCGCCCGCGCCGGGCGCGGTGTCCCGGCTGTGGTCCGGCGAGCTGCTGGCGCGCCTGGCCCTCGCGCCGCTGCCCCGCGAGGACACCGCCGAACTGCTCACGGCCGCCGCGGGCACCCGCCTTGAGCCGCTCACCGCCGACCGGCTGCATCGCCTGTGCCGGGGGGATCTGCGGCTGCTGCGCGAGCTGCTGACCGCCGTGCGCGAGCAGGGGCCGCTCGCCCCGGTGCCGGGCACGGACCAGCGGGCCTGGCGGGGACCGGTGCCGGTCACCGCGGCGGTGCGCGAGCGCACCGCCCACGTCCTGGACCGCGCCCCCGCGCGGGAGCGCGAGACGCTCGAACTGCTCGCCTTCGCCGAGCCCCTGCCCCTGGACCTGGACCTGGACGACCTGGATGTACGGATCCTGGAGCATCTGGAGGCCGAGGGCCTGGTCACCGTCGACGACCTAGGCGCCACCCGGCTCGCCCACCCCCTGCACGGCCCGGTGCTGCGCGCCGCGGCGGGCCGGCTGCGGGCCCGGCGCCTGGCCCGCACCCCGGACCGGTGCGGCCCCGCCCTGGAGGCGGAGCGGGCCGCCCTCGCCCTGCGCATCGAGCAGGCCGATGTACGGACACTGGAGACGCCGGTGGGGGAGTGGCTGGCGGCCGAGGGCGAGCGGCTGCCCGCTCCGTACGCGGCCCTGCGCGCCCGGTTCGCACGGCTGCGCGGCCGGCTGCGCGAGGCCGCCGCCTGGGCCCGGGAGGGTCTGCGGACCACCCCCGAGGACACGGACTGCCGTACCGAACTCGACCTGGCCGCGGCCCAGTCGGGCGAGGCGACGGAGGGCGGCCGGGGTACCTCCGCCACCTGGGCCGCCGCCGCTCGCGGCGACCTCGACGAGGCGGTCCGTACGGCCGCCGCCGGCGACCCGTACGACGCCGTCCGGCTCGGCGCGCCCGAGCCGGTGGCCGGCCGGCTGACCGGCGTCTTCGCCGCGCACGCCGACGCCCTCGCGCGTGACGACGGACCGGCCCTCGACCGGGCCGCCGAGGAACTGGAGCGGCGCGGCTTCCTGCTGTTCGCGGCCGAGGCGCACGCCCAGGCGGTACGCGTCCACCGCGACCCGCGCGCCGCCCGCACGGCCCGGACCCGCGCCGTCGCCCTCGCCCGGCGCTGCCAGGGCGCCCGCACCCCCGCCCTCTCCGGTCTGGTGCTCGGCGAACTCACCGCCCGCCAGCGGCAGATCGTCACGCTCGCCGCGACCGGACTGAGCAACCGGCAGATCGCGGAGCGGCTCACCCTGTCCGTCCGCACCGTCGGCAACCACCTCTACGGCGCCTACACCCGCCTCGGTGCCGGCGACCGCGGCGCCCTGCCCTGGCTCATGGACCTGCCCGAGCACCAACCGGCCTGACCGCAGCCGGTGTTCAGGCCGCCCCGAAGGCGCAGAAGGCCCACCCCGTCGCCTGGTGCACCGCGTCGCCCGGCAGCGCGGCTCGCGCGTCGCGCAGCGCCTCCGCCAGCGACAGACCGGCGTCCACGCCCTTGTGCAGCGCGAGCATCAGCGGCACCACCGCGGCGTCGTTGACCGGCGCGCTGCACGCCACCACCCCGGCCGTGCCCAGCGGCAGCAGCGCGGTGACGAGACCGAGCAGCTCGTCCGCGCCGACCGAGGCGAACCGGGCGGTGTCGCAGCAGGACAGGATGATCCGGTACGGGCTGCGGTCCAGACGTTCGAAGTCGTGCACGATGAGCGGCCCGTCCGCCATCCGCAGCGACGAGAACAGGGGACTGTCCGCGCGGAACGTCCCGTGCGCGGCGATGTGCGCCAACGCCGCCCCGTCCAGCTCCCGGAGCACCCGTGGCACCCGCGCCTCGCTCCCTTCAAGGACCACGGGCGGCCCCCCGTACCCGCCGCCGGGCGACGGCACCCACGCCTGCTCGCCCCCCGGCGTCCGCGGTCCCCCGTACCGGTCGGCCAGTTGCGGTACCTCGGCGCCGCCGCTCGCCAGTCCCGGGCCGCGTACCAGGAGTTGACGGCCGCCGGGCGGGGGAGCGGTGTCCTTCGCGCGCAGCCAGCTGCTCGCCGACGGGGACACGCTCAGCACCCGCTCGCGCAGCGCGGGCAGCAGGGCCCACGGCACCCGGTGCAGCCGGCCCGGCGGGACCACGACGAGCGGGCCGGAGCCGAGGTGCGCCGCGGCGGGACCGAGCAGCAGCTCCTGCAACCGCGCGCCCGCCGCCTCCACCAGCGGCAGCCGGGCCTCCGCCCCCGGATGGGCCAGCCGGCGCAGCCCGGCCTGCACATGCTCGGCCTCCCGCTCCGCCTCGGCCAGCAGCCCCGCCTCGAACCGCCGCACCCGTCCCCGCCCGCACAGCAGTACGTGCACGCGCCCGTCGAGCACCGCCAGCTCCACCAGGCGCACGTCGTCGCCCAGCCGCAGCAGCAGGCGCCCCACGTCGAACCGGTCGCCGTCGCCGGACGCCTCGCCCCGCATGTGCAGGGTGCGGGAGCGGATCTCCCGTTCCAGGCGCCGCTGTTCACGCTCCAGGGCGGGAACGGGCCGGCCACCGCCCGTCCGGGCCTCCTCCGCGCGGGCGGCGATCTCGCGGAACGCCGTCATACCGCTCAGCAGCACGGGATCGGCCGGCGGCCGGGTCGGCGGCGCCGAGAGCACCGTCGCCCGCCAGCGCTCGCTCCACACCAGCAGCCGCCGCGGGCCGCCCGACACCAGGCTCTCCCGCTGCGCCAGCGCCGCCAGCTCCGCGCCCTGCGCGGTGGCCCGTGCCCGCAGCTCCGAGGCGCCCAGCGTCATCCGGTGGTCGTCCAGGACGTCAAGACCGCGCCGGCAGGCCTCCAGCACGCCCCGCGCCGACCCGGCCGCCCGCGCCCGCAACGCCTGCGCGGCCCAGCCCGTCATCCGGGCCGGCGGCGGCCCGCCGTGCCGGCTGCGCGCGGCGACCGCCAGATGCCGTTCCGCGTCCGCCCGCCAGCCGAGCCCCAGCGCGATCCGGCCCGCGAGCAGCGACGCCTCCGGCGCGGCCGGCGCCCCGAAGGCGGCCAGCCGCTCCGCCACCGCCGCCGCGTCCGCGACCAGCCGGCCCGACCCGTGCCCCGTCGCGACCCGGGCCTCGATCAGCACCAGCCGGGCGTGCGTCTCGTACCAGGTGCGCCGTTGCGCGGCGAACAGCCGCACCGCGAGGGCCGCGCGGGCGAGCGCCGTCTGCGGCTCGTCCGCCAGCCGGGCCGCCCGCGCGGCCACCAGCAGCAGCTCCGCCTTCCGGGTGGACTGCCCGCCGATCCCGTCCAGCGCGGCGATCGCCCCGTCCGCCTCCGCCAGCGCCTCCGTGGCGAGACCCGCCGCCATCAGCACCTCGCAGCGCCGGATGGTGAGCATGAACGTCGGCGTGCCCAGCTTTGCGTACCGCTCCGCCGCCTCGTCCAGCAGCCGCAGCGCCGCCGGCACGTCGCCCGAGCGGAACGCGGCGAGCCCCCGGCTCTCCACCGCGTCGGCCTTGTCGTGCTCCTGGCCCGTGGTGTCCCACAGCGTCTCCGCCGCGGTGAAGTCGGCGTCCGCCCGCTCCACCGCGCCGAGCGCCAGATGCACGGTGGCCCGCAGGGTCAGCGCCCGCGCCGTCCAGATCACGTCGTCCGCCTGCCGCAGTACCGGGATCGCCCGGCGCACGTCATCGAGCGCCTCGCCGTGCCGGCCCAGCACCCACCACACGTACGCCCGCCGGTACAGCACCCGCGCCCTGGTGTGCCCGGTACCGCGCGCCACCCCGCGCTCGAACGCCGCCAGGCCCTCCCGGGTGCGGCCGGAGTGCACCAACGCCACCCCGAGCGTGGCCAGTACGTCCGCCTCCCGCTCGGCCGAGTCCGCGCGGGCGGCGAGATCGCGGGCCCGCCGCAGATGGGCCAGCGCCCGCCGGGTGTCGCCGAAGTCCCGCTGCCAGATGCCGATCACCTGATGGGCGACGGAGGCGTGCAGCGGCGAGGGACCGGCCCCGAGCAGCTCCTCCGCCCGCGCCAGTGCTTCGCTGGGGGCGGCGAACACCATCGGCAGCAGTTGGAGGACCGAGTCGTTTCCCGCTGTCACCCCACGGATGGTAGTGCTCCGGAACCACACCACACAGGTTCGAGTCTGTATCAATCAGCCATCTCGGGACTCTGATTGACGACCGCCGCCTCGACCGTCGCCACCACCGCCGTCTCCGTTAAGGACATGCCATGGCACCACAGCGATTCCGCGAGCAGTTCGACCAGATCCAGCGCTCGATGCCGGACGTACCCCTGGCGATGGGTCCGGACGACTCCGCCGAGTTCTTCTACGAGAAGGGCGTCGTCCTCGCCCGCGACGGCGCCGAGGCCCGCCTCGTCGAGGACACCGTGCGCGACCACTTCACCACGATGGCCGGCCTGACCTCGGACCACGTACGCCGGACGAGCCCGGAGACCAACCGCACCGGCATCACCCGCATCCGGGTCGGCGACCCCGGCGAGGGCGACCGGGCAGGCGACCCCACCGTCGCCCACGCCCTGCGGTCCCTGCGGACGATGGAGGGCCGTGCCGGCCGCCGGCTGATCAGCCGCAACCACGTCGTCTCCATCGCCGTCAACGCCTGCCCCGGCGACGAGCCGGTACCCGTCCCGGTCGGCGAACCGCCGAATCCGGCCGCCGCCGAGACGCCGTACGACGCCAAGACCGCCGTCGGGGTCCTGGTCCTCGACACCGGCCTCATGCACGACTACCGGTCCTACCCCCTGCTCGCCCACACCGACGGCGACGCCCAGATCCGGGAGTGCGGCGACGACGGCGTCCTCCAGCAGTACGCCGGCCACGGGACCTTCATCGCCGGGCTAGTCGCCGCCGTCGCCCCCAACACCGAGGTGACCGTCCGCAACACCCTCAACGACGCCGGCGCCATCCTGGAGTCGGAGCTGGGCGAGAAGCTTTTCGAAGCCGTCGACCGGGACGGCTGGCCCGAGATCCTCAGCCTCTCCGCCGGCTCCTCCAACGGCCGCACCGACGGCCTGCTCGGCGTGCACGCCTTCATGGAGGAACTCCGCGGCCGGCGCACCCTGCTGGTCGCCGCCGCAGGCAACAACGCCAGCGCCACCCCCTTCTGGCCCGCCGCCTACGCCGACCTGCCCGGCTGGGAGAACTCCGTGCTGTCGGTCGGCGCGCTGCGCTCCGACGGCGAGTTCGGCGCCTGCTTCACCAACCACGGCGGCTGGGTCAGGGCCTACGCCCCGGGCGAGCGCCTCACCAGCGCCCTGACCGGCTTCGGCGCACCCGTGCCGTACGTCTACCAGCACTCCACCTACGACGCCTGCCGGTTCGGGTTCGCCTACCCCTGCACCTGCCAGTACCCCCGGCACAACGGGGTGCTGAGCGAGCCGGGCGAGGCCCCGGCCAAGCCGGACCAGGTGATGTTCGAAGGGCACGCGCAGTGGAGCGGCACCTCGTTCGCCACCCCCGTGGTCGCGGGCCTGGTCGCCTCCCACATGACGGCGCGGAAGGAGACCGACCCGCGCGCGGCCCGCGGCCAACTGCTCGCCGCCAACACCGAGTACGCGGAGGTGCGCGGGGCACACGTCCCCGCACTGCTGCCGCCCACCTGGCACCCCCTCACCCTCGACCCGTCGGCCGGCGGGTCGTGAGCGCTGCGGCGCCGGCCGGAACCACCTCCTGCGCGGCGTACGATGACGTGTCGTACACGAGGGGTGGGACCGTGGACCGTGCAGATGTCGGGGCGCTCGTCCGGTCGGCCGCCGAGGGCGACGCGGCGGCGTGGAAGTCACTGGTGGACGGGCTGGGCCCGCTGGTCTGGTCGGTCGTGCGGGCGCACGGGCTCTCCGACGCCGACGCGCACGAGGTGTACCAGACCGCCTGGTTCCGGTTCGCCCAGCACCTCGGGCGGATCCGCGAGCCGGAGAAGACCGGCTCCTGGCTTGCGAGCACGGCACGGCACGAGTGCCTCAAAGTGCTCCGGGCGTCGAAGCGGTGGACGCCGACCGACGATCCGCAGTTGCTCGACCGGCCGAGCGAGGACCGCACACCGGAGGAGTCGGTGCTCGACTCCGAGGAGGCCGCCGCGCAGACCGAGCGCGTGCGGCGGCTGTGGCAGGAGTTCGAGGAACTGGGCGAGCGGTGCCGCCAGTTGCTCCGGGTGCTGATCTCCGTGCCGCCGCCCAGTTACCAGGAGGTGTCCGCCGCGCTGGGTATCGCGGTGGGCAGCATCGGGCCGATGCGCCAGCGCTGTCTGCGCCGGCTGCGGGCCCGGCTAGAGGCCCGGGGGACGGTATGAGCGATCTCGACGACGACTACGACGACTACGACGGCCACGGGGACTCCGGGGACTCCGGGGACCCGCCGCCCGAGGGGACGTTCCCGGACGGCGAGCCGGACGGCGCCGTCCTGGAGGAGGAGTTGCGGCAGGCCGCCGCGATCCTGGACCCGGTACCGGCCGAGCTGCGGCGGATCGCCGTCGACGCCTTCGCGCTGCACGATCTGGACGCCCGGGTCGCCGAGCTGACCTTCGACTCACTGGTCGACGCCATCCCGGTCAGGGGAGAGACGGACCCGCCGCGGATGCTGACCTTCCGCGCCGACGAGGTGACCGTCGACGTCGAGGTGACGGCGGACGGCCTGATCGGCCAGGTGCTGCCGCCGGGACCGGCCCGGATCGAGGTACTGAGCGGCCCGCGCGCCCATGCGCGGCTGACATCGGACGACATGGGCCGGTTCACCGGCGACGCCCCGCCCACCGGCCCCTTCGCCCTGCGGCTGCGCACCGGCCGCGAGGTGGTCGTGACGCAGTGGCTGCGCGCCTGAACGGTGGTGCCCGCCTCCGTCGGATCCGTCGGACCGGTCTCAGACGGACACGGCGTCGACGAGCGCCGCGAGCGACTCGGCGAGCCGGGACAGACCCGGACCGGCCGGGCCGCCCGGCTCGCTCATGTAGGTGTCCCGGCGGATCTCCACCATCAGCGCGCCGACCTCGCCCCGCTTCCCGTGGAAGTCCAGCGGCACGTACGCCCCGCCGAACGGGCTGTCCAGACCGGTCCGCCCGCAGGGGGCGAACGCCTCCCGGGCCGCGGCGAGCAGCTCGGGCGGTGTGTGGAAGCCGTCGGTGCCCAGGCAGACGGGCGGGCGCGGGCCCTCGCCGCGCAGCTCGTAGGGCAGCGGCTCGGTGGGGTAGGAGTGCACGTCGATGATCACGGCCCGTCCGGCGACCGCGAGCCGGTCGGCGACCGCCGCTGTCATCGCCCGCGCGTACGGCCGGAAGTACCGCTCGATCAGCGGCTCCGGGTCGGTGCCCGCGGCCCGCAGGACCTCGCGGTGCGTCGTCCGCGTGTACACGGCGCCCATGCCGACGGCCGTCATCTCCTCCCGCTCGTCCGGGAACCGCTCCGGGTCGACGACCAGCCGCGAGGCCAGGTTGACGAACCGCCAGGGCGTGACGCCCGCCAGCGCCCCCGCCGCCGCGGCGATCTCGGCCGTGTGCGCGTCGGTGATGTGGTCCAGCTCCCGTTCCAGCGCCGCGTCGTCCAGCACGATGCCGGCCCGGACCCCGGCCGGGATCCGCCGGGAGGAGTGCGGCACGTGCAGGATCACGGGCGACGCGGGAGCGCCGGGGACGAGTTCGAAGGACACCTGGGCGTCGGTCACGGGGCTCCTCCACTGGAACGCGGGGACGGCGGGGCGGGGGCGAGACAGACGGGCACCCCGTCTCCGCCGGGGCGGGGACGGGGTGCCGTGGGGCCCGCGGAGGATCAGGCGAGGGACGCCAGCGCCTCGTTCCAGGTGGCCGACGGACGCATGACCTCGGCGGCCTTGACCGGGTCGGGCTGGTAGTAGCCGCCGATGTCGGCGGGCTTGCCCTGTACGGCGTTCAGCTCGTCCACGATGCGCTGCTCGCCCGCCGCCAGCGACTCGGCCAGCGGCGCGAAGGCCTTGGCCAGCTCCGCGTCGTCGGTCTGCCCGGCCAGCTCCTGCGCCCAGTAAAGGGACAGGTAGAAGTGGCTGCCGCGGTTGTCGATGCCGCCGACGCGCCGGGTCGGGGACTTGTCCTCGTTGAGGAAGGTCGCCGTGGCGCGGTCGAGGGCGTCGGCGAGGACCTTGGCGCGGGTGTTGCCGGTGACCTCGGCGTACTGCTCCAGGGACGGCACCAGGGCGAAGAACTCGCCGAGGGAGTCCCAGCGCAGGTAGTTCTCCTTGACGAGCTGCTGCACGTGCTTGGGCGCGGAGCCGCCGGCGCCGGTCTCGAACAGGCCGCCGCCCGCCATCAGCGGGACGACCGACAGCATCTTGGCGCTGGTGCCCAGCTCCAGGATCGGGAACAGGTCGGTCAGGTAGTCGCGCAGCACGTTGCCGGTGACGGAGATGGTGTCCTCGCCGCGGCGGATGCGCTCCACGGAGAGCTTGGTCGCCTCCACCGGGCCGAGGATCCTGATGTCCAGGCCCTCGGTGTCGTGCTCCGGCAGGTACGCCTTCACCTTGGCGATCAGGTTGGCGTCGTGGGCGCGGCCCTCGTCCAGCCAGAAGACGGCCGGGTCGCCGGTGGCGCGGGCGCGGGTGACGGCCAGCTTGACCCAGTCGCGGATCGGGGCGTCCTTGGTCTGGCAGGCGCGGAAGATGTCACCGGCGGAGACCGCCTGCTCCAGGACGGTGTTGCCGGCCGTGTCGACCAGGCGGACCGTGCCCGTGGCGGGGATCTCGAACGTCTTGTCGTGGCTGCCGTACTCCTCGGCCTTCTGCGCCATGAGGCCGACGTTCGGGACCGAGCCCATCGTGGCGGGGTCGTAGGCGCCGTTGGCCCGGCAGTCCTCGATGACGGCCTGGTACACGCCGGCGTAGGAGGAGTCCGGGATGACCGCGAGGGCGTCGTGCTCCTGGCCGTCCGCGCCCCACATGTGGCCGGAGGTGCGGATCATGGCCGGCATGGAGGCGTCGATGATGATGTCGGAGGGCACGTGCAGGTTGGTGATGCCCTTGTCGGAGTCGACCATGGCCAGCTCCGGGCCCTCGGCCAGCTCGGCGTCGAAGGAGGCCTTGATCTCGGCGCCCTCGGGCAGGGACTCCAGGCCCTTGTAGATGCCGCCCAGGCCGTCGTTCGGGGTGAGGCCGGCCTTGGCGAGCGTCTCGCCGTACCGCGCGAAGGTCTTCGGGAAGAAGGCGCGGACCGCGTGGCCGAAGATGACCGGGTCGGAGACCTTCATCATCGTGGCCTTCAGATGCACCGAGTACAGGATGCCCTCGGACTTGGCGCGGGCGACCTGCGCCGTGAGGAACTCGCGCAGCGCGGCGACGCGCAGCACGGAGGCGTCGACGACCTCGTCCTTCTTCACCGGCACCGACTCGCGCAGCACCGTGGTGGTGCCGTCGTCGCCGACCAGCTCGATCCGCAGCGAGCCGTCCTCGGCGATCACCGCGGACTTCTCGGTGGAGCGGAAGTCGTTCTCGTCCATGGTCGCCACGTTGGTCTTGGACTCGCCGCTCCAGGCGCCCATGCGGTGCGGGTGGTTCCTGGCGTAGTTCTTCACCGAGGCCGGGGCACGGCGGTCGGAGTTGCCCTCGCGCAGGACCGGGTTGACCGCGGAGCCCTTGACCTTGTCGTAGCGGGCGCGGATGTCGCGCTCCTCGTCGGTCTTCGGGTCGTCCGGGTAGGCCGGCAGGGCGTAGCCCTGGCTCTGCAGCTCGGCGATCGCGGCCTTGAGCTGCGGGATGGACGCCGAGATGTTCGGCAGCTTGATGATGTTGGCCGCGGGGGTCTTGGCCAGCTCGCCGAGTTCCGCGAGGGCGTCCGGGACGCGCTGGTCCTCGGTGAGGTACTCCGGGAACAGGGCGATGATGCGGCCGGCCAGCGAGATGTCGCGGGTCTCGACCGCGACACCCGCCTGCGAGGCGTACGCCCGGACCACCGGCAGGAACGAATACGTCGCCAGGGCCGGGGCCTCGTCAGTGTGCGTATAGATGATGGTCGAGTCAGTCACCGGGTGCTCCGCTCCACGTCTGCAACATTGCTCGACATCAAGATATCTCCTGATCGACCTCGGCTCGACAGGGGTCGCCCGGAGATTCCGGCCAGTCGCACGCGACCCGCGCCGGACAAGTGGGTCGGGGCGCGGGCTTCGTGCTCAGATCACCCGCATCCGGACCAGTACGGCCAGCGTCAGCGCGCCCGGCAGCAGGGGCAGCCAGACGGTCAGGAGCCGGAACGCGAGGACCACCGCCGTGGCGACGGCCGGCGGTCCGCCCGTGGCCACCAGCGCCACGACCAGCGCCGCCTCGACCGAACCGATACCGCCCGGCGTGGGCACCAGCGCCACCGCGACCGTCGCCGCCAGGTACGCCACCGCCATGTGCGCGGCCGGCACCGCAAGGCCCAGCGCCCGCCCGACCAGGACCAGTGCCGTCGCCTGGAGCGCGGGGAACGCGAGCGCGCCGCCCCACAGCGCCAGCGCACGCGCCGGCCGCCCGTGCACCGAACGGGCCTCGCCGAGCGCCGTCCGCAGGAAGGAGACCGCCGCCCCGCGCAACCGCGGTGCCAGCACGAGTAAGCCCGCCGCCACCACCGGCACCGCGCACACGAGGGCCGGCAGCGGCCCCGCGGCCGCCTCGGGCAGCAGCGTGCCGAGCCGCAGCGCGCCGGGGAACGCGATCAGCAGGGCACCCAGCAGGGCGAGCCGGCCGGCGCTCTCCGCCAGCAGATACAGGGCGAGGGCGGCGGAGGACCGGGCCAGCGGCAGCCCGCACATCGCCATGAACCGCAGGTTGACCGCGCTCGCCCCCAGCCCCGTCGGCAGCAGGTGGTTGGCCGCGCCCGCCGCGAACTGCGTGGCCACCAGCCGTCGCCGGGGCAGCCGCTCCACCACCGCGCCCTGCCGGGTGCAGGCGGCGGCGACCCAGGTCAGACAGGTCGCCCCGGCCGCGGCCAGCAGCCAGGGCCAGCGGGCCGTGGCGAGCTGGCCGAAGCCCTCGGCCAGCACCGACCGGTGCCGCACCGCGACCACGGTGACCAGCAGCAGCGGAAGGACACACAGGATCCGGCGGGCCGGGACGCGGCGCAGCAGTGGCTTCCCGGGAAGTCGTGCCGCTGTCGTCACACCACAAGAGATTCCCCGAGGCGCGCCAACTACGGATGGCCGCCGCACGGACACCGCGTTACGGACCGCGGGCGACGGCTCCTTGACCTCAAGTTTCCTTGAGGTTCTACCGTCTTCGACATGAGCATGGAGACCACAGCCTGGACCCAGTTGCACAGCGTCATGAACGCCGAGCAGGAGCGCCGCCCCCTCGCCCGCGCGACACTGCGCCGCGTCGCCGCCTTCGCCCGCCCGCACCGCCGCCGCATCGCCCGGTTCGTACTGCTCGGGGTGCTGACCGCACTGCTCGCCGTCGCCACCCCCGTCCTCGCGGGACGCGTCGTGGACACCATCGTGTCGGGCGGCGACGAGGGCACCGTCGTACGCCTCGCCCTGCTGATCGCGCTCATCGCCCTCGCGGAGGCGGTGCTGGGCATCCTCTCGCGCAGGCTCTCGGCGACGCTCGGGGAGGGACTCATCCTCGATCTGCGGACAGCCGTGTTCGATCATGTGCAGCGCATGCCGGTCGCGTTCTTCACACGTACTCGTACGGGCGCGCTGGTCTCCCGTCTCAACAACGACGTCATCGGCGCGCAGCGGGCCTTCAGCAACACCCTGTCCGGCGTGGTCAGCAACCTGGTCACCCTGCTGCTCACCCTCGCCGTCATGCTCACCCTGTCCTGGCAGATCACCCTGCTCGCGCTGGTGCTGCTCCCGGTGTTCGTGCTCCCGGCCCGGCACATGGGCCGCCGCATGGCCGGCCTCCAGCGCGAGGCCGCCACCCTGAACGCCGCGATGGGCACCCGCATGACCGAGCGCTTCTCGGCGCCCGGCGCCACGCTGATCAAGCTGTTCGGCCGCCCGGAGGAGGAGTCGGACGAGTTCGCCGACCGCGCCCGCCGCGTCGCCGACATCGGCGTCCGCACGGCCACCGCCCAGGCGGCCTTCATCACCGCGCTCACCCTGGTCTCCGCCCTGGCCCTGGCCCTCGTCTACGGCCTCGGCGGCTGGTTCGCCCTGCGCGGCACCCTGGACCCGGGCGCCGTCGTCGCGCTGGCACTGCTCCTGACCCGCCTCTACGCACCCCTCACCGCGCTCGCCGGGGCCCGCGTGGAGGTCATGAGCGCCCTCGTCAGCTTCGAGCGGGTCTTCGAGGTCCTTGACCTGACCCCGCTCATCGACGAGAAGCCCGCCGCCCGCCCCGTCCCCGAGGGCCCGGTCGCCGTCGAGTTCGACGACGTACGCTTCGGCTACCCCTCCGCCGACAGGGTCTCCCTCGCCTCCCTCGAAGAGGTCGCCGCCCTGGACACCCGCGGCGGCGACGAGGTCCTGCACGGCCTCTCCTTCCGCGCCGAACCGGGCCAGACCGTCGCGCTCGTCGGCTCCTCCGGCGCCGGCAAGTCGACCATCGCCCAACTGCTGCCGCGCCTGTACGACACCGACGGCGGCACCGTACGCGTCGGCGGCGTCGACGTCCGCGACCTGAGCGCCCGTTCGCTGCGCGACACCGTCGGCATGGTCACCCAGGACGGCCACCTCTTCCACGACACGGTCCGCGCCAACCTGCTGCTGGCCCGGCCGGGCGCCACCGACACCGAGTTGTGGGACGCGCTGCGCCGGGCCCGCCTCGTCGACCTCGTACGCTCCCTGCCCGACGGCCTCGACACCGTGGTCGGCGAGCGCGGCTACCGCCTCTCCGGCGGGGAGCGCCAGCGCATGACCATCGCCCGGCTGCTGCTGGCCCGCCAGCGCGTCGTCATCCTCGACGAGGCCACCGCCCACCTCGACAACACCTCCGAGGCGGCCGTCCAGGAGGCCCTCGCGGAGGCCCTGGCGGGCAGGACGGCCGTGGTGATCGCACACCGGCTGTCCACGATCCGGACGGCCGACCAGATCCTGGTGGTCGAGGCCGGCCGCATCGTGGAACGCGGCACCCACCACGAACTCCTGGCGTCCGGCGGCCGCTACGCCCAACTGCACCGCACCCGGTTCGAGGGACGCCCGACGGAGCGGCGGACGGCGGAGCCGGAGGCGGCGGCCTAGGGGGTGTCTGACAAATGGTCTTGGCGCGGTTCGCGGAGCCAGAGGATGAGTGCTGCGAGGTGGAGTCCGGCCCGGTAGCGGGCGGCGAGTTTGTCGAAGCGGGTCGCGATGGCCCGGAACTGCTTGAGCCGGTTGAAGCAGCGTTCGACGACGTTGCGAGCTTTGTAGAGACCACGGTCGAAGGCCGGTGGCCTGCCGCCGGCCCGGCCGCGCCGCATCCGGTTGGCCTTCTGGTCAGCCCTTTCCGGGATCACCGCCCGGATGCCCCGGCGACGCAGCGTCCGGCGGATCGCCCGTGACGAATACGCCTTGTCGGCGATGACCGCGTCGGGTCTGCGACGCGGCCGCCCGACGCCGGTCCGGGGCACTCTCACCGCGTCCAGGACCGCCTCGAAGGCTGTCGAGTCGTTGACGTTGCCGGGTGTGACGAGGACGGCCAGAGGCAGGCCCCGGCCGTCGCAGGCGAGGTGAACCTTGGTGGTCAGCCCACCGCGGGACCGACCGAGCGCCTGACGATCCGCCTCGCGTTCCGGATCTTCCAGTTCGTCCCCCGCCGACGCCCCTTTTTGCGGGCGCCGGCTGCATGCTGGTGGGCCCGACTGATCGTGGAGTCGACCGAGACCGTCCATTCCACGGCCCCGACCGAGTCGTCGCGGACCTGGACCTCTTCGAGCAGGCGCGCCCAGGTCCCGTCCGCCTCCCAGCGGGCGAACCGTTCATAGACCGTCTGCCACGGCCCGAAGCGCTCTGGCAGGTCACGCCACGGACCACCCGTCCGCAACCGCCACAACACCCCGTTGATCACCTGCCGATGATCCCGCCACGGACGCCCCCGCCCGTCAACACCCGGCAACAGCGGCGCTATCCGCTCCCACGCCACATCCGTCAGCTCACCACGACCCACCACAAGACCAATTATCAGACACGACCTAGGAGACGCCCGTGAACTCCCGAGCCCGGGACGGCACGACCGCTACGGCGCGTCGGCCGTCCCCGTCCGCGCGGGCAGATCCTGCTCGGCCCAGACGACCTTCCCCTCGGGCGTGCGGCACGAACCCCAGCGCCGGCACAGCATGTTGATCAGCTGGAGCCCGCGCCCGCTCTCGTCGCTCTCGCCCGCGTGCTGGATCCGCGGCAGGTCGGGCCCCGAGTCGGAGACCTCGACCGACAGCCGCTCGTGCCGCAGCAGCCGCAGCTCGCCGGGGGCGTTCCCGTACCGCAGCGCGTTGGCGACCAGCTCGCTGACCACCAGCTCCGTGACCTCGACCAGGTCCTCGAGATCCCACCGCACCAACTGCTCGCGCACCGCGGTACGGGCCTGCCCGGCCGCCTTGCCGTCCGGCGGCAGCGTCCGTACGTACACATCGCCCTCCGGGCCGAGCGGCCGAGCGGCGGCGACCAGGACGATGGCGTCGTCGGACCGGTCGCCGCCGACCTGCTCGATGACCGCCCGGCACGCCGCGCCGCCCCCGGCGACACCGTCGCCGACCGCCTCGCGCAGCCGTTCCATCTGCGTGGCGAGGTCGGCGGTGCGCGACCTGATCAGGCCGTCCGTGTACAGCGTCAGCCGGCCCCGCACCGGCACCGGGCACTCGACCGGGTCGTACGGGATCATCCCGGCCCCCAGCGGCGCCCCGGCCGGCACCTCCAGGAACGCGGCGACGCCGTCGGCCCCGGTCAGCAGGGGCGGCGGATGACCGGCACTGGCGATGCGGAAGGTGCCGCCGTGCGGGTCGTACACCGCGCACAGACAGGTGGCGACCTGGTCCTCCTCCAGGCCGCGCGCGGCCAGGTCCAGCCGGGCGAGCAACTGCTCGGGCGCGATGTCGAGCGCCATCAGGGTCCGGGCCACCGTGCGCAGCCGGCCCATGGTCGCGGCGGCGGCCAGACCGCGGCCCATCACGTCGCCCACCATCAGCGCGGTGCGTCCGCTGGGCAGCGAGACGACGTCGAACCAGTCGCCGCCCACGGCGGCCGGATCGGCGGCCGGGTCGTAGCACGAGGACACGTCGAGTCCTGGCGTGCTCGGGCTGGAGCGGGGGAGCAGGGCCCGCTGCAGGCTGACCACGTGCTCGCGCTCGCGCCCGTAGAGCCGGGCGTTGTCGATGTACACGGCCGCCTTGGACGCCAGCTCCATCACCAGGGCCACGTCGGCCCGCGTGAACGGCGCCCGGCTGCCGGCCCGGACGAAGTCGGCCAGGCCAAGCAGCACCCCGCGGGCGATCAGCGGCACCGCCAGATAGGAGTGCACCCCCGCCTGGCGCAGGCGAGCGGCCGCCTCGGCGGTGGGCGCCACGGCGGCGAAGTCGGGCCGTCCCATCCGGGCCACCAGCACGGGCCCGCGGGTGTCGAGGCAGGTGCGCACGAGCCGCCCGGCGGTGTACACGGACACCTCGCCCACCGGGTCCGGCGCGAGGTCGAGCCCCGGAATCTCGGAGACGGCCATGGCCCTCAGCTCGGGTGTACCCGTGTTCGCCGTGGAGCGGTCGCCCTCCTGGAACCTGAGCACCGACTCCAGCAGGTCCACCGCGCACCCGTCGGCCAGCTCGGGCACGGTGAAGGCGGCCAGCTCCTCGGCCGTGCGCCGCAGGTCCAGCGTGGACCCGATGCGGGTACCGGCCTCGTTCAGCCACGCCAGCCGGCGCCGGGCCCGCACCGCGTCGGTAACCGGCCGCAGGGCGGCCTTCAGAGCCCGGCGGCCGTCCACGAGGGCCCGGGGAGGCCGGCGGACCTCGCGCAGCCACGGTCGTTCCCGCACGCGTCGCCTCCTCCCACGGCCTCCTGCCCCGATTCTGCCTCGCCTCGGGGAGAGCGGCGACGGCGGTACCTCGATCGGTGGGTCCACCGGCCGGGGCGGCGGCCCGCAACCTCAGTCGCGCAGCCACACCGCCGTGTCGCGCGGCAGCCGGCCGTCGTCGTCGAGGGGCCCGCTGCCCAGCAGGAGCGCGCGGTGCGCGGGCAGCCGGGCCGGCTCAGCGGAGAGGTTGACGACGCAGGTCAGGCCGCCCGTGCGCCGGAAGGCGAGGACACCGTCCGGCGCGGGCAGCCAGTCGAGCGGGCCGTCGCCGAACCCTTCGGTGGAGCGCCGCAGCCGCAGCGCCCGGCGGTAGAGCGCGAGCATCGACTCCGGGTCGGCGCTCTGGCGGTCCGCCGCGTACGCCGCCCAGTGCTCGGGCTGCGGCAGCCAGGGCTCCGTCTCGGAGCCGAAACCGCAGTACGGGGCGTCGGCCGTCCAGGGCAGCGGTACGCGGCAGCCGTCCCGGCCCGGATCGCTGCCCCCGGAGCGGAAGTGCATCGGGTCCTGGATCCGCCCGAGCGGGATGTCGGCCTCGGGCAGGCCGAGTTCCTCGCCCTGGTACAGGTAGACGGACCCGGGCAGGGCCAGCGTCAGCAGCGCGGCGGCGCGGGCGCGCCGGGTGCCGAGCGCCAGGTCGGTCGGGGTGCCGAAGGCCTTCGTCGCGAAGTCGAAGCCGGTGTCCGCGCGGCCGTACCGGGTCACCGTGCGGGTCACGTCGTGGTTGCAGAGCACCCAGGTGGCGGGGGCGCCCACGGGGGCGTGCTCGGCCAGGGTGTCGTCGATGGTGCGGCGCAGCCGGCCGGCGTCCCAGGGGCAGGACAGGAAGTTGAAGTTGAAGGCGGTGTGCAGCTCGTCGGGCCGCAGATAGCGGGCGAAGCGCTCGGCGTCGGGCAGCCACACCTCACCCACGAAGACGCCCCCGTACTCGTCGGCGACGGCCCGCCAGGAGCGGTAGATGTCGTGCAGTTCGTCCTGGTCGATGTACGGGTGCGGGTCGACGCCCTCCTCGAAGTCCGCGAGCGCGGGATCCTTGGCGAGCAGGGCGGCGGAGTCGATGCGTACGCCCGCGACCCCGCGTTCGAACCAGAACCGCAGCACGTCCTCGTGCTCCCGGCGCACCTCGGGGTGGGCCCAGTTGAGGTCGGGCTGCTCCGGGGTGAACAGGTGCAGGTACCATTCGCCGTCCGGGACGCGGGTCCAGGTGCGGCCGGAGAACTGGGAGGGCCAGTTGTTGGGCGGCAGTTCGCCGTTCGCACCGCGGCCGGGACGGAAGTGGAAGCGCTCCCGCTCGGCGCTGCCCGGACCCGCGGCCAGTGCCGCCCGGAACCACGCGTGCTGGTCGGAGACGTGGTTGGGGACGATGTCGACGATGGTGCGGATGCCCAGCTCCCGGGCCTCGGCGATCAGCTTCTCGGCCTCGCCGAGGGTGCCGAAGGCCGGGTCGATGGTGCGGTAGTCGGCGACGTCGTAGCCGCCGTCGACGAGCGGGGAGACGTACCAGGGGGTGAACCAGACGGCGTCGACACCGAGTTCGGCGAGGTACGGCAGTCTCGCCCGGACGCCCGCGAGATCACCGGTGCCGTCGCCGTCGCCGTCGGCGAAACTGCGCGGGTACACCTGGTAGATGACGGCGTCGCGCCACCAGTCTGCGGTCTGGTGCGAGGTGGGGGCTGCCACGTGACGGTCCTTTCGGGCAGGGTGGATCTTCGCCGCCGGCCCGGACTGAGCGGGGCGTCGGACGGGCCGGCGGCGAAGGCTGACGGGACGGGCCGATCGGGCGGGCGGGACGCGGGCCGGGAGCCTCGGCCTCAGCCCTTGAGCCCGCCGGCGGTGAGTCCGCTCATGATGTTGCGCTGGAAGATCAGGAAGATGATCAGGGTGGGCAGTGAGGCCATGGTGAGCGCGGCGATCAGTACGTTGACGGGCACACCGTTGGACAGGGAGTAGATCCCGACGTTCAGCGTCTGCCTGGCCGGATCGGGCAGGGTCAGCATGGGCCAGAGGAAGTCCTTCCAGACGCCCACCACCGCGAAGATGGACACCACACCGAGGATCGGCCGCGAGATCGGCAGGACGATCGAGCGGAGCGTGCGCATGGGCGAGGCGCCGTCCATGGACGCGGCGTCGAGCAGTTCCCGCGGGATCGAGTCGAAGAACCGCTTCAGCAGGAAGATGTTGAAGGCGTTGGTCACCGAGGGGAGCCAGATCGCCCACGGGGTGTTGAGCAGATTGCGTTCGAAGATCGGCACGTCGAGCACCGTCAGGTACTGCGGCACGACCAGCACGGTCGCCGGGATCATCAGCGTCGCCAGCATCATGCCCAGGATGGCCTTGCCGAAGACCGGGCGGAGCTTGGACAGGGAGTACGCCGCCGCCACGTCGAGGACCAGTTGGAAGGCCAGGGCGCCGAACGCGTAGAACAGTGTGTTCCACAGCAGGCGGGCCAGGCCCATGACGTCCCAGGCCTGTGAGTAGTTCTCGGGCCGGAAGGACTCGGGCACCAGTGTCGGCGGTGTCCGGACGACCTCCTGGGTGTCCTTGAACCCGCTGGAGATCATCCAGTACATCGGGCCGAGGAAGACCACGGTGAACAGGGCGACGACGACGGCGAAGGTCAGCCAGTAGAGGAACTTTCCGCGGGGCCGGGCGAGTTGGGCCGGTGCGATGAGCGTGCGTGTGGACATCTGCGGTTTCCCCCGGCTCTACTCGTCCTCGGCGCGGCTGAGCTTCACGTACGCCGCCGAGAACCCGGCCAGCAGTACGAGGAGCAGCAGGCCGAGGGCCGCCGCGGCACCGTAGTTGTTGAAGTTGAAGGCGTACTGGTAGATGAGGTAGACGACGGTGGTGGTCGAGCCCTCGGGGCCGGCGCCGCCGGTGAGCAGGAAGGGTTCCACGAAGACCTGCATGGTGGCGATGATCTGCATGAGCAGCATCAGCGAGAGGATGAGCCGCGTCTGCGGGATCGTCACGTGCCAGACCTTGCGCAGCAGCCCGGCCCCGTCCAGCTCCGCCGCCTCGTACAGCTCGCCGGGGATCCCCTGGAGCGCGGCGAGGTAGATGAGCGCCGCGCCGCCCATGTTCATCCAGGTCGAGGCGATGACCACGGACAGCATGGACAGGTCGGGGTCCTGGAGCCACTGCTGCTCGGGCAGCCCGACGGCGCCGAACAGCTCGTTGAGCAGGCCGTAGCCGGGGTCGTACAGGTACTTGAAGAGCAGTACGGCGGCGACCGGGGGCAGCATCACCGGCAGATAGACGAGCAGCCGCAGATATCCCTTGCCGTGCCTCAGCTCGTTGATGACGAGGGCGACGACGAACGGCACGGCGAACCCGAAGACCAGGGCCAGCACCGTGAACAGCAGGGTGTTGCGCCAGGCCTGCCAGAAGGCCGGGTCGTTGAAGACCGTGACCAGGTTGTCCATGCCGACCCAGGACACCTCGCCGTGTTCCGTCTTCTGGAAGGCGAGGAGGAACTCCCGGACCATGGGGTACCAGGAGAAGAACGCGAAGCACAGGACCGCCCCGATCAGGAAGCCGTGCGCGGTGAGATTGCGCCGGAGGCTTCTGCCGAAGGAACCGCGCGGCGGGGGCGGTTCGTCCGGCGGCGGCTGCGGGTGGCGGGGTCTCGCCGCCTTGCCCGGGGTCAGACTGGGGGCCGACATCGTCGCTCCTTGGGACTGATCTCGTGGACCCCGGGGGGCGGTGCGGCCCACCCCCCGAGGAGGCCGGTCACTGCGTGGCCAGAACCTGGTTGACCTGCTGCTCGGCGGTGGAGAGCAGCTTGTCGATGTCGGCGTTCTTGTTGGTGAGGATGCCGGACATCACGTTGTCCAGGACCTTGTAGACCTCCTGGGCCTTCGGCGGCTCGGCCTTGCCCGGGACCGGGTTGTCCATGAACGTCTTGAAGTTCGCGACCGGCATGGTGGCGTACTCGACGCGGGCCGCGTCGTCCTTGGTCTTCGACTCGTTCAGCCAGAAGTTGGGCTGCGGGATGCCCACCGGCAGGTCGTCGGCCTTGGTGCGGGCCCACTCGAACTGCCCCTTGCCGACGGTGAGGTTCTTGAAGTTCAGCCAGGCGACGGCGGCCTTGATCTTGTCGGGCGATATCCCCTTCTTGACCATGTAGTTGTTGCCGCCGGCCAGGGTGCTGTGCTCGCCCGGGATCGGGCCCATGCCGAAGTTCTCGTACTTTGCGCCGAGTTGCTGGACCATGTACGCGATGTCGTCGGGCGCGGCGAGGAACATGCCGAGCTTGTCGGTGGCGATCTGCTTTTGCAGGTCGCCCCACTTGAGCAGCTGGGTCTTGCCCATGCTGTCGTCCTCCCAGCGCATGGCGTGGAGGTTCTCGGCGACCTGCTTGCCCAGCTCGTCGTTGAAGGCCGCCTTCTTGCCGCTCGCGTCCACGACCTCGCCGCCGAGGCTGTACATCTGGGCGGTGAAGTGCCAGCCGCCGGTGTTGCCCGCGCTGTACTCGCCGAAGCCGGCGATTCCGTCGCCCAGACCGGCGATCCTCTTGGCGGCGGTGCGGACCTCGTCCCAGGTGCGCGGCGGGCTGTCCGGGTCGAGTCCGGCCTTCTCGAAGAGCTTGCGGTTGATCAGCAGGCCCATCGTGTAGTTGCTGGTGGGCAGGCCGTAGAGCTTGTCGTCGTGCTTGAGCGAGCCGAGGACGTTCGGGTCGATGTCCTTCAGGAGCGGCACGGTCTTCTCGTTGACGTACGCGGTGATGTCCTCGGCGCCGTCGTTGTCCAGCACCTGGGGCAGGTCGGTGAAGTACGTGTAGAACACGTCGGGCTGCGACTTCGCCTTCAGCATCGCCGTGAAGCGCGGTGGCTCAAGACACTGGCCCGGGGTGGAGCGGCCCTCGATGGTGACGTTGGGATACGTCTTGTTGAACTCCTTGACGTCTTCCTTCCACTCCTTCAGCTCGGCCGCCTTCGCCGCCGGGGGCATGCAGTCGATGGTGAGCGTCACCTTGGTCTTCGGGTCCAGCGCGGCGGCCGGGTCGGAGGACCCCGTGCCGCCCTCGGAGCCGCCGTCGTCGCTGCTGCTCGTGCCGCAGGCGGCCAGGGCGGTCAGCGTGAGAGCGGAGACGAGCGTGATGGCGCCGGTACGACGAGTACGGCGGAACCGAGCACTTCTCATGGGTGGTCCCCCTCGGGCATGAACGTGGAAGGCGCCCCACCGCCGATGCGTTGTGGGGCGCCGCACACTCAACCACCGTGAACAAGTGAACGCAATATCACGCGCTGATTTCGTAATTGTGCGACAGGCAGTCGCAGATGATGGGTGCGCGCTACATGGCGGACACCTGCGCGGTGGAGCCGCGGACGACGAGTTCGGGTTCGAAGAGCAGTTCCCTGTGGGGGACTTCGGTGCCCTGGATCTGTGCGCACAGGAGGTCGACGGCGGCGCGTCCCATGGCTTCGATGGGTTGGCGGACGGTGGTGAGCGGGGGTTCGGTGCAGGTCATGAAGGCGGAGTCGTCGTAGCCGATGACGGAGATGTCGTGGGGTACGTGGAGTCCGCGTCGGCGGGCGGCGCGGATGGCGCCGAGGGCGAGGGGGTCGCTGGCGCAGATGATGCCGGTGACCCCGCGCTCCAGCAGGCGGGAGGCCGCCGCCTGGCCGCCTTCGAGGGAGAACATGGACCGCTGCACGTACTCGTCGGGCAGCTCCCTGTGCATGGCCTGCGCCGCTTCCCGCGCGGCGGCCAGTTTCCGGCGGGACGGGATGTGGTCCGAGGGGCCGAGGACCAGGCCGATGCGTTCGTGGCCGAGGGAGGCCAGGTGCCGCCAGGACTGCTCGACGGCCACCGCGTCGTCGCAGGCGATGCACGGGAAGTCCAGGTCCGCGATGGAGGCGTTGACGAGCACCACCGGGATGTGGCGCTCCGCGAGCAGCCGGTAGTGGTCGTGCGGTGCGTCCGCCTGGGCGAACAGACCGCCGCCGGCGAAGACCACGCCCGACACCTGCTGCTGCAGGAGCAGTTCGACGTAGTCGGCCTCGGAGACGCCGCCCTTGGTCTGGGTGCACAGCACCGGTGTCAGCCCCTGCTGGGCCAGCGCACCGCCGATGACCTCGGCGAACGCGGGGAAGATCGGGTTCTGCAACTCGGGCAGCACCAGTCCCACCAGCCGGGCTCGCTCGCCGCGCAACTGGGTCGGACGCTCGTAGCCCAGGACGTCCAACGCGCTCAGCACGGACTGCCGGGTCGTCTCGGAGACCCCGGGTTTGCCGTTGAGCACCCGGCTGACCGTGGCCTCGCTGACCCCAACCTTCTTCGCCACCTGAGCAAGTCGTCGTGTCACGAACGCAAGACTAGCGCAAGTTCCGCAAGGAACTTGCGCCAGTCAGTGGCCGGTCCGACAAGGACCGGCCTGGCCCATGCGGTGCTACGGATTGCGGACGATGGTGAAGGTGGAGGTCGTGTTGCGGATGTCCACGGCGTTGTCACCGAGCCTGAGCCCGTTGAAGGTGACCTCGCCGACCGCCGGTCCCTGCCCCGCCTCGGGCATCTCGTTGGCCCAGACGCCGAAACCTGACCTGGCGTCGAACGCGTCACCGCTCTTGTGCGCGCCCGTCACGGAGACGTTCGTGAACACCGTGTCCTTGATCGGGAACTGCGGCTGCCCTCCCACGTAGTTCGTCTGGAACATGATGCCGCTGTAGGTCGGATCGACGATGTCGACGTTGCCGACCCGGATGCCCTGGAACACCTTGGACGCCGAGAACACCCAGATCCCCGGGAAGGTCTGCCCGCCCCAGAAGTGCCCGCCGGCCCTGACGACCGAGATGTTCTCGAAGGTCGTCGGATCCGTGCCGAAGCCGTTCATCGGGTAGCCGAAGTCCAGCGAGCTGATGGTGATCCCCGAGTAGACCAGGGTGTCCGCGACATGGATGTTGCGGAAGGTGTTGCTGTAGCCGCCGTACACGGCGAGACCCGCGGCACGCCAGGTCAGCGTCGTCGACAGGTTCTCGTAGAGGTTGTCCTTCATGTCCGCGCCGCCCGCGTCGATCGCCGAGAAGAGCGCGAAGCTGTCGTCACCGGTCGCCCGTGCGTCGTTGTTGGAGACGAGGTTGTCGGTCGAGCCGTTGGTCATGTTGACGCCGTCGGCGAACATGTTGCGGATCCGGGAGTTCTTGATCGTGACCCGGTCCGTGTTGGTGCCCCAGTACAGGCACACCATGTGCTCGTTCCAGATGTTGTCGATCACGATGTCCGACACGTCGGAGAAGTCGAACACCTTGCCGGGCCCGTCGATGCGGGAGGTGTAGTTGCCGAAGTAGGCGAAGTTCGCGAACGACGAGCCCTTCGCCGTGGCGTCGGCCCGGAAGCCGACATCGGTGTTCTCCTGCGTCGACGGCGCGTGGAACGTGGTGAACCAGGGACCGGCCCCCACCACCCGCACGGCCTTGCCGTACACCTGGAACTTGCTCGAACGTTCTGGTAGTCGCCCGGCGGCAGATACACACCGACCAGCCTGCCCGTGGTGTCCATGCGGACCTGGTCGAGCGCGTTCTGCACGTCCTGGTGCGTGAATCCGGCCGGCACCGCGTACGCCGCCGGGTCGGGGTTGGGCACCGGGGCGACCTGCTCCAGGTTGACGAAGTCGATCGCGTAGTCGGAGGTGTTCGCGGCGTCCTTCTGCAACCGGATCCTGCTGCCCGCCGGGACGGTCTCGCCCAGCATGATGTGCGCCTCGTCGTAGATGTGGCGCGGCGCGCCCTCGCCGGGGGAGTTGCCGGGCCCGGCCTCGTTGCCGTACAGCCAGGCGTACTTGGACGTGAGCGGGAGCGCCTTCCGCATGACGCCGTCGACGTACACGTTGATCGTGGCCTCGGTGCCGCCGCCACCCGGCGCGTCCGGGATGGAGAACCGGGTCACCAGGGTGTTGGTGTCTGCCCTCGTGGTGAACTCGACGTACGCGCCGGTCCGGTCCAGACGCACGGCCCTGCGGCCGGAGGCCTCGCCCGCGATGTCGCCGATGGTCCGGTTGGGACCGACCGCGGTGGCACCGCCGCCGAGCGTGCCGTCCTCCGCCTCGTACATGTCGTACGGCATGTTCGCGCCACGCCCGACGAACAGCGGCTGCGTCAAGGTGTTGTTCTCCCGCTTGACCGGCAGTTCGTTCGCGTCGTCGGCCACCGTGACCCGCACGGTGTACGAGCCGTCGGCCGCCTTCCAGGTGCCGAGGTCCACGGCGGGAGCCGTCGTGCCGGCGGCGATGACGCCGGAGTGCGCGCCGGTCAGCGTCGTGACGGTGGCGCCCTTGGAGTCGAGCAGGGCGAGCGTCACCGCGTGGCCGCCGCCCGCGGAGTCCTGGGTGCCCTGGTTCCTGAGCGCGACCTCGAACGTGACCTCGTCGCCGGCGGCCGGGCTGGAGGGCGAGGTGCTCACGGTGGCCGCCACCAGGTCGGAACTCTGGACCGGCCTGACCACCAGCGGTTCCGGACGCGTGTAGGTGTTGTTGGTCTCGTTCTGCTCGATGATCTCGTCCGCCTCGTCGGCGACCGCGCTCAGCTCGTAGGAGCCGGCCTCGCGTGCACCGATGGACGCGCCGACCGTGCTCTGCGCACCCGGCTCCAGGGCGCCGAACTCGGCGGTGGCGACCTTGGTGTCGCCCAGCCGCACCGCGAGGGAGCCGGCCGGGGCGGCGGCCGCACCGCTGTTGCGGACGGTCGCGGACACGGTGATCTCGTCCGACTCGACGGGGGAGGCGGGCGAGGTGGTCAGATTCGTCACCTCCAGATCGGGATTGGGCGCGGGGACGCCGACGACCTGGAACTCGGCGACCTGCCCGGCCGTCGCCCCGCTGTTGGAGGTGAACCTGAGCCGGATGTCGGCGGCCCGGTCACCGACGGGTATCGTCACGCTGTTGCCGCCGCTCGCCGGGTCGAAGACGTAGTCCTTCGCGGCCACCAAAGTGGTGAAGCCGGAGGCGTCCTGGGCACGCCCGAGCACCTCGATGTTCTGGGTGCGCTTCGACCAGACCGCATCCGGGTCGAGCTTGAGGACGACACTGTCGACATCCGCGTTCGCGCCCAGCGCGAGGGTCAGCGTGTTCGGGTAACTGCCCGCCGCTCCCTCCCAGTAGGTCGAGGTGCTGTTGTCGTTGGCGTTCTCGGCGACATAGGTGTGGATGAAGGACGAGGCGCTGATCGGCTTGCCGACGGCGAGGTTGGATGCCTCCCCGCTGCCGCCTCGCGTCACCGAGTTGCTGGTGCCGGACCGGTTGCCGGCCGCGTCCCTCGCCCGCACGGAGTAGGTGACGTTCGCGGACGCCGGGCGGGTGTCGGTGTAGGCGGTCGCGTCGCCGGCGACGCTCGCGCGGAGCCGGTTGTTCGCGTAGATGTCGTATCCGGTGACGCCCTGGTCGTCGGCCGAGGCGCGCCAGGTCAGCCCGGTCCGCCCGGCGGCGGACTCGGTGAGGGCGAGATGCGCGGGCGCGGTGGGGGCCTGTGTGTCACCGGTGCCGGCCCGGCGGACGACCCGGTTGCTGTTCCCCGACTGGTTGCCGGCCGCGTCCCGGGCGCGCACGTGGTAGGTGACCTTCGTGTCGGCCGGCCGGGTGTCGGTGTACGTGGTGGCCTCGCCCGCGACCGTCGTCAGCAGTTCGTCGTCGGCGTAGAGGTCGTATCCGGTGACGGCCGTGTCGTCCGAGGCCGCTTTCCAGGTGAGCCGGACCTGTCCGGTGGCCGGCTCCGTGAACGCGAGGCCGGCCGGGGCGGTGGGCGCCCGGGTGTCGCCCGTCGCGGGCCCGTAGACCTCCAACTCGGAGATCCTGGCGGCCGGTTGCCCGGAGTTCGCCGTCACCAGGACGCGCACGTAGCGGGTGGTGGCCGCGTCGAAGGCGATCGTGGCCGACCGGTCGCCCGCCGCGTCGAAGGTGTACGCCTTGGCGGCGGTCAGGTCGGTGAAGGCCGAGCCGTTGCCGCTGCCCTGGATCTTCAGGGTCTGGCCGCGGGCACCCCGGCCGTCCGGCAGCCGCACCACCACGCGGTCGACCCGGCGGGACGAGCCGAGGTCGGCCTGGAGCCACTGCGGCACCGCGTCGCCGGTGCTCTCCCAGTAGGTGGCCCTGTCGCCGTCGTTGCCGTTGGCGGGTGTGTGCGTCCCCGCCGAACCGCTCGCCGTCAGACGGCTGCCGGCGGCGAGGTTCGTCGACGACTCACCGGCCGCGTGGACCTCCAGCTCGGAGAGCTGGGCCGACCGCCCGACGGAGTTGGCCGTGATGTCCACCCGCACGAACCGGGTCCGCGTGGCGGGGAAGCCGACGGTGACGGTGTTGCCCGCCCCCGGGTCGAAGGCGTACGTCGCGGAGCCCTTCAGTGTGCTGAAGCCCGTGCCGTCGGCGCTGCCCTGGACGGAGAGCGTCTGGGCGCGGCTCTTCCACCCCGCGGGCAGCCTCAGCACGACCTCGTCGATCCGCTCCGTCGCGCCCAGGTCGGTCTGGACCCACTGGGGCAGGCGCGACCCGCCGCTCTGCCAGTACGTGCCCTGGTCGCCGTCGGTGATGTTGGCGGCGCCGTACTCGCCGTGCGAACTGCTCGCCGACGCGGCGTCCCCCACGGCGATGTCGGGACCCTCGGCTGCGTTGGCCGACAGCAGCGGTCCTCCCAGCGCCAGGAGACTGGTCGCGACCACGGTGCTCAGAAGACGTGATCTCCGGTTCCGGTTTCTCATCTGTCCCCGATCTCCGCCTCGCCGGACAGCGGCGAGGCACGGCTCAGTCGGATGCACCCATCAGGTGGACACTCAATGTTCTTCGCCATTTGCGTTGAGCGCTCAGAGAGTTGCAGAGAACTGTCGGGTCGTCCACAGGGAAGACAGGGCGATCTCGGCGCCGGGCGGGAGCGGGCGCACAGGGCGGGACGCGGGTGGCTGCCGGTAACCCCTCGGATCAGGGGCTTTCACCGTCTGCGTCTGGCAGCCGCAAAACACCGGCATTTCACGCAAGAAATTTGCGCAGGACCGTTACCGGGCGGCCGGCTGCGCGGTGGAGCCACGGACCACGAGTTCGGGTTCGAAGAGCAACTCGCCGTGGGGGACTTCGGTGCCCTGGATCTGTGCGCACAGGAGGTCGACGGCGGCGCGTCCCATGGCTTCGATGGGTTGGCGGACGGTGGTGAGCGGGGGTTCGGTGCAGGTCATGAAGGCGGAGTCGTCGTAGCCGATGACGGAGATGTCGTGGGGTACGTGGAGTCCGCGTCGGCGGGCGGCGCGGATGGCGCCGAGGGCGAGGGGGTCGCTGGCGCAGATGATGCCGGTGACCCCGCGCTCCAGCAGGCGGGAGGCCGCCGCCTGGCCGCCTTCGAGGGAGAACATCGACCGCTCGACGAACTCCTGCGGCAGCACGGCGTCCATGGCGGCCGCGGCCTCGTGGGCGGCGGCCAGTTTCCGGCGGGAGGGGACGTGGTCCGAGGGCCCGAGGACCAGGCCGATGCGTTCGTGGCCGAGGGAGGCCAGGTGCCGCCAGGACTGCTCGACGGCCACCGCGTCGTCGCAGGCGATGCACGGGAAGTCGAGATTCTCGATGGAGGCGTTGATCAGCACCACCGGGATGTGGCGCTCCGCGAGCAGCCGGTAGTGGTCGTGCGGTGCGTCCGCCTGGGCGAACAGACCGCCCGCGAACACCACCCCGGAGACCTGCTGCTGCAGGAGCAGTTCGACGTAGTCGGCCTCGGAGACGCCGCCCTTGGTCTGGGTGCACAGCACCGGTGTCAGCCCCTGCTGGGCCAGCGCACCGCCGATGACCTCGGCGAACGCGGGGAAGATCGGGTTCTGCAGTTCGGGCAGCACCAGTCCCACCAGCCGGGCTCGCTCGCCGCGCAACTGGGTCGGACGCTCGTAGCCCAGGACGTCCAACGCGCTCAGCACCGACTGCCGGGTCGCCTCGGAAACCCCCGGCTTGCCATTGAGCACCCGGCTGACCGTGGCCTCGCTGACCCCAACCTTCTTCGCCACCTGAGCAAGTCGTCGCGTCACACACGAAAGGCTAACGCAGGGCTCGCAAGCGGCTTGCTCTCCGGCGGCACCGGCTCCTCAAGGCGAGCAGTCCCCGCAAGGTGAGAGGCCCCGCAAGGTGAGAGGCCCCGCAAGGTGAGAGATAGTGAATTGCGAAATTATGCAATTCGTTAGATGCTGTGGTGCCCGACCGCACCTCTCACCGGTGCCCCCACTGGAGATGCGATGACCACCCTGCTCGAACCACTGCCGCACCGGCACGTGCTCACGCTGCCCGCGGAGCCCTCGGCGGTCCGGCTGGCCCGGCAGACCGCCGAGCAGGCGCTCGCCGAGTGGGGAGTCAACCCGTACCACCCCACGGTGGGGCCCGCCCTGCTGATCCTCAGCGAGCTGGTCACCAACAGCGTCCGGCACGCCGTACCGCCGTCCGAGCAGGTGACCATCACCTACGCGGTCGGCGCGGACTGCCTCGCCCTCGCCGTGCACGACCGTCACCCGTACCAGCCGCCGCTGCACGGCGCGGCGACCGGCGGCCGGGCGGGCGGTCTGGCGACCGTCATGGAGCTGACCACCGGCCTGGGCGGCACGGCCGTGGTCCGCGGCGACCGCGACGACGGCGGCAAGTGCATCTGGATCACGCTCCCCCTGTGAGCGCCTACTTGCTAACCTCGGCAACTGCCCAGGTCGACAGGAGCGGCAGGCGGCTCGGTTCGTACAGGCGAGTACGCCCGACCGGCACCCCCCGGCGAGGAAGTGTCACAGGATGAGTACGCCGCTTTACCAGTTGAAGGCCGAGTTCTTCAAGACGCTCGGCCACCCGGCCCGGATCCGGGTGCTGGAGCTGCTGAGCGAGCGGGAGCACGCGGTGGCCGAGATGCTGCCGGAGGTGGGGATCGAGCCGGCGCACCTGTCGCAGCAGCTCGCGGTGTTGCGCCGGGCCGACCTGGTGGTGTCCCGCAAGGAGGGCTCGACCGTCTACTACTCGCTGACCAGCCCGCACGTCGCCGAGCTGCTCAGGGTCGCCCGGACCATCCTGTCCGGTGTGCTCGCGGGCCAGGCGGAGCTGCTCGCCGACCTGCACGCCGCGCAGGGGCGGCGGGAGCCGCCGGCGTGAGGGGCGCGGCGGCCGTGCCCGCCACCGGCTATTTGTGGGCGTGCTCGCCGAGGTAGAAGAGCAGCCAGACGAAACCGGCGAAGAGATGTGTGCCGAAGATGTAGAAACCCGCCCGGATCGCCACACCCCGCTCCAACCGGCGCCCCTCGTCCTTCATCGTGTCGCCTCCCCGCTCACCGTGATCTCCGTGGCCCGCAGCTCCCGCAACAACTCCTGCCGGCCCGCCATCAGCTCGGAGAGGATCCTGCGCGCGGCGGCGAGCAGCTCGGCCACATCGCCGCCGGCCAGTTCATAGATCACCGTGGAGCCGGTGCGGGTCGCCGTGACGATCCCGGAGCGGCGCAGCACAGCCAGCTGCTGGGACAGGTTCGACGGCTCGACGTTCGATGGCGGACAGCAGGTCGCGCACGGGCGTCGGCCCGTCCTGCAACAGCTCCAGCACGCGGATGCGCACCGGATGCCCGAGCATCCGGAAGAACTCCGCCTTCGCCTCGTACAACGGAACCGGCACTGCGATCACTCCCCGCCGGTTGCTTGGGCGCTCCCGGCAGGAGCACATGTGGACCACAGCAACTGAGCAATTGAAGAACTCTTCAAGAGTACCCGAACCGAGGCGAAGCTCGGAGAAGCCGTCCGTCTGACGCCGGAAGAGTGGACGGAAAGTTTCAGAAAAGCCTTACATCTCTCGTTCCGGGCGTTGGCTGATGCGGCGTCATGTGCCGGACACGGAAAGGGCGTACGAGGGGTTGACCGTGGTTGAGCGGCACCCTTACGGTCACGACCGCAACACCTTGCAGTCATCTTGCAGAAACAAGTTGCAAGGGTGCGCCGACTCCGCCGACTCCCCGGTCAGCCGTCGGTCGCCACCCGGGACACCCGCATCCTCACACGGGAGACTCCATGCACGGGAGTACCAAGAGCACCAGGAGAACGCGCGGAACCACCGCCGCGGCCCTCGCCCTCGCCACCGGCGTGGCCGGCAGCCTCCTCACCGCCGCGGCACCGGCTCAGGCCTCCCCGCCCGGCGACAAGGACGTCACCGCGGTGATGTTCGAGTGGCGGTTCGACTCGGTGGCCAAGGCGTGCACCGACACCCTCGGTCCGGCCGGCTACGGCTTCGTCCAGGTCTCACCGCCGCAGGAGCACATCCAGGGCGGGCAGTGGTGGACCTCGTACCAGCCGGTGAGCTATGAGATCGCGGGCCGCCTCGGCGACCGCGAGCAGTTCAAGAGCATGGTCGACACGTGTCACGCGGCAGGGGTGAAGGTCGTCGCGGACTCGGTCATCAACCACATGTCGGCCGGCAGCGGAACCGGCACCGGCGGTTCGTCGTACACGAAGTACGACTACCCGGGCCTCTACTCGCCCCCCGACTTCGACAACTGCACCTCGCAGATCAACGACTACGGCGACCGCTTCAACGTCCAGGAGTGCGAGCTGGTCGGACTCGCGGACCTCGACACCGGCGAGGAGTACGTCCGCGGCACGATCGCCGGCTACCTCAACGACCTGCTGTCCCTCGGCGTCGACGGCTTCCGGATCGACGCGGCCAAGCACATGGCCGCCGCCGACCTCGCCGCCATCAAGTCCCGGCTGAGCGACCCGGACGCCTACTGGAAGCAGGAGGCGATCTACGGCGCCGGCGAGGCCGTCTCCCCGAGCGAGTACCTCGGCACCGGCGACGTGCAGGAGTTCCGCTACGCCCGGGACCTCAAGCGCGTCTTCCAGAACGAGAACCTCGCGAACCTGAAGAACTTCGGCGAGGGCTGGGGCTACCTGGCCTCGGAGAAGTCGAACGTCTTCGTCGCCAACCACGACACCGAGCGCGGCGGCGACACCCTCAACTACAAGGACGGCGCCGACTACACCCTGGCACACGTCTTCATGCTGGCCTGGCCCTACGGCAGCCCCGACGTGCACTCGGGCTACGAGTTCACCGACCAGGACGCCGGCCCCCCGAACGGCGGCCGGGTCGACGCCTGTTACAGCGACGGCTGGTCGTGCCAGCACGCCTGGCGGGAGATCTCCTCCATGGTCGGCCTCCGCAACACCGCGCGCGGCCAGTCCGTGACCGACTGGTGGGACAACGGCGGTGACCAGATAGCCTTCGGACGCGGTTCCAAGGCGTACGTCGCCATCAACCACGAGGCGTCCTCGCTGACCCGCACCTTCCAGACCTCGCTGCCCGCCGGGGACTACTGCGACGTCCAGTCGGGCAGGGGCGTCACGGTCGACGCGTCCGGCCGGTTCACCGCCACCCTCGGCGCCGACACGGCCGTGGCCCTGCACACGGGCGCCCGCACCTGCGGCGGCGGTGCCGACCCGGTGGCCTCCGGGGTGTCCTTCGCCGTCGACGCGACCACCGACTGGGGCCAGGACATCCACGTGAGCGGCGACCGGCCGGAACTCGGCAACTGGAACCCGGACAGCGCGCCCAGACTGGACCCGGCCGCCTACCCGGTGTGGAGGCTCGACGTGGACCTCCCCGCGGGCACGTCCTTCGCGTACAAGTACCTCCGCAAGGACGCGGCGGGAAACGTGACCTGGGAGGGCGGCGCCAACCGCACCGCGACCGTCGGCGCCGCCAGAAGCACCCTCGACGACACCTGGCGCGACTGACCCGCCCCCGGCCCGAGGCCGACCCCGTCCTTCCCGGTCCTTCCCGGTCCTTCCCGGCAGAGGCCGCCTAGGCGGCCAGGCCCGGGTACAGCCTGCGTGCCGTGCCCGCGAAGATCTCCCGGCGGTCGGCCTCGGGCACCTCGGCCAGCACCTCCCGCGCGAGCGCCACGAGTTGCGGGAGCGACTGCTCGGCCGCGGGCAGATTGGAGCCCCAGGCGATCCGGTTCGCGCCGAAGGCCGCGAGCACGGGGTCGAGGAAGCCGGCGGCCTCCTCGCCGGCGTCGTGGAGGCGTTCGAGGTTGCGGTGGGTCAGCTTGAGGTGCAGGCCCGGATGGACGGCCAGCCGCGCCACCTCGGCCCCGGCGCCGGCGGGCGAGGCCGCGATGTCGGGGTAGCCCATGTGGTCCAGGAGCACCCGGACCGTCGGGAACCGCCGCAGCAGCGCGTGCAGTTGCTCGGTCGCCGGGCCGAGCCTCATCTGGAGGCACACCGTCACACCGAGTTCGGCGGCCTTCTCCCAGAAGGGATAGGTCTCCGGCGCGGCGAACCACTCGCCCTGGGTGGGTACCGTGCTTCCGCTGGTGAACAGCCGCACACCGGACAGGCCGCCGTCGCCGGTCACCGCCTTGAGACGGTCGGCGGCGTCGGCCGGCAGCGGGTCCACGGTGCCCACCGCGATGAACCGGTCCGGCCGTCGGGTACGGCTGTCGAGCACGTAGGAGTTGTCGTAGCCGTAGGCGGTCGTGGCCTGTACCAGCACCGCCCGGCCGATGCCCGCCTCGTCCATGCGCTCGATCATGCCGTCCGCGGTGACCGGCCGGGTGGTGGCCCAGCCGGACTGCTTTCCGCCGATCGGGGCACGGGGATAGCGGGTCACGTCCTCGGAGATGATGTGGCAGTGGGTGTCGATGATGTCCATGGATCGCTCCATCGTGATGTCGGTGGGCCGGCTCAGGCGTCCGGGTAGTCGCCCTCGGCGAACAGCTGACGGGGCTCGGCCGGGAAGTCCGCGTCCAGCAGCCCCTGGTCCCGCGAGTACTTCACCAGCGCCCGGATGCTCGCGTCGTTGACGTCCAGGCCGTAGGGGATCGGGTCGCCCCCGATCTGCTTGGCCTGCCTGCCCAGCCGGGGCAGCGCCGTCCACTCCGGGTCGGCCGCCACTTGGCGCCGCTTGGCCTCGGCGAACGCGGCGTACAGCGCGGACGGGAGCGAGGGGTCGGCGTCGACGAGCGCCCCGCGTATCGCGATGACCGAGTGGAGGGGGTAGACGCCGGTACGCAGGTACCAGTCGGTGGCGAGTACCTCGTGGTCGGGGAAGAGCGGGTACGGCCCGTCCTCGCCTCCGGCCTGCTCGGCGGGTGCGGACCAGCCCGCGCGGGGCGCGCCCGCGCGTCCGGTGCCGGCGTTTCCGCTCAGTGCCGCGTCGATGTCTCCGGCGCGCAGCAACTCGGCCAGCGACCGGCCGTCGCCGACGCGCTCGACATTGGCCGGCGCACGTCCCTCGATGTGGTCCTCGTCGTCCACGACCCAGGTGACCGTGTCGTTGTCCAGTCCGTACTCGTCGTGCAGAATGCCGCGCAGCCACACCCCGGTGGTGACCGTGTAGGCGCGGACGCCGACCCGCCTGCCGGTGAGGTCGCGGGGGAAGCGGATGCCCGAATCCGCGCCGCACTGCACGTCGGCGTGGTGGAAGCGGCGGTTGAGGAAGACCGGGACCGCGGTGAGCGGGACACCGGCCTGCAACGCCAGCAGGTAGCTGGTCGGGGCGAGTTCGCACACGTCGAACTCGAGGTCGCGGATCATCCGCCGGTAGGCCCCGATGACCGGCTTGACCTCCACCGGCTTCACCTCGTGACCGGGCACCCGCACATCGCCGTCCAGCAGGGGCCGCCCGTGCGGGTAGTCCCCCAGGACCACCGTGAGCTTGTCCATGTCCTGTCCAGTCCTTCCTTCGTTCCTTGGTTCGGGGGAGTTCGGGGGAGGGGACGCGCCGGTCAGCCGCCGAGTCGCGCCGCCGTCACCCCGAGCGCGGCGCAGGTGCGGTCGACCAGTTCGTCGTACTCGACGCGGCGCGGCAGCACCTCCTGCTCGTACGCGTAGCGGGCGACCGCGGTGACGGGTCCGCGAAGGGCCTCGAAGCCCACCGGGCTCAGGGGCACCGCTCCCGAGGCCGACGGGTCGGCCGCGACGGCCCCGGCCAGCGCGTCGTAGACGGCGAGGACGCTCTTCGGGTCGTCGTGCGCGGCCGACTCGCCGGCCGCGACCACGTGGTTGATGGGCGCGAAGCCCTTGCGCGCGGCCCATTCGGCCGCCACCTGCGGCGCGTTGGGGATGGCGGTGCGGATCCGGTCGTCGGACGGCAGTTCGTTGCCCATGATCCCGTAGGCGACCCGGCCGTCGAGGAAGTCGGCGGGCAGCTTGGCCCCCTCGGGCGCGCGCTTCACCCACGCCGGGTCGGAGTAGGAGTCGATGTGCCCGTCCTCGTAGGTGCGCCAGTCCACTTCGGACAGGCCGATGCCGTACTGCTCGGTCAGGAACCCGCGCAGCCACACCCCGGTGGTCTGGCTCCACGAGCGCACGCCGACGCTGTGGCCCCGCACGCCGTCCACGCCCTGCTCGCCCAGCGTGACCAGGGTCTGGTGCTGGTGGCGGCCGAGCACGGTGACCGGCAGCAGCACCACCGGACGGTCGTAGGCCGCCGCCTGGAGGAGTGTCACCACGGCCAGTTCGCAGATGTCCGCCGAGGCGTCGTTCACGAATCCGCGCGACGCCTTGTGCACGGGGCGCACGTCGAGCCGCCGGGGCTCGGCACCGGCGGCCGCGGCCGCGTCGACGGCCGGGGCCGCGTAGTCGTCTCTTCCCAGCACGATCCTCATGCCCGGCTCCTCGCGTCGTGGGTCGTCAGCCATGTCGTGGTCACACGTCCTCCCCGTACTGGATGCGCCGGTAGGGCACGCTGAGCACGTCGCGGGTGATCCGGACGTTGATCACGGTGGGGCGCGGGTCGCGGACGTACTCGGCCAGTGCGGCCCGCAGTTCGCCGGTGGTGCGGACCGTCGCACCGCCGCCGCCGAGTGCCTGGGCCACCGCGCCCAGTTCGGGGGTGGGGATCACGGCGAGTTCCGGGTCGAGGCCCTTCGCCTTCGCCTTGTGGAACTCCGCGCCGAGTCCCTCGTCGTTCATGACCACGACCAGTACCGGCAGTTCGTAGCGGCAGGCGGTCTCGAACTCCGACAGGTGCATCAGGAAGCTGGCGTCGCCCTCCACCACGAACGTGGGCTTGCCGCCGCCCGCGACGACGGTGCCGATGGTCAGCAGGGGGGCCTGGCCGATGGCCCCGAACATGCCGTAGTTCGAGGTGACCTCGCGCGAGCGCTGGAAGAGCATGGTGCCGAAGTCGGTCTGGTGCCCGCTGCCGAGCACGAGCCCTATCTCGCCGGGCAGTTCGGCATCGAGGACCGCGATCGCCTCGCGCGGGTCGAGCAGCCCCGGCTCCCTGTGGTACTCGGCCGGGTCGATCAGCGGGGCGGTGAGCCGGCGGTGCACCTCGGGGGTGTGGAAACCCTCCAGCTCGACACCGCGTTCCGCGAGCGCGTCGGTCAGGGCGGCGAGACCGGTGGCGGCGTCGGCCTGGACGTAGGCGTCGGCCACCCGGCCGTTGCCCATCACCACATGGGCCGCGGTGTCGATCTGGACGTACTTGGCCTCGGGGAACAGGTATCCGCTCTCGATGGTGTAGTGGTTGAGGCTCGCGCCCACCGCCACCACGCAGTCGGCCTCCTGCAACAGCTCCATCGCCAGCTTGCTGCCGAACAGGCCCGCGATGCCCACGTGGTAGTCGCTTCTGTCGCAGAGCCAGTTCTTGGCCTGCAACGTGGTGGCGAGCATGGCGCCGGTGCGGCGCTGGAGCGTGAGGATCTGCTCGCCCGCCTCCGCCTGGCGCGCTCCCCGCCCGGCGACGATCACGACGCGCTTGCTCGACGCGACGATGTCGCGGGCCTGCTCGATCCGGGCCGGGTGCGGCAGCAGCCCGGGGCTGTTCAGCAGCTCGGTGGAGGGCACATACGGCAGGTCGTCCTCGAACTCCTGCAACTGCACGTCGATCGGGGCGCTGACCATCACCGGCCGGGATTCGGAACGGGCGACGTAGAAGGCGCGCCGCACCACCTCCTGGGCCGAGTCCGCCTTGGTCACCCGGAGGAACTCGCACTCGATCGCGGCGGCGAACCGGCGCTGGTCGAGATACTGCACGGCGCCCTCGTCGCCCAGTGCCGTCTCGCCGCAGAAGGCGACCAGCGGGGTGCGCGCCCGGCTGGCCACGATCATCGACGTGGCCAGCTGCGCCGTCCCGGGGCCGCTGGTGGTCGTGACGACGCCGGGCCGGCCGGCGGCGCGGGCGAACCCGTGCGCCATGCTCAGTCCCGCGCCCTCGTGGCGCACCTCGTACAGGCGGGTGCCGTGGCCGGCCAGCGCGTTCATCCAGTGCATGTTGGCGTCGCCCATCATGCCGAACACGTCCGTGGTGCCTTCGGCCGCGAACGCTGCCGCGAGTGCTTCGTAGACCTTCACCGTGCGGCCTCCTTGGGCTGGTCGTGGACTGCCGGGAGCCGGCTGGTCAGGCGGGGGAAGACGCGCAGGGCGTTGCCGCCGTAGACCGCCCGCCGGTCGGCGTCGTCGAGGGTGTCGATGGAGTCGAGGGTGTACTTGGTGTCGTCGAACCGGCGGCCGGTCTCCGGGTCCACGCTGCGGACGGCGCCGATCATCTCCGAGGCGAACAGCACGTTCTCCGCGGGGATGATGTCCAGCAGCAGCTCCATGCCGCGCTTGTGGTACACGCAGGTGTCGAAGTAGACGTTGCGCAGGATCGCCTCCTCCAGCGGCGGCCTGCCCTGGTCCTGCATCACTCCGCGGTAGCGGCCCCAGTGGTAGGGGACGGCGCCGCCGCCGTGCGGCAGGATGAGCCGCAGTGTCGGGAAGTCCTTGAACAGGTCGGACATGCACAGCTGCATGAACGCCGCGGTGTCGCCCGCCAGGTAGTGGGCGCAGGTGCCCTGGAGCGCGGGATTGCGCGACATCGCGACGTGGACCATGGCGGGGACGTTGAGTTCGACGAGCTTCTCGTACAGCGGGTAGTAGACCCGGTCGGTCAGCGGCGGGGCCTGGTAATACCCGTCCGACGGGTCCGGGTTGAGCAGGCAGCCGACGAACCCCAGCTCCTCGACGCAGCGTTCGACCTCGGCCACGCAGTTGCGCACGGAGGCGGGCAGCGCGTCGCCCGGGGACTGCGGAAGCTGGCACACACCCACGAACCGCTCGGGGAAGAGGCCGCACACCCGGGCGATCAGGTCGTTGCTGACCCGGGACCAGTCGAGGCTGGTCCGCTCGTCGCCGTAGTGGTGCGCCATCTTGCCCGCGCCGGGGGAGAAGAGCGTCAGGTCGGTGCCGCGTTCCAGCTGGAGCTTGAGCTGACCGTTCTCGACGGCGGAGCGGATCTCGTCGTCGGTGATGCGCAACTCCTCGGGTGAGACGCGTGCGCCGGACTCCTCGAAGGCCCGGATCTGCTTCTCGCGCCACCTGCCCAGCGCCGGGGGCGCGGTCGTGAAGTGGCCATGGCAGTCAATGATCATGAAAGTTCTCTCCACGTGTTCCGGGTCAGGAGCGGCCGGTGAGTTTGCGGCCGGCGTCGAGGCCGGGGTAGGTGCGCACCGGTGCCGACATGAGGAAGCGGTAGCCCTCGTCGAGCACCTGCCGGACGTTGTCCTCGGTGACGTGCGGGTGGCCCACCACGACGCCGTGCGCGTGGCAAACGTCCACGATCCGGCGCCTTGCCTCGACCATCAGCGGGTGCTCCAACTGACGGGGCACGCCCAGTTCCTGGCTGAGGTCGCCCTCGCCGATGAGGATGAGTCCGATGCCCGGCACCTCGTCGAGGATGGCCGGGAGGTTGTCGATGCCGAGCTGGTCCTCGATCTGGATCACCACGAGGATCTCGCCGTCCGGGGCGAGCGGCCAGAACGTCGGCCCTCGTGTAGTACTCCTGGTTCGAGACGCCCCAGTAACGTGCCGCCGCCGTCGGCGCGTCGCCGCGCAGTCCCGCCGGGGCGTACCGCGCGGCACCGGGCAGCCGCGGGTAGCGACAGGCCGCCACGGCGTTGCGCGCCTCCTCGACCCGGCTGATGTGCGGCCACACGATGCCGTACGCGCCGAGGTCGAGGGCCTGCTTGGCGTGCCACTGCCCCTGTTCGGCGCCGTTGACCGGGACGCGGACAAGGGGGGTGGGGGAGGGGGCGAGTGTGCCGGCCTCGAAGATCCGCCTGCGGTTGAGAAGGTACTGCAGACTGTCCCGCAGTGTCGTGGCGTCCCACGGTTTGTGTTCGGCCTCGAACACCAGGCCGTCATAGTCGGTCGTGGCGAATTCGAGTGCCGTGACCGGGTCCGGGGACGCGAACGCCGCGAAGGCGTGCTGCCCCGACTCCAACGCCTGGATGATGCTGTTCAGTCGTGCCACTGGGGGCTCCGCTCTGTCGCTTGTGCTCGGTCCGCCACCGGGCCCGCATGCGCGCCCGCCGGGGCGGCCTGCCGGCCGACGTGGCGTCCCTCGGTTCGTGTTCGGTCTCCGTCGGCAGGCCGCCGTGATCGGTCGTCGCGTACTCCAGCGCCGTGACCGGGTCGGACAGCATGAGTGCCGGGAAGAGGGTCCGCGTCCGGCCCGGTGCCCCGCCGCTACTCGACCCGGGCACCGGGGGCCTCGCCCACTGTGCCGCCGCGCCGCCTGTGGAGCAGGCGCCGCCACCAGGCGCGCACGCGCGCCCACCGGGACGGCGGAGCGGGCACCGGTCCGACCGGCGCGGGTTCCGTGACGGGTGCGGCGGCGGGTGCCGTGTCCCCGGCGCAGCGGTGGACCAGCTCCCGCGTGAAGTCCTTGGTCATCCGGGCGACGACCGCGCCGGCGCCCGCCTCGATCACCGAGGCCAGCCGGCCCGCGAGGTTGATCTCGCCGGACACCTGCACCCGTGTGGTCTCGGGCCCGTCCTCGATGACCTGGAAGGTCGCGTGTGCGCTGAAACGGGTTGCGCCCTGTCCGTCCCTGCCCCGGGCGGACAGCCGGCCCTCTCGCGCGGCCTCGTCCAGGTCGAGCGAGATCCGGGCCCCGAACCGCACGCGCACCGCGCCGAACTTCACCATCAGTGTGCCGTCGAAGGAGCCGTCCTCGTGCGACTCGCCGAGCTGGGCACCGTTGATGCACGACACCACTTCGGCGGGGTCGGAGATGACCTCCCACACCCGTGACGCCGGTGCGGGGACGGCGATCTCTTCGTCGATCTTTATCACAGCTGCGTTCCTCGCTAGGTGATCTTGAACGGGCTCCGCATCCGTCTGTGGCGAACTGCAGATTGTTAGACAACTTGCGCTGTCAAGCTAGCAGTGCCGTATGGGATCAGCAAGAACTTCGAGGAGCATCGGATTTTCTGCGTCCGGACTCTAGTCAGGCCGGGAATCGTGTACAACAATCTGCCAATCCGGGGTGCCGCACGCGTCACCAGGCACGGTCCTGGCCGGAACGCGGCGAACCGAAGCCGCGCTCGCCATGACGACGACGCGGATTGTTTTACGATCCAGCCTTCGAAGCCTTGATGGCGCCCTGGTGGGAGCGTACGGTGGCCGAAACTGTCGGACACTTCGCGTTAACCCGTCGGTCGAGTCGCGCCATCACAGCACCGACGTCAGTTCACTCCCCGCGTTGGGACGCAACAGAGGAGTTCTCCATGTCCAGCACCTTGTCCGTCGCGGTGAAGTCCTATCCGCACACGACGTTCCTCACCGACCCCGGCTTCCGCGCCGGGGGCCGCCCCGTCGAACTCGCGGCGGCCGATCCCATCTACAAGGCGTTCGCCCCGATGGTGCGCGAACTGCGCTACGACGTGAGCGAGATGGCGATCGCGACCTTCCTCCAGGCCCACGAGGCCGGCGTACCGATCGCGCTGCTCCCGGTGGTGCTCAGCGGCGACTTCCACCACCACTCCCTGACCCGGTGGCCCGGATCGGCCGAGATCCGCCCCTCGGAGCTGGCCGGCCGACGCGTCGGTGTCCGGGCGTACAGCCAGACGACCGGGCTGTGGGTCCGCGGCATCCTGCACGAGGAGTTCGACGTCGACGCCAAGGACGTCACCTGGGTCACCACCGAGGAGCCGCACGTGGCGAGCTACGTCGAACCCCCCAACGTCGAACGGGTCACCGGGAAGGTCCTCGACGTCCTGGAGCGCGGCGACGTGGTGGCCGCCGTGCTGGGCCCGCCGGCGCTGGACGGGGCGCAGGGCCCCCTGGTGCCGCTCATCCCCGACTGGCGCGAGGCCGAGGAGGCGTGGGGCGCCCGGCACGGGACGGTTCCGATCAACCACATGCTCACCGTACGGCGGGATCTGCTGGAGACCGATCCGGAGGCCGTCCGGGACCTCTACCAGGCCTTCGGCGACCAGATCGAGGCGCGCAAGGCGGCCGAGAGCGCACCCGGCCCCCGCGTGCGCGCCCTGCGGTCCGGGCCGGGCGAGGAACTCGTCGCCGGACTGCAGAGCGCGATCGACTACGCGCTCCAGCAGAACGTCATCCGCACGCCCGTCACCGTGGCGGAACTCCTCGCGGACTTCACCCGGCACCTCGGCGAACGAGCCTGATCACCCCGCCCGTGCCATCCACCAGTACAGAGGTGCGCATGTTCAACGTCGACACACACACCCACATCATCTCGCCCGACACCGACGCCTACCCCGCGGCTCCCCTCGGCGGGCACCGCTCCGACTGGTCCCGGCAGCGGCCCACCGACATCGACGGCCTGCTGCGCCAGGCGGACGCGGCCGGCGTCGATCACCTCGTCGTCGTCCAGGCCTCCACGGTCTACGGCTTCGACAACACCTACGTCGCCGACCAGCTCGCCCGGCACGGCGACCGCGTCAGCGGGGTCTGCTCGGTCGACTTCCTCTCCGCGAAGGCGGTCGACGACCTCCACCACTGGATCGACGAGCGGGGCTTCTCGGGAGTCCGTATCCGCGCCGCCGACGGGACCACCGCCGTGCCGACACCCGGCCGCGGCCTCGACGACGAGCGCATGGCGCCGGTGTGGCAGTTCCTCTCCGAGCGCCGGGTACCGGTCTGTATCCAGATGCACGCCCAGCACGCCCCGATCCTCGCCGCACTCCTCGATCAGTACCCGGGACTCACCGTGGTCCTCGACCACGCGGGCCGGCCCCGGCTGGACGACGACACCCCGTCCTACCCCGACGCCCCGGGCCTCGCCCCGCTCAGCGGGACCGGCCGCGTCTTCGTCAAGCTCACCCCGCCTGCGGTCCTGCGCGCACAACGCGAGGCCGGCTCCGCCGCCCCACTGGTCCGCAAGCTGGTCGGGGAATTCGGTGCCGCCCATGTGATGTGGGGCTCCAACTACCCCGCCTCCGCCGGGACGTTGTCCGAACTGGCCGATCTCGTCAAGGAGCAGTTGCCGTCGCTCGACGCCACGGCCCTGGCGTTGATCGCGGGCGGCACCGCCGCCCGGCTGTACGGGCTCGCCGGTGCCGCCGCCTCCACCTCCCAGCGCTAGGTGGTACCCATGAACCGAGCCCGGCTCCCCGCCGGCCGCCGGCACCGCGGCGCCCTTGTGACCGCCCTCGGCACGGTGGTCGCCCTGCTCGCGACCGCGTGCGGCGGCGGCCCGCCACCCGACCCGAAGGCCACGGACCTGGACGAGCTGTACCAGGAGGCCAAGGCCGAGGGGCAGGTCATCTGGTTCGCGCCGAAGCCGGAGTCGCAGATGCGGCCGGCCATCAACGCGTTCAAGAAGAAGTACCCCGGAATCAAGGTCAAGTACACGAACAAGAAGGCTCCGGACCTCGTCACACAGCTCAATGTGGAACAGGCCGCGAAGCGGGTGAGCTTCGACGTCTCCAACGCCGGCGGACTGACCGTACTGCCCTCGCTGGACATGGCCGCCAAGGTGGACTGGGCCGACTACGGGGTGCCCTCCGACCAGATTTTCTCCGACGACTTCGTCTATGTCTGGGCCGTACCGAAGGTCTGGGCCTACAACACCGCCGCAGTCCCCGAGCAGAACGTGCCCGAGAGCTGGAAGGACCTGCTCGGGACCCGGTGGAAGGGCGGCAAACTCACCGTCGAGTCACGCGGCTCCTTCATGACCGTGTGGGCCCAGGACCCCTCACTCAGCACCGACGCCGGACTCAAGTACGCCGCCGGGCTGGCCAAGCTGAAGCCCCACTACACCGAGAACACCACACAGGCGCACGTCAACATCGTCTCGGGCCAGACGCCCGTGGGCACCGACCTCATCAATCTCGTACTGGAGGACCAGAGCAAGGGGGCGCCGATCGCCGTCGCGCCGGTCGGTCCCACCAACGCCAACAAGTCCTATCTCTTCGCGCCCAAGGGCGCGCCCCATCCGGCGGCCGGCCGCCTCCTCACCGCCTTCCTCGCCTCGCAGGAAGGGCAGGACGCGCTGGTCAACACCTACAACTCGGTCATTCCCACCAGCACCGACTGCACGGACGCCGACACCAACCGTGTCATCGCTGCCCTGTGCAAGGCCGGCGTCGAGTGGTTCAGCGAAACCGACGTCAAGCAGTACGAGGAGTTCTCAGCCTTCTTCCCCAAGGTCGAAGACGCCTTGGGCACCGGCGTCAACTGACAGCCGTCACCGACGCGGCTCTGCCCGCGGCCGCGGCCGCGGCAGGCAGAGGACTCGTCCGCTCACCCTTGGAGACTTCAGCGATGCAGTCTGGCACCCAGCCCTCCGCCGGTGTACGCCCTGAGCGCCAGGACCGCGTCCAGGCCGACGTGGCCGACGTACGTCCCAAGCGCCGGGACCGTGTCCTGGTCGGCGTCAACATCGCCATCGGCGCCATCCTCGCCTATCTCGTGCTCTTCCCCCTGGTGACGCTGGTCTACAGCAGTTTCAAGAACAGCGCCTTCAAACTGCCCTTCCAGGTCACAGGGTTCTCGTTCGCCAACTTCACCAAGATCTTCACCTCCGAGCGCCTGGTCGAGGTCGCGCTCAACTCCCTGATCTTCGTGGCCGGCACCGTCGTTCTGGCCACGATCATCAGCGTCACCCTGGCCTACCTGTTCGAACGCACCGACATCCCCGGCCGCCGCTTCCTCGCCCCGAGCACCCTCGCCCCGATGGCCGTGCCGGCCACGGTCATGGCGGTGGCCTGGGTCCTGGCGGCCAACCCCGCCAACGGCCCGATCGCCCTCGCCATCGAGCGGACCGTGGGATACACGATCGACATCTACTCGCTGCCCGGCATGATCCTGGTGGCCGCGATCTTCGGCGTACCGGGGATGTACGTCATGCTCGCGCCGACGTTCGCCCGGCTCAACCTTGAGTTCGAGGAAGCCGCGGCCACCTCGGGAGCCGGATGGCTGACCCGGACACGCAAGATCGTCCTGCCGCTCACGCTGCCGGCCACCTCCGCGGCGAGCATGCTCCTGGTCGTCATCGCCCTGGAGGAGTTCGCCATCCCGGCCATGCTCGGGACGCCGGACCAGATCTACGTGTTCAGCAGCTACGTCCAGGCCGCACTGCAACCGCCGTCGGGACTGCCCGACTACGGCCAGGCCAGCGCCTACGGTGTGCTGCTGGTCCTCCTGTCCCTCGTGATGATCGCCGTCTACCGGCACCAGACGCGCGAGGCACACCGCTTCCGCGTGGTGGGAGGCAAGGGATACCGGGCCACCCCCGTGCGACTGGGACGGTGGCGGATCCCGGCCGCCGTCCTCGTGGCGCTCTACGTGCTCGTGGCGATCGTGGTCCCCATCCTGACCCTGGTGTGGACGAGCCTGACCCCGTTCCTCCAGCCGATCACCCTGGACAGCCTGGACGGGCTCAGCCTCGCCAACTACGGCTCGATCTTCACCAACCCGAACCTCAGCCACGCGCTCGTCAACACCCTCGTCATCAGCCTGCTCACGGCGACCCTGACCGCAGGCTTCGCCCTGTGGCTGGCCCTGGCCTCCTCCCGCGGCGGCCGCACCGGACAAGCGCTGTTCGACCTGTCCTTCCTGGTCTTCGCCATCCCCAGCGTCGTCCTCGGCATGGCGGTGCTGTTCCTCTACCTGTTCCTGCCCATCCCGGTGTACGGCACCGTGTGGATCATCGTCATCGCGCTCACCACCCGCTACATCCCGCGTGGCTCCCGCATGATCCAGACGGCACTGCTGCAACTCGACCCCGGCCTTGAGGAGGTGGCCCGCGTCTCCGGGGCGTCGAGCACCACCGTGATCCGCCGGGTGGTGTTCCCCCTCGTGGCACCCGCGGTGTCACGGACCTGGCTGTGGGTGTTCGCCAACGCGCTCGGGGAACTTCCCATCGCGCTGCTGCTGTCCAGCTCCGACAACCGAACCGTCGTCGTACTGCTGTGGGACATGATCGGCGAGAGCGCCAACTATCCCGAGGCCAGCGCCCTGGCCGTCCTCCTGCTCGCCCTCTCCGCCGTCTCCGTCTGGTGGGTCAACCGTCGTGGCTTCCAACAACACGTGTGAGGTGTGCTGACCATGCAGAACCTGGTTTCCCCCGACTACTCCGTCGAGATCTCCGGCCTGGAGAAGCGCTACACCCCGCAGCGCAGCGGCGAGGTGAGCCGCGGCATCGAGGATGTCAGCTTCACCGTGCCGCGCAATCGCTTCCTCACCCTGCTGGGGCCCAGCGGATGCGGCAAGACGACCACGCTGCGCTGTCTGGCCGGCCTGGAGACCGCCGACCGCGGCGAGATATCGATGAACGGCCAGTCGGTGTTCTCGGCCGCGGCGCGCCGCGACGTGTCCCCCGAGGCCCGGCCGATCGCGATGGTGCCGCAGTCCTACGGCATCTGGCCGCACATGAAGGTGTTCGACAACGCCGCCTTCCCCCTCCGCCACGGCCGCACCACCTACTCGAGAGAGCAGACGCGCGAACGTGTGCTCACCATGCTCGACCAGGTGGGGCTCTCGGAGTACGCCGACCGGTGGGCGACCCAGCTCAGCGGCGGCCAGCAGCAGCGGCTGGCCCTGGCCCGCGCGCTCCTGTGCGAGCCGGAGGTGCTGCTCCTCGACGAGCCGCTGTCCAACCTGGACGCCAAGCTGCGCGCCCAGCTACGCACCGAACTGCGCTCGTTCCAGAAGAAGTTCGGCGTCACCACCATCTACGTGACACACGACCAGGGCGAGGCCCTCGCCATGTCCGACACGATCGTCGTCATGAACCTGGGCCGGATCGAGCAGATCGGAACGCCGAACGAGATCTACGACTCGCCGGCGTCGCGGTTCGTGGCGGACTTCGTCGGCAGCGCCAACCTCATCCCGGGCGTCACGGAGAAGGCGGTCGGCTCCGGTGCCCGCGCGATCGACGCCAAGACCGCCCTGGGAGTGGTGCGGTGCGAGCGCTTCACCCTGCCCGCCGAGGCCCCCGTCGCCGGCCAGGAGCTTTCCGTGTGCGTCCGGCCCGAGAACATCCGGGTCACCGCCGGGACGCCGGAGACCGAGACCGCCAATCGGTTCACCGCGCGCATCACGTCCAGCGAGTACCTCGGTGACCGCCAGGAGGTGGTCGTCGCGGCGGGTGACATCGAGCTTCGCGCACACGCCGACGCCCATCTCGACGCCCGTCCGGGCGACGAGGTGACCGTCGTACTCGACCCCACGTGGACCATCGCGCTGTGGTCCTGAGCGCTGCCACGTACGGATCCCGCCGCCCCGGCGTGCTGAGCGGCGAGCACCCGCGGGGACGACCGGTCCGTCACCGCGTCCGCTGGCCGGCCGGAGCCGACGAGGCGGCGGGCTCGCCCAGTTGCAGCTGAAGAGCCCGCCGGGCCGCCGACAGGTGATGCCGCATCGCCGCGGCGGCGGCCTCCGGATTGCGGGTGGCGATCGTGGCGAGAATGGCCTCGTGCTCCCGGACGGAGTCGGTGCGCGGGTGGGCCCGGTCCGCGTCACGGTACTGCTGCATGACGAGCGGGTAGAGCAGGCTGTCCATGAACCGGGCGAGCGTGGCATGACGCGCCGCCTCACGGATCTGCTCGTGGAACCTGCGGTTGAGCCGCCAGTACTCGTCACGTCCGCCCGGTACCTGGCACCCCCACATGCGCTCGCAGGTCTCGGTCATCGCGGCGATGTCGGCGTCGGTGGCCCGTTCCGCGGCGCTCGCCGCCAGTGCCGCCTCCAGCACCTCGCGGGTCTCCAGGATCTCCAGGGCCTCGTTCACCGAGAACGAGCGGGTGCGGGCGCTCCGGTGCGCCTCGGCGGTGACATACCCCTCCTGGGCCAGCCGCGCGAGCACCGAACGCACCGTCCCGCGCGAGACTCCCAGGCGTGTGGTCAGCTCCGACTCGGTCAGACGCGAGTCCGGTTCGTAGTGCCCGGACAGCAGCAGCGCACGGAGGTCGTTGTACGCCTGTAGCGTTCGGTTGGCAATCGAGTCCGAACCGTTCGCCGTGCTCGGGTCCGTACTCGCGGCTGACGCCATGGTGTTGGTCCTCCCATATGGCCCGGATACGGCACATGCGTCGCGTTGTCCCTGACAGAGTCCCGGCCTGCTCGCGTCCGGCGGCACGCCCGGCGTCCCGACCCGTATTGTATAACAACTTTCAATTCCGCATGGCTGATGCTCGCACGGCACGCGGTTCACACGGGCTTGCGCCTGACCGCCGAGGATCATCGGACATCCATGGGGCCCGAGTGGTGCCCGACTGTTGTTGAACAATCCGCTTCTGTCGCCCGACGCGTGGGCGCCACAGACCGAGGGGTGGTACCGGAGAATTCCGGTACCACCCCTCGGTCGTTCCCGCAGAGCGGACGGCCGCGATCAGCCCTCGACCCAGCCGTGGCTCCTGCTCAGCTCGACCAGTCGCCGGCGCAGGCGCGTGATCTGCTCCCCCGTGAGCGAGGGGGCCGCGCTCAGCATGAGTTCCGTGACCTCGCCGGTGTACTCGGCGACGCTGAGCACGTCGCACGTCGGTTCCTCGCCGGTCTGGAACCCGGAGGCGGGCGCCTGTACCGCTGCCGAAGCCGCCGGGGGCCGTCCCGCGTGCGACAGCGTCATGGCCGCCGGCGCTCTGTCGGCGAGCTGGACGGACGACGCCTTGGGTCCGCGGTCGCCCTCTTCGATCTCGAACTCGACCCATGTACCGGAACGCACGGAAGTCTCCGGGACCAGCAGGTCGTTGGCGTGCAGGAAGACGTCTTCCCCGCCCAGCTCGGGGGCGATGAACCCATAGCCCCGCACCCCGTCAAAACGAATGACCTTGCCTACCGCCATCTCAACCCCACCAACATCCTCAAGCAACTGTGCTCCAACAGCTACACCGGCGCCAAGGCTAGGCGCTCCCGCGCGATTTATCCATCCCGGCCGGCTCAGGGGCGTTCCGCCGCCACCAGCAGGCAGCCGAACTCGTCCACGCCCAGCATGTCGGAGGGGTGGAACAGGTCCGGCAGGTTGGTCTGGCCCAGGGCCTCGGGGCGGTCCTCGCCCGCGGCGGGGCGGGAGAGTTCCCGGAAGGTGCGCTGCTGGGTGTGTTCGGTGATGTCCAGCAGCCCGCGCAGCCGCAGCCCCGACCGGTGCAGGAGGGCGACGTAGTCGTCGGCGTCGGCGAGCGTCACCATGAAGTTGCGGCAGAACTTCTGGATCGACGGGTGCGGGGTCTCCTTGCGCGGGGCGCGTTCGAAGACGTCGGTCAGCACCAGTCGGCCGCCCGGCCGCAGTACCCGGGCCGCCTCCGTGAGCACCTGCTGCCGGTCCGGCATGTGGATGATCGACTCCAAGGCCATCACGGCGTCGAACGAGCCGTCCTCGAAGGGGAGTTTCATCGCGTCGGCGTGCTGGAACACGGCCCGGTCCGCGAGCCCGGCCTCCTCGGCGAGCCGGCCTGCGGTCTTCACCTGCTCCTGGCTGATGCTGACCCCGGTGACCCGGGCCCCCGTCGTCCGCGCCACCCGCAGTCCGGGACCGCCGACCCCGCAGCCCACATCGAGGACATGGGCGGTGTCGTCCACCAGCAGCCGTTCGATGAGCACGTCGGTGAGCCGGTCGACCGCCTCCTCCAAAGTGGCCGTGGAGTCGGGGGTGTCCCAGAACCCGATGTGGATGTTCGGGTTGAACGTCCCGTCGCCCAGCGCGGTGAGCGTGAGCCGGTCGTACAGCTTGCCGACGGCCTCCGGCACGGGGAGGGACTGCGTCGAGTCGGTCATGTGAGGGTCCTTTCGATGGTCGCGCAGGGTGAACAGCCGCGCATGGTGGACACAAGAAGGGGGTCAGAGGACCGCGGTGGTCGGGTGGGCCGCGAACTCCCGCAGCGGGTTGAGGGCCTGCTCGCCGATGCGGGCGCGCAGTTCGGGCGCGGTGACACCGAGGCCGGGGGTGGGGGCGAGGCAGAGCACGCCGACCTTGCCGACGTGCCGGTTGAGCTGCACCAGCCGGGTCGCCTCGCCGACCTCCGCCAGCGGGAACAGGGAGGACAGCGCGGGTGCGAGACCGCCGAGCGTGAACAGCCGGGCGCACTCGACCTGTTCCTGGAGATTGGCGACATGGCTCCCGATGATCCGCTTGAGCCGCATCCACAGATAGCGGTTGTCGAACTGGTGGACGTACCCCGTGCTCGACCCGCAGGTGACGACCGTGCCGCCGCGCCTGGCCACGAACACCGAGATGCCGAACGTCGACCGGCCCACGTGCTCGAAGACGATGTCGGGGTCCGTGCCCGTAGCCTCCCGGACGATCCGGCCGAGCCGTCGGCCGGCCCGGAGCGTCGACTCGGGGTCGTCGCCCGCGTCGTCGCCGATCCCGATCTCCTGCCGGTTCACGACCACATGACAACCCAGCTTCCGGGCGGCGGCGACCTTCTCCTGCGAGCCGACCACGCCCACCGCGATCCCGCCGCCGTTGCGGACGAGTTGGACCGCGTACGCGCCGAGCCCGCCGGACGCGCCCCAGATCAGCACGACATCGCCCTGCTTCATCCGCGCCCCGCGGTCACCGACCAGCATGCGGTACGCGGTGCCCGCGCACGCCGGGACCGTCGCGGCCTCCTCCCACGTCAGGTGCGGCGGCTTCGGGATGAGCTGACTGGCCCGCGCCACCGCGTAGTGGGCGAGCCCGCCGAAGTTCGTCTCGTAGCCCCAGGCCAACTGGTGCTCGCCCAGCATGCCGTCCGCCTGGTTGGCCGCCTCCTGGTCGTCCACCCGGGCCGCGTTCACCAGCACGTGGTCGCCGATCCGCCGGCGCCGCACCCCGGAACCGACCCGCACGACGACACCCGCCGCGTCCGAACCGAGGACGTGGAAGGGCTGGTCGTGCCGGGCCGCCCAGCCACCCTGCCTGGCGTAGGAGCGCAGAAAGCGGAAGGTGGACAGCGGCTCGAACTTCGCCGACCAGACGGTGTTGTAGTTGACGGAGCTGGCCATCACGGCGATCAGCACCTCGTCCGGGGCGAGTTCGGGCATCGGGACCTCACCCACCCGCAGCGTGCGGCGTACGTCCTTGTCCTCGGCGGCACCGAACACCCCCTCGTCCTCGACGCGCAGATGCGCGGCGGTGAACCGCGAGGGCAGCGCGGCGCGTGCCAGGTCGTCGGGGGCGGCCTCGGCCAGTACGGCGTCGGTCAACGACACGGTGCTTCACCTCTGTTCGGAAGCGGGAGAGGGCGAGAGGGACGAGGAGGGCGGAGCCGGCGGGAGCCACCAGTGGTGCGCTCCGGCGAACGCGTAGGTCGGCAGCGGGACGGGCCCCACGTCGGGTCCGGCGAAGACCGCCTCCCGGTCCAGCCGGACACCGGAGACGAAGGCCGCACTCAACTGACGGGCGAAGGAGGGCGACTCGGCACCGGGCGCTACCGGCAACTCGATCACCGCCGAACCCGCTCCCGCCGCGGCGCGGCCGGGCGGCGGCTCGTCGCCGTCCGTGAGCCCGGCGAGCGCCGCCTCCAGGGTGCGTTCGCCGCGCAGATGGGCGGCGGCCCAGCGCCCGGCCCGGCCCTCGCCCACCACTGTCATGGGCCGGACCCCGCACGCCTGCCACAGCCAGGCGTGCGCCACGACCACCGCGAACCCGGCCAGCGCCGCGTCCTCCCCCGTGACCCGTCCGTTCGCCGGACCGAGCAGCTCCGCCAGCGACCGCCCGCCCGCGTACGGCACCAGCGCCTCGTCGAGATCGGCGACGGCGTCCCGGAAGGGGGTCCACTCCCAGGGCAGCCGGCCGTGGCAGGGCGGACCGGAGGCGCAGGGATCCGCGCAGACCAGCACGGTACGGCCGGTGCGCGCGAGCCCCGACCTCACCCACGGCGACGGCTCCCCGTCGGCCAGCGCCCGCAACCCCGCCAGACACTGCCCCCGGTCTCCGCCGACCACGGCGGCCCGGTGCGCGAACGCGCTCCGCGTCACGGCCAGCGAGTACGCGATCTCCGCGTCGGACCACCGCCCCGGGTGCGCGTCGAGGTGATCGAGCAGCTTGCGGGCCTGCCTGCGCAGCGCGGCCGGGTCCTTCGCGGACAGCAGCCACGGCAGCGGCCGTACGTACCGGGTGGGCGCGGACCGCTCCCACGGCGGGTGCGGGGGCCGCTCAAGGATCACGTGCCCGTTGGTGCCGCCCGCGCCGAGGGCCGTCACGGCGGCCCGCTCGGGCCGGCCCGACCCCGGCCACGGCACGCAGGCCGGCACCGGCCGCAGCACCCCGGCGGACCGCTCCACCGTCTCCAGCGGCGGCACGCAGTTCGGCGTCGCGGGCACGGCGCCGTGCCCGAGCGCGAGCACCGCCTTCATGACGCCGGCCATCCCGGCCGCCGACTGCGGATGCCCCATGTTGGACTTGACCGAGCCGAACAGCAGCGGCTGCTCGGGGCGCCGCTCCCGGCCGTAGACCGCGAGCATCGCCTCCGCCTCCATCGAGTCACCCAACGGCGTGCCCGTCCCGTGCGCCTCCACATAGTCGACATCCGCGCCCGACAGCCCGGCGTCCGCAAGCGCGCGCTTCATCACCCGCCGCTGCCCCGGGCCGTTGGGCACCGCCAGCCCGTTGCTGGTGCCGTTCTGGCCCACCGCGGAGCCGCGCACCAGCGCGAGGACGGGATGCCCGTGCCGCTCGGCGTCCGACTGCCGCTCCAGCAGCAGCACACCCGCACCCTCGGCCCAGTTGCCGCCGTCGGCCTCCGCCGAGAACGGCTTCGTACGCCCGTCCCGCGCCAGCGCGCTGAACCTGCTGTGCTCCAGGAACACATCGGGTACGGCCATCACGGTGACGCCCGCCGCCAGCGCGAGCGAGCACTCGCCCGACAGCAGTGAGCGGCGGGCCAGGTGCAGCGCGGACAGCGAGGAGGAACAGGCGGTGTCGACGGTCAGCGCGGGACCGTGCAGGCCCAGGACATAGGCGATACGACCGGACGCGGCGCTCGGCAGGGTGCCCACGGCCAGATGGTCGGTGCCCTCCTCGGGCCGCTCCCGCCCGCCGCCCGTCCCCGCGTACCCCTGCGGGGTCAGCCCCACGAAGACGCCCGTCGGCGAACCGGCGAGCGTCGACGGATCGATCCCGGCGTTCTCGACGGCCTCCCACGCCGTCTCCAGGAGCACCCGCTGCTGCGGGTCGGTCCCGGCGGCCTCCTCGGGCGTGTAACCGAAGAACTCGGCGTCGAAAGCCCCCGCGCCCGCGAGGAAGCCGCCCTCCCGCACACTGCACCGGCCCGGGATCCCCGGCTCCGGGTCGTACAGCCCGGCCACGTCCCAGCCCCGGTCGGCGGGGAACGGGGACAGACAGTCCCGCTCCTCCACCAGGGCCCGCCACAGCTCGTCCGGGGTGTCGATGCCCCCGGGCCAGCGGCAGCCCATACCGATCACCGCCACCGGGTCGTCCCCGCGCGACCGCTCCGCCTCGGCGAGCCGGTCGGAGAGTTCCCCCACCCTCCGCCGCTCCTCCTGGAGCGCGGCGGTGGCCTTGCGCAGGTACTCCCGCAGTCTGGCCTCGTCGCTCATCGCGCCCCCTCCGAGCCGTCGGCGTCGATCAGCGCGAACAGTTCGTCGTCCGTCGCGTCCGCCAGCTCCGCGCCGCCCTCGGCCGCCTCCGCCGACGCCGCCTCGTCCGCCGCGAGCAGGCCGGCGAGGTGCTGCGCCAGCAGGACGGGCGTCGGATGGTCGAAGGCCACGCTCACCGGCAGTTCGATCCCGGTCTCCGCGACAAGCCGCCGACGCAGGTTGACCGCCGTCAGCGACTCGAACCCCAGCTCCTGGAAGGTGCGTTCGGGCCCGATGGGCTCCGGCGAGTCGTGCCCGAGCGCCACGGCGGCATGCACACGGACGAGGGCCAGCAACTCGTCGAGCAGATCATCCCGAGAGAGCCCGGAGAAGCGGTCCCGAGCCTGCGGGGCCGGGTCCGTGACCGGAGCCGCGCCGACGGAGACGCGAGCGGGAGCGGAGCCCGTCTCCAGCCAGTAGCGCTGGTGTTGGAAGGGGTAGGTGGGGAGTGGGGTGGTACGGGTGGGGAGTTGGGTGGTCCAGGTGGGGGTGGTGCCGGTGACGTGGGCGTGGGCGAGGGCGGTGGTGAAGTCGGTGGGGGTGGCGTGGTCGCGGCGGAGGGTGTGGAGGGTGGTGGTGATGGGGCTTTCGTTGATGGCGGGGGTGAGGACGGGGTGGGGGCTGATTTCGATGGTGGTGTGGTGGCCTGTTTCGATGAGGTGGGTGAGGGCTTGGTGGAAGAGGACGGGTTGGCGGAGGTTGGTGTACCAGTAGGTGGGGTCGAGTTCGGGGCCGTGGACGGGCAGTCCGGTGACGGTGGAGATCATGGGGATGCGGGCGGGTTGTGGTTCTATGCCGGCGAGGGCGGTGGTGATCTGGTCTTGGTATGTGTCGAGTTGGGGTGAGTGGGAGGCGTAGTCGACGTTGATGCGGCGTATGCGCAGGCCGTCGGCTTCCCCTATGGCGGTGAGTTCGTCCAGTGCTTGTGGGGTGCCGGTGATGACGGTGGTGGTGGGGGAGTTGTGGGCGGCGATGGTGGCGTCGTGGCCGTGGAGCCATGGTTCGATGTGGTGGGCGGGGGCGTTGATGGTGGCCATGGTGCCGTGGCCGGAGAGGTGGCGCATGGCGGTGGAGCGGGTGGTGATGATGTGGGCGGCGTCGTGGAGGGTGAGGATGCCGGCGATGTGGGCGGCGGTGATTTCGCCTTGGGAGTGGCCGATGACGGCGGCGGGCTGGATGCCGGCGTGGGTCCACATGTGGGCGAGGCTGGTCATGACGGCGAAGAGTGCGGGCTGGACTTTGTCGACGTGTTGGAGCCAGGTGTTGTCGTCGCTGGTGAGGGTGGTGATGAGGGGCCAGCCGGTGAGGGGGTCGAGTGCGTCGGCGCAGGCGTCCAGGGAGCGTTGGAAGACCGGGCTCTCGGCGTAGAGGGCGTGGGCCATGGCGGCCCATTGCGAGCCCTGGCCGGGAAAGACGAAGACGGGGCCGGGGCTGGTGGTGGCGTGTCCGGTGATGAGGTGTGGGGTGGGGTGGTTGTGGGCGAGGGCGCGCAGGCCGGTGAGCGCGGTGGTGTGGTCGTGGGTGAGGATGGCTGCGCGGTGGGGGAGCAGGGCGCGGGTGGTGGCCAGGGCGTGGGCGACCTCGGGGAGGGGGAGTTCGGGGAACCGTTCGAGATGGTCGGCCAGTCGACGCCCGGCGTCGCTCAGCGCTTCCGGGCTCGCCGCGGAGATGAGCAGGGGCAACCCCGGCGGTGTCGATCCGGCGGGCCGCCCGGGTTCTTCCGGCTCTTCGGTTTCCTCGGGCTGTTCCAGGATGATGTGCGCGTTCGTGCCGCTGATGCCGAAGGCCGACACCCCCGCGCGGCGGGGCCGGTCGGTCTTCGGCCAGGGCAGGGCGCGGTCGAGGACGCGGACGGCGCCCTCGCTCCAGTCGACCTGCGTGGTGGGGCTGCTGAGGTGGAGGCTGCGGGGGAGCAGGCCCTCGCGCATGGCCCAGATCGTCTTGAGGATGCCCGCGACGCCCGCGGCGGCCTGGGTGTGGCCGATGTTGGTCTTCACCGAGCCGAGGCGCAGGGGGGTGGTGCGGTTCTGGCCGTAGGTGGCGAGGAGGGCCTGCGCTTCGATGGGGTCGCCGAGCCGGGTACCGGTGCCGTGCGCTTCGACGGCGTCCACGTCGGCGGGGTCGAGACGGGCGTTGTCGAGTGCTGTGCGGATCAGGCGGGCCTGGGAGCGGCCGTTGGGTGCGGTGAGGCCGTTGGAGGCGCCGTCCTGGTTGACGGCGGTGCCGCGGACGACGGCGAGGACCGGGTGGCCGTTGCGGCGGGCGTCGGAGAGCCGCTCCACCAGCAGCGTGCCCACACCCTCGCTCCAGGAGGAGCCGTCCGCCGCGTCGTCGAACGCCTTGATCCGGGCGTCCGGAGCCAGGCCCCGCTGACGCGAGAACTCGACGAAGGACTCGACCGTCGACATGACGGTGGCGCCGCCCGCCACGGCCAGGTCGCACTCACCGGCGCGCAGTGCCTGGACGGCCAGGTGCAGGGCGACCAGCGACGAGGAGCACGCGGTGTCGATGGTCAGGGCCGGGCCTTCCAGGCCGAAGACGTACGACAGCCGGCCGGAGGCGATGCTGCCCGCGGTGCCGGCGCCGATCATGCCCTCGAAACCCTCGGGCGCCGGGGTGAGCCGGGCGCCGTGGTCGTGGGAGAGGATGCCGATGTAGACGCCGGTGCGGGAGCCGGCGAGGCCGCGCGGGTCGAGGCCAGCGCGCTCGAACGTCTCCCAGGTCGTCTCCAGGAGCAGTCGCTGCTGCGGGTCCATCGACAGTGCCTCGCGGGGCGGGATGCCGAAGAGGGCGGCGTCGAAACCGGCCGCGTCCTCCAGGAAGCCGCCTTCCTTGACGTACATGTGGCCGACGGCGTCCGGGTCGGGATCGTACAGCTCGTCGATGTCCCAGCCCCGGTCGGCGGGCATGGCCGAGATCAGGTCGCGCTCCTCCACGACCGCCCGCCACAGGTCCTCGGGCGAGTCGATGCCGCCGGGGAAGCGGCAGGCCGCGGAGACGATGGCGACGGGTTCCTGCCGTCCCGACTCCAGCTCCAGGAGCCGGGTGCGGGCACGGTGCAGATCGGCCGTCACTCGTTTCAAGTACTCGATGATCCGCGTGTCTTCCACGGAACGCGTCCCTTTCTGCCGAAGGCTCCGGCGGCTCGGAAGCCGTCCGGGCCGACTCCGGTGGGGGCTCAGAAGCTTCCCATGTCGTCGATGAAGTCCAGGAGTTGATCGACCGATGCGTCCTTCAGACCGAGGTTGTCCGCGGGGTCGGCCGCCGCCGGGGGCGCGTCGGCCTCGCTCCACCGGGTCACGAGGGAGTGCAGCCGCATGGTGATCTTGGCCCGCAGGGCCGGATCGGCCGTGTCGGCGCCGAGCAGGGCCAGTTCCAGGCGGTCCAGATCGGTGAGGACCGGCGGGACCGCCTCGACCGGGGTACCGAACAGCTTCTCGTCGAGGACGGCGGCGATGGCGCGCGGGGTGGGGTGGTCGAAGGCGAGTGTGGCCGGGAGTTTCACGCCGCTGAGGGCGGAGAGCCGGTTGCGCAGATCCACCGCGGTCAGTGAGTCCAGGCCCAGTTCGCGGAAGGCGCGGGTGTCGTCGACCTGTTCGGCGGAGCCGTGCCCGAGGACGACGGCGACGGTGGTGCGGACGGCGCTCAGGAGGGCGGCGGCGCGTTCGGCGGGGCCGAGCGCGGCGAGCCGGTCGCGCAGGCCCGTCCGGTCGGCGGCCCCCGCCCGGCGCCGCCCCGCCCGTACCAGGCCGCGCAGCAGCGCGGGGAGCGTTCCGTCGCCCGCCTGGGCCCTCAGCGTGGGAAAGTCGAAGCGGGCGGCGATCAGATGGGCGTCGGTGGCGCCGAGGGCCGTGTCGAGCAGCGCCATGCCGTGCTCGGCGGTCAGGGCGCGGGTGCCGGAGCGGGCCATCCGGCGGGCCAGGTCCTGTTCGGAGAGCCCGGCGCCCATCTCCGAGCGGTCCTGCCACAGACCCCAGGAGACGGAGAGTCCCGGCAGGCCCGCGGCCCGCCGGTGCCGGGCCAGGGCGTCGAGGAACGCGTTCGCCGCACCGTAGTTGGCCTGGCCCGCGCCGCCGAAGGTGCCGGCCATCGAGGAGTACACGACGAACGCGGCCAGGTCGGCGTCCCGGGTTAGCCGGTGCAGGTGCCAGGCCGCGTCGGCCTTCGCCCGGAGCACGGTGTCGAGGTGCTCCTCGGTGAGCGAGCCGAGTGCGCCGTCGGCGAGGACACCGGCCAGGTGGAACACGCCGGTGAGCGGATGCGGTCCGGGGATCGCGGCCAGCAGCCGGGCCAGCGCCTCGGGGTCGGCCGCGTCGCAGGCGGTCACCGTGACCGTCGCCCCGGCTTCGGTCAGCTCCGCCCGCAGCCGTTCGGCATCCGGCGCGCCGGCTCCCCGGCGGCCGGTCAGCAGCAGGTGCCGTACACCGTGCCGGGCCACCAGGTGGCGGGCGAGGATGCCGCCGAGGGTGCCGGTGCCGCCGGTGATCAGGACCGTGCCCTCGGGGTCGAGGGGGCGGTGGACCGCCGGGACGGCGGCGGTCGCCCGCGCGAGCCGCGGAACGCGCAGAATCCCTTCGCGGAGGGCCAGTTGGGCTTCGCCCGAGCCGAGCGCCGCTGTCAGCACGACCGGCGGGACCGCCGCCGTGTCGCTGTCGAGCAGCACGAAGCGGTCCGGCTGCTCCTGTTGCGCCGAGCGGACCAGGCCCCACAGCGGAGCGTGCGCGAGGTCGATGTCCTGTACGGCTTGTGCGAGGTCGCCCGGCGTGTCGTGCGGGGCGTGCGCGAGGCCGTCCGGCGTGTCGGCCGTGACCGCCCGCCGGGTCAGGAACACCAGCCGTGCCTGGGCCCAGCGCTCGTCCTCCGTCCACGCCCGGCAGAGTGCGAGCGCGTCCAGCAGCACCCGACGATCCCCCGGTGCACCGCCCGCACCCGCCACCACCACCGCGTCCGGCACGGGAGCGCCCGCGTCCACGGCGGCGGCCAGCGCGGTCAGGTCGGGGTAGTGGTGGCGGGCGTCCACCTCGGCGGGCCACACCGCCGCGCACCGCTCGCCCAGTACCGCCCAGCGGACGGCGCCGGCCTCGGCGGGCGGCAGGGGCGTCCAGTCCAGCCGGAACAGCGCGTCGTCCGCACCGGTGGGCGGCGCCGTCAGTTCGGCGGCGGCCATCGGGCGTACGGCGACGGATTCGGCGGTGAGCACCGGCTGCCCGGCACCGTCGTACAGGTGGAAGGCGAAGGAGCCCTCGCCGAGCCGTACCACCCGGACCCGCAGCTCGGCGGCGCCCTGGGCGTGCAGTGTGACGCCGCTCCAACTGAAGGCGAGCTGCCCGCTGTTCTCCTGGCCGTGCAGGCTGTTCAGGACGACGACGTGCAGGGCGGCGTCCAGGAGGGCGGGGTGGATGCCGTACTGCGGGGCGTCCTTCGCCTCCGGCCGGGGGAGCCGTACCTCGGCGAACAGTTCGTCGCCGTGCCGCCAGGCGGCGGTCAGGCCGCGGAAGGCGGGACCGTACTCGATGCCGGCGGCGGCGATGCGCTCGTAGGCGTCGTCGGCCGGCAGGGGTTCGGCGTCGCGCGGCGGCCAGTCGGTGAGGGGCTCGGGGTCGGATCCGGCCGGGGCCAGGAACCCTTCGGCGTGCTGGGTCCAGGGGGACTCCTCGGCGGCGTCGGGGCGTGCGTGGACGCGTACCGCGCGCCGCCCCGCACCGTCCGGCGCGTCGACCGTCACCTGCACCACTGCGGCGCCGCTCGCCGGGACGACCAGTGGTTGCTGGAGGGCCAGGTCCTCCACGGTCCCGCAGCCCGCCAAGTCGCCCGCGCACACGGCCAGTTCCACGAAGGCCGCGCCCGGCAGGAGCGCCACCCCGGCCACCGCGTGGTCGTCCAGCCAGGGCAGCGAGCGGCGCACCAGCCGGCCGGTCAGGACCACGCCTCCGTCGGCGAGTTCGACGCCGGCGTCGGCCAGCGGGTGCCCGGTGCCGCGCACTCCCGCGCCCACCGGCCCGTTGACCGGCCGCAGCCAGTAGTTCTCCCGCTGGAAGGCGTACGTCGGCAGATCCACGCGGCGCGCGCCGACCCCGTCGAACACGGCCGCCGCCCAGTCCACGTCCACCCCGTGCGCCCACGCGTCCGCGAGGGCCCGCGCGGTGCGTTCCGGGCCGCCGTCGTCGCGGCGCAGGGTGCCGAGGGCGGCCACCCGCACGTCCTGCGACGCGGCGATGTCGGCGACCCCGCCGAGCAGCAGCGGGTGCGGGCTCATCTCCAGGAACACCCGGTGCCCCCGGTCCAGCAGATGCCGTACGGCCGCCTCGAACTGCACGGGTTCGCGCGCGTTGCGGTACCAGTACCCGGCGGACATCGTCGTGGTGTCCAGCAGTTCACCCGTGACGGTCGAGCACAGCGGGACCGTGCCCTCGTGGGGAACCAACTCGGCCAGAGAGTCGAGAAGTTGTTCACGCAGCCGCTCCATCTGCGGGGCGTGGCCCGGCGCCACCGCGCCGCGCACCCGGCGCACCTGCGCGCCCTCCGCCTCGGCCACCGCGAGGAACTCCTCCAGGGCCGTCACGTCGCCGGTGACCACCACCGACTCCGGCCCGTTGATCACGCCGACGCTCAGCTCCTTCTCCCACGGCCGCAGCCGCTCGGCCACCCACTCGCGGGACTTGGACACCCCGGCCATCGCGCCCAGGCCCACCACGTCCACGATCAGCCGGCTGCGCAGCGCCACCACCCGGGCCGCGTCCGCCAGCGACAGCGCGCCCGCCACGTGCGCGGCGGCGATCTCGCCCTGCGAGTGGCCCACGACGGCCGCCGGGCGCACCCCGGCCGCCTGCCAGGTGCGGGCGAGGGAGACCATCACGGAGAACAGCACCGGCTGCACCACGTCGAGGCGGTCGAGCGACGGCGCGTCCGGAGCGCCGGCCATCGCGCCGGTCACCGACCAGCCGATCAGGTCGGCGAAGGCCCGCTCGCAGTCGGCGAAGGTGTCCCTGAACACCTCGGAGCGTTCGAGGAGTCGCGACGCCATGCCCACCCACTGCGAGCCCTGCCCGGGGAAGACGAAGACGGCCTCCGACCCGGTGGGCCGCCCGATGGCCACCTGCGGCGCCTCCTCGCCCGCCGCCAGCGCCCGCAGTCCGGCGAGCGCGTCGTCCGGGCCGCGGGAGAGCACCACCGCGCGGTGGGCCAGTGCCGTACGCGTGGTCGCGAGCGACCAGGCGACATCGGCCGGCTCCGGGGCGTTGGCGCGCTCCAGCAGTTCGGCCAGCCGGGCCGCCTGGCCGCGCAGCGCCGCGGGCGTGTGCCCGGACAGCACCAGCGGGGTGACCGGCAGCGGCCGTCGCGGTTCGTCCACCACGGGTGCGGGCGGGGCCTGTTCGAGGATCACATGCGCGTTGGTGCCGCTCGCGCCGAACGCCGACACGCCCGCCCGGCGCGGCCGGTCCACCGCGGGCCACACCTCGGCCTCGGTCAGCAGCCGCACCGCGCCCCGCGACCAGTCGATCCGCGTCGAGGGCTCGTCCACGTGCAGCGACCGCGGCAGCAGCCCGTGGCGCAGCGCCATCACCGTCTTGATGACCCCGGCGACGCCCGCGGCGCCCTGGGTGTGCCCGATGTTCGACTTGATCGAGCCGAGCCGCAGCGGTTGTTCCGCGTCCCGGTCCCGGCCGTACGTCGCCATCAGGGCGTGCGCCTCGATGGGGTCGCCGAGCCGGGTTCCGGTGCCGTGCGCCTCGACGGCGTCCACGTCGGCCGGGGTGAGCCCGGCGTCGGCGAGCGCCTCGCGGATGACGCGCTGCTGTGCGATGCCGTTGGGCGCGGTCAGGCCGTTGGAGGCGCCGTCCTGGTTGATCGCGGTGCCGCGGACGACGGCCAGCACCCGGTGCCCGCCGCGCACCGCGTCCGACAGCCGCTCCACCAGCAGCATGCCCACGCCCTCCGACCACATGGTGCCGTCGGCCGCCTCCGCGAAGGACTTGCTGCGCGCGTCCGGCGCCATCAGCCCTTGCCCCGAGAACCCCACGAACGCGCCCGGCGAGGCCATCACCGTCGCGGCCCCGGCCAGCGCGAGATCGCACTCGCCGGCGCGCAGTGCCCGTACCGCCTGGTGCAGCGCGACCAGCGCCGACGAGCACGCCGTGTCCACGGTGACCGCCGGGCCCTCGAAGCCGAAGGTGTAGGAGACGCGCCCGGTGGCGATGGACCCGCCGATACCGGTCGCGAAGTACGGCACCAGGTCGTCCGGCATCCGGTCGGGCCCCGGCAGATAGTCGTGGCCGACCAGGCCCGCGAAGACGCCGGTGCGGCTGCCGCGCAGCGTGCCCGGGTCCACCCCGGCCCGTTCCATCGCCTCCCACGCCGTTTCGAGGAGCAGCCGGTGCTGCGGGTCCATGGCCAGCGCCTCGCGCGGCGAGATCCCGAAGAACGCCGGGTCGAACTCGCCCGCGTCGTACAGGAACCCGCTCTCCCGAGCCTCCGTCGACGTGCCCCGGTCGCCGTCCGGACTGAACAACTCCTCCAGGTCCCAGCCCCGGTTGTCAGGGAAGGGACCGAGTACGTCGCGTTCGTCGGCCACCACCTGCCACAGGTCTTCGGGGCTCGCCACCGCGCCGGGGAAGCGGCAGCCCATGCCGATGATCGCCACCGGCTCGTCGGGCGCGCCGCGCCGGGCCGGACCCGGGCCGCTCGCCTGCGCGGTCTCACCCCGGCGCTCCCGGTCCAGATGGTCGGCGAGCGCCTGCGGGGTGGGATGGTCGAAGACGGCCGACGCGGGCACCGACAACTCCGTCGCCGCGCGCAGTTCGGCGCTCAGCTCGGCGGCGCCCACGGAGGTCACGCCCAGTTCGGAGAAGGGGCGGTCGGCCGCCACGGCCTCCGTCGAGGTGTGCCCGAGGACGGCGGCGGTGGCGGAGCGGACCAGTTCCAGCGTCTGTGCCGGCGCCCGGCGGGCGGCCGGGGCCGCCGAGGGGGCGACCGGCTCGGCGGGGGAGGCGGCGCCGTCGAAGGCGCGCCCCGCCGTGATCCAGTACCGCTGGTGCTCGAAGGCGTACGTCGGCAACGGCGCGCGCACCGCGCCCGTCCCGGCGAAGACCGCGCTCCAGTCGACGTCCACGCCGGCCGCGTACGCCTGACCGAGCCCGGTGAGCAGGGACCGCACCTCGGGACGGCCCTCGCGCAGGGTCGGGGCGAGGACGGACGCCGCGCGGTCGGCCAGGCAGTCCGCCGCCATCGACGTGAGCACTCCGTCGGGGCCCAGCTCAAGGAAGACCCGCGCGCCGTCGGCCTCGGCGGTGCGCACCGCGTCGAGGAAGCGGACCGGTTCGCGCAGGTGCCGCACCCAGTACTCGGGGTCGGTGACCTCGCCGGGCCCGACGAGGTCGCCGGTGAGCGCGGAGACCAGCGGGATGCGCGGTTCGTGGTAGGCCGCGCGGGCGGCGACCTCGCGGAACTCCGCCATGGCCGGTTCCATCAGCGCCGAGTGGAAGGCGTGACTGACCGTGAGACGGCGGGTCTTGTGTCCGCGCTCGGCGAGCGCACGGGCCACCGCGCCGGTCGCCTCCGCCTCGCCCGACAGGACGACGGACCGCGGACCGTTGACGGCGGCGATGCCGGCCCCGGGCGTGAGCAGCCCGGACACCTCGGCCTCGCTCGCCCGCACCGAGATCATCACCCCGCCCACGGGCAGCCGGTCCATGACCCGGCCGCGCGCGGCGACCAGCGCGCACGCGTCGGCCAGGGACAGCACCCCGGCCACGTGCGCGGCGGTCAACTCGCCGACGGAGTGCCCGATCAGCCGCTCCGGTACGACGCCCCAGGACTCCACAAGCCGGAACAGCGCGGTCTCGACGGCGAACAGGGCGGGCTGCGTGAACGCCGTACGGTCAAGGGCCGCCGGGTCCCCCGACAGGACGGGGCGCAGCGGGCGTTCGAGCAGCGGGTCGAGGTACCCGCACACCTCGTCCAGGGCCGCGGCGAACACGGGGAAAGCGGCGGACAGTTCCCCCGCCATACCCGCGTACTGCGCGCCCTGGCCGGTGAACAGCAGCGTCGGCGAGGGCCGTTCGCCCGCCTCGCCGCGTACGACGCCCGCGCCCGGTGTGCCGTCGGCGAGGGCGCCGAGGCCGGCGAGCAGTTCCTCGCCGTCCGCCGCGACGACCACGGCGCGGTGCCGCAGCCGGGCCCGGGTGGTGGCCGTCGACCACGCCAGGTCCGGCGGGCGCAGCCCGGGGTGCGCCCGCACGTGCGCGGCGAGCCGGGCCGCCTGGCCGCGCAGGGCGGCCGGGGTGCGGGCGGACAGCAGCCAGGGCAGGGCGGCGGGGACGCTGCTCTCGGCGAGGTGCGCGCCGTTCGTGCCGGTCGCGGATTCCCGGTCGGCCGGGCCGGCCTCCTCAAGCACCACGTGCGCGTTGGTCCCGCTGATCCCGAAGGACGACACCGCCGCCCGGCGCGGCCGGTCCGTGCGCGGCCACTGCCGCTCCTCGTGCAGCAGCCGTACGCCGGCGCTGCTCCAGTCGACGTGGGCGGTGGGCGGATCCGCGTGCAGGGTGCGGGGGAGCATGCCGTGCCGCAGGGCGAGTACGGACTTGATGACGCCTGCGACCCCGGCGGCGGCCTGGGTGTGGCCCAGGTTGGACTTGACCGAGCCGAGCCACAGCGGCCGCTGCGCGTCACGGTCCCGGCCGTAGGTGGCCAGCAGCGCGTCCACCTCGATGGGGTCGCCGAGCCGGGTTCCGGTGCCGTGCGCCTCGACGGCGTCCACGTCGGCCGGGGCCAGGCCCGCGTCCTTGAGCGCCGCCCGGATCACCCGCCGCTGGGCGGTGCCGCTGGGGGCGGTCAGGCCGTTGGAGGCGCCGTCCTGGTTGACGGCCGAGCCGCGCACCACCGCCAGCACCCGGTGGCCGTTGCGCCGTGCGTCCGACAGCCGCTCCAGGAGCAGCAGGCCCACGCCCTCCGACACGGCGGTGCCGTCGGCCCGCTCCGAGAACGTCTTGCAGCGGCCGTCCGGCGCGAGGCCCCGCTGCCGGGAGAACTCCACCAGCGTCCACGGGGTCGACATCACCGTGGCGCCGCCCGCGAGCGCGAGGTCGCACTCGCCGCCGCGCAGTGCCCGTACCGCCTGGTGCAGCGCCACCAGGGACGCCGAGCACGCGGTGTCCACGGTGACCGCGGGACCCTCCAGCCCCAGCGTGTAGGCGAGCCGTCCGGAGAGCACGCTCTGCGTGGAGCCGGTGCCGAGGTAGCCGCCGAGGTCGGCGACCCCGTCCATCATGGGCGGGACGTAGTCCTGGCCGTTGGTGCCCACATACACGCCGGTGCCGCTGCCGCGCAGCGCCGCCGGATCGAGCGCCGCGTCCTCCAGCGTCTCCCAGGCGACTTCGAGCAGCAGCCGTTGCTGCGGGTCCATGGCGAGGGCCTCGCGCGGCGAGATCTCGAAGAAGCCCGCGTCGAAGTCGCCCGCCGTGGCGAGGAATCCGCCCTCGCGGACGTACGCCGTGCCGGGCGCGGCCTGGTCGGCGTCGTACAGGGTCTCCAGGTGCCAGCCGCGGTCGGCGGGCAGCGGCCCGATGGCGTCCCCGCCCTCGGCGAGCAGCCGCCACAGATCGCCGGGGGAGGCCACGTCCCCGGGGAAGCGGCAGCCCATGCCGACGATCGCGACCGGCTCCGACCGCTCGGCCTCCAGTCGCGCCATCCGCCGTCTGGTGGCGTCGAGTTCGTTCGCCATCCACTTGAGGGTCTCGACGACCTTGTCGCCGCCGGCCGCCGGGGAGCCGGCGGCGCTGTCGCTGCTCGTCACTGCACGCATCTCCTGTGCTGCCTGGGGCTGGACCTGGGACCGGGCCGGGACCGGGAGGCCCGTCACCTGCCGAACCGTTCCTGAATGAAGCCGAGGACCTCCTCCGCGGTCGTCGCCGCCGCCAGCGACTCGTCGGCGGCGCCCGCCGCCGGGGTGTCCGGCAGCCGCGCCAGCAGGGCCCGCAGCCGGGCCGCCACCGCCGCCGAGGCCGGGGCGTCGAGCCGGTCCACGGCCGCCTCCAGCCGGTCCAGCTCGACATCCGCCGCGGGGTCGTCGCCGGTGGTGGGCCCGTCCGCCACGACGAGTTCGCCGAGCACGTGGGCCGCCAGCGCCTCCGGCGTGGGATGGTCGAAGACGACGCCGACCGGCAGCCGCAGCCCGGTGGCCGCGCCGAGCCGGTTGCGGAACTCCACCGCGGTGAGCGAGTCGATGCCCAGTTCGCGAAAGAGCCGGGTGGCGGAGATCTCGCCGGGGTCGCCGTGGCCGAGCACCGCGGCGAGCTGACGCAGCACCAGATCCCGCACCAGCGCCGCACGGTCACCGGCCGGGGTCTCCGCGAGCCGGTCGCGGAAGCCGGACCCGGTCTGCGCCGCGCGCCCGGTCTCCGCCGGGGCACCGGCCGGCCCCCCGGCGGGCCGCACCGCCTCGCCGTAGCCGGGCAGGCCGAGGAACAGCCGGGTCGGCCGGGCACTCACCGAGCCGGCCTCGAAGCGGGTGAAGTCCACGTCCGCGACCACCAGATGACCGCTGTCGCCGGCCACCGCCCACTCCAGCGCGCGCACCGCCCGCCGCGGGTCCATCGACTCCATCGCGAAGCGGTGCAGCCGGTTGGCGACCACCTCGCCGCCCTCCAGGCCGCTGCCGCCCGCCCAGTGCCCCCAGCCGACGGACAGCGCGGGCAGGCCGAGCGCCCGCCGGTGCAGCGCGAGCGCGTCGAGGTAGGCGTTGCCGGGGGCGTATCCGCCCTGTCCCGCGTCGGCCGTGACGCCCGCGAACGACGAGAACAGCACGAACCGCTCCAGCGGAAGGTCCCGTGTCAGCTCGTCCAGATGGCGTGCGGCGCGTGCCTTCACCCGCAGCGACCGCTGGAGCTGGTCGAGTGTCAAAGAGGTCAGCAGCGCGTCGTCCACGGCCGCCGCCGTGTGCACGACGGCGGTCAGCGGGTCCTCGGCCGGGATCCGCGCCAGCAGCTCCGCGAGCGCCGTACGGTCACCGAGGTCGCAGGCCGCGACGCTCACGCGCGCGCCGAGCGCGGTGAGTTCGGCCACCAGCTCCCGCGCGCCCGGCGCGTCCCGGCCGCGCCGCCCGGTCAGCAGCAGATGGGGCGCCCCGAGCGCGGCCAGGTGCCGGGCCACGTGCCCGCCGAGCGCGCCCGTACCACCGGTGACCAGCACCGTACCCGTGGGCTTCCAACCGCCGGGCCGGTCGCCGAGCGGTGCGGGCACCAGCCGCCGGGTGAGCGCCGCCGACGCCCTGAGCGCCACCTCGTCCTCGCCGGTGTCCCCGGACACCACGGCCACCAGCCGGGTCAGCGCGCGCGCCGCCAGGTCCTCGGGCAGGTCGATCACCCCGCCCCACCGCTCGGGATGCTCCTGCCGTACGGTCGCCCCGAGCCCCCACACCATCGCCTGCTCCGGCGCGGCCACCGGGTCCGCGGGACCGGCCGCGACCGCACCCCGGGTCAGCACCCACAGCGGCGCCGCCCAGTCCACGTCGCCGAGGGCCTGTACGACGGCCAGCGTGGCCGCCAGCGCCGACGGTACGGCGTCGTGCTCGGGGTGCGGGCCGTCGAGCAGCCCGGTCAGCGCCAGCACACCGGCCGGGGCCTCCACCCCGTCCAGCGCCTGGGCCACCGCGGCCCGGCCGGCCCCGGCGGGCAGCCCGAGCGGGGTCACCGCCGCCCCGTGCGCGCCGAGCACCGCCTCGACCCGCGCGGCCACCGAACGGGCCGCGGGCTCGTCCGGTACGAGGAGCAGCCAGCCGCCGTCGAGCGCGGGCCGCGCGGCCGTGGCGACCGGCTCCCACACCACCCGGTGCCGCCACCGGTCGAGCGCCGCGTCCTCGCGTGAGGTCTGCCGCCAGTCGGCGAGCGCGGGCAGCAGGTCGCGCAGCGACGCCACCTGCCCGTTCACGAGCGGCAGTTCGCCCAGGAGCGCGTCGACGTCCCCGTTCTCGACCGCTGCCCAGAAGCGCCGCTGGGCCGAGTCGTCGTCCGCGACCGGTGCCTGCGCGGCGGCCGGAGCGGCGAAGTAGGCCGACTGGCGCGGCGCGTCCAGCCAGTACCGCTGCCGCTGGAAGGCGTAGGTCGGCAGCTCGACGAAGACCGGCGGGGTGTGCGCGTACCGCGCGCGCGGCCAGTCGACGGGCACCCCGGCGACGTACGCCTCGCCCAGGGAGAGGGCGAGCCGGTCGGGACCGCCCTCGTCGCGGCGCAGCGTGCCCAGCGCGGCGGCCGACGCGCCCGCGTCCTCCACCGTCTCCTGAAGCCCCGTCAGGAGCACCGGATGGGGGCTCACTTCGAGAAAGACCCGGTGGCCGCGGTCGAGCAGCTCCCGGACGGCCGCGTCGAAGCGGACCGGCTCGCGCATGTTGCGGTACCAGTAGTCGGCGTCCATGCCGGAGCCGTCGACGACGGTCCCGGTGACCGTGGAGACGACCGGGACCTCGCCCGCCCGCGGCGCGACGGGCGCCAGTTCGCCGCGTACGCGGTCGCGCACCAGCTCCACCTGGGCCGAGTGCCCGGCGGCGATCGCGCCCTTGACCCGGCGGGCCCGGACACCCGCCGACTCGGCGTCCGCCAGGAACTCCTCCACCGCGGCCGGCTCGCCGGACACCACCACCGACTCGGGCCCGTTGACCGCGGCCACGCTCAGCCGGTCGCCCCAGCGTGCGAGCCGGGCGGCGACCCACTCCCGCGATCCGGCCACCGACGCCATCGCGCCGAGCCCGGACAGCTCCTCCTGCATGGCCTTGCTGCGCAGGCAGATGATCCGTGCCGCGTCCGGCAGGGACAGCGCACCCGAGACACAGGCCGCGGCCACCTCGCCCTGCGAGTGCCCGACGACCGCCGCCGGCACCACCCCGGCCGCCCGCCAGGTACGGGCCAGCGCCACCATCACCGCGAACAGCAGGGGTTGCACCACGTCGAGGCGCCGCATCGAGGGCGCGCCCGCCCGGTCGTGCAGCACGTCGAGGACCGACCAGTCGACGAACTCGCCCAGCGCCGCGTCGCACTCGGCGAGCGCCTGGGCGAACACCGGCGAGGAGCCGAGGAGTTCGACCGCCATGCCGGGCCACTGCGAGCCCTGCCCCGGAAAGACCAGCACCGGACCCGCGCCCGGCGCGGCGGCACCGGCGACCAGTCGGGCGTGCGCCTCCCCGTCGGCCAGGGCCGCGAGCGCGGCCAGCGCCTCCTCCCGGTCGCCCGCGACGACGGCCGCCCGGTGTTCGAGGTCCGTCACCCGGGTGGTCGCCAGGGCCCGCCCCAGCGCGGCGGGCGCCTGCTCGGGCCGGCCGGCGAGCCAGTCGTGCAGCCTGCGGGCCTGCTCGCGCAGCCCGGCCGCGGTCGCCGCGGACAGCGGCAGGACGGCGGGGCCGGAGTCGAGGGCCACGGAGCCGGCCGGCACGGGCGCGTCCGGCGCCCGCGTGTCCTCGGGTTCTCCGGGGCCTTCGGGCTCCCCGGGCTGTTCGGGTTCTCCGGGCTGCTCAAGGATCACATGCGCGTTCGTCCCGCTGATCCCGAACGCCGAGACCGCCGCCCGCCGGGCCCGTTCCACCCGCGGCCATTCTCGCGTCTCGGTGAGCAGTTCCAGGCCGCCGGACGACCAGTCCACGTGCGAGGAGGGGGCGGACACGTGCAAGGTGCGGGGCAGCACACCGTGCCGCAGCGCGTGCACCGTCTTCATCACGCCCGCGATGCCCGACGCCGCCTGGGTGTGGCCGATGTTGGACTTCAACGAGCCGAGGTACAGCGGCCGTTCGGCCGGCCGGTCCCGCCCGTAGGTGTCGAGCAGCGCCTCCGCCTCGATGGGGTCGCCGAGCGGGGTTCCGGTGCCGTGGCCCTCGACGGCGTCCACGTCGGCCGGGGACAGCCCGGCGTCGGCGAGGGCCTGCCGGATCACCCGCCGCTGGGACCGCCCGTTGGGCGCGCTCAGCCCGTTGGAGGCGCCGTCCTGGTTGACCGCCGTACCGCGGATCACGGCCAGCACCGGATGCCCGTTGCGCCGCGCGTCCGACAGCCGCTCGACGACCAGCGTGCCGATGCCCTCGGAGAAGGCGGAGCCGTCCGCGTCGTCGGAGTACGAGCGGCAGCGCCCGGTCCGGCCGAGCACCTGCTGCCGGCTGAACTCCACGAAACCGCCCGGCGTCGACATCACCGTCGCACCGCCCGCCACCGCGAGGTCGCACTCCCCGCCGCGCAGCGCCCGCACCGCGAGATGCAGGGCGACCAGACCGGCCGAGCAGGCCGTGTCGAGGGTGAGGGTGGGCCCTTCGAGGCCGAAGACATAGGCGACCCGGCCGGACAGAACGCTGGCGGTGTGCCCGAGGAGCAGATGGTTGGCGACGCCTTCGGGGGCGTCCGTCACCCCGCCCGCGTAGTCCTGCTCACCCGCGCCGACGAAGACCCCCGTGCTGCTGCCGCGCAGCGAGGTCGGCGGGATCCCGGCCCGCTCGAACGCCTCCCAGGTCGTCTCCAGCAGCAACCGCTGATGCGGGTCCATGGCCAGCGCCTCACGCGGCGAGATCCCGAAGAGGCCGGGGTCGAAACCGGAGATGTCGTCCAGGAAACCGCCCTCGCAGGAGTACGAGGTGCCGGTCGCGGCCGGGTCCGGGTCGTACACCGCGGCCAGGTCCCAGCCGCGGTCCGCCGGGAAGTCCACGACGGCGTCCCGCTCCTCCGCGACCAGCCGCCACAGGTCCTCGGGGCCGACCGCGCCGCCGGGGTAGCGGCAGGCCATGCCGACGACGGCCACGGGGTCGTCCGCCGCCGCGGTCGGGGCCGGCCCGGACTCCCGCGCCACGCCCGTCACCCGGTCGAGGACCGCGGCGGCCAGATCGCGCGGGGTGGGGTGGTCGAAGACGACCGTGGCGGGCAGGACGAGGCCGGTCGCCCGGGTCAGCCGGTCGCGGACCTCCACGGCGGTCAGCGAGTCCAGGCCCAGGCTCTTGAAGGTCCGCGTGACATCGAGGTCGTGCGCCGCGTCGTGCCCGAGGGCGGCGGCCACCTCGTCCCGCACCAGCGCCAGGACCGCCCGCTCCCGCTCCACGGGCGGCATCGCGCCCACCCGGCGCGCGAAGTCACCGGCGACTTCGCCCTCCGCGGTCGCTTCCGCCTCCTCGTCCGCCGCCATCAGGGCGAACAGCGGGCCGGGCCGCACGGCCGCGAACATCGCCGTCAGCCGCGGCCAGTCCACGTCGGCGACGACCCGGCAGGCCTGTCCCGACGCCGGCACCTCCGCCAGCGCGGCCAGGGCGTCCCCCGGGTCGAGCGGGCGCAGACCGCTGCGCCGCAGCAGCCCCGCCAGTTCGCCGTCCGCCGCCATGCCGGCGCCCGCCCACGGCCCCCACGCGACGGACGCCGCGGGCAGCCCGTCGGCCCGCCGCCGCTGGGCGAGGGCGTCGAGCACCGCGTTGCCCGCGGCGTACGCGGCCTGCCCGGCGCTGCCCCACACCCCGGCGATCGAGGAGAACAGCACGAAGGCGTCCAGCTCAAGGCCCGCCTCCCGGGTGAGTTCGTCCAGGTGGCGCGCCCCGTCGGCCTTGGCCGCCAGCACCGTGGCCCACTCCTCGGCGGACAGTTCACTCACCGGGCGGGCCGCGAAGACACCGGCCGCGTGGAAGACGGCGGTGGGCCGGTGGCGGGCGAGCAGACCGGCGAGCGCGGCGCGGTCGGCGGCGTCGCAGGCCTCCACCGACACCTCGGCCCCCCGCGCGCGCAGGGCGGACGCGAGTTCGGCCGCGCCCGGAGCGGCCTCTCCCCGGCGACCGGTGAGGACGAGCCGCCGCGCACCGTGGTCCACGAGCCAGCGGGCGGTGTGGGCACCGAGCGCCCCGGTCCCGCCGGTGACGAGCACGGCACCGGTACCGTCGGGGCGCCAGGCGCCCGCCGAGTCCGCCTCCAACGCGCCGTCGGCCGCCGCCACGACACGGCGGCCCAACACCCGTCCGTCGCGCAGCGCGACCTGGTCCTCCCGGCCGGGCCGCCCGCCGCGGGCGAGTACGGCGCACAGCGCGTCCAGGTCACGGTCGCCGAAGCCGCCCACGTCCGCCAGACCGCCCCAGACCGCGGGAAGTTCGAGCGCGACCACCTGGCCGAGCCCCCACACCGCGGCCTGCGCCACCGCGCGCACCGCGTCCTCGGACCCGGTGGAGACCGCACCCTCGGTGAGAAACCACAGCAGGGCGTCAGGACCGGCCGCACGGGCGGCCTCCAGGGCGAAAAGACCGGGGTCGGAAGCCAGGGCGGCGGCGACCACGACACCGTCGGCGGCACCGTCCCCGGCCGGGCCCGTCACGGCCTCGGCGCCGGCCCGTTCCAGCGCCGAGAGCAGAGCCGTCACCCGCGGGTCAGCCGCATCCGCACCGGCGGGCAGCGCCACCCGCCACCGCCCGTGCAGCCGCGCCCCGTCGGCGCTCACCGGCACCCACGCCACCCGGTGGACCCGGCGCCGCAGCCGCTCGGCGCGGTCCCGGCTGCCGAGCAGCGCGTCCAGCGTCCGCGTCTGCTCCTCGGTGAGGTCCAACTCGCCGAGCAGACCGGCGAATCCGTCGGGTGCCGTCGACCGGGCGGGCGGGGCGAGCCAGAAGCGGCGGTGCCGGAAGGGATAGCCGGGCAGCTCGACGGTGCGGGCGCCCGTGCCCTCGAACGCCTTCGACCAGTCCACCCGCAGCCCCGACAGGTGCAGGGCCGACAGCGCCTCCACGAAGGCCGCGGTCTCCGGCCGGTCGGTGCGCAGCGCCGCGACGACCGTGGCCGAGGCGTCCTCGGGCAGGCTGTCGCGCACGGCCCCGGTGAGCACACCGGTGGGCCCCACCTCCAGGTACGCCGTGGCACCCGCCGCGTGCAGCGCGCCCACACCGTCGGCGAAGCGGACCGTCTCACGGATGTGCCGCACCCAGTAGGCGGGCGAGCACAGTTCGTCCGGGCTGGCCGGCGCGCCGGTCACGTTCGACACGACGGGTACGGCGGGCGGATGGAAGGGGACCCGGGACACGACCTCCGCGAAGGCGTCGAGCAGCGTGTCCATGTGCGCCGAGTGGAAGGCACGGCCGACCCGCAGCCGCCGTACCCGCCGGCCCTCGGCCCGGAACCGCTCCGCCACCTCCTCGACGGCCTCCCGGTCCCCGGAGACCACCGTGGCGGACGGCCCGTTGACCGCGGCCAGCCCGACCCGGTCGCCGTGTCCGGCCAGCGCGCGCCGCACCTCCTCCTCGGTGGCCTCCACGGCGGCCATCGCCCCGTCCGCCGTCACCGCCCGCATCAGCCGCCCGCGCGCGGCCACCAGCGCACAGGCGTCGGCGAGTGACCACACCCCGGCGACACAGGCCGCCGCGAACTCACCGATGGAGTGCCCGACCAGCAGCCCCGGCCGCACACCCCAGTGCTCCAACAGCCGGTACAGCGCCACCTCGACGGCGAAGATCGCGGCCTGCGCGTGGTCGGTGCGGTCCAGCAGCTCCGCGTCCGCACCGAACACGACCTCCCGGAGAGAGCCGTCGAGATGCGGGGCGAAGTGCTCGCACACCTCGTCGAAGGCGGCGGCGAACACCGGCTGGGCGCCGTACAGTTCCCGGCCCATGCCGAGCCGCTGACTGCCCTGGCCGCTGAAGACGACCGCCAGCAGGGCGTCCTCGCGGGCCCGGCCCGTGAGCGTCCCGGCGGCGGACCGCCCCTCGGCCACCGCCCGCAGCCGCTCCACCGCCCGCTCCCGGCCCCCGGCCACGACCGCGGCCCGCCAGGGCAGCGCGCTGCGCGTCGCCGTCAACGACCAGGCCACGTCCGTGAGTTCCGCACCACCGTCCAGGGTCGTCGCGATGCGTCCGGCCTGCGCGCGCAGCGCCTCCGGGTCGGCCGCCGACAGCAGAAGCGGGACGACGGCCGGGTCCGGGCCGCGCTCGGGAGGCTCGGCGGACGGCGGCGCCTGCTCCAGGATGATGTGCGCGTTGGTGCCGCTGATCCCGAACGACGACACGGCGGCCCGCCGAGCCCTGCCCACCTCGGGCCAGTCCCGCCTGCGCGCGAGCAGCTCCACCCCGCCGGACGCCCAGTCCACGTGCGACGAGGGCGCGTCCGCGTGCAGGCTGCGCGGCAGCACCCCCGCCTCCAACGCCGTGATCATCTTGATGACGCCCGCGACACCGGCCGCGGCCTGGGTGTGACCGAGGTTGGACTTCACCGAGCCGAGGTAGAGCGGCCGTCCGGCGGGCCGCTCCCTGCCGTAGGCCTCCAGCAGGGCCCCGGCCTCGATCGGGTCGCCCAGCACGGTGCCCGTGCCGTGCCCCTCGACCGCGTCCACATCGGCGGGGGAGAGCCCGGCGTCGGCAAGCGCCTGGCGGATGACACGCTGCTGGGCGGTGCCGCTCGGGGCGGTCAGGCCGTTGGACGCGCCGTCCTGGTTGACGGCCGAGCCGCGCAGCACGGCCAGCACCCGGTGCCCGTTGCGGCGCGCGTCCGACAGCCGCTCCACCAGCAGCATGCCCACGCCCTCGGACCAGCCGGTGCCGTCGGCGCCCTCGGCGAACGACTTGCAGCGACCGTCGCGCGCCAGCCCGCCCTGCCGGGAGAACTCCACGAACGTGTCCGGCGCGACCATCACCGTCACCCCGCCGGCCAGCGCCAGATCGCACTCACCGCGCCGCAGCGACTGCGCGGCCAGATGCAGGGCCACCAGCGACGACGAGCACGCCGTGTCCACCGTCAGCGCGGGCCCCTCGAACCCCAGCGCGTAGGCGATCCGGCCCGAGGCGACACTGCCCGCACCACCCGTGAGCAGATACCCTTCCACGCCCTCCGGAACCTCGCCCCGACCGGTGCCGTAGTCGTGGTACATCAGCCCCGCGAACACCCCGCCGCGCGAACCGTGCACACTCTCCGCCGCGATACCCGCGTTCTCCAGGGCCTCCCAGGAGACCTCAAGCAACAGCCGTTGCTGCGGGTCCATGGCCAGCGCCTCGCGCGGCGAGATCCCGAACAACGCCGGATCGAAACCGGCCGCGTCGTCCAGGAACCCGCCGTGCCGCGTGGCACTCGTACCGCGCGCACCGGCCGCCGGGTCGAACAGCGCGCCCAGGTCCCAGCCGCGGTCGACGGGGAACTCGCCCACCGCGTCCCGCTCCTGGAGCACGAGCCGCCACAGATCGGCGGGGCCCTCCACCCCGCCCGGATAACGGCAGGCCATCCCCACGATCGCGACCGGCTCGTCATGGTCGCCGCGCACCGCGGCGGCCCCCGCACCACTGGGCACGGCCTCCTCGCCACCGGTGAGCCGCCCGTCCAGGAACCGGGCCAGAGCGCGGGGCGTCGGATGGTCGAAGACCACCGTGGACGGCAGGGTCAGACCGGTGGCCTCCGCCAGCCGGTTGCGCACCTCGACCGCCATCAGCGAGTCGAGTCCCAGCTCCCGGAACTCCCGGGCCACATCGAGACCGTCCCCGCTCGCGTGCCCCAGCACCAACGCCGTCTCGTCGCGCACCACCCCGAGCAGCAACCGCTCCCGCTCCTCGCCCGAGAGACCGGCCAGCCGCTCCGCCCACCCCGACCGGGGCGCCGCCGGTACGCCCTGCGCGGCCGTCCGCCGTACGGCACGCGGCGCGAGGCGGGACAACAGCGGCGGCACGGGCCGCCCCGCCCGCACCAGCGCCGCCGTGTCGATCAGCGCCGGCACCAGAGCGGCCGGGCCGCCGCCCTCCCGCACCGTCTCGGCGAGGGCCGCGTCCAGCAGGGCCAGCCCCTCCCCGGCCGGCAACGGCGACAGCCCCGCCCGCCGTATCCGGGCCACATCCCGCCCGTCCAACTCCCCGGTCATCCCGGACGGCTGCTCCCACAGCCCCCACGCCAGCGACAGCGCGGGCAGCCCGAGCCGCGCCCGCCGGACGGCGAGAGCGTCGAGGAACGCGTTGGCCGCCGCGTAGTTGGCCTGCCCCGGGTTGCCGAGCACCCCCGCCACCGACGAGAACAGCACGAACGCCGACAGGTCGAGACCGGCGGTCAACTCGTGCAGATGCAGGGCGCCCAGGGCCTTCGGCCGCAGCACCGCCGCCACGGCCGCCTCGTCCAACTCCCCGACGGTCGCGTCCTCCAGGACACCCGCCAGGTGCAGCACGGCGCCCAGCGGATGCCCGGACCCCTGCACCTCCGCCACGACGCGGGCCAGCGCCTCCCGGTCCGCGATGTCACAGGCCCGTACGTCGACCACGGCGCCGTACTCCGCCGAGGCCCGCACCAGTTCGTCCGCCCCGGACGCGGCCGCCCCCGAACGGCTGAGCAGCAGCAACCTCCGCACCCCGTACGCCGAGACGAGATGCCGCACCACCAGCGAGCCGAGACCGCCCGTGCCACCGGTCACCAGGACCGTGCGGTCGGGGTCGAAGACGGCTGCCGCGGCGGTGTCCTCGGCGAACGAATGCCTGGTGAGACGCGGTACGTACGCCGTACCGTCCCGCAGCGCGAGCTGCGACTCCCCGCCGGCCGCGACCGGCGCGAGAGCGGCCTCCGTGTCCGTGTCGACCAGTACGAACCGGCCGGGGTGCTCGCTCTGCGCCGACCGGACCAGACCCCATACGGCCGCCGCCGCCGGATCGGTGACCCCGTCCTCGTCGCCCACCGCGACCGCGCCCCGGGTCCGCACCACGAGCCCGCGGTCCCGAAGGCCCGGGTCGGTCACGAAGCGGCGGACGACAGCCAGCACGGACACGACCAACTCGCCGACTTCCGCACGCTGCTGACCGGCGAGGTCCAGCAGCACGGGCGCGAGTCCGCCGGGCGGTACCGGCCCGTCGGACGCGCTCAAGTCATCGAGCCCGCCCGCCCGAAAACCGGAGAGTAAGGCCGCCCACTCGGTCGGCGCCGCCGCGTCCACCGCACCGCCCGGCCCGGCCTCCTCCCACCGCACCGCGAGCAGCGCCTCGGACCGGGAGGTCGCGCGCAACGACTCCACGGAGACCGGCAACAGCGCCAGCGACGCCACGGACACCACCGGCGCACCGGCGCCGTCCACGGCGGTCAGCTCCACGGACTCCGGCCCCGTACGCCGCACAAGCACCCGCAGCGCCCGCGCACCGGAGGCCTGCACCCGCACCCCGGACCAGGCGAACGGCAGCCGGATGCCGCCCACTCGCGGCAACAGGCCACTCGCCGCCACGGAGTGCAGAGCGGCGTCGAGGAGCGCCGGATGCAGCAGGAACCCGTCCGACGCGCCCGCCTCCGCAGGCAGTTCCACCTCCGCGAACACCTCGTCGTCGCGGCGCCACAGGGCATGGACGCCCCGGAACGCCGGACCGTAGTCGTACCCCTGGCCGGCCAGGTCGTCGTACAGCGCGCCGGTCGGCAGCGGGCGGGCACCGGACGGCGGCCAGGAGACGAGAGCGGCGGGAACGGCGGGCGAGTCGTCGGCACCGTCCGGGCCGCTCCCGGTCAGCAGACCCTCGGCGTGCAGCGTCCACGCGGCGTCCGCGCGGCCCGACCCCGGCCGGGAGTGCACGGTCACCGGACGGCGCCCGGACGCGTCCGGCTCGCCCACCGCCACCTGTACGGTCACCGGCGCAGTGAGCGCCAGGGGCGCCCGCAGCGTCAACTCCTCGACCGACCCGCACCCGACCTCGTCACCGGCCCGGACCGCCATCTCCACGAAGGCGGTACCCGGCAGCAGCACCGTTCCGGACACCGCGTGATCGCCGCACCACTCGGGAGATCCCGCGCCCAGCGTGCCCGTCAGCACCACACCCGCGCCCGCCAGCGACACGGCCGCGCTCAGCAGCGGGTGGTCGCGCACGTCGACACCCGGCTGAGCGGCGGTGACCGTGGGGCGATCCAGCCAGTAGCGCTGGTGTTGGAAGGGGTAGGTGGGGAGGGTGGTTTGGTGGGCGAGCGTGGGGAGTTGGGTGGTCCAGGTGGGGGTGGTGCCGGTGACGTGGGCGTGGGCGAGGGCGGTGGTGAAGTCGGCGGGGGTGCCGCGGTCACGGCGCAGGGTGTGGAGGGCGGTGAGGGTGGCGGTGTCTTGGATGGCGGGGGTGAGGACGGGGTGGGGGCTGATTTCGATGGTGGTGTGGTGGCCTGTTTCGATGAGGTGGGTGAGGGCTTGGTGGAAGAGGACGGGTTGGCGGAGGTTGGTGTACCAGTAGGTGGGGTTGAGTTCGGGGCCGTGGACGGGCAGTCCGGTGACGGTGGAGATCATGGGGATGCGGGCGGGTTGTGGTTCTATGCCGGCGAGGGCGGTGGTGATCTGGTCTTGGTATGCGTCGACTTGGGGTGAGTGGGAGGCGTAGTCGACGTTGATGCGGCGGACGCGCAGGCCGTTGGTTTCGCTGAGGGTGGTGAGGTGGTCGAGTGCTTGGGGGGTGCCGGTGATGACGGTGGTGGTGGGGGAGTTGTGGGCGGCGATGGTGGCGTCGTGGCCGTGGAGCCATGGTTCGATGTGGTGGGCGGGGGCGTTGATGGTGGCCATGGTGCCGTGGCCGGAGAGGTGGCGCATGGCGGTGGAGCGGGTGGTGATGATGTGGGCGGCGTCGTGGAGGGTGAGGATGCCGGCGATGTGGGCGGCGGTGATTTCGCCTTGGGAGTGGCCGATGACGGCGGCGGGCTGGATGCCGGCGTGGGTCCACATGTGGGCGAGGCTGGTCATGACGGCGAAGAGTGCGGGCTGGACCATGTCGACGCGTTGGAGCCAGGTGTTGTCGTTGCTGGTGAGGGTGGTGATGAGGGGCCAGCCGGTGAGGGGGTCGAGTGCGTCGGCGCAGGCGTCCAGGGAGCGTTGGAAGACGGGGTTGTCGGCGTAGAGGGTGTGGGCCATGTGGGCCCATTGGGAGCCTTGGCCGGGAAAGACGAAGACGGGGCCGGGGCCGGTGGTGGCGTGTCCGGTGATGAGGTGTGGGGTGGGGTGGTTGTGGGCGAGGGCGCGCAGGCCGGTGAGGGTGGTGGTGTGGTCGTGGGTGAGGATGGCTGCGCGGTGGGGGAGCAGGGCGCGGGTGGTGGCCAGGGCGTGGGCGACCTCGGGGAGGGGGAGGTCGGGCTCCGACTCCAGGTGATCGGCGAGGCGTTCGCCCAGGGCCGCCAGTGCCTCGGGGCTTGCGGCTGAGATGAGCAGGGGCAGTCCGGAGGGCGTCGCGTCCGTGGTCGGCCGCTCGGCTTCCTCGGTCCGCTCCGATTCCTCGGGCTGTTCCAGGATGATGTGCGCGTTCGTGCCGCTGATGCCGAAGGCCGAGACGGCGGCCCGACGGACCCTTTCCACCTCCGGCCAGGAGCGGCTCCGCGTCAGCAGCTCGACCGCGCCGGACGACCAGTCGACGTGCGAGGTCGGCTCGGTGACGTGCAGCGTGCGCGGCAGCAGCCCGTGGCGGAGGGCGAGGACCATCTTGATGACACCCGCGACGCCCGCGGCGGCCTGGGTGTGGCCCACGTTGGACTTCGCCGAGCCGAGATACAGCGGGTGGGCGCGCTCCTGGCTGCCGTAGGTGGCGAGGAGGGCCTGCGCTTCGATGGGGTCGCCGAGCCGGGTACCGGTGCCGTGCGCTTCGACGGCGTCCACGTCGGCGGGTGCCAGTCCGGCGCTGTCGAGTGCTGTACGGATCAGGCGGGCCTGGGAGCGGCCGTTGGGTGCGGTGAGGCCGTTGGAGGCGCCGTCCTGGTTGACGGCGGTGCCGCGGACGACGGCGAGGACCGGGTGGCCGTTGCGGCGGGCGTCGGAGAGCCGCTCCACCAGCAGCGTGCCCACACCCTCCGACCAGCCGGTGCCGTCCGCCGACTCGTCGAACGCCTTGCAGCGGCCGTCCGCCGAAAGCCCCTTCTGGCGGGAGAATTCAAGGAACATGCCCGGCGTCGACATGACGGTGGCCCCGCCCGCCACGGCCAGGTCGCACTCACCTGAGCGCAGCGACTGGACGGCCAGATGCAGGGCGACCAGCGACGAGGAGCACGCGGTGTCGACGGTCAGGGCCGGGCCTTCCAGACCGAAGACGTACGACAGCCGGCCGGACGCCACGCTCGCCGCGTGCCCGGTGAGCAGGAAGCCCTCACCGCCCTGTGCCGAACTGCCTTGTGCCGGAGCGGAAGTGGTGTAGGTGGCATAGTCCTGTTCGTTCGTCCCCACGAACACACCCGTACGACTGCCGCGCAGCGAACCGGGCTCGATACCGGCCCGCTCGAACACCTCCCAGGCGCTCTCCAGCAGAAGCCGCTGATGCGGGTCCATCGCCAGTGCCTCGCGCGGTGCGATACCGAAGAGGGCGGCGTCGAACCCGGCGACATCGTCGAGGAACCCACCCCGACGGACGTACGAGGTACCGGGGTTGGCCGGATCGGGGTCGTACAGCTCGTCGGTGTTCCAGCCCCGGTCGGTGGGGAAGTCGCCAATGGTGTCCCGCTCCTCGACCAGCAGCCGCCACAGATCCTCCGGCCCTTGCACATCCCCGGGGAAGCGGCACGCCATTCCGACGATCACGATCGGATCGTCGTCCTCCGCCGCCGTACGGCCGTGAGTGACGGCGGTCTCCACCGCCCCCCGCTCGTCTTCCAGGAACGCCGCCAGCTCGGCCGGACTCGGGTGGTCGTACGTCGAGTTGACCAGCACCCGGCGCCCCAGCAGTGCCGACAGGCGCTTGCACAGCTCCACGCCGGCGAACGAGTCGAAACCGAGGTCCTTGAAGGTGGCCCGCGGCGGCACGTCGGCTGCCGAGGCGTGCCCGAGCAGCCGCGCGCTTTCGTTGAGGACGATGTCCAGCACCCGCCCGGCCAGCGGCGTACCGGACGGACTCGTGGGCTCGTCCTCCTCGTCCGGCGCGAGATCCACGGCGGCCCCCGGGATCGCCGCGACCGCCGCGGTGGTCGGCTTCGGCCAGTAGGAACGGCGCTGGAAGGGGTACGTCGGGAGGTCCACCCGGCCTGTGGGATCAGGTAGTTGGGTGGTCCAGGTGGGGGTGGTGCCGGTGACGTGGGCGTGGGCGAGGGCGGTGGTGAAGTCGGTGGGGGTGGCGTGGTCGCGGCGCAGGGTGTGGAGGGTGGTGGTGATGGGGCTTTCGTTGATGGCGGGGGTGAGGACGGGGTGGGGGCTGATTTCGATGGTGGTGTGGTGGCCTGTTTCGATGAGGTGGGTGAGGGCTTGGTGGAAGAGGACGGGTTGGCGGAGGTTGGTGTACCAGTAGGTGGGGTTGAGTTCGGGGCCGTGGACGGGCAGTCCGGTGACGGTGGAGATCATGGGGATGCGGGCGGGTTGTGGTTCTATGCCGGCGAGGGCGGTGGTGATCTCCTGCTGGTATGTGTCGACTTGGGGTGAGTGGGAGGCGTAGTCGACGTTGATGCGGCGTATGCGTAGGCCGTTGGTTTCGCTGAGGGTGGTGAGGTGGTCGAGTGCTTGGGGGGTGCCGGTGATGACGGTGGTGGTGGGGGAGTTGTGGGCGGCGATGGTGGCGTCGTGGCCGTGGAGCCATGGTTCGATGTGGTGGGCGGGGGCGTTGATGGTGGCCATGGTGCCGTGGCCGGAGAGGTGGCGCATGGCGGTGGAGCGGGTGGTGATGATGTGGGCGGCGTCGTGGAGGGTGAGGATGCCGGCGATGTGGGCGGCGGTGATTTCGCCTTGGGAGTGGCCGATGACGGCGGCGGGCTGGATGCCGGCGTGGGTCCACATGTGGGCGAGGCTGGTCATGACGGCGAAGAGTGCGGGCTGGACTTTGTCGACGTGTTGGAGCCAGGTGTTGTCGTCGCTGGTGAGGGTGGTGATGAGGGGCCAGCCGGTGAGGGGGTCGAGTGCGTCGGCGCAGGCGTCCAGGGAGCGTTGGAAGACGGGGCTCTCGGCGTAGAGGGCGTGGGCCATGGCGGCCCATTGCGAGCCCTGGCCGGGAAAGACGAACACCGGGCCGGGCCCGGACGCACCGGTGACCGTTCCGCCGACCACCTGCGGCGCGTTGACACCGTCCGCGAGGGCGCGCAGACCGGTCACGGCGCCTTCGTGTCCGTCGGCGACCACGACCGCCCGGTGCGGCAGCGAGGCCCGCGTCGTGGCCAGCGCGTGGGCGACATCGGGAAGCCGGAGGCCGGGCTCCGACTCCAACTGGTCCGCGAGACGCCCGCCCAGCGCCGCAAGCGCCTCGGGGCCGGCCGCCGACACCACCAACGGCACCGCCCGCCCCGGGCCGGCGTCCCCCGTATCCGCCCGCCCCGGCTCCGCGCCACCCGCGTCCGCCCCACGCCGCCGCGCGGGCGGCGCCTGCGTCAGGATCGCGTGGGCGTTGGTGCCGCCCACCCCGAACGCCGACACACCGGCCACGAGCGGCCGGTCGGGCAGGGGCCAGGCGCCCGAGGCCGTCTGCACCCGCAGGCGCAGCCGCTCGAAGGGGATGGCCGGGTTGGGCGTCTCGAAGTTGAGGCTGGCGGGCAGTTCGCGGTGGTGCAGGGCGAGGACGGTCTTCAGCAGGCCCACCGCCCCGGCCGCGCCTTCGAGGTGGCCCACGTTGGTCTTGGCCGAGCCGACCGCCAGCGGAGCCGTCCGGTCGGGTGCCGTGCCCAGCGCGGCGCCGAGCGCGGCTGCCTCGACGGGATCGCCGACCGGCGTTCCGGTGCCGTGGAGTTCGACGTACTGCACGTCCGCCGCGCCCACCTCCGCAGCGGTGAGAGCGGCGGTGACCACCTCCCGCTGGGCCTCGGCGTTCGGTACGGCCAGGCCCTCGCCCGCACCGTCGTGGTTGACGGCGGAGCCGCTGAGCACGCAGTAGACGCGGTCCCCGTCGGCCAGGGCGCGGGACAACGGCTTGAGGACGACCAGGGCGCCGCCCTCACCCCGTACGAACCCGTTGGCGCGGGCGTCGAAGGTGTGGCAGCGGTCGTCGGGGGAGAGCGCGCCGAAGCGGTCGGCGGCGGTGGTGCTCTCGGGTACCAGGTTCAGGTGGACGCCGCCCGCCAGGGCGAGCGTCGACTCGCCGCGGCGCAGGGACTCGGCGGCCAGGTGGACCGCGACCAGTGACGAGGACTGGCCGCAGTCGACCGTCAGGCTGGGCCCCCGCAGCCCCAGCGAGTAGGAGAGCCGGCCCGCGATCACACCTCGCTGGACGCCGGTGAAGACGTGCCGCGTGATGCCCTCGGGGCCGCCGCGGCGCAGCAGGGAGGCGTAGTCGTCGGCGATCGCGCCCATGTACACGCCCGCGGGTGCATTGCCGAGCGAGTCGGGGGCGATGCCGGCATCTTCCAGTGCTTCCCAGCCCAGTTCCAGGGCGAGCCGCTGCTGCGGGTCGATCGCCGCCGCCTCGCGGGGCGAGATGCCGAAGAAGGCCGCGTCGAAGCCGTCGACGCGGTCCAGATGGCCGCCGCGGCGGGGCGCGGCCTCGTCGTCGCCCGCCGGGTGGCGGCCGGGCGGCGGCTCGGAGATCGCGTCGCGGCCCTCGCGCAGCAGCCGCCAGAACGCGGCGGGGTCGGGGGCGCCCGGGAGGCGGCAGGCGACGCCGATCACCGCGACCGGCTCACCACCACCCCGGTCCGTGTCGGCTCCGGCATCCGTACGGGCGCCGGTACCCGTGGCCGCGTCGTGAACCGCACCCATCACGCACATCCCTTTCGCCGTGCCGCCGGGGAACCACCTGGAAACGCAGTGCTGGGAGTGACGGGGCCTCAAACGTCGCCGTGCGGCCGGACCGGCAGCTTCTCCAGGCCGTGGGTGACCGTGCTGAGCCGCCACCGCAGCTCGTTCGGGTCACAGGCCAGGGCGAGGCCGGGAAAGCGGTCGAGGAGCATGCCGATGGCGATCTCGGCCTCCAGGCGGGCCAGCGGGGCGCCCATGCAGTAGTGGATGCCGTGCCCGAAGGTCATCTGGCCGCCGATCGGGCGGGTGATGTCGAAGAGTTCGGGCTGGTCGAAGCGGTCGGGGTCGCGGTTGGCGGCCATCAGCGACACCATGACCACCTCGCCGACCGGGATCGTGACGTCCCCGAGTACCACCGGCTCGACCGTGTAACGGAACGTGGCGAGGTTCACCGGGCCGTCGAAGCGCAGGAACTCCTCCACGGCCTGCGGCAGCAAGGAACGGTCGGCGCGCAGCCTGGCCAGTTCCCCGGGGTGGGTGAGCAGGGCCAGCACACCGTTGCCGATGAGGTTGACCGCCGTCTCCGTGCCGGCCGAGAACATCAGGTAGATGGTGGCGAGCAGTTCGCCCTCGGTGAGCTTGTCGTCCTCGTCGCGGGCCGCGATCAGCGCGCTCAGCAGGTCCTCGCCGGGGTTCTCGCGCTTGACCCGGATCAGCTTCACCAGGTACTCGCGCATCGCCCGGGTGGCCTCCTCGTAGCCTTCCGGGGCGAGGTCCGACAGCACGGTGGCCGCGTACCGGCCGAAGGCGAGCCGCTCGGCCTCCGGCACGCCGAGGAGCGTGCAGAGCAGTTCCATCGGCACCGGGTAGGCGAGCGCCTCCAGCAGGTCGATCTCCTCGTGCCGGTCCATCTCGTCGAGCAGCTTGGTGGTCAGCTCTTCGAGCATGGGCCGCATGGCCTCGACCCGGCGGGGCGTGAAGGCCTTGTTGACCAGCCGGCGCATCCGGGTGTGGTCCGGCGGGTCGCTGGCCAGCATGTGGCCGACGAGCGCCTCGTCGTACTGCTTCGGGGCGTGGCCCTCCTTGGTCTGCTTGGTCATCAGTTCGTTGAGGCCCTTGAAGTTCTTGCTCAGGCCGTTCTCGCCGAGGGCCTGGCGCACCTCGTCGTAGCGGGTCACGATCCACACCAGCGAACCGTTCGGCAGCATCACCTTCACTGCGGGTCCGGCCTCGCGGAGCCGCTTCAGCACCTCGTGGGGAGTCTGCACGAAGCTGACATCCAGTTCCTCGGTCACCTGCTGCATCTCCTGCACGACTGCGCCCTCCTGGCCACGGGATCGCTTCCCTGCTCCGGGTCCTGCGGGGTTGCTGCGGGGAGCATGTCCCGCCCCCCTTGCCGGGCGCTGGCGGAACACCTTGCGGAACGCTGACCGGATGCCTTGCGGAGTCCTTGCGGGGCGGGGCGAGGAGTTATGTTGAAACGCCGTGGGCATGACAATAAGGCCTGGCGGGCCGCCCGCCGGAAAGCCTGTCCCGATTTATCCACCGGATATGAACCAGGAATTCGCATTTCCGCAAGTCGCCGGTGCCTTCCGCCCGCCAGTAGGCCAGGTGGGCGAAACGCCTGAAGGGCCGACGCCGTACTCATGGGGCGACAAGTGTTCTACGATCGCGCCAGTACCACTGAACGCAGAATTCCGGTGTTCGGGGCCAGTACTGACGCTGATCCGTGTACGGACGACTGCGGCCGAGGAGTTGAACGCAGGCAGGTCTTTCCGCAGTTGACGCCGTGTTCGACCGGTCGGCGTGCGAGTGGCCCACCCTCCGCCCCCGTGAACGAAGGAAGGGCATGGCTGAACCCTCCGAGCGCGTGACCGTGGAAAAGGCGAGCGTGACGCCGCTCGCACCGAAAGGGGCCGTCCGGGCCCCGGGCCGAAGAGATGAAACCAACCACCCCGCCTGGGAGCTGCGTGTCTTCGGCTCGCTCACTCTGGTGCACGAGGGGACCCCGCTGCCGCTCGGACCCTTGCGCCACCGCGCACTGCTCGGGCTGTTGCTGGTGCGATTAGGAAACGTTGTCACGGCCGGACAACTCGTCGACGAACTCTGGGGCGCCCGCCCGCCCCGCCAGCCCGTCGCCACCCTGCAGACCTACGTCTCCCATCTGCGCCGCGCCCTCGCCGGGGCCGAGGAACGGGGCGGCGGCCACGCCCGGCTCCGCTATCGCGCCCCCGGCTACGTCTTCGAGCTGGACCCCGAACTCGTCGACGCCTACCGCTTCGAGCGGCTCCTGGAGCGCGGCCGGCGGCACATCGCCGACCGCCGCTTCGAGCGCGCCCGCGACGACCTGACCCGGGCGCTCACCCTCTGGGACGCCCAGCCCTACCTCGAACTCGTCTCCTACGCACCCATCGCGCACGAGAGCGAACGCCTCGGACAACTGCGGCTGACGGCCCTGGAAGCCCAGGCCGATGCCTGTCTGGCGCTCGGCGACGCGGACTGGGTGGTACGGGCGCTGTACCCGGAGGTCCAGCACAACCCCACCCGCGAACGGCTGGTGGGCCATCTGATGACCGGCCTCTACCACCTGGGCCGCCAGGCGGAGGCGCTGCGGCTGTACGAGCAGACCCGCCTCCACCTGGCCGAAGAACTGGGCGTGGACCCGGGCGGCGAACTCCAGCGCGTCCACGCGGACATCCTCCGCCAGCGCCTCGACCTGCTGCGGTCACCGGTACGGCTGGTCAGCGGGGGAGCCGGCGAGGACGGGACGGACAGCGGACAGCCCCCGACGGCGACGGACGCCCCGGAACCCGCCGCCTCCTCGGGACCCGCGGCCCCGGGATCCGTACGGCTGGGCGCGGTCGAGACCGGCCCCTTGGACGCGGACCCCTCGGATGTCACGGACGGCACCGACCCCGCCGCTCCTGTCGATCCAGCCGCTCCCGCGATCGCGCCCGCCCCGGGCGGAACCGCCCTCCGCGCAGCGCCCCACGATCTCCCGGCCGCCGCAGGCTCGCCCACCCCAAGTGCCCGTCGTGCCAGGGGCCTGTTCGTGGGACGCGGACGCGAAAGCTCCCTGCTCGGCTCGCACGTCCTGGACGCGCTGAACGGCGGCAGTCATCTCACCGCCGTGCTGGGGGAGATGGGCGTCGGCAAGACCGAACTGGTCGAGGAGGTCGCCGCGGACCTCAACGACCTGCTCCTGGAGGTGGTGTGGGGCTGCTGCACCTCGGGCGAGGGCGTACCGGCGTACTGGGTGTGGTCGCAGGTCTTCCGCCAGCTCGCGGTCTCCCGCCCCGAGGCGTTCCGCCGGGCGGAGGCCCGCTTCGGGAGCCTGCTCGCCCCGCTGATGCTCGACCCGGAGGCGGGCCGGCGGTGCCTGACCGCGGAGGACCCGCCGACCCTGGCACGCTTCCTCATCCAGGACGCGATGTGCGAGACGCTCCTCGCGCTGGCCGCCGAGGAACCGCTGGTCGTCGTGTTGGAGGACCTCGACCAGGCCGACGAGCGCTCGCTCGAACTGCTGGGCCTGCTGCGCACGCGCCTGCACGGCGAACCGCTCGGCGTCGTCGTCACCGCGGAGGACACCGGAGTCGCCGCGGACTTCATGAAGGGCGGGGCGGTCACCGACATCCTCAGCGACCCACGCACCCGCAGTCTCCGGCTGACCGGCCTTTCGCCCGGCGAGAGCGCCGACCTCGTCGGAGTCAGGACGGGCGCCAGGGTGCCGGACGACGTGCTGCGCGTCCTGCACGAGCGCAGCCGCGGCAACCCGTACTTCCTGCACGAGTTCCTCGCGGGCGTCGGCGACCCGCAGTCGCTGCGCGACCGTACGACGGCGGAGTCCGCGCTGGTGGACGTGCCGCTCGGGGTGCGGCAGGCGCTGGGCCGGCGGATCGGCGCGCTGCCCGGACAGATGGTGGAGGTACTGCGCTGCTGCGCGGCGCTCGGCACCCACTTCGACCTGGGGCTGGTCAGGGACGTCGTGGCGCAGGACACGGACCCGGAGCCGGTTGTGGAGGCGGCGGCGCGGTGCGGGCTGCTGCGCAAGGAGCCACGGCCGCCGTTCCGGCTCGCGTTCCGCGAGACGCTGGTCCAGGAGGTGCTGCTCGCCGAACTGAGCGGCACGGAGCGGACACGGCTGCGCGCGAGCGCGCTGCGGGCCGTCCTGCACAAACCGGGTCCGGTCGGCACCGACCGCGACCAGTACCGCCGCCCGCCCCGCCGCACCTCGCCGGGGTGCATGGACCCCCCGGACACGGCCGGTGCCGCCCGCCCCCCTCGCGCCGACGACTGGTCCGGCCTCGTCGATTCACCACCGCGCACCGCCTGAAACCACCCCGGGTCCGCCTCTCCCACCCCTCCTCGCGACGCGCCCCGCACGGCCGTTCCGCTCCCCACCACCCCGCGACGATCCCCCTTCGACGTGCCCGGACGGCCGTCCCCCCACCCAGCGAAGCCGTCCCGGCAAGCGAGCCGCAAGCGGTCCCACAAGGACCCGGCAAGGGGACGGCCGCATGCTCGGCGGTGCGTCGGCACACCAGGCCGTGCCGATTCCCACGGCCCCCCGCGTGCCGCTTCCCCGAGGAGGAGACCCTGGTGACCACCGCGGCCCGGCAGTTCGACATCGCCGACATCTCGTCCATCGACTTCTGGTCGCAGCCCCCGGCGGCGTGGGACGACACCTTCCGCGTCCTGCGCGACGAACGCCCGGTCTCCTGGCACAAGGCGCCGGAGGGCAGCCTCCTGCCGACACCCCCGGACGACGGATTCTGGGCGGTCGTCCGGCACGCCGACATCGTGGCCGTGAGCAGCAGGCCCGACCTGTTCGTCTCCAGCAAGGGCGTCCAGTTCGAGGAGCTGCCCGACGACATCCTCCAGGCCACGCAGTCCATCGTCGCCATGGACGCGCCCCGCCACCTGAAGGTGCGCGGCCTGGTCACGGCCGCCTTCAGCCCCTCCCGCATGGAGCAGATGCGCGGCTCGATGGAGGCCGAGGTCCGGCGGATCGTCGAGGACTTCGCGACCGCGGGAGAGTGCGACTTCGTCGCCAAGGTCTCGATGCCGATGGCCCGTTGGACGATGACGTACATGCTGGGCCTGGAGGCGGACGAACTGGACCGCTTCACCGAGGCCATCACCGTCATGCTGTCGAGCCGCGACGAGGCGGAGAAGTCCGGCCGGTCGCGCGCCGACATCGTCAACGAGGTCGTCGGGCTCGTCTCCGGCAAGGCCGTCGAGATCGCGCAGGCCCGCCGCGCCGATCCGCAGGACGACGTCATGACCGACCTGGTGCAGGCCCGGGTCGACGGCGAGGGCCTGACCGACGCCGAGATCAGCGCCTTCTTCCTGCTGCTGATCGGCGCCGGCTTCGACACCCCGCGCCAGACCATCAGCCACGCCGGCAAGGCCCTGTCCGACTTCCCCGAACAACGCGCCCTGCTCGCGGCCGACTTCGACATCCGCGCGGGCAAGGCCATCGAGGAACTGCTGCGCTGGTCCACCCCGGTGCTCACGCTGCGCCGCACCGCGGCCCGCGACACCGAGCTGCACGGGCTGCACATCAGCGAGGGCGACAAGGTGGCCCTCTTCTACCCCTCGGGCAACCGCGACGAGCGCGTCTTCACGGACCCGCACGTCCTCGACCTCGCCCGCACCCCCAACCGGCACATCAGCTTCGGCGGCGGCGGCCCTCACCACTGCCTCGGCAACGTCCTGGCCCGCATGGAGCTGCGCGTCCTGCTGAAGGAACTGCTGCGCGTCACCCCAAACTTCCACATCGGCGAACCGGTCCGGGTCACCAGCAATTTCGTCAGCGCCGTCACCCGGATGCCGGCGGTGGCCCGTGCCTGAACCAGGCCGCAGGCAGCTACTTGGATACGCGATGGCGGGAGCGGCGGGAGCAGGCGTGGCAGCAATGGCATCCGGCACGGCACAGGCCGCCGAACCAGCAAGGCCAGGAGGCGGGACGGGCGGCACGGCTCCAGCACCGATCGTCGTCACCCCCGGCCAGGCCCGCTACGCCGACATGACCAGCGGCTACAACAAACGCTGGACCGGCAGCCCGGACCAGATCCGGGTCATCCGCTCCACCGCCGAGGCGGTCGCCGCCGTCCAGGAGTTGGTGGACGCAGGCAAGCGCTTCTCGGTGCGCAGCGGCGGCGGCTGCTTCGAGAACTTCGTCTACAACCCGGAGATCGAGGCCGTACTCGACCTCTCCACCCTGGACGAGGTGACCTACGACGCGGAGCGCCGCGCCTTCGCCATCGAGCCCGGCGCGATCCTCCTCAACGTGTACGACACCCTGCTGCACCGCTGGGGCGTCACCCTGCCCGCCGGCCTCTGCTACTCGGTCGGCATGGGCGGGCACGCCGTGGGCGGCGGATACGGCCTGATGTCCCGTCAGTTCGGCCTGGTGGTGGACCATCTGTACGCCGTGGAGGTCGTCGTCGTGGACGCCGACGGCCGGGCCCGCGCCGTCGTCGCCACCGCCGAACCCGACGACCCGCACCACGACCTGTGGTGGGCGCACACCGGCGGGGGCGGCGGCAACTTCGGCGTCGTCACCCGGTACTGGTTCCGCACCCCCGGCGCCACCGGCGACGACCCGAGCACCCTGCTGCCCCAGCCGCCCTCGCACGTCCTGCTCAACGTCACGGCCATCCCCTGGACCGCCGTGGACGAGGCCGACTTCGCCCGGCTGCTGCGCAACTACATCGGCTGGCTGAACGAGCACAGCGCCCCCGGCACCCCGGAGACCGCGCTGTCCAGTCTTTTCGGCCTCAACCACGTCGCCACCGGCGTCCTCACCCTCATCACCCAGGTCGACGCGAGTGTGGACGGCGCCGAGGACATCCTCGCCGACCACCTCGCCGCGATCGGCGAGGGCACCGCCGACGGCATCCGCCAGGCCCTGACCGCCGCGCCGACCAAGGCGACCTGGGGACAGGTCACCCGGTACATCTCCACCTCGAACTACGCGGCCCCCGCCGTCCGAGTCAAAGCCAAGTCGGCGTACCTGAAAGGCAACTTCACCCCGGAGCAGGCCGCGGTCATCCACCGCTGCCTGACCACGACGGACTACAGCAACCCCGGTGCCTCCCTGATCATCTTCCCGTACGGCGGGCAGATCGCCACCGTCGCCCCGGACGCCACCGCCATCCCGCAGCGCGACTCGGTCGTCAAGATGCAGTACCAGGCGTGGTGGACCGACCCGGCCCAGGACGAAACCCACCTGGCCTGGGTGCGCGGCATGTACAAGGACGTCTACGCCGACACCGGCGGAGTGCCCGTGCCCGACGGCACCTGGGACGGCTGCTACATCAACTACGCCGACGCCGACCTCGCCGACCCCGCACACAACGACTCCGGCGTGCCCTGGCCGGCCTTCTACTACAAGGACAACTACCCGAGACTCCAGCGGGTCAAGGCGCAATGGGACCCCCGCGACATCTTCCACCACGCGCTGTCCGTCGAACTCCCCACCGGCGAGTGAGGTATCCATGTCCCTGACCGACGCCGTACTGTCCGGTGCCTCCCCGGACGAACTCGCCGCCGCCGCACTGCCCGACACCTTCACCGCCGCGCACCTGCGGATCGAGGACGAGGGCATCTTCGCCGACACCACCGACAAGGACGTACGCCGCAGCCTGCACGTCGGCGAGGTCCCGATGCCCGAACTCGCCCCGGACGAGGTGCTGATCGCCGTCATGGCCAGCTCCGTCAACTACAACACCGTCTGGTCGGCGAAGTTCGAACCGCTGTCCACCTTCCGCTTCCTGCGCTCCTATGCCAGGCAGGGCGGCTGGGCGGCCCGGCACGACCAGCCCTTCCACGTCCTGGGCTCCGACGGCTGCGGTGTCGTCGTGCGGGTCGGTTCCGGGGTGCGGCGCTGGCGGATCGGCGACCACGTCATCGTCAGCCCCGCCCACGTCGACGACCAGGAGCCGGCCACCCAGACCGACGGCATGCTCAGCGAGGCCCAGCTCGCGTGGGGCTTCGAGACCAACTACGGCGGACTCGCCCACTACGCGGTCGCCCGCGCCAGCCAACTCGTGCCCAAGCCAGCGCACTTGAGCTGGGAGGAGGCCGCGAGCATCCCCGTGTGCGGCGGCACCGCCTACCGGATGCTCGTCAGCGACCGGGGCGCCCGTATGAAGCAGGGCGACATCGTGCTGATCTGGGGCGCCTCGGGCGGCCTCGGCGCCTACGCCGCCCAACTGGTTCGCAACGGCGGCGGAATCGCCGTCGGCGTGGTCGGCTCCGAACGGAAGGAGGCCATCGCCCGCAAACTGGGCTGCCACGTGGTGATCAACCGCGAGGAGATCGGCATCGGCGACGACACCGGCGACGACCCCGAACAGGCCGTCAAGGCGGGCAAACGACTCGGCGCGGTCATCCGGCGCGAGGTGGGGGAGGACCCGCACATCGCCTTCGAACACGTCGGACGGGCCACCTTCGGCATCTCCGTGTTCGTCGTCCGGCGCGGCGGCGCGGTCGTCACCTGCGGCTCCAGCACCGGCTACCACCACACCTTCGACAACCGCTACCTGTGGATGAAGCTGAAGCGGATCATCGGCAGCCACATCGCCAACCTCCAGGAGATGACCGACTGCGCCCGCCTCTTCGAGCAGGGCAGCATCGCCCCGGTGATCTCCGAGACCTACCCGCTGGCCCAGGTCGCGGAGGCGACCCGGCTCGTGCAGCTCAACCAGCACATCGGCAAGGTCGGCGTGCTCTGCCTCGCCCCCGCCCCCGGCCTCGGCGTCACCGCGCCCGAACAGCGCGCCCGCATCGGCGAGGACACCCTCACCCCGCTGCGGCCGTTCACCGCGAACGCGGCGGGCCGACCGTTCGGACCCACGCTCGAAAGGTAGGACACGAACATGACCACGGACCCGCCGACCGCCGGCATCGGCATCCTCGCGACCGGCTCCTACCTGCCCGAACGGGTGGTCACCAACGCCGAGGTCGCCCGTCTCGTGCCCCGCACCAGCGAGGAGTGGATCGAGCGCAGGACGCAGATCGTCGAGCGCCGCTTCGCCGCCCCCGACGAGGCCGCCTCCGACCTCGCCGTGCACGCCGCCCGCCTCGCACTCGACGCCGCCGGTCTCGACACGGGCGACATCGACTACCTCATCGTCTCCACCACCACCGGCGACGCCCCCATCCCGGCCACCGCCACCCTCGTACAGCACGCGCTCGGCGCCCACCGCGCGGGCTGCTTCGACGTCAACATCGCCTGCTCCGGCTTCGTCACCTCGCTCGCCCTCGCCCGCGCCCTGATCACCCTGCGGCCCGCCGCCAAGGCCCTCGTCATCGGCACCGACGTCTACTCCCGGTTCGTCGACTTCGACGACCGGGCCACCAGCGTGCTGTTCGGCGACGGCGCCGGAGCCGCCGTGGTCGCCGCCGTCGACGACGGCCCCGGCTTCCTCGACCTCGACATGGTCGGCGGCGGCGACGCCCACGACCTCATCGAGATACCCGGCGGCGGCAGCCGCCGCCCCACCTCGCCCGAAACGCTCGCCGAGCGCGGCCACGTCCTGCACATGAAGGGACGTCAGGTCCGCGACTACGTCATGGACAATGTGCCCGCCGTCATCGACGCCCTGCTGGAACGCTGCGACCACAAGGCGGCCGACATCGACCACTTCGTGCCCCACCAGGCCAACGGCATGATGGTCGCCGAACTCGTCGACGCCTGCGGGCTGGCCGACGCCACCACCCACCTGCCGCTCGACCACTGCGGCAACACCGGCAGCGCGTCCGTCGCCATCGCCCTCGACGAGGCCAACCGCTCCGGCGCGCTGCGCCCCGGCGACCTGGTGCTGCTCGCCGGGTTCGGCGCCGGCATGGCGGTCGCCGCGGGCCTGCTGCGCTGGTCGGCGCCGGCCGTGCGGAGCGCGGCGTGAGCGCCCGCCTCGTCGGCGTCGCGGGCGGCGGCACCATGGGCGCCGGGATCGCCGCCGAATGCCTGCGCGCCGGTCTCGACGTACACGTCCTGAGTTCCCGGCCGGCCTCCGCCGACCGCGCCCGCGAGCGCGTCCTCGCCCTCCTCGACCGGGCCCACGCCAAGGGCCGCATCGGCGACGCGGAACGCGCGGACGCCGAGCGGCGCGCGGTGTTCGGCGCCGACCCCGACGCGCTCGCCGACCGCGACTTCGTCATCGAGGCGGTGCCGGAGGAACGGGACACCAAACTCCGGCTGTTCACCGCGCTCGCCAAGACCGTCCAGGACCCCGCCGTCGTCCTCGCCTCCACCACCTCTTCCCTCTCCATCACCGACCTGGGCAACGCCACCGACCGTCCCGGCGACGTGATCGGCCTGCACTTCTTCAACCCGGTGCCGACCATGCCGCTGGTGGAGGTGATCCGCTCCACGCACACCACCGACCGCACCGCCCGGCGCGCCGAGGCACTCATCACCGAGACACTCGGCAAACAGATCGTGCGCGCCGAGGACCGCAGCGGCTTCGTCGTCAACGCGCTGCTGATCCCCTACCTCATGGCCGCGGTGCGCATGTACGAGTCCGGGATCGCCACGGCCGAGGACATCGACCGCGGCATGACCCTCGGCTGCGGGCACCCCATGGGCCCGCTCGCCGTCCTCGACCTGATCGGCCTCGACGTCATCGCCGCCGTGGCCCGCAGCATGGAGCACGGCACCGGCGACGCCCGGCACGCCGTACCGCCGCTCCTCGACCGGCTGATCGAGGAGGGCCGCCTCGGCCGCAAGACGGGCCACGGCTTCCACCGCTACGACACCGCGCGGGCCGCCTCATGAGCGGTGGTGCCGGCGACGGCGCCCCGCGCGACAGCCTGTGGATCCGCCGCTTCCGGCCCCTGCCCGACGCCCCGGTACGCCTCGTCTGCCTGCCGCACGCCGGCGGTTCGGCCAGCTTCTTCGCCGGGCTGCCCGCGCTGCTCGGCGACGGCGTGGAGGTGCTGGCGATCCAGTACCCCGGCCGCCAGGACCGCCGCGGCGAGCCGTTCGCGCCGAGCATGGACGCGCTGGCCCGCGACGTGGTGGCCGAGCTGCTGCCGTGGACGGACCGGCCGCTCGCCGTCTTCGGGCACAGCCTCGGCGCGGTCCTCGGCTTCGAGGTGGCCCGCGGACTGCGGAGCGCCGGACGGACACCGGCCGCCCTGTTCGCCTCCGGCCGCCGCGCCCCCTCGCGGCAGCGCACCGAGCACGCCCACCTGCTCGACGACGACGGCCTGCTCCGCGAGATCCGCGCGCTCAGCGGCACGGACTCCCGCGTCTTCGCCGACGAGGAACTGGTCAGGATGGTGCTGCCGGCCATCCGCGCCGACTACCGCATCGTCGAGAGCCACCGCCCCGCCCCCGGCCCGCCCCTCGACTGCCCGATCACCGTGCTGACCGGCTCCGAAGACCCGAAGGTGACCGCCGAGGAGGCCGCCGCCTGGCAGGAACACACCACGTCAGCCTTCGACCTGGTCACCTTCCCGGGCGGCCACTTCTACCTCACGGCGCACTCGTCGGGGGTCGCCCGACGAATCACCACGACACTGTCCACCCTGCCGGCCGGCCGTCCGGGTCCGTGACGACCGGTCCCGGCAGCGTCATGAGGGGGGCGATGCCGTAGGCCCGCGCCTGCCCGTCCGCCGCCCGCCATGGTGGGGTCCGCCAGAGTGGGCGAAGCCTTCCTGCGACCGTCTGACGGGGCGGCGGGGAGGCCGGCAAGTGATCAGCACGAGTTCTGAAAGACCTGGGGAATCCGCCCGGACGTGCGACCCGTTGTAGAGTGTGGAGAAAGCCCTTGACCTGCAAAAACGCAGGCAGGGAGCCTACTGTGGGAGTACCCCGATGATGCGTACCATGTTCAAGTCCAAGATCCACCGTGCCACCGTCACCCAGGCCGACCTGCACTACGTCGGCTCGGTGACCGTCGACGCCGATCTGCTGGACGCCGCCGATCTGCTGCCCGGTGAGCTGGTGCACATCGTGGACATCACCAACGGGGCCCGGCTGGAGACCTACGTCATCGAGGGCGAGCGGGGCTCCGGCGTGGTCGGGATCAACGGGGCCGCGGCTCATCTCGTCCACCCCGGCGACCTGGTGATCCTCATCAGCTATGCCCAGGTCACCGACGCCGAGGCACGCTCGCTGCGGCCGCGGGTCGTGCACGTGGACGGCGGCAACCGTATCGTCGCCCTGGGCGCCGACGCGTCCGAGCCGGTGCCCGGGTCGGACCAGGAGCGCAGCCCGCAGGCCGCGTCGGCCTGACGTACTGATCCCGCGGGACGAGGAGCGTGGCCGTGAGCGACATCGAGATCCGCGACGACCGGGCCGCGGACCGCCTGGAGGCGCTCGGGGCCGGCGAGGCCGTCGGCCGCATCGAGTACTTCGTCCTGGACGCCCCCGAGCGGGCCCTCGTCCCCGTCCACACGATCGTCGAACCGGCCCACGAGGGCCAGGGCGTCGCCGGCTCGCTGACGCGCGAGCTGTACGCCCTCGCGCGGCGCGAGGGCGTCGTCGTCGCCCCGTTGTGCCCCTACGTCGTGAAGTGGGCCGAGCGCCACCCGGACGAGGCTCCCGCCGCCGACCCGGAGCTGCTGCGCGCGGCTCGGGAGTGGCTCGTGGCGCACCCCGGGCGATTCTGAGCCCGGGAGGGGGAGTACGCGTGCTGGCACTGCTGCACACCTCGCCCGTACACGTCCCGGTCTTCGACGCCCTGCGTGACACCGCGCACCCGGGCCTCGAACTGCGTCATCACGTGGACGCCGGGCTGCTGGACCGGGCGCGCCGCGAAGGACCCGACGCGGTGAGCGGAGCCGTCCTCGGCGTGCTGCGGCGGGCCGTCGCCGAGGGGGCGCGGGCCGTACTGTGCACCTGCTCGACGATCGGCGCCGTCGCCGAGGCCGCCGCAGACGACGCGGGCGTGCCGGTGCTGCGGGTCGACCGTCCGATGGCCGCCGCCGCGGTCGCCGCCGGTCCGCGCGTCGTTGTCCTCGCCGCGCTGGAGAGCACCCTCGCCCCGACGACGGCACTGATCGAGGAGGAGGCCCGGCGCGCCGGCCGCTCCGTGGCCGTGCGCACCCCTCTGGTCGACGGTGCCTGGCCGCGGTTCGAGGCCGGCGACACCGACGGCTACCTGCGGCTCGTCGCCGAGGCCGCCGACACCGTGACCGGTGCGGATGTGATCGTCCTGGCCCAGGCATCCATGGCGCCGGCCCGGGACTCGGTCGACACCCGCGTCCCGGTGCTGGCCGGGCCCGCGTCGGGACTGGCCGCCGGTGCGGTCGCGGCGGGCCTGGGCCACCTGGGCCCGGCCGTTCATGCGGGGGAGTGAGTGGGGAGGCGGCCCTCGGGTAGGCGGGGGACAAGTCCAGAGCCGACGTCGACCGACTGGCCGGAGGACACCACCATGACGAACCCATATCCGGACCCCGTCCCGCCAGGACCCACGCCGGGGCCGCCCCCAGGTCCGGACCCGGATCCCCCGCAGCCGAACCCCCTGACACCACCGCCTCCTGGTCCGGACCCGGATCCTCCGCAGCCGAATCCGCTGACGCCGCCGCCTCCTGGTCCGGACCCGGATCCTCCGCAGCCGAACCCCCTGACGCCGCCGCCCCCCGGTCCGGAACCCACCCCTCCGCCCGCGCCCCCGGGCCCCGGCCCGGAACCCACGCCCCAGCCCCCGGGCCCCGGCCCGCAGCCGACACCCCAGCCCCCGGGACCGGGCCCGCAACCTCCGGGACCGGGCCCGCAACCCCCCGGCCCCGGCCCGCAGCCCACCCCGCCGCCCCCGGGACCGCCCGAGCCCTCGCCGTCACCGATCCCGCCGGGACCGGAACCGCTGCCCAACCCGGAGCCGGGACCACCGCTCACCTGATCCACGGCCTCGGCCACGGCCCACGGCCACGGGTGTGAACCAACTCCACGGCGGGCGGCGAGCCTCAGCGCAGCCCGTCGCCCGCCGCGGCCCGCCCTCGCTACGCGGTGACCTCCGACCGGTCCCCGCCCCACAGGGTGTGGAACGCGCCGTCCCGGTCCGTCCTGCGGTACGTGTGCGCCCCGAAGAAGTCCCGCTGCCCCTGCGTCAGCGCGGCCGGCAGCCGCTCCGCGCGCAGGGCGTCGTAGTAGGCGAGGGCCGCGCCGAACCCGGGCGTGGGTACGCCCTGCCGGGTCGCGGCGACCAGGACCTCGCGCCAGTCGTCCTGCGCGGCGGCGATCTCCTGCGCGAAGGTCTCGTCGGACAGCAGGCTCGGCAGGTCCGGCCGGGTGTCGTACGCGGCGCGGATGCGGTCCAGGAAGGCCGCGCGGATGATGCAGCCGCCGCGCCAGATCGCGGAGACCGCGCCGAGGTCGATGTTCCAGTCGTACTCCTCGCTGCCCGCCGCGATCTCGTGGAAGCCCTGCGTGTACGACACGATCTTCGACGCGTAGAGCGCCTGCTCCACCCGGTCGGCGAAGGCACCCGCCTCCGCCTCGCTCAGCGCCGACGCCTTCGGGCCCGCCAGCCCGCGCGAGGCGTCCCGCAGCGCCGCGTGCCCCGACAGGGAACGGGCGAAGACGGCCTCCGCGATGCCGGACACCGGCACACCCAGGTCGAGCGCGATCTGCACCGTCCAGCGGCCCGTGCCCTTCTGCTCCGCCTGGTCGACCACCACGTCCACGAACGGCTTGCCCGTCTCCGCGTCCACGTGGGACAGCACCTCGGCCGTGATCTCGATCAGGTACGAGTCCAGCCGTCCGGTGTTCCAGGTGCGGAAGATGTCGGCGATCTGCGCGGGGGAGTAGCCGGCGACATCGCGCAGCAGTTGGTAGGCCTCGCCGATCAGCTGCATGTCGGCGTACTCGATGCCGTTGTGCACCATCTTCACGAAGTGGCCGGCGCCGTCGGGGCCGACATGCGTCACGCAGGGCGAACCGTCCGCCGCCTTCGCGGAGATCTTCTCCAGCATCGGGCCGAGCGAGTCGTACGACTCCTTCGAGCCGCCCGGCATGATGCTCGGGCCGTTCAGCGCGCCCTCCTCACCGCCCGAGATGCCGGTGCCCACGAAGTGGATGCCCTGCTCGCGCAGCTCGCGTTCCCGGCGCCGGGTGTCCGCGAAGTGCGCGTTGCCCCCGTCGATGATCATGTCGCCCGGCTCCAGCAGCGGGGCGAACTCCTGGATCACCGCGTCGGTCGGGTCGCCGGCCTTCACCATGATCACCAAGCGCCGTGGCCGCTCCAGCGCCGCCACGAACTCCTTGGCGGTCTCGGTCTCGACGAAGTCGCCCTCGCTCCCGAACTCCTTCACCAGCGCGTGGGTGCGCGACGCCGTCCGGTTGTGCACCGCGACCGTGTAGCCGTTGCGGGCGAAGTTGCGGGCGAGGTTGCGGCCCATGACCGCGAGACCCGTGACGCCGATCTGCGCTGTAGTGCTCATTGGGTTGGCTCCTAATGACCTTGGTGTCCGTGGTGCCCTGTATCCGTGGTGCCGGTGTACGCGGCGGCTGTGCTCGTGGTGACCCGTGACCGTGCTGCCGGCCTGCCCGCCAGTATCGCCGCTCGACCATCCTGACGTGCCGGTTCACCGGTCGCACTTTCTGCCCCGGCGGACTCCAGTACGCACGGAAGGGCCCAGGTGCCTCAGCGGGCGGGCGGACCGTTTGGGCAACGCCCACCCGTTCTCCGCCACTTGCCGTGACCAACAGGCCGATTGCCGTCTTGTCATGGCCTGTTCGCGGCGCTTACTTTTGCCCCTCGTGACGCAATGTCGAGGGGGACCTCCATGGCCGTACGCGGCCGGCACCGCCGGTATCAGCCGAACAGGATCAACCGCGCCTCACTGACCGTCACCGCGGGCGGCGCGGGACTGGCTCTCCCGCTCATCGGTACCGGCACGGCCCACGCGGCCGACGTGGAGACCTGGAACAAGGTCGCCGCCTGCGAGTCCACCAGCAACTGGGACATCAACACCGGCAACGGCTACTACGGCGGCCTGCAGTTCACCCAGTCCACCTGGGCGGCCTTCGGCGGCACCCGCTACGCCCCGCGCGCCGACCTGGCCACCAAGGACCAGCAGATCGCCGTCGCCGAGAAGGTGCTGGACGGACAGGGCCCCGGCGCCTGGCCGGTGTGCTCGCAGCGGGCCGGACTGACCCGGGGCGGCGGGACGCCCGACATCCGGCCGGACGGCAAGTCCGCCGGCACACCCACCGTGAAGGCGGCCGAGAAGCCCGCCGTGAAGTCCACGGGCGGGTCCGCCGGGAAGTCCGGTTCCGGTTCCGGTTCCGTAAAGGATGTCCAGCCCCAGACCACGCCGCAGTCCCGGGCCGGCAAGGCCCGGATGTACACGGTGGTCACCGGCGACACCCTCTCCGGCATCGCCGACACCGAGCGGGTCCGGGGCGGCTGGCAGCGTCTGTACGAGGCCAACCGGGACCGGATCGGAACGGACCCCGACCTGATCCTGCCGGGTCAGCGCCTGTCCGTGCGCGGCGAGGGAAGCGCCACGGCCTCCCGCAGCGAGTCGAGGACGGCCAAGCCCCAGCAGAAGCAGCAGCAGAAGAAGCCGCAGGAGCCGAAGAAGCAGCCGAAGAAGTCCTCCTCCGACAGCGGCAGGGCCACCACGCACCAGACGGTCGTCGCCCCTGTCGACGCCTCCACCGGCACGCCCTACCACCAGGCGGGTTCCTCCTGGTCCAAGGGCTACCACACCGGCGTCGACTTCCCCGTCGTCACCGGCACCTCGGTCAAGTCGGTCGCGGCCGGCCGGGTCGTCAGCGCCGGCTGGGGCGGATCCTACGGATACCAGGTGGTGGTCCGGCACAACGACGGCCGCTACTCCCAGTACGCACACCTCTCGGCGATCTCCGTCAAGAACGGTCAGTCGGTGGCCGTCGGCCAGCGCATCGGCCGCTCGGGTGCCACCGGCAACGTCACCGGCCCGCACCTGCACTTCGAGGTGCGGACGGGGCCCGACTTCGGTTCCGACGTTCGACCCGCTGGCGTATCTGCGGGCGGGCGGCGTCAAGATCTGATCCGGACCCGGTGCGGGCCGATCACGGGCGGCGGGACGAACGGACCGCCGTGGAACGGGCCGAAGCAGGGCGGCGAACCCACGCCCTCCGCCGGCCCCCGGGCCTCGTACGCCTCCTCGGCGGGGGCGGTGTCCGGGGCCGGCGGTGAGGACACGAGGAGCCTGTCGGCCGGCGGGACGACGGCTGCGCCCCGCCGCTCCTCGCCCCCGCCCGGCACCCGCGCCTCCTCGACCTGCACCGATTCGCCCCGCACCGATGCGACCGGCCCCGCCGCAACACCCGCCACCGCAACCGCAACCGACGTGACCGGTCCGGACTCGACCAGCCCCGGCGCGACCGGCTCCGCCCCGACCGGCTCCGCCCCGACCGGCTCCGCCCCGACCGGCCCGGCCGCGATCGGCTCGGCCTCGGCCGGCACCGCCGGGGTCCCGGCCACCGCCGCCGACCCGCTCACCGCGCCTGCCCCCGCCCCGACCCCCGCCGACACACCCCCGGTCGCCTCCCGCGCGATCCGTTCCGTCGTGAGCAGGATCAGTCCGCCCGCGGCCAACACACCGCAGCTCAGGGCCAGTGCCGTACCGGTGGTGCCGTAACGGAAGCTCTCGCCGAACATCGTGATGCCGACCACCGCGGCCACCACCGGGTTCACGACCGTCAGCGTGGCCAGCGGGGCCGCGAGACCGGCGCCCCGGTAGGAGGCCTGCGACAGGACCATGCCCGCCGTGGCCAGTACGCCGATCACGGCCAGGGACGGCAGGTCGGCGGCCGACACGCCGCCGGCCCAGTCGACCGCCACCGTCTTGGTGAAGACCGAGGACATGCCGAAGGCTATGCCGGACGCCGTCGCCAGCAGGATGCTGCGGACCGCCGGGTGCCGGTGCGCGGCCCGTCCCGCGACCATCAGCGCCACGACCACACCGCCGGTGACGACGGCCGCCCCGACCCGCTGCGCCGTGGTGAGCGACTGCGCGTGGGAGGCGGCGACCAGGGACAGCAGGCCGGCCAGACCGACCGTCGCCATGACCGCGCCCCGCCAGGCCGTCGCGCCGGCCCTGCGGCCCACGAACAGCGCCGCCATGGGCAGGGCGAACACGATGGTGAGCGCGCCGAGCGGCTGCACCAGGCTCAGCGGGCCGAGGGCGAGGGCCACCACGTGCAGCAGCCCGCCGAGAGCGTTGAGCGCGACCGCCGCCCACCAGCCGGGCCGGCGCAGCGGGGCGTACTGGGCGGCGGGGGAGGACGCCGCGACCCGCTCCTGCACGATCGCCCCGCCCGCGTACGCCACGGCGGAGACGAGCGACAGCAGCACGGACAACGCGAGGGCGCTCATCGGCTGCTCCTCTGCGTGAGGCGGGGGCGCTGGGCCCGGCGCGGCGAAGGGTCGTCTTCCATCGACAACACAATGCCGTCCCAGGGGCTTCCCGTCGTCGTCCCTGAGCATTCATTGGGTCCTACTACCGATGGAGTACGACGGCCCCGCCCTACTCCCCAGGGTGGGGTGCTCCAGAGCCATCCCCCTGTTCCCAGCCCCCGAACGCCTTGGTATCACTGGTCCCCGTGGACCTCGACCCCGCCCTCCGCGCCCTCCGCCCGCTCGGCGGCTTCTTCGCCCTGCACACGTCGCGGCCGACGCCGCCCCGGTCGCTGCCCACCCTCGCGCACGCCCACACAAGCGCTCGCCCACAGACCCGTACACACGGCCACGCACACGGCCACCCACACGCTCACGCACCGGGACACGCGGACGCGGCGGCGGACGTTCACCCCGCGGTCGGGGACGACCCGCTGGCCTTCCGCGTCCGGAAGGTCGCCACCGCCCTGCGCACGCCCGAGGCCCGGGTCGCCGCCTCCGTGGCCCACCAGGGACTCGCCGCCCGCCTGTGGTCGGTGACGCTGGGCTGCGCCGCCCTCTGCGCAAGCGTCCCCGACCTCGCGCCGCGCCTGCTGCACTGGGACCCCGACGCCACCGCCCCCGACGACCTGTGGCTCGCCGAGCTGCACCCCCTGCCCGGCGACACCGGCACCGTCGCGGACGTGGTGCTCACCGCCCACCTGGTGCCCCTGACGGCGGCCGTGCACACCCGGTACCGTGTCGCGACCGGGCTGCTGTGGGGCAACGCCGCCTCCGCGCTTGCCGGAGCCGCCCGGGAACTGGACCGCTGGGCGCGCAGCCACGGCCGTACGGACACCGCCGCCCGCGCCCGGTCCCTGACCGCCGGGCTGCTCGCCCACCCCCTGCTCGCCGGGACCGGCACCCTCACCGGCACGGCCTTCCGGCGCCGCAGCTGCTGCCTGTACTACCGGGTGCCCGGCGCCGGGGTCTGCGGCGACTGCTGCTTTCCCCGGCCGCCGGGTTCCGCGTGATCCGGCGATCTCCGGCCCCGCGCTCTTCCCCAGGCGGCCGGTCTGGGTGACCATGAGGGAAACGGCCGACAGGACGGGAGGTTCCGGGTGCGTGTGGGACTGCTGACCCGGGAGTACCCCCCGGACGTGTACGGCGGCGCCGGTGTCCACGTCGAGTTCCTCGCCCGGGAACTCGCCCGCCTCGTCGACCTCGACGTGCACTGCTGGGGCGAGGGCCGCGCCGACGGCGTGCTGCGCCACCGCTCCTGGCCCGCGCTCGACGGCGCCAACGACGCGCTGCGCACCTTCTCCGTGGACCTCGCCATGACCGCCGCCCTCGAAGGCCGCGAACTGGTCCACTCCCACACCTGGTACGCCAACCTCGGCGGCCACCTCGCCAAGCTCCTGTACGGCGTCCCGCACGTGATGACCGCCCACTCCCTGGAGCCCCTGCGCCCCTGGAAGGCCGAGCAGCTCGGCGGCGGATACGCGCTGTCGAGCTGGGCCGAGCGCACCGCGGTGGAGTCGGCCGACGCGGTGGTCGCCGTCTCCGGCGCCATGCGTGAGGACATCCTCGGCTGCTACCCGGCGCTCGACCCCTCCAGGGTCCACGTCGTGCACAACGGCATCGACACCGCCCTCTACCGGCCCGACCACGGCACGGACGCGCTGGACCGGATCGGCCTGGACCGCTCCCGCCCCTACGTCCTGTTCGTCGGCCGCATCACCCGGCAGAAGGGCGTGCCCCACCTGCTGCGCGCCGTGCGGGGCATCGACCCGGCCGCGCAGGTCGTGCTGTGCGCGGGCGCCCCGGACACCCCCGAGATCGACCGCGAGTTCCGTGACCTCTTCGCCGAACTGAGCCGTGCCCGCGAGGGCGTGCACTGGATCCCGCGCATGCTGCCGCGGCCCGAGGTGATCCAGTTGCTGACCCATGCCGCCGTCTTCGTGTGCCCCTCCGTCTACGAGCCCCTCGGCATCGTCAATCTGGAGGCGATGGCCTGCGGGACCCCGGTCGTCGCCTCCAGGACCGGCGGGATCCCCGAGGTCGTGGCGGACGGTGAAACCGGGGTACTCGTCTCCGGGACGGACGGCGCGGACGACGACTTCGAGGCGGGGCTCGCGCGGGCCCTGGACTCCGTCCTGGGCGACCCCGCGGGCGCACGGCGGATGGGAGAGGCGGGCCGGGAGCGGGCGGTGGACGAGTTCGGCTGGGACGCGGTCGCCCGCCGCACGGTGCGGCTCTACGAGGAGATCCTGAAGCGGACATAGGCGGCCCCGACCTGGGGCGGCCGAGGGTGGACGAGGGTGAGGGGAGCGGCCATGCGTCGTGGAGGTCCTTCGGTGCTCGGGATCGTGCTGGCGGGCGGAGAGGGCAAGCGCCTGATGCCCCTGACCGCGGACCGCGCCAAACCCGCGGTCACCTTCGGCGGCACCTACCGGCTCGTCGACTTCGTCCTGTCCAACCTGGTCAACGGCGACATCCTGCGCATCTGCGTCCTCACTCAGTACAAGTCGCACTCCCTGGACCGGCACATCACCACCACCTGGCGGATGTCCAGCCTGCTCGGCAACTACGTCACCCCCGTCCCCGCCCAGCAGCGCCTCGGCCCGCGCTGGTACCTGGGCAGCGCCGACGCGATCCTCCAGTCGTTGAACCTGGTGCACGACGAACGGCCCGAGTATGTCGCCGTCTTCGGCGCCGACCACGTGTACCGGATGGACCCGCGGCACATGCTCACCCAGCACATCGAGTCCGGCGCGGGCGTCACCGTCGCCGGGATACGGGTCCCGCGCGCCGAGTCGCCGTCCTTCGGTGTGATCACCCCGGGCTCCGACGGGCAGACGGTCACCGGCTTCCTGGAGAAGCCCGCCGACCCGCCCGGACTGGCCGACGACCCCGAGTGCGTCTTCGCCTCGATGGGCAACTACGTCTTCACCACCAAGGCCCTCGTCGAGGCCCTGCAACGCGACGCGGAGGACACGGACTCCGTGCACGACATGGGCGGTTCGATCCTGCCCGGACTCACCGACCGGGGCGAGGTCGCGCTGTACGACTTCAGCGCCAACCACGTGCCGGGGGAGACCACCCGGGACCAGGGGTACTGGCGGGACGTGGGCACCCTCGACGCCTACTACGACGCCCACATGGACCTGATCGCCGAGCGGCCCGCGTTCAACCTCTACAACCGCGACTGGCCGATCTACACCCACTCCACCCAGCTCTCGCCGGCCCGCTTCAACGCCGGCGGCATCGCCAGCGAGTCGATCATCAGCGCGGGCTGCCTGATCCGCGGCCAGGTCACCCGGTCCGTGCTCTCGCCGGGCGTGGTGGTCGACCCGGGCGCGGTCGTGCAGGGTTCGGTGCTGCACGACAATGTGCACGTCGGCCGGGGCGCGGTGGTGCGCGGGGCGGTGCTGGACAAGAACGTGGACGTACCGCCGGGCGCGACGATCGGCGTCAACCCGGAGCGGGACGCCGAGTTGTACACGGTTTCCAAGGGCGGCGTGATCGCGCTGGGCAAGGGGCAACGGGTGCCGTGACGGGCCGCGTGCCGGCCGGGAGGGGCGGGGCCCGCGGGGCGGACGCGGGATACGGGCGAAGCACCTGGGGCTGTTGTCATGTCCCTGGACGCCCGACGGAATCCATGTTGTCATGCCTCTGCTGTTACATCGATGTATGACATCGATGTCCTGAGCCATCAGCCACCACCCGTTCTCGAGGAGAGGGTCAGTGCGCACCAAACGACTCAGAGACCGACTGGCACTACTGCTCGCCGCCGCGCTCGGCGTCGCGGGACTCGCCGCCGTGCCGAGCGCGAACGCGGCCGACGCCGCCGCGGAGATCCACGGCCTGAAGGGCGAGTACTACACGCACTCCGCGCCCGGCGCCTTCGACTTCCACGAGCTGAAGGCCACCGGCTTCGACCCGCAGGTCGACTTCGACACCCTGGAGCCGCGGCTCGCCTTCGCCACCGGGCAGTCGGACGACGTCAGCGTCCGCTGGACCGGCAAGCTGGTCCCGGAGAAGACCGGCGCCCACACCTTCTCGATCATCGGCGACAACGGCTTCCGCCTCTGGATCGGCGGCCGGCTCGCCATCGACCACTGGGTCGACGACTGGGACGTGGAACAGAGCGCCGAGCCCATCGAGTTGACGGCGGGTCAGTCGTACGACATCAAGCTGGAGTACTTCGAGCACTACGGCGGCTCCAATCTCCACCTGCGCTGGACCGAGCCGGGCGGCAGCAAGGTGCCGGTCCCGCAGTCGGCGTTCCGCCTGCCCGACGGCTTCGACTACAACGGCGCGACGTCGACCACCGTCGAGGCCACCGGCCGTACCCTCCGGCTCGACTTCGCCGCCCCCCTCGCCGCGGCCCCGGCCGGCCTCGCCGACCATCTCGAAGCGGTGATCGGCGGCGCCGCCTGGCCCCTGGGCGGGGCCGAGGTCGACCCCGCCGACCCCAGCGCCCTGCTCGTCGCCCTGGACGAACCCGTCGTCGGCAACAAGAACGGCGACGCCCCCGGCACCGCGGACCTCCGCTACGACGGCGAGGGCGGCCTCGAAGACGCCGAAGGCAACGTTGTCAACGCCTTCTGGAGCAGCGGCGGCAACCGGTCCACCCACGAGCTGCGCACCGACTGGGCCGACGAGGTGGGACCGGACAACGCCCTCCCCGAGTACCCGCGCCCGCAGTTGACCCGCGACGCCTGGCGGAACCTGAACGGCCGCTGGCAGTTCGCCGCGGCCGAGGCCGGCGAGCAGCCGCCGGTCGGCAAGGACCTGGCGGAGCGCATCCTCGTCCCGTACCCGGTGGAGTCCCAGCTCTCCGGCCTCCAGCGGCACGAGGACCGCATGTGGTACCGCCGCACCTTCACCGTGCCCCGCGACTGGCACATCGGCTCCGGACAGCGGCTGAAGCTCAACTTCGGCGCCGTCGACTGGCAGTCCGAGGTGTACGTCAACGGCACCAGGGTCGCCGAACACAAGGGCGGATACGACAAGTTCAGCGCCGACATCACCGACGCGCTGAAGCCGGGCAGCAGCCAGGAGCTGATCGTCGGTGTCTACGACCCGACCGACGCGGCGAACGGCGAGAACCCGCCGGTGGGCAAGCAGCGCCTCGACCCGAGCGGCATCTGGTACACGCCCAGCTCCGGCATCTGGCAGACCGTCTGGATGGAGCCGGTCGCCCGGGACCACGTCGAGTCCCTCAAGCTCACCCCGCACCTCGGCCCGGACGCGGACACGGGCACCCTGACCGTCCAGGCGCAGGGCGTGCGCGACGGCGTACGGATCAGCGCGACGGCGTACGCCGGAAAGCGTCAGGTCGCCACGGTGAGCGGACGCACCGGCGAGCCGCTGACCCTGCAAATCCGCGACCCGCGCCTGTGGTCGCCCGACGACCCGTTCCTGTACGACCTGAAGGTGGCCGTCGGCTCCGACCGCGTCCAGAGCTACTTCGGGATGCGCTCCATCGCCGTCGAGAAGGTCGACGGCGTGCCGCGCACGGTCCTCAACGGCGCGCCCGTCTTCATGATGGCCACCCTCGACCAGGGCTTCTGGCCGGACGGTCTGCACACCGCCCCCACCGACGAGGCCCTCGCCCACGACCTGAAGCTGCACAAGCAGCTCGGCTTCAACTCCGTGCGCAAGCACATCAAGGTCGAGCCCGACCGCTGGTTCTACTGGGCCGACCGGCTGGGCCTGCTGGTGTGGCAGGACATGCCGGCGATGACCGCCGGGGTGAACCCGTCCGCCGCGGCCCGTGCCGAGTACGAGCGCGAGATGAAGGAGATGATCGACGAACACATCAGCCACCCCTCGATCATCATGTGGGTCACCTTCAACGAGGGCTGGGGCCAGTACGACGTCGGCCGCGTCGCCGAGCAGGCCAAGGCCTGGGACCCGACCCGCCTGGTCAACAACCAGTCGGGCCTGAACCTCGGGGCCGACGGCGGCGCCGGCGACATCATGGACGAGCACGGCTATCCCAGCCCCGCCCTGCCGCCCGCCCCGGACGGCGAACGCGCCCAGGTCACCGGCGAGTACGGCGGTCTCGGCCTCGCGGTGCCCGGACACGCCTGGTCCGTGCAGCAGTCGTACGTCGATGTCGACCCGCAGACGTACACCGACGACTACCTCACCAAGCTCGACGAGGTCCACGCGCTGGCCTGCCGCGGCAGCAACGGCGCCGTCTACACCCAGATCTCGGACGTTCGAGGGCGAGTTGAACGGCCTGACCACCTACGACCGCAAGGTACTGAAGCCGGATGTCGAGCGGGTGAGGGCCGCCCACGAGGCACTCATCCACGACGCGTCCCAGCCCACCCCCGCGGGATGCCCGGCCAGTTGAGCACCCGCACGTCGTCCCGCGGGACATCCCGCACGACACGGCAGACCCTCCGGAGGTCACCGCACATGAGAGGCACCCGGCGTCTGCGCCTGTGCGTGGCCGGGGTGGTGGCAGCGTCCGCGCTGTTCACCGCCCCGGCGGCGCAGGCCGCTCCGACGACCGACCAGCACCTGACCGACCTGGTGAACCCCTTCATCGGGACGGAGAACGAGGGCAACACCTACCCCGGCGCGGCCGTGCCCTTCGGCATGGTGCAGTTCTCGCCGGACACCGGCCACAACACCGGCTACGACCACTCCGACACCCATGTCCGCGGCTTCTCCCTGGTCCATCTCTCCGGGGTCGGCTGCGGCCTCGGCGGCGACCTGCCGGTGCTGCCGACCACCGGCGAGGTCACCGAGACGGACTACGCGAAGTACGCCGCGTCCTTCAGCCACGACGACGAGGAGGCGAGCCCCGGCTACTACCGGGTCGGCCTCGACTCCGGCGTCGGCGCGGAGCTGACGGCCACCGAGCGTACCGGGGTGCAGCGCTACACCTTCCCGGCCACCGACAAGGCCAACGTCCTGCTCAACGCGGGCCAGTCGCTGCACAAGAAGGTCTCGACGAAGGTCGAGGTCCTGGACAGCCGGACCGTGCGCACCGCGATCACCGGCAGCGGCTTCTGCCAGGACACCGAGCCCTACACCGTCTACACGATCACCCGCTTCGACCGGCCCTTCGCCTCCTGGGGCACCTGGGACGACGGCACGGTGACCGCCGGTGCGAAGACGGGCGGCGACGGCGCCTACGTCCGCTTCGACACGACGAAGGACCGCACCGTCGAGGCGACCACCGCCCTGTCCTACGTGGACGCGCGCGGCGCCGCGCTCAACCTCCGTGCCGAGGGCGGCCGTTCCTTCGACACCGTGCGCCACACGGCACGGCGGACATGGGAGAACCGCCTCGGCGACGTGCGCGTCCGGGGCGGCGACGACACCCTGCGCCGCACCTTCTACTCCTCCCTGTACCGGTCCTTCCTCGCCCCCAACATCGGCAGCGACGTGGACGGCCGCTACACCGGCTGGGACCAGCGCACCCACCGGGCCGAGGGCTTCACGTACTACCAGAACTGGTCCCTGTGGGACACCTACCGCACCCAGTCCCAACTGCTCGCCCTGCTCGCGCCCCGCGAGGCCCGGGACATGGCCATCTCCGTCGTCAAAATCGACGAGGAGAGCGGCCGGCTGCCCAAGTGGGGCTACGGCACCGTCGAGACCAACATCATGACCGGTGACCCGGTCACCCCCTTCCTCACCAACGCCTACCAGCAGGGCCTGCTGCACGGCTGGGAGGAGCGGGCCTACCGGGCGCTGCGCAAGAACGCCGACTCGGTCCCGCCTGCCGACTCGCCGGCCGTCGGCCGGGAGGCCAACCGCGAGTACCTCGCCGACGGCTTCGCCCCGTACATCGCGGGCCGCCCGCACGCCAAGCCCGGCGACTCCGACTACGACCACGGCGCCTCCGCCACCCTGGAGTACGCCCTGTCCGACGCGATGCTCTCCCGGATGGCACGCGACCTCGGCCACGACGAGGACGCCGAGCGGTACGCCGGCCGGGCCCGCAGCTACCGCAACGTCTTCGACCCCTCGACCGGCTTCTTCCGCGCCCGCGACGCCTCCGGTGCCTTCACCGGACCCGCCGACCCGGCGCAGAGCGAGGGCTTCCACGAGGGCACCGCCTGGCAGTACCAGTGGCTCGTGCCGCACGACCTGCCCGGCATGATCGACCTCATCGGCGGCACCGAGGCGGCCAACGACCGGCTCGACTCGTTCTTCGCCTACGACCGGCTCGTCGAGGACCCGGCGAAGACCGCCCGCGAGGTGTGGGTCAACGGGCCGTACGACTACTACAACGCCGACAAGTACAACCCGCAGAACGAGCCCGACCTGATCGCCCCGTACACCTACCTGTCGACCGGGCAGCCCTGGAAGACGACCGACGTGGTGCACGCGGCGCTCACCCTGTTCACGGACACGCCGACCGGCATGACCGGCAACGACGACCTCGGGACCATGTCCGCCTGGAACGTGCTCTCCTCGATCGGGATCTTCCCGATCCAGCCCGGCTACGACACCTGGGGCCTGTCCACGCCCGTCTTCGACCGCGTCGACCTGGCCCTGGACCGCCGCTACTACCCGCGCGGCGCCCTGACCATCACGGCGCCCGGCACCTCGGACTCCGACCGCTACGTCCAGTCCGCCCGCACCGACGGCACGGCCTACGCCCGCACCTATCTGACGACCGACGCCCTGCGCTCCATTCGGTCGATCGGCTTCACGGTCGGCCCGCAGCCGTCCGGGTGGGGAACCTCCGAGGAGGCGGCGCCGCCACCGCTGACCTGAGCACAGGCGCCCCATGGGCCTGCGCGGTCCCGCCCCTCCACAAGGGGCGGGACTTTAACCTGCTGTTAACTGTGCGTAGCTTGATCGTACTTGACCGTAATCGGTGGTGAGCGATTGACTGCTTGTCCACTCACCGTCCATGCGAGGCACGCCCTTGACTGCCGATCCGCTCGCCCCCCTCGACCTGGCGTTCTGGAACATCGAGTCCGCCGAGCACCCCATGCACCTCGGCGCGCTCGGGGTCTTCGAGGCCGGTTCGCCCACCGCGGGCGCCCACGCGGCGGACCTGCTCGCGGCCCGCGCCCCCGCGGTGCCCGGACTGCGGATGCGGATCCGGGACACCTGGCAGCCGCCGCTCGCCCTGCTCAAACCGTTCTCCTTCGGCGGCGCCACCCGCGAGCCCGACCCCGGCTTCGACCCGCTCGACCATGTCCGGCTGCACGCCCCGACGACACACTTCCACGCTCGCGCGGGCCGCCTCATGGAACGGCCCCTGGAGCGCGGCCGGCCGCCGTGGGAGGCGCATGTGCTGCCCGGCGCCGACGGTGCCGCCTTCGCCGTGCTGTTCAAGTTCCACCACGCCCTGGCCGACGGTCTGCGGGCGCTGACCCTCGCCGCGGGCATCCTCGACCCGATGGACCTGCCCGCGCCCCGGCCCCGCCCCGCCCGGGAACCCCGGCGCGCGGTCCTGCCGGACGTGCGCACACTGCCGGGCCGGGTGCGCGGCGCCCTGTCCGACGCGGGCCGCGCCCTCGACATCGGTGCCGCCGCGGCGCTGTCCACCCTCGACGTGCGCTCCTCGGCCGCGCTCACCGCCGAATCCTCCGGCAGCCGCCGCATCGCCGGAGTCGCCGTCGACCTCGACGACGTGCACCGGGTGCGCAAGACCGTCGGCGGCACCGTCAACGACGTCCTGATCGCGGTCGTCGCCGGGGCCCTGCGCCGCTGGCTGGACGAGCGCGGCGACGGCAGCGAGGGCGTCGCGCCCCGCGCGCTGATCCCCGTCGCCAAGCGCCGCCCGCGCACCGCCCACCCCCAGGGCAACCGGCTCTCCGGCTATCTGACCCGGCTGCCGGTCGGCGACCCCGACCCGCTGTCCAGGCTCGGCACGGTCCGCGCCGCCATGGACCGCAACAAGGACGCCGGACCCGGCCGCGGCGCCGGTGCCGTAGCCCTGCTCGCCGACCACGTGCCGGCCCTCGGCCACCGGCTCGGCGGGCCCCTGGTCGGGCAGGCCGCCCGGCTCTGGTTCGACATCCTGGTCACCAGCGTGCCGCTGCCCAGCCTCGGCCTGCGGCTCGGCGGCCACCCGCTCACCGAGGTCTACCCGCTGGCGCCGCTGGCCCGCGGCCACTCCCTGGCGGTGGCCGTCTCGACGTATCGCGGACAGGTCCACTACGGCCTGGTCGCCGACGCGAAGGCCGTGCCGGACCTGGACCGGTTCGCCGTGGCCCTGGCGCAGGAGGTGGAGACATTGCTCACCGCCTGCGGTTCCTGAGCGGGACGGGTTTGGCTCCGTGCCCCGACGCTGAATAAAATCCGCTGTTCGAAAGCGGACGCGTCTCGGAGCGCCGCGGGTGACCAGGGAAGCGGCAGCGGCGATGACGGTGACACAGGACGGTTCGGCGACCACGGACGAGGTGACCGCCTCCGCGTACGGCCCCGGTATCGACCCGGAGCGGCTCGCCGTCTGCCTCTCGGTGCTTGAGGAACTCGACGGGCTGGAGGTCGACCACCCCGACGCGATCCGGGTCCGCCGGGCCACCTCGCACATCTACCGCATGGTCAAGCAGCGCCGCCGCCAGGAGCGCCGGGCCGCCAAGACCGCCCACGACAAGGCGGTCACCGAGGCGACGGCCACCGGGTCCGCCGAGCGCATCGACGACGAGACGGAGGGCCTGCTGCCCTCCCCCCGTACCGAGGAGGGGCGGATCGCGGGGATACTCCAGCGCCCGCGCTCCTGCTACATCTGCAAGCAGCGCTACACCGAGGTCGACTACTTCTACCACCAGCTCTGCCAGCAGTGCGCCGCCGAGAACCGGGCCCGCCGCGAAGCCCGCGCCGACCTCGGCGGCAAGCGCGCGCTGCTCACCGGCGGCCGGGCCAAGATCGGCATGTACATCGCGCTGCGGCTGCTGCGCGACGGCGCCCACACCACGATCACGACCCGCTTCCCCAAGGACGCCATCCGCCGCTTCAAGGCCATGGACGACTCCGCGCAGTGGATCCACCGCCTGGAGGTCGTCGGCCTCGACCTGCGCGACCCGGCCCAGGCCGTGGCCCTGGCCGACCAGGTCACCGCGCGGGGCCCGCTCGACATCCTGATCAACAACGCCACCCAGACCGTGCGCCGCCTGCCCTCCGCGTACGCCGCGCTCGTCGAGGGCGAGAGCGCCCCGCTGCCGGCCGGTGAACTGCCCGCCCACCACGTCATCGGCGCCTTCGGCTCCGGTGCGGTGGACGCACTGGCGGCGCTGCCCGCCGGCGCCTCGGGGCTCGACGCGCAGCAGGTGGCCGACCTCGCCCTGGTCGCCGGCAACGCCAGCGTCGTACGGCACCGTGAGGGCACCGCCATCGACGCGGGCGGCCTGGTCCCCGATGTCGTCGACAGCAACACCTGGGTGCAGAGCATCGAGCAGATCTCCCCGGTGGAACTGCTGGAGACCCAGCTGTGCAACTACACGTCGCCGTTCATCCTCATCAGCAAGCTGCGTCCGGCGATGGCCGAGGCCGCGCGCAGGGCGCCCGCGGGCCGCGCCTACGTCGTCAACGTCTCGGCGATGGAGGGCGTGTTCGCCCGCGGCTACAAGGGCGCGGGCCACCCGAACACCAACGCGGCCAAGGCCGCCATGAACATGGTGACGCGGACCAGTGCCCAGGAGATGTTCGACACCGACGGCATCCTGATGACCTCGGTGGACACCGGCTGGATCACCGACGAGCGCCCCCACTACGACAAGCTGCGCCTCGCCGAGGCCGGCTTCCACGCCCCCCTCGACCTGATCGACGGCGCGGCCCGCGTCTACGACCCGATCGTGCGGGGCGAGCAGGGCGAGGACCTGTACGGCGTCTTCCTCAAGGACTACGCGCCGGGCAACTGGTGACGGGCACAACACCGGGCCGCCGTCGCCGGCGGTCAACAGCGGTCATCGGCCGGTGAGTCGGCCCGGCGCCGGCTCAGTCGACGGCGCCCAGCCGCGCGTTGCGGGCCGCCGTCAGCTCCAGCACCGTACGCCAGTCCTCCAGGACCCCCGCGTCGAAGACGGCGGTGCGGGCCTCCTCCTCCGCCAGGCACAGGCTGACCAGGTCGTCGTCGTGGACCCGGCCCTCCGCACCGGCGTGCCGGCGCAGCAGACGGGCGACGCGGGCGCCGAGCAGCGGGCGCACCGCGTCGGCGGTCCGGCCGGCCGGACCGCCGGGCCACAGCAGCCGGCCCACGGGCGAGACCAGGCCGGCGACCTGGAGTTCCTTGTCGGCCGGGCGGCGCCTGCGCAGCAGCGCGGCGGTCCGCAGCGCGTGCTCGTGCAGGTCCACGGGCCCGCCGTCGTGCTCCGCGGCGGGCCGTTCGCCCCGGCAGGCGTACAGCAGGTCCATCAGCTCCTCGACGCTGCGCAGTTCCATGCCTCGGTCCTCCCACGAGACAGCCGTTGCCGACGGGCAGCAGACCATGGCGAGCTTGCGCCGCAGCCAACGGCGACTGAACTGCGCGACCCGTCGCCGGCGGTATTCGAAGGCGCGGTCGGCGATATAGGCCGAACGGGTGAGCTGCATGTGGTGCGCAAGCGGATGAACCGGGGCAGACTCGGGCCAACTGCGCATGGGTGAAAGGGCAATGGTTCCGCCATGTTTTGAGCCCCATAGAGCGCACCCCCGCTCATTTGGTTAGTCTGGAGCGGACGGACGGCAGTACAGGGCACTACCCACACCCATGGTCCGTCATGGGACAAGCCGGTTCACAACGGCCTGCTCTCGCACGAGTGACCGGCGCCACCGCGTCCGAGCAGCATTCGACTCACACCCGAGCGGGCGCCTGGTGCCGGACAGGAGACTGGCCGACAGGCCCCGAGGGTGACCCGACACATAAGGAGTGCGCGGTGACACCGGAGACGACGACGAATCCAGAACAACGCCCCAAGGAACGCACCCAGCGTGCGGGCCGCCGACCCGGAGAGATCGGCAGCCTCGACGTGTGGGCGCGCTCCGCCCCCATCCGCCTCGCGGGCTACGAGGAAGACCTCGCCGAGCCCCACATCCTGCCCAGCGTGGACTGACCCGCGGCACCGAGGGACGCGTGGGCGTGCGAGACTCACGCCCATGCCGATCAGGGAAGCCACGTCCGAGGACTGGCCGCGCATCTGGCCCTTCTGGCATCGCATCGTCGCGGCCGGCGAGAGCTACACCTGGGACCCGCACACCGGCGAGGCGGACGCCCGGACCCTGTGGATGAACCCCGCCAAGCGCGTCTACGTCGCCGAGGACGAGACCGGCACCGTCGTCGCCTCCGCCTATCTCACCCCGAACTACGGCGGCCCCGCCGCCCGCATCGCCAACGCCGGATTCATGGTCGACCCCGACCGGGCGGGACGCGGCACCGGCCGGGCCCTCGCCGAACACGTCCTGGCCGCCGCCCGAGCCGACGGATACCGGGGCATGGTCTTCAACGCCGTCGTCGAGACCAACCCGGCGGTGCGGCTGTGGACCTTGCTCGGCTTCACGATCCTGGGCACGGTGCCGGACGCCTTCGACCACCCGCGGCACGGGCGGGTCGGCCTGCACATCATGTACCGGGCGCTGTAGGACCCGCCCTTTAGAGCAGCGGGGCCGTCCGCCGCCAGGGCCGCAGCGCCTCGATCCGCTCCGCCAGCTCCAGCAGCGCCGCCTCCGACCCCGGCCGCCCCACCAGCTGTACGGCACCGGGAGCGCCCGAGGGCAGCGTGCCCAGCGGCACCACCAGCGCCGGCCGGCCGGTCAGGTTCCACGGCGGGGTGAAGGGCGAGTACGCCGAGTCGGCCACCACGTTGCGCAGCCAGCCCCGCTCGTGCCAGGGCCCCGCCTTGGGGGAGCGGCGGGCCGGCGCCGGCGTGAGCAGCACGTCGTACTCGGCGAAGAACGGCTCCAGGCGTCCACGCAGCGCTTGACGCCCCTCGCCGGTCGCCACCCCGCGCACGAAGCGCCGTCCGAGGGCCGCGTGCACCCGTGTACGCCTGGCCAGCAGCCGCCGGTCCAGTCCGCGCGCGTCCACCGCGGTGCCGGCCGTCCAGTGGGTCAGGGCGGTCAGGCCCAGCGACGCCGGATAGGGCGGGTCGGCCCGCCGTACCTGGTGCCCCGCCCTCATCAGCACCCCGGCCGCCTCGCGGACGGCGTCCGCGTACGGGCGGGAGGCGCGGACGCCGGCGAGCGGGCTGCGCGGGGAGACGGCGATCCGGAGGGCAGCGGTGTCCGTACGGCGCGGGGGCCCGCCGTCCGTGAGGTCGTCCGCGAGGACCGCCAGCATCAGGCGCGCGTCCTCGACCGTCGTGGCCAGCGGCCCGTTCTCGGCCATGCCGAACCAGTCGCCCTCGCCGATGCCGGCCGGCACCACGCCGTGGCCCGGCTTGATCGTGACCAGACCGCAGTTGGCCGCCGGGATGCGCAGCGAGCCCATGCCGTCGTTGCCGAGCGCGAGCGGGATCATCCCGGCGGCCACCGCCGCCGCGCCGCCGCCCGACGAACCGCCCGCCGAGCGCTCGGTGTCCCACGGGTTGCGGGCGGTGCCGTGCACGCCCTCGGTGGTGGCGAACACACACAGCTCGGGCACGTTGGTCAGCCCCACCACCACCGCGCCGGCCGCCCGCAGCCGGGCCACGGTGACGTGGTCCGCCCCGGCGGGCGTGTCGGGCGTCGCGGCGGAGCCGTTGCGGGTGGACTCGCCGCGCACCGCGAGATTGTCCTTGACCGCCACCGGCACGCCGGCCAGCGGCAGTCGGGCCAGATCGCCCCGGGCGCCCAGCTCCTCGGCCTCGGCGAGCGCCGCCGCGGACCGCACGACGCGAAAGGCGCCGACGCGGCCGTCCAGCCGCTCGACGCGGGCCAGATGCGCCGCCACCACCTCACGGGGCGTGACCCGCTTCTCGCGCACGGCGGCGGCGATCTCGACGGCGGTCCGTCCGGCCCAGTCGGTCACGGGGGCTCCTCGGGGCGCGGCAACGGGACTACTGACGAGTATGAAGCAGCACGCTGCCCGTCCAGGGCGCCCGTGTCGACAGGCGCGGGCACGTCCCGCCGGACTGCCTCCGGCCGGGCGGCGGTCCACCGCTCGGCCCCGTTCAGGCCGGGCGGGCCGGCCCCGTGCTGTCCCGTTCGATCAACCGCGGCACCGGCACCCGCACCGTGCGGGCCGGGCCGCCGTCCAGCAGGGCGGTCAGTTCCGTCGCCGCCGTGCGGCCGAACTCCACGCTGTCCCGGGACAGGGCGGACAGACACGGCCTGACCATGCGGCACAGCGCCGAGTCCTCCCAGGCCACCACGGACACGTCCGCCGGCACCGAGTAGCCCAGTCCGGCCGCGGCGGCGACCCCGGCGACGGCCATCACGTCGTTGTCGTAGATCAGGGCGGTCGGGGGAGCGGGGGCCTCAAGGACCCGGCGGGTGACGGCGGCGCCCTCCGCGTCCGAGTAGTCGGTGGTCACCGACCGGACCTCGCCGAGGCCCCGCCGCCCCGCCTCGGCGCGCAGGGCACGGATCCGGCGCTCGGTGTGGGCCAGGCCCGGCAGCCCGGCGATGTGCACGATCCGCCGGTGGCCGAGCGCGTGCAGCCCGTCCACCAGCGCGGCCATCGCGCCCGCGTCGTCCGCCCACACCGTCGACAGTCCCGGATGCCGCTCGTCCGGCGCACCCCCGATCACCACGGCGGGCAGCCCGAGTCCGTCGAGCAGGTCCGGGCGCGGATCGTCGGTGCGCGGGTCGACCACCAGGACACCGTCCACCCGGTGCTCGGCCCACCAGCGCCGGTAGACCGCGCACTCGTCGTCGACATCCCGCGCCACCTGGAACAGCAGACCCAGATGACGCCGCGCCAGCACCTCCTGGATGCCCGAGACCAGTTGCAGGAAGAAGGAGTCCACGCCGAGGGTGTGCGCGGGCCGCGCCAGCACGAAGCCGACCGTCGCCGCGCCCTCCCCGGACAGCGCGCGCGCCGCCGTGCTGGGCCGCCAGCCCAACTGCTCGGCGACCCGGCGCACCCGGTCCCGGGTGATCTCGGAGACCCCGGGCCGGTCGTTCAGCGCGAACGAGACCGCGCTCTCGGAGACCCCGGCCCGGCGCGCGATGTCCTTCATCGTCGGCCGGCGTGCGGCAGGCCGCTTGGCCGGCATGGACGCCCCTTTCCCCGGGCATGAGCTAAAGCGCTTGAGTGGAGAGATCCTAAAGCGCATTAGTGATCGCGGCAAGTCTCCGGTGATATCCACTCTGACCTGGACTAATGAACTCCGCACTTCTTTAGTTCCGATGAATCCATTGACTTCCCGCGGAATCGCCGTGCATGGTCGCTGCCATCCCACCGTCGACGTCTTCAGGGAGACGTGTCACCGTGCCCACCTCGCGCAGAACACTCGTCGCCGCCGCCATCGTCGCGGCCCTGGTCCTGCCGCTCGGCGCCTGCGGCTCGCAAGACGACGGCGGCGGCTCGGCCGACGCCTCGGGCAAGGTCGAGGGCGACATCGCCTTCCAGACCTGGAACCTGCGGGCCAACTTCAAGGACTACTTCGAGGACCTGATCGCCGGCTTCGAGAAGGAGCACCCCGGCACCCACGTCAAGTGGGTCGACCAGCCGGGCGAGGGCTACGCCGACAAGATCAGCGCCGACGCCGCCGGCGGCACCCTGCCCGACGTTCGTCAACGTCTCCCCGGACCTCGTCGCCCCGCTCGCCGGGGCCGGCCTCGCCCTCGACCTCGACAAGGCCGCCGGCCAGTACGCGAAGGAGTACCTGGACGGCGCCTGGGCCAGCCACCGGATACCGGGCACGGAAGGCACGTACGCCTTCCCCTGGTACCTCAACACCGGCCCGCTCTTCTACAACAAGACCCTCTTCGAGAAGGCCGGGCTCGACCCCGAGCAGCCGCCCAAGACGTACGACGAGGTCTTCGACGCCGCCCTGAAGATCGCCGACAAGACCGGCGGCGAGGTCGCCACGCTCGCCAACGTGCCCACCGTCGAGGACTTCGGCCGCTACGGCGTACCGCTCATGAACGAGGAGGGCACCGCCTTCGCCTTCGACGACGCCAAGGGGGTCGAACTCCTCACCCACTACAAGGAGCTGTACGCCGCCAAGGCCCTCGACCCGCAGGCGCTCACGGCCACCCCCGAGTCCTCCGGGAAGAAGTTCCTCACCGGGGCCGTCGCCATGAACCCCGGCAGCGCGCTGGACCTCGCCAACTTCAAGAAGCAGGCCCCGAGTCTGTACAAGAACATCGGGATCACCGACCAGATCACCAGCACCGGCCACGTCAACATGTACGTGATGGGCCTGATGGTCAACGCCAGGAGCAGCCACAAGCCCGCCGCGGTCGCCTTCGCGCACTACGTCACCGACGCGGCGCACCAGATGTCCTTCGCCAAGCAGGTCGCCATCTTCCCGAGCACCGCCGGATCGCTCGACGACCCGTACTTCACCAAGGAGGACGGCACCGACGAGACCCGCGTCCGGGTCGCCGCCGCCAAGTCGCTGAAGAACGCCGTCAATTACACGCCCGTGCTGTTCAGCGAGCAGATGAAGACCGAGCTGCGCAACGAGGTCGCCAAGGCGCTCCAGGGCAAGCAGAGCCCCAAGGAGGCACTGGACAACGCCGTCAAGGCGTGCGACCGGCTCCTCCAGCAGCAGGGCTGAGAGACCATGGCGAGCCCCACCCTCCCCGGCACCCCGGCCGGCGGCACCCGGCGTGTACGGCGCCAACTACCGGCCAGTCCTTGGCTGTTCGCCGCGCCCGGCCTGCTGATCACCGGCGCGTTCATCCTCTATCCGTTCGTCTCCACCCTCGTCAACTCCTTCACCGACCGCCGCACCCTGGTCCCGGGCGAGTTCGTGGGCCTCGCCAACTTCCGCGAGCTGCTCCACGACGACATGTTCTGGATCGGCCTGCGCAACAGCACCCTGTACGTCCTCGGGGTCGTCCCCGCGCTGGTCCTGCTGCCGCTGCTGCTCGCCCTGCTGGTGCAGAAGAACATCCCCGGCATCACCTTCTTCCGCTCCGCCTTCTACACCCCGGTCGTCGCCTCGATCGTCGTCGTCGGGCTGATCTGGGTGTGGCTGCTGGACGAGCGCGGCCTGGTCAACTCCCTGCTGGAGACGGTCGGCGCCGGTCCGGTCGGCTTCCTGAGCGACCAGTGGCTGATCCTGCTCAGCGCCATGGCCGTCACGGTCTGGAAGGGCCTGGGCTACTACATGATCATCTATCTGGCGGCGCTCGCCAACGTGCCGCGTGAACTGCACGAGGCCGCCGCCGTGGACGGAGCGGGCGCGGTCCGCCGCTTCCTCACCGTCACCGTGCCCGCCGTCCGCTCCACCATGGTCCTGGTCGCGGCCCTCTCCTCGGTCGCCGCCTTCAAGGTGTTCTCCGAGGTGTACCTGATGGCGGGCCCCAGCGGCGGCCCGGCCGGCGAGGACACCACCCTCGTCATGCTCGTCCAGCGCACCGGCACCGGCCTCACCGGACGCGTCGGCTACGCCTCCGCCCTCTCCGTCGTCGTCTTCGTCGTCACCGTCGCCCTGATGCTGCTCGTCCTGCGCGCGGACCGGAAGGAGGAGTCGTGAGCGTCGCCGAAGAGCCCCGGCCCGCCGTCCCAAAGCGGCAACCCGGGATCACCGACGAGCACGGCCGCCGGGTACGGATCTGGGAACTCGCCCTGCGCTACCTGCTGCTGCTCGGCGTCCTCGCCCTGACCATCGGCCCGTTCCTGTGGCAGCTGTCCACCTCGCTCAAGGGCCCCACCGAGGACATCTTCGGCTCCCCGCCGAAGTTCCTGCCCTCCGACCCCACCACGCACAACTACGCGCGGGTCGCCGACACCATCCCCGTCTGGGACTACGCCCTGAACTCGCTGAAGGTCGCCGCCGCCAACGTCGTCACCAACTGCGTCGGCGCCGCCCTCGCGGGATACGCCCTGGCCCGGCTGCGCTACCGCGGCCGGCGCGTCACCACCCTGGTGTTCATCCTGGCGATGCTCGTGCCCGTGGAGGGCATCATCATCGCCCAGTTCACCACCATGCGGGAGCTGGGCCTCAACAACACCCTGGTCGCGGTGGTGCTGCCCGGCTGCGTCAGCGCCCTGAACGTGCTGCTGATGCGCAACGCCTTCCTCAGCCTCCCCTACGAGATCGAGGAGGCGGCCTACGTCGACGGCGCCAACGTCTGGCAGCGGTTCACACGGATCGCGCTGCCCGCGGTGAAGGGCACCCTCGCCGTCGTCGCGATCTTCGCCTTCATGGGCGCCTGGGACGACTTCCTGTGGCCGCTGATCGTACTGAGCGACCCCTCCAAGTTCACCCTGACCATCGGCCTCAACTACCTGCACGGCACCTTCGCCAACGACGAACGGCTCGTCGCCGCGGGCACGATCATCGCCGTGGCGCCGCTGATCGTCCTCTTCGCCTGCCTCCAGCGGTACTTCTTCCGCGGCGTCGGCGAGGGCGCGGTCAAGGGCTGATCCACGTACTTCCTCCCCACAAGGACACCGCATGCCTCCTGCCGTGCGCTTCGGCGTCAACTACACCCCGAGCGTCGGGTGGTTCCACCACTGGCTCGACTTCGACCTCGACTCCGTGCGCGCCGACCTGGACTCGGTCGCCGCGCTGGACGTGGACCACATCCGGGTCTTCCCGCTGTGGCCCTACTTCCAGCCCAACCGCGCCCTGATCCGCGAGCGCGCGGTCGAGCAGCTGGTGGAACTGGCCGACGCCGCCGCCGAACGCGGTCTCGACGTCAACGTGGACGGTCTCCAGGGCCACCTGAGCAGCTTCGACTTCGTACCCGCGTGGACCCGCACCTGGCATCGCCGCAATCTGTTCACCGACCCCGAGGTCATCGACGGCCAGGCCGCCTACCTGCGCACCCTCGCCGCCGCGCTGGCCGGCCGGCCGAACTTCCTCGGCATGACCCTCGGCAACGAGGTCAACCAGTTCTCCGCCGGCCCCCACCCCGACCCGGACCGGGCCACCAGCGCCCAGATCGACGCCTGGCTTGAGCGGATGCTGGCCGCCTGCGAGGAGGGCGCCCCCGGCCGCATGCACCTGCACGCCGAGTACGACGCGACCTGGTACCAGGACGACCAGCCCTTCACGCCCGCCCAGGCCGCCCGCCGGGGCGCCGTCACGGCCGTGCACTCCTGGGTCTTCAACGGCACCGCCCAGCGCCACGGCCGCGCCTCCGTGCCCGGTGAGCACCACGCCGCGTATCTGATCGAGCTGAGCAAGGCCTGGGCCGACGACCCGCACCGCCCGGTCTGGCTCCAGGAGGTCGGTGCCCCCGCGCCCCTCGTCCCCGCCGAGCACGCCGCCGCCTTCACCGAGGCGACCGTCGACAACGCCCTGGACTGCCCCGGCCTGTGGGGCGTCACCTGGTGGTGCTCGCACGACGTGTCCCGGGCGCTGGCCGACTTCCCCGAGCTGGAGTACGGGCTCGGCCTGCTGACCAACGACCGCCGCCCCAAGGAAACGGCACGGGTGCTGGCCCGCGCCGCCCGTGCGGCACGCGAGGGAACCAGGCCCGCGCCCGCCCCGCGCACCACCGCGCTGGCCGTCCCGGCCGACCCCGCCGCGCGCCCGGCCTGCGCCCCCGGCGGCGCCGTCTTCGACGCCTTCTTCCGACTGGTCGCCGACGGCGCCCGCCCGACCACCGTCCTCGACACGCGCGCCGCCGACACGCAGCACCTCGCGGCGCGCGGCATCACCGAGGTCGTCACCCCCGACCAGGTGCTTGACGCCCCGCACCGACCCGACGCCCGCCGGGCGGACACCCGCCCGTGACCTCGCACGGTTCGAAGCGCGCGCGGTGGGGGAGCTGTACCTGACGTCGGCCCCCGTCACCGCGACCCGCCCCCGGCAACCACCCGCCCCCGACCCCGGAGCACCCGCATGCATGACGACCGCAACCTGGTCGAAGCCCGCCTCAAGCGCGTCCTCGACGAGCGCGTCCGCCCCGCCCTCTACCCCGAGTCCGTGCCCCTGGACGTGGCGGTGTGGCACGCGCCGGGCGAGCCCGTGCCGGTCGAGGAGGGACTCGCCGCCGAACCCGAGCCCATCGAGGTGGGCGCCCGCTGGGGAGCCCCGTGGGGCACCAGCTGGTTCCGGGTCACCGGCACCGTCCCCGAGGAGTGGGCCGGGCGGACGGTCGAGGCGCTCCTCGACCTCGGCTTCGACGAGAACATGCCAGGCTTCCAGTGCGAGGGCCTGGTCTACCGGCCCGACGGCACCCCGGTGAAGGGCCTCAACCCGCGCAACCAGTGGGTGCGGATCGGCGCCCCCGCCGACGGCGGCGAGCAGGTGCGCCTGCACATCGAGGCCGCCTCCAATCCGGTCGTCCTCGACTACCACCCCTTCCTGCCCACCCGGCTCGGCGACAAGGACACCGCGGGCAGCGAGCCGCAGTACACGCTCACCCGCATGGACCTCGCCGTCCTCGACGAGACCGTGTGGCACCTGGTGCTCGACCTGGAGGTGCTCGGCGAGCTGATGGCCGAGCTGCCGGTGGACTCGCCGCGCCGCTGGGAGATACTGCGCGCGATCGACAAGGCCCTGGACGCCATCGACCTCCAGGACGTCAACGGCACCGCAGAGCGGGCCCGTTCCCGGCTCACCGAGGTGCTGTCCGCCCCCGCCGTCCCCTCCGCGCACCGCATCAGCGCCGTCGGTCACGCGCACATCGACTCGGCGTGGCTGTGGCCGCTGCGCGAGACGGTACGCAAGGTGGCCCGCACGACCTCCAACATGACCGCCCTCCTGGAGGACGAGCCGGACTTCGTCTTCGCCATGTCGCAGGCCCAGCAGTGGGCCTGGGTGCGCGACCACCGGCCCGAGGTGTGGGCCCGGGTGAAGAAGGCCGTGGCGGACGGCCGGTTCGTGCCGGCCGGCGGCATGTGGGTGGAGTCGGACACCAACATGCCGGGCTCGGAGGCGATGGCCCGGCAGTTCGTGCACGGCAAGCGGTTCTTCCTCGACGAGTTCGGCGTCGAGAACGACGAGGCGTGGCTGCCCGACACCTTCGGCTTCGCGGCCGGCCTGCCGCAGATCATCAAGGCGGCCGGCGCCAAGTACCTGCTGACGCAGAAGATCTCCTGGTCGCAGACGAACAAGTTCCCGCACCACACCTTCCGTTGGGAGGGCATCGACGGCACCCGGATCTTCACGCACTTCCCGCCCGTCGACACCTACAACTGCTCCATGAAGGGCAGCGAGATCGCCCACGCGGCGAAGAACTTCAAGGACAAGGGCGTCGCCCGGCACTCCCTCGCCCCCACCGGCTGGGGCGACGGAGGCGGCGGCACCACCCGCGAGATGATCGCCAAGGCGGCCCGGCTGCGCGACCTCGAAGGCTCGGCGACCGTCGCCTGGGAGAGTCCGCGCGCCTTCTTCGAGAAGGCCGAGGCCGAGAACCCGCAACCGCCCGTCTGGGTCGGCGAGCTGTACCTCGAACTGCACCGCGCCACCCTCACCAGCCAGGCCAGGACCAAGCAGGGCAACCGCCGCAGCGAACACCTCCTGCGGGAGGCCGAACTGTGGGCGGCCACGGCCGCCGTGCGCACCGGATTCCGCTACCCGGCGGACGACCTGGACCGCATCTGGAAGACGGTCCTGCTGCACCAGTTCCACGACATCCTGCCCGGCTCCTCCATCGCCTGGGTCCACCGCGAGGCCCGTGCGACCTACGACCGCGTCGCCGCCGAGCTGAACGGCATCGTCGAGGCCGCCCAGCGCGCCCTGGCCGGCGAGGGCGAGACCCCGCTGCTCTTCAACTCCGCCCCGCACCCCCGGGCCGGCGTCCCGGCGGGCGCGGCCGGCGCCCCCGTCGCCGAGGGCCGCACCGAGCGCACGCCCCGGCCGGGCGGCGGCCACGTCCTCGACAACGGCCTGTTGCGCGTCGAGATCGACGGCCGCGGCCTGGTGGTGTCGGCGTACGACATCGCCGCCGACCGCGAGACCATCGCCCCGGGCACGGCGGGCAATCTGCTCCAGCTCCACCCCGACTTCCCCAACATGTGGGACGCCTGGGACGTTCGACGAGTTCTACCGCAACACGGTCACCGACCTCACCGACGCCGACGAGATCGCCCCCGGCGACGACGGCGCCTCGGTGCGGATCGTCCGCTCCTTCGGCTCCTCCCGCGTCACCCAGGTACTCACCCTGGCACCGGGGGAGCGGCGGCTGGAGGTGGACACCGAGGTCGACTGGCACGAGACGGAGAAGTTCCTCAAGCTCGCCTTCCCCCTCGACGTGCACGCCGAACGGTACGCGTCGGAAACCCAGTTCGGGCACTTCCACCGGCCCACCCACACCAACACCAGCTGGGAGGCAGCCAAGTTCGAGGCCTGCAACCACCGCTTCGTCCACCTGGCGGAACCGGGGTGGGGCATCGCACTGGTGAACGACTCGACCTACGGCCACGACGTCACCCGCACCGTCCGCACCGACGGCGACGCCGGTACCACTACCACGGTCCGGGTCTCCCTGCTGCGCGCCCCGCGCTTCCCCGACCCCGAGACCGACCAGGGCGTGCACCGGTTCCGGCACGCGCTGGTGCCGGGCGCGGACATCGGCGACGCCGTCCGCGAGGGCTGGCGGATCAACCTGCCCGAGCGGCGGGTCACCGGCGCCGGACAGGTCGCGCCGCTGGTGACGGTCGACCGGGACGCGGTCGTGGTCACCGCGGTCAAGCTCGCCGACGACGGCAGCGGCGATGTCGTGGTCCGCTTCCACGAGGCCCACGGCGGCCGGGCCGGGGCCACCCTCACGGCCGGCTTCCCGGTCGCGGGCGTCGCGGTCACCGACCTGCTGGAGCGCCCGCTCGCCGGACAGGAGCCCGCGGTCGAGGCCGACGGCGACCGGATCGCCGTACGGCTGCGCCCCTTCCAGCTGATGACCCTGCGCCTCACGCGCGCGTAGCGCGACCCGCGGGCCCGGGGAGCCGGGCCCGCGTCGCCCGACAGGTCTAGTACCGCTCCGGCACCCGGCTCAGCCGGGTCGGCGGCAGATAGTCCCGTACATACGTCCGCTCCCAGCACGCGCCCGTCTCGCGCAGCTCGCGCCATGTCGTGTAGCGGTACCGGAACAGCCGGGCGCGCACGAAGCGCGGCGGCGCGTCGGGCGGGAAGGGGGAGCGGCGCAGGAGCTTCAGCGTGGCGGGGTCGTTCTCCAGCAGCCGCTCCACGAAGGTGCCGAACCACGATCCGGCGTACCCGGGGGACAGCGCGGCGAACCACATCAGCCAGTCCAGCCGCAGATGGTACGGCGCGAACTGGCGCGGCCAACGGCGCGGATCGCCGGGCTTGCCCCTGAACTCGTACTCCCGCCAGTGCGAGTCCTCGCGGGCCACCTCGTCGGCGGTGCCCTCGATCACCACCTCGTAGCGGACCCGGCCGACCGTCCCGAACGCGCCGTAGGTGTTGACCAGGTGGAGGGAGTCGAAGGAGCGGTTCATCACCTGGCCCCGGGAGATCATGTTGCGGACCGGCCGGTGGCTGAGGAACACCAGCAGTGCCGCCGCCGCGAGGACCACGGCCTCGTACCACAGCGGCGCCGCGGACACGGCCGGCGGATCGGCCGGGAACCGGACCGCCGACAGGGCCAGCACGATGGTGATCCAGTTCAGCCAGGCGAAGTTGCCCGACAGCACCAGCCACAGCTGGGTCACGATCATCAGCGCCGCGGCGACCGTCGCGACGGGCTGCGGGGTGAAGAGCAGGAAGGGCACCACGAGCTGCGTGACGTGGTTGGCGGCCACCTCGACGCGGTGCAGGGGCCGGGGGAGGTGGTGGAAGAACCAGCTCAGCGGACCCGGCATCGGCTGGGTCTCGTGATGGTGGTCCAGACAGGTGAGCCTGCGCCAGCACTCGTCGCCGCGCATCTTGATCAGCCCCGCCCCGAACTCGACCCGGAACAGCAGCCAGCGCAGCAGGAACAGCACGACGACGGGCGGTGCCACCTCGTCGTTGCCCAGGAACACGGCGACGAAGCCGGTCTCCAGCAGCAGGGACTCCCAGCCGAACGAGTACCAGGTCTGTCCGACGTTGACGATCGAGAGGTACAGCGCCCACGGCACCAGCCACAGCAGCATCGCGCCCCACAGCGGCAGCAGCGAGTCCAGCCCCGCCAGCAGCGCCGCCGACACCGCGCAGCCCGTCCAGGCGCAGACCGCGAAGAAGCGGTCCGAGTAGTGCAGCCGGAACAGGCTCGGCGCCCGGGTGAACGGCACCCCTTCGACGAAGCGGGGCACCGGCAGCAGGCCCCGCTCGCCGATCAGCGCCCGGAACTGCCGGGCCGCCGCGAGAAACGCGACCAGATACACGGCGGCCAGGCCCCGCTGGAAGACCAGCCGGGCCGGCCAGTAGTCCGGTGCGGCGAACCACTCCACGGCCGCGCTCCTCTCGTACGGTTGCGCTCTGTGTACCCCGGTCGGGCACGGGTCGGTCATCGGTGGCCCCGGGCGGCGGAACAGGAGTCGAAGAATCGGACGAACCCTGGCAAGGTGGGGACCATGGCTGATCGGGGAGCGAGTGACCAGTCACTCGCGGACGACTGGCCCGCCCACCCGGACCCGATCCTGGCGCTCAACCGCATGGGCAGCTTCGACTGGGACCTGGACACCGGACTGTTCCACATGGACGCCCAGGCCCACGAGGTGTTCGACCTGCGCCCGGAGGAGTTCGACGGGCGGCCCCAGTCGCTGTCGGCGCGTGTCCCCACGGCGGAGAGCCGCCGGATGGACACCATCGTGGCCCAGGCCATGAAGGACGGCAGCGAGAACTACGGCACGTATTTCCGGCTGCGCCGCCGCGACGGCACCCTGCGCTGGACCCGCACCCAGGGCTACATCCGCCGCGACGAGACCGGCCGCCCCCGCCGGATCATCGGCATCGTGCGCGACGCCACCCAGGAGGTCGGCGACATCCAGGGCCGCCGCGAGCAGGACGCGCAGGACGAGGCCCGCCGCCGGCTCACCAACGTCGTCCAGCTCGCCACCGCCGCCCTCGCGCACGCCCGCACGGTGGACGACGTCATCGACGTCCTGCGGGACACCCACGGCCTCACCCGGCTCGGCGCCACCAGCCTGGTGATGGGCCTGGTGGAGGCCGGCCGCATCCGGCTGGTCGCCGACGGCCCCGAGAACAGCTTCGTCCCCGGCACCCGCGTCACCCGGATCGACGAGCCCTACCCGATGAGCGAGGCCGTACGCACCCTCAGCCCCCGCTTCATCGAGTCGCCCGAGGACTTCGCGGAGCGCTACCCGCTGCTGTGGAAGCACATCACCCACCTCGACATCACCGCGGCCGCCTACCTGCCGCTGATCGCCCAGGCCCGGCCGATCGGCGCCATCGGGCTGCTCTACAGCGACCGGCGCGGCTTCTCCCCGCAGGACCGCAACGTACTCGTCGCGCTCGGCAGCGGCATCGCGCAGAGCCTCCAGCGGGCCATGCTCTACGAACAGGAGATGGACCTCGCCGAGGGCCTCCAGCAGGCCATGCTGCCGCGCACCATCCCCAGCGTGCCCGGCTGCGACGTGGCCGTCCGCTACCGCGGGGCCTCCATCGGCGGCGACTTCGGCCGGGACATCGGCGGTGACTGGTACGACCTGATCCCGCTGCCCGGCGGACGCGTCGGTGCCGTCATCGGCGACGTCCAGGGCCACGACACGCACGCCGCCGCCGTCATGGGCCAACTGCGCATCGTGCTGCGCGCCTATGCCGCCGAGGGCCACCCCCCGGCCACGGTGATGGCACGGGCCTCGGTCTTCCTGCACGAACTCGACACCGACCGCTTCGCGACCTGCCTGTACGCGGAGGTCGACCTCGGCACCGGTGTGGTCCAGGTGGTCCGCGCCGGACACATCGACCCCCTGCTGCGGTACGCCGACGGCTCCTGCCGTCAGGTCTTCGTCGAGGGCGGGCTGCCGCTCGGCCTGTCCGCCGAGTTCGGGCGGCTCGTCTACCCGGTCGCCACCCTCGAACTGGACCCGGGCAACACCCTGCTGCTGTGCACCGACGGTCTGGTCGAGCAGCCCGGCGCCGACCTCGACGAGGGGATGCAGGTCCTCACGGCGCTGATCACCTCCGGACCGCAGGACGTACGGGACCTCGCCGACCGGCTCATCGACGTGGCCGACGAACGCCGCGGCGACGACGATGTCGCGCTGCTTGTGCTGCGCCGCCACGGGCTGGGCGCCCCCCGGACCTTCGGCCGGGTCCAGCAGCACGTGTCCCCGGGCGACCCCGAGGCCCTCACCGAGGCCCGGCACATGATCCGTGCCGCGGTCCGGTCCTGGGGGGCCAAGGACCAGAGCGACGAGATCGAACTGGTCGCCGACGAGCTGATGACCAATGCCCTCATGCACACCGAGGGCTCCGCGGTCGTCACGCTGCGCCTGCTCACCGGGACCGACCGGCGGCTGCGGGTCGAGGTAGAGGACTCATCGAGCGCCCTGCCGCGGCGCCGCGAGGTCGGGGAGGACGGGGTCTCCGGGCGAGGGCTGCTCCTGGTCGACACGCTCGCCGACCAGTGGGGTGTGGAGGCGCGCGGCGGCGGCAAGTGCGTGTGGTCCGAGTTCGTGGTGCCCCACCGCGCGGACTGATCCGCGCTGACATCGCCCGCCCTCGGTGGCACCCTGGACACATGCCCGAACTGCCCGAGGTCGAGGCGCTCAGAGATTTTCTGACCGAGCACCTCACCGGTCGCGAGATCGTCCGTGTCCTGCCCGTGGCGATCAGCGTCCTGAAGACGTACGACCCGCCGCTCACCGCCCTGGAGGGCCACCAGGTGGCCGCCGTGCACCGCTACGGCAAGTTCCTCGACATCGAGACCGCCGGCGGCCCGCATCTGGTGACCCACCTGGCCCGCGCGGGCTGGCTGCACTGGCGGGACAGCCTTCCCGGCGGCCTGCCCCGCCCCGGCAAGGGCCCGCTCGCGCTGCGCGTCGCCCTGGAGAGCGGGGCCGGCTTCGACCTGACGGAGGCGGGCACGCAGAAGCGGCTCGCCGTGTATGTCGTGGCCGACCCGCGGGAGGTGCCGGGCGTGGCCCGGCTCGGGCCCGACCCGCTCGCCGACGGCTTCGACGAGGCGCGCTTCGCCGCGCTCCTGGACGGCGAGCGACGGCAGCTCAAGGGCGCCCTGCGCGACCAGAGCCTGATCGCCGGCGTGGGGAACGCCTACAGCGACGAGATCCTGCACGCCGCGAGGATGTCCCCCTTCAAACTGGCCGCCTCGCTCACCGACGAGGAGACCGCGCGGCTGTACGCCGCCCTGCGCGGCACGCTCACCGAGGCGGTCGAACGCTCCCGGGGCGTCGCGGCCGGACGGCTGAAGGCCGAGAAGAAGAGCGGACTGCGGGTCCACGGCCGGGCCGGCGAGCCCTGCCCGGTGTGCGGCGACACCATTCGCGAGGTGTCCTTCAGCGACTCCTCGCTCCAGTACTGCCCGACCTGTCAGACCGGCGGCAAGCCGCTGGCGGACCGCAGGCTGTCCCGGCTGCTCAAGTGAGGCTCACCCCGGCGGCAGCGTCACCAGGTGTTTCCCGTCCGAGGTCCGCACCTCGTAGCGGGCGATCTCGTCGGGATGCAGGGCGGCCCCGCCGTGCATCGTGTTCGGCCGGGCGTCGTGCCCGGGGACGTTCCAACTGGTGACCGTCTGCTCCGTGCCGTCGCGGCCGACGGCGATCAGCCGGCACGAGCGCGGCCCCGCCCCGTCCTTGACCTCGAGTTCCACCTCGGTGCCCCACACCTCGTCCTCGGTCGTGAGCTGCGCCCACACCCCGGAGCGCTCGTCGGTCGCGGTGACCCGCACCGCCGAGTCGGCCTGGCCCGCCCAGAGCACGACGCCGGGGCCCGCCACGGCGCACACGATCGCGGCGGCCACGGCGTACAGCATCCGCCTGCGGCCCGCCCGGTGCCGGGCGGCCACCTCGGACAGCAGCCGGTCGAGGAGTCGCGGTCCGGGCCGGGTCAGCGGGCTGACCAGTCGGGGCGTGGCCTGCCGGTAGAGCATCAACTGACGTGCGGCGGGGCCGAATTCGGTCACCTGGGCCGCGCACCGGGGGCACTCCATGAGGTGGTCCTCGAAGCGGAACGCGTCCGCCTCGTCCAGCACGCCGAGCGCGTAGGCGCCGACGTCACGATGCCTTTCCAGGGACCTCATGCCGAATCCTCGTGCCGTTGGGTGCGGGTGGTGTCACTCCTTGCTCCCACCCGTACGCACCCGACAGCCGAAACACTCAAGCCGGATACCGAATCGCAACCTAGGGGTTCGGAGCGGCCGAGCCCGTGGATTGGTCCGTCCTGGAAGAAGTTCGTGCGCCGGCCCGCGCACCCGGGAAACCGCCCCGGCCCGCCCGGAAGAGCTAGAAGAGGTGGATGGCGAGGTGGCCCAGCGGCAGGCCCAGTTGCCAGGCCGGCGTCCACACCTTCGGTCCCTCGTCCTCCCCGGTCACCGGTGCTCCACCGGGCACCGCGTTCAGGTCCGGGGCGAGCAGTTCGGTCTCCTGGAGCCAGCGCCAGGCGGCGCGGGCCAGCTCCAGGTCGGGCGAGTACCGCCCGGCGGCGACGACCTCGGCCGTGACCTCGGCCAGCCGTGCGCGCACCCACTCGTGCCACGGCTGGTCGTAGGCGGTGAGGGACAGCCAGGTCTCCAGGTGGGTGACGACCCGGATGCCGCTCAGCTCGTTCTCGGTGTCGGACAGGAAGACGGTCAGCGCCAGGGCGTCGCGCCCGGCGCGGAACTCGAAGGACGTGGGCGGCATCAGGTCGCCGGTCCGCAGCAGCTCGTCGGCGATGTACTCGGCGTACAACCAGGCCATGGGGACGGTCAGTTCGCCCCCGCCGGTGCCGTCCGTGCTCTCGTGCCCTCTGTGCAGCATCCCTTCCTGCCTTCCTCCGGTGCGTGCGCGTCGCCCGACCCGGGTCATGGACCCCCGTCCGGAACACGGATGAGGACAGCCGATTACTCAACGGGGGTCCTGGGCAAGGCGCTTTACGGAGGCTTGACCATACGGTCGGTTTCACCGCAGGTCGGCGGCGTATCCCGGTAGCACTCTGCGCAGGGCTCGCAGCGCGTAGTAAGCGCGGGACTTCACGGTACCGGTCGGGATGCCGAGGGCAACCGCGGCCTCGGCCACACTCGCCCCCTGGAAATACACCAGCACCAGGACTTCACGGTGCTCCGGTGTGAGTGTCTTCACGGCCTCGCGCACATCGAGGGCGGCCGCGGCCCGTTCCGCGTGATCGGCGCAGACGCGCGCGTTCTCCAGCACGGCGTCGCCGACCTCCGGGGGCCGCGCCTGCCGGGCCCGGCGCGCGTCGATCGCGAGTCGCCTGGCCACGGTGAGCAGCCAGGGCCGTACGGAGTCGAAGTCGTCGGCGCGCAGGGCCTCGGGGTGCTGCCAGGCGCGCACCAGGGTCTCCTGCACGAGATCCTCGGCGCGTTGCCGGTCGCCGTCGCTCAGCCGCAGCAGCAGCGCGAAGAGCGGCCGGCCGTGCTCGCGCTGCAGTGCGGCAAGCTCGTGCTCGGCGGTCGTCCCGTGCGTCCTGTCCGTCAGGGTGATTCCGGCCGTCATGGCCGTATGGCATCTCAGGGTGCCGTTCGGGGACAGGGCGCGCGCAGCGATGTGCGGCGGACGGTCGATCGCGTCGACGAACGGTTCGACGAACGGTCGGCGCACCCCGTTCGCGCACGCCGGACGGGCTAATGAGCGTGTCGGAGCCGCCCGTGACGGGCCGAGCCTCCTTACCTATTTATCAGTAAATGTGACTTTTCATTGGTGTGTGCGACCCCAGCGGAGTGAACGGATGATCACACGCAGTCGGCAGGTGGCCCTGGCCCTGACCGCGCTTCTCACCGCGGGCGCGGCCTGCCAGGCCCGCGACCACCAACCGCCAAGAGAGCCGGCGCCGGCCCCGTCCGCCGCGGACACCGGCGCCTTCACCCTGGTCGCCTCCGGCGACGTACTGCCGCACGACCCGGTCATCGAACGGGCCCGCTTCGACGCCGGCGGCACCGGCTACGACTTCCGCCCCATGCTCGCCGGCGCCCAGTCCGTCGTCGCGCGCGCCGACCCCGCCCTGTGCCACATGGAGACCGTGTACGGCGCGGACGGCGACTACAGCGGCTACCCCCTGTTCAAGTCCCCGCCGGAGGTGGCCAAAGCGCTGGCCGACACCGGCTACGACAGCTGCTCCACCGCCTCCAACCACAGCGCCGACGACGGCGCCGACGGCATCCGCCGCACCCTGGAGGCCTTCGACCGGGTCGGCGTGCGCCACGCCGGAACGGCACGCACCGAGCACGAGGCGCGCACCGCCACCGTGCTGCGCGCGGGCCGGGCCAAGGTGGCCCACCTCGCCTACACCCTCCACACCAACGGCCGCCCGCTGCCCGCCGGACAGCCCTGGGCGGTCGGCCTGATCGACGAGGAACGGATCCTCACCGACTCCCGGGCGGCCCGGCAGGCCGGCGCGGACGTCGTGGTCGTGTCCCTGCACTGGGGCACCGAATGGCAGGACGAGCCCGACCGCGACCAACTGGCCCTGGCCCGGAGCCTGACCGCCGCACGCACCGGCGACCGACCCGACATCGATCTGATCCTCGGCACCCACGCCCATGTCCCGCAGGCCTACGAGAAGGTCAACGGCACCTGGGTGGTCTACGGGATGGGCGACCAGATCGCGGGCGAGATGGTCAACGACGAGGGCGCCCGCGATCCGCGCGGCAACCAGTCGGCCATCGGCCGCTTCACCTTCGCCCCGCCCGCCCGGCCCGGCGAACGCTGGCGGGTGACGAAGGCCGAGTTCGTCCCGCAGCTCTTCGACGTCGACGCCGGCCGGGTGGTGAACCTCAACCGCGCGCTGGACAAGGGCGCCGACCTGCGCGCCGTACGCGACCGCATCCGCGACGTCGTCCTCGGCCGGGGCGCCGCCAAGGACGGCCTCGTCATGGGGAAGTAGCCGGCCGCCCCGCGCCCTACCCGCGGGCCAGCTCCGACCTCCGGTACGAGTACGCGAAGTAGATCACCAGGCCGACCACGAACCACACGGCGAACCGCAGCCAGGTCTGCCACTGCAGGAACGTGATCAGCCAGACCGAGAAGACGATGCCCAGCGCCGGCACGAACGGCATCCACGGCGTACGGAAGGTGCGCGGCAGCTCCGGCTGCCGGTAGCGCAGCACGATCACCGCGGCGCACACCACCACGAACGCCAGCAGGATGCCGATGTTGGTCAGCTCGGCCGCCTCGCCGATCGGCAGGAACCCGGCGATCACGGCCGACGCGAACCCGACGATCCAGGTGACCCGCGTCGGCACATGGCGCGTCGGGTGCGTCTTCGCGAACCACTTGGGCAGCAGCCCGTCCCGGCTCATGCTGAACCACACCCGGGTGACGCCCAGCATGAACGTGAACATCACCGTGAGGATGCCGATGATGGCGCCCACCGCGATGATGTCGGCCAGACCGCCCAGGCCCACCGACTTGAACGCCGTCGAGAAGCCGCTCTCCGGGTCGATGTCCTTGTAGTTCTGCATGCCGGTCAGCACCAGACAGGCACCCACGTACAGCACCATCGAGATGACCAGCGAGTAGATGATCGCCTTCGGCATGTGCCGCTGGGCGTCCTTCGACTCCTCGGCCGCCGTCGACATGGCGTCGTAGCCGAAGACCGCGAAGAACACCGTGGCCGCACCGGTGAACGCCCCGCCGACCCCGTACGGGAAGAACGGGTTGTAGTTCGAGGTGCTGACGTGGAAGACGCCGACCCCGATCACCAGCAGGACCACCAGCACCTTCAGCACGACCACGACCATCTCGAAACGGGCCGCGTTCCGTATGCCCAGGGTCAGCAGATACGCGATCAGCAGACACAGGACGGCCGCGAACAGGTCGATCCGGTGGCCGTCCCCGGTGCCCGGCGCGCCCAGCATCCAGTTCGGCAGGTCGGCGCCCGTCTCACCGACCAGGAAGCTGAAGTAGCCGGAGATGCCGATCGCGACCACCGCCACGATCGCCGTGTACTCCAGCAGCAGGTCCCAGCCGATGAACCAGCCCGCCAACTCGCCGAGGACCGCGTAGCCGTAGGTGTACGCGGAGCCCGCCTTCGGGATCATCCCGGCGAACTCGGCGTACGACAGCGCGGCCGCCGCGCTCGCCACGCCCGCGATGAGGAAGGAGACGAGCACCGCGGGACCGGCCTTGCCGTTGGCGACCGTGCCGGCCAGCGTGAAGATGCCCGCCCCGATGATGCCGCCGACGCCGATCGCGGTCAGTTGCCACAGTCCCAGCGAGCGCACCAGGCCCCCGCCGCTGTCCGTCTCCTCGATGTGCTCGATGGGTTTGCGGCGGAGAACACCCTCACCCATGCGGAACCCGGCCATGCGTCCCACCTTTTCCCGAACGGCAAACGGCTGACGGTGGACGATGATGACTCACACCCGCCCGCGACGGAAGCCACGGCGCACACACCGGCCCGCCCCGGGCTACGGCACCACGGTCACCGGCCAGCGCCCCGCCTTCACCAGCCGCACCGCGACCGAGCCGACGAACCGGTGCCCGGCCTGCTCGGAGGCGCCCACCACCACCGCGTCCGCCTTGAGCCGGTCGGCGGTGCTCACCAGGCCGCCGTACGGGTCGCCGCGGAAGGTGTGGAACTCCCAGCGCAGGTCGAATATCCCCTTGGCCTGCTCGGTCGCCTCCCGGATCTGGGCCACCAGGTCCTCGGCCAGCTCGTCGGTCGTCTCCGCCACCGGCGCCCCCATCGCCGCGCCCCCCGCCAGCAGCGGCTGCACGTACACCACGGCGAGCAGCGCGCCCTGCCGCCGGGCCAGACCGCTTGCGTAGGCCGCGGCCCTGAGCGAGGAGTCGGAGCCGTCGACGCCGACGACGATGACCTTCGGCCCGTCCGTGCCCCGTTCGAACTGATGGGAGTGCTGTTGCGTCACGCGGCGAGAGTACCGGGTGGTCCGTGATCTTGGGCCGGGCGGGTGGATTCGTGCCGCCGCACCGGTGTTGCTCAGGTGCGGCGCACCGTGGGCGGGCGACTGATGAGTCATGAAGAAGGACCAGTTGCTCACCCGCCGCGCCCTGCTCGCCGGCGCCGTGGCCGTGGGAGCGGCCGGCACCGCCGGCGCGCTCGCGGTGGGCCTCGGGGACGGCCCGGCCCGGCCGGTCGCCCCTGCCCCCGGCCCCGCTCCACGCGGCTCGCTCAAGCCCTCCGCCTACCGCCTCCAGCCCATGACCGGATACGGCGCACCACGGGACGTGCCCCGACGGCCCCCGGTGCGCAGCGAGCCGATCCTGCGCATGACGGGCCGGGGCCGCACCATGCTGCTCACCTTCGACGACGGACCCCACCCCCAGTACACCCCGGACATCCTGGACACCCTGGCCAAGTACGACGTGCGCGCGACGTTCTTCGTGTGCGGCGAGATGGCCGACTACAACAGGGACCTGCTCTCCCGGATGGCCGACGAGGGACACGTCGTCGGCAACCACACCTGGTCCCACCCGCAGCTCACCCTGCTCACCCGCGGCCGCATCCGCTCCGAGATGGAGCGCACGAGCGAGGTCGTCGAGAAGGCCTGCGGCGAACCGCCCCGCTGGTTCCGGGCCCCGTACGGGGCGTGGAACCGCGCCACCTTCCAGCTCGGCGCCGAACTCGGCATGGAACCGCTCGCCTGGACCGTGGACACCCTCGACTGGACCACCCCCGGCACCGGCACCATCGTCGACCGGGTCGGGCACGGCGCCGCCCCCGGCGTCGTGGTGCTCTCGCACGACGCCGGGGGCGACCGGTCGCAGAGCGTGCACGCGCTGCGCCGCTATCTGCCCGAGCTGCTGGACTCCGGCTACCAGCTCACCGTCCCCCGGCGGCAGGACGCCTGACCGTCACCGCTCCCGCCCGGCCGGGGCCGCTCAGCGGGCCTCGACCAGGCGGGCGAAGGCGACGACATTCCCGTCGTAGCCGTTCTGCTTGGTGAAACCGCCGCCGCAGGTGATGACCCGCAATTCGGGAGTGCCCTTGGAGGCGTAGACCCGGTCCCCGGGGAAATTGTTCTTCTCGAAGACCTCGACGCCGTAGATCTCGAAGACCGCCGTCTTTCCGTCCTGGCGGTGCACCTCGACCCTGTTCCCCTTCTTGAGGGCCCCGAGTCCGTAGAAGACGGCGGGGCCCTGTTCGTTGTCGACATGGCCGACCACGACCGCGGTGCCCTTTTCGCCGGGGGAGACCGCGCCGGTGAACCAGCCGGCCAGATTGGGGTCCTCGGGCGGCGGCGCGTCGACCCAGCCGTCCACGTCGAGACCGACCGGCATGACCGGCGCGTCGACCTGGATGGCGGGCACGGAGACCCGGTCGGGCACCGCGTACGGCAGCGGCGCCACGCCGGTGACGGCGTTGTCGTCGGCCGCCGCGCGGGTGTCCGAGGCGGCGGCCGACGCGGGCTGCGGCGGGCCCACGTCGAACTCCCCGGAGCCGTTGCGGATCAGCGCGAGCCCGGTCAGCAGCACAAGCGCTATCACGCCCCAGGGCGCACGCTTCCTGGGCCGCTCCTCCTCTTCGGCCAACCCGGACTCGTACATTCGCCATCCCCTCTCGACCCGGCCGTCGCCCGGTCATCCGCGCATACGAGCACGCTAAGCGCCGCGCGTCCGACCGGCGACGGGGCGGCGGCGAACGGGTGGCACGCAGTGCTTTTGTGAGCCATCCGGGATTTACCGCCGGGAAATTTCTGACGGTACGTGACCTGCGGTGATATCCACTCCCGAGGTTCCGGTCCGCTATGCCTCTCACCAGGACGGACCATTCCCGAAATGCGGCCCCGGGCACGGCAACTGAGGGTCTTTCTGGGAGACGCTTTCTCGCCGATCGACCGGGGACGGGTCCCGGGGCGTCTTCCGCGGAGGATCACATGCGCAACTATCGTGCCCTCGCGGCAGCCGGCGCCGCGGTCGCTGTCCTCGGGCTGGCCGCCCCTGCGGCCACGGCCGGCGGCGACCACAACCAGCCGAGCAACATCGTCGCCCTGCCGAGCGTGATCGCCCGCGGCGGTCAGATGACCGTCACGGTCGACGGCTGCCCGCAGGGCGGCACGATGACCTCGGACGCGTTCCGGACCACCCACCTGACTCCGGTCAGGGGGGCCAACGAGAACGTCGAAGGGCACCGCCACCATCAAGGAGGACGCCCGGCCGGGTTCGTACGACATCACCGTCAACTGCTCGGGCGGGCAGCTGACCCGCCCGGCCGCCTTCACCGTCATCGGCGGTGTCCGAGGCGGCATCGGCGGCAGCAGCACGAGCGGGGCGACCCCGGCCGACATCGCCATCGGCGGCGGACTCGTCGCCGCGGCGGTGGCCGGCGGCGGACTGTTCTGGATGCGCCGCCGGGCCGAGCGGCGCATCTGATCCGACCGTCCCGCCCACAGGACTTCGCCCCGGATCCGGTAAGGGTCCGGGGCGAAGCCCTGTGCGCGGTGCGGGAGGGTCAGGCGCCGTCCTCGCGGGAGCGGCGGCGCGAGAGGTGGTACGCCGCGCCCACCGAACCCGCGACCAGCGCGATGCCGAGCCCGAGCTGCTTCATGTCGAACCCGGCGATGCTGCCGCCCTCGCCGGCGTGCACGCCCTTGGGGTGACGGGGCTCGGGGGTCGGGTGGTGCGAGTGGCCGCCGCCCGCGATGGTCAGGTTCACGGTCCCGGTCCGCTCCTCGCAGGCGAAGGCCACCTGGTAGACCGCCCCGCGCCGGGCCTCCCGGTCGACGCGTGCCGTCGCCGACGACTCGTGCCGGGGGATGGTGACCGTGTCGAACACCGGCGACGTGACCGTGACGCGCCCCCGGCAGCCACCGGCACCGCGGCCCACCCCCAGTGTGACCTCACCGCCGGGCGCGACGGTCGCCGGGTGGACGGTGAAGCCGAACGTCGAACTGTCGCCCGAGGCCGCCCCGGCCGGTACACAGGCGGAGAGGGCGGCGACGCCCAGCAGTGCGACCGAGGCGACGGGTATCGCGCGCATGATGAATCCTCCGGGTCCCCGAGGAGCAGCGGCGGACCTGTTCCGCTCGCGCCAGGAATGCACCTCGATGCCCGAAACGCTAGGAAACCGCGCGCCCCGGCGCGATCGCAGTCGCGCGAACGGGGCAAAGGTGTGGGCCGCTCAGGCGACGGTGACGGCGTGTCGCGCGCCCCCGGGCGGCCGGGTCAGTCCCCGACGCCCGGGAACAGGCTCAGGAACGGATCGGTCGACGACGCCAGGCCCCGGCTGAAGGGGGCGTCGAAGTCCCAGATCAGGAAGAGCAGGAAGGCGATCAGCGCGGAGAACAGACCGGCGAGGACCAGCTCGCGCGGCGTACGCCGGATCTGCAGGGCGAAGACCATCCCGATCGTGACGACGGCCCCGGCGATCAGCCCGAACCACACCACCCCGGGCATCGTCGCCCCGGTCGACTGCGCCCGCGCGGTGCGGGCCTGGTCCGCGAGGGCCACCTGGTCGACGAGCGGCTGGTACGCCTGCGCCTCGAAGTCCGACCTCGGCTCGTAGTCGCTGACGTCCGCGCGGACGCGGTCGAGCAGCTCGGTGCCGCGTTCGGTCACCTCGCCGTGGTCGGCCATCGCTTTCCACTCGGTGGTGACGACGTGTCCGACATAGGCGTTGACATCCGCCCGGATGCGGTCACGGACTTCGGGTGGGTAGACGCGCACGCGCTCCGAGATCTCGTGCAGCGCGACGGCCTCCGTCTGCACGTGGTCCTCGGCGGCGCTGCGCGCCTCCCAGACACCGGCGATGGCCAGGCCAAGCACGATGGCGTACACCACGCCGATCCACATCGTCATGTACTCGATGACGTCCGGGGTCTCGGTGATGTCCTCGTCGTCGGAGGCCGTGCGGTGCCGCAGAAGGGTGACGATGACCACCACGACACAGGCGGCCAGCATCGCGAGGGTGAGAACAAGCCATTCCGGCAAGACAGACTCCAGGGATCAGCGCGCACGGAGCGCGGCGACGGCTACCACCGCGGGCACCGTGATGAGCAGGACGAAGACGAGGGGTGACGTGGTCCCGCGCGAGGACCGCTGCGGCGGCCGGGCGGCGGTGCGGCGCGGATAGTGCACGGGGCTCAGCGACGGCCGGGGCGCCGGCGTGGCCGACGGACTGGGCGCGGGCGCCGCGGGACGGACCGGCGCCGGGGTCGGGCTGGGCGTCGGAGCCGGAGTCGGCGTCGGGGACGGAGGGGGAGGGGGCGGCGGCGCGGGCCGGGCCGGCTCCGGCCGCGGGGGCGGCGGCGCGGGCGGTGGTTCGGGCTCCGGGGCGGGCGGCTTCGGTGCGGGGGGTGGCGGCGTGGGTTTCGGTGAGGGCGGGGGAGGCGTGGGTGTCGGGGTGGGCGTCGGTGTCGGTGAGGGCGGGAGGCACGGCGGGAAGGTGGGCCAGGAGACGTTCCCGGCGACCGCCACCGCCTCGGTGCCGCCGGGGCCGGTCGACGCGTACGCGCAGGCGTCCGCCTGCGCCGGTCCTACCGGTGCGCCGACGAGCGTGAACGTCAGCGTCACCAGGGCCAACACCCGTCCGGCACAAGCGGATCGGGTCGGTTCGGGTCCATGCACGTCGCAGATCATGGAGCCTGGCGCACCGGGCCACGCCCGAGTGACCGGTGAATGCCCCGAAGGAGGGACACACGTCGGCCGGCGGTTTGAACACCGTGAAGCCGGTTTCCCCGGGCCCCGCACCGGTGTGCGACGACGGACAGGACGGCGCCGCAGAACGCCGGAGAACGCCGCAGAACGCCGGAGAACGGCGGAGAACGCCGGGTTGCGGTCGGGTTACGCGAAGAAATCCGCGCCCGCGTTGAACACAACCGGCTCCCTCGCGCGTACTCAGTGTCGTGCGGCGGCCCAGCAGGGCGCCCCAACACATTCGCGATGATCGGGGATTGACGATGAAGACCTCCTGGCGGAGCGCCTCACTCGTGGCGAGCGCTGCGGCGGTGCTGGCGCTGACGACGGCGTGCGGCCAGGAAAGCGGCGGTGCCGGCAGCCAGAACGTGGGTGCCACGGCCGCGCCCGGCGATGTCGGCGACATCGGAGTCGGCGCCGGTGCCGGAGCCGGAGTCGGCGCGCAGGCCTCGGCGAACGCGCCGGCGCCCGCCGGCAAGCTGTCCGTCTCCACGGACGCCCAGGTCGGCGCTGTGGTGACCGACGGATCCGGCCACACCCTCTACCGCTTCGACGCGGACACCGCCAAGCCGCCGAAGACGACGTGCGAGAACGACTGCGCCACCGCCTGGCCGCCGGTGGCCGCGGACGACGCCCTGGCCGGCGAGGGCATCGACAAGACGCTGCTCGGCGAGGTCACCCGGCCCGACGGCACCAAGCAGTTGACCATCGGCGGCTGGCCCGCGTACCGCTACGCCAAGGACACCGCCCCCGGACAGGTCAAGGGCCAGGGCGTCGGCGGCAAGTGGTACGCGCTCGCGGCCGACGGCAAGAAGGCCCAGGCGGAACCGGCCGCCGGGCTGTCCACCCGCGAGGACCCCAAGCTCGGCGAGATCGTCGTCGACAAGAACGGCATGACCGTCTACCGCTTCATGAAGGACGAGGCCTGGCCGAAGCCCGTGTCGGCGTGCACCGGTGACTGCCTGGCGAAGTGGCCGGTCGTGGCACCCGTCGAGACCAACGACACCAAGGGCGTGGTGAAGAAGGGCCTGATGAGCTTCACCCGGCCCGACGGCACCGCCCAGCAGACGGTCAACTGCTGGCCGATCTACACCTTCGCCGGTGACAAGCAGGCCGGCGACACCAACGGTCAGGGCGTCGGCGGCACCTGGTACGCCGTCGCACCCGACGGAAAGCCGGTCGGCGCGCCGAAGGAGTAGCGACCTCCCGACTGCCCACATTCAGCGCGCGACCAGCGGGCCGTCCCCTCCGTACCCAGGCGGAGGGGACGGTCCCGTTCGTGCGCTCCGGCCTGCCCTCGCCCATGGCACGTGCCGTGGGCAGTGACCGGGAACGGATGGTCAATTTCCGTTTGGGCTCGCCCCTTTGGCGGGCGATCAGTAGCCTCACTTCGAACACCGGATCGCCTATGCCTTGGAGAGTTAGATGGAGCGTCCCGCCTGGGCCCCTCGCAGCATCGACATCTCGGTGCCCAGCGTGTCCCGGATCTACGACTTCTACCTGGGCGGTTCGCACAACTTCGAGGTCGACCGGGAAGCGGCCCGCAGGGCCATGGAGTTCCTGCCGGGACTCCCCATGATCATGCGGGCGAACCGCGCGTTCATGCGCCGGGCCGTGCGCTTCGCCGCCGAACAGGGCATCGACCAGTTCCTGGACATCGGCTCCGGCATCCCCACCTTCGGCAACGTCCACGAGGTGGCGGGACGCCACCGCCCCGGCGCCCGCGTGGTGTACGTCGACCACGACCCGGTGGCGGTCGCGCACAGCGAGGCGGTCCTGGCCGGCCACGACGAAGCGGACGTCGTGGCCGCGGACCTCCTCAAGCCGCAGGAGATCCTGGCCAGTTCCCAGGTGGGGCGACTGATCGACCTGAATCGGCCGGTCGCCCTGCTGCTGGTTGCCATACTGCACTTCGTGGAAGACGCGGACGGCCCGTACGCTGCGGTGGCGGAGTTGAGCGACGCGCTCGCGCCCGGCAGCCTGCTCGTCCTCACCCATGCCTCGTACGAGGGAATCCCGCTGCCCGCCGAGCGGGCCGAGGGTGCGGTGGACGTGTACAAGGACATCCGCAGTCCGCTGATCATGCGTTCGCGCGAGGAGATCGCGCGGTTCTTCGAAGGGTACGACATGGTGGAGCCCGGACTGGTCCCGATGGCGCGCTGGCGGCCGGAGGGGGCCGTTGAGGACGAGGACCCGTACGCGTTCTCCGGGTTCGCCGGCGTGGGACGCACGGCGTGATCGCGGAGCCGGACGGGCCGGAGGGCAGACTGCGCCGGTTCGCGACGATCTGGAGCCGGGCGGTGTTCCCGGTGGCCTCGACCTCGTCGACCCGGCCCGAGTTCGAGGAGCAACTGCTGCCGCTGGCGCGCCGGCTGAGCGAGGTACTGCACGCGCGGAGCTTCGAGGCGGACGAGGCCAGATCGGTCGGCGTCGCGCTGGTCGACTCCCACTGCACCGACCCGGAGGCGCTTGCCCGGACGCTGGACTGCGTCGACGCCTACCTCGTGCTCTACTGCGGCGAGGACGGCGACCCCGAGGACCTGCGGGCCCGTTCGGCACGGCTCCAGCACGCCATGGCGGCCGGCTTCGCCGGAGCGCTGCGGGCCCGGACCCTGGCCGAGCAGGAGGCCATCGCACAGGCCGCCCTGAAGGCGCAGGGCGTGGTGGCCGAGGCCCTGCACGCCAGCGAGGCCCGCTTCCGCGCGGTCTTCGAGGGCGCCGCCATAGGCATCGGCATCGCCGACCTGGAGGGCAACGTCCTCCAGGTCAACGAGGCGTTGATGCGCATGTTCGGCATCGCCGACCCGACGCTCGGCGGGCGCCGCGCCATGGAGTGGACGCACCCCGACGACGCCCCGCAGATATGGCGACTCTACGACGAGCTGGTGCGCGGCGAGCGCGAGCACTACCACGTGGAGAAGGCCTTCTCCCGGGCCGACGGAACCGTCCTGTGGACCAATCTGACCGTGTCCCTGCTGCGCGACGCCGACGGCACCCCGCAGTACCAGCTCGCGCTGATGGAGGACACCACCGAGCGGCGGCTGCTCAATCTGCGGCTGCGCTACGAGGCCACGCACGACGCGCTCACCGGCCTGCCCAACCGCAGCTTCTTCTTCGAGCGCCTGGAGAAGGCCCTCGGCGCGGGCCCCGAGCAGCGCTTCGGCCTGTGCTATCTCGACCTCGACGGCTTCAAGACCGTCAACGACAGCCTCGGCCACGCGGCGGGCGACCGGCTGCTCGTGGAGGTCGCCGACCGGCTCCAGGGCTGCGCCACCCGGCCGGGCGAGATGGTCGCCCGGCTCGGCGGTGACGAGTTCGTCGCGCTGACCACCGGCCCCGACACCCGCCACGAGGTCGACGAACTGGCCGGGCGCATCATGAACGCGCTGCTCGCCCCGATCAGTGTCGACGGCCGCGAGCTGACCGTGCGCGGCAGCATCGGCATCGTCGAGGGACCGGCGGGGGAGCGCAGCCCGGCGGAGGTGCTGCGCAGCGCCGACATCACCATGTACCGGGCCAAGTCGGCGGGCGGCAACCGCTTCGAGCTGGCCGACCCGGAGGCCGACGCCCGGGTCATCACCCGGCACGGGCTGACCACCGCGCTGCCGGCAGCCCTGGAGCGGGGCGAGTTCTTCATCGAGTACCAGCCGCTGGTCCACCTCGGCGACGGCAGCGTGCGCGGCGCCGAGGCCCTGGTGCGCTGGCTGCACCCGCAGCACGGTGTGCTCGGCCCCGACCGGTTCATCCCGCTCGCCGAGCACACGGGGCTGATCGTCCCGCTGGGCCGCTGGGTGCTGGAGCAGTCCGTGCGGCAGGCCCGCGCCTGGCGGGAGCGGTACGGCGAGACGAGCGCGGCGGGCCCGCTGCGCATCAACGTCAACCTCTCGCCCTGCCAGCTCACCCACCCGGGACTGGTCCAGGACACCGTCGAGATCCTGGAGCGGGCCGGGGTCACCCCCGACGCGCTGTGCCTGGAGGTGACGGAGTCGGCGCTGATCGGCGCGGACGACGACCTGCTGAAGCCGCTGCGCCGGCTGGCCGAGATGGGCGTCGACATCGCCCTGGACGACTTCGGCACCGGCTACTCCAACCTCGCCAACCTGCGCCGGCTCCCGGTGAGCGTCCTCAAGCTGGACCGCTCCTTCACCCAGAGCATGCAGCAGTTCCCCGCCGACCCCGTCGACCTCAAGATCGTCGAGGGCATCGTCGCCCTGGCCCACAGCCTGGACCTCGCGGTCACCGTGGAGGGCGTGGAGACCGGCGCCCAGGCCGAGCAGCTGCGCATACTGGGCTGCGACACGGCCCAGGGCTGGTACTACGCCCGCCCGGGACCGCCGGAGCGCCTGCACGACCTGGCCCTGGTGGACGCGGCCGGCTGACCCGGCCCGAAGGGGCCCGTCAGCGCTCCAGCAGCATCCGCTGCAACTCCCGCGCCGCCCTCGGCGGAGCCACGTCGCTGCGATGGGCCAGGGCGATCGTCCGGTACAGGCCGGGTCGGGCCAGCGGGGTCACCCGCAGTCCGCGCCCGGACCGCGCCGCCACCATCCGGGGTACGACGGCCATGCCGAGCCCGGCCCGCACAAAGCCCAGTACCGCGTCCATCTCGCCGCCCTCGACCGCGAAGTCCGGCTCGAAGCCCTCCGCGCGGCACGCCGCTACCGTCAGTTCCCGCAGGTCGTAGCCGTGCCGGAACATCACAAGCCGTTCGCCCTCCAGATCGGCGACGCGCACGGCCCGCCGCCCGTCGCCCGGCCTCGGCGACTCCGGGGAGGACACCACCACCAGGTCCTCGCGCAGCAGCTCCACCGTGGTCAGCGCCGGCGACGCGGTGGGCAGCGGCAGTACGACCAGGGCGAGGTCGAGCGCGCCGCGCGCCAGCTCCCGTACCAGGTCGTGCGAGCCGCCCTCCTCGATCAGCAACCGGATACCGGGGTAGCGGTCGTGGAAGGCGCGCAGCACGTCGGGGAGCAGGCCCGTGCACAGGCTCGGGGTGGCGCCCAGCCGGACCCGGCCGCGGCGCAGTTGCACCAGCTCAAGCACCTCGTGCCGGGCGGTGTCCGCGTCGGCCAGGATGCGCCGGGCCAGCGGCAGCAGCGCCTCCCCGGCGTCGGTGAGGGTGATGTTGCCGCGCGCCCGCAGGAACAGGTCGGCGCCCAGCTCCCGCTCCAGCGCCCTGATCTGCTGCGACAGCGAGGGCTGCGCCACGTGGACCGTCGCCGCGGCCCGGGTGAAGTGCCGGGTCTCGGCGACCGCCACGAAGTACTGGAGCTGCTGCAACTGCATCCCGCAAGCATACGTTGACCATAGCCAAGGCCTATGGAAACGAGGTGTTCCATGTCTTGGACCGATAGGTTCCCGGCCCCGTAACGTCCTGTGACATGGCTCTGGCAACGCGGACGGACCGACGGCCGTCCATGGCGCGCACCGTGTGGGACTCGACCGTCGGCAAGAAGACAGTGATGGCGATCAGCGGTCTCATCATGCTGCTCTACCTGGTCGCCCACATGATCGGGAACCTCAAGATCTACTTCGGGGCCGAGGAGTTCAACCACTACGGCCACTGGCTGCGCACGGTCGGCGAACCGTTCATGCACTACGAGTGGACGCTCTGGCTGATCCGCGTCGTCCTGGTCGTCGCCGTCGTCGCCCACGCCGTCTCCGCGTACCAGCTCAGCCGCCGCGACATCAGGGCCAGGCCCAGCAAGTACGTGCACAGGAAGCCGCGTTCCAGTTACGCGACCCGCACCATGCGCTGGGGCGGGGTCATCCTCGGCCTCTTCATCGTGTGGCACGTCCTGGACCTGACCACCGGCACCGTGCACTCCGGCGGCTTCGAGGAGGGCAAGCCCTACCAGAACGTCGTGGACACCTTCTCCACCTGGTACGGCAACGTCATCTACATCGTCGCGATGCTCGCCCTCGGCCTGCACGTCCAGCACGGCTTCTGGAGCGCCGCCCAGACCCTCGGCGCCGGCAGCCGCACCCGTGACCGCGCCCTGAAGACCGTCGCAGTCGTCCTCGCGCTGCTGCTCACGGCCGGCTTCATCGCCGTACCCGTGGGCGTCATGACCGGAGTGGTGAGCTGAAGATGCCCTCGTACACCGACTACACGACCGGTGAGCCGGTCGCCGACACCAAGGCCCCCGCGGGACCGGTCAACGAGCGCTGGGACACGCGCCGTTTCGAGGCGAAGCTGGTCAACCCCGCCAACCGGCGCAAACAGACGGTCATCGTCGTCGGCACCGGGCTCGCGGGCGGCTCGGCCGGCGCCACCCTCGCCGAACAGGGCTACCGCGTGGTCCAGTTCTGCTACCAGGACTCCCCGCGCCGCGCCCACTCCATCGCCGCGCAGGGTGGCATCAACGCCGCGAAGAACTACCGCAACGACGGCGACTCGGTGCACCGCCTGTTCTACGACACCGTCAAGGGCGGCGACTTCCGCTCGCGCGAGTCCAACGTGCACCGGCTCGCGCAGATCTCGGTCGAGATCATCGACCAGTGCGTGGCCCAGGGCGTGCCCTTCGCCCGCGAGTACGGCGGTCTGCTCGACACCCGCTCCTTCGGCGGCGTCCAGGTCTCCCGCACCTTCTACGCCCGCGGCCAGACGGGGCAGCAACTGCTGCTCGGCGCCTACCAGGCGCTGTCGAGGCAGATCGCGGCCGGCAACATCGAGATGCATCCGCGCACCGAGATGCTCGACCTGATCGTCGTGGACGGCCGGGCGCGCGGCATCGTCGCCCGGGACCTGATCACCGGCAGGATCGACACCTACTTCGCGGACGCCGTCGTCCTGGCGAGCGGCGGCTACGGCAACGTCTTCTACCTGTCGACCAACGCCATGAACTCCAACGCGACCGCCGTGTGGCGGGCGCACCGGCGCGGCGCCTACTTCGCCAACCCCTGCTTCACCCAGATCCACCCCACCTGCATCCCGCGCACCGGCGAACACCAGTCCAAGCTGACGCTGATGAGCGAGTCGCTGCGCAACGACGGCCGGATCTGGGTGCCCAGGGCCAAGGGCGACGACCGGCCGCCGAACGAGATCCCCGAGGACGAGCGCGACTACTACCTGGAGCGCATCTACCCGTCCTTCGGCAACCTCGTGCCCCGCGACATCGCCTCCCGGGCCGCGAAGAACGTCTGCGACGAGGGCAGGGGAGTGGGGCCCGGCGGCCAGGGCGTGTACCTGGACTTCGCCGACGCCATCGAGCGCATGGGCCGCAAGGCGGTCGAGGCGAAGTACGGCAACCTCTTCGACATGTACCAGCGGATCACCGACGAGGACCCGTACCGGGTGCCGATGCGGATCTACCCCGCCGTGCACTACACGATGGGCGGCCTGTGGGTCGACTACGACCTCCAGACCACCGTCCCCGGCCTGTTCGCCGTCGGCGAGGCCAACTTCTCCGACCACGGCGCCAACCGGCTCGGCGCCTCCGCGCTGATGCAGGGCCTGGCCGACGGCTACTTCGTCCTGCCGGCCACCATCAACGACTACCTCGCCCGCAATCCCCACAAGGACGGGATCGACGACGACCACCCGGTCGTGCAGGAGGTGCTGGCCGAGACGGAGGACCGGCTCAACCTGCTCCTGTCCGTGGACGGCGACCGCACCCCGGACTCCTTCCACCGCGAACTGGGCGAGCTGATGTGGGAGTTCTGCGGCATGGCCCGCACCGACTCCGGGCTGCGCAAGGCCCTGGAGCGCATCCCGCAGATCCGCGAGGAGTTCTGGCGGCGCATCAAGGTCCCCGGCACCGGCGAGGAGTTCAACCAGTCCCTGGAGAAGGCCAACCGCATCGTCGACTACCTGGAGCTGGCCGAGCTGATGTGCCTCGACGCGCTGCACCGCGCGGAGTCCTGCGGCGGCCACTTCCGCGAGGAGTCCCAGACGCCCGACGGCGAGGCGGCCCGCAAGGACGACGCGTTCTCCTACGCCGCCGCCTGGGAGTTCACCGGCACCGGCGAGGCACCCACCCTGCACAAGGAAGACCTGGTCTTCGAGTACGTCCACCCCACCCAGCGGAGCTACGCATGAAGCTCACCCTGCGCGTATGGCGGCAGAAGAACGCCGACGCCGACGGTGCGATGTCCACGTACGAGGTGGACGGCATCTCCCGCGACATGTCCTTCCTGGAGATGCTCGACACCCTCAACGAGGAACTCATCCTCAAGGGCGAGGACCCGGTCGCCTTCGACCACGACTGCCGCGAGGGCATCTGCGGCGCCTGCTCGCTGGTCATCAACGGCGACGCCCACGGCCCCGAGCGCACCACCACCTGCCAACTGCACATGCGGTCCTTCCAGGACGGCGACACCATCGACATCGAGCCATGGCGGGCCGCCGCCTTCCCGGTCGTGAAGGACCTGATCGTGGACCGCTCGGCCTTCGACCGGATCATCCAGGCCGGCGGCTACATCAGCGTGCCCACCGGTGCCGCGCCGGAGGCCCACGCCACCCCGGTGCCGAAGCCGGACGCCGACCTCGCCTTCGAGCACGCCGAGTGCATCGGCTGCGGCGCGTGCGTCGCGGCCTGTCCGAACGGGGCGGCGATGCTGTTCACGTCCGCGAAGGTCAACCACCTCAACGTCCTGCCGCAGGGCGCACCCGAGCGCGAGACGCGGGTGCTGGACATGGTGGCGCAGATGGACGACGAGGGCTTCGGCGGCTGCACGCTCGCCGGCGAGTGCGCCACGGCCTGCCCGAAGGGCATCCCGCTCATGTCCATCACCGGCATGAACAAGGAGTGGCTGCGGGCCACCCGCAAGGTGGCCAGAGGCTAGCCTCCCCCACGACGTTCGCCGAGAGCGCGGACGGACGGGGCCGGGAGAGGTGCTCATCCCGGCCCCGTCTCGCTTTCTCGCGCCGGGGCACCGGCGCCCCTGGCATTCAACAGCCCCACATCCACTCTCCCGGCCCAGGTCACGCACCGGCCAACCGGCGGCGGAAGAACAGGGGCGGCGGACCGTACAGCGTCGGTCCGCCGTCGCCGCCCCGGCCCGTGACCAGGAGAGTGCCATGACCGGCGTACTGACCGCAGACCGTCCCCCGCAGCCCACCGCGCCCCGCCGCTACACCGTCGCCCTCGCCCGTGACGAGGAGGACGTGCGGGCCGCGCAGCGGCTGCGGCACGACGTGTTCGCCGGGGAGATGGGCGCGCTGCTGGCGAGCCCGCAGCCCGGGTACGACATCGATCCCTTCGACGCCTACTGCGACCACCTGCTCGTGCGCGAGGAGTCGACCGGCCGGGTCGTCGGAACCTACCGGCTGCTGCCGCCCGAGCGCGCGGCGGTCGCCGGACGGCTGTACGCCGAGGGCGAGTTCGACCTCGCGGCGCTGGACCCGATCCGGCCGGCGCTGGTCGAGGTCGGCCGGTCCTGCGTGCACCCCGACCACCGCGACGGCGCCGTCATCGGGCTCATCTGGGCCGGCTTGGCGCGCTACATGAGCGACCGGGGCCACGAGTGGCTGGCGGGCTGCTGCTCGCTCCCGCTCGCCGACGGCGGCGCCCTCGCCGCCGGTGCCTGGCAGCGGGTGCGGGCCAAGCACCTGGCGCCCGAGGAGTACCGCGTACGGCCGCTGCTCCCGTGGACTGCCCGCACCGCCGCGCCCGCCGGCCGGACCGGCCTGCCGGCCCTGCTGCGCGGCTACCTACGGCTCGGCGCCTGGGTCTGCGGGGAGCCCGCGCACGACGCGGACTTCGGCGTCGCCGACCTGTACGTGCTGCTGCCGATGAGCCGGGTCGACCCGCGCTATCTGCGGCACTTCCTCTCGCTCGTCCCGGCCTGATGAGCGCCTGGCTGCCCGTCGCGCCCTGCACCCCGGGCAGCTGCGTGGAGCCGTCCCGGGCAGCGGTGTCCCCGCCGCGCGCCGTGCTGCGGCTCACCGCGGTCGCCGTACTGCTCCTCGCGGGGGTCGCGCTCGTGCTGACACCGCTCGGCCGGGGGCGCCGCCGTTCCCGGGGCGGGGTGCCCGCCGCCCTGGTGCGGCGCTGGTGCCGGTGCGTCGTGCGGGCCGCGGGCGTCCGGGTCCGCTTCACCGGCGCCGCCGCCCCGCCCGAGGGCGGTCTGCTCCTGGTCGCCAACCACGTCTCCTGGCTCGACGTTCCGCTGCTGGCCGCCGTGCGCCCCGCCAGGATGCTGGCCAAGAGCGAGATCCGGCGCTGGCCGGTGGCGGGCCCGCTGGCCGCGCGCGGCGGGGTGCTGTTCATCGAACGGGACCGGCTGCGGGCCCTGCCGGACACGGTCGCCGCGCTCGGCGGGGCACTGCGCTCCGGAGCCGCGGTCGCCGCCTTCCCCGAGGGCAGCACCTGGTGCGGGCGCGCCCAGGGACCCTTCCGCCGGGCCGTGTTCCAGGCCGCCCTGGACGCCGGGGTGCCGGTCCAGCCGGTCCGCATCCGCTACCGGGCCGACGGGCGGGAGGTGAGCACAGTACCCGCGTTCGTCGGCGAGGACACCCTGCTCGCCTCCCTGTGGCGGGTGGCGTCGGCCCGCGGACTGACCGCCGAGGTGGAAGTGTGCCCCCTCGTCCCGCCCGGCCGCCACCGCGACCGCCGTTCCCTGGCCGCGGCCGTCCAGCGGTCGGCCCCCGGAGTGCCGGTGGCCGGGACCGGCCGGACGGGTGACGGCCACCGGAGGGAAGCACTTTCGAAGAGTATGTGTGCTTTATGAGGTATGCGCTGTTTCCTCCCCGCTGATACGGACAACCGAAAGGCAAGCACTCCGGAAGGAGGGTGATGGCAGATGATCACCCGTGAAGAGATCGCCAACGTCCTGGACCAGCCGGTCTACGACGGGGACGGCAACAAGATCGGCGACGCCAAGCACGTCTTCTTCGACGACATGACCGGGCGCCCGGAATGGGTGAGCGTCAAGACGGGCATGTTCGGCTCCAGCGAGTCCTTCGTGCCCATCCGCGACGCCGCGCTGGTGCAGGATCACCTTGAGGTCCCTTATCAGAAGGACCAGGTCAAGGACGCGCCCAATGTCGACGTCGACGCGGGCGGCCATCTGTCGGAGACCGAGGAGCACCGGCTCTACGACCACTACGGCATCAACTGGGACAGCGTGCTGTCCGAGGCCGAGCGCACCGACGACGACCGCTCGTCCGCCGACACGGACACGGACATGGGAGCCGCCGGTGCCGCTGGTGCTGCCGGTGCGGCCGGCACGATGGGCGCGGCCGACACGCCGGCCGGCCGGAGCGACATCCAGGGCGCCCCGGACCGCATGGACATGCGCGGCGACGGCGCCATGACCCGCTCCGAGGAGCAGATGCACGTCGGCGTCGAACGGCGTGAGTCGGGCCGGGCCAGGCTGCGCAAGTACGTGGTCACCGAAGAGGTGCAGCAGACCGTTCCGCTCACCCACGAGGAAGTGCGGGTGGAGCGCGAACCGATCACGGACGCCAACCGTGACGACGCGCTCTCCGGACCGGAGATCGGCGAGGCCGAGCACGAGGTCACCCTGCACGAGGAACGCCCCGTCGTGGAGACCGAGACGGTGCCGGTGGAGCGCGTCCGGATGACCACGCAGGAGCGCACCGAGGAGGAGACGGTGCACGGACGGGTCCGCAAGGAGCGGATCGAGGCCGAGACCGAGGACACCGTCGAGGACGACGCCCGACGGGACCGCGAGTAGCGGCCCGGTCGTCACCGCGAGGTCGCGCGCCGATGAGCCCGGCTCACCGGCGCGCGCCGCCGTGGAGGGCCTCGGCGAGATACGGCGCGGTGACGCTCCCGCTCGCCCGTGCCACCTCGGCGGGCGTGCCCTCGGCGACGATCCGCCCGCCCGCCCCGCCACCGCCGGGACCCATGTCGATCACCCGGTCGGCGCCCGCCACCACGGCCATGTCGTGCTCGACGACGATCACCGTGTGCCCGGCGTCGACCAGACCGTGCAACTGGCGCATCAGCACCTCGACATCGGCCGGATGCAGTCCGGTCGTCGGCTCGTCCAGGAGATAGAGGGTGTGGCCGCGCCGCCCCCGCTGCAACTCGCTCGCCAGCTTGATGCGCTGCGCCTCCCCGCCGGACAGCTCGGTGGCCGGCTGGCCGAGCCGCAGATAGCCAAGACCCACGTCGAGCAGCGCGGCCAGGCTGCGCGCCGCCGCCGCGGTGTCCGCGAAGAACTCCGCCGCCTCCTCCACCGTCAGGTCCAGCACCTCCGCGATGTTCCGTCCCCGGTACGCCACTTCGAGCGTCGGCGGGTTGTACCGGGCCCCGCCGCAGGCCGGGCACGGCGCGTAGGTACTGGGCAGGAACAGCAGCTCCACGCCGACGAAGCCCTCGCCCTGGCAGGTCTCGCAGCGCCCGCCGGGCACGTTGAAGGAGAACCGGCCCACGCCGTAACCCCGTTCGCGGGCCTGGCCGGTGGCCGCGAAGACCTTGCGCACCACGTCGAACAGGCCCGTGTACGTGGCCAGGTTGGAGCGCGGGGTCCGTCCGATCGGCCGCTGGTCGACACGGACCAGCCGGTCCACGCCCGGCAGGTCCTCCGTGAGTTCGTCCACGAGCGTCGACTTGCCGGAGCCGGACACGCCCGTCACCGCGGTGAGCACACCGAGCGGGAACCGCGCGCTCACCCCGCGCAGGTTGTGCCGGGTGACCGGCCCCACCGTCACGGCCCCCCGCGGGGCGCGCGCCGCGCGGGCGGGGGCGGGCGAGCGGTCGAAGAGGTAACGGGCGGTCGCCGACCCCCCGACGCCGGCCAGACCGGCCACCGGGCCGCTGTACAGCACCCGCCCGCCGTGCTCGCCCGCCCCCGGACCGACATCCACGATCCAGTCGGCGCCGCGCATCACGCCGAGGTGGTGCTCCACCACGAACACCGAGTTGCCGGCCGCCTTGAGCCGCTCCAGCACCGTCACCAGCGCCTCGGTGTCCGCCGGGTGCAGTCCCGCCGACGGCTCGTCCAGGACGTACACGACCCCGAACAGCCCGGAGCGCAGCTGAGTCGCCAGCCGCAGCCGCTGCAACTCGCCCGCCGACAGGGTGGGCGTCGGGCGGTCCAGGCTCAGATAGCCGAGCCCCAGCTCGACGACGGGCGCGATCCGCGAGACGAGGTCCCCGGTGAGCACCCGGGCCACCTCGCCGTCGGTCGGCAGCACTTCGGTGAGTTCCGTGAGCGGCAGTGCCGCCAGCTCGGCGACGGTGCGACCGCCGACGGTCACCGCGAGGGACCGCGCCCGCAGCCTGCCGCCGCCGCAGACCGGGCAGGGCGCGCTGGTCAGGAAGCGCTCCGCCTTCGCCCGCAGCGTGGCGCTCTTCGAGTCCGAGAACGTCTTCATCACATACCGCCGGGCGCTCATGTACGTGCCCTGGTACGGCCGCTGGATGCGCCCCGCGTCCCGTACCGGGTGCACCGTGACCACCGGCTGCTCGTCCGTGAACAGGATCCATTCCCGTTGTCCGGCGGGCAGTTCGCGCCAGGGGCGGTCAATGTCGTACCCGAGCGCGTCGAGCACGTCCCGCAGGTTCTTGCCCTGCCAGGCGCCCGGCCACGCGGCGATCGCGCCGTCCCTGATCGACAGCGAGGGGTCCGGGACCAGCAGCTCCTCGCTCGTGCGGTGCACCCGTCCGAGCCCCTGGCACTCCGGGCAGGCCCCCACCGCCGTGTTCGGCGAGAAGGCGTCCGAGTCGAGCCGGGGGGCGCCCGGCGGGTAGTCACCGGCCCGGGAGAACAGCATCCGCAGGGAGTTGGAGAGGTTGGTGACCGTGCCGACCGAGGAGCGCGAGGTCGGCGCCGCCCGGCGCTGTTGCAGCGACACCGCGGGCGGCAGCCCGGTGATCTCGCCCACCTTCGGGGCGCCGACCTGGTGGATGAGCCGGCGGGCGTAGGGCGCGACGGATTCGAAGTAGCGCCGCTGCGCCTCCGCGTACACCGTCCCGAAGGCGAGGGACGACTTCCCCGAGCCCGAGACACCGGTGAACACCGCCACCACGTCCCGGGGGACGTCCACGTCCACGCCCTTGAGATTGTGCTCGCGGGCGTCGCGCACCCGGACGTACGAGTCGTGGGGGCTGTGCATTGCGTGGAACTCCGTACGGTCTTCGGCCGGGGCCGGCGGCAAGTGGGGACAAACCCCGTGATTCTACGCGGATCGGCTCCGTGTCCCCGCGCCGACGACGCGGGCGAGTCGCCGGTAGGAGTCCAGCAGCGCCTCGCGGTCGTAGGTGCTCGTGGTGACCAGCACCTCCTGCGCGCCCGTCTCCTTCAGGAGCGACTCCAGCTCGTCGGCGACCTGTTCCTCGGTGCCGGCGATGTGGCCGGCCAGACCGGACTCGTACAGCCCGCGTTCCTTGGCGGTCATCGCGCGGGCCTCGACCTCCTCGGCCGGAGGCAGGGGCGGGAAGGCGCCGCGGGTGCGGGCGTGGGCCATCGACCAGGCCTCCGGGACCAGGAGCCGCCGGGCCGCCTCGGGGGTGCCCGCCACGGCGACGGCGCCGGAGACGACGACGTAGGGCTCCCGGCTCCACGCGCAGGGGCGGAACCCGGCGCGGTAGCGGTCCACGCCGCGGCGCATCCGGTCCCGGTCGCGCAGGTCCCCGATGACCAGCGGCAGGCCGGCGCGGGCGGCGACGGCGGCGCCCTCGCCCATGGCCAGCACGAACGGCGGGACGCTCAGCCCCTCCGCGGGGAGGGCGTGCACACCCGTGCCGGAGCTTCCCTCGAACCAGCCGAGCAGCTCGGTCAGTTGGGCGCCGAAGTCGTCGGCGGCGGCCTTGTCCCGGCCCAGCGCCCTGCGGACGCCGTCCGTGAAGCCCACCGAGCGGCCGAGCCCCATGTCGATCCGGCCGGGGAAGAGCGACTCCAGCACGCCGAACTGCTCGGCGACGACCAGGGGCCGGTGGTTGGGCAGCATCACACCGCCGGTGCCGACCCGGATGCGTCGGGTCGCGGCGGCCACGGCGGCGGCCAGCACCGTCGGCGCGGAACCGGCCACCCCGGGCACGCCGTGGTGCTCCGACACCCAGAACCGGTGGTAACCGAGCCGCTCGGCCTCCCGCGCCAGCTCCACGGTGTCGCGCAGCGCCTGGCCGGCGGTGCCGCCCGCACGGACGCGGGAGCGGTCGAGGACGGAGAAGCGGGTGCTCGCGATCGCGGAGGTCACACGGTGTTCAACGCCTGAGCGGCGCGGAGATTCCCGGCGACGGGTCCTAGGGTGGGCGGGTGAGCGACAGCAGCCGCCCCCCGGTGGCCGTGTTCGACCTGGACAACACCCTCGCCGGCACCGCGCACCGGCAGCGCTTCCTGGAGCGCCGGCCGCGCGACTGGGACGCCTTCTTCGCCGCCGCGCCGCACGATCCGCCGCTCGCCCAGGGCGTGGCGCCGGCACTGCGGTGCGCCGAGGAGTGCGGGATCGTCCATCTGACCGGCCGGCCCGAGCGCTGCCGGCGCGACACGCTCGACTGGCCGGCAGCGCACGGCCTGCCGCGGGGGCCGGTGCACATGCGGGGCGACGCCGACCGCAGGCCCGCCCGGCGCACCAAGCTGGAGAGCCTGCGGCGGCTCGCCAGGACCCACGAGGTCCGGGTCCTCGTGGACGACGACGAGCTGGTCTGCGACGACGCCGAACGGGCCGGTTTCGCCGTCGTCCGGGCACGCTGGGCGGCCCGGTCGGCCGAGCTGCGCGCGGCGCAGGAGCGCGAGGGCCGCACCTGACGGTCCGGAGCGCGTCCAGGGGCCGCGGCCCGGGTCGGTCAGTCCGACTCCTCCAGGCGGAAGCCGAGCTTCAGCCCGACCTGCCAGTGGGCGACCTCCCCCTCCTCGATCTGGCCGCGCACCTGGGTCACCTCGAACCAGTCCAGATTGCGCAGTGTCTCCGAGGCGCGGCTGACGGCGTTGCGGACGGCCTGGTCGACGCCGTCGTGCGAGGTGCCGACGATCTCGGTGACCCGGTAGGTGTGTTCCGACATGCGGGTACTCCCTTCCACCACCGCGGCGCGGCGGTGTCGTGTGCGGCGCGCGTGACTCCACCGTGCCCCAAGTGGCGGCGTCCCGCGAGGCGTCCGCGGCTTCGACGGCTTGGATCGACCCCTTGACCTTCTTATTGGTACATACCAAAATTCCAGACACCCGTTCGATCAGAGGGACCTTCGTGAGAACGTTGCCTGCTCGCCCTTGTCTGTGTGTCCGCCTCCCTGCTGAGCGGCTGCGGTCTGATGCCGTCGGACGGCGGGTCGGGGCGGCGTGCCGTCACCGTGTGGCTGATGAAGGGCAGCGCCTCGGAGGACTTCCTCAAGCGCTTCACCGAGGACTTCGAACGCGGGCATCCCGCCCTCGGCCTCGACATCCGCATCCAGGAGTGGACCGGCATCGGCGACAAGGTGCAGGCGGCGCTCGGATCCGACGGAGGGGGCGAGCGGCCCGATGTCATCGAGGTCGGCAACACCCAGGTTCCGCAGTACGCCGAGGGCGGCAGGCTGGAGAACCTGACGCTGGAGTCCATGCGGGACTGGGGCATCCGCGACTGGCTCCCCGGCCTCGCCGAACCGGGGGAGTACCTGTCCCAGCAGTTCGGCATCCCCTGGTACGCCGCCAACCGCGTCGTCATCTACCGCAAGGACCTGTTCCAGGAGGCCGGCATCACCGAGCCGCCCCGCACCCGCGAGGAGTGGCTCGCCGCCACCGAGAAACTCGACCAGAGCGCAGACCAGGGCATCTACCTCGCCGGACAGGACTGGTACACGCTGTCCGGCTTCGTCTGGGACGAGGGCGGCGACCTGGCCGTCGACAGCCAGGGCCTGTGGACGGGCGCCCTGCACAGCGCCGCCGCCCTGCGCGGCATGGACTTCTACCGCGAACTCCAGGCCCTGGGCGAGGGACCCGTCGACGCCGACGAGGAACACCCGCCGCAGGCCGGCGTGTTCGCCGGGGGCCGGATCGCACAGATCATCGCGGTCCCCGGGCTCGCCCAGTCCATCCTGCGCGAGAACCCCGGACTCAAGGGCAAGCTGGGCTTCTTCCCCGTGCCGGGCAAGAGCGCCGACAAGCCCGGCGCCGTGTTCACCGGCGGCTCCGACCTCGTGGTCCCGCAGAACACCGACGACCGGGACGGCGCGATCGCCGTGGTCGAGGCCCTCGCGGGCGCCAAGTGGAACACCGAACTGGCCCGCACCATGAACTACGTCCCCAACAAGAAGTCGCTGGCCGAGGAGGTCGCGGGCGAGGAAGGGGTGGAGGCGATGGCCACCGGCGCCGCGCAGGGCCGGGCGACGCCGGGCACCCCCCGCTGGGGCGCCGTCGAGGCGGACAACCCCATCAAGGAGTACATGACCAAGGTGCTCACGGGCGGCGACGAGCACTCGGAGGCGAAACGGGCCTCCGAGCGCATCACCGAACTCCTGGACCCCAACGCCCGCTGACGGGCCGCCGAGGTGCCGGGATCAGCCCACCACGCTCAGCGACAGCGCGAAACGGTCCTCGCCGTCCGTCCACCAGTGGGCCAGCTCCAGACCGGCCGCGGCCAGTTCGGCCCGCACACCCTCCCGCCGGAACTTCGCGGACACCTCGGTGCGCAACTCCTCACCGTCCGCGAAGTCCACGGCCAGGTCGAGCGCCTGGACCTTGACCGTCTGCGCGCTGCGCGCACGCAACCGCATCTCGACCCACTCCCGTTCCGCGTTCCACAGCGCCACGTGCTCGAAGGCGTCGGGCACGAAGTCGGCAGCCAGCTCCCGGTTGACCACCCGCAGCACGTTCTTGTCGAACTCGGCCGTCACCCCGGCCGCGTCGTCGTACGCCCTGACCAGCACCCGCTCGTCCTTGACCAGGTCGGTGCCCAGCAACAGGGCGTCGCCCGGGGCGAGCAGGGCGCGGACGGCCGCCAGGAACACGGCGCGCTCCTCGGGCAGCAGGTTGCCGATGGTGCCGCCGAGGAACGCCACCAGCCGGGGACCGGGCGTCGCGGGCAGTGTCAGTCCCGCGGTGAAGTCGGCGATCAGCGCGTGCACCTGGAGGTCCGGCCGCTCGGCGACCAGCGCCCGGCCCGCCTGGGTGAGGGCGCTCTCGCTGACGTCGACCGGGACGTAGGCGCGCAGCCCGGTCAGCGCGTCGAGCAGGAACCGCGTCTTCTCCGAGGAGCCCGAGCCCAGCTCCACCAGGGTGCGGGCGCCGGTCGCCGCCGCGATCTCGCCGGCCCGCTCGACGAGGATCTCCCGCTCCGCCCGGGTGGGGTAGTACTCGGGCAGCGCGGTGATCCGCTCGAACAGCTCACTGCCCCGCGCGTCGTAGAACCACTTGGGCGAAAGCCACTTGGGCGTGCTCGTCAGGCCCGCCAGGACATCGGCGCGCAGGGCGGCGTCCGTGGCGTCCTCGGGCAGCGTCCGGGTCAGACGGAACTGGCTCACGTGCGGGGCTCCTTCGAAGAGGCGAAAGCGTCTGCGCGGGCGGTCTCGCCCGGGTCCTTGAGCGGAGTGAGCAGCACGTCCGTGCGGCTCGCCGCGAGCAGGGTGCGGTCGGGGACCTCCTGCCAGCGCGGGTCGTCGTCGTACGGCTCCGAGGCGACGACCGTGCCGCCCCCGGGACGGGACAGGTACCACAGGGTGTCGCCCCAGGTGGTGGCGGTGACGGTGGCGCCGTTCGTGAGCAGCAGGTTGAGCCGGGAGGCCGGGGCCGCGGCGGCGACCTCCAGCACCGTCTCGGCCAGCGCCCGGCCCTCGTCGTCCCCGGCGCGCAGCCGGGCCAGCACCAGCGCCCACACCAGCGCCGAGTCGTTGCGCGCCTCCAGCGACAGCAGCTCCTCGGCCGGCAGCGCCGCGGCCACCCGGGACAGCGAGCCGGGCCAGCCCGCCACGGCACCGTTGTGACTGAACAGCCAGGCCCCCGAGGCGAACGGCGCCGCCGCGGCCTCCGCGTCGGAGCCCGCCAGCGTCGCGTCCCGTACGGCCCCGAGCAGCGCGCCGGTCCGCACGACCCGGGCCAGGTCGGCGAAGGACCGGTCGGCCCAGATCGGCCCGGCCCGGCGGTACCGGGCCGGCACCGGGTCGTCCCCGGCGTACCAGCCGACGCCGAACCCGTCGGCGTTGACCGTGCCGTACCGCTGGTGCCGGGGCGCCCAGGACTGCCGGTACAGGCCGTGCGGGGGCGTCACGAGAAGCCCGCCCAGCGGCTCCTCGGGGCCCACGTAGGCGAGGTGACGGCACATCAGAAGGCCTCCGGGGTCCGGGCGGTGCGGAACCCGGAGAATATCTGCCGCCGGATCGGATAGTCCCAGTTGCGGAACGTGCCCCGGCTCGCCACCGTGCCCACGGCGAAGGAACCGCCGCGCAGCACCTTGTACTCGGGCCCGAAGAACACCTCCGAGTACTCCCGGTACGGGAACGCCCTGAAGCCCGGGTACGGGGCGAAGTCGCTCGAACGTCCACTCCCAGACATCGCCGATCAACTGCCGTACGCCGAGCGGCGACTCGCCCGCCGGATAGCTGCCCGCGGGCGCCGGACGCAGATGCCGCTGGGCGAGGTTGGCGTGCTCCGGGCCGGGGTCGGCGTCGCCCCACGGATAGCGGGCCGAGCGCTCACCGGCCGGGTCGTGGCGGGCCGCCTTCTCCCACTCGGCCTCGGTGGGCAGCCGCCGCCCGGCCCAGCGCGCCCAGGCGTCCGCCTCGTACCAGCACACGTGCACCACCGGCTCGTCGGCCGGCACCGCCTCGGTGACCCCGAAGCGGCGCCGCAGCCACTGCCCGCCGTCGCGGCGCCAGAACAGCGGGGCGGTGATGGAGTGCCGGCGGATGTGGTCCCAGCCCTCCGGGGCCCACCAGCGCGGGTCGTCGTAGCCCCCGTCGTCGATGAACGCCTGGTACGCGCCGTTGGTCACCGGCGTGGTGTCCAGGTAGAACGGCGCCACCTCCCGCCGGTGCGCGGGGCGTTCGTTGTCCAGGGCCCACGGTTCGGTCGACGTGCCCATCGTGAACGGGCCGCCGGGCACCAGGACCTCCGCCGGGCCGGTGAACAGCGCTACGGGCGCCGGATCCGGGGCGGTCAGGGCCTGCGGGCCCCTGCGGAGCTGATGCGTGATCAGCATCGTCTCGTCGTGCTGCTGCTCGTGCTGGGCGATCATCCCGAAGACGAAGCCCGCCTCCGTCAGCCGCGTCCCGTGCAGCGCCGTCCCCTCCAGCACGTCCAGCGCCCGGCCGCGCACGTCCGCCGCGTACCCGCGGGCCTCGGCGGGCGACAGCAGCGGCAGGCTCGGCCGCTCCGAGCGGGGGTGCTCGAAGGCGTCGTACAGACTGTCTATCTCGGGCCGTATCGCCTCCTGTCCGCCGACGGCGCGCAGCAGCCACTGCTCCTCCTGGTTGCCGATGTGCGCCAGGTCCCACACCAGCGGGGACATCAGCGGCGACACCTGGGCGGTCAGGTCGGGGCCCTCGACGCAACCGGTCAGCAACGTGGTGCGTTCACGGGCCGTGACGAGCGTGTTCAGGGCGTGCTCGCGCAGCCTCTCGGGGTCGGTGGCCGCCCCTTCGGCGGTCGCGGTGACGGTCTCGTCGGTCGCGTCGGTCATGGGCGGGTCTCCCTCCCGTGCCGGCCACGGCTCGCGCTGTCCGGCAGGTCCAGCAGATCGTCGGCGGGGCAGCGGCCCCTGAGAACGTAGCGCTCCAGGTACCCGGCGACGGCGTCCGTCACCTCGGTCGTCGCCCCGAGCCGGGGCAGGGCGGCGAGCGCCGCGGTGAAGCAGACGACGGCCGCCTCGCGCAGCTCCGGATCGGTGAGGGCGTCGCGGGCCGCGTCCCGGTAGAGCGGGTTGTGCGGGGCGGGCAGGCCCTGGGTGCGCTCGGCGAGCGGCTTCACGGCCCGGTAGGCGGTCTCGGTGGCCTCCGGGTCGTCGAACAGCGCCGCCGTCACGGCGAGCGGCACCTTCCAGCCGTCGTCGCCGGGCTGCGCGTCGATCATGCGCAGTTCCAGGTGGCCGCGCGGCCTCACCGGCGGGAAGAGCGTGGTGAGGTGGTAGTCGAGATCCTCCCGGGTCGGCGGTCGCGGCGCCCGGCTCCGGGTCCACTCCCGGAAGGCAAGACCCTCCGGAATGTCCCACGGCCCCTCGTCCCGGCGTACGCACATCACCGGGGCGTCCAGCACGTGCCGCGCCCAGGTGCCGCGCGGGTCGGTGTCCAGCCGGGGGCCGCCCGCCCGCTCGGTGCCGATCTCCTCCCACCGCAGCTGCCGGGTGGACCGCCAGCCGGTGGGCCGGCCGCCGGCCAGCGGGGAGTTCGCGAAGGCGGCCACCAGGACCGCGCCCAACTGGTGGGCCAGCCACCAGCGGCGTATGTGACCGAGCGGCCCCGGCTCCTCATGACCGGCGTCCACGCACACCTGCACGGACGCGGAGGCGCACATCATGAAGCGGCCCGCGCAACCGCCGCGGTCCAGACAGGCCTCCATGGCGTCGTAGCGCGGCTCCCGCAGGAAGCGGCGGGGTTCCTGCCAGGGATCGTGGCCGAGTCCGACGAGGGCGAGACCGTCCTCGCGCAGCACGGCGCGGACGGCGTCCAGGTCGGCGGAGACGGTGTCGACGCACTCCATGAGGGATGTGGCGGGGAGCGAACTCAGCTCCAGCTGGCCGCCGGGCTCGACGGTCAGGGCCGACCTCAGAGGGACGGCCCGCAGTGCGGTGTAGAGCGCCCGCAGTCGTTCGGGTGACACGGGGAGCCGCGGCGCGCGCAGCTCGTGGACGAGCCATTCCACCTCGACGCCGAGGCGCTCCGGTGGGCCGGTCTTGAAGCAGATGCCGTGGACGAGTGCCTCGACCTCCGCCTCACTGACAGCGGTACGTGGCCGGATACAGCCACCAACCGAATCTGACATGTCGGGATCCTCCTGAGATTCCACCATGCCGCCGGCCCTTTTCGGGTGGGCCGGGCCGGCACACTCGTCCCACCCAAGACCCTCGCGCCGCTCCGCACAAGGATGCATTTCGGGACGTTCCCGATCGATGGTCCGCGTGATCCGCCGGTCGGGAAACTCCGTTGCACCGCACCACCAGCATCACCCAGGATTCCCGCATGAGCACGACGGGGGAGTGCGCACGGTGTGCGCTCACGACGCCCACGGGGGTGGCGCCGTGAGCGCGCGCCTGCGGGGCATCGCACAGCAGACCGAGCAGATCGTGACGGCCGGGGCCTACCGCGGGTCCGACGGGCGCGAGGTGCTGCTCGGGGCGGCGGTCGACCGGGCGCGCGAGGGCACCCGGATGTACGGTCCGGGGCCCGTGGAGCACCCCCCGTTCGCCGCGGTGGAGACGGTTTTCGAGGTCACCGGCGAGAGCAGCCTGGAGGCCGCGCGCCGCCTCGGCGGCGAGGTGGCCGTGCTCAACTTCGCCTCGGCCCGCAATCCCGGCGGCGGCCACCTCAACGGCGCCCAGGCCCAGGAGGAGGCCCTGTGCCGGGCCTCCGCGCTCTACACCTGCCTGCTGCGGGCGCGCGAGTTCTACGACCACCACCGCGCCCATCGCGACCCGTTCTACACGGACCGCGTCATCCACTCGCCCGCCGTGCCCGTCTTCCGCGACGACCGCGGCGGCCTGCTGGACGAGCCGTACACCGCCGGATTCCTGACCTCCGTCGCGCCGAACGCGGGCGTGGTGCTGCGCACGGCCCCGGAGCGCGCCGCCGAGCTGCCCGCCGCCCTGGCCGCGCGTGCCGGGCGGGTACTGGAGACGGCCGCCGCCCACGGGTACCGGCGGCTGGTGCTCGGCGCCTGGGGCTGCGGTGTGTTCCGCAACGACCCCGCCCAGGTCGCGGGCGCGTTCCGGACGCTGCTCGGACCCGGCGGACGGTTCGCGGGGGCCTTCGAGCGGGTGGCGTTCGCCATCCTGGACCGCACGCCGGGCGGCACGGTCCGGGAGGCGTTCGCGCACGCCTTCCCGGACGGCCGGCGGCCGGGGCGTCAGCTCCAGCCGTAGCACTCCCGCAGCCGCTGCCGCACGAGGTTGAACCGCATCCGGTCCAGGGCGCACGCCTCGCGGCGCATCCCGGTGTCGTGCAGCCGCAGCACCCGGTCCACGCCGACCCAGGAATCGCGTCCGGAGCGGTCCCAGGGCCCGCTCCCGATCGGCACCCACGCGCGGTCCCCGTCGCGCCGCCTGCTGGACAACTGCACGGCCAGTACCGTGCCGGCGCGCTCGCGGGCGACCACGAGCACCGGCCGGTCCTTGCCCCGCCCGTCGTTCTCCTCGAAGGGCACCCACGTCCAGACGATCTCGCCGGGATCGGGGTCGCCGTCGGGCGCGGGGGAGTACTCGGTACGCACCCGGCCCACGTCCCGGGGGTCGGCCTCGGCGGTGGCCGAGGGACCCCAACGGCCGGGGGCGGTGTCTTCGGTGCTGTCGGTGTCGTCGGTGAAGGCGTTCACGGCCGTACCGTACGGGACGGGGTCACGCACCCGGCCGGGGGCCCACGCCGCCCGCACGGTGCGCCCGGTGCCGGGGCCCCGCCGAGTGGCAGCGGCCACCGTGAGCGGCAAGCATGAGGCGGGCACGCCGGCCCCCGGGTACCCGCCCCGGCGCCGGACCCGCCACCGACCGCACGAGCCAGAGATTGCACGAGCCAGAGACCGTACGAGCCAGAAAGCCGACTGTCATGACCGATCAGCTCACCGTGACCGTCCTGGGCACCGGCATCATGGGTGCCGCGATGGCCCGCAACCTCGCCCGCGCCGGACACGCCGTCCGCGTCTGGAACCGCAGCCGGGACAAGGCGGAGCCACTGGCCGCCGACGGCGCGCACGTCGCCGCCGACCCGGAGGAGGCCGTACGGGGCGCCGATGTCGTGCTCACCATGCTCTACGACGGCCCGGCCGCCCTCGACGTCATGCGGCGGGCCGCCCCCGGCCTGCGCCCCGGCACCGCCTGGGCGCAGTCGACCACCGCGGGCGTCGACGCGGTCGCCGACCTCGCCGCCTTCGCCCAGGAACACGGCCTCGTCTTCTTCGACGCCCCCGTCCTCGGCACCCGTCAGCCCGCCGAGGCCGGTCGGCTGATGGTGCTGGCCGCCGGTCCGGCCGCGGCGCGGGACGCGGTGGCGCCCGTGTTCGACGCCGTCGGCTCCCGCACGGTGTGGACCGGCGAGGACGGCGCGACCGGCAGCGCGACCCGGCTGAAGCTGGTGGCCAACAGCTGGGTCATCGCCGTCAGCAACGCGGCCGGCGAGGTCCTGGCGCTCGCCAAGGCACTGGGCGTGGACCCGGACGGCTTCTTCGAGGCCATCGAGGGCGGCCCGCTCGACATGGGGTACCTGCGCGCCAAGGCCGGTCTGATCCGCGACGGCGCGCTGACGCCGCCCCAGTTCGCGGTCGGCACGGCCGAGAAGGACGCCCGGCTGATCGTCGAGGCCGGCGAGGCCAACGGCGTCCGCCTCGACGTGGCCGCCGCGGGTGCGAAACGCCTGGCCCGCGCGGCCGCGCAGGGACACGGCGGGGAGGACATGGCGGCGGCGTACTTCGCCAGTTTCGAGGAGAAGCCGTCCGACTGAGCGCGTCCGGGGTACCGGGTGGGCGACAGCGCACCGGCGGGCCGAAGTAGCCTCGGCCCACACCAGGATCAGAGGAGTCCGCATGTCCAAGCCGCCGCTGCCGTCCGAGGCCGTAGAACTGCTGCGCCGCCCCAACCCGTGTGTCATGGCCACCCTCCGCTCGGACGGCGCCCCCGTCTCCACGGCCACCTGGTACCTGTGGGAGGACGACGGCCGTGTGCTGATCAACCTCGACGAGGGGCGGGTGCGTCTGAAGCACCTGCGCCGCGACCCGCGCGTGACCCTCACCGTCCTCGCGGGCGACGACTGGTACACGCACGTCAGCCTCATCGGCCGGGTCGTCGAGATCCGCGACGACGAGGACCGCACCGGCATCGACCGCCTCTCCACGCACTACACGGGCAACCCGTACCCGGACCGGGTACGGCGCAGGGTCAACGCCTGGATCGAGGTGGAGCACTGGCACGGCTGGGGCGCCCTGAAGGACAGCGGCCAGGCCTCCACCTGAACGCGTCCGGCCGTACGGGCGGGCCCGGTTCGGGGTCGACCGGCGCGCGACGCCTCGTCTAGGATCCGGGGCGCGGCATCGCGTGTCGGTCACCGTCCGGGTGAGGCATGGAGGCGCCGCCGAGATGCCCGCGGAGGCATTGACCGTGTCAGTCGAGTTCAACCACACCATCGTTCTCTCCCGTGACAGGGAGAAGTCCGCCCACTTCCTCGCCCGGATCCTGGGGCTCGAGGCCGGCGCCCCGGCCGGGATCTTCCTGCCCGTGACGACCGCCAACGGCGTCATCCTGGATTTCGCCACCGTCGACCACGACATCCCCGTGCAGCACTACGCGTTCCTCGTCTCCGAAGACGAGTTCGACGCGATCCTCGCGCGCCTCGTCGAGGACGGCGTCCCCCTCCAGGCGGACCCGCACGGCCGCCACCCGGGCCGCGTCAACCGCAACGACGGCGGCCGGGGCGTCTACTTCACCGACCCGTCCGGCCATGCCCTGGAAGCCTTCACCCGCCCCTACGGCAGCGACCCGGCCTCACCCCTGAACGGCGTGACGGAGGCCGTTCCCGGGGCCCGCGAGCCGAGCTGACCGGCGGCGCCGGGCGGGGCCCGACCGGTCTACGGCAGGCCCCGCCCGGCGGCCCGGTCGCGCTCGCGGCGGCCCCGCGGCAGGAGCAGCGGGGTCGTCAGGAGGGCCGCGCCCGCGAGGGCGATGGCCGGGCGGGGTCCGGTCAGGGCGGCCAGGAGGCCCCAGAGGGCGGTCAGGGCCGCCGTCGTCAGTTTTCCGCTGATCGTCCAGGCGGTCAGGGTGCGGGCGATCCGGTCCGCCGGGGTCAGTTCGAGCCGGAGCGTGGCGGACAGCGGGTTGAAGACGCCGACCGAGGTGATCAGGCCCAACTCGACGGCCATCACCAGGACCAGCCCCGAGACCCCGGGGTGGACGAAGGCCAGCCCGACGGACCAGCAGACGCGCAGCACCCCGGTGGCGACCAGCACCCGGTCCGTCCCGAAGCGCGTCACCAGCGGGCGGGCCAGCCGCGAGCCGATCACGCCGCCCACGCACGGCACCGCGAAGGCGAGCCCGTACTGCCAGGGCGCGAAGCCCAGATCGCCCAGCATGAGGACGGCGAGCAGCGGCGCGGTCGCCATGATCAGGGCGTTGACCAGGACCGTGTTGAGGAACAGCGGACGCAGCCGCGGCGAGGCCAGGATGCAGCGCCAGCCGTCCAGCAGGTCACCCGGCCGCAGCCGGGGCGCCTCGGCGCGGCGCGGGCGCGGTTCCCCGCCCCCGATCGCGCGGATGCCCAGCGCCGACAGCAGATGGCTCACCGCGTCCACCGCCACCGTCACCACCGGCCCGAACATCCCGATCGCCGCCCCGCCGACCGGCGGCCCGAGCATCGTCGCGGTCCATGTCGTCGCCTCCAACCGGCCGTTCGCGGTCAGCAGATGCTCCGGTCGCACCAGCGTTTTGAGGCAGGAACCGGAGGCGGCCCGGAACGTGATGTCGGCCGCGGCGACGACGACCGACACCACCAGCAGTTGAGTGAAACCGAGCAGACCGAGCGCGTACGCCACCGGCACACTCAGCAGCACCCCGCACCGCAGCAGGTCCGTCGCCACCATCACCGGCCGCTTGCGCCGGAACTCCACCCACGGTCCCAGCGGCACCGCCACCACCGCGCCCACCGCGAGACCGGCCGCCGAGAGCGCCGCCACCCGCGCCGGCCCCGCGTCCAGCACCACGATCGCGATCAGCGCGAACGCGTCGAACGCGAGCCGCGTGCCGAAGGTGCTGACGGCGTACGACGCCCACAGCCACCCGAACGGCCGCCCCAGCGACCCGCTCCCCGCCACGCCCGACTCCACCGCACCCGGCCCCACCGCACTCGAATCCGCCACGCCCGACATCAAAGCGAGCGGCGGCCCCGCGCATCAAACAACAGGCATCGGGTCCGCACAACCGATGGTTGTACGTCGCTGCCGTGCACGGCTGCTGCCCGCCTCCGGTGAACTGGCAGGCGCGGGCTGCGGGTTGCCCACGTTCGGACCGGTCGACGGCCGGCCCGCCGCGATCCGGCGGGCCCTCACTGGATGAGGGGCACCGCCAGCCGCTCGCGCAGCTCCTCGGCAGTGATCCCGTACGCCTCCAGCAGTCGCACCCCGTCGGGGCCCGTCGCGAAGACGCCGTGGTCCGTGTAGACGCGGGAGACACAGGCCGTCCCGGTCAGCGGGTACGTGCAGCGCGGGACCAGCTTCGGCGAGCCGTCGCGGGCGAACAGCCGCATCATCACGTGGACCCGCCGGGCCCCGATCGCCAGGTCCATCGCACCGCCGACGGCCGGGACGGCGTCCGGGGCGCCGGTGTGCCAGTTGGCGAGGTCGCCCCGCCCGGAGACCTGGAACGCGCCGAGGACGCACACGTCCAGATGACCGCCGCGCATCATCGCGAAGGAGTCGGCGTGATGGAAGTACGCGGCACCCGGCAGCTCGGTCACCGGGACCTTGCCCGCGTTGGTGAGATCCGGGTCGATCTCCTCGCCCACGGCGGCGGGCCCCATGCCGAGCATGCCGTTCTCGGTGTGCAGCACGATCCCGGCGGCCGGGTCGAGGTGGTCGGCGATCCGGGTCGGCTGCCCGATGCCGAGGTTGACGTAGGAGCCGGGCGGGATGTCCCGGGCGACGCGCGCCGCGAGCGCGTCGGTGCTCAGCGGGCCGGGGGCGCTCATCAGCGGGCTCCCTGGACGGTCAGCCGGCGGGCGTCGGCCCGAACGACACGGTCGACGTAGATGCCCGGCGTCACCACGGCCTCGGGGTCCAGGGCACCGGTCGGCACGATCCGCGTGACCTGGGCGACCACGGTACTTGCGGCCGTGGCCATGACCGGGCCGAAGTTGCGTGCGGTCCTGCGGTAGTCGAGGTTGCCCATGCCGTCCGCGCGGTGCGCCGAGATCAGCGCCACGTCACCCCTGATCGGGTACTCCAGGACGTACGTCCGCCCGTCGATGACCCGGGTCTCCCTGCCCTCGGCCAGCGGTGTGCCGACCCCGGTCGGGCAGTAGAAGGCGCCGATGCCCGCCCCGGCGGCCCGCATCCGCTCGGCGAGGTTGCCCTGCGGCACCACCTCCAGCTCCACGCGCCCGGCGCGGTACAGCTCGTCGAAGACGTAACTGTCGCTCTGGCGCGGGAAGGAGCAGATCACCTTGCGGACCCGCCCGGCCCTCAGCAGCGCGGCGAGGCCGGCGTCGCCGTTGCCGGCGTTGTTCGACACGACGGTCAGACCGCCCGCACCCTGCCGGATCAGCGCGTCGATCAGGTCGAAGGGCATGCCGGCCAGGCCGAAGCCGCCGACCAGCACGGTCGAGCCGTCCTCGACCCCGGCCACGGCCTCGTCCGCCGTCTCGGCGAAGACCGTCCTCATCGCGCGCCCACCTCACCGGTCGCGATCTCCAGGACCACGCCCGGCGCCCGGCCGCCGCCGGTCGCGGTGATGCCCCGGCGGGGCCCGTGCTCGCGCGGCACGGAGGCCGGCGACCGCACGGCGAACGCGTCGTTCGGCCCGACCGCGTCCCCGCCGATCCCGGCCCGGCGCGTCGCACGCCCGGCGGCCACCACGGCGGCGTACCCGCCCCGACCCGCGCCCCGGGCGCGGCCGGACTCCGTGCTGCGCGCGGCGGTGATCGCCGCGTCCAGGCGGGAGCCGCACAGCCGGTCGCCCGTGGCCACGGGCAGGCCGGCCGGCGGGACGGCCGTCCGGGTGACGCCGCGGCTGCCCTCGTCGGCGCCGTGGACATCGCCCCACGCCGTGTCGCCGACCGCGGCCGGGCCGAAGTCCGGTGCCCCGGACGGCACGCCGGGCGGTGCCGTGGCGTCCACGTCGCCCGGCCGGGCGCCGGACGGCATGTGCGCCGTCGCGTGCGGGTGTGCGGCGCTCACCGGGTCTGCCCTCCGGTCAGGGCGTCCGGCTGTCCGGCGGGCGGCGGGTCCAGCGGGACCGGTGTGAACATCGCGGGCTCCTCGTCCGGGGTCAGCGCGGTGGGCCCGTAGACCCAGTCCGTGAAGCCGTAGTCGTACGGGTCCCGCTCCCGCATGACCGCGTTGCGCCGAAGGCGCTTCTCGCCGTCCAGGTGCCACAGCTCGCCCCAGGCGCGGGCCGTCGACTGCACCCGGCGGCAGTGCTCGACGCGGACCGCCTCGTACGAGGTGAGCACGGCGTCCCAGTCCGGGCCGCCGGGCGTGCCGTGGCGGGCCACGTGCCGGGCCAGCACCCAGCCGTCCTCGATCGCCATGACCGCGCCCTGCGCCATGTACTGCAGCGGCGGATGGGCGGCGTCGCCGAGCAGGGCGATCCGGCCGTGCACCCATGTCTCGATCGGGTCCCGGTCGAGCATCTGCCACCAGCGGTCCCGCCACATCAGCGGGATGCCCCTGCGGACCGTGTCGCAGGTCGCCCCGAACGCCGCGTCCAGCTCGTCGGGCGTGCCCCAGTCCGCCTGCCCGGCCAGCGCCTTCGGAGACCGGAACACGGCGACCTGGTTGAACATGTCCCCGCCGCGCAGCGCGTACTGCACGAAGTGGCAGCGCGGGCCCACGTACACGGTGACGTCCTTCTCCGCGACGCCGTTGTCCCGCACCTTCTCGATCGGGACGGCCGCGCGGTAGGCGACGTAGTCGGAGCTGACCACGTCGTCGCCGACCAGCTGCCGCCGGGCCGCCGAGTGCAGCCCGTCGGCCGCGACGACGAGCGGCGCCTCCTCGGTGCGGCCGTCCTCCAGACGCACCCGGGCGCCGGCGCCGGTGTGCTCGTAGGCGACCACCGTGCGGTCGGTCAGCAGCTCGACACCGGCGGCGCGGCAGGCGCGCAGGAAGATGCCGTGCAGGTCGCTGCGGTGGATGACCAGGTACGGGAAGCCGTAGCGCCGCTCCAGGTCGCGCAGGTCGAGCCGGGTCAGTTCCCGGGCGTCGAGGGCGTCGCGCATCACCATGTTCTCCGGCAGCACACCGAGGATCTTCGCCTCGTCCAGCAGGCCGTACTCGTCCAGGACGCGGGTGCAGTTGGGCGCGATCTGGAGGCCGGCGCCGACCTCGCCGAACTCCTCGGCCCGCTCCAGGACGCGGACCCGCAGCCCTTGCCGGACCAGGGCGAACGCGGTACTGAGGCCACCGATGCCGCCGCCGACGACGATGACGTTGGGGGCGGTCGGGGTGGCTGGTGTCGCAGGGTTCATCGTCACTTCCGTGGGTCGTGGGCCGTGCGGCTCAGAGCCAGGGGCCCAGAGCGGGGGCCGGGTCGCCGTGGCGGGTGGTGAGGGCGCTCGCCCGGCCGGTGAGGTAGGCGGCCAGCTCGGCCGACGGGCCGGTGACCTCGACCGGGTCGCCCCGGCCGGGCAGCTCCCAGCGGGCGCCGGTGTCCGACGCCGTCAGCAGCAGCGCCGGGCCGGGGCTGGTGGCGCGCCTGGCCACCACGTCCGCGCAGAGCGCGGCGACGAAGCCGGCCGGCAGGTCGGCGAAGGACACTCCCGTGCCCAGGTCGACCGCGTGGACGCACACCTCGCGGGCGCGCAGCCAGGGCAGCTCGGTCGCGGGCACGGTCCGGCCCTGGGCGGTGACGACGGGCGTCCGCCACTGGTCCGCGTCCAGCGCGGCCATCGCCGAGGCGAGGCGCCGCGCCGCGTCGCGCAGCCACGCCCTCAGCTCGTCGGCGCCCAGCAGCGCGCCCTTCTCGATGCCGGCGCTCCGCTCCTCGGGCGAGGCGTACATCGGGGTCCGCTCGCCGGTGGCGGCCCAGCGCACCAGGTTGCCCAGCGCGTCGGCGTTGGCTGCGACGTGCGCGACGACGTGTCCCCGCGTCCAGCCCGGCAGGGCACTGGGCACGCCGAGGGCCGCTTGCGCCGCCCCGGCCAGCAGAGGGGTGCCGAGCGCGACCCACCGGCGCGCCTCCTCGAACGTACGGGACATCAGGCCGACTTCTCCTCGACGACCCGGTTCTCCAGGCGCCCGATGCCGTCGATCTCGGCGACGACCGTCTCGCCGCCCAGCAGATAGCGCTCCGGCCTGCGGGCGTGCCCGACGCCGCCCGGGGTGCCGGTGGCGATGATGTCGCCAGGGTTCAGGCGCACGACCGTCGAGACGTACTCGATCAGGCGCACCGGGTCGAAGAGCAGGTCGGCCGTGGAGTCGGACTGCATGACCTCGCCGTCCACGGTCAGCCGGACGCCGAGCGCGGGGCGGACCCCGCCGGGCAGCTCGTCCGGGGTGACCAGGTACGGTCCGACCGGTGTGCTGGAGTCCCACATCTTGCCCTGGAGCCACTCACGGGTGCGGAACTGCCAGTCCCGGCAGGTGATGTCGTTCAGCACGGTGAAGCCGGCGATCGCCCGCTCGGCCCCGGCGCCCCTCGCGCGGCGCACCGGGGCGCCGACGACCACGGCGAGTTCGACCTCCCAGTCGAACGCCTGGGTCTCCCCGGGGCGCACGATGTCGTCGCGGGCGCCGATCAGCGCGTCGGCGAACTTCGCGAACAGGGTGGGGTGTTCGGGCAGGTCGCGGCCCATCTCCCGGATGTGGTTGCGGTAGTTGAGGCCGACGCACACCACCTTGGAGGGACGTGGGACCACGGGCGCGAGGTCGGCGCCGTCGACGGGGTACGTCGGCCCGGTCGCCGCGGCGGCCCGCTCCGCCCAGTCCTCCTGGTCCAGCAGGGCGCCGACATCGGGGACCCCGAGGTCGACCAGGACCTCGCCGTCCAGCTTCACGGCCCGGGTGGTGCCGTCCAGGCGGAGGGTGGCGAGCCTCATCGGGTGGTTCCTTCCACATGGGTGCGGTCCAGGCGCAGCGCCTCGAAGACCGGGGAGTCGCTGAAGCGGAACAGATCGAGGGCGCCGGAGTCGGAGTCGGTGGCGCCGGCCTCGGAGCGCACGGAGAACGGCTGCCAGGACGGGACGGCGAACAGGTCGCCGCGGGTCACCGACCACGAGGCGGCGCCGACGGTGACGGTGCCGGAGCCGTCGAAGACCTGGTAGACGGACGAACCGGTCTCGCGGGCCGGCGCGGTCTCGGCGCCGCGCGCCACGCGGTGCATCTCGGCGCGGATGGTGGGCAGCACGTCGGCCCCGGACGCCGGGTCGGTGAAGCGGACGGCCGCGTGACCGGGCTCGACGGTGCCGCCGTGGCCCTCGGCCTCCAGGGCGAGCTGGTCGCTCAGCGCCCGGTCGGTGTGCTCCCAGCGGTAGGCGAGCAGCGGCGAGCCGGGCCCGGTCGCGGCGGCGGAGACCGGGCGCAGACCGGGGTGGCCCCACAGGCGCTCGGCGCGCGAACGGTCCGGGGTGACGCGCTCCGCGTCGCTGATCTCGTCGCGGCCGAACTCGAAGAACTGCGCCTCGCAGACGTACTGGAACGGGATGTCCAGGCCGTCGATCCACGCCATCGGCTCGGCGGTGGCGTTGTGGTGGGCGTGCCAGTTCCAGCCCGCCTGCGGCAGGAAGTCGCCGCGCCGCATCGCCACCGGGTCCCCGCCGACGACGGTCCACACGCCCTCGCCCTCGACGACGAAGCGGAAGGCGTGCTGCGTGTGGCGGTGCTCGGGCGCGTCCTCGCCCGGCATCAGGTACTGGATCGCCGCCCACAGCGTCGGTGTGGCGAACGGCCGTCCGCCCAGCGACGGGTTGGCCAGTGCGATGGCCCGGCGCTCGCCGCCGCGCCCGACGGGCACGATGTCACCGGCCCGCGCGGCCAGCTCGCGCAGCCGCTCCCAGCGCCACAGGTGCGGCACGGCGCGCGAGCGCGGGTGGGCGGGCATGAGGTCGCCGATCTCGGTCCACAGCGGCACGAGCAGCTCCCGCTCGAAGCCCCGGTACAGCTCCTGGAGCGCCGGGGTGACCTCGGGCTGGTCCGCCGCGGAAACGGCCCGCAGCCGGACGGGGGAGGAGCCCGTGCCGGTGTCCGAAGTGACGGTTTGCGAAGCGATGGAGGAAGTCACGGACCCAGCCTGCTCCCGAGTCCGCAGGGAGGACAGGTAGATTCTGGAGAGCAGAACAACCCGTGGGGGCCCCGTTGGACAAGCCGCTCAAGAATCCGCCCGCCTACGCCATCGCCAGCGTCGACCACGCCCTGCGCGCCGCCACGATGCTCCAGATGGAGGGCGCGCTGACCGTCTCGGAGATCGCCGACCGCCTCGGTGTGGCCCGGTCGACCGCGCACCGCCTGCTGGCCATGCTGGTCTACCGGGACTTCGCCGTGCGCGACGACCACCGCGTCTACCACGCGGGACCCGTCCTGGAGCTGGCCGCCCACTCCCGCTCCCAGGTCTCCCTGCTGCGCGCCGCCGCGCTGCCCCATCTGCACCGGGTCGTCGGCCTCCTGGACGAGACCACGAACCTGACCGTCCGCACCCGCGACACCGCGCGCTTCATCGCCAGTGAGGAGTGCGCGCGGGCCCTGCGGGTCGGCTCCCGCGAGGGCATGGTCTTCCCCGCCCACCGCACCACGGCCGGCCTGCTGCTGCTCGCCGAGCTGAGCGAGGAGGAGCTGGCCGACGTGTACGCGCCCGAGCGCTACCGCGAACGGCCCGGCGACCGCCCGGACCTCGGCGCCCTGCGGACCGAGCTGGAGCGCGTCGCCCGCAGCGGCTTCGCCGTGAACCAGGAACGCTCCGAGCGGGGACTGGTGGCCGTGGGCGTCCCCGTGCGCGACGAGGACGGCCGGGCCGTGGCGGGCCTTTCGGTGTCGATGCCGAGCGTGCGCTACGACCCGCACCGGCTCCGCGGCCTGGTCGCGACGCTCGACGCGGCGGCACGGGCGCTGGAGGCGGACCTGGCGGCGGGAGACTGACCCGGCGGGAGGGGCGGTGTCCGGCGCGGCGGTTGGCCCGACCGGCGCCGGGTACCCGGGTGCGCATGAAGTGGCAGCAGGTGCAGGGCGGCCCGTCCGCGGTGTACGTGGTGGTGCTCGACCCCGGTGAGGAAGCGGTCGGCGAACTCACCGCCTTCGCCCGCCGCCGGTCGCTCGGGGCCTCCCAGGTGACGGCCGTGGGCGGCTTCACGGAGGCGGTCGTCGGCTGGTTCGACCGGCGGGCCGGCGACTACCGGCGCATCCCGGTGGACGAGCAGTGCGAGGTGCTCTCGCTGCTCGGCGACATCGCCGTCGCCGACGACGGACCGACCCCGCACCTGCACACCGTAGTGGGCCTGTCCGACGGCTCCACCCGCGGCGGCCACCTGCTCTCCGGCCGGGTCTGGCCGACGCTGGAGGTCGTCGTACGGGACAGCCCGGCCGAACTCGGCAAGACCTACCGGCCCGATGTCGGCCTGGCCCTCATCGACCCGGGCTGAGCCGGCCGGCGCACAGCGGTTTACCGGCCCCGGCCACTGGACACCCCCGACCGTCACGGAGGAACGGCATGAGCGACCGACGCCCCCACGGGGCCACGGAACCCGTCTCCCGCGCACGGTCCGGCGTGGTCGGCCGCCGCTTCCCGCGCACCGGCACCGAACCGGCCACCGCGCAGAGCCCGCTGCGCATGCGCCTGCTGCTGTCGGCCGTCTTCCTGCCGCTGTTCGTCGCCGGGGCCGCCTTCTTCGGCGTGTGGGCCGCGGGCACCGGCCCCGGCGACAGCCCCGGCCGCGGCCCCGTGGTGGGCCTCGCGATCGTCTGCGCGGCCTTCGCCCTGCTGGCGGCGGCGGACCTGACGGTGGTGACCCGGCGGCTGCGGCGCGAACGCGGCACCACCGCCCCGCGCTGACCCCGACGACCCGGCGCGCGCCTCAGTTCTCCTCGGTCCGCAGCCGGGCACCCTGCCGCAGCAACTCGTGCTGGACCATCCGGTACGGCAGACCGCGCGGCCCGCGCCCGTGCCGCACGGTCAGCGCCGCGCACACCCCGGCCGCGTGACCGGTGGCCATGGCGATGGGCATGACCCGGTACGAGGAGTGCGCCACGTGCGTCCCCGAGATGCAGCGCCCGGCCACCAGCAGCCGCTGCGTCCCCCGGGGCACCAGACAGCGCAGCGGGATGTCGTAGAAGCCGCCGCGCGGCACCCTCTTGAGGACGGTGCCGGAGCCGCGCGGATTGTGGATGTCCACCGGATAGGCGCCGTGCGCGATCACGTCGGGGAAGGCGCGCGCCGCCAGGATGTCGTGGCCGGTCAGCTGGTAGTCGCCCAGGACCCGCCGGCTCTCCCGCACACCGATGTGCGTGCCGCTCTGCACCACGTACGACTCCTCGAAACCGGGGACGCGGGTGCGCAGGAAGCGGTCGATCTCGGCGAGCTGGTGCCGGGCCGTGTGCTCGGCGCGGGTGAGGTCCCACACGCTGGTGCCGAGCACCCGGTTCACCCGGGTGCTGTTGATCGCCACCTCGCGCGGGTGCGGGGTCGCGAAGAAGAGGATGTCCTCGCGCGGCAGCCGCAGTTCACCGGCGGCCCTGGCCTCCTCGACCAGGTCCCACAGGCCGTGCACGCCACGCCACTGGTCGGGGTGCGCGCGCACGTAGTCGGCGAAGTCCGGCCGCGCGAAGTCCGCGACCCGGAACATCAGCGTCATGGGCTGCACCAGCCCGTCCTCGGGCCGGCCGACCTCGTACGGCGCCCCGCAGGCGCTCGCCACGTCGCCGTCCCCGGTGCCGTCCACGACCACCCCGGCGTCGATCACCACCGGCCCCGACTTCGTCTCGAACACCACCCGCCAGCCCGAGCCGTCGTCGAGGGGCAGCGCGCCGGAGGCGAAGGAGTGGAACAGCATCCGCACCCCCGACTCGTCCATCATCTCGAGCAGGCAGAGCTTGAACAGCTCGGGGTCGAAGGGGACCGTGTACCCGGTCTTCGGGGAGGGCCGCAGACAGCCGCCGCGCCCCATGAGCCGGTCGAGCAGTTGCCACAGCACGCCCGCTACCACCGGCTCGCCCTCGCCGTGGTCGGTGGGCAGCAGCCGCGAGGTGTCCCCGGCCTCGGTGAACGCGGCCTGCTTGTGCTCGTTGTGGAACGACATCAGCGGCATCACCAGCGCCGCGGTCGCGTTGCCGCCGAGGAACCCGTACCGCTCGACCAGGACCACGTCGGCGCCTGCGTCGGCCGCGCCGACCGCGGCGGCGAACCCGGCGGGGCCCCCGCCCACCACCAGCACGTCGCAGCGGCCCCCGTGCCGGGCGGACCGCGGGGGCAGGGTGACCGTGCGGGGCTCGGAGGGCTCTTCCAGTACCGGCATCGCGCTCCTCGGGGGTCAGGTGTGCGACGCACGCGGCCCGGTGGCCCGCGGGGTCCGCTCCGCCGCCCGGGTGCCGGGGCCGGCGCCGATGTCGTCGAGCAGCGAGCCGCAGCGCACGCAGGTCTGCCGGGCCGCCGCGGACAGCTCCGCGATCCGGGACCGCAGGTCGTCGCGGAGCTGGGGGTACTCGTCCCACAGCCGGTCCACCTCCGCCAGCAGCAGCCCGGCCTGCTCCCGCGCCACGCCCACCAGGGCCGGGGCGCCCAGCCGGCGCGCGAAGTCGAAGACCTTGCCGGAGTAGGGCAGCGGCAGCACCGGTACGCCGGTCAGTGCCGCGAAGATCACGAAGTGCAGCCGCATGCCGACGGCCACCTCCAGATGGCGCATGAAGCCGAGCACCTGCCCCGGGCTGTAGTCGCCGTGCAGGATCCGGCCCTGGTCCGGCGCCGTCATGTGCGAGAGGACGGCGTGCGCGTGCCGTACGTCGTGCCGCTCCATCGGCAGGAAGACCACGTGCGCGTTCAGCCGCCGCACGAGGAAGTCCGCGACATCGGCCAGCAGCGCGTGGTAGTCGCCCTCGTCGAGCTTCTCGGCGGCCCGGCCCGGTTCCCGCACCGACATCCCCACCAGCCGGACGCCGGACGGGATCCCCTCGTCGCGCATCATGGCCTCGGTGAACGGTTCGGGCTCCAGCAGCAGGGCCGGGTCGGCGGTGACGGTGACCTCGCGCTCCAGGCCGACCTCCTCGAGGACCAGCCGGGACTCCTCGTCCCGCACCACCACGTCCGCCATGTCGGTCAGCACCGTGCGTATGGCCTCCCGGTCCTCGGGGTCCGTCAGCGGCCCGGCTCCCACGGCATAGGCGAAGGTCGGCACGCCCCGGACCTGGGCGGCGCGCACCAGCCGCAGATAGCGCCGGGCCTCGCCGTCGTAGAGGATGCCGCCGCCGCCGAGCACCAGCAGGTCCAGGCCGGGCAGCACGTCCAGGGCGCGGTTGCGGCTGATGCCCTCCCAGGGGACCACTTCGTCGGCGTCGCGGTGGTGGGCGCGGGTGTGCTCCGGGTTGCGGCTCAGGACGACGAGGTGCGCGTCCGGCCGCCGGGCGCGCAGACAGCCGAGGACACAGGTCAGGATCGCCTCGTCACCGATGTTGAAGCCGCCGTACGAACCGAGCACGCCGATGCGCGGGCCCGGCCGGGCGGGGTGCGGATGCGTGGGGGCAGTGGTCATCCGGGGCTCCCGTCACGTCGGAGTCGGGCCGGCCACCCCGCCACGGTGCGCGGGCCGGGCACGCTGCCGGGTTGCCTGCGCCGCCGCGCGGAAACACCCTGGCCGAGAACCCGCACACGGTCCCCGCCCCGCCCGAGCGCCCGACCGTACTCCCCCCGACCGTACGAGGAGCCCGGTGAACGTCTCCCTCAGCGTGTGGCTGCTGACCGTCGCGGGCCTGTGCGTCCTGATCGCCGCCGACTTCTTCGTCGGCCGCAGACCGCACGACGTGTCGATCCGGGAGGCCGGGATCTGGACGGCCGTCTGGGTGGTCCTGGCCGGTCTGTTCGGTGTGGGCCTGCTCGTCCTGGGCGGCGGCGGACCCGGCGGCGAGTTCTTCGCCGGGTACGTCACCGAGAAGTCGCTGAGCGTGGACAATCTCTTCGTCTTCGTCCTGATCATGGCGAAGTTCGCGGTGCCCTCGCAGTACCAGCAGCGGGTGCTGATGGTGGGCGTCCTCGTGGCACTGGTGCTGCGCGCCGGGTTCATCGCGGCCGGCGCGGCGATGATCTCCGCCTTCTCCTGGGTCTTCTACCTCTTCGGCGCGTTCCTGATCTGGACCGCCTGGAAGCTCGTCCAGGACGCCCGCAAGAACGCGGCCGACGGCCGCGGCGGAGAGGACGAGGACTTCGAGGAGAACAAGCTCCTCAAGGCCGCCGAGCGCCGCTTCGGGGTCGCCGACCGGTACCACGGCACCAGGCTGTGGATCGAGGAGAACGGCAGACGGGTCATGACCCCGATGCTGGTCGTGATGCTCGCCATCGGCACCACCGACGTGCTCTTCGCCCTGGACTCCATCCCCGCCATCTACGGCCTGACGCAGGACCCGTACATCGTGTTCACGGCCAACGCCTTCGCCCTGATGGGGCTGCGCCAGCTGTACTTCCTCATCGGCGGCCTGCTCAGGAGGCTGGTCCACCTCTCCTACGGCCTGTCGGTCGTCCTGGGCTTCATCGGGGTCAAGCTGGTGCTGCACGCCCTGCACGAGTCCGGCGTCCAGGTCCCGGAGATCGGCATCGCCTTCTCGCTCGGCTTCATCGTGCTCGTCCTCGCGGTCACCACGGCGACGAGCCTGTGGGCGGCGAGGACCCGGGAGCCCGAGCGCCCCCGGGAGTGACCCCGCTCCACGGCACCCCGGCGGATCAGCGGCCCGCCGGGGAGGGCCTGCCGCGCGAGACGACGCGGGTGCCGCGGCCGTCGACGACCCGGGCCTGGAGCGAGCCGCAGGCGCACCGGGTCCACAGCGTGCCGCCCGCCGCGGTGGGGTGCGCGGACACCGTCCGGAAGGGCTCGGCACCGTCGGGCCATCCGCAGTGCGGGCAGACGGTGCCGGTCGAGCTGGGCATGGCGGCTCCTCGTGCGTGAGTGCTTGCGCCGGCAGGGCTGGTGCGTGGCGAGCGGTGCCGGCAGTGGTGATCGACCCGCGCGCCACAGACAGCGTGCGGCCGGGGATCCGTTCACGTCCAGGTTGACTTTGCGGACCGTACCGTGAAGCGTTGGCTTCATGATTGATCTGCGCAGGCTGCATGTGCTGCGGGCCGTCGCCCACTACGGCACGGTCACCGCGGCGGCCCGTGCCCTGCACTTCACGCCCTCCGCCGCCTCCCAGCAGATCCGGCAGCTCGCCCGGGACCTCGGCGTCGACCTGCTGGAGCCGCAGGGCCGCGGGGTCCGGCTCACCCCGGCCGCGCAGAGCCTGCTCGCGCACGCCGACGCCATCGAGGCCCGCTGGGACGAGGCCGAACTCGATCTGCGGGCGGGGGAGGGGGTGCCCGCCGGGCCGCTGCGGGTGACGGGGTTCCCGGTGGCCGTGTCCGTGCTGCTGGCGCCGATGGCCGCGCGGCTGCGAGAGCGGCATCCGCGGCTGTCGGTGCGGATCCGGGAGGTCGAGGGGGCGGAGGGCTTCGACCTGCTCTTCGAGGGGGAGAGCGATCTGGCGGTGGTGGAGTCGACGCCGTTCAACCCGCCCTCGGCCGACGCGCGCTTCGACCAGCGGCCCCTTTTGGACGACCCGTTCGACCTGGTCGTCCCCGAGGGCCACCCGCTCGCCGGGCGGGCGGCGGCCGACCTGGCGGAGGCGGCGCACGAGGCCTGGATCGCCCCGGTGCCGCAGAGTCACTGCCGGCCGCACGTGATGTCGGCGTGCGGTGCCGCCGGGTTCACCCCCGACGTGGTCCATCACGCGCTGGACTGGAATGTCACCGCCCACCTGGTCGCGCACGGGCTCGGCGTCGCGCTGATACCCCGGCTCGCGCGGCTGACCCCCACGCTGCCGATCGTCCGGGTGCGCTGTGCCGACCGGCCGCATCGCAAGCTGCTGACCTGTACCCGAAGCGGCGGCCACCGGCGTCCGGCGGTCGCGGCCGCGCTGGAGGAACTGCGCGTGCTGGCCGCCGGGGCGGTGGCCTGAAATACGTGGGGACCGGAGCCGTGGCCGGCTCCGGTCCCGTGCGCGTCGAGGGTTCGGGTCAGGCGGCGACGGTGCCGTCGGCGTGGCCGTGCAGCCGGGCGATGACCTCGGTCAGCTGGGCGGCGACCTCGGCGTCGTCGGCCGGGTGGGTCTCGGCGAAGCGGGTCACCGAACCGGGGATGGACAGCTTGAGGTCCTCGATCACCTTGCCGCCGGCTATGCCCACGGCCTTGCGGGCCTCGTCCTGCGCCCACACGCCGCCGTACTGGCCGAAGGCGGTGCCGACCACGGCCACGGGCTTGCCGGCGAAGCCGCTCGCGCCGTAGGGGCGGGACAGCCAGTCGATGGCGTTCTTCAGCACGGCCGGGATGGTGCCGTTGTACTCCGGCGAGAAGAGCAGGAAGGCATCGGCGGCCTGGGCGGCCTCGCGCAGCTTCGTGGCGGCGGCCGGGACGGTGCCCTCGACGTCGATGTCCTCGTTGTAGAAGGGGATCTCGGCGAGCCCCTCGAACAGCTGCACCTCGGCGCCCTCCGGGGCGAGCCGGACGGCCGCCTCGGCGAGCTGGCGGTTGTGCGAACCGGCGCGAAGGCTGCCGACGAAGGCAAGGATGCGGACAGACATGAGTACTCCCACTGCTGAGTCAGGGACGGCGCTGAAACATCGCCGCAATAATCCGGACCGAAGTCCGTTTAATTTCTAACATCTCAAACGGACCGCGGTCCAGTTTTCGTCCCGATGCTTTACGCTGGCTTCATGTCCGCCGCCGTGCCACCCCTCCCCGCGCCGCAGGAGGCCGCCGGTCCGCCCGAGTTGCTGCAACTGGGCACGAGCACCGAGGCCGACGCGCCCTGCCTGCGCGCCGACGCCGCGCGCAACCGCGCCCGGCTGCTGGAGGCCGCCGGACGGCTGGTCGCCGAGCACGGCGCGGCCGGCGTCACCATGGAGGCCGTGGCCGCTGCCGCACAGGTGGGCAAGGGGACGGTCTTCCGCCGCTTCGGCGACCGCACGGGACTGCTCGCGGCACTCCTCGACCACTCCGAGCGCAAGTTCCAGGCCGCGCTGCTGAGCGGCCCGCCGCCCCTGGGCCCCGGCGCGCCGCCCGTCGAGCGGCTGGGGGCCTTCGGCTGCGCGATGCTGCGCCGCTCCATCGACGAACTCGACCTGCAACTGGCCGCGGAGCCGAGCGCGGAACGCCGCCACACCCTGGCACCGCGCCGCTTCCTGCGCGGCCACGTGGCCCTGCTGCTGCGGCAGGCCGTGCCGGACGCGGACAGCGAGCTGCTCTCCCACACGCTGCTGGCGTACCTCGACGCCGCCCTGATCCACCACCTCACCGAGCAGTGCGGGGTGCCCCCGGAGCGGCTGCGTGCGGGCTGGTTCGACCTGGTCGCGCGGGTGACCCGCACCGAACCGCCCCGCTGAGCCCAACCCCCTTACGGGCAGGGCGGGTTCGGTCCCGATCCGACGACGTTCCCCCGCCCGTGACCCTGTTCCGGGCTTCTGCCAGGATGCCGTACGTCATGGTGCAGATACCGAAACCGCCCGCCCCCGAGTCCCTCGCACCGCGCTCCGTCCCCACGAGCGCCGATGTGGCCCGCCTGGCCGGCGTCTCGCGCGCGACCGTCTCCTACGTCCTCAACAACACCAGTGCCGTCCGGATCAGCGAACCCACCCGCCGCCGCGTCCACGAGGCGGCCACGGAACTGGGATACGTCCCGCACGCCGCCGCCCGCTCCCTGCGCGCCGGACACAGCCGCATGGTCCTGACCCCCGCGCCGTCCTTCCCCGCCGGGCCGCTCTACAGCCGGTTCCTCAGCGAACTCCAGTGGGCCCTCGGCCACCTCGACTACACCGTCGTGCAGTACGGCAGCGTCGGCCTGTACGGCGACGAGGCCGCCCGCGCCTGGGCCGAGCTGCGCCCGGTCGCCGTTCTCGCACCCGGGGCGGACCTGGGCCCGCGGGGCGTGGAGGTCCTCAAGCGCTCCGGCGCCCGAGCGGTGGTCACCCTCGGCCCCGAAGCCGTCGAGGGAGCACACGCCCTGCTCACGGACCAGGAGGGCGTCGGCGGCAGCGCGGTCCGCCACCTCTACGACCGCGGACGCCGCCGGATCGGTGTCGTCGTACCCGAGGAAGCGGGCCTGGCGGTCTTCTCGGCGCCACGCCTGGCCGGCGCCCGCCGCGCGCTGCACGGCACCGGCGCCACCGTCACCGAGCTGCCCCTCGCCTACGAGGAGCACGCCGCCGCCCGGCTCGCCGCCCGCTGGGGCTCCCTCGGTCTCGACGCGGTGTTCACGTACAACGACGAGTACGCGATGCTGCTGACCCGGGCCCTCCAGGACGAGGGCCTCGCCATTCCCGGCGACGCCGCCGTGATCGGCGCCGACGACCTGATGCTGGGCCGCCTGCTGCGGCCGCGGCTGAGCACCGTCCACCTGGAGCTGCCCTCCGGCCGCGACCTGGCCGCGCTCGTCGACCGCGCGGTCCACGACCCCGGCGCCCCGCCCGAACGCCACAAGGTGCTGGGCGCGAGCGTGGTGCACCGGGAATCGAGCTGACCGGCGGCCGACTCCGTGGCGCGGGCCGAGGGAGGCGAAGGCGCCCTACTGGCCGTCCTGTCCCGCCTGGCCCTCGGCCTGCGCCTGCTGCTCGGCGACCGACTTGCGGACCTCGTCCATGTCCAGCTTCCGGGCCTGTCCGATCACGTCCGTCAGCGCCTCCTCCGGCAGCGCCCCCGGCTGCGCGAACACGGCCACCTGGTCCCGGACGATCATCAGCGTCGGAATCGACTGGATGCCGAAGGCCTGCGCCAGCTCCGGCTGCGCCTCGGTGTCCACCTTGCCGAACACCAGATCGGGGTTGGTCTCGGCCGCCTTCTCGTAGACCGGCGCGAACTGACGGCAGGGACCGCACCACGACGCCCAGAAGTCGATCAGGACGAACTCGTTCTCCGTGACCGTCTGGTCGAAGTTCTCCTTGGTGAGTTCCACGGTGCTGGTCATGAGGTGATTCCCTCTTCCTGGTTGCGGGGGAGAAGCGGTCGGCACAACACCGCCGACCTGGTGGGTATTCCGCGCACGTACCCATGTGGCCACGTCGCACACCACCGAGCAGACTGACCCCATGACGCAATCGGATTCCATCGCGTACAACGTCGTCGTGATCGGCGCGGGCCCCGTGGGCGAGAACGTCGCCGACCGCACCCGCGCGGCCGGGCTGTCCACCGCGATCGTGGAGAGCGAACTGGTCGGCGGCGAATGCTCCTACTGGGCCTGCATGCCCAGCAAGGCCCTGCTGCGCCCGGTCCTCGCCCGCGCGGACGCCCGCCGGCTGCCGGGGCTCGACCGGTCGGTGCGGGACCCCCTGGACGCGGCGCCCGTCCTCGCCCGCCGCGACGAGTTCACCTCCCACTGGAAGGACGACGGCCAGGTCCGGTGGGTGGAGGGCATCGGGGCCGACCTGTACCGCGGACAGGGCCGGCTCGCCGGGCGGCGCACCGTGGAGGTGGCCGCGCCCGACGGCACCCGCAGGGTACTGACCGCCCGGCACGCCGTCGCCGTCTGCACCGGCAGCGGCGCCGCCCTGCCCGCCCTCCCCGGGCTCGCCGAGGCGCGCCCCTGGACCAGCCGCGAGGCCACGAGCGCCAAGAGCGTGCCCGGCCGGCTGATCGTGGTCGGCGGCGGAGTCGTCGCCGTCGAGATGGCCACCGCCTGGCAGGCCCTCGGCTCCCGGGTCACCCTCCTGGTGCGCGGCGAGGGCGGTCTGCTCACCCGCATGGAGCCGTTCGCCGGAGAACTTGTCGCCGAGGCGCTCACCGAGGCCGGCGTGGACCTCCGCACCAACACCTCCGTCGAGTCCGTCACCCGCGAGGGCCCTGCCGTCGTCGCCGTCACCGACACCGGCGACCGGATCGAGGCCGACGAGATCCTCTTCGCCACCGGCCGCGTGCCCCGCACCGGCGACATCGGCCTGGAGACCGTCGGCCTGGAGCCGGGCTCCTGGCTCTCCGTCGACGACAGCCTCCGGGTGGACGGCCACGACTGGCTCTACGCGGTCGGCGACGTCAACCACCGCGTCCTGCTCACCCACCAGGGCAAGTACCAGGCGCGCGTCGCGGGGGCCGCCATCGCCGCCCGCGCCTCCGGGGTGCCGATCCTGGAGTCCGACCCGTGGGGCGCGCACGCCGCGACCGCCGACCACGAGGCCGTCCCCCAGGTGATCTTCACCGACCCCGAGGCGGCCTCCGTCGGCCTGACCCTGGCCGAGGCCGAGCAGGCCGGCCACCGCGTCCGCGCCGTCGACGTCGACCTGGCCACGGTGGCCGGCGCCAGTCTGTACGGCGACGGCTACAAGGGCCGGGCCCGCATGGTCGTCGACGTGGAGGACGAGATCGTCCGCGGTGTCACCTTCGTCGGACCCGGCGTCGGCGAGATGATCCACTCCGCGACCGTCGCCGTTGCGGGCCAGGTGCCGATCGCCCGCCTGTGGCACGCGGTCCCGTCGTACCCGACGATCAGCGAGGTGTGGCTGCGGCTGCTGGAGACGTACCGGGACAGCTGACGGCCCGGTTCCGCGGCCCCGCGGGGCCGGGTCAGGGCAGCTCGAAGCCCAGCGCCGACGCCGCCCGCTCCGGCGTGGCCTGGGACCAGAGGTCCGCCATCGCCCCGTTCGACGCCAGGGAGCGCAACTCGGCCCGGTCCAGGTACAGCGTGCCGTCGAGGTGGTCCGTCTCGTGCTGCACGATCCGGGCCGGCCAGCCGGTGAACACCTCGTCCACCAGCCGCCCGTGCTCGTCCCGCGCCAGCAGCCGCACCTCGGCGTGCCGCGCCACCACCGCCTGCCAGCCCGGCACGCTCAGACAGCCCTCGTAGAACGCGGCGCGCGCGGCGCCGACCGGCTCGTACGACGGATTGACCAGCACCCGGAACGGCTGCGGCACCCGCCCGCGCGCCACCCGCACCGCGTCCGGCACCGGCGCCGGGTCCTCGACGACCGCGATCCTGAGCCCCACCCCGACCTGCGGCGCGGCCAGGCCGACCCCCGGCGCCGCGTGCATGGTGCGGCGCAACGCCTCGACGAACCGCGCCAGCAGCGCGGGCGCCAACTGTCCCTCGAAGGGCTCGGCCGCGCGCCGCAGCACCGGATCACCGGCCGCCACGATCGGCAACGGGCCGCCGGCGGCGAGCAGTTCCTCGACCCGCTCGGCGAGAGGGGCGTGATCACTCGGGGTTCCCATCGGGCCAGCATGTCACGGCGCGCCGATCACGGAGGCCGTCCCTGTGACGCACGCCACGGGGCGGCACGGGAACTCGGCGCGGCTCCGCCCCGACCACTGGGGACCGTCCCGTCCCCACCACGTCTCCGGAGCGCCACCGATGACCACCACCTCCCCGACCCCCACGGACGAGGCCCCGGGGCCGGCCACCCCGCCGCGCCCGTCTCGCGGCTGGTCCGCCCTGCGCCCCCTGGTGCTGCGCCTGCACTTCTACGCCGGACTCTTCGTGGCCCCCTTCCTACTGGTCGCGGCGGTCACGGGCTTCCTCTACGCCGCCTCGTTCCAGGCCGAGAGGATGGTCTACGCCCACGAGCTGACCGTCCCCGACGCCGGCGAGCGCAAGCTGCCGATCTCCGAGCAGGTCGCCGCCGCCCGGCGGGCCCACCCCGAGGGCACGGTCTCCGCCGTACGCCCCTCGCCCGAGGCCGACGCCACCACCAGGGTGCTGCTGTCCGGCGTCGAGGGCGTCGACCCCGGCCACACGCTCGCGGTCTTCGTCGACCCGTACACCGCGAAGGTGCGCGGCGCCCTCGAACAGTACGGCTCCACCGGCGCGTTGCCGCTGCGTACCTGGATCGACGAGTTCCACCGCGATCTGCACCTGGGCGATCCCGGGCGCCTGTACAGCGAGTTCGCCGCGAGCTGGCTGTGGGTGATCGCGGGCGGCGGCCTGGTGCTGTGGTTCTCCCGCAGCCGGGCCCGGCGCAAGGTGCGCGGCACCGCGGGACGGCGCCGCACCCTCGGCCTGCACGGCACGGTGGGCGCCTGGGCCGCGGCCGGGTTCGTCTTCCTGTCGGCGACCGGCCTGACCTGGTCGACCTACGCCGGCGCGAACATCGAGGACCTGCGCGTCTCGCTCGGCCAGACCACCCCGTCCGTGTCCGCGTCGGTCACCGGGGGCGGCGAGCACGCGGAGCACGGCGCGGCGGCGGGCACCGGCGGGGACGCCGGGCAGGGGGTCGGCCTCGACAAGGTGCTGGCCGCCGCGCGCGCCGAGGGCCTGGGGGACCCGGTGGAGATCGTCCCGCCCGCCGACGCGTCCTCGGCCCACATCGTCAGGCAGGTACAGCGCAGTTGGCCCGAGAAGCAGGACTCGGTCGCCGTGGACCCGGCGACGGGCGAGGTGACCGATGTCCTGCGCTTCGCCGACTACCCGGTGCTCGCCAAGCTCAGCCGCTGGGGCATCGACCTGCACACCGGCATCCTGTTCGGCCTGGCCAACCAGATCGCCCTGATGCTGCTGGCCGCCTCCCTGGTCCTGCTGATCGTCTGGGGCTACCGCATGTGGTGGCGGCGCGGCCGGGGTTCCGCCTTCGGCCGCCCGATCCCGCGCGGTGCCTGGCAGCACGTGCCGCCGCTGCTCCTGGTCCCGCTGCTGGCCGGCGTCGCGGTGCTGGGCTGGTTCGTGCCGCTGCTGGGCATCCCGCTGGCCGCGTTCGTCGCGGTCGACGTGGTCCTCGGCGAGATCGCCCACCGGCGGGGCCGGCGGACCCACCCGGGCGGTGCGACGGCACGGCGGTGACGGGCCGGCCGCCGTTGCCGTCGCGTCGCCCGGCGTCGTTCAGACACCGGCGAAGTCGCCCGCCAGGGCGGAGGCGATCCGCAGCTGCGTGTCGGCCTCCTCCTGCCGCCCCTGCCGTTCGAGGGTGCGGCCCAGCATCAGCCGGGCGTACCGCTCGACGGGATCGCGCTCGACGACGGTCCGCAGTTCGGCCTCCGCCCGCCGCAGCTGGGCCGAGTGGTAGTAGGCGCGCGCCAGCAGCAGACGGGGTCCGGTCTGCTCGGGAACCTCCCCGACCAGGCCGACCAGGACGCGTGCCGCGCCGGCGTAGTCCTTGGCGTCGAAGAACGTCCGCGCGCGCTCCCAGCGCTCCGCGGGCGTTCCGTGGTCGTAGTACGTCGTGTCCACCTGTGACCTCCTTCGGGTACGGCAACCACCCCGAATGGTTGAACATTCCACCATCGGACGTTCCGCCATCGGGGTGTCGCGCGCTCCCCGCCGAGGGGGAACGGGTGCCGACCCGCCGGGTCAGTGACCGTGCAGGCGGAGCCGGTGCGGCCGGTGGGCGGCCGGGCGGCGGTCTCCCGCGTCGTCGCTGGTGCTGCCGCCCTCCAGACGGCCGGCCAGCTCGTCCCGCTCCGCGGAGGCCCGCCGGGCGGTCTCCCGCTCCCTGCGGTGCTTCTTGCCGCGGTGCCGCGCCAGCACCGTCCCGGCCATCAGCATCCAGACCCCGAGACCGAAGATCAGGGTCAGGGCGATACCGCCGAGAAACGCCCCGAGCGTGCTGACGGTGAACGGGTCGCTCCCCAGCAGGGTCACCGTGTAGTCCGGGCCACCGGACAGGTTGTAGGCGATGAGCAGGCCCGCGAAGGCGGCGGCGCCCGCCATGAGCAGAAGACCCAGCAACAGCATGATTCTCACCTCGTCGCATGTGGATGTCCTCCGCACGGGTTACCGGGCGAAAACGGGTAAAACGCGAACATTCAGACTCTGTGCCCGATGGCGTGTCCTTCGTGCCGACGCCCGCCGGGGCAGGCGTCGGCTCACGGCTGCGGGCGGACGGTGAGCATCTGTTGCGCGTGTCCCACCGGGCCGTCCACGTCGTGCAGCACCGTGCTGGTGATGCCCTGGCCGGTGGGCCCGAAGACGACGGTGGTGTCCAGGCCGGTCCAGCGTCCGCGCGGCGCGCGGTGCAGATGCAGGGTCAGGTCGACGTTGGGGAACATCCACTGCGCCGGCGACTGCCGCACCGCGATGCCGTTGGCCGTGTCGACCAGCGCGACATAGGACGCCAGCGGGCTCGCGGCCTCCCCGGCGACCAGGTCGAGGCCGGTGGAGACCCAGGCGGTGGCGCGCCCGGGGCGGGGCGGCCCGAGCGGGCGTACGTCCAGGGAGGCGATGTATCCGCCGGGCCACTGGGAGGACATGTCCCAGGGCGCGAGCGTCTCCGGCGCGGTGAGCCGCTCCGCCGCGCCACCGGCGACGGCGCTCGTGTCCACGTCGGCGAGCAGCCAGGCCCTGGCCCGCGCCACGGACCGCCCAGCGATGAGCACGGTTGCCTCGACGAGTTCGATGGTGCGCCCCGGCCGGACGGTCTCCACCCGTATCTCGCACTCGTCCAGCGCCGGGCGGCCGAGGATGTCGAAGCCGATCCGGCTCAGCGACATGTCCGCACCGGCCCGTCCCGCCAGGTGGCGGTCGACGGCGTGGACGATCAGGCCCCCGAGCGGACTGAAGTGCTGCTCGTCCGCGCTCCACGCACCACCGGCGTGCGCGGTGGGCTTGTAGCGGTGCTCGTCGATGTGCTCGTAGTAGCTGTCCGGGGTGGCTGTACTGCTGTTCAACGGGCTGCTCCTGGAACGACGGCGGGTGACGAGCGCGCCCCGGACGGTGGGTCCCGGGCCGCGGACCAGGATAGTTCGGCGTCCGACGGGGGCCGCGCCCGAGTGGTGCGGCCCCCTGACCGGGCCCAGGCTGGTGGGTGGCCGGCCGACGCGGGAGCACCGGCCCGGCACGGCGCAAGGAGGCCCACACGCCATGGCAGACGCGCACCGGCGCCCCGAGGGCGTCAGCGACGAGACGGTGGAGGCCCTCGGGTCCCTGTCCAAGGCGCTGGAGACGACCGAGCGTGCCCGCGGGCACCTGTTCGCCTTCCACCAGCTCACCGGCACGGCGGACTTCGAACTGGACCGTGCGGTCGAACTGCTGCGCGCGGCCGGCCACCCGGACTGGGCGGAGCGGGTGCGCACCGAGATCGTGGGGCGCAACGTCATCCCCGGACACTGGACCTTCCAGATCGTCGAGGCGTACGACCGGACGTACTACCGGCCGTTCCGCGATCTGGAGCGCGCGGCGGTGGACCGCCTCGCCGAGGGCCGCGACCACTTGTACGAGGCGGAGCTGAAGGAGGTCCGCAGGACCCCGGACCACCCGGACCACACCTCCCGCCCCGACAGCCCCGGCACCCGCCCGCCGGACGCCCCCTCCACCTGACCGCCGGCCCGTGCTTCAGCCGCGTCCGCGAGCCCGGCGGAAGCGGTCCAGGCCCTCGGCGAGGTCGACGATCGGATCGGGGTAGGCGTCGTGGGCCGCGCGCTCCGGGCCGGGCAGCCGCCACGGTTCGTGCACGGCCCGCCCCTCGACGCCGGCCAGTTCGGGCACCCAGCGCCGCACGTACGCCCCGTCGGGGTCGAACCGCCGTGCCTGGGCCGTGGGGTTGAGGACACGGTGGGGGCGGGTGTCGGTGCCGGTGCCCGCCGCCCACTGCCAGTTGAGCTGGTTGTTGGCGATGTCGCCGTCCACGAGCAGGTCAAGGAAGTGCCGGGCGCCCACGCGCCAGTCCACGTAGAGCGTCTTGGTGAGGAAGCTCGCGCTCAGCAGGCGGCCCCGGTTGTGCATCCAGCCCTCGTGCCGCAACTGGCGCATCGCCGCGTCGACGATCGGACAGCCCGTGCGCCCCTCCTTCCACGCGGAGACGTCCTCCTCGGCCCCGGCTCCGGTGCGCCAGTGGTCGTGCCGGGTGCGGTAGTCGAGCGCGGAGGCCTCCGGCCGTGCGGCCAGGACCTGGTGGTGGAAGTCCCGCCACGCCAACTGCCGTACGAAGGCCTCGGCGCCCGGCCCGCCCCCGCGGCGTGCGCGGTGGACCAGTTCCACGGGGGAGAGGGCACCGAAGTGCAGGTGGGGGGAGAGCCGGGAGGTGGCGTCGCCGGCCAGGTCGTCGTGGTGGTCCGCGTAGCCGGTGAGGCCGCCGCGAACCCAGGCCGTCAGGCGCTTCCTGGCCTCCGTCTCACCGCCGGCCGCCAGCGCCGGGGATAGGCCCGCCAGGTCCCGGCGGGAGGGCAGCGGGCCTGAGCCCACTCCGTCCGGGACGCGGACCCGGCGGGGCGCGGCCAGGACGCCGCGGACGGGCCGCTCGCACCAGCGCCGGTAGTACGGCGTGAACACGGCGAAGTGGTCGGAGCCCGCCGGGGTGACGGACCCCGGGGCCAGCACCGTGGTCACGGCGTCGTGGACGTGCAGCCGGCAGCCCCGCGCCCCCAGGGCGGCCCGCAGGAGTTCCTCGCGCCGGTGCGCGTACGCGCTGACATCGGCCGCCATGTGCACCTCGCCGGCCTCCGCCTCGCCGACGACGGCGCACACCTCCTCCACCAGGTCGCCGCGGCGGACCACCAGCCGCCCGCCCCGCTCCCGCAGCCCCGCGTCCAGGTCCCGCAGACAGTCGGCGAGGAAGGCGAGCCGGTTGGGCACGGCAAAGCCGGCGGCGTCCACGGCGCGGTCGCGGACGAACAGCGGCACGACGGACCGCGAGCCGTCGAGGGCGGCGCGCAGCGGCGGGTGGTCGTGCAGACGCAGATCGCGGGTGAACAGTACGACCGACGTGTTCATGACGCTCCTGGGGAAGGCGTGGATCCGGGCCGCGGAAGCGTGCCCGCGGTGTGCAACGCGCGGCGCGGTACGGGGAAGCGGGGTACGCCCGGCGAGTCGGGACCGGGGACGCGGGCGGCGTGCGCACGGCGACGGGAACGGGCGCCGCGCGGTGTCGGCTCAGGACGTGGCCGGGCCCTGGACGGGGGCGGTCGGGCGCGGGTCGCGGGCGGCGGCTCGGGCGATGTTGCGGGCCATGCCGCCGAACACCACGGCGTGGAAGGGCCACACGCTCCACCAGTAGGCGTGGCCCGCCAGCCCGTGGGGATGGAACAGCGCCCGCTGCCGGTACCGCGTCCGGCCGGCGTCGTCCGTCTCGGCGTACATCTCCAGCCAGGCAAGACCCGGCAGCCGCAGCTCGGCGCGCAGCCGCAGCAGCCGGCCGGGGACGATCTCCTCCACCCGCCAGAAGTCGAGCGAGTCCCCGGCCCGCAGCCGGGCGGCGTCCCGGCGGCCGCGGCGCAGGCCCACCCCGCCGACCAGCCGGTCGAGCCAGCCCCGGACCGCCCAGGCCAGCGGGAATGAGTACCAGCCGTTGTCGCCGCCGATCCCCTCGATGACCCGCCACAGCGCGTCGCGAGGGGCGTCGACGGTCAGCGCGCGGCGGTCGGTGTAGAGGCTGCCGCCGCTCCAGTCGGGGTCGGTGGGCAGCGGATCGCTGGGCGCCCCCGGCGGGGACGCGGACGACCAGCGGGTGCTGACCTGTGCCTCGCGCACGCGCCGCAGCGCCAGCCGCACCGCGTCGTCGAACCCGAGCGGATATCCGGGCGGCGCGGGCACGTAGCGCAGGATGTCGTTCTCGCGGCACACCACCTCGTGCCGCAGCGACTCGGTGAGTGGTCGCGCGATGGACGCGGGGACCGGCGTGACCAGGCCGACCCAGTGGCTGGACAGTCCCGGCGTCAAAATCGGCACCGGCAGGATCAGCCGCCGCGGCAGCTCGGCGACCTCGGCGTACCGGACCATCATGTCCCGGTAGGTGAGGACCTCCGGGCCGCCGATGTCGAAGGTCCGGGAGACCTCCTCCGGCATGCCCGCACTGCCGACGAGCGCGCGCAGCACGTCCCGGACGGCGACCGGCTGGACGCGGGTGCCGACCCAGCTGGGCGCGACCATCACCGGCAGCCGTTCGGTGAGGTGGCGCAGCATCTCGAAGGACGCCGACCCCGAACCGATGACGACCGCCGCGCGCAGCACGGTCGTGGGCACACCCGAGGCCAGCAGGATGCGGCCGACCTCGGCACGGGAGCGCAGATGCGGCGACAGGTCCCGTTCCGGGACACCGGCCGGTGTCAGACCGCCCAGGTAGACGAGGCGCCGCACCCCGGCGGCACGGGCCCGGTCGGCGAAGGTGCGCGCCGCCCGCCGGTCCGTCTCCTCGAAACCGTCACCGCTGCCCAGCGCGTGCACCAGGTAGTAGGCGACCTCGACGCCCTCCAGCGCCCCCGCCACCGAGTCGGGATCCGTGACATCCCCCCGCACCACCTCGACCTCCCCGGCCCAGGGGTGGTCGCGGAGTTTCTGCGGGGTGCGGGCCAGGCAGCGCACCCGGTGTCCCGCGGCGAGCAGCTCCGGCACGAGGCGCCCGCCGATGTATCCCGTGGCACCGGTGACCAGGCAGCGCGGTCCCGCTGCGCCACCGTCGTCGCTCACACGCTCGCGTCCGTCGTTCATGGGGCTCCGTCTCTCGCGGGGCGGTCGTCACGGTGATCGCTTCCCCGGAGCGGGCCGCGGCGGATGCCCCCGGGCCCAGGTTGACCCTTCCGTACGCCGATCGCCCGGCGACGGCGAACCGGCGTACGGGTCAGTCCCTCCCCCCGTCGCCACGGCGCAGCGGCAACGTGGCGCAGCGGAAGCCGCCGGGGAACTTGGTGACCTCCGAGAAGTCCAGTGCCACCGGCTCGACGCCGTGCGCACGCAGCGCGGCGGCGAGCCGGTGGGCCCGCTCGTCGATGATCACCCGGTCGGGTGCCAGGGCGACGGTGTTGACCATCAGCGAGCGGGCCTCCTCGTCGTTCGCCTCGATGAGTTCGAAGCGGTCCGCCAGCAGGCTCCGGGAGTACGGGGTCAGCGACGCCGAGTGCACGTAACCGAGCTTCGGGCCCACCAGGGTGAACTTGGTGTCGAGGTGCACCACGCCCCGCCCCGAGAACTCGACCGGAACGATCCGGCGGGTGATCCCCGCACGTCCGAAGGCCTCCCGCAGCGCGGTGATCCCGGTGAGGTCCGTCGCCTCGCTGAGGCCGACCAGCACCTCGTCGTCGGTGACGATCACGTCGCCGCCCTCGATGCGTCCCGCGTCCAGACGCTCCACTTTGGAGATCTCGGGCAGGTACCTCTCCAGCGCCCGCTGCTCCTTGCGGCGGATCGGGTCGCGGGAGCGGGCCAGGAACAGGGTGTCGTCGACGGCGAAGGCGAGATCGCGCGGGTAGAGCTGGATCGACACGTCGTCGAGGTCGTCGAGGGTGCGCACGCGGGCGCCCGCGTCCGAGAGCACCTCGACGAACCGGGCGTGCTGGCGCCGGGCCACTTCGTGGTCGGGCACCTTGACGGTGTTGTTGCGCACATACCGGAGACTGGCCGGGTCCGGGTACCGTACCGATCCCCAGACGAGGTCCCACCAGGTGAAGGGCTTGTAGGGCCCGACGATCACCTCCCGCAGTGGGGCGATGTCGCTGGGGTTGGCGATCTGCGTCATGTCTGCTCCTGTTGTGTGTCGTGCCCGGGGCGCGGGGTCGGCCCCCTCAGCCGTCGCCGGAATTCCTGCCACGGCGGGTCCGCCGGATACCGGCCGGTGCCCTCGCCGAGGCCCTCGGCGACGAAGCCCGCCCAGAAGTCGGGCTCCCGGTTCCCCGGGCCGAACGTCCGCTGGGCCCGATCGAGCAGCCGCAGCACGTCGTGCGGGTCGCCGGGCGCCCCGGTGACGACGGCGATCGCCTCGCGCAGATCCCGGTCCGCGCGGTCGAGGTCCAGCAGCCGGCGCAGCTCGCCGAGGGGGGCGGGATGGTCGTCGACGCGCAGGTCGAGGCGTGGCCGCGCATCCGGCAGCGGCCCGGCGACCAGCAGGGCGGCGGACTGCTGTCCGCGCAGGTCGCCACCGGCGGCCAGGCCCGCCTCCAGCGCGGCGAGCAGCCGGTCCTCCCAGCTGCCGTCCGTGCCCCGGTGGTATGCCTCGGCCATCCGCTCCCAGGTGCGGTCGGCGGTCAGCAGGTTCCCCTGGCAGCTCATGGCGTCGTCGGTGACGTGCCCGGCGAAGCGGACGCACAGTCCACCGGTGTGCGCCGCGGGGGGCCCGGATGCCGCGACGAGCGCGGTCTGGCGCAGCACGCCCCCGCCGTCGTCCTCGACGAGTGCGGCGAGTGCCTCGGAGGCCGTACGTCCCCCGGCCAGGGCCGCCAGCAGCCGTTCGGCGTGACCGGGCACCGGTGCGCCCTGGGTGGCGACCGCGCCCACTCCGGGCACGGCGAAGGCCACCGCGCGCCCGGCCGCGAAGGCGTGCGAGGCCACGGCGACGCCGAACTCTCCGGTCCGCTCGTCGCGCGCGACGATCGAGTACGTCATGGGCGCTCCTCCTCGGTGTCCGCCGGGCCGGCCCGCAGGGCGATCTCGGTGTAGAGAGCCGCACCGACCGGGAGGCAGGCCTCGTCGATCCGCAGCGTCGGCGAGTGGACCTGACCGCTGCCGCCCGCCCCGACGAACACGACGGCGGCGGGCACCCGCTCGGCGACCAGGGCGAAGTCCTCGGAGGCCGCGATGGGCGCGGTCAGTTCCAGCACCGCCCGCTCGCCCACGACGGCCGCTCCGGCCGCGCGCACCCGGCGGTTGGCGGTTTCGGCGTTGGTCATGACCGGTGCGTCCGGCCCCGGCCAGGTCAGTTCGACGCCTACGCCGGTGCCCGCGACCGACCGTGCCACGGTGTCGCCGATCGCGGCCCTGGCCCGCGTTCCGCCTTCGGCGCTGAAGGCGCGCAGGGTCCCCGACAGCGAGGCGGCGGCCGGCCGCACGTTCGCGGCCTCGCCGACGCGCAGCGTGCCGAGGCTCGCGTACGCCGGTTCGGCGCCGGCGCTCAGGGCGGCGGCCCGCTCGCCCAGGGCGACGGCGAGCCGGGCGGCGGCGTCCAGCACCCCGCCCGGTGCGGAGTCGGCGCCGTGCCCCCCGGCGCCGGACAGGGTGATCTCGAACGGCGAGCTGGACGCCATGAGCGCCCCGGCGCGGCTCGCGAGCGTCCCGGCGGGCAGCGGCGGGGCGACATGGACGGCGTAGGCCTCGTCCACCCCGTCGAGCGCGCCCTCCTCGATCATCCGGAGGGCACCGCCGTGGCCCTCCTCGCCCGCCTGGAAGGCGAGGACGACGGTTCCCGCGATCTCCTCCCGCCGCTCGGCGAGGAGATGTGCGGCGCCCAGCAGCATGGCGGTGTGGGCGTCGTGCCCGCAGGCGTGCATCGCGCCGGGGATCTCGGAGGCGAAGGGCTCGTCCGGCGGTTCGGTGATCGCCAGTGCGTCCATGTCGGCCCGCAGGAGCACCGTCGGCCCGGGGCGCCCGCCCGCCAGGCGCGCTGTCACGGAGCTGTGCCCGGCGCCGCGGGTCACCGCCAGGTCCAGGCCGGACAGCGCCTCCAGCACGCGTGCCCGGGTCAGCGGAAGCCGCAGCCCCGTCTCCGGCCGGCGGTGGAGGGCGCGGCGCCATTCCACCAGGCGGCCGGCGAGGGCTTCGGCGTCCTGGCGGGCCGAGTGGCGCTCGGGGGCGCGGTTCCCGGTCATCGGGGTGCGGCTTTCGCCAGTACGGACACCGTCAGGGCGGCGAGCGCGCGGACTCCGGTGTGCAGATCGGCCACCGCGGTGGCTTCCCCGGGCGCGTGGCTGATGCCACCGATGCTCGGCACGAACAGCATGGCGGTGGGGACGCCCGCCCGTGACATCTCGCAGGCGTCGTGGAGCGGTCCGCTCACCAGCCGCCGCTCGCTTCCGGTGGCGGCGCGCACCACGGCGGCGGCCTGGTCGACGAGGCCGGTGTCGAAGCGCACCGGTGCGGTGCGCCACAGCGGTTCGACCTCCGCCCGAACGCCCTCGGCCAGGCACCGCGCGGCCAGCTCCGCGCGCAGTTCCTCCCACAGCGCGACCAACTGCCGTGGGTCGTCGTGGCGTACGTCGAGGCCGAGCGTCACCGTCTCGGGCACGGCGGTGGGGGTGGCCGGACGGGCTTCGAGGATGCCGCAGGTGACCCGCCCCTGGCACGCTTCGGCGATCTGCCGCGCCCGCACCAGGAAGGCCGCCGCCGCGGCGACCGGGTCGTGCCGCGCCGGCATGGGAGACCCGGCGTGCGACGCGGTGCCGTGCAGGGTGACCCGGTGCCGTTCCACCCCGAGCGAACCGGTCACGGCGGCCAGCACCTGGCCGGAGTTGTCCAGCACCGGGCCCTGTTCGATGTGCAGCTCCAGATAGGCCACGACATCCGTCAGGGTCTCGCGCGCCGCGTCGAGACCGTCCAGGTCAACGCCGTACGAGGCGAGCACGTCGGCGGCGGTCTCCCCCCCGTGGTCGCGCAGGGTACGCAGAGCCGCCACGTCCAGGGCGCCGGTCACCGCGGCCGAGCCGAACAGGCTCCGCCCGAACCGCGCCCCCTCTTCGTCGGCCCAGTCCGTCACCCGCACGCTCAGCGCGGGCGGGGACGGGCGGCAGGCGAGCGCGCGCAGCACTTCGAGCGCCGCCACCACGCCGTATCCGCCGTCGAGATTGCCGCCGTCGGGCACCGAGTCGAGGTGGCTGCCCAGCACCAGGACGCCGGGGCCGCTGCCGGGCAGGGTGGCGTGGTTGTTGCCCGCCGCGTCCTGGTGGAACCGCACGCCGGGGATCTCGGCGGCGCGCTCGCGCAGCAGCTCGCGCGCGGTGCGCCACACCGGCGTCCAGGCGACGCGCTGGACGCCTTTGCCGTCGTGGCTGAGCGCGTGCAGGGCGTCCAGGTCGGCGGTGACGCGCCCCGGGTCGACCGGCGCGGCCCAGAACGCGGTCAGCAGTGCGGCGACCCGCCCTGCCTGGTCCACGTGCGGCAGATGCGCGAAGCCGGGCACGACGTACGCCGCGGCGAGCGCCGCGTCGGCCAGCGCCCGCACCCGGTCGGGCCCCGCGGTGAGGTCGTCGGCCCCGCCGAGGATCAGCCGCGGCACGGTCACCGCGGCGGCCGGCGCGGTGAGGTCGGTGCGGAAACCGGCCTCCAGTACCGCGAGCGCCTCCGCCGGGCTGCGGGCACCGGCCCGCTCGACGGCCCGTTCGACGATCGCGGGGTCGGTGCCGGGCGGGTAGGAGTACGCCGGGATGGCCGAGGCGAAGAAGGCGGCGGGTCCCTGCTCGCGAAGGGCGGGAACGATCAGGTCCAGCAGCGCCCCTTCCCCGCCGGGGCCGGTGCCGATGGTGGTGACCGTGCGGACCAGCTCCGGGTGCCGCGCGGCGACGGCGAGGGCGACGCCGCCGCCGAACGACGAGCCGACCAGGTGCGCCGGAGCGGCCTCGCGCAACGCCGCCACGACCGCCGTGACGCATCCGTCGAGGCCGAAACCGGGGGCGGCGCCGACCGCGTCGTCCGCCGCGCCCGCGTCCAGCGGTGTGCCGCCGTGACCGGGCAGGTCGACGGCGACGACCCGCAGCCGTGACGGCAGGGCCTCGGCGAGCGGTCGCCACTCCTCGGCGGCGCCGTTGACGCCGTGCAGGAGCAGCACCGTCTCCGTGTCGCCGTCCGGCGCGGTGCCGGGGGCGGCCGGTCGCTGTCCGCCGCGCACCCGGCCCGCGCGGAACTCGATCCACTCGGCGGTCATGTCACGAACCCCCGAGCAGTCCGGGCGTGTGCGGCGAGCCGTGGTAGTGCACCATGAGCCAGCGTCCGTTCTCCCGCCGGTACACCTCGGTACAGCGGAAGACCTGGTCCAGGTTGCCCCCGGCCTCGGCTCCCTCGGCGGCGCCGAAGTTCACCTTCAGCCGGCTCATGCAGTGCACCACCGCGAGGTCGCCCTCGACGAGGTAGCTCTCGTCCCATGCCTCGGAGGCACCGGGGCCGTTCCCGGACGCGAGCACGATCTGCCGCAGGGTCTTCCACAGCTCGACGAGGCTGTCGCGGCCGAAGAAGTTCGAACCGACGGTGTTCCACATCACCAGGTCGGGGTGGACGTTCTCGCTCAGCCACGCGTGGTCGGCGTCGCTGTTGGCGCGCACCCACCCTTCGTGCAGAGCGGTGATCTTTGCGAGGTCGTCGGTCATGGGGGCCTCTCCTTGCCGGGTGGTGGTGGTCGTGGTCGGCGGGTGCGGGGTCAGTGGTCTCGGGCGGCGGCGAAGGCGGCCAGGGCGTCGGGCAGTTCGTCGGGTGCTGCCGACAGGTCGAGGGCGATCTCGTCGACCCCGGCCCCGCGGTACTCGTCGATGCGCTCGGCCAGCCGCTCCGGTGTGGTGGCGATCGCCATCCGGCCGACGTCGCCGGCGGGGGAGCAGCCGGGGGCGAGGATGCGCAGCACCTCGGGGGAGAAGATGCCGAGGGTCGGTCGCAGCCGGTCCTCGGCCGCCGCGACGGTGTCGGCGACGGCGCCGAAGGACTGTGCGGTGACCCGGAAGCTCTCCCGCGGCCGGTCGTTCTCGGCGAGCACCCGCTCGATGCGCCGGACGGCCTCGGCGAGGTACTCGGTGGACGCCCCGGTCGACAGCGAGACCCCGTCGGCGATGCGCGCCGCGAGCTCCAGCATCTTCGGCCGGATGGCCATCAGGTCCAGCCGCGGCGGATCCGCTCGGGCCATGGTCTGGTAGCCGTCGAAGGTGTGACCGGCCCAGGTGCCGGTGAGCGCTTCGCCGGCCAGGGACTTGCGGGTGGCCTCGACGTACTCGCGCACCTGGCCGAGCGAGCCGCCGGTCCCGCCGATCCGGCCGACCAGGCGGGCATCGCCCAGCCCCAGCTGGGCGCGTACGCGTCCGGGGGCCAGCTCGCTCAGCCCCGCCAGGCCCATGGCGAGAACCGCCGGATGCCTGCTCACCGGGGCCGGGCCGACGACGCCAACGTCCAGCTCGGGGAAGCGGTCGAGCATCACCGCGGCGGGCACCAGGGCGTCGCGGAAGCCCACGTGCTCGCAGTACCAGACGCCGTCCAGCCCGGCCCGAGCCGCCTCCCGCGCCGTGTCCAAGGAGGCCGTGACCGGCCCGAATCCGCTGAAACTCACGCTCAGTCGCATGGCACCACCTGTCGTCGCCGGCCGCGGACTTATTATTGGCCGTTTGGCCAAAATAACCATCGGTCGGGCCCATCCGTCAAGGGCCGTCCGGCTCCGGGGCGTGATCGGTGCCGGGTATGCTCGCCGTCATGCCCAAGGTCGTGGACCACGCCGCGCGTCGCCGCGAGATCGTCGAGGCGTGCCTGCGCGTCGTGTCGCGCTCGGGGATGGCGGCGGCCACCACGCGGGAGATCGCCAGGGAGGCGGGGGTCTCGCACGGGATCATCGCCCACTACTTCAACGGCAAGGACGAGATCTTCCGCGCCGCGCTGCACCGGTCGTACGAGGTGCTGGCCGACCGGATCGATCTCCACCTGTCGGGGCTGACGGGTGCGGCGGCGCTTCGCCGGGCGGTCCTCGACGCGCTCCCCGTGGACGACGAGGCGCGCAGCGGCGAGCAGATCGAGCTGTCCTTCTGGGCGTACGCGCTGGGGAACGCGGAGCTGGCCGAGGAGCGCTGGCGCTCCTACGCGCAGTGGCGCCGCCTGCTGGAGATGCTGGTGCGCGACGCCCAGCTCGAAGGCGCGGCACCGGCCGCCGACCCGGCGGTCGTGGCCGACTCGTTCGTCGCCCTGCTCGACGGGCTGGGCGCGCAGGTGGCCCTCTACCCGGACCGGCTCACCCCGGACCGGGTGCGCGCGATCGCGGAGGCGAGTCTGGCCGCCTTCGGATTCCCCGCCGACGACCACGAGCGCGCGACACCGCCGACCGGGGCCTGAGCGCTGATCGGACCCCGCACGGCGGGTGTCCGGACGCATTCCTCGCGGGGCCCGCCCATGGAGTGGTTCGGATCGGGCGTTGACATCGGCGGTTCCGCGCCGTTTATATTGGCCATCTGGCCAAGGAAAACCTTGATCGGCCAGCCAGCCATGACGCGCCGGTGAGGGAAGCGATGGGCCATCCCGTGAGCACAGCACCCGATGACGCCGTTCCGGCGCGTCCCGCGACAGGCCGCGGGTACTACCCGGCACTCGCCGCGGCCACCACGACGCTGTGGGCCCTGCTGCTCGGCCCGGTGCTCACCACCATCCCCGATCAGGTCGCCCGCCTCGCGCCCGGGAACCGCGTGGTCGCGCTCGCCGTCGTCACCGGCGTCGGCGGACTTGTGGGAATCCTGACCAATCCGCTCATCGGCCGGCTCAGCGACATCACCCGCACCCGGTGGGGGCGGCGCAGGCCCTGGCTCGCCGGCGGAACCGCCGTGGTCGTGGCGGCGTCGTTCGCGACCGGACGAGCGGGTTCCGTCGGCACGCTCCTGCTGTGCTGGAGTCTGTTGCAGATCGGCGCCAACATGCTCATGGCCCCCCTCACGGCGTCCATTCCGGATCTCGTCCCCGCCCACCGGCGGGGGGCGGCCTCGGCGTGCCTCGGTATCGCCTGGGCGTTCGCGCCCGTGCTCGGCACCGCCGTGCAGGCGGTGGCCGGGGCCGCGGACGCGACCTACCTGACCCTGGCCGCGCTCGTCGTCCTGGCACAGGTGTTCTTCGTGACCGCTCTGCGCCACGACCGCGCACAGCCGGGTACGCCCACCGCCACCGCGCGAGGCGGCGGGCGCGACCTGATTCCGCGCGACCGGGACTTCGCACTGGCCTGGGTGCACCGGTTCCTGTTCGCACTGGGCCAGAACGTCGCCCTCGCCTACCTCTTCTACTACCTCCAGGACGTCATCCGGTACGAGCAGCACCACCCCGGCCGCACGACGGACGACGGAGTGCTCGTCCTCACCGCCCTCTACGCCCCCTGCGCCGTGCTGGCCTCCCTGCTCGCCGGGACGCTCGCCGACCGCACGCAGCGCTTCAAGGTCTACATCGTCACGTCGACGGTGGTCTTCGCCGTCGGAACGATCCTGGGCGCGGTGACCGCGAGTTGGACCGGGGTACTGGTGCTGGCCGCCCTCACCGGAATCGGCTTCGGCGCCTACGAGGCGGTGAGCATGGCGATGACCATCCACCTGCTGCCCGACCGCGAGCGCAGTGCCCGCGACCTGGGCGTCATCAACGTCGCGAACATGATCGCCATCGCGCTCGGCCCGGTCGTCGCCGGAGCCGTCCTCTCCCTGTCCGGCTACGCCGCGATGTTCCTCGGCTCCGGCCTTCTCGTCCTCGGCAGCGGCGCGGTCGTCGTGCGCATCCGAGGCGCACGCTGAGCCGCCGCCGCAGCGGCCCGCGCCCCGTGACCACCCCCCTTCCGTCCACCTCCGTTTCCTGACCGACAAGACCGACAAGACCGACAAGACAAGGAACCACGCATGTCCACTCTCACCGGAACCTGGGACGCCTCCCTGGCCAGTCCCCTCGGCCCCATCACGATCGTCTTCGAGTTCGACGGCGAGGGCGGCACCTCCACCGCCAGTGGCGAGACCGTGCCCCTGAAGGCGCTGGCGGTCACCGACCAGGACGGCGCCACCACCGCCACCTGGGCCGTGGACGTCACCCGGCCCGTCACGGTGCACCTCGACTTCGAGGTGTCCGTGACCGGCGACACCATGAGCGGGTCGGCCACGGCGGGAATGCTCATGCCCAACGGAGCCGTCCAGGCGGTCCGCCGCTCCTGAACCGGCCCGCCCCGCCGAGGCCTTGCCTCGGCGGGGCCGTCCGGCCGTCGGCCGCGTCACCCCGGGCGCACCGTGCCGAGGAAACGCCGTACGGCGATCTCGACCACGACCCGCTCCGGGTTCGCCCCGGGCCGCCGGTAGCGGGCCGCGTACCGGACCTCCGCGTCGCGGACGGCCTCGGCGTCGTCCCGCACGGTGGCGACGCCCTCCAGGGTGGACCAGCGTCTGCCCTCCACCTGGCCCACCGCGACGACGGGAGTGCCGGCCCGCTCGACGTTGCGCACCTTCGCGGTGCCCCGGCTCGTGATGACCCGTGCCGTGCGGGTGGCGTGGTCGTACGTCACCCCGACCGGGACCAGGTGCGGGGTGCCGTCGGCGCGCGGGGTGGACAGGAAGCACACCCGGCGCTCCTGCCAGAACCGGACGAACTCCTCGTCCGCCGCGCGCTGTTCCTCGCCGTCCATCGGCTCTCCTCGGTGTGCTGCGGGTGCCCCGTCCGGCCGGACGGTCCTCTCCGTACGGTGAAGATGCCACGTTCGCCGTGTCCGCGGGGCCCGCACCGGGCGTGGTCTCAGGCGGCGTCCCGGTCGGACGGGCGCGGTTCCGCCGCTTCCCGGTGCCGGGCCGGTGGATCCGCGGCGCCGCCGCCCCGGACGAGGCGCAGATGCCGTCGCCGGGCATGCCGGGGCAGACCGGGATCGCCGAACAGCCGGTCCTCAAGACAGGTCATGGTGAACAGCAGCAGCCCCAGTCCGGGCAGCAGCAGGACGGCAACGATAACCACGCCGCGGATTCCCTCCACTGTGGATGACTCCCTTCCGGGTGCCCCGACCCGCGCCGCCGATGAGCCGGTACCGAGTGAAGATGACGCAACTGTCTGACATAAGGGGTAAGTGCGACAAGGTGTGATGAGTGTGACGAGGTGTCCGGGGCGTCATTGCGGGAGCCGTCCGTGGGTAGGTGGCCCCGACGGCAGACGCCCCCAAGGAATGGAGCACCTGAGCCGATGTCACACACCTCCCCGTCCACCGACCCGGCCGCGGTGTCCCGGTCGGCCCTCTCGTGGTCGGACTGGATCGGCGACCACACCGCGACGCTGATCGGGATACCGCTGCGCATCGTGCTCATCGTCGTGATCCTGCTGGTGGTGCGCGTGGTCGCCAAGCGGGCCATCACCCGGGTCGTGCAGCGGGTCCTGGAACCGTCGGCGGGCGAGTCCGAGCGCGGCCGGCCCCGCCGGGCGGCCCGCGGAGCCGTCGTCCTGCACCGCGACCGGTCCCGGGCGCGGCAGCGCCGCGAACAGCGGGCCCGCACCATCGGTTCGGTGCTCAGCAGCGTCGTGACCATCGTGCTGTTCATGGTCGGCGTGGCCATGGTGCTCGACCAGATCGGCATCGCGCTCGGTCCGCTGCTGGCCAGCGCCGGAGTGGTCGGCCTGGCGATCGGCTTCGGCGCGCAGAGCCTCGTCGCCGACTACCTGTCCGGCCTGCTCATCATGGTCGAGGACCAGTACGGCGTCGGCGACTCCGTCGATCTCGGCGAGGCCGTGGGCGAGGTGGAGCAGGTCGGCCTGCGGCTGACCCACGTACGCGACCTCAACGGCGGCCTGTGGCACATCCGCAACGGCGAGATCCTGCGCGTCCGCAACGACAGCCAGGAATGGGCGCGTGCCGTCCTGGACGTGGCAGTGGACCACGACGCGAACCTCGACGAGGTCTACCGGGTGCTGGAGGAGACCGGCCGCGCCCTGCGTGAGAATCCGGACTTCGCGGACCTCATGCTTGAGGACCCGGCGGTGTGGGGCGTGCAGTCCGTGGACGCCGACGGCGTGCTCGTGCGCCTCGCGGTCAAGACCGTGCCCCTCCAGCAGTGGAACGTCACCCGCGAGCTGCGCCGGCGGGTCAAGGACGCCATGGACGAGGCGGGCATCGAGATCCCCGCCTCGTGGCGGGCGGCGAGGTCCGGCGGCGACTCGGACGACGATTCCGACGCGCTGACGCGCTGACGCCGGATTTGCCGAACCGGCAAAGGTCTTTGTCGTCTCCTCCCCGGCCGGTGCAGCCTGCCCAACAGGGCGCGCGAACGCCGCGCGTCCCGCCCGCGCAGACGCGTCCCGCCCCAGGAGGAACCATGACCGACAGGCCCGCGACGGCACCCGCCGCCGAGTTCTGGGAAGCCCGCTACCGCGGCACCGGCCGCGTCTGGAGCGGCCGCCCCAACGATTCGCTGGTCCGCGAGGCGGGCGGCCTCGCCCCCGGGACCGCGCTGGACCTCGGCTGCGGTGAGGGCGCGGACGCCGTGTGGCTGGCCTCGCGCGGCTGGCGGGTCACCGGCGTGGACATCTCCCGCACCGCACTCGAACGCGCCGCCGGGCACGCCGCCGACGCCGGGGTCGGCGACCGCGTCGCCTGGGAATGCCACGAGCTGGGCCGGACCTTTCCCGAGGGCTCCTTCGACCTGGTGAGCGCCCATTACCTGCAGTCCCCGGTCGCACTCGACCTGTGGGCGGTCCTGCGTGCCGCCGTGCGGGCCGTGGCGGACGGCGGCACCCTGCTGCTCGTGCTGCACGCCGGCTGGCCCTCCTGGCAGACCGAACCGCCCTTCGACGCCGTCTTCCCCACCCTGGACGGGGCCCTCGCCGAACTCGCCCTTCCGCAGGACGAGTGGGCCGTCGAGACGAGGGAGGCCATGCGCCGGCCGAGCCTCTCGCCCGAGGGCGTCGAGGGCTTCAGAGAGGACAACGTGTGGCGCCTGCGCCGGACGTGACTCATGCCTGATTTGTTGAATAAGTCATCTTCTGGGAGTTCCGAGAAGATCTGAGAAGAAAGGAATGTATCGGGAGTTCTCGGACACCCTGGGACGTGAAGGCCATTTGGCTACCAGAGGGAGATGGTGAAATGCCTTCCAAGGACAAGGTGCTCGAGGAAGTCACCCGCACGGAGAACATCGACATCGACGCGGCACTCGACCCCGCCGAGCCCGACGGAGTCTTCCGCGACAGTCGCGAGTGCGCGGCACTCGCCCTCCAGTCCGGAACGACGACTCTGCTGCTCTCCCCGCCGACCCCGCGCCCGAAGAAGGGCTGACGGACCGACGGGAGCAGTGAGATGGAGCAGTCGAGCACATCGGCCCTTCTGCGGGGAACGGTGCTGGACCTCGCTTCCGACGTGGTCTCCGCTCTTCGGAGCGGGGACCACGTGCGAGCGGGGAGCACCCTGACGGGAGGCGGCGCGGGTGAGAGTGTCGCGCGTGCGGCGGTGCGGGTACTGGGCGCCGACGCGCTGCTGCCCAGCACCCTCCTGCGCCTGCCGCCCGACCCCGGACAACTCGCCGTGTTCAAGGACGCCGTGGCGGCCCATCCGCCGCGCCCGGACGCGGCCCCCACCGTCGTATGGAGCCACTGGGCCATGGCCCGTGCCCTGCGCCGGCTCGAACAGTCCCCGGCCGGCCCGCCCGTGGACGAGCCCGGTACCGAACCCGACGCCGGCTGGCTCGACGACGCCGGCTGGCAGTCCCTGACCCACCGGCTCGCCGTGCTCGCCCCGCTCGCGCTGCCCGGCGAGGAGTGCGCGGTCACCCGCGCGGCCCGGCGCCGCCCGGTGGACGTCGCCCGCGGCTTCGTACGGGCGGTACGCCGCCGGGACTGGCAGCAGGCGGCCGGAGCCGGGCGCTGGCTGACGCTCCTGGACGGGGTGCCCGACACCCTCGGCCTCGACGCCGGGCTGGACTTCGTACGGCTCATGGGCGGCGGCGACCCGCGCGTGGCCCTGCAACTGGAGGCGGCGCGGCTGATGCCGGCCGGAGTCCTCCTGTGAGCCCGCGGAGCGCTCCCGCCCACCCGGGCGGGGCGGCGCCCGCGGTGAGCGCGACGACCGCGCGCCGGGCACGGGAGGTCCAGGAGACCGCGCTGGCCTGGGTGTCCGCCCATCGCGGCCGCTTCGCGCTCGGCGAGGACGCGCTCGCGGCGGACGGCCAGGTGAACCGCACCTGGAAACCGCTCGGCGAACTGGCCCAGGTCTGCACCTCCGTGTCCGCGTGCACCGAACCGCCGGACCCCGTCCACGCCCTCGTGCGCGAGTTGCTGGACTTCGCCTGGCAGCAGACCGGCCGGGGCGAGCTGTTCTCGCTGATGCAGTCGCTCGAACCCTTCGCCACCTACCCGCTGGAGGTGTACGCGGCCTTCGCCTCCGCCGGATTCCGGCACCCCGGCTACGAGACCTCCGCCGCCGTGGTGGCCCGCACCCGCGGCTGGCGGCTGACCGAGCAGTACCCCACCCGGCGGCTCGGCGTCATCGAGGCCGAGCGGCGCAGCGGCATCCACCCGCACGGGCAGGTGCCGTACGCGCTGGGCCGCACCTGGCTGGGCGGTCTGCCGGAGCCCTGGACCTTCGAACGCGCGTCCGGTTACGCCCTCACCCACGTCGTCTTCCATCTCACCGAATGGGGACGCACCGCCCAGGGGATGCCCCCGGACCTGGCGGACTACCTGCTGCACTGGCTGCCGCCCTGGCTGGACACCTGCCTGGAGGCCCGGATGTGGGACCTGGGCTGTGAGCTGCTGGCGGTGGCGGCGAGCATGCCGCGCCTGCCGGAGCCGGCCGTCCTGGAGGACGCCTGGCACCGCGTCGCGGCGGCCCGGCACCCGTCGGGCGCGATCCCCGAGGAGGGCCCCGTCCAGGACGCGGCCGAAAAGAGCGCGGGACCTGACCCCTACGACTTCACCGACTGCTACCACTCCACCCTGATGGCCGCGTTCGCGGCGTCCCTCACCACGGCGCGGCCGAGGGACGCGGACCACGCCGGACAAGGAGTGCCGCGATGACGGACACCCGCCTGATCCACCGCGTCGGAGCCGGTGCCCTGGAGTGGCTGTGGGCCCACCGCGACGGATTCCGGCTGGAGCCGGACGTGGACCCCGAGATCGGCTTCCTGGAGCGCTTCAAGCCGATCGGCGAACTCGCCCTCATCTGCAAGGTGCTCTTCCGCGAGGGCGTCGCCGGCTCCCGGCAGTCCCGGCTCGCGCGCCAACTGCTCGACCACACCTGGCGCGAGACCCTGGACGGCGGCCGCATGCTGCTGCGCGGCCAGCGCGTCGAGCCCTTCTCACCCGTCCCCTTCGAGGTGTACCTGCCGTTCAAGGAGCTGGGCTACAGCCAGCCCGAGGTGGAGCGCGCCACCGTACTCAACCACCGGCTGGAGAGCTGGGCGCGCCTCCCGGTGACGCCGACCCGACGCCTGGGCCTGTCCGCCTTCCAGCGCCGCTTCGGGCTGCCCGCCCGGCCGCCCGAGGCCGACCTGATGAACGCCACCTGGCTGGCCGGCACCCCCGAGCCGTGGACGGTCGAGGGCCACACGGCGTACGACATCACGCACACCGTCTTCCACCTCACCGACTGGGGCGAGAACCCCGGCGGCCTGCCGCCCTCCGTCGCCGACTACCTCTCCGCCTGGCTCCCGGTGTGGATCGACGACTGGCTGGACCTCGAACGCTGGGACCTGCTCGGCGAACTCCTCGTCGTCGACGCCTGCCTGCCCCGGCCCACCCTCGACGAGCCCGCCTGGCGGGGCTTCGCCGCCGCGCAGCAGCCCGACGGCGCCATGCCCGCCGTACGCACGATGCCCGAGGGCGACCCCGACACTGTGTTCGACATGGTCTACCACCCGACGCTGGTCGCCGCCTTCGCCTCCCTGCTCGCCACCTCCCGAGCCCTGTCCAGGCTGGCGCACTCCGCGTGATGACGGACCGTCCGGCACCCTGGCCGGGCCGGCCCGCCGCCGACGGGGGAGCGTCGCGGTCCGCACCGCCGTTCGCCGACGACGCGGCCCTGCGCGAGCGGCTGGCCGAGGCCGTCGACGCCTGCGACGCGCCCGACACCGTCTTCGCCGTCTCCCGGTACGGCCGGCGCACCCTGCACGCCGGCGGCACCGCCCCGTGCCCCGGCACCCCCCGTGAGGATCTGCGCTACGAGACCGGGTCGGCCTCCAAGACGTTCACCGGACTGCTGCTGACCCGGCTGACCGGCCTCGGTGTGCTCACCGGCGGCGAACCGGCCGCCGCCTGCCTGGACCCCGGCCGGGCGGCCGGATGCGCCCCCGTGACCCTCGCCCACCTCATCACCCACACCTCGGGACTGCCCGCCCTGCCGCCCGGCTTCGTGCGCCGGGCCCTGCCCGACTGGCGCACCAACCCCTATGCCCGCTACCCGGCCGAGCGGCTGACCGACGCCTTCCTGCGCCACGGTCCGCGGCACCGCCCCGGGACCCGCTGGCGCTACTCCAACTACGGCGTCGCCGTGCTCGGGCACGCCGTCGCCGCCGCCACCGGCACGGCATGGCAGGACCTGCTCACCGAGCACGTCCTGCACCCGCTCGGCCTGGCCGGTACGGCCCTGCGCGCCGAGGACCCCGAAACCGACGCCCAGGGACACCGCAAGGACGGCCGCACGCCCGTCCCGGCCTTCGACGCGGGCGGTTTCACGGCGGCGGGCGCCGTCCGGTCCACCCCGCACGACCTGCTCACCTTCCTCGAAGCCCACCTCGACCCGGGCGGCTCACCGGCCGCCGGCGCGCTGCGGGCGGTACGGGTGCCGGTGCTCGGGCGAGGGCCGGGGCACCGGCACGTGCACACGGTGGCGTGGTTCCGGCACCCCACCGAGGGCGGCCCGATGTACTTCCACAGCGGAGCCACCCTCGGCCAGCAGGCGTTCCTGGGCTTCAGACCCGACACGGGCACGGCCCTCGCCGCGGTGTGCACCCGGCGCTTTCGCGCCCGGGACCCGTTCATCGCCACCGCCTACGCGCTTCTCGCGCAGGGATAGCGGCGGGCCGGCAGCCGGTTCCCGTCAGACCCGCTGCCACAGGGCCGGCGTGCTCTCCGGCGACCCCGCGCCCTGGGCCTGGTGGCCTTGCAGGCAGCGGTAGCGCGCGCCCGCGTAGGACACCGTGGCGCCCACCTCGTAGACCCGGCCGGCGGCCCACGCGTCCGCCGCCGCGCTGTCCTGCGGCGCGGGCCTCTGCGTCGCGGCGGAGGCGGTCTTCAGGGTGAGGCCGAAGCCGTCGAGCAGCGGATTGATCGGCTGGTAGAAGGTGGTCCCGCCGTTCGCGCAGTCGCCGGAGCCGCCGGACGTGGTGCCCTGCGCCTGGGTGCCCGAGACGAAGGGGCCGCCGGAGTCGCCGGGTTCGGCGCACACCAACGTCTCGGTGAGCCCGTCGACGGTGCCCTGCGGGTAGGTGACACTCGTGTCGTGCTGCCGGATCGTGCCGCAGTGCCATCCGGTGGTGGAACCCGAGCGGCACACCGAGGCACCCACGAGCGCCTCCACCGACCCGGCGATCCGCACCTTCTCGCCGTCCCGCGCCCGCACGTCGGGGGTGGCGGTCCAGTCGGAGTTGACGCCCACCCAGGCCATGTCCTTGCCGGGGAAGGCCGAGGCCTGGAAGGTGCCCTGGGCGTTCTCGTCGTACCCGGTGGTGGTGGCGCCGGGGTCGCCGCAGTGCCCGGCCGTGGCGAAACCCTCCTGGTCGTCCTTGGTGACGGAGAACCCGATGGAGCAGCGGGCCTGGTCGTCGATGTAGTAGGCGTCGCCGCCGACGAGGTCCGCCAGCACCCGCGGCCGGTCCGGCGAGATTCGGACCGCCACGTCCTGGGCCGTCAGCCCGGCGGCCTCGGTGAAGGAGGCCGCGGCCGGCGCGCCGGTGGCCTGGACCACGACCCGGTTGGCCTTCACGTCGACGTACCAGACCGGTGTCAGCGTGGTCCGGGTACGGACCGCGGCGGCGTCCAGCTTCTCCTTGACCGCGCGCAGTTCGCCCAGGCTCCTGTCGACCACGGCCGCCTCGGCGCCCTGGGCCTCGATGGCGGCGGTGTCGGCGGTGTCGGTGGTGGCGACGGTCAACCGGGCGGAGGCCGTGCCGTCGACCCAGGCGCCGGCGAAGCGCTCGCCCAGCGTGTTGCGCAGCAGGCCGGCGCGGGTGCCCGCCTCGGCCTCGTTGACCAGCCGGGCCGCCGCCTGCCCCGGCGCCAGCCCCAGGTCGCGCTCCAGCGCGCGCAGTACCGGCGCAGGCACCGCGCCGGCGTCGGGCGTCGGGGCGACGGGCCGCGCTCCGGGGGCGGGCGGCGGCGCGGCCGAGGCGGCCGACGTGAGTGCGGTCAGGACCAGGGCGCCGAGCGCGGTCAGGGCTGCGCGGCGGCTGCGCGCGGCGTGTCTGCCGACCATGCGATGTGCCTCCTTCGAGAGCTGTGCGGGACGGCCGGGATCAGCGGGTGGGCGTGGATCACGGTGCGACCGCGGCGAAGTCACAGACCTTGCCGCACAGACCCGCGGCGATACCGGAGCCGGCTCTTTTCCCGCGATGGGGGACCCGGCGGGCGGCAAGTGCAGTACGCCGACGCGCGCGGCGCCGCGTCCCGGTTCAGGCGGGCTTCAGCCCCGGCGCGCCCGCCTCGGTGACGAAGGACGCGGCCTTGGTGACGGGAGCGCCGGGCGTGCTGATGGCGGAGACGGTCCGGAAGTCGAGGCGGGCCTCTTGGCGGCCCAGTTCGGCCCGGACGTATCCGCGCCTGCCGTTGTAGAACCTCATGTGCGGGTTGGCCCGCAGGTACAGGTCCCAGTTGGCGGGCCGCTCCACGCCGTCCCGGCCGCTGGTCACCGAGGTGCAGGTGACCTCGGTGCCGACGGTCGCGGACGCCGGGTCGTCGAAGTCCTCCTTGACGTCGAAGGCGTAGCCCACGTGCACGTCCCCGGTGAGGATCAGCCAGTTGTCGACCCCGGCGGCCTTCGCCCCGGCGACGACCCGCTCGCGCGAGGCGCGGTAGCCGTCCCAGGCGTCCATCGAGAGCGCGGCGTCGGGGGTCGCGTCGAACTTGCGCTGGGAGAAGCAGACCTGCTGGGGCATCACGTTCCACAGGGCCTTCGAGTTCCGCCAGCCGTCGATCAGCCACCGCTCCTGCGCGGCGCCGGTGATGGTGCGCGCCGGATCGTCCGACTCGGCGCCGGGGGCGTGCGGCCGGTCGTCGTAGGCCTGGTCGGAGCGGTACTGGCGGGTGTCGAGCACGTCGAACTGGGCGAGCGTGCCCCAGTGCAGCCGGCGGTACAGCCGGGCGTCCGGGCCCTGCGGCAGCTGGGCGGCGCGCAACGGCTGGTTCTCCCAGTACGCGCGGTAGGCGGCGGCCCGCCGCAGCAGGAACTCCGCCGGCGGGATGTCGTTCTCGGGGGTGTCGCCCGCGTAGTTGTTCTCGGTCTCGTGGTCGTCCCAGGTGACGACGAACGGATGCGCGGCGTGCGCGGCCCGGAGGTCCTCGTCGCTCTTGTACAGCGCGTAGCGCATCCGGTAGTCCGCGAGGGTCATCGTCTCGCGGTTGAACACGTCGGGCAGCGTGATGTCGGTGTAACGGCGCTCCCCGCCCACCGGGTTCACCGCGTACTCGTACAGGTAGTCGCCGAGGTGGAAGACCACGTCCACGTCGTCCTGGGCGAGGTGGCGGTGCACCGTGTAGTAGCCGTCCTGGTAGGCCTGGCAGGCGACGGCCGCGAGCTTCAGCGCCGACGTGGCGCTGCCCGCCGGCGGTGCGGTGCGGGTGCGGCCCGTGGGGCTGAGCCAGGCGCCGGCGCGGAAGCGGTAGTAGTACACCGTGCCCGGCGTCAGGCCCTTCACGTCGACGTGCACGCTGTGCGCGTACTCGGCGTGGGCCTGGGCGGTGCCCCGGGACAGGACGGCCGCGAAGTGCTCGTCGCGGGCCACCTCCCACTGGACCGTGACCCGCTGCGTGCCCATCCCGCCGTCCTGCGCGAACGGCTCGGGCGCCAGCCGGGTCCACAGCAGCACCGAGTCCGGCAGCGGATCACCGGAGGCGACACCGAGCGTGAAGGGGTCCTTGCCGATCCGGGCGGTGTCGAGTTCGGGTGCGGCGACCGCGCCGCGGGCCGGCAGGTTGGTGGAGAACGCGAGCGCCGCGGCGGCCGCGGTCACGGTGAGGAAGCGCCGGCGGCCGAAGTGCCGGGCGGCGGCGCCCAGCACGGCGTCGTGCGGGGAGAAGGCGTGCTCGGCCAGTGCGCTGTGACGGCCCGTGGGCGCCATCTGGTGTCCTCTCGTACGGGGCGGGGCGGTGTCCATGGGCGAGCGGCACGGGGAACGGGGTGGGTCCCGGGCGGTCGCCCCGCGGTGCGCGGACCCCGCATGTTAAGCAGACAAAAGGCGCCAAACTGGCAGGACTTGCGGAGTGATCACACAGGAGGCGGTACGCATGTGCGCCGCCGGCTCTCCGGGGTGCGGACAGCCGGGCCGCGGGACAGCCCTCCGCGGGTGCCCGGCGTCCTGGGCGTGGACGAACGGGTTTCGCGGGGGAGTACGTACATCTGGACTGTCAGTCCAGGCATTGGACGTGTAGTCTCGCCCGCTGGGAGTCAGAGCGAGTCCGAGCCGGTTCGAGCGAGTTCGAGCAACTTCGTGAAAGGAGGCCCCTGATGAGCGAACCGGCGTCGGACGCCGAACGCGACGCGGTGCTCGCCGCGCTGCGCCCCGTCGTCGACGGGATCGCGGCGACGTTCGGACCGGTCTGCGAGGCGGTCCTGCACGACTACCGGCGCCCCGAGCGGTCGGTGGTGGCCGTCGCCGGTTCGGTGACCGGGCGGACGGCGGGCGGGGCGATGAGCGAGATCGGCATGCGGGTACTGGCCCGCGGCGACGAGGCGCGCGACGAGCTGAACTACGTCACGCGCACGAGCGACGGCACCCTGCTGAAGTCCTCCACGATGGTGCTGCGCGACTCCGCCGGGGCCGTCTTCGGCGCCCTGTGCGTCAACCTGGACATCACCGCCGTCGACCGGGCCCACGCCCTGCTCGGTGCCCTCAGCGGCGCCTCCACCGCCTCCACCGCCCCCGCCGATCCACCGGCGACCGCCTTCGGCGACGACATCGAAGCGGTCGTGGACGCCATCGTGGACGCCCATCCGCTGCGCCGGGACACCAGTTGGACGGCACTGGACCGGGCGCGGCGCCTGGAGCTGTTCCGCGACCTGGACGGGCGCGGCGTGTTCGCCGTACGCCGCTCGGTCGAGCACGTCGCCGCCCGGCTCGGCATCTCCCGGGCCTCCGCCTACCACTACCTCTCCCAGGCCCGCGCCGGGACCGGCCGGGCCACCGACTCCGTCGGAGGACCCGCATGACGACCGCCGGAGCACCGGTCACCCTCGACGCCGTCCGTTCCGCCGCCGCCCGCCTGAAGGGCGTCGCGCACCGCACCCCGGTGCTGCGCTCGCGCACCCTGGACGCCCTCGCCGGCGCCGAGGTCTTCCTCAAGTGCGAGAACCACCAGCGGGCCGGCGCCTTCAAGTTCCGCGGCGCCTACAACGCGGTCTCCCGCCTGGCACCGGAGCAACTGGCCCGGGGCATCGCCGCCTACTCCTCCGGGAACCACGCCCAGGCGGTCGCCCTCGCCGCCCGCGAACTGGGCACCACCGCCGTGGTCGTGATGCCCGAGGACGCGCCCGCCTCAAAACGGGACGCCACCGCCGGCTACGGCGCCGAGATCGTCACCTACGACCGCTGCACCGGCGACCGCGCGGCCCTCGCCGAGGCCCTGGCCGCCGACCGCGGCCTCACCCTGATCCCGCCCTACGAGCACCCGCACGTCATCGCGGGGCAGGGCACCGCCGCCCTGGAACTCGTCGAGGAGACGGGGGAACTGGACGCGCTGATCGCACCGGTGGGCGGCGGCGGGCTGATCGCCGGGAGCGCCACCGCGGTCAAGGGGTTGCACCCCGGCACCCGGGTGATCGGCGTGGAACCGGAGACCGGTGACGACACCAGGCGCTCCCTGGCGGCCGGGCGGCGGGTCACCGTCCCGGTGCCGCACACCATCGCCGACGGCCAGGCCCTGCCCACCCCGGGAGAGCTGACGTTCTCCCTCAACCGGCGGCTGCTCGACGCGGTCGTGCTGGTCGGCGACGACGAGATCCGGGACGCGATGCGGTTCGCCTTCGAGCGGCTGAAGACCGTCCTGGAACCGAGCGGCGCCACCCCGCTGGCCGCCCTCCTCACCCGGCGGATCGACGCCCTGCCCCGCCGGGTCGGCGTCATCCTCTCCGGCGGCAATGTGGACACCACCCGCTTCGCCGCCCTGTGCGGCACCGCCGCCCGCTGACACCGGACGCCGCCCGCAAGCGCCGGTGCTACGAGCCGCTCACCAGTACCACCTCAAGGGTGCGCGGGCCGTGCACCCCCTCGACCCGGTCCAGTTCGATGTCACTGGTCGCCGAAGGACCGGAGATCCAGGTCAACGGGCGTACCGGGTCCAGGCGTCCGAGGGCCTCGGGCACCGAGGAGACCACCTGGTCGGGCACCCGCACGACGCAGATGTGGTGGTCGGGCACCAGGGTGATGCGGCGGCGGCCCTGGTCGGGGGAGCCGTCCAGGACGATCGTGCCCGTCTCGGCGACGGCCACCGCGCAGCCGGTGACCACGCTGTCGACCCGGTCGAGTTCCGTTGCCGTACCCGCCGCCCGGTCCTGGACCCGGGCCGCGTCCACGGCCTCCAGCCACCGGGCCGGCAGTCCGGGCGCAACGACCACGCTCCGCGCACCGTGCTCCGACAGCAGACGGGCGAGCAGTTCCGGCAGCCGTCCGTCCGCGCAACGGTGCACGATCGCCCGGTAGTCCGCCAGGTTCTCCGCGAGCAGCTCCACCCTCTGGTCGACGCTGCGCCGCCCGTGCTCGCGCAGATAGTCCCGAGCGACGGCCTCCTCGTACGGTGTGTCGTCCCGCGGCACATCCGCGAGGGCGCGCCGTACGCGGCCCAGGACGCGTTCCCTGCTGCTCACTTCGATCCGTCCTTCCCGGCGTGGGTGCGCTGCCACCAGTCCCGGAACGGTTCCGCCGGCACCTTGGGCAGATCCCGGGTGCCGCTCCATGCCCGGCCCGGTCCCGGCAGCGTGCGCGGATGGAGCCGGCGGGTGCGCGAGGCGAGCCGCTGGCCGGTCCTGAGCGCGCCCGGATGCGTGAACGCCCACTGCGCCGCCCGCATCGCCGCCCGCTCGGCCGCGTGCCCCTTCGCCGGCTTCAGCACGACCCGGTTGCCCTGCCGGACCGCGGGCCCGCCCTGCACCACCCGCTCCCGCAGATGCACCAGCACCTCGGGGATGTCGATGGCGACCGGGCACACCTCGTAGCAGGCGCCGCACAGCGAGGACGCGTACGGCAGGGAGGCGTCGATCTCGCTGCCCGTGCCGCGCAGTTGGGGGCTGAGGATGGCACCGATCGGACCCGGGTACACCGAGCCGTAGGCGTGCCCGCCGGCCCGCTCGTACACCGGGCACACGTTCAGGCACGCCGAGCAGCGGATGCAGCGCAGTGCCTGGCGGCCGACCTCGTCGGCGAGGGTGTCGGTGCGGCCGTTGTCCAGCAGGACCAGATGGAAGTTCCGGGGGCCGTCCTCGTCGGTGGTGCCGGTCCACATGGACGTGTACGGGTTCATGCGCTCGGCCGTCGAGGAGCGGGGGAGGGTCTGCAGGAAGACCTCCAGGTCCCGCCAGGTCGGCACGATCTTCTCGATGCCGACGACCGAGATCAGCGTCTCGGGCAGGGTCAGGCACATCCGCCCGTTGCCCTCGGACTCGACGACCACCAGCGTGCCGGTCTCGGCGACCACGAAGTTGGCGCCCGAGACGCCGACCTTGGCCCGCAGGAACTTCTCCCGCAGATGCAGCCGGGCGGCCTCGGCGAGTTCGGCGGGCGTGTCGGTCAGGCCCTCGGGCGCCGGCCGGCCCCACTCGCCCATCTCGGAGCGGAAGATGTCCCGGATCTCGCCGCGGTTGCGGTGGATCGCCGGCACCAGGATGTGCGAGGGCCGGTCCTTGCCCAACTGCACGATCAGCTCGGCGAGATCGGTCTCGTAGGCGTGGATGCCCCGGGCCTCGAGCGCCTCGTTCAGCGCGATCTCCTGCGTGGCCATCGACTTGACCTTGACGACCTCGCGCTCGCCGGTCTCCTCGACCAGCCGGGCGACGATCTCGTTGGCCTCGTCCGCGTCCACCGCCCAGTGCACGGTCCCGCCGGCCGCCGTGACCGCCTCCTCCACCCGCACCAGATACCGGTCGAGATGGCGCAGCGTGTGGTCCTTGATCCGCTTGCCGGCCTCGCGCAGCGCCGCCCAGTCGTCCAGCTCCGCGACCGCGCGGGCCCGTTTGTCACGGATGGTGTGCGTGGCGTGGCGCAGATTGCCGCGCAGCGTCGGGTTGCGCACGGCCTCGCGCGCCGCCTCCGGGAAGGCCGGCATGCCGACGAACGTCCCGCTCACAGGGCCGCCTCCTGTTCCGTCCCCGCCAGGATCTCCGCGATGTGCACCGGCCGCATGCCGGTCCGCAGCCGCGCCATGGTCCCGCCGATGTGCATCAGACAGGAGTTGTCCGCCGCGCAGAGCACGTCCGCGCCCGTGGACTCGGCGTTGCGCACCTTGTCCGCGCCCATCGCCGCCGACACGTCGGAGTTCTTCACGGCGAAGGTGCCGCCGAAGCCGCAGCACTCCTGCGCGCCCGGCAACTCGACCAGTTCCAGCCCCTTGACCGCCTCCAGCAGCCGCCGGGGCCGGTCCCCGAGCCCGAGGCTGCGCAGCCCGTGACAGGTCGGGTGGTACGTCACGGTGTGCGGATAGTACGCACCCACGTCCGTCACCCCCAGCACGTCCACCAGGAACTCGGTCAGCTCGTACGTCCTGGGCACCACCGGCGCCAGGGTGGCCGCGAGCGTGTCTCCGCGGCCCTCCGCCCGCGCCCGCTCGCCCATGCGGGGATACAGCTCCCGCACCATCGCCCCGCACGAGCCCGACGGCGTCACCACGGCCTCGTAGTCCCGGAAGACCTCCGCGAAGTGCCGGGCCAGCGGCTCCGCCTCGTGCCGGTACCCGGTGTTGTAGTGCGCCTGCCCGCAGCAGGTCTGCGCCATCGGGAAGTCGACCTCGACCCCCAGTCTGGTCAGCAGCTTCACCACGGCCCGGCCGGTGTCCGGATAGAGCGTGTCGTTGACGCAGGTCAGGAACAGGGCGACACGCATCGCGGCTCCTTGTGATCGGTCGGTTCGGAACGTCTTGATCATCGGATGAAACGCAGAGTAGTCCGCCGGCCGGGACCGGGGAGACCCCGTTCACCGGTCGGCGAGTCGGGCCTGGGCGGCCCGCCAGCGCGCAGTGTCGCCGCGCGGCTCGTACCGGGTCAACGACTGCGTGCGCACCAGCAGTCGGCGCATCCCGGCGAGGTCGCCGACCAGCCCGTGGGCGCGCGCCTGCACGAGGACGTTGCCGAGCGCGGCGGCCTCCGTGGGGCCCGCCACCACCGGCAACCCGCAGGCGTCGGCGGTCAGTTGGCACAGCAGCGCGTTGCGGGTGCCCCCGCCGACGACGTGCACCACGTCGACCGGGTGCCCGGCGAGCCGCTGGGCGTCCTCGACGGCCCTGCGGTGGGCCAGCGCCAGCGAGTCGAGGATGCAGCGGGTCACCTCGGCGGGCGTCCCCGGCACCGGCTGCCCCGAGGCGCGGCACGCCTCGGCGATCCGCTCCGGCATCCGGCCCGGCGCGAGGAACTCCGCGTCGCCCGCGTCCACCACCGACCGCAGCGCCGGCACCCGGGCCGCCGCGAGCAGCAGCCCGCCCAGGTCCGGGTCGCCCCAGGCCCGTACGCACTCCTGGAGCAGCCACAGCCCCATGATGTTGCGCAGGTACCTGACCGTGCCGTCCAGCCCGAGTTCATTGGTGAAGTTGGCGGCGCGGCTCTCCTCCGTCAGCACCGGCGCGGTCAGCTCAAGACCGGCCAGCGACCACGTGCCGGTGCAGATGTACGCGAACCGCTCGTCCGCGGCCGGGACGGCGGCGACCGCCGAGGCGGTGTCGTGCGAACCGACCGTCGTCACCGGCACCGGCCCCGCGAGCCCCGTCTCCTCCAGCACCCCCGGCCGCAGCACGCCCGCCGGATCGCCGGGACGGCGCAGCGGGGCGAACAGGCCGAGGTCGATGCCGAGCCGGTCCGCGACCTCCCGGGACCAGTCGCGGGTGCGGGGGTCGATCAGCTGGGTGGTGGAGGCGTTGGTCAGCTCGGTGCCCTGCTCGCCGGTCAGCCAGTAGGCCAGCAGGTCCGGCATCAGCAGCAGCCGCCGGGCCGCGGCGAACTGCGCCGTGCCACGGGCGGCGACGAGCTGGTACAGGGTGTTGAAGGGCGCGTACTGCAGCCCGGTCGCCGCGTACAGCTCCCCGGCGGGCAGCGTGGCCCACACCTTCTCGGCGACGCCCTCGGTGCGGGCGTCGCGGTAGTGCACCGGGTTGCCGAGCAGCGCCCCGTCGGCGTCCAGCAGACCGTGGTCGACGGCCCAGCTGTCGATGCCGACCGAGTCCACGGGACCGGCCGCCCGCAGTCCGTCCAGCACACCGGCGTACAGCGCCAGTACGTCCCAGCGCAGCCCGTCGGGCGTACGGACCGGCCGGTTGGGGAAGCGGTGCGCCTCCGCCAGCTCCAGGGTGTCGGGGCCGACGCGGCCGACCATGACGCGCCCGCTGGACGCGCCGAGGTCGACCGCGGCGTACGACCGCACGACGCCGCCCGTCGTGCTGTTCGTCATGGCGCTCATCGCAGGAAGGCGGCGGCGACACCCGCGTCGACCGGGACGTGCAGGCCGGTGGTGTGGGTCAACTCGCCGCCGGTCAGCGCGAAGACGGCGTTGGCGACGTGCTCGGGCAGCACCTCGCGCTTGAGCAGCGTCCGCTGCGCGTAGAACTCGCCCAGCTTCTCCTCCGGCACCCCGTACACGGCCGCCCGCTGGGCGCCCCAGCCGCCGGCGAAGATCCCGGAACCGCGCACGACGCCGTCCGGGTTGACCCCGTTGACCCGGATGCCGTGCTCGCCCAGCTCGGCGGCGAGCAGCCGGACCTGGTGCGCCTGGTCGGCCTTGGTGGCGGAGTAGGCGATGTTGTTCGGCCCCGCGAACACGGCGTTCTTGGACGCGATGTAGACGATGTCACCGCCCAGCTCCTGCGCGGTCATCACCCGGGCCGCCTCGCGCGAGACCAGGAAGGAGCCGCGGGCCATGATGTCGTGCTGGAGGTCCCAGTCCTTCGCCGAGGTCTCCAGCAGCGGCTTGGAGATGGAGATGCCCGCGTTGTTCACCACCAGGTCCACCCCGCCGAAGGCGAGCACGGCGGCCCGGAACGCCTCGGCGATCTGCTCCTCCGAGGTGACGTCGACGGGCACGGCGACGGCCCTGTCCGCCCCGCCCAGTTCCTCGGCCACCTCCGCCGCGTTCTCGGCGTTCAGGTCGGCCACGACCACACACGCGCCCTCGGCGGCCAGCCGCCGCGCGATGGCCTTCCCGATCCCGCTGCCCGCGCCGGTGACCAGCGCGACCCGCGTCGCGAGGGGCTTGGGCCTCGGCATCCGCAGGAGCTTGGCCTCCTCCAGCGCCCAGTACTCGATGCGGAACTTCTCCGACTCCTCGATCGGCGCGTACGTCGAGACCGCCTCGGCCCCGCGCATCACGTTGATCGCGTTGACGTAGAACTCGCCGGCCACCCGGGCGGTCTGCTTGTCCTTGCCGAAGCTGAACATGCCCACCCCGGGCACCAGCACGATCGCCGGGTCCGCGCCGCGCATCGCGGGGGAGCCGGGCTCCGCGTGCCGCTGGTAGTAGGCGGCGTACTCCTCGCGGTAGGCGGCGTGCAGCTCCTTGAGCCGGGCGACCGCCTCGTCCAGCGGGGCGGTCGGCGGCAGGTCGAGGACCAGCGGCCGGACCTTGGTGCGCAGGAAGTGGTCGGGGCAGGAGGTGCCGAGCGCGGCGAGCCGCGGGTGCTCGGCGCGCGCGAGGAAGTCCAGCACCACGTCCGCGTCGGTGAAGTGCCCGACCTGCGGCCGGTCCTGGGAGGCCAGGCCCCGGACGTACGGCGCCAGGGCCGCCGCCCGCTCCCGCCGCTCGGCCCCGGGCAGCGCCTCGTATCCGTCGAGCACCGCGCCGAAGGGCTCCGGCCTGCCGCGCTCGGCGAGGAAGGCCTCGGCGGTGCGGATGATGTGCAGCGAGTTGCGCTCGCACTCCTCGGAGGTGCCGCCCCACGCCGTGATGCCGTGCCCGCCGAGCACACACCCGATCGCCTGCGGGTTGGCCTCCTTCACCGCCGCGATGTCCAGCCCGAGCTGGAAGCCGGGCCGCCGCCAGGGCACCCACACCACGGTGTCGCCGAAGCACTCGGCGGTCAGCTTCTCGCCGTCCGCCGCGCAGGCCAGCGCGATCCCGGAGTCGGGGTGGAGGTGGTCGACGTGCGCGGCCTCCACCAGCCCGTGCATCGCGGTGTCGATCGAGGGTGCCGCGCCGCCCTTGCCATGCAGGCAGTAGTCGAAGGCGGCCACCATCTCGTCCTCGCGCTCCACGCCCGGGTAGACGCCCTTCAGCGCCCGCATCCGGTCCAGCCGCAGCACGGCGAGCCCCGCCTCGGTGAGCGTGCCGAGGTCGCCGCCCGACCCCTTGACCCACATCAGTTCCACATCACCCCCGGTGACGGGATCGGTCCCGGTGCCCTTGGCGGAGGTGTTCCCCCCGGCGTAGTTGGTGTTCCTGGGGTCGGCACCGAGCCGATGGGAACGGGCGAGCAGGGCGGAGGCTTCGGGGTGGGGAGCCATTTCTTCCAGTCCTTTTCGAACGAGGGAGGGGGCAAGCGCCCCGACAGGGGCGCGGGGCGCCGTCGTTGTGCGGCTTCACCGCGTGGGCGCGGTCGACCGCGACCGGCCGGCGGGCGCGGCGGAACAGAGACCTGGCAGTCGCCTACGCCCCCCACCCGGCCTGCTGCCCACCGACCCGCTCGGCGACGATCTTCTGCGCCCATCCGCACGAGCGGTACGCCTTCATGGGCTCCGGGTCCAGGCCCAGTTCCTCGCGCACCTCGCGCAGCAGCGGGCGCACGTCCGTGTTGTACGCGTCCATCAGCACGGCGTTGGCCTCCAGTACGTCCCCCGCGGCCTGCGCGTCGGCCAGCGCGCCCGCGTCCACGAGGAGCGCCTTCGCGGTCGCCTCCTGCACATTCATCACCGACCGGATAATGGCCGGAATCTTCGCCTCGATGTTGTGGCACTGGTCGAGCATGAACGCCACGTCGGAGGTGAACCCGCCCCCGCGCACCACCTCGTACATGATCCGGAACAGCTGGAACGGGTCGGCGGCGCCGACCATGAGGTCGTCGTCCGCGTAGAAGCGGGAGTTGAAGTCGAAGGCGCCGAGCTTCCCCTCCCGCAGCAGCGTCGCCACGATGAACTCGATGTTGGTGCCCGGCGCGTGGTGCCCGGTGTCGACCACGACCTGCGCCTTCTCGCCCAGCTTCAGGCAGTGGGCGTAGGCCGTGCCCCAGTCCGGCACGTCCGTCGTGTAGAACGCCGGCTCGAAGAGCTTGTACTCGAGCAGCATCCGCTGCCCCTCGCCGAGCCGCTCGTACACCTCGGCCAGGCCCTCGGCCAGCCGGTCCTGCCGGGACCTGATGTCGTCCTGCCCAGGGTAGTTCGTGCCGTCGGCGAACCACAGTTTCAAGTCACGGGAACCGGTGGCGTCCATGATGTCGACGCACTCCAGCAGGTGGTCGACGGCCTTCCTGCGCACCGCCGCGTCGGGGTGGCAGACGCTGCCGAGCCTGTAGTCGTCGTCCTGGAAGGTGTTGGAGTTGATCGTGCCGATGCGCACCCCCCGCTCCTCGGCGTGCTTCGACAGTGCGGCATAGTTGTCGACCCTGTCCCAGGGGATGTGCAGGGCGACGGTCGGGGCGGCTCCGGTGAACTCGTGTACCTTCGCCGCGTCGTCCAGTTTTTCGAACGGGTCGCGCGGCACGCCCGGTTGGGCGAAGACCTTGAAGCGGGTGCCGGAGTTCCCGTACGCCCATGACGGGGTCTCGACGGTCTGGGTCTTGAGCGCGGCCTTCACCGCGGCGAGGTCGGTCACTTCGGCGCTCCTGTGGTGTCGGGTCGTAGCCCGCTTGAGTACGACCATGTATGAAACGATTCAGAACGCGAAGTTATGAGCCGCCCGAGGGGGTGTCAACCCTTCCTGCCGATACGGAAGTTCGTGACTCGGCTGTGACCTTTGGATATCGAAAGTTTTTCGTCCCAAACCCACTTGACGCGACATGGCCTGATTGCGCTAACGTCCCGGCATCCGAGTTGAAACCTTTCACGACGCCGTGAGGGCCGTCCCGCCCGGTGTCGTCGAGGAGCCCCCAATGACCCACCCGTCCGACACGGGTACGGCACCGGTTCTGGCGCTCAGGGACGTCTCCAAGTCCTTCGGCGCGGTCCGTGCGCTGCGGGACGTCTCCCTGGAGCTGTTCCCCGGCGAGGTGCACGCCCTCGCCGGCGAGAACGGTGCCGGCAAGTCGACCCTCATCAAGACGCTGGCCGGAGTGCACCGGCCGGACGCAGGCCAGGTGCTGCTCGACGGCGCGCCGGTCGCCTTCGCCGGTCCGGGCGACGCCCGAGACGCCGGTATCGCCGTGATCTACCAGGAGCCCACCCTCTTCCCCGATCTGTCGATCGCCGAGAACATCTTCATGGGCCGCAGGCCCCGGCGCTCGCTGGGCCGCATCGACCACAAGGCGACCCACGCCGCCACCGTCGGCCTGATGCGGCGCCTCGGGGTGGAACTCGACCCCGAGCGCCCCGCACGCGGACTGTCCATCGCGGACCAGCAGATCGTGGAGATCGCCAAGGCCCTCTCCTTCGACGCCCGCGTCCTGATCATGGACGAGCCGACCGCCGCCCTCACCGGCAGCGAGGTGGCCCGCCTCTTCGGCGTCGTGCGCACCCTGCGGGACCAGGGTGCCGCCGTGCTCTTCATCTCGCACCGGCTGGAGGAGATCTTCCAGATCTGCCACCGGGTCACCACCCTGCGCGACGGAGCCTGGATCGCCAGCGAGCCGGTGGCTGGCATGACCGAGGACGACCTGGTGCGCCGCATGGTCGGCCGCGACCTCGACGAGCTGTACCCCAAGCAGGAGGTCCGCCCCGGCGAAGTCGCCCTCAGCGTCCGGCGGCTGACCCGGGAGGGCGTCTTCACCGACGTGTCCTTCGACGTGCGGCGCGGCGAGATCGTCGGCCTCGCCGGACTGGTCGGCGCCGGACGCACCGAGGTCGCTCGGGCCGTGTTCGGCGTGGACCGCTGGGACGCCGGCGAGGTCGAGGTCGACGGGAAGCGCCTCGTCAGCGGCGCCCCGTCCACCGCGATGGCCGCCGGGCTCGCCCTCGTCCCGGAGGACCGGCGGGCCCAGGGCCTGGTGATGGGCATGTCCATCGAGCGCAACATCGGGCTCACCGGCCTGCGCACGACGGTCAGGGCCGGACTGGTCGACCGCGGCGCCGAACGCAGCCGCTCCCTCGACTGGGCGGTCAAGCTCCAGGTGAAGTACGCCCGCATCGCCGACACCGTCTCCACCCTGTCCGGCGGCAACCAGCAGAAGGTCGTCCTCGCCAAGTGGCTGGCCACCGGCCCCAAGGTGCTGATCGTCGACGAGCCGACCCGCGGCATCAACGTCGGCACCAAGGCCGAGGTGCACCGGCTGCTGAGCGAGCTGGCCGCCGACGGCGTGGCCATCCTGATGATCTCCTCCGACCTCCCCGAGGTCCTCGGCATGGCCGACCGCGTCCTGGTGATGCACGAGGGCCGTCTGACCGCCGAGATACCCCGCACCGACGCCACCGAGGAGACCGTGATGGCCGCAGCCACGGGGAGGGCCGCCGCATGACGATCACCGCGCCCGACCAGGCCCCCGTCACCGACGTGCCGAAGGCCGGAGCCACCCGGCTGGTCGACCGCATCTTCAAGATGCGCGAACTGGCCATCCTGCTCGTCTTCCTGGTGATGATCGCCATCACCCAGGCCGGCAACAGCGAGTTCCTGTCCGAGCAGGGCATCAAGGACCTGCTGCTGAACGGCACCATCCTGGTCCTGGTCGCCACCGGCCAGTCCCTGGTCGTCATCACCCGCAACGTCGACCTGTCCGTCGGCTCCACCCTCGGCATCAGCGCCTTCGCCGCCGGCACCTTCCTCCAGGGCGGCGGCAACCCCGTCCTCGCCGTGCTGGTCGCGGTGCTCATGGGCATCGGCTTCGGCCTGCTCAACGGCCTGCTGGTCAGCCTCGGCCAGGTGCCCGCCCTGGTCGTCACGCTCGGCACCCTCTACATCATCCGCGGCATCGACTCCATCTGGGTCGGCTCCCGCCAGATCACCGCGGCCGACCTGCCCGGCGGCTTCGTCGACTTCGGCTCCGGCGGCATCTCGGCCGTGCCCTGGCTGGCGATGATCGCCCTCGTGGTGCTGGTCGCCACGGCGTACTACCTCAAGCACTTCGGCAGCGGACGCGAGCTGTACGCGCTCGGCTCCAACCCGGAGGCGGCCCGGCTCGCCGGCATCCCCGTCCGCAAGCGGATCCTCGCCGCGTACACCTTCTGCGGCGCCCTGGCCGGACTCGCGGGCGCCCTGTACCTGGCCCGGTTCGGCAACGTCGACTCCGGCACCGGCAACGGCTACGAACTGACCGTCGTCAGCGCGGTGGTGGTCGGCGGCGTGGTCTTCACCGGAGGCTCCGGCAGCGTCTACGGCGCGGCACTAGGCGCACTGCTGCTGACCTCGATCAACAGCGTGCTGCCCGCCCTCGGCGTCAGCTCCGTGTGGGTGCTGGCCATCAACGGCATCCTGCTCATCCTCGCCATCACCGTAGACCGGATCGTCGCGTTGCGTGTGGCCACCGCCCTGAAGAAGAGGAACGCCCGCCATGGCTGACAGTTCCCTGACGCGCGCCGCCCGCTGGTCCGCCTCGCTGAGGTGGGACGGGGCCGTGGGCGCACTCCTCGTCGTCGTCCTGCTGCTGTCCTTCGGCTTCGTCGACGGGTTCGGCAACGCCCTGAACCTGTCGTTCCTGATCGGCAACACCCTGCCGATCGCGCTCATCGCGCTGCCGATGACCCTGCTGGTCGTCTCCGGCGAGATCGACCTGTCGGTCGCCTCCACCGCGGGCCTGTCCGGCGCGGTGATGGGCGCCCTGTGGAACCAGGGCGTGACCATCGAGGCGATCATCCCGATCTGCCTGCTGCTCGGCATCGCCTGCGGTCTGCTCAACGGGCTCCTGGTCACCCGGCTCGGGCTGCCCTCGCTGGCCGTCACCATCGGCACGCTGGCCGCCTACCGGGGCATCGCGCAGATCGTGCTCGGCTCCGACGCGGTGACCGACTTCCCTTCCCAGTACCTGGACTTCGCGGCCGGACGGGTCGGCGACAGCTTCGTCCCGTACGCCTTCCTGCCCTTCCTCGTGCTGCTGGCCATCGCGGTGGTCGTCCTGCATGCGATGCCGTTCGGCCGGTCGCTGTTCGCCATCGGCGCCAACGAGGAGGCGGCGCGCTTCGCCGGCATCCGGGTCAAGCGGCAGAAGCTGATCCTGTTCACGCTGACCGGCCTGATGTCGTCGCTCACCGGCATCTTCTGGGCGCTGCACTACGCCAGCGCCCGCTACGACAACGCCACCGGGCTCGAACTCTCCGTCGTCGCCGCCGTGTTGCTGGGCGGCATCGACTTCGACGGCGGCAAGGGCACGCTGGGCGGCGCGATCGCGGGTGTGTTCCTGCTCGGCGCCCTGCAGAACGTGATGAGCCTCGTCAACGTCTCCGCGCAGTCGCAGATCGTCGTCACCGGCGTCCTGCTCGTCGTCTCCGTGCTCGGCCCCCGGGTCGCCCGGCAGATCTCCGTCGCGCGGGCCGGGCGCAGGGCCGCATCGGCGCCCCCGTCCAAGGTGCCCGCGCCGACCCCGTAACCCCCGAACCTGCACCGCCCACCCTCGATAAGGAACTCACCATGCGCAAGTCGTCCATCCGCCGCACCTGTGCGGCACTCGCCGCCGTCACCTCTCTCGCCCTGGCGGCCACCGCCTGCGGCGGCACCACCAAGGAGGACGTCAAGAAGGAGGGCGGCTCGGCCGCCGCGGCGGGCAAGGCCGACCCGAACGCCGAGACGAAGAAGGGGCTGACCGTCGGCTTCCTGCCCAAGCAGGTCAACAACCCCTACTTCACCGTCGCCGACAAGGGTGGCGAGAAGGCCCTGAAGGAGCTGGGCTCCAGCTACAAGGAGGTCGGCACCTCCAGCGGCACCGACACCGCCGGCCAGGTCTCCTACGTCAACACGCTCACCCAGCAGCAGGTCGACGCCATCGCCGTCTCCGCGCAGGACCCGGGCGCGCTGTGCACCGCGCTCAAGCAGGCCATGAAGAACGACATCAAGGTGGTCACCTACGACTCGGACACCAACCCCGAGTGCCGCAACGCCTTCATCTCCCAGGCGTCCGCCGACGACATCGGCCGCACCCAGGTGCAGCAGATCGCCGAGCAGATCGGCAACAAGGGCGAGATCGCGATCCTGTCCGCGGCGCAGACCGCGACGAACCAGAACGCCTGGATCGAGATCATGAAGGACGAGCTGAAGGACCCGAAGTACAAGGACATCAAGCTGGTCAAGGTCGCCTACGGTGACGACGACGCCCAGAAGTCCTTCCAGCAGACCCAGGGCCTGCTCCAGGAGCACCCGAACCTGAAGGGCATCATCTCCCCGACCACCGTCGGCATCAAGGCCGCCGCCCAGTACCTGTCCGGCTCCAAGTACAAGGGCAAGGTCAAGCTGACCGGTCTCGGCACGCCCAACGACATGCGCAAGTACGTCAAGAACGGCACCGTCGAGGCCTTCGAGCTGTGGGACCCGGCCAAGCTCGGCGAGCTGGCCGCGCACACCGCCGTCGCCCTGTCCTCCGGGCAGATCACCGGCAAGGAGAGCGAGACCTTCAAGGCCGGCGCCCTGGGCGAGTACACCATAGGCAAGGACGGCGTGATCAACCTCGGCAAGCCGACCGTCTTCACCGCCGAGAACATCGACCAGTTCAACTTCTAGTCGCGACGTCTCGGCGTCTCGGCGTCTGCGTACGGGAGCGGTACTTCATGCAGCGCGTCTGTTTCCTGCTCAAGGTTCGCCAGGACCGCATCGCGGAGTACCGCGAACGCCACGCCGACGTGTGGCCGGAGATGTGCGAGGCACTCTCCGCCACCGGCTGGCACAACTACTCGCTCTTCCTGCGTGACGACGGCCTGCTCGTCGGCTACCTGGAGACCGAGGACTTCGCCGCGGCCCAGGCGGGCATGGCGGCAACCGAGGTCAATGCCCGCTGGCAGGCGGAGATGGGTCCGCTCTTCGAGGCCCTCGACGAGGCCCGCCCCGACGAGGCGATGAAGCCCCTCACCGAGGTGTTCCACCTCGCCTGAGCAGGGTCGATCGGGGGCGGCGCCGGTATTGTGTGAAGGTCCTGGGGCCGCCCCCGTGCCCAGCCAGAGTTCGGAGGTCCCTGCCCGATGGCACATTCCGTGGGTATCAAGGATGTCGCCCGCGCCGCCGGAGTATCCGTGGGCACGGTCTCCAACGTCATCAACCGGCCCGACACCGTCGCGACCGAGACCCGCGCGCGCGTGCTGTCCGCGATCGACCGGCTCGGCTACGTCCGCAGCGAGTCGGCGCGTCAGCTGCGCGCGGGCCGCAGCCGGATCATGGGGCTGCTCGTCCTGGACATGGGCAACCCCTTCTTCGTCGATGTCGCGCGCGGCGCCGAGCGGGCCGCGCGGCAGGCCGGACTCGGCGTGATGATCTGCAACAGCGCCCAGAACCCGGGCGAGGAGGCCGAGTACCTCGCGCTCTTCGCCGAGCAGCGGGTCCGGGGCGTCCTGCTCACCCCGGCCGACGCCACCGGCCGCAACATCGAGAGCTTCCGGCGCCACCACATCCCCTTCGTACTGGTCGACCGGGTCGCCCAGGGCGCCACCGAGTGCTCGGTCTCCGTCGACGACATCGCCGGCGGCGCGCTGGCCGTGCGCCACCTCGTGGACGCCGGCCACCGCTCCCTCGCCTACGTCAGCGGTCCGCCCGGCCTCAACCAGGTCAGGGACCGCCGCACCGGCGCCCTCCAGGCGCTCGCCGAGGCCGGACTCGGCCCCGACGCGCTGCGCGAACTGCCCACCGAGCGGCTCAACGTCGCCGCGGGCCGGGACGCCGGTGCCCGCCTGCTCGGCCTCGCCGACCGGCCGACCGCCGTCTTCTGCGCCAACGACCTGCTCGCCCTCGGCCTCCTCCAGGCCATGTACGCGGCCGGCGTGAGCGTCCCCGACGACCTCGCGATCGTCGGCTACGACGACATCGAGTTCGCCGCCGCCGCGGCCGTCCCGCTCACCTCCGTGCGCCAGCCCGCCGTCACCATGGGCGCCATGGCCGCCGAACTGCTCCTGGAGGAGACGGAGCTGGTGGGCGCCGGCCGGGTCCACCCGCACCGGCGGGTCGTGCTCCAGCCCGAACTGGTGGTGCGGCGCTCCAGCCTCGCCGCCCGCTGACCGGCCGGCCGCCACGATTTCATGATCCCGGCAGCGGTGGCCGCAGGACCATGTGCTGAACTGGGGCACAGCAGAAAGACCTCCGTCCCGGGAGCCCCGTTGAGCGTCAGCTACCGCCAGCCAGGTGTCGTCCTCACCGACCGCCGTTTCACCGTGCCCCTCGATCACCACGACCCGTCAGGGGAGACGATCGAGCTGTACGCCCGCGAGGCCGTCGCGAGCGAGAAGGCACACCAGGACCTGCCGTGGCTGGTCTACCTCCAGGGCGGCCCCGGCCACGGGGCGAACCGTTTCATCGGCCGTCCCGCCTGGTTCGGCCGCGCCCTGAAGGAGTACCGGGTCCTGCTCCTGGACCAGCGCGGCACCGGCGCCTCCACGCCCGCCAACCGCCAGACGCTCCCGCTGCGCGGCGGCCCCGCGGAGCAGGCCGACCACCTCACCCACTTCCGCGCCGACTCCATCGTCCGCGACTGCGAGGCCATCCGGCCAGCGGTCACCGGCGGCGCCCCCTGGACCGTCCTCGGCCAGAGCTTCGGCGGCTTCTGCACCGTCGCCTACCTCTCGCTCGCCCCCGAGGGCCTGGACACCGCCCTGATCACCGGCGGCCTGCCCGCCCTGGACGCCCACGCCGACGACGTGTACCGGGCCGCCTACCCCCGTATCGAGCGCAAGGTCGTCGCGCACTACGCCCGCTACCCGCAGGACATCGAACGCGCCCGCCGCATCGCCGACCACCTGCTCACCCACGACGTGGTCCTGCCGAACGGCTACCGGCTCACCGTCGAGGCCTTCCAGTCCCTCGGCATCCTGCTCGGCGGCGGCGACGGAAGCCACCGCCTGCACTTCCTCCTGGAGGACGCCTTCGTCCGCACCCCGCGGGGACACGAGCTGTCCGACGCCTTCCAGGAGCAGGTGCAGGGCCTGCTCTCGTACGCGGGCCAGCCGCTGTACGCCCTCGTCCACGAGGCGATCTACGGCCAGGACGCGCGCCCGACGAACTGGTCGGCCGAGCGGGTCCGCTCCGAGTTCCCGCGCTTCGACGCCGCCAAGGCCCTCGCCGGCGACGAACCGCTGCTGTTCACCGGCGAGTCGATCCACCCCTGGATGTTCGACTGCGACCCGGCGCTGCGCCCGCTGCGCGAGACCGCCGAACTGCTCGCCGCCCGCACCGACTGGACCCCCCTGTACGACCCCGCCCGCCTCGCCGCCAACGAGGTGCCCGTCGCCGCGGCCGTCTACCACGACGACATGTACGTCGACACCGCCCACGCACTCACCACCGCGCGCGCGATCCGCGGCCTGCGCACCTGGGTCACCGACGAGTTCGAGCACGACGGCGTGCGGGCCGGCGGTCCCCGCGTCCTGGACCGGCTGCTCGCCCTCGCCCGTGACGACGCGTGAGCGGCGCGGCGCAAAATCCCGGTGGGACGCCGGTGGCGCGGGTTACCGTGCGGGCATGACGGAGCCGACGATCACGCAGCTGGAGCCCATGCCCGCGGACTGGCGCCGCGCTCTCGCCGTGGTGGCCCACCCGGACGACCTGGAGTACGGCTGCTCCGCGGCGATCGCGGCCTGGACCGAGGAGGGCCGCGAGGTCGGCTATCTGCTCGTGACCCGGGGCGAGGCCGGCATCGACACCCTGCCGCCCGCCGAGTGCGCCCCGCTGCGCGAGCGGGAGCAGCGGGCGAGCGCCGCCGCCGTCGGGGTGAGCGAGGTGGAGTTCCTCGACCACCGGGACGGTGTCGTCGAGTACGGCACCGCACTGCGCCGCGACATCGCCGCCGCCATCCGCCGGTACCGGCCCGAGCTGGTCATCACCCTCAACCACCGGGACACCTGGGGCGGCACCGTCTGGAACACCCCGGACCACGTCGCCGTCGGCCGGGCCACGCTCGACGCCGCGGGCGACGCGGGCAACCGGTGGATCTTCCCGGAGCTGACCGGGCAGGGGCTCGCCCCCTGGGACGGCGTGCGCTGGGTCGCCGTCGCCGGTTCCTCCTCGCCCACCCACGCCGTGGACGCCACGCCGGGACTGGAGCGCGCGATCCGCTCGCTGCTCGCACACCGTACGTACATCGAGGTGCTGACCGAGGAGGACCCCGAGACGTACGCGCGCGGCCTCCTCACCGGGTTCGCCGAGGCCGCGGGCGAGCGGTTCGGCGGAAGGCCCGCGGTGACCTTCGAACTCCTGGGACGGTAGCGGCATGGCGGGGGAGCAGGTGGAGCAGAGGGACCCGGGCACGCCGGACGGGACGGGGGACCGGCGCCTGGCGGAGCGGTTCGAGCGGCACCGGGAGCGGCTGCGGGCGGTGGCCTACCGCATGCTCGGCTCCTCGGCCGAGGCGGAGGACGCCGTGCAGGAGGCGTGGCTGCGGCTCGACCGCACCGGTGACGACGGCATCGAGAACCTCGGCGCCTGGCTGACCACGGTGACCGGCCGGGTCTGCCTGGACCTGCTGCGCTCGCGCACCGCGCGCCGCGAGGAGCCGATGACCGAGGGCTTCGACACCTTCGTGCCCGACCCCGTGCTGCGGGCGCTGCCGCGGGCCGACCCGGAGCAGGAGGCGCTGCACACCGACTCGGTGGGCATCGCCCTGCTGGTGGTGCTGGAGACCCTGCAACCGGACGAGCGGCTGGCGTTCGTCCTGCACGACATGTTCGCCGTGCCCTTCGCGGACATCGCGCGGATCGCCGGGCGCACCCCGGCCGCCACCCGCCAGACGGCCGGCCGGGCCCGGCGCCGGGTGCGCGATGCCACCCCCGCCGCCGACCCGGACCTCGGCCGGCAGCGCCGGGCCGTCGAGGCCTTCCTGGCCGCGAGCCGCGCCGGTGACTTCGAGGCCCTGGTGTCCGTCCTCCACCCGGACGTGGTGCTGCGGGCCGACGCCGGTGCGCTCGCCGTGGGCGCGGCGGCGTCGAAGGTGACACGCGGGGCGCGGACGGTCGCCACCGGGGCCCTGCGGTTCCGTCACCTCGCCGAGGCCGCACGCCTCGTCCTGGTCAACGGCTCGGTCGGCACCGTCGCCGTGTCCGAGGGACGCCCGCAGTCCGTCACGTACATGACCGTCGTGGACGGACTCGTGACCGGCCTGTACATCCTGTCCGACCCCGAGCGGCTGGCCCGCCTGGACCTGCCCGCGCCGGAGGCCTGACCGGGGCGGGAGGGCCGCCGGCGGCCCGTATCCTCGACGACATGCGAGAACACCCGGCGGACCCGGCGGCCCCGGCCGTCATGGCGGACCTGCGCGGCGACTGCGGGAGCTGCTTCGGCCTGTGCTGCGCGGCCCTGCCGTTCACCCGCTCGGCGGACTTCGCGGTCGACAAGGCCGCCGGCACACCCTGCCCGAACCTGGACACCGACCACCGCTGCGGCATCCACGCGAGGCTGCGCGAGCGCGGCTTCACCGGCTGCACGGTCTACGACTGCTTCGGCGCGGGACAGCGGGTCTCGCAGACCACCTTCGCCGGCCGGGACTGGCGCACCGCCCCGCCGGAGGAGGCCCGCCGCATGTTCGACATCTTCCCGGTGGTGCGCCACCTGCACGAACTGCTCCGGTACCTGACCGAGGCGCTGACCCTGCCCGCGGCCCGCCCGGTCCACGCCGGCCTGCGCCGCGCCCTCGCCGACACCGAGCGCCTCGCCACCGGCACGCCCGGCGAGCTGGCCGGCCTGGACGTGGCCGCGCACCGGCAGCGGGTCAACGCGCTTTTGCTGCGCACCAGCGAACTCGTACGGTCCGGCACCCGCGGCAGGAAGAAGAACCGCCGCAACGCCGACCTCATGGGCGCCCGCCTCAAGGGCGCCGACCTCGGCGGAGCCGACCTGCGCGGGGCCTGTCTGATCGCCGCCGACCTCACCGGCGCGGATCTGCGGGGCGCGGACCTGATCGGCGCGGACCTGCGCGACGCCGATCTGACGGACGCGGACCTGACCGGTGCCTTCTTCCTGACCCAGCCGCAGCTCACCGCGGCCCGCGGCAGCGCCGGCACCAGGCTGCCGGAGTCAGTCACCCGCCCGGCGCACTGGACAGCCGGCCCCTGACCCGGCGCCCTCGCCTGCGGGAGCGGGCTCGGGGACCGCGCCGGTGCGGCCGGCCGGGACCCGCCGGTCCAGGTGCAGCCGCAGCCCCCGCGGCATCAGCGTCAGCCGCTCGGTCACCCGCAGCCGGTAGTCCGGGTCGGGCCGCAGCTCGTAGCGGCGCAGCAGCAGCCCGAGCACCAGCGTGGCCTCGTGCAGCGCGAACTGCCGCCCGATGCACGCCCGCGCACCCGTCCCGAACGGCTTGAAGGTGTGCGGGGCGCGCGAGCGCACGGCCTTGGCGTCGAAGCGGTCCGGGTCGAAGCGCTCGGCGTCCGGCCCCCACACCTCCGGGTCGCGGTGCAGCATCCCCGTGAGCACCAGCGCCCAGGCACCGCGCCGCATCGGGTACGTGCCGCCCAGCACGGTGTCCTCGCGGGCCTCCCGCGCGAAGGCCGGCGCGGTCGGCCACAGCCGCAGCGACTCGTCCAGCACCCGGCGCACATGGCGCAGCCTGGCCACCTGCTCGTAGCCGGGCCGCTCGGTGTCGCCCCAGACGCGGTCCACCTCGGCACGGGCCCGAGCCGCGATGCCGGGGTGCCGGGAGAGGTAGTGCAGGGCGAAGGAGAGCGCGCCCGAGGTGGTCTCGTGGCCGGCGATCAGGAAGGTGATGACCTGGCGGCGGACGTTCAGCGCGGACAGCCGCTCGCCGGTCTCGGGGTGGGCGGTGTCCAGCATCCGGTCGAGCAGATCGCCCGCCCCGCTCCCGCCGTCGGCCGCCCGGCGGGCCTCGACCAGCTCGTCGACCGTGCGGTTGAGGTGGGCGATGTCGGCGGCGTTGCGGCGGCTCGCCGCGCGCAGCAGCCACGGGGCCAGCGGCGCGGGCACGGTGTTGAGGCGCTGCGCGTAGGAGAGCGTGCCCACCATCGCGGTGACGAAGGGATGGGGGCGGGAGCGCTCGAAGGAACCGAAGTCGTGCCCGAAGCCGGTGCGCGCGATCGTCTCCAGCGTCAGCCTGGTCATGTCGCCCGGCACGTCCACCGCCCGTCCGGCCGCCACGGCGCGGTCCCAGTGGTCGGTGAGCCGGCCGGCCACGTCCAGCATCATCACGTGGTAGCCCGCCATGGCCTCCCGGCCGAACCCGGGCGCGAGCACGTCGTGCGCGAGCTGCCAGTTGGGCTCGTGGCGGTACGCCGTGAACAGCCCGTCCCCGGCGACCGGCCGCAGGTTGGCCACGCCGAGGCCCACGTGCTTGGCGAACCGCGTCTCGTCCGCCAGGTCGGCGGTGAGCGCGGCGCCCCACACGCACACGAACTCCTTGCCGAAGACCCGGCGCCGGAATATCGGCCCCAGCCGCCGCGCGTACCGCAGCGAGTCCTGCATCGGAGTGCTCCGGCCGGCCCCCACCACGTCCCCGACCAGGGGGAGCCGGTACGGCGGGTGCGGGATGCGGCGCAGTTCGGGCCAGCCCGGCTCGGCGCCGCGAAACCCCCTCGGCAGTCCGTCCCGGGCCGGTTCTCTCCTCGTCTGGGCCATGACGCGGTCTCCCTTGACGCAGCGGTGTGTCGCACGTGCCGAGGCAAGCGTGTTGTACATGGATTCAATAACGTGGGCCCAGTGTCGTCCCGTTGTTGAACCGGCGTCAAGTAAGGTGCGGGCATGGCCGCGAACCAGGGCGAGCGCACGCGCCGCCGGCTCAGCAGCGAAGCGCGCAGGGAGCAACTGCTTTCGGTGGGGGCCCGGTTGTTCTCGGAGAGCCCCTACGACGACGTGTGGATCGAGCAGGTCGCCGAGATCGCCGGTGTCTCCCGCGGGCTGCTGTACCACTACTTCCCGACCAAGCGGGACTTCTTCGCGGCGGTCGTCGAGCGCGAGAGCGAGCGCATGCTGCGGATGACGGCGGCCGTGCCCGGCGTCCCGGTCCGGGAGCAGCTCGCCGCGGGGCTCGACGCGTACCTGGAGTACGTCCAAGCCCACACGCACGGCTACCGCGCCTTCCATCGCGCCGACGCCACCGGGGACCAGGCGGTGCGCCGGGTCTACCGGCGGGCGCTCGCCGCGCAGGAGCGGCAGATCCTCGCCGCCCTGACCGCCGACCCGGAGTTCGGCCCGGCCTTCGAGGAGCGCGCCGGCGTGCGGCTGGCGGTGCGCGGCTGGCTGGCGTTCACCACCGCGGTCTGCCTGGAGTGGCTGCGGGATCCGGAGCCCGCCCGCGAAGAGGTGCGCGACCTGTGCGCGCGGGCACTGCTGGGCGCCATCGCGGCGCACTGAAAAAGTCCCGAGGAGATCACGCGTCCTGGTTGGCGCGCACCCCGATGTCCTATAGGTTAGGTGAGCCTTACCTAATGAATCGACGACGGAGGTTGGGGATGGGTGACAGCCACACCTGGGCGGCCGCGCCTGCCGCGGCGGAGCAGGCCCGCTCCGTACTCGCCGCCGCATGGTCCTGCGCGGTGACCGCGGAGGGCGGACGCGAGGAGTTCGTCGGCGCGCACAGCGTGACCGACGACGGCCGGGTGCTCCTGCACGTGCCCGAGGACAGCGCCCTGCTCGCGGCGGCGATCTGCGCACCTCGCGGAGAGCCCTCCGCCGTGCTGGAGTTCGCCGACGTGGCACCCGTCCCGGTGCGGGGCCGGATCAGGGCCCGGGTCTGGCTGGCCGGCTGGTTCGCCGTGGAGGACGGGCACTTGGCGTTCCGGCCCACCCGCGTGGTGCTGCACCGGCCCTCCCGCGCGATCGTGGTCGACCTCGACGAGTTCACCGCCGCCGAACCCGACCCGCTGGCCCTGGCCGAGGCCCGGCTGCTGACCCATCTCGCCGACTGCCACGGCGACGCCGTGGAGCGGCTGACCCGGCTCGTCGAGGCCGACAGCCTGCACGGCGCGGTCCGGGTGCGGCCGCTCGCCGTCGACCGGCACGGACTGACGCTGCGCATCGAACGCCTCCGCGCCCACGGCGACGTACGACTGCCCTTCCACGCGCCCGCCGACAACGTCGGGCAGTTGACCGACCGGGTGCATGTGCTGCTGACGCAGGCCAGCGCCGTGCCCTGCCCCCGGCCCCTACAGCGGCAGCGCACAGACGGCGACGGGTGAGGCGAACGGCCGCCCCGCCGGGCGCAGTTCACCGCTCTCCCGGGCCACGTGGAACACGCTGACGGTCCCGGACCGCTGGTTCGCCGCGAAGAGCAGCGCGCCGTCCGGGGAGAAGGCGATCTGCCGCGGGAAGTCGCCGTCCACCGGCACCGTGCCGAGCAGCCGGAGCCGGGCGCCGTCCGCCTCCACCGCGTAACGGGTGAGGCTGTTGTGCCCCCGGTTGGCGAGGAAGGCGTACGCGCCGTCGGAGGTCACCAGGATCTGCGCCGGGAAGTTGGTGCCGGACCCCGTGCCCGTGGACTGCGCCTCGCCGACGCTCAGCCGTCCGCTGTCCGGGTCGTAGCCGCAGACGGCGACCGTGTTGTCGACCTCGTTGGCGAGATAGGCGTGGCGTCCGCCCGGATGGAAGGTGAGGTGGCGGGGCCCTGCGCCCGCCCGGGTCCGCGCCCGCGCGACCTCGGCGAGCGTGCCCGACCCCTCGTCGAGACGGTAGCTGTGGACGGTGTCCGTGCCCAGGTCCACGGCGAGGACGTGGCCCCCGTCGGGACTCGTGACGATCTGATGGGCGTGCGGGCCCTGCTGCCCGGGACCGGGCGGGGGAGCGGAGTGCGTGACCAGGTCGGTGCGCTCCCCGAGCGCGCCCGAGGCGTCGATCGGGTGCACGGCGACGCTGCCCGAACCGTAGTTGGCGCTCAGCAGCCACCGCCCGCCCGGGTGCACCGACAGATGGCAGGGCGCCGCGCCCCCGGTGGACCGGCTGCCCAGGACCGCGCGGTCGGACAGCCGGACGGCGGTCACCGCCCCCTCCTCGCGCTCGTTGACCGCGTACAGCGTGCGCCCGTCGGGATGCACCGCCAGATACGAGGGGTCGGCCACACCGGTGAGGGTGTCCCGGCCGGTGACCGCGCCCGTGCCCGGGTCGTACTCGGCGAGGGCGATGCCCGTGCCACCTCCCTCGGCCGAGGTGTAGGTGCCGAGGTGGAGCGGGCGCGGGCCGGACCCGGCGTGCTGCCCGCCCGACGCCCCGGCGCTCGCCCCGGGACCCGTGGGCGTCGCCGGTGAAGGAGACGGTCCCGGCCCGGAGGAGCCGCCGCACGCCGCCGCCGCGGGGAGCACCGCCGCCGCGCCGGCCGTCCGCGCGAGCACGCCGACGAACCGCCGCCTGCTCCAGCCCTCACCGCGCACGCCCACGCTCCCCTACCAGTCCCCGTCCTGCACCGGCTTGCCCGGTGCGTCCTTCAGCGGCCTCACCTGCTGCTGCGCGGGCGACTGCCACGGCTCGTGGTCGTCCCCGACCCAGTCCCCGACCGGCCTGACGCCCTGGAGCGGATCGGTGGGCGCGAGGTCGTGGGCGTCCTGGTCGTAGTAGTCGTACCAGGGCAGACCGGCCCGTGTGTAGGCGGCCCGGTCCACGGGGGACGGCGGCGGTGCCTCGCCGGTGATGCGCCGCCACTCCGGAGGCGTCACCAGATGCACGAAGACCCGGCCCGCCGGCCGCTCCGCCCAGTCCTTCAGGGCCCGTTCGTCGCGGTACACCTCCTGGCGCATCGACCCCCCGACACCGAGCCCCATGGCCGGCGAGGACCGGGTCCGGGCCGAACTGCAGGAGGGCGCCGCGCCCGACGCGGTCAACGGCATCGGGGCACCGAGGGCGCCGCCCGTGCGGGCCGCCCCGCGCGCCCGTTCGATCCGGCGCCGCTCCTCCTCCCGCCAGCGGGTCAGCTCCGTGTCGTTGAGCGGGAAGGCCTGCAACTGGACACCGCCCCACACCTCCTCGCCGGTGACCTGGCCCTCGACGGTCGCGCCCATGCCGAGCGGCACCGCCACGAACTGGCGGACCGTGCCGGTCCCGGAGTTGATGCCGTCCAGCCAGGGCTGGCGGGGGAGCACCACGTAGTTCTGCGGATCACGGGACAGCCGGTCGCTCCAGGGCTCGCCCGACACCGCGCACACCTTGCCCACGCCCACCTGGAGCGCGGCGGGCTCCTTCGTACCGGCGAAACTCAGCCACATCGCCTCCCGCAGGTACACCGGCAGCATCACACCGCCGCGCGCCCGCCACGCCTCGGGCACGGTGTCCGCGTAGTCGGCGACCCGGCGGACCGGGAACCCGCCGAGCCCCGGCGGCAGCGGATGGGTGCCCGTCTCGGGCAGCCGCAGGGTGCGGACGAAGCCCACCGCCGCGCCGCCCGGCAGCAGCAGCCTGTTCCCGTCGATCCGCACGCTGGTGTCCGTCATCCGTACGCCCCCTCTTCCTGGCTCTGTCCGTGGCGGGATCCTCCGTGCCCCCGAGGCCGCCGGGGTCTCTCACTTGGAACGCCGCCCGGCGGCGATTCGGTTCCACCGCGGGCGCAGGGCCCGTGCCCGGTCCCGCAGCGAGGTCAGCCGGGGCCTGCGCTCGCGCTGCTCGCGGGTGTGGTGGTCCAGCTCCTCCAGGAGCCGTCGCGAGCGGTGCTCGGTGTTCATCTCGTCGATGATGCGGTTGACCTCGGTCAGCACCGCGCCCTGCAACTGCCACTGCCGGGGATCGCGGCGCACCTCGCCGAGGAGCAGCCCGGCCAGCCTGTCCCGGGTGACCGCGGCCTGCCGCAGCTCGTTGGTGAGGCGCTCCTCCGCGGACTCGGCGTTCTCGCTGACGCTGGTGGTGACCAGCACCGAGAAGCTCACCACGGCGTCGGCGATCTCGGACAGCAACTGCTGGATGGCGGCGCCCGTCTCCGGCGGGAACAGCGGCTGCGGCTCACGCTCCTTCGCGAGGTCGGTGAAGGTCCGCGCGAGCACCCGCAGCACCACCGTGCAGATCTCCAGGGTGTCCAGACCGGTCCGCAGCACCACCCGGTGCAGCAGCCCCTCGCGCACCCGGGGATTGAGCCGCAGGCTGTCCTCGGCCTGCCGGAGGTCCTCGTCCACCTCGGCGATGTCGTGGTCGAGCCGGCGGGCCTCGTGCAGCCGGGCCGCCGCCTCGTGGAACGGCGTGCTGCGGGCGGCCTCCTCGCCGAGGCGCAGCATCAGCTGCCGCACCCGGCGGGCCAGCTCCTCGATCGACTCGCCCGCCTGCTCCACCCACACCGGAGGGGCGAGGACCAGGTTGAAGGACAGCCCGACGACCGCGCCGATGAGCGTCTCCACCACCCGGGCCCACGCCAGGGTCCCGTGCGAGGTCACGCCGAGCACCAGCATCGCGCTGATCGCCACCTCGGCCACGAACTCGTGCGCCCGCACCAGGTGCCCGACGCCGAGCGCCGCCACGATCACCAGGGCCAGGCTCCACCAGCTCAGCCCCACCAACTGGCTGAACGCGATCGCGACCAGCACACCCGCCACCACGGCGTTCACCCGGCGGAAGCTCATCTTGAGCGTGGCGTACAGAGTCACCTGGACGACCAGGAGCGCGGTGAGCGGCGCGGTGAGCGGCGGGGCGTTGTCCGGACTGAGCCGCACCGCGATCACGTAGGCGATCGACGCCGCGGCGGCCGAACGCAGCGCCTGCACGACCATGGGGTCGCGAAGCCACTTCATCCCTCGCAGGGCGACCGCCGCCCTCTCGCGTAGATCTTGCATCCTCGGGCCTGTTCCCCTTCCCAGGGGCGTCGAACGTGTCCGGACAGGACGGTAACCGGACACGGGCGACCAGGCCGCCTCCCACGCGCCGCGCGCCGCCGGACGGGTCAGGCGGTGACCTTGGCGAGGAAGGCGGACAGATTGCCCAGGGTCCGGGCGACCTGTTCCTCCAGGGTCAGGCTCTCCTCGAAGCGGGCGCCGCTCTCCGAGACCTTCTTGCCCCGCAGATACAGGGAACAGGCGAGGTCGGTGCACATGTACAGGCCGACCGAATTGCCCTCGCGGCCGGCCGCGCCCGCCTTGCGCGCCGTCATCAGGGACACGCCGCCGCGCGGGTGGGTGGTCAGGCACAGGGCGCACATGCTGCGCTGGAAGTAGCCGCTCCGGGCCGGCTGGAAGCGCAGGGCCACGCCGGTGGGGCGTTGCTCGTGGCCGGTGACCAGATAGCTGCGGTCGGGTGCCCCGGGATCCCGCCAGCCCAGGAAGTCGAGATCGCCCCACGGGCGTTCGCCGAGGTCGCGGGGGACCGCCAGGCGCTTGGCCTCGCCCTTCGAGCAGTTGACGAAGGAGCCGCGGATGTCCTGCTCGGTGAGTGCTCTCATGGGAGTCCCCTTCCCCTGCCTACTTGTGTCTTCTTCTGCCCGCTGCACGGAACCAGGAGCAGAACCTAGAGGCTCTAGGTTTTCGCCTAGCGTAGATAGCCAACAAGGAACGGGACCAGCGAATTTCCGCGAGCGCGAGTTCATAACATGAATTAAGGGGAGAGGGAAGTCGCGTGCACCAGTACGGCAGAGGTATGTTGCAGACCGGGCACGGCACGGGAGGAGCCACATGACGGTGCGGAACGGGCGCACGGTGCGCGACCTCAGAAGGGCCAACCGTACGGCCGTGCTGCAACGGCTCTACTTCGACGGCCCCCTCAGCCGCTTCGAACTGGGCCCCGCGACCGGGCTCAGCTCCGGCTCCGTCAGCAATGTCGTCGCCGACCTGGTCGCCGACGGCCTGGTGGAGGAGGCGGGCAGCGTCGACTCCGACGGCGGCCGGCCGCGCACCCTGCTGCGCGTGGCCCCCACCAGCGGCCACATGATCGGCGTGGACGTCGGCGAGACCCGGGTGCGCGTCGAGCTGTTCGACCTGACGCTCACCGAACTCGCCCGCGCCGAACGCCCGCTGACCCAGCAGCGGTACGACGTCGAGGTCATCGTCGGCCACATCCGCGACGGCGTCGCCGAGGTCCTGGCCGCGGCCGGACTTGCGCCCGAGCGCCTGCTCGGCGTCGGGATCGGCGTCCCCGGCATCGTCGAGCACACCCCGGACCGGGGCGCCGTCGTGCACGGCCAGACCATCGGCTGGTCCGCGGTCCCGCTGGAGGCGCTGCTGCGCGCCGGCTCCCCGCTGCCCGAATCCGTCCCCTACTTCATAGACAACGGTGCCAAGACCCTCGGCCAGGCCGAGATGTGGTTCGGCGCCGGACGCGGCGCCCACAACGCGGTCGTGGTCCTCTTCGGCTCCGGCGTCGGCGCCAGCCTCGTCACCGCCGAGGCCGAGCAGGGCCGGGCCGTCGAATGGGGGCACCTGACGGTCCGGGTCCGGGGGCGCCGCTGCCGCTGCGGGGCGCTCGGCTGCCTGGAGGCCTACGCGGGCGCCGAGTCGCTGCTGGCCCGCTGGCGGGAGGAGGGCGGAGGGGTGCCCGAGGGCACCGACGAGGAGACCGCCCTGACCACGATGCTCGCGGCCGCCTATCCGCCCGACGGCGGGGCGCCCGACCCGGTCGCGCTCGCCGTTCTGGAGGAGACCGCCGAGTACCTGGGCGCCGGTCTGTCCGACCTGATCAACCTCTTCCAGCCCGAGCGCATCCTCATCGGCGGCTGGGCCGGCCTCCAGCTCGGCACCCGCTTCCTGCCCGCCGTACGCCGCCACGCCGTGTCGTACGCGCTGCGCCACCCCGCCCAGAAGGTCAGCGTCGACCTGGGGCGGCTCGGCCCGGACGCGGTCACCGTCGGCGCCGCGATCCTGCCGCTGGCCGACTTCTTCGCACGCGGCGGCCGGCGCCCCGAGCCGGCCGCCGAGTACCCGGTCCCCGCCTGGCGCACGGCGCTCCAGGAACGGGCCCCGCACTGAGGTTTCGCAGGTCGCCCCGGAGGTACCCGATGCGGCTCGGACGACCATGAGGACCGCGGGAAGGAGCGCGCCGTGACCGATCACCGCCACGAGGGACCGGGGGAGAACGGCAGCCCCGTCCCGCGCGACATGCCCGACCAGCAGGCCGGTATCGACGACGACCCCTGGGAGGCCGCCGTGCCCACGCGCGAGCAGCGCGAACACCGGCAGGGCAGCGAGAGCGACGCACACGGGGACGACGGGGACGACGGCACCGCCGAGAACCCCGAGAACCCCGAGAACACCGACGAGCCGGCCACCGATGTCCCCGACACCGACGAGGCGGGCACCGGCCGGCAGGGCGCGGCGCACTCCGGCACCGTGCACCCCGAACACCCCGTGCCCCACGAGTCCTCCGGCTGAACCCGGCGCGGGCGCGCACAGAGGGAAGCCCCGACCGTGACGGGGGAATCACGGCCGGGGCGGCTCAAAGGGTGGATACGGATGGCGGTCGCCTCTCGGCGAAAGGCTCCACAGGGCTTCAGCCGAACGATCGTCCCTGTGGGCAATAGGTGAGGCCCGGGGACACTGTCCCATCCGTACCCACGCCCTGTTCAACGGAGGAGGGCCCGCCGGTGTTCCGCCCTCTGTCATGGTTTGCGGTGATCTGAGTCACTGCCTCGTGGCTTGAGCACACCGGGCAGGGGGCTACGCGCACGGCACCGACCCGCACACTGCTGCTTCGGGCGCGTGCGGGTCGGTGCCGTGCTGTTCCCCCGCGACGCGAGTCCACCGCCGGTGCTCCTCCACCGGCGGGGCGGCCCGCGCAGCGGCGCGGAGGCCGGACGCGGGCTCTCCCGGCTCCAGGACCGGGCGGCGTACAGCGCGTCCAGCCGCCGCTGGAGCCGCGCGGCGTCGCTCGACCAGCCGGCCGCGCTCTGCGCGTCCCACTCGGTCTCCCGCAGGTCCGAGGCGACCGAGCGCAGCAGGTCGTCCGCCTCCCCGGCCAGTGCCGCGAGGTTCTCGGGTACGTCCCGCAGATGGATGGGCGGCAGCACGAAGGCGTTCACCGCGACCCCGACGCGCGCGCCGAGCGCCGCCTGCCCCACCCGGTGCCCGACCGCGTGGACCGAGACCGCCGTGCCGCAGGCCGGCACGGACACCGCGGTGGTCGCCGCGCAGATGCCCTGCCGGCCGGAGCGGGACCAGTTCGCCATCGGCATCAGCACCGTGGTGTCCTCCGTGACCGCCTGCGCCGCCGACGCCACCAGGGCCCCGGCACAGACCGCCGCGCACAACTGCCGGGCCTGCCGCACCGAGCTGCAGACGGTGGCCTGGACGAGGACGAGCGCGACCCAGGGCGCCCGCCGCCTTCAGCGACTGGACGACGAGATCGCGCTCCCGTCCGGGCCCGCGCCGGGCGGCCCGCACGCTTCGCCCGGCGGCACATGCCTCCCACCACGCCGCCGCCGGCGGCCGGCGTCCCCGGAGCGCCTCCCGGGCCGTACGCGCCACAGTCCTCATGCGCTGCCGGGTGTCCGCGCGGCCGGACGGCGCGGCCCGCGACGGGCCTCGACGCGGTGGCTCATGCGAACGGGCTCCGCTCCAGGGACGCCAGCAGCTCGGCCGGGCCGGCGTAGACCGCGTCCGCGCCCGCCTCCTCCAGGTCGGCGCGGGGCAGCCCGCCGCACAGCACACCCACGCACCGCACCCCGGCCCGGCTGCCCGCCCGCATGTCCCAGACGGTGTCGCCGACGAGGACGGCCCGCTCGGGCGGCACCCCGACCAGCTCCAGGGCGTGTTCGACCGGATCGGGCGCGGGCTTGCCCGCGTCGGCGTCGTCGGCGCTCGCGGTGGCGGCGATCACGTCGTCCGCGTCGATCGCCCGCCGCAGCGCGCCCAGTTCCGGGCCGCCCGCCGAGGTGGCGAGGACCACCTGCCAGCCGTCGCCGGCCAGCCGGCGCAGCAGCTCCCCGGCGTCCGGCAGGGCCGGCAGCCGGTCGAAGTACTGTCCGTACAGCGCCTTGTGGGCGGCGCTCAGCTCCGCGTCCCGGTCGCGGTCCCGGTCCTCGCCCAGCAGATGCCCGATCAGATCCGTCGAGGCGAGGCCGACGGCCCGGTGGACGGCGTGCATCGACACCCGGTGACCCGCCTGCCGGAACGCCTCCCACCAGGTCGTCACATGCAGGTGATTGGTGTCGACGAGGGTTCCGTCGACGTCGAACACGGCTGCCCGTTCCATGCACCCTTCCCTTCCCGGTCCCTGGCTCGCCCGGCGGGTACCACGTCAGCCGCCCGTCACTCCGGACGGTGTCCGCCCCCGCCGGGTCCAGGCCAGCAGCTCCTCCACGGTCCAGGTGGTGACCACCCGCTCCGCCGGCACCCCGCACTCCTCGGCCCGCGCGCACCCGTGGATCTGCCAGTCGAGCTGACCGGGCGCGTGCGCGTCGGTGTCGACGGAGAACAGCACGCCCGCGGCCACCGCCCGGCGCAGCAGCCGGAGCGGTGGGTCGAGCCGCTCCGGGCGGCTGTTGATCTCCACGGCCGTGCCGGACTCCGCGCAGGCGGCGAACACCTCGTCCGCGTCGAACTCCGACTCCGGCCGCCCCCGCCCGGTCAGCAACCGCCCGGTGCAGTGCCCGAGAACGTCCGCGTGGGGATCCCGTACGGCCCGCACCATGCGGCGCGTCATCGCGCGGGCGTCCATCCGCAGCTTGGAGTGCACCGAGACCACCACGACATCGAGCCGCCCCAGCAGTTCGGGCTCCTGGTCCAGCGAGCCGTCGTCGAGGATGTCGCACTCGATGCCGGTCAGCAGCCGAAAGGGCGCCCAGGTCTCGTTGAGCGCGGCCACCACGTCCAACTGCTCGCGCAGCCGTTCGGGGGACAGACCGCGCGCCACCGTCAGCCGCGGCGAGTGGTCGGTCAGCGCCGCCCACTCGTGCCCGAGCGCGGCCGCGGTCCGGCCCATCTCCTCGATCGGGCTGCCGCCGTCCGACCAGTCGGAGTGCAGATGGCAGTCCCCGCGCAGCAGCTCCCGCAGGTGCTCGCCGCCCCGGGCGAGCGGGGTGTCCGCCTCGCCCTCCAGCCGCTCCAGATAGCCGGGCAGCCGCCCGGCCAGCGCCTCGCGCGCCACCTGCGCGGTCTTCGGTCCGACGCCCTTGAGCGACTCCAGCGAGCCGGCCCGCTCGCGCAGCTCGGCGGCCGGCAGCCCACCGAGCACCCGGGCCGCGGTGCGAAAGGCGCGGACCCGGTACGTGGGCGCCCGCGACCGCTCCAGCAGGAACGCGATCCGCTCCAGCGCGTCGACGGGATCCATCGCCACCACCTCCGGCACCTCCAGGGTTGCCCAGCGGTGTCGGGTCCGCACCACGGGCCGAGCGGCGCCACCGGCGAGGCGGCCGGGTACCGGGTCGCGGCCTACGCTCTATGCATGACCGAAATCGACAGCCCGCACATCGGCAGACCGCGGATCCTGGTGCGCCCGGTGGAGCCGGGCACGCCCCCGTTCCGGATCGTGGAGATCGACGGCCAGTACGTCGGTGAGGCCAGGAGCGTCACCGACGTACTGGAGGCCGCCGCGGCCCACGGCATCGCGGTCCACGACCTGGACGACCCGGACGTGGTCTGCTGGGAGGGCGGGGACAAGTTCACCTGGGCGATGCCCTAGGTGTATTGATCACGCGTGCCTCAGCCGACCGTCCATTTCTGGTTGGCGCCGCCCGTGCAGGTCCAGATCTGCAGCCGGGTGCCGTTGGCCGGGTTGTTGCCGGCCGCGTCGAGGCACTTGTCGGCCTGTGGGTTGACGATGTCGCGCGCCGCGGTGACGACCCACCGCTGGGCCGCGCTGCCGTTGCAGTCCCACAGTTGGACGACGGTGCCGTCCGCCGTGCCGCCGGCGTTGACGTCCAGGCACTTGCCGAGCGCCCGGATCGTGCCGTCGGAGCCCACCGTCCACTGCTGGGCCGAGGTGCCGTTGCAGTCGTAGAGCTGTACGGGGGTGCCGTTGGCGGAGTCCGCCGCGGCGACGTCCACGCACTTGCCGGCCAGGCCCCGGATCGCGCCGTCGGCCGGCGAGTCACCGGTCGTGACCGACACGTGGTCCACCACCAGCGTCTGCGGGAAGGCGGTGGAGCCGTCCGGGTCGCCGGGCCAGTAGCCGCCGACCGCCAGGTTCAGGATGATGAAGTACGGCCTGTTGAACACCCACTGCCGCCCGCCCAGGTCGGCCGGGGTGCGCCGCTGGTAGACGTTGCCGTCCACCGACCAGGTGACCGAGTCGGGGGCCCAGTCGACGGCGAAGGTGTGGAAGTCGTCCGCGAAGGCCTGGCCGCCGGGCAGGCTGTAGCCGGCGCCGATGCCGCCCTCGCCGGAGTAGCCGGGTCCGTGGAGGGTGCCGTGCACGGTGGAGGGCTCGAAGCCGACGTTCTCCATGATGTCGATCTCGCCGGAGTCCGGCCAGTTCACCGGGGTGCCGAGCATCCAGAAGGCCGGCCACATGCCCTGCCCGCGCGGCACCTTCATCCGGGCCTCGACGTGTCCGTACTGCGCCGTGAACTTCCCGGAGGTGTTGAGCCGGGCGGACGTGTACTGGCAGGTGCCGTACCAGCACTGGTAGTTGGCCGGGTTCTCCCTGCGGGCCGTGATGACCAGGTGGCCCTGGCCGTCCAGGGCCGCGTTCCGGTTCCCGGCGGTGTAGTACTGCCGTTCGTGGTTGTTGACGTTGTCGCCGGTTTCGATCTGCCACTTCGAGGAGTCGACGGCCGCGCCGGCCGGGCCGTCGAAGGTGTCGGAGAAGGCCACGGCGGCGGCCGAGGCGCCGGCGGTCGTGGACCTTTCCGGACCGGCCTGAGCGGTGCCGGTCACGAGGGAGGCGGCCAGTGCGGCGGACAGGGCGGCGGCGAGGAGACATCTGCGGAGCAGGCGTGGGCGGGCCACGGCTCTCCCTTCCGTACGGCGCTCCGGGGAAGGGAGCGCCGACCGAGAGATGGGTGGGGGGTGTCGCCTCTTTATTCAAGTAGTGAGATAAGGGCGGGTCAATACTTTGGTACGGACCAGTGCCCCTCACTCAGGTACGTGCCTTGCGCGCGTGCACCGCGCGGCTCAGCCGCCGGCCCAGGAGCAGGTAACCGAGCAGCGCGCCCGTGCTGTTGAGGATCACGTCGTCGATGTCGAAGGCCCGCCCGGTGATCAGGAGGCCCTGCGCCGACTCCACCAGCAGCATCACGACGGCCGTCAGCAGCAGCACCCGCAGCATCCCGCGGGTGCGCGGGGCGACGATCGGGACCAGTACGCCGAACGGCACCCCCAGCAGGATGTTCCCGCCGATCTGCTTGACGGCGTCGCGCAGCGCGGGCTGGTCCAGATAGGCCCTGAGCGAGCGGCCGGGATGCATGTTGGTGTGGGTGAGCGCCTCCGACGCGGGGGAGGGGTGCAGGGTCAGCTGCGCCAGCACCACCGCGAAGGCCACCATGAAGACGAAGGCGCACAATACCGCCAGCAGGCGCAGCAGCAGGGCGAGCGGGCTCCGTCGGGGCGGGTCGGTCTCCTCCGTCTTGGCGGCGCGGGGGCGCGGCAGTGGGGAGCGCGGCCCCGATGAGGCGGTACGAGCCATTCGGTCCTCCAGTCGTCGACTTCCCCACGTGCCGGGCGGTTACCCGCGCAACCGCCGAGGATGCCGGGCGGGGCCGTGGGATCGGCCGCCGCCCGGACGCTCAGGTCCCGTAGCTCACCTTCACCCGGTCGAAGCCGAGGGAGTGCAGCAGACCCTGGAGCATCGCCGTGGTGTTGGTCTCGGCTCGCTCCTTCAGCTCGCTGTCCTTCGCCGCGTCGCCGATGTGCCGGGCCGCGAGCTTCTGCACGGCCTGCTCGCCGTTCGGGTTGTCCGAGAACAGGTCGCCGAGACGGTCGAGGAGACCGCGCTGCTTGGACACGGCGTAGGAACGCTCGGGGTCGAGGGCCGGCCTGCCGAGCGCCGCGTGCGGCAGCCGCAGCGTGGCCGACGTGCGGTCGTCGTCGACCCGCACATCGCCCTCGCCCACCTTCCCGAGGTCGACGTACGCGCTCACGGTGCCCGCCCCGACGTACAGGGTGCGGGTGCCGCGGATCGCGTCGGGCAGGAACTTGGTGTCCTTCTCCAGGTCCACGACGACCTGGAAGTTGCCGGACGCGGCCTCGAACCGGCTGAGGTCCTGGATGGACTTCAGCAGGGCCGGGCCCGAGCGGTCCTGGGTCTCGGTGCCGAACAGGTCCTTCAGGCCCGGCAGGACGCTCAGCCGGAGCCCCGCGAACAGCACGACGAGCACCAGCACGATCGCGCTCAGCACCTTCGCCCAGCCTGGCATGCGCCTGGGCAGGTTCCTGATGGGAGTCGTCATGGCGACGGCCCTCCTTCCTACTCTCCGGATGCCCGCCATCTCCCGCGCCAGACCGAGCAGTTGGCGGACGGGGCGGGGGACGGGGGCACGAAGGGGGCGCGCGGGGTTTCAGCGCGGCGGCCTCGGCGGGCGGCCGTCGTGTCCGGGCCTTCCGTAGGGTGAGGGTTCCGGCCCGAGGATTCCGGCCGGAAAGGATCACGCGAGGAGCGGTCCGTGCGAGACATCGCCGTGTTCAGCGGTAGTGCCCATCCCGAGCTGGCCGAGGAGGTGTGCGCGCATCTGGGCGTGCCCCTCAGCCCCACCCGGGTCAGCCGGTTCGCCAACGACTGCCTGGAGGTGCAGCTGCGGGCGAACTGCCGGGAGCGGGACGTTTCCTGGTCCAGCCGCTGGTGAAGCCGGTGCAGGAGCATCTCGTCGAGCTGCTGCTGATGTGCGACGCGGCCCGCGGGGCGTCGGCCGGCCGCATCACCGTCGTCATGCCGCACTACTCCTACGCCCGCTCCGACAAGAAGGACGCGCCGCGCATCTCGCTGGGCGGGCGGCTGGTCGCCGACCTGCTGGTGGCGGCGGGCGCGAGCCGGGTGCTGGCGATGACCCTGCACTCGCCCCAGGTGCACGGCTTCTTCTCGGTCCCGGTCGACCATCTGCACGCGCTGCGCGAGCTGGCCGCGCACTTCCGGCAGTACGACCTGTCGCGCACCACCGTCGTCTCGCCCGACCTCGGCAACGCCAAGGAGGCCGCCGCCTTCGCCCGGATGCTGGGCGCCCAGGTCGCGGCGGGCGCCAAGCAGCGCTACGCGGACGACCGGGTCAGCATCAACGCCGTGATCGGGGATGTCGCCGGGCGGGACGTCATCGTGCTCGACGACGAGATCGCCAAGGGCAGTACGGTGCTGGAACTCCTGGGCCGGCTGCGGGAGGCGCAGCCGCGCACCATCCGCCTCGCCTGTACGCACGGGCTGTTCGCGGCCGGTGCGCTGGGCAGGCTCAGCGAGCAGCCGGACGTGCTGGAGATCGTGTGCACCAACACCGTGCCGGTGCCGGCCGGCGACCACACGGAGAAGCTGCGGATCCTGTCCATCGCCCCGGCGCTCGCCGAGGCCGTGCGCCGCATCCACAACGGTGAGTCGGTCAGTGCCCTGTTCGACGCCCGGCCGGAGGAGTGACGCCGAGCACCTCCTCCAGGGTCGCCCGGGGCGGCAGCAGCCGGGCCAGGCCGGTGATCCGCAGCATGCGCAGGGTCAGCGGATGGGCGCACACCAGGTGCACCTGCCCGCCCCGGGCGAGGACCTGACGGCGGGCTCGGTACAGCAGCCGCAGTCCCGAGCAGTCGAAGAACTCGATCCCGGCGAGGTCCAGCACGATCAGGGCGCCGGGACGTGCGGTCTCCCGGTCCAGATACGGGGCGATCTCCGTGGCCGACGCGATGTCGATCTCGCCCCGGAACTCCAGCACCGTGTGCCCCCGGTCGCGGCGCACGCGCAGATACCGGGTGGGCGACGTGGGTTCCTGCCGCACGACGACCTTGCCTCCAGCCTGTTCCGGCCTGCTTCCGGTGGCTCAACTACCCACTCAGACCGAGAAGTTACCCCGATCGAACGAGTTTGAGCATGTTCGATTGACATATGTCGGCGAATCTTCACAACCGAGTCGGCGCGGCGGCCGGGCAGCCGTTCGGTCGGCTGCCCGGCCGAGCCGTTCAGTCGACCACGAGAACGATCTTGCCCGTGGTGCGGCCGGTCTCGCCGAGCGCGTGCGCCTCGGCCGCGTCCGCCAGCGGGAAGGTCCGCGCGATCGTGGCCCGCAGCTTCCCCGACTCGACCAGACCCGCGACCTCCCGCATGTCGGCCCGGTCGGCGTCGACCAGCATGCGCACCGCCCGCACGCCCAGCCGCTCCGCCTCCTGGTAGAACTCGTCCGAGCCGATCGGCAGGATCGACACCACCACCCCGCCCGGACGCAGGACGCGCAGCGACCGCACGGACGTGTCGCCGCCGATCGTGTCCAGGACGACATCGACGTCCTTCACCACCTCGGTGAAGTCCGTCTCGCGGTAGTCCACGGTCTCGTCCGCCCCGAGGGAGCGCAGGAACTCGTGCTTGCCCGCGCTGGCGGTGCCGATCACATGGGCGCCCCGGGCCTTGGCGATCTGCACCGCCACATGGCCCACACCGCCCGCCGCCGCGTGGATCAGCACCCGCTGTCCCGGCCGGAGGTCCGCCCGCTCCACCAGGGCCTGCCACGCCGTCAGCGAGACCAGGGGGAGCGCCCCCGCCTGGACGTGGTCGATGCCGGCCGGCTTGTGGGTGAAGGTGCGCGCCTTGGCGGTCACGTACTCGGCGTGGGAGCCGTGGTCGAACGGGTAGGACAGCATGCCGAAGACCTCGTCGCCCGGCCGGAACGCGGCGACCCCGATCCCCACCTCCTCCACCACGCCCGAGACGTCCCAGCCCAGCACGAAGGGCGGCTGGCCGAGGAACCCGCGGCCGGCCCGGTGCTTCCAGTCGGTCGGGTTCACTCCGGAGGCGCGCACCCGCACCAGTACCTCGTTCGTGCGCGGCTCGGGGCGCTCGGCCGTCACCTCCTTCAGGACCTCGGGGCCGCCGAAGACGTCCTGGCTGATGGCGCGCATGGTGTTCATCGAGAACCTCGCAGTTCGGAAAAGGGATTCCAACGGCACGATCTGCAACCTCCGACGAGATCGTGTCATTCCCCCGGCCGGACGGCACCCCGGGGAGCGTGCGGCCGTGCTCCCAGGCACCCGCGCACCGCGGCCGCGAGCCCCGGCCCCGTCCTCCGCGGCACACTCCCAAGTGCCCCGGGGGGCAGGGGATTTGTCCAACCCGGGCCTTCTGTCGGGTCGTGACGGAATCCTCACTTCCGGCGGCCCGCGAAATTGATCTTTTAGCGATCACAACCGATAAGCTCCCGAAAGGCGCTGCGAGTTGACCCGATCGCGAACGAGTCGGCTGGCGGTGCGTACTCATGAGTGCGGTCCCCTTGCACATCCCCCCTGTTCGATCGTTTTGCTTCGAAGGATGCAGATGGAACTCGCCACTCCGCCACCGGCGGCGCGGCCCCCTGTCGCCTGGTACAGCTGGTGGCTGATGCCACTGGGTCTGGGCGGCGGGACGGTAGCCGCCACGTTCATGAGTTCGGAGCGAATAACCGTGGCCGTCGCCGGTGCCGCGGCGACGGCGGCCGGCGCCGTGTGCGTACGCCTCCTGCTGCGCACCCGCGCCCAGTTGCGCCGGGCCGAGGACGCGCACCGCACGGCGCGGGCCGAGAACTCCCAGCAGTGGCAGCAGCACGTGGCCGGCCTGGAACGGAAGTTCTCCGCCGAGCGTGCCGACCTGGACGCGCAGCTCACCGAGCAGGCACAGACCTACGAGGCACAGCTCGCGGAACTCTCCCGGGCCTACGAGGACCGGCTGGCCGAGCGGGCCACGACGTACGAGGCACAGCTCACCGAGCAGGCCGAGGCCTGGCAGGAGCGGCTGAGCCACCAACTGGCCGCGGTGACCCGGCTCGCCGACGACCAGTTGCCCGACGCGATGCGCAGGCTGCGCGAGGGCGACGCCATCGACGACATCCTGCCGGGCGTCGAGCAGTACGCGAAGGCCGATGCCGACCTGCGGGCCGAACTGCGCAAGGTCCTCAGAACCGCGCTGATCGGCGTCGAGGCGGAGTTCGACCGCTCGACCTCCGCCGAACAGGCCGTCATCGGCGTCGGCAACCGCATCCACGTCCTGACCAGCAAGCTCCGTGGCCGCCTGCACGAGTTGCAGGGCGAGCACGGACGGCTGCCGGCCGTCGCCCGGGGCCTGATGGAACTCGACCAGGCCATCGGCCCCGCCGACTGCCTCGCCGCCAGCATCGGCGTCCTCGGCGGCTCCGACCGGCCCGGCCGGCAGTGGCAGGAGCCGCAGCGGCTGCTCAGCGTGATGCGCGGCGGCATCGGCCGGATCAAGGACTTCCACCGGGTCCAGTTGCGCCATCTGCCCGAACTGGGCGTCGACGGCGGCCTGGTGGACCACCTCACGCTGATCTTCGCCCATCTGCTGGACAACGCCGCGCGCTACTCGCCGCCCACCGAGCCGGTGGTCGTCTCCGGCAAGGAGGTCCCCAACGGCGTCGGCATCGAGATCCAGGACTCCGGCAAGGGACTGAGCGAGGAGAAGAAGCGCGAGGCCGAACACGCCCTCGCGGGCACCTCGCCGGGACCGGGACTCGGCGGCATCTCGGAGGACGCCAACATCGGACTCCGCGTCGTCGGCGCCCTCGCCCGCCGCTACGGCATCCGCGTCACCTTCGCGGACTCGCCGTGGCTGGGCACGTCCGTCGTGGTCGTCGTACCGCACAAGTACTTCAGCCCGCTGCCCGCGGCGGCGTCCACCGCACCGGAGGGACCGCCGGCCGCCGCCTCCGACACCGCGGCGCCCGCCACGGCCACCGCCGTGCTCCCGGACGCCGGGCCCGCCGCCGACCCGGCCCCCGAGGACGACGGCACCGGGCAGACCACGCCGGGCGGTCTGCCCCGGCGCCGCGGCAGGCGCACCGAACCGGACGCCGGGCAGGCATTCGCCCCCGCCGCGTACGCCGACCGGCCCGAGGGGTCCGACCGGGCCACCGTCTCGGCCGTTCCGCCGGACGCCTCCTTCGACGGTCTCGCCGCCTTCGCCACCGCCGGACGCGAACCGGGAACCGGGACCCCCTCGGGGAGCGGCGCGGCGACCGGTGCCTCCCCGCCGGCGAAGACCGCCGACCCCCGCGACCCGACCACCGGTGGCACGCCCACCGAGCACCGCACTGAAGAGAGCGACTAGTCCCCATGACGCACCAGGGAACCGACGTGAGCTGGGCGCTCCGCGACCTTGTGGAGAGCATCCAGGAGATCCGCTTCGCCCTCGTGGCCTCCAGCGACGGCAAGGCCATCACCTCCTACGGCGCCGAAGACCCCGACGACGTGGACCGCTTCGCCGCCGTGGTGGCCGGCCTCCAGGCGCTGGCCCAGCCGGTCGCCGAGCAGTTCCCGCAGCACGCCGGGCAACTGCGGCTGGCGATGATCGAAGTGGACGGCGGACACCTCTTCGTGGTCCGCGCGGGCCTGGAGACCTATCTCGGCGTCCTCGCCCGCGAGGGCCTCGACCAGGGCCTGCTCGGCCATCAGATGCGCGACCTGGCCCGCCGGATGGGTGAACTCCTCGGCACCACCCCGCGCCAGGAGGAGCACTCTGGATGAGTGCTCCCCGCCGACCGACCGATCCGTCCGGTCTCGAGCGCTACTACGTCCTCACCGGAGGGCGCAGCGGGCCGGGCGGTTCGGCGTCCACCCTCGACGTGGCGACCCTGGTCGTCTCCCGCGCCGTCCCCTTACCGGGCATGCAGCACGAGCACGAGGAGATTCTCCGGCGCTGCCGCGAACCGCTGTCGGTGGCCGAACTGGGTGCCCACCTGCACCTGCCCTTCAACATTCTCGCGGTGCTGCTGTCCGACCTGCTCCAGGCAGGCCGCGTCGAGGCCCGCGATCCCATCCAGGCACACGACGCCGGCCGCGGGCCCGACCTCGCGCTCCTTGAGGAGGTACTCAGTGGACTTGAAAGGCTTTGACCATCCGGGGTCACCGACGGCCGGGGACACCCGCTCGGTGAAGGTGATGATCGCCGGGGGCTTCGGCACGGGCAAGACCACCATGGTCCGCTCCGTCAGCGACATCAAGCCGCTGACCACCGAGGAGACCCTCACCCAGGCCAGCGCCGACGTGGACCACCTCATCGGCGTGGCCGACAAGACGCAGACCACGGTCAGTCTGGACTTCGGCAAGATCGGCCTCAACGACACGCTGATGCTGTACCTGTTCGGCACCCCGGGCCAGGAGCGCTTCTGGTTCCTGTGGAACGGCCTGTTCAAGGGCGCGCTCGGTGCGGTCGTCCTGGTGGACACCCGGCGGCTGGCGTCCAGTTTCCGGGCGATCGAGGAGATGGAGCGGCAGAAGGTGCCCTTCGTCATCGCGCTCAACGTCTTCCCCGACTCCCGGGACTACCCGGTCGAGGAGATCCGGGACGCCCTCGACATCCCCCCGAACACGCCGGTCGTCGCCTTCGACGCCCGCGACCGCACCGCCAGCCGCGATGTGCTGGTCACCCTGATAAGACATCTCAAGGACCGCTCGGCCGCCGCCCTGGAGCCCCGATGAACGACGACCAGACCCCGTCCGCCCCCTCGGGCGGCGGCTGCCCCGTCGCCCACGGCGAGGGCGCCACCCGGCTGTACGGCCCCGAGGCGGACACCGACCCGCACCAGATCTACACGCGGCTGCGGACGGAGCACGGGTCGGTCGCACCGGTACTGCTGGAGGGGGACGTGTCCGCCTGGCTGGTGCTCGGGTACCGGGAGAACCGGCGGGTGCTGGACAACCCCCTGCAGTTCAGCCGCGACTCGCGGATCTGGCGGGACTTCAGGGAAGGCCGGGTCGAGGCGGCCTCCCCGCTGATGCAGATGGTGGGCTGGCGCCCCGACTGCGTCTCCCAGGACGGCGAACCGCACCGCAGGCTGCGCGGGGCGGTCACCGACAATCTGTACGCCGTCGCCGGCCGGGGCATCCGCCGCCACGTGACGCACTTCGCCAACCGGCAGATCGACGCGTTCGCCGGCGCGGGCCGCGCCGACCTGGTGGCCGACTTCGCCGAGTACCTGCCCATGCTGGTGCTCACCCGTGTCTTCGGACTCGCCGAACGCGAGGGGCGCAGCCTCGTCGAGTCCAGCAAGCAGGTGATCAAGGGCGGCGCGGACGCCCTCACGCACAACGAGCGCATCATGGGCATCCTCGGTGAACTCGCCGAGCGCAAGCGCACGGAGCCCGGGTCCGACTTCGCCTCCGGCCTCATCGAGCACCACTCCGGCCTCGACGAGGACGAGATCGTCAACCACCTGCGCCTGGTGCTGATCACCGCCCACACCACGACCAGCAACCTGCTGGCCCGCGCGCTGCAACTCGTCCTCACCGACACCTCCCGGCTGTCCGGCCTGGTCAGCGGGCAGCTGAACATGTCCGCGGTCGTGGAGGAGGTGATGTGGAACTCCCCGCCGCTCGCCGTGCTGCCGGGCCGGTTCGCCACCGCCGACCTGGAACTGGGCGGCTGCCCGGTCAAGGAGGGCGACCTGCTCGTACTGGGGCTCGCGGCCGGCAACCACGACCCCGAGATCCGCCCCGACAGCGCCGTCTCGGTGCAGGGCAACGCCTCGCACCTGGCCTTCAGCGCGGGCCCCCACGAGTGCCCGGGGCAGAACATCGGCCAGGGCATCATCGAGACGGCCGTCGACGTCCTGCTGCACCGCCTGCCGGGCCTGCGCCTGGCGGTGCCGCCGGCCGACCTCACCTCCACGGCCTCCACCTGGGAGTCACGACTGGACAGCCTGCCGGTGGAGTTCACCGTATAGCCCGTCGTACCGCCCTCGCCCGACCGGGAGTTCCGGTCGGGCGGTGCGCTCGTCTCACACGCTCAGCAGGTCGTCCACCGAACCGCGCCCGGCCAGTTCCGCCGTGGCCACCGGGCCCTCCTTGGCCGCCGCGTAGCGGCCGGTGGTCAGCGCCCACTCGTAGTTGCCGTTGATCCAGTGCTGGATGGCCTCCACGCCCATCCCCACCCGCGTCCGCTCGTCGCCGTCGAGACCCAGCTCGTCGCACATGTCCGGCACCCGGGACTCGACGGCGACGTACTCGTCCAGGCAGACGGTGGTCATGCGGTACGCCTCGTCGGCGGCCTCCTGCCACGAGCAGTCCCGCTCCCGGTGCAGGACGGCGATGAGGTTGTGGCCGTCGCCGCGGCGGCGCTCGCGCTCGAAGGAGTGGATGTCGTTCATGAACCCGATGGTGTCGGCGGCCAGGTCCCGCATCCGTTCCATCAGCGGATGCGCCATCGCCGCGGCCGGCACCTCGAAGCCCCGGCTGCGCTCGCCCGCGTCGATGCTGTGGTGGATGCCGACCGTACGGCGCCGGAAGGCGGCGTAGTCCTCCAGCCCGAGCGTGCCCGCCAGGCCCTGGGCGGCCAGGTCGACCTCCTCGCAGTGCGCCACCAGGAACCGGCCCCAGGAGGCGGCGAACCGCGACCTCCAGGTCAGGGACATGCCATCCGAGAGATGCGCCCAGACCTCCGCCCAGGCCAGCGTGATGGGGCACTCCACCCGCGGCGGGGTGCCCGCCGGACGCAGCGGCGTGGCGATGAGTTCCCGCGCCACCTCCGCTATGCGCTCCGCGCGGTCGGGCCGGCCGGCGTCGAACTGGTCGTCGAAGAGGAAGGCCAGCGAGAACCAGTTCATCAGGACGACCATGTCGTCCGCCGACGCGTGGGGATAGGTGCGGGCGGCGGCCTGTGCGAGGTCCCAGGACTCGTACTCCTCGAATCCGGCGCTGCTGCGCACCAGCCCCCGCTCCCGGACCCAGCGCAGATGGCGGTCACGGGCGGGGGCGAGATGCGGGCTGACCGGGGTGTCGAAGGGGAGGTCGAACCGGATGTCCTGCGGCATGTGTTTCCTTTCGGGAGACGGAACGCAGAGTCCCCCCGCCCTGCGAGCGGACGGTCACCGGACCGCCCGCACACTCGAACTGGGCTCCCCGGGACATGAGTTGAACCGCGAAGCGCTACGAGGCTGCCCCGACCCTAAATGATCTAGGCGGTGTGCGGTGGTGATCTTCGTAACTCCTCCGCAGCGGCACGGCTCGTGAAGATTCACACGTGTGGCCCGCCCCGGCCGGCGTTCACAGTGGCACCATCGACGGCAACCGATCATGACGAAGCGTCAGGAGACCCCTCGCCGATGACCCCGCAGCCCGCGCGCAGCGCCGCACAGCGCAAGCACGACACCCTGCACCGCCTGGACCACGACGAGGACGCCTGGGTGGCCACGGCGGACGGTACCTCGGGGGTGCCCCACCTCGTCCCCCTGTCCTTTCTGTGGAACGGGTCCTACCTGCTCTTCGCCACGCCCGCCGGCAGTGCCACCGGACGGAACCTGGCAGCGGGCGGCAGGGCGCGCGTCGCCGTCGGACCGACCCGCGACGTGGTGCTGGTCGAGGGCACGGTCGAGGCCGTGGAGCCCGTCGAACTTCCCGAGCAGGACGCCGAGTTGTTCGCGGCCAAGACCGGCTTCGACCCGCGCCGGCTTGCCACGCCCTACCTGTACTTCCGGGTCCTCCCACAGCGCGTCCAGGCCTGGCGCGAGGCCAACGAGATCCCCGGACGCGAGCTGATGCGCGGCGGCCGGTGGCTGCCCATCGACTGAATCGGCCGGTCCGGGACATCCGCAAGGTACGGGGCGCGGGACATCGACGCCCGCGCCCGGAACCCTTCGGAGGAGACATGGCACTGGTCAACGCGGGCGTCGTGGTGCTCGACTGCGCCGAGCCCGAGAAGCTCGCCGAGTTCTACAAGGGGCTGCTGGGCGCGGAGGAGACCGACGTGGCCGCCAACCGGATCGAGATCGAGGGCCCGCGCGGTTTCCGCCTGGCCTTCCGCCGGGACGCCAACGCCACCCCGTCGAGCTGGCCCCGCCCCGAGAACTCCCTCCAGACGCACCTGGAGTTCGTGGCGGAGGACCTCGACGAGGCCGAGCGCGCGATCGTGGGACTCGGGGGGCGCACGGTGGAGGCGAGGGACCCGGCGGGCCCGCACGAGGAGCGCGGCTTCTGCGACCCGGCGGGCCACTCCTTCACCCTGCGCCGGTCCGCCGTGCCGACGGCGCCCAAGCAGGGATAGGGGGTGCCGGCGGCGGGGGAGGGGGCGCCGTCCGGGTGCGGGTCAGTCCCGCCCGCCCTTCTCGCCGACCGGCCACACACCGGTCGAGCGCTCGATGGCCTTGGCGCCGGTGCGGTCCACGGCGCTGCGCACGGCGGCGAAGATGGCGCCCTGGACCGCGGCGGCCAGCAGGATCTCTCCCCAGCCGCGGTCCGGGTCGAGCGCGTCGGGCGCGTCGTCCTCGTGCCGCAGCAGCTTCCACGTCCGCCGGAACGCCAGCCCGGCCAGCGTGCCGCCCAGCCAGCCCAGCGCGAAGCCGACGGGCTTGTAGGCGAGCGGGAGCTTCTTCTTCTTCTTCCTGGCCACGTGCATCTCCTTGCTTGGTGTGCGGTAGCGGTCGTACGCCGTGCGCCGAGGTGACCGGGGTCAGGGCCTGCCCCGCACGGGTACCTCCTCCTCGGCGCGGACCGGTCCGGGCGGTGTCCCGTCGCCGAACGGCCGGCCGCCCAGCTCCTCCCGGTGATGGGGAGTGAGCCAGCCGGACAGGTCCGGGCCCAGGGGCACGATGCCGGTCGGGTTGATACCGGTGTGCACCTGGTAGTAGTGCCGTTTGATGTGGTCGAAGTCGACGGTGTCCCCGAACCCGGGCGTCTGGAACAGGTCGCGGACGTACCCCCACAGCACCGGGTTCTCCGTCAGCTTCCAGAGGTTGCACTTGAAGTGACCGTGGTAGACGGAGTCGAACCTGACCAGCGTCGTGAACAGCCGGATGTCCGCCTCCGTGATCGTGTCGCCGACCAGGTAGCGCTGCCGTTCCAGCCGGGGCGTCAACCACTCCAGGCGCCGGAACACGCCGGCGCACGCGGCCTCGTACTCCTTCTGGCCGGTCGCGAAGCCCGCCCGGTACACGCCGTTGTTGACGTCCTCGTAGACGCCCGCCATCATCTCGTCGATCTCGTCGCGCAGGGAGTGCGGATACAGGTCGGGCGCGCCCGGCCGGTGCAGGGACGTCCACTCGGTCGCGAAATCCAGGGTGATCTGCTGATAGTCGTTGGTGACCAGCTTCCCGCTGGGCACGTCCACGACCGCGGGCACGCTCACCCCGCCCGGGTAGCCGCTCTCCCGCCGGTCGTAGGCCTCGCTGAGGTAGCGGATGCCGAGGACCGGGTCACGGCCGTCCGGGTCCAGGGTGAACCGCCAGCTGCGGTCGTCCTGGATGGGGTCGGTGACCGCCAGCGACAGGGCGTCCTCAAGACCGAGCAGCCGCCGCGAGACCAGGGCCCGGCTCGCCCACGGACAGGCACGGCTCACCACCAGCCGGTAGCGGCCGGGCTCCACCGGCCAGCCGTCCCGGCCGTCCGCCGTGATCCGGTCCGCGAAGTGGCTCCGCGACCGCTTGAACGCCTTCTTCCCGTAGCCGCTGTTGCCGGGCGTCCCGTCGTCGCCGTTCATGAGCCCGCCTTCCCGCCGTTCGAATGTCCTCGTAGAGGCGTTCCCCGTTTTCCGCTCCCGGCACTGGTGAGCCACCCACAAGGCGGGTACGGGCCACATCGGCGTCGCCGGGCCGGGACGGGGCGGGAGAAGGCGGAAGGCCCCGCCGCGACGGGGGAACGCGGCGGGGCCCGAGCCACGCGTTCCCGGCCGGCGCGCGAACATGCGCGCCGGTCCGGGAAATTCTCGCGTACGCCGATCCGGTGGGCCTGCGCCCGCCCGGGTCAGCTCCCGTCGGCCGGTTCCAGGACGAACACCGGGATCTCCCGGTCCGTCTTCTTCTGGTAGTCGGCGTACGGCGGAAACGCCGCGACGGCACGCTCCCACCACTCGGCCTTCTCCGCACCGGTGACCTCACGGGCCGTCAGATCCTGCTTCACCGGACCGTCCTGCAACTCCACATGGGGATCGGCCTTGATGTTGTGATACCAGACCGGGTGCTCGGGGGCCCCGCCCTTGGAGGCGACCACGGCGTAACGGCCGTCGTGCGCGACGCGCATCAGCGGCGTCTTGCGGAGCTTGCCGCTGCGCGCGCCCCGGGTGGTCAGCACGATCACGGGCAGGCCCGTGTCCTGCAAGGTCGTGCCCTTGGTGCCGCCCGAGCCCTCATACAGCTCGACCTGTTCGCGCACCCACTGCTCCGGGCTGGGTTCGTACTCGCCTTTGAGAGGCATGTGTGCATCCGTCCATCGTCGTGTCGTACGGCTGACCGCACCGCGGTGCAACACCGACCGGTGCGGATTCCATCCCTACCCCATCCGGCCCGTGAATCCCGGCGGCCGCGCGGACACCGGGACCGGGCGGACCCGGCCGACGGCCGGGACGGCGCGGGTCCGGCGAGATCCGGCAGACCGCGGCCCCCACCGGGCCGCCCTATCGCGCCACATCCGCCGTGCGCGGGCCGCGCCGGACCGGCCCCGTCGGCTCTCGTGGGGCGATACCCGGCCACTTGACCCCCGCCACCGATCTGGCCGAACTCGGTGTCGTCATATGGATGCCCGAGGCATCTAATGAAGATCGGCACGCCGCACCCTTCGTCTGCGAGGTCTTCCATGACGGACACGGACACGGACACCGACCCTGACACGACGCGACTGCTCGCCTTCCCGCAGGACCGGACCTGCCCCTACCGCCCGCCCGCCGCCTACGACCCGCTGCGCGCCGCCCGGTCGCTGACCCGGGTCACCCTCTTCGACGGCCGCCCGGTCTGGCTGGTGACCGGACACGCCACCGCCCGCCGACTGCTGACCGACCAGCGGTTGTCGACCGACCGCACCCGCGACGGCTTCCCCGCCACCTCGGCGCGCCTCGCCGCGGTCCGCGGCCGCACGACCGCCCTGCTCGGCGTCGACGACCCCGAGCACCGCACCCAGCGCAGGATGGTGCTCCCCGAGTTCACCCTCAAACGCGCCGCCGCCCTGCGCCCGCGCATCCAGCGGATCGTCGACGAACGGCTCGACGCGATGATCGCGCAGGGCCCGCCCGCCGAACTGGTGTCGGCCTTCGCGCTGCCCGTGCCCTCGATGGTGATCTGCGCCCTGCTCGGCGTCCCCTACGCCGACCACGAGTTCTTCGAGGAACAGTCCCGCCGGCTGCTGCGCGGTCCCGAGCCCGCCGACACCCGGCTGGCCCGGGACCGGCTGGAGGCGTATCTCGGGGAGCTGATCGACCGCAAGGAGCGGGCTCCCGGCGAGGGCCTGCTGGACGACCTGGTCCGGCGTCAGCAGAGCGAGGGAGCCGTCGACCGCGAGCAGTTGGTCGCACTGGCGGTCATCCTGCTGATCGCGGGCCACGAGACGACCGCCAACATGATCTCGCTGGGCACCTTCACCCTCCTGGCCAATCCCCGGCGGCTGGCCGAGCTGCGCGAGGACCCCGCGCTGCTGCCCGGCGCGGTCGAGGAGCTGATGCGCCTGCTGTCGATCGCCGACGCGCTGATGCGGCTGGCGACCGAGGACATCGAGGTGGACGGGCAGGTCATCCGGGCCGGCGACGGGGTCGTCTTCTCGACCTCCGTCATCAACCGCGACGAGACGGTCTACCCCGAGCCGGACGCCCTCGACTGGCACCGCCCGGCCCGCCACCACGTCGCCTTCGGGTTCGGCATCCACCAGTGCCTCGGCCAGAACCTGGCCCGCGCCGAGCTGGAGATCGCCCTGCGCACCCTCTTCGACAGGCTGCCCGCGCTGCGTCTGGCCGTCCCGGCGCAGGAGATCCCCTTCAAACCCGGCGACACGATCCAGGGGATGCTGGAACTCCCCGTGACCTGGTAAGGGGGTGCCGGACATGCGCATCGGCATCGACAAGGACACCTGCATCGGCGCGGGCCAGTGCGCCCTGACCGCCCCGGAGGTGTTCACCCAGGACGACGACGGCTACAGCACACTGTGGCCCGGCCGCGAGGACGGCGGCGGCAGCCCTCTGGTACGGGAGGCGGCCCGAGCCTGCCCCGTCGGCGCCATCACGGTGTCCGAGCGAGTGTCCTGACACCGGCCCCCGCGGAGCCGTTCAGTAGGGTTCCGGGGTGAGCGAACAGCCCCGGAACGCCGCGCGCCCCTTCCTCTACGTCGTCGTCTGCGCCGCCGGTGTGGCCTCGGGCGTCGGCACGCTGATCAGCGCCGCGCGGGAACGGGGCTGGGAGGTCGGTGTCCTCGCGACCCCGGTCGCCATGGACGGCTTCTTCGACACGGCCGCGGTCGAGGCGCGGACCGGCCGCCCCATCCGGTCCGCCTGGCGCCGCCCCGGCGCTCCGCGGCCCTTCCCCGCGCCGGACGCCGTCGTGGTCGCGCCCGCCACCTTCAACACGGTCAACAAATGGGCCGCGGGCCTGGCCGACACCCTCGCCGTGGCCACTCTGTGCGAGGCCTGCGGCCTCGGCGTGCCCGTCGCCGTCCTGCCGTGCGTGTCCGGCGCCCTCGCCTCCCACCCCGCCTACCGGGAGAGCCTGACACGGCTGCGCGCGATGGGCGTGCGCTTCGGCGACCCGTGCGCCGGTGAGCCGGCCGAGGACGGCGGACGCCCGGAGTTCCGCTGGGAGCGGGCCCTGGACCTGCTCGAACAGGGCTGACCCGCCCCGGGTTCGAGCCCACGCGAAGACGTACGCTCCCAGGGACGGTGACGATCCCGAAGACAGGAGCAGGAACGATGGAGTACGTGAAGCTCGGTTCGACGGGCCTGGACGTTCTCGCGGATCTGCCTGGGCTGCATGACCTACGGCGTTCCCGACCGCGGCACCCACGAGTGGACCCTCGACGAGGAGGCCTCGCGTCCGCTGATCCGGCAGGCGCTGGAGGCCGGCATCACCTTCTTCGACACGGCCAATGTCTACTCCGACGGCACCAGCGAGGAGATCGTCGGCAGGGCGCTGCGCGACTTCGCCAGGCGCGACGACATCGTGCTGGCGACCAAGGTGAACGGCCGGATGCGGCCAGGACCCAACGGCGCGGGACTGTCCCGCAAGGCGATCATGACCGAGATCGACCACAGCCTCGCGCGCCTGGGCACCGACTACGTCGACCTCTACCAGATCCACCGCTACGACCCGCACACCCCGGTCGAGGAGACGATGGAGGCCCTGCACGACCTGGTGAAGGCGGGCAAGGTCCGCTACATCGGGGCCAGTTCGATGTACGCCTGGCAGTTCTCCAAGGCCCAGTACACCGCCGAGCGGCACGGCTGGACCACATTCGTGTCCATGCAGAACCACTACAACCTCCTCTACCGCGAGGAGGAGCGCGAGATGCTGCCCCTCTGCGCGGACCAGGGCGTCGGCGTGCTGCCGTGGAGCCCGCTGGCCCGCGGCAGGCTCGCCCGCGACTGGGACACCGCCACCGAGCGCAGCGCCAACGACAACTTCGGCAGCACCCTCTACCGGGAGGGCGACCGCGCCGTGGTCGAGGCCGTCACCCGCATCGCGGGCGACCGCGGCGTCCCCCGCGCCCGGGTGGCGCTGGCCTGGCTGCTGCACCACGACCTGGTGAGCGCGCCGATCGTCGGCGCGTCGAAGCCCCGCCACATCGAGGACGCCGTGGCGGCGCTCGAACTGACGCTCACCGAGAAGGAGATCGAGGAGCTTGAGCGGCCCTACGCCCCGCACCCCGTCGCCGGGCACTGATCCGGGACGCGACTCCTCACGGGGCCGTGCCCGGTTCCAGGGCGGAGACGGACACCGACGACGCGTTGCCGCCCACCGGGACCTCACCGGCCTTCCAGGTCACCTTGAGCGGCTCGCGCTCGTCCGGCGGGGTGACGAGCAGCGCCGCCGGGGTGGCGGTGCGGGCGCCGCTGATCTCCGGGCTGGAGAACGACAGCCCGGCCCACGAACTCTTCCCCGGGGTCAGCGTGACCGTCTCCGGTGAGCCGGGCGCGCGTTCGGGGTCCGGGCCCAGTTGCCTGCCGGACGCGTCCACGAAGGCGGCGCCCGGATAGCCGTGCAGCGTGCAGGTGCGCTCGGAGGTGTTGGTCAGGACGACCGGGAAGTTGCGCTGTCCGGCCCCCGGGTCGAGGCGGCCGACGGAGGCGCGCAACTCCGAGGTGTGGCAACGGCCGTCGTTGCGGGCGGACGCGGAGGCGGATCCGGCGGTGTCACTGGGCGCGGCGCCGACCGCCGGCGCGTCGGCGGTCGCGGTACCGGCGCCGCTGTCGGCCTCCGGACCGGTCGTGCTCGTCGTGCTCGCGGCCCCGGCGGGCGTCTGCGGGGCACTCGACGCGCCGCTCTCGCTGCCGCAGGCGGCCACCAGGCCGAGGAGCGCGACCGCGCTCGTCAGCAGGGCGGTTCGGCGTACCGGTGGGGACGTGTTCGCCATCGCTTTTCCACCACTCCCGTCAAAGTTCTCGCGTACGGCCCGCGATGCGGCGGCACCGTACGCCCAGTGTTGCCGGGTGTCCCGTCGTGGGGCCAGGAAACGGGGGAGGATTCACTCCTCGTCGAGCAGCCCCAGCTCCGCCCAGATCGTCTTGCCCTCGGCGGTGTGCCTGCTGCCCCAGCGCTGGGTGAGCTGGGCCACCAGCAGCAGACCGCGCCCTCCCTCGTCCCAGGTCCGGGCCCGGCGCAGATGCGGCGCGGTGTGGCTGGTGTCGGCGACCTCGCAGATCAGGGTGGACGTGTCGTGGATCAGCCGCAGCCGGATCGGCGGGGAGCCGTACCTGATGGCGTTGGTGACCAGCTCGCTCACCACCAGTTCGGCGGTGAAGGACGCGTCCGTCAGGCCCCAGGCGGACAGTTGGTCCAGGGCCTGCTTGCGCACGGGGGCCACCAGCGACGGGTCGGCGGGAATGTCCCAGGTGGCGACCTGTCCGGCGGGCAGGCCCCGGGTACGGGCCAGCAGCAGCGCCACGTCGTCGGCCGTGCTGCCCGAGGGAAGGACGGTGCGCAGCACGCGGTCGCAGGCGGCGTCCAGCGAGTCGGCGGGGTCCGCCAGCGCCTCGCGCAGCAACGCCTGGCCGGTGTCGGCGTCCTGGTCCCGGCTCTCGACCAGCCCGTCGGTGTACAGCGCCAGCACGCTGCCCTCGCGCAGTTCGAGTTCGACCGACTCGAAGGGCAGCCCGCCCACGCCAAGGGGCGGACCCGAGGGCAGCTCGATCTGCCGGGGCGGTTCGTCCGGCGCGGCCAGGACGGGCGCCGGATGCCCGGCGCGGGCCAGCGCGCAGCGCCGCGAGACCGGGTCGTACACCGCGTACAGGCAACTGGCGCCGACCTCGCCCGTGCTCTCGTCGCCCGACTCCTCGGACAGCCGGACCACCAGGTCGTCGAGGTGGGTGAGCAGTTCCTCGGGGGCCAGGTCGATGTCGGCGAGGGTGCGGACGGCGGTGCGCAGCCGGCCCATGGTGGCCGAGGCCTGGATGCCGTGCCCGACGACGTCCCCGACGACCATGGCGACCCGCATCCCGGACAGCGGGATGACGTTCGAACCAGTCGCCGCCGATCCCCGAGCGGGCGGCCGGGAGATAGCGGGAGGCCGCCTCCACCGCGGCGGTGGGCGGCAGCCACCGGGGGAGCAGGCTGCGCTGGAGGGTCAGGGTGGCCTCGCGCTCGCGGGAGTAGCGGCGGGCGTTGTCGATGCAGACGGCGGCGCGGGCGGTGACCTCCTCGGCCAGCAGCACGTCGTCGTGCGTGAAGGGGCGCGGGTGCCGGAACCGGGTGAAGACGGCGACGCCGAGGGTGGTGCCGCGGGCCTGGAGCGGAACCGACATCGTGGAGTGGATGCCGTACTGCTTGACCAGTCCGAGGCGGACGGGGTCCCATTCCAGCCGGCGTTGCAGGTCGCCGGAGGCCGTCGCGGCCACGATCGCACGCCCCGAGATCAGACACTCGGCCTGGGGCGAGCCGGCCGGGTAGACGTCCAGTTGCCCGATCTCGGTCACCGCCTCCTGGGTGTGCGGGGCGACCGACCGGTGGGCCGTCCTGCGCAGGGCGACCGGCGGTTCGAGCACGGTGGCGGGCTCACCGCCGTGCTCCAGGGGGTCCAGCAGGTCGACGCTCACGAAGTCGGCGAGCGCGGGAACGCACACGTCCGCAAGCTCCTGAGCCGTACGGGTGACGTTGAGTGTGCTGCCGACGCGCACGCTGGCCTCGTTGACCAGCTGCAGCCGCTCCTGGGCGAGGTACTGCTCCGTGAGGTCGTGGGCGCTCACGCACACGCCGCCCACCCGGCCGTCGGCGTCGACGAGCGGTGCGATACGGGCGTTCCACGCGTGGGCGCGGCTCTCGCCCACGGTTCTGAGGCGGGTCCGCGTGTCGTACCGGCGGCCGGAGGCCAGGACGCGCCGCATGTCCCGTTCGAGGTCCGCGTTGTGCGGCCGGTCGTTGATGTCGCTGAGGCGCAGACCGCGCAGACGCTCGGGCGGGAGTTCGAGCAACTCGGCCATGGCGTCGTTGACCCCGCGCACCAGGAGCCGGTCGTCGAAGATGATCGTGGCGCACGGGGACTGGCTGAGGGCCGCCCTGACCAGTGGGTCGTGGCGCGGGTCGGGACCGTGCTCCAGCGGGGCGGCGGCGAACCACGTGCCCGGGGCGCCGTTCGCCGACGCCCTGCGGTGCGCGAGCAACCACACCGACACGGTGTGCCCGTCGCGGTGGCGCAGCGCCAGGGTGCCGCTCCACCGTTCGGCGTCGGTACCGGGAGGACCGGGGAGGACGCGCTGTCGCCCCAGTCGGCCAGCAGGCCGGCGGCGGGGCGCCCCACGACATCCGCCGCCGGGTGCCCCAGCAGCCTGCGGGCGCCTTCGTTCCACTCCCGCAAGGTGCCGGAGTCGTCGACGACGACGCGGGCCGTGGCGGCATCGTCGAACGGGTTGACCGGACTCATCGTCGCCACTCCATTGCGCACACTCACAGTGAACAGCGCGTCACCTGGGTCCCAGCCTAATGCGTCCGGGCTTCGCGTGGACCCGAACCGACCCGGCCCGCGGGCCCGCCGCGGCGGACCGGCGCCGACCGCCCGGCCGCCGGCCGTCGCGGTACCGCCGGGTCACGGTTGTGAGCTGCGGAAATTTACGGGTCAGTACCCGAGCGGTACCGTGAGGGCATGCCAGCTCTGAACGTGGAGTTCAGCGACCGCGAGATCGAGGATCTCAGGGAGATCGCCAAGGAACGCGGCACGTCGATGAAGGCGCTCGTGCGGGAGGCCGCCGCCGCCGACATCGCCAGGCACCGGGCGCTCCAGGAGGGGGCGGAGGCGTTCCGCCGGTTCTTCTCCTCCCACGCCGACGAGTTCGCGGCCGCCTTTCCCGACGACGAACCACCGCCCGTCAGGGGCGAGGGGCGGGTCGCCTGACCCATGGCACCGGCCCTGCGCATCGACGTGCCCTGGCTGCTCCAGCGCCACGAGGAAGTGCTGCCGGAGCAGCCCACCATCAACGACTTCTCCGCGCTGGTCGCCGCCGTCGCCCGGCACCGCGTCGACCCGCCCCGCCTCGGGGTGGACTCCGACCCGGCCTGGCGGGCCGCCGCCCTGCTGCACACGCTCACCGTGCTCAAGCCGCTGCCCTCGGCCAACGCCCGCTTCGCCTGCGCGACGGCCGTCGCCTACATGTTCGCCAGCGACGTCGGCATCGACCCGCCCTACGGCGCCCTGGTCGACCTCGCACGTGACCTGATGTCCGGCAAGACCGATGTCTACGGCGCGGCCGACCGGTTGCGGTCCTGGCAGATCTGAGGCCGGACGCGGGCGCCGGAGGGCGTGTTCGGGGGCGCCGGCGCGGGCCGTGATTCACACAAGGCGTGTGGAGAAAGTGAAAAGCCGCTGTGAGCCCCGTGAGTTGCCGCGAAATCTGACCTTCTTTCAAACGGGGGCCGAGGTTGCCCGCTCGCCTTGTTGACCATGAGTGGTTTGTGCGAGAGTGAAGCACCCGTGCGGGGAGTAAAGGCCGGGTCTCGCACGCGCCTTCATGAGCCAGGTCCGATTTCGCCATGGCGAATTCACGCTCCCCACACCGCGCCCAAGAGGTACACACCAATCCGTGGTTCCTTTTCGGCGACCGGAACTTCTGAGCCACATGCGCGTGGGAAGGAACCATCTCAGTGCCCACCCCCCACCCCCCTCGACCCGCGTACCCGCCCTCCGGCGGGGGTCCCGGGGAGTCCGACGAGTCCCTGGCCGCGCGGCTCCGGGACGGCCCGGAGAGTGTGGCCACGCAGTCCGCCGCGTTGCTGATGGCGCGCCACTGGCAGTCCGCGCACGACTACGCGACCATCTGTCTTGCCACGTCGGCCCAGGTCACCGCCATGGTCACGGCGGCCGCCTGGCACCGGGTGCTCCAGCGGCTCGCCCAGGGCGAGCCGGCCACGGCGCTGCGTCCGCGACTGCTGGTGGCCGTGCGCGACACGGTCAGGCAGTGGTCCGGGGACGACGAGATATCCGGCGTTCTGCCGCAGTTGCTCAAACCCGCCGGCGGACGTGGTATGCGGGCGGCCAAGTCCCTGACTCCGGAAAACCGCACGCTCGCCGCGCGGGCTTTCGCCTCCCTTCCCGGCCCGGCCCGTTGTTTGCTGTGGCACACGGAGGTCGAGGGCGAGCCCATAAGCGTGCCCGCCGGTCTGCTCGGGATGGATACCGACACCGCGTCGGCCACCCTCGAACAAGCGCGTGAGAAATTCCGCGAAGGTTGTCTGCACGCCCATAGGCAGCTCGCGCCGAGTGAGGACTGCCGCTTCCACAGCCGCCTCCTCGACGTGCCGATCCGCCGGGGCGGCGCCCTGCTGCCGGATGTCCGCAAGCATCTGGCGGACTGTCGGCACTGTCGGCACGCCGCCGACCAACTCGGCCACTTCGAGCGGGAGTTGGGCACGCTGATCGCGGAAGCGGTGCTCGGCTGGGGCGCCCGGCGCTATCTCGACTCCCGTCCGGCCCGCGCCACGCTCGGTGCGCTCGCCAAGGGCGCCGCCCGGCACCGCGGCGGGCGTCCCCGCCCCGGTCTGCTGGCCCGGATTCCCGTGCCCGTGCGCCGTGGGCCGGGCCGGCCCCGTTCCGGCCGCTCGGTGCTCAGGCAGTTCGGCGCCGCCTCGGCCGGGGTGCTGGCCATCGTGCTCGTGGTGAGCGTGTGGTCGTACGACGGCGGCGGCGCCGACCCGGCCGCCTCCACCAGCGCCGTCGGCAAGGACGGCGAGACCTCCGCGACGAGCCGCCCGAAGGCGCCGGGCGCGGCGGCGCTGCCCACGGCCGCGGACCGCACCCGGCTGCGCAATGTCGCCGCGGACCTGTGCCTCGATGTCCGGGGCGAGCCGAAGGCCGGGACGGGCACCCGGCTGGCGGCGTGCTCCGAGGCCTGGACCCAGCGGTGGAACTACGAGGACGACGGGCTGCTGCGCAGCGTCGCCGACCCGGGTCTGTGCCTGGACTCCCGGGCGGACGCCGGGGTCGTCGTCCTCGGCACCTGCGCGGACGAGGGCACCGGGCGCGGCGACGACGTGCGTTACGACCTGACCCGCGAGGGGGAACTGGTGCCGCGCGGGCAGCGGCAGCTCGCCCTCGCCGCCACCGCCGCCGCCCCGGACGCCGACATAGTCGTCAAGGTGCTGGACCGCTCCGACATCCAGCGCTGGCGGGCCGACCCGGTGCCGACCGCGGACGGCTCCCTGTCGATCGCCGACACCGCCGCCCCGAACACGCGGACCGTGGACCTGCCGGGCAGCTGACGGACCCGGGTCGCGCCCGGGGCAGGCCGGGACCCGGCGGCGCTCCGCCCACGACGACGGCCCCGCGACCCCTCACACCGGGTCCTCGACGAGGTCGGCGGGGCCGGGGGCGCCGGGTGAGGCGTGCCCGGACAGGGCCAGGGTGAGGTCGAGTTCGGCGAGCAGGCAGCGGATCACGTGCTCGACGCCCGCCTGTCCGTCCAGGCCGAGACCGTAGACGTAGGGGCGGCCGAGGAGCACCGCCCGCGCGCCGAGCGCGAGCGCCTTGAAGACGTTGTCGCCGGTGCGGACCCCGCTGTCGAACAGCACGGTGAGGCGGTCGCCGACCGCCTCCACCACCCGCGGCAGGGCGTCGGCCGCCGCGACGGAACCGGCCACCTGGCGCCCGCCGTGGTTGGAGACCACCACGCCGTCCATTCCGGCGTCGGCGGCGAGCCGGGCGTCGTCCGGGTGCAGGACGCCCTTGAGGACGATCGGACCGTCCCAGTTCTCCCGCAGGAACGCCAGGTCCGGCCAGGACTTGCCCGGATCGGCGAACATGCCGACGAAGTGCATGACCGCCGCGTTCGGATCCTCGTGCACCGGCTTCGCGAGACCGGCCAGGAACGCCGGGTCGGAGAAGTAGTTGGCGGTGCCCACCCCGTGCAGGAACGGCAGATAGGCCCGGTCGAGATCGCGCGGGCGCCAGGACAGCAGCGGGGTGTCCAGCGTGACGAACAGCGCGCCGTACCCGGCCGCCTTCGCCCGGTCCAGGAAGCTGCGGGCCACCTCGCGGTCCTTCGGCCAGTACAGCTGGAACCAGCGCTCGGCGTCGCCCATCGCCTCGGCCACCTGCTCCATCGGCGTGCTGGACGCCGAGGACAGGATGTACGGCACGCCCTGCGCGGCGGCGGCGCGGGCGGCGGCCGGCTCCGCGTCCGGATGCATGATCGACAGCACGCCGACCGGCGCCAGTGCCAGCGGGGCGGGCAGCGGACGGCCCAGCACCTCGACGGAGAGGTCGCGTTCGCGCACGTCCCGCAGCATGCGCGGGACGATCCGGCGCCGCTCCAGGGCCGCCCGGTTGGCGCGCGCGGTGCTGCCGTCACCCGCGCTGCCCGCGACATAGCCCACGGGGCCGGGCCCCAGCCGCCGTTCGGTGAGCCGCTCCAGCCGGGTCAGGTCGGTGGGCAGCCGGGGCACGGCGCCCGTCATGCCGTTCAGGTAGATCTCGTACTGGAAGTCCGCCCAGTGCTTCGGCATCCCGCACCCCGCATCCCGTCGTCGCGCTCGCGCCGCCAGCACCTTACCCGCGGGTATACCAGGACCGGCCGGCCGGGTGGACAGGCGTGTTTCAGGGATGTTTCAGGCCTATTGGCGAACGCGCGGATCACGCCATCCGGCCAGTTCGCGCCGCACTGAACGATCAAGAACCGCCCTGTTCCGGACTTGGCACGTTCAGATATCGTGACTTCACGCCACTGATTCAATACGCAAGGTTACCGAAACGCATGGGGTCGAGATGAGTTCCGGCGACCGACTCGGCAGACTCGCGCCTCGTACGAACACGCCTTCGCCCACGAATGCGTGAGGAACGCGGAAAGCGCGCGCGTCTTCACGTTCCGAGGGACCGGGACCGCCCGGCCGTACAGGGTGACCGGCGGCTCGCCACTGGGGAGTGCGAGCGCCGCCCCACGGATCCCGCGGTCCCGCACCGGGGGCGGCGGACGGAGTGGGGCCGTCCGCCGCCCTCCCGGACCAAAGGGTCAGCCCTTCGCGTCCCGACCGTCCCGCGGGCCGGACGACCTGGCCCGGTGACTGGTGTCGCACCAGGGGTAGCGCCGGCTGCGGCGACAGGTGCACAGGGCGACCCGGAAGCGGTCGGAGGACACCGTCGTGCCGTCCTCCAGTTCCACCTCCACCGGGCCCTCCACCAGCAGCGGCCCCCGGCGCTGCACCTTGATCCGGCGCGGAGACGCGGACGCGCGGGGCGGGCCGGACGGAGAGCCGTACGGCTGGTCGGGCGGCGGGTCAGACGGGGAGTTCGGCACGGACGACCACCAACTCCTCCTCGCTCTCGGCCAGGGACAGCAGCCCGCGCCGGCGCAGCCAGCGCTCCCGGCCGCGTACCACGGGGCCGAACGCGATCCGCTGCCGCCGGGTCACCGCGGCCTTCAGACCCGCCCCGCGCAGATGCCCCACGGTCCGCCCCGGATCGCTGAGCGCCGACTGCACCAGCAGCAGCACACCACCGGGGTGCAGCAGGTCCGGCACCTGTCCGCAGATCCGGTCCAGTACCAGCCGCCCGTCGTGGCCCGCGTCCCACGCCCGGGACGCGCCCCGCGGCTCCCGGCCGCCGACCGGTGCCGGCACGTACGGGGGATTGGCCAGGACGAGGTCGTACGACTCACCGCGTACGGGCGTGAAGAGGTTGCCGTGCCGCACCCGGATCGGCAGCCCGGCCCGTGCGGCGTTCAGCCGGGCGGCGCACACCGCGCGCCACGACACGTCCACCGCGGTCACCCGGCCGCCCCGCCGGGCCGCCGCCAGGGCGAGAGCGCCCGTGCCGGTACCCACGTCGAGCACGGCCGCGCCCGGACGGAGCGACTCGTCGGACAGCGCCCCGGCCAGCAGGGCGGTGTCCTCCTGTGGGGCGTAGACGCCCGGAAGCACCAAGAAATTCACGGCACCCAGGTACCCCGGCCATCAGGAAATATCGGAAATTTCGCTAAGGCCGTGGAGCGCCGCCGGCAACGGTGTACGCAGGGACGACCGCCCGGCCCGCCAGTCGGCCAGCAGCCGGGCGCCGAAACGGTCCTCGACATGACCGGTGGCGTCGATGCCGAAGGCGACATCCGCCGCGAGCCACGGCTCCTCCTCCAGCAGCCCGCCGATCACGTCGTGCCGCACGATCTGCTCGTGCACCGCGTCGGCCTCGACATGCTCGTCGTAGAAGTGCTCGGCGGCGGGCCCGGCACCGGTACGGCGCATCGCCTCCGCGAGCCGCAGGGAACCGGGCGACGAGGTGATCTCGACCGCCGCGAAATGGCCCACCAGGGCGCCGCGCAGCGCCCGGTGCAGGCCGAACAGGGACATCATGTTCACCGTGGCCAGGCACTCGGCGGAGGCCGCGTCGAGATGGCGCCCGTACGTCGTCTCCAGGCCCAGGTCCCTCATCAGGTCGGCGAACAGGCCGGCGTGCACCCGGTCGGGACGGCCGCCGCCGTACTCGTCGAACTCCACCGCCGCCATCGCCGCCTTCGCGCGCCCCCACAGCCGCGGCAGCACCCACGCGTGCGGGTCGGCCTCCTTCAGGTGGTACAGGGAACGCTGCGCCGCGTACTCGCGCAGGTGCCACAACTCGCCCTCGTCCCGCAGGAAGTGGCTGACACCACCGCCGTCGACGGGCTCGACGAGCAGCGCCCCCACCGCCTCCGGCACGCTGCCGTGGACCTCGGTGTCCTCGCGCAGGGCGGCCAGGAAGCGGCGTTCCAGGGCGGCCCGGGTGCGCAGCAGGTCGGGGTCCCACTCCAGGTCGGGGGAGACCCCGGAGAAGCCCCGGTAGTGCAGCTCGTAGCACTGGTACAGGGCGAGCTGCAGATCGTCGCCGTACACCGGCGCCGCGGCTGTGGCCGCCGGGCCGGGCAGCGGGCCGGTCCCGCGCAGATGGGCGCCGACGGCGGCGGAGAGCGGTCCCCTGGCGGTCGGCAGCTGTGGTCCTTCGCGGTCGTACTCCATGCGCGGCGAGTACCCGGCCGGGGCCGTGGCACCCCCGGCCGCGCGGAGTCCCGCCGGGCGCGGGTGTTGGGCGACGCGGCGTCCCCCGTCCCGGCGCCGGCGCTCCTCGTCCGGCTCCGGGTCACGCGTCCGGGCGCGGTCGCCCTCCTGGGGCGGAAGGTCTTTTCCCGCTCACCCGGTCCGGCCCGGTCAGCCCGACGTGGACGCGAGGCGCAGGGGCACCGGGGCCGGGGGAGCGGCCTCGTCGCTGCGGCGGGCGACCTCGGCCCACCACGACGGGCCGTCCTCGATGTGGCGCAGCAGGACACCCTCCCGGATCGCCCAGGGGCAGAGCGTGACCGACTTCAGGCCGGTCAGCTTCATCGCGGTGTGCCCGACCAGCGCCCCGGCCAGGCTCTGGGCCGCGCGCGGTGCGGAGATGCCCGGCAGCAGGGCCCGCTCGGCGGCGGAGAGGGCGGCCAGCCGACCGGCCGCGTCGCCCAGGTCGGAGCAGCGCATCCGCCGTTCCACGAAGGGCCCGTGACGGCCCGGCGGGGCCCCGCACAACCGGCCCAACTGCTGGAACGTCCGCGAGGTGGCCACCGCGGTGTGCGGTCCCTCCCAGCGGATCCGCGCGGCGGCGTCCCGCAGTTGGTGGCGCACCCTGCGGCGCAGCGCCCGGACCTGTTCGAGCCGCGGCGGGTCCTGGCCGCCCGCGAGGAACTCGTGGGTCAGCCGGGCCGCGCCCAGCGGCAGCGACGCCACGAAGCCGGGCAGCCGCCCGCGCCCGAAGGCGACCTCCAGCGAGCCGCCGCCGATGTCCAGCAGGGCGAGCGGCCCCGCCCGCCAGCCCATCCAGCGCCTGGCCGCGAGGAAGGTCAGCTCGGCCTCCAGCTCGCCCGGCAGGGTGCACAGCTCCACGCCGGTGCCGGCACGGACGGCGCGCAGGACCTCCCGGCGGTTCGGGGCGGCGCGCACCACGGCGGTCGCGAAGGCCGGCGGGCCGGACGCCCCCCACCGCTCCGCGGTCCTGTTCGCGTCGGCGACCGCCGCCACGAGTCGTTCCACGGCCTCGTCGGGGACCGGGCCGCCCGGCTTGACCTGCTCCGACAGCCGCAGCCGCCACTTCGCGGTGTGGACCGGCAGCGGGACACCGCCCTCCGCGTCCGCCACCACGAGCCGGACCGTGTTCGACCCCACATCCACCACGCTGATCCGCATGAAGGCGCATGTACCCATTTGTGCGCCGGTTCAACGGTCCCCGGCTCAACGGCGGTGCGCGAACCGCTCCTACGCGGCGGCGACCACCACCAGCAGGCTGCATCACAGCGGCTCGGTGAAGAACGGGGCCGGGATATGACGGGTCGTCAGGTCGAGCGTGACGGGTCGTCAGGTCGGGCGTGACGGAGTGTCGGATCGGGGCGTGATTGAACACCGGTTCGGCCCGCGATTGAACGCCCGGTCCGGCGCGTGCGTACCAACAGCCGTCCAGGTGCCCCCCACAGCTGCCGACAGGCGGCACGGACCCCGTCCCCAGGAGGTCGAGAAGGTTGAGTCACAAGCGAATTCCGAAGCGCAAGGCCGCGATCGCGGCAGGCGGTGTGGTCGCGCTCGGCGCCGCCGCCATCCTGCTGCCCAACGCCAACGCCTCACAGGACGGCCAGGCCTCCGGCGACGCCGCGGCGGCGCCGCGGACCCTCAAGGCGGCGGACGCGTCGGATCTCGCCTCGCAACTCGCCGGCCAGCTCGGCGACGCCTTCGCCGGCTCGTACTACGACGCCGGTGACCAGCGGCTCGTCGTCAACGTCGTCCCCGGTGACAACGACCGGGTCGTCGTGGAGGCGAAGAAGGCGGGCGCCAACGTCCGCGAGGTCGACAACAGCATGGGCGAGCTGAGGAGCGGCGCGCGGACGCTGAAGTCCGAGGCGACCATCCCGGGCACCGCGTGGGCGATCGACCCGCGCACCAACAAGATCCTCGTGACCGCCGACAGCACCGTCACCGGCGCCGACTGGGACCGGCTGGAGTCCACCGTGGAGGGCCTCGGCTCCGGCATGGCCACCATCAAGAAGTCCGCCGGCACCTTCAAGACCTTCGCGTCCGGCGGCGACGCCATCTTCGCCGGCGGAGTGCGCTGCTCACTCGGCTTCAACGTCACCGCGGGCGACGGAACCCCCGCCTTCCTGACGGCCGGTCACTGCGGGGTCGCGGCCGACCAGTGGTCCGACGCGCAGGGCGGGCAGCCGCTCGCCACCGTCGACCAGGCCGTCTTCCCCGGCGCGGGCGACTTCGCGCTCGTCACGTACGACGACCCGGCGACCGAGGCCCCGAGCGAGGTGAACCTCGGCGGCCAGACCCTCGCGATCAGCCAGGCCGCGGAGGCGACGGTCGGCCAGGAGGTCTTCCGCATGGGCAGTACGACCGGACTGGCCGACGGGCAGGTGCTCGGCCTTGACGCCACCGTCAACTACCCCGAGGGCACGGTCACGGGCCTCATACAGACCGACGTTCTGCGCCGAGCCCGGCGACAGCGGCGGCTCCCTGTTCACCCGGGACGGCCTCGCCATCGGCCTGACCTCCGGCGGCAGCGGCGACTGCACGGCCGGCGGCGAGACCTTCTTCCAGCCGGTCACCACCGCCCTGGAGGCCGTGGGCGCCACCCTGGGCGACCCGGTGGGCGGCGGCGCGGGCGACCAGGCGGGCGGCGAGGAGGCCGGCGCCGGTGACCAGGCCGGCGGGGAAGAGGCCGGGGGCGGCGACGCCGTCGGCGGCGGACACGCGGGTGAGGGTATGGGCACCGGCACCGGCACCAGCAGCCGTCATGGCTCCGGGTCGATGGGCTGATCCCGGGAGCCCCGTACCCCGGACACACACTCCGGACCCGCGACCGGCCCGAACGGTCGGTCGCCCACGGTCCTGACCGATCTCCGGCCCAAGCGGTCGGTGGCGGGCGGTCCGGTCCTCCGGCGGGAGGACCGGACCGCCGCGCGTTCCCGCCCCGGAGGGCCGGGATCCATGCCCCCGCCCGCTGTGGGGGCAGTCGGCCGGGGTACGGCGTCCGGCGGGCGCCCGGTGCTGTCGGCGACCCGCCCGTGCCGCCGATCGCCGGTACCCGGCTCCGCAGGGCCTGCGCGGGTGTCCCACCGGCGCTGCAATGGCGACGTGGTCGGAGGGGGCGTCCTCGGCACGCGGATCGGGAACGCCGCGTGCCGAGGATGCCCTCAAGGCGATCGCGCCGGCGCGGATCCGCGCGAGCGCCCGCGCCTGCTCTGCCTGGTCGAGTCGGCCGGGTGCGCCGCGGACCCTGTACGGAGTGCGGGACGGTTACCCCGCGTCCGGCGGCTGCCCGGTCGCAGGCGCCTCGCCCCGTACGCCCGTCAAACCGGCCGGCATCGGCCGGGACCACCGGCGGGCGCGGCATCCTCCTCGTCGAGGCGATGTCGGCGACGCGGGGGACGCTGCCGGTCAGCGGGGGCAAGCAGGTCTGGAGCGAGAACCCGCTGACCCGGTGAGCCGACCGCCCGGGACGGCCATGGAACGCGACCCGGCGCCGGGGGACACCGGCGTGGCCCGGCCCGACCCGCGGGACCGCCGAGCCCGGTGTTTCACGGCGCCGCGCCCGGGGACCCGGAAGGGAACCGTACCCGGACGCAGGAAGGAAGATGATGCCTCGTGACCACGGACGCCGGCGGGAAATCCGCTGTCCGTCGCCTGGAGACGGGATGGTCGAAAGCCCGTCGCCTGCGGAGCAGGGGCGCCATGCGCACCTGGATACCCGCTGTCGAGGACGGCAGATTTCCCCGCGCACCGCAACCGGGCCAGGAGTCGAACATCGTCCGGGGCGAGGACTGACCGAGCCCCACGGACGGTAGCGGCCCACCCGGCGCGCCGGCCTCGGTGCCGGCGCGGTGCGCGTCCGGGCCGGTAGCGTCGGGGCCGTACGGCACGGCCCGCCCCGACCGCAGCAAGGCACGAGAACCGTTCATGAACCTCCTGGTCACCGGCGCCGCCGGATTCATCGGCTCCTGGTACGTCCGGATGCTCCTCGCCCGCGACGAGCCCGAGGCACCGCGGATCACGGTGCTGGACCGCCTCACCTACGCCGGCACCCTCGACAACCTCGAACTCGGCCATCCGCGCCTGGAGTTCGTGCACGGCGACATCCGCGACGCCGCACTCGTCGACAAACTGATGGCCGAGGCCGACCAGGTGGTGCACTTCGCCGCCGAGTCCCATGTCGACCGGTCGATCCACGCCGCCCGCGACTTCGTCCTCACCAACGTCGTCGGCACCCAGACCCTGCTGGACGCGGCCGTGCGCCACGGTGTCGGACCCTTCGTGCACGTGTCCACCGACGAGGTCTACGGCTCCGTCGAGTCGGGCTCGGCCACCGAGGAGCACCCGCTGCGGCCGAGTTCCCCCTACTCCGCCTCGAAGGCGTCGGGCGACCTGCTGGCCCTCGCCCACCACCGCACCCACGGCCTGGACGTACGGGTGACCCGGTGCTCCAACAACTACGGCCCGCACCAGTTCCCCGAGAAACTCGTCCCGCTGTTCGTCACCCACCTCCTGGACGGCAGGCAGGTCCCGCTGTACGGGGACGGGCGCAACGTCCGCGACTGGCTGCACGTCGACGACCACTGCCGGGGCGTCGACCTCGTGCGGATCCGGGGCCGGGCCGGCGAGGTCTACAACATCGGCGGCGGCACCGAACTGAGCAACCGCGAGCTGACCGCCCTGCTTCTCGACGCCTGCGACGCCGGCTGGGACCGGGTCACCCACGTCGAGGACCGCAAGGGCCACGACCTGCGCTACTCGGTCAACTGGACCAAGGCCCACGACGAACTCGGTTACCACCCCCACCACGACTTCACCACCGGCCTGTCCGAAACCGTCGCCTGGTACCGAGACAACCGACCCTGGTGGGCCCCACTCAAACAACGCACCGCCACCGCCTGACGCACGACCTGACGGAGCGAGCGGCAACGGAGCACGCCGGTGACTCGTCTGGTGAGCAACACCTCCGAACCCTCGCGCCGGCGGGAGGTTCTCGGTGGGCTCGTCGCAGCGCGCGCAGATGGTCATCGGCGCGTCTCCGGAGCGAGGCGGCGCCACAGCTGTACGCACACCGCGCGCAGTGGCCGGAGTGTCGGCCGCAGGCATCCAGGACCTGTGCCGCCACGCAGGAATCGCGACACCACGGGTGGATCGGCACCCCGGGCGGGCGGCCGCCAGCCGAAGTCCACGCGGGTACGGGCCGTCAGGTCGGCGCCGCACCATGGCCGCTCCTCGCCTTCCGACTGCCCTGCGGTGAGCGTCGATGTCCGAGGCAGGACCGGCATCGCCGCACCGCCAAAGTTCGCGGCGGCTGAGGCGCGGCTGTCTGCGATCAAGGGGACGCGTCGCCTAGCCTGACTTCATGGGAGTTTCCCTGCTGCTGATGTCCGACACCCACCTCCCCAAGCGGGCGAGGGAACTGCCCGCGCCGCTTCTGGCGGAGATCCCGCGTGCCGATGTCGTCCTGCACGCGGGGGACTGGGTCGACACGGACACCCTCGATCTGCTGGAGAGCCGCAGCCGTCGGCTCGTCGCCGTGTACGGCAACAACGACGGGGCCGGTCTGCGGGCGCGGCTGCCCGAGGTCGCGTACGCCGAGCTGGGCGGGGTGCGGTTCGGCGTGGTGCACGAGACGGGTGCCGCCCAGGGGCGCGAGGCCCGCTGCGCCGCCCGCTTCCCCGGCCTGGACGTCCTGGTCTTCGGGCACAGCCACATCCCCTGGGACACCACCGCGGACCGCGGCCCGCGCCTGCTCAACCCGGGGTCGCCGACGGACCGGCGCCGTCAGCCGTACTGCACCTACATGACGGCCACGGCCGCCGACGGCCGGCTCGGGGACGTTCGAGCTGCACCGCCTGCCCCGCCGGTAGCCGCCGTCCGGACCGGGGAGGGCGCCCGGACCGCTCGTCCGGGCGCCGTGGCTCGGCTCCGTTACGCCGGGCACCTCTCGCGGTACGCGAGCAGCAGCGAGTCGGTCTGGGTCTCCGTGCCGTCGGTGGCCCAGATCTCGGCGGTGTAGTCACCGACCGGGGCGGGGGCGAGCGACAGCTGGAGGAAGCCGTTGATGACCAGGGCACCGTCGGGACGGCGGTTGTTCGTACCCGGCGCGATGGTGCTGCCGCCCTCGCTGGACGAGCCGGGAGGCAGGTCCCGCACACCGGTCCGGATCGGGTTCGACCAGGTGCCGGACACCGGGGCGAAGGCGTAGGTGTTGGGCCACCCGTGCGCCGCGTCGACGCAGATCCGCTGGCCCCCGGCCTCCAGCGTCCACGTCGACGCCGTGGTCGAGGCCTGGGCCGGGGCGGTGCCGAGCATGGTCAGTGCGAGAGCCGAGACCAGACCGAAGAGCAATCCGGCCCCACGACGGCGAATCTTCATCGCTACCTCCTGGTTGGGCGCGCGTGAGCAGCGCGAACGGGTCTCCCGGTCGATCCCGCCGACCGGCAGCCGTCAACGAGTCTCACTCACGCAACAGCCCCCGAACAAGGTGTTGTTGTACTTTCAATGACCTGTGGCCTGAAGCCGCCCCCGGGCCCCGCGCCGACCGGAGGAGGGCCCGCAACTTCGAACGCCGGACGAGCCACTGGTCCTCACGGGTGAGCGGCGCCACCGGCCCGTGTCCGCGCCCGGCCCGCCCGCGTTGCGCAGAGCATGATCTCAACACGACGTATCGTCGCCGCCGTCGGACTCGCCGCCGGTGTCACCGGTCTCGCCGCGCCGATGGCGAGCGCGGCCGACGGGAGCGCACTGGGCCCGGAGAAGATCAGTGTGACGGAGACGCTGGACTCGCTCGCGGCCGGCGACATGCCCGCCGAGGACCAAGCCCAACTGCCCCGGCCCTCCCAGCAGTTGAACCGGCTGAACGACCTCGACCAGCTCCAGCAGGTCACCGGTCTGGTCTCCCCGGTCTTCGGCGCCGTCCCCGCCCTGGGCTGACCCCCGGCCGCACCCGCCGTGAGGGCCGCCCGACGCCGGGCGGCCCTCACGCACGTCCGGACGCGCCCGCCGCCCATCAGCCGCCGGCGGCAAGGAACTGCGTCGCCGCCAGCTCCGCGTAGAGCGGATCGGCGGTCACCAGTTCCCGGTGCGTGCCCACCGCGCGGACCCGCCCCGCGTCCATCACCACGATCCGGTCGGCCGTCGTCACCGTGGACAGCCGGTGGGCGACGACCAGCACGGTGGTCGTCCGGGCCACATCGGCCACGGTGTCGCGCAGCGCCGCCTCGTTGACCGCGTCCAACTGCGAGGTGGCCTCGTCGAGCAGCAGCAGCCGGGGACGGCGCAGCAGCGCGCGGGCAATGGCGACCCGCTGGCGCTCGCCGCCCGACAGCTTGGTGCCGCGATGCCCCACCAGCGTCTCCAGGCCGTTCGGCAGCCGGGCGACCAGACCGTCGAGGCGGGTCGTCCTCAGCACCGCGGCGACGGTGCCCTCGTCCGCCTCCGGGCTGCCCAGCAGCAGGTTGTCCCGCAGCGAGCCGGACAGCACCGGGGCGTCCTGCTCCACGTAACCGATCGCGGCCCGCAGCGCGGCCAGTTCCCAGTCGGTCACGCTCCGGCCGTCCAGCGTGATCTCCCCGGACACCGGGTCGTAGAACCGCTCGACCAGGGAGAAGACGGTGGTCTTGCCCGCGCCGGACGGCCCGACGAACGCCGTCATCCCGCGCGCCGGCACGTCGAAGGTCACCCCGTGATGGATGTACGGCAGGTCGTCGGCGTAGCGGAAGCGGACGTTGTGGAAGGCGACGGACGCCGGTCGAGCGCCCGGCGACGGCAGCGGGACGGGCCGCACCGGCGGCTCGGCGGGCAGCCGCAGCGCGTCCTGGATGCGGGCGAGCGCCGCCCGGCCCGTCTGGTACTGCGTGATCGCGCCGACGACCTGCTGTATCGGCGACATCAGATAGAAGACGAACAGCAGGAACGCGACCAGCGTGGCCACGTCGATCGCCCCCGTCGCCACCCGCGCCCCGCCCACCGCGAGCACCGTGATGAAGGCGAGCTGCATCGCCAGCCCGGCCGTGTTGCCCGCGGCGGCCGACCACTTGGCGGCGCGCACGCTCTGCCGCCACGACTCCTCGGCCGCCTCGTGCAGCGCCCGCTCCTCCCGGGGCTCGGCGCCGGACGCCTTCACCGTGCGCAGCGCGCCGAGGGTGCGTTCCAGCGCCGCGCCCATCACACCCACCGCGTCCTGTGCCTGCCGGCTCGCCCGGTTGATGCGCGGCACGATCAGGCCCAGGACCGTCCCCGCGCCGAGGACCACCGCCAGCGTCACCCCGAGGAGCACCGGGTCGACCACGCCCATCATCACCAGCGTCGCCACCAGGGTGAGCCCACCGGTGCCGAGGCCGATCAGGGAGTCGGTGGTGACCTCGCGCAGCAGGGTCGTGTCGGAGGTGATCCGGGCCATCAGATCACCCGGCTCGGTGCGGTCCACGGCGGTGACGCGCAGCCGCAGCAGATACGACGACAGCGCGCGCCGCGCCCCGAGCACCACCGACTCGGCGGTGCGCCGCAGCACATAGGAACCCAGCGCCCCGAGCACCGTGTTGACGACCACGAGCCCCGACATGAGCAGCAGGGCGCCGGTGATGGTCCGGTCGTGCGCGAGATCGTCGATCAGCTCCCGCGCCACCAGCGGCAGCAGCAGCGCGGTGCCGCCGGTCAGCAGCGAGAGCAGGGCGCCCGCCAACAGGGCCCTCCGGTGCGGCCGTACGTAGGACAGGAGCAGTCGCCAGGCGGGCGGACCGGTATCCGGCTCTGCGATGCTCACGATGCTCCCTCGGCGCGCGGTTGGGGCACTCAGGCTACGTCGGCGCCCCGCGGCGGGGTCCGCGGAGGGTCGGCAGCCACCCGGCACATCCTTCGAACCGCCCTGTCACCTGCCCTTTGCCGAGCGGCGGCGCGTAGGGTCGGGGGGAACTCTGAACGGCCGAAGAAGGGGTCACCACCATGGCGCAGGAAGTACGCGGCGTGATCGCACCGGGGAAGGACGAGCCGGTGCGGATCGAGACGATCGTCGTGCCCGATCCCGGTCCGGGGGAGGCCGTGGTCAAGATCCAGGCCTGCGGGGTGTGCCACACCGATCTGCACTACAAGCAGGGCGGCATCAGCGACGACTTCCCCTTCCTGCTCGGCCATGAGGCCGCGGGTGTCGTGGAGTCGGTCGGCGCGGGCGTCACCGACGTGGCTCCCGGCGACTTCGTCATCCTCAACTGGCGTGCCGTGTGCGGCAAGTGTCGGGCCTGTCTGCGCGGCCGGCCCTGGTACTGCTTCGACACCCACAACGCCGAGCAGAAGATGACCCTCGCCTCGACCGGCCAGGAACTCTCCCCGGCCCTCGGCATCGGCGCCTTCGCCGAGAAGACCCTGGTCGCCGCCGGACAGTGCACCAAGGTCGACCCGGCCGTCTCCGCACAGGTGGCCGGCCTGCTGGGCTGCGGGGTGATGGCGGGCATCGGCGCCGCGATCAACACCGGCGCCGTCGGCCGCGGTGACACGGTCGCCGTCATCGGCTGCGGCGGCGTCGGCGACGCGGCGATCGCCGGCTCCCACCTGGCCGGGGCGGCGAAGGTCATCGCCGTCGACATCGACGACCGCAAGCTGGAGACCGCCCGCGGCATGGGCGCCACCCACACCGTCAACTCCCGCGAGAACGACCCCGTCGAGGCGATCCGCGAGCTGACCGGTGGCTTCGGCGCCGATGTCGTCATCGAGGCGGTCGGCCGCCCCGAGACCTACCGGCAGGCCTTCTACGCCCGCGACCTGGCCGGCACGGTCGTCCTCGTCGGCGTACCGACGCCCGAGATGAAGCTGGAACTGCCGCTCCTCGACGTCTTCGGACGCGGCGGCTCGCTGAAGTCCTCCTGGTACGGCGACTGCCTGCCCTCCCGCGACTTCCCGATGCTCATCGACCTCCACCTCCAGGGCCGCCTGGACCTGGGCAAGTTCGTGACCGAGACCGTCCGGCTCGACGAGGTCGAGAAGGCCTTCGAGCGGATGCACGCCGGTGACGTGCTGCGTTCGGTGGTGGTGCTGTGATGACCGCCCGCATCGAACGCCTCGTCACCTCGGGGCAGTTCAGCCTCGACGGCGGCACCTGGGACGTCGACAACAACGTCTGGCTCGTCGGCGACGACCAGGAGGTCGTCGTCATCGACGCGGCCCACGACGCCGACGCCATCGCCGAGGCGGTCGGGGACCGCCGGCTCACCGCCATCGTGTGCACCCACGCCCACAACGACCACGTGGACGCCGCGCCCGCGCTGGCCGAGCGCACCGGCGCCACCATCTGGCTGCACCGCGACGACCTGCCGCTGTGGCGGCAGACCCACCCCGACCGGGACCCCGACGCCTGGCTGACCGACGGCCTGGTCATCGAGGCCGGCGGCGCCGACCTGACGGTCCTGCACACCCCGGGGCACGCGCCTGGGGCGGTCTGCCTCTACGACCCGGGCCTCGGCGCCCTCTTCAGCGGCGACACCCTCTTCAAGGGCGGACCCGGCGCCACGGGCCGCTCCTACTCCGACTTCCCGACCATCATCGACTCCATCCGCGACCGGCTGCTCGTGCTCCCGCCCGAGACGGAGGTCTGCACCGGCCACGGCGAGTCGACCACCATCGGCGCCGAGGCCCCGCACCTTGAGGAGTGGATCGAACGCGGGCACTGACCCGCCGCTCACGAGACCGGACAAGGCGGACACGCGGAAAAGGTGACAGAAGATGTCCGGTTTCCCGGGCACTCTCGATCACGACATCGCTCGTGGGGGAGAGGAACGGGAGCCGGACATGGCAGAGTCACCGAAGAAGCCGCTGGCAGGCAGGGTCGCGCTGGTCGCGGGAGCCACCAGGGGCGCCGGCCGCGGCATCGCCGTCGAACTGGGCGCGGCCGGCGCCACCGTCTACGTCACCGGCCGCAGCACCCGCGCCCGGCGCTCCGAGTACGACCGCCCGGAGACCATCGAGGACACCGCCGACCTGGTCACCGAGGCCGGCGGCCACGGCATCGCCGTACCCGCCGACCACCTCGAACCGGCACAGGTCGCGCTGCTCGTCGACCGCGTCGCCCGCGAACAGGCCCGCCTCGACATCCTGGTCAACGACATCTGGGGCGGCGAGAACCTCTTCGAGTGGGACAGCCCCGTCTGGGAGCACGACCTCGACAAGGGGCTCAGGCTCCTGCGCCTCGCGGTGGAGACGCACGCCGTCACCAGCCACCACGCCCTGCCCCTGCTGCTGCGCCGCCCCGGCGGACTGGTCGTCGAGGTGACCGACGGCACCGACGAGTACAACCGCGAGCACTACCGCAACTCCTTCTTCTACGACCTCGCCAAGACCTCGGTCCTGCGCATGGCCTTCGCCCTCGGGCACGAACTCGGGCCGCGCGGCGCCACCGCCGTCGCGCTGACCCCCGGCTGGCTGCGCTCGGAGATCATGCTCGACCACTTCGGCGTGCGGGAGGAGAACTGGCGCGACGCCCTCGACCGCGTCCCGCACTTCGCCATCTCCGAGACGCCCCGCTATGCCGGCCGGGCCGTCACCGCCCTGGCCGCCGACCCGGACGTGGCCCGCTTCAACGGCCGCTCCCTCTCCAGCGGGGGCCTGGCCCGGGAGTACGGCTTCACCGACCTCGACGGCAGCCGCCCGGACGCCTGGCGCTATCTCGTCGAGGTGCAGGACGCGGACAGGCCGGCCGATGTCACCGGGTACCGCTGACGGGCGGATACGGACCGGGACACGGGGGCCGGCAGTACCGTCGGGCCCATGACGGACACCAGGCGTTTCACGGATCACGGAGTACTCGTCACGGGCGCGGCCCGGGGCATCGGCGCGGCCACCGCACACCGGCTCGCCGCCGAGGGGGCCCGGGTGCTGCTGACCGACGTGGACCTCGACGCGGCACGGCGGACCGCGGGGGAACTGACCGGGCAGGGGCTCGCCGTCGAGGCGTTCGCCTGCGACGTGACCGACCGGGCGTCCGTCGAGGCGGCCGTCGCCCGCGCCGTGGACGCCTTCGGCACCCTCGACGTACTGGTCAACAACGCCTACGCCTGCGCCCCCGACGCCCCGCTCTTCGAGGACGAGTCCGACGAGGTCTGGGCCCGCGACCTCGACGTGACCCTCGGCGGCGCCTACCGCTGCTGCCGGGCCGCGCTGCCCCACCTGGCGGCCTCGGGGCGCGGTGCGATCGTGAGCATCGGCTCGGTCAACGGCGTCCAGGACTTCGGCAACCACGCCTACAGCGCCGCCAAGGCGGGCCTCGCCTCGCTGACCCGCACCCTCGCCGGACACGCCGCCGCGCGCGGTGTCCGCGTCAACCTCGTGACGCCGGGCACGGTGCGCACCACGGCATGGGAGGGCCGGGACGAGGAACTGGCGGCGGTGCGGGGGCTGTACCCGCTGGGGCGGGTCGGCGAGCCCGAGGACATCGCGGCGGCCGTCGCCTTCCTCGCCTCGCGCGACGCGTCCTGGGTCACCGGGGCCACGCTCGTGGTCGACGGGGGACTGACCGCGGTCAACACCGGGTTCCGTCGGGCCCTGCGGGAGCCGGACGGCACGGACTGACCGGCCGGTGGCGTGCGGCACCGCAGCGGCGGAGCCACGGGCATGTGCGACAGGACACATGGGTGAGGTATGAACTCGCCGGTAGGTATTGACAGATGAGGGAGTCGACGTGACTAGTAACACGGTCCGTTATGTCCGTTTGTCTTGTGATTACTCACATCGTCTTCACGCCCGGCGCCGTATGCTTCACAGCATGTCCACCACTGTTGAACCCTCCTCCGAGCGATCGGCTGCCGAGGTCAACGAGGAGATCCGGGCCCTGTGGCTCCGGTCGGGCGGGACACTGAGCGTCGAGCAGCGAGCGGAGTACCAGCGGCTCGTCACGGAGTGGGCCACCGTGGCCCCGGGGTCCGTAAAAGCCGCCTGACAGGCGCGTTCGAGACCCTCCCGGCGCTTCGGAGCCCCGGTACCCGAGCACCCTCACCAAGCGGGTGCCCTGCTCGCACCGACCCCGGTCGCGGTGGTGCCCGTGAGCACCGTCACATGTGCCCACGGGTTCACCCCCACGTCGCCGAGTAGTGCCGCCGATAGGCCTTGCGGTCGTGTTCCGCGCGGATCCATCGGCTGGCCACCAGGACCAGCAGGCTGCCCGCGACGACCAGCAGCCCGGGGCCGACGTTGCGGCGGTCCGTGAGACGGGCCAGCAGGGTCGTGCTCTCGCCCGTCACGGGTGCCGTCGCCCCCGGTGCCGCGGCACCCGGGGCGGTCCCTCCGGTGCCGGTGGCGGTCGGCGACGAGGACCCGGCCTCCTGTCCGGTGCCCTCCTGGGCGGAGACGATCAGCCGGACGCCGAGCGACTCCAGGGCCTCCGGCAGCGGCTGGAAGAACGTCGTGCCCCCCTGGGCACAGCTGCCGCTGCCGCCCGAGGTCACGCCGAGCGCGACGCCCTCCGAGAACATCGGCCCCCCGCTGTCCCCGGCCTCGGCGCACACATCGGTCTCGATGAGGCCGGTGACCGTGCCCTCCGGGTAGTTCACCGTCGCGTCCAGGGCCGTCACCCGGCCGTCGCGCAGCCCGCTGGTGCTGCCGCTGCGGAAGATCCGCTGCCCGACGGCGGGGTCACCCGTACCCGTGATCCGCACCCCCTTGCCGTCGCCGACCGCCACCACGTCGGCACCGTCGCCCGCCTTGCCGTTCGCGTACTCCACCAGGGAGAAGTCGTCCCCGGGGAAGCTCCCGGCGACCGTCCTGCCGATCTGCCGGTCCCCCCTGCTGTCCCCGAACCAGACGGACCCCGTCGGCCCGCAGTGGCCCGCGGTGAGGATGAAGTCGCGCTTGCCGTCGGTCACGTTGAAGCCCGCCGAGCAGCGCCCCGCCGTGGACAGGATCGGCTCCGCCCCGTTCAGACGCGTGGTGAACGTGCCCTCGGTGCGTTCCATGCGCACGAAGCCGCCGATGCCCTCCGCGACGCCGGTCAGCCGGGACCAGTCGGACCCGGAGACGGTGCTGTCGCCCCGTACCACCACCTCGTTCGACCGGTAGTCGAGCGCCCACGCGGTGCCGGGCACCCGGGGCGCCGCACGCAGCGTCGACGCGGCCGACCTCAGCTCGGTCATGCTGTGCCGCACGACCTTCGCGGTGGCGCCCGAGCGCCGCACCTCCTCGGCCGTGCCCTCGTCGGTGACCGCGACGACCGGGCGCCCGTCGGAGCCGACCCAGTGCCCCGCCGTACGGTCGCCGCCCAGCCGCGACACGAGGTCCGCGCCCGCGCCGGACGCGGACTGCGCCAGCGTGTGCGGGGCCGCTGCCGGGCCCGGGGGTTCGCTCGCCACGGCCCGGGTGACCATCGTCGCCCCGACCAGCAGTCCGCCGACGGCCGCCAGCCGTGCCACTCGCCGGACGATGCGTCGTCGTGCGTGCCTCATGCGTGCGCTCCCGAACCCGAACACACGGCGTCGCCGCCGCGGGGACCTCCGGACGTCGAGCGCCCTCCTCCCATACGGGGCCGGGCCCGCCCGCGTTCACCGAACAGGCGGAGTCGTCGCGCCCGCGGCCGGCGCGGCGGGCGCCGCGCCACCGGTGAGCCGGGCCCAACTGCCCTCGTCCCCCCACACGGAGGCCGCGTCGACGTAGGGCCGCAGCAGCGCGGTGAGCGCGGCGTCACCGTGTCCGCCCAGTTCGTCGGAGGCGACCCGGCGGGCGATCCCGGCGAGGAAGTCGGCGAGCTGCACCCGGGGATCGAGCCCCGCGCGGACCAGCCGCAGCCCGTCGAGCCGGACGCCCGCCAGCCGGGCCGTCTCCTCCACCCAGGCGATCCGCTGCGGCGTCAGCATGTTCTGCCGGTCGTGCACCAGACGGACCGTGCGCCCGCCCGCGCTCCAGTACGCGGCCGTGGCGACGATGGCCGGCAGCAGCGGATTGAGCACCGGGACCAGCACCGGCCCGTCCAGGAGCCGCGCCCGGTAGGCGTCCGCCCGGGGCCGGGCCGCCGCCAGCCGCTCCAGCGTCGCCGCCACGTCCGTACCGGCGTGCGTGCGGCGCAGGGAGTCCACCGTGCGGAAGAAGGCGTCGACGGGGGACGCCGGGTCCCCGCGGCCGACGCCGCTGCCGTTGTCGCGTACCCAGCGGACCCACAGCAGCCGGTTGGCCGCCCCCAGGAACTCCCGCCGGCCCTCCTCGCCGAGGGTCCGCAGCCCCTCGCGGTACAGCGGCAGGGCCTGCGCCGGGTCACCGAGCAGCATCCCGACGGTCCGGTCCACCACGAAGTACGCCTTCTCGGTGAGATGCACCTGCGCGCGCCCGTGGAGCGGCCCCCGCGGGCCGAGCAGCCACTCCAGCACCCCGCGGTGCTTCTCCCGCAGCAGGTGGTTGGCCTTGTACTCCTCCGCGGGCGAGCGGATCCGGTCCCGTACCTCACGCAGGGACGCCGCGGCCGACGCCATCGGCAGCCGCACGCCGGCATGGGCGAACACGTCGGTGTTCCCGCCGGTGAGGTTCTCCCCGTCCGACCCCGACTCGTCGCACGCGACCTCCCAGAACACCCCCGTCGGTGCCTCGTTCTCCTGCGTCCCGGTCACACCACGGCCCCTCACTCGTGCCCGTGCCCAGCATCTCGCAGGACCGGCCCGACGGGGCGAACCTTTTTCGCGCGCCCGGCCGCGGGGCCGGGGCCTCGCCCCGCACCCTTCGCGCGCCTAGACTCCCGGAGCATGGACGACGCGACGCTGGCCCGGCTCGGTGCCGGCAAGTACCTGCTGGTCACCACCTACCGGAAGAACGGCACGCCGGTCGCCACCCCGGTGTGGGTCGTAGGGGACGGGGACGCGCTCGGCGTCTGGACGGTCGCCGACTCCTGGAAGGTCAAGCGCGTCCGCAACCGCGCCGATGTCCTGGTCGGCCCCTGCGACGTGCGCGGCAGGCCGACCGGCGACCAGGTCCCGGCGACGGCGGAGCTGTGCGACCCGGCCACCACCGGCCGCTATCGCCGGCTCATCGCCCGCAAGTACGGCATCGCCGGCCGGCTCACCCTCTTCGGCAGCCGGCTGCGCCGGGGACGGGACGGCACCGTGGGCATCCGCATCACATCGGCGCCCCCGGCGGCCGGGGACTGACCGGCGCTCAGGTCCAGGCCCGGTACGGCTCGTCGACCAGTTGGAAGACCGGCTCGCCGCGCACCGGGTCCTTGGCCGTGGACAGCCGCACCCGGTCGCCGCTGTGGATGCCGATGAGCGGGCCCATGACCCGGCCGCGCAGCACGAAGCCCTCGGCCATCTCGATCAGGGACACATTGCGCGCCGCCGAGGAGTTGCGGTGCACCACCGTGGCGTGGCGCACCGTCCCCGTGCCCGCGCTGCGTTCCGTCCGCAGGTCGCTGCCGCGGCAGACCGGGCACAGCACCCGGTGGTACATGGTGGTGCCGCACCAGGTGCAGCGCTGGAAGAACACGGCCTCGCTCTCCGGGGCTTCGGAGTCGAGCACACCCGTCGTGGAGCCGGCTGCCTGCTGAGCGACGTTTCCTGAGTGGTGGTACACGGTGGTCAACTCCCTGCACTCGGGCCGGAATCCCGCGTGTGCCGTCGCCCGGCCACGCGTGTGCGCGGCTCGCCGTGCCACCGTGCACGCCCACAGGTTATGGCACTCAGTGTCACTCGTAAAGGTACTGCGTACCCTTGAATTTCTACTCGTTGCTCCGGCCGCCGGCCGGCCGGTCCGGTCCGAACGCGGTCTCGACCTCCCGGACGACCTGCCACAGAGGCGTCCCGCGACGCGCGACCACGACCACCACGTCCTCGGGTGCCTCGCCGCGGGGCGCAACGGGAACGCCGCCGAACGCGGACTGCGCGTACCCCAGCGCGTGGTCCACCGCGGCGACCGCGTCGTCCCGCCCGTCCGAACGCAGCCAGGAGCGCAGGGCGTTGTTGTGCGCCGCGACCACCGCCGCCGCGATCACGTCGGCGTGCAGGAACCCGTCCGTCCGCTCGCCCAGGCGCCCGCGCAGATACTCCGCGAGGGCGCGCTCGTAGCGCCACACCACCGACAACTCGTAGGCGCGCAGCCCGGGTACCTTCTTGGTGAGGTGGTAACGCTGCACCGAGAACCCGGGGTTCTCCGCGTACATGCGCAGCACCAGCCGGGCCGCGTCGCAGACCCGCCGCACCGGGTCGGCGTCCTCGGGCGAGGCGGCCAGGAAGGCCTTCATGTCGGCCAGGCACCGTTCGTGGTCGGGGAAGACCACGTCCTCCTTGGACGGGAAGTAGCGGAAGAACGACCGGCGTCCGACACCGGCGAGCGTGACGATGTCGTCGACCGTCGTCTGTTCGTAGCCCCGCTCCAGAAAGAGCCGGAACGCCGCCGAGACCAGCGCCTCCCGCATCGGCGGCCGGGCACCCGCCGCGTCCGTACCGTCCCCGCGACGGGGCGCCGCACTGCTGGACCTCATGCAGGGGAACGTAGCAGCTCACCGACGTCCATGGCACGCAGTGCAGGGAAACGAGGGAACTGAGTGCGCTCGTGGTACCGCCGCGCCGGTCGCATACGATCATTTCCGGCCGGCCCCGAGGACATCTTCCCGACCTCCCGGCTGCGCGAGGAGTCCGACCTGGCCCGGTGCCGTCCCCGGGACGCCACCGCCCTGCCGGACGCCTTCGTCGCCGCCCTGCGCACGGTCCTGCGACGCCTCCTCGCGGCCTGAAGCACGGCCAGCGCCCCCTAACATGGCCGCCATGGACGCCTTCCTCGACCGGCTCGACCCGGACATGTGCGTGGTGACGGCCGTGGCGCAGGGGGAGCGGGCGGGCTGCCTGGTCGGCTTCTCCTCGCAGTGCTCCATCGAACCCGTGCGGTTCGTCGTGTGGCTCTCCGAGGTGAACCGGACCTTCCGGGTGGCGCGGTCCGCCGACGTGCTGGCGGTCCATCTGCTCACCCGCGGCCGGCGCGGGACGGCCGAGGTCTTCGGCGGGCAGACCGGTGACCGGGTCGACAAGTTCCGGCAGGTCCGCTGGCGGGAGGGGTACGGCGGGGCCGCCGTGCTGGAGGAGGCCGAGGCGTGGTTCGTCGGCCGGGTCGTGCGGCGGGCGGCCGGGGGCGACCACGTGGGGTTCGTCCTCGAACCGGTCGAGTGGGGCGGGCGCGAGACGTCCGGCGGACCGCTGCTGCGGCTCGCCGACTCCGTCACCATCCGCCCGGGTCACCCCGTGGGCTGACCCGGGCTCCCGATGCGGTGCGGGTCAGCGTCCGCCGCCGCCCCGCTCGACGAGTGCCGCGGTGACCGCCCGGACGCTGCGCGCGATGTGCTGCAACTGCAGGACCTCGGCCGCGTAGAGCTTGATGGTGTGCTCGATGACCGACTCGGGCAGGCCGAGCCGGGGCAGGTCGGCCCGAGCCGTCTGCAGAGCGGTGCGGGCCACCCGGATCTCGTGCTGGACCTGGATCTGCGCATGACGGGCGAGCAGCACGGGGTGCCGGATCAGCGCCGGATAACCGGCGTAGCGGGCCGGCACCAGCTCGCGCAGCCATTTGGCCGCCGAGCGTTCCCAGTCGTAACTGCCGGGCGTCTTGACCTGGCACGGCCAGTCCGGGCCGATGCGCGTCGTCATCAAGGTCATGATCATCGCTTCCGGGTGTGCGGCGTCGCCGGGGTGGGGCGCCCCGGGTCGGCGCCGGGTCACGATCCTTGAGCAGTATTTATATATGCCATCATCTTTGCAAGACGTATGAAAACATTCATGCCTGATTCAAGGGTGCGCGTTCATTCCCGCAGGAAGAACTGGTGCTGGTCGGCGACCTGCTCGTACTCCTCCAGCCGGGCCTGCGTCCGCTCGGGATCGGCGTCGGTCATGGCCTGGAGCAGTGCCGCGCACATCACACCCGGCGCCGCGTAGGAGTCGAAGACCAGCCGTGACCCCGTGCCCGTGGCGAACGTGACGTCGGCCTCGTCCACGACGGGACCGAGCGCCAGGTCGGTGATCAGCGCCACCTTCAGACCGGCACCGCGCGCCACCCGGACCGCACCCAGGGTCTCGTGGGCGTGCCGGGGCATGGAGAAGGCCAGCACCCAGGTGCCGCCCGCCTCCCGGGACTGCAGCAGGGCGTCGTAGGCGACGCTGCCGCCGCGCGTCACGAGGCGCACGTCGGGGTGGACGCGGCGGGCGGCGTAGGCGAAGTACTCGGCGAGCGAGACGGAGATCCGCAGCCCGAGGACGGTCAGCGGCGCCGACGCGGCCAGCTTGCGGCCGACGTTGATGACCCGGTCGGCGTCGGCGAAGTCGCGCCGCAGATTCTCCAGGTTCTCGATCTCGGCGTCGACGGCAGCCTGGAGTTCGTTGCCCCGGTACTCCTCGTCCGGCGCCCCGCCGCGACCGCCCAGCGCGATCGACTGGAGCCGCTCCCGCAGCGCCGGGTAACCGCTGAAGCCGACCGCCGAGGCGAACCGGGTCACCGACGGCTGGCTCACCCCGACCCGGTCGGCGAGGTCGGTGATCGACAGGAACGCCGCCTCGGGGAGGTGCTCGATGAGGTACTGCGCGATGCGCCGCTGCCCGGGGGAGAGCCGGGGCCGGTCGAACAGGGTCCTGAGCCGGGACGTGGGGGAGACCTCCGTCTCCGGTGCCGCCCGTCCCGAGGTGATCGCCGACGCCTGTGCGCGTGCCTGCTGCGGCGATGGCAGGGGCGCGTCTCCCTTGTCTCCCACGGGGGTCAACATAGCCCACTCTCCGTGGTCGGCAGGGCGGTCCGACCGGCCTTCCCGGTGGCCGTCCGGCCCGGGGCACACCTGGTGCGAGACCGGAATCCGGCCCCCGCGGGGGATAGCACCGCGCCGGCCGGGAACCCGCCGTCACGGAAGGGACCACGGGCGAAAAAGGGCCCGCCGACACGGACGAGGAGTCGCCGACATGACCGTCCCGGAAGAGAACCGGCCGAAGACCGACACCACCGACGAGGTGCTCGACCAGCGCCGGCAGGACACGGACCGCCCGCCGGGCGGCACCGGCCGGACCCTGCGCGAGGCCCTGGAGGAGGCGCACGTCCGCCCCGACGACTACGACGAGGAATGACCGCCCGGCGACCGCGGCACGACCGCGCCGCACCCGGCCGACCGACCCCGAGCACCCCCGGCAGGTGACACCGCACGGGCGCCGTCGGCGCGCCGGAAAAGACTCCGGAAAGCCACTGGGAAGCGCTGTGGGCACGGATCCTCGACCGGGACCCGGTCGAACTCCTCGACGCCCTGCGCCGCGAATGCGGCGGCAACGCCGTGGTCTGCCCGGCGGGCCGGACCATGGTCCCCAACGCCTACGACGTGGCCCTCACCGGCGCCGTCCACGACGAACTGGCCCGCCGCGACGGGCGGGTGGGCCAGGTGCTCACCGACACGCCGGCCCGGCACGCCGAACGGCACGGGTACGAGTGGGCCGGCCCGCCGGCCGGGCACATCACCAGGTCGGACGACGTGCCCAACGGCCGCTACCGCGGGGCGAGCAGAGTGCTGCCGCAGGTGAGCGCCGAGGGCTTCCCGCAGGCCGGCGGCCGAGGCGCCGTGGCCTGACCGGTGGGTCGTACCTGCCCGGTCGTGGCGGAGGCGCCCACTGCCCGTCCGCGGGGCTCGTCTGCGGCGGTCACGGCGGCATCGCGCCCGGCGGCACCACCAGGTCGGCCCGGTGCCGGGTCGCCGCCACCAGGCCGGCGTTGCGGCGATCGGTGCCCAGTGCCCAGGCGAGGGCCTCCTCGGGAGACTTGCCGAACGCCTCGTGCCGGGCCACCAGCCGGCGCACACGCTCCTCCTCGGCCGGTGCGCAGAACCACACCTCGTCCAGGAGGGGCCGCACCCGCGCCCAGGCGCCGGTCTCCAGCAGCAGGTAGTTGCCCTCCGTCACCACCAGCCGCGCCGACGGCGGCACCGGCACGGCCCCGGCGACCGGCTGCTCAAGCGTCCGCTCGAAGCCGGGCGCGTACACGGTCTCGCCGTCCGTCTCCACGCGCAGCCGGCGCAGCAGCGCCGCGTACCCGGCCGCGTCGAAGGTGTCCGGCGCGCCCTTGCGGTCCCGGCGGCCGAGCCGGTCCAACTCGGCGTCCGCGAGGTGGAAGCCGTCCATGGGGACGTGCGCGACCCACGGCTCGCCGCTCCCGTTCAGCTTCCGCACCAGATGCCCGGCGAGCGTCGACTTGCCCGCGCCGGGGCTGCCCGCGATGCCCAGGACCGCGCGCCGGCCGTCCCGGGGCAGAGCGCGGGCGCGGACGAGGAGGTCGTCGAAGGTGAGTGGCACGCCCGACAGTGTGTCACCTGATCGGACCCGCTCCCGTGGGGAACTGTGTCGGGTATGACGACGCAGCTCGGACTTCCCGACGGCATCCAGGCCTGCCTCTTCGACCTCGACGGGGTCGTCACCAGGACGGCGGTGGTGCACGCCGCCGCCTGGAAGGAGACCTTCGACGCCTTCCTGCGCGAGCGGGACGGCGCGGACTTCCGCCCCTTCACCGACTCCGACTACGGCGAGTACGTCGACGGCCTCCCCCGCGCCGACGGCGTACGCTCCTTCCTCGCCTCCCGCGGCACACAGCTGCCGGAGGGCAGCCCCGACGACCCGCCCGACGCGCCGACCGTCAACGGCCTGGGCAACCGCAAGAACGAACTGCTCCTCGAGAAGATCCACACCGACGGCGTCGAGCCGTACGAGGGCACGCTGCGCTACATCGAGGCGGTGCGCGCCGCGGGCCTCGCCACCGCGATCGTCTCCTCCAGCGCCAACACCGAGGACGTGCTGCGCTCCATCGACGCCGAGCGCCTGTTCGACGTACGGATCGACGGCGTGGTGGCCCGCGAACGCGGACTGCCGGGCAAACCGCGCCCCGACACCTTCCTGGCCGCCGCCCGTGACCTGGGTGTCGAACCCTCCCGCGCCGCCGTCTTCGAGGACGCGCTCGCCGGCATGGACGCCGGCCGCTCAGGACACTTCGGCTACGTCGTCGGCGTCGACCGCGTGGGCCAGACCGAAGCCCTGTACGCCCACGGCGCCGACCACGTCGTCAAGGACCTCGCCGAGCTGGGAGGCCAGGCATGATCACCAACCGGACCTACACCGTCGAGCCCTGGTGCGTGCGCGAGACCGCCCTCAACCTCGACCTCCTGGCGCAGAGCGAGTCCGTCTTCGCCCTGTCCAACGGGCACGTCGGCTGGCGCGGCAACCTCGACGAGGGCGAACCGCACGGACTGCCCGGCAGCTACCTCAACGGCGTCCACGAACTGCATCCGCTGCCCTACGCCGAAGCGGGCTACGGCTACCCCGAGTCCGGCCAGACGGTCATCAACGTCACCAACGGCAAACTGCTGCGGCTGCTGGTCGACGACGAGCCGTTCGACCTGCGCTACGGGCGGCTCGTCAAGCACGAACGCGCCCTCGACATGCGGCGCGGCGTGCTGGAGCGGACCTGCGAGTGGACCTCCCCGGCCGGGACGACCGTCCGGGTGCGCTCCACCCGGCTCGTCTCCCTCACCCAGCGCGCCGTCGCCGCCGTGGAGTACGAGGTCGAGCCCGTCGACACTCAGGCCCGGGTGGTGATCCAGTCGGAGCTGGTCACCAACGAGAGCCTGCCCGACCCCGACGGCGACCCCCGCACGGCCAAGGCGCTCCAGTCCCCGCTGGAGCCGGAGGAGCACCTGGCCGTCGGATCCCGGCTGCGCCTGGTCCACCGCACCCGGCGCAGCGGTCTGCGGGTCGCCGTGGCCGCCGACCACGTCGTCGACGGACCCGAGGGGACCACCACCAGCCAGGAGAGCAACGTCGACGTGGCCCGCCTGACCATCACCTCCGTCCTGGACCCCGGACAGCGGCTGCGGGTGCGCAAGACGGTCGCGCACGGCTGGTCGGGCGCCCGCTCCCGGCCCGCGATGAGCGATCAGGTCGAGGCCGCGCTCGCCGCCGCCGCGCGTGGCGGCTGGGACGGCCTGGTGGCCGAACAGCGCGCCTACCTCGACGACTTCTGGGCGCGTTCGGACGTCGAGGTGCACGGCGACGAGGAGATCCAGCAGGCCGTCCGCTTCGCCCTGTTCCACGTACTGCAGGCCGGTGCCCGCGCCGAGCAGCGGGCGATTCCGGCCAAGGGACTGACCGGCTCCGGCTACGACGGGCACGCGTTCTGGGACACCGAGATGTTCGTGCTGCCCGTGCTGACCTACACCGAGCCCAAGGCCGTCGCCGAGGCGCTGCGCTGGCGCCAGGCCACCCTGCCCGCCGCCCGGGACCGCGCCGCCCAGCTCGGGCTGCGCGGCGCCGCGTTCCCCTGGCGGACCATCGACGGTTCGGAGGGCTCGGCGTACTGGCCGGCCGGCACGGCGGCCTTCCACGTGGCCGCCGACATCGCGCACGCCGCGGTGCGCTACACGGCGGCGACCGGCGACACCGTCTTCGAACGCGACACCGCCCTCGAACTGCTGGTGGAGACGGCCCGGCTGTGGCGCTCCCTCGGCCACCACGACCCCCACGGCGTCTTCCACATCGACGGCGTCACCGGACCCGACGAGTACAGCGCCGTCGTCGACGACAACACCTACACCAACCTCATGGCGCGCGCGAACCTCCTCGCCGCCGCCGAGGTGTGCGAACGCCACCCGGACGAGGCCGCCCGGCTCGGCGTCGACGAAGAGGAGAGCGCCGCCTGGCGGGACGCCGCCGAGTCCGTGCACATCCCCTACAACGAGGAGATCGGCGTCCACGAACAGGCCGCGGGCTACACCCGCCACCAGCGCTGGGACTTCGACCGCACCGGCGCCGACCAGTACCCGCTGATGCTGCACTTCCCCTACTTCGACCTCTACCGCAAACAGGTCGTCAAGCAGTCCGACCTCGTGCTGGCGATGTACACCTGCGGCAGCTGGTTCGACGCCCACTGCGACGAGGACCAGATCGCCGCGAACTTCGCCTACTACGAGCCGCTGACCGTACGCGACTCCTCCCTGTCCACGTGCTGCCAGGCCGTCATCGCCGCCCAGACCGGACATCTGCGCCTGGCCTACGACTACGCCGCCGAGTCCGCCCTGATGGACCTGGCGGACCTGGAGCACAACACCCGCGACGGACTGCACATCGCGTCGCTCGCCGGTACCTGGATGGCGCTGGTCGCCGGGTTCGGCGGCACCCGCCGGGAGGGCGAGAGCCTGCGCTTCACGCCCCGCCTGCCCGAGAAGTTCAGCCGCCTGGCCTTCCGGCTCCAGTTCCGCGGCCGGTGCCTGCGCGTGGAGATCGCCGCCGACAAGGCGACGTACACGCTGCTGAGCGGTGCGCCCCTGACCATCCACCACCACGGGAGCGCGGTGCGGATGAACGGGGACGGCCCCGTCAGCCGCGCCATTCCCGAGGCCAAGCGGCGGCCCACCCCCGAACAGCCGCCGCACCGCCGCCCCAACGCCCGCTGACCCACCGGGCCCGGCAGCGGGACGGGACGGCGCGTCCGGCCGAGTCCCGCCCTGCGCGGCGACGGCACGCGGGTTAGTTTGACCTTGCTTTCAGGCTTTATCCGGACCGCCCGCTTTGCCCGTTCCGCGGGCTCCCGCCCCGGGCCGCCGGAGGCGAGGACGAGCGGCCCCGCGGCACGCGGGGGTGAGGGGTGCACGATGGCCGACGGCGTGAACGCCCTTCTCGTCGGCCGGCTGCGGGGTGAGACGGCCACGCGGTCCGGCACCCCCCGGCTGCGCGGCGCCGCCCCGCTCGCGGCGGTCGCCGCCGCCTTCACCCTGCTCCAACTCGCCCTCGTCCACCCCTGGATGGGGCTCGGCTGGGACGAGACGGTGTACGTCAGCCAGGTCACCGCCCACCACCCCGCCGCCTTCTTCAGCGCACCGCGCGCCCGGGGCGTCTCCCTGCTGGTGGCACCCGTCGCCTCCTGGTCGGCCTCCACCGAACTGCTGCGCGTCTACCTCGCCGTACTGTCGGGCCTCGGCCTGTATCTCGCCCTGCGCACCTGGAAGGGCCTGTTCCCGGCCCGAGTCCTGGCCACGGCCGGCGCGTTCTTCGCCACCCTGTGGGTGACCCTCTTCTACGGCCCGCAGGCCATGCCCAACTACTGGGTCGCCATCGGCGCCCTGATCTGCGTGGGCTGCTTCCTGCGGGCCCGGCAGGGGCACTCCGGCCGGGCACCGCTGTGGGGCCTGGCGGCCGGGGCCGCGCTGATGGCGCTGATGCGGCCCACCGACGCGGTCTGGGCGGCCCTGCCCCTGCTCGGCATCGCCCTCGTACGCCGCCACTGGCCGCCGCTGCTCGCCCTCGCCGGGGGCCTCGCGGCCGGGGGAGGGGAGTGGGTGGTCGAGGCGTACGCCTGGTACGGCGGCCTCGGGGAACGGCTCTCCCGGGCCTCCGAGATCCAGGGCGGCCTCGGCTGGCACCTCGCCGTCGGCGACCAACTGCGCAGCCTGGGCGGACGGGGGCTGTGCCGCCCGTGCACCGGATCCATGCCGCACCCGGTGATCACCCTGTGGTGGCTGCTCCTGCCGGCCGTCGCCGTCCTCGCCGTCGTCGTCGCCGTCCGGGCCCGGCGCGCCGCCCGGACACTGATCCCGCTCGCCTGCGCCGCCACGGCCGCGCTGCCGTACCTGTTCCTGATCGGCTACGCGGCGCCCCGCTTCCTGCAGCCCGCCTACGCCCTCCTCGCCGTCCCGGTCGCCGACGCGCTGTGGCACCTGGTCAGGACCGGCCGGGGCCGCTGGCGCCCGGTGGCCGCGACGCTGGTCGCGCTCGTGCTTGCCGGGCACCTGGCGGTGCAGTTCGGCGTCCTCGCGGACACCGTCGGCCGCAGCGTCGAAAGCCGCCGGGACTGGGCCCGCACCGCCGACGCGCTGCACCGGCTCGGGGTCCGGCCGCCCTGTCTGCTCACCGAGCACGAGTCCATCCCGATCGGCTACTACGCCGGCTGCTCCTCCGGCGCGACCGGCGGCAACAACGAGAACACCACCGCCGCCGAGATCGCGGACACCGCCCGCCGGATCCCGGTCGCCGCCCTGACCGGACCGGGCGGCAGCCCGCCCGGCTACGCCCGCGACTGGACCCCGCACCGCGTCGCCGGTCTGGAGATCCGCGTCGCGCCCCCGGGTTAGAGATCGCGTATCGGGAAACGCGAACCGGACACGAGACGACGCGGCCGACGCGGCGCGAGAGGGAGGCAGCGATGGGCACGGACCCGATGGCCGATGACGCCTACCAGCCCACCGGAACCAACGAGGAGCAGGCGGACGCCGCGCCCCTCGACCTCGAGGACGCCGTCGACGAGCGGACCTACGACGACACACTCGACGAGGGCTACTCCCCGCCGGAGAAGCCCCTCGGTGTGACCAGGCACGGCACCACGGCCGCCGAGCAGCGCGCCGGCGAGACCCTCGACGAACGGCTCGCCGAGGAGGTGCCCGACGTGTCCGCACCGGACGGCGACGGAGTGGGCGACGAGCCCGGCGGCGAGGGCGAACCGGTCGACCCGGAGGCGGGCACCGAGCGCTCGGGGCGGCTGGTCGCCCCCGACGAGGGCGTACGCGAGGACACGACCAAGGAGACGGTCGCCGAGGACGTCGGCATCGACGGCGGAGCCGCGGGTGCCGAGGAGGCCGCCGTGCACGTCGTCGAGGACGAGACGGAACTGCCGGACCGCGACGACGCGTGACGGCGTGGGCGGGCCCCGGCCCGCCCAGCCGGCCCGCGGGTCAGGGCAGCAGCTTGTCCAGGGCCGCGGGCCCCTCCTCGGCCAGCTTGTGCCTGGCCCACTCCAGGTTCTCCGGGGTGATGTCCCGGCCGGCCGCCAGGACGATGTCCTCCGGGGACACCTCCGTGCCGGTGCGGGCGTGGAGCAGGCCGTCCGCGGTGACGCGGTCGTCGTCGGGCTGTGACATCGACATGATCAGTGCTCCTCGGTTCCGGATCGCTGCTTCGGTGCCGTGCTGTGTACGTCCCGAATATCCCGATAACACCATTCAACGCGGAAGCGTCCCGCGCATCCGGAGCACGGGAAGAAGGCAGCGGGACATCAGTGCCCGGACGGCGGCGAGGGAGTCAGGACGAGCATCGTGACATCGTCCCGCACCTCCGGGCAGAAGCGCACGAGGTCGTCCCAGACCCGCTCGGGAAGCGCGGCGGAGTCCTCGTCGGCGAAGGCGGTCAGCCGGTCGGCCAGCGGATAGAACGCGCCCCGGTCGTCCCTGGCCTCGACCACACCGTCCGAGGCGAGGAAGAGCCGGTCGCCGGGGCGCAGCGACACCGCGCGCGCCTCGATCGCGGCGGGGTCCGCGAGCCCGAGCCCGAGCGGCGTCCACGGCACGACCTCGATCTCCGTGGCCCGCGCGCCCCGCAGCAGCAGGGGCGGGGGGTTGCCGCAGACGACGACGCGTGCCTCCAGGGCGTCCGCGGAGAACTCCAGCAGCGCGGCCGTGGCGAACAACTCGTCGTGCCGCTCGTCCGCCGCGTCGACCAGCAGCCTGCGGTCGAGCCGCCGGGCCACCGACGTGAGCTGCGGCTCGTCGAGCACCGCCTCCCGGAACGCCCCCAGCAGCGAGGCGACCGTCGACACCGCCGACAGACCGTGTCCCTGCACGTCCCCCGTCACGACCCGTACGCCGAAGGGCCCCTCCCGTACGTCGAAGAAGTCGCCCCCGACGAGCGTCCCGCGCTGCGCCGCCCGGTACAGCCCCGTGCAGCGCACCGTCCCGACCCGCTCGGGCAGCGGGGGCGCGACGGCACGCTGCGCGGCCTCGGCCACCGTGCGTTCCAGGTCCAGCTGGGCGTCGCGGCGGCTGCGCACGAAGGACACGAAGACGCTGAGGACGGCGACGAAGACGATGGTCAGCAGATCGGCGTTGCCCGGCCGGTCCAGCTCGAAGGCCGGGATGTTCAGCATCGCGATCACGGCGCCGCCCAGCAGGGCGGTCGCCATCGGGCTGTACGACAGGACGGCCAGCGGCGGGATGGCCCCGAGCAGGAAGCCGATGTCGAGGGGGTCGTGGCTGACGAACGTCACCGTGCAGATCGCCACGGCGAGAGCCGGCGGCAGCACGCGTACCCAGCGGGGCGGCGGGGCCCCGCTCAGCCAGCTCTTTCGGTCCTCGCCCCGGCGTGGTCGCCAGCCGGACACCTTTCGCACACCACCACGCTCCTACGCCGCCCCGGCTCCCGCACGCCGGGCGGTGCGGTGGCGCGGTGCCTACAGGGCGCCGAGCGTCAGCCGGAAACCGGTGGGCGCCGAGTCCTGGATGTAGGAGGCGAAGTCGGCCACGTCGTCGAAGGCGAAGCCGTACGCCCTGCCGTCCTCGGTGGCCGCGTGCACGGCCTTCGCGTAGTGGTTGGTCAGGCCGGTCCCGTAGAACTGCGCGGTGTCCGTCGTCGGCTGGTCGGCCGAGGAGAGCAGCGTGGAGCGGTTGAAGCCGGCGCCCAGGACCGCGGCGACGGGACCGGTCGTGCCGTCGTTGGGCGCGGCCAGGGCGCCGTCGCAGAACAGCACGTCGCGGGTGGAGGGCCTGGCGAAGGACACCTGGGCCGGCCCGTCGAAGGTCAGCCGGTCACCGCGGACCCGGCCGGTGAAGGTCCCGGCGTCGGTGGTGATCCTCAGATCCCTGCCGGTGTAGGTGCTCCACACCTCGTCGATGTAGGGGGCGAGGTAGTCCTCGGGGAACAGCCCGGCGTCCAGACCGTGCCCGGGGGCGATCACGCGGGTGTCGTCCACGACCAGCGGCGCGAACTCCTCGGCCTTCCGCAGCGCCTCGAAGACGGCCGCCCGCCCGCCCGGCCGCACGGTGCCGGTCGTGCGGTCCTGGTCGCCGGTCAGCCGGATGCTCAGCGGCACGCTGAACATGTCGACCATGGTGGTGTTGCAGAACATCCCGGCGGAGTTGTGGGTGAACTCGGCGCAGTCGTGCAGCACCCCGTAGTTGGGGTCGGACTCGACCCAGCCCGCCGGGTACTGGAGCGCGGCGTTTCCGGCGCCGTCCTCGACGACCTTGAACCTCAGCTTCTCGCCGAGGGACACGTAGATCCGGCCGGACAGGTACGGCAGGCTCAGCGCGGTCTCGCCGCTGCCGGCGAGGCCGATGGCGTAGTCGGTGTAGCCGTCGGGGCCGTTGTCCGACAGCGCCACGGGTGCGACGGTGCCCTCGGGGGTGACGCGTACCTGCTGGCCGTCCTGGTTGCCGACGATGTACACGTGGACATCGGCGTTGCCGAAGGTGCCGGTGCTGTTGACGATCGTCAGCGGCAGGGCGCCGGCGGCCTTGGCGGCGGCCGTGCCGTCGTCCGGGGTGACACCCGCGAGGGCGTGCGGGGCGACGGCGGCGATCACGGGCGCGGCCACGGCCGCTCCGCCGAGGGCGACGAGCAGCTTGCGGCGGCCGAGCGAGCGCTGGTGACGAGGGGTCATGTGGGGGTCTCCAGAGGGATCGGGACATGACGGTGCGAGAGCGGAAACCCGTGAGCGGAGTCTGAGAGCGCTCTCGCGCCGTGCGGCGATGGTACGCAGACCGGATGCCCCGGCCAACCGCCGTCTCCCGCCCCCAAGCCCGTTGTCCCAGCTCGGACTTGGGGCGTCCCGGGGCCGCGCGGGGACGCTTAACCGGTGTTTAGGACCCGCTTAACCCGGGCCGGGAAACCGGCGGGGTGGCATCCTGGCCCGCACGGTGATCGGCGGCGCGGGCGAGGCGGAGGCGGCATGGGGTTCGAGGGGGAGACCTGGTACGTGCGCGGGGTGCCCGACGCCGGGCCGGACGGGGGAGCCGGTGCGCGGATCGGGGAGATCCTGATCGACGACGCCGACTTCCCCTGGTTGTCGGGCCGGTTCCGGGCCGGTCCGGCGTACGGCGCCGTCCAGGACCTGTTCGCCCACGAACTCGCCCTCGCCCTCGCGGAGCGGGACGACGCGGAGCACTGGACGCGGTGGGAGGCGGTCTGCGCCGAGATCGAACGGCGCGTGCGGCTGATCTCGCCCGACGGGCCGGTCGCCGCGTTCCTGCTGCACGTCAAGGGCGACCGGGCGTGGTTCCGGTGGAGCGACGGCTGAGCGCGGTCACCGGTCACCGCTCCCTGGTGAGCAGCTCCTCGGCCTCGGCGAGGATCTCGGTGACCCGCAGGCCGAACGCCGCGTCGCACGGATGCGGGCGCCCGCCGCCCGCGGCGGCGAGCAGCGCGTCCGCGGCCCGCGCGAGCGCGGGCACCGGCCCCTGCGCGGTCTCCGGCAGGAGCGTCACACCGGCCCGGCCGCGCAGCTCCACCGTCGCACCCGCGGCGGCGGGCGGCGCCGTCAGACTGAGCGTGAGCGTGCTGGACGCCCCGCCGGCGTGGTCGAGGACCAGATGGACGGTGTCCCCGGGACCCGGTGCCGCCGCGGTCACGCGCCGGGCGTCGCCGAGGACCGGCAGCAGTACGGACAGCGCGTGCGGTCCGAACGTCCCACAGGGCGCCCTTCTCCCGTCGCCAGGGCGAGTCGGCGAACGGGCTGTCGCCGGTGAACACGGCGCCGAGCCACTGTGCCCGCGCCGTGAACCAGCCGCCCCCGGCGGCCTGTTCGGTGATCCACGCCTCGGTCTCCGGCTGGAACCGGGTGGTGAGGAACACGACCGAGGAGACGCCCGCCGCACGCACCGCCTCCACCACCGCCCGCCCCTCGGCCACGGTCGCCGCGAGCGGCTTGTCGAGCAGCAGATGGCACCCGGCCCGTGCCGCGCGCACCGCCAGGCCGGCCTGCACGGCGGGAGGCAGCGCGACGGCGACGGCGTCCACGTCGGCGAGCAGGGCGTCGACCTCGTCGTAGGCACGTGTGCCGTGCCGCTCCGCCAGTTCCTTGGCGGCGTCCGGGCGACGCCCCCACACGCCCACGAAGTCCAGTTCGTCGTGCCGGACGAGCGCGGGGGCGTGCGTCATGTCCGCCCAGGGGCCGGTGCCGAGCAGTCCGATACGCATGCCGTCGCCTCTCCACGCTGCCGGACCCGAGGCCGGGCCCCCTGACGGCCGGCACGCCACGCCCCGACCGACCACCGAGCGTGCCACACCACCGCCCACCCGGACAGACCCGCACTCCACGAACACCGCGCAGGCACCGTACGATCCGCTCCCGGCTCCCGGCTCCCGGCTCCCGGCTCCCGGCTCCCGGCTCCCGGCTCCCGGCCCCCGGCCCCCGGCTCCCGGCCCCCGGCCCCCGGCCCCCGGCCCCCGGCCCCCGGCCGCCAGCCGCGCGGTGCGCCCTGGTGAGTTGATTCCCGGCCTTGGCCCGTGCGCCTGCTGCCGTGCCCCGTGGTCGTCGGACCGTCTGCCGCGTGGCGTGGCTCGGTGGTCCGCCCCGTTCCCGGTCCGTGGGTCCGTCCTCGTCCCGGGGAATCGTCTGCGGGACGGACGGGCCCGTGCGTCGTCGCTTCGGGTGAGGCCGGTGATTCTGCCGATCCCGGGGAGCGGGTCGGGTGCCGACAGTGGCATCTCCGGCTCATCGGCGATGTCCGGCCGGTGGATGTCCCGGAGCACGTGTCAGCACGTGTTCCGGGCGTGTGCGATCACCGGCCGGGCCGCTCGCCACGACAGAGAGGACCACTCCTCGTGCAGCAGAACCCCCACCCCCACGCCGCCCCCCGGGCCCCGCGCGGAACGCGGCGGCGGCTCGCCGGCGTCACGGCGGCCGTGGCCGCGGTCGTCGCGCTCGGTACCCTCACCGGCCCGGGTGCCCAGGCCGCCGACAACCCTTACGAGCGCGGCCCGGCGCCCACCGAGTCCAGCATCGAGGCGTCGCGCGGCCCGTACTCCGTGTCGGACACCAGCGTCTCCTCGCTCGCGGTCACCGGCTTCGGCGGCGGCACGATCTACTACCCGACCAGCACCGGCGACGGCACGTTCGGCGCCGTCGTGATCGCGCCCGGGTTCAGCGCGTACCAGTCCTCCATCGCCTGGCTCGGCCCGCGGCTGGCCTCCCAGGGCTTCGTCGTGTTCACCATCGACACCAACACCACACTGGACCAGCCCGACTCACGCGGCCGGCAACTGCTGGCCGCCCTGGACCACCTCACCGAGCGCAGCTCGGTGCGCGACAGGATCGACAGCGCCCGGCTCGGCGTCATGGGGCACTCGATGGGCGGCGGCGGCACGCTGGAGGCCGCGAAGTCCCGTCCCTCCCTCCAGGCCGCGATCCCCCTGACGCCCTGGAACACGGACAAGACCTGGCCCGAGGTCAGCACCCCGACACTGATCGTGGGAGCGGACGGGGACACGGTCGCCCCGGTCGCCTCGCACGCCGAACCGTTCTACTCCGGCCTGCCGTCCACCACGGACCGCGCGTACCTGAAGCTGAACAACGCGACCCATCTCGCACCGATCTCGTCGAACACGACGATCGCGAAGTACAGCGTCTCCTGGCTCAAGCGGTTCATCGACGACGACACCCGCTACGAGCAGTTCCTGTGCCCGCTGCCCCGGCCGAGCCTGACCATCGAGGAGTTCCGGGGCAACTGCCCGCACAACTCCTGACCCACCCGCACGGCACCGTCCGGCGGCGGTCGCGGGCAAGTCGCGGCCGCCGCCGGCGCGTTGTGCCGGTGCACGGCACCGGCCCGGCCCCGTTGGGCGGCGGCACAGCACGCGCACCGCCCGCGCGGCGCACCGTCGCAGGTGACAGGCCCGACGCCCCCGCGGACCGCCCCGGACCGATGGCTTCCGGCTCAGGTTACGCGCGCGTAACCTCCCGGGAATGACCGGAGAGACGACCGTACGCACGGCCGTGCGCGCGCTGTTGGACGGACTGCCCGCCCGCGGCGGCCACCTCGTCGTGACCGGCGAACCCGGACTCGGCCGGACCACCGTGCTCCAGTGGGCCGCCCGCTCCTTCCGGGCCGGTCCCGTACTCCACCTGAGCCCCGGCCCCGAGCCGGGCACCCGCCGCACCGCCGAGGAACTGCCCGGCATCCTGCGGGCGGCCACGGCCGGCGCGGCACCCGTGCTCGTATGCGCCGACGACGCGCACCTGTGGGACGCACCGTCCCGGGCCGCCCTGGCCCGCGCGGCCGAACACCCGCCCACCGCGGGACCCGTGGGCCTGCTCCTGTCCGTCGCCGGACACCGCGCCGTCGACCCGGAGTTCGCCCGCCTGCCCGTCGTCCGCCTGGACCCGCTGACCCCGCAACGGGCCGCCGCCCTGCTCGACGACACGACCGAAGGCGCCGCCGACCCGGCGGTCCGCGAACAGGTGCTGGCCGAGGCGGACGGCAACCCGGCCCTGCTGCTCGCCCTGGTCCGTCGGCTGTCACCCGCCGAACTGCGCGGCCACCGGCCCCCGCCCAGCCCCCTGGCCGACGCCGCGACCCTCGCCGAGGTCGCGGGCCGCGCACCGGTGGGCCCGTCCGCACACGCGCGGGACCTGCTGCTGACGGCGGCGGCCGCCGTACGCGCCTCGGACGGACCGGACGTTCGACGCCGGCCCGGTCCTGGACGCCGTACGGCAGTTGCGGCCGGCGTACGGGCCGCACCTCGGTCCGCAACCGCTGCCCGAGCAGCTCGTGCTGGCCGGCGACCGGCTGCGCTTCCACAGCCCGCTGGTCCGCCGTACCGTCCACGCCACCGCCGCGCCGGACCGGCGCCGCGCCGCGCACCGCGCGCTGGCCGACGTGCTGGAGGCCGGCGGCCACCGCCTCCCGGCGCTGCTGCACCGCTCCTGGTCCCTGACCGGCCGGGCACCCGCGCCCCGGCTCGCGGACCGGCTGGCCGCGGTGGCGGCCGACGGGGCGGTGCCGGCCTCGTACCGGCTGCGCGCGACCGCGTACGCCCGTGCCGCCGAGCTGACGGCCGACGCGGCGAGGCGGGCGGAGCGGTACACCACCGCGGCCGAGCACGCCCTGCTCGCCGGCCGCCCTCACCGGGCACGCCCGCTGCTCGACGCGGCCCGCGACCGCGCCGCCCCCGCCGCCGTACGGGGGCGGGCCGAACTGGTGCGCGGCCTGACGGAACTCAGGGACGGCCCCGTCGTGGACGCCCACCAGTCCCTGCTGCTGGCCACCTCCCTGCTCGCCACGGACGCCCCCGCCGAGGCCGCGACCGCCGCCCTGGCCGCCGTCGACGCGGCCTGGGCGGCGGGCGACCTGCGGGCGTGCCTGACCACGCTCGCACCCGAACCGACGCACCGGAACGACACCCCGGCCCGCCCGCCCACCGCCGCCCGGCGCCCCGCGGCACCCGAGGCCACCGCCGCGCGCGACCACCGCGCCGGCCTGCGGGCGCTGCTCGAAGGGCGCCTCGACCGGGCCACCGCGCCCCTCGGGCACGTGGTGGAGCGCGGCCGCAGCGACGACCGGCCCGAGGGGCTGCTGCGGTCGGCGCAGGCCGCGTTGCTGCTCGGCGACACGGACGCCGCCCGCCACGCCGGGGCTCGGGCACTGGCCGCCGCCCGGCAGCTCGGCTCCGACGCGCTGGTGCCGCGGGCACTGGAGTACCTCGCCTACGCCGAACTGCGCGCCGGCCGGCACCCGCAGGCGCGCACCCATGCCGAGGAGGGGCTGCGCACCGCGCTGCGGGCCGGGCAGCGCAACACGGCGGCACACCACCGGGCGGTACTGGCCCTCGCGGCGTCGATCGAGGAGGAGCCGGACGTCGTCGCCCGGCACGTCACCGCCGCGCTGGCCACCGCCAGGCGGCACGGACTGGCCCAGGCGGCGACCCTCGCGGAATGGGCGGCGGCCCGGACCGACCTCGGCCGGGGCCGCCCCCTCGACGCCGCCGACCGGCTCGGCCTCCTGGTGCTGCCCGGCCCCGGCCGCGGCCACTTCGCGGTGTGGCGGCTCGCGGTGCCGTGCTTCGTGGAGGCCGCGGTCCTCGCCGGACGCCACGAGGACACCCGCGAGGTCCTCACCGACTTCGCCCGCTGGGCGGCGTTCGGCGCCGACCCGCAGGCCGCCGCGCAACTGGCCCGCTGCCGCGCCCTTTTGGCCCCGCCGGACCACGCCGACGCCCTGTACCGGCACGCCCTGGCCCGGCACGAGGAGGCGGGCGGCGACTTCGAACGGGCCCGCACCGCCCTGCTGTACGGCAAATGGCTGCGCCGGCGCCGCAGACCGCGGGAGGCGCGCGGCCGGCTCGGCACCGCGCTGGCCGGCTTCGAGCGCTGCGGCGCCGGCGTCTGGGCGGCCCAGGCGCGCGGCGAACTGCGCGCGCTCGGCGCGGCGTCGCCCGGCGGGGAGGCCGGGACCCTCACCCGCCTCACACCGCAGCAACTGCGCATCGCCCGGCACGTCGCCGAGGGCGCCACCAACCGCGAGGTCGCGCTGACCCTCGCGGTGAGCACCCGCACGGTCGACTACCACCTCCGCAAGGTCTTCGCCGCGCTCGGCGTACGGTCCCGGCTGGAGCTGGCCCGCATGGTCGAGCACGCCGAACAGCGCGGACCGGCCGAAAAGACCGGTGCACAACCCTAGGGACCGACCGGACGGTATGTCATCCTTCGGGGCAGGACGAGCCAGGGGGCGGGTCCGGCGCGGACGGGACGGCCCGCGCCGGGCGCCCCCGCAAGCCCTGACCCCGGGGAGGACCGCGATGCAGCACGCCGTACGGTCACGAGCAGCGATCCGCACCGGGCTCGCGCCCGTGCCACGCCCACGGACACCGAGCGTCACGTCGTTGATCGACGCCGACGCGCTGCGTGTCCTGCACCGGGCCGCACACGCCCTGTTGGACGACCTGACCGACCTGACCGACCGGCTGGTGGCCCTGCTCCAGGAGCAGGAACCGGCGTACCACGCGGCCGTCACCAGGGCTCCCACCGCCACCCGGCAGGAGGTCCACCGCTCGCTGCGGCACGGCGTGGCCTCGCTGCTCGACCCGGGCGGCGCGCGGGACGCGGCCCGCCGCTGCTCCTGGCGGCTCGGCGCCACCCGCGCCGAGCAGGGACTCCCGCTGGACGCCCTGCTGCACGCCTTCCGCCTCGGCGGCTCCCTGGTGTGGCAGCGGCTGGTCGAGGAGACCTCCAGGACCGCGCCCGAGGACGTACGCCTCCTCGTCCACGTGGCCGCCGACGTGTGGAACTTCGTCGACCAGCACTGCACCCTCGTCACCGACGCCTACCGGCAGACCGAGTGGCAGATCGGCCGGCGCCGAGAGAACCGGGCCCGGCTGCTGGCGGCCGGCCTGCTCGACGGCACCAGCCGCATCGCCGACCTGCCCGAGGCCGCCCAGGCGCTCGGCCTGCCCGAGCAGGGCCGGTACGTCGTCGTGGCCGTCACCGGCGGGCCCCTCGCCCGGTCCGCAGCCGCCCGCGCCGCCGCCGTACCGCCCGGCGCGCGCGTCCACTGGCACGCGGGGGCCGGGGCCGACCACGGCATCGTCCTGATCGGCGCCGGCGACGACGGGCTCGCGGCCCCGCGGCGGCCGGAGTCCGGGCCGCACGTCCACCTCCCCGGTCTCCGGATCGGCGTCGGCACCCCGGTCGACGGGCTCGCCCGCGTCGGGGACGCCCGCAGGCTCGCCGACACCGCGCTGGACATCTGTCCCCGGGACGGCGGCACGGTGAGACTGGCCGACCGGCTCCCCGCCGCCCTGGTCGTCTCGAGCCCCGAACTCGGCCGGGCCCTGGCCGAGAAGGTGCTCGGCCCCGTGCTGCGTCTGGAGCCCGCCGACCGCGAGGTGCTGCTCGACACCCTCACCACGTGGCTCGACTGCGACGGTTCGGCGCAGCGGGCCGGCGAACGCCTCTACTGCCACCGCAACACCGTCCTCAACCGCCTCCGCCGCTGCGAACAACTGACCGGCCGCTCCCTGGCCCGCCCGGCCGACGCCGTCGAGATCAGCCTGTCCCTGACCGCCCACCGGGTCCTCCACGACTGACGACGCGATCCGCGTCCCACGCCGCCCCGGGACCGGAGCCCGCTCCATGCCGAGGGAGAACGGCACCTCACGGCGAGTCCGGCGGTGCCGCCGTCCGTCGATGCCCTGGTGAGCACGGCGGCGCCGCCGACACGAGTCCACGCGGCGACCCGCGAGGCCACCGCCCGGCGGCACGGCTCCGGCCCCCATGGCGGCCCGGCATCTCTACGGGTGCGGTTCCGGCGGCACGGCGTCGTGTCGTCCTCGGCGCGGCTGTGCGCCGGGTGCGGGGAGGCGGTGTCCGGCGGCACGGCCGGCCCCCTCGGCGACCCGGCGTCCCCAAGGGCGCGGCACCGTGCTCCGCTGGGCGTCCGCACAGAGTCGGCGGCGTCGGACTGGGAGGCCGCAGCGAACCCGTGCGGGAGCCCTGTACGGCCGGCGGTGCCCGTGCTGTCGTGAGCCCCCCGTTCACCCGCCACCGTGCCGCCCCGGCCCGGTCCCAAGGAGCCGCGATGCCCGCAGCACCACCGGACGGCGCGCCCGCGCTGCGCGTCGAGAACCTCGACGTGACGTACGGGCGTGCGCTGTCCGCCCTCCGCTCCGTGTCCCTGACCGTCCCGCACGGTGCCGTCGTCGCGCTGCTCGGTGCCAACGGCGCCGGCAAGACGACGCTGCTGCGGGCCGTCTCGGGCACCCTGCGCCTGCACCGCGGCGCGATCACGGCCGGCCGGATCCGCTACGCCGGCACGGTCCTCGACGGCCGGGACCCGGTCGCCGCCGTACACGCCGGAGTCGTCCAAGTGCCCGAGGGCAGGCGGGTGTTCGCCGGACTCACCGTCGACGAGAATCTGCGGGCCGGCGCACTCGGCCTCGACCGGCGCACCCCGGGCCGGGTCCGAGAGGCCCGGGACCGGGTCCTCGGCCTCTTCCCCCGGCTCGCCGAACGCACCGGCCAGGCCGCCGGCCTGTTGTCCGGCGGGGAGCAGCAGATGCTCGCCATCGGCCGCGCCCTGATGGCCGCGCCCCGACTGCTCCTCCTCGACGAACCCTCACTCGGCCTCGCCCCGCTGATGGTGAACCGGATCGCCGAAGTCGTCCGCGAGATCAACGCGCGGGGCACCGCCGTGCTGCTCGTCGAGCAGAACGCCGGCATGGCGCTGTCGCTCGCGCAACACGCCCACGTCCTGGAGGTCGGCGAGATCCGGCTCTCCGGCGACGCCGGCGAACTCGCCAGGACGGACGCCGTACGCCGCCTCTACCTCGGCGAGACCACCGACGGCCGGGGGGCCGCGTGACCGGCCGCACCGCCGCGCCCCCCGCGCTCGAAGTCCGGGGCGTGAGCGTGCGCTTCGCCGGCCTCGTCGCCCTCGACGACGTCTCCCTCACCGTCGCCCCCGGCACGGTGCACGCCGTCATCGGCCCCAACGGCGCGGGCAAGTCCACCTGTTTCAACGTCCTGTCGGGCCTGCACCGGCCCACCACCGGCACCGTACGACTCGGCGGCGCCGAACTGACCAGGCTCGCCCCGCACCGGATCGCCGCCCTCGGCGTGGCCCGCACCTTCCAGAACATCGTCACCACCCGGGGCACCGTCGCCGACAACCTGATGCTCGGCCGGCACGCCCTCTCGCACGCGGGGTTCGCCGCCAGTGCCCTGCGTCTGCCGCACGCCGTGCGCGAACAGCGCGAACACCTCGCCAGGGCCCGCGAGATCGCCGAACTCACCGGCCTGGGCGCCCACTTCGACGCACCCGTCGCCCTGCTGTCCTACGGCGACCGCAAGCGCGTCGAACTCGCCCGCGCCCTCTGCCTGGAGCCCCGTGTCCTGCTGCTCGACGAACCCGTGGCCGGCATGAACGCCGCCGAACGCACCCGCACGGCCGAGGTCGTCCGGGAGATCCACGCCGAACTCGGCCTGTCCGTCGTGCTGGTCGAGCACGACATGGGCCTGGTCATGCGGCTCGCCGACGAGGTCACCGTCCTCGACTTCGGCCGGGTCATCGCCCACGGCACCCCCGACGAGGTGCGCCGCGACCCGGAGGTGCTGCGCGCCTACCTCGGCACCGACACCCCGGGGGAGGACGCGGCATGAGCGGCTTCCTCGACAACCTCCTCAACGGCCTGGCCCTCGGCTCGGTCTACGCCTTGATCGCCCTCGGCTTCGTCACCATCTTCAAGGCCTCCGGCGTACTGAACTTCGCCCACGGTTCCCTGCTGCTGCTCGGCGGCTACCTCGTCGCCGTCCTCCACGACGACCTCGGGTTCGCCGGGGCGCTGGCCCTCGCGGTCCTCGTGACGGCGGCCGTCGCCGGGGCGCTGGACCGGCTGGTGCTGCAACGCCTCGGCACCGACCCGCACACCGCCCACGCGCAGACCATCGTCACCATCGGCATCGACATCGTCCTGGTGACCGACCTGGCCCGGCGCATCGGCGGCGACCTGCTGCCGCTCGGCGACCCCTGGGGCGACGCGGTCACCGACCTGGGCCCGGTGACCGTCGCCGACAGCCGAGTCGCCGCGATCCTGGTCTCCGCCGCGGCCATCGGCGGCGCCTTCGCGCTCTTCAGGTTCACGCCGTGGGGCCTGTCGCTGCGCGCGTCCGCCGAGGACGCCGAGGCCGCCGCCCTCATGGGAATACGGCTGAACCGGGTGCGCACCGTCGCCTGGTGCCTGGCCGGCGGCCTCGCCGCGCTCGCCGCGGTCTTCCTGGTCGCGTTCCCGGCGCCGGGCCTTGAGCGCACCACCGGGCAGATCGCCCTCAAGGCGTTCCCGGCGGCGATCCTCGGCGGCATGGCCTCCCCGGTCGGCGCCCTGGTCGGCAGCGCGCTGATCGGCCTCACCGAGGCCTTCGTCGCCGGCTACCAGTCCGACCTGCACGTCCTTGGCGAGGGCTTCGGCGATGTCGCGCCGTACGCCGTGATGGTGCTGGTCCTCCTGATGCGCCCCGCCGGGCTCTTCGCGGCGAAGGGAGCGGCCCGTGTCTGACCTCCGCGAGCGAGGCGACCGCGGCACCCTCGCATACGGCAGACTCCTGCCGCCCGCCCTCCTCCTGTGTGCCCTGCCCTTCTACCTGGACGCCTTCTGGCTGCGCATCGGCCTGTTCTCCATGGCCGCGGCCATCGGCGCCGTCGGGCTCGGCCTGCTCAGCGGCACCGCGGGACAACTCTCCCTCGGGCACGCCTTCTTCCTCGCCGTCGGCGCCTACGGCTACGTCTGGCTCGCGGGCGAGCCCGGCCCCGGGCTGCCGCCCGTCGTCGCCCTCGTCCTCGCCGTACTGCTCGCCGGCGCGGCGGGCGGCCTGTTCAGCCCCGTCGCCGCCCGGGTGAAGGGCGTCTACCTGGGCGTGGCCACGCTCGCCCTGGTCTTCCTCGGCCACCACCTCCTGCTCACCGCCGACTCCGTCACCGGCGGCTTCAACGGCCGCTCGGTGCCGCCGCTGGAGTTCGCCGGGTTCGCCTTCGCGGGGTCCGGCCCGGAACTGACGGTGCTGGGCGTGCCGTTCGGCGCCGAGGAACGCCTCTGGTACCTGGGCCTCGCCCTGTTCGCGCTGACCTGGTGCACCGCGCGCGCACTGCTGCGCGGGCGGCCCGGCCGCGCCCTGGCGGCGCTGCGCGACAGCGAGACCGCGGCGTCCGTGATGGGCGTGCACGTCGCCCGGTACCGCTCGGCGGCGTTCGTCGTCTCCTCGATGTACGCGGGCCTCGCCGGCGTCCTGCTCGCGCTCTCCTTCCGCCGCGTCGTGCCGGACTACTTCTCCCTCGCCCTCTCCGTCGACTACCTCGCCATGATCGTCATCGGCGGTCTCGGCTCCGTGGCCGGAGCCACCGCCGGAGCCGTCTTCGTCACCGCGCCGCCCCTGCTGATGACGCGCTACGCCGACCGGCTGCCGCTGGTGGCCACCCCGGGCTCAGGCGACGGCTCCCTCGGCCCGACCGAGGCCTCCCGCTATCTCTACGGCGCGGCGATCATCGTGATCCTCCTCTACGCCCCCGACGGCCTGCACGGACTCGCCCGCCGCACCCGCGCCCGACTGCGCCGCACACCGCCCGGCACCGACCCTCCCGCCGCCGGGACCACGCCCCGCACCCCCGCCACCACCGCACGAGCCGAGGAGCACACCCCGTGAACATCACGCACCCCAGGCCCCGCACCACCCGGACCGCCGCCCTGGCCGCGGCCCTGGCCGCCGTGCTGCTCGCGGGCACCGCCTGCGGCTCCAAGGCGGGCGGCACGAGCGCCGCCGACGGCGCCGACGGTGTCACTACAGGGCCAGGAGTCAGCGACAGGGCCATCAGACTGGGCGCGCTGACCGACCTCACCGGCCCCTACGCCACCCTCGGCAGAAGCATCGTGCAGGCCCAGCAGATGTGGGCCGACGAGACCAACGCCGCGGGCGGCATCTGCGGGCGCGAGGTCGAGATCGTCGTCAAGGACCACGGCTACGACGTGCAGAAGGCCGTCACCGCGTACGCCGACATCGCCCCGGACGTCGTCGCCCTGCCCCAGGTCATCGGCTCACCGGTGGTCTCGGCCCTGCTCGACGACATCGAGCGGGACCGCATGCTGACCTTCCCGCAGGCCTGGGCGGCCGACCTGCTCGGCAGGGACTCCGTTCAGGTCCTCGGCACCACCTACGACCTCGACATGATCGCCGCCGTCGACTTCCTCACCCGTACCGGCAAGGTCGCGGGGGGTGACACGATCGGCCACGTGTACTTCGAGGGCGACTACGGCGCCAACGCGCTGGAGGGCTCCGAGTGGGCGGCCGGGCAGGCGGGGGTGAAGGTGGCCGGCCAGAAGATCAGGGCCACGGACACCGATCTGTCCGCGCAGGTGTCGGCGCTGGACAAGGCCGGGGTCAAGGCGATCCTGATCAGCGCGGGTCCCGCGCAGACCGCCTCGCTCGCCGGGGTGGCCGCCGCCCGCGGTCTGAAGGTGCCGATCGTCAGCAGCGCCCCCGGGTTTGCCCCGCAGTTGCTGAAGACGCCCGCGGCGGCGGCGCTGGCGGCCATGGTCCATGTGGTCAGCGCCGCACCGGCGGTCGGTTCCGAACTGCCGGGCGTCAAGAAGATGGTCGCCTCCTACGGCGAGAAGTACCCGGGCGAGCCGGTCGACTCCGGTGTGCTCTCCGGATACAACGCCGCCCAACTGATGGGCGCCGACCTGAAGAAGGCCTGTGCGGGCGGCAGCCTCACCCGCGAGAGCGTGGTCAAGGCGCACCGCTCGCAGAAGAACGCCGACACCGGCCTCGGCACCCCGCAGGACTTCACCTACGTGACCGCGCCGGCGAGCCGGTCCACGTATGTGCTGAAGCCCGACGCCAAGGCGGTCGGTGGTCTGGTCGAGGTGGAGGAGGCCCACAAGGCGCCCGGCGTCGACGCCTACCTGGCCGGGCGCTGAGACCGCTGAGTGTCCGTCAATTCGCGTGCCAGGCAGTTGGTTTGACGGTCATGGGGTCCTGCCACTGGTTTCCCTGAAGACCCGGTCCTTAAGATGTACTCTCGGTCAGGCCAGCGCAGTTGGCGCGGTACGGAGCTGGGGGAACGATGCAGGTCGAGAAGCGGTTGTCCACGGAGATCGACGCCAATGTGCCGACGGCCGCGCGTATGTACGACTACTACCTGGGCGGCAAGGACAACTACGCGGCCGACCGGGCGGCGGTCGGGGAACTCGACAAGGTGGTCCCCAGCACGCGCCGCCTGGCGCTGAACAACCGGCGCTTCTTACAGCGGGTCGTCAGGACCCTTGTCGAGGACTACGGCATCCGCCAGTTCCTCGACCACGGCTCCGGCCTGCCCACGCAGGACAACGTGCACCAGGTCGCCCAGCGCGTCGCCCCCGACTCCCGCGTCGTCTACGTCGACAACGACCCGATGGTGCTGGTCCACGGCCGGGCCCTGCTGGACCAGAACGACCGGACCGCCGTCATACACGCGGACATGCGTGCGACGGAGGAGATCTTCTCCCACCCGGACACCCAGCGTCTGATCGACTTCTCGCAGCCGGTGGCCGTGCTGTTCAACTCGGTCTTCCACTGCATCCCGGACAGCGACACCGACGGCCCCTGCGCGGTCGTCCGCCGGGTGACCGAGCGGCTCGTGCCGGGGAGCTACGCGGTGATCTGCCAGTTGGTCAGCGAGGACGCCGAAGTGCGGAAGTTCGTCACGGACTTCATGGACCGGGCGACGCAGGGGCACTGGGGCCGGGTCCGCGAGCCCAAGGACGTTGAGGCCTACTTCGAGGGCATGGACATCCTGGAGCCGGGGCTGGTGGAGGTCTCCGAGTGGCGTCCTGACACCGAGGTGGCACCCCGTCAGCTCACCGACGAGTGGATCGAGTTCGGCGGCCTGGGCCGCCTGCGCTGACGGAGCGGGCCGACAGAGCAGAGGGGCCGTGCGACGCGCGGCCCCTCTGCTGCTTCCTAGGCCGCGGGGTAGCGAAGCGTCATCGTCTCGCGCAGCAACTCCCGGGAGGCGCGGGGAGTCAGCGCCTCGTCGGCCAGCCGGTCCAGCGCGACCCGGTACTCCTCGGTCTCGTCCCGGTCCTCAAGGAAGTTGGCGCTCTTGATGTGCTCCAGATAGACCACGTCGGGCAGATCGATGCCGCCGAAGCGCAGATAGGTGACCGGGATCGCGGGCGCCGACGCGTTCGTCACGTCCAACGGCACGATCTGGAGCGTCACATGCGGCTGCTTCGCCATCTCGACCAGATGCGCGAGCTGCTCACGCATGATCTCGCGGCTGCCCAGCACGCGCAGCAGCACGGACTCGTCGATGATCGCCCACAGCTGGGGCGGGTCGCCGCGGTGCAGCAACTTCGAGCGACGCGTCCGCAGTTCGACGCGCCGTTCGATCTCCCCGGCCGGCGCGTTCGGCAGGCCGCGCTCGACCACGGCCCGGGTGTAGTCCCGCGTCTGCAGCAGACCCGGGACGTACTGGATCTCGAAGGTGCGGATGATCGCCGCGGCCTCCTGGAGACCGACCAGGCGGTCGAACCACTCGGGCATCAGGCGTTTGTCGTACCGCTGCCACCAGCCGGGTTCTCCGGCGCGCTGCAACAGCTTGAGCAGTACCGAGGCCTCGTAGGCGTCGGTGCCGTACCGCTCCAGCAGCGCACGGACATCGTTCTCCGTCGGAGGCCTGCGGCCCTTGCCCGACTCTATGCGCGAGAGCTTCGCCGGGCTGAAGCCGAGGGCGCGGGCCGCCTGCTCCTGGGAGAAGCCCGCGTCCTCGCGAAGGCCCGCCAGCTGAACGCCGACGAGCATCTTCAGCAGAGTCGGAGCCGGCTCGACCCGGTCCAGATAGGGTTCGAGACGGGAGGTGTGATGCGGCGCGGCGGACATCCTGGCTCCCAGCAGACCGGCAGACTTGAAGAAAAGACTATCTCATTCCACCGGTGCCGGGACTTGGCCCATCCGCCCACGGGAAAGGGGCAGTTGGGCTCCGCCTCGCCGTCGGAGCACCCGCCTCACAGCAGGTGGTCGAACTCGCCCTCCTTCGCACCGGCCAGGAAGGCGGCCAGCTCGGCGGGGGTGTAGACGAGTGCGGGACCGTCCGGGTAGCGGGAGTTGCGCATCGCTATGCCTCCGTCCACGAGCGCGACCTCGACACAGTTGCCCTCCGCGTTGCTGTGCCGGCTCTTCTTCCAGCAGACGTCCAACGTGCTGGCCTGTACTCCGTTGCTCACTGATGGCACTGCGGTCTCCTTGCCGTTGGGGGTGCGGACCGGGCCTCGTCGGTCGCCGGTTCGCTCCCATCCGATTTTTTTCGCGCAATTTCTCGTGCAATTGCACGCGATCGCTCTCAGCGTGGATAATAGCCGTGTCGTCAACCCCTCGGTAGGCGCCCTGACCTGACGTCGCATCAGGGGGATCTGCCCCCCCATCTCCGACCTGACCCGACTGCCGCGGAAGGGCCCCACACCATGCGCAGCGCTCCGACACCCGAGCCGAGCACCCGGCGCACCGACCGTCAGACGCAGCCGCCCGGCTCGCGGACCGCGGCCCCCCTCGCGGGGCTCGACGCCGTGCCCTGGAGTGACATCCAGGACTCCAGCGGCTCGGCCGCGGCCATTCCCCGGCTGCTGCGCAAGGTCGCCGGTGGGGACGCCGAGACCGCCCGAGCCGCCCTCGGCGACTTGCGGAAACGCATCTGCCAGTACGGCTTCGTCGTCGAACAGGCGACCGCCGCGACCGTCCCCTTCCTGTGGGAACTGGCCCAGCGGCCCCAGGTGAAGTGCCGCGCCCAGATCATCCAGTTGCTCCAGAACATCGCCGACGCCCGGCAGTGGGAGACCACCGCCACCGCCTACCCCAAGCTGCTCAACCACCGGGAGAACCCGGTGGTGTGGGAGCGCGCGGCGCGACAGGCCGTCCGCGCCCGGCGGGACGGGCTGGAGCGGCTGCTGGCCGAGGACGACAGCGAGATCACCCGCGCCACGACCGAACTCGCCCGCACTCTCGGAGACTGAGACCCGCGCCCTCCACGGGGGAGAAGGCGCGGGTCTCCTTATCCGGCCCGGCGGCCAACCATCCGCCGCGCGGTGGATACGGACGGTGCGGCGAAGTGGCGGTCGGACAGCAAGCGTCGGATTCTCGTCAATTGCGAACAGTCGTGCGCACGGTGGGAATGTTTCGAGCGGGTTCGGGCATACGCAGCGAAAATCGAGAGAGGGGCGCTTCGTGCTGGAACCGAACCCGAAGGTCGTCAGGGAGTTGCTGACGCGGTACGCGTCGCTGCGGATGGCTCAGGCGGAGAGGGAGAGGCCGGCGACGGAGCGGGAACTGGCGGACGTCAGTTACACACTGTGCGTGATGATGGCGACGACCAGCGTCCATGACGCGGTGGCGAAGGCGGACGCGCTGCTGCTCGCCAAGCGGCGGCCGGCGGCGAAGGCCCGCACGGTGAGCCCCGACGAGGGCGGCGGCGTGTCCCTGGCCGTGTGACATCGCCGTACCCGGGCGCCCGCGCAGGGGCACGGAATCCTCCCGGCGGCCCGTCGAGCCCGCCCGTACCGCCCGGTTCCACCACCGGAGCCTGATGAGCTGTCACCTCCTGGGCGGAATGTGCACCACCGCGTGGACGGGCGCCTAGACTGCTCAGTCGCGCCTCCGTGCGGGGGCGGACGACACGAAAGGCACGTTGACGGGTGTTCCAGGATTCCCCCATCTACGACCGACTCGTCGCCGAACGCGGTGACGTCCCAGCGCAGGTGCGCTCGGATGCCGAGCGCGTGAGCAGGGAGCTGGAGGTTGTCATGCGCCCGTTGCACTCGCCCGGCCACCTGCCCGGCGCCGAACGACAGCCGTCCCCGGGCGCCGGATGGCAGCGCACCGCCCTGCTGCCCGGCCCGCGCCCGCACTGACGGGCCGAGGCCGCCCGGCGGGCGGACCGGTCCTCACACCAGGGTCGACGCGCTCGGCCCGTCCGCGCCCACCGGGCCTTCGGACCCGGGCCGGGCCAGCCACTCGGCGATGGTGCGGGCGATCGGCTGGCCCGTGTCCACCTCGACGAAACCGAACTGCCCCGACTGGTTGCACTCCAGGAACCACCAGATGCCGTCGCCGTCCTCGGCGAAGTCGAGGGCGCCGTACGCCAGTCCCGCGGCCCGCAGATAGGCGCGGACCGCCTCGGCCACGCGCGGCGGCACCTCCGCGGGGCGCCACGGCTCGGCGGACGCCGTGAACCGGACGTCCACCTCGTCGGGCTCCGGACCCACGAGGGCCGTCTTCCGGGCCGCCAGCAACTCGTCGCCGACCGCGGTCAGACGGATGTCGGCCCGCTTGGCGACCCGGCGTTGCAGCAGTGTCGGGCCGTGGGCGACGGCGGAGAAGTCCGCCTCGGGTGGAACCCGGCTGGTCGGCACCGCCAGCGGCGGATCCTGCGGGTGCGCGCCCGAGACCGGCTTGACCACCAGATCCGGGTAGCGCTCGGCGAACTCGTGCGCCGCACGCGGAAACGTCGTGATCAGCGTGGCCGGCACGGGCAGCCCGCACTGCTGGGCGAGACGCAGCTGCCAGGGCTTGTACCGGGCCCGGTGCGCGGCGTCGGGCTGGTTCATCCAGCGCGCCCCGCAGTCACGGAGCATGCCGTACAGCGCCTGCCCGGCCTCCTCGGCCAGCCACGAGGACGGCTCGGCGGCCCGCGTGGCCGCGCCGCCCGGTCTGCGCACCCAGATGGAACGCAGCCCGCCGATGCTCACCAGGCGGCCCTCCGAGGACAGATGGCCCCTGAAGGAGCCGTGCGCGAACTCGCCGGAGAGCGCGACGGAGCCCGTCAGATCGGCGGGATCCAGCCGGACCACCGGCACGCCCGACGCGTTCAGGTGCACGACCACCATGTCCGCGGTGACATCCTCTTCACAGGTAAGGATCAACACGGTCATTCTCGGCGGCCCGTGTTCAGTCGTCGAAGTGAGTCTTCGACCCCGCGGTGGAGGTCGTGGTCCCCAGCTCTCTGAGCAGCGCGTGGTCGCCGGCGGCCACCCGCCCGTCCAGAAGTACGTTCAACTGCAGCCCGGAGTCGTAGACGTACGGAGTGGTCGCTTCCAAAGCCACTGCTGGCCGTGCGTAGTTGAGCGCGAACGGTTGCATAGTCTCTCCCTAGTCGGTGCTGCGCCGATCAGGTGAAGGATCTTGTCCGCCTTCACCTGGTCCGCCGACTTCCTTCGGCTTCCAGAGACTTATACGAATCGAACGGGTGATTGGTTTCCTCACGCTGCGTAGTCACCGGGCGGGCTCGCGCCCTTGTGCCGGTCCACGATCTTCCGCCGCCCGCCCAGTGAGCCGCGCGTGGAGCGCAGGGCGAGGAGCAGCACACCGACGTCGTCCAGGTAGACCGGATCGGGCAGCAGGTCCGCCGGGAGCACCAGATAGAGGACGGCACCCCAGAAGATCCAGCGCGGGCCCGTGGGGAGCCCGGCTCGTCTGAGGTCCCGCCGGGTGCGGACCAGCCGCACCAGAACGGCGACCGCCGCCGCGAGGGCGAGCGTGGCCAGCACCGCCGCGACGATCACCACTGTGGTTGTGTCCACCGTGCCCCTCCTTGTGGCGCGCGGCACGCGCCTACTCTCCCGGATGCCCGCTCACGGCCGCGGCAAGACCGGTGTGCGGTGTCTCTCATTCCTGCGGCCCACTCAAGTGGCACGGTGCGCCGGCCGTGCCTAGTAATGGTCAGCACACAGCGCGTGTCGCATGTCGGGGACGCAGGGCGGCCGCACCCCCACCACACGGAGAGATCATGACCACCGGCTCTTCATCACCCCGCTCGCCCGAGTACGCCATACCCGCCCTGGACCTCCCCACCGGGGAGACGACCACGGCCACCGGTACCCACACGCTGCGGCGGCCGGGCACGGAACTCGGCGTCCGGGAGACAAACGTCTGGGAAACCGACCTGCTCGAACCCGAGCCCGCCGTCGACGACGCGGTGGCGTGCGCGTACGGAGACCCCGTCGGCGATCTGGTGCGCACCGCCGTGGCCGACCGGCCGCTGGAGGAGGTCGTCGACCTGATCACGATGCTGGAGCAGTCCCCGAAGTACGCGCGGGCCACGGTCGACGCGCTGCGCGCGGTCGGCGTGAACCGGCCGGTGGAGGACGTGACGCGGCTGGTCGGCCTGCTGACCCGGCCGCCGCGGAACCCCGACAGCGCGGACGAGGCGATCCGGGCCGCGGCGGAGTGCCGTTCCGTGGAGGACGTGACCCGGCTGATGGCACTGCTGCACCGCACGCCCCTGGAGACGCACTGCGGGCAGGCGGCCGTACGGGCCGCCGCCACCGGCCGCCCCGTCGGGGAACTGGTCGAGCTGATCGGCCGCCTCGCCGAGGACCAGGAGGACTCGGAACGTACCGACGCCCGCCGGCCGCGGGAGGTCCTCGACGAGACCGGCGCGGACGACGAAGGGGAGCCCGCCACCGGCGCGTTCACCGCAGGAGACCCCCGCGCACGCGAACGCCGCAAAACGCCCCGCCCGGACCACCGGGGAAGCGACCACGACAGCGCCAAGGGCCGCACGGCTCACGACCCCGACGAGGAGCGTGCGGCTCACGAGGCTGACGAGGACCGTCCGGCTCGGGACCGTGACACCGGCCGTGCGGCTCAGGATCGTGATGGGGTCCGTGAGGCTCAGGGCCCTGGCGGGGTCCGTGCGGCTCGGGACCGTGACACCGGCCGTGCGGCTCAGGATCGTGATGGGGTCCGTGAGGCTCAGGGCCCTGGCGGGGTCCGTGCGGCTCGGGACCGTGACACCGGCCGTGCGGCTCAGGAGCGTGACGGGGTCCGTGAGGCTCAGGACCCCGACGAGGACCGTGCGGCTCGCGACCGGGGCAGGGACCGTGCGGCTCGCGAGCGTGGCAAGGGACGTACGGCACGGGGCCGGGGCGAGGACCGGGCCGCCCGTGAGCGCGGGCGTGCGGTGCGTCGGGCCGTCCGGGGCGTGGACTGGCCGGCCCGGCTCACCGTGGCCGTCCTGGCCGGGTGCGGCGTGGCCTGCTTCCCGCTGCACCGCGGGGACGCCTCCGCCCGTGCCTACGGGATCGCCCTCGCCCTGTCGGCGCTGTGCCTGCTGCTCGCCCTGCTGCTGGCCGTGCGGCCCGCCGTGCCGCTGCTCGTCGCGGCGGTCGTGGGACCGGGGGCGCTGGCCGTGGTCGAGCTGTACGGCAGCGCGACACCCTCGGCGCGGGTGTCCGGGGTCACGGGCCTCACGCTTGCGCCCACCTGGATCGCCGGCGCCGTGGCGGTGGTGGCCTCACTGGCCGCGCTGACGGCCCTGGGCGTGCGGGTGGCCTCCGCGCAGGACGCCGCCGGGCGCCGGCGGGTCCGCGGGACGACCGCCGTCGGCCGCGCGGCGGACTGAGCGCACCGGCCGCCCCTCACCTCACGTGGTCCGCGCCGGAGAGACGACCGTCTCTCCGGCGCGGACCACGTGCCGTGCTCACACCCCCAACATGCCTGCGGGATGCTGGTGTTCGAGCAGACCGGTGAGCACCCGGTCGGGAGTGAGCGGGAGTTCACGGAAGCGGACGCCGGTGGCGTGGTGGACGGCATTGCCGACGGCCGCCGCCGAGCCGACGATCCCGATCTCGCCGACCCCCTTGCTGCCCATGGGGTTCAGACGGCGATCGTCCTCGTCGATCCAGTGCGCCTCCACGGCGGCCACGTCGGCGTGCGCGGGCACGTGGTACGAGGCGAGGTCCCGCTCGACGAAGTCCCCGAACGCCGGGTCCATCGTGCTGCCCTCGGTCAGCGCCATGCCCAGGCCCATCGTCATGCCCCCGATGAACTGCGAGCGCGCGGTACGGGCGTTGAGGATGTGCCCCGCGGCGAAGACACCCAGCAGCCGCGTCACCCGTACCTCGCCGGAGACCGTGTCGACGGTGACCTCGGCGAAGTGCGCGCCGAACGCGTGCCGCGCGAAGGGGCTCGCGGCGTCGGCCGTACCGGAGGTGTCGGCGTCGGCGGCGAGGCCCTCGCCGGGCAGCGGGCCCGAGTGCTCGGCCAGCCGGCCGGTCAGCCGGACGCAGGCCTCGTGCACCGCCCAGCCCCAGGAAGCGGTGCCCGAGGAGCCGCCGGCCACCGGGGCGAAACCGATGCCGCTGTCCGCGACCTCGACCCGGACCCGGTCCAGCGGGGCGCCGAGCGCGTCGGCCGCGATCTGCGCGAGCACCGTCCGGGCGCCCGTGCCGATGTCGGTGGCGTTGACCCGTACCAGGAAGCCGCCGTCGGGCAGCGCCCGCGCCGACGCCACGCACGGCGACACCAGGACCGGATACGTGGCCGAGGCCACCCCGCTGCCCACCAGCAGGGGCCCGGCGCGGCGGGACCCCGGGCGCGGATCGCGCTCCCGCCACCCGAAGCGGCGGGCGCCCTCGCGCAGGCACTCCACCAGATGCCTGCTGCTGAAGGGCTTGCCGCTGGCGGGCTCGGTCTCCGGCTCGTTGCGGATCCTCAACTCCACCGGGTCGACGCCGAGTTCGGCGGCCAGTTCGTCCATGGCGGACTCGAGGGCGTACATTCCCGGACACTCGCCGGGGGCCCGCATCCAGGACGGCGTGGGCACGTCAAGGCGGGCCACCCGGTGGAGGGTGCGCATGGCGGGAGCGGCGTACATGACCCGGGCGGGTACCGCCGCCTGCTCCACGAACTCCTTCACCCGGGAGGTGTGCGTCGTCACCTCGTGCACGAGGGAGATGAGCCGGCCGTCGCCGTCCGCACCCAGGCGCAGCCGGTGCAGGGTCGGCGCGCGGTGTCCGACGGCGGCGGGCAGATGGCGGCGCGGCAGCGCGACCGTGACCGTTCGGCCGGTCTCGCGCGCCGCCATCGCGGCCAGCACCACGTCGGGCCGCGGCGTGCCCTTCGAGCCGAACCCGCCGCCCACGTGCTCGGCGCGGACGGTGATCCGGTCCTCGGGCAGTTCGAAGATCCTGGCGAGTTCCGCGCGTACGGCGCTGGTGCCCTGGCTGGAGGAGTGCACCGTCAGCCGGTCGCCGTCCCAGCGCGCCGTGCTGGCGTGCGGCTCCATCGGGTGGTTGTGCAGCGGCGGCACCCGGTACTCGACGTCCAGCAGGGTCGGCGAGCCGGCGAGGGCGCCGTCGGGGTCGCCGTGCTCGGTGACCGCCGGGTACCCTCCGTTGGCCGTCTGCGGGACGTACGCCTCCGGATGCGCCGCGCCGAGCGTCACGTCGTGGCCCTCGCTCTCGTAGGCGACCCGGACGGCGGCGGCACCGGCGCGGGCCGCCTCCGTCGTCTCGGCGACCACCAGGGCCACGAACCAGCCACGGTGCGGGACCCGCGGGCCGCGCAGCACGGCCAGAGCGGGGTCGCCGGGCTCCGCCAGCCGGGCCGTGTTCTCGTGCGTGAGCACCGCGAGCACGCCGGGCACGGCGAGCGCCGCGGTGGTGTCGACGCCGGTCACCCGGCCCCGCGCGACCGTGGCCGGCACGGGCCGGGCCTGGGCACGGTCCGGGGAGTCGTACTCGGCGGCGTACCGGGCGGTGCCGGTGACCTTCTCCCGCCCCTCCCGGCGCTCGGCCGGGGCACCCAGGACTCGCTCGGTGCCGGTCATGGGGTCCTCCTCGTGGACGCCGGATTCAGGTCGAGGCCGGGGCGAGCCGGCCCAGTACGTCCAGGGCCAGCCGGCGGGCCAGCGGCACCTTGTAGGCGTTGTCCCGCAGCGGTTCCGCGGCGGCCAGCTCCAGGTCGAGGGCGTGCTCGAACGCCGCCGTGGTGGGCGCCGCGCCCAGCAGCGCGTCCTCGGCCCGCCGGGCGCGCCAGGGCCGGTGCGCCAGCGCCCCGAAGGCGATCCCCACCCGGTCCACCACCCCGTCCGCGATGTGCAGCACGGCCGCGACGGAGGCCAGCGCGAAGGCGTACGACGCCCGGTCCCGCGCCTTGCGGTACGCCGAGGACAGCCCGCCCGTCGCGGCCGGCAGCACGACGCCGGTGATCAGCTCGCCCGGGTGGATCTCGGTGTCCCGCTCCGGACGCATGCCCGGCAGCCGGTGGAAGTCGGCGGCGGGAACGGTCCGGGTGCCCTCGGGGCCGCGCAGCTCCACGCGGGCGTCCAGCGCGGCCAGCGCCACCGCCAGGTCGGAGGGGTGGGTGGCGATGCACTGATCGGAGTACCCGAGCACGGCGTGGTCGCGGTGCACGCCCTCCAGGGCACCGCAGCCGGTGCCGGGCTCCCGCTTGTTGCAGGGCTTGGACAGGTCCTGGAAGTACGGGCAGCGGGTGCGCTGCAACAGGTTGCCGCCCGTGGTGGCGGCGTTGCGCAGTTGCCCCGAGGCGCCCGCGAGCAGCGCCTGGGACAGCGCGGGATAGCGGTCGCGGACGGCGGGATGGGCCGCGAGGTCGCTGTTGCGGACCGTCGCGCCGGCCCGCAGCGCGCCGTCGGGCAGCTCCTCCACCCCGTCCAGCGGGAGCCGGGTGACGTTCGACGAGGGCGGCGGGCCTCTCCACGCCGAGCTTCATCAGGTCGACGAGATTGGTGCCGCCGCCGAGGTAGCGGGCGCCGGGGTGGGCCGCGAAGGCGTCGGTGGCCTCCTCGACGCTCTCGGCGCGTACGTAGGCGAAGGGCTTCACGGGATCACGTCCTCGACCGCGTCGGCGATCCGCGGATACGCACCGCACCGGCACAGGTTGCCGCTCAGCCGCTCCCGGATCTCGTCCCGGTCCAGCGCGACGGGCTCGCCGGAGGGCGCCGCCGGGTCGGTGACGTGGGAGGGGTGCCCGGCCTCCGCCTCGGCCAGTACGCCGACCGCCGAGCAGATCTGGCCCGGGGTGCAGTACCCGCACTGGAAGGCGTCGCGTTCCAGGAAGGCGTGCTGCACCGGGTGCAGTTCCTCGCCGTCCCCGGCCAGCCCCTCCACGGTCGTGATCTCGCTGCCGTCCAGCGCGACCGCGAACAGCAGACAGCTGTTGACGCGCCGCCCGTCGACCAGGACCGTGCAGGCGCCGCACTGTCCGTGGTCGCAGCCCTTCTTGGCGCCCGTCAGCCCGAGATCCTCCCGCAGGAGGTCCAGCAGGACGCGGCGGTTGTCGACGATGAGGGTGTGCGGTTTGCCGTTGACGCGGAGCGTGGTCTCCGAGCAGGGGGTTTCCGGTGGGCGGGAGGCGGGGGCGCTCTCGTGCTGGCTGTCCATGGCGTCGATGACCTTCCGGGACGGGCCGGGCCGTGCTGCCGTGCGGTCCGCGTATCCGTCTCACCCCGGATGACACATGAGGGTGCCCTCAGCCGACAACGCCCCGGGCCGGTCGGGGGTCAGCCGTCCGGTTCGGTCACCGGCCTGGCGCTCTCCCGGCCGCCGGTCTCCGGATCACCGATCCGGGCCGGCCTCCTCGGGGGTGTCTTCCCGGGCGGCGCCCTTCGAGTCGGTGGACTTCGAGCCGTCGGCCTTCGGGCGCGACGCCCGGCCCGCGCCCCTGAAGCGCTCCAGCGTGCGGGTCAGCCCTCGCAGCGGGGACGCCGTCGGCGCCTGGGCCGGCGCAGGCCCGGCCGGAGCCGCCGGCGCGGACTCCCGGTACACGGCCAGCGCCTCGGCCGCGCGCTCGGCAGCCTCCCGGTACAGGTCCCGGGACTGCGTCATCGCCTCCAGCGCCTCGGCGTACATGGCCACCCGCGCGCGTTCGCGGTCCAGCTCCTCCTGCAGCGTCAGCAGCCGCCAGTCCTCCCGCAGTGCGGTGAGGGCCTCCCCGGCACCGTCCGGCAGCGGCCTGGGCAGCGCGGCGAAGGACTCCACCGCCGTGAGCAGGGCGGTGGGCTCCGAGCCGTCCAGGAAGACGGTGCGCACGGAGAACTCCCCGGCGTCGTAGCCGGCCGGGGCCGGCGTGCCGGGCAGCACCACGGCGCCGCCGCGCGGCACCTGGACACCGAAGGCCTCCAGCGCCCAGTTCACGACCCGCAGCTGCTGCGGCGCGGCGCGGTGCTCGACCACCCGGTGCCGCAGACCGGGCGGCAGCCGGTCCGCCAGCGGCACCCGGCCGCGGTGGTCGGGGGTCATCGCCTCGTGCACGACGACGTGGATGTTCCACCCGCTGCGCCCGGACTCCTTGAGCAGCCGGCGTACGGCCTTGTCGTCGTCCGGCAGGGTGTTGATGCCCCGCAGCCGCAGTCCCGTGGCGGCGTCCCGGTCCCAGGTGACGTCCGGGTCGTCCGGCCAGAACATGGTGGCGGGGGAGGGCCAGCCGAAGTCCCAGGTCTCCTCGGCCTCCGCGAGCAGGGTCCACTCCTGCCCGCCCGCCGAGCCGGGCTCCAGCGTCAGCCTGGCCCGTACGGTGACGGCCCCCGGAGCCTTCCAGCGGGCCTCGAAGGTCAGCAGGGCGACGCTCCCGTCGGCCGGCGGCTCGGCGGGCAGCTCCAGGAAGTCGTCGAGGACATGGCTGTCCTTGAGGCGTCGCAGCGTGTGCCGGACGGTGTCCTCGGCCGCGGAACCGACATGGCGGCCGCGAGCGGCCCACAGGGTGGGCGGAAGTGTGGGGCGGGCGGTGGGAGAGGTCGGCATGGGTCCATCAGGCAGCAGGGGCACGGACGTAGGCAAGTATCGTCGCCGCAGGTCAGCGGAGAGCACCCGGGGGGTCCGCCGACCGGGCGGGCCACAACGCGGTGCACGGTACGGCGGTGGCTCCGAGGTGCGGTCGTGGGCGAGGGTGGGCAGGAGCACCGCTACCGACCGTACGGCACGAGAAGGAGCGAACCGATGAACCTCGACCTCGGCGGACGTACCGCACTGGTGACGGGCTCCTCGCAGGGCATCGGCGCGGCGATCGCCGCAGGACTGGCCGGGGCCGGCGCCACCGTGGGCGTCAACGGACGCGACGCCGGCCGTCTGGAGGCGAGTGTGCGCGCCCTGCGGGCAAAGGTGCCGGACGGCGTGTTCGTGCCGGTCGCGGCCGACCTCGCCACCGAGGAGGGCGCCGAGCGGGCGCTGGAGGCGCTGCCCGACGTCGACATCCTCGTGAACAACCTCGGCGTCTTCGGCGCCGTGCCCGCGCTGGAGATCAGCGACGACGAGTGGCGCCGCTACTTCGAGATCAACGTCCTCGCGGGCGTCAGGCTGACGCGCGCCCATCTCCCCCGGATGAGGGAACGCGGCTGGGGCCGGGTGCTGTACATCGCGAGCGACTCGGCCGTCGTCATCCCCGCCGAGATGATCCACTACGGGGTCTCCAAGACCGCCCTGCTCGGGGTGGGCCGCGGCTTCGCCAAGGAGGCGGCGGGCAGCGGCGTCACGGTCAACTGCGTCATCGCCGGACCCACCCACACCGAGGGCGTCGAGGACTTCGTGTACCAACTGGTCGACCGCGACCTGCCCTGGGACGAGGCACAGCGCGCCTTCATGCGCGAGCACCGGCCGCAGTCCCTGCTCCAACGGCTGATCGAGCCCGAGGAGATCGCCAACCTCGTGGTGTACCTCAGCTCCCCGCAGGCATCCGCCACGACCGGCGCGGCGGTCCGGGTCGACGGCGGGTACGTCGACTCGATCCTTCCCTAGGGCCCGGAGAGCGCGAACCCGGCGGAGGCGCCCATCCGCACCGGGCGCCCCTCGGCCACGCGGCCGGACGCCGACCAGACGGCGCCGAGCAGCGAGACCGGCACCAGCAGGGCCGGGAACAGCGACCCGGCGCGCGCACGCCCGGGACGCGCACCCGGCGCGCGGCTCGCGCCCGAGCGCGCCGCGGTTCACCCGTGGTACGGGCGGCGGGCCGTCGGCACAATGGAGCCCGCGGGCGGGCCCGCCCACCATCCGCATCGGGGCGGGTCCGCCCGTGCCGTCCCCGCGCGGATTCCCGGCCCAAATACCGCATTGTGCCGGAGCGCGCGCACGTTCCTCTGGAAAATGCCAAAGCACTCACCGGATGCGTGCACATTCCGTAGTCTCGGCGTCACGTTCGCGGTACAGCCGTGCAGGGGAGGGGATCCGGCGTGCCCGGAATCGACGAGAGTCTGCTGGAAGCCATGCGACTGCCCGGTGCGCGGGGGGCGTCGCTGGTCGACTGGATCAGTGGGCTCGCCCTGGGCGCCGTGGGTGAGGCACCGGGCGGCGACTGGGAGGCGACGGCGGCGGAGACCGCGGAACTGGCCCGGCACGTCGCGGAGAGCGGCTCCCTGGCGGCGGTCGGCACTCCCGGCGCCGGTGACGGAGCCGGGCCGGACAAGGAACCGCCGGTGGAGGACCTGATCGCCACCACCACCGACGCCTACCACCTGCTCAGGTTCGTCAGCACGCCCTTCGACAGCACCGTCTTCCTCCATCTGTGGCTGGACCGCAACGACGGAAACCTCGCCCTGGCCCGCATCCGGCTGGCCGAGATGGCGGATCGTCTGGTGCTCGGATGACCAGAGTGACGACCACCTGGGCCGCGTACGAGACGACGTTGGCGGCCCTCGGCGCCCTGGCGGCCGAAGGGGCGACCGGTGCCCTGTCGGGCGAGCGGGGCATCGTCTACCTCTCGGCGGGCCGCGTCGTGCACGTGGAGTCGGCCTGCACCCCGGACCTCGGCGCGCTGCTCACCCGCAGCGGTACCGTCCCGCAGGACGGCTGGTGGGACGCGGTGGACGGGGGCGGGGCGCAGCACCGGGTCGGGCACCGGCTCGTGGACAGCGGCCGGCTCAGCGCCGGGGCACTGGAGGTCTGCCATCTGGGCGCGCTGTTCGACGCCGCGTACTTCGTCCTCACCCACGACACCCGCGCCCACCGCTTCCGGCCCGGTGCCGTGCACTGGCTCGGCGCGGTCCGGTCCGTGCCCGTGGAGGTCGTCGTCCGCGAGTCGGAGCGCCGGCGCGCCCTGCTGGACCGCATATGGCCGGACCCCGACATCGACACCGTCCCCCTCGCCCGGGTGCCGGACGCCGACACCGCCGACCTGCCGGCCCGGCGCGGCCGGACCCTGACGCAGGTCGACGGCGTCCGCACCGCCGCGGAGATAGCCTCGGCCCTCGCCTGCCGCACCTACCACACCCTCGTCGAACTGCGCCGCCTTGCCGCCGACGGCCTCGTCACCGCCGCGCCACCCCTCCCCACCCCCCTCCCGACGGGCTCGGGCCCGCGCGGCGTCGTGTGGGACGACCCGGACACGGCCCTGCTGCGACGGCTCCGAGACGCCTTGGAGGCCCTGTGATCCGCGCGCGCCGCCAGCGTGCCGAAAGGAGACTGCTCATGGCCGTCGAGAGCGACGTCCTGGAGGAACTGCACCGACTGCGCAATCGCGTGCCCCAGTTGACCGGGTCGCTCGCGGCCACCGTCGACGGGCTCGTCCTGGCCCACGACGCGCCGGGCACCGAACCCGAGAGTCTCGCCGCGCTCACCGCCGCCGCCCTCGGTGTCGCGCACCGCATGGCCGAGGCCACCGCGCGCGGCGGGTTCCGCGAGTTGCTGCTGCGCGGGGCCGACGGCTACGTCGCCACGTACGCCGCAGGTCCGGCCGCCGTGCTCACCCTGCTCGCCGACGGCCGGGTCAACGTGGGCCGGCTGCACCTGGAGGGCCGGCGCAGCGGCGCGCGGATCGCGGAGCTGGTGGCCGCCCGCATCGGCCAGGACCGCGGCGCCGCCACGGCCGCCGAGCACAGCACGACCCCCGCCGCCGACTCGGCGCGGCCCATCGGCACCCTGCCGGTGCGCACGCCGCAGCGGCCCGCACACCAACCCAGTCCGCAGGCCGGCGGACATCGCCGGCCGACCTGACCAACCGACCACGCACCGATCACGCATCGATCACGTCCGGAAAGGAACTCACCATGGCCAACCTGGAGACCTCGCTCAAGGAATGCCTCAGCTCCATCGACGGAGCGACCGCCGCCGCGCTGGTCGACTACACCAGCGGCATGGCACTCGGCACGCTGGGCGGGAGCAAGGACTTCAACCTGGAGGTCGCCGCCGCCGGCAACACCGACGTTGTGCGGTCCAAACTGCGCACGATGGAACACCTCGGTCTGAAGGAGGAGATCGAGGACGTCCTGATCACCCTGAACACCCAGTACCACCTGATCCGCCTGCTCAAGGGCCGCGGCGGCAACGGGCTGTTCCTCTACCTGGTGCTCGACTCGGGCCGCGCCAACCTGGCGATGGCCCGCCACCAGCTGCGCCGGATCGAGAGCGAACTGGAGGTCTGACCCGGCCCGCGCCCACAGCGCGCGCTCGACGACCGGCGCCGGCGCCTCTTCGCGAGACGCCGGCGCCGGTCGTCACGGCTTCTCAGGCGCCGCTCTCCCGGAGCATGTCCTCGCGCTCGACCAGCTTCACGCGCTCACGCCCCTGGGGCTCGCCCAGCGCCTTCTCCGCGGCGTCGAGCCGGTACCAGCCGGCCCAGGTGGTGAAGCGGATGTCCCGCTCGGCGAGGAAGGCGTCCAGGCTCTCCGGCTCGGGTGAGGCGGGGGTCAGCAGCCTGCCGTTCGCGTAGTCGTCCAGCAGGTTGGAGACCGTCTCGTTGGCGTCGCCCTTGGTGTGGCCGATCAGGCCGACCGGGCCACGCCGGATCCAACCGGTGACGTACGTCGACCGCAGGTGCTCCCCGGACTCCTGGACGACCCGGCCGCCCTCGTCCGTGACCGTGCCCGAGTCGATGTCCCAGGGCAGCTTGGGCAGTTGGTCGGACAGATAGCCGACGGCCCGGTAGACCGCCTGGACGTCCCAGTCCTTGAACTCGCCGGTGCCCCTGACATTGCCGGTGCCGTCGAGCGCGGTGCGCTCGGTGCGCAGGCCGACGACCCGGCCGTCCTCGCCGAGGATCTCGGAGGGCGACTCGAAGAAGTGCAGGAACAGCTTGTGGGGCCGGTCGCCGATGTCGCGGATCGCCCAGTTCTCCAGGGTCTTGGCGACCATGTCGGCCTGCTTGCTGCCGCGCCGGGCCGCGATCGAGCCCTCGTCGTAGTCGATGTCCTCGGGGTCGACGATGACCTCGATGTTGGGGGAGTGGTCCAGCTCCCGCAGCTCCATCGGGCTGAACTTCGCCTGCGCGGGACCGCGGCGGCCGAAGACGTGGACCTCCAGGGCCTTGTTGGCCTTCAGGCCCTCGTACACGTTCGGCGGGATCTCGGTGGGCAGCAGTTCGTCCGCGGTCTTGGCGAGGACGCGCGCGATGTCCAGGGCGACGTTGCCGACACCGAGGACCGCGACCTTCTCCGCCTCCAGCGGCCAGGTGCGCGGGAAGTCGGGGTGGCCGTCGTACCAGGCGACGAAGTCGGCCGCGCCGTAGGAGCCGTCGAGGTCGATGCCCGGCAGGGTCAGGGCCCGGTCCGCCGTGGCACCTGTGGCGAAGATCACACCGTCGTAGAAGGTGCGCAGATCGTCCAGGCTGATGTCGGTCGGGTACTCCACATTGCCGAAGAGGCGGATCTGCGGCTTGTCGAGCACCTGGTGCAGGGCCGTGATGATGCCCTTGATCCGCGGGTGGTCGGGCGCCACGCCGTAACGGATCAGGCCGAAGGGGGCGGGCAGGCGCTCGAAGATGTCGATGGACACACCGGGCTCGGCGGCCACCTCGGACTTGAGCAGGGCGTCGGCGGCGTAGATCCCGGCCGGGCCGGATCCGACGATGGCTACCCGCAGAGGGCGGGGCATGTTCAGGTTCCCTTCGAGCGGCGACAGATCGTCTCGAGGGAAGCCTAAACTAAGGCAAGCCTAAGTCGGTACGCGGGTCCGGTCTATAAGGTCATAAGGACATCTTATGGCATCTCATGGCCGAGGTTGGGGGCGGGCCGGAGCGCGGGTTTGAACCCGCGGTCACGGGTGACGCAGGCGTGGGACGCGGTGATCGCGCCCACCGTGCCACCTCACGAGAGGAGTCGCCGTGGACGGACCGGACGACGGCTCGGATCCGAACCGGTGGCGAGCCCTGTGGGTCACCCTGGTCGCCGGTTTCATGACCCTGCTGGACGTGACGATCGTCGCCGTCGCCCTGCCGTCCATGCAGCGGGAACTGCACGCCTCCGCGGCGTCCGTGCAGTGGGTCGTGTCCGGCTACGCCCTCGCGTTCGCCCTGACCCTGGTGACCGCGGGACGCGTCGGCGACGCGTGGGGCAGACGACGCGTCTTCCTCGTCGCGCTGGCCGCCTTCGTGTTCTTCAGCGCCGCCTCGGGGGCCGCGCCCGGCATCGAGCTGCTGATCGTCGCGCGGCTGGCCCAGGGCGTCGCCGCGGGCGCCCTCGCGCCGCAGAACTCGGCACTGATCCAACAGCTGTTCCGGGGCGTGGAACGCGGGCGCGCGTTCGGGCTCTTCGGGGCCACCGTGGGCATCTCCAGCGCCGTGGGGCCGGTCGTCGGCGGCCTGATCCTCTCCCTTGCCGGCGCCGGCGGCTGGCGGTGGATCTTCTATGTGAACGTGCCGGTCGGCGTGCTCGCCCTCGTGCTCGGCTTCCGCCTGCTGCCCCGGGTGGCACCCGGTGGCCGGGGCCGTCTCGACCCCGTGGGCGTGGCGCTCCTCGGCTTCGGGATCCTCGCCCTGATGCTGCCGCTGGTGCTGGCCGAGAGCGGCGGGTTGACCAAGGCGTGGTGGCTGTTCCCGGTGGGACTGGTGATGCTGGCCGTCTTCGCGTGGTGGGAGCGCCGGGTGGCCCGCGGGGGCGGGGAACCGCTGCTCAACCCCGCGCTGTTCACCGAGACCCGCGGCTACACCACCGGCGCGGGCCTGGCCACCCTGTACTTCGTCGGGTTCAGCGGTGTGTGGCTGGTGTTCGCGCTCTTCTTCCAGGACGGGCTGGGCTTCTCACCGCTCAAGTCCGGCCTTTCGGTGACCCCCTTCGCGGTGGGGTCGGCCTTCGCCGCGGCCGTGGCGGGCCGGCTGGTGGAGCGAGTGGGGCGGCTGCTGACGGTCTGGGGACTCGTCGCTGTCATGGCGGGGCTCGGCACGACCGCGCTGGTGCTCTGGCTGGCCCCGGCCGACCGGGCCGCCTGGTTCGCCGCCCCGGCGATGCTGCTCGGCGGCCTCGGCAGCGGGTGTGTGATCTCCCCGAACGTCACGATGACGCTGCGGGAGGTCCCGGTACGGATGGCGGGCGCCGCCGGCGGCGCCCTGCAGACGGGGCAGCGGCTGGGCGGCGCCGTGGGCACGGCCGCGCTGCCCGGACTGTTCTACCTCACGCTGAACGCCACCCACGGGGACTACCGGGACGCCGTCGCCCTGGCGGTGGGCTGCGGTGTCGTCACCATGCTCTGCGCGCTCACCGTCGCGGTCCGCGACTGGCGCCAGGACCGTCCCTCCGGCGCCCGGAGCTGCCCGCCGGAGGCGGCCCACAGCCACACCCACGCGGGACAGGGCTGACCGGGCCGCCCGCCCTCGGGGGTTTGACATCGCCGTACCTGGCGACCCGCAGGACAGGACCGCGCACGACATCGCAAGCCAACCCGAGAGGTGAGCCACTGTGGCCGGCAATCAGAAGTCCAAGGCCAAGATGGAGCAGGCCAAGGGGAAGGCCAAGGAAGCGGCCGGCCGGGCCGTCGGGAACGAGCGGATGACGGCCGAGGGCCGCGCCGAGCAGTCCAAGGGGGACGTTCCGGCAGGCCAAGGAGAAGGGCAAGGACGCGTTCCGGCGCTGACACCCCGACGCACCAGGGCCGCGGAACCCGGCAGGCAGCCGGCTCCGCGGCCCTGACGCGTCGTGGCGGGGATCAGCCGATGTGGTAGGCGTCGCCGTACACGTGCCAGTCCAGCGGTGGGTCGAGGTCCAGGTTGCCCTCGTTCAGGAAGACGCGCTGCGCCGTGTCGACCCGGCTCGTGTCGCTGTGCGCCTCCTCCTGCTCCATGGCCCACACCCGCGCGTCGAGGAACGCGTGCAGGTAGGCCACCTCGTCGCCGCCCTGCGCCGGCGTCCTGGCCCGGCCGAGCGCCCGCTCCCGGATGCTGCCGAAGCTCGCCGGGTCGCCGCCGTCGCCGTGCATGACGATCGCGTCGTAGTACGCGAACTGGCCCAGCGTCCGCAGCCCGTCCTCCTCGCCCCGCCGCACGGCCGGGCCGAAGTAGACGCGGTCGCGCTCGTCGTCCTGCGCCCGGCGGAACTCCGGATCGTCCGCGGCCCGGCGCCAGTCGTCGGGGAAACCGGGATCGAGCCCCTCGTGCGAGGCGGAGCCGTCGACCCGGCGCAGCGCCGGAAGATACCCGGCGAGTACGTTGCCGGGGCTGCGGTCGCCGTACAGCTCCACCAGGTCGAGCATGTCGCCGGTGCCTGAGCAGAAGCCGATGATGCCCGCCGTGTAGCCGCGCCCGTCACCGATGTCCTCGATGTACGGGTACTGCGCCTTCCAGTCGAGCGAGGAGTTCTCCGCGCTGGACACCAGCCGCATCGCGATCTCCTTCTTCACCGGGTCGTCGAGCCCCGGCGCGCGCACGGCTGCCGTGGCCCGCGAGGGGCTGAGAAGGGGGACTGCCGCCAGGGACGCGCATGCCATGGCGAGCACGGTACGGCGCGAGGTGCCTGCGGGGCGCGCCGGGTCGGGGGTCGGGTGCCTCACGGCATCTCCAGGTGATCGTGGGGTGATCGTGGGGTGGGGGGAGTGCGGGCACTGATAGGAAAGTTTCCTACCAGACAATCGGCACACCGGACACCCACCCGGCAGCACATTGGTACGTACGGACCGTGGGCGGCGCCCGCGTCCGTCAGGGCGCCGGCTGCTCCGCCCAGATGACCTTGCCGGCCGGCGTGTAGCGGGTGCCCCAGCGCTCGGCGAGCTGCGCGACCAGGAACAGACCGCGCCCGCCCTCGTCCGTCATGGCCGCGTAGCGCAGATGCGGCGAGGTGCTGCTGCTGTCGAACACCTCGCAGATCAGACTGCGGTCGTGCAGCACCCGGACATGGACCGTCTCACCGCCGTACCGGATCGCGTTGGTCACCAGCTCGCTCAGGATCAGCTCCGTGGTGAACACCAGCTCGTCCAGTCCCCACTCGGCCAGCCGCCGGGTGACCTCGGAGCGCACCTCGCCGACCGCCGCCGGGTTGTTCGGGACCTGCCACTCGGCGACCCGGTCGGGGCCGAGCGTGCGGGTACGGGCGACGAGCAGGGCGATGTCGTCGCCCGGCCGCTCCGGGAGCCGGGCGTCCAGGATGCTCCGGCAGGTCTCCTCGGGCGACTCGCCGGCCGTCTCCAACGCCTGGCGCAGGTGCCCGAGACCGACGTCGATGTCGTGCTCCCGGTCCTCGACCAGCCCGTCGGTGTACAGCACCAGCCGGCTGCCCTCGGCCAGGCGCAGTTCGGTCGTCTCGAAGGGGAGGCCGCCCAGGCCCAGCGGGGGACCGGCGGTCACCTCGGGGAACTCCACGCCGCCGTCGGGCCGGATCAGCGCGGGCGGCGGATGGCCCGCGCGGGCCATCACGCACGAGCCGGCGACCGGGTCGTAGATCGCGTAGAGACAGGTCGCACCGGTGACCGGGGCGCTGCTGTCGTCGGCGACCTCGTCCTGGTCGATGCGGCCCACCAGTTCGTCCAGCAGACCGAGCAGCTCGTCGGGTGGCAGGTCGAGGGCGGTGAAGTTGTGCACCGCCGTCCGCAGCCGGCCCATGGTGGCCGCGGCGTGCAGCCCGTGCCCGACGACATCGCCGACCACGAGCGCCACGCGCGCCCCCGACAGCGGCAGCACGTCGAACCAGTCCCCGCCGACCCCCGCCTGCGCGGGCAGGTACCGGTAGGCGACGTCCAGGGCGTTCTGCTCGGGCAGCCTGCGCGGCAGCAGGCTGCGCTGGAGGGTCACCGCCATGCTGTGCTCGCGCGTGTAGCGGCGCGCGTTGTCGATGGAGACCGCGGCGCGCGCGACCAGTTCCTCGGCGAGGGCCAGCTCGTCCTCGTCGAACGGCTCGGGCCGCTCCGAACGCCAGAAGCCGACCACCCCGAGCACCAGGCTGCCCGCCCGCAGCGCCACGGTGATCAGCGAGTGCACGCCGTACTCCACCACCTGCGTGGTGCGTTCGAACGTCCTGGGCCCGCCAGCCCGGCGCCGTGTCGAGACGGGGCTCCAGCACGGGCCGGCCGGTCCGCAGGGTGCGGCCCTGCGGGGAGGAGTCCACGTACCGGATCTGCCGCCCCACCGGATAGAGCGGGACGTCCTTGCGGATGCCGCCGAGCGCGGCGCGGCGCAGCGGCGCGAGCCCCTCCGGCTGGCCGCCGGACAGGACGGTGTCGAACAGGTCCACGGTGACGTAGTCCGCGAACCGGGGCACGGCCAGCTCCGCCAGCTCCTCCGCGGTACGGGTGACGTCCAGGCTGGTGCCGATGCCCACGCCGGCGTCGTAGAGCATCTCCAGGCGTTCCCTGGCGGTCTCGGCCCGGCCGGACAGGGCCCGCAGCTCCGTGGAGTCCCGCAGCGTCGCGACGCTGCCGGCCGGGCCGCCCCGTACCGCGGTGGGCCGCTGGTTGACCGCCAGTAACCGGTCCTTGACCAGGTGCACCTCGTCGGTGGCGACCCGCCCGGAGGCCAGCAGCTCCGCGGTGTCGGCCGGGAGCCCGAGGTCCCGGACGTGCCGGCCCTCGGCGTCCGCGGGCAGGTCGAGCAGGCGCTCCGCCTCGTCGTTGGAGAGCACCAGCCTGCCCTCACCGCTCACGATGAGCACGCCCTCCCGGACACTGTGCAGGACCGCGTCGTGGTGTTCGTACATCCGGGTCATCTCGTGCGGTCCCAGGCCGTGCGTCTGGCGCAGCAGCCGGCGGCTCACGAGCGCCGTGCCCCCCGTCGCCAGGGCCAGTCCGACGGCCGCCGCGATCAGCACCAGCGGCAGCTGCCGGTCGGCGAAGACACCCACGTTCTTCGTGGTGATGCCGGCCGAGACCAGGCCCACCACCGTGCCGTCGGGCGCCCTGACGGGCACGATGGCCTGGACCAGCGGGCCGATGGTCCCCTCCACCTCCTCGGTCACCGTCCTCCCGGCCAGCGCGGGGGCGATGTTGCCCACGAACCGCTTGCCGATGCGGTCGGGCTTGGGGTGGGTGTAGCGGATGCCGTCGCTGTTCGTGACGACGACGAAGTCCACGTCGGCGGCCTTGCGCGCGGCCTCGGCCCGGGGCTGGAGGACCGCCGTGGGATCGGGGGCGCGCAGCGCCTCGACGATGCCGGGGGAGTTGGCGAACGACGCGGCCACGGCGACGGACCGGTTGCGGGCCTCCACCGTGCCGTCGTGCCGCACCTGGAGCACCAGCGCGCCCGCCGCGGCCATCACGAGCAGCAGCACGATGACCACGTTCATGGCGAAGACCTGGGTGGCGACGCTGCGCCCGGACAGCGCCGCGCGCCAGAACGCGGTACGCCGCGGCTCCATGTCCGCTCCCCGTCGTGACCGGTCCGTGTCTTCCCGGCGTCGGGTGAACGGGCCGCTGGGACGACGGGGTGACCGCTCTCCCGATCGACCCTTCAGTCGGACCATGTGCCCATGTCTACACTGCCGGGCCCGAGGAGGCGAGGGGCGCCCCCCGTGCCGGAGCGGCCCGCCGGGCCCGCGCCCGGCGCCCGGCTCACGCCGGCCCCCCGGGGCGGGGGCGGCGGGTGGCGAGGAGCAGGGCGATGTCGTCGGGGCGGTCCGTGGTCCGGCGTGCGGTCACGATGAGCCGGTCGGCGACGCCCGCCAGCGAACGGCTCCCCGGCCGCCCGGCGGGCGTACCGGCCCTGGCCAGGGCCAGTCGCAGGGCGGTGATGCCGTCGTCGATGTCGCCGCCCGGCCGCTCCACCAGCCCGTCCGTGTAGAGGGCGAGGACGGCACCGGGCTCGACCCGGAACTCGGTCAGCGGGTACGCCGCCGCGGGGTCCACGCCCAGCACCATTCCGCCGGGCAGGTCCAGCGCCTCGGTACGTCCGTCCGGGTGGCGCAGCAGCGGGGGCAGGTGTCCGGCGCGGGCCGCGCGGGCCCGTCCGGTGGCCGGATCGAGCCGGACGTAGCAGCAGCTCGCGAACAGGCCCGGGTCCAGGTCCGCCAGCAGGTGGTTGACGCCGCTCATCACCTCGTCGGGCGGACGGTCGCCGAGGGCGAAGGCGCGCACGGCGCTGCGCAGCTGGCCCATCGTGGCCGCGGCCTGCACGCCGTGCCCCTGCACATCGCCGATGACCAGGGCCATGCCCTCCCCGGAGGCGACGACGTCGTACCAGTCCCCGCCCACCTCCATGCCCTGGGTGCCGGGCAGATAGCGCCCGGCGGTCTCCAGCAGCGGGTGCGCGGGCAGCCGCCGGGGCAGCAGTGCCTCCTGGAGCCCGCGGGCGAGGGCGGTCTCGGACTCGTAGCGCCGGGCCTTCTCCATGGCGTGGGCGATCAGCCCGGCGAGGGCGGTGAGCACCGAGCGCTCCTCGGTGCTGAAGCCGCGGGAACGGTCGAAGCCGAGGATGCAGGTGCCGACCGGGCGCCCGGAGGCGATCAGCGGCAGGAAGGCGCGGGCGCCCTCCGTGGCGTCGAGCGGGATGCCGGGGTACGCCGAGGCCAGCGCCTGCATCGAGTCGAAGAAGAGCGGCCGTCCGCTGGTCAGCGTCTCGACCCCGGGCAGCCGGGCGTCCAGCTGCACCCCCTCGAAGGGCGCGAGGAAGCCGGGCGGGAAGCCCGTCTCCCACGCCAGGTGCAGACGGCGGTCCTGGAGCAGGTAGATGGCGAGCCGCCGGCCGCCGAACGCGGACAGCAGCTCCCGCACGACCACGGCGGACACCTGGCGGGCGGTGACCGCCTCGGTGAGGGCCACGGCCAGCACGATGGGGCGGTACTTGGGCGCGGTGGAGGCGACCGGCGGCGCGGGGTCGCCCGCCTCGGGCGCGGCCGGGGGCGCGTCGTCGTCGGGTGTGAGCCCGTCGGCCACCCGGTTGGCCGGGCGGAGCGTGCCCGTCAGGAACGTTCCGGGCCGGGATACACCGAGACCGCGAGCCAGTCGCCCTCGTAGGGCTGCGGCGTCGTCGTCCGGTCGTCGTCGGGCGGGCGCCGGACGTGGAAGCTGACCGGCTCGGGGGAGAGCAGCGCGCCGCGGAGGTGGTCCTCGTAGGCGGTCTGGTCCAGCCAGGGCACGGCCTCCCACAGGGAGCGGCCGAGCAGCTCGGACCGCGGCCGGCCCAGCAGCCGGGCGGCGCTCGGATTGGCGTAGACGACGATGCCCAGCCGGTCGACGCAGAACACGCCCTCCGGCAGCAGGTCGGCCGCGGCGTCGGCCAGGGTGCCGGGCGAGGGGTCGCGGACGATGCCGCGCACCGGGCCGCCGACCGGCGGCGCGGACGGTGGCCGCCACATCTCCACCAGGCGCGGCGCACCGTCCGCGGTCCGCACGTACAGGGGGAGCCGGGGCGGCCGGCCGGCGGCCGTCTCACGCAGCGCGGCGGCGATCCGGTGCCCGTCGTCGGGCGACAGGACGCCGGTGAGCGCGTCGGGCTCGGGGGAGGCTCCGGTCATGTCCGCCGGCGCGCCGAGCAGGGCGCGCAGCGGTTCGTCGAGCGTGCAGGCGCCGGTGGCCGGGTCCCAGGTGAAACCTCCGGCGCGTTGTGGATGCCGTGCGCAGGTGGGCGGCCGGACGCACAGCGGTTCGCCCTCCCAGTGGACCGGCGGTTCGGCGGGGTCCTCGTCCAGCCGCTCCAGGGCCGCGCCGAGGTCCTGCGCCAGCCGCTCCACCGGGTCCACGGCCTCCAGCATCTCCGCGCCGTCCGGGGCGGGGGGACACAGGACGGTCAGGACGCCGTACGTCCGGTCCGGTCCGGCGACGGGCACGTGCAGGGATCCGAACGAGAAGGGCAGGCCGGCCGTGAACTGCGGATAGCGGCGCATGGCCTCCGTGGAGTTCGGCAGGACCACCCGCACGCCCAGCCGGTAGGCGTCGGCGACGGGGAACGGGCTGTCGGCGTGCACGCGCCACCAGGGCCGGAACAGCGGCCCCGGCAGTCCGGTCAGGATGGCCAGCCGCAGCAGGCCCGGCGTGCCGGAGCGCAGATAGATCCCGCCCACCCGGCCGCCGGCCGCCCTGATCGCCCGGGTGGAGGCGTCGATCAGCAGCGCCGTCGGACCTCCGGGCATCGGAGGGCCGTTCTCGGGGTTCTCGGCGCCTGTGGTCATCCGCCCCACCTCGTCGGTGCGCCGCCGCGCGGGCGACACAGCAAGAATGCGCCACCCTCGCCCGGTCGTGCATGTGCTGGGGCCGCACGGGTGAGTGCCGCGGGCGTTGACCGGGCGGACCGGAGTCCGTAATCTCCTCCGAGAAATTCGGAAATCAAACCGAAACTTTCGAAGCGCTCCGGTGATTTCCCCCCTTCCGAACGGCTCCGCACACCGATTCAAGGACGGGATGACATGAGCATGACCTTAAGGTGCCTGTCGCGAGCGGCGACCGCGGCTCTCGTGGCCGCGACGGCACTGACGGCCGCCGCGCACTCCGCCCAGGCCGCCGACACGCTCGGATCCGCGGCGGCCGGCCAGGGCCGCTACTTCGGCGCCGCCGTCGCGGCGAACCACCTCGGCGAGAACGACTACGCCGCCACGCTGAACCGCGAGTTCACCTCCGCGACGCCCGAGAACGAGCTGAAGTGGGACGCCACCGAGCCCGCTCGCGGCACCTTCACCTTCGGCCCCGCCGACCAGGTCGTGAACCACGCCCGCGGCCAGGGCATGGACGTACGCGGCCACACCCTGGTCTGGCACTCCCAACTGCCGTCCTGGGTCGGCTCCCTGGACGCGGCCGGGCTGCGCGCCGCGATGAACGACCACATCAACGCCGTGATGGGCCACTACAAGGGCCGCATCCACAGCTGGGACGTCGTCAACGAGGCGTTCCAGGACGGCGGCAGCGGCGCCCGGCGCGGCTCGCCCTTCCAGGACCGGCTGGGCGACGGCTTCATCGAGGAGGCGTTCCGCGCCGCCCGCGCCGCCGACCCGGCCGCCAGGCTCTGCTACAACGACTACAACACCGACGGCGTCAACGCGAAGAGCGACGCCGTCTACGACATGGTCCGGGACTTCACGTCCCGCGGCGTGCCCATCGACTGCGTCGGCTTCCAGTCCCACTTCAACAGCGCCTCCCCGGTCCCCTCCGACTACCGGCAGAACCTCCAGCGCTTCGCCGACCTCGGCGTCGACGTACAGATCACGGAACTCGACATCGAGGGCTCCGGCCCGGCCCAGGCCGACGACTACGCCAGGGTCGTCGCCGCCTGCCTCGCGGTGGACCGCTGCACGGGACTGACCGTCTGGGGCGTCACCGACAAGTACTCGTGGCGCAGCGGCGGCACCCCGCTGCTGTTCGACGGCGCCTACGGCAAGAAGCCCGCCTACGACGCCGTCCTGTCCGCCCTCGGCGGCTCGGGCGGCGGGAACGACGGCGGCGGCGACCCGGGCAACGGCACCGCGAGCTGCACCGCCACCTACACCAGGACCGCGGAGTGGGACGGCGGCTACAACGGCGAGGTCACCATCACCGCGGGCAGCGGGCCGATCCGCTCCTGGACCACGACGGTCGCCCTGACCCCGCCCCAGTCCGTCTCGTCCGTGTGGAACGGCACGCCCGCCTGGGACGGCGACGGCGCCGTGCTGACGGTGCGGCCGACCTGGAACGGCTCCCTGGCGGCCGGCGCCTCGACCGCCTTCGGCTTCACCGTGGCGAAGAACGGCAGCGACGCCGCGCCCTCGGTCGGAGCCTGCACGGCCTCCTGAACCGGCCGGCGCACCGGACCACCGAAGCCTGTGGGGGCGGTGGACCGGTGCGCCGCGCCATGACCGCGCCGTGCGCCCGGCACCGGCCGGGAAGGCGCGGTTTCCGGCCCGCGCGTCCGGTACGTGTCCGAAAGACGGCGCGTCCGGCGGAAGTTGGGGCAAAGGGATCGCGAGACGCGCCCCGGTGCGTATCGTGAGGGGCCGGGACCTTCGCTTTCCCTACTCGGCCCCGGACCGGACGGTGAGGCTCTGTATGACTCCGGCGCACGGACCCGATGCCGCGGACGCCTCCGTCGTGACCACGGTGGTGGAGTTCAGGGGCGGGTCGGCGATGATCCCGGCCTCGCGGGATGTCGTGCACGGCTTCGTCGCGCGGCTCGGCGAACGGGGCGTGGACCTGGCCGACGCCTTCCTGGACGCCGCCCGCCTGGTCGCCAGCGAACTGGTGACGAACGCGCTGCGGCACGCGCCCGGCCCCTGCCGGCTGGAGCTGACCCTGGTGGACGACGGCGTGGAGATCGCCGTGTCGGACACGGGGGAGGGCTTTCCCACCTTCCTGCCCCGTGACCCCACGAGGATCGGCCGGCACGGCCTGGAGATCGTGACGCGGCTGTGCGACGAGGTCATCACCAAGCCGCACGCCACGGGGAAGACGGTGTACGCGCGCCTGCCGCTGAGCTGACCCGCCTTCAGGCGGCCAGCGCCCGCTCCACGCTCGGGTAGCAGGCGATCAGCTCGTCGACGCCCACGAGCCGCAGCACGCGCTCGACGGCGTTGCGCGGCGCGGCGAGCCGGAACCACACGCCTCGGGACTCGGCGGCCCGGTGGGCGGATATGAGCACGTTGATGCCGCTGGAGTCCAGGAAGGCCACCTCGCCGAAGTCGACCACCGTGCCCGGCGCGCTCTGCACCGAGGACAGCAGCACGTCGCGGAGCTGACTGCTCCCGTCGAGATCGACCTCTCCGGCGAGGACGACGACGCTGACGCCGTCGCCCGTGGTGGTACGGGTGATCAGCAGCCGCTCCGGTACTGCCGTTCCCTCGATGTCCGCCACGCCATCCCCACTTCCCGCATATGCCCGGCCGTCGTCGGTGGCTTGATGTTAAGGCTCTTCGGGGTCCCTGTGGGCCACTTGCGCGGACCGGAAACCGACCGGGACCGACCGGGACCGGCTCGACGCGCGCGACGGCGTTCCTCTGACTACGGTCGAAGGTGTGGTAGCTCACACATTCGAGGAACTCGTGCACAAACGTCGCGCGGCCGACCTGGCACATCACCGGGTCGAGGAGCTGCGCGACTCGTACGGGGCTCCCACGCAGCATCAGTGGACCGATCGGCAGTCCGACACGTACGAGACCGCCCTGCGGGCCTGGCGCGACCTGGACCGGGACGCGCGGACCGCGGTGACGGAGTACGTCAAGGAGGGAGGCCAGTCCCGGCACAAGATCGAGGCGAAGGTCCGCAAGGCCGTGCAGTCCGGGGGCCGGAACATCTGACCGGCCCCCTCGGGCCCCGGCCTGCCCGGTCGCCCTCGGCTTCTCGGGCGACCGGGCAGAGCCATTTCGGTCCGTCCGGGGTCATGGCCGGTCGGCCCCGGCCTCGGCGACGAGCCGGCGGGCGGTGGGCAGGGCCGCCGTGCGGTCCTCGGGGACCAGGCCGACGCGGGTGCGCCGGTCGAGCAGGTCGGCCTCGTCCAGGGCGCCCTCGTGGCGCAGCGCCCACAGCAGCTCGGCCCCGGTGACGGGGTGGCCAGGCAGCATGGGCTCGGCGAGCCGGGGGTCGCGGGCGGCGAGGGCCTGGACCTGTGGTGCCTCGGTGCCGTAGCGCAGCACCAGGCGGCGCGGCGCCCGCACCGCGGCCAGCACATGGGGCGCGGCGGCGCCGACCAGGGGCAGCGCGGCGGTGGGGGAGGGGCCTGCGGTCGGACGGCGGGCGGCGACGGCGGCGTCCACCGCGTCCTCGGCCATCCGCCGGTACGTGGTGAGCTTGCCGCCGACCACGGTGACCACGCCCTCGGACGAGGTGAGCACGGCGTGCCGGCGCGAGAGGTCCGCCGTGCGGGGCCCACCGCCCGGCCGGTTTGCCGGGGTGGTGTCCAGCAGCCGGCGCAGGCCGGCGAAGGCGCCCACCACGTCCGCGCGGCGGACGGGCACCTCCAGTACCGAACCGAGCACGTCGAGCAGGAAGCCGATGTCCGTCTCGGGCACCTCCGGCACGTCCGGGACCTCCCCGTCGACGGGCTCGTCGGTCAGCCCGACGTAGACGCGGCCGTCGCCCTGCGGCAGGACCAGGACGAAGCGGCCGGACTCCCCGGGATCGGCACGTGCAGCCCCGCGGGCAGCGGGCCGAGGTGGGCGGAGCGCAGGACCGGATGGGTGCCGCGGGACGGGCGGACCCGGATGTCGCCCACGAGGCCGCCGGCCCGCACACCGGAGGCGTTGATCACCGCTCGGGCGCGGATCTCCCCCTCCTCACCGGTGAGTTCGTCGCGTACGCGGGCGCCCGACCCGGTCAGCTCCAGCGCCCTGACCCGGGTCAGGATCCGGGCGCCGCGGGCGGCGGCGGTCCGGGCGAGCGCGGTCACCAGCCGGGCGTCGTCGGTGAGCCGGCCGTCCCGGGACAGCAGGCCCCCGCGCAGCCCGTCGCAGCGCAGCGCCGGGGCGAGGCGGCGGGTCTCCACGGCGGACAGCCGGCGCGGCGCGGGCAGCGTGCCCCGCGAGGTGCGCGCCGCCAGCCGCAGGGCGCCGCCGCCGTGCTGCGCGAGTGCGGCGGAGCCTTCGCGGGCGAGGAACCGGGGAAGCGCTGGGCCCACGGCCGCTACTCGGCGCCGTACCTGCGCGACTCCCTGCTCGACGCCGGCGCGCTCGCCGAGACCCTGGAGACGGCCACCTACTGGTCCCGGGTCCCCGCGCGGTACGCCGCCGTCCGCGAGGCGCTCACCGGCACCCTCACCGAGGCCGGCACCCCGCCGCTGGTCATGTGCCACATCTCGCACGTCTGCGAGAACGGCGCCTCCCTGTACTTCACCGTCGTCTCGGCCCGGGGCGACGACGCCGTGGCGCACTGGACCCGGGCCAAGCACGCCGCCAACGAGGCGATCCTCGCCGCGGGCGGCACCATCACCCACCACCACGGCGTCGGCACCGACCGCGACTGGTACGTCCGGGAGGTGGGCCCCCTCGGCATCGGCGCCCTGCGCGCGGTCAAGCGGAGCCTGGACCCCGCGGGACTGCTCGGCCCGGCCGTCCTCCTGCCCGCGGACTGACCCCCCGCCGGCCCGCGCCCCCGGCCCCGTGAGACAACAGTCCGGCACCACCCGTCAGCCCGGAGGAACACCGATGCGACAGTTCACCGCCGTCGTCAACCCCACCGCGGGCGGCGCCACCTCGGCCGCCGCTCTGCTCGGGGTGGCCCGGCCGCTGCGGGAGGCGGGGGCCGGGCTGGAGACCGAGTACAGCCGCAGCCTCGCGCACGCCAGGGAGATCGCCCGGCGGGCGGGGGAGCGCGGCCGGGTGGTGCTCGCCGTCGGCGGCGACGGGATGGCCGGCGGGATCGGCGGCGCCCTCAGCGGCACCGATGCCCTGCTCGGCCTCGTCCCGGCCGGCCGCGGCAACGACTTCGCCCGTGCGCTGGAGCTGCCCGCCGAACCGGCCGAGCTGGCCCGGCTCCTGCTGCACGGCGAACCCCGCGCCGTCGACACCGTCGAGGTCACCTCCGCCGTCCACGACCGCACCGTCGTCCTCGGCGGCGTCTACGCCGGAGTCGACGCGCTCGCCAACCGGCACGCCAACAACGCCCGCCTGCTGCGCGGATCGGCCTCCTACTACGCGGGCGCGCTGCGGGCCGTCGCGGGCTGGCGTGCGACGCGCTACCGGGTCACGGTCGACGGGGCGGAGCACGCCTTCACCGGCTACACGGTGGTGGCGGCCAACTCCGGCTACTACGGCTCCAACCGCCTCGTCGCCCCCTCCGCCCGCGTCGCCGACGGACTGCTGGACGTGGTGATGATCCACGAGGCGCCGCGACGGCTGTTCTTCGCCCTCATGAACGAACTCGCGACGGGCGCCCACGTCCACCGGCCCCAGGTCCGCGTCCTGCGCGGCCGGGAGATCCGCATCGAGGCCGACCGGGCCATACCGTACGGCGCGGACGGCGAGGTCGAGGCCGTCGTCCCCGTCACCGCCCGGGTACTGCCCGGCGCGCTGCGCGTCCTGGCCTGAACCCGCCGCTGGAGCCGGACACCGGCCATGGAGTCCGGCCCCCGCGGCGGGCGCGCGGCTCAGGACCGGGGCGTGGTGAAGCGTTCCCACACCCGGTGGGAGCCCATCAGCTCCGCGACCTGCTCCAGGGCGGCCGTACCGGAGTCGGCGACGACCACACCGGGGGCGTCGGCGGGCACGCCCGACGCGTCGAGCGCCGTCTCGCCGCCCGCCCATACACCGATCGCCTTGCCGTGCCGGAACGCCTCCGACACCAGCAGGGTCACCCGCGGGTCGGTCGTCCCCTGCGCGGGCGCCGGCGCGGCCTTGTAGTCGCGCGGCGTGTACGCGTCGCCGCCCATGCCGGGCGTGCCGGCCAGCAGCACGGCGTCGAACTCCACGGAACGCGCCGTGACATAGCTGCGCTGCACCGTCAGCGCCTCGTCGCCCGAGCCGAGGACGCCGCCGGTCGGCGCCACGACCAGGGGCACCATCCCGGCGTTCAGCACCGCCTCCCGCACGGCGGCCACCCCCGCCAGATCGGCCCCGCCGGTCACGATGCCGACGACCCGGCCGTCGAGCGGCCAGACACCCCCCACCTGGGACAGCGCCGGGCTGGGCTCGACATCGGCCAGAGGCACCGTCGGCTGCGGGGCGGGCAGGCCGAGGCCCTCGGCGACACCCGCGCACAGCTCGGGGTCGATGTTGGCCAGGACCTGGAGCGTCCGCTCCCTGATGGCCTGTTCGTAGCACTTGCCCAGCTCGAAGGTGTAGGCGCCGATGATGTGCTCGCGCTCCACCGGGCTCATGCTCAGCCAGAACCGGCGCGGCTGGCTGAAGTGGTCCGCGAACGTCTCCGGGGCCTCGCGGACCTTCGTCGACTCCGGGATCCGCACCGGTGCCTCGACGAAGGCCCCCGCGTCCGCGCCCGCGGTGAACGGACAGCCGCCGTCCAGGGAGTTGGGGCGATACGGCGCCACACCCCGGTGCACGGCCGTCTGGTGCATGCCGTCGCGCAGCATGTCGTTGACCGGCGCGTGGGGGCGGTTGATGGGCGACTGCGGGAAGTTGGGACCGCCCAGCCGCGTGATCTGGGTGTCCAGGTAGGAGAACAGCCGCCCCGCGAGCAGCGGGTCGTCCGTGATGTCGATACCGGGCACGAGGTGGCCGACGTGGAAGGCGATCTGCTCGGTCTCGGCGAAGTAGTTGGACGGGTTGCGGTCGAGGGTCATCAGCCCGACCGGCTGCACCGGCGCGAGTTCCTCGGGCACGAGATTGGTCGGGTCCAGCAGGTCGATGCCCTCGAAGGTCTGCTCCGGGTTGTCGGGGAAGGCCTGGATGCCCAGCTCCCACTGCGGGTACGCGCCCGCCTCGATGGCGTCGGCGAGGTCCCGGCGGTGGAAGTCCGGGTCGATGCCGTTGATGAGCTGCGCCTCGTCCCAGACCAGGGAGTGCACGCCCAGCCGGGGCTTCCAGTGGAACTTCACCAGGGTCGTGACGCCCTCGGCGTTGACCAGCCGGAAGGTGTGGACGCCGAAGCCCTCCATCATCCGGTAGGAGCGCGGGATGCCGCGGTCGCCCATGAAGAACAGGGTGTGGTGGGTCGCCTCGGTGTGCAGCGAGGCGAAGTCCCAGAAGGTGTCGTGTGCGCTCTGCGCCTGCGGGATCTCCCGGTCCGGCTGCGGTTTCACGGAGTGCACGACGTCCGGGAACTTGATGGCGTCCTGGATGAAGAAGACCGGGATGTTGTTGCCGACCAGGTCGAAGACGCCCTCACTGGTGTAGAACTTCGTCGCGAACCCGCGGGTGTCGCGCACGGTGTCCGACGACCCCCGCGAGCCGACCACCGTGGAGAACCGCGTGAACACCGGCGTCTCCACGTCCGCGGCCAGGAACCCGGCCTTGGTCACGGCGGCCGCGGTGCCGTAGCTCTGGAAGACGCCGTGCGCGCCCGCGCCCCTGGCGTGCACCACGCGCTCCGGGATCCGCTCGTGGTCGAAGTGCATCACCTTCTCGCGCAGATGGTGGTCCTGGAGCAGCACGGGCCCGCGCGGTCCGGCCTTCAGCGAGTGGTCGGTGTCGGGGAGCCGGGTGCCCTGGGCGTTCGTCAGATAGCTCCCGGACTGCGCCACCCTGGCCTGGTCGGCACCCGTGGGCTGACCGGTCGGCGACACGGTGTCCGGGCCGCCCTGGTCCGGCTTCGGGGGCAACGGGTCCCGTGGCTCGACGGGTTCGGCGACGGAGGGCGACCCGGAACCGGGCTTGCCGGGGACTCCCTCCGCCGGCACACCGTCGCCCCGCAGGCTCTCGGTGACCTTGTGGGCTACCCGTTTGAGGGGGTTGGCCTCGCTCATCAGCCATTTCTCCGTTCTGGGCGGGCCGCTGCACGCGGCCGGGCGAATTCGAGCACCGACTGCCGTGGCGGGCCGGGACCGCGTACCCGGCGTTCGGGACCGAAGGCAAGGGCGCGAGGTGGCGGAGACGGCCGTCTCAGACGACGGTCTCCCCGTCGCGGGCGCCGCCCTGGCAACGGGCCGTGAAGGCGTCCGTCCCCTCCCCGTCCGCCGAGACGACGATCACGCCGCCGCCCCGGACGCACTCGCTCGCCGTGACATCGCCCGGAAGCCGCGGGGCGCGGTCCGCGGCGGCCCGTGCCGGAGCGGCCCACAGCACCGACCCGGCCAGGGCCGCGATCACGGCCCACGACGACTTGCGCATGGAGGTGGCTCCTTCTCACCGGTGCCGTACCAGCGTCACCGCCCCGCCTGCGGCCCGCCACCGGGGGCGCGCGCACGGGGGAGGGCCCCGACCGGGAGCGCCGGCCGGGACCCTCGGCGGCCCGAGCGCGAGCTGTGGCCGCACCGGAGCGGGAGGGGGCGCCCGTCCCACCGGTGAGCGTGGCCGGGCAGAGGCGCGGCAAGGCGCCGGCCGGGGCGGCCCGGCCCACGGCAGATACGCGGTGCCCCGCGGGGCGCGGACGCTCTCCGGTTCGGGACGCCGGCCGCGCGGCCCGTGCGGCGCCGGGACCGGGGGCTCCTCGGGATCGGTCGCCCGGCCGGTGCGGGTGAGCCGCGGGCCGGCGGGCGCCGCCCGGTCAGGCGAGGGTCAGAGGCCCGCCGCGGTGCCGGCCGGGCGGCGGCAGTGCAGGAAGAGGTGCGGCTCCGGCCGGGCGTCGGGGTGGGCGGGGGTGAACAGCGCCCCGTCCTGCGCCAGCACCTCCAGGCCGGCCTCCTCGACCAGGTCGATCAGGCCCTGTGCGGTGAAGCTGGACACGCGTACCGGCCGGCCCATGAAGGTGGCGTCGACGCCCTCCACGTCCAGCGGCACGGTGGCCAGGACCAGGTACCCCTCCGGCTTCAGCAGCCGCACCAGGCGCCGGACGAGGTCCGTCTGCTCCCGCCGGTCCAGTTGGAGCAGCGAGAAGTACACGCAGACGGCGTCGAAGGAGGCGTCCGCGAGCGGTACGTCGCGGATGTCGGCGCACTGGAAGGAGGCGGCCGGCACCTGCCGCGCCGCCAGCTCCACCATCACCGGGGAGATGTCGATGCCCAGCACCTCGTGCCCGGCGTCCGCGAGGGTCTCGGCGGTGGGCCGGCCGGTGCCGCTGCCCACGTCCAGCACCCGGCTGCCCGGCGCGAGCCGCCCGAGGAGCCACTCCAGCGAGCGCCGGTGCGTCTTCGACCCGGCGAACGCCCTCTCGTACTCGGCGCCCAGTGCGTCGAAAACGGCGGCGGCCTGCGGCCGTTGCTGGTCGTCGGTCACTACGGTCCCTTCGGTACGGTGAGCCGGTGCCACGGGCATCGTTCCACCGGTGGCGATCCCCCGACAAGTGCCCCTTCGGGCGACATGCCGGACGCCCGCGCCCGCTCCCACGGTACGACGGGACACCGGGCGCTCACTCCGGGCGGCGGCGGGCCCCCTCCAGGGCCAGATCCACCAGACCCCGTACGAGTACGTCGTCCAGCGGCGCCCCGCTGAGGAGCACCCGGACGAACAGCGGGCCGCTGACGGCCTCGATCAGCAGCCCGGGGTCGGTGTCCGCGGCCAGCTCGCCGCGCTCGACGCCACGCCGGACCATCACCACGGCGCGGTCGAGGCGCTCGCTCCAGTAGGGCCCGCGGCGGTCCTCCAGGGTGTCGTCGTGCTCCACGCTCAGCCGCAGCAGCGCACCGCCCTGCGCGGTGCCCAGCAGCCGGGCCAGCGCGCAGAAGAAGGCCAGCAGGTCGTCGCGGACCCGCCCGGTGTCCGGGACCGGCAGCGCGGAGTCCAGCTCCGTGGTCAGCGCGTCCAGGATCAGGTTCTCGCGCGTGCCCCAGCGGCGGTAGACGGATGTCTCGTGGACCCCGGCCGCGCGGGCGACGGCCCCGACGGTCGCGCCCGCCAGCCCTTGGCTGGACAGCAGGCCCACCGCGGCGTCGAGCACGGCCCGCCGCATCCGCTCCCCGCGACGGCGCAGCGGCGGGGCGACGGGTTCCGGAGAGGTCATGGGCCCAGCCTAAAGCAAGTCGTCCTGCGTTGGGTGTACGGTTAACGCAAGTCGACCTGCGATGGACCGCCGGGGTCGTCCGGGGTCACCGCCGTACCGAGGAGGTCCTGTCATGGCGCGGATGCTCGCCGCCCGCCTGCACGTCCCGAGCCGCACCCTGCGGCTGGAAGAGGTGCCCCGCCCGCAGCCGGGCCCGGGTGAGGTACTGGTCAAGGTGGCGGCGGCCGGCGTGTGCCTGTCCGACGTGCACCTCATCGACGGCACCCTCACCCCGCTGCACCTGCGGGGCGACACCGTCACGCTCGGCCACGAGGTCTCCGGCACCATCGCCGAGGTCGGCGAGTCGGTCACCGCCTGGACGCCGGGCCGGCGGGTCGTGCTCCACGCGGGCGAGACACGCGACGGCGTCATCTACACCCGCGGCGTCGACTACGACGGAGGCTGGGCCGAGTACGCCCTGTCCGCCGCGGACGCCCTGACCCCGCTGCCCGACGCCATCCCCTTCGAGCAGGGCGCGATCATCCCCGACGCCGTGTCCACCCCGTGGGGCGCGATCACCGAGACCGGCGCCGTACGCGCCGCCGAGGCGGTCGGCGTATGGGGCGTCGGCGGCCTCGGTGTGCACGCCGTGCAACTGCTGCGGGCCGTGGGCGCCTGCCCGGTCGTGGCCGTCGACCCCAACCCCGTCGCCCGCGAACGCGCCCTGGCCGCCGGCGCCGACCTCGCCCTGGACTCCGCCGACCCGGAGCTGCGCCGAACCGTCCGCGCGGTGACCGGCGGAGCGGGGCTCGCCGCCGCGTTCGACTTCGCGGGGGTGCCGGCCGTGCGGGAGCAGGCGATCTCCGTTCTCGGCCCGAAGGGACGGCTGGTCCTGGCGGGCCTGACCGACAAGCCGCTCACCGTCACGGACGGGACCCGCTTCAGCTACCTCCAGCAGCGGATCCTCGGCCACTACGGCTCCGACATGCCGGTGGCCCTGCCCCAGCTCCTTCGGCTGATCGAGGGCGGACGGCTGGACTTCTCCGCTTCCGTCAGCGGAGTGCTGCCACTGGCGGAGGCCGCCGAGGCGGTCGCGCGGCTGGAGCGGAAGGAGGGCGACCCCGTCCGCCTGGTCCTGCGCCCGTGAGGTGAGGGATTCCTGAGAATCTCAAGGCGGTTGAACGCTCCGGCCCCCGGCTCCGTATGGAGGCGGGGGCATTTCATGCCCGTAGTCCGTCACGACGTAGGAGCACGCCTTGGGACACAACAGGCGCAGACGCCCGACCGGGGCGCGGCGCGCGACCTTCGGAGCGGTCGCGTTGATACTGGGAGGCAGCGGCCTGGTGGCCGTGAACGTCTTCGCGTCCGCGACCGAATCCGCGAACACGGCTGTTCCCCTGGGCAGTTCCGGAGTGGCGGCGACCGTCGACTGCCCGGACCTGGCCGAGCGGCTGACGGCGGTCCCGCAGGAGGCGAGGCCCGAGGTCGACACCGAACTCGCCCAGCTCGACGAGCAGATCGCCACCGCCTACGGCCAACTCCAGGAAGCGGCCCGCACCGCCGACGACGGCGAACTCGACGAGGGCGCCATCCTCGACCCGCTGAAGAAGGAGCGGGCCGGGACGATCGAGCGCATCGGTGCCGCCATCGACCTGGCCGGGGACCGCCCCGAGGGCCTGGACACCCTGGCGGAGTGCACGCTGCGCCGCACCGAGGCCGCGAAGACCGACGCGGGGGGCGACAACCCGGACCAGCAGGACCAGCAGGGCGACGGCGAGGGCGACGCGTCCGGAGACGACCAGAACGGTGACGGGCAGCAGCCCGGCAACGGCGGACAGGCGGGCAACGGCCCCGTGGCGGCGGACTACGTCGACATCAACTCCGTCCAGCCCAACGTCGTCAAGGCACCCCGGCAGAAGAAGGCATCCAACGGCACCTTCGCCACCAGCTGCGGTGTCAACGCCGAGGGCCTGTACAACTCGGACAACCTGATCGCCGCCCCCGGCGTCGGCAACGGCGCCCACCACTTCCACGACTACGTCGGCAACCAGGGCAACGACGCCTTCGCCAGCGACGAGGACCTGGCCGCCGCCGGCACGAGCTGCGCGGACCAGGGCGACAAGTCCTCGTACTACTGGCCCGTGCTCCGGCTGCAGAACGGCACCGTCGAGCAGGACGCCGAGTCACCCGGCGGCGGCATCGAGGGCAACGCCGGCAAGATCGTCACGGCCTCCGAGGTGACGCTGACCTTCGAGGGCAACGAGCGTGCCAAGGTGGTGGAGATGCCGCGACTGCTGCGCATCATCACCGGCGACGCGAAGGCGTTCGTCAACGGCGACGCCAACGCGAACGCCTCCTGGAGCTGCACCGGCTTCGAGGACCGGCAGTTGAAGGACAAGTACCCGCTGTGCCCGTCCGGCAGTGACGTGGTGCGCACCTTCACCTTCCAGAGCTGCTGGGACGGCCGCAACATCGACAGCGCCAACCACCGCACCCACGTGGCCTTCGCCGCCGCCGACGGTGCCTGCCCCGACGGCTTCCGGCCCATTCCGCGGCTGGTCCAGCGCATCGTGTACGACGTCGACGCGCCCAGCCTCCAGGACGGCGGCAGGACCGTGCCGCTGTTCGCCGTGGACTCCTTCCCCGAGCAGTTGCACAAGCCGGTCACGGACCACAGCGACTTCATCAACGTCTTCGAAGAGGACCTGATGCGGGAGGTGGCCGACTGCATCAACTCCGGGCGCGCGTGCGGCCCGGACACGCCCCCGGGTGCCGATCCCGGCGAGGGCGACAACGCGCCGGAGCAGCCGGCCGCCGGGACGCCGGACGACGGCAGGGGCGTGGACCAGAAGGACGGCAACGACGGCGGCAAGAACGACGGAAAGGCCCCCGCGCAGGACAACGGCAAGGACGAGGGCAAGGGCAACGGCGACGCCGGCGGCAAGGACGCCGGCGAGAAGTCCGCGCCCCCGGCCGCGGGACAGGAGGCCGACGCCTCCGCGAGCGCCGCGCCCAGGGCCGCCACGACCCCCGCCGACGCCCCGGACGACCTGAGCAGCGCCGTGTCCGCGCCCCGGGCGACACAGGGCACGGGCGACGGCGCCGCCGGTTCGGCGTCCGAGCCGCAGGCGCAGGGCGGGCTCGCCGAGACGGGATCCAGCCTCGGCATGTGGCCCGCGGTGGTCGGCGGCGTCCTCTTCGCCGGCGGCTGTGTGCTGCTGGTCCGCTCCAGGCGGCGTGCGCTGTGACACCGGCATGAGGCCGCGATGACGCCGGTGTGAGGTCTCGTCACAGGCGGGCGGGCGGGGACGACCCCGCCCGCCCGTCGCGTTTCGTCGGCGCGATTCGCGTATTGCCAATCCGCCCACCCGGGCGCAGCCTGGTCTCCGAGACGGCTTGGGAGCGCTCCCATGGGTGCTCCCAGCCTTTGGCGCCCCCACTGCCCACGAGAGAGACCCCCACGAGAGAAGGACACCATGACGTGTCATGGGCGCCTCAAATCTGCGCCCTCAAGGGTCCGCCGTGCGACGACCCTCGGCCTCGGCACCTTGACCGCGGTCCTGCTCGCCCTGGTCCCCTGGAGCGGCACCGCCGTCGCCCACGGCTCGGTCGTCGACCCCGCCTCCCGCAACTACGGCTGCTGGGAGCGCCGGGGCGACGACTTCCAGAACCCCGCCATGGCGGACGAGGACCCCATGTGCCGGCAGGCGTGGCAGGACAACCCCAACGCCATGTGGAACTGGAACGGCCTGTACCGCGACGGCTCCGCCGGCGACTTCCGGGCCGTCGTCCCCGACGGCCAACTGTGCAGCGGCGGCCGGACCGAGAGCGGGCGCCACAACTCCCTGGACGCCGTGGGCGCGTGGCGCACCACGGACATCACCGACGACTTCACCGTCAAGCTGTACGACCAGGCCAGTCACGGCGCCGACTACTTCCTGGTCTACGTCACCCGGCAGGGCTTCGACCCCGCCGCGCAACCCCTGACCTGGGGCGACCTTCAGCAGGTCGCGCGCACGGGCAGCTACGGGCCCAGTCAGAACTACGAGATCCCGGTGAGCACGTCGGGCCTGAGCGGCCGACACGTCGTCTACACCATCTGGCAGGCCTCGCACATGGACCAGACGTACTTCCTCTGCAGCGACGTTGACTTCGGCTGAGCCGCGCCCGTCCCGTCGCCCGCGCCGCCCCGTCCCCCACCGCCCCGCCGGGCACACCGTGTCCGGCGGGACATGACGGATGCGGGTCAGACGTTGACGCCGAAGTCCGCGGCGATGCCCGCGAGGCCCGAGGCGTACCCCTGCCCGACCGCCCGGAACTTCCACTCGGCTCCGTGCCGGTACAGCTCGCCGAAGACCATCGCGGTCTCGGTCGAGGCGTCCTCGGACAGGTCGTAGCGGGCGATCTCCTGGTCGTTGGCCTGGTTGACGACCCGGATGAAGGCGTTGCGGACCTGGCCGAAGCTCTGGCCGCGGTTCTCCGCGTCATGGATGGAGACCGGGAAGACGATCTTGTCGATCTCGGCGGGAACGGAGGCGAGGTTCACCTTGACCGCCTCGTCGTCGCCCTCGCCCTCACCGGTGAGGTTGTCACCGGTGTGCTCGACCGAGCCGTCCGGGCTCGTGAGGTTGTTGTAGAAGACGAAGTGCCGGTCCGAGGGCACTTTGCCGGAGGCGTCCAGGAGCAGCGCGGAGGCGTCGAGGTCGTAGTCGGTGCCGGTCGTGGTCCGCACGTCCCAGCCCAGACCGATCAGTACGGCGGTCAGGCCGGGCGCCTCCTTGCTGAGCGAGACGTTGCCGCCCTTGGCCAGGGAAATTCCCACGGGGTTCTCCTTCGTCGTGTCCGCTGATCACATCTGCTGATCACGTCCGTCTTGCCTTCCCGCCAATCTACAACACTGTAGAAGAATGGCTTCTATACGATGTCGCCCCGGAAGGGGCTCAGTGGCACAGGGAGGCGGGCCGTGACGGATCACCGGCGTCCGCGGCGGGGGCAGGGCGAACTGGAGGCGCTGGTGCTGTCGGCGCTGCGCGAGGCGGACGGCCCCGCGACGGCCGGCCGGGTGCAGGAACACCTGGGCGGCGACCTCGCCTACACCACGGTGATCACGATCCTGACCCGGCTGCTGGAGAAGGGCGTGGTCAGCCGTGAGCGCGCGGGCCGGTCCTTCGCCTGGTCGCCCGCCTCCGACCAGGCCGGCCTCGCCGCTCGCAAGATGCGCAAGGTCCTGGACGCCGAGAGCGACCGGGAAGCCGTGCTCGCCAGCTTCGTCACCGGCCTGGACCCGGACGACGAGCGGCTGTTGCGCGCGCTGCTGGGGCACACGTGCGACGCGGGTCACGGCTGACACCGCATGGGGGTCTTCGTCTTCCTGCCGCTGGTCCTGCCGTTGACGGCGTGGCCGATCGCCCGGCTGGCCGAGCAGCACCTGCACCCGCGGACCGCGACCCGGCTGCTCACCGTCGTGGCCGCCGTGATGGCCCTGTGCAGCACACTGTGCCTGGCCCTGGTGATGGTGGTCGGCACCGCCCAACTGCCGGGCAACCCGCTGCCCGACGGCTGGTCGGACCCCGAGGTGCGGGCGGCGGTGCCGTACGACGAGATCGTCGGCAAGGCGGCGATTCCCGCGCTGTGCGCGGTGGTCGTGGCCCTGGCGCGGACCCTGTGGCGGCACGGCAGGGTACGGCGCGGCGCCCACCGCGCCCTGGCCGGACTGCCGGGCACCGGGGTGGCCGTACTGCCGGACGACGTGCCCTATGCGTACGCGCTGCCCGGGGGAGAGCGGGACCGCGTGGTGGTGAGCACGGCCCTGCTCGACTGCCTCGAACCGGCCGAACGGCGCGCGCTGTTCGCCCACGAGCGCGCCCACCTGGCCGCCCGGCACCACCGCTTCCTGCTCACGGTCCGGCTCGCGGCGCTGGCCAACCCGTTCCTGCGGCCCCTGCGGACCGCCGTGTCCTACACGGCGGAGCGGTGGGCGGACGAGGCCGCGGCCCGGGTGGTCGGCGACCGACGGGCGGTGGCGACCGCCATCGGCAAGGCGGCCCTCGTCTCCCGGGGCACCCCGATCGCCACCCTGGCCGGCTTCGCGGCGCCCGGCCCGGTGCCGCGCCGGGTGGCGGCCCTGCTGGGTCCCGCGCCCACGGTGCGCACCTGGCCGCCGGTGTTCACCTCGGTGGGCCTGGCCGCGTGGGCGGCGGCCGCCGGAACCGCCGTGTCGGCGATGTCGTCCGCGAACGCCGCCGTCACCATGTTCCTCATCCTGAGAGCCGCGACGCCGCTCTGAGCGCCCTTCGCCCCCCTCCGGATCCGCAGGCCCACGGGGCCGGCGGTGCGGCCCCCTGTGGTAGCTTGCGGAAGCCAGTCGAACCCACCTGGTGGGTCAGGGAATCCGGTGCGAATCCGGAACTGACGCGCAGCGGTGAGGAGGACGGGCGGGACACGGGCCACTGGGCGGCAGGAGCCGTCCGGGAAGGCGTCCCGCCCGGTCGATTCCGAGTCCGAAGACCTGCTGGCACCCGCACCGTGCACGACGCGGGCCACACCGTACGAACGGGCTTCGCGCACGAGCCCTCGACGCCAGAGGACCTTCCTTGCCCGCAGCACGCCCCGCCGGCCTCCGCCGCGTCCCCCGCTCCCGCCGTACCCTCCGCGGCCCCGTCCTGCTGCTGACCGGCGCCCTGCTGGCGTCCGGCTGCGGTTCCGGGCCGGCCACCACCGACTCCGCCGCGCCGGCCGAGTCGGCCGGCTACCCGCGCACCCTCGGTGACTGCGGCCACCGGGTCGAGATCACCGCGGCCCCCCGGCGGGCGGTCTCCCTCAACCAGGGCACCACGGAGATCCTGCTCTCGCTCGGCCTGGCCGACCGCATGGCGGGCACCGCCACCTGGACCGACCCGGTCATGAAGGGACTGGAGAAGGCGAACGCCACCGTCCCCCGGCTCGCCGACGACACACCCTCCTTCGAGAAGGTCCTGGACGCCGAACCCGACTTCGTGGCCGCCTCCTTCACCTCCACCCTCGGCACCGGCGGCGTGGCCACCCGGGAGCAGTTCGACGAACTCGGCGTGCCCTCCTACCTGTCCCCGTCCGACTGCGTCGGCAAGGACAACAGCGGTGACGGCGACGGCACCCGCACCGAGCCCCTGACCATGGCGACCGTGTACCGCGAAGTACGCGACCTGGCCCGGGTGTTCGGCGTCGAGCAGCGCGGCGAGAAACTCATCGCCGACCTCAAGGCCAGGGTCGACCGGGCGACAGCGGACATCGACGCCTCCGGCACCACCCTCATGTACTGGTTCGCCAACTCCACCTCGCCCTACATGGCGGGCTGCTGCGGCGCCCCCGGCATCATCACGCACGCGGTCGGCGCCAAGAACGCCATGGACGACAGCCACGACGAATGGCCGCAGATCGGCTGGGAGACCGTCGCCGACCGCGACCCCGACGTCCTGGTCATCGGCGACCTCACCCGCAGGTCCCAGACGGCCGAGACGGCCGCGAAGAAGATCGAGTTCCTGGAGTCCGACCCGGTCACCAGGAACATGACCGCCGTCCGCGAGAAGAGGTACGTACTGCTCAGCGGGCAGGCCATGAACCCCACCATCCGCACCGTCGAGGGCGTGGAGAAGGTGGCGGCGGCGCTGCGCGCCCACGGACTCACCAAGTGACGTCCACGAGCACGGCGCCCGTCGGCATACGCGTGAGCGGCCGCCGCCTCCCGGTGTGGGTGGCGGCCGGAATCGTCGCCCTGTGCGCCTCCGTGGCCGTCGCCGTCACCATCGGCCCCGCGGACATCGGCGTCGGCGAGGTGTGGTCCGTGGTCGCCGCCCACCTCGGCGGGCGCACCGGCGCCGCGGAGGTCTCGCCGATCCGCGACGGCATCGTATGGAACCTGCGGCTGCCCCGCACCCTCCTCGCGGCGGTGTGCGGCGCCGGACTCGCCGTGTGCGGGGCCGTACTCCAGTCCCTGCTGCGCAATCCGCTCGCCGACCCCTTCGTACTGGGCGTCTCCTCCGGCGCCTCCACCGGCGCCGTCCTGGTCGTCGTACTCGGCGTGGGTGGCGGCGCGCTGTCCGTCTCGGGCGGGGCGTTCGCCGGTGCGGTGTGCTCCTTCGCGCTGGTGATGCTGCTCAGCCACAGCCTCGGCGGCACCCCGGACCGGGTGGTGCTCGCGGGCGTGGCGGCGATGCAGTTGTTCTCCGCGCTCACCTCGTTCGTGGTGATGACCGCGGCCGACGCCGAGACCACCCGCGGCGTGCTGTTCTGGCTGCTCGGCTCGCTCGGCGGGGCGGGCTGGACGGACGTGTGGACCGGCACCGCGGCCCTGGTGCTGGTCCTGGCCGTGTGCCTCGGCCACGCCGGGACGCTGGACGCCTTCGCCTTCGGCCAGGACGCGGCGGCCTCGCTCGGCGTCCATGTGGCCCGTACCCGGCTGGTACTGCTGTGCGCCACCGCCCTGCTCACCGCCGCGCTGGTCGCCTCGGCCGGCGCCATCGGCTTCGTCGGACTGGTGCTGCCGCACGCCGTACGGGCGCTGACCGGCCCCGGGCACGCCCGACTGCTGCCGGTCTGCGCCCTCGCCGGGGCGGTGTTCCTGGTGTGGGTCGACACCGTGGCCCGTACCGTCCTCCAGCCCCAGGAGGTCCCGGTGGGCGTGCTGACCGCGCTGATCGGCGTGCCGGCCTTCGTCCTCGTGCTGTACCGCACCCGGAGGGCACGGTGACCCTGAGCGCCGAGCGGGTCTCCCGCGCCGCCGGCGGGCGGCTCATCCTGGACGGGGTGGGACTGAGCCCCCGGCCCGGCGCCATGACGGGGCTGCTCGGCCCCAACGGCTCGGGCAAGTCCACCCTGCTGCGCCTGCTCGCCGGCCTCCTCGCCCCGGACGCCGGCGTCGTCACCCTCGACGGCCGCCCCCTGGCCGAGACGGGCCGCCGGGACATCGCCCGGCGCCTGGCCGTCGTCGAGCAACAGGCGGACACACAGGTCGAACTGAGCGTCGTGGACGTCGTCCGGCTCGGCCGGATCCCGCACCGCCGCGCCTGGAGCCCGGCGTCGGCGGCCGACGAGGAGGCGGTCGCGGACGCCCTGGAACGCACCGGCCTGACCGCGCAGGCGGACCGGCTCTGGCACACGCTCTCCGGGGGCGAACGCCAGCGCGTCCAGATCGCCCGCGCCCTCGCCCAGCGGCCGCGTGAACTCCTGCTGGACGAACCGACCAACCACCTCGACATCCAGCACCAACTGGACGTGCTCGCCCTCGTCGCCGCCCTGCCCGTCACCAGCGTCGTGGCCCTGCACGACCTCAACCTCGCGGCGATGTACTGCGACCACCTCGTCGTACTCTCCGAGGGAAGGGTCGTCGCCACCGGAACCCCGCCCGAGGTACTGACCGCCGACCTGGTCGCCGAGGTCTACCACGTCCGTGCCGAGATCACCCCCACCGGCCCGGCCGCCCGCCCGCACGTCCGCTTCCTCGGCACGCTCAGGGGGTGACCCGGCGTCAGTCCTCCATCAGCCCGGCGGCGAGCGTGGCTCCCAGTTCCCAGCAGGTCTCCAGGTCGGCCTTGCCGGGCTCACCGGTGACGCTCACCGCGGGCGCGGCGCGCTGCCAGCCGAGGCCCGTCGTGATCGACTCGATGCCGCGCACCGCGCCGGTGGTGTCGCTGCCGCCGTGCACGTAGTAGCCGAAGGGCCGGCCCCGGGTCTCGTCCAGGCACGGGTAGTAGACCTGGTCGAAGAAGTGCTTGAGGGCCCCGGACATGTAGCCCAGGTTGGCCGGGGTGCCCAGCAGGTAGCCGTCGGCCTCCAGTACGTCGACCGAGGTGGCCGCCAGGGCCGCCCGCCGGACCACCCGCACCCCCTCGATCTCCGGTGCGTCCGCCCCGGACCCGACGGCTTCCAGCATCGCCCGGCAGTTCGGCGACGGCGTGTGATGCACGATCAGCAAAGTGGCCACACCCCGAAGCCTGCCGCCCGGCACCGCCGACCGCAACAGACACCACCCGGCCCGACCACCGGGTCTCACACCTGCGCGGCCCCCTCTCGGCCGGCCGCGGCTCACGACCACGAAGCCGCCGCCCCGGTCCCGGCGCCCACCCGTCATGCCGGACGGCGGCACCGCCCGACCGCCCGACCGCCCTCGCGGGACCCGAATCGGATTTTCCCGTGTCGAAGGTCTTGACCTCACGCGTCCGGTCCCTCACATTACTCGTTAATGCGCATTAGGTAATGCGCATTAACGCGACGGAGAGGGGGCAGTGGTGGCGGAGGAAGCCGCAGGGCGGGCGAGGCGGGGGAGGGCCCCCGCGCCGGCCGGCCGACGGGCCCGGCCGAGGCAGGCAGAGGTGGCCGGGCTCGCGGGTGTCTCGCAGGCGACGGTGTCCCTGGTGCTCTCCGGCCGCGACACGGCGACCGGGCGGCCGATCTCGCAGGAGACCCGCAGAAAGGTCCTGGACGCCGCCCACAGCCTCGGCTACGTCCCCGACCCGGCCGCCCGCCGGCTCGCCGCCGCCCGCAACAACCTGCTCGGCGTCTTCAGCTTCACCGCGACCTTCCCGACGGACGTCCGGCACTCGTACTACCCGTTCCTCGTCGGCGTGGAGCAGGAGGCCGCCGCCCAGGGCTACGACCTGGTGCTGTTCACCGGCTCCAGCAGCGGGGGAGCGGGCGCGGCCGGGGCCGGCGCGCTCAACCGGGTGCGGCTGGCGGACGGCTGCCTCTTCCTCGGCCGGCACGCCCCCGAGGACGAGCTGAAACGCCTGGTGGCCGACGACTTCCCGGTCGTCCACCTCGGCCGGCCGGGCGAACCGGAGGGCCTCGCCTGGGTCGGCGCGGACTACGTCAACGCGAGCCACGAGGTCGTGACCGCCCTCGCCGGACTCGGCCACCGGCGCGTCCTCCTGGTCCGCGAGGACGACGACGCCCCCGCCTCCACCGACCGTGAACGCGGCTTTCTCGACGGACTCGCGGCCGGCGGCCTGCCCGCCGGCCCCGACACCGTGTTCCGCTCCCGCGACCCGCGGCGCGACCTCACCGCGGAGCGCGTCCGGGCCTGGCTCGCCGAGGGAGTGACCGCGTTCGTCGCCGAGGAGACCGACACCGCAGCCGCCTGGCGGGCACTGCGGGCCGCCGTGGACGAGGCGGGCCTGAGCTGCCCCGGCCAGGTCTCGCTCGCCCTGCTCGGCAGCCCGCCCGCCGACCTCGCGGACGAACCCGCCCCGATGGGCTTCGACATCCCCCGCCCCGCGCTGGGCGCCGAGGCCGTACGGCTGCTCGCCGCCCGCATCTCGGGCGCACCCGCCGAGGGCACCCTCGTCGCCTGCGCCTTCAGACCCGGCGCGACCGCCGGCCCGCCGAACACCCCGTGACCCCACCGCATCACGACCCGAACCCACCGCAGCACAAGCGAAGAACAAGAGGAGCAGTGTGATACCGGAACCCGACATCCTCGTCGTCGGCGGCGGCCTCGGCGGCGTCGCCGCCGCCCTCGCCGCCTGCCGGGCCGGCCGCAGCGTCGTCCTGACCGAGGAGACGGACTGGATCGGCGGCCAGCTCACCAGCCAGGCCGTGCCCCCCGACGAACACCCGTGGGTCGAGCAGTTCGGCACCACCGCGACCTACCGGCAACTGCGCGAGGGCATCCGCCGCTACTACCGGCAGTGGTACCCGCTGCGCGCCGAGGCACGGGCGCTCACCCACCTCAACCCGGGCGCCGGCCGGGTCAGCAAGCTCTGCCACGAGCCGCGCGTCGCCCTCGCCGTCCTGGAGGGCATGCTCGCCCCGCACCGGGCCGCCGGACGGCTCACCGTCCTCACCGAGCACCGGCCCGTCGCCGCCGAGTCGGACAACGACACCGTCCGCGCCGTCACCGTCGAGGACCTGCGCGACGGCACCCGCCGCACCCTCGCCGCCCGCTACGTCCTGGACGCCACCGAGACCGGCGAACTCCTCCACCTCGCGGGCGTCGAGCACGCCACCGGCGCCGAGTCCCTGGCCGAGTTCGACGAACCGCACGCTCCCGACCACGCCCAGCCGCGCAACCAGCAGGGCATCACCGTCTGCCTCGCCCTCTCCCACCACGAGGGCGAGGACCACACCGTCGAGCGCCCCGCCGACTACGCATTCTGGCGCTCCTACCGCCCCGACTTCTGGCCCGGCCCGCTGCTCGGCTTCGAGGCCCCCGACCCGCGCACCCTCGAACCGGTGCCGCGCACCTTCGAACCCAACCCCGGCCTCGATCCGCTGGCGGTCAACGCCGACCAGAGCGCCGACGCCGGCGACAAGGAACTGTGGGGCTTTCGCCGCATCCTCGCCCGCAAGCTGCACACCGAGGGCGCCTTCGACTCGGACGTGACCATCGTCAACTGGCCGCTGAACGACTACTGGCTCAAGCCCTACATCGGCCAGGAGAGCGAAGCCCTGCGCGAGGCACGCCAGTTGTCGCTGTCGCTGCTGTACTGGCTGCAGACCGAGGCGCCGCGCACCGACGGCGGCACCGGCTTCCCCGGCCTGCGCCCGCGCCCCGACGTGACCGGCACCGCCGACGGCCTCGCCAAGGCGGCGTACGTCCGCGAGTCCCGCCGTATCAAGGCGGTCACCACCGTCACCGAGCACGACGTGGCCATCGACCTGCTCGGACCCTACGGCCGCACCCGCCACCGCGACTCCGTGGGCGTCGGCAACTACCGCATCGACCTGCACCCGTCCACCGGCGGAGACACCTACGTCGACATCGGCTCGGTCCCCTTCGAGATCCCGCTCGGCGCCCTCGTGCCGCGCCGGGTGCGCAATCTGCTGCCGGCCGGCAAGAACCTCGGCACCACGCACATCACCAACGGCTGCTACCGCCTGCACCCGGTCGAGTGGAACGTCGGCGAGGTCGCCGGCGCGCTCGCCGCCCACTGCCTTGCCGAGAACGTCGAGCCGCACGAGGTGCAGGCCGAGGACAAGCGGTACGACGAGTTCGCCAAGGTGCTCGACCGCGACGGCGTACAGCGTCACTGGCCCAACGTCAGGGGCTACTGAACGACCCCGCGCGCGACGGGAGTTCGGGCGGGGCAGCACCACCTGCCCCGCCCGGTGACCGCCCGCGCGGACCGACCCAGCACAAGGAGGTGCCCGGACATGACCACCCACCGCATCCGCGTCGGCATCGACGTGGGCGGAACCTTCACCGACGCCGTGGCGGTCGACGCCACGACGCTGCGGCTCGTGGGCCAGGTGAAGGTCCCCACGAGCCACCATCACGAGGACGGTGTCGCGCACGGCATCGTCGAGGCGCTCGACCGGCTGCTGCGACAGACCGGACACGCACCCGCCGACGTGGCCTTCCTGGCACACGGCACGACCCAGGCTACCAACGCCCTGCTGGAGGGCAACGTCGCCACCGTCGGACTGCTCGGCATCGGCACCGGCGGCGCGACGTACTTCACCCGCCGGCTCGCCTCGCTCGCCAAGCTCGAACTCACCCCGGGCAAACGGCTGCCGCTGCACTACGCCCATGTGTCCGACCCCGACGACGCCACCGCCGTACGCGCCGCCGTCGAGCAGCTCACCGCCGCGGGTGCCGAAGCCCTCGTGGCCAGCGAGCCGTTCGGCGTCGACCGGCCCGAGGGCGAGACGGCGGTCGCCGCGGCGGCCCGTGCCACCGGCCTGCCGACCACCGCGGCCCACGAGATCACCTCGCTGTACGGGCTGCGCAAGCGCACCAGGACCGCCGTCGTCAACGCGGCGATCCTGCCGCGCATGCTGGCCACCGCCGACCTCGTCGACGCCGCCATCACCAAGGCGGGCGTCACCGCGCCGCTGATGGTGATGCGCTGCGACGGGGGAGTGATGGCCCTCGACGAGATGCGCCGCAGGCCCCTGCTGACGGTGCTGTCGGGACCGGCGGCCGGGGTCGCGGGCGCGCTGATGCAAGAACGCGTCAGCGAGGGCGTGTTCCTGGAGACCGGCGGCACCTCGACCGACATCAGCGTCGTCAAGCGCGGCAAGGTCGCCGTGCGCCACGCCACCATCCTCGGCCGCACCTCCTACCTCAACGCCCTCGACGTGCGCACCGTCGGCGTCGGCGGCGGCTCCATGGTGCGGGTCTCGGGCGGACGGGTCACCGGCACCGGACCGCGCAGCGCCCACATCGCGGGCCTGCCCTACGCCTGTTTCGCCGACCCGGCCGACCTGCGCGACGCGAAGCTGACCACGGTCAGCCCGCTGCCCGGCGACCCCGCCGACTACGCGGTGCTCGACGCGGCCGGCGGCCGGTTCGCGCTCACCATGACCTGCGCGGCCAACGCGCTCGGCCGGGTCCCCGAGGGCGACTTCGCCCACGCCGCCCCCGACACCGCCCGCACCGCGCTGGCCCCGCTCGCCGCCGCACTCGGCACCGACGTGCCCACCGCCGCCGCCCGGCTCCTGGACGCGGGCACCGACCAGGTGAAGAAGGTGGTGGACGACCTCGTACGCGAGTACCGCCTCGACACCGACACCGCCGTCCTGGTCGGCGGAGGCGGCGGCGCGGCCTCCGTCACCCCGCACCTGGCCGACCGCACCGGCATGACCGGCCGCATCGCCCGCAACAACGAGGTCATCAGCCCCATCGGCGTCGCCCTCGCCCTGGTCCGTGAACAGGTCGAGCGGATCGTGCCCGGCGCCACCCAGGAGCAGATCCTCGCGGTACGGGCCGAGGCCGAGCGCGCCGTGGTCGAACAGGGCGCCGCCGCCGACGGCGTCGAGGTCGAGGTCACCGTCGACCCGCAGACCAACGTCGTACGCGCCATCGCCACCGGCGCGACCGAACTGCGCACCCAGGACCGGGCCCACCGCGCCGACGAGGCGGAACGCCTGAAGCTGGCCGCCACCAGCCTCAAGACCGACCCGTCGAAGGTGCGTGTCCTCGCGGCCACCCCCGCCCACACCGTGTACGGCGCCGAGATCCACCGTCGCTTCCGGCCCGTGCGCCATCCGGTGCGGATCGTGGACGCCGACGGCGTCGTACGCCACCACGCCCCCGACGCCCGGGTCGAGGCCACCACCGTCGCCGGAGCCCCCGAGGCCCTGGCCAAGCTGGTCACCGAGAACACCTCCTACGGCGACGGAGGCGTGCGCGCCCCCGCGGTGCGGCTGCTGCTCGGCACCCGCATCGCCGACCTCTCCGGAGTCCTGGACCCGCAGCCGCTGCTCGCCCTCGCCCGCAGCGAACTGCGCTCCCGCGCCGCCGACGAACCCGTCGTCGCCGTCCTGGAGGTGCGGGAATGACCGTCCAGGACACCCCGGCGGCCACCGACCCCGCCGCCACCGACGACATCGGCTGGGCCGTGCGGCTGCTGGCCGCCACCCCCACCCACGAGCACCGCGACCCGGAGCTGCTGCGCCACTGGGCGCGCACTGCCGACGCGTTCGGCTCCGCGCTCGCACCCGTCGAGTGCACCGCGCGCATCGTGGAGAGCGACGGCGGTCTCGAGCGGGGACTGCTGGCCCGCTACACCTCCAGGCCGCCCACGGTCGAGCTGTACACCGACACGATCGCGCTCGCCGAGCGGGTCGTCGAGGCCCGCGGCTGGCGCGCCTGGTATCCGCCCGGCTCGGTGCGGGCCGCGGCCCTCGCCCACGAGGCGGTGCACGCCCACCTCCACCACGGGCCCGCGCGGACCGCCCTGAAACACGCCCTCGGACACACCGCCCTGCGCCTGGGCCGGCTGCGCGTGTCCGGCCATGTCGCCGGCGCCGACGAGGTGGCCGCGCACGCCTACGCCCGTACCGTCTGCGGACTCGGCCGCAGCCCCCTGCTGCTGACCGCCGCCCTGGCCGCCGAGACCGAGGCCCGGTCCGACGGCGCCACCCCAGCGCACACCCCACCCCGTGCACGTGACGCAAGAAGAGAGAACTGACCCATGGGTGTCGTCATCCTCCTCGTCATGGCGGCCGGCGTCGCCGCGATGCTCACCCGCAAGCTCCCCACCGCCTTCGCGCTGGTCCTGCTGGCCGTGGTCATCGCCTTCCTCGCCGGCGCGCCCCTGACCGGCGAGAACAGTGTCCTGGACACCGTGCTGCAAGAGGGCGCCCCGGCGCTCGCCGCCACCATGATCGCCATCATCCTCGGCTCCTGGCTGGGCAAGTTGCTCGACGAGACCGGCATCGCCGGCACCCTCGTCCGCAAGATCGTGGAGTTCGGCGGCGACCGGCCCACCGTCGTCGCCCTCGGGGTCCTGGCCGTCTCCGCGCTCGTCGGCACGGTCACCGGATCGGCGCCCGCCGCGATGCTGGCCGGCATCATCGGCATCCCCGCCATGGTCGCCGTCGGCGTGCCGAAGGTGACGGCCGCGGGCACCGTGCTGATGGGCATCGCGGTCGGGGTGCCCTTCGAACTGCCCGTCTGGCAGTTCTTCTCCACCGCGCTGGACCTGCCCGTCGAGACGGTGCGCGGCTTCATGGTGAAGCTGTTCCCGTTCGCGCTGGTCGCCGCCGTCGCCTATGTGGTGATCGAGAACCGGCGGCGCGGCACCGAGCACGCCTGGTCGCTCAGGTCGGTGGCCGAGCGGCCCGCCTCGCGCCGCGAACAGCTCGGCGACGCGCCCTGGTACGCGCTGCTGGCCCCCGCGATCCCGCTGGTCCTGGCGCTCGGCCTGGAAGTCGCCATCATCCCCTCGATGCTGGCGGGCGTGCTCTACGCCCTGGTCACCACCACCCGGCCCGGCGGGATGAGCAAGCGACTGCTGCGCACCCTGTACGGCGGGTTCGAGGTGGCCGCCCCGCCGCTCGCCCTGTTCGTCGCGATCGGCATCCTGCTCGCGGCCGTCAAACTCCCCGGCGCCGTGGACGCCCTCGAACCGCTGATGAAGGCCGTCAGCCCGCACAACCCGGTGCTGTTCGTCATCGTCTTCACCCTGCTGGTGCCGCTGTGCCTGTACCGCGGCCCGCTCAACGTCTTCGGTCTCGGCGCCGGCATCGCGGGCGTCCTCATCGCCACCGGCATCTACCCGGCCGTCGCCGTCCTCGGCATGGCCACCTCGTACAACCAGGTCTTCGGCGTCGCCGACCCGACCAGCACGCAGACCGTGTGGGCCGCCCAGTACGCGGGCGTCAGCCCGCAGCAGGTCATGGTCCGCACCCTGCCCTACGTGTGGCTGGTCGCGTGCGGAGGCATGTGCGTCACCGCCTCCCTGTACCTCTGATCCCCCCGTCCCGCGTCCCTCTCCCCCTCTTCACAGGAGTCGACATGCCCGAGCCGCACCTCGACCGTCGTCTGTTCCTGAAGGGCACGGCCCTCACCGGCGCCGCCCTCGCACTGGGCGCCACCGTGGTGCCCGCCGCGTCCGCCGCGCCCGGCGGATTCCCCGACTACACCTACGTCCGCACCCTGCTGACCCCGTCCCAGCTCGCCTACAACCCCACCGGCGAGATCATCTTCCCCACCGTCCGGGGCGTCTACGACAAGCTGTCCTCCCCGCTCGGCCGCTACTACCTGTACTACGCCCCGCACGACGCCCCCGGCGGCATCTGCCTCGCCCACGGCGACTCGCTGGAGGGCCCGTTCACCGAGTACCCGGGCAACCCGATCGTGGCGAACAACTGGTCGCCGCACTACTCGGTCAGCCATGTCTCCTCACCGCACGTGATGTGGAACGAGGACGAGCGGGAGCTGTGGCTGTACTTCCACGGGGAGAACACCACGACCAGGCTCGCCCGCTCCACCGACGGCATCAACTTCACCTACGACAAGGTGGTGCTGACCACCTCGATGCTGCCGGCCGGCACCACCGAGACGTCGTACGCACGGGTCTTCCGGCACGACCTGCCCTCGCGCGGCGCCCGCTATGTGATGGTCTTCATGCTCAACAACACCACCGACCACCGCGACATCGGCTGGGGCTGGTCCGCCGACGGCCGTACCTGGACGTTCGACCAGCAGCCCCTGGTGCGGCACAGCGACGTCGGCGCGGTCAACGTGGGCGGCCCGCACCTGCTCTACCGGAACGACAGCACGTACGTCGTCTACAACAAGGACAAGGAGAGCGGCGGCGATCTCATGATCACCGAGGTCGGCAACGACTTCTCCCGGCGCACGCACCTCGGCGTCCTGTACAACTCCGGCAGCGCCGCGCCGGAGAACGGCCGCGCGGCCTCGCCGTCCTTCGGCACCGACGGCGGGGTGCCCTACATGGTCTACGAGGCGGGGGAGCGGCTGGCCGGTTCGATCGCGGTGGCCCGCGGCTGACGTCGGGTCCGCCGCGGGGTGCCGCCCCGCGCGCGGCGGCACCCCACGGCGGACCTGCCGCGGGGTGCCGCCGGCGGCTCAGCCCACCGGCGCGGCCGGATCCTTGTCGGCCGGCGCCGCCGCGGCCTGGGCGGCCTCCTCGGCGAGGCGCTCCATGCCGCTGGTGGTCTTCAGCGGCTTCTCCTTGATGAAGACGACCGCGACCAGCGCGAGCAGCGCGAACGGCGTGGCGACGAGGAACAGGTCGGCGGTGGCGACACCGTAGGCGTGCTCGACGACGGACCGCATCGCGGCGGGCAGCGTGGACATGTCCGGGACACTGCTCTCGCCCGAGCCCGCACCGCCCGGCACGGCGATGCCCGCGTCGCTGAGCCCCTTGGTCATCTCGCTTGCGACCCGGTTGGCGAGGATCGCGCCGAGGACGCTGACCCCGATGGTGCCGCCCATGCTGCGGAAGAAGGACAGCACGGAGGTCGCGGCGCCCAGGTCGGCGGCGGGCACGTCGTTCTGGGCGGCCAGCACCAGGTTCTGCATCAGCATGCCGACGCCGACGCCGAGGACCGCCATGCAGAGGCCGAGCAGGGCGAAGGAGGTCTGCGCGTCGATCGTGGACAGCAGCCCGAGGCCGACGGCCATCACGATCGCGCCCGCCACCAGGTACCGCTTCCACTTGCCGGTCCGGCTGATCACCTGTCCGGCGACGGTGGAGGACACCAGCAGGCCGAGGATCATCGGCAGGCTCATCAGACCCGCGACGGTCGGCGACTTGCCGAGGGAGATCTGGAAGTACTGCGAGAGGAAGACGGTCCCGCCGAACATGGCGACACCGACCAGGAGACTGGCGACGGTGGTCAGCGTGACCGTGCGGTTGCGGAAGATGTCGAGCGGGATGACCGGCTCGGGGGTACGGGCCTCCACCAGGACGGCGGCCACCAGCAGCAGGACACCGCCGCCCACGAGGGCACCGGTCTGCCAGGACGACCAGGGGAACTCGCCGCCGGCCAGCGACACCCAGATGAGCAGTGTGCAGACTCCGGCGACGATCAGGAAGGCGCCGAGCCAGTCGATGCGCACCTCGCGCTTGACGGTGGGCAGGCGCAGCGTGCGCTGGAGCAGCGCGATGGCGAGCAGGGCGAACGGCACACCGATGAAGAAGCACCAGCGCCAGCCCAGCCACGAGGTGTCGACCAGGACACCGCCGACCAGCGGACCGGCCACGGTGCCCACGGCGAAGACGGCACCGAAGATCCCGGCGTACTTGCCCAGTTGGCGGGGCGGGATGATGGAGGCCATCACGACCTGCGCGAGGGCGGTCAGACCGCCGGCGCCGACGCCCTGCACGACCCGGCTGAAGATCAGCAGTCCCACGCCGTGCGAGAAGCCGGCCAGCAGCGAGCCGACCACGAACATGCTCAGCGAGAGCTGGAGCAGCAGCTTCTTGTTGAAGAGGTCGGACAGCTTGCCCCACAGGGGCACCGTCGCGGTCATCGCCAGCAGCTCGGAGGTGACGACCCAGGTGTAGGACGACTGGCTGGCGCCCAGGTCGGCGATGATCGTGGGCAGCGCGTTGGCCACGACGGTGCCGGCCAGGATCGCGACGAACATACCGGCCATCAGGCCGGACATGGCCTGGAGTATCTGCCGGTGGGTCATGGAGGTGGGAGGCGCGTCGGCGGGCGCCTGGGATGCGGTCACGACATCTCTTTCGGTGGTGGTGTGGTCTGGTCGCGCGAGCCCGGCGCGGAGGCTACGCGGGGGGTGCCGGAAGACCGGCGGCGAGGAGGGTGAACACCTCGTGGAACACGTCGAGGAAGGCGGCTTCCTCCTGATGGGCGGACCAGTGGTCCATGCTGGTCCGCACCGCGACGCCGGCCACCGAGGCCAGCAGCCGCGGATAGAGGCCGGCAGCCGCGCGCCGCTCGGCGCCGGCCGCGCCCCGGGACCCGGTGCCGCGCAGGCGTTCGGCGATGGCGTCGGCCAGGTCCGCCTCGGCCGCCATGTGCGCCCCGACACCGCGTGCCAGCAGGTGCGGCGAGGCGTGCAGCACCTCGGCGTGCAGCCGCCACAGTTCGTGCTGCTGCTCCGCCTCGGCGAGTTCCGCCGCCATGGCCTCGCGCACGGCTTCCAGCGGGGTGAGTCCCGCGGGTGCGTCGAGGACGGCGCGCCGCATGCGCGCGCCCGCGTCCGCGTCGATGACGACGAACGCGTCGTCCCGGGTGTCGAAGTAGTTGAAGAAGGTCCGCACCGACACCCCGGCCGCGGCGCTGATCGCCTCGACGGTGGCCTTCTCCGCCCCGTGCCCGGCGGCGAGCCTGATCGCGGCCTCGGCGAGGGCGGCACGCGTGGCCCGCTTCTTGCGCTCCCGCAGACCGCCCCCCGCGGCACTCTTCCCCGACATAAGTTGCATGCTATGCAAAGATGCACGTCATGCAAAATTGACGGCCTCTGCCCGGGAGGGACGGGCCCTCCGCGCGCCGGCCGCAGGGCTGCGAACAACTCCTGCGTGCATGACCGAAGTTGGGGTACCCGGTGGCTCAGTGCGGTCGGCACCGGGGTCGGCGCCGGTGCCGACCGCACTGCCCGCGCCCCACGCACCGCCCATCGCGTACCGGCCGGCCCGGCACACCAGGCGGCTTCCGGCGCGTGGGCGGTCGTCCGGTTGCCACGGACCCGTTCGGAGCGCAACGTGACCCGAACGGCCCTCTCGGGTACCCGGCCGGTCGGCGCAGGGTTGGGATGTGCACGGGGACCACCCGCGCCCACGCCGCCCGACCGCTGTCCCGACCCGGAAAGGACCCCCATGTCCGTCGACACGCAGCAGGCGCCCCCCGGGCTCACCGACGCGGAGCTGGCCACCCTGGACGCCCACTGGCGCGCCGCGAACTACCTCGCCGTCGGCCAGATCTACCTGATGGCCAACCCCCTGCTGGCCGAACCCCTGCGCCCCGAGCACGTCAAGCCGCGCCTGCTCGGCCACTGGGGCACCTCACCGGGTCTCAACCTGGTCCACACCCACCTCAACCGGGTGATCAGGGCCCGCGACCTCGACGCCCTGTGCGTCTGGGGTCCCGGCCACGGCGGACCCGCCGTACTGGCCAACTCGTGGCTGGAGGGCTCGTACACCGAGACCTACCCGGACATCACCCGGGACGAGGCCGGCATGGCCCGGCTGTTCAGGCAGTTCTCGTTCCCCGGCGGTGTCCCGAGCCACGTCGCACCCGAGACACCCGGCTCCATCCACGAGGGCGGCGAGCTGGGCTACGCGCTCTCGCACGCCTACGGCGCCGCCTTCGACCACCCCGGCCTCCTCGTCGCGTGCGTGATCGGTGACGGCGAGGCGGAGACGGGCCCGCTGGCGGCGTCCTGGCACTCCAACAAGTTCCTCGACCCGGTGAACGACGGCGCGGTCCTGCCGATCCTGCACCTCAACGGCTACAAGATCGCCAACCCGACCGTCCTGGCCCGTCTCCCCGAGACCGAACTCGACGACCTGCTGCGCGGCTACGGCCACGACCCGGTCCACGTCACCGGCGACGAACCGGCCGCCGTCCACCGCGCGATGGCCCACGCCATGGACACCGCCCTGGACCGCATCGCCACCATCCAGCGCGCGGCCCGCGAGGAGGGAGCCACCGACCGGCCCCGCTGGCCGATGATCGTGCTGCGCACCCCCAAGGGCTGGACCGGCCCGGCCGTGGTGGACGGCCTGCCCGTGGAGAACACCTGGCGTGCCCACCAGGTCCCGCTGTCCGCCGTACGGACCAACCCGGACCACCTCGCGCAACTGGAGCAGTGGCTGCGCTCCTACCGGCCCGAGGAACTCTTCGACGACACCGGAGCCCCGCGCCCCGCCGTGCTCGCCGCGGTCCCCGAGGGCCCCCGCAGGCTGGGTTCCACCCCCTTCGCCAACGGCGGGCTGCTGCTGCGCGAGCTGCCCCTGCCCCCGCTGGAGAAGTACGCCGTCCCCGTCGACAAACCCGGCGCGGGCATGCACGAACCCACCCGGGTCCTCGGAGACCTGCTCCGGGAGGTCATGGACGCCACCGCCGAGCGGCGCGACTTCCGGCTGGTCGGCCCCGACGAGACCGCCTCCAACCGCCTCCAGGCCGTCTACGCCGCCAGCGGCAAGGCCTGGCAGGAACGGACCCTCCCCGTCGACGAGAACCTCGACCCGCACGGCCGGGTCATGGAGATCCTCTCCGAACACACCTGCCAGGGCTGGCTGGAGGGCTACCTCCTCACCGGCCGGCACGGACTCTTCTCCTGCTACGAGGCCTTCGTCCACATCGTCGACTCGATGGTCAACCAGCACGTCAAATGGCTGCGCGTGACCCGCCGACTGCCCTGGCGCGCACCCATCGCCTCCCTCAACTACCTGCTCACCTCCCATGTGTGGCGCCAGGACCACAACGGCTTCTCCCACCAGGACCCCGGCTTCGTCGACCACATCCTCAACAAGAGCCCCGAGGCCGTACGGGTCTACCTGCCGCCGGACACCAACACCCTGCTCTCCGCCGCCGACCACGCCCTGCGCAGCCGCGACTACGTCAACGTGATCGTCGCCGGCAAGCAGCCCTGCTTCGACTGGCTGTCCATGGCGGAGGCTCGGGCGCACTGCGCGCGCGGCGCGGGGATCTGGGAGTGGGCCGGCACCGAGGACGGCACCCGCGAACCCGACGTGGTGCTCGCCTGCGCGGGGGACGTGCCCACCCTGGAGATCCTCGCCGCCGCCCAGCTCGTCCGCCGCCATCTGCCCGGACTCACCGTGCGCGTGGTCAACGTCGTCGACATCGCCCGGCTCATGCCCAGCGGGGAACACCCGCACGGCATGAGCGACTTCGAGTACGACGGCCTGTTCACCGCCGACAAGCCGGTCATCTTCGCCTACCACGGGTACCCCTGGCTGATCCACCGGCTCGCCTACCGGCGCACCGGACACGCACATCTGCACGTGCGCGGCTACAAGGAGATCGGGACCACCACGACACCGTTCGACATGGTGGTCGGCAACGACATGGACCGCTACCGCCTCGTCATGGACGTCATCGACCGCGTACCCGGCCTCGCCGTGCGCGCGACGGCCGTACGGCAGCGGATGGCGGACGCCCGGCTGCGCCACCACGACTGGATCCGCGAACACGGAGTGGACATGCCGGAGGTCGCCGACTGGTCCTGGGACGGTTGAGCACCGGCCGGGCGCCTGCGCAAGGCCCGCCGGCGCCCGGCATCCCGCGTGAAAGGAACCAACGCCGTGACCGCAACCCCCTCGACCTGGGACTACGACCAGTACGACCCCGCGGAAGAGCGGTTGCGCGAGTCACTGTGCACCCTCGGCAACGGATACTTCGCCACCCGCGGCGCACTGCCCGAGTGCGCCGCGGACGACGTGCACTATCCGGGCACCTACGTGGCCGGCTGCTACAACCGGCTCACGTCCACCGTCGCCGGACGCGAGGTGGAGAACGAGGACATGGTCAACCTCCCCAACTGGCTGCCCCTGCGCTTCAGGCCCGTCGGAGGGGAGTGGCTCACGCCGGACACCGCCGAGGTGCTCGACCACCGGCAGACCGTCCACCTGGAGGCGGGCCTGCTGGAGCGCCGCACCCACTTCGGGCTCGGCGGGGGACGCGTGCTGGCCGTGCGCCAGTTGCGCCTCGTGCACATGGCCGACCCCCACATCGCCGCCCTGCGCACGGAGTTCACCGTCGACTCAGGCCCGGCCGACATCGAGGTGGAGGCGGCCCTCGACGGCGGCGTCACCAACTCCGGAGTGCCGCGCTACCGGGACCTGGAGGGCCGCCATCTGACCCACGTGCACACCGGCGGCGCCGACGACGGCACGGTGTGGCTGCGCTGCCGCACCCGCACCTCGGACATCCGCATCGGCATGGCGGCCCGTACGACGGCCGGGGCACCGGTCGTCGCGGCACGGGAGGACCTGCGCGTCACCCAGCGCACGACCCTGCGCCCGGAACCGGGCCGCACCGCCACCGTCGACAAGATCGTGGCCCTGCACACCTCGCGCGACCCGGCGATCAGCGACCCGCTGCAAGCGGCCGTCGACCGGGTGTCCGACGCCCCCGGTTTCGACGAACTGCTGGTGACGCACCGCACGGCCTGGGGCCAGCTGTGGCGGCGCGCCGAACTCGAAGTGCCCGGGGAGGCGGGCAGCATCCTGCGCCTGCACCTCTTCCACGTGCTCCAGACCCTCTCCCCGCACACCGAGGACCTCGACGTGGGCGTGCCCGCTCGCGGACTGCACGGGGAGGCCTACCGCGGTCACGTCTTCTGGGACGAGCTGTTCGTCCTGCCCTACCTCAACCTGCACTTCCCCGAGGTGTCCCGGGCCCTGCTCCACTACCGGCACCGCCGCCTGGAACGGGCCCGCGCCGCGGCCCGCGCGATCGGCAGGCGCGGCGCGCTGTACCCCTGGCAGAGCGGCAGCGACGGACGCGAGGAGACCCAGCAACTGCACCTCAACCCGCGCTCGGGCCGCTGGCTCCCGGACAACTCGCAACTGCAGCACCATGTGGGCTCGGCGATCGCCTACAACGTGTGGCAGTACTGGCAGGCCAGCGGCGACGCGGAGTTCCTGCACACCAAGGGCGCCGAGATGCTGCTTCAGATCGCGCGCTTCTGGGCCGACTCCACCAGCTGGGACGAGCAGCTGGGCCGGCACCGCATCCGGGGTGTCGTCGGCCCGGACGAGTACCACGACGCCTACCCGGGCGCCGAGCAGCCGGGCCTCGACGACAACGCGTACACCAACGTCACCGCCTCCTGGGTGCTGACCCGCACCCTGGAGGTCCTCGGCGAGCTGCCCGAACCCCGCCTGCGCGAACTCGTCGAGCGCACCCGCCTGGACGAGAGCGAACTCGAACACTGGGAAAGCGTCTCCCGCACCCTCCACGTCCCCTTCCACCAGGGCGTCGTCAGCCAGTTCGAGGGCTTCGGCGACCTCGCCGAACTCGACTGGAAGGGCTACCGCGAGCGGTACGGCGACATCCGCCGGCTGGACCGCGTCCTGGAGGCCGAGGGCGACAGCGTCAACAACTACCAGGCGTCCAAGCAGGCCGACGTCCTGATGCTGGCCTACCTCTTCTCCCCGGACGAACTCGGTCTGCTCTTCGAGCGGCTGGGCTACCACCTCGACGACGACACCTGGCAGCGCACCGTCGACTACTACCTGGCCCGCACCAGCCACGGCTCCACCCTCAGCGGACTCGTCCACGGCTGGATCCTGGCCCGAGCGCGCCGCGCCGAGGCCTGGACGTTCTGCCAGGAGGCGCTCAGGGGCGATGTCGCCGACCTCCAGGGCGGCACCACCGGCGAGGGCATCCACCTCGGCGCCATGGCGGGCACACTCGACCTCGTCCAGCGTGGCCTGACCGGCCTGGAGACCCGGGCGGGCGCCCTGTGGCTGGACCCGGTGCCGCTGCCGGAACTGTCCTCGTACGGGTTCTCCATCCGCTACCAGGGCCACTGGGGCGTACGGCTCAGGCTGGAGCACGGCCGGCTGGAGATCGCCGTCCCGTCGTCCGGCCGGCTGCCGATCGACATCCGGCTGCCCGACCGCGAGGTGCGACTGCGGCCGGGCGAAACCTGCCGGCTCGTGCTCCCGGACTGACCGCCGAGGCCGTCAGCCGACCAGGGGCTGGGTCACCACCCGAGCGGATCCGTCCGGCCTGCCGTCGGTGTAGGTCAGGGTCACGCGGGTGTAGTACCGCTCACCCGGGCTGCCGACCCGGTCCTGCGGCATGTCGAGCCGCACGGTCACGGGGTACGAGCGGAAGGCGCCCGAGGCGCAGTCGGGGTCGCAGTCGTTGACGGCGTTGGTGCCCCGGCCCACGGCGGCGTCCGCGTCCCAGCGCTCCCAGTGCATCGAGACCAGGCGGCTGTTGGCGTCCCCGCAGGCGAGCACGAACGCCTCGGGCCGTACGTCCGGCTGCGCGGAGCAGTCGACCAGCACGGGGTCCCGCGTCTGCTGTGTCGGGTGGGCCGCCGACGGTGCGGCGGAGGCCGTGCTCATGGGTACTGCGAGCGCGGCGGCGGCACAGAGTGTGACCGCTGCCCTCATCGGGTTTGTGCGCATGTCTGCTCCCGGCCGTCTCGTGGTCGCTTCGCTCCGCTCTGCGCTCTCCGTTCTCGGTCCACTTCCCCGTACCGACCGTACGACCGTGTCCGCGAACGCACCACTCGTACGGAGCAGCGCCCCCCCGGGCACGAGCGGCAACCGTCGTCGCCCGCCCGACATGCACACCGTCGAGGGGGACCGGGCCGCTCACCGCCCGGTGCGCGCGTCGATGCCGCGCCGGGCCAGTTCGAGGACACCCGTCACGATCAGCGCCACGCCGAGCAACTGCGGCACGACCCACCAGCCGTCGCGCACGTCCTCGCGGTAGAGGGCCACGCCGAGCATGAGGCTCACCGCCGCGTCCCCGAGGGTGAGGGCGGGCTGGGAGGCGACGAGGGGACCGCCCTGCATGGCGTGCTCCAGCAGGAGCACCGCGCACACACCGGCCGCGGCGAACCCGTACGTCTGCCAGGCGGTCAGGAAGCCGACCACGCCGTCGGCGCTCAGGACCCGCATGGAATCCTTCATCAAGGCGGCCGTCAGCGCGTAGCACACCGCGGTGGACGCGCCGAGGCAACCGGCACGCGCCTTGCCGTCGGGGCGCTTCAGACCGGCCGCGGCCAGCAGTACGGCCGCCCCCGCGCAGGCCGCCAGCGCGAGCACCCAGCGATCCAGGGGGATGTCGGCCTTGCCGCCGCCCGGAGCGGCCGCCGCCAGCGTGACACCGAGCCCGACGACCACCGCGCCCACCGCGAGCCACGTGGAGCGGGCCAGGCGATTGCCGGTCATCAGCGAGGCCAGCAGCAGGGCCAGTGGAAGCTCCAGCACGAACAGGGGCTGAACGAGTGACAGCGGCCCCGTCGCCAACGCCACCGCCTGCCCCACACCGGCCACGACGACGGCCAGCATGCCGCCCAGCCAGACCGGCCTGTGCAACAGGTCGACGATGAGCCCCGGGCGGAACCCCCGGGACTGCGGCACACTCAGCGCGGCACGCCGTTGCAGCACGGTGGCCAGCGCGTTGCTGAAGGCGGCGAGGAGTGCGAAGAGCACCGGCAGTACAACACCCATCCACCGATCCTCGCCCGGCTTCGCCCCGGCCGCGCGCCGGTAACACGTCCGGCGCCGCCGTCCTCAGCCGCCGCTCTGCGCGGACGGCGTTTCCGCGGCGGTGTCCTGCTTCGCCTTCGGCTCGGGAGCGTCGGTGGCGGTGTAGTAGACCGAGGTGCCCTGCTTGGAGCGCTGGGCCTGGTTCCTGGCGACGAGCCCTTCAAGTGTGGTGCGCACGACCGTGGTCTTGATGCTGCGCCCCGAGTGGGCCTCGCCCAGCGCCGTGGTGACCTCGGCGGCGGAGCGCGGCTCACTCTGCCCCGCCAGGTGGGCGCGCACCAGCTCGACCAGCGTGGGCTGCGCGCCCGCCGGCTTCGCGGAGGAGCCGGCGGGCGCGGACTTGGCCTGCGGCGACGCCTTCTTCGCCGCGGGCTTCTTGGCGGCCTTGGCGGGGGACTTGGTGACCGGCTTGGCGGCCGGCTTCGAGGCCGGCTTGGCACCGGGCTTCGGGGCGGCGGCGCGCTTGGCGGCACCGGCGGTCTTCCTGCTCCGCGTCCCCTTGGCCGGGGCCGGCTCCGTGGCGGCACCGGCACGCGGGGCGGGCACGGTGGCCGTGTCGGTCGCCGACGGGGCGTTGATGCCCAGTGCCTGCTGCATGTTCACCAGCAGCGCGTGGTCGTGCTGGAGCGCGGCCAACTGCTGTTGGAGCGCCGTGATCTCGGCGCTGACACGTTCCTGCTCCTTGACGTTGCGCTCCAGGTCGTCGGTGACCTGGACGCTGTACTGCGAGGCCAGTTCGGTGGCGGCCTGCGTCGTGCTCTCGGACATGGTGTGACTCTCCTCGATTCGCGGCCGTGAAGGCTCGGGAGGAACGGCGGGACATCAGGCGCGGGACATGGGAACCATGACCGATCGGCGCCCGGCAGCGGTGAATACGAGAGTGCCGCCGGTTGTACTGACACACAGATAGTACGGACGGGCGGCGCCTGTTGTTCCCCTGTTTGCTGCCGGGCCGGTATACCACGTATGGCCGCCGACGTGGTACGCGCCGCCGTATCCTCGCGCGCCTGTTCGGAGCACGGATGACCGGCAGTCACTCGCCGTCGGGCACTTCCACGATCCTGCCGTCCTTGTCGACGGTGTGTGTCTGCCAGTAGGTGTCCCACCTGTCACCGATGAGCTGGGGCACCTTGCCCTCGGGGTAGCGGGTGTAACCCTCGGGCGGTTCCTCGTCGTTGGGCACGCAGATGCTCGCGGCGTCGCCGATGGTCATGGCGGGGTACTCGCCGTCGCCGCAGTGCGCCTCCTCGATGGAGCAGCCGGTCAGGACGGCCGCGGCGGTCACACAGGCCAGGGCCAGGCCCCGGACGGAACGTGTCGCGCGGTTGACGCTCATGGGTGACGGCCGGTGAACCGGCTGAGTGGTGGGCACGGTTGGCTCCTCCGAGTGGCTGGTGCGCCAAGCCTCCCGGGCCGGGGAGGACACCTCATGAGTACGCGTACTCACCCGGACGGGTCGCAACTACCTGACCCGTCGGGCCAGTCGCTCCACCCGGCGCGCGGCGGCCCGCGCCTCCCGCTCGGCCTCGGCCGCCCCGTCCTTGGCCGCGCGGGTCCGCTCCTCGGCCTCGCGCAGGTCCCGTTCGGCCCGGTCGAGGTCCTCGCGTGCCTCGCGCAGCCGCTCCTCGGCCTCGGACACCGCCCCGCGTGCCCGGTCGTGTTCCTCGCCGCTCCGTCCCAACGAGGCCTCGGCGTCCGCCTGTTCGGCGCGGCACTCCCGGAGCCGGCGCTCGGTTCGGCGGTTGTCCTCCTCGGCCCGCGCGCGTTCCTCGTCCCGCTTGCGGCGCCGCTCGGCGAGTTCGTCCTTCGTCGGGGTGCCGGACGCCGAGGGAGGAGACTTCGACCGTGCCGGGCGGTCACGCGACTCGGGTCCGGCGGGGGCGGCGTCCGAGGGGAACACCGACGGCGGGGTGAGGGAGCCCTCCAGGTGTCCGCCCGCCCACCGGTCGGCGGCGTCCGGGTCCGCGAGCACCGCGCGCAGGGTCGACTCGACCTCCCGCCGCGCGGCCTGCGACAGCGGGTGCCCGGCCGCATCGGCGAGCCGCACGGCCTGCCCGGACAGGGCGGAGACGACGCGGCGGCGCTGCGTGGAGAGTTCCCTGAGCGCGGCGGCGTCCAGGGTGCGGTGCGCCTCGCGCAACGCCTGACCCAACTCCAGGAACCGCCGGGTCTCCTCCGGCCGGGAGCGGGTCAGCAGGTTCGCCGCCCAGGCCGCGAGCGTGGGCCGGCGGGCGGCGTGGATACGGCGGGCGTCCTCCCTGCGGCCGGCCGTTCTGGCGGCCGCGGCGCGTTCCTCACGGCGGGAGACGAAGTCGGGCGGCGGTGTCGCGTACAGCTCGTCGAGGACAGACTCGACCGGCCCCACGTCCTGGCCGCCGGTCTCCCGACGACGCCCGCCCTCGCGCCGCATGCCCCTCCGCCTCCGTCCCGGGCCGTCACTCCTTCGCCGCAGCCGCCCGCTGCCCTGCCACCCCTGAGCGGGGTCCCCTCACCGCCCGCGCTCATGCCTCCCGGCCGCGTGCCGACGCCCGCCCCGTTTGCCTAATCAGATTAGGTAAGTGCATAATCGACGAAGGAAAACGAAGGAAGACGGACGAACGGTTGTGTCGGCCCGGAGGCGGGCGGCGGCTTCACTCGCGGCGAGACACACCACCACCGCCGGAGGCGACATGCACACCACGGACGACTGGATCACCACGCCCCTCACCGGGGACCTCCTGCGCGGCGCCCTCGACGTGGAGCGCACCGAGCACGGCCTGCTGCCGCACCGCCTGCCCGCTCGGGCCCGCGCCCAGAACACCGACGGACAGCTCGCCATGGCCGAGTCCCAGCCCTCCGGCGTACGCCTGGCCCTGCGCACCCGCGCCACCGCCCTCGAACTGGACACCCTGCCCACCAAGCGGGTCTACGCAGGCGCCCCGCCGCGCCCGGACGGGGTGTACGACCTGCTCGTCGACGGCCGCCCGGCGGGCCGGGGCAGCGTGGCGGGCGGCAACACCGTGACCATCGACATGACGACCGGCACGGCGAGTGCCGAACCCGGCCGGCCCGGCACCCTCCGCTTCGCCGGACTGCCCGGTCGTGTCAAGGACATCGAGATCTGGCTGCCGCACAACGAGACCACCGAACTCGTCGCCCTGCGCACCGACGCCCCCGTGGAACCCGCCCCCGACCCGGGCCGCAGGGTCTGGCTGCACCACGGCAGCTCGATCAGCCACGGCTCCGACGCCGCGAGCCCGACCACCACCTGGCCCGCGCTGGCCGCGTCCCTCGGCGGTGTCGAACTCGTCAACCTCGGCCTGGGCGGCAGCGCCCTGCTCGACCCGTTCACCGCGCGGGCCATGCGCGACACCCCCGCCGACCTGATCAGCCTCAAGCTCGGCATCAACGTGGTCAACGCGGACGTCATGCGCCTGCGTGCCTTCGCGCCCGCCGTGCACGGCTTCCTCGACACCCTGCGCGAGGGCCGTCCCACCGCACCGCTGCTGGTCGTCTCGCCCCTCCTGTGCCCCATCCACGAGGACACCCCAGGACCCAGCGCCCCCGACTTCTCGGGACTGGACGAAGGACGGCTGGGCTTCGTGGCCATGGGCGACCCGGCGGAACGCGCGAGCGGGAAGCTGACCCTGAACATCATCCGGGACGAGCTGGCCCGCGTCGTGGCGCAACGGTCGGCCGAGGACCCCAACCTGTACTACCTCGACGGCCGCGACCTCTACGGGGAGTCCGACGCCGCCGAGCTGCCGCTGCCCGACGGCCTCCACCCGGACGCGGCGACCCACCGCCGTATCGGCGAACGCTTCGCCCGGCTGGCCTTCACCGGCGACGGTGCCTTCAAGGACGACGGCGCCTTCGAGGGCTGATGCTCAGCCGCGGACGACCGCGGCGAAGCGCCGGGCGACCTCGCGCCAGACCGCCTCGGCCGCGGGCCCGTCGCGTTCCGCCCGGCGGGTGAGTTCCACCGGGTCAAGGCCCCGGGCCCGGATCCGCTCCGCGTCCCACGACCGGACCCGGTCCGCCCCCGCCTCGGGGTGGAACTGCACGCCCCAGGCCCGTTCCCCGACCCGGAACGCCTGGTACGGGCAGCGCTCGCTCTCCATCAGCCAGACCGCGCCGGGCGGCAGCGCGGTGATGGCGTCCACATGGTGCTCGACCGCCGTCACCCGCTCGGGCAGCCCCCGGAAGAGCGGATCGCCCGCGGCCTCGGACCGCACACCGAGCGGCGTGCTCCCGAACTCCGGTTCGCCGTGCTCGCCCCGGACCGTGCCGCCCGCGACCCGGGCGAGGAGCTGCCCGCCGAGGCAGATCCCGAACACGGGGGTGCCCCGCTCCAACGCCTCGGCGACCAGTGCGCGGGTGGCCGCGAGCCAGGGCGCGCGCACGTCGTCGTCGGGCAAACAGCCACCGCCCAGCACCACGACACCCCCGTGCTCCAGACGCTCGGGCAGCGGCGCACCGGCGTACGCGTGCACCACGTCCGGTGACAGCCCCTCCGAGACCAGCCAGTCACCGAACCGGCCCGGCCCACCGCCCGGATGGTTCTGCACCACCAGCAGCCGTGACATCGCCCACCTCCCGTCGCACACCCGCCCCCTGCCCACCAAGAGGCGGGCCGCAACCCTCCGGCCCGCCCGAAATGACGCGCGCCGACGGCCTCCCGGGAGGTACGGTCCCCGAATGCCTCACGAGGACGGCTACTTCGGAGAAGACGTTGCCGCGCGATACGACGAGTCGTCGGCCGACATGTTCACGCCCGCCGCGGTGGATCCCGCGGTCGATTTCCTGGCCGAACTGGCCGGCCGGGGCCGGGCACTCGAGTTCGGCATCGGCACCGGCCGGATCGCACTGCCGCTGGCGGCCCGCGGCGTTCCGGTGCACGGCATCGACATGTCCCGGGCCATGACCTCCCGGCTGAGCGCCAAGCCGGGCGGCGACACCGTCGGGGTGAGCATCGGCGACTTCGCCACGACCCGGGTACCGGGCACCTTCACGCTCGCCTACCTCGTCTTCAACACCATCAACAACCTCACGACCCAGGACGCCCAGGCCGACTGCTTCCGCAACGCCGCCGCCCACCTGGAACCCGGCGGCCGCTTCGTCATCGAGGTGGGCGTGCCGGAACTGCGCCGGCTGCCCCCGGGACAGACCGCCGTCCCCTTCAACATCGGCCCGACCGGGTGGGCGTTCGACATCTACGACACCGTCACCCAGGCGATGAGTTCGAACTACGTCACCGTCGTGGACGGACACGCCGAGCACTCGTCCATCCCGTTCCGCTACGTGTGGCCGGCGGAACTCGACCTGATGGCCCGGCTCGCCGGGATGCGGCTGCGCGAGAGGTGGCAGGGGTGGGCGCGGGAGCCGTTCACCCACGAGAGCCGGAGCCATGTCTCGGTCTGGGAGAAGCCCGCCGGCTGACCGGCCCGGCACGGATCAGCGCCGCGCCATGTACAGGTCCAGCGCCTTGTGCAGCACCCTGTTGAGCGGATAGTCCCACTCACCGAGGTACTCCACGGCCTGGCCGCCGGCGCCCACCTTGAACCGGAGCAGTCCCAGCAGGTGGTTGTCCTCGTCCAGGGTGTCGGTGATGCCGCGGAAGTCGTAGACGGCCGCGCCGCCCTCGTGGGCGTCGCACATCATCCGCCACTGGAGGGCGTTGTTGGGCCGCACCTCGCGACGGCGGCCGGAGGACGCGCCGTAGGAGTACCAGACGTGCTCGCCGACGGTCAGCATCGTCGCCGCGGCCAGCACCTCCCCGTCGTGATGGGCGAGGTAGAGGCGCATGCGGTCCGGGTCCTCGGCCGTCAGCGCGGTCCACATGCGCCGGAAGTAGGCCGGGGGGCGCGGGACGAACCCGTCCCGTTCGGCGGTCTCGACATACAGCTCGTAGAAGGCGGTCAGGTCCTCGTGGCCGCCGCGGACCACCTTGACCCCGCACTTCTCGGCCTTCTTCACATTGCGGCGCCACTGCTGGTTGAAGCCGCCGCGCACGTCCTCCAGCGCCCGCCCGGCGAGCGGCACCTGGCACACATGGCGCGGCTGGCCCGCGGCGAAGCCGTCCTCGCCGCCCGCCTCGCTGCGCCGCCAGCCCATCCCGCGCAGCCGCTCGGCGACCTCGTCGGCCCCGGCCTCCCGCACGGTGGCCTCCACGTCCCCCAGCCGCCGCGCCGCCGGGTCCGCGATCGCCGCCTTGACCGCGTCGGCACTCCAGCGCCGCGCCACCACCGGCGGCCCCATCTTCACCGAGAACGCGCCCCGCCGCTTCAGGTGCGCGAGCATCGGCTCCAGCCGGCCCTCCAGGCCCGCCGCGCTCCAGTCGATGACCGGGCCCTCCGGCAGATAGGCCAGAGACCGTCTCAGCCCCGGCAACGGCCGCAGCAGTACCAGCCCGGCCCCCACCAGCCGGCCGCCCTCGTCGAACCAGCCCAGGCTCTCCGCCCGCCAGTCCGGCTTCACGTCACCCCACGAGGGAGTCTGCAGATGACTCACGGACGGCCGGGCCGCGACGAAGCGCAGATGCTCCTCGCGGGTGATCGCCTGCACGTGACAGCTCATGGCCGGTGGCCCCTTCGCTCGACTTGGCTCGGTGTCTCCCGGTGTCTTCCGGTACGTGAGACGGCCGCGGCGACGGCCGCGGTTGCCGTCCCCGCCTTCCAGGGAATACCGGCGGCGCCCGATCCGCGCGTGCTACCGGCTGTTCGGACCGAACCGGCGACGGCCGGCCCACCGCGCCCCGGCCGTTGACCCGAGTGCTCCGCCCGGCGCGCGGGGCCGCGGGCGCGGTGCCAGCGTGGGAGGCCGGTACGGTGCGGGCAGGACGGAGCGGACGGCCATGGCACGGGCGATCTGGACGGGTGTGATCACGTTCGGCCTTGTCTCGGTGCCCGTCAGCCTGTTCACGGCGACGGAGGACCACACGGTCCGCTTCCACCAGTTGCAGCGCGGCACCTCGGACCGGATCCGCAACCGGCGGGTGAACCAGCGCACCGGCGAGGAGGTCGACGCCCGCGACATCGTCAAGGGCTTCGACGTGGGCGACGGCGAGTACGTCGTCGTCGAGCCGGAGGAACTCGAGGAGATCGCGCCGGGCCGCTCCCGCACCCTCGACATCACCGACTTCGTCGAGCTGGACCGGATCGAGCCAGTCTACTTCGACCGCACCTACTACCTCGCCCCGCGCGGCAAGGAGTACTTCAAGGTCTACGAGCTGCTGCGCGCCGCCCTCGCCGAGACCGGCAGGGCGGGCGTCGCCACCTTCGTCATGCGCAACCGGCAGTACCTGACCGCCCTCCGCGCCGAGGACAAGGTGCTGGTGCTCCAGACCCTGCACTGGGCCGAGGAGGTCCGCGACCCGGTCGAGGAGCTTCCCGACCTGCCCTCGGGCGACGCCGGACGAGGCAAGGAGCTGGACATGGCCCTGCGCCTCGTCGACGCCCTCAGCGGCGACTGGGACCCGGCCCGCTACCACGACACGTACCAGGAGAAGGTCCGCGAGCTGGTCCGGGCCAAGGCGGAGGGCCAGGAGGTCACGGCCGCCGAGGAGGCGCCCCGGGCCACCAACGTCGTCGACCTGATGGACGTCCTGCGGGGCAGCCTGGAGCAGGCGAAGGGCGGCGGCGGGCGGTCACCGTCGAAGGCGCCGGAGAACCCGGAGAACCCGGACGCCGGTGGCGGGCGGACGCGGTCCAAGGGCGGGGGCACCGGCGGCAAGCGGTCCTCCGCGCCGCGGAAGAAGGCCACCGCGCCGTCCCGCCGGTCGACGCCGGAGCGGGGCGAGCTGCGGGAACTGAGCAAGGCCCAGCTCTACCGGCGGGCCACCGAGCAGGACATCGCCGGGCGCTCGACGATGAACCGGGAACAGCTCGTCGACGCCCTCACCGGTGCCGGGGGCCGCCGGAAGAGGACGAGCGCCGCCTGACTCCCCGGAGCGGGCCGCGGCTCAGGCGGTGCTGAGCATGCCCTGACGCAGGCGGGCCAGCAGCCGCGAGATCAGCCGGGACACATGCATCTGCGAGACACCGAGGCGTTCGCCTATGTCCTTCTGGGTCAGCTCCTCGACGAACCGCCAGTGGATGATCTGCCGGTCGCGTTCGTCCAGATCGGCGATCATCGGGGCCAGTGCGTGGAAGTCGTCCACGAGCGCCAGGGCCGCGTCGTCCGCGCCGATGAAGTCAGCCAGCGCCGACTCGCCGTCCTCGCTGCCGCTGATGGCCGCGTCCAGGGAGGCCGAGTTGTAGCCGTTGGCCGCCAGACGGGCCTCGACGACCTCGTCCTCGGGGAGGCACATCAGCTCGGACAGCTCCTGGGTCGTGGGATTGCGGCCCAGACGGCTGCGCAGCTCCTCCGTGGCGCGTGCCAGCTGGACACGGGCCTCCTGAAGCCGGCGCGGCACGTGCACGGCCCACGAGGTGTCCCGGAAGAACCGCTTGATCTCGCCGACGATGTAGGGCACGGCGAAGGAGGTGAACTCGACCTCGCGGGTCAGCTCGAACCGGTCGATGGCCTTGATCAGACCGATCATGCCGACCTGGACGATGTCCTCCATCTCCTCCGGACCGCGGCTGCGGAACCGGCCGGCCGCGAAGCGGACCAGGGACATGTTCATCTCGATGAGGGTGTTGCGCGCGTACTGGTGCTCGGGCGTGCCCTCCTCGAGCACCGTCAGCCGCTCGAAGAACAGCTTCGACAACTCCCGCGCGTCCCGGGGCGCCACCTTGGACGGATCCGCGATCTCCGGCATCTCCGTCGTCGTGCGCGCGATGGCCTGTGCGGTCGTCGTCGCCATGATGTGCCCTCCCAGTCGATCGGCCCCGTCGTTGTCACCTTGTCGGCCGACGAATCAGCGCCTACCCCGGGACAGGCGTCCCACACCTGCCCGGCCCTCCCCGCGTCGGGCGCGGGTTTCCGACGCCGCCTCACATGCCCACAGAACATGCGACAGACGCGCGCAACGGGGCGGAAGCGGGGAACACGAAAGAGAGCGCGTCCTCGGAAAGGAAGACTGGGCATGTTTGAAGCCGAGAACATTCGTGACTGGCGCGGCCATGATGTCGTGGACCACGACGGCCGCAAGATCGGGACCCTGGAGTCCATCTACTTCGACACCCTCACCGACCGGCCGGCGTTCGCGACGGTCACCACGGGCCTGCCGACCCGCAAACGTCTCGTGTTCGTCCCGGTGGACAAGGCCACCGTCGGACCCGGCTATGTGAAGGTGACCTACGACAAGTCGCTGGTCAAGGACGCACCCGGGATCGACCCGGACGGCGAACTCGCGGCGGAGGACGAGAGCGCGGTCTTCGCCCACTACCACCTGCCCTACGAGCAGGGCAGCCGCGGCGAACGCAGGCTCGGCCGGCGCTGACGAGCGGCCCGGAGGGCATCTCGGAAGCAACCCGCGGACCGGCCGCGCGCCGTCACCGGCGCGCGGCCGGTCTCGTCGTGCGACACGGCCCGGCGGCCCTTCAGGAGATTTCCGCGCCGCGCTCGGCCGCCTGTGTCTCGGACGTCGCGCTGCCCGTCGCCAGGGCGCCGCCCGAGCTTTCCAGATGGGCCCGCACGAACCACTGGAACTGCTCCAGACCCCGGAGCTGGCCGATCAGCAGGTCCTCGGTGGCGGGGTCGATCTCCCCGGCCTCCTTCACCGTCGCGCGCACGTCCTCGATCACGCCGGTGTACACGACGTCGAGCGCGCCGAGGTGGGCGATGGCGTCGGCCCGTCCGATGGAGTAGTCGTCCCAGGTGCGCTCGGCCACCAGGGCGCCGGGCGTGCCCTGTGCCACCCCGCCGAGCGCGGCTATGCGCTCCGCGATGTCGTCGGCCATCTCGCGTACCTGGTCGACCTGGGGGTCGATCATCTCGTGCACCGCGATGAAGTGCGGTCCCACCACGTTCCAGTGCACGTGCTTGAGGGTCAGATGCAGGTCGTTGAGGGCATGCAGGCGCAGCCGCAGCGAGCCGATCAGTCGTCCGGCGGCCTCGCGCTCGATGCCGGGGACCGTGTACTTCGGGGTCAGGTCGTGCGTCATGGCGGACCTCAGCTCCTCATGGGTCTCGTACGTCATTGCTCGTGCACGAATGCCCCGTATCGGCGTCGGCAGACATGCGCGGGGGCCGCCGCCGGCGCCGTCCCGCCGCGGCCGGTTCGTTTCCATGCGATGGGCACCGGCCTCTAGGGTGCCTGTCCGTGACGGATTGCGCGGACCTCCCCGACCGGGCGCCCCTGTGGCGCGACCAGCAGTTCCTGCTGCTCCTCGGAGCGCGGGTCGTCTCCGTGCTCGGCAACGGATTCGCCCGGGTGGCGCTGGCGTTCGCGGTACTCGCGCTGCCTGGGGCCTCCGCGGGCCGGCTGTCACTGGTGCTGGCGTGCCAGGCGCTGCCGCAACTGCTGTTCATCCTGATCGGCGGCGTCGTCGCGGACCGGATGTCCCGGTCGCGGCTGATGGTCGTGGCCGACGTACTGGGCGGCGGGGCCTACGCGGGCCTGGCCGCCATGGTGCTCACCGGTCACGCGCCGCTGGTCGTGATGTGTGTGCTCGCGGCGCTGGCGGGGACCGCAACGGCCCTGTTCGCCCCGGCGATGGACGGCGTCGTCCCGCTGGTCGTACCGGCCGGGCGGCTGCAACGGGCCAACGGCCTGCTGCGGATGAGCACCAACAGCGCCCTGCTGCTGGGCCTGGCCCTGTCCGGGATCACCGTGGCCCTCGTCGGAGCCGGCTGGGCACTCGCCCTGAACGCGGCCTCCTTCGGCCTCAGCGCGGCCCTGACCCTGCGGCTGCGGGTGGTGGCGCGGCCCCGGAAGAAGGCGTCCGGCTGGGCCGATCTGCGGGAGGGCTGGCAGGAGTTCGCCTCCCGGCAGTGGCTGTGGGTCGTGGTCGCCCAGTACACGCTGGTCGTCGCCGCGAACAACGCCAACGTCGGTGTCCTCGGCCCGCTGATGGCCGAGGAGCACCTGGGCGGGGCGCGGACCTGGTCGGTGATCGTGGGTGCGCAGGCCTTCGGCGCCATCGCGGGCGCCGGACTCGCCGTCCGCGTCCGGGTGCGCCGTCCCATTCTGGTGGCGGTGCTGTGCACGTTCCCCGCCGCCCTGCCGATCGCCCTGCTCAGTGCGCGGGCGCCGGTGTGGCTGATCGCGGCGGCCATGTTCGGCGCGGGCGTCGCGAGCAACGTCTTCGGCGTCCTGTGGGCCACGACGATCCAGCGCCGGATCCCCGAACAGGCCCTCTCCCGCGTCAGCTCCTACGACTGGTTCGGCTCCCTGGCGTTCGCGCCGCTCGGCCTCCTCGTCGCCGGCCCGGTGGCGACGGTCGTGGGCCCCGCTCGGGCACTGGCCGGCTGCGCCGCGCTGATCGTCCTGGCCACCGCGGCGGCCCTGCTCGCCCCGCAGGTGCGCGGGCTGAACACCGACGAGGTGAAGGAGGCGCAACTGGCCCCGGCGTCGGGCTGAGCACGCCGCGTGGACCGCGTCGGACGCCATGGCCCGGCGGGCTCCGGCCGGGTGCCGGACATCGGCCGCGGAACGGGGGAGTTCGCCCCGCTGCCGGCGACCCGCGGCATGGAGGCCGGCGCGACCCCGCTCACCGGCACACGGCTGTCGCGGGGGACCTCGCACGGGGCGTACGAGGCTCTGCGGCCCGGCGGGTGTCGGTGGACGTGCGGAGGTCGCTGGGCGCCTTCACCCGACCCGCGTCCTCGCCCAGGATCGCGAGGTGCTCACCTCCGACCCGGCGTTGCGCCTCCGGGACGGGGACGACCCCGGCAGCCGGCACCGTCCCTTCGCTGCCCGGCCCCACCCCTGACCGCACGGCCCGTGGTCGGCCATCCTTGACCCCATGGCCCGCTTCCAGCACACCGTGACCCTCGCCCCCGTGCCCCGCCGTTGGTTCGAGTCGTGCCTCGCCGTACTGCACGACCTGGCGCAGGACACGGAGGCCGACGGGGCGCGGCTGCGGCTGCCCGACGGACATGTGCTGCCCGACCTGGTCCTGGTCGAGGGGACCCATCTGCGGCCGGGTGCCAAGTACCGGCCCGTGGACGAGAAGGACGGGGAGCCCGACGCCGACCAGACCCTCACCGTCCTCGCCTGGGACCGCCACCGCGAGACGGCGCTGGAGGTCGTCACCGTCGACGACGACCCGGCCCACCGCGCCGAACTGGCCTTCGTACTCCGGCTCACGAGCGTCGCCCGGCCACGAGAGGCGCGGCTCTCGGTGACCATGCGCTCCAGCGGCGACAAGTGGGCGAAGTACCTCGGCGGCACCGGACGTATCGACCTCGACCTGGACGGATGGTGGCCGTCGGCGACGAGCCGCGTCCGGCTGCCCTCCGGCCCGCCCCTGAGCGGAACCCTGACGCACGCGCTGGCCCGCGTCGCCGTGACGGTCGTACCGCGCCCCGCCCCGGACGGAAGCTGGCGGGTGACGGTGAAGGCACGGGTCAGGGGCCGCTCCTTCGTGCGCCCCCTCCTCCCCGTCGCGACGGCCCTCGCGGGGCGCCGCGCCCGGCGGGCCCTCGCCGAGGCCCTGGACGCCGCCGCGGCCGACTGGAACAGCCAGGTCCCCGCACTGGTCCGCAAGGACGGCGGGCAACTGCGTGCGGAGCTGACCGCGGCACTGCTCGGCGGATGACGCCCGCCGAGCGCCCCATGTCCCGTACCCGGCGGGCCCCGTAGCGTGCCCGCAATGAACTCGACAACCGTGCGCGGCGCCAGGATCGCATACGACGACACCGGCGCCCCGGCCGGGCTCCCGGTCCTTTTGATCCACGGTCACCCCTTCAACCGCACCCTGTGGGCGCCCCAGGTGGCGGCGCTGACGGCGGCCGGACACCGGGTCGTCACCCCCGATCTGCGTGGCTACGGACGCAGCGGCGTGAGCGCGGGCAAGGTCCTGCTCGCCGACTTCGCCGACGACCTCGCCGCGCTCCTGGACCACCTGGAGATCGGGCGCGCGGTGATCGGCGGCGTCTCCATGGGCGGGCAGATCACCATGGAGTTCCAGCGGCGCCACCCGGAGCGGGTACGGGCACTCGTCCTGTCCGACACCTCCGCGCCCGCCGAGACCGCCGAGGGCAGGCTGTCCCGCAACCGGCTGGCCGACCGGCTCCTCGCCGAGGGCATGGACGGCTACGCGCACGAGGTCATCGACAAGATGCTCGCCGCGTACAACGTCACCGCGATGCCGGACGTGGCCACCCGTGTCCTGGGGATGATGTGCGCCACCGACCCCCGCGGTGCCGCGGCGGCGCTGCGCGGACGGGCCGAACGCCCCGACTGCCGGGAGGTCCTCGCCGCCGTGGCGGCACCGGTGCTGGTCGTCGTCGGCGCGGACGACTTCTACCCGCCCGTGGCGGAGGCCGAGTCCCTGCACCGCCTCGTCCCGCACTCCACCCTGGCGGTCGTGGAGAAGGCCGGCCATCTCCCGGGCGTCGAACAACCCGACCGTTTCAACGCGGTGTTGCTGGAGTTCCTCGCCGCGCTGGTGTGATCGGCGCCCGGACGCCCCGGCGTTGCGATGCCCCGATGTTCTTGTCAAGGTTCCCTTGACAAGCCGCATGATGTCAAGGAAACCTTGACGCCATGCCAACATTCACATGTCTCCCGGCCACCACCACCCTCTCGAACGGAGGGCGGCGATGAGCGACGACGAACTGCTCACCGAGGAGGAGGCCGTGCGCATCCGGGAAGCCGTCGCGGCGGCCGTGCTCGACGCGCCGGACGGTCTCGTCGAGTCGCTGGAGCACGACCCCGACGGCTATCTCCGACTGGTGGCGGCCACCCGCGTCGGCGCGGAGGAGGCGAACAGGCTGCTGCGCGAGGCGGTACGGGGAGCGCGGGCCGCCGGGCAGAGCTGGGACACCGTGGGCGGTGTCCTCGGTGTGAGCCGGCAGGCAGCGCAGCAGCGGTTCGCCGACAAGGTGCGGCCCGGCCCGACCGTCTCCGACACCGCGGAACGCCGGGTACTGACCCCCCTGACCGCGTTCAACGAGATGCAGGCGCTCGCCGCGGCCGGCGCCGAGGGCTGGCACGCGGTCGAATACGGCCCGCTCTTCCATGTCGTGGAGAAGTCCGACCACCCCTGGGAGCACCGGAGGGTCCCCTTCGCCGTCGGCGCCCGGCACCGCCGGATGGAGGAACAGGGCTGGACCCAGATCGGCTCCGGATCATTCCCCTGGCGCTACTACAAGCGTCCGGTCCGGGAGCACTAGAATCGCCCGTGCCGGCCGGGTGTTCGGTGGTGCTCCGGCGCGCAGGGGGCGCACGCGAAGACTGAGTGAGCCCTGTACGCGCCCCCTCGGGGGTACGGACAATGCCCAATGGCCGTGATCACGCGGCGGGAGACGCGGTGTCGTCCGACCGCCGACTCCCGGGGAAAGCAGGTCGATCGATAATGCTGTTGCGTCTGCCCACGTCCGTGTCCGAAGTGCAGGAGTGCATGGCGGAGGGCGCGGTGCCCATCGGCGGGGCCACCCTCGTATGGGCCACGTGGCAACGCGACGGATTCCCGGAACTGGCCATGTCGCTGCGCAACCTGCCGGAGGCGGGCGCCCTGGAGCCCGAGGCGCTGGGCGCGGCCGTCGTACTGCAGCGCATAGACGACCGCGTACCCGGCGTACTGAGAAGAGCGGCACGCACGGTGGGGACCGGAGCCGTGCGCCGGACGGCCACGGTCGGCGGCAACCTCGTCGGCAGCAGCCTGCGCTGTCTGCTGCCCCCGGCCCTCGTGCTGGACGCCCGCGCCACGGTGCTGGGCCCCGACGGGGTCTACGAGACCGATCCGTCCGAGGTGCCGGCCAAGGGCCACCTGCTGCTCGGTCTGCGCTGGCACACCCCGGTGACCAGCGGCTACTACAAGGAGCCCGCCGAGGACGGCGGTCCGCCGCCCCTGGTCGTCGCCACCGCCGTGCACACCGACGGCGAGGGGCGGCACCGACTGCGGGTCGCCGTCCGCGACGGCTACGAGGTGCTCAGTGAGAGCACCCCCTGCGACGGCGGCGCCGAGGAGGTCCTCGGTGTGCTGGAGCGTACGGATGTCGGCGCACTGCCGTCCGGGGCCCGGGACGTGGTGCGCGAGCAGGTCGCCGACATCCTGGGCCCCCTCACCGAGCGCTGACGGAGCGGCAGGCCGCCGCGCCGCCGGCGTCAGCCGTTGGCCAGGGCCTTGACGCGGTCCAGCGCCCCGTTGAACTTGTCGTGGTCCCCGACGGTCGGTCCGGTCGAGGTGTACTGCCACATCGTGTGGAAGCCCCAGCCGGCCGGCAGGGGTCCCACGGTCGAGGCGTACCGGGCGACCCACAGCGGGTTGTTGGCGCCGAAACCGCTGTAGTTGCCGGTGCACTGGATCCACCAGTTGGTGGAGGTGTAGATCACGGCGTGGCGGCCGGTGCGCTCCTTGTAGCGGTTCAGGAAGTCGCGGATCCAGCTGACCATCTGACTGGCCGTCCTGCCGTAGCAGGTGGCGCCGTACGGGTTGTACTCGATGTCGAGGACGCCCGGCAGTGTCTTGCCGTCCTTCGACCAGCCGCCGCCGTGGTTGACGAAGTAGTCGGCCTGGGCCGCGCCGCCGGCGGTGTCCGGGGTCGCGAAGTGGTACGTGCCGCGGATCATGCCGGCGTTGTACGAACCGGTGTACTGCTGGGTGAAGTACGGGTTGGTGTAGGAGGTCCCCTCGGTGGCCTTGACGTAGGCCCACTTGACCCCGCTGTTCCACAGCGTCGGCCACGCGACGTTGCCCTGATGGCTGGAGACGTCCACACCCTCGGTCTGGGCGACCCGGGTGTCGACGGGCCGCCCCTGGACTCCTTCGTGGGCGAGTACGCCGCTGCCCATGGAGGCGCTGCCGCGCTCCGGTGTCCGGGTGTCGTCGGCCGACGCGGGGACCGCGGCCACGGTCAGGAGGAGTGACTGGGCGGCGAGGAGGACGCCCGACGTGAGCAGGCGTGAGTGGCTCGATGCCACGGCTATGAGTCTGCGCATGGCACTCATCCGATCCGCTGTCGCGCCCCGCCGCATCCCCAGTCGGCCAGACGGTGTCGCGGGCTGCGCCTCCCGGGGGACCCGGGCCTCGCCGTCCCCATGTTTTGAACGCGTTCAAAACTGAGGTAGGGTCATGCGTACACGGCCACGAGGCGACGAGGCCACGAGCAAGGGAGCGCCCGGTGAAGATCGTGATCCCTGGTGGAACCGGACAGGTGGGTACCGTCCTGAAGCGGGCCTGGACCGCCGCCGGACATGAGGTCGTGGTGCTCACCCGGCGGCCGGCGCGGCACGGCGAAGTCCACTGGGACGGCCGGACACCGGGGGAGTGGACCGCGCAGATCGACGGCAGCGACCTGGTCGTCAACCTGGCAGGACGCAGCGTGAGCTGCCGGTACACGCCCGCCAACCTGCGGGCCATGATGGACTCCCGGGTGCACTCCGCACGCGCCGTGGGCCAGGCGATCGCGGCGTCCGCCGAGCCGCCGCGGGTCTGGCTCCAGATGAGCACCGCCACCGTCTACGCCCACCGCTTCGACGCGCCCAACGACGAGGCCACCGGCGTAATCGGCGGAGCCGAGGCAGGCATCCCCGACTACTGGTCCTACAGCGTCGACATCGCCAAGGCCTGGGAGCACGAGCAGGAACGGGCCGACACCCCGCACACCCGCAAGGTGGCCCTGCGCTCCGCCATGGTGATGAGCCCGGACCGGGGCGGGGTCCTCGACATCCTGCTGCGGCTGGCGCGACTGGGGCTGGGGGGACCCGTCGCGGGCGGCGCGCAGTACATCTCCTGGATCCACGACCACGACTTCGTCCGCGCCCTCGAATTCCTCGCCGCACGCGACGACATCGCCGGCGCGGTCAATCTCGCCGCACCGGCGCCGCTGCCCCAGCGGGCGTTCATGCGCGCGCTGCGCGAGGAGTGGGGCATGCCGGTGGGCCTGCCCGCGACACGGTGGATGGCCGGACTCGGCGCGCTCGTCCTGCGCTCGGACACCGAACTGCTCCTCAAGAGCCGACGCGTCGTCCCCGGCCGTCTGCTCGAAGCCGGGTTCGCCTTCGACCACCCCGAGTGGCCGCAGGCGGCCGGCGACCTCGTACGGAGGGTGCGCGGCTCCCGTTGAGGCAAGCGGTACGGGACCGTCGACAGCCGTACGCCGAAACCGGCGGCGCCCGTACCCCGGCAGGCCCACCAGCCTCGTCCAGAACGCCCGTATCACATCGGTGAGTTCGATTGGCCCGATGCCGGAGAAGTTCGCTCCTCGGTGGGGTCTCCGGCCAGTCCGGCGTGCGCTCACGAGGCGGTGACTAGCATGAGCCGCAAGCCCGCCGGAGTGATCGACATCCCTCCGGTGGAACGGCTCCGACCCGCGGCCGACGCATGCCGATCGGCCCTTTCCCCCGCTCTCAAGTACCAGAGGGACCGCGGAATGTCAGTGTCTGCACCCCCCACCCAGCCCCGGACGCAGAAAGCCCGCCGCTCCACGCCCGCCGTGCCCCTCGTCGTGCTGCCCGCGGCCGCGGCCGCCGCCGGTGCGGCCTGGGCGGCGGCGCCCGGGTCCGCCCGGAGCTGGACCGCGACCCTCGCCGTGACGTTCCTGGCTGTGCGTCGCCGTGGCCGTCGTCCTCGGCTCCCACCTGGTGCAACGGGCGCGCCGGACCGCGGCGGACCGCAGAACGGAGATCAGCGCCCTCAAGGCCAGGCTCGCGCACGAGAACGCGGGCCTCGTGCACCTGGTCAACGTCGCCCTGCCGGGCATCGCCCAGCAGGTGCGCGACGGTACGGGCGCGGACGAGGCCGTCGCGAACACCGCACCGGTCCCCGGTCCGCACCTGCGCCAGGTCGCGCAGAGCTTCGCCGTGCTGGCGCAGGACGCCGTACGGCACGCCGCGGACGCCGAGTCCCGGCACCAACAGGCCCTGCGGGAGACCCGCCGCAACACCGCGGAGCTGGAACACCTGACCGGCGCCACCCTGCCCGCCGCCGTGGCGAAACTGCGCGACGGCACCTCGGCGGACATCGTCCTCGCCGAACTGGAATGGCCGCACAGCCCGCAACTGCGCGCCTGCGCCGAACTCTTCGTGCGGGAACTGGCGCACAGCGAACGGCGCACCGCCGCGGCGCAGGCCGCCTCCGCCAAGTCCCTCAGCCGCGTCCAGGCCAAGGCCGTCGGCATGCTCGCCGATCTGAGGGACATGCAGGATCGTCACGGCGAGGAGGTCCTCGGCGATCTGCTGCGCCTGGACCACAGCACCTCCCAACTCGGCCTCATCACCGACCGCCTGGCCCTGCTGATGGGCGGACGCTCCAGCCGGGCCTGGAACAGGCCGATCGTGATGGAGAGCATCCTGCGCGGCGCCGTCGGCCGGATCGCCGCCTACCAGCGGGTCCGGATGCACTGCTCCACCACCGCCGCCATCTCCGGATACGCGGCGGAGGGCGTCATGCACCTCCTCGCCGAACTCATGGACAACGCCGCCAACTTCTCGCCCCCCATCGACGAGGTCCACGTCTACGTGGAGGAACGTACCGCCGGAATCGTCATCACCATCGAGGACAGCGGACTGAAGATGGCCGACGCGGCCATGCGCCACGCCGAACAGGCGGTGTCGGGACGGATGAACGACCTGGCCTCCCTCCAGGGCACCCGGCTGGGCCTCGCCGTGGTCGGACGGCTCGCCGCCAAGTACGGCGTCGGCGTGAGCTACCGGCCCTCCTCGCGCGGCGGTACGGGAGTCGTCGTCCTGGTGCCGCCGCAACTGCTCGCCCAGCAGCGGGACCCGGGACCCGCCATGCCCGCCGGCCGCACCTTCGGCGGCGCCTCCACCGTTCCCGGCCCCGCCCCCGCCGCGGAGGTCCCGGCGTTCACGCGGCGCGTCCCGGACGTGCGGAACGTCCGGGACCCCGAGCGGACCGGACTCCCCGAACAGCCGCCACCGCTGCGCGCCGTGCCCGCCACACCGGGCGGCCTGCCCATGCGCTCCCCGGGCCGCACGATGGCCGAGGCCGAGCGTGAACGCGGCGACCAGCACCGGGAGCCCGCCCACCCGACGACGACCGTCTCGCGCGACGCCGGGTCCAGTTTCGGCGCCTTCCACCGCGGGCGCCGGTCAGGGGCGGCCGGCGGGGCGCCCGCATCCGAACCGCCCGCCTCCGGGTAGACCGCGCGCCCCCACCGCACGGCGCGTATCGGCGCCCCCCCGCCCCTAGAGCTGACGAGATTGGAGGAACGGGCCGGTGACCGGAGAACCAGCAACCACCGTCCCCTCACCCATCATGCAGACCACCGACAACAGCCTCACCTGGCTTCTGCAGAACCTCCTGGACCGCACCCCCGGCACCCGACACGCCCTCGTCCTCTCCCGCGACGGACTCAAGCTCTGCTGGACCGAACACCTCACCCTGGACCGCGCCGACCAACTCGCCGCCATCTGCTCGGGCATTCAGGCCCTCGCCCAGGGCGCCTCCGTCGAGTTCGGCAACGGAACCGGCGGCGTCCGGCACTCCATGACCGAGTTCCACGGCGGACTGCTGTTCATCGTGGAGGCCGGCGAGGGCGCACACCTGGCCGTCGTGGCGGTGGAGGACGCCGATCCCGGCGTGGTCGGCCACCAGATGACCGAGATGGTCGAGCAGATCGGCGAGCACCTGCGGGCCGAGCCGCGCCACGCCGTCCCCGGGAGCAGCTCGTCGTGACACGCAGGCCCGTGGACACCGGCGCACCCGACCGGCTCTACACGGTCACGGGCGGACGCAGCCGCGCCGACGACTCGTTCGACCTCGTCACCCTGGTGGTCAGCGAATGCGAACCGTCGGCCGGCCAGCAGTCGGAACACGTCCGCATCCTCGACCTGTGCCGGCACCCCACGGCGGTGGTCGAGGTCGCCGCCGAGCTGGGACTGCCGATCACGGTGGTCCGCATCCTGCTCGGCGACCTGCTCGTCACCGGAAGGATCACCGCCCGCCATCCGCGCCTGGGGCAGTCCGCCGCGTCGCACCCCGATACCGCCCTTCTCCAGGAGGTGCTCCATGGGCTCCGCAACCTCTGACACGTCCCCCGGCACGACCTCCGACACGTCCTGCGGAGAGACCGCCGACATCCCCGCCGCCGGCCGCAAACCGCTGGCCGACGCCGCGGAGACCGGGCTGAAGATCGTCGTCGTGGGCGGCTTCGGAGTCGGCAAGACCACCCTCGTCCGCTCCGTCAGCGAGATCCGGCCGCTCAACACCGAGGAGGTGATGACCCAGGCCGGCGTCGGCGTCGACGAGACAGGCGAGGTCACCGCGAAGACCACCACGACCGTGGCCTTCGACTTCGGCCGGATCAGCCTCAACGACCGCATGGTGCTCTACCTCTTCGGCGCCCCGGGCCAGGAACGCTTCTGGTTCCTGTGGGACCGGCTGTTCTCCGGCACCCTGGGCGCGGTCGTCCTCGTCGACACCCGCCGGATGGACGACTCCTGGTACGCGATAGACCGGCTGGAACACCACAGGACCCCGTTCGTGGTGGCCGTCAACCGCTTCGACGACGACCGCGCCCGGCACTCCCTGGACGAGATCCGACTGGCACTCGCGCTGCCCGAGGACGTGCCGCTGATCGACTGCGACGCGCGGGTGCGGACCTCGGGCAAGCACGTGCTGGTCACCCTCGTGGACCACCTCTACCAACTGGCCCTGGCCCAGGAGAGCACATCGTGACCGACATCGACCCCGCTTTCCACCGCACCGCCGCACCCGGCTGCCCCGCGCACCCGGACGCCGTACCGCTGGCCGGGCTGGAGTACCAGCAGTCGCCGTCGGAGCTGTACCGCGGGCTGCGGGGCGAGCACGGCTCCGTCGCGCCCGTGCTCCTCGACGGCTCCATCCCCGCCTGGCTGGTCCTCGGCTATCCCGAGGTCAGCTACGTGACCAGCCACGACGAGCTGTTCGCCCGGGACTCGCGCCGCTGGAACCAGTGGGACGCCATCCCGCCCGACTGGCCGCTCATGCCCTACGTCGGCCACCAGCCCTCCGTCCTGTTCACCGAGGGCGAGGAGCACCGGCGGCGGGCCGGCGTGATCACCCAGGCGCTGGCCGGCATCGACCAGTTCGAGCTGGCCCGGGACTGCCGTCAGCTCGCCGACCTGCTCATCGCCGCCTTCGCCGGCAGCGGCCGGGCCGAGCTGATGAGCGACTACGCGCACGCCCTGCCGATGCGCGCCGCGGTGCGCATGTGCGGGATGCCGCACAGCGGCGCCGACACCCTCCAGCTCGTCGAGGACCTGCGCGTCTCCCTCGACGCGGCGGAGGGCGACGACCCGGTCGCCGCGTACGCGCGGGTGGGGGAGCGCATCCACCGGCTGGTGAGGCACAAGCGCGAGCGGCCCGGCCCCGACGTCACCTCGCGGATGCTGACCCACCCGGCGGGACTGACCGACGAGGAGACGGTGCAGGACCTGATCTCCGTGATCGCCGCCGCCCAGCAGCCCACCGCCAACTGGATCGGCAACACCCTCAGACTTCTGCTCACCGACGAACGCTTCGCCCTGAACGTCTCGGGCGGGCGGCTCAGCGTGGGCGAGGCACTCAACGAGGTGCTGTGGCTGGACACCCCCACCCAGAACTTCATCGGCCGCTGGGCCGTCAACGACACCCAGCTGGGCGGCCGGCAGATCCGCGCCGGCGACTGCCTCGTCCTCGGCCTGGCAGCGGCCAACACCGACCCGCAGCTCTGGCCGGAGGCGCACGTCGGCGCCGAGAACTCCGCGCACCTGTCCTTCAGCAACGGCGAGCACCGGTGCCCCTACCCGGCCCCGCTGCTCGCCGACGTCATCGCCCGCACCGCGGTCGAGACCCTGCTGGAACGCCTTCCCGACCTCGTACTCGCCGTGGAGCCCGAGGAGTTGACCTGGCGCCCGTCCATCTGGATGCGCGGTCTGACCGCCCTGCCCGCCCTCTTCACCCCCGTCGTGGCCTGAGCGCCCGCGCCGTCCGTCAGGCCGCGCGGGGCGTGAACCGCACCGGCAGCGACTGCGGGCCCCGGGTGAACACCCCGCGCTCCACCACGTCGAAGCCGTCGGCGGGCCGCAGGTCGGGCATGGCGTCGAGGAGTTGGTTCACCCCGGTCTCGACCTCGGCCTTCGCCAGCAGCGCCCCGACACAGAAGTGCCGGCCGAGCGCGAAGGCGAGATGGTCGGCGGCGGCCGAGAAGGCGGTCGTCGCGGTCAGGTCGTCGCGCAGGATGTCGAACCGGTCCGGGTCGCGGTAGCGGCTCTCGTCCCGGTTGGCCGCGCCTATCAGACAGGTGACGGTGGCACCGGCCGGTATGGTGCCGCCGCTGAGGGCGACCTCGGTGGCCGTCTGACGCATGATCATGTGGACCGGCGGGGTGTGGCGGAGCGTCTCGGCGAAGGCCCGGGGGACGAGGCTGCGGTCCGCCCGCACGGCCGCCAACTGCTCCGGGTGGGACAGCAGGTTGGCGAAGATGCTCGCGATCGCCTTGTCGGTGGTCTCGCCGCCCGCCGCGAGCAGCAGACTGCAGAACGCCTTGATGTCCTCGTCGCTCATCCGGACCCCGTCGACCTCCGCGGCACACAGGGTGGACAGCAGGTCGTCGCCCGGATTCTCCCGGCGCTCCCGGATGATCGGGAACATGTACTCGGCGAACTCCACCCGGGTGCGCGCACCGGCCGCCGCGACCTCCGGGTCGCCCGCGAGGTTGCCCAGGAAGGCGATGACCGTCGTGTACCAGCCGTGGAACCGGTCGTGGTCGGCCTTGTCCAGGCCCAGCATGTCCGCGATGACGTTGACGGGGAAGCGGGTCGCGTAGTCCGTCACCAGATCGGCGCGGCCGGTGTGCCGGAAGGTGTCTATGAGCGCGCGGGAGTTGCGCTCGATCACCGGCAGGAACTTCTCCCGCAGGTCGGTGCCGCGGAAGGCCGGGGCGACCAGCGCGCGCCTGACCGCGTGCTCTCGGCCGCTCAGCTGGAGGATCGTCCTGCCGTGCACCGGCTCGATCTGCCAGTCGTAGTTCTCCGTCGTGAACTGCCCGTCGCGGTCCTTGAAGACGCGTTCCACGTCCTCGTAGCGCGAGACGATCCAGCTCCGCGTGGGCTCGTGCCAGATGAGCGGGGCGCTGTCCCGCATCACCCGGTAGGCCGGATAGGGGTTCGCCGCGAACTCGGGGGAGAGGATGTCGGGTACCTGCTGCGCGGTGGACATGAGGCTCCTCGGTCGACAACGGCCTTGCCTCACCAGGCTATTGAGGACGCGCTCACCCCGACAGACCGCGTGGAGGTCAGTCCCGGCCGGCACCGCCGCCGAGGATGCGCTCGACGCCGTCCTCGAAGCGGGCGTCGAAGCTGTGGCTGGTCAGGGTGGACAGGGACGCGGCGAGGGCGGGATACGGGCCGGCCGCGACCGCCTCGCGCAGCCGGTGCTCGTCCGCGCTGCCTGCGGCCTGTTCCTCCTGGGCGAGGCCCAGGGTGAAGTAGACGAGGGCGTAGAGGGTCCAGGCCGCGGTGTCCCCGGTGCGCGCGTGCCGCGCGAGGGCGGCGACGAGGGTGTCTGCGAAGCGCAGGGTGTGCGGGTCGGGGGCGTAGGTGCCGGCCACCAGCGCGGCGCCGTCGCGGTGGGCGAGCAGGGAGCGGCGGTAGCGGCGCATCAGCTCGCGCGCCCGCTCGCCCGGCCCCTCGGGCAGCGCCTCGTAGGTGATCGTGCCGGCGACGGCGTCCGCCATCAGCTCCAGCAGCCGCGTCTTCGTCTTGACGTGCCACAGCACCGTGTTCATCCGGACGCCCATCCGGTCGGCGACGGCACGCGTGGTGACGGCCTCCAGCCCCTCCTCGTCGAGCAGGCGCAGGGCCTCGTCCACGACGGCGGCCGGGGTCAGACGGGTGCGGGGGGAAGGGTCCGTTTGCTTTTTGGTCACTGACCTAGTTTAGTACGGGGAGTCGTGTTGGTCAGTGACCAAGAAGGGTGTCCGCCGTGGAGAACATCGAAGAGGTCGTCGTGGTCGGAGGCGGTCCCACCGGGCTGTGGCTGGCGGCGGAGCTGAGGCTGCAGGGCGTGCCGGTGACCGTGCTGGAGGCGCGTACGGAACGCGATCCGCACTCCAAGGCGCTCACCCTCCATCCCCGGACGCTGGAGATCCTCGGCATGCGCGGCCTCGCGGACGACTTCGTCGGCGAGGGCATGCCGGTGCCCACGGGCCACTTCGGCTCCCTGGACAACCGCCTGGACTTCCGGGTGCTCGACACCCCCTACCCCTTCACCCTGTTCCTGCCGCAGGAGCGCACCGAGGCCCTCCTTGAGGAGCACGCCCGCTCCCGGGGCGCCCGCGTCCTGCGCGGACACCGGGTGACGGGGCTGGAGCAGGGGCCGCGAGCCGTACGGATCGAGGCCGAGGGGCCCGAGGGGCACCACGTCCTGCGGGCGCGTTACGTCGTGGGCTGCGACGGCACCCGCAGCCTGGTCCGCCGGGCCGCCGGCATCGACTTTCCCGGCACCGACGCGACCGTCTGGGGTTGGCTCGGCGACGTCGTCCTCGACCGGACCCCGGACCTGCCCCTCAGCGCCTCCGGGCCGGACGGCGGTCTCATGGCCGTGCCCATGCCGGGCGGGATCACCCGCTTCGTGGGCCACGTCCCGCAGGACCGGCGCGCGGGCCACCCGGGGGAGCTGACGCCACAGGAGGCGCGCGAACGGGTACGGCACGTCCTGGGCGACGACTTCGGCATGCGCGAGCCCCGTTGGCTGTCCCGCTTCGGCAACGCCACCCGCCAGGCCGCCGCCTACCGCGAGGGCCGCGTGCTGCTCGCGGGCGACGCGGCGCACATGCACTTCCCCGCCGGGGGCGTGGGACTCAACGTCGGCTTCCAGGACGCCACCAACCTCGGCTGGAAGCTCGCCGCGACCGTGCTCGGCACCGCCCCCGAGGGGCTGCTCGACACCTACCACGCCGAACGCCATCCCGTCGGCGCGGACCTGCTCACCTCCACCCGCGCGCAGACCGCGCTCATGACCGGCTACTCGCCCGAGGGGCAGGCGCTGCGCAGCGTCCTGTCCGATCTGATCGGCACCGTCCCGGACTTCTCCCGCGCGCTCGCCGAACGCCTCAGCGCCCTGGCGGTCCGCTACCCCCCGGCCGACCCCGCCGACGCCCACCCGCTGGCCGGCAGCCGGGCCCCGGACCTGGCCTTCGCGGACGGCGGCGGCCTCTTCTCGCTGCTGCGGGACGGCAGGCACCTGCTGCTCGAACTCGACGGTCACACGGGACTCGACGCGGTGCCGGCCGGCCGTCCGCTGCCGCACGGCACCCGGCGCCACACCGTCCGCCCGGTGGACGCCGACCCGCGGTGGAGCGCCGTACGCAGGGTGCTGGTACGCCCCGACGGCCACGTCGTCTGACACGCCGCGGCGGAGCACGGGCGCCCCGCGGCCACGGCCGGGTGCCCGGTCGTGCGGGGTGGACGGCGGGGTCCGCCGGCCGCCGGTCGGGACCTGCGGGAATGCGACGCCGGAGGACGGTGTTGAGTCACATGGCTGACATGCGCGGGTCAGAACCGTCGCCGCGTGTGCGGTCGGAAGGAGTTCCCATGGCACGCAGCACCGCACGCCCGGTCGTCCGGCTGAAGTCGACGGCCGGGACCGGCGTCACCTATGTGACGCGCAAGAACCGGCTCAACGACCCCGACCGGCTCGTCCTGCGCAAGTACGACCCGGTGGCGGCGGAACACGTCCTGTTCCGCGAGGAGCGCTGAACCGGGCAAGACGGGGCCCGCTCCCGCGACCGGCGGGGTCGGGCCCCGCGCGCACCTCCTGACAGACTGCGGGGCGGGCCATCCGCCGCGTCTTTCAGGAGGACTTCGTCATGACCGAGCAACCGCTGGACCGGGTCGCCCGGTACGAGCGCCGGTTCAACACGCTCTTCGCGGAGTACTTCGACACGCTGGGCAAGACCCTGGACACCCCGTCCTTCAGCCGCTTCACCCCGGACTGCCTCGACCTGCTGCGCGACCTGTCGCTGCGGGGCGGCAAGCGGATGCGGGTCGTCCTGCTGCACGAGGCCGCCCGTCTGGTGACCACCGAGCCGGTCGGGGCACTGGACGCCGCCGCGCTGAGCATCGAGCTGCTGCAGACCCACGGCCTGGTGCACGACGACCTCATCGACGACAGCGCCACCCGCCGGGGCGGCCCCACCACCTACTACGCCTACCGGGACAGGTTCCCCGGGCACCCGCGGGCGGCCCTCGGCCTCACCGTGCTCGCCGGCGACCTGGCCCTCGCGCTCTCCCTGCGGGTGCTCCTGGACGCCGCGCTTCCGGTCGAGACGCGGCAGGCCATGGTGGAGGTCCAGACCCGGGCCGCGGCCGACACCTTCGTGGGCCAGATCGTCGACCTGGAGCGGGACTTCACGCCCGAGGTCCCGGACGACGAGGTCCTGCACGACGTCGCCGACCACAAGTCGGCCCGCTACTCGGTCCTCGCGCCGCTGCGCCTAGGGCTCCTGGCCGCGGGCGAGCAACCGGACGCGTACGACGAGGAGTTGCGTCACTACGCGCGGCTGGTCGGCATCTGCGGACAGATGCGCGACGACCACCTGGACCTGTTCGGCGACGCGGCGGCGATGGGCAAGCCGACCGGCACCGACATCCGCGAGGGCAGGCGCAGCTACGCGGTGGCACGACTGCTGTCCAGCGTGACCGGCTCGGAACGCGCCCTGGTGGAGGACGCCCTCGGCAACCCGGACTGCACATCCGCGACGATCGCCGCCATCCGTGACATCGGCGAACGCCGGGGCGTGGCCGCGCTGTTGGAGGCGGACATGCGGCGGTACGCGCGGCAGGCCCGCCTGGTGGCCGAGAGCTGGCGTCCGCGGTGGCGTGCGGAGGCCGTCGGGTTCTTCGAGGCCGTGCCCATGTGGAGCGTCGAGCGGTCGGGCTGACCCGGACCGCGACGCCGGCCGTGCCCCGGGGCGCAAGGGCCCCGGGGCACGGCGTCACTCGGTCATCGTGTCGTCATCGGATCACGGCACGAGCTTCAGCAGGCGGTTCGGCGAACCCGTGCCCGCGCCGCCCACCACGCCGTTGGTCGCGCCGTTCACCAGGGCGGTGGCCACCTGGGCCGGCGTGGCCGAGGTGTGGCCCGCCAGATAGACCGCCGCGGCACCGGCCACGTGCGGAGTCGCCATCGACGTACCGGAGATGGTGCTGATCGCGGTGTCGCTGGTGTTCCAGCCCGCCGTGATGGAGGAACCGGGCGCGAAGACGTCCAGCACCGCCCCGTAGTTGGAGTAGCTCGCCCTGGCGTCCGTGTTGGTGGTGGCGCCGACGGTGATGGCCTCCGTGACCCGGGCGGGGGAGTAGGAGGAGGCGTTGGCGTTGCTGTTGCCCGCCGCCACGGCGTAGGTGACGCCGCTGGCTATGGAGTTGCGCACCGCCGTGTCCAGGGTGGCGGAGGCACCGCCGCCGAGCGAGAGGTTGGCGACCGAGGGGCCCGAGTGGTTCGCGGTCACCCAGTCGATGCCGGCGATGACTCCGGCCGTGGTGCCCGACCCGTTGTTGTCCAGCACCCGCACGGCCACGACCTTCGCCTTCTTGGCGACGCCGTAGGTCGTGCCCGCGATCGTGGTGGCCACATGGGTGCCGTGGCCGTTGCCGTCCGAGGCGATGTTGTCGCCGTCGACGGCGTCGTACCCGTAGGAGGCACGACCGCTGATCTGCTGGTGGGTGATGCGCACGCCGGTGTCGATGACGTACGCCGTGACGCCGGTGCCCGCGCTGTCCGGGTAGGTGTAGGTGCCGGAGAGCGGCAGGGAGGTCTGGTCGATGCGGTCCAGGCCCCAGGGGGCGTTGGACTGGGTCTCGGTGATCTGCACGCGCTGGTCCTGCTCGACCGAGGCCACGGCCGGGTCGGCGGCCAGTCGCCTGGCCTCGGTGGCGGACAGGGTGGCGCTGTAGCCGTTCAGCGCGCTGCCGAAGGTCTTGCGCACCTTGCCGCCGTACTCCTCGACGAGGTCCTTGCCCGCGGTGGAGGACGCCTTGAGGCCGGCGTTCTTCCCGAGCGTGACGATGTAGCTGTCCTTGACCGCCGTGGGTGAACCGGCGGCGAGGACGGTGCCCTCGGCCGGAGCGGCGTGGGCGGGCAGGGCGGTGAGCCCACCGGTGAGGGCGAGGGCCGCCGCACCGGTCAGTGCGGCGAGCCGGATTCTCTTGCTACGCAGTCGTGCCATGACGAGGGAGTCCTCCTCCAGGCGGCGCGCACCGGGGTCTGGCGCGCGACTGTGGGGGTGTGCACGGGATCGCGCACACGACCGGGAACGTTGCGTTCCGTTCTCGGTCGTGGATCAGCCTCGGGCGTCCGCCGTTGTGGGACAAGGGGATTGACGGGCTGTCAACAAACCTGTCATGTACGCGAAATCAAGGGTGCGGGTCGGCCCGGCGCCCGTTGTCAGTGGGTCCCCCTACTGTTCGAGCAGTGGGACCCGCGGAACACGCCGCGGGTCCGGCCCGGGGAGAGGTCTGTCATGTCGAAGACGTATCTGGAGCTGTCGCAGGACGGTGGCGGTGCGCACAAGTTCTACGAGGTCGCCGTCCAGGGGCAGGTCGTCTCCGTGCGGTACGGCCGGATCGGCGCCCACGGACAGACCCGAACGTCGACCTTCCCCACCGCCCAGAAGGCGGAGGCGGCCGCCGCCAAGAAGATCGGCGAGAAGGTGCGCAAGGGGTACACCCCCGCCGTGCGGGGCCGGCGCGCACCCCGCGCGGTCAGCCGCCGGCAGGTCGCCTCGGCGCCGTCCACGGCCCGCGCGGTCGCCCCCGTGCTGTGGCGCTTCCGCACGGGCTCGGCGGCCTTCGGCATCCACATCGACGAAGAGCGCTGCTGGGTGGGGAACCAGGCGGGCAACGTCTACACCCTCGCGCACGGCGGCGAGGTCCTCGCCCGCTACCAGTTGCCGGACGGCGTCAAGTGCCTGGTCGCCGACGACTTCTGGATCTACGCCGGCTGCGACGACGGCCGGGTGTACGACCTGTCGTCCAAACTGCCCTTCGCGGCCTACGACATCGCGGCGGACGTGGACATCTTCTGGCTCGACATCCACGAGGGCGTGCTGAACGTCGCGGACCGCGCCGGCCGGCTCACCGTCATCGATCACGAGGACGAGCACCAGTGGGCGCGCGGCGGGCGCGGCGAGCACGCCTGGATGGTGCGCGCCGACGACCGGGCCGTCTACCACGGACACACGCGCGGTGTGACGGCCCACGCCCCGGACGGCGGCGCCGAGTTGTGGCACACGCCCACGCGGGGCGCGGTCCTCTTCGGCTGGCAGGAGGACGACGCGGTGTACGCGGGGACCGCGCGGCACACGGTCCAGCGGCTGTCGAAGGCGACCGGCGCCGTCGAGGCCACTTACCAGTGCGACAGCCCGGTGTACTCGTGCGCCACCTCGCCCGGCGGCCGGTTCGTCTTCGCCGGGGACTCCGCCTCCTCGGTGTACTGCTTCGACCGGGACGGCACCCGCCTGTGGAAGCTGGGCACCGGCGGCGGCTCCGCGCTGTCGATGCAGTACCGCGACGAGCGGCTCTTCCTGGTCACCACGGACGGCTCCCTGGTGTGCGTGGACGCGAGCGAGGCGGCGGTCACGGACGCGCAGCGCGGATCGGTGCCCGTCGTCCGCGACGTCAAGCTCGCCGCCACCCTGCCGACGTACGAGCCCGCCACCGCGGCCGCCGCCGTGACGACCGTCTCCGCGGCGCCCGCCGGCTCGGTCGTCGTCGAGTGCGTCCAGGAGAACGGACGGACCCGGATCCACGTGGTGTCGCAGGGGTACGACCCCTCGTGGAACGTCCAGTTCCCGAGGGCCATACGGGAGCCCGGCACCCGGTACGTGGTCGACGCGCTGCACGCCGCCTCGGGCGGCTTCTACCGGGTGCGCGGGGACATCAGGCGCCTGCGGTGACCGGGGGCGGGGTCAGGAGGCCGACGTGAGCGCGCGGTTGCGGCGCACCGAGGACCAGAAGGAGGAGCCGATCAGGACCACGCCGACCAGGCCGGTGATGATCTCGTTGATCTGGAACTGGATGGTCACCAGGAGGATGGCGGCGAGGGCGCCGATGGCGTAGTGCGCGCCGTGCTCCAGGAAGACGTAGTCGTCGAGGGTGCCCTGGCGGACCAGGTAGACGGTCAGCGACCGGACGTACATGGCGCCGATGCCGAGGCCGAGGGCCATCAGGACGATGTCGTTGGTGATGGCGAAGGCGCCGATGACCCCGTCGAAGGAGAAGGACGCGTCCAGCACCTCCAGGTACAGGAACATGAAGAACGCGGCCCTGCCGGTGAGAGCCACGCCCGAGCGGGACCGGCCGGCTCGTTCGGCCTCCTCCTCGGCGGCCTGTTCGCGCTCCTCCTCCTCTTCGAGTCTGTCCTCGAAGTAGCCGGAGAGGCCGCCGACGATCATGTAGGTGATCAGACCGGCGATGCCCGCGAGCAGCACCGTCTCCGCCTTGTCGGCATGGGTGCCGCCGTGCTGGTGGGCATGGGCGCCGAAGGCGACGGAGGAGACGAGCAGCACGATCAGCGCGACGCAGACCGACAGCATGTCGACCTTGCCGAGCCTGGCCAGCGGGCGCTCCAGCCGGCCCAGCCACTTGATCTCCCGGTCCTCGAGGACGAAGTCGAGGAAGATCATCAGCAGGAACATGCCGCCGAAGGCCGCGATCGACGGATGGGCGTCCGTCACCAGCTCCTGATAGCGGTCCTTGTCGGTGAGCGCCAGACGCACCGCGGCCCACGGGTTGAGCCGGGCGCTCACCGACACGATCACGACCGGGAAGACCAGCCGCATGCCGAAGACGGCGATGAGGATGCCGACGGTGAGGAAGATCCGCTGCCAGAAGGCGTTCATCTTCTTCAGGATCCCGGCGTTGACGACCGCGTTGTCGAAGGACAGCGAGACCTCCAGCACGGCGAGGATCGCCACGAGGCCGAAGGCGGTCCACCCGCCGTACAGCACTCCCGCGGCAAGCCCCAGGGCGGTGGCGGCGAAGGCCCAGCGGAACGTCTTCAGTAGCACGGGCTGCTCACTCACTCCTGTTGTCACGCTGCGCCGGAACGGGATATTCCGCCCAGGTGCCCCTCACCGACGTTGTCTACCACGACCGTTCGCCCTCCCCGGGGCAGGCCCGGAAGCGGCGGCCCGGAGTCGTGCCCCGGACGGCCGCGCCCCGGATCCCGCCCGGCCATCAGAACGGAAATGTTCGTTTCCTTGAATGAATCGTGTTTACGGGAGTAGGTTCACCGCCATGACCGCACCCCGGGATCCGGCCGTCGCCGAGGAACTGCGGGGCGCCGGGCTGCGCGTGACCGCCGCCCGTGTCGCCCTGCTCGAGACCGTCCGGCAGGGCGATCACCTCGAGGCCGGGGCGATCGCGGCCGGAGTGCGCCGGCGTGTCGGCCACGTCTCCCTCCAGGCCGTGTACGAGGCGCTGCACGCGCTCACCGCGGCGGGACTCGTGCGCCGCATCCAACCGCCGGGCAGCCCGGCGCGGTTCGAAGGACGGGTGGGGGACAACCACCACCACGTCCTGTGCCGGTCCTGCGGTGCGATCGCCGACGTCGACTGCGCCGTCGGAGAGGCCCCCTGCCTGACCGCGTCCGGCGACCACGGTTTCTCGGTGGACGCCGCCGAGGTCGTCTACCGGGGTCTGTGCCCCGACTGCTCCACCCCCGACTGCTCCACCCCGGGCAGTACCCCGGCACCTTGATCCGCCCCGTTCTGGAAGGATTTCCATGTCCGAGAACCACGACGCCATCGTCACCGACGCGAAGACAGAGGAGGCGGGCGGCTGCCCGGTCGCCCACACCCGCGCCCCGCACCCCACGCAGGGTGGCGGAAACCGTCAGTGGTGGCCGGAGCGGCTCAATCTGAAGATCCTCGCCAAGAACCCCGCCGTGTCCAACCCGCTGGGCGAGGAGTTCGACTACGCCGCGGCGTTCAAGTCGCTCGACCTGCCGGCCGTGAAACGGGACATCGCCGAGGTGCTGACCACCTCGCAGGACTGGTGGCCCGCCGACTTCGGGCACTACGGCCCGTTCATCATCCGTATGGCCTGGCACAGCGCCGGCACCTACCGGATCAGCGACGGCCGCGGTGGCGCCGGAGCCGGCCAGCAGCGCTTCGCACCGCTCAACAGCTGGCCGGACAACGGCAACCTGGACAAGGCACGCCGCCTGCTGTGGCCGGTCAAGAAGAAGTACGGCCAGAGCCTGTCGTGGGCCGACCTGATGATCCTCGCGGGCAATGTCGCCCTGGAGTCGATGGGACTGAAGACCTTCGGCTACGCCGGCGGCCGCGCGGACGTTCTGGGAGCCCGAGGACGACGTGTACTGGGGTCCCGAGACCACCTGGCTCGACGACCAGCGCTACACCGGCGACCGCGAGCTGGAGAACCCGCTCGGCGCCGTCCAGATGGGCCTCATCTACGTCAACCCGGAGGGCCCGAACGGCAACCCGGACCCGGTCGCGGCGGCCCGCGACATCCGCGAGACCTTCCGCCGGATGGCGATGAACGACGAGGAGACCGTCGCCCTGATCGCCGGCGGCCACACCTTCGGCAAGACCCACGGCGCGGGCCCCGCCGACCACGTCGGCGACGACCCCGAGGCCGCCCCCATCGAGGAGCAGGGCCTCGGCTGGCGCAGCACCTTCGGCACCGGCAAGGGCGGCGACGCGATCACCAGCGGCCTTGAGGGCATCTGGACGGACACCCCGACCACCTGGGACAACAGCTTCTTCCAGATCCTCTTCGGATACGAGTGGGAGCTGTTCAAGAGCCCCGCGGGCGCCCACCAGTGGCGGCCCAAGGACGGCGCCGGCGCGGGCACGGTCCCCGACGCCCACGACCCGTCCAAGAGCCACCAGCCGACGATGCTGACCACCGACCTCTCGCTGCGCTTCGACCCCGCCTACGAGCAGATCTCGCGCCGCTTCAAGGACGACTTCGACGCGTTCGCGGACGCCTTCGCACGGGCGTGGTTCAAGCTGACCCACCGCGACATGGGCCCGGCCGTGCGCTACCTCGGCCCGGAGGTCCCGGCCGAGACCCTGCTGTGGCAGGACCCGCTGCCCGAGGTCACGCACGAACTCGTCGACGCCGCGGACGTCGCAGCCCTCAAGGCCCAGGTGCTCGCCTCCGACCTGACGGTCTCCGACCTGGTCTCCACCGCGTGGGCGTCGGCCTCGTCGTTCCGCGGCAGCGACAAGCGCGGCGGCGCCAACGGCGCGCGCATCCGCCTTGAGCCGCAGAACGGATGGGAGGTCAACGACCCCGACCGGCTGGCCTCGGTGCTGCGCACGCTGGAGGGCGTCCAGGAGGCCTTCAACGCCGCGCAGAGCGGCGGCAAGCGGGTCTCCCTCGCCGACCTGATCGTGCTCGCCGGCGGCGCGGGCGTCGAGCGGGCCGCCAAGGAGGCCGGCTTCGAGATCGAGGTCCCCTTCACACCGGGACGGGCGGACGCGTCGCAGGAGCAGACCGACGTGGAGTCCTTCGCCGCGCTGGAGCCGACCGCCGACGGGTTCCGCAACTACCTCGGCAAGGGCAACCGGCTGCCGGCCGAGTACCTGCTGATCGACCGGGCCAACCTGCTGACCCTGAGCGCGCCCGAGCTGACCGTCCTCGTCGGCGGTCTGCGCGTCCTGGGCGCGAACCACCAGCAGTCGCAGCTCGGCGTCCTCACCAGGACCCCCGGGTCGCTGACCAACGACTTCTTCGTCAACCTGCTCGACCTGGGCACGACCTGGAAGGCGACCTCCGAGGACCAGAACACCTTCGAGGGCCGCGACTCCGTCACCGGTGAGACCAAGTGGGCCGGCAGCCGCGCGGACCTCGTCTTCGGATCCAACTCCGAACTGCGCGCCGTGGCGGAGGTCTACGCCGCCGACGACGCCAAGGAGAAGTTCGTGCACGACTTCGTCGCCGCCTGGGTCAAGGTCATGAACCTGGACCGCTTCGACCTGGTCTGATCCACCCGCGTCCGGGCCGGCCCGCACCGGCCGGCCCGGAAACGCGGTGGCCGCGGCGGGCACGGTCTGCTGGGATGGCGTGATGACCGGCGACCTGCCCGTGCACGTGGACCGGGGGCGCTACCCGGACCCGGTGACCCCGTGGGACGACCCGGCCTGGCGGACCGCCGCCCTCGGCTGGGCCGAGGGCGAGCTGGCCGCACGGGGCCTGCGGCCGACGGGGGAGCGCCGGGTGCGGCTGCGGCCGTGGTCCGTCCTGGTCCGGCTGCCCGTCGCGGGGCGCGACGCCGTCTGGTTCAAGGCGAACCCGCCGGCCGGCGCCTTCGAGGGCCCGCTGACCGCGGCACTGGCCCGCTGGACGCCCCGGCACGTCCTGGAGCCGCTGGCCGTGGAAGCAGGCCGCGGCTGGTCGCTGCTGCCCGACGGGGGACCGCTCTTCCGGGACGTACTCGCCCGGGAGCCCGTCGGCCCCGGCACGTGGGAGGAACTCCTGCGCCAGTACGCGGCCATGCAGTACGCCCTGGCACCGCGCGCACCGGAGATCGTACGGCTCGGCGTCCCCGGCACGCCCGCCACCGCGCTGCCCGGCGTCTTCGACCGGCTCGCCGGCCCCTCGCCGCGGGCTCAGGAGCGGGCGGAACCGCGGGGACTGCGCCCCCGCCTCGTGGACTGGTGCGCGGAACTCGCGGCCCTGGGCGTCCCCGACTCCCTCGACCACGCCGACCTGCACGACGGTCAGCTCTTCCACCCCGGTCCTGGCAGGTTCACCTTCTTCGACTGGGGCGACGCCGTCGTCTCCCACCCCTTCTGCAGCCTGTCGGTTCCCGCCCGCCGGGCCCGCGAACGCTACGGACCGCACGTACTGCCGCGGCTGCGCGACGCCTACCTGGAGCCGTGGACGGGCGCCGGACGCACCGCGGCGGAACTGCGGCGCGCGGTGCGCCTCGCCTGGCGGCTGAGCGCCCTGACCCGCGCCGCCGCCTACGGCAGGCTCTTCCCCACCGCCTCGGGCCCCACCGGCGCCCCGACGGCCGACCAGGCCGCACGCTGCCTGCTGGAACTGCTCGACGACCCGCCGCCGCCCCTCTAGCGGCCCCCGGTCCCCAAGGGCCGCGCCGTTGTCAGTGGCGGATGTGAGACTGCGCGTCATGGATGATGAGGTGGAGTTCATGCGGGGCAGGGTCTACGGCGCCGACCACGACGACCCCGGGCCGCGGGCCGGACGCGTCTACGCGCATCTGGTGGGCGGCCCCCTGGACGGGCTGCTGCTGGACGTCACGGACCTCACGGAGACGGACCTCGCCGACGGAGGGCGCGGCCGGGGAGTGTCCCTGGCGACGGAGGTGGGCCGCTACGGCCCGGGGGGCCGCTCCGTGTACGCGCCGAGAGCGGGCGACCCCCGCCGCTTCGACTGGCGGGACGACGTGCCCTGATCCCGCACCGGCGCCCCCGTCTGCGCGGCCAGCGCCGCGAGCAGCCAGTCGTGCGCGCTCCCGGGGGTCGGCTCCGGCCGGCCGGCCGGTGCGGTGACCACCTCGGCCACCAGCTCCCAGTGGCCGTCGAGCCGCGGGTCGGCCGCGAGCTGCCCGGCCGGCAGACGCCGGAAGCCCGGAGTGTCCCGTACGCCGTACGCCGTACGCGTCGGTGCAGGCCGCGACGAAACCGTCCAGCGCCTCACCCGGGTGCGGTGCCCGGCCCCCGCGCAGGTGGGCGCCGGCCGGCTCGTACGCCTCCGCCGGCCCCGCGTGCAGCACGGCCGCGCCCCGGGGTCCGGCGGCCCGGTGCGCCTCGGGCTGGGACCGGGGCCGGTCGCCGAGGACCGCGGCGCGCACGTCGAGGTGGTCGACGTACCGCACGGCCACCACGCCTTCGAGACCCGCGACCCGACCGAGGAGTCCCGCGAGGCCGTGCGCCGCGCGATGCGGTCGGTGCTGAGCCTCGTCGCCCGGCCCGGCCCGGCCGGGCCGGCGGCGGGTGTCCGGGGTCCGGGCGGGTGCCGGCGGGTGTCACCACGACACCTCGCGCACCCCGGCCTGGCTCTGCGGCTGCGTCGTCGCGGTGATCTCCGAGCGGTGGCGGCTCGCCGAGAAGGTCACCGTCAACGTCTGCGGCTCGCCCTGCTCCGTACTCACCGTGAAGCCCTGGTTCGGCACCGCGGAGACCAGGCACACCCCGCTGCCGCCGAACCGCACGGTCGCCTTGCCGCCCTCGGACGGCACCGTGTACACGCCCGAGCCGTCCTCCTCGCAGCCCGGGTCGCCCTCGCCCGCCGGGGGCCGCGGGGACGTGGCGGGCGCGCTCGGCGTCGGCGGAGGCGTCGCAGTCGGCTCGGGCGGCTGCTCGCTGGTGCGGGACGGCGTCGGGCTCGGCGGCCGGCTGGTCGCCGACGCGCTGGGGGAGGGCTTCGCGGTGGGGGAGGGAGTGGGCCGGGGGGTCGCGGGAAGCTCCTTGGGCGCCGACTGCGCGACCGGCGCGGTCGGCCGGGTCGAGCCCACCACGAAGTGGATCGTGATGATGACGGCCGTGACGCTGGCGGCCGTGCACGACATCCAGATGAACAGGTAGCGCAGCAGGCGGGACACGACACCATAGTGACGGACCGGCTAACGTGCCTGCTCATGGCCTCCGTACTTGTCGTCGAGGACGACCCCGTGATCCGGGCCGCGCTGATCGAGGTCCTGACCGGACACGGCTACGCGGTGAAGACCGCCCACCAGGGGTTCGAGGCGCTGCGCGACATCACCCAGAGCCCACCGGACATCGTGGTGCTCGACCTCGGGCTGCCCGACCTCGACGGACTGGACGTGCTGCGGATGATCCGGGGCATCTCCCGCGTCCCGGTGCTGGTGGCCACCGCCCGCGACGACGAGAACGAGATCATCCGGCTGCTCAACGCCGGGGCCGACGACTACATGGTCAAACCGTTCTCCGGCGGCCAGCTCGCGGCCCGGCTCGCCGCCGTGCTGCGCCGGTCGGTGCCCGCCGATGTCCAAGCCGCGCGGCGGCCCGTCCTCCGGGTCGCCGGCCTGCGCATCGACCCCACCGCGCGCACCGTGCACCTGGACGGTCGCGAACTGGCCCTCACCCGCCGCGAGTTCGACCTGCTCGCCTATCTGGCCGCCAACGCCGACCAGGTCATATCCAGGCAGCGCATACTCGCCGAGGTGTGGCAGCAGCCGTATCTGGAGGACCAGACGGTGGATGTCCACCTCTCCGCACTGCGCCGCAAAATGGGCGAGAAGGCGCGCAAGCCCCGCTATCTCCACACCGTGCGCGGCATCGGCATCAAGCTGGTCGGCTCGCCGTGAGACGCGCCCTCGCCGGGATCGCCCTGGCCGTCACCTCCATGGTGGCGCTGTCCTTCCTCATCCCGCTCGCCCTCCTGGTCCGGGAACAGGCCCGCGACCGGGTCACCACCGCCGCCGAGCAGCGCGCCTCGGCGCTGTCGCCGGTGCTGGCCCTCACCACCCGGCGCGCCGACGTGCAGCAGGCCGTCGCCGAGCTGGGCTCCTCCGAGCAGCTCGTCGTACGGCTGCCCGACGGCGGCTTCGTCGGGACCCCGCACGCCCCCGAAGACGCCCTCGACCGGGCCGTGCGCGGGCGCGAGACGCTCGCCGTCGACACCTCGGACGGCTGGGTCTACCTCCAGCCCGTCGTGCTGCGGGGCGACCGGGTCGCGGTCGTCGAGGCCTATGTGCCCGCCGCCGACCTCACCCGGGGCGTGGCCGCCTCGTGGGGCGTGATGGCACTGCTCGCCCTGGGCCTGGTCGGCGGCTCGGTACTGGTCGCCGACCGGCTCGGCGCCCGCGTCGTCCGCTCCTCCCGCGGCCTCAAGCGCGCCTCGCTCGCCCTCGGCTCCGGCGACCTCGACGTACGGGTGGAACCCGACGGACCGCCGGAGTTGCAGGAGGCCGGAGTGGCGTTCAACACCATGGCCGACCGCGTCGTCGACCTGCTCGCCGTCGAACGCGAACTGGTCGCCGACCTCTCCCACCGGCTGCGCACCCCGCTGACCGCGCTCTATCTGGAGGCCGACCGGATGGGCGCGACGCCGAGCGCCCGCCGGGTCACGGAGGCGGCCGGACAGCTGGAGAGCGAGCTGGACTCGATCATCGCGGCGGCGCGCACCCCGCTGGCCTCGGCACAGCCGGGCGGGGCGGGGGCCGGTACGGCGAAACCCTGCGATGTCGCCGAGGTCGTCGCCATGCGACTGGAGTTCTGGTCGGTCCTCGCCACCCAGCAGGGGCGTTCCTACGAGCGCTCCTTCACACCGCGGCCGACTCCCGTCGCCTTCCCCGAGGACGACCTCGCGGCCGTCGTCGACGCCCTGATCGGCAACGTCTTCCGGCACACCCCGCAGGGCATCGCCTTCGCCGTCCGCGTGGAACGGCAGGACCGCTGTGTGTTCCTCACCGTCGACGACGCCGGACCGGGCGTCGCGGATCCCGAGGCCGCGCTCACCCGGGGGGTCAGCGTCGGCGGTTCCACCGGGCTCGGCCTGGACATCGTGGCCAGGGCAGCCCGCGCGGCGGACGGTGAGCTGACGATCGGCCGCGCGCCGCTGGGGGGTGCGCGGGTGCGGGTGTCGTTCGCGCTGGCCGGCGCGCGTGACGACGCGGAGCGGTGAGAGGGGCGTCAGCGGGCGGTGCCGAAGTCCTGGGTCCACCAGGGGCCGCCGTCGCCGAAGTGGACGCCGACGCCCAGCTCCTTGAAGGAGCAGTTGAGTATGTTCGCGCGGTGGCCGGAGCTGTTCATCCAGGAGTCCATCACCGAGGCGGCGTCGGCCTGACCGCGGGCTATGTTCTCGCCGAGCGTGGACCACTGGTAGCCGGCCGCCTCGACGCGGCTCGCCATGGTGGAGCCGTCGGGGCCCGTGTGGGACATCACGCCGCTGCTCGCCATGACGTCGCTGTAGTCGGCGGCGGCCCGGGTCAGCCTGTCGTTCGCGGTGACCGGCGCGCACCCCGCCGCGGACCGCTCCTGGTTCACCAGCGCGAGGACCTGCGCCTCGGGGCCACCGGTCACGCCGGAACCCGATCCCGTTCCCGTGCCGGAGCCCGATCCCGGCTCCGAGCCGGACCCGGTACCCGAACCCGTGCCGCCGCCCCCACCGCCCGCCGACCGGTCGCCGCCGCTGTCCGCCGTGGTCCGCACGGGGGCCTTCGGCGCGGGCGGGGCCGCCGTGGACGCCTCGGCCGCCGGACTCTCCGTCTTCTTCGGCTGCTTCTTCGGCTCCGCGCTCTCGCTCGGTGAGCTGCTCGCCGAGGCGCTCGGGCTCGCCGGGTCGGACGCGAGCGGCGTGGCGTCGCCCGCCGCGTCCTCGGCGCCCGGTGCCTGCCCGGCCGCGTTGGTGGCGACCCGGTCCGAGGCACCGCCGCCGTCGCCGCCGGAGACGGCCAGGGTGATCCCGACGCCCGCCGTCACCGTGACGGCACCGAGCACCAGCGCGGTACCGCGGGTCCTGAGCCCTCCGCGCGGGCGGGCGTGGGAGCGGGACGGGCGAGCGGCTCGGCGGGAACCCATACGCAGGACACCTCGGCTTGTCTGTCGGCTGACGGAGCCCCGTACCCGGTGGACGCGACCGCGCCCACCGGGACTGTGGGGGGTGATTCGTGAGCCTAGGACGCGGCCGGGGTGTAAACGGCTGTTCGAAGGTCATCTTCAGAAAGCCTTAAAAGAGCGCCCAAAGTCCGCTGAGGTCCCCCGAGCCCCGAAGTGGGGCGGGAGGAGGTGAGGAGGCGGTGGCGGGGTAGGGGGAAGGGACACCCGAAGGAAAGGAGGGTGCCATGACGACGTACGTCATCTCGGTGCCGGGGACGTTCACCGGTGCCGTCGCCGACGGCACGAAGAAGGAACTGGCTCGGGCACTGCGCCCCGCGGATCCGCACCGCACCCACCTCGGGGACGAGGAGGACCTCGATGTCCTCTCGGTCAACGAGGACGGCACCTTCACCATCCGGCTCACCGTGGAGGCGGACACCACGGCCCACGCCGAGAACCGCGCCCAGGAGGTCGCGGACTCCGCCCTGCGCGCCGCGGGACTGGACCGCGACAGCACGGCCCTGGGACCCTCGGTGGTCACCGGCATCGACTCCGACCTGTGAGCCTGCCGCGACGGCACCGGGGCGGGAGTGGCTCGGCTCACATGGCGCACCGGGGACGGCGCCGACACGATGGTCTCGTCACCCGGCAGGCTGAAGGGATCAAGAATGTTCCGCAAGGTGCTGGTCGCCAACCGCGGTGAGATCGCGATCCGGGCGTTTCGCGCGGGCTACGAACTCGGCGCGCGCACCGTCGCCGTCTTCCCGCACGAGGACCGCAACTCGCTGCACCGGCTGAAGGCCGACGAGGCCTACGAGATCGGTGAGCCGGGACACCCGGTCCGCGCCTACCTCTCCGTGGAGGAGATCGTCCGCGCGGCACGCAGCGCGGGAGCCGACGCGGTGTACCCGGGTTACGGATTCCTCTCCGAGAATCCCGAACTGGCCCGTGCCTGCGAGGAGGCCGGGATCACCTTCGTCGGACCGAGCGCCCGCATCCTGGAGCTGACCGGCAACAAGGCGCGCGCCGTGGCCGCCGCCCGCGAGGCCGGGGTGCCGGTCCTCGGCTCCTGCGAGCCCTCCACCGACGTGGACGAACTCGTCCGCGCCGCCGACGGCATCGGCTTCCCCGTGTTCGTCAAGGCGGTCGCGGGCGGCGGCGGTCGCGGCATGCGCCGCGTCGAGGAACCCGGCCAACTGCGCGAGGCCATCGAGGCGGCGTCCCGGGAGGCAGCCTCGGCCTTCGGCGACTCCACGGTCTTCCTGGAGAAGGCCGTCGTCGAACCCCGCCACATCGAGGTGCAGATCCTCGCCGACGGGCAGGGCGACGTCGTCCACCTCTTCGAGCGGGACTGCTCGGTACAGCGCCGCCACCAGAAGGTGATCGAGCTGGCGCCCGCGCCCAACCTCGACCCGGGACTGCGCGAGCGGATCTGCGCCGACGCCGTGAACTTCGCCCGGCAGATCGGCTACCGCAACGCCGGCACCGTGGAGTTCCTCGTCGACCGGAACGGCAACCACGTCTTCATCGAGATGAACCCGCGCATCCAGGTCGAGCACACGGTGACCGAGGAGGTCACCGATGTCGACCTGGTCCAGGCCCAGTTGCGCATCGCCGCCGGTGAGACGCTGGCCGACCTCGGCCTCGCGCAGGAGAACATCACCCTGCGGGGCGCCGCGCTCCAGTGCCGCATCACCACCGAGGACCCGGCCAACGGCTTCCGCCCCGACACCGGGCAGATCAGCGCCTACCGCTCGCCCGGCGGCTCGGGCATCCGCCTCGACGGCGGCACCACCCACGCCGGTACGGAGATCAGCGCCCACTTCGACTCGATGCTGGTCAAACTCTCCTGCCGGGGCCGGGACTTCACCACCGCCGTCAACCGCGCCCGGCGCGCCCTGGCCGAGTTCCGCATCCGCGGCGTCGCCACCAACATCCCCTTCCTCCAGGCGGTGCTGGACGACCCCGACTTCCGGGCCGGCCGGGTCACCACGTCCTTCATCGAGCAGCGCCCGCACCTGCTCACCGCCCGCCACTCCGCCGACCGCGGCACGAAGCTGCTCACCTATCTCGCCGATGTCACGGTGAACAAGCCGCACGGCGAGCGCCCCGAACTCGTCGACCCGCTGACCAAGCTGCCGGCACTGCCCGCAGGTGAACCCCCGGCCGGCTCCCGGCAGTCGCTCGCCGAACTGGGCCCCGAGGGCTTCGCCCGCAGGCTGCGCGAGTCACCCACCATCGGCGTCACCGACACCACCTTCCGCGACGCCCACCAGTCGCTGCTCGCCACCCGGGTGCGCACCAAGGACATGCTCGCCGTCGCCCCGGTGGTCGCCCGCACCCTGCCCCGACTGCTGTCCCTGGAGTGCTGGGGCGGCGCCACCTACGACGTCGCCCTGCGCTTCCTCGCCGAGGACCCGTGGGAGCGGCTGGCCGCCCTGCGGGAGGCGGTGCCCAACATCTGCCTCCAGATGCTGCTGCGCGGCCGCAACACCGTGGGCTACACCCCGTACCCGACGGAGGTGACCGACGCCTTCGTGCAGGAGGCGGCGGCCACCGGCATCGACATCTTCCGCATCTTCGACGCCCTCAACGACGTCGACCAGATGCGGCCCGCCATCGACGCCGTACGGGAGACCGGCACGTCCCTCGCCGAGGTGGCGCTGTGCTACACCGCCGACCTGTCCGACCCGTCCGAGCGGCTCTACACGCTCGACTACTACCTGCGGCTCGCCGAGCGGATCGTAAACGCCGGCGCGCACGTGCTGGCCGTCAAGGACATGGCAGGCCTGCTGCGGGCCCCGGCCGCCGCGACGCTGGTGTCGGCGCTGCGCCGGGAGTTCGACCTGCCGGTCCACCTGCACACCCACGACACGACCGGCGGCCAGCTCGCCACCTACCTCGCCGCGATCCAGGCCGGCGCGGACGCCGTCGACGGAGCGGTGGCCTCCATGGCGGGCACCACCTCGCAGCCGTCCCTGTCGGCGATCGTGGCCGCCACCGACCACACCGAGCGGCCCACCGGCCTCGACCTCCAGGCCGTCGGCGATCTCGAACCGTACTGGGAGAGCGTCCGCAAGGTCTACGCGCCCTTCGAGGCGGGCCTCGCCTCCCCGACCGGCCGCGTCTACCACCACGAGATCCCCGGCGGACAGCTCTCCAACCTGCGCACCCAGGCGATCGCGCTCGGCCTCGGCGACCGCTTCGAGGACATCGAGGCGATGTACGCGGCCGCCGACCGCATGCTGGGCCGCCTGGTGAAGGTCACGCCCTCCTCCAAGGTGGTCGGCGACCTGGCCCTCCACCTGGTGGGCGCCGGTGTCTCCCCGGCGGACTTCGAGGCGGAACCGGACCGCTTCGACATCCCCGACTCCGTCGTCGGCTTCCTGCGCGGCGAGCTGGGCACCCCGCCGGGCGGCTGGCCCGAGCCGTTCCGCAGCAAGGCACTTCGGGGCCGCGCCGAGGCCAGGCCGCTGCCGGAGCTGACCGAGGACGACCGCACCGGGCTGGCCAAGGAGCGCCGGGCGACCCTCAACCGGCTGCTGTTCCCGGGCCCTGCCCGCGAGTTCGACACCCACCGCGGCACCTTCGGCGACACCAGCGTGCTGGACAGCAAGGACTTCTTCTACGGGCTGCGCCCCGGCAAGGAGTACACGGTCGACCTCGACCCCGGTGTCCGTCTGCTCATCGAGTTGCAGGCGGTCGGCGACGCCGACGAGCGCGGGATGCGCACCGTGATGTCCTCCCTCAACGGCCAGCTGCGGCCCATCCAGGTGCGCGACCGGTCGGCGGCCTCCGACGTCCCCGTCACCGAGAAGGCCGACCGGTCAGACCCCGGCCATGTGGCGGCGCCGTTCGCGGGCGTAGTCACCCTCGCCGTCGCCGAGGGCGACGAGGTGGCGGCCGGAGCCACCGTGGCCACCATCGAGGCGATGAAGATGGAGGCCGCCATCACCGCCCCGAAGGCCGGCACGGTGACCAGGCTCGCCATCAACCGCATCCAGCAGGTCGAGGGCGGCGACCTCCTGGTCCAGCTCGCCTGACCCGGCGTCGAGGCTCAGGCCTCCTTGGGAGCGGCCTGCTGCACCACCTCGAAGGACCACAGGGTGGAGCCGCTGGCCGCGGGCTTGGGACGCTCCCCGCCCTCCGTGCCCTGGTGGGCCGCCTTGCTGGGGCCCTCCAGCCACGCCTGGAAGGACTCCTCGTCGCGCCACCGCGTGTACACGAGGTAGGTGTCGGTGCCCTCGACCGGTCGCAGCAGCTCGAACCACTCGAACCCGTCGGAGTTCTCCACGGCGTGCGCGCGCGAGGCGAAGCGCTGCTCCAGCGTCTCGCGCTGCTCGGCCGGCACGGTCAGTACGTTGATCTTGACTACGCTCATGACCCCATCCTGCCGTATGCCGGTCGACCGGGACCGCACCGGACCCCGGCTCCGGTTCCTTCGGCATCGAGGACGGCCCGAGCCGGCGTACCCCGCCACCGGCCCGCACGTCCGGGGACGGCCGGCCCCGGACGTGCGGGCCCGTGGCTACCCGCCGCTCACGGGAACTGGACGACCTTGGACGGCACGGTGTCCGTCCCCGACGTGGGTGCGCCGGTGTCGTTGACGACATGGCGGTACTGCCCCATGCCGCCGAGCGAGATCACCTGGAGATGGCGCATCCTGACGCCCGGCTTGACCGGCACCTGGAACCCGTGGTGCTGGACGATGGTCGGGTCGGACGTGAAGTTGCAGTAGCTTCCCAGCGCCACCGCCTCGTGCTCGTTCACCGAGTCGGCGACCCGGTAGGCCGCGTAGCCGACGATGCCGTCATGGGTGATGGCGGCCTCGTTCGGGGCGTCGTAGGCCTTCTCGTTCTGATAGAAGATCGTCCGGCCGCGCTCCCCGCTCCAGTACACGTCGTACTTGTTGAAGTGCTCGACGAACAGACCCGTGGCGAGCACGTCGTCGCCGTTGACCCGCAGACCGTAGTCGGCGCGGTTGGTCTCCCAGCCGACGCCTTCGCCGTGGTCGGCCCGCCAGATCCAGGTGTGGTCGACGACCACGTCGTCGCTCTCGATCACGACGGAGTCGGTGGCCTTTCCGGGGCCCGCGCCGCCGACGCGGACGAACACGTCCTGCATCGTGGTGGGGTTGGCGGAGTGGTCGGCGCCGGCGCCGGGCGTCCCGATCCGCAGCAGCGTGTCGGAGTTCACCGGACCGGCGTCGATCAGGAAGCCCGCGAGCCGTACGCCGTCGACATCGGCCACGTGCATGGCGTCGACCCCGCCGTCCGGGATGATCGTGGCCAGGCCGAGCCCCAGCACGACGGTGTCGGCACGGTCGACCTCGATGGTCCGGTCGATGTGGTAAACCCCCGGCGTGAACAGCAGGTTGAGCCCCTGGGCCAGCGCGGCGTTGATGGTGGCGGCCGTCGCACCGGGCTTGACGACGTAGAACCGGCTGAGCGGCAGAGAGGTGCCACCGGCGTTCGCGGGCCAGGAGACACCGCGGGCGTTGGTGCGCTTGGCGGGCACGCGCACCTTGTACTCGTCGCCGTCCAGGTAGAGGAAGGGCTTCTCGCGGGAGACCGGCGTGGTGTCGAGCGTGGTGTACGAGCCGGTCGCGAAGTCGGTCGCGGGCGCGCCCTCGACGCCGGTGAACGTCATGTTCCAGACGCCGTTGGTCCAGCCGCCGACCGAGCTGTCCCGGGTGTACCACTGCTGCTGGGAGTAGGGGCCGACGGTGCCGTCTATCTTCGAGTCGGCGATGTAGCCGCCGGAGGCCCAGCCGTAGCCGTCGGGCGCGAGGTTGAGACCGCCCTGGACGTGGATCCGGCGGAACGGCGCCGCCTGCGCCACGGCCCAGCGGTCGGTGCCGTTGACGGGTCTGATCGCGAGATTCTCGGCCGAACGCCAGAAGTTCTGGGTCGCGTTGCCGTTGAACCAGCCCGCGTCCACGGTGATGTCACCGTTGATCTGCGTGTCGTCCGGGTTCAGTCCGAGCCCGGAGATCGAGGTGTAGAAGCCGAGTTGGGCGTTGATCCCGTTGTAGGTGCCCGGCTTCAGGAGGAACTGGTGGCGCCCGCTGCCGAACTGGTTCGACTCCTGCTGCGCGAAGACCTGGTCGAACTTCTGCTGGAGGCCCGGCGTCGAGGGGTCCACGACGACGACGTTCGGCCCCAGGTCACCGCCGCCCTCGACCGGGGGAGTGCCGCTCGTGCCGGTGTGGACGGCGACCTCCCACAGCGAGTAGCCGTAGGCCGTCGCGCGGGCCGTGCCGAGGACGCGGACATAGCGGCCCGAACCGCTCACCTCGTAGGAGGTGTTGCCGCCGGTGCCGCCCGTGACGCTCCTCAGCGTCTGCCAGTTCTCTCCGTCCGAGGATGCCTCGATCCGGAACTCCTCGGCGTACGCGGCCTCCCAGCTGAGGTCCACCTCGCACAGGTCCCGCACGGCCCCGAGGTCCACCCGCAGCCACTGCGGGTCGGAGGCCTGGCTGGACCAGCGGGTGCCGGGGTCGCCGTCGAAGGCCGCGGCGGCGGGTGTGCCGGCGTTCTCGACGGAGGAGGTGGTGGCGGGCCTGCCGCGCGCGGCGTTGTCGCTGTCGCAGGCGGCGTCGGGCGTAGCGCTCCGGGCCTGGGAGAGGGGAGCGTCGGCCGGGGTGGCCGTCGTCTGAGGGGGCAGGGTGACGAGCGCCGCCGTGGCGACGAGCGCGACACCCAAGGATCTGAGTCTCATGCGGTGGGCTTTCTGCGGGTGTGGACAGGGGTGAGCACCGGGACCTGCCGGGCCGGTGCCGGTGCCGGACACGCGCGCACAGGGCGAACAGCTCCGCGTGGCGGCTTAGTTCAAGGTGTGATTTAAGTGGTGAGGCATCGCGGGGGCAAGAGTTTGGACAAGAGAGGGCCGCCGGACCGTCCGGGCCGGTGGCCACCGGCCCCGTCCCGGCAGGTGTTCGGTGCTGGTGGACATGTGTACGGCCGGTCGGCTCGGCAAATGTCGGTGCCGTGCTGGAGAATGAGGTCAAGCGAGATCAACACCGGCCGGACCGGGTAGGCGGTCTCGAGACACCGACCTGGAAAGGCCACGCCGATGCCGCCCACTGCCGCAGCCCTCCCGATGACCGCCGACTCCCGTGCGACCGGGCGCCGCGCACAGCTCGGTTCCGTCGTCCCCACCGGTGCCGGACCCGCGCCCGCGCCCGCATCCGGCCACCGGTCGGCCGGTCCCGGTGCCCCGCTCAGCCCCGTCGAGGCCGAGGTCCTGCGGATCGTCGCCGACGCGCGTACGCCCGTCTTCGTCACCGTGCGCGGCGGCGGACGGCGCAGATTCAGCTACTGGCGGCCGCTGGACTCGGCCACCGGCAGAGGCGGCTGCTATGTCGCGCTGCCGACCGCGGAGTGCGACTCGCTGCACGCGGCGGGCCGGATCACGCTCGGCGACCCCGTCGCCGACCCGGCCCGCACGACCTACCGGGTCCGCGCCTCCCGCGCCCCGCTCGCGCCCGTACGCACCCTGCCGGTGCGCTCGCGCGCGGCGTGAGCGGAAGGACGGAGACTCCAGTGGAACCCGAGCGCGAGGACGCGGCGAAGGCGCACGACGCCCCGGACGCCCCGACCGGCGACGCGAAGGCCGGGCCGGCCGGGGGCGGCCTCCTCGACGGTCTGCGGGTCGACGAGCGCAGACCGGAGAAGCCCGTCCTGCTCAACGCGGCGGGGAGCCCCATCGACACCTGGCGGGAGAACTACCCCTACGACCGCAAGGTGCGCCGATCCGACTACGAGCGGCAGAAGCGGGTCCTGCAGATCGAGCTGCTCAAGATGCAGCGCTGGGTCAAGGAGACCGGACAGCGGATCGTCGTCGTGTGCGAGGGCCGCGACGCGGCCGGCAAGGGCGGCACCATCCAGCGCTTCACCGAACGCCTCAACCCCCGCGGCGCCCGCGTGGTCGCGCTGGACAAGCCGACCGAGAAGGAGGCGGGGCAGTGGTACTTCCAGCGCTATGTGGCCCACCTGCCCTCCCGCGGCGAGATCGTCTTCTTCGACCGCTCCTGGTACAACCGGGCCGGCGTCGAGCGCGTGATGGGCTTTTGCACCGAGCCCGAGTACCGCCAGTTCCTCCACCAGGCGCCGCTGTTCGAGCGCCTGCTCACCGAGGACGGCATCCTGCTGGTGAAGTTCTGGTTCTCCGTGTCCCGGGCCGAGCAGCGGACCCGCTTCGCCATCCGCCGGGTCGACCCGGTGCGCCGCTGGAAGCTCTCCCCGACGGACCTCGCCTCGCTGGACCGCTGGGACGACTACACCGCGGCCAAGGTCGACATGTTCCGTGCCACCGACACCGCGCACGCGCCCTGGACGGTGGTCAAGAGCAACGACAAGCGCCGCGGGCGCCTTGAGGCCATGCACAGCCTGCTGGACCGCTGCGACTACCCGGCCAAGGACCACGAGGCCGCGGGCCGCCCCGACCCGTTGATCGTGGGCGCCGCCGACGCCCTGCTGGAGGCCGACGAGGCCCCCGCCGACCTCTCGCCGACACCGCAGGACCGGCACGGCGACGGCCCGGGAACGCACCCCGGCCCGGCGCACTGACACCGGCCGACCGGGCGACCCCGAGGCGCGCGCCGCCGGGGTCCGTGCGGCGGCTCAGCGCTTCAGCGGCGCACGCAGCGCGGGATCCGACGCCGCGTCCCACAGTGCGGGCAGTTCGCTCCGCCGGGCCTCGGCCCCCGCCCGTTCCCCGCCGTGCAGCAGCCCCCAGGTGAACGCGGACTCCCCGGACCCGTGCGCCGCCACCGCCAACGCCCGCAGGGTGTCCTGGGCGACGACGGCGTCCTGGTGCTCGCCCAGCAGTTTCTGCACCGCCTTGGCACGCCCGCCCAGCCGGTGGACGGGCCTGCCCAGCACCGGACGTGCCACCTCGGCCGCGTAGCGGACCTTCTTGGCCGCCTTGCGCGCCTGGTGCAGCGCGATCTCCCGCGACTGGCCCGGCGGCTGTCCGAGCGCGTGCTCCATCCGCCGGTCCAGCCGGCCGTACTCCTTGAGAACCGCCCCGGCCATTCTCCGGGCAGGCTTCCCGGCGGCCGCGGGACGCAGCGGCGGCTGCCGGACCAGGGCGTCGAGCGAGTCGAGGAGGCGCAGGTAGCGGGGGGAGGCCAGGGCCTTCAGCGCCCGGGTCCGCGCCTCGTCACCGCAGGACACGTCCCACACCCGCAACCGGGCGGCCACGGGGCCGAGCACCAGGTCGCCGGGCAGCTCGTCCAGCGCGGCGCCGAGGCGCTCGCGCAGCACCTCCTGGTCACGGGCCACGCCCAGTTCACCCGCCAGCCACCGGAGTTCGGCGCGTACCGGATCGGTGACCCGCCGGTCGAGCACCGACCGGTACGAGCGCAGGCAACTGCGCAGCCGACGGCACGCGACCCGCATCCGGTGCACACCGTCGGGCAGGTCACGGCGGACCGCCGGGTCCCACGCCACCAGGGTGGCGACCTGCTCGCGCAGATACCCGAGCACGTACGCGCCGGGAGACCCCGGGACCTCCCCGGAGGACGGCCCTCGCACGGGCGCGGCCGGTACGCCGGTGTCCCGCAGCGCCCGCGCGGCCTTGGAGGGGCTGTCGGCCCGGACGATCCCCTTCTTGCGGAGCTTCTTCTCCACCCGGTCCAGCAGTCCGGCGGGCGCCCCGTCGGCGAGTTCGACCTCCAGCTCGCTCCACCGGGCACGGCCGCCGCCGGCCGCCGTCGCGTCGGCGCGCACCTCGTCGAGGCTCAGCTCGGCGAGCACCCCGCCCTTGGCGTCGCGCAGGTGCCGCACGACACGGGTGGTACGGATCCGTACGACCGGCCGCAGCTCGGCGCCCCGCGTACGGGACAGGGCCAGCTCGCGCAGCGCCCGCGGCACCTCGTCCGACAGCGGTGCCCGCACCTCCTCGCGGGTGTCCCCGGCGAGCGGCAGCTTCAGGTGCCAGCCGGCGTCCGCGCCACCGGTCCTGCGCCGCAGGGTGACCGACGCGTCGGCCAGCCGCAGATCCGCGGTGTCGTGATACACCGCGTCGAGTTCCTCGGGCCCGGCCGCAGTGACCGACGCGACGGGCCCGACACCGCTGAGGTCGGGCAGCCCGTCGGCGCCGCGGGAGGACGGCTCGTACTTTCGCTCTGTCTCGCGCTTCGACTGGGTCATGTTGTGTCCCTCGACCCGATATGCCGGATCAAACCTCATTCGGGGCGCGGAGCCCTCAGCCGCCGGTGACGAGCCACGGGAGGGGATCGGTGTAGTACCCGTCGAGGACGACCTCGAAGTGCAGGTGGGGGCCGGTGGACAGGCCCGTGGAGCCGACCCGTCCGATCAGGGTCCCGGCCTCCACGGTCGTGCCCACGGCGGCCTCAAGGGACGACAGGTGACTGTAGGTCGTCTCCAGCCGCTTGCCCTGGACGGTCCCGTGGTCGATCACGACGCGGTTGCCGTACGCGCTGGTCGCCGCGGCGAACACGACGCGGCCCCGCCGGGCTGCGACGACCTGCGTGCCCTGCGGCGCGGCGAAGTCCACGCCGGTGTGCAGCTTGGTCACACCGGTCAGCGGGTGCTGGCGCGACCCGTAGGGCGAGGTGACGGTGAGCGGACTCACCGGGGCGGTCAGCAGGGCGCCGGCCGCCCCGCCCGCGGCGCCGCCGGGGTCCTCGCGGTCGAGTGCCTCGTAGCGCGGCAGCAGGGCCTCGACCTCGGCGAGATAGGTCGTGGCCTGCGTCGGTACGCGCCCCGCCTTCGTCACGGCGTCCGTTCCGGCCGCGTACGCGGCGAGGGTCAGGTCCACGAGGTCCCCGTTGATCCTGCCCGCGGTGCGCAGCTCGGTCACCTTCTCGGCCAGGGAGCAGTCACGCCGGCCGAGCGCCATGATGGCGTCCGCCGGGTCCCGGGGCGAGGAGCGCCCGCTGCCGTCGTCGTCCCGGCCCCAGGTCCGCCACTCGGCGGCGGTGAAGGCGGCGATGCCCTGCTGGCCGGAGAGTTCGTCCGTGTCGTCGCTCCAGCCGGACAGCTGGTCGATCTGGGCGGCGAGCACGGACGGCTGGAGGACGGTGCAGCCCGAGGCCGCCTTGCGCAGCCAGGGGACGTAGGAGGGGTCGAGGTCGACGGCCGAGGACCGCTTCGTGCCGGAGTCGTCGGGCCAGGGGGACGACAGGTCGCCGGTCAGCGCGAGGAAGGTGGCCACGCCGGTGACGGTCAGCAGCCCCGGCAACAGCAGCAGCGTGAACGGCCCCGGACCGCGGCGCCTGCGCTTGCGTCCGCCGGCCGGCTCCGTCTGCTCGGCCTCTTCGGTCTGCTCGGACTGCTGGGTCTGCTCGGACTGGTCCCGGGGTTCCGGTGGATCCGGCCGCCGGTCGTCCGTGTCCCGGGCCGCCTCTGCCACGGTCAGCCCTTCTTCGTTCACCCGGGCGCTCGCCGGGACGTGATGCTCACGAGGAGACGGTAGCGCCGCCGTTCCGCGCACGTCAGAGACCCCGAGGCAGTGGGAGATGCCCGAACGGGCAGTACCTCGGGCACCCGACGGCCCCGGCCCCCGCGGCGGGTCGGGGGCGACCGGGGCTGGCAGGCGGCGGATTACTCCGATAGCTTGCTGGTGCGGCCCCGCGTTCTCCCCCGTACGCGGGGCCGCACCAGCAGGCGTGCCGTGCACACCTCCGGCTCCTGCCTCCACGCGCCCCGGCTCACAGGTGGAGTACCGCCCGCAACCCGGGCTGGAGCAGGTCCCCGTGGGCACGGACCATGTCGTCGCACAGCTGCCAGATCTGCTCGACCCGCAGGGTCGCCGCCGTCGCCGGGTCGGCCATCGCGGCGTGCCTGATGTGCCGCGGGTCGTCCTCCGTCGCCGCCCGCACGACCAGGTCGGTGGTGCTCAGATAGGCGCGGTTGAGGGCCGCCAACTGCGGTGGCAGCGCGCCGATCCGGGTCGGCTGGATGCCCGAGGAGTCGACCAGGCAGGGCACTTCGACGGCGCCGCGGGCGGGGAGGTTCTCGATCAGACCGCGGTTGGGCACATTGCCGTAGACCGTGCGGGGCGTGCCGGTCACGATGCTGTGGATGATCTGGGGGGCGTACTCCATGGTGCCCTCGACGGTGAGCGGGTCGCCGCAGGCCAGCGCGTCGCGGGTCCGCTCGTACTCGGCCACGTTCTCGTCCACGATGCCCAGATAGGCGCCGATGGGCAGCCGCAGCCGGTCGATCTCGCTGTCGTGGTGCAGATACCAGGGGACGTACTCGCAGGAGTGCTCGCTGGTCTCGGTCGGGTAGTGGCCCAGCCGCCGGTACATGTCGATGCGCACCCGGCGGCGCAACTGCTCGTCCTCGGCGATCAGGGCGTCCAGCCGGGGATGCAGATCGCTGCCCCGGTGCTCCAGACGCAGCACCCACGCCTGGTGGTTGACGCCCGCGGCACGGTAGGTGACCTCGTCGAAGGGGACGCCGAGGAGGTCGCACAGGCCCTGGACCGTCCAGTAGACCGAGTGGCACAGGCCCACCACCCGGGTCAGGCCGGTCGCCTCGGCGAGGTACTGGACGTTCATCGCCATCGGATTGGTGTAGTTGAGCAGCCAGGCGTCCGGGCAGACCTCGGCGATGTCCTCACCGAGCGCCTTGAGCAGCGGGAAGGTGCGCAGCGCGCGGAAGATGCCGCCGACGCCCAGGGTGTCGCCGATGGTCTGGCGCAGACCGTGGCGGGCCGGCACCTCGAAGTCGGTGCGGGTCGCCTCCCCCATGCCGACCTGCACGATGTTGATGACGAAGTCGGCGCCGACGAGGGCCTCGCGGCGGTCGGCGTGCGCGGTGACGCGTGGGCGCGCGCCGCGTTCGGCGGCGATGTACTCGGCCGCGGCGCGCGCGGTGGCCAGGCGCTCCGCGTCGATGTCGTGCAGCGCGATGTGGGCGGACTTCAGCTCGTCGAACGCGAAGAGGTCGGCGAGCAGGCCCTGGGTGAAGACGACGCTGCCGGCCCCGATGAAGGTGATCTTGGGCGCGGTCGGGTGGGCGGTGCTCATGCGGGGTTCTTTCCGTTGCGGGTGACCTGGGCGAAGGCCTCGTCCCAGGTGGGCTGGGCGGGGGTGCCGCCGGCGGCGCGGGTGGACAACGCGCCGCAGACGGCGGCGAGTTCGAGGGCCTGCGGGAGGGGCAGTCCGGCCAGGACCGCCGCCACGAAACCGGCGTCGAAGCTGTCGCCCGCGCCCACCGTGTCCACCGGCCGCGCGGGGATGCCGGGGGTGGTGATCAGGGCGTGTCCGTCGTGGCACAGGGCGCCCTCGGCCCCGTTCTTGACGACGACCGTGGGTCCGCGGCCGGCGAGCGCGGCGGCGGACTCGCCCAGGTCGGTGGTGCCGGGTCCGGCCAGCCGGCGGGCCTCGGCCGCGTTGGGCAACAGGTAGTCGGTGTGGGCGAGTACGGCGTCGAGGCCGGGTGGATCCCAGCGGCCGGAGGGGTCGTCGTTGGTGTCGAGGGACGTCGTCGCCCCGTGGGAGCGTGCGCTGCGCAGCAGGCCGGGCAGCCCGGCGGCGAGTTCGGGCAGCAGGAAGTACGACGCGGCGTGCACGTGCCGGGCGGTGCTCAGCAGCTCGGCCGGGACATCCGCCGCGGTCGTGGCCGGCAGCGTGCCCGGGGCGGTGACGATGGCGCGGTCGTCGGCCCGGGTCAGTACGACGGTGAGTGGGGTGGACAGGCGTGGATCGACGCGCAGGGCACCTGTGTCCACGCCCCGGGAGGCCAGGGCGTCGCGCACATAGCGGCCCGCGTCGTCGTCGCCGACGCGCGCGGCGAGGGCCACCCGCAGCCCGAGGCGGGCCGCGCCGCACGCCATGATCGCGGCGGAGCCGCCGAGGGTCAGGGCGCCGTCGGCGACGAGCTGTTCGCGCTGTCCGAAGGCGAGGGGGGCGTCGAGCGGTCCGAGGACGACATCGGGATTGGCGTCGCCGACGACGAGCAGGTCAAGGGTGTGCGGCATGGGTCTTTCCTGAAGTGACGGCGAGGACGAGGCGGAGAGCTGTCAGCCCTTGAGGCCGCTGGAGGTGATCGACTGGATGAAGGTCTTCTGCGCGCCGAGAAAGGCGAGCAGCACCGGAAGCACGGTGATGACATTGCCGGCCATCACCGCGGCCCACTGGGTGTGGTGCTGCCCCTGGAAGGTGGTCAGACCCAGTTGCAGTGTGTACTGCGTGTCGTGGTTGATGGCGATCAGCGGCCAGGTCAGATCGTTCCACGTGCTCAGGAAGGTGAGGACGGCCACCGTGCTCAGCGCCGGACGCGACAGCGGAAGCACGATGCGGACCAGCACCCGCAGCCGCGAGCAGCCGTCGATCCAGGCGGCCTCCTCCAGTTCCCTGGGCAGGGAGAGGAAGAACTGCCGCAGCAGGAAGACCGCGAACGGGGTGACCAGCGACGGCACGATCAGCGCGCCCAGGGTGTCGATCAGCCCGAGCCTCTTCATCACCAGGAACGTCGGGATCATGGTCAGTTGGAACGGCACGGCCATGGTGGCCAGCATCAGCCCCAGCAGCACCCGGGAGCCGGCGAACCGCATCCGGGCGAAGGCGTACCCGGCGAGCGAGCCGAACACCAGGTTCGCGGCGACGGTGACGGCCGACACGATCAGCGAGTTGGCGAACCAGCGGGGGAACATCGCGTTGCCCAGCACATAGCGGTAGCCGCCGAGGTCGATGCCGGAGGGCCACAGGGCCGGCGGGAAGCGGTTGATCTCCGCGTTGCTCATCACCGAGCTGAGCAGCAGCCAGACCAGCGGCACGGCGAAGGTGAGGGCGAGCGGCGCGAGCAGCAGATGCCATGGACTGAACGGGAGCCGTACGCGGCGCCGTTGGGCGGTGCCGGGCCCCGGCGCGAGGACGTGGGCGGCAGCGGGACGGGTGGTGGTCGCCGTCATGATCGGGCCCCTTCGGGACGGTTGCCTCCCCGGCGCCGGGCGACGCGGACGATCCCGGCGGTGAGGGCGAGGGCGACGGCGAGGACATAGGCGGCAGCGGCCCCGTAGCCGGCGGTGGCGTTCTTGAACGCCTGCTCCCAGATGAAGTACACGATCACCGTGGTGGAGCCGAGCGGACCGCCCTTGGTGGTGACGTACACCAGGTCGAAGACCTGAAGGGAGTTGATGGCCTGCCACAGCACGAGGAAGACGGTGACCGGGGTGAGCGTGGGCAGTGTGACATGGCGCAGCAGATGCCGGCGGCCGGCGCCGTCGAGACGGGCCGCCTCGATCAAGGACTGCGGCACGTCCTGGAGGGCGGCGAGGTAGACGACGACGCAGAACCCGGTGCCGCTCCACAGAGTGATCGCCACCAGGACCAGCAGCGCCTGGGAGGGATCGGAGAGGAAGCCCTGGGAGGAGACGCCGAGGTGGTGCAGCACCGAGTTGGCCGCGCCGAACTCCGGGTCCAGGATGAAGGAGAACAGCACGCCCTGCGCGGTCGCCGACAGCACGAACGGCACGAAGATCAGGGTGCGGTAGAGGCCCACCAGACGGATGCGCCGGTTCAGGACCAGGGCGAGGGCCAGGCCGAACAGCATGCTCAGCGGCACGTAGAGGACCGTGTACAGCAGGGTGTTGCGGACCGCCCGGTGGAAGCCCGGGTCCTGGGCGAGGGCGCGGTAGTTGTCGAGGCCGACCCAGCGGCTCGGGGTCACCAGGTCGTTCGCCTGGAAGGAGAGCAGCAGCGACCAGATCACCGGGACGATGCTCAGACCGAGCACGATCAGGATCGCCGGCGAGACGAAGGCCCACGCGGTGGTGGTCTCGCTCCGGCGCTTGCGGCGCAGGGCCCGTGGGTCCGGCGGCGGGCCCGTGACGGTGACGGGCCGGGGAAGGCGCGGCATGGCGGTGTGACTCCTCAACGCGGTATGAGCAGAGCGGCGTTGGCATCGTCGGCGCAGGCACGCAGCGCCTTCTCGGGAGTGCCGCGCCCCAGGAGCACGGCGACGATCGCCTGCCCGAGTGCTTGCGAGACCTCCGGATACGCCGGGTGGACGGGCCGCACGCGCGCCGTCTCCAGGGCCGTGGTGAACACGTCCAGGCCCTCGGTGCGGGCGACCTTGTCCCGCCAGGCCGGCAGCGCCTCGGTGCGGCGGCTGAGCGGGAGGCTGCCGGCCTCGATGTCCCAGCGCACGTCCTGCTCGGGGCGGGACAGCCAGGCCAGGAGAGTACGGGCGGCCCGGGAGCGCGCCGCGCCGTTGTCGAACACGGTCCAGGTGTCGGGCCCCGAGATGGTCACCGGGCGCCCGCTGAACGTGGGCAGGGGAGTGACGTGGTAGTCGATCCCGGCGTCCTCGATGTCGGGCAGTTGCCACGGACCGGTGACCACCATGCCCATGCGGCCGGACAGGAACACCTGGTACATCTGCTCGCTGCCGGGCTTGGGGTCGACGTAGACGCTCTTGTCCCGTGCCAGGTCGGCCACCACCCGCAGGGCGCGGGCGCCGCTGTCGGTGAAGCCGATGTTCTTGCCGTCGCCGTCGACGACATCGCCGCCCAGGTCCCAGATCATCGGCCACAGGCGCCACACGGTGTCCTCGTCGCCCGTGCCCGGCCAGCCGGTGCCGAACCGGCCCCGGCCCGCGTCGGTGAGCCGCCGGGCGCAGGTGACGAAGTCCTGCCAGCTCCAGCCGGCCTTCGGCAGGGGCAGGCCCGCCTCGCGGAACAGCTTCCTGTTGCAGACGACGGCGAGCGAGTCGAGCAGCGCGGGCGCGGCCCGGATCCGGTCGTTGAGGGTCACGGCGTCCCTGGCCGCGGCCCAGTAGTTCTTCCACGGGACGGGACCGGAGTCGACCATGTCGGTGAGATCGACGACCTGCGGGCTGCGGGCGACCCGCGCCAGGTCCGATCCGAAGATGTAGGCGATGTCCGGGTAGGAGCCGGCGGCGAGGGCGGCCGTGACCTTCTGCAGCATCACGTCCGACAGCACCCCGCCGCCCAGCTTCACCCTGATCCGCGGATGGGCGCGCTCGAAGTCGGTCACGAGCCCCTGGAGGACCTTCTTCGCGGTGTCGGCCTGGCCGTGCCACATCTCGATGGTGACCGTGCCGTCGGGCCCGACGCCGTCGTCCGTGCCGGTCCCGCAACCGGTCACCGCGCCGCCCGCGGCCGCCGCGAGCACGGCGCCCCCGCCGGCCCGCAGCACGCCGCGGCGTGAGGGACGGGCGGCACGTCGGACCGCATCCATGTGTACCTCCGAAAGAGCGAGGACCGGCCGTCGGGTGGGGTCAGCAGGTCTCACGGACGTAGCCGCGGCTGCCCAGCGGCGACACGTCGAGGTCGCGCCGGACGATGCTCAGCCTGTCGCCGAACTCGGAGCACGCCTTCGACAGGCCCTTGGCGGTGTACTCGACGACGATCACGTGGTCGCCGAACTCGTCCGTGTAGTCACCGCATTCGTCCCACTCGCCGCACTCCTCGGCGACGGCGAAGTCCAGGCCGTTCTCCTCGTGGTGGGCGGCGAGTTCGACGGTGTTCTTCTGGCCGGCGGCCAGCCCGTCGGCGTGCGCGCGGGCCGCGAGCAGCTTGACGAAGGCCTGGGCGTCGGACGAACTCAGCAGCCTGCCCGACCGGGTGTAGCTGTCGTAGTTGTCCGGCTCGATCGCGTCGAAGCCCTTCTTGGCGCAGTCGTCGATCCACGTGCCGACCCGCTCGGCGATGCGCTCCCGCTTCTCGGCGGTGCGGATGTCCAGGAAGGCCTCGCCCCAGTCGGTGTCGTAGACGACCTTGCCGTTGGCGTCGCGCAGCAGCAGGTCGGGGTCCCAGTCGCCCTCGGCGTCGGGCTGGGCCTGGAAGGCGTTGACGTAGCAGATGTTGTACAGGCCCGGCGCGGGGGAGTCGGTGTGGTCGCGGGTGACCACCCGGACTCCGGCCGGCGGGGTGTAGGCGCCGCCGATCTGGTAGTCGAAGTCGGCGTGGGTGGGCGGCAGTGCCACTTCCGCGGCGTCCGCCGGACCGCCGCCGGGGATGATCGCCGCGCCGGCGAGGGCCACGGCACACGCGCCGGCCACGGCGAGCTTCTTCGGGGAGTAGAGCTGATGACGACCCATGGATTCGAGCTCCGAGGGGTGGTGGGCACGTCCCCGCCTCGGACGCCGGTGGCGGTCCTGGCGACTTAGTCCGGGCTCCTGGCGTGAAGCCAGCTACCGGCTGGGCGTACCTCTGCCGCCGAGCACGGGGCGTCGGCGTTGACCGGGAGTAAATCGACCTGGTCCGGCCCCTGTCAAGGGCCCGAAACGATGCAACCCGTGATTGAACCTGCTCGGAGTAGCCGTGTTCGACGCATAATCAATCATGATGCGTTGCTTGTCGGACACGTGGGAACGATGAGGGAACGACGGGAGCGAGCCTGGCAGGAGCCGTGATCACACGGCTGGTAGCGTCGCGTGGTCGCGGCGGGCGGCGCGAGAGAGGTGTCGGTGCGTGGGTGAGCGGCAGGACCGTGAGTGGGTGGCGATGACGCCGGGCGATTTCGACCGGGACGCCCCGCTGGTCCTCAACGTGGGCACCGGGCCCGCCACCGTCCCGGCCGAGCCCGACGAGTACGGCACGGCCCCGCTGTTCGGGGAGGCGGCACCCGCGCGGAGCACCCCGCGCGGCAACCGGCGGGGACGGCCCGCACCCGCCCAGGAGCGGCTCTTCTGACCGTCCGCCGGGCAGCGGGACGCGGAACCTTGCCACGAAGTCCATACCGGCGGCCCGGTATCCGGCGGGCCTCACGGCGACCTGACCCGGCGTCACCGCCGTGCCGCACCGGGTGTCCGCCGCGGCGGGTGGACGCCCGTGGGGCGCTACCGCTCCAGGAGCGGTTCCGGGCCCATGACGACGACCGGATCCTTGTCCGGGTCCAGGGCGGTCAGCAAGGTGCGCATGTGCTCCTCGCTCAGGGAGACGCAGGCGTTGGTCGGCCCGCCGTGGTCCACGTGGATCCAGACCCCGCCGCCCTTGTCCTCGCCCTCGGGGCGCTCCTTGTCCAGCGGGGTGTTGCCGGGGACCCGGTTGTAGTCGATGGCGATCACATAGTCGAACGACCCCTCCAGCGGCTCCCCGAGGTGCCCGGTGCCCGACACCGAGAACTCCGGGTCCTCGTCGTACGGGAGCAGCGTGCCCGGGTCGGGCAGCCGGCCTCCGGCGTCACTGAGACGGAAGACCCCGACGGGCGAGTGCAGGTCGCCCGCCTCGTGGTCCTCCGTCCAGCCGCGCAGGCCGTTGTGGGCGGGCCAGGGACCGGCGACCGGGCGCCAGCCCTGGGCGGGGGACTGCTCGTAGAGCACCACCCGCGCCTGCGACGAGCTGTCGCTCTCGCCCGTGACCACCAGGACCTGCCGGGAGGCCGCCGGGATCCGGGCCCGGGTGGCGGGTCCGAGCCCGGGAAGCGGGCGGGGGAAGGAGCGCGGGGGAGCGGGGAGGGGGGACGCCGGCCGCGCCGCGGCGGACCCGCCCGGCGCCTGCGAGTCCTGGGAGCTGCCCGCGGGCTGCCGGGCGCAGCCGGTTCCCAGCACGCCGGCGCACATGACAGCGCCGATCACCAGGGCCAGCGCTTTCCTGACGGTCATATCGATCTCCGACTCCGTGTGTGGACTCTTCATAGCTAGACCACATACGGAACCGGGGTGTGCGGCCGCATCGCCGTCTCCCCCGTATGGCGCAGGGTGGTGTGTCGCCGCCCGGCCGCGGATCGGGTGACGAAGGGCGCGGTGACGCGGTGTCCGACCCCGACCGGGTACCTGCCGAAACCCCCTCGTACCGCGGCCCGCGGTACGCCGGGAGGGGCGGCGGGCCGCAACATCGTTCCCGCTCACCCCCCTTACTCACTGGTGAGGCTCGGACATGCCGTGTAGCGTCAGCAGCAGATGTCGTGGTTCGCCCAGACCGCCCGCGCCAGAGTGCGGGCGGTTTGCTGTGCAACGCCGGAGGACCAGGACGACCACCTCCGGGTTCGCGCGGTGCGGATCCGATATCGGCTGAAAGGCAAAGGCATGGCCAGCGGAACCGTCAAGTGGTTCAACTCTGAAAAGGGCTTCGGCTTCATCGCGCAGGACGGCGGCGGCCCCGACGTCTTCGCGCACTACTCCAACATCAACGCCACCGGCTACCGCGAGCTGCAGGAAGGCCAGGCCGTCACCTTCGACATCACCCAGGGCCAGAAGGGCCCGCAGGCGGAGAACATCACCCCCGCCTGACCGGGGGAGACCTCGAACGGGGCAGGGTGCCCGGGAAACGCTCGTTCCCGGGCACCCTGCCCCGTGGCGTGCCGCCGCCCCGCAGACCCGCCGTGCGCCGAACGGCCGTCAGGGCAGGCTCCGGAGGAACGCGAGCAGCGCGGCCGTCGGCTCGGCGGGCGCGTCCTCCTGGACGAGATGACCCGCGTGGGCGATCGGCTCCCACCGGGCGCCGGGGACGCGGGCGGCGAGTTCGCGTCCCTTCGCCACGGGGATCCAGGTGTCGTCCTCGCCCCAGCAGACCAGCGTCGGCACGTCGATCCCGGCGTACCGGTCCTGGATCTCGTCGGTGTACCGCTGGTCGGCCTGGGCGATCTGCCGGTAGAAGGCCGGCTGCCCCGCCTCGCCGAGCCAGGGCCGGACGAGCCGGTCCAGAATCCCGGGACGCGGTCCCGCGCTGCTCGCGGAGCCGACGTACTCGTGCACCAGAGCCCGGTGGAGCGCCGGCGGCAGCCGCTCGAAGACCTCGGCGTGCTCGCGCACCAGGCGGAAGAACGGCGACCCCCAGGGCGCCGGCGCGACCGGATCGACCAGGGCGAGGGCCCGGTAACCGGCGCCGTGCAGCAGATGGGCGCGCAGCGCGACGGCACCGCCGAAGTCGTGGGCGGCCACCAAGGGCTCCGCCAGTGCCCAGTGGGCCGGCAACTCGGTGAAGACCCGGCCCTGAGCGGCCAGGGACACGTCCTGGCCCGCGTACTTCTCCGACAGCCCGTAGCCGGGCATGTCCCAGACGAACACCTGATGGTCACGCGCCGGCGAGCGGGCCACCGCACGCCAGACGTACGAGGAGAACGGCGTGCCGTGCAGAAGGACCAGCGGAGGCCGCCCGGCAGCCCGGCAGCGCCCAGCCGGTTCCAGCGGACCGCACCGGAGCTGCTGGGGAACGACTCGGGCAGGGGCCATGCGGACATGGTTCGGATCCTCTCCGCCTCGGGGGACCACGGACGCCACAGGGGGACCGGAACGACGCCGAGATCCGGTCGGCCGTGCGCGGGGCGTACGGCGCGGCGCCGCCCCGTAGGAACCCCGAGCCTGCTCGAACTCCCGATCGATGCCTGGTGAGGCGCCGTTCGGCGAGGTCGGCGGGGCGGTTCCGGCGGCCCCGCCCGGCTTCCCCCCACCGGAAGCCGGGCGAGCCGCCGTGGGCCACCGCCTCGCCGGTGGCCCCGTCAGGAGGCGCCGTCCTCAACCCCGCGTGCCCCTCCTCGTCACCGGGGCCGAGGGTGCGGAAGCCGACCGGGGCGCGCCCGTGGCCGCTGCGGGCCGCCGGCGGCCGGCCGCGGTGCCGGACCACCCGCCTCGCCCTCACGACGGTCCTCCATGGCCCGGAACGCTATTGCGGGCGAGCCACCCGCACCCGGGGTCCGCAGGGCCCCGCCCGAGGGGCGTTCGGCCCCGTTCCCGCGGCCCGCACAGGGACCAACGGCCCTGTGAACGGGGCCGGTCGGCGGGGCCCCGGACGCCGCCCGGGGAGCATGCTGACGGTGATCGAACCGGCGACGCCCACCGGCCCGACGCGACCCGTGGCCGCCGGCCACCACATCCCCCGTCCCCGGCCGCGGTGACCGGGACGCGTCGGGGCGTACGCCCGGTCCGGTCACGCGTCCGGCCGTCCACCGCGGCCGGACGCGATCACTTCACCGGGGCGCCCGTCGCGACGACCCGGCCCCCGGAAGGACGCGGCGGTGAGACACCGCCCGTGCGATCCGCCGCCGCGGACACCGGCGTACACCCGTTGCAGCACCTCGACCCGACGGACCTTCGCGACCACGCCGGTCCGCCGCACGCGCGCACCGGCCCGGCGGCGGAACCGCCCTGGTCACGGGCACGGCCGTCGGGCCCGGGACCTGGGGCCACCCGGCCCGCGGCCGAAGGGCCGTTCAACCCTCCCCCCGGACGGCACGGCGACGCAGGGTTGGGGCGACGGACAGAGCCCCAGCGAAGGAGCCGCCATGCAGACCCGGGAAGTCAACGCCGCAGCGGTCCAGACCCTGCTCGCCGCGGCGGTGGCGGCGCCCTCCGTGCACAACACCCAGCCCTGGCGGTTCGGCCTGGAGACGGACAGCCGGTCCGTCCAGGTACGCGCCGACAACGCGCGGTGGCTGGCGGTCGCCGACCCCGAACGGCGCGCGCAGTACCTGTCGGTGGGCGCCGCCGTCCTCAACCTCCGCGTGGCCGCCGTCCATCTGGGCTGGACCCCGGTCGTCGAGCTGCTCCCGCCGGGGGGCGACCCCGGTCTGCTGGCCACCGTACGACTGTCCGAGCGACCGCCGTACGGCGAGGAGAGCCGGCTGGGCGACCTGTACGAAGCCGTCGAGCGCCGCCACACCAGCCGGATGCCCTTCACGGGCCGCACGGTCCCCGACCTCGTCGTGGCGGACATGATCGGCGCCGCGCGGGCCGAGGGCGCGGGCCTGGACGTCCCCGACATCATCGCGACCCGCCGGCTGCTGTGCCTGACCGAGGCCGCCGAGTCCCGCAACACCGCCAGCCCCAAGCGCACCGCCGAGAGCCGCGCCTGGGTCACCACACCGGGAGCCGACGTCCCCTACGGGATCCCCGCGACCGCCCTGGGGCCCCGCGACAGCTCCGGTCACGTGCCGATGCGGGACTTCATCGCCCCGCTGCCCGCGCTCGGCCGGCGCGGCACACGGTTCGAACGCCACGTCCAGGTGGGCCTGTTGTGGACCCCGCGCGACACGCGGGAGGACTGGCTGCGCGCCGGGCAGGCCCTCCAGCGCGTGCTGCTCACCGCGACCACGCACGGGGTGCGCACCTCGATGCTGCACCAGGCGATGGAGTGGCCCGACCTGCGGGCGGCGATGAGCGGCACCCGGCGGAGCCACCACTCCCAACTGCTGATCCGGTTCGGATACGGCCCGGAGGGCGGCCGCACACCGCGCGCGACACCTCACCCGTCGGCATCATGAGCGGCTGAGGGGCCGGGGTGAAAGGGCGGCGCCCGCCGTCAGCCCTCGGTGTCCGCGAGCCACGGGTCGGGGCCGAAGACCTCGTACCGGATGCGCCGTGCCGGAACGCCTGCGGCGAGCAACCGCGCCCGCACATCCCGCATGAACGGCAGCGACCCGCACAGGAACACGACGGCGCCTTCGGGCAGTTCGACGCCGGAGAGGTCCATCGGACCGCTGCGGACCTCCGGCTCCCGCGGGGCCAGGCGCTCGTACCAGAACACGGCTCGGGCGTCCGGCAGCCGCTCGACCAGCTCCCGCGTCTCGGCGCGCAGGGCGTGGTCGGCGGGGTACCGGTCGGCGTGCAGGACCAGCACCGGGCGCAAGGACTCCAGGGCCGCGAGGTGGGCCAGCATCCCGGTCAGGGGAGCGCAGCCGATGCCCTCCGAGACCAGCACGACCGGCGCGTCGTCGTCGGCACCGTCGAGGACGAAGTCGCCGGCCGGCGCCGACACGGTCAGCTCGTCACCCCGGCACACGTCGTCGTACAGCAGGTTGGAGACCTCGCCGCCCGGCGCTTCGCCCGCGCCCGCGCCCCGTTTCACGGTGATCCGGCGCAGCTCTCCACCGGGGGCCGAGGACAGGCTGTACTGGCGGACCTGGTGCACGCCGTCGGCCATCAGCATCCGCACGCTCACGTACTGCCCCGCCCGTGCGCGCGGCGCCGGTTCGCCGTCGGCCGGGCGGATCACGAAGGACACCACGTCGTGCGTCTCGGAGCGGCGCCCGACGACCTTCCACTGCCGCCAGATCCGGCCGGGCCGCGAACCCGCCTCGTGGTAGAGCCGCGCCTCCTGGCCGATCAGGGCGCCCGCCATCAGCCAGTACACCTCGTCCCAGGCGGCCGCCACCGCGGGGGTGACCGCGTCGCCCAGGACATCGGCTATCGCGGCGAACAGGTACTTGTGCACGATCGTGTACTGGTCGTCGGTGACCCCGACGGAGACGTGCTTGTGAGCGATGTGCTCCAGCAGGGCGTCCGGACGCGTGTCCGGGTTGTCGAGCAGGGCGGTGGCGAACGCGGCGATCGAGCCGGCCAGTGCCCTTCGCTGGGCACCGTTGGCCTGGCTGCCCCGGTTGAACAGCCCGTCGAGCAGTTCCGGCCGGTCGTGGAGCATCGTGCCGTAGAAGCGCGAGGCGATCTCGTCGAGCGCTTCCGTCACGGCGGGCAGTGTGGCCCGGACGACGGACGCCGACTCTGCGGACAGCATGGAGCCTCCCGGAAGAGAACGGAGGAGAGGGACCGCGGCACGGGATGCGGCGGCGCCTCTTTGTGTACCAGCCGGTGGTCCGCGCCTCGGGCGGGTTTCGCCGCCGACGGCGCACCGGGGACCAACGGACCGGTGAACAGGGCCGTTGGTCCCCATTGGAGCGCGTCGTGCCGGGGCTCAAGGTCCCTCCCGGACGTCTCCCCCGGCCCTGTCGACGCCGGGGAGGGCGCGCCCCGGCCCCGGGCGGTGTGCCGCGCCGGGGTTCACAGCCTCGCGGGGGGCTGCTGGGCCTCGGTGAGCCGGATGCCGGTGATCAGATCGGGGACTATGCGGATCGCGTAGTCCATCGTCCGCTCGATCCAGGGGCGCAGGACGGCCTGATAGCGGCTCAGCTCCTCCGGGTCGGTGACCGGTCGGGCGTAGCCGGTCACCACGACGCTCCATCCGAGATGCGTGTCCGGGTCGATCGTGTCGGCCTCGTAGGCGACCACGACACCGGGATCACCGACCCGCTGCGTACGGGAGGTCAGGGCCCCGCCCTCATGGGTGCGGATGATGATGTCGCCGCCGTCCAGGACATGGTTGACCGGGCGGATCGTCGGCAGTGCCTGCCGGGTGAAGACGATCCGTCCCAGGGAGACGCTGCCCAGCAGCGCGAGGGCCTCCTCGCTGCCGAGCGCGATGCTGCGGCGGGGACGCACCGTGGCCGCGGGAACGGGATGGGGGGTCATGGCATGCCTTTGTGCGGGATCATCACTCATGGTCTTGTCTCCGCTCGGCTGCCCGTGGCCCGGGGCTTCGGGGCGGCCGCGCGGTCGCAGGGTGGGTGAGGCCATTGCAGCTTCGTCGGCCTGCCGTGTGCTAGGGCCGTTCGGCCCTGCCTGTTCGGGCCCGGTGGGCGCCCGTGCCGGACGAGGGGTGAACCGCGGTCGGCTCACCCCTCGTCGCAGTGCTTCCCCGGCCGCTCACCCGTGGCGGCGGCCGCCCCGTCAGAGCAGGCTGCCGCTGCCGTACGGGGCGTAGAGGTCGAGCAGGCGGACCCGGGCGGCGTGCAGGCGGTGGGCGACCACCCGGCCGACCCAGACGGCGATCGCCCGGCCGAACTCGGGGTCGCGGTCGCACATCTCCCGCATGACGTCGGCGTCGAACTCCCAGGCCCGTACCGGGGTCGTGGCCTCGGCGCCCAGTTGCCACAGGTAGGGCGGGAAGTGCCAGGACCAGCCGACCAGTTCGCCGTGGCCCAGGGTCTCGATGACGGCTGACCGGCGGCCGGGGACGCGCACGTCGAGGCTGACCGTCCCGGTCCGCACGATCCAGAACCGGTCCGCGCGCCGGCCTTCCTCGAAGAGACGGGTGCCTTCCGCGATGGAGACCTCACGGGCGATCCGCATCAGCCGTTCGCGGTGTTCGCCGGGGAGGGCCGCGGTCAGAGTGGTGGAAGAGGTCATCACTCCGGCTCCTTTCGTTCTCTCACCGCAGACGGACGGCACGGAGGCCGCCCGGCGCCGCGGCCGGATCGGTGTCCCGAGGGGAGCGGAAGGGGTGTACGGGGGACTGCGCGGAGACGGTGCGAGAACGCCGCCTGCCCGGTCGCGAGACCACCCCTCGTCGTTCCCCTCGGTGCACGATGGGGTTGTCTCTACGAGGATCCCGCCGGTCGCTGCGGGACACCAGGGGCCCCTCGGTCCCGGCCCCGGGCCGTTCGGCCCCACCGGCGCGGAGGGGAGCCGGCCGGCTGCGGGAGTGCGCCACCGGGACCGTCGGCCGGTGGCGCACTCCGGGCCTCACTCCTCGGGGACCTTGGCCCAGTCGAGGGTGCGCTCCACCGCCATCTTCCATCCGGCGTAGCCCTGCTCGCGCCGCTCCTCGGACCACTGCGGCTCCCAGCGCTTGGACTCCTGCCAGTGGGTGCGCAGCTCGTCGGTGTCCCGCCAGAAGCCGGTGGCCAGGCCCGCCGCGTAGGCCGCGCCGAGGGCGGTGGTCTCCGTGACGACCGGGCGGCTGACCGGGACACCGAGGACATCGGCCTGGATCTGCATGCACAGGTCGTTGGCGGTCACACCGCCGTCCACCCTGAGCACGTCCAGATGGACCGAGGAGTCCTGCTCCATGGCCTCGACGACATCGCGGCTCTGGTAGCAGATGGACTCCAGGGTCGCCCGCGCCAGGTGCGCGTTGTCGTTGTACCGGGCGAGACCGACGATTGCTCCCCGGGCGTCGGAGCGCCAGTAGGGGGCGAACAGGCCGGAGAAGGCGGGGACGAAGTACACGCCGCCGTTGTCCTGGACGGTGCGGGCGAGTTCCTCGCTGTCGGCCGCGGTCTTGATGATCTTCATCTGGTCGCGCAGCCACTGCACGGCGGACCCCGTCACCGCGATGGAGCCCTCCAGCGCGTAGACCACCGGGCTGTCGCCGAACTGGTAGGCCACGGTGGTCAGGAGGCCGTGCTGGGAGCGGACCAGCTCCGTGCCCGTGTTGAGGACCAGGAAGTTGCCGGTGCCGTAGGTGTTCTTGGCCTCGCCGGGCGCGAAGCAGACCTGTCCGACGGTGGCCGCGTGCTGGTCGCCGAGCACCCCGCAGACGGGAACGGCGGCGCGCAGCGGCCGGGAGGTCCGTGCCGTGCCGTACGCCTCCCGGTGCGAGGACGGGTTGATGGTCGGCAGCATGGACCGCGGGATGCCGAAGAAGCTCAGCAGCTCGTCGTCCCAGTCGAGCGTCTCCAGGTCCATCAGCATGGTGCGGCTGGCGTTGGTCACGTCGGTGGCGTGGATGCCGCCCTGGGGACCACCGGTCAGGTTCCACAGGATCCAGGCGTCCGTGTTGCCGAACAGGGCGTGGCCCGCTTGCGCCGCCTCGCGGACGCCGTCGACGTTCTCGAGGATCCACTGGATCTTGCCGGCCGAGAAGTAGGTCGCCGGGGGCAGTCCCGCCTTGCGGCGGATGACATCGCCCCGGCCGGAACGTTCGAGGCCGGCCGCGATGGCGTCCGTACGGGTGTCCTGCCACACGATGGCGTTGTAGTAGGGACGCCCGTTGCGCGGGTCCCAGACCACCGTGGTCTCCCGCTGGTTGGTGATGCCGATGGCCTGAAGGTCGCTGCCCGACAGACCGCTGTAGCGCAGGGCGTTCTGCATCACCGAGTTGGTGCGCTCCCAGATCTCCACCGGGTCGTGCTCCACCCATCCGGAGCGGGGCAGGATCTGTTCGTGTTCGAGCTGGTGCTTCGCCACCTCGTTGCCGCCGTGGTCGAAGATCATGAATCGGGTGCTGGTGGTCCCCTGGTCCACCGCACCGATGAAGTCCGCCATGGTGTTGCCTCCTCTTCGGCCGGTGTCAGTCCTCTGACGGCGGGACGCGTCCCGGGGGCTCGGGCTCTGCCGTGGGCAGATACCGGCCGACGAACGCCTTGTACAGACCCGCTCCGAGCACGCCGCCGATCAGCGGGCCGAGGATCGGGACCCAGAAGTAGAGATTTCCGTACTGATCTCGCCATGCTCCGCCGTATCCGGTGAGGAAGCTGGCCAGCCGGGGGCCGAAGTCGCGGGCCGGGTTGATGGCGTAGCCCGCGTTGGTGCCGAAGGCCATGCCGATCGCGACCACGATCAGTCCGATGATGAAGGCGCCCAGGTTCGCGCCCGGGGGTGTGTTCATCATGTCCGTGAGGGCCATGATCAGCATCAGCAGGATGGCGGTGCCGATGATCTGGTCGCGGAAGGCGCCCCACTCGTGGACCGGGAGCGCGGTGTTCCCGTTGGCGGGGAGCGTGGAGAACACGGACTGCGTCAGGATGGTGTGGCCGGGGTCGGCCTTCGCGAGCGCCTCGGTGTAGTTCCAGCGCACCAGAAGAGCGGCCACGAAGGCGCCCGCCGTCTGGGCGAGCGCGTAGGGGACCACCTTGCGCCAGGGGAATCCCCTGAACGCGGCGAGGCCGAGGGTCACCGCGGGGTTGAGGTGGGCGCCGCTCAGCCGCGCCGCCACGTAGACGCCCAGCGTGACACCGAAGCCCCACGCCCAGGCGATGCTGTCGTGGTCGCCGAGGCCGCCGGCCGGGTCCGTGAGGGCCCCGCCCGCCACCACCTGAGCCACCACCCCGCAGCCGAACAGGATGAGGATCATCGTTCCGGCGAATTCGGCCGACAGTTCACCGATCAAACCGGATCTCTTGAGCCGCTCAGCCATGGGGGCTCACTTTCCGCCGGCTGCAACCGGCCGTCGACTGTCCGAGTCTGTCCTCGGGACAGACTAAGGTGACACACCACAAACCGCACCAATTGGACAGGCGGTGTCGAGGTCCGGGTGCGGGACGGCCGGCAGGGGCCGCCCCGCACGGTTGTGGGTCAGCTCAGCGGCTCCACCCGGATGTTGCGGAACCGGACCTTGTTCCCGTGGTCCTGCAACCGGAATGGGCCCGCGGCGGGCGTCTCGGCCCCGCCGCCCGCGGTGGGCCCGTCCAGGACCACGTCGTCGTGGACCTTCGTGCCGTTCCACACGACCGTCACCCGGGCGTCGGCGGTCTTGCGGCCGCTGTCGTCGTAGCGGGCCGCGCGGAAGACGATGTCGTACGTCTGCCAGGTCTCCGGCGCGGTCGCCGCGTTGGTGTCCGGCGCCTTCTTCAGATAGATCGCGCCGGCCTCGTCGTCGCCCAACGCGGTGTCGCCGTAGGAGTCGAGGATCTGCAGTTCGTAGCGGTCCTGGAGGTAGACACCGCTGTTGCCGCGGTCCTGACCGGTCACGTCGGGCGGCAGCAGCGGCACCCGGAACTCCACGTGCGCCCTGAAGTCCTGGTAGGCGTCCTTGGTGCGGATGTCACCGCAGCACACCTCCATCGACCCCTCCTCGGTCAGCGGCCAGGCCACCTTGCGCCCGTCCGGGTGCTGCCACTGCTCCTGGGAGGCGGCGGTGCCGTCGAACAGGGCGACCGGGGCGCCGTGCGGGTGCACGGTGATCAGGTCCAGGTTGACGTGACCGGTGTCGCCGGGGTCGTACCGGTAGGAGAGCGCGTTGCGGCCGGCGCGCAGCTCCAGCGACTCGGTCCGGGTGGACCAGGTGTCCCAGTCGCCGGTGGAGGCGAGTTCCGTCCGGCGCACCTTCTCCCCGTTGGCGTACAGGGAGAGCGACTTGGTGCCCTCGAACGGGTTGGGGCCGTTGGAGTAGCGCAGGCCCACGTCGTAGGTGCCCGACTCCGGGACGCTCACGTCGAAGGTCGTGGCGGCCCTGCCCTCGGTGCCGTAGCGGTCGACGAACCCGCTGCCCGAGTAGCCGACGTGGTCGGTGTGGACACCGGCCGTGCCGGTGAGACGCGCCTCCTCGGCCTCGTACAGGGTGGCCGGCGGCGGCTGCTCGCCGGGCATCGCGTTGAGCGTGTACCAGGCCTCGGTGCTCCACAGGCTCTCGCCGGACGCCGAGGTGAAGGGGCGCGGCGAGCGCACGTGCACGACGCGGTCCGGCTTGAGGCCGTCCAGCCGCAGCCGGACGGTCCGGCCGTCGTCCGAGAGCGTCGCCGAGCGCACGGCGAGCTGTTCCTCGGCGATCTTCGGGCCGCCGTAGTCGCCGGTCGGCGTGTAACGCCACTGGTCGACCCGGTAGCGGTCGGCGAGTTCCCCGGCCGTCTCGTCGGACACCGGCTGGGTGTACGTCAGGTCGAAGCCGCCGGGCACGGCCCGCATCGAGTGCACGTCGAAGGTGTTGCCGCCGTTGGGAGTCAGCTTCTGCAGACCGAACTTGAGCTTGCCCTCCTGTCCCCAGTTGCCGTCGGCGCCCAGGCCACCGGCGTAGATCGCCCCGTCGGGGCCGGCGGTGATGCGGTTGACGCCCGCCTCCAGGCCCTGGGTGTAGCGGAAGACGGCGCCCTGGTACTGGCCCCGCACCTTCTCCAGGTAGGCGCGTTGCAGTCCGCCGTAGGTGACGTCACCGATGAGCAGCTGGCCGGCGAACCGGCCCTCCTCCAGATACAGGGGCGTGGAGGGCGAGTTGCCGATCTCGTTCTGCGGCAGCCAGAGCACCGGCTCGGTGACGGGGGAGCCCTCGAAAGGACCGGCGGGCTCGGTGTAGTGGTTGAAGAAGCGGTCCTGCTTGATGTGGACGAGCTTCGAGGAGGGCAGCCAGCCGCCCTGGTTGTCGGTGGTGAACAGGTCGCCGTCCGGGCCCCAGCCGATGCCGTTGGGCGTGCGCAGCCCGCCCGCGACCGGACTGATCTCGCCGGTGTCCCGGCTGACCCGGTACGTCGTCCCGCGGCCGGGCGCGGGCTGCGGAGTGGTGGTCGCGCCGCCCAGGTCGATGGCGACGGAGAGGTTCACGTAGAAGTAGCCGTCGCGGTAGAGCAGGCCGAACGCGAACTCGTGGAAGTTGCCTCCGTACGGCCAGGTGGCGACCGTGCGGTACTCGTCGGTCACGCCGTCGCCGTCCTGGTCGACCAGCCGGGTCAGCTCGTGCTTCTGCGAGACGTAGAGCGAGCCGTCGACGTACTTGATGCCCATCGGTTCGCGCAGCCCGCTCGCGACCTTCTTGACGGTGACCTTGTCGCGGCTGGTCGCGCCGGTGACGTTGTCGAGGACGTACACCTCCCCGGCGACATTGTCGGTGCCGCCCCACGTGCTGATCGCGAGGCGTCCGTCGGGCAGCCAGTCCATGCCGCTGACCTGCGGTTCGAAGCCGTCGGGGCGCAGGTCGGTGAGAGTGAGGTCGGGGCGTACGGAGGTCAGCGGCAGACCGTCGCCCGGGGTGTCGCCGCCGGCCTCGCACTCCTTGCGGCCCGGCGCCGTCACCCGGACCACGTCGGCGTCGGTGCTCAGCGCCTCACGGGGTACGACGGTGAACTCGCTCTCGCCCGGCGGCTTCCAGGCCAGTCGCAGCTGCTGCTCACCGTCGCGGTCGAAGTGCTCGATGAGCAACGGGTGCGGTCCCTCGGTGAGTTCGAGCGCGCCGTCCTTCGGCTCCGCGCCGTGCAGTCCGTCGTGGTCGATCACCGTGGTGTCGTCGAGGGTCAGTCGTGAGCCGTCGTCGCTGGTGAGCCGGAACGCGTAGGTGCCGGCGCGCGGCGCGAGGAGGTAACCGGACACCTGGGAGACGAAGTTGTCGGCGATGCCGCCGAAGTCGGCGGTGGTGGACCAGTCGACCGTCGGCATCAGCCGGTCGTGGTTGGGGGTCTGGCCCGGTTTGAGGGTGCACAGCTTGCTCAGTGACGTTTGCATGTCGAACACGCGCAGTGTGACGCCGGGTTCCTGCGGGGGTATGTCCGCGGGGGCGGCGGCGGAGGACGCCGGGGCGGCCCAGGCGCCGCCGATCGCCACGGCCGAGGTCAGCAGGAGGATGAGGTGTCTTCGGGCATGCGAGAACAGCCGTTGGTGCATTGGTCCTCCGGGGTGTGGGGACCGGACCGTGCCGGAAATCGCTCCGGTCTTGTGCGGCATGACGGAAGTTCCGCCGCCAAGGTAGGAGACTTCCGTTTGACATGTCCATACTTTGTCATCGGTGTGTTCAAAGTTCTCGCGCCCGCGAGCCCCTGGGGCGGCACGCGGCCCGGAGTCAGCGGCCCCTGCGCACCCGGGCCGCCGCCCGTGCCTCCGCGGCCTTGCGCGCCTCGGCGGTCTTGCGGGACTCCTTGGCGGGGCGGCCGGGACGGGTGCCCATGCCGCGGAAGGGGGCGTTGCCGCCGTCGGCCTTCGTCCCGGTCGGCGGGCGCCGCGCACCGGTGAGGGCGGTGAGCTTCTGCTCGCCGGAGCGCACGGGGGTGACCGTCGGCCGGATCCCGGCCTCGGACATCATCCGGTTTACCTCGCGCCGCTGGTCGGGCGTGACCAGCGTGACCACGCTGCCGGACTGTCCGGCGCGCGCCGTACGCCCGCCGCGGTGCAGGTAGTCCTTGGCGTCGGCCGGCGGATCGACATTGACGACGAGGTCGAGCGCGTCGACATGGATGCCCCGCGCCGCGACGTTGGTGGCCACCAGCACGGTGACCTCGCCGTCGACGAACCGGGCGAGGGTGTGGCTGCGCTGCGGCTGCGACTTCCCGCTGTGCAGGGCGGCGGCCCGCACCCCGCAGGCCCGCAGATGCCGGGTGAAGCGGTCGACCCCGGCCTTGGTGTCCAGGAACATCAGCACCCGGCCGTCCCGGGCGGCGATCTCCGTCGCGGTCGCGTACTTGTCGGCGGGGTGGATGGTCAGCACATGGTGCTCCATCGTGGTGACCGAGGCCGATGCGGGGTCGACCGACGCGAGGACCGGGTCGTGCAGATGGCTCTGCACCAGCTGGTCGACGTCGCGGTCGAGCGTGGCCGAGAACAGCAGCCGCTGGCCGTCGGAGGGCACCTGGTCCAGGATGCCGGAGACCTGCGGCAGGAACCCCAGGTCGCACATCTGGTCCGCCTCGTCCAGCACCGTGATCCGTACGTGGTTCAGGTGGCAGTACCGGCGCGAGACCAGGTCGGCCAGCCGTCCCGGCGTGGCGACGACGACCTCGGCGCCGTTGCGCAGCAGCTCCGCCTGCCGGTTGATCGACAGCCCGCCGACGACCGTCGCCAGTCGCACGTTCAGCGTTCGCGCGTACGGCTCCAGCGCGTCGCCCACCTGCTGTGCGAGTTCCCGGGTCGACACCAGGACGAGGGCGAGCGGCCGCTTGGGCTCGGCGCGCCGGCCGGCCGTCCTGGTGAGCAGGGCCAGCCCGAAGGCCAGCGTCTTGCCCGAGCCGGTCCGCGCGCGGCCGAGGACATCGCGGCCGGCCAGCGCGTCGGGCAGGGTGGCCGCCTGGATGGGGAAGGGCTCCGTCACCCCGAGACCGGTCATGGTCTCCACCAGCGCCGGCGGCAGGCCGAGCGTGTCGAAGGAAGCGGCCGGCGGCCGGGACCCACCGCCGCGGGAGGCTGCGGAATCCGACGGCGGCTTCGCGTTCATGGGGGACGACCTTCCTGATCAGGCGCCCGGAACGCCACCGGGTCCGTACCCCTCGGTACGGACCCGGGCGACTCGAAGCGTGAGCCCATTTTACCAGTGGCGCACGCACCGTCCCGCCGCCCTCCGGGCCGGCCTGGACCCGACCCGTGCGCGCGGACGCGCGACGGGGTCCCGTCCGGTCAGCGTGCTTCGTCCCCAGGCCGCGGCGGTGCGCTGCCGCGCGTCGCCCGGACGCGGCGGTGGCTCCAGACCAGCAGGGCGAACAGGACGAGGCCGGAGACGATCAGACTCGCCCCGGTGGCCCATCCGGAGTACGGCACGTGGGGAACGAGGCCCCACACCAGGCCGGCGGCGAGCAGGGAGAGACCCATCAGTACCGAGCCGGCGACCCGCCGGCGTGAGGAGACGCTCTCCTCGGCCGCCCGCATCGCCCGCCCCCTGACGGGAGCGACGAACCGCTCCAGCGCCGGGACGGCGCGCGCCAGCAGCACCACCCCGGAGAACACGAGCAGCAGGCCCGGTCCCGGCAGCACCAGCAGGGCGACGCCGACCAGCACCAGCACGGCGCCCAGAGCGCCGAGGGCGCCGCGCAGGATGGATTCGACACCGCGCGCCATGGAGGCCCACCTTTCCGCGGCGGCAAGAAACCCGGCCCGCCCCACCATAGGCAGGCATCCGGTCCCCGGCGATTCCGCATGGCCCTGACGCCGGATCACCCCGGCGTCGGCGCGGCGGTCCGCGGCCTCGCCCGTCCTGGAGGCCGCGGCCGGCCGAAAAACCGCAGGTCGGTTCGGCGCACCGCCCTGTTCGTCCCCGTGCGCGCCTCGTCACGGGCGACGGAGGAGGGCCGGTCCCGGCCGTCCGCCGACACGGAATCCGGTTCCGGACGGCCGCCGCCGGCCCCCAACACCCGACGCGGGGGACGGGGTTGGGCGCAGGAGGCCCCATCGACGAACGAGGACATCGCTGCTAGACCTGCATCACCCGCACCACCTGCAACAGCCCCCACAAGGAGGAGCATGTGAGAGCACGTCACGTGGCGGTCCGAACCACCTCGGCACTCGTCGCCACCCTCGCGCTGACCCTCGGCCTGGCCGGCCCCGCCGTCGCGGCGCCCGAGTCGGCGGCTGCGCCGGTCGCCACCTCGACCGACCCCGTCACGCACGAGGAGAACGACCGCGTCCCGGCGGGATCGGTGTGGACGCAGCACTACTTCCCGTCCTCCGACCGCTCCGGCACCCAGCTGCACGCCGATGTCCTGCTGCCCGAGGCACTGGCCGGGAAGAAGAAGGTCCCGGTCATCCTGTCCATCGGCCCCTACTTCGGCCACTCGGGCCAGACCGGTCCCGAGGGCTGGACCCACACCGGGCCGTCCGACCGCTTCCAGGACTTCGTCGAGGGCGCCGACCTGTTCGACCAGGGCTACGCCTTCGTCATGGTGGACCTGCGCGGCTTCGGCGGCTCCACCGGCTGCCTCGACTGGGGCGGCCCCGGCGAACAGGCCGACGTCAAGGCGGCGGTCGACTGGGCCGCGAAGCAGCCGTGGTCCACCGGCGCGGTGGGCATGTACGGCAAGTCCTACGACGCCATCACCGGCCTCATCGGCAACAACCTGGACCAGCGCGCGCTCAAGGCCGTCGTCGCCCAGGAGCCCGTGTGGGACATGTACCAGTACATCTACTCCAACGGCGTGCCCCGCCCGAATGTGACCGGAACCGCCGACGCGTACAACTCCATCGCCACGATGCCCCCGTTGGCGGACGACGATCCGCGCTATCAGGCCAACGCCCGGTACGAGGAGACCCACCCGGAGTGCCTGACGGAGAACTCGGCCGGGTACCGGATCTCCGACCAGCGGGACGAGCACTGGACCTCCCGTGACCTGGCGCGGATGGCCAAGGGCAGCGACACCCCGCTGTTCGTCACGCAGGGCTTCGTCGAGAACAACACCAAGCCCGAGGAGATGCAGGAGTACCTCGACAACCACAAGGGCCCCGAGCGCGGATGGCTCGGCCAGTGGGACCACGTACGCGGAGGGGACCGCACCGGCGACGGACGCCTGGCCATGGGGCGCGAGGGCTGGTACGCCGAGACCCTGTCCTTCTACGACCAGTACCTCAAGGGCGTCAAGCCGTCCGTGCGGTACCCGGCCTACGCCGTCGAGGACTCCACCGGCGCCTGGCGGGCGCAGCACACGTGGCCGGTCACGGAGCGGTCGGTCAGCCTTCCGCTCGGCGACGGCTCCTACGTGGACGACGGCGGAGCGTCCGCCCGCGCGGCGCTGACCGCGTCGGGCCGCCCGGCACCGCGGGCGTCGGAGCGGCCGACCGGCACCTGGGACCTGGAGAACGCGCCCGCGACCGAGCAGCCGGCCCCCGAGGGACTGGCCGCCGAGGCCGCGGAACGCGCGCGCAGCGGCGAGGTGGCCTCCAGCTTCTTCGTGTGGTCGAAGCCGCTGAAGAAGGCCGTGCGGGTCACCGGCACCCCCCGGGTCTCCCTGACGGCCAAGGGCGAGGGCAACGTCATGCTCAAGCTGTACGACGTCGCCCCGGACGGCACCGCCGTCATGTTCGACGAACAGGTCTCCCTCGTGGACCCGGGCCGGCTGACCGTCGATCTCAAGGCGACCGACTGGACCCTCGCGGCGGGGCACGCCCTCGCCGTGGAGATCGGCTCGATACAGACCGGTTCATGGCGCGACACCCCCTCCGGCGAGACGATCGCGGTCAAGGGGGCCCAGCTCCGACTGGCACTGGACGACCCGGCCGACGACATCGCCACCCCCGGCGACCGCTCGCCGTACCTGGACACCTACCTGCGTCAGTACACGGTGGCGCTGCCGGCCGGTCCCGGCACGTTCACGGTGGTCCCGGGCGGCCGTCGCTGATCTCCCGGCCGGGCGGGCCGGTACCCCCGTCGGGGGTCGGCATGACAAGCTGTGCTCCTGTTGTCCGAACCAGGAGGTCACCATGACTGCAGAGTCTTCATCGCAAGCGGGTTCGGAATCGGCCGAGGTCGACAGCCCTGGCCTGGCGCCCGACGAGAACGGCCAGTACGACCTGAAGGGCAAGTTCCGGGAGGCCCTGGCCCGCAAGCGCGGCAAGCAGGCGGAGGCCGCGGCCCTCGCCGCGAACACCGACGTGGCGAAGATCCGCGGCGCCCACGGTCCGGCCGCCAGCCAGCGGTCGTTCCGGCGCAAGAGCGGCGGCTGACCCGAAGGCTCCTTCGCCCGGCATGAGTGTGGGCCCGGCCGTCGCACGACGGCCGGGCCCACACCGGTGTCCGGACGGGCCGGGGCCCCGGCTCAGGGCCGGCCGGTCAGATAGCCGCCCATGGAGGTGAAGTACTCGCTCGCGGACAGCTCCCGTCCGTCCTGCGTCCGTACCCGCGTGACGGCCAGCCCGTGGTTGCGGCCGGTGCGGGCGTCCGCCCCGGCGACGATCACCACGCCTTCGCCCTCGCGGTAGAAGATCCGGCCGGGCGTACCGCCGTAGCGGCCCCGGGAGACGGTGGCGCCGAGGATTTCGAGCCTTTTGCCCCGGTGGTAGGTGAAGGCGCTGGGGTAGGGCTCGGACTGGGCGCGCACCAGGCGCTCCAGATCCTCGGCCGGCCAGTTCCAGTCGATGCGGATGTCCTCCACGGACCGCTTGTGGAAGAAGCTCGCCCGGGACCGGTCCTGCTTGGTGAACTCCGTCTGGCCGGCGGCGATGAGGTCGAGGGCGCCGATGGTGACCGGGGCGATGAGTTCGACGGTCTTGTGGAAGAGGTCGGTGGCGGTGTCCGTCGGCCCGACCGGCACCGCCTCCTGCCGGACGATGTCCCCGGCGTCGAGTTCGTCGTTCATCATGTGTGCGGTGACGCCCACTTCGGACTCGCCGTTGATGAGCGCCCAGATCAGCGGGGAGAAACCGGCGTACTTCGGCAGCAGCGAGTCGTGCACGTTGAGCGTGCCGTGGCGCGGGAGGGCGAAGATGCGCGGCGGGATCCACGTCCGCCAGTTGTTGGCCACGATGATGTCCGCAGCGGCGTCCTTGAGGCGCTCGAACAGCTCGTCGTCGTCGGGCCGGTTGCGGATCAGCACCGGGACACCGTGCTGCTCGGCGAGGTCGGCGACCGAGTCGCTCCAGATCTTCTCGTAGGCGTGCTCGCTTCTGGGGTGCGTCACCACCAGCACCACGTCGTGTTCGGAGTCCAGGAGGGCTTGCAGGGTGCGATGGCCCCAGGTCTGGTATCCGAACATGACGACCCGCATAGGGTTCCTCCTCAGAGCAGGGACTGACCAGGGTAAGTGAAGCAAGGCTTACCTTAGTTCGCAACGCGCTTGTGCGACACCTCAGTTGGCTGGGATGGCTCGCCACCCGCCCTATCGACAGCTTCACGGCATTAGCTTAGGCTCACCTAAGTTCCGACGGGGGCCCCTCCGTCGGCATGTCCCGTTTCGGCAACCCCCCACGCCTGACAGGCGACCGCCCCGCACGATGGGAGTGACATGTCACAGGTTCTTCCTGGTGACGCAACACCGGTCCACGACCTCATTGGTATCGGCTTCGGACCGTCCAATGTCGCCATGGCGATCGCGCTCGACGAACACAACGCCCAGGACGGGCACGCGATCACCGCCCGCTTCTTCGAGCAGCAGCCGCGCTTCGGCTGGCACCGCGGCATGCTGATCGACGACGCGACCATGCAGGTGTCCTTCCTCAAGGACCTGGTGACACTCCGCAACCCGGCAAGCGAGTTCAGCTTTCTCTGCTACCTGCAGAGCAAGGGACGGCTGGTCGACTTCATCAACCACAAAAGCCTCTTCCCGCTGCGGGTCGAGTTCCACGACTACTTCGAGTGGGCCGCGGCCAAGGTCGACGACATGGTCTCCTACGGCCACGAGGTCGTCGGCGTCGTACCCGTCCTGCGCGACGGGAGCGTGGAACACCTGGAAGTGACGGTGCGTTCGGGCGAGGGGCTTGAGGTCCACCGGGCCCGCAACCTCGTCATCGGCACCGGACTGCGGCCCCTCCTGCCGGAAGGCGTGGAACGCGGCGACCGCATCTGGCACAACTCCGAACTCCTGGCCCGCATCGACGCTCTGGAGGGCACCTCACCCTCGCGCTTCGTCGTCGTCGGCGCCGGGCAGAGCGCCGCCGAGAACGTCGCCTACCTGCACCGGCGCTTCCCCGAGGCCGAGGTCTGCGCGGTCTTCGCCCGCTACGGCTACAGCCCCGCCGACGACAGCGGGTTCGCCAACCGGATCTTCGACCCGTCCGCGGTCGACGACTACTTCGCCGCGCCCGAGGGCTTCAAACGCCGGCTGATGGACTACCACGCCAACACCAACTACTCCGTGGTGGACATCGACCTGATCGACGACCTGTACCGGCAGATGTACCAGGAGAAGGTCCTCGGCACCGAGCGGCTGCGCTTCCTCAACGTGTCCCGGCTCACCGACGTCAAGGAGACGCCCGACAAGGTCCGCGCCACCGTCACATCCCTCGTCACCGGCGAGGAGACCCTTCTCGACGCGGATGTCGTGGTCTTCGCCACCGGCTACAGCCCGGTCGACCCCCTCGGACTGCTCGGCGAGGTCGCGGACCGCTGCCTGCGGGACGACGACGGCCGGGTCCGCGTCGAGCGCGACTACCGCGTCGCGACGGACCCAGGCCTGCGCTGCGGCATCTATCTCCAGGGCGGCACGGAGCACACCCACGGCATCACGTCGTCGCTGCTGTCCAACACCGCCATCAGAGTCGGCGAGATCCTGGAGTCGCTCCTCGACCGGGGCCTGAAGTCCGCCTCCGACGCGGCCCGCACGGTCGCCGACGGCACCGGCGGCACGGCGCGCTGGTCCACGTCGCCCTGACCACGGCCGCGGCGCAGCGCCCCGCGCCGGTGGGCGGGCCCGCCGGGGACGGACTCCGGGGCCTCGGTCCGAAGGCGCCTCACTCGCTGGTGAAGTGGTGGGTGCCGGAGCCGACCCGGTAGACCGCGCAGCCGTCGTCCTGGCGCAGGAACGCGCCGCCCGCGCGGGTGACCGCCTGCGGACCGGGCGACGGGATCCACACCTCGGCGCTCGTGTTGGGCGGCACCGTGCAGGTCAGGGTGAAGCGGCCGGCCCGCTGCCGCCACCGGGTGGAGACCGGGCCGTGGACGGAGGCGAAAGTGGCGTCGACGGAGGTGACGCCCCCGCCCGGCCGGGGGCGGATGACGGTCTCCCGGTAGCCGGGGCGGCCCGCCGCGATGCCCGCGATGTTCGTGTACATCCACTCGCCCACCGAGCCGTAGGCGTAGTGGTTGAAGGAGTTCATGTCCGGGGTCTGGAAACTCCCGTCGGGCCGTATGGAGTCCCAGCGCTCCCACATCGTGGTGGCGCCCCGGTCGATCTGGTACCCCCAGCTGGGGAAGGTGCGCTGCCGCAGCAGGCGATGGGCGACATCGGTGTGTCCCGTGTCGGTGAGGACCGGCAGCAGGCGGGGCGTGCCGAGGAAGCCCGTCGACAGATGCCAGTCCCTGGCCCTGATCAGCTCGACGAGCCGGTCCGCCGCGGCCGTTCTGGACGTGTCCGGCAGCAGGTTCATCGACAGGGCGAGGACATAGGCGGTCTGCGTGTCCCCCTTGATCCTGCCGTCGGAGCCGACGTACGCCTTCTCGAACGCGTCCCGCACCCGGCCGAACAGATCGAGGAAGGGGGCGGGGTCCTCGCCCAGCACCCGCGCCGTGCGGGCCGCGAGGTCGGCGCTGTGCGCGAAGTACGCGGTGGCGACGACATCCTTGGGAGTCTCGTCGTCGATGTTCAGCCAGTCGCCGTACCCCTGGGCCGGGCGCAGCAGTCCGTCGCTGTTCTCCTCCAGGTACCTCAGCCATGCCTGGACGGACGGCCAGGCGTCCTCCAGGACCCGGCGGTCCCCGTACGCCTGGTAGAGGGACCAGGGGACCGTGACGCCCGCGTCGCCCCAGCCCGCGGCGCCGTTGCCGACCGTGCCCACCATGGGCGCCACGTCCGTGAACGCACCCCGCGGGGTCTGGGAGTCGCGCAGGTCCGTGAGCCACTTGGCCAGAAAGCGGGCCGACTCCATGGTGTAGGCGGCCGTGGGCGCGAAGACGTTGATGTCTCCCGTCCAGCCCAGGCGCTCGTCACGCGCGGGTGTGTCGGTGGGTATGGACAGGAAGTTGCCGCGCTGTCCCCAACCGATGTTGTGGTGCAGTTGGTTGAGCATCGGGACATCGGTCTCGAACTTCATGGTGAAGGGCGCGGAGGTGTGCATCACACGGCCGGTGACCGCCTTCGCCGAGGGGGTGCCGGGAAATCCGGTCACCTCGACATAGCGAAAGCCGTGGAACGTGAAACGCGGCTCGTAGATCTCCTCCCCGCGGCCCTTGAGGGTGTACGTGTCGGTCGCCGCCGCGGTCCGCAGGTTCGCGGTGTACAGGGTGCCGTCGGCGTCGAGCACCTCGGCATGCCTGATCCGGACCGTCGTTCCCGCCTCGCCCGACACGCGCAGACGCACCGAGCCGACCATGTTCTGCCCCAGGTCGAAGACGAAGACGCCCGGCTCGGGTTCGGTCACCTTCCTGGGCGTCAGTTCCTCCACCACGCGCACCGGCCCGTCCACCTGGGCGACGATCAGTCCGGGAGCGGCGTCGCCGGCGCCGCGCACCCCGAGCCAGTCCCGGTCGTCGAAGCCGGGCGAGGTCCAGCCGGGCCGCTCCCTGCGCGCGTCGTACCTCTCGCCGTCGAGGAGGTCGGCGCTCAGGACCGGCCCGGACGCGGCCCGCCAGTCGGTGCCCGACGTGACGCGCTCGCTCGTGCCGTCCGCGTAGTCCACCTCCAACTGGGCAAGCAGCGCCGGGCGTTCGCCGTACTGGTGCGGCCCGAACATCCCGACGTTGCCGGCGTACCAGCCGGGGGCGAGCAGGGCCCCGACGGCGTTGGTGCCGGGCCGCAGCAGCTTGGTGACGTCGTACGTCTGGTACTGGACGCGCGTGCGGTAGTCGGTCCAGCCGGGAGCCAGCAGGTCGCGGCCCACGCGGTGTCCGTTGAGGTGGGCCTCGTACAGTCCGAGCGCCGTGGCGTACAGACGCGCGCGCGACACCTTCTTGCGCGCGAGCCTGAACTCGTGCCGCACCTGGCCGACGGCGAAGGACGAGGCAACGACCCTTCCCCACGGCCCGCCGCCCCACGGGGCCGCCTCCCTGGCCGCCGGCCAGGCGCCGTCGTCGAAGCCGGGCTCGCGCCAGTCGGCGGGAGGCTCCCGGTCGGTGGCCCTCCAGGAGGCGCCGGTGGCCACCTTGTGCTCGCCGGAAGCGGTGTGGACCGACAGGACGGCGACGAGCCCCGCCGGACCCTCGGTCGCGTTCGTCGCGCGCACGGCGAGTACGTTCTCCCCGCCGCGCACCCACTCCCGTACGTCGAGCACGGCCGGCCGGCGCCAGCCGTCGTTGTCCGTCTCCAGATCGGTGCGGGCCACCTCGACCCCGTTGACCGAGACGGCGTAGACGTTGTCGGCGCTGATCGCCAGGGTGGCCGCCGTGATCCCGTCGGGGAGGTCCGCGGTGCCGCGGAACCAGCGGGTGGCCGCCGGTGCGCTGGTGGCCGGGTCGCCCTCCGGATACCAGATCCAGAAGCTCCCCTCGAAGGACGGCGCGTCCGTGAGGCTCTCCGGCGCCGAGATCCAGTCGGCGCTCCACTGCCCGGAGTCCATCAGACCGGTCTCCCACCACGAGGGCGCGCTCCAGCCGGAGACCCGGTCGTCGCCGTCCCACACGCGGACGGACCAGTGGTAGCGGGTCCGGGGCCGCAGCGTGGGGCCCCCGTACGGCACCAGGGTGGACTCGCCGGACCCGACCTTGCCGCTGTCCCACACGTCGGGGCGGGTCAGGCCCGAGGCGGTGGTGGCGACGCGGATCTGATAGGCGCTCTGGCGCATGTCCGGTCTGGCGGAGGCCAACGGCCAGCTGAGCCGGGGGCGTGGCACGTCCAGCCCCAGGGGGCGCCGGACGTACTCCACGGTCGGCGTGGTGACCCGCAGGTCACCGCGCCGCACCTGCGCCTGGACGTGCCCGGAGACCTGCGCCGCCGCGGCTGGTACCACGTCGGCGCCCGCCGCCGCGACCGTCGCGGCCGCGCCCGCCAGGATGTTCCTCCTGCTGATCATGACGACTCCTCACTGGGGAATGAACCGAGCCGAACAAGGCGGGACCCGAACGGTCCCGGCACGCCGGGCGACCGGCGCGGATCACGCGGTGCCGGTGAACTCCCAGGTGCCGTGGCCGACCCGGTGGATGTCGAAGCCGGGCACCGACCGCAGGAACCGCGCACCGTCGGGCGCGCCCGCGCGCTCCCCCTCGGCCACCGGGACATGGACCTCCGCCCGCGCTCCCACGGGCACCCGGACCGTCAGCCGCAGTTCGCGGCCGACGCGGGACCACGCCACGGCCGCCTCCCCGCGCACGGTGCGGATGGAGGTGCGCGCCCAGTCCACCCCCGTACGCGCGTCGGGGCGGACACTGAAGGTGCGGTAGCCCGCGTCGCCCGGCCGCAGCCCGGCCACGTTCTCGTACAGCCACTGGGCGACGGTGCCCTGGAAGTAGTGGTCGCGGGAGCGCGAGTCCAGCGGCCACATCTCCCACATGGTGTCGGCGCCGTTGTCGTGCCAGTAGCCCCAGCTCGGGTAGGTGCGCCGGGTGGCGACGGCGTGGGCGACGTCCGGGCGGCCGTGCGCGCACAGCACCCGCAGCAGCACGCTCGTGCCCAGGGCACCCGTGTTGAGGTGGTTGCCGCGCTCCTCGATGTCCGCCACCAGGCTGTCCAGGACCGTGGCCCTGGCACCCGGCGGCACCAGGCCGAACGCCAGCGGTATCGCGTTGGACGTCTGCCGGTAGTCCGGGTCCTTGGCCGTGCGGTAGTGCCCGTCCGGGCCGAGGAAGGCCTCGTTGAACGCGCTCCGCAGCCCTTCGGCGGCGGCCCTGTACCGGCCGGGGACATCGTTGTCACCGGGCAGACCCGAGAGCGTCTCGCCGAGTTCCGCCGTGTGCAGCAGCGCCCGGTACAGGTAGGCGGTGGCGGTCAGCCGGGTGTCCTCGGGCGGGTTGCCGCCGTAGCCGGGCGCGAGATAGTCGCCGAGCGCGGTGACGGCCAGACCGTCCCGCAGGCGGCTCAACTCCCAGTCCAGGTAACGGGTCAGGGTCTCCCAGTGCTCGCGGGCCGCCCGTTCGTCGCCGTACACGCGGTACATCTCGCGGACGACGAAGGGGTAGACGGTCGTCCACTCGGGGGAGGGGCCGAGGTCGCCGTAGCCCCAGCCGCCGCTGGGCACGATCACCGGGAGCTGTCCCTCGTCGGTCTCGCTGTCGCGGAGGTCGCCGAGCCACTTGGACAAGAAGCGCTGCATCCCGAAGGCGTACGTCATGACGGGCGTGCCGAGCTGGGCGTCTCCGGTCCAGCCGTTCTTCTCGTACATCGGGGTGTCGGTGGGGATGCCGTGCAGGTTGTTCAGGACGGTGCGCCGCATAGCCCGGTCCAGCCACTCGTAGAACGGCTCCGAGCACGAGAAGGAGCCGACCTCGGCCACGCGGGAGTGCACGAGGCGGCCCAGCACGTCCCCGGGGTCCGGGCGCGCCGGCAGTCCGTGCACCTCGACGTACCGGAAGCCCTTGTAGGAGAAGGCGGGTTCCCAGACCTCCTTGTCGCGGCCCGCGCTGACGTACTCGTCGGTCTGGAAGCGGCCCGGGACGTGTCCGGTCTCGGCGTGCACGCTGCCGTCGTCCTTGAGCTTCTCGCCGTGCACGAGCCGGACCACCGTGCCCTCGGCGGCCCCGCGCACGGTCAGCCGGGTCCAGCCCGCCAGGGTGCGGCCCATGTCCACGACGTACACACCGGGGCGCGGTTCGCCGATCGCGGCCGGACGGACCGTGTCGATGATCTCGATCGGGTCGTGCGGCTGGGCGCGCAGCCTGCCGCCGGGCGCCTCGCGGGCGCCGGCCCGCCGCCACCCCGAGTCGTCGAACCCGGGCCGCGTCCAGCCGTCGGGCGCCCGACGGGCGTCGTAGGTCTCCCCGGCGTACAGGGAGTTGGTCAGGGTCGGGCCCTCGGTGATGCGCCACTCGCCGTCGGAGGCGACGGTGGTGCGGGTTCCGTCGGGGTGGTCGATCTCCAACTGGGCGAGCAGCCGGGGCTCCCCGTGCCAGGGAGCGCGGTGCCAGTTCCAGACGTTGGGTGTCGTCATGCCGTAGAAGCCGCGTCCGAGGGTGACGCCGATGGCGTTCTCGCCGCGGCCCACGAGTTCCGTCACGTCGTGGACGGCGTACAGCACGCTCTCGTCGTAGTCGGTGAACCCGGGATCCAGGACCTGGGTGCCGACCCGGCGGCCGTTGATCCGCGCCTCGTAGTAGGCGAGTCCGCTGATGTGGAGGCGTGCGCGCGCGACGCGTTTGCGGACGGTGAAGGCGCGGCGCAGCAGCGGGGCGGGCGGTTCGGGGGCGGCGACGGTGACCCCACTGCCCCACGGTCCCTGTCCGTAGGGGGCCAGGACGGCGGCGGGTTGCCAGTCGCCGTCGTCGAACCCGGGGCGCTCCCAGCCCTCCTGGGCGTCCTCGGCGGTGCGCCAGTCGCCTCCGGTGCGCAGTTCGTGGGTGCGTCCGTCCTCGGTCTCCACGACGAAACGGACGAGGAGCCCGCCGGGATTCACGCCGGCCCCGGGCCGGTTGGTGGCGAGGGCGGCGATGAGCACCTTGTCACCGGCGGAGCGCGTCAGCTCCGTGACGTCCGCGGTGCGGCCGGTGCGCCAGCCGTCGGTCTGCTGGGGCGCGTGAAGCACCTGCTCCCCCTCGGCGTAGAGGGTGAAGTCGTCGTCGGCCGTGGCGGTCACCACGGCCCGCCTCACCACGGATCCCTCGGGGAGGGCGAGCACGGCGCGGAACCTGCGGGTGCCTTCCGGGGCGTTCGACGACGTCGCGCCGGGGGACCAGATCCAGGAGGCGCCGTCGAGGGTGGGCGGCGCGGGCGGCTCCTCGGCGCCGATCCACTGCGCCCGCCATCCGTCGGCGGGCAGCGCCGTCTCCCACCAGCGGCTCTCGCTCCAGGGCGAGCGGCGCTCGGCGGCGTCCCAGACCCGGACCTGCCAGTGGTAGCGGGTACGGGGGAGCAGCGCGGGCCCGCCGTAGGGGACGCCGACACTGCGGTCGGAGGCGACCCGGCCCGAGTCCCACACCGTGCGGGTGCCTCGGCCGGGGCCGCCGGCATCCCGGGTGACCCGTACGTGGTACGCCGTCTGCCGGGCGCCGTGGCCGGGGGCGGCCAGTTCCCAGGACAGGCGGGGGCGTTCGACATCCGTGCCGAGCAGGTTCCCGGCGTACTCGACGCCGGTCGCGACGACGCGGAGACCGGGGTCCGTCTCCGGCCGGCCCGCGGTGGTCCCGGCGCCCGCCGCGGCGGCGCCCCCTTGGGTGGACAGTGCGGTGATGCCGGCGCCCGCGGTCGCCACGGTGCCTCGGAGGAAGACTCTCCGGTTCCAGCCCTCGGTCGTGCGCTCGGTCATGTGTATCCGCCTTTGCTCGCCGTCGACGGTGCGTGGAACGGTCACTCCGAACGAAGTGCATGAACGGGTTGAAACGATTCAATTCCCGCCTTCACGATCCTATGCACCCTCTGTGCGGGCCATCAAGAGATGTGACAGGAGCCGTGGGTGCCGTTGAGTAGACGTGCGGGGGCGTTCAGCCCCCTCCCGCCTCCTCCGTGTCGAACCGGGCCAGTCGCGCCGTCACGTCGTCGGCGAGGCGGGTGAGCAGGCGGGCGAGGTCGTCGCGGTCCTGCCGGGGCCAGTCGGTGAGTGCGTCGGCGAACCAGCCAAGCAGCGAGGTCACGTACCGGTTGGCGGCCTCCGTGCCCGCCTCGGTCGGCTCGATGAGGCTCGCCCGGCGGTCGTGCGGGTCGGCGATCCGCCGTACGAGAGCGCGCTTCTCCAGGGCCTGGACCTGGCGGGTGACGTGCGGGCCCACGACCTGCATCCGGTCGGCGATCTCACCGATCCGCAGCGCCCTGTCGGCCGTGCGCAGGGACAGCAGTACGCCCATGGCGGGACGGTCCAGGGCGAGCCCCGCCGCCTCGGTGGCGCGTTCGGTGAGCCGGCCCTTGGTGAGGGCGGCGCTCAGCTGGGTGATCCGGGGCAGTACGGCGAGCAGGTCGGGGTGGCTGTCGTCCGGCGCGGACGGCTCGGAGGGCTCGGGGGTCATGACATCTCCATTTGCATACCTGAGTCAGGTATCTATATCGTGGGGAGCGGCCGGTGTCCGGAAGGGCGTCGTATGACCCCTATAAGGATACCTAAGTTACGCATCTGTGCCCTGTCTGCGGCACGTACCGCCCTCGTCCCGGGGCGCGCCCCGGCGGAAAGGTGAGAAGCCATGAACCACTCGTCCCGTTCCACTCGCCGTGTACTGATCTCCGGAGCAAGTATCGCGGGCCCCGCGCTGGCGTACTGGCTCGACCGGTACGGCTTCGAGGTGACCGTCGTCGAGAAGGCCGCGGCCGTGCGCGGCGGCGGGTACGCGATCGACATTCGCGGCACGGCCCGCGAGGTCGTGGACCGGATGGGGCTGCTGCCGCGCCTGACCAAGGCGCACGTGGACAGCCAGCGGATCACGTTCGTGGACGCGGCGGGCGAGACGGTCGGCTCGTTGCAGCCCGAGCAGCTGACCGGGGGAGAGGCGGGCCTCGACCTCGAAGTCCGCCGCGGTGATCTGGCCGACGCGCTCTACGCCCCGCTGCGGGACCGGGTCGAGTTCCTCTTCGACGACTCGATCGCGACGCTGGACGACGCGGGCGACGCCGTGCACGTCGTCCTCGACAGCGGCACGCGCCGCACCTTCGACCTCGTGATCGGCGCGGACGGACTGCATTCGAACACGCGCCGGCTGGTCTTCGGCCCCGAGGAGGCCTTCCACCACTACCTCGGGCGGGTCTTCGCGGGCTTCACCCTGCCGAACGAGTTCGGCCTCGCCCACGAGGCCGTCGTCTGGAACGACCCGGGCCGCAGCGCGGTCCTCTACGCCCACGCGCCGTCCGACCGGGTGCACGGCTTCCTCACCTTCACCAGCGACACCCCGCCCTTCGACGCGTTCCGCGACCCGAAGGCGCAGCGCGACCTGGTGGCGACGCGCTTCCCCGAGCAGGTCTGGCACGTGCCGCGCCTGGTGGAGGCCATGGGCCAGGCCGACGACCTGTTCTTCGAACGTCGTGAGCCAGATCCACATGCCCGCCTGGTCCCACGGGCGCGTGGTGCTGGCGGGCGATGCCGCGCACGCCACCTCGTTCCTCTCCGGCCAGGGTTCGAGCGTCGCGCTCGTCGGCGCGTACGTCCTGGCCGGCGAACTGGCCACGCACGCGGACCACGCCGAGGCCTTCGCGGCCTACGAGCGGCTCGTGCGGCCCTTCGCGCAGCGCAACCAGGCGCTGGCCACCGGAGGCGGCTCGGTGGTCGCGCCCACGACCCGGGAGGAGATCGAGGCCCGCAACGCCCTGGTGCGCGACCCGGAGGCCGCGACGAAGGTGATGGCGACGGCGAACGCCGAGGAGGGACGCGCGGCGCACTCGGCGCTCGCGCTGCCCGACTACCCGCGGGCCGGCTGAGGCGGGCGTCCGTCCGGGCAGGGCCGCGGAGGTGGGGCGGGCCGCCCCCGAACGGCGGGCGGCCCGCCCCCGGGCCGGTCAGCGCCCGGGGGCGTCCGTGCCCGTGGCCGCGGGGTCGTGCTGCGCCCGCCAGCCGTGGACGAGCAGGTCGAACACCGTCTCCACGGTCGCGCGCGGGTCGGGCCGGCCCGCGGCCAGGGCCGGGACCTCCAGGACGAACCGCGCGAGCGCCGCGCAGGCGAGGTCGTCCGCCTCCCGGCCGAGCGCCTGCGCGATCACGGTGCTCAGGGTGCCCGCGTGGCGCATCCACATGCGCTCCCCGTACTCGCGGAGCGCGGGCGTCCCGGCGACCAGCGCGGTGAACCGGTCCCGGCGGGGATCGGACGCCATCCGCACCCAGGATCCCACCGCGTGGGCACGGAGTGCCTCGACCACGTCCTGGCCCTCGGGGCGTTCGCGGACCGCGGCGGCCAGTTCCGCCTCGAACGTCCTCGTCCCGGTCGAAGACCAGTGCCTCCTTGCTCGGGAAGTGCGCGAAGAGGGTCGTGGTCGACACGTCGGCTCTCTCGGCGACTTCCCGGACGCTGACCCGGTCGAAACCACGTTCGAGGAACAGCTCCAGGGCGGCGTCGGCGATGGCCTGCCTGGTCGCCGCCTTCTTGCGCTCGCGACGGCCGGTGATCGGTGAGTCGGACATGACACCACCCTAGCGCATGAATGGAACGAAGCAGAAAGTTGACTGGTTGCACTTTCGTACTCGGTTCTGCTTTGGTGGTGTCATCGACGAAAGGAACCACCGTGAACTCTCCGACGCCCGCGACAGCGCGGATCGGCATCATCGGGGCCGGTCCCGGCGGCCTCACCTGCGCACGCGTCCTGCAACAGCACGGCATCGCGGTGACGGTGTACGATCGTGACCCGGACGCGGCCTCCCGCGACCAGGGAGGCTCGCTCGACCTGCACGAGGAGGACGGCCAGCTCGCACTGCGCGAGGCGGGCCTGCTGGACGACTTCTTCGCCCTGGCCAGGAACGAGAGCCAGGAGATGCGCCGGCTGGACCCCGCCGGGCGGGTCCTCGGCCACCGGCTGCCGGACGAGGGGGAGACGGCCGCCCCCGAGATCGACCGCGGCCAACTGCGCGATCTCCTGCTGCGTTCACTCGCCCCGGGGACGGTCCGGTGGGGGCGCGCCCTCGGATCGGTCGGACGGCCGGCCGACGGGGTGCGGACACTGACCTTCACCGACGGAAGCACCGTCGAGACGGACCTCGTGATCGGCGCGGACGGCGCCTTCTCCCGCGTCCGTGCCGCCGTGTCGACCGCCGTACCGCGCTACACCGGGGTGGGTTTCCTCGAAGCGTGGTTCGACGACATGGAGACCGCCCACCCCGAGCTGTCCGAACTGGTCGGGAAGGGCAGCGCGCACGTCGCCGACGGCGAGCGCGGCCTCTTCGCGCAGCGCAACAGCGGTGGACACATGCGTGTCTACCTCATGCGTCGGGTCCCCGTGGACTGGATGGCGGCGAACGGGCTGCGCCCGCAGGACACCGAGGGCATCCGCGCGCGTCTCCTCGGCGAGTACGCCGGCTGGTCCCCGCGGCTCCTCCGGATGATCACCGACAACGACGGCGCCTACGTCGACCGTCCGCTCTTCGCCCTGCCGGTGCCGCACACCTGGCAGCACGCCGCAGGGCTGACCCTGCTGGGGGACGCCGCGCACCTGATGCCGCCGCTCGGCGTCGGCGTCAACCTCGCCATGCTCGACGCCGCCGAACTCGCCCTCGCCCTCGCCGGCTCCGCCGGTGTCGAGGACGCCGTGCGCCGCTACGAGCAGACGATGCTCCCGCGCTCGGCCGACATGGCCCGGCTGCTCGACGGCGGCGCCGAGTCCCTGCTGTCCGAGCCCGACGCCGCCGAACTCGCGCGCTTCGGCCGGTCCGAGCCCTGACCCCGACGCGCGTCGGCCCGACGGCGCGGGCGACGGGACCGGCCCGCCACCCGCCTGCCGCCGAGCCGGCCCCGGCGCCCCCGGATCGTCTCGTCGGGGCGTTCTGTCAGCCGCTCTAGCAGCTGAGGTTGTCGCCGGCCTCCACGCCGAGGAGCTGGGTGAAGCGCTGGTAGTTGTCGATCCGGCTCTGGACCTGCCCGGGGTTGCCCCCGTCGCACTCCAGGCTGCCGTTGATGGCGCGGATGGTCTCGCCGAATCCGGCGCCGTTGACGATGGCGTCGTGCGGCGTCATGCTGCCGGGCCCGGACTGGGTGTTCCAGTACCACAGACCCGTCTTCCAGGCCACGGACGCGTCGTTCTGGACCAGGTCGGGGTTGTTGAGCAGGTCGATGCCGAGGGCGTCGCCCGCGGCCTTGTAGTTGAAGTTCCAGCTGAGCTGGACGGGGCCGCGACCGTAGTACTTGTCGGTGCCGGCCGGGCAGCCGTAGGGCTGGGTGTCGTCGCAGTAGTGCGGGTAGTTGGCGGTGTTCTCCTCGACGACGTGCACGAGTCCGCCGGTCTCATGGCTGACGTTGGCGAGGAAGGCGGCGGCCTCCTGCTTCTGCACCGTGTCGCCGCCGGTGTTCGCGAAACCGGGGTAGGCGTCGAGCGCGGCGGTCAGACCGCTGTAGGTGTAGAAGGAGTTCCTGTTCGGGAACATCTCGTTGAACTGGCCCTCACTGACCACGAATTCGGCGGCAGTGGTGCCCGCGTCGGCCTTCTCGGCGACGGCCGACGGCGCCAGCGTCAGGGTGCACAGGGCGGCGGCCGCGCCGGTGGCGGCCAGCAGTGCGAGTTTGCGGTGCAGCACGATATCGACTCCTGCTTGGTGGGGGGACGGCGTGCGGACGGTGGGAGGCGGGAGCGACCGCGGACACCCGTGGGGGGAGGGGCGGTCGCTCCCGGACTGCTCCGGCCGGTCCGTCAGCCGCCGACGTTGACGTCGATGCAGGCGTAGAACGCGTTGTCGGTGTCGGCGACGTTCCACACGGCGAGAATCTTCTGCTGGCCGGTGAGCCCACCGAAGTCGATGTCGTGGTTCACCACTTCGCCCGGCTTGGCGCCACCGTCGTCGAACACCGCGATCTGCTGACCGCCGGCGTAGTACTCCCAGGTGCTGGTGGAGTGCTGCGCGGTGAGCTTCCACGAGAACGTGGTGTTCTTCGACACCGGCGTGACGGTCCAGCCCAGGCTGTCGTCGTCCAGCTCGGAGAAGCGGCTGTTGCCGCCGCTGCAACTGGTCAGGCCCTTGGGACCCTCGACGCTCTGGGGCTCGTAGGTGATGTCACCGCAGGACACCGTGCCGGCGGCACACTGGGCCTGGCGGCTGGGCGGGTCGGAGATGTAGCCGTGCGCGCTCGCCGAGGCGGCGGGGAGGCTGACGGCGATCACGGGGGCGATGGCCGCGCCGATGAGCGCGGCGGTCTTCCGGTTTGCGTGCATACGGAACTCCTTCACATCAGGCCGCCCCGACGCACGCGCGGTCGGTGTGGGGGTGACCGCGCGCGTCGGACACGGCCTCTCGTGTGGGGCCAAGAGGCGCGAAGGTGCGCGCACTCGCCGTTCCCGCCGGGTGCGGACCCGGGCAGCAACCAACTCCGAGAGCGGAGCGGCGAGTTCTGTTGGACTAGACCATACAAGCGGTCGACGTGACCGTGTCAAGGGTGTGCACAGCGGCTTCCGGGAGCGTGACGCGGGCGTAGGGCCGACCGGGTTGAGGATGCCCCGCTCGGCGTCGCGCGGCGGGAAAACACCGCCGCCGCTGCTAGTTTCGCCAGCCGTCGAGGGAACGCGGACGCCTCGGTCCGAGGCGGGTCCGCTCGCGGAGGGAGCAGCGGTGAGCGGTGTGCGGGAAGACTCGTCGGGGGCGGACACCCCGTTCGGACGGCGGACCTTCATGGCGTCGGCGGTCGTGACCGCGACCGCCGCCGTCCCGGCCGCCGGTCCCGCTCGGGCGGCCGGGCGGCCGGTGGGCGGCTCACCGGCTCCATCCGATCGCCGGTCCGTGGCCCGTCTGCTCGCCGTCCCCGTGGCGGGCCGTGGCGTCGACTGGCTCAGAGAGGCCCTGCACATCGCGGTGGCCCTCGAACTCGCCACCATTCCACCGTACTTGTGCGGATGGTGGTCCATCACGGACCGCGGTGGCCAGGCCGCGCGGCTGATCCGGCGCATCATCGGCGACGAGATGTACCACATGGGCGTGGTCTGCAATCTGCTGGTGGCCGTGGGCGACCGGCCGAGGATCACGGACGCGGCCCCCGCGTACCCGGGACCGCTGCCCGGCGGGGTCCGGAGCGGGGTGAACGTCTATCTCTCGGGCCTCACCCGGCCCTTCGTGCACGACGTGATGATGGCGATCGAGGCCCCGGAGGAACCCCTCACCCGCGGCCCGGACGACTCACCCGGCATCGGCCGCTTCTACGACGGCCTGCTCGACGCCTTCAGGGCCACGGCCCCCGAACTGTCGGCCCGGGGGCAGTTGTCCGAACGCATCGGCTCCGATGTCCTCGAACCCGTCACCGACCTCGCCGGTGTCGAACGCTCGATCCAGATCATCAAGGAGCAGGGCGAGGGCACCAGCAGTTCCCCGGAGGACGCCTTCGGGGACGACCACCCCGCCCACTACTACGCCTTCGGCGAGATCTACCACGGCAGGCAACTGCGCGAGGAGGACGGCGGCTGGGACTTCACCGGCGCCCCCGTGCCCTTCCCCGAGACACGCCCCATGGCCCGCGTCCCGGCCGGCGGCCGGCCCGACCCGCCGACGCGGGTGCGGGGCCTCCTCGACCGGTTCGACACCGCCTACGCCGACGTGCTGAGCACCCTGGAGACGGCGTGGGCCGACGGCGACGCGCGGACCCTCGGCTCGGCCGTCCGTGCGATGCGCGCGCTGGAGGCACCCGCGGTGGAGCTGATGGAGACCAGGATCCCGGACGCCCCGGGCAACTACGGCCCCGAGTTCCGCCCGCCGGCGCCCCAGGGGGGCGCCGGATCGGTCAGTGGCCGTCGGCAGGAGCGCCGCTGAGGGCGGCGCACAGGAGATCCGCCGAGAGCGCGGGTGCCGTACGGCCGCCGTGGCCGGTGGTCGTGGTGGCCGCGAGCAGGGAGTTGAGCACCGCCTCCTCGACGGCGTCGAGGACGGCTTCGAACAGCGGGCCGAGTTCGGCGTCCGCCACCGCGGCACCGGCGTCCGTACGGGTACTGAAGGCGACGGCGTAGTCACCACTGCCGTGGCCGTACGCCGCGCCCGTCCGGGCCAGCGCGAACACCGCGCGTCGTGCCACACGGGTGAGCTGCCGGGCGTCGAGAGGGGCGTCCGTGGCCACCACGATCATGCAGGAGCCGGTCTCCGCCGCCGGCCCCGTCCCGCCCGCCGCGAGGCCCACGGAGCGCGGGGTGAGGACGCGGCCGAGGACCCGCAGCGTGCCCCCGAAGTTGGCCTGCACCAGGACGCCCGCCGTGCGGCGCCGGCCGGCCAGCTCCGGGACGCGTGAGGCGGTGCCGATGCCGGCCTTGAAGCCCAGGGCGACGGTGCCGGTCCCCGCGCCGACGCACCCCTCGGCCACCGGCCCGCCGGCGGCCCCGTCGAGGGCGGCCCGCACGTGCCCCTCGTGGACGGGCCGTGCGCGGATGTCGGACAGGAAGCCGTCGTTGCACTCGCCCACCACGGGATTGAGGCTGCGCACCTCTTCGCAGCCGGGCCGCTGGAGCATCCAGCCGACGAGGGCGTCCGCGACGCGGAAGGCCGACAGCGTGGAGGTGAGCAGCACCGGGGTCTCCAGCGTGCCGAGTTCGGCGAGCTGGGTGGTCCCGATCAGCTTTCCGTAGCCGTTGCCCGTGAACACCCCGGCGGGCAGGGGAGCACGGGGGCCGACGAGGTCGGGCACGACGGCGGTGACTCCGCTGTGCACATCGGGCTCCCGGCGGACGGTGGTGTGCCCGACGCGGACCCCCGGCACGTCGGTGATCGCGTCGAGGGGGCCGGTGGCGCCGGACCCGATCACGACACCGAGGTCACGCGCCCGGCGCCGGGCGGTGTGGGGAGTCGGCTCCGGAGGAGGCAGTGGTTCCATACGGCCGGACGTTACGCGCCCGGTGGCCCGCCGGCCCGGCTACGTCCGCCGCTGCGTGATCACGACCGGGGCATCGGTCTCGCCGGTCCGGTGCGCCGCGGACCGGACGAGGTCGTGTTCGAGTTCGTCGAGGGCCCGGCGGACCGCCTCGATCCGCCGGAGCGGCGACGCTTCCTCCTCCGCGAGTGGCTGCGGACGCCCAGCCCCCGCCCCCGCTCCCGCCCGGTCCAGCTCCCGGTCCATCTCCCGGGCCTCGTCGAGGGAGTTGATGACGACGCCGATGAGGACGTTGACGAGGACGAAGGAGGCGAGGAGGACATAGGAGGCGTAATAGAGAAGACTCCAGCGGGAGATGTCCAGGCCCGCGTGGACGGCGTCGCCGACGCCGTCCAGGGTCATCAGCAGGAACAGGGTGAGCACGGCACGGCCGATGGAACCGTAGTGCTCGGGGTCCGGCTCGCCGAAGAAGACCCAGCCGACCATCGCGTACACGTACAGCAGCAGCGCGCCCACGAGCAGGAAGCTCAGGGTTCCGGGCAGACTGCGGACCACCGCGACGAGCACGATGCGCAGGTGCGGCAGGAAGCGTGCGGTGCGCAGTACACGGGCCAGTCGCAGGAGCCGCAGCACGGTGGTGTTCTCGCGGACGACCGGCAGGAACGCGCACAGGACCACGGCCAGGTCGAACACGTTCCACGGATCCCTGAAGAAGTCCCCGGGCCGGTCGGCGTGCGCGGCCAGCCGCAGCAGGATCTCGACGGTGAAGGCGGCCAGGCAGACGTGCTCGGCCAGGCGTAACCAGTCCTGCCAGTCGGCGACCAGGCCGGAGTACGTCTCCACGCCCAGCAGCGCGGCGTTGGCGAGGATCAGGGCGAAGACGGCGACGGCGAACCAGCGGGCCTCGACCACGGCACCGCACCGTCGGGCCAGGGCCCGGCGGCGGACGTTGACTTGCTGCTCCGGCATCGTGCTGCCTCGTCTCCCTCACGTGCGCGACACCCGGTCCGGCCGCGGCCGGACCGGGTGTCGACGATCTTGGTACAGGAGGCATTTTCTACCGCACCGCGGCGTCCGGTGCGCAGGCGGGACCCTTGCTATCGAGCCGGCCCAGCGGGTGGGCGTCCCCCGACAGGGCCCTGCGCGCCGCCGCCCAGCCGGAACCGCCGACGCCGAGGGCGTGACGCAGATAGGCGAGGGTCACCCGCTGGACCAGGGCGACGCGCGCGGGGTTCTCGTCGGTGGTCTCGGCGGCCCCGTAGCCGGAGATCCCGCCGAGGAAGTGCTTCGCCCCGTGAAGGGTGAGCAGGCTCTTGTCGCCGGGGCTCAGCACATACGGGTCGGCCGTCCAGTCCGGCCCTCGGACGGTCAGCGGGAGGTCGTCCTCGTCTCCCGCGACCACGAGGGCCGGCGCGGTCATGCGCGTGAAGTCCGGAGCCCTCAGCCACGGCAGGTTCTCGGCGGCCAACGGCGTCAGGTCGTCGCCGCCCCGGCCGGCCGTGGCGAGCAGGACGCCCGCCCGGACTCGCGGGTCGGACAGGTCCTCCGCCGTCCCGGTCTCCGGGTCGAGGACGCGCAGGCCCAGCAGAACGCCCGCCGTCTGGCCGCCGAAGGAGTGACCGGCCACGGCGACCCGGCCCGGGTCCAGGCGCCCGCCGAGCCCGGGGACGGCCGCCTCCAGTGCGTCGAGGCCGTCCAGGACGCGCTTCAGGTCCTCGACGCGGTGCCGCCACAGGCGGGGCCTGCGCGGATCGTCCGGGGGAAGGCCGATCCGGTTCGAGTCGAGATGGGTGGGCTGGATCACCACGAAGCCGTGGGCCGCCCAGTGGTCCACCAGCGGGCCGTAGCCGTCGAGCGAGGAGCCGAAGCCGTGCGCGAAGAGGACTACGGGCAGGTCGCGTCCGGTCACGGGCGCGGACACCCGCACCCGCAGATCCTCGCCGCGGCCCGGTGCGCGCAGCACGAGCGGCTTCACCGAGACGACGGGTGCGGCGGCGGGTCCGGGGGCGCCGGTCGTCGCCCTGTCCGATGCGGTCATGAAAACACTTCCCTCTGATCTGCGAGATCTCCGGCTGCGGAACATCGGCGCCAGGCTAAGAGCTGACACTGACGTCAGAGGCAAGTCGTGAGACACGGTTCACGGAGGAGGCACGAGATGCGCATCGGTGAGCTGGCCGCCGGGACGGGCGTCAGCGTGCGGGCGCTGCGCTACTACGAGGAACAGGGCCTGCTCGACGCGGAGCGCAGCCCCGCCGGCCAGCGGCACTACCCCGACAGCGCGGTCGACCGCGTCCAACTGATCCAGCGGCTCTACGCCGCCGGTCTGTCCAGCAGGGCGATCGCCGAGCTTCTGCCGTGCGTCGTGGACGGCAACGCCACACCGGAACTGCTCGCCCGGCTGGCGGCGGAACGGGACCGGATCGAGCGCCGGATCACCGAACTGGCCGGGACCCGGGACCGACTCGACGCGGTCATCGCCGGCGCCGCCGGCCACCTGCGCACGGGCCGCCCCTGCGGAACGGGGACGCCGCCCGAGTCCGGCTGATCCGGGGCACGGCGGGCTTGCCCCTGACCCGCGCGTCAGGGTTTAGCGTCTGCGGACTGTCGCGCGGGGCGGCGCCACGACCGCCCCGCGCCGTTCGGCCCGCACCCTCCAGGAGGACCACCCGATGACCACGGCTCTGCCCCGGACCAGCCGCGAGGTACGGCTCGCCGCCGTACCCGACGGACTTCCCGAACCGAGCGATTTCACCGTCGTCGAGACGGCACCCCCGGCCCCGGAACCGGGCCACGTCCTGGTCCGCAACCGGCACTTCCAGGTCTTCGCGGGCCTGCGCACCCTCCTCGGCGGCGCGGTCGAGGGCACTCCGGTGCCGGCCCTGCGCGCCGGGGACACCCTGTACGGGCCCGCCGTCGGCGAAGTCGTCCTCGCCCCTTCGGGCAGCCCGCTGAGCCCCGGCGACCCGGTGACGCACCTGCTGGGCTGGCGGGAGTACGCCCACGTACCCGTGGACCAGTGCCAGCCGGTCGACCCCGCGCTCCCCGAGCCGGTCGCCCGGCTCTCCTCCGGCTCCGCCGCCTACGGGGCGCTGACCAGGCTCGCCGCCGTCCGCGAGGGAGACGTGGTCCTGGTCACCGGCGCCGCGGGCGGGGTGGGCTCGCTCGCGGGGCAGATCGCCCGGTTGCTCGGGGCCGCCCGGGTCATCGGCAGCACGGGCTCACCGGGCAAGGCCGAGCGCCTCACGTCCGAACTCGGCTACGACACTGTACTGACCGCCGGTTCGTGGCGCGAGGGGCCGGAGGGGACGGAAGGCCGAACCGCATACCGCGCGTTCTCCGAGCAGCTCGGCCGGGCCGCGCCGGACGGCATCGACGTGCTCCTGGACAACGTCGGTGGCGACCAGCTCACCGCGGCCGTGGACGCGGCGCGCCACGGCGCCCGGTTCGCACTGGTCGGAGCCCTCTCCGGGCAACTCGCCGCGAAGGGCGCCGGCGCCACCGCACCGACCTCCGTCGACGCCTTCCGCCTCGTGGTCAAGGGCGTGTCCGTACGCGGATACACCGGCGTCGACCACCCCGATGTGGAGACGGAGTGGACCGGGCGGTTCGGCGCCTGGCTGCGGTCCGGCGGGATCCGCCTGCCACTGACCCGGTTCGAGGGCATCGAACGGGCTCCCCGGGCGTTGTGGGAACTGACCAGGGGACAGACTTTCGGCACGGTCGTCGTCGACCTTCCGCAACACGGCTGACGACCGCGGCCACAAGGGGCGGGAGGCACCCACCATGCGGATCGGCGACGCCGCGGCAGCCGTCGGCGCGACACCCAGGGCACTGCGCTTCTACGAGCAGCGGGGACTGCTCCCGCCACCGCGCCGCAGCAGGGCGGGCCAGCGCGACTACACCCCCGACGACCTGGCCGTGCTCCGTGTGGTCAGGTACCTGCTCGGACTGGGGCTCACCGTCGAGGACCTGGCGGGCATCGCCGACCGGCTTCCGCTGCTCGCCGTCCACCCGCCCAGGCCCTGCGACCCCGAGGCGCCCGGCGAGCCGGGCGTCGTCGGCACGGTGGTGGTGCGGCGGCGCATCGCGGTGCTCGACGCGGAGATCGAGCGCCTCACCCGGCTGAGGGACGCGCTGCGGGCCGGGCTGGATACGGCGCCCCGGGGCGCGGCCGTCGGCGAACGCGCGAGCGGTGACGTGCGGAACGCCGGACAGCGTCCGCCGGCCACCGGCGCCGATCGGGAGCGGCCGGACCGGCGGACGGACGGCGCCGGGACCGGTCAGCCCGCGGCCAACTCCCGGCGCTCCGCGCGGCGCAGTGCCGCGAGACCCGGGTCCAGCGCGGGCACGGCGGCGAGCAACTGCCGGGTGTACGGGTCCACCGGCGACTCGTAGACCTCGTCCGCGGGTCCGTACTCCACCACCCGGCCGGCCCGCATCACCGCCAGACGGTCGCTGACCTGGCGTACGACGGCCAGGTCATGGGCGATGAACACCAGTGCGAGGCCCAGTTCGCGGCGCAGTTCGTCGAGCAGCTCGACGACCTGCGCCTGCGTGGTCACGTCGAGCGCGGAGACCGGCTCGTCGCAGACCAGGACGCGCGGTTCGGCCGCCAGCGCCCGCGCGATGCCGACCCGCTGCCGCTGCCCTCCGCTGAACTCGTGCGGATAGCGGTCGTAGTGGGCGGGTTCGAGACCGACCCGCTCCAGCAGTTGTGCCACCCGGTCCCGGACGGCCGGATCCCGTTCGCCCCGGGCCCGCAACGGGTCGGCGACCGACTCTCCCACGCTCCGGCGGGGGTTGAGGGAGGAGACGGGATCCTGGAAGACCATCTGGACGTCCGGCCGCACCCCGCTGACGGCGACACCCTCGCGGCGGACCTGTCCGGCCGTCGGTTCGAGGAGCCCCACCAGCATCCGGCCGAGCGTGGTCTTGCCGCTGCCGCTCTCGCCGACGATGCCCAGCGCCTCCCCGCGCCGCACCTGGAGCGACACGTCGTCGACCGCGGCGAAGGCCCGCGACCCGCGCCCGTAGACCCGGCGCAGCCCCACGGCCTCAAGCACCACCGCCCCGGACGGCTCGCCGGCCGCGTCCGCCGGGGGCCTCGGGCGCGGTACGTCCACCCGGGGCACCGACTTGAGCAGCCGCCGGGTGTACGTCTGCGTCGGGGAACCCAGGACGGAGGCCACCGGGCCGTGCTCGACCGCGCGGCCGTGCCGCATGACGAGGACGTTGTCCACGCTCTCCGCGGCCACCCCCACGTCATGCGTGACGAGCAGCAGTCCCATGCCGGTCTCCTCGCGCAGGGTGTGCAGCAGGTCGAGGATCTGGGCCTGCACGGTCACGTCGAGGGCGGTGGTGGGCTCGTCCGCGATGAGCAGCTCGGGCTCGCAGGCCAACGCCATGGCGATCAGGGCGCGTTGCCGCATCCCGCCGCTGAACTCGTGCGGGCGGGACCGCGCCCGCCGCCGCGCGTCGGGGATGCCGACCCGGTCAAGCACCTCTACGGCACGCGTGCGTGCCGCCCCTCGCGACGCCCTGTGGTGGACGCGGTACACCTCGGCTATCTGGTCGCCGACGGCGTAGTACGGGTCGAGGGAGGACAGCGGATCCTGGAAGACCATCGCGGCCTTCCCGCCGCGCAGCCGCCGCAGTTCCGCCTCGGACGCCGAGCCCACGTCGGTCCCGGCGACCCGGACCGTGCCCGCCACGACGGCGCCCGTGCCCCGGTGCAGCCCCAACAGGGCGGACGCCACAGTGGACTTGCCGGACCCGGACTCGCCGACCAGGCCGAGCGCCGCCCCCTTCTCCAGCCGCAGCGACAGCGCCTCCACCGCGCGCACGGAGCCGAACCCGACCGACAGATCGGTGACTTCGACCAGACTCCCGGTCCCACTCACGACAGCACCGTCCTCCGGTCGGCCAGCGCGTACAGCACGTCCGCGACGGCGTTGGCGAGCACCACGAAGAAGCCGGTCAACATGACCATGCCGACGACGACCGGCAGATCGACGACGTTCACGGAGTGCACCAGCTCGCGCCCGATCCCGGGCAGCCCGAACAGCGACTCGGTGAGCACCGCCCCGCCGAACAGCGACCCCAGGTCGTTGGCGTTCAGCGCGATCAGCGGCCCGACCGCGCCCCGCAGGGCGTGCCGTCCGACGACGGCGCGCTCCCCGACGCCGTAGGCGCGGAAGGTGCGCACATGGTCCTCGGCCAGGGTCTCCAGCATGGCGGACCGGGTCAGGCGGGCGTACTTGGCGGCCTCGATGAGGGCCAGCGACAACCAGGGCAGCAGCAGGTTCCACGCCCACTGCTCCGGATCGTCGGTGAAGGGCACGTACTGCGGGAAGGGCAGCAACTGCAACTGGCCGCAGACGACGATCATCAGCAGCAGCCCGATGACGAACACGGGGGTCGCCCAGCCGGCCAGCGTGATGCCCGTCAGGACGCGCTCGTCGAGCCGGCCGCGCCGCCAGGCGGCCAGCACACCGGTGCCGACGCCGAGCAGCAGCCACAGCACCATGGCGCCGAGCGCGAGCGAACCGGTGACCGGCAGCTTGGCCAGGATGAGCTGCGTGACCTGCTGGTCGCTCTGGTACGACAGCCCGAGGCACGGCGCGGAGCAGTGCTCCACCGAGGTGCCGGTGGAGTAGTCGTGGCCGACGAACACGCCCTGGAGGAAGTGCAGATAGCGGACGTACAGCGGGTCGTCGAGGTGCAACTGCTCGGTCACCTGCTGGACCTGGGCCGGGGAGCAGCGCGGCCCGCAGGTGATCTGGGCGACGTCACCGGGAGCGGCGTAGAAGACGACGTACACGATCACCGAGATCGCGAGCAGCGTGACGATCGCGCCGAGCGTGCGGCGCAGGGCGAAGCCGAGGAAGCCGTGCAGGGCGTTCATGCCCGCGCCTCCTTCCGGCGGCCGGTGCCCACCGACAGCCGCGAGGCCGCGCGCGGATCGAGAGCCCGGCGCACCCCGTCGCCGAGAACGGTCAGGGCGAGCACCGTGACGAACAGCATCCCGGCGGGCAGCAGCAGGTACTGCGGCGCGGCCTGGTACCAGACGTTCGCCGACGTGAGCATCTGCCCCCAGGACGGCGTCGGGGGCTTCACCCCGGCACCGAGGAAGCTGAGCGCGGCCTCCGCGGTGATGTTCACCGGGAAGAGCAGCGCGGAGAACGTGATGACCGGCGCGGCGAGCGCCGGCAGCAGCTCGCGGCGGGCGATCTGCCAGGAACCCCACCCGCTGAGCCGGGCCGCGGCCACGTGGTCGAGCTGCTTGAGCGTCATCGTCTGGGCCCGGACGATCTTGGCGATGGACCCCCAGCCGATCAGCCCGATCACGCTCGCGACCAGCACCGGACGCGGAAACCCGCCGGGCACGATCGCGAGCAGCGCCAGGGACATCACCATCATCGGCAGCGCCACCACCACGTCGGTGAACCGGCTCAGGGCCTGGTCGACCCACCGGTTGCCGAGCCCGGCGGCGATCCCCACCACGAGTCCGATGGCGACCTCCACCACCGTCGCCGCCAGGGCCACGCCGAGCGAGACCCGGGCGCCGTACACGAGACGGGCGAACAGGTCGCGCCCCGTCTGGGGTTCGACGCCGAGCCAGTGGTCGGCGCTCATGCCGCCCAGGGCGCCGACCGGCACACCACCGCGTGCCGAGTCGACGAGTTCGGGGTGGTACGCGGTCGCGTTCTGCCCCTCGATCGCGGTGAGCAGGGGAGCGGCGAGCGCCACCAGGACGAGCAGTGCGACGACGAACGCCGCGACGAGGGCGGCCCGCTGCACGCGCAGCCGCCGCCAGAACTGGCGGGCCCCCGAGGCGGGGGCGAGCACCATGCCGGTGCTCGCCCTCGCGCCCTCGGAGGCCACTTGGGCCTCACTCATGGACTTACTTCACCGCGACCTGGGAGACGTCCAGCACACCGGTCCAGTCGCTGATCACGATGTTCTTGACGTCCTTGCCGTACAGCCGCTTGTAGACGGGGTGGAACAGCGGGACCGTCAGCGCCCGTTCGCCGATCTTCCGGTCGAGGGCGCCCCAGCGCTCGGCCGCCTCGTCGAGGTCGGTGAGCTTGTTGATGGCGTCGATCTCGTCGTTGACCGCCTTGTCGTCCAGGAAGCCGGTGTTGAAGTTGGCGCCGTCCTTCACGATCTGCCGGCCGTCGAAGATCGGTGCCAGGAACGGGCCGCCGGAGGGCCAGTCGGCACCCCAGTGGGCCAGGAAGAACCCCGGCTCGGTCTTCACGTCGTGGATCGTGTCCCGGTAGTCGTTGTCCTCGAGACCCTCCAGCTTCACCGTGATCCCCGCCTTCTTCAGGGCGTCCTGGAGGGCGGTGGCGATCTCCGGGCTGGTCTCGAAGTCCTTGGCGTTGGAGTGGGTGAGCGTGACGGTCAGGCCGCCCGCGTAACCGGCCTCCTTCAGCAGCTCCTTGGCCTTCGCCGCGTTGCCGGACTCGCCGGCCGGGAAGTGGTCGTAGGCCGTGTAACCGAAGGACTTCTGGTTGGGCAGATACGTCGTCGCGGGCTCCGCCAGCGAGGAGCCGCCCGCCGCGTTGATCACCGAGGTGCGGTCGACGGCGTACGCGATCGCCTGCCGCACCTTGGGGTTGTCGAAGGGCTTCACCTTCGGGTTGAAGGCGATGTAGTTGGTGTACCCGAAGTGGCCGGTGCCGACCCGGCTCGCGAGTTCCTTGTCGCCGGAGACCTTGGCGAGTTCGGCCGGTCCGAGGTTGGTGTCGGTGGTGACGGCCGCCGCGTCGGCGCCCTGGGAGGCGGACAGCCGCTGGTTGATGACCGAGGAGTCGAGACCGGAGCGCACGTCGATGCGGTCCGGGTACGCCTTGCGCTCCGCGTCGGTCTTCGCCGACCAGTGCTCGTTGCGCTCCAGGACGAGCCGCTCACCGTCGTTCTGGTTCTCGACGACCTTGTATGGACCGGAGGAGACCGGGTGCTCCTCGTACTTGGTGCCCTTGTCGGCGGACTTGGGCACCGGGGCGAACTGGGTCTGGGTCGCCAGGTAGGGGAACTCGCCCTCGGGCTTGTTCAGATGGAAGACGATCGTGCGTTCGTCCGGCGTCTCGATCGAGTCGAGCCCCTTGCCCTTGTCCTTGTACGGCCCCTGGTAGCCGGCGCCGCCGACCAGCCAGTCCCGCAGGTACGGGGCGCCGCCGGACAGCTCGGCGGCGAAGGACCGCTCGATGCCGTACTTGATGTCGGCCGAGGTGATCTCCGTGCCGTCCTCGTACTTGAGCCCCTCCTTGAGGGTGTACGTCCACACGGTGGCGTCCTTGTTCGGACGGCCGGTGTCGGTGGCGAGGTCGGGGACGACCTCGGCGCCCTTGGCACCGTCCTCCCGGTTGCGGGTCGTCAGGGTGCGGAAGACGAGGGAGGGCACATTGCCGCCGCCGGAGGTGTAGAGGCGCGCGGGGTCGAAGTCCTGCTGCGGATTGGAGTTCAGGACCGTGAGCGTGCCGCCCTTGCGGGGCTTGGCGTCGGTGTCGCCGCCGCCCTTGGCATCGTTGTCCTCGGGCCCGCAGGCGGCCGCACCGGCCGTCACGATCAGGCTGACGGTCAACGCGGCGGTGGCGCGGCGCGTTCTGCGGGACGAATGACGCATCGGAAGAAGGCCTCTCGGATGAGCCGTCCCGGGTCTCGGGACGACGGTGACACAGGGACGGGCTGTCGGAGGGGTTCGCCCCCGGCGCGGATACAGCGACCTGTGAAACCGGCTGCCGTCGGCCCGGCCGGGGGTCGCCCGGGTCACGGGGACACCCCTCGACGGGGCACGAGGCAGCGGGAAGGAGGGTCGTGAAGTCGAGGAACGCGACGTACGCGCCGAAGGCGGTTGTCAGCGACAGAGAATGTCGGCCACGCAGAGCGGGGTCACGCCGATCAGCGCCAGCTCGATGGCGGCGCGTGCGGAGGCGCGGGAAGACGACATGAAAGGAATATGAACGAGTTGGCGAAGGATGTCAAAGCGGTGCGCGGGACACCGCAGCCGCGACACTCCGGTCACTGCCGCCGCGTCCGTCCCGGCGCGACACCGGGCCGGCCGGCCGGTCCCCCCTCGGCCGGGCCCACCAGCCCCCGCCCGCGGGCGACTTGGCGGTATCCGGCCCGCGCGGCGTGCTCCTTCCGTACCATGACGGCATGATCCGCAGCCGACGCCGCTTCGCCGCCCCGCGGTTCCGCGTGCCCGTGCCGTACGGCTGTTGTTGATCCGCACCGCGTAGCCCTTCCGGGGCGCACCGCGTTCACCGCTGCGCCCGCCGGCCGCTGTCGCCGTCCCTCCGCCCCGGTCGGCACCCCCCCCACCCGCGCGGGACCGCCCGTGCGTCCTCCTGTGAGAGGCAGGCCGTCATGCGTACCTCCGAATCCGCCTACGACCGCCGCAGACTGACCCAGTGGCTGGCCGGCCGGGCCAGGGCCGACGGCGTCTCCCGCCGTGACATGCTGCGGCTCCTCGCCGCGGCCGGACTCGCCGGCGCCGCACCCGCGGCCCTGGGCACACCGGCCGCCGCCGCGCCCGGCATCGTCAAGCCCCTGCCCGAGGACCTGTTCACGGTCCGCGGCACGAACGCCGAGACACGGTTCGCCTCTTTGGCCGGCACCGGCTACCACACTCCCGTCGACCGGTTCTTCGTCCGCAACCACACCGCGACCCCGGTCCTGTCGGCGGCCGACTGGACGCTCACGGTCTGGGGCGACGGACTGACCCGGGACCGCTCCGTCGACTTCTCCCTGGCCGACCTGAAGAAGCTGCCGGCCCTCTCCCACAGCGCGTTCGTCGAGTGCGCCGGCAACGGCCGCAGCTTCTACACCACTCAGCAGGGCCAGACCGTCAGCGGCACCGACTGGACCCTCGGCGCGATCGGCGTCGCCCGCTGGCGCGGCGTCCGTCTCGCCGACGTGCTGAAGCGGGCCGGGCTCGGACGCCGGGCCGTGGACGTCATGCCCCGCGGCCTCGACGCCCCCTACGTCACCGACGGCGTCGACCTCGGCCGGGTGCGACGCCCGCTTCCGCTGTCCAAGGCGCTCGACGACGTGCTGCTCGCCTACGAGATGAACGGCCGGCCGCTCCCGCCCGACCACGGGCACCCGGTACGCGTCCTCGTCCCGTCCTGGATCGGCATCTCCTCCATCAAGTGGGTCGGCGACATCCAGGTGTCCGCCGAGCCGCTGTACTCGCCGTGGAACACCGACTTCTACCGGCTTTTCGGGGACGCCCACCCGGACGGCGGGAGCGCTCCGCTGACCCGGCAGACGATCAAGAGCGCCTGGGAGCTGGACGGGCGGGCCGACCTCCCGGCGGGGAGCACCCACCGCCTCACCGGCCGCTCCTGGTCGGGCGGGGGCCCGGTCGTCCGGGTCGACGTGAGCACCGACGGAGGCTCCACCTGGAGCGCGGCCAGGCTCCACGACACGCCCCGGCGCGACGGCTGGGTCCGCTGGTCCACCCGCTGGCGGCCGGCGGCCCCGGGACCGTACACGCTGCTGGCGCGGGCGACGGACAGCACGGGCCGCACCCAGCCGGACACCGCCGTCCACAACACCCAGGGCTACCTGTTCGACGCGGTCGTGCGCCATCCGGTGAACGCGGTGTGAGCCGCCCGCGGCGGCTCGGCTGAGGCGTGGTCGAGGACCTATCAGGTTGCCGAGCCCACAGCCGCCGCTACCAGCTCTCGCACGCCCGTCACTCGCGGGTAACGGGACCGAAGGTCACCGACGATCTCCCGGGGGTACGCTGCCCCGACCCCATGGGACGCACAGGTACGGCGAGGCCCGTCTCCCCCAGTTGGGATCAGGGAGACGGGCCTTGGCGAATGTCCGGGCACCTGTCAGATGTCGAACTCTCCCGCCTTCACGGCCATCACAAAGCTTGCGAACGAACCCTTGGGAATGAGCAGCGCGGGGCCCTCCGGGTTCTTCGAGTCCCTGATGCCCCGCTTACCGGCGAACGGCGTGACTGTGAGGTCGGCGACCTCGACGCACTGTCCCTGGGAGTCTCCGCTATAGGAGGACTTCTTCCAGACAGCCCCCTCAAGCTGTGGTGCAGTAAGGGCACGCCCGTTGTTGGTGGTCACTGGTGCAGTCCTTCCAGGTACTCGTCGAGTAGGTCCCGTGACTGGTCCACGGGAAGAGCAGAAGCAGCGATGTTCTCGAACTCGGCTTCCAGGTAGGCGACCTGGGCCGGGTCATAGGTGTGAGAGCCGCCCATCGGGTTGTCGATGCTGGCGACAGGTGTCCACGGGTGCCGGAACGTGAGGATCGTCATCGCCCCGTTCGACCCAATGGAGGGGTGCGCTTTGAGCGGGAGGATCTGGAGGGTGACGGTGTCCATCTCGGTGGCGTCGATCAGCTTCCGGAGCTGGTCCTTCATGAGGCCGGGGCTGGACTCGAACTCGGCGTGGAAGGCGGATTCGGGGATCAGGCCGTGAAACTGAGCGCGACTCAGGACTTCCTGCCGGGCCAGGCGGAGAGCGATCAGCGACTCCGGGTCGTTCGACCGTGCACTCGAATGCATCTCCCGGACGTAGCGGGGTGACTGAACCAGTCCAGGGATCACCTTCGGGTGAACGATGCGGATGCTTTCGGCCTCCGCCTCCAGCTCCACGAAGTCCATGTACGCCTCGCTGACCTTGTCGGCGTACGACGCCCACCATCCCTTGCCGGTCGGCTCCTCAGCGACTCGGGCGACCTCCTCCACGGCCTTCGAGTCGTCAACACCGATCTTCGCGCACAGGTCAATGACCTCGTCCCGGCCGATGCGGTAGTAGCCGCGCTCGACGCGAGAGAAGCGGGCCGCGCTCCACCCCATGGCTCGCGCGACTTCGCCTGATGGCATGTCTGCCGCTTCGCGCCACTGGCGCAGTTGGGCACCCACACGTCGCCTCTTGATTGACGGCGTCGCTCTCTTCTGCGTCATAGGCGCAGTCTGGCACGCCCGCGTCGGCCTTGGCCATGCGCACACGTGGTCCCGCCTTTTTGGATTCTCGGAGAAAATGTTGCGCACCAAACAGAAAAAGGAGCAAGCTAGGGGCGTGGCGGACGTGACTGTCCATCAAGTCATGATCATCTGTGACGCACAGTTGCATCCGCCGTGGTTCGGGCCGGGTCGCGAGCCCGCGGGGACGGTCTGCGGCCCTGCCGCCGGCCGACCACGCCGCTGCGCCAGTCGTCGCTCAGGAGACCGCCACCGCCGACTGCTCCGGCACCGAGGGGAGTCCGGCCCCGCTACCGGACGGCGGTTGCGGCGCCTCGTTCGTGCTCTGCCTAGGCTGCGAGAACGCCCTGGTCCACGTCGACCATCACCCACGCCTAGTTCTGCTGCACCAAGCCCTCACCCAGTCCCGGTCGGTCCTGCACCCAGCGCGGTGGGACCAGGACTGGAGTGAGACGCATGCCCGGCTGGAACACCTGCGCAGGAAGATCGGCGACGGCGGCTGGAACCACGCGCACGCCCGGATCACTGAGACCGACCGTGAAATCGTCGACGACCTGCTCAGCGGAGACGAACCTCGAAGCAAACCCGTACGTCCTGCCCCGTCCCACCGCCACGACGCCAGTCGTCCCGGAGTACCTGCTCAACACGCACTTCGCGAACAGTGGCGACAGCCGCTACGGCGATGAGGTCTGGTGGGTTGCCCCGCTGACGAGCGGCCCCAGTCAGGAGCGCATCAGGATCGCGTGGGCTTCGTGTCCCGACGGCCTGCGGGAGGAGCTGCGGCTGATCGTCTGGACGTTCCTCAACGGCGAGCTGAAGCACACCTTCGTGCGACAACGCGGCACCAGAATGCGAACCCGCGTTTCCCGTGCGACCGCAAGGCAGACGATCTCGACCTGGTTCAGGCTCTCCCACTGGCTGAGCGAGCGAAACGTCCACACGCTGGCCGCCTGCGATCGAGCGGTGCTGCACGAGTACGCGATCATGCTGCGCGAGGCGGGCAACGACCGGGTCTACGTGCATCACCAGCTCACCGCGTTGACCCGGTTGTGGGCATTCGACCAGCTCAGTGCCCAGTCGGTCGGGATCGCCCGCCCTCCGTGGGACGAGGACGGCTTCGACGACTACTTGCCAGCAGCCGGCGGGGGCGGCGGGGAGAACAAGCGAGAGGCCCTGGCCGAGGAGACCATGGGCCCGCTGCTGATCTGGGCGATCCGCGTGGTCGAAGACCTCGCCGACGACATCCTCGCCGCCTACGACGAGTTCCGCCGGCTGACCGAGGTTGCGCCGACTCAGCCAGGTACCCCAGCGGGTCGTACGGCGCTGAAGCACTTCCTCGGGCCCATGGCAGCCGCCAGAGGCCCGATTCCCGCCACCCGCAAGTGCGGGAAGACGGCGTTCGCCCGCACCTACATCGCCGGAGTGACCGGTGCCTCGCTCAACCAGGTCCAGAGTTTCTACAAAGATCATGGTCTGGCCCCGATGGTCGCTGCCCACCCCGGTCCTTGCCCGCTGAGCACACATATCACCGGCCGGATCTCCGGCCATCCGTGGCGCAAGGCCATCGACTACAACGAGGCCATCGCCCTGCGCAAACATCTCGTCGCAGCGGCGTTCATCGTCTGCGCGTACTTGACCGGCACCCGCCCCCAGGAGGTGCTCGGCATGCGGTCGGGCTGCTGCCCGGAGCCCAGCCAGGATGGGAACCCGGTCCGCCATCTGATCCGCATCCACCCGGAAGACGTTGCCGATGACCCGGGAGAAGACGGCAACGATGGTGACGAGACTGAGGACGCCACCGAGCCACACCTTCTGATTCGCAGCCACCACTTCAAGACCGCCACCGACCCCGACAGTGGAAACTACCGCCCAGCCGAACGTTCGGTTCCCTGGGTCGCTATCAGCCCAGTGGTCAACGCCATCCGTGTCCTGGAACGCATCGTCCCAGAGGGCGAATTGCTATTCGACTCGGCTATTCACAATCCCTCGTACGCGCACCTTCGCACCGGGGCACTGGGGCAGTTGGCCGTCCGTGAGCGGATCGATGAGTTCGTGGCATGGGCGAACGGCGAGGCCACGGCCCAGGGGCTGCCCGGCGAGGTGATCCCGCCCGACCCCTACGGCAGTTTCGGGCTCGCGCGCTTCCGCCGAACGCTCGCCTGGCACATCGCCCGCCGCCCCGGCGGCCTGGTAGCCCTGGCGATCCAGTACGGGCATCTGCGAACCGCCTGGGACCGGGAGGAGTCCGGTCGCTACGGCAGCCGCAGCCGCCGGGGCATCCATGATCTGGTCGACGTTGAGACGGCCCTGGCCACCGCCGACGCCGCAGCAGATCTGCACGAGCGCTTCCAGGACGGCGAGGGGATCTCCGGTCCGGCCGCCCGCCGGGCTCTGCTGGAAGCATCGACCGGTCCGCTGTTTCGCGGCGCGTTGGTCAAGGCCGACTTCGCCCGCAAGCACGCTCTCGCCCGCCGTCACCTGGCCCGTGACGGCGGCGTCCTCTACGACAACCCGCACGCGCTGCTGCTCTGCCTCTACAAGCGCGACCGAGCCTTGTGCGAGCAGGACGGACAGCAGGACGCCCCGAGCCTCGACCGGTGTGTCGCCGGCTGCGGCAACACCGTCCGCACCGACCAGCACGCCGCCCTGCTGCGCGAGCGCGCGTCCCACCTGGAGCGCAAGGCCGCACGACTGCCCGGCCCCATCGGGGACCGGCTTCGCCGCAATGCGGGAAAGCTCCGCAACTGGGCCGACGAGCACGACCGCACCCGATTCACCCGTCAGGAGACCACCGCGTGAGCCCCGCACTCGACGAACGCGACCGCATCCGCGCGGCCATGGCCCGCATCCTCGACGGCACCCCGGAACGCTCCAACGGAGCCTTGACTATCGTCGCCTTGGCCGTCGAAGCCGACGTCCCCAGAAACGCCTTGACCCAGCGCCACCTCGACCTCAAGAACGACTTCTACGAACGCGTCAAGGCACGCGGCGGCACCCCGGACGTTGAAGCACGGCTCCGCAAAAGAATCGTCGAGCTCAAGAAGACCATCGCGAACAAGAACGACGAGATCACCCAACTCAGGGCGGACCTCCAGGGGTTCCTCGCCGAGAACACCAGACTCACACTGGAGAACCAGGAGCTGCGCGACGTTCTCAGCGGCAACAAAGCCATCGTGACCCCGCTACGTCCCACCCCAAACCCTGACCGCTGACGCTTCGCGGCCCGCAGCGTTGGCGCCGGCCCCAAGCCGTGCCGGTTACTGCCGGGGTTCCGACTCGGCCTGGGCCACCCATGCCACCGCCGCCGCGAGATCGGATGCCGTCCCGGCGGGGGCGTAGGTGAAGCCGTCCCACTCCTCCAGTACGCGCGGCTCATCCGGCCGAAGGTGGCCAGCGCCACCATGTACCGGCCGGTGCCGCCGGTAGATGTCCATCGGAGGCCGGCGCCGCTTGTTGTACGCGGCCAGCGGGTCGTCGGTGCCGACGCTCGGGACGGCGCGCGACGGTTGGTTCGGTGGCCCGGGTCGGGAGTGCTTGCCCATGGCTCGATGGTCTCAGGCCGCGACGGCGGTCGGCCGGGCCGCGGTGAGATCCGCCGCGCGGGCACGTACCTCGTCCACCGCGGCGGTCTTGTACGGGCGGGCGGCACCCAACAGCGTGTTGAGGCGTGAGACGACCAGGGCCGAGTCGACGCGGGCTGCCTCGTCCAGTGCCTCCTGGGCCGACGCGGCGCCCTGCTCGGCCTCCCCTTCGGCGAACAGCGCGGCGGCCAGGCCGACGCGGTCCATGACCTTCACCCGCTCGAAGCCGGGCCTGCGCAGCGCGAGAGCGTCGGTGAAGTGGACGCTCGCGGGACTGCGGGGGCGGCCGATCCCGGCGAGATCGCGGGCGGATACCGCGCGGGCGCCGGCGTGCTCGGCGGCGTCGAAGTACGCCACCCATTCCGGCACGTCCTGACCGAGTCCCTCGGCCACCAGTTCGTCAGCGCTACCGAGGTACCGCTCGGCTTCGCGCTCGTCGCCGAGGGCTGCGTGTACCCGCCCGGTCTGAGAGGCGACCAGGGCCTTGACCGCGGGCATGGTCGCCTTCTTCGCGGCGATGCCGAGCAGACCGAGGGCATCGACCGGGTGCCCAAGGTAGATCATCTGGTGGGACATGCGGGTGACGATCTCGACGCCGCGATCCGGCTGCCCGGCCTCACCGGCCGCGTAGATGCCGTAGGACCAGTACCGCTGGGCGGTGGCGTACCGGCCGCAGTCGTGGCTCACCCACCCGGCCAAAGCAGCCAGGTCGGCGGTCGCCGCGAACACGCGGGACTTCAGGGAGGCGGGGACGCCGACCTGGATCCGGCGGGCGACTTCGGCGAGCTGGGCGACGATCGCCGAGCGGTACAGCCCTCCGCCCTTGGACGCGTCGGCCTTCGTGAAGAACGCGGTCACCTCCTCCAGCGCGGCGGTGGTGTCGGCGTCGAACCCCTTGGCATCGCGGCCCAGACGGCGGGCGGTGCCGCCCAGCATCCGCTCGGCGGCCAGGAGGAGCGGAGCGCCAAGGGCGAGCTTGAGGGTGTCGCGGCGGTCGAGGAAGAGATCCATCTGGGTCCATCCGGCCAGGGTCTGGGCGGCTGCCTCGGTCAGCAGCGGGAGCTGGATGCTATCCAGGGTGGGCCCGGCAGCCGTCAGCCCGAGATCACCCGGTGTGAGCGGCTGGCCGACCGCATCGGAGAGGACGGCCGCCAGGAGGGCGGGGACCGGTGGGCGGGGGCGTTCGCCATCGATCCACCGGCGGATGCGGGTGGCGTCCGGGGCGATCTGCCGGTGACCTTGGCGAACCGCTTCAGCGGCCACCCGGCGGGCGATCTCGCCGTGCGACAAACCGCTCGCGGCCACCCACAGCGCGAGGTGCGGGTTGCTGGATCTGCTGGGCACCTTCGCCTCACCCTTCCCGACGGGACATCACGGAGCGTGGCAACTTCGCCACGGTTCGCGGCACCTACGGTACTGGTCAGGGCTGGTGCGGGAGGTCGATTCTGCATCTGCGGTAGCCGCTCGGCTATCCGCATGAGACAAGGGGAAGGGAACTCACATGGCGACGCTTGCACCCCCAGCTCAGGTTCCGTGGGCGATGCGGCTGGTCACCGACCGGCTGCCGGTCGGCCCGCCGTCGTACACCGCTGTGACGCTCGACCCGTCGACGCAGACCGCCGTCTACACCGACGCTGCCGACCAGCCGATCGAGATGGGCGGGCACGGCACGAGCAAGACCACGGGCACCGCGTCGATGTCCGGGGGTGGCGACGGCCAGAAGCCGCAGCCGCAGACCCAGGACGACCACACCACCGACTACGAGTCGGACTGATCCATGGCCTCCACCGTCCTGGTCGTCACCGCGCTGGAAGACGTCACCGCGGACTGGGTCATCGCCGCGCTGAACGAGCGCGAGGTGCCCGTCGCACGGGTCGACCCGGCCGACATCGGCCCCGGCCTGACCTTCGGCGCCCGTATCGGCGCCGGGGCACCGGCCTGGTCCGGGCGGCTGGTCACCGGCAGCCGGGAGGTGGAGCTGGGGGAGGTGGCGGCGGTGTACTACCGCCGCCCCACCCCCTATGCCGCCCGGTTCGAGCACCTGCCTGCCCAGCAGCGCGACTTCGCCGCCGCCGAGGCCCGGCACGGGCTCGGCGGAGTCCTCAACCACCTGCACGGCGCCTTCTACGTGAACCACCCTGGCGCGGTCACGGCCGCGGACTTCAAGCCCGCCCAGCTCCAGCTCGCCGCCCAGCTCGGCCTCACCGTCCCGCCGACGCTGGTCACCAACGACGTTGAGCAGGCGCGGAAGTTCGCCGCCGACCACGGGCCCGTGATCTACAAGACGTTCCGCGGCCTGCCCCGGGACGAGGACGGGCACACCGGCGTGATCTGGGCCCAGCGCGTCAACCCCGACAGCTTCGACGACTCCCTCGCGGTGACCGCGCACCTGTTCCAGGCGGAGATCCCCAAGACCGGCGACGTGCGCGTCACTGTGGTCGGGAAGAAGGTGTTCGCCCAGCAGATCGCCGCGCCGGACGGCGCGCTGGACTGGCGCCGCGGCGACTGGGACGCCCTGCTCCACGCACCCATCGGTGTCCCGGCCGCCATCGAAGCAGCTCTGCACAGCTACCTCACGGCGTTCGGCTTGGTCTTCGGCTGCTTCGACTTCGCCCTCACCGGCGACGGCGATGCGGCGGAGCACTGGGTGTTCATCGAGTGCAACCCGAACGGCCAGTGGGGCTGGCTGCCCGACGCCGACGACATCACGACGGCGTTCGTCGACATCCTGAGCACGGAAGGAGGCGGGGCGCGATGACGATGCCCGCCGATCTGGAGACCGACGCCGCGCGGCTGCGCGAGGCGATGGCGAAGGCCCTCGCCGAGGACGGCGTGCTCGCCGATCCCGGCTGGCGGGCGGCGGTCGAGCGGGTGCTCCGGCACCGGTTCGTGCCGGGCTTCTACCTGCCCGCCGACGAGCGCGACGGGCAGGGCCTGACGGTGTGGGAGCCGGTCACCGCCGAGACCGACTATGGCCGCTGGCTGGCCGCCGCGTACTCCGACACCACGCTGATCACCCAGTTCGACGGCGACGAACCGGACTGGAAGCAGCCCGCCGTACGGCACGGCGGGGCCCCCACCTCGTCGTCCACGCTGCCGTCGCTGGTCGTACGGATGTGGGCGGACGCGGACGTGCAGGAAGGGCACACGGTGATGGAGATCGGCACCGGCACCGGCTACTCCACCGCGCTCGCCTGCGAACGTCTCGGCTCCGCCAACGTCACCTCGATCGAGGTCGATCCGCACCGGCTGGAGCAGGCGGCCAGCGCGCTGTACGGGTGCGGGTACACGCCGACGCTGGCGGTGGCGGACGGGCTGTACGGGTACTGGCCCGAGGCCAAGTTCGACCGGATCGTGGCCGCGTGTTCCTTCCGGGCCGTGCCGCCCGCGCTGCTGGCGCAGGCCCGGCCGGGCGGGAAGATCCTGCTCACCCTCTCGGGGTGGCTCTACGGGTACGCCCGCGTCCTGCTGACCGTGAAGGGCGACGGCACCGCCGACGGCCAACTGCTGGGCGGCACCGTCTCCTTCATGTCCGCGCGTATGCACGCGGCGCCGGCGTTCGGCAACCCCGCCCACTGGGCCGCGAGCCTGCCCGACACCGGACGGGCGGCCCGGCACACCCCGGAGCGGATCACGGCCGCAACCGAAGAGGCGTTCCACCTGCGTTTCCTCGCACAGTGCGCGGTGCCGGACACGCAGATGACGACGGTCGGCGAGGTGGTGCACCTGGTCGACGTGGTCACCGGTTCCGCCGCCACCCTCACCCCGCGCGAGAGCCGATGGGAGGTCCACGAGGGCGGCCCGGTGAAGCTGTGGGAGCAGATCGAGCGTGTCCTGAGCGCGTACGACGAGGCGGGCCGACCGGGGCCGGAGACGTTCACCCTGCACGTCTACGAGGACGGACAACACCTGCGGCATCCGCAAATGCCCGTCCTGCCCCTGCCACAACCCTGACCTCGAAACTCCCTCTGCAATACCGGATTTTGTAACTGAGACATTGACAGCTGAACTGAATCGGCTCCGAGCAATATGCCGCGGCGGGGAAACCCCACAATCCGTAGTGCACGGCTCGTGATCCGTCGATTCCTACGTACAACAACCCTCATGCCGTTACAGACGAGGCGAGGTCGCCCCCGCCGCGAGTTGCGGCCAGCGTCCGACCGCGAGGGGACCAGTGCCAGCCGTACCGAGTGCTCAACATGCTGACTTGCCAGGGAAGTGCATGGAGCTGCTGCTGCCAGGGATGCGTCCAGCAGTCCAGCAGGACATCCCTGGGCTACCTCTTCCTTGCCGTACCGCCGCCCGACGCACCGTCGAACGACTGGGTCGAGGGGCACCGGACCGCGCAGCCCCCGCTCTGCCTGAAGCATGCGGACCTCGCGACCAAACGGTGCGGCCACATCTTGAGAAAGGGTGTCGTCGCTCTTCGCGCTCGGGTGCCCCGCTTGTACGGCGTGATCGGCACGTACTACCTGAGCAGGGGCCTCCTCCAGCCGCCCGAGCCCATCGATACGGGAGAGGACGACGTCCACGAGGTGTCGTATCGGGACCGGCAGTGCACCCCCTGGATCTTGGCGTCCCAGCTCGTCCGCGAGCTGCGAGGCGTCACCGTCGTCGACCTCGCCGAGGAGATGGAAGCAGGTGTCTGACACTTTCGACTGGCCGAACCCGGTAAGAGACTCCGCCCCGAACAGCAGGCCCACGTCACCGAGGAGTTACGGAAGCGGTGGGACGGCGGCTCCTCGATCCGCGCGCTCGAAAAGGAAACGGGACGGTCGTACGGCTACATCCACCGCCGCTTGTCCGTTTCCGGCGTGACGCTCCGACCGCGCGGCGGCAACGCAAGTTCCTCCGGCCGGCCGTGTGCCGGAGGAACGGAGGCCCGCGCTGACGAGTGATGTTCTTCGCAACTTCGTCGGCCGCACCCGCGAGGACATCGTCCGGGCCAGGGAGGACTGGCCGAACGCGGCGGAGCGGGTCAGGCCACCGCGGGTGTCTTCTCGTGCCTCCAGAAGCCCGAGAACGTGATCCGCTCCTTGGGCAGCCCCAGCCCGTGCAGGTGCCTGCGGCCCTCGGTGGCCAGGGCCGACTCACCGACGACGAAGGCGTATCCCGCCGCGTCGGCGCGGGTGAGCCGACGAAGCTCGCGCAGCGCGGCGACGCCCGGGACGGCCGTGCTGTCCTGGCGCACGACCCAGGAGAGGGTCACCCCGGCCGGGGCCTTCAGCACCCGCCTGTCGTCCGCGGTGGGGACCTCCTGGATGAGCCGCCCCACGGTCCCCTCGGGCAGGGAACGCAGGATGCCCGCGGTGGCGGGCAGCCCGGTCTCGTCGGCCACGACGGTGACCTCGGAGGCGTCCTGCGGGCAGTCGAAGAGGATGCCCTGGTCGAGCAGTGCGAGCGCGTCCCCGGGCGTGGCGCGGCAGGCCCAGATCGCGGCCCTGCCCTCGATCTCGCCCGTGGGACCGCGGTGCACGACGAAGTCGATGTCCAACTCGGCCGTCTGCCTGCGGAAGTCGGCCACGGAGTAGTTGGCGCAGTGCGGCCGTTCCTCCTCGGGAATGGCGAGGTACGGCTTCCACCACTGGGTGCCTGTGAACTCCGGGAGACGCAGGCTGTGTTGATGGGGGAGTGGGAGGAACAGCCGGAACCAGTGGTCGTACCCCAGCCACGGAAAGCCGTTGAGTCCCGGTCCGGTGACCGTGACGCGCTGCATGGACGGGGAGACACGCTCGCTCCGCACGACACGGGCGCGGAACATCTGTGGGTGCTGGGGCGTGAGCCGACGAACCTTCGCCATGCAGGTAAGGCTACCCTAAGCCTCACTGGATTCCGAGTCGGTGATCTCCAGACGTGCGCCCCGGGTGCGGTCCGACGCCGGGCCCGTCTCCAGTTCGACCACTCCCGGCTCCACGGTGAGACGCAGGTCGCGCCCCACCGAGGCCAGCGTGTCCGCGCCCACCTCGAAGACCGCGTCCGCCTCGTCGCCGGGCTCGACACACAGGCGCACGAACCCGCGCAGCTCGCGCACCCGCGGCCAGGACGTGCCGCCGGACAGCCGGCGCACATAGAGCTGGACCGTCTCGTGGGCCGGCCGCGCCCCGGTGTTGCGGACGGTGACCCGGCAGGTCAGCCGGGGCGCGCCCGCGTCGACCCGGGTGTGCGACAGGCGCGGGGCCCCGTAGGCGACGCTCGTGTACGACAGGCCGTGCCCGAACGCGTGGCGGGGCAGCGCGCTCTGGTCGACGTAGCCGCGATAGCGGTGGTCCTTCCCGTTGTAGAAGACGGGCAGCTGGGCGGCCGAGCGGGGCACGGAGACCGGCAGACGCCCGCGGGGCTCGGCGTCGCCGAACAGCACCTCGGCCACGGCACGTCCGCCCCGCGGCCCCGGATACCAGGCGCTCAGCACGGCCGAGGCGTCAGCGTCCAGACCGGGCAGGGCGTGGGGACGGCCCTGAACCAGCACCACCACAACCGGAGTTCCGGTCGCCGACACCGCCGCCAGCAGAGCCCGCTGCGCCTTCGGCAGCGCCAGGTCCGCCAGGTCGACGCCCTCTCCGCAGGTCATGCCGGACGGCGCTCCTGACCCGGTGACGGCCGCCCCGTTCGCGTCGAACACCGTGTCCGAGGAGCGGGCACTGGAGCCGCCCAGCACCAGCACGGCCACGTCGCAGCGGGCGGCCAGCGCGACGGCCGCCGGGACCTCGGACACGTCGTCCCCCACCAGCGCGCACCCCGGGGCGTACTCCACCTCGGTGCCGGGCCCGGCCGCCGCGCGCACGCCCTGAAGGACGGTGACGCCGTCGCCGGGCCGCTGCGGCGCCGTGTAGTCGCCGATCTGCTGGGCCACCGAGTCGGCGTTCGGGCCGAGGACCGCGATCCGCCGCAGCCCGCGGGACAGGGGCAGGACGCCGCCCTCGTGGGCGAGCAGCGTCACCGACGCGCGGGCCACGCGCTCGCCCAGCTCGGCGGTGTCCGGCCGGCCGGGAGCAGCCGCCCCGGCCGACGGCAGGGGCCGTTCGAACAGGCCGAGGCGGAACTTCAGCGTGAGCACCCGCGCCACCGCGGCGTCCAGCGCCCCCTCGGTCACCAGGCCGCGCTCCACCGCCTCGCCCAGCCGGGTGAAGCAGTCGTCCCACAGACTCAGATCGCAGCCCGCACCGAGGGCCAGTGCCCCCGCGGCGACCGGATCGCCGGTCAGCCGCACCAGACGGTCCACCGCCGTGCCGTCCGCCATCACGATGCCCTCGAACCCCCACTCCTCGCGCAGCAGTTCGGTCAGCAGATACCGGTTCGCCACACACGGCAGGCCGTCGAACTCGTTGTAGGCGGCCATCACCCCGGCCGCGCCCGCCGCCACCCCCGCGCGGGCCGCCGCGAGATGGACCTCGTGCAGCTCACGCACCCCCAGCTCGGTCGCCGCGCTGTTGCGGCCCCCGACCGTGCCGCCCTGGCCGGCGAAGTGCTTGAGCACCACGGCCACCCCGGCCCGCCGCGCCCCCTCGACCAGGGCCTCGGTCATCCGCGCGGCGAGGTACGGGTCCTCCGCGAAGCACTCCTCGGCGCGCCCCCAGCGCGGATCACGCACCAGGTCCAGCGCGGACACCAGGGCGACATGCCCGCCCCGGGCCCGCAGTTCGGCGCCCGCGCCGGCCGCCGCCTCGGCGTACAGCTCCGGATCCCACGTGGCGCCCACCGCCAGATTGACCGGGAGCACCGTGCCGTCCAGCGCCTGATGGCCGTGCGGCATCTCCTCCACCAGCAGCACGGGGATGCCGAGCCGGGTGTTGTCCATGACGTACCGCTGGACGGCCGCGGCCGTGCGCGCCCCGTCCCGCGCGCCCAGGCCGTCCCCGAATCCGACGCCCGACCAGGCGTCGGCCCGTTGCAGTCCGTACAGCGCGCCCATGCCGTCGAAGGCGGCGACCTCCCGCCGGAACGCCCGCGTCGGGCGATGCCCGTCCGCGGTGCGCTCGTAGGCGTCCCAGCCGTACATGCGCTGGTTGAGCTGGCCGACCTTCTCCGGGAGGGTCATGCGGCCCAGCAGATCACGGACGCGTTCCGGCACCGGCGCCGCCGGATCGCGGTAGCGGGGGAGGGTCATCGCAGCTCCAGCACGGCGACGCCGTACGCGTCGAGCGGCACGTCCGTCACCGGCCCGCCGCCGGCCAGGTCGTGCAGTTGCCCCTCGGCGAGGGGACGGACCACGAGCGGCTCGGGGCTCTGGCTGACCAGCCACACGAAGCGGCGGCCGTCGGCGTGGACGACGACATCCGCCGACACATGCGGATCGGCGACCGTGACCGGCCGCCGTACGCCCGCCACCCGGGCCAGCGCCGCGTACAGGCGGTGCGTGACGTCCGGATTGACGCGCGCCGTCCGGGCCGCCATGTGCTCCAGCGGATAGGTCGCCAGCACCGTGCGCCCCGCCCCGCTCTCGTGCACCACCAGGGCCGGCCGGCCGTGGGCGTCGACCGCCACGACACGGCCCGCGCGGGCAACGACGGGCAGGTAGGCCCGGCTGTCCTCGTTCCCGGCGACCGGAACGCGCAGCACCTCACCGGCGCGCAGATCGCCGAAGTCCTCGGTGAACGTCATCTCCAGCACGTCGTCCTCGATCGGCTCGGCCACGCCGTACGACAACTGCAGCTCGACCCCGAACAGTCCGTCGAGGTCGTCGAACCAGGGGCCGCGGGTGGCCGGGTGCTCGCCGGAGCAGAACGACAGGTACACGGTGGCGCCCTCGGCGGCCCGGCGGGCCAGCTCCCTGCGGGTGCGGGTGGTCAGCTGCCGGGTGGCGGGCAACAGGTACAGCGCCGCCTCGCCCGGCAGCCCGTCGGCCTCGCGGGTGAGCGCCACCGGCAGGTCGGCGGCGCGCGCGGTGACGTAACCCTGGTGCAGGGAGGTGAAGATGAGCGGCCGGTCGGCGGGCCGGCTGTAGGGGTAGCCGCGTTCGAGGAACGCGGGCACCACCAGGGCCGCGTCGGCGTCCGCACGGGAGCAGCGCGGGAAGTCCACCGCCTTCAGCACCTCGGCGAAGGCGGCCAGTTCACGCAGCGGCTCCTTGGGCGCGCCGGTGGAGTCGGTGATGCCGAAGTGCATCTCGAAGGGGTGGTGGTCGTAGGGGGACCGGTCCCACAGGTCGTCGTAGTCGGTGTTGTTCCAGGCGATCCAGCCGGTGGCCCCGCCCAGCAGCGAGTTGTGCAGGGTCTGGCGGTAGAAGACGCCCGCGTTGGCCGCCGAGACGGTGTCGGTGGACAGCCCGAACTCCTCCAGGACCACCGGCTGCCCGGTCACCGCGGCCAGTTCGCACTCGAAGGCCGCGCGGTAGTGCTGCCGCGGCCGGTCCGTGTCGGAGCGGTACACGTGCGGGCCCACGAAGTCGACGTACTCGGCCGTCTCCCGCAGCGAGAACCCGTTGTCGCGGCCCGTCACCTCGATGCCCCACGCCCCGTCGCCGAGCGACACCGGCTGCGTCGCGCCCGTCGCGCGCACCGCGTTGCACATGGCCTGGGCCCACGCGGTCACCACGTCGCAGGACGGCGGGTCCACCTGGTAGATCCGCCCGTACCCGGGCATCTCGTTGGTGATCAGCCAGCCCGTGACGGCCGGGTGGTCCTTGAAACGGCGCGCCATGCGGGAGACGAACCACGCCTGGCGGCCGACCATCCACACGTCCTCGTACAGGTCGCGGCCGCCGCGCCAGGCCGGGTCCCAGTTCTCGCCGGACATGTGGCCGACGATGAACGTGGGCACGGTCCCCATGCCGTTCTCCACATGTGCGTCGAGGAAGTCCTCGAAGCGCGCGCACAGTTCCTCGTCGATACGGTCGGGCTCCGGGTGGAAGTCGGGCCAGTAGAAGAACGACCGGGTCATGTTGAGGCCGTGGTCGCCGAGCACGCGCAGTTCGGCGCGGACGGTCTTGGGATCGTAGTCCCGCCACATCAGCGGACCGCCGGTGCGGGACCAGAAGTTGGCGCCGAGCCAGGGCAGGACGTCGGGCTGGTGGGTGAGCTGGGCGCTGTGGCGTCGCATGGTCCTTCTCGGGTGGTGTGGGGGTTGCGGGTGGTACGCGGCCGCGGCGCACCGCGGCCGTGCGGGGTCAGCCGGGGGCGGTCGGTACGGGCCCGGTGGACTCGCGGACGACCAGGCGCGGCCGTCCGGTGAGGGCGCTCTCCTCGACCTCCTCGCCGCACAGGGCCAGCAGCATGCGCGCCGCGGCCGCGCCGACCCGCTGCACCTGCTGGTCGACCGTGGTCAGCCGGGGATGCAGCCAACTGCCCAGCGGCAGGTTGTCGTAGCCGACGACGGACAGGTCCCGGGGCACGGACAGCGCGGCGCGCTGCGCGGTGCCGATACCGCAGACCGCCATCGAGTCGTTGGCGTACACGATCGCGGTGGGCCGGTCGGCGGCGCCGAGGAGCGCCTCGGTGGCGCCGACGGCACGCCGCTCGCTGAAGTCGGTGGGCAGGACCGCGAACGGGCGCAGCCCGGCCGCGCGCAGGGCCTCCTCGAAGGCCGCCCGGCGCACCCGGGTGTGCTGGAGTTCGGGCGGTCCGCTGACGTAGGCGACGCGCCGGTGGCCGAGGCTCAGCAGATGCGCGACGGCCTCGGCGATCCCCGCTCCCTGGTCGCGCAGCCCGATGCGCGGCACGACGGCCGTGTCGTCGGGCGAGCCGAGCAGTACGGCCGGCAGCCCGAGGCGTGCCAGCAGGGCGGGCCTCGCGTCGTCGTCGCGGGCGTCGGTGAGCACGGCGCCGTCCACCCGCCCCTCGGCCGCGAGCCGTTCGTACAGCGCGTTCTCCTCGCGGTGCGCGCTGACCAGGTGCAGCAGCAGACCGTAGCCGCGGGGCGCCAGTTCGCCCTCTATGCCCGTGATCAGTTCGCTGAAGTGCGGGTCGGAGCCCAGCACGTCCGTGGGGCGCCGCACCACGAGGGCCAGGCTGCGGGTACGGGCGTTGCGCAGGGCCGCCGCCGGGGCGCTGGGGGACCAGCCCAGTTCCAGCGCGGCGTCCAGGATCCGGCGGCGGGTCTCCTCGGAGAGCCGGCCCTTGTTGTTGAAGGCCTGCGAGACGGCGGCCGTCGACACGCCGGCCGCCGCCGCGACCGCCTTGATCGTGGGCCGCCGGCCCGCGCGCCCGGTGGGGACGCTCACATCTTCACCGCCCCGCTGACCAGGGCCTGCTGCATGCGCTTCTGGAGCACCGTGTAGACGATCCACACCGGTACCAGGGTCAGGACCGTGCCCGCCGTCAGCACGCCGTAGTCCGTGCCGGTGATCGACTTGAGTGTGGGCAGCGCCACCTGGACCGTGCGCTGCGCCGGGTCCGGGCCGATGATGACCAGCGAGTACAGGTACTCGTTCCAGAAGGTCAGGAAGTTCAGCAGCAGCACGGTGGCGATGCCCGGCAGGCACATGGGCGTGTAGACGTGCCGCAGCACCGCGAAGGTGGACGCCCCGTCCAGCCGGGCGGCCTCCTCCATCTCCGGCGGGATGGTCCGCATGAACTGCACCAGGATCACGACCGACAGCGGCAGCGCCGTCGCCGGCAGGAACAGCACCATGAACGTCCGGGTGTGGAACAGCCCGGTGGCCGCCGCCAGCAGGAAGGTGGGGAACAGCGCGGCGAACGTCGGGATCAGGAAGCCCAGGGAGAAGACCTTCTCGACGATCCCCGCCAGGCGTCCGGTCGAGCGCGCCAGGGCGAACGCCGCCGGAATGGCCAGCAGCAGGGTGAGCGTCAGCGAGAACACCGTCACCAGCGTGGAGTTGACCACCGCGAGCCCGAGGTCGGCGCTGTCGAAGGCGGTGCGGAAGTTGTGCAGGCCGAGCGAGGTCGGCGGGGCGAAGGGATGCGCGAAGATCTCGTCGTTGGTCTTGAACGCCGAGGCGAGGAAGTAGTAGAGCGGGACGACGAGCAGCACCGCGTACGTCCACACCAGGATGTGGGCCGGGAGCCAGCGCTTGCCGAGCTTCATGAGTGCTGCTCCGATCAGTAGTTCTGGCGAAAGACGCGGCGGATCGTCAGGAGGCCGACGAGCCCGGCGAGGAAGAGGAGGACCCCGACGCTCTGGCTGTAGCCGAGGTCGGCGGCGATGAACGCCTTCTGGTAGACCAGGAACGACAGCGTGGTGGACGACGTGCCGGGACCGCCCTGCGTGAGCAGCAGCACGTTCTGGGCGGAGCCGAACAGCGTCCACAGGAACTGGAGCATCGTCACCACGCCGACGTAGTCGCGGATCACCGGGAAGTGGACCGACCACATGGTCCGCCAGTGCCCCGCCCCGTCCAGCTGGGCGGCCTCACCGAGTTCGTCCGGCACACTGCCCAGCCGGGCGGCGAACAGTACGGCGGTGAAGCCGATGCCGCTCCAGATGTCCAGGGCGATCAGACAGGCCAGGGCCGTCGACGGCGAGGCCAGCCAGGCGTCGGTGAGGGAGCCCAGGCCGATGCCCTCCAGGCCGCCGTTGACCAGGCCGTCCGGGGACAGCGCCGCGTAGAAGACCATCGCCTTCGCGGGCGTCGAGATCAGCCCCGGGATGAAGAGCAGGTACCGGACGACCCGGTGCCCGGGTGGCTGCTGGGCCACGTAGTACCCGAGCATGTAGGCGCACGCGATCATCACGGGCAGCGCGACGGCCAGTTGGACGGCGGTGTTGCGGGTCGCGTCCCAGAACACCGGGTCGTCCAGCACGGTCCGGATGTTGTCGAGGCCCGCGAAGGACACCGGCTGGAGCATGCCCGGCCAGTGCAGGGCCGCGATCACGAAGATGGCGAGCAGCGGCCCGACCATGAAGACCAGGTACCACACCAGGGCAGGCACCGCGAGGACGGTACCGCCCTGCCGGGGTCCGCGCCGGGTGGAAGCGGGGGAGGGGAGCGGGGCGGAGGGACGGGCCGCGCTGCCGTCCGGCGTCGTCGTGAGCGTCGTCATGCGGTGACTCCCGGAGTACGGGTGGCGGAAACGAAGGGGACCGGGCGGCTCATGCGGACCGGTACGCGGATTCGAGGGCGGCGCGCACGCGGGCCGCGCTCGTGCCCCGGGTGAACGACGTGCTGGTCGCGGTGATCAGCGCCTGCGCGGCGGCCGGCGGAACGTACACGTCGGGCAGCAGGACCTGGCTCACCTCGGAGCCGAGCCGCTGCGCCGCGCCGACCAGCGGGAAGTCGGTGCTGACGGCGTCCGTGCGCAGGGCCATGTCCCGGCCGCTCTCCGTCACGAACCGGGCCACCGTCTCGGGCCGGTACATGAAGCGCAGGAACTTCTCGACGTGCTCGATCTTGCGGACGCCGTTGGGGCTGATCCAGAAGCCGATGAGGGTGTAGGCGCGGATGACGGTGGGGGCGTCGTGCACCGCCCCGTCGGCCAGCGGCCAGCCGCCGACCTCGGTGTGCCGGGCCACCTTCTCCGGCACCTTGGCCAGGGCCGAGGACATCGCCGACTGGATCGCCGCGTCCTGGGTGTTGAACTGCGTGGTCATCGAGTCCGACGTGAGCCCCTGGGCCTTGTCCGCGAAGACTCCGGAGTCCCGCAGGTGGGTGAAGTACTCGATGCCCAGGCGTGCGCCGCGCCCGGAGAAGTCCCCTGTGGAGTAGACGTGCCGGGCCTCCTCCTGGGTCAGGAACGTCTGGATGATCTGCGCCAGCAGCTTCTGGCCGGTCCAGTCGTTGCCGCCCACCGTCACGGGGGCGATTCCCCTGGCGCGGAGCTTGCGTGCCGCGGCCGTGAGCTGGTCCCCCGTGGTGGGGATCTCGTCGACGCCGGCCCGGTCGAGCAGGGCGCGGTTGTAGGCGACCGGCCAGTTCGTGGCGAAGTAGGGAAAGGCCCGGACCCGGCCCTCGTCGTCGGTCCACGCGGACAGCGCGGCGGGCAGCACGCGCCCGCGCAGCCCCCAGTCGTCGAGGTAGGGCCCGACGTTCGACGGTCGCGCCGACATCCGTCCAGGCCAGCGTCTTGTCGTAGAGGTTGACCATCACGACGTCGGCCTCCTTGCGGGCCAGCCGGGAGGTCTCGTAGACCTGGCCGAGGTCGTCGCCGTTGACGAGGTTCTTGACCTTGATCCCGGGATGCTCCCGGTGGAAGCGGTCGACGGCCGCGAGATAGGTGGGGGAGCCCGGCGCGGTCGTGCCGAGCTGGGTGTGGACGACGAGGGTGTCCGGATCGGAGTCCGCCGACGCCAACGACGAACAGCCGGACAGAGCGGGCAGGGCGGTGGCCGCAGCCAGGCCGGAACCGGCGGCGAGAAGCCCGCGCCGAGTCAGCGATGAGCGCACAGGGGTGGTCTCCAACCAAGCGGTTAACGATTGGTTAATCGATGTACCTCGTGAGGTGCGAGGACCATATGGAGTGCGGCGAGCGCGGTCAAGGGGGTGACGCGGAGGAATTCCGCGACCTCGCTCAGGCCGTGACGCCGTCGTCGACGGGGATGCCCGAGCAGCCCGGCCACGGTGGTGAGGGCCCCTCCCAGCGGGAGCGCGACCCGGGTGAGGGCCTGCCGGTCGCCGCGGGTCGGGTCCTGATTGACGATCAGCACCGGCTTTCCGGCCTCCGCCGCCTGACGGACGAACCGCAGCCCGGACATCACCGTCAGCGAGGACCCGAGGACCAGCAGCGACGACGCCTCGCGGACCAGCCCGCGGCAGTGCTCGACACGCCCCGGCGGAACGGCCTCGCCGAAGAACACCACGTCCGGTTTGAGGACGCCGCCGCAGACCGCGCAGGGCACCACGCGGAAGTCCCCGACCTGTTCGTCGGTGAGGTCGGCGTCACCGTCCGGGTTGATTCCGGTGGCCACCGGCGCGAATCCCGGGTTGGCCTCCGCCAGCCGCCGGGCCAGTTCACGGCGCGGACCGAGCGCGCCGCAGGACAGGCAGACGACCCGGGCCAGGCTTCCGTGCAGTTCCACGACGCCCGCGCTGCCGGCCGCCTGGTGCAGCCCGTCGACGTTCTGCGTGATCACCCCCGTGAGCAGCCCGTGCCGCCCGAACGCGGCCACCGACCGGTGCCCGGCGTTGGGACGCGCCCGGCCGAAGGTGCGCCAGCCCAGGTGGCTGCGGGCCCAGTACCGCCGCCGGGCCCCGGCGTCGGCGGTGAACTCCTGGTAGGTCATCGGGGTGTGCCGGCTCAGGCTGCCGCCCTCGCCCCGGTAGTCGGGAATGCCGGACTCCGTGGAGATGCCCGCCCCGCTGAGCACCAGGACCCCGCCCGCCCCGAGCGCGTCGACGACAGGCCCCGGATCCGTGGTGCCCGGTGGCAGGTCCTCGGCGGGAGTCCAGCTCAGAGTGGGCCGCATGCGCATGCCGCCAGGGTACGGAACGGGCGGCCGTCCGCCGAGCGCCGGGGCCGCCGCCCGCCCCGGGCACCGCGGACGGCTCCGACATGCCCTTCTCGGGGCCGGGTGACAGACTTGCACTGTCCGGGACGCCGAGAGGCTCCACCTGCGAGAGACACACCGAACCGCACGGTACGCCCGTAAGGAGGCGGCCCGGCCCGGGAGTGGTCGATGTTCCGCAAGCGTGCCGCACCTGACGGCGAGGAGCTGGTGGCCCGGCTGGAGTCGCTGACCACGCAGACGCGTGAGCTGGCCGAGCTGCGACGCTCCCAGGTGGAGCTGGCGATCGCCCTGCAACGCGACATGCTCCCCGCCGACCTGCCCGCGATCCCCGGCTTCCACCTCGCCGCCTGCTACTCGCCCGCGTACGCCGGGCTCAATGTGGGCGGCGACTGGTACGACGCGTTCCGGCTCCCCGACGGCCGCGTCGGCCTCTCCGTCGGAGACGTCCAGGGCCACGCCGTCGACGCGGCGGCCTTCATGGGGCAGGTCCGCGTCGGTCTGCGGGCACTGGCCTCCGTGACGAGCGAGCCCGGCGACCTGCTCGCCCGCACGAACGAACTCCTCGTCTCCCTGAACAAGAACCTCTTCGCCACCTGCACGTTCCTGCGCCTCGACCCGGCCACCGGCGTCCTGGAGAGCGCGCGGGCCGGCCACGTGCCCAGCGTCCGGGCCAAGGCGGACGGCAGCGCGGAGGTCTGCGAGGACGAGGGCGGACCGCCGCTGGGCATCCTGGGGGGAGCCGAGTATCCGGTGACCCGTTACCGGCTCGCCGCCGGCGCGGTGCTGGTCCTGGTCACCGACGGAGTGGTGGAGGGCCCCTCCCTGAGCGTCGACGACGGGCTCGGAAGGGTCGTCCGGCTGGCCGGCCTCGCCGCCGCCGCGGGCACCGACGCGCAGACGCTCGCGGCGGCCGTGCTCGAGAACGCCGAGACGATCGGCCACGAGGACGACGCCGCCGTGCTCGTCGTGGGCCATGACGGATGTCTCGTTACGCCGTAGGGCGGGACGGGGCGCCTCTCACCTCGCCGCCGCGGCGGTGCCGGTGTCTGATGGCTGCTGTGGTGCGTATCCGTGCATGGCCGCGACCGGTCGCCCTTGCCTGCGAGACGCTGCTCGTCGCCGTCGGCTACTACGTGGCGGGACGACTGGGGCTGGCGGAGCAGCTGACCGCCGTCGGGGTGGTGGTCACTCCCATCTGGCCCCCCACCGGCGTCGCGGTGGCCTGTCTGCTGCTGTTCGGCCTGCGGTGCGTGCCCGGCATCGCGGTCGGCGCCCTGCTGGTCGTCGGCTCCCTCTCGTCGCCCCGGCTGTCGACCCTCGGCATCGTGGCCGGCAACACCCTGGCCCCCGTCTGCGCCTTCCTGATGCTGCGCGCGGTGGGGTTCCGGGTGAACCTGAGCCGGCTGCGCGACGGCATGGCCCTCGTGTTCCTGGGGGCGCTTGCCGCCATGCTGATCAGTTCCGGAACGGGCGTCGGCATCCTCTTCCTGACCGACCCGCTCGCCGTCGACGACCTCTGGCTCGTCTGGCTGGCGTGGTGGGTCGGCGACGCGATGGGCGTCGTCCTCGTGGCTCCCCTGCTGCTCCTGCTGTACCGCGCCCGCCGAGCGCCCCCGTCCTGGCGCTGGGCCGAGGCCGTGGGCATCGCCCTCGTCGTGTGCGTCCTGGTACCGCTGATCACCTACAGCCCGTTCAGCCTGCTGTTCCTGGTGTATCCGCTGCTGATCTGGGCCGCGCTGCGCTTCCAGTTGGCGGGCGGCGTGCTGTGCGCCCTGTTCGCCTCGGTGACGGCCACCGTCGCGGCCCGGCAGGGGGCCGGCTCCTTCGAGCACCTGACCGACCTCGAGACGATGATGAAACTCCAGGCGTTCAACGGAACCCTGGGACTGACCGCGCTCCTGCTGTCCGCGGTGATCGGCGAACAGATCAACACCAAACGGTCGGTTCAACGGGTGTGCAACGAGCTGGTCGAGGCCCTGGAGCACCTCAACGCCGGGGGTCCGCTGCCCCGCGATCATCCGGCGGAGACGTCCGGGGAGCCGGGCGACGGGGTGCCGTCGCCGTCGGCACCCCGCCGGACGTCTCCCGGTCCGGAGGGTCAGAAGTCGTAGTCGTCGATGTTGTCGGCGTCGAAGACCGTCGGCTCGCCCAGGGTGATGACACCGTCCTCGCTGAGCTGGTACCAGCCCATGTCCCCGGCCAGGAACATCTGCCCCTCCCTGCCGGTGATCTGCCCGGAGGCCAGGGCCACCGCGGCGTGGGCGGCCAGCTCGCCGAGCTTGGCCGGGTCCCACAGCAGGAACGCGTCCACCGTGCCGTCCTTGATGTACGGGCGCATGTCGTTGGGGGCGCCGAGGCCGGTCAGTTTCACCTCGCCCTTGTACTTCGACTGCGAGAGGTACTTCGCGGCCGCCTTGATCCCGTTGGTGGTGGGGGAGATGATCCCCTTCAGGCCCGGGTGCTCACTGAGGAGCCTGGCGGCCTCGTCGTACGACTTCTGCTCCTCGTCGTCGCCGTAGGCGATCTCGACGAGCCGCATCTTCTTGTACCGCGGGTCTCCGAGTTCCTTCTTGATGCTGCTGATCCAGGCGTTCTGGTTCGTGGCCGTCTTCGCGGCGGACAGGATCGCGATGTCGCCCTTGTAGTCGATCTGGTCGCCGAGCAGTTCGAGCTGCCGTACGGCGATGTCCTCGGAACTCGCCGGGGAGACGAAGGCGTAGCGGCAGTCCGGCTTGGTGTCCGAGTCGAAGGTGACGACCTTGATGCCCTGATCCATGGCCTCCTGGAGGGCGTCGCACAGCGCGTCGGGGTCCAGCGCGGAGACGGCGATCGCGTCGACCTTCTCCTGGGTGAGCGCGTTGATGTGGGAGATCTGGCCGGCCGCGTCGCTGCCCTGCTCCGTGCCCACTTCCTTGAAGGTCGAGCCGAGCTGCTTGACGGCCTGCTCGCCGCCCTTGTCCGCCACCGAGAAGTAGGGGGTGTTGACCTGCTTGGGCAGGAAACCGACGGTCATCCCCTGTCTGGTGGGCGCGTTGGGGGAGGCTTCGGCGTTCTTGGCGTTCGTCACGGCGTCGCCGTCCGCAGAGGTGTCCGTGTCGCCGCACGCCGCCGTGAGCAGACTGAGGGAGGAGACGGCGGCGAGGAGCGCGGTGGCGCGGCGTGAGGAGGTTCTGTGCATGTGCTTCTTTCGGTGAGTCGACGTGCGGCAACCGAAGAACCGTCCACCGTGCGCGGTCAGCCCTGACGGTCTTGCGGATGCGTAGCGGTCGCGTGGGCCGCCTGGGCGTCAAGGCTGGGCTGTGAAAGGGTTCAGTCAGGCTTGTCCCGGACGTTAGGCAAGAACCGCCCCGTGGTCAATGGGCTTCCGGGCAAGAGTTGTTGACCCTGGGGCAGATCAGGCCTGGTCATCCCGGTGTCCCGGGGCCCGCTCCGGGGTACCGGGACGGTGCTCAAGTCGCGATGTCCGGGTAGGGGAGGCCGAAGTGCGCCAGCCCCTCGGCGTACCGCTTCTGGTAGCCGAGACCCGGGTGGTCGCGCTCGAACATGGCGATGAACAAGGTGAGCGTGAGGAAGGGATGGGCACCCAGCGCGAAGAGGGCGGGGTGGTCGTGGGTCGCGAGTGCCTCGCGTTCGGCGTCCTCGAACACCAGCCAGGTCGAGGCCTCCCCGCCGACGCAGTTGAGCAGGGCGTTGGCCCTGGTCGCCTCCCACCAGGCGACGGTGGAGCGCGGGTTCTCCCGGTAGCGCTCCACCAGTTCGGGGTCGCGGTCGACGGTGTACAGGAACTTGTTCACCAGGTACTTGCTCATGCGTCGGCTCCCTTCGGATACCAGGTGAAGTAGGCCTCCATGGTGTGGAACAGGTCGAGGGTGTCCACGTGGTCGGCCTCGGCCCCCTCGCCCGCGACGCCCATCATCAGCATGAAGTCCATGAACCCGTGGGTGGCGTTGCCGGGACCGTGGAGGCTGTCGAGAGTGACCTCGGACAGGCAGCCCTCGATGTCGCCGCTCGCGATCCACTCGACGGCCCTGCGGTCGAACTCGGGGTCGGGACCGTGGTCCCCGAACTGACGCGGACCGCCCAGTTCGAGGGAGAGGTGACCGGTGCCGATGACCGCGACGCGCTGGTCGCAGGGCCAGCCCTCGATGATCTCGCGGATGGCGCGGCCCAGTTGGACGAACCGCTTCGGCCGCGGCAGCGGGGGAGCGAAGATATTGGTGTAGACGGGCACGATCGGCAGGTCGGCCTCGGGCCGCAGCGTGATGATCGGGCAGGTGATCGAGTGGTCGATCCGCAGCTCGTTGCTGAAGGCCAGGTCGAATCCCGCGTCCAGGCCCTGGCGCAGCACATGGGCGGAGAGTTCCTCGTGCCCTTCGAGGAGCATGCGCGGCAGGCCGAACTCGCGCTCCTCGTTGTAGAAGTTGGCGTCGTAGAAGGGCGCCTTGCCGACCAGGAACTGCGGCATGTTGTCCAGCCAGAGCTGGTGGAAGTGGTCGGACCCGACCATCACCAGCACGTCGGGGCGGGCCCGGGTCAGGGTCTGGCGGAACCGCTCGATCTTGGCCACCCAGGCGTCGGCGAACGGCGGCCGGTCCTCGCCGACGGCCGTGCTGGCCCGGTAGTAGAAGGGGTGATGGGTCGAGGCGATGACCGCCACCAGCTCTGCCATGGTGATTCCCTCGTCGGATGCACGGGTCGGGGTGGTGCTCCGCCGCTGCCGGGCCCGGCCCTGTCAGTCGCTCCCGGGCGGGGCGACGTACCGGGCGTTGCGGTCGACGGAGAGGTAGACGTCCATGCCCACGGGCGAACGCTGTTCCTCGGCGAGGTGCCCGAGGAGGCCGGCCGTCCGGGCCAGCAGCGCGAAGCCGCGCAGCAGGCCGACGGGAAGACCGAGGTCGGCCAGGGCCGCGCCGCACACGCCGGCGCCGTTGAGCGGAAGGGCGCGGCCGAGCACCTGCGGATGCACCCGGCCGATCGCTTCGAAGAGCCGCAGGTGAGGGCCCTTGTGGCCGTTCTCCTCGGCGATTTGGAGCAGTACGGGGGTGCGCGGGTCCGAGACCTTGTGGACGGGGTGCCCGAGTCCCGGGACCAGCCGCCCTCGCGCACGGGCCGCCCGCACCGTCTCCAGGGCCAGCCGGTCCCAGCCCGCCTCGTCGGCGTCGTCGGGCAGGCGCTCGGGGTCCGCGGCCACGGCCTCGTGCAGGAAGCCGCCGCAGTCCTCGGTCACGCCGAGGAAGCGGGAGCCGCCACCGAGGAGCCCGGCCGCGAGCGCCCCCTGCACCGAGTCGGGGGCGGACAGATAGGTGAGCCGGGCGGTGATCGCGGTCGGGGTGAAGCCGTGATCGGCCAGCGCGACGAGCACGGCCTCGAAGACCCGGACCTCGCCCGGGTCCGGACGCCGCTGGGTGACCAGCCACAGGGCGAGTTCACCGAAGCCGACCCGGCCCATGAGTTCGCCGGCCAGGTCGTGCCCGAGCAGGCTGATCGTGTCGGCGTCGGAGGTGCCGAGCGACGTGGGGTAGCGCGGCGTCGGGTCGTTCGCCGGTTGCTGCATGGGTGCTGCTCCTCGTCGGTGGCGGCGGCTCGCCGGAGCCCGGAGCGCAGGTCGCGCGATCGGGCCGCCGTCCGGCCGCGCGATCGGGTCGCGTGGTTCGGCCGTGCTTGTGCCGTGCGGTTCAGCCGTGCGGTTCAGCGATGCGGTTCAGTGGTGCGGTTCAGCCGCGTGGGCCGGTGAGCCAGGCGCGCAGAGCGGCGCCGTCGGCGTCCAGGCCGGGCGGCGGCAGTTCGTGGCGCGGCGGAGTGGCCGAGAACGCGATCGGATGGCGCACGGTAGGCACCGCCGCGTCGCCCTCGCCGGTCATGGCCACCGGGGCGAGCCCCACCTCCTCGGCGAACGCGACGCCCTCGGCGACGGTGTTGATGGGCGCGCAGGGGACGCCCGAGGCGAGCAGTTCGTGGAAGAGGTCCTTCTTGGTGCGGGTCGCCAGCCGCTCCACGAGCAGCGGGCGGAGCTGGTCGCGGTGGGCGGTGCGGTCCTGGTTGCGGGCGAAGCGCGGGTCGGCCGGAAGGTGGGGGAGCCCGAGCACCTCGCACAGTTTCGCGAACTGGCCGTCGTTGCCGGCGATGACGACGAGTTCGCCGTCGGCGACGGGCAGGGGCTCGTAGGGGAACAGGCTCGGGTGTGCGTTGCCCATCCGGTGCGGGACCTCGCCGCCGGCCACCTGGGCGCTGGAGTGGTTGACCAGGCCGGACAGGGCCGACGAGAGCAGATTGACCTCCAGGTGCTGGCCGGCGCCGGTCAGGTCGCGGTGGTGCAGCGCCGCCAGGATGCCGATCGCGGCGTGCATCCCGGTCATCACGTCGAAGACCGAGATGCCGGCCCGGTAGGGCGGTCCGTCCGGGTCCCCGGTCAGGCTCATCAGACCGGAGATCGCCTGGACCATCAGGTCGTAGCCCGGCAGCGAGGGGTCGGCCTGGGAACCGAACCCGCTGATCGAGGCGTAGACGACGCCCGGGTTGGCTTCCTGGACGGCGGTGTGGTCCAGGCCGAACCGGGCCAGTCCGCCCGGCTTGAAGTTCTCGATCACGACATCGGCGCGTGCGGCCAGTTCGCGTGCCAGCGCGGCGTCGGCGTCGTCATCGAGGTCCAGGGCCAGCGAGCGCTTGTTGCGGTTGACCGCGAGGTAGTAGGTGGAGACACCGTCTCGCACCGGAGGGAGCCAGGTGCGGGTGTCGTCGCCCCGGGGGCTCTCCACCTTGATCACTTCGGCGCCCATGTCCGCGAGCAGCATGGTGGCGTACGGACCGGCGAGGATGCGCGAGAAGTCGGCCACCAGCAGTCCGCGCAGCGGTCCGTGCGGGCCCTCGTCGCCGGATCGAGCCGTCGCGTCTGCCATGCCTCAGCGCTCCCCTTGTCCGGTGTGCGGACGGGTGTCCGTGAACGGAGTGTTGGATTGCCGGGGGCGCGGTGTCAAGACCCGGGTGTCGGATTCATGTGACCGGGGTCCGCGGGAGGGCGCCGTAGCGTGCGAAGTCGGCGCTCACCTCGCCGGCCGCGTGCAGCAGCATGGGCAGGTACTCGTCCCGCAGCGTCTTCACCGAGGTCTCGGCCGCGTGGACGGTGACGTTCATGGCCGCGATCACCCGGCCGTCGCCGTCCCGCAGCGGTGCCGCCACCGACCGGATGCCGGCGGCCAGTTGCTGGTCGGTCAGGGCCCACCCCCTGGCCCGCACCTCCCGCAGCGACCCGTCCAGTTCCGCGCGGTCGAACCTGTGCCGAGGCTCGGCCCCGGACCGGCTCGGCTCGGCCAGCGCCTTGTCCAGCTCCTGCGGCCCGAGCCCGGCGAGCAGGACCTTGCCGAGGGAGGTCTGCGGGGCGGGGAAGCGGGTGCCGATGCCCACCGCCAGCGCGATGATCTTGGGTACGGCGACCCGGGCCACGTAGACGATGTCCGATCCGTCCAACTGCGCGACGGAGGTCGACTCGTGGGTACGGGCGACCAGGCGTTCCATGTGCGGACGGGCCACCCCCCAAAGCCCCATGGCCTGCACATGGGTGAGCCCGAGGTCGAGCACCCGGGCGGTCAGGGTGAAGCCGCCGCCCGTCAGCGGGCGCACGTATCCCAGTGTCTCCAGGGTCAGCAGGATCCGCCGTACCGTCGGGCGGGCCAGGCCGGTGGCGGTCGCCACCTCGCTCAAGGTCAGGACGGGCGTGTGCGGGCCGAACGCCTTGATCACGTCGAATCCGCGGGCGATCGCCTCGATGAAGTTGGGATCGTCGTCACGACGGGGCACGGTGGCTCCTGCTGTTCGGAGATGGTGGGGGCACCCCGGGGCGCCTCGGTCAGAGCCTAACCGCGCCGGTCGCCATGTCCGCCTGGCGGAGCGGGCGCCACCGGTGCTCTTGAGGGCGGTCACACGGGTTCGTGACGGCCTCTTGACAGCGCTTACGGTCCGGACACATCGTTACGCCGCAGCGCGACGTTCGTCAGACGGACATCGGTCCGTCCTCGGGAGCAGCGCGCACACGCGCCACGGGTCGGAGGACTGAATGAACGCGGCCATCAATGCGGAAGGCTTCGGAGCGGGGGCGGCGGAGCGGCCCGTGGTGTTCCGGGGCGGAACCGTCCTGACCATGGACGACCGGCGGACGCTCCACCCGAAGGCCGACGTGCTGGTCGTCGGCCGGCGGATCGAGGCGGTCGGCCCGTCGCTGGCGGTTCCGGAGGGCACCGTCGAGATCGACGCCACCGGCGGCATCGTCATGCCCGGCATGATCGACACCCACCGGCACATGTGGCAGACCGCCATGCGCGGCTACGGCGCCGACTGGACCCTCACCCAGTACTTCGTCTGGTACTACCTCGAACACGGCAGGCACTTCCGGCCCGAGGACGTCCACGCCGGCAACCTGCTCTCCGCCGTCGAGGCGCTCGACGCGGGCGTCACGACGAGCGTCGACTGGTCGCACGGCCTGCAGACCGTGGATCACGCGGACGCCGCCGTCGACGCCCTGGAGGAGATCCCGGGCCGGTTCGTCCTGGCCTACGGCAACATCCAGGCGGCGCCCTGGGAGTGGTCGGCGGCCCCGGAGTTCCGCGACTTCGTCGGCCGGCGCTTCCACGGTGACGACATGCTCGGCCTCCAGATGGCCTTCGACGTCACCGGCGACCCCGCCTTCCCGGAGAGGGCGGCCTTCGAGGTGGCCCGGGAGCTGGGCGCGCCGGTGACCACGCACGCCGGGGTGTGGGGCGCCACCAACGACGACGGCATCCGGCTGATGCACGAGCACGGCTTCATGACCCCGGACACGGTCTACGTGCACGCCGCCACCCTCACCGCCGACTCCTACCACCGGATCGCGGCCACGGGAGGCTCGGTGTCGGTCTCGACCGAGAGCGAGCAGAGCTGCGGCCAGGGCTATCCGCCCACCTGGGCCCTGCGCGCACACGGCATCCCCGTCTCCCTGTCCATGGACACCAGCGTGTGGTGGAGCGGCGACCTGTTCTCCGCGATGCGGGCCACCCTCGGCGCCGACCGGGCCCGCGAACACCTGGAGGCACACGCCGAGGGCGAGACCGTGACCCACGTCCATCTGCGGGCCGAACAGGTCGTGGACTGGGCCACCCGCGGCGGGGCCAGGGCCCTCGGCCTCGACGACAAGGTGGGCAGCCTCGAAGCCGGCAAGAAGGCGGACCTCGTCCTGATCAAGAACGACCACTCCCCGGCGATGTTCCCGCTCCTCAACCCCTACGGTCACGTCGCCTTCCAGGCCCAGCGCGCGGACGTGCACACCGTCGTGGTCGACGGGCGGGTCGTCAAGCACGACCACCGCCTGGTCGGCGTCGACCTCGCCGGGGCGCGCCGGGCCGTGGAGGCGACGGTCGGGCATCTGCGGGGGCGGCTCGGCACCGAGGCCTGGGAGCACGGGATGAACCCCGACATCCCGGAGACGAAGGTCCTGGACAACCCGTACACGTACACCGGCTACCGCAGCGCCACCACCCACGGCGGCTGAGCCGGACCGGGCGGCGCTCACGACACGGTGATCACCGTCTTGCCGTGGGAGTGGCCCGCCTCCACCTGGCGCATGCCCTCGGCGGTGTCGGCCAGGGAGCAGGTCCGGCCGATCACGGGAGTGAGCCCTCCGGCCTCGATGAGCGCGGCCACGGAGAGCAGGTCCTCCTGGACCGGACCGTCCGGGGTCGCCGGGAGGATCGGGCGCAGCCGGTGCCGGGCGAAGGCGTTGACCGCGACCACCTTCAGCGTGGAGCCGATCGCCCCGAACACGCGGCCGGGCGAGCCACCGCCGTTGGCCACCAGGACCCCTGCCGGGGTGAGCACCCGGCGCAGCCGGTTCAGCGGGTGGTTGCCCACATTGTCCAGGATCACGTCGTAACGCATGCGCCCGTCGGTGAAGTCCTCCCGGGAGTAGTCGATGACGTGCGTGGCGCCCAGCGAGCGCACCACGTCGGTGTGGTGAGCGCCGCACACCCCGGTGACCTCCGCGTCCAGACCCGCCGCGATCTGCACGGCGAACGTGCCCACACCGCCGCCCGCCCCGTTGACCAGCACCCGTTGCCCCGCCCCGACCCGGCCCACCGTCCGGATGCCGCGCAGGGCGGTGACCGCCCCCATCGGCACGGCCGCGGCCTGCCCGAAGGTCAGGCGTGCGGGCTTGGGCACCAGCAAGTCCGGTGTGGTGCAGGCGAATTCGGCGAAGGAACCCGGACAGAACCCCAGCACCGGCGTGCCCACCGTGAGCCCGCGTACCTCCGCGCCGACCGCTTCCACCACCCCGGCCGCGTCGATGCCGGCCACCCGGCACTTCGGACGCCTGAGCCCCATGCCCCCCGTCAGCCGCGCCGCGTAGGGGTCTCCCCGCATCATGTGCCAGTCGTACGGGTTCAGCGCGGCGGCGCGCACCCGCACCAGCACTTGGCCGACTCCCGGCCGGGGCGGGTCGACCTCCTGGAGCCGCAGCACGTCCGGCGGGCCGAACCGCTCCTGGATCACTGCCTTCATCGCCCTGCCCCCATCCCCTCGGGACCCGTCACGGCTCGCGCGTGCGCCGCACGGCCACCGTCCGGGCGGCATCGGGTACCGCCGGGGTACGGCGTACCGCGGGTGAGGGCACGGTAGGCGGCGCGCGTACGGCCGTCAATCGCCCGGCGGATTCCGGCGGTTGACTTCTCGCGGCCGGCCCGTTCCCGCGCCGGTGGAGGAAGGGGGCACCTGTCCGTCAGCCGGCGGACCGGCCGGGCCGGCGGGTGAAGCGCCGCAGCCCCCGGCGCGTGGGCTTGAGGGGCTTGTCCTCGGGGGCGGCCGGTCCCTGGCCCGCGGCGATGGCGGCCGCCGGGGCGGGGGCCGGGGCCGGTACGGACTGGGGGCCGCGTTCGAGACGGCTGCGCACGGCCTGGGCCATGGCCTGGTGGGACGGTTCCAGCAGCAGGCCCTCCGCGGACAGGCGCTCCCACATGTGCAGCAACTCCTGCCCCCGGGTGGCGACCTGACCCTCGTCCCACAGCCGTTGCCACGCCGCGGTGGCGCGGGCCACCTCGGGCGCCGCCCGGCTCAGGTCGGTGCGACAGCGGATCCGCGCCACGGTCAGCGCGAGGATGGTGGAGAGCATGTAGTCGCCGCGCAGGTAGGCGAGGTACGCCTCTATCGCCCGTGCCTCCAGGGAGAGTTCGTCCTCCGCGCCCCTGCGCAGCGAGAGGTGCTCCCGCAGCGCGCTGGCGAGCACGAACGCGGCGTGCAGCTCCTCGCGCTGCGCGTGCTGGATGATGCGCTCGACGCGGGCGAGCGGCGGAAACGCCTCCTCCTCCGCGGCGGTTCGCTCGCGCCCCGGTGGCAGGTCCTCCTCGTCGGCGATGGTCCGGCTGGAGCCGTCCGGATACACCCGTACGCGCGCCACCTGCTGCTCGATGCGGTCGATGACGGTGGCCGCCACCGGCGCGCCCAGGGTGCGGGCGAACATGGCGATGGCGTCGAGTATCGCCTCGTTGGGGGGCCGCAGGCCGCCCATGTCCAGCAGATGGCCGTTGACCACCGTCGAGCCGTCCTCGGCCACGTAGGCGTCGAGGCGGATCAGCGGCGGCGCGCCGAGCGCGGGCAGGTTTCCCTCGTCACGGGGGGTCAACGAGTGGGTCATTCGCTCAGACTCCGGGTCGGACGACACCGAGGATGGGCATGGAGGCGGCCGGCGCCGTGGTGATGGTGCGTCCGGGCCGCGGGGCGTGGACGATCTGCCCGCCCCCGATGTACATGCCCACGTGGGTGGCGTCGTTGTAGTAGATGATCAGGTCCCCGGGCCGCGCGGACGACAGACCCACCCGGGCCAGTCCCTGCCACTGCGCCTGCGAGGTGCGGGGCACGGGGTGCCCGGCCGCCGCCCACGCCGCGGAGGTGAGTCCCGAGCAGTCGTACGACGAGGGGCCCACGGCGCCCCACACATACGGTTTGCCGATCTGCGCCATCGCGAAGCCGACGGCCCTCGCGGCCGCCCCGGTGGCCTTCGTCCCGCCGCCCCCCGAGCCGGACCCGCCGCCCGAGCCGGACCCGCCGCCCGAGCCGGAGCCGCCGCCCGAGCCGGTCCCGCCCCCTGAGCCGGTCCCGCCCCCCGAACCGGATCCACCGCCCGAGCCGGTCCCGGTGGAGGTACCGCCACCCGAATCGGAGCCGGTCCACCTGGACTTGGCCTCCTCGGTCCGCTGCCTCTCCAACTCGGCCAGCCTGCGGGCCTGTTCCGTCTTCAGCCCGGCCTCTATCCGCTCGGCGTCGGCGATCTTCTTCTCGATCTTCTGCTTCGCCTCGGCCTTGTCCGCGCGGCTGCTCCTCAGCTTGCCCAGTTCCTTGGCGGCGGCGTCGGTCCGCCCGCTCAGCTCCGTGCGGGCGGCCTTCTGGGTCTCGGCGACATTGACCAGACCCCGCAAGGCCTGACGTGCCTGGGACGCCTCGTTCAGGGCCTCGTCGGGATGATCGCCGAGCAGTAACTGGATGCCCGTGGCGGCGAGATCGCCCCCGCGGTACTGGGTCCGGGCGGCAGCGCCCGCGAGGTCGCGCAGGTCGTCGACCCGGCCCTGGGCGCGGGCCAGGTCCTTGCGTAAGGAGGTCAGCCGCTTCGCCTGCTTGGTCGCCTTCTCATTGGCGGCGTTGTACGCCTCGGTGGCCACCTCCGCCTCGCGGTAGAGGCCGTCCAGTTCGGAACGGATGCTCTCGATCGACTTGTCGTCCTGCGGGTCGGGCGCGCTCGGGGCCGCGTAACTCGGTCCGGGCATCAGGGCGATCGCACAGACAAGGGCTGCTGCGGTGGCCCGACTGCGCAGCTGTCCGCCGCCGGTCGACACGTTCATCAGCTCCACTTTCAGAGGTCGCGTGCTGGCGGCTCAGGCAGACGACGTGCCGGGCAGGTCGCCACCGTGAGTCACACGAGGGGCCGTTCGCGGAACACACTACCTTCGCCCGCCCGGCCCACCCCTGCCTCCCCGTGCGTAACTCGCCCACCGGAGCCGGTCCGTGGCCGACTCCGCCGGTCCGCGGCACCGCGACGGCCCGGTGCGAACCTTCCGGTCACCCGGTGCGGGTCAGGTGCGGGTCACACCGCGGATGATGATCGCGACCTCCGCGTCGAATGTCTCGGCGGGTTCCTCTTCGGCCCCTTCGCCGAGGATGCGCCGGGTGGTGGGGTAGCGCCCGGTCGCGAGCCGTCGCCCGAGGTAGTCCCCGACCGACGCCCGCCACCGGGTCTCGTCGGTGCCGGTCTCCCGGTTGCGGCGCCGCTCGGTGACCTCATTGCGCACGGCGCCGACCAGGTAGGCGTTGAAGACGCCGAGGGCCGCCATGAGACGGCCGCCACCGTCCGGCCCGAGGGCGCTCGCCAGGGCCGACGCGGTGGCCTCCATCACGTCCAGGGCGTGAGGGCCCAGATGCGGTCGGCCGCCGATCAGTTCGACGAACCACTGGCCCGGCTCCACGGCATGTTCGCCGGCTGGAATCCGGAACTGACCGCGCTGTTCGACGCCTGCGACCCCGGATCGCCGGCCGCACGGAACATCGAGGCCCTGCCGGTCGGCACCCGCTGGCCCGCGCGCCCGGATGTCACTCTGCTCGGCGACGCCGCCCACCTGATGCCGCCGGTGGGCGAGGGCGCCGACCAGGCCATGCTGGACGGCGTGGTGTTCGCCCAGGCGATCGCCGAGAACGCCCACGACCCCGCCGCGGCGATCACCGCCTACGAGACGGAGATGTTCGAACGTACGGCAGTGATCGGCGCCGAATCGGCGCACATGGAGCAGATGGGTCTCGCGCCCGACGCGGCCGGACGGATGGCCGCCTTCTTCGGCCGGCTCACGCCCGAACCCGCCCCCGCGCCCTCCCCAGTCGATGCCGACGCGGGGCACGCAGGGCAGGCCCCGGCCGTGTCGAGTCGGCCGGGGCGGTGGTGTCAGGCCGGTGCGGTCCGGCTCCCACGCGTCCACGGCCGCAGCTTCTCCGGGTTGCGGACCGCCCAGATCCGGGTGACGCGCCCGTCGACGACGTCGAACGAGGCCACGGTCTCGACGGCACCGCCGCGCCGGGCCACCAGGCCCGGCACACCGTTGACCGTGCGCTCCAGGAGTTCCAGCCCCGGAGCCCGGTCGGCCATGGCGGCCATGTACTGGGCGATGCGCGCGCCGCCCTCGACCGGGCGCAGGGCGGTGCCGGCCAGACCGCCGCCGTCGGCGGTCATCACGGCGGCCGGGTCGAGAAGACCGACGAGGGCCGCGATGTCCCGGCTCTCCCAGGCCTCCTTGACCCGCCTGACCACCTCGCCCCGGCCGGTCGCCGCCACCGGGGCACGGGCGACGCCCACCCGCCGCCGGGCGGAGGCCGCCAACTGCTTGCAGGCCGCGGGCGTCCGGCCGAGCACCTCGGCGATCTCGGCGAACGGGTACCGGAAGACGTTGTGCAGGACGAACGCCACCCGCTCGGCGGGCGTCATCGACTCCAGGACCACGAGGAAGGCCATGGCCACCGACTCGTCCAGGACGACCTGGGCGGCGGGGTCCGCGGTGCCGGTGCCGTCCCACTCGGTGCGGTCGGGCAGCGGCTCGGGCAGCCACGCGCCGACATGGCGTTCACGGCGGGCCCGTGCCGAGCCGAGCAGGTCCAGGCAGATGCGGCCGGTCACCGTCGTCAGCCAGGCGCCGGGGGACAGGATCTCCTCGCGCCGGTTCCGCGGCAGGTCGTACCAGCGTGCGTAGGCGTCCTGCACCGCGTCCTCGGCCTCGGTCACCGAACCGAGCAGCCGATAGGCGACGTCGATCAGCCGGCGTCGCTCCCCGGCCAGGCCGTCGCCGCCCGTACCGACACTCCCCATGCCTTGGGCCGCCCCCCTTCGCCTTACCTTTCGCCGACCCGCGTCGTCGCACTGGTGAGACCTTATCGACCTGCTGCCCGAGGGCGGAAAAGGGGACTGCGACATGGCTGCTCAAGCAATGACGGCGAACGTACGGCGCCACGGCTTCTCGTTCCTGCGGATCGCGATCGCCCTGCAGACCTTGACCATCTTCCTCCAGGCGGTCTCCGCGGGACTGCTGCTGACCGCGTCCTACGGAGAGACGCTGCACAGCATCGGGGCCCGTGTGATGTACGGGGCGTCCATGCTGTACGTGATCGCGGCGGTGCTGGCGTGGAAGCCGACCGGCGGCTCGCCCCGGCCGATCCGGCACGCGTCGGGTTTCCTCGTACTCGCCTCGGTCCAGGTCGTGCTCGGCATCGCGCACGTTCCGTCGGTCCATCTCCCACTGGGCGTCCTGATGTTCGGCCTGAGCGTGCTGGCGCTCGCCCGGCGCTGAGCCCGCCGCCGGTACGTACCGGTCAGGAAGGTGTGAGCGCGCCGGCCGGGAGCCCGAGTTCCGCCTCCGCGACGACGCGTGTCATGTCGGCCGTAGACTCCCGCCGGCGGTCCGCGCTGGTGTTGACGTAGGCGCTGACGCCGTCGACCGCCACGAGTATGCGGGTGGCGGCCGCCCAGGGATCCCGGCAGGAGAAGACCCCGGACTCCGTCCCGGCGGTGACGAGCCGCTCGATGCGGCGGCACCAGAGCAGTTCTTGGGCGACGACGTGATCGCGCAGCACGAGGCGGTAGCGGGACAGGTGCCGTGCGTTCAGCCAGAGCCGGCTGACGTTGTCGAAGTCGGTGCTCGACGTGAGGCCGAGAAACGTCCGGAAGGTGTGCAGCGGTCCGTCGTGCCCGGCGGCGCCCGGGTCGTCGGGCAGGAGGGCGTCGAGTTCGGCCATGGTGGCGCTGGTGAAGGCCTCGGCCACCAGGTGGTCGGCCGCCGGGAAGTAGTGGCCGACCAGTCCGGGCCGCACCTCCAGCTCGTCGGCGACCCGCCGCAGGGTGATGCACTCCAGTCCTTCGGTGAGCCCGATCCGTGCCGCCGTGGCGACGATCTCGTCGCGGCGCTCGGTCGGTGACTTGCGGACGCGCTTGCCCGGACCTCTTGACGTCATGCGGTGAACGTTATTGAGTGTGTGCCCAACAAGCAATTGGTCGCCCGCCCAATAAGCGGGATCGGCCGGAAACCACCGCCCGCGGGACATGACGCGGGCGGACGGCCGGACCGCGCCGGCGCAACCCCCGGGGAAGCGCAGGCGGCGGCCGGAACCTGCGGGAGCACCGGAAACGGACCGGCACACGGTCCCCGGGCCCCGCGACGACGCGATCCCGGACGCGACGCACGGCCGTACCCCCGGCCTGCCACCCCCTGGACGCGGACCCAGGCGCAGCACTGTCAGGAGACCAGCGTGGACAACACTCGCAACGATGCCGGCGAGCTGGCGGAATTCGGCTACCAGCAGGAACTGAGACGCACCCTCTCGCCCTGGGCCGTCTTCGCGATCGGGTTCGCCACCATCTCGCCCGTGGTCGGCATCTACGCCGTCGTCCAGCTCGGCTTCGTCTTCGCGGGCCCGGCGTGGATCTGGGCGGTCGTCGTCGCCTTCCTCGGCCAACTGCTCGTCGCCGTGGTCTACGCCGAGCTGTCGTCCCAGTTCCCGATCACCGGCGGGGTCTACCAGTGGGTGCGCCGGCTGGCCGGACCGCGGCTGGGATGGCTGACCGGCTGGATCTACCTGGCCTCGGCGATCGCCTCGCTGACCACCGTGGCGTACCTGGGAGCGAGCTGGCTGTACATGCTGTTCGCGCACGGTGCGCCGTCGGCCGTCGTCCACGTCCTGCTCGGCGTGGTCTTCCTCGCCGTGGCGCTCGGCGTGAACCTGCTCGGCGTCAATCCGGTCAAGCACTTCCTCAACGCCGGCATCATCGCCGAGGGCGTCGCGTCCATCGCGGTCAGCCTGATCCTCCTGGTCTTCGCCCACCACAACGGCTTCGGCATCCTCTTCGACACACTGGGCGCGCAGGCCGCCTCGGGCGGCTCCGTCACGGCGGGCCTGCTGACCTGCCTCGCCGTGGCAGGCTGGGCCTTCCTCGGGTTCGACGCCACCACACAGGTCGCGGAGGAGACCGAGCAGCCGCGGCGCAGCGTGCCGCGGGCCCTGCTGCGCGCCTACCTCTTCGTCGCCTTCACCGTCCTGCTGACCGGGCTCGCGGTGACGCTCGCGCTGAGCCGCCCGGAGGACGCGGTGTCCGGGGCCGTCGTCGACCCCGTCTTCGAGGCCGTGACGCTCGGACTCGGCGGCTGGAGCGAGAAGCCGTTCATCGTCGTCGTCCTGATCGCGTTCTTCGCGTGCGCCGTCTCCATCCAGACCTACATCGGCCGCGCGGTGTACGCCTTCGCCCGCGACCGCCAGCTTCCCTTCTCCGCGACGCTCGCGGCCGTCGGCCACCGGCAGATCCCCTACGTCTCCCTCATCGCCACCGCCGTCCTCGCCGGTCTCGGCCTGCTCCTCGGCCTGAACGGCAACGCGGCGGCCACCCTGATCGCATTCGGCTCCGGCGGCTTCTACTTCATCTTCCTCACCGTCGCCGTCGTGGCCCTCGTCGCCCGTCTGACCGGTCGCTGGAACCCGGGCGGGGGAGAGGTGCGGCTCGGCCGCGCCGGCCTGGTCGTCAACGTCCTCGCGGTGCTCTGGCTGCTGTTCGAAGCCGTCAACATCGCCTGGCCCCGCGCCGAACTCGCCCCCGTCGGCGGCAGCTGGATCCAGATCTGGGCCGTGGTCCTGGTCTTCTCCGTCCTCTTCCTCCTCGGCCTCGCCTACGTCCTGTGGGCCAAGCCCCACACCCGGCTCGCCCCGAGCCCGAACACCGAGAAGGTGACCATCCCCTGATGTCGCCCCAACTGTCCCCGGCCGTCGTCCTCGACCCCGGGAAGGGCCTGCACACCCAAGAGGTCTCGGTGCGGCCCGCCGGAGCCGGCGAGGTCGAGATCGAGGTCCGCGCCGCGGGCGTCTGCCACTCCGACCTGCATGTCGTCTCGGGCGACTGGCCGACGGACCGTCCGCTCGTCCTCGGACACGAGGCCGCGGGCGTGGTCACCGCCACCGGCCCGGGTGTGACATCCGTGCGGCCCGGCGACCACGTCGTCCTGTCCTGGTTCGCACCCTGCCGGCGCTGTCGCCGCTGCGCGGCCGGCCAGGCATGGCTGTGCACCGGCACCAAGGCCGTCGCCAACACCCTGCCCGACGGAACCACCGCCTTCACCGGCGCCGACGGCCGGCGGATCTGGCCCTACCTCGGCCTCGGCGCGTTCACACGCCACCTGGTGGTCCCCGAGACGGCCGCCGTGAAGGTCCCCGCCGAACTCCCCTTCGGCATCGGAGCCCTGCTCGGCTGCTCCATCACCACCGGCATCGGCGCCGTCGTCAACACCGCGGGCGTACGCCCCGGGGAGTCCGCGGTCGTCATCGGCACCGGCGGCGTCGGCCTCTCCGTGGTCATGGGACTGCGCCTGGTCGGAGCCGATCCCGTCATCGCCGTCGACCTCTCGCCCGAACGCCTCGCCGTCGCCCGCCGTTTCGGCGCCACCCACACCCTCGACGGCGCGCGCGAGGACGTCGCCGCCTGGTGCCGGCGGGAACTCGGCGGCGTCGACTACGCCTTCGAGGCCATCGGCAGCCCCAAGGTCGTCGAGACCCTGCCGGGCATGCTCACCTCCGGCGGCGCCGCCGTCCTGGTCGGCATGGCCGCGACCGACGCCACCGGCTCGTTCAACCTCTTCGACCTCGCCGACCAGGGCAAGCGCATCCTCGGCTGCAACTACGGCTCCAGCGTCGGGGAGATCGACATCCCGAAGCTGGCCCGCCTCCACCTCGCCGGCCGGCTCCCGCTGGACGAGCTGATCGGCAGGACCCGCCCGCTGAGCGAGGCGGCACAGGCCTTCGACGACCTCAGATCCAACACCGGAGTGCGGACGATCCTCGAACCCTGACCCCGCAGCCCCCCCCCACGCCCTCTGGAGATCCCATGTACGCCGTCACCGACCCGACGACCGGCGAGGTCCTGGAGACCCGCCCGACCGCCACCGACACCGAGATCGCCGCGGCGGTCGACGCCGCCCACGCCGCCACCGCCTGGGGCCGCACCAGTTCCGTGGCCGAACGCGCCGCGCTCCTGCACCGCCTCGGCGACCTGCACACACAGCACCGTGCCGCGCTCGCCGCAAGCATCGTCCGCGAGATGGGCAAACCCCTGGCGGAGGCAGAGGGCGAGATCGACTTCTCCGCCGAGATCCACCACTACTACGCCGACCACGCCGAGGAGTTCCTTGCCGACGAACACCTCGACGTCACCTCCGGACCCGGCACGGCTCTCATCAGGCGCGGCCCGGTCGGCGTCCTGCTGGGCATCATGCCGTGGAACTTCCCCGCCTACCAGGTCGCCCGCTTCGCCGCCCCCAACCTCGCCCTCGGCAATACCATCGTCCTCAAGCACGCCCCGCAGTGCCCCGCCACGGCCGCCCTGCTGGAGGACCTCTTCACCGAGGCCGGCTTCCCGGCCGGGGCCTACACCAACGTGTACGCCACCAACGACCAGGTCGCCGGCATCATCGCCGACCCCCGGGTCCAGGGCGTGTCCCTCACCGGCTCGGAACGGGCCGGCGCCGCCGTCGCCGAGATCGCCGGACGGCATCTGAAGAAGGTGGTCCTCGAACTGGGCGGGTCCGACCCGTTCATCGTGCTGTCCACCGACGACCTGGACGCGGTCGTCGAGGCCGCCGTCGCCGCCCGGCTCGACAACACCGGCCAGGCGTGCAACGCCGCCAAGCGGTTCGTGGTCGCCGAGGACCTGTACGACGCGTTCGTCGAGAGGTTCACGGCCCGGCTCCTCGCCGCCGCCACCGGAGCACCGCTGTCCTCCACCACCGCCGCCGAGACCCTGGCCCGGCAGGTCGACGAGGCCGTGGCGCAGGGCGCCACCCTGCACAGCGCGGGGGAGCGGCACGGGGCCTTCTTCCCGGCGGGCGTCCTGACCGGACTCACCCCGGAGCACCCCGTCGCCCGCCAGGAACTCTTCGGCCCGGTCGCCACGGTCTTCCGCGCCGCCGACGAGGACGACGCCGTACGCATCGCCAACGACACCCCCTACGGTCTCGGCTCCTACGTCTTCACCACGGACCCCGACCAGGCGGCCCGCGTCGCCGCCCGCGTCGACGCCGGAATGGTCTTCGTGAACGGCGTGGGAGCGGAGGGCGCCGAACTGCCCTTCGGCGGCGTGAAGCGCTCCGGCTTCGGACGCGAACTCGGCCGCCTCGGCATCGAGGAGTTCGCCAACAGGAAGCTCATACGCACGGTGGGCTGACCACCCCGGCCGGGCCGGCGGCGTCAGCAGTGGCCGTAACCCGTCGGAGGCGGGGTGCGCGGGGCGATGACGGCCTTGTCGTCATGGCCGTTGCCGGGACGGTTGTCGGCCGGAGCCCGGCACAGGGCCTCCGGTGCCAGCCCGGCGAACCGCGCGGCGGTCACCGCCAGGGCGTCCAGGCCGCGGTCCAGCGACCGACCGGGGGTCTCCACCAGGCCGTCGGTGTACAGGACGACGGTGCTGCCCACCGGCACCGGCCGGCACTGGTCGGGGCGGTGCAGGCCGGGCGCCACACCGAGCGGGACTCCCGGCTCGGTGTCCAGGTAGTCGGCCCGCCCGTCGGGCAGCAGCAGGAGCGGCGGCGGGTGACCCGCGCTGGACCAGCGCAGTTGCCAGGCGCCGTCCGCCGGTTCCAGCCGGGCCGGCAGGGCGGTGGCGATGGGCGGTGCGTCCAGGGCGGCGGCCATGATGCGGTCGAGCCGGGCGAGCGAGGCACTGGGCGGCGCGTGCCAGTCGTAGTACAGGGCCCGCAGCATGTTGCGGATCCGCGCCATGTCGGCCGCCGCCCGCAGGTCGTGTCCCACGACATCGCCGATCACCACCGCGCACGCCCCGTCGGGAAGCAGCATGGCGTCGTACCAGTCCCCGCCCACCGAGGCCGGCGCACTGGCGGGACGGTAGACCGCCCCGGCGGTGAAGGGCCGCAGGTCGGGCAGCCGGGGCAGCAGCAGCCGATGGAACTGTTCGGCGTTGTTGCGGACCTGCTGGTAGAGGCGGGCGTTCTCGATGGCCACGCCCGCCGTGCCGGCGAGCGCCCGGATCACCCCCTCGTCGTGCCGGTCGAAGGGCTGTCCGTCCTCGCGTTCGGTGAGGTAGAGATTGCCGTAGATCTTCCCCCGCACACTGATGGCGACCCCGAGCAGGGTGTGCATCGCAGGGTGTCCGGGCGGGAATCCCGCCGACTCCGGGTGCCGTGCGATGTCCTTCACCCGCAGGGGCTCGGGGTGGTGGATGAGATGCCCCAACAGGCCCCTGCCACGAGGGAGTTCCACACCCTCCAGGCCGGCCGGCTCGGCCGAGGTGAGGCCCGCCGGGATGAACTCCTCCAGCAGCACGCCCTCTTCGTCGAGCACGTCATGGCACCGTAGCGGGCGCCCACCAGGTCCATGGCGGTACGGACGATCCGCCGCAGCACGGTGGGCAGCTCCAGCGCGCCGGTGATGCTCACCACCGCCTGGAGCGGCTCCTGCAATGTGCCCTGGGCACGGGCCAGGGTGTGCAACTGCTCGCCGATGCGGTTCAGGTCCGAGCTGAGCGGCAGGTCGAGCAGCGACGTGTACGACTCCTCGCCGGGGTCCTCGCCGGCCGTAGCGTCGTCGGGCCGCTCCTGCCGGGCCTCCGCCATCGCCTCCGCCGCACTTCCGCCGCCTGCTCCGGACACACCGGCCGTGCGCTGCGCCTGTGGATGCGGTGAACGACCGATGTCGCCATATGAACCTCAGTGCCGTCCCGCCATCCGGCGACTGGCCGCGGACCGTCCGAGGCCACCCGATCGGCGCACGGCCACGAGCACGCCGTGCTCCTCGCGGCCGGACCCCGGGACCTGTCCGGCGGAACACGCGGACACTACGCTGCGGGGATGGAACCTGCGGTCGACGAGCCCGAGGGCCCCGCCCGGTCCGCGGCCCGCGACCGGGTGAACGACTACGACGGCTTCGCCGAGGCGTACTAGGTGGAGACCGAGAACAACCTCGTCAACGCGTACTACGCGCGCCCCGCGATGCCGGCCCTCTCCGAAGACGTGACGGGCCGCCGGATCCTGGACGCCGGCTGCGGCTCGGGCCCCCTGTCCGCCGCCCTGCGCGACCGCGGTGCGGTCGTCACCGGCATCGACGCCGGCGCCGAGATGCTGGCGTTGGCCAGGCGGCGGCTCGGTGCCGACGTACCGCTGCACGTGGGCGACCTGAGCGACCGGCTGCCCTTCGCCGACGGTGCCTTCGACGACGTGGTCGCGTCCCTGGTGCTGCACTACCTGGGGGACTGGGGGACTGGGGGCCGACACTGGCCGAGATGCGGCGCGTGCTCGGGCCGGGCGGCCGGCTGATCGCCTCGGTGGACCACCCCTTCGCCGCCTGCACGATCCAGGACCCCCGGCCCGACTACTTCGCGACCACCGGCTACGCCTTCGACTGGACGATCGGCGGGCGCCGCGTCCCGATGAGGCTCTGGCGCAAACCGCTGCACGCGATGATCGACGCCTTCACCGCCGCCGGCTTCCGCCTGGCCGGCATCAGCGAGCCGCGGCCCGACCCGGCCGCCCGCGAACTGTTCCCCGAAGGCTTCCACGACCTCTCGACCAAGACCTGCTTCCTGTTCTTCGTCGTCGAGGTACCACCGGACGTTGTCGCCCCCGTGAGCGGCTCGGGGACTTAGGATCTGAAGTCGGCCGTAGGGGGAGGACTGTGGATCCGGAGATCGCCGCACTGGCAGGGACAGCGGGCACGACCGTGGTCACATTGATGGCGACGAACGCCTGGGAGTCGGCGAGGGACGGCGTGGTCGCGCTCTGGCGTCGTCACCAGCCCGCCAGGGCCGAGAGCGTCGGTGAGGAACTGGAAGCCGGACGCGAGGACCTGCTCCTCGCGCGCGAGGCGGGCGACACCGAGTCCGAGGCCGAGCTGACCGCCGAATGGCAGGGCCGCGTACGCCGGTTCCTGCTCGCCCGGCCCGAGGCCGCCGACGCACTGCGCCGAATCCTGGAGGAGCTGGACCCGCCCTCCCCGGGAGAACCCGGCGCGCGGCAAGTCGCGCTGCGGGCACGGGCGTCGGGCAGCGCACGGGTCTACCAGGCCGGCCGCGACCAGCACATCACCGAACGATGAGCGCGCCTGAGCCGATGAGAGGACGCGCGTCGGGCAGTGCCCGGGTCTTCCAGACCGGCGGCGACCAGTACATCGAGGAACACGTCCACCACTACGCCCCGGGCTCGGCCCCGCTGTTCGGACGCCAGGTGGTGGGACCCGCCGCGGCGCAGCGGACCGCGCCCGACTCCGTGCGCCTGCCCCTGGTCGGGCGCGCGCCCGGCGTTCTGCGGGACCGCGCCGAACTCATGGAGCGCCTGCGGGCCGCGCTGGCCGGCCCGCGCGGCGACATCCACGTCCTGCACGGAATGGGCGGCTGCGGCAAGACGGCTGTCGCCCACGCGCTGTTCACCGAGGCCGTACGGGACCACGGCCGCGTCGGCCTGTGGGTCAACGCCTCCGAGCACGTCTCCCTGCGAGCCGGCATGCTCGCCGTCGCCGGCGACCGGGGCGCCACCAGCGGCGAACTGGCCGCCGCGGCCGGCGGCCAGCGCGCCGCCGCCGACCTCGTCTGGCACTGTCTGGACCGCTCGGCGACGCCCTGGCTGCTGGTCCTGGACAACGCCGACGACCCCGCCGTACTGGAAGCGGGCGCCTGGTTGCGCACGAGCCCGCTGGGCACGGTGCTGGTGACCAGCCGTCACGCGACCTCCGTGCTGTGGCGCGGCCCGGGGGTGCGCAGCCACCGGCTCGGCGTACTCCCCCTGCCCGACGCGGCGTTGGTCCTCCAGGACCTCGCCCCGGACGCGGGCACGCGCGAGTCCGCGCGAAAGGTGGCCCGGCGCCTGGGCTGCCTGCCCCTGGCACTGACCCTGGCCGGGGCCCATCTCGCCCACCAGTTGCTGGAGTCGTGGTCGATGGACGAGTACGACCGCAAGCTCGCCGAGGAGTCGACGGCCCTGGTGGACGGAGGAGCGGCCGGCGGTGAGCACTCCCGTCGCCTGGTGGGCCGCACATGGCAGTTGTCGCTGGACACCCTGGCGCAGGGCGGTCTGCCGGAGACGACGAGCCTGCTGCGGCTGCTCTCGTGCTGGGCGGCGGACCCGGTGCCGCTGTCCCTGCTGATGCCCGCCGCGCGGGGCACCGTCGGCCTTGAGCACCTCGACCCGCCGCTGCCCGCCGCGCGGGTCGAACCGGCCCTGCGGGCGCTCCTGGACCACTCGTTGGCCGACATGCTCGAAGCCGACGGGCACCGCTGCGTGCGCGTCCACGGCGTACTGCTGGACAGCGTCGCGGCCGGTGTGCCCGGCGCCGAACGCGGCCCGCTGACCGAGGCGGCGGGCCGTCTGCTGCGGGCGGCACTGGAAGGGGAAGGCGGCGCCCTGCCGCAGGCCCGGTCCCTCTCGCGGCTCCTGGCACCGCACGTGGCCGCTCTGCTCCAACGCTCCCACCGCCATGGGCAGGTGACCGAGGAATCCATACGGATCGCGGTGCGTGTCGCCCGACTCGTGTATGAGTCGGGCGACTGGACCGCCGCGCTGGCCCTGGCCTCCACCGCCGCCCGCACGGCCGCCGAGCAGCTGGGCGACGACAGCCCGGCAGCCATCGAGGCCCGGTCGGGCCAGGGACCCATCCTGTTCAGGCTCGGCCGGTACACCGAGGCCGCCGATCTGCTGCGGCCGGTCCACGACGACGCGCTGCGCACACTCGGCCCTCATGACACGCGCACCCTGGACGCGGCCTACGAACTGCAGCGCGTGCTGCACCGCCTGGGCGACCTGGCGCAGGCCCGTACGCTCCTGGAAGCGGTCCTGGAGGGCCGTCGCCACGTGCTGGGCGAGGACCATACCGCCACCCTCAAGACCCGCTGCGAGATGATGGAACTGCGCTTCTCGCAGGACGAGTTCGACGACTACACGGCGCTGGCCGGGGAACTGGTCGGGGACTGCGAACGCCACCTCGGCGACGCGCACCTGGTGACCGTGTGGGCCCGCGACGCACTCGCGCGAGGCCTCCTGCGCTTCGGCCGCGGCGCCGAGGCCGAGGACCTCTTCCGCCAGGTGCTCGCCGGCCAGCGCGCCGGGTACGGGGACGACCATCCGCTGGTCCTCGGCGTGCTCATCCAGCTCAGCCGCGCCCAGCACGCGCAGGGCAAACGGCGGGAAGCCGCCGACAGCGCGCGTGAGGTGGCCGAGCAGCGGGCCAGGATCCTGGGGGAGAGCCATCCCGAGACGGTCGCGGCCCGCGCCTGGTGCGCCGAGACCGAGGCGGCGCCGCCCGCCGTCGGCTGATCATCCGCCGGCCGTCCCGTCCGCCTCCCGGCCGCCCGGCGACCGGGCCCGCGCGACGGCCCCCGACAGCCGTCGCCGGGAGGCGACCCGGCCACCGGGGGCCTACCGTCGTCCACGGGCGGGGCACACACACGCGGGCACCAACAGGGAAGGCGCGAGAACCATGGCGGGACCGATTCTCATCACCGGTGCGGGCAGCGGTTTCGGCAAGGAGGTGGCACTGCGGCTCGCGGCGGCCGGGCACGAGGTGATCGCAGGCGTGGAGATCATCGCCCAGGTCAGCGCCGTCCGCGCCGAGGCCCGGGAGCGCGGGGTGAAGCTGCGGGTCGAGAAGCTGGACGTCACCGACCCCGGCGACCGCGAGAACGCCTGGAGCTGGGACGTCGGCGTCCTCCTGAACAACGCCGGCGTGTCCGAGGGCGGCGCGAGCGCCGACATCCCGGAGGAGCGGCTGCGCCGCCAGTTCGAGGTGAACGTCTTCGGGCCGATCCTGCTGACCCAGGGCATCGCCCGGCGGATGGCGGCCCGCGGCAGCGGACGCATCGTGTTCATGTCCTCGGTCGCGGGTCTCACCGTGGACCCGTTCACCGGCGCCTACGCGGGCTCCAAGCATGCCGTGGAGGCGTTCGCCGACGCACTCGACCAGGAACTCGCCGAGTTCGGCGTCACGGTCGCCACGATCAATCCCGGTCCGTTCCTCACCGGTTTCAACGACACCATGTTCGAGACCTGGAAGGAGTGGCGCGACGACCCGGCCGACCGCCTGTACGACTACGCCGCACTGGCCTTCCCGCACGAGCAGTACGACCCGGAGCCGGTCTTCGAACGCGCGGTGCGGGTCCTGCTCGGCGAGGACCGCCGCTACCGGAACCTGCTTCCCGCCGAGATGGAGCGGCAGGTCCGCGAACAGATCGACGCCCAGTGGGAACGGCGGACCAACGACGGCGGCCGCCCCGCCCTGGTGCAGAGCGCCCACGACCTCCAGCCCGGCACGCCGGTGGCGTCCTGACCCCTGGGCGGGAACACCGGTGCGGAGTCGTTCGTCTCCGGACAGGCGGCGCGTGCGGCCCTCGCGCCACTCGTCACCGACAGCGCCTCGGCGGCCGACGGCGCCCGCCCCGGGCGCGTGGGTAGGCTGAACCGGATCGCGCCGCGTGCCGCGGCAGATGTGACAGATGTGGAGCCGCCGCCATGACCACAGCGCACGACCTGACGATCGTCTCCCTGGAGGTTCCCTCCGCATACCCCGTGGAGCGCGGCGACCTCTCGCTGGCCCTGGCCGGAGCGGAACTGGCCGACCTGCTGGCAGCCGGAGCGGTGACCCTGGACGGTGTGGACCTCCGTGCGGCGGCGCCCGCGGAATCCGGTGACGCCCTCCGGGACGCGGCGGCCTCCCTCCTCACGGAGGGAACCGAATCCGTGGCGGACTGGCTGTGGCGCCGGGGACGCGGCCTGGCGGCGAAGTACCTCGCCGCCGAAGGGGTGGACGACGGCAGCCGCAGACGCCCGCGCTGGATCACGCGGCGCACCGCCGACCGGCCGGCGCCGACCGATCCGGCGGTACGCCGGCGGGCCACCGACCGCTGGGCCTCCGGCGATCCCCTGCTGGTGGGACTGGCGGCCGCGGTGGGAATCAGGCACGAGACGGCGGATCAGAGCGCCGACCCCGACGACGACGCGATCGCCGCCGTCCTCGCCGCCGTGAACGACGCGGTGGTGGAGCTGGCCGACATCCGGCAGCGCCGCGACATCGAGGACGCCGCGTTCGACAACATCTGGCGCGGAATGTGACGGCCGGACAGGACCACGCCCGGCGGTGCGCGGTGCACGGGTGTCACCAGGCGGCCGTCCCGTACGGACGCGCAAGGAGGCGGATGTGACGATCGAGCGGGTCGGACTCGTGGTGCACGGCGGCCGCGAGAGCGCGGCGCAAGCGGCGTCGCAGGTCCGAAAGTGGTGCCACGAGAACTCCGTCGAGTGCACGGACATCGACGTGTGGAGCGGCGGAACCCGGCGCAACGCCCGGGAGGAGATGGCGGCGGCCGGCGACCCGGACCTCGTCGTCACCCTGGGCGGTGACGGCACCTTCCTGCGCGGTGCCCGGCTGGCCGCGCAGAACGACGCGCTGATCCTGGGCGTGGACCTGGGACGGGTCGGCTTCCTGACCGAGGTCCCCGCACTGGCGGTGCGCTCCGCCCTCGACGCGGTACGGGACGACCACCTGGACCCGGAGAGCCGCATGCTGCTCACCCTGCGGGCCTCCCGCCGCCTGGAGATCCCGTCGGACATGGAGGCGCTGCTGCGTTACGGGCGAGGCCCGCTGCTGCCGCCCCCGCCCGTGCGCACCGACTGCGACAACGGTGGCGAGTGGGGCGTCGCCCTGGACGTCACCGCGCTCAACGACGTCGTGCTCGAAAAGCTGTCGAGGGACCGGCAGATCTCCGTGGGCGTCTACGTCGCGGGCCGGCTGCTGGCCTCGTACTCCGCCGACGCCCTGCTGGTGGCGACCCCGACGGGTTCCACCGCCTACAGTTTCGCCGCGGGCGGCCCGGTCGTCTCCCCCCGTGCCGAGGCACTCGTCTTCACACCGGTGGCCCCGCACATGGCCTTCGACCGTTCGGTGGTCACCGCACCGGACGAACCCGTCGGACTGCGGGTCCTCGAACGGTCGGGCCGGGGCGCCGTGAGCATCGACGGACAGCTGCGCGGCGTACTCGATCCGGGGGACTGGCTCGGCGTCTACCCCTCACCCCGCCGGCTGCGCGCGGTGCGGCTGGGCCCCACGAACTTCTACGGCCGACTGCGCGAACGCATGCGGCTGACCGACGCCCCGGCCGCGGTCGCCGACGGCACCCCCGCACCCCTGTGGCCGGTCAGTACGCCCCCGCCGCAGGACCTCGCACATCTGGCGCTGCCGCCCGTGCCCGGGGCGGACGGCACGGGCGAGCGGGACCGGCCGCGTTAGGCGCCGACGAGACGAGGAGAGGACCACGGACGGACAGCGTCGTCGGGATTGCCCGGCCCGTTCACGGCGGCGGCCCGACACCCGGGCCGCGTGGCTGCTGACCTTCTCGGCGGGTGCGGTGAACGCCCTGGGCTTCCTGTCGCTCGGCGGAGTCTTCACGAGCGTGGTGACCGCCAACTCGGCGACGGTCGGGATCGGACTGGGAGGCGCCGATCCGGCACTCGGCGCGCTGGCCGGCCTCGCGGTGCTGTGCTATGTGCTGGGGGCGGCGGGAGGCAGTTGGGCCGCCGCCCGCACCCTGCGCGGCACGCGGTTCCCGGCGGCCGACTTCCTGCTCCTCGAACTCGTACTGCTGTGGGCGGTCGCCGCGTGGTGGCTCTCGGCGGACGGCCACCCGGGCGGCGGAGCGCGCGCGGTCATGCTGGGCACGGTGTCGGCGGCGATGGGGTGTCAGAACGCCGGCGTCCGGGTCGCCATGAGCCCCCGGACCACGACCGCGTACCTGACCGGCCTGCTGACCCAGGCCGTCGCCGAGGCGGTGACCGAACGACGGCCCCAGCGGCGGGCCCTGGTCACGATGGGACTGCTGATTCTCGGCGCCACCGCGTTCACGCTGCTGGAACGGTGGCTGCACGGCATCGCCGCGTTGCTTCCCGCGCTCCTGGTCACAGCGGCGTGGTGCGCCGTTCACGCGAGGACACAAACGCCGCCCGCACCGGCGAAGTGAGGCCGAAGGCGGCGGCGTTGTGCGATGTGAGACATGGTTGACAAGCAATCCCGCCCCCGCACAAACTCTGTTGCCATGAGCCTCCTGGACCCTCTGCTGACCAGCGAGCGCTGCGTCGACCTGCTCAGGGTTTCCAGCGCCCGTTGTTGAGGCCCCTCGCCGCGTGATCCACGCGCCGCGCCCCTCTTTTCCCCGGCCGGCCGACCCGTCCGCGCGCTGACGCGCCCACGGCTCGGCTCCGCGGGAGCCCGCTCGCTGTGACCCCGTACGGACCGCGCACCGCCGCGGTCCGTTCCGTCGCCGTGACCGGCGCAGAACCCACATCACCTCTCCCTCACCTCACACACCCACGTCCGGTTCCGGTCGCGGGTGCGTCGATGCGCCGTGCCCGCACGGCGGTTGGACGGCGCTGACGTAGCGAAGGAGCACCATGAGCCAAGCGGCCGGCACATTGGACGAAGCAGTGGACCGTTTCCGGGACGTCTTCCGGCGACTGGAGGCCGGGGCCGGCGAGCGCGGCCTGTCCCGCGAGCATCCGCACCGGTTCGTGCGCGAACTGGCGGACGCCGGCTTCGGCAGGTTGCGCGTCCCGGTCGAGTACGGCGGCTTCGGCGCGGACCTGCCCACCCTGTTCCGCCTGCTCACCGAGGCGGGCAGGGCCGACTCCAACATCCCCCAGATCCTGCGCGGGCACTTCACCGCCGTCGAGATACTGCGGCACACGGACGACCCCGAGACCCGGGAACACTGGCTGCGCCGGATCGCGGAAGGCTCCCTGTTCGGCAACGCCCAGTCCGAACCGGCCGCCATCAGCCCTGACTTCACGCCGACGACGCGCGTGCACGAGGTGAACGGCCAAAGGGTGGTCAGCGGCACCAAGTTCTACTCCACCGGTGCGCTGTTCGCCGACCACATACGGGTCGCGGTGGCCGACGACGACGGCAACCGCTGGTTCGTGGTGGTACCCGCGCGCCACCCCGGCGTCGACCACGTCGACCACGTCGACCACGGGGACGGCGTCGGCCAGCGGCTCACCGGCAGCGGCACCACGCACTTCGACCGCGTCCCCGTCGAGAAGCACGGCGACCTGGGCCGGTTCAAGGAGAGCCTGCGGTCCCTGCCGGCCTTCGTCCAACTCGTCCACCTGGCCAACCTCGCGGGCATCACCCGCAGCGTGCTCGACGAGACGACCGCCCTGGTGAGAACCCGTGAACGCACCAGTCCCCACGCGCTGTCCGCACAGGCCACCCGGGACACGGAGGTGCTCGCGGTCGTCGGCCACCTCCACGCCCGCCTGCTGACCGTCGACTCCCTGCTGCGAACGGCGGCCGAAGGACTGGAGGCGGCCGACCGCAGCGGCTCGCCGGAGGCCTGCGCCGCCAACCACATCGACGTCTCGGCGGCGAAGGTGGCCATCATCGAGGCAGCCCTCGACGCCGCCAACCGCGCCTTCGACGCCGGTGGTTCGTCGGCGGTCCGGCTCAGCGCGCACCTCGACCGGCACTGGCGCAACGCCCGAACCCTCGCCTCGCACAACCCCGTCGTCCACAAGCCCCGGATCGTCGGAGACTTCCTCGTCAACGGGGCCGCCCCCGAGTCCTCCTACGACCGCGGCCGGCGGTCGCGGCAGACGGCCGGACCCGAGACCGCCGGGAGGGGGGCCCGTGTCTGAGACCGCGGGCGTGATCGGCGCCGGGGTACGGGACGGCCGGCCCTTCCGGCTCGGCTTCCTGCTCCACCTCGACTCCGACCTCGCCCCCGCCGAGGCCTACCGGCAGGCCGTCGACCTGTTCGTGGCCGCCGAGCAACTCGGCTACGACTCCGGCTGGGTGATCCACCGTCACTTCCGCCAGGGCAACGAGCACGTCTCCGTCCCGCTCGTCCTGCTGGCCGCGATCGCCGAGCACACCACCCGCATACGGCTGGGAACCGGCGTGCTCGTCCTGCCCCTCGCGGACCCCCTGACAGTCGCCGAGGACGCGGCCGTCCTCGACACGCTGAGCGGCGGACGACTCGAACTCGGCGTCGGCTCCGGGCCGTTCCCGACCGCGTGGGAGGCCTTCGGCCGCAGCCCGCAGGACCGGCACCGGCTGTTCGACGAGAGCGTGGCGAAGCTGCACGACGTCCTCGAAGGACGGCCGGTCAACAGCGCGGGGGAGACGCTCCACCCACCCGGACACGGTGTGCGGCGCCGGCTCTGGCAGGCCACCACCAGCGAGCCGACGCGGGCCGTCGCGGCGGCCGTCGCCGCCGCCGGGGCGGGCGACGGACTGCAGCTCTCCCGGGCCGGTGACTGGCCCGGCCGGCAGAACGTGGCGCAGCAGAGCGACCTCGTCGCCGCCTACCGCGAGGCCGCCACCTCGGCCGGGCACGAGCCACGCGTCCAGATCTCACGCGCCCTCTACCCCCACCCCGACCCGGCCCACGCGGTCCGGGCCGTCACACCCGGTGTGCGCCGCTGGCAGTCGTGGGCGCCCAAGGACCGCGCCGCCGGCGAACTGGGCGTCGAGGAGTACCTGGAGCGCGACCGGTCGCTGATCGGCCCGGCCGAGACCGTCTCCCGGGCCCTCGCCGCCGACCCCGCCCTGGCCGCGGTCACCGACCTGCTCGTCAGTTTCGTCCCCGGAGTACCCGAGTACGACGAACACCTCCGCCTGCTCACCGCCACCGCCCGGCAGATCGCGCCGTCGCTCGGCTGGCGGCCCCTGGAGGACACCTGACCGAGCGCCCGCACACCGCTGCCGCGCGCACCACCGACCACCCGGATGGGAGCACCCCTGTCATGACGGGCTTTCACCTCAACCTCTCGCTGCTGACCCCCGGACACTTCCGGCAGGCTTGGCGGCTGCCCCACGTCGACCCCCTCGCCCACCTGGACATCGGTCACTTCGAACGGCTCGCCGAGGCCGCCGAGGACGCCGGGATCGACGCCGTCTTCCTCGGCGACGGACCCGCCCTCGGGGCCGGTATCGAGGACTCGCCGGGCACCGGACTGGATCCGCTGATCCTGCTGGCCCACCTGTCCGGGAGCACGCGACACCTCGGCTTCGTCGTCACGAGTTCGACCACGTACAACTCCCCCTACAACCTGGCCCGTCGGTTCAACGCCCTGGACCACGTGAGCAGGGGACGGGCCGCGGTCAACATCGTCACCACCGCGACCCCGGCCGCCGCCGCGAACTTCGGCGCCGACGGACAGCCGGACAAGGAGACCCGCTATCGCAGGGCGCACGAGTTCCTCGACGTGGTCACGCGCCTGTGGGACGCCTGGGAGCCCGGCGCCGTCGTCGGGGACCGGGCGAGCGGGAGATACGCCGACCTCTCGCGGATCCACACCGTCGACCACAACGGCGAGTTCTTCTCGGTGCGCGGACCGCTGCCCGTACCCGCCGGACCGCAGGGCCGGCCGGTGATCGTCCAGGCCGGCGGCTCGCAAGGCGGTCTCCGACTCGCCGGCGAGTTCGCCGACATGGTCTTCACCGTGGCCCAGACCCGGAGCAGGGCGACCGCCTTCCGCGAGGACATCCGCCGGCGGGCCGCTGCCGCCGGTCGCCGCCCGGACAACGTCAAGGTCTCACTCGGCGTGGTCGTCCTGGTGTCCGAGACCGAGGCCGAGGCCCGGCGGCGCGAGCGCGAGCTGTACGGAACGCTTCCGCTGGAGCGGCTCGCCGCGTCCGTCACGGCCGAACTCGGGCTGCCGACGGGCTCGTACGGGCCCGACGACCTCATCACGTCCGACGATCTCCCGGACGCCCCGCCGCAGGGGGCGTTCTCCGCCGGCTTCAGCCGGTCCACGCGCGCGCTGATCGCCGAACGCCCGAGGACCCCGAGGGAACTGGTGCACCGCTCGGCCGGCGGATCAGGCCACCGGCTGCTCGTCGGCTCCGCCACCCAGGTGGCCGACGACCTGGAGGCCTGGTTCCGGGCCGGCACGGCCGACGGCTTCACCGTCATGCCCGCCGACACCGCGGTCGACTTCGAGAACTTCACCCGCCTCGTGGTGCCGCTGCTCCAGGAACGCGGCCTGTTCCCGCGCCAGTACACCGCCCCCACCCTCCGCGAGCGCTACGGCCTGGCCAGGCCGGTGACACAGCCGATCTGAGCCCCGCGCACCGTCGTCCTCCCGAAGCACGACCTCCATGCCGCCACGACCCCGAGGAATCCCCATGTCCGACCTTCGCAGTTCCATCGAGCGTGCCGCGCCACGGCGCAGGAAATGGCCCTGGGCCGCCGGAGCCGTCGCCGCCTTGCTCGTCGTGGCCGGCACCGTCGCCCTCACCCGTGAAGACGACGGCGTCGACCGCACCGCCGGGGACGGCACCCCCGTGCGCGGCGGCACCCTCCAGTTCGCGCTGATCGACTACCAGCGCAGCCCCGACCCGCAGTGGGGCACCAACTACGCCGAGTCCCTCATCGGGGACAACATCACCGACAAGCTGACCTGGCAGGACCCGGAGACCGGCAGGATCACGCCATGGCTGGCCAAGTCGTGGGAGTACAACAAGGACCTCACCGAGTTCACCTTCCATCTGCGCACCAACGTCACGTTCAGCGACGGCACCCCGTTCGACTCCGCGGCGGTCAAGGCCAACCTCGACCAGTACGTACGCGGCGACGAGAAGCTGGACATCCTCCCCAACGGCGCCACGCTGCTGCCCGGTTACCTCGAGACCCGCACACCCGACCGGCACACCGCCGTCATCCGCTTCGACAAGCCCCTCGCGAGCTTCCTCCAGGCCTCCTCCTTCACCGCCAACGCCGGGCCCGGCTTCCTGTCCCCCGCGACACTGAAGCTGAGCGCGAAACAGCGGACCGACCCGACGAAGGTGATAGGCACCGGACCCTTCGTCTACGAGTCCTGGAAACCGCAGACCAACACCGTCCTGGTCAGGCGCAAGGGCTACGACTGGGCCCCGCCGGCGCTCCACCACAAGGGCGAGGCCTACCTGGACAGGATCGTCTTCAACACGATCCCCGAGTCCAGCGTGCGGACCGGCTCGCTGGAGTCCGGCGCCATCGACGCCACGCTCGACGTGGGCACCACCGACGAGAAGACCCTGGCCGACCAGGGCTTCGAGATCCTCCACCGACCCGTGTCCGGCACCTCGATCTTCTTCAACCTCAACTCCCAACTCTTCCCCACCGACGACATCGCCGTGCGCAGGGCCATCCAGACCGGCTGGAACCGGCAGGCACTGAAGAAGACGGTGCTCACCGACTCCTACTCGGTGGCGACCTCGGTCCTCGAACCCTCGGTCTTCGGCTACCGGGACTACAGCGGCTCCGTCCTGAAGTACGACCCGGAAAAGGCCGCCCGGCTCCTGGACCGGGCCGGCTGGAAGAAGGGCCCGGACGGCGTCCGGGTCAAGGACGGCAAGAAACTCGTCGTCAAGCTGATCGGCATCAACAACCTGGTGGTGAACAAGCCCGCCTACGAGTCGATCCAGCAGGATCTCAGGAAGCTGGGGATCGATCTCAGGCTCACCGTCGTCCCCATCCCCGACTACTCCGCCGCCGTGGCCAAGGCGAAGACCGACTGGAACATCACCGCCGCCAACCGCTCGCGCAACGACCCCGCCGTCCTCAACCTCCAGTACGGCCCCGCACTCGGCAACGGCTCCTACGTCACCGAGGACTCCACCGGAATCGACGCCGACGAGGTCACCAAGACCCTCGGCAGGCTGGAACTGACCCTGGACCCGGCCACCCGCCGCCGGTACGCCGAGGCGGCACAGGACCTGCTGCTCGACAAGTACGCGCTGGTGAACCCGGTCTACAACCCCGCGCAGGTGATCGCCCAGGCCGGCCACGTCCACGGGATCGTCTTCGACGCCCAGTCCCGCAACCACTTCGTGGACGCCTGGAAGAGCGACGGGAAGTGACGGCCGGCGGCCGCCGGGCCCGGCCCGGCGGCCACCGGCCCGTCCCCCAAGGAAGGAACGTCGTGCTGCGCTACCTCGCGCTGAAGGTCGGACGGGCCCTGTTCGTGGTCTGGGCCGCCTTCACCCTGACCTTCGTCCTGCTGTTCGTCCTGCCGGCCGACCCGGTGGACCTGCTCTTCGACCCCGCCGAACTGAACACCGTCACCCCCGAGGTCCGCGAGCAGGTCGCGGCGGGCTACGGCTTCGACAAGCCGGTGCTCCTCCAGTACCTCTCCCGGCTCGGCAACGCGCTGACCGGCGACTTCGGCAACTCGGTGCAGTCGGGCCGGTCCGTCACCGCCACCGTCCTCGACGTGCTGCCGAGCACCCTCGCCCTCGCCGCGGGCGCCCTCGCGCTGGCCCTGCTCGCCGCCTTCGCCGTCGCCCTCGTCGCCACCTCGACCCACCGGGCATGGCTGCGCAACCTCGTCGAGGCACTGCCCTCGGGCGCCGTCTCGGTGCCGGTCTTCCTCTCCGGCATCCTGATGCTCCAGATCTTCTCCTTCCGCCTGGGCTGGTTCCCGGCCTTCGGCGACAGCGGCGCCAAGAGCCTCGTCCTGCCGGTGATCACACTCGCCGTGCCGGTCGCCGGTCCCATCGCCCAACTCCTGGTGCGCAGCTTCGCCACCGAGTTCCGGTCCGGCTACGTCACGACGAGCCGGGCGAAGGGAGCCACCCGCAACTCCATCGTCGTCCGCGACGTGTTCCGCAACGCCGCCCTGCCCGCACTCACCATCGCCGGCATCACCTTCGGCAACCTGATCGCCGGATCGGTCATCACCGAGACCGTCTTCGCCCGCCAGGGCATCGGCCGGACGACCCAGGCGGCCATCAACACCCTGGACGCGCCCCTGGTGCAGGGCACCGTCGTGCTCGTGGCGGCCGGCTTCGCGGTGATCAACCTGACCGTCGACCTGATCTACCCGCTGCTCGACCCCCGGTTGCGGGCCACCCTCGCCACCGGCTCGCCCCTGCCGGCCTGAAGAGGAACATGATGACCGTCGAACTCGATGTGCCCGCCCCGCCCACCAGGACCGGCCCCGCCCGCCCGCTCGCCGGCCGCCTCGGCGAACTCGCCCGGCAACCCTCCCTGGTCATCTCGTGGCTCGTCGTGCTGACCGTGATCGGCTGGGCCGTCGCCCCCGCCCTGTTCACCTCCTACAGCCCCTACGAAGGCGACAGCACCACCGGCTTCGCACCCCCGAGCGCCCAACACTGGTTCGGCACCGACCGGTTGGGCCGGGACCTGTTCGCCCGCACCGTGTACGGCGCGCACACCACCCTCACCGCGACCCTGCTGGCCGTCATCGTCGCCTTCGGCATCGGCACACTCCTCGGACTGGTCGCCGGCTTCGGCGGAGGCATCGTGGACACCGCGGTCATGCGCGTGGTCGACGTGTTCCTGGCGATCCCCAGTCTGCTGCTCGCGATGGTGACCGTCTCCGTCCTCGGCTACTCCACGCAGAACATCGCCCTGGCCGTCGGCGTCTCCTCCATCGCCTCCTTCGCACGGGTGATGAGAGCCCAGGTGCTCACCGTGGTGACCCAGGACTACGTCAAGGCGGCCTACGGACTCGGGGGCCGCCGACTGGGCGTACTGGCCCGCCACGTCGTGCCCAACTCGCTCAACGCGGTGATCGCGCTGGCCGCGCTGGAGGTCGGCACGGCCGTGCTCGCGGTCGCCTCGCTCGGCTTCCTCGGCTACGGCGCGCCCCCGCCCGAGCCGGAGTGGGGCCTGCTGGTGGCGGAGGGCCGGGACTACGTCGCGGTCCACCCATGGGCCTCGATCATGCCCGGCACGGCACTCGCACTCGTCGTCATCGCCACCCACCGCATCAGCACCTCGTACCGGAAGGAACACCGCCGATGACGCACGCACCCCGGCAGCAGCGGGACCCGCTGCTGAGGATCACCGACCTTGCGATCGACTACCGCACCGGCCGCCGCCGGTGGACCCCCGCCGTGCGAGGAGCCGGACTCCACGTGGACCAGGGCGAGTTCGTCTCGCTGGTCGGGGAGTCCGGATCGGGCAAGACCACCCTGCTCCAGGGAGCCCTCGGCCTCCTCCCGCCGTCCGCACGGCTGCGGTCCGGCTCGATCGCCTACTCCGGCGTCGACGTCACCGGCTGGAGCGACAGCCGCATGGCCCGGGTACGCGGGAACTACGTCGGCTTCATCCCCCAGGACCCCAACACCTCCCTCAACCCGGTCAAGAAGATCGGGCACCAGGTCATCGAGGCGGTACGGTTCAACGCGCCCGAGGACCGCGGCGCCGCACACCACCGGCAGGCCGCCCTGGAGAGCCTGCGCACCGCCGGTCTGGTGGACGCCGAGCGGGTCTTCCACCAGTACCCCCACGAACTCAGCGGCGGCATGAAGCAGCGTGCGCTCATCGCCGTCGCACTGGCGGGCGAGCCGCGGATCGTCGTGGCCGACGAACCCACCAGCGCACTCGACGTCACCGTCCAGAAGGTGATCCTCGACCACCTCGTACGGCTGCGGGAGGAACTCGGCATCGGCGTCCTGCTGGTCACCCACGACCTCGGCGTCGCCCTGGACCGCTCCGACCGCATCCTGGTCATGCGGGAGGGCCGGATCGTCGAGGAGGGCCCGGTCGGGCAGGTCCTGGAGAACACCGCCCACGACTACACCCGGCGGCTCCTCGACGCGGCCCCCGGGCGGCACACCGGCCGGCTGGAGCCGGCATCCGGCACCCGGGCGCTCCCCGCGGGCGAGGACCGGCCGCCGGTGCTGCGGGCGCGGGCGCTCACCAAGAGCTACCACCTGCGCGGTGAGCGGGGCCGCCGGCGAGAGCTGCGCGCACTGGACGGCGTCGACCTGGTCGTGCGCGAGGGCACCACGCACGCGATCGTCGGCGAGTCCGGCGCGGGCAAGACGACACTGGCCGGCGTCCTGGTACGGTTCGCCGCCGCCGACAGCGGCACCGTGCACGTGGGCGACCGGGAGCTGACCGGCCTGGGCCGCCGGGCGCTGCGCGAGATCCGCCGGGACCTCCAGTTCGTGTTCCAGAACCCGTTCACCTCGCTCGACCCGCGGTACACCGTCGGCAAGCTGGTCGCCGAGCCGCTGCGCACCTTCAAACTGGCGGCCGGCCGGCGGGAGAGGACCGCGCGGGTGGTCGAGCTGCTGAAGGCGGTGGCACTGGACGAGAGCCATCTGAGCCGGCTGCCGGGCGAACTCTCCGGCGGCCAGCGACAGCGGGTCGCCATCGCGCGGGCGCTCGCGCTCAACCCCGCGGTCCTCGTCCTCGACGAGGCGGTGAGCGCCCTCGACGTGTCGGTGCAGGCGCAGATACTGCAACTGCTGGTCGACCTCCAGGCCGAGCGCGGACTCAGCTATGTGTTCGTCACCCACGACCTCGGCGTGGTCCGCCTCATCGCCGACGACGTCACGGTGATGAGGCACGGCGCGGTGGTCGAGACCGGCCGGGTCGAGGAGGTGTTCCGCGCGCCGCGCCACCCCTACACGCGCGAACTGCTGGAAGCCGTACCGGGAGCCCGGAGCGCCGCCGCCGCCGTCGACGTCGGCTGAGACGGGACGGACGACGCCGGCCGGAGCGCCGCACGCGGTCCGGCCGGCGAAGTCTCCGGGACGGGGCCTCGGCTCAGACCTTCACCGCGGTCCCGTGCACACCGTGCTTGTCGATCACGGCGAGTTCGTCCTCGGTGAGCGGCGGGAAGTCCAGCGCCCGCACATTGTGGTCGAGCTGCCAGGGCGAACTCGCCCCGATCAGCGCACTGGTCACCTGCGGCAGCCGCAGCACCCACTGGAGCGCCAACTGCGCCAGGGACTGGCCGCGCCCGCGCGCCAGGTCGTCGAGGGCCGTGGCCCGCTCCCGGTAGGTGTCGTCGATGACGTCCGGCGACAGGAAGGTGCTGTTCTGCGCGCGCGCCCCCGAGGGAACTGCGCCGGTGAGGTACTTGTCGGTGAGCAGCCCCTGGGCGAGGGGACTGTAGACGACGAGACCGAAACCGTCCCGGGCGGCCAGATCGGTCAGCCCGTTGAGTTCCGGACGCCGGTCGAAGATCGAGTAGCGCGGCTGGTGCACCAGCAGCGGCACCCCCGCCCGGCGCAGCAGCACGGCCGCCTCGTGGGCCTGCTCGGGGCCGTAGTTGGAGATGCCCGCGTACAGCGCCTTGCCCGAGGTGACCGCGCTCACCAGCGCGCCGACGGTCTCATCGAGCGGGGTGTCGGGATCGGGACTGTGGCTGTAGAAGATGTCGACGTGGTCGGTGCCCAGGTCGCGCAGGCTGTGGTCGAGCGAGGAAAGCAGCGACTTGCGGGAGCCGCCCCGCTGGTAGGGGCTCGGGCCGATCGGGTTGCCGGCCTTCGTGGACAGGATCAGCTCGTCCCGGTGGGCCGCCAGGTCCGCGCGCAGCACCGAACCGAAGAACTTCTCGGCGGCGCGGTGCGGGGGACCGTAGCGGTTGGCGTTGTCGAAGTGGGTGATGCCCAGGTCGAAGGCGTGCAGCACGATGTCGCGCTGTGTCCGGTAGGAGTAGTCCGTGCCGAACTTCTGCCACAGGCCGAAGGAGAAGGCGGGCAGCCGCAGGCCCGAGGTGCCGGTGCGGCGGTAGGGCAGCTTCTCGTAGCGGTCGGCCGCCGCGCGGTAGAGGGTGTCGTAGGTGCCGAAGGCTGACATGCAGGGTCTTCCGTTCCTGGTCGTGTCGTCGCGGAGTTCGCTCGTCCGTGCCGGTCAGGTGGTCTCAGAACAGGCCCGTGGTCGGCGGGTCCTCCCCGGTGAGGTGGTACGCGCCGACCGCCGCCGCCTTCCAGTCCCGCGGATTGTGGTTGGCGACGGTGCGCGCGTTGCGCCAGTGCCGGTCGAGGGCGTACTCCCGGCCGGTCGCCGAGCCGCCGCCCACGTCGAAGAGCAGCTCGGCGGCCCTGAGCGCGGACTCCACGGCGACGTACTGGGCCTGGGCCACACAGACGGCGGCCTGCGCACCGCTCGTGCGGGCCTCCTCGTCCGGGACGTGGCGCACCCGCTCCACCGCCTCGGCCGCGAGGACGACGGCGGCGCGGGCGGCGTGCGCGCGGGCACCGATCTGCCCGACGACGTGCCGGACGTACGGGTCGTGGACGCTGCGGTCCGCCGTGCTGTGTTTGATGGGGCGGGCCTTCGTCCGGGCGAACCACACGGCGTCGTCCAGCACCGCGGCGGCGATGCCGGCCTGCACCGAGGCCAGGTGGAGCTGGGCGAACGACCCCTGCCAGGGGTGGCGCAGCCGGGTCGGATCGGCGCGGACGATCTCGTCCTCGGCGACGTGCACGTCGGTCAGCCGGGTGCTGCCGCTGGCCGTGAGCCGCTGGCCGATCGCGTCGAAGTCGTCCAGCAGCTCCACGCCCTCCCGGCCGGCGGGAATGTCGAACCGGACGACGCTGCCGTCCTCGTCGAGGGCGGTGCCGCCGAACCAGTCGGCGTGCAGGGCGCCGGTGCTGTAGTACTTGGTGCCGTTGAGCAGGTAGCCGGTGCCGGCCCGGCGCAGGGTGGTGCGCACCGAGCCGCTCGCGCCGCCACTGCGCTCGTTGCTGGTCCCGGCGAACAGGTCGCCGTTCAGCAGCCGTTGCAACGCGCGCCCCCGGTGCGGCAGGTCGGCGCGGGTGGCGACCTGATGAACCGTCAGGAAGCTCGACCGCAGGGCCTGGGCCACGTTGGAGTCGGCACGGGCGACCTCGACGACCGCCTCGACCACGTCACGGACCGTCCCGCCCGCGCCGCCGTCCCGCGCCGCGATGCCGATCAGCAGCAGCCGCGCCGACGCCAGCGCGCGCACCTCGGCGAAGGGATGCTCACGGGTGCCCTCGCGCTCCCGGGCGCCGGCCGCGAGGCCGGCCAGGACGGGGGCGATCGCGGCACGGATGCCGGCGACCGTGGGGGCGTCGGCCGCAGCGTCCGTCGGGGGCGCGGCGCGTCCGGCGGCATCGGTGGCATCGGTGGCACCGAGCGTCCCGGTCATGACGTGGCCCCGGCGGGCACGGGGACCGGCAGGCCCAGCGCGTCGCGCAGCGTCGGTCCCGGCCGCGGCCCGAGCCGAGGTACCAGGGCCTCCAGCAGGGCGCGCAGCCCGGCCGTGCTGTCCGTGACCGTGAGGTCCAGCCCGTCCAGATCGTACCGGTCGACCCGCTCCGCCAGGCGGGCGGCGGAGCGCTCCGGGGCGTCGGCGCCGTCGACCGGGAAGGTGGCGCGGCCGAGCAGCACGACCTCCTCGCGCCGCCGCCCGGCCCGCTCGAACGCCGCCGTCAGACCGTCGGCGGACGGCGACGGCCCGCCGCGTTCCTCGGGCAGGATCACCACGTCGGCCGACGCGAGGACGGCGGCCGGCTCCGGTTCGTCGGCGGCGTCGGCCACCAGAACCGGCCGGCCCTGCGGGGAGGACGGCCCGTCCAGCGGACCGGCGACCCGGTAGAAACTCCCCTCGTGGCCCAGCGGCCGGATGCGGGTGTCCTCGGCGAACACACCGGCGTCCTGGTCGCCGAGCAGGGCGTCGGCGGGGAAGCTCTCCCACAGTCCGGTCAGCACGGCCGCGTACTCCGCCCAGCGCCGCGACCGGGAGTCCGCCGGGGGATCGGGCACCGCGGCGTCGCTGACCTCGTCGCCGTCCCCGGCGCGCAGCACCAGACCGGCACGGCCTCCCGTGGCCCGGTCCAGGGAGAGGACCCGGCGGGCGAGGTTGTAGGGGGCGTTGCGGGTCGTGGGGGCGCCCACGAGCCAGCGCAGTCCGGTGAAGCGCCCGGCCAGATGCGCGGCCGCGGTGACCGGGTCGAGTACCCGGCCGGGGGCGCCGTCCAGCAGACGTACGGCACTCACGCCGGTGTCGCGGGCGGCCTCGACCGCCTCGGCGGTGGCGTCGGTGCAGGCCCCGGCGGCGAGGCCGAGGACGAGGGCCGTGCTCATACGGAACTCCGCTCTTCCGGTCCGGGGCGGGTGGGCGACGGCCGCGGACGGCGGGGCAGGCCCAGGCCGAGGTGGTCGCGCAGCGTCCGGCCGGTGTACTCGTGGCGGAAGAGGCCGCGGCGCCGCAGTTCGGGCACGAGATGGTCCACGAAGTCGTCGAAGCCGGACGGCAGCACGTCGGGCATGACGTTGAAGCCGTCGGCCGCGCCCTCCTGGAACCAGCGCTGGATGTCGTCGGCGACCTGCTCGGGCGTGCCCACCACGATCCGGTGACCGCCGCCCCCGCCGAGCCTGCGCAACAGCTGCCCCAGGGTGGGATTCTCCCGGTCGATGAGCGACTTCACGATGCGGTAGAACGTCTGGGAGCCGCCCGCGTCGTCCGGCTCCACCAGCAGCTCGCGGGGGAGTGGCTCGTCGTCCGCGAGCCCGTCCAGGGAGATGCCGAGCTGACCCGCCAGGCGCCGGCGGGCGTAGGCGTCGGGCAGCACCTCGTCCAGGGTCTCGCGGCGCCGGCGGGCCTCCGCCTCCGTGCCGCCCAGGACGGTGGACAGACCCGGCAGCACCACGACCTCCTCGGGGTCGCGCCCGAACCGGGCCGCCCCGGCACGGATTTCGTTGCGGAACGCGCGGGCGTGGGCCAGATCCTGGTCCGCGGAGAAGACGACCTCACCGACCCGGGACGCCAGCCGGCGGCCGTCACTGGAGCCGCCGGCCTGCACCACGACGGGCCGCCCCTGCGGCGAGGGCAGACCGGTGCGGTCCGCCCACCGGCCGACGACCTCCTCGGTGAAGGACGCCGCCCGCTCGTAGCGCCAGGCGTGCTCGGGCTCGCCGCTCCGGCCGAAGTTGCGCGCGGCGGCGGCGCCCGCGGTGGTGACCACGTTCCAGCCGACCCGCCCGCCGCTGAGGTGGTCCAGGTCGGCGATCCGGCGGGCCAGCTCGGCGGGGTCGTTGTAACTGGACGACAGGGTGCCGATCAGTCCGATCCGCTCGGTCCGGGCGGCGATCCGGGCCAGCACGGTGGTGGGTTCGAGGTTGTTGCCCGGCCGGTGCCGGATCAGCGGTTCGAGGACCGGACCGTCGGCCAGGAACACCGCGTCCAGCTTCGCCGCCTCCGCCTTCCTGGCGATCTGCGTGTAGTGCTCGACGCCGTAGCTCGCCAACGGGTCGGTGCCGGGGAACCGCCAGGAGCCGCCGAAGACACCGGCGTTGAGGATGTTGACGTTCAGGTGCAGCTGCCGGGTCACCGGGGCTGCTCCTTCCACGACCGGGTGCGAGATGCGTGACTCATCTGTCTCCTCGGGGAGTTCAACAAATCGCCGGCGCGGGTCCGGCGACGGAGCCGGCCAACTGCTCGGGGTACGGGACCAACGGGTGGCCGAAGACCTCGGTGACGGCGCCCGGTCGTGGTCGTCACGGCGCTTGAGGGCGCCCCATGGCCCCGAACCGGCTCCTTGGCCGCGGGCGGACAGGAGTGGCGGCGGGGCGGCGGCGAAGGAGCCCACGGCCGTGCGGGAGCGGGCACGAGGGGCGAGAAGGAGCTGTCAGGGCGGGGCCGTCAGCCCCGGGGCCCGTTCAACAGCGCGCGCTGGAAACCCTGAGCAGGTCGACGCACCGCTCGCTGGTCAGCAGTGGTTGCCGGCTCTTGGGGCTCATGGGGAGAAAGTCTGTGCGGGGGCTGCGAAATCTGTCAACCGCCGTCTCGCGGTACGAACAGGGACACGAACCGGGTACCGACCGGGCCGCATTGACATCACGGACGATCACACTGAGACTCGATCCCATGCCCGAGGTCCCGCTCCTCACCAGTGAGCTGTGTGTCGACCTCGTCCGTGTGTCCAGCGCACAGTGTTGATGCCGAGGCCCGCCGCGCGCTGACGCCGCTCCCCGCGTCCCCCGGTCCGCCCTCTGCCCGGCGGTGATCCGGCAGTACACCGCGCCCGGCCGGACGGTCCCCACGCACGGCCGTCCCTGCGCCACAGCTCTCGAACCCCGACGCCTCCCCCGACACCCGCGCCCCGGGCCACCCCGAGATCGGACACCACATGAGCGAGCAGTACCTCTGGTACATCCCCAACACCGTCGAACCCGGCCACCGAGGGGACGACACGACCACCGGCTGGGGATCCATCGAGTACTCCACCGACCTGGCACGCACGGCCGAGGACCACGGCTGGGGCGGCGCCCTGCTCGGCACCGGCTGGGGGCGCCCCGACACCTTCACCGTCGCCACCGCGCTGGCCGCCCGTACCACCACCTTCCAGCCATTGATCGCGGTCCGGCCCGGCTACTGGCACCCCGCCCACTTCGCCTCCGCCGCCGCCACCCTCGACCGGCTCAGCCGCGGGCGTGTCCTGGTCAACATCGTCAGCGGGCTGGACGACCCCGCCGCCTACGGCGACACCAACACCGATCCCGCCCAACGCTACGCGCGCACCCAGGAGTTCCTGCACCTCGTACGCCGCCTGTGGACCGAGGAGAACGTCACCTTCCACGGCGAGCACTTCCAGGTCACCGGATCGACCGTCGCGCCACGCCCCCACGCCACCGACGAACGGCCGCACCCGACGCTGTACTTCGGCGGCGCCTCCGCGGCGGCCGAGCGGGTGTCGGCCGCCGCGGCCGACGTCCAGCTCTTCTGGGAGAGCCGCTCGACGGGCTCGCCGAACGCGTCGACCGCCTCAAGGCACTGAGCGAGGAGGTGGACCGCCGGCACAAACCCCTGGAGTTCGGGCTGCGGATCACCACCCTGGTGCGCGACACCACCGAACAGGCGTGGCACGACGCCGAGGAGAAGGTCGAGCGGATGGCGACCGCCGCCAAGGAACCGACCTGGACGGGAAACCGCAGAACGGCGGTCGGGCAGCGGCGGCTGTTCGAGCTGGCCGAGCGCGGTGAGGTCCTCGACACCTGCCTGTACACCACGCCGGGCCGGTTCGGCGGCGGGGGAGCGGCGACCACCTGGCTGGTCGGGTCCGCCGACGACGTGGCCACGGCGCTGAACAACTACCGCAAGCTCGGCATCACCCACTTCGTGCTCTCCGACACTCCCTACAAGGAGGAGATCGCCCGCCTCGGCGACCAGTTGCTGCCCAGGCTGCGCGAGTCCGGAACAGCCGGCGAAGAGTGACGAACGCCCCGGTGCCGCGCCGCCGCTCCCGCCGGACCGCTCACATGAACCGCAGGACTTACCGTGCGGCCTGCTTCCGCTCGTGGGGAATCTGTTCGCCGGCCTCGATCGCGACCGGGATCCGGTTCTCGGCCGGAGGCAGCGGGCAGGTCGCGAAGTCGGTGTAGGCGCAGGGCAGGTTGGTGGCGCGGTTGAAGTCGAGCACCACCGTGCCGTCCGGTTCGGGTGCGCCGATGTGCAGAGCGCGGTTGGCCGGGTACGTGGTCACGCCGGAGGTCGCGTCGGTGAACAGCACCAGAAGGCTTCCCGGTGTGCGCCCGTTGAACGCCGTCAGGCTCAACTCCCGCCCGTCGACCTGGAAGAGAACCTGGCCGGGCGCGTCGTAGACGTGCGACAGCCCCTCCACGGCGGCACCCACCGTGGTCGGCCGCGGCTCGGCGAAGGGCACGTACGTGCCCGAGACCACCCAGCGCGGGTCCGGCGCGTAGGCGGGCGTCCCGGTGAACCCGGTACGCAGCGGATGCCCCGGGTGCCGCGGCCGGATCACGTCCTGACCGCCGCGCTTGGCGACCTCGATCACCGCGTCACCCCATACGGCCTGGACACCACCGCGTTCCGGGATGACGCCGAACGAGTGCTGTCCGCGCACCGCGGTGCCGTCGACGACGAGTTCCTCACCCTCGCCGAGCACGACGCCGACGCCGTCGGCGCCGGTGGACCAGGCGCCGGGCGCGTCGGGGAAGCGCTGGGCGTCCGTGCCCAGCCAGTGCAGGCCGGTGACGGCGAGGAAGCCGTGCTCATGGGCGAGCGCGGAGTCCTTCGCACGGTGCCAGTCCTCCCACTGCGCGGCGAAGGCGGCGAGGCTGCCGGTGGCGGAATCGGAGACGGTCATGTGTCCTCCTGCTCAAGGTGCAAGGTTCGGGGGTGGGGGCTCAGGCGATGAGTTCCGCCACGAGCGCGGCGACCTGCTCCACCGCGATGAGAAAGCCGTCGTGGCCGTGGCGGGACTCGATCAGACGAAGGCGGTCGGCGGCGGGGATGCCCGCCGCCAGTTCCGCCTGCTGCGAGGGCGGGTAGAGGCGGTCGGAGTCGACACCGGCCACAAGGGTGCGGGCGGTCACCCGGCGCAGGGCGGCGCGCACACCGCCGCGACCGCGGCCGATGTCGTGACTGTTCATGGCCTCGGACAGCACGACGTAGCTGCCCGCGTCGAAGCGGCGCACCAGCTTGGCGGCGTGGTGGTCGAGATAGGACTCGACCTGGTACCTGCCGCCGCGCCACGGGTCCTCGGCCTCCTGGGCGAGCGGCCGAAGCGGCCCTGGAGTTCCGGTTCGCTGCGGTACGTCACATGGGCGAGCCGCCGGGCCAGCCCGAGCCCGGCGTGCGGCCCCCGGTCGGCGTCGTGGTAATGCCCGCCGCGCCAGTGGGGGTCGGAGCGGATGGCGCGCAGTTGGATGTCGGCCCACGCGATCTGTTCGGCGCTCGCCGCGGCCGTCGTGGCGAGCAGCAGCAGCGCGCCCGTCCGCTCCGGATACGACACCGCCCACTCCAGGGCGCGCATCCCGCCCATCGAGCCGCCCGCCACCAGGGCCCAGCGGTCGATGCCCAGCGCGTCGGCGAGGCCGGCCTCGGCCGCGGTCTGGTCGCGCTGGGTCAGGAACGGGAAGTCGCCGCCCCAGCGCCCTCCGCCGGGGCGCGCGGAGGACGGCCCGGTACTGCCCTGGCAGCCGCCCAGCACATTGGGGGCGACGACGAACCATCGGTCCGTGTCGAGCGCCGCCCCGGGTCCGACGAGCCCGTCCCACCATCCCGGAGTGGGGTGACCCGGCCCGGCGGGGCCGGCGACATGGCTGTCGCCGGTGAGGGCGTGCAGCACCAGCACGGCGTTGGAGCGGTCCGCTGCGAGACGCCCCCAGGTCTCGAACGCGAGCCGCACGCCCGGCAGTTCACCGCCCGCCTCCAAAGGCAGCGGGGCGTCGCGGACGTACCACCGGCGCCGACCGGGCGGGTCCCCCTCCCGCCAGGCACCGGTGGCCGGCGGGAGGGGTGCCTGCGAGGGCGTCAGTACGGTGTTCAGGACGCGCCCTTCGCCGCCCGGAACCCGGCCTCCAGGTCGGCCTTGAGGTCGACGAGGTTCTCGATGCCGACGGACAGGCGCACCAGGCCGGGGGAGGTGCCGGTGGCCGCGAGCTGTTCCTCGTCGAGCTGGCTGTGCGTCGTGGACGCCGGGTGGATGATGAGGCTGCGCACGTCGCCGATGTTGGCGAGATGGCTGAACAGCTCGACGGCGTCCACGAAGCGCTTGCCCGCCTCGACGCCGTCCCGCAGCTCGAAGGAGACGATCGCGCCCGCACCGCGCGGCAGATACCGCTGCCCCGCCTCGTACCACTTGCTGGACCGCAGTCCGGGATAGTGGACGGCGGCGACCTCGTCCCGCCGCTCAAGCCACTCGGCGAGCGCCAGCGCGTTCGCCGAGTGCCGCTCGATGCGCAGACTGAGCGTCTCCACGCCCTGGAGCAGGAGGAACGCCGAGTGCGGAGAGATGGCGGGCCCGAGGTCGCGCAGCAACTGCACGCGCAGCTTGACGGCGAAGGCGCCCGCGCCGAGGGCGGGCCAGTAGCGCAGTCCGTGGTAGCTGGGGTCGGGCTCGGTGAAGTCGGGGAACCGGTCGGCGTGCGCCCCGAAGTCGAAGGTGCCGCCGTCCACGACCACGCCCGCGATGGCGGTGCCGTGCCCGCCCAGGAACTTGGTCGCCGAGTGCACGACGATGTCCGCGCCGTGCTCGATCGGCCGCAGCAGGTAGGGAGTCGGCACCGTGTTGTCCACGATCAGCGGTACGCCCGCCTCGTGGGCGGCGTCCGCGACCGCCCGCACGTCGAGCACGTTGCCGCGCGGATTGCCCAGGGTCTCCGCGAACAGGGCCTTGGTGTTCGGCCGGATCGCCGCCCGCCAGGCCGCGAGGTCGTCGGGGTCGGTGACGAAGGACACCTCGATGCCCAGCCTCGGCAGCGTGTGCCGGAACAGGTTGTACGTGCCGCCGTACAGCGACGCGCTGGAGACGATGTGGTCGCCGGAGCCCGCCAGCGTGAGGATCGCCAGGGCCTCCGCCGCCTGCCCGGAGGACAGCGCGACGGCCGCGACCCCGCCCTCCAGGGCGGCGACGCGCTGCTCGAAGGCGTCCTGGGTGGGGTTGTGGATGCGGGTGTAGATGTTGCCGGGTTCGGCCAGCGAGAACAGATCGGCGGCGTGCTGGGTGTCCCGGAAGACGAACGATGTCGTCTGGTAGATCGGGGTCGCCCGCGCGCCGGTCACCGGGTCGGGCGCGGCACCGGCGTGGACCTGCTTGGTCTCGAAGGACCAGGCGGCGGTGTCGGGCCCGGTGGGCTCGTCGTCGGGGGTGTGGCCGGCGGTGACGGAGTCGATGGGCTGGGACATGGTTCTCCCTCGTGCGGGTGCGGGTGCGCGGCGTGTGAAGGCGGGCGTGTGCTCCGGGTGGCTCCGGGCACGCAGGCGTGCGCGGAGGACGGAGCGGAGTGTGAAGGAGCCGCTGGACCGGCAAACCGCGCCCGGACAGGGCGGCGGTCGGTAGGAAGCGGCGGAAAAGGCTGGTCAGAGGCCGGAGCGCGGACTCAGCCCGCAGCCTGACAGCCCGTGGTGGTGACGCGCACGTAGTCGACGTGGCGGCGGATCACGAGCACGGTCATGGGACCAAGGTAACCACACGCGGGCAGGGCACACCAGCACTCCGCGCGTGACCCCCGGCTTGGACACGCGGCGGACACAACTCCGACAGGGAGCCCGCGACAGGCCGAGAACACCGGCCGGCCGTCAGCCGGCCGCGCTCCAGCCCAGCGCCGGTCCGAGCCGGCCGGAGATGTCGGTGAGGATCTGCTCGTAGTCCTTCTGGTCGAAGGAGAAGGGCAGGGCGAAGGCCACCTCGTCCACCTCCCGAAACGCCACATGGGCGTGGAGACGCTCCGCGATCCACTCGGACGGGCCCACCAGGTCCGGGGCGAACAGCAGCCGGGCCGGACCCTGCGGCTGTGTCGTGCGGGGCAGCCGATGCGCCGCGTATGCCTCGTACTTGGCCCGCTGCGCGGCGTCGGCCGAGTCGGTGGGGATCACCACGAGCCCCTGGGAGACCCGGGCCGCCTCCCCGGCGGGGTGGGCCGCCCGGAAGGCCCGGATGTGGGAGAGCTGGATGGCGGCGAAGTCCTCGGACCCCTCGCCCTCCCCGGGCTCCTCGGCCTTGACCACGCTGCTGGTGAGGAAGTTCATGGAGTTCTCCCCGGCCCAGCGGGCCGAGCGCAGACTGCCGCCCCCGTACCACATGCGTTCCCGCAGACCGGGGGAGTGGGGCTGCACACGGTTCGAGTAGGTCTCGATGCCCTCGGTGCCGCGGAAATCCGTGACCGGCTCCCCCGCGACATGGGCGAGGAGGCGCCGCACCCGCTCGTACCCGAACTCCTCGGCGTCGGCCGTGTCCGGATACAGGGCGTCCTTGACCCGTTCGAAGTGCATCGGCGGACCGGTGCTCACCCCGGGGTTGAGCCGGCCGTTGGACAGGATGTCGACGGTCGACCAGTCCTCGGCCAGGCGCAGCGGGTTCTCCCACCCCAGGGGCGTGACCGCGGTACCGAGCTGGATGCGGCTGGTGCGCTGGGTGGCGGCCGCCAGGACCGCCACGGGTGAGGCGATGCCGTACTGGAGGTGGCGATGGCGCACCCACGCGCTGTCGTAGCCGAGTTGCTCACCCAGCTCCACCATGCGCAGCGTGGTCTCGTGCCCCCGGCCCGGATCGTCCTCGTCGAACAGCCCGATCGTGAGGAACCCGAGCTTCCGCAGCGGCCTGTCACCCATGTCCACCTGCCTCCCGTCGGCACCACAGTTGCGCTCGGCCCCGGCACCGCGACCGGCACGGTGAGGAAGACGGCCAGAGGCTCGCATCCGATCACCACCACAGGATAGGCACCGCGAATCCAACACGCCCCGTCGTTCCGGCGAACCCGGTGAGACCGAGAGGCCGGAGGTCAGGCCGCCGCGGCGGCCTTGACGGCGCGGGAGACCCGGGTGCGCAACTCGGCGAACTCTCCCGAGTCCCGCAACGCCTCGGCATCGACGTTGCCGCGCGGCAGGCCGATCGGAAGGTCGAGTGCCACGGTCCCGGGACTCTTGGACAGCACCACGATGCGGGAGCCGAGGAACACGGCCTCGTCCGCGGAGTGCGTCACGAACACCGCGGTGCGCCCGGTCCGTTCCGTCACGCGGCGGACATCCTCCTGAAGCCGTTCCCGAGTCAGCGCGTCCAGCGCCGCGAAGGGTTCGTCGAGCAGGAGGAGCGGGTTCTCGGCGGCCAGGGCTCGGGCGATGGCGACACGCTGCTGCTGTCCGCCGGATATCTCCCACACGTGCCGCTTCTCGGTGCCCTCCAGACCGACTCGCGCCAGCAACTCCGCACGCCGCTCGGCCCATTGCCCGCGCTCCACCCCCGCGTAGCGCAGCGCCAGATCGATGTTGCCCCGCACGGTCCGCCACGGGAACAGCCGCGGCGTCTGGAACACCACGCCGGCCGTGTCACCGGGGCGCGGCTCGGTTCCGGAGACCCGTACCGCGCCCTGCGTGGGCCGCTCGAAGCCGGCGATCAGCCGCAGCAGCGTGCTCTTGCCACAGCCGGAGGCGCCCACCAGGACCAGGAACTCCCCGGCCGGAACGGTCAGATCGACCGGTCCCACGGCGGTGAATGCCTCGCCGCCCCGGCCGTACCGGTGGATGACCCGGTCGAGGCGTACGGAGCCCGCGCTGACGGTGTCCGCGGGCCGCTCGGCCGGGGCGGTCTCGGCGGTGGTCTCACTTGAGGACATCGGTCAGCCCTTCGAGGTAGAACGCCTTGCGGACCACGTCCTGCGACGGTGCGGCGCCGATCTGCTTCTGGGCCGCCAGGAACCGGCCGGTGTCCGTGACATAGGTGAGCAGCTTGCCCGGGTTGCCGTCGCTGCCCAGCCAGTCGGCGGACACGACCTGCTCCGGGGTGAGGAACACCCCCTGCGAGAGCTGCGCCTGGGCGTCCTGTGCACTGATGCCGAGTTCGGCCGAGACGGCCTTGGCCGTGCCCTCCCGGTCGGACTTGAGCAGACGAAGGGCCTCGGCCTCCGCCTTGCGCCAGGCGGCGATCGCCTCGGGGTCCCGTGCGATCAGGTCGTCCGACACGACGGACAGGTCGAGCGTCGGCTTTCCGGCGGCCCCGATCTCCGTGCTGCTGGTGAGCTGGGTGCCGCTCTCGCGCAGCTCGTCCAGGGTCGGCAGCCAGACGTAGGCGGCGTCGATGTCGCCCCGTTGCCAGGCGGCGAGGATCGGCTGCGGCTGGAGGTCGATGAGTTCCACGTCGGACGGTGCGAGCCCGGCCCTGTCCAGCGCCGAGAGCAGACTGTAGTGCGACGTGGAGGCGAAGGGCGTGGCTGTCTTCTTGCCCTTGAGCCCGGCGACATCGGTGATGCCGGTGCTCTTGCGCGCCACAAGGGCCTCGTTCTCGCCCGCCACGTCGAGGATCCAGGCGACCTTGTACGGGATGGGCGAGTTGCCGGACACCCCGCGAGCGAACGGGCTGGAGCCCAGCGCGGCGATGTCGAGGGACTTGCCGAGGAAGGCCTGGTTGACGCTGGCGCCCGAGTCGAACTTGATCCAGGTGATCTTGTAGTCCGGCAGCGCCTTCTCCAGGAGCTTTCTGTTCTTCACGAGCAAGTCGCCGCTGGGAAAGGCGAAGTAGCCGATCCGCAGCCGCTTGGAGCCGCCGGACGCGGAGCTGTCCGAGGAGCAGCCGGTGGCGGCGGCGGACACGGCGGCCAGGGCACCGGCCAGCAGAAGGCGGCGGGACGGACCTTGGGGGACACGGGACATGGCGGTGGCCGTTTCTGTGGAGGAGGCGCCTTGAGGAGGTGCCTTGAGGAGAAGCGGGGAGACTAGGTGCGACCGCGCCAGGGAACGACCGTGCGCTCCAGTCGCAGCAGCAGGCCGTCGATGACCAGACCGGAGGCGCCGATGGCGATGATGCCGACCAGCACCACAGGGGTGTTGTTGTAGTTGGCGGCGTCCTTGACCATGCCGCCGATGCCCGGCAGTCCGTTGACCAACTCGGCGGCGACCAGGGAGGAGTAGGCCACACCCACCGCGAGACGTATCCCGGTGAGCGTCTCCGGCAGGGCGGACGGCACGACGACGTCCCTGACGACGCCCCACCGTGACGCGCCGAGCGCGCGGGCCGCCTCCAGCAGGTCCCGAGGTACGGCGGACACGGCCGTGGTGGTGGACACCGCCACGGGTGGGAAGGCGGCCACGGCCAACAGGGTGATCTTCGGCTCCTCGTTGATGCCCAGCCAGATGATGAGCAGCGAGAAGTACGCCAGCGGCGGCAGCGTCCGCAGGAAGGTGATCCAGGGCTCGAACAGCGAGCGCACCCAGCCGACGGTTCCCATGAGCAGCCCGAAGACCACCCCGGCGGCGATGCCGATACCGGCGCCGAGCGCGATGCGCCGCAGGCTGATGCCGAGGTGCTCGACGAGAGTGGTGCCGTTGTAGCCGCGCACGCCGTCGTGGGTGGTGGAGACGTCGACGAACGCGTCCCACACCCGGGCGGGCGGCGGCACCAGCGTCTCGCTCCACGTCCCGCTCGCCGCCAGCAGCTGCCACAGGGCGAGGAAGAGCAGCAACGAGCCGAACGGCAGGGCGACATGACGCACGCGCGTCCAGGTGCTCCGGCCGGGCGGGCGGGACTTGGACGCGGGCACGTGCGCGCTGTCATCCGGCGTGCGTGCGGGGGAAGTCGTGGACACGGGAGCGTCCTCCATGGGCGCCCGGGACCTGAGCGGCTGCCGCCGACCGACAGGGGTGACCTGGTCCCGAGCGAGTGATGATGACGAACGAAGAAGAGGGCCGCGCCCCGGGGCAGGACGCGGGAACGGCCTCGACGCGGGTGAGATCACCGCATGACAGGGCGCGAGGGAGAACTCAGGTCAGAGACAACACGAGCCCGGAACGTCGGCACAGGTCGATGACCAGGCGGCGCACCAGGGACTCGGAATTCATGAGGCCCATTTCTACAACAGCCGCAGCCCGGCACCAACCCCGCGTCCACTCCCTGGTACGCCTTCCCGCGCTACGGTTCCCGGGGATTCACCAGTTGCCGCAGGGGAGAGCCGTGACCATTCTCAAGACGTACGCACGCCTGTGGACCGACGAGTTGGAGGAGTCGCTGGCACTGCTGCGCGAACTGACCGGCGCGGAGCCCGACCTGCGCTTCGCTTTCGACTCCATCGAACTCGCGGCGATCGGCGACTTCCTCGTCATCGCGGGGCCGCCGGCGCAGCGTGCCCGCTACTCCCATGCCAGCGCCACCGTGATCGTCGACGACCTCGACGCCCTGACCAGGACTCTCGTGACCGCAGGTGCCGAGATCACCACACCGGAGAGCGCCAGTGCCACCGGTCGGTTCCTGTACGCGCGCCATCGCGGCGGCGCGGAGATCGAGTACGTGGAATGGATCCCGGAACTGGTGGAGCGCATCGTGCGGGCGTAGCCGGTGCGGAGTGAGCCATGCGGGACCACTACGGACGATCACCGTCCCCCGAGCGGCAGAACGCAACTCCCCTCACACCGTCGCGGGTTCCCAGGTGAAGCCGTCCGGGTCGGTGAAGTTCCCGGTGGTGCCGCCGAGCACGATCCGGTGCGAGCCGCTGCCCTCCCCGGGCACACCGGCGTCCTTGGCCAGGCCCCGGTGCTTGTACAGCCCCAGCTTGACGGCGCCGTCCTCCCCGGAGGCGAACTCGACGTACCTGCCGCCGAAGCTCTTCGCCACGGTCAGGCCCTGCTCGACGTAGAACCGCTTGCTCGCCCTGACGTCCTCGGCGCCCAGCAGGAGCACGAGGTCGTCGATCTGCCGGGTGGCGGGGCCGGTGTCCTTCTTCGACGAGGTCGCGACCTTCCAGACCGTGCCGTCCGGGGCCTGTACGACGCCGCCGTAGCCCCACAGGGACTTCGAGGCCGGCTTCAGCGCTGTGGCGCCGGCGTCGAGGGCGGAGCCGAGGAAGCTGTCGACGTCGGCCGGCCGGGGCACCGTGATCGACACGGTGAACCCGCGGAAGCCGGCCGTGGGCGCGGCGGAGGCCCGCAGACGCACCTGCGGGCCCAGACCGAACGCGGCGGAGTAGAAGCGGTCGGCGGCCGTGGGGTCGGCCACCTCCAGGGTGATGGACACGAGGTGAGTCATGACGACCACGCTAGGCACGGCGCGAGCGCCGGGGCTTCTTCATTCCTGCTCGATGACGGCACCGGCGAACGGAAGCCGGCGAACGGAAGCGGACGAACGGCTCCGCCGAGGCGGCCACCGGATCGGATACAGCACGGCCGGATTGGGCAAAGCTTTGCCCGTGGCCGGATCCCCTCGCCTCCCGGAAGCCCATGACCTGGTGACGGCGGGCGTTGCGTGGGCATGTCTTCGCAAAGTGCCGCACTGTGTGCGTCTGAAAATCGCCGGGTGGTCCCGCCCGGCGGGTCAACACCGAGTTGACCCGGGTGAGCGCTGTGTCACAGGCTCGTTACATAGGTGCTGGATACAACTGGTTTGGTCCGGCCCACCCGTCCGCCCCGCTCCCGGAGTTGCAGTCGGAGGCGGCGGCCTTGGGGCGGGCCGGCCGGCGACCGGAAGCAGGAGGAGCATCGTATGTGCGGCATCACCGGCTGGATTTCCTTCGACCGTGACCTGCGAACCGCGGCCGGCACACTCGACGCGATGACGGAGACGATGTCCTGCCGAGGCCCGGACGACCGCGGGACCTGGATCAGCGGACCCGCCGGGCTCGGTCATCGCCGGCTGGCCATCATCGATCCGCCGGGCGGACGCCAGCCCATGACCGTCGAAACCCCCGAGGGCGCCGTGGCCGTCGTCTACTCCGGCGAAACGTACAACTACACCGAGCTGCGGCAGGAACTCGTCCGGCGGGGCCACCGGTTCACCACCGACTCCGACACGGAGGTCGTGCTGCGCGGCTATGTGGAATGGGGCGCGGCGGTCGCCGGACGCCTCAACGGCATGTACGCCTTCGCCGTGTGGGACGGCCGGCACGACAGGCTCGTGATGATCCGGGACCGGATGGGCATCAAGCCGTTCTACTACCACGAGACGCCCGACGGTGTCCTCTTCGGCTCCGAGCCCAAGGCCGTCCTCGCCAACCCGCTCGCCAAGGCGCGGGTCACCCTCGACGGCCTGCGCGAGCTGTTCACTCTCGTGAAGACTCCAGGCCATGCAGTGTGGGACGGCATGCGCGAGGTCGAGCCCGGCACCATCGTCACGGTGGACCGCGGCGGCCTGCGCCGGCACGTGTACTGGCGACTGGAGACCCGGCCGCACACGGACGACCGCGACACCACCATCGCCACCGTCCGCTCGCTCCTCGACGACATCGTGCGCCGCCAGCTCGTCTCGGACGTGCCCCGCTGCACCCTGCTCTCCGGCGGCCTCGACTCCTCCGCGATGACCGCACTGGCCGCCGGCCGGCTCGCCGAGACCGGTGAGACCGTCCGCAGCTTCGCCGTCGACTTCGTCGGACAGACCGAGAACTTCGTCGCCGACGAGCTGCGCGGCACCCCGGACACGCCCTTCGTCCACGACGTGGCGCGGGCGGCCCGCACCGATCACCGTGACATCGTGCTCGACTCGAACTCGCTCGCCGACCCCGAGGTGCGCTCACGGGTGATCCGCGCCCGTGACCTCCCCATGGGCTTCGGGGACATGGACGCCTCGCTCTACCTGCTCTTCAAGTCGGTCCGCGAGCACTCCACGGTCGCCCTGTCCGGCGAGTCCGCCGACGAGGTCTTCGGCGGCTACCTCCAGTTCTTCGACGAGGAGGCCCGCAAGTCCGAGACCTTCCCCTGGCTGGCGCAGTTCGGCCGGCACTTCGGCAATGACGCCGACGTGCTCCGCCCGGACCTGACCGCCGCCCTCGATCTCACGTCGTACGTCGCGGACAGCTACCGCGACGCGGTCTTGGGCATCCAGCGGCTCGACGGCGAGAGCGACTTCGAGTACACGATGCGCAGGATCAGCCACCAGCATCTGACCCGTTTCGTGCGGGTGCTGCTCGACCGCAAGGACCGGGCGAGCATGGCCGTCGGCCTCGAGGTACGTGTGCCGTTCTGCGACCACCGACTCGTCGAGTACGTCTACAACACGCCCTGGGCGCTGAAGTCGTTCGACGGCCGTGAGAAGAGTCTGCTGCGCGAGGCCACCGCCGACGTGCTGCCGCGCTCGGTGTACGACAGGGTGAAGAGCCCGTACCCCTCCACCCAGGACCCCAAGTACGCGGTGGCGCTCCAGGACCACGTCAGGGACCTGCTGTCCCGGCCCTCGCACAGGGTCTTCGAGATCGTGGACCCGGCACGCGTCGAGTCGGCCGCCGGCCGGGAGACCCCGCAGATCTCCCAGGCGTCGCGGCGCGGTCTGGAACGCACACTGGACCTCGCCCTGTGGCTCGACACGTACTCCCCGGAGCTGGTGCTGTCCTGACCGGTCGGCCCGGTCGGTCGGCCCGGTCGGCCGGCGCGGTCTGCGGGTCGATCGCGCCGACCGGCTGCTCGGCTACGTGGAGTCGGCCACTTCCCGGGGCTACTTGCCGTGCGGGTCGGTGGAGTTGAGCGCCTCGACGACCTGGTCGTAGTCGCCGCGGGCCTCCCCGTAGCGCAGGAACTTCACCCGCTCGACCTGGATTTCCCTGGCGTCGGGCCGGGCCTCGATCAGGTCCATCACCTCTGCGACGAACTCGTCGAGCGGCATGGCGAGTTCGTTGTCCTCGTGTCCGGGCAGCAGTGCGGTGCGCACGGCGGGCGGTTCGAGTTCCACGACCTTCACCGAGGTGTCGGCGAGTTGCAGCCGCACGGACTCGCTGAGCATGTGGATCGCCGCCTTCGACGCGTTGTAGCTGGGCGTGATCTTGAGCGGGGTGAACGCCAGGCCCGACGAGACGGTCATGATGGTGGCGTCGGGCTGTGCCAGCAGATGTTCGACGAACGCCGCGATGAGCCGGATCGGGCCGAGCACGTTCGTCGTCACGGTGGCCTCGGCGCTGGCGAGGAACGTCGCGGGGGCGTGCCAGTCCTCGGCGCGCATCACACCGGCCATCGTCACCAGGACGTTGAGGTCGGGGTGGGCGGCCAGGACCTGCTTCGCGGCGGCGTCGATGCTCACCGCGTCCGTGGTGTCCACCCGCACGGTGTCGATGCCGGGGTGCCGGGCGGCGATCTCCTCGAGCAACTCGGTGCGGCGACCGCCGACGACGACGGTGTTCCCCCGGGCCTGCAGCGCGAGGGCGAGCGCGAGACCGATGCCGCTGGTGGCGCCGGGGATGAAGACGGTGTTTCCGGAGATGTTCATGCTTCCAGCGTCGCCGATCCGCCCCCGCGGGGGCAGGGACCGCTTGTCCAGGGACCGGCGATCCCTGGATCGCCCACCCGACCGGACGATAATGGCTGCCATGGACCGTGCAGCACTCGCCGACTTCCTGCGCCGCCGCCGCGAGGCGCTCCAGCCGGAGGCGGTCGGCCTCCCCGCCGGGCCGCGTCGGCGGACCCGGGGACTGCGGCGTGAGGAGGTCGCCTCCCTCGCCGTGATGTCTACCGACTACTACACGCGACTGGAGCAGCGGCGCGGCCCGCAGCCCAGCGCCCACATGCTGGCGTCGCTCGCCCGCGCCCTGCGGCTGACGAGTGCCGAGCGCGACTACCTGTACCGGATCGCCGGGCACAACGCCCCGGCGGTGCTGTCGGCTCCGGCGCACGTCGCCCCCGCCCTGATGCGGGTGCTGGACAGGCTCGACGACACTCCGGCGCTCGTGCTCACCGATCTGGCCGAGATGCTCGTGCAGAACAGGATGGCCGTGGCCCTCTTCGGGGACGGATCGAGGCACACGGGCCCGGCCCGCAGCGGCATCTACCGCTGGTTCACCGACCCGGCGGAGCGGTCGATCTACCCCGAGGGCGACTGGGACCGGCAGGGCCGGGCCCAGGTCGCGAATCTGCGGGCCGCCTACGGGCTGCGCGGGGCCCGCTCCAGGGCCGCGGACCTCGTACGAACCCTGCAGAAGGAGAGCGAGGAGTTCGCCGAGCTGTGGGCCCGGCACGAGGTTGCGCGGCGATTCGAGGACCACAAGACCCTCGTCCACCCCGAACTCGGCCCGATCGAACTGGACTGCCAGGCCCTGTTCACCGAGGACCAGTCCCAGACTCTGCTGGTCCTCACCGCTCCGCCCGGGACCGAGGGCCACGAGAAGCTCCAGCTCCTGGGCGCCATCGGCCTCAACCGCTTCGCCGGGACGGAACACTGAAACGCCCCGCCCCCGGCTCGCCGGTCAGCGGTCCGCGATGTCCTCACGGAGGCCGTCGGAGAACTCCCACCACGACAGAGGAAGCCAGTCCCCGTTGACGAAGGCGTCGACGGTGGCGCCCCGGCCACGGACGGTGACGGTCGTACCGGGCGGGTAGGTGGTACCGGACAGACCCGGCACGGGAACCAGCAGGGTTCCCAGTCGTTGCGCAGCCACCCTGTGCGTCTCCTTCCCTGGTGAGAGATGTCGCCCCATTTGTCAAGAGAGTAGCGACTTGCCCCATCCGGTGGACCGGGTAACCATGAGAGATGGGTCACGTGACTCGACGAACGGAGGCCACGATCATGAAGGCTGTCGTGTACAAGGGGCCGTTCTCTGTTGCGGTCGAAGACGTGGAGAAACCGACCATCCAGCATCCGAACGACGTGATCGTTCACGTCACGTCGACCGCGATCTGCGGTTCCGACCTGCACATGTACGAGGGGCGCACGGCCGCGGAGCCCGGCATCGTCTTCGGCCACGAGAACATGGGCATCGTCGACGAGGTCGGCCAGGGCGTCACCGGACTGAAGAAGGGCGACCGCGTGGTCATGCCCTTCAACGTCGCCTGCGGTTTCTGCAGGAACTGCACCGAGGGCTACACGGGATACTGCACGACGGTCAATCCCGGGTTCGCCGGCGGCGCGTACGGCTATGTCGCGATGGGCCCCTGGAAGGGCGGCCAGGCCGAGTACCTGCGCGTGCCGTACGCCGACTTCAACTGCCTGAAGCTGCCCGAGGGCGACGAGCACGAGACCGACTTCATCCTGCTCGCCGACATCTTCCCCACCGGCTACCACGGTTGCGAACTCGCCCAGGTCCGCCCCGGGGAGAGCGTCGCGGTGTACGGGGCGGGGCCGGTCGGACTCATGGCCGCCTACTCGGCACTGCTGCGCGGCGCCAAGAAGGTGTTCGTCGTCGACCGGGTCGCCGAGCGGCTGCGCAAGGCCGAGGAGATCGGCGCGGTGCCCATCGACTTCTCCGCGGGCGACCCGGTCGAGCAGATCAAGGACCAGACCGACGGAGTCGGCACGGACAAGGGCGTGGACGCCGTCGGCTACCAGGCGACCGCGGGCGGCACCGGCAAGGAGGAGCCGGCGACCGTCCTGAACTCACTCGTCGGCACGGTCCGGCCCACCGGAGCGCTCGGCGTTCCCGGGCTCTACGTCCCGGCCGACCCGGGAGGCCCGGACGAGCAGGCCAAGCAGGGCATGCTCCTCGTCGCGATCGGCAAGCTCTTCGAGAAGGGCCTGCGGATGGGGACCGGGCAGTGCAACGTCAAGCGGTACAACCGCTACCTCCGGGACATGATCATCGAGGGCAGGGCGAAGCCCAGCTTCGTCGTCTCCCACGAACTGTCCCTAGACCAGGCCCCGTCCGCCTACGACAAGTTCGACAAGCGGATCGACGGCTACACCAAGGTGGTCCTCCACCCGTAGCCGTAGCGACCCCCGGACTTCAGCGGAGCACCGTGGGAGCCGCCGTCCCAGGACGGCGGCTCCCACGGAACTCTTTTATCTGTATCCGCGGGATGAGGGTTTTACAGAATGTGCGGGCAGTTTCCCTCCGGTGGCGAACGGAGTGGAATTTTCCAACACACGCGGGCCGTCGCAACGTGCTACTGTCGATCTCAGTTGCAGTTGTGGTTCCCGAATTCAGCCGGTCTTTTTCCGGGCGGGGTTGATCATCGCAGCGACACGGTGTCCGTGCAGTGCGGACGCCGACGCACTGCCCCGAAGGAGACAGACATGACTACTGGCACCGTGAAGTGGTTCAACGCGGAAAAGGGATTCGGCTTCATCGAGCAGGAGGGTGGCGGCGCCGATGTGTTCGCCCACTACTCGAACATCGCCGCCCAGGGCTTCCGCGAGCTGCTCGAAGGCCAGAAGGTGAACTTCGACATCGCGCAGGGCCAGAAGGGCCCGACGGCCGAGAACATCGTCCTCGCCTGACACCGGCGCACACTTTCGTAGCTGGGGCCCGCATCCTTCGGGGTGCGGGCCCCAGCTGCATGCACATTTCCGCAGTTGATCTCACCTGCGGGACGACTGCGAGGAATCCACGGGTTTCAGGCCCTCGGATACTCGTTCCATTCGGCCTATTCATGCAATTCTCCCTGCGTATTCCGCTGCGGGAATTCCTTGATGTGTGCCGCATTGAGGAAGGCTCCGTATGAACAACCACGCACGCACGAACGACCGCTTCGCCCGCACTCGTAACGGCGGCGGCGCCCCCGGGAAGAGCGGCAACCGCTTCGGTTCCCCGGCCCGCAGCCGCTCCGGCGGGCAGTTCCGTTCCAACGGCCAGGGCCGTCGCCCCGCCGCCGTACAGGGCGAGTTCGCACTCCCGGAGACGATCACCCCGGCGCTGCCCGCCGCGGCGGACTTCGCCGAACTCGACATGCCCGCAGGCCTGTTGGCCGCGCTCGGCGCGCAGGGTGTGACCCTGCCCTTCCCGATCCAGGCCGCGACCCTGCCGAACTCCCTCGCCGGCCGCGACGTCCTCGGCCGCGGACGCACCGGTTCCGGCAAGACCCTCGCCTTCGGGCTGGCCCTGCTGGCCCGTACCGCCGGACAGCGCGCCGAGGCCCGGCAGCCGCTGGGCCTGGTCCTCGTACCGACGCGGGAGCTGGCCCAGCAGGTCACCGACGCGCTCACGCCCTACGCCCGGTCGGTGCGGCTGCGGCTGGCCACGGTCGTGGGAGGAATGCCGATCGGCAGGCAGGCGAGCGCGCTGCGCGGTGGCGTCGAGATCCTCGTCGCCACCCCCGGAACGTTCTCAAGGACCTCATCGAGCGCGGCGACTGCCGGCTGGACCAGGTCCGCGTCACCGTCCTCGACGAAGCGGACCAGATGGCCGACATGGGGTTCATGCCGCAGGTCACCGCCCTGCTCGACCAGGTGCGCCCCGACGGTCAGCGCATGCTGTTCTCCGCCACCCTCGACCGCAACGTCGATCTGCTCGTACGCCGTTACCTGAGCGACCCCGTCGTGCACTCCGTGGATCCGTCGGCCGGCGCGGTGACGACGATGGAGCACCACGTGCTGCACGTCCACGGCGCCGACAAGCACGCGGCCACCACCGAGATCGCGGCGCGCGAAGGGCGGGTGCTCATGTTCCTGGACACCAAGCACGCCGTCGACCGCCTCACCGAACACCTCCTGAACAGCGGAGTGCGGGCCGCCGCCCTGCACGGCGGCAAGTCCCAGCCGCAGCGCACCCGTACGCTGACCCAGTTCAAGACGGGACACGTCACCGTGCTCGTGGCCACCAACGTCGCGGCCCGCGGCATCCACGTCGACAGCCTCGACCTGGTCGTCAATGTCGACCCGCCGACCGACCACAAGGACTACCTCCACCGCGGCGGCCGTACCGCCCGCGCCGGCGAGTCCGGCAGCGTCGTCACCCTGGTCACTCCGAGCCAGCGCCGCGCCATGACCCGCCTCATGGCGACGGCCGGCATCGTCCCGCAGACCACCCAGGTCCGGGCCGGCGCGGAGGCCCTGCACCGCATCACCGGTGCCCAGGCCCCCTCCGGCGTCCCGGTCGTCATCACCGCACCGGTGGTCGAACGACCCAAGAGGCGCGGCACCGCCTCGCGCGGCCGGCGCCGTCCGGTTTCGACGGCCCGGCGCTCACCCGTGGGGCGCTCCGTCACCGACGCGGCAGCCTAGACCGTCCCGTCCCGACCGCAGAGCCGGCCCATCGTCGCAGGAGGCACCTTTTGACGCTGCTCCAGACGCATCCCCGCCCGACGGGCGCGGACACCGTGCGCAGGACGGCCGCCGAGGCCATGGACGCGGCCGGGCCGCAGGTCTGGGACGACATGACCGTCGAGGTGGCGCTCTCGGTCATGGCCGCCGCCCGCACGGGTCACCTCGTCGTCTGCGGCGAGGACGGCCAGTGCACCGACCTGGTCACCCGGGCCCGGCTCACCGCGGTGCGGGACGACTCCGGGTACGCGGACCGGGTCCGCCTGCGCGACCTCGCCGACCGCGAGGGAACCTTCGCCTCGCCGCTGACCACGGTGGCCGAGGCCGAGCACGCGATGCGCCGCCGGCGGCTCGGAGCCCTGCCCGTGGTCGACGAGGACGGCAACGCCCTGGGCGTCCTGCCCCTCTCCCGCTGAACCGGTCCGAACCGGCCCATGGCCGAACGACCCTCATCCCCTTCCTCTTGTGAGGCATTGTGCGCTGTGTCATCGCCCGTTTTCCGTTCGAGCTGACCAAGGGGGGCGTGCTGGAGTCCATGAACGGCGTCAAGCCCGAGCCGGTCACCGGCGACTCCGTGATCATCGGCCGCCGCCACTACCCCGCCAAGCAGGTCGGCCAGGTCCTCACCCGCCAGGACCGGCGCGACTTCAGCGGCGACGAGGTGCTCAGGGCGATGGCCCGGCTCGGCTTCACCTGCCGCACCGTCCCCAGGGCCACGCCGGTGAAGGCCACCAACCCGCTCCAACGGGCTTCCGCGATGCTCGGCGCTCCCGACCCCGAGGGGGCGGTGGCCGTCCCGCCTGTTCTGGGAGAGGTCAGGCTGCCTGCGTGAGTTCGGCGCGGCCGAAGAGGATCGCGTATCCCGAGGGGAGTTGGGCGAGGATGCGGTCGAGCAGGTCGGGGCCGGCGATGCGGGCGACGGCGCCCAGGACGGAGCCGACGTCCCAGCGTGTGGTGGCCAGGCCGGCGCCGGTGCGGGCGGCGAGGTCCCGGACGAAGGCCCAGCCCGTCAGCTGTTGCGTTCCGGGGATCTGAGCGGCGAAGATCTGCGCCGCTTCGCGGGGCAGACGGGCGGCCAGCTCGACGCGTTCCTCGCCGGTGACGCGACGGCCGAGAGCGGCCAGCACCGCGGAGACGACTTCCTCGGCCCGTTCGCGGGTGGGGTAGGCGCCGTCGTAGCGGACCTGCTCCAGCAAGCGGCCGTACGACACGGCCGGGGCGCTGGTGATCGTCGCAGGGGCCGTCCTGGTCTGCATGGGTGTGGGAAGCCTTTCTCACTCGTGGGGTGGTGGGGGTGGTTGGTGACCGAGTGGG